>OY970182.1:0-3957500 GCA_963708095.1 uncultured Pseudomonadota bacterium
AGTCATATACCCCTTTGCTCAGGGATTCTGGCCTCTCGGTTTGCCCACGAAGTGGAAATTCCGGGAGATCAGAGAGGCGATCTCGGAGCGATAGGCGCCGATGTTGTTGAAGAACCGGTCGATCGCGGCCCTGAAGTCGGCCAGGGTCGGATAGTGCTCGTTCCATAGGGTCTTCTTCTTGAAGAACCACCACAGCCGTTCGATTAGATTGAGGTTGGGTGCGTAGGGCGGCAGGTAGGTCAGTCTGATGCGGCAGTCGTCGCAGGCGAGATACGCCTTGATCGCCGCCGAGTGGTTGTAGCTTGCATTGTCCAGCACGACGTCGATGGCACTGGCAGCAGGATGACGGGCCGCCAACGTGTCGAACAGGTCGATCATCGCCCCGCTCGTGATCTTCTCTGCCTCGCGCTTCACTACCTCTCGGTCAGGCCAGCTCAGCGCACCATTGATATTGACGTTGACACGACCGTGATTGCTTTTCAGCTCCCGTGTCGTCCCGCGCTTGATCCAGCCGAACGCCGGATGCCCGGTATAGGCGGGATGCGTGCCATCGACGAAATACAACGGCCGGTGCGGTCCGGCCGCCGCCATCAGAGGGGCCAGCGTCTGCTCTACAAACGTCCGCTGCACCGTCGCATCCGCCTTGGCGGGAACGCACTTCGGCTTCTTGTAGACGAAGTCCAGCCGCTTCAGCAGCTTGGTCATCGCATTCGGCGTATAGACGCTCCCGAACCGCGCTTGCACGAAGCCGCATACCTCCTTCGCGGTCATATACAAGCGCTCGGTCAGCTCGCCCGTCAGCGCGGCGCGCTGCTCCGCCGTCAGTTCCGGCTCCTGGCCGGTGTAAGAGAGCCGCTCCAGCCCGGCGATCCCGCAGGTCGCGTGGAGCCGGCGATGCTCACGCACCGTCTCGGCGTCGATGTAGAGCGCTTCCGCGATCCGCTCCGCCGTCCAGCCGTCGTCCAGCAGCAGCACGTTCAGCCGCCGATGCACCGCACTGTTCATCTGCCGGCGCATCAGTCGCAGCAGGTGCCCCCGATCCTCGGCGCTCAGAACCAATCCCGACATGGGGGCAGCGAATTGTACCGCCCCGCGTCGGTGCAAGTGAAATCTGGCCGGGTTCCCTCGGATTCGAGGTATATCAGTTGCCACCGGCGGGGCCGACCCTTCGTGGATGAAACCTTCGGGAGTAGCCTTTCCCTGCCAGCGGAGAGGTCGGCCGTAGTCATGGTGCGAGCGAGCCCGCGTATCAGTTGGACCCGGGGCACCCGAAGTACCCACGATTGCGCCATGGCCGCAAGGTCCGGGAGCGCGCTGTTTAGACTTTGATCGAGGGGTGTCCTGCGCTGGCGGAGCAGCAACGCAGGAGGTGGTGATGGAGGTGCTCTACCCGCGCTGTGCGGGACTGGACGTTCACAAGGATACGGTAGTCGCCGGGGTGCGGCTGGCGGTGGAAGGCGCGGTGCGGACCGAGGTGCGCACCTTCGACACCACCACGCCGGGGCTTTTGGCCCTGTCGGCGTGGCTTGCCGAGGCAGGCTGCACCCATGTCGCGATGGAGGCGACCGGGGTCTACTGGAAGCCCGTCTGGCATGTCCTGTCGGATGGCGAAGTGACGCTGATCCTGGCCAACGCCGCGCATGTGAAGAACGTGCCGGGGCGCAAGGCCGATGTCGCCGATGCGCTGTGGCTGGCGGATCTGCTGGCGCACGGCCTGATCCGCCCCAGCTTCGTGCCGGAGGCCGCGACCCAGGAGATGCGGGCGCTGTTGCGCACCCGCAAGCGACTGGTGCGCGAGCAGGCCAGCCACATCCAGCGGCTGCAGAAGACGCTGGAGGACGCCAACCTCAAGCTTGCCTCGGTGCTGAGCCAGGTCATGGGCGTCAGCGGTCGCGCCATCGTGCAGGCACTGATCGACGGCGAGACCGATCCGGACCGGCTGCTCGGCCTGGTCCAGCGCGGCGTGAAGGCGCCGGCGGACAAGCTGCGCGCGGCGTTGCAGGGGCGGGTGACCGTGCGGCATCGCTTCCTGCTGCGCCTGCATCTGCGCCAGATCGATGCCCTCACCGCGGCCATGGCCGAGATCGACGCGGAAGTGGAGCGCGATCTCGACCCTTTCCGGACCGCGGTGCGGTTGCTGCGGACCATCCCCGGCGTCAGTGACCTCACCGCTCAGGTGATCGTCTCCGAGATCGGCACCGACATGACGCGCTTCCCCACCGCCGGGCACCTGATCTCCTGGGCCGGGCTGTGCCCGCGCAACGACGAGAGTGCCGGCAAGCGACGCTCCAACCGCCTGCGCAACGGCGCGCCCTGGCTGAAAACCACCCTGGTGCAGTGCGCCTGGGCGGCAAGCCGGAAGAAGGCAAGCTACCTCCAGGCGCCGTTCCAGCGCCTGCGCCACCGACGTGGACCCAAGAAGGCCATCTGCGCCGTCGCCGCCTCGATCCTGACCGCCGCCTACCACATGCTGCGCGACGGAACATTCTACCACGACCTCGGGGCGCAGCACTTCAACAGGACCTCGCCCGAGACCCAGGCCGGACAGCTCGCCAAGCAGATCAAGCGCCTGGGGTTCACCTGCGTCCTGGGGCCACAGGCCAAGCAGGCGGTTTCTGTTTAGGCCCGATCCGGCCGGTCGTCCCCCGCCCACCCCGGCCCGGCGCCGGTCTGCGGCGGCTTGTGGATGCGGCCACCGGCGATGCCGTCCGCCACCACCTGCTCCAGCACGCCTATGAATGCCTGGGCGATGCGCGACAACGGCCGGTGGCGCGCCCGCAGCAGGCGCGCGACGACCCGCGTGCCCGGCTCGAACGCGACGACGGCCAGCCCGTCCGCCGGCGGGTCGGTCAGCGCGAACGCGTCCACCACGGCGACGCCCACACCGTTGCGCACCAGGCTGCACGCGGTGGCCGACTGGGTCACCGCCACCGCGATGGTCCGACGCTGGTTCCGGCTACGGAACGCTGCCTCGATCAGCGCGCCGATCGGCAGATGCTGCGCGAACGAGATCAGCGGCCAGTGCTGCAATTCCACCGGGCCGGCGCGGCCGCGGCGGAGCAGCGGGTGGCCGAGCGGGACGACGCAGACCAGGTCGGCGGCACACAGGTCGCGCGCCAGGGTGGCGGATTCCTCCGCCGGGATCAGCACGAGGCCGAGGTCCACCCGCTGCTCCGCCACCATCTCCACCACCTCGTGGTTGAGCACCGAATGCAACGCCAGCCGGATCTGCGGGCGGTCGTCGCGGAAGCGCCGGATCGCCTGCGCGAGCAGCCCGTTCGCGAGCGAGGTGGTGGCGGCGATCGCGAGCGATCCGGTGCGGGTCTCCCGCAGGTCCTCGCCCATCCGGTGCAGGTCCTCGATCGCGGCGACCGTCTTGCGGATTTCCGGCAGCAGCGCGCGGGCCTCGGCGGTCGGGCGCAGGCGCCCGTGCTCGCGCACGAACAGCCGGAAGCCGAGCTGCGCCTCGGCCTGCTGCAGCATCTTGCTGACCGCGGGCTGCGACACGCGCAGGCGGCGCGCCGCTTCCGTCACGCTGCCGAGCTCCATGACAGCGCGGATCATCTCGATCTGACGGGGGCGCAACATCATAACCTGCACGTTATCTCCCTAGTCCTATACCTCATTTGACATCATGGGGCAGCCCCCGAATAACCCGCCGCGCGATTGGAGCGCGGTCCGATGACGGGCCGGCCAGTTCCCCAGATGTTCGAAACGGGAGTGAACGTGATGGTCGATACCACTGTACCGCGGCGCGCCGTCCTGGCAGCCGGTGTTGCCGGCGCCGCGCTGACGATCGCGCGCCCGGCCCTGGCCGCACCCAAGCCGATCCGCATCGGCTGGCTGGTCGCGCTGACCGGGGCGAATTCCTCCCCCGGCATCGGCTTCGACCGCGGCATCCGCTTCGGCGTCGACGAGGTGAACAAGGCCGGCGGCATCGGCGGTCGGCACCTTGAGCTCATCACCCGCGACACCCAGGGCGACCCCACCAAGGCCGTGAACGACGTGCTGGCGGTGATCAACCAGGACAAGATCGACGTCCTGCTCGGTCCGACCAATTCCGGCGAGAGCCTGGCCACCGAGCCGGTCACCGCGCGCTACAAGGTGCCGAGCCTGGTCTACGGCGTGATCGACGAGCTGATCGATCCGAAGAAATATCCGTATTTCTTCCGCCAGTTGCCGTCCAACCGGCAATGGACCCAGGCGGCGCAGCATTACGTGCTCGATGTGCTGAAGGCGAAGCGGGTCGCGGTGATCGGCGACGCCACCGGCTACGGCACGGCGACCATGCAACTTGCGGTGGCCGAACTGAAGAAGGCCGGCGCCGATGTGACCTACTCCACCCTGATCGACGCCAACCAGACCGACGTCACCGCCAATCTCCAGAAGGCGCGGGATTCGCGCGCCGAGGCGATGTTGCTGTGGTCCGATTCTGGCGGGCTCAATGCGCGGCTGATGAACACCCGCGGCGATCTCGGCTGGGACGTGCCGATGGTGGGCCACCCGGCGATGGGCACCGGCAGCGTGAAGTCGCTGCTGAAGAAGCCCGAGTACTGGAACAAGGTCTACATCGTCGGCTACCGCTCGACCAGCTACGCCGCCGACGGCAAGCTGCCGGCGCGCACGCAGCAGTTCCTGGCCCATCTGGCCGGCAAGGTGAAGTTGTCCGACACCACGCTCTGGTGGGTCGCTTGCGGCTATGATTCCGTCCAGCTCATCAAATACGCGGTCGCGCACGGCGGGTCGGCGAAGCCGGACGCGATCCGCGGCGCCTGGCAGTCGCTGAAATCCTACCCCGGCATCTACGGCGACTACAGCTACACGGCGACCGACCACAATGGCTACCCGACCGGGGAGATCGTCATGAACGCGGCGAACTCGTTCCGCAATGGCGCCTACGCGCTGGCGCCGGGCTACTGAGGCGGGGGATGGCGATGCCGCGTGGAGCAGGGACGTCATGATTGCCGATATCCTGGTGGCCGGCATCGCCATCGGTTCCGTGTACGCGATGATCGGCCTCGCGTACAACGTCATGTATTCGACCTCGAAGGTGATGAGCTTCACCGCCGGCATGCTCGGCATGCTGGGTTCGGTGTTCGGGGCCTTCTTCATCAGCGTGCTCGGCTGGCCGATCCCGCTCGGTCTGCTGGCCGCGCTGGCGGTGGGCGGCGCGTTCGGCTGGCTGACCGAGCGGATCGCGGTGCGCCCGGTGCTGCGCAGCATCGACCAGCATCTCTATGTGCTGAGCACGCTCGCGGTGGCGCTGATGCTCCAGCAGGTGGCGGCGATCTGGTGGGGCACCGAGCCGCGCCCGTTCCCGACCCTGCTCGGCATCGGCCACGGTCTTGCGTCCGAGGAATACTGGCTGCCGCCGCTCGCCTGCGTCGCGGTCGTCTTCGGTCTGGAATGGTTCTACCATCACACCCTGATCGGCCGCGCGTTCCTCGCGATCTCGGAGGACAGCGGCGCGGCGTGCGCCCTCGGCATCCCTGAGCGGCGGATGCGGGTGCTGAGCTATATTCTTTCCGGTGTCGTCGGCGCCTTCGCGGGCTTCGTCGGCGGCGAGCTGCTGCTCGCTTTCTTCGCCAACGGGATGTCGCTCACTTTCTACGGCTTCATCCCGATCGCGATCGGCGGCCTCGGCAGCAATCGCGGCGCGCTCGTGGGCGGGCTTGCGCTCGGCATCATCCAGCAGATCGCCAACTACGTGTTCGGCGGCGACTGGGTGAGCGTGGTGGCCTTCACGGTGTTCATCGCCATCCTGCTGGTGATGCCGCGCGGGTTGTTCGGAGCCGCGGAGCCGCGACGTGTCTGAGGCACAGATGTCGCTCCCGGCCGCGGGCATTGCGGCCGAACCGACCAAGGCGCCGCCGTCGGTGTGGCGGCCGTTGCTCGGCATCGTCGCCGGCGCCGTGCTGCTGTCCACCTTGCCGCTGTTCGTCAACGATTACTGGGTGCACATCGCCACCCTGGCCGCGACCTACTGGGTGCTGGTATCGGGGCTCAACCTGGTGGTCGGCTACGGCGGGATGCTGGCGGTCGGCTACGTCGGGCTGCTCGCCGTCGGCGCCTATACCGCGAGCATCCTGGTCGCCAAGCTCGGCGCCGATCCGTTCGTCGGACTGGCCGCCGCCGGCGTCACCGGCCTGATCGCCGGGGTGCTGGTCGGGCTGCCGGCGCTGCGGCTGAAGCATTTCTATTTCGCGATGACGACGCTCGGCTTCGCCATCATCGTGACCCAGGTCGCGCTGGCCTGGGGCGGACTGACCGGCGGCGGCGTCGGCCTGCCGGCGCCGGTGTTCGATGGCGTGTTCGCGAGCAGCGCCGGGTTCTACGCGCTGGTGCTCGCCGTCGCCGCGATCGCCACCTGGCTCGTGTGGAACATCGCCGCCGGCAATCCCGGCCGGGCACTGATCGCGATCCGCGACGCCGATGTCGCCGCCGAGGCGGCCGGCATCCCGATCGCCCGGGTGAAGCTGCTGGTGTTCGCACTCAGCGGCGCGCTGGGCGGCCTCGCCGGCGCGCTGTTCGCCACCGTGCAATCCTACATCACGCCCGATGCGTTCACCCTCGATCTCTCGGTGCTGTTCTTCATCGCCGTGTTGATCGGCGGGCGCGGACGGGTCGTCGGGCCGCTGCTCGGCACCGTGCTGCTCACCCTGCTGCCGGAGTTCGCAGCACCGCTGGTGATGTGGGCGAACTTCGCCTACGCCGCGCTGCTGCTGGTCGTGGTGCTGGTTGCCCCCGGCGGCATCGCCGAGCTGATCGAGCGGTTCGGCCGCCAGCCGCCGCAGATCGACCGCATGGGCGCGCCGAACCCGGGGGCGATGCGTGCGGCGACCCGGCCGGCCGACGTGCCGGAGCCGGCCCGCGAGACGCTCGCCCTCGCGGGCGTGGTGCGCGCCTTCGGCGGCGTGCGCGCGCTGGACGGCATCAGCCTCGATCTCGCCGCCGGCAGCGTGCACGGGCTGATCGGGCCGAACGGCAGCGGCAAGACCACCGCGCTCAACATCATCTCCGGTTTCTATCGCGCCGATGCCGGCACGCTTGCGATCGGCGGGCGCGATATTACGGCGACGTCGGTGCGCGAGCGCGCCGCGCTCGGCATCGCGCGCACGTTCCAGGCGCCGCGCATCCTGGGCGAGCTCAGCGTGATCGAGAACGTCATGGTGGGCGGCTATCGCCACGCACGCGCCGGGTTCGGCGAAGTGGCGCTGGCGTTCGGCCGCCCGCGCACCGACGAGCGGGCGTTGCGGGCGCAGGCGCAGGCGGCGCTGCAAACCGTGGGTCTCGCCGCCTGGGCGGAGGCGCGGGCCAACCGCCTGCAGCACAGCGAGCAGCGCTTCCTGGAAATCGCCCGCTGCCTGGCGATGCGCCCGCGCTTCGTGCTGCTCGATGAACCCGCCGCCGGCCTGTCGGGCGGGGAGATCGCGCATCTCGGCGCGGTGATCGCGGAGATGCGCCGGCTCGGCATGGGCGTGCTGCTGGTCGAGCACCATGCGGATTTCGTGTTCGGCATCTGCGACACCGTGACCGTGCTCGCCACCGGCCAGGTGCTGGCGGCCGGCACGCCGGCGGAGATCCGCGCGCACAGGGAGGTGGTGCATGCCTATCTCGGCGCCTGAGCGGACGGAGCTGCTCGTCGCCTCCGGCATCACCGCCGGCTACGGCAAGCTGCGCGTGCTGGAGGGGGTCGACATCACCGTCGGCACCGGCGAGATCGTTGCCCTGCTGGGGCCGAACGGCGCCGGCAAGAGTACGTTGCTCTCCGCGCTTTCCGGCCTTCTGCCGAAAACCGCCGGCACGGTGCGCTTCGCCGGCGCCGATCTCAGCAGCGTGACGCCGCAGCAGACGGTGCGCGCCGGGCTCGTGCACGTGCTGGAAGGCCATCGCGTCTTCGCCCCGCTCAGCGTGCACGAGAACCTTCTGCTCGCCGGCTTCAACGCGCCCCCCGGCGAACGCGCGGCGCGGCTGGAGGAAGCCTATGCGGCGTTTCCCGAAATGGCCGAACGGAGGACGCTCGCCGCCGGCTCGCTCAGCGGCGGGCAGCAGCAGATGCTGGTGGTGGCGCAGGGAATCGTGCGCCGGCCGCGGCTGTTGATGCTGGACGAACCGTCGGCCGGCCTGTCCCCGGTGCTGGTCGATCGCGTGCTCGACGTCGCCGTGGCGATGCGCGACCGCGGCGTCTCCATCCTGCTGGTCGAGCAGCTCGTGGAGAAGGCGCTGAAGATCGCCGATCGCGTCTACGTGCTCGCCCGCGGCCGGATCGTGCTGCAAGGCGATGCGACGTCCAGCCTGACCCCCGAGGTGCTGGAACGGGCCTATCTCGGGGAAGAAACCAGCAGCGCCGCGCAGGTATCATGAAGATCGTCTCCGTCGAGTCCATCACCGTCAGCATTCCGTACGAGAACGGCGGCGGCCCGCGCTTCATCGCCGGTCGCCCGTCGACCACGCTCGATATCCTGCTGGTGCGGATCGAAACGGACGACGGCCTGATCGGCTGGGGCGAGGCGTTCGGCCACGCGGTGGTGCCCGCCACCAAGCGCGTGCTGGAAACCCTGGTCGCGCCGCAACTGATCGGGCGCGACGCCACCGACATCGCCGGGCTGATGCACGATCTGAACCAGAAGCTGCACCTGTTCGGGCGCAACGGCCCGGTGGTGTACGCGCTCTCGGGCGTCGACATCGCGCTGTGGGACCTGGCCGGCAAGCGGGCCGGCCTGCCGCTGTATCAGCTCCTGGGCGGCAACCGCTGCGCCAGCGTTCCCGCCTACGCGAGCCTGCTTCGCTACGGCGATCCCGAGGTCGTTGCGCGCAATACCGCCGCCGCCGTCGCGCGCGGGTACCGCTTCGTCAAGCTGCACGAAATCACCGAACCCGCCGTGCGCGCCGCGCGGGACGCCGCAGGCCCGGACGTGGCGCTGATGGTCGATACGAACTGCCCCTGGAGCGTGGCGGACGCCTGCGCCATGGCCGACACGCTGCGGCCCTTCGGCCTCCATTGGCTGGAAGAGCCGGTCTGGCCGCCGGAAGACCACGCCGGCCTCGCCCGCGTCCGCCGCACCGGCATCCCCATCGCCGCCGGCGAGAACGCCGCCGGACTGCACGACTTCCGCCACCTGTTCGAAGCCGGTGCCCTCGATATCGCCCAGCCCAGCGTCACCAAGATCGGCGGCATCACCGAAGCGCGGAAGATCATGGCGCTGGCCGAGGCGTTCGGCGTGCGGCTGGTGCCGCACTGCGCCTATTTCGGCCCCGGCTACCTGGCCTCGCTGCACCTCAACGCCTGCCTCCCGGCGGAGACGGAGTTCGAGCGGCTCTACCTCGACCTGGAAGCAAGCCTGTTTGCGCCCTTTACCGACGCAACGAACGGACGGGTGGCCGTGCCGCAAGGGCCAGGCCTCGGCTGCGATCCCGACCCCGAGGTGCTGGCGCGCTACCGCACGGAACCCAAACCGGCGGCGTGAAAGCAAGGCCAGGGGGCTTTGCCCCCTGGACCCCACCCGCACGGAACAAAATAGATAGGGGTCCAGGGGACGAGTTCCCTGGCGGGGGGTCCAGGGGGGCAGAGCCCCCCTGGCCTTGCTTGCGCGCGGCGATCAGGCGCCGAGGCGGGTGGCGAGGTCCTCGATATCGGTTGCAATCACGTCCCATTCCGCGTCGGCTTTGAAATCGCGCACCTGGTGCGGGCCGTATTCTGTCGGTCGGGGGAAGAAGGCGGTCATCAGGCCGCAGTTGCGGGCTGCTGCCAGGTCGCCGTTATGTGCTGCCGCCATCATGACCTGGGCGGGTTCGAGTTCCAGCAGTCGGGCGACGCCGAGATAGGTTTCCGGATCGGGCTTGTAGTGGCCGAACAGGTCTGAGCCGAACACCATGTCCCACGGCAGACCTGCGTGCCTGGCCATGTTGGTGAGCAGGGCCACGTTGCCGTTCGATAACGGTCCGATGATGAAGCGGCGTTTCAGCCGGGCGAGGCCGGGCACAGAATCGGGCCACGGGTTCAGCCGGTGCCAGCCGCGGTTGATGTGGCGCAGGTCCGCTTCCGACAGTCCCGCAACCTTGAACTCTGCCACCAGCCGATCGAGCGAGGCGCGGTGCAGGTCGTCGAGCTTGGTCCAGGGCAGTTCTCCGCTGCGCACGCGCTGCATGGAGGGGTGGTAGGCTGCCCGCCAGGCGTCCACGAGCCCGGTCCAGTCGGCGGCGATCCCGCTTGCGGCGCCGAAGGCGGACAGTTCCGCGATCAGGCTGCCGCGCCAGTCCACCACCGTGCCGAACGTGTCGAACACGATCGCCGTCGGCGCTCTGGTCGTCATGCCTGCCTCCCGTTATGACCCGGCCGGTGCAGTATGCGTCTGTCCTGCTTTTCTGGCCACCGATGCCGCGCGTCTGGCCGCGGCCGGGGTGCGTGCGGGCATGAAGCGGCTGCTGCGCGGTGCGGCGGTGCGGCGGCTGCTGGCCCGGCTGCTCGGTCTCTATCTCGGCGTTGCGCTGCGGACGACGCGCTGGACCGTGCAGGGGGAGGCGCATCTCGCGCCCTTTCTTGCCGACGGTGCGCTGATCTTCGCGGTTTGGCACGAGCGCCTGGCCCTGATGCCCGCGCTGTGGCTGCGGGTGCGCCGGCGGGCGGACATGCGGCAGCGGCGCGTGTTCCTGCTGGCCAGCCGGCATCGTGACGGGCGGTTGATCGGCACGATCCTGCGCGGATTCGGCCTGGGCGTGGTGCTGGGCTCTTCCACCCGTGGCGGGGTGGCGGGGCTGAAGGGGTCGCTCGACTGGCTGGCCCGCGGGGCGGTGATCGGGATCACGCCGGATGGACCGCAGGGGCCGCCCCGCGTGTGTGCTCCGGGCGTCGCGGCGCTGGCGGCGCTGTCGGGCGCGCCGGTGCTGCCGTGCGCGGCCCAGACCACGCGACGCCTGATCTTGCGAAGCTGGGACCGCATGGCGCTGCCGCTGCCTTTCGGGCGCGGCGTCGTGGTCTGCGGGCCGCCGATTGCGGTGCCGCGCACGGGGTGGCAGGCAAGCGTGCCGGAGATCGCGGCGGCCCTTGATGCGGCAGCCGCGCAGGCGGACCGGACCGTCGGCCGCGGCTAAGCGGGAAGGGGCGTCCGGTTGCCCGCCTCTTGAACGCCCCTGGGCCGTTGCCTAACTCGGATGTGTCCGGAACGCCCGATCGGGGTTCCGGGGCTTGCAGACGGGTCGGCCCATACGGGCGGCCCGCGCTTCGAACCTTGCTCTGTTCAGGAGGTTTTCCATGACGACCTATGACTTCGCGCCCCTGTTCCGCACCGCCATCGGCTTCGATCGCATGGCCCGGTTGATGGACAGCGCCGCCGCCTCGGCCGAGGCGTCCGGCTATCCGCCCTACAACATCGAGAAGCTCGGCGAGGATGATTACCGCCTGACCATGGCGGTGGCGGGCTTCAAGCCGGAAGATATCGAGCTGGTGGCGAAGGACAACACGCTCACCGTGACCGGACGCGTCGCACAGGACGCCGGTCAGGGCGAGGTGCTCTATCGCGGCATCGCCGGGCGCGCCTTCGAGCGGCGGTTCGTGCTCGCCGACCATATGGTGGTCGAGGGCGCCGATCTGCAGAATGGCCTGCTCCATGTCGGACTGAAGCGCGTCGTGCCGGAGGCGCTGAAACCGCGCCGCATTCCGGTCGGCGATGCCCAGCCGGCGGTTCAGGCGACGGCTCCCGCCAATGGGCAGATCGCCAACGATCCGAACGAGGCGGCGCGCGTCGCCGCCTGACCGCTTCTCGCGGTGATGGAAAGGGGCCGGCATCGTCCGGCCCCTTTTTGCGTGCGCGCGGCGGCGGGGGTTTCCCGCTCCGGCGGTTCCTGCGACGATCGGGTCTGGCGGCGCACATCCCGGCTTGGTCGGTGTGCGGCGCCGAACCGGCCGCAGCAGGCCGATGCCGGGGGAAAACCGATGTCCGAACCGCCGATCCACGAGCTCTATGCCATCCGCTACGCGACCCGCGAGGCGCGCCGGTCCGATCATTTCATCGGCGGCGATCCGCATGACGGGCCGATGCCGATGGATTATTTCGTCTGGGTGGCGATCGGCGCGGGCCGGGCGGTGGTGATCGATGCCGGCTTCACCGAACCGGTGGCGCAGAAGCGCGGGCGGACGTTCCTCCGCTGCCCGGTCGAGGCGCTGGGGCTGGTCGGCGTCGATCCGGCGGCGGTGAAGGACGTGGTGCTGACGCATCTGCACTACGACCACGTAGGCAATTTCGATCGTTTCCCGAATGCCGAATTCCATCTGCAGGAGCCGGAGCTGCACTACGCGGTGGGGCGCTATATGCGCTACCAAAAGCTCGCGCATTCCTTCGAGGTCGACGACGTGGTCGGCATCGTGCGGATGAACTACGCGCGTCGCGTGCATCTGTACAACGGCCCGCACGAACTGGCACCCGGTATCACCCTGCATCCGGCGCCGGGCCATTCGGCGGGACTGCAATTCCTGCGGGTGCATACCGCGCGCGGCTGGGTGGTGGTGGCCTCCGACGTGACGCACTACTACGAACACATGGAAACGGAACGGGTCTTCACCACCGCCTTCCACATCGGCCAGATGCTGGAAGGCTACGACCTGCTGCGCCAGGCGGCGCCGAGCCCGGCGCATATCGTGCCGGGCCACGATCCGGAAGTGATGCGCCGCTATCCGGCGCCAAAGCCGGAGCTGGAAGGGATCGTGGTGCGCCTGGACGTCCCGCCGCGGGCGTAGGCGCGGCTGTCCGACGCGCGCGCTCGGCTCCCGGCGTCGCGGCCACGAACCGCGGAACCGGCAGGCTAGCCGGTCGGCAGGCCTTGCGTGGTCGAATACTCGAAATGCAGCGCCTGGCCGGGATGCACGACGTGCCAGATCGCGTGCGCGGCCATCGCCGCTTCGCTGAAGCCCTGCAGGATCAGTTTCAGCTTGCCCGGATAGCTGACGACGTCGCCGATCGCGAACACGCCCGGAATGCTCGTTTCGCAGGTGGCCGGATCGATCCGTACCCGGTGCTGATCGAGTGCGACCCCCCAGTCGGCGATCGGGCCAAGCTCGGCGGCGAGGCCGAAGAAGGCGAGCAGCACGTCGGCCGGCAGCGCGCGGGTTTCGCCCGCGAGCGTGGCGACCTCGACCGCGGCCAGGGCGCCGTCCGCTCCGTGCAGCGCGGCGAGCTGGTAGGGAATGACCAGCTCCACCTCGCCCCGCGCGGCGGCGGCTTCCAGGGCGGCGGCGCTCTCCGGCGCGGCGCGGAAGCGTGCGCGGCGATGCACCACCGCGACCCGCGCGATGTCCTTCAGCGCCAACGCCCAGTCGACGGCGGAATCGCCGCCGCCGGCGATCACGACGCGCCGCCCGCGCAGGCTTTCCCGGGTGCGGACGAGGTAGCGCACCGCGCCGGTCGCTTCATACGCCGCGAGCCCGGGCAGCGGCGGGCGGTTGGGTCCGAAGGCGCCGGCGCCGGCGGCGATGATGACGGCTTTCGCGTGTACGTCGCTGCCCTGGTCGGTGTGCAGCCGGAACGCACCGGCGGTGCCCGCAAGCCCCGTCACCCGCTCGCCGAGCAGGCGGCGCGGGGCGAACGGCGCGGCCTGGCGTTCCAGCGCGTCGATCAGCGCTCCGGCATCGATCGCCGGGTGGGCGGGGATGTCGTAGATCGGCTTTTCCGGATAGAGTGCGGCGCATTGTCCGCCCGGCTCGGCCAGTGCATCGATCAGGACTGCCGAAAGTTTCAGCATGCCGAGCTCGAACACGGCGAACAGGCCGGCGGGGCCGGCGCCGATGATGGCGACATCGGTTTCAATCGGTACGGTCATGCGGTATCCGGTCGGGCGTGGCGTGAGGCAGGGCAGGGTGATGGCGATACGGAGGCGGGGATCTGCCCCGGGTCCGGCGGTGGTTCTATCCGTGCCGGGGCGTGGAGGCAAAACCGACATATCAGTCTCAGGCTGACGTCGTCCTGGCCTGCCGCCAACGCTTCAGGGCGACCAGCGCCCAGATTGCCTCTACAAGGCCGAACGGCCAGGCGCCCTGGAGAAATCCGTAGACGGACCCGAGGGCGCATGATCCGGCGAAGGCGAGAATGAACCAGGGGCTGCGCCGCTCGCAGGCGTAGCACACGAGCATCGCCGAGACGGCGAACAGTCCGAACAGGGTCAGCGGGTCCATGTGCACGCCCGCACCGGCCTCTGCCACCGCAGCCGCCGACCTCGGGCGAGGCCGGTCATAGGGGGATACTCACACGTCTACCTCCGCCACGCTTCCCGCCCGCTCCTGGATGAACTGGAAGCGCAGCTCCGGCCGCTTGCCCATCAGGCTTTCCACCAGCGCGTTCGTCGCCGCCCGATCCTCGGGCGGGGCGACCACCCGCAGCAGGGTGCGCCGGGCGGGGTCCATCGTCGTTTCCTTCAATTGCGACGGCGGCATCTCGCCCAGGCCCTTGAAGCGGCTGACCTCGATCTTCGCCCCGGGCTTGAAATGGCGCTTTTCCTTGCGCACCCGGTCCGCATCGTCCATCGCATAGACCGACGTGCCACCCTGGGTCAGGCGGTACAGCGGCGGCTGCGCCAGATAGACATGTCCGTTGCGCACCAGCTCCGGCAGCTCGCGGTAGAAGAACGTCATCAGCAATGAGGCGATATGCGCGCCGTCCACGTCGGCGTCGGTCATGATGATGACCCGGCCGTAGCGCAGCCGCGCGCGGTCGAACCGGTCGCCGACGCCGCAGCCCAGCGCCTCGATCAGATCCTTGAGCTCCTGGTTGGCGCGCAGCTTGTCGGCCGAGGCGGACGCCACGTTCAGGATCTTCCCTCGCAGCGGCAGCACCGCCTGGGTTTCCCGGTTGCGCGCCTGCTTGGCCGAGCCGCCGGCGGAATCGCCCTCTACGAGAAAGATTTCGGTCTCGGCGGCGTTTTCCCGCGTGCAGTCCGTCAGCTTGCCGGGCAGGCGCAGCCGGCGGGTCGGCGACTTGCGGGCGGTGTCCTTGCTTTCCTTCCGCCGCAGCCGTTCCTCGGCACGCTCGATCGCGAAGGCGAGCAGGTTGTCCGCCTGCGCCGGATCGCCGGCAAGGAAATGGTCGAACCGGTCGCGCAACGCGGTCTCTACCAGGCGCGCGGCGTCCGGGCTGGTGAGCTTCTCCTTGGTCTGGCCCTGGAACTGCGGCTCGCGCAGGAACAGCGACAGCTTGGCGGCGAGCGGGCCGAGCACGTCCTCGGTCGTGAGCGCGCCCGCGCGGCGGTTGCCGCGGTGTTCGCCCCAGGCGCGCAGGCCTTTCAGCAGGGCGGCGCGGAAGCCGGCCTCGTGCGTGCCGCCTTCCGGCGTGGGGACGGTGTTGCAGTAGGAATGGAGGAAGCCGTCAGCGGTCTCCAGCCAGGCGGCGGCCCATTCCAGCCGGCCGCTGGCCTCGCCCGGCAGGTCCGCTTCGCCGGACCAGGGGGTGGGCAGCACGCGGGCGGCATCGGCGATGTCTTCTTCCAGACTGTCGCGCAGACCGCCGGGGAAATGCAGTACCGCCTCGGCCGGGACGTCCGGCTTGTTATCCGGCTTGTTGTCTCTGGGCAGGGTGGGGAGCAGGGCGGGATCGCAGGCCCAGCGGATCTCGACGCCGCGGAACAGATAGGCCTTGGAGCGGCACAGCCGGTAGAGCCGCGCCGGGCTGAAGGCGAGGGCGCCGAAAATCTCCGGATCGGGCTTGCAGCGGATCGTGGTGCCGCGGCGGTTCTGCACGGGCCCGGCGTTGGCGAGCTTGCCGAGCGGCTTGCCGCGCGCATAGGCCTGCTTCCAGAGGATCCGGTCGCGCGCGACCTCCACCTCCAGCCGCTCCGACAGCGCGTTGACCACCGAGCTGCCGACCCCGTGCAGGCCGCCGGAGGTCGCATAGGCCTTGCCGCCGAATTTCCCCCCCGAATGCAGGGTGGTCAGGATCACTTCCAGCGCGCTGAGGTGCTTGAATTTCGGATGGGGATCGACCGGGATGCCGCGGCCGTTGTCGCGCACGGTCAGGAAGTTGCCGTCCTCCAGGGTCATTTCGATGAAGCTGGCGTGGCCGGCGACGGCCTCGTCCATGGCGTTGTCGAGCAACTCGGCGGCGAGGTGGTGCAGCGCCGCCTCGTCGGTGCCGCCGACATACATGCCTGGGCGGCGGCGGACGGGTTCGAGCCCTTCCAGGACCTCGATATCCTTGGCCGAGTAGCTGTCTGCCTCCGGCCGTGCGGCTTGTCTCGGCGCAGCCGTGTCGCGCGGTGCGGGCTTGGCGGCCGGCTTGGCGGCGCGGCTGGGGCCGAACAGATCGTTCATGCTGCGTTCCTGAGGTCCGAGGCTTCTATATCAGACCTCGGCCGAGTCCGGACAACGCCCGGCGCACCTACGGCACCTGAGTCGCCACGCCCACCGCCGGACCGGCCGCGGCGAGCCGGCGGTCCAGGGTGCAGAGCGTGGCGCCCTGCGCGGCGCAGACTGCGAGGTGCAGCGCATCGCCGGCGCAGAGGTTGAGCGCGGCCTGGTCGGTGAACCGGGCGGCTGTGCGGAAGGCCTCGGCCGCGACCGGCAGCGCGGTCAGGCTGTCGGCGATGAGGCGGGTGAAGGCGGCGAGCACCGCGGCCCGGTGGCCGGGCGTGATCTGCCCGGCGCGCAGCCTGAGCGCGAGGGCGGACGAGAATTCGGTGATCACCCAGGGGCTGATCGCCAGCGTCTCCGGATCCTGCGCGCCGAGCCAGGTTTGCAGGCGGCCGGTCTTCGTCTTGTTGGTCAGGGCGGCAACCAGTACGGAGGTGTCGAGATAGAGGGTCAATACCGGACGTCGTCGCGCATGCAGCGGAGCAGCGCGCCGGCGGGCTCGGCCTCGAGGGGCATGGCATCGGTCAGCGCGCGCAGAGCTACCGGGTCGATCCTTTGGCGCGGGGCCGCGGCGGCAGCGAGACGGGCGACCGGCTTGCTGCGGCGGGTGATGCAGACCGGGTCGCCGGCGGCTGCGCGGGACACCAGCGCGCTCAGATGCGCCTTGGCGTCGGCGAGGGTGACGGTGGGCATGAAAGCTGCCTGACCATCTGATTGGCCATATGCAGGATTGCGCGGGCCCGGTGTCGAGCCCGGCGCCGTGTCCCTGCCGCTACCGGTTCGCTCCCGGTACCCAGAGCACGTCGTCCGCCCCGTTTCGGTTCAGCACCCGGGCCAGCACGAACAGATGATCCGACAGGCGGTTGAGGTAGCGGATGGCGTCCGGCGTGACGGGCTCCTCCGCGGTCAGGCGCACCACGGCGCGTTCGGCGCGGCGGGCGGCGGTGCGCGCCGTATGCGCGGCTGCCGCGGGGGCGGTACCGCCGGGCAGGATGAAGCTGGTGAGCGGCGGCAGGGTGGCGTTCATGGCGGCGACCTCGGCCTCCAGCCGCACGACCGGGGCGGCGGACATGCGCAGCCGGGCGCCGCCTTCACCGGGGACGGCGAGGTCGGCGCCGAGGTCGAACAGGTCGTTCTGGATGCGCGCCAAGGCCGGATCGGTGGCAGGGCTGCCCGGCTCCGCCGCGGCCAGTGCGGCGCGCAGCACCCCGACCGCGGCGTTGGCTTCGTCGACCGCGCCGATCGCCTCGATCCTGGGCGCGTCCTTGCGCAGCCGGGCGCCGTCGCCGAGCGAGGTTTCGCCGCCGTCGCCGCCGCGGGTCACGATCACGTCGAGCCGGACCATGCTGTCGCATCCTTTTTTGTCGGCGCCGGGCCGGGTGGGAGATTTACCGGCTGCACCGCCGTGGGGGGCAGTGCTAGCCTGCGGGCCACGTGAACCATAAAGGGAGGATTCCAGGATGGCACGGGTGGCACTGGTCACCGGCGGGTCGCGCGGCATCGGCGCGGAGATCAGCCGCGCGCTGGTAGCCCAGGGGCGGACTGTCATCGCCAACTACGGCGGCAACGAGGCGGCGGCGGAGGCGTTCCGGGCTGCGACGGGGATTCCCGTGGTCTGCTTCGACGTCGGCGATTTCGAAGCTTGCAAGGCCGGGGTGGACGGGATCACGCAGCGCTTCGGGCCGATCGAGATCCTGGTCAACAACGCCGGCATCACCCGCGACGGCACGCTTGCGCGCATGTCGCGCGACATGTGGGATGCGGTGATCGATACCAACCTCGGCTCCTGCTACAACCTGTGCAAGCTGACGTTCGACGGCATGCGGGAACGCAAGTTCGGCCGTATCGTCAACGTGGGCAGCATCAACGGCCAGGCCGGGCAGTACGGGCAGGTGAACTACGCCGCCGCGAAGTCGGGCATCCACGGCTTTACCAAGGCGCTCGCGCAGGAAGGTGCGCGCTACGGGATCACGGTGAACGCGATCGCGCCGGGCTATGTCGATACCGAGATGGTGCGCGCCGTGCCGGCGGACGTGCTGGCCAAGATCGTCGCCCGCATCCCGGTGGGCCGGCTAGGCTACGCCGAGGATATCGCCCGCGGCGTGGCGTTCCTGACCGCCGACGAGGCGGGCTTTGTCACCGGCAGCACGCTCTCGATCAACGGCGGCCAGCATATGTACTGACGCCGGAAGCCGCGGCCGGGAAGCTCCCGGCCGCGACGGATCGGCGCGCGATCAGGATTTCGCGGCGTGCAGGCCCTTCGCCTCGGCGGCCTTCTCGCAGACGAAAGTGCCACGCTTGGTCTTGCCGAAATACTTCGACCCTGCCAGGTGGAACACCTTGCTGCCGGAGGCGCGCCAGACGATCGCGTCGCCGGCGCAACCGGTCTTCGCCTCGGCCTCGGTCTTGTAGCCCTGCAGGATGGGGGATTTCACGTGGCTGGCCGCCTGTGCCAGGGCCATCGGGGCAACGGCGAGGCCGAGGCCGAGGGCCATCGTCGACAACAGGCGGACGGGAAAGTTGGACGACATACGGGATCTCCGTTCTGGGTGGCTCCGTCCGCATGAGCCGGCGGCACGGAATGCCCCGCAGATCGCAGGTCCGGGTTAGCAATCCGCTAATGCGCCCCGCGGCGGACGTTGACGCCGCACCTGCCGCCGTCGGATGCTGCGCCAGGCAAAGAACCGGGAGACATCGCATGAACGTCCTCGCCCCCGAGCCCACTCGCGCCGGCTATTCCGACGCCGAATGGGCCATCCGCTGCGACCTCGCCGCGCTGTACCGGCTGGTCGCGCACCATCGCTGGACCGATTTCGTCTACACCCATATCAGCGCCCGCCTGCCCGGGGCCGAGCATCATTTCCTCATCAACCGCTACGGGGTGAATTTCCACGAGATGCGGGCGTCGGACCTGGTGAAGATCGACCTCGACGGCAACGTGGTGGAAGCCGACGACGGGCAGAGCCGGCGGGTGAACGCGGCCGGGTTCACCATCCATTCCGCGATCCACATGGCGCGGCCCGACCTGCTGTGCGTGGTGCACACCCACACCGCCGCCGGCATCGCCGTCTCCGCCCATCCCAAGGGGCTGCTGCCGATCAGCCAGCACGCGCTGAAATTCTACGGAAGGCTCGGCTATCATGGCTACGAGGGCATCGCGCTCGATCTGGAGGAGCGCGACCGGCTGGTGGCCGACCTCGGCGAGCACAAGGCGATGGTGCTGCAGAACCACGGGCTGCTGGTGGGCGGAACCTCGATCGTGGAAGCGTTCCACATGACCTACATGCTGGAACGCGCCTGCGCCGCCCAGGTGGCGGCCCTCGCCGGCGGGCACGAGCTGCTGACCCCGCCGGAGGACGTCTGCCGCCACACCGCCGAACAGTTCCGCGGCCAGGAGAATGACGAGCACTACGCCATGGTCTGGGACGCGGCGCTGCGGCTGATCGAGCACGATCGCCCCGACTACCGGAGCTGATCCCGCCATGCCGGTGCGCGCGTCCGTCTGTCCGCACGACTGCCCCTCCACCTGCGCGCTGGAGGTGGAGGTGCTGGACGGGGCGCGCATCGGCGCCGTGCGCGGCGCGGCGGACAACGACTACACGCAGGGCGTGATCTGCGCGAAAGTCTCCCGCTACGCCGAGCGCATCCACCATCCCGACCGGCTGACCCGGCCGCTGCTGCGCACCGGGCCGAAAGGCTCGGGCCAGTTCCGGGAGATTTCCTGGGACGAGGCATTGGACCGCACCGCGGACGCGCTGCGCACGATGGCGGCGCGGCACGGGGCGGAATCGGTCTGGCCGTTCTATTACGCCGGCACCATGGGGCTGGTGCAGCGCGACGGGATCAACCGGCTGCGCCATGCGATGCGCTATTCGCGCCAGAAGCTGACGATCTGCACCTCGATCTGCGAGGCGGGGTGGTTCGCCGGCGTCGGCGGCTACCGCGGGCCGGATCCGCGCGAGATGGCGAAATCCGATCTGATCGTGATCTGGGGCGGCAACCCGGTCGCCACCCAGGTGAACGTGATGACCCACGTGACGCGCGCGCGGAAGGAACGCGGGGCGAAGCTCGTCGTGGTCGATCCGTATCGTTCCGGCACGGCCGCGGTTGCGGATCTGCACGTGATGCTGCGCCCGGGCACCGACGGGGCGCTCGCCTGCGCGCTGATGCACATCGCCTTCCGCGACGGCTGGGCGGACCGCGCCTACATGGCGCGCTACGCCGATTGTCCCGAAGCGTTGGAAGCGCATCTCGCGTCGCGCGGGCCGGCGTGGGCGGCGGCGATCACCGGGCTGTCGGTGGACGAGATCGAGGCTTTCGCGGCGCTGTATGGATCGACGCAACGCAGCTACATCCGGTTGGGCTACGGTTTTTCCCGCTCCCGCAACGGCGCGTCCAACCTGCACGCGGTGACATCGCTCGCCACCGTCGCCGGCACCTGGGCGCACGAGGGCGGCGGCGCTTTATGGAGCAACCGTGGCCTCTATCACTGGGACAAGACCCTGATCGAGGGGCTCGACGTGCGCGATCTGTCGGTCCGCGCGATGGACATGAGCCGGATCGGCGCCGTGCTCACCGGCGATCGCACCGAGCTCGGCGACGGGCCGGCGGTGCACGCGCTGTTCGTCCAGAACCAGAACCCGCTTGCCGTCTGTCCCGACAGCAACCTGGTCCGTCGCGGCTTCGCGCGGGAGGATCTGTTCGTCTGCACCCACGAACAGTTCATGACCGAAACCGCGCGCTGGTCCGACATCGTGCTGCCGGCGACGATGTTCATGGAGCACGATGATCTGTATCAGGCCGGCGGGCACACGTACATCCAGATCGGGCCGAAGCTGATCGAGCCGCCTGGGGAATGCCGGTCGAACCATGCGGTGGTGAACGCGCTCGCCGCCCGGCTGGGCGCCGAACATCCTGGCTTCCGCATGAGCGAATGGGAGATGATCGACGCCACCCTGCGCGCGTCAGGCTGGCCGGATGCGGCCACCGTACGCGAGCGGCGCTGGGTGGATGCGGCAGAGCCGTTCGCGCGGGCGCATTTCCTGGAGGGATTCCCGCAGCCGGATGGAAAGTTCCGGTTTGCGCCGGACTGGACGGCGCTCGGTCCGCATGGCGCTTCGATGCCGAAGCTGCCGGATCATTTCTCAATCATAGACGAACGCAGCGCGGCGCATCCGTTCCGGATGGTCACCGCCCCGGCGCGGCAGTTCCTGAACACGAGCTTCACGGAAACCCCAGGCTCCCGCAAGCGAGAAGGCCGACCCAAGGTGCTGCTGCATCCGTCGGACGCCGCGCGACTCGGCGTGGCGGACGGCGCGCGCACCCGGCTTGGCAACGCGCGCGGGGAGGTGGTGCTGCACGCGCGGCTGTTCGACGGCGTGCAGCCGGGCGTGCTGGTGGTGGAAAGCGTGTGGCCGAGCGAATGTTACGAAGGCGGGATCGGGATCAACGCGCTGACCAGCGACGATCCAGCGCCCCCCGCGGGGGGCGCCGTGTTCCATGACACCGCGGTGTGGGCGGAGGCGGCCGAGGCTCGGCTGGCGCAGGCGGCGGAGTAGTCACGTCCCGGCAGTCGGATGGAGCAGCGGCCCCCTTGGCCTGCTGTCCAGGCCGGTCACCCGGCGATTCCGCCGGCAGGTGGCGATGCCCGCAACCCCCCTGAAAGCCCGATCGGAGACGCGCGGTTTCCGGGGGTCCGAACGCCCTCGCGGAGAGCCGCCCGCACCCGGCTCCGCCGGCCAGGCTGCGGGCGTACGCCGCAAACGCGACCGATTGTATTCCGTTTGCAATGCCACCTGTCCCAGATAGCGCGCGGTGCCGCTCACGCAGGCCGCTCCGCACAGGCGCAGGGAATCATCAATGAGCTTCTCCGAAGTCCGCGCCGGCGGTGTCGGCTTGTCCGAGCGCCTCACCTATCCGATCGTCTTCACCTGCTTCTTCTTCTCCGGGTTCAGCGGCCTGCTCTACCAGGTCGTGTGGACCCGGCTCGCCTTCGCGCAGTTCGGGGTGATCACCCCAGTGCTCTCGCTGATCATTTCGGTCTTCATGCTGGGATTGGGGCTGGGGTCGGTCTACGGCGCCTCCTGGGCGAGGTCGCTCGGCCGACGATTTGGCGTTTCTCCGCTCCAGCTCTATGCTGGTGCCGAGGCGTTGACCGCGGTCGGCGCTTTCGCGGTGCCGGCGAGCTTCGCGCTCGGCGGCAGCTTGCTGCTGCGGACCGGCGCCGCGGGATCGGCCGAGTTCCTCGCGCTGTCGGCGCTCTGCATCGTCCTGGCGCTGCTGCCGTGGTGCGTGATGATGGGCACCACGATCCCGCTGATGATGGCATTCGTGCGCTGCAACGCTGCCGGCACTGGCGGCAGCTTCAGCTTTCTCTATGCTGCGAACGTGCTCGGAGCCGCGGCGGGGGCGATCGTCTCCGCCGTCGTGCTGATCGAGCTGCTGGGCCTGCATGCGACCGGCGAAGCCGGGGCGGCGGGCAATATCACGGCCGCCCTGCTGGCGCTGGCGCTGAGCCAGGCCGTGCCCGATCGGGCGGAGGTCCGTGCGGCCCCGCATCGCGTCGAGGCCCGCATTTCGCTCCGTCAGCCTGCCTGGCCCGCAATCGTCCTGTTCACCACCGGCTTCGCCAGCATGGGGCTCGAAGTGTGCTGGACGCGGGATTTCACTTTCACCCTTGCCACCACGATCTACGCCTTCGCCGCCATCCTCGCGGTTTATCTGCTCGCCACCTTCGCCGGATCGCGGTCCTACCGCCATCTGCTGGCGCGTGGCTTGGCCCCGGCCGCGCAACGGTTGCTCGGCTGGCTGTTCCCCATGGCGCTGCTGCCGGTGCTGCTGAGCGACCCGCGGATGGGCTACAGCGGCGTCGTGATCCTGCTCGGCATCGTGCCGTTTTGCGGTCTACTCGGTTTCATCACCCCGGCACTGATCGATCGTTTTGCGGCGGACGATCCGCGACGGGCGGGAGCGTATTATGCACTCAACATTGCGGGCGGAATCCTTGGACCGCTGGTTGCTGGGTATCTGCTGCTGCCCGTGCTCGGCATCCGCTGGGCGATGATCGTTCTGGCGCTGCCGCTGCCGGCGGTGATGGTGCTCGCGACCGGCGGGCGCCTGGGCGGCCAAGCCATCGCCCTGCTGGCTGCGCTCGTGACCTTGCCGATCGCGGCCGGCAGCAGCCGCGCCTACGACGAGGCGGCCCTCTATCCGACGCCGCACCAGGTACGCCGCGACTACGCTGCCTCGGTCGTCGCCTGGGGACAGGGTCGATCGGCCCAGCTTGCGGTGAATGGCATCCGCATTACGACCCTCACCAACGAGACCAAGACCATGGCGCACCTGCCGATGGTGCTTGAGGGCAATCCGCACACGGCGCTCGACATATGCTTCGGCATGGGGACCACCTTTCGTTCGCTGGCAAGCTGGGGAGTGTCGGTCGTCGGGGTCGATCTCTCGCCCTCGGTCATCGGCTCGTTCCGGTTCTTCCACCCGGATGCGCCGGCGATCCTTGCCGATCCGCACAACCGCACAGTGATTGATGACGGGCGGCGCTACCTGCTCCGTACGAACCGGATGTTCGACGTGATCACCATCGATCCGCCGCCGCCGGTCGCCGCCGCGGGCTCCTCGTTGCTGTATTCTGTGCAGTTCTATCGGATCGCGCAGCGGCGGCTGGCGCCGGGCGGCATTCTGGCGCAATGGCTGCCGGATGCTTGGCCGCGGGTCCGTGAATCAGTTGCCTTGGCGCTGCAGCAGGTGTTTCCGTATGTGCTGGCGTTTCGGGCGGCGCATGGCACCGGGGTCCATTTGATGGCTTCCATGACGCCGATCCGCATTCCGGATGTCGGGACGTTCATCGCCCGGATGCCGCCCGGGGCGCGGCAGGACCTGACGGAGTGGGCGGGCGGCCGGAGCCTGCGGTCCGTCGTGCGCGCAATCCTGGCACGACAGGAGCCGCTGGCCGCGGTGTTGCCGCCAGTCGGGGCCGGAGTTCCGGTGCTGTCGGACAATCGCCCGTTCAACGAGTATTTCCTGCTCCGAAGACTTGGGTTGGCACCCTGAGCAGCATCTGCCCCGGAGTTGCGGGCGAAGGCCCGGGGCCTCTGCAAGTTGATACAGCTCGCTACTCCGCCGCCAGCGGCACGAGGTAGCGCCGGGTATCGATGGCTGCGGTCAGTGTCGAGGCGAGGGCACCGACCACGATGAACCCTGCCATCGCCATCCCGAGCCCGAACACCGGTGTGACGACGGCAATCAGATAAGGCGCGACGACGCTGACGCTGGTCATTGCCCACCCGATGCCGATCCCGAGGCCTCGGGTTTCGGTCGGGAAGCGGCGTGCCAGGTACATCGGCACGATGCCGAAGATGCTGTTGGGGACCAGCCCCATCAGCACGGCGCCGAGCACCATGGCGAATGGGCTGGCATTGAGCGTGTAGAGCAGCACCGACGGGATCGTGATCAGGAGGTAGGTGACCAGCATCGGCCGCTCGCCCCATCGGCTTGCGATACGTCCGGCGATCGGCTTGCCGATGATCGAGGCGACGGAATAGGTGGCGACGAAAGGAAACACGCCGGCCGGGCTCAGGTGGCGCACGGTGATGAGGAACGTCGGGTAGAGGGCGAAGATCGCCCAGCTCATGAAGTTCAGGAACGCCATCAGCACCCAGGCCTGCACGACGGCGGGAGTGACCCGCAGCGCCGGCCGCGACCTGCGTGCCTGCCGGTTGGCAAGCCAGACCGGCGATTCCTTGACGGCGGTCTGCACCAGCAGGGTCAGCAACGCCGGCACGATCCCGAGCACCAGCATCCAGCGCCATCCCAGTATCGGAAAGATCAGCCGGAATGCGAGGGCGGCGGCCAGAAATCCGACCTCGAAGCCGAGCATCATGATGCCCGAGGCAAGGCCCTTGAGCCGATCAGGCACCGTTTCCATCAGCAAGGTGGCGGAACTGCTCCATTCGCCGCCGAAGCCGAAGCCGAACAGGATACGGAAGCCGAGCAGCGACGCATAGCTCCAGGCCAGCCCGCTCAGGCCGCAGAATATTGAGAACCAGACGATCGACAGGACGAACGGCAGCTTGCGGCCGAGCCGGTCGGCGGCGATGCCCCAGCCGATCGTGCCGACGACTTTCGCAAGCCCGGTGGCCGTGACGACGAAAGCCATTGCCGGCAGTCCGACGCCGAAGACGCCTTTCAGATGCGGAATGAGGAACAGCAGCAAGGTGAAGTCGAAGGCATCGAGCGCCCATCCTGCCATCGCGGCGGTCAGGATCGGCCAATAGCTCGCGAGTTCCGCGATGCCCTGCTTTTGCCTGACCATATTCTCTCCCCCAAGATCCTATGTACCGCAGCGGGACGCGAGACGGCGCACCGCATCTGCGGAAAGCGCCGAAGGGTACCATGCGCCAATAGGCTGACAAGCGCGAGCACCCGACGCGGATCGCATGGCCGCCCTGCGGGGGGCGCGTCGCGGTCGTTATGACCACATGCGGCCGGCCGGGGGGTGCGCCCGCACCACCGCCTCGTTCACTTCCGCGCCCCAGCCGATCCCGGTCGGAAGCAGCAGTTCCCCACCCTCCACCACCGGCGGTGCGGTCAGCAGGGCATCCTTCCACGGCACGTCGTCGACGTCGATTTCCATGACCCGGAAGTTCGGAATTGCCGCGCAGAAATGTGCGCTCATCAACGTACCGAGATGACCGTTGAAATTATGCGGCGCCACGTTGATCTCGAAACTCTCGGCCATAGCCGCGATCTTCATCGATTCCAGGATGCCGTTCCACGGCACGTCGATGATCGCCACATCGACCGCCTGGTGCTCGAAGAACGGCCGGAACTGGCGTCGGCCGAACAGCGATTCGCAGGACGCGATGCGGGTGCGCGAGCAGCGGCGGATCTCGGCCAACGTTGCCGGATCGTAGGAATCCACTTCCAGCCAGGCGAGATCGAATTCCTCCAGCGCCTGCGCGATGCGGATGTAGCCCTCGGTGCGGAAGTTGAAATTGAGGTCGAGGTGCAGCCCCACCTCCGGCCCGGCGCCGCGGGCGAACGCCGCCATCTGCGCGCGCAGTCCTTCGATCAACCCGCGATCGACCGGCAGGTCGGGCGCGAAGGGCGCGTTGAACCCGGGCATGTGCAACCCGGATTCCGGTCCATCGAAGCGCATGATGTTGGTCTTGAGGCCTTTGAACCCGCGCGCCGCCACCTCCGCGCCCTGGGCGGTGACATCGTCGAGCGAGCGGATCGGTGCGGCGCCGGTCCAGGTGCGGAACTGCTCCCCGTACAATGCCTGGTACGATCCGCAATGCGACCAATAGAGCCGCAGCCGCTCGCGGATCGGCCCACCGAGCAGCTCGTACACCGGCACACCGAGCGCGCGTGCCTTCAGATCCACGAGCGCATTCTCGATCGCCGCGATCGCCTGCTGGTTGATCCCGCCCGGCGCCTGGCGGGTGACGCCGTGCAGGAAGGCGATGTGGCGCTCCACCGGGCGGGGATCGGCGCCGATCAGCCGCGCGCCGAGCCGGCGGATCACTTCCGACAGCCCCTGCGAGCCGTACAACTCCATGTATTCCGACCAGCCGACCAACCCGGTGTCGGTGCCGATCTTCAGGAAGGAGAAGTCGCGCCAGCCGGCGTTGCAGTGCAGATCCTCGATCGTCGTGATGCGCATGGTTTTCCCCCGAACGCGGCCGTTGCGGGGAATGCTAACCCCGCGACCGGGCCGGCGGCCAGGGAGGGGCGGCGGTTGCCCTACTGCGCGATCTCGCCCGCCACGATTCGCCGCGGCCCCGCCGTGGTCTCCAGCAGCAGCGCCCCCGCCGGATCGATCCCGGCGAAGCGCCCCGCGATCATGCCGGTCGCGGCGCTGCCGCCCAGCCGCACCTGCAGCATCGTGCCCACCGGATGCGCCCGGGCGAGCCAGGCGCTACGGATGGCGGCAAAGCCCTGTGCCCGCCAGAGTGCCAGCCCGGCACCGAGCGCGGACAGCAACCGCTGCAGCACCGTCTCGACCTCCGCGTCCGCCCCCGCAAGTGCCAGCGCGGTCGCCGGATAGGGCGTCTCCGGCGGCCGGTGGGCGACGTTCAGCCCGATGCCCAGGATCGCCGCGTCGTCCGCCTGCTCGATCAGGATGCCGGCGATCTTGGCCCCGTCGACCAGCACGTCGTTGGGCCATTTCAGGCTTACCCGCCGCTCCGGTGGCAGTAGTCCCGCCACCGTCTCGGCCACCGCCAGGCCGGCGAGGAAGGCAAGCTCCCCCAGCCGCGCTGCTTTTACCTCCGGGCGCAGTAGGACGGAGGCATGGAGATTGCCCGGCGGGCTGGCCCACACCCGGCCCTGACGGCCGCGGCCGGCGCTCTGCGTCGCCGCGACCACCACCGTGCCGGCGGGCGCGCCGACGGCGGCCAGGCGGAGGGCCTCGTCGTTGGTGGAGCCCAGGCTGGCGTGACGCCTGATCTCGAAGCGCAGTGTCATGCCCATCCAGCTCCGGCCATTCGTATCCCCCGGGTCCGGCCCGACGCCGGCTTGCGCAACGGCGCGGCTGCGGTCATTTCCGCCGCTCATGCCCGGCCGGCACGCGGCCGGCAAGCGTGCGGACCCCGATGGACCTCTCCGAGTTCGACTTCACCCTGCCGCCCGACCGCATCGCCCAGCACCCGGCCCGCCCGCGCGAGCAGGCACGGCTGCTGGCGGTCGGGGCCACCCTGGCGGACCGGATCGTGGCGGACCTGCCCAACCTGCTTGCACCGGGGGACGTCCTGGTCGGCAACGACACGCGGGTGATCCCGGGCCAGCTCCGCGCCTGGCGCGGGGCGGCGCGCATCGGCATCACGCTCGACCGGGAGCTGGCGGACGGCACCTGGCACGCGCTCGCCCGCAACGCGCGGCGGCTGCGTGCGGGGGATGTGCTGCGCTTCGAGCCGCCGCAAACTGCGGAGGCCGGCCCGGATCTAGCCGCCGAAGTGCGGGAGGTGGCGCCGGACGGCGGGGTGACCCTGGCGTTCAGCACAACCGGCGCCGCGTTCGCCGCGGCGCTGCGCCGCGCCGGACAGCTCGCCCTGCCGCCCTATATCGCCCGCCCGGACGGCCCGACGGCGGCGGACGCCGCGGACTACCAGACCGTGTTCGCCCGTGCCGAGGGTGCCGTCGCCGCCCCCACCGCCGGGCTGCATTTCACCCCCGGCCTGCTGGCCGCACTGGATGCGCGCGGCGTGCGCCGGACCACGCTCACCCTGCACGTCGGCGCCGGCACCTTCCTGCCGGTGCGGGAGGCCGACGTGACCCGCCATCACATGCACGCCGAACGCGGGGAGATCGGCGCCGCGACGGCCGACGCGATCAACGCCGCGCGCGCGGCCGGCGGCCGGGTGGTTGCCATCGGCACGACCGCGCTGCGCCTGCTGGAGACCGCCGCCGCCGCGGACGGCACCATCCGCCCCTTCGCCGGGGAGACGGAGCTGTTCATCCTGCCCGGCTACCGGTTCCGCGCGGTCGATCGGCTGCTGACCAATTTCCACCTGCCGCGGTCGACGTTGTTCATGCTGGTCTCGGCCTTTGCCGGCACGGCGCGGATGCGGACGGCGTACGCGCATGCGATCGCAACCGGGTACCGGTTTTATTCCTATGGCGATGCGTGTCTGCTTGAACCAGCCGGATCGGAGGGCTGATATGAGGCTCAGCTCTGAGGCCGGGTGCGGCCGTAAACTCCTGGGGGGTGTCTTCGGGCGCCGGCATGGGGGTCCCTCGGGGCATTTTCTTTGTACTGCGGATCGGGCGTTTCAGCATCGTCTTGAAGGTGATGATGCGCGCCATCAGGCGCAGTTCGGTGACCACGACGTCGTCGGCCTTTCCCATGCGGCGGACAAAGACCGCGGTCGGAGCGCCGCGGCGGCGCACCTCCCCCGCCCGCACGGCGTCCGGTGTGCACAGGATCGCCGGGAGCAGCGCGAGGTCCGCCGCTTCCAGCGCCGCCCGGCCGCGCTGCGCCTCAGTGCGGGGATCGCCGTGCCGGACGAGCGCGTGGCGCGCATGGTTGCTCTCCAGGATCAGCAGGAAGCCGGTGGGATCGATGCCCGTCGCCTTGCGGATCGGCGCGGTGTTCGGCGCCGGCCCGAGCACCAGCACCTCCGCCCGGCCCGTGGCCGTCGCGCGCAGGAAGCGGCGGATGCGATGCGCGTCGTCGGCATGACGCCGGGCCGCTCCGTCCGCGCTGATCTGACCGCCGGGCGCCATCCGCGGCGCATCTCCCGGGATGTGACAGGAACGATCCTGCCGCCCGGGACTTGCCGCGCGCTTAACGCCGAGCCGCTTGATGCCGGGCCGCCTGACGTCGGGCCGTGCAGGACCGGTCGGCAATGACGATGCCAGCTTTCGGCTTCCGCACCCTCGCCACCGATGGCGCCGCCCGCGTCGGTATCGTGGACACTGCGCATGGGCCGATCGACACCCCCGCCTTCATGCCGGTCGGCACCGCCGGCACGGTCAAGGCGATGACGGCCGACGCGGTGCGCGCCACCGGGGCGCAGATGGTGCTGGGCAACACCTACCACCTGATGCTCCGCCCGGGCGCCGAGCTTGTCGCTTCCCTCGGTGGCCTGCACCGGATGATGGACTGGCCCGGCCCGATCCTGACCGATTCCGGCGGCTTCCAGGTGATGTCGCTCGCCGCCCTGCGGCGGATCGACACCGAGGGTGTCACGTTCCGCTCCCATCTCGATGGCTCAGCGTATCGCCTGACCCCGGCGCGGGCGATGCAGATCCAGCACGATCTCGACGCCACCGTCACCATGGTGCTCGACGAGTGCACGCCGTTCCCCGCCACCGAGGATCAGGCGCGGGCCTCGATGGAGCTTTCGCTGCGCTGGGCGGAGCGGTCGCAGGAGGCGTTCGTGCCCCGCCCCGGCTACGCGCTGTTCGGCATCGTCCAGGGCGGCGTGTATCCCCGATTGCGCGCCGCCTCCGCCGCCGGGCTGGGCGCGCTGGGCTTCGACGGCATCGCGATCGGCGGCCTGGCGGTGGGGGAGGGGCAGGCGGCGATGTTCTCGGTGCTGGAGGCGACGGTGCCGCTGCTGCCCGCCGACCGGCCGCGCTACCTGATGGGCGTCGGCACGCCGGACGACATCCTGGGCGCGGTGGGACGAGGGATCGACCTGTTCGACTGCGCGATTCCAACCAGGGCGGGGCGCACCGCGCGCGCCTACACCTCCCGCGGGGTGTGGAACCTGCGCAACGCCCGCTTCGCTGCCGATCCGGCGCCGCTCGACCCCGGCTGCACCTGCCCCGCCTGCACGCGCCATTCGCGCGCCTATCTGCACCATCTGTTCCGGGCGAAGGAGATGCTGGGGCCGATGCTGCTGACCTGGCACAATCTGGCCTATTATCAGGACCTGATGCGCGGCCTCAGGGCCGCGATCGCCGCCGGCGAGCTGGCCGTGCATGCTTCACGCTTGCGCGCCGGCTGGGCGGGAGAGGAGATTTCATGAGCGACGAACCCGCCCGCCCCGAACCGCTGGCCGGCCTCACGCAGCTCGGCCGGCCGAGCCCGCTGCCCGCCAGCCCCGACGCGGCGGTGCTGGAACGCGTGGCCAACCCCGCGCCCGGCCGCCCCTACGTGATCCGTTTCACCTGCCCGGAATTCACCGCGCTCTGCCCGCTCACCGGTCAACCGGATTTCGCCCATATCGTGATCGACTACATCCCCGCCGGCTGGATCGTGGAGAGCAAGTCGCTGAAGCTGTATCTGGGGGCGTTCCGCAACCACGGTGCGTTCCACGAGGCCTGCACGATGGCGATCGCCGCAAGGCTGGTCGCCGCGTTGACCCCGGTCTGGTTGCGCATCGGCGCTTATTGGTATCCGCGCGGCGGGATGCCGATCGACGTGTTCCACCAGACCGGCGCCCCGCCCGAAGGCGTATGGATCCCGCCGCAGGACGTTCTGCCCTATCGCGGCCGGGGCTGATGCAGATATGGCTGATGCGGATGGAGCCGGGGTGCGCTAGGATCGGCGGCAGAGGTCGAACGAGGGACCGATGAACGTCGCGCTGCGCCGGCCCGGGATGACGGTCGAGGATTTCCTCGGCTGGGAGGACCGTCAGGAAGAACGCTGGGAATTCGATGGATCAGCTCCCGTCGGGATGGTGGGGGCCAGCCCTCGGCACAACCGGCTCGCCGGCAATCTTGAATTTGCCTTGCGTCGTCGGTTGCGAGCGCCCTGCGCCGTGTACCGCGAAACGGTGCACCTGCGGCTTGCAACCTCGGTGCGGTACCCGGATCTGATGGTGGTCTGCACCCCGGTTCCGCTGCGGGCCACGGAGATCACCGATCCGGTCGTGGTTGTCGAAATTCTCAGCCCCGGCACCTTCCGCACGGACCGGCTCGAGAAGAACCGCGAATACGCCGCCCACGCCAGCATCCTGCGCTACATCCTGCTCGAACAGGACGCGATCGCCGCCGAAGTGTATGCGCGCGACGGCGAGCGCTGGGTCCGCTCGACCGTGACCGGGGATGGCGTGCTGACGCTGCCGGAGATCGGGGTGGAGGTGCCGCTGGCCGAAGCCTATGCCGGCCTCGATCCCGACACCCAGACCGGCTGACGCACCGGACCCCGTCGCCGCAGCGCGGATCCGCGCTCAGGCGTTGGCGCTCGGCTTCGACGCGGTGGGGTTCGCCCGCGCCGAACTGGGACCGGAAGCGCGCGCCCGCCTCGCCGCCTTCCTCGCCACCGGCCAGCACGGGGAAATGGACTGGCTCGCCGAGCGCGCCGACCAGCGCAGCCACCCGCGCGAGCTGTGGCCGGAGGCGGTGAGCGTGGTGGCGCTCGGCCTCTCCTACGCACCCGAGGGCGACCCGCTCGCCACCCTGGGCCGGCGCGACCGCGGCAACATCTCCGTCTATGCGCGCAATCGCGACTACCACGACGTCTTCAAGGGGAAGCTCAAGCATCTGGCGCAGTTCATCGCCGCCCGCTTCGGCGCGGAGGTGAAGGTGTTCGTCGACACCGCGCCGGTGATGGAAAAGCCGCTGGCCGCCGCGGCAGGGCTTGGCTGGCAGGGCAAGCACACCAACCTCGTCTCCCGCCGGCACGGGTCCTGGTTGTTCCTGGGCGAGGTCTACACCACCCTCGCGCTGCCGCCCGATCCCCCACACAACGATCGCTGCGGAACCTGCACCCGCTGCCTGAGCGTCTGTCCCACCGACGCCTTCCCCGCGCCCTACCGGCTGGATGCCACCCGCTGCATCTCCTACCTCACGATCGAGCACCGCGGCCCGATCCCGCACGACCTGCGCCCCGCGATCGGCAACCGCATCTACGGCTGCGACGACTGCCTGGCGGTCTGCCCCTGGAACCGCTTCGCCCAGGCCGGCCGGGAAGCGAAGCTGCGGGCGCGGTCGGACCTGGCGGCGCCGCCGCTGGCGGAACTCGCGGCGCTGGACGACGCGGCCTTCCGCGCCCGCTTCGTCGGATCTCCGGTCAAACGCATCGGCCGGAATTGGTTCGTGCGCAACGTGCTGATCGCGATCGGCAACAGCGGCAACCCGACGCTGGCCCCGGCGGCGGCACGGCTCTGCGACGACGCCGAACCGGTGGTGGCGGAGGCGGCCCGCTGGGCCTGCATGCGGCTGGCCCCGGACGGCTAGCGGGAGGAAGCGAGGCCCAGGGGGGAGAGCCCAGGGCAACGCGCGTGGCCTTGCTTCCGACGGCCAGAACGTTCCGAATCGGGTATTATTCCCCCATGCTGACCAGTGCTCCGCGCTCCCGCGCCGCGCGGAACTGGCGTGCGAACAGCAGGGCTGCGCCGGCGATCCAGAGCAGGTTCAATCCGAACGCCCACCCCAGCTCGTCCCAGCGCACGGTCCCCGACAGCAGGGCCGCGCGCATCCCCTCGAACACGTGCGAGGCGGGCACCACGAACGCCGCCGCGCGCATCGGCGCCGGCAGCACCGCCACGGGATAGAACACCGCGGCGAACGGGGTCAGGCCGAACAGCACGGACCATGCCAGCGCCTCGGCCCCTGCACCGTGGCGTAGGATCAGGCTGACCACCGCCAGCGCAACGGCCCAGCCCATCAGCATCAAATTGGCGAAGAACAGCACCAGCACGGGGCCGAGCGCGAACAGGTTGAACGCGTACAGCACCCACGCCACGCCGATCGCCGGCAGCACGCCTGCCAGCATCCGGATCACCGACATCGCGAGCAGCGCCGACACGAGTTCCCACGGCCGCAGCGGGGAGACGAAGACGTGGCCGAGGTTGCGCGACCAGATCTCCTCCATGAAGGAGATCGCGACTCCCATCTGGCTGCGCAGCGCCACTTCCCACAGCAGCACGCCGCCGAGCAGCGCGCCGCCGGCCAGCGCCGCCGCGTGCACGCTGCCGCCCGGTGCGGCGGCGATGCGCGCGGTAATGAAGCGGGCGGTGAAACCCCAGATGCACATCTGCAGCACCGGCCAGTAGGCAAGCTCCAGCAGCCGCGGCCAGGACCGGCGGTACAGCGCCAGGTGGCGATAGAGCAGTCCCCAGATGCGTCGCGCCGACCCGCTCATGGTCCCGCCTCCGCCGCCGCCGCGTTTGGCGCAGCGGTGCCGGGGCGGCGGTCGCGGGCGATATCCAGGAACACTTCCTCCATGTCTTCCCGCTCGTAACGGCCGAGCAATTCGGCGGGGCTGCCGCGGTCGACGATCCGCCCGCGCTTCAGCATCAGCACCTGCGAACAGAGCCGTTCCACCTCCGCCATGTTGTGCGAGGCGAGCAGGATGGTGCAGCCGCTTTCGGCCCGGTAGCGCTCCAGCCAGGTGCGGACCCAGTCGCCGGTGTCGGGGTCGAGGCTGGCGGTGGGTTCGTCGAGCAGTAGCACCTCCGGGCGGTTGATCAGCGCCTTCGCCAGCGCGACGCGGGTTTTTTGTCCGGCCGAAAGCTGCCCGGCGGGACGACCAAGCAGGTCGGCGAGGTCGAGTTCGGCGGCCAGTTCGGCGATCCGGTGCTCGAGCCGCGGCACGCCGTAGAGATGGCCGTAGACCCGCAGGTTCTGCCCCACCGTGAGCCGCGCCGGCAGGGAGACGTAGGGCGAGGAGAAATTCATCCGCGCCAGAGCGGCGAACCGGTCGCGCGCCATGTCGTGGCCGAGCACCCGGATGGTCCCGGCAGTCGGGATCAGCAGGCCGAGCAGCATGGCGATCGTGGTGGTCTTGCCTGCGCCGTTACCGCCGAGCAGGCCGAGCGTGGTGCCGGGGGCGACGGCGAAGTCGATCCCGTCCACCGCCAGGGTGGCGCCGTAGCGCTTGGTCAGGCCCTCGACCCGGATAGCGTCCATGCGCGTCGATATGCCGGCGCGGGGCGGCGGGGCCAAGGGGGGCACGGCGCGGAGCAGCCCCGCCGCGTTTCCCTCGCCACGTTATTCCCCCTGCTACATTTATTTCCCCCCGCCACGTTTCCTTTTGGGTTGCGCGCCGCGGTCAGCCGCCGGGTTGCATGCCCGCGTTGCGCGCGGCGAGATCGGCGAGCGACGCCCAGTCCCGCTCTGCCCCGCCCTGGGCCAAGACGGTCATCAACTGGTCACGGAGCAGGCTCGCCAGCGGCATCGGCACGCCCTCCCGCTCGGCGGCGGCGAGCGCCAGGCGGATGTCCTTGAGGCCGAGCGGGACGGAAAAGCCCGCGGGCTCGTAGCGTCCCTCGGCCATCAGGGTGCCGTAGGTGCGGTAGATCGGTGCCGTGAACAGGGTGTTGGTCAGCAGGTCGAGATAGGCATGAGGATCGATGCCCGCCTTGCGCACGAGGGCGAACGCCTCGCCCATCGCCTCGATCGTCGAGGCGGTCAGGAAATTGCCGCTGAGCTTCACGAGGTTCGCCGCCGCCGGCGTCGCGCTGATGGCGAACGCGCGCTGGCCGATCGCGTCGAACAGCGGGGCGAGCGTGGCGAGCAGCGGCGCGGCGCCGCCGGCGACGATGAAGAGCTTACCGGCCGCGGCCATGTCCGGTCGGCCGAACACCGGCGCCGCGGCGTAGGCCTGGCCGGCTGCTGCGTGGGCCTCGGCGAGGCGTTCGGACAGGGCCACGCTGATCGTGCCCATGGCGACATGCGCGGCGCCCGGGGCGAGCCCCGCCAGCAGGCCACGCGGGCCGAACACCATTGCCGCCGTCGCGGCGTCGTCGGCGAGCATGGTGATCGCGACCTCCGCCCCTGCCGCCGCCGCGGCCGGATCGGCCGCCGCCGTGGCGCCGGCCCGGACCAGGGCGGCGGCTTTGTCCGGGCTGCGGTTGAACACCGTCACCGCGTGGCCCGCCTTGAGCAGGTTGGCCGCCATGCCGGCGCCCATGTTGCCGAGACCGATGAATGCGACCTTCATTTCGTCACCTATTCGTTGCAGTGTTACCGCGGCGCGTCAGAACCCTTCGAGCACGATCTTTCCCTTCGACCGGCCGCTCTCGAGTAGCGCATGCGCGCGCCGCAGGTTCTCCGCGGTGCAGGGGCCGAAGTTCTCGGCGAGCGTGGTGTGCAGGGTGCCGGCATCGACCAGGCGGGAGACTTCAGCGAGCAGCCGGTGCTGCTCGATCATGTCCGCTGTTCCGAACGTCGAGCGGGTGAACATGAATTCCCAGTGCAGCGACACGCTCTTGCGCTTGAGCGCGCGGACGTCGATCGGCTCGGGGTCGTCGATCAGGCCGAAGCGTCCCTGTGGGGCGATCAGCTCCACGATCTGCTCGAAGTGCCGGTCGGTGCCTGTGGTGGCGAACACGATGCCGGGGGCGCCGAGGCCGAGGGCGACGATCTCCGCCGCCAGCGGCCGGGTGTGGTCGACGACGTGATCGGCGCCGAGTGTGCGCACCCAATCCCGCGTTTCGGGCCGCGAGGCGGTGGCGATCACCGTGAGGTCGGTCAGCGCCTTGGCAAGCTGGATTGCGATCGAACCGACACCGCCGGCCCCGCCGATGATGAGGATCGCCTTCACCGCGCCCGGCACCGGGCGGCGCACGTCGAGCCGGTCGAACAGCGTCTCCCACGCGGTAATGGCGGTCAGCGGCAGGGCGGCCGCTTCGGCCATGCCGAGCTTCTGTGGTTTCGGACCGACCAGGCGTTCATCGACCAGATGGTATTCGGCATCGGTTCCCTGCCGTTCGAGCGCGCCGGCGTAGAACACGTCATTGCCCGGCTTGAACAAGGTGCACCCGGATCCGGTGGCTTCGACCGTGCCGGCCGCATCCCAGCCGAGCACGCGCACCTCCCCCGGCGGCGGCGCGGCGCGGCGGCGCACTTTGGTATCGACCGGATTGACCGACACCGCGGCGACCTTGACCAGAAGGTCGTGGCCTGTCGGCGCCGGTTTCGACAGCGCGACATCGAGCAGCGCGTTGGGATCGCTGATCGGCAACGACATCCGATAGCCGACGGCCTTCATGGCTGAACTCCCGGGTTGGAGGGCAGGGTCGGGCGCTGCGCGCGCCCGGCGCCATCACGCGCACGAGCGGGGAGCGATCGCAACCGCACGAAAGACTCCCTCCCTTGAGGGTGCGAACCGCACGAAACCCCGTGCGGATGCCCCACCCCGACCGTCCCTCGCAGGGGGGAGGGAGTTTTCCGGCGAACCTGCTCAGCCCTGCATGCGGCACGCCGCGCGGGCGGCCCGGCCGCACCACGCCCGCTTCATCGCGAGGCGCGACCAGGCGGCGGCGGGGGCCTGCCGGTGGGCGGCGATCGCGGCGGTCTGCGGCGTCCCGGCGGGCAAAGTCGAGGCCTGGGCGGCGCCGGCGCCGGCCGTGGTCATCAGGCCCAGCGCCAGGAAGGCGGCGGCGAAGTTTTTCATGTCATCTTCTCCATCCATCGAGGCCCGCGCAGGCAGGCCGGTCCATCAGTTCCAGGCTGACGGGGCAGAGGTGGCGCGGCGCCCGCGTGGCGCGACCGCCGCGACGGGGAATGCACCCATGCAGGCTGCGGGCGTGCGCGGCCCTTGTCGTCGGCAGGTTCGTGCCCACGCGACGGCTTCCGCGCATGTCTGCTTCTGCATGTGCCCCGTTTTGCACATGGTTCTGCGCATGCGCGCGCCGGCGTCGTGGGTTCCGGCGTCGCGTTCCCCGCACCTGGTGCGGATCAGGAACGACCTCTCAGGCCGCCGGCTCGCCCACGATCGGGGCATAGCCGAGCGCGGTGAACAGCGCGGCCACCTCGGCGATCGCCGCCTCCAGCCGCGCTGGCTCCAGGCCCTTGGCGACGATCGCGACGCCGTTGCCGGTGGGGCGGTAGAACGGATAGCTGCCGATCTCCACCCCGTCGTAGCGCGCGGCGATTGCGGCCAGCGGTTCGGCGAGCCGGCCTTCGGAGGCACCGAGCGCGTGCACCGCGCGTGCCACGATCGGCGTGCCGCCGGGCAGGCGCGGGGCGAGCGTGTCGAACATCGCCTGCATCACCCGCGGCACCCCGGCCATCACGTGTACGTTGCCGATGGTGAAGCCGGGGGCGGGGGAGATCGGATTCTCGATCAGGCTGGCACCGCGCGGCATGGTGGCCATGCGCTGGCGCGCGGGGTTGAATTCGCCGGGCTTGTAGCTGCGTTCCATCCGCGGCCACGCCTCCGGGTGCGGTTCCCACGGCACGCCGAACGCGGCGGCCACGCATTCGCTGGTGATGTCGTCATGCGTCGGGCCGATGCCGCCGGTGGTGAACAGCATGTCGTAGCGGGCGCGCAGTTCGTTCACCGTCGATACGATCACGTCGGGGATATCGGGGATCACGCGGGCCTCGGCGAGGCGGATGCCGCGCTCGCCCAGGCGCTGGGCGAGGAAGCGCAGGTTGATGTCCTGCGTGCGGCCGGACAGGATCTCGTTGCCGATCACCAATACGGCGGCGGTGGGAACGGCGGGGGCGGGGACGGCTGGGGTGGGGTCTGCCATTTCGGGGTCCCTCACAGGAAATCGCGCAGCAGCGGGAGCAGCGGCTTGTCGGCCGGAGGCATCTGGTAGTCGGCCAGGCGCTCGGGCCGCACCCAGGTGAGCGCCTGGCCCTCCCGCCCGCGCGGGATGCCGCGCCAGCGGCGGCAGAGATAGAGTGGCATCAGCAGGTGAAACCGCTCGTAGGCGTGCGAGGCGAAGGCGAAGGCGCCGAGACAGGAGGCGGTGACGTCGATGCCGAGCTCTTCCTTAAGCTCGCGGATCAGCGCCGCTTCCGGCGTTTCCCCCGCGGCGAGCTTGCCGCCGGGGAATTCCCACAGCCCGGCCATGGTCTTGCCCTCCGGGCGGCGGGCCAGCAGCACGCGGCCGTCGCGGTCGATCAGCGCGCAGGCGGCGACCAGGACCAGCGGGCGCGCCTCGCCGGCCGCGGCAAGGGAGGCAGCGGGCGAGGCAGCTGGGGAGGCGGCGGCGGGGGCGGCAGCCGGCGGGACCGCGAACGGGGCGGGTGGCGTCGGCCGGTCCCTGCGCGCGGCGACGGGGACGGGGCGCGGGGCGGCCCCGGCCTCGCCGAACACATCCTCCCGGGTCGCGGTCAACCGCAGCACCGGCTGCTTGCCGCCACGGGCGCGGAACAGCTCGGTCCCCCGGCCGCTTTCGCGGAAGCCGATGCGATGCAGCACGGCGCGGGAGGCGGGGTTGCCCTCGATCACCGTCGCTTCGAGCCGATCGAGATCGAGATTGGCAAGCCCCCAGCGGGCGAGCCGCCCGGCGGCCTCGGTGGCGACACCGTGGCCCCAGAAGCGGCGGCCGACCCAGTAGCCGAGCCGCCCGGCTCGCGTCGCGGCGTCGCAGCGCAGGCCGACGACTCCGACCAGGGTCTCCGCCGCGCCCTCCCAGCCGGTGATCGCCAGATGGTAGGCGTCGCCGGCGGCAAGCTCGCGCATCGTGGCGGCGATCCACTCGTCGGCGAGGTCGCGCGGGTAGGGGAACGGGACGTTGGCCAGGGTGCAGGCGACCTCCCAGTCGTTGACTAGGTTGTGCAGCGCGGCGGCGTCCGGGGGGGCGAGGGGGCGCAGGATGAGGCGCTCGGTCGCCAGCGGCGCGAAGGCGGAAGCGTGGTCCGGACCGGTCTCGGGCGTCGGGCTCTCCGGCATGGGGGCGAGCAGGTCCGTCGCGGCACGGTGGGGCTTCGCACCCGCCTTGGCGCGGGGACGGGCGCGGGATTTCGGCGGTGGCGCCTCGGGGGCCGCGGTCATGGGCAGGTCTGCATCGGGATCGGCTAGGGACAGGACACCGCGTTAGTGGCCCAGCCGCCCGAGAGGGGCAAGGTGGGGGGCGAACCGCATGGGCACATCGGGCGCACGCCGGCGGACGCGGCGGTTGCGTCCGCCGGCGGTCGGACGGATCGTGGCCGGCTCGGACGGCGGGGTGGAAGGCGGGTGGAGATGGGGTGGGTCGTACTCGATCTGGCCGGCACGGTGGCCCTGCTGTTGTGGGGCGTGCGCATGGTGCAGACCGGCATCGAGCGCGCCTTCGGCCCCGACCTCCGCCGCTTCCTGCGCGGCGCCCTGCGCCGGCGGCTGGCCGCCTTCGCCGCCGGCATCGGCGTCACCGCGGTCCTGCAGAGCAGCACGGCGACCGGGCTGATGGCGAGCGGTTTCGCCGCCAGCGGCGTGATCGCGCTGGAACCGGCCCTGGCGGTGATGCTCGGGGCGAATGTCGGCACCACCCTGATCGTGCAGGCGCTGTCCTTCCCCGTCTCCGGGCTGAGCCCGGCGCTGCTGCTCGCCGGGCTGGTCCTGTTCCGCCGCGGCGGGGAAAGCCGTTGGCGCGACCTGGGGCGGGTGGCGATCGGGCTGGGGCTGATGCTGCTCGCGCTGCACCGGCTGGAATCCCTGATCGACGCCGCGGTGCCGCTGCGCGGCGTGGGACCCGTGTTGCGGGTGCTGGCCGCGCATCCCGTGCTGGCCGCGCTGCTCGGCGCGGGGCTTGCCTGGTCGGCGCATTCCTCCGTGGCGGTGGTGCTGGCGGTGATGTCCTTCGCCGCGCGCGGGGCGCTGCCGGCCGAGCTCGCCTTCGCGCTGGTCCTGGGCGCCAATCTGGGCACCGCGATCAACCCGGTGCTGGAGGCGGGCGGGCAGGACGATCCGGCGGCGCGGCGGGTGCCGGTGGGCAACCTGCTCACCCGGGTCGTCGGTGTCGCGGCGGCGCTGGCGGTGCTGGGGCCGCTGGCACCCGCGCTGGCGCGGCTGGTGCCCGATCCGGCCCGGGCGGTCGCCGATGTCCATACCGGGTTCAATCTCGTGCTGGCGGCGCTGTTCCTCCCCGCGCTCGCGCCCTATGCGGCGCTGTTGCGGCGGTTGCTGCCGGCCCGTCCGGCGGCCGAGGACCCCAGTCGGCCCCGCTACCTCGATCCGGCGGCGCTGGAGAGCCCGGCGCTCGCCCTGGCCGCGGCGGCGCGGGAGGCGCTGCGCATGGCCGATGCGCTCGAACACATGCTGACCGAGGCCGCCGCCGCACTGTCCGCCACCGCGCTCGCCGGCACCGACCGCCGCCGCCTGGCCGTGGTCCGGCGCCAGGACGACGTGCTGGACCGGCTGCACGGGGCGATCCGCGGCTACCTCGCGGCCCTCGATCCGGACGCGCTGGGGCCGGCCGATCGCCGGCGGCTGTCGCAGACCCTGGTCTTCATCGCCAATCTGGAAGCGGCCGGCGACGCAGTGGACCGCGGCGTGCTCGGCCAGGTGGCGCGCCGGCTGAAGCGCGCCCTGCCGCTGGGAGAGCCGGAGCGGGCGGCGGCGGCAGGCCTGCTGCGTCGTCTGGCTGCGACGACGCGCAGCGCGGGCGCGGTGTTCCTGACCGCGGACGCCGGCGCCGCGCGCGGCCTGGCGGCGGAGAAGGAGGCCTTTCGGGCGCTGGACGCGGAGGCTGCCGCGTCGCCGTCGGGGGCGCCGATGGCGGCTGACCTGCTGCGTGCGCTCAAGCAGGTGAACGGCCATCTGGTGGCCGCCGCGGCCTATCCGGTGCTGGAGGAGGAGGGCGAATTGCTGGCCAGCCGGTTGCGCGCGGCGCCGTAGCGTTCTGTCCCGTGCGGTCGCGGCTCCCGGGTGGGCCGGCAAACGACGGAAAACAAAGAAGGGATGGGCGGGCCCCGGCCGCTGGGTAACGGCCCCGTCCGTCGCGGCCGGAGCGTCCCGCCGGACCGAATTGCGTGGCAGGTACGCCACAGGCGCCGCGCATTTAGGGTTCGACCTCGGGTCGGGAAGCTATATATTGATTGACGGTGACTCCGGACGGGTCGGACAAGGAACGTCCGGATGGACGAACAAGGGGGATCAGACGTGCTCGACGCGGTGCAGATGCGAGGCCGGTTCCAGGTGCATGTCGATCGGTCGCGGGATGCGCTGATCACCGAGTTCGGGCGCGCGACCCTGACCGATCGCTACCTGATGCCCGGCGAGGGGTTCCAGGATCTGTTCGCCCGCGTCGCGTCCTATTACGGAGACGACCAGGCGCACGCGCAGCGGCTGTACGACTACATGAGCCGGATGTGGTTCATGCCCGCCACGCCGGTACTGTCGAACGGCGGCACCGAGCGGGGCTTGCCGATCTCCTGTTTCCTGAACGAAGCGTCCGACAGCCTGGACGGAATCGTCGGCCTGTGGAACGAGAACGTGTGGCTGGCCTCGCGCGGCGGCGGCATCGGCAGCTATTGGGGCAATCTGCGCTCGATCGGCGAACGGGTGGGCGCGGTCGGCAAGACCTCCGGCGTGATCCCGTTCATCCGGGTGATGGACAGCCTGACGCTTGCGATCTCGCAGGGCTCGCTGCGGCGCGGCTCGGCGGCGGTCTACCTGCCGGTGTGGCATCCGGAGATCGAGGAATTCGTCGAGATGCGCCGGCCCACGGGCGGCGATCCGAATCGCAAGGCGCCGAATCTGCACCATGGGGTCCTCGTTCCGGATGCGTTCATGCGCGCGGTGGAGGCCGACGAGGTCTGGCCGTTGGTTTCGCCCAAAGACCAGTCCGTGGTGCGCTCGATCTCGGCGCGGGCGTTGTGGATTCGCATCCTGACGGCGCGGATCGAGACCGGGGAGCCGTACCTGATCTTCTCCGACCACGTGAACCGGGCGCGGCCGCAGCACCACAAGCTGGCGGGGCTCGAGGTGAAGACGTCCAACCTGTGCAGCGAGATCACCCTGCCCACGGGGGTGGATCAGCACGGCAAGCAGCGGACCGCGGTGTGCTGCCTGGCGTCGCTGAACCTGGAGTCCTGGTTCGACTGGCAAGGCCATCCGGGGTTCATCGAGGACCTGATGCGATTCCTGGACAATGTGTTGCAGGACTTCATCGACCGTGCGCCGCCGGGGATGGAGCGGGCGAAATATGCGGCGATGCGGGAACGGTCCGTGGGGCTCGGGGTGATGGGGTTCCACTCCTTCCTGCAGTCGCAGATGGTGCCGTTCGAGAGCGTGGTGGCGAAGGTGTGGAACAAGCGCATCTTCCGCCATATCCGCGCGCAGGCGGACGCCGCGTCGCGCGTGCTGGCGGAGGAGCGTGGGGCGTGCCCGGATGCGGCGGAATGGGGCGTGATGGAGCGCTTCTCGCACAAGCTTTCCATCGCGCCGACCGCGTCCATTTCGATCATCGCGGGCAATTCGAGCCCGGGGATCGAGCCGATCGCGGCCAACGTGTTCTTGCAGAAGACCTTGTCGGGCAGCTTCACGGTGCGCAACCGGCATCTGCAGAAGCTGCTGGCGGAGAAGGGGGAGGATCGGGACGAGGTCTGGTCGTCCATCACGTTGAACAAGGGCAGCGTGCAGGATCTGGACTTCCTGACGGAAGCGGAGAAGGCGGTGTTCAAGACCGCATTCGAGCTCGATCAGCGCTGGGTGATCGAACATGCGGCCGATCGCGCCGGGTTCATCTGTCAGAGCCAGTCGGTGAACGTGTTCCTGCCGGCGAACGTGCACAAGCGGGATCTGCACCAGATCCATCTGATGGCGTGGAAGCGGGGGGTGAAGTCGCTGTATTATTGCCGGTCGTTGTCGATCCAGCGGGCGGATTCGGTGAGCGAGAAGGCGGTGCGGCCGGCGGCGTTCTCGGGGATGACGGCGGAGGCGAATGATGGGGTGGGGCCGCTGCCGCTGGTGGCGGCGGCGGCGGCGGGGACGGATTATGAGGAGTGTCTGGCGTGTCAGTGAGGCGCGCCAGATTGCGTGGGTCTGGGCTTCGCGATGTCTATCGAATTCGTCGCCGGATTGATTCGCCAACCCGATAGATATCATCGCCGCTATGTTGACGGCGCTTCTGACCACGCTTGGATGGGTACTGCGCCCAAACGCCAGAGTCGTCTGGGGTGCCAGCCAGCGGTTCGCGTTCAACGTGTCGCAGGTCAACGGCGGTACAATGCTGATTTATGGCGGATCAGCCGTTCATCCGAGGAATACCGGTATAAACTTGTGGCCTGGACCGAACCGAAACGACCGAGCATCGGATGCCAGATCCCATCAGTTGGAGCCAAGACCTGCCCTATTTTGCCGTCGGGTTTTTCATCGCCTATCTCTTGGGTTCGGTCCCCTTCGGCTTGCTGCTGACCAAGTTTTCAGGCGCCGGCGACATTCGGGAGGTCGGCTCCGGCAATATCGGCGCGACCAATGTCTTGCGAACGGGCCGCAAGGTCTGGCCGCCGCGACACTCCTGCTCGACGCCGCGAAAGGTTTTGTTGCGGTCCTCATCGGCCAATCCTTCGGGCCCGACCTTGCGGTGATCGCCGCCTGGGGCGCGGTTCTAGGGCATGTGTTCCCGGTCTGGTTGAAATTCAAAGGCGGCAAAGGGTTCGTGACGACGCTCGGCGTCCTAATCGGCCTCGCGCCGTTGTTCGGCTTGTATGCCTGCCTGACATGGTTGGTGCTCGCCACCGCCCTCCGGTATTCGTCGCTGGCCACATTGGTCGCCGTCGCCGCCGTCCCGTTCTACGCGTCGTTCATGGGATCATTCCGGGTCGCGGAGGCCACCGTCCTTTTGGCAATCCTGGTTTGGCTGCGCCATCACGCCAATATTCGCCGTCTTCTGACCGGCCAGGAACCGAATATCGGCACAAAATCCGCCTGAACCGCCCATAGAAACCATACTGGCAATTCGAATGAGCCGGGATCGCCGCAAGCCGGGTCTGCCTCGCAGGCCCGTCAGGCGCCGACGCTTTTCATCACCAGCGTGACCAGCTCCGGCGTCATATGCGCCGCCGCCGCGGCCTTGGCCTGCTGGGGCAGCATCCGCCGGCGCACCGCCTCGCGCTCTGCCGCCGATACGTCGAAGAACTGCACGTGGTGGTGGGTCATGCGGGCGCGCGCGGTGGCCTGAGTGGCCGCACAGTGGGCGCGGTAAGCGGACAGGTTTGCCGCCCATAGTTCTACGATGGTATGTTGCAGCTTGGGGCCGAGGCGGGTCCAGAACGCTTGGTTCAGCATCGGCACGTAATAGGAAAACGCCTGCTCGTCCTGCAATGAATAGCCCAGCCCGGAATCGTACAGCTTGCCGCTGCGCGCGCTTTCGTTGGTAGAGATCAGGCCGTCGAAATTGCCCTGCGACATCGCCAGCGGCACGTCCGGCCAGGGGGTGACGTTGGGGATGCCGCCCATGAAATGGATGCGCCACGAGTTCAGCACGCCCCCCGGACTGCGCAACTTCATGCCGCGCAGATCAGCCAGCGTCCGGATCGGCCGGTGGGTGGAGAACCAGGCGTTGAACCCCCAGTTCAGCCATCCCGGGAGCAGCTGCAGATGCAGCTTGCGGACCAGCTCGGCGTTCACGTGACGCCCGGGTTCGCTGTCCACCGCGCGATCCACCCGCGCGCTGGGCACGCCGTACAGCCCCGGGAGCTCCGAGAAATCCGCGTCCGGCACGAAGCCGGTCAGGGTCCAGGTGCCGGGGCAGGCCATCTCCACCTGGCCCTGCACCAGCGCCTTGACCACGTGCAGATCGGGGTAGAGCGACCCGCTTTCGAACAGCTTGGTTTGCACCGCGCCGCCCGAGGCGTGTTCGATCCGGCCCAGGAAATCGCGCAGGCTGATGTTGCGCGGATGCGACGGCGGGGAGTTGAGGGAGCAGCGCAGCAGCAGCGGGGTGGCGGCCCCGGCGCGGGCGATGAAGGGGGCGGCGAGGGCGGCGGCGCCGAGGGCGCGACGGGTGAGGATCATGGGGACGTCTCCTGAACCGACATTCCCCCGATGACCAGCCCATCCGGCCATCTGGCAAGCTTACTACGCGCCATCAGACAGGTCTTGCAACGGGCGAAGTGCCGGGAAGACGCCCGCGGCCAGCGTCATCGGTCGGTGATTGCTGTCTGACCGGAGATCCGGCCGTGTCGGGCCGCAAATGAACGCAGTGCCTCTGCCGACAGCTTGCGCGGCCAGTGACTGCGGCGGCGCTCAACATCGAACCGGTGGCAACGGGCGCAGCATCGCGATGGCATCGAGTATCTGCTGGAACAACGCAAGGGGCACCATGACCTCGGCCATCTGAAACCGCATCCGCCGCTCTGTCACAGAATTGCCGGTGCGCGCCGGCCCCTGGGACGACGCGATCTCCTTGCACCGCAACGACCTCTACGGCACGGACGGCAGATGAGCGGGGTCTTCATCGACACCAACGTCCTCGTCTATGCCGAACAACGTCCATCCCGCTTCCATGTCCCGGCAAGAACCTGCCTGGCCAGGCTCGAAGGCCAGGGCAGCACGCTCTGGATCAGCCGGCAGGTGCTGCGCGAATACCTCGCCGTGATGACCCGGCCAGCCCCGGGATGCCGCCGATCCCCGCCGTGATCCAGTTCGAGGAGACGTTCGCCATCGCCGAGGACGGCCTACGCCGCGGCGTAGGCCGCCTCCGGCCCATATCGGGATCGCGCCTCTCCCGCACCGCCCGGTTGGGATGCCTTGCTGGAGGGGCCATATCGGATCTCCCACCCACCTCGTCCCCTCGCCGCGGTGGCCGGCCAGGTCCGCACCCTGCTGTGCGAAGGGGTCGCCGACATCGCCGCCTGACGCTCCCGACAGGAGCGGCGCCCTGCCCAACCGGGCAGGTGGCAGCCCGGGCGCTGTGTCGCACAGTGGGGCCACCCCCAGGAGGTACTCCCGATGTCCGACACCGCTCCCGCTTCTCCGCTCCAGGTCTTCTCAGCCACCCTCGCCGGCTTGGTCGCCGGCGCCGCCCCCGGCCTCGTTGCCGTCCACTCCCACCGCGCCCGCTCCAGCGGCTTCGTCTGGCGTCCCGGCCTGATCGTCACCGCCGACGAGGCGCTGGCCGAGGAAGGCGAAATCTCCGTGACCTTGCCGGACGGCAGCACGCTCCCCGCCACCCTGGCCGGGCGCGACGCCAGCACCGACATCGCCCTGCTCCGGATCGATCGCGCCGATCTGCCCCTGCCGCCCCCGCCCGCTACCCACATTGCGCCCGGCGCCCTCGCACTGGTGCTGGGGGCGGAGGACGGCGCGCCGACCGTCGCGCTCGGCGTCATCGCCCGCGCGAGCGGCCCGTGGCGCAGTCTGCGCGGGGGTGACATCGATGCCCGCATCGAGCTCGGCGCCGCGCCGCGCCGCGCGGCCGAGGGCGGTCTCGTGCTCGATGCCGCCGGTGCCGCGATCGGCATGGCGGTGTTCGGGCCGCGCCGGCGGGTGCTGGTCATTCCCCAGGCGACGATCGACCGGGTGGCGGCGGCGCTCGCCGCGCACGGGCGGGTCGCCCGCGGCTACCTCGGCCTCGCCTTGCAGCCGGTTCCGCTGGAGGGCGGCGGCGGCGGCGTGATGGTCATCAACGTCGATCCCCAGGGGCCGGGCGCCGCGGCCGGCGTGCTCCAGGGCGATGTGATCCTGGCCTGGGCCGGCGAGCCGGTGCGCAGCGTGCGTTCCCTGCTGCGCACGCTCGGCCCCGACGCCATCGGCCGCACGATTGCGCTCTCGGTGCGGCGCGCCGGCGTGCCCGCGGAACTGCACCTGACCGTCGGCGAGAGGCCGGCCGCTTGACGGAACGGCCCGCATCCGGGCCGGTCATCATCGCCGTCGACATCGGCGAGGCGGGTCTTGCCGACCGTCTCGCCGCCCTGCTCGCCAACGTCCCCGGCCTGCGTCTGGCCGCCGCGGGGGAGGCGGCCGACGCGGTGCTGGTCGTGCCTGGGCGCGCGCTGCCCGCCGATGCGGATACAGGGCTGACCCCGCGGGAACGCGAAGTCCTGGCGCTGCTGGCCGAGGGCGCGTCCAACAAGCTCATCGCCCGGCGGCTCGGCATTTCAACCCATACCGCCAAATTCCATGTCGGCTCGCTGCTCGACAAGCTCGACGCCACCGGGCGCACCGATGCCGTTGCGCAGGCGGCGCGGATCGGCGTGATCCATCTCTAAACAGAAAGTCCCCCCCGCGGCCCGGTGCAGCATCGGGGTCGGAGCCGCTTTCACCTGCGAAGGGTCGGCCCCGCCGGTGGCAACTGATACCGGTGGCCTCTTCGGCCGGCCGGTATCGCGTATGGGTTGGCGGGGCGGCCATGCGCAAAATCAAGGACATACCAGCGGCCAGGGGTAAGAGGGGCAAAACCCCGGGCAAGTTATGGAAAGTCAGCCCTTGTTGCGACATCCGCCACCGTAACGGCGGCGGGTTTCCGCCATTCCGTCGCCTGACCATCGTTCATGCTGCACCTGCGTGCTCGGGGTTTTGCCCCTCTTATATACCCCTTTGCTCAGGGATTCTGGCCTCTCGGTTTGCCCACGAAGTGGAAATTCCGGGAGATCAGAGAGGCGATCTCGGAGCGATAGGCGCCGATGTTGTTGAAGAACCGGTCGATCGCGGCCCTGAAGTCGACCAGGGTCGGATAGTGCTCGTTCCATAGGGTCTTCTTCTTGAAGAACCACCACAGCCGTTCGATTAGATTGAGGTTGGGTGCGTAGGGCGGCAGGTAGGTCAGTCTGATGCGGCAGTCGTCGCAGGCGAGATACGCCTTGATCGCCGCCGAGTGGTTGTAGCTTGCATTGTCCAGCACGACGTCGATGGCACTGGCAGCAGGATGACGGGCCGCCAACGTGTCGAACAGGTCGATCATCGCCCCGCTCGTGATCTTCTCTGCCTCGCGCTTCACTACCTCTCGGTCAGGCCAGCTCAGCGCACCATTGATATTGACGTTGACACGACCGTGATTGCTTTTCAGCTCCCGTGTCGTCCCGCGCTTGATCCAGCCGAACGCCGGATGCCCGGTATAGGCGGGATGCGTGCCATCGACGAAATACAACGGCCGGTGCGGTCCGGCCGCCGCCATCAGAGGGGCCAGCGTCTGCTCTACGAACGTCCGCTGCACCGTCGCATCCGCCTTGGCGGGAACGCACTTCGGCTTCTTGTAGACGAAGTCCAGCCGCTTCAGCAGCTTGGTCATCGCATTCGGCGTATAGACGCTCCCGAACCGCGCTTGCACGAAGCCGCATACCTCCTTCGCGGTCATATACAAGCGCTCGGTCAGCTCGGCCGTCAGCGCGGCGCGCTGCTCGGCCGTCAGTTCCGGCTCCTGGCCGGTGTAAGAGAGCCGCTCCAGCCCGGCGATCCCGCAAGTCGCGTGGAGCCGGCGATGCTCACGCACCGTCTCGGCGTCGATGTAGAGCGCTTCCGCGATCCGCTCCGCCGTCCAGCCGTCGTCCAGCAGCAGCAGCACGTTCAGCCGCCGATGCACCGCACTGTTCATCTGCCGGCGCATCAGTCGCAGCAGGTGCCCCCGATCCTCAGCGCTCAGAACCAATCCCGACATGGGGGCAGCGAATTGTACCGCCCCGCGTCGGTGCAAGTGAAATCTGGCCGGGTTCCCTCGGATTCGAGGTATACCAGCGGCCAAGTGGACGCCGGATGAGTCATCGGCCGGGGCCGCTGGTATGAGCGCGCTGTTCCTGCGGTCTTCGCCTACCGGCTGCACGCCCCGCCGCCGAGCACGCAGAACCGCGCGCAATGCGGGTGGTTCAGCGCCACCGGCACGAACGACTCCCGCAGGCTGGCCCCCAGCTCGAAGCGCAGATCGAACGGCAGCAGGGTGCAGGCCAGCACCGCGGGCCGTGCGGCGCCCTTGCGCTTCACCACCATCCGCGCCGAGGCGCACATGACGCTGTCCGGCGAGCGGCCGAGGATGCCCCAGCACGCCTCGGTGATCTCCGGCACCTCGGCCGTCGCATCCATTTCGGGAAAGAGCGTCAGTGCCACCGGATCTGCCGCGTCGATCGCGAGGCCGAGCCCGGCGAACAGCGCGGCATAGCCGGAGCGCAGCGCGGCCTCCGTCTCCTCGGTGAAACGCCGCCCGGCGACGTGGACCGAGAAGCCGGTCTCCGCCAGCCAGCGCAGCCCGGCGATTGTGGGCGCCCAGGTGCCCGCGCCGCGCTCCGCCTCGTGCACCGCCGCCGTGTGGTGATCGAGCGAGACGCGGATGGTCAGCCGGGCGCCGAACCGCAGCAGCCCCGGCAGCCAGGCGCGCGCCTGGAGCAGCGGCTGCATCGCGTTGGTCAGCACCAGGGCATCAAGGCCGCGGCCGAGCGCGTCCTCCAGCATCGGCCGCAGGTCGCGGTTCATGAACGGCTCGCCGCCGGTGAAGCCGATCATCGTCGTGCCCAGCCGTTCGCGCGCGATCTCGTCGAGGAACCCGGCGACCTCGGCCGCGGTCAGGTAGGCCAGCCGGTCGTTGCGCGGCGAGGATTCGATATAGCAATGCGCGCAGGTGACGTTGCACAGGGTGCCGGTGTTGAACCAGAGCGTGTCCAGACGGTGGAGCGCCACCCGGGCGCGCGGCGCGCCGGCGGCGGTGCGCGACGGGTCGTGGAACTTCATGGCGGAAGGCGGCACGGCAGGCATGTGGGTCCTGTACGGAGCATCGGCAACGGATGGCAAGTGTCGCGCGCGCCGCGCTCCTCCGCTCAGGCCGCGAGCAGCCAGTCGGCGATCTCGGCCGCCAGCGCCTCGGAGCCACGATCCATCATCAGCATGTGCGAATGCCCCGGACGGCCGCGCGCCGCCATCTCCCACAGCGCGTTCCGCACCCCGCGCGCGGCCAGCCCGGCGGCGAAGGCGCGCATCCGCGCCGTGCGCGCGGCGGCATAGGGGTCGCAGTCCAGGAAGTCGCCCAGCACGGTCAGAACACGTTGCCGTTCCGGATCGAGCGCGTCAGTGTAGCCCGACGGTTCCAGCGCCACCACCGCGCGCACCTGCTCGGGGCACGCAGCGGCGGCGCGCAGCGCGAGCTCCCCGCCATGGCTGTGGCAGATGAGGTCGAGCGGGCCGATCCGCCGGATCGCGGCGACCAGCGCGGCTACCTGGGCGTCGTTGGTGCTGGTCCAGCGGGGCACGAAGCCGCGCACGAACGCCGCCAGGTGCGCGATCGGGAAGCGCTGGCCAGGGAAGGGGCGGTCGGGGTAGCCGTCCTTCGGGCCGAGGCGGAACAATTCCCACGCCCATTCGGCGTTGCGCGCCATCGGCGCGCCGTCCCACACGCCGGGCAGGGCGCAGAAGCCGGCACGCCCGCGCTCTACGTTGTCGATCACGAACACCGGGAAGCCGCGACGGAGCAGCAGCTCCACCCAGCCGGGCCGGCCGTCGGGCGTGGTCTCCCAGCTCGCCCCGGTCAGTCCGCCGCCATGTACCAGCAGCAGCGGGCGGTCGGTCACCGGCTGCGCCGGGCGGAACCACTGCACATAGGCCTGTTCGATCGCGTAATGCCCGTTCGGATCGTAGGCCACCGTGGTGTGCGGGGTGAAGGCGGTGGTGCGCGGCGCCTCGCCGGAGATCACCACCTCCCGCCCGCCGACGTGGAAGCTGCCCATGTCGGCAAGGGCGAGCGGGGCGTCGGCGGGCGAGGACGGCATCGGCTTCTCCGTGCAGGATCAGGCGGGCACCTGGCCCACGTACCAATCGTGGATCTGTTCGCCGGTGCAGAACAGCACGTCCTTGTGGCCGCGGATATGGCGCAGCGCCTCGCGCAGGTAGCGCGCCCGGTGCGGCGCGCCCATGATGTAGGGATGCACCACCAGCGCCATCACCCGCGCGCTGTCACGGCTGTCGGCGTAGATCTGGTCGAACTGATCGATCGCGCGATCGCGGTATTCGCGCGCCGGATGATGCTGAATCAGCATCATCGCCACATCGTTGCACTCCTGCGTGTAGGGGATGTTGACGATCGGCCGGGTGCGGGTGGCGAGCCGCACGGGCTGGTCGTCCAGCACCCAGTCGCAGACGTAGTCGAAGCCTTCCTCGGCGAGCAGGTCGGGCGTCTCCCACGTCTCGGTCAGGCCCGGCCCCAGCCAGCCGCGCGGCGGTCGGCCGGTGACGGCGGCGATTGCGTCCCTGGTGGCGGCGATGTCGGCGCGTTCGTCGGCCACTTTCTGCATGTTCTTCTGGCTGAAGCCGTGACCGATGAACTCCCACTCCCGCTGCAGCGCCGCGCGCACGATCGGCGCATAGGGCGCGATCGCCGCGCCGTTGATCGCCAGCACCGCGGGGACGCGCAACTCGTCGAAAATCTCGGTGAAGCGCCAGAAGCCGACCCGGTTGCCGTATTCGTGCCAGCACCAGTTGGGGATGTCCGGGGTGGGCGCGCCGCCGGCGGGCGGGGTGAGCACCGTGCGCGGCATGGTCTCGCGCGGGTTCCACTCCTCGACGTTCACGATCACCCAGACCGCGGTGCGGGCGCCGTCGGGGAGGCGGAGCGGCGGGCGCTCGGTGATGGCGGAGTAGCTGAGGCGTTCCGTAGGCAACATGGGACGGTCTCCTTGGTCGGAAGTGCATATTCGTCGGGCTGATGAATACAATATGGCTTGCTGCGCGCCAAATCCGATCCTATTCTGCCTGGGACATGAGCAATCGCATGCAGGACGCCACGCTGCCGCCAAGCCCGGAAGTATCGGACAGCAGCACGATCTCCGCCACCGCGCTGCTCCGCGCTTCCCTGCTGGACGGCGCCTATGCGCCCGGCACGCGGCTGAACGAGATGCGCCTGGCGCAGACGCTCGGCATCTCCCGCACCCCCGTGCGCGCCGCCTTGCAGACCCTGGCCGGCGAGGGGCTGCTACTGCACCAACCCAACCGCGGCTTCACCGTGCGCGGCTTCGCCCTGTCCGACATTGTCGATGCATTCGAATTGCGCGCGCTGGCCGAAGGCCTCGCCGCTCGCCTCGCCGCGGAGCGCGGCCTTAGCCTCGACGCGGAGGCGGTGCTGCAAGCGGCACTGGAGGAGGGCGACGCCCTGCTGGCCGCGCCGGCGCCGGACGCCGTCACCCGCGCGACCTACGCGCGCATCAACGAGGACATCCACGGCACCATCCACGCCGCCGCCGGCTCCGCCCTGGTGCGCGACGTCATCCGGTTCTGCCAGCGCGTGCCGCAAAGCGCGCCCCACAACGTCGTGGCGTTCGAGCTCGAGGACGTGCGCAGTCGGCATGAGGCGCACCATCGCATCATCGAGGCGATCCTGCTGCGCGCGCCGCGCCAGGCGGAGGAGCTGATGCGCGATCATGTGCTCAGCCTGCGCCACTCCCTGGTGCGCCACCTCGCCCGCCGCGGCAGCGCCGAGCGGACGCGCGCCGCTCCCCGCCCTGCTGCATCCCAGGACTGACCCAGATGGATCTCGGCCTCGCCTCCCCTCGTCCTGCCGTCGTCGCGATCGACCTGCATCGCGGCCATCTCGATCCGTCGGTCGCCACCATGCCGACGGCGCCAGACGTTGCGGCGCGGGTGATCGACGCCAATGCGCGCTTCTTCGCCTGGGCGCGCGGGCAGGGGATTCCCGTCCTCCACATGCTCACCTGTTACCGCGACGCCGACGAGATCCGTGCCAACCCGTTCTGGAACGTGCTGGCCCGCAACCCGTCGGCGACAAGGCGCAACGCGCTGCGCCACAACCTCGCCGGCAGCCCGGGGGTGGAGGTGATGCCGGCGCTGCGCGATCCGCGTGACCACGTGCTCGCCACCAAGAAGCGCTATGACTGCTTTATCGCCACCGACCTCGACTTCACTTTGCGCACGCATGGGATCGACACCGTGCTGATCACCGGCGTGAACACGAATTCCTGCGTGCTTGCGACCGCGATCGCCGCCAACGTGCGCGACTACGCCGCGGTTGTGGTGGAAGATTGCGTCGACACGATGGACACGCCGGAGCTGCACCGTGCGGCGCTCGCCTGCATCGGCAACGCCTTCGGCCATGTGCTCGACGCGCAGGCGATCATGGACGGCGCGCTCGCCCCGCCGCCGCGCAGCGGTGCGGGCGGCTGATGGCGGCGCTCAACCTTTTCTCCCTTCTCAACGGGCTCACGTTCGCCGCGCTGCTGTTTCTGGTCGCGGCCGGGTTCACCCTGATCTTCGGGCTGCTGCGGATCGTCAACCTGGCGCATGGGGCGATCTACCTCGCTGGCGGCTACATGGGCTACAGCGCGGCGGTGCTGAGCGGGTCGTTTGCGCTCGGCGTGCTGGGGGCGATGGCGGGGGCGGCGACACTCGGCCTCGTGCTCGATCGCGGGCTGCTCGGCTTCGTGCGCGGGTTCGAACTGCGCCAGGTGCTGCTGACCCTCGGCGTCGCGCTGGTGATCGACGACCTGTGCCTCGTGATCTGGGGCGGCGATACGCTCAGCGTGCCGATCCCGCCGGCGCTGTCCGGCGCGGCGCAGTTCGCCGGCGTCTACTACCCGCGTTTCCGGCTGTTCGTGCTGGCGCTCGGCGTCGTGGTGTTCTGCGGGCTTTGGCTGCTGCTGCACCGGACCCGGCTCGGCGCACTGATCCGGGCAGGAATCGATGACACCGAAACGATTGCGGCGATGGGCGTCGACATCAGGCGCGTCTTCCTGGTCACCTTCCTGCTCGGCGCGGCGCTGGCGGGGCTCGGCGGCGTGGTGGGGGGCGCGTTCCTGACGCTCTATCCCGGCGCGGATTCCGAGATCCTGGTGTTTTCGCTCGCCGTCGTCGTCATCGGCGGGCGCGGCAGCCTGGCCGGTGCAGCGGTGGGCGCGCTGCTGGTCGGGTTGCTGAACGCGATCGGGCAAGTGATGTTCCCCGAGCTCGATTATTTCGTGATCTTCGGCCCGATGGCGGCGATCCTGGCGTTCCGCCCGCTCGGCCTGTTCGGCCGGGCGGCCTGAGGGTGGTACGTCTGCTGCCCTTCCTTGCCGGCGCGGCGGCGCTGGTCGCGCTGCCCTGGCTGCTGCCGGACTACCAGCTCAGCCTCGCGGTGCAGGTGCTGGTGTTCGCGCTGCTCGGCATGTCGGTCGATCTGCTGGCGGGCTACGCCGGGCGCACCTCGCTCGGGCATGGCGCGATCTTCGGCACCGCGACCTATGTCAGCCTCTACTGGTCCGCCACGTTGCACCTCTCGCCGTGGATCGGCCTCCTGCTCGGCGTGGCGGCGGCGGTGCTGCTGGCGCTCGTGTTCGCCGCGCTCGCGGTGCGCACGAGCGGGGTCTATTTCCTGCTGCTCACCCTGGCGCTCGGCATGGTGGTGTGGGGCGTCTGCCTGCGCTGGAGCAGCGTGACGGGCGGGGAGAACGGGCTGCGCGGGGGTGCCCGTCCGGCACTGATCGCGAGCGGTCCCGCGCTCTATTGGCTGGTGCTGGCGGTGACCGTCGTCACCGCCGCCCTGGCATGGCGCCTCGTGCGCTCGCCGTTCGGTCTCGCCCTGCGCGGCATCCGCGATTCGGACGTGCGGATGCAGAGCCTCGGCTACCGTACCACCGCGCTGCTGATCGCGGCCTTCGTCGCCTCCGGCCTGATCGCCGGGATCGGCGGAGGATTGTATGGGATGTTCAATGAATTCGCGAGCCCGAGCACGGTCGCGCTCGGCACTTCGGTCGCCGGCCTGCTGATCGCCATCATCGGCGGCGTCGGCACCTTGTTCGGCAGCTTCGTCGGCGCGGTGGTGCTGGTGATCCTGCAGAACGTGGTCAGCGACTACACCGATCGCTGGCAGAGCGTGATGGGGCTGATGTTCATCGGCCTGATGATCTTTGCTCCCACCGGCCTGATCGGCCAGTGGCGGCGGCTGCGCCGCGGCGCGGCGACCGGAAAATCCAGACCGTAACGAGGAGTGGGACCATGCGACGCAGGGACATGATCAGGCTTTCTGCCGGCACCGCCGCGGCCGCGCTTGCCGCGCCGGCGATCGTGCGCGCCGCACCGGCGCCGATCCGCATCGGGGTGCTGGCGCCGCTGACCGGCGTCGTCGCCTCCGGCGGCAAGGAGATGGTGCAGGATTTCTCCTGGTTCTGGGCCCGGCACGGCAACCGCGTCGGCGCGCGCAAGGTGGAACTGCTGATCGAGGACGACGGCTCCAACCCCGACACCGCGCTCGCGAAAGCGCGCCAACTGGTCGAGCAGTCGCATGTCGACATGCTGGTGGGCGACCTGCTGGCGAATACCGGCCTTGCGGTCGCCAACTACGTCAAGGGCACCGGCACGCCCTATTTCATCCCGATCGTCGCCGCCGACAACCTGACCCAGCGCGACCGCATCCCCAACGTGATGCGTGTCGCCGGCTATTCCGCGAGCCAGACCACGCATCCGTTCGGTGCCTGGGCGGCGAAGCAGGGCTACAAGAAGATCGCTACCATCAGCCAGGACTACACCTTTGGTTACGAGCAATGGGGCGGCCTGGCGCAGACCTTTACCGCCGGCGGCGGGAAGATCGTCGCGCAGTTCTGGAACCCGCTCAACACCGCCGATTTCAGCCCCTACCTGGGCCAGCTCGCCAATGCCGGCGTCGATGCGATCTTCTCCATGCAGACCGGCGCCGACGCCACCCGCTTCATCCAGCAATACGCGAGCTTCGGGCTGAAGGGGAAAATCCCCCTGCTGGGATCGATGAATTTCACCGATCAGTCGGTGATCCGCACCATGGGGCCGGAGGTCGAGGGCATCATTTCGGCCGCGCATTTCGCCGAAGGCTCGCCCAATCCCGTGACGCAAGCCTACGTGAATGCGCACGTCAAGAAATTCGGTACCCTGCCGTCGCTGTATGGCTTCTCGATGTATTCCGCGGCGATGTGGATCGACGAAGCGCTGCCGAAGATCGGCGACGCGGCGGGGAATGCGAAGAAGCTGCTGGCTGCCGTGGAGGGGACAAAGCTGGTCGGCTCCCCGCTCGGCGAGACCGTGGAGCTCGATGCCTACGGCAACCCGATCTACACCATCTTCATTCGCAAGGTGGAGAAGAACGCGCAGGGCAAGTGGTGGAACGTGCCGATCTTCCAGTATCCGCACGTTTCGCAGTTCTGGACCTACGACCCGGCGCAATACCTGAAGCAGCCGTCCTACGTGCGCAGCTTCCAGGGGATCGCGAAAGCCTGAGGCGCCCAACGGGACGATGCTGAGGGACGATGCTGGAAATCGATAACGTTGCGGTCCGGTTCGGCGGGCTGGTCGCGGTCGACGCGGTCAGCCTGCGCGTGGCCGTGGGGGAGCGGCATGCCGTGATCGGCCCGAACGGCGCCGGCAAATCGACCCTGTTCAACGCCGTGGCCGGGTTGGTCGCGGTGAACGCGGGACGGGTGCGGCTGGCGGGGACCGACATCACCACCGCGTCGGTCCCGCGCCGGGCGCGGCTCGGCCTCGGGCGCACGTTCCAGATCACCACCCTATTCCCGAGCCTGACCATCGCCGAGACCATGCGGCTCGGGCTGTACGGCTGTTCCTGGCGGCCCTGGGCGCTACTCGGGCGGGACCGGCCGGATGCGGCGGGCCGGGCCGCGATCGCCGCGGCGATCGCCGCCTGCGGGCTGAAGGGACGCGGCGACGCGACGGTGGCGGCGCTGTCCTACGGCGCGCAGCGCCAGCTTGAGCTCGCGCTCGCGCTGGTCGGCGCACCGCGACTGCTGCTGCTCGACGAGCCGGCGGCCGGCCTGTCACCGGCCGAACGCACCCTGCTGGCGCAGATCATCGCCGGCTTGCCGCGCAGCCTGACCGTGCTGATGATCGAGCACGACATGGACCTCGTGTTGTCGCTGGTCGATCGGATCACCTGCCTCGACAGCGGGCGGACGATCGCCGACGGCACGCCGGATTCGATCCGCACCGATCCCGAAGTCCGGCGCGTCTATCTGGGAACGCCCCATGTCCGCGCCTGAACGCCTCTGGCACCATTTCGATGCTTGAGGTGCAGGCGCTCGAGGCCGGCTACGGCGCCGCCCAGGTGCTGCGCGGCGCAAGTTTGCAGGTTGCGTCGGGGGAGGTGGTGGCGTTGCTTGGGCGCAACGGCATGGGCAAGACGACCCTGGTCCGCGTCGTCATGGGCCTGCGCCCGCCCGAGCCGCGCGCCGGCGCCGTGCGCTGGGACGGCACCGACCTGCTCGGCCTGCCGCCGCACCGGATCGCCCGGTTGGGCGTGTCCATCGTGCCGCAGGGGCGGCGGCTGTTCCCCTCGCTCACGGTCATCGAGCATTTGACGAGCCTGAAGCCGGCCCGGGTGCGGACCGGCTGGACCGTGGGCCGGGTGCTGGAGCTGTTCCCGCGCCTGGCCGAGCGGCGCGCCCACCGCGGCGGCCAGTTGTCCGGGGGCGAGCGGCAGATGCTGGCGATCGGGCGCGCCCTGATGACGGACCCGCGCCTGCTGCTGATGGACGAGCCGACCGAGGGCCTGGCGCCGGTGATGGTCCAGCATGTCTGCACGATCATTGCGGAGCTGCGTCGCTCGGGCCTCGGCGTGCTGCTGGTCGAGCAGAACCTGTTCAGCGCCCTGTCGGTCGCCGATCGGGTCTATGTCATGGACACCGGGCGGATCGTGCACGAGCAGCCAGCGGCGACGGTGCAGCCGGAGGCGCTGCTGCGCTTCCTCGCGGTGCACTGACCGGCGCTGTCAGTGCCTGCGCGCCAGGGCGCAGGTGTGGTCCTGCAAGCGCTCGGCGGCCCCGTGGTCGCCGTGCGCGAGGTCGGCGCGGCCGGCGAACAGCACGAACCCCGGGCGTCCGTCGGGCGGCAGGCTTGTGCCGGCCGCCGCCAGGGTCCAGCGACCCATCTCCGCCACCGCGCCGGGAACGTCCGCGGCGAGCAGCCGGAACGGGTTCACCTCCGCCAGGTCGGGGCTGGCGACCACCCGCGCGAGGTAGGGCCCGCCCGGGAGCGGGGCCGGGAACGGCGCCCAGCGCGTCCCGAGCCCGCCCAGTTTCGCCGCGATCGCCGCCCGCACCGCGGGGACGATGCAGTCGATATGGATGTGCAACTGATTCTGCGTCCGCCCGTAGATGGAATTGACCGCGAGCACCACGTCCCGGCGGGCCAGCGCGCGTCCGGCCAGGGCCGAGACGGTGCCGCGCTCCGCCCAGGCGAGCTGGAAATAATCCGGCGCGTCGGGCGCGCGCACCAATGGGTCCTCGATGCCGGTCACCCGCGCGCTCGGGATCAGCAGCACCTGGGTGGCGCCGTCGCGATCCTTGAGCAGCGCGTAGCCGGCGTGCGGATGCACGGCGATGCAGGGCAGCGGGGTATGGAACCGGACGAGGTCGGGCGCGCAACGATCGTGCACGATGTGCCAGAGCACATTCGGGTCGGGCACCGCGGCGCGGGCGGACCCGAGGCCGGCGATGAGACCGCCGACGAGGACGGCCAGCGCCCAGACGACCCGCCCCAGCCAGGGCAGCGATGCCCCGCGCCCTTTTCGCTGCCGTGCCATTCCACCCTCCGCGCCCACGTCCGGCGACCTGCATACCAGCCCTGGAGCTGTCCGGCACTCGTGTCCTGCCTCTGCGCGCCATTAGCCCTGCATTCATCTTTCCGGCGCAGCCTGCAAAGCCGATACGGACAGGTGCGCGGCATGGCGACGGAGGTTCCGATCCAGGACCAGGTGCGGGCCGCACGGGAGCACCTGGCTCGCCACCTAGCCGACCTGCACCGGCTGCATCTCGTGCTGGCCGAGGATTCGCGCGCCATCAAGGACTTCACCACCGCCGGCCATCCGCTGGCCGAGATCGAGCTGGCGACCGAGCTGCTGGAACAATATCTCGCATCCTCCAACGCCTTCCTGGAGAATATGCGCGGCCGGTTCGAGGCGCGGCTGGCCCTGCTCCGCCGCGGCGAGCCGGCGGCCGGGTTGCGGCGGGACGCGGCGCCGGGGCATGGCGCGTTCTGGCTGGCGTTCTCACGCCTTTGCGCGGCCCTGCGCCGGGTGGACCGCGCCGCGCAGGGCTGAGTACGGCCGAAGCTCGGCCGCCGCGGCTGCGCTGCGGCCATTGTTTGCCTTGCCGTCCGACCGGTCGCACACTGCGCATCCCGTCCCGTCCGATCGGATGCGCCATGACCGACCTGCCGCTCGCCGGCCTCGCCGTGCTCGATTTCGGCCAGATTTTCCAGGGCCCTTACTGCACCCTACTGCTCGCCAAGGCAGGGGCCGACGTCATCAAGATCGAGCCGCCGGGCGGCGAGCCGTTGCGCCGGCGTGCCGAGCCGGGCAAGTCGCAGATCTTCTCCTTCGCTATGCTCAATTCCAACAAGCGGGCGATCACGCTGAACCTGAAAACCCCGCGCGGGCGGGAACTGCTGGGCGAGATGGTGCGCCGGGCCGACGTGCTGCTGGAGAATTTCTCCCCCGGCACGATGGACGGCCTCGGCGTGGGCTACGACGTGCTGAGCGCGATCAATCCGCGGCTGGTCTATGCCTCCGGCTCCGGTTTCGGGCTGTCGGGGCCCGATCGCGACAATCTGGCGATGGATCTGACGATCCAGGCCGCATCGGGGATCATGAGCGTGACCGGCGCGCCGGACGGCCCGCCGATGAAGGCCGGCCCGACCCTGGTCGACATGATGGGCGGCATCCATCTCTACGCCGGGATCATGACGGCTCTGTACCAACGTGCCGCCACCGGACGCGGCCGGCTGGTGGAGGTGGCGATGCAGGAGGCGGTGTACCCCGCGCTCGCCTCGCCGATGGAACATTACGTCCGCACCGGCAGCGTGGCGCCGCGCGCCGGCAACCGCCAGGCGGCGATGACCACCGCGCCGTACAACGTCTACCCCGCTGCCGACGGCTGGGTGGCGATCCACGTCGTGACCGAAGCGCACTGGCGCAACCTGCTCACGGCGATGGGGCGGGAGGAACTGGCCGAGGACCCACGCTTCGCCACCAACGCTGCCCGCGCCGCCAACATGGACGCGGTGGATGCGCTGGTCGCCGACTGGACCCGCACCCTCGGCAAGCACGCGGTGTTCGCCGCGACCAAGCGTCATCGCATCCCGAGCGCCCCGGTGCGGGACGTGGCCGAGGTGATGGACGACCCGCACATGCATGCGCGCGGCTTCCTCGAGCGGGTGGAGCATCCCGAATTCGGCCCCGTGGTGCTGCAAGGCTCGCCGCTGCGGCTGCACGGGACGGGGCGGGTGGCGACGGTGCCGAGCCCGTCGGTGGGCCAGCACAATGCGGAGGTGTACCAGCGCTGGCTCGGTCTTTCGGCGGCCGAGGTGGCGGGGCTGCGGGCGGAAGGCGTGATCTAGAGCCGGGCATCCCGGCGCCGGGGTCTGGCGTAGCGCACTGCGGTCGCTGATTGCGCCGCCTGATCCGCCGCGGCCGGCGCGCACGGGCCGATGCGGGCCTCCAGCCGGATGACGTTGTGCTCCCCAGATGTTGCCGCCGTGGTGTCGTCCTGATCGGGGTCGTAGTCGGACAGGGTGATGTCGGGCAGGTCCTGGCGTGAAAACGCCTGCACCCGGGCCACGGCCGCGATCCGGCTGTGGACCCCGAGGGTGCGATAGAGCCCGTCCAGATGCGCCTTGATGGTGCCGATCCCGAGGTCGAGCGTCCGGGCGATGTCCTTGGTGGAGCGTCCCTGGGCCAGCAGGCTCAGCACGTCCTGCTGGCGGCGGGTGAGCGCACGCGCCGGCGGGGGGGTGGCTGCGGGCGGTCGCCGGGAGAGCGCCTCCGTGCCGCCGGCTGCCACAGGCCGGCCATCGTCATCGTCTGCGGCGTGGGTCGGCGGGCGCAGCGAGGTCTCGGCCAGCCGGCAGACCTCGGCGATCACCGTCTCGCTGTCGCTGTTGGCGGTAAGGTATCCGTCGACCGGCAGTGCGGCGACATCGCCCGACGATCCGCCGAGCAGCGCGATCCGCCAGCCGGGATAGATCAGCCGTACGGCGGCCAGAAGCTGAGCCCCGGCACCTTGTTCCGCTTCCAGGATCAGCAGCCCGCGGGGAACCCGCCCCATCAACATGGCGCCGTCGGGGAGGGAGGGGGTGACCATGAGCTCGAGGCCGACGATCCGCGAGCGCAGCAGCGCCGCCAGCGAATCGCCGAACAGGGATTTCCGGTGGATGATCAGAACGCGCATGGCTCCCCCAGTTGTCGTCGTATTGCTGACGCCTCCCCAGGCTCTCATTCCTGGTTCGGAAGATATGCGGCGGTCAAGGCCCTCGGCATCGTTGTGCGAACTGGCGTATCCCGGACGGCGCAGTCGTGCGCGCTGCAGCGGCGGTTCTGGTGTTCCGGTGGATTCATGTCGGCGGGTTCATGGTTGTCCCGCTCCGCCGGGCACGGGGGCGGGTATCGCCGGCCCGGCCGCGGCAAAGGCGCGCAGCGCCGCGGCGGCCTGCGGCGGCGGCAGGTGGGTCGCCAGGATCGCCGCGGCCTGGCTGTGTTCGCCCGCCATGGTCAGCACCGCGGCGTAGTCCTCGCGCAGCTTCGCCCCTGCCTGCGGATCGCCCGCCAGCCCGTGCAGCAGCGCAACGGCCTGCGGCCCCTCGCCCTGCATCGCCAGCGACAGTGCGAGGTTCACCCGCGCCGCGGTCAGCCCGGGGTGGGCGGCCAGTGCCTGGCGGTAGACCACCTCCGCGGCGCGGTGCCGGCCTTGCAGGTCGAGCGCGATGCCGAGGTCCGTCTGTGCCGCGGCGTTGTCCGGAGCGACGGTCAGCGCGCGGCGCAGCAGCGCCTCGGCGGTGGCGGGATCGCGTCCGAGCTGCAACCGGCCCAGCCCCAGCAGTGCCGCGCCGGACTCCGGCGTGCTCTGCAGCACGCGGGCGAAATCGGCGCGCGCCGGGTCGGCCTGGCCCAACCCGGACAGCGCCTCGGCGCGGACCAGGCGCGCCGCCGTATTGTCCGGATGCTGCGCCAACACGCGATCGGCGAGCTGCAGCGCATCGGCCGGCGCGCCGGCGTGTAGCGCCGCCTGTGCCAGCCCCGTGTCCACCGCGGTGCCGTCCGCCGAGGGCGACGGTGTGCCGGCGCAGGCGGCGAGCCCGATCAGCAGCAGGCCGGCCGCCCCGCCGCGCAGCGCGCGGCCAAAATGTCCAACGCGCAGCGCGCGGCTCAAACGCCCATTGCGTAGCACGCGGCCGATGTTGCGTACCTCATGTCTAATGCTTGAGCGCATGCATCACCTGGATAATCGCCGGGCCGCCCACGATCATGAACAGGCAGGGCAGAATGAAGAGCACCATCGGCATGGTCAGCAGCACCGGCAGGCGGGCGGCGCGTGCCTCGAACCGGGTGATCAGCTCGGTGCGCAGCTCCGCCGCCAGGGTGCGGAGCGCATCCGACAGCGGCGTGCCGTACTGCGCCGACTGCACCAGGGTGGTCGCCAGCCGGCGCACGCTCTCCACGCCGGAGCGTTCGCCGAGATGGGCCAGCGCCACTTGCGCGTCGGTCATGATCTGCAATTCGTCCGCGGTCTGCGCGAATTCGATCGCCACCGCCTTGTGGGAGTGCACCAGTTCCTCGGCCACCCGCAGCACGGTCGGGCCGAGGCCGAGTCCAGCCTGGGTGCAGATCACCATCATGTCGAGCGCGTCGGGCAGTTCCTGGCCGAGCCGCTTGGCGTGCCGCTCGCGCATGCGGTTGAGCACGAAATCGGGCGCCAGCAGCCCGGCCACAGCGCCCGCGGCCGGCAGCAGCAGGTGCCACACGGGCAGGGCGTGGAACTCCTCGGCGAGCAGCCACATCAGTCCCGGCATCGCCAGCAGCGCCATGATCTTGGCGCCGACGAACAGCCGCAGCGCCGCGGTCCCGCGCAGCCCGGCGGATGCCAGGCTCTTCTCGAAAGCTTCCAGCATCCCTGCCGACAGCATGCGCCGGCGCAGCACCCATTGGCCGACGCCGGAGAGCAGGTGGACCACGCTCTGGCGTAGCCCCTCCTGGCGTCCGCCGTCGGACCCAACGCTGCCGAACGCACCCTGCGGGGGCAGGTGCAGCCCGCGGATGCGGGCATCAAGCCGCTGCTCGCGATGCAGCAGGCGCCACGCGACCCCGCCGCCGACGATGGCCAGCGCAAGGCAGCCACCGAGGGCGACGGGGATCGAGACCGGCATCATCATGACAGGCTCTTCCGCATCATCCAGCGCATGGTGAACCAGCCGAATGCGAGCAGGCCTATCGACGCGCCGAGCAGCTTCTGGCCGGTCGGGTTGTGCAGCAGCACGCCGAAATACGCCGGGTTCATGATCGCGAGCGCCACGCCGCAGAGCGGCGGCAGCGAGCTCAGCACGTAGATGCTCATCTGCGCTTCCGACGCCAGCGCCTTGCCGCGCTGCTTCACCGCAAGGCGGCGGCGGATCATGTCGGCGAGTCCCTCCAGGGTCTCGCTCAGCCCGCCGCCGGTCTGGTTCTGCAAGGCCAGCGCCATGGCGAAGAACCGGTATTCCGCCATCCCGGCGCGGGCGGCCATCTCGCGCAGCGCGTCCTCGATCTGTCCGCCGAGCGCCAACCGGTGCGCCACCTTCTCGAACTCCGGGCCGGTGGGGAAGGGCATTTCGCGCGCGACCGCGCGCATCGCCTCGCCCACCGGCACCCCCACCCGTACCGAGCGGACGATCATGGTGAGCGCATCCGGGAACTGCTGCAGCAGCCGCTGCCGCCGCCGGGTCGCGAACCAGCCGAACATCCAGCGGCTGACGACGATCCAGAGCACCGGCAGTGCGAGCCAACCGAGCGGCCCGAGCAGGGTCGTCGCTACGGATTGCCCTGCCTTGGCGACGGCAAACGCGGCGGCCAGCACGACCCACCACGGCAGCGGACATTGTTCGGGCCGCATCGGGTCGAAGCCGAACCAGACGGCGGCATGGCCGAATGCCGAGCGCTGCGGGCCGCCGGACGGACGGGTGAGGATCGAGGCCGCGACGAAGCGCCGGGACCGGCTGTGACGGCGCAGCACCTCGCCGGACCGCCGCGCGAAGCGCTGCTGCTCGGCCTGGGCACGGGCGACCAGCAGGCCGCTGAAGGCGAAGCCGACCAGGATCAGCAGCCCCATGCTGATCAGCACCATGGGCGAGGTCCAGTTCATCCCATCGCCTCGTGGATCGCGTCGGCCCAGATGGTGTCGAGGCCGAAATAGGCGAGCCGGCGCATGAAGGTGGGCGGCACCGGGTTCACCTTGTAGCGCCCGTAGAGCCGGCCGTCCTCGCGCTGGCCCTGCACCTCGAACTGGAACACGTCGTTCAGTGCCACCACGTCGGTTTCCATGCCGCACACCTCGGTGACCTGGGTCACCCGCCGGCCGCCGTCGCGCTGGCGCTCGACCTGCACGATGAGGTCCACCGCGCCCACGATCTGGGTGCGGATCGCCTTCGACGGCAGGCCCATATTGCCCATCTGCACCATGTTCTCGATGCGGGTGAGCGCATCGCGGGTGGTGTTGGCGTGGATGGTGGACATCGAGCCGTCGTGGCCGGTGTTCATCGCCTGCAGCATGTCGAACGCCTCGCCGCCGCGCACCTCGCCGATGATGATGCGATCGGGGCGCATGCGCAGGGCGTTGCGGACCAAGTCGCGCTGGGTGATCTCGCCCTTGCCTTCCAGGCTGGCCGGGCGGGTTTCCAGCCGCACCACGTGCGGCTGCTGCAATTGCAGCTCGGCGGCGTCCTCCACCGTCACCACGCGTTCGGCGAGGTCGATGAAGTTCGACAGCGCGTTGAGCAGGGTGGTCTTGCCCGAGCCGGTGCCGCCCGAGATGATGACGTTGAGCCGCGCCCGCCCGGCCACTTGCAGCACGCGCGCCACCGGGGGCGTGAGCGCGCCGAATTCCACCAGTTGCGCCAGGTCGATCTTCTTGCGGCTGAACTTTCGGATCGAGACATAGGGCCCGTCCAGCGCGAGCGGCGGGAACACGATATTGACGCGCGAGCCGTCCTTCAGGCGAGCATCGACCATCGGGCTCGATTCGTCGACCCGGCGGCCGATCGCGGCGGCGATGCGCTGGCAGATGCCGGTGAGGTGGGAGGTGTCGCGGAACCGCACCTCCGACAGCACGGTCTTGCCGCGCCGCTCGACGAACACCCGGTGCGGGCCGTTCACCATGATGTCGTTGATGGCGTCGTCTTCCAGCAGCGGCTCGAGCGGGCCGAGGCCGACGATGTCGTTCACCAGTTCGCTTGCCAGCGCGCGCTGCTCGCGGGCGTTGAGCTGGGCGCGGTTCTGCGAGGCGAGCTCGGAGATCAGCCGCTCCACGTCGCCGATCAGTTGGTCGGCCGGCATGTTGGAGACGACGGCCGGGTCCAGCCGGGCAAGGCAGAGGGTGCGCAGGCCGGCGATGGAATCGGGCGGCGGGGCGCCCTGCGCCGGCGGCGCCGCGGGCACCGGCGGGGCCGGAGGCGCGGCCTGCTCGCGCGCGGCTGTCGCCTCGCTGCGGCGGCCGAACCGCGGTGCGGCGAGGCTCGCGCTCATGCTGCCTTGCCGGTGCCGGAGCGCGACAGGGAGAACCAGCGCCGCCTGCGGGCCGACGCCGCCGGCCCCTCCGGGGCGATCGGGTCGAGCAGGGCAAGCGAGGCGACCTGGCGGGCGAGCTCGGTGACGGCACGGCGGAACACGCTGCTGGTGGAGATCGCCGGCTCGCCGAGATTGGCGGCCTGGCGCAACTGCCGCGGCAGGTCGGGGATGACGACGTCGACCTTGATCTTGAGCCCGTCCTCGATCTGGCGCCGGCTCAGCCCGCCACTCACGCCGAGCCGGTTCAGCACCAGCACCGCGTTCTGGGTCTGTCGCGGGCCGGCGGGCAGGGCGAGCAGGCGCAGGGTGTCGCGCATGTCGGCGAGCGTCGGTTCCAGCACCAGCACCCGCTGGTGGGCGAGGTCCAGCAGGTCGCGGTGCAGCGGCACCGGCACGAAGGGGACATCGCCGATGACGAAGTTGTAGCGTTTGCGCAGCGACTCAACCAGGCGCTCGGCCGCTGCGGGGGCGTAGGCCAGCGGCACGTTCAGCCGTTCCTCCCCGGCCAGCACGTGCAGCCGGTCGGTGGCCGGCACTGCCGCGCGTTCAGCGAGCAGCGCGTCGATGCGCTCGGGGAATTCGAGCGCGGTGCGCAGCCCGGCGCCGGCCTGGAGATTGAACAGGAACGCCGCGGTGCCGCGATAGAGGTCGGGATCGAGCAGCACGGTGTGGTGGCGCAGGGTGGCGCCGAGGTACCAGGCAAGGTTGGCGGCGACGGTGCTGGTGCCGACCCCGCCGCGCACCCCGGTAACGGTCAGCACGCGCCCGCCCAGCACCGCCTCCGACGACGGTCCGCGACCGAGTACGAAGCTGCCGAAGTGGCGCGCCACGCTGTCGCGGGTGAGCGGCTTGGCGAGGTAGTCGGCCGCACCCAGGCCGCGGGTGACCTCGCGGTAGAAATCGGTGCTGTCGTGCTCGCCGATCACCAGCACGCAGACATCGGGCTCGACCACGGCGGCGAGGTCGCCGAGCGCCTTCAGCGGCTGGTCCTCGCCGGTGATGTCGACCACCAGGATGCGCGGGGTGGCGGATTTCTGCATCGCCGTATAGGCGGCACGGATGCCGCCGCGGCGCAGGTCCGCCGCCTCCGGCAGCAGGCCGGCGAGGCCAGCCTGGAGCGCGGCTTCGGATTCGGCGTCGGTGACGAAGCCCTGCAGGTTGGGACGGTCGTGGCGGATCGGGCCGATGTCGCCCGCGCCCGCGCCGCGCGTGCCGGCGTCGAGACCGGACGTGCTGCCGTCCGGCATCAGCTGGCCCCCCCGCCTGCGCCGACCCCGGCCCCGCTGCCGCCGGCGGCACTGGATCCGCCCTTGGCCTGGCCGGTCTCGACCTGCTGCAGACCGGGCACCACCGTCGCCGCGTCGGTCCGGTCGCTGCCGCGCCCGACGATCAGATCGTCCGGATCGGCCACCTGGGCGGCGATATTGGCGGCGTTCGCCCCGGTGGGGTGCCACGTGAAGGGGCGGTTGTAGGTATCGAGCTGGGAGCAGCCGGAGAGCGCTCCGACGCTGGCGATCAGCAGTACGAGGGGGGGCAGGATGCGATACATGGCGATCCTCACTGCACCATGAAGCCGGCATCGCCCGGGACCGGGACCGGTTCCCAGTGCCGTGGCGTGCCGACCTGGCGCATGAACAGCAGGCGTTGGAGGTCGGAGGGGGCGGTGTAGGTCTGGTCCGGGGTCTGCAGCCGGCGGACGCTGTCGACCGGGCGGACGATGTAGGGGGTGACGATGATCACGAGCTCGGTCTGCTGGCGGGTGAACTGGTCGTCGCGGAACAAGGCGCCGAGGATCGGAATGTTGCTGACGTTCGGAATGCCCGTGGCACCGTCGTTGAGCGTATCCTGCAGCAGGCCGCCGATAGCGAAGCTCTGGCCTGAGCCGAGCTGCACCGTCGTCTCCGCCCGGCTCACGGTGAACGAGGGCACCTGGAACGTCTGGTTCGCTGCCGTTATGGTGACCGTGCTCGTATTGCTGGGTTGGCTGACTTCCGGCGCGACGTGGATATTGATCCGTCCGTCGCTGAAGACGGTCGGCAGAAAGTTCAGGGAGACGCCGTATTTCTTGTATTCGACCGTCACCTGGCCGTTCTGCCCCGGCACCGGCACCGGGATTTCGCCGCCGACCAGAAAGCTGGCCGGCTGGCCGCTGATCACCGTGAGGTTGGGCTCGGCGAGCAGGCGCAACAGCCCGTCGCTCGCCAGCGCGTCGAGCGCGCCGGCGACGCTGAGGCCCTTCGCCGTGCTCCCGGTCAGCGCGGAAACCCCGCCGTTCAGGGCCAGGCCCAACGCCGGGCTCAAGGCGCCGATCATGCCGATGTTGCCGAGGGCGGTCCAGTTGATCCCGAGCTTGTCGCTCAAGGTGCGCGACATCTGGACGATGCGGACCTGCAACGTAACCTGCACCGAGGCGCGCACCGTGATCTGGTCGGCCAGGGTCTGGCCGGGATCGAGGAAGCCCTGGGCAACGGCCACCGCCTGGGCCGCCTCGGCCGGGGTTTCCACCCAGCCGGTCAGCAACAGGCCCTTGGGCTGCGCCTGCACGCGGATGTGCCCACCGGGCACCAGGTGGTCGATTTCCGCCGTCACCGCTCGGGCGGAGAATTCCGAGGGCTGCACCGTCACGTCGTAGGCCCCGATCAGCCCTCCATCGGCGCCGAGAGCGGCGATGGTCGTGCGTCCCGCGCCGACGCCGAAGACGAACAGGGTGGACGGGCCGGCGGGATGCACTTCGGCGACTTTCGGGTCGGCGACGAAGACGTTGGCGGCCGGGCCGGTGAGCCGGAGGATCTGCCCGCTGCCCTGGCGCAGCGCCAGGCTGCGGGACACGGCGGCTTGGGGTGGATCACGCGGCACGAGCTCGGCTGCCTGCCTCGGGGCGGGCGCCGCTGTCATCAACAGGCGCTGGCCGGTGCCGCTGTCGCGTACCGCCGTACTGGTCGGCAGCTCCGCTTCCATTGGGGGCACCAGGGCTGCGGGCGGCATCGCCAGCCCAGGGGAAGCGAGCCCAGGGGAAGCGAGTGCCGGGGAGGCGAGCGCGGCCAGCAGCAAACCGGCAGCGGCGCGGAGGCGGGTCAAAACTTGAACTCCTGCGCGCCGCCGGCGCCCTGCCAGATGACCATCGCCCCGCCGCTCGGCGCGCGCGCCACGGCACCCAGCGCCGGGGAGACGTCGGAGGCCCAGGTGGTGCCGCGCGGGGGTGGCGCGCCGGTCGGGGTGGCAGCGGACCGCACCGTGAGCGACAGCCGTCCGAGGCGGGTGGCGACCTGGACCTCCTGGGCCTCGGCCTCGGTCACTTCCAGGGTGACGGTGTGCGCGGTCTTGGCGCCCTCGCCGGCGGCCGCGCCTTCGACGATGCGCTGGTCGATCGCGATCACCCGCACGTCGGACAGCACGGTTTCGGCGGCGATGCGCTGGCCGGGGGCCAGATTGGGGGCGGTGAGGGCCTCGGTCAGGATGAGATCGACCTTGTCACCCGGCCAGATCAGCCCCGCGGTGCCGGTGATGTCGTCCACGCCCACGGTCACGGCGCGCATCCCGGGCTTGAGCACGGCGGCGAGGAAGCCGTGATCCCCCGGGCGCAGCAGTGCGTCGGCGCGCACCGGCTCCCCCTTGGACAGGCTCTGGCGCACCATGGCGCCGACCAGGGAGCGGCGGACGGCGGCGGTGTCCAGGCTGTCGCCGGGGCGGCGGGCGGGGATCGGGATCACCTCATCGCCGAGGTCCTCCGGCTTGAGCAGCGCGCCCGCGCGCACTGAGTTGGCGGCCACCAGGATGCGGACCGTCGCCGGCTTCGCCGCCGCGACATGCGCGGGACGGGCCGGGTGGGTGGCGGAGAAGGCGATGACGCCGAGCCCCAGCAGGCCGAGGGCCATCAGGGCGAAGAAGGTGATGCGCAGAACCATCGTGGGCGATCCGATCTCAACGCAGCATCAGAAGCGTGCCGCAGGCGATGGCGCAGGCGTAAGGGAGCGGGCAGCCGCGATGGATGCGCCAGCGCTCGGCGCGCCAGACGCGGGCGAGCAGGTTGCCGCGATGCACGGCTACCCCGGCCGGGGACGGGGCGGCGATCAAGCGGCGGGCGAGCAGGTAGAACAGGCCGAGCAGGCCGCCGGCGACGCCGGTCGCCAGGACGAAGCTCGCGCAGGCGGTAGGCGGCACGAGGGTGGCGGCGGCGCCCAGCATCTTCACATCGGCGCCGCCGATCCAGCGCATCTGCCAGCACAGGAAGGCGAAGCCGAACACCAGCACCCCGGCGAGCAGAGCCAGGACGAGCCGGCCCTGCAACGCGCTGTCGGCGATGCCGATCGCGGCCAGCGCCAGCGGAATGGAGTTCGGCACGATCCGCGTGGCGAGGTCGCGCAGGGAGGCCAGGACCAGCAGCAGCACGGCGAGCCCGAGCAGAAGACTGGTCGCGACGGGAACGATGCCGTGCTGCCACATGATGAGATCCTGCTCCTTCTCGGCGTACCCGCACTTGCGGGCACGCCGCGATCCATGCCCCCAAGAAAGGGTCGTGGCCCGCGCGGACGAGGCTGCGGCGTCCGCGCGGGCCTGCGGCTATCAGCCTCAGGAGACGATGGCTACGTTGTTGACGACATTACCGACATTGCCGAACAGGGTGGCGAGCTTGCCCTCGAACGTTGTCAGCACGCCGATCAGCGCGACGGCGATCAGGCCGGCGAGCAGGCCGTATTCCAGCGCGGTCACGCCGCGGCGGTCGGTCTGCAGTTCCTTGAGGCCCCGGGGGAGGTAGTTGAGCATGGGAGGTCACCTTGGTTGCTAAGTTGCGATATGCGGAGCGCAGTCCGGCGGGTCTTCGGGTGTCGCGTTCTCGCGCTTGCGGGGAGACAGCACCATGGCCTGGCTTGCAAAGCTGTTTCAGCAAAAGTGCAATGTATCGGCGGTGATTCAGCAGGGCCACGGCAGTTGCTCAACGCCGGCGGGCATGCCGGCCGCGCGCGCACCGCTCGTACGTCGGCATCGTGGCGGGCGCGATAACGTCGTCAGCTGGACTTACAAAAGCGTTTCGTACCACCCAAACGATGGCTCTGCGCATTGTATTCTGAAGCGCGGCCCGATGGGCCGGTCCGCGCCGTGGGGGTGCAGGCGTGCAGTGGCCTTGCTGCAACCGTTTTGACAATCACCGCCTGCTACCTCGCCGCATCGTCTGCATCTTCATCCACGGGGTGCTTCATGCTGGCCGGAAACCGGATCGCCGTCGTGCTGCCCGCCTACAACGCGGAGAAGACCCTGCGCCGCACCTATGACGAGATCCCGAGGGATATCGTCGATGACATCATCCTGACGGACGATGCCTCCGCGGACGACACCGTGTCTGTGGCACGCTCCCTCGGCATCCTGACCCTGCGCCACGACCGCAACCGCGGCTACGGCGCTAATCAGAAGACCTGCTACGCCGCGGCGCTCGCACGCGGGGCGGACGTCGTCGTCATGCTGCACCCGGACTACCAGTATTCGCCGACCCTGGTGCCGGCCATGGCCTCGATGATCGTGTCGGGCCATTACGATGTGGTGCTGGGCTCGCGCATCCTCGGCGGCGGCGCGCGGAAGGGCGGCATGCCGCTCTATAAATATATCGCCAACCGGGCGCTGACCGCGGCGCAGAACATGCTGGTGGGGCAGAAGCTGTCCGAATACCACACCGGCTACCGGGCCTGGAGCCGGCGGGTGCTGGAGCGGCTGCCGCTGCTCAACTGCTCGGATGATTTCGTGTTCGATAACCAGATGCTGACCCAGGCGATCCACGCCGGCTTCGCCATCGGCGAGGTCTCCTGCCCGACCCGCTATTTCGCCGAGGCATCCTCCATCAACTTCACCCGCAGCGTGACTTACGGATTCGGCGTGCTTGCCACCGCGGCGAGCTACCGCGCGTCGAAGCTGGGCCTCGCGCACCCGCGGCTGTTTTCCGACAGTGGGCGGGAGCGGCTGCGCCCCGGCCTCGCGCGCCTGGCATGAAGGCGCCGGGCATGAACGCGGCGGGGTTGAAGCGGCTCGCCGTGCTGCTGCCGGCACTGCTGCTGGTCGGGCTGGCGGCGGCGCAAATGCTTGACCCGGCGCTCGGCCAGACGGCGATCGGGCTGTTGCGCGGGGCGCAGGCGCAGGGGGCCGCGGGGCTCGTATTCGTGGTGCTGCTGCAGGGGGTGGTCGCGGCCAGTGGGGTGCTGCCGGCTTCGGCGCTGGGGGTTGCCGCGGGGGCGCTGTTCGGGATCGCAGCGGGATTCGCCGCCGCATCGATCGGCACCCTGGCGGGGGCGTTGGTGGCGTTCGGCCTGACCCGCTCCTTCGCACGGCCGCTCATCGCGCGGCTGGTGCGGGAGCGGCCGGGACTGCGGCGGCTCGATGCGGCGCTTGCGGGCGACGGGTGGAAGCTCGTCTGCCTGTTGCGCATCTCCCCCGTGATGCCGTTCGCGGTGACCAGCTATGCGCTGGGCCTGTCGTCGGTGCGGTTCCGTGCCTACCTGCTCGGCACCCTCGCGTCCTTGCCGCCGCTGCTGGCCTATGTGGTGCTGGGGCGGGTGCTCGGCTTCGGCGCGCTGCATGCCGGCGTGGACGGGGCGGCGCGCTGGATCGCGCTTGCGATCGGCGCCGGGGCGAGCATGGGGCTTGCCTGGTATGTGCTCCGGCTGCTGCGGCGGGCTTGCGCCTTGCCGGCCGAGGGCTCCTTCGCACCCTGATCCCTTCGCACTACGGCCCCGCCGGCGTACGGTGCCGATTGCATTGCCGATGCGGGGGGGCTGTGCCATATCCCAGCCGGACAGTCGGACATGCGGCGCCGCGCCGCGTCCGCCCCATCGGCGGGAGAGCCCATCTGCATGTTGCGCGTCATCCTGGCCCAGCCCCGCGGCTTCTGCGCCGGCGTGGAGCGGGCGATCGAGATCGTCGAGCGGGCCCTGAACAAATACGGTCCCCCCATCTACGTCCGCCACGAGATCGTCCACAACCGCCACGTGGTCGAGAACCTGCGCACCCGCGGCGCCGTGTTCGTCGATGAGCTGGACCAGGTCCCGCCCGGCGCCATGACGGTCTTCTCAGCCCACGGCGTCGCCCGCCGGGTGGAGGAACTGGCCCGCAACCGCGAGCTTCCCGTCATCGACGCCACCTGCCCCCTGGTCGCCAAAGTCCACAACGAGGGTCGCCGCTACGCCGCCCAGGGCCGCGACATCGTCCTGGTCGGCCACGCCGGCCACGCGGAGGTGGAGGGCACGATCGGCCAGATCGACGGCACCGTGCACCTGGTGCAGACCGCCGAGGACGTGGCGCGCCTGACCGTGCACGACCCGGAAAAGCTCGCCTACATCACCCAGACCACGCTTTCGGTCGATGACACGCGCGGGATCATCGCCGCCCTGACGGCGCGGTTTCCGGCGATCGTCGGGCCGGACGTGCGCGACATCTGCTACGCGACGCAGAATCGCCAGCAGGCGGTGCGGGAGCTGGCTGCGGCGGTCGATCTCATTCTCGTCGTCGGGTCGAAGAACAGCAGCAACTCCAATCGGTTGCGTGAAATCGGCGAGGAGTTGGGCAAGCCTGCCCACCTGATCGACGACGCCGGCGCGCTGCGGTGCGAGTGGTTTGCAGGGGTGGAGTCGGTGGGGGTCACGGCGGGGGCCTCGGCGCCGGAAACCCTGGTGCAGGGGGTGATCGAGGGGTTGCGGCGGTTCGGGCCCATCGACATCTCCACCCTGGAAGGGGTGGCCGAGAACGTGCGCTTCCGCTTCCCCGCCGAGCTTGCCGACGCCTGAGGGTTTTCAAGGGCCCCGTTCTTTTTCAAGAGGTTAGACGATGGCCGTGCCGTTGAACCAGGCGATCCGGGTGGGCGCCTATGTGCTGAAGCAGCACCTGATCGGGCGCAAGCGCTACCCTCTGGTGCTGATGCTGGAACCGCTGTTTCGCTGCAACCTGGCCTGCGCCGGGTGCGGCAAGATCGACTACCCGGCGGCGATCCTGAACCAGCGGCTGTCGGTCGCCGAGTGCCTGGAGGCGGTCGACGAATGCGGCGCCCCGGTGGTGGTGATCGCGGGGGGCGAGCCGCTGCTGCACAAGGAGATCGACCAGGTCGTGGAAGGGGCGATCGCGCGCAAGAAGTTCGTGATCGTCTGCACCAACGCCCTGCTGCTCGAGAAAAAGATGGGGCTTTTCAAGCCCGGGCCGTATTTCACCTGGTCGGTGCACCTGGACGGGGCAAAGGCGGAGCACGATGCCTCGGTCTGCCAGGAGGGGGTGTACGAGCGCGCGGTGGCGGCGATCGCGGCGGCGAAGAAGGCCGGGTTCCGGGTCATCATCAACGCCACCCTGTTCGACAACGCCGAGCCCGCCAAGGTTGCGTCCTTCTTCGACGACGTGACGGATATGGGGGTGGACGGGATCAGCGTTTCGCCCGGGTATGCGTATGAGCGGGCGCCGGATCAGCAGCATTTCCTCAATCGGCTGCGGACGAAGGAGCTGTTCCGGGGAATTTTTGCGCGCCAGGGGAAGAAGAAGTGGGCGTTCAACCAGTCCTCCATGTTCCTTGACTTCCTGGCGGGAAATCAGAGCTTCCATTGTACCCCATGGGGCAACCCGACCCGGACGTATTTCGGCTGGCAGCGGCCGTGTTACTTGCTGGGGGAGGGGTACGCGAAGACCTTCAAGGAGCTGATGGAGGAGACGGACTGGGACCGCTACGGGACCGGAAACTACGAGAAATGCGCCGATTGCATGGTGCATTCAGGCTACGAGGCGACGGCGGTGACGGAGACGGTGCGGCGGCCGTGGCGGGCTCTGGCGCAGGCGGTGCGGGGGATCAGGACCGAGGGGCCGATGGCGCCGGATATTTCGCTGGAGGGGCAGCGGCCGGCCGAATACGTGTTCTCGCGGCATGTGGAGACGGCGATGGCGCGGATTGCGGCGAAGGGGGAGGGGGTTCGCGAGGCGGCGGAGTAGGGGTCTTCGGGCCGGGCGGGGATGGTACGTTTGCACAATTTTGGGGCATAATGCCAACCGCCCTATCCGGTGACCGCTTTTGCCCAGGGGCGCCGTGTAGAGCCAGCTGCGCGATGAGGTGAACGGGCGGCAAGATTTCCATCGGATCACCGCGGCGTTGCACGGCATGGCAGGCGAGCGTAAGCCGCCGCGCGAACCGACTGGCCAGAATGGCGGTGCGACGTGGCTTCTGCCGGATTCATGATGGAGCGACCGCCGTCGCGGCGGCCGGAACGGCGCAGGATCGGGCCGTCGGCCGCGCTCTCCGCCCTGCTGCATCTGGGGTTGCTGTTGGCGATCCTGCTGCTGGCGCGCCAACGGGTGGGGGCGCCGCACTGGCTGCCGCCGCCCTCGGTGCAGTTGGTGTTCCAGGGGGGCGGCAAGGGCCCGACCTCCGTGCCCAACAAGGCGCCGCGCTCCCCGCTCCGGCCCGCGTCCCCGCCGCCCGTCCCGGCCGCGCCCGCCACGGCGGCGCCCCCGGCGAGCACACCCGCCCCCTTCGCGCCACCGCCGTCTCCGGCCCCGTCGGTGCGGTCTCCCGTGGCCCCGCTTCCCCCGGCGCTCGCTCCCGCCGCGCCCACACCTGCGCCCACACCGGTGCCCATTGGCCCCCCCGCGCAGCCCCAGGCCCGTGTACCGCCGACACCGTCACCACCCGCGCCCCTCCTGCCGGCCCCGTCGCCCCGCGCCGTCCCGGCGCCCACGGTGCCCGCCAGCCGGCCCGCGCCCGCCATCTCCCTGCCGCTGCCCCCGGCGCGCCCCGCCCCGCCGCCCCCGCGGGCGCGCCCCGCAGCGCCCACGCTCCGGTTTCCCGCGCCGATGCCCTTCTCCCTCGGCGCCGCCCGCCCGTCCGTGGCGAGCGCCAACCTCGCCCGCGACCGGCCGCCCAGCCGCGGTATTGACCTCTCCTTTGCCGCCCAAGGTGCCGGCGCCGACCAGCTCAGCATCAACGGCCTGCTCGACCGCGACGACGTCGGCCCCGATTGGTCCAATGCCTTTCGGGCCTGGCTCGATCGCCATACCTACTACCCGCACGACGCCGGCGAATTCGGCGAGCACGGCGATGTCGTCGTCGATTTCGTGGTCAGCAAGGACGGCCGCGTCAGCGACCTGCGGCTGGTCAGCAGCTCCGGTCACCCATTGCTGGACACGGCGACCCTGGGAATGTTCCGCGACGCCACCCTGCCGCCGCTCCCGCCCCAGGACGGCGCGCGCCAGACCGTGCACTTCACCATGCGCTACGTCATCATCCCGCCCTGACCGAAAAATCCCCGCCCCGGAAATCGCCGCCCTGGCCGGTGTGGCGCCGGCCAGGGGAGGGCGGGAGGCCCGTCAGGCGGCTTCGGCGCGCAGCACCAGCCGGCCGGTCACCTGGCCGGCGCGCAGGCGCATCAGCGCCGCGTTGGCCTGGTTCTGCGGCACGGTGGTGATGGGGATCGGCGGCAACGAACCGTCCTGCGCCAGCTTCACGAGTTCACGCAGCTCCTTCGGGCTGCCGACGTAGCTGCCGCGCACGGTCAGCGCGCGGATCGCCATCAGCGGCAGCGGCAGCATCAGTTCGCCGCCGAACAGCCCCACCTGCACGAGCCTGCCGCCCTTGCGCAGGGCGTCGAAGGCGAAGCGCGCAGTCTGCGTGCCGTTCACCAGATCGACCACAGCCAGCACCGGCCCGCCGGCCGCCGCCATGATGCGCCTGGCGACATCGGTGCCGTTGCCGTCGACCACCTGGGTCGCTCCCTCGGCCAGCGCCGCCTTGCGCTTTTCCTCGCTGATATCGACCACGATGATGTTGCGGTGCTTCAGCGCCTTCAGGACTGCGATCGCGTTCATCCCCAATCCGCCGGCGCCGACCAGCACGATCGGCTCGTCGGCGGCCAGCGGCATCACCTTGCGGATGGCGGAATAGACGGTGATGCCGGAGCAGGCATAGGTGGCGGCGATCGCCGGATCGAGCGATCCGGGATCGACCAGGTGGCGCGGGTGCGGCGCGACCACGTGCGTGCCGTAGCCGCCGTTCTGGTAGACGCCGAGGCTGCGCTGGGTGAGGCACATGTTGTCCTCGTCGGACCGGCACGCATCGCAGGTGCCGCAGCCGACCCAGGGGAACACGATGCGCAGGTCGCCGGATTTCACCCCGGTGGCGTCGGGGCCGAGCTTCACCACCCGGCCGACGATCTCGTGGCCCATGGCGAGCGGCAGGGTGACGCCGCGGTCCTTGAGCGACATCTTCTTGCCGCCGCCGACGTCGTAATAGCCTTCCCAGATGTGCAGGTCGGAGTGGCAGACGCCGCAATGGGTGACTTCGAGCAGGACCTCGGTGCCCTTGGGCTCCGGCGTGGGAAGCTCGATTTCTTGGAGCGGGGCTCCGTTTTCGACCACGGCCCAGGCGCGCATGGGGTTTCCTCCGGCTGGCTTGTGTGGGGGGTCAGGGATAGCGCGGCCCCGCGCGGGGTCAAGCCGATGGTCAGGCGACGGACGGCGACAAGGCGTTTGGGCGGTGGCGTCCGCTGTCAGGCCCGCGAAACGGTCGGCGGTAGCGCCGGCACCACCACTGCCGGCGGCGAGCGAACGAACACCGCGACCGACAGGGCGCCGAGCACGCCGATTGCGCCGGTCAGTACGAAAGCGCTCGTAAACGACCCGCTGGCCTGCACCATGTAGCCGGTTGCCGCCGGTGCCACGACCCCGGCAAGGTTTGCGATCAGATGGACAAAGCCGCTGACGCCGCCGACGCGGCGCGTCTCGATCGTGTCGAGGATGATAGCCCAGTACGTGTTCCCCGTCAGGTACATGAAGAACACCGAGATGCTCATCAGGGCTACCGCCGGGCCGACGCTGGTCACGGTTCCGGCCAGGGCCACGCATACCGCGGCGATCAGCAAGCCACCGACCAGCACGAGCTTGCGCGACAGCACCGCGTTGCCCGTCAGGCGGAATATCCAGTCGCAGACCATGCCGCCGCCGGCGAGCCCGATGAAGCCGAGCAGCCAGGGGATCGCACTGACGAAGCTCATGGACTTGATGCTGAGATGCTGCTGCATCGTCAGGTAGCTGGGGAACCAGGAGAGGAAGAAATACAGAATATAGGCGTAGCCGAAGAACGCGAAGGCCGTGGCCAGAACGGAGGGGCGTATCAGCAGCGGGCCGAGCTTTGCCGGCGGCCCGGCTCGCGGCGCCTCCTGATCGGCGGCAATCGCAGCGCGCTCCGTCGGCCCGGTGCGTGGATTCTGCTCCGGCCGTTCGGTGACGATCAGCATCCAGGCCACCGTCCAGCACAGGCCGATGATCGCGATGACGACGAACGACGCCCGCCAGCCGTACGCCAGGGCGATAAAGCCGACGATCGGGCCGGCAATGGCGCCCCCGAGTGGCGTGCCGGCATTGGCCCAGCCGACGGCGCTCGCATGCTCTCGCCGTGGGAACCAATTGCTGACCAGTTTGTTGGTGGCCGAGCCGTAGGGCCCCTCTCCCATCCCGAAGATCAGCCGCACGATCAGCAGCGAGGCGTAGCTGAATACGAAAGCTGTCAGGGCGCAGAATACCGACCAGACCACCGAGGCGATGGCGAACACGTTGCGGCCGCCGATCCGATCCGACGTGTATCCGCCCACAAAGCAGAACGCCGCGTAACCGAAGAAGAACACGCTGAACACCCAGCCGAGTTCGGATGGCGACAGCGACAACTGCCTGGTCAGAAAAGGTGCAGCCACAGCGATGGCGGAACGATCAAGGTAGTTGATCATGCCACCGAGGAATAGCAGCGCTACGACCGTCCAGCGGACGGTTCCGAACATCTTCATGATTGTCTCCCCCCGACGCCGGCATCTGCGGCCGGTCGCTCGATGAACTATCCGTTGCTCAGCGGCACGCCGCCGTGGCGGCGCGGAACCAAGACCATCAGGCGGCCGCTGTGCGGCCGGTATCCCGCATCAGAATCTGCTGGTTTGCCCCGGTGATCTTTGCATGGAAAGCGATAGCAGCCGGGGAGAAATCGGCATCCGGCCGTTGTTCGGGGTCAAAATTCCCGAACGTGTCGACACCGCGGACCAGGGTGGCACTGTCATGCGTGCCGACGATCTGGCGTACATGCGTCGGCAGATAGCGGATGGCGAAGCCGATCCGCCGCTTGTCCGACGGATTCGGGTCCGAGCCGTGGATCAGCCGCACATGGTGCAGCGACATCTCGCCCGGCTGCAGTACCAGCGTCCGCGCCTTCGTTGCGTCCACCTCGACAGCGATCTCCTGGCCACGCGACAGCAGGTTGCCCGCGGCGAACGTATCGCGATGCGCGATCTGATCCAGCACATGGCTATCCGGGATCACCCGCATGGCACCGTTCTCGACGGTGCTTTCCGACAGCGCCACCCAGGCTGTCACGATGTCCGCCGGCTCGAGCCCCCAATAGGTGGAATCCTGGTGCCAGGACACATAGCTGCTGTCGTGCCTTTCCTTGACGAAGAAGCTCGAGCCCCAGGCCAGGATATTAGGGCCGATGATATCTTCGACAGCGTCCAGGATGGCCGGGTTGCGGATCAGCGCATCCAGCCAGGTGAACAAAAGATGGCTCTTATGGCGCAGTGGGCCTCGGAGCTGGCCATGCGCCGCTTCATGCGTTTCCAACTGGCGACGGGCCGCTTCCGCTTCCTCGGCGGAGAGCACGCGGACGGGGGCGTAGTAGCCGTGTTCCTGGTAGAACGCGATGGCATCGGCAGACAGGCGCTTCATGGGGGTTCCCTCCAGCGACGCGTCTTGCCGGCGCGTCGATTTCTCTGGTGTCTTTGTGATTTCAAATATGGAAGTGCGCGGCGCGGGATGTCAATACCAGAAAAACCGGAGTCGGCGACGCCGGGCGGCGGGGCGCCGGCCCTGGAAAAAGGGCTCGATCTGCTGGAGGCGCTCGCCGCCGAACCGGCCGGGCTGACCCAGAAGCAGTTGGCCGTCCGCATCGGCCGTTCGGTGGGCGAGATCTTCCGCATGCTGGGCGCGCTGCAACGCCGTGGCTATATCAGCCGCGACCCGCGGACCGGCGAATATGCGCTCACACTGCAACTGTTCCAGCTCGCGACGCAGCATCCGCCGACGCGGCGGCTGCAACAGGTGGCGCTCCCGATCATGGACGCGCTCGCTGCGAGTACCGGGCTTTCCTGCCATCTCAGCATGGCGAGCGGCGGGCAGTTCCTCATCTTGGCGCAAGCGGAACCGCCGCGGCCGATGGGCTGGACGGTGAAGCTCGGGGCGGCATTTCCGTTTTCAATGGAATATGCTTCTGCCCGCGTCATCGCCGCCTTTCAGACCGGCGGCCGGCGTGAGGAGATGGTACGCATCCTGGTTGAACTCAGCGGCCAGACGGCGGCACAGATATCGCGTCGCCTCGACGCCATCGCGGCGATCGGGCACGACATGGCGGCCAGCGAGATGGCCGGGGGGCTGACGGATCTGAGCTGCCCCGTGCGTGACGAGCGCGGTCATGCCGTGGCGGCCCTCACCCTCCCGTTCGTGCCGCGGCTGGGGGTGCAGGCGGAAGCGGCAGAGGTCGTGCCGTTGCTGTGCTCCGCCGCAACTTCGATCTCGAGCAGGATTGGCGGTGCGGTGGAACCAGGCTGAACCGCTTCGCCTTCCATCGCGCAACGCGGCGCGTTCGGGCGATGGCCGGACCAGCGGCGTATCGTCATTCGATCACGATGTTCCGGGAGGAGCGGGCGAACCTGCCTGCCGCGGCGTGGGTTTGTTTGACCAAGGGTCGGGTCAATCCCCCGCCGTCCGGCACGCGGCGAGGCTCCTGCGCTGGCGTCCCGCGGTGTCGAAATTATCCGCTGCCAGCCAGCGCACGAATCCCCGCCGCACCACGGGCCATTCCGTATCGATGATGGAGAACCACGCGGTGTCACGGTTGCGGCCCTTGGTGACCACCGCCTGGCGGAATAACCCCTCGTAGCGAAACCCCAGCCGTTCCGCCGCGGCGCGCGAGGGCGTGTTCAGGCTGTCGCATTTCCATTCATAGCGGCGGTAGTCGAGTTCGTCGAAGGCGCGCCGCAGCATCAGGAACATCGCCTCGGTCGCGGCCCGCGTGCGGGCCAGCCTGGGCGCGAAATTGATGCTGCCGACCTCGATGCAGCCGTTGCCCCGATCGATGCGCATGTAGGAGGCGAGGCCCGCCGCCCGGCCGTCGGCATGATCGACGATGGCGTGCGCCATTGGATCCTCCCGTCCGGCCACGGTGCCGAGCCAGGCCAGATACGTCGCCCGATCCGCCGGCGGTTCCACCGGCAGGTAGGTCCAGTTGCGCCCCTCCGCGTCCTCGGCCATCGCCGTTGCCAGCGCCGGGCCGTGGCGGGCGGGATCGAGCGGCTCCACGGTGCAGAAGCGCCCGACCATCGGCGTGGCCGGGGGCAGCGGCCGGGACGACCAGCCGGGTACCGGCGCGCCGATCTTGTTGCCGAACCGATCGTGGTGGCCGGTCATCCTATCCCTCCGCCGGGTCGCGCGCCTCGAACCCCGGGCGCGGCACCAGGCCCATGAGCACGCGGCCGAAGCCGCCGTCGCAGCACACATCCTCGCCGTTCACGTAACTGGCGCGGTCGCTCGCCAGGAACGCCGTCACGTCGGCGATGTCGCCCGTGGTGGCGACCCGACGCAGCGGCACCATGCCGGCGCGGCGTTCGGCCACTTCGGGGATGCGGTAATAGGCGTCCGTCATCGGCGTGCGCACGAGGCCGGGGCTGACCACGTTGCTGCGCACACCGGATGGCCCCCATTCGAGCGCCAGTTGCTGCGACAGCATCACGACCCCGGCCTTGCTGACCGAATAGGCGCCCGACCAGGGCTGCGGATGCCGCCCGGCGATCGAGGCCACGTGCACGATCGCGCCCTGCTTCTTCTCCAGCATCTGCCGCCCGAACGCCTTGGCACAGAGGAAGTAGCCGGTCAGGTTCACCGAGATGAGCCGGTTCCATTCCTCGAGCGTCAGGGTGGCGATCGGACCGGGGCGCAGCAGGCCGGCGTTGTTCACCAGCACCTGGCAGGCGCCGAGGGTGCGCGCGGTGCGGTCAGCCGCGGCGGCGACGTCTTCGGGATCGGTCACGTCGCATTTCATCGCCGTGGCCTCGGCGCCCTTCGCGCGCAGGGCGGCGGTGGTCTCCTCGCAGGTGACCATGTCGCGGTCGAGCAGCACGAGCCGCGCCCCGGCGACGGCAAATCCGCTGGCGATCGCGCGACCCAGGCCGCCACCGGCACCGGTGACGACGGCGATGCGCCCTTCAAGTCCGAGCCAGGTTTCTGCGTGCGCCATGCTGTGCGATCCCACTCTGGTGTGCCGGCGGCCGACGGTGTCGAGGCGGCGCGTGCGGCGATGGGCGCTTTCCCGCTGGCTCCCGCGGAACCCTCCGCACGCCGGAAATCGATGGGGGTCCTTGCGTTGGGGCGTCGATCAGGGGGCGACGCGCCTTCGGCCGCGCGTGCACGGCCTCGGGGCTGTGCGAGCATGATCTAACACGAGAGCGGCGCGCGGCCTAGGGTGCAGGCGAGCGAGGGCCGCCGCCCGCTTGCCTGTCGGGTGCTCGTGGCGAACCATTGATCCAGGTCAATGCTCGGTGGGATACCGACACATACAGACGTCACATCGCCGCCCCGTCTGGAGCCTGAGGACTTCCAGGGCAATCGGGTGAACCGGAAAATCGGCGCGGACAGCGCCCCGTTCACCTCTCCCGCTTGCGGGAGAGGTCGGTTCGCGCAGCGAACCGGATGAGGGAACCGTGCCACGCGCCCTCACCCGCCGTGCTGCGCACGGCGACCTCTCCCGCAAGCGGGAGAGGTGACGCGCCGAACGTTCGCCCGATGGCCTTGTTCAGATTTCAAAGGCTCATGTCATGCCGTACGTAAGCATATATATGATGGACGTTTCGCCTGCGCTTTCGCCGGTCTCGCTTCGCGATTGCCTCGTGCGGCTGGCCGAAGCGGCCGACCATGCCAGGCTTCGGAGCGTGGCGGACGACGCACCCCGAACAGGGACGCGCCGCGGCGATCCCGGCGGGCGGATCCTGTTGCCCCTCGGTTGGCGCCATCCCGCCCAGGCGGCAGCCCGAACCGCCGACGTGCCGTAAGCGCTCAGGCGGATCGGCGCCGTTTCGCCGCCGGCCCCTTCCGCTTGCTGCCTTTGGGTTCCGGAGCGTCGGCGGCCGGGCGCTTGCCGGATGCCCGGCGCGTTGCCGGTTCGCGTCCTTCCGCCACGCCTTTTCCTCCCAGGCTCTTTTTCAGCGCCTGCATCAGGTCGATGACGTTGTCCTGGTCGGCGACCGGCTCGGCTTCGGGCGTGATGCCGTCGCCGCGCAGCTTGGCATCGATCACCTCGCGCAGACGAGCCTCGTAGCGATCCTCCATGTCGGCGGGATCGAATTCCGCCGTCTGCCGGCCGATCAACTGTACCGCGAGCTTTACCATCTCGGCATCGGGTTTCATGTCGGGAATGGCGGCGAACAGCGCGTGCGACTCCGCGAGGTCGCGCGCTTCGTGCAACGTGTGCAGCACCATGCCGCGGTCCATCGGCAGCAGCGCGACAGCCCGCTCGCGCCGGGCGATCACGAGCCGCGACAGCGCCATGTGGCCGGTCTGGCGGATGGCATCGCGCAGCACGACGTAGACGTCGATGCCGGCGTCCCCGTCGGGCACCAGATAGTAGCTGCTCTCGAAATAGATCGGATGGATCGCACCGGTCGGCACGAACTTCTCCACGTTCAGGATGGCCGAGCTGTCGATCCGGGCCGATTCGAAATCCGCCTCGTCAAGCAGGACATACTCATTCTTGCAGAACTCGTAGCCGCGCACCAGGTCGCGGCGGGACAGCTCTTCGCCGGTTTCGGCATCCTCGGTGATCATGCGGACACGGTTGCCGGTGGCCGGGTTGATATAGTGGAAATGCAGATTGCTGCTTTCGTGCAAGGTGCTGTGCAGGGCGACCGGGCAGGTCACCAGTGCCAGGCGCAGATGGCCGCGCCAGATCGGATGCTCCGCCATCATCGTCCTCCCTTGGCTGTCGCGGGACTGTCCAGTCGGGGTAACTCGGCTGCCGCCGCGGCGAAATCCGCCCACGGGTCTTTCCCCCGGGGATTCTGCCGTTGGCGGCGGAGCCGGTCCGGCACCGTGCGCAGGGTGAATGCTGCCGGGTCCAGCCGGGCCGTCACTTCCCGCCAGGCAAGACGGGTGGCGACGGTGGCGCCGGGCCGCGCGCGCGGCGAGAAGGAAGCGACCGCGGTCGCGCCGGGGCCGTTGCGCAACCAGTCGATCAGGATGCGGCCCTTGCGCGCGCTCTTCGGAACTGTCGCGACGAAACGATCCGGCGCGTCGTGCGCCAGAAGCGCCGCGAAACCATGGCAGAAATCGCGCACCGGTCCCCATTCCGCCCGCGGCCTGATCGGCACGACGAGGTGCAGCCCCTTGCCGCCGGTGGTGCGGCAGAAGGCGGCCAGCCCGAGCCGGTCGAGGCGCCGGTGCAGCTCCTGCGCGGCCTGCACGACGGTCGCGAACGTCACGCCCTCGCCGGGGTCGAGGTCGAACACGAGGCGATCGGGATGCGCCGGATCGGCTTCGGTGGCGCCCCATGCATGCAACTCGATCGCCGCCATCTGTGCCATCGCGACCAGCCCCTGCGCGTCGTCGATCGCCAGATAGGGATTGCCTTGCGCCTCCCCGGCGCGCACCGGGGCGGTCATGCCGGCGTGCGCGTGCTTCTGGAAGAAGTGCGGGCCGGCGATCCCGTCCGGGCAGCGCACCACGGCCAGCGGCCGGGCGGCGATCTCCGGCAAGGCGGCGTCCGCGACGGCGAGCCAGTATTCCGCCAGGTCGCGCTTGGTGATGCCCGGCCACAGCGCCCGATCGGGGTGGCTGAGCGCCACGCCGGCGAGCGTCGCGCCGGCGTGGCCGGGCGGTTGCACGGTCACGATCCGCGACCGCGCCGCCGCGTCGCCGGCCGGCCGTGGTTTTCGGCCATTGCCCAGGACCTGCCTGGTCGAGAAAGAGGCCCGCCCGTTCCGTGTCCGGCACGACGGCCGAGGCGCGACGCACGTGCTGCTGCCGGCGGATCGGCCGGTGGATTTTTGACCGGCGGGTCGATGGCCGGGGGATCGTCGGTCGGCGGGTCTTTGGCCGGCGGGTCGGTTGCCGGCGGATCAAGGATCGGCGGAGGGATGGTCGGCAGGTCGGGACGGGTCGCCGCCTGGTGCGCCGTCGGCATCCGCCCCGTGGGCTTCCGGGCGGAAGCGGTCCGTCCCGACATTGCCGTTCTCCCTGGATCATGCCCGCCGCAGAGGTGCCAACGATGGGCGTCCCTTGGCGCCGATCAAGCGGGGTGGCAAACACATTCCAGCAAGTCGGGCGGTCCGGGGGTGCCGCCGACGCGCCGACGTGCGGCCATCACTGCGATCGGATGCGAGAAAACGCAGCCGCACCGCGTGCGGCCTGTTCGGACGGATCTGCGCCGGCCAGGCAAACGTTGCAGATATTCTCAAAGCATATGACAGACCGCACGAAGGTCGATGACGTAGCTTTGATCCGTTTTCTGCTGCGCGCGCAGCGCTTCCCGATTCTGTGACTCGCAATGCGATCGCCGCATGCTCGACTACTGCCCTCGACAGATGCGGTCGGATTTGTCCCTCCGCATCGGACCGGGGGGCTGTTCGTGCCCAATCAGTTCGAGACGCAGTTGATCGCCTTGCTACCCCGCATGAGAGGCTGGGCGCTGGCCATGACCCATAATCGTCCGGCTGCTGACGATCTCGTACAGGACGCTGCGATGAAGGCCTGGGCCGCGCAGGAAAGTTTTGCCGCCGACACCAGCCTGGCCGCGTGGGTACGTCGTATCATGGCGAACCACTTCGTCAGCGGCATCCGACGGCGGCAGATGTTCGTCGCCATGGACCATGCGCCCGAGGTGCCGATCGACGGCGCCCACGAGGAACGCGTCGCCCTGCAGGAACTTGGCACTGCGCTCGACCGGCTGCCGTCGGATCAGCGCGACGCGCTGTTCATGGCAACCCTCGGAGAGGTGTCCTACGAGGACATCGCGCGGGACCGGCAATGCGCCGTCGGAACGGCCAAGAGCCGCGTGCACAGGGCGCGCGAGTACCTGCGGGGATGGCTGTCCGGCGAAGTCTGAGTCCGGTCGGGACCCGCCTCCACAGCCGGCGGGACGGCACGTGAAGACGGCCGAGCGCATGCTGTCGCCTGATTCACATCTCGATCATTGCGTGTTGGCGCGTCGGCACCACGAGAGTTTCCACTATCTGCCATCTGCTGCGGCTGGGGCGCGCCGCCAGGGCGCGGTTGCAGACCGCACGTCGCTTCGCGCCGCCGTAGAAGCCGGGGGTATCGATGGGGCGGCGCCGCACGCGCCGACGGACAGATGGTGGGTGCGACAGGGATTGAACCTGTGACCCCCGCCGTGTGAAGGCCGTGGCTTGTACGTCCTAGCAGCCTGTCGGAGTGGGGTATCGGATCATTCGGTCGGGTGCAGGTGGCGATTGAGGAGGTTGGCGTCTGCTGGCGGGGCGTAGGGCGGTCACATCGGTATTTTCGGCGTTCCTGAGCGGCACGATCGGGCCGTGGCGGTCGGCGGCGCCTTCGATCGTCCCCAACAGGGCCTGATCTGGCTCAGATCGTGCTCGCCAGGACGAACATCCGCTTCATGTTCCAGGCCATGGTCACGAGGTTCCACTCGCCGCGGACGTTGTCGAGGCCGCGCAGCAGGAACTGGCGGAACCCAAGCACCGACTTGATGATGCCGAACACCGGCTCGGGCGTCTGCTTGCGCAAGGCGTAGAGCCGCTTGCCCTCGCGGGTCTTGAGCCGATGCTCCATCGCCGCAAGCGGCGCGGGGTTCTGTGCCGGCGGCGGCGGCGCGGCAAAACGCTCGTCGAGCGATGGATGATGCGCTTCGCGCCCCATCGCGATCACCGGATCGATCCCCGCCGCGGCACAGGCGTTCACATTGCCCTCGCTGAAATATCCGTTGTCCGCAAGCAACGCGCCAACCTTGCCCAACGCAGCGGGCAGGTTGGCGATCTTGCCCAGCATCGGCTCCAACTGCTGCTTGTCGTTGGGCGCCTGCACCACATCGGCCGCGATCACCAGCAGGCTGCCCGCCGCCACCACCGCCTGCGCGTTGTAGCACTGCTCGAACCCGCCACCCGCCACCGGCATGATGCGCAATTCCTCGTCCGTCAGGTTGACCTGATCGGTGGGCAGCGGCCTGTCCGCCGGTGGCGCCGGTGGCGCCGGTGGCGCCGGTGGCCTGCCGCCGGGCTTGCGGCCCGTCGCCGCAGTCTTGGCTGCACGCGCCTTGAGCTTGGCTTCATACTCGGCCCGTTCGCGCGCATGGCGCTCCTTCGCCCGCGCCTCGATCGTGGCGCGGGCCCGGGCAATCGCCGCCAGACGCTGCTCGCGCCGCGCCAGTTCCTCAGGCACCCGCATCCCGTCCGGCACGTCCGCCTGATCGGCCGCCTCGGCCTTCGCCATCAGATCGGCCACTTCGGCCTGCAACTGCGCCTCGATCTTGCCCGCGTGTTCATACGACAGCGCGCTGTGGCGGCTGGCGTTGGCGTGGATCTTGGTCCCGTCCAACGCCACCGTGCCCAGCTTCAGCACGCCCATCTCGCGGGCCACGCCCAGAACCTGAACGAACAGCGCCTCGATTTGCTTCAGAAAACGCCGCCGGAACGCGGCGATCGTGTCGTGATCAGGATGCTCGTTGGCGGCGATGAAGCGGAACGCCACCGAGTCATAGGTCGCCCGTTCCAGCTTGCGGCTCGAAAACACGCCGGTGGCGTAGCCATAGATGATGAGGCCGAGCAGGAGTTGGGGGTGGTAGGACGCCTCCCCCGATCCACGGTAGCTGCCGGTCATCGCCCGCACATCGAGGCCATCGACCACCTCCACCACGAACCGGGCCAGATGCCGCTGTGGCAGCCACTCGTCCACCGACGGCGGCATCAGAAAGCCAGTGTCGCGGTCGATCAGGCGGAAGTTGCTCATCGGGTCGACGTCCGGGCAGGGAAAGCACGAAGCGATGCCCCGAGGCTAACACCCGCCGCCGCGTCGCGTTAAGTCCGACAGGCTGCTAGTCTTACTGTGTCATAAACCTCTTGACCGATTCGGCGTGAGTTTGCCAGGGATGGAGATTCTCACTCGTGGAGGCGGGTCGTGGGTCTCGAATCGGGCGTTGACGGCAGCGAATCACGGTTCGCGGCCTATGTCGAGGCGATTACGTCGGCGCTGGGTCACGCCGATCGCGCGGCGCCGTTCCGATCGTATTGCGCCGGACTGCTGCTGCCCGGCGATCGCAAGAGCGTCGAGCCGATGGCCGCCCGGGTGGAACCGGGGCGCGTGCAGGCGGCGCATCAGTCGCTGCATCACTTCGTGGCGAAGTCCGATTGGTCCGACGATGCGGTGCTCGAGGCGGTGCGTGCCCGCGTCCTGCCGATCATCGAGCCACGCGGTCCGATCCGGGCGCTCATCATCGACGACACCGGCATGCCGAAGAAGGGTAAGCACTCGGTCGGGGTGGCGCGGCAGTACTGCGGACAGCTCGGCAAGCAGGACAACTGCCAGGTCGCGGTGAGCCTGTCGGCCGCCAACGATCACGCCAGCCTGCCGATCGCCTATCGTCTGTATCTGCCGCAGGAATGGGCGGATGACCCTGACCGGCGCGCCGCGGCAGGCGTACCCGATGATGTTGTCTTCCAGACCAAGCCGCAGATCGCGCTGGACCAGCTTCGTGCTGCCCGCGCGGCCGGAATCGACGCCGCGGTCGTGTTGGCCGACGCGGGATACGGCAACGACACCGACTTCCGCGATGGCATCACCGGGATCGGCCTTGCCTATGCCGTCGGCATCCAATCCTCCACCAGCCTGTGGCCGCCCGGGGTGGAACCGCTGCCACCGAAGCCATGGAGCGGGCGCGGTCGTCCGACGTCCGCGATCCGTCGTGACGGAGCGCATCAGCCGATCTCGGCCAGGCAACTGGCGCTCGATCTTCCCAAAAAGGCGTGGCGGCGGGTCACCTGGCGCGAAGGGACCAACACCAAACTCGCTTCGCGCTTCGCGGCGGTGCGTGTGCGTCCCGCGCATCGCGATTATCACCGTTCCTCACCGCGCCCCGAGGAATGGTGCCTGATCGAATGGCCGGCGGGCGAACCCGAGCCGACGAAATACTTTCTGTCCACACTGCCAGAAAACATCAGCCGGCGAGCACTGGCGAACGCTACCAAGCTGCGCTGGCGGATCGAGCGGGACTACCAGGACCTCAAGCAGGAACTTGGGCTCGGCCATTACGAGGGGCGAGGGTGGCGTGGCTTTCACCATCACGCCACGCTGTGCATCGCTGCCTACGGATTCCTGATCTCCGAAAGGCGAGCAATTCCCCCCTCAGGACCATGCAACACCGTTCTCATCCAAGAGCATCGCCTTCCCGACGGTTATCGACCCCGCGGATCCACCCATCAGACCTGAACGTCATGTCCCGACCTCAATCACATCTGTCCGGATCGCGATAGCGCGCGCCATCGCAAGAACCCTGCCGCGCTGCCCTTGCTGCCAGCGGGCCACACGCAGGATGGTCTTATGACACAGTAAGACTAGCGGCTTGATATACCCCTTTGCTCAGGGATTCTGGCCTCTCGGTTTGCCCACGAAGTGGAAATTCCGGGAGATCAGAGAGGCGATCTCGGAGCGATAGGCGCCGATGTTGTTGAAGAACCGGTCGATCGCGGCCCTGAAGTCGGCCAGGGTCGGATAGTGCTCGTTCCATAGGGTCTTCTTCTTGAAGAACCACCACAGCCGTTCGATTAGATTGAGGTTGGGTGCGTAGGGCGGCAGGTAGGTCAGTCTGATACGGCAGTCGTCGCAGGCGAGATACGCCTTGATCGCCGCCGAGTGGTTGTAGCTTGCATTGTCCAGCACGACGTCGATGGCACTGGCAGCAGGATGACGGGCCGCCAACGTGTCGAACAGGTCGATCATCGCCCCGCTCGTGATCTTCTCTGCCTCGCGCTTCACTACCTCTCGGTCAGGCCAGCTCAGCGCACCATTGATATTGACGTTGACACGACCGTGATTGCTTTTCAGCTCCCGTGTCGTCCCGCGCTTGATCCAGCCGAACGCCGGATGCCCGGTATAGGCGGGATGCGTGCCATCGACGAAATACAACGGCCGGCACGGTCCGGCCGCCGCCATCAGAGGGGCCAGCGTCTGCTCTACGAACGTCCGCTGCACCGTCGCATCCGCCTTGGCGGGAACGCACTTCGGCTTCTTGTAGACGAAGTCCAGCCGCTTCAGCAGCTTGGTCATCGCATTCGGCGTATAGACGCTCCCGAACCGCGCTTGCACGAAGCCGCATACCTCCTTCGCGGTCATATACAAGCGCTCGGTCAGCTCGGCCGTCAGCGCGGCGCGCTGCTCGGCCGTCAGTTCCGGCTCCTGGCCGGTGTAAGAGAGCCGCTCCAGCCCGGCGATCCCGCAAGTCGCGTGGAGCCGGCGATGCTCACGCACCGTCTCGGCGTCGATGTAGAGCGCTTCCGCGATCCGCTCCGCCGTCCAGCCGTCGTCCAGCAGCAGCAGCACGTTCAGCCGCCGATGCACCGCACTGTTCATCTGCCGGCGCATCAGCCGCAGCAGGTGCCCCCGATCCTCAGCGCTCAGAACCAATCCCGACATGGGGGCAGCGAATTGTACCGCCCCGCGTCGGTGCAAGTGAAATCTGGCCGGGTTCCCTCGGATTCGAGGTATATCAAGTGGCTTTTGGTGTCCCAACGGCAACACTGCTCGGATTGTGCACAGGCGCGAGGCTTCGTCACGCCCCCTTCTCGAGCGCGACCGAATGGCCTTGCAGCCACGCCTCGATCTCTGGCCGGTAGACCTCCGGCATCTTCTTCGCGTATCGCGTCACCATCGTGATCGTACTCCAGCCACCGTCCTCTTTGAGCGCGAGGAGATCGCGGTGCAGGCAATAGTGCCAAGTGGCCCAGGTGTGCCGGAGGCAATGCGGCCTGATCTCCGGAACCCAAGCACGCTTCTCCCTCGTCTTGCCTTTCGGCAGCCAGACACGCCAAGCGCCCGGGAGGCCGGCCCGCCGGCAAGCCGTGGCCCAGGCAGTCTTAATCTGGCCGCCGCCGGTGCGGCCGGTGTCCATATAGGCTTCACCGATCGTCTTTCCGCGATCCATTCCTTTGGGCCGGCGGGCGCGCACGGGACGGAACACGCGGCCCTCTCGGTGCGGAAGTCCGGTGAGGGCCGTGATCACGACAGGCGGCAGGTCTATCTCGCGCTCGGTGCCCTGCTTCTGCCAGACGGTGGCGCGCACTCCACGGAGGTCGACGTCTTTCCATTCGAGCTCGAGCGCCTCCGACATGCGGGCGCCGGTGCCGATCAGGAAGGTGAGCAGCGGCCGGAGATGGTCAGCCGCGACAGCCACCAGCACTGCAGCTTCGGCTGGGCGCAGGAACGCCGGCCGCTCGCACCAACCGCGGACCGCGGCGTGCTCCATGATGGCGCGGAGTGGCGTCAAGACGGCGCGCAGCTTCGTTGCCGGTGCTGCGCGCATTCCGGCCATGAGAATCTTGGCATAGGCGCGGTCAACCGCCTCCTGATTGATCTTGCCGAGCGGCGTGGTGCCGAAATGGAGTAGAAGCCGCTTGACGTGCGTTTTGGTGGTCGGCGTGTGCTCCTTGGCCTGGAGGTAGCTCTCCACCGCGCGGGCGAACGTTACGACCGCCCTTTCGCCATAGGTCGCACGGTCCCAGAGCTCGTTTTCCCGCTTGATCCTGTAGCCTTCTGCGCGTTCGGGCTCAGAAGTCTCAGTGCTCTCGAATACGCTTTGTCCTCGGACGGTTCCGCGGACGTAGAGCATGGCCGAGCCCGGCCGGCGAACGATCTTGAGGGGCATTCCAGGCTCCCGAACAGGCGTGGCAGGTCCTCGGGGTAGAACACGATCCGGTTACCCCAGCGGCGATGTGTTGGCCCACCCTGGTGCTTTGGGTGATCGGCGAGGTGCCGGAGGAGCTTGGTCTTGCCGACCAGGCCGCGCAACCGATCGAGGATTTGCCGGAGCGTGAAAACCTCGCCGATCGCTGGAAGGATAGAACGGTCAGCTACGCCAGTTGGCCTGGGGCGCGTACACCTGGACGAAATGTCGAGACATTCAGAGCCTGTGACGCGATCGAGCAAGCCCGGCCAACGATCAGACATCGGATTTTCCCCTCTGCGGGGTCAGCAGATCTCGCAAGTCCGAAGTGCGGTTCCGGCGTACAGTCTTTCTGCAGGCAAAGCGGATGGCGGGGCAGCCCCTCTTGGGTGAGCACGAGACAATTTTGTCCCACAGCGGCTGGTGCCGTCGCGAAGGTAGCGGAAATTGCTGTAGCGATGTCGCCGCTGAGCGAGTCTCGCCTCGAGACACTGATGGCCTTGAGGGCGGGGCGTCTTCTGCAAAGAAGGATTTATCGTCACGACGTCTCTCCGAGCCGATCCGCTGATCGTCCAGGCGCACGACGCGAATGGGGCGGGGGAGACGACGGTCGCAGGTCGATTGTCACGAAATCATGATCTACTGGGCCGCGTCGAACATGAGTGCTTCGGCGTTGCCCCAGGGGTTTCGGCCCCAAAGGGGGTTCTGTCAGCGCTCGTGCCAGCAACTATAGGCCGACGGCTGAGGGGCGAGGTCGTTAGGCGGCTTGCAACACGCTCAGCACCGTTGCGGTGCGGCGAAGGAAGTGGACCCTACGGTAGTCGGCGGAAACTTGCTGATGGGCGCGGGAGCGGGAATGGAGGAAGTTGCGTAACTCGTCATATGCGCGACAGAATTTGCCAGCCGAAACATACCAGCTTCGACCCGCCTTGCCGTGTCGGCGTCGCCGCAGACTTTCAGCCAGCGCTGGCGTGAGCTTGCTTTCCCAGTCGCGAACCGCCTCATGGCTGAACACGATGCCGCGGGTCAGGAACATCTCCGGCAGATCACGCAGGGCAAGCTTGTAGCGCAAGCGCGAGAGCACCACGAGGGCAATGACGTCACTGGGGTACTGCGTCCGGTTCAGAACGCCAGAACTCTGCTCGTTGAATTGCTTGCCGCAGACGCGACAGCGGAACCGGCGGTAACTCTGGGCGGTGCGCTCGCTCCGTTCCGAAACGGCGGCTGAGCCGCACCCAACGCATCGCATCTCGCCAATCCCCCTCGCCGCGACTCTATACCCATACCGAGTGCAATCGAACAAGCCCCGTGGCGCGAGCGCTGACGGAACTTATGGAACGAGCACTACCCGACCCTGGCCGACTTCAGGGCCGCGATCGACCGGTTCTTCAACAACATCGGCGCCTATCGCTCCGAGATCGCCTCTCTGATCTCCCGGAATTTCCACTTCGTGGGCAAACCGAGAGGCCAGAATCCCTGAGCAAAGGGGTATATTAGACACATTGTTGGCAAATAAGAACGAATGTGTCGGAGAAGAAAAAGCGGCGGAGTTTCACCCGGGAGTTCAAACTCGCGGCGCTCGCGCGCATGAGGTGCACCGCCACACTGGCCCCGGCTTGAAGCCGCGCTGGACGACCAACCGGCCAGAGCCCCTATGCCGGGGGTACTACATCGGCATCATGCGCATGTTCATATTGAACAAGATCCACAGCATGCCGGCGATCATCAGCACGAGCAGGGAGCCGGAAAAGACCATCAGGGCAAATTCCTCGCGCTTCTCCCGGCTCAGATTGACATGCAGGAAGTAGCGCACATGCACGACGATCTGCACCAGTCCCAGCACGCCGATCACCCACAGCAACGCCATCGTGGACAACGTGCCTGTTGCCACCAGAGCAAATGGAACGATCGTCAGGAGCGCCGCCAGCGCGAACCCCGTCTGGTATCCACGCAGATCATGCCGATAGGCATCAGCCTTGCTCTGCTGCTTGACGCTCGACATCAGGTAATCCCTCCCAGATAGACGACGGAGAAAATCCCCACCCAGATCAGGTCCAGGAAGTGCCAGAACAACGCCAGGCGGGCGATGCGTGACTTGGCGGACCCGGTCAGGCCGGTGCGGCGGATCTGGATCAGCATCATCACCAGCCAGATCGAGCCGGCGGTGACGTGCGCGCCATGCAGCGGCACCAGGCCGAAGAATGCCGACAGGAAGCCGGAACGCTGCGGCACCGCACCCACGGCCAGCATGTGGGCAAATTCGCGGATTTCCAGCCCCAGGAAGACCAGCCCGAGCGCCAGTGTCACCACCATCCAGAACATCACCCGGCGCACACCGAGATCATACTTGATGGCCAACGACGCCATGCCGAAGGTGAAGGTGCTGGTCAGCAGCGCGGCCGTTTCCATCGCGGCGGCGGGCAGTTCGAACAAGTCCTTCGGCGTGGGGCCACCGGCGAAGGACATTGGCGTCAGCATCGTCACATAAGTGCCGAACATCAGGCCGAAGATGACGAGGTCGCTCATCATGAACAGCCAGAAGCCGGAGAGGGCGTTGGCTGCGGGATCGTGCTCGTGAGCGTGATCCGCGACCAGGGTCATCCCGGGCGGAGAAGCGACGACGTTCATTCTGCAGCCTCCTGGAAATACTCGTTGGCAGCGACGCCGTGGTTTCTCGGATCCCATTCAAGCTCACGCGTGACGGGCGCGACCGTGCGGACCGTGGCGAGCCAGGCAAGGTATTGCCGCCGGACCTCGGCGGCCGGGATCGTGACCGGATGGCGATCGCCCAGCATGGCGCGGCCGACCAGCGTCATCGCCAGCACCGCGAGAGTGAGAAGCGCGAGCCACCAGATGTGCCAGACCAGGCCGAACCCGAGCGCGGTGCCAAACACGGCGGTGATCACGCCGACCCAGGTGTCACCGGGCAGGTGGATGTCGGAGAAGGAGACCGGCTGCTGATAGCCGAACCCGGCTTCCTTCGCGACGGCGAACGGATCGAGCGCGTAGATATGAGGGATGACCGGGAAATTATAGGCCGGCACCGGCGACGGCGTCGCCCACTCCAAGGTTCGCGCGTTCCACGGATCGCCGCCGATGTCGCGAGTTTGCGCGCGGTCGCGGATCGAGACGTAGAGCTGCACGCCCATGCTGATCAGCGCGAGCGTGACGAAGCAGGCGCCGACACCGGCGATCAGGAACCAGGGCTGATAGGCCGGATTGGTGTAGGACACCGTGCGCCGCGTCATGCCCATCAGTCCCACCGCATAGAGCGGGAAGAAGGCGAGGATGAAGCCGATGATCCAACTGAAAGCGGCAGCATAGCCCCAGCGGTCGTTCAGGCGGAAGCCGAACACTTTCGGAAACCAGTAGGTGTAGCCCGCCAGCATGCCGAACAAGGTGCCAGGGATCAGCATGTTGTGGAAATGCGCGACCAGGAAGAGCGTGTTGTGAACCTGGAAATCGACCGGCGGGTTGGCGAGGATGATGCCGGTCAGGCCGCCGAGCACGAACAACACCATGAAGGCGATCGCATAGACCATCGGCACGCTGAAGCGGATGCGGCCGCGGTACATCGTCGCCATCCAATCATAGATTTTCACGCCGGTCGGGATGCCGATCAGCATCGTGGCGATGCCGAACACCGCGTTGATGTTGGCGTCCTGCCCCATGGTGAAGAAATGATGCAGCCACACGCCGAAGGACAGGAAGCCGATCGCCATGGTGGCGATCACCAGCGTGGTGTAGCCGTAGAGCTTCTTGCCGGAGAAGGTGGAGATGACTTCGGCATACACGCCGAAGGCGGGTAGGACCAGGATGTAGACCTCGGGATGGCCGAACAACCAGAACAGGTTGGCGAAGTTCATCATGTTGCCGCCGAGGCCATTGGTGAAGAAGTGGAATCCCAGATAGCGGTCGGCGGCGAGCATCATCGTCGCCACGGTCAGCGGCGGCATGGCGAACACCAGCAGCAGCGAGGTGCAGAGCGCGTTCCAGGTGAACAGCGGCATGCGCAGGAAGGTCATGCCGGGCGCGCGTTCCTTGAAAATCGTCACCATGAAATTGATGCCGGTGAGCGTCGAGCCCAGGCCGGTCAGCGTCACGGCCCAGATCCAGTAGTCAGGTCCGGCGCCGGGCTGGAAACTCACCTCGGTGTAGGGCGGATAGCCGGTCCAGCCGCCGGTGGAGAAATCGCCAATCACCAGCGAGATCATCACCAGCATCGCGCCGGCGACGGTCAGGCCCAGGCTGAAGGAGTTCAGCATCGGGAAGCTGACATCGCGGGCGCCGATCTGCAGCGGCACCACGATGTTGATCAGCCCGGTCAGGAACGGCATGGCCATGAAGAAGATCATGATCGTGCCGTGGGTCGAAAAGAGCTGGCCGAAATGGTTGGCAGAGAGGAAGCCGCCATGCAGCCCGTCGGCCTGCTGGGCGCGCATCACCACGCCTTCCAGCGCACCGCGCACCAGCATGATCAGCGCCAGCACGATATACATCACGCCGATCTTCTTGTGATCGACGCTGACCAGCCATTGCGACCACATCGGGCCCCAGAGGCGGAACCGCGTCAGCAATGCCACGGTGACGACGGCGCCGATGATCACCACCCACGCTGCACCCGACAGGATCATGTCGTTCATGCTCGGGTGAAGGAACGCCTTCAGGAAATCGAGCGAATCCAGGTTGAGCCGGCCGAACGCCAGGCTCCAGACGGCTTGCGACATGGCGGGGGTACTCACTTGCTGGCCATCCTGGTGTTGGCGACGGCGTTGCCGGCCACCGTGGCGTCGTAGACGGTGCTGCCCGGCTGTTGCGCCGGCGGGACGGCGTTGCCGCCGTGATAGCGCATCACGATGTTCATGAAGAAACCGGGCGAGGCGTTGTTGAAGAACGTCACGCCCTTCGGCATCGACGGATTGGCGAAATGCGCGCGCACCTGCTCGGGCGTCGAATTCTCGCCCAGGATCTTGTAGTTCGCCGCGTCGAGCGCCACGCCGTTCTGCTGTGCATCCTTGACCCAATGGGAGAAGTCTAGCGGCGTCATGGCGACGGCCTGGAAATGCTGGGCGTGGAAGCCGTCACCGTTGTATTGGGTGTTCATACCCTCGAAATCGCCGGTGTGGTCGGCGGCGAGGTTCAGTTTCGTCACCATGCCCGGCATGGCGTAGATCTGGCCGCCGAGCGCGGGGATCATGAAGGACTGCATCACCGTATCGGTGGTCAGTGTCATTGACACCGGACGGTTCTGCGGAAACGCCATCTCCCCTACTGTGGCGATGTGGTAGTCGGGGTAGATGAACAACCATTTCCAATCGAGACCGACGACCTGAACGCGCAGCGGCGGCTTGTCCGAGGCGATCGGACGATACGGGTCGAGCTGGTGGGTGTAGTTCCAGACAAAGAAGGACAGCACGACGACGATCGCCACGGGGACCAGCCACATCGGCCATTCCAGCGCGGCGGAGAAGTCCCAATGCGGGGCGTAGCGAGCGTTGGTGTTGCCGTAGCGATAGCGCCAGGCGAGCAAGGGCACGCCGATGACCACGGGCGCCACGACGATCAGGGTGATCAGAGTGATCAGCCATAGATAGTGGTACTGCAGGATGGCGACGGGGCCGTCCGGCGTCAGGAAGCTCTGGCGCTGGTCGGCGCAGCCCGACAGCAGCAGGACCGGTGCCGCGAGGCTTGCCCATCGGGCGGCGCGGTGGAGGGACGGGTGGAGTGTGGCAGGCCTGGGAGCAGCGGGCGCGGTCCGCGGGCTGACCGACCATGCGCGCGGCGCTGAGGCACGGTGCTTGTCGTTGTGCATACGGCAACCTTTATTGCACCGCAGCACGGGGCAAGCGGGCGCATCAACACATACAATATACGGACATGCATGGTCAATGCATGCTGTACTGCATGGAAATGCAGATGGGCCAAAACGGGCGGAACGCAACCGACACTATGGTGTATTGTCCGTCATCCGGACATGCACGAGGCGCATGCACGCGGGGGGCCGGCGCTCTGCCCGCTGGGGCCAGCCGGGGACCGGCGTGGGGAATTGGCGGTGTCAAAGGAGAAACGCTCCCTTCCCGCAGGGGAAGGGGACAGCGCTTCCTGGGGATCTGTAGCAAAATTCACGGGCAGTCCGGCAGCGTGGAATATCTGCAAAGCGATGGCCACCGGTAGCGCAATCGTGCCGTCCAAAAACGCCGGCGAGGGACTGAACATTGCGCCGTGGTCCCCGGTGGGGAAACTTTGCAACAGATCACCGGATTGTATGTTTGCCGACGTGAGGCCCTGTGCAAGACAGCCGGTTCCGGACCCATTCCGAACATGCATCGCCGCGGCTCGCCCCGCGGCCGGAGACGGGTATTCAAGGCCAGGCAACCTGGGGCGTCGCCCGCAGATTGCCTGGACATTGATTTCCGATCATTCTGCCGGTCGTGCTGGGTGTATGCCGCGGCGCGTCGATCGCTTGGCCGCAGCCGGGCGACACATAAAGACCCGGAGGACGACTTGAGAGCAGCACTGGAGGACAATCCCGCGTGGGTGCCGCGGATCGCGAAGGGGGCGGGGCCGGTCTATCTGGCGATCGCCGACGCCCTGGCCGAGGATATCCTGTCCGGCAGGCTTGGCCCCGGCATGCGTCTGCCGCCGCAGCGCACACTGGCGGATGCGCTCGATATCGACTTCACCACGGTCACCCGCGCCTATACCGAGGCCCGCAAGCGCGGGCTGGTCGAAGGCAAGGTTGGGCAGGGAACCTACGTGCGCCCAAGGGCCGCGGTGTCGGCTTCCCTGGCGCGCGGCGGCGCCATCGACATGAGCATGAACCTGCCACCACGCTTCGACGACAAGCGGCTCGCCGCGCAGATGTGGAGCGACATCGCCGCGCTGGAGCATGCGGACGGCATCGATCTTCTGCTGCGCTACCAGGAGCCGGGCGGCACCCGCCGTGACCGGAACGCCGGTGCGCTCTGGCTGGTGCACACGCTGGGCGAGATCGCGCTCGATCGCATCGTGGTCACCCCCGGCACCCGCGGTGCGCTGCTGACATTGCTCGCGGCGCTGGCCGAGCCGGGCGACGGCGTCTGCACGGAAACGCTGACCTTTCCCGGTGCGCTGTCCGCCCTGGCGCATTTGCGGCTGCGCCCGATCGGCGTCGCGATCGACCGGCAGGGGATCATTCCCGACGCCTTCGAGGCGGCCTGCCGGACGCACCGGCCGAAGCTGCTGTACTGCAACCCCACGCTGCATAATCCGACCACGGCAACGATGCCGCTGGAGCGGCGCGAGGCGGTGATCCGGATCGCCCGCGCACATGGCGTCGCGATCATCGAGGACGACGCCTATGGCATGCTGCCGCCGCGTCCCGTCCCGCCGCTGGCGCGCCTGGCGCCCGATCTGGTGTACTACGTTGCCGGCCTGGCGAAATGCCTCGCGCCGGCGTTGCGCATTGCCTACCTGGTGCTGCCCGAAACCCGACCTCCGCAGCGCTTGTCGGGCGGCATCCACGCCGCGGCATCGCTGGCGTCGCCGCTGACGGCGGCGGTCGCGACGCGGTGGATCGAGACCGGTACCGCCGGCGCCGTCCTGGAGGCGATCCGGCACGAGGCCGAAGTCCGCTGCGCGCTGGCGCGGGACATGCTGCCGCGCGAGGGCGCCCATATCGCGCCCGACGGGTTCCATGTCTGGCTGGAGCTGCCGCCCGCCTGGCCGCGGTCGGAGTTCGTGGCGCGGCTGCGCACGGTCGGCATCGGCGCGGTCCCGAGCGATGCGTTCGCCGTGTCGGCATGGCCGGAGGCGGTGCGGCTGGGGCTGGGGGTGCCGGCCACGGCCGAGGAGCTGTCGCAGGGACTGCAGACGGTCGCGGCCCTGCTGGACGAGGCCCCGGCGTTATCCAGCATCGTGGTCTGATACGCGGGCTCGCTCGCACCATGACTATGGCCGACCTCTCCGCTGGCAGGGAAAGGCTACTCCCGAAGGTCTCATCCACGAAGGGTCGGCCCCGCCGGTGGCAACTGATATACCTCGAATCCGAGGGAACCCGGCCAGATTTCACTTGCACCGACGCGGGGCGGTACAATTCGCTGCCCCCATGTCGGGATTGGTTCTGAGCGCTGAGGATCGGGGGCACCTGCTGCGACTGATGCGCCGGCAGATGAACAGTGCGGTGCAAGTGAAATCTGGCCGGGTTCCCTCGGATTCGAGGTATATGAGATCGATCACGCGACGGGCGTGGCGCCTTCGGCAGCAACGCCAGGGGGCGCTGCCCGATACGCGTCAAATTTCCCCGCACACCCCAGTGCCAGGCGCAGCAGCAAGGTTGCCGGTGCCGATCTGCCGATGGATCAGCTCCGCGCCCACCCGATCGCGGCGCGGGCGAGGGCGTCGATGGTGTCGATGACGGGGGCGCCGAGCTTGTCGCTGGGTCCGGCCGCGAGGCCGAGCGGGATTTCCGTGCATCCCAGTACCACGGCGCGGGCGCCTCTGGCTGCGAGGTCGCGCGCGGCTTCGGCGAGCGGTTCGTAAGCTTCCTGCACGCGGTTGGCTTTGACCAGGGCGATCGCGGGGCTCACCAGGCGTTGCATGTGCTCGGCGGGCGGGGTGAGGCAGTCCCAGCCCAGGGTGCCGAGGCGGTCCTGGTAAAGTTTCATGGCCAGGGTGGCGGCGGTGCCCATGACGCCGATTTTGCCTTGGGGGATGTGGGCGCGGCGGAGGTCGGCGGCGGCGGCGTCGACGATGTGCAGGATCGGGCAGCCGGCTGCTGCTGCCATTTCCTCGTACCAGCCGTGGGCAGTGTTGCAGGGGATGGCGATGGCGGTGCAGCCGGCCTGGCGCAGGCCGGCGATGCCGCGGAGCAGCCAGGGCAGGGGGTCTGGGCCGGCGCCTTGCTTGCCTCGGGTGCGGTCGGGCACGCGCGGATCGGACCAGAGCACGGCGGGGATGTGGTCCTGGTCTCGGTCGGCGGGGGTGAGCAGGGTGAGGCGCAGCATGAACTGGGCGCTGGCGAGCGGGCCCATGCCGCCGAGCACGCCCAGGATCTTGTCGTCGGCCGTTTCCATCGGTGTTCCGTCTCCGTCGGATTGTCGGATCTTACTGTGCGCTGTCCTGATGTCGCTGCAAGCAGGGGCGTATCAGCCGGTCGCCGCGGACATGGCTGGGGGAGGGGCCACGGCGGCCGGACGGGTCGGTCAAGGGGTGGTTTGGTTGGCGGGGGGGCAGCCTTGCGGGTGGTGCCATCCGGGCCGGCGCTTTTCGCGGAACGCGGCGGTGCCTTCGCGGGCTTCCTCGGTGGCGCGCTGGGTCCAGCTTTCGTGCGCCAGCAGGCTCATCGCGCGCTCGTCCAGCAGCAGTCCGTTGGCGCCGAGGAACGAGCGCTTGGTCATCGCGATCGCCCCCGGCGCGCCGAGCAGGATGGCGTCCAGCACCGCGGCGAGCCTCGTTTCCATCTCCGCGGCCGGCACCACCTCGTGCACCAGGCCTATGCGCTGCGCCTCGGCGGCGTCGAAGCGCTCGCCCGTTAGGGCGTAGCGGCGGGTGTGGCGCAGGCCCATGGCGTGGACCATGTGGGTGGAGATCGGGGTGGGGGCGACGCCGACCCGGACCTCCGTCAGGCCGAAGATCGCGTCCGGCGTAGCGAGCGCGACGTCGACGCAGCAGACCATCCCGGCGCCGCCGCCGAAGCAGGCGCCGTGCACCACGGCGACGGTGGGATGGGGGAATTCATTCAGGAGCTGCATCGCCCGGGTGGTGGCCATGGAGGCCTGGTAGTTGCGGTCGGGCGGATATTGCGTGGCCTGGCCGAGCCAGCCGATGTCGGCGCCGGCCTGGAAGTGCTTGCCGGCACCGCGCAGGACGAGGGCACGGGTCGCCGTGTTGGACGCAAGCCGGGTAAGGCCGGCGATGAGTTCGTCAAGCAGGTCCTCGTTGTAGGCGTTGCCGACTTCGGGGCGGTTGAGGGTGGCGGTGGCGATGCCGGTGGGGGCGATGTCGAGGTAGACGAGGCTCATGGGGGCGGCCTTTGCGGACGGGGCGGGCTTGGGGCGGCTCATCGGGGGCGCGTGGTGGAGCAGGATACTGCCGGTCAGATCCCGCGGGAACCGCGAGCGACACGCGGATCGTGCCAGCCGCGTCGCCGGCTGCAGCCTGGTCGGCCCTCGCCGGTCATGGCGTGGTGGGCCGATCCCTCCCCCTGCCTAAGGACACTCTGATCAAGCCCCCCTCGCGCCGCTCACGCAACGTCATATAGAATTGTCGCCGGGAGCAGCGGGCGAGGGCAACGATGCGGCAGGCGACCATGGCGACAGCTGGGTTCGAGCGTTACAGCAAGCCAACCCGGCGGGCGGCGTTTCTGGCGGAGATGGACCGTGTGGTGCCGTGGCGCGATCTGTGCGCGCTGATCGATCCGGTCTACCCCAGGCCAGGCAGGGGCCGCCGGCCGGTTGGTCTGGAACGGATGCTGCGCATCTACTTCCTGCAGCAGTGTTGGGGTGGACGGCCCCACGGCATCGGATGTGCCAATATTGGGTCGATCCATGATCCAAAGGGAGGGCCGCCCAAATGGAGCTTAAGCGCATCGCGATCGACACGTCCAAACATGTCTTCACGATCCATGGCGTAGACCAACAGGAGCGTCCGATTCTGCGCCGGGAGCTGAGAAGAGCCCAGATTGAGCCCTTCTTCGGCAAGCTGGCACCGACGGAGGTTGTTCTCGAGGCGTGCGGGGGGTCGCACCACTGGGGACGTATGTTGAACCGGTTGGGTCACCGAGTACGGCTGATCCCGCCGCAATACGTGAAGCCCTTCGTCAAGCGGTCCAAGAATGACCGCAATGACGCCGAGGCGATCAGCGAGGCGGCTGCGCGTCCAAGTATGCGCTCAGTTCCGGTCAAGACCATTGAGCAGCAAGCTGAAACGATGATCGTGAAACACCGGGAGATGTTGGTCGCCCAACAGACCCAGGCGATCAATGCGTTGCGGGGGCACGCGGCGGAATTCGGTGTCGTCGCCGCCAAAGGCAGCCAGAACGTGGCCGCCCTGCTCGCGGTTCTGGCGGCTGATACCGCCACCCCAGCCACGGCGAAGGCGATGTTTGCTCACATGGGGCAGCACATCGCCGATCTCGATGCCAAGCTGGAGGCGCTGGATCGACTGCTCATGGAACGGCACAAGGCCAATCCCGTCAGCCGGCTGCTCGCCGAGATTCCCGGCGTCGGGCCGATCACCGCGATCACCATGGCCGTGACGGTCGACCCCAGCAACTTTGCGTCTGGACGCCACTTCGCGGCCTGGCTGGGGCTGACGCCACGGGAGCACTCGACCGGCGGCAAGCAGCGTCTCGGTAAGATTAGCAAGGCCGGCAATGAAAGATTGCGGCAATTGCTGGTGGTCGGCGCGATGGCGGTGATCCGTTATGCCAAGCCCGGCAGCAAGTCGGCATCTGCGTGGCTATTGCAACTGCTGGAGCGCAAGCCGCGAAAGGTCGCGGCGGTGGCTCTGGCCAACAAGATGGCCCGGATCATCTGGGCCATGATGGCGCGTGGCGAGGCATATCGGCGTCAGCCGATCGCCGCCTGATCCACGCGCCGGTGCCACGGGTTCACGGGCGCAGCAAAAGATGGTGATCGGTCGATCCGACGAGCGACAAAAATCCGCCTTGAACCCCGGCAACCAAATGCCGGAGCAGTGTTTGGATGTCGTTCGCGGAACCCATCTAGGCCGGCGGTCATCGTGCCGCGAAAGCAGAGGCCGGACACATGACCGCAGTCGAACCGCCACCAATTTTTGCAAACTCCTCCTTGAACCCAGCGGGCCGTCCACACATGGTTCAACCTGTCGGACCCGGGGGCGGAAGAGGCACTGTATGACAGCCTCGCGATGCGCCGGTTCGCCGGTATCGACCTCGGCCGCGAGGCGGTGCCGGACGAGACCACGCTGTGCAAGTTCCGCCACCTGCTGGAGCGGCACGATCTGGGATCGGCGCTGTTCCAACGCGTGCATGAGCACCTGGAACAACGCGGCCTGAGGCTGTCGGCTGGCACGATCGTCGATGCCACCATCATCCATGCGCCGAGTTCGACGAAGAACGCCGCCAAGGCGCGCGATCCGGAGATGCATCAGACCAGGAAGGGCAACCAGTGGTATTTCGGGATGAAGGCACATATCGGCGTGGACAGCCGCACCAAGCTGATCCACTCGGTGGTGGCGACGGCGGCGAACGTGGCGGATGCGACGGTGCTGCCCGATCTGCTGCACGGTGACGAGACGCGGGTGTGGGGCGATCAGGCGTATCGCGGTCAGCGCGCGGTGATCCGTGAACATGCGCCGCGCGCACGCGACTTCACCAACCGACGCTATCGGCACCGCGGGGTGGTGGATGAGGCGGAGAAGGCGCGCAACCGCAGCAAGTCGAAGGTGCGGGCCAAGGTCGAGCACTGCTTCGGCGTGATCAAGAGGGTGTTCGGCTTCGCGAAGGTCCGCTACCGCGGGCTGGATAAGAACGCGAACCGGCTGTTCGTGACCGGCGCGCTGAGCAATCTGTTCGTCGTCCGCCATCGATTGCTGCGGCTTCAAGGGGCGTAGTGCGTCCAACCTGTTGTCCCCGGCGCCGCGAGCGCTGGGAAACGCGGGAAATTCGATGCCATCCGACGGAATCCAGCCGACTTGAACGGCAGGCAAGGGATTCCAGGTCACCCGAAACCAACTGTTCAGAGGTTCCTTAGAGCGCGTTCATGCAGACTGGAAAATGCCTCGCCATCGCCACCTCTCCCGCTTGCGGGCTTAGGCCGCGAAGCGAACCAAGGTCGTCGTGCGCAGCACGGCGGGTGAGGGCAGGAGGCACGCACCCTCACCCGGTTCGCTGTGCGAACCGACCTTGGTCCGCTTCGCGGCCCAAGCCCGCAAGCGGGAGAGGTGGCCGCACGACGCCCCGGTTCCAGTCATCCTGAAGCTGCTCTAGGACTTCGCTTTCCTCGAAGGTTTTGACTTGCCGGCACTGTTGAGGGCGACGGCTTGGCGAACGAGCGCCTTGAAGGCGGATTCGTCAACTTCTTCGCCTGCGTGGATGTCGATCGCGCGGCGTGCGTTTCCGTCGAGACTCGCGTTGAAGAGATGGGCCGGATCCTTTAGAGACGCGCCCTTGGCGAAGGTAAGCTTTACGACATTCTTGTAGGATTCGCCGGTGCAGATGATGCCGTCGTGCGACCAGATCGGAGTACCCATCCACTTCCACTCCTCGACCACGTCCGGGTCTGCTTCCTTGATGAGCTTGCGCATTCTGCTGAGGGTTTCCCCGCGCCAGTCCCCGAGTTCGGCGATTCTTTTCGAGATGAGCTCCGATGCCGACTGGCCTTGGCTCGCATCCGATTCTTTCATGTTCCTATCCTGGAAGTTCCGGATATATGCCAGCAGACTTCAATCCATGCGTGCCAATACCTGCTCAAGGGCCGCAAGGAACTGCGGCCACCCGCCCTTAGCGCCCTGGTAGGCCTGCTGCTGATCCGGCCGGAAGCCCGACTGCTCCATGCGCAGGTGGGTCCCCGTGCTCGTCGGGGTGACGGTCCAGGTGACGACACTCTCGAGACCATAGGCCGCCCACGTGTAAGACAGCGTTTTGTTCGGCTCGACTGCCGTTACTTGGCAGTCGACAGCGCCCCAGTCTGCGCGAAGAGTGAAACGGTGGTCCGCGACAGGCTTGAAGTCGTTCTTCATGAGCCACTCCTCGATCAAATGACCTTGCGTGAGCGCCCGCCAGATTTTTTCCGGCGGATGGGGCAAATCCCGTTCAATGATGACGGAACGCAGTGCGGGGGTGGTGTCGGTCATTGATCCATCCTACTCAAGAGTGACTCGAGACGATCGATCCGGTCGTGCCAGAAAGTCCCGTAGAGCTTCATCCAATCGATCACGGGCGCTAACCCTTGCGGGTTGGCACTGTAGTGGGTCTCACGTCCCTCGCGTCGGTTACGAACGAGTCCGGCGCGTTTGAGCACGCCGAGATGCTTGGAGACAGCCGGTTGCGATACACCGGAACGTCCGGTGAGCGCATGCACGGTCAATTCTCCATCACGGGTCAGGCGCTCGAAGATCGCTCTACGAGTGGGATCGGAGAGGGTCTTGAACAGAACGTCCGGATGAGAGTTCATGCAAACCCATAACCGTCCGGTTATTGATTGTCAAGAAGGAGGTGCCTGCGTGGTTCGTTGCACTTCTCAAGACTTCCGGAAACGCCGCCTGCGCCCGTCCGATCAATCGGTTGGACTTTCCGGAAAATCTGAGATGGCCGAGACCCAGCCCGCAGGCCCCCTGGGCCCCCGCGGGCGCACCGCACCCGCGGATCGCGAACCGCAGGCGGAGCGGGCGACGCGGCCGCTGTGCCCGGAGGCGGAAACCCTTCCCGGGGACAGGGCGCCCCACGGCCACGCCGAGCGTTGTGGCGACGGGCGGCGCGGGTGGAAAGCTTCTGTCACCCCTTAGCAACCGATTGCAGGGTTCTGTACAACCCGGGCGGCAAGCGACGCCCGCTCGTACAACGCAAACGGCCGGAACGGCCCGGTTCCGGCCGGGTTGTACACTCCGCTCCTGCAAGGACCGCCCATGCCCCAGGTCATCGACCTCTCCACCCCGATCCAGCCCGACCATTTCCGCTGGCATCCGAAGCAGCACCTGCACCGCACCCACGCGCAGGGCCATTCCCAGGTCACCTGGCTCTCGACCGCCGTGCACGCCTTCACCCACATGGACGCCCCGCGCCATTTCGACCCAAACGGCCCCACTACGGACGCCATTCCCCTCGACACGACCATCGGCCCCGCCGCAGTGATCGACGTGCGTGCCGCCGGCCCGAACGCGCCCATCACCGAGGCCCACCTCGCCGCCGCAGGCGCCCATATCCGCCCCGGCGACATCGTTCTGCTGCGCGCCGGCTGGGACCGGGTGGAACGCATCGCCACCCCGGAATTCTGGACCCGCTCTCCCTGGGTCACGCCCGAAGCCGCCGACTGGCTGGCGGCCCGCGGCCCCAAGGCGGTCGGTTTCGACTTCCCGCAGGACCGTTGCATCCGCAACGCCATCGCTGGTCTCCCCGACGCCCCCGCGGAGGACTACGTCACCCACCAGCGCCTCCTGCTGCGCGGCGTCATCCTGATCGAATACCTGGCCCATCTGATGGCCCTGCCGAACCCGCGCAGCTTCGTGGTGTGCGCTCCGCTCAGCCTGGTCGGCAGCGACGGCGCCCCGGCGCGGGTGCTAGCGCTCGAGGGCTTCGGCGGCTGACCGGCGCGCCCGGCCGATGCGGCATCCCCTGATCCGCAATGACGACGACCCGGGCCGCCTGCCATCGGCGCGGCTCTACTTGCTGTTGTTCGTCCTCGGCGCGGCGATGCAGATGCTCGCCGGCGCCGGCGGCTTCGCGCATGTCTGGCACGGCGGCCTGGTCGATCCCGACAGCTACATGCGGCTGCTGCGGATCGAGCAGGGGCTGAAGCTTGGCCATCTGGTCAACACCGTCACCGGGCGGGACGATTCCGGCGCGCCCCTGGTGATCGAGTGGTCGCGACTGTTCGACGCGGCGCTGGTCGCGCTGGCCGCGCCGCTCGCGCCCTGGCTCGGCTGGCACACGGCGCTGCGCATTGCGGGCGTGGCCTCGGCGCCGCTGGCGGCGGGGATGCTCGGGCTCGGCGTGGGCTTTGCCGTCGCGCCGCTCAGCGAGCGGCGCTGGTTGTGGGCTCCCGCCGTGCTGGCCCCGCTGTTGACTGGTATCCGCGGGTTCGAGTCGATCGGCGTGATCCACTACCACATCGTGATGATCGCGGCGGTGGCGGTCGCCGTCGGCTTCGCCCTGCGCGCTGCCGGCGGCCCGGCCTGGCCGGACGGGAATCCGCGGGCCGGACTCGCGGCCGGCATCGCCGGCGGGCTGGCGATCTGGATCATGCCGGAGACGATGCCGTTCGTGTTGCTGGCCTTCGTCGGCCTCGGCTGGTGCTGGATGTTCCGCCCCGTCGGGCGGGCGGTGGCGGCGGGCGGGATCGGTTTCCTGGCCGTGCTGGCGTTCGGGCTGTGGCGCGACCCACCGGCGGGCGGGGTGTGGGTGGCGGAGCTTGATCGGATTTCCGTCGTCTATGCGGCGTTGGGGCTGGCGGTGGCGGGGGTGGGCCTGTGGCTCGCCGGGCTCGATCGGGCGGGGCTCGATCGGGCACGGCTGGCGCCGGTGCGGCGGCGGGCGCTCGGACTGGGCGGCGCGCTCGCTGCCTTTGCACTCTGGCTGGCGGCGTTCCCTGCCGTGGCGCTCGGCCCCTACGCGCTGTTGCCGCCCGAGCAGATGCGGCTGTTCTTCGGCGCGATGGCGGAGACCCAGCCGGTGCGCGGAGTTGGCCTGGGCGCGATGATCCTGGGGCCGGGGCTGTTCGCGCTGACGGTGGCGCTGGCGGTGGCCTGGCGGGCCCGGCGGGTGCCGGAGGCCGGCGGGGCGTGGCTGATCGCCGCCGCCGCCGCACTGCTCGCCCTCGGGCTCACCGCCCGCTTCGTGCTGTTCGCGCCGTTCCCGGCGGCCTGCGGCGCGGCGCTGCTGCCGGTGGCGCTGACCGCCGTGTCGCGGCGGTTCGCCGCCACGCCGAATCGGGCCGGGCTGGCGCGCATCGGGTTGTTCGTCGCGCTGCTGATCGCGCCCTACGCGGTGGCGGCACTCGCGGCCGAGGTCGCCGGCAAGAAAGCAACGCTGCCCCACCCGGCTCTTGCAGCCTGCACGATGATGCATATCGGCCGCCTGCTCGCCCCTGCCGCCGCGCAGATCGTGCTGTCCCAGGTGGACGAGGTGCCGGAGCTGTTGTACCGCAGCCGGATCGTCGCCGTGGGCTCGCTCTATCAGCACGGGGTGGCGGGATACCTGCGTGCGCGGGCGGCTTGGCGCGCGCCGGCCGGGGCGCGCGTGCCGCCGGCGGTGCGGGCGACCGGGGCGCGCTTCGTGCTGTTCTGCCCGCGCCGGAAGTCCTATGCCCCGGTGGTGGGGGCGCCGGCCGATGCGCTATGGTTCGCCCTCGCCGCCGGCCATCCGCCGCCCTGGCTGCGGCTGGTCGGGACCCTGCCGGGCACGGGCTTCCGGCTCTACCGGATCGTGCCCGCCGCCGGGTGACGGCGGTTGCGGGCGACCGTCACGCGGCCCGATCGTCCGGCCAGGCCGCGGCCAGCGCGCGCAGCATCGCCGCGACCTGCTGCATCGGCCCGCTCCAGTCGCCGATGCGCTCCTGGCGGAAGATGCGCAGGCCCGGATACCACGGGCTGTCGCGGCGTCCGCTCAGCCAGCGCCAGCAATTGTCGTAGCGATCGAGCAGGAACACGGGTTTGCCCAGGGCGCCGGCCAGGTGCACGACCGCGGTATCGACACTGATCACGAGGTCGAGCCCGGCCACGATCGCGGCGGTATCGGCAAAATCCGCCACGTCTCCCATCGGGTCGAGCAGATCGAGCCCCGCCGGCAGGGCTTCCGCCGCCGCCGGCCCCGCCTGCAGGCTGACGAAGCGCACGCCCGGAATGCCTGCCAGCGGCGCAAATGCCGCGAGCCCCGCGCTGCGCCGCCCGTCCAGGGTGGCGAACCCCTCCAGCCACGGCCGCGCCTGTCCGGCCCAAACCAGGCCCACCCGTAACCCGGGACCGCCGGCCGCAAGCCGGGACCGCCAGGCCGCGGCGCGCGCCGGATCGGCGGTAAGGTACGGCACCGTCGCCGGGACCGTCTCCGGCGTGATGGCGAAGACCCGCGGCAGGCTGAAGAACGGGCAGTGGAAGTCGAATGCCGGCGAGTTGGTTGCCGCCACCACCGGCGCGAGCGGCGCCAGCAGCCGCGCCAGGGCCCCCGGCACCGCCAGCACCACCCGCGCCCCGCGCGCGGCCAGCAGCGGCGCATAGCGGACGAACTGCAACGTGTCCCCGAAGCCTTCCTCGTGCGTCAGCAGCACCGTGCGGCCGGCGAGGTCGACGCCGCTCGCGAGCGAGGGCAGCAGGGTCGCGAGCGGCAGCGGCGTGTGACCGGGCAGGCGCAGGCGCCATTCGTATTCGCCCCAGGCCTCGGTCCAGCGTCCGGCGTGCAGCAGCGCGACGGCACGGTTGACGTGGAGCTGCGCGTCCTCGGGCGCGCGGGCCACCGCCTGGTCATGCGCTGCGATCGCTTCGGTGTGCCGGCCGGCGATCTTCAGCATCATCCCGAGGTTCGACCAGCCGGCGGCCGGGCCGGGGTCGAGGGCGACGGCGTGGCGGAATTGCGCGGTTGCGGCCGGGATGTCCCCGGCCTCCGCCAGGGCCTGCCCGGCCAGATGCTGGGACGCCGCGGAGCCGGCGGGATCGCCGAGTGCGGCCAGCGCCCCGGCCGGATCGCCGCCGCGCAACAGCCGCGTGGCGAGCGCCCGCCGCAGCGCGCCGTCCTGCGGCGCCAGGGCCAGCGCGGCGCGGTACTGCGCCGTCGCCTGCGCAGGCTGGCCCAGCCGATCGAGCAGCCCGGCGAGGTCGTGGCACGGATGCGCACAGTCGGGCCGCGCGCGGGCCACGAGGTGCAGCAGGTCCGCTGCCGCCGCCGTCTCGCCCATCGCGCCGCGGGCGAGGCCGAGCAGCAGGTGCGCTTCCGCGTCCGCCGGATCGGACGCGAGCAGGGTCCGGCAAGGCGCCACGGCGGCGGCGAAACGGCCGGCGTCGATCGCCGCAAAGGCGGTGCGCAACAGCGGGGAGCGGAGCGGGTGGGTCATGCGGACACGCCAGGCGAGGGGAGGGCGCGCAGGATGGGCGCGACGGCTTAACGGCTCGTCAATGCGGCGGAACCGGCGACGGCGGACACATCGCCGCCCGGAGCTTCACTGCAGCCACATCACCATCGGCATCACCACTGGCGCATTGCCGCCAACGGCTTCACCAGAGTATCGCCGCCAGGGGCATCACCGAGGCATCAACGTCCGATGTTCGGTCCTGCCAGCGCCTGCGCATACGCCGCCACCGCCTGGGTGAACCCCAGCTCCAGCGCGTCCGCCGTCAGCTCGTGCCCGATCGAGGCCTCCGCCAGGAACCGCATGCGTGCCAGCAGCGGCGGGATGTTGCGCAGGTTCAGATCGTGCCCCGCGTTGACCACCAGCCCGGCCTCGTGCGCCGCCGCTGCCGCGGCCGCGCAGGCGTCCAACTCCGCCGCCGCAGTGCCGGCACGGAACGCCGCGGCATAGGCCCCGGTGTATATCTCCACGCCGTCCGCCCCGGCCTCCCGTGCCCGCGGCACTGCCGCCGGATCGGGATCGATGAACAGGATCACCCGCGCCCCCAGCCCGCGCAGTGCCGCGATCGCCGGTTCCGCCACTGCGCGTTCCGCCGCATCCAGCACCCATCCGCGCTCGGAGGTGAAGGCGTCCGGCGCATCCGGCACCAGGGTCACCTGCTCCGGCCGCGCGTCGCGCACGATCCCGAACAGGCGCGCGTCCGGATAGCCCTCGATATTCAATTCCATCCCCGGCCGCCGTCCCGCCATCGCCGCGGCGATCGCCGGGATGTCGCTCGCGCGGATATGCCGCTCGTCGGGGCGCGGATGCACGGTGATCCCACGCGCTCCCGAGGCCAGGGCGAGGCGCGCGAACCGCGCCACGTCCGGCACGCTGGTGTGGCGCGAATTGCGCAGCAGCGCGATCTTGTTGAGGTTGACGCTGAGCCGCGCCATCTACGCCCCCGCCGCGGCGATCGCCGCGTTCAGTGCCCGCACCCCGGCTGCCGGCCCGTCGGGATGGTGCCACACCGAGCCGACCACGGCGAGGAAATCCGCTCCCGCACGCACCAGGGCTGCGCAATTCTCCGCCGTGATGCCGCCGATCGCACAGCACGGCAGTTCCATCAGCTCCGACCACCAGTGCAGAATTTCGGGATCGGCCAGCCGGGTCACCTCCTTGGTCGTGGAGGGGAAGAAGGCGCCGAAGGCGACATAATCCGCCCCGTCCTCGCCGGCGGCCATTGCGAGATCCCGGCTCGCCTTGCAGGTCACGCCCAAGGTCGGCTCCGGCCCGAGCAGCGCGCGCGCCGCGCGCGCCGACATGTCGTCCTGGCCCACATGCACGCCGTCGCAGCCGGTGGCGCGCACGAGATCCACCCGGTCGTTGAGCAGGAACGCCACGTCGCGCCGCTGCGCGACCGGCCGCAGCGCGTCGATCGCGCGCCGCCAGGCGTCGTCGTCCGCGTCCTTCAGCCGCAACTGCACGGCCGCCACGTCGCCCGCGTTCAGCGCCGCCGCCAACAGCGCGGCGAACGGCACCGGGTCGAGCGCGGGCGGCGTGATCAGGTAGACCCGGCAGCTACTGCCGCCGAGCGGGTCCACCGGCGTCAGTCCTTGCTCAGGTAGATGTCGATGACCTTGGCGAGCATGTCGAGCGCCTGCTCCTTCGGCCGCTGGAACGTGTTGCGCCCGATGATGCTGCCGCTGGCGCCGCCGTCGCGCAGGCCGCGGATCTCCTCGTACACGGCATCGATCCCCTTCGCCTCGCCGCCCGAGAACACCACCACCCGCTTGCCGTTGAAGGTCGCCTGCATGACGTGCTCGACCCGCTTCGGCAACGTCGAGATGTCGATTCCTTCGTACGCCTTGCGTGCCGCCTCCAGCCCGATATGCGCGGTCGGCGGCTTCACCTTGATGATGGTGGCGCCCATCAGCGCCGCCATGTGCGCGGCGTAGGCGCAGATGTCGACCGCGGTTTCCGCCGCCTTGTCGAGCGCCGGGCCGCGCGGGTAGCTCCAGACCACGACCGCGAGGCCGCAGGACTTGGCTTCCTCCGCCAGCGCCCGCAGTTCTTCCATCTGTTCGAAGGCGTATTCGCTGGCCGGATAGATGGTGAAGCCGATGGCGGCGCAGCCCAGCCGCAGCGCGTCCTTCACGCTCGCCGTTACCGCCTGGTCCTTGCTGGTGGCGAGGCTGTTGGAACTGTTCACCTTCAGGATGGTCGGCAAGGCGCCTGCGAAGGTGTCGGCGCCAGCGGCGATCATGCCGAGCGGGGCGGCGTAGGCCGACAGCCCCGCCTCGATCGCGAGCTGGTAGTGGTAGTGCGGGTCGTAGGCCGGCGGGTTGGGGGCGAAGCTGCGTGCGGGCCCGTGTTCGAACCCTTGGTCGACCGGTAGGATCACGACCTTGCCGGTGCCGCCGAGCTTGCCATGCATCAGGATGCGCGCGAGGTTGGCTTTCACGCCGGGCGGATCGCCCTCGTACCAGTCCAGGATTTTCTTCACTCGCTGGGAGACGTGCATCGGTTTGGCCCTTCCGCTCCTGGTCGCTACCTTTGCCGCCGTCTAGCCCAGGATAGGCCGGAAGTCACGCTTCGGGGCCAAGCCAGGCGGCCAGCGCGCGCGCTGCGCCCGGTGCGGCGAGGTCGAGCGCCGGAGGGCCCGCGGGAAGAACCCCGCCGCCGCGCGCCGCGGCTACCGCGGCTGCGGCGGCGAAGCCCGGCGCGGCGGGCGCCAGGACCAGCCAGCGCTGCTCCAGCCGCAGGGCCGCGAAGGTGGCGCCGGCGGCATCGGCGCAGTCCAGGATGTCGATGATTTGACCCTCCGGGATTCGACCCTCTGGGATTTGACCGATTGGGATGTGGCCCCCGGGGATGTGACCCCCGGGGATGTGACCTGTTGGGCTTTGACCCGCAGCCGGGACGCAGCCGGGGTCCTGGGCGCGGCCCGGCCCTCGTTCCGCCTGCGCAAGCCGGACCAGCGCGCGCCACCAGCCGCAGCCCGCATACAGCGCCGCCCCGGGGGCGGAGAGCAGGGTTACGGGCCGGCCCGGCGCCAGTGCGGCGCGGGCGTCGTCGAGCCCGTGCACGATCACCGCCGGAGGAAATCGGAAACCCGTCGCCATGCTTGACGTTCGGCCGGTTGGCCGCGCATTTCAACCTGGTGACGCAGCGGAGCGAACGCCGATGGCCAGCGAACCGGAAGCCGCCGCCGACGCCGCCGCCCGGTTGGAAGCGGCACTGGAGCGGATTGCCCGCCTTGCCGCGGCGGCGGGTGCCGGCCGGCCCACCGACCACGCGCTTCCCGCCGACCCGTCGGAGCGGGCGAGCGTGGCCGAAGGCCCGTCGCGCGCTGCGCTGGCGGCCCGGCTCGACCGCATCATCGAGCGGCTGCGCGGTGCGCTCGATCAGGGCACATGAGCACCGGCGCGAGCACTGGCGCGCGCCGGTTCCTGCCCACCAGTGAAGGAGGTGCCGTATGGCGCAAGTGACGGTCCGCATCAACGGCTTCAGCTACACGGTCGGCTGCCAGGACGGGGAGGAGAAGCACCTGCTCGCGATGGCCGGCGAGGTGGAACGGCGGATCGACAGCATCAAGGCGGTGGCCGGCCCGAGCAGCGAGGCGCGGATGCTGGTGATGGCCGCGTTGCTGCTGGCCGACGACCTGCACGAGACCCGCGCCACCCTGGACCAGCCCCGCGAGCAGCCGCGTCCCCCCGCCGCCGAGGCTGCCGCGCAGGTGCGGCAGGAACGCCGCTTGGCTCGCCTCGCCAAACGGGCCGAGGAGATCGCCGACGGGCTGGAAGACCATTCGTGACGAGGCCCGGCTCGTGACGAGGCCCGGCCCCGCGGAAATTCGTCGGCAGCGCCTACGGACAGGCGCGCCGGGGAGCGGATGGCCGGGCGCCTGCCGGCGCGGCCGCCTCGGTTGCCTGCTTCCTCGCCGGCCGTTTCCGCGCCTCTGCCTGAACGACGCCAGGCCTGAACGGCGCCAGGCCTGAGCGTCGTCGAGCCGATCGGAGCCGCGGATCCGGAAGGCGGCGGGCGGTGCCCGGCGTGACGCACCCTGGCCTGCCCCCTGCGCGACCCGGCATTGCGGATCACGCACTTGACGATTATGGTCCCAGATCGAGGGGGCAGCCTTCCCGATGCAGAAGGAGGGCCCACCCGTCGAGGGAACCTTGGTCGGTCTCGCCTGCGCGATCGGCCACAAGTAGAAAGGCAGCACGTCGATGCCCAAGGGCACCGTAAAATGGTTCAACCCCACAAAGGGTTACGGCTTCATCGCGCCCGACACCGGGGGGAAGGACATCTTCGTCCATATCAGCGCCGTGCAGAAAGCCGGGCTGCGCACTTTGAACGAGGGGCAGAAGCTTGGATTCGAGGTCGAGCAGCAGCAGAACGGTCGCTCCGCGGCGGTGAACCTGTCGGCCGCGGACTGAGGCGCCCGGCGATCCGGCCTCATCGACCGGCCGGTCCGGCGGATGCGCCGCGGCGGGCTGCCGCGGCGATGGTGCGGTGCAGCGGGCCGGACGTGCCGGATTCCCACTTGCTTGACCGCAAGACCGACGGGCTTGCGCTGGCGCATCGGCGCCGTTAATGCGAGGTGGAATGGCGGCTCGCCCGAGGCGGTCCGTCCAGCGGGCAGCATGGCTGCCGAAGTCCGGGATGTTCCCGGTGCATCCCGCCCGGGGTCGCACAACCGAGACGAAAGCAGCAAGCTGGGATCATGAGCCACACGATCGAGCAGCGTCGGCGGGGTCCGGGGTCCTCCGGGTCTCGCTCCCCCAGCCCGCGAGCCGCCCTCGACGCGGATGCAGTCCGCGCGGCTTATCGGCGCTGGGCGGGCGTGTACGACACCGCGTTCGGTCTCGTCTCCGCCGCCGGCCGCCGCCGCGCGGTGCGCGAGGTGAACGCCCTCCCCGGGTGTGACGTGCTGGAAATGGGCGTCGGCACCGGCCTTGCGCTGCCGCGCTATGCCCCTGACAAGCGCGTGACCGGCATTGATCTGTCAGCGGAAATGCTGGAGCGGGCGCGCCGGCGAGTGGCCCGGCTCGGCCTCGATTCGGTTGCCGCCTTGCACGAGATGGATGCCGAGGCTACCAGTTTTCCCGATGCCAGCTTCGATATCGCGGTGGCGATGTTCGTGGCCTCCGTCGTGCCGCACCCGCGCCGGCTGCTGGCGGAAATGCGTCGGGTGGTTCGACCGGGCGGCCATCTGCTGTTCGTAAATCACTTCGCGGCCGAACGGGGGCCGCGCTGGTGGGTGGAATGGGCCCTTGCCCCGGCGTCCCGCGGGCTCGGCTGGCATCCGGATTTCGCGATCGAGGCCCTGTTCGGTCCCGAGGACCGTCCGCGGCTGAGCACCCGCCCGATTCCCCCCTTCGGCATCTTCACGCTCGTCCGCCTGCAGGACTGACCGCGGCGGGCGGCCCGGGAGGACGCACCTCCAACCGTCGGGACGGGAGAGCCTTGCCTCGACCCGCGCCTGCTCAGGAACCGCGGCGGGCGGCCATGCTGTCGGCCGCGGTGCGCGCCTCGTCCATGCCGGCGCGGATGGCGGCCACGTCACGGGTCACCTGCGGGTCGGGCCACAGCGCGGCGGCGATGTCGCCGACCGGGCCCGGCGGGGCGTCGGCGGTGCAGCCGGCCAGGCACAACAGCACCAACGACATAGCCCCAATCCGCATCCCGAAGACCCCAACACCCAGATTCAATCCCAACTTCTACGCGGCCCCCCCGCCTATTGCCAGCGGCCGATTGCTGGCAGGCGGGGGCGCCTCGCCGCCGCCGCCACAGGCCGCTATGCTGGGCGGCAAGATGTTCCAGGAGGTTCCCCGCATGCCCGCTTATCGCTCCCGCACCACCACGCACGGCCGCACCATGGCGGGCGCGCGTGCGCTCTGGCGCGCCACCGGGATGACGGACGGCGATTTCGGCAAGCCGATCATCGCCGTTGCCAACTCCTTCACCCAGTTCGTGCCGGGCCATGTGCATTTGAAGGACCTCGGCCAGCTCGTCGCGGGGGAGATCGCCAAGGCCGGGGGCGTCGCCAAGGAGTTCAACACCATTGCGGTCGATGACGGAATCGCGATGGGCCATGACGGCATGCTGTACAGCCTGCCCTCGCGCGAGCTGATCGCCGACGCCGTGGAATACATGGTCAACGCGCATTGCGCCGACGCACTGGTCTGCATCTCCAACTGCGACAAGATCACGCCGGGGATGCTGATGGCGGCGATGCGCCTCAACATCCCGACCGTGTTCGTCTCCGGCGGCCCGATGGAGGCCGGCAAGATCGTGCACGGCGCCACCTCCCGCCCCGTGGATCTGATCACCGCCATGGTCGCCGCCGCCGATCCCACGGTTTCGGAGGCCGACACCGCGGTGATGGAACGCTCCGCCTGCCCGACCTGCGGCTCGTGCTCGGGGATGTTCACCGCCAATTCGATGAATTGCCTCACCGAGGCGCTGGGCCTCGCGTTGCCCGGCAACGGCACCGTGGTCGCGACCCACGCCGACCGCCGCAAGCTGTTCGTCGAGGCAGGGTGGACGATCGTCGACCTGGCGCGGCGGTACTACGAGCAGGACGACGCCTCCGCCCTGCCGCGCAGCATCGCGAGCCTGGCCGCGTTCGAGAACGCGATGTCGCTCGACATCGCCATGGGCGGCTCCACCAACACCGTGCTGCACCTGCTGGCGGCGGCGCAGGAGGGCGGCGTGAAATTCGCCATGGAGGATATCGACCGGCTGTCGCGGCGGGTGCCGAACCTGTGCAAGGTCTCGCCCTCGGTCGCCGACGTGCATGTGGAAGACGTCCATCGCGCCGGCGGGATCATGGCGATCCTGGGCGAGCTTGATCGTGCGGGCCTGATCCATCGCGACGTGCCGACGGTGCATACGGCGACGTTGGGCCAGGCGCTCGATCGCTTCGACGTGCGCGGGCCGGTGGGCGGGGAGGGGGCGAATGCGGAGTTCTTCCGCGCCGCCCCGGGTGGGGTGCGCACCATCGAAGCGTTCAGCCAGGCCAGTCGCTACACCGCGCTCGACGTCGATCGCGCCGGCGGGGTCATTCGCGACGTCGCGCACGCGTTCAGCAAGGACGGCGGGCTGGCGGTGCTGTACGGCAACATCGCCCGCGACGGGGCGATCGTGAAGACCGCGGGCGTCGATCCGGCGTCGCTGGTGTTCGCCGGGCCGGCGCGGGTGTTCGAAAGCCAGGACGACGCGGTGGCCGGCATCCTGGGCGACAAGGTGAAGCCCGGCGACGTGGTGGTGATCCGCTACGAAGGCCCCAAGGGCGGGCCGGGGATGCAGGAGATGCTGTATCCGACCAGCTACCTGAAATCGAAGGGGCTAGGGAAAGTGTGCGCGCTGATCACCGACGGGCGGTTCTCCGGCGGCACCTCCGGCCTGTCGATCGGGCACATCTCCCCCGAAGCGGCCGAGGGCGGCGCGATCGCGCTGGTCGAGGAGGGCGATCGGATCGAGATCGACATCCCGGCCCGCAGCCTGCGCCTGGCAATCAGCGAGGCGGAGATGCAGGCCCGGCAGGCGCGGATGGAAGCGCGGGGGGCGGCGGCGTGGCGGCCGGGGAGCCGGCAGCGGACGGTCTCGCAGGCGTTGCAGGCGTATGCGGCGCTGACCACCAGCGCGTCGCGGGGCGCGGTGCGGGACGTGAGCCAGTTGCGGCGGTGAGGGGGGCGAGGCGGGCGTTCGCCCGCCTCGTTGGCCGGGGTGCGGAGCAGGGCATGTTCGCCGGCTGCGCCGCCGGTCGGCGAAACGGACCCGGCCGAAGGTGGACGCTTTTTTAAACGTCCGGCGCTGGCCGGGATGCGTGGTAGATCCCACCTCGTCGCCAGGATGGAATGATACCGGCGGCCTCTTCGGCCGGCCGGTATCGCGCATGGGGTTGGCGGGGCGGCCATGCGCAAAATCAAGGACATACCAGCGGCCAGGTGGACGCCAGACGAGTCATCGGCCGGGGCCGCTGGTATGAGTCACGGCAATCCCCTCAGCGTGGACGTGCTCTGCACAGAGGCGCGCATTCGGGGATGGCGCTCCTGCAGAAGGGTGGGCAAAAGCGCTATGAACACGATCGACGTGAACTGAATCACGAAAGCATACCGCGAATTCACATGCGTCACGACATACGGGAGTTGCGGCAACCCGCAAAACAACAACAGCATGAGCAGATACCGCGTATAAATAGCATTGATCACATAGGAAAACAATTTCAATATTCCGAACCCGACGATCATTTCCCCGGCCAGCCTGCCGCCAAGCGGGGGAGACCAGCTCACGCTGTAGAAGAGCGGAAGAACAAGAAATCGTATTCGGAGCAACGTCAATTCAATGAATTTGAGCGGATGCGCTTCGATCCAGGAAATGGCAAGACGTTGCATCCGTGCCATGTAGTGGACTTCGCCGATACGTGCCAGTTCCCGAGCGGCCGCCAGGTTGTCGTGGGGATGGATACCCGTCGCGATCACGCCGCCTCCGTGGCTCAAGATGTGTCGCAGCGCCCCCGTCCTGTTTCCCAGCGCCAACTCGAGGCCGAAATTCGAGCGTGTCAGGATGAATTTTCCGAGCAGAAGCGCGTTCCGTATGCCCCATGGAAGGAAGCCGCAGACCAGGATCGCGCTTGCGATCGCGATCGATAGAGCCGGCCGCTCGTAGTGACGGCGCAGATACACGCTCAACGCGATGCAGCAGAATATCGTCGGTATGACAGCCGGAGAAAACAGCGACGAAAAAACCGCCAGGCCTGACAGAAGCAGGACCGGGAGATATTTCCTGCGTGTCGTTCGCACCCTCTCGAAAACGAATAAGGCGAATACCAGGATCAAGGCCCCGTAAGGCTGATCCCACTGCCTGAAGTACACGATATCCTGGAACATGTAAGGCATCGTGATGATGAACAATGCCGCCGCGGACAGGTACGACGCCCACCTGGCATGGTATAGATCCAGGATCCTGATCACGACGATCATGCTGGCTGAATAGGCCGCCGTCGCAAGCACACCGAGAGCGATCGCTGATGGAACCGACGTGATTCCGAACAAAAGATAAGTCGCGGCAATGAGATATGCCATTCCGGGAGAAACATGGGCCGTCGGGCCCGTTGGAATGATGTATGGATTCCCGATATATCCAAATTTGATGAGGCTTATGGCCCCCAGGCCGGTCTCTCCGGGTGCGGCATTCACCGTCGCAAAATGCACAGCCAGAAGAATGCCATACGCAGTGAGGGCGCATATAGTCAGGTAAGACGCCTGTCGTGCACGTCGCAAGTGCCTTGGATTGCCATCCGGGGGCGAGACGTCCAATTGAAGTCCTCCATGGTGCGCGTCCGTCGGAGTCTCCTGTAGCCGCCCGATCCCGGCTCCGCCATCTGCGGGTTCGTTTCGAAGATCGTTATGAGGTTGGACGCCCCACGACCAGTCCCTGCAACGCCACCGCCGCATCCCCCACCAGCTCCGCGTCCACCCACCGCGCCGCTCGGATCAGTGCCATCCCCGCTCTGATCTCCCGCGGCGCGTTCGCCGCCGTCACCCCCACCACCCGGTCATCTGCGCCGAGATGCACCGCCACGAACCGCCCCGGCGCATCCACCCGCACCACCGTCCGCGCCGCCAGTCCCGGCAGCCCGGCCACCTGCAGATTCACGCCGAACTGATCGGTCCAGAACCACGGCACGTCGTCGTAGGGCTTGCCCGCCCCGGCCATCGCCTGGCCCGCCGCGATCCCGTGGTTCTGCGCGTGCCGCCAGGATTCCAGCCGCAACCGCCCCCCGAACAGCGGATGCGGAAACGCCGCGACGTCGCCGGCGGCGAACACCCCCTCCGCGCTGCTCCGCGTGAACGCATCCACGGCCACGCCGCCGTCAATCGTGAGTCCCGCCGCTTCCGCCAGCGCCAGGTTCCGCTCCATCCCGACGCCCGCCACCACCAGATCGGCCGGCAGCGCGGCGCCGTCGGAGCACAGCACCGCCTCGGTCCCGTCGCCGCGCGCCTCGATCGCCTCCACCGCCACGCCGCAGCGCAGATCGACCCCGTTGTCCCGGTGCAGCCGGGCGACGAACGCCGCGCCCTCGGCCGACACGCAGCGCCCCATCGGCCGCTCCGCCGCCTCCAGCACCGTTACCGCGGCCCCGCGCGCCCGCGCCGAGGCCGCGATCTCCAGCCCGATCACCCCCGCGCCGATGCACACCACCCGCCGCGCGCCCGCCAGCCGGGCCCGGATCGCGCGCGCGTCGTCCAGAGTGCGCAGCACCAGCGCCCGCTCGCCCCCCGACACTGCCAGCCGTCGCGCCCGCCCGCCGGTGGCCAGCAGCAGCTTGTCCCAGACGATCTCCCGCCCGTCGCGCAGTCCGACCCGCCGTGCCGCGACGTCGAGCGCGGTCACCGCGGCGCCCGGCATGAACGCGATCCCGAGTTCCGCATAGCGCGCCTCGGTGTGGAACCAGGCGACCGTCGGCTCCTCGGCCGCGGTGAGGACCGATTTGGACAGCGGCGGGCGCTCGTAGGGGCGGTAGGGCTCGTCGCCGAGCAGCAGGATGCGCCCGGCGAACCCCGCCTCGCGCATCGCCACCGCCGCCCAGCCGCCGGCCTGACCGGCGCCGACGATCACATGGATGTCGCTCATGGATGTGTCTTTGGCACGGGCGCGAGTCTGGCCTGAGGCGGCAGCGAAGTCCACGCCGGGCGGCCGGTCCGGCCCGACGATCGCGCGCCGGCTTGACGATCGCGTGCCGGCTTGGCGATCGCGCCTCGGCCCGGCGTTACGCCGCCGGCTCGCGCGCCGGCGCCGCGACCAGCACGCCGGTCCGCGTCTCGCCCGGCAGGCACAGTGCCGCCAGCGCCGGCGCCACCGCCTCCGGCCGCGGCAGGCCGTCCTGCAGTTCCCCCGGATAGGCATCCCGCCGCAGCCGTGTCGCCATCGGCCCGGGGTCGAACAGGTTGACCCGCAGCGCCGTGTTCGCCGCCTCGTCCGCCCAGCTCAGTGCCAGGTGCTCCAGCCCCGCCTTGGTCGCCCCGTACAGCCCCCAGTAGGCCTTCGGTGCCCGCGCGCGCGCCGCGGTCACGAACACCGCCCGCCCGGCCGGCGCCGCCCGCAGCAGGCGGTCGCAGGAGCGGATCAGCCGCCACGCGGCGGCGAAATTCACCGCCACCGCGTCGTTCCATTCACGCGGCAGGATGTGCGGCACGGGCGTCAGCCGCCCCAGAGTGCCGGCGGCGTGCACCAGCACGTCGAGCCGCCCGAAGCGCTCGAACAGGCTGGGGCCGATGGCGTCGATCGTGTCGCCCTCGTGCAGGTCGAGCGGCAGAAGGGTTGCGGCCCCGCCCACGGCGCGCACCGCATCGTCCGTCTCCTCGAGACCGCCCTGGGTGCGCGCGGTGATCACGACATGCGCGCCGCATTGCGCCAGCTCCACCGCTGCCGCCGCGCCCAGCCCACGGCTCGCGCCTGTCACCAGCGCCACCGACCCGTGCAGCGGGCCGGCGTCCGCACCTGGCGCCATCAGCGCTCCTCCGACAGCAGGCTGAGCTGGCGGTCCGCATTGTCCCCCTGGTCCGGCAGGGCGATCGGATAATCCCCGGTGAAGCAGGCATCGCAATAATGCGGCGCGTCGGGATCCCGCCCCGGCTTGCCGAGCGCGCGATAGAGCCCGTCGATCGACACGAAGGCCAGGCTGTCGGCGCCGATCTGCCGCGCCATCTCGTCCACGCTGAAGCGCGCGGCGAGCAGCTTGCTCCGCTCCGGCGTGTCGATCCCGTAGAAGCAGGAATGCGTGGTGGGCGGCGAGGAGATGCGCATGTGCACTTCCCGCGCGCCGGCCGCGCGCACCATCTCGACGATCTTGCGGCTGGTGGTGCCGCGGACGATCGAAATCGTCGACCAGCACCACCCGCTGCCCGGCCAGGATGGCGCGGTTGGCGGAGTGCTTCAGCTTCACGCCCAGGTTGCGGATATGGTCGGTCGGCTCGATGAACGTGCGCCCGACATAGTGGTTGCGAATGATCCCTAGCTCGAACGGGATGCCGCTTTCGGCGGAATACCCCATCGCCGCCGGCACGCCGGAATCGGGCACCGGCACGATCACGTCGGCCGGCACGGCGGATTCGCGTGCCAGCTCGGTGCCGATCCGCTTGCGCGCGGCGTAGACGGGCGTGCCCTCCATCACCGAATCCGGCCGGGCGAAGTAGATGTATTCGAACACGCAGAACCGCTCTGGGACGCGGGAGAACGGCTTGATGCTGCGCACCCCCTGGTCGTTGATCACCACGATCTCGCCCGGCTCCACGTCGCGGATGAAATCGGCGCCGACGATATCGAGTGCGCAGCTTTCGGATGCGAGCACCCAGCCGCCCGAGCCCTCGCTGCCATGCACGCGCCCCAGGATCAGCGGGCGCACGCCGAGCGGATCGCGCACGCCCATCAACGCCTCGTTCGACAGCGCGACCAGCGAATAGGCGCCGACCACCTGCTTCAGCGCGTCGATCAGCCGATCGACCACGGTCGAATAGAGGCTGATCGCGATCAGGTGGACGAACACTTCCGAATCAGTGGTGGACTGGAACAGGCAACCGCGGCGGACCAGGGCGCGGTGCAGCACATGCGCGTTGGTGAGATTGCCGTTGTGCGCGACTGCGAAGCCGCCGAACTCGAAATCGGCATACAGCGGCTGGACGTTGCGCAGGATGGTCTCGCCCGTCGTGGCGTAGCGGTTGTGGCCGATCGCGGTCCGCCCGGGCAGGGAGGCGATGACGCGGGCGTCGCTGAAATTGTCGCCCACCAGGCCGAGCCCTTTGTGGGAATGGAAGCGGGCGCCGTCGAAGGTGACGATCCCCGTCGCTTCCTGGCCGCGGTGCTGTAGCGCGTGCAGGCCGAGCGCGGTGACCGCTGCGGCGTCCGGCGTGTTCCATACGCCGAAGACGCCGCATTCCTCGTGGAAACCGTCGTCATCGGAAGACGCCGGGTGGGAAGGCATCAGGTCGGAAGGCGTCGGATCGGGAAGACTCGGGGGATCGGGAAGAATCGGGCCGGAACGAACGGGCTCGGTCATCATCGGCTCTCCTGGTTCTGCTCCGGCGCGGGGGTGCCGCGTCCGAGCGCCATGCCGCGGGGGCGCGCCTGCAGCAGGGTGTCGACCGAGGGCACGGGGTCGTCCGGCGGCGGGCTGATCCGGGGACGTTCGGCCTCCGGCAGCCAGTCGACCGCCCAGATGGCCCCTTGATAGGCAAAGGGCACGGCGCGGGACGCCTGCACCACCGGCGGCCATTGGTCGATCGGGATCACCATCTGCGCCAGGATATAGGCCAGCACCACCAGCACCGCACCCCGGGCCACCCCGAACAACAGCCCCAGGCTGCGATCAAGGCTGCCCAGGCCGACCCGGTGCACGCCTTTGGCGATCAGATGGGTGATGATCAGCAGAACCACCAGGGAGGCGAGAAACGCCGCGCCGAAGGCGATCGGGCTGGCCAGGGTGGGATCGTTCGGCAGCCAGTCCCGTACCTTCGCCGTCAGCACGGGATGGGCCCAGACGGCCACTCCCCCGGCGCCGATCCAGGCGGCGATGCCGAGCACTTCACGCACGAAGCCGCGCAGCAGGCCGAGCAGGGCGGAGACGCCGAGTCCCACCAGGATCACGACGTCCACCCAGGTCATTCCGTGCCTCCCGCGCCAAGCGCGGGTTTATCGGAGCGGCGGGGCCGGGCCAAGCCGGTGTTCGGCCGCGTCATCCCGCGTCCTGCGCGGTCTCGGGGGCGGAGACGAAGTGCGCCACGAGATCGGCCAGGTGGCCGATCTCGTCGAGCCGCAGACCAGTCGGCGCTGCCGGCGCGCGGCCGCCGCGGGCCAGCCGGCGCGGCAGGCAGACGGTGTCGAAGCCGAGCTTGGCCGCTTCCTTGAGCCGCGCCTCCGCCTGCGCGACCTGGCGCACCTCTCCCGACAACCCGACTTCACCGAAATAGACCGTGCCCGGGTGGGTCGGCCGGTCCGACGCGGCCGAGGCGATCGCCGCCGCCACCGCCAGATCGGCCGCCGGCTCGGTCACGCGCAATCCGCCGGCGACGTTGAGATACACGTCCGACGCCGACAGCCGCAGCCCGCAGCGGGTTTCCAGCACCGCGAGCAACATGGAGAGCCGCCCGCTGTCCCAGCCGATCACCGACCGCCGCGGCGCCCCGCCCGCGTTCGGCGCCAGCAGCGCCTGCACCTCCAGCAGCACCGGGCGGGTGCCTTCCAGGCCGGCGAACACCGCGCTGCCGGCGACGTTGCCGCGCCGCTCGGCGAGGAACAGAGCCGACGGGTTGGCGACCTCGGCGAGGCCGCGGTCGGTCATCTCGAACACGCCGATCTCGTCGGTGGCGCCGAACCGGTTCTTCACGGCGCGCAGGATGCGGAACTGATGCCCGCGCTCGCCTTCGAAATAAAGGACGGCATCGACCATGTGTTCCAGCAAGCGCGGGCCGGCGAGCGCGCCGTCCTTGGTGACGTGGCCGACCAGCACCAGCGCGAAGCCGCGGGATTTCGCCAGCCGGATCAGCTCGAAGGCGGCGGCGCGCACCTGGGTGACGGTGCCCGGGGCGCTGTCGATCGAATCGAGCCACATGGTCTGGATCGAATCGATCACCACCAGCGCGGCCGGCGTCTGCTCCAGGGTGGCGGCGATGTCGCGCAGGTTCACCGCCGCAGCGAGGCCGAGCGGGGCGGCGGCGACCCCCAGCCGGCGCGCGCGCAGCCGCACCTGATCGATGGATTCCTCGCCGGTGACATACAGAACCTGGCGCCCGGCAGATGCGAGGCGGGCCGCGGCCTGTAACAACAGCGTGGATTTGCCGATCCCCGGATCGCCGCCGACGAGCACCGCGGAAGCCTCCACCAGCCCGCCGCCCAGCACCCGATCAAGCTCGGCCATGCCGGTTTCGGTGCGCGGCGGCGGGGCGGTGCTGCCGGTGAGCGGCACGATCTCGACCGAGCGGCCGGGCGGGGCCTTGTTGGCAGGGCCGGGCCGGGTTTCCACCGCTTCCTCGGCGATGCTGTTCCAGGCGCCGCACGCCTCGCAGCGGCCGGCCCATTTGGCGGTGGCGGCGCCGCAGGCGGCACAGAGGAAGCGGAGGGTAGGTTTGGCCACGAAGCTGAGCGACTCGCTGGATATTCCGCGACGGGTGTGTCCGGATCGGGTGTTGCGTAACGCACCCGGGTCCGGATCGCCAGCTTCGCAACAGCCGGCGGTGGCCCAAGGACAGCGCGTCCCCCGCCCCTACTCCGCCGCCATTGCCGCCATCCGCGCCCGCATCGCCCAGTGCCAGGCCACCAGCCCCGCCGCGAGCACCACCGGCGGCAGCACGGCAAGGTTCAGCGCCCGCCAGCCCAGGGTCGCCTCGATCGCGCCGGAGGCCAGGATCGACAGCGCCACCGACCCGAACACGATGAAGTCGTTGGTCGCCTGCACCCGCACCCGCTCATGCGGATCATGCGCGGCGATCAGCAGGGCGGTGCCCCCTACGAACATGAAATTCCACCCCACACCCAGCAGCATCAGCGCCACCGTGAAGGTGGAAAACCACGGGTCGAACCCCAGGTTGACCGCCGCACAGGCCGCCGCAAGCGCCGCACCGGCGCAGATCACCCCATGCGCCCCGAAGCGCTGGATCAGCCGTCCGGTGACGAAGCCCGGCAAGTACATCGCGATAGAATGCGCCCGGATCACGTCGGCCGAGGCATCCACCCCGAAGCCGCAGAGCATCATCTGCACCGGGGTCGAGGCCATCACGAGCTGCATCGTCCCGTAGCCCACGATTCCCGCCACCACCGCGGTCAGGAACGTCGGCCGTGCGAGGATGGCCCCGATCGACACCGGCGCTGTGGTCCGCGCCGGCGGCGGCGGCACCCGGACGAACAGCAGCAGCACGGCGGCGATCAGCGGCAGTGCCGGCAACGTCAGGTAGGTCGCAAGGAACACATGCGCCGGGATCAGCGCATGGGTGCGCTTGACGATTTCCGGCCCCAACAGCGCCGCCAGCACGCCGCCCGACATCACCAGCGCGATCGCGCGCGGCCGTGCCGGCACCGCGGCCACCTCGGCGGCTGCGAAACGCAGGTGCTGGGAAATCCCGAACCCCATGCCGGCGGGGATCGCGCCGAGGCAATAGACGAGGAAATCCGCGCGCCAGACCCCCAGGGCATAAATCAGGCTGCCCACAAGCGACAGCGCCGTGCCGAGCCAGAACCCCGGCCGCCGCCCGAGCCGGCCGAACACGATCCCGGCCGGGATCGATCCGGCCATCACCGAGAGCATCTGCACCGCCAGCGGCAAGGTGTTCAACGCCTTGTCCGCGGTCAGCGCGTGACCGACCAGCGCGGCCATCACCACCTGGCCGGCCATCACCGCATTCATCATCGCCTGGCAGCAAAACAGCAGCCATACGTTACGGTTCATGCGTGGCGGTCCGGGTGCGGTGGACGGGCAGTCGGCGTTTGAGGATCAGAAATGGCTCCAACCGCCCGCGCCCAGCGCCAGGGGCGCGCCGTAGGCGGTGCGCACGATGACACCGGGCGGCCCGGCATGGAAGTGGCCGATCCGGGTGAGGGGAACGGCGTGCTCCGCCGCGGCGGCGCGAAGCACAGGTTCTGCTGCCGCCGGCACTGCCAGCAGCAATTCGTAGTCGTCGCCGCCTGTCAGGCAGGTGGGCAGCCATGACGGGCCGGCGGCGTGCGCCGCGGGGGACAGCGGCACTTGCGCGGCCTCGATGGTGGCGGCGAGACCGGCGGCGCGACAGAGGTGACCCAGGTCCTGGACCAGCCCGTCGGAGACATCCATGCCCGCCGACACCAGGCCCGGTCGCAACAGCCCGAGCCGCGGCCGTGGCAACCGGTAGCGATCGCGCAGATACCCCGACGGATCGGCAAGCCGCCCCTGCGCGGCGAGCAGCCCGAGCGCTCCGTCGCCGATGGTGCCGGTGACGAACACCGCATCCCCCGCCTGTGCCCCGGCTCGCCGGATCATCCCCCCCGGCGCGACGTGACCTAACGCGGTGAGCGACAGGCTCACCGGCCCCGAGGTGGCGGTGGTGTCGCCGCCCAGCAGGGCGAGGCCGAACGCCGCCTGGTCCTGCGCCAGCCCGGCGGCGAAGCCGGCAAACCAGGCCTCGGGCGTTGCGCGCGGGGCGGCAAGCGTGAGCAGGTAGCCGAGCGGCACCGCGCCCTTGGCGGCGAGGTCGGAGAGGTTCACGCGCAGCAGCTTGCGCGCCACGAGGTCGGGCGGGTCGTCGGGGAGGAAATGCACGCCCGCGACCAGGGCATCGACCGTCAGGACAAGCTCGCGTCTCGGCGGCGGCACGAGCAGCGCCGCGTCATCGGCCAGCCCCAGCGCGGCGGGCCCGGCAAGCGGGCGGAAATGCCGGGCGATGAGGGCGAATTCGCCCGGCAGCCCGTCGGTCGCCGCTGGTTGCACCGGTTTGCCCCTTGCCGCGTTGCGGTCCGGGGCAGACTAGGCCGCTGCTGCGCGCCCGGCCAGCGCCGGCGTGCGAGAGAGGGGCGAGGTCGGAAAAAGCGTCAGAGGTGGCGCGGCAGTTCGGCACCGAGCGCCGCGCGCTCGGCGTCGCTCAGCGGCCGGCCGCGGCGCAGTTCGGCACGGATTTCGGCGGCCAGCCGGCGGTTGGCCCGACGGATCTGTGCTGCCCGTAAGGTCGCGGCGATGTCGGGCGGTGCCTCGCTCTCCCACGCTTCAAGAAACACAAGGTCGGCGGCCAACTCTCTGCCGCCCGTGTGCAAGGCGCGTCGCACCGCCTCCGTGCGCGGGGGCAGACCGGGGTCCTGCTTCGTCGGTCGGTCGTTCTCGGCGTGGGGAAGATCGGACGAGATCGGGTTGGGCATAGACGGATCCTTCTCGCGGAGGCGAGCGCCGCTCGTGCAGCGCGTCCACGACGGCGTGCCGCTGCGGACGGATCGCATCTAGGCACGTCTCGGGCGCCCCACCAGCAGGGCGGCGTGATGGTTTTCTGAAATAGATTTGTGTAGACAAGTCGCGCGAGCCGTAGATGGTCCTGCGATGCCCTGCGCTCGGGATACAATTTGTTAACTGTTGCATACCTGCAAGGGCGTGGATCGGTTGCAACCGTGCCACTTGTTGCCGATACGCATGTAGCCGGCCGGCCACATTTGTGCGTGAACCGGAAAATCGGCGCGGACGGAGCTTCTTCCCTCTCCCGCGGTGCGGGAGAGGTGGCGCGCCGGAGGTTCACCCTATTGCCTTGCTCCGAGAGGCGCAACTCACCCGGCGGCGTCGCGCCCCGCCGCCAGCACCCGGTCGATGAACGCATCGGCGCTGCCGAGATACGCGCCGGGATCAATCAGCTGCGCAATCGCTGCGGCATCGAGCCGGCTTGCCACCTCCGGCGCCCGGGTCAGCGCGGCGGCCAGCGGGATCTGCTCCGCCAGCGCGACGTCGCACGCATGCTTCACGACGTGATGTGCCTCGCCCCGGCCCAGCATCGGGGCAAGCCCCATCATCACCGCCTCCGCCACGATCAACCCGCCGGTCAACTCGAGGTTGCGGCGCATGCGCGCGGCGTCGATCACCAGCCCTTCCGCGATGACGCGCGCATGACTGAGTGCGCCGTGGGTCAGCACGAAGGCCTGCGGGATCGCCAGCATCTCGGCCTGCCAAGGCCCGGTGCCGCGCTCGTGATCCTGCGCCATGGCGCCGAGCATCAGCGGCACCAGCGCCTGCACGCCGCGCGCGGCGGCGAGAATATATTCGCTTGCGATCGGATTGCGCTTCTGCGGCATGGTGGACGACGAACCGCGGCCGGCGACGTAGGGCTCCGCCACCTCCGCCACTTCCGTCTGCGCCAGCAGGCTGATGTCGGTCGCGAACTTCGCCAGGCTGCCGCACACGAGTCCGAGGAACGCGACCGCCTCCGCCAGTGCATCGCGGCAGACATGCCAGGGGGCGGCCGGCGCGGCGAGCCCGAGTTCCCCGGCCAGCGCGACCATGACCGCGATCCCGTCCTCGCCGAGCGAAGCCAAGGTGCCCGCAGCGCCGCCGAAGCTCACCTGTTCCAGCCGCGGGCGCAACTGCGCAAGACGTTGCCGATGGGCGATGAAGGGCTGTGCCCAGGTGGCGCATTTGAGCCCGAGACTGGTCGGCAGTGCCTGCTGCAGATGCGTGCGCCCCGCCATCACCGTGCCGCGGTGGCGATCGGCCTGGACGAGCAGGGCGGCAAGCACCGCGGCAAGCTCGGTGTCGATCAGCGCGAGCCCCTCGCGCATCTGCAGCACCGTCGCGGTGTCCATGATGTCCTGTGTGGTGGCGCCCCAATGGGTCCAGCCGCCTGCTTCCCCGGCCGCGCGGGAAAGCTCGGCCACCAGCCCCACAACCGGGTAGCCGACGTTGCGGGCGCTCGCCGCCAGTGCCGCGGGATCGAGGTTTTCGAACCTTGCCGCCTGGCCAATGCGGACCGCGGCGTCGGCCGGGATCAGGCCGAGCTGCGCCTGCACCCGGGCGAGCGCGGCCTCCACATCCAGCATGCGCTGGAAATAGGCGGTCTCGTCGAACACGGTGCGCATGGCGTCGGTGCCGTAGAGGGTACCGAGGATCGGGCTGTCGGCGGGGTTGCTGGGCATGCGCGTCTTTCTCCTGGAGGCGGCACCCTGGAAGGCGTCGGCAGCGGTGGCAAGCCTTGCGCTGTCTCGCCTGACGGGCACCGCTGCGCGACCGGCGATGCGGCTCAGTAATCGACGGACCGGAACCGATCCAGCCGATACTGAGCCCGTGTCTCGTGCAGCGACGGCGCGAGCCGTCCCGCGGCGGCAGAAGCGAAAATCGCCACCGCTTCGTCGCCGCTCAGCGGATAATTCGTGGGATCGGTCCAGTGCACCAGCAGCACGGTTCCGCCGGGGGCGAGACTGTCGCAGGCCCGTGCCGCGGTGCGGCGCACGTCGTCGCGGTCGAGGTAGTACAGGACTTCTGAAAACAAGATCAGGTTGTAGCGTCCGTCTGGCCATTCCCGCGGGATGCGGCTGCGGCGCAATCCGACCCCGGGAAACGCGGCACAGGCGACGCGCGCCTGCGCGAGCGCCGCCTCCGCCACATCGACCGCGAGCACGCGATCGCAGCGCTGCGCGAGCTGCGCGGTCAGCACGCCGATGGAACAGCCGACCTCCAGCGCGAATGCGTAGCACGGGCGGTCCAGGTGGGCCAGGGTGCGCGCATATTTCGCGCGCTCGTAGTCGCTGCTGGCGAACCGCCACGGGTCGGGATCGTTGCGGTACAGATCGTCGAAATACTCGGGCGGCAACGATGCGGTCATGACAGGATCAACACTTCCCACGACCGGTCGAACAGGGCGAGGAAGAGAGGGTCGAGCCGGAATCCGTCCGGCGAATCGTCGATCACCCGCCTGGTCTGCGCAGCATGCGCGGCGATCGCCCGCCGCTTGGCCGGCAGATGGGTGGCAATGTCGAGTCGGATCACCGCCGCCGCGGCGCGGGTCTTGGCCGCGCGCACTGCCTTCAATCGCGGCGGCGGATAACGGCGCGATCCCGGGTGTGATCCCGTTCCATCCGTCAGGACCGCGATATGCACCGCGATCCCGCCCGCCACTGCCGCGGCGATCGTGCCGCCGAAGCCGAGGCTCTCGTCGTCCGGACGTGGGGCGCGTACCAGGATCGCACCGCCGCCCGTCATCGCGCCGATGTCGCCGAACGGCGCCGCGCGAAACGCGGCCAGCATGGCGGCGGCGCGGATCACGGCAGCGGACGGTCGATGAAATGCGCCGCGGCCTCGTCGAGCACCATGTCCATCGCTGGCTGGCGCAGGTAGGTGGCGAGGTCGCGGCACAGACGCTCCACCGGGTGCGGGCGGACGAAGGCCGTGATGCCGAGCGCGCGCCTTGCGTGCTCCATCACCTCGCTGCACGCCTGCTCGAATGCGACGCGGGCCAGCTTCACGTAGTTCGCGGCATCCTCATCGGGCGCGTCCGCCTCGGCGAGCGCGGCGCTGCGCAGCACCCAGCGGGAGGCGGTCTCCTGCGCGATCAGGGCGCGGCCCAGCCGGGCGCGCTGGTGCGGATCGTCGGCGCGGCCGCGGGGCCGCAGATCGGCCGCGAACGCAGCCACCAGCGCGTCCAGCCCGCCCAGCATCACCGCCAGGGTGCGCCAGGCGCCGAGCGAGATTTCCGGCTGGCGCATGTAATCGCCCGGCGCGCCGATCCGCGCCTCCGGCGGCAGCGGAATGCCGGTGAAATCCACCGCCGCGGTCGCCGCCGCGCGCATCCCGTGCAGGTCGAACGCCGGTCCATCGCGGCCCTGGCCGGGCGCGAGCGCGACCAGGGCCATGCATTCCCCCTCGCCGGGAACCTCCAGGGTGATCAGGGGCCGGGTGACGAACCCCACGCCGGAGGCAAATGCCTTCCGCCCGACGAGCCGCCCGCGATCGAGGACGACGCGCGTGGCGGGTGTCTCGGTCGCCCAGATCGCAAACAAATGCCCGTCGATCGCGTCCGCGGCCGCCTGGCGGCGCTGCGCCGGCGTGCCGTAGCGGTCGATCAGGCGCAGCGCGTTGACATGTCCCTCCAAGACGCGGCCGAGTGCGAGGTTCGCCCGCCCCAACGCCCGCAGCAGGACGACGATCCCCCCCGTGCCCGCAGGGGTCGTGCCGAGCCCGAGGCCGCCGAGTTCCGGACGCAGCGGCGCCGCCAGAGCACCCGCCTCCCGCAGCCCGTCCAAAGCCGCGGTCGGGAACGTCCCCGTCGCATCGAGCCGTTCCGCCTCCGCGGCAGCCAGGGCAAGCGCCGGCTGCAGTCGCTCCAGGAGGGCGGTGGCCAAACCGGGCCCGATGCCGATGCTATCCATCGGCCGACTCTGCCATGGCGGGGAGCCCCTGTGTTGCCCGGCGGAGTGCGTCGCGGATCTCCCTGGCGCGGGCGGTCTGGCGTGCCAACTCCGCGACCGGCACGCGCACCCGCGCCAGGATCGGAGCGGCCGCTTCGATCTCCGCCCAGGCGGCACCGAACCGGGGCCGGTCCAGCAGGGCCCGCAGCCGCGCGGGATCGATGCCCGCACGACGGGAAAGAGGGAGAAAGGAGGCGCGGCCCATCCAGGCGGCACGGGCCAGGCGCCGCAGCCTGGCCCGGCGGGCGCAGGCGTCCACAGGCTCCAGACGGTCGTCGATAATGAGGTCGGGCGCGATCAGGCGCCGACGGATCGTGTCGGCCATGCCGCCCTGCGCGCGCCCCTCGGTGCGACCGGAGACGAAGACCTGGCATTCCGGCGCATGGCGGACACGCGCATCGACCCGGCGCAGGGCGGCGATGAAGGCTCGATCCTCGCCGGTCGGCAGGTCGGGGATGCCGCCCGCGCGCGCATAGGCCCTCGCGGTGACGGCGATGCTCGCGCCGGCGTCGCAGGTGTGCCGCGGCCAGGAATTGTCGGGATCGGGATCCAGGATCGAGACGATTTCGTCGCAGAGAGCGTCGTAGGCGCATTCCCGCGCATCGTCCTCGTGCAGGACATACGGGATCTTGTCCCAGTCCACCGGGTCGAGTTCGATCGCCCCGGCAACCGCGTCGGCGCCGGCGGCGATCGCGGCGAGGTTGGTCGCGATCCACTGCGGATCGGCACGGCTGTCTGCATCGGTCGTGAGCAGGACGCCCTCAGGGCCGGCGAGCCCGGCTGCGGCACGCATCGCCAGCCGGCGCGCATGGCCTGCGGTTGCGAGAGCGGGCGACAACTCACGCGCGTAAATATGCAAGGTTGTAGCGGGATCGCGGGCGGCCTGCCGGGCGACGACAGCGGTCGCATCCGCGCAGTTGTTCAAAAGCAGCACGATGTGGTCCGGGACCAGGGTTTGGAGGGCGAGCGCCTGCAGGCAATCCGCGATCCCCTGCTCCTCGTCGCGCGCCGGGATTGCGACCACAACCGGGCCGGGTGCGGCGGAGGATGCCGGCAGCACTCCGGGCTGGGGTGCGGGGAGATGTTCGGTCCAGCCCGATGCGCCGCTCATGCCGTCCGCTCCGAAACCGGTTGGCGCCGGGTCGGCACGCGCCTTCCGCACTGCCGTTTGGGGCTCGCGCAGTCGTCCGCCCATGCGTCGGGCGTTGCCGTCGATCGTTGTGCGGTCATCAGGGTGCGTCTTTTCTCTGGCGGCATGGCCGTGGGGGCAGGCGGCAGCGACCAGGCGGGCGCTTACGTCAAATCTGGGGAGACGCACCGCGCACGTCTGCTCACAAGCGGGTGCCGCACGCGCCCGTGCAATTCCGTCGTTCGCCTCCCTGCCGAGGTGCCGTAGGCGGGCCCGGGTGTGCCGGTGGGGCGTGCCGGTGGGGCGTGCCGGTGCGGACGCGGCGGCCAGGGAGGGGCCGGTCGGGGAATGTGCCGGCGGTCCGGGACGTCCGCCGGGGAGGGAGGTTCGCCGTGCGGTGCCGCAATGGCGGCTACACGTCGAAGAAGACGGTCTCCCCCGCCCCTTGCAGGCGGATATCGAATCGCCAGGCGGCCGGCCCATCGGCCGCGGCGATCAGGGTGGCCCGCCGGGCGCTGTCCTCGATCGAGCCCAGCACCGTGTCGGTTTCGTTGCGCGGATCGCCGGCGAAATAGACGCGGGTGGCGAGGCCGCGCATCAGTCCGCGCCCCAGCACCCAAAGGGCGAAGTGCGGCGCCTGGATCGCGTTGCCTCGGCCCGCCACCGGGCCCGGTTTCAGGGTGGTGAAACGATACCCCCCCGCCGCGTCGGTGCGGCTGCGGCCGAACGCGGGGAACTGCTCGGACGCGGGCGGGTCGGATTGCCACAGCTCGACGCACACGTCCGAAAACGGGGCGCCGTCGCCATCCGTGACGGTGCCGGACAGGGTGATCCGTTCGCCCGTCGCGCCGAAGCGGGTGAGGTCGGCCCAGGTCCGATCCTCGATCAGATGCCAGTACGGACCGATGGTCTGGCTCGCGGTCGCGATCGGCATCGGTTCAGATCCCCATCGGCGTGGCCGCGCGTCCGCGCAGCACGACGTCGAACCGATAGCCGAGCGCATAGTCCGGCTCGGTCAGGTCGAGATCGAACGCCGCCACCAGCCGCTCCCGCGCTGCGAGGTCCGGCACGCCGTTGTAGATCGGGTCGAACGCCAGCAGCGGATCGCCGGGAAAATACATCTGGGTGATGAGGCGGGTGGCGAACGCCGGACCGAAGAACGAGAAATGAATATGGTTCGGCCGCCAGGCGTTCTTGTGGTTGGGCCACGGATAGGCGCCGGGCAGCACCGAGAGGAAGCGGTAGCGCCCGTTCGCATCGGTGAACACGCGGCCGTCGCCGCTGAAATGCGGGTCTATCGGCGCGTCGTGCTGGTCCGCCGGATGGTGGTAGCGGCCCGCGGCGTTGGCCTGCCAGATTTCCACCATGGTGTGCGGCACCGGACGCCCATCCTCATCGGTGATCGTACCGGCGACGACGATGCGCTGGCCCTGGGCGGACCTGCCGTCGACGCGCGAAAGATCCGCGTTGGGCGGGAATTGCGCCGGGGTGAAGCGCGGGCCGGTGGTCTCGGTGATCGTCTGGTCGAGCCGGTGCAGCGGCTGCAGCGGGTGGCGCTTGCGCGTGCCGAGATAGGCGGGCACGTCGTACGGCGGCTGGGTGCCGGGCGCGGCGGGGCGGAAGGGGGACGTGTCGGCCATAACTCGGGCCTTCTGTGCCAAGAGGGCAATGGGCACAGCATGGCGCCGGGAGCGGCGGGGCGCAAATGCAGGGGTGGCGCTGGGCAGGGGAGGTGCCGGTCGGCACTGGCGGCTCAGGCCATGCCACGCCCCCGATCCGATGGGCCGGTGCCGACGGCGACACGCAGGCGGGCGCCCGCCCCCCGATGACGATCGGTCTCCCGGCAGCGGGCACCTCGCCCGGGGGCGTCGCTTGAGTCAGATCGTGGATCCGACGGATACGGGCGGCCGGGGGACGCCCGCCCGCAGCGTCAGGCGGCGCCTACTGGCAGGGCGGTGCGCTGCCGTCGCTGCAGGCGACGGTAGAGCCCTGCGGAACCACGATGGTCGTGTGGGCCGGCGGCGGCGCGGGGTTGGTGACGAAGCATCCACCGAGGGCGAGTGGGAGAAGAATAACCAGCCAGGACAGGCGCATGGGAAGTCTCCACGGGAGTTTATCGAGGGAAACGCGGAAGTCCGGTCGTCTCGGCGTCGGCCCGCGACGAAGCAAGTGATGGCGACGTCAGATCGAAACCCCGATCTGGGCACTGGGCGCCGGTCCTCAAACTCAAGCTTTCGTGCGCGAACGGCACGAAATGCAGTGCCGGGCGGCCGCGGCGCCTTGTGGGCGTCGCGACGGACGCGCGCGCCAGGGGGCCGATGCGCTTACGGGACGGGTACGATAGGCGATTGGCGCGCCACGGGACCGGTACGGTGAAGCATCGGTATGATATAGGAACGGCGCCTCGTCGCCCAGGGTCGCGCGATTGGCAAACCGCGCGGCACGCGCCCGAGGACCGCGCTGCATGCCGCGCCCGGCCGGGCGCCGGGCACGCGAAGCCGAGATCGCCGCAGTTATGCGCCGGCGAATCGCGGCGGGCGCTTCTCCAGGAACGCCGCCACCGCTTCCCGATGGTCTTCCGTCGCGTGCACCAGCGCCTGCATCGCCGCCGCCATCTCCAGCAGGCTGTCCATGCGCATGTTCCGGCCCTCCAGCAGCAGCCGCTTGGTCATCCGTACCGCATGCGGCGGGTTGGCGGCGATGCGTGCGGCGAGCGCGCCCGCGGCGTCCAGAAGTTCCGTATCCGCCACGACGCGGGAAACGAGCCCGCAGGCAAGCGCCTCGGCCGCGGTCAGGGCGTCGCCGGTAAGGGCCATCTCCGCAGCCTTGGAGAAGCCGACCAGCCGCGGCAGCAGCCAGGCGCCGCCGTCGCCGGCGATGATGCCGACCTTCACGAAGCTTTCGGCGAAGCGCGCGCTTTCCGCCGCAATGCGGATGTCGCACATGCAGGCGAGATCGAGCCCGGCGCCGATCGCCGGCCCGTTCACCGCGGCGATGATCGGCACATTGAGCCGCTCGAACGCTAGCGGGATGCGCTGTATGCCGTGCCGGTAATAGGCGGGCGTGGCCGCCGGCGCGGCCGCGCGGGCGGCGGCGGCGTCCTGCATCGCGCGCATGTCGCCGCCGGAGCTGAACGCCGTCCCCGCCCCGGTCAGGATCGCCGCCCGCACCGAAGGATCGGCGTCGATCCGTTCCAGTACGTCCACGATCGCATCGACCATGCCGCGTTCGGAGATCGGGTTGCGCCGCTCCGGCGCGTTCAGGGTCAGGGTGACGATGCCGCCTTCCTGGCGGTACAAGACATGTTCGGTCATGGAATGATCCCGCAAATGGTCAGCGCAATCCGAGCCCGCGCGCGACGATGCCGCGCAGGATTTCCCGCGTGCCGCCGCGCAAGGAGAAGGACGGCGCGTGCATCATCGTATAGCCCAGCACGGCGACGCAATCCCGCGTCGACGTCGTGTCGGGCTCGGCGGCGATCAACTGGCGCGCGATCTCGGGGATTTCCTGCTCCACCAGCGCGCCGAGGTCCTTCACGAGCGCCGCCGCCAGCGCCGGATTCTCGCCTGCCTGCAACATCCCGGCGACCGAGCGCGACATTCGCCGCAATGTCAGCAGATGCGCCGACAGCCGGCCGATCGCGACCAGCGCCGCGTCGGACGGATGGTCGCCGAGCGCGCGCACCAGCTCGACCAGCAAGGTGAAGGACGAGAGGAACCGCTCCGGCCCGCTGCGCTCGAACGCAAGCTCCCCGGTCACCTGCGCCCAGCCGTCGCCTTCGCGCCCGAGCAGCGCGTCGGCCGGCAGGCGCACGTCCTGGAACACCACCTCGTTGAAATGATGCTCCCCGGTCAGCGCGAGGATCGGACGGATGGCGATGCCAGGCGTGTTCTGCAGGTCCACCAGGAACTGGCTGACGCCGCCATGGCGGTCCTCGGCGGCGCCGGTGCGGCAGAACAGGATCATGTAGTGGGAGAACTGGGCGTGCGAGGTCCACACCTTCGTCCCGTTCACCACGTATGAGTCGCCGTCGCGCACCGCGCGGGTGCGCACGGAGGCGAGGTCGGAGCCGGTGTCGGGCTCGCTCATGCCGATACAGAAATAACACGCCCCCGCGGCGATGCGCGGCAGGATTGCCTGCTTCTGCGCCTCGCTGCCGTAACGCAGGATGGCGGGACCGGACTGGCGATCGGCGATCCAGTGCGCGCCGACCGGAGCGCCGGCGGCCAGCATCTCCTCCAGCACCACGTAGCGTTCCAGCGCGCTGCGCTCCTGCCCGCCGTAGCGCTTCGGCCAGGTCATGCCGATCCAGCCGCGTCCACCCATCGCGCGGGAGAAGCCGAAATCATGCCCGGTCCAACTTTCGGCGCGCTTGAGCGGCGGGCGCTCGGCAAGCGCGGTTGCCAGGAAGGCACGGACCTCGGAGCGCAGGATTTCCGCTTCCGGGCAGGGCGGCGGAGGCGGGAAGGCGAAGACGGCGGACACTCGGGCTCTCCTGCACGCAGCCGGGCGAGCATAGCAGCGCGGCGGAGCGCGGCAATCGGCGGGGCCGTCGGCGTCGGGGCGGTTGTTCGCGTGGCAGCCGCGCGGCGCCCCGGTTGGCCGACATGGCAGTTCTGTCCAACACGGCGTTGCCTGGTCGCGGCGTCCGGCCAACCCCGATCGATCGTTCGTCTTGGGCAACGCGCATGCACGGCCAAGCCATCACGCTGCCGGCCGAGGACGCTTGAACATGCCGCGCCGCTTCGGCCCGAATATCTGGGACGGCTCTCGGTGTTACGTACTAGCGACGGTCGTAACGCAATTTATAATTGGATAAGAACTTTCCGATTTGTCATCTAGATCGTTGTCCTGATCTCACGTCGACGCGGCCGCAGAAATGCGGTTTGCGCTCCCGCAGGCATCTCGCTTTCTGATTTCATCCTACGAACCAGGAGACAACTCGATGAACACCAAGCGCATCGCGGCGCTGGCGGCACTACTCGTTTTCCCGTTGATGATGGTCGGCGCAGGGGCAGCCAAGGCCGTCACGATTACGGGGAATGTTACAGTCACTTCCAGTAATGGCAGCTTTAATCTCGACGTCGGCACAACGCCATTTGCCGGCGGGACGGTGTCCAACAACGGCAACACGTTGACCGATAACGGATTTTCACTTAGCCTCAGTCCGGGAAACCCCGTACAGGGAGATCTTTTCGATATTACCACCGGCCGTAACGGTTCTTCTGCACTAACCATTACATTCAGCGACTTTTCCGATGGTTCGGCGATGGTGTCCTGCACGACCAATAACTGTGTCGAGACAGGTACCGTCCAATATAACGCCAGCAGTTTCAGCCTGAACCCCTCTGGATTCACGGTCGCATTCGCAGACGGTGCGGTCATGACCATTCAAGACGGCGGCAACTGCGGTTGGGACGATAGCTGCGGCAACCAGGGCGGCAACACAATCGCCGAACAGTATACCTTGACGCTCACGCAGGACCCGAGGACCTCGGTACCAGAGCCTGGGTCGCTCGCCCTTTTCGGTACGCCTCTTCTGGGGCTCGGCCTTGTTTGGCGTCGGCGCAATCGCAACGTGCTGTAAGACGAACCGTCCGCGCTCAGCAAACGACCGGTATTTGCGAAGGGAAAGGGGCAGCCTTCGACAGGCTGTCCCCTTCTTTGCGTTGTTTCCACCCCTGCAATCTTTCCGCCGATCGATACCTTCTGCCCCGCGGCGTTTATCCGGCTTCAACCCGGCACAGCAGGCAGCCTGGCTTGGCCGTGTGAATGTTCACGAACGCCGTGCGCGGATCGGCGAGTGCATGCGCCAGCGGGGCATCAATTCCGTCGCCCTCGCCGGCGTGCCCGAGGTCGTACAGGCATTGGTCCGTCGCATCGTAGGCGCGCACCGACACCAACCGGCTCCGCACGATCTCCGGGATGGTTGCGGCGGCCGTGAACGGCGTGCAGGGGGATGCGTGCACGAAGATCGGGCTCGGGGTCCAGTAGATGCCGCGCGGTCTGGGCAGGTGGTACGACCCGAGCAGCACCGGCTCGCCCTCCTGCGCGTCGCACAGGCAGACGCGGCAGGGGCTCGGGTGATCGGCCGCCATGCGGCGCAGGTGGTTGCCGCCGTCGTCGATGCCGGTGGCGCGGAAGCGGTCGGCGATCGCGGGGTCGATGGGGATGCAGCGGAATGCGGTCATGGCAGGGTGCTCCGGTTGGTGCCGGGGGCAGATGTGCGCCTCCCGTCGGACCGCGGCCATCCGCTCCGTGCGCCGACTTGTGCGGGCGGGTCGACCGGATTTGCCCGGCGTCGCTTTGCCCCGTGCAGACCTGCCCTCCCTTGATTCAAACGCGAAGAAAACAAGGGAAGGAAGGATGAGGTCACAGAGAGCCGGTTGCCTGCCGCAGCCGGATGTGCGCCCCAGGTGATTGCCCTCGACATGCCGCGGGTGGACGTTACCGCTCGACCGTCCGCCGCTCGATCGCGAGCAGGCTTTCCAGCCGGATCGTCGCGTGCATCCGGTCCTGTTCGCCGCGCGGGTCCTCGCCCACCAACGGGTCGGGCCGGCCGGCGTGCAGCGCCACGTAGGAGTCGCGCAGCGCGCGGTGCATCGCGAGCAAGGGGGTGACCGGGTCGACGAACAGGTGGAACCCCATCCGGAACAGCTCCGGCACCGGAATGGACTGATCGCCGCCCGGGAGGCGCATATACATCAGCGGCCCGGGCAGGCGTTCGGCGATGATCCGGTGTTCCTCCGGCTTGCGCGCGGTGATGAACAGCATGTCGGCGCCGGCGCGTTTCATGGCCTCGCCCCGGCGCAGCGCCTCGTCCATGGAGATGTCGCGCACCGCGTTGGTGCGCGCGATGATCAGGAAATCGGCGGACCGTCGCGCCGCCACCGCCTCGGCGACTTTGGCGGTCATCAGATCCGCGTCGATCAGGTGTTCGATGCCGATGTGGTGGTGCGCGCGCTTGGGCAGGATCTGGTCTTCGATCTCGATCGCGGCGAAGCCGGCTTCCTCCGCCAGCGGGATGGTGCGGCGCAAGTGCATGGGATCGCCCCAGCCGCAGGCCCCGTCCAGGATCAGCGGCAGGTCGCAGGCGGCGCGGATATCGAGCCCCGCGTGCACCATCTCGGTAAGCGACAGGTTCGCCTCGGTGAAGCAGGTCAGGTAGCCCATCGACCCGCCGCCCAGATACAACGCGGGGAATCCCGTTGCTGCGGCCAGCCGCGCCATCAGCGGGTTGAGCACGAGGGGCGCGTGCACGGGCTGGTCGCCGTCGATCAGCCGCTTCAACCCCTGGGATTGGCCCGGCACCGCGCGCCTCTACGCCAGCCGCGCGGCGACCTGCCGCGTATAGTCCGCCCGCGGCAGGAAGCCGGGATCGGCGCGACACGCAACCTCGGTCGCGGCCAGGATCGCCGCATCCGGCTGGTCGAGGTCGAGCGCGTCCCCGCGCGGCTGCGGCACGTGGAACGGCGTGTCGAGATAGGCTTCCAACGTGTTGCCCTCCGGATCGCGGAAATAGATCGACCAGGCGTTGCCGTGGTTCACCTGGCGCAGCGCTGTGGCTCCGCGGGCCAGCGCCCGGTCGCGTACGGCGCGCAGTTCGGCGAGCGAGCCGACGGTAAAGGAAATCTGGTTGATCGGGTTGTAGCCCGCGGTCTCCGGCCGGCCGGAGACCAGCACCACCTGGTGGTGGCAGGCGGGATCGGCGGTCATGAACGCCATTTCGGTCCCCGGCGCCCGGCCCGGGCCGCGATCGGCGACGATCAGGCCCAGCACCTCGGTGTAGAACCCGATCATCCGTTTCAGGTCATGCGCATACAGACCCATGTGGGTGAGCCTGGCGTGAATGGCCGCCATGGTTGTTCCTCCCGATTTGTCGCCTTAGGAGCGGAGACTGGCGCGCGGCGCCGGCGGCGGCAAGCGCGGCGATGCGGCAGGTGCCACGGCGAGCGGGTACGCCTGCCCGTTGTCCCGGCGGGAGACGATCCGCACGGCGCGCCCGCGGCACCGTGCGCTACGCCCTCCGGCGTCGCCCGCCAAGCCGCGGTCGGCAGATCCTCCGGAGGGAGCGCCGCGAACTGTGATCGGCACGGTCCGGATCCTGCCTTATTTTTGTTACCATCAATAGTGTCCGGGTTCGCGGGAACCTGTCGCGGTTCGTTCCGACCGTTCCCCGGCCTGCGGGCGCACGGTGGAGTGGCGAGCGGGCATCGACAGGCCCGGCTTCGCACCGGCCCTGCGACGGCGAAGGCCGAACGACGGCCGGGACATAGACGGAACAGCTGAGGTATATCATGACCGTTCGCAAACAGCTTCTGATCACCGCCCTGTTCGGCGTCGTGCTCGGATTGGGCGGCTGCGGCTACACGCCGGGAAGCCGGGCTCTCTCGGGCGGTGCGATTGGCGCCGGCACCGGCGCCATCGTCGGCGCGGCCACCGGAGGCAGTCCGGCCACCGGCGCGCTGATCGGGGGTGCCGTGGGCGCCATCGGCGGGGCGGTGACCAGCCCGAACACCATCAATCTCAGCCGATAGCCAGGGGGTCCGTCAGCGGCAGGTGCGGTGCGACCACAGTGGCGGTCGCATCGGCGCCTCCCGGACGCAAAGGCGGGGGACGCAAAGGCGGGGGACGCAAAGGCGGGGGACGCAAAGGCGGGGGCAGGGCGATAAGCCCTGCCCCCGCCTTGTCTGCCCGGGTGGTGACGCGTCCGTGCGTTCCGGGGGAGAGAACGCCCGCGCCGGCGTCAGCGCACCGGGATCGAGATACCTAACGAAACGGCCGGGGGCGCAACCACGACCGGCGAGGGCGGCGGGTAATAGGCCCGCGGGGGCGGCGGGTAATAGGCGGGCGGCGGTGGCGGGTAATAGGCGGGCGGCGGCGGCGCGTAATAAACCGGCGGCGGCGGGGCATAGTACACCGGCGGCGGAGCGTAGGCCGGCACGGCGAAGCCGAAGCTGACGGACGGGCCGCCCCAGCCGCGTCCCCAATCGTCGCGGTCGGCACGGGCGGTGCCGGCCATGCCGGCCGCCATCCCGGCCAGTAATGCCACGAAGACGACAGGTCTGGCACGCATCCGATCCACTCCTCGATTGCAACCGAGGGAACATAGGTGCCCATCGTGTCGATCGTCGGGCGGCGATATTTCAGAGCGTAACTTTACACCTTGCGGTCATGATCTCGCGTTTTCGTGAATTCGCGCCGGCGCGACGCCCGGCCTCCGCGCCGGCCGCCGTTATGCGGGAGGGACGGCGGAGCTTTCGGGTGTGCAGGGCAGCGGCGCCCCGCTTCCGGATGTCGGGGGCAGCGGGCCGGCGTGACCGGGGATTGCGAGCAGCCGCACCCGCGTCACCCCGCCCGAGCGCATCCCGAGTTGCCGTGCCGCGGCGGCGGACAAATCGATGATCCGGCCGTTCACGAACGGGCCGCGATCCTCGATATGGACCGTGACCGAGCGGCCGGTCTCGAGGTCCGTGATCTGCGCCGTGGTTCCGAATGGAAGGAAGGGATGCGCGGCCGTAAGGCCGTCGGGAGAGGCGTGCTGTCCGTCGGCCTGCCGCGCATGCCCGGCAGCCGGACGGTACCAGGAGGCCATTCCGGACTGCATGCAGACCGCCGGCGCCTGTGATGCGGTGGGCGGCCGCGCGGCACAGCCGGCCACCGCCAACAGTCCGATGAGGGCAAGAAAACGGATCGCCTGCATGACGACTGCGGAGAGTAAACATGCGGCAAGGAAACGACAACGATCGGCTGCCATGGCGAATGACGCACGTCTCGCCCGGCGCGCCGCGCTCATACCAGCGGCCCCGGCCGATGACTCGTCCGGCGTCCACCTGGCCGCTGGTATGTCCTTGATTTTGCGCATGGCCGCCCCGCCAACCCCATGCGCGATACCGGCCGGCCGAAGAGGCCGCCGGTATCAGTGCTTGCGGAACGGCCCGCTGCGGCGCAGCGCCTTCCAGGCTTTTCCGACGCGCGGCAAGGCCCGCCGCCCGGCGCGGTCCGCCCAGTCCGACAGCGCCGCGGCGGCCGCTGGGCCGGCGCCGCGCGGCCCGGCCAGGCGCGCGGCCAACGCCGCCGCGACCGTGGCGTCGTTCAGCCGTCCCAGCCGATCGGCCAGCTTGCGGCAGGCGCGCAGCGACCCCGCGCCCTGCCGCCGGCCCCCGAGCGGGATCAGGCTGTCGGTCGCATCGCGCAGCCGGCGGACGGACTTGCGTAGCGCATGCAGCGCCGCCGGACTTGCCCCGGCGAGGTTCCGGCCACGGCGGCGGACCTGGCGTACGAGCCGGCCCGACAGCCGCGGGCCCAGCGCGGCGAGCGATCGCGCGAGCGCGGGTGTCGGCGGCTCCAGCTCCGCCGCCCAGGCGAGGAGGGATCCCGTCACCTCGGCCACCGCCGGACCGCCCAGCCGCCGGCGCAGGCTCGCGTAGGCGGCGCGCTGCCGGGTCTCCCCGGCGCGCCGCAGCGCGGCCAGAGCTGCTGCAGGGACACCGTCGGCAGCGGCGCGAGGCAGGGTCTCGTCGAGGAACACATCCCAGTCGCGCGCCGCGCTCAGCGCCCGTCCGATACGCCGCAGCGCCCGGTCGTGGGCCCCCGCCGCGGCCGGCAGCAGCGGCCGGAACAGCCGCAGCACGGCCCGCGTGCGGCGCAGGGTGGTGCGCATCCGATGCACCGCCTCGGCGTCGCCGGCGAGCGCGGGGGGAAGGTCGGCGCGCAGCGCGTCCGTCCCGGTGCCCAGCAGTAGGCGCAGCGCCGCGGCGGCGGACAGCGGGAGCGTCCGGCCGGCACCCGGGGGGGCGCGCGGTGGCTCGGAGGGAAGGTGTATCGGAAGCGGCGCCGCGTCGGCGGCCGGCGCCGCGGGATCGGCTGCCGCTCGTACCGGTAGTGCCGAGGGCGGTGGTACCGACGGCGGTGGTTCTCCCGCCAGTGCAGACGGCCGGGTCAACGGGGATTCCGGCCCACCCCGGCCTCGTCGACGGCCGGTGCCGGGGGAAGACCGCGGCCCGGCCGTAGCGCGGCGGGCGGCGGCGACGCGGCCCGGGGGCTTCGTCGCCACGCGCCCCTCGCCAGGGTCAGAGATTCCCGGCAATCCAGTCCTTCAGCCGGCCCTTGGGCAGCGCGCCGACCTGGGTCGCCGCCGGCTTGCCGTCCTTGAACAGGATCAGGGTCGGAATGCCGCGCACGCCGTAGGTGTTGGGGGAGACGGGATTGTCGTCGATATTCACCTTCGCCACGGTCATCTTGCCGGCGAACTCATCGGCCAGCTCCTCGAGCGCGGGCGCGATCATCTTGCAGGGACCGCACCACTCGGCCCAGAAATCGACCAGGACGGGGCCGGGCGCGCCCAGCACGTCGGTGGCGAAACTGGTGTCGGTGACCGGCTTGGTGTTCGCGCTCATCGCGGACCTCGTTGTTGCGGACAGGGCAGGAATGGCCAGGGAAGGAATGACCAGGGGAGGGCGGCCATGCGGGGCAGCCAGGGAGTGGCGGGAACCTGCGATCGGGAGGTGGGGCGGCACCGGCGGGGGATCAAGCTGGGCCGCACGAGACGCGGCGATGCGCCGATGTCGCGTGCCCCAATACCGTGCCCTTTGATGTGCCCCCGTTGATGTGCCGCTTGGATGTGCCGCTTGATATGCCGCTTGATATGCCCTGGGGGCGGGGATCACGCCGCGGCGGTCTGGCTCGCCTGCGCCCGGCGTGCCTGCCACAGTGCGACGAAATCGATCGGCTGCAGCAGCACCGGCGGGAAACCGCCGTCGCGGGTCACGTCGGCCAGGATGTTGCGCGCGAAAGGAAACAGGATGCGCGGGCATTCCACCAGCAGCACCGGCTCGATCGCGTTTTCCGCGAGGCCCGTCAGGGTGAACACGCCGGCATAGGTGAGCTCGGCCACGAAAATCGTCGGCGCGGTGCCGCCCTGGCCATTGCCGGCGCCGTTCGTTGCGGCGGGTTCCTGCGCCTCGGCGCGGATCACCAGCATCACCTCGAACAAATTCGGTCCGTCCTCGAGCCGGCGTGCCTGCACGTCGAGATTGATGTTCACCTGCGGCTGGGAGCGGAGCTGGGTGAAGATCTGGGGCGCCCCCGGCACCTCGAACGACAGATCCTTCACGTACTGGATATTCACCACCAGCGGCTGGGTCGACTGCCCGGTGGCTTGCGGGGCGGGCATGGACTCGGACATGGGGTTCTCCGTTCGCAACCGGCGCCGGCCGTAGCACGTACCAGCGGGCAAGCCCAGGGGTCGGCAAGCCCAGGGGGCGGCAAGCCCAGGGGTCGGGTAACGGCGGCGCAGAGCGATCGCATTTGGCGCGGTCCCGCCGCACCGGCCGCCATGCCAACCCCCTCTCCCGCACTGCGCCGCAAGCGGGAGAGGTCCCCGTGCGCAGCACGGCGGATGAGGGCGCGAGGCCCGGTTCCCTCACCCGGTTCGCTGCGCGAACCGACCTCTGCCCCAGCGCGCGGGAGAGGTGAAGGAGGCGCTGTCCGCGCCAGTTTTCCGGTTCACCCGATTGCCCTGGCGTTTAGCGGAGCTGCGTCGCGAGCGTTGCAGGCCAATGCGGGCGGCGTGGAGGCATCCGCCAGCGCCCCTCAGCCCGCCCCGCCCAGCTCCGCGCGCACGAGCGCCGCGCCCTGGGCCAGTGCGCATAGCTTGCCCTGCGCGCTGGCCCGCGGCAGGTATTTCATGCCGCAATCGGGGGCGGCGACCAGCTTCCCCGGTTCCACCCACCGCAGCGCCGCCCGCAGGCGGCCGGCGACGGTTTCCGCCGTCTCAATCGCCGGATCGCCGAGATCCAGCACGCCGAGCAGGATCGTCTTGCCCGCGAGATCCGCGAGCACGCCGAGGTCGAGCTTCGGCTGCGCGGCCTCGATCGAGATCTGGCTGGCGGCGCAGGCGGCGAGCTGGCCGAGGAAGCCGTAGCCGCTCGGCTTGTCCTGCACCACCGCGGCGTAGCCGAAACAGAGATGCACGACGGTGGGGCCTGCGATCCCCTCCAGCGCGCGGTCGATCGCGGCAAGCCCGTAGGCGCTCGCTGCGTCCGGCGCGGTGCGCACCCAGGGTTCGTCGAGCTGCACCACGTCGACGCCGGTGGCCTTGAGGTCGCGCAGTTCCTCGTTCACGGCGATCGCGTAGTCCATCGCGAGTTCCGCGGGGTCGGCGTAGAACGCGTTCTCCACCTGGCGCGAGAGGGTGAACGGGCCGGGCAGGGTGATCTTGGTGGCGCGATCGGTGTTGGCGCGCAGGAATTCGGCGTCGCGGCGTTCCACCGGGCCGCGGCGGCGGATGCGCCCGATCACGCGCGGGACCGGCGTCGTGCGCCCGCCGGTGGAGCGAACTTCGCCCGGATGCGCGAGGTCGATCCCCTCCAGCGCGAGGGCGAAACGGTTGGAATAGCTCTCGCGGCGGATTTCCCCGTCCGTCACGATATCGATGCCGGCGCGTTCCATGTCGCGGATCGCGAGGATGGTGGCGTCGTCCTGCGCGGCCTCCAGGAATTCGGGCGGGATGCGCCAGATGTCGGCCGCGGCGACGCGGGGGACGCCGTGGTGGTGCAGGGTGGCGCGATCGACCAGCCAGTCGGGTTGCGGGAGGGAGCCGACCACCGTGGTGGGCAGCAGGTGGGTGGGATAGGGCATCCTGGCGATTTCCCCGGGCTGTTTCCGGTGGCTGTTTCCGGTGGCTGTTTCCGGTGACTATTTCCCCCGGCGGGGGCGCGGCGGGCCGGCCGCGCGGCCCCGGCGCGCTCAGGGGCCGGGGGACGGGCCGGCGACCTCCTCGATCACCTCGTGATGGCGCACAGTATCGTCGTAGTCGGCGAGCGCGGCAATCGTGCCGGGTTCGACGACCGGGGCGATCGGGCGAACACTTGGATCGCGCCCCATGCCCGGCCGCGAGAGACCTTGTGGCCACCCGGATACCGACCCAAGCCCCCAGGGGGCAATTAAGAGGGGGGCAATTGAGAGGGGAGCAATTAAGTTCGTTATCGCAACGATTAGGTCGCGCGTCCGCCGCACCGGCTCAGCCCGGAATTTGCGTCCCATCCGCCAGCGCCAGCCCCGCGCACCCGCGCCAGACCGGCCGCCGGTCCCGCCGACCCGCGGCGGGCAGGCACCACAGCGCGATAATGTCCGTCACGGAAACATCCTTCGCCCGCGCGCAAGCGTAGTCGGCCGCCGCCGCCTCGGCCTCCGCGCGCCCGCCGAGCACCAGGATCACGGGCCGGCGCCGCCGCCGCGCGGCGGGCAGCAGCGCGCGATCCACCCCGAGCATCCAGCCAAGCGGGCGCAGGATCGGCCCCAGCCGGGGATCGGCGGCCAGCATCTCCGCCATCGCCGGCTCGCGCAGCAGGTCTTCCATCTGCGCGCGGCCGGCGGCGGCTTGCGGGAGCAGCCGCAGCAGCCAGCGCCAGGTCCGCGGCAGCCCGGTGCGCGCGGGCGGCGGGTCCGCTGGAGCGAAGCGCAAGCTGTGGGTGGGAACGAATCTCGGTTCGGCCGGCTTGGGAGCGGGCTTCGGGGGCGGGATCGGGGTGGAGGCGACGGCGCGGAACCGGGCCGCGAGATGGCGTAGCCGGGCGATCAGGGCGCCGGCGTGCGCGGGTGCCAGGGCCGCCTGATGGGCCCCCGCCTGATGCGCCCCCGCCTGATCGTCCCCCGCTTGATCGCGCCCCGCCTGATCGCACAAGCCGCCGATACGGTCGGCCAGCCAGGCGATGAGGCTGGTAAGGCGGTCGAGGAGGGGGGTGGGGGTCATGGGTTGCGAACAAATATAGAACATACGCCCGGGGCGAGGCAACAGGTTTGTGCGGGCAGTGCGGGCGATTGCCCGAACCGTTCTCTTGGCGGTCCATTTCCCGGCGCCTCGGCCTTTCCGTCATGGCCGGCCTTGAGCCGGCCATCCGCACGCGGACGATCGGGGGTAGATGGCCGGCTCCAGGCCGGCCATGACGGGGGGCTCCAGATCGGCCGTGACGGGGATCAAGGCCCGGCCGTGACGGGGCGGGCGGGCGGGACAACAGGGGCCGCCGGGGATGCGGGTCCACCAACGCATCGTCTCGTGGGATGCGCGAGAACAGGGGCGTCCACGCGATGGCCCTGGTTCGACGACCGCCTGCTCCGCCTCCGCCCCCGGCGAAGGCGCGGACGGCCTCCATCGTGCGCCATCGGGTCAGCACGGTGAATTCGATCCCGGCCTCGGTCGGGCGGCGGGCCAACGGGGCGCCGAGGAAGCCGGCGATGCCGCGCAACTGCGGGACGACGCCGGTGCGGGAATGTTCCGGACAGGCATCAGTCGTGGCGTGCCGGGCGCGGGCGCGCCATGCGCGGAGGATCATCGGTCGCCGCCTGCGCGGGGGTCGCGGCGGGTCATGGCCGCAGGTCGAGTTCCCAGTCCTCGCCCAGCATCGGCGGCCCGAAATCGGCGTGCGGCTTGCTGGCGATACGCCGGAAGCCGGCGGCCTGGTAGATCCGCCGCGCCGCCACCAGCACGTCGTTGGTCCAGAGCGTGATGCGCCGGTAGCCGCGCGCGCGGGCGAAATCGATGCAGGTCGCGACCAGAAGCCGGCCCAGCCCCTCGCCGCGCGCGGCCGGCTCGACCAGCAGCAGGCGCAGCTTCGCGAGCTCGTCGCCGGCGCGGACGAGGAAGACCGAGCCGAGGTTCACCCCGTCGCGGGCCGCGATCCAGCAGGCCTCGCGCGCCGGGTCGTGTGTCGCCAGGAACCCGGCCGCGACTTTGCCGACCAGCGCCTCGAACCGCGCGTCGAACCCGTATTCCTCCGCGTAGAGGGCGCCGTGGCGGGCGATCACCCAGCCGATGTCGCCGGGGCGCGGCGGGCGCAGCGTCGCCGGGGCGCGCGGCGCGGGGGCGAGCAGGGTCTCGATCCCCGCCATCGCGCCGACCAGCGCCGCCTGCGCGGGGTCGGGGAGGGGGGCGAGCAGGGCGCCGATCTCTTCCCGCGCGCCGGCATCCAGCGGGGCGAAGGCTTTGCTGCCGGCGGCGGTGAGGCGGAGGAGGTGCTGGCGGCCGTCGTCGCCCGAGCGGGTGCGCGCGACCAGGCGGCGGCGCAGGAAACGCGCCAGGATGCGGCTGAGGTAGCCGGGATCGAGGTCGAGCGCGCGGGCGATCGCCCCGGCGGTGGTGGTCTCGCCCGTGGTCTCCCGCTGGGCGAGTTCATAGAGCACGCGGGCTTCGGCCAGGCTGAACTTGCTGTGGTGCAGGCCCTCGCGGAGGACGCCGATGCGCGCGGTGTAGAAGCGGTTGAAGCGGCGGACGGCGGCGATGCGGTCGGGGTCGGACATGGTTGACAGGGTCAAGGGGATGGTTGACGGAGTCAAGGGTTGGGGATGGCTGGGGGGCTGATGTCTTTCGGTGGGCGTATGGGGAAAGTGGAGGAGTGCCGATCGGGCGGCGCTGTGTCGGCGCGGGCAGCTACATAAGGCGGGCGTGGGGGGAGCTGCGTTGTCGGGCCGAAGGTTCGTTTGCGGCCATCGCGGTTACCCAACCATTTTGCCCGCCACTCCAGAAGCGGACATGCGTCCACGTGCCGGTCTTGGCGGAGATGGGTGGAAAGCGGACCTGCGGTCGTTAATCATGTTCTTGTATCGGAACAGTCAGGAATTCTGCTGAAAGGCACTCGGTGCACATAGTGAACCCTGTGCTTCGGGTCGGATCGCAGCTCGGCCTTCAATTACCTCGGCGGCGCACCTCCGGAATTGCCGGCGGACTCTTCGTGCCATGTGCCGTGCTCATCGCGATGCCAAACCTGAGGGGACGCTGGAGCACCAGGATCGCCGCTTGCAACACTGCCGCCCGCCGGCACGATCTGGACGACAATTGTGGGCACGGATGCAACAGCCAAGCCTGCCGTCGTGCTGTAGCCGCAATCATAATAGCCACAATCATAGTCGCTATATCCATATCCATAGAGAGGATAGCCATAACCGTAGAAGCGCCGGTTGAAAGCAGCACGATGATTGCGAAACCCATAACGGTTGTGGAAAGCGAAGTTGCCGCGATGGCTGCCTCCGCCGTGGCCACCTCCACCGGATCCACCGCGCGCCTGCGCAACGGCGGGCATGCTTATCGCCAGTGCGACGGCGAGGCGGACGAACCAATGGGCAAGGGTGCTGCACACGATTGCGGCCTCCAACTGCGGGCCGCAATCATGTGCAGCGCCAATCTGAGCCGGGATGTAACCGCAAAAAATCTAGGAAGGTCGGAGCCACATCTGCAAGTACATCGGCAAGTAACATCTGTGACGCCACATCGCCTATGGCGGCCGCCCGATTACGGATGGGAGGTCACCACAATTCACTCGCTACGACATACTTGGGGAGGATTTTTTTAGTGCAGCTGATTGAGGCGAGGTGCATCCTTTTCGGCACGCGTGCGAGCTTTGAACAGGCTGCACCCGCCGCAAAACCCCACCCCGCCCCGCCGCACCCCCGCCCCACCCCTCCGCTTCCCCCCCCACCCGAATTCCGCCATCCTGCCGCATCCCGCCCCCAGGACCGCCCGCCCATGCCCGCCCTGTCCAACCGCCTGCCGAGCCTCGACTTCGGCCTCGGCGAGACCACGGAGATGCTGCGCGCGCAGGTGGCGGCCTTCGCCGCCGCCGAGATCGCGCCGCGCGCCGCCGCCATCGACCGCGACAACGAATTCCCCCCCGACCTCTGGCCGAAGCTCGGCGCGATGGGCCTGCTCGGGATCACCGTGGAAGACGAATACGGCGGTGCCGGCATGGGCTACATCGACCACGTGGTGGCGATGGAGGAGGTTTCGCGCGCCTCCGCCTCGGTCGGCCTGTCCTACGGCGCGCATTCGAATCTCTGCGTGAACCAGATCCGCCGCAACGGCAGCGAGGACCAGAAACGCCGCTACCTCCCCGGCCTGATCGCCGGCACCGCCGTCGGCGCGCTGGCGATGTCCGAACCCGGCGCCGGTTCCGATGTCGTGTCGATGCGGCTGCGCGCCGAGAAGCGCGGCGACCGCTACGTGCTGAATGGGACCAAGATGTGGATCACCAACGGTCCGGACGCGGACGTGCTGGTGGTCTACGCCAAGACCGACCCCGACGCCGGCCCGCGCGGCATCACCGCCTTCCTGATCGAGAAAGGCTTCGCCGGCTTCAGCCCCGGAGCGAAGCTCGACAAGCTCGGCATGCGCGGATCGAATACGTCGGAACTCGTGTTCGTCGATTGCGACGTGCCGGCGGAGAACGTGCTGGGCCAGGTGGGCGCCGGCGTGCGGGTGCTGATGAGCGGGCTCGACTACGAGCGCGCGGTGCTCGCCGGCGGGCCGCTCGGCATCATGGCCGCCTGCCTCGATGCGGTGGTGCCCTATCTGCACGAGCGCGAGCAGTTCGGGCAGAAGATCGGCGAGTTCCAGTTGATGCAGGGCAAGCTCGCGGACATGTACACCACCCTGAACGCCGCGCGCGCCTACGTGTACGCGGTTGCCGGCGCGTGCGATCGCGGCGCCGCGACGCGCAAGGACGCCGCCGGCGCGATCCTCCATGCCGCCGAACGGGCCACCTGGATGGCGCTGGAAGCGATCCAGTGCCTGGGCGGCAACGGCTATATCAACGACTACCCGACCGGGCGGCTGCTGCGCGACGCCAAGCTGTACGAGATCGGCGCCGGCACCAGCGAGATCCGCCGCATGCTGATCGGCCGCGAATTGTTCGCCGAGACCGCATGAGCGTGCTCCGTTCCGCAATCGACCCGCGCGGGGGCGAGTTCGCCGCCAACGCCGCAGCGATGGGCGCGCTCGTGGCCGATCTGCGCGCCCAGGTCGCCCGGGTCGCCGAGGGCGGCGGCGCCGCGGCCCGCGCGCGCCACGAGCAGCGCGGCAAGCTGCCGGCCCGCGCGCGGGTGGCGGGGCTGATCGATCCCGGATCGCCGTTCCTGGAACTGTCGCAGCTCGCCGCCTTCGGCATGTACGATGACGAGGTGCCCGCCGCCGGCATCGTCACCGGCATCGGCTGCGTCGCCGGCCAGGAATGCGTGATCGTCGCGAACGACGCCACGGTGAAGGGCGGCACCTATTTCCCGATCACGGTGAAGAAGCACCTGCGCGCGCAGGAGATCGCGCGCGCCAACCATCTGCCGTGCCTCTATCTGGTCGATTCCGGCGGCGCCTTCCTGCCGCTCCAGGACGAGATCTTCCCCGACCGCGAGCATTTCGGCCGTATCTTCTTCAACCAGGCCAACCTCTCGGCGCAGGGCATTCCGCAGATCGCCGCGGTGATGGGGTCCTGCACCGCCGGCGGCGCCTATGTGCCGGCGATGAGCGACGAGTTCGTCATCGTCCGCGGCCAGGGCACGATCTTCCTCGGCGGCCCGCCCCTCGTGAAAGCGGCGACGGGGGAGGAGGTCTCGGCCGAGGACCTCGGCGGGGCCGAAGTGCACGCGCGCACCTCCGGCGTGGTCGATCATTACGCGCATGACGACCGCCACGCGCTGGCGATCTGCCGGCGGATCGTCGCGGGGTTGAACCGGGTGAAGCGCCCGGGCGTGGCGCTGCGCGCGCCGGTGGCCCCGCTCTACGATCCGGCCGAGCTGCACGGCGTGGTGCCCGCCGATCTCCGCACCACCTACGACGCGCGGGAGGTGATCGCGCGCCTGGTGGACGGCTCGGAGTTCGACGAGTTCAAGCAGCTCTACGGCACCACCCTGGTGTGCGGCTTCGCCCATCTCTCCGGCTACCCGGTCGGGATCATCGCCAACAACGGCATCCTGTTTTCGGAATCGGCGCTGAAGGGGGCGCATTTCATCGAGCTCTGTTGCCAGCGCGGCATCCCGCTCATCTTCCTGCAGAACATCACCGGCTTCATGGTGGGACGAAAATACGAGGCGGGCGGCATTGCCAAGGATGGCGCCAAGCTGGTCACCGCGGTCGCCACAGCCGCGGTGCCGAAGCTCACCGTGATCGTCGGCGGTTCGTTCGGGGCCGGCAACTACGGCATGTGCGGGCGGGCGTACGATCCGCGCTTCGTGTGGATGTGGCCGAACGCGCGCATCTCGGTGATGGGCGGGGAGCAGGCGGCGAGCGTGCTCGCGACCGTGCGCGGCGGCTTCGCCGATCCGGCGGCGGAGGAGGCTTTCAAGGCGCCGATCCGCGCCGAATACGACGCCAAGGGCCAGCCCTATTACGCGACCGCGCGGCTGTGGGACGACGGGATCATCGATCCCGCCGACACGCGGCGCGTGCTGGCGCTGTCGCTCTCGGCGGCGCTGAACGCGCCGGTGGAAGACACGAAATTCGGCGTGTTCCGCATGTGAGCCGGCCCCCCGTCACGGGGAGACGTCAGCGCGGGGCCATGCGGAGCGCGCCGTCCAGCCGGATCGTCTCGCCGTTCAGGAACCGGTTGGCGGCGATGTGCAGCACCAGCGCGGCATATTCCTCCGCCCGGCCGAGCCGGGTCGGGAATGGCACGGACGCCGCAAGCCCCGCGCGCACGTCGTCCGGCAGCCCGTTGAACATCGGCGTCTCGATCAACCCGGGCGCGATCGTCATGACCCGGATGCCGGCACGCGCCAGTTCCCGCGCCGCCGGCAGGGTCAGCCCGACGACCCCGGCCTTGGAAGCGGCATAGGCGGCCTGGCCCACCTGGCCCTCGTAGGCCGCGACCGAGGCGGTGTTCACGATCACCCCGCGCTCCCCGTCCGGCCCAGGGGCGAGCGTGCTCATCCGCGCCGCCGCCAGGCGCAGCATGTTGAAGGTGCCGATCAGGTTGACTGCGATCACCTGCGCGAACGCATCGAGCGCCAGCGGCCCGTCGCGCCCGACGATCCGCCCCGCGTTGCCGATGCCGGCGCAGTTCACCAGCAGCCGCGGCGGACCGATGGCGGCTTCGGCGGCAGCCAGCGCGGCCTCGGCGCCGGCGGGATCGGTGACGTCGACCGTGCCGGCGTGGCCGCCGATGCGCGCGGCGACCGCCTCCGCCGCCGCACCGTTGCGGTCGAACACCGCGACCCGCGCCCCGGCTGCGGCCAGCGCAGCCGCGGTGGCGGCGCCGAGGCCGGAGCCGCCGCCGGTGACGATCGCCGCCTGTCCGTTCACGTCCATGCTTGGTCTCCCGGGAGTGATACCGCCCGGTATCCGGCATGTGCCGCAGGCGGGCAAGCTTGCTTGCCGCGCTGCGGCGATTCCGGGTTGCGGGGCGCGCCGATCGGTGGTCCGATCCGCCGCATGGACCCGATCACTGCCGAACTGTTCCGCAATGCCGTCGCCGCGATCGGCGACGAGATGGTGCTCACGATCTACCGCACGGCCTATTCGGGCGTGCTCAAGAACATCATGGACTACAGCGCCGCGCTGTGTGACGGGCAGGGGCGGCTGGTGGCGCAGGGGCTGAGCCTGCCCGGCCATCTCTGTTCCATCCCCGTCGCGCTGCAGGCCGCGCTGCGCGCCTACGGCGACGACATCCACGCCGGCGATATCCTGGTGCTGAACGACCCCTACGAGGGCGGCATGCACCTGCCGGACATCTTCGTCTTCCGGCCGATCTTCGCCCCTGGGGAGCAGGATGGCACGGCGCTCGCCTGGGCTGCGACGATCTGCCACCATACCGATGTGGGCGGACGGGTACCGGGCTCCAACGCCTCCGACAGTACCGAGATTTTTGCCGAAGGGCTGCGCATCCCGCCGCTGAAACTATACGAGCGCGGCCAGCCGAACCCGACCCTGCACCGCATCATCGAGAAGAACGTGCGCCTGCCCGGTCGGGTGTTCGGCGACCTGCGCTCCCAGCTCGCCGCCTGCGCCATCGCCGCGCGCGGGATGGAACCGCTGATCGCCCGCCACGGTGCCGCCGGCGTGCGCGCACTGATGGCGGAGACCCAGGACTACAGCGAGCGCCTGACCCGTCATTGCCTGGCCGAACTGCCGGACGGGGAGGCGACGTTCACCGACTGGATCGACGACGATCAGATCGATGTCGGCGTGCCGATCCCGCTGGTCTGCACGGTGACGAAGCGCGGCGGATCGATGCGCTTCGACTGGACCGGCAGCGCGCCGCAGGTGAAGGGTGCGATCAACAACACCTGGAGCTACACCGCCGCCGCCAGCTTCACCGCCGCCAAGTCGGTGCTGTCGGTCAACATGCCGAACAACGACGGCGTGTTCCGCGCGATCGAAGTGATCGCGCCCCCCGGCACGATCATGAACGCGCTGCCGCCGGCGGCCTGCGCCGCGCGGGGGCTGACGGGGTTCCGCGCCACCGACTGCGCCTTCGGCGCGCTGGCGAAACTCTATCCCGATCGCGTGTTCGCCGCCGGCGACGGCGGCAACACCGGCATCACCGTCGGCGGCTACGACGGCGCGCGGCGCCCGTTCATCTACGTCGATTTCCTCTCCGGCGCCTGGGGCGCGCGGCCCTGGGCGGACGGGCTGGAAGGCAACACCACCATGTTCGCCAACATGGCGAGCTTCAGCGTGGAGATGATCGAGGCGGAGAACCCGCTCGAAGTGCTGGACTACGGTTTTGTCCCCGATACCGGCGGCGCCGGGCGCTTCCGCGGTGGTGCTGCGATGCGGCGCACCTGGCGGATGGCGGCGGAGGAGGGAATCCTGCAGGTCCGCGCCGACCGCCAGACCCACCGCCCGTACGGCCTCGCCGGCGGCGGGGAGGGTGCGGCCGGGCGCAACCTGCTCGATCCGGACACCGCAGGGGAACGTGTGCTGCACGCCAAGCTGACGATGAACTTCCGTGCCGGCGAGGTATTCCGCCACCAGTTGCCCGGCGGCGGCGGCTACGGCGATCCGCTGGACCGTGCGCTGGACGCGGTCGCGAAGGACCTGCGCGACGGGCTGGTAACGATCGCGGGCGCCTGCGCCGACTACGGCGTAGTCGCGCACGGCGATCCGCCGGAAATCGACCGTCCCGCCACCGAGGCGCTGCGCGCCCGGCTGCGCGCGGCACGTGCGCCGGAGGCGGTGCGATGAGCTTGCGCATCGGCATCGACATCGGCGGCACCTTCACCGACCTGGTCGCGATCGGCGCGGACGGGCGGGTGCATACGCGCAAGACCGCCTCCACCCCGCACGACTACACGGAGGGCATCCTGACGGGATTGCAGGCGCTGCTCGCCGCCGTCCCGGGGCCGGTGGGGGAACTGCTGCACGCCACCACGATCGGATCGAACACCATCCTGCAAGGCGCCGGCGCGCGCACCGCGCTGATCACCACCGCCGGCTTTCGCGACGTGCTGGAAATCCGCGACCTGCGCATGCCGCGCGTCTACGACATCGGCTGGACCAAGCCGCCGTCGCTGGTGGAGCGCCGGCTGCGGCTGGAGGTGACCGAAAAGCTGCGCCCGGACGGCACGGTGGCGATCCCGCTGGATGACATTTCGCTCGCTCTCGCGATCGAACGGTTGCGTGCGGAACGGGTGGAAAGCCTCGCGATCTGCCTCCTGCACAGCTACGCCAATCCGGCGCACGAGCAGGCGGTGGCCGCTTCGGTGCGCGCGGCGCTGCCCGGCCTGCCGGTCTCGCTCAGTTGCGAGATACTGCCGGAGATCAAGGAATATCCGCGCACCAGCACCACCGCGATCAACGCCTATGTGCAGCCGGTGGTGCGCGCCTACCTGACCTCGCTCGCCGCGCGGCTGGCGGCGCTCGGGGTTACCGCGCCGCTCCATTTGATGCAGTCGAACGGTGGATTGGCGTCAGCCGGGTTCGCCGCCGCGCAGCCGGTGCACATCATCGAATCCGGCCCCGCCGCCGGCGTGGTGGGCGCGGCGGCGCTGGCCGCGACGCTCGACGAGCCGCGCCTGATCACCTTCGACATGGGCGGCACCACCGCCAAGGCCGGGCTGATCGAGAACGGCGACGTGCTGCGCACCGAGGCGTTGGAAGTCGGCGCCGGCGTCATGGCCGGCTCCCGCCTGCTCGTCGGCGCCGGGTATCTGCTGAAACTTCCGGCGATCGATCTCGCGGAAGTGGGCGCCGGCGGCGGCTCGATCTGCCGGCTGGATGCGGCCGGAGCGCCGAAAGTGGGGCCCGAAAGCGCCGGAGCCGCGCCCGGGCCGGTGTGCTACGGCGCCGGCGGGACCGAACCCACGATCACCGATTGCAATCTGGTGCTGGGCTATCTCGATCCCGGCGGGCTCGTCGGCGGGGCGATGAAGCTCGATCTCGCGCGGGCGCGCGCTGCGGTGCAGGAGCGGCTGGCCGCACCGCTGGAACTTGCGGTCGAGGACGCCGCGGCCGGCATGCTGCGCCTCGCCGCGGCCAACATGATGCGCGCGATCCGTGCGGTCAGCGTGGAACGCGGGCGCGACCCGCGCGACTTCGCGCTGCTCGCCTTCGGCGGCAACGGCGGGCTGTTCGCTGCCGCGATCGCCGCCGAGCTCGGCATCCGGCGCGTCATCATCCCGCCGCTGCCCGGCGTGTTCAGCGCCTTCGGCCTGCTGGTCGCCGAAACCGAGCACCACGCCACGCGCAGCCTGCGCGCCCTCGTCGCCGGCGCCGACGCCGGCCCGCTCGGTGCGGCGCTGGAGGCGCTGGAGAAGGAAGGGCTCGCCCGGCTCGCCGCCGACGGCTTCCCGCCCGGACGGTGCGTGCTGCGGCGAAGCGCCCTGGCCCGCTACGTGGGCCAGTCGAGCGAAATCGCCGTGCCCCTGCCGCAAGGCTCTGCGGTAACCTGGCTCGCGGCCCTGCCCGACCTGTTCGGTGCCGAACACGAACGCACCTACGGCTTCCGTGCCGGCCCGGAAGAACCGGTCGAACTGATGGGCCTGTCGGTCATCGCCCGCGGCATCGCCGAACACCCCCGCGTCCCCCCCTCCATCCCCGCTGCCGCCGCCGACGTGCCGCGGACCCGCCGCGCCTGGTTCGCCGGGACCGGCTGGATCGAAACCCAGGTCACCGACCGCGCCGGCCTGGCCGCCGAGGTGCTGCAAGGACCCGCCATCATCCGGGAATACGACGCCACCTGCCTCGTACCCGCCGGCGCCAAAGCCAGCCTCGACCCCTTCGGCGCGATCCGCCTCCACCTCGACGCGCCGGCGTAGCCGGAGGGGCGCGCGAGCAAGGCCAGGGGAGCTCTGCCCCCCTGGACCCCCCGCCAGGGAACAAGTCCCCTGGACCCCATCTTTTGGGTTCCGAGCGTGTGGGGGGTGTCCCGGGTCCGGGCTGGGACTGCCTGGGGCGGGCGGCTGGGCAGGGACGGGGCGCATCTGCGCCCCGTCCCTGCCCAGCCGCCCGCCCCAGGCAGTCCCAGCCCGGACCCGGGACACCCCCCACACGCTCGGAACCAACGGACGGGTTCCAAGGGCCCTGCCCTTGGTGGGGGTCCAGGGGGCAAAGCCCCCTGGCCTTGCTTTCGCTCCCCCGGCTACGCCGCCGCGCAGGCGAGGCGGGCGCCGGCGGCGAGGGCTTGGAGTTTGGCCTGGGCGACGTCGCGCGGCATGGGGGCGAGGCCGCAGTTGGTGCAGGGGAACAGGCGTTCCTTGGGGACGAATTGTTGTGCGGCGGCGATGGTGGCGGCGACTTCTTCGGCGGTTTCGATACGGTTGGTGGCAACGTCGATGACGCCGACCATCACGTCCTTGCCTGCGAGCAGGCGCATGAGGTCCGGGGGGACGTGCGAATTGACGCATTCCAGCGACACCTGGTCGATGCGGCTGGCGGCGAGGGCGGGGAAGATCTGTTCGTACTGGCGCCATTGTGCGCCGAGGGTTTGTTTCCACGCGATGTTCGCTTCGATTCCGTAGCCGTAGCAGATGTGCACGGCGGTGGTGCAGGTGAGGCCGTCGATGGCGTGGTGCAGGGCGTCGACGCCCCAGGTGGCGGCGTCTTCCATGTAGACGTTGAACGCGGGTTCATCGAACTGGATGATGTCGATGCCGTCCTGTTGCAGACCGCGCGCTTCCTGGTTCAGCAGCTCGGCGAAGGCGAAGGCGAGGGCGCGGCGGTCGCCGTAGTATTCGTCGGCGAGGGTATCGACGATCGTCATCGGGCCGGGCAGGGTGAATTTGGTGCGCCGTGTGGTGTGGGCGCGGAGCAGCCTGGCCTCGGTTGCATGGACCCGTCCGGCGAGGCGCAGCTTGCCGGTGACGACGGGCACCATGGCGTCGTAGCGATTGTTGCGGATTCCCATCTTCACCTTGCGGGTGAAGTCGATCCCTTCGACCTGTTCGAGGAATCCGTGCACGAAGTGCTGGCGCGATTGTTCTCCGTCGGTGATGATATCAAGACCGGCGTCTTCCTGTTCCTTGATCCAGAGCAGGGTGGCGTCGCGCTTGGCGGCGGCCAGTGCGGCGCCGCTGGCTTGCCAGGCGGGCCAGAGTTTTTGCGTCTCGGCGAGCCAGGCGGGTTTCGGCAGGCTGCCGGCGACGGAGGTTGGGAACAGGGTACGCGACATGGCAACGGATCCTCCCGGAGACAGGCGCTTGGCGGCCCGGGCCCAGTTTGCCATGGAACGCCCCTTCTTGCCTCCCCCTTTCGGGCGCGCGTCGGGATTGGCTTGCCGGACCGGGGCCGGGGCGATAGAGCCTCGGGGGGGCGCCATCCGGCGCCGGGGCGGCATAGTGGCGGGAGCGGCGCATGAGCGAGCAGGATTTGTTGTGGGAAATCCGTGACGGCATCGGCTGGATCACGTTCAACCGGCCCGCGGCGCGCAACGCGATGACCTTCGCGATGTACGACCGCCTGATCGCGCTTTGCGAGCAGGCCGGCACGGACCGCGGCATCCGCGCCCTGGTGCTGAGCGGCGCCGGGGAGAAGGCCTTCGCCTCCGGCACCGACATCTCCCAGTTCCGCGCCTTCGAGACCGAGGCCGATGCGCTTGCCTATGAGGCCCGCATCGACCGCGTGCTGGAGGCGCTGGAGCGCTGCCCCAAGCCCACCATCGCCGCGATCTCCGGCGCCTGCACCGGCGGCGGCGCCGGCATCGCGAGCGCCTGCGATCTGCGCATCGCCGCCCGCGGCGCCCGTTTCGGCTTTCCGGTGGCGCGCACCTTGGGCAACTGCCTGTCGATGGCGAACTACGCCCGGCTTGCCGCGCTGCTCGGCCCGGCGCTCGTGACCGAGATCGTCTTCACGGCGCGGCTGGTGGAGGCGGAGGAGGCGAAAGCGATCGGCCTCGTCTCCGAACTGCTGGAGGACAAGCCGGCCCTGCTGGCGCGCGCCGAGGCCTTAGCGAAGCTCGTCGCCGGCCATGCGCCCCTGACCCTGGCTGCGACCAAGGAGGCGCTGCGCCGCCTGCGTCCGCGTGTGCCGGCGGGGCAGGACAAGGACCTGATCCTGATGTGCTACATGAGCCGGGATTTCCGCGAGGGGATGGAGGCGTTCCTGGCCAAGCGGCCGCCGGTCTGGCAGGGCGAATAGCCTCGGTCGGGCACGCGGGCCGCGGGGGTACCCTTCCCGCTTCCGGAGGGGGGCGCGGGCTTGTCCCGGCCGGCCAGGGGGGCGAGACTGCCCGCCTGCCGGAGGAAACCGACCCATGCGCATCGTCACCCTGGAAGAACATTTCACCGTTCCCGACCTGGTCGCCCGCATCGACCCGGCGCTGATCCGCCGCCGCGGCTTCCCGCCGCCGGATGTCGTCTGGAGCCAGGTCACCAAGCGCAACGAGCTGGCCGACCTCGGGGCCGCGCGCATCGCCGACATGGACGCTGCCGGGATCAGCGTGCAGGTGCTGTCTGTCGCCGGCGGCGGTGCCGACCTGGTGGAGGGGCCGGACGGCATCGCGCTGGCGCGGGATTACAACGACGCGCTGGCCAAAGGGGTGGCCGAGCACCCCGGCCGGCTCGCCGGTTTCGCGCATCTGCCCATGCTGGCGCCGGAGGCGGCGGCGGACGAGCTGGAGCGGGCGGTGCGCGACCTCGGCTTCCATGGCGCGCTGATCAACGGGCTGACCGACGGGCGCTGCCTGGATCATGCGTCGTTCGATCCGATCCTGGCGCGCGCCGCGGCGTTGGATGTGCCGATCTACATCCATCCCGGCATTTCCGCCGAGCCGGTGCGGCGGGCCTATTACGACGGGCTGCCGGGGAACATGAGCTTCGCGATGGCGACCTCCGCCTGGGGGTGGCATATCGAAACGGCGGTGCAGGTGCTGCGGCTCGTGTTGTCGGGCGCGCTCGATCGCCATCGCGGATTGAAGCTGATTATCGGGCATATGGGGGAGGCGTTGCCGTTCATGCTCGCCCGCTGCGAGCAGACCCTGGCGGCCGAGGCGGCGAAGGTGCTGGCCCGCACGGTGACGCAGACGATCCTGGACCAGGTGTGGATCACGAACAGCGGGTTTTTCACGGTGCCGCCGTTCCTGAATGCGTTGCAGACGTTCGGAGCGGACCGGATCCTGTTCTCGGTCGATTACCCGTTTGCTGCGAATGCGGTCGGCCGGCGGTTCCTGGATGCGCTGCCGGTTTCGCCGGCGGATCGGGAGAAGATCGCGCACGGCAACGCGGACCGGCTGCTGAGGCTGACCACGGCGGCGTGAGGCCGCCGCGGCTGATGGCCGAGACGGGATAGCGCGATCGGAAGCCGGGGCGTTTCCGATCGCGCGCCGTCTTGCGGGTCTGCGACGAAGCCGAAGGTCTCGGCCGGGCCGGCAGAGGCACGAGGCGCAGGCAAGCCGTCGGCCGAACCGACGCGACCTGGCACGCGCGGGCGGCGGCGCGGAGACGTGTCGCAAGCCACCAGAGAAGTCGCTTGAAGCCAAATTCTTCTGCCGACGTGGGCCTCGCTCACGTCATGGATGCGAGTGCGGTACTCGCGCGTCGTTGTCACGAGCCATTCGCGAACCGGTTCGGAATGAGCCAAAAGAGCAACAAAGAAGCATGTTGTCGCTCGGACTGTTGATTCCGTTATCGTTTTGCAAAAAGCGCCATCAGGCCAATTCACGCGACGCCCCCTTAAACCTCAACTCCCAAAACCACAATCAGCATGCCTGTAGGCGACGCCTTTATCTTGCCATCGCTCGTCGGCGTCGCGCTTCTCGCCCTTTCCACTGCTACTCTGCGAGTTTCATGCTTTCAAGCATTTTAATCAGATCTTCAGGTGAATAGTCATTGCCAACGCTCTGCGTTAAATAAATTGAAATCCTTTGTTTAGGGGGATTGAGCCATATGAGATTCAGCGTTGTTTTTCCCGATCTACCATTGTCGGCGGTGTAGACGCGCCCGGTTACTTCTTGATGATCGAATTCTAGAACTAGCTTTGATTGATCGTAGTGGAACCTTGTGACTGGACTTTCTATGATATCCAAGTCGATTCGATCGCCGTTCAGCATCTTCCGGAAGCGGATGCTGTACTCTTGTTTTGAGTAGTGATGAGAAACTTCTTGAAAGCCTGGAGGTACCGCCTCCGAGGGCAGAACAAGAAAACCTGGATAAGGGAGAGGCCGAGGTCCAAAATTTTCCATGATGGGATCAGGCATCGGTTCGGTCATTGCGGCGTGGCCTGCGCATTTGCGGCGGGTTGTAAATTGGCGGCGGGTTGTGACGGACCGCTGTCAGCGGTGACTAGGGGAGGTGCATAGCCGCAAGGCATGGTCATATCGCGATGGATGCCATTGAAGGTGATATGGTCACCGATACCGACGATCATGCCTGGCGGGAGCACGACGATCTGGCTCGGGCCGCCCGGCGAGCTGCCATCGGTGCGGACGATGGCACGCGGCGTGTTGGCGAATGCGGGGTCGATGGGACCGCCCATAAGCCGTTCATTGGCAGCCATACGCTGCTGTGCGGCGAGCGCACCTTCAAAGCCGATCACCACGCCGCCTCCCATGGGTTGCGCCTGAGGGCTGAGCGTTATAGGGCAGACATTGGTCGAATCGGTCGCCAGAGCAGGCGCAGGCTGCACAGCTAGCGAAGCCGTTTGCTCCCGTGGTGCGACAGCGTGATGTTCCGTGGGCGGCGTCAGCAAATGCTTTTGCGATGATACAGTAGACTGCGATGGGCCTGGGATTCGCGCGACGGCCTGGATGACTGGGGGCGGCGTTTGGACGTGCGGTAGCTCCGCCACGATATGGGCCGGGGCTGCCTTGACCTGAACCGGTGGGACGGAATTGGTCTGCTGCGGCAGCCCCAGCGGCAAGGCCAAAGCGGCGAAGGTCAGCGCCGTGGCAGCGATTGTAAGATTGCGCCAGCCCGGCGCCTTGTCCCACAGGCTTTCCTGCCGCGCCGCGGCAACGGTGGACGGAAGCAAGCTCGGCTCGCTCATGCGCGCGTCGCTCCGATGGTGCTTGCAGCAGGTTCAGCGGCCTCTGCCACCACACCGTTCTCGCTCTGGACAAGCGATACCGCCGTGGCGTCTTTCTGCTTGGCGGCGATCAGGCTGTCTGCGATGGATTCCTCTATCGCCCGCGTCAGATCACGCGACGAGGCGGTGATGCCCATTTTCTTCTGGCGGGTCATCAGCTCGAACAGTACTTCGGGATCAATGCCGCCCTGCGCCACGGTGAGGCCATAGCCGGCGATCATACGCTCGATCTCCAGCGCCGCGACGCGGGCGATGTCCAGGCCGGACAGCGGCTCGAACACGAAGATGCGGTCGATACGGTTGAGGACTTCGGGCGCGAAACCCGCATTGCGTAGGGCACTGACGGCGCTGGAGCGCAGTGTGTCCGGATCGTTGGCATATTGCTTGCTCAATTCCGCCAGCGTATCCACCGCGGCATTGGTGGTCAGCACAAAGATGGCGCGGGTGGTGGAAATCTGCTTGCCGTCCGAACTCTCGGTGACAAAGCCGTCGTTCCAAGCGGTGAGGAATTTCTTGTGCACGTCGCCGTGGGCTTTTTCGATCTCGTCCAGCAACACGACAGCGTCTGGCGTATCGCGCAGCGCCGCCGTCAGGCTGCCATAGCTTTGCGAACCGACGTAACCTTTGGCCGAACCGAACAAGGAAGAGGCGCCAAACCCCGCGCCGGAATATTGCGTCATGTCGAAATGTAGCAGGCGGCGGGCCAACACCTCGGCCAGCACCTTTCCCATCCAGGTCTTGCCGGCGCCGGGAGGGCCGGCGAGCAGGAACACGCCTACCGGCTTACCGCGCTGCTTAAGTGCAAGGCGGCGGCGTATCTGGGCCGCAAGGTCATCGCAAATCTTGTCTTCGCCGACAACCTTGGCCTTGAGCTGGGTCGCGAGCGCCTCGGCATCCACGAAGATGAACTCGGACTCCTGCGACATCCGTCGTTCGAGTTCGGCCCGGTTGGTCAGGCGGTCGAGAATATCCATGAGCCATCTCCGCTTGGTAAGGAATGCAGGAAGGCGGTCTCTCTGGCGGAGCGCACCCAAAAAAACGAACAACCAGGCTAATCCCGCCAGCCCGGCGAATATATATGCCAGCAGCAGGCCATGATGCTCCACCCAACTCACTACCCCGATCTTATCGAGGAATTTTTCGAGGATTTTCGCGAGGGTGATGATGGTCAAAATGCCCATCGCCAGCCACACCCAGGGCATGATGCGATTGAGAGAAGAGGGAAACATGACGTTCCGGCCTATCTGGTGGTTGACGTTAGCATCGTCTCCGGCGTTGGCGGAAGCGCACTTGACTCTATCTACTATACTCTACTCGGGATTCCCCAGATGAAGGGCTTCTTCGCCGGCCACGAGGGCAGCCTATGCCCCGATCCCTCCGTCCCGCAACAACCAGATCGCCCGTATCCGTCAGATTGCCGGAGTAACAATTGATATCTGTAACGTAAAGTCAATCCTTCGGCATGACTCCCGATCGGAGATGATCACGCGTCCGCATCGCCGGGGTCGCCGCGCCTGTGTGTATCGTGCATCAATTGTTACTTCATTATCTTTTAGAAATCTGCCGTTCATCCGAGCTACCCGGGGATCCCAGGCTTTGATCCTTAACTTCAGGAGGCGCGGATGGGTTCGATCAGGAATGGACTGCTGGCAGGGGGGCTTGCTCGGATGAAGAAGAAGTTTCTGCTGCCGGTTGCGGCGGCATGTGCACTGGCGATGAGTGCCCACGCCTATGCCGGCTCGGCGGTGTGGAACAATAACGGGGACGCGGGAAACAACAATCCGCCGCCCGCAGGCGCGATTCTCGACCTCAATGGTCAGACGATCAACCACAACTCGGCGGCGCCGACGCTCTATACGGTGGATTTCACCGCTGCCATCACCAGCACCGCCATTACCTTCGCCTTTCGCGAGGATCCGGCCTTCATCTTCTTCTCCGATCCTTCGGTGACGAACCTCACCACCTCGAGCGGGAACCTGCTGGCGAACTCGACCTTCACCGCCGGCACCTACACCAGCAACGGCAACAGCGCCACGCCGATCGACTGGACCTACGCCAATCAATACGGAGCCACCTTCGGCGGCGTGCAGCAGCCCGGCTGCGGCGCGCTGGCCGGCAGTGGTTGCTGGGATGACGGCGCCGTGCAGGCGTATGACGCCATCAGTCAGACCATCGGCACCACGGTCGGTGACGTGTACCAGATTTCCTTCTACGCCTGGGACGACAGTGGTCTGACCACGTACTCCGACCTCAGCACCAACGGCGACACGACCGACACCGGCGGCAACGGGGCCGATATCCTTGCCTACGCGCAGGCAGGGCTTCCGCCTCCCGGGAACGTGCCGGAACCGGGTGCCCTCACCTTGCTTGCAGTCGGCATCGCGGCACTCGGCATGATCCGGCGTCGCAGGACCACCTGACCCACGACGACGGACGGCACGGCAGCGGCGCCCTCCGTGGCGCCGCTTTCGTGCGTACGGCCGGCACGCGGCGGCTCATACCAGCGGCCCCGGCCGATTTACTCGTCCGGCGTCCACCTGGCCGCTGGTATGTCCATTATTTTGCGCATGGCCGCCCCGCCAACCCCATGCGCGATACCGGCCGGCCGAAGAGGCCGCCGGTATCAGGGCTGGCGGCGCAGCAGGAACTCCCGCCCCAGCTTCACCATCGGCACCCCGTCGTACTCGACGATATCCGCCGTCGCATACGTCTCGTGCCACTGCTCGGGAATGAAACTCCCGGTTCCCACCACGTCGATCGGCGCGTTCGCATCCGCCATCACCCGGCACTTGTCCACCCCGAAGCCCGAAGATGCGACGATCCGCACGGCCCGGTGCCCCGCCGCATCCAGCGCCTCCCGCAGCCGCCAGATCGCCGCGGCGGACACGCCGGTGCCGACCAGGTAGCGCAGCTCCGTTTCGCTGCGGTAGCGGCGGATCGCCCCGGGCACGTGGCGTTCCAGCACGGCGTAGCTGCCCGCCGGGTCGAGCCCTTCGACGAACCGGCCGCCGTGCGTGTCGAGCCGGAATGACAACTGCCCGGCGGCGGCAAGGGCGGGGAAGCGGGCGCAGACCGCGAGCGAATCGCTGATTTCCCGACCGAAGTAATCCACCAGCACGGTCATCGGCTCGTCGGGAAACGTCTCGTGGTACATCTCGGCCGCGCGCAGGGTGGACCCCGCGTAGCCGATCAGCGAATGCGGCATCGTCCCCAGGCCGCGGGCGTTGCCGAACCAGTGCGCGGTGCCGTCGTTGGCGTTGCCGATGAAGCCCCGCGCGCCTTCCCGCCGGGCGGCGGCGGAGCCGGTGGCGGCGGCATAGGCCATCATCTCCTGCATCTCGGCCCCTGCGCAGTGGCGCGCCTCCATCGCCAGGAACGCGACCGCGGGGAGCGCCAGGCACATCTGGTAGGCGTGATGCGCGGCGACGCAGGCCGGCCCCAGCTTCTGCAGCAGGATCGTTTCCAGATCCGACAGCGCGAACAGGCTGCCGGTCAGGTAGGCGATCGGCTCGCCGGCGCCGACCCAGGCCCCTTCGGGATGCAGCAGCTCGACCGCGATCGGGCTGGCGCGCGCCGCCGCCACCGCCCCCAGCCAGTCGGTCATCAGCCGCGGCGCGCAGATGACGGGGCGGCGGAGGAACACCGCGTAGGTCACGCGCTTGTCGCCGAAGCGCGCGACCACCGCGCGGGTGCGGGCGAAATAGGCGTCCGTGCGCGCGGCGATGTCCGGGCCGAACGTGTCGCCGGCAGGCTCCGCCATCGGGCTATTGCGCGGCGCGCGCGGCGGCCTCGCGGCCGCCCTCGCGCCGGCGCTTCAGCTCGGCGGCGACCAGGAACGCGAGCTCCAGCGATTGTTCCGCGTTCAGCCGCGGGTCGCAGAAGGTTTCATAGCGGGTGCCGAGGTCGGCCTCGGTCAGCCGGTGCGCGCCGCCCACGCATTCGGTCACGTCCTGGCCGGTCATTTCCACATGCACCCCGCCGGCCCAGGAGCCTTCGGCGGCGTGGATGTCGAAGAAGCTGCGCACTTCGGACAGGATGGCGTCGAAGCTGCGGGTCTTAAAATTGTTGGCGGTCGAGATCGTGTTGCCGTGCATCGGATCGGTGATCCAGACCACCTTGCGGCCCTCGCGTTCCACCGCGCGCAGCAGCGGCGGCAGCCGGGCGGCGATCTTTTCCGCACCCATGCGGGCGATCAACGTCAGGCGGCCCGGCTCGTTGGCGGGATTGAGCCGGTCGATCAGGCGCAGCAGGTCGTCGGCCTCCTGGCTCGGGCCGACCTTCATGCCGATCGGGTTGTTGACGCCGCGCAGGAATTCCACATGCGCGCCGTCCAGTTGGCGGGTGCGGTCGCCGATCCACAGGAAATGCGCCGAGCAGCCGTACCAATCGCCGGTGGTGGAATCGACGCGGGTCAGCGCTTCCTCGAACCCCAGCAGCAGGGCTTCGTGCGCGACGTAGAAATCGGTCTCCCGCAGGTCGCGCGTGGTGGCGCTGGTCATGCCGCAGGCGGCCATGAAGGACAGGGTCTCGTCGATGCGCGCCGACAGGTCGCGGTAGCGGTCGGCGAGCGGGGAGCGTTCGACGAAGCCGAGGTTCCAGCGGTGCACCTCGTGCAGATCGGCGTAGCCGCCGGAAGCGAAGGCGCGCAGCAGGTTGAGCTTGGCGGCGGCCTGGAAATAGCCGAGCTCCATCCGCGCCGGGTCCGGCGTGCGCGCGGCGGTCGTGAAATCCGGGCCGTTGATGATGTCGCCGCGGTAGCTGGGCAGGGTGATCCCGCCCTGGGTTTCGGTGTCCGAGGAGCGCGGCTTGGCGTACTGGCCCGCCATGCGCCCCATCTTCACCACCGGCAGGCTGGCGCCGAAGGTCAGCACCACCGACATCTGCAGCAGCACGCGGAACGTGTCGCGCAGGATGTTGGCGGTGAACTCGCCGTAGCTCTCGGCGCAATCCCCGCCCAGCAGGACGAAGGCGCGGCCCTCGGCGGCGAGGCCGAGATTGGCGCGCAGCCGGCGCGCCTCGCCGGCGAACACGAGCGGGGGATAGGCGCGCAGGCGGGATTCCACGGCCTCGAGCGCGGCCTGGTCAGGGTAGGTGGGCGCCTGGCGGATGGGGCGCAGGCGCCAGGTGGCGGGGGACCAGGCGGTGTCGGTCGTCATCGGGGTTCGTGCTCCTGCGTTCCCGGACAGCTCCGCGCGCGGGGCGGACGGCGCGCGGGCCCGGGGACGATGCTTCGCGGCGGTTATGCCGGGATTTGGGGCGATTGGCTACACGCGCCACCACGTCGGGCGCGGGGACTGGGTTGTGCGCCCCGGGGGAAGGCGCCGCGGCCGCTAAGGGAGGGGGGGACGATCGGCGGGATCGTCACACCGCCAACGGCGGTCCCAGAAATTCCACGCCCCACGCCGCCCCGAACGCGTTCAGTCGCCCTTGGTCGGGCCGCCCGTCGCGCATCACGTCGCCCAGCCCGGAGAAAAATGCCACCGCATCCAGCCCCGGCACGATCAGGATGTACTGCCGCGCCGGCCGGTCGGTGACGTTGACGAACGTGTGCGCCGACCCGCCGGGCGCCGTCACCACCGCGCCCGTTGCGGCCTCGAACTGCATCCCATCGACCACGAAGCGATAGGTGCCTTCCAGCACGTAGAAAATCTCCGTCTCCCGATGCCGGTGCAGCGGCGGACCGAACCCAGGCCGGTTGGTCGTCTCGATCGCCGTCAGCACGCCCGCGGAGGACTCCGGCGGCACGCGCACCCGCAGGTCGAGCCCGATCGCGGGGATGGAGATCGGCGTCCCGGTCCGCTCGGAATGCAGGAAGCTGAAGCTCATGGCACGAACCCTTGGTCCGAAGGGGGGCAGGGACGGCACAGGGCGGGGCCGGCGCGGCGCTTCTGCCGGCTACCGGCGCGCGGCAGCCATAGCAGGATCAGGCCCACCGCCGGAATGACGATGTCCATGGAGGCGCTTACGCCCGCAGTGCCGGCTCAGGCCGGCCCGATGCCGAAACCCCGGGGCGCAAAGCCCTGGGGCGCAAATGCCCTTGGTCACGAAGCCCGGACGTCACGGAGCATTGTGACACCGGTGCCCCCGTTGCGTGGTACGCGGATGGCATGGTCACCAACCCGCCGCGCCGCCGGCGGTGGCTTCTGGGACTCGGGCTGCCGCTGCTGCTGATCGCCGTCATCCTCGGCGGCGGCTGGTACTGGATCACCTACCGGCTGGCGCCGGTGGTCGCCGCCCGCGCCTCGGCCGCGATCGGCCGGCCGGTCACCATCCGCCGGCTCCACGTCGGCCTCGGGCGCATCGCCACGGTGGTCGCCACCGACGTGGCGGTGGACAATCCGAAAGGCTGGCCGGCCGACAGCGCCAAGCTGGCGGTGGTGCCGCGGCTCGTCGTGCGCTTCGACCTCTGGCGCTATCTGTTCCACCACCAGATCGTCGTGCCGAGCATCGACCTGCAGCAGCCGCGGCTCCTGATCGGCGAGCTGGCGAACCACGACGCCAATTACCGGCTGCACCTGGCCGGCGGCGGCGGATCGGGGACGAAGATCGGGGCGCTGCAAATCGCCGACGGCGCCATCCACGTCGTGCTCGACCCGTGGCACGCCAACGTCATGGTCGCAATCCGCACCGAGGGCGCGCCCAACGGTTCGATAGCCGGGAGCGCGACGCCAAATGGACCGACGCCAGCGGGGATGACGCCAGCAACTTCCCCTGGGACCTCCCCTGGGACTTCCCTTGGGACCTCCCCTGGAACCGGCCCCGGGAAAACGCTTGCATGGACACCCCCGAAGCCCCCACGGACGCTCACGGGAACGCCGGCAGGCCCTTCCGAAGGAGCGGCGACACCGCCTTCGGGGGGAGCATCGATCGGAACTGCGGCGGGACCGCCCGCCGAAACCGCAGCGGGCACGCCCGGCGCGACGCCGGCGCTGGTGGCCGACGCGCACGGCACTTATGCCGGCCAGCCGATCGAGGGCCACCTGATCGGCGGCGGCATCCTCGCCCTGCGCAGCAAGACGCAACCCTGGCCGATCGACCTGCGGGTCGCGAACGGCCGGACCGAGGTCCACCTGCACGGCACGGTCGCGGATCCGCTCGCGCTTGCCGGAGCGCGGCTGCGCCTCGCACTCGCCGGCGCCAACCTCGGCAGCCTGGGCAAGCTCACCGACCTGGCGTTGCCGGATACGCCGCCGTACAGCCTGGCCGGCGCGCTCGACTTCGCCACCCACAAGATCCGGTTGAGCGACATCCAGGGTCGTATCGGATCGAGCGATCTGGAAGGCAGGCTCGTCGTCGCCCTGGGCGGCCCGCGTCCGGTGCTGGACGCCAACATGCAGTCCCGCTCGGTCAACCTTGGCGACCTCGTCGGCTTTATTGGCGCCAAGCCCGGGCCGGCGGCGAAGGCGGGGCCGGGGCTGCTGCCGAACACGCCGATCAACGTGCCGCGGTTCCGCAACGCCGACATGCACCTGCGCTATCGCGCCGGGCAGATCCAGGGGCGCAGCATGCCGCTCGACAACCTGGTCGCGGCGCTCGACATCGTCGACGGCAAGGTGACGGTGCATCCTGTCGCGTTCGGCGTGGGGTCGGGACGCATCGCCATCACGGCGAAGCTCGATCCGACGGGCCGGCTGCTCCACACCGACGCCGAGGTGGATTTCCGCAGCCTGGACGTGGCGCGCCTGATGCGGGCGACGCACAGCTTCACCGGCGCCGGGACGCTCAGCGGCAGCGCGCGTCTTGCCGGCACCGGGAATTCGCCGGCGGCGATCGCGGCCAACGGCAACGGGGCGCTGCTCGTGGGCATGGCGGGAGGCAATCTGAGCGCGGTGCTGGTCGATCTGTCGGGGCTCGAGTTCGGCAACGCAGTGCTCTCCGCACTGGGCGTGCCGAAGACCACCGAGGTCGAGTGCCTGGTCGGCAATTTCGCGTTGCAGCGCGGGGTCCTGCGCACCCGGGCGCTCATCATCGACACCAAGAAGGCGATCGTGGGCGGGACCGGCAGCGTCGACATGCGCAACGATGCGCTCGATCTGACGTTGCGCACCGTGCCCAAGCATTTCAGTATCGGGTCGTTACCTGGACCGATCCATATCTCGGGCACCCTGACGTCGCCGCGGATCCTGCCCAGCGCGCAAACGGTCGCGCGGGCCGGAATCGCCGGCGCGCTGGCGGCGATCTTCCCGCCGCTTGCGGCGCTGCCGACCATCCAGTTCGGGACGACCGATCATCATCGCTGCGACGCGCTGCTGGAGCAGGCACGACACCAGGCGCCGGGAACACCCCCGCCGGCGCCGAAGCCCCCCGCGCCGCGCCGCTGAGGCGGCCGGCAGATCGGATTCCGGTCCGGTCCCTGTGCGGCAGACGGCGCGCGTCGTTGCTATTTTTCGCGGCCCACGCAGACGAAATCCGGATTTTCCCAGCCGGGCTTGCCGTAGCCCAGGCGCCGCTCGTCCACCGTCCGTACCGATCCGCCGGCCGCTTCCAGGATCGCCTGCGGGGCGCAGGTGTCCCACTCCATCGTGCGGCCGAAGCGCGGATAGAGATCGGCCGCGCCCTCCGCCAGGCGGCAGACCTTCAGCGCCGAGCCGTATTTCTCCACCCGCGCCACCGTCCGCCCGGCCAGGAAGGCCTCCAGCCGCGGCACGTCGCCGTGCGAGCGGCTGGCGAGCACCACGAGCCCGTCCGCCGGCGGTACCCGCGCCGCGATCGCCCGCTGGCCCGCCGCATCGCGCTTCCATGCGCCCTGGCCGGCAATGGCGCCGAACAATTCGCCCGACACCGGCACCGCCACCACGCCGAGATGCGCCTGGCCGTCGCGCACGAGACCGATGTTCACCACGAACTCGTCGCGCCCGGCGGCGAACTCGCGGGTGCCGTCGAGGGGATCGACCAGCCAGTACTGGGCGGAGGGGGCGGTGATGCGCCCGCCGGCCATTTCTTCTTCGGCGATCACCGGGATTTCCGGGGCGGCGGCACGCAGGCCGGCGACGATCAGCGTCTCCGCCGCCCGATCCGCCTCGGTGACGGGGGAGCGGTCGTCCTTGCGTTCGACCGCGAAGCCGCGGGCGCGCACGGCAAGGATGGCGGCGCCGGCTTGCAGGGCGAGGTCGGCAGCCAGTGCCAGCAGGGCGGAATCGTTCATCCGCGGGGTGTAGCGGCGGCCTCCGGCGGCGGCAACTCGGGGCCGGCGGGGGGCAGGGCGATCGCACAAACGGGGCATGCGCATGATTGCTTCGGGGCGGGCATCCTGCACACGCACGGCCGAATCCGGCACGCACCTGGAGAGCCCGTCAGCCGGCCCCCCCCGCGGGAGGGAGGGGAGGGCGCTCGGTCGTTCGTGCGTCCGTTCCAGTAGAGCTGCCCGCACCGAGCGCCGCCAGCCGCTCCAGGCACGCCGCCCGATCCGCCGTGCAGCCGCCGGCCAGCCACCAGTCCCGCACTGCCCCGAGCAATGCCCCGACAGCCGGCCCCGGCGGCACGCCGAGCCGCAGCGCGTCCCTCCCGGCGAGCGGAAACACCGGCCGCGGCAGCGCTTCGAGGCGGGCGCGCAGGTCCGCCCAGCGCGGCTTCCCTCGATACGGATCACCCTGTCGCGCGTCGCCGGCCTCGGCAAGCCAAATCCGCCCGAGCAGCACCGCGGCGTCCAGCCGCGGATCAAGCCCGGCCAGCATCCGCCGCAGCGCGTCATCATCTGCCCCCGGCGCCGGCGCCGGCACCGGCCCGGAGCGCAGCGCCAGCAGCCTGGTCCGCTCGGCCGTAGACAGCCGCAGCCGCGCGGCCAGCACCTCCGGGTCGCCCTCGGCCAGCGCGGCAAGCCGCAGCAGCGGATCGGCCGGCGCCCCCGCTGCCACCAGCCGTGCCAGCCGCGCCGGCGCCGCCCCCTCCGGCAGCACCGCGCCCAGCACGTCAAGCTCCGCCATCAATGCCACCGCCACGCGCGGGTCCGGCGTGCCCAGCAGACCCGCCAGTTCCTTCCACACCCGCTCCGGCGCCAACTGCGCAAGCCCCGGCACGCCGGCGCGCAGCGCCGCCAGGGTGGCGGCATCCGGCGGCACACGGCCGAAGCGGGCGAAAAAACGGAAGAAGCGCAGGATGCGGAGATAGTCTTCGACAATGCGCGCCGCCGGATCGCCGACGAAGCGCACCATCCCGGCGTGCAGATCGGCCAGCCCGCCCCAGTAGTCGAACACCGCCCCGTCGCGCGTCATCGACAGTGCGTTCAAGGTGAAATCCCGCCGCGCCGCGTCCGCCCGCCAGTCCGACGTGAACGCCACCACGGCATGGCGCCCGTCGGTCTCCACGTCGCGGCGCAACGTCGTGACCTCGAACCCGCGGCCGCCCGAAACCGCGGTGACGGTGCCATGCGCAAGTCCGGTCGGCACCGCTTGCAACCCCGCGCGACGCAGCGACGCCACCACCTCCTCCGGCCGCCGCGGCGTGGCAAGATCGACGTCCGCCACCGCAAGCCCGAGCAGCGCATCGCGCACCGCCCCCCCCACCACCCGCGCCTCCGGCAGCGCATCGAGCACCGCACACAACGCCGGATCGGCCAGAAAACCAAGCGGCGGCAGCCGCAGCACAGGCGCCTCGCCGCTCACGGCGAACCGTGGCCGGGCCGAATCTGCCCACCCGACACCCGCGCCGGTACATAGGTCGCATCCGGCGGCAGCCGATGCGCCTGGGAAAACCAAATGAGCCCCACCAGCAACAACACCAACGCCCCACCAGCGCCACCCAGCACAAAGCCGGACGGCCATCCCCGCGCCGCCGCCAGCCGCAGCGCCAGGAACAGCGCGAAAGGCAAAAGAAACAGCCCGATCTCGGTCAGCCGCTCGAACATGCCGCCGCCGCGCGAGGCGATGACGCGCCGGAAGCAAGGCCAGGGGGGCTCTGCCCCCCTGGACCCCCCGCCAGGGAACAAGTCCCCTGGACCCCATCTTTTGGGTTCCGAGTGTGTGGGGGGTGTCCCGGGTCCGGGCTGGGGCTGCGCGGGGCGGGCGGATTGGGCGGGGACAGGGCGCGACTGCGCCTGTCCCCGCCCAACCGCCGGCCCCGCGCAGCCCCAGCCCGGACCCGGGACACCCCCCACACACTCGGAACCAACGGACGGGTTCCAAGGGCCCTGCCCTTGGCGGGGGTCCAGGGGGCAGCGCCCCCTGGCCTTGCTGTCGCCGCGTCCCCTCTCATGCCGCCCGCAGTCCCGCCGCGAGGTGGGCGAGGATGGCGGCGGTGGCGCCCCAGATGACATGTTCGGTGTGGGGCCAGATCCAGACGTCGCGGGTGGCTCCGTTGCGTTCCTGGCGTTCCCGTCGCGGGGCTTCGGGGTTGAGTAGTGTGGTGAGCGGGTAGTGGAACACGGCTTCCACTTCTTCCGGGGCTGGCGTGTAGGCGAGGCCTGGCGGCAGCAGGGCGAGCACGGGGGTGATACGGAAGCCGGTGCCGGTGAGGAAGTCGCCGAGCGGTCCGAGCACTTCGATCCTGGCGGGATCGATGCCGACTTCCTCCTGGGTTTCGCGCAGGGCGGCGGCGATGGCGTCGGAGTCGTGGGGATCGATGCGGCCGCCGGGGAAGCTCACCTGGCCGGCGTGACGCTTCAGCCGTTCGTTTCGTTTCGTGAGCAGGACGGCGGGATCGGGGCCGGTGACGACGCCGACCAGGACGGCGGCGGGGATGGGTGGTTTGCCGTCGGGCGGCAGCGGCCAGGAGCCGCGGACCAGCAGGCCGGGGCGTTCGGCCCGCGCGATGCGCGCAAGCTGTCGGCGCAGCGCATCGGCGTCCACCGGGGCGCCCTGTCAGTCGTTGCCGGGCGGCAGTTCGCCCAGCGGGAAGCACTGCCCGCAGCTCCAGACGCCGAGCATATGCCGCCCGCGGATGAATTCCGGCACGCCGAGTGCGACGAGCTCGTAATAGACCGCGCGGCCGATGCGCGCTTCCACGGCCGGCACGCCGGCGCCGGGGCGGACCAGGAGGTAGGGGGTCGGCTCGCAGGTGAGCAGGTCGTGCGCGATCCGGATCGGATGTTCGGGCCCGGCGGTGACGATCTGGTCGACATTGGTTCGGAACGACAGCACCTGGTTGCGGCCCTGGCCGGCCCAGTCGAGTTCGACGGCGACGAAAGGGGCGTCTTCGACTTCGATGCGGCCGCGTTCGGCCGGGGTTTGCAGCCAGAAGCTGCCGTCCGTCTCGCGCCGCAGGACGGAGGCGAACAGGCAGACCAGTTCTTTCCGCTCAATCGGGCTGCCGCGGTAGAGCCAGGTGCCGTCGCGGCGGATCACAAAGGGCAGGTCGCCGCATTCGGCCGGCGGACGGCGCGGGCGGCCGGCGCGGAATGAGTTGGAGGAGCGAGTGCCCTGGGAGATGCCGACGCCTTGGGAGATGCCGACGCCTTGGGAGATGCCGGCGCCTTGGGACGTGCCGGCGCCTTGGGACGTATGGGGGCTGGCGGTAGCCATGCACGGCGTGCCGGCGCGGGGTGTGCGGGGGGCGCCACCAGGGGATCTGCCCGCATGGGGGGCGGCGGCGCGCTGCGTCTCGGTCCGCGGCGTCTCGGCGTGCGGCGCGCAGGCATGAGCGCCCGAGTCGGCGAGGGCCGCGGGCGGAAGCTCCCGGCCTTGTGTGCCGATGCGTGTCGCGGGCGAACTTGCGTGGGCCACGTCTGCGTCTCCTTGGCGGACCTCGGGAGGCCCGCGCCTGAAACCCCGGCGGAACGGGCAGCCCCGTTCGGCCGTTGACCTTGCTGTGCCGAAGCGACGACCGCGCGACCGGGTTCCGGCTGCTGCGCGTTCCGCTCCCGCTCGCCATATAGGGAGCCTCCCCCGGCCCGGGAAAGTGCCAATATGTCCGTTATGGCAAAACCCACGCAACGGAGCGCATGATGCCGGCCGATCCCGCAGTTGCCGATACGGCCGGTGCCAATCCTGCCGGTGCCAATCCTACCGGTGCCAATTCTGCCGGTGCCAATTCCGGGGTTCCGGCGCGCGCCGCCGGCCCTGCGCGGTCTTCGGCTCCCGCCGCGCCGCCCGTGCTGGCCGATATCGAGGCGCTCGCCGAGCGCCTGGGCGCCGCCCGCGCCGCAGTCGGCCGGGTGATCCTGGGGCAGGAGGCGGTGGTCGATCAGACTCTGATCACTTTGCTCTCCGGCGGCCACGCGCTGCTCGTGGGCCTGCCGGGCCTCGGCAAAAGCCGGCTGGTGGAGACGCTCGCGGTCGTGCTGGGGCTTGCCGCGCGGCGCATCCAGTTCACCCCCGATCTGATGCCGCCCGACATCACCGGCAGCGAGGTGCTCGACGAGGCCGCCGGGCGCCGCGCCTTCCGTTTCGTTCCCGGGCCGGTGTTCTGCCAGTTGCTGATGGCCGACGAGATCAACCGCGCCAGCCCGCGCACGCAATCGGCCCTGCTGCAGGCGATGCAGGAACGCCACATCAGCGTCGCCGGCACCGATCACGCGCTGCCGGCCCCGTTCCACGTGCTGGCGACGCAGAACCCGATCGAGCAGGAGGGCACCTACCCGCTGCCGGAGGCGCAGCTCGATCGGTTTCTGTTGCAGATCGACGTCGGCTACCCGGCGCTGGCCGCCGAGCGCGCGATGCTGCTCGCCACCACCGGCGCGGCGGAGGCGGTGGCCGAGCCGGTGCTCGATCCCGAGGGTCTGCTCGCCGCGCAGCGTCTGCTGCGGCTGGTGCCGGTGGGGGAGGCGGTGCTGGAGGGCATTCTGGCGCTGGTGCGCGGGGCGCGGCCGGAGACGGCGGTGGACGAGGTGGTGTCCCGCCACGTCGCCTGGGGCCCGGGGCCGCGCGCGGCGCAGGCGCTGATGCTGGCCTGCCGGGCCCGCGCGCTGCTTGACGGGCGGCTGGCTCCGAGCCTCGACGACGTGGCCGCGCTGGCGCGTCCGGCGCTGCGCCACCGCATGGCGGTGAGCTTCGCCGCGCGCGCCGAAGGGATCACGGCGGAGGCGGTGATCGATCGGATAATGGAACGTGTTGGCTAGGCGGACTTTTCTGTCCTTCTCCCTCCCCCCTTGCGAGGGAGGGCCGGGGTGGGGGATGGCCCGCCCCGGGAAGCTTCGTGCGGCGCGCATCCCCTACCGCGCTGCGTGCAGCCCCCAGCCCAACCCTCCCCCGCAAGGGGGGAAGAAGAAGGGCGCCGCGGCAGCGAGGGGCCGAGGCGGATGAGCGGGCAGTCCCGCCCCGCCGCGCAGGCGCTCGGCCTGGACGCCGCTGCGCTGGCTGCCCGTCTGCCGCCGCTGCTGGTGGCGGCCCAGCGGGTCGCGGCGACAGTGGCGCAAGGGGTGCACGGGCGGCGTCGGGTCGGCGCGGGTGACAGTTTCTGGCAGTTCCGCCCGTATGTCGCGGGCGATCCGGTGGCGCGCATCGACTGGCGGCAGGCGGCGCGGTCCGGTCGCCCCGCGCCGCTCGGATTGCACGTGCGGGAGATGGAGTGGGAGGCCGCGGAGACGGTCTGCCTCTGGGCCGACGCCTCGCCCAGCATGCATTGGCATTCGACGCCGTGGCCGGCGGCCGTGGGTGCAATCCCTGGACAGGCATTCCCCGGGCCGGCGGCGCTGGGGCCGGCGGTGCAAGGGCAGGTGGCGCAAGGGCAGGTGACGCAAGGGCACGCGACCCTGGAGCACGCGACCCTGGGGCACGCGACCCTGAGGCACGCGACCCTGGGGCGCGTGAGCCTCGCGCAGGCGGCATTCGGGCAGTCCCCGCTGGCCGCCACGACCAAGCACCATCGGGCGGTGCTGTTGCTGCTGGCGCTCGCCATGCTGTTGTTGCGCGGCGGGGAGCGGGTGGTGCTGCCCGACGTTGATCCGCGCCCGGCGCTCGGCCGCGGCGCGCTCGAGCGGCTGGCAGCGGCGCTGCTCGCCCCGGTGGCGTCCGGCGCGGGCGGGCGCGGCGCCGGGGTGGCCCCACCGGAGCTGGGCACGCCGGATGGCGCGCAGTTCCCCGGGACGGCTGGGACCGGGCCCCATACCGGCGTGCCTCCCCCGCCTGAGGCGATCCCGCGCCACGCCAAGGTGGTGCTGATCGGCGATTTCCTGGGCCCGCTGGCCGAGCTGGAAGCGGTGCTCGCCGGCTATGCGGGGCGGGCGGTGGGCGGGGTGCTGCTGCAGGTGCTCGATCCGGCGGAGGAAACCCTGCCCTATACGGGGCGCATCCGCTTCGATGGGCTGGAGGGCGAAACCCCGTTCCTGGCCGCCCGCGCCGAGGATCTGCGCACTGCGTACGCCCGCCGGCTGGCGGCGCAGCGGGCGGGGATTGCCGCGCTGTGCCGGGCCGGCGGCTTTCGCTTCGCGTTCCATCGCACCGACCGGCCGCCGGAGACGGCGCTGCTGGCGCTCTACGCCGCGCTCGCTGCCTCCCCCGGGGCCTCCTCCCCTGGGGCCTCCCGTGGGGAGGAGGCCCCAGGGGAGGCCTCGCAGGCCGCGGCTGGGTCCGCACTGAATGCCGCCCCGGACATGGCGCCGAACGCGACGCCGAACGCGACCCTGGATGCCGCGGCCGACGCCCTGGCGCCGGCGCCCTCCGCGACCCAGGGCTGAGCGGCGATGCTGTTCACCGCCCCTCTCGTGCTCGCTGCCCTCGCCGTGTTGCCGGTGCTGTGGTGGCTGCTCCGGGTCACGCCGCCGGCGCCGCGGCGGGAGCGGTTCCCGGCGGTGCGGCTGCTTGCGGACCTGGTGGCGCCGGAGGAGACACCGGCGCGCACCCCCTGGTGGCTGCTGGCGCTGCGGCTGGCGGCGGCGGCGCTCGTGATCCTGGGCCTGGCCGGCCCGCTGCTGCGCCCCGGCGCGGCGCTGCCCGGGCGCGGACCGGTGCTGCTGGCGATCGATACCGGCTGGGCCGCGGCTTCCGACTGGGCGGCGCGGGAAAGGGCGGCGGCGGCGGTGCTGGCGCAGGCGGCGCGGGCCGGGCGCGGTGTGGCGCTGCTCGCCACCGCGGCCACGGGCGACGGGGCGGCTCCTGCGGTCTCCCCGGTGCTGCCGGCGCCGGTGCAGCGGGCGCGGCTGGCAGCGCTGCGCCCGCAGCCCTGGCCCTCCGACCGCCGTGCCGACGCGGCGGCGCTGGCCGCACTGCGCGCGCGCTGCGGGGAGGGGGCGCCGGGCGGGGCGGCGTCGGCGGATCGGGCCGCTGCGCCCTCGGGCGGAACGGTATCGGGCGCGACGGGCTCGGGATCGGGTGGCACGGCGTCGGCGTCGGCTGCGTCGACCGGATCGGGGGTGGCCGGATCGGGGGTGGCCGGACCGGCGCTTGGCGGTACCGCAACGAAGGCGGCGGCCGGCGCCGGGTCGCAGTGCCCGCGCGCCGTGGTCTACGTCGCCGACGGGCTGACCGACGGGCCGGGCTATGCAAGCTTCGCCCGCGCGCTCGCCGGCTTCGGGCCGGTGCGCGCCTTGCGCCCCGCCGCATTGCCGCACCTGCTGCTGCCGCCCGACAACCGCGCCGACGCCCTGGTCCTGCGGGTCGCGCAGCCGCCGCGCCCGGTGCCGACCGCGGTCACGGTGCTGGCGGAAACCGCCGCCGACCAGCCGCTGGCCGAAACGAGCGTCACCATCCCTGCCGGGGTAGCGGTCGGCACGGCGCCGCTCAGCCTGCCCTCGGTGCTGCGGAACGAGGTGGCGCGGCTCGTGATCCCCGGCGTCGCCTCGGCCGGGGCGGTGGTGCAGCTCGACGAGCGCTGGCGCCGCCGCCCGGTGGGCCTCGCCAGCGCCGACCCGGCGGCGGCGAACGCCCCGTTCGTCGGCGCGCTCTATTACATCGCCCGCGCCTTGCAGCCCTATGCCGCGCTGCGCCAGGCAGGGCTCGGCGCGCTACTGCGCGACCGGATGGCGGCGATCGTGCTGGCCGACGACCCGCTGCCGCCGGGGCCGGAGCGCTCCGCGCTCGCCGCCTGGGTGCGCCAGGGCGGCGAGCTGATCCGCTTCGCCGGCCCACGCAGCGCGGCCGCCCCGCACGTCGGGGTGGATCCGCTGCTGCCGGTGCCGCTGCTCGCCGGCAACCGGGCGCTGGGGGGCGCGATGTCCTGGAGCCGCCCGGAGCACCTGGCGCCGTTCCCCGCCGGCTCGCCCTTCGCCGGGCTGGCGGTGCCGGCCGACGTGACGGTGCGCAGCCAGGTGCTGGCGCAGCCCTCGGCCGCCTTGCCGGCGCGCACCTGGGCGGCGCTGGCCGACGGCACGCCGCTGGTCACCGCGGCCGCGTACGGGCGCGGGCGGATCGTGCTGTTCCATGTCACCGCCAACGATGCCTGGTCGAACCTGCCGCTGTCGGGCCTGTTCGTCTCCATGCTGCGCCGGCTGGTGGCGCTGTCGGTGGGAGTGGCGACGCCGCCCGGGCGTGCGGTGCTGGCGCCGTGGCGGACCCTCGACGGGCAGGGGGTGGCCGGCCGGCCGCCGCCGGCGGCGACGGGGCTGGCGGCGGACCGGTTCGGGGCGACGGCGGTCTCGCCGCAGCATCCGCCGGGTATTTATGGGCCGGAGGGGTCGCGACGGGCGCTCAACCTCGCGGTGGGAATGCCGCTGCCGGTGGCGGCGCCGGTGCCGCCGGGGGCGGAGGCGAGCGGGTTCGCCGGCGTGGCGGCCGGGACGGCGCTGGGGCCGCCGCTGATCGCGCTGGCGGCCGCGCTGCTGCTGATCGATCTGCTGGTGTCGCTCGGGTTGCGCGGGGTGCTGCGGGGTGGCGGGGGCGGGATGCGTGGCGGGGACGCCGGGGGGTCCGGCTGGGGTCCGGGCCGGGTCCGTGCGGCGCCCCGGCGCCCGGCTGCGCTCATGCGCGCCCTCCCGGTGCGCCCACCGGAAATGCGATCGTCTCGCGGAGCGGACCGGGAACCGGGAACGGTGATCGGGGCGCTGTTCGCTCTCGGGCTGCTCGCTCTCGGGCCGCTTGCCGCCGGGCCAGTGCATGCGGATGACAGCTTGGCGCGCGTCGAGGACCCGGCGCTCGGCACGAGGCTCGGCTACATCGTCACCGGATCGGCGGAGGTCGATCGGGTCTCCCGCGAAGGGCTCGCGGGCCTGTCGGCGTTCGTCAACGCGCACTCCGCCGCCATCCTGGACGCGCCGGACCCGGTGGTGCCCGGGCGCACCGACCTCAGCTTCTACCCGCTGATCTACTGGCCGATCGTGCCGGACGCGCCGGCGCTGTCCGCGGCGGCGGCGCAGGCGCTCGACCGGTTCATGGACCGCGGCGGCATCCTGGTGATCGACGCCGGCACGGCGGCGGCGGGCGGGGCGCCGGCGCCACAGGCGGTCGCGGCGCTGCGGCGGGCGGCGCGCGGCCTGCTGATCCCGCCGCTGACGCCGCTTTCCATCCACCACGTGCTGGCGCGCAGCTTTTATCTCCTGCGCGCGTATCCCGGCCGCTACGCCGGCGGCCCGGTCTGGGTGGCGCGTGCGGACGATCGCGGCGACGACGACGTGAGCCCGGTGGTGATCGGCGGCGCCGACTGGGCGGCGGCCTGGGCGGTCGATCCCGACGGCCAGACACCCTACGCCACCATCCCGGGCGGCGAGGACCAGCGGGTGCTCGCCTACCGCTTCGGCGTCAATCTGGTGATGTACGCTCTGACCGGCAGCTACAAAGGCGATGAGTTGCAGATGAAGGCGATCCTGCAGCGGCTCGGGCAGTAGCATGGGGCCGCAGAACCTGACGGTCGCGCTGCGCTTTGTCCCGCTGATCCCGCTCTGGGTGCTGGCGGCGCTGGGGGCGGGGGCGGCGCTGGCGGTGGGCTTCGGGCTCTGGTGGCGGGCGCGGGGCGCGGCCTGGCGCGGCGCGGCGTTCGTGGCGCTGCTCGGCTGGCTCGCCGGCCCGGCGCTGCTGCGCGAGACGGTGCGCCCGCTGCCGGACATCGGCGTGCTGCTGGTCGACCGCAGCGCCTCGATGCGGATCGGCGACCGGACCCCGCTCGCCGCCGCCGCCGCCGCCGCGCTGACCGCGCAGGCCGCGCGCCATCCGGGGCTGGAGCTGCGTCCGGTGGTGGTGCCGGAACACGGCGATCGCGGCACCAGACTGTTCGCCGCGCTGGGCCGTGCACTCGCCGATATCCCGCGCGACCGCTATGCCGGCACGATCGCGATCTCGGACGGGGAGGTGACGGACGTCCCTGCCGCTGCGGCACGGGCCGCGGCCCTCGGCGGTGCGCCGTTCAGCCTGCTGATCCCGGCGCGGGGGGAACAGACGGACCGGGTGCTGCGTGTGTTGGATGCGCCGGCCTACGGGATCGTCGGCAAGTCGGTCGCGTTGCGGGTGGCGATCGAGGATCTCGGCGCGCATGACGACGGCAAGCCGGCGGTGCTCAGCATCCGCCGCGGCGGCGCGGCGGCGGAGACGCGAATGGTGCCGATCGGCCGGCCGGTCACCATCCCGGTGCCGATCCGCCGCGCCGGGCCGGTGGTGATCGCGCTCGCCGCCGCGCCGCTGCCGGGCGAGGTCTCGACCGTTAACAACCAGGCGGTGGTGCAGATCACCGGGGTGCGCGACCGGCTGCGGGTGCTGTTGGTCTCCGGCAGCCCGCACCAGGGGGAGCGGACGTGGCGGCGGCTGCTGACGTCCGATCCGGCGGTGGACCTGATCCACTTCACCATCCTGCGGCCACCGGACAAGGTCGATCTCACGCCGCTCGACCAGCTGTCGCTGATCCCGTTCCCGGTGGACGAGCTGTTCGACCGCAAGATTAGCCGTTTCGACCTCATCATCCTCGACCGCTTCGCCGATACCGGGCTGCTGCCGCTGCACTATCTGGCGAACATCGCGACCTATGTGCGCGGCGGCGGGGCGCTGCTGCTGGACGTGGGACCGGAGTTCGCCGGCGACGGCAGCCTGGCCGACACGCCGCTGCGCCCGGTGCTGCCGGCGGTGCCGGCGACGGGGGGCCCAGGGCGCCAGGCGGCGGCGGCGAACCTGAGGGGCGGCGTGCGGGACGTGCCTGGCGACGATCCGGGAGACGAGCCGGGGAACGTGTCAGCGGGCAGGCCAGGCGTGGCCGCGCGGGACGAGCGCGTGGGGGCGGCGGACATCATCCCGGCGGGAGACCCGCCACCGGCGGGCGATGCGTCCGATCCGGCGCCCAGCGACGGGGCATCCGGGGGCGGGGCATCCGAGGGCGGGGCATCCGATAGCGGAGCGTCCGATGCGGGAGCCGTGGTGGACGGGCGGTTCCGCCCGCGCGTCACCATGATCGGCGCGCGCGACCCGGTCACCGCCGGGCTCGCGGGGGCCAACCCGCCGGACCAGCCGGACGCGGCCCCGAGCTGGGGACCCTGGTACCGCCGCATCCAGCCGGCAAAGGTGCGCGGGGAGGTGCTCCTGCGCGCGCCCGGCGGCGCACCGCTGCTGGTCCTGAACCGGGTCGGCAAGGGGCGGGTCGCGCTGCTGCTGTCCGACCAGATCTGGCTGTGGTCGCGCGGCCACGACGGCGGCGGCCCGGACGCCGAGCTGCTGCGCCGGGTCGCGCACTGGCTGATGAAGGAACCGGCGCTGGAGGAGAACGCGCTCACCGCCTCGGTCGCCCGGGGGCGGTTGCAGGTGGTCCGCCGCCGGCTGGAGGGCGACGCCGCGCGGCCCGTGACCGCCACCGGGCCGGACGGGAAGCGCCATGTGCTGACCTTGCACCGGACCGGTCCGGGGCTCGCCGAGGGCAGCCTGGACGCGCCGCGCCCCGGCGTCTGGCGGGTGACGGACGGGACGCGCACCGCCGTCGCTGCCGTCACCGCTGCCGATCCGGCGGGGTATGCGGATCTGCGGGCGACGGCCGACAAGCTCGGGCCGCTTGCGGTTGCCTCCGGCGGCGGGGTGCACTGGCTTGGCGCCGCCGGCGCGCCGCGGCTGCCGGACCTGCGCCGGGTCGGGCACGGGGACGCGGCGTCCGGTCCCGGCTGGGTCGGGCTGGAGCGCCGCTACGCGCATGTGGTGACCGGCCTCGCGCTGGTGCCGCTGCTGCCGCCCTGGGCGGCGCTGCCGCTGATCCTGGGGCTGCTGCTGCTCGGCTGGCGGCGGGAGGGGCGATGAACGATCCGGGAGGATCGCATCCGCAGGCCGCCAAGGTGCTTCGCGCCGGCGCGCGAGGCCCCTACAGTGCGTGCGATACATCGGCATCGTGCGGTCGGCCGTCCGGCCAAGCTGTCCCGATGGGGGACGAAGGGAGGGTGTCTTCCAGATCACCGATCCGCATTACGATGGCGGGGGTGCCGGCCCGCATGCCGCCCCGCCGGCCTGGCCCGGCCTGGCGCTGGTGGGATTCGTCGGCCTCGGGCTGCTGGTCGGGGCGTCCGACGGGGCTCTGACCGGCTCGGCGTTGCGCGGCTGGTACGGGTCCCTGGCGCAACCACCCGGGGCCCCGCCGAACGCGGTGTTCGGCCCGGTCTGGACCGTGTTGTACGTGCTGATGGGGGTTGCCGCCTGGCGCGTCTGGTGGCGGGTGCAGGCGGGGCCGGCGTTGCGCCTGTGGGGCTGGCAACTGGCGCTGAACGCCGTCTGGACCCCGGTCTTCTTCTGGTTGCGCCAGCCGCTGCCGGCGCTGGCCGTGCTGGCGGCGCTGATCGTCGCGATTGTGGCGACCATGCGACGCTTCGCCGCAATCGATCGTGCGGCCGCGTGGTTGTTGGTTCCCTATCTGCTGTGGACCGGCTATGCGCTCTATCTGAACGCCGGGATCTGCTGGCTCAATCACGGCTGACCGCGGGGCACACCCCCGGCACGGCCGGCCTGGGTCGGGCGGTGACAGGGGATGGAGCGGCACATGGCACGCGAGGCAGGCAAGGTGACAGGCAGCGTGGCACGCAGGACGGGATGGCGCGAGCCGGCAGCGGAGGGGCGTCCGGTCGACGTGCGCTCCATGGATGTCCGCCCGATGGAGATGCGGCCCCCAATGGAAATGCGGCCTGTGGAGAGGGACATTACGACCCCACGTCGGGCCGGTGGGCCGGCGGTGGGGGTGCTGCTGATGGCGGTGACGTTCGCCGCGCCGCTGCTTCTGACGGCATCCATGGCGCGGGCACAGATCACGGGCGCCGATACGTCCGGCCCGTTGTTCAAAGGCGGGAAAGCCAAGGGGAGCACGCCGGCCGCGCCGCCGCCCTCGGCGCTTCCGGGGGCGCGGACGAGCAAGGTGGTGGCGCCGGCCGCGCCCGATGCCGCGGGGATGGATCCCACGGCGGCGCTGTTCGATGCGATCAACCGCGACGACCTGGTTGCCGCGCGAGATGCGCTGAGCCGGGGGGCGGAGCTGCAGGCGGATAATGTCCTCGGGATGACGCCGCTGCAGTTGTCGATCGATCTGGGACGCAACGACATCACCTTCCTTCTGCTGTCGTTGGGGGCTGGCAACGCAGCCGCCTCGGGCGAGGGCGGCCCGCCCGGCGGGGGAGCGCCGGTCAATGGCACTGCCGGCGGTAGCCGCGGCGTGCTGGCCCGCCGGGTGGGTGCGCCTGTCGGCACGCCGGCGCGGACGCATCCGACGCCCACGCCGGTGATCGCGCGGGTTGCCGCGCCGGTGCAGGCTTCCGACCGGTTTGCCGGGAACGGTGGCACGCCGGTGCCGTCCGCCGGGTTCCTGGGGTTCGACCCGACCCGCTGACTCAGGCCGCGGCCCCGCCGGAGCGGCGCCCGTTCGGCGTGCGTCGATCCGGCGGTGGCAATCGATAACGGCAGCGGTCGGCAGCGGAGCGGCCGACCGCGTCGCCCGCTGATGGCAACCGTTCCCCACCCGTCTTGTCCGGCCGCGCCGGCGCCGCCACACTGCGCCGATGCCTCCGCCCCCGCCGCGCACGCAGGTGCTGCGCCACCTCTCTGCCGATCCGCGCTGGGCCGGGCTGATCGCCCGGGTCGGGCCGCCACGGCTCGCGATCGATCGCGTCCGCAGCCCGTATGAGGCGCTGCTGCGGGCGATCGCGCACCAGCAACTGCACGGGCGGGCCGCCGAGGCGATCCTGGCGCGATTCGCCGCTCTCAGTGCCGAACCCGGGACGTTGCCCGCCCCCGCCGCGCTGCTCGCGCTGTCGGAGGCGCAGTTGCGCGGCTGCGGTTTCTCCGGGTCCAAGATCGCGGCGCTGCGCGATATCGCCGCCCATGCCGAGGCCGGGGTGGTGCCCACCCGGCGCGCCTGCGCACGGCTCTCGGACGCGGCGCTGATCGAGCGGCTGACCGCGATCCGCGGTGTCGGGCGGTGGACGGTGGAAATGCTGCTGATCTTCACCCTCGGGCGCCCGGACGTGCTGCCGGTGGACGATTTCGGGGTGCGCGAGGGCTATCGCCTGCTGCACGGCCTCGCGGTGCAGCCGAAGCCGCGCGGGCTGGCGGAGCTTGGGGCGGCGTGGGCGCCGTTCCGCTCGACCGCAGCGTGGTATCTGTGGCGGGCGGCGGAGCTGGGGCGAGCGGGGACGGTGCATGAGGCGTGAGGGCGGGTTGGGCGGACTGCGCGGCCGAAGTGCACCCGATCGGCACATGCCCGGACCGACTTCCGCCCGCGAAAGCCGGCACGGATGAGCGGGGCCGGCAGGACGCCGGAGGTGTGGCGCAGCTTTGATCCGGGTTGGTACCGGACCATGTATCCGATGGTGGACGATCTCCTGTCGGCCGCCCCGTCGCTGCGGCCCGAAGACATCTATGCCGAGCACGTGAAGGCTCTGCAGCACGCCCCTAATCCGTATTTCAGCGAGATCTGGTATCTATCGAAATATCCGTCCGTGCGCGCGGCGGTCCTCGCCGGCGACTTCCAATCGGGGTTCGACCATTTCTGCCGCGGAGGATACGCCGAGCTGGCGCCGCATTGGCTGTTCGATCCGGCGTACTACCGGGACCAGTACAGGCGGGCGCATGGGCGGGAACTCGCATCGGATGTGGATGGGGATCCGTATGACCATTACCTGCGGGTCGGACAGCGTACGGGTCTGAGCGGACATTGGCTGTTCGACCCCGCTGCCTATACGGCGCTGTCACCGTATGACGTCGTCTGCCGCATCCTGGCGGATGGGCCGTTTACGACCTATCTGCTGCATAGTCAGGCGGACGGTGCCGAACCGACGGTCTCCAACCTGTTCGATCCGGTCTGGTACCTGGCGCGCTACCCGGCAGTGGCGGCGGAGCTTGCGGCGGGGCGCTGGACGTGCGCGCTGCATCATTATCTGGCCAACGAAGATCCGGCCCGGTTCGACCCGTCGCCGCGTTTTTCCGAGCACGCCTACCTGACGACGTCTCTCGACGTGGCGGCGGCTCTCGAAGCGGGTGGATTCCGCAACGGGTTCGATCATTTCCTGCGTCATGGCCGCGCGGAGGGACGGCCATTCGCGCCGTCCGGCATCGACCTCTATGCGGATGAACCGAGTGACGTCGTCGCCGCGACCGCCAGCTTTCCGCTGCGAACGCGCGTGTTCGAGGGCGTTACATTCCATCCGTGTGTCCGCAACCTGGAAAACCCTGGCGCGTTCGGTTTCGCCGTGCTGGACCGCGATGGAAAGTCCATCGAGGCATTCAGCCACTTCTGGGGTGTCATGCACTCCGGGCCCTGCCCGGCCGCCCGCGAGCCCGGATCGTTCATCTACGGCGGCGTGCTCATGAACCATTTCGGGCACCTGTTGCTGGATGGACTGGCGAACCTCTGGTTCCTGCGCCAGCGGCCGGACCTTCCCGTCCTGTGGCATTGGATCGATCATACGGTGCCGCACGACATGTGGCCGACGTGGATCGATCAGATCTGGCGGATTCTCGGCTTGGACCAGCACCGCCACCACCGGATCACGGCGCCGGTTACGGTCGATCAGGTGATCCTGCCGGACCCTGGCCTGCCGGCGCCCGAGGTACTGCACAGGAAGCAAGCGGCGGCGCTGGCGGTCCACCGTTGCACCAAACCCTGGATCGGCAACCGCGTCTGGTTGTCGCGCCGCGGCGTCCCGCGCCACTTCGGCGGATTTGAACAGGAAGACGAGCTGGAGGCATTGCTCGCCGCCCGCAACTGGACGATCGTTCGCCCGGAAGATCAGCCGGTCGCCGACCAGGTCGATGTCTTCGCCACCGCCGCCGTGGTCGCCGGCACCATCGGCTCGGCGTTTCATGCCGTCGTGCTGTCGGCACTCCCGCGGGCGACACTGGTCATCGTGTGCCGGCCGGGGCTGCCGCACGACTATTACAATGCCATCGCCCGTGCGCGCGATCTGCGACAGCATTATATCGTTCCTGAATTGGAACAACAGACGACATTCGGTCCCGGGGCGATGTTCCGGTTCACCGATCCCGCACAGGTTGCCGACGCCGTGTGCAGGATTGCCGATGCCGCCGGCACGAGCTGATCCGGCGCCGGTATCTTCCCCGGGCGGTGTCGATCGCGCCCCGCGCCTTACCCCGTCGCCGCCACCTCCAGCACATGCGCCGCCAGCGCCAGCGAGGCGGTCAGTCCCGGCGATTCGATGCCGAACAGATTGACCAGCCCCGGCACGCCGTGCGTCTGCGGCCCCTGCACCACGAAATCCTGCGCGGGCGCCCCGGGCGGGGTGATCTTCGGCCGGATCCCCGCATAGCCCGGCTGCAACGCCCCGTCCGCCAGCCCCGGCCAGTAGCGCCGCACTGCGGCATAGAACCCGTCCCCACGGCGCGGATCGACCGTGTAGTCCAGGCTCTCCACCCATTCCACGTCCGGCCCGAACCGCGCCTGCCCGCCGAGGTCGATCGTCAGGTGTACGCCGAGCCCGCCCGGCACCGGCACCGGATAGATCAGCCGCGAGAACGGCGACCGTCCGCTCAGGGTGAAATAGTTGCCCTTGGCATAATACGCCTCGGGCACCCGCTCGGCCGGCATCCCCGCGATCCGCCGCGCGAGCGCCGGCGCGTGCAGGCCGGCGGCGTTCACCAGCAGCCGGCAGCGCAGGGTCGTCGGCTCCGCCCCGCCCACCTCCACCTCGATCCCCTCCTGCCAGGCGCGCGCGGCCACCACCGGGCTCAGGAACGCCACCAGCGCGCCCGCCGCCTCGGCCTCGCCTTGCAGGGCCAGCATGTAGGCGTGGCTGTCGATGATGCCGGTGGCCGGCGAGAACAGCGCGGAGGTGCAGGCCAGCGCCGGTTCCAGCGCGCGCGCCTCGGCCGCGGACAGCACCCGCATCCCCTCCACGCCGTTCGCTTCGGCGCGGGCCTTGATGCCGGCAAGCCTGCCGTCTTCCTCGGCAGAGGTCGCGACGATCAGCTTGCCGCAATTGCGGTGCGGCACGCCGCGGTCGCGGCAGAAGTCGTACAGCGCGCGCCGGCCGGCGACGCAGAAGCGCGCCATCAGGCTGCCGGCGGGGTAGTAGATGCCGGCGTGGATCACCTCGCTGTTGCGCGAGGAGGTTTCGGTGCCGATGCCCTCCGCGGCTTCCAGCACGATCACCTCGCGCCCCGCCTGCGCCAGCGCGCGCGCCACCGCGAGGCCGACGACCCCCGCTCCCGCCACCACGCAATCGACCTGGTCCAACCCCGTCCTCCCTCGCCCGCCGAGCGGGCGGGTGTAACCCCGGCGCCCGGGTGGGCCAAGCGCGCCGGCGGCACCACCCCGCCCTCCCCTGTCATCTCCCCACTGGCGAGCGGACCGCCGCGCCGCTACATCCGCACGCATGGCGAACGACGCGTCCCCCCTGCTGCCGATCCTGATCGTGCCCGACCCGGTACTGAAGGCCCGCGCCCGCCCGGTGACCGCGGCCGACGCCGAGCAGGTGCGCGCGCTGATCCCGCGCATGTTCGCCGCCATGTACGCCGCGCCGGGCATCGGCCTCGCCGCCCCGCAGGTCGGCGTCGGGCTGCGCCTGACTGTGATCGACCTGATGCCGGACGAGAATCCGGCCCCCCTCGTCCTGGTCAACCCCGAGATCGTCGCCGCCAGCGACGAGCTTGCCACCAGGGAGGAGGGCTGCCTGTCGCTCCCCGGCCAGTATGCCGACGTGACCCGCCCGGCGCGCGTCAAGGTGCGCTACCAGGACGCCGAGGGCGCGCGGCGCGAGCTTTCCGCCGAGGGGCTGTTGTCGGCCTGCGTGCAGCACGAGATCGATCATCTGGACGGCGTGCTGTTCGTCGACCGGCTGTCCGCGCTGAAGCGCAACATGATCCTGCGCCGGCTCGCCAAGGAGCTGCGGCAGAAGCGGGAGCAGGCGGGCGGGCGCTAGTGTGCCGATCCTGACGCATGTTGCCGTCGTCGGCGGTCAGGATCGGCACACTGGCCCTTTATTTTCAGTGGCCTGCTGATCCCTTACCTTCGCTGCGAAGGCAGCGAAGGTAAGCGGCAGGACACCATTGCCGAACGGCGCCGGCAGAGGAGTACACGGCCATGCGGCTCGCCTTCATGGGCAGCCCGGATTTCGCGGTCCCTGCGCTGCTGGCGCTGCACGCCGCCGGCCACGACATCGCGGCGGTCTATACCCAGCCGCCGCGTCCGGCCGGCCGCGGCCAGGCGGTGCGGTGTTGCGCGGTGCAGGCGGCGGCCGAGCGGCTCGGGTTACCGGTCCGCACGCCGGCGCGGCTGCGCAGCGATCCGGCCGCGCAGGCGGCGTTCGCGGCCCTCGGGCTCGATGCCGCGGTGGTCGCGGCCTATGGGCTGATCCTGCCGCAGGCGATGCTGGACGCGCCGGCGCGCGGCTGCCTCAACATCCACGCCAGCCTGCTGCCCCGCTGGCGCGGCGCGGCGCCGATCCAGGCGGCACTCCTGGCGGGCGATGCGGAGACCGGCATCACCATCATGCGGATGGACGCGGGGCTCGATACCGGGCCGATGCTGCGCGCCGAAGCCGTGCCGATCCCGCCGCGCGCCACCGCGGCGGACCTGCACGACGTGCTGGCCGATCTCGGCGCGCGGCTGATCCGGCAGGTGCTCGCCGACCCGCCGCCCGCGGTGCCGCAACCTGAGGCCGGAGCGACCTACGCGCCGCGCCTGACGCGTGCCGACGGGCGGATCGACTGGACCCGGGACGCGGCGGCGCTCGATCGCCAGGTGCGTGCCTTCACCCCCTGGCCGGGCAGCTTCACCGCGCTGGCGGGCGCGCCCCTGAAAGTGCTGGCGGCGCAGCCGGACGCAGGGGAGGGGCCGCCGGGCACGGTGCTCGATCCCGGCCCGCGCGGGGAGGCGCTGCTGATCGCCTGCGGCACCGGCGCGCTGCGGCTGACCCGGGTGCAACTGGCCGGCGGGGCGGCGCTGGACGCCGCGGCGTTCCTGCGCGGCCATAAGCTGGCGCCGGGCACACGCCTTGGCTGATCCCGGGCACGTCGGCGGCTGGGCGCTGCTGGTGGAATACGACGGCGGCCCCTTCGTCGGCTGGCAGCGCCAGCGCGGCGCGCTGTCGGTGCAGGAAGTGCTGGAGACCGCCGCCGCCCGCCTCGCCGGCGGCGCCCCGGTTGCGAGCGTCGCGGCGGGACGGACCGATGCCGGCGTGCACGCGGGCGGCCAGGTGGTGCAGCTCGCGCTCGATCGCCCGATCGCGGCCGAGCGGCTGCGCGACGCGCTGAACTTCCACATGAAACCGCACCCCGTCGTGGTGCTGCGTGCCGCCCCCGCCGCGCCGGGCTGGAGCGCGCGGTTCTCCGCGATCGGCAGGTCGTATCGCTACGTGATCCTGAACCGCCGTGCCCGCCCGGCGCTCGACCTCGGCCGCGTGTGGCATGTGGCCGAGCCGCTCGATGCGGCGGCGATGGCCGAGGCGGCGCAGATGCTGCTGGGCCGGCACGATTTCACGAGCTTCCGCGCCAGCGCCTGCCAGGCCAACAGCCCGTTGCGCACGCTCGACCGGCTGGATGTGGTGCGGCACGGCGAGCGGATCGAGATCGCCGCCGAGGCACGCAGCTTCCTGCACCACCAGGTCCGCAACATGGTGGGCACCCTGCGCCTGGTGGGCGAGCGGCAGTGGGCGCCGGCGCGGGTCGCTGCGGCGCTGGCCGCGCGCGCCCGCAGCGCTGCCGGCCCGACCGCGCCGGCCGACGGGCTGTGCCTGGTTTCGGTGCAGTACAAGATCGATCCGTTCGCGCAGGAGGCGGGACCGTCGCGGTGATTTTCAGGCCGCCCGGGCGTCGTCGGCTGTCCCCGGCAACGGCGGCGCGGCGGACCGGCGCCTCGCGGTCTGCGCTTCCGGCGCGTGGCGTTGCGCCGTCGGGCCGGCGCCTGCGGGCGCGCCGGGCCGCGGCGGAAACGGCACGACGGCGGCCGCGCCGACCGGGGCAGTGTCGCGATCGGCGGCACCGGGCTGGGCCGAGGGCTGCCCGGGGCGTGCCTGCATTGCCGGCACGCGCATCGTGGGCGGCTGCATAGGCGGCGATTGCACGGGAAGCGGGGCCGGCGCTGCCGCATCGTTGCGGCGACGACGTGATTTCATGGGAGCCGTCAATCCTGGTCCGGCCGCCGGCGCGCCCATCGCCGCGCGGAGCTTCTTGAATGCCCCCATCTCGATCTGGCGGACGCGCTCACGGGAAATTCCGTAACGATGTGACAGTTCTTCCAGGGTGACAGGATCATCCCTGAGCCAGCGCTCCGTCACGATATGCAACTGGCGCGCATTGAGCGTCCGCAACGCATCGGGCAGCCGCGCATGGCGGCCGGAGAATTCCTCGTGGTCGGCGATCACGCTCTCCTGGCTGGCGGACTCGTCGACCAGCCAGTCCTGCCATTCGCCCTCAGCGGCCGTGCGCACGGGCGCGTTCAGGCTGTGGTCGGGCGCGGCGAGCCGGCGGTTCATGCTCACCACGTCGTGCTCCGGAACATCGAGCAGGTGGGCGACCTTCGCGACCTGCTCCGGCGCCAGGTCGCGGTTGTCGACCGCCTGCATCTGCCCTTTGATGCGACGCAGGTTGAAGAACAGCTTCTTCTGCGCCCCCGTGGTGCCCATTTTCACCAGCGACCAGTTGTGCAGGATGTATTCCTGCATCGCAGCGCGGATCCACCAGATCGCGTAGGTGGCGAGGCGGAATCCGCGGTCCGGGTCGAACCGCCGCACCGCCTGCATCATGCCGACGTTGCCTTCGCTGACGAGGTCGGCGATGGACAGGCCGTAGCCGCCGTAGGACCGCGCGATCTTCGCGACCAGGCGCAGATGCGCGTTCACGAGCGTGTGTACCGCGTGCAGATCCTGCCGATCGCGCCAGCGTCGGGCGAGATCGAGCTCCTCCCCCGCGGACAGCATGGGGAACTTTTGGATGTCGCCGAGGTAGCGGGACATATCCCGCCCCGTGGCGACGGGCATGACGTCCGAGGCCATGATGAATTCCTTCCGGTTATGTGAAACCATCCTGTGAACGACAACGGTTCGCGATGGTCACCTTGTGGATTCGATATTAGGGAGTCCGGAATGCGCCGCGCAATTATCCATTCGTATATAACCTATACCGAAAGGTCGCGCACCTACCCGAACGCCGGCGCCTCGTAGCCCCAAGCGTACGTCGTGCGAGGCTGTTCCGGCGGAATGCGGACGTCGCCGGCGCGCGGGGCGGCGCGCATCATCCTGTCCGCCATCCTGACGAGATCGGCCACCGACTGCGCCTGCATCTTCCGCATCACCTGGCCGCGGTGGATCTTCACGGTCGCTTCGGAAAGGCCGATGCGGTAGGCGATCTGCTTGTTCAGGCGGCCGGCCACGACCTGCATCATGACCTCCCGTTCCCGCATGGTCAGGCGGTCGAAATTCGCCTGCAGATCCGCAACGATCCGCCGATCGGTACGATACGCCCGGTCCCGCGCGAGCGCGCGCTGGATGGCGTCCAGAAGGTCCTGATGGCGCAGCGGCTTGGTCAAAAACTCCACCGCCCCGGCCTTCATGGCCCGGACCGACATCGGGACATCCGCATGGCCGCTGATGAAGATCACCGGTATCCGCAGATGCTCGGCCAGCAGCTCGTCGTAGAAGTCGAGGCCGCTGCGCCCCGGCAGGCGTATATCGAGGATCAGGCATCCGGCCCGCTCCATCCCGCCCGCCGCGCGGAATTCCTGCACCGAGGCGAACGATCTGACGCGCAGGCCAACCGACCTCAGCAGACCTGTCAACGCTTCGCGTATGTCGTCATCATCGTCGATGATGGTCACGCCGGGTTCGGCCTCGTCGGCATGCATTTTTGCTCTCCTTCGGGTTGACCCTGAGCAGGCAGAGTGAACTGGAAGACGGTACCGTTCGGTCGCTGCGGCGATGCCCACAGCCGGCCGCCATGGGCCTCGACGATCGAGCGGGAGAGTGCGAGTCCCATGCCCATTCCTTCCGGCTTGGTGGTGAAGAAGGCATCGAAGATGCGGCCCATCCGCGCGGGCGGGATCCCGGTGCCGACGTCGGCAACCGACACCAGCGCGCTGTCGTCGGGGACACGCGCCCCGGGGACACGCGCCCCGGGGACACGCGCCGAGGAAACGCGCAGGGTTTTTGCGCGATGCGTGAGCCCCGCCATCGCCTCGGCGCCGTTCATGACGAGGTTGAGCACGACCTGCTGCAGCTCGATCTTGCTGCCGACGACGAGTATCGGCGCATCGCAGAGATCGGTTTCGAGCCGTACGCCGCGCTGGCGCAGATCGCTGTCGATCAGGGCGAGCGCGCCCGCGATCGCCTCGTCGAGATCGAACCGTACCGCTTGTTCCTGCGCCTTTCCGGCCATGCTGCGGATTGTTGCGACGATCCTCCTGGCCCGGTCCCCGTTGCCGACGATCCGCTCCGCCGCGCGTCGCGCTTCGTCGAGATCGGGATTCTCCCGGGTGAGCCAGTTGAGGCAGGCTTCGGCATTACCGACGAGCGCCGTCAGGGGCTGCGCGACCTCATGGGCGATCAGCGCGGTGAGCTGGCCGATCGTGGCCAGCCGCGCGGTGTGCGCGCGGTCCGCCCTTGTCTCGCGCGGCGTCGGCTTCGCCTGCGCGCGGGGACGGACCCCGCTACGGCCGCCGCGATGGGGCGCGGCGGCGGGCAGGGGCGATTCAAGTCCCTGATCGCCGCCCTGATCGCCCCCTTGGCGTCGGCCCCGCGGCGACCCGTGCGCCGGGACAGGCAGGGCGTGCGTCCGGTAGCGGCACGGCATGGCCTGAGGCATGTCGGTTCCCCCTCGACACGGTGCGGTGGCCGGCGGGCCTATGGCCGCACCTCATTCCCCGACCGCATGATGCGCGAAAGATGCATTTGGCACGAGTTAATCGATGCGAATTCTTGCGGGCGGTCCAGGCGGACGCCATGCGCGGATGCGAGCGCGGGGTGGCTTGACGCAAATCCGTGTAAAGACCAATAAATGTATGTTGTGGGGAGTGTAGAGGTGTCCGAGCGGGCGTTCGCTTTCGGGCCGTTCCAACTTGTGCCGTCGCAGCGGCTCTTGCTCATGGAGGGCAAGCCCGTCGCGCTCGGCAGCCGGGCGCTCGATATCCTCATCGTTCTGGCCGGGCGCGCCGGTGAGGTCGTCAGTAACGACGACGTGATCGCCGCCGTCTGGCCCGATGTCGCCATCGAGCAGGCCAACCTCCGGGTCCATATCGCTGCGCTCCGCAAGGTGCTCGGCGATGGCCCTGCCGGCAACCGTTTCATCGTGAACATCCCAGGCCGCGGATACTGCTTCGCCGCGCCGGTCGAAGCGCGGGCGGAACCGCCCGGGCCCGCGCAGCCGCCGGCCGCCGGGCAGGCGCACCCGCGCAGCTTGCCGGCCCGGCTGACCCGGATCGTCGGGCGCGCCGACACGATCCACGGTATCGCCGCGCAAATCTCGCGGTGCCGCGCCCTCACGATCACCGGCCCGGGGGGGATCGGCAAGACGACGGTCGCGGTCGCGGCGGCGGAGGAGGTGGCGGGGTCCTACCGGGACGGGGTGGCCTTCGTCGATCTCGGTCTCGTCAGCACGCCCGGGCTGGTGCCGAGCGCGCTCGCCTCCGCGCTCGGGCTCGCGCTCCGCACCGAGGACCCGGTCGTGGGCCTGGCGGCCTCGCTGCATGCGAAGCAGATGCTGATCGTCCTCGACAACTGCGAACACCTGGTCGAAACCACCGCCGCCCTGGTCGAGGCGCTGCTCAAGGGCGCGCCCGGTGTCAGCATCCTGGCGACGAGCCGCGAGCCGCTGCGTGTGGAGGGCGAATGGGTGCAGCGCCTGTCGCCACTCGGCCTGCCGCCGGCCTCGGCCACGCTCACGGCGGCCGAAGCGCTCGAGTCCCCGGCGGTGCAATTGTTCGTCGAGCGCGCGGCCGCGAGCCTCGGCGGGCTGCAACTCGCCGACCGCGACGCGCCGATCGTGGCCGAGATCTGCCGGCGGCTGGACGGGATCGCGCTCGCGATCGAGTTCGCCGCCGGGCGGGTCGATGCCTTCCCCCTGGAGGAGCTGGCCGCCCTGCTCGACGACCAATTCCGGGTGCTGACCCGCGGTCGCCGCACGGCGCTGCCGCGCCATCAGACCCTGCGCGCGACGCTCGATTGGAGTTACGGGCTGCTGCCCCGGCCCGAGCAGGCGACCCTGTGCCGCCTGTCCGTCTTCAACGGCGCGTTCACCCTCGCGGCCGCCGCCGACGTCGTGACCGGCGCGGAGATGGAGATGGGCGACATCGAGGACTGCGTGGCAAGCCTGGTCGCGAAATCGCTGATCGCGACCGAAGCCGGCAATGGCAGCGTGCACTACCGCCTGCTCGACACGACGCGCGCCTATGCACGGGAAAAGCTGGAGGAAAGCGGGGAGTCCGCGGAATTCGCACGTCGTCACGCGCAATACTATCAACGTCTGTTTGCGCGCGCGGAACGCGAATGGGAGGCGCAGCCGTCCGCCGCGTGGCTCGCGACCTATGCGCGCCACATCGACAACCTGCGCGCCGCCCTGGGCTGGTCGTTCTCCCCGGGCGGGGACGCAGCGGTCGGCGTGGCGCTCGCGGTCGCGGCGGTGCCCTTGTGGTTCCAGCTTTCGCTGGTCGACGAATGCCTCGGCTGGGTCGAACGCGCGCGCGCCGCGCTGGACGAGAGCCCCGGCGGGGACGAACGGCGTCGGATGCAACTGCACGCGGCCGTGGCCTGGCCGGAGATGTTCACGACCACCGGCGCGGAGGACGGCGTGTCGGCGTCGGCGTCGGTGACGGCGTTGCGGCTTGCCGAGCAGCTCGGGAATACCGGCTATCAGTTGCGCGCGCTCTGGGTACTCTGGGCGGATCGCATCAACCGTGGCGAATTCCGCGACGTGCTGGGCCTCGTCGAGCGGTTCCGCGTATTGACCGCAACGAGCGGTGATGCGGCCGACCGGCTGGTCGCGGAGCGGATGACCGGCGCCTCGCTGCATTTCCGTGGCAACCAGGCCGGTGCGCGGGAACGCATCGAGTATGTGCTGGAGCACTACCCGATAGCGGTCCACTGGCCGCATATCGTCCGCTTCCAGTTCGACCAGCGGGTGACGGCGCGTATCAGCCTGGCGCGGATCCTTTGGCTGCAGGGCTTCGCCGACCAGGCGCTGGGGGAGGTCGAAAGCACCGTCCGGCACGCGATTTCCATCAACCACGTGCTGTCGCTGTGCAACGTTCTGGCACAGGCCGCCTGCCCGATTGCGCTGCTGGCAGGCGATCTCGCGGCGGCGGAGCGCTACGCTGCGATGTTGCGGGCGCACACGACGATGCACGCCCTCGGTGTCTGGCGCTCCTACGCAAACTGTTTCGACGGCGAGATCCTCGTCCGCCGCGGCGATGCCGCGCAGGGGCTGGCGCTGCTTCGCGCCGGGGTCGACGAGCTTCGGCGCGACGGTTTCGGGCAGTACCAGACCGCCTTCCTTCTCGCGCTCGCACGTGGCCTCGCCGCTGCCGGCGAGACCGCCGAGGCCGCCGCCGTCATCGCCGAAGGAATGACGCGCTGCGAGCGCACCGCGGAGCGATGGTGCCTGGCGGAGTTGCAGCGGGCGAGCGGGGAGATCGCGCTCGCCGGCGGCGCCGAGGCGGCGGCGGAGGCGGCGTTCGAGCAGGCGCTCGCGACCGCGCGTGCGCAGGATGTTCCGGCCTGGGAACTGCGGGCGGCGACGAGCCTGGCGCGGCTGTGGCGGGACCGGCGCCGCGGCGACGCGACGACGCTGCTGGCGTCGGTCTACGAGCGCTTCTCCGAGGGTTTCGAGACCGAAGACCTTGTCGGCGCCGCGGCGGTGCTCACCGGGTTGGGGCATCCGGTCCGGCACTGATCGCGCCGACGGGCTGCCGCCGCCGCGGCGCGCATCCGATCCATCCGGCCTATATGCGGCCGCTATACGCGAGGGGCCGGCCTGCTATGGATTCCATATGCTCCCGTTCGCTACTTCCGCCTTGCCGCGATTGATCGGACCGACGCGGCGAGGGTCGATCGACGACCGGGAGCGTGTGGTGAGAGAAGCAAAAACCGGCCTGCATGTTTTTGATCAGGAGCAGGGCCGGACCGAGGACCTCGGCCGCGATTTCACGCCCGGCCAGTTTTTTCGCGAGGTGGGCCGCATCGTCGCCGTCTGCCTTGCGTTGGGCCTCATTCTCCAGCTCGTGGCGTCGGCGGCGGGGTGGTTCTGACCCCGCGGCTGCCGATCGCCCGCACTTGCCGCCCCGCCCGCCCGGCCTATATGCGATCGTTACACGGCACCCCCTCGTGCCACATGGAATCTATATGTCCGACCCGGTATTTGCTGCGCCGCAGCGCGCCACCAGGGGCGGAGTGTGTCCGCCTGCCGGGTCGATCCTTCCGCACCCGTACGCTGCACTCCGGAGCAACGAGCCATGCTTGACGTGATCTATCTGCTGATCGGCGCCGCCTTCCTCGGCGCCTGCGTGCTGTACGCCATCGCCTGCGATCACCTGTGAGGCCACCCCATGTTCGATTACATCCTCGGCGCGATCGTCACGGTCGGCCTGATGGTCTACCTCGTCTACGCCCTGATCCGGCCCGAGAAATTCTGAGCCTGGCGCCAGGGAGCACCATGACATGATGGGTCATACGACCTTCAACGGCTGGCTGCAGATCGCGCTGTATGGCGTGCTGCTGATCCTGCTGACCAAGCCGTTCGGCGGCTACATGACGCGCGTCTTTGCCGGCGAGCGCACCGCGCTTTCGCCGGTGATCCGCCCGTTGGAGCGCGCCACTTACTGGCTCTGCGGCGTCGACGAGACCGCTGAACAGCACTGGGTCGCCTACGCGATCGCCATGCTGGCGTTCAGCTTCGTCGGCTTCGCGGTGCTTTACGTGATTCAGCGCGTGCAGGGGATGCTGCCGCTCAATCCGCAAGGTTTCGGTGCGGAGTTGCCCGACCTCTCGTTCAACACGTCGGTCAGCTTCGTCACCAACACAAACTGGCAGTCCTACGTTCCCGAGCAGACGATGAGCTACCTCACCCAGATGATCGGGTTGACGGTGCACAATTTCGTCTCGGCTGCCACCGGCATCGCGCTCGCCATCGCACTGATCCGCGGCTTCGCGCGGCGGTCGGCCCAGACCATCGGCAATTTCTGGGTCGATCTGACCCGCTGCGTGCTGTATATCCTGTTGCCGATCTCGATCGTCGTGGCGCTGTTCTTCGTCTGGCAGGGCATCCCGCAGGATTTCTCGGCCTATACCGGCGCGACCACCCTGGAAGGTGCGAAGCAACTGATCGCGCAGGGGCCGGTGGCCTCGCAGGAAGCGATCAAGATCCTCGGCACCAACGGCGGCGGGTTCTTCAACGCCAATTCCGCGCATCCGTTCGAGAACCCGACGGCGCTCACCAACCTGGCGCAAGAGCTGCTGATGCTGTCGATCGGCGCGGCGCTCACCAACGTGTTCGGCCGGATGGTCGGCAACCAGCGCCAGGGCTGGGCGATCTTCGCCGTGATGTTCGTGCTGTTCGCCGCCGGCGTGGCGACGGTCTATCCGGTCGAAAGCCAGGGCAACCCGGCCTTCGCCGCGCTGCATGTCGATCAGGCACCGACCGCCCTGCAGACCGGCGGCAACATGGAAGGCAAGGAGGTGCGCTTCGGCATGTCCGCATCTTCCTTGTTCACCACGACGACCACCGATGCCTCCTGCGGTGCGGTGAACAACATGCACGACAGCCTGCTGCCGCTTGCGGGCGCGGTGCCGATGGTCAACATCATGCTGGGTGAGATCATCTTCGGCGGCGTCGGCTCCGGCCTCTATGGCATGCTGCTGTTCGTCATCGTGGCGATGTTCGTGGCCGGGCTGATGGTCGGGCGCACGCCCGAGTATCTCGGCAAGAAGCTCGAATCGAAGGAGGTCAAGATGGCCATGCTCGCCATCCTGATCCTGCCGCTGTCGATGCTCGGCTTCACCGCGCTCGCGGTGGTGCTGCCGGTCGGCACCGGGGCGATGAACAACAGCGGTCCGCACGGCTTCAGCGAGGCGCTCTACGCCTACGTCTCCGCGACCGGCAACAACGGGAGCGCCTTCGCGGGCCTGTCCGCCAACGTGCCGTTCTGGAACGATACGCTCGGGCTGGCGATGTTCCTCGGCCGCTTCCTGATGATCGTCCCGATGCTCGCCATCGCCGGGTCGCTGGCGCGCAAGAAGATCGTGCCCGCCTCGCTCGGCACCTTCCCGACGACCAGCCCGCTGTTCGTCGGCCTGGTGCTCGGCGTGATCGTCATCACCGGCGGGCTGATCTTCTTCCCGGCGGTTTCGCTCGGCCCGATCGTCGAGCACTTCTCGTTGCAGCACGGCATGCTGTACTGATCATGGTGCATCCTATGGACGTTCGTACTCATCAGCGTGGCCCGCGCTCCAGCGTGCTCGACCCGGCGATCCTGGTGCCGGCGATCAGGGGTGCTTTCGCCAAGCTCAACCCGCGGATCCTGATCCGCAACCCGGTGATGTTCGTGGTGGAGGTCGTCGCCGCGCTCACCACCATCGTCCTCCTGCGCGAGATTCTGACCGGGAGCGCCAACACCGGGTTCAGCCTGCAGATCGTGTTCTGGCTGTGGCTCACGGTGGTGTTCGCCAATTTCGCGGAAGCGGTGGCGGAAGGCCGCGGCAAGGCGCAGGCGGCTGCCCTGCGCCGAGCGCGGACCGAAACCCCGGCGAAACGTCTGCGCACGCTCGACGCCACCGAGTTCGACACCGTGCCGGCGCCCGAACTCAAACCGGGCGACCTCGTCTTCGTCGAAGCCGGGGAACTGATCCCGAGCGACGGGGAGGTCGTGCAGGGCATCGCCTCGGTCGACGAATCCGCGATCACCGGCGAATCCGCGCCCGTGATCCGCGAATCCGGCGGCGATCGTTCCGCCGTCACCGGCGGCACCCGCGTGCTGTCGGATTGGATCAAGGTCCGCATCACCGCTGCCCAGGGCTCCACCTTCCTCGACCGCATGATCGCGCTGGTGGAAGGCGCGGAGCGGCAGAAGACGCCGAACGAGATCGCGCTCAACATCCTGCTCGCCGGCCTCACGATCATTTTCGTCATCGTGGTGGCCACGATCCCGAGCTTCGCGTCCTACGCCAGCGGCAAGATCTCGGTGGTGATCCTGGTGGCGCTGTTCGTCGCCCTGATCCCCACCACCATCGGCGCGCTTTTGTCGGCGATCGGCATCGCGGGGATGGACCGGCTGGTGCGCTTCAACGTGCTGGCGATGTCCGGCCGCGCGGTGGAGGCCGCCGGCGACGTCGACACCCTGCTGCTCGACAAGACCGGCACCATCACCCTCGGCAACCGCCAGGCGACCGAGTTCTTCCCGCTCACGGGCGTCACGCCGAGCGAGCTGGCGGATGCCGCGCAGCTCGCCTCCCTGCCGGATGAGACGCCCGAGGGCCGCTCGATCGTCGTGCTGGCAAAGGAGAAATACGCGATCCGCGGGCGCGACATGGCGCCGATGGGTGCCCGGTTCATCCCGTTCTCCGCGCAGACGCGGCTGTCGGGGATCGATTTCGACGGCTCCTCCATCCGCAAGGGCGCGGTCGATGCGGTGCTGGCCTTCGTGCGCGACGGCGCCCCGAAGGCCGCCCAGGGCGGCGTCGCCACCGCGGCGCGGGTGTCCGACGCCGCCGTGCGCGAGCTAACGGCGAAATCGGACGAGATCGCCAGGGCCGGCGGCACCCCGCTCGCGGTTGCCCGAGACGGCAGGCTGCTCGGCGTCATCTACCTGAAGGACATCGTCAAGGGCGGCATCAGCGAGCGTTTCGGCGAACTGCGGCGGATGGGCATCCGCACCGTGATGATCACCGGCGACAATCCGCTCACCGCCGCCGCCATCGCCGCCGAGGCGGGGGTGGACGACTTCCTCGCGCAGGCGACGCCGGAGACCAAGCTCAAGCTGATCCGCGACGAGCAGGCGCAGGGCAAGCTCGTCGCGATGTGCGGCGACGGCACCAACGACGCCCCGGCGCTGGCGCAGGCGGATGTCGGCGTGGCGATGAACACCGGCACCATGGCGGCGCGGGAAGCCGGCAACATGGTCGATCTCGACAGCGATCCCACCAAGCTGATCGAGATCGTGGAGATCGGCAAGCAGTTGCTGATGACTCGCGGCGCGCTGACCACGTTCTCTATCGCTAACGACGTGGCGAAGTATTTCGCCATGATCCCGGCGATGTTCGTGGCCTTCTACCCGCAACTGCAGGCGCTGAACGTGATGCGGCTGCACAGCCCGCAAAGCGCGATCCTGTCGGCGATCATCTTCAACGCGCTGATCATCGTCGCCCTGATCCCGCTCGCCTTGCGTGGCGTCGCCTACCGGCCGATCGGCGCGGCGGCGATCCTGCGGCGGAACCTGCTGCTTTACGGCCTTGGCGGCATCATCGTGCCGTTCGTCGGCATCAAGCTGATCGACATGCTCGTCACCGCCATCGGCCTGGCCTGAGGACAACCCAATGACCAACCACCTCCGTCCCGCCGTGATGATGATCGTCGTGATGACGGTCCTCACCGGCCTCGTCTATCCGCTCGCGATCACCGGTATCGCGCAGCTCGTCTTCCCCTGGCAGGCGAACGGCAGCCTGATCCGGGAGAACGGCAAGGTGATCGGCTCGGCGCTGATCGGGCAGGACTTCACCTCGGCGCGGTATTTCCACGGCCGTCCGTCGGCCACGACGGAACCTGATCCCAAGGACCCGAGCAAGACCATCGCCGTGCCCTATGCGGCCGACAACTCCTCGGGCTCCAACCTGGGGCCCACGTCGAAGGCGCTGGCCGATCGGGTGAAGGCCGACGCCGCGCGGCTGGCCGCGGAAAACCCCGGCGTGCCGATCCCGGTCGATCTCGTCACCACCTCGGCGAGCGGGCTCGACCCTGACGTCACCCCGGCCGGCGCGCTGTTCCAGGTGCCGGCGGTGGCCAAGGCGCGGCACCTGCCGGTGAGCGATGTCCGCCGGCTGGTCCAGGACCACATCACCGGCCGCCTGTTCGGCATCATCGGCGAGCTCCATGTGAACGTGCTAAAGCTGAACCTGGCGCTGGACGCGCTGCAACCGCACTAGCCGCGGCACGCGGCGAGGACGGCCGCCGCAAGGACACCCCGCCGGATGCAAGAGACCGCGGACCGGGACGCCCGCCCGTCCCCCGATGCCCTCCTGGAAGCCGCCCGGCGCGCCGAAGCCGGGCGGCTCAAGCTGTTCCTGGGGGCCGCCCCCGGCGTGGGTAAGACCTACGAGATGCTGACCGCCGCGCATGCCCGCAAGCGCGACGGCGTCGATGTCGTGGTCGGTGTGGTGGAAACCCACGGGCGGCGCGAGACCGAGGCCCTGGTGGAAGGGCTGGAGACCATTCCCCGCCGCAGCATCGACTACAAGGGCCACCCCCTGCAGGAGATGGATCTCGACGCGATCCTCGCCCGCCGTCCCGCCCTGGTCCTGGTCGACGAGCTCGCGCATACCAACGCCCCGGGCAGCCGCCACGCCAAGCGCTATCTGGATGTGGAGGAACTGCTCGCCGCCGGCATCGACGTCTACACCACCCTCAACATCCAGCACGTCGAAAGCCTGACCGACGTCGTCGCCCGCATCACCCGCATTCGGATGCGCGAGCTGGTGCCCGATTCCATCATCGACCGCGCCGACGAGGTGGAGGTGATCGACCTCACGCCGGAGGACCTGATCCAGCGCCTGAAGGACGGCAAGGTCTATGTGCCGCAACAGGCGAAGCGGGCGATCGGGCACTATTTCTCGCCCGGCAACCTGACCGCCCTGCGCGAGCTCGCGTTGCGCCGCACCGCTCAGCGGGTCGATGCGCAGATGCTGAGCTACATGCAGACCCACGCCATCCGCGGCCCCTGGCCGGCCGGGGAACGGGTGCTGGTCTGCATTGACGAAGGTCCCGGCAGCACGGCGCTGGTCCGCCACGCGGGCCGCTTCGCCGAGCAGTTGCACGCCCCCTGGACCGCGCTGCATGTGGAGGCGGCGGGGGCCGGACGGCGCAGCGAGGCGGCGCAGGACCGCATCGCCGAGGCGCTGCGCCTGGCCGAGCGTCTGGGCGGCGCCGCGCTCACCATCCCCGGCCAGGATATCGTCGATACGGTGGTGGACTATGCGCGCGAGAACAACGTCACCCATGTGATCATCGCGCGCGCCCGCCGCGACGGGTGGCGCGGCTGGCTGCGCGGGCCGGTGGAGCGGCGACTGCTGCGCCGCGCCGGCGACCTCGCCATCCACCTGCTGCCGCCGCCGGTGGAGACTTCGCGCGTGCAGGACCGGGTCGCTCCCGTCAGCGCCACGATCGATCCGGGCGCCCATGCCGGCAGCGCGGCGATCGTGCTCGCCGGCCTGCTCGTCGCGCTGGCGATGCATCGGGTGCTGCCGGCTTCCGACGTCTCGCTGGTGTTCCTCACCGCGGTGCTGGCCAGCGCCATCACCTACGGGTTGTGGCCGTCCCTGCTGGCCTGCCTGCTGAGCGTGCTCGCCTATAATTTCTTTTTCCTGCCGCCGCTCTACACATTCACCATCGCCGATACCGAGAACGTCGTCGCGCTGTTCTTCTTCGCGGTCGTCGCGGTGCTGGCGAGCAACCTCGCAGCAAGGGTGCGGGCCCAGGCGATCGTCGCCCGCTCGCGCGCGAAGACGGCGGAGGAGCTGTATCAGTTCAGCCGCAAGCTCGCCGTCGCGGTGGCGCTCGACGACCTGCTGTGGGCCACCGCGCACCAGATCGCGCTGATGCTGAAAGTGCGGGTGGTGCTGCTGCTGCCGGAAGATGCAGGGAGCGACGACGAAACGATGGCGGGCGCGGGCGCCACTCCTGTGGGCGACAGGCCTGCCGCCGGAAAGCTCGCGGTGCGCGCCGGCTACCCGCCGGAGGACCTGCTGGACGCGGCCGACATCGCCGCCGCCACCTGGTGCTGGCAGCACACCAGGCCGGCCGGGCGCGGCGCCGACACTCTGCCGGGCGGCAAATGGCTGTTCCTGCCGATGCGCACCGGCCGCGGCCCTCTCGGCGTGGTCGGCATCGACCGCGACGCCCCGGACACGCCGCTGACGCCCGAGCAGCGCCGGCTGCTCGATGCGCTCACCGACCTCGCGGCGCTGGCGATCGAGCGGGCGCGGCTGGCCGAGGATCTCGACCGCGCGCGCCTCGCCGCGGAGGCGGACCGGCTGCGCGCGGCGCTGCTCACCTCCATCTCGCACGACCTGCGCACGCCGCTCGCCTCCATCATGGGCTCGGCCAGCAGCCTGGTCGCGGATGCGGACCGGCTTGAACCCGCCGCGCGCCGCGGGCTGGTCCGCACCATTCAGGAGGAGGCGGAGCGGCTCAACCGTTTCATCGGTAACCTGCTCGACATGACGCGGCTGGAGGCGGGGCGGGTGACGCCGGAGACCGGGCTGGTCGATCTGTCGGATGCGGTGGGGGCGGCGCTGGGGCGGACCGAGAAGCTGCTCGTCGGGCACCAGGTGGAGGTCGACCTGGCACCCGACCTGCCGATGCTGGCGGTCGACGTGGTGCTGTTCGAGCAGGTGCTGGTCAACCTGCTCGACAACGCGGCGAAATACGCGCCCGCCGGCAGCCGGATCGACCTGCACGCCTGGCGCGATGGGGCCTGGGTACGAATCTCGCTCGCCGATGAGGGCGACGGCATCGCCGCGGCCGACCTCGCGCATGTGTTCGACAAATTCTACCGTGCCCCGCGCACCGACCGCCGCCCGGCCGGCACCGGCCTCGGGCTCGCGATCTGCCGCGGGTTTATCGAGGCGATGGGGGGGCGGATCACGGCTGCCAACCGCACCGACCGCTCCGGCGCCGTGTTCACCATCGACCTGCCGGTGCCCCCGGCGCGGCCCGTCGATCAGGCGGGCGAGGCGGCATGAGCGAGGGCCTGCGCATCCTGATCGTCGAGGACGATCCGGCGATCCGCCGCTTCCTCCACACCGGCCTCGCCGCGCACGGCCACCGTCCGTCCGAGGTGGAGACCGGGCGTGCCGCACTCGCCACGCTTGCCCGCGGCGCGGTCGATCTGGTCGTGCTCGACCTCGGCCTGCCGGATATCGACGGGCTGGAGGTGATCCGCGACCTCCGCGCGGCGGGCAACACGGTGCCGGTGATCGTGCTCTCCAGTCGCGATGCGGAGGCGGCGAAGGTCGCGGCGCTCGATCTCGGCGCCGACGATTACATCACCAAGCCGTTCGGCATCGACGAGCTGTACGCGCGCATTCGCGCCGCCGAGCGCCACCGGCTGCAGCGGCAGGGCGAGGCGCCGGTGTTTCGCTCCGGCCCGCTCGCGGTCGACCTCGTGCGCCGGATCGTCACCGTGTCCGGGCGGGAGGTGAAGCTGACGCCGCGGGAATACGCGCTGCTGCGGCTGCTGGTCGCGCATGCGGGGAAGGTGCTGACGCACCGGATGATCCTGCGCGAGGTGTGGGGTGGGGAGACCGACGTGCAGTATCTGCGAATCTACGTCCGCACCCTGCGCCAGAAGATCGAGGCGGAACCGGACCGCCCGCGCCACATCGTGACCGAAACGGGGGTGGGCTATCGGCTGCGCCTGCTCGACCCGCCTGGGGACGAGGGGGCGCCTGCGGGCGAGCGGACGCCCGGGGACGAGGGCGCGGATGACGCGGCCGCCGGAAGCTGCTAGGCGCCCGGCCATGCAAATTCCCGATTTTCTCTCCCCCGACCGGGTCCTGGTCGATCTTCGCCCCGCCGCCAAGGCGGCGCTGCTGGACGATCTGGCCCGGCGGGTCGCGCCGGCTGCCGGGCTGGGCGCGGAGAAGATCGCCGCCGCGCTCGCCGCCCGCGAACGCCTGGGGTCCACGGGCGTCGGCCACGGCGTGGCGCTGCCGCATGCGCGGATCGCCGGGCTCGCCGGGTTCACCGGCCTGTTCGCCCGGCTGGCGAGCCCGATCGCCTTCGAGGCGATCGACGGAGCGCCGGTCGATCTCGTGTTCCTGCTGCTGACCCCGGCCGAGGCCGGCAGCGCGCATCTGGCCGCGCTCGCCGCGATTTCCCGGCGGCTGCGCGAAGATGGGATTGCCGCCCGGCTGCGCGCCGCGCGCGGCGCGGCCGAGGCGTACGCGGTGCTGAGCGCGGCGGCGCGTCGGACGGCGCCCGTCGGGTAGAACGCACCCCGAAGACGGTGCAGGATGCTTGCGCGAGGCCGCAAATCCGGCCAAGGACATCGCTGATGACTCCTGATTCGCCCGCCGGTACGAACCTGGGACGCCCCGGCCCCGAGCATCCCACCCTGGCGCGCTGGCTCACCGGCCCGCGCGTGGCGGGGCTGCCGGCGCCGCTCAACGACGGTCCGGCGCCGGCGCTGTCGTTCGAATTCTTCCCCCCGCGTACCGATGTGCTGGAGGCGCAGCTCTGGGCCTGCATCCGCCGGCTGGAGCCGCTGGCGCCGCGCTTCGTGTCCGTGACCTACGGCGCCGGCGGCTCGACCCAGGCACGCACCCACGCCACCGTCGCGCGCATCCTGGCGGAGACCGCGCTGACGCCGGCCGCGCACCTCACCTGCATCGGCGCCAGCCGGGCCGAGGTCGATGTGGTGGCGCGCCGCTACTGGGACGCCGGGGTGCGTCATATCGTCGCCCTGCGCGGCGATGCGCCGCCGGGGGAGGCCTATGTGCCGCATCCCGAGGGGTACCCCTACGCGGCCGACCTGGTGTCCGGCCTGCGCGCCATCGCCCCGTTCGAGATCTCGGTGGCGGCCTATCCGGAAACCCATCCGCAGGCGGCAAGCCCGGGGGCCGATCTCGACAACCTCAAGCGCAAGCTCGATGCCGGGGCGACGCGGGCGATCACGCAGTATTTCTTCGATACGGATGTGTATCTGCGATTCCTCGACCGCTGCCTCGCCGCCGGGATCAGCGCGCCGATCGTGCCGGGGATCATGCCGGTGTCGAATTTCGCGCAGGCGGCGCGGTTCTCCGCGCTGTGCGGGGCGAGCGTGCCGGCCTGGCTCGGGCGGCTGTTCGAGGGGACCGAGGACGACCCCGACATCCGCCGCATGGTCGCCGTGGTGGCCGCGGCCGAGCAGGTGCGGCTGCTGCAGGCGAACGGGGTGGATGAGTTCCATTTCTATACGCTGAACCGGCCGGAGCTGACCTACGCGATCGCGCACATCCTGGGGGTGCGCCCGGCGGCCGGCGCATAGGCGGCGGGGCGGATCAGCGTCGCGGGGCGCCCCCGGCAGCATGCCAGGTCGCCGCGCCCGGCGGGGCGCGCAGGCCGCGCAGCAGGCCGTCGGTGCTGAGGTCCTCGTCGATATCCGGCCAATGGATGCCGTAGCCGCCACCGGCTATCTCCCACCGCGCCCGCTGGGCCGGCGCCGCGTCGGCGAGGCGGGGGTACCACGCCAGCGGCACCGTGATCGTGCGGCCGTCCATCAGCGCGACCGACAATTCGTCGTCGCTGATCACGACATCGCGCACCCGAATGTCAGCCGTTTTCGCCTGGATCGAAGAAGTCACGCCACGCCTCCAGAAATAGCTGCCGGTGCGTCCGCACCAGCCTTAGCACATCGCCCAATTCCCGGGCCTGGAATCCGGCATTGCCGGCGATGGCGACCGGGTCCAGCCAGACCTTTGCGGTGGCGCCGCCGCGATCGAGGTGGACATGTGCCGGCTCGCCCGGCTCGTGGCTGTAAAAATACACCCGGAATCCATCGGCGCGAAGTATGGTCGGCATGAACCGCCCTCCGTGGAGGCGGGGATGGCCGTCCCCGGTGGCGGCGTCAATGGCGTCGCCCGCCAGGGATTAATTCTGTTCCCCCTTCGCCGGCAGCCGACTTGCCCTCGCGCCCCGGCTCGGCGATGTGATCCCCGCATGACCGATTACCTCACACGCCTAAACCAAGCCCAGCGGGAAGCGGTGGAAACGCTCGACGGGCCGCTGCTGGTGCTTGCCGGCGCCGGCACCGGCAAGACGCGCGTGCTGACCACCCGCTTCGCCCACCTGCTGCTCACCGGCCGCGCCGCGCCCGGCCAGGTGCTGGCGGTCACCTTCACCAACAAGGCGGCGCGGGAGATGCGCGAGCGGGTGGGCGCGATCCTCGGCCGCCCGGTGGAAGGGCTGTGGCTCGGCACGTTCCACGCGCTGGGGGCGCGGATGCTGCGCGCGCACGCGGCGCTCGTCGGCCTGACGCCCAACTTCACCATCCTCGATACCGACGACCAGATCCGGCTGGTGAAGCAGGTGATGGAGGCGCTGCGACTCGACACCAAACGCTGGGCGCCGCCGGCGATGGCGGGCATCATCCAGCGCTGGAAGGACCGTGGCCTGCCGCCGGCGCGCATCACCGCCGCCGAGGACACGGATTTCGCGGCAGGCGCGGCGCGCGCCGTCTATGCCGCCTACCAGGCGCGGCTGGCGGCGCTGAACGCGGTCGATTTCGGCGATCTGCTGCTGCACGTGACGGAACTGCTGCGCGCGCATCCGGAGGTGCTGGCGCAGTACCACCACCGCTTCTGCTATCTCCTGGTCGACGAGTACCAGGACACCAACGTGGTGCAGTACCTGTGGCTGCGGCTGCTCGCGCAGGCGCGGCGCAATATCTGTTGCGTGGGTGACGACGACCAGTCGATCTATTCCTGGCGCGGCGCGGAGGTGGAGAACATCCTGCGGTTCGAGCACGATTTCCCCGGCGCGAAGATCGTCCGGCTGGAAGCGAACTACCGCTCGACCGCGCCGATCCTCGCCGCCGCCTCCGGTCTGATCGCGCATAACGAGGGAAGGCTCGGCAAGACCCTGCACGCCGGGCGGGCGGATGCGGACGGCGAGCTCGTGGCCGTCGTTTCGCTGTGGGATTCCGACGAGGAAGCCCGCATGGTCGGCGATCGCATCGAGGCGTTGCGGCGCGACGGCCATGCGCTCGCCGAGATCGCGGTGCTGGTCCGCGCCGGCTTCCAGACCCGCGCGTTCGAGGAACGGCTGATCACCCTTGCCGTCCCCTATCGCGTGGTGGGCGGGCTGCGGTTCTACGAGCGGCAGGAAATCCGCGACGCCATCGCCTACCTGCGGCTGCTGGCGCAGGCCGGCGACGATCTGGCGTTCGAGCGCATCGTCAACACACCGCGCCGGGGCGTGGGGGAAACCGCGCTGCGCAGCCTGCACGAGACGTCGCGCGCGCACGGCATCCCGCTCGCCGCCGCCGCCACGCGGCTGCTCGATGAAGGCGCGATCCGCGGCCGCGCGAAGGAGGGGCTGGGCGGGCTGCTGCGCGATCTCGAGCGCTGGCGCGGCGCACTGGGGCGCGACGGGCACGTGACCGTAACCGCTTTGATGCTGGACGAGAGCGGCTACACCGCGATGTGGCAGGCCGACAAATCCCCCGACGCGCCGGGAAGGCTCGAGAACCTGAAGGAGCTGGTGCGCGCGCTCGCCGAATTCGATACGTTATCGGGATTCCTCGACCATGTCGCGCTGGTGATGGAAAACGAGGAGGCCGCCGCGGGCGACCGGGTGAACCTCATGACCCTGCACGGCGCCAAGGGGCTGGAGTTCGATACGGTGTTCCTGCCGGGCTGGGAGGAAGGCGTGTTTCCGAACCAGCGCGCGCTCGACGAAAGCGGCGCCAAGGGGCTGGAGGAGGAGCGCCGGCTTGCCTACGTGGGCCTGACGCGGGCACGCAAGCGCGCGATCGTCAGCCACGCCGCGCACCGGCGCATCTACGCGAACTGGCAGGACAGCATCCCGAGCCGGTTCATCGACGAGCTGCCGGAGGAGCAGATCGAACGCGCCGGCGCGGCGGCGCTGGCGCGCGACGCGCGGATCGGCGTGCCCAGTATGTTTCCCGCGGGCGGCCCGCTGCTCGCACGCGGCCCGCGGATGATCGAAGCGTGGGAAACGACCCCGCGCGCGGCGCGCAACGAGGCGATCCCGGTCGGCAGCCGGGTGTTCCACGAGAAATTCGGGTACGGCACCGTGACCGCGACGGACGATGACCGGCTGGACATCGCATTCGACAAGGCGGGACCGAAACGCGTGCTCGACCGGTTCGTGGCGAAGGCCTGACGCCGACCGCAGATCGGCTCATACCGGCGGCCCCGGCCGATTTACTCGTCCGGCGTCCACCTGGCCGCTGGTATGTCCTTGATTTTGCGCATGGCCGCCCCGCCAACCCCATGCGCGATACCGGCCGGCCGAAGAGGCCGCCGGTATCAGTCGCCCGACGGGGACGCCCGCGCGCCCTCGTCCGCCGGTGCCACGGCGACCACGGGCGCCGCGCCCCGCGGCGGTTCCGCCACGACGCCGAGCGGCGCGGGATGGATCGTTTCCGCGCGCGCCACGAGCGGTGCCGGATGGTGCAGGCGCCGGCGCAGCCACTGGCCGGCGCTGCGCTCCAGGATCAGTTGGCTGTAGTGCGCCGCCAGCAGCGACGGCGGCAGCGCGAGCAGAAAAAACGCGAGTTGCGCGGCCGGGCCGGCTGCCCGTACCACCCCGCTCACGTACATGGCGCGCTTGACGCCCGCCATGACGATCGGATGCCAGAGGTAGAAACTGTAGCTGATGGTGCCGAGATACTGCATCACCGGCAGGGTCAGGAACCGCCCCAGCCATCCGCGCCCGGCGGCGAGGCCGGCGAAGCCGAGGGTCGCGGCGGCGAACGCCAGGATCGCCAGCGGCAGCCGGATGTCGTGGGCCCATTCGAACATCGTCGACATGGTCAGCGGGACCGGCCGGGAGAGCACCTGGACCTCGCGCCACGCGCACAGGAACAACAGCAGCAGCGGGATTGGGTAGCGGATCAGCCGCGTCGCCCAGCGCTGCCGGCCCACGCCTTCGGCCACGAGCACGCCGGCGAGGAAGAAGATCCCGCGCGGATAGAAGGCGAATGCGACCGCCGCGATCGGCACGCCCAACCAGAGGATGCTGGCGCCGCGCCGGACCCTCAGCCACCAGCCGGCCGCGCAGGCGAGGTAGAACATCGCCTCGTAGCTGAGCGACCAGGCCGCCGGATGGTAGAGCGGGACCGGGATGAAGTTCGGCAGCGCCAGCAGGTTGGCCGGCAGCCAGAGCAGGTAGCGGGCCACCGACAGGCCCTGGAACCCGTGGGTGCGGGTGATGAAGCCGAGGATCGATATCACAACGACCGTCGCCCACAGCACCGGGAAGATGCGGATCATCCGGTCGGCAAGGAAGCTGCCCGGCCCGCGTGCGCGTCGCAGTGTGCCGGCGATCACGAAGCCGCTGATGCAGAAGAACAACTCGACGCCGAATTCGGTCGTGCGCAGCAGGAAGATCGCCGGCCACGCGGCGAGCAGGGGATAGGTGGCAAGTCCCGAGTTCACGACATGGAAGACATAGATCGCGCTGGAGAAGAGCCCGCGCGCGCCATGCACTTCACGATTGAACTGCGGCCGCTGTTTCTGCTGAACTGAGGACAAGGCGACCAGGGGCCTCCGTATGGCGCGGACGGAGGCCACCGTGCCGCCGCGCGCCATGCCGGGCAACCGCAATCGTGCGACGGCGGCATCAACTATACTTGTGATCGCTATCGTATCGTGCGTGCGCGTTCATCTCCGCGTAAACGGCTCGTCATGGACCGCGTGTCCGTCGCCCTACGGCGCAGCGAACAGGCTGCCCCAGTTGCGCAAGCGTCCCGGGTCGACGCCGGCAAGACGCAGCGATTTCCATACCGCGGTCGCCACGGTGTCGTAGACCGGGATGCCGAGCGCGCGTTCCAGCCCGGCAGCCAGCGGTGCGGCGCGCATGTTGGTGCAGATGACCGCGATCGCATCCGGCTCGGCGGCCGCGACCTCGCGGGCCATCGCGGCGATTGTCTCCGCCGACACTTCGGAGAAGGAGAAATTGTCCTGCAGGCCGAGATGCCGCTCGGCTACACAGGTCAGCCCGAGGGTGGCATAGTTCGCGACGATGCGTGCCTGCACGTCGTCGAGATAGGGTGTTACGAAACCGATACGGCGCACGCCACGTTCCTGCAGCACCTCGTTCAGGGCCAGCATCGACGTGGTCGCCGCCGCCCCGGTTGCCGCGGTGATGCGCTCGCACAGGCGCACATCCGCCTCGAATCCCAGCCAGCCGGAGGAGGTGCCGTTCCACGCAATCACGTCCATCCGCGCGTGGGCGAGCAGTTCCGCCGCGGCCAGCAGCGGCGTGTCGTCGAACTGCGCGAGCGCACCGCCCGACAGCGCGATCTCGGTGACCGGAAAGCGCTGGAAATGGACCGAGACCTCCGGCAGGCCGGACACCATTTCCTGGCTCACCGGTTCGAGCACGGTATTGGACGACGGCGTGAGCATGCCGATGCGGACGCGGCGGGACATGGATTTCCTTCGTGGACTGGCTTCGTGGGCGTGGACTGGTTCGTGGGCCGGCGTCAGGCCGGAACGGCAAGCATCGCCGGCGGGCTCCCCGCATCCTCGCCGCGCAGCAGGGACAGGAGGTGGCGCTTATAGTCGTTGAAGCGTGGGCTGGTCACGTCGCGCGGGCGCGGCAGGTCGACCGGCAGCAGCGCCTTGATCCGCCCCGGGCGCGCCGACATGACGGCGATATGCGTGCCCAGGGTCAGCGCCTCGTCGATGCCGTGGGTGACGAAGACGATGGTGCCGCAGTGGCGTTCCCAGATGCGCACGAGCTCCATCTGCATCTCCATCTTCGTCTGTTCGTCGAGCGCACCGAACGGCTCGTCCATCAGGATCACACGCGGGTTCATCAGCAGTGCCCGCGCGATGCCGACGCGCTGGCTCATGCCTCCGGAAAGCTGGGCGGGATAGTGGTCCTCGAACCCTGTCAGGCCGACCATGTCGATATAGGTGCCGGCGGCTTCGCGGCGGGCGCGCCGGCCCGCGCCTTTCAGCCGCAGGTGGAAGGCGACGTTCTCCCACACCGGCAGCCACGGCATGAGGGTCGGCTGCTGGAACACCATGCCGCGGTCGGCGCCGGGACTGCTTACCGCCTGGCCGTCGACCGCGACGGTGCCGGCCGAGGGCGTCTCGAACCCCGCGATCATGTTGAGCAGGGTCGACTTGCCGCAGCCGCTCGGGCCGAGCAGGCAGATGAAGTCGTTGCTGGCGACCGCGAGATCGATGCCCTCCAGCGAAACGAGCTCGTCGCCGGAGGCGCTGTTGCGGAAGATCTTGCGGACGCCGGTGATCTCGATCGCGGCCATGGCTCAGCCCTGCCTGCCCTGAACGGTGGTGCCCTGCTGCCAGTGCAAGGTCGCGGTCATCAGCGCCTTCACCCCGAGGTCGGAGGCGTAGCCCAGCAGCCCGATGCTGGCCATCGCGGCGAGCACCAGGTCGTAGCGGAAGAAATTGTAGGAATCCCACAGCACGTAGCCGAGGCCGTTCTTCACCGCGATCATCTCGGCCGTCACGGTCAGCATCCAGGCGCTGCCGATGCCGATGCGCAGTCCGGCGAAGATGCTGGGCAGGGCGGCGGGGAAGACGATGAAGCGCAACAACTGGTGCTCCCGCCCACCCATCATCGCGCCGGCACGAACGAGGTTGGCGTCGCAGGTGCGCACGCCGTGGATGGTGTTCATCAGGATCGGGAAGAAGGCGCCGAGGAAGACCAGGAAGATCGCCGGCTTGTTGGCGATGCCGAACCATATCACCGCGAGCGGGATCCACGACACCGGGGGGATCGGGCGCAGCATCTGCAAGGTGGGTTCCAGCGACGCCTCGGCGACGCGCGACCAGCCGATCGCGATCCCGGCCATGATGCCGGTGACCGCAGCGAGGCCAAAGCCGGTGAGTACCCGTATACCGCTGGCGGTGGCGTCCATCAGCCAGGCGCCGCTGTCGCTGCCGGCGCTGCGGTTGAAGCCGACGATCCAGTCCGCCCAGGCGTACAGCACCGCCGAGGGCGGCGGCAGCAGGTTGCGGGGCAGGAGGCCTGCGCGCGAGAAGGCCTCCCATAGCGCGAGCAGGCCCAGCGGGACCAGGATACGAAGCGCGCGCCGCCCGTTGGACCGAACCATGACCGTCAGCCGCCCAACTGCTGCGCGGTCTTGCCGGTCGCCTTGGTGAGGAACCGGTAGTCGAGATGGCTGGACACTGCTTTCGTATCGTCGTTCTGGATATAGCCGAGCGTGTGCATCATCTGCGCGATCGCCAGCACGCGCGTGCGGCTCATGTCGACGTCGGGGTAGAGGTTCTGGATCGCGAGCTGCGACAGATGGGGCGGCAGGCCGGTAACCTTGGTGATGGTGCCGGCCCATTTCGCGTGGTCGGCCATCATCGCGTTGTTGTCGGCGATCACGGCATCCACCGTCGCCTGCACCAGGGCGGGGTGATCGCGGACGATGTCCGAGCGGGCCAGGATGACGTTGGCGAGCTTGCCGCCGGCCTGGTCGTACGGATAGGCGAAAAACGTGCCGGATTTGCTGGCGCGGATCTCGGTGGCGAAGGGATCGACCGCGCAGATCATGTCGGCGGCGCCGTCAGCGAGCGCGGTGCGTTCGGTCGCGGGGTCGGAGATGTTCACGAACCGGACGGTGCCGCCCACCTTGATGCCGTGCTTCGCGAGCATGCCGCGCATATCCAGATCCTGCGGGCTGCCGCGGCTGGCGGCGATAGTGAAATGCGTACCGGCGGCTTTGTTCCTGGCGATCGCGGCCTTGAGCGCAGCCCAGTCCCCGGCAGCGATGTGCAGGCCCGGCGGCAGCACGACCTGCGAGCCCCCGCCGATCTGCCCGGCGACCGCGACCACGTGGAAGCCGCGGTCGATCGCGGTGATGTAGGCGACGTAGGTGACCTGGGCGACCTGGATGCTGCCCGACAGCAGCGCGGTCAGCACGTCGTTGCCGTTGGTGAACACGGTCGGTTTGATGACGACGCCCTTGGCATAGTCGGGGAGCAGCACGAGCGGCACGCAATGCGCGCATTTCGCGAGGCCGAAATCGACGGTGGGCGGTGCCGCGGCGGCACCGCGCGCGGCGCCGGCGGCGAGACCGAGCGCAAGCAGAAAGGGGAGCAGCAGGCGTCGCATGTGGGTCTCCGGAAAGAGGGGCGGGGAGGGATGCAGCAAGTGGCGTGCCAATTGCATTATGAATGCAATCTGACGGCGCACGGCGGCTGAACCAGGCCGGTTCCCGGGCTGTCGATAGGACGGAGGGGACGCTTCTTGACCAAAATGCTTAAAATATCGGCAGATATGCCTCTCGAGCAGACAATCGGGCCGGCCGCCCCCGACCTCGCGCTGCCGCGCACCTCGCTGCACGGGCTTATCGTCCCCCGCATCCGTGCCATGATCCTCTCCGGCGAGCTGCCGCCGACCGCGCCGATCTCGGAAGCCGAGTTGAGCCGCCAGTTCGCCGTCTCCCGCACGCCGCTGCGCGAGGCGCTCAAGGTCCTCGCCGCGGAGGGCCTGATCGTGCTGCGCGCCCACCGCTCCCCCATCGTCGCGGGCGTCGATCCCGATGCGATCGCCGCCACCTTCGAGACCATCGCGCCGCTGGAGGCGCTGGCCGGGAGGCTGGCGACGGAACGCGCGGACGCTGCCGGGCGCGCGCAGCTTGCCGAGCTGCACGCGCGGCTGCTCGGCCTGCATGCCGCCGGCGACCGCACCGGCTATTTCCGCCTCAACCGCGACTTCCACCTGCAGTTCGCCGTGCTGTCGGGCAATCCGGTGCTGCACGCGACCCTGGCCGACCTGCTCGGCAAGACCATGCGCGCGCGCGCCAGCGCCAACCTCGACCGTACCCGCTGGGAGCAGGCGACCGCCGAGCACCGCCAGATCCTGGCGGCCTTCGCCGCCCGCCAGCCGGACCGTGTCGCGGCGCTGCTGACGGAGCACGCGCAGCACACCGCCGCGGCGGTGCTCGCCACCCTCGCCACCGGGAGCGCATGCGCATGACACCCAAGATCGCCTGCGACATCCTGCTGCGCGCCGGCACGGCGCTGCTTGGCGACGACACGGGGGGCGTGCTGCGCGATGCCGCGATCGCGGTCGATGCGGGGCGCATCCTGGAGATCGGCCCGTATGCGTCGCTCGCGCCGCGCTACGCGCCGCGGCGGCTGATCGGCTCGGCCGCGCATATCGCCCTGCCCGGCCTCGTCAACACGCATAACCACACGCCGCTCGCGCTGGTGCGCGGCCGGGTGGAGGACCGCGGCTTCGCTCCCGCCTATCTCGCCGGCGTGCCGCAGGGCGACGCGCTGTCGGCGGAGGAGGCCTATCTGCTCGCCCGGCTCGGCGTCTACGAACTGCTGCGCTTCGGCACCACCACCCTGGTCGATTTCTACCGCCATCCGGATGCGCTGGCGCGCGCCGCGGCGGAAGCGGGCCTCAGGGGCTTCATCGGCGGGCGGATCATGGATGCCGATACGACACGGCTTGGCCATGGCGAACGCCGGCATGACCCGGCACTGGGCCGGACGATGCTGGCAGAGACCGAAACATTCATCGCCGGTTGGAGCGGGCGGCACAAGTTGATCACGCCGGCGCTCGGCCCGCACGCCGCCGACACCTGCTCCACCGCGCTGCTGGCGGAAGTGGCCGCGCTGGCGCGGGCGACCGGCCTCGGCGTGCACACGCATCTGCACCAGTCGCCCGGCGAGGTGGAGGTCGTGCAGGCACGCGAGGGCTGCCGGCCGGTGGAGTTGTTCGACCGGCTCGGCCTGCTCGGCCCGCGGCTGCTGGCCGGGCACTGCATCTGGATGGAGGCGGGGGACATCGCCCGCCTCGGCGCATCCGGCGCTTCGGTCGCGCATGCGCCGATCGGCAATGCTGCGCATGGCGCGATCGCCCCGGCCCTGGCGCTGGAAGCGGCCGGCGCGCGCATCAGCCTGTGCACCGACAGCAAATCGGGCGACATGTTCGAGGCGATGCGCTGCGCCGTGCAGGTCGCGCGCATCCGCGGTGCGGGGTTCGCGTTCGGCTCGGCCCAGGCGCTGCGCTGGGCCACGCGCGGCGGCGCCGCGGCGCTCGGGCTCGATGACCTCGGCGCGCTGATCCCCGGATGGCGGGCCGATATCGTGCTGTTGGACGGCACCATGCCCAATCTGCGCCCGCTGCCCGACGGGCCGGGCCTGGTGGTGCACAGCGCCAACGGCGGGAATGTCGATTGCGTGCTGGTGGACGGCGCGCTGGTGCTCGAACTCCGGCCGCCCGTGCCGGTTCGATGCGGCGGAGGTCATCGCAGCCGCGCAGGCGGTGGCGGAACGGCTTTGGGCACAGGCAGGGAGAGCGTGATGGCCGACTACGATCTGGTGGTGCGCGGCGGCACGGTGGTGACCGCGCTGGAGCAGTTCCGCGCCGATATCGGCATCAGCGGCGGGCGGATCGCCGCCATCGGCGCGGGGCTGGACGGCGCGGCGCGCATCGACGCCGGCGGCCTGCTGGTGATGCCGGGCGGCGTCGATACGCATTGCCATCTGGAGCAGCTCCGCCCCGAAGGCGGTACCGACGAGGAAAGCTTTGTCACCGGCAGCACCTCCGCGCTGGCCGGCGGCACGACGAGCGCGATCAGCTTCGCCGTGCAGTTCAAAGGCTGTGGCCTGAGCGCGAGCCTGGACGAATACCGCAAGCGCGCCGCGGCGGCGATGATCGACTACAGTTTCCACCAGATCATCACCGACCCGACCGAGGCCGTGGTGCGCGAGGAAATCCCCCGCGTGGTCGCGTCCGGGATCCGCAGCCTCAAGGTGTTCCTGACCTACGACGCGCTGCGCATCGACGATCGCGCCTATCTCGCCGTGCTCGCGGCGGCGCGCCGGACCGGGGCGCTGGTGACCGTGCATTGCGAGAATTACGACGCCATCGCCTGGCGCACCGCCGCGTTGCTCGCGGATGGGCGCGGCGCGCCGAAATACCACGCCTGGTCGCGCCCCGAGGTGGTGGAGCGGGAGGCGACCTACCGCGCGATCGCCCTCGCCGAGCTCGTGGACCAGCCGATTCAGGTGTTCCACGTCTCCTGCACCGAGGTGGCGGAGGAAATCGCCCGCGCCCAGGCGCGCGGCCTCAAGGTCTGGGCCGAGACCTGCCCGCAGTATCTGGTGCTGAACGAGAACGACATGGACCGCCCCGGCTTCGAGGGTGCCAAGTTCATGTGCAGCCCACCGCCACGCGGGCCGCAGGCCGCGGCGGGGCTGTGGGAGCAGATCCGCCGCGGCACGCTCGATGTGATCTCCTCGGACCACAGCGGCTACAGTTTCGACGGCCCCGCCGGCAAGCGGGTCAACGGCGCCGACGCGCCGTTCCGCGATATCCCGAACGGCGTGCCCGGCATCGGCTCCCGCCTGCCGATCCTGTTCAGCGAGGGCGTGAGCAAGGGCCGCATCACGCCGAGCGATTTCGTGCGGCTGACGGCCTTCAACCCGGCGCGGTTGTTCGGACTGGCGGAAAAGGGACGGATCGCGCCCGGCGCGGATGCCGACCTCGTGCTGTGGGACCCGGCGCGGCGAATGAGGCTCACGAACGCAGTGTTGCGGCACCGCATCGACTACACGCCCTACGAGGGGCTGGAGGTCACCGGCTGGCCGGTGCTGACCCTGCGGCGCGGCGAGGTCGTCATGCGCGACGGCGTGGTGCAGGCCGAACCCGGCAGCGGGCGGTTCCTCGCCCGCGGACCGTACGATTTCATCCGTCCGCTCGGCCGCCTGCCGCACGGCTTCGACGCCGCCGCCGCGCTTGCCTGAAAGGAACGCAGCATGTCTCTTTCTGCCCCGGTCCGCCTGGTCGACCTCAGCCTGCCGATTCGTAACGAATCCTTCGATCCGCAGGAACAGCGGATCGAGTATTTCGACCACCGCCAGGTGGCGCGCAGCCGGGCCAAGGCCTACGGCATCCAGCTCGACGCGCTGCCGCTGCCCGGCGTGCATTCCGCGATGGAGCGGGTGAGCCTCTCCACCCACGCCGGGACGCATGTGGATGCGCCGATCCACTACGGGCCGACCTCGGAAGGCAAGCCGGCGCGCACGATCGACCAGATGCCGCTCGAGTGGTTCTACGGCCCCGGGGTGGTGCTCGATTTCTCCGACCGCGCTGCCAACGACGTGATCGTGCCGAGCGACCTCGAAGCGGCGCTGGCGCGCATCGGCCATCGGCTCAGCCCGGGAGAGATCGTGTTGATCCGTACCGATCGCTGGCGCGACTTCGACCGGCCGGATTTCGCCCTGCGCCATCCCGGGATGGGCCGCGAGGCGACCCTGTGGCTGGTGGAGCGCGGTATCCGGATGATGGGCACCGACGGCTGGGGCTGGGACATCCCGATCCCGACGATGGTGGAGCGGCTGAAGGGCGGCGACCGCGCGGCCTTCTTCCCCGGCCATTACGCGGGGCGGGAGCGCGAATACTGCCACGCCGAGAAGCTGGCGCGGCTCGACGCCCTGCCCGCAACCGGCTTCCAGGTGGCGCTGTTCCCGGTGCTGATCGAGGGCGCATCCGGCGGATGGTGCCGTCCGGTGGCATTCGTGCCTGCATGAACATCGTCGCGTGCGTAACCGCTCTGTAAGGCCGCCGCGCCTACGCAGCAGGTGCGGCGTCTTCTCTATGACTTTTGTGTGTCAGTCGGATGTGACCACGCCGAACGCCATGGCGCGAGGAACACGACGTGACCACCACCGCATTTCCACTGGGCAGTTATCTCGGTAATCCCAACGGCAACGACCCCACGGCGCAAGCCGCGTTCGAGGCGCAGTACAACGCCTTCGTCCACGACATGGGCGGCGCCCGGCCGCAGTTCATGGACACGTTCACCGATTACACCCAGGCGCCCTCTGCCTGGGGATCCAACGCCGCCTGGGACGCCTGGTCCTGGGCGCAGACGGGCACGGCCTATGTCGGGCCGGGCTCGGGCATCGTGCCGGTCGTCGGCGTTCCGCTGGCGAGCAACGCCGGCGGCTGGGCCAACGTCGATACGTTCTACCAGCAGATCGTTTCCGGCATGTACGACGCCGACTACAAGGCGATCGTCGACGCCTGGGCAAACAGCGGCTACAAGACGGTGCAGTTCCGCATCGGATACGAATTCAACAGCAGCCTCATGCCGTGGTCGCCCTCCAACAGCGCGAGCCCGACGGCGGATGCGGATTTCGTCGCCGCGTTCCAGCACGTCGCCACCCTGATCCATGCCGAGGGCGCGGCCGACGGGATCACCGCGCAGGTCGTGTGGAATCCCGCCGACATCAACCAGAGCACCGATCCCACCCTGCTCTATCCCGGCGATCAGTACGTCGACATCATCAGCACCGATGCCTATTCGCCGGCCTATCCGAACGACCTGACCACGTGGTCGAGCGCCACGTCCGCCACCGCAGGGCCGCAGGCGGCCAGTCAGACCGCCTGGGGGGCGAGCACCACGGACCTTGCGCATTTCTGGCAGTATTCGAACGGAACCCAATGGAATCCGACGCCGGCGCTGGGCAGCAGCGGCTGGTCGCTGGAAAATACGATCGAGTTCGCCAGGCTGCACGACAAACCGCTGTCGATCTCCGAGGCTGGCGCCGGCTCGAACGGCTCCGGCCTCGGCCCGGCCGACGATCCGGCGTTCGCCCAGTGGCTTGCCTCCGCCCTGGCGGCGGCGCAGGCCGGCGGCGTGACGATCCAGAACGTCAACATCTGGGACACGAACGTGAGCGACGGCACCTGGGCTTTTTCCGGCGGCGCGCTGCCGCTGGAGGAAGCCGCGTGGGGCCAGTATTTCGGCGCCGGGTCGGGGAACACGACGGCTGCCGTCATCCCGACGGTGACGCTCGGCAGCGGTCCGGACACGCTCGTCCTGGCGGTGTCGGAGGATGCCTGGCAGGGCGACGCGCAGTTCACCGTGGCGGTGGACGGGGTGCAGATCGGCGGCGTGCAAACGGTCAACTCCGGCGCCGTCCATGCGGCCGGGCTGGCGCAGACCTTCGCGGTGGAAGGCACGTTCGCCGCCGGCCCGCATACCGTCACGGTGGATTTCCTGAACGACGCCTGGGGCGGAAGCGCGGCGATGGACCGCAATCTGTATGTCACCGGCGCGACGATCGACGGCACCACGATCGCCGGCGCGACCCTGACCGAGATGGGCAACGGGGCGCAAAGCTTCACCTTCACCGAAGCGGCGACGTCCGCGTTCGGCTTCACCGACAGCCAGGGGCACAGCTTCACCGAGGCGCCGATCGTCTCCGGATCGGCCGCGTTCTACAGCAACGACACCGGGCTCGACAGCAACATCTACCAGTGGGTCTATGACGGCGTCCACAACGTCAGCACCGGGGCATGGGCCTATGTCTCGACGGCGACCCTGATCGACAACGCCGGCGCGTCCTACGCGATGCAGGGATTCGTCGAATCCGATGCAAGCCTGACCGGCGGGCCCACGCAGGCGGGGCAGGCGGCGAGCCTCACGATCGACACCGCGCAGCGGGGCACGATCCTGCTCGGCAGCGGCAACTACGACGTGGCGTTCACCGCGGCGAACGCCTGGGGCACTGCGGCCGACAACACCGTGGCGGTGACGATGGGCAGCGGGAGCGACGTCTTCTCGCTGGTCGGATCGAACGGCGTGACCAACGCCGTGGTCCAGGCCGGCGCCGGTGCCGACCAGATGAGCTTCGTCGGCGTCGCCAGCGCGACCGTGAACGGCGGAGCGGGCAGCGCCAGTGTCACCGTCGACGGCGGGACGAACACTTTCGTCGCCGGCAGCGGCAGCCTGACCGTCACGGCCGGCAGCGGCGCGGACGCCTTCGTCTTCCATGCGGGCGCCGGGTTGATGAGCATCGCCGATTTCAATCCGTTCCTCGGCGACACCTTGAACGTGGACAGTGCGCTGCTGGGCTCGGTGCACGAGCAGGTAACGGCCGCCGGGCTGATGATCAGCTTCGGCACCGACACCACGCGCGGCATTCTGCTCCAGGGCGCCACGAGCCTCGGCCAGACGGTCCTGCATCCCATCTGACCCCGCGTACATCCCGGTGGACAGCCGGCCGCGGCCTTGACAAGCCTGCCGGCCGCCCCGACGTGCCACCCTGCGACCGCGGATAGGGTTGGACCATGCGCCGGTGGGCCGTGGGCGCACCCATGCGCCACGTGCAGGCGCGTCACGTGCAGGGAGGACGCTTTGCCGGTCGCCCACCTCAACCGGATCGGCGCGTCGGTGCCCGATCACGACGTCCATGCCGCCTTCGTGGAATTCGCGCGCACCCTGCTGCCGGACGAGCGCGGGCAGTACTTGTTCGAACGGATGGCCGAGCGCTCCGACATCGCGCACCGGTTTTCGTTCCTGCGGCCCGGAAACATCGCCGCGGGAGAAGTGGATGCCGACGGCTTCTACCGCCGCGGGCAGTTCCCGACCACCAGCCAACGGATGGCGCTCTACGAATCCCAGGCGCAGGTGCTGGCGTTGCGCGCGATCGAGGCGCTCGGGCTCGGCGACGACCGGGCGCGCATCACGCATCTGGTGGTGGCGTCCTGCACCGGCCTCGCCTCGCCCGGCCTCGATATCCAACTGGTGGAGCTGCTGGGCCTGCGCGCCGACGTGAAGCGGACGATGATCGGGTTCATGGGCTGCGCCGGCGCGGTGCCGGCGCTGCGCGTCGCCGCCGAGGCCGTGCGTGCGGACGCGCGGGCGCGGGTGCTGGTGGTGAACGTGGAACTCTGCTCCCTGCATATGCAGGAAACGTCCGATATCGCGACGATCCTGTCGTTCCTGCTGTTCGGCGACGGCTGTTCCGCCGCATTGGTCACCGCGGATGCCTGCGGCCTGGCGCTCGGCGCCTTCCACGCGGAGCTGATCCCCGCGAGCCAGGACCTGATCACCTGGCATATCGGCGATCACGGCTTTCGGATGCATCTCTCCGGTCGCCTGCCGGCGCGCATTGCCCAGGCCCTGCATGCGGAACACGCGCGCGGCGACGAGCGCGGCATGATCCATCCCGACGATGCCGCCGCGGTGGAACTCTGGGCGGTGCACACCGGCGGGCGGACCGTGCTCGATGCGGTGGAAGCGAGCCTGGCGCTGCCGCGCCGCGCGCTCCGGTATTCGCGCGCGGTGCTGGAGGACTACGGCAACATGTCCTCGGCGACGGTGATGTTCGTGCTGCAGCGGATGTTGCGCGAGTCCCATCCCGGCGCGCGCGGCCTCGCGATGGCGTTCGGCCCGGGTGTCGTCGCCGAGACGTTCCGTTTCGTGCAGGTGGGCTGACCAGGTGGACCTGTCGCAGCGGAGCGCCGCGCCGGAAGTCATGGATTCCGATGCGGTCGACGCCGACACCTACGCCCGTTGCCTCACCGATCTCGGCCGGCTGAACCGCGTGACGTTGACGCACCGACCCACCCTCCGCTGGCTGGCGCAGGCGAGCCGCGACCTGCCGCGCACGACGCCGCTCTCCATCCTCGATGTCGCCTGCGGCGGTGGCGACCTGTTGCGGGCGATCCGGCGCTGGGCGGACCGCAGCGGGCGGGAGGTTTCCTTGCAGGGGATCGACCTCAACCCGCGCAGCGCCGTCGTTGCCAGGGCCGCCACGCCGCCGGCCATGGCGATCGCGTACCATACCGGCGACGTGTTCGCCTATGATCCACAACCGGCGCCGGATTTCCCCGCGCCGGATTTCATCGTCTCCTCGCAGTTCATGCACCACCTCTCCGACGCCGAGGCGGTGCAGTTCCTGCGCTGGTTGGAGCGTCACGCGACCCGCGGCTGGTACGTTGCCGACCTGCGGCGCCATGCCGTGCCCTACTACGGGTTCCGGTTCCTCGCGACCGCGGCGCGCTGGCACAAGATTGTGCGGTCCGACGGCACCATCTCGATCGCGCGCGGCTTCCGGCTTCCGGAACTGCGCCGAACTCGTCGCTGCCGCCGGCGTGCCGGCGGAGGTCTCCGGACAGACGCTGTTCCGCGTCGGCATCGGGCGGGTCAGGTGACGGACGTCGTCGTGGCCGGCGGCGGGCTCGCCGGCGCCGCCGCCGCCTGCTTTCTGGCCCGCGCCGGCCGTCGCGTCTTGCTGCTGGAGCGGGAGAGCGTCGCCGCCCACAAGGTCTGCGGCGAATTCCTGAACACGGCGGCGCAGCAGTACCTGCACGCGCTCGGCCTCGACCCGGCGGCGCTCGGCGGCCACCGGATCGGCGCGCTGCGCCTGGTGCGCGGCGCGCGTGTGGCCGAGGTGCGGCTGCCGTCTGCCGGCATGGGCCTGTCGCGCTTCCGCCTGGACGAGGCGCTGCTCGCGCACGCCGCCGCGGCGGGTGCCGAGGTGCGCCGCGGCCACGCGATCACGGCGGCGCGGGTCGACCCCACTACCGGCGATGCGGAACGGCAACGAACGCAGCCGGCCATCGCGCTCGACATCGCCGGAATACCGAGCCTGCGCACCGACACGCTGTTCCTCGCCACCGGCAAGCACGACCTGCGCGGCCTGCGGCGCACCCACGCCCACGCGCCGGAAGACCTGGTCGGGTTCAAGACCCACTTCCGTCTCGCACCGGATCAGACGCGCGCCCTGGCCGGACATGTCGAGATCATCATGTTCCCGGACGGATATGCCGGCTTGCAGCCGATCGAGGATGGCAGCGCCAATCTCTGCCTGCTCACCGGCCGGACCCGGCTGACGCGCTGCGGTGGACGATGGGAGAATGTGCTGCCCGACCTGCTGCGTGACAACCCGCATCTGCGCCGCCGGCTCGATGGCGCGAGCAGCCTGTTGCCACGCGCCGTCGCAATCTATCGCGTGCCGTACGGCTTCGTGCATGCGCCGTCCGCCGTGGATGCGCCGGGGGTGTTCCGCCTCGGCGACCAGGTCGGCGTCATCCCGTCCTTCGCCGGCGACGGTATGTCGATCGCCTTGCACAGCGCATCGGTCGCGGTGGGCCACTACCTCGCCGGCCTGCCGGCTGCGGCCTACCACCGCCGCCTGCGCCGGGACATCGCCGGGCGGATCAGGCTGGCGTCGGCACTCTATCACTTCGGCCGCTGGCAATTCGGCCGCTGGCCCGGCGGCCAGGCGATCCTGATGGGCCTCGCTTGGGCTTGGCCCGGCGGTGCCGCGATCGCGGCCCGGCTGACCCAGCTCCCCCCGCGCGCCTCGTGGCAACCCGCGTCGTAGCTACGCCGCGTGAAGGCCCCCGCCCCAGCACCACCAGCGGGGCCGCGCCAGCGCCGCAGCCGCGGCCTCCGCCTCCGCCGGCCCGGGGAAAACTCCGAAGCAGGTGGCGCCGGAGCCGCTCATCCGCGCCAGCAGGCACCCCGGCGCGGACGCCAGAGCATCCAGGACGGTATCGATCGCAGGGCACAGCGTACGCGCCGGTGTCTCCAGGTCGTTGCGGCAGCGGGCAAGGTCCGCCGCCATTGCCGCGGCATCCGCCCAGGATTCCGGAAGTACGGCGGGCGCGGAGAACGCCCCGGTGCGGGCGCGGAACACCGCCGCCGTCGCCACCGGCACGCCGGGGTTGACCAACACCAGGCCGCAGCGCGGCAGGCGCGGCGCCGGGCCCAGCACCTCCCCCACGCCGCCCATGCGCGCCGGCCGCCCGGCCAGGCACACGCGTACATCCGCCCCAAGCCCGGAGGCGATCACCGCCAGGTCTGCCGCGTCGACCGTCAGCCCCCAGCAGCGGGCCAGCAGGCGCAACGCCGCCGCCGCGTCCGCCGACCCGCCGCCGATGCCGGAGGCCACCGGCAGCGCCTTTTCCAGCCGAAGCCGCCCCGTCGGAACGATCCCTCCGGCCGCCGCCAGCGCCCGTGCCGCCCGCAGCACAAGGTTATCGGGTTCCGCGTCCAGCGCCGCGCCGAATGTCCCGGCAATGTCGAGCGACAGGCCTGAAGCCGCCGCCACGCGCAGCCGATCCGCCGCACCGGCGAACACCACGAGGCTGTCCAGCAGGTGATATCCGTCCGCCCGCCGCCCGAGCACGTGCAGGAACAGGTTGACCTTGGCCGGCGCCCACTCCTCAGCCGTGCTGGGCTCCGCGGAGACCGGTACCACCGGAGCGGCAGACCCGATCAGCGCAGCCGCGTGGCGGGCACGGTCGCGCTCGCCTTGGCGGTGGCGGCGGGCGGATCCACCACCGCGGCGTCCTGGTCCTGGCGCAGTCGCGCGCGCAACCTGGCGGCCTCGGCCGGCTCAGGCTTCAGGGTCAGCGCCCGCTCCCACTGGTAGCGAGCTTCCAGCTTGCGGCCGGCCGCCCAGTAGACATCACCGAGATGGTCGTTGATCGTCGCATCCTCCGGCGCCAACTCGGCCGCCCGCTGCTCCGTCGTCACCGCGCGCCCGATGTCGTGGCGGCGCAGCAGCACCCAGCCCAGGCTGTCGGTGACGGCGGCGCTGTCGGGGTCGGCATGCGCGGCGGTCTCGATCATCCGCTGCGCCTCCGCCAGGTGGACGCTGCGATCGGCCCAGCTGTAGCCGAGATAATTCAGCACCAGCGGCTGATCCGGCACCAGGCGCAGGGCGGCGTGGAAATCCGCCTCCGCGTGCGTCCAGTCGTGCGCGTCGTCATAGGCGATGCCGCGGTTGTAGAGCAGCACCCAGTCGCGCGCGGTGAGTGGCGCGCTGTTCGCCAGCGCGCGGGTATAGGCGGCCACGGCGGCGTGCGGATGGTGTGTATCGCGCAGGATATCGCCCGCTTCGCCGAACGGCAGCGGGTTCTTGGGGAACAGGTGCTCAAGCTGCGTCAGCCGGCGCAGCGCGGCGTCCGGCTGGCCCATCCCGTGCAGCAGATCGGCGGCCTGCAATGCCGCCACCGGCGCCAGCTCGTCGTTCGCCGCGACGCCGGCGAGCAAGGCCAGTGCGTGCCGCGTCTTGTGCTGATCGCCAAGCACCTCCGCCGCCAGCAGCCGCGCCGCCGCGAAATCCGGCCGGACCGCCAGCGCGAGACGCAGCATCAGCAGGGCCGATTCCGGCCGCGCGGCCGCCTGCAAGGTGGCGCCCAGGCCGAGGAACGCCTCCGCCATGCCGCTCGCGGCGGTGGCGATCGGCGGATGACGCAGGCTGGCGGCCAAAGCCGGCAGGGCAATGGAGAATTCCGGCGTCTCGCGGGCGAGGCCGTCGAGCCGGTGCAGCGCCAGCGCACCGTGCCCGTGCCGCATATCGAAACTGGCGAAGATCAACGTCGTGCGCAGGTCGCCGGGGCCGAGAGCGGCTTCCGCACGCTGGAACAACTGCGCAGCCTCTGCGGTTCGCCCGCCCAGGTCGGCGATCATGCCGGCATGGAGCAGATAGAAGCCCGGCGCATGCGGCTCGGCGACCAACGGCGCGAGGGTGGCGAGCGCCTGGTCGGTCTGCCCCGCGCCCTGCTCGGCCCAGGCGAGCAGCACGGGGCGCAGCAGGCCGGCCTGGCCGTCATGCGGCAAGATAGCGATGCGCTGCTCCGCCGCGGCCCAACGGCCGGCGCGCGCGTCCGCCCCGGCGAGCAGCAGGACGGCGGCGTCGTCGCCGGGCAACCGTGCGGCAAGACGCAGCGCCTCGGGACTGCCGCTCATCAGTGCGGCGTCGAAGGCATGGCGCAGCAGCACCGGGTCGGCGGGCCGGAGCGCCAGAGCACGGGAGAAGTAATCCGCGGCGATGCCGGGATTGCCCTGCGACAGCGCGAAGCCGCCGGCGACGAAATCGGCATCGATGCCGGCGGACGGGCCCGGCGCGGCGGTGCCGGCGCGGACCGGCGGCGCGGCCAGGAACACGGCGGCGAGCAGGGCAAGCCCCGGAAGCACGACGCGATGCAGACGATCGGAGAAGCTCATGGCCGCAGACTAGCCGGCCCGGCGAGGCGCCGCCATGGGGATTTGCGGGGGGCGGACGCAAGTCCGGGGAGCTTTGCCCCCTGGACTTGCTTCCGCCCGTCTTGACCCCGCGCCGACAACTGGCGACGGTCGGCTCCATGCCCCGCCAGATTCACCTGAATGCCTTCGACATGAACTGTGTCGTCCACCAGTCCCCCGGGCTGTGGACGCACCCGCGCGACCGTGCCGACACCTACAACACGCTGGGGTACTGGACCGGGCTTGCGCGGACCTTGGAACGCGGCTGCTTCGACGCGATCTTCCTTGCCGACGTGCTCGGCATCTACGACGTATACCGGGGCTCGCCCGACGCCGCGCTGGAAGGCGCGGTGCAGGTGCCGGTGGGCGATCCGATGCTGCTGGTCCCGGCGATGGCGGCGGTCACCGAGCACCTCGGTTTCGGCGTCACCGCCACCCTGTCCTACGAGCATCCGTATCCGTTCGCGCGGCGCATGAGCACGCTCGACCACCTGACCAACGGGCGGATCGGCTGGAACATCGTGACCGGCTATCTCAACAGCGCCGCCAAGGGCATGGGCCTGGCACGCCAGCAGGGCCACGACACGCGCTACGAGATCGCCGAGGACTACATGCAGGTGGTCTACAAGCTGTGGGAGGCGAGCTGGGAAGACGGCGCCGTGCTCCGCGACCGCGCCACGGGCCGCTTCGCCGATCCCGCCCGCATCCATCGGGTGGAACACGACGGGCCGTATTTCAGCCTGTCGGCGATCCATCTCTGCGAGCCCTCGCCGCAGCGCACGCCGGTGCTGTTCCAGGCCGGGGCTTCGACCCGCGGGCGGCAGTTCGCCGCCGAACATGCCGAATGCGTGTTCATCAACGGCCCGTCGATGCAGGTGGTGCGTCCGATCGTGGCCGACATCCGCCGCCGCGCGGAAGCCTGCGGGCGCGACCCGCGGGAGATCGTGATCTTCACCATGATGACGGTGATCACCGACACCACGGCGGAAGCCGCGCGCGAGAAATTCGCCGCCTACCGCGCCCATGCCAGCGAGACCGGCGGGCTCACCCTGATGTCCGGCTGGACCGGCATCGATTTCTCCCGCCTGCCGCCGGACGAGGCGATCCGCTACGGCGAGCACGACGCCATGACCTCGGCGCTGGAGGCCTTCACGATCGCCGATCCGGACCGGAGCTGGACCCCGCGCGAGATCGGCGCGCATGCCGCGATCGGCGGCCGCAGCCCGGTGATCGTCGGCGCCCCGGCCGAGGTCGCGGACGCCTTGCAGGCCTGGGTGAACGAGACCGATGTCGACGGGTTCAACCTCGCCTATGTCGTGACACCCGAGACCTTCACCGACTTCGTCGATCTGGTGGTGCCGGAACTGCAACGGCGCGGCGCCTTCCGGACCGGCTACGCGCCCGGAACGTTCCGCGAGAAGCTGTACGGCCCCGGCCGCGCCCGCCTGCCGGAAACCCACCCGGCTGCCCGCGTTCGCATCAGAGGATAGATCATGGACGCCACCGAACTGCGCGCCCTGCAGGCGCCGATCAAACAGCGCTACCGCGACGATCCCGCCGCCGCGCGCGTGCCGGCGCGCGCCGAGGCGCGGCTCGACCCCGACGCCATCGCCTGCACCGTCCCCGGATGGCACGGCGAGACGCGCGCCGGGCTGCATCCGGCGGCGGGCGGGGACGGATCGCTCGCCTGCTCGGCGGATATGCTGCTGGAGGCGTTGGTGGCCTGCGCCGGCGTCACCTTGCGCGCGGTCGCCACCGCGATGGGGATCGCGATCCGCGGCGGGCGGATTATTGCCGAGGGAAGCTGGGATGCGCGCGGCACCTTGGGCATCGACCGCAGCGTGCCGGTCGGTCTGAGCGAGATCGCGCTTCGTTTCGAGCTCGACACCGACGCGCCGGCCGACAAGCAGGCGCAACTGATCGCCACGACCGAGCGCTACTGCGTCATCCTGCAGACCCTGAAAGCGCCACCGCGCATCGTGCTCGGGCCGGCGTCCTGATCGCGCCGGGCGCGGGTCGGCGGGCGCCCGGGGCTGCGGCGGCCGCTTCCCGCGCGACGGCGCCGCTCGCGCTGCTGGTCGCCTTCCACTGGATGCGGGAACAGAGCCGCAGGAACGCCGGCCGTCCGCCGGGCCGCAGCGGCCCGGACAGAGCCCCCTAAGCGGCCGCCTGGTGCGGCACGCCCTTCTCCTCCAGCAGGCTCTCCAGTTCGCCCGACTGGAACATCTCGGTGATGATGTCGCAGCCGCCGACCAGCTCGCCCTTCACATAGAGCTGCGGGATCGTCGGCCAGTTGGAGAACTGCTTGATCCCGTCGCGCAGCGCCGGCTCCTCCAGCACATTCGCGGTGCGGAACGGCACGTTCAGGTGCGACAGGATCTGCACCACGCGCGCGGAAAACCCGCACTGCGGGAACAGCGCGGTGCCCTTCATGTAGAGCATCACCGCGTTCTCGGTGATCTCGGACTGGATACGGGCGAACACGGGGTTGTCGGACATCGGCTGGGGTCCTTCCTGCAACAGGGTCATTCGGGGGCGGAGGTCTGCAAGGCCAGCGCGTGCAGCACGCCCCCCATCCGCCCGCTCAGCGCCGCATAGACCATCTGGTGCTGACGGATGCGCGGCAGCCCGCGGAAGCGTTCGGAGATCACGGTAGCGGCGTAGTGGTCGCCGTCGCCGGCGAGGTCTTCGATCGTGACGGACGCATCCGGCAGCGCCGCCTTGATCAGGGCTTCGATCTCACCGGCCGGCATCGCCATCCATGGTCTCCGTCTCAGCTTCCCATCCACGTCGGGAAGAAGCGTTCGTGCGCCGCGCGCAAGCTGGCAATCGATATGGTTCCGCCGTCCGGCACTGTCAAATCCGCCCCGCCGGAATGGCCGATGCGGACCGCGGGCACCCCGGCGGCTTCGGCGGCGCGGACCAGGGCGATGTGGTCCGGCACCGCCAGCACGTAGCGGCCCTGGTCCTCGCCGAACCAGTAGGCGTGGCCGGGGATGTCGCGCGGGCCGGTGGACAGCCGGGCACCGACATTGCCGGCCAGCGCCATCTCCGCCACCGCGACCAGCAGGCCGCCGTCCGACACGTCGTGGCAGGCGCGTATCGCACCCGACAGGATCTGGGTGCGGACGAAATCGCCCACCGCCCGCTCGGCCGGGAGATCGACCGGCGGCGGCGCGCCTTCTTCCCGCCCGCCGATCTCCCGCAACCACAGCGACTGGCCGAGCCAACCCTGCGTCGTCCCCACCAGCACCAGATCCAGCCACGGCCGCAGCGCGATCCCCACCGCTTTTGCCGCATCGTCGATCACGCCGAGGCCGCCGATCGCCGGCGTCGGCAGGATCGCCCGCCCCTCGGTCTCGTTGTAGAGGCTGACGTTGCCCGACACGACCGGGAAGTTCAGTGCCTCGCAGGCCGAGGCCATGCCGCGGATGGCGGCGGCGAAGGCGCCCATCACCTCGGGCTTCTCCGGATTGCCGAAATTGAGGTTGTCGGTGATCGCGAGCGGCCGGGCGCCGACCGCGGTCAAGTTGCGCCAGGCCTCCGCCACCGCCTGCCGTCCGCCCGCTTCCGGGTCGGCGGCGCAGTAGCGCGGCGTGCAGTCGGTCGTCAGCGCGAGCGCCATCGCCTGGCCCTCGACCCGCACCACCGCCGCGTCCGCCGCCCCCGGCCGCTTTACCGTCTGCCCGCCGATGGTGGAATTGTACTGCTCCCAGATCCACGCCCGCGAACAGAGATCGGGGCAGGCGAGCAGAACCTCCAGCCCGCGCGCCAGCCCCAGCCGGTCCTCCACCCGTGCCGCGGCCAGCACCGCCGGCTTCGAGGCCTCGACCGTCGGGCGCTGATACAGCGGCGCCTGCTCGGCGAGCGGGGCCAGCAGGATATCCGCCTCCACCCGCCCCTGGTGGCGCACCACGATGCGCCCGCTGTCGGTGATCCGCCCGATCACGGCGAAATCGAGCCCCCATTTGGCGAAGATCGCCCGCGCTTGCTCCTCCCGCTCCGGACGCAGCACCATCAGCATCCGTTCCTGGGATTCCGACAGCATCATCTCGTAGGCGGACATCCCGCTCTCGCGCTGCGGCACGGCGTCGAGATCGAGCGCGATGCCGACGCCCCCCTTGCCCGCCATCTCGACCGAGGAACTGGTCAGCCCCGCCGCCCCCATGTCCTGGATCGCGACGATCGCATCGGTCGCCATCAGCTCCAGGCAGGCCTCGATCAGCAGCTTCTCGGTGAACGGATCGCCCACCTGCACGGTCGGCCGCTTCGCCTCCGCATCGGCGCCGAATTCGGCCGAGGCCATGGTCGCACCATGGATCCCATCCCGGCCGGTCTTCGACCCGACATAGACCACCGGATTGCCCACGCCGGCGGCGGCGGAGAGGAAGATGCGGTCGGTTGGCGCGATCCCCACCGTCATCGCGTTGACCAGCGGGTTGCCGTTGAACGCCGGATGGAAATCAACCTCGCCGCCCACCGTCGGCACGCCGACGCAATTGCCGTAGCCGCCGATGCCGCGCACCACGCCATCGACGACGTGCTTCGTCGCGGGATGCGCCGGATCGCCGAAACGGAGCGCGTTCAGGTTGGCGATGGGGCGCGCGCCCATGGTGAACACGTCGCGCAGGATACCGCCGACGCCGGTCGCCGCGCCCTGGTAGGGCTCGATGAAACTAGGGTGGTTGTGGCTTTCCATTTTGAATACGGCACAAAGTCCGTGGCCGATCTCAACCACGCCGGCGTTCTCGCCCGGCCCGTGCACCACCCAGGGCGCTTTCGTCGGCAACTGTTTCAGGAACGCGCGGGAGGATTTGTAGGAGCAGTGCTCGCTCCACATCACGCTGAACACGCCGAGTTCCGTCACGGACGGCGCGCGGCCCATGATCTCGAGCACTTTCGCGTATTCGCCGGCGTCGAGCCCGAATTCGCGGGCCAGCGCCTCGTCCGCCTGGCGGGCCATGGGGACGCTCACGCCGCTGCCAGCGCTTCGAACAAGGGCGCCCCGTCCTCGCCGCCGAGCAGCGGATCGACCAGATCCTCGGGGTGGGGCATCAGGCCGAGCACGCGCAGGTTCGGGCTGTAGATGCCGGCGATGGCGCGCGCGCTGCCGTTGCGGTTGGCCGCCGGCGTGACCTCCCCGGTCGGGGTCGCATAGCGGAACGCCACCAGCCCCTCGTGCTCCAGCCGGTCGAGGGTCGCCGCGTCGGCGTAATAATTGCCGTCGCCATGCGCCATCGGCGCGCGGAACACGGCACCGCGCTGGTAGCGCGAGGCGAACACCGTATCCGTGCGTTCCACCCGCAGATGGCAATCGGCGGAGATGAAACGCAGGCCGGCGTTGCGCAGCAGCGCGCCCGGCAGCAGCCCGGCCTCGGTCAGGATCTGGAAGCCGTTGCAGACGCCGAGCACGTAGCCGCCGCGCGCGGCATGGGCGCGGACGGCGCCCATCACCGGCGACTGTGCCGCCATCGCCCCGCAGCGCAGGTAGTCGCCATAGCTGAACCCACCGGGCAGCACCAAAAGATCGAGCCCGTCGAGCGCCGTCTCGGTATGCCAGACCATGCGCGGCGCGTGCCCGGCGGCGCGTTCCAGCGCGATCGCCATGTCGCGCTCGCGGTTGATGCCGGGGAACAGGACGATGCCGGCCTTCATGCGCCGTCCACCGCGACCGTGAAGCCCTCGATCACCGTGTTGGCGAGCAGCTTGCGCGCCATCTCCTCCGCCGCCGTCCGCGCCCGGGCCGGGTCGGTCTCGGCCAGATCGAGCACGATCACCTTGCCCATCCGCACGTCGCCCACGCCGGCGAAACCGAGCCCGCCGAGCGCCTGGCCGATCGCCTTGCCCTGGGGGTCGAGCACGCCCGGCTTCAGCATCACGGTGACCGTGGCTTTCACTGCCCGAACCCCTTCACTGCATGATCTCCGGGCCCTTCATGTCGCGGGTGCCGGCCTCCGGCAGGATGCCGAGGCGCTTGGCCACTTCCTGATACGCCTCCTCCACCTTGCCGAGGTCGCGGCGGAACCGGTCCTTGTCCATCTTCTCGTTGGTCTTGCTGTCCCACAGGCGGCAGTTGTCGGGGCTGATCTCGTCGGCCAGGACGATCCGCATCTCCTCGTTCTCCCACAGCCGGCCGAATTCCAGCTTGAAATCGACCAAGGTGATGCCGACGCCGAGGAACAGCCCGGTGAGGAAGTCGTTGATGCGCAAGGTCAGCGCCACCACGTCGTCGAGGTCCTGGGTGTTGGCCCAGCCGAAGCAGGTGACGTGCTCCTCCGACACCAGCGGATCGCCCAGCGCGTCGTTCTTGTAGTTGTACTCGATGATCGAGCGCGGTAGCCGGGTGCCCTCCGGGATCCCGAGGCGCTGGCTCAGGCTGCCGGCGGCGATGTTGCGGACCACGACCTCGAGCGGGATGATCTCCACCTCGCGGATCAACTGCTCGCGCATGTTGAGGCGGCGCACGAAATGGGTCGGGATGCCGATCTCGCCCAGGCGGGTCATCAGGTATTCGCTGATGCGGTTGTTGAGCACCCCCTTGCCGGTGATCACGCCCTTCTTCTGGGCGTTGAACGCAGTGGCATCGTCCTTGAAATACTGCACCAGGGTGCCGGGTTCCGGCCCCTCGAACAGGATCTTGGCCTTGCCTTCATAAAGCTGGCGGCGGCGAGCCATCACGGTTCCCTTCACGACGAGCCGCCGGCCCCGGGCGGGCCGGCGTGCGCGGCGCCGCCGCACGGGCGCGGCGACGCGCGGGGTATAGCAAGCACCCGGGCTGCCTGCCATGGCCCCCCGCCGGCGACCGGGGGCAAGGAACGCCAGGGGTGAGCGACGGAAGGCATACCTGGCGTGATGGAGCGAGACATGGATGACACATGCCACCCATGTCTTCGGTCCAAAGTGTCAAGATCAGTGTCTCCGGACCATGGCGGGGGCAGAGTCCCCCGGGCCTTGGCCCGCGAAGGGTCACACCTTCGGCCGGTCGGGCGCGCGTCGCACCCGCCACACCCACCAGGCGGCGCCGGCCAGCAGCAAGACCACCGCCACGATGTCGAGCCGCCGCATCGCCGCATGCAGCATCGGGCTGCGGTCCCATGCCTTGCCCAGCCGATAGCCGGCATAGGCCAGCGCAAAGCACCACGGCCAGGAGCCGACGAAGGTATAGACCTGGAACCGCAACATCGGCATGCGTGCGATTCCGGCCGGCAGGGCGATGAAGGTGCGCACGACCGGCAGCATCCGCCCGATCAGGACCGTGATGCCGCCCCAGTGGCCGAAGAACCGCTCCGCCAGCGCCAGTTCCCGACGGCCGAGCAGCACATAGCGTCCCCAGCGCTCCACCGCCGGCCGGCCGCCGTAGTAGCCGACGGCATAGGCGAGGGTGGAGCCGATGTTGGAGCCGAGCGCGCCAGCGGTGGCGATCCAGAACAGCTCCATCCGCCCGAGCGAGGCGAGGTAGCCCGCGAACGGCATGATGATCTCGGACGGCAGCGGGATGCAGGCGGACTCGATCGCCATCAGCCCTGCCACGCCGACGTAGCCCAGCGCGGAGATGGCGGCGACGATGAAGCCGCCAACGACGCCCATGACAGACAGGGGAGGCTCCGTCGGATCGGGAGGGAACGGGAAAGTGCCTTATGGCACGCCCGGGTCGGCCGCCACCAGCCCCGGGGCGCCCCCGGCCGCGGCAACTCTGAGGCACGCATCCCGTTCCTCGGTTTTCCCGCATCGCGCGGGACGGGACCGGGCGGGCGGCGCGCGATTCCTCCGCCGATCGCGCGGGACCGTTGACAGCAGGGCCGGGGATCCCTATCGACCTTCTGCAAGTGCGAATAACTCGCATTTGCGCCTCCCCTCGGCTCGCACGCAGGACGGTCTCGCATGCACCTCGCCCAGCCTCGCCTCCTTGCCCGCCGCCGCGGCCACCCGGCCCGCGCTCTGGTTGCGCCCTTGTTGGCAGCCTTCCTTGCCCTCGGCGCGCCGCAGGCGGCCCGGGCGAAGACGGTCCTGACCCTCTACAGCGCCCAGCATCCGCAGGTGGTGCAGATGCTCACCAAGGCGTTCGAGGCCGAGACCGGCATCGCAGTGCGGGTGCACAGCGGCGAGGGGCCGGAGATCGCCAGCCAGATCATCCGCGAAGGCCGCACCTCCCCGGCCGACATCGTGTTCGTCGAGAATTCGCCGGAACTGAGCCTGCTCGACGCGCATCACCTGCTCGCCCCCGTCGCGGGCGCCAGCCTCGCGCAGGTGCCGCGCGCCGACAGCGCCCCGGACGCCGACTGGCTGGGCGTGCTGGCGCGGCAGAACGTGCTGGCCTGGAACCCATCCCTGATCCACCGCCAGGATCTGCCGACCACCCTGCTGGCGCTCGCCGGGCCGGAATGGAAGGGCAAGGTCGCGATCGCCCCGAGCGATGCCGATTTCCTCCCCCTCGTGGGCGCGCTGCTGCACACCGAGGGTGAGGCCAGGACGCTGGCCTGGCTGGAAGGACTGAAGCGCAACGCCGAGATCTACCAGGACGACGAGGCGGTGGTGGCGGCGGTCAATCGCGGCAGCGTCGCTACCGGCATCATAAACAACTACTACTGGGCGCGGCTGCGCACCGAATTGGGCGCCGGCCGCACGCCGAGCCGGATCGCCCATTTCGCCCCCGGCGACATCGGCAACCTCATCAATGTCTCCGGTGCGGCGGTCCTCGCCTCGTCGCACCAGCAGCAGGCCGCGCAGCGGTTCCTCGCTTTCCTGGTGAGCCGGCGGGCGCAGGAGATGCTGGCGAAAAGCTCGGTCGATTACGAGTACCCGCTGCGTCCCGGGGTAGCGCCGAACCCGCTGCTCGAACCGATGGCGGGTCTGCATCCGCCGGCGATCGGCCCCGCGCAGCTCGGCACCGACCGGGCGGCGGCGCGCCTGCTGCAACAGGCAGGCCTGATCTGACCCGCCCGGAAATGAGCCCGATGATCGAGGCCGCTCGGATGCGGGCTGCGGCCGCCTGGGCGCCGGCGCACCGGCCCCCCGCCTTGCTGCTGCTCGTGGCCGCGGTGCCGGCCGTCCTGGTGCTGCTGCCCATCGCCGTCACCCTGGCCGATGCCGTCAGCGCCGGCGCGGCGCAGATTTTCGCGCTGCTGTGGCGGCCGCTGGTCGGCACCTTGCTCGTCAACACGGTGGCGCTGACCGTCAGCGCGGCGGCCTGCTGCGTCGTGCTCGGCACCGGAGCGGCGTTCCTGATCGAGCGCACCGACCTGCCGGGCCGGACCACCTGGGCGGTGCTGATGACCGCGCCCCTCGCGGTGCCGGCCTTCGTCGCCAGCTACGCCTGGGTGTCGATCAGCCCGGCGTTCGAGGGCTTCGGCGGCGCGCTGGTGGTGACGACCTTCGCCTACGCCCCGCTGGTCTATCTGCCGGTCGCCGCGGCGCTGCGCGGGCTCGATCCGGCGCTGGAGGAAAGCGCGCGCGCGCTCGGCGATCCGCCCTGGCGCTGCGTCCGGCGGGTGGTCCTGCCGCACCTGCGCCCGGCGATGCTGGGCGGCGCGCTGCTGGTGGCGCTGAACGTGCTGGTCGAGTTCGGCGCCTTCGCCCTGATGCGCTTCCGCACCTTCACCACCGAGATCTACGCCGCCTATCGGTCCGGGTTCGACGGCGGGGAGGCGGCGGCGCTTGCCCTCGTGCTGCTGGCGTTCTGTTTCGCCTGCCTCGCTGCCGAGGGCGGGCTGCGCAGCCGGGCCGGCTATGGCAGGGTCGGCCGCGGCGTCCGTCGCCGGTTGCCCCCGTACCGGCTGGGCGCCTGGATGCTGCCCGCCGGGCTCGGCCTGGCGCTGCTGGCCGCGGGCGCGCTCGGCGTGCCGATTGGCACCGTGCTGTTCTGGCTGACCCGGCACGGTGCCGCGGCGGTCACGCCGGACGAGGCGTCGCCGCGTGCCCTGCTGATGGCGACCTGGAGCACGGTGGAACTCGGCCTTGGTGCCGCCTGCCTGACCCTGGCGCTGGCGCTGCCGCTCGCGGTGCTGTCCACCCGCTGGCCGCGATTCGCGCCGACGGGTCTGCTGGAACGCGGCGCCTGGCTCGCGCAAGGGGTGCCGGGCATCGTCATCGCGCTGGCGCTGATCACGGCGACGGTGCGGACGGTGCCGCCGCTCTATGAAAGCACCGCGCTGCTGCTGATCGCCTATGCCATCCTGTTCCTGCCTTACGCGCTGGTCGGGCTGCGGACCGCTTTGCTGCAGGCCGACCGGCGGCTGGAGGAGGCGGCGCGCGCACTCGGCGCCGGCTGGCCGCGCGTGCTGGGCAGGATCGTGCTGCCGCTCGCCGCACCCGGCGTCGGCGCCGCGGCAGCGCTGGTGTTCATCGTCGTCAGCACCGAGCTGACCGCGACCCTGCTGCTGGCGCCGATCGGCACCGAGACCCTGGCCATCCGCATCTGGGGCGACACCTCGACGCTCGCCTTCGCTGCCGCCGCACCGTACGCGGCCGTGCTGGTGGCGCTGTCGATGACGGCGAGCTGGCTGCTTACGCGGCGCTTCGGGATCGGCGCGTTCGGCGCCGGGTTCGGGGGCTGAGCGTGGCGGAGCTTGCGATCGACGGGCTGGTGAAGCGATTCGAGACGGGAGCGGTGCTCGACCGGGTCAGCCTTGTGGTGCGTCCGGGGAGCCTGCTCGCGGTGCTCGGTGCCTCGGGCAGCGGCAAGACGACGTTGCTGCGGCTGATTGCCGGGTTCGAGCGGGCGGATGCCGGGACGATCGCCATCGACGGCGCGCCGGTCGCGGGGCCAGGGCTGCACGTGCCGCCGGAACGCCGGCGGATCGGCTACCTGGCGCAGGAAGGCGCGCTGTTCCCGCATCTGTCGGTCGGCCGCAACATCGCCTTCGGCCTCGGCCGCGCCGGCGATTCCGTGGCCCGGGTCGCGGAGCTGCTGGAGATGGTCGGGCTGCCCGCCGCCTATGCCGCGCGCAATCCGCAGCAGCTTTCGGGCGGCGAGCAGCAGCGGGTGGCGCTGGCGCGGACCCTGGCGCCGGAACCGCGGCTGGTGCTGCTGGACGAGCCGTTCTCCGCCCTCGATGCCGGGCTGCGCCAGGAGGTGCGGCAGACGGTGGCGAGCGCCCTGCAGCGCACCGGTGCGACCGCCGTGCTGGTCACGCACGATCAGGCGGAGGCGCTGTCGATGGGCGATGCCGTCGCCGTGCTGCGGGCCGGGCGGATCGTGCAGCTTGCCGATCCCGTCGCGCTCTATCGTCGTCCGCAGGATGCCGAGCTCGCGCGGTTCGTGGGCGAGGCGGTGCTGCTGCCGGGCCAGGCGCGGGCAGGGCGGGTGCAGTGCGCCCTCGGTGCGCTGGAACTTGCCGCGCCGGTGGAGGGGGCGGTGAGCGTCCTGATCCGTCCCGAGCAGATCCGCCTGGTGGCGGAGGGAACGCCGGGCAGTGCCGCGGCCGAGATCCGGAGCGTGCAGTATTTCGGCCACGACGCGCTGGTCAGCCTGCGCCTTGCCGCGGCACCGGACCAGTCCGTCGTTGCCCGCGTCTTCAGCCATGCCCTGCCGCCCGCGCCCGGCCGCCCCGGCCTGCTGGTGGACGGCGTGGTCAGCGCGTTTCCCGCGGAGGGGGCGGCGTGATCGTTGTTGTTTCCGTTTCATCGCGAAGGTGGCCGACATGACCCGAAGATATGGTTCGAGATCGGCATGGGCCGGGCTTGCGCTCTGCGCCACCCTGCTTGGTGCGGCGGCACCGCCGAATGCTCCATTCCTTGCGGCCTTGCACCGGCGTACGTTGCTGACCTCGTCGATTCCGACGAACGGCGATGAGAACCCGTACTCGATCGTCGTGGCGCCCGTCTCGTCCGGCCAGGTCCACAAGGGCGATGTCCTGTTCGACAATTTCAACAACCGGAAGAACCTCCAGGGGACCGGAACGACGATCATGCAATATGATCCGGCGGCCGGCACGACCCGCCTGTTCGCGAACGTGCCGCGCGATCTCCGGGGTTGCCCCGGCGGGATCGGCCTCACCACGGCGATGACGATGCTGACGTCGGGATGGGTGATCGTCGGCAGCATGCCGAGCACGGACGGAACGACGGCCACCCTCGGCCGCGGCTGCCTGATCGTGATCGACGCCAACGGCAAGGTCGCCGGCACGATCAGCAATCCGCAGATCAACGGTCCCTGGGGCAACATGGCGGTGATCGACCGCGGCGCGACCGCCACCCTGTTCATCAGCAACATCGGCTTCGGCCTCGGCCCGTCGGAGCAGCCGGGGCAGCACAAGGCGACCGTGCTGCGTCTCGACCTCGCCATCGACGCCGGCGCGCCGCCCAGGGTGACGGGGATGACCGTGATCGGCAGCGGCTTCGGCGCACGCTCCGACTCCGGCGCCTTCGCGATCGGCCCGACCGGCGTCGCGCTCGCGCCGGACGGGACGCTCTACGTCTCCGATGCGGTGGACAACCGCATCGTCGCGATCCCCGACGCCGCGACCCGCACCGACAGCGCCGGCACAGGCCGGGTCGTGACGGCGGGCGGGCTGCTCAAGCGCCCGCTGGCGATGGTGCTGACGCCGACCGGCGAGCTGCTGGTGAACAACGCGCTGAACGGCCAGGTGGTGGAGGTCGATCCTGAGACCGGGACCCAGCGCGGGGCGCAGTGGATCGACGCCGACGAGGCGCAGAGCCCGCCCGGCAACGGCGACCTGTTCGGGATCGCGCTGACGCCGGACGGCAAGGGGTTCTACTACGTGCAGGACGACACCAACGTGCTGATGGTGGCACGGCCATGACCGGCCGGTCCGGTCCCGAGGGCGGCCCCAAGGGCGGCCCCAAGGGCGGATGGAGCGGCGGCTCGCGCCGCGGCTTCATCGCCTCCGCCGGCCTGCTCGCCGGCGCGCTCGGAGGGGGCGTCGCGCGGGCGGCGGGCCCGCGCACGCCGCCCCTGGGCGATGCGTCCCTGAGCGATGCGTCCCTGGGCGATGCGCCCCCAGGCGATGCACCCCTGGGCGATGCGGCGGAACCGTTCTTCGGCGCGCGCCAGAACGGCATCGCCACGCCGCAGCCGATGCAGGGGCACGTCTGCTTCGCGGCGCTCGACATCGTGGCGGACACCCGCACGCCGCTCGTTGCGATGCTGCAGGCCTGGACCGTCGCCGCCGCGCGCATGGCGCTCGGCCGGACGGCGGCCCCGCCCGTCGCCGCCGCCACGGCGGCCGAGCCGGACAGTTGGGACGCGCTCGGGATCGGCCCGTCCCGCCTGACGGTGACGTTCGGGTTCGGCCCCGACCTATTCACCCTGGACGGCAAGGACCGGTTCGGCCTGGCGGCGCAGCGCCCGCCGGCGCTGGTCGATCTGCCCGCCTTCCCGGGCGACCAGCTGGTGGTGGCCCATACCGGCGGCGCGCTGGCGATCCAGGCCTGCGCCGACGACCCGACGGTGGCGTTCCACGCGGTGCGCGAGCTGGTCCGGATCGGCACGGGCGTGGTGGTGCCGCGCTGGATGCAGACGGGGTTCTCCACCGCGAACCGGGTGAGCGGCACGCCGCGCAACCTGATGGGGTTCAAGGACGGGACGATGAACCCCTCGCCACGTACGCCTGGGGGCACGCCCGGGGCGATGGAGCAGGTCGTCTGGGTCGGCACCGAGGGGCCTGCCTGGATGCGCGGCGGCAGCTACGCGGTGTTCCGGCGCATCCGCATCGCGCTGCAGCACTGGGACCAGATGCCGCGCGACTTTCAGGAGCGCACGTTCGGGCGGCACAAGCTGAACGGCGCTCCGCTCGGCGGGACGCATGAGTTCGATGCGCTCGACCTCGACGCCACCGACAAGGACGGCAACCCGGTGATCCCGGCGACCGCGCATGTGCGGCTCGGCGCCCCGCAAGAGAACGCGGGCGCGCAGGTGCTGCGCCGCTCCTACAGCTACGGCGACGGCACCTCGTTCATCGCCGAACGCTGGCCGCCGTGGAAGCAGGCGATGGAATACGACGCCGGGCTGATGTTCATCGCCTACCAGCGGGATCCGCGGCGCGGCTTCATTCCGCTGTTCGCAAAGATGTCGCGGCTCGACGCGCTCAATCAGTTCACGACGCACGTGGGCAGCGCGATCTTCGCCTGTCCGGGAGGCATCCAGAAAGGCCGCTACATCGGCCAGGCGCTGTTCGAACCGGCCTGATCCACCCACCCGCCAGGAGATAGTTACCGTGGAAACGCCCGCCTCCGGCCGGGCGCCGGTCAGCCTGCGTGCCTGCGCAGCGGCCACGGCGCTGTTCGGCCTCACTCCCGCCCTCGTTCCGGGCAGCAGCGCGCAGGCGGACGACCTGTGGACGCGCAGCACCCTGCTCGGCGACCTCGGCGGGGTGCGCAGCACCCTCACCCCGGACGGCGTCACGCTCTCCGTGACGGACACCGAGACGCTGCTCGGCAACGTCGCCGGCGGCCTGAAGCAGGGCGCCACCATGCAGGGGCTGACCACGGCCATCTTGCAGGTCAACACCGGCCAGGCGTTCAACCTGCCGGGCGGCACGTTCAACGTGAGCGCGCTGCAGATCCACGGCCGCAGCCTCAGCCCCTACTACCTTGACGACCTGCAGACCGCGAACGGCACCGAGGCGGACGACACGACGCGGCTGTGGGAGCTGTGGTACGATCAGTCGTTCGCCTATGGCAAGGCGGACGTGAAGATCGGCCAGCAGAGCATCGACCAGGAGTTCATGGTCAGCAAATACTCGGCGCTGTTCGTCAACACCATGGCCGGTTGGCCGCTGGTGCCGTCAGACGATCTGTATGCCGGCGGGCCGGCCTATCCGCTGTCCTCGCTCGGCGTGCGGCTGCAGATAAAGCCGGCCGACAACCAGACGGTGCTGGTGGGCGTGTATGACGACAACCCGCCCGGCGGTCCCTTCGGCGAGGATCCGCAGTCGCTCGACACCGGCGGGACGCACTTCAACCTGACCACCGGCGCGCTGTTCATCGCCGAATACCAGTATGCGGTGAACCGGCCCGCGATCGGCCAGATGGCCTACGGCAACGAGCAGCCCGGCCTGCCCGGCACCTACAAGATCGGGTTCTGGTACGACACGGCGCCCTTCCCCGCCAGCGACGGCTCGCCCACCATGCATTGGAACAACTACAGCTTCTACGGGGTGGCCGACCAGACGGTGTGGCAGCAGGCGCCCGGCAGCGCCCGCACCCTGAACCTCTTCGCCCGCGTCATGGGGGCGCCGGGCGACCGCAACCTCATCTCCTTCGCCGTCAACGGCGGCGTGACCCTGACCGATCCGTTGCCGGGGCGGGACAACGACCAGGCGGGGATCGACATCGGCGTCGGCAAGCTGAGCGACGGCGCCGCCGTCGCCGCCGGCGCAACGCCGGGAGTGGAGACGCTGATCGAACTCACCTACCAGTATCAGGTTGCCCCATGGTGGCTGGTTCAGCCGGACCTGCAATACGTCATCAACCCGGGCGGCGGGGTGCCCGACCCCAACGATCTCGTCCACCGGCTACGTAACGAAGTGGTCGTCGGCGTACGGACCGCCATGACCTTCTAGGTCGCCGCGCGTTGTCGCCACCTCTCCGGCATGGCGGAAGAGGTGGCGACGGCCCGGCATTTTCCGGTCAGCGCGCACGCGCCGGCCGCATCAGCGCCGGAAATGGTCCATGAACTTGCGCAGGAGCGCGTCGGGCGCTTCCTCCGGCACGTAATGGCCGCAGTCGATCGGGCCGCCGGTGGGGTTCGCCGCGTAGTCCCGCCATACCGACAGCACGTCGCCGTGCACCGAACCGGTATGGCTCCGCGCCCCCCAGGTGATCAGCAGCGGGCACGCGATCTTGCGGCCGGCCGCGTGGTCGGCCGTGTCCATCTCGAAGTCGCAGGTGGCGCAGGCGCGGTAGTCTTCGCAGGAACCGCGGATGGTCTTCCAGGTGAAGCAGCGGACGTATTCGGCGAATGCCTCGGGATGGAAGAAGCCGAGGCCGATGCCAGGCTTCGACAGCTTCTTTTCCATGTAGTAGGCGGCGGGCACGCCCGCCATCATCCGCTCCGGCATGTCGTACGGCTGGATCATGAACAGCCAGTGCCACGACTTGGTCGCCCATTGCTTCGAGGTATGGGTCCAGATGTGGTGGTTAGGCAGGATATCGACCAGCGCGGCGCGGCTCACCCGGTCCGGATGGTCGAGGCACATGCGCGCCGCCGTGCGGGCGCCGCGATCGTGGCCGGCGACCATGAAGCTCCGGTAGCCGAGCCGTTCCATGACCTCCACCTGATCGAGCGCCATCGTCCGGAACGCGTAGTTGACGTGGTTCTCGCCACCGTCCTCCGGACCGACGCTGTCGCCGTAGCCGCGCAGGTCAGGGCAGACGACATGGAAATGTTCCGCGAGCCGTGGGGCGATGGCATGCCAGGAGACATGGGTCAGCGGATTGCCGTGCAGCAGCAGCAGGGGCGGGCCGTTGCCACCGTGGCGCAGATGGATGCGGGCGCCGCTGGTCTCGATTTCGGTGCGGGTAAATCCCTCAAACATCCCGGTCTCCCTGGCAGCATTCCCTGGCACGGTACTCCGGGGGTGCGGGGCGGGCAAGGTCAGACGTGGAAGCTCTCGCCGCAGCCGCAGCGGCCTTTTTCGTTCGGATTGACGAACGTGAAGCCGGCGGTGAGGGCCGTCGTCTCGTAATCCATCACGGTGCCGATCAGGAACAGGCTGGCGCGGCGATCGACCAGCACGGTCAGCCCCTTGTCGGCGACGACCTCGTCCCCCGGCCCCGGCGCGTCGGTCCAGGACATGTCGTACGACATGCCGGAGCAGCCCTTGGTCTTCACCCCGATGCGCAGCAGCTTGCCTTGCTCGCCTTTGGCATAAAGCGCGCGCAGCCGCTCGGCGGCGGCATCGGTGAGGCTCATCAGCGGCGGCAGGGCGCGGCGTGCGGGGCGGGGAGGGTGCGTGGTGGTGCTCATGGTCCTGTCCGATGTGGGCGCGTTCAGTACATGTTCAACTGCAGCCGGGCTTCCTCGCTCATCCGGCTCGGATCCCACGGCGGATCCCAGACGGTTTCCACCTCGCAGGCGGCGACGCCGGGGATGGCCATGATCGCCTCGCGCACCTGCTCGGGCAATTCCTGCGCGCTGGGGCAGGCCGGCGCGGTGAGGGTCATTTCCACCTTCACCTTGCCGGCATCGTCGATGTCGATCGCGTAGATCAGCCCAAGCTCGTAGATGTTCACCGGGATTTCCGGATCATAGACGGTGGCGCAGGCGTCGATCACCGCGGTTTCGGTGACCGGGGCGGCCACTTCGCCCTCCGGTGTCCAGGCGGTCGCGGGGCTGTGCGGGGCGTCATTCACTGCTGGCCTCCTGCGCGCCGTCCAGCGCGGCAATCAGCGCGTGCCAGGCAAGTGTGGCACATTTCACGCGCGAGGGGTACTCGTGCACACCGGCAAGCGGGGCGAGCCGTTCGAGCGGGTCCGCCAGTGCGGCGTCGCAGGCGGGGCAGGCGCCGGTGCGCACCAGCTCGCGGAAGGCGGCGAACAGCGCACGCGCATCGTCGGGGCGTTTGCCCGTCACGGTTTCCGCCATCAGGTCGGCCGAGGCGATGCTGATCGCGCAGCCGCGCGCGTCGAACCCCGTCTCGGCGATGGCCCCGTCCGGCGCATGGCGGACGAAGACTTCCACCCGGTCGCCGCACATCGGGTTGTCGCCCTTGGCCGAGGCGTCGAACGCCGCCAGCCGATGGCCGTGGCGTGGACGGCGGCCATGATCGAGGATCACGTCCTGATACAGGTCGCGCAGGTCGTCGAGACCGCCGCTCATGCGAAGAACTCCCGTACCCGGGCCAGCGCCGCGGCCAGGGTATCGATCTCCTCGCGCGTGGTATAGACGCCGAAGCTCGCCCGCGCGGTGCTTTCCAGGCCGAACCGATGCATCAGCGGCTCGGCGCAGTGGTGCCCGGCGCGCACCGCAATCCCGAACCGGTCGAGCAACGTCGCCACGTCGTGCGCATGCGCGCGATCGAGCGCGAAGGACACGACCCCGCCGCGATCCTGCGCGGCGCCGAGGATGCGCAAGCCCTCGATCCCCGACAGCGACGCCAGCGCGTGCTCGGTCAGGGCAGCTTCGTGCGCCGCGATCGCGGGGTAGCCGATGGCGCGCACGTAGTCGATCGCGGCCTTGAGGCCGATGCCTTCCAGGATCGCCGGCGTTCCTGCCTCGAACTTGTGCGGCACCGCGGCCCAGGTGGACCGTTCGTAGGTGACCGAGGAGATCATCTCACCCCCGCCGAGGAACGGCGGCATCCGCTCCAGCAGCTCGCGCCGTGCCCACAGCACGCCGATACCCGTCGGGCCGTACAGCTTGTGCCCGGTCCAGGCGTAGAAATCGGCGTCGATCGCCTGCACGTCGACGGCGCGGTGCACGATCGCCTGCGAGCCGTCGAACAGCACCTTGGCGCCGTGCGCATGCGCGATGCGCGCGATCCGTTCGGCCGGCGTATAGGTGCCGAGCACGTTCGACATGTGGGTGATGGCGACCAGCCCGACCTTGCCGTCGTCGAGCAGCGCCTCGAACGCCGCCATGTCGAGCTCGCCGGCGTCGGTGATCGGCGCCACCCGCAGCTCGATCCCCCGTTCGTCGCGCAGCATCTGCCAGGGGACGATGTTCGAATGGTGCTCCATGGCCGAGATCACCACCGCCTGGCCGGGGCGCAGCACGCCGCGGCCGTAGCTGTGCGCGACCAGGTTCAGCGCCTCGGTGGAGTTGCGGACGAACACGATCTCATGCCGATCGGGCGCGTTCATCAACGCCGCGACGGTATCGCGCGCGGCCTCGTAGGCCTCGGTGGTGCGCTCGCTCATCCAATGCAGGCCGCGATGGACGTTGGCGTACTGCGTCTCCATCGCGGTCTTCATCGCTTCGATCACGGCGACGGGCTTCTGGGCGGAGGCGGCGCTGTCGAGGAATACGAGCTTCTTGCCGCGCACCGTCTGGCGCAGGATCGGGAAGTCGGCGCGGATGCGTTCCACATCGAAGCTGAAGGATTGGGTCATGTCGTTCATGCCGCTGCGCGCTCCCACCAGCTCGTGACCGCCGCATCCAGTGCCGCGCGCGTCGGCTCGTGCGCCACCGCCTCCAGCGCCTCGGCGAGGAAGGCGTGCACCAGTATCGCCCGCGCCTGCGCTTCCGGCACGCCGCGCGAGCGCAGATAGAACATCTGCTCGGGGTCGAGCGCGCCGACCGTGGCGCCGTGGCTGCATTTCACGTCGTCGGCGAAGATTTCAAGTTCCGGCTTGGTGTCGATCTCGGCCTCGTTCGACAGCAGCAGCGCCTGGCTCATCTGGTAGCCGTCGGTCTTCTGCGCGGCGCGCGCCACTTCGATGCGGCCCTGGAACACCCCGCGGGCGCGCCCGGTGAGCACGTTCTTCACCGCCTGGCGGGAGGTGCCCCGCAGTGCGTCGTGGCGCACCACCGATGTCACGTCGGCGTGCTGCGTGCCGCCGAGCAGCTGCGCCGCGTTGATCGCGGCGCGCGCGTCGGGCCCGGCGAGCCGGACGTGGAATTCCGTGCGGGCGACCCGGGCGCCGAGGTTCAACGTGAACCCGTCATAGGCCGCGCCCTCGGCAAGCTCGGCATAGACCGTCGCGAGGTGGAACGCGCCCGCGGCTTCGTCGGCCAGCCGCACATGCGAAAGGACCGCGCCGGGATCGAGCACGATCTCGGTGACCGGGTTGTGCAGGTAGCTTCCGTCGCCGGTCGCGGTTTCCAGCAGGGTCAGCCGGGCGCCCGCGCCGAGGCGGATCGCATGGCGGGGATGGAAGGCGGTGCTGCGTCCCTGCGCTTCGGTGGCGAGGCTCGCGAGCTGCACCACCCCGCCGTCGACACCGACGGGAACCGCGATGCGCGCGCCGTCCTCGGCCAGCATGGTATTGAGCGCAACCAGCGGGTCGCGCTCGGGCCGCGCCAGGGTGCCGAACTCGGGCACGTCGGCGAAACGCGCGAACGCCGATCCCTCCGGCAGGTCGGACAGATCCGGCCGGTAGCGCCCGTCGACGAACACAAGCCGGGACCGCGCCAGGCGCAGCAGTCCGGCGGCATCGGCGCCGACCGTGCTCAGGGGCGCGTGGAACGGCGCTTCGGCGAGCGGGCGGAGCGAGGTGTATTTCCACGCCTCCTCCCGCCGTCCCGCCGCCGCGCCGGGCAGGCCCAGGGCGCGGAAGGCGCGGGCCGCGGCATCGCGCGTCGCGGGATCGCCCGGCAGGCGGTCGCGCAGCCCGTCGTAGCGGGCGAGGAAGCCCGCCGCCCCGGTCGTGGCCTGGATGGTCATGCGGCTTCCGCGGTCAGCGCCGCGTAGCCGCGCGCTTCCAGCTCGCGGGCCAACTCCGGCCCGCCGGAACGCACGATGCGCCCGGCCGCCAGCACATGCACCCGGTCCGGCACCAGCCGCTCCAACAGCCGCTGGTGGTGCGTGATCACCAGCGCCGAGAACTCCGGCCTCCGCTGCGCATTCACCCCGTCGGCGACGATCTTCAGCGCGTCGATATCAAGCCCGCTGTCCGTTTCGTCCAGGATCGCAAGCCGGGGCCGCAGGATTGCCATCTGCAGTACTTCGTTGCGCTTCTTCTCGCCGCCGGAGAAGCCGACGTTGACATTGCGCTTCAGCATGTCCTCCGGCATCGCCAGCAGCTTCGCCTGCTCGCGCGCCAGGCGCAGGAACTGCACCGCGTCCAGCTCCGCCTCGCCGCGCGTGCGGCGCACGGCGTTCAGCGCGGTGCGCAGGAAATTGGCGTTGCCCACGCCCGGCAGCTCGACCGGCGCCTGGAAGGCGAGGAAGACGCCGGCGGCGGCGCGTTCTTCCGGCTCCATCGCCAGGAGGTCGGCGCCGTCGAATGTGACGCTGCCGGCCGTGACCTCGTAGTCCCCGTGGCCGGCGAGCACATAGGACAGGGTGGATTTCCCCGACCCGTTCGGCCCCATGATGGCGTGCACTTCGCCCGACGGCACGGTGAGATCGATGCCGCACAGGATCGGCTTGCCGACGACGGACGCGGCGAGGCCCTTGATCTCGAGCATCAGCCCACCGAGCCTTCCAGGCTCACGGCCAGCAGCTTCTGTGCCTCCACGGCGAATTCCATCGGCAATTCCTTCAAGACTTCCTTGCAGAACCCGTTCACGATCAGCCCGACCGCGTCTTCTTCCGTCAGGCCGCGCGAGCGGCAGTAGAACAACTGGTCGTCGGCGATCTTCGACGTGGTCGCCTCGTGCTCGATCTTCGCGCCCGGGTTGCGGCATTCGATATAGGGCACGGTATGCGCGCCGCAGTGCTGGCCGATCAGCAGGCTGTCGCATTGCGTATGGTTGCGCGCCCCGGTCGCACGCGGGCCGATGCGCACCAGGCCGCGATAGGTGTTGTCCGAGTGCCCGGCGGAGATCCCCTTGGAGACGATGGTGGAGCGCGTGTTGCGCCCGAGGTGGATCATCTTCGTCCCGGTATCGGCCTGCTGGCGGTTGTTGGTCACCGCGACCGAGTAGAACTCGCCGACGCTGTCGTCGCCCTCCAGGATGCAGGACGGGTATTTCCAGGTGATCGCCGAGCCGGTCTCGACCTGGGTCCAGGAGATATGCGCCCGCGCGCCGCGGCAGGCGCCGCGCTTGGTGACGAAATTGTAGATCCCGCCGCGACCTTCGGCGTCGCCCGGGTACCAGTTCTGAACCGTGCTGTATTTGATCCTGGCGTCGTCCAGCGCCACCAGCTCCACCACCGCGGCGTGCAACTGGTTCTCGTCGCGCATCGGCGCTGTGCAGCCTTCGAGGTAGCTCACCTGGGCGCCCGCATCGGCGATGATGAGGGTGCGCTCGAACTGGCCGGTGTTGCGCGCGTTGATGCGGAAGTAGGTGGAAAGCTCCATCGGGCAGCGCACGCCGGGCGGGATGTAGACGAAGCTGCCGTCGGTGAAGACCGCCGAGTTCAGGGCGGCGAAGAAATTATCCGCCACCGGTACGACGCTGCCGAGGTATTTGCGCACGAGCTCGGGGTGCTCGCGCACCGCCTCGCTGATCGGGCAGAAGATCACGCCGGATTTTGCCAGGGTTGCGCGGAAGGTGGTGGCGACCGAGACGCTGTCGAACACGGCATCCACCGCGACGTTCGAACCGGCCCCTTCCACCCCGGCCAGGATGGCGCGCTCCTTCAGCGGGATGCCGAGCTTCTCGTAGGTGGCGAGCAGTTCGGGATCGACCTCGTCCAGCGACTTCGGGCCGGACTTGGGCCGCGGGGCCGCGTAGTAGTGGATGTCCTGGTAGTCGATCGGCGCGTGCCACACGCGCGCCCAGTGCGGCTCCTCCATCTTCTTCCAGCCGGCGAAGGCGGCGAGCCGCCAGTCGAGCAGCCAGGCGGGCTCGTCCTTGCGTGCCGAGATCAGGCGGATCGTGTCCTCGGTCAGCCCCTTCGGGGCAAGATCCATCTCGATCGCGGTCTCGAAGCCGAACTTGTAGCCGGAATCGGACAGCGCGCGGACGGTCTCAAGCGTTTCGGTAACGGCGGGCATCGGCTTGTCCTATTCGGCGGCGGGAACTGCGTCCGCAGAGGGCGCAGGAGAGGGCGCAGGCGGAGTGGCGGCTGCCACGGGAGGCGGCAGGCGGAAGGCGCGCGGAACGCCCGCTGCCTGCATGTCGGCAAGCGTGATGGCGCCCAGCGCCTCCTGGATCGCGGTGTTCACCGGGTCCCACCGGCCGCGCATCGGGCAGAGGCTTTCGGACTCGCAGCCACCGGTAGAACCTTCCACGCAGGCCGTGAGCGCGATCGGTCCGTCGATAGCGGCGATCACCTCGGAGACCGGGATCGTCCCCAACGGACGGACCAGCCGGTAGCCGCCATGGGCCCCGCGCTGGGACGCTACCAGACCGCCGCCGGCCAGGATTTTCAGCACCTTGGCCACCGTCGGTTCCGGAATCCCGGTAGCAGTGGCGATCCCCGGGGAGGTCTGCATCCCAGCCTCCCGCCCCGGGATACGCTCCGCGCCGGCGCGATCCTCGGCGCGGGCAGGCGTGGAGCCGGCAGTCCCGGCCTGGGCCAGACGCACCAGCACGACGACGGCGTAATCGGTGAGTTTCGACAGCCTCAGCATGACAGACGATCCTGGCGACCGCGGCGGATCCATAAGAGGACCGATATGGTCCTGATTAGCCGGAGATGGCCCATCCGGTCGTACCCGTCAAGGGGAAGGCCTCCGCATATTGCCCCTCAGGAAGCGCGCCCGCTCGCGCGCTCACAGCTCCCTCAGCGCACGGCCGCGGGGGGCCGGCCCGGCGGCCGCGCGGCGCGGCCCGGCTTGCCGGGCGGCAGTGCCGCACGCATCTGCGCAAGCTCCGCCGCGCCGCTGGCGGCGGCGGTGGCTTCAAGCTTGCGATAGGCCGCCAGCATCTGCGTCCCGAGCGGCGTGAGCGCCGCCCCGCCGCCGCCGGCGCCCCCCTTGGCGGCATCGACGAGGGGTTCGGCGAACATCGCGTTCATGGCCTCGACCAGCAGCCAGGCACGCTTGTAGCTCATGCCCATGCGGCGGCCGGCGGCGGCGATGGAGCCGGTGGCGGCGATGCCGTCGAGCAGCTCGGCCTTGCCGGGCCCCATGGCGACCTCGGCACCGAGGATGACGCGAAGATGCAGGCCCAGGCGGTCGGGATGGCGCAGACGTTTCATGGCACGACAGGAAAGCATGGGCGGGGGAGGGAGGGTAGGGCTCCTGCCGGTCGTGCTGCAACCGGATCGGCCGTGGCCGCGCAGGCTTGCGACGCGGGCGCGCCGCCGGTGCCCGCGCGGCCGGCCGCCGCTATGCCAACCGCTGGCGCAGCGCGGCCGAGGCGCGCTCCGCCACCACCACGATCACGAAGATCACGATCAGCAGCAGTGACACCTCGCGATACTGGAACAGGCTCATTGCGGTGAGCAGCTGGAACCCGATCCCGCCGGCGCCGACGAAGCCCAGCACCAGGGAGGAGCGGATGTTCTCGTCCAGCCGGTACAGTCCGATCCCGAGCAAGGCCGGCAGCACCGACGGCACGACGCCGTGGGTGAACACCTGGACGCGGCGCGCGCCGGTCAGCGCCAGGGCGTCGATCGGGGCCATGTCCATGTGCTCGATCGTCTCGGCGAACAGCCGCCCGAGCATGCCGACGGAATGGACCGCCAGCGCCAGGCCGCCGGGAAACGGGCCGAGCCCCACCGCGGTGACGAACAGCAGCGCCCACACGAGGTCGGGCACCGCGCGGGCGAAGCCGATCACCCCGCGCGCGAGGTAATAGAGGAAGCGCGACGGCGTCACGTTCCGCGCCGCCAGCACCGCCAGCGGCGAGGCCAGCAGGATACCGCCCAACGTGCCGAAGATCGCGATGTCGATCGTCTCCAGCGTCGGCCACAGCACGGTGTGGAATTTCGAGAAATCCGGTGGCGTGGCCCGCCGGATGATGTCGGCCATGCCATAGGCGCCGGACACCAGGTCCTGCGGCCGGAACTGCACGACCACGAGCGACTGCACCACGATCGCGAGCGCCGCCAGGACGGCGACCGTGCGTCCGGCGTTCCTGAACGCACGCCGCCAGCCGTCCGCCTCCGGCACACCGGCATCGGGGCGAGGCATCGCGGCGCCCATCATGCTGCCTCGCTCAGATAGAGGCGCCGCACCGCGTCGCGCGATACCTCGCCGCACGGCAGGTCGAATTCCATGCGGCCCGCGCGCAGGCCGACGACGCGATCGGCATAGCTGTAGGCGAGCTCCACCTGGTGCAGGACGCAGAGGATGGCGAGGTCCTGTTCGTGCGCGAGGCGGCGGAGCAGGCGCATGATCTCCTCCGCGGCCTCCGGATCCAGGCTGGCGACGGGTTCGTCGGCCAGGAGAACCCGCGGCCGCTGCGCCAGCGCGCGGGCGATCGCCACCCGCTGGGCCTGGCCGCCCGACAAGGTGCCGGCGCGCTGGCCGGCAAGGCCGGGCGATCCGACCTGGGAGGGCCCGACCGGGGTCAGCCCGACCTGGCGCAGATAGTCATGGGCGGCGGCAAGCTCGGCGGCGGGCAGCCCGCCGAGCGCGGTGCGCAGCCCATTGTAGCGTCCCAGCGCGCCGGTGGCGACGTTGGCGAGGACGCTGCGGCGACGCACCAGGCTGGCGTGCTGTGAAATCATCGCCAGCGCCAGCCGCGCGCGCCGCAGCTTCTCCCCTTCGAGCTTCGTCAGGTCGGACCCGTCCAGCCAGACCTCACCGCTGCTCGGCGTCACCGTGCGGGTGATGCAGCGCAGCAGGCTCGTCTTGCCGCAGCCGTTGCTGCCGAGCACGATGACGAGTTCCCCCGCCCGTACCGTGAGATCGAACCCGGACAAGGCAAGCTTGCCGTTCGGGTAGCGCAGCGACAGGTCGCGAACCACCAGCATGCGTCGTCGTCCTTCGGTCAGCGCTGCCCGGCGGGCAGGATTTGGTTCAGAGCTTCGCCAGATCGATATGCAGGGTCGAGATCAGGTCGCGGATCAGGTTGTAGGCGGCGTCCGTCTGCGGCACGAACCGGGCCCCGCTCATGCCCATGATCTTGCGGTCCTTGGCGGGCAGATCTGACAGGTCGAGGTTCTGCAGCACGGTGGTGAGGCGCTGCTTGAAGCCCGCCGGCAGGTCGCCGCGCACGGCGATCGGATCGGTCGGGATCGGCTGGGACTTCCACAGGAACACGAACGTGCCGGGCTTGTACTCGCCGCGCTGCGTCGCGGATTGCAACTGCTCGCTGTTGAGCTCGCCGGCCATCACCTTGTGGTTGTACAGCGCCTCGAAGGACGAGGTGTGGCTGCCGGCATAGATGCCGCGCACGTCGGTGTCGGGATTGAGGCCCGCCTTGCGCAGGCCGTAGGCCGGGAACAGGTGGCCGGAGGTGGAGGCCGGGTCGGCGAAGGCGAACGACTTGCCGCGGATCTCCGCCACCGTTTTGATGCCGGAGCCCGGGTAGGTCACGATGCTCGCCCAGTAGGTGTCGGGCTTGCCGTCCTTGTTGGCGAACGCCGCCACCGCCTGGGCACCGGCGACCTGGTGCGCGAGCACGTAGCCGAGCGGGCCGAATTCGCCGGCTTCGAGCTTCTTGTTGCGCATCGCCTCGATCTCGGCGTTGTAGTTCGTGGTGATGAAGATCTTCACCTTGCAGCCGAGCTTGGCGGCGATCGCCTTGCCGATGTCGTCATAGATCGGCACCAGCTTGGCGGAGGTGTCGTACGGCTCGACCCCGAAGCGCACCACGCCGCCGTTCGGACAATCGGCGGCGGGGGCGGCGAACGCGGCCGGACCGGCGAGCGTTGCCGCGATGATCGCGCCGGCGAACGCGGCGAGCGGGTGAAGCCAGGGTTTCATGGTCTGCTCCGTGTGTGTGGAAAACTGTCCGATCAAGGAATGACCGGGGGCGGGAAGTGACGGCATGGCATGCGGCTGCGCGCGGCGAGGAACCGTCTCCGAACGCCCGGGTGCCGGTCGGATTCGGCGCCGCGGTGGCTTACGCCCGCTGTGCCGCTGCCTCCGGTGCCAGGTTCGCCGCGAGATGGTCTGCGAAATGATCGAGACCGGGCGTGGCAAGATCGCGGGTCTTGGCGGCGTCGTCCCAGCGCCGCAGCCGGATTGCGGCTTCCGCGTGGGGCAGCGTCAGGAAATCCTGCGCCTCGGCCGGGGTGAACGGGCCGCCCTGCAGCCGCAGGCTGGTCACGGAGGCCGGCGACAGCAGCGCGGCGTAGCCGGGCTCCGCCATCGCCAGGTAGCGCTTGGCGGGAACGTGCAGCCGCACCGGTTCGCTGACCTCGGGGCCAAACCATTGCGCGAGCAGGACGGCGCCGCTCTCCTCGTGGCGGCCATCCTCGTCGCGCAGCAGTGCCGGATAGTCGTCCGGGTTGGCGAGGTGGCCGATGTCGTGCAGCAGCGCGGCGGCGATCAGGGCGGACGACGCGCCCTCGCCCTCCGCCAGCGCGGCGCATTGCAGGGCGTGTTCGAGCTGGGTGACGTCGGTTTCGCCGTAACGGCCCTGGCCGGCGGTGCGGAGAAGCCCGAGCAAGCTGTCGATCGCGGTCACGAGGTATCCTTCATGCAGTCAGGCACGCGGCGAGGCCGGGCGGCACAAGGCTGCGCCGCCGGGGGATCGGGTCTGTTGCCTGGACGTGACCGGGCCGCCGTACGGCCGTCGGCGAGACCCGGTGCCCTTCCTCTTCAGTCCGACAACGATAGCCTGCCGTTTTGACAAATCGGCGACAGGCCGGTGACAGAATGATGAAGCTGAGTTGGAGGACGGGATCCGCGGCGGCAACAGCGCGGTGCGGACCTGCGCCGGAGTGGCGCTATTCAGCCGTCCGCCGAATCGTCGCCCAGGCTGCCACGGCCCCGCACAGTTGCACGCCGCCGCCGACCAGCATCGCCACCCGCAACCCCGCCGCGCCACCGTGCGCCGCCGCGAACGCCGCGCCGAGGAACGCGACGCCCAGGCTGGCGCCGGCCATCCGCGCGACATTGATCAGCGAGGACGCGGTGCCTGCACGCGCCGGGCTCACCGCCTCGACCGCGACCGACATCAGCGGGCCGGTGTTCAGCCCCATGCCGAGGCCGGTCAGCGCCAGCCCGGCCTCGGCGAGCGGCAGCGGCCGCCCTCCCGTCGTCGCCGCCAGCACCAGCAGCCCGCAGCCGGTGATCGCAGTGCCGCCGGCGGCCAGAACCCGCACGCCGACCCGCTGCGCCAGGTGGCCGGAGCGCTGCGAGACCAGGAAGAACACCAGCGCGCAGGGCAGCAGCGCCAGCCCCGCCTGGGACGGCGCCAGCAGTCCGCCCGCCTGCCAGACCAGCGGCAGCAGGAAGATCATGCCGTAGATGCCGAAGGTCATCGCCCCCGTGGCCGCCACCGCGCCGCAGAACGGGCGCTGGCGGAACAGGTCGAGCGGCACCAGCGCCGCCGCCCCGCCGCGCCGCTCGGTCCAAACGAATCCCGCCAGTGCCGGCATGACGAGCGCCGCCGCCCACACCCCGCCGCGTGCCGGCCCGGCGATGGCCGCCAACACCAGCAAGCCGAGCGCGAGCGCGCCCAGCGCCTGGCCCGCGATGTCGATGTTGCGATCGCGCCTGTCCGCCGATTCCGGCACCGCCGCCTGGGCGAGGATGCAGGCGCCGAGCGCCAGCGGCACCGCCAGCAGGAACACGCTGCGCCAGCCGAAGCGGTCGATCAGCACCCCGCCGAGCGGCGGCCCGATGGCGAAGGCGAGCCCGTTGCAGCTTGCCCAGACGCCGAGCGCACGGCGCCGCGCCGCGACCTCCGGCCACACCACCCGCACGATCGCGAGCGAGGCGGGCAGCAGCAGCGCCGCGCCCACCCCGGCGAAGGCGCGGGCGGCGATCAGCACCCGCGCGTCCGGGGCGAGCGCACAGCCGACCGAGGCGGCGGCCATGATCGCCGCGCCGGCCACGAAGGCGCGCCGCCGACCATACAGATCGGCGATCAGCCCGCCGCTCAGCAGCAGAACTGCGTAGACCAGGTTGTAGGCGTCGATCACCCATTGCAGCGCGGTGACGGAGGCGCCGAGCGCCGCGCCGATCGGCTGCACCGCGAGGTTGACCACGGAGGTGTCGACCTGCGCGATCAGCAGGCCGAGGCACATGGCGAACAGCACGAGGCCGCGGCTCGTGGCGCGGGCGCGCGGGGCGTCGAGGACGGCGGCGAACCGAGGCATGTCGGGCATGGCGGCGGCGTCTCCGGGGTTGCTGGGGACACGGCCGAGCGTAGAAGCGGGCTGCTGACAGCGTTCTGTCAGCACACTGGAGCGCCCCACACCGGAGCGCCCCACACCGGAGCGTCCCACACCGGGGCGTCCCTGGGCGACCCCGCATCCGCCGTGCGGGCCCGATCCCGCGGCGCGATTCACCGGGCGATCGGCTCGCGCTTTCGCTGCCGTGCTCCGTCGGCTTGACCGGTCAGGCCTGGCCGCCGCGGCCTGGTGGATGTCCTCCCGGTCGAGGTCGCCCTTCCGCAAGCGGAGGGGAAAAGGGGACGGCATCCGGTCGGCGGCCCTTCGCGCGATTGCCCCTTCGCGCGATTGCCCCGGCGCGCGATTGCCCCGGCGCGCGATTGCCCTGGCGCTCGATTGCCCTGGCGCTCGATTGCCCTGGCCGCCGCACCTGCACGGCGGCGCTTGGCAAGCGCCGCCGGCCCTGGCAGAGAACGGGGCATGAGCGCGCACGAACCCGACTACGTCGCCGCCTATCTCGACCGTTCCCTCGCCGCCCTGGGGGCCTTCGCCGCCGACCGCGCGGCGCAGGCGCTGCTGGGCGAGATGGCGAGCGCCACCGTCGCCGCCCTGCGTGCCGGCGGCAAGCTTCTGGTCGCCGGCAACGGCGGCAGCGCGGGGGATTCCCAGCACATCGCCGGGGAGTTCATCTCCCGCCTGATGTTCGACCACGCGCCGCTGGCGGCGATCGCACTCACCGTCGACGGCTCGGTGATCACCGCCACCGGCAACGACTACGGGTATGAGCATGTGTTCGAACGCCAGGTGCTGGGCCTCGGCCGACCGGGCGACGTGTTCCTCGGCATCTCCACCTCCGGCCGCTCGCCCAACGTGCTGCGCGCGCTGGACGCGGCGCGCGGCAAGGGCCTCGTGTGCCTCGGCTTTACCGGCACCGGGCCGGGGGCGACGGTGATGGCGGAGCGCTGCGACCTGCTGTTCCGCGCGCCTTCGACCGAGACCGCGCTCATTCAGCAGATCCACATTACCGCCGCGCATGTGTTCTGCGCCCTGGTCGAGCGGGCGATGTTTCCCGAACTGGTCCCGCCGGACCCGGCACGATGAACCGGCGAGCGGCGGCCGCGCGGCTGCCCGCGCGATTGCCAGCGCGACCACCCGTGCGACCTTGGGGAGGCTGATCCGGTGCCCCGCGCGCCGATCCGGCAATGCGCGATCCTGGTGGGGGGGCTCGGCACGCGGCTCGGCGCGCTGACCGCGACCACGCCCAAGCCGGCGCTGGAGGTGGGCGGCCGACCGTTCCTCGCCTGGCTGATGCGCGAGTGGCAGCGCTTCGGGATCGAGGAATTCGTCCTGCTCGCCGGTCATCTGTCCGACGCGCTCGCGCAGGCGGTGGCGGCGGCGGAGGCCACCCTGCCGCGCCCGGCGACGATCCGCGTCTCGGTCGAGCCCGCCCCGGCCGGCACCGGCGGGGCGCTGCGTCACGCCGCCCCGCTGCTCGCGCCCGCGTTCGTGCTGTGCAACGGCGACAGCCTGTTCGATGCCAACCTCGCCGCGCTGCTCGCCGCGCGCGCGGCCGATCCGGAGCCGGTCCTGGGCCGGATGCTGCTGCGCGAGCTGCCCGACGCGTCCCGCTACGGCGTGGTGGCGCTGCACGATGGCCAGGTGACGGCGTTCCGCGAACGGCCCGCGCCGGGGGAGGCGGGGATCATCAACGCCGGGGTCTACGCGCTGGACCGCGCCGTGCTGGACCGCATCGCCCCGGTCTGCTCGCTGGAACGCGACGTGCTGCCCGGCCTGGCCGCCACCGGCGCCCTGGCCGGCAGCCTGGCCGACGGCTGGTTCATCGACATCGGCGTGCCGGAGGACCTGGCCCGGGCGCGCGCGGAGGTGGCGGCGCGGCTGCACCGCCCGGCGCTGTTCCTCGACCGCGACGGGGTACTGAACCACGACCACGGCCATGTCGGCACGCGCGACCGCTGGGACTGGATCGACGGCGCGCGCGGCGCGATCGCCGCGGCCACCGCGCGCGGCTGGCACGTGTTCGTCGTCACCAACCAGTCGGGCGTGGCGCGCGGGATGTACGACGAGGCGGCGGTGCGCGACCTGCTCGGCTGGGTGGGCGACGCGGTGCGCGCCGCCGGTGGCACCATCGACGACGCGCGCTACTGCCCGTTCCATCCCGAGGCGCCGCTTCCCGCCTACCGCCAGGCCAGCGACTGGCGCAAGCCGGGCCCGGGGATGCTGCTGGATCTGATCCGCGCCTGGGAGCTCGACCCGGCGCGCTGCCTGCTGGTGGGCGACCAGCCGAGCGATGTGGCGGCGGCGGTGGCGGCCGGGGTGCAGGGGCATTTGTTCCCGGGCGGCGATCTGGCTGGGTTCGTGGTGCCGCTGCTGGACGCGGAAGGCGATGGAGAAGGATTGGCGGGCGGCGCGCCGGAGAGGTGAGAGAGGGGTCCAGGCCGGGCATTGCGTGACGGCCAGTTTTCGGCCGACCCGATGCCGGATGATCGGGCACCGCCCGACGGAGCGTGTCGGTTCCGGCCCCGCCCGTGCGGACGAAGGAAAGGAGGCCCCCGTGCCGGCCACCGTGCTGCTGATCCGCGTGCTTGACCTGACGGGCACCTTCGTCTTCGCGCTGAGCGGCGCGGTGCTGGGAGCCCGCCGGGGAATGGATTTGTTCGGCGTCCTGGTCCTCGCTTTCGTCACGGCCGTCTCGGGCGGGATCATGCGCGACGTGCTGATCGGCGCCGTGCCGCCGGCGGCGATCGCCGGTTGGCATGAACTCGCGCTCGCCGTGGCGGCCGGGCTGCTCGGGTTCTTCCTGCATGCCCCGCTCCAGCGGCTGCGCAAGCCGGTGCGTGTGTTCGACGCCGCCGGGCTCGGGGTGTTCGCCGTTTCCGGTGCGCAGAAGGCGCTGGACTACGGGCTGAACCCGGTGATGGCGGCGCTGCTCGGGATGCTGAGCGGCATCGGCGGCGGCATGGTGCGCGACCTGCTGGCGGGCGAGGTGCCGGCCGTGCTGCGCTCCGACATCTATGCGGTGGCCGCGTTGCTCGGCGCGGCGGTCGTCGTGCTCGGCGATCGGGCCGGGCTGGCGCCGACCGTCACCACGCTCGGGGGGGCTGCGCTCTGCCTGTTCCTCCGCCTGATGGCGCTCTACTGTGGCTGGCGGCTGCCCCGCGCGCGGACCACGGAACCGGCGCGGATCAAGGAACCGGGGTGAGCGGCGCGGCGGCGTCGTCTGGCCCTCCCGCATTGGCCGCCGCGCCCCTCTCCCCGCCCGCCAAGGACCCTCTCTCATGACTCTGCTCCGCAACCCCGCCCGCGAAGCCCTCGACGCCGGCCGCCTCTCCCTCGGCTTCACCGTCCGCATGGTGCGCAGCGTGGAGATCGCGCCCGCCATGGCCGCGTGCGGCTACGACTGGCTGTTCCTCGATTGCGAGCACGGCACGATGTCGCTCGATGCCGCCGCGCAGATCTCAATCGCCGCCCTGTCGGCCGGCATCGCGCCGATCGTGCGTGTGCCGAGCGGGGAATATTCCATGGCGACGCGGATGCTGGACAGCGGCGCGCTCGGCATCGTCGTGCCGCATGTCGATACCGCCGAGGAAGCGCGCGAGGTGGTGGACAAGCTGAAATATCCCCCCATCGGCCATCGCTCCATGGGCGGTATCGGCCCGCACTACGGTCTGCGCGCGCTCGCGGTGGGCGACGCCGCGGTGGCGCTGAACGCCGCGAACCTCACCGTCGTGATGCTGGAAACCCCGCGCGCGATCGAGAACGCCGAGGCCATCGCCGCCGTGCCCGGCGTCGACGTGCTGCTGATCGGCTCGAACGACCTGTGCGCCGAGATGGGCATCCCCGGCCAGTTCGCCCACGCCCGCCTGGAAGACGCCTATCGCCGCACGGTGGCCGCCTGCCGCGCGCACGGCAAGCACCCCGGGATGGCCGGGATCTACAACGAAAAGATCATGGCGACCTACATCGACATCGGCGCGCGCTTCCTGCTCTCGGGCCAGGACGGCGCCTTCGTGACCGCCGGCGCCACCGCCCGCGCGGGTGCCCTGCGCGGGATGCACGACGCCTGATCCGGCCGGCCGTCGATGCCGGCCACGGGGCGATACCGCCGGCGATACCGCCGACGATACCGCCCTGGCTGCCGATGATGGCCGGAGGGCGACGCCTTCCGGAGAGCGACGTCCGGCCTGGGGCCCTTTGTCAGGTGACGCCCCGCCCAGGCCGGCAAGCGCGCTGTCATGAAACCTTCACCGAATTGCAATCGAGGCGTCGCCCCGCCACTCTAGAAATGGGCGTGCCCCGGAAAGCAGTACACCGGGGGCACGGGCCGCACCGGCAGCCGGCGTACCGGGCACAGACGCATCGGGCAGCAGACGCGGTGCGCCGCCAGGAAAAGGCACAGAGGACCGGATGAACGTGGATAGCGGAATGGACAGGCCGACCGTGACGGCGGGCACGCTGTCGGCGCCGGAGCGACCGGCGCTGAACGGGCCGCGCATCAGCATCCGCAACCTCGACTTCTTCTACGGCACCACCCAGGCCCTGAAAGGCATCGCCCTCGACCTGCCGGACCGCCAGGTCACCGGCATGATCGGCCCCTCCGGCTGCGGCAAATCGACCCTGCTGCGGGTGCTGAACCGGATGTACGACCTCTATCCCGGCCAGCGCGCCGCTGGCGAGGTGCTGCTGGACGGGCGGAACATCATCAGCCCCGATGTCGACGTGATCGCGCTGCGCGCGCGCATCGGCATGGTGTTCCAGAAGCCGACCCCGTTCCCGATGTCGATCCACGAGAACATCGCCTTTGGCGTGCGATTGCACGAGAAACTGTCGAAGGCGCGGATGGACGAACGGGTGGAGCAGGCGCTGGCCCGCGCCGCGCTATGGGACGAGGTAAAGGACCGGCTGGGCGCCTCCGCCCTCGGCCTCTCCGGCGGCCAGCAGCAGCGCCTCGTGATCGCGCGCACCATCGCCATCCACCCCGAAGTCATCCTGTTCGACGAGCCGACCAGCGCCCTCGATCCCATCAGCACGATGAAGATCGAGGAACTGATCGACGAGCTGAAAAGCGAGTTCACCATCGCGCTCGTCACCCACAACATGCAGCAGGCCGCCCGCATCGCCGATCAGGTAGCCTTCTTCTATCTGGGCGAGTTGATCGAGGCATCGAGCGCGGCGCAGATGTTCACCGCCCCGCGCGAGAAACGCACCCAGGACTACATCACCGGCCGGTTCGGCTGAGGGCCCGCCCGGCATGACCGCCAGCCACCCCGCTGCCCGGAACACCGGCACCCACCCGGCCGGCACGCCGCCACGCGTTCGACATCTTCACCGGCATTAGGCGCGGAGAGCACCCATGGCATCCGAACCGCAGCACCTGCTCCGCAGCTTCGACCAGGAACTGGCGCGCCTGCGCGACCTCATCAGCGAAATGGGCGGCATCGTCGAGCGCCAGGTGGCCGGCGCCTCGCACGCCGTCCTGGACCGCGATACCGCCGCCGCCGCGCAGGTGATGGAGGAGGACAAGCGGGTCGACGCGCTGGAACGGGAAGTGGAACAATTCGTCATCCGCACCCTCGCCTTGCGCCAGCCGATGGCCGGCGACCTGCGCCAGGTGGTCGCCGCGCTGAAGATCACCGGCGACCTGGAACGGATCGGCGATTATGCCGCCAACGTCGCCAAGCGCTCCGTCGTGCTGGCGCAGTTCCAGCTTCCCTACAGCCTCGCCGGCCTCGGCCACATGGCGCGGCTGGTGCAAGAGAACCTCAAGACCATCATCGACGCGGTCGGCGAGGCCGACGCGGAAAAGGCCGTGCGTGTCTGGCGCTCGGACCTCGCGATCGACGACATCTACAACGGGCTGTTCCGCGAGCTCATCACCTACATGATGGAAGACCCGCGCAACATCACGCCCTGCACGCATCTGCTGTTCATCGCCAAGAACCTGGAACGGATCGGCGACCACGCCACCAACATCGCCGAAACCCTGCACTACGTGGTGACCGGCACGCCCCTGACCGAGGCGCGTCCGAAAGGTGATACCTCCGCCTACGCCGTGGTCCGCCCGAGCGAATGAAGGATAGTACCCCATGCTTGACATGACCACGAGCCGGCCGCTGGTATTGGTGGTGGAGGACGAGGCGGCACTCGCCACCATGCTGCGCTACAATCTGGAAAAACAGGGCTTCCGGGTGGAAGAAGCCGCCGACGGGCAGGAAGCGCTGACCCGCATCGCCGAAACCCAACCCGACCTCGTGCTGCTCGACTGGATGCTGCCGGCGCTGTCGGGACTGGAAGTCTGCCGCCAGATCCGCCGTCGTCCGGCCACCCGCGACCTGCCCGTCATCATGGTGACCGCACGCACCGAAGACCAGGACGCCGTGCGCGGCCTGAACACCGGGGCGGACGACTACATCACCAAGCCGTTCAACACCGAAGCGCTGGTCGCGCGCATGCGCGCCCTGCTCCGCCGCTCCGGCGCCATGCCGACCAAAAGCGCACTTGGGTTCCACGATATCACGATGGACGTCGCCACCCACCGCGTCACCCGCAACGGCCGCGCGCTGCATCTTGGCCCGACCGAGTTCCGCCTGCTCGAATTCTTCCTCCAGCACCCGCGCCGGGTTTTTTCGCGCGAAGAACTGCTCGACGCAGTATGGGGTAAAGATATCCACGTCGAACCCCGCACCGTCGACGTCCACATCCGCCGCCTGCGCAAGGCCATCAACGGCCCCGACGAACTCGACCTCGTCCGCACCGTCCGCGCCGCCGGCTACGCGATCGACACCGAAGCCGTCTAACCGCCAACCGCGCGCCGTGTGAGGCAAGAAGCCAGGGGGCGCTGCCCCCTGGCCTTTTCCGCACGCGGTGCCTGCGGTGCGCGGGTAAATCGGCTACGTTGCCCTTCGGCTGCGCCGGTCGGGGATGTTCGTACCCTGCCGCGTCTTTGCTCAGGGGACTCGCGATTCCGCCCGACCTGCCGACGTCCGTCCGGATTACGCTTCCTGCCGCGCCGGCGCTGGCTGCGGGGCATGGGCGTGCTGCGTTGCTGACGCCGCACGGCGAGCTTCTGCTGCTGCCTGCGGAAGCCGTCGCCGAGCGGCTGCGCGGGCTGCCGCCGCCGCTCGTCATTCATGCCCCGGCGACCTTTCGCCGACTTGGCTTGCGGCACCTGCCGGCGTTCGACCTGCTGGAGCTGTTCGCTTTTGTCCTGCCCGCGCGGCCGGCCGCCCCGACGGCACGGGGGCTGGCGCTTGCGCTCGACCATGACCTGCCGACGCCGGGGCTGGAGGCCGAGGCGGCGTTGTTGCCGGCGCTCGCCGCCGACCTGCTGCGTCGGCTGGCCGCGGGGCGGGAGATTCCGCTCAATCGCGACGCCGCCGGCCTGGCTGCGCTGCTGGGCAAGGGCGGGGGCGCGGCCTGGACCTGGGCGCCGCACGTGCTGGCTGCGCTCGGCCAGCCGCATGCCGCGCCGTCGGTCGAGGCGCTGAAGGCCTGGAAGCACCTGCCAGAGTGGCAGGAGGTGCCGCCGCCGCCGCCGCCTTCCTCCTACCCGGTCGGGGAGGCCGAGGCTCGCACCCGGCTTGCCGACCTGCTCGGGCCGTACGCCGAGCAGCGCCCTGGCCAGGCCGACTACGCCGGCGCTGCGGCGGCGGCTTTCGCCGCGCGCGAGGTGCGCGGCGATCCGCACCTCGTTCTGGCCGAGGCCGGCACCGGCACCGGCAAGACCCTCGGCTACATCGCGCCCGCCAGCCTGTGGGCGGAGAAGAACCGTGGCGCGGTGTGGATCAGCACCTACACCCGCCATTTGCAGCGGCAGATCGACCAGGAGCTGGCCCGGCTCTACCCGGACCCCGCCGAACGCCGCCGCCGGGTCGTGGTGCGCAAGGGGCGGGAGAACTACCTTTGCCTGCTCAACCTGGAGGACGCGGTGGGCAGCGCTTCGGGCGGCCTCGGCGTGGGGGCGCCGGTGGCGTTGGCGCTGATCGCGCGCTGGGCGCTGGCGACGCGGGACGGGGATCTACAGGGCGGCGACCTGCCCGGCTGGTTCGGAGAGCTGTTCGGCGCCGGCCGGCTCGCCGGACTCGCCGACCGGCGTGGCGAGTGCATCCACGCCGCCTGCCCGCACTGGAAGCGCTGCTTCGTCGAGCACACCATCCGCCGCGCCCGCGGCGCTGACCTGGTGGTGGCGAACCATGCGCTGGTGATGGCGCAGGCGGCATGGGGCGGCCTCGACGATGCCTCGGTGCCGACCCGCTATGTGTTTGACGAAGGCCATCATTTGTTCGACGCCGCCGATGGTGCTTTCGCCGCCGTGCTGTCGGGGGCGGAGACGGCGGAGCTGCGCCGCTGGCTGCTGGGCGCGGAGGGCGGGCGGTCGCGTGCCCGCGGCCTGCGCCGCCGGCTGGACGATCTGGTGGCCGGGCTGGCACCGCTGGAGACCATGCTGGACGCCGCCGTGCAGGCCGCCCGCGCGCTGCCCGCGCCCGGCTGGGCGTTGCGGCTCGCCGGGGACGCGCCCGGCCAGGCCAGCCTGGCGCCGGTGACCGAGACCGCCGCGGCTGGCGCGGCGGCGGACGCGCGGCCGGACAACCCGACCGAGGCGGTGCTGCGGCTGTTCCGTCGCCAGGTGCTCGCGCGCGCGGGGGCGGAGGCGGAGACGACCGGCTTCGCGCTGGAATGCGACCTGTTCCCTGCACTCGTGGATCTGCCGGAGACGGCCGAGCGGCTGGCCCGCGCCCTGGCCCGGCTCGCCGCCCCGCTCGCCACCCTGCGCGAGCGCCTGCTCGCCCGGCTGGATACGGAAGCGGAGGAGATGGACAGCCCGACCCGCCTGCGCATCGAGGCCACCGGCCGCTCGCTGCTGCGCCGCGCGATCCAGCCGCTCGGCGCCTGGCAGGCGATGCTGCAGAGCCTGGCCGAGCCGCCGGCGGAACCGGGCGCGCGATCGGAGCATGTGCTGTTCCTGCGGCTGGAGCGCCGGTCCGGCGCCGGCGGCGCGTTCGGGCGGGAGGCGGCGCGCGAGGTGGATGTGGGCCTGCACCGCCATTGGCTCGATCCGACAGTCCCGTTCGCCGCCACCCTCGCCGCGCCGGCGCAGGGGCTGCTGGTGACCTCGGCCACCCTGCGCGATACCGGCGATGCCGATCCGGAGGCAGCCTGGCACGCCGCGGAGGGCCGGGTCGGTGCACCGCACCTGCCTTCGCCGGCGATCCGTGCTGCTCTGCCGAGTCCCTTCGACTATGCGGCGCAGACCCGGGCTTTCGTCGTGACCGATGTGGCGGGGACCGACATTGCCGCGCTGGCCTCGGCCTACCGTGCGCTGTTCCTGGCGGCCGGAGGCGGGGCGCTCGGGCTGTTCACCGCCATCGGCCGGCTGATCGCCGTGCAGCGGCGGATCGCCCCCGCGCTGGAGGCGGCGGGGATCCCGTTGCTGGCGCAGCACGTGGACGCGATGGACAACGCGACCCTGGTGGAGATTTTCCGCACCGAGGAGGAAAGCTGCCTGCTGGGGACGGACGCGATGCGCGACGGCGTCGATGTGCCGGGCCGCGCACTGCGGCTGGTGGTGTTCGAGAAAGTGCCATGGCCGCGGCCGGACATCCTGCACCGGGAGAGGCGGGTGCATCTGTCGGGCGGCGATCCGCGCGGCTATGACGACCGGATCGCGCGGTTGCGGCTGCGCCAGGCGTTCGGGCGGCTGATCCGGCGGGCGAGCGATCGGGGGGTGTTCGTGCTGCTCGACCGGCGGACGCCGGAGCGGCTGGTCTCGGCCTTCCCGGCCGGGGTGGCGGTGCGGCGGGTGGGACTGGCGGAGGCGGTGGCGGAGACTGCGGCGTTCCTGGCCGGGAAGGAGGCGTGATACCGGCGGCTTCTTCGGCCGGCCGGTATCGCGCATGGGGTTGGCGGGGCGGCCATGCGCAAAATCAATGACATACCAGCGACCAGGTGGACGCCGGACGAGTCATCGGCCGGGGCCGCTGGTATGAGGTCCGATCGTCAGTGGCCGCCTCCGTCCGCCCCTCGCACCTCGCCAGATCCGCTCAGAACTGCTTCAACAACCGGTCGATATACTCCAGCTCCTGCGGCGGCCTTGTCCGCTGGCCTTGTCGCCGGCGCAGCTCCTCCTCGATCCGCCGCGTGCGGCCCGCCTGCGGGTCGGCCGGCAGTGTCACCTGCGCGCGCGGATCGATCGCGTCGCCGCCGGCGCCTTCGTGGCGGCCGAACGGGTCCTCGTCCAGCCCGCCCAGACCGGGCAGCCAGGAGGGGCCGCCGTCCGCCCCGTTGCCGGGACGCGCGAGGCCGAGCTCGCCGCCAGGCTGGCGGCCCTGGCCCTCCTGGCCGGAACCGAACTGCTTCGCCAGTGCCTGGCCCAGTTCCCGCCCGCCTTTCTGCAAGGCGGCGATCGCCGCCTGCTCGGCCGTCTCGGCCGGCTCATCCTTGCCGGCGCCGAGCGCAGTGCTGGCCCGGTCCATCGCCGTGCGGGCCCGGTTCAGGCTGGGCGGGCGCTGCCCGGCGAGCGCTTCCAGGCTGTGCATCAACTGGCCGAGCTGGTGGTGCAGCGCCTGTTGGTCCCCGGCATCGGCGGCGCGCTGGGCCGCGGGGTCGGACGCCTGCGCATGGCCCGGCGGAGGCGCCGGCGCCTCGGCCTGCTGCAACCGCTGATGGGCATGGTCGACCAGCCGGCCCTCGCGCCGGATCAGGGCGTTCAGCTCTTCCAGCTCCTGCTGCGCCCGCTGCTGCGCCGCCTGTTCCCGCCGCGCCTGCGCCACCATCGCCTGAGCGTTGTTCAGCGAATCGAGCAGCCGTTGCAGCGCCGCGATGCGCGCCTGTGCGCTCTGCATGTCGCCCTGCTGCGCGGCCCGGCGCGCGGCCTCGGCCATGTCCCCCAGCCGGTGCGCGGCCGCGGCGGTGCGCGGCGGCTCGATGCCCTGGCGCGCGAGGTCGCGGCGCAGCGCGTTCAACCGGGCGTCGATCGCGCTCTCCAGCCGTCGCAGCTGCGCTTCGAGTGCCTGCCGGTTGGCCGCGGACGGGTCGTGCAGCGCCCGGTCCAGCGCGTCGCGGACGGCGCGGCGGGCCTGGGCCAGGGCGCGGGCCGAGGGATCGAGCCCGGCCTCCTCGAGATGCTGCGCCACCTGCCACAGGCTGCGCTGCACCCGATCCAGCCGCCCGTGCCCCGCGGGCAGCAGCAACCGCTGCGCATCGAGCTGCAACTCCAGCCAGGCACCGTATTCGTGCCCGAACGCGTCGGTGCGATCGAGCAGTCCGGCGATCGCCCCGGCCGCCGCCACTCGGCGGTCCGGGGCGAGGCTGAGCGCCTGACGGACCGCGACCAGCGCGCGCGCCAGCGGATTGCGGAAATCGGGCGCCGGCAGCACGAAATCCGCCGTGGCGCTTGCCCCGCTCAGGCCCGCGCCGTCGCGGCCCACGAGCCGCGCGCGCACCGGCAGTCCGGCCCAGGGGTGCGCCGTGAGATCGACGATCTCATCGCCGTTGCGGGTGACGGTCCCGCCGGCGCGTTCCGCCCCCGCCGGTGCGTCCGCTTCGCCGGCGGCAGCAGGCAGGGGTATTTTCACCACCAGCGGCGCCGCCTCAGGCCGGCCGGCGAGCCGGAGCCGGGCCTCCAGCGCGACCACCCCGTAGTCGTCGCTGGTCCGCCATGGCAGCCGGGTCTGCACCGGATCGACCGCCAGCGGGCCGGGCGGTGCGGCCCAGGCGACCGAGGGCGGCCGGTTCGCCACCACGACGAGCGGCCAGGCGCCAAGCATGCGCCCGCCGCGGCGGACGGCCAGCCGTCCGCTGGCGACCAACGTGGCAGCGGCGGAGAATCCGTCCGCCCCGATCCGATGGAACGGAATTGCCCGCCCGTCCAGGCGCAGCGTCGGCTGCCCCAAGCCGCCGGCGAGGCTCACCGCGAGGCGCGATCCGACCGGGATCGGCTCCGGTTGCGCGTCGGGACGCAGATAGATGGGCGCCAGCCCGGTGTAGGCGGGCGGCGTGATCCAGGCGAGGAGCCGCGGCACCGGGGCTGCGCCGGCGCTCGGGGTCGGCCACAGTGCCTGCGCGAGCCGTCCCGGCGCCTGGTCGCCGGCGATCACCACGGCCGCGACCAGCGCCATCAGCAGGCCACCGCGCAGGCCGCGCAGGTCGTGCCGGGCCAGGCCCGGGTGCGGCCAGCCGACCCGCAGCCCGCGCACCGCCAGCGCCGCACGCGCCCGATGCGCCTGCCACAACGCCAGGGTCGCCGGATCGGTGCGCGCGGTGTCGATGCCGGCGGGTCGGTCCGCGAGCGCGGCCAGCGGCCGGTGGGCAAGGCCGGAGGCGTGCTCCAGCCGCCGGTCCACCGCCGCCGCATCGGGCCAGGCGACCCGCCGCAGCCCCTGCACGGCAAGCCACAGGACAATGCCCGCGATCGCGACCAGAAGCACCGCGGCCCCCGCCGGCGGCAGCAAGGCCGGCAGGCCAAGCAGCGCGGCGGTGACGAAGGCTCCCGCCACGCCGGTTGCCGGCCAGAATGCGGGCCAAAGACGTTCGATCAGCAACACGCAGCGGGCGAGCCTGCGCCGGGGGCCCAGCGCGGGCAGGGGAGGGACCTGCGCCGTCCGCGCTGCGGTCGGCGGCGAGGCCCGGGGGGTCATTTCAGCCAGCCGGGCACGGTCTCGTCCCGCCAAAGGGTTGCGACATCCTGGCGCGGGCGGATCGTGGCCCAGCGTGCCGCCGGCCGGGGCTGGCCCCACGCGCCATCGTCGGTGCCTATATTGGCGCGGTCATTGGCGCCGACACCGGTGCCATCCCCAGGGCCGATATCGGGGCTGGCATCGGGGCCGCCGTCGACCAGCACCTCGGCCGCCAGCGGGCGGGCGTTATAGGTCGAGCTCATCACCGCCCCGTAGGCGCCGGCATCCAGGATCGCCACCAGCGCGCCGGGGGCGAGCGGGGGCAGGGCGCGGTCGCGGGCGAACGTGTCGCTGCTCTCGCACACTGGCCCGACGACGTCCGCCGGCGTCAGGCGGCCGACGAGGTCGGTAGCGCAGACCGGCACGATCCCGTGCCAGGCGTCGTACATCGCCGGGCGCAGCAGGTCGTTCATCGCCGCGTCGAGCACCACGAAGCGCGACCTGCCGTCGCGCTTGACCAGGATCACCGCGCTCAGCAGCACCCCCGCCGGCCCGACCAGCCAGCGTCCCGGCTCGATCAGCAGCTCCACGTCGAGGCCTCCGAACACGGAGGCGATCGCGCCGGCGAGGCCGACCGGCCCGGCCACCGGCTCGTCGCGATAGGGAATGGCGAGGCCGCCGCCGCAATCCACCACGGCCACCCGCTGCCCGCCGGCACGCAGGTCGCGCACCAGCCCGGCGATGCGCCCGTATGCCGCGCGGAACGGGGCCAGAGTGCGGATCTGGCTCCCGATATGCATCGCGAGGCCGCGCGGATCGATCCCCGGCAGGGTCGCGGCATGGGCGTAAAGCGCAGCGGCGTGCGCATAGGGGATGCCGAACTTGTCCCGCGCCCGCCCGGTGGAAATCTTGGCGTGCGTGCCGGCATCGACATCCGGATTGACCCGCAGCGTCACCGGCGCGACGCGGCCCATGCCTGCGGCGACGTCCGAAAGCATCGCCAGCTCCTCGGCGCTTTCGACATTGACCTGCGCGATGCCATGTTCGAGCGCCAGGCGCAGATCGCCCGCAGTCTTGCCGACGCCGGAGAACACGATACGCGAAGCCGGAATGCCGGCGGCGCGGGCGCGCAGCAGTTCCCCCGCGCTCACCACGTCGGCGCCGGCGCCCTCGCGGCCGAGCAGACGGAGCACGGCCAGATGGTCGTTCGCCTTGACCGCGAAATGGATATGGGCCGGCAGGCGGGCCTCGCCCAGCGCCGCGGCAAGGGCGCGGAACCGGGCGCGGATCGTGGCGGCGCCGTAGACCCAGGTGGGCGTGCCGACAGAACGCGCGATGGCGGCAAGCGGCACGCCTTCGAACAGCAGCCCGTCCATCGCGTGCCGGACTAAGTGCGGGCGAGCGGCGATCAGCGCGTCCGGCGTCGGATCGGGATGTGCGGCAGCAGAGGGGAGATCGGCGAGCATGAACCGAGTGTACTACCAACGGGCCGACGGTTCGACCAGGAAGCAAGGGGCCCTTCAGGGCAATCGCTTGCACCTCCGGCGCGTCCCCTCTCCCGCTTGGCGGGCTTGGGCCACGAAGGGGACCAAGGTCGCCGTGCGCAGCACGGCGGGTGAGGGCATGAGGCACAGCCCTCACCCGGTTCGCTCCGCGAACCGACCTCTCCCGCGAGAGCGAAAGAGGTGAAGGAGCGCCGCCCGCGCCGATTTTCCGGTGCTGGCGATTGCCTTGAAGGGCTCCCCGGCCGTGCTTCCTTGGCCGCCCTCAGGCCTCCAGCATGCGGCGCAGCAGGTCGACGTCGTCGGCGAAGCTGGCGTCGTGTGCCATCAGTTCGCCGATGCGGGACACGGCGTGCATCACGGTGGTGTGGTCGCGGTTGCCGAATTTGCGGCCGATTTCGGGCAGGCTGCGGCTGGTGAGTTGTTTGGCGAGGAACATCGCCACCTGACGCGGCCGGGCGACGTTGCGGGCGCGTCGGGGGGAGGCCATGTCGGTCAGGCGGATGTTGTAATGTTCCGCGACCTTGCGCTGGATTTCGTCGATCGTTACCCGCCGGTCGTGTGCTTTCAGGATGTCGTGCAGGACTTCCTGGGTGGTTTCGAGCGTGATCTTGCGGCTGAACAAATTGGCGTGCGCGATCAGGCGGTTGAGTGCGCCTTCCAGTTCGCGCACGTTGGAGGTGATCTTGTGGGCCAGGAATTCCAGCACCTTGGCCGGCACCGCGACGACGGCGGCGAGCGCCTTGGCTTCCAGGATCGACATGCGCAGTTCGAAGGTGGTGGCGTGCAGGTCGGCGACCATGCCGCAGCCGAGCCTGGTGCGCAGCCGGTCCTCGATGCCGGAGAGGTCCGAGGGCGATTTGTCGGCCGAGACGACGATTTGTTTGCCGGCGTCAACCAGCGCGTTGAAGGTATGGAAGAATTCTTCCTGCGTGCCGTCCTTGCCGATCAGGAACTGCAGGTCGTCGATCATCAGGACGTCGACGCCGCGCAGCTGTTCCTTGAACTCCATGGTGGCCTGGGTGCGGATGGCCCCGATGAAGCGGTACATGAACTTCTCGGCCGACATGTAGGCGACGGCCGCGCCGGCACCGCCGGCGCGGGCGGGCAGGTCCCATGCGATCGCGTGCATCAGATGGGTTTTGCCGAGGCCGACTCCGCCGTAGAGGAACAGCGGGTTGAAGCCATGGCAGGCGGGTTGTTCGGCCACGCGGCGGGCGCAGGCGTAAGCGAATTCGTTCGGTTTGCCGACGACGAAATTGGCGAAGGTGAAGCGCGGGTCGAGCGAGGCGGCGAGGTCGCCGCCGCGGCCGGCGGCGTCGGCGCCGCGCGCGGCCTGGCGTGCCGCGGCCGGTGTGCTGCCCGCGGCTGATCCGCTCGTCGATGATCCGCTGGCTGCTTGCGTGACGCTGTCGGGTTCACTCGCGGATTGCGGCGGGGCGGTGGTTCCGACCCGTACATCGACCCGGCGTACCGCGGGGTTCTCCGCCTGCCACGCTGCGCTCAGGCGCGAGCCGTGCTGGCCGCGCACCCAGTCGCGCAGGAAATGCGTCGGCAGCAGCAGGGTGAGTTCTTCGCCGTCGAGGCCGCCGACGCAGGCCTGCCGCAACCAGGAGCGGTACTCGCCTTCGCCGAGTTCGCCCTGCAGCCGGCTTCGGATCCGGTCCCATTGGGCGTCCAGTCGAGGATCTGCCGCAACCTCGCCTCCCATGCCACTGGTCATTCCGTGCTCCGCTACGTCGTTCCCTGCCGCCATTCCTGGTTGTCCCCCGCAGTCACGGCGGCTCTGGCGGCCGCGCGCAGCATTCTTGTGGCCGACCGGTCGGAGCACTCCGCTGTCGTGGCGGATACCGCTCCATGGCTTACCATGAGGTAACAATTAAACCGAACGGCGGGGAGGGACAACGAAAAACCGTCATCAACACGACACACACAAGCACAACGCAAGAAGATTGCGCCCGGGCGACTGAATCACCCGGCAGCAATACTTGGCTTGATCTTTGATTTGGTTACGATCCGGCCCGGAGAGTAGATCTGGAACGAAACAAGTGTCCGGGACCGGATGCCATCGGCGGGGGAGCGCGCGCGGCGCCGCCCCCGATCGCGATCAGGCGGTTGCCAGCGCCTTGACCCGCGCCGACAGCCGCGACAGCCGCCGTGCCACCGTATTGCGGTGCATCACACCCTTGCCGACGGCCCGCTGTAGCTCCGGCTGCGCGGCCCGCAGTGCGGCATCCGCCTGCGCCTGGTCGCCGCCGGCGATTGCCGCCTCGACCTTCTTGACGAAGTTGCGGACGCGCGACTTGCGCGCCTTGTTGCGCGCCGTGCGGCGCTCGGTCTGACGAATGCGCTTGCGCGCGGAGGCGGTGTTGGCCATGCGTCCTGTCGCTCGGATAGGTCGGTTCGGGAAGGGGCGGTTTGTAAGAGCCGATGGGGGGGGTGTCAAGGCGCCGGTCCGATGTCCGAGAGGGCGATTGCTACCAGGGCGTGTGCGCACGGTCGTCGGTTCGCCCGCGCCGCAGGGCGGTGCGGGGAGCCATTTTCCGGCCTTCAGCGGCGGCCGAATGCCGGCTTGCGCTTCTCCACGAAGGCGGCCATCCCTTCTTTTTGATCCGGCGTGCCGAACAGCGGCAGGAACAGGGCGCGCTCGGCCCGCACGCCCTCGGCGAGCGTGGTCTCGAACGCCCGGTTGACCGCCTGCTTGGCCACCGCGACCGCCACCGGGGAGAGCGCGGCGATTTTCGTCGCGAGTTTCAGCGTCTCGTCCAGCAGGTCCGCGGCGGGCACGACCCGGACCACGAGATTGGCGCGCTCGGCCTCGGCGGCGTCCATCATCCGCCCCGTCAGCACCATCTCCATCGCCTTCGACTTGCCCACCGCGCGGGTCAGGCGCTGGGTGCCGCCGGCGCCGGGAATGATCCCGATGTTGATTTCCGGCTGGCCGAATTTCGCCGTGTCGGCGGCGATGATGAGGTCGCACATCATCGCGAGCTCACAGCCGCCGCCGAGCGCGAAGCCGGCCACCGCGGCGATCACGGGCTTCTTCACCTTGGTCACCGTTTCCCAGTGCGCGCCGAGGAAGTCTTCCAGCAGCGCTTCGGGATAGGTGCGGTCGCGCATTTCCTTGATGTCGGCGCCGGCGGCGAAGGCCTTCTCGCTGCCGGTGAGCACGATGGCGCCGATCGCCGGATCGGCGTCGAACGCGAGCAACTGGCGGCCGAGCTCCGTCATCAACTGATCGCACAATGCGTTGAGCGCCGCCGGACGGTTGAGCCGGATCAGCCCGACCGCGCCGCGCGTCTCGACGAGGATGGTTTCGTATGTTTCTGCCATCGGGAGCACTCCGGTGCGGGCGAGGGATCGCCTGCCGGCAGGGTTGCCGGCGGCGGCGCGTGGCTCGAACCCTGCCCGGGTTTCGCCCGGCACGCAAACCGGGCCGGCGCGCGCACGACCGGCGCCCGGCCCGTGCGGAACGGGGCGGGATGCCCCGCTCCGGCCGCCGTCTTCCGATGTCGCGGTAGTTTGCGGTGTTACGGACCGACGCCGTAGTAGGTGTCGATCTCCTGTCCGTAGGCGCGGTTGGACCAGTCGGGCGTGCTGCCGGCCGCATAGGACGGCGCCCCCTCGAGCCGGTCGCGGCTGAGATCGACGATGTAGCCGCCCTGGCGGTCGTCGTAGCGCAGGAGGCTCCAGGGCAGCGGGTGATACTTCTCCCCGAGGCCGAGGAAGCCGCCGAACGACATGATCGCGAATGCAACCTTGCCGCTGCGCTTGTCGAGCATGACGTTGTAGATCGAGCCGATCGACTCGCCCTGCAGGTTGTAGACGTTCGTGCCGTTGACCTTGCTGGCGGCGATCAGGGTCGCGGTCTCGTTGCGCGAGAGATCGCCGTTCGTCGCTGTGGTGGGCGTACGGGGCGGAATGCCGGTGTTGAGGCTGCTCATTTGCGTTTCCTTGTTTGTGGTGCGTCCCGAGCCGATGTCGGAGTATACTATCTCGGTAGCGGCTCGGGCGATTGCGATCCCGGCGGGGATCAAGTTGCGGCGAGAAACCTCGTGTCCAGCCATTGGGGCGAACGACGGAGATTTGTCGCGGCGGTAGCGGATTCTCCGCCTCGACGGCGGGCCGGCGACAGCGCTGCGCGGTTCGATCCCATCCGGTCCGCCGCGTGCGCGAACGACGGAGGGGCGCCTGTGGCGGCCACGAGTGCCGCGACCGTCGCACTCCCGGCCGGCGTGGCACAGACCACGACGACGAATAAACCCGAATCAGGACCAGAACGACATAGGAATAACACCGCTGTGCTGTCGTCGGGATCGGGCGGAGGTGGGTCTCATTATGATCACGCTACGAAATATGCGCCGGATCGCTGCTACGTACCATCCCGTCGCGCCGCCGCAGGCCGGCGGGTCGCGGACACCCCATCCCGGTAGGCTTGGAGCGGGTGGGCGTGCCGGCGATCGGGTGCGTCGCGGTGCACGAAGGGGGCCGGCGCGGCGGGGGCCTTCCGGTGCCGTTCATCCGCCCGCCGGCGCGGCAGGCTCGGGCCAGGCACGCGCCGGTAGGTCTGTCTGGCCCAGCACCCAGCCTTCCCAGCGTCGGATCCAGGGGTCCTCCGGCGCCGTGTCAGGCCGCGCGCCGGTCAGCACCGCCAGCACCGCGAGCACGCCGAGAACGCAATCAAATCGGTCTTCGCCGGCCGCGTCGGCGCCGAAGCCGCCCGCGATCGCCGCGGCCAGCGCCGGCTCCGCCCGCGCGCCGAGTGCGGCTATCGCGGCGCCCAGGGGTCGCGCGAGCGCGGCGCGGTCGGCCTGCCGGCGCTTGCTGCCGGTAAGGCGCAGGCCCAACTGGCGCAGCGCCTCCGCCGGATAGGTCTCGGCCAGCGCCACTGTGCCCGGATCGAGCAGACTGCGGAACGGCCCGGCGAACGGCCAGAGCCGCGGCGCCGGCGTTCCGCCCGCGGCCGCGTCCGCCAGGGCCGGCAGCAGCAGCCCGCGCCAGGCGGCGATGGCGGCCTTGCCGGTCTGGTTGGCGCCCAGGGTCCAGAACAGGGGCGCCCCCGCCGGCCGGCGGGCGGTGGCGCGATCGCAGGCCCGCGACAGATCGGCCGCCCCGGCAAGGCCGAGCGCGGCGGCATGTGTCGCGCGGGTCATGCCGCGCCGCCCGCGCGCCGGATAGAACGGCCGCTCCGGCCCCACCTCCGCGAGTTCCGCGCAGACCGAGAAGAAGTCCGGCCGTGTCGCCAGGGCGGCGAGGAAGGAAGGGAAATCCGCCTCCGGCCGGGAGGCGGCGTAGGCGCGCGGCAGGCCGAGCGGAAAATCCACCCCAAGCGCCACCGGCGCCCCCGCGGCGGCCGCGCGCAGCCGGGCGAGCAGGGTGGCGACGTCGCCGACCGGGGCGGGCGCGGCGAGGTGCCAGCCGTCCGCCTCCGGCACCGCGAGGGCGATCCAGCGCTTGGCGGCCACGGCACTCCAGTCGGCATGCGCGGCGAACGGGCGCAGCGGCGCGGGCTGGCGGGGAGGATCGGGCGATCGCGACGCCGGGTTCATCGCAGGGACGGGCAGCGTCGCGGCACGGGGGGCCGGACGGCGGCGATCCGGCGCCGGGCGCGCGCCGGGGCGATCCAGGGTGGCGATTAGAGCGGCTTGTGCGCCCGCTCGATCAGCCGGGCAAAAAACCCGGGCTTGCGGGCGGTGCGTTGGGCGGATTCGGCGGCCTTGCGCTCGGCCCGTGCGGCGGCTTCCTGGGCGCGAGCCTTGTTCTCCAGCCATTTGTCGAGGCTCACGCCGGCCTTGGCGGCGCGGCGAGCTTCATAGCTGCGCTGGCCTTCGGTGAGGGAACGAGGGTCGGATGCCATGCGCTGCCTTCTGGCAGGGAGGCGGGCGGGATTCAAGCCGGTTTCGCCGCCTGCCGGCCCGGCCATACGCGTGGCGACGGGGTGCCCGCCCGACGGGCCGGACGGTTCTGCGGCGCAGGCGGCGGTGATCCTGTTCGGGGCGCTGCCGATCGCGACCGCCCTGTTGGGCGCAGCGCTGTTCGGAAGGCGGGTGCCGGGCGCGCAAATGGCGGCGCTGCCGGTGATCGCGGCGGGGATCGTGCTGACCGCGGCGCAGTCGGGACTCGCCGGCGGCGCGGCGTGGGGCGGCGACCTGTGCTTCCTGGCGGCGGTCGGCTGCCTCGCGACGTTCACCCTGCTGCTGCGGCGCTGGGCGATCGGGGCGTTGGATGCGATGTTCACCCTGTCGCTATGGGGGTTGCCACTCTATCTGCCGTTCTGGATCTGGCTGCTGCAGTCGCATCCGGCGCGCGCGCCGGTGGCGGCCGTGGTCTACCAGACGATCGTGCAGGGGCCGGTGACGGCGGTGCTGGCGATGTTCCTCTGTTCCCGGGCGGTGAATGCGCTCGGGTCCGGGCCGCCGACCCTGGTGGCGGCGCTGGTGCCGGGGCTCGCCTCGGTGTTGGCGTGGGCGGTGCTGGGGGAGCGGGTGGGCAGCCTCGGCATCGCCGGCGTGGCGCTGGCGACGACGGGGATGGTGGCGGGCGTGCTGGGGCCGCGGATGGCGGCGGGGGTCGCGCTCGCGCGGTAGGGCGCGGGCGGCAACGGATCGGGATCATGCGGTCGAGAAGACTCGAACTTCCACGGGGTTTCCCCCACAAGCACCTCAAGCTTGCGCGTCTACCATTCCGCCACGACCGCATCGTGGGCTCGTCGGGCGCGGGGTATAGCCGATGACCCCGAAGGCAGCAATCGCTCCCGATGCGGAACCGGAGTGGATCGTCGCGCCCGGCCTCACCCCCTATCCCGACGCGCTGGCGGCGATGGCGGAGCGGGTCGCAGCGATCGCCGCCGGTGCCGCGCCCGAGCGGGTGTGGCTGGTCGAGCATCCGCCGCTCTACACCGCCGGCACCTCCGCGCGGGCAGAGGAACTCGTCGCCCCCGACCGCTTCCCGGTCTTTGCGGCCGGACGCGGCGGGCAATGGACCTACCACGGGCCGGGGCAGCGCACCGCCTACGTGATGCTCGACCTGACCCGCACACACGGGAGCGTGCCGGCGCGCGACGTGCGCTGCTACGTGCGCGGGCTGGAGGAATGGCTGATCCGCGCGCTCGCCCGTTTCGGCGTGGCGGGGGAGCGGCGGGAGGGGCGGGTCGGCATCTGGGTCGCGGACCGGGGGGGCACCGAGGCGAAGATCGGGGCGATCGGGGTGCGGGTGTCGCGCTGGGTGAGCTGGCACGGGGTGGCGCTGAACGTGGCGCCGGATCTGGGGCATTTCTCGGGGATCGTGCCGTGCGGGATCCGCGGGCACGGGGTGACGAGCCTGGCGGCGCTCGGGGTGGCGGCGGGGATGGGGGAGGTGGATGCGGCGCTGCTTGAGGCTTGGGGGGGGGTGTTCGGGTGAGGCGGGGGGGGCCGGGGATTGTACGGCGGGTGGGGCGTTTGGGGCGCGGGCGTACGTTGGCTGGGGTGTTTGGGGCGCGGGCGAGGGACAGGGGGCGGTAGGGGGGGCGGTCGCATCGGAATCGAACTAGCGATTCAGCGCGGGTTGTAGACGGCATGGGCCTCGGGCGCCGGGTGCCTGTAGATCGGCGCGGCTTCTCCATCGCGGCTCGGCTCACAGCGCCGTGCCGGCCGCGCCTTGCGAGGGTAACTATAATACTTGACGTACTAGGCACAAGATATGGCGTCATCTGACCGAAAAAGTGGCTAATATGGTTCTCTGCCCGGGTTGCGCCGAGCCGCCCATGAACCAACCGGTCGTAGAGAGATGAACATCATAGACCCAATATCTATCTTATCGGTCCCGTTGACCATAAGAACCCACAACGGAAACAAACTTGGCACAGCGACCGGCTTCTTCTGGCGGAAATCAGATGGGCGAACATATCTCGTATCCAATCACCATGTCTTCACAGGTAATCACTACGCCACGAATGTGAGCCTGCGGCAGGATTTTGCATTTCCTGGGAGGCTTGATTATCCAAGATTTGTGTCGTCTCAACATCTCCATGAAAGGCAACTGCACACAATCCACCTGTGTGATGAGGCTGGAAATGATCCAGTATGGAAAGCACATCCTATCCATGACAGGCGGCCAGTCGATCTGGCGATCATCGAGGTACCTACCATAGCGGATGATCAGACATACGTGTATGCCATGAATGATGAGCCTCTGCGTGAATGCGATCAGCAGCTACATCGCTATCCGCCGGGCTTTGAGCTGATGATCGCTGGATTTTTTCTGGAGGATCGGCCTACCGGGTACTTTCCGACTTACATTCAAGGTGCCGTCGCGACCGAGATGGATGCGCTATATCACGGTAAGCCGGCTTTCCTCATTGATGCTCTTACGTCATCTGGAATGTCCGGCTCACCTGTATTTGCCACGGGAATGGAACAGGTAGAACCGGGCAAGAAGTGGAGTCCGTTCAAGACCGTACCTCGGTTTGTAGGTATCTACTCTGGTCGCATTGTCGAACTGGAAAACGGAGTGAGGCGAGAGCTACAAGTCGGCATCGTATGGCGCAGGGAGCTCATTCACCACACGGTTGAGATATCAGACTCATAAATATGCTGCATGAAGCTCTACGAATTCCTGAATTCGACGTACTATCTCGGAAGCCAGTTGCAGTTGGAGCGTGGCACGTCACGCCAACCGTCGATCCCATGTATTCGGTTCGAACCACAACGCCCCACCACGAGCATGGTAGAAGATGATCCACCGGTTCAGAATCTCTCTTCCTACTAGGGAAGGGTCTCTTTTGTTGTCGTCGCTTTCTGATACGATCCTGAGGTCCACAAAATAGAGATAGGTATATTGCACATCCATAAATGATATAGTGGCCTTCTCTACATAAGACTTGATGCTTCCACCTAACCCGTAGCTCTTGGTAGGATTTTGAAGATTGGCGTAGTCGATTCCTAAAGTGCGCACCCCACTAGGCATCAGGCTGACGTTCGGTGCGCCAGTGTCAACGAGAAATAGCACTTTGCTCGTGATGTTCAGACGTGGAATCTCTACGCGACCATCAACAAGAGGAACTCCAGAATGGTTGAAGATTCCGCTGAACATTGCAAACTTAGATTTTCGGCTCTGAACGATTATATGCGATAGCGGTATCTCCGGGCGGAACGCCACGTTCTCTCAAATACTCCAAGATCTCTTCTTGGTTCTTTCTCGCAATGACAAAACCACCTTTATGTGCTGCCGCATACATATCAGGATATTGATCAGCGATCTCGACCGAATTTACAAGGCGTGACGACCGATGGAACTCCTGCATTTCCGCATACAATTCAGCATGTGTACGTCCCCGATACACAAGTTCATGTAACTCTTCGTCTGACAGTTTGTGAAAATCATCAAGAGTTTCTATCATTCTTCTATCTCCAGCTTACAACCTCCTATTTATCGGCCTTTCGTGGGTCTATGCTTACCATGGATCGGTAGTGCATCAAGTATATGGTTACCTTTGCGAGGGGTGTTGCCCCGCGCGCGCCCCAGGATATTTGAACGACGAAATTGTGCATGGTAGAAATTATATCATGGTACAGGCTGGGATGCCGATGATCGTTAAGGGAGTGGAGCCTGTCGTGGCAACACGGCGGGGCTTTTCTCCTGCGTCAGGAAGAGAACGCCATGCCCCGACCTTTCGCGCCCACAAAGCCCCTGTGGATCACAGGCCGGTCAAGTTGGTGCGGAATTGGCAAATATCGGATCGGAGCGGAGCGGATTTACGACCAAGACAGCATCTACGACGCTTTGGGGTGTCAGAGCCGAGAACGCGCAGCCGTCTCCCCGATCCGATCCCCCCGTCCCGCCGCAATCGCCGATTCAACACAGAGATCGCAGAGAAGAAAGCAGCCCCGCACAGGCCCGGCGACGTAGCTCTCCGTGGCGAACACGCAACCAAAGTGGCCCGTTCCCTCAGGCCCCGCGTCAGGATACTTCTCTTCTCTGTGATCTCCTCTTCCTCGGTGATCTCTGTGTTAAAATCCCAACGATCCCGCGGCACCGGCCCAGCCAGAAGACGCACCCAAGTCCCGCTCCATCGCACCTCTGCCCGACCCCACCGCAAGCCGCCCTGTCTCAACGCGCGGCACCCAGCATCTGCCCGCTGATCCGGCGTCGTCCGTGCACGATACGAAGGATCGTCACCGTGGCCTCCCGGGCGTCATGGTGGTAGATGACGATATATGGCGGAACGATCCCGATACGGATATACGCGCCAAGCGCAGGGCGGCGCGGCAGACTTTCCGGATGCGCGGCCAGCCGGTCCTACAGCGATTCGAACAGGGCCAGATCGCGGCGCGCGGTCTCGCTCCCTGCAACCACACTCAGATAGGCCAGGATCGCGCCCTGACCCAGGCGAGGTCGTCGCTCTCGTCGATGATCCGCACGTCGATCAGGCGGCGCACCGCTTCATCCAAGGATCCGAAATCGCCATTGGCGATGTGCGCTTTAAGCCAAGCCTGCTGTTCGGTCGTGAGTGAAATCGCCATGCCGGGCGAGGTGAGTGGCCCGTGCGTCCAATTCAAGGCGATGGAAAGACCGCCGGGCGTCGCCTGACCGGCATCGGCGCTGTCTATCGCGGTCAGGCGGTGTTCGACCTGGTGCGGCCGAGCGCGGTCTCGGTCGCGTTCGCCGCCGCCAAGTTCCACGACCTGGCGCGGTTGGAGCACCCGCCGGCGCGCATCGCCGTGGTGCATCGCAAGGCGAGCCTGGGGGACCTGCTGGCGGTGGTGGCACAGGCCGCGCGGGTGGTGGAGGAGGATGCCGGGGACAGCGCCTTCCGGCGCGCTGCGATGGCGGGATAGCCGAGGGCCGCCGCCCGCGTGGCCCCCCGTTCACGCCGCCGGAGTGTGCCGTTTCAGGAACGTCACCACCCGGCTCTCCTGCGGGGCCAGGTGCTCCGGCCCGCGCCAGTCCGCCAGAACCTCCACCCCCGGCAGCAGCGCCGCCAGCTCCGCGCTGGTCGCCGCCGGGTGCGGAATATCGCTCCCCGGCAGCAGCATGGTCGGCACTGGGCAGGTCCGCACGAATGCCCGATCGACGCAGAAGATGAACCCGCGGTCCCACATGTTATGACCGAACGCGGTAAGCGTGGCCGGATCCAGCTCGGGCCGCGCGGCGCACTGCTCGCGGCTCCACTCCGTGTGGCTGTCCGGGAAATACCCAGGATGTTCCGGATGCACGCCGATCGGGTTCTGCAACACCGCGGCGGTGATCCGCCCGGGCGCGGTCTCGATCGCCTTCAGGCAGAAGCTGCCGCCGATGCATCCGCCCAGAACATGGAACCGATCGAAACCGAGGTGGCCCATCAGCGCCAGATGGTCCGCCGCGTAGGTGTGCCAGCCGTGGTCGGCCCTGATGTCGGTGCGCGAGTGTCCGGCGTTGCGCTGGTCCATCGCGATCGCGGTGAAGCCCGCAGCCGGCAGCGCCGCGGTCCAATCCACCCACGGCCGCGCCGGCCCGCCGGCGGGGGAGGGCCACATCTCCATGCGCGAGCGCAGGCCGCCGGGTGCAAACAGCAGCACCGGGTAGCCTTCGCCGTAAGTCCGGTAGTGGATCTGGCCATCCGGCCGGGTCAACACAGGCATCGCTTCCTCCGATTTGCCGTGGTGCCCGCCGGGGGACTCGAACCCCCACGCCCCAACGGGCTGCGGATTTTAAGTCCGCTGCGTCTACCGTTCCGCCAGGCGGGCCGAGGTCTGCGGGGTTACGCAAGCCCCCGCGCGATGTCCAGCGCCCGCCGCAGCAGGGTCTCGGACGCTTCCGGCGTGCGGAACCCGCTGTGCGCCGACAGGGTGGCGTTCGGCAGCGCGATCAGCGGATGCCCCGCCGGCAGCGGTTCGGTGTCGAACACATCGAGCGCGGCGTGCCCGACCCGCCCCTCCCGCAGCGCCGCGATCAGCGCCGCCTCGTCGATCAGCGCCCCGCGCGCGGTGTTCACCAGGATCGCCCCGGGGCGAAGGGTGGCGAGCCGCGCCGCGTTCAGGAAGCCGCGGGTCGCGTCGGTCAGCAGCAGGTGCAGGGACAGCACGTCGCTCGACGCCAGCAGCACCGGCAGGTCCACGAATTCCACCCCGGGCGCGGAGCGCGGTGTGCGATTCCACGCCAGCACCCGCATGCCCATCCCACCAGCGAGGCGCGCAACCTCGGCGGCGATGCCGCCGAAGCCGAGCAGGCCCAGGGTCTTGCCCGTCAACTGCGGGCCCTCGGTCCGCGTCCACAGTCCTGCGCGCATGTCGCGGTCCATCCGCGCGATCCCGCGCGCGGCGGCGAACATCAGCGCGATCGCGTGCTCGGCCACTGCGGTGTCGCCGTAGCCGCGGATGATGTGCACGGTGATGCCGAGGGCGGCGAGCTCCTCCGGGTGCATGTAGCTGCGCGCCCCGGTGCCGAGGAAGATGATGTGGCGCAGCCCGGCGCAGCGCGCCATCGCGGCGGTGGGCATCGCGCTGTGGTCGTCGAGCACGAAATCGTAGCCGGCGAGCAGGCCAGGGAGCGCCTCGGGCGGCACCTCCTCCTGCTCGCGCACGTCGACCGGCGGGTCGTCGGGGCGCACCACCCGGCGAAACACGGAGGCGAGGTCATCGACCGCGTCCAGGAACAACCCCTTCATTCTGCCTTACTCCTTCGCTGCCCGGCGCCGGCCCGATGCACGCTTCCCGCCGGGGGCACGATCCCGTAACACGCGGGGCCGCGTAAAGGCCCCGTGCCGGAGTTCCGGATGCCCCGTCCTTCCCGCCCGGCCGCTGCCATCCCCGCCGCCGACCCGCGCGCCGCGGGTGGGCGGCGCGGCCGCCAAGGGGCCTCCGCCGCGGCGGCGGAGGCGGCAGAGCGCGCCCCGGCCGTCGGCGGCCGCGCTCCCCGCGGTCAGGTGGCCGTCCGCGATCCCGCGCCCCGCCGCCGCAACCCATGGCGGCTGATCCGACTCGCCGTCGTCGCTACGATCTGGGGCGGGCTCGGGTGCGCGCTGATCCTGCTGTGGTTCGCGCGCGACCTGCCGCGGCCCGAAGACGCGCTCGCCCCGTCCCGCCGCCCGAGCCTGGTCCTGCGCGACTCCGCGGGCCAGGTGTTCGCCCGCTTCGGCGACACCGCGGGCGAGCCGGTGGGGCTTGCCGACCTGCCCCCCTACGTCGCCGAGGCGGCGGTGGATATCGAGGACCGGCGCTTCTGGACCGAACCCGGCATCGACCCGATCGGCATCCTGCGCGCCGCCGTGGTCGATCTGGTGCACTGGCGGGTGGTGCAGGGCGGATCGACCCTGACCCAGCAGGTGGCGAAGACCCTGTTCCTCAGCGACGCGCGCACCTGGCGGCGCAAGGCGCAGGAATTGCTGCTGACCTTGTGGCTCGGCCGGCATTTCAGCAAGCGGCAGATTCTCGAGATCTGGCTGAACCGGGTCTATTTCGGCTCCGGCGCCTGGGGGATCGACGCCGCGGCGCGGGTCTATTTCGGCGTCCCCGCCAGCCGGTTGAATCTGTGGCAGGCGGCCGTGCTGGCGGGGCTGCCGCGTGCGCCCTCCCGCTTCAATCCGCGTGCCGATCCGGACGCGGCGGCGGCGCGGGCGCGCCAGGTGCTGGCCGCGATGGTCCGCGCCGGGGATTTGACCGCACAGGGCGCGCGGGCCGCAGCGGCGGCGATCGCCTTCCCGCGCACGCCCCCCATGCAGGCCGGCTGGTTTGCCGACTGGGCGGCCGGCGCGGCTGAGCCGCTGCTCGCCCCGGGCCAGGACGCGAGCCTGCGCACCACGCTCGATCCCGCGTTGCAGCACACAGCGGAGGCGGCGCTCGATACGGTGCTGGACGGGCCGGGTGCTGCGCGCGGGGCGGGCGAGGGCGCGGTGGTGGTGCTGGATGCCGCCACCGGCGCGGTGCAGGCGCTGGTGGGCGGGCGGGACTACCAGGACAGCTCCTACGACCGCGCCACCGAGGCGCGCCGCCAGCCCGGCTCGTCCTTCAAGCCGTTCGTCTGGCTGGCGGCGCTGGAGCGCGGCGTGCGGCCGGACGATCGCGTGCTGGACGCGCCGATCCGGCTCGGCGCCTGGCACCCGCGCGACGACGAGCGGCGCTACCTGGGGGAAATCTCGGTGCGCCGGGCGCTCGCGTTGTCGATCAACACCGCCGCGGTGCGGCTGCTGCTGCGCGCCGGCGGGCCGCGCGCGGTGGCTGCGGTGGCACACCGGCTCGGGATCGCGGACCGGCTGCCGGACAACGCCTCGATCGCGCTTGGCACCGCGAACGTGGGGCTGCTGGAGCTGGCAGCGGCCTACGCGACGTTCTTCAATGGCGGGCTGCGGGTGAGCCCGTTCGGCCTGCTCGCCGTCCGCGCCGGCGGGACGGTGTCGCCGGTCGCGCACCTGCCGCCCAGGCCGGTGATCGCACCGGCGCTGGCAGGGATGATGGCGGGCATGCTGCGCGCCGTGGTGGCCGAGGGCACCGGAACAGGCGCGGCCATCCCCGGCCGGATCGTCGCCGGCAAGACCGGGACCACGCAGGATTACCGCGACGCCTGGTTCATCGGCGACGTCGACGGCCGGATCATCGGCGTGTGGATCGGCAACGACGACGACCAGCCGATGCGCGGCGTCACCGGTGGATCGCTGCCGGTGCTGGTGTTCCGCCGTGTCGCACAGGCGCTGCGCCAGCCGGATGACCGGCGGTTTTAAGGAAGCAAGGCCAAGGGGCTCTGCCCCCTGGACCCCCGCCAAGGGCAAGCCCTTGGAACCCTTCCGTATTGTTTCCGTGCGGGTGGGGGTGTCGCGGCTGGGCGGGCGGCGGCGGAGTGGCCGGGCTGTGCGTCCCCGCACAGCCCGGCCACTCCGCCGCCGCCCGCCCAGCCGCGACACCCCCACCCGCACGGAAACAACCCCGAGGGGTCCAGGGGACCTGTCCCCTGGTAGGGGTCCAGGGGGCGAAGCCCCTTGGCCTTGCTTCCTTAGACCCGCTCGATCAGTGCGGCGATGCCCTGGCCGACGCCGATGCACATGGTGGCGATGGCGCGCCGGGCGCCGCGTTCTTCCAGCGCGTTCACCGCGGTCAGCGCCAGCCGCGCGCCGCTGGCGCCGAGCGGGTGGCCGAGGGCGATGGCGCCGCCGTGCGGGTTCACGTGCTCCGCATCGTCCGGCAGGCCGAGCTGACGCAGCACCGCGAGGCCCTGGCTGGCGAAGGCTTCGTTCAGTTCGATCACGTCGATATCGCCGAGGGTGAGGCCGGTGCGTTCCAGCAGCTTGCGCACCGCCGGCGCCGGGCCGATGCCCATGATGCGGGGCGGCACGCCGGCGGTCGTCATGGCGACCACGCGGGCGCGGGGGGTCAGGCCGTGCCGTTTCACTGCCGCTTCGGACGCCAGCAGCAGCGCCGCGGCACCATCGTTCACGCCCGAGGCGTTGCCGGCGGTGACGCTGCCCGGCGAGCGGAACGGGGTCTTCAGCTTCGCCAGCATCTCCATCGTGGTGTCGGGGCGGGGATGCTCGTCGCGATCGACGATCGTTTCGCCCTTGCGGGTCTTGAGCGTGACGGGAGCGATCTCGCGGGCGAAGAAGCCGCTCGCCTGCGCGCTCGCGGCTTTCTGCTGGCTGCGCAGCGCGAAGGCGTCCTGGTCGGCGCGGCTGATCTGGAATTCCTCGGCGACGTTCTCGCCGGTCTCCGGCATCGCATCGGTGCCGTACATGGTTTTCATCAGGCTGTTGACGAAGCGCCAGCCGATGGTGGTGTCGTAGATCTCGGCCTGGCGGGAGAAGGCTTCGTTGCTTTTGCCCATCACGAAGGGCGCGCGGGTCATGCTCTCCACCCCGCCGGCCAGCACCAGCTCCATCTCCCCGCTGCGGATCGCGCGCGCGGCGGTGCCGACCGCATCGAGGCCGGAGCCGCACAGCCGGTTGATGGTGGCGCCCGGCACCGCGGTCGGCAGGCCGGCGAGCAGCACGGCCATGCGGGCGACGTTGCGGTTGTCTTCCCCGGCCTGGTTGGCGCAGCCCATGTAGCAATCATCGAGCGCATCCCAGTCGACGCCCGGATTGCGTTCCTTCAGCACCCGGATCGGGTGCGCGGCAAGGTCGTCGGTGCGCACGTCGCGCAGCGCGCCGGCGTAGCGCCCGATCGGCGTGCGCGTGAAGTCGCAGATGTAAGCGTCTTGCATGGGCGTGCCTCCGGTTCGGGCGCTCGGCAGTGGGCCGGATCGCGGGGCGAGGCCGGCCCGGGTTTGTACCGCAGCCGCAGGGCGGGGGCAAACTGGCCTCCCGCGCCCGGCCATGGCAGGCTGGGCACGGGAAGCGCCCGTCGCGGGCGACCGTTGCAGATGGAACCGAAGCCATGACCGAACCGCTGATCCGCAACCGCCTGCGCGAGACGCTCGCCCGCGGCGAGGTCGCCGCCTCGATGACCGTGCGCGCCTTCCGCGGCATCGAGATCGCGCGCATCGCCGCCACCGCCGGCTTCGATTCGATCTATGTCGATATCGAGCACAACACCCTGTCGATCGACACCGCCTGCCAGATCTGCATGGCGGCGTTGGAGGCGGGCGTGACGCCGCTGGTGCGCGTGCCGGGCCGCTCGCCCGACATGATCGGCCGGCTGCTCGACGGCGGCGCGCTCGGCGTGATCGCCCCGCACGTGCAAACGGCCGAGGACGCGGCCCGCATCGTGGCCTGCGCGAAATTCCCGCCCCACGGCGAACGCGGTGCCGCCGGCGCGCTGCCGCATTTCGGCTACCGCAACGTCAAGCCGGCGGCAGCCAACGCGGCGCTGAACGAGGCCACGATGGTGGTCGTGATGGTCGAAACGATCGCCGCGCTCGAAAATGTGGAGGCGATCGCGGCGGTCGACGGCGTCGACCTGCTGATGGTCGGCACCAACGACCTCTGCGCCGAACTCGGCATCACCGGGCAGTACGATCATCCGGCGGTCGCGGATGCCTATGTGCGCTGCATTGCGGCGGCACGGGCCTCGGGCAAGCATGTGGGGGTGGGCGGGCTGGCCGGGCGGCCCGACCTGGTGGCGAAATGCGTGGCGGCGGGGGCGCGTTATGTCTCGACCGGCACCGACCTCGCGTTCCTGATCGGGGCGGCGAACGAGAAAGCGGCGTTCGTGCGCGGGCTGAAGGTCTGACCGGCCGCGTCTGCCGTCCTCGCGCGGGCTTGGGCCGCGACGCGGACCAAGCCCGCAATCGCGGGAGAGGTGACTCTGGATCGACCGCGGCGGGGCCTGCTCACGCTTCGCTAACCCTTCCCTGCCACATATGCCGCCATGCGAGGGGCGGCGATCGCGGCCGGGCTGGTTGTGCTGGCGGCGATGGGGGCGGCGGCGTTCGCTCCGGCGCTGTATGGGCTGGGGCTGGCGCTCGCCGCCGCCGCCGCGCTCGCGCTGCTGGCCTGGCGGCATCCGGTGGCGGCGTCGGTGGTCTGGCTGCTTGTCGTCGGCAGCACGCCGGAGATGTCGCTCGGCGACATCCTCGGCCCCGGCTTCTACCAGCCGATCATTGCGGTGGAGAAGGGGGCGGGACTGCTGCTGGCGCTGCTGGCGGTGCTGCGGTTCGGGCCGCGGCGGGATTGGTGCAATCCGGGGCTGGCGTTCGTGGCGATGTTCGTCGCCGGACTCGCGCACGGGCTGTATCCGGGGCTGGGGGTGCTGGAAAGCCTGCGCTCGCTGGTTGGCTCGGCGGCGCCCTATGCGTTTTCCTTCTCGCGACTGTCGCGGTCCTGGGCGCGGGCGGTCATTCGCACCACGGCGCTGATTCCTCTGCTGAACGTGGCGGCCGGTACGGTGCTCGATCTGGCGGGCATCCGGCCGCTGTTCGTGGCCTCCGGCGGGTGGCGGCTCGGGGCGCTGAGCCATCCGGCTTTTCTCGCCGGGTTCGCCCTGGCGGCGATCTATGCGTGCCTGATCGCGTTGTATCGGGAGGGCGAGCGGCGGCACATCGCCTTGCTGGCAGCCAATTTCGTGATCCTGGTGCTGACCGGCGCGCGCGCGCCGCTGCTGTACGGGGTTGCGGTCACCGGGCTGGTCCTGGCCTTCGTGCCCTCGCCGGCGTTTTCGCGGCGGGAGCGGATGCTGCTGCTGCTGGGGGCGCTGGCCCTGGCCCCGCTGGTCGTGGGCCTGGCCGGCAGCCTGAGCGAGCTGCGGCTGTTCAACCTGCTCGACCATGACGCCGACGGGCTGAGCGGGCGGGAAGAGATCTGGGCGTATTTCGAGCGTGCTGCCGCCGGCTCTCCCTGGCTCGGCTGGGGCGTCGGCGCCGGCAACGTCGTGATCCCGCAGACCAGCCTCGTGGTGCGCACCATGCACACCTGGGCCGCCCATAACGAATATTTGCGTATCGAGGTGGAAGGCGGCCGGATCGGCGAGGCGCTGCTGCTGGCGCTGTTCGTGCTGTGGGCCGCGCGCCACACCGCGGTGCTCGCGCGCACCGACCGGGCGATCATGCGGCTGGTGTTCGCGGCCTTCGCGTGCCATGCCGTGACCGACAACGTGCTGATCTCCACTTCGGCCTCGGTGCTGTTCGCCTTCGTGGCCGCGGTGTTCGCCCGCGGTGCGCTGGAAGCCGAGGACGCGGCCCGGGGCGGGGAGGGGGGCGGCACGCGCTGAACCGCCTGACGTGCCCGAGGATATCCCATGCGTCTGCCCCGCCTGTTGCCGCTTCTGCTTGTCCTGCTGGGCGTTCTGCCGGCCCTCGCGCCGCCGCCGGCGCGTGCCGAGGGGCTGGCGTTCGTGATGAACTCCGGCGCCGCGTCGATCAGCGTGATCGACATGACCACCCACAAGGAACTGCGCCGCATCCCGGTGCTGCGCGAGCCGCACCATTGGGCGCTGAGCCCGGACGGGCACAGCCTGATCGTCGGCGATTCGTCGGGCAACACGCTGTTCTTCCTCGACCCCAGGACCGGCGCCGTGCAGCGGCGGGTGGTGGTGGCGGATCCCTACCAGCTCGGTTTCAGCCCGAACGGGAAGTTCTTCGTGGTGAACGGGCTGGCGCGCAACCAGATCGACATCTACGCCGCCGACAGCATGAAGCTGCTGCACCGATTTCCGATCCGTTCGATGCCGAGCCACCTGGCCTATTCGCCGGGATCGCACCGCGTGTTCGTGACCCTGCAGGAGACGAACCGGATGGTGGCGATCGACCTCGATACCATGCGGGTGCTGTGGGACCGGCCGGTGGGCAACACGCCCGCGGGCGTGCTGTGGCAGAACGGCAAGCTGCTGGTCTGCGACATGGGCACGGATTACGTCGCCGAGGTCGATCCTGCCGACGGCCGCGTGATCGCCCGTATCGTCACCGGTCGCGGCGCGCACAACCTGTTCCACTCCCCGGACGGCAAGACGATCTGGGTGAACAACCGGGTGGCCGGCACCATCACGGTGCTGGACGCGGGGTCGTTGCGGCCGATCCGCACCTACCGCATTCCCGGCGGGCCGGACGATCTGTTCTTCGCCCCCGACGGCCGCGTGTGGATCACGCGCCGGTTCGCCGAGTTGGTCGCGGTGCTGAACCCGGCGACCGGGCATGTCGCCATGATCGACGTCGGCCGCTCCCCGCACGGGATCTTCCTCAATCCGCGCGCACCGTCGCCGGACCGGCTGGCCTCGGCGCGGTAGGGCACGATGCGCGATCCGTTCGATCTCGCGGCCGGCTGGGTGCAGGAACACGTGCTGCTGCCGTTCCTGTATGCGATCGGCTGGATGCGGTGGGAGGAGGTCTCCTACGGCTGGGCGCTCGCCGCGGTGTACGGCCTCGTGCAGGTGGGCGCGACCCTCGCCTTGTGCACGCCGCTGGAGCGCTGGCGGCCGGTGGAACGCTGGACCGATCGCGGCGCCGTCTGGGTCGATGTGCTGTACACGCTTATCTCCCGCGTCGGCGTGCTGCCGCTGGTGACCTTCGTGCTATTCTACCAGGTGCAGGTGAACCTGACCGGCTGGCTGGTCGATCAGGGCTGGACGCCGCCGATGCTGGAACTGCTCATTCCGCAGTTGCTGGGCCACCCGATCGTGACGTTCTTCGTCTACGCGGCGATCCTGGACTGCACCGACTACTGGCGGCACCGGCTGTCGCACAGCTTCCGCTGGTGGTGGGCGTTGCACGCCCTGCACCACGCGCAGACGCAGATGACGTTCTGGTCCGATGACCGCAACCATCTGCTGGACGACCTGATCGGCTTCGTCTGGTTCTCCGTGATCGCGCTGGCGATCGGGGTGCCGCCGTTGCAGTTCCCGTTGCTCGTGCTGGTGCTGCGCTTCGTGGAAAGTCTGTCGCACGCCAACGCGCGGATCTCGTTCGGCCGCGTGGGGGAGCGGCTGCTGGTCTCGCCGCGCTTCCATCGCGCGCATCACGGCGTGCTGGCGGCGGGGCAGCGCAGTTGCAACTACGGGGCGGTGCTGCCGTGGTGGGACATGATCTTCGGCACCGCGGATTTCTCCCGAGACTATCCGGCGACCGGCGATCCGGCGGCGGACCGGGCGCTGGCGCGCGGGGGGTATGTGGCGCAGCAATGGTCCGGGCTGCGCCGGTTCGGCCGCGCGTTGGCGGGGCGGCGGCCGGCCTGAGGTAGTGACGGGTCCGGCGCGTTCTCCCCTTCCCTTGCAGGAGGGGCCGGTGTGTGCGGCACGGGATTCCGTGCGGCGCACACCCTTCCCGCAAGGGGAGGGGAGAAGAATAGGGCGAGCTTCGTTCCGCCCCTTCCCGCCGCCTCCGCTTCGCGCCATGCTGCGGCCATGCGCACCAATGACCCCACACTCGCGATCGCCGAGGCGGTTCGCGGCATCGAGCCGGAGCTGATCGCCATCCGGCGCGATATCCATGCCCATCCCGAGCTCGGTTTCCAGGAGCACCGCACTGCCGGCGTGGTGGCGCGCGAGCTCACGAGGCTCGGCATTCCGCACCGGACCGGCATCGGCAAAACCGGCGTGGTCGGAATGATCGAGGGCGGCCGGCCCGGCCCGTGCCTCGCCATTCGCGCCGACATGGACGCGCTGCCGATCACCGAGCAATCGGGCCTGCCCTTCGCCAGCACCGTGCCGGGCCTGATGCACGCCTGCGGCCACGACGTCCACACGACCACCCTGCTCGGCGTCGCCGCAGTGCTGCGCGATCTGGCGCCGCAGCTCGCCGGCAAGGTGAAGCTGATTTTCCAGCCGGCCGAGGAGGGTCTTGGCGGCATGGCGGCGATGCTCGCCGACGGGCTGATGGACGGCCCGCGGATCGACCGCGCGCTCGGATTCCACAACCACCCCGACATGCCGGTGGGTCGTTTCGGTTTCGCCCGCGGCGCGGTGCTGGCGGCGTCGGACCGGTTCGAGATCACGGTGTACGGCAAGTCCGGCCATGCCGCCTATCCGCACACGACGGTCGATCCCATCGTGGCGGCGGCGAGCCTCGTGATGCAGTTGCAGACGGTGGTTTCGCGCGAGGTGCCGCCGATGCGCCCCGCCGTGGTCACGGTCGGCGCGATCGTCGGTGGCGAGGCGTCCAACATCATTCCCGATACGGTGGAGATCAAGGGCACGGTGCGGACCTTGCACCCCGAGGTGCGCGACCTCGCCGAAGCCGCGATCGAGCGGCTGTGCGCGGGCCTCGCCGGCACCATGCGCGCGCGCGCCGAGCTGACCTATCGCCGCATCATGCCGGCGCTGGTCAACGACGATGCGGTGCTGGACGCCGCGGTGGCCGCGGTGCGCCGGCAACTCGGCGATGTGGTGGAGGAGGGCGAGGCCGCCCTGGGCGGAGAGGATTTCGCGCAGCTCGCCGAGCTGGTGCCGGCCTTCCAATTGCGTATCGGCTCCGGCCAGCCCGGGCGGGACGACCGGCTGCACAATTCCGCCTACCAGCCGGACGAGGCCTGCATCGGGCTCGGGGTGCAGGCGCTGTCCCGTGCCGCGTTCGACATGCTGGGGTGAGAGGCGCCCGCCGGATCAGGTGCCGGCGAACCTGGCGGCGGAGCGGGTGCTCCGCGCCGCGCGGAGTTGCTGCTGGCGACCGACCTCGGTGCGCAACGATGCCAGCCGGTCGGCCTGCGCGCGCCGGTCGGAACCCATCCGGCGCGGCTGGCGCACATGCATGTACTCCAGCACCTGCAACAACTCCTCGGCGGTCTGCAGATCGCCGATCACGCAGGCCTCCTCCAGCACGTCCTCGATCTTGTCGGACAGCCGGCGCTTGAGGGTGACGTACATGCGGCTCATGCGTTCCGCCGGAATCGGGCGGTCGGGGTCGGCGCTGCACATCGGCAGGACGGTGCGCCTACGTCGCGCCAAGAACCAGAACCGGGTCTTGTTCAGCAAGTCTGCCTCCCTCTGCGAATAGGTTCGCAGGGCCGTATGGGGCGGCGAAGGGCCCCCACCTTCGTCCGGCTTCGGGTCCCCTCGCATGCGGTTGGTTACAGTGCTGTTTCAGGGTGGCCGGGAAGGGAAGGCCAGGGGGCAGAGCCCATGGCCTTGCCTTCCCCCCCTCCCCGCGCAAGGATCGAACAATGCCGCCATCCCTGCCGCCCGACGACCGCCTGACCATCGCCTTCGCCCATGCCGCCTACCGGATGGGCGAGCGCTTCGCCGCCCGCCGCACCGGCATCGGCTGGGTCGAGGTCCGCACCCGCCCCGAGCTCGAGGCAAGCATCGCCGAAGCCGACGTGCTGGTCGTGTCGATGCTGTGGGACAACGCGCTGATCGCCCGCGCCCCGCGCCTGCGCCTCATCCAGTCGATCAGCGCCGGGACCGACCAGTACGACCGCACGGCCATTGGCAGCGCCGGCATCCGGCTCGCCTCGGCCGCCGGGGCCAATGCGAACGCGGTGGCCGAGCACGCGATGGCCCTGATGCTCGGGCTCGCCCGGCGGATTCCGGAGGCGCGGGACAACCAGGCGCGCCGGCACTGGCGCGGCATGATCGGCGATCCGGCGGCGCGTGAGTTCGAGTTGGCCGGCAAGACGATGGTCCTCGTCGGTCTGGGCCGGATCGGCGGGCGGCTCGCGCAACTCGCAAAAGCCTTCGACATGCGGGTGATCGCGGTGCGGCGCGACCCGGCGGCGGGCGCCGGGGCGGCCGATGCAGTGCATGGGCTGTCGGCGCTGCCGTCCTTGCTGGGGATGGCGGATTTCCTGGTGCTCGCCTGCCCGCTGACGCCGGAGACCGAGCGGCTGATCGACGCGCCGGCCTTGGCGCGGCTGCGCCCGACCGCGGCGCTGGTGAACGTCGCCCGCGGGCGCTGCGTCGACGAGCCGGCCCTGGTCGCGGCGCTCGCCGAGGGACGGCTGGCGGCGGCGGCGCTCGATTGCGCGGCGGCGGAACCGCTCGATCCCGCCTCGCCCCTGTGGGCAATGGCGAACGTGCTGATCACGCCGCATACCGCGGGCGAAACGAGCGCCTATGAGGACAACGTGATCGACCTGCTGCTCGAGAACCTGGACCGGCTGCGGCGGGGCGAGGACGCGCTGCGGAACCAGGTCGTCTAGCCGCGCCCGCCGCCGGATGCAGGCATTCGCGGCGCTACTGGAGCGGCTCACCTTCACCCCCGGGCGCGACGCGCGGCTGGCGCTGATCGCACAATATTTCGATATAGCACCAGACCCGGATCGCGGCTTCGGGCTGGCCGCGCTGGCCGGCAGCCTGCGCCTGCCCGCGGTCGTCCCCAGCCTGATCCGCAACTTGATTGCGGCCCGCACCGATCCGGTGCTGTTCGCGCTCTCCTACGATTTCGTGGGCGACCTGGCGGAGACGGTGGCGCTGCTCTGGCCGGCCCCGCCGGAGGCGGCGCCCGCGGGCATGCCGGGCCTGGCGGAGGTGGTGGGCCGGCTGCTGGCGACGCCGAAGGCCGGGCTGCCCGATCTGCTTGCCGGCTGGCTCGACGCGGCGGGGCCGTCGGAACGCTATGCGCTGCTGAAGCTGGTCACCGGCGGGCTGCGCGCGGGGGTGTCCGGCCGGCTGGCGCGGCGGGCGCTGGCGGAGTGGGGCAAGCTCGACCCGGCGGAGGTGGAGGAGGTCTGGCACGGGCTGACACCGCCCTACCTGCCGCTGTTCGCCTGGGCCGAGGGCCGCGCGCCGCGGCCCGATCCCGCCGGGGTGCCGCTGTTCCGCTCGCCCATGCTGGCGCATCCGATCGGGCCGGCGGAGCTTGCCGCGCTCGATCCCGGCGCGTTCCGGGCGGAGTGGAAATGGGACGGGATCCGGGTGCAACTGGTGGCGACGCCCGGCGGGCGGCGGGTGTTCTCGCGCGGGGCCGACGACGTGTCGGCGGCGTTCCCGGAGATCGTCGCGGCGCTCGATTTCCATGCGGTGCTGGACGGGGAACTGCTGGCCTTGCGCGCGGCGCCGGCGGGGGGCGAGGGGCTGGGGGCGGTGGCGCCGTTCGCCGCGTTGCAGCGGCGGCTGAACCGGCTGGCCCCCCCAGCCGTGCTGCTGCGCGAGTACCCAGTCGGCGTGCGGCTGTACGACATCCTGTTCGACGGGACGGAGGACCTGCGCGCCATGGGGTTCGACGCCCGGCGGGCGCGACTGGAGGCCTGGTTCGCCCGCGTGCGCCCGGCGGCGATGGACCTGTCCCCGCTGCTCGACTTCGCCGATGCCGACGACCTGGCGCGGCTGCGCGCGGAGGGCGCGGCGGCGGGCAGCGAGGGGCTGATGCTGAAGCGGCGCGACAGCCCCTACGTCGCCGGCCGGCCGCGCGGGCCGTGGTGGAAATGGAAGCACGATCCGAACAGAATCGACACCGTTCTGATGTACGCACAGCGCGGCCACGGCAAGCGCGGCGGGTCCTATTCGGACTACACGTTCGGCGTTTGGGATGGGGACGCGCTGGTGCCGGTGGGCAAGGCCTATTTCGGCTTCACCGATGCCGAGCTGCGCTGGCTGGACCGCTGGATCCGCGAGCACACGATCGGTCGTTTCGGTCCGGTGCGGGAGGTGGAGAAGGCGCTGGTGCTGGAGGTGGCGTTCGATTCCGCCCAGACTTCCGGTCGGCACAAATCCGGCGTGGCGCTGCGCTTCCCCCGCATCGCGCGGCTGCGGCCGGACAAGCCGGCGGCGGAGGCGGATCGGCTGGAGACGGTGCTGGCGTTCGTGGGGGAGGGGGCGGGCTGAGCAGTCCCGTCAGCCCCCGTCGGGCCGTGCCGAGGGGCTGGCGGCGTCGCCGTCCGGCCGGGCGGACATGACGACCGGCTTGCGTGCGCCGGCCCGGCCCACGGCATACAACTCACGGAGGATGCGCAGCAGGCCCGGCTTGTCCTTGCGGGCGACCGCATCCGCGAGCGCCGCATTGATCCGCGCCTGGGCGGCGGTGTAGCCGGGCGGGCCCGGAATGGTGAGGAAGACCGGCACGTCGGCCGCCACCGCGGCAGCGACCGATTCCGCCAGCCCCTCGGCCTTCAGCGCCGCCTTGGTGAGCAGGGTGAACGCGACCCCGAGGCGCCTTGTTCCGTCCGCCTGCGAAATCTCGCCATGCAACTGAACCAGCACGCCGGAGGTGTCCGGCCGGAGGGACTCGCGCACCCACTTCAGCCGCCGCCAGCCGCAATGGAAGGTCCGGCAGGTGTCGGGGCGGGTCCGGTAGATGCCGCAACTGTTGTCGCGCTGGGCGTGGCGGCAGCGGTAGCCCTGTGCTTTCTGCAGCTCCGGATCGTCGATCGTCAGGGCGACACAGCAGACATTGCAGGACCCGCAGGTGCGGCCGGCGACGAGGGGAAGTTCGTCAGAGATGGCGGTTGGGGGCATCGATCGCGGGCCATGGGACGCGCGGGGCGGGTGCGCTCTGTTGGGGCGGCGGCGCAGGATCGCGCAAGCGGGGGGTTTTGGGAAGCGTATCCGGAAGCGCGTCGATCGGGTGCGGTATATCGCCCGGGAAGGGGCGGCATATCAGGCGCGGCGTTCTGGGAATGTCGGCGCGGGGGTCCCCGAATTCATGCGGACTTCACGAAAACGGCCGGTAGAGGCAGCTTAGGACGGGCCCAGGCAAATCGGTGGCAGGGGAGGGTAGCGCGATGGCTCGTTCACCGCAGGGGCGCAGGCTGAAGGATCCGGGACAGTCCGAGGCGACCGACGACACCGGACCGACCGACCTCAGCCATCCCGTCTTCGCGCAGCCGCAGCCGACGCTCGATCCGACCAGGTTCGAGGTCCGCCACCCTTCCGACGGGCCCGCCTACAAGCGCATCGACGAACTCAACCGCGAGCACCGGTTGGCGCCGCTGCCGTTTCCGCCTCCGCGCGGGCTGCCCGAGCCGCGGCTGAGCCTGGCCGCGGTGCTGGGCGACAACGACGCGGTGTTGCAACGGCGCATCGCCGCAGACGGGCAGATCGTGTTCCATGCGGTCGGCGATACCGGCAACACGCGCGGGCCGGAAAGCCAGAACCTGGTCGCCGACAAGATGGTGAGCGACTTCGCCGATCCGGCCGCCGACGCGCCGAGCTTCTGCTTCCATCTCGGCGACGTGATCTACAGCTTCGGTGAGGCGCAGTACTACTACGACCAGTTCTACGAGCCGTACCGCGACTACCCCGCGCCGATCGTCGCGCTCGCCGGCAACCACGACGGCATGGTCGCACCCGGCACGAACGCCGCAACACTGGCCGCGTTCCTGGAGAATTTCTGCGCCGTGTCGTTCGAGGTGACCCCCGAGGCCGGTAGCCTGTCGCGCACGGCGCAGATCCAGCCCGGCGTGTTCTTCACCTTCGAGGCGCCGCTGGTGCGCATCCTGGCACTCTACAGCAACACCCTGGAAGACCCCGGCGTGATCGCCAACGAGACGATCGGGCAGTCCCAGCTAGCATATCTGAAAGCAGCACTGGAACGGGTGAAGGCCGAAGCCTTCGCCGGCGCGTTGCTGCTCGCGCATCATCATCCGGCCTACACCGCCGGCAGCACGCACGGGTGGAGCGAGCACATGCTCTCCCAGATCGATGCGATCTGTGCGGAGGTGGGGGTGTGGCCGCACGCGGTGCTGTCGGGACACGCGCACAACTACCAGCGGTTCACGCGGCTGCACGGGCACGCGCAGATTCCGTACATCATCGCCGGCAACGGCGGGCATGGGCTGGCGAAGCTGATGCGCCGGGGGGAGGGCCCGCTGCGCACGCCGCAGGCGTTGCAGGTTCCAGGGCATGCCGACAAGGTGGTACTGGAGAATTACGACGATCAGAATTACGGGTATCTGCGGATCGTGGTGACGACGGCGCAACTGCGGATCGAGTACCATCCGGCGAGCGACGGGCCGGATGCGAAGACGCCGGACGATTTCGTGACGGTGGATCTGGCGACGCGCAAGCTGGTGCATTTCTCGGGGTGACCCGCTTTTGGGGGCGGGTAGCGGGGGCTCGGTGAACGAAGCCGGGCGCATCTGCGGGCGGGTTCCTGCCGGCGGGCGGGCTGCGCAATCAACACGGAGGAAGAAGGGAGGAAGAGGGAGGCACGGAGGTGACCCGTGCGACGCCGGGGTGTTCCGTGTACGCATTATGGCGCGCGATCCGCCTTGTCGGATGTGGCTGTCGCGCACATGGCCGCGGCAGGGGCGGACCCTTCGTGTCTCCCGTCTTCCTTCGTGGTGCAAATCGAAGCTTCCCGCCCGCACGCGGATCGGGATGGGCGCAGGAGGCGGCACAATCCCGCGCGGGCGGACCGGCAGCGCGGGCGCCGTTCGTGGCTTCATGCACGGATTCCGCGGGCGTTGAGAGCGGCGGCGGGGCGTCAGTGCCGGCCGCCGGCGCGCCAGTTGTGGATCTCTATGGTCTCATAGAGGCCGTTGCGGACGTAGGGTTCGGCGGCCAGCATCGCCTCGACCGCGTCGCGGGACGGGAGCGCGATCAGCATGGCGCTGCCGATCCATTCCGTCTCGTCATCGGACAGCAGGGGGCCGCGGGCGAGGAAGCGTTCCTGGTAGTGGTTGTCGATGAAATAGGCCCGGTGCGCGTCGAGCAGGCTGTCGCGGCTGTCGCTCATGCCTGGCTTGCCGCGGCCGATGACGAGGAAGCGGCGGTTCTGTGCGGGGTCGCCGTGGAACTGCCACATGGTGCGGCCGAGGGCGTTGCGCCAGCGGCAGAGCATGACGTCTCGGAACACGCCGGCTTTGAAATAGGGCTCCTCGTGGGCGAATTCGTGGGCGGCGGCGGCGTCGGGGAGGGTGAGGATGTGCATGCTGCCGGTGGGGGTCGCACCGTCCTCGGCGAGCGTGGGGCCGCGGGCGATCATGGCTTGGTCGTAACGGTCCATGAAGGAGCAGTGGGTTTCGGTGGCCTTTTTGCGGAGGGCGGCGGCGTTGGCGTGGTCGCGACCGTAGACGAAATAGTCCATGGCGGTTCCTCCTTGGGTGGTGCTGCAGGCTTGGGCGGGTATTTGGTGCGCTGGAGCCGGTTGGACTGGACCGAGCCGGGCGGGCCTGAGCCTGCCGTTGACGGGGCCAGAGACGCATCCTCTATTTCCCGAGCGAGTACGTCGACCTAACCAAACCCATGCAGTGTCCTCGTGTGAGAGCGGTCTTTCCTTTCCCTAGCGACATCTCTGCTTTGGACCGAAAGGTTCGCCATAGAGCGTCAAAAGTGGCCTGCTCCATCTCGGGCTCCCAGTCGCTACGGTCTCGCCAATCAGTAGCCCATCGCTTACACATTTCCGCGAATAGCTGTCGGTTGAATAGCGTAACCAGCGTAGACACAACCGTTGCGATATCCTGCAAACGCTTATACCGAATGACGATGCGTACGCGAGAGTTGTATCTTGGAATGTCGAGTTGTACTGCGTTCTTGCCTGGAAGGATCCCGTCATTATGAACGATGCCATGTCGTAGGTTGCAGACATTCTCGTATTCGTCTAGAGCACCCTTGAATACTGAGTTGGGGAGCGAGAACCGCAGATAGCCAAACGCCCCTTTTTTCAGACTGTCTGCGCTCGAAAAGGAGAGGTCATCAAAGGCACTTAGGCTTAGCCCGACGTTCCCGTGCCACAGAAGGCCACCCAAATTGATCTTCTTTTCAGAGGCTGCCTTCTGTGCGAGCGGGCACCTCCTCATAACTTCCGCGATTACTGCACGAAAATACCCCTCAGCGGCAGACACAATCCCGAGAACGAGCAGGCGACCTAGGAAATCACACTGGTCCAATCGTTCCTCGGTGCCGTATGAGAGCAGCGCCGCAAGCTGGATACGAAACGCATCAATTGGGTTTGAAATCCCCTCCTCGACCAAAACATCTGCCAGATTGTCGAGCTTGAACGTGGATGGAGCTCCACAGACGTAATCTGCGATTTCCATGATCACGCAACATACTCTTCGGCGTAGCTCGCGATCTTGGTGGCCCGTACGGGCCCAATATAGGGGATACTCCTGAGTTCTGTCTTCGTGCTATCAATTAGAACATCCTTTATCGTCCTGATTACAGAATGTCTCTTTATGCGCATTACCATTCTCTTGCTGAGAGGCAACACGTTGATATCTTGGTTTGTAAGTTCGTCGTAGAGGGAGGCGGTTTTAAGTTGTGCGCCACATTGTTGGCAGAAACGTGCGTGTTCGTTGGGACGTTCCGCTCCGCATTTTTGGCAGTTGGGCAGCGTCAGCCGGAACAGAGAGGGATATTTGTCCCTACTTAAAAAGGCCTCAGGAGAAATCCGTGGCCACGCCTGATGGGTCTGAGCCGAGAACGCGTGCACAAAGGCATCAAGCGCTTTCGCCCTGTGTCCTACTATCGCGTTCTCCGTGATCAGATCCCCGAAGTGGATCATGTAGAGGTCGAACACGCCCTTCACGCCACGGCTGTTCTCGCCTGTGGGCATCACGAGGCCGGCGTACTGGAAGAAGCTCAGGACCTTTTGCAATTCATTCGAGACCGGGCGTTTGAGGCCAAATTCTGTTGCTTGATTGTCAAGGGATTTGTTCTGATTAAATGTCTTTACTGCGGCCACTGTTTGTTGATAGAATTTATTTCCTGTGCCTACAAATTCTCGGTACGCTGGAAGTTTGGTCGCCAGTGATTCGTAGATTAGGTGGGCAAACTCTCTGCTCTGCTTCGCTACGTCCAGAACCTTGCGTCGATCGAGGGACCCACTTTGCAGCACGCTGTCAGCGCTCTGGTACAACGTTCGCAGCATGTTGAGGAACGAACGGGGGATGCCGAAGGAAGCATAGGCAAGAAACTCGAGTGCGTTCGGGGTGGCTGCCAAGGAGGCCGGCAGCGAGCCGCGGAACCTCTTCTCAGCCAACGATCGCATAAAGGGCACGTACGCCATTCGATCAGGGCGCACCCATACATCTATCTGCTCTGCGTCGTGGCCTACGTGGAAGGTCGGAGAGTAAGTGGTAATGCCGGGGTATATCGCCGCTTTCGGCGAGATCTCCTTACTTTTGATCTGACGAAAGAACTCGAAGAAGTCCTCCTGCTGCCTGGGAGAGAATGCATGCGCTGCATCATCCATCAGGATAACACATCGCACCAAGTCGGACCCGCCCAGTATCTTCGAAACGTTCTCTGCTAGACCTTCAATCGTGAAGGCCGTCTCGTCTCCCACACCCTCGAGCCTGCCTGCCTCGAGCATACGGAGCGCCGCGGCAATCGTGCCTGTGGATGGAGTTCCACGAGGAATCTGGAACCGCTTGGCCTCCTTTTCCGCTTGCCGGATACCTTCGTACACCTTCAAGACAAGCCACTGGCGGAACCAGTATGTGGCGTTCGGGGTGTTGACGTATAATGGTTCTAGTTTGAGCGAAAGCTTGAAGTTTACGTACACTGGAAGCGTGGGCGAGATCGGATCACGGAGGACGTGATAGTAAGCTTTCAGCATGAGGGTGGTCTTCCCGCACCCTCTTGGCCCTACGAGTAGCTTGGCACCACCGACAGAAAGCCGGCGGACGATACTTTCTTCGTCTGGATGGTCCGCGCTTAGAACTGCGAAGTCACTTTCTTGCAGATACTCCGCTTGCTCAATGAAATCGGCCTCGAAGGAGGTTTCGGTTTCCTCTTCAGCGGAGGAAGCACTCCGCGGCTTCTCTGAACCCGCCATGTAAACTCCCCGGCAGTCGCCCTCATTGCAGCTCCATAGATGTCGGAGCTCGCGATTCCCTTATGATCGTTGGTGTGCGCTCCGGTGTCAAAGGGACCAGACCAGGCGAGAATCTACAGATGCCAGAGATGCCGCGCGTCGCCGGCACCGTCGGCTCCCAGACGCTACTCGGCGGCTTCCGACGGGCGCTACGCCTTGCAGCGGCCTTCGTCGGAAGGGCGTGTTGCCGCTTGCCTTCCTGTGCTGCCCACCAGCGTCACGCCCTGATCTGCGTCTGTGCCGCCGCGCTTGATGAAGCCACCCGCCTGCGCGTCGGCCCGCACGTGGCGACCGCCCGGTTGCCGCGCCAGTATGCGCTGGCATTCCGTGACTCGCCTCCGACATTGTCCGCCGGCCCCGCCAGCCGGGGCGGCGTGCCGCCCGCGTCGCTCGCGCTACCCCGGCCGATCTCGACGATCGTCCACCCCCAACCCCGTTGACCCAGCCCCCCCCGCATGCTGCCCTCCACCCGCCCGGACCAGCGGCGATCCCCACCCCGCGCGCGGCCGCCCCATAGGAAGACTGCCATGCGCTCCCCCCGCCCGACCCTCCTGGCCGCCTGCCTGCTCGCCCCCATCGCCGCCGCCGTGCTCGCCCCCCCGGCCGCGCACGCCCGCACCACCGTCGGCGCCGTCAACACCAACTTCCGCTGGCTCGGCCCGGACGACAAAATCGTCGTCGAGCGCTACGACGACCCCGAGGTCAAAGGCGTCTCCTGCTACGTCTCCCGCGCGGAAACCGGCGGGATGAAGGGCTTCGTCGGCCTGGCCACCGATCCGTCGCGCTTCTCCATCGCCTGCCGGGCGGTCTCCGCCGTGGTGGTCCCCCCGAACCTGCCCGAAAAGCACCTCGTGTTCACCGCCTCGGCCTCGCCGATCTTCAAGGTCTTGCGCATCTGGCGGATCGTCGACCGGCAGAAGCAGGTGGTGCTCTATCTCGTGGTCAGCACGAAGCTGGTGCACGGCTCGCCCTACAACAGCCTGTCCGCGGTCGCCTACGGCCCACGATAACGGGCGATCGGAACAAGAAACAAAAACCACTCCGAGGGAGAGGAACCCCCCACCATGGCCCTGGTGCAGAACACCACCAAACGCAAGCTCGCCGAGGGCCACCTCGTGCTCGGCTTTCTCGTCCACCACCTGCGCACCGTCGCCGTGCCGCTGCTCGCCGCCGCCTCCGACCACGACTTCCTGTTCATCGACACCGAACACGGCGCGTTCAGCGTGCAGGAAGCGACGCAGCTCTGCCTGGCGGCGCTGCCGACCGGCATCACGCCGCTGGTGCGCGTCTGCGCCGGCGCGCTCGATGAAGCGACCAGGCTGCTCGACAACGGCGCGCTCGGGATCGTCGTGCCGCATGTCGATACCGCGAAGCGGGCGCGCCAGATTGCCGCTTCGTTCCACTACCCGCCCGCCGGCACGCGCAGTTGGGGTGGGCCGCCGCCCGCCTATCTGTATCAGCCGCCCGCGGACGTCGCCGAAGCGCAGGGTGCGATCAACGCCGAAATCCTGACGGTCGTGATGATCGAAACCGCGGAGGCGGTGGCGAACGCTGCCGACATCGCCGCGGTGGAGGGCATCGACGTGCTGCTGATCGGCAGTTTCGACCTCACGACGGACCTCGGCGTCGCCGGCCAGATGGACCATCCGGAACTGGTCGCGGCGTACGAAACGGTGGCGCGCGCTTGCCGCAAGCACGGCAAGGTGCTCGGCATGGGCGGGATCAACGGGCGCGAGGACTCCGCGCGCTACATCGGCATGGGTGCGCGCTTCGTCACCAACGCCTCCGACCACGCCTATGTGCTGGAAGGGGCAAAGGCGCGCACGGGGTTCCTGCGCGGGCTCGCACCCGGCGAACCGGCGGACGTCACGGTCCCGCCGGCGGGGAAGAAGGCGCGGAAGGCGAAGTCACACGAGCCATAAGCGGCCGCGCCGGCGCGCGGTCCAGCATCCGCCGCAGGCCGCGTGCGACCGCGACCGACTGCACGATCTGCCACGGCTCGGACAGATGGTCCGGCGTGTCGAAGAAATCGGCGCGCGGATACAGGCTGCAGTTCGGCAGTTCCAGGAAGCCCGCGCCGTTGGCGCGATAGACCGCGGCGATCGCGCGGCGGGTTGCGGGGGACATCGGGTCGTCGATGAACTCGGTCGGCAGGCCGCCGATCGCGCGCACCCCGTGCGTGCGCGCCCAGCGGAGGAAACCCACGATCAGCCGCGCGCCGTAGCCGTGCGCCACCTGCGCTGCACTCGGGTAGGTCGGGTGCGCGCGCGCCAGCACGGCGCGGTAGGGGGCGGCGAGCGCGGCGGTGTGGCCGGTGTGATCGCCCCAGGCGTCGGTGCTTCCTTCGTCGGCGGCGCGCGGATCGCGGAAGCCGTCGGCGGTCAGAACGCGCTCGATCACCGCCATCAGGGCGTAGCGCAGGTCGAAGGAGAACAGCGCCGCCACCCAACGGTCGGGCGGCAGGCGGCCCAGGGTGCGCCAGTCGTGGCGGAACATGATCGAGGCGTCGGGGCCGAGGTCGGTCGTGGCGCGGGAGTGGCTGTACTGCGCCGCCTCCATCGGCAGGTAGACGACATCGCCCGGGTGCAGCCGGCGTTCCCAGCGGGCGAACAGGTAGTCGAGCCCGATGCCCACCGCGACGCCGCCGTTCACGCACGGGATGCCGAGGATCGGCGCGATCGTTTCGCAGCGGTGCGAATAGGGCCCGTTCGAGCCGGCCAGGATGACGAGCTTCGGGCTGCCCACCGCGGCCCCGCGGGCGAGCTTCAGGTCGATCTCCTGGCGCAGGAACCCGTAGGCGAGCGGCCGGTCCAGCACGCAGCCGAACAGGACTGCATATAGCACCAGCGACGCGGCGCAGGCGGCGAGCAGGCGCAGCAGGGGGGCCGTTGCGCGGGCCCTCCCCCCAACGCCCATCAGAACCGGAAATACAGGAACGGCACCACTTTCGGTGCGAAGAACAGCCCTTGCACCGTGAAGGCGAAACTCGCCGTCAAGGCCAGGCTGCGCGCCCGCGCGCTCAGCGCGTGCAGATGAGGCACCAGCAGCACGATCCCCCAGCCGAGCGCGAGGCAGGCGGACACCTCCGGAAAGCTCAAGGTCCGCGCCGCCCCCAGATGCGCGAGCAGCGGCACCGGCCGCGCCAGCACGCCGAGCGGCGGCAGAAACTGCACGATCATCGCCGGCAGCACGACGCCGTGCAGCCCGATCATCCCGCGCAGCACCGACAGCGCGACCCCGAGCCCCGCAGCACGGAACGGCACCCAGGCCGCCACCACCGCAAGCAAGGTCAGCCCCTGCGCCGCCGGCCCCCACAGCTGCCACCCCGATCGCCGCCAGCCCGCGTGTCCCGCCAGAAACGCTCCGTGCAGCCCGCCCCACAGCACGAATCGCCACGCAGCCCCGTGCCACAGCCCGCAGGCGAGCATGGTCAGCATCAGGTTACGCACCCGCTTCCATTCCCCCGCGCGCGAGCCGCCGAGCGGGATATACAGATAGTCGCGCAGGAAACCGCCCAGGGTGATGTGCCAGCGACGCCAGAACGCGGCGATGTCGCGCGCCTGGTAGGGGCTGGCGAAATTGAGCGGGAAGCGCACGTTCAGCATCCGCGCCAGCCCGATCGCCATGTCCGAATAGCCGGAGAAATCGAAATAGATCTGCAACGCATAGGCCAGCGCCGCATACCAGGCGGAGAAGAAAGTAAGCTGCGCTCCGTGCGCGGCGGCATCGAAGCCGATATCGGCGAAGCGCGCGAACAGATCCGCCAGCACAAGCTTCTTCGCGAGCCCGAGCAGGAAGATGGTGGCGCCGTCGCACAGCGCCTCCTGCCGCGGCCGGGCGATGTCGGGGGCGAGCAACTGCGGAATGATTTCCGTCGGCCGCACGATCGGCCCGGCGATCAGGTGCGGAAAGAACGCGACGAACGCCGCATAGGCCAGGAACCCGCCGTCCGGGCGCGCCGCCTGGCTGCTGTCGACCAGGAACATGATCTGCTGGAACGTGAAGAAGCTGATCGCGAGCGGCAGGAAGATGTGCAGCTCGGGCGCATCGGCGCCGAACAGCGCCGCGACGCTGCCGGCAAGGAAGTCCGCGTATTTGAACCACCCGAGCAGCGCCAGATCGGCGGCGACGCCGGCGGCAAGCCACACCCGCGCGGTCCGTTTCCGCCCCGCCCCGGCAAGGTGCAGCAGGTGCTGGCCGATCGCGTAGTTCCCCGCGATCGAGCCCGCGAGCAGCAGCACGAAAGGCGGGTTCCACCAGCCGTAGAAGAACAGGCTGGCAACGATCACGAACGCCAGTGCGGCGCGCGCGCCGCCAAGCCGGCCGGCCAGGAAATAGCCGGCCAGCACGGCGGGCAGGAAGCCCAGCACGAAGGGCTCGGAATTGAACAGCACCGCTTGTCCCCGCGACGGAGGCGGTCAGTCTCCGTCGCGGGGGCTAAGCGAAGGTAAACGCGCGACGGAGATCAGCCGCGCCGGCCGGGGGTGACGTAGTCGCGCTTGGGCGCCCCGGTGTAGATCTGGCGTGGCCGGCCGAGGCGCTGCTCGGGGTCCTCCATCATCTCGGTCCACTGGCTGATCCAGCCGACGGTGCGCGAGACCGCGAACAGCGCGGTGAACATCGAGGTCGGGAAGCCCATCGCCTTCAGGATGATCCCGGAATAGAAATCGACGTTCGGATACAGCTTGCGGTCGACGAAATACTTGTCGTTGAGCGCGATCTTCTCCAGCTCCATCGCCAGATCGAGCAGCGGGTCGTCCTTGATGCCGAGCTCGCCCAGCACCTCGTGGCAGGCCTTCTGGATGATCTTCGCGCGTGGGTCGTAGTTCTTGTAGACCCGGTGGCCGAAGCCCATCAGCTTCGCGTGGCTGCCCTTGTCCTTCACTTCGGACAGGAACTCGGGGATGTTGCGGACGTGGCCGATCTGGGCCAGCATCTTCAGCACCGCTTCGTTCGCACCGCCATGCGCCGGACCCCAGAGGGAGGCGATGCCGGCGGCGATGCAGGCGAACGGGTTGGCGCCCGTGGAGCCCGCGAGCCGCACGGTGGAGGTGGACGCGTTCTGCTCGTGGTCGGCGTGCAGGATCATGATGAGATCCATCGCCCGCGCCAGCACCGGATTGACCTTGTACGGCTCGGCCGGCACCGCGTTGAACATGTACAGGAAGTTCTCCGCGTAGCCGAGGTCGTTGCGCGGATACATGAACGGCTGGCCGATGTTGTACTTGTGCGCCCAGGCCGCGATGGTCGGCATCTTGGCGATCAGGCGGAAGGCGCTGACGCGCCGGCTCTCCGGGTTAGTGATGTCCAGGCTATCGTGGTAGAAGGCCGACAGCGCGCCGACCACGCCGCACATCACCGCCATCGGGTGGGCGTCGCGGCGGAAGCCATTGTAGAAGCTGCGGATCTGCTCGTGCAGCATGGTGTGGCGCAGGACGCCGAGCTCGAACTCCTTCAGCTCCGCCGGCGTCGGCAGCTCGCCGTTCATCAGCAGGTAGGCGACTTCCACGAAGGTGGAATGTTCCGCCAGTTGCTCGATCGGATAGCCGCGATACAGCAGCACGCCTTCGTCGCCGTCGATATAGGTGATCTTGCTCTCGCAGGCGGCGGTGGCGCCGTAGCCCGGATCGAAGGTGAAGATGCCGAGGTCGCCGTAGAGCCGTCGGATGTCGGCGACCGCCGGCCCGATCGTCCCGTCGAGTAGGGGCAGGCTGGACGATTTGTTGGAGCCGTCGAGGGTGATGGTGACGGACCGCTTGGCCGAGCCGCTCATGAGAGCATCCTTCATGTGAGATAAGGCGGCGCCATTGCCGCCGACCGCGCCATGCGGCGAAATTATGACCGCGCTCGCCAGTGTGCAACCTTCGCGCCCGCAGCATACACGGAGGTCACGGGACGAACATACAAGAGCATGTGTTTTCCATGGGACTATTCTCTCCCCATGGGATTTTCCGCTCGCCTCCCCGCGCTTCATGGTTTATTAACCATTGCCGCAATCGGGGATTTCGTCATGCCTGCCACCGCCCGGATCATCCCATTTCCCGCCCGCCCGGCCGCCGCCGCGGCGGAACCGGAGGCGGCGGAGCGGTTGGCCCGCGCGATCGCCCTGCTCGACGCCGCGCTGGCCGAACAGCGCGCGGCGGTGGCGACCTGGCGCGACGGGTTGAGCGTGCTGCAAAGCAGCGTTGCGGGGCTCGACGGTACGGTCCGCGCCTATCACGCGCAACTCACCGGGCTGCGCGGACGCACCGAGGACGTGCACTCTACGGCCCGGCGCCTGGAAACCTGGGCCGACGCCGCGCTGCGCAGCCGGAAGTAACCCAATTCGCCGCGTGACCCGGTCGGGACTTATCCCGGCTCTGAGTTGGTGAAGAACTTCTGCCCGGCAGCGAAATGGTTGGGCCGCATGAACACGCCGAGGATCAGCGCCCCGTGCGGGGCCCGCGCCTCATGCGTGTTGCCGGCCGGGCGCCAGACGAAATTGCCGGCGCTGCAGGACCCTTCGTCGTCCTCCAGGCTACCCTCCAGTACATAGGTCAGCTCCACCCCGGTATGTTCGTGCAGCGGCACGACCGCGCCGGGCTCCAGGCGGAACAGCAGGGTGGACATCCCGGTCGCCGGATCGCGATACAGGACCTTGTGGCGGATGCCGGGGAATTGCGACGTCTCCCACGCCATGCCTTCCACGTCCACATAGCAGGACGGCGGCGAGGGACCGGGGCCCAACAGGCGCGGGCGCGCCGGTGGGCTGGGGGCGAGGCCTTCGGGCATGGCGTTTCCTCCTCTGGCGGCAGCCGGGCGGTATCGCGCGCCGGGCTGCGCGGGCTGTCAAGCACCGCCGCGCGCGAGAGCCGAAGATCGGGATCATCCACAGGATTTTGTGGTCATCGGCCTCGCCGACCGCAAAATACCCTTCACCACACCCGGCGGACGGTCCTAAGATCCGGAGTATGAAAGCACATCCCACCTGGCACGGCGTCCGCCTGCGTCGGCTCGCGACCGGCGCCGATCCCGATGCCACCCCCCGGCTCGTCAGCTTCCCCGCCGCCTGGGAAGACAGCGCCGCGGCGGCGCTGGCAGGGCTCGCGCCGGGGCAAGGGCCGGTGGCGCTGCCGACAGCGGCGGCGGCCTGGATCGAGCCGCTCGCCGCCCGCGCCGCGCCGGCCGCGGCGGGGACGCAACCGCTGGCCGAGCGGCTGAACCTGCTGCTGCTGCGCCGGCGCGCGGCGCCGGAGGCGGCGCTGTGGCAGGGCCGCGCCGACCTGCCGATCCGCTTCGTGCTCAACCTTCCGGGGTTCCTCGACCCGCTGGGCGGCTTCGATACAGCGGGCTTCGTCGAGGCGGTCGAAACAATCGCCGCGGCCCTCGCGCTCGCGGCCCCGACCGGCCAGGTGGCCCGGACGCCGGGCGGGCTGTTTGAGCCCCAGCCGGCGGAAAAACCGGGGATCGGCTTTGCCGACCTGGCGGGGCTGCTCGCCGCGCTCGGCATCGATTACGCCTCCGCCGCGGCACGGGACGTGGCACGCGCGCTGGCCGCGATCCTGCGTGGCCACGCCGGCGCGCCGCTCCGCTCGGGACAGGTTGCGCCGCCGCCCGCAACCGTGGTGCCGGGCCTCGCCGAGGCAGCCGCCCGGGCCTCCGTGCAGGAGGCCACCCGGCGCGCCGGGGGCCAAGCCGCGCCACCGCTGCCACTCGCCATCGCCGTTACGGCCCCCGGTCCCGCCGAGGCACTGCTCGGCGCTGAAACCGGCGGCATCGCTCCGGCCTTCTCGCCGCTGTCCGCCGCCGGCGGCCTCACCCGTGCCGCTCGCGCCTGGCTCGGCGCCCAGGGCCTCGACGCCGAGGCAGCGCTTGCCGCGCTGCTTGCCGGTGCCACCCCGTTCCCGGCGGCCGGCGCCGCCGCCCACGCCGCCATGCACGACGCCGTGGCCCCGTTCCTCGATGCACTGCCCGTCCGCCCGGCCGTGCTCGCCGCGCGGCCCTTCCTCCCCGCTCCCGCCGTCCCCGCCGCCACCGGCGGGCGCCGCGACCTGCCGCCGCGTCGCGCCGGCTACACCCAGAAAGCCGCCATCGGCGGCCACCGCCTCTATCTCCGTACCGGCGAATACGCCGACGGAACCCTCGGCGAACTCTCGATCGCCCTGCACAAGGAAAGCCCCGCCTTCCGCGGCCTGATGGACAGTTTCGGCGCCGCCGTCAGCCTCGGCCTGCAACACGGCGTGCCGCTCGACGAGTTCGTCGATGCCTTCACCCTGACCCGCTTCGGCCCCTCCGGCGCGGTGGAAGGCGACCCCGCGGTCGCGCAGGCGTCTTCCCTGCTCGACTACGTGTTCCGCCACCTCGCCGCCAACTACCTGGGCCGGCACGACCTGCCGGCGCCGGAGCCCGAGGAAACCGAGCCCGCGGCCCCGGGCGCGCCGCTGCTGCCGCTTGAACTGCCCACCGAAACCAGTGTCCAGGCGCGCCGCCGCCGGTTCCGCGTCGTCGCGCGATAGCCGGGAGCTCGACAGCAAGGCCAGGGGAGCGCCCCCCCTGGCTTTGCTGCCCATCCCCTCAGCCGTCGCCGCGGCGGTGCAGGAGCAGAGTGGCGAGGGCGCCGAGGGCCGCGTTGATGCCGATGCCGGCGAATGCCAGCAGCACCAGCGCGGCGAACATGCGCGGGATTTCCAGCCGGTAGCCGGCTTCCAGGATGCGGTACGCCAGGCCCGAGGCGAAGCCGCCGGAGCCGGCGACGAACTCGGCCACCACGGCGCCGACCAGCGCGAGGCCGCCGGAGATCCGCAATCCGGCCAGGAAGTAGGGCAGAGCGGTCGGCAGGCGCAGCAACCACAGGGTCTGTCGCCGCCCGGCGCCGTAGAGGCGGAACAGATCGAGTAGGTCCGCCGGTACGGCGGCGAGGCCGGCGGCCGTATTGGCGAACACCGGGAAGAAGGCGACGATCGTTGCGCATACCACCAGTGCCGCGAACGGGTTGCCCACCAGCACGATGATCAGCGGCGCGATCGCAACGATCGGCGTGACCTGCAGGATCACCGCCCAGGGCTGAATGGCCGCGCGCGCCAGGCGGCTGAGTTCCATCAGCAGCGCCATCGCCCCGCCCAGCATCGCGGCGACCAGCAGCGCGACGACCGTGACCGCCAGGGTGGCGAGCAGCGAGCCCAGCAGCAGCCGCGGCGCGGCGAAGAATGCGGCGACGATCGCCGCCGGCCCGGGCAGCAGGTAGGCGGGCACCGCGAAGCCCCAGACCAGCCCCTGCCAGGCCACCAGCACGACCACGCCGAATGCCGCCGGTGCGAGGCGTTCGAAGCCGCGGGGCGTCATGCCAGCACCGCCGTCATGGCCTGCGTGACATCCGCGACCAGCGCGGCGTAGGCCGGGTCGAGCCGTCGGCCGGCGCTTTCGGGCAGGGTTTGTGCAAGCTCGCGCGCGATGCGTCCGGGGCGCGGCGTCATCAGCACGATGCGGCGGGCGAGGAAGCAGGCTTCGTAGATGGAATGGGTGACGAAGACGATCGTGCAGCGGTGCGTGCGCCACAGCGCCAGCAAGTCTTCCTGCAGCCGGTGGCGGGTGAATTCGTCGAGCGCGGCAAAGGGTTCGTCCAGCAGCAGCAGCCGCGGCCGCGTCACCAGCGCGCGGGCGATCGACACTCGCATGCGCATGCCGCCCGAAAGCTGGCGCGGGCGGGCATCTTCGAACCCGGCAAGGCCGACGTCGGCGAGGGCGGCGCGCACGCGCGCGGCGGCCCCGGCCGGGTCGGTGCGGCGCAGGCGGATCGGCAGCGCGACGTTGGCCGCCGCGGTGGCCCAGGGGAGCAGGGTGGGGTCCTGGAAAACGAATCCGATCTCCCCCGGTGCCGGCGGCTGGCCGGCGGCCCAGGCGATCCGCCCGCTATCGGGCTGGTCGAGGCCGGCGATGAGGCGCAGGAGGGTGGATTTGCCGCAGCCGGAGGGGCCGAGCAGGGCGACGAAATCGCCTTCCTCGACCGTGAGGGAAACATCGGCCAGCGCTTCCACCCCGCCGGCGAAGCGGCGGCCGATCCGGTCCAGTCGCAGCATCGCCAATGGCGGCATCGGCTGTGGCAGCATCGGCTGTGTCACCCGCGTGGCAGGCGGCCCGGGACGGCGAGCCTGCCACGGGCGGAGCGCGCGCAGATAGCGGGGACGCGGCGATCAGGCAACCGGCTGGGTCGTGTCTCGGTTTGAATTTCGGGTTTCGACCCAACGCAGGCCCTCAGGGTGTTTCTGCCATCCCCGACGATGACTCTTCGGTTCGGAGGCCGCTTGTGCCCCGCTCCCTCAATGTGTGCCGCGTGCTGATCATCCGACGGAACAGATCAGTGTTCACCTGATCGCGGACGGGAGGCCAGGGCACGTTCAATTGCTAAGATCTGAACAGCGATCAGGTGCCGCATCTCCTCACTGCTCTGGGCGGTCTGCTTGAGACCTTGCATGGCAGAGACGATCACGCGCGCCAGGTCACCTGCCGCGACGCGGAGGCCCGAACGCTCGACCGCCTCTCGTAGGATGTCGGTCAGACACGCCTCGAACCGAGCGTAGCTTTTCCGAACGGCGGGTAGTCCGGACATATCGCGCACGTCCGGGTTGGCAAGGGCCCGTTCCAGCCCCTCCACGCACCAGATCTCGCAGGCGAAGCGGAGTTTCTCCCCAAGCGTGGAGCGGGTGGCGAGGCCGGCGGCGATCCGCGCCAAACTTTCCTCGATCCAGTGGGCGACAACGGCCTCGAACACCTCCTCCTTGCTGCAGAAGATCAGGTAGAGCGCCGGGCGCGACATGCCGGCCGCCTGCGCGATGTCACCCATGGTCGCCCGCGCGAAGCCGAAGCGCAGGAAGACGCGCGTGCCCGCCTCGATGGCGCGCTGTCGCTTTGAGGGGGGTGTCGCCGATTCGTTCATACCTCCTATCTTGACATTCGCACGCCGAATGTCATCTCGTCAGGGTCATGACGTAATGCCGAAAAATGTCAGAATGTCAGATTCCCTGAGAAGGAGAGTGATCATGTCCGACGGAAAAGTGTGGTTCATCACAGGCTCGTCCCGCGGTTTTGGCCGGGTCTGGACGGAGGCGGCGCTGAAGCGGGGGGACAAGGTGGTCGCGACAGCACGCAATCCAGCCGTACTGCAACCGCTTGTGGCATTGTATGGGGAGTCGATCCTGCCGCTGGCGCTGGATGTCACCGACCGGGCCGCAGCCTTCGAGGCCGTGGCGAAAGGAAACGACGCATTCGGGCGGCTCGATATCGTCCTCAACAATGCCGGCTACGGCCAGCTCGGAGCCGTCGAAGAACTCAGCGAGGCCGAGGCGCGTGCTCAGATCGAGACCAACCTGTTTGGTGCGCTGTGGGTGACACAGGCGGCGCTGCCGTTCCTGCGTGCGCAGAAATCCGGCCATATCCTGGCCGTCTCCAGCATCGGCGGCGTGGGCGCATTCCCCATCGTGGCCATGTATCACGCGTCCAAATGGGGGCTGGAAGGGTTGATGGACGCGCTGTCGCAGGAGGTGGCGGCCTTCGGCATCAAGGTCACGCTGATCGAGCCAGGCGGCTATGCCACGGATTTTGCCGACCCGAGCTCCATCCGGGCTTCCTCGCCCATGCCAGCCTACAACCCGGTCAGGGAACAGCTTTTCGCGGCGTTCGCCTCGGAGAGCATGGGTGATCCTCAGGCGACATCCGAGGCGATCCTGAAAGTGGTGGATGCTGCGGAGCCGCCGCTGCGTATCTTGCTGGGCGCGTCCATCATTCCGATGGTGCGCAAGTTCTATGAGGACCGACTGGCAACCTGGGACCGATGGGCATCCGTATCGGCCGCGGCCCAAGGAACGCGGACGGATCTGCGGTTGCCGGAGAGCTTCCTGTCCGGTTCCTGAGCATGCCCACGGTGCGGCGGCAATTCCGCCGCCGCATCGTGAGGTCATACCAGCGGCCCCGGCCGATGACTCGTCCGGCGTCCACCTGGCCGCTGGTATGTCCTTGATTTTGCGCATGGCCGCCCCGCCAACCCCATGCGCGATACCGGCCGGCCGAAGAGGCCGCCGGTATCACAGTAGATTTCGGGACTGCCCGCCAGCCACCATTTGCGGAAATTCAGACCGGGGCACCACCACCTGCCGCGCTGCGGCCGGCGGGACCGCGCCTCGATTGACCCGCCCCCGCGTGCGGACTACGGCGGGAGCGTCTTCGAAGGGTCGCGATGCTGGCGCGCGGGGCCCCGCCGGCGCGGTTCGGCGACAGGCGGCCAAGCGGAAAGGCGTGCAGGCCATGAGCGAGCGGGCGCTGCCCTGGACCGATCCGGCCGGCTCGGACAAGCACTACTGGCATCGTTTCAGCCCGTTCTACCGGCGGCATTTCGCGACCCTCGGCCCGGTCGCGAAGGTGCTGGAGTTCGGGGTCCTGAACGGTGCTTCGATCCGCTGGCTGCGCGGCCTGTTTCCGGACGCGGAGATCGTCGGCGTGGATATCCTTCCCGTGCAACCGGAGTGGCCGGCGGGGCCTGCCATCCGCTACGTGCAGGCTGACCAGGGCGATCGGCCGGCCCTCGAAGCCGCGCTGCGCGGCGTGGGCGGCGGCTTCGACCTCGTGATCGAGGACGGCAGCCACATTCCGCAGCACCAGGCGGCATGTCTCGCGATGGCGTTCCCTCTGCTGCGGCCGGGCGGGCTCTATGTGCTCGAGGACCTGCATACCTCCCTGCCGTGGCACCCGCTCTATCTGCGTCACTGCGCGCCGGGGACGCCGACCAGCCTGCATCTGCTGCTGGCGATCGAACATGGGCTTGCCACCGGTCAAGCAATCCCGCCGGCCGAGGCGGAACGCCTGGCTGCGCCGGGCCTGTTCGAGGCCGGGGAAGTCGCCCTGCTGGCCGCCCGGACTGCCACGGTCGACATCTTCCGCCGCGCGACGTTGCCGTTGCGCTGCTGGTCCTGCGGGTCGGACCGGTTCGACCACGTCGCTCTGCGCTGCGCATGTGGCGTGAGCCTGTCGCTGGCCGAGCCGGACTCGATGACGGCGGTGCTGCGCGCGGCGCCCCCCGCCCAGGACGACCCACGCTGAAGGGAGGGGTTCGGTCGCGGGTAGGGCCGGGTCGGGCGTCGGGGCAGCTGATGCCGCGGCGCCAGGCGGGGCGCTGGCGGCCAGGGGAGCGGCCAGGGGAGCGGCCAGGGGAGCGGCCAGGGGAGCGGCCAGAGCATCGCGCAAGGCGGCGACCCGGGCAGCGGCACGGATGGCGATTTTATCCGCCGGGCGCTTCCAGGCCCGGCTGACGCTCGGCCCCACGCGCCAAGAGCCGGGCGGCCAGCCGCGCGCCGCGCCGGAACTGGTGCGCGAGCCAGCCGTGCCGGGCGGCGAAGCGGCGCAGGGGGGCGGTCGCGCGCCAACTCGTGCTGCGTTGCAGGTCGAGCAAGGTGGCTTCGAGCGTGCCGGCGCGCTCCTGAACGGTGCGCAGGGTTGCCGCCGCCAGGTCCTGCTCGGCGAGGGTACGGTCGCGCTCGGCCGCCAGTCGGTCCAACTCCCGGATGGCGCGTCCGCGTTCGGCTTCGTTAAGCGCCCGGTCCGCGGCCCCCCGCGCCTGTTCGGCGCCGAGCTGCGCCTGGAGGCCCGCCGCCTCGGCGCGGAGGCCGGCGAGCATCGACTGCAGGGCGGCCGTGCGCACTGGTGCCGCGGCATTGGCCTCGGCGGTGCCGTGCGGGGCCGGGGTGGGCAGGCACGCGATCCCCGGCGCACGATGCGGACGGTGCAGATGCACGAGCCGCTCGGTGTAGGCCGCCTGCAACGCCGCGCAGACGTCGCGGAATGCCGCCGCTCCGTCCAGCCCGCGCTCCTCCTCCCACGTCTTCAGCCGGTCGACGATGTCGTAGGTGGCGCGCAGCAGGGCCACCGCACTCGGCGCGTCGTCAGCGGCGTCGGGACGGCTGGCCGCGTGCCAGCGGTCGATCGCCTGGTGGGCGAAGGCGGCGAGGTCGGTCTCGACGACGCCGGCCCGCACCCGGTCGGGCGCCGAGGTGTAGCGGTTGGTCTTCTCGATCCATTCGAAAACGGAACAGTGTGACAGATGGTGGATGCAGGCGCCGGTTTCGGTCGGGATGCGGTGGATGCGCTCCGACCGCAGGGCCATGCCGCCGTGTACCGTGTCGGCGAACGAGACGGCATCGCGGCGGAACAGGCGCGGATGCCACTCCGGCCAGTAGTAGCAGCGCTCGTCGTGGCAGCCGAGGATGTAATGGCGCAGCGGCAGGCAGTAGATATCGGCCCGCGGCGCCGCGAGTTCCGCCGCGATCAGCAGCACGGCCTCCGGATTCAGGCATTCGTCGTCGTCGAGCAGCAGCACCCACTCGTGCGCGCATTGGGCGACGGCGAAGGCGCGGGTTGCCTCCACGGTCGGCGACCAGGGCACGCGGATGACGCGGTCGGCGTGCTGCGCGCCGCGTTCCGCGGTGCCGTCGGTCGAGGATTTGTCGACCAGGATGACCTCGTCGGCGAACGCGAGGGCGGCAAGGCAGGTCTCGATCGACCAGGCCCGATTGCAGGAGACCACGACGGCGCTGAGCCGCGCGCGGGGGATCGGGTCGGGGGAGGGCATATCCGGGTGGGCCGGGGCGCTCGTGGGGTTGCAGGGGAGCGGTGCGAACGACGTCGGGCACGCTGATCGGATCGGCGCCGGGCCGCCCGGGCGGAGCGATCCGCTTAGGCGCGAAAGATGAAGAATGGGTTGAGAGAAACGGCGCGGCATGGCCGCACGTCCCGTCGTGGCCCCGACCCGGCGTGACAGGACGCGGAGAGTTTGCAAAAGAAGGCATGAGCACACCCGGGCCGCGGAGGACAAACCCCATGGGGCCAGCCGGAATTCCTCGCTGCGATCGGGCGCAACCTCGCCGTCGCAGCTTCGTGCGGCCCGTTCCCCGTCGGCCGGCAATCAGGCGCACGGGGAGCGCTGCACGCCGGCAGGACAGCCCGTGACCTTCCGCGTCTGGCCGCGCAGCCTGGCCGCGCGCACCACGGTACTGCTGCTGGTCGGCCTCGCCTTCGTGCAGGCGGCAGGCCTGACCATCCACGCGCTCGACCGCATCGACCTGCTGCGGCTCGAGCAGGCGCGTAACCTGGCTTTCCGGGTGATGACGATCTACCGCACCGTGGAGCTGACACCGCCCGATCGGCGCGCGGCCGTGCTCGCGCGGCTGCCGCACGGTCCAGGGCTGCACGTAAGCCTCGACACGGCCCCGCCGCTCGTGCCGATGCCGCCGGCGCCGTTCTGGCTGCAGCGGCTGATCCGGGTGAACCTCCGTCTGATCCCCATGCCCGCTCGCGAACGCCCGGCCGAGGTGATGATGCGCGGCAATATCGCGCGGCGGCAACTGGTGCTGGGGCTGTTGCTGGCGGACGGCACCTGGCTCGACGTGCGCACGGTGCTGCCGCCGCTGCGGCCCTGGGACTCCCCGTCCTTCCTGTGGGCGTTCGGGCTGATGACCCTGGCGGCGGCGGCGCTCAGCCTGTGGGCGGTGCGCCGGTTGACCGCGCCGGTGCGCACCCTCGCCGAGGCGGCCGAAGCCTTGGGGCGGGACGTGAACGCTCCGGCCCTGCCGGAAACCGGGCCGTCGGAAGTCGCCGCCGCGGCGGCCGCCTTCAACACGATGGCCGTGCGCATCCGCCGCTTCGTGCAGGACCGCACCGAGTTGCTGACCGCGATCGGCCACGACCTGCGCACGCCGATCACCCGGCTCAAGCTGCGTGCCGAGTTCGTGGAGGACGACGAGCAGCGCCGCAAGATACTGGCCGACCTCGAGGAACTGGAATCGATGGTCGCCGCCACCCTGGTATTCGGCCGCGACGCGCGCACCGGCGAGCCGGTCGTGCCGCTCGATCTCGCGGAACTGCTGCGCACGGTGCTCGACGAGGTGGCCGACGCCCGGCCCGAAATGGCGGAAACGCTGGACTACGAAGGACCCGCGCACCTGATCCTGCGCGGCCGCCCGCTCGGGCTCAAACGGGCGTTTGCCAACCTGGCGAGCAACGCCGTGATGTACGGCGGCGCGGCGCGGCTGCGGCTGCTGCCGCCCGGCGCGGACGGAATGGTGGCGGTGGAGATCGAGGACGACGGACCGGGAATCCCGCCCGAACATCTCGACCTGGTGTTCGAGCCGTTCCATCGCGGCGAGCCAAGCCGGAACCGGGAAACCGGTGGCGTCGGCCTCGGCCTGCCCATCGCACGCAACATCCTGCGCGCCCACGGCGGCGACGTGACGCTCGCGAACCGACCCGGCGGCGGCGTGAAAGCCACGGTGCGGCTGCCGGCCTGACCGCGCGGGGCGGCGGGGCGGTCCGCAAGCAAGGCCAGGGGGCGCTGCCCCCTGGACCCCCGCCAAGGGCTCGCCCTTGGAACCCTTCCGTTGGTTCGGTGCGGGTGGGGGGTGTCACGGGTTCGGGCCGGGGCTGCCTGGGGCGGGCCGGTTGGGCAGGGACAGGGCGCAGTCGCGCCCTGTCCCTGCCCAACCGGCCCGCCCCAGGCAGCCCCGGCCCGAACCCGTGACACCCCCCACCCGCACCGAACCAAAGGTGATGGGGTCCAGGGGACTAGTTTCCTGGCGGGGGGTCCAGGGGGGCAGCGCCCCCCTGGCCTTGCTTGCGGACCGCCCCGCCGCCGCGCGCCGTCAGGTAGCAGCGGAACCGCTCGCGCAGCACGGTCTTCTGCAGTTTGCCGGTGGCGGTGTGCGGCAGTTCGTCCAGCACGACCACGGCGTCCGGCACCCACCAGCGCGGCACCTTGTCGGCGTAGACCGCGAGCACCGAGGCGGGGTCGATACTCCGCCCGGCCCGCGCCACCACGATCAGCACCGGCCGCTCGTCCCATTTCGGATGTGCCGCCGCCACCACCGCCGCCTCTGCGACATCGGGGTGGGAGACGGCGAGGTTTTCGAGCATGATCGAACTGATCCACTCGCCGCCCGACTTTATGACGTCCTTGGAACGATCGGTGATTTCCATCATCCCCTCGGGGTCGATGGTCGCGACATCGCCGGTGGCGAACCAGCCCTGCTCGTCGAGCGCGCTGCCCGGCGGGTCGCCGTAATAGGCGCCGGTCACCCAGGGGCCGCGCACCTTCAGATCCCCGAACGCGATACCGTCCCGCGGCAGTTCGACCCCCGTATCGTCGACGATCTTCATGTCGAGCCCGCACAGGATCCGCCCCTGCTTGAGACCGAGCCGGGTGCGCGCGGCCGGCGCCAGGCCCAGATGCGCCGGCTTGGGCTTGTTGTAGGTGCCGACCGGGCTCATTTCCGTCATGCCCCATCCGTGCTCGACGGCGATGCCGTATTCCTGGCCGAACGCCTCGATCAGCAGGGGCGGGCAGGCGGACCCGCCGGTCATGATGATGTTCACGGTATCGAGCCGTCCGCCGGTGGCGCGCAAATGTGCGAGCAGCCCCATCCAGACGGTCGGCACGCCGGCGGTGATGGTGACGCGCTCGGCATTCATCAGCGCATGCAGGCTGGCGCCGTCGAGGTGGCGGCCAGGCAGCACCAGCGCCGCGCCGGCCATCGCCGCCGCGTAGGGGACTCCCCAGGCGTTGACGTGGAACATCGGCACCACCGGCAGCACGCGGTCGATCGCGCGCAGGCCGAGCACGTCGGCCATGTTGATCGCGTAGCCGTGCAGCACGGTGGAGCGGTGGCTGTACAGCACCCCCTTGGGCCGTCCGGTCGTGCCGGAGGTGTAACACAGGGACGAGGCTGTCGTTTCCTCGAACTCCGGCCAGGCGAAGGCTTCGTCCGCCGCCGCCAGCAGGGTGTCGTAGCACAGCAGGGCCATCCCCTCGGGCAGCTGGATCGCGGGCATCTGCGCCGGCGCGGTCAGCATCACCACCGCGCGCACGGTTGCGCGGAGCGCGGGCGCGATGGTTTCGATCAGCCCGGCGAAGCCCGGATCGACGCACAGCACGCCGTCGCCGGCGTGGTTAACGATATAGGCGATGTCGTCGGGATGCAGGCGCGGATTGATGGTGTGACAGATCGCTCCCATCCCCGGCGCGGCGTAGTAGATCTCCAGATGCCGGTAGCCGTTCCAGGCGAGCGTGCCGACCCGGTCCCCGGCGCCCACCCCCAGCGCGGCGAGCGCACGGGCCAGCCGGCGGGCGCGCGTTTCGGTCTCGCCCCAGGTCGTGCGGTGGAGCGCACCTTCCTCGGTGCGGGAGACGATCTCGGCCTCGGCGTGGTGGCGCGCCGCGTGCTTCAGCAACGAGGAGATCAGCAGCGGGTGCGACTGCATCAGGCTTTGCATGGACGCCCTCCGGGAGCTTTCGGCGACTCTGGCGCGGCTTCTGCGTCGCGTCCAGGCGTGCTTTGATCCCCGCCCAAGCAGCGGGAGCGCGTCACATGCAGCCTGTCATGTTGGTCACCGGCGGCAGCCAGGGGATCGGCGCGGCCGTCGCCCGGCTTGCCGCGGCGCGCGGCTACGCGGTGGCGCTGACCTGGCGCGGCAACCAGGCGATGGCGGAGGCGGTGGCCGGCGGAATCGAGCGCGACGGCGGCCGGGCGTTGCCGATCCGCGCCGAGATGGCGGCGGAGGCCGATATCCTCGCCGCCTTCGCCGCCGTCGATCGCGCGTTCGGCCCGCTGACGGCGCTGGTGAACAACGCCGGTATCACCGGCCCGACGGCGCGGATCGACGCGGTGACCGCGGCGATTTTGGACGAGGTGCTGGCGGTGAACGTGCGCGGGCCCTTCCTGGCGATCCGCGAGGCGACGGCGCGCATGGCGACCGATCGCGGCGGCGCCGGCGGAGCGATCGTGAATGTCTCCTCGCGCGCCGCGGAGCTGGGCGGGGCGGGGGAGTGGATCCACTACGCGGCGTCGAAAGGCGCGCTCGATTCGCTTACCATCGGCGCGGCGCGCGAGCTTGGCCCGCGCGGCATCCGGGTGAACGCCGTCAGCCCCGGGCTGATCGAGACCGACCTGCACGCCCGCGCCGGCCTGCCGGACCGGGTGGCGCGACTGACCGCCGGGGTGCCGATGGGCCGTCCCGGCTCGGCCGAGGAGGTGGCGGAGGCGGTGCTGTGGCTCGTCTCGGACGCCGCTTCCTATGTCTCCGGCGCGATCGTGCCGGTTTCGGGAGCACGCTGATGGAAACGAACCCTACTCCGCCTCGTCTCGCCCTCATCGTCGGCACCGGCAGCGGGCTGTCGGCGTCGCTCGCGCGGCTGTTCGCGCGCCATAACGTGCAGGTGGCGCTGGCCTCGCGCACGCCCGACCGGCTGGCGGCGCTGTGCGCCGAAACCGGCGCTGCGTCGTTTGCCTGCGAGGCCGCCGAGCCCGAGGAAGTGGCGGGATTGTTCGACGCCATCGTGGGTTCGCTCGGGGAACCGGACGTCGTGGTCTACAACGCCTCTGCCCGCGCCCGCGGGCCGATCGGCAGCCTGGTGCCGGAGGACGTCGCGCGGGCGATCGCCGTGTCCGCCTACGGCGGCTTCCTGGTGGGTCAGCAGGCCGCGCGGCTGATGGTGCCGAAAGGGGCGGGGACGATCCTGTTCACCGGCGCCTCGGCGTCCGTGAAGGGCTATCCGCAGTCGGCGGCGTTCGCGATGGGCAAGTTCGCGCTGCGCGGCCTGGCGCAGAGCATGGCGCGCGAGCTTGCGCCGCAGGGTGTGCATGTCGGGCACGTGGTGATCGACGGCGCGATCCGGAACCCGGGGCGGGCGGAACCGGCGGACGCGCCGGACAGCATGCTCGATCCGGACGCGATCGCGGCGACCTACTGGCACCTGATCGGCCAGGACCGCAGCGCCTGGACATGGGAAGTGGAAGTGCGGCCCTGGGTGGAGCGGTTCTGAGCCGCCGCGGCGGTCCCGACCGGGGGTCGGGACCGCTTGGGCAGCCTCAAAGTGCCGGGTGCGCGTCCCGCTGCCGACCGCCGAGGGCGGCGGCCACGCAGGCGATGAACGCGCCGACCAGCATCGACAGCCCGGTGACGATGGAGAGAGTCGCCCCCGCCTTGCGCGCCTTGTTCGCCGCCGCGCGCAGCTTCGCCTCCGCGGCTGTTTCGTCCGCCAGCACCGTCCCGACCCGCTTGTCCGCGTCGGCCGGCGACAGCCCGGTGCGGACGGCGACGAGCTGGGCGAGATAGGCGCGGTCTGCCGCGGAAACGCCGCCCTGGCCGAGGCCGGTGACGAGGATGCGGGTGGTCTCCGCCCGCACGTCCGTCGCCGGGCCGGTGGTCGCCGGATGGTCGCTCCGATAGAGCCGGTCGACGAAATACCCCGTCGGCCCGGTGGCCGCGCCACCCGGCTGCGCTGCTGCCTGGCTTGCCCCGGCAGCCGCCCCGGATGCCACGTTGCCGGCCACGGCGGCGGTGCGCCCAATGACCGCGGAGGCGACGGAGGCGAGCAGGGCGGCGCCGATCACGGTCGCCACCGCCCAGGTGAGGAAGCCGTTCGCGGTGTCGCGGAAGAACACCTCATGCGTGTGCAGCCCGACCCATTTGGTGCGCAGCCGCCCGGTGAGGTAGCCGCCGACGCCGGAAGCCAGCCACTGCACGACGATCAGCCACACCGCGGTCGCGGCCGTGAAGGTCGTGACGGTGGCGCCCGAACCGGGCCAGGGCGAGACCGAGGCGAGGCCGAAGCCCGCCCCGAGCGCGAGCAGGATCAGGGTCAGCGCCGCCGCCGCGAAGGCTCCCCCGATAATGGCGGGCCAGGCGACGGCGGAGGTCCGTGCCTCCAGCCCCGGGCGATCGTCCCCGGGAACGCCGGCAGCGACGCCGACAGTCATGCCCCCGGGGACGCCGGTGATGGGCGGTGCCGACATGATGTTTCCTCCCCGCTCCGGTCAGCGAAAGATCAGCAGAAGAAGAATGATGACCGGGATCGGGACACCCAGGAGCCAGAGAAGAATTCCACCGCCCACGTTCACCTCCATTTGGTTGGGAAAGTTTTGGTCGCGCCGTCTTCCGCCGGTTCATCGGCGCGGCGGCGCCCTTCGCGCCGCGCCCGCGCCGCTGCGGCCGTCAGCGTCGCCCGAGAAGAAAGCCGAGCGCGACGCCGAGCAGCCCCACGGCGAGCAGGACCGCGAGCGGTTGCTGCTCCACCGAGCCCGCCAGCGCCGCGGCCGCGCCGCGCGCCCGTTCGCGCGCCTGGTCGTAGACGAACTCGGCGGCCGGGGCCGCCTTGCCGGCCATGTCGCCGACCCGTTTGCGGGCTTCGCCCGCGAGGGTCTCGGCCCGGTCTTCCATCGTTTCATCATCCATCGAGCGAACCTCCTGTTGATCGCCAATTCGCGGCGGACGGCGCAGGCGTCTGCGGCTGCGCCGTCTGCCGCGTGGGGGCGGGTGTTGCGTCAGCCTGCGCGCGCCTTGGTTTTCGCTTTGCGCTCGTCGTCGGGGTTGACCGGGGCCGGCGGCATGCCGCCCTCCGGCTTCGGCTCCGCCACGTAGTCGAACGTGGGTGCCTCGTTCCACGGGCCGCGGACATCTTCCCCGTGCGAGAGGTTGAACACGAGTTTCACGGTATCGTCGGGCGGGACGTTGCCGAACATCGGGTCGGTGAGCTTGCCCATGGAGTCGAGCGCCTTCATGAACATGTTCGCGTGCGTGATCTCGCGCGTGAGCAGATGCGTGAGGACCCTCTTGGTGCCCGCGTCGTCGCAGGCCTTGATGAGCGCTTCGTAGGTCTGGCGCGCGCCGGCCTCCGAGGCGACGTCGGCGCGCAGATCGCGCACCACGTTGCCGCCCTCGTTGATGTAGGCGGCGGTCCAGGCGTTGCCCTGGCTGTCCAGGAAATGCGGGCCGACGCCCTTCACCCGGAACAGCGGCGCGTCGTAGACGGCGGTCTGGTCGACCTTGCTGGTGTGCTGCGCGATCAGCTTGCCGACCATTTCGAGATGGCCGAATTCCTCCATCGCGATGTCCTGCAGCATGTCGCGGATACCGGGGTTCTCGACGTGGAAGGACTGCACCCAGTACTGCAGCGCGGCGGTGAGTTCACCGGTGGCGCCGCCGAATTGCTCCAGCAGGAAAGTCCCGAAGCGGGCATCGGGCTTGCCGACGTTGACCGGCTGGATGGTTTCTTTGTGATGCAGGAACATGACCCCCCTCCTTTCTGTTCCTTGGGTCGTAAGGGAGGACATAGGAAATCGAGCGGCGCACGCGGGGGGAGATGCCGTCTAGTTGATCCGTTGCGGTGGTCCGTCCTGCCGATCCGTTCGGCAGCGGCGTCGTTCGTACCGGTTGGAGTGGAACGACACGATCGCCGGATATGAGGGTCGGAGGATGGTTGACAATTGTCAGCGACCGGGCACGGCGAGGCGGTACAACTTTCCGACAGGCGCGGGTGTCTCTGCCCCTGCCGCACCCGCGGCGGCCAATTCCCGTGTCGGAATGGGGACGATGCTGCGGCGCGGCATCGTCGGCGCGGGTGGTATGCGGTCCGTGAGCGGAAAGGTCGGACGGCGCGCGCCGGATGTCGGCTGGGGCTCTGATTCCGCCGGGGTTCTGATTCCTCGGCGCGCAATTCTTCAGATCGCAGTCCCGGGGGCTCGCGGGACCGCGTCGCGGTCCGCCGTTCAGCCGGCCCGGGCCAGGGGCAGCTTGGTGCCGGCAACCGCGCGCTCGGCGCGCACGGCACGGCGGAAACGGAACAGCTGGGCCGGGCGGCCGCCGGTTTCGCGCACCGTCTCTCCCGTCTCCTCGACCAGGTCCTGGCTTTCCACCAGGCGGCGGAAGTTCTGCTTGTGCAGCAGGCGGCCGGCGAGCGCCTCCACCGTGCGTTGCAGGTGCAGCAGGGTGAAGGCGCCGGGGAGCAGCTCGAACACCACCGGGCGATATTTGATCTTGGCGCGCAGCCGGGCGATCGCGGTGGCGAGGATGCGGCGGTGGTCGTGCCCCATCGGCGTGCCCGGAACCGGCGGGACAGGGGTGCCGGCCTCCGCGACCAGACCGGCTTCCCACAGCAGCTCGTAGCGTTGCAGCACCAGCTCTTCGTTCCACGCGCCGCCGTCGAGGCCGAAGGTGATCGCGGCGCGCTGGCGGCGTTCGCGCCGCGCTGCAGGGTCCGGGGCGGTATCGGCCCAGGCGAGCAGGTGCGGCGCGATGGTTCCGGCGACGATGTCGGCGCCGCCGGTGCGCTGGTCCTCCCACGGGAAGAAGCGGTACCAGCTGTGCCAGCCGACGCCGGGTTCGCCGCCGGCGCGCGCCTCTCGCGTCAGGCCGAGGTAGCTGATGGAGATGTGGCGCGCGTCCTGCACCGCCCGGTCGCGGTCGGCGAAAGTGTAGAGCTGCTCGACATAGCCCAGCGGATGGTGGGTCTGCCGCTCCACCCAGGCGCGCAGGCCGGCCTGCAGGGAGCGGTGGCCGGGCTCCAGCGGTCCCGAGGGCAGGGCCTGGCCGCCGGCGATGGTGAGGACCCGGGGTTCGCCGTCCGTGACCGCGGCAAGGACGGCGATCAGTTCGGCCACCGCGAGGCCGGGTGCCGCCAGCCCCGATGCGGCCGCGTCCGCGGCCGGAGCGCCCCGGGTTACTGTTTCCCGGGCGGCTGTTTCCCGGGCGGCTGTTTCCCGGGCTGCCGCTGCACTGCCCTCGGCTGCTACGCCCGCGTCTGCGGTGGCGACGCCCGGTGCCGTCGTGCCCGCGGCCGCACCTGGCATCGCGGCGTCGGGCACCGTGGCGTCGGGCGCCGCCCGTCCGGCCGCTGCCATGGCACCGCGCCGCGTCCGGCCCGGCGCCGCGATGCGCCCGGCCGGCACGACGGCGGCGTCCGACGCCGTCCGCGCTCCCATCCGGCAACTCCCTTGCATGACCCGGCTTGCATGATCCGGACCGATCCTACACGTTCGCCGCAGGACAGGGGGAGAGGCGCAATGGTGACGGGCGCACGCACGCCGCTGACGGTGGATCTTTCCGGCCTGCGGGTCGCCATCAGCGCCGGTGCGGGTGGCATCGGCCGGGTCATGGCCGACAGCTTCGCCGCCTGCGGCGCCGCGGTGTTCGTCTCCGACGTCGATCCCGCCAGCCTCGCCGCCTGCCCGCACCCGCACATGCGCGCCGACGCCGGCGTGGCGGCGGACTGCGAGGCCTTCGTCGATGCCGCCGTCGCGCATCTCGGCGGGCTCGACGTGTTGGTGAACAACGCCGGCATCGCCGGCCCCACCGCGCCGGTGGAGGCGGTGGACCCGGAGGCGCTGGACGCCACGTTGCGCATCGATCTCGCCAGCATGTTCCACTGTGCGCGACGCGCCATCCCGGCCCTGCGCGCGGCCGGCGGCGGGACGGTCGTGAACCTTTCCTCGGCCGCCGGGCGGTTCGGCTTTCCACTGCGCGCGCCCTATGCGGCAGCGAAATGGGGCGTCGTCGGGTTCACCAAGTCGCTGTCGATCGAGCTCGGCCCGGACGGCATCAGGGTGAACGCGATCCTGCCCGGCCCGGTTGACGGTCCGCGCATCCGGACAGTGATCGCCGCCAAGGCGAAGGCGGCGGGGATCTCGGAGAACGAGATGACCGAGCGCACCGTCGCCACCACCAGCCTGCGCAGCTTCGTCACCCAGCAGGACATCGCCAACATGGCGCTGTATCTCGCCAGTCCCTTCGGCGCCACGATCAGCGGTCAGGCGATCGCCGTGGACGCCGACATGCAGGTGACGATGTAGCGGGTCGGCCGCATGATGATCCGGCGAGCAAGGAGTCTGCGCCGCTGCCGCGCCCGGCGGGGGAGCGGTTCATACCAGCGGCCCTGGCCGATGACTCGTCCGGCGTCCACCTGGCCGCTGGTATGTCCTTGATTTTGCGCATGGCCGCCCCGCCAACCCCATGCGCGATACCGGCCGGCCGAAGAGGCCGGCGGTATCAGTCGGCCGGCCGGGTGCCCAGGCTGCCGTCCGCGCGCTCGACGATCGCCGCGACCCGCGCCTCGGCTTCCGCCAGCTTGGCCTCGCAATGCCGGCGCAGTGCCGCGCCGCGCTCATAGGCGGCGATCGCGTCCTCGAGCTTCTGCTGCCCGCTCTCCAGCCCGCGGACGATCTGCTCCAGTTCGGCCAGCGCGTCCTCGAACGACAGCTTGCCGACATCCACCGGCAACGGGGCATCGACCGGCAGGGGGGCGGTCTCGGGCATCGGTGAACTCCGTCGAGCGACTGCAAAGGCGACCGGGGGTGGGTAAAGCCTTGCGGTGGCGGCGCCAAGTGCCGATTATGACAAGTCCCGACCGACAGGAAGGCCGTGTTGCCGCGATCGCCCCCCCTCGCGCCCGAGCCGGCGCCGCCCGAAGGGATCGCCCCCGCCGGCATCGCTCCCGCGGGAGTCGTCAGCTCGGGACAGGCCCTTGCCGGCGTGTACCCTGTTGACGTCTCCCTCCTTGGCATCGCCCCGGCCGGAATCGCTTCTCCCGCGGCAGCCCAGCCGTGGGCCGCCCGCCGCCCGGGCGGCCCGACCTTCGCCGCGCTCGACCTTGGCACGAACAACTGCCGGATGCTGGTCGGAACCCCCTGTGGCCCCGGGTTCCGCGTGGTCGAAAGCTTCAGTCGCGTCGTCCGGCTGGGCGAGGGACTGCACCATTCCGGCCGCCTCAGCACCTGCGGCATGGACCGCGCCCTGGCCGCGCTGGCCGACTGCGCCGAACGTCTCGGCCGCCGCCCCGTCGCCGGACTGCGCGCCGTCGCCACCGAAGCCTGTCGCCAGGCGGCCAACGGCGCCGAGTTCCTCTGCCACGCCAGGAAAGAAACCGGCTTGCCGCTCGAACTCATCAGCCCGCGCGAGGAAGCCGAGCTGGCACTGGAAAGTTGCGCCGCCCTGCTCGGCGGCGGCGCGCGCCGCGCGCTCGTGTTCGACATCGGCGGCGGCTCGACCGAACTCGCCTGGGTCCGCATCGACCACTGCGGCACCCCCGCCATGATCGGCTACCTCTCGCTTCCGATCGGCGTCGTTACCCTCGCCGAACGCTTCGGCGCCGCCGCCGATACCGCCGTCGGCTTCCGTGCCATGGTCGCCGAAACCGCCGCCCGCCTCGCCCAATTCGAACAAATCCACTGCATCGCCCGGGAAATCCGCCAGGGCGACGTCGACCTGCTCGGCACCAGCGGAACCGTTACCACCCTCGCGGGCCAGGCCCTCGGCCTGCCGCGCTACCACCGCGCCCTGGTGGACGGAACCGTCCTCAGCGGCGAAGCCGCCGACCAAGCCCTCGACCGCCTCCGCGCCCTCGGCCGCGAAGGCCTGAGTACCCACCCCTGCATCGGCCCCGAACGCGCCGAATTCGTCCTGCCAGGCTGCGCCGTCTTCGCCGCCATCCGCCAAACCTGGCCTGCCCCCCACATCATCGTCGCCGACCGCGGCCTCCGCGAAGGCATCCTCCTCCGCCTCATCCGAGCCCACCGCGGGCGGCGCGGATGATGCGGGATGGTTCCGGGGGTGGGCGGACGCGCAAGGCCAGGGGGGCTTTGCCCCCCTGGACCCCCCAGCAAGGGACTAGTCCCTTGCATCCCTTGGGGGGGCTTCGCCCGGGAGAGGGGTGGGTGCGGGGCGTGGGCGGGCGGCGTGAGGGCGCGGGCGAAGAGCGCCGCGGCGCTCCTCGCCCGCGCCCTCACGCCGCCCGCCCACGCCCCGCACCCACCCCTCTCCCGGGCGAAGCCGTCGCAGGGGTCCAGGGGACTTGTCCCCTGGCGGGGGTCCAGGGGGCAGAGCCCCCTGGCCTTGCGCGCCCGCCCGCCCCCCGGAGCCACAGCGCATGAACCGCGGCGTTCCGCCGCCGGGGTCGCGTGGGTTGGCGGTGCCGGTGCGCACCGCGAGGGGCCGCAGTGTGGGCTCGCAGCGGTGGTTGGCGCGGCAGTTGAACGATCCGTATGTGCGGGCGGCGCGCGAGCAGGGGTGGCGGTCGCGGGCGGCGTTCAAGCTGATCGAGTTGGACGATCGGTTTCATGTGTTGCGGCGTGGCGCGCGCGTGGTGGATTTGGGGGCGGCGCCGGGGGGGTGGTCGCAGGTAGCGGTGGCGCGCGGGGCTGCGCGCGTGGTGGGGGTTGATTTGTTGCCGGTGGAGCCGGTGGCGGGGGCGGAGCTGATCGTGGGGGATTTCATGGATCCGGCGATGCCGGAGCGGATGGCGGGCTTGCTCGGGGCGGCGGCGGATCTGGTGTTGTCGGACATGGCGCCGAACACGACCGGGCATGGGGCGACGGATCACCTGCGGATCATGGCGCTGGCCGAGCTGGCGGCGGAGTTTGCGGTGGAGGTATTGGCGCCGGGCGGGAGTTTCGTCGCCAAGGTGTTCCAGGGCGGGTCGGAGAAGGGGATGCTCGAACGTCTGAAGCGATCGTTCGCGGTGGTGCGGCATGCCAAGCCGCCGGCGAGCCGGAAGGAATTGAGCGAGCTTTATGTGGTGGCGACGGGGTTTCGCGGGGTGTCGTGACGGGGTCGCGCCGGCGGAGTGACCGGGGCGGTTGGGGTGCGATCGGTGCGGGCGCGGGGCCCGGGCGGGCGGCTGGCGACGCAGCGCCGGGCGCGCCTTGGGCTGCTGGGCTGCCGGGCGGGGCTATTCCGCGGCGCGGGCGGCGCCGGCGATCCGGGTACGGGTGCGCATCGTCACGAACTCCTCCGCCGCCGTCGGGTGGATGCCGATGGTGCGGTCGAAATCGGCCTTGGTGGCGCCCATCGCCACGGCGATGCCGAGACCCTGCATGATTTCCGGCGCGTCCTCGCCCAGCATGTGCGCGCCGAGCACCCGCCCGCTTGGCTGGTCGACGACGAGTTTCATCAGCGATTTGCGGGCGCGGCCGGTAAGCGTATGTCGCATCGGGGTGAAGTGGGTCACGTAGACATCGACCGTGCCGCGTGCGGCGGCCTGTTCTTCCGAGAGCCCCACGGTGGCGATCGGGGGGGTGGAGAACACCGCGGTCGGCACGTTCTCGAGCGAGATCCGCCGTGGCCGGCCACCGAACAGGCTGTCGGCGAGCGCGTGGCCTTCGGCAGTGGCGACCGGGGTCAGGTTGAGGCGGTCGGTGACGTCGCCGATGGCGAAGATATGCGGGCGGCTGGTGCGCAGGTGTTCGTCCACCGCGACGGCGCCGGTGGCGGTGATGGCGACGCCGGCTTCCTCCAGGCCGAGGTTGGCGGTGGCGGGGCGGCGGCCGGTGGCGAAGAACACGAGGTCGGCTTCGATCGCGTGGCCGCTGGCGAGGACCAGGCGGCGGTGGGCACCGTGTGCCTCGATCCGCTCCGGAACGCAGCCGGGGTGGAGCGCGATGCCGTTGGCACCGAGCGCTTCGGCCAGCGCTTCGCGCAGGTCGTGGTCGAAGCCGCGCAGCGGCAGGGGCTGGCGGTAGGCGAGGTCCACCTTCGCGCCGAGGGCGGCGAAGATGCCGGCGAACTCGACCGCGATATAGCCGCTGCCCAGGATCGCGACGCGCTTGGGCATGTGCGGGAGATAGAACGCGTCGTCGGAGACGATCCCGAGCTCGGCGCCCGGAATGTCGAGCCTGGTGGGATGGCCGCCGGTGGCGATGACGATGCGTTCGGCGGTGACGCGCGCCCCGCCGACATCGAGCGTATGCGGGCCCTCGAGCCGGGCGCGGGTGTCGAAGATGGTGGCATCGGCGTTGTCCAGGAGCTTGCGGTACGTGGCGTTGAGCCGGCCGATCTCGCGGTCCTTGGCGGCGATCAGCGCGGTCCAGTCGTGCGGGCCTTTGCGGATCGACCAGCCGAAGCCGGCGGCGTCGTCCGCCCAGGCGCCGTACTCGCCGGCCTGGACCAGCAGCTTCTTCGGCACGCAGCCGACGTTGACGCAGGTGCCGCCCCAGAAACGGTCCTCGGCGATGCCGACGCGGGCGCCGTGGCCGGCGGCGATACGCGCGCAGCGCACGCCGGCCGAGCCGCCGCCGATCACGAACAGGTCGAAATCCATGCCGGGATGCCTTTGCTTGGAGGGAGTGCGCACGCGTTCGGGCTGCGCCCGGACCGCGCTCGGGTGGGCGGGATCAAGACGGAAGATCGGCATTGGCGCAAGCGCCGCCTGCCACCTCTCCCGCTTCGCGGCCCAAGCCCGCCAGCGGGAGAGGTGAAGGAGCAACCGCCCGTGCCGATTTTCCGGTTCAACGATTGCCCTGGCCCGCTTGCCCCCCGCTGCGGGGCCGCCGATAACCGCCTGCCCTGCAGCGATCCCGGACCCGCCCCATGCCCGAGACCCACCAGAGCCGCGTGCTGATCATCGGCGCCGGTCCCGCCGGCTACACCGCGGCGATCTATGCCGCCCGTGCCGGCCTCGCCCCCATCCTCGCCTGCGGCCTGCAACCCGGCGGCCAGCTCACGATCACCACCGATGTCGAGAACTACCCGGGCTTCGCCGAGGCGATCCAGGGCCCCTGGCTGATGGAGCAGATGGCGGCCCAGGCCGCGCATGTCGGCACCAAAATCGTGCCCGATCTGATCGTGGGTGCCGATTTCGCGGCGTCCCCGTTCCGTTGCCGCGGCGATTCGGGTGACGACTATTTGGCTGATGCCGTCATCATCGCCACCGGCGCGGACGCGCGCTGGCTCGGGCTGGCCTCGGAAAAGCGCCTCTCCGGTCGGGGCGTCTCGGCCTGCGCCACCTGCGACGGCTTCTTCTTCCGCGGCAAGCGCGTGGTCGTGGTCGGCGGGGGCAACACCGCGGTGGAGGAGGCGCTCTATCTGACCCATCACGCCACCGACGTGACCCTGATCCATCGCCGCGATTCCTTGCGGGCGGAGAAAATCCTGCAGGAGCGGCTGTTCGCCCACCCGAAGATCCGGGTGGTCTGGAACGCGGTGGTGACCGACGTGCTCGGCGGCGGCGTGCCGGAGACGGTCACCGGCGTGCGGCTGCGCGACGTGGTCAGCGGAGCGGAGCGGGAGCTGCCCACCGACGGCGTGTTCATCGCCATTGGCCATCAGCCCAACACCGCGATCTTCGCCGGCCAGCTCAAGATGGACGCGGAGGGCTATATCGAGACCGTGCCGGGCAGCACCCGCACCTCCGTCCCCGGGGTATTCGCGGCCGGGGACGTGCAGGACAAGCTGTTCCGCCAGGCGGTGACGGCGGCCGGCACCGGCTGCATGGCGGCGCTGGAGGCGGAGAAGTTCCTCGCGGCCCGGCCGGTTCCGGCCGAATGAGCAGCGCGGGCGGAGCAGGGGCGCGTGGCCCGGCGCCAGGGGGCTGTCCAGAGGACTGTCCAGGGGGCTGCCAAGCTTACGATGGTGTCGGTTGCCCGGGTTTCGGGCGGCTCCGCGACGTGCGGCCCAGGCCACGGGCGGGTTCGCCCGCAGCCGGGGCCGCAAATCTGCGAAAAAACGCCCGCGGGCGGATGCGAATCGGTAATTCGGGTCTAACATGATGGTTTGAGCGCCCATGACGTATGGGCGAGGGAGGCTGGACCGCGGCCGTGACGGACCGCGGCGGCAGGGAGATGGTGCGGTGATGGACTGGGACAAGCTGCGGGTGTTTCATGCGGTGGCGGAGGCGGGCAGCTTCACCCACGCCGGTGACACCCTCAACCTCAGCCAGTCCGCGGTTTCGCGCCAGATTTCGGCGCTCGAGGAAGCCCTCGCGGTACCGCTGTTCCATCGCCACGCGCGCGGCCTGATCCTCACCGAGCAGGGGGAGGCGCTGAACCGCACCGTGCGCGACGTTTTCGCCAAGCTCGCGATGACCGAGGCGCTGCTCACCGAAAGCAAGGAAAAACCCGCCGGGCGACTGAAAGTCACCACCACGGTGGGCTTCGGCTCCACTTGGCTCGCGCCGCGGCTGGCGCGGTTCCTGGAATTGTATCCCGACGTCTCGATCTCCCTGCTGCTCGACGACCAGGAGCTCGATCTGGCGATGCGGGAGGCGGACGTGGCGATCCGTATGCACGCGCCGAAGCAGCCCGACCTTGTGCAGCGGCATCTGTTGACGATCCACTGGGTGGTCTGCGCCTCGCCCGACTACCTGAAGAAATACGGGATGCCGCAGCGGCCCGAGGACCTGGACGCGCATCGGCTGGTCCTGTTCGGCGATCACCACCCGCCGGTGGCGGACGTGAACTGGCTTGCCGACGCCGGGCGGCGGCCGGGCAATCCCAGGCGCGCGCTGCTGGAAGTGAACAGCACCCAGGCGATGATGACGACGATCCGCGCCGGCATCGGCCTCGGCACCTTGCCTGATTACCTCATGGCCGAGAATCACGACCTGGTGCGGCTGCTGCCCGATCTGAAAGCGCCGAAGGTTGACGTGTTCTTCGTCTATCCGGAGGAACTGCGGAACTCTAAGCGGGTTGCGGTGTTCCGCGATTTCCTGCTGGCCCGGCTCGCCGAGCTGCCGTAATCCCCCGCGCCGGGGTGCCCGGCGCCTCTTCTCCGATCCGCTGCGCCCGGGTCCCGGCGCCGCTATTCCGACCCGCGACGCAGGGTTTGGCTCCTCTGTCCCGATCCGCTTCGCCCGGTCCCGACGCCTCGATCCCGACGCCTCGATCCCGATCCGTACCGCCCGTCGGTGATCCCACCGTGGTGCCGTCGCCCGCGCCCGGGGGCGCGGCGGGATACCGGCCGCCCGCGCCCGGGCGGGGGCGGCAGAATATTGATAAAAATCAGTCGCCCAGCCGCCGGCACGCTTGTAGCGTTATGCATACCCGGCATGGCGGCGTCCGGGTTTTGACGCTGCACAAGCGACCGGGCAGAAATTAAGTTCTCTTCGACGGTTACGGTGGCTTCGGCCACCAGTCTTCCGGTCCAAGTGACCGGAAAGGGGTCTTAGGGCCCCTGCGTCTCCCAGACGTGAAGCCTCCCTGTTTACTTAGCCCCCGGTCTCTTGGCCGGGGGCTTTTCTTTCACGGCGGCGTGATCGCCTGCCGTTTGTTTTGCATTCCGTGCGCCGTGCCCGGCGAACGAGCGTCGCCGGCGGGAATGCCGCGCCGCAGCGCGTGACATCCGGCGCGCACCCGGGTTGAATGTGCCAATGGACGGCTCCGCCACCGGTTTGCCCCTCGTTTCAGACCCGCCGCTGCTGGTCCACCACCCGCTGCGCCAGACCGTGCCGGTGGTGTTCGCCTCGGCTCACTCCGGACGTGCCTACCCGCCTGAGTTCCTCGCCGCCGCGCGGCTCGACCCGCTCGGCCTGCGCCGCAGCGAAGACGGCTTCGTCGACCGCCTGTTCGCCGCCGCACCGGCCCACGGTGCGCCGCTGCTGCTGGCGCACTTCCCGCGCGCCTTCTGCGATGCCAACCGCGAAGCCTGGGAGCTCGATCCTGCGATGTTCGCCGACCCGCTCCCCGGCTTCGTCAACACGACGAGCCCACGGGTCGGCGCCGGGCTCGGCACGATCCCCCGCGTGGTCGCTTCCGGCGAGGCGATCTATCGCGCCCGGCTGCCCTTCGCCGAGGCGGAGCGCCGGGTGCGCAGTTGCTGGCAACCCTACCACGACACCCTCGCCGCACTGATCGAGGCCACGCGCGCCCAGTTCGGCACCTGCCTGCTGATCGACTGCCATTCCATGCCGAGCGCGGCCGGATCGGGCGCCGCCCCGACCGGGCCGGACATGGTGCTGGGCGACGCCCACGGCACCGCCTGCGCCCCCACCGTCACCCGCTTCGTGGAACAGACGCTGCGGGACCTGGGCTACCTCGTGCGCCGCAACGACCCCTACGCCGGCGGCTACGTCACCCGCCACTATGGCCGGCCGCGCGAAGGGGTGCATGTGCTGCAGGTGGAAGTGGCGCGCAGCCTCTACATGAACGAAGCCCGGATCGAGCCGCTGCTGCGGCTCGACCTCGTGGCCGAGGACCTGACCCGGCTGATCGAACGGCTGACTGCGGCGGCGGCCGTCCTGCTGGCGGGCTGACCGGCTTATACCAGCGGCCCCGGCCGATGACTCGTCCGGCGTCCACCTGGCCGCTGGTATGTCCTTGATTTTGCGCATGGCCGCCCCGCCAACCCCATGCGCGATACCGGCCGGCCGAAGAGGCCGCCGGTATAAATCGGCCGGGGCCGCTGGTATGAGGCGCCGCTCACCCCGGCCCGGGCAGCAGGCTGCGGACTTCCCAGGCGGTCTGTCGCTCGGTGCCGTGCGCCAGGTGCACGACTTCCTCGCGCTTGAGCGGGATCAGGGTGCTGCGGTCGAGCCACCACAGGGTCTCGGTCGTCACATCCGGCCGGTCGGGGGGTCCGTGCCGCTCCACCCGCAGCAGCAAGGTGGGGCGCCGGACCGTGCCGTCGAGCGTCAGCAGCGTGTTGGCCACATGGGTGACGCTCGCCGAGCGCCAGAGCGCGAGCGACGTTGCCCGCGTCAGGGGAAAGCTGGCCTGGGTCCCCACCGGCCCGTGCAGCACCTGGCGGATCGCCGCGCGCTCCAGCGGATTGCCCTCGTGGAACCAGCCGTCGCCCCAGAAGCCCAGGAAATACCGGTAGATGTGGCCGTTCATCCGGCGCAGGCAGACCTGCGGATGGTCCGGCGCCGCGCCCTCGAAGGTGACGGCCGCGCCGGTATTCAGGGTCGCGGTCACGCCGGACGGACAGGACGGGATGGTCGCGAGGCCCGTCACGCTCGCTACCGGCGGTGCGGGCGACTTCGGCAATGGCGGCGCCTGGCAGCCCGCCAGGAGGCCGACGAACAGCCCGGCCACAGCCGTCCGCATCGCCTCCCGCCGCCAGCTCCTATGCCGCCAGTTCCCATGCCGCCCGCCCGCTCGGCCGCCATCCTGCCGGATGTCATCGACCCGCGCCGCACTCCCCGGCGCGTCGCTCCTGTCTGTAGCCACGGGTCAGACCCGCATCGGCATCAACACGTAGAGCGCGCTCGCGTCCGCCGCATCGCGCACCACCGTGGGGGCGGAGCCGTCGGCGAAACAGAACTCCACCCGCTCGCTCACCTGATCGGTGATGTCGTTCAGGTAGCGCGCCTGGAAACCGATCTCGAGAGGCGAGGAATCGTAGCTCACCCGGCCTTCGTCCAGTTCCTCGGTGGCCGCCCCCTGCTCGGGGCTGGAGGCGGACAGCACCAGCAGGTCGTGTGACAGGGTAAGCTTCACCGGGCGCGAGCGCTCGGCCGAGATCGCCGCCACCCGGGCCACCGCGTCTGCGAATTCCTTCTTGCCGACCCGCAGCACCTTGTCGTTGCCGCGCGGGATCACGCGTTCGTATTCGGGGAAGGTGCCGTCGATCAGCTTGCTGGTCAGGCGCACCGCGTCGATCGTGAACTGGATGCGCGTGTCCGACAGTGCGACTTCCACATTGCCGGTGACCTCGTCGAGCAGCTTGCGCAGCTCCGCCACCGTCTTGCGCGGCACGATCACGCCGGGCATGGACCCGGCGCCTTCCGGCAGCGGTTCCTCGACCCTTGCCAGGCGGTGGCCGTCGGTGGCGACCGCGCGCAGCACCTTGGTGCCGTCGCTGTCGGCGGCGTGCAGGTAGATGCCGTTCAGGTAGTAGCGGGTTTCTTCCGTGCTGATGGCGAAGCGGGTGCGGTCGATCAGCGCGCGCAACTGCTGCGCCGACAGGCTGAACCGGTGTGGCAAGGCCCCTGCGGTCATGGAGGGGAAATCCTCCACCGGCAGCACGACCAGGCTGGTGGCGTAGCGCCCGGCGCGCAGGCTGAGCTGCGCGTCGCCGCCGGGATGGTCGAGCTCGACCTCCGCGCCGTCCGGCAACTTGCGGACGATCTCGTACAAAGTGGCGGCCGGCGCGGTGCAGGCGCCGGCGCGGCTGGTGGAGGCGGGGACGTCCTCCACCACCGCAATCTCCATGTCGGTGGCCGTGAGGGTGAGGGTGCCATCGCGCACCGCGATCATGACGTTGGCCAGGATTGGGATGGTGTTGCGCTTCTCGACCACGCTCTGGACGTGGGCCAGCGCCTTCAACAGGGCGGCGCGGTCGGCCTTCAATTTCATGATGTCATACCCCAAACGGCCGTGCCCCCGGGTGGGGCGAATCGCAGCCGACACTGTAGCAAGCCAGTATCGCCAAAGGCCAGGGGGCGCCGGAAAGCTAAGGCGGGGCAAAGCCCCCCTGACCTTGCTACCCGGCCCCGAGGCCAACGTGCCACAGGCCGAGCAGCGCCGCGCGGCGGACGGCTGGGCGTGCGGCGAAGGAGCGGTGCAGCGAGGCCAGAGCCTCCGCTCGCCGCCCGTGCCACAGGAGGGCGCGGCCGGCCACCCATTCGGCCTCTGCGGTCATCTGCCGGCGCAGGTGCGCCAGGCGGTCGGGGGCGAAGCGCGCGGCGAGCGCCGGGTTGGCGAAGGCGGCGTTCATCGCCGGGGCGAAGGCGGCGGGATCGGTGGCGGCGCTGAGGCAGGCGCCCTCGGCGCGGCGGCGGACGAACAGGACCGGGGCGCGGCCGGGCGCGGCGGCGAAGGGACCGAGGGTGGCGAGGCGGACCCAGTATTCCCAGTCCTCGCCGAAAGAGAGATCCTGGCGGAAGCTGCCGGCCTGGCGTGTCGCCGCGGCGCGCAGCAGCAGATGGCCGCCGTTCGCGAACCGGTTGCGGGTCAGCAGCCGGGCCAGCATATCCCCGCCTGGCGCCGGTTTGGTCCTGAGCTGTCGGCCCGTCGCCGCGACCGGCGCGTAGGGGCCGCAGGCGGCGACGGCGACCGGCGCCGCGCGCAGGGCCGCGCCCAGGCGGGCGAGGGCGTTGGGGGCCAGCCAGTCGTCGGCATCGAGGAACAGCAGCGCCGTGCAGTCCCCGAGGGTGGCGACGCCGCGGTTGCGCGCGGTGGAGACACCGCTCGGCGGCTGGCGGATCAGCGCGATGCGCCGGTCGGCAAAGCGCGCGGCCACGTCCGCCGTCGTGTCGGTGGAACCGTCATCGACCACCACTGCGCGCCATTGCGGCATGGTTTGCGCCAGCAGCGAGCGGAGCGCGGTGCCGAGCCAGGGGGCGGCGTCGCGCGCCGGGATGACGATGCCGATCGGCGGGTTCGGGGCCATCGCGCGAGCCAAGCATCCGGGCGTTAATTGCGGGTGAGCAGCGGGCCGACCCGGGGGATCGGCCGGCTGGATGTGGGGGCTCGCGGCGTCCGTCGCGTGAAAATGGGGGCGGCAGGGAAGGGCCTGCGGGCGCGGGCGGCGAGACAGGCGCATGTGAGGCGGGAGAATGTACAGCGGTTGGGGCCTCTGGGGCGCCGCGGCGGGCGTATCCCGAGGATTTCTGCGGCGTTCGGTGCGGTCGGACGGCCGTACCGACGGCGGGGGCCGGAATGTACGTTCGGTGGGGCGTCTGGGGCGGCGGCGTACAGCGCCGGCGGGGTGGCCGTTGCGCCGGCGAGCGGCCTTCAGGCGTCGCCCGACGGGTTTCATCCGACGCGGCCGTGTCTCAGGCGGTGCGTCCGATGGTCCTTACATTCCAGGAGGGCGTGCCAGGAGAGCGTGCCAGGGGGCCACATCCCAGGGGGCCACATCCCAGGGGGCTGCACGTCAGGGGGCTTCGCCGGGGCGCTGGTGCCGTGTCGCTCGCGGGCCGGTTCGGCGGCGGGTCGGCGCAATCGATCCCATATCGCAACGGATGCGCCAACCGGGGACCGTGGCCCCCCTCGCGCGTGCCGGTATCGTGCCGGCGGCGATGTTGCCGGAGCGCACCCTTAGCGGGTTTTCATGCCCGACCCACGCGGGGCAGAGGTGCGATCCCGCAAACATCTCGCCATGTCGTCCTGGCTGCGAGCGTCCGGTCTGGCCGTGCTGACCATGGCGGTATGCTTCACAGTATGGCGCGACGTGCCGCGGCCGCCGGCGCCGTCGCATCCCGAGCACATCACCAGCGACACCACGCGCTATTGCCGACAACTGGCGAGCCGGGTCGAAGCGCTGGCGCGCGCGGCGCCGCGCGCCGTCCCGGCCGAAGCGCTGCAATTGCGTGCGGAGGGGCGGCGCATGTGCGCAGAGGGCCGCCTGCGCCAGGGCCTCATCTGCCTGCGCCGCGCCGTCGTGCTGCTGCGCGGCTCGGCCGTGCGGCCCTTATCGGCGTGGCCACGCGGCGTTGACAGGGCCGTCGTGCAGCACTGATCCGCTCCTGCGAAGCGCACACCCATCCCGCCGCGAAGCGCCGACCCGGCCGGCCGGTTCAGCCCAGCAGCCGCCCGATCACGCGCGCCGTATAATCGACAACCGGAATGATCCGGCCGTAGTTGATCCTCGTCGGCCCGATCACCCCGATGGCACCGACGATCCGCCCGCCCTCGCCGCGCGCCGGCGAGACCACCATCGCGATGTCGGCGCTGCCGAACAGCCCGCTTTCGGCGCCGATGAAGATGCGCACGCCCTCCGACCGCTCTGCGAGTTCCAGCAGCCGCAGCATGGTCTCCTGCGTCTCCAGCCGCTCGAACAGGCGCTGGATCGCGGCCAGGTGCTCGATCGCGGTGACGTCGGCGAGCAGCCGGGCCTGGCCGCGGATGATGAGGCTGCCGCCGCGGCCCTCGGCGGTCCAGGTCGCGAGCCCGGTCTCCACCACCTGTGTTGACAGCGCATCGAGCTCGGTGCGGTTGGCCGCCATCTCCTCGGCGACGATGCGGCGCAGTTCCGGCAGCGGGCGCCCGTTGATGCGCGCGTTGAGGTAGTTGCTCGCCTGCTGCAAGGTCGACGGCGGCAGCCCGGGGGGCGTCTCGATCACCCGGTTTTCCACATGCCCGTCGCCCGCCACCAGCACCACGAGCGCGCGCCCGGAGCCGAGCGGGACGAACTCGATGTGCTTGAGCGGGCCTTCGCTTTTCGGTGCCAGCACGAGCCCCGCGGCCGACGACAGGCCGGCGAGCAGGGTGGAGGCTTCGGCCAAGGTATCTTCCAGGCTGCGCCCCGAGGCGCCGAGGGCGGCGGTGATCGAGTCCCGGTCCTCCTCGCCGAGCTCGCCGAATTGCAGCAGGCCGTCGACGAACAGGCGCAGGCCGCGCTCGGTCGGCAGCCGCCCGGCCGAGGTGTGCGGGGCGAACAGCAGGCCGGCATCGGTCAGGTCCGCCATCACGTTGCGGATGGTGGCCGGCGACAGCCCCATGGGCAGCAGGCGCGCGAGCGTGCGGCTGCCCACCGGTTCGCCGGTTTCCACATATTGTTCCACGATCTCGCGCAGCACTGCGGCCGAGCGGGGGTCGAGACCAGGCGGCATCGGGCCCGGAAAGCGGGATGCGATCGCCGTCGGCGAGACGGGTTTGTCCATTTCGTGCTCCGGGGCAGGCTAACGTAGGAAGCGCGCCCCCCGCGGTCAATCAAGTTGGCCGGCGGACGGATAGCCTCTCTCACCCTCCCGCAAGGGAAAGGAGAGACGGACGCATGGCGTCCCTCCGCAAACCGCGGCCCGCCCCCAATCGCGGGCCGGGATGGCGGAAAACCGCGGCTCCGGTCGCGGAAAGCTGCCACGCCGCATTGGCCCGTTACAGTACGTGCCTTGCCGGTTACATGCATTGGGCGATCTACATGCAGCGCAACGCGACGACAATGTGGGTGGCGGCGGTGATGCAGCGACGATGGACGATGGGTGCGGCGGTGCTACTGGCAGGCATTGGTGCCGCCGTCTGGCTCACCACCCTGCATCGCCGGGCGCACGCGGACGTCCGCTCCCCGCCGCCCGCCGTTCCCGTCACCGCCGGCACCGCCGTGCGCCGCACCATGCCGATCTACGCCGAGGGACTCGGCACCGTGCAGGCGATCAACACGGTGAACGTGAAAAGCCGGGTGGACGGGCAGATCCTGAAGGCCTTCTTCACCCAGGGCCAGGAAGTGAAGCAGGGCGCCCCGCTGTTCCTGATCGATCCGCGGCCGTATCAGGCGGCACTCGACCAGGCGCTGGCGAACGAGCAGAAGGACGCCGCCCAACTCGCCGGCGCGGTGCGCGACCTGGCGCGCTACGGTGCGCTGGTCGGCCGCGGCTTCCAGACACGGCAGAGCTTCGAGGACCAGCAGGCGACCGTGGACGGGCTCAAGGGCTCGGTCGCCGCCGATCGCGCGGCGGTGGAGGCGGCGCGGGTCAACCTCGGCTACACCTTGATCCGCGCTCCGATCACCGGCCGGACCGGGGCGCTGCTCGTCGATCCCGGCAATATCGTGCAGGCGAGCGCCGGCACCACCCTTGTCAGCATCACCCAGCTCCGCCCGATCTACGTCGATTTCACGTTGCAGGGCCGGCTGCTCGCCCGGATCCGGCGCGCCCAGGCGCGCGACAAGCAGCCGCTGGCGGTGGAGGCGCTCGGCAGCGGCCTGCAGCGCCGGCTCGCGAGCGGCGGGCTGAGTTTCATCGACAACCATGTCGATGTGGCGTCCGGCACCATCGCACTCGACGGGACGTTCGCAAATGACAATGAACGCCTCTGGCCCGGAGAATTCGTCAACGCCCGCCTGATGCTGGGCGAGCGCCCGAACGCCGTCACGGTGCCGGCGCAGACGGTGATGACGGGACCGCACGGGACCTACGTCTATGTCATCCGGCCCGGCGACACGGTGGCGCGCCAGGACGTGAAGGTGGCAGCGCGGCAGGACGGGCTGGCGCTTATCAAGTCCGGGTTGGCGGCGGGGACGCGGGTCGTGGTGGAGGGCCAGTACGGTCTCGCCAACGGGGTGCGGGTGCGCGCGGCTGTTGCTGCGTCCCCTGCTGCCTCCCCTGGGGCGTCCCCCGGGACGGCCGCTGCGGCTGCTGCTGTGGCGTCCCCCGGGGTGTCCCCTGGGACACCCCCCGGGACACCCCCTGGGGCGGCCGCCGGCAGGACGGGCTGAGCCGGCGATGAACATCTCCGAAGGCTTCATCCGCCGGCCAATCGCCACGGCCCTGCTGATGCTGGGGATACTGGGATTCGGCATCGTCACCTTCCTGATGCTGCCGGTCGCGGCGCTGCCGAACGTCGATTTCCCCACCATCATGGTGACCGCGCAACTGCCGGGCGCGAGCCCGGACACCATGGCCTCCTCGGTCGCGACGCCGCTCGAGCAGCAGTTCGCCGCGATCCCCGGGCTCGCGTCGATGTCGTCCACCAGCGGGCTCGGGACCACGACGATCTCGCTGCAATTCGACCTGAACCGCAACATCGACGGCGCTGCGGGGGACGTGCAGACCGCGATCAACGCCGCGTCCGGCCTGCTGCCCAAGAACATGCCGAGCCCGCCCACGTTCAAGAAGACCAACCCGGCCGATCGAGCGGTGCTGATCTACGCCGTTAGCTCGAACGGGCTGCCGATCCAGGGCCTCGACCGCTACGCCTACAACATCCTGGCCGAATCGCTCTCGCGCGTGCCGGGCGTCTCGCAGGTCAATATCGCCGGCGAACAGATCCCGGCGATGCACGTGCAGGTGAACCCGATCACCCTCGCCGCACGGGGGCTGGGCCTGGAGGACGTGCGTACCGCGCTCGTGAGTGCCACCACCGACCAGCCGAAGGGCAACCTTGAAGGCCCACACCAGGAATTCACGCTCGACACCAACGACCAGTTGTTCCACGCCGGCGCGTTCCGCCGCATCATCCTCGCCTACCGCAACGGCGCCCCGGTCCGGCTCGGCGACGTCGGGCGGGTGATCAGCTCCTCGGAGAACCCGCGCACCGGCGCCTGGTTCGACGGCCAGCAGACCGACCTCCTGCTGATCCAGCGCGCCCCGGGCGCCAACACGATCAAGGTGGTCGACCAGATCAAGGCGATGATGCCGCAGCTGGAGGCCTCGATCCCCCGCGTGGTGCACGTCACCCTGGTCTCCGACCGCTCGCTCGACATCCGCGCCTCGGTCGCCGACGTGGAGATGACCCTGGCGATCACCATCGGCCTTGTCGTGCTGGTGATCTTCCTGTTCCTGCGCACGCTCTGGGCAACCATCATCCCGAGCGTGACGGTGCCGCTGGCGCTCGTCGCCACCGCCGGGGCGATGTACCTCCTGGGGTTCAGCCTCGACAATCTGTCGCTGATGGCGCTGACGATCGCGGTCGGCTTCGTGGTGGACGACGCGATCGTGATGATCGAGAACGTCGTCCGCTACGTCGAGGCGGGGGACAGCCCGTTCAGGGCGGCGGTGAAGGGCGCGGGGCAGATCGGCTTCACCATCGTCTCGATCACCTTCTCCCTGATCGCGGTGTTCATTCCGCTGCTGTTCATGTCGGGGATCATCGGACGGCTGTTCCGCGAATTCGCGATCACCATCAGCGTCGCAGTGGTGGCCTCGGCCTTCGTCGCGCTGACCCTGACGCCGATGATGTGCGCGCGCTTCCTCCGCCATGAGAACGGGCCCGGGAAAGGACGCTTCAACCGCGCCGCCGAGCGGTTCTTCGACCGGACATTGGCAGCCTACGACAGCGGTCTGCGCTGGGTGTTCCGCCACCAGCCGCTGATGCTGGTGGTGACCCTGGGGCTGATCGTGCTCACCGGCTACCTGTACGTCGTGATCCCGAAAGGGTTCATCCCCGAGCAGGACACCGGCTTCATCTTTGGCGTGGCGCAGGCGCGCCAGGACATCTCCTATTCGGCGATGGAGCGGATCGAGCACCAGCTTTCCGCCGTGATCCTGAAGAATCCCGCGGTCTCCGCTGTCGTGGGCTTTGCCGGCACCAGTGCCAGCAACCCGAGCGAGAACACCGCGCGGATGTTCATCCAGCTCAAGCCGCTCGACCGGCGGGTGGGGGTGGAGGAGGTGATGCGCCAGCTCCGCCCGGCGGTGGCGCAGGTGGCGGGCGTGAAGTTCTTCATGCAGCCGGGGCAGGACATCACGGTGGGCGCGCGGCTGGAGCAGGCGCAGTACCAGTACACGCTCACCGATACGGACGGCGGCGAGCTCGACCATTGGGCGCCGCTGTTGCTGGAGCGCATGCGGGCGATGCCGCAGTTGACGGACGTTGCCTCTGATCAACAGATCGCCTCGCCGCACATCGCGGTGACGGTCGATCGCGACCGCGCTTCGCGGCTCGGCCTGTCGCTCGCGCTGATCGACCAGACGCTGTACGACGCGTTCGGCCAGGAACAGGTGACGACGATCTACACCGATACGTCGCAGTACAAGGTGATCCTGGAGGCGGAGCCGCAGTTCCAGGACGATCCCGCGGTGCTCGACCATATCTACGTCGCCGGCCCGGCGGGGACCCAGGTGCCGCTATCGGAGGTGGCGCATTTCTCCACCCGGATCGAGCCGCTGACGGTCAACCACCAGGGCGTGTTCCCAGCGGCGACGCTCTCGTTCAACCTGGCCCGCGGCGTCGCCATCGGCCAGGCAGTGGACCAGATCCGGCAGATGGAGGCGCAGCTCCGCATGCCCCCCACGGTGCGCGGCGCATTCGCCGGCACCGCGCAGGCGTTCCAGTCGTCCCTGGCCTCGATGCCGCTGCTCGTGCTGGCGGCGATCGTGGTGGTCTATATCGTGCTCGGAATGCTGTATGAGAGCTTCATCCACCCGATCACCATCCTGTCCGCGCTGCCCTCGGCCGGGGTGGGCGCGCTGCTGATGCTGATGCTGTTCGGCTACGATCTCAGCCTGGTCGCGGTGATCGGCATCATCCTGCTGATCGGCATCGTGAAGAAGAACGCGATCATGATGATCGACTTCGCACTGGACGCGGAACGGACCGAGGGGCTGAGTCCGCTGGACGCGATCCACCGCGCCTGCCTGCTGCGGTTCCGCCCGATCATGATGACCACGATGTGCGCGCTGTTCGGCGGCCTGCCGCTGGCGCTGGGGCAGGGGGCGGGGTCGGAGCTGCGCCGGCCGCTCGGCATTGCGATCGTGGGCGGGCTGCTCGTCTCGCAGTGGCTGACGCTCTACACGACGCCGGTGATCTATCTGTACCTGGGCCGGCTCAGTCTGCGGCTGCAGGGCGCGCGGGCGCGACGGTCGACGCTGGAGCACGCGTCGCGGTAGCGCAATTGTCATCCCCCCTGGCGCGGCGACCCAGGCACCCCTATATAGGGCCCACGGCGCTTTTCCAGCGTGGGTTGCGTGTGCCTAATTTTGCGGCTTTGTCGCAACCGGTGCCCCCAAATTTGAAAAGTATTCCGGTCCACGCCGTGTGGGCCGCCGGGTTGCATGGAGAGACATGATGTCGCAAGGCACGGTCAAGTGGTTCAACGCCCAGAAGGGCTTCGGGTTCATCCAGCCGGATGACGGCGCGAAGGACGTGTTCGTCCATATCTCGGCAGTCGAGCGCGCCGGGATGGCCGGGCTGAACGAAGGCCAGAAGGTCAGCTACGACATCGAGAACGGCCAGCAGGGCAAGAGCTCCGCGGTCAATCTGAAGTCGGTCTGAATCCGCGAAACCGGTGCCGCCGACGGCGGCACCGGGTGCGAGGGAGAAAACCGTGATCAGCCACAAGTTCAAAGTCGGCCAGATGGTGGAATTCCTGCCGGGCCCGCGTGATGCCAATGTCCCCCGCGGCCGGTACAAGGTCCAGCGCCTGATGCCGAGCGAGACGGGCGATCCGCAGTATCGCGTGAAGCATGCGGCGGACAGCCACGAGCGCGTCATCCCCGAAAGCCAGCTCGCGGCCGAACCGGGGATCTGGCGCGAGGCGTCGTCGGGGACGCGCCCGGCATCGTGACGCCCGGCATCGTCACGTAGGAGAGAAGCATGGCGTTCAAGCCGAACTACAATCAGCAGCGGGCTGAACGAAACCGCGCCGCGCAGGCCAAGAAGGACGCCAAGCAGCAGGAGCGCGAGGCCGCCGTTGCGCGCCGCAAGGCCGGCCAGTCCGGCCAGGATCCGTCCGCCCAGGATCAGTCTGCCCCCGATCAGAGCGATGCCGCCACGACGCCGGATGTGGACAACAAGTCCGCCGGCATGCCGTCCGAATCGTGACCGGCGCAGCACAGGACATCTTCCGATGAAGCGCCGTGCCGACAGCAGTTTCCTTCTGTTCGACGTGACCTATGTCGACGGCAGCCAGAGTTCCCGGCGCAAGATCCCAAGCTCGGCCCTGGTGGAACCGAAAGACGAAGCCGCCGTGAAGGCCGCGATCGAGGCGCAGGACCGCGACATCGCGATCGCCTCCGGGCGGCCGCGCGGACCGATCAAGTCCGTGGCGCGTTCGCGGGTGTGAGCGATGCCGTCCCATGCCGCTGGCGGTCGGATGCTGCGGCGTGACGGACGGACCATGCCCCGGGGTCCGGTCGCGCGCTGCGGAGCGAGCGGTCGCCCCGGTGCGGGCGGCGCGGGTCGGTCGTGATGCTGCCCGGGTGGGAACATTGGGTCGTGCTGGAAGTCCCGCTGCTCGTGCTGACCGTGGTCGGCACGCATCTGGTGATGTCCGGCAGCCAGACCATGCTGCACCGCTGGATAGGCCATCGGCGTTTCGGCGGACGGCTCTTCCGCAACCATATCAACTTCCATCATGCCTGCTACGCCAGGGGCCACCTGACCTCGGCCGTATATCGGGGTGAGGAAGGCAACAACACGCCGTTCTTCCTCATCCCGACCTTGCTGGTGGCGACCGGACTCTATTTCCTGCTGCCGCTCGGCCTGTTCCTGGCGATGATCCTGGCGAGCGCGGCATCGTTCGCTGCGCATGTCTATTTCGACAAGGTCTACCACGTCGCCGGATCGCCGCTGGAACGCTTCGCCTGGTTCCGCCGCAAGCAGCAGCTTCATTTCGTGCACCACCTGCACGCGAACGCCAATTTCGCGGTGATCGATTTCTTCTGGGACCGGCTGCTCGGCACCTACCGCGCGCCGGACGAGGACCTGCGGTGACGCCGCGCTGCATCCCGAGATAGGCGCGCCGGACCTCCACATCGGCGCCGATCGCCTGCGCCGTGCCGGCCATGACCACCCGGCCGGTCTGCAGCACGCAGGCGCGGATCGCGTTGGGGTTGCGCACCGTTTCCGCCGGGCTCTCTTCGGCGAGCTTGCGGCCGAGATGCAGCACCACGGCACGATCGATCAGGGGCGAAGGCGGGGCAGGCTTCAGGCATCGATGGACTTTCTCTTGACCGCACGGCGGAGCGCCCGTACGGGACCGGCCGACCTCTTTCCCCGGTCGGCTCCGGAGTGTCGGCTAACCCGCCGGGCGCGTTCCCGGCTGTTCCGGCAATGGGCATGCCACAGCGGCGGTTCTGCTCCGGCTGTCGGGTGCGTGTGGGGGACCGCCGAGAGAAAATGCCTGTTTTGTGTGCAAATGACCGTATATAGTCATTTTTCGGTGTGGTAGAAGTCGTTTTGCCGTAAGTGTGGTCAGGACCGCCTGGTGACGTACGGGCCGGCCGGACGCTCGGGCAGGGGCGTCGCCCCGCCGGGCCGGCCGTGTGGAGGGGTCGCAACAGGACCCGTGGCCGCTCCTTCCGCTGCCGGTCGTCGGCGCGCAGGATCGATGCGGGCCTGCATGAAGGCCCCCGCGTCCGAGCGGCCGGGCTGGTCGTTTCTTCGCCGCGCCACGCGCGACGCCAGCAGCACGACCGCCCCGAAGCGCCCCCCCGAAGTGCCGGGTCGCGCGCCCGCCGCGCGCTCGCCGCCCGGGATGGCATTCGCGCGAGCCCGTTCCGGGGCCGGTCCATCGCGCCCATCACACCCTCGTGCGTGGTTGAATTCGGGGGGTGCCTCTATACTTCTCGGTTATGATTTTGCAGAGTCTCGGTTACCGGACATCGCTCGTGTATGGCGTAACGGGGTCGACCGCGAACGAGCCGTGGCTCCGCGGTCCGGCATGATGCGGGACACAGGGTCGGTAGACTACCGTATCTATTATGTACACCCGCTGCTCGCCGGAGCAGTGACGGAATGGGGTGCAGAACTGGATCGCTGCGCGGCAATGGGATTCGACCATGTGCTGGTCGCCCCGATCCTCGCCACCGGGCGCAGCGACGATCTGTTCCTGAGCGGCGATCCTCGGCAGCCGAACGCGGCGCTCGGGTGGCAGGGCAGCGCCACATCCGCCCTCGCTCACGCCGCCGCGATGTGCCGTGAGCGGGGGCTGCGCCTTCTCATGGACCTGGTGATCGATCGGATCGCCGAAGAATCCCCCCTGCGCGCTGCGCATCCGGCGCTGTTCGAGACGGCGGATGCGCTGGCGGCGCTCGACCCGCGGCGCCCGCGCGGGGGCTGGGGCGCGGTGCGCGCGCAGTGGAACGACCCGGAGGCCGCGGCGGCGCTGGCGGAGATGTGGGCCGGGCTGGTGGTGGAATGGGCCGCGGCGGGTCTGGCCGGGGTGCGGATAACCTCGCTCGGCGCGGTGCCGCCGGCCGGTGTGCGCGCTCTGGTCGAACTTGTGCGCGCACGCGCTCCGGACTTCCGGTTTCTCGGCTGGACCCCCGGATTGCCCGCCCCGGCGGTGCAGGCACTGCGCGGCGTGGGGCTCGATTGCGTCTTTTCCTCGCTGCCGTGGTGGAACTTTCGTGACGGGTGGCTGTGGGAGGAAGCCGCGCTGCTGCATCGCGTTGCCGCAACCATCGCCGCCCCGGAAGCGCCGTTCGGTCCCAGGCTCGCCGCCGGCTGGCACGATTCCGCGACCTTGCGGGCGGGCTATCTGCGGGCCCTGGGATGCGCGGCGTCGCTGGAGCCGGGCTGGCTGATGCCGATGGGCTTCGAGGTCGCGGCGATGCAACCGCTGCCGGCGGCCCACGGGTCGCCCGAGATACTCGCCGCATGGCGGCGGGAAGCGCCGTTCGATCTGACGGGCGCGGTGGCCGCGGCGAATGCGGCCCGCGCTGCCGTGCCCGGCAGCAGCGGCGAAGCGCGGCTGCTGACCGGCCCTGGCGCAGATGTGATTGCGGCCCTGCGCGCGGAGGCGCCGGACGTCCGGCTCGCGCAGCGGGCGGTGGTGGTGCTCGTCAACGCCGATCTTGCCGCCCCGCGGGAGGTGCTGGTTTCATCGCTGTTGCCGGGCGCGGGGATGCCGCTCGCCGGCGTCAAGGATGGGGACACCATGCTCGACCCGGTCGGAAGCGTGCGTCTCGCGCCCGCCGAAACACGCATCCTGCCGGCGGTGCCGGCGGTGCCGGTGACGCAGCCGAACGGGCGCGGGGCGCGCGTCGCCACCGGCGCGCCGCGCATCGCGATCGAATCCGTCGCCCCGTCCGTGAGCGGCGGCCCGTTCGCCGCGCGCCGCCTGGTCGGCGAGGTCGTTACCGTCGAAGCCGATCTGATCTGCGACGGGCATGATCTGCTGGCCGCCGTGGTGCTCTGGCGCGCCGTGGACGAGAAGGAGTGGCACGAGGCGCCGATGCGGCCGCTGGGCAATGATCGGTGGCAGGGTGCGTTCCCGCTGGCCCGGCTCGGGCGGCATCAGTTCGCGGTGGAGGCCTGGCGCGATGCGTTCGCGACCTTCCGCGACGAGCTCGCCAAGAAGCACGCCGCGGGCCTGTCGTTGGACCTTGAACTGGAGGAAGGGCGGCAGCTGGTCCAGCAGGCGGCCGAGCGCAGCGGCGCCGGGCTTGCGGCGGTGGCGGAACGGCTGGAGCGGGCCGTTGCGGCCGAGCGGCGGCAGATCCTGATGGCGGAGGCGACTGCCGAGCTGATGCGCGCGGCCGACGACCGTCCGTTCCGGGTTAGCAGCGATCCGCTGCTTGCCGTCGAGGCCGAGCGCACGGCTGCCGGTTTTGCGAGCTGGTACGAATTGTTCCCGCGCTCGATGAGCGACGACACGACACGGCACGGCACATTCGCCGATGTCATCGCCCACTTGCCGCGGATCCGCGACATGGGCTTCGACGTGCTCTACCTGCCGCCGATCCACCCGATCGGGCATACCAACCGGAAGGGCCGCAACAACACGATACCCGCCGCCCCGGACGATCCGGGTAGCCCCTACGCCATCGGCGCGGAGGAGGGCGGGCACGATGCGGTGCATCCGGCGCTCGGCACGATCGAGGACTTCCGCCGCCTGCGCGATGCGGCCTCTGCGCATGGGATGGAAATCGCGCTCGACTTCGCCATCCAGTGCTCGCCGGACCACCCCTGGCTGCGCGCGCATCCGGAATGGTTCGACTGGCGTCCGGACGGGTCGTTGCGCTACGCGGAAAATCCGCCGAAAAAATACGAAGATATCGTCAACGTCGATTTCTATGCGCCCGGTGCGGTGCCGTCCTTGTGGACAGCGCTGCGCGACGTGGTGCTGTTCTGGCTCGGCGAGGGCGTGCGTATCTTCCGGGTGGACAATCCGCACACCAAGCCGTTGCCGTTCTGGCAGTGGCTGATCGCCGAGGTGCGGGCGCGGGACCCGGGTGCCGTGTTCCTGGCCGAGGCCTTCACCCGGCCGAAGATGATGTACCGGCTGGGCAAGGTCGGGTTCTCGCAGTCCTACAGCTACTTCACCTGGCGCAACACCAAGGCGGAGCTGGAAGCGTATTTCACCGAGCTCACGACCGCGCCGCCGCGCGAATTCTTCCGCCCGCACCTGTTCGTCAACACGCCGGATATCAACCCGTATTTCCTGCAAACCTCCGGCCGCGCCGGCTTCCTGATCCGCGCCGTGCTGGCGGCCACCCTGTCGGGCCTGTGGGGCATCTATTGCGGCTTCGAACTCTGCGAGGCCGCTGCACTCCCGGGGCGCGAGGAATATCAGGATTCCGAGAAATACCAGCTGCGCGCCTGGGACTGGCAGCGGCCCGGCAACATCGCAGCCGAGATCGGCCGGCTCAACCGCATCCGGCGCGACAATCCGGCGCTGCACACCCATCTCGGCGTGCGTTTCTACAATGCCGCCAACGACCTGATCCTGTATTACGGCAAGGCGAGCGCCGACCGCAGCAATGTCGTGGTGGTTGCCGTGAACCTCGATCCGCACGGGGTGCAGGAGGCGGATATTGAAATCCCGCTGTGGGAATGGGGGCTGCCGGACAGCGGCAGCCTGCTGGCCGAAGACCTGATGGACGGGCATGCGTTCCGCCTGGAGGGCAAGCGCCAGCGCGTGCGCCTCGACCCCGGGGCGCGGCCGTTCGCGATCTGGCGACTGAGCGGCGAGAGGTAGGCAGGCCATGGCACGAAACCACCACGCCGCACCCATCGACGACCCGCTCTGGTTCAAGGATGCGGTGATCTACCAGGTACACATCAAGTCGTTCTTCGATGCCAATAACGACGGCATCGGCGACTTCCAGGGCCTGATCGACAAGCTGCCTTATATCAAGGAGCTCGGGGTCACGGCGATCTGGCTGCTGCCGTTCTACCCTTCGCCACTGCGCGACGACGGCTACAACATCGCGGAGTACCGCGGCGTCAATCCGGACTACGGTACCCTGGCCGACGCGCGCCGGTTCATCCGCGCGGCGCACGATCTGGGCTTGCGGGTCATCACCGAGCTCGTGATCAACCACACCTCCGATGCCCATCCGTGGTTCGAGCGCGCGCGCCGCGCGAAGCCGGGGAGTGCGGCGCGCAATTTCTACGTGTGGTCGGACGACGACCAGCGCTACAGCGGCACGCGGATCATCTTCCTCGACACCGAGAAATCCAACTGGACCTGGGACCCGGTGGCGAACGCCTATTTCTGGCACCGCTTCTATTCGCACCAGCCTGACCTCAATTTCGACAATCCCGCGGTGGTCCGCGCCGTGCTGGCGGTGATGCGGTTCTGGTTCGGTCTCGGCGTGGACGGGTTGCGGCTCGACGCCGTGCCCTACCTGGTGGAGCGGGACGACACCAGCAACGAGAATCTTCCCGAAACCCATGCGATCCTGAAGCGCATCCGCGCCGAGCTCGATGTCTGCGCACCGGGCCGGATGCTGCTGGCGGAGGCCAACCAGTGGCCGGAGGATGCGCAGGAGTATTTCGGCGACGGCGACGAATGCCACATGGCGTTCCACTTCCCGCTGATGCCGCGCATGTACATGGCGATCGCCCGGGAAGACCGCTTCCCGATCACCGACATCATGCGCCAGACCCCGGAAATTCCCGCCACCTGCCAGTGGGCGATCTTCCTGCGCAACCATGACGAGCTGACCCTGGAAATGGTCACCGACCAGGAGCGGGACTACCTCTGGGAAGCCTATGCGAGCGATGCGCGGGCGCGGCTCAACCTCGGCATCCGGCGCCGGCTCGCACCGTTGCTGGAGCACGACCGGCGACGTATCGAGCTGATGAACAACCTGCTGCTCTCGATGCCCGGAACGCCCGTCATCTATTACGGCGACGAGATCGGGATGGGCGACAACATCCATCTCGGCGATCGCGGCGGCGTGCGCACGCCGATGCAGTGGTCGCCCGACCGCAACGGGGGTTTCTCGCGCGCCGATCCGGCGAAGCTCGTGCTGCCGCTGATCATGGATTCGCTCTACGGCTACGACGCGGTCAACGTCGAAGCGCAGGCGGCCGATCCGCCATCCCTGCTGAACTGGATGCGGCGGATGCTGGCGGTGCGCAGCCGGTTCCGTGCGTTCGGGCGCGGCACGCAGCGGCTGCTGTATCCCGGCAACCGCAAGGTTCTGGCGTTCCTGCGCGAATACAGCGACGGGGACACGCAGGAAATCGTGCTCTGCGTGAGCAATCTCTCGCGCACGGCGCAGGCGGTGGAGCTTGGCCTTGCGGAGTTCGCCGGGCGGCTGCCGGTGGACATGATCGGCGGCGCGGTGTTCCCGCCGATCGGGCAGCTGACGTATCTGCTGACCCTGGCGCCCTATGGTTTCCTCTGGTTCGTCCTCACGACCGAGGCAGCGCTGCCGCCCTGGCATGTCCCGGTGCCTCAGCAATTGCCGGAATTCGTGACCCTTGTCGTTCGGCGCCAGATCTCCGAGATCCTCGATCCCGCTCACCGCGCCGTCCTGGAGCGCGACATCCTGCCAGCCTATCTGTCCCGCCGGCGCTGGTTCGCCGCCAAGGACGAGAAGTTGTTGCGATGCCGCATCGCCTACGCGGTGTCGCTCCGGGCCTCCACCGACCCGGTGGCGCTCGCCGAGCTGGAGGTGGAATTGCCCGGTCGGACCGAGCGCTACCTGCTGCCGCTCGGCGTGGTGTGGGAGGAGGAGGCGACCGGCGCGTTGTCCGACCAGCTCGGTCTTGCCCGCCTGCGTCGTGGCCGTCGGGTCGGCGTCCTGACCGACGGGTTCGCGGTAGACGGGCTGGTGGAAGGGTTGGGCGCCGGGCTGCGCTCCCACGCCGTCATACCGCTGCCGGACGGGGGCGAGCTTCGGTTCCTGCCGACGTCGCGGCTCGATGCGCTGGAATTGCCTGCCGGTCCGGAGATCCGCCGGTTGTCGGCCGAGCAGACCAACAGCTCGCTCGTGGTCGCCGATGCCGCGGTCGTCAAGCTGATCCGTCGCGTGGCACCGGGTATCCATCCGGAAGCCGAAATGACACGGTTCCTGACCGAGCGTGGGTTCGCCAACACTGCGCCCCTGCTGGGCGAGGTGGTGCGGGTCGACGGCGAGGGCACGCCGCATACCCTGGTTCTGATCCAGGGTTTCGTGCGCAACCAGGGCGACGGCTGGATCTGGACCCTCAACTTCCTCAGTCGCACGGTTGAGGAGCTGGCGGTGACCGACGCCGACGAAGAGGCCCGAGCCGACGCTTTCGGCACCTATCTCAGCTTTGCCCGCGCACTCGGCCGGCGGCTTGCCGAGCTGCATTCCGTCCTGGCGCAGCCCAGCAACGATCCGGCGTTCGCACCCGAGCCGGTCGGCCAGGAGGGCCCTGAGGCCTGGGCCGACTCCGCCCTGGCGCAGGTCGACGCGGCGATCGAGATCCTGCGCAACACAACCACCTGGTCGAGCGAAGAGCTGGGCGCGATCGCGGCCGACCTCGTTGCGCAGGCGCCGGCGCTGCGCGAGGCGGTGCATCGCCTGGCCGCCGCCGGGGAGGGTGCGCTGCGCACCCGCATCCATGGCGATTTCCACCTTGGCCAGGTGCTGACGGTGCAGGACGACGTCTGCATCATCGATTTCGAGGGCGAACCGGCACGCCCGCTGGCCGAGCGGCGCGCGAAATCCTCACCGCTGCGGGACGTGGCGGGCCTGCTGCGCTCGATTGACTATGCCGCGGTCGCCGCCGGCCAGCACCAGACCGGCATGCCGCCGCAGGTGTCGCAGCGGCGCGCCGACCTGCTCGACCTGTTCCGCCGCGAGGCGAAGGCGGCGTTCCTTTCCGCCTACGACGCCGTTCACGCCGAAGCGCCGCGGCGATGGGCGGAGGCGGGTGCCGAACCGGCGCTGCTCGATCTGTTCCTGATCGAAAAGGCCGCCTACGAGATCCGCTACGAGGCGGCAAACCGGCCTGCATGGCTGCCGATCCCGCTACGCGGCTTTGCGGAACTGGTGACGCGCGTCACCGGTGCCGGCATGGAAACCGAGGCCGGTATGGAGACGCAGGATGCTTGAGAGCGGAATCGACCCGGCCGCCTTGGAAGCCCTGGTGCACGGGCACCACGGGGACCCCTTCGCGGCGCTCGGTCCGCACGGGACTGCGGCCGGCCGTACGGTGCGCGCGTTCCTGCCGACCGCCGAGAAGGTGGAGGCGGTGGGCCGGCATGACGGGCAGGTGCTGTCGGAGCTGACGCGGGAACATCCTGCCGGCCTCTTCGTCGGCCCGCTGGCCGCCGACGTGCCGTATCTGTTGCGTATTCATGACGGCGCCGGCGTGCGGGAGACGGAAGATCCGTACGCGTTCGGACCCATCCTCGGCGATCTCGATCTGCATCTTCTGGCCGAGGGGCGGCACCACGATTTCGGCGCATGCCTCGGCGCACACCCGGCGGACCACGAGGGCGTGCGCGGCGTCCGCTTCGCGGTGTGGGCACCGAACGCGCAACGGGTTTCGGTGGTCGGCACGTTCAACCACTGGGACGGGCGCTGCCACCCGATGCGGCTGCGGCATGAGGCCGGCGTGTGGGAATTGTTCATCCCCCGCCTGCTTCCCGGTACCATCTACAAATACGAGCTGCTCGGCCCGCACGGCGAGCGTCTGCCGCTGAAGGCCGACCCGGTGGCGTTCGCGACCGAAGTGCCGCCCGCCACCGCGTCGGTCGTTGCCGCCCCGCCCGGCACGATCTGGAGCGACGAGGCCTGGCGGTCCCGGCGCGCCACCCGCCAGGCCATCGGTGCGCCGCTGTCGGTCTACGAGGTGCATGCGCTGTCCTGGGTATCGCTCCACGAACCCGGAAGCTGCGGTTGGGACGTGCTGGCCGACCGCCTGGTTCCGTACGTCGCGGCGCTCGGCTTCACGCATGTCGAACTGATGCCGATCATGGAGCATCCGTTCGCCGGCTCCTGGGGCTATCAGCCGCTGGCGCAGTTCGCGCCCACCGCGCGGCTTGGGCCGCCGGATGCGTTCGCCCGCTTCGTCGATCGCTGCCACGAGGCCGGTTTGGGCGTCATCCTCGACTGGGTCCCGGCGCATTTCCCGAACGACGCGCACGGGCTGGCCCGCTTCGACGGCACGGCGCTCTATGAACACGCCGACCCGCGGGAGGGCCTGCACCCGGACTGGAACACGGTCGTCTACAATTTCGGCCGCAACGAGGTGCGCGGCTTCCTGATCGGCAGCGCGCTGCATTGGCTGGAAAGGTTTCATGTCGACGGCCTGCGGGTCGATGCGGTCGCTGCCATGCTCTATCGGGACTACAGCCGGCGCGCCGGCGAATGGATCCCGAACCAGTACGGCGGGCGCGAAAACCTCGAAGCGATCGCCTTCCTGCGCGAACTGAGCGAGGTGATCGCCGTGCGCTGCCCCGGCTGCCTGCTGATCGCCGAGGAATCCACCGCCTGGCCGGGGGTCACGCGCGCGGCGCCGGACGGCGGCCTCGGGTTCTCCTACAAATGGAACATGGGCTGGATGCACGACACCCTGCACTATATGCAGGAAGATCCGGTCTACCGCCGCTACCACCACGGGGAGATGACGTTCGGCCTGGTCTATGCGTTCTCCGAACGTTTCGTCCTGCCGCTGTCGCATGACGAGGTGGTCTACGGCAAGCGCTCGCTGCTCGGGCGCATGCCGGGCGACCACTGGCAGCGCTTCGCCAACCTGCGTGCCTACCTCGGTTTCATGTGGGGCCACCCGGGCAAGAAGCTGCTGTTCATGGGCGGCGAGTTCGGCCAGGAGGCCGAATGGAACCATGACGCGACCCTGGCGTGGAACCATCTCGACGATCCGGCGCATCGCGGCGTGCAACTGCTGGTGCGCGACCTTAACGGGGTCTATGTCACCACCCCCGCGCTGCACGTGCGCGATGCCGAGCCTTCGGGATTCCGTTGGGTGGTGCTCGATGACAGCGACCAGAGCGTGTTCGCCTGGCTGCGCTTCGGCGCCGAGGGCGACGCGCCGGTGCTCGTGGTCAGCAACTTCACGCCGGTGCCGCGCCATGGCTATCGGGTCGGCGTGCCGCGCGGCGGGCGCTGGCAGGAAGTGCTGAACAGCGACGCGGAAGTCTACGGCGGGTCCAATCTCGGCAACGGAGGCCGCGTGCTGGCGCGGTTTTTGCCGAGCCACGACCTGCCCGCCTCGCTGGAACTGATCCTGCCCCCGCTCGCCACCATCATCCTGCGCGCCGACTGAGGCCAGGGAGGATCGCCCGACCGATGCCCGCGCTGCCCGACACGCTGCTGCCCGGCCGGCCGGATCCCCTGGGCGCGACCCCGGACGGGCTCGGGATCAACTTCGCGGTGTTCTCGGCGCATGCCGAGGCGATCGACTTGTGCCTGTTCGAACCGACGGGACGGCGTGAGATCGCGCGCCTGCGGATGCCCGAATGCACCGACGAGGTCTGGCACGGCTACCTGCCGGACGCCCTGCCGGGCTGCGTCTACGGATATCGCGCCTACGGCCCCTATGCGCCGCGTCGGGGGCATCGGTTCAATCCCAACAAGCTGCTGCTCGATCCCTATGCGCGCATGCTGACGGGCGCGCTGCGCTGGGCGGACGCGCTGCACGGCTACCGGGTGGGCGCGCAGCGAAGCGATCTCTCGTTCGACCGCCGTGACAGCGCCGCCGCGATGCCGAAGGCGGTGGTCGTGTCGGACGCTTACGACTGGAACGACGACCGCCCGCCCGCCGTCCCGTGGTCCGAGACCGTCATCTACGAAGCGCACCCGCGCGGCTTCACGATGCTCCGCCAGGACTTGCTGCCGCCCGAGCGCGGCACTTTCGCCGCGCTGGCCGACCCGCGGGTGATCGAGCACCTGCTCCGCCTCGGGATCACGGCGGTCGAGCTGCTGCCGGTGCAGGCCTTCGCGCAGGACCGCTTCCTCGTCATGCGCGGCGTGTCCAACTACTGGGGCTACTCCACCCTCGCTTTCTTCGCCCCCGAGCCGCGCTACCTCGGCCCGGGCGGCGCGGACGCCATGCGGGTCGCGATCCGCCGGCTGCACGCGGCGGGGATCGAGGTCATCCTCGATGTGGTCTACAACCATACCTGCGAGGGAAACGAGCTGGGGCCCACCATCTCCTGGCGCGGCCTCGACAACGCGAGCTACTACCGCCTGGTGCCCGGCGATGAGCGCCACGGCATCAACGACACCGGTTGCGGCAACACGCTCAATCTGTCGCACCCGCGCGTGCTGCAAATGGTCATGGACAGCCTGCGCTACTGGGCGGGCTCGTTCCGGGTGGACGGATTCCGTTTCGACCTCGGCGCCACCCTCGGCCGCGAGGGCACGGGCTTCGATCCCGGCTCGGGCTTCTTCGATGCGATCCGCCAGGACCCGGTGCTGTCGCGGCTGAAGCTCATCGCCGAGCCATGGGACACCGGTCCGGGCGGCTACCAGCTCGGCAATTTCCCGCCCGGCTTTGCCGAATGGAACGACCGCTTCCGCGACACCGTGCGCAAGTTCTGGCGCGGCGATCCCGGCCAGCGGGCGGAGCTTGCCGGGCGGTTGTCGGGATCGGCCGATCTGTTCGACCATCGCCGCCGCCGCCCCTCCGCCTCGGTCAACTTCGTCGCCTCGCACGATGGGTTCACGTTGCACGACACGGTCAGCTACAACGATCGCCACAACGAGGCGAACGCGGAGGAGAACCACGACGGCCACGACAACAATCTCAGCAACAACTGGGGCACAGAAGGCCCGACCGACGATCCCGCACTCGCTTCACTGCGCGAACGGGTGAAGCGCGCGATGCTGGCGAGCGTGCTGCTCGCGCACGGTACGCCGATGCTGCTCGCCGGCGACGAGCTCGGCCGCAGCCAGCAGGGCAACAACAACGCCTATTGCCAGGACAACGAGATTTCCTGGCTGGACTGGCAGCTTGCGGCGGAAGCGCCGGCGCGGAACCTCGCCGCTTTCGTCGCCCGGCTGATCGGCTTGCGCAAAGCGATGCCGGTGCTGCGCAGCCCGCGCTTCGCGCACGGCCGGACCGAACCGCTGCCCGGCATCACGAACGTCGCCTGGTTCGATGAGACCGGCCAGCCGCTCCCCGAGGAAGCCTGGGGCGATCCCGAAGGCCGGCTGTTGGCCATGCGCCGCGCCGGCGCTGCCGACCCGCCGGAGCGGGGGACGGACGTCGTGCTGGTGCTCATCAACGGCACCGACACCGACCGCGTGTTCGCCCTGCCGGATCCGCCGCTCGACTGGCGCCTGCTGCTCGACAGCGGCCGCGACGACGGCGGCAACGGAGACCAGGACAGCGGCCAGGAGGGACCGGACGCCGCCGCCGCCCCCGGCACCTTTGCCGCCGGCAACCGCAGCGTGGTGGTGCTCGGCGCCACGATCCCACCCGATACTGCCGACCAGGATCACGTGCCATGACTGATCGTTTCGTTCACTCCCTTCCGTTCGGTGCCGCCGTGCAGCCCGACGGCACCACGCGATTCCGCCTGTGGGCGCCCTCTGCCTCGGCCGTGTCGGTGGAAGTCGAGGGCCGTCCCGCGGTCGAAATGCGTGCCGAGCCCGATGGCTACAGGGCGGCCGAGGTCGCCTGCGGCGCCGGCGCGCGGTACCGTTATCGCGTGGCCGATGGGGTCGCGGTGCCCGACCCCGCGGCGCGTGCGCAAGCGGGCGGCGTGCACGGGGCGAGCGTGGTGGTCGATCCTCGCGCCTACGCCTGGGTCCACGCCGCCTGGCCGGGACGGCCGTGGCACGAGGCCGTGCTGTACGAACTCCATGCAGGCCTGCTCGGCGGATTTCGCGGGGTGATGGCACAGTTGCCACGCCTCGCGTCGCTCGGCGTAACCGCGGTGGAACTGATGCCGATCGCTTCCTGTCCGGGCCGCTACAACTGGGGCTACGACGGCGTGCTGCCCTTCGCGCCGGACGCATCCCTCGGCACGCCGGAGGAGCTGAAGGCGCTGGTGGACGCCGCGCACGGGCTCGGCCTGATGATGTTCCTCGATGTCGTCTATAACCATTTCGGACCGGACGGCAATTTCCTGCACGCCTATGCCGATCCGTTCTTCCGCACCGACGTGGCTACGCCCTGGGGCGCGGCGATCGATTTCCGCCAGGCGGCGGTGCATGATTTCTTCGTCCACAACGCGCTCTATTGGCTGAATGAGTTCCGCTTCGACGGCCTGCGCTTCGATGCCGTGCACGCGATCACCCCGCCCGAGGCGCTGCCGGCGCTGGACGCGGCGATCCGTCGCGGCGTGGACGACAACCGCCGCGTGCATCTGGTTCTGGAACACGACGGCAACGCCGCCTCCCTCCTGCGCGCCGGATCGCGCGAACCCGAGGCGCAGGCTGCCGGTTTCGACGCGCAATGGGCGGACGACTACCATCACTGCATGCACCGGCTGCTCACCGGCGAGGACGGCGGCTACTACGCCGACTATCCCGAACCGGCGGCGCAGCTTGCACGCTGCCTCGCCGAGGGCTTCGCCTGGCAGGGCGAACCGTCCGCCTATCGCGACGGCGAACCGCGCGGCGAACCGAGCGCGCACCTGCCGCCGTCGGCCTTCGTCGTGTTCCTGCAGAACCACGACCAGATCGGCAACCGCGCTTTCGGCGACCGGCTGACACGGCTCGCCGATCCTGCCGCGCTGGCGGCGGCCACCTTGCTGCTGCTGCTCGCCCCGCAGATCCCGCTGCTTTTCATGGGCGAGGAATGGGGCAGCACGGCGCCGTTCCTGTATTTCACCGACCACGAGCCCGCGCTTGCCGACCTGGTGCGCGAAGGAAGGCGGCAGGAGTTCGCACGCTTCCCCGCCTTCGCCGATCCCGAAGCACGCACGCACATCCCGGACCCGAACGATACCGCAACGTTCCGTGCTTCCATCCCCGACCCGGTGGAGGCGGGCAGCGCGGCGGCCGCGGCGTGCATCGCGCGCACGCAACGACTGCTGGCCCTGCGCGCCCGCTCCATCGCCCCGGGCGTGCCCGGGTGCCGCAGCCTCGGCGCCTTCGCGCTCGGCACCGCGGCGGTGCGCGCGGCCTGGCGGCTGGGCGGCGGCGCGGAGCTCTGCATACTCGCCAATTTCGGCACGACGGCGGTGGAGGTGAGTGCGCCGACCGGGGGCGTGCTGAGCAAATCCGCACCCGGCACCGCGGCTTCGGTGGCGGCCGGCCGGCTGCCGCCGCGCACCGCCGTGGCCTTCCTCGCACCCAAGCCCGCGTGATGTCCGACCCGCTCGCCGACCTGGCCGCCGCCGCCGGCATCGCCGTCCGCTCGCGGGATGCGTTCGGCCGCCCGCACGAGGCGCCGCCGCCGACCCTGCGCGCGGTGCTTGCCGCCGTCGGGCTGCCCGCCGCCACGGACGCGGAGGTTGCGGGAAGCCTCGCCTCCCTCCGCCGGCCGCCGGCGCTGCCGCTGCTGGTCACCGCCGAGGTCGGCGAGGCCGCGATCGTGCCCGCGGCGGCGGGACGGTTCCGGCTGCGGCTTGAAAGCGGGGGCAGCGCGGAGGGCGTTTTCGCGCCCGATGCCGCCGGCCGGATGCGCGGTCCGGTCGTCACCGAGCCCGGCTACCACCATTTGCAGACGCCGACCGGGGAGGTCGTGCTGGCGGTGGCCCCGCCGCGCTGCTGCGGGCCCAGGGATCTGGTGTCGGATCTGGCGACGGGCCGGCTCTGGGGCCTGTCCGTGCCGCTGTACGGCCTGCGTCGCGAAGGTGACGGCGGATTAGGCGACTACACCGCGCTGGCGCAGCTCGCCACCGCGGCCGGTGCGCGTGGCGCTGCGGCCCTGGCGATCAGTCCGGTGCACGCGGCCTTCGCCGCCGATCCGGGCCGGTTCAGCCCCTATTCGCCGTCCAGCCGGCAATTCCTGAACGTCCTCTACATCGACCCGGACCATCTGCCGTTCGACCTGCCGGCGAGCCTATCCCCCGCCGGTTCCGCCGGCGCTCCGGCCGGCCCCCTCATCGACTGGCCGGCCGCGGGAGGCGCCCGGCTGCGGCGGTTGCGTACGGTGTTCGACGCCTTCGCCGCCGCCCCGGAACCGGCCCGCGCCGCCTTCGCCGCCTTCCGCGCCGCACGCGGCGAGACCCTGGAACGCCATGCCCGGTTCGAAGCGCTGCACGCGCATTTCCCGCAGCAGGACCTGTCGCTCCGCGATTGGCAGGCGTGGCCGGCGCCCTATCGCGACCCGGCCAGCCCGGAGGTCGCCGCCTTCGCCGCTGCCCACGCCACCGAGGTGGAATTCCACGCCTTCCTGCAATTCCTCGCCGATGCGGGCCTCGCCGCGGCGCAGGCGGCGGCGCGGGCGGCGGGGATGGCGATCGGGCTGATCAGCGACCTCGCGGTCGGCACCGACCGCGCCGGCAGCCACGCCTGGAGCCACCGGGGGGAGATGCTGCCCGGCCTCACCATCGGGGCGCCACCTGACCCGCTGAACGCGATCGGCCAGGACTGGGGCCTGACCGGGTTCTCGCCCGCGGGTCTGCGGGCCGGGGGCTACGGCGGGTTCATCGAGATGCTGCGCGCCGCTCTGCGCCACGCCGGCGGCGTCAGGATCGACCACGTGATGGGCCTGCGCCGCCTGTGGGTCATCCCCGAGGGCGCGTCCCCGCAGGAGGGCGCCTACCTGACGTTCCCGGAGACCGACCTGCTGCGGCTCGTCGTGCTCGAATCCTGGCGGCACCGGGCGATCGTGCTCGGCGAGGACCTCGGCACCGTGCCGGAAGGCTTCCGGGAGGGGCTGCGGCGTGTCGGTGTGATGGGCCTGCGCCTGCTGATCTTCGAGCACGAGAACGGCCGCTTCATCCCCCCGGGGCGCTGGCCGCGCGATTCGGTGGCGATGACGACGACGCACGACCTGCCGACGATCTCCGGCTGGTGGCAGGAGCGCGACATCGATTGGTGGGAGCGGCTTGGCCACGCGAATGCCGCGACAGCCGCCCGCCAGCGTGCGGACCGCGGGAAGGAACGCCACGAGATGTGGGCCGCGTTCCAGGCGAGCGGGGCGGCGGCCGGCCCGGAACCGGCACGCATCGACGGCACCAAAGCGGCGGATGCGGCCTGCGCGCATCTGGGATCGACGGCGGCCGACCTGGCACTGCTGCCGATCGAAGACGCGCTGGCGCTCGAAGAGCAGCCGAACCTTCCCGGCACCACGAACGAACATCCGAACTGGCGGCGGCGGATGCCCGCGACGGCCGGGGTATTGCTGGACGCGCCCGCGGTCGAACGCCGGCTCGCAGCGCTCGCGCGCAACCGGCGTGCGTCATGAGCGCGCTGCGCGCCACGACGCGGCTGCAGTTCCATCGCGGGTTCACGCTCGACGATGCGACCGCGATCGTGCCTTATTTGCACCGTCTCGGCATCAGCCATGTCTATGCGTCCCCACTGCTGACGTCGCGCCCCGGTTCGACGCACGGCTACGACATCGTCGATCCGAACCGGGTAAATCCCGAGCTTGGCGGGGAGGAGGCGCTGCGGCGGCTGGTTGCCGCGTTGCGGGCGCACGACATGGGGCTGATCCTCGATATCGTGCCCAACCACATGGCCGTCTGCGGCGGCAATGCATGGTGGCAGGATGTGCTGGAATGGGGGCACGCCAGCCCCTATGCGGAATATTTCGATATCGACTGGAAATCGGCCGCACCCGGGCTGCGCGGGCGGGTGCTGGCGCCGTTCCTGGGCGATCCCTACGGCGTGTGCCTGCGTGAGGGTCAGATCGGGCTGCGCTTCGATCCGGCGGACGGGCGCCTGTACGTCACCTATTGCGACGAGCGGTTTCCGCTCGCGCCGCGCGACTATCCGGCCGTGCTGGTCGGCAGCGATGCCCTGGCCGAGGTGGTGAGCCCGCTTGCCGCCCTGCCGCATGCGGCAGGGGAGCGGGAGGCCGCGCGGAAGCAGGCCGCGGCGGTGCGCCAGGCACTGCGCGCACCGGCGCTCGCGCCGGCGATCGCTTCGGCGCTGGAGGTGTTCGATCCGGCCCAGTTGGACGCGCGAGCGCGCCTGCACCAGCTGCTGGAGCGCCAGGCGTATCGGCTCGCCTGGTGGCGGGCGTCCGAACAGATCAACTGGCGCCGCTTCTTCGACATCAACGGTTTGGCCGGGGTGCGCGTGGAGCGGCCCGAGGTGTTCGAGGCAACCCACGTCGGCGTCCTGCGGCTCTATGCCGAAGGCCTGATCGACGGCGTGCGGATCGACCATGTGGATGGGCTGGCCGATCCGGGCTTGTATTGCCGCACCCTGCGCCGGCGCCTGGCGGGGCTCGCCGCGACCCGCCCGAAGGAGGCGCCCCCCGGTCCCGCGCCGATCTGGGTGGAGAAGATCCTCGGCGACGGCGAACACCTGCCGATCGAGTGGCAGACGGACGGGACCACCGGCTACGATTTCATGGACCAGGCGGCTTCCGTGCTGCACGATCCGGCCGGCGCGCCGATGCTGACCGCCGCCTGGGTACGCGCCACCGGGCGTCCCGCCGCGTTCGCCACCGAGGTCGATGCCGCGCGCCACCAGGTGATCAGCGAGATCCTGCCCGGCGAGACGGAGGCGCTTGCGGCTGCGCTGCACGCCATCGCGCTCGAAGACACGATCACCCAGGACTACGGGCCGCCCGCGATCCGCCGCGTGCTGTACGCGCTGCTGGCCCGCTTCCCCGTGTATCGCATTTACGCCGGCCGTGGCGGGCCGCGCGCTGCCGATGCCGCGGTGATGGAGGCGGCGGTCGCGAGCGCGCGGGTGTCTCTGCGTCCGGCCGATCATGCGCTGCTGCATTTGCTCGCGGGGTGGCTCGGGGGCACGGATGTGCGCGGGCTGCCGCCCGCCGCGCGTGCGCGGCGGCTGCGCGCGATGGTGCGGTTCCAGCAACTGACGGCCCCGGCGGTGGCGAAGTCGGTCGAGGACACCGCGTTCTACCGCTACGGTCGGTTGTTGTCTCGCAACGAGGTCGGCAGCGACCCGGCCGTGTTCGCCCGCCTGCCCGAGGCGTTCCACGCCGCGATGGCCGAGCGCCGCCGGCGCCTGCCGCAGGCGCTGCTCGCCACCGCAACGCACGACCACAAGCGCGGCGAGGACGCGCGGGCGCGCCTCGCAGTGCTGAGCGAACTGCCGGAGCTGTGGACCGAGAGCGTCGCGGGATGGATGCGGCGGACCGCCGCCTGGCGCCGGCGGCCCGTGCCCGATGCGGCGGACGAGGCGATGCTGTACCAGTCGGTGGTCGGGGCGTGGCCGCTCGGCCTGTCTGCGGGGGATACGGCCGGTCTCGAAGAGTTGGGCCGGCGGCTGGCGGGATGGCAGGAAAAGGCATTGCGCGAAGCCAAGCGGCTGTCGACCTGGGCCTTGCCGGACGCCGTCTATGAAGCCGGGTGCCAGCGGTTCCTGGCGCGGCTGCTGGACCCGGCGCACTCGGCGGGGCTGACGGACGAGATCGCCCGGCTGGTGGCGCGCATCGGCCCGGCGGGGGCGCTGAACAGCCTGACCCAGACCACCTTGCGGCTGACCGCGCCGGGGGTGCCGGATCTGTTCCAGGGGACGGAGTTCTGGGATTTCAGCCTGGTCGATCCGGACAATCGCCGGCCGGTGGATTTCGCTTCGCGCGACGCAGCGCTCGACCCCGCGGTCGCGCCGGGGGCGCTGCTGGGGCAGTGGCAGGACGGGCGGGTGAAGCAGGCACTGATCGCACGGCTGCTGGGCCTGCGCGCCCGGCTGCCGGGGGTGTTCGCTCGCGGCAGTTATGCGCCGTTGCGGCTGGGCGGGGCGCAGGCGGCGCACGCGCTGGCGTTCGCGCGGGCGGAGGGGGACACGGTGCTGGTGGTGGTCGTCAGCCGGCTTGCGGCGCGCCTGCCAGGTGTGGAGCGGGCGCCGCTGGTCACACCTTCGGCGTGGGAGGATACCGCGGTGCTGCTGCCGCCTCGGTTGCGTGGGCGTCCGGTTGCGAGTGCCCTGGGGGGCGGTGTGCCGCCGCAGTCCGGGCGGCGGTTGCGGCTGGCCGAGGTACTGGGCGCGCTGCCGGTCGCGGTATTGGTGCTGGGCTGAGCCGAGGGACTCTCCCCCGCAAAGGGAAGGAGGCGTGTCTGCTCAGGCGGCGCCGTGGCGGCGGGAGGCCGCGGGCGCGATGCCGGTCCAGGCGCGGAAGGCGCGGGCTGACACGCTGCCGGTTTCGACGGTGGCCAGCAGGGCGCGGAGCTGGTGCAGGCTGGGTGTCGGCATAGGCGGAACTGATCCCGATACGGCGCACCGGAGAATTTTTCTTCCGTCGCAGCGGGCCGGGTGGTTGAAGGGTGCCTGCGCCGCGGCGGCGAGTGGCCCGGGGCGCAGGAGGGTTTTCGATGCAGGACCAGACCGTGCGTCCGGCGACCGCGGCGGCGACGATCCGCCCCGTCGCCGCGGGCGAGCTTGCGGCGGTGGCGGCGCAGCTGCGTGATTGAGGCTGGAGGGCGGATGCGCGGGACCGTCCGGCTGACGGTGGCGCTTGGGCTGACCCAGCTGGTTGCCTGGGGAACGACGTTCTATTTGCCGGCGGTGGTGATGGGGGTGGCGGCGCGGGACCTCGGCTTGTCGCTTGCGGCGACGGTCGGGGCGTTCTCCTGGGCACTCGTCGTTTCAGGCCTGTGCGCGCCGCGGATGGGGTGGTGGATCGATCGGCACGGCGGGCGGGGCCTGCTGGCGACCGGGACGGTGCTGCTCGCGGGCGGGCTGGCGCTGCTGGCTGCCGCGCGGGGGCCGGGGCTGTGGTACGCGGGCTGGACGGTGCTGGGCGTGGGCATGGCGCTGGCGCTGTACGATGCGGTATTCGCGACGGCGGGACGGCTGCTCGGCACGGCGGCCGGGTCGGTGATCACGGGCATCACCTTGATCGCCGGGTTCGCGAGCTCGGTGTTCTGGCCGGTCGGCGTTGCGCTCGTGCATCGGTTCGGCTGGCGGGCGACCTTGCTGGCGTATGGCGGGATGCTGCTGGCGGTGAACCTGCCGCTGATCCTGCTGCTGGTGCCGCGGGCGGGGGCGCCCGGCGCCGTGGCCGCAGTGCGGGCGGCGGGGGCGCCGGCGGGGCGGCGGCGGGTCGCGGCGCTCGCGTGCCTGTCGGGGTTTTTCAGCCTGCGCTGGCTGATCACCTCGGCGATCGCGGTCTATGTGCTGCACCTGTTCCAGGCGCTCGGGCTGAGCGCGGGGCAGGCGGTGTGGGCTGCGGCGCTGATCGGGCCGGGCCAGGTGCTGGGGCGGGTGGTCGATTGGTCGGTCGGGCGGCGGTTCGGGGTGCTGGCGCGGGCGCGGCTGGCGGCGGCGCTGCTGCCGGTGGGCGTGGTGCTGCTGGCGCTGGGCGGGGCGGTGGCGGTGCCGGTGTTCGCGGTGCTGTACGGGATGAGCAACGGGATCCTGTCGATCAACCGGGGGACGTTGCCGATGGCGATCTTCGGGCCGGCGGGCTACGCGGCGCTGCTCGGGTGGCTGGCGGTGCCGCCGCTGCTCGCGCAGGCGGCGGCGCCGAGCGTGGCCGCGCCGCTGGTGGCGGCGGTGCCGGCGTTGGGGGTCTTCGTGGTGGCGGGTGTGGTGGGTGTGGTCGCGGGCGGGCTGCTGCTGCCGCTGCGGGTGGGGGGCGTGGGGGAGGGATAGGCGCAAAGCCGTTCCGTGCGCCGGACGGGACCGGCTTTGCAGACGCCCCTACGCCGCGTGCGCCCGCACGTCCTTTACATCCCGGAACGTTACCGCCGGCGCCAGGTCCGCCGTCCGCCGCAGCATGAACTCCGACGTCGCCAGAAACACGGGATCGCCATCGACATCATCGGCGATCGCCGAGCGGTTGGCCGCGATGAACCGCTCCAGCGCCGCGTTGTCCGCAGACGAAATCCAGCGCGCTAAGGCGAACGGCGTCGCGTCGAACCCGACGCCGACCCCGTATTCCGCTGCGAGCCGCGCCGCCAGCACATCGAGCTGCAGCGCCCCCACCACGCCCACGATCGGCGCTGCGCCGTCCTGCGGGCGGAACAACTGCACGACGCCCTCCTCCGCCAGCTCCACCAGCGCCTGGCGCAGCTTCTTCGCCTTCATCGCGTCATCGAGGCGCACCCGGCGCAGGATTTCCGGGGCGAAGGACGGTACGCCGACGAAATTGATCGCCTCGCCCTCGGTCAAGGTATCGCCGATGCGCAAGGTGCCGTGGTTGGGAATGCCGACGACGTCGCCGGCGAAGGCTTCCTCGGCGATCTCGCGCTCGCGGGCGAAGAAGAACTGCGGCGCGTGCAGCGGGATCAGCTTGCCGGTGCGCACCTGCTTCAGCCGCATCCCCCGCACCAGCCGGCCGGAGCAAACGCGGGCGAAGGCGATGCGGTCGCGGTGGTTGGGGTCCATGTTCGCCTGGATCTTGAACACCAGCGCCGTCAGACCCGGCTCGGTGGCATCGACCATCCGCAGGTCCGCCTGCTGGGCGCGCGGGCGCGGGCCGTAGTCGGCCAGCCCGTCGAGCAGGTCGGCGACGCCGATCCCCTTGATCGCGGCGCCGAAATAGACCGGGGTCAGGTGGCCCTCGGCGAATGACGTGCGGTCGAATTCCGGCAGGGCGGCGGAAACCAGGTCGAGCTCCTCCCCCAGTGCGCCGAGCCGCGGGTCGGATTGCGGCAGGTCCTGCGTCAGGTGCAGGGTCCGCGCGCGCAGGTTGTAGGTGCCGACGAAGCCGGAGGCGCGGCCGACCGGCCAGGTGACCGGGGCGGTGTCGAGCGCGAGGTCGGTGCCCACCTCGTCGAGCAGCGCGAACGGGTCCTGGCTCTCGCGGTCCATCTTGTTGATGAACGTCACGATCGGGATGTCGCGCAGACGGCAGATCTCGAACAGCTTGCGGGTGCGCGCCTCGATCCCTTTGGCAGCGTCGATCACCATCACCGCGGCGTCGACGGCAGTCAGGGTGCGGTAGGTGTCTTCGGAGAAATCCTCATGCCCCGGCGTGTCGAGCAGGTTGAACACGCAGCCCTTGTGCTCGAACGTCATCACGGAGGTGACGACCGAGATGCCGCGCTCGCGCTCGATGCTCATCCAGTCCGATCGGGTGCGGCGGCGCTCGCCCTTGGCGCGCACGTTGCCGGCGAGCTGGATGGCGCCGCCGGCGCGCAGCAGGTGCTCGGTGAGCGTGGTCTTGCCGGCGTCGGGGTGCGAGATGATCGCGAAGGTGCGGCGGCGGGCGATCTCGGTGGTCTGATCGGTCATGCGGGGTCCACGGAAAAGCGCCGGGGGGAGGGGCCGCCCGGCGCTGCATGCCTGTCATATAGGGCGAGGGGGCGGGAAACCAGTCATACCAGCGGCCCCGGCCGATGACTCGTCCGGCGTCCACCTGGCCGCTGGTATGTCCTTGATTTTGCGCATGGCCGCCCCGCCAACCCCATGCGCGATACCGGCCGGCCGAAGAGGCCGCCGGTATCAGGCCGTTGCCCCTCAGGCGATCCGGATGTCGGTCTGCGGAAAGTCGCTCCCCTTGCACAGCAGCGGCACGGCCGGCGCCTGTGCGCGGGCAGAGGCGAAGCCGTCGCCCAGGTTCAGCGCGGCCGCGCGGCGCCGCTTGCGGAAGCGCGCGAACGCCGCGATCGCGGCGCGGCCGGCGCCCCATGCCCGGCCGCGAGAAACCTTGTGGCCACCCGGATACCGACCCAAGCCCTCCCGGGGGAGTTTAGTACGATATCGCAACAATAAGGCCGCGCGTCCACAGCACCCGCTCAGCCCGGAATTTGCGTCCCATCCGCCAGCGCCAGCCCCGCGCACCCGCGCCAGACCGGCCGCCGGTCTCGCCGACCCGCGGCGGGCAGGCACCACAGCGCGATAATGTCCGTCACGGAAACATCCTTCGCCCGCGCGCACGCGTAGTCGGCCGCCGCCGCCTCGGCCTCCGCGCGCCCGCCGAGCACCAGGATCACGGGCCGGCGCCGCCGCCGCGAGGCGGGCAGCAGCGCGCGATCCACCCCGAGCATCCAGCCAAGCGGGCGCAGGATCGGCCCCAGCCGGGGATCGGCGGCCAGCAGGTCGGCCATCGCGGGGTCTCGCAGCAGGTCTTCCATCTGCGCGCGCCCGGCGGCGGCTTGCGGGAGCAGCCGCAGCAGCCAGCGCCAGGACCGCGGCAGCCCAGGGCGCTCGGGCGGCGGGTCCGCTGGAGCGAAGCGCAGGCTGTGGGTGGGAACGAACCTCGGTTCGGCCGGCTTGGGAGCGGGCTTCGGGGGCGGGATCGGGGTGGAGGCGACGGCGCGGAACCGGGCCGCGAGATGGTGCAGCCGGGCGAGCAGGGCGCCGATGTGCGCGGGTTCCAGGGCCGCCTGATGCGCCCCCGCCTGATCGCGCCCCGCCGGATCGCGCAGGCCGCCGATGCGGTCGGCCAGCCAGGCGATGAGGCTGGTCAGGCGGTCGAGGAGGGGGGTGGGGGTCATGGGTTGCGAACGAATATAGAACATATGCCCGGAGCGAGGCAACAGGTTTGTGCGGGCGGTGCGCGGGCGATCGGGCGAACGGGCCGTCTTTCGATGCAATCCTCCGCCCCGGCCACGGTGGCCCAAAGCGGACGCAGGCACTGGCCCGCCGCGCCGGCCTCACGCCGCCGCGCATCAGCCAGATCGAAAGCGGGGAGGGCAGCAACGGCCCCCCCTATGCGGTGATCCGCAAGATCGCGCGGGCCTGCGGCATCGACTGGACCCGGCTGGTCCGCCAGGGCCTCGCGACCGTGGCCGCGGAGGCGCCGACCGCCACGGCACCCGTCTGGCCCGCCGCGCCGGCGCAGGCACTGGCCGCGCACGAGCCGCCCGCATCGCCGTGGGACACCACCGGCACGTCGCCGCCGACGGTCAGGGACGGCTGAGCCGCGGCCGATGTCCCGGCTCGGCGGCGTGTCCTGGCTGGGCTTGGTGCCGGCAGCCTGGACGATCGTGGTGGTGGCGCTGGCGACCTATGCTGCGTTGCTCTTCGCCTGGTTGCTGGCGCTGCCGACCGTGCGCGGCGCGGCGATGCGGGAGGCGCTGCTGCTGCTGCCGACCGCCGCCGCCGCGGCGACGGAGGCGGACGCAAGCTTCACGAGGACGCGCTGGCAGCGTTCTCGGCGGCCGTGTTGCTGCAGGCGCGCACCGACCCGGCGCTCCGTGCCGCCACTTCCTCTGGTTGCTGGTTTCATGGCGGCACGGCGTCGACGTTTACGTGGCTTCATTATGGCGTAGCGTGTTGACACCCATGGTGGTACCGTTCTTCAGCCATAGAATCGACTGGCAGAATTTGCTGGTTCGAGGGATGCCGAATACGTCCATATATGTAACGACTCCCCACATGTAGACCTGGATTGCCCAAACGGCGTTCTTGTCCTTGTGTTGCTTGAAGGTGGTGGGGCCTCGTTCTACCGCGTTGAACCCGGATACCGGCGGGGGAAAGCGGGGGAAGGAAGGCGGACACAGGACCCGCTGCCTTCGGAACGGAAGCAGTCGTCCTGTACAGCAGGACGGCCCAGCCAGCACTCGTAGAGCCAGCGGCCGGCGGTTCAGTTCAACACGTATTCTTCTAATGATACCGGCGGCCTCTTCGGCCGGCCGGTATCGCGCATGGGGTCGGCGGGGCGACCATGCGCAAAATCAAGGACATACCAGCGGCCAAGTGGACGCCGGACGAGTAAATCGGCCGGGGCCGCTGGTATGAGATATCCGAAGGCCGGTCGTGTCCTGTCCATGGGCGCATCCGGAGCAGGTGCCTTCATTCTGGATACGCCACGGACGTCAGTGCGAGGGCTTCGCGAGACCCACTTTGATGACGGCATCGTCGGGAACCGGGGTTGTTCCCGACGATGAGAATGTAGGGAAATGCCTCAGCTGATCCGGCGTGAAGGCGACGACCTCCATGTCCTGCCCAAGCAGCACCATCGCGTCCACCGGAACCGCGACCGGCCGGCTTCCAAAGCCGAAGAAACCTCCGAAATCGACCACCACCAGAATCTGGCCCTTACTGTCGCGCACGAGTTCGCGGACATGTCCAAGCACGTCCTGGCTTTCAACGGGGCGAAGAACGTCTCTGCCCAGAAGATCGCCGACCCGCACGGGTTGCGGGAAGCGCATCGCCGCGGATTGAGCCAGGCTCATGCCGGGCGGAGGTGGCATGCCACCTGGCGTGGTGCTTTGTGCATGAGCGGCGCCGGCGAGAATGATCAGCGCGCCGCAGATGGTGCGTATCCGCACCGGCCTCACGCCAGTCATATTCCCGCGAACCACGAAAAGCCTCGCGACTCCCAGTAGCCGCCCGTATACGTATTCGTAACCTCGATAGCGGTAGCCCATTTGGGGTTCTTGTAGCCGAGTTTGGTCGCCGTGCGCAGGCGCATTGGATACCCGAATGGGTCGGCCAGCGTTTCCCCTCCGTATTGGGTTGCAAGCAATGTCTGGGGGTGGAGTGCCGTGGCCATGTCGATGCTGCTCGGGTAGTCGTCGGACGTTTTGAAGGCGACATATCTGGCCCTGAGATCCGCACCGACGCGTTCGAGCAACGTGCGAAGCGGCGTGCCGGTCCAACCGCCGATATAGCTCCATCCCTCGACGCAGATGTGTTTGATCACCATCGATGTCTGCGGCAGGCCCTGCAGATCCTGCAGCGTCCAAGGGCGTTTATCGGCAACGAGTCCCGACAGCTCAAGGCGCCAGGTGGCGCCGTTCACGGGCTTGACGTCCATCACGTCATAGTAGGCGTTGAATTTCGGCGGCCTCAGGATCATCGAGGCCGGATAGGTCGGCGCGAGTTTGTTCGGATCGAACAGCCAGGCCTGAACGCTGTCGTTGAATCGCGATATGGCCAGCAGCGCGGCTTCAACTGACTCCGGACGCTTCACGTCGCATCCCGTCAGCATGACGAGGGCACCGAGAGAAACGCCGCCGCGGATCAGTCCGCGTCGTTCGAGTGATCGGATCAGTGGCCGGTGATCGTCGAGAACGGATGCATCCGGGATGCTGCCCGGCCGGAAAAGGGATTTCATATTGCCGGGCTCCCCTTGGCGTGCCTGTGTGCCCGCAGACGTGGACCGCCGGCCAGCATGGCCCACAAGGTCTTCGGCACGAGCAATGCGAGCACCACATGAACGATGAGAAAGCCGACTATCACCGCCATGCCCGCGAAATGAAGAACGCGTGCTGTCTGGAACCCTCCCAGCAAAGAGACCAGACCGGAGAACTGGACAGGCTTCCAGATCGCCAGCCCGGTGATCACCTGGGCGATGCCCGCCAGGATGACGACGATGTAAAGCAGCTTTTGAACGGCGTTATAAACCGTGAGGTCCTCGTGCGCGATCTTGAAGTGGAGCGTTTCAACGATGGTCTGTATGACCTCGGCAGGACGGATCGGTAACAATCTCTCCCGGAAGCGCCCGCTGGCCAATCCATAGATGAGGTAGGCCAGCCCGTTGATGGCGAGGAACCACATGCCGGCGAAGTGCCAGTTGAGACTCCAGGCAGCCCAGTCGCCCAGCCGCCAGAACCCGCTGAAATGGAAGCCGCGAATGATCACATCGTCATCATAGATCCCCCAGCCTGAGGTGATCATGACCAACATGACCACCGCGTTGATCCAGTGCATGATGCGGACCGGCAAAGGATGCAGACGGCGTCCGGCGGGAACGTGTAACGTCGGCTTGAGAGACGGCTTTTCCTGCTCTGGCCTCATTTATTCAGGCTACCCCTTGTGATTGCCTCCGGAACGTCGAGGTACCACGGGCAGCGGACCATGGACGCGCGGGCGGCTCTAGAACATTTGCACTAAACAGGAAATCGCACAGGCTGATGTTGCGCGGATGCGACGGCGGGGCGTTGAGGGAGCAGCGCAGCAGCAGCGGGGTGGCGGCCCCGGCGCGGGCGATGAAGGGGGCGGCGAGGGCGCGACGGGTGAGGATCATGGGGACGTCTCCTGAACCGACATTCCCCCGATGACCGGCCCATCCGGCCATCCGGCAAGCATACTACGCGCTATCAGACAGGTCTTTCAACGGGGGAAGTGCCGGGAAGACGCCCGCGGCCAGCGTCATCGGTCGGTGATTGCCGGCCGACCGGAGATCCGGCCGTGTCGGGCCGCAAATGAACGCAGTTCCTCTGCCGACAGCCTGCGCGGCCAGTGACTGCGGCGGCGCTCAACATCGAACCGGTGGCAACGGACGCAGCATCGCGATGGCATCGAGTATCTGCTGGAACAACGCGCGGGGCACCATCATCTCGGCCATCTGAAACGTGATCGACCTCCCGTGCCGGACGATCTTGGCGCCGATCTTCACCAGGCGGTCCCGCAGCGTTGTCATTGACCAGTGACTGATCGCCTCGGGCAGTGCCAGGGTGCGGAGGAAGTTTGCAAGACTGTAGGCCAGGGCGTGAAGCTGGAGCCGCACCGCGTTGACAGCCGGGCCGGGCGGCCCTGTCATCGTCGCCGAGCACATCCCCGGGGGGCCGCATGACGATCCCGACACGACCCGACACCGACCCGCCGGACCCGGTCGCGCGCGCCCGCCGCCTCGGCCCCGCGATCGCCGCCGCGGCCGAGGCGATCGAGCGCACCCAGCGCATCCCCGAACCGTTGCTGTCCCATCTGCACGAAGCGCGGCTGTGCCGGATGCTGCTGCCGCGCTCGGTCGACGGCGACGAAGTGCCGCCCTGGGTCTATCTGCGCGCGGTGGAGGAGGTCAGCCGCCACGATGCGTCGGTGGGCTGGAATGTGTTCGTCGCCAACAGCTCCGCGCTGATCGCGCCGTTCCTGCCCGCCGAGACGGCCCGCACGATCTTCGCCGATCCGCGCGCGCTGGTCTCCTGGGGGCCGCCCAACGCCGCCGCCGCGACCGCGGTGCCGGGCGGGTATCGGGTGAGCGGGGAATGGCATTTCGCCAGCGGTTCGCGCCAGGCGACCTGGATGGGTACGCATTGCCAGGTGATCGAGCCGGACGGCAGCCGCCGCCGCAACGCCGCCGGGGCGCCGGTGATCCGCACCCTGCTGTTCCCGGCGGATCGCGTCGAACGCATCGCCGATTGGCAGGTGATCGGCCTGCGCGGCACCGCGTCCGAAGGCTACCGGGTGGCCGAGCTGTTCGTGCCGGAGGCGTTCAGCGCGACCCGCGAGGACCCGGCGCAGCGGCGCGAACCGGGCAAGCTGTACGCCTTCACCATGCAAGGGCTGTATGCGGTGGGGGCGGCGGGGGTGGCGTTCGGCATCGCGCGCGCGATGCTGGACGCGTTCGTCGCCCTGGCCATGCGCAAGGCCCCGCGCGGGCTGGGCCGGCTGGCCGACAGCGCGGTGGTGCAGGCCGGTCTGGCGCGTCAGGAGGCGGCACTGGGCGCGGCGCGGGCCTATCTGACCGAGGTTCTTGGCGCGATCTGGGTGCAAGCGGGGGACGCGGCGCCGATCGACATCCCGGCTCGCGCCCAGGTGCGACTGGCGTGCGCGCACGGGCTGGCGCAGGCGATCGCGGCGGCGGATTTCGCCTACAAGGCAGCCGGGGTCGATGCGATCTTCGCCGGCTCGGCGTTCGAGCGGCGGTTCCGCGACATGCACGCCCTGGCCCAGCAGATCCAGGCGCGCGATTCGCATTTCGAGGCGGTGGGCGCGATCCTGCTCGGGATCGTGCCGGAGGTGTTCTATTGACGGCGGATCGGGGCGGCATGGACCGCCGCCCCAGGCCGGATCAGCGCAACCGGATCAGCGCAACCGGATCAGCGCAACCGGATCAGCGCAACCGGATCAGCGCAACCGGATCAGCGCGAGTAGAACTCCACCACCAGGTTCGGTTCCATCTGCACCGGATACGGCACGTCCGACAGCTTCGGCGCGCGCCCGAAGCGGCCCTTCATGGCGCGGTGGTCGACTTCCACGTAGTCCGGCACGTCGCGTTCCCCGCTCTGCGCGGCATCGAGCACCATCGCGAGCTGCTTCGACTTCTCCTTCACCTCGATCGTGTCGTTGTCGCGCACGACGTAGGACGGGATGTTCACCCGCTTGCCGTTCACCAGCACATGCCCGTGCGAAACGAACTGCCGCGCGGCGAACGGGGTGATGGCGAATTTCATGCGGTAGATCACTGCGTCGAGCCGGCGTTCCAGCAGCTCGATCAGGTTCTCGGACGTGTCGCCCTTGCGGCGGACCGCTTCCTCGTAATACTTGCGGAACTGCTTCTCGCCGATGTTGCCGTAGTAGCCTTTCAGCTTCTGCTTGGCCATCAGCTGGATGCCGAAATCGGTCGGCTTCTTGCGCCGCTGGCCGTGCTGGCCGGGGCCGTAGTCGCGCTTGTTGACGGGGGATTTCGGCCGGCCCCAGAGGTTGGCCCCCAGGCGGCGGTTGATCTTGTATTTGCTTTCGGCGCGCTTGGTCATTGGCGCGGTGCCCTTTCGCGTGGCGTTGTTGCACCGGTAGGCCGCGCAGGTGGCGCGCGGCGGGCGCGGGACCCGAAGTCCCGTCCACGTTCCCGGTTGTGGAAGGGGCGGCTTCTACGGGGCGCGGCCCGGCCTTGTCAAACCGGCCCTGGCCGCGCGGGAGGCCATCGCTGGGACGGTGCCGGCGGGTTGCCCCGATTGAAGCGCAGGGTAAGGCAAGGGGAGACGCCCCGCATCGGGCGGCCGATGCGCCAGCAGGGATGAAAATGCCCGCCCCTGCTCCCTCTCCCCTCACGCTTGCGGGGGGAGGGAGAAGGGGCGGGGGCAGTTCGTCCCCCTCACCCCGACCCTCTCCCCCGCAAGCGCGGGGGGGGGAAGGGCGGCAATGCCGCTGCCAGCTCCGGGAAGGGCGGCAACGCCGCCGCCAGTTCCCCTGAAACGGGGCGTTTCCATCGCAGGAAGCCAACGAGGCCGCCCGTCGCCCCAGGCCAGGGTGCGGACGGAAACGCGCACGCGCGTGCTCTTGCGGACGCGGGGCCCGCGAGGGACGTGGCCTCTTTGTGGTGGCTATGCGAGGCTGGGCCGCATGCGCATCCATATCCAGAACCCGCCCGACGACCCGCCCTTCACCATCACCCCGGCCTTGTGGGACGCCGCGGCGGCACGCGCCGCCGCGGCGGGCGCAGGCCATCAGGTCAGCTTCGGGACCACAAGCGTGGATTTCGCCGCCGCGATCTTGGAGGCGGAGGCGCTGGTCGGCGACAAGGACGTCCTGCGTGCCCTCCTGCCCGCGCTTGCCCCGCGGCTGCGGGTGGTGTTCGTCGCCAACGCCGGCCTCGACAACCTGGCCCCGTTCGACTGGCTGCCGCCCGATGCGATCCTGCTCAACAACCGCGGCACGCACGCCGAGAAGGCGGGCGAGTTCGGGCTGATGGCGCTGCTGATGCTCGCCAATGCGATCCCGGCGATGGTCACCGACCAGCGCGCCGGGGTGTGGCGGAAGCACTGGGGTCGCACGGTGACGGGGCGGCGGGTGACGGTGGTGGGGCTCGGCGCGCTGGGGGGCGCGGTCGCGACCCAGGCCGCGCGGCTCGGCATGGCGGTCACCGGGGTGCGCGCGCATCCGGCGCCGCATCCCGCCTGCGAGACAGTGGTCGCGACCGGCGCGATCGACGAGACCCTGCCGGGCACGGAATTCCTGGTGCTGGCCTGCCCGTTGACGCCGGCAACTCGGGGGCTGCTCGATCGCAGGCGGATCGGCCTGCTGCCGCGCGGGGCGGGGGTGGTGAACATCGGCCGCGGCGGGCTGGTCGACCAGCCGGCGCTGTGCGATGCACTGGACGCAGGGCAGGTTTCCGGTGCCGTGCTGGACGTGTTCGACCCGGAGCCGATCCCGCCGGGCGACCGCATCTGGACCACGCCGAACCTGATCGTGAGCCCGCACACCGCGGCCGACGATCCGGCGACCTACCTGCAGCGCAGCCTGGATATTTTCTTCGACGATCTGCGCGCGCTGGCCGAGGGGCGGGAGCCGCCGACCCGGGTCGACCCCGCGCAGGGCTATTGAGCCGGCCTGCCGCGCCGTGCGCGTGGGCGGCCGTCACATCGTGGTCATGGGTAGATTGACGGCGCCGCTCCGGCCGCTATAGTCCCGCCCTCTCGACAGGCGGCCCCGGTTGCGGGGCCGTCGTCGTTGGCGCATACTTATCGGCCTTCGGCCGCACGCGGGATCGCCCGGGGCAGGATCGCCCACGGCAGGATCGCAGGGCGGCATCGCGGGACAGCTCGAGCAGGAGAGTGCAGGCGTGGCGCGTATCGCGGGGGTGAACATCCCTACCAACAAGCGGGTGACCATCGGGCTTCGGTATATCTACGGCATCGGCCCGACCAAGGCCGCCGAGATCTGCTCGCGCCTCAGCATCCCCGACGACCGCCGGGTCAACCAGCTGTCGGACGACGAAGTGTTGCGCATCCGCGAGCTGATCGATCGCGAATTCCGGGTGGAAGGCGACCTGCGCCGCGAAGTGGCGATGAACATCAAGCGGTTGATGGACCTGGGCTGCTATCGCGGCCTGCGCCATCGCCGCGGCCTGCCGGTGCGCGGCCAGCGCACCCATACCAACGCACGCACGCGCAAGGGCAAGGCGGTGGCGATCGCCGGCAAGAAGAAAGTGACCAAGTAGGCCCCGTTTCATCCGCCGATTTCAGCGCCCGCCGGTCTCGCGCCGCCCGCGCCTCTCGTAACAGGAAACAGATCTGCCATGGCGAAGCCCGCCGCCACTTCGCGCCCCCGCCGCAAGGAGCGCAAGAATATCATTGCCGGAGTCGCCCATGTGGCGGCGACGTTCAACAACACCGTGGTGACCATCACCGATGCCCAGGGCAACGCGATCGCCTGGTCCTCGGCCGGCAGCCAGGGGTTCAAGGGCAGCCGGAAATCCACCCCCTACGCCGCCCAGGTGGCCGCCGAGGATGCGGGCCGCAAGGCGCGCGAGCACGGGATGGAGACGCTCGAGATCGAAGTGAGCGGGCCGGGCTCGGGGCGCGAGAGCGCGCTGCGCGCCTTGCAGGCGGTAGGCTTTGCGGTCACCGCCATCCGCGACATGACGCCGATCCCGCACAACGGTTGCCGTCCGCGCAAGCGCCGGCGCGTCTGAGAAACCCTCCGGCGCGGCGCGCGCCGGATCGGCCCGGTGGGCCGTGATGCCACCGATCGGTCCGGCGGGCCGTAAACCGCCGCAGCAGCGCCGCCTGTCGACGCATCCAGCCCCGGGGATGCTGCCGGCCGGCGGCGGAAAAGGATTTGTGAGACATGAGGCAGACCCAGGTCATCCAGCGCAACTGGCAGACGCTGATCAAGCCGGAAAAGCTCGGCGTGGAGCCAGGCGCCGACCCCGCGCGCATCGCCACCATCGTGGCCGAGCCGCTGGAGCGCGGCTTCGGCATGACGCTCGGCAACGCGATCCGGCGCATCCTGCTGTCGTCCCTGCAAGGTGCAGCCGTCACCGCGGTGCAGATCGACGGCGTGCTGCATGAGTTCAGCTCGATCCCCGGCGTGCGCGAGGACGTCACGGACATCGTGCTGAACATCAAGCAGCTCGCGCTGCGCATGCACGGTGAGGGGCCGAAGCGCATGTCCCTGACGGCCACCGGGCCGGGTGAGGTGCGTGCGGGCCAGATCCAGGCCGGGCACGATATCGACATCATGAACCCCGAGCTCGTGCTGTGCACCCTGGACGACGGGGTGAAGCTCGGCATGGAGTTCACGGTCCAACTGGGCAAGGGCTACGTCGCCGCGGCGGCGAACCGGCCGGAGGATGCGCCGATCGGGCTGATCCCGGTCGATTCGATCTACTCCCCGGTGCGGCGGGTTTCCTACAAGGTGGAACCGACCCGCGTCGGCCAGGTGACCGATTACGACAAGCTGCTGCTGACGGTGGAGACCAACGGCGCGGTGACGCCGGAGGACGCGGTGGCGCTCGCCGCCCGCATCCTGCAGGACCAGGTGCAGCTCTTCATCAATTTCGAGGAGCCCCAGCTCGCCCGGCTGGAGGAGCCCGAGGAGAACCTGCCGTTCAACCGCAACCTGTTGCGCAAGGTGGACGAGCTGGAACTGTCGGTGCGCAGCGCCAACTGCCTGAAGAACGACAATATCGTCTACATCGGCGACCTGGTTCAGAAGACCGAGCAGGAGATGCTGCGGACCCCGAATTTCGGCCGCAAGTCGTTGAACGAGATCAAGGAAGTGCTGGCCTCGATGGGTCTGGGCCTCGGCATGGCGGTGGTCGGCTGGCCGCCCGAGAATATCGAAGACCTGGCGAAGCGGGTGGACGAACCGTTCTGAGCCGCCGCGGCGGACAAGGAGTGCGATCATGCGTCACGGAATTTCCGGGCGGAAGCTCGGCGTTACCTCTACCCATCGGCTTGCGATGTTCCGCAACATGGCCGTTGCGCTGCTGAAGCACGAGCAGATCACGACCACCCTGCCGAAGGCGAAGGAGCTGCGGCCGGTGACGGAGAAGCTGCTGACCCTCGGCAAGCGCGGCGGGCTGCATGCGCGCCGGCAGGCATATGCGCAGTTGCGCGATGCGAAGATCGTGGAGAAGCTGTTCGGGCCGCTGGCCGACCGGTACCGCACGCGGGCCGGGGGGTATACGCGGGTGCTGAAGGCCGGGGTGCGGTTCGGGGACGCCGCGGATATGGCGGTGATCGAGCTGGTGGACCGGGATCCGGCGGCGAAGGGGCTGGACAGCGGGCCGAAGCAGGAGACCGAGGCGGAGGACGAGGGGCCGGAAGCCCGGGCGGCGTAGGGGGACGAGGGGGCGCGAGCCCCCTTTTTCTTTTGGCGGCGCGGGTGGGGGTGGCTGGCACTGCGGGCGCCGGCGGCGCTGAGGTGTATCTCCCGGGGCAAGGTTTGGTTCAACTTTGGCCGGCTGGTGGCCCGTGGTGGCGCGGGCGGGACGGGCGGCTGGCGGTCCGGCGGCCGGGTGGGCCACGCGCCGGGCCAGGGGGGTGGTCCCGCTCTGGCGGTACGAGCCGGTAGGCGCCTGGGACGGGCGTCGCGCCGGCCGGGGCGAACCCGTTGTGACGGCCTGGGAGCGGTCCGGCTGCCGACGGCGCGGCGGAGCAGGGGGCAATGCCCGACCGGCGCGGCAGGGCGCGGGCGGACCGGCCCGTCGGTTGCCGGAAACCCGGCAGGCAGGACCTCGCCGGGAGGCTGGTCCCTGGAAGACGGCCGCTGGCGCCTGTCTGGGAAGCTCTCGATCACGCTGTTACGTGCCGCGTTACGCTGACGGGATCGAGGGCGGGTCGGGAGTGGGTTGGATTTGCCGCGCTTGGCTCGCTGCGGGCAGCCAGTTGGTGGCACCTGGACGACAGCAAAGCGCCAGGACCGGTCCCTCGACCAACTACGAGCGAGCGGCGACCTGCGATCCCGAAGAGACAAGGGGCGAATCGACATTCCGCAGTATAAATTGGGCGCGATCGGGGCTCCGGCCTCAGCAGTCACGTCTGCGCAGACCGCTCAGTTTCGACCCTGGTAGCCGTGGCACCCCTCGCTTCCGGGCTGATCGTGCGTTAGCTTCTGTGCGTACCGAGAGGGTGAGGGGCAGAAATGAGGGAAATAGCCGTTAGCACCCAAGCGATCGAGCAGATCGGCCAGGCGCGCTTCCGCGAGCTGCTATGCGGACACAACCGCGAGCGAGCCACCTACGACCAAGTGCTGCTTGAGACGCACGAATGCGTTGTCGCGCCGACCCTTGGCTCGATCGTTCCCAATTGGCTTCTCGTCGTGCCGCGCCGCTCTGTGGTGACCTTTCGGGAGTGGCAAGCCATTACTTGCATGGACCCCGTTTGGCTGGTGGGCGAGATCCTTGCTAAGCTCGAGATCGAGGCCGAACGGGCGATTTGGTTCGAGCACGGGCCGTTTGCCAAAGGCAGCCCGGTAGGGTGCGGCGTCGACCACGCTCACCTCCACGTGCTCGTCGATGCACCGTTCTCCTTCGAGCAGTTCGCCGCGTTAGCAGTGGAGAATGCGCGCGCCGATTGGCGCCGTAGTTCCGTGCGGGAAGCGTATAAGTCCATCTCGGCTGGATGCTCCTATCTCGTCGGGGGATCCCTGAACGAAGCCGTGCTTGCCGAAGATGTTGAAACCGTCGGTTCACAATTCTTCCGCCGCGTTATTGCCCAGCTTGTGGGCAAGCCAGATCAATGGAATTACAAGCTGCACGCGCATTTGGAAAATGTACAGAGGACCGTTTCGGCTTTCAACAGACGGCGAGCGCTAGCAGCGCCACTGTGACCGACGAGCGTCAGCCCGACGGCAACGGAGAGAAGGATGCTGACGGCTTACGGCCGAAGGTTGCAGAGCCGTCAGCACAATTTTCCACGCCCGGCCGCCCTGCTGATAGCTATATGGATGGCCGGCGTCCGTATGACTGGAAATCAAAGTATGATCCTGAAGCACTGGCCGGGATTGCATATGAGGAGAAGCGGCTTCTCACTTATCTGGTCGTGTCGATGGCATTAGCGGCATTCTCACTGATGCTATCTGGTCAAATCATAAGAATACCGCTGCCATTCAATGCTGTATCGTCTAACGGCAATCCACAGCATCTGTCGCTGACGATCGGCTGTCACATCTTAGCTGTGTTTTTTGTTGGGTGGGTCGGGGGCACCACCTTCTCCCTGAAATGGCTCGTCCATGCCTGCGCAACGGGAAAATGGCACCTCGATCGCAGGCCATGGCGGCTGATCGTCCCTCTGATAGGCGGTGTTTATTCATCCGTGATGCTGACGCTGCTCGACGCCGGCATGTTCGGCCATGACCCGGACCCTTCGCGACCATTGGCCGTGTCCGCCGCCCTCGCCTTCCTGGTCGGCTATTTTTCGGACGGCGTTAGCGGCCTTCTTTCCAATATCGCCAATGCGGTGTTCGGGACCCTTGAGAAGAAATGAGTGTCCTTTTCTCGGACGAGGTGCCTCAGCTGGGCTGGTCCGACGCCCAAGGGTATAGCGCGTCCTATGGGCCCAAGGGTTCGATGTTACTGGCGGTCCCGCGGCGCTGGACGCCGCCGTTCGCGCTGATCTCCGCCGATGCGCTACGAGACGTTCCCCCCATCGCGCCGCGGATTAGGGCGCTGGTCGAAGAGGGCGGTCAGCTCATCGTCCGCTCGAGCGTTCTGGGCGAGAGCATTTGGGATCGGGGCAGCTATCACAGCGTCAACTGTGACGCCATTTCCGGGGGCTTTGAGGAACGCCTGAACAACGCTATCGACGAGGTCGTTCAGTCGGCTCCCGGCAAAGCCGTCGCACTCGTTGTGCAGCGCTTCGTCAAGCCGCTGGCGCACGGCGAATTTGGAAACCTTCTCCGTATCTCTAAGACGCGCGATCATTGGGAACTGAGCACTGAAACGCGGGAAACGCGGGAAGCGCGATCAACCATCAGGTTTAATACGCAGCGCGACGAAGCTGCGTCGTCGGATGCTCCTCTGCGCAATAGACCGTCGATACCGCGTGAGCGTCTCTTTGGATCAGTTGCAGCTTGGCTGAACAACAATCTCCTCAGGGGCCACCGTCAACGCCTCAATTGCGAGTGGGTCGTCGACAGTGAGAATCTCTTCATCGTCCAGATTGACGGAGAGGATGAGGACCACGTCGGGGCAAATCCGTTCCAGATCCGGGTTATTCCGAGCCGTCGCCCGGCTGCGGCTAAGGGCAAATTTCTCACCCATGCGGAGGGCGACGTCCTAAAGAACTGGGACAAGCTGAAGGTGCTCGAAGAGCTATGGGAACCGGATGCCACCCACAAGCCAACACTGTTTTTCGTGCCGTTGGCTGATCTGCTGGGAGAGGATGTTCATCGGCACCTCGTGGACGATTTTCGAAGTCTTGTAGCTCCGGCCAATATCGTTGTCAGGACAAGTGTCCGGGCCGACAAGGAAAAGCCACCCAACCTCCCGCGGACGGAGGGAGTAGACCCGGACACGGCCGCCGCGTGGTGTCTGGAGGAACGTGACCGCTATCAATCCCAAGGCGTCTCTCTCAACGATCTGGCCTTTGTCACGCATCACTTTGTTCCCGCGCGCGCGAGCGCGTGGGCGCGAGCCGAGCCCGGCAACCCCGTTGTGGACATTCACGGCCTTTGGGGCCTACCGGACGCGTTGCAGTCGTGTCCCTATGACATCTGGGAGGTTCACGTCCCGACCGACTTTGCGACCGAATATCCCGACTACAAGTCTAACATGCTGGTCGCGAGGGACGATGGCGGATGGGAATACGTCAGGATCAAAAACGAACTGGCGCGAAACCTCAGTGTCACGCAGCGCGAAGCCCTTGATATCGCGCAGCGTACCTTTGCTATATCCGAGCGACTGGGCAAACCATGCCACATCATGTGGTTTGTCGGATGCGTCGACGAGGAGGGTATCAGCTTCAACCTTCCCTGGTATTGGACCGAGGCTCACGAGACTGAGCAGAACGCGGACCGCACAAACTACGAAACGATCATCGTCTCCGACCCGGCGAGTCTCGAAGTATTCGTGAAACTCACGGGTTCGCGGCTACGGCAAGCCATCCAGTTCCAGCCAGTGACCCAAGACCTGATGCGTGATTCAAAATTCATCAAATCTGTGGGGGGCGCTGCAAAGGTTGCGGGCGTGCCGGTGATCTACCATGGTTCAACGCTCGCCCATGCCTACTACCAGCTTACACGCACGGGCTGCACCGTCGTCACGCCAGGGGAGAAGGAGCATTCCCGCGTCCGGCGGCCCGCGACGTTCGGAAAACTCGTCCGCGACAAGATCCCCGACCGCATCGCTGCGCGGCGCGAGTCAGGGGCGACACTGAAGCTACCCGACGAGATCGTCAAAGGCTTCCTCATCGGCAAGCTGATTGAAGAGGCGATGGAGGTTCGCCATGCCGAAACGGCCGACGACAAGGCCGGCGAACTCGCGGACCTGTATGAGGTGGTGCGCGCACTGGCACATGCCGAGAAGGTTCCTCTTAAACATATCATCAAGAGGGCCAATGAGAAGAAGCAGAAGACGGGCGGATTCGACGGCGGCTTCGTACTGTTGCAGACCGGCATTCGAGGACGCTACCAGAAGCCGTCTGGGAAGACACGGAAGACATCTAGGACGGGCGAGCAAGGATCGCAGGTTCTGGCACACAAGATTGCCGAAGACACCTATGAGATCCCCTTCTCGTTCTTTGGGTTCATGGAGAATGGACTGACGAGATCGCTCATGCTTGAGGGCGTCAACGCCCGGCTCGATGTCACGCTTCGGACGGACCGGATTATGATCAGCGTTGTGAAGAATGCCGAGCAGCTCGAATTTCCGCTTGATCTAACTGTCGGCCCGACCGATTGAGCAGGACGGCGGGCAGCCATCCGGTGCGGCCAGCCACGGCACGCCCCCCTCAGCGTCCCACCCCGCCCCTTACCTCCGGATGCCCCCGCAAGCACCGCCGGAACTGATCGTACCCCAGCCCCAACCGCACCGCCGCCTGCCGTTGGTTGAACCGCGTCGCCGCCAGCGCCTCCGCCAGCATCCGCCCCTCCAGCGCATGCACCGCCGCACGCAGCCCGGTGCCGGCAGCGGGCAGGGCAGGGGGCCCAGGCCCGGAAGCCACCACCGGCGGAGGACCCGCCACCGCCCCCGCCCCGGACCGCGGCCCGAACGGATCGATCACCACCTCGGCCAGCTTCCGGTCCGGCCGGGTCATGCGGCACACGCTGCGCTCCACCACGTTGCGCAATTCCCGCACGTTCCCCGGCCAGGCATGCGCCGCCAGCGCGTCCAGCGCCACCGGCGCGAAGCCCGGGAAATACGCCCGCCCCAGCGCCGCCGTCATGCGCGCCGCGAAATGTCCCGCCAGCAGCGGAATGTCCCCGCTCCGTTCCCGCAACGGCGGCAGCCGCACGACATCGAACGCCAGCCGGTCGAGCAGGTCGGCGCGGAACCGCCCCTCGGCGGCCAGCGCCGGCAGGTCGGCGTTGGTGGCGGCGATCACCCGCACATCGACGCCCAACGTATCGTTGCCGCCCACCCGTTCGAAGCTGCCGTATTCGATCGCGCGCAGGATCTTCTCCTGCACCGCCAGCGCCGCGTTGGCGATCTCGTCGAGGAACAACGTGCCGCCGTCGGCCAGCTCGAACCGCCCGGCGCGGCGGCGGGCGGCGGAGGTGAAGGCGCCGGCCTCATGCCCGAACAGTTCCGAATCGAGCAGCGATTCCGCCAGTGCCGCGCAGTTCAGAGCCACGAACGGCCGGTCCCAGCGCGGCGACAGATAGGCGAGCCTTGTCGCGATCAGTTCCTTGCCGGTGCCGCGCTCGCCCACCACCAGCACCGGCCGGTCGAGCGGCGCCAGGCGGGAGACATGCGCCAGCATGTCGAGGAAGGCGGGGGATTCGCCGAGTGGAGTTGGCGGTGTGGGGGAAATCGCCATGATACGGCGGAAAATACCGCCATTCAGCGAAAAACGCCACCACCCGGCCGGACGCCCGAGACGAACACAAGCAAAACCAGTCTGTTAGCCCTTGGCATCACACCTGCATATATCCCCCCAGGCGCCCCCGCGCCGCAGCAGCGACAAGGACCCGCACGCCATGGGCATCTTCTCCCGCCTCTCCGACATCGTGAACTCCAACCTCAACGCCATCCTCGCCCGCGCCGAGGACCCGGAAAAGCTCATCCGCCTGGTCATCCAGGAGATGGAAGACACATTGGTCGAAGTCCGCTCCGCCGCCGTGCGCGGCATCGCCGAGCGCAAGGAACTCGAACGCCGCACGGAGACCCTCAAGCGCGATGCCGACGAATGGGAACGCAAGGCCGAACTTGCGCTCACCAAGGGCCGCGAAGACCTCGCCCGCGGCGCCCTGCTCGCCAAGACCCGCGCCGCCACCGCCGCCGAGGAAGCCGCCCGCCAACTCGCCCAGGTGGTCGAGGCGCTGGCCCGGCAGAACGAGGACATCGGCAAGCTGCAGGCCAAGCTGACCGACGCCAAGACCCGCCAGCGCGCCCTGATCGCGCGCCACAACACGGCCGCGAGCCGCCTCAAGCTCCGCCGCACCCTCTACGACGAACGCATCACCGACGCCTTCGCCCGGTTCGAGCAGGTGGAACGCGCGCTCGATGAAGCCGAGGGCAAGGTGGAGGCCTTCGACATCGGTCGCCCCATGGGCAGCGCACCAGGCCAGGCGCCTCAGGCGCAGGGCGACGCGTTCGCGCAATGGGAAGCCGATGCGCGGGTGCAGGAGGAACTGGACCGCCTGAAGGCCCGCCTCGGCAACCGCCTGCCGCCGGCGCCGGCGCCGATGCCCGCCCCCGCCGCCCAGAACGGGTAAGGGGCGATGCTGTCCGGCATCATCGCCCTGCTGTTCGTGGTGGTGGTCGCGCCGATCTGGATCGTCGCCCACTACGCCACGCGCTGGCGCACCGCGCGGATGCTCTCGCGCGAGCACGAACGCACCCTGGCGGACATCTGGGACCTGACGCAGCGGATGGAGGCACGCATGGAGACATTGGAGCGCATCCTGGACGCCGACGCCCCCGGCTGGCGGGCCCGCGCCGGCGACGCGGCCGCGGCCGGCCCGGCACGCGGCACCCCGGGGGGTGGACGATGAGCGGACCCAACCGGTGGGGCGGCCCAGGCTGGGGCAGCCCGGGCTGGGGCGGCACCCGGCCGGGTGGCGACCCGGCGGGTGGCCCCGGATCGGGCGGCCCGGGATGGGGCGGTCCCTTCGGCGGCCAGGCGCAGCGCGATGCAAGGGCCGACCGCTGGCGGATCTGGCGCGACCCCGAGCAGGGCTGGATCGCCGGGGTGTGCGCCGGCATCGCCGACAACCTGGGCGTCCACCCCGGCCTCGTGCGCGCCGCCGCGCTGGTGGGACTGGTCTTCTTCTCCGTGCCGACCGCGATCGGCTACCTCGCGCTCGCGCTCGCCCTGAAACCGAAGCCGCCGGCGCTGTTCGCCGACCCGGCGCAGGAAGCGTTCTGGCGCGGCCTGCGCAGCGATCCGATGCAGAGCCTCGCCGCCCTGCGCGACCGGCTGGCCGCGCTCGACCGAAGGCTGGGGCGCGCCGAAACCCTGGTCGCATCCGACGAGTTCGAGCTGCGGCGCGGCTTCCGCGATCTCGGCGCCTGAACCGCCGGCGCCCGTCTGGAAAGGAATGCCTCCATGCATCCGTTGCGCCTGGTCCTGAACGTCCTGTGGCTGATCTTTGGCGGCGTGTGGATGGCGCTCGCCTGGATGATTGCAGGGGTGATCATGGCCGTGACGATCATCGGCCTGCCCTGGGCACGCAGCGCTTTCACGATCGCCCGCTATACGTTGCTCCCGTTCGGTTTTCGCGCGGTGCCGCGGACGATGCTGACGGGATATGGGGATATCGGCACCGGGCCGGTCGGTGCGATCGGCAACGTGATCTGGCTCGTGCTGGCGGGGTGGTGGCTGGCGCTCGGCCATCTGCTCACCGCGGTTGCCTGGGCGGTGACGATCATCGGGATTCCGTTCGCCTGGGCGCATCTGAAACTGGCGGGGCTGGCGCTGTGGCCGGTGGGACGCACGATCGTGGCGGACGACGATCCGCGGCTGATGCGCCGGGCCTGGTGACGGCGGCGGGGCCTGCGCGGTAGATTTCGTTGCCATCGCGTCATTCACCTGCCCTGGGTCACCTGCCTCGGGTCACCTGCCCGGGGCCGCTTGCCGTCGGGCACGATCGGGACCATGACGGCGCGACATTCCCTCCCTCTCCGTGTACCGTGCCATGGCCGATCCCCCGTCCGATCACGTGCCTTCGGTGCCCGTCCCCGACCGCGCCCTGGTGCTGTTTTCGGGCGGGCAGGATTCCGCCACCTGCCTCGCCTGGGCCCTGGCGCGCTATCCGCATGTGGAGACGGTCGGCTTCGCCTACGGCCAGCGCCACGCGGTGGAACTCGCGTGCCGGGCGCCGCTGCGCGACGGCCTGGCGGCGTTCGCCGATTGGGGGGCGAAGCTCGGGGCCGATCACGTCATCGACCTCGGGCCGTCGATGGCGGCGATCGGCGCTACCGCGCTGACCTCGGAGGCGGAGATCGCGATCGGCGCCGACGGGCTGCCGACCACCTTCGTCCCCGGCCGCAACCTGCTGTTCCTGACCTATGCCGCCGCGATCGCCTGGCGACGCGGGCTGCGCCGGATCGTGGCGGGGATGTGCGAGACCGACTACTCCGGCTATCCCGACTGCCGCGACGACACGATCAAGGCGATGCAGCTCGCGCTCAATCTGGGCCTGCAACGGCATTTCGTGCTGGAAACGCCGCTGATGTGGCGCGACAAGGCGGCCACCTGGGCGATGGCGGACGCGCTGGGTGGTGCCGCACTCGTGGCGCTGATCGAGGAGCAGTCGCATAGTTGCTACCGCGGCGACCGCAGCCGGCGCCACCCCTGGGGCTACGGCTGCGGCGCCTGCCCGGCCTGCGACCTGCGGCGCAGCGGGTGGGAGCGCTGGCGGGGCGGCGAGGCTTCGCGGTGACCCGCAGGGCCGCTCGCCCGCCTCGCCCGTCGCGGCCGGAGCGGTCGTCTCAAATCACGAGATGTCTTCCGCGTCCATGATCGCCGCCGTGGTGCGCGATGGCGCCGTCGCTTGCGACGATGACACCCCGGCACCATGGTGGAGCTTCACCAAGACCGTGCTCGCCGCGGCCGCGCTCGGGATGGTGGCGGCAGGACGTCTGCGGCTCGATACGCCGTTACGGGGGCGGGCGTTCACCTTGCGGCAGGTGTTGCAGCACCGTGCCGGCCTGGCCGATTACGGCAGCCTCCCCGCCTACCATGCCGCCGTCGCCGCCGGCGACCCGCCCTGGCCGGTGGCCGAGCTGCTCCGCCGCGTCGGGGCCGAGCAGCTTCGGTTCGCGCCCGGCGATGGCTGGGCCTATTCCAACATCGGCTATCTGCTCGTCCGCACCCTGATCGAGGAAACCGCGGGCGAACCGCTTGCGCCGGCGCTGCGCCGGCTGGTGTTCGATCCGCTGGGTGTCACCGGCGTCAGCCTGGCCTCTGCGCCGGCCGATCTCGAGGCGACCGCCTGGCGCAATCCCGACCGTTACGACCCCGGCTGGGTCTATCACGGCCTCCTGGTCGGCAGCGCAACGAGCGCGGCCCTGCTGCTGCACCATCTGCTGGCCGGGCGCTTGCTGCCGCCCGCGTTGACCGCCGCCATGCGTCGTCCTCATCCGGTCGAGGGACCGGTGTCCGACCGCCCCTGGCGCACGGCCGGCTACGGGCTCGGCCTGATGATCGGCAGCGGAGAGCCGGCGGGGTGCTACGAAGGCCACACCGGCATGGGGCCGGGCAGCACGGCAGCGGTGTTCCAGCGGACCGGGCCCGACGGTGCCCATCCGCTTCGCACCGCGGCCGTGCTGGCCGCGCAGCACGCTATGGGCACCGTCGAACGGCGCGCCATGGCGCTCGCCGCCGGGACCTGACGCGCCGGCCGGAGCGGGAAGGGCGGCGTCAGCTACGCCGCCACGCGCAGCATGATCTTGCCGATATGCGCGCTGCTTTCCATCAGCCGGTGCGCCTCGGCCGCCTGATCGAGCGGGAAGGTCGCGTGGATCACCGGCCCTGCGCGCCCCGCTTCCAGCATCGGCCACACCTTTTCCCGTAGCGCTGCCGCGATCGCCGCCTTCTGTGCGGCGGTGCGCGGGCGCATGGTCGATCCGGTCACCGTCAACCGCCGGGTCATGATCGGAACGAGATCCACCGCGTCGGTCTTCGACCCGCCGAGGAAGGCGATCAGCGCCAGCCGCCCGTCCATCGCCAGGCAGCGCAGGTTGCGGGCGAAATAACTCGCGCCCACCATGTCCAGGATCACGTCCACGCCGCGGCCGTCGGTAAGGCGCTTCATTTCCGCAACGAAATCCTGGCTCTTGTAGTCGATCGCCGCCGCCGCCCCCAGATTCACGCAGGCCGCGCATTTCTCCGCCGAGCCGGCGGTGGCGTAGATGGTGGCGCCGAACGCGCGCGCGAGCTGGATCGCCGTCACGCCGATCCCCGAGGTGCCGCCATGCACCAGCGCCGTCTCCCCCGCGGCCAACCTGCCGTGGCCGAACAGATTGGCCCAGACAGTGAAATACGTCTCCGGCAGCGCCGCGGCACGCACGGCATCGTAACCGGCCGGCCAGGGCAGGCATTGCGTGGCCGGAACGGCGCAGTACTCGGCATAGCCGCCGCCGTTGGCGAGGCCGCAGACGCGATCGCCCACCGCCAGGCCGGCGACGTCCGCGCCGCACGCGACCACCTCGCCGGCGACTTCCAGGCCGATGACCGGGCTCGCCCCCGGCGGCGGCGGGTACACGCCAAGCCGCTGCTGCACATCCGGTCGGTTCACCCCGGCGGCCAGCACGCGGATCAATACCTCGCCCGGCCTCGGCACCGGCAGCGGGCCGGTGGCAGGACGCAACACCTCAGGGCCACCGGCGCCGGCAGTCTCGATGAAGGTCATGCGGGACGGCAGGGTCATGCGCGCGGGTCCTTGTGCGGGGGGGTGCGGTGAAGGGCGGCGGAGGCTCTGCGCCCGCCGCCCGACCGTCAAGTGCCCCAATGGCACGCCCTAATGGTCAAAATCCGACATTTGGTGCCGTCCGCCACGTGAGGAGCAGCGCAGATGCACCTGCGTCATCCGGCGGCCGCACGCTCCAGGGCGGCAATGTCCAGCTTAACCATCTTTGTCATAGCGGCGAAGACACGGCCCGAGACGGTCGGGTCTGGGTCGGCGAGGAGACGCGGCAGTGTCTCGGGTACGATTTGCCAAGGCACGCCCCACCTGTCGCGTAGCCAGCCGCACATGATTTCCGACCCGCCATCGGCGGTGAGTGCCGTCCACAGCCGATCTACCTCCGCTTGGTCGGAGCACTCTACTGAGATCGAGGCGGCAGTTCCGTAAGTGGCTGGCGCGCCGCCGTTCAATGCTTGGAAGCTCTGCCCGCCGAGAGTGAAGGTCACCAGGATTACGTCGCCCGCTTCCCCGCCGGGCCAAATCCCTGGCGAGCGCAGGATGTGCTTGAGGCTGGAGCCGGGCACGAGAGAGACATAGAAGCGGACGGCCATCTCCGCATCTTTCCCAAACCAGAGGCAGGTGCTGACTTTCGACATCACGACGTCTCCTCTCCATCTGGGATCCACTTTCACATCGGGTAGCAAGTGTCAGATTTCATCCACTAGGGCAATCAGGCGAATCTCCGGTGTGTCACCTCTCCCGCAAGCGGGAGAGGTGGCCGTACGCGGCAATTTCCGGTTCACTCGATTGCCCTGTGGCAGGCCCCGTTGGCAGACCCTGACGCGGCGGCTCAGCGCCGGTAGTCGGCGCCCGCCCGCTCGGCCGTGCGCAGCGCGCCCTGAAATTCCATCATCCCGTAGTCGGGATCGGCGCGGCGCTTGCGCATGCGTTCGGCCGCCTTGCCGATCACGTAGTCCGAGATCGGCTCCGGCGGCTCGCCCAGGGTGCGGGCAATCAGCTCCAGCTCGCAGGCGCGTTCCAGCATATAGAGCCGCATGAACGTGCCGGGCACTGTCGGGCCGAGCGCGAGCAGCCCGTGGTTGAGCAAAATGACGCAGGTGCCGTTCTGGCAGGAGCGCCCGAGCGCCTCGCACTCCTCCACCGAGGCGGGGACGCCGTATTCGTGATAGACGATATCGTCATACACCCCGAGCACGTCCTGGCTGATCGGGCGCAGGCCGTTGCGCACCAGCGACACGCCGGCGCCGGCGCGGGTATGGGTGTGCATCACGCACATCGCATCCGGCCGCGCCTTGTAGACGCCGCTGTGGATGGCGAAGCCGGCGTTGTTGAAACGACCTGGATCGCCCAGCACGTTGCCGTCCATGTCCATCTTCACGAGCGAGGAGGCGGTGACCTCGTCGAACATCTCACCGTAACGATTGATGAGGAAGGTGTCGGGCGCGTCGGGCAGGCGCACGGACAAATGGGTGTTGACGAGGTCGGTCCAGCCCATCTGGTGCGTCACGCGGTAGAGCGCGGCGAGTTCGCAGCGGGCCTGCCATTCGGCGTCGGTCATGTCGGGTCGGGTCAATCGGAGTGCGGCGGACATCGGCTTGGGTTCCCTGGATCGGTTCCGGTGCCGACGGTTCGTTGGCATCGGTCCGGCTGACGATGGCGGGCCGGCGGTGCCATCCTGGTCCCGTCGCGCGGCCGCTGGCAAGGGCGGGCGGCTACGCCGGCGGGATGAAAGCCGCCGAGGTGCCGCCGTCGACCGGGATCGTTGCGCCGGTGACATAGCGCGCGGCGTCCGACAGCAGGAAGCCGATCACCTCGACGACGTCGTCGGCCTGTGCGATCCGCCCGAGCGGGGAGGCGCCGGAGGGGCGGTAGCGCCCGACCTTGGCCGGATCGCTGACGGCGTGGATCATCGGCGTGTCGACCGTTCCGGGGGCAAGCGCATTCACCAGCACGTGGCTGGCGCCAAGCTCGGCGCCGAGCACGCGGGTGAGCTGCGAGACCGCGGCCTTGGAAGCGGCGTAGGCGCCGCTGTCGATCTTCGGGCGCAGCGCGGCGACGGACGAGAGGAACACGATGCGCGCGGGTTTCTCGGCGCTGGCGGTGCGGGTGAGCAGCGGCAGGGCGGCGCGGGCGCAGAGCCAGGAGCCGCGGGTGTTGACGGCGAACACCTGGTCGAAGGTCTCAATCGCCATGGTGGCGAGCGGACCGGTGCGCAGGACGCCGGCGCAGCAGATCAGCGCGTCGAGCGTCGGGGTGGCGGCGGCGATCTGGTCGAAGGCGGCGGCGACGCGGGGTGCGTCGGTGACGTCGCAGGCGATGGGGGTAAAACGATCGGTAGGCGAGGGGGCGGCTGCCAACGCCTGCGACAGGTCGAGACCGAAGACGATCCAGCCTTGCGCAAGCAACCGCCGCACGGCGGCGAGGCCGATGCCCGAGGCGGCGCCCGTGATGACTGCTGCTTGCGCCATGGCGTTTCCTTCCTGCATTCGGCCAATGGCCGAACGCTGCGAGGCAGCCAAGGTCGGTGTCAAGCTCCGTCCCCTCTACGTCTCCCCTCCCGCAAGGTGAGGGAGGAAGTAGAGGGGGATGATCGGCCGTGCTCTGGCCTCGCCCGTTACCGCAGATGCCGGGCCCACAACGCGAAGATCTTCTCCCACGTCGCCTCCGCCGCCAGCGGATCGTACACCGTCCGCTCGGCGAAGCAGAACCCGTGGTGCGTTCCCGGATACACTTCCAAGGTGTGCTTCGTCCCCGCTGCCTCCAGCGCCGATTTCAGCGCCGGGATCACGGACGCCGGCACCGACTGGTCGTGCTCGGCAAACGCGTAATAGAGCTCGCCCTTGATCTGCCCCAGCAGCTTGTGCGGCGAATCCTCCGCCTCCGTCACGATCCCCACGCCGTAGAGCGAGGCCGCCGCCGCCATCCGGTGCGGAAACCGCGCCGCCGCCGTGGTGATGAAACGCCCGCTCATGCAATGGCCGACGCAGCCCACCGGGCCCGGCTTCACCGCGTCCTGGGCATCGAGGAACGCGATCATCGCAGAGGTATCGTCCGTTACCATCGCGTTGGTCAGGCTGTTCATCGACGGCCGGATCACCGCCGACATCGCATCGTCGCGGCGCGGGATGTCGAAACGCAGCGTGCCGAGCCGGTAGTACATGTCCGGCAGCAGGCAGGCATAGCCCGCCTTGGCGATGCGGCGGCACATGTTGCGCAGCTCCTCGCGGATGCCGGGCGCGTCCATGTAGAAGATGATGCCGGGGTGCCGGGTCGGGCCCTCGGGATGGACAAAGAAGCTCGGCATGCCGCCGTGCTTGGTGGTGACGACGACTTCCTGTTCGATCATGACGCTTTCCCTCCCGCGAACGGGCGCCCCGATGGACGCCGGCTGCCCGCCAGTCTATGGGCATCCGGCGTGCAGCACCATCCGGGGGCGGCCGACCGGGACGCGACCCACCCGGTACCGCGCAGGCGGCGTGCGCGCAGGTAACGAAGTTTGGCCAGCCGTGACATCTCGGACCGGCAGCGCCGGCACATCAGGGAGCCGGCGTCTCAGGGAGAGAGACCGATCATGTCAGCAAGCCAACCGTCCGCCGGCGCCTTCCGCAGCCTGGTCGACGCCTTCGCCCGCCTGCGCGTGCCCCTGCCGGAAGGCGGCACTCCCGCCGCCGAGACCGCCGAGCGCCTGCGCCGCGAGCTGCGCGCCGCCATCCACCAGCACACCGCCGATGACCGCTGGCGCGAACTCCTGCAGCGGATGCGCGAGGCGGCCGAGGACGGCGCGCACGAATACCGCCTGCTCCGCTTTCCCTGCGACGACTGCACCGACGGCGGCCGCGCGATCCGGCAGAACGAGCCGCAATGGCCCACCACCCTTACCGGCGAGGCCGCCGATCTCCATCGGCATTGGGAGCAGGAGCTGCAGCCGCTCGGCTTCCGTATCGCCGCGCGCGAACTCGACTATCCCGGCGGCCTGCCCGGCGATATCGGCCTGTTCATCGCCTGGACGTAACGTCGCTCAGGCGTGTGCGGGGCGCAGCGCGTTGTTGGATCGGTGGTCGCCGCCGAGCCAGCGCGCCAGTTCGGTATGCGCGTCGGCCCGACGCCGTGCGGCGATCGCGGCGGCGTCCGGCGGATCGACGGTGAACTCCACGATCAGCCCGTCCGGTGAGGTCGCGTAGGCCGAGCGGCAATAGCCGTGGTCGGTCTGCCGCACCGCCGCCCCCGCCGCTGCCAGGCGCGCAACGATCGCAGCGTAGGTGGCATCGTCCACCTTGAACGCGATGTGGTCGAAATTGGGCACCGCGGGCGGCAGAGCGGCCACGCACTGACGATACACCTCCGGATCGGCGAACTGGAAGAACGCGAGCGCGCCGCCGTCCTCCAGCGCGTAGAAGGTGTGGCACATCGGGGTGGGCGCGCCGGTGCGCGGATGGCGGCTCTCTTCGCACCAGGTGGCGACCAGGGGCAGGCCGATCACGTCCTCGAAGAAGCGGCGGTTCGCTTCCTGGTCGTGCACGACGGTGGCGTGGTGGTGCAGCCGCTCGGGCAGGCGGGGCAGGGGCGGGGCTTGTGGCATGGTTGGTTTCCTTCCCGACCATCGATCGCGGTGATCCTGCGCCGGCGGCGGCGAGGGCCGCAAGCTTGCTGCTTGCCCGGCGCCGCCGGCGGCGGCAGTCTCGGCTGCAAGAACCGGAGGAACCGACCATGCCCGCAGCGCATCGGCGCGCCGCCGCGCCGTCCTGGCCGCCCGGCCTCACCCGCGTGCCCTACTGGGTCTACCAGGACCAGGACGTGCTGGAATCGGAACAGACACGGCTGTTCCAGGGACCTGTGTGGAACTACCTCTGCCTGGAAGCGGAAATCCCCGCAGCCGGCGACTGGCGCACCACCGCCATCGGCCGCATGCCCGTCGTGGTGGTACGCACCGAAACCGGCGCCATCGCCGCGTTCGAAAACCGCTGCGCGCATCGCGGCGCGCTGATCTGCCTCGATACCGCCGGCCGCGGCGCGAAAGACTTCACCTGCGTCTACCACGCCTGGCGCTACGACCTGACCGGCGTGCCGCAGTCGGTCGCGTTCGGGCACGGCATCAACGGCAAAGGCGGCATGCCGGAGAGCTTCCACCTGGCCGAGCACGGGCCGCGCCGGCTGCGCGTCGCCACCTTCTGCGGCCTCGTGTTCGGCACGCTCGATCCGGCGCTGGCGCCGTTCGAGGAATGGATCGGTCCCGACATCGCCGCCCGCGTTCGCCGCGTGCTGCGCCGCCCGGTCGAGGTGATCGGCCGCTACACCCAGGCGCTGCCGAACAACTGGAAACTCTATGTCGAGAACGTGAAGGACACCTACCACGCGAGCCTGCTGCACCTGTTCTTCGCCACCTTCCGCATCACCCGGCTGAGCCAGGGCGGCGGCGTCGTGGTCAGCGCCTCCGGCGGTCACCATGCTTCGGCGACACGCATGCCGGCACAGGGGCCGGACACGACCTACCAGGGGCTGCGCTCGGACGACGCGCAGTTCCGACTGCGCGACCCGCGGCTGCTCGAGGTCGCCCACGAATGGGGCGACGACATCCAGTTGCAGATCCTCGGCCTGTTCCCCGGTTTCATCCTGCAGCAGATCCACAATTCGATCGCGGTGCGCCAGGTACTGCCGCGGGGCGTCGCGGAAACCGACCTGCACTGGACCTTGCTCGGCTTCGCCGACGACCCGCCGGAGCTGCGCGCGCTGCGGTTGCGCCAGGGCAACCTGGTCGGGCCCGCCGGATTCGTTTCGATGGAAGACGGCTGCGTCGGCGGCTTCGTCCAGCGCGGCGCCGCGGCGGCCGGGGCGGAAATGGCCGTGGTCGAAATGGGCGGCGCAGAGGCCGACACGCAGGAAACCCGCGCCACCGAATCCTCCGTGCGCGGCTTCTGGAAGCAATGGCGTGCGACGATGGAGATCTGACCATGGCCGCCGACCTGCTGCGCCTCGCCGCGCTGAACGCCGCCTACGCCGACGCGATCGACTCCGACCGACTGGAGGACTGGCCCAATTTCTTCGTAAACGACTGCCGCTACGTCATCACCACAGCCGAAAACCACCGCGCCGGTCTCGCCGCCGGCGTCGTCTGGGCCGACAGCCGTGCCATGCTGGAAGACCGGGTCGCCGCCTTGCGCCGCGCCAACATCTACGAACGCCAAACCTACCGCCACATTCTCGGCCTGCCGCTCGTGCGCACCGTCCAAGGCAAAACCATCCAGGCGGAAACCCCGTTCGTCGTCGTACGCACCCTGCGCGACGGCAAAATGGACCTGTTCGCCGCCGGAAGGTACCTGGACCGCATACGCACCGGACCGGAATGGCAGCTCGCCGAACGAATCGCCGTCTGCGACAGCTCCCGCTTCGACACGTTGCTCGCACTGCCGTTGTGATCTCGCAAGAAAGAAAGGCCGGGGGGCAGCGCCCCCTCGGCCGTGCTTTCCTACGGAATTACACCTCGGCGTCCGGCTGGCGGATCAGGACCTCGCGTTTGCCGACGTGGTTGGCGGCGCCGACGACGCCTTCTTTTTCCATCTGCTCGATCAGTTTGGCGGCGCGGTTGTACCCGATGTTGAGGTGGCGCTGCACGAAGGACGTGCTGGCCTTGCCTTCCCGTGCGACCAGAGAGATCGCCTGTTCATAAAGCCCGGCTTCGCCGCCGCCGTCGCCGGAGAAGCCGGGCAGGGCGCCGGTGCCCTCGTCGTCTTCGGCTTCCGTGACCGATTCCAGGTAGGCGGGTTCGCCCTGTTCGCGCAGGAAGGCGACCACTTTCTCCACCTCGTCGTCGGAGACGAAGGGGCCGTGCACGCGGGTGATTCTGCCGCCGCCGGCCATGTACAGCATGTCGCCCTGACCCAGCAGTTGTTCCGCGCCTTGTTCGCCCAGGATGGTGCGGCTGTCGAACTTGCTGATCACCTGGAAGCTGATGCGGGTCGGGAAATTGGCCTTGATGGTGCCGGTGATGACGTCCACCGACGGGCGTTGCGTGGCCATGATGACGTGGATGCCGGCGGCGCGGGCCATTTGCGCCAGGCGCTGCACCGCGGCTTCGATATCCTTGCCGGCGACCATCATCAGATCGGCCATCTCGTCGACGACGACGACGATGAACGGGATCGGTTCCAGCGCCAGCGGCTGTTCCTCGAACGTGGGGCGGCCGGTGTCGGGGTCGAAGCCGGTCTGCACGCGCCGCGTGATCACCTCGCCCTTGGCGCGCGCGTCGGCGACCCGGTCGTTGAAGCCGCCGATGTTGCGCACGCCGAGCTGGCTCATCGCCCGGTAGCGCCGTTCCATCTCCCGCACGGTCCATTTGAGCGCGGTCACGGCCTTGGCGGGTTCCGTCACCACCGGGGCCATCAGGTGCGGGATGCCGTCGTACATCGACAGTTCCAGCATCTTGGGGTCGATCAGGATCAGCCGGCACTGGTCGGGCGAGAGCCGGTAGAGCAGGCTCAGGATCATCGCGTTCACGCCGACCGATTTGCCCGATCCGGTGGTGCCGGCGATCATCAGGTGCGGCATCCGTTGCAGGTCGGCGACGATCGCGGCGCCCGAGATGTCCTTCCCCAGCGCCAGCGCCAACCGGCCGGCGTGTTTCTGCACGTCCTCCGAACCCAGGATTTCCGACAGGAACACCGTCTCCCGCTTGGCGTTCGGCACTTCGATGCCGATCACGTTGCGCCCCGGCACGGTGGCGATGCGCACGGCGGTGACGGACAGGCTGCGCGCGATGTCGTCGGCGAGCCCGATCACGCGCGCGCTGCGGATGCCGGGGGCGGGTTCCAGCTCATACAGCGTGACCACCGGACCGGGGCGGATCTCGACGATGCTGCCTTGCACGCCGTAGTCCGACAGCACGGTTTCCAGCAGCCGCGCGTTGGCCTCCAGCGCCTCGGCCGAGGGGCCGGAGGCGGCGCGCGCGGGCGGCGGCTTGAGCAGACTGAGCGGGGGGAAGCGCCAGCCGGGCTCGTCGAGCGGCAGGCTTTCCTGCTGCGCCTTGCGCACGGAATCCGCGCGCGCGACCTGCGGCGTGCGGGCCGGCGGGACGCTGCGCGTCGGGCGGGGTGGGGGCGGTGCGGCGAGGGAAGGAGCGTCCGGCGCGGCGGCGCGCGGGGCGGCGAACCCCGGCTCCTGGCGGAAGCCGGGCGTCGCGACGGGTTCCGTGGCCGCGGCCCGGTGCGGCAGCCGCCAGCGCAGCGGCGTGACCAGCCCCATCCCGAACCCGCCCAATCGGCGCAGCCCGATTGCCGTGCTCCAGCCCGACGAGACCGAGAATTGGGCGAGCCAGCCGAGTCCGCGCCCCACCGCCCCCCATTCGCCGCCCGAGAGCCCGAGCGCCAGCAGCACCAGCGTCACGGCGAGCCCCGCGCCCAGCCCCCAGACCAGCACCGCCCCGGCCTTGCCCAGCACGCCCTGGCCTATCGCGAGTGCCGCCGGCGCCAGCAGCCGTCCGATTGCCCCGCCCGGCCCGGCGAGGGTGGGCCAGCCCAGGGCACGCAGCTTCGGCACCGCCTCCAGCGCGGCGGCCAGCACCGGCATCGCGAGCGCGGTGGCGGCGAGGCGTGCGGCCGGGCTGCCGATGCCGCGGCGTGAGGCCACCCGCCAGGCCCAGGCGAGCATCGCCACGCAGGGCAGCACGCCGGCCACGCCGAAGCCCTGCAGCAGCAGGTCGGCCAGCGCGGCACCCACCGGCCCGGCCAGGTTGCGCACCGGCCCGCTGCTCGCGGTATCGAGCGACGGATCGGCCGGATGGTAGCTGGCGAGCGCGACCAACAGGCCGACGCCGGCGAGCCCGAGGGCGAATCCGATCAGCTCCGCGGCGCGCCGCTGCATGAGCGAGCGCAGGGCCGGGGAGAGCAGGCGGCGCCCGTCCAGCGGGGCGGAGCGAGCGGCGGAGACCATGCTGTTCGATGCCCTTCTGTGGCGGCGGCTTCACGTGCAGCCGCATCTATAGCCCGGAACCACCTGACCGCTAAACCGGATTCCGATCTGCCGGATTTCGGCGCCGGTGGAGTCCTGTTCCCTTGTCTCGCCCTGGCCGGGCAGCGATCGGGGGGCGGACGGTTCCGCGCCCTCGTCCCTGGGCCCGACGTTCCCCCTTGCACACGGTGTAGCCTATGCTACGTTCCGTGCCGTCATACAGGATAGGTAGCCATGAGCGGCGTTACCGACAAATATACCCTCACCGATCGGACAAGCCTCGCCGTCCGCGAGGTGCTGGCCGGACGGCGGAGTGCCCTGCGCTCGGTACTGTCGTTCGCCGGACCGGCGGTGATCGTTTCGATCGCCTACATGGATCCGGGCAACTACGCGACCAACATCCAGGCCGGCGCCGGCTTCGGCTACGCGCTGCTCTGGGTCGTGCTGGGCGCCAACCTGCTGGCGATGCTGTTCCAGGCGCTGTCGGCCAAGCTCGGCATCGTCACCGGCCGCAACCTCGCCGAGATGTGCCGCGCGCAGTTCCCGCCGCGCATCGTCTACGCCATGTGGGGCGTGAGCGAGGTCGCGGCGATGGCCACCGATCTTGCCGAGTTCCTCGGCGGCGCCATCGGCCTCTCGCTCCTGTTCCACCTGCCGCTGCTGGTCGGGATGGGGGTGACCGGGGTCGTGACCTACGCGATTCTGCTGTTCGAGCGGCGCGGTTTCCGCCCGATGGAGCTGGTCATCGGCGCGCTGGTGCTGGTGATCGGGCTTTGCTACCTGATCGAGATGTTCGTGGCGCCGGTCGCCTGGGGCGCGGCCGGACGGGCCACCGTCCTGCCGTCGCTGCCGAACGCGGCGGCGCTGGCGATCTCGGTCGGGATCGTCGGTGCCACCGTCATGCCGCATGCGGTCTATCTGCACTCCGGCCTGACCCAGGGGCGTACCCCGCCGCGCGACGGCCGCGAACGGCGGGCGTTGTTGCGGTTCTCGAACATCGAGGTCGTGATCGCCCTGACCTGCGCCGGGCTGATCAACATGGCCATGGTGATGATGGCCGCGGCCGCCTTCCATGCCGGCCACAGCGATGTCGCGGAGATCGGCACCGCCTACCACATGCTGACGCCGCTGCTCGGCGCCGGCGCCGCCGTGGTCTTCCTGGTCTCGCTGATTGCCTCCGGCGTCTCGAGCTCGGTGGTCGGCACGATGGCCGGGCAGATGATCATGCAGGGGTTCGTGGGCTTCCGCATCCCGGTCTGGGTGCGGCGCCTGGTCACCATGCTGCCGGCCTTCGCGATCATCGGGCTTGGGACCGATCCGACCGAGGCGCTGGTGGTGAGCCAGATCGTGCTGTCCCTCGCGCTGCCGATCCCGATGATCGCGCTCGTGCTGTTCACCCGCCGGCGCGACCTGATGGGCGCGTTTGCCAACAGCCGGCTGACCGATGTGGCGGCGATCGCCGGCACCGGCATCGTCCTGGCGCTGAACACCGTGCTGCTGCTGCAAACCTTCGGCGTTCCCATCCCGGGCCTGCCGGCCAGCTAGAGCAGCGGGTAACATTGTTGCAGCGGTCGTGTGCCCCGTACAACGAAATCGGGGCAGGCCTTGCGGCCTGCCCCGGTTCGTCGGCGTGGGGTGTCCGGTCGGGCAGGGCCGAAGCCCCGCCCGGCGCGACTTAGAAGTCCATATCGCCCATGCCACCCATGCCGCCCATGCCGCCACCCCCGCCCTGGGGCATGCCGCCGCCCTTGCGCTCGGGCTTCTCGGCGACCATCGCTTCGGTGGTGACCAGCAGGCCGGCCACCGAGGCGGCGTCCTGCAGGGCCGTGCGCACGACCTTCGTCGGATCGATGATGCCGGCCTTCACCAGGTCCTTGAACTCGCCGGTCTGCGCGTCGAAGCCGAAATTGTACTCGTTGTTGTCGAGCACTTTGCCGGAGATCACCGCGCCGTCCTCGCCGGCATTCTCGGAGATCTGGCGCAGCGGCGACTGCAGCGCCTTGCGGATGATGTCGACGCCGAAACGCTGGTCGTCGTTGTCCGCCTTCAGCTTCGCCAGGATGAGGCTGGCACGCGCGAGCGCCACGCCGCCGCCCGGGACGATGCCTTCCTCGACCGCGGCGCGGGTCGCATGCAGCGCGTCATCGACGCGATCCTTGCGCTCCTTCACCTCGACCTCGGAACCGCCGCCGACGCGGATCACCGCGACGCCGCCGGCGAGTTTCGCCAGCCGCTCCTGCAGCTTCTCGCGGTCGTAGTCCGAGGTGGTCTCCTCGATCTGCGCGCGGATCTGGTTGCAGCGGCCCTTGATGTCGTCCTTCTTGCCGGCGCCTTCGACGATCGTGGTGTTCTCCTTCTCGATGAGCACCTTCTTCGCCTTGCCGAGCATCGCGAGGGTCACGGTCTCGAGCTTGATGCCGAGGTCCTCGCTGATGACCTGACCGCCGGTCAGGATCGCGATGTCCTCCAGCATCGCCTTGCGGCGATCACCGAAGCCCGGGGCCTTCACGGCCGCGACCTTCAGGCCGCCGCGCAGCTTGTTGACGACCAGGGTCGCCAGCGCCTCGCCTTCGACGTCTTCGGCCACGATCAGCAGCGGGCGGCCGGACTGCACGATGGCTTCGAGCAGCGGCAGCATCGGCTGCAGGCCGGACAGCTTCTTCTCGAAGATCAGCAGGTACGGCTGATCCAGCTCCGCCACCATCTTCTCGGAGTTGGTGATGAAGTAGGGGGAGACGTAGCCGCGGTCGAACTGCATGCCCTCGACGACGTCGAGCTCGGTCTGGATGCCCTTGGCTTCCTCGACCGTGATGACGCCCTCGTTGCCGACCTTCTGCATCGCTTCGGAGATCATCTTGCCGACCTCGAAATCGCCGTTGGCGGCGATCGAGCCGACCTGCGCGGTCTCGGCCGGGGTGGTGATCTTGCGCGAGTGCTTCTTCAGCTCCTCGACGACGGCGATCACCGCCTTGTCGATGCCGCGCTTGAGGTCCATCGGGTTCATGCCGGCGGCCACGGCCTTCGCACCTTCGCGCACGATCGCCTGGGCGAGCACGGTCGCAGTGGTGGTGCCGTCACCGGCGAGGTCGTTGGTCTTCGAGGCCACTTCGCGCACCATCTGCGCGCCCATGTTCTCGAACTTGTCGGCGAGCTCGATCTCCTTGGCGACGGTGACGCCGTCCTTGGTGATGCGCGGGGCGCCGAAGCTCTTGTCGAGCACCACGTTGCGGCCCTTGGGCCCCAGCGTGACCTTCACCGCGTCGGCCAGGATATCGACGCCGCGCAGCATCCGCTGGCGGGCGTCGCCGCCGAACCGTACGTCCTTGGCAGCCATGTGTGTCTCTTCCTCGTTTCTGTCGATCGAAAGCGTTGATCAGTGAAAGTGTCGGGCGGCGCGAAGCCTCAGGCGGCCTTCTTCTTGGCGACGGTGCCCTCGACGATGCCCATGATGTCGGACTCCTTCATGATCAGCAGCTCCTCGCCGTCGATCTTGACCTCGGTGCCCGACCACTTGCCGAACAGGATGCGGTCACCGGCCTTCACTTCGAGCGGAACCAGCTGGCCCTGCTCGTTGCGCGCGCCGGGGCCGGCGGCGATCACTTCGCCTTCCTGCGGCTTTTCCTTGGCGGTGTCGGGGATGATGATGCCGCCCGCGGTCTTTTCTTCGGCTTCGATGCGCCGGACCACGACCCGGTCGTGCAGGGGACGGAACTTCATTCGGATCGCTCCTGGGGTGTTTCTGGGGTGTCTCTGGTCACGCGATGGGGTCATTTCGGATATGGCCCAGCAACCGGACGGGGTCGGAGCGCGCGGAACGTTCCGCATCGCGCCGCCGCCGGGCCAGCTGCTAGCACTCCCGACCTGGGAGTGCCAGCGCATCTAGCCGTGCCGCCCGGCCAAGTCAAGGCCTTCGGCAGCACTCGCCCGCCACGAGTGCCAAGCATCTGGAATCGCGCAGTTTTTTATTGCAGTCGGCAGGGGGGGCGGTGGCATGCTGGGCCCCGCCGGGCGGCCAACGTTCGGTCCAAACGGGGGAGCCACGTACCGCGGCCGATCAACCGGACGGAGCAGCATCGCCATGAGCCTCGCGCTTCAACTCAAGGACTACCGCCTGACCACCGCCGAAATCCTCTATCGCATGCCGGACCATCCGGGCCTGCTGCAGAGCTACGTCTGGCAGGAGCTCGATCTGGCGCCGGAGTTTCCGGTGCTGCGCCGGTTTCTCGCGTTCTGGCAGCGCGAGCTCGACGGGCCGGTGTATTCGGTCCGGGTCGCCGCGGCAGCGCCGCTGCGCCGCACGGCGTTCCGCCATCCGGCGCTGCTCCGTCTGCACTGACGCCGCCGGTCTGCGCCTACGCCCGCCTGTCCGCCCGGAGCACGTCGCGCGCCCACACGGTGAAGATCACCATCAGCGCCCCGGCCAGGGTGAACCAGATCGTCAGGTAGACCAGGTGGTGGTTCGGCGGTCGGGGCAGGGACCGTGCCGGAATCGGATAGACCCCCCGCTCCTCGCGACCGAGCGCGATCAGCGTGAACCCCGCCACCCGCGGCAGCCCGACCATCCGCCCGATCATCGCCGGGTCCAGCGCATAGACCTGCCGCTTCTCCGGCTCCGGCCGGGGTGTGAACCAGCCGGGGTGCTGCGCGGCGGCAACATAGCCGTCGACCGTCACCGGGTCGTTCGCGGCCCGCGGGGCATTTCTCTCGGCACTTCCTTGGGCATTCCCCTGGGCATTCCCCGGAGCATCCCCTTGGGGCCAGCTGACGGGGGCGGCGAAAGAGAGCGGGATCCAGCCGCGATCGACCAGCACCGGCGGCCCATCGGCGCGCATCAGCGGCACGACGAGGTCGGTCCCCATCGCCGGCCCGGCCGGGGTGTCGCGGACCACGTCGCCGAAATGTACCGCGCGGTCGGGCAGGAACCGGCCGGTCACCGCAACTTTCACGAACGGCCCGGGATGCGGCGGCAGCGGGATCGCCGGCGCGGCCTCGGCCGCAGCGATGCGGGCCAGGATGCGTTCCTTCCAGGCCAGCCGGTGCACCTGCCAGACCCCGAGCGAGATCAGGATCGCCACCATGACCGCGGTCATCAGGCCGGGCCCGAGCAGTCGGCGCCAGGGTAGGCGGGGGTCGGGGGGAGGGCCCGCGGGGATATCCGCGCGCGGGCCTGCGGCGTCGGCGGGCCGGAGAGGAGCGGGGGAGGGTGCTGACATTCGGTCGCGGACCGGGCAGGCGCGGCGGCAAGACCGCGCCGCCTCAGTGCCCCATTTCCGAGCCGCGATAGCGATACTGGATGCCGACCAGCGCCGCCTTGGCCGGCCGCATCAGCAGGATCGCCAGCGGCACCGTCACCAGGCCGAGCACCACGGCGAATGCCCAGACCGGCGGGTCGAAGCGGACCTCCATCCAGAATGCCAGAATGACCAGGATCGGGCCGAGCACGAACATCACCCCCACCGGCGCGCCGTCCCCCGCGTCGTTGCCGCGGAGGTCGAGACCGCAGACCTCGCAGCGATCGCGAATTGCGAGCACCCCCTGGAACAGCCGTCCCTGCCCGCAACGGGGGCACCGCCCGCGCAAGGCCACCGTCAACAGCGACGGCGGCGGCCCGGCCCAGGCTGGAGTCGGCGAGGCAGGCCCGGTTGCAGCAGGCTCAGTCGCGGCCTGACCGAACGCGGCTGGATCGGCGGCGGCTGGATCGGTCGGGGCTGGGTCAGCCGGCAACGATGGCGCTCGCCCCCCACACATAGACGCAGGTGAACAGGAACAGCCACACGACATCGACGAAGTGCCAGTACCAGGCCGCCGCCTCGAAGCCGAAATGCCGCTCGGGCGTGAAATCCCCGCGCCGGGCGCGGAACCAGCACACCGCCAGGAAGCAGGTGCCGACGATCACGTGGAACCCGTGGAAGCCCGTCGCGAGGAAGAACACCGACGGATAGACCCCGCCGCCCACGAAGTGGAACGGTGCGTGCGTGAACTCCCACGCCTGGAAGCAGGTGAACGCCACGCCCAGCAGCACGGTGAGCGACAGTCCCGTGATCAGCCCGCGGCGGTCGTTGTGCAGCAGCGAGTGGTGCGCCCAGGTGACCGTGGTGCCCGAGAGCAGCAGGATCATCGTGTTCAGGATCGGCAGGCCGAGCGGATCGATCGAGTGGATTCCCGGCGGCGGCCAGATCGGATGCACGACCCCGGCGACGTTGTCGGGGAACAGCGCAAAGTTGAAGAACGCCCAGAAGAAGGCGACGAAGAACATCACCTCCGAGGAGATGAAGAACATCATCCCATAGCGCAGCCCGAGTCGCACCACCGCGCTGTGCATCCCCGGCGTGCGGCTTTCCCGCAGCACCGAGCGCCACCAGAAGAACATGGTGGTGAACGCGAGCAGCGCGCCGAGGACCAGGAACGTATAGGTGCCGTAATGCGCGGCGAAGACGATGCCGAGCACGATCAGCAGCGCGGAGACGGCACCGACGATCGGCCACGGGCTGGGATCGACCAGGTGGTAGGGCTGCTTCAGCCCGGAGCTTCTGATGACGGTAGTGCCGTGCGCGTGCTCGCTCATTCCCCGACCCGGTTGCGGCAAGGGCCGAGGAGGCCGCCTCGGCACGGTAAGGGCGCCATCATCCCCAAATCGCCAGCCGGTTCAAGGGGCGAACACCACGTGAGCAGGGGAATCGGGCGAAGCTGCTTGCTTTGGCCACGTGACCGGGGCACCCGCCCTGGCGGCGGCGCGGGGGTCAGCCCACCACCAGCGCGAGCGGCGCCGGGGCATCCGTCACCAGGCGCGGCGCGGTGCCGGCCGGATCGCCGTCGGCCTGCGCGGCGAGCGTGCGGTTGGCCAGGAACTCCACCCGCGCCGCCCGCACCCGGTGCACGCCCGCCATCCGCGCCAGCCGTCCGAGCGGCAGAGCGGCGCCGTAGCACAGCGCCGCGCGCGCGCCGGAGCGCTCGAACAGCACGACCGAGAATCCGGGCTCGCCCGGGCGTGCCTCCGGGGCCAACAAATACGGTCCGCCGTAGAGCCGGCCCTTGCTCACGATCACGCTCGCGGCTTCGGTCTCCATCCCGTCGAGGCGCACCCGCACCGGGGCGAAGTCGTAGCGGGGGAGGCGCTTCAGGGTCTCGGCCACATAGGCGCCGCGGCCGAGCAGCCGCTTCAGCCCGGGCCTGATCGCGTGCACCACCGCAGCGTCGAACCCCACCCCCAGCATCTGCACGAACAGCCGCGGCGGCCCGTCCGCACCGGTCGCAAGGCCGGGCCACAACGGGCGGGTGCGGCCGAATGCCAGCGCCGCGGCCACTGCGCGCGGGGCGAACGGCAGCGCGTATTCCCGTGCCAGCACGTTGGCAGTGCCGAGCGGGATCACCCCGAGCGGCACGCCGGTCTCAAGCAGTCCGGACGCCACTTCGGCGATGGTGCCGTCGCCGCCGGCGGCCACCACGAGCTCGGCACCCGCCGCCGCGGCGGCGGCGGCGAGCGCCCGCGCGTCGCCCGCCCCCCCGGTGCGCAGCACCTCGCAGCGGATGCCGTTGGCGGCGAGGATGTCGAGCACGCGCCACAGCCGATAGACTCGGCGGTTGCCGGCGGCGGGATTGAAAACGATCACCATCAGATCACATCGGGCAGGTCATATCGGGCAGGTCATATCGGGCAGGTCATATCGGGCCGATCACATCGGGCAGGCCAGGACATCGGGATTGGAACGATACGACTCGGTGCGCGGCGGGAGCGTGAATCGTCCCAATCGCAGCTGGCCGTGTCGAGACGATGACACCACGGTGACCGGTGGATGACTTTGCACCGACCCCGTCATTTCGCTCCAGGTCATGGAAGTTTCACTCGTGCGACGCGGGCGCAGCGGTTCTTGTGCCGTCGTCATGACCCACAGCAGCAGCACCGCCGCCATTGGGATGCCGGGCAGCCTCGAGGCTGCCGGCCCGAAGCTCCGCCCGCAGTACCGCGCCGTGTTCATCTCCGACACCCATCTTGGTACCCGCGGCTGCCGCAGCGACTTCCTGGCCGATTTCCTCCGCCGCACGAGTTGCGCCCAGTTGTACCTGGTCGGCGACATCATCGACGGCTGGCGGCTGCGCCGGTCGTGGTACTGGGATGCGCAGCACGACGAGGTGCTGCGCCTGATCCTGCGCCACGCCCGCGCCGGCACCGAAGTCACGTATATCCCCGGCAACCATGACGAATTGTTTCGCGCCTGGGTGGACCCGGCGATGCCGGGCGGGCTTGAGATCGCCGGCATCCGTCTCGCCTCCGAAGCGGTGCACGTCACCGCCGCCGGCAAGCGGCTGCTGGTGATCCATGGTGATGCGTTCGACAGCGTCGTGCGCTACGCGAAGTTCCTCGCCCTGCTGGGCGACAGTGCCTACACCGCCGCGCTGGTGCTGAACCGCTGGTTCAACGCGGTGCGTCGGCGGCTGGGCTATCCGTACTGGTCGCTGTCCGTCTGGCTCAAGCGGCAGGTGAAGGAAGCGGTGAAGGCGATCGACCGTTTTGAAACCGCGCTCGCCGCCGAAGCCCGCCGGCGCGGCCTCGACGGCGTCGTGTGCGGCCACATCCACCATGCCGAAATGCGGGAGGTCGCAGGCGTACTCTACATCAACGACGGCGACTGGGTGGAAAGCTGCACCGCGCTGGTGGAGCACCACGACGGGCGGCTGGAACTGATCGACTGGGCGGCGCGCCAGGGGCTGTCCTTCGCCGCGCCGCGTCGGGTCGGGGTGGCGCAACCTGCCTGACATGATCCCCCAGCTTTTGAGCCCCCAGCTTGCGGGCCCGCTGCTTGCAACTCCGCTGCTCGCGCCCCCGTTCCTTGCGCCGCCGCCTCTTGCACCGTCCCCCCTTGCGCCATCCCCCCTTGCGCCATCCCTGCCGGCGCCCCCTCTTCTTGCGCCCGGTTTGCTGGCGCCGGAGCCCGCCGACGTGCTGCCATCGGCCGCCTCGCACCGTATCCTGATCGTCACCGATGCCTGGACGCCGCAGGTGAACGGCGTGGTCCGCACCCTCTCCACCGTCGCCGCCGAACTGCGCGACATGGGCCACGTCGTGGAGGTGATCGGTCCGGACCGCTTCCGCACCCTGCCATGCCCGACCTATCCCGACATCCGCCTGGCGCTTCGCCCCGGAAGGCGGCTCGCGGCGATGATCGAGGCCTTCCGCCCCGAAGCGCTGCACATCGCCACCGAAGGCCCGCTCGGCCTCGCCGCCCGGCGCTGGGCGCGGCGGCAGGGGTTCGATTTCACCACCGCCTTCCACACCCGCTTTCCCGAATACCTGCAGGCGCGCACAAGGATGCCGGTGCGCCCCGTGTACGCCTGGCTGCGCCGCTTCCACGGCGCCGGCTGCGGCACGATGGTCGCCACCGAGAGCCTGCGCCACGACCTCGCGGTGCGCGGCTTCCGCCATCTGCGCGCCTGGTCGCGCGGCGTCGACCTCGACCTGTTCCGCCCGGAGCCGCGGGAGGATTGGGGGCTGCCGCGGCCGGTGATGCTCTACGTCGGGCGGGTGGCGGTGGAGAAGAACATCGGCGCCTTCCTCGACCTCGACCTGCCGGGGTCCAAAGTGGTGGTGGGCGGCGGGCCGCAGCTCGCCGCGCTGCGCCGGCGCTATCCGGGGGTGCATTTCACTGGCCCGCTGTACGGCGCGGCGCTGGCGCGGGCCTACGCGGGGGGCGACGCCTTCGTGTTCCCAAGCCTGACCGATACGTTCGGCCTCGTGCTGCTGGAGGCGCTGGCCTGCGGCACGCCGGTGGCGGCCTTCCCGGTGACCGGGCCGATCGACGTGCTGGCCGGCGCCGTCGGGCGCGTGGGCGCGGTGGATTCCGATCTGGCCGCGGCGGTGCGCACGGCACTGGCCGGAGACCGCGTCGCCTGCCGCGCGCATGCGGAACGTTTCAGTTGGCGCGCCTGCGCCGAGGTGTTCCTGTCGCACCTCGTTCCGGCGGCGGGCGAGGCGGATTAGGCCCGCCGCGGCGCGCCCCCGGGGACGCCCCGCACGGTCCCACAGCAGGGAGCGCGATCCGGCATCTGGCGTGCGGGCCGCGGCCGGCACCGCTTGCGTCTGCACCTCGGCCGGGTGAACCGGAAAATCCGCGCGGACAGCGCCTCCTGATACCGGCGGCCTCTTCGGCCGGCCGGTATTGCGCATGGGGTTGGCGGGGCGGCCATGCGCAAAATAAAGGACATACCAGCGGCCAGGTGGACGCCGGACAAGTCATCGGCCGGGGCCGCTGGTATGACACCTCTCCCGCGAGAGCGGAGAGGGGGCGTCGGCGTGGTGGGCGGTGCTTTCGTGCCGAACGCGATTGCTCTAACGCGGTTGCCCTAACACGATTACCCCTGGGGCAGGGCCGGACTTGCCGCCGCCTTGCCATGGAGTGTCCCCGCCGTGCCAGATTCCGTCCCGATCGCCGCCCCCCGCACGCGGCGATGGCTGATGCTGGCCGTGCTGCTCGCCGGCGGGTTCCTGCCGCCGATCGATTTCTTCATCGTCAACGTGGCGCTGCCGTCGATCCGCCAGGGACTCGGAGCCACGCCGGCGGAGGTGCAGCTCGTCATCTCCGGCTACGCCGCGGGCTACGCGGTGTTCCTGGTCACCGGCGGACGGCTCGGCGATCTGTATGGGCGGCGGCGGCTGTTCATTCTGGCGATGGCGGGGTTCACCGCGACTTCGGTGCTGTGCGGACTGGCGGCCTCGGCGGGGCTTCTGGTGCTGGCGCGGATCGGGGAGGGGGTGGCCGCGGCGCTGCTGGCCCCGCAGGTGTTGGGATCGATCAGGGCCCTGCACGACGCGCCGGGGGAGGCGGCGGCGCTGTCGCGCGCGCTCGGGCTGTACGGCGCGATGATGGGGCTCGCGGCGGCCGTCGGGCAGTTGGGCGGCGGGGTGCTGGTGGCGTGGAGCCCGCTCGGCCTCGGCTGGCGGGCGGTGTTCCTGGTCAACTTGCCGATCGGTGCCATCGCCATCGCCGGCGCCTGGCTGCTGCTGCCGGAGACCAGCGCCGCGTACCGGCCGCGGCTCGACCTCGCGGGCGCGGCCCTGCTCTCGGCAGCGCTCGCGGCGCTGGTGGTGCCGCTGTCGGAGGGGCGGCAGGACGGCTGGCCAATCTGGACCTTCGTCGCTTTCGCCGCAGTGCCCGTGCTGATCTGGGCGTTCCTGCGCCACGAGGACCGGCTGGCCGCGCGCGGCGGCATGCCGCTGCTCGATCTCGGGCTGCTGCGCATCCCGGGCTTCCGGCGCGGGGTGGTGGTGGCGAGCCTCTTTTTCTTCACCTCCCCCTTCTACCTGCTGTTCGCGATCGAGCGGCAGGATGGCGCCGGGCTCGATCCGCTGCGGACCGGGCTCGCCATCCTGCCGTACGGGGTGGGGCTGTTCCTGGGACCGTTCGCCAGCGCGCCGCTGCTCGGGCGGTTCCGGCCGCGCCTGCTGGCCGCGGGGCTGGCGATCGAGGTTGCGGGCTACGCCGCGATCGGGGCGGCGGTGGCGGCGGGGGTGGGAGCGGTGCCGCTGGCGGTGGCGGTGTTCGTGGCGGGGTTCGGCCAGGGCGTGGCGATGCCGCGGCTGCTCAACCTGGTGCTGGCCGACGTGCCGGCGCACCAGGGGGGTGTGGCGGCCGGCGTGGTGAACTCCATGCTGCAGATCGGGGCGGCGGTGAGCGTAGCGGGGATCGGCTCGCTGTTCTTCTCGGTGCTGGGCAGCGGCAGCGGGCCGGCGGCGTATGCGCATGCGTTCGGGGTGGCGATGATCGCGGTGGTGGCGGCGCTGGCGGGGGCGGCGCTGCTGGCGCGAGGGTGACGGGCGGGGGAAGCGCGTGCACGGCGTCCCGGCGGCACTCCGGTTTCGGCAGTAATCTTTTGGTGATCTCTTCTGTCTAGCGTGGTCGCGACCCGCTTCCGCCCTCGGGAGCCGGTTCGCGAGACAGACAGGACGGCCCATGAACGACGGCATGCGGCGCGCCGGCAGAACGCCGGAGTGGGAACTGGCGCTGTGGCACCTCGCCTCCCTGCGCGACGCGGCGGTCGCTGCCGTTGCGCGCAGGCTCGATCGCCTCACCGGCGCCCTGCCGCCTGTGCTGCGCCGGAACATCCGCCGCCTGGCGCTGCTGGCCTGGTGGAGCTTGACGTTGCAACTGCCGCGGCACCTGGCCGGCTGGCTGGCCGCGCGACGCGTCCGCGCCGCCCGCCCGCCTGCGGCGGTGCCGCCCCCGCCGCAGCCCTGTCCGGATCCCGAAACGATCGCGCTGCCGCCGTCCGCGCCGCACCCCGTCGTTTCGGTCATCATCACCAGCTACGGCGCCGTGCCGTACACGCTCCGCTGCCTCGCCGCGCTGGCGCGCGACCGATCCGGGATCGCACTGGAAGTGATCGTGATCGACGACGCTTCGCCCGATCCGGCAGTGGCCGGGCTCGCGCGCGTGCCGGGGCTGCGGCTGATCCGCAATCCGAGCCAGCTCGGCTACCTGCGCTCCTGCAACGCCGCTGCCGCCGTCGCGTGCGGCGAATACCTGCTGCTGCTCAACAACGATACCGAGCCTGAACCGGATGCGATCGCCGCCATGCTTGCGCTGTTCCGCTCCCGGCCGGACGCCGGAGCGGTGGGCGCCAAGCTGCTGTTCCCGGACGGGCGCCTGCAAGAAGCAGGGGGGATCATCTGGCGCGACGGCAGCGGCTGGAACTACGGCCGCGGTGACGATCCGGACCTGCCCGCCTACAACTACGTGCGCGAAGTGGACTACTGCTCCGCTGCCGCGCTGATGGTGCCGCGCGCGCTGTTCGCCCGCCTGGACGGCTTCGACCCGCGCTATGCGCCTGCCTATTACGAAGACACCGACCTCGCCTTCCGCCTGCGCGCCGCCGGCCATCCGGTGCTCTATCAGCCGCGCGCGCGGGTGATGCATGTCGAAGGTATCTCCCACGGCACCGACCCCGACGCCGGCGGCAAGGCGCACCAGGTCGCGAATCGCACCCGCTTCGTGCACCGCTGGCGGACGACGCTCGCAGACCATTACCATAACGGCGCACACCTGCTGCGCGCGCGCGACCATGCGCGCCGGCGCCAGGTCGTGCTGGTGGTGGACCATTACGTTCCGCAACCGGACCGCGACGCCGGCTCCCGCAATATCCTGAACTATATCGAAGCACTGCTCGCCGTGGGCTTGGTCGTGAAATTCTGGCCGCACAACCGCGCCTACAGTCCCTTCTATACCGAAGCGCTGCAGGATCGCGGCGTGGAAGTATTCCACGGCGGCGATGCCGACGCCTTCGCTACTTGGGTCGCCGCGAACGGCGGGGAGCTCGACCACGTGCTGCTCAGCCGGCCGGACGTCGCACAGGCCGCGCTCGCCACGCTCAAACGCTACAGCGGCGCGCGCCTGATCTATTACGGCCACGATCTTCACTTCCATCGGCTGCGGATGCAGGCCGACGTCACCGGCGACGCCCAGGCCGCGGCCACGGCAACGCGGATGGAGCGGATCGAGCGCTGGGTCTGGCGCAGCGTCGACGTGGTGCTCTACCCTTCGGCCGAAGAAGCAACGACCGTGGCGGGCATGGAACCATCCGTCCGCGCGCGTGCCGTGCCGGCGTTCGGCTTCACCGAATTCGGCCCCATGCGGGAACCACCCGCGGGTGCCGACCTGCTGTTCGTCGGCGGCTTCGCGCACCCGCCGAACGAAGCCGCCGTGCTTTGGTTCGCCCGCCACATCCTGCCGCTCGTCCAGGCCCGTCATCCGGCGGCAAGGCTGGTCGTGGCAGGTTCGCACCCGGGAGCACCGGTGCGTGCGCTCGCCGCAACAGGGGCCGTGATCCATGCCAACCCCTCCGCCGAAGAACTGCGCACGTACTACCGCGCTGCCCGGGTGGCGGTGGCGCCGCTGCGCTACGGCGCCGGAGTCAAGCTGAAGGTGGCCGAAGCGCTGCAAGAAGGCACCCCACTGGTAACCACCACAGTGGGCGCGCAAGGGCTGGCCGGCATCGAGGCAGCAGTCGCCATCGTCGACACTCCCGAAGACTTCGCCGCCGCCGTAACCGCCCTGCTCGACGACGCCGCGCTGTGGCGAACACGCTGCGCCGCCCAGATCGATTACGCCCGCAACCACCTGGCCGAAGCCGCATTGCGGCAAGGCTTCCTCGAGGCCGCCGGCCTGTGCCCGCCAACGACAGCGGCGTTGGCGGCATCGGAACGGATCGCAGCATAGGCCGGAGGGGTACGAAGGCCAGGGGCTCTGCCCCTGGACCCCATCTTTGGGTTCCGTGCATGTGGGGGGTGTCTCGGGTCCGGGACGGGGCTGCGGGGGCGGAGTGCCGGGTAGGGGCGGGGCGCATGGGCGCCCTGCCCCTACCCGGCACTCCGCCCCCCGCAGCCCCGTCCCGGACCCGAGACACCCCCCACACGCACGGAACCAACGGAAGGGTTCCAAGGGCGAGCCCTTGGCGGGGGTCCAGGGGGCAGCGCCCCCTGGCCTTCGTGCCCCTCCGGCCTACGCCGCGATCCGTTTCCGGGCGGCCAGCTCGCGCCGTCGCCAGCGCCAGCCGATGGTGCTGGCGGTAAGCATGCCCGCTGCGGCCATTGCGTCCATTGCCGTGCGATCGCCCAGCACGTGGCCGAGGGCGCCCATCGCCAGGATGCCGAGTGGGCCGCAGCCGATGCAGACCGTGAGGAGCCCCATCAGGCGGGAGCGGATTTCCACCGGGGCGTGCGCGGCGATGAGCGCTGTCTGCATGGCACTGAAGGCGGCGGCGCCGCAGCCGCCTGGGATCATGGCGAGGCATGCCAGCGGAAAGCTTGGCATGCGCGGCATTGCCGCTATGGCGGCGAGGAACAGCAGGGTGCCGCCCACCATCAGCAGGCGGCCGCCGCACGGGGCTCCGTTGCGTGCCAGATATGACCCCGCGAGCAGCGCGCCCACCGGCTCGCTTGCTGCCAGCACGCCGACGAGGGAGGCGGAGACGCCGAAATGCCGTTCGGCGATCGGCGTCACCAGCGCGATGTAGGAGAAGGCGAACATATTGGTGGTGATGGTGGTGGCGAGCACGCCGGCGATGACCGGGTGGCTCCAGGCGTAGCGCAGCCCTTCGACGAGTTCCCGCCCGACATGGCGCACGACCCGCCGCGCCGGTGCCTGGTGGTGGCGCACCCCGAGCGCGAGCAGGGCCGCCCAGCCGTAGCAGGTGGCGGAGATTGTGTAGGCACCGGCCAGGCCCAAGGTCTGGAACGCGATCCCGGCGGCGAGCGGTCCGGCCAGCCGCACCAGCGCGTTGGTCAGGGAGTCGAAGGCGAAGCCGCGCGGGAGCAGCGCCGGCGCCAAGGTCTCGCCCAGCATGCGCCGGCGGGTGGCGCCTTCGGTGGACCACATGACGCCGCTCGCCAGCGCCGCCGCTGCCAGCACCCAGGGCCAGGTTGCCGGCCGGACCGCCCCGGTCCAGGCCAATGCCGCGACCGTCGCCGAGGCTGCGCCGCTTACCGCCTGCGCCGCGACCAGGATGGCCTTGCGGTCGAGCCGTTCGGAGACCACGCCGGCGAGCGCGCCGAGCAGCAGCATCGGCAGGTTGCGGCAGGCCGAGACGACCGCGACCGCCAAGCCGGAATGCGTGACTTCGAAAGTGAACAGCGCCGCGGCGAGGATTTCGAACTGGCGCATGGAGTTGGAGACACCGCCGACCCCCCAGAGCCGCGCGAACCCCGGCGCGGCCAGCAGCACCCCGATACCGGCCCGGGGCGCCGGGCTTTCCTCGTCCATCCGTTTCCCCCGGCTCGTTTTCGTGGCGCCGATTCCCCGGCGCCGTTACGCCGGCGCTGCTGCGCCGACCGCGTCTTCACCGCCGCGCCGTTTCCGTCCGGGGGCGTCCCCCCGGGGGGCCGGCGCGCCGCCCGTCCGGCCGGGCATTGACCGCGACCGGCCGGCTGGTTCTATCATGCCGTTAAAGCAGCCACTCCGGCAGAGGGGAAATCGACCGATGAACGACATGGCGACGCCCACCTACGACCGCACCGTGGAAGACCTCGGCAACATCGTCGAGCTCGGCCACGTCAACGTCACCGTGCCGGACCAGCGGCTGGCGACGATCTTCTATGTCTCGGGCCTCGGGCTGACCCGCGATCCCTATCTGATGTCAGGCCTCGACAACATGTGGATCAACGTCGGTCGCGCGCAGTTCCACCTGCCGGCGCGTGCGCCGCAGGTGGTGCGCGGCACGACGGGCCTCGTGATCTCCGACACCGCGGCGCTGCTGGAACGGCTGGGGCGGGTCAAGAAGGACCTGGCGGAGACGAAGTTCAGCTACCGTGAGGGCAACGACGGGGTGGAGGTCACCTGCCCCTGGGGCAACCGCATTCGCGTCCACGCGCCGGATGCGGAACGGTTCGGCCGCATCACGCTCGGCATGCCGTATGTCGAGTGCGACATCCCCAAGGGCACGTCGCTGGAAGGCATCGCCCGCTTCTACCGCGAGATCCTGGCCGGCATCGCCGGGGTGGCGGAGGATGCGCGTGGCAAGCACGCCTGGGCGATCCTCGGCGACGGCAACAAGATCATGTTCCGCGAGACCGCGGCCGAGCAGCCGACGTATGACGGCCACCACATCCAGATCACGCTCGCCGACTTCTCCGGCCCGCACAAGAAACTGCTGGAGCGTGGTCTGATCACCGAGGAATCCGATCAGCACCAGTACCGCTTCAACGACATCGTCGATGTCGATACGAACAAGGTGCTGTTTACGATCGAGCACGAGGTGCGCAGCATGCGCCACCCGCTGTTCGCCCGTCACCTCGTGAACCGCAATCCGGCGCAGACCAACCGTGCCTACGCCCCCGAATGGGACGCCTGGCGCTGGGCGATGCCGGCGTCGTAGGGCCCGGGCAGGGGGCTCGTCGCCTTCCGGTCCAAGGATGCTGGCGGTCCCTGCGGTTGCCTTACGCATGTGGCCGGGCGCCGGCGCCGTCCCGCCGGGCTTGCCGCGACGTGTCGGATAGGCGTCCCATCGAGGGCGCTGCCTGGGACAGCCGCGCCGCCGTGTGGCGAACCCGGGCGGGACGCCCCAGATGGGGTACTCACCCCTGCCTCGTGGCGCGGCGGCGGCGCCCGGTGGTTCTTCCCTGCCGCCAACGGAGACCCAGCATGCGCATCGGCATCATCGGACTGGGGCGCATGGGCGCCAACATCTCGCGGCGCCTGATGCGCGCGGGGCATTCCTGCGTGGTGTTCGACGCCAAGGCGGAAACCGCGCAGAAGCTCGGCGAGGAAGGGGCGAAGCCGGCCGGGTCGCTGGCCGAGCTGGTTGGCGCGCTTGGCCCCAGCCCGCGCGCGGTGTGGGTCATGCTGCCGTCCGGCAAGATCACCGAGGATGCGATCGCCGAACTCGGCAAGCAGCTCGGCACTGGCGACATCGTGATCGACGGCGGCAACACCTTCTACAAGGACGACATCCGCCGCGCGAAGGCGCTCGCGGCCAAGGGGATCCGCTACATCGACTGCGGCACCTCCGGCGGCGTCTGGGGGCTGGAGCGCGGCTACTGCCTGATGATCGGGGGCGAGAAGGACGCGGTCGACCATCTCGACCCGATCTTCGCCGCCCTGGCGCCGGGCCTCGGCGACATCCCGCGCACCCAGGGGCGCGAGGCCCGCGATCCGCGCGCGGAGCGCGGCTACATCCACGCCGGGCCGCCGGGGGCCGGGCATTTCGTGAAGATGGTGCACAACGGCATCGAATACGGCCTGATGCAGGCCTACGCGGAAGGCTTCGACATCCTCAAGGGCCGCAGCGCGGACAGCCTGCCCGAGGATGAGCGCTTCACGCTCGATCTCGGCGACGTCGCGGAAGTCTGGCGGCGCGGCTCGGTGGTCTCCTCCTGGCTGCTCGATCTCACCGCCAGCGCGCTCGCCACCGATGAGCAACTGGAACATTTCTCCGGCTTCGTCGAGGATTCCGGCGAAGGCCGCTGGACGATCGACGCGGCGGTGGAGGAAGCGGTGCCGGCCAACGTGCTCGCCGCGGCGCTGTTCACCCGCTTCCGCTCCCGCCGCGAGCACACGTTCGGGGAAAAGGTGCTGTCCGCCATGCGCTTCGGCTTCGGCGGCCATACCGAGCACATGCTGAACCAGAAATAGGCCGCCGCACATGGGCACCCTGGCGTGACCGTTCTCGTGATGATGGGCGTCTCCGGCAGCGGCAAGACCACCATCGCGCGCGGCGTGGCCGCACATCTCGGCTGGGAGGTGATCGAGGGCGACAGCCTGCATCCGCCGGAAAACATCGCCAAGATGAAGGCGGGCACGCCGCTCACGGACGCCGACCGCCGACCGTGGCTCCAAGCGATTGCGCGCGAGATCGACGCCGTCCGCGCCGCCGGCCGCTCCGCCGTCGTCGCCTGTTCGGCGCTGAAGCGCAGCTACCGCACGATCCTGATCGGCGACCGCCCGGACGTGGTGCTGGTCTACCTGCAGGGATCGCACGAGCTCATCGCCGCGCGGATCGCCGCCCGCAAAGGGCATTTCATGCCGCCGTCCCTGCTTGAAAGCCAGTTCGCCGACCTCGAAGAGCCGGGGCCGGACGAGCGCCCGATCGTCCTTTCCGTCGCGCCAGGCCCGGAGGCGATCGTCGCCGCGGCGCTCGAAGCCCTGCGGGGCAGGGGAATCATTGCATGAACGAAGCGGTCTATCCGAGCCTGCGCGACCGCGTGGTTCTCGTCACCGGCGGCGGATCGGGCATCGGCGCGGAGGAGGTCGCGCAATTCGCCGCCCAGGGCGCGCGCGTCGCTTTCCTCGACATCGCCGACGAGCCCGCGCACGCGCTGATCGCACGCGTCACCGCGGCGGGCCATCCCGAACCGTTTTTCCGACACTGCGACCTTGCCGACATCGCCGCCTTGCGCGAAGCGATCGCCGAGATCGGCCGCCGGCTCGGCCCGATCACCGTGCTGGTCAACAACGCCGCCAACGACCAGCGGCACAAATGGGAAGACGTCACCCCCGAATACTGGGACGAACGGCTGGCGGTGAACCTGCGCCACCAGTTCTTCGCCATCCAGGCCGTCGCGCCGATGATGCAACAAGCCGGCGGCGGATCGATCGTGAACTTCGGTTCGGTGAGCTGGCACGTCGGCCAGGGGGGCATGCCGGCCTACACCACGGCGAAAGCGGCAGTCGAAGGGCTGACCCGCGGCATGGCGCGCGACCTCGGCCCCGACAACATCCGGGTCAACTGCGTCGTCCCAGGCTGGATCATGACCGAACGGCAGATCACCCTGTGGCTGACACCCGAAGCCGAAGCGAACCTGATCCGCAGCCAATGCCTCAAACGCAAACTAGTACCTGCCGACGTGGCGCGCATGGTCCTGTGGCTTGCCGCCGACGACAGCCGCATGTGCACCAGCCAATTGTTCGTCGTCGACGCAGGGCGGATCTGAAGGGGCGGGAAGGAAGCAAGGCCAGGGGCTCTGCCCCTGGACCCCGCCAGGGAACGCGTCCCCTGGACCCCGATCTGTTGGGTTCGGAGCGTGTGGGGGGTGTCTCGGGTCCGGGCCGGGGCTGCGCGGGCCGGGGGTGTTCGGGAGAGGCAGGGCGCGCCCTGCCTCTCCCGAACACCCCCGCCCCGCGCAGCCCCGGCCCGGACCCGAGACACCCCCCACACGCTCCGAACCAACGGAAGGGTTCCAAGGGCGAGCCCTTGGCGGGGGTCCAGGGGGCAGAGCCCCCTGGCTTTGCTACCGCACCGCTCCCGGCGCGCCGCAGCATTTCTTGTATTTCTTGCCTGATCCGCAGGGGCAGGGGTCGTTGCGGCCGACGCTGCGGTCCGGCCGCACTGTCGTCTCGCGCACCACCTGCCGCAGGCGCTGCATCGTGACGGGCAGTTCGTCGACGATCTCGCTGCAGAGGATGAACCGCGCCTTTTCCTCCTCCGGGGAATCGATGTCGTCGCCCTCCTTGAGGAGTTCGGCGAGCAGGAGCACGGGGTGCACCAGGTCGCGCACGGCGGGGCGGCGCATCAGGCGTTCCCAGCTCGCCTGTGTGCGTTCCATCCCGGTTGCGAAGCCGACACCCCACAGGACGCCGTCGATCAGGTCGTCGTCCGGCATCTCCAGGAACGGTTCCGGCGCCAGGCCGCGGGCGAGTTCGGCCCGGCCGGCGGCGAAATAGCGGGCGAGCAGTGCCTGTGCCGCCGCGGCGACCTCTGGCCGGAGGAGCCGTTCGCCCGCGGTTGCGTCCCCCCAGATCGGGGCTTCGTTGCCGACGAGCGGCGGCTCGTCGGGGCAGATGTGCAGGGCGGTGAAATATCCGTCGACGGATTCGAGCGACATCGCCGCGCCGGTGACCGAGAGGGTGAGCAACTGCCAGTCGAGCCAGGATTCCTCGTCCTGCGACAGCCCCGGCAAGGTCACGGCCGGCGGTGGCGTTGCCGGGAACGCGAGGGCCGGATCGTCGATCGGAGCGGCGGCGTCGAGCGCGGCCGGGTCGTCTGCGCGTTCCAGCATGGCGCGCCACGCCTCCGCCTGTTCCTCGTATGCCTCCTTCGCGATGGCGTCGACGTGGCGCTGGCGGTTCAGCTCTATCTGCGCATCGAGGCCGAGCGCCTTTGCCGCGGGGTACCACGCGGACCAGGCCGGATCTTCCAGAACGGCCGTTTCCGCGAACCGACCGAGCACGTCGGTCAGGCGGGCGCGGTCGGCGCGGCCGGCGGCGGCCAGCCAGCCGAAGGCCTGGAGCAGCGCCGACTTCAGATCGGACGACGTCGAAACCGCCTCCAGCCGGTCGTAGACACCCTCGAGCGGCGTGGCGCCGTCGTCATAGAGTGCGGTGATGCGCGACGGGAGCAGCATTTCCGCGTCGCCGCCCAGCACGCGCGGCCACATCGTGTCCGATTCCGCGAGCATCCCGACGAGCGCTGGGAACGCCTCGGTGCGGCGGGCGACAGCGAGGACGGCGAGACCGTAGGCCGCCTGCCGTTCCTCCCCGAGCAGCAGCGGCTCGTCTGCCGCCGCGCGGGCGAGCAGGGCGGTCACGTCGGGCACCAGTTCGGCGGCGAGCGGCAGCGCCGCGCGCAGCGTATCGGCGGACGGCTCGTCGGCCGCGGCAAAGGCGGCCAGACAGTCCTCGCGTGTCATCGGTCCCCTCCAATTCCTCATTCCCCGGCGCGCTTGACCGCCCCGGGCAGGGCGGCCACTTGTAGCGCGCCATGGCCACTCGCATCCTCATCGATCACCGCACCGCCCCCGACGTGATCACGTCCGGCGCTCCCGCGCCGCTGCGTCATCCGGAGAAGGCCGGCCGGCCGGACCATCCGATCCAGCGCAAGCCTGCGTGGATCAGGGTAAAAGCGCCGACCCACCCCGTCTATCACGAGACCCGCGCCCTGCTGCGCGCGCATCGTCTCACCACCGTCTGCGAGGAGGCCGCCTGCCCCAATGTGGGCGAGTGCTGGAGCCAGCGCCACGCCACCATGATGATCCTGGGCGAGGTGTGCACCCGCGCCTGCGCCTTCTGCAACGTCGCCACCGGCGTGCCGGGCGCCGTCGATGCCGACGAGCCGGCGCGGGTTGCGGACGCGGTGGCGAAGCTCGGCCTGAAGCATGTTGTGATCACCTCGGTCGATCGCGACGATCTGGCCGACGGCGGCGCTGGTCATTTCGCTGCCGTGATCGCCGCCCTGCGCGAGGCGGCACCAGGCACTACGATCGAGGTGCTGACGCCCGATTTCCTGCGCAAGCCGGGCGCGGCGGAGGTGGTGGCGCAAGCGCGGCCGGACGTGTTCAACCACAACCTGGAAACCGTGCCGCGGCTCTATCCCTCGATCCGTCCCGGCGCGCGCTACTACCAGTCCCTGCGCCTGCTCGACCGCATGAAGACGCTGGCGCCCGGCGTGTTCACGAAATCCGGGCTGATGGTGGGCTTGGGCGAAAGCCGCGCCGAGATCATGCAGGTGATGGACGACCTGCGTATCGCCGACGTCGATTTCCTCACGATCGGCCAGTATCTGCAGCCGAGCGTGAAGCACGCTGCGGTGGAGCGGTTCGTCACGCCCGAGGAGTTCGCCGAGTATGCCGCGCTCGCTCGCGCCCGCGGCTTCCTGCTCGTCTCCGCCACACCGCTCACCCGCAGTTCCTACCACGCGGACGCCGATTTCGCGGCGTTGCGCGCGGCGCGGGCGCGCGAGGCCGTGGCGGCCTGAGCCGATGGCGGAGGCAACGCACGCGCACGCCGGTTCGCCGTTCTCCCTCCCCCCTTGCGGGAGAGGGCTGAGGTGGAGGGTGGCCTGCCCCACGAGGCTCTGTTGGGCTCGCGCCCTCCACCCCAACCCTCCCCCGCAAGGGGGGAGGGAGAACGTCTGAATCATGCCCACCCACGCGGAACGCCAGGTCGTCCCCTACCGGCCGGACCAACTCTTCGACCTGGTGGCCGACGTCGGCCGCTATCCCGAATTCCTGCCGTGGTGCGTCGGCGCGCGGGTGCGCAGCCGCAGCGAGACGACGGAAGTCGCCGACCTTACCATCGGCTTCGGTCCGTTCCGCGAGAGCTTCACGAGCCGGGTCGCGCTCGAACGCCCGCATCGGGTGAAGGTCGCGTACGAAAACGGTCCGTTCCGCTATCTCAACAACCAATGGACCTTCACCGCCGTGTCCGCCGGCACCGAGGTCGCGTTCTTCGTCGATTTCGAGTTCCGCTCGCGTCTGCTGCAACGCGCGATCGGCGTGGTGTTCAACGAGGCGGTGCGACGCATGGTGGCCGCCTTCCTGCGCCGAGCCGGCCAGGTCTACGGGCCGCCCGAGCGTGCGCCGGCCCCGGTCGCCGTCGCGCGCGACACCGTCTCCTCCATCGGCCAGGGCTGACAGCGCGCGCCGGTCCTGCTTTGCTGTATTCGCTGCCACGCGGAGACGCCCGATGACCTACGCCCTACCCACCTACGCCCCTCGTCGTCCCGACGCGCTCGCTCCGGCGGTGCGCGTCAACCTCTATTCCGACACCCAGACCCGGCCCTCGCCGGCAATGAAGCAGGCGATGCTGGCCGCCGAAGTCGGCGACGAGCAGCACGGCGACGATCCCACCGTGCATGCGCTGTGCGATCGGATGGCGGCGCTGCTCGGCAAGGAGGCGGCGGTGTTCCTGCCTTCGGGGACGATGTGCAACGAGATCGCCATCCTCACCCATTGCCGCCGCGGCGACGAGGTGATCGCGCACGAGACCGCGCATATCCTGGCTGCCGAGGGCGGCGCGCCCGGCGCGTTGGCGGGCGTGTCCGTGCTCGGCCTGCGCGGGCCGCGCGGTCAGTTCGATGCCGATATTTTGCGCGCCGCCTTCCGCGAGCGCCGCCGCAATGTGCCCCCGCAGACCCTGGTGGAGATCGAGCAGACGGCGAACCTCGGCGGCGGCACGGTCTGGCCGCTCGACCGGCTGGCCGCGGTGTGCGACGTGGCGCACGACGCCGGCATGGCGGTGCATATGGACGGCGCGCGGCTGATGAACGCGGTGGTGGCGTCAGGCGTGCCGGCGGCCGAGATGGCGGCGGCCTGCGATTCGGTGTGGCTCGATTTCACCAAGGGCCTCGGCGCGCCGCTCGGTGCGGTGCTGTGCGGCAGCGCGGCGTTCATCGACGCCGCCTGGCAATGGAAGCAGCGGCTGGGTGGATCGTTGCGCCAGGCGGGCATCTGCGCTGCGGCCTGCCTGTATGCGCTGGATCACAACATCGACCGGCTGGCCGAGGACCATGCGAACGCCGCCGCGCTGGCGCGCGGGCTGGCGCAACTGCCGGGGATCACGGTGGAGCCGCCGGAGACCAACCTGGTGTTCTTCGCGACCGAAGGCACCGGCGTGACGGCCGACGAGCTTGCCGCGCGGGTCCGGCGCCAGGGGGTGCAGATCTCCACCATGGGCCGGTTCCGCGCCCGCGCCTGCACGCATCTCGATGTCGATCGCGACGGGATCGAGCTTGCCGTCGCGGCCGTGCGGGCGGCCCTCGGCGACTAGGCCAGCCGCGCAGTCTTCTCCGTCCCCTTTTGCGGGGGGAGGGTCGGGGTGGGGGGCGAACCCCGTGATGCTCCGGGGAAGCGCACCCCCACCCCAACCCGCGATGAAAACTCCCGCTCGGAGGGTCGGCTTCGCTCGACCCCACCTCTCCCGCGTTTGCGGGAGAGATGCCCTGCATCGGGCCGCCGATGCGCCGCCGGGGATGAAAATCCTTCACAGGAGCGCAATCGTAGAATCTCATTTCTGTTTTTCATAGCAGGGATCCGTCCCCGGCGGCGGACTAGGGGATGGTTCTGGCCGATGACCCCACCGGCTGCCGTTTTCATCCCCGGCAGCACATCCGGCGACCGGTGCGGGGAGTCTTCCCCGCAAGGGGGGAGGGGGTTCCGGGGCGGGCCAGAGTTGCGCACGCGGGTGTTGCCGCCGGCGCCGGGTCGGGGCAGCGTTTTCGTCCCGCCGGCGCGAATCGCCGGCATCGTCCAGAGGAAACGAACCATGAGCGACTTAGTCGCCTCGCCCCGGCTGCGCTCCGTCCAGCGCGTCGCCGTCGGGATGCTGCTGCTCACCGGCGCGGTGAACTACATCGACCGGGTGGCGCTCGCCATCGCCAATCCGCTGATCCGCCAGGACCTGCATCTGTCCATTGCCGAGATGGGCGTGCTGCTCTCGGTCTTCCTGTGGACCTATTGTTTCGCGCAGTTGCCGGTGGGCTTCGCGATCGACCGGGTGGGGCCGCGGCTGCTGCTCGGGCTCGGCGCGGTGATCTGGTCGGTGGCGCAGGTGTGGGCCGGCTTCGTCGGCTCGATGGCGCAGTTCGCCTGGACAAGGGTGCTGCTCGGCATCGGCGAGGCGCCGCAGTTCCCGCTCGATGCCAAGGTGGTACGGACCTGGTTCAACGTGCGCGACCGCGGCACGCCGACCGGCATCTTCAACTCCGCCTCCACGCTCGGCCCGGCGATCGCCCCGCCGCTGCTGACGTTCCTGATGCTGACCTTCGGCTGGCGCGCGATGTTCATCATCATCGGCATCGTCGGCATCGTCATCGGCCTGGTGTGGTGGGCGATCTATCGCGATCCGTCCGCCTATAAGCTCGATGCCGAAGAACGCCGCTACCTCGACGACGGCGAGGACGGCAGCCACGGCGGGCGGGTGAGCTTCGCGGAATGGCGGTCCTTGTTCGGCTATCGCACCACCTGGGGCATGATCTTCGGCAATTTCGGCAATGGCTACATGATCTGGCTGTATGCCGCCTGGCTGCCGGGCTACCTGGAGATCCAGCGCCACATCAGCATCCCCCACACCGGCTGGGTGGCCGCGATCCCGTACGTGTTCGGCGTGATCGGCAGCCTGCTCGGAGGCTGGACGGCGGACCGGCTGATGCGCGCCGGGTTTTCTCCGGTGAACAGCCGCAAGCTGCCGATCATCGTCGGCATGGTGGGCGCCGCGGCGTGCACGATCTTCGCCGCGTTGATTCCGTCCAATACCGCGGCGGTGGCGGCGATTTCGGTCTCAGTGTTCGCGGGCAACCTCGCCGGGGCGACGATCTGGGCGCTGGCGGTGGTGGCGGCGCCGTCGAAGGGCGTGGCCTCGCTCGGGTCGATGCAGAACTTCGGCGGCTTCCTGGGCGGCGCGCTGGCGCCGATGGTGACCGGCTTCATCGTGCAGGCAACGCATTCTTTCGTCCCGGCCCTGATCCTGTCCGCGGTCGTCTCGATCCTGTCGGCGATCGTCTATCTGGTCGTGGTGCGCGAGCCGGTGGTGCTGCCCGACGTGGAGGCGGTTCCGGCGGTGGCGTAAGCGCATACCGGGGAGGCTGTTCGGCCTCCCCGGCCGCAGGCGTGGGCGCGTCGCGCAACCGGCGCGTGCCGGTGACGGAGGCAGTCCCCACCGCGCATGAAAAGACGACAGTGCGGCCGGGCGGGCGTATCCGCGATGCGCGGGAGGGCCGCCGGTGTGCTGCGGGAGCCGCCGGCAGCTCATATCAGCGGCCCCGGCCAATTCCTCGTCCGGCGTCCACCTGGCCGCTGGTATGTCCTTGATTTTGCGCATGGCCGCCCCGCCAACCCCATGCGCGATACCGGCCGGCCGAAGAGGCCGCCGGTATCAGAACCCGACCAGGTCGCCGCCCTTAAGATTCAGCATCGCCCGCGCCTCTGCCGGCGTCGCGATCTCCAGGCTGAGCTCTTCCAGGATGCGGCGGATTTTCGCGACCTGTTCCGCGTTCGAGGTGGCTAACCGGCCTTTGCCGATGTACAGGCTGTCTTCCAGTCCGACACGTACGTTGCCGCCATGGATCGCGGCCATGGTGGTGAACGCCAGCTGGTGCCGTCCGGCGGCGAGGGTGGACAACACGTAGGCGTCGCCGAACAGGCGGTCGGCGGTTTCTTTCATGAAGAGCAGGTTGCGCGGATCTGCGCCGATGCCGCCGAGGATGCCGAAGATCGTCTGCACGAACAGCGGCGGCTCGACGATTTTGTGGTCCAGGCAGTAGGCGAGATTGTAGAGGTGGCCGACGTCGTAGCATTCGAACTCGAATTTCGTTCCGTGCGCGCGGCCGAGGCGTTCGACGATGCCTGCGACGTCCTTGAAGGTGTTGCGGAAGATGAAGTTGTCGGTGCGTTCCAGGTACGGCTTTTCCCACGCGTGCTTCCACGTCTTCACCCGGTCTCCGGCGTGGGCGATGTTGAAGTTCATGCTGCCCATGTTGAGGCTGCACATCTCGGGCCGCGCGATCAGCGGCGCGGCGAGCCGGTCGTCGAGCGTCATGTTCAGGCCGCCGCCGGTGGTGATGTTCACCACGGCGTCGGTGCTTTGCTTGATGACCGGCAGGAAGCGCATGAAGACGGCCGGATCGGGTGTCGGCTCGCCGGTTTGCGGGTCGCGCGCGTGTAGGTGGATGACGGCGGCGCCCGCTTCGGCCGCCTCGATCGAGGAGCGCGCGATCTCCTCGGGCGTGATCGGCAGGTAGTCCGACATGCTGGGGGTGTGGATCGCCCCCGTCACGGCGCAGCTGATGATCACCTTGTTGGCCATGGGTCGCGGTTCCCTCCGGTTGGGCGCCTACTCTGCCGCTTGCGCGGATGGGGGGGAAGCCGGGCCGGGAAGGACACGCGGCAGGCCGGTGCGCGGGTGCGCGTGCGGGTTGTGGGCAAGCTCACTGCACGCGGTGGCGAGGTCCTCCAGGGTGGCGGCCGCGTGGTCGGCGCCGACGGTGCTCAGCAACCGGGCGACCTCGGCCGCCGGCTCGTCGCGGGGCACCAGCCCGACGACGATCGGCCGGCCGGGCAGCCGGTGGCGCAGCCGGCGCAGCAGGAAGCGCAGATGCGCAGGCGTGGCGGAGAGGTCGAGGTAGCACAGCGCGACCATCGCCACCTCGTGCGGATCGATCGCGGCGACCCGCGCGCGCGAGGTGGCCGTGTGCGGCGCGACCCGCACGCGCAGGCCCGCCTGGCGCAGCAGATGCGCCAGCATTTCGGCGGCACCGTCGTCCAGCGGGCCGCGCCCGGCGATGCACAGCACGAGCGGCGGGTCCGGCTGCGGGGCAGGGAGTTCGGCCGGCTGGTCGGCATCCGCGGCTGCGTTCTCCTCCGCTGGGGCGGGGAGGGCGATTTCTTCCTCCAGCTCGTGCACCAGGGTGACGATCGTGGCGTGGACGCGGGCGAGATGTTCGGGGGAGAGCACGCCGCGCGCCGCGTCGGCGGTTGCGAGTTGCAGTCCTTTGACCGCGACCTCGTCGTAGTAGATGGCAAGCGATTGTTCGCGCAGCAGCGCCTCGGCGTCTTCCTGAACTTCGTCGGCGTCGCCGGCGAGCAGGCGCTGGTAGAAATTCTCGATCGGCGACAGCGGCGGCCGGTTGCCGAGCAGGATTTCGAGGAATTCGAGCTGCTTCACGTAGCGGCCGAGCACGACGAAGCAGACGGTGAGCGGGGTGGACAGCAGCAGTCCGATCGCCCCCCAGGCCCAGGTCCAGAAGATGGCGGCGACGACGACGGCGAACGGCGAGAGCCCGGTGGTGCGCCCGTACAGGAACGGCTCGATCGCCTGCGAGACGAGGAGTTCGGTGCCGACGAACAGCGCCACGGTCCAGACCGCCATGCTCCAGCCGGGCGACACGGCGATCGCGAGGCTAAGCGGCAGCAGGGCGGCGAGCGGCGAGCCGATATACGGCACGAACCGCAGCAGCATGGCGAGGATGCCCCAGAGCAGCGGGCTGGGCACGCCGATCACGAACAAGCCGAGGCCGATCACGGCCCCGAAGCTCGCGTTCACCGCGAGCAGGGCGATGTAGTAGTGGCTGAGCCGCTCGCCGATCTCGTCCATGGCGACGGTCGTGCGGTGCAGGTCGCCGGAGCCGAAGACGCGGATGAGGCGGTCGCGCAGGTCCTCGCGCTGCAGCAGGATGAAGATGCTGACGACGAAAACGATGGCGGCGGTGCCGAGCGGGCTGGCGACGGGAAGCAGCACCCGCTCGGCAAGGCGGAAGGCGGTGCCGAGCTGCGGGGAGGTGGTGCTGGCGCGCGCGGAGGTCGGCTGCGCCGAGGGGGGCGGCTGGGAGGCGGGCTTCCCGGTCCGGGCGGGCGCGGCGGGGGTTGCGGTGGGATGCGACGGGGCCGGGGAGCCCGTCACATGGGCGAAGCGGTCGGAGATTGCCGCCGCCCGGTCGATGACGACCCTGCGCACCGCTTCGAACTTGTGCTCCACGGTGACCTGGTAGCGCGGCACGTTGCCGGCGAGGCCGGCGATCTGGGTGCCGATCAGCCAGCCCAGTACCAGCACGAGCCCCAGCCCGATGACGGCGGCGGCGATCGCCGAGACGGTCCGACCGAGGTGCAGCCGCCGCAGCAGCCGCGCGAGCGGGGCCAGGAGGAAGCTGAGCAGCACCGCCAGGGTGAGCGGGATCAGCACCGCGCGCGCCAGATAGAGGCATGCCACCGCGACCACCGCCACGATGGCGCAGAGCAGGGAGGCGATGCGCGAGAGTTCCGACGCGACCGGCGGGTCGGGCGTCAGGCGCGTGGCAGCTGGAGTATCGAGCATCGGCTCCTTTCGGGGGCGTCGCCGCCGGCCCTGGTGTGGCCCTGTCCATGGGCAGCCAGGAGGATGGCCAGAGGCGGAAACATCCTACTGGTTGCGGCGCGGGCGCGCACGATCAAAGGGTCGTGGGGCAAACGATCACCGGCGGCGGCGGCACGTGGGCGCGGGGCGGGATGGTCGCTGGGCAAACCAGGCGCTATACTATGGCGGTCGCCGCTCTGCGGGGGCATGCGTCCGCGTAGCTCAGCAGGATAGAGCACAGGATTCCTTGTTGCAGAACTGGGCGTGGCGCTCGGAAACGGCGCCACGGATCCGCTCAAAGTCGGGGAAAGCTGCAGCGGGCTTCCGCTCTGCCGATCCCGAGCCAAGCCCCGGCCTGCCGGCGGGGGAAGGTGTAGAGACTGGACGGGCGGCACCTGTCGGCTTCGGCCCAGGGTGAAGGGACAGTCCAGCCCACGAACGGTTCCGGAGCTTCCGGGGCCGGCGGCGAAAGCCGAAGTGGGATAAATCCTGGGGTCGTGGGTTCGAATCCCGCCGCGGACGCCACTTCGGTATAAAACTGCGAACGCCAAACGCCGCCGATTTCCCGCCTCCGGCGGCGGTAAGTGTGCGCAGTAGCTCGGTCTTCGAGCCGATGATGCGGACCTCGCTCTGGCCGACCTCGACCCGCTGGGCCAGCGCCCGAAGGTGGTCGCGCCGGTAGCCGCCCGCCTCGGTGCGCATCCGCCGGCGAGCCTCGGCGGCGAAGGTTTTCAGCATGGACGGCATGACGGTCGCGCCGAGCCGCTCGACCGTGGCCTCCGCCCGCTCGGCGTCGGCGCGGGCCTGGTCGCGGACCGTGGTCAGCTCGGCGATGCGATCCTTCAGCATCGGATCGGCCAGGTCCGCCACGCCGGCCTCAATGGCATAATAGAGCCGCTTGAGCTTGGTCTCCGCCTCGGCCGCCCGCCGGCGTAGCTCGGTGACATGCCCGGCCCGCCGCTCGGCCCACTCCTCCCGGCGATGCAGCACCGCGGCGAGGATTTCCTCCAGCCGGTCGGGGGCGAGGAGCCGCCGCTCCAGATGGTCGGCAACCAGGGTGTCGAGCTTCTCCATCGGCACGGTCCGGCCCTGGCAGCCAGTCCCACCCTGCCGGGCCTTGGTCGAGCAGGTGTAGTAGCGATACCGCCCGCCCTTCCCGGTCCGCAGAGTCATCGCCCCGCCGCATTGGGCGCAGAAGCAGATCCCGGTGAGCAAGGTCGGCCCGCTGACGGTGCGCGGCGCGATGAAGGCGGGGTTGCGGGATTTCAGCCGGGCCCGGACCTCGGCGAACGTCGCTTCGTCGATGATCGGCGGGGTGGCCATCTCGACCACTTCCGCCTCCGGCTTGCGCTCCTTGGTCCTTGCACAGCGGAGGTTGAAGCGGTGCCGGCCAATATAGGCGGTGCGGGTCAGCACCTTGTGGACGGCAGCGATGCCCCAGCGCCCGCCATCGCGGGTGCGGATGCCGGCATCGTTCAGATGCTTGGTGATCGACTTGATGCCCATCGCACCGGAGCTGCCGTCGCCTTCCAGGGCGAGGCGGAAGATCAGCCGCACCGTCTCGGCCTGGATTGGATCGATCTCCAGCCCCTTCTTCGTCTTCTGGCCGCGCTGCTCCACGGCGACGACGCGATAGCCGATGGGCGGCAGGGCGCCGTTCCAGAAGCCCTGGCGGGCGTTCTCCTTCATGGCGCGCAGCGTGTGCTTGGCGTTCTCCTTCGATTGGTACTCGTCGAACAGCGCCATGATCTGGCGGATCATGGTGCTCATCGGGTCATCGCCGAGTTCCTGGGTGATGGAGGCCAGACGCACCCCGCTGCGGGCCAGGCGGCGGACGTAGAATTCGAGCTGGAACTGGTCGCGGAAGAAGCGGCTGAAGCTGTGGACCAGGATCACGTCGAAGGGCGGCGGCTTGGCGGTGGCCGCGTCGATCATGCGCTGGAACTCGGGCCGCCGCTCGTCGGTGGCCGAGGCGCCGGATTCGACATACTCGGCGGCGATCTCCCAGCCGCGCCCAACGCAATAGGCGGTGGCTTGGCGGCGCTGGTCGGGGATCGAGAGGTCACTCTCGGCCTGGCGGCCGGTGGAGACGCGGAGGTAGAGCGCGGCGCGGGTCGGGGCGGTCATCGGGCGCCTCCGGTGAGGTCATCGGCGGGGTCCGAACATTTCATCGAACAGGGCGCAGAACCAGGCTTCGAATAGCTCGACCTCGGCCACTGTGACGGGGACGCGCGCCGGCCAGTCATCGGTGACGGTCCAGGTCGCTGGGTCGGTCTTGGGCGGGCGGCCGACACGGCAATCGGGCGGACGGGCGTAGTCGTAGAGATCGTCGGGAAAATCCCGGAGTCCAACGGCCGGGTCATAGGGATGCGCCATGCCGGCAGCGTAATGCCCGGGCCTTCCGCACCGAACAGCCCAATTGCACGCTTTTCCCGCACGCGCGTCCGCGGCGGCAAAGACAGGCGATCGGCGCGCGCCGGCGGCAGGATCGCGACGCCTCGGCCTTGGTCGAGAAAGGAGCGATCCCGCTCACTTTCAGCCATGACCGCTTCCCTGGACAAAGGCCGGGCCGGGGACGGGCGGTCAAGGCCGCAGCCGCGCAGCGGTGGCGCTTCGCGCCAGCCTTGACCGCCCGCCCCCGGCCCGGCAGGGCTTTGGGAAGCGCTCATGGCTCAGACCGCCTCCCGTTCCCGGGCGGCCATCCCGTCCTCGACGAGTGGCAGGTCGAGCGCGATCCGGTCATGGGTGAGCTTCGGCGCGATGCGTCCGCGCTCGCCGCGTTCCAGCCGGACCAGCCTGTAGCTCGCCATGGTCTTGAGCGTGCGGGAGAGATTGGACTTCTTGCGCCCGGTGAGCGTCGCGAGCTCGTCGAGCGATCCAGGCGCCCGCTCGGCGATGACGCGCAGCAGATCGCGGTTGCCGGCAGAGAGCACCTTGGCGAAGGACTCGGTGGAGGTGAACCAGACCTTCGGCTCACCGGCGCCGACGCGCTGCTCGCCGCGAGCGATACGCAGGGTGCGGGCCTTCATCTCCTCGTAGCTGGCGATGCCGACCTTGAGCGTGGTCATGGCAGCACTCCTCGTTCTCTCAGCACCGGGTCCACCTCGGTCCAGAAATCGGCGAGCAGGGTGGTGGCGTCTTGGTACTCGTAAGGCCGGATGGTCTTGAGGCGATGGCGGTGGTCCTGCGGGGCGCCCCGCTTCTGCCGCCCGATCGGGTGGGCGTTGTCGAAGCCGACCAGCCGCTCGCCCTCCAGCCCGTGCAGGGTGAGCGAGTAGTCGAGCCCGTCGGCTTCTCGGCCGAGACGGCAACCCGGGTGACGACGAACCGGACCCAGTGCCCGCCGTCCGGGTCCACCACCAGGACCTGGCCATCGAGGTCGAGCAGCGTGTCGAGCGATGGGTCACGGGGCGGCGTCACGGGATACGGTTATCACGAATAGATAACTCAAGCAACGCTGTGCTCGGACGTCAGCCGTCGCGCTCCTGGAGGCCGCGGCGATCCTGGCAGCGAATCACGCCGACACTGCAGAAAGCCCGCCCGCAAGGCCGGGCTACGGCGAACCTGCCGTGCCAAGCCGCCGGCCGTTGGCACTGTGGGCGCGGTCGACAACCCAATGTGCAGACACGATAGTCTGTCGTAACGAGAGGCAGCAGTGCCGCAGGCCTTTATCTTGCCCTCGTAATCGGGCCGCGGAGTTCATGCTGGCCGTCGTCATGTCCCCCTCTGCATCCCGGCGCCGAAGGTATCCAGCAAGCGCCATTCGTTCGCTTGATCGCCCCTTGTGCCGATCGAGGCAGTCGCATCAGCGCACGTCCTCCGATTCCATCGTCGTGGTGACCGATGATCGCCCATTCGGCCGCAGATTCCGTGCAGCCAATCTGCATTGCGTCTGCCATTCCCGCGCACATCCCGTGCAGCGCATCGACACAGCGGACAGCATACCAACCGCACACACGAAGCAGCCGTCGTGCCATCAGGCGGGCGGCGTTCGGTCATCCCCCGCGCGTCGCGCCCGCTCGTAGAACTCCCGCAGCATCGCATCGAGCACGATCCCGCGGAACTCCGGGTTTGACATGAATTGCGACGAAATCGCCTCGTTCCGCTCCGTCCGCCCGATCACGGCGCCCATCGCCTTGGGGTCAAAAGCGTGGCGGAAATTGTCGATCGAGTTGCTCCGCGCCTGCTCCGCCAGCGTGTCATCCGCGGCGAGATCGCCCACGACCTGGTCCATGAACAGCCGGTCGCGCTCGTTGAAATCGGTCCCGAACCGCTCGTTCAGAAGCGTGATCACCTGCGAAAGCGGCGACTTCGCCGCGTCCTTCAGGGCCGCGGTTCCGACCTCGGTCGGGCCGCCGAGCGGCAGCGCGTCCGCACCGGTAAGCTCCACCGAACCGGTGAAAGTCCGGTCAAGGCGGTAGTAGGCGAGCGATACGTCGTCATCGAGATCGAGCGCGGCGCCGCCTTCCCGACGCGGCAGCTTGCGGGCCAACATGCGTGCGAAGGCGTAGAGCTTCTCAAGCTCCGGATCGCCGAACGCCGCGATCTGGCTGGCGAAGCCGTAGAGGCGCACAAAGCTCGCGAGTTGGGACCGGAACGCCTCCCGTCGCTCGGCATCCGGCTCGGCCGAGAACCGGCCCACGGCGGGGTCGAGCGCACGGTGCAACAGCCCCTGGTCGGACGGCTTCTGCGCCACGCGGGGCTTGAAGAACACGCGGGCGAAATCCTCCACCTCCTGGCGCCAGAAATACTGGAACCCCTCCAGCCCGGTCTTGAGCGTGTAGAGCAGGTTCGGGTCCGTCGGCTCGTCGATCTCGGGCTGCTCGTAATAGGGCGCGAACGCCTCCTTGATCTCCTCGGCGGTGTTCTCGAAATCGAGGATGAAGGTATCCTCTTTCCCCGCGCACATGCGGTTGAGGCGGGAAAGCGTCTGCACCGCCTTCAGTCCCTTCAGCTTCTTGTCGACGAACATCGTGTGCAGGAGGGGTTGATCGAAGCCGGTCTGGTATTTCTCGGCGACGATCAGAAGGTGATACCCCGGCCCCTCGAACCGCTCCGGCAGTTCGCGTTCGCCGAAGCCGTTGATGCCGGCCTCGGTGAATTCGTCTCCGTCGTCGATCACTGTGCCCGAGAATGCGACCAGAACGCCGAGGTCGGTGTAGCCCCGTTCCCGCAAATAGGCGTCGAACGCGCGCTTGTAGCGCACCGCGTGCAAGCGGGAACGCGTGACCACCATCGCCTTCGCCCGCCCGCCGATCTTATGGCGCGTGTGGCGGCGGAAATGCTCCACCATCACCGCCGTCTTCTGGGCGAGGTTGTGGGGATGCAGGCTCGCGAACCGGGCGATGGCCTGGCGCGCCTTGCTCTTGTCCACCTCCGGATCTTCTTCCGCGGCCTTGGCGAAGCGGTAATAGGTCTTGTAGGTCGTGTAGTGCTTCAGCACATCGAGGATGAATCCCTCCTCGATCGCCTGGCGCATGGAATAGAGGTGGAACGGGCGGGCCTTGCCGTCCGGCCCGATCGTGCCGAACAGCTCCATGGTCTTCTTCTTCGGCGTCGCGGTGAAGGCGAAGAAGCTGAGATTGGGCTGCCGGCCGCGCGCCTGCACCGCCTTCAGCACCTCGTCGTCGATGTCCTCGTCCCCGGCTTCCTCGCTTTCGGCGCGCTCCAAGGTGGTGGCGGCCAGCACGCGCTTAAGGTTGGCAGCACTCTCGCCGGTCTGGCTGCCATGCGCCTCGTCGACGATCACGGCGTAGCGGCGTGCACCGGCAGCGGCGATCTTGTCCAGCACGAAGGAGAATTTCTGGATGGTGGAGATGATGATCGGCGTGCCACGGTTCAGCGCCGCGGCAAGCTGGGCGCTGTCGGTGTCGATCTTCTCCACCACGCCCTGCTTGTGCTCGAACTGGTAGATGTTGTCCTGCAACTGCTTGTCGAGCACGCGCCGGTCGGTAATCACGATGACGGAGGAAAACACTGGCTTGTCATCCGCCCCGTGCAGGCCGGAAAGGTGGTGCGCCAGCCAGGCGATCGAGTTGGACTTGCCGGAGCCGGCGCTGTGTTCGATCAGGTAGGAATGGCCGGCGCCACGGGCGCGCACGTCGGTGAGCAGCCTGGTCACTGCGTCGAGCTGATGGAAGCGCGGGAAGATGATCTCCTTGTCGCGCCCTTTCTCGGTTTTCTCGATATGGAGAAAGCGGGCGAGGATCTCCATCCAGGTATCCTTCGCCCACACGCTCTCCCACAGATAAGCGGTCTTGTAGCCGCTTGGATTGTCGGGATTGCCGGCGCGCGTACCGCGCCCGCGGTTGAACGGCAGGAAATGCGTGCTCTTGCCCGCAAGCCGCGTGGTCATGGAGACTTCGTCGGGATCGACCGCGAAATGCACGAGCGCGCGGGACTTCCAGCACAGCAGGGGTTCGCGCGGGTCGCGGTCCTCGCGATACTGCGCGCGGGCGTGGGCCACGGTCTGCCCGGTGAGCGGGTTCTTGAGTTCGGCGGTGGCGATCGGCAGCCCGTTCAGGGCGAGGACGACATCGATGGAAAGCGCGGGATCGCGCGTGGAATAGTGGACCTGGCGGGTGACGGTGAGGATGTTCGCCGCATAGGAAGCGAGCGTCGCGGGATTGAGGCCGGAGGCGGGGCGGAAGAACGCGAGACGCAGCTTCACGCCGCTATCCGTGACGCCGTGGCGCAGGACATCCAGCGTGCCGCGCGCATCGAGGGCGCCGGCAATCAGCCGGATCAGCCGCTCGGGCAAGGCGGCCTCGCCGTGCATCCTGGCAAGCTTGTCCCAGGCTTCCTTCTGGCTTTCGCGCAGGAACCGCAGCACGGTAGCGGGCCACAGCGCGAGCACGGCATCGAAGCCGGCCGCATCGCCCATGGCGTACCCGCCGGCGGTGAGGAGGCTGTCCTCGATCGCCGTCTCGAAGCCCCGCTCGGTGTGGTCAAGCGCCATGCCGCCTCCCCGGAGGTCCGCCGATCCCGGCTAAATAGACCAAATACCCCCCATTTAGTCCATTCAATGGCGAATTCGCTATTTCAGCCGCCGCCATCGTGCCGCCCTTCCGCGCCCGAGGCAGGTGATGACGCCGTCATGCTGGAGCTTCGCCATGGCGCTGCGGATCGTGTCCCGGGAGACCAGCGGGCAGCGTTCCTCCACATCCGCGAGGCGGAAGTCGGTCGGGAGCGACTGGATCGCCCGTTCCACCATGCGTGTGCGCGCGCCGTGGTCGAGGTCGATCCTTGTGTTCTCCTCAAGCTGGCGGTAGGCGGCGAGCACGACGCCGAGCAGATATTCGGTGAAGGGCACGTGGTCGTGCCGCCCGTCCGTCCAGTGCCGGTCGGAGGCTGCCAGGCTATCGTAGTAGGTGTCCTTCGTGGCCTCGATGATCCGCTCCAGGCTGATGTAGCGGCCGACCTCGTAGCCCAGCCGGTGCAGCAGCAGCACGGTCATCAGCCGCGCCATCCGCCCGTTGCCGTCCGCGAAGGGGTGGATGCACAGCAGGTCATGGACATAGAGCGGCACCATCAGCAGCGGCTCGATCTCGCCCTCGGCGAGGGCGCGGGCCAGACCCTCGTGCAGGTCGGCCATCGCCGTGCCGGTGAGGGCGGGGGAGACAGTGCGGAAGCGAATGCGCACCACCCCGCCGTTGCCGTCCTGCTCGACGATGTCGTTGGGCGCGCTCTTGTAGTTTCCTCCGCCCGCCGCCGTGTAGCCCATCAGCCGGCCGTGCAGTTGCCGCAGCACGTTTTCCGTGGGCGGCATGTCGGCCGCGTTCTCGTGGATCAGGGTCAGCGCGTCGCGGTAGCCGGCAAGCTCAGCCTGGGAGCGGCTTTCGGCCTCCGGTTCCCCGGCCTTGAGCACGATGTGGCGGAAGGTCTGTGGACCGACCTCCACCCGCTCCATCCGACTTGATGATTCCACGCTTTCGATGACCGCGACCTTGAGAAGCTGGCGCAGCACCTCGGGCTTGGTCTGTGCCCACAATGTCTGCTTGCCCTTGAATTCGGCGAGCGCGGTGAGCAACCGGACCAGCCGGGGCGGCACCGGCAGCCGGGAAAGATAGGCGGGGGAGAAGGAATTCACGCCACCCCCCGCGGGGCATCAGGGTCGATGGGTGCTGGCGACTGCGGGACAAAAGGGAAATCGGCAACCGTAGCCAAAGATTGGGTACCGGTAGCGAGTAGGCTGGTCTCGATCCCGGCTTCGAAGTCCTTCCCACAGTGGTCGAGCATCAAAATTCCTCGTCCTCCTCAGGTGGCTGCCCCATGGGTGCGAGGAGAGCTTCCAGGTTTTCTCCGTGGATCGCCCGCAGCCGCTGCCATTCGGCGACCCTGTCGCGGGAGGCGTAGTGGATCAGGTCGCGGACGACTTCGAGCAAGCCGCCCCACGGGAGCGTGTCGAACGGGTCGCCATGTGCAGCACGGTTCCTGATTGCGTCGATGGTCATGGGTGGAACAGCAGCCATGGCCCGTTTGACTTTCCGATCCCTCTGGACCTCGTAAAGCCGGGCTTCCCGCGCCTCGTCGGTCTCGTAGAGGTTCCGGACCACAGCGCCACCGTATTTCTGAACGGTCGGAAGCTTCTCGTCCGTCAGACCATCCTGTTCCACCACGTGCTTCAGCAGATCACGCAGATATATGTCCCGCCTTCTGTCTCCAGCCTGTCGGCGCAACTCAAGTATCCGAAGCGCATATCTTTCCTTCAACGCCAGTTCCAGCGCCGTTAGCGCGACCAGTTCGCCGGCCTTGGTCAGGTCGGCATCGAGCCAGGCCAGGAAATAGAGCTTCTGGGCGCGCTGGAATTTCTGGGTCGCCCCTGGCCAGATGCCCTCGTCCAGCCGAAGATCGAGTATGTAGGCGCGCCACTCCATGATGTTCGTGAAAGACCGCAGCCCCAACGGGGTTTCCGGCGTGTGCAGCCAGGGAATGACGAACGGCGAGTCCGCCCGGTCCAACGGGAGCGTGAACGCGTCAAGGAAATCGTACCCGATCGCAGTTGCGTCGTTCCCGATCGCGCCTCCTGACTCTGTGGGCTGCTCGGCCATTACTCGGCGGCCTCGGTGATGGCAGGGCGGGTAATGTCGATCTGGCCGGTGACGGCGGCGGTGATCAGCGCGGTACGGCGCTCGCGCATACGGGTTATGCTCGCACCGACCTTGGCGTGAAGCGCATCAACACTGCCAAGTCTCTGTCCTAGATATTGAAGAATCAAATGTCGCTCTTGATATGGCGGCATGATAACAGGCAGTTCTTGCAGATTACTCGATGAAATTGAGGCGAGATTTGTGGTCTGCTTTCCTCGGCTATCAAAGAAGCACTTCGCATAGTTGCTCCCCGTGATCGTCGTCAGCCATTCCGGCTCAACTCCGTGTGGTCGCACCGCGAATACGTGATTTTGATGGATGCAAGGGCTGACTTCGCCTCGCCAGATGGCCCCACGACCAAGCTTATCTTTGTCCCCACCTTCGTTCATGAGCACGTCGCCCGCCTTCAGGGCGTGGCGGCGCATTTCCTCGTGTGTGACAGGGATGGTCTTGACTTCGGAGAGATCGAGGTAGCCGTCCTGCACATTGGCAACGCGCAGGTAGGGGACTTCGCTCGTTATGCTCTCAGTCTTCCTGCCAAGAGCGATGCCATTTTGTACATTGGCCAAGTGCCGAAGCCGGACCACCTGCCACGACTGCGGAATCAGGCCTACCAACGGCACCCCGCTTTCCTTCATCGGCGCGTTGGGGTCGAGGCCCTTGGTGACGGCGTGGGTGATGGTGGCCTGGCGCTTTTCATCAAGCAGCGCGATCAACCGCTCCTGCGTCGCGATCAGCGCATCAATCTTCGCCGTCTCGCGCTCGAGGAAATCGGCGATGGCGTGCTGTTTGGCGGGCGGCGGTGCTGGCACTGGCAAGGAGCCCAACACAGACGGCGCGATAGCTGGGTAGCTGACGCCGACTGAGTTGGCGACGACCGATTCGACAAAGGTGTTGCTCCGTAGCGCCCAAGACAGATAGCCGGCATCCATGGGTGGTCTGGCCCGAATGACGGCAAAGCCAGTCGAGACGATCAGGTCGTCAGGCTGGTTCCAAACTGGCGCGATAGCGCGCAGATATGTGCGAACAGTCGAGACAATCGTGTCCCCGTTCCGGACGCGGCGGCGCGCCCGGGACGGCGCGTCAGCGAACCTGACCAATTCGGTACCCGTGATGCCGGCCTCGAACGTCACATTCCCGATATCGACATAGGGGAATGTCCATTCGGGATCGGTATCTTCTGGCAAAACCTCAGGGTTCAGGGCGGCAATTCGCTTGAGAGGACGCACCTCCCATCCCCTCGGAAGGCGGTGATACGCAAGGGCGCTCACCCCGCAATCTCCCGCAGCAAATACGCAATCTCCGCCGGGAAACGCCGCCAATCGGCGTCGATCTCCGCAGTGATCGAGGCGGCTTGCCGTATCATGCCACCAGCTCCTCCCGCACCCGGTCACGCGCACTCCAGGGCACGGGATGGATCCCGTACGCCTCCAAAGCCTCGTTCACGGTCGGCGGTACCGCGCGCTCCTCGTCATTCAAGATGGCATAGGCAACCGGCTCCACATCCCGCTGCTTGCGCGCCTCCGCGGTATCAACCCAGGCGAACGCGAAGCTTTCGGCGCGCTCGCGCGTCGGGTTGCCAATCGCGCGCAGCAGCCGTTCGGGACTGCGACGGGATTTCGGGATCGCGAAGTCGAAAATATGGTCGAACCCCGACGCGCCGGACACCTTCACTCGCGGCAGGTAGCGCACGTCGATCAGGTCCAGCCAGGCCGCCACGTCCTCCAGGAACAATCCCCTGGTAATCGGGCTGGCTAGCCAGAACATGTCGTTCACGGCGAGCATCGCCTGGATCAGATTATGCTTGCGGAGCGGGAAATTATCCGCCGTCGCCCGCACCACCAGCGCGCCGTGATCGAGTTTCACCCCGAATCCGTTCAGCGTCGTTTGCAGGATCGCCTGACGGCGTGGGCTGTCCAGCGCGCAGCCGGAGGCCCGCAGGTCATCGAGCGTATGCCCATCGTCCGACAGGACCAGCCCGCCATCCTCGCGCTTGGCGTAGATCTGCACATAGTCGTTGTGCCGGTCGAGGAAGGGGGTGGTAATCTCGGTCCAACCGTTCACCTGCTTCAGGGCCGTGCGATCCTTCAGCCAGGCCTGATAGCGATCGACCAGTGTGGCGATGTCGCTCATGCGAACAGGCTCCGATCGAATTCCGGAGGCTCGACGATCGCGCAGAACCGCATGAAGTCGGTCAGCAGATCCCACCGGTCGCCCAGGGTTCGGAACTGGTCAGGCGGGACCGGGAAGGCCCATTTGTCGGCAAAGCCCTCCCGGTAGAGATGGAGATGCGGGACGCCGATTTCAGCCTCGTCCGGGTTCCGATGCGGCGCGCCGCCGAAGTCCAGGCGGGCGAGGATGACGGTCTGCCGGGCACGGTGCTGATAGGTGCCCTTCGCCAGATTGATCCGTCCACGCGAAATGTCGAGGGTGAAGGCCTCTCGCGCATCGAGGGATTCGAGCGGCACAAACAACCGGCCACCAAGATCGGGAAGCTGATAAGGGCGGTTGTCGAGTGGGCGCTTATGCATCGCCAGCAGCGCATCCGCCTCTGCCTGCGTCAGGTCGGTCACCCCGCAATCTCCCGCAACAAATACGTAATCTCCGCCGAAAGCTGCTTCAAATCGGCGTCGATCTCCGCCAAGGGCCGCGGCGGGGTGTAGCGGTAGAAGTGCCGCGTGAAGGGAATCTCGTAGCCCTTGCGGCTCTTGGCCTCGTCCACCCACGCATCCGGGACATGCGGCAGCACCTCGCGGGCGAAATAGGCGCCGATGTCCTCGGTCAGCGGCACGTTCTCGGTATCGCGCAACTCGGGATCAGGCTCGGGCGCGCCGCCCTTCTGGCACGGTTCGGCCGTCTCGTCCCGTTCGCCCAAGCCGGCAAGGACGGCGTTGAACAGCGGCGTGGGCAGCTTCACCCGCGCGCGCTTGAGCAGCGCGCGCAGGTGATCGCCGAATGCCTCGCGATCCTGCCACACGCGCTCGGCCGCCGAACGCCGCAGCACGTCGAGAATCGCCGCCTTCAGCGCGCTCCCCTCCGCCGCCTCAGCGGCACCGGCAGCACCCTTCTTCTTGCTGGTCCCCAGCGCCCTGAAGGCAGAAACCTCCTCCAGCGTCGCCAGCCGCTCCGGCGTGATGGCGAAATTCAGCCGCAAGGGTCGCTCCACCGTGATGCGCCAATAGCCGAAATCCTCGTTGGCGAGGATTTTCGACTGCTCGCCCTCTGCGCACTCTCCGAACAGCCTGGTGATCTCGTGGATCGCTGCTTCCGGGATCAGGTTCCGCTTGTTCCCCAGGCTGCGCCGCATCTTCTCGAACATCGCCGTCGCATCGATCAGTTGCACGCGGCCGCGGCGTTCGCGTGATTTCCGGTTGGTGATGATCCAGATGTAGGTGCTGATCCCGGTGTTGTAGAAAAGCTGGTCGGGCAGGCCGATGATCGCCTCCAGCCAATCGTTCTCGATGATCCAGCGGCGGATCTCGCTTTCGCCCGAACCCGCACCGCCGGTGAACAGCGGCGAGCCGTTCAGCACCACGGCGAGGCGCGACGGTCGCCCGTCCTGATGGAACTTGCTGATCATGTGCTGGACGAACAGCAGCGACCCATCCGAGACGCGCGGCAGCCCGGCGCCGAACCGGCCGGCGAAGCCGCGCTTCTCATGTTCCTCGGTGATCTCGCGCTCGACCTTCTTCCAATCGACGCCGAATGGCGGGTTGGACAGGCAGTAGTCGAAGGTCTTGCCGGCGTGCCCGTCCTCGGTGAAGGAATTGCCGAAGGCGATCCCTCCCGGTTCCTGGCCTTTGATCAGCAGGTCGGACTTGCAGATCGCGTAGCTTTCCGGGTTCAGCTCCTGCCCGAACGCCACCAGCTTCGCCGCCGGGTTCAACTCGCGCAAATACTCCTCGGCCACCGAGAGCATGCCGCCGGTGCCGCAGGCGGGGTCGTACAGGGTGCGGATCACGCCGCGTTGGGCCAGCGCCTCGGTGTCCTCGGTCAGCAGCAGGTTGACCATCAGGCGAATCACCTCCCGCGGGGTGAAATGCTCGCCTGCGGTCTCATTGGAGGCTTCTGAGAAGCGGCGAATCAGCTCCTCGAAGATAGTGCCCATCGCGAGGTTGGAGACGCGCTCGGGGTGCAGGTCGATCTCGGCGAATTTCTGCACGATGAGGTAGAGCAGGTTGGACCGCTCCAGCCGCGCGATCTGGTTCGGCAGGTCGAAATGGCTGACGAAGATGTCCTGGATGTTGGCGGAGAAGCCGTTCAGGTAGGCGCGCAGATTGGCCTCGATCCCGGCGGGGTCGGCGCGCAACAGGGCGAAAGTAAAGCGGGCCGCGTTGTGGAAGCCCTGGCCGGCGGCGCGGTTGAGCAGGGCCTCGCGCATCGCGGGATCGGCCTTTTCGGGTAGCGTTCTGGCTGCCTTCAGCACGGCATCCTTGGTCGGCTCCAGCAGGCAATCGAGCCGGCGCAGCACGGTGAAGGGCAGGATCACCTTGCCGTAGTCGGCCGCCTTGTAGTCGCCGCGCAGCAGTTCCGCGACCGACCAGATGAAGGAGACGATATCCGAATGCCCGTTCAAACCCGCTTCCCTTCGCTTTTCATCCCCATGGCGCCGTGCCGTCACCGGGCCATGGAAGCTGCCAGCTTCCGGTCGAGCGTGACCAGATCGCCGCCCAGCGCGCGGGCGAGCCACAGATAGCTCGCGTCGTAGGCGGTCAAACCCGTTGCTTCGGCGAGGTCAAGCGCGGCGCCGTGATCGACCGCGACCGTCTCCACCGCCAGGCGATCGGCCAGTCGGAACGCGGCGCGCAACGCTTCCCGCTGCGCTGAATGGCGCCGCATCTTGGTGAGGCAGACATTGGCGAGTTCGAAGCCGAGCAGGGCGGGGGCGGTCAGACGGGCACCCTCCAGGCTTGCGGCGACCGCCTCGGCCTCCGGCTCGCCGAACAGCAGGGCGGCGAGCGCCGAGGCGTCCACGACCTTAACGCCGGTCACGGTCGGCCCGGATGATGGCGGCCGAGTCGGGCGGCGTGCGAAGGCCGAGGCGGCGAACCTCCGCCAGCAACTCGGCGGGACTCAAAGCGCGGTCGGGACGCACCGCCTCCTCGATGATGGCGAGCAACTCGCCTTGCAGGGACCGGTGATGCCGCTCCGCGCGCTGCCGCAGGCGCTGGACCACCTCGTCCGGAGCGTTCTTGATCGACAGGTTGATGGGCATGGGTTCCGAACCTGCTCCAATTCAGAACCCGCATAGCACAGGGTGGAACCGGGTGCACCTGGGCTGTTTTCAGCTCCCGGCGTCGGTGGCGTGCGGCGCGTCCCGCACATCGGCGGCAGTTCTCGCGCGCTTTCGCGTGCAGGATCAGAGTGCTATGGCGAACGCGTAGTGCTCATCATCGTCTGCGGTGGCACGCCACAATATCCTGCGCCAGTGTGCGTAGCCATCCCAAACACCGCAGAAACCCGACATTCCCGAGGGGCGGATTGTGTTTGCGCGTGCGCTCCTGTGCGCCTGTATCCCACAAGGGATTGTGGGAAGCGCCGTAGGTTCGGCGTCCAGCTCGGAGACAGACGGCATGGCGCGGACTGTTGGGAAGCTCGCCCCCGCCAAGGTGACGGCGATCGTCAAGGCGAAGGCCCTTACTGGTCGGGGAGCAAAGCGGCATAGTCGCAAGATTCCTCGGGTCCTGGTCGGTGCTTTTTTCCGGTGCAGGCCAGTCAAGTCCCAGCCCGCCAGGGAAACTCTGATCAGCGGCCTCGTTCCGAGCCCGCACCTTCCGCAGGCTACTGAAAGTGGGGTCTGCTTCACTCTCGGTGCAACGTGTCGGGCCCTGGGCCGGTCAAGCTGCTGAAATAACTGTTGATCTGGCCTCCCGGCTCGTCTGCTGCGGGGCGCCATGCAATTGCCCAACGGCCGTCAGTTTGTCGAGCGCCTGCAATGCCTTGGCGCGGCACGGCCCCTCAGCTTGCACCGAGAGTGAAGCAGACCCCTCCAAACAGCAGAGTGATACCGGCGGCCTCTTCGGCCGGCCGGTATCGCGCATGGGGTTGGCGGGGCGGCCATGCGCAAAATCAAGGACATACCAGCGGCCAGGTGGACGCCGGGCGAGTCATCGGCCGGGGCCGCTGGTATGACAGCGGCGCATCGACCAGCATGGGAATTCCCGCGAGGCTGTGGTACTCGCGCAGCTTCATGGTGCGCAGGTCGAGCCGCATCTGGTTCTGCGTTGCCAGCTGCGGTTGTAGCTCCTCGTTGAACCTGATCTCCTCATCGAGGAATTGAGGTTCTTCGCGTGGAGTTCCGCCCCCTCCTCGGCTAGCGAGGCCGCCATCGCCATCGGCCAGAATGTGGGGACAATGGTCAGATGCAACTCCGACGATTTCGCAGCGAGTTTCTTCGACATTGGCATTCCTCTCGCGCGTTGTTGGTCGGTACTGCTCACGCCTTCACCTGGCCTTCGATGCGGGCGAGATGCCGCACATGCGAGGGCACGACGTGGCCGAGCATGCGATAGGTCCAGACCTTCAGCACGGCGGGAGGCAGGCCGAGACAGTCTCTCGCAATCCAATACAGGACGAAGCTCTCAAGCACGCCGTAGATGCCAAGCGCGGAGGCGACGGTTAGAGGCCGTCAGGAATCAACTGCTCTATCTATGGTGTGGGTTGGCCGGATCGTGTAGTTCCACTCGCCGTGGAAGTCGGCGCGGCTGATATTGATTGCAGCCATCTCCTGCTCGGAGATGGTGATGCCCTTGGGATAGGCATTGGTGTCGAGTTCACAGCGCACGGTAAGGCCGGTATCGGTGGTGGTGGCGCTGATCAGGTCGATGATCACGCGGTAGCTGACCAACGGCTTGGCCCGCCAGTTCATGCTGATGAACGAGAACAGGCGGTGCTCGATCTTGTTCCACTTGCTGGTGCCGGGCGGCAGGTGGTGAACTTCGATGGCGATGCCAAGTTCGGTCGCGAGGCATTGCAACTCGCGCTTCCACAGTCGCACCCGAGAACCGTTGCTGCCGCCACCGTCGGCGGTGATCACCAGGCGCGTGGCGCCGGGGTAGCGCGTGCAGCCGATCTCGTGCCACCAGCGGCGGATCGTCTGCACCGCAAAGGCGGACGTGTCATGGTCCATGCCGACGCTGACCCAGCCGGCATTGGCGGCAAGATCGTAGATGCCATAGGGCACCGCCCTGCCCAGTTCCTTGACCAGGAAGTCATGCACGCGGACTTCCTCCGGCTCGCCTTGCGGATGCCACTCCCGGCCGCCGTTTTTGAAGTCGCCGACCAGTTCCTTCTTCTTCGTGTCTACCGAGATCACCGGCTGCTGCTCGGCAAGCGCCTTGGTCACGCTCTGGCTGATGTGGGCGAACTGCGCGTCCCGATCGGGGTGGCCGTCGCCCTCCCTGGTCTTGCGGTTGGCTTGCAAGCTGAACTTCTGCTGCTTGAGCAGTTCCCCGACAACCGTGTGGCTGATCCGGCGACCACGCTCCGTCAGTTCAGCCGCCAGCCGACGCAGGCTCTTGCAGGTCCATCGCAGCGGCGACATCGGATCGCCCCGCTCGCTCGGCGCCACCAGCGAGAGCAGGTCGTCGAGCAGCGTCGCATCGATCGACACCAGCGGCTTGCGCCCGTCGCCCGGACGGCGAACCCGCTCCCCTTCCAGCCCAGTGGCAGCCGCCAGTTCCCGCAGACCCCGTCCGATCGTGCTCGCCGCAACGCCGGTGGCCCGCGAAACCGCGGCAACCCCGCCATACCCACCAGCACGCGCCTCACTCGCCGCAAACAATCGTCGCGCCCGCTCATCCAGATGCGGCGACAGAGACACAAAGCGGGCCCGAATCACGTCAGGATCGATCATCCCAGCACGCTACGGGATCGTCCCGTCGCGGGGAATCCCAGCCTACGCCACACCTCAACCCGATTCGGCTATTTCCCGACGACCCCTTGCGCTTACCAGTTCGTAGCTCTCGGGCTATTCGTCGCTCGGGAACCGGCCCCCTCGGATAACAGCTAATAGCGCGGCAGCCACGCGACTGCGATGACGCTCGACATGCCGCAGCACCGAGAAGTCCCGCTCCGGCAGGTTGAGCCCGACCTGGCGCAGTAATCCCGCCTCGAGGCTCGGCGCCGCCACCGAGGCAGAGATGGCGGTCGCGCCCATGCCCGCCTCCACTGCGGCCCGCACCGCCTCGTTCGACGGCAATTCGAGGGCGATCGGCAGCGAGCCTGTCGCGATGCCGAAGTCCGACAGCGCCGCCTCAAAGACGGAGCGAGTGCCGGATCCCGGCTCGCGCAAGACCCATTCGCTGCTCGCGAGCTCGTCCGGCGTGATGTGATCGCGCGCGCTCCAGGGATGCTCCAGGCCGACGACGACGACCATCTGGTCGCGCGCGACGCTGGTGCCTGCTAGAAGCGGATCGTCCACGTTGCCTTCGACGAAACCGAGTTCGGCCGTGCCGTCGCGCACGTGCGACGCCACCTCCGCCGTGTTGCCGACACCGAGCTTGATATCGATCCCGGGATACGCGCGCCGGAACGCAACGAGATGACGTGGCAGCCAATAGCTCGCGATGGTCAGGCTCGCCTGAACCTTGAGCGTACCGCGGCTGAGGTTGCCGAGGTCGCAGAGCACCAACTCCGCCGCCTCGGCGCGCGCGAGCACGGAGCGCGCCTCGATCAGAAACAAGGCGCCGGCTTCGGTGACCTCGATCCCGCGCCCGACGCGGTGGAACAGCTTCGCGCCATGCCGCGCCTCGAGCGAAGCGATCGCGGCACTGGCGGCCGACTGCGCCAGGTGCAGCGCTTCGGCCGCGCGCGTGACGTGCTGGCGTTCGGCCACGGCGACGAAGACACGAAGCTGCTCCAGTGTCATGGGAACCAATATGATGATATTGGCCGCATCCGGCTAGGGTGTCCCCGCCTCGAAATCCCCTGGAACCGCCCGGCGGTCGAGCATGCAGGGGTGAACGGGTGGCGATGCCAGGCGCCGTGCGGCGCCCCTGCCAGGCGAGGGACTGCCGACGGGCCGGGTCTCGGAGGATCTTCGTCTCACGCCCGTCTGCGGCCACGACGGGCAGGGGACCGCGGATCGGGACCCAGCCTCGTCCCGGCCACGGCGGATGCGGCCGGGACGAGAGCCGGCACCTCTGCCGGTCGGTATTACCGGCGCAGAGAGAGCGGGAGCGACCAGACGTGGCTGTTCACCGAGGTGAGCTTCACCGTGTAGGTACCCGGCGCGAGCGTCACGCCATTCAGCTTGCCCCGCAGATCGATCGTTGCGACCGCGCCGACCGGGCCGACAAGCCCGAATTTGCCCGTGTGAATTTTCTGATAAGCGAAATCGTTGTGCACGGCGCTCCTGGGCAGCGCAGCCAAAGCCGCACCGTTCCAGGTTTCGATGGCCTTGCCGTCCGCGTTCAGCAGGCTCGCCCGAACCATGTTGGAAGGCTCCGCTGGCGTGCCGGCATCGACATAGGCGCGGAAGCTCAACCGGCCATCGGTCCCGAGCTTACCGTCACTGAGGCCCCAGTGATGCTTCGATGGGCTGACCGGGCCGCCGTGGAACGGCGTCAGCACCGACCCGCGATAGTAATTGTAGGTCAGCACCGAAAACGCAACCCCGATCCAGAACAGGATCAGGGCGAGGCGCTTGAATGCGCTATCATTCAGCGGCAACGGCAGGCTTCCAGACACCCAGCGGAACCAGGTCTTATCGGCAAGCGCAGGATTGCGCCGCAGCAGGACGTTATCCACCGCATAGGCACCGCTGCCAGCAAGGAATAGCGTAATGCCGATACCGAAGTTCGCCGCGGCCATCGTCCACTCATCGATGCAGGTCGCGCCCTGCCAGCCGAACAGCAGCATCAGCACGAAAGACAGCCCGATCGTTATTGCCCCGGCCGCGCGGGTGAACAGGCCGATCATCAGGAACAGGCCAGCGAACAGCTCGACCGCGCTGAACAGGATCACGCCCGGATAGAGCAGCCAGAAATGATGCAGCATATAGGCGACCAGCCGGCCGGTGCCGAGCAAGGCACCCGGCATCGCGGTCTGGAACTTGTAGGCCATCCAGTGCGTCGCATGCGGATCGAGCTTGCTCGGCGCATAGATGAAGCGGCGGGTCCCGCCGCCCCAGTAGATGAAGCCCTGGACAAAGCGGGCCGACAGCAGCGCCAGCCCGACCGTCGTCCATACGGCATCAACCTTGGCGGCGATGGCCGTGCGGGCAACCTGCGGGCTCCCCGACATCGTGATCCCACTCATGTCCGTTCTCCTTGGGAAGGTTTCAGCCAAGATCTGGCCGCGTTCGTGAGGCATCATCGATGCGCGTAAGCCTTGAACCCATATCGCTCCAAGATCGACAGCGCGACTGGAGAGCGGATGAAGTCGAGCCAGGCCCGCGCCGCCGCTGGGTGCGCCGCGCCGCGAACGATGGCGCCGGCATAGATGGCGGTGGTGTTGTACCGAGCAGAGATCGGCACATCTGCAATCGGATGGCCCACCTGTTCCTGGAAGATCGCTTCCGACTTCCAGGTAATGCCGGCATCCGCAAGACCCTGCAGCAGGAAGAGCGGGGTCTGCCGGTGGTGGATATGCGTGAGGACCGTCGTGCCGTCTTTCACGCCGGTGTCGTACACTTGCGCTTCAAGCGCATGACCCCCGGCTTTCGTGAGCGATGCCTCGATTTGCCGGGCGATACCTTCATAGGCAGGGTTGGGCATCACCAGCCGGACGCCGGGCCTGGCGAGGTCCCCGAGGCCGCTGATATGCGCCGGGTTGCCGCGTGGCACCATGATCGTAAGGTCGTTGGTGACGTAGGGGACCGAAGGTCCGGCAAGCACGCCCGCGGCGATCAGGGCGTCGACCTTCTTGAGCCCGGCGAAATAGGCATCGGGCTTCGCGGTGAAGGTCATGTTGCCCGAGGTGAAGGTGCCGCCATCCCGCATGGCAGTGACCAGCATGCCCGGCGGGATCGTCACGTAGAAGATGCGCCCGGCATACTCCGGGTGCGCTGCCTCGAAGGCCCGGACCAGCGGCTCCATCGCGAAGTAGTAGTTCCCGCCGACATAGAGCACGAGCGCAGGATGGTTCACGTCGCCGTGGAAATCAGCCATCGAGTCGAACTTCAGGGACCGTGAACTCGAAGCCCTTGTTGACGGCGTCGTTGTTCCCGCCGTGCTGCCATGGCGGGAAGATCTGTTCCTTGTACTGTGGCACCTCCGCCTTGCCATGCCAACCCGTGTCGTCGGCATAGGTACGGGGCATCGTGCCGGCGACGACCGCGACCCCAACGGCCAGAGAAAGCGTGGTCGCAAGCAGTCCTCGTCTACGATACCGCATGGGATTGTCTCCTTTTTTCCAAGACCCCGCACGTACCCGAGGCAGGAGGGAACAGCGCACTCCGTTGTCTCACTTCGCGTACTGATAGCCGGCAAGCTGGAACTGCGGGATGGTGCCGACGATGCCCGGTGTCAGAACGACGCCGGGAATCAGATGATTGGTGAGCTCGGCTGCCATCTCGGAATGGGAGAGACGGTCCGGGTTGATCCCCTTCTTCAGGAGACCGGCGGTGAGTTCCCATACCTCGTTATGACAGCCACAGAAGGCGACGCCGCGGCGCTGCAGGACGTCTATGCTGTTCGCGGCCGGCGAGAAGGCACCGCTCGGATCCTCATAGGCGTGCGGGCTGGAGTTCCCCGCCGACGGTGTCCTGATCCAGATGTTGGATGTGTGCTTACCGCCGGTAAACGACCGGAGGTATTTCTGCCAGATATAGTCGTCATATAACGCGAGATGTGCGGATCCATGCGTGGCGGAGATTGCCAGGAAGTCCGGATGACCCCAGGACCAGATTTGCGCATTCATCGCGTTGCGCATCAGGTTGAGCCACGGGCTGTCCAGCGCGGTATTGTCCCAGACCTGCTTTGGCCCACCATCGTAGTTCAGGAGCAGGTCGAGCGCCGCGCTGTCCCACTGCGTAGGCTCGACGAGGATCATCGGTACCGACCGGAACGTCCGCCTCCGTGGTGCGGCCGCAAGCGCGGCCGTCAGCATCCGGAGCTTGGATGCATTGGCCGGTACGAGGGATCGGTCATTTGTCGCGGCGGCTGCAGGCCGGGCGTCCGCGATCAGGCCGGTGACGACAAGGCCTGCGAGCGGAAGGGTGACGGCCTGGCGACGGTTGAGAGTGAGGTCATTCATGGCAAGGACTCCGGTCTGGCTCTACTGGATCGAGAACCCCGCAGTCTCGTCCAGGCTGTGCGGGCAATCCGTACCGACCTCGCCGCGGGGAGCGTAGTCGGCGAAATATCGCTGCATATGACCGAGAAACCGACACACGCCAGGGGGCCTTATCACAAGATTTTCGGCCCAAGGCGGGTCTCCACGGGGTCTGCCGGCGTAGGCGCCGGCTTCGACAGCGAAAGAATGGGTGCGCGCGGCCGGATGCTCCAACGCATTCACCAGCACGGTATGATCGCCATTAACGATTGATCGCCACGGAGTACGCCTCAAGCAGGCGCCACGTCGTGCCATTCATGCGCGCAAGGTGCGGCATGCCGCGGCGCGGCGGAGAGGGTGTCGGCTGCCGACATAGGGCGGAACTCGGCTCGCGCGCACGCGGCGGCCGGACCTGGACAGGCGGCAAGCTGGCCTGAGGTGCGTCGCGCCCCGGATCCGGGGAGATGGCTGCGGCACCACGTTTCACCCCGACAGCGCGGCACGAATAGGGCAATCAAGAACGCCGGTCGCCTGCAGCATGCAGCCATCGAATCGGTAGATCGTTCCAAGCGCCATCCAGCGTTGGATGTGGCGAACGCCAGGTGCCATTTGGCCGGTCAGTCAGGTTGGCCTGACGAAACGCTCCGCGATCGGTGGGGCACAGTCAGATGGAGATGACGATGAAGAAGTTCCTCGTGGCGTTCCTGATGCTCGGGTTGATGGTATCGGCCAGCGCAACTACGGCCTCTGCCGCGCAACTGCGGCAGTCGCACTACTACGCGATGGTGGGCGGCAGCGGTTGACGCGCTTGTCGCTGCCAACGCCGAACGGCCGGGGGAGTTCCGCTGGCAGTTCGCGTTCGGCGGAGTGCCCGCCCTCCCGGGCGATGATCACGTCCACCTATCGGTAGGGAGTCAGATGGCGGTATCGGGGGTTTGAAAGGCCCACGAATATAGCTTGTCATTAACAGAATCCGTACAGGAACCGCACATGTCGTCTACCGTCGCGAGAGTTAGCACGCCTGGGTCACTCCGGTACCTACAGCAGATCGGCCAATTCCAGATGCTGTCGGCTCAAGATGAATCCGATCTTGCCCGCAGGTGGCGTGATCGACAGGACGAAGCCGCTTTGAACAAGATCATCACGTCGCATTTGCGGCTGGTGGCCAGGACGGCTGCGAACTTCCGTGGTTACGGCATGCCGATCTCCGAACTAATTGGTGAAGGCAACGTCGGGCTAATGCAAGCCGCGAAGAGATTTGACCCGGACCGCGGGTTCCGTTTCTCCACCTACGCCGTCTGGTGGATCCGCGCTGCGATCCACGAATACATCTTGCATAATTGGTCATCAGTAAGGATGGGTACCACCGGCGCGCAGAAGAAGCTGTTCTTTAATCTACGCCGAATCAAGGGACGGATGCAGGCGATTGAAGAAGGTGACCTGGAACCCAAGAAAGTTGCAGAAATCGCTCGCATGCTGGGCGTCCCCAAGCAGGACGTGATCAGCATGAACCGCCGCCTTGCCGCGCAGGATCGCAGTCTCAACGCCCCGGTAGGCCGGGAGACGCAAGAGGAATGGCAGGACTTCCTTGTCGACGAAACCGAGAGTCATGAGGACACCATTGCATATCATGACGAGTTGACAAGACGCAAGGCGTGGCTGCCTGGTGCCCTGCTAACCCTTGACGACCGTGAGCGTTATATACTCGTCGAACATCGTATGCGGGACGATGCGAGGACGCTCGAAGAACTGGCTGAGCATTACGGCATTTCACGTGAGCGGGTACGTCAGATCGAGACGCGCGCCCTGCGGAAACTACGGGACGCCATGAATCGAGCGGAAGCATGCTCGGCACTGATGCGAATGTCATCGGCAAGAAACTGCTGGATAGCCCAGACGGATGCTTGACCCCGACCCCGTTGTCACGCTCGATATACTGGTGTCTTAGCGTGTTGCCCCAGTAACAGGGGAAAAACCCTGGGCGTGTGCCGGTATCAGGCGGCATGCAACCGCTTCAGCAATCGATCTCGCGCAGACGCGCGATCAAGGCGCCAGGCAGCCCGCGGTCACGCAGGTAGGTGAACGCCGCCTCGTTCAACACGTAGTCGGTATGTCCGGCGCGTAGCAGATCGAGGAAATTCAGCCGGCTCTTCGATGATCGCGTGCCGAACCAGGTGAACCAGGCGTTGCCGATCCGCGTGCAAAAGCCGTTCTTGGCTTGGTGCCGGGCGCCGGTGTCGTCGACCGAGACCCAGGGCGATGTCTCCAATCCCGCGCGCAGCACGTCGCGAGCTTCATCAAGGAAGTCATCTTGCCGTTCGGTCAACAGCCGCTGGATCGCTCGCTTGGAGATGGACACGCCGAGCGCATGCAACAGCGCCGTCAGGCGCGGAACCCGGGGGGGGGGGCGGGACGGGTGACGGTGTGTGGCTCATTGCAGCGCAGTGCCCACAGGATCACCTCGGCTGTGAAGTGCGGCCCCTTGAACGTGCCGCCCTGACCTGCCGCCATCGCCCCGTCTGCCCACCGTTCCCTGTCTCGCGACCTCAACCACACCCGCCCCGGCTTTTGCAATACAGCCGAAATCATCATTCATGGGGTACAGCGGACGCGTTCGGTGTGCACGGGGTCGGCGGGATCGTGGGGGATGCTGCTGACCGGGGTGTTCGCCTTCGGCCCGCTGTCCGCGAGCCCGGCCGATCCGGCCGGGGGCGGCAGGCGGGCTGCACCTGCTGCAGATGCAGGCGATCGCCGTGGCGGCAAGCCTGGCCTGAAGCGCGGTCGGCACGTTCCTGGCGCTGAAGCTGACCGCGGCGTTCGTCGGGCTGCGGGTGACGCGGGAGGAGGAACGGGAAGGGCTGAATATAGCGCTGCACGGCGAGCAGGTGTTCTGAGCCGCACGACCGCCCCCGGCGTGCCCAGCCCATGCGCCGGTTGCATCTGGACCTGCACGCGCTGCATGCGCGCCGGCGCGGGCGCGCCGCAACGCGCCGAGATCCGCGGATTGCCGGGCAGATCCGCGCTCCTGTGCGGGCGCGGCGCGGCGCCCGGAGCGGGACATGACGGCGCGACGTATCTGGAAAACGCCGGCGCCGACCACATCCTAAGCCCGGACGTCCCGGTCGCCGTCGCCACGGCCCCGGGACGTCGACCGTCAGGAATGCGGGCATCGCCCGCGCCGACCCGGCAGTGGGGCACTGTCACGGCAGACTGCGGTTGCGGCCCGGACCCAGAGGGGGACGGGCCGCACGCCGCATGGGAGTTCGTATGCACTTGCGCCTTTGCCTGGTCGCCGCGCTGGTGACTGTCGTGTCGGGCTGCTCGGTCGGCCCGCAGTATCACCGCCCCACCGCCACCCTGCCGACGCACTGGCGCGAAACCGACAGCAGCGCCGCAAACTGGCCGTCGCCGGACTGGTGGCAGGGGTTCGGCGATCCGCAGCTCGACGAACTCATCGGCCAGGCGGAACGACAGAACCTTTCCCTCGCCGCCGCCGTCGCACGGGTGCGGGAAGCCGACGCCGAGACCAGGATCGCCGGCGCCGCGCTGCTGCCGGCGATCGGCGCCACCGCGGACGCCAGCCAGCAGCGCACCCTCTCGCCCTATTCGCAGACAACCTACAGCTACCACGCTTTCGACCTCGGCGTGGACGCGTCCTACGAGGTAGACTTCTGGGGCGAGAACCGGGCGGCGCTGCAGGCCGCCCAGGCCTCCGCCGCCGCCAGCGGCTACGACCAGCAGGTGATTGCGCTGGCAACCGTCAGCGGCGTGGCGACGACCTATTTCCAGGCGCTCGGCCTGCGCGACCGGATCGCGGTCGCGGAGCACAATCTGGGCGAGGCGGAGCAGATGCTGGCCGGCATCCGCGCGGAGTTCCAGGACGGCACCGCGACGAACCTCAACATCGCCGAGCAGGAGACGGTGGTGGAGTCGCTGCGCGCCTCGATTCCGCCACTGCGCCAGCAATTGTCGGAGACGCTCGATGCGCTCGCGAGCCTGCTCGGCGAGAACCCGGAGGAGGTGACGCTGGGACCGGGGACGCTGCTCGACCTGGCGATGCCGGCGGTCGCTCCCGGCCTGCCAGCGGCGCTGCTTGCGCGGCGACCTGACGTCGCGGAAGCGGAGGCGAACCTGGTCGCCGCCGATGCCGATATCCGGGTGGCGCGGGCGGAGTTCCTCCCGAGCGTCACGCTGACCGGGGAAGGCGGGGTGGAGACGCTGGGCCTGGCGGCGTTCTCGCCGCCGACCGCCATCTCCGCGCTGGCGGCCGGGATTGTGGCGCCGATCTTCGAAGGTGGGCGACTGCGCGGGCAGCTCGAGTACAGCAAGGCGCGCTACACCGAGCTGCTGGACGACTATCGCCAGTCCATCATCTCCGCGCTGGGCAACGTCGAGGACGCGCTGGCGGGCGTGCACCAGACCGGCGCGCAGCTGGCCGCCGAGGCGGCGACGGTCGCCGCGGCGCAGCGCGCCTACCGGATTTCACTGGTGCAGTTCCAGGCCGGCACCGTCGACATGGTCACCGTGCTGACGGCGGAGAACACGCTGTTCGGTGCCGAGGACATGCTGGTGCAGGTGCGCCTGGCCCATGCGCAGGCTCTGGTTGGGCTGTTCCAAGCGCTGGGCGGCGGCTGGCGGAACCAGGGGGTGCGGACGGCGGCACTGTCCAACTAGACCAGATGTTCGCCTGTCGAGCAGGACCATCGGGGCGTGAAACACCGAATCGGTCCGATGCTCGGATTCAAGCGGTTCAAGACCGCGGCGATCACCATAGCGGGGATCGAACTGCTGCTGCGGATCCGCAAGGGGCCGTTCAACCTCAGTCGGCTGCGTCTTCGGGATCGACGCGCGCCTGCTGTCTGGAATGCAGTCCTGGCAGCCCAATAAAGCGACAACACCGCATGACCACAGCCACAACTTTTGGCTCATCATGCTATTTGCACCAAAGCCCTCGGCTCCAGCACCCGGTCGGCGAGATCGAGCAGGGTCTCGGCGATGGTCCGAAATCCGGCGTCATCCGTCTCTTCGGCGAGCCGTAGCAGGTGATCGGCCAGCATCAGTGGGCTGGATGCCTGCAGCATGTTTGCTTCCGTGGAAGAGATGCGCGCCATGTGACCATTCCCAGCGTGATTCCAGGCGCCCCATCGGTGCCAGGTTCGTGAGGAAATTTCACTCCCGCCGCCGGCCTGGTCGTTGAGGTAGATCAAATTTCTGCGCCGCCGGTCAACGTTCCCATGTCCGGACCTCGAGCACGAGCCCGGGGGATCCGAGGGGCCGGCGGGGGCCGCCGCCGCGTCCTTGCCCCTTCGCGCACTTCTGGCGATCCTGCCCTGTATCGCCGCGCGCGGCCGGGCCGGGAGACGCCGCGCCCGGGCCGCGAAGGGATCGACCGGCGCGCGGGCACAAGGGGCCAGGGGATGGAAACGGACTACGTCGTCATTGGCGCCGGCTCGGCCGGCTGCGTGATCGCGAGCCGCCTGAGCGAGACCGGCGCGCGCGTCACCCTGCTCGAAGCCGGCCCACCCGACCGCCACCCCTGGATCCACATCCCCGCCGGCGTGCTGAAACTGCTCCGCCATCCGGTGCTCAACTGGAACTACACCGCCGAGGCCGGGCCCGGCAGCGCCGGCCGCCCGATCCATTGGCCGCGCGGCAAGACCCTCGGCGGCTCGTCCTCGATCAACGGCATGCTCTATGTGCGCGGCAACCCCGCCGACTACGACGGCTGGGCGCAGCTCGGCTGCCGCGGCTGGAGCTTCGAGGACGTGCTGCCGTTCTTCCGTCAATCGGAAGATTATGTCCCCGGCGATCCGGAGGTCCGCGGCCACGGCGGCGTGCTGCGGGTGGAGGACTACCGCACGATCCTTCCTCTCACGCACCGTTTCGTCGAAGCCGCGCAAGAAGCCGGCCACGCCTACAGCAAGGACCTGAACGGACGGGTGCAGGAAGGCGTCGGCTATTCGCAGATGACCCGCAACGGCCGCTTCCGCGGCTCGACCGCGCGCACCTTCCTCGCCGCCGCCAGGGCACGGCCCAACCTGAGGGTGGAAACCGATGCGCTGGCGACGAAGCTGCTGTTCGAAGGCAGGCGCTGCGTCGGCGTCGCGTATCGCCGCGGCGGCGAGGATCGCGCGCTGCGCGCCGCGCGTGAAGTGATCCTGTGTGGCGGCGCCGTGAACTCCCCGCACCTGCTGCAGATCTCCGGTGTCGGTCCGGCGCCGCACCTGGCCGCGATCGGCGTCACAATGCTGCACGATCTGCCCGGCGTCGGCGCCAACCTGCAGGACCACTACGTCGCCCGCGTCTCGCACCGGGTCCGGGGTGCGATCTCGATCAACGAGCTCGCGCGCGGTGCGCGCCTGGCGGGCGAGGTCGCGCGGTTCTTTCTGCGCGGCAACGGCGCGCTCACGTTCGGCGTGACGTCAGCGCAGGTGTTCGCCCGCTCGCGCGAGGGGCTGGCGAGCCCTGACCTGCAACTCCTGTTCACGCCGGCCAGCTACGATCCGACCCGGTTCGGCGCCCTGGAACGCGCCGGCGGCATGACCGTGGCGGTCTGCCCGGTGCGCCCGGACAGCCGCGGCAGCATCATGGCGGTGTCGCCAGATCCGTTCGCCAAGCCCCGGATCACGCCCAACTACCTGTCGGCACCAGGCGACGCGCGCGTGCTGCTCGCCGGCATGTGCCTGACGCGCGAGATTTTCGCCCAGCCGACGATCGCCCAACATAGCGTGGCGGAAATCGTGCCCGGCCCCGACGTGGTGAGCGACGCGCACCTGCTGGACTACTGTCGGCAGTTCGGCACCACGATCTTCCATCCCGTCGGCACCTGCCGGATGGGCGAGGACCCCGCGCTTGCGGTGGTCGATTCGCGGCTGCGCGTGCACGGAATCGCCGGGCTGCGGGTTATCGATGCGTCGGTGATGCCGACCCTGACGACCGGCAACACCAATGCGCCCACCATCATGATCGCCGAGAAAGGAGCCGCGATGATCCGCGAGGACGCGGCGGGTTGAGGGGACAGCGCCCGTGGCCTTTTGCTCAAGGCCCCGGACACGAGGCTCCCGCCAGCACCGGTGCCAGCGCGCGGTATTCCGCTGCCCGCGGCGTCCCCTGGCGCCAGACCAGCCCCAGGGTCCGCCACGCCCCCGCGCCGGCCAGCGGGCGCAGCACCAGCTCCGTCCCGGCAGTCACGCCGCCGGCGACGGCGCTCTGCGGCAGCAGGGTCACGCCGAGCCCGCCGGCGACCATCTGCACCAGGGTATGCAGGCTGGTGGCGGCGAACTCGTCCTGCCGCCCGGCGTGCAGGCCGCACACGGCCAGCGCCTGGTCGCGCAGGCAGTGCCCGTCTTCCAGCAGGAGCAGCCGTTCGCATGCCAGCGCGGCGAGCGGCACCTGCTCGGCCTGCGCCAGCGGGTGGCCCGGCGGCAGCGCGGCCACGAATTCGTCGCGCGCCAGGGCCAGGGTCTCCCCGCCGCCGCAGTCGCAGGGCAGCGCCACCAGTAGCGCGTCCAGCCGGTTGGCGGCCAGCCGCTCCACCAGCCGCGCCGTCAGGTCCTCGCGCAGATAGAGCCGCAGGCCGGGGAAAGCGGCGCGCAGCGCGGGCATCAGGCGCGGCAGCAGGAACGGGCCGATGGTCGGGATCACGCCGAGGCGCAACGGGCCGGTCAGCGGGGCGCGGGCCGCGTCCGCTGCCTCCGCCACCGCCGTCAGCGCGGCGAGCGCGGCGCGGGCGCGCCCCGCCAGTTCCTGGCCGAGCGGGGTGAACACCACCCGTTTGCCGGCGCCGCGGTCCAGGATCGCGGCGTCCAACTGGCGCTCCAGGGTCAGGATGCCGGCGGAGAGGGTGGATTGCGACACCGCGCAAGCATTGGCGGCGCGGCCGAAATGCTGGTGATCGGCGAGCGCGGTGAGGAAGCGGAGCTGTTGTGGCGTCGGAAGGGGGATCATCGGTTTTCTCGATCAAACTAGACAATATTAATCGCGGTGACAAAAATCCGCCAGAGCCCATGTGCTGCCCTGCCACGCACCAGCAGGAGACGGCACTGTCCTGACCGAGCCAGCCCGGACACCCCCCGCCTGGCCACCAATGCGGGGATTCCCGTTTCCGACAACCCGAACAGCCTCACCGCTGGCCCGCGCGGCTCCGCCTGGCGTGCGTAAGTATTCCTCAACGCAGACAACAACTCGGAAGTCGACCATGTCCTCATCGAAGGTTTTCACCAGCGCCACCGGCGCGCCGGTCGCCGACAACACCAACATCCTCACCGCCGGTCCGCGCGGACCGGCGTTGCTGCAGGACATCTGGCTGATCGAGAAGATGGCGCATTTCGATCGCGAGGTGATCCCCGAGCGCCGCATGCACGCGAAAGGCTGGGGCGCCTACGGCACCTTCACGGTCACGCACGACATCACGCGCTTCACGCGGGCGAAGATGTTCAACGAGGTCGGCAAGCGCACGCCGATGTTCGCGCGCTTCTCCACCGTCGCCGGGGAGCGCGGCGCAGCGGATGCGGAGCGCGACATACGCGGCAGTGCGCTGAAGTTCTACACCGAGGAAGGCAATTGGGATATCGTCGGCAACAACACGCCGGTGTTCTTCTTCCGCGACCCGCTGCGCTTCCCGGATCTGAACCACGCAATCAAGCGCGATCCCCGCACGGGCCTGCGCAGTGCCGACAGCAACTGGGACTTCTGGACCCTGCTGCCCGAGGCGCTGCACCAGGTGACGATCGTGATGTCCGACCGCGGCATCCCGAAAAGCTTCCGCCACATGCACTTATTCGGCAGCCACACCTTCTCGATGATCAATGCGGCGAACGAACGCGTCTGGGTCAAGTTCCACTTCCGCTCGCAGCAGGGGATCGCCAACCTCACCGACGCCGAGGCCGAGGCCCTGGTGGCGGCGGACCGCGAGACCCACGGCCGTGACCTGCTGAACGCGATCGAGGCCCGCGACTTTCCGCGCTGGACGCTGTTCATCCAGGTGATGACGGAAGCGCAGGCGAAGGCGCACAAACACAACCCCTTCGACCTCACCAAGGTCTGGCCGAAGAAGGACTATCCGCTGATCGAGGTCGGCGTGATGGAGTTGAACCGCTATCCGGACAACTACTTCGCGGAAGTAGAGCAGGCGGCGTTCTCGCCCGCCAACGTCGTGCCGGGTATCGGCTTCTCGCCCGACAAGATGCTGCAGGCGCGGCTGTTCTCCTATGGCGACACGCAGCGCTACCGGCTCGGAGTCAACTTCAACCATATTCCGGTGAACGCGCCGAAATGCCCGTATCACAGCTACCATCGCGACGGGCACATGCGCACGGACGACAATCTGGGCGGCACGGTCAGCTTCCATCCCAACAGCGCCGACGTGTGGGCGAACCAGCCCGATTTTGCCGAACCGCCGATGCCGGTGGACGGCGACGGGGCGCATTGGGACCATCGCGTGGATGACGACCACTGGGAGCAGCCGGGCAACCTGTTCCGCATGATGACCCCGACCCAGCGGCAAGCGCTGTTCGAGAACACCGCCCGCGCGATGGGTGATGCGCGGGCGCACATCAAGCAGCGCCATGTGGAGAACTGCACGCGGGCGGATCCGGCATACGGCGCGGGCGTGGCGCGCGCGCTGGGGATGAAGTAGCCGGCGCGGGTGCGGTAGCAGACGGAGCGAGCCGGCGACGGGATGCCCGTCGCCGGCTCGTTCACGACACAGGAGGCAGATGGCGAACAAGATCGTGCTGGTTGTGCGATTTCGCGCGAAGCCCGGGATGAAGGCCTCATTCCTGGATCGGCTCAACCAGCTGGTTCGGCCGGTATTAGCCAGCATCATATCGACCGTGGCGGCGTCGCCCATGCGCGCGCCCCAGCGCACCCCCTGCGCCAGGTAGGCGGCGCGGCTCATGGATTCCACCTCGGCGCCGACCGTGGCGACCGGGCGAGGTATACGTACATGCGGCTCTGTGCGGGGGGCGCAGTAACGCGCCTCCCTACCGCGATTCAGGTCACGGCGTGACGCAGCCGCAGATCGTTCGCAAACGCGGGATCGGAGTCAGCCGGCCCAGGCCGACTCGCGGATCACGCTGCAGAAGTTGATCCGCTTGAACGCGGGGTCCTTATCTGCGAGGACGTCGTCGTTGACGGTACCAAACGTGCTGTCAGGCCTGTGCTTTATGCCGTCGTAGAAGGCCCGGATGATGTCTTCCTTGAAGTGTTCGTCGCGCGGATGCGCCTGCACAACCGCGTTCCGCTCGGTGTCGGCGTAGTCCGAATAGGCGATGCCCAGCACGTCCATCTCGACCCCCGCGGTGACCAGCGCGACGACCGGATGCATGAGGGGCGGAACGTTCGGCGTCGTGTGCAACGCGATCGCCGTCCAGACAGTGTAGACGTCTGCCTCGGAGATGCCGTGGCTGCGCAGGAAGTCGCGAGCGGTATTCGCGCCGTCGACTTCGAAGCGTTGATGCTCGCTGCGGTACTGGGGCGTCAGGCCCATGTCGTGGAACATCGCCCCGGCATAGAGAAGTTCAGCATCGAACTTCAGGCCACGCCGCTTTCCGGCCAGCGCGCCCCAGTAATAGACGCGGCTGGAGTGATGAAAAAGCAACGGTGATTCGGTGTCCCGGACCAACTCGGTTATGGCGCGGGCAAGCTTGCTGTCGGGGATTCCGACCCCTTGGACGATCGCTGTCATTTGAGTCTCCTGCCAAACGTGACACTCAGACAAACCGGGATCATACTGGCCGCCCGAAGATTTGACGGACATCGGGCCTAGCGTCTATCATTCCGCCGGTGGATTGGGGTCTAGACCGAGGGCGCGCGCGACGCCCTCGCCGTAGGCCGGGTCGGCGCGCCGACAATTGGCGATGTGGCGCTCCTTGATGTGCTGGCGCGCATCGCCCATCGCTCGCGCCGTGTTCTCGAACAGCGCCTGCTGCTGCGCCGGCGTCATCAGCCGGAACAGATTGCCCGGCTGCTCCCAATGGTCGTCGTCGGCGTAGTGGTCATAGCGCGCCGCCTCGCCTTCAATGGGCAGCGGCGGCTCGGCGAAGTCGGGCTGGTTGTCCCACAGCCCGGCGCTGTTCGGGTTGAAGCTGGTGGTGGCGCCGAGATTGCCGTCGACCCGCATCTTGCCGTCACGATGATAGCTCATGTACGGGCATTTCGGTGCATTGATCGGGATCTGGTAGTAGTTGACTCCGAGGCGGTGAAGAACCGTGTCGGGGTAAGAGAACAGGCGCGCCTGCAGCATCCGGTCCGGGGAGAAGCTGATGCCGGGGACGACATTCGATGGCCCGAACGCCGCCTGCTCCACTTCGGCGAAATAGTTGTCCGGCCAGCGGTTCAACTCCATCACGCCGACCTCGATCAGCGGGTAGTCGGCCTTCGGCCACACCTTGGTCAGGTCGAACGGGTTGTGCCGGTGGGTCTTCGCCTGCGCTTCCGTCATCACCTGGATGAAGAGCGTCCAGCGCGGAAAGTCGCCGGCCTCGATCGCATTGAAGAGGTCGCGGCCATTGCTTTCGCGATCCTTGGCAACAAGGGCTTCGGCTTCGGCGTCGGTCAGATTCTGGATGCCCTGCTGCGTCCGAAAATGAAACTTGACCCAGACGCGTTCGTTCTTCGCATTGATCATCGAGAACGTGTGGCTGCCGAACAGGTGCATATGGCGGAAGCTCTTGGGGATGCCGCGGTCCGACATCACGACCGTGACCTGGTGCAGCGCATCCGGGAGCAGCGTCCAGAAATCCCAGTTGTTGTCGGCGCTGCGCATGCCGGTGCGTGGGTCGCGCTTGATCGCGTGGTTGAGGTCGGGGAAGCGCAGCGGATCGCGGAAGAAGAACACCGGCGTGTTGTTGCCGACGATGTCCCAGTTGCCTTCCTCGGTGTAGAATTTCAGCGCGGTGCCGCGGATGTCACGTTCCGCGTCGGCCGCGCCGCGTTCGCCGGCGACGGTCGAGAAGCGGGCAAACATCGGCGTCTTTTTGCCGATCTCGGCAAAGATCTTGGCCTTGGTGAAGCGCGTAATGTCGTGCGTGACCGTGAAGGTGCCATGGGCGCCCCAGCCCTTCGCATGCATGCGGCGCTCGGGGATTACTTCGCGGTCGAAATGCGCCAGCTTCTCGATCAGCCAGATGTCTTGCAGCAGCGTCGGGCCGCGCCGGCCGGCGGTCATGATGTTGGTGTTGTCGGCGACCGGGGCGCCGGCGACGTTGGTGAAGGGCTTTGTTCCTGACATGACGGCCTCCTTGGGTTGGTGGGTAAAAACCAGCGCGGTGGGGGCGGCGGGTTCCGGACTCTGTAATATCGTCACGTACGACACTATTAGGCAGTAACGCCTCCCGGCGCCGGCACGCTCACGAGCGTGTCGGGCTTGGGTCGCCCGTTAAACAGATAAGAACCTGAAATCTCCGAGCAATAGCGGTCCGTGCCGTCACAGCGGATTACGCGTTACATCCGGGAGCGGCATGCGTGTGTCCAGGGCGCGAGCCTACACGGTGATGCCCCAGATAGCCGTCGATCCCATACCTTTGTCGCTGACCATAGTCATCTCCCAAGCCTCTTGACAATGGTCTCGTATGTTACGGACCGTCGACGCCTCTGCTGCAGTGCAGCGATGGCCAAAATGGAGCGCTTTCCGATCCACAGCGCCAGATTTGGGCGCACGTCCCCATAGGGTAGTCGGGCCGGCCAGCCGAGCCGGCGATCCTCAACATCGGGCCGGCGGCGATGGGCGCAGCGCAGCGATGGCATCCAGGACTGCGGGAACAGCGCGCGGGTCACCATCACCTCGGCCATTTGGAACGCGATCGACCGGCCGTGCCGGACGATCCTGGCACCGATCTTCACCAGCCCGTCGCGCAGCGTCGTCATTGACCACTGCTTGACCTCATCGGGTAGCGCGAGGGTGCGCAGGAAGTTGGCCAGATTGTGGGCCAGGGCGTCAAGTTGCAGCCGAACGGCATTGGCGGCGAAGCGATGGCAGGACAGCCGCGTCCAGGTCACTGCGTTCTTGCCCTCCTTGATGGGCTGTTCCGCCGTGCCGCGATGGTTGTAGAACGCTACCACCCGCTCGGCCGGCCGCGTCAAGTTGGTCACGATGAACCCGACGCGCGGATACAGTTCGCCAGGATACCACTCGACCTTGGCCACCACACGGCGGGCTCGGCTCCACGATCCGGCCCGGTAGCTGAAACTGGCGTGGTAGCGCCGCACCTCGTGCGGCGGACGCCCACCGGGCGCTTCAGCAGCCGGCCGATGCTCTCCTGTAGCACCGCGTTCGCCGGCAGGCGGATCGTGTATTTGTAGCCCTCGGCTTCGAGGAACTCGTAGATATCCGGGTTCGCGTATCCGGCGTCACCCCGGAAGAAGCGGCGCTTCGATGGTGCCGATAGCGTGCCACCACCGGCTCCAGCACCTGGCGCCCGCCATCGGCGCTGTGGACGTTGCCCGACTGCAGGGCGCACCGCCGCCTCGACCAGCCAGATGGGCCGTTTCGAGACCATATGGCTGACCAGCGTTGCCAACCTCGCTGTCCTGACCGACCTGTCCGGCGCCTGGATCGACCGAGTGCACGCGCGCCGGCCGCAGACCACCATCGCGCTCGACATGGATAGCAGCGTGAGCGAGACCCACGGCGCGCAGGAAGGCACCGACAGCGCGCACACCGCCGGCCCGGCGAACTCAATTGCGTGCCCCACCGCGCCGGCGGCGCCGATTTCGGCGATGACCGCCAGGATCAGGTCCTTGGCGGAGACATGCGGGCCAAGCCGCCCCTCGATGCCGATCCGCATCCGCCGCGGCCGGCGCTGCCACAGGGTCTGCGTCGCCAGGACATGCGCGACCTCGGAGGCGCCGATGCCGAAGGCCAGCGCCCCCAGCGCACCCTGCGTCGCGGTGTGCGAATCGCTGCAGACCAGGGTGAGGCCGGGCAGGGTGATCCCCTGTTCGGGCCCGACGACGTGCACGACGCCCTGGGTGCACGACGCCCTGGGTGCACGACGCCCTGGCGCGGATCGTCCATCCCCATCACGTCGAAGCCGTGCCGCGCCGCTTTGGCCGACAGGCGCGCGATCAGCCCGGCGGCCTCGGGGTCGGCGACCGGCAGGCTGCGCGCGTGGCTCGGCACGTAATGGTCGGCGACGCCGAAGGTGAGGCCCGGCCGCCGCACCCCCCGCCCGGCGTGGTCGAGCATGGCGAAAGCATGGAAGCTGCCCTCGTGCACCAGGTGGCGGTCGATCCACAGCAGGGTGGTGCCGTCCGCCCCGGCCAGGATCGCGTGTGCGTCCCGGACCTTGTCGAACAGGGTGCGGCCGGGGGCGGGAAGGGGCGGTCATTTGGCGGCGAGCCAGTCCTCGATCAGCCGGCGCGCGATGGAATCGCCGCGCGGCAGCACGAAGTCATGCGCGGCGGGATCGGCGATCTCCGCGCGGGAGAACCAGCGCACGTCGATCAGTTCCTCGGTATCGACGACGATGTCCTCGCTCAGCCCCTCGCCGTAGCAGCCGAGCATGATGTTGCCGGGGAACGGCCAGGGCTGGCTGGAATGGTACCAGACGTCGCCGACCGCGATACCGGATTCCTCGGCCACCTCGCGGCGCACGGCTTCCTCCACGCTTTCGCCCGGTTCGACGAAGCCGGCCAGGGTCGAATACATGTTGGCGCGCGGGAAGCGCTGCGAATGGCCGAGCAGGGCCCGGTCGCCGCGGGTGACCAGCATGATCACGGCCGGGTCGGTGCGCGGGAAATGGTCGGTGCCGCAGCCGGTGCAGCGCATGACGTGGCCGGCGCTCTGCGGTTCGCAGGGTGCGCCGCAGACGCCGCAGAACCGGTGCCGGGCGCGCCAGTGCAGCAGGCCGCGGGCGTGGGCGAGCACCGCCGCCTGCGGGTTCGGCACCCCCCAGCCGACCGAGCGCAGGTCGACGAACCCGCCGGGCAGGCCGAGCAGCAGCGGGGCCGGGTCCTCGGCGGCGCTGAGGTCGATCGCGAACACCGGGGCGTCTTCCAGCAGGCCGAGGAACGCCCATGGGCGCTCCGGGTCTGCGCGCAGCGGCGCGGCGGCCGCGGCGGGGACGTAGACCGCTTCCGGGCGCGCCTCCTCCATGCCGGCGACCAGGTTGCGGTTGCGCCAGAGCGGCACGAACAGCGCCCCGGGGGCGGCGAGGCTGGCGGCGATCCAGGCCGTGTCGGTGCGGCGCATGCCGGCGCGGTCGAGCGGGGAGGCGGCGTAGACGTTCGGCCGGCGGGCCAGGATCGGGGGCATGGGCAGGTTCCTTGTCTCTGGCGCCGCGGAAGGGGCCAGTCTGCGGCAGGACCGGCCGGCTGCAAAGCCGAGGCCGGTGCGGCCCAGGGCAATCGGGTGAATCGGAAAATCGGCGCGGACGGCGGCTCCTTCACCTCTCCCGCTCTGCGGGAGAGGTGCGGGGAGAGGTCCGCGCGATTGCCCTGGATGCGGCCCGGATACGAGGCCGCCGCACCGTCTCTTGTCATGACTATGTGACATGCCTGGAAAGATAAAGGTGCATGATAGTTCGTGGTGAAGGCTTACCATATGCTCGGCTACCATAACGCAGTGATACGGTTCCCATGCCCGCCGACCCGCTCGACTTCCTGTATCTCCTGTCCGACATCGCCCGCCTGCTGCGCGCCGAATCCGGCCGCCGCGCCCGTGCCCGTGGCCTCAGCCGCGGGGAATTCGCCGCTCTCGCCGTGCTCGCCCGCACGCCCGGGGTGACCCAGCGGGAATTGGCCGAACGGCTGGACGTGGAGCCGATCACGGTTGCCCGCCTGCTCGATCGGCTGGCGGCGCGCGGTCTGGTGGAACGCCGTCCCGATCCGCGCGACCGCCGCGTCTGGCGCCTGCACCTCGGCCCTGCCGCCGGCACGCTCAGCGCCGCGACCGGGGAGGAACTGACGGACCTCGCGCGCCATCTGGCCGAGGGGATGGAGCCGGCGGCCCTGGAGGGGGTGATGGCCGGGCTGCGCCACGTCGCCGGTGTGCTGGCGGCGCCGGCAGTGCCCGCCGATGCGGACGCCCCCGGCCTTGCCGCTCCCGATCTTGTCATCCCCGGGCGCACCTCTTCCGCGCTTGTCTCTTCCCGCCATTCCGCCGCCGACCGCGCGGCGGAACCCGGCCCGCTGCGGGAGGTGGCGTGATGGAGGACATGACGGAGGCCGACATCGCCTCGGCCCCCGAGCAGTCGACGGCGCCCGAGCCGGCCGAGGCGCGCGCGCCGTCCATGGCGCGGCAAAGCGAGTCCGCCGCGCCGACCAGGACCGGCCGCCGCGCCCGGATGTTCAAGCTGCGCTACGCGCTGTTCGCTCTTGGCGCGCTGGTGCTGATCGCGGGCGGCCTGTTCTACTGGCTGAGCGGCGGGCGCTACGTGACCACAACGGATTCCTACGTCGAGGCGAACGTCCTCGACGTCAGCACCGACGTCTCCGGCCTGGTGCGCCAGATCGACGTGCGCGAGGGCGAGACGGTCAAGGCCGGTCAGGTCCTGTTCCGGCTGCAACAAATGCCGTTCCGCCTCGCGGTGGACCAGGCGCAAGCGAACCTCGGGCAGACGCGGCTCGATCTCCAGGCACTGAAGGCTGACTACGTGCGCGCCCAGCGCCAGGTGGCGGCGCAGCGGGCGCAGGTGTCTGCCGACCAGTCCAATTTCGACCGCTATGCGGCGCTGATGCGCTCCCATGCCGGCACGCGCCAGCAGTATGACGACGCGAAATACAAGCTGATGGCCGACCAGGCGGCGCTGGGTGCCGGGACCGCACAGGTGGCCTCCTCGCTCGCCCGGCTCGGCGGCGCAGCCGATCTGCCGGTGGTCGCGATGCCTGCGTACAAGTTGGCCGCCGCACGCCTCGCCGAGGCGGAGCGGGAACTCCGCCATGCCACCGTCCGCGCCGCGTTCGCCGGCGTGGTGACGCAGGTGAGCAAGCTGCAGCCGGGTCAGTACCTCGCCGCCGGCACGGCGGCCTTCGGCCTGGTCGATACGCAGAACATGTGGGTCGCCGCGCAGCCGAAGGAAACGGCGCTGACCTGGGCGCGGCCGGGCCAGAAGGCCACGGTGACGATTGATGCCTATCCCGGCCATGTCTGGCACGGCACGCTGCAAAGCGTGGCGCCGGCCACCGACCAGATGTTCGCGATCCTGCCGGCGCAGAATTCCTCCGGCAACTGGGTGAAAGTGGTGCAGCGGGTGCCGCTGCGGGTGCTGATCCACGAGGGTCCGCACGACCCGCCGCTGTCGGCCGGCATGAGCGCGGAGGTGTCGATCGACACGAACCACGTCCGCCACCTCGGCGACCTGTTCTGAGCCGCGGTCATGGCGGCAGCCGCCAAAGACGAGGTCTTCCCCCATCGCGGCATCATCACGGTGTGCGCGATGGCGGCGACCCTGATGCAGGCGCTCGATTCCACCATCGCCAACGTGGCGCTGCCGTACATGCAGGGCAGCCTGTCGGCGAGTTACGACGAGATCACCTGGGTCCTGACGTCCTATATCGTTGCCGCCGCGATCATGACCGCGCCGGTGGGCTGGCTGTCGGCGCGGTTCGGCCAGAAGAACCTGTACCTGGTCTCGATCATCGGCTTCACCGTCGCCTCGATGGCGTGCGGCATCGCGACGTCGCTGTACGAGATGGTGCTGTACCGGCTGCTGCAGGGGGTGTTCGGCGCCGCCCTGGTGCCGCTGTCGCAGGGCACCATGCTGAACATCTATCCCGCCGAGCAGCGCGGCTCGGCGATGGCGCTGTGGGGGATGGGGGTGATGGTGGGACCGATCCTGGGGCCCACCCTCGGCGGCTACCTGACCGAGCTCTATAACTGGCGCTACGTGTTCTACGTCAATCTGCCGTTCGGCATCGCCGCCACCGTGGGGCTGTGGTTGTTCCTGCCGGCCGAGAAGCAGGAGAGCGGGCTGCGGTTCGACTGGTTCGGCTTCAGCGTGCTCGCGATCGGCATCGCCGGGATGCAGCTCATGCTCGACCGCGGCGAGATCAAGGACTGGTTCAGCTCCACCGAAATCATCATCGAGTGCGTGACGGGCGCCGCCGGCTTCTACCTGTTCGTGGTGCACATGATCACGGGCGAGCGTCGCTTCATCAATCCCGCCATCTTCCGCGACCTCAATTTCCTGACCGGCGTGATCATCATGTTCGCCGTGGGGATGGTGCTGTACGCGTCCTCGGCGCTGCTGGCACCGTGGTTGCAGGAGCTGGGCGGCTACCCGGTGGAAGTGGCGGGGATCCTCATGGCCCCGCGCGGGATCGGCACCATGATGGCGATGATGGTGGCCGGGCGGCTGTCGAACCGGATGGACCCACGCCTGCTGATCGCGGCCGGGGTGGTACTGATGACCTGGAGCCTGCTGCGGCTGTCGGGTTGGACCCCGGCGATCGGCGAATGGTCGTTGTTCTTCGACATCATGATCCAGGGCGCCGGCCTGGGGCTCGTGTTCGTGCCGCTGAACGTGGTGTCGTTCGCTACGTTGCCGGTGCGCCTGCGCTACGAGGGGACGGCGGTGATCAGCCTGTCGCGCAACGTCGGCAGCTCGATCGGAATTTCCGTCTTCGAGGCGCTGCTGACCCGCGCCACCGAGGTCGAGCACTCCGCGCTGGCCCCGTTCGCCTCGCCGCTCAACCGGGCGCTGACGGCGAACCCGGCGATTGCGCATGCGCTGTCCCCCGCCACGCCGCATGGGGCGGCGCTGCTGAACCAGATGATCGACTACCAGGCGCAGGTGATCGCCTATAACAACGACTACTGGCTGATGGGGCTGATGGCGCTGCCGATCCTGCTGCTGCTGCCGTTCGTGCGCCGGCCGCAGGCGAGCCCCGGGGAGCCGGTGCACGCGGCGATGGACTGAGGCCCGCGGGCATCCCCTTTCGCGCCGGCGGCATCGGCCGCTACACTCCGCGCCATGCAGATCGCCACGTCCTCGGAATTCAAGCGCAACGCCCACCATGCTCTGGCCGATGCCGGGCTGCAGAAGGCGCTGGCGCGCAGCGGTACCAGCTTCATCGCCCGCCGCGCCGCCGCGGTCGCCGCCCTGCCGGAGTTCGAGGCCCTGCGCGAGGAGGCGCGAGCGATCAAGGACCACACGCTCGCGCATCTGGATTTCTACCTGGAGGAATACGCCGCCCGCGTCACCGAAGCCGGCGGCACCGTGCACTGGTGCGCCGATGCCGCCGAAGCCCGCGCGGTCGTGCTGGCGATCTGCCAGGAAGCCGGTGCGCGCACGGTGACCAAGGGCAAGTCGATGATCAGCGAGGAGCTGGGCATCAACGAGCACCTGGAAAAACACGACATCGTTCCGGTGGAGACCGACCTCGGCGAATACATCCTCCAGGTCCGCCACGAGACGCCGAGCCATATCATCGCCCCCGCCTTCCACCTCAACCGCGAGGACTGGGAGGCATCGTTCCGCGCGGCCCACACCGACCTGCCCGCCGACCGCGTGTTCCACGAACGCCGCGACATCCTGACCGAGGCGCGCACTCGCCTGCGGGAGACGTTCCTCGCCGCCGATGTCGGCATCACGGGTGCCAATTTCCTGGTGGCCGAGACCGGTTCGAGCGTGATCGTGACGAACGAGGGCAACGGCGACCTCACCCAGACCCTGCCGAAGGTGCACATCGCGCTCGCGAGCATCGAGAAGGTCGTGCCGACCCTGGAAGACTGCATGAGCCTGCTGCGGGTGCTGGCGCGGTCGGCCACCGGGCAGGATTTTTCGGTCTACACGACGTTCTCCACCGGGGCGCGGCGGCCGGGCGACCTCGATGGGCCGGAAGCGTATCATGTCGTGATCGTCGACAACGGCCGGTCGGGGATGCTGGGCTCGGAGTTCCAGCCGATGCTGCGCTGCATCCGTTGCGCCGCCTGCATGAACCACTGCCCGGTGTACGGCGCGGTCGGCGGGCACGCCTACGGCTGGGTCTATCCCGGGCCGATGGGCAGCGTGCTGACACCGGCGCTGATCGGGGTCGATCAGGCGGGGCTGCTGCCCGGCGCGTCCACCTTCTGCGGCAAGTGCGAGAGCGTGTGCCCGGTGAAAATCCCGCTGCCCGGCCTGATGCGCCACTGGCGGGAACGCGAGTTCGAGCGCCACCTGACCCCGGCGGCGCAGCGCAGCAACCTGGCGCTGTGGGCCTTCGTGGCGAAGCGGCCGGCGCTGTACCGCGCGCTGACCCGGGTGGCGGCGCTGGGGCTGCGGACCCTGGCGGGGCGGCGTGGACGGCTCGCGCACATGCCCCTGGCGGGCGGCTGGACCGCGGGGCGGGATCTGCCGGCGCCGGAAGGGGAGACGTTCTTCGCCCGTTATGCGCGCGCCCAGCGCGCCGGCCGGGCCGCATGAGCCCCGCCGGCATGAGCCCCGCCGGCATGAGCCCCGCTGGCATGAGCAGGGAGACGATGCTGACGGCGATCCGCCGCGGCCTGCGGCGCGGGCCGCTCCCGGAGGACCAGGCCTTCGCGCTGCGGGCGCGGCTCGCGGCACATCCGCGCCATTTGATCCCGGCCCGCTCGCGCCTCGACCACGCCGCCCAGGTCGCGCTGTTCGCGGCGAACGTGGAGAAGGAGTTCGGCAGCGTCACCCGGGTGGAGGACCTGGCGGAGGTTCCGGGCGCGGTCGCCGACTACCTGGCGGTGCAGAACCTGCCCGGACAGTTCGTGATCGCCCCGCATCCCGGCCTGCGCGCGATCGACTGGTCGTCCCGCCCGTTGTTGCGCTTCCGCGAAGGCCGCGCCGAGGCGACCGATGCGGTGGCGATCCAGCACGGGTTCGCCGGCATCGCCGAGACCGGCACCTTGATGCTGCCCTCGGCCCCGGAACGGCCCACCACGCTCAACCTGCTCGCCGAGGCGGCGATCGTCGTGCTGGCCGCCGACCGGGTGGTGGGCGCGTACGAGGAAGCGTGGGACCTGCTGCGCGCGGAGATGGGCGGGATGCCGCGCAACGTGATGCTGGTGACCGGGCCGTCGCGCTCGGCGGATATCGAGCAGACGCTGGAGCTGGGCGCGCACGGGCCGCGGCGGCTGCATGTCGTGCTGGTGGGGGCGTAGCGACGGCCGCGGCCGCGTTTGTAACCGGTACCGCCGGGGCGTAGGCTTCCGTCCATGAGCACTGCCCTGCGCCCGCCGACGGACCGCGACGCTTTCCTCGCCGTCACCTTTCCGGACCCGGTCGAGGACGACTGAAAGCCCCATGGATCGGACCGAATACATCCGCCTCCCCGGGGCGCGCGGCAGCGGCGGGCAGCGCCGATGAGCGAGCCGGCTCCATCGCGGCTTGCCACGCCGTCCATGCTGGCGAGCTTTCGCGAAATGCCCATCTGGCCGCTCGCGGCCACCTTGGCGGTGCAGACCTTCGCCACCATGGCGCTGTTCTCGGTTCCCACTGCGGCGCCCGATATCGCGCACGACCTGCACGTCCCCGGCTCCCTGATCGGCATCTTCGTCTCGTTGGTCTACGGCATCGGCATCGTCTCGGCGCTGCTCTCTCCGGGCTTCGTGCGCCGTTACGGCGCGGTGCGGGCAACCCAGGTGAGCCTGCTCGCCGTAACCGGAATGCTGCTCACTGTTGCCGCCGGTAGCCTGACGGCGCTCGGGCTCGGCGCGGTGGTACTGGGGCTCGCCTACGGCGCGATTGCGCCCGCCAGCACGCATCTTCTGGTCCCGCAGACGCCGCGGCCGGTGTTCAACCTGGTGATGTCGCTGCGCCAGATCGGCGTGCCGCTGGGCGGCGTGCTGGGGGCGCTGTTCGTCCCGCCCATGGTCGGGCTGATCGGCTGGCGCGCCACCTTGCTGACCGAGCTTCTGCCGGTGGTGGCGCTGCTCGTGCTGCTGGAATTCCCGCGCCGGGCCTGGGACCACGATCGCGATCCGAGCTGGAAACTCTGGGGCGGGACCCTGCTGCAGCCGTTCCGCCTGCTCTCCGAGGACCGCCGGCTGCGCGGGCTGTCGGTCGCGAGCTTCGTGTTTTCCGGCGTGCAGCTTTGTTTCATCGCCTTCATGACGGTGCAGCTCACCTCCGTCGTGCGGGTCGATCTGGTGCGCGCGGGGTTTGCCCTGGCGCTGTACCAGATCGCCGGCGCGGCGAGCCGGCCGGTGTGGGGCTGGATGGCGGACCGGTATCTGTCGCCGTCGCGGATGCTGGCGGTGCTGGGCTTCGCCATGGCGGCGGCGGCGCTGGCGGTCGGGCGGTTCGGGCCGGGCTGGCCCTGGGCGGCGGTGCTCGGCGTCGCGGTGTTCGGCGGCCTGACGGCGAGCGGGTTCACCGGCGTCGCCTATGCCGAATACGCGCGCCTTGGCGGGGCGCGGCGCACCGAGGCGACCGGCCTCGGCACCGCGGCGATGTTCGCCGGCGTGATGCTGCTGCCCTCGGTGTTCGGCGCCACGGTCACCGCGCTGGGCGGCTGGTTCCTGCCGTATGCGGTACTGGCGGTGCTGTCGGCGGGGTCGGCGCTGCTGCTGCTGTGAGGGGCGGTCAGCTGGCGAACTCCGCCCGGATCGCCGCCGACTGTTCGCCGATCGCCGGCACCGGACCGAGCATCCGATCGCCGTCGCTGCCGCGTACCGGCGGGGCGGCGAGGCTCACCGGCCCGTTCGGCGTCGCCACCGTCGCGCGGCGCAGCGCCGGGTGGTGCGCCAGCGCCGCCACGTCGTTGACGAACCCGAACGCCGTGTTGGCCGCGCGCAAGCGCGCCGCTGCCTGGGCGCGATCGAGCCGGGCGAAGGCGGCCCCGATATGCGCATCCACCATGGCGCGATGCGCGACCCGGATCACGTTGGTCTCGAACCCGGGGCGGGCAGGGAGGTCGGGCTCATCCAGGAACCTGGCGCAGAACTCCACCCACTCGCGTTCGTTCTGGATCGAGATCAGCACCAGCGCGCCATCGGCAAGCGCGAAGGCGCCGTAGGGGCAGATGGAGGGATGCGCGAGCCCCATGCGCTCCGGCGCGCGGCCGGTGCCCTCGAAGAACAGCAGCGGCACGTTCATCCAATCCGCCATACCGTCGAACAGGCTGACGGCGAGTCCCTTGCCCTGGCCCGTGACACTGCGCCCGATCAGCGCTTCCAGCACGCCGGCGTGCGCGGCCATGCCGCAGGCGATGTCGCAGGCTGACACGCCGACTCGTCCCGGCCCGGCGGGATGGCCGGTGATCATGGCGAGCCCCGATTCCGCCTGCACCAGCAGGTCGTAGGCTTTCATCCCGGCGTATTCGCCGCTCTCCCCGTAACCCGAGATATCGACCGTGATCAGCCGCGGATAGCGTGCGCGCAGATCCGCCGAGCCGAAGCCGGCGCGCGCCGCCGCACCGGGGGCGAGGTTCTGGATGAACACGTCGGCCCGGGCCAGGATCCGGTGCAGCAGCGCCGCGTCGTCCGGGTTCTTGATGTCGGCGACCAGGCTCTGCTTGCCGCGGTTGAGCCAGACGAAATAGGACGACAGCCCCTTGGCCGCGCGATCGTAGCCGCGGGCGAAATCGCCCTCCGCGCGTTCCACCTTGATCACCCGCGCCCCGGCATCCGCCAGGCGGGAACTGCAATAGGGCGCGGCCACCGCCTGTTCCAGCGACAGCACCAGCAGGCCTGCGAGCGGCCCGGCCATGCTCAATAGCTCCGTGGCAGGCCGAGCACGTGTTCGGCGACGTAGGACAGGATCAGGTTGGTGCTGATCGGCGCCACCTGGTAGAGCCGGGTTTCGCGGAACTTGCGTTCGACATCGTATTCCTCGGCGAAGCCGAAGCCGCCGTGCGTCTGGATGCAGGCCTCGCCGGCCGCCCAGGAGGCTTCGGCGGCGAGCATCTTCGCCATGTTCGCCTCTTCCCCGCAGGGCTGGCCGGCGGCGAACTTGCGGCAGCCTTCGGCGACCAGCAGCTCGGCGGCGCGCATCTGGGCGTAGGCGCGCGCGATCGGAAACTGGATGCCCTGGTTCTGCCCGATCGGGCGGTTGAACACGCGGCGGTCGCGGGCATAGGCGACCGATTTCGCGGTGAACCACTTGGCGTCGCCGATGCACTCGGCGGCGATCAGCAGGCGTTCGGCGTTCATCCCGTCCAGGATGTAGCGGAAGCCGCGGCCTTCCTCGCCCACCAGGTTTTCTGCCGGCACCACCATGTTGTCGAAGAAGATCTCGGTGGAGTTGTGGTTCATCATGGTGCGGATCGGACGGATCGTCATGCCGTGTCCGACGGTCGCGCGCATGTCCACGATGAAGGTGGAAAGCCCGTCGGTGCGCGACTTCGCGCCCTCCCGCGGGGTGGTGCGGGCGAGCAGCAGCATGAGGTCGGAATGCTCGGCGCGCGAGGTCCAGACCTTCTGGCCGTTGACGAAGTAATGATCGCCCTCCCGCCGGGCGAAGGTGCGCAAGGACGTGGTGTCGGTGCCGGAGGTGGGTTCGGTCACGCCGAACGCCTGCAAACGGAGCTCCCCGGTGGCGATCTTAGGCAGATAGGCGCGCTTCTGCGCCTCCGACCCGTGACGGAGGATGGTGCCCATGATGTACATCTGGGCGTGGCAGGCCGCACCATTGCAGCCCTCCGCCTGGATGGTCTCCAGGATCGCCGCGGCGGCGGACAGGGGCAGGCCGGCGCCGCCGTATTCTTCGGGGATCAGCGCGGCGAGGTAGCCCGCCTCGGTCAGCGCGGTCACGAACTCGGTCGGGTAGCCGCGCTCGGCATCGAGTTTGCGCCAGTACTCGCCGGGGAAGCGGGCGCAGAGCTTGCGCACTTCCTCGCGGATTTCGGCATGCGGGTCGGTCTCGGTCGTATGGTCCATGCGCAGAGCCTCCGGCGGTGGGGATACGGCGGGGGCGGCGGGGAGGCAAGCCGCGCAGGGACCGCCGGGAGACAATCGTGTGAACCGGGGAATCGGCGCCGCCGGCGGCTCCGTTGCCCTGGGCGGTCATCGTCTTGTGAGCCCCATCGGCGACCGTTACGGGGCAGGATATGTGGTACCCGCCGCCCCGATAGGCCCATACCACCCTGACGACAAAGGAGCGCCAGATGCAGACCGTGAAATACCGCCTGTTCGAGCCGCGCCTGATGCCGCGCCGTACGAAGCTGGAGGTGCCGGGCTGGGCCGGCGCATCGGAGCTGCGCCGCGACGGTTCGCACGAACACGCCTGGCACTGCATGCCCTTCATCGAAGGCGCGCAATACGGCATCGAGCTGTTCTACCCGTTCGACAACGAGCTGCGGGTGACGAAGCGCCACGGCCACGTGGTGCTGGAAGGCGATTTCGGCCCCGATCCGTGCACCGGCATCCAGTGGCCGCCGTTCCGCTCATTCGGAGAGAATTATTACACCTACCAATTGCTGCTCGACCTCAAGGTTACGGACGACATGGCCATTCGCACCGAGCCGCACCCGCGCTTCTACACGAGCGCCGAGGACGACGTGCCGCTGGCGGTACCGGCGCTGCTGCGCACGAGCTGGTGGCCGATGATCTCGTTCGTGGTCTTCAAGGCGCCGCCGGAGGGGCGCTGGCATGTCTTCCGCCCGGGCGAGCCGTTCATGCAGATCCTGGTCCTGCCGCTGGAACCTGAGTTCGAGCTGGTGGCGATGGACGAGGCCGAGGCCGCCGAGCGCGAAATGCGCGGCCGGCGCATCCATGCCAGCCGGGAGACCTTGGGGCGGGAGTCAACCTGGACCTCCTCGACCGACACCGTGTTCGACGGCACGTATCGCCAGATCCTGCGTGCGGCGCGGGCCAGGGCGAAAGAGGGCGGCGGCTGAAGGGAGCGGGGCTGCGACCCCGCTCCACATCCGCCGGACGGCCTGGCGCCGGCTGCGGACCATCCCGCCCACGCCCTGGAAGCCTCTGACGGGCGCGTGATGATGGTCGCGGGAGCAGCCGTCCCGTTCCCGCCTCGCCTCAGCGGTTGATCTCTTCCAGTGCCAGCCCGCGGGTGTTCGGACCGAAGATACCGATCGAGCCCATCACCACCAACATCGCGATGCCGACGAAGACTGCCACCGCCGGCACGCCGCCGGTGGCCAGCAGATAGCCGATCGCGAGCCCGGCAAAGGCCGCGGACACCCGGCTCCAGGAATAGACGAAGCCGATGGCGCGCGCCCGGAACCGGGTCGGGAACAGCTCGGCCTGGTAGTTATGGAACGAATACGACATCACGTTGGCGCACAGGGTCCACAGCACGCCCACCACGATCAGCCAGCCAGGGACCGAGATCATGGCGAAGATGCTCATGAACACGAGCATCCCGAACGCCGCAAGGACGATCTGCCACTTGCGCTCGATGCGGTCCGAAAACAAGGTGCCGAGCAGCGGCCCGAACGGGTTCGCTAAGGCGATGATGAACGCGTATTCCAGGCTGGCGGTGACGTGGATGCCGCGATGGATCAGCAAGGTCGGCACCCAGGCGGCGAAGCCGTAGAAGCCGATCGTCTGCGCGAGGTTGAACACCGACAACGTAATGGTGCGCGACAGGTAAGGCGGGCGGAACGCCTCGGCGAGCGAGCCCAGGCCCTCGGCCTCGCTCGGTTCCGGCACCGGCGGGGGCAGCGGGCCCTTCTCCGCGGTCACCGCCGCCTCGATCGCCGCGACGACGCGGTTCGCCTCCGCATAGCGGCCGTGCTTGACCAGCCAGCGCGGGCTTTCCGGCAGGCCGAGCTGCAGGAACCACACCACCAGCGCGCCCACAGAGCCGATCAGCACCACCCAGCGCCAGCCGTCGAAGCCGAGCGGCGACAGTGGCACCAGCTTCCACGCCAGGAAGGCGATCACCGGCACCACGGAATAGGTGATGGTCTGGTTGACCGAAAATGCCCGGCCGCGTTCTCGCTTCGGAATCAGCTCGGCGATGAACGCATCGATCGTCACCAGCTCGACGCCGAGCCCGATGCCGGCGATGAAGCGCCACACGTTCAGCCACAGGCCGGTGGTCTGGAAGGCCATGATGGCCGTGCAGACCATGTACCACACCAGTGCCCAGGTGAAGATCTTCCGCCGCCCGAGCCGGTCGGCCACCTGGCTCACGATCAGCGCGCCCACCCAGAGGCCGGCGAAAGTGGCGAAGACGAAAATCCCGAAGCCGGCGACCGCGATGACCTTCAGCGCGGCCAGCGGGCCGAGCGAGGCAGGGGTGAACAACCCGGACTTCACCATCCCCGGCGCGACGTAGCCGGTGAAGAACAGGTCGTAGAATTCGAACACGCCGCCGAGCGAGAGCAGCACGATCATGCGCCAGACGTGCCAGGACGGCGGCAGCCGGTCCATGCGCGCGGCAATCTCGGAGATGCGGGCGCCGGCCGCATCCTGGTTTGGAGTGAAGCTGGCAGACATTCCCTTACCCTCACACGGTTGCAACGCCGCGGGCGCGACGTCGGCTGGTCGGCCAGGCTCCACATGGCGCGGGCCGAATCGATAAGCGGCATGGTGTGCGCCGGACCGACGCTGGCTGCAACCCGGTCACGTCGGCCTCGACGCGGCGACCGCCAAGAGGCATAATGATGCTGCCCGCACGATGTTGCGTCGCAAAATAGACCAAAAACACTAAAGTTTCCAGGGGGTCCAAGATGAGCAATACGTTGAGTACCCGGCGACCGCCGGGGTTTCTGGATCGGGAGCATATCGTTGCCGGACCCGGGTTCAACCGCTGGCTGGTACCGCCGGCGGCGCTGTGCGTACACCTCTCGATCGGTTCGGTGTACGCGTTCAGCGTGTTCAACCTGCCGATGACCCGGCTGATCGGCATCACCAAATCCGCGCCGGGCGACTGGAAGCTTACCGAGCTTGGCTGGATCTTCAGCCTGGCGATCGTGTTCCTCGGGCTGGCCTCGGCCCTCACCGGCTCCTGGCTCGACCGGGTGGGGCCGCGCAAGGCGATGCTCACCGCGGCCGCCTGCTTCGGCGGCGGCTTCCTGATCGCGGCCCTCGGCGTCCGCCTGCACGCGCTGTGGCTCGTCTATCTGGGCTATGGTGTGCTCGGCGGCTGCGGCCTCGGCATCGGCTACATCTCGCCGGTGAAGACGCTGATCACCTGGTTCCCGGACCGGCCCGGCATGGCCACCGGGATGGCGATCATGGGCTTCGGCGGCGGCGCGATGATCGCCTCGCCCTTGTCGGTGATGCTGATGCACGCCTTCTCCTCCTCCACCCATATCGGCGTGACGAACACCTTCGTGGTGCTCGGCATCGTCTATTTCTGCTTCATGGCGATCGGCGGTCTGATCGTGCGGGTGCCGGCCCCGGGCTGGGCACCGGCGGGCTACGTCGCACCGCGGCAGAGCAGCGGCCTCGTCACCACCAAGACGGTACATGTCGATACCGCGCTTCGCACGCCGCAGTTCTGGCTGCTGTGGTGGGTGCTGTGCCTCAATGTCACCGCCGGGATAGGGGTGATCGGCCAAGCCTCGGCCATGGCGCAGGAGATGTTCCCAGGCAAGGTCACCGCGGTCGCCGCCGCCGGGTTCGTAGGCCTGCTCAGCCTGTTCAACATGGGCGGGCGCTTCGTCTGGGCATCCGTCTCCGACTACATCGGGCGCAAGGCCACCTACGTCGTGTTCTTCGTGCTCGGCATGGTGCTGTACGTACTGGTCGGCGCCACCCAGTACATCGGCAGCGAGGCGCTGTTCGTGCTGTCGGTCTGCATCATCCTCAGCATGTACGGCGGCGGCTTCGCCACCGTGCCGGCCTATCTGCGCGATATCTTCGGCGTCCGCTACGTGGGCGCCATCCACGGACGGCTGCTCACCGCATGGTCCGCCGCCGGCGTGTTTGGTCCGGTGCTGGTGAACTACATCCGCGAGTACCAGATCCACCACGGCGTGGTGAAGGCGGATGCCTATTCGATCACGATGTACATCATGGCCGGGCTGCTGCTGATCGGGCTCATCTGCAACCTGGCGATGCGCCCGGTGTCCGAGCACCACCACCTGGCCGGTCAGGAGGCCGAAGCATGAGCGACGCACCGCAGGAATCCGGTACCGGCGTCAAGCTGCTGGTGTACTGGCTGCTGGTCGGCATCCCCCTGCTCTGGGGGGTGGCGCAGACCATCGCCAACGCAACCAAAATGTTCCGCTGAACGCAACCGGGCGGGGCGCGACAGCCCCGCCCGCTGCCGCTACGTCGTTTCCGACAGCAGCGGAACGTCCGCTTTCGGCTCGTCGGTCAGCATCTCCATCGTGCCGGAGATCTGCCCGCCGTCCTCCACCTGCAGCCGCCGGCAGCGCGCGGTGCCGAGCAGCCGGCCGCTCGCGCGCAGCACCAGATTGCCGCGTGCGGTCAGGGTGCCGTTCATGGTGCCGGCGATCTCGGCGTCCTCCACCTCGATCTCGCCCTTGAACATGCCGCCCTGGGTGATCGCGAGCTCGGTGGCGTGGATCATGCTCGCTTCCACCGTGCCCTCCACCACCAGGCGCTCGGCATCCTGCACCGTGCCCTGAACGCTGATCCCGCGGCCCACGACAAGGGTGCGCCGCTCCCCCGCCTCGCGCGGGGCAGGGCGGGCGCCCGCCGGTCGCGCCCCAGGCAAGCCGGAGGCCGAGGGTCCCGTCGGCGTGACCGGCGTGGAGGGGGAGGGGCTGAACGGCGATCGAGCCATGGTGGAGGCGTCCTTCATTGCGGCGGGGCGGAACGGCGGCACGCCCAGACCGCTGTCGGGCGGGGCGCCGCGAGCGGCTTCCTTGCTGTCGGACAAAGCGGGGTCCTCCGGACTGGTTTTCGAACCGGCCGGCCCGGGCGTGGGCGCGGCAGGGGTCGATTCGTCGGGTTTGCGGCGCTTGAACACGGGTTTCCACCCTGGAAAAACGAGATTCTCCGGTCGGTGCCGGCGGACCCGGTTAGCACGCCCCCGCGGCGCGTCACAATGCGCGAGGGTTCGCAAACCCGTGATGACCGGGCCCCGGGCCCCTTGCGGCCGGAGTGCGGGCAGGGGACGCTGGCGGGGAAACGCGCACGCAAAGGAGAGCGGTCCATGGATACCACCACCCTCGGCAGGACCGACCTCCGGGTCAGTGTCGCCGGACTCGGCGCCGGCGGACACAGCCGGCTCGGCCTTGGCACCGGCGGCACCGAGGGGGACGCGATCGCTGTGGTCCACGCCGCGCTCGACGCCGGGGTGAACCTGATCGACACCGCGTCGGCTTACGGCACCGAGGCGGTGGTCGGCAAAGCCCTCGCAGGGCGTCGCGCGGGCGTCGTGCTGGCCACCAAAACCTCCGTCATGCGCGCCGGCGACCCGCTGTCGGCCGCCGCCGTGCGCGACAGCCTGGAAACCTCGCTGCGGCTGCTCAACGTCGACTGCATCGATCTGTTCCAGCTGCACGCCGTGCCGCCAGCGCACTACGAAACGATCCGAGATCGGATCGCACCGGTCCTGCAACGTGCGCGCGAGGAAGGCAAGATCCGCTTCGTCGGCGTCACCGAAACCGCACCCAACGACCTCGAACACACCATGCTGGCGCGCGCCGTGCCGGACGGCATGTGGGATAGCGCCATGGTCGCGTTCCACATGATGTGCCAGGGCGCGCGTGAGCAGGTGTTCCCGCTGACCCAAAAACACGACGTCGGAACCATGGTGATGTTCGCCGTGCGCGGCATCTTCGCCCGCCCCGCACTGCTCGCCGCCACCATGCGCGACCTTGCCGCCACCGGCCAGGTACCGGCGGAACTCGCCGCCAGCGACAACCCGCTCGGCTTCCTCGTCCACCCCGACGGCGCCACCTCGCTCACCGACGCCGCCTACCGCACCGCCCGCCACGAACCCGGCGTCGACGTCGTGCTGTTCGGAACCGGCAACATCACCCACCTCCACACCAACATCGCCTCCATCCTGAAACCGCCCCTGCCGCAAGCCGACCGAGCCCGCCTCGCAACCCTGTTCGCCCACCTCCGCGGCGTCGGCCTGGACCTGCCCGCACCGCGCCGCTAAGTCCAACCGGTCGTGAGGTCTGGAGCGCACAAGCAAGGCCAGGGGGCGCTGCCCCCTGGACCCCCGCCAGGGAACTCGTCCCCTGGACCCCATCTATTGGGTTCCGTGCGTGTGGGGGGTGTCTCGGGTCCGGGACGGGGCTGCGCGGGACGGGCGGATTGGGCGGGGACAGGGCGCGACTGCGCCTGTCCCCGCCCAATCCGCCCGTCCCGCGCAGCCCCGTCCCGGACCCGAGACACCCCCCACACGCACGGAACCAACGGAAGGGTTCCAAGGGCGAGCCCTTGGCGGGGGGTCCAGGGGGGCAGCGCCCCCTTGGCCTTGCTTACTGCGCTCCAGACCTCACAACAGATCGACATAGCGGGAGCAGGGCGGATGGCGCAGTTTGATGTCGTGGGGATCGGTAACGCGATCGTTGATGTGGTGGCGCGGGTGGAGGAGACGTTTCTGTCTCGCCATGACATGCGCAAGGGGGCGATGGCGCTGATCGATGCCGAGGCGGCGGCGGCGCTGTATGAGGCGATGCCGGCCGGGCTTGAGAGCAGCGGCGGGTCGGTGGCCAACACCTGTGCGGTCGCGGCGGGGTTCGGCGCGCGGGTGGCGTATTTGGGCAAGGTGGCGGACGATCAGTTGGGCGGGGTGTTCCGCCACGACATCACGGCCGCCGGGGTGCATTTCCCCTCCGCACCGCTGGCGGGTGGCGTGCCGACGGCGCGGTGCCTGATCATGGTCACGCCGGACGGGCAGAGAACGATGAATACTTATCTCGGCGCCTGCGTGGCGTTCGGGGAAGATGACGTGGACACCGCCCTGGTGGCGGAGGCATCCGTGCTCTACCTGGAAGGCTACCTGTTCGATCCCCCTGCGGCGCAGGCGGCGTTCCGCCGTGCCGCGGCCGCGGCGCACGCCGCCGGCCGCCAGGTGGCACTGTCCTTGTCGGACGCTTTCTGCGTCGATCGCCACCGTGCCGCCTTTCTCGATCTGGTGCGCGGGGAGGTAGACATCCTGTTCGCCAACGAAGCGGAAATCACGGCCCTCTACGAGGCCAACCGATTCGAGGACGCCGTGGAACAGGCGCGCGCCGACCTCGGCCTCGCGGCACTGACCCGCAGCGAAGCCGGCAGCGTGATCGTCCGTGGCACCGAAACGGTGGAAATCGCCGCCGCCCCCGCGACGGTGGTCGATACCACCGGCGCCGGCGACGCCTACGCCGCCGGATTCCTGGCGGCCCTCACCAAAGGGCGCGAACTGCCGGTGTGCGGCCAACTCGGCAGCCTCGCGGCAGCCGCTGTGATCGGACGCTACGGCGCGCGTCCGGAGGGGGATCTCCGCGCGCTGGTGGCGGCGGCCGGATAGCAAGGCCAGGGGGCGCAAGGCTGGGGGGCGCTCCCCCTGGCCTTGCCTTCGCCGCCGGCGTCAGACCGAGAAGTATTTCGCCCGTGGGTTCAGCACCACGAGGGCGCTGGTTGATTGTTCCGGGTGCAACTGGAACTCGTCCGACAGCGACACGCCGATCCGGTCGGCGCGGAGCAGGCGCAGGATCGGCTCCTGGTCTTCCAGTTTCGGGCAGGCGGGATAGCCGAACGAGTAGCGCGAGCCGCGATAGCCCTGGGCCAGCATTTTCTCCATCTCGCGGTCGTCCTCGGCGGCGAAGCCGAGTTCGGCGCGGATGCGCTTGTGCACGTATTCGGCCATGGCTTCCGCCATTTCCACCGACAATCCGTGCAGGTAGAGGTAGTCCTGATAGCGGTTCTCCTCGAACCAGGCGCGCGCGACGTCGGATGCGCGCGATCCCATGGTGACGACTTGCAGGCCGATCACGTCGCGTTCGGGCTCATTGATGTCGCGCACGAAATCGGCGATGCACTCGCCGTCTTCCTTCGGCTGGCGGGGCAGGGGGAAGCGGGCGAGTTCGGTTTCCCCGTCTATATCGAACAGCACCAGGTCGTTGCCTTGGCCGGCGGCTTTCCAGTAGCCGTAGGCGCTCGCCGGGTGCAGGATGTCGTCGGCTTCGGCGATCGCCAGCATCCGCTTCAGTACCGGACGCAGTTCCTGTTTTGCCCAGCCGAGGAAGTCGTCCAATGAGCGGCCCTGCTTCCGGAAGCCCCACTGGAACTGGTACAGGCTGCGTTCGTTGAGGAACGGCACCAGGGCTTTCGGCGCCGCCTCGATCACCCGTGCGCCCCAGAACGGCGGAGCCGGAACGGGAACGTCGCCGGTGATGCGCGTGCGGCGTTCGCGCACCGCGGCGACATCGACCGGACGGAAGGCGCGGGCGTCGGCCTGACCGAGGGTGCGTGCGGTGTTGCGCGCCTTGCCGGAGCGTTTTGCGGCGACCGCGGCCAGGTAGTCGTCGAACCCGTTGCCGGTGACCTTGTCCATCAGATGCAGCCCGTCGAACGCGTCGCGCGCGTAGGCTACCCGTCCGCAGGCATAGGACTGGACGCAGGCGTCTTCGACGTAGTTCCGGGTCAGTGCCGCGCCGCCCAGAAGTACAGGGATCTGCAGGCCCTGGCGCGACATTTCCTCCAGGTTCTCGCGCATCACGACGGTGGATTTCACCAGCAGGCCGGACATGCCGATGGCGTGCGCGCGGTGTTCGCGCACCGCTTCCAGCATGTCGGGGAGCGGCACCTTGATGCCGAGGTTCACCACCCGGTAGCCGTTGTTGGTCAGGATGATATCGACCAGGTTCTTGCCGATGTCGTGCACGTCGCCCTTCACGGTGGCGAGCACGATGGTGCCCTTCTCCTGGCCTGCCATCCGTTCCATCATCGGCTCCAGGTAGGCGACCGCGGCCTTCATGGTTTCCGCCGATTGCAGCACGAACGGCAGCTGCATCTTGCCGGCGCCGAACAGCTCGCCCACCACTTTCATGCCGTCGAGGAGCACGTCGTTGATGATGTCGAGCGGGGCCATCGTCTTCAGCGCCTCGTCCAGCTCGTCGGTCAGCCCCTTGCGGTCGCCGTCGACGATGCGGTCCTTCAGCCGGCCCTCGACGGTCTCGGCGCGCTGCTTCTTTACCGCGTCGCCGGCCTTGCGGTCGGCGAAGATCTCCAGCAGCTTCTGCAACGGGTCGTAGCCTTCCCGCCGGCGGTCGAAGATCAGGTCTTCGGCGACCTGCGCTTCCTCCGGCGCGATCAGGTGCAGCGGGCGGATCTTGCTCACGTGTACGATCGCCCCCGTCATGCCGGCGCGCACCGCGTGATCGAGGAACACCGAGTTCAGTACCGCGCGCGCGGCCGGGTTCAGGCCGAAGCTGATGTTGGAGAGGCCGAGGATGATCTGGATGTCGGGGAATTCGGCACGGATCGCGGCGATCCCTTCCAGGGTCCATTGGCCGAGCTTGCGGTCGTCCTCGTTGCCGGTGGCGATGGTGAAGGTCAGCGGGTCGATCAGCAGGTCCGACTGCGGCAGCCCGTGCTGGGTGCAGGCGAAATCGACCAGCCGGCGCGCCACCGCGAGCTTGGCCTCGGCGGTCTTGGCCATGCCGGTCTCGTCGATCGTGAGCGCGATCACCGCGGCGCCGAAGCGGCGCGCGAGACGCAGGCGTTCGGTGGCGTGCGCCTCCCCGTCCTCGAAATTGATCGAATTGATGATCGGCTTGCCGCCGTGCAGCTTCAGTGCCGCCTCGATCACCGGGGTTTCCGTGCTGTCGATCACCAGCGGCGCGTTCACGGACGAGGTGAAGCGGCGGATCACCTCCGACATCTCTCCCATCTCGTCGCGGCCGACGAAGGCGGTGCAGACATCGAGCGCGTTGGAGCCTTCACCCAGTTGCTCGCGCCCCATGGACACGCAGCCGTCCCAGTCGTGTGCTTCCTGCAGGCTGCGCCATTTCTTCGAGCCGTTGGCGTTGCAGCGCTCGCCGATGGCGAAGAACGCGTTCTCCTGGCGCAACGGCACCGATTGGTACAAAGACGCGACAGAAGGCATCCACACGGCGGTGCGCGCGACCGGGGTGGGGCGGAACCCGCCGCGCTTGCGCAGCATCGCATCCAGCGCGGCAATATGCGGCACGTCGGTGCCGCAGCAGCCGCCGATCAGGTTCACCCCGTCTTCGGCCACGAAGCGTTCCAGCCAGCTTGCGAGATCGGCCGCCCCCAGCGGGTAGCGGGTCTGGCCGTCCACCAGCTCCGGCAGGCCGGCGTTCGGCTGCACCGAGATCAGGCCCGGCCAGTTGCCGGCGATCCAGCGCAGGTGCTCGGCCATCTCCTGCGGCCCGGTGGCGCAGTTCATCCCGAGCAGGGGCACGTCGAGCGCGCGGATGACGGCGGCGGCGGCGGCGATGTCGGGGCCGACCAGCAGGGTGCCGGTGGTTTCCACCGTGACCTGCACGAACACCGGCGTGTCGGTCCCGGCCGCGGCGCGCGCGAGCTTCGCCCCGTTCACCGCGGCCTTGATCTGCAACGTATCCTGGCAGGTCTCGATCAGGATCGCATCGACCCCGCCGGCGATCAGTCCGCGGCATTGTTCCGCCAGCGCCGTCTCCAGCGGGTCGTACGCGATGTTGCCGAGCGAGGGCAGCTTGGTGCCCGGTCCGATACTGCCCAGCACCCAGCGATGGCGGCCGTCGGCGAAGCTGTCGGCGGCCTCGCGCGCCAGTTCGCCGGCACGGCGGTTCAGCTCGAAGGCGCGGTCCGCGAGGTCGAACTCCGCCAGGGTGACCGGGGAGCCGCCGAAGCTGTTCGTTTCCACCATGTCGGCGCCGGCTTCGAAATAGCCGCGATGGATCTCCCGCACGAGGTCGGGGCGCGAGAGGCACAGCACGTCGGTGCAGTTCTCCCTTCCCCAGTAATCGCGCTCGATATCGAGGGTCATCGCCTGCACGCGCGAGCCCATGCCGCCGTCGCAGAGCAGCACCTGGTCGCGCAGCGCATCCAGCAGATGGGGTCGGGACATCGAGGGTCTTTCGGTTACGGAACGAGGGCGGCGACGGGCGCTGCGGCCGGCGCATCGGCGGCGGCGGTGCGGACGGCGGGCCACAGCCGCACCGGCAGCGGGCCCGGGATGGCGAGCGGCGTGCCGGGAGCCAGGCCAGCTTCGACGCACATCCGTTGCAGCGAATCGTCGCCGAAGCCGGGCCAGCGATGCGCCAGCCGCTGCATGACGTCGGCGCGCGCGTGCGGCGCGAGGTCGACCACGATCAGCCGGCCGCCGGGGCGCAGCACGCGGGCGGCCTCGGCCACCACGCGCGCGGGGTCTTCGGCGTAGTGCAGCACCATCTGCAGGACGGCGAGATCGACCTCGCCCCCCGGCAGGGGCAGGCGGTACATGTCGGCGCGCCGTGCTGCGCAGTGGCCGAGCCCGGCGCGGGCCAGGCGGGCGCGCGCGAGCGCCAGCATCGCCGGGCTGGCGTCCACGCCCAGCCCCTCCCGCACGCGCGGGCCGAGCAGTTCCAGCACCCGCCCGGTGCCGGTGCCGATATCGAGCAGCCTTCCCACCCCTTCGGTCGGGATCAGCCGCAGCAGATTGTCCTCCACCGCCTGCGCCGGCAGGTCGAGCGCGCGCATCTCGTCCCAGTCCGCGCCCTGGCGCTGGAAGCTCTCCGAGGCGATGCGGGCGCGTTCGGCCAGCACGCGGGCGGCCTGGCGGCGATCGGCCTCCAGCACCGGGTCGCCCTCCGGCAGGCGGGCGAGCAGGGTGCGGACCAGGGCACCGCGGTCGCCGCCGGGCAGGGCGAACCAGGCGTTGGCGCCCTCGCGCTCGCGGTCGAGCAGCCCGGCCTCGCACAGCAACTTCAGATGGCGCGACAACCGCGGCTGCGACTGGCCGAGAATCTCGGTGAATTCGGAGACGCAGAACGCGCCGCGGCCGGCGAGCGCGAGCACGCGCAGGCGGGTCGGTTCGGCGCAGGCGCGGAGCGCGGCGAGCAAGGTCTCCATGGGCTTGTATCTGACATAAACATATCCTTATGTCCAGCCTATGACACTCTTCCTGGACGCACGCCTGCCCGTCCGCTTCGGCACGCCCGACCAGGCCGGGCCGGAGAGGGCACTGCTGATCGAGGGCGACGCGCCGGCCCCGCCCGGCGTGCCGTTCGCGCGCTTCGTCCTGGCGCCCGGCATCCATCCGGCCAGCTGCGCCTGCTGTGCTCCGCGCGGGCCGGTGGCCGAGGCGCTGGCCCGGCTGTTCCTGGATCGCGCGCGGGGAGGGGCCCCGTTCCGGGAGGTGATCGCGCTGGTCCGCGGGCCGACGGGGGAGGAAGCGGTGCGCGCGGCGGTGACCGCGGATCAGCTCGCGGCCGCGCGGTTCCGTCTGGGCTGACTCCGACCAACGGAGAACGACAGCCGCAGCCGCAACGTGCGGCGCGTCGGCGACACCAGGCGGGAGCGGAGGGTGCGCATCGGGCACGGAGCCGGCGGCTCAGGTCGCGCCGGAGCACTCACCGGAGCACTCAGTTGCCGCCTGACCCGTGCAGCAATTCCTGATTGAGGCGGTCGAGCGTGTCAGTCGTCGATTTCGTCCGGGATGGCGCCGGCGCAATACCGGCCGCCTTCTCCTCCTGTTGCACCTCGGGCGCGGTCGGCTGGTGGTCGCGCCAGCCCCAGGTGTTGCCCTCGTGGGTCGGTATCTGCGCCTGGGCGCGCGCGGTGACGTGCGGGGCAAGCAGCGCCACCAGGGCCATGGCCGGCAGGCGGAACGGAACGCTCATCATCTGCACCTTTCGCATCAGTCTCCAAGGGGACTATCGCCCACCTGTTCGCGCGACTGAGGATCGTCCGCGCGGCGTCGTCGCGCCCGGAATGACTCAATCGTCAAATCGGATGGGATGGAACAGAAGCAAGAGGCCCTCGGCCGTTCTCGCCCCTGTACGGGGAATGGCAGGTTTGCCGCCTGGCGCAGCGCCAGGCTTGACCGTCGCTCCCCGCCGCCGCCGGCTGCGACCCGCGGCCGCGCCGCCGGCCCGACAGCTTGCACGCGCGCATCCTTTTGCGCATGGTGCCCGCGACTCGCTTCGGAGGACACCGCGCATGCGCCTGGCAGTGCTCAAGGAACGGCGGGTGCACGAAACCCGCGTGGCGGTGACGGCGGATACCGTGAAACGCCTGATCGCGCTCGGCCTGACGGTCGCGGTGGAGAGCGGGGCCGGCGCCGGCGCCTCCCTGCCGGACAGCGAACTTGCCGCCGCCGGCGCCGAGATCGCCCCCGACGCCGCCGCCGCGCTGGCCGGGGCCGGCGTTGTCTTCGCCGTGCAGGCGCCGGAGGCTGCGACCCGCGCCCTGATCCCGCGCGGCGCGCTGCTCGTGTGCACCGCGAACGCCTTCGCCGATCCCGCCCTGGTCCCGGCGCTCGCCGAAGCCGGCATCGACACCGCGGCGATGGAGCTGCTGCCGCGCATCACCCGCGCACAGTCGATGGACGTGCTGTCCTCACAGGCCAACCTTGCCGGCTACCGCGCCGTGATCGAGGCGGCGGCGGAATTCCAGCGCGGCTTTCCGATGATGATGACCGCCGCCGGCACCGTCCCGCCGGCGCGGGTGTTCGTGATCGGTGCCGGCGTCGCGGGGTTGCAGGCGATCGCGACCGCCCGCAGGCTCGGCGCCATCGTCTCCGCCACCGACGTGCGGCCGGCGGCGAAGGAGGAGATCCGCTCCCTCGGCGGCACCTTCGTTGGTGTCGAGGATGAGGAAACCGCCAAGCAGACCGGCCCCTACGCCGGCGAGCTCAGCGCCGCGTTCCGCCAGAAGCAAGCCGAGCTGATGGCCACCACGGTGGCCAAGAACGATGTCGTTATCTGCACCGCGCTGGTGATGGGCCGCCGCGCCCCGGTGATCGTGACGGAAGAGATGGTGGCCGCCATGCGTCCCGGCAGCGTGGTGGTCGACCTCGCCGCCGACGCCGGCGGCAACTGCGCCGCGACCCACCCGGGGGAGCGGGTGGTGACGGAAAACGGCGCCAGCGTGCTCGGGTGGCGCAACTGGCCGGGGCGGATCCCGGTGGCGGCGAGCGCGCTCTATGCCCGCAACCTGCTGACCTTCCTTACCACCTTCTGGGACAAGGACGCGCAGGCCCCGCGCCTGCCGCCGGACGACGATATCGTCAAAGGCGTGCTGCTCACCCGCGCCGGCGCTGTGATCCACCCGCAGTTCGCCCCGCCGCAGAGCGCGGCCGCCTGATCCCCAGCCGTCTGATTTCACGCCGCCGGATACACGGAGACGCCGGATGAACCCGCAACAACTGGCTGACGAGGCACATCGTCTCGCCGCCCGGGCCGAGGTGCTCGCGGCGCACGCGAGCGCCTGGGCCGGCACCGCCGCCCCGGTCGCGCATGCCGCCGCCGGCGCACCGTTCGTCTATCTGTTCGCGATCTTCGTGATGGCCTGTTTCGTCGGCTACTACGTGGTCTGGAACGTCACCCCGGCGCTGCACTCGCCGCTGATGGCGGTCACGAACGCGATCAGCTCCGTCATCATCGTGGGCGCCATGCTGGCCGCCGGCCTCGCGGCGAGCGGCGTGTCGCGCGGGTTCGGCTTCATCGCCGTGACCCTGGCATCGGTGAACATCTTCGGCGGCTTCCTGGTCACGCACCGGATGCTGTCGATGTTCCGCCGCAAGCAGCGTTGAGGGGCCGGAAGCGATGTCCACGCAACTGACCGCCTTCTTCTACCTCGTCGCCGCCGTGCTGTTCGTGCTGGCCTTGCGCGGCCTGTCCAACCCGGAGACCTCGCGCCGCGGCAACCGGCTCGGCATGGCGGGGATGGCGATCGCGCTGCTCGCGACGTTGATCGGCAACCCGATCGGGCTCGGCGGCTGGGGGCTGATTGTCCTCGGCATCGCCATCGGCGGATCTGTGGGCGTGTTCATCGCGCTGCGCATCCAGATGACGGCGCTGCCGCAACTGGTGGCGGCGTTCCACTCGCTGGTCGGGCTGGCGGCGGTGTTCGTCGCCGCGGCGGCACTGAATGCGCCGGTTGCGTTCGGCATCGGCGTGCCGGGGGCGATCCGCACCGAAAGCCTGGTCGAGATGTCGATCGGGCTTGCCATCGGGGCCATCACCTTCAGCGGGTCGGTGATCGCGTTCAGCAAGCTGCAGGGGATCATGAAGGGGGCGCCGATTTCGTTCCCGATGCAGCATCCGCTGAACCTGGGTCTCGGGCTGCTGGCGCTGCTGCTGATCGTAGTGTTCGTCGCCACCGGGGGCAACCAGGTGGTGTTCTGGCTGCTGGCGTTCCTCGCGATCGGGCTTGGGTTCCTGCTCATCATCCCGATCGGCGGGGCGGATATGCCGGTGGTGATCTCGATGCTGAACAGCTACTCGGGCTGGGCGGCGTGTGGGATCGGCTTCACCATCCAGAACCTCGCTTTGATCGTGACCGGGGCGCTGGTGGGCGCGTCGGGCGCGATCCTGTCCTACGTGATGTGCAAGGGGATGAACCGCAGCATCTTCAACGTGCTGCTGGGCGGGTTCGGGACCGAGGCGGCCACCGCGGGGCCGGGCGGGGCGGCGCTCGATCGCACCGTGAAGACCGGCAACGCCGACGACGCCGCCTTCATCCTGAAGAACGCGTCCAAGGTGATCGTGGTGCCCGGCTACGGCATGGCGGTGGCCCAGGCGCAGCACGCGCTGCGCGAGATGGCCGACACGTTGAAGAAGGAAGGCGTGGAGGTGAAATACGCCATCCACCCGGTGGCGGGCCGCATGCCCGGGCACATGAACGTGCTGCTGGCCGAGGCCAACGTGCCGTACGACGAAGTGTTCGAGCTCGAGCAGATCAACAACGAATTCGCCACCGCCGACGTCGCCTATGTGATCGGCGCCAACGACGTGACCAACCCCGCGGCAAAGACCGACCGCGCGTCCCCGATCTACGGCATGCCGATCCTGGAAGTGGAGAAGGCGGGGACGGTGCTGTTCGTGAAGCGCTCCATGGCCTCGGGCTACGCGGGGGTGGAGAACGAGCTGTTCTTCCGCCCGAACACGATGATGCTATTCGGCGATGCGAAGAAGATGACAGAAGAGATCGTGCAGGCGTTGGGGCGCTAGTGCTAGGGCGCTAGTACAGTATTCGCGAATTGCCGACTCGAATCAGGCCGCCGGCGGCTACTGGTGACGACTGATGCCGTAGCGCCGGTTTGGTGCGGCTGAGGAAGCGCTGCAGGCCTCGATGTGGCGTCGGATTCGATCGCCGAGTTCCGCCTTGCTGCCGATGCGACGCAATACCGATCGGGCCTCCTTCGAGAAGAAGGTCTCCACGTCGTTGCGCCATGATGCGTGGGTCGGCGCGAAGACCAGCTCAAAGCGGCCGGGCCGGCTGGCGCGAAAGCGCTTGGTCTCGCGCGGGCGGTGGGCGGGGTGATCGTCGAGCAGGATGCAGATCAGCAACCCCGCCGGGTAGCGCGCATCGAGAGAGCCTGCTTCGAGGACGAGGACGAGGCTGCGATGCTGGTCGGCAATCTCTACTGCCGCGTTGCCATCGGCCGACCCGAAATCTGGTGGTCGTGCAACGCCGCCGAGCTTGATCACCACCCGCGCAAGTACGTCAGCGGGTCCGACATCCAGCGCATCCTCTTCGGCATCTGATTGGCCAAATCGCGCTCACCCAACCGCCGGGCCGGCCCGATAAGCCGGATTATCACGTGCTGATTGGGCGGGACAGCGATGGCCCCGTGTGGGCGTCGGTTCCGGTCATACCTTTCGGAACCCGTAACCCCTTGAAGAGGCGGGGACGGACGCTGCGTCCGAAACTCCTGAGATTTGCAGTGCGCCCCGATGGCGCGTTTCACCAGTGGAGGGAGGTTCCACCCAGAGAGTTGTCGATTGCTCTGGTAGCTGACGAGCGGTTTGGTCGGGCGACCGGCTGGATCGAAGCCTCGTGACAAAGGCCGCCTTGGGCGGTTGAGCAATCCGACGGGCCGTAACGTGAGTGAAGCCTGAGCAGGCCTCGAAAGTAGAGGTGCGGATGCCGACCCGCCTGCAAAACGGGGAAGGCCGCGTGAACGGGGAAGCAATCGACAAGCGCACCCGTCTCGATCCGCCGGGGTAGTGGGCACGGCACGCCGGAAAGGTGAAGCGGGTAACGGGGGAGACGCGTCCGGTCGGAGGTCGCGGCTTCAACGTCGCTCATGGCGGCGGACCGGGCGGGAGTCGGACAGGGGCACAGGTCCTGCTGAAACCGGGTAACTCCGGCGGAGGGAAGGCCCCTGACTTCTGGTACGCTTTCGAAGACGGAGAGGAGGGGGTGATTGGCAATGCGCCTCGAAACACCCGATAAGATCGGGATCCTTCAGAGGAAGCTTTATTGTAAGGCGAAGGCGGAGCCTGCATTCCGCTTTTACCTGCTCTACGACAAGATCTACCGCGAGGACATCCTCGACAACACCTATCGGCTTGCCCGCGCCACTGCGGGTGCGCCCGGTGTGGACGGGGTGACGTTCGCACAGATCGAAGCGGAGGGGCGGGACGCATGGCTGGCGAGCCTGCGTGGGGATCTCGCCTCGAAGACGTACCGGCCCGCGCCGGTGCGGCGGGTGATGATCCCGAAGCCAGGGGGCGGCGAACGTCCTCTGGGCATCCCGACGATCCGGGATCGGGTGGTTCAGACCGCCGCCAAGCTCGTGTTGGAACCAATCTTCGAGGCGGATACGCCAGTGCAAGTACCTGAACAACATCGTTGAACAGGACCACCGGCGGACCAAACGGCTGGCGCGGCCAGGGCTCGGCTTCGGGAACTTACCAACCGCCAGGCGAACGTTGTCCGGCTACGAGGCGATGGCGATGATCAGGAAGATGATCAGGAAGGGACAGGTTCACACCATCGACGGTCACGACATGCGGGCACAGACCGCCTTCGTTGCCAGCCTGTTCTAGATTACCGCCTGACAGCACCCGCCCCCCCGGACTCACGCGGCCAGCTCCGCCGTTTGCAACAGAACCCGCGCTTCGCGGGCTTGAAGGAACGCCATACGCGCCGCTTCGCGGGGCGCTTTGCCGAGGCAAGTCTTGCCGTCCTACTCTACGACCATCGAGAGCGAGATGGGCCTCGGCCGAGGTGGACCCGTGGCAACAGGTGTGAGATACTCGGGATGCAATCACGTGGCTTGGACCGATCGGGGCCGGCTCGGCATTTTGGGAACGAGCTACAGCGGCGGCTAAACGCTTATCCTTGGCGCCGTCGATCGTCGCGTTCGGTACGTGGTCGCCCGATTGGCTGGTCCACCGGCGCGTCACGCCCCGCCGGCGGCCAGGAGGCGTGGCAACCCGCGACGTCCAACTCCAGAGGCAAGGGGACGGTATGACGCCCGACAGATCGGCTGTTAAGGTCGCTATTCTCGATGACTATCAGAACGTCGCCCTGCAGATGGCGGACTGGTCGCCCCTGGCGGGGCGGGCGGCCATCACCGTCTTCAACGATCATCTCGACGATCCGGACGCCGTGGCCGCACGACTGGCGCCGTTCGACGTCGTCTGCGTCATGCGGGAGCGCACGCCTCTCCCGCGCGGGCTTCTCGAACGACTGCCGCGTTTGAAGCTCATCGCCTCGAGCGCCCTTCGTAACGCCTCGATCGACCTTCAGGCAGCCCATGAGCGCGGCATAGCGGTGGCGAACACAGGCTATGACTCGGCCCCGACGATCGAACTGACATGGGCCCTCATTCTCGCGAGCGCCCGCCATATCGTTGTTGAGAATGCATCATTCCGCTCGGGGGGATGGCAGCGCGCTATTGGCAGCGATCTGAAGGGGAAGACATTGGGCGTGCTCGGACTGGGCAATATCGGCGGCGAGGTTGCCCGTATCGGGCTTGCGTTCGGCATGAGGGTTATCGCGTGGAGCGAACACCTCACCCCGGAAAAGGCCGCGGCCGTGGGCGCCGGGCACGTGCGGAAGGACGACCTGTTCCGGCAATCGGATGTTCTTACCATCCACCTTGTTCTCGGCCGGCGGTCCCGCGGACTGGTCGGCGCAGCCGAACTCGCGCTGATGAAACCCGCGGCATGGCTGATCAATACGTCACGTGGCCCAATCGTCGAGGACGGCGCCTTGATCGCTGCCTTGCGAGAACGCCGAATCGCCGGCGCCGCCGTAGACGTCTTCGACGTAGAGCCACTGCCGGCAGATCATCCCTACCGGTCGCTCGACGCTATGCTCGCGACGCCACACATCGGCTATGTGTCCCTGAATCTTTATCGAACCTTCTATGGCGACACGGTCAAGAACATCCTTGCCTGGTTGGATGGGTCTCCGTTTCCGACTGCGGGCGCGAGGTGAGCGTCAAAGCTGAAAAGACGGGCCATCAGTCGGGAGGCGCCGACGGAGCCTCTCTGCGGTTCCTGCGGCCAGCGATCCCATCGAGCTTCATCTCGCGTCGCAAGTTGTTCGAAAGGCCGATGACACTCGAAGCCGAAGGATATCCTGCCGGCGGACATATGGGTCCATCCGAAAAAATGATGACCCGGCACGCCAGTCTTGCTGGCGAGTCTCGAAGGGGGATAACGCGATGAGAGCCCTCATCTTCGAACGGAACCGTGAGCCAGCCGACGTGCTTGCCGTGCGCCACTTGCCTGATCCGACACATGGCCCGTTCGTCCCCGAATTCGCGGCAAAGAGCTGCGACAGCGAAGTCGTGCAAACGGCAGCAGATCCGCACAAGCTGCGGGTCGGCATCCCCGGCTACACACGCGACCTCTGGCCGGCTTGCGGATCGATGCTGCGATCGGCGCTGCTCGGAAGCTTGCATACCGGTTGCGGCCCCGGGTGATCGCTAGTGGCATGCAAGTGTAACCTCCCACCGGCGCGCTCGCGGGCGCGGTAACCGGTTCGCACCGACCGCAGGCGTCCCTGGATCAAACGGAGTTTGTTCATGAGCACGGCTTCCCCAACGACGTCGGCACCGCCGGAGCGCGGCACCGCTCTCATCACCGGTGCTTCCTCCGGCATCGGCTCCACTTACGCCGACCGGCTCGCGCAACGCGGTTTCGACCTGTACCTGGTCGCCCGCGACCAGCAGCGGCTGGATGCGCTCGCCGCCCGGCTACGCCAGAAGACCGGCCGCGAGATCCGCACGCTGCGCGCGGACCTTACGAACCGGCCCGAGCTGCTGTCGGTTGCCGAGCGGTTGCGCGTCGACGATGCCATCACCATGTTGGTCAACAATGCCGGTGCGATTGCACCGGGTACGTTGCTCAGCGGCGATTCAGACCGGCTCGAGGAGATGATCCAGCTCAACGTGGTCGCGGCGACGCGCCTGGCTGTCGAGGCCGCCCGGGCCTTCGTTGCACGTGGTCATGGCACGATCATCAACATCGCTTCGGTGCTGGCCTTGACCCCAGAGCAGTTGAACGGCGGCTACAGCGGCAGCAAGGCCTTCGTGCTGAACCTGACGCAGGCCCTGCAGGCCGAGGCAGGGACAGCAGGCGTGCGCGTCCAGGCAGTGCTTCCCGGCGCCACCCGCACGGAGCTATGGGACCGCTCGGGCACCCCGATCGTCAGTTTGCCGGCCGAAATACTGATGGACGTGGATGAACTGGTCGATGCTGCCCTGTCCGGGCTGGACCAGGGTGAGATGATCACCATCCCCTCACTGGAGGATCCCGCGCTCTGGCGGGCGTTTTCCGAGGCCCGCGCAGCGCTGGGCCCGCAGCTGTCGCGCAGCCACGCGGCACCCCGCTACGGCGTGACATCACACGAAGCGGCCAGTTCGTCACCCGGGCGATGAATCGCTGGCCCGGCCTCAACGAATGGCTGTTCGCAGTGAAGACCTTCGCTGCGGCGATGCTTGCGCTTTACATTGCGCAGTCCGTCGGCCTGGACCGCCCCTACTGGGCGATGGCGACAGTCTACATCGTTGCGCAGCCTTTGACGGGCTCGCTGCGCTCCAAGGCGGTGTACCGCTTGTTCGGCACGTTCATCGGGGCCGCCGCGACGGTGGTCCTGGTGCCGAACCTGGTCGACACGCCCGAACTGCTGTGCGCCGCGCTCGCGCTGTGGACCGGGCTGTGCCTGTATCTGGCGCTGCTCGACCGCACACCCCGCAGCTACGTGTTCCTGCTGGCCGGCTACACCGCCGCCTTGATCGGCTTCCCGACCGTCACGGCGCCGGAGCAGATGTGGGACATCGCAATTGCGCGGGCCGAGGAGGTCTCGCTCGGCATCATCTGCGCGACCGTGGTGGGGTCCGTCGTGTTCCCCCGCCCACTCGGGCCGATGCTGCGTGCGCGCATCTTCGCCTGGGTCGGCGACGCCAGTAGGTGGGCCGAGGAAGCGTTAGGCAGCGGCGACGAAACCGTCGGGCAGGTCGCGCGCAACCGCCTCGCGGCCGATGCGGTCGAACTCCGGATGCTCACCTCCTTCCTCGCCTACGACACGTCCAAGCTTCAGGTGGCCACTCGCTGGGTGAACGAGGTGCAGCGGCGGATGGTGCTTCTGCTGCCGCTGCTATCCTCGATCGCCGACCGGGTCAGTGCATTGCGCGCCGCGGGCGGGGTGACGGCGCCGCTGGAGCGGCTTTTGGGGGAGATGCGCGTGTGGGTTCGCGCCGGGGCACCACCCCCGCGCAGCGAGGCGGAGCGGCTGCGCGCGACGATTGCGAGTTTGGAAGCAGCGACCGATCCGCGCGCCGGCTGGAACGACGTGATGCGCGATAGCCTGCTGCTGCGGCTGCGCGAGCTCGTCGATGTGCGGCAGGACATGCGGGATTTGCGCCTGCACATAGAGGCGGGCGGTGGAGCACTTACCACCCCACTCGCCGTGCACACCGATGGGCCGGAGCGGTTGCATGTCGACCGAGGCATGGCGTCGCTCTCGGCGCTGGCGGCAATCATGACGATTCTGGTGCTCTGCACCTTCTGGATCGAGACCGGTTGGCAGGCCGGCGGCGGTGCAGCCGAGTTGGGAGCGGCCGCATGCTGCCTGTTCGCCACCCTGGACGATCCCACGCCGGTGTTGACGCGGTTCCTGATCAGTGCATTGCTGGCGGTCATGGCCGTCGGCATCGGCCTGTTCGGCATTCTGCCGATGGTACAAAACTTCGAGATGCTGACGCTCGCACTCGGTGCATTCTTCGTGCCGGTCGGCGTACTGATCGCGATGCCGGCCACGCAGCCGCTCGGGGCCGCGCTCGGCTTCATCACTGCGACCCTGCTCAGCCTGCAAAACGCCTACGCCGCCGATTTCGTGACCTACGCCGACGGCAGTATCGCCGTTCTGCTCGGAGTGGCGGGCGCTGCGGTCATGACCGCGCTGATAAGGTCGGTGGGGGCGGAATGGAGCGCACGCCGCCTGCTGCGCGCCGGCTGGCGAGATCTGGCTGCTATCCCGCACGGCCACATGCGGCATGAATGGAGGGTGCTGACCGGGCTCCTGTTGGACCGCCTTGGGCTGCTGGTGCCGCGGCTGGCCGCGGTCGGCACCGACAATGACCTGGCCGCAGCGGACGCGCTCACGGATCTGCGTATCGGCCACAACATGGCCGGACTGCAACGCGACCGCGAGTCACTGCCGCCGCCGGTGCGCGCGGCGGTGGACGCAGTGCTGTTCGGTACCGCCGCGCATTTTGCCGCGCAGGCGGCACTGGGACATGTGCAGCGACCGCCGACCGCGCTGCTGCGCCAGGTCGATCGCGCGCTCGATGCTGCGGTTGCGATGCCCGGTACGCACGGCCGCGATCTGCTGCTGCAACTGGTGGGCATCCGTCGCGGGCTGTTTGTCGACGCCGAGCCGTACCGGTGGGCGTACCCACCCGCAGATGCGCTGCCCGCCGAGGCCGTTCCCGCGGGGAACGGCGGGAGCGATGCCGCATGATCGGCGAGTTCGATGTCTACGGCGTGTTCGTTCCCGCGCTGCTGGTCTGGGGGCTGATCGCGCTGTCGCTCACAGCGGTGCTGCGTGCCGCTCTCGTGCGTATCGGCTTCTACCGGCTGGTCTGGCATCGGCCGCTTGTGGACCTGTCGCTGCTGGTCATCATCCTGGCAGCAATCGTCGCCATCCTGCCACATTGGATCGCGCCATGATGTCTGTGTTGCGTCGGATCGTCCTTTCCTCCGGCCGCGGCGCGCTGACGCTGCTGATCGTCGCGGCGGCCGTCATCGCCGGGCGTAGCCTGTGGAACTATTACCAGGAAGCCCCGTGGACCCGTGACGGTCGCGTGAGCGCGGACGTGGTGACGATTGCCCCCGATGTGTCCGGGCTGGTCTCCGAGGTGCTGGTGCACGACAACCAATCGGTCAAACGTGGCGATGTGCTGTTTCGCATTGACCCGGATCGTTTCCAGCTTGCACTGTTGCAGGCCGACGCAGCGGCCGCCAACCGCAAGGCGGAGTATGACGAGGCGGCGCGCGAAGCGATACGGTACGGGAGACTGAACCAACTGTCCGTCTCGCAGCAGACACAGGAGGAGCGGAATGCCACCGCCGAGGAGACGGCCGCGGCTTATCGCCAGGCGCTGGCCGATCGGGCGGTTGCGGAGCTCAATCTGAAACGCTCGGCGGTGAGCAGTCCGGTGGACGGCACCGTCACCAATGTCGACCTGGAGCCCGGCGACTATGTGACCACCGGAAAGCCCGTGATGGCCCTGGTGGATCGCGCAACGCTGCGGATTGAAGGGTATTTCGAGGAAACCAAGCTGCCGAAGATCCACATAGGTGACCAGGTCCGGGTGCGGTTGATGGGAGAGCCGCGCCTGCTGACCGGGCGGGTCGAGAGCATCTCCGCCGGCATCGCCAACCGCGAGCGGTCGGACAGTTCGGACCTGCTGGCCAGCATCAATCCAACATTCAACTGGGTGCGCCTGGCGCAACGTGTGCCGGTGCGCGTGAAGCTGGAAACCGTGCCGGCGGGCGTTCAACTCGTGGTGGGTCGGACAGCGACGGTCTTTGTCGAGCCCGGCAGTGCTCCCGGCAAATAATGCCAATCGGCTGGTTGCTGACATGAGCTGGTTCGGCTCAATGCTTTCCAATACGGACAGAACGAACGAAACGCCAGGATTTGACGGATACGCGGACGGATCCTGGACATTACGACATCGTTTTTACGTTGGATCGGAAGGTTCGCCCGCGCAGTGATCCGGCGGTGCCGCGGCGATCATGGCCGTTTTGGTCAAGCGCTCATGCTCTGCTACCTGCGCTACCCCGGTCACTAGCGCGCCGACGAAAGACCACCGGGACCGCTCCTCGCATTTGTCGCCGACCAGATCGGTGTTCTTCCGGAATCGGTCGGCAAGTATCTGATCGCTGAGCGGGGCCGCCAGTGCCATGCTGCCGAGTTTCAGGACAGGTTGCGGCTTCGTCCGTTGATGGACACGGCATTGGGAGCGATTTCATTCAATCCGGACACGGACGAGTCCGCCAGACTGGGGTCTGCGATTTTGCGAAAGAAGGGGGTAGAAATGAGCCGCGCTATGCCTCTCCATCGGCCGGCCAGCGACATTGAAGCCGGCATGGCTCCGCTCTGTGCATCAGTATCAGTGCCGTCGCGGTTCGAGGTGCTTACCGAGGCCTCACGCCACATTTCCTCCGACCGTGCGACGGTACTCGGACTGCTTGTTGGAGCTGCCGATCCTCGGGTGTGCGGAGGCAGCGCGGTGTTGCGGCCGCTTTGGGCGAACGAAGCTATGCACAGAGCATGGAGCCTCGCACGACTGCTCCTTCGGCTCGACCAATGGGACGCAACCGGCGACCCGCTCGGTGTTAGCCTCGAGCGTCGAATTGCTGAGGAACTCGCGCGAGGCTATGGGCAGCTGCAAATCAGAGCCGAGGCGGCGACGCAGCCCTGTTCGCAAATATTGCAGAACATAGTGATCAATCTCGTGGAGCTGTTTTCTCCAGCGACGAGCCGGATCCTGTTGCGTACGGAGACCGATACCGTGGTGCTTTCGGAATTCAAGCGCCGCGCCCTGGTGCTGCTGGGGAGCGAGCTGGTGACGAACGCACTGATGCATGCGTTTGATGGACAAACGGGCGGAGAGATCAGCGTAATGCTGGAGGCTTTGACAGGGGGGTACGCAAGGCTAGTGGTCGTCGATGACGGTTGCGGCGTGAAAGAGCACAGTGTACAGGCGCGTCACCCCATTGTTCATGATCTCGCTGACCTGTTGGAATCTGATCTGGATCGTCGTGCTGGCCCGAACGGTGGGACTCGCGTGCAGGTGGTGTTTGCCTGCCGCGGTTGAAGCCATCGACGATCACAGCCACCTTCCTCACTCAAGCCGGACCAATCATGGCAACGTCTCGCCGCTCGGCGAATGCGTGTTCTCAACGGTGAGAAGGAAGGTCACTGCAGTACCGACGATTATGTAGCGTTGAACGAAGCGACGAGGTTGAACGAATATGCCGTGAACTGCCCGATTTACCCCTGGCTTGCGCCTTTCAAGCCCTTTGAGGGCTGGGCGCCACCGGCCAGCCTACCCAAGAGCTGAGCTGGTACGCCGTCTACAACGCTGTGAAGCACGATCGGAACCGCTCTGTTGCAAACGCTGGTGCGGGCGTGGTTGGGGCAGGCGGGTTGAGAGAGAGAGAACCGTGGGCAGCGCGATGGTGGCGGGTCAGGACGGGGTGTTCAAAGGGCGGCCTTTTACAGGCGAGGTGATCCTGTGGGCGCTGCGCTGGTATCTGGCCTTCCCGATCAGCGACCGCGATCTGGCCGCGATGCTGTCGGATCGAGGCATCGTCGTCGACCACACGACCCTGTTCCGCTGGGTGCCGGCATCTGCGGCTCTGTACCGGCTCCTGGCGGGTGGACGAGACCTGTATCAAGGTCAAAGGCGTCTGGACCTATCTGTATCGGGCGGTGGACAGCCTCGGCCAGACGGTCGACTTCCTGCTCTCGGCCCGACGGGACGGACGGCTGCCAAGCGATTCTTTCGCAAGGCGCTGGCGCAGCCACACACCGTCAATCCTCGCACGATCACGGGAGACAAGAACCCGGCCTATCCGGGGGCGGTGACGGAGATGAAGCGGAGGGGCGAGCTGTGGCGCTTCTCCCGGCTGCGCCAGTGCAAGTACCTGAACAACATCGTTGAACAGGACCACCGGCGGACCAAACGGCTGGCGCTGTCAGGGCTCGGCTTCGGGAACTTACCAACCGCCAGGCGAACGTTGTCCGGCTACGAGGCGATGGCGATGATCAGGAAGGGGCAGGTTCACACCATCGACGGGGGGGCCAGGGGGCAGCGCCCCTTGGCCTTTACCCTCCCAGGTCCGGATCGCCTCCGGTCGGGACCTCCCGTGCCCGGCGCTTGCGCGCGGCGGCGGCGTATTGGCCGCGGGGGCGGTTTTCCTGGACGTTGGGGCGGACGACGGTGTCGTAATAGTCGTCCCAGTCCTCGGGGCGGAGGCTGTCGAGGTCGGGGACCAGTTCGTAGTCGTTCAGGGTGGCGTCGTTGTAGGCCTGGCGTGGGATGGGCTGGACCTGGAGCAGGGGGAAGTCGGCGCGGAAGTCGATCGGCACGTTGGTTTTGGTGAGCCTCAGGTTGGTGATCAGGGGGCCGAACCAGCGGTCGGTTTCGACGATGCCTTCAAACAGTTCGTAGCCGCCGTTGCGGGGGATGTTGGCCGGCGCGCGGATCAGGGCGCTCCATCCCGGGGCGGTACGCAGGATGAGGCCGGTCCACATCTGCACCAGTCCGGGTTCCTGCAGCGCGCCGAGGAAAGGGGGCGAGAACTCCCGGATTTCCGGCGGCGCGACGGTGTCGAACTGTTCGCGGAAGCCGGGGAACTGGGCGGCTTGCAGCGGCAGCCACTGGCCGGCGCCGGCGAAGCTCCAGGTGATGTCGTCGCCGTCCCACATCAGGCTAAGGCTGGTGGGTGGGAACACGTACCAGCCGAAGGCGGCGGCGGAGGTGGCGGGTTCGCAGTAGCGGAAGGCGCGGGTGGGCAGCGAGCCGGCGGCGGAGCGGTCGGCGCGCATTGGCGCGCGCGCTCCGGGGATCAGGCGGTGGAAGGTGATGGTCTTCGGTTTTGCGACCGGCTCGGCGTTCGGGCGGCTCATGGGGGTCTCCGTCCTGGGGGTTCTCCGTCCTGGAACAGCTCCCGAGCCTAGCCGGGCGCGCCCGCCGGGGACAGGTTGCGCCGCGTGATCCGGGCGTGACAACGCCCGCCGCGATCAGAACGGCGCCAGGATGTCCATCACCTGCTGGCCCCAGCGCGGCCCTTGCACCTGGGTCAGTTCGCCGCGGCCGCCGTAGGCGATGCGGGCTTCGGCCATGCGGTCGCTCGTGATCGTGTTGTCCGAGGCGATGTCTTCCGGCCGGATCACCCCGCTTACCCGCAGCACGCGCAGTTCGTTATCCACCCGGAACTCCTGGCTCGCCATCACGACGAGGTTGCCGTCCGGGAGCACCTGCGTCACCTCGCCGGCGAGGCTCAACGTCACCTGTTCGTTGCGCTGGATCTGCCCGGTGCCGGTGTTGCCGTTGGTGCTGCTAGACGAGACCAGTTTGGACGGATTCATCGGCACATGCGTCAGCAGCGCCTCGAGCCCGAAGAAATTCGGCACGCCGAGGGATTCCGATCCGGTGCGCGTGGCCGTGGTGTTGTTCTTGAGGTTCGCCGCGTCGTTCATGGTCACCAGGATGGTGACGAGATCGCCCACCCGAGCGGCGCGCTGGTCCTTGAAGAAGGCGCGCGAGCCGGGCCGCCAGAGCGAATCCGCTTCCACCGGCGCCGGGTGCGGCGTCGGCATCGGCATCGTGACCGGGCGCCAGCCCGGCGCTTGCGTCGGGTTGGCGGTCGGCGTCATGGCCGGCGGGCGGCCGACCTCGGAAAGCTGCTGTGCGAGGCCGCAGCCGGGCAGGGCGAGCAGCGCGAGCAGGGGGGCGAAGCGGCGGACCTTGCGCATCATCGCACCACCCCTCCGGCCGGGATCAGCGGCGGCGCGCCGGGCACCACGCGCACCAGGCCCGGGCCGGTCACCAGCGCCTCCAGCACCGCGTGGGAGACGGGGTTGAGCACCCGGATGCGATCGCCCGAGCTGCCGGGATCGAGCGCCTGGCCGGTGGCGATCAGGATGATGCCCGGGCTTTGCACCCGGATCGTCACGGCCGCGCCCTTTTGCACCAGCAGTGGCGGGCGCAGGTCGGCGCGCAGGAACGGCGTCCCCGCCGGGATCAGGTTGCGGATCTGCTGGCCGACCGCCTGGGCCGCGTCCAGGACGGCGCCGCCGGGGACGGCGGAGAGGCGCCGGCGCACCAGCCGCAGGTCGGTCGCCGCGATCACCGTGCCGGCGGCGAGTCGGGTCGTGGCGACCGGCAGCAGCACCGTCGCTTCCACCCGGCCGGCGAGCGGCACCGCGATCGGCTCCATCTGCCCCCCGCTCAGCAGCAGCATCGCGCTGTAGCGGCCGGAGCCGGGATCGTAGGCGAGCGCGGAGACCACCGGCGTGGGTGCGGGCGTGAGCGGGACGAGCGGCGGGTCGAACTGGTCGAGCACGATGCGCGCGTGCCGTCCGGCGCCGGCGGCGTGCAGGGCGGCGATCAGCGGGCCCATCGCCTCGGCGCGGGTGAAGGGCCGGCCGGGCCAGGCGAGCACGGCGCGGTCCCCGGGCGAGGCGGGGTGCCAGTCGATGTCGTAACGCTCGGCGATATAGGCGAGCTGGGTTGCCGGCACGACGATCCGCCCGCCCGGGGCCGGGCCGGGGCCGAGCACCTGGGCCGCGGCGGGCCCGGCGTTGGCGAACAGGTCGCCGAGCCGCACCATCGGCCCGCTCAGCGTGGTCATCGGACGCAGGGCCGGCAGCGGGGCAGGGACCGCGGCAACGCGCGTCCGCGCTGGCGCCGCGGTAGCAAATGTCGGCGCTGGCGCCGCGGTGGCAAATGCCATCGCTGGCGCCGCGGTGGCAAATGCCATCGCTGGCGCCGTGGTCGTGAACAGGGACGCGAGCAGCAGGGCCAGCAGGCGGAGCGGGAGAGACGCCCCGCATCGTGCCGTCGATGCACCACCAGCGATAAAAACGGCGACGGCAGTCCGGCCACCGATCCGCACCACGCCCGACCCGTCGCCGCGGACGAACATCACCTCTCCCGCTCGGCGGGAGAGGTGCAGTCTAGCCAGGCCGATCTTCCTAGCAGGCGTTTTCATGGCCGGGCACATTGGATCACTGCAGATTGGTCAGGGATGAAAGCATCTGGTCGGACGTCGTGATGACCTTGCTGTTCATCTCGTAGGCGCGCTGCGCGGTGATGAGGTTGGTGATCTCGCTCACGACGTTGACGTTCGAGGTTTCGATGAACCCCTGCATCAGCGTGCCGAACCCGGGATCGGCCGGATTGCCCTGCACCGGCGCGCCGGAGGCGGCGGTCTGCTCGAACAAATTGCCGCCCTCGGCCTGCAGCCCGGCGTCGTTCGGGAACGAAGCGAGCTGGATCTGGCCGAGCGTCTGCGGCGCGGTCTGGCCGCTGATCGTCGCCTGCACCTGGCCCGAGGTGTTGATGGTGACGCTGGTGGCGTTGGTGGGGATCTGGATGCCCGGCTGCACCACGTAGCCGTCGGCGGTGACGATGGTGCCGTCCGGGGCGAGGCCGAAGGTACCGTCGCGCGTATAGGCGGTGGTGCCCGACGGCAGGGTGACCTGGAAATACCCGTTGCCCTGGATCGCCATGTCGAGCGAGTTGGAGGTTTGTTGCAGGTTGCCCTGCTCGTTGATCCGGTAGATGGCGGCGGTCTTCACGCCCAGTCCGATCTGCGCGCCGGACGGGACGATGGAACCGGAGGACGAGCTGTTCGATCCCACCCGCCGCAGGTTCTGGTAGATCAGGTCCTGGAACTCGGCGCGCTGGCGCTTGAATCCGGTGGTGGTCATGTTGGCGATGTTGTTGGAGATCACCTCCACGTTGGTCTGCTGGGCCTGCATGCCGGTGGCGGCGATGTCGAGCGAGCGCATGGGCGGGACCTTCTCGTTTCGGGACGAAATCCGGACCGCGCCGCGCCGGGTGTGGCGGCGGCGGCGAGGCCCGCGGCGGCGGCGAGCAGCAGGCACAGCAGCAGGAGCGGGGCCAGCAGGTGCGCGCGGATCACGGCGTGCTGCCCGTGGCCGGCAGCAGCTTGTCGATCGCGCTCTTCTGGCGCGTCGATTCCGCCTGCACGAATTGGGTGACGAACTGGAACTCGCGCGAGGTGGAGATCATCCGCGTGAGCTCGGCGATCGGCTGCACGTTCGAGCCCTCGATCGCGCCCTGCACGATCCCGGGGCTCGCGACCGCGGTGGTGGGCGTGTTGGCCTGGAGCAGGGTGCCGCCCTGCGCCTGCATCAGCATCGGGTTCTGCGGGCGGACGACGCCGATCTGCGCGATCGTGCGGGTGGTGCTCGACAGGGTGCCGTCGCCGGTGATCGTGAGGCCCCGATCGGTGGTGGCGACCCGGATCGGCTTGCCGGCGGTATCGAGCAGCGGGTTGCCGGCGGCGTCCGCGATCGTGCCGTTCGGCAGCAGGCCGAACTTGCCGTCGCGCGTCAGGCGCGGGCCGGCGGCCGTCTGCACCGTGAAATACCCCTGGCCGGTGATGGCGAGGTCGAGCGGGTTGGCGGTGTGGCGCAGCGGGCCGTGCGCGGTCTCCCGCCAGGTGGCGCGGTCCTGGGTGTAGGCGAGCACGCGCCCGCCCGGGGGCGTGGTGGCGCCGGTCTGGGGGGAGAGCCAGTCGGCGAACTGCACCCGTTCGGCCTGGTAGCCGGGGGTGTCGGCGTTGGCGATGTTGCCGGCGATGACGTCGATCGCGTGGCTCTGCGCGACCAGGCGGGAGGTGGCGATGCTACTGGCGATGTCCATGCCGGCGGTTGAGCAACCGGTGTGCCAAGGGGGAGATCGGGGGCGATCGGGGCGGGAATGGCGCGTCCGGGCGGCGCCGGGCCGGGCGGCGGGCGGCTCCGCGCTCCTGGCCGGCGGCGGCGTGCCCGGCAGGGTTTGCCGGCCCGGCGGGCTCTGCCGGGTTGCGGCCCGTGCGCAAGGGTTCGTTAACCCGCCGCTGCCAAGCTGGGACTTCTGAACGAGGGGTCCCCCCCAAGGGCAGCATCGGGTGGGCAGCGTCGGATGGGCAGCGTCGAATGAGCAGCGCCGAAGCGACAGTGGAACCGACGCCTTCGCCCACGCCGGCGAAGGCCGGCGGCCGGCGGAAGCTGATCCTGATCGGCGCGCCGGTGCTGCTGCTGGCCGCGCTCGGCGCGGGGGCCTGGTTTTCGGGCCTGCTGCCGCGCCTGCTCGGACGGAGCGGCCACGCCGGGGCGCAGGCGCCGCCGCCGTCGGTGTTCATCGACGTGCCGGACATGATCGCCAACCTGAACACCGATCCCTCCGAGCCGCGCTACATCAAGCTGAAGGCGCGGCTCGAGGTCGCAGCGGGTCCGGATGCGGCGGCGGCGAAGCGGCTCATGCCGCGCATCGTCGATCTGTTCCAGACCTATCTCCGCGAGCTGCGCCCCGGCGACCTGCAAGGCGCGATGGGCACCTACCGGCTGCGCGAGGAGCTGATCGACCGCGCCGACGTGGCGCTCGCCCCGGTGAAAGTGCGCGACGTGCTGTTCGTGCAGATGATCGTGCAATGAGCGACACCCCGGCCACACCGAGCGACGAGGACCTCGCCGCCGCCTGGGGCGCGGAGACCGACACGCCCACCGACGATCCGGCCGCCGCGATCCCGGCGCGGGTGCTGAACCAGGCCGAGATCGACAGCCTGCTCGGCTTCGACGACGGCCACGGGGGTTCCGAGAACGCGTCGGGCATCCAGAAGATCATCAACTCGGGCCTCGTGTCGTACGAGCGCCTGCCGATGCTCGAGATCGTGTTCGACCGGCTGGTCCGGATCACGTCCACGTCCTTGCGCAACTTCACCTCCGACAACGTGGAAGTGGGCATCGACAACATCCTGTCGTTGCGATTCGGCGACTACCTGAACTCGATCCCGCTGCCGGCGATGCTCGCCGTGTTCAAGGCCGAGGAGTGGGACAACTACGGGCTGATGGTGGTCGACAGCGCGATGATCTATTCGATCGTCGACGTGCTGCTGGGCGGCCGGCGGGGCACCGCGGCGATGCGCATCGAGGGCCGGCCCTACACGACGATCGAGCGCACCCTGGTGGAACGCCTGATCCATGTCGTGCTGGCCGATCTGTCGGCGGCGTTCGACCCGCTGTGTCCCGTCACCTTCCGTTACGAACGGCTGGAGGTGAACCCGCGCTTCGCCACCATCTCGCGCCTGTCCAACGCCGCCGTGCTGGCGCGCCTGCGCGTCGACATGGAAGACCGCGGCGGGCGGATGGAGCTGCTACTGCCCTACGCCACCCTGGAACCGGTGCGCGAACTGCTGCTGCAGCAGTTCATGGGCGAGAAATTCGGCCGCGATTCGATCTGGGAAACCCATCTCGCCGAGGAGCTGTGGAACACCGAGGTCGAGCTCGACGTGGTGCTGGACGAGCAGACGATGCGGCTTGCCGACGTCATCGCGCTGCGTCCCGGCAGCCGGATCACGCTCGGCGCCGCGCCCGGTGCCGCGGTGACGCTGCGCTGCGGCGCGGTTCCGCTGTTCGAGGGCAGGGTGGGGCGGCGCAAGAACCGCCTGGCCGTTCGGATCGAGCATGACGTGCTGCGCGCCGGGCCGGAGCGGTAGCGGTGGGCGACGCGCAATGGCTGCTGGAGCTGGTGCTGGTCGGGCTGCTCGCCGCGACCCTGGTGCATGCGATCCGGCTGGAACGCGCGCTCGGCGTGCTGAAGCGCGACCGGGCGGCGCTGGAGGAGCTGGTGGCCGGGTTCAACGACAGCACGCAGCAGGCGGAATTGGGGATCATCCGGCTGCGCGAAGCGGCGGACGGCGCCGGGCGGCACCTCGTGCGGCAGATCGAGCAGGTGCGCCGGGTGGAAGGCGATCTGGCCTTCCTGATCGAGCGCGGGGACGTGCTGGCCGACCGGCTGGACCCGCTGATCCGGGCCGCCCGCCAGGCGGCCCCACGGCCGGCGGCGCCGGTCGGGCCGCCGACCATCGTTGCGGAGGAGGCGCCGCGGCTGCGCAGCCAGGCCGAACGCGACCTGCTGCAGGCACTGCGGCTGCCGCGATGAGGACGCACCTATGAGGATCGCCGCCCCGCGGATGCTGCCGGCCACGATCGTGGCGCTCGCCGCGCTGCTCGGGATGAAGTCGGTCGGGCTGGTGCGGGCGGTGGCGCCGGCATTCGCTGCGATGCAGACGTCGGCGGGGGTGCCCGGGGGAGTATCCCCCGGGGGAGCGTCCGCAGGGGGAGCGTCTGCAGGAGGGGCGTCCGCAGGGGGAGCGTCCTTGGGGGCGCCGGCGGGTGTGGTGACCGGGGGGCCCGCGATGATCGGCGCCCCCGCCGCCACAAGTGCCGCCGCCGCGCCGCTGCTGCCGCCGGCGCCTGCGGTCAGCCCGGAGGAGCGGGCGCTGCTGCTCGATCTGCGGCAGCGGCGCGATCGCCTCGATGCGCGCGCGCGCGCGCTCGCGGCGCGGGAATCGCTGCTGGCGGCGGCGGAACGGCGGCTCGATCAGCGGGTCGCCGAGCTCAAGGTGCTGGAAGGCAAGCTGCAGGCGCTCGACACGGCGCGGCGGGCACGCGCGGATGATGCCTGGACTGGGCTCGTGAAGCTCTACCAGAGCATGAAGCCGCGCGAGGCGGCGAAGATTTTCGACAAGCTGAAGATGCCGGTCCTGCTCGCCGTGGTGGACCGGATGGACGCGCGGCGGGCGGCGGCCATCCTTGCCGCCATGCAGCCCGAGCGGGCGCGCGAAGTCACCGACCGCCTGGCGGCGCTGCGGGTCAGCCGCGATGCCCCCCCATCCGAGGCGACCGCCGCCGCCCCGCCCCCGGCCGCCCCCTCCGGCGCCGGGGGCTGACCCCCCCCATTGGATTGCAACCAAGGAGCACGCATGCCGATCGACAAATCGATGCAAGTGCTGATCGTCGACGACTACAAGACGATGCTGCGCATCATCCGCAACCTGCTGAAGCAGATCGACTTCAACAACGTCGAGGAAGCGAGCGACGGCGCCGAGGCGCTGGGCAAGCTGCGCACCGGCAGCTTCGGCCTCGTCATCAGCGACTGGAACATGCAGCCGATGACCGGGCTGCAACTGCTCCAGGAGGTGCGCGCCGACACCAAGCTGAAGACCACGCCGTTCATCATGATCACCGCCGAAAGCAAGACCGAGAACGTGGTGGCGGCGAAGCAGGCCGGCGTGTCCAACTACATCGTGAAGCCGTTCAACGCCGAGACGTTGCGCGAAAAGATCGAGAAGGTGCTTGGCAATGCATAAGGAGCTGGGCAATGCATGAAGCCTTCGTCGGCACCCGCGCCGAGCCGCTGGCCGAGCGGATCGCCGCGATCCGTGCCCGCTACCCGTCCGCGGAACCCGAATGGGTGGCCGACGTCGTGCGCGCCGTGATCACCGCGGTGCAGGGCGACGCGCCTCCCATGGAGACCGCCTTGCTCTCGGAGGTGGAGGCGCTCGGCCGCACCATCGCCAACGCCAAGGCGGAGATCGCGGCGCTGCAGGTCGACGACATCACCGCCGCGCAGATCCCTTTCGCCACTGACGAGCTGGACGCGATCGTCGCCCATACCGCCGCGGCCACCAACGCGATCCTGGAAAGCTGCGAGACCCTGGACCTGGTGGCGGAGACGTTGTCGGGCGAGGCCGCGGGCCGGTTGCAGGCCGCCACCACCCAGATCTACGAGGCCTGCAGCTTCCAGGACATCACCGGCCAGCGGATCACCAAGGTGGTGACGACCCTGAAGGCGATCGAGGAGAAGGTCGCGCAGATCGTCAGCACCTTCGGTCAGCGGGGCGCCGCCGCGCCCAGCCCCGTCGTGCTGGCGGAAGGCGAGGCGGCGCTGCTGAACGGCCCGCAACTGCCGGCCGCGGCGATGGGCCAGTCGGATATCGACCGGCTGCTCGCGAGCTTCGACTGATGCTCCGGCCGTTGCCTCCCGCCGGCGGGATGCGCGGCAGACGGCGCCGGTGCGGGTCCGGGCCGCGCCCGGGCGGCGGCTGATGCGCCGGCGCCGGATCTTTTCCGCCCGCCGCCTGTCGCCGGCCTCCCGCCTGCTGCTGACCTTGTGGCTGCTGGCGGCGCTGTCGCTGCTGGTGGCGCTCCGGCCGCTGGCGGCGCTGGGCGCGCCGGCACCCGCCTCGGCACCCACCCTGGCGGACCCGGTGATGATCCGCTCCGGCAACCACACGGGCTTCGGCCGGCTGGTGTTCGATTTCCCCTCCTGGGTGGGCTGGAGCATGGAACGGCACGGCGATGTGGTGCGCCTGACGTTCAGCCGCGCCCTGCCGTTCGGCGCCGACCCGCCGTTGCCGCGCAACGTGCGCGCGCTCACCGACACGCCGGGCGGGGCGGAGGTCACGGTGGTGCCAGGGGCGCGGCTGCGGCGGATGCGGGTGGGCGCGCGGCTGGTGCTCGACGTGTTGAACCCGGAACGCCCGGCCGAGCGCGGGCGTGCCGCCGTGGTCTCGCGTCGGGAGGGACCGGCGCCGCAGCCACCGGTGCCGGCGGCGTTGGCCGGGGTCGGGATGAGCCTGGGCAGTGCGGCGGGCGGGCCCGCGGCGCAGCCGGCTGCGCCCATGGGTTCCGGCGTGGGTTCCGGCGCGGGCGCGGTCCGGGCGGCGGGGTCGACGAATGCCGTCGCGCCGCAAGCTGCGTCCCCGGCATCGCCCGGATCGGCGCGGCGCGCGCCGGCGGCGGCCGAGAGTGGGCCGTCGCGGACGAGGTCGGCCGCGGTCGGACCCGCCGCCGCGCCCACTGCTGCCGCCGCCGCTGCCGGCGCGCGAGCGGCTGCCGCAGTGGGCAGGCCGAGCGTCGCGGCCCCAGCCGTCGCGCCGGCGCCTGTCGCGGCCGGCCCGGCCGGCGGTGCAGCAGGCGGCAGTGCCGCGGCCGGCCCGACCGACGATGCCGGCGCACCTGCCGCCGCCCGTGCGCCGTTGGCTCCGAACGCCGCGGTTCCCGTCATGCCGGCCGCCACGCCCGGCGGGCCGGTGGCGCTCGCCGCGGCGCCCGTCATGCAGACCGCGGAGCCCCGGACCACCGCCGTGCTGATCCCGTTCGAAGCCTCGGTCGGGGCCGCGGCCTTCCGCCGTGCCGGCCAGGGCGTCGTCGTGTTCGACACGCCACGCCCGATCGACCTTTCCGCACTGCGCAGCGATCCCGTCTTCGGCACCGCCGCGGTGCATCTGCTCGCCGCCGGCACCGAGCTGACCCTGCACCTGCCACCGGACACACGGATCGCCCTGCGCCACCGTCAGGCGGGGTGGGAGGTGGCGATCACCCGCGCCGACGCACCCGATACGCCGATCCACCCGCGGGCGCGCAACGGCGAGATCCTGCTGGCGGTGGCGCACCCGGGACGGGAGGTGAGCCTGCTCGATCCGGAGACCGGAACGCCGCTGCTGGTCGGCACCGAGCGCGCCGGCGGGGAGGGGCTTGCGGTCATCCGCCGCGCGCCGCAGTTCGAGCTGCTGGCGAGCTGGCAGGGTGTCGTGACGGAGGCACTGTCGGACCGGCTGACCTTGCGCCCGACATCGGCCGGTTTCGTGCTGGGCGAGGCAGGCAGTAAGCTCGCTCTGACCCCAGGCTCCGCCGACACCCTGGCGCTGGCCGACGCGGCGCTGCTGACCCGCCGGTTCCGCTTCCCGGCGGAGCCGATCGCGGCATTGGCGCGGCGGTTGCGGACCGAACTGGCCATCGCCGCCCGCCGCCCGCCACTGGCGCGCGGGCCGCTGCTGCGCCGTGCCGCGCGCAGCATGATCGCGCTCGGAATCGCGCCGGAAGCAGGGGCGCTCCTGCATCTGGCCGCGGCTGAAGACCCGCGCGAGGGCCATGTGGCGGACCATGTGGGCCTCGCCGCGGTGGCCGCGCTGCTTGCCGGGCATCCGGACCGCGCCGGCGGGCTGGCCGACCCGCGCCTGGCGGGGAGCGACGAGATCGCGCTGTGGCGCGGCGTGCGCGCGGCGGAGCGGCATCCGGGGGCGCCGGCCGCTGCCCAGTTGTTCGCGGCCACGGCGCCGCTGATTCTGACCTATCCCCGCCTTCTGCGCCGCCGGCTGTTGCCGCTGGCGGTGGAGACCATGATCGCCGGCGGCGAGCCCGCAGCGGCCGCCCGGCTGCTCGGTCGCCGGCCGGACGATCCGCACCTGGCGCTGGCGCGCGGCATGCTGGATGCGGCGCAGGGTCGCACCGCCGCGGCGCTGGCAATCTACGACCGGCTGGCGCACGGGGCGGACCGGTTGGCCCGCATCCGCGCCGCGACCCGGGCGGTGGCGCTGCGGCTTGCGACGAACCAGATCGACCCCGCGCAGGCGGCGGACGCCCTCGACCGCCTGCTGGACGCCTGGCGCGGTGGGCCGCGGGAGCTCGCGCTGCGGGAAAACCTGGCGGAGCTGCGCGCCGAGGCCGGGGAGTGGCGCCGCGCGTTCGGTCTGCTGCGTCGCACCGCCGCCGATTTCCCCGCCGCAATGCCGGCGCTGCGCGCGCGGATGCGGCAGATCTTCATGGCGATGCTGACCGATCCCAGGCTCGAGCGGATGCCGCCACTCGATTTCGTGGCGTTGCTCGATGCCAACGCCGACCTGCTGCCCAGCGGACGCGCCGGCGAGGCATTGGAGGCGACCTTGGCCGACCGGCTGCTCGCGCTCGATCTGCCGGACCAGGCCGCGCCGGTGCTGGCGAAGCTGATGCGCGCCGCGCCCACGCCCGCGGGGCGGGCCGGCTTCGGCGCGCGGCTGGCGGCGCTGCGGCTGGCGGATGACGATGCGGCGGGCGCGGCGAAGGCATTGGCCGAATCGGCGGCAGACGGGCTGCCTGTGGCGTTGGAGCAGCAGCGCGCCGTGCTCGCCGCCCAGGCGCAGGCCGCGCAGGGGCACGTGCCCGACGCGCTGGCGGCGCTGGGGGCGATCGGCTCCGCCGGCGCCGACCAGGCCGCCGCCGCGATCGCCGAACGGGCAGGGGACTGGCCGGGCGCCGAGCAGGCGTTGCACGCCTATGTCGGCCGTACTCTGCCGGCGGCAGGCACGCTCGACCCGGCGCAACGGCAGGTGCTGCTGCGGCTCGCCACTGCCACGGTGCGGGCCGGCGATACCGCCGGCGTGGCGGCGCTGCGCGTTGAACAACCCCGCATGGGGACGGGCCCGCTTGCCGACATGTTCCGCCTGCTGACCGGGCCGGCGATCCGCAGCGTGGCGGACCTGTCGCGCGCCGGCACCGAGGCGGCGCTGGCCGGGCGGCTCGGCCGCACGCTCAAGGCAGTGCGCTGAACGGGGCGGTCCGCTGAACGAGGCAGTCCGGATGCTGGCCCCCCTGGACGTCCCTCGGGCCTCCCTGGGCCCACCCCCGGGCGCGCACCTGCCCGGCGCGCAGCGCGGCTATCTGCGTTTTCCTTGCCGCAGGGGGAAATAACCCTTGCATGACAGCCGCGCCTTCGCCAATTACCCCCCCCTTGGCCGACCGGGTCCGCGCACAGCGCCGCCCCGCAGGCCGTCTACTGGTAGGGACAGGGTACGCTATGAACGCACTCGCTCCGCTGGGGATGGTCTCGGAGTCTCCGAGCAGCAACCAGGTGTCGGACAGCGCCGAGGCGCAGAAGGACTATTTCGTCGTCAAGGACGGCGTGAAATTCGCCGGCATGCATCTGCTGGTCGATCTCTGGGGTGCGCACGATCTGTGCGACCCGGAGGCGATCGACCGCGCGCTGCGCGCCGCCGCGGAGGCCGCCGGCGCCACCATACTGCACGGGCATTTCCATCATTTCTCGCCCAACGGCGGGGTGTCCGGCGTGCTGGTGCTGGCCGAGAGCCACATCTCCATCCATACGTGGCCGGAACGGGATTTCGCCGCGATCGACATCTTCATGTGCGGCGCCTGCGACCCCTACAGGTCGCTGCCGGTTCTGAAGGCGGCGTTCCGCCCGGCCTCGGTCCACCTCGGCGAGCAGCGCCGCGGCCTGATCGCCTGAGAGTGTGTGAAAGAATGCCCGTCGGCCGCCGAAACCGCCTGAAAACCCGAGCAATGACAACGGGCGTTCTTTCACAAGTTCGATTGCCTTTCACGCTCTGAGCGTGCCGCAAGCCCCCGTCATGCGGCCCGGGCGCGCACGCCCGGGCCGTTTCGCTGTCCGGAGACCGCCGCCATGACCGCCGATATCTGGGTGAACGAAACCCTCTATCCCGACTGGGGCCAGCGCTTCCGGATCACCCGCGAGCTCGCCCGCACGCAAAGCGCCTTCCAGGACATCGCCATTCTGGAAACGAGTTCGCACGGCCGGGTGATGGTGCTCGACGGCGTGATCCAGATCACCGAGGCCGATGAGTTCGTCTACCAGGAGATGCTCGCCCACGTGCCGCTGCTCGCGCACGGCCAGGCTGCCAACGTCCTCATCATCGGCGCCGGCGACGGCGGCGTGCTGAAGCGCGTGCTCGCTCATAAGACCACAACCCGCGCGGTGATGGTGGAGATCGACGGCGAGGTGATCCGCCTGTCCAAGGAACATCTGCCCGGGATCGGCGGCGCCGCCTGGACCGATCCGCGCGCCGAGGTGATCGTGGGCGACGGCATCGACTACGTGAGCCGCGCCCCCGACGCCAGCTTCGATGCCATCATCGTCGATTCCACCGACCCGATCGGGGTCGGCGAGGTGCTGTTCACCGACGCTTTCTACGCCAACTGCGCCCGCATCCTGACCGCGCGCGGCCTGGTCGTGAACCAGTGCGGCGTGCCGTTCATGCAGGCCGATGAACTGCGCGAGACCTCCGCTCGGCGGGCGAAGTTCTTCCCGCACGTCACCGCCTACACGGCCGCAGTGCCGACCTATGTCGGCGGGTTCATGACCCTGGGCTGGGCGGCGAAGGACGCCGGCCTGACGGCGCTCGAGGCCGAGGAGATCCGCCGCCGCGCCACCGCCGCCGGCATCCTGGGCACGACCCAGTACTGGACGCCCGAGATCCACGCGGCGGCCTTCCACCTGCCGCCCTACATCGCCCGCCACCTGCCGTAAGCCTGGCGCGACGGCCGGTGCGTCGCTGCCAAATGTGATTCTGGCGGCTGACGGGCGTTCTTTCACAAACTCTCAGGACTGGACGGCCGGCGCCTCGTCGCTGCCGAGGAACGGGAACGGGCCCGGGAACGCCTCCACCAGCGCGGTATGGGTGACGAACCCGCCCGCCGGCGAGAAGTGGTGCAGGAGGAACGCCGGCGGCTCCAGGGTGAAGGCGGACGCCGCGTCCGGACCCAGCTCCAGCACCACCTGATGCGCGACCGAGGGCGCGATGCACACCACCGCCTCGCCGATCCGCGTCGTGATCGCGCGATGCACGTGGCCGCAGACGACCAGGCGCACCTGGGGGTGGCGGGCCAGCAGGGCGGCGAAATCCTCCGGCGCGGCGAGCGCGATGCGATCCATATGGCCGATCCCGGTGGCGAACGGCGGATGGTGCATGGCGATCAGGGTCGGGCGTTCCGGCGCGGCGGCCAGGGTCGTCTCCAGCCAGCCCAGGCGCTCGGCGCAGAGCGCGCCATGGCTCGCACCGGGCACCAGGGTGTCGAGCAGCACCAGGCGGACCGGGAAGTCCTCGACGGCGTACTGCAGGAAGCCGCCCGACTGCCTGGTGCCGAGCGCCGCGTGCAACGCCGCCCGGTCGTCATGGTTGCCCGGGATCGCGAACACCGGCCCGACCCCCGCCCGTTCGAGCAGGCGCGCGAGCAGCGCGTAGGCTTCGGGCTCCCCGCGGTCGGCAAGATCGCCGGTGAGCAGGATCGCGTCGGGCGCCGGGCGCAGGGCGGCCAGCGCTCGCAGTGCGCGGGCGGCGAGCATGTTCGTCTCCACCACCCGGTTGGCCGCGCGCCCGGGTGGGCGCAGATGGAAATCGGTGAGCTGGGCGATCAGCATCGCATGTCTTCCTGTGTGGCGGCATGGCGGGCGCACGCGATGCCCGGCGCGCCGAATCGGCGCAGAGTCGCGCGAGAGCAGGGAAGGGTCCAGTGGCAACTCGATGACACGGTGCGGATCGCACGCCCGTGCCCGGCGGCGGCTTCACTTCTCCCGCTTGCGGGCTTGGGCCGCGAAGTCGACCAAGGTCGGTTCGCGTAGCGAACCGGGTGAGGGAACCGTGCCTCATGCCCTCACCCGCCGTGCTCTGCACGGCGACCTCTCCCGCAAGCGGGAGAGGTAAATTGCCCTGCCGGCGTGCGGACGGCGCACTGGCGCCGTCCCGGACCAGCCGATATAAGCCCCGCCATGTTGATGCGACCCGAGACAATCGCTGCGGCCACCGCACAGACTGCGTTGGCCGCGCCCGGCAGCGAACCGGGGGCCTGCCTCCGCTACGACGCCGCCGTGCCGAGACGACGCGCGCGCGCCGCCTCGGATCTCGCCATCGGGCTGCGTCGCTGGCGCCTGGCCGCGACGCTCGCGTGGCTCGACATCCGCAATCGCTACCGCGGCTCCGTACTTGGGCCGTTCTGGCTCACGCTCTCCACCGGGCTGATGCTGGCGGGGCTCGGCATTCTCTACTCGGCGCTGATGCACGAGACCCTGCGCAGCTACTTGCCGTTCCTCTCGGTCAGCCTCATCGTATGGAACATGATCTCCCAGATCGTGATCGATGCCACCACGAGCCTGATCTCGGCCGAGGGCATGATCCGCCAGTTGCCGCTGCCCTACACCACCCATGCACTGCGCTGCGTTTTTCGCAACGTGATCATCGCGGCGCACAACCTGCCGTTGATCCTGATCGTCATGGTGATCTGCCGGGTGCTTCCCGGGCCCGGGGTCGTCCTGATGTTCGTCGGACTGGGGATCGTCGGTGTCAATGCCTTCGCCGCGGCGCTGCTGCTCGGCATGTTGTGCGCGCGGTTCCGCGACCTCGGCCAGATCGTTGCCAGCGTGATGCAGTTGGCGTTCTTCATGACGCCGATCCTGTGGAAGCCGACCTCGCTCGGCCCGCGCGCCGTGTGGCTCGATCTCGACCCGTTCTACGTGATCATGCAGGTGGTGCGCGGACCGCTGCTCGGCTCCGGCGCGCCGCCGCTGATCTGGCTCTCGGCGCTGGCCTTCACCGCGGCGTTCTGCGCACTGAGCTTCGCCTTCTTCGTTCGCTTCCGCGGCCGTATCGCGTTCTGGGTCTGAGCCATGGCGCGTATCCTGGCCGAGGATCTGAGCATCGAGTTTCCGCTGTACCACGTGGGCGCGCGGTCGCTGAAGAAGCAGTTGCTGGCGCGCACCGGCCTCAGGCTGCGCACCGACGACCAGAACCGGGTCGTGATCTCCGCGCTGCGCAACCTCAATTTCGCCATCGGGCGCGGCGAGCGGGTGGCGCTGATCGGCCACAACGGCGCCGGCAAGACAACCCTGCTGCGCACCCTTGCGGGCATCTACGAGCCGGTCGGCGGCCGGTTGCTCGTGGAGGGCGAGATCGGCTCGTTGATCGACCCGAGCGCCGGGATCGACCCTGATTCCACCGGGCGGGAGAATATCGAGCTGCGCTGCCTGTTCCGCGGCATGACGGAGGCAGAGTCGCGGCAGAAGGTGGAGGAGATCGGCGCCTTCAGCGGCCTCGGATCGTTCCTGGACGTGCCGATCCGCACCTATTCGTCCGGCATGTCGGTGCGGCTCTCTTTCGCCATCGCCACCATGATCGCGCCGGAAATCCTGCTGATGGACGAATGGCTGGCCGCCGGCGATGCGGAGTTCCAGCGCCTCGCGCAGGGTCGGCTGGAGCAGCTGGTCAGCGATGCCCAAATCCTGGTGATCGCAACCCACAGCATGCCGACGGCGCGCACCTGGTGTTCGCGCGCGATTCGCCTGGATAGCGGGCGGGTGGTCGCCGACGGGCCGGTGGAGGAGGTGCTGGACGCGGCCGCCGAGGCGGACAAGCGGGCGGTCGAGACGGCACAGGGGTAGGATCCGTAGTAGCGGGAAGCCGTGCGGCGATGCCGGAACGGCACGCGGCCGGCACGGGCACGTCCAATTCGCCCGCAGGCATCGCGGCGGGGACGGGCGGGCTGGCGCGGGGAGGGGCGCCCGGTATAGTCTGCGCTCATGCTGATAGATTTGGAGACGGCGCCCACCACCGTCGCGCGGACTGTGATCGACGTGCATAACGCCGCCACCGAATCGTCCTTGCACCCCGTCGTCGGCGCACCGCGGCAGGGCGAGCGGAGCCGCGTCGCGTTCGAGATTTCGACCTTGGTGGCTGACACCACCAGCCCGTCCCCGGCTGCGCGGACGATCGGCACGCCATGAGCTTGTGGCCGGCGCAGTGGTGGCAGTGACGCGACCGCAATTTCTTGCGGAGGTCCCTCTATGAGCCTGCCGCGGCGCCTGATCATCGCGGACCCCGGGCTGCGCAGCGCGCTGGGCCACAACCTCGGCTATTCCGTCGCGGTGGCGACGGCGGCGCAGGCGCGTGGCATCGCGGCGTTGGTGCTGGTCTCCCGCGATTTCGAGGGCGTGCTGCCCGACGGCATCGGCTTCCGATCGGCGTTCACCCCGGCGTCCCGGTCCGCCGGCGCCGACGCGTTGCGCCGGGCGGTGTTCGGATCGGTCGCCCGCCTGCCGTCGCGCGCGGCCGTCTGGGTCGCGTCGCCTCTGGAGGCCGTGCGTCGCGCCCTGCGCCGTCCCGCGCGGGACGGTTTCAGCGAACAACTGGCGGCGGCGCTGGCGGCGAGCGGCGATACATCGCGCGACCTGCTGCTGCTGCACAGCATCTCCGCGGCCAGCCTTTCGGGTGTGGCGGCGGCGCTGCCGCCGGCGCGGCTGGGGGCGCTCGCCGTCGTCCTGCGCCATACGCCGGCGGAGATGGACTGCGTCGAAGCCGGAGCGCAGCCGGTCACGACGATCCTGACCGATCTTGCCACCCATTTCGGCGCCCGGCTGCGCCTGCTCGCGGACACCGCGCCGCTGGCCCGGCTGTGGTCCGGCGCGCTCGGGCGCGAGGTGCGGGAGATCCCGCCGCCGGTCGTGGTGCCGCCGCCGCGCGAGCAGCCCGCCGGGCAGCCGCCGCACGTGGTGTTCGCCGGCGGTGCGCGACCGGAGAAAGGCTACGGGCTCCTGCCGGAGCTTGTGCGGGAGCTGGCGGGTGAGGCCCGCTTCACCATCCACAGCGGGCCGATCGGCGCCACCGACGACCCGCTGATGCAGCACGCCCATCGGAAGTTGCTTGCGCTGGCCGGCCCCGGCGTGACTTTGCTGGAACTTCCGCTGCCGCCGGAGGACTACCTGGCCCTGCTGTGGTCCGCCGATCTGCTGCTGCTGCCCTACGACGCCCAGGCCTACGGCCCCCGGTCCTCGGGAATCCTGGCCGAGGCGCGCGCGCTCGGGGTGCCGGCCGTGGTGCCGGCGGGGTGCTGGCTGGGCGATGAAGTCGGCCCCGATCATACCCTGGCATTCCGTGACGAGAACGGAATTGCACCGGTCGTGCGGCATGCGCTGGCACGGCTGCCGGCGCTGCTGGCGGAATATGCCGCCGCCGCTCCCGCCTGGCGGCAGGCTCATGCCCCGGCTGCGTTGCTGGCCCGGCTGCTGGATGATACCGAACACGACGATGCGCTGCCGCTGCGGGTCGAGATTGGTTGCCAGCGCGTCGGCGACCCCCTATGAAACCTCGTCTCCGCTTGAGGCGATAACCCCTTCATTACGCGAGGTCGTATGCACGTTCTGGTGACCGGTGGTGCCGGCTATATCGGATCCACGCTGGTGCCCACCCTGCTGGCCCGGGGCTGGCAGGTGACGGTGCTGGACACGTTCGCCGCCGGGGACACCTACCTCGCGCAATGTTGTTCCGATCCGAACTTCGAACCCGTGCGGGGTGATTGCCGGGATATGGCGGTGGTGGAACCGCTGCTTGCCAAGGCGGATGCGATCCTGCCGCTGGCGGCGCTGGTCGGCGCGCCGCTCTGCGCGCGCGACAAGGCTGGCGCAACGACCATCAACCGCGACGCGATCGTCGATTTGATGAAACGCGTCTCCAGGCAGCAGCGCGTGATCTATCCCACCTCCAACAGCGGCTACGGGGTGGGCACGGGCAATGCCCATTGCACCGAGGAAAGCCCGCTGCGTCCGGTGTCGCTGTACGGCACCACCAAGGTGGAGGCCGAGAAGGCGGTGCTGGAGTCCGGCGTCGGCGTCACCTTGCGGCTGGCGACGGTGTTCGGCATGTCCCCGCGCATGCGGCTCGATCTGCTGGTGAACGACTTCACTTGGCGCGCCGTGAACGACAAGGCCGTGGTCCTGTTCGAGGCGCATTTCCGCCGCAACTACATCCACGTCCGCGATGTCGTGAAGGCCTTCGTCCACGCGCTGGAGAACTACGACCGGATGCGGGGCGAGCCGTACAACGTCGGGCTGTCGGAGGCCAATCTTTCCAAAAGCCAGCTCTGCGAGCGCATCGCGAAGCAGGTGCCGGGCTTCGTCTACCTGGAGGCGCCGATCGGCGAGGATCCGGACAAGCGCGACTACATCGTCTCCAACGATAAGCTGGAGGCGACGGGCTGGCACCCGGACCACGGGCTGGACGCGGGCATCCGCGAACTCATCAAGGGCTGCCGGATGCTGCGGAACGGGCGCTTCACGAATGTCTGAAGCGGCCAGGGCGCAGCGCCTGGCCGTGCCGCCGCCCGGGCGGATGCTCGACATCGCGTGCCGATGCTGCGGCGCGCGGCGGGTGGAGCTGGTGATCGACCTCACCGACCAGCCGCATTGCAATCGCCTGGTGCGCCAGGACCTGCCGCCGCGGACCGAGCCGCATTACCCGTTGCGGCTCGGCTTCTGCCGAGACTGCACCATGGTGCAGATCGACCACACGATCCCGAAGGAATCGATGTTCTCCGACTACCCGTATGTCTCGGGCACCACCAAGACCCTGCCCGCGCATTTTGCCGAAACGAGCCGGCGGGTCGCGGCGGCCTATGGGCTGGGGCCGCAGGACCTCGTGGTGGACATCGGCAGCAACGACGGCACCTGGCTGAAGCAGTACGCGCCGTTCGGCTGCCAGGTGCTGGGCGTGGAAGCCGCCGCCAACGTGGCGAAGCTGGCGCAGGACGCCGGCATCCGCACCTGGCAGCGCTTCTTCAACGAGGACTGCGCGAAGGACATCCTGGCCGAGCTCGGCCCGGCCAAAGTCGTCACCGCCGCTGGCGTGTTCTTCCATCTGGAAGAACTGCACAGCGTGGTGCGCGGCATCGAACGCTTGCTGACGGAGGATGGCGTCTTCGTCGTGCAGGCCATCTATCTCGGCGGTATGGTGGAGAACACCGCGTTCGATCAAGTCTATCACGAGCATCTCTGCTACTACACCCTGCGCTCGCTGTCGGCGCTGCTCGAACGCCATGGGCTTGAGGTGTTCGAGGCGCGGCTGGTGCCCATCCACGGCGGCACGATCGAGGCGCATGTTGCCCGGCGCGGCCGCCGCCCGGTCGGTGCCAGCGTGCAGGCGATGCGGGGCGAGGAGACGCGCAAGGGCTTCGGCGAGATCGCAACCTATCAGCGCCTGGCCCGCAACGTGCTCGGCTTGCGCGAAAAGCTGGTGGCGCTGCTGGAAGACTACCGTGCCCGCGGCAGGAGCGTCTGGGCCTACGGGGCGCCGGCCAAGGGGGCGACCTTGCTGAACAGTTTCGGGATCGGCCCCGATCTGGTGCAGAAGGCGGTGGAGCGTAACCCGATGAAAGTGGGGCTCGCCATTCCCGGCGTGCGCATCCCGATCGTCGAGGAAACCGCCGATGCCAGGCCGGACGCCTATCTGGTGCTGGCCTGGAATTTCATCGACGAGTTCCTGAAGAACCCTGCCAACATCGCCTTCATGCAGGGCGGCGGTGAGTTCATCGTTCCGATCCCCACCGTGCAGGTCGTCGGCGCCGGCGGCGTGCGGCAGGTCTAGGGTGGCGGAGCTTCCCGAAGCCGTCGTGCTGTTTGGCGCCAGCGGCTTCATCGGGCGCAACATCGTCGCCGCGCTGCGCGGCAAGCTGGCCTTGCTGGTGGGGGTGAACGCCTCCGGCCGGCCGGTGGAGGGATGCGACCTTACGGTGGCGGCGGGCGCGCTCGGTGACGTGCCGGCGTTGCCGCGCGACAGCGCGGTGGTGAACGTGGCGGCCTTCCGTTACGCCGCCAGCCGATTCGCCGGGCAGCAGGCCGACATCCTTTCGGTGAACGTCGGGCTGACCGATGCGGTCTATCGTTTCGTGCTCGATCGCGGCATCGAGGAAGTGCGTGCCGCCAGCAGCGCCGCGGTCTATCCGGCGGACTGGGCGGTCCAGGACGATGCCCGGGCGCTCGATTTGAACGCCTGGCCGCATGCGGGGGAGGCGGCCTATGCGTGGTCGAAGCGCTGGGGCGAGATCAGCGCCGAGCTATGGCACCGCCGCGCCGGCGTGAACAGCATCAGCCTACGGCTTACCAATCCCTACGGCCCGTACGATACGCTGGATGAGGCCGAGGCGCATGTGGCGACCGCCTTCGTCATCCGCGCCCTGTCCGACGTGGCGGAATTCGAGGTGCGCGGCGATCCGGAGGCGGAACGGGATTTCGTCTTCGCGGGCGACGTTGCCGACGCCTTCGTGGCAAGCCTGACCCTGCGCGGCGTGCACGAAGCGGTGAACTGCGCGGCCGGATCGACCACGCGCGTGCGCGATCTGGCGCAGGCGGCGATGCGCGCCGCCGGAAGGGAGCGCCCGGTGCGCACCAACCCGCCGCCGCCCGGTGCCAACGCCGGGGTCAAGGTGCGTCGCGCCACCGCCGCACGTTTGCGTGAGGTGATGCCGGGTCTTGCGCCTTTCCGCAGCCTCGACGCGGGGATGCGGCTGACGATGGAATGGTATCGCAATGCATGACGCTGAGCGGCCGACGATTATCCTGGGGGCCGACGGGTTCCTCGGCCGCAACCTGACCGAACATTGGCGTGCGCAAGGCTGGCCGATGCATCCGGTGGGCCGCGCGGCCGGGAACTTTACAGATGCTACGGTGGTGGATCATGTGTTTCGGGAGGCGCCGAAGGCGGGGCGAATCCTGCACGCCATCACCAAGCAGCGCACCGGCGCCATCCAGTACGAGATGCAGGGCGAGCTGCTGCGCGACAACAGCCGCATCCACCTGAACGTGCTGGACGCCTGGCGCGCGCACCAGCCGCAGGCGAAGCTGATCTCGCTCGGCAGTTCCTGCGTCTATCCCGAATCGGCGCAGCCGCTGCCGGAGGACGCCTTCCGCACCGGGCCGCCGCACCCGTCCGTGCGCGGTTACGCGCTGGCGAAGGAAACCCTGGCGGTCGGCTGCGAGACGTTCGGCGCGCAATACGGGCTGAAATGGTTGCATTGCGTCCTCGCCACCGTCTATGGTCCGCATGCGCATACCGAGGAGCATCGCAGCCACTTCATGGCCGCCCTCATCGCCCGCGCCGCCGCCGGCAAGGCCAGGGGCGACACCGAGTTCGAAGTCTGGGGCAGTCTGGAGACAGTGCGGGATCTTCTCTACGTGACCGATCAGATCGAAGCCGTCATCGCCGCCGACCTTGCTTTCGACAACTGTATCCTTAACGTCACGTCCAACCAGCCTGTCACGATCGGGGAATGCGCGCATGCGATCCTGCGCGCGCTCGACTGGCCGGCCCGCATCGTCCATCCGGAGGGAAGTTTCCAGGGTGCCGGCTACAAGAGCGTGGACAGCAGCCGTTTCCTCGCCGCCACTGGCTGGCAGCCGCGCTACGGGATCGAGGCGGGGGTGCGCGCCGCGCTCGCTGGCGGCATCGCGCAGGAGCACACGGCATGATCATCGTCTCTCGCACGCCGCTGCGCGTTTCGTTCTTCGGCGGCGGCACCGACTACCCGGAATATTTCCGCCGTGCCCGCGGCGCGGTGGTCGGCATGGCGATCGACAAATACATCTACATCTCCGCGCTGCGGCTGTCGTCGATCCTGGAGTACCGCTACCGGGTCAGCTATTCCCGGATCGAGACGGTCACGGATGCGTCACTGATCCAGCATCCCGTGGTGCGCAGCGTGATCGCGCATTGCGGCGTGACGGAGGCGCTCGATCTTTCCATCATGGCGGACCTGCCGGCCAAGAGCGGGCTCGGCAGCAGCAGCAGCTTCACCGTGGGCTTCCTCAACCTGATCGGCACGTTGCAGAAGCGGCAGATCACCAAGCTCGATCTGGCGCGCCAGGCGGTGTTCGTGGAACGCGAGCTGCTGGCGGAGAACGTCGGCGTGCAGGACCAGTACCACGCAGCCTTCGGCGGGCTGAACCGCTTCGACTTCGAAGGCCAGCGCACGCGCATCAGCCCCGTGCAGATGGGCGGCCCGTCCTTGGCGGCGCTCACCGATTCGCTGCTGCTCGTCTATACCGGCGTGACCCGGTTCGCCTCCGCGACGTTGGACGAGCAGATGGCGCGGACGAAGCAAGGCACGGTGGACCGCGATCTTTCGCACCTGCTGACCCTGACCGACCAGGCGGTGGAGGTGCTGGAGGGCGACGATCCCGAACGCATGCTGACCGATTTCGGCGCCATGCTGCACGAGGGGTGGGAGACGAAGAAGCGCCTCTCTTCCAAGGTCAGCGGCCCGGAGATCGATGCGCTGTACGCGGCGGCCCGCGATGCAGGCGCGCTGGGCGGCAAGCTGTGCGGCGCCGGGTCCGGCGGGTTCCTGCTGATGCTGGTGCCGGCGGAGCGCCAGGAGCGGTTCCGCGAGCGGCTGGCCGGGGCCGCCATCACCCGCATCGGGCTGGACACCATCGGGTCCACCATACTGACGGGGTGACGCGATGGACGCGGTGACGACGGCGGCAAAACTGGACGCGTGCCTTTCCGGGGCAGGGCGACAGGTGCTCCTGACGGAGATCGACCTGTTCCGCAATCTGGGCGGCGGACAGACCGTGTCGCGACGCCTGATGGCGTTGCGCCCGCAGGATCGATTTCATTATTTCATACGGAACGAAAGACCCGACGCGCCGCGGCCGCCAAACGCGGTCGCCATTCCCTTCGTGCCGAAATACCGGGCGGTGCGGGACGATCTACCGCACGAGCAGGCGCATCTGCTCTGGGCCTACCAGGATGCCCGCAACCTGGCCTTCAGCGTGGCACAGCACCTGCCGGGCCATAGCTTCGACGTGGTGGACGTGCCGGACTACACCCAGCACGGCATATTCATCCGCGCGGCGCTGGAAGCGGAGGGGCTGCATTGCGACATCGTAGCTTTGGCCCTGCACGGCACGCTTTCCTCCGCCTGGGCAGGCGGCTGGCCGGCGCCAGGCGCCCCCGCCCAGCTGGACGAAATGCGGATCCGCGAGGAACTGCAATTCCGTGCCGCCGATGCGCGCTATGCGATCAGCGCTGCCTATGCGCGCGAATGGCAGGCGAAAGCGCCGCTTCCGATCAACATGGTGAACCCGCTGAGCATCGTGGCTGCTGGCGACCCGACGCCGGGCACGCCGCGCGCGGGGCCGCCGGATTTCGTGTTCGTCGGCCGGCGGGAGAAATGGAAGGGTCCTGACCTTTTCCTGGACCTCGCTTGGTGCGTGGACCCGAACCTGTACCGCCGGCTGCTCATCATCGGGCCGGACGGATTCAATCATATGGGGTTCGGTTCGGATACCATCCTGGCAGGCATGGCGCGGCTGCGTGGCCTGCGGCCGGAGATCGTGGGCGGCCTGGGACGGGAGCCGGTGCAACGCCTGCTGACCGAGCGCACCGTGCTGCTCCTGCCGTCGCGCCACGATACGTTCAACCTCGTCACGCTCGAGGCTTTGGCGCGCGGCTGTCCGGCGCTGATCTCCCGCAACGCCGGCGCAGCCGAATGGTTGCTGAAGAAACTCCCGGAGCTCGCCTGGCTGGTGGTGGACGTGGACTGCGCCCGCACGGCCGCCGCCGCCGCCGCCGATGTGCTCCGTCACTACGATGCGCGCCGGGCCGAGGTGGTGGCGGCGGTGCAGCGACTGGAACCGCCGCCGTTCGGTGCGTTCGATGATATCTACCGCCCGGCGCCGCAGGTCGATATGGACGGCCGCCAGACGGTGGTGGAACTGGCTGCACGTTTCGGCACGCTGGTGCGATTGGAGCAGCGGTCCCGCCTCCGTCAGGCGGCGGTGCAGCCGTTGGTGCCGGTGCGTCGCCTCGCCCGGACGATCGAGCGGCTGCTGCCGTCGGTCGTGCGTCGGCAGCTTGATCTTGTGGGACCGCAAGGGCATCGCCTGCTCGCCTCGGCACGCGCGCTCTATCGGCTGCGCCGCGGCGGGCTGCGCCGGGCGGCGAAGGAGGCGATACGGCGGACGATCGAGCGGCGGAGCAACTTCTCGCCGCGTACCTTCCGCCAGATCGATCGCAGCCGCCGGCTGGAGGGGCTGCGGCACGACATGCTCGCCTCGCCTGAGGCCGACTTCGTCGACCAGCGGGCCAAACTGCGCCACCTGTCCCGCCTGGTTGACGAGCATCTGGTGAACCGGGTGCCGCTGTTCCGCGAAATGGCCCGGCTGGAGCGCGCGCTGGGCCGCGACCTGGTTGCGGCGACCTATGCGCTGCGCGTCATGCGCTGGCTCGGCCGCGACACCTACGGGGACCTGCCGTTCGTGCGTGCGACCTTGCAGGCGGAGGGCTTCGAGCGCGAGGCGGCCACGGCCGAGGCCATGTTCGGCCCGGCGGAGGAGCGGGACGCCCGTTGCCTGGAGCTCATGCAGGACGCGTTCCGGCGCAACCGCCGCAAGCGGGACCTGCCGCTGGCGATGGTGGACGATCGGCGCGGGCCGGAGCCGCGGCGGGTTGCCGTGATCGTTTCGCTCTACAACGCCGCCGACAAGCTGCCCACCCTGCTCGCCTGCCTGGCGCAGCAATCGCTGGTCGCGCGCGGGGAGCTTGAGGTGGTGCTGGTGGACAGCAACTCGCCCACCGACGAGCTTGCGGCGCTGGAGGGGTTCCTGGCGCGCCGGGACCTGCCGGTGGTCTACGCCCGCTCGGCGCAGCGGGAGACGATCCAGCAGGCGTGGAACCGCGGGATCGGGCTGACGCAGGCGCCGTACCTGGCCTTCCTCGGCGCCGACGAGGGGCTGCATCCCGAGGCGCTGCACACGCTTGCCGCGGCGCTGGACGCGGACCCGCGCGCGGACTGGGCGATGGCCGACAGTATCGTGACTTCGGTGGATGCCGAGGGCGTCTACGACGGCGATATCATGCCCTATGACCGCACCGGCTACCGGCAGGATATGGTCTATCTGGAGACCTGCTACCTGTCCTGGGTCGGCGGGCTGTACCGGCGCAGCATCCACGACCGGTTCGGCTTCTACGACGAAAGCTTCCGCGCCGCGGGGGATACCGAGTTCAAGAGCCGGATTCTGCCGCATATCCACTCGGTGCATGTGCCGCGCATGCTGGGCGTGTTCAACAACTACCCCGAAGAGCGTACCACGGCGCATCCGCGCGCCGAGATCGAGGATCTGCGCGCGTGGTATCTGTGGCGCACGCCGGCGGGGATGCGCCACGCCTTCGCCGACCGGCCGGCGGCGGAGGCGGTGGCGCTGCTGCGCACGGCACTGAACTACCGCAAATCCTTCTGCGGCCACCTGAGCAGCGATTTCGAACTTGCGGACGCCATCGCGCGGTCCCTGGCCGGGCGGCCGGATGTGCCGGCGGCATGGGTGCAGCAGGCGGCTCAGGCGACCGGGGCCGCGTTGGCCACGCTGCGCGGGTTGGATCAACTGCCGCGCCCGCTGACCCGCGGCCCGCGCGGGCTGAACCACGCGCGGTACGTGTTCGCGCGGGTGAAGGCGGCGCATCGACAGGTGGCGGAGCAGCATCGCGTACTGTTCGATCTGCCGGCACGACCGCATTACGAGGTGTTCAACGACAACCGCTACGAGCAGCATTGGTGGTCGTGGAGCGGGGCGTGAGGGGGGACGCGGCGACCGCGTTGGGGCGGGGCGGAGGGTCGCCGGGTGCGATCTGCTCCGGCGCGTCGGGTCGCCTGGGAGAGCGCGGACGCTCCGCATGAGCAACGTGATGAGCCTTGCGCAGGGTCGTCACGGGCGATGTCCGTAGCCGCGAAACGAGAACCCGGGGGGCTTGGATGTACGCTAGGATAATCGACTGGATCCGTCGTGCGGCCGGTACGAAACAGGTTTTTGGGCAACTCGAGCGGATCGTGGGGGAATTGTATGCCGACTTGGGCGCCCCTGACTCACCGGCGGGTTCGCTCGAGATTTTGCCGGGCACCGAATATTCACGCTACGCCATCCCCCTGGAATATCCGCCATCACGTGAATTCGCGCCTCGGTACGGCTACTCGCGCGGAAAGATCGAAGCCCTCGCATCCTGGTTCACGCAGCACAACGACGCGTATATGGAATTTCTTGCTTACATGCGGACCCTCGGCGTGGGGCACATACCGGTTTCGCTATCGGCCAGCGCGCCGCTGGCACCGGCCTGGGTGGGCGGGCCCATCTGCGCTTTTGATTCTCTGGCGCTTTACGCCATGGTGCAGAAGTACGCACCGAAGACCTATCTTGAGATAGGGTCCGGGATGACGACCTGCTTCGCCCGACAGGCGATCAAGGATGCGGGCCTGCGGACCAAGGTCGTTTCGATCGACCCGGAACCGCGGCGGGAGATCGATGCCATCTGTGACGAAGTGATCCGTGATGGCCTGGAAACCTGTGATGTCGCAGATTTTGACCGGTTGCAGTCGGGCGATATTCTGTTCTTTGACGGTTCGCACCGGTCCTTCATGAACTCCGACGTGACGGTGTTCTTCATCGACGTGCTGCCACGCATCAGGCCCGGCGTGATCGTCCACTTACACGACATCGTGCTGCCGTGGGATTATCCGGATTCGTTCAAGCACTGGTACTGGAATGAGCAGTATCTGCTCGCAGTGTATTTGATGTGCTCGCTGGATAGGTTGACCCCGTTGCTGCCGACGTCGTGGGTTTGCCGCAGTCCGGAGTTCGAGGCCAAGCTCCGGGATCCGTTTGTGGATCTGGGCTCGATAGACACGAATTTGTCGTGGCGTGGAGGCGGGTCGATGTGGTTTACGCACCATTCGCGAACGACCGGTCCTCCAGCAACTAACGAGTGGCAGGCTAGACGCCATGCGCCGACGCCACCCGATAAAAAATGGGCGTAATTGATAACTCTTTCTTAAGTCACTCCGGACTGCATAGTAGAACATGCCCCATGTTCTCAAAGGTGTAGCCCAGATTGCTCAGGATGGCTCGACAATCCGCTTCGGTCGTTTCGCCTGAGCCAAAGGGCGCAGCGTGAATGTCGATTGATAGGTGCGGGTGGTGCTGTTCGATCAGCCGCGCCCCGCCGCGCAACACGTTGGCCTCGAAACCTTCCACGTCGATTTTTATCACGAGCGGTCCCTGGAGGCTCCGGGTTGCCATGTCATCGTCGAGCGTTGTTATCTGCACCGCGTAGGTTGCAGTCGCAGCCTTTGCCACATAGGGAGCAGACAACGACGATGTTTCGGGCATGTAGGGCGCCGCGTCCGTATCATCGAAGGGCATTTCACAGAAGTCCGCGCAGCCTGTCATGTCCGAGACAGCGACGTCCCGAACCTCGACCCCGTGAACATGGTTCCTTTCGAGCGTCTCCGTCAGAAGTCGGCGCGATCGGCGGGCGGGTTCGTAAGCGATTACCGAAACAGATGCGTCGAGACCCATGGCAATCGGCAAAGTCGTTGCACCAGTCGCTGCACCCACATCGAGGAATGTGCCGCCTCCTTGCAGGCGCTGCATCATCCAGTTAAGGTGAGCGGTCTCCACATACACGACCAGGGCGCTGTCTTCAGGACGCAGATGAACACAGTGCACCATTGTACGCAACGTATCGCGCGGTAGCCAGACATCGACGCCGTTCAGAATCGTCCGGAAATAGGCGCCGGGAGCGCTTGCGCGGATCATGCCGCCGATAAGAGAGACGCGCGTCGCCAGAGCGGCGTCACGGTCCAAGATGGCGGCATCACGCGCATCTCGAAGGCGTTGGATCGGAGGGAGTCGCGCTGCGAACCAGCGGGCAACCTGAAGGGGGCGATGCATCAACATGCTCAGCATTTAGCCAGCCGCCAGGTAGCTTGTCTACTCCGCGAAGTGCAAAAGCGGCGGCTGAGATTTCCCCGTGAGAAAGGAAGCGGGGGAACGGCTGAAGGGGGGCATGGCCCGCGAGCGGCGGGACCGCTGCCCCGTGGGTGCGGCTGGGCAGCATGAGCGGACGGCGAGGCGATGGCCGCGCTGCGCCTTCTGGACCGTCTGCTGCGCACCGACGCCGGCAGCCCGCCTCGGCTGAACGTCATGCCCTGTGCCTTAGCCCGGGCGACCAAGAGTTGGCGGTCAATTCTACAATACTTGCGCTGTACCGGTCCATTATTGGTTGCTATATCAGACTCGTTAAACCGCCGGAATGCACGAACTGATGCTGCCACATCGGATGGAGTCAAGCCATCGATCGTTCCGCCCCGACCTGACATCACCATATTGCCGAATGTAAGCGCCTGCTCCCGGCGGGGGGCCAAGCGCCACCCGCAAGGTGGTTACGAACAAAGCTTCGCGTTGCGGGTCTTTGCGTAATTGTCGTAGCCTTCGCGAAACACAGCCATCGGCGCGGAGTCGATCACTCGGCGCAAAATAAATGCAACGTCGGTCCAGCCGTGCGGTGAAGCTGCCACGGCACTGACCCACGGAGAAAACGATTCCCCAGAAACGAGATCAAAACGATCGAAGTGACCTTCGAGATCAAGCCCACGGAGGTTGAATAGTTCGTAGTCACGCAGCAGCCCTCGTGCAATTTCCAGGTCGGTAGCCGAGGTGTACCTGGGCATAAACTCGAGTGTGATGATCGGCGCACGACCGCTCTCTATGAGCCCTTTTGCTCCGCGCACGACTGCGAAATCTACGCCCTCGGCGTCTATCTTAAGATAGTAAGGGCGTCCATCATTCGGAAGAAACTCGTCGAGGCGAACGGTACGCACGAAATGCGTCTCTCCTAGCGGTAGATCATAATGTGCCGAGATACCACCGATAGATCCGCTTTCCGTATGTCCAATCATAACCTGCATCGGCGCGTACCCTTCGATATCCGAAGCAGCTAGGTTGTGCACACTTATCCGTCGACCAAGTTCGTTCAACGAAACGTTCGCGCGGGCTAGCTCGAAGACCCGTCCGGGCTCAAAGGAGTGAACGGAGGCGTTAAGCCCAAGTATCTCAATCGCCTCGGCCGCAGCCATTGCGGTGTCTCCGACGTTGGCGCCAACATCCACGAAGTCGGCCGGCAAGCCTGCCCCATGCAACGCTGCGAGCATAGGTGCATGGATCGCATTGTAGTCGTGCTTGTCGAAGGTCGACCAAAACGAATGAACGACTTCGTCGGGCGAGCGATGGTGCCGACCGGCGATGCGGCCAGCGACCAAGGCTCGCGCTGCCGACATGTCAATATAAGGCCCTGGGCCATCAGCTGCCATGCTCTTAAGCGCCGTATCCTGTCGAAAGAAGTACGAGGGAAAGCCCAGATAGGCGATGATCCCGACATCACGGACGACAGCGTGGGCCGCAAGATCGGCGACCGCCCGCAGGCGCAACTCGGCGTCCCCAAGCCGTGCTTCCAGTTCCTTACGTTCAGCCACTAGATCGTTGACCCGAGCATTCAGATCGCCAGACTGAGCCGATCCGCGTACCGCATCTCGAAGCTCTACCAACCTTTGCTCGATGATATAGGTCCCGAGTAATCCTCTCGCTAGGTCTCGAATGCGGCGGGCGATCATAGGGGTACTCTCCTTCGGATTGAAGCGGACCCCATCAATCGAACGGGGAGTTGACTAAGGTAACAGAGGGATGCGCCTGTTACAAGAGACGCACCTGTTACAACTCCCCTCCCGTGCCACCGGGTGGCAGAACTTAGCTCCCCATTCTATTCCACCACCGGCGCGGCCCACCCGTCGAACCCAGGCAGCCGCAGGATGGTCGCCCCGTTCCAGCGCATGGTCGGATCGGCCCCCTCCAGAAAGCGAACGAACGGCGCCACCCGCGCCGGCCGGTCGAGCTGGATCACCCAGTCCGCATAGCTGTCCGCCATGAAGCGGGTGAAGGTGTGATAGCGGAAGATTACCTCCCCGTCCGCCTCCACCCCGGCGAACACCGCGTTGTCCGCCCCCTCCGCGGTGAAATCGGCGCGCACCAGATAGCGCCCCGCCGGCAGGTCCAGCGGCTCGGTCAGGCTGATGTCGCCATTGGCCGCGCGGAGGAACCGTTCGGCCGGTAGCACCGCCACCTCCTCCGGCGCGGCGGCGCTGAAATAGGGGCTGGTGGCGGTCCGCTCCCGCGGCACGAACAACACATTGGCCACGCCCGCGCCGCGGCCGAAATCCGCCGCGACCCGGATCGGCCGATAGGTGGACAGGTCCACCGCCAGATAGTCCGCCGCGGTCAGCAGGTCGTGACAGCGCATGTCATCAGGCGATTGTTCCAACACCAGCACCGGGCGCACCTCGGCCAGCAGCCGGGACATGCCACGCAGCGCATCCAACTCGGCGCCCTCGATGTCCATCTTGATGAACCCGGGGCGGAAATCGCCGGCAGCGGCAAGGTCGTCCAGCGCCATGGTGCGCACCGACATCCCGGTGGCGCCTGCCTCGATCCGGTCATTCAGATGCGACCCGGCGGCCATGTTCACCAGCGCGCCGGTGCTGTGCCACACCGCACGGTGGAACAAGGTGACGTTATGGCATCCGGCCTGCACCAGGTTGTAGTGCGTCTTGTCGATGATGCGCGGGCTGGCCTCGAACGCCAGCACGATGCCGCGCGGGCCGACCAGGCGCGACATCATCAGCGCCAGGCCGCCAGCGTTGCAGCCCACATCGAACACCACATCGCCGGGCCGGCAATGATCGCGAATCGCCAGCGCGACCGTGGGTTCCCAGAAGCTGCGGGTCCACCACGGCTGCAATGGGAAGCTGTCCGGGCCGTCCGGGCCGTGCCGGCCGGTCTCGGTCCAGGATTCCAGCAGCTTCAGCCGCTGCTCGATACCGTCGACCCTGGCCATCAGCCTGCGCACGCCGGGAATCCGCTTGATCAGATCGTTGGCCAGCATCCGCACACTCGGCTCCCGTTCCAGGTTCATCCGTGGGTGATAGGCCGAACGGGGCTAGAATATCCAGCCCGCCGCCGAACCCTTTGTCGCCTCGGCGGCCGGGTGCGCGGCTCGAATCCGGGGGCACACGCCCAGCAGCTTATAATGAAGCCGAAGCCTATGCGGCTGCGCAGCGGTGAGCGACGTGGCCCCATCCCGGGCCGCATCCGAGCCAGGCACCGCCCCGCCCCCTCACGAAACCCCCAGCCACCGCGGCAGCGCCAAGGTGATCGCCGGGACGAACGCGATCAGCAGCAGGGCAACAAACACGATCGCCAGGTATTTCACGATCGGCCGCGCCACTCGCTCCATCGGCACCCCGCCCACCGCACAGGCCGTATAGAGCCCCACCCCAAGCGGCGGCGCAAACAGCCCGATACCCATCGAAATGATCAGCAGAATACCGAAGTGCAATGGATTTACCCCCAGCCGCTGCGCCGCCGGCAGCAGCAGCGGTCCGAAGATGATCAGCGCCGGCGCGCCCTCCAGCACCGACCCCATCACGATCAGCATGCCGATCGCGATCAGCAGGAACGCCCAGCTTCCGGTCGACGACCCGATCGCCGCCAGGCTCGCCGCCATGTGCTGCGGGATCAGGTTGACCGTGAGCAGGTAGCTCAGCAGTTCCGCCGCCGCGACGATGAACAGGATCATCCCCGACAAGGAGGCCGAGCGCACCATGAAATCGCCGAACGACCGCCAGCTCATTTCCCGGAACAGCACCGCGCCGACCAACAGCGCGTAGATTACCGCGACGGAGGAAACCTCGGTCGGCGTCGCCACGCCGCCAACGATGCCGCCGACGATGATCACGATCAGAACGACCCCGGTCAGCGCGCCCCCGGTGGTGCGGACCACATAGCCGAGCGAACGTGACGCGCGCGCCCCCGCCTGCCAGGGCAACGCGCTGCCGTCGCGTGCCCGCGGGCCGCGCGCCGTCAGCACCGCCACCAGGACCAGCCCCAGCGCCATCACCAGCGCCGGCAGCAGCCCCGCCATGAACAGCCCGGCGATCGAGACATTGGCGACGTAGCCCAGGATGATCATGTTGATGCAGGGCGGGATCGTCTCCCCCATCACCGCCGATGCGGCGAGCAGCGCCACCGCGTCGTTCTCGTCGTAACCGGAGTCTTGCATCGCCGGGACCATGATCGATCCCACCGCCGCGACGTCGGCGCTTTTCGAACCGGAGATGCCGGAGAACACGGCCATCGCGGCGACCATCACCACGCTCAGCCCGCCGCGCACCTGGCCCAGCACCATGTCGAGGAAGGCGATCAGCCGCCGCGACATCCCGTTCACCCCCATCACGAGCCCGGCGAGCACGAAGAACGGGATCGCCAGCAGCACGAAGCTCGCGACGCCCGATTGCATCTCCTGGCCGAACTGGACGATCGGCAACGATCCGGTGATCGCGATGTAGCCCAGGCTGCCGGCGGCGAGCGCGAAGGCCACCGGCACCGCGGCGACCAGGCAGGCGGCATCGATCGCCAGCATCATCCAGATGCCGGCGCCCGCCGAGGCCGGGGCGAATGCGCCCCAGGCCAGCAGGGCCGCGACCGGGACCATGACCACCACCGCCGACGACCACCGCGCGTGCGCCGGCACGCGGACGAGGTGGAACAGCGCGAACACGCTCATCGCGACGCCGCCGACCAGCAGCGGGTAGTAGTCGATGCTCGCCGGCAGGCTGCCGCTCAAGGTCGTCTGCCCGGCGACGCTTTGCAGCAGCGGCACCGAGGACCAGGCGAGGCAGACCGAAACCACCAGCACCACCCAGGCCGCAACCCCGTCCGCGCCGTCCGCCCAGGCTTCATCGAGCCGGTTGCGGAACGCCTGCACGCCGAGATGCTCGGAGCGGTACAGCGCCAGCGCGGCGCCGAGGAACGTGATCGCGATCAGCACCGCGATCGCGACCTCGTCGCCCCATTGCAGCGGGTTCGACAGGAAATAGCGGAACACGACGTCGAGGAACACGACCACGACGCCGATCGTCAGCACCACGGCGCACAGGGACGCAACGATGCCGGCGACGATCCGCTCGACCAGCGGGCGGCGCGCCGGCATGGGCATGCTCAGACCTTCTGCCCGGTCTCCGTCAGGATGGCTTGCAGCACCGGCTTGGTGTCGGGGTGCTGGGTGGTGAAGCTGGTCCAGAGCGGCCGCACCTCCGTGGCGAGCGTGGCGCGGTCGATCGGGATCGTCTTGACACCGTTCCGTTTCAGCGTGTCCAGCGCCTGCTGCGCGGCGGCGGCGGCCTTGGGGCGCTGGAACTGCGCCGCGGCGGTGGCGGCCTGGCGGACCGCATGGCGGTCGGCGACGGACAGGCGCTCCAACGTGCGGCGGGAGATCATCGGCGCCAGCGGATCGAAGATATGGTTGGTCAGGGTCAGGTTCTTCGCGACCTCGAAGAACTTGTTTTGCAGGATGGTCGGCGCGTCATGCTCCAGCCCGTCGATCACGCCGGTCTGCAACGAGATGTAGACCTCGTTGAAGCTCATCGGCACCGGATCGGCGCCGAGCAGGCGGAAGGTCTGCACGAAGGTGGGCGAGGGCAGCACGCGGATCTTCTTGCCGCGGAACGCCGCCGGCGTCGCGATCGGCGCCTTGCTCAGCACGTTCCGGCCGCCGAAATTGACGCACCAGCCAAGGATTTCGGCCTGCGTCTTCTGGTGGAAGATGCCCTGGAGCTGCCGCCCGGCGCTGCCGTCCATGACGTGGCCGAGCTGGCCGATCGAGGTGAACAGGAACCCCATGGTCAGCACGCCGAGCTCCGGCACGATCGGCGACCAGTCGGACACCGTCAGCATCATGTCGAGGGTGCCGGTGTTGAGCTGGTTCGGATATTTGTCTTCCGGGCCGAGCTGGCTGTCGCCGTAGAAAATGGCGCCGACCTTGCCGTTCGTCCGGTGCATCAGTTCGGCGACGAACTTGTCGAAGAAGACGGTATGCGCGTTCTCGGTGTGGGTCGGCTGGGAGGAGCCGAATTTCAGCGTGACCGCCTTGCCCTGCTGGCCGCGGATGCCGGCGTTCGACGCCGCCAGCGCCGGGCGGGGGGCGAGCAGCGCGGCGCCGAACGGGGCGACGGCGGCGCTCCGAAGCGTCCATCCCAGCACGTCGCGACGCGAAAAACCGTAGCTGGAAGCTGCGGACATGGACATTTCCCCTTGACGAAATCGCAGCCCGACAGGGCGGCTGCTCGGGTAGCTACCGGCGGGGATTCAGGGTGTCAAGGGAGGCGCCGGGGTGCCGGTCCGCAGGCGGAATATGATCCGCGGCCGGAATTTGCCGATCCGCACCGCCTGGTGGTGACCCGGACAGGGGAAAGGGGACCGGCTCGCCCGATCCGTTCGCGGCAGCGCCGGCGCACGCAGCTGATCTGCGGCGCCGGCGCGCCCAGCCTCACGTCTTGCGAAGCTGCGCGGGATCGACCGGCAGGCTGCGGATCCGCTTGCCGGTGGCGGCGAAGATCGCGTTGCAGATCGCAGCGGCCACCGGTGGCACCCCCGGCTCGCCGACGCCGCCGGGCGGGGCGCTGCTCGGTACCACGTAGACATGCGTCTTCGGCGTGGCGTCCATGCGTGCAACAAGGTAGTCGCTGAAATTGCTCTGCTCCGCCCGGCCGTTCCGGAACGTCGCCGCACTGAACAAGGTGTTGCCGAGACTCATCACCGCCGCACCCTCGAACTGCGCGGCCACCCGGTCAGGGTTCACCACCATGCCGCAATCGACCGCGAGATCGATGCGCGGCACCGTCACCGTGCCGTCGTCGCCGACCGCCACCACCGCCACCGCCGCGACATACGTGAGGAAGCTGCGGTGCACGGCGATGCCACGCGCCTGGCCCGCAGGTAGCGTCCCGCCCCAGCCGGAGCGCTGCGCCGCCAGCGAAACCACCCCGCGGAAGCGGCCGATATCGATCGGATAGCTGGCGAGTGAGGCGCCGTAGTTCGGATAGTCGATGCCGAGCGCCGCCGGATCGAGCTTGCGGTCCGGACCCAGCGCATCGAGCAGGAACGCTACGTGGTCCTTGCCGGACGCCGCCGCCAGCTCGTCGATGAACGAACCGACTGCGAAACCATGTGGGATGTTGTAGACCGAGCGGTACCAGCCGATGCGCACATGCGCCGCCGCCGGCCCGTTCTCGCAGCGCACGTTGGCGATGTCGTAGGGCATGTCGGTGACGCCCTGGCCGAGCTCGCCCGGCGCGCCGTACAGCACGCCGGGCCGGAACGTGGAAGCGATCGAAGGGAACACCGTCCGGTGCAGCCACGCGACCGGCTTGCCGCCGGCGTCGAGCGCACCTTCCAGGTGCTGGGCGCAGATCGCGTGGTAGTAGCCGTGCCGCAGGTCGTCCTCGCGCGTCCACAGCACCTGCACCGGCGCGCCGATGGCACGCGAGAGGAAGGCGGCCTCCGCCACGTAGTCCGGCTTCGACTTGCGGCCGAAGCCGCCGCCGAGCAGGGTCACGTTGACGGTCACGTCCGACGGATCGATGCCAAGCGTGGCCGCCACCGTCGTGCGCGCCGCCTGCGGGTTCTGCGTGGCGGTCCAGATTTCGCACTTGCCGTCGGCGAACCGGGCCACCGCGGCTTCCGGCTCCATCATGGCGTGATCGAGATGGGGTACGAAATAATCGGCGCTCACCCGCTTTGCGCTCGCGGTCAGCGCGGCGCCGGTATTGCCGTTGTCGCGCACGACCTTGCCCGGCCGGCGCGCGGTGTCGGCAAGTTGCGCCGCGTAGGCCGTGGTGTCGTAGCCGGCATTCGGACCGTCATCCCACGCGATCTGCAGCTTCGTCCGCCCCTGCGTCGCCGCCCAGGTATTGGACGCAACCACCGCGACGCCGCCGAGCGGCGCGAAACCCGACGGCAGCGGCGCGCCCGGGATCTGCACGACGCGGATGACCCCCGGCACCTTCAGCGCCGCGCCCGCGTCATAGGTTTTGACCGTGCCGCCATAGACCGCGGGGCGCTCGATCGAGGCGTAGTGCATCCCCGGCAGCACCACGTCGATCCCGTACACCGCGCGACCGTGCACGATGTCGTCGAGATCGACGATCGGCACCGGCTTGCCGATGAAGCGCCAGGTCGCAGGGGATTTCAGGGTCACCCGGCCGGCCGCCGGCACCGGCAGGCGCGCCGCATCGGCGGCGAGCGCTCCGTAGCTCAGGCGCGTGCCCGAGCCGCTGCGCACGACCGCGCCGTTGTCGGTATGGCACGCAGCGGGGGCCACGCCCCAGCGGCGCTCGGCAGCGGCAACCAGCATCTGCCGCGCCGCCCCGCCGGCCTCGCGCATGACGCCGAGCAACAGGCGCACGCTCTTGGATCCGTCGGTGTTCTGGTCGCCGTAGACGGGATTGCCCGGCGCCTGCAGCACGTGCACGTCCTGCCAGTCGGCATCGAGCTCGTCGGCCAGCACCTGCGCGAGGCTGGTGCGGATGCCGGTGCCCATCTCGGAGCGCGACACCACGATCGTGACCCGGTTGTCCCCGCCGATGGAGACGAACAGGTTAGGCATGAAACCGCCGGCCGGCATGCCGGCCGGCGCCGGGACCGGCGCCGCTTCCGCCTGGGTGATCGGCGAATAGCCCGGCACGCGCAGCCCGAGCAGCACGCCGCCCGCGGCGAGGCCGGCCAGCGCGCGGCGCCGGCTCAGGCCATGCTGGCGCAGCCCGCGCCGGCTCAGATTGACGATCCGGTCCATCACGCCATCTCCGCGGCGATGCGGATCGCCGCTTTGATGCGCTGGTAGGTGCCGCAACGGCAGATGTTGCCGGTCATGGCGTCCAGGATCTGCTGCTCCGTGGGCTTCGGCGTCTGTTTCAGCAGCGCCGCCGCCTGCATCATCTGCCCCGGCTGGCAGTAGCCGCATTGCGGTACGTTGGCCTGGGCCCAGGCGCGCTGTACAGGATGTTCGCCGTGGCTGCCGAGCCCTTCGATGGTGGTGATCTGCCGCCCGGTCGCGAGGAGCAGGGGCGTGATGCAGGCGCGCACGGCCTCGCCGTCGAGATGCACGGTGCAGGCGCCGCACGCGCCGATGCCGCAGCCGAACTTGGTGCCGCGCAGGCCCATCAGGTCGCGCAGCGCCCAGAGCAGCGGCATGTTCGGATCCGCGTCCAGGTGATGCAGTGTCCCGTTGACATGAAGATCCGGCATGATCGTGTTCCTTGTATCAGGCGAGAAGGGGGTATCAGGCGAGAAGGGAGTATCAGGCGAGAAGGGAGGCATGGGCGGGGAGGGTGCTCCGCTGTGACGCTTTTCGCCCCGGGCCTGGCCACCGAGCGTTGGCTGCCAGGTCGGTGCCGCGCCGTGCGGCGTGCCGCTCGACGGCGGGCGAAGACGCGATGCCGTGCATGTAGATGGCCCCTGATCCCGGCCGTACATGAGCGGACTCGCCGATCCGGCAAGCGCGGCGCTCTATGACGATCCTGCATGGCGGTGCCCGCGCCGCCGCGGAGCCCGGCACCCGCCGTCGCGGGATATGACAGCGGACCCTGTCAGGCCTAGGCTCCCGCGCAAGCGGGTGCCAGCCGGGCTCGCGACCCGGTGAGGTGACCCGACATGACCCTGAAGCGCATGGTGTTGGAGATCGGCATGGGCACCGATATCCGTGGCGCGGACTACACGAAGGCGGCGGTGCGCGCCCTGCGCGACGCGCTGTGGCACAATTCGCTGAGTGTGGCCGACGCGCTCGGCCTGGACGTCGATGCGATGGTCGTGGACGTCACGATCGGCGTGCCGCGGCCCGACCAGGTGGACAAGGCCGCCGTGCTCGCGGTGTTGCCGCACGGCACGGGAACGGTGAGCGTCGTCGCAGGCGGGCTGGAAATTCCGAACGACGCCGGCACCGGTTCGACGGTGATGGCCCATGCCGCGGCGGTCGTGCGGCTCGATATCGCCTGAGGGGAGCAAGCGCATGCCATCCAAACGTGTCATCCTGGAGATGGGGGCCGGCAACGACCTGCATGGGGGCAACTATACCAAGGCGGCGCTGCGGGCGGTGCAGGATGCGCTGCACCACTCTTCGCTCAGCCTGATCCGTTCGCTGGGGCTGGATTCGCGCACGATGCTGGTGGAGGTCACCATCGGCGTGCAGCGCCCGGACCAGGTGGATGCGGCCGAGGTGCAGGCGTCGCTGCCGCACGGCCGCGCGACGGTGCGCGTGGTGAAGGGCGGCCTCGATGTGCCGGACGACACCTCGGGCGATGTCGCCGTGATCGCCAGCGCCGCCGTCGCGGTGCGGTTCGAGGCGTTGCCGCAAGCGGGGTGAGCGCCAGCGGAATCGTTATCATAACGTTATGAATTGACGACGTTCTATATTGCGAATCCTGTTGGTGAGCGGCCGGGCAGAAGAAGGATTTAACGCAAATGCACGCAAATGGCCGCAGATACACGCAAATGGACTGGACTGCTGGACTGTCCCCCTGGAATGAGACACGATAATTAGACACACTGTTCGAGAAGGAGAACATGTGTGTCAGACAAGAAGAAGCGGCGCAGTTTCACCCGGGAGTTCAAGCTCTCGGTGCTGGCGCGGATGCAGCAGGCGGAGAGCATCGTCGGTTTGGCGCAGGAGCTGAAGCTCGAGCGCAAGTTGCTGTATTGCTGGCGCGACAAATATGCGGCTGGCGGCTCGGAGAATCTTCGTCGCGCTGGCCGCCCCTCGGCGACCTGGGCCGCCGGATGCGAGCCGCCGGGCGAACCAGCAGCGCATACGGTGTCGGACGCGCAGCAGCGGATTGCCGAGCTGGAACGCAAGATCGGCCAGCAGCAGTTGGAAGTGGATTTTTTTCGCGCAGCCTTGCAGCAGGTCAGGGGACGACGCCGGACGAACGGCGCGCCTGGCGAGGCGACGTCCACGCCGTGATCCAGGCGACGACGCAGCAGCAAGGCAATCTCGGGATCGAGCGGATGTGCGCGCTGGCCGGTGTCAGCCGGGCCACGTACTATCGGCAGTGGCAGGCCTCGGCGCCGCGCCAGGAGGAGACGGCGTTGCGCGACGAGATCCAGCGTCTGTCGCTGGCGAACCGGCATTACGGCATCCGGCGGATCACCGTGCTGCTGAAGCGATCCGGCTGGCCGGTGAACCACAAGCGGGTGGAACGCATGCGAAAGGGGGACAATCTGCTTTGCGTGCCAAAACGCTCGTTCGTGGTGACGACGGACACGCGGCATCAGCACCGGCTGTATCCGAACCTGGCGCGGACAGTCGTGGCGATGGCGCTCAATCAGCTTTGGGTGGCCGACATCACTTACGTACGGCTGCTGGAGGAGTTCGTGTATCTGGCGGTGGTGTTGGATGCTTTCAGCCGCCGCGCGATCGGCTGGAGCATGGCGCCGCATCTGCAGGCAAGCCTGGCGTTGGCGGCATTGGACATGGCGCTGAGCAAGCGGGAGGTGGTGCCGGGCGGTTTGATCCATCATTCCGATCGTGGCGTTCAGTATGCATGCGCCGAGTATGTCGGTCGTCTGGACGCGGCCGGTATTCAGCCGAGCATGAGCAGGCCTGCCTGCCCATGGGACAATGCGATGGCGGAGAGCTTCATGCGCACGCTGAAGAAGGAGGAGGTGGATGGCCGGCGCTATTGCGACCTGACGGAGGCGCGGGCTTCGATTGGGCGGTTCATCGATGACATATATAATAGTGAGCGGCTACACTCGGCGCTGGACTACCTGTCCCCGCTGACGTTCGAGACAAGGCTGTCGGCGGAGCCGCGCTTGCCGCTAGCGGCAAGCGCGGCTCCGCCGACAAAAGAGACAACGGCAACGTTGTGTGTCTAATTTCGTGTCTCACAGGTGGGGGGCAGTCCAGGACCGAACGGAACGGCCTGCCGGCGGCACAGGCCCGAGGCAGCGGCAATACTCCGCCGCGCGGGATTGGGTGGGATTGCTGAAGCGACACGCTGCATCTGCGTGTGTTTGCGTCCGTCCCGACGCCCCCCTCTCCCCCGCAAGGAGAGGGGCGCTGGGGCGGCAGCCAGTGCGCTCAGCCGAACGGCGATGACCCCGCCGGCGGAGCGATCCCGACCCCCGCCATGCGCAAGGCCAGCTCCGCCATGCGCTCGCACAGTACGTCAAGCGGCAGCCGCCCGTTCGGGCGGTGCCAGGTGTAGCTCCAGGAAATCATCCCGCCGATCGCCAGGGCGGCGAGGCTCACGTCGGGGATATCGAATTCCCCCGCCGCGACCCCCTCGGCGAGCAGCGCCGACAGCACCCGGTCGAAGCGCTTGCGCAGGGTTGTGATCTCTTCCAGCGCCGCCGGCTCCAGGCTTTTTTCCTCGCGGAAGAAGATCGCGATGTTGGCCTGGCGGCCGAGCAGCACCCGCGTGAAGTCCACCATCGCCCGCCACAGCCGCGCGGTGGGGCTGCCCGGCCCGGCCGAAGCCTCGGCCACTGCCTGCAGGGAGAGCTCGATCGTGGGGGTGCAGAGCGCGGCGAGCAGGTCCGTCTTGCCGCGAAAATAGGTGTAGATGAACGGCTTGGTGACGCCGAGCGCGGCGGCCACGTCGTCGAGCGTCGTGGCGACGTAGCCGCGCTCATAGAACAGCGCCATCGCGGCCTGCAGGATGCGCTCGCGCTTGAAGGCCTGGGTCTCCGTCCGCAGTTGCTCGGCGCCGCTCATGAGGCTGTTTTACGCTGGTGGCGGGGCGGGCGCAAAGCGGGGCGCGCCGTCACATTTCGGGCGGGCTCTCCGACGTCGGTAGCACCAGGCGCGCGCGCAGGCCGGGGTCAGCGTCCTCCAGCAGCAGCCGGCCGCCGTGCAGTTGCGCCACCGCCTGCACCAGCGCGAGGCCCAGGCCGGCCCCCGGGGTGCTGCGCGCGTATTCGCCGCGGAAGAACCGTTCGGTCGCGCGGGCGCGGTCGGCTTCCGGAATCCCGGGACCCTGGTCGGCCACTATGATCTCCGCCTGGCCCGCCCGGCCGCGGGCGCCCAGCCGCACCGTGCTACCGGGGGGCGAGAATTTGACCGCATTGTCTAGCAGATTCGCCACCGCCTGCTGCACCAGCGCCTGATCGCCGTAGGCGGCCAGGCGGTCGGGCAGGTCGACGTCCAGCCGGACCTCCTTTTCCTCCGCCACCGCGCCATACAGCTCCGCGATGTCGGCCAGCACCGGCGCCAGGTCGAACCCGGCGAAAGCGGACCGGCGGGAGCCGGCCTCGATCTCGGAGATGCGCAGCAGGGCCTGGAACACGGCGACGATGCCATCCAGATCGGCGGTGGCGCGCTCGATCGCGGCGCGCAGATCCTCGGGCGTGGCCGCGTGGATCGCCGCGTCCTCGAGTCTTGTACGGGCGCGGGTGATCGGCGTGCGCAGGTCGTGCGCAATCGCGTTGGAGACCTGGCGCACCCCGTCCATCAGCCGCGCGATCCGGTCCAGCATGTCGTTGATGGTCTCGGCGAGCTGGTCGAACTCGTCCCCACGCCCCGACAGGCGCACCCGACGGGTGAGGTCGCCGGCTGCGATCGCGGTGGCCGTGGCGGAGACATTGGCGAGGGTGCGCCGGAACAGGCTGCGCACGACGGCGGCGCCGATGGTGACCATGATTGCCACCACCCCCATCGCCCAGAGCAGCGCGTCGGTGAGCAGGCGGCGCAACTGCGCCCGGTTGCGCACGTCCCGCCCGACCAGCAATTGGTAGCCGCCCGGCAGATCGTAGCGGTGCACGAGGCCGATCGAGTGGACGCCCGCACGCATCACCGGCAGCTCGTACCAGCCGTCGGTGCGCTGCACCACCGTCGGCCAGTGGGCCAGGTTGCCGGCGAGCGGCCTGCCGAGCGGGGTGGTCAGCAGGTAGATGGCGTCGTCGTCGACGTTCTCGGCCAGGCGGTCCTGGATCGTCAGCACCAGGGCGGGGATGCCGCCCTCCTCCCAGCGCTCGGCGAGGCCGCGGGCGTCGGCGCGGACGGCGGCCTCGACCTGGCGGTCGAGCAGGCCCGCGGTCGCCCACCACAGGAACACCGCGAGCGCCGCGGCGCTGATTGCCAGCAGCCCGGCATAGACGAGAGCGAAGCGGACGCCGGCGGAGCGGAACAGCGGCGCCCGGGCGCGGTTTGGCATGTCGCGCGCCGCACGGCCCGGCGTGTCAGGCCCAGCGTGTTGCCCGCGCCCAGGCGCATCTTCTCCCGCGCGCCCAGGCGCGACCGCCCCCGCCCCCCCGGGTGGAACCGGCACGAGCCCCCGGCTTTCCCCCTCGCTCACCGCCGGGAACGGAACGCGGCGGGCGGGCTCACCCCTCGGCCTTCAGCATGTAGCCGGCGTTGCGCACGGTATGGATCAGCGGCTGCGGGAACGGCTTGTCCACTTTCTGGCGCAGGCGGGAGACGTGCACGTCGATCACGTTGGTCTGCGGGTCGAAATGGTAGTCCCACACGCCCTCCAGCAGCATCGTCCTTGTCACCACCTGGCCGGCGTGGCGCATCAGGTATTCGAGCAGGCGGAACTCGCGCGGCTGCAGGTCGATCTTCTGCCCCGCGCGCTTCACCTGGCGCGACAGCAGGTCGAGCTCCAGATCGGCGACGGCGAGCTTGGTGACCGGGCCCTCGCCCTTGCCGCGCCGCGCCAGCGCCTCCACCCGGGCGAGCAGCTCGGCGAAGGCGAACGGCTTCGTCAGGTAGTCGTCACCACCGGCCTTGAGGCCGCGCACCCGCTCGTCCACCTCGGCGAGCGCCGAGAGGATCAGCACCGGCACGGCGTTCTTCTGCGTCCGCAGGGTTTCGAGCAGATGCAGTCCGTCGATGCCGCCGGGCAGCATGCGGTCGAGGATCACCGCGTCGAAGACCTCGCTCGCGGCCATGAACAGGCCGTCGCGGCCGTTATCGGCATGCTCGACCACATGCCCGGCTTCGCGCAGGCCGCGCACGACGAAGCCGGCAACGTCTTTGTCGTCCTCCACCACCAGGATACGCATCGCTTGGTCCTTCCGGGTCCGGTCTGGGGTTGCAACGTGTCAACAGGCTCGCGTCGATCGTGCGAGGAAGAAGGAGAGGCTTCCTCCCCCCGCAAGGGGGGAGAGAGAAGTCCTGGTCGCGTCATGCATCGCGCACGTCCGCCTAATCCGGTTCGTCGGACGGGCGGTGTCCGACGGTGACCGGAATCGTCAGCGTGGCGGTGCCACGGCGAAGCGTCAGGCGTGCGATCTGGCCCGGCGGCACGGCAGCGATCGCGCGGATCAACGCCCCGGTATCGTGCACCGGGCGGCCGTCGACCGCCAGCAGCCGGTCGCCGGGGCGCAGCCCGGCTCGCGCCGCCGGGCCGCCCCGCTCGACGCTGGTCACGGAGACCATCTCGGGGGTGCCGTCGGCGCCGGTCACATCGGTGATCGCCACACCGAGCCAGCCGCGATCGATATGCCCCTGCGCGACCAACTGGTCGACGATCTGGCGCACGAGATCGCTCGGGATGGCGAAGCCGATGCCGACCGAGCCGCCGGAGGGGCTGAAGATCGCCGTCGTCATGCCGACCACATGGCCCGCCATGTCGAATGTCGGTCCGCCGGAGTTGCCCGGGTTGATCGGCGCGTCGAGTTGGAGGAATCGGTCGAACGGTCCGCCGCCGAGGCTGCGGCCTTCCGCCGAAACGATGCCGGCGGTCACCGACCCGCCCAGGCCGAACGGATTGCCCGCGGCCAGGATCCAGTCGCCCACCCGCACCTTGCGCGAGTCGCCCCAGGTGACGGCGGGCAGCGGGTGCGGCGGATCGACCTTCAGCACCGCGACGTCGGTGAGCGGATCGCGCCCCAGGATGCGGGCCGGCACCTGGAGGCCGTCCGGCAGCGCGACCACGATCTTGTCGGCGTGCGCGATCACGTGGTTGTTGGTGACGATCACGCCGTCCGGGGCGACGATGAAGCCGGAGCCGGCGGCCGAGACCTGCGCCGCCTGGTTACCGTAGCGGCGGCGGAAGTCCTTGCCGAGCGGGCTGTTGCGCAGCTCCGGCGGCAACTGGTCGAGCATGTCGATGCCATGCACCGTCTCGGTCACGGCGATGTTCACCACCGCGGGGAGCACCTGGTGCACGAGCGGAGCAAAACTCGGGAGCGTGACCCGCGCGTCCGGCGCCGCGGCCGGTGCGTGCAGCGGACCGCAGCCGGCGACGGCGAGGGCGAGCGCGAGTGCCAGACCCCGCCGGGCATGCCCACGGGCGCTAAGCACGGGCGCCGGAGACACGGGCGCTGAGCACGTGGGCGCTTGACGGGGGCATGATCGGGCATGGTCCTTTCGCGAGGGACATGGCATCTGGACGCGGGCGCAACAAGAAACCGGCGATGAGGCTTTGTTCATCGCCCGGAGAGCCGGAACCCCCGACGCAGGCGGCACGACGCGCCTGCAGGCGGCCGGTCCGGAGGGCGCGGCCTGCCCCCCCGGCCGCCCGGTTGTGTCTGCAAGAGTGCCCGCGCACCGCCGAAATCGCCTGGAAACCCAGGCGTTTTTCAATGCGCGTTCCTTCGCAGGTTCGATCGGCTTGCACGCTCTTTGCCCATGCCTCACGCCTCACACGGCATCCGGCCGTTCCGGCCAGTCGTGCCTGGGGTAGCGTCCGCGCATGGTCTTGCGCAACTCGGGCCAGCCGTATCGCCAGAAATGAACGAGGTCGCCGGTGATCGCCACCGGCCGCCCGGCGGGAGAGAGCAGCGCGAGGCTGAGCGCCACCCGGCCCTCGGCCAGGCGCGGGGTCTCGCCCAGGCCGTAGAACGCCTGGGCGCGGGCGGCGGCGGTGGGTACCGGGGCGGTGTAGTCGATCGCCGCGCGGCCGTGCGGCAGAGCGACGTGCTCGGGCAGCAGGCGATCGAGCCGTGCGGCGAGCGGGCGCGGCAGGGCGCTGCGCAGGATGGCGGCGAGGTCGAGCCTGGCGAGGTCCGCCAGCCGGCGCAGGCCGGTGAGGTGCGGGGCGAGCCAGGTGGCGGCGGCGGCACGCAGCGCCGGATCGCTGAGGTCCGGCCAGTCGGCGTCGGGTTCCAGCGCGCGCAGCAGCGCCACCCGCGCCTGGAACTGGCGCGCCGAGTTCGACCACGGGAGTTTTTCCCAGAGCGCGGCCGATCGTCCGGTGCCAGCGGGCGTTGTTCCAGTAGGCGTTGTTCCGGTGGGCGCTGTCCCGGTGGGGGCAGTGTCGGTCGGGTCCGTACCGATGAGGTTGGCGACGGTGGGGCTGGTGCCGGTGGGACTCGTGCCGGTGGGGATCTTGCGGGTTGGATCGGTACCAGCGGCGCTTTTGCCAGCGGGGCCGGTACTGGCGCGGCCTTTACCGGCAGGGCCGGGTCCAGCGCGGTCCGTTCCGGTCGGCCCGGTTCCGGTGCGGCTTGTGCCGGCGATAGCGGCGGCCAGCGCCGCCGCGGCCACCGCGGGATCGGCCGCGGCCGTGGTGTCGCTCAGGACCAGGGCGCCGAGGCGGCGGCGGCGGCGGGCCAGCACGGCGCCGGAGACAGGGTCGAACGCCGTCTCGACCTGCTCGGAAACGCGCGCGGCGAGCACGGGCGGGAGATCGGCGGGATCGAGGGGAGCGGCGAGGCGGATGCGCGCCGTGGTGGTCACCTGCAGGGCGGCGACGGCCAGCAGCGGGGCGCGGGCCAGCGGATCGGTGGGCGGCAGGCGGGCGCCACCGCCGCCGGCGAGGCGGAAGCTGCCCGGCTCGTCGCGCCGCGCGGCGATGCGGTCGGGGAAGGCGGCCGCGATCAGCCGGCCCGGATCGCCCGCGGGGGCGAGGGCGCCGGGCAGGTCGAGGCGGCGGCGATACCGGTCCGCGGCGCGGCGGATGCGGGCCAGGGCGGCGCGGTCGAGCTCGATGTCCGGCACGCTTTGCGCTGAGGCCCGTGCCGATGCGGGCCAGTCCGATGCGGGCCGGTCTGCTGCGGGTCGGTCTGCTGCGGGTCGTGGCGACGGTGCCCGCGGCTGGAACGATCCCGGCGATCCTGCGCTGCGCGGCGCCTGTTCCCCTGGCCCCGCCGGTCCTGCCGGGGCGGCGCCGAGTGCCTCCAGGCGCAGCGCGATATCGGCCGGTGGCGCCGTGCCTGGCCGGGTGCTTCGGCCAGGGGTGCGCAGCGGGTCGCGCTCCTCCAGCAGCGCGGCCAGGGTGGCGGCGAGCGCGGCCTCGGCTGGCGTCTCGGCCGCCAGCATCATCGCGGCCAGGCGGGGATGCGCGCCGAGGGCGGCCATTCGGCGGCCGTGCGGGGTGACCGCGCCGTCCGTGTCCAGCGCGCCGAGGTCCGCGAGCAGGCTGCCGGCGGCGGCGAAGGCACCCGCCGGCGGGGGATCGGGAAACGGCAGGTCGGCCGGGGCGGTGCCGAGCGCGTCGGTCCACACGGCGCAGGCGAGGCGGAGGGGGGACAGCTCGGCCTCCAGGATTTCCGGCCGGTCGAAGGCGGCGAGACCCCTGTGCTGGGCGGCGGTCCAGAGGCGGATCGCGACGCCGGGCGCCTCGCGGCCCGCGCGGCCGGCACGCTGCTCGGCGCTGGCGCGGGAGACGCGGGTGGTGACCAGCCGGGCGAGGCCGGAGCCGGGGTCGAGCCTGGGCGCACGGCGGAAGCCGCCGTCGATGACGGTGCGCACCCCGGGAACGGTCAGGGAGGTCTCGGCGATTGCGGTCGCGAGCACCACCCGCCGCGCTCCCCCCGGCGCCGGGCTCAGCGCCGCGTCCTGTGCGGCCTGCGGCAGGTCGCCGTGCAGGGGGAGGACGCGGGCGGGCAGGTCGGCGAGAGCGGCTTCGGTGCGGCGGATCTCGGCCATGCCGGGGAGGAAGGCGAGGATATCGCCGGGGTGGGCGGCAAGTGCGGCGCGGACGGCGGCGGCCATCGCGTCCGGCAGGTCGCGCGGGGCGGCGAGGTCGCGGGCGGCGTGGACGACCGTGACGGGGTAGGGGCGGCCGGCACTTTCGATCACGCGCGCGTCGAGCAGGGCGGCGAGCCTGGCGGATTCCACCGTGGCGGACATCGCGATCAGGCGGAGGTCGGGGCGCAGGTTGCGTTGCAGGTCGCGCAGCAGGGCCAGCGCCAGGTCGGATTCGACGCTGCGCTCGTGGATTTCGTCGAGGATGACGGCGGCAGTGGCGTCGAGCAGCGGGTCGGCGAGGAGGCGGCGCAGCAGGAGGCCCTCGGTGAGGACCTCGATGCGGGTGGCGGGGGAGACGGCGGCATCGAGCCGGGTGCGGTAGCCGATCAGGCCGCCGGGCGCTTTTTCCCCTCGCAGCGCGGCCATGCGGGTGGCGGCGGCGCGGGCGGCGAGGCGGCGGGGTTCCAGGACGAGAATGCGGGCGTCGCCGCGCCAGGGGGCTTCGAGCAGGGCAGGGGGGACGAGGGTCGTTTTGCCGGAGCCGGGCGGGGCGAGGAGGACGGCGTTGCGTCCCTCGGCCAGGGCGGCGAGGAGGTCGGGGAGGACGGCGGCGACGGGGAGGTCTTGGGGGGCGGGGGACATGGGTGGGGGGAGGATAGCGCCGATCGCGGGTGCACAGGATGGTGCGTTTGGGGCGGGGAGTACGGGGCGCAGGGATGTGTCGCGTGGCGCGTGGGGGGGCGCTCCACTGCTTCAGCGATCCCACCCCATCCGGTGCGGCGGCGTATGTTGCTGCCTCGGGCCCGTGCCGCCGGCGGACCGTTCCGCTCGGTCCATTTGCGTGCATCTGCGGCCATTTGCGTTGAATCCTTCTTCTGTCCGACCGCTCACCACCAGGGTTCGCAATGAGAGCGATTGTTTTTTCACGCTTTCAGCTCGACTTTCGGCACTTTCGCGGCGCCTGGGGGCAATCTCGCGAGCCGCGGCTGATCGGAGCCGGGGGGACGACGGGGCGGGTTGCCTCCGCGATCCGGCAAGGTTTTATCAGGGGCGCGCCGGGAGACCGGCAGGAGGCAGCGGGTGCGCGTCCCGTACGATGGAAGGTAGAGCGAGCGGCATCGGCCCTGAGTCATGCGTGTCGGACCGCGAGGTCCGTGGCGAAGCGTTGACAGGGGAGGCGATGGGCCAGGTATGGAGCCACGTAACAAAATCAGTCCGGGATGCCGACGCTCTCCGTGTAGCGGAAGGCAACACGACGGGGTGCGCCATCGCCAGTGTCTCGTCGGTCCCACGTAGTCTGAGACCCTTTCCCGTCGCCGACGAGCAAGGGGCGTGGCTGCGCCGGATCGTGATGGGCTTCAACGCCTACCACGCGATCCCGACCAACGCGGCAGCGCTCGGGGACTTCCGCTACAACATCACCAACCTGTGGAAGCGCACGCTACGCTGGCGCGGCCAGAAGGGGGCGGTGACGTGGGGCGTTGTCGTGAACACCATCCCCCCACCCCTGGCCCGCGGCCCTGATCCGGCCTATCTCCCGCCCGCCCCCATGCGCCATCCCTCGCCATCCGCCACCCTGCGCGACCCTGCCGCGCTCATCGCCGCCGGCCTCGCTCCGCCCGCCCAACGCCCGGCGTTGGACGCGGTGGCGACGCGCTACGCCATCGCCATCCCCTCCACGCTCGCCGCCCTCATCGAATCCCCCGATGACCCCATCGGCCGCCAGTTCGTCCCCCATCCGGCCGAGCTCGTCACAGCCCCCTACGAACGCGCCGACCCGATCGGCGACGACGCCCTCTCCCCCGTCAAAGGCATCGTGCACCGCTACCCGGACCGCGCCCTGCTCAAGCCCCTGCTGGTCTGCCCGGTCTATTGCCGCTTCTGCTTCCGCCGCGAACACGTCGGCCCCGACGGCGGCCTGCTCACGGAGGCTGAGCTCGCCGCCGCCTGCGCCTGGATCGCCGAGCACACAGCGATCCGCGAAGTCATCCTGACCGGCGGCGACCCGCTGATGCTCTCGCCCCGCCGGCTCGGCAGCCTCCTGCACACGCTCGCCGCCATCCCGCATGTCGAGACCCTGCGCATCCACACCCGGGTCCCCGTGGCCGACCCGGACCTCATCACCCCGACGCTGGTCGCCGCCCTCGACCACGCCACCCCGCTCTGGCTCGTGCTGCACGCCAACCACGCGCGCGAGTTCACCCCCACCGCCCGCACCGCCCTCGATCGGCTGCGGCGCGCGGGGATCCCGCTGCTCGGCCAGTCGGTGCTGCTGCGCGGGGTGAACGACAGCGCACCGGCGCTGGAGGCGCTGTTGCGCGCCATGCTGGCCGCTCGGGTGAAACCCTATTATCTGCACCAGCTCGACCCCGCCCCCGGCACCGCGCGCTTCCACGTGCCGATCGCCGAGGGCCGGGACCTGCTCGCCGCCCTGCGCGGGCGGGTGACGGGGCTGGCGTGGCCCACCTATGTGCTCGATCTGCCGGGCGGGGCCGGGAAAGTGCCGATCGGGCCCGACTACCTGGCGGCAGACGGGACGGTGCGCGACCGGACGATGCGCGACCGGACGATGCGCGACCCCTGGGGCGGGCGCCACGCCCTGCCGCCCCATCCCCCGGCCGAGGCGGCACCGCGCGAGGAGAGCAAGGCAGATGGACCGACCGGCTATTGATCCTGGTGCTCCGCCTGGCGCACCTGGGGGTGCCTCCCCGCCGTCCGGCACCCCCTTCGCCGCCGTCGGCGCGGCGATCGCTTCCGGCTCCGGATCGCACGCCGCGCGGCTGCGCCGGCTGCTGCGCGATGAGGTCCTGGCGCGGCGGATCGCGCTCGCCGCCCTGCTGGTGCTGCCGCCGATGCTGCTGGCCAGCCGAGGCTTCGCCGATGCGCTGATGTCGCTGATCGGCCTGCTGTTCCTGCTCACGCGTGCGACCACGTCCGGCATCGCGCGGCCCTGGTCCTGGACCCTGCGGCCCTGGCATGCGCTCGCGCTGCTGTTCTGGGTCTGGCAGGTGGGGGTTTCGGTGGCGCTCGGCGATGGCCACCAGATCTCCGAATCCATCGTGCTGGTGCGGCTGTTCCTCTTCCTCGCCGCGCTGGAGGAATGGGTGCTGGCCGAGCCCCGCGCGCGCCGCTGGTTCGGCTGGGTGGTGCTGGCGACCGCGCTTTGGGTCGGCATCGAGTGCTGGCAGCAATACCTCACCGGCACCGACATCTTCGGCTATCATCGCTGGGGCGACGGCTCGCTGACCGGGCCGATGTACGGACCGCGCGCCGGGTCCACTTTCCTCCTGCTCGCGTTTCCCGCCTTCCTCCCGGTGCTGGCGCCGCTGCTGGCCGGGCGCGGCACCGTGGCGCGGGTCGCGGGCGGCGTGGGGGTGGTGGCGATGCTCGCGACCCAGGTGCTGATCGGCCAGCGCATGCCGGTCGTGCTGATGGTCTTCGGCCTGTGCGTCGCCGCACTGTTCCTGCCGCGGCTCCGCTTGCCGGTGCTGGTGGCAGCGGTGGTGGGCGCGGTGCTGGCGGCGCTGACGCCGATCCTCTCGCCGCCCACCTACGCCAAGCTGGTAGTGCATTTCTCTCGGCAGATGGAGCATTTCTGGAGCACCCAGTACGCGCAACTGTTCGAGCGGGCGGCGGCGATCACTGCAGCCCACCCCTGGACCGGGCTCGGCTTCGACGGCTTCCGCGACCACTGTATGGATCGCATCTACTGGCACAACCTGCCGTGGTTCACGATCACCGATCCGGCGAGCCCGCTCGGCTGCAGCATCCATCCGCACAACTATTACCTGCAGGTTTCGACCGGGGCCGGGCTGCCGGGGCTGGTCCTGTTCGTGCTGCTGGGGCTCGTTTGGCTGTGGCGGCTGGGACGAGGCGCCGGACGCGCGGGCGGGCGGGCTGCCGGCGTGCGGGTGGGGTTGTTCGTGGTGGCGGCGATGACCCTGTGGCCGATCGCCTCGGCCACGTCGCTGTTCACCCTACCGAACGCCGGCTGGGTGTTCATGGCGCTCGGCTGGGGGCTGGCGGAAGCACGCGCCGCCGCTCCGCGGGTCTGAACGATGGCGGTTCTGACGATCTCCGGCGCCGTGATCCGGCTCGGCGGGCGCACCCTGCTGGACGGGGCCGAATTGTCGGTGGACGCCGGGCGGCGGATCGGCCTCGTCGGCCGCAACGGTGCCGGTAAATCGACCTTGCTGCGCGCGATCTCGGGCGAGATCGCGCTCGATGGCGGGGAGCTTCGCCTGGCCGCGCGCATCCGGCTTGCTTCGGTGCGGCAGGAAGCGCCGGAGGGGCCTGCGAGCCTGCTCGACACGGTGCTCGCCGCCGATCCCGAACGCCTGGCGCTGCTCGCCGAGGCGGGGCGTGCGGCGCCGGAGCGCCTCGCGGACCTGCATGAGCGGCTGCGCGCGATCGACGCTGATTCCGCCCCCGCGCGCGCCGGCGCCATCCTGGCCGGGCTCGGCTTCGATACGGCGGCGCAGGCGCGGCCGGTGGCCTCGTTCTCCGGCGGTTGGCGGATGCGCGTCGCGCTCGCCGCGGCCTTGTTCGCCGCGCCGGATCTGCTGCTGCTGGACGAGCCGACCAACCATCTCGACCTCGAAGCGACGTTGTGGCTGGAGGGGTGGCTGGCGCGGTTTCCGGGCGCAGCGCTGATCGTGTCGCACGATCGCTTTCTGCTCGACCGCGCGGTGCATGCGATCGCGCATCTGGATCGCGGGAAGATCGCGCTCACGCCCGGGGGGTTCGACGAGTTCGTGCGTATCCGTACCGAACGCGCCGTCCAGCAGGCGCGTGCGGCCGAACGGGTGGCAGCCGAGCGGGCGCATATCCAGAGCTTCATCGACCGCTTCCGCGCCAAGGCCACCAAGGCGCGTCAGGCGCAGTCGCGTATCAAGGCGCTCGCTCGGCTGCCGGCGATCGAGACGGTGATCGAGGACGCGCCCACCCGCTTTTCCTTCCCCGAACCGGCCCGGATCGCGCCGCCGATCCTGGTGCTGGAGCAGGTCGCGGCAGGCTACGACGGGGTGGCTGTGCTGCGCGGGCTGTCGCTCGGGATCGACACCGACGACCGGATTGCGCTGCTCGGCGCCAACGGCAACGGCAAGTCGACCTTTGCCAAGCTGCTCGCCGGACGGCTCGATCCGCTGGCCGGCGAGGTGCGGCGCGGGCCGAAGCTGCGCGTGGGGTATTTCGCCCAGCACCAGACCGAGGAGCTTGTTTCCGCCGAGACCCCCGTCGCGCACATGGCGCGCGCGCTGGGAGGGGCGCGGGAGACGATCGTGCGGGCCCAGCTCGCGCGGTTCGGCCTGGATGCGGACCGGGCGGGGACGCCGGTGGCCAACCTCTCGGGCGGCGAGAAGGCGCGCCTGCTGCTGGCCTTGGCGACGCGCGAGGCACCGCACCTGCTGATCCTGGACGAGCCGACCAACCACCTGGATATCGACGCGCGTGAGGCGCTCGTGAAGGCGCTGGCCGATTTCCAGGGCGCGGTGCTGCTGATCACGCACGACCCGCATCTGGTGGAGCTGGTGGCCGAGCGGCTGTGGCTGGTCGGCGACGGCTCGGTGCGCCCGTTCGACGGTGATCTGGAGGACTACCGCGCGTTGCTCGCCGAGCGCGCCCGGCCGCGCCCGGCTGCGGAGTCGACGGCGCGCAAGGACGACCGACGGGACCGTGCGGAAGCGCGCGCGGCCCTGGCGCCGCTGCGCCAGCGCGCGAAGGCGGCGGAGGCGGCGCTGGCGAAGCTGGCGACGGAGCGCAAGCGGATCGAGGCGAAGCTGGCGGACCCGGCGCTGTATGCGCCGGGCCGCGGGACGGAGATCGCGGCGGCGAACGCGCGGCTGGCCGAGATCGGACGGGCGGCTGCGGCGGCGGAGACCGCTTGGCTGGAGGCGGCCGAGGCGCTGGAAGCGGCGGGTTGATGCAAGCCGGCCAGCAGGCCGGCGCGAGCCACGTGGCGCCGCGGTCTCCGTGCAGCTCTCCCTCGGTGGCGTGTCTTCCCCGGTGGCGTGCGTGGACCCGGGGATCTGCGGGCTTGCACGGCGGCACAGCCGTGTTGCAGCGCAACCGTGAGGCAGGGCAGGGCCGACGACCTCTTCGTCCGCTTCCTATGGACGGCGTCGATCGTATCTATCAATTCTTTAGGTTTGACAACCAGGCGCGGTGCTGCACAGTGGCATCCCATCAAAGATGGGAAAGAAACCAAACCAGGAGGAGGCCGCCATGGCGGAAAGAACGGTTGCCCTTGAATTGGTGGAAAAGGCCGGGGTTGACGTCCGGAAGCTGGTTGATCTTCTCGTGCGCAACGCCGCCGCCGAGCTGACCACCTTCTACTATTACACCATCCTGCGCGTGAACCTGATCGGCTTGGAAGGCGAGGGCCTCAAGCAGATCGCCGAGGACGCACGCATCGAGGATCGCAACCACTTCGAAGCGCTGGTGCCGCGCATCTACGAGCTTGGTGGAAAGCTGCCGGCCAGCATGGTGGATTTCCACAACATCTCGGCCTGCCCCCCGGCCGGCCTGCCGGAGAACCCGAGCGACACCAAGGCGATGCTGCGGGTGCTGCTGGGCGCCGAGCAATGCGCGGTGCGCGGGTACACGCAGATCTGCGACATGACCGCCGGCAAGGACCATCGTACCTACGACCTCGCGCTCGCGATCCTGCATGAGGAGATCGAGCACGAATCCTGGTTCGCGGAGTTCCTCGGCCATGGCCCGAGCGGCCACTACAGCCGGGAAGGGCGACCCAATTCGCCCTATGTCGGCAAGTTCCTCACTGCCGGGCAGTGACGGCGCGGGCCGGGGCGGACCCGCGTTCGCCCCGGCATCCGACCTCCCGGCGACCGGGGCGGATCGTTTCACGCCCGCCGATCTTGCCCGGTTCGACGGCAGCGATCCGGCGCTGCCGATCCTGATCGGATACCGCGGCCACGTCCATGACGTGAGCGGGAAGTTCATGTGGATGAACGGGCGTCATTTCTGGTTGCGCGCCGGGCGCGACCTGACGGACCGCCTCGACGAGGCGCCCCATGGCGAAGAGATGCTCGAGGCCGCGCCGCGTGTCGGGATCCTGGTCGAGGAACCGGAACCCACAAGGGAGCAACCCGGCCCGGCGCCGCCAGGTGACGCCACGGTGCGGACAGGGGAGCATGTCATGCCGCCGCTGATCGGAACCAGGACGGAGCAGAACCTCAGGCTGGCGTTTGCGGATGAGGCCCAGGCGAGCCAGTACCATCTCTACCTCGCCCATCGCATGCAGGCGGCGGGTGATCATCCGATCGTGGCGGCGTTGCGCACGGAGGCCCATCGCGAGATGCTCCGCGCGTTCTGCCCGCTCGAGCGGCTGGACGAAGCGGACGGCTTGGACGCCGTGGTTCGTGCGGCGTCCGACGGGGCCGGCGCCGGTTACCCGGGGATGGCGCGCACGGCGCGCGAGGAGGGGTTTGATGAGATCGCCGAGATGTTCGAGAGCCTCGCCCGGAGCGCCCGGGTGCGCGCCGAGGGCCTGCGCCGGATGCTCGACGCCGTGGACCGGCACAAACTTGGGTGACGCGCCTGCGCATCGGCACGGCGGGCGTACATGACCGCCGCTCTCGCCGAGCTTGTCTGCACGCCCTGCCGGGGCGGGGTGCCGCCGCTCGACCTCGCGCAGGCAGAGCAGGCGCTGACGCAGGTGCCGGCGTGGGCGCTGCGCGATGACGCCCGACGGATCGAGCGTCGTTACTGGTTCGCAAATTTCGCCGACGCGTTCGCCTTCACGGCCCGCGTGGCGGAACTTGCCGAGGCGCAGGGGCACCACCCGGACGTCACCTTCGGCTGGGGTTACGCTGTCGTCTCGTTGCAGACCAAGAAGATCAGGGGGCTGCACGAAAACGACTTCATCATGGCTGCGAAGGCGGACCGTATCGCGGAGGAATGCGGAACCCGGACCCGGACGTCCTGATACCGGCGGCCTCTTCGGCCGGCCGGTATCGCGCATGGGGTTGGCGGGGCGGCCATGCGCAAAATCAAGGACATACCAGCGGCCAGGTGGACGCCGGACAAGTCATCGGCCGGGGCCGCTGGTATGAGACGCGGGATCGCGGTGCGTCGGGCCCGAAGATCCTGTGCCGACCGGCCGGCGATTCACGCACGCCTTCTGCACCACCTCGTCGGAACGCGACCTTCGACCTTTTCGCCGGCTATGATTTCCGGTCCCGCGGGTCATCGCTCTCGCTTGGACCCGGGATCGTCCGCGCCGCACCCAACGCGGCCTCGATCCCGAATTCTCCCGGCAGGCCGCCACGCGGGAACAGCCGGGTGACGTGCCCCATCTTGCGACCCAGCCGTGCCTCCGCCTTGCCATACAGATGCGGGATCAGCCCCGGGGTGGCGACGATCGCCGGCCACAGCGCCAGCCCCTCGGGCCCCACCAGGTTGCGCATCACCGCATCCGCATGGCGCACCGCCGGCGGCAGCGGCAGGCCGGCTATGGTGCGGATATGCAGCTCGAACTGGCTCGCCGGGCAGGCGTCGATGGTCCAGTGGCCGGAGTTGTGCGGGCGCGGCGCGATCTCGTTGGCGAGCAGCCTGCCGGTGCGATCGACGAACAATTCCACCGCCAGCACGCCCACGAGGTCGAGGGCGGCGGCGATCCGCGTTGCGATCTCGCGCGCTTCCGCCGCGGTCGCCTCCGCCACCCGCGCGGGGGCGAGGGTGAGATCGAGGATACCGTCGCGATGCCGGTTCTCCACCGGATCGAAGCAGGAGACCGCGCCGTCCGCACCGCGCGCGACGATCACGCTGATCTCGCAGGCGAAATCGACGAAGCCTTCCAGGATCAGCGGTTTCGGCGCCAGCGCGGCGAAGGCGGGGGCGAGGTCGGCCTCGGTGTGCAGCCGGGCCTGGCCCTTGCCGTCGTAGCCGTAGCGGGTGGTCTTCAGCACCGCGGGCAGGCCGATGCGCCGTGTGCCATCGTGCAGCGCGTCCAGGCTGTCGACCGCCACCCAGGGCGCGGTGGCCACATCGGCGTCGTTCAGGAAGCGCTTCTCCGCCACCCGATCCTGGCTGATGCGCAGCACGTCCGGCGACGGGCGCACCGGCTTCAGGGCCGCGAGCAGGTCGAGGCCCTCGGCGCTCACGTTCTCGAACTCGAAGCTGATCACGTCGACCGCGGCGGCGAATTCCCGCAGGCTGGCGGGATCTGCGTAGTCGCTGATTGTGACGCCGGCAGCGACCTGGGCGGCGGGGCTGTCCGGCTCGCGGGTCAGGATGCGGCAGCGGTAGCCGAGGCGGGCGGCGGCGAGCGCCGACATCCGCCCGAGCTGGCCGCCGCCGACCAGGCCGATGGTGGCATTGGGCGGCAGGGGAAAGGAAAAGCGGGCGCGTTTGTCGCCGCCCGGGTGCGTCATGCCGGTTCTCCGGCAGCGCGATCATCATCCCCTTCAGCGGGCGCGTCGGGCACCGCCGCGGTCTGCACCGACCGCCAGGCGTCGAGCCTGGCGGCAAGCGCCGGATCGGTCCCGGCCAGGATCGCGGTGGCGAGCAGGGCCGCGTTCACCGCCCCGGCGCGGCCGATTGCCAGGGTGGCGACCGGAATGCCGCCCGGCATCTGGACGATCGACAGCAGGCTGTCGAGGCCCTTGAGCGCAGGGGATTCGATCGGCACGCCGAGCACCGGCACGACGGTCCAGGCGGCGCACATCCCCGGCAGGTGCGCCGCCCCCCCGGCCCCGGCGATGATCACCCGCAGCCCGCGGTCCCGTGCCTCCATGGCGTAGGTGCGCAGCCGGTCCGGCGTTCGATGGGCGGAGACCACGCGGGCTTCGTACGCCACGCCGAGACGCTCGAGGGTTGCCGCGGCGTGGCTCAGCGTGGGCCAGTCCGACCGGCTGCCCATGATGATGCCGACCAGCGGGCCCGCCTGGGCGACGGCCCGGTCGGTGGTCTGCTCTGCGGCCACCGGCTCGGCGCCGGGGGGCGCCGGGGTCGCGGCGGCAGCCGATGATCTCGCCGCTGCCTGTGTGGCAGGGAAGAGGGGTTCGGCCGGGCTTGCGTCGGTGGGGGGGGGCGGGGGAGCAGGTCGCGTGCGGCTGAGCATCAGGCAATATCGTCCGGAATCAGGCGGCTTTCCAGCCAGGCGACCTCGTCCTTCAGTAACAGCTTGCGTTTCTTCAGCCGCTGGAGCTGAAGCTGGTCGATCGGGCCGTGCTCGGCCAGGCGCGCGATGACGGTGTCGAGATCGCGGTGCTCACTGCGTAGCTCATGCAGCTTGCGCATGAGCGAATCCCGGTCGGTCAGCATGGGCGCCCTATAGCACGGGCGGGCACCGCGCGCAGCCGGTCGCAAAGGACGGAAGCGACCGGCTTGCGGTGGGCGAGCGGAACGTCCATGTCGCCTAGGTGACGGTCCTCCCGGGTGCGGCCGTGGCCGGTCTGGGAGCCGTCATCCTGCATGATGCCAGAGGAGAGCTCATGAGCCTGGACACTCATCTCGATCAGCTCCGGGAGCGTCACGCGGCGCTTGAAGCGCGCATCTCCGAGGAGGACCACCGGCCACGTCCCGACAGCGAGGCGCTTACCCGGCTCAAGCTCGAGAAGCTGCATCTGAAGGAGGAAATGGAACGATTGCGTACCCGGTCGGGCTGACCCGCCGGAACAGGCGTTGGGAACCGGCCGCCGCGGGGATTGACCTCGGGGGCGTGTCCGTGCGGGCGGGGCCCGGTCGAAGCGGAGCTGCCGCACGTTGGGGCGGCCCCGAGGACCTGTGCGCGGCCTGCAGCGGTGCGTGATCGGGTACCATGCCGGTGGCTCGCTTGCTGACCTGATGGGCAGCCTTGGCGTGACAGGTGACAGGATTCCGATTGCCGGCACCGGTCCGATGTGCGCCGATAGCGTCCGGCCGGCCCCCGGCCGGACAATACAGGAGCCCGATCGACCGCAGCGATCCGCAGGGGTCGCTCGGCGGCGTGGCGCCGGCGGTTGGGTCCGGCGCTGCGGCTCTGCGCGCCCCACCACCGTCCCCACGGAAGACGACCGACGGCCGGCGTCAGGCGGCCTCGTCCGCCTCCGGCATCGGCGGCGGGGGGACTGTCTTGCCGTCGCGCTCCAGCCGCTCGTTCGCGAGGGCCACCGCGGCATTGAGATCGGTCTGGGTGCAGAGGCCCAGGATCACCGGATCGCGCGGCTTGATGTTGGCACTGTTCCAGTGGCTGCGCTCGCGCACCTTCTGGATGGTTTCCTTCGTCGTGCCGAGCAGCTTGGCGATCTGCGGTTCCGTCAGCTGCGGATAGCTGCGCAGCAGGAAGGCGATCGCATCCGGCCGGTCGTTGCGCTTGGCTACGGGCGTGTAGCGCGCGCCGCGGCCGCGCTTGGGCACCGGCATGGTCGACGGCAGCATCTTCAGCCGCGCCTCCGGATCCGCTTCGCAGCGGCGGATCTCCTCGGCGCTGACCTGGCCGTTCGCAACCGGGTCGTAGCCGACGATGCCGGCCGCCACCTCGCCGTCGGCGATGGCCTGGACCTCGAGCGGGTGCATGCCGCACAGATCGGCGATCTGGGTGAACGTCAATGCGGTCTTTTCGATCAGCCACACGGCAGTGGCTTTCGGCATCAGCGGCAGGGCCATGGTGTTTCCCTTCAGGCCCGCGTCGCAGCGCCGGAGCATCGCTCCGGTCTACCCGCGCGGGTTGGAACGCGCCGCGATCGCGGGCAAAAACGAGATATGACGGTCGGGTCGGGGCGGGTCAAGGGCGCCCGGACCGCGGCAGACAGCAAAAGGGGAACAAAGGCATGGCGCTCGAAGAGGAAGCGGAACCGCGGCGGCCGGCACGGCTGCAGCCGCTGGTGCTGGACATGATGGGGGTGGTGGAGTTGCGCAGCTATATCACAGCGCTGCAGACGGAGATCGAACGGGTGGAGGCGGAAATCGCCCGCAAGGAAAGCCACCGCAGCGCTGCCGACGCCTTCTTCCGCCGGCCCTGAGCGCGACTGTCCGCATTTTTGCGCCAACTGCCGGAATGATCGGCGCATCAAGGAAGCTAAGGCCAAGGGGCAGGGCCCTTGGCCTCGTTTCCTCGAACGGGCGGTCATCCCGGCGGTTGGCGCAAAAAACGCGGGACGCCGAGTTGAGCGCGGACGAATCGCGCCGTCGCGCGGTCAGGCGAGGCGGAGGTTGGTTGCGGCGGCCTTGCCGCGCTCCATGGTCACTTCGAAGGTGACGGCCTGGCCGTCATTCAGCCCCTTGAGGCCGGCCGCCTGTACTGCGGTGATGTGGACAAACACGTCCTTGCCGCCGTCCTGCGGCACGATGAAGCCGAAGCCTTTGGTTGCGTTGAACCATTTCACGGTTCCGGTGGCCATGTATCATTCCCTCCTGCGACCGCCTGCTGCGTGTGGGCAAGGGGATGCCCCCGATGCAACGCGGACAGGCGTCATCACCCGGAACCGGAACGGGGCCGGGGTGGTCATGTCGTTGGTGTCGGAGAACTCAGGCGAGGCGAAGGTTGGTGGCCGCGGCCTTGCCGCGTTCCATCGCCACTTCGTACGTCACCTTCTGCCCTTCGTTCAGTCCACGCAGGCCGGCGGCCTGCACTGCGGTGATGTGGACGAACACATCCTTGCCGCCGTCCTGGGGCATGATGAATCCGAAGCCCTTGGTGGTATTAAACCACTTGACCGTGCCGGTAGCCATCGTTGCGTCGCTCTCTCTCTCGTTTCCGTTGGTGCCGCGCGACAGTCGCGCGGCGGTGAGACAACCGAGCCTTTGGTCGTCTTGAGAGCACCCGGGGCACGGGAGGCACAGCAAGCCAAGCCAAACGCGATTGCAACGCCTATTTGGCACGGAACCGGGCTGGCTTGTCAATGATCCGCGAGCGGCCGCGTCGGGACGATCGCTTTTCCCTCCGGTTCCGACATCCATTCGGATGTCCCGGTATCGGCCGGTCGTTCAAGCTGCCAAGGCAACGGCCAACGGAGCCGCCCGGGGGCTGCGGATTTGGCCGCCCGCAGATTTGCCCCCTTACGAACTTACCTGCGGGCGCGCCGCCGATCGGGCCGTCGACGCGACACCTGCGAGGTGGGTTCACACCGTGACCGTTCCCGCCAGCATGGGCACGCATGTGCCGGAGACGGTGGCGCTCACCGGACCTTCCCCGGTCTTGCGGGCAGCGGCGACGATGCGGCTCGTACGGTGGAGCTCGACACCCTGTTCGATCTCGAAAGTGAGCGCAACGTCGTCGCCGGGCGCCTGGGCGGTGAGCAGCGCGGCCAGGGTCGCGCTCGCGCTCCCGGTCGCGGGATCCTCCATGATCCCGCCGAGCGGGGCGAACATCCTTGTGCGCAGCCGCAGCGCGCTGCCGTCGACCCGGACGTAAAGATACAGCGGAAAGCGCGCTGCCTCCTGCGCGAACGCCGGCTGCGCGGCACGGAACGCTGCCGGATCGGGCGTGGCGCGCCCGAGGGCGTCGAGATCGGTCACCTCGGCAATCACGAACGGCATTCCGACCGAGGCAATCAGCGGCGTGTGTGCGCCGGTCGCGATGTCTTCCGGGTCGAGCCCGGCGCAAGCGGCGACCGTCTCGGTCGGCACTGCGCTGCCGAGGGTAAGCGACCGGGGGGCCGAGATGCGCGCGCCGTCCACCGTGCCGCTCGGAGCGCGCAGGACGTGCACGCGCACGAGTCCGGCCAGCTCCTCGAAAGTGAAATGCTCGGGCGGGTTGTCCATGCGCCGGGCGAGGACGAAACCGGTGCCGACGTTCGGGTGGCCGGCGAAGGGCAGCTCGCTGCGCGGGCCGAAGATGCGCACGCGCGCGCTGTGGCGCGGGTCGTCGGGGGGCAGGACGAAGGTGGTTTCGGAGAGGTTGAACTCGGCGGCGAGCGCCTGCATGTCCGCGTCGCTCAACCCGTCGGCGGCGGGAAAGACCGCGAGCGGGTTGCCGCCGAAGCGGCGGTCGGTAAACACATCGACGGTCACGAATTCGTAGGTGGGCATGGGGGCGCACGGTCCAGGCTGCGAGGTTCCGGCGGCGCCGGCGGGGGGCGCGGCCGATCGGCGGGGCCAGGGTGCGCCGGTTGACCCCCGGGCTCAACCGGCAGGCGCTCCACGGGTCGGGGGGCGCGCGCCCGGAGGTTCCCCGCGCCGGCCGGGCCCCTGACAGCGCGCGACCGGCGACCTATCTTCCGCGTGCCGGCCCGCCGCGCCGGCCCAGGAGGATCCCGTCATGCTCAACCCTGTCTCTCCCCTGCCACTCGCGGACCCCACCCTCTTCCGCCAGGCCAACTGCATCGACGGCAAATGGGTGCAGGCCGACAGCGGGCGCACGCTCACGGTGAAGAACCCCGCCACCGGGGAGGCGATCGGCGAAGTGCCCGCACTCGGCGCCGCCGAGACCCGCCGCGCGATCGAGGCGGCAGCGCGGGCTTGGCCCGCCTGGCGGGCGATGCTCGCCAAGGAACGCGGCGCCATCCTGCGCAAGCTGTCCGATCTGATGCTGGCCAACACGGAGGACCTCGCGGTCATCATGACCGCGGAACAAGGCAAGCCGCTGGCGGAGAGCAAGGGCGAGATCGCCTACGCCGCGAGCTTCATCGACTGGTTTGCCGACGAGGGAAAGCGCGTCTACGGCGATACCATCCCGCAGAACGCGCGCGGCCGGCGCATCATCGTGCAGAAGGAACCGATCGGCGTGTTCGCCGCGATCACGCCGTGGAACTTCCCCGCCGCCATGATCACCCGCAAGGCCGGGCCCGGCTGGGCCGCCGGTTGCACCGGGGTGATCCGGCCGGCGAGCCAGACACCGTTCTCGGCGCTGGCGCTGGCGGTGCTGGCCGAGCGCGCGGGCATGCCGCCCGGCGTCTGCAACATCATCACCGGCCCGTCCGGCGAGACCGGGGCGGAGCTGACGTCGAACCCGCTCGTGCGCAAGCTGTCGTTCACCGGTTCGACCGAAGTGGGCGCGAAGCTGCTCGCGCAATGCGCGCCGACGATCAAGAAGACCAGCATGGAGCTCGGCGGCAACGCGCCGTTCATCGTGTTCGACGACGCCGACCTGGACGCGGCGGTGGTCGGTGCCATGGCAAGCAAATACCGCAACACCGGCCAGACCTGCGTCTGCGCCAACCGGCTGCTGGTGCAGGAGGGCGTCTACGACGCCTTCGCCACCAGACTGCAGGCGACGGTGGAGGCGATGAAGGTCGGCAACGGCATGGAACCCGGCGTGGTGCAGGGCCCGCTCATCAACGCCGCCGCGGTGGCGAAGGTGGAGGAGCACATTGCCGATGCAACGAAGCGCGGCGCGCGCGTGCTGACCGGAGGGCACCGCCATCGGCTGGGTGGCAATTTCTTCGAGCCGACCCTGCTCGCCGACGTGCCCCATGATGCGCTGATCTTCCGCGAGGAGACGTTCGGCCCGGTGGCGCCGCTGTTCCGCTTCAAGACCGAGGCGGAGGCGATCCGGCTGGCCAACGATACCGAGTTCGGCCTGGCGGCGTATTTCTACGCGCGCGACGTGGGGCGCATCTTCCGGGTGGCCGAGGCACTGGAATACGGGCTGATCGGCATCAATGAAGGGGTCATTTCGACCGCGGAAGCCCCGTTTGGCGGGATGAAATCCTCCGGCCTGGGGCGCGAAGGATCGAAATACGGGATCGAGGAGTATCTCGAGATCAAATACCTGGCGATCGGCGGCATTGGCACCTGAACCGGGCCGCACGGGGGACGGCCGAGGTCATTCCGGAGCGGCCGCGGTCGTGTTGGTGCGGTCGCACCAGTCCTGCCAGGCGGCGCGCAGGCCGGCGCCGAGGCTGCGGCCGAAGCGTGGCGCGTCGCACAGCGGGCTCGCTTTCACCCGGGCGCGCAGGCCGGCCCGCAAGGCGGCGAGGGCCGCGATATCTCCCGCCGCCGCCACCGCGCGGTCGGTGTAAGCTGCGATGTCGGCGGCCACCCAGTCGGCCAGCCCGGCGTTGCTGAGGTGGCTGGCGGAGTGGCGGGACGCGAAGGTTTCCCCCGGCACCGTCACGGTGGGTACACCCATCCACAGCGCCTCGCAGGTCGTAAGGCCGCCGGAATAAGGGAACGGGTCCAGCACCAGGTCGATGTCGTTGTATTCGCCGAGGAACGCGCGATGGCCTGAGCCGGCGCGGGTTTCCACTCGGGCGGAATCGATCCCGTGGCCCGTGAAAGCGGCGCGGAGCCGTCCGGCGGTAGCCGGGTCGGCGAGTTGGTGCGTCTTCAGGACCAGCCGCGCGTCGGGCACGCGCTTCAGGATCCCGGCCCAGACAGAGATGGTTTCAGTGGTGATCTTCGCCAGGTTGTTGAAGCAGCCGAACGTGATCCGCCCATTGCGCAGCGCCGGCAGCGCGGCGACGTCGGGCGCGTAGGGCGGCGGGCTGTAGCACACGTAGCCGTCGGTCAGGCGCAGCGGGCGTTCGGTATAGGTGTGCTCCAGCGCCGGCGGCGTTTCCCAGCGGTCGGTGATGATCCAGTCCATCTCCGCCAGGCCCGAGGTGTGGGTCTGCATGCCCACCCACTTGACCTGCACCGGGGCCAGGCGGTGGGCGCAGGCGGCCATGCGCCCGGCGTCGCCGTAGCCGCCGAGGTCGATCAGGATGTCGATGCCGAGCGCGCGGGCCAGCGCGGCCAGCGCGGCGTCGGTTGACCCTTCGATGTCGTGCCACTCGGCGGCGAGCGCGGCGAAGCGGCGCGCGATCGGGTCCGCGCCGGCCGGCGGGGCGAAGGCCGCCACCGCGAAGGCGGCAGGATCCAACGTCTCGAACCCCGCGACCGTGAGCCAGCCGACCGGATGGGTCTTGAGCGTGCCGGACAGCAGGCCGAGGCGCAGCTTGCGCCCGGGGTCGGGCGTATTGGCGAACACCGGCACAGAGCCGCGTTTCAGCCGTGCGGAGGTGGCGGCGAGCGCGTCGCGCACCGCGCCGGCGCCGACCCCAGGGGAGATGACTCCAGGGGAGATCACCCCAGGGGAGCCGATCCCAGGGGAGCAGATCCCCGGGCAATACGGCAGCGCATTGGCCAAGGTGCGATACGGCAGCACCGCATCGGGGGCGAGCGCCACCGCCGCGCGTGCCAGCGCCAGCGCCTCGGCATGCAGGCCGAGGTTCACCGTGGCGTTGGCGAGATTGCACATCACGTTGGCATCCGGCCCGCCCTCGTCCAGCACGGCTTGCAGGATCGCCCGCGCCTCCGCATGTCGGTGCATGCGCATCAGCACGGCAGCGTGGTCGTTGCGCAGCGCCCGGTCCGCCGGATCGAGCGCCACGGCACGGGCGAGCGCTGCCTCGGCCGCCGCGACCCGCGGGGTGCGGGCGAGCAGGCCTGCGTGCAGCCGGGCGATCGCGGCGGACTCCGGGGCCAGCGCGGCGGCGGCTTCCAGCGCCTCGATCGCCTCCTCCCGCCGCGCGCTGCGTTCCAGCAGCAGGCCGGTGGCGGCGAGCGGGACCGGGTTCAGCGGGTCGGCTTCGGTGTCCTGCGTCAGCCGGGCGAGCTCGGCCTCGGTGGTGCCGGCGCGTGCGGAGGCCTCGGCGCGATGCAGCGCATAATCGAGCCGGTGCGGTTCGCGCCGGCTGGCCTCGGCGAAGGCGGTCTCCGCCAGGGCGAGGTCGCCCGAGGCTTGCAAGGTGTGACCGAGCAGATCCCAGGCTTCGGCGCGCTCCGGTGCGATCCCGCAGCAATGCAGCAGCTTGCTGCGGGCGGCTTCGGTCTCGCCGGCAGCGAGATGCAAGGCGGCGCGGGCGACCAGGGCTTCCGGGCGGGCCGGGTTGCGTTCCAGCGCCTGGTCGTAGGCCGCGGCGGCCTCGGCGGCGCGGCCGGCGGCGCGCAGGCTCTGGCCCAGGCGGAAGGGCGGCTCGTCCCATTCGGGCAGCAGGGCGGCGAGGTTGCGCAGCAGATGGCGGGCGTGGGCGGAGCAGCCGGCCTGATCTTCGGCGATGGCGAGGTTGAGGCGGGTCACCGGGGAGACGGCGCCGGCGGCGGCGGCGGCGCGCAGGACGTGCAGGGCCTCGGCATGGCCGAGCCCGTCCAGCACCGGATCTTCGATCCGGGGCCGGATCATGCCCAGGAGATCATCGGCGACCCAGCACGGCGAGCAGGCCGAGCACCGGGAGGTCGTTCTCGAAGCGTTGGGTCTCGGCGCCAAGCTCGCGCACGACGAAGCCTGCAGCCTCGGCGGCGGCGCGCAGATAGGCTTCCGTATGGGCATAGCGCCCCTGGCGGCCGAGCTGCCAGGGCGGCGGCGCGGTCTCGTCGGGCGCCGGCGATTCGGAGGAGACCAGCATCAGCCCGCCTGGGCGCAGCCGTGCGTGTGCCGCGGCCAGCAACGGGTCGAGCGTGCCGAAATAACAGAGGACGTCGGCGGCCAGGATCAGCCCGTACGCCGGCTCGACCTCGGCGAGCACGGTCAGCACGTCGGCCTCGCGCAGGCTGGCATAGATCTCCTTGGCTGCCGCGCGGGCCAGCATGCGCGGAGCGAGATCGACGCCGTGCAGCTGGCCTACCGGCAGGTCGTGCACTGCGAGCCCGACGAGCCCGGTGCCGCAGCCGAGATCGAGCGTGGGTCCGCAATCGCCGCGATCCGTCCAGGGGGCCAGGCGTTGCAGCACGGCGCGGAACCGCCCGGGGATGCGGTAGCCGAGCGCGACCAGATGCTGCTCGAACCGATCCGCGTAGCCCTCGAACACCGCGCGGACGTAGGGAGACGGCGCGCGATCCGTACCGGGCAGCGCGCCGGAGGCGGCGACCAGATGGCGCACATAGGGATCGTGCGGGCCGAGCTTCAGCGCCGCATCGTAAGCCTCGGTCGCCTCGGCGTGCCGGCCGAGGCAGGACAGCGTGTGGCCGAGCAGCCCGAACAGGCACGCATCGGCGACGCCGATCTGTCGCGCCGCCTCGGCCAGCGCGTAGGCGGCGGGGAAATCGCGCCGGCGAATCGCCATCAGCACGGCGGCGTTGCGCAGTTCCACCCGGCCGGGGGCGCGGGCGATGCCGGCGGCGAGCGTGGCGCCGGCGCGTTCGGTATCGCCGCCGGCGGCCTGGGCCGCGGCCAGGGCCTCGACGAAGGCGGGGTTGGCGGGTTCCGCGTCCACCGCCTCCGCCAGGCAGGCGACCGCGTCGACCGGCCGGCCGAGCTCGGTCATCAGCACGCCGAGGATTGCCTTGCCGGAGGCGTCGCGCGGGTCGAGCGCCACCGCCTCCGCCGCATCGATCGCGGCGGGCACGTGCTCGCCGCGGCGGTGACGCACATCGGCGCGCAGCCGGCGCAGCCCGGCATGGGTCGGCGCCGCCGCCACCGCGAGGTCGAGTTCCGCCGCCGCGCGGTCGAGCTGCCCGGCCGCCAGCGCGAGCCGCGCCGCAAGCTCCGCCGTCGCCGGCCCGGGCGGGGCGAGGCGACCGAGGGCGGCCAGCACGGCGCGCGCGGCGTTCAGCTTGCCGGCGTCGATCATTTCGCGCACGCGGCGGCCGAGGATGTCGGGATCGGGTTGGGTGGCGAACGTATCCATTGGTGGGGCTCCTTTTAAGCTCAGACCACCAGGCCCTGCGCCTGCACCGCGAGCGCGGCCATGCTGGGCTGGGTCGCGGTGCTGGTGGAGGCGCTTTGCGCCATCGCGATCAGGTAGCGCTGGGCGAACTGCTGGACGTAATTCGGGTCCTGCAGCTTGGTGATGTCGAGCTGGGAGGTGATCGCCTTCTGCTGCGCCTCCAGCGGCTGGAAGGCGATCTGCAACGGAATCCCCAAGGTGGTGGTGACCACGCTGCGCAGCACCGGATCGCCCAGGATCTGATCGACCTGCGTGACCGAGCTTGCGTTCTGGCGGAACGTCAGCGCATTCGACAGCCCGGGCGTGGTGGCATCGAGCGAATTCCGCCAGCTCACTTCCGCATAGGCGTTGGTGATGGTGGAGATCACGCTCGGATTCTGGATGACCGACAGGCCCTTGTTGGCGAAATCATAGGTCTGCACTACCGGCTTCCAGCGCGTGTCGGTGAGCTGGTTGGCGAGCGAATTCGGGTCGTTCACGTTGGACAGCAGGGTCTTCTGCGCCAGCGCGGTATAGGGGATCTGGTCGGCCAGCCCATTGGCGGTCATCAGCACCTGCATGACCGCGGGGTTGGACAGCAGCTGCTGCGGGCTGGTCGCGGTCTGCACCGCCTTGGTGAACGCGGTGATCGCGCGCTGCACCGCGGGTTCCGCGGCGGTCGCCTTGATGTCCTGGGTCTGGTTCGTCTCGGCGTTGTTGAGCGCGGTGATCGGGTTCTGCGCTCCCAGGCTCACCCCGGTGGTGCCGCTGTTGTAGATCGTGCCCAGCAGGCTCGATGTCGTGCTGCCGGTGCCGGAGACGGCGGCGAACAGCGATGACAGGCCGGGCAGGCTGTTGAGCGTGGTGCCCATGGCGGCGCTCTCCTGCGGCGGCCTGCCTAGCCGGTGGCCAGGCCGGCGGCGAGATTCTCGTTGATCGCGATCAGGAAGTCGAAATTCGGTGCCGGAAGCTCCATCTCCCGCTGCACGGCGAGCCCGACGGAGAAGATCGCGGCGCGCAATTCCGTCGGCAGCGCGTTGGAAGGATCGCGCATCAGGTCGTTCACCGTGGTCCAGAGGCGGCGGTTGTCGGCGAGCGCGCGCATCTGTGCGACGGGCCCGTCGGTGCGGGCGGCGCGCAGGCCGGCGTTGGTCATCTGGAACACTTCGGATTCCTGCACGCGCAGGCTGCGGTGGGAGGCGCCCGCCTGGTAGGCGCGGGCGGCGTCGGTCATGCGGGACATGGGGCGGGGACTTCCTCGGTCGGTGCGGGGGAAGGGGATGGCGCGGGAAGGCCGAGCACGGCGGCCTCGTGGCGCATGATGCGGCGCGTGAGCTTGAGCGCCTGGTAGCCGTCGTCGGCCTCGGCCGCGGCGAGGGTGCGGTCCAGGATGTCGCGCGCGAGCGCCGAGGTGGTCGCCTCGCGGAACGCACCGATCAGCTCCCGCGCGGTTGCAAGCCCGCGCGCACGCTCCTCGTCGTTGCCGATATAGGCCGATTGCAGGGCGAAATAGATGCGCCGGGCCGGGGTGTCGGCCTCCCCCGGCAGCATGATCTGCTTGCCGAACAGGAAGCGCGCGTGTGCGGTCAGCTCGATCCGCGAGCGGGTGCGGAAGCGGATCGGCGCGCCGTTGATGATCATGAGCTCGCCCTGGCGCAGCTCCAGAACCAGATTCGACATCAGACCGTCCTTGCTCGCCGGCCCGGCGGCCCGCGACGGAGCGGCCGGCGGCAGGCGACCGGACGGCGCGTTTTGCGCCGCCCCATGTCATGTCTTCCCGATCAGGCGTTCTTGACCAGGGTCAGGAGCGTGTTCGGCGTCTGGTTGGCCAGGGTCAGCGCCTGGGTGCCGAGCTGCTGGCGGATCTGCAACGCTGCCAACTGCGCCGATTCCTGTGCCAGGTTGGCGTCGATCAGCGCCCCCATACCCTGGTTCAGACTGTCGATCTTGGCGCTGTTGTATGTGATCTGGTTGGTGACGTAGTTGGTATTGGAGCCGTAGGTGTTGAGCGCGGTGCCGACCGAATTGAACTTGGTGAGGAAGGTGCCGGTGTTGGTGATCAGCGCCGCCACCGTGCCCGCGCCGTTCAACTGCGTGGAGGTGAAGTTGATCGAGCCGTACAGCTTCGAACCGCTGAACGTGCCGATGCCGTAGGTTGAGCCCACCTCGTTGCGCACCACCGAGACCGATGAAAAGGTCCCCGTGCTGCCGGTGAGGTTGCCGATCAGGCTCTTGCCGCTGTAGCTTGCGTCCTGGATGTTGCTCTTCACGTTCTTGAGCAGTGTCGCGTACTGCTGCTCGTACTGCGTACGCTGGTTGCCCGACACGTTGCCGCTCGACAGGCTGACCAGCACATCGCGCATGCTGCCCATCAAGGTCTGGATGGAGTTTAGCGAGGTGGAGGTGGTCGAAAGCAGCCCCTGCACGCCGCCCAACTGCTGGTTGACGGTGGTGAGCGCGCTTACGTCCGAGCGCACGCCCTGCGCCACCGCATAGGCTGCGCCGTTGTCGGTCGCGTCCGCCACCGCATAGCCGGTGGAGATCTGCTTCTGCACGGCGTTGAGCTGCGTCGTGGTCGCGTTCAGCGATTCCAGCGCCACCATGGCGCCGACGTTGGTATTGATGGAGTTCAGTGTACTGGACATGGTGTTTTCCTATTGCCCACAGGGTTGCGGATTGCCCCGCCTTTTGCGGGCAGCGCGACATCGTGGCGCGCTCGGGTTAACGCCGGATGAATACGGGGCATCGTCGATCACCCGACCGGCAGGAACTTCACCAGCGACAGCGCGGATTCTCCCGAGATGAGCTGGTAGGAGGACTGCAACTGGGTCTGCACCAGCGACAGATTGGACAGGGTCTGCGCCATGTCGACGTTCTCCGCCGGCGAGACCTGCGCCGTCAGTGCCGTCGTCTGGTCCGTCAACTGCGTGCCGACCGCCGTCAGCGCCGTCTGCTGGTTGCCGAGCACGCCGGCGTCCTGCGCCATCGCGGTCACGACGCCGCCCAGGCTTGCGTAGGTGTCGGAGACCAGGCCCTGGAAGCCGGCGGCGCTCACCTGCGCGCTCGACAGCGAACCGACCGTCGCCAGCGCCCGCATCAGGTCGCGCGCGTAGGAGCCGGTGGTGGAACTGCCGGTGGAGGCCACGTAGGTGTTGGCGCTTGCCAGCAGGCCGATCGGCTGGGTCTGGCCGGCGCCCGTCTGCACCTGCGGGATCTGCGCCTGCAAGGTGGCAGCAGGTTGGGACATGTAGGCGGAAAACGGCGACGTGCCGGCGGCGTTGGAACTCGCGATCGCCAGGGTCGAGGCCGCCGTGGCCGCCGCTCCGGCGCCGGACAGGCCGCCGACCGCCGTGTTGATCTGGGTGTAGAAGCCAGAGCTCAGGATCGCATCCGGGTTGGGCACCGGCGGGTTGGTGCTGTCGGCGCCGCCGAACACGTAGGTGTTTCCGTCGGTCGTATCGAGCAGTCCCGCGACCTGCACCAGCGCCTGGCGGGCGGAGGCGGCGACGGTATCGACCGTGGACGGATTGAGCCCGTTCAGGGTGTCCATCTGCGCATAGAAGCTCGATGCAATCGACTGCAACTGCGTCATCGCCGTCTGCGTCACCCCCATGGTGCCGGTGGCGGCGTTGATGTTGGTCTGCCAGGTCTGCATCGCGGCGAGCTGCGGGTGCAGGTCGAGCGAGATCGACGCCCCCGACCCGAGTCCCGCATAGGTCTGCGCGATCAGGCCGGTGCTCGCTTGCGTGGTGAGCTGGTCGAGCTTCTGGCGCACGGTCTGCGCGTCCGCGATCAGGCTCGTCATGGCGCCGTAGCCGGCGTAGGCGGTTGCACCGATCGCCCCGCTCATTGGATCGCGCTCAGCAACTGGGTGAACATGGACTGCACCGCGGACATCACCTTGGCGTTGGCGCCGTAGGCGTTCTGCAAGGCGATCATCTGCGACATCTGCGTGTCCATGTTGACCCCGGACTGGGTGGTGAGCTGGCCTTGCAGCGTCGTCTGCACGCCCTGCTCGGTGGTGAGCTGGCTCGTGGTCGCCGCGCTTTGTGCTGCCTGGGCGCCCACCAGGGCGTTGGCGATGTCGCCGAGCGTGGCGGGCGCGGCATAGGGCGCCGAAAGGGTGCCGGTGGGCCCGAGCCCGGTGGTGTTGGACGCCGGCTGCGCGACGCCGGTCTGGGCGTCCGTGCCGAGCGCGAAATCAACGATGCGCGTGATGAGGGTGGAAAACCCTGCCGGCCCGCCGGCCGGATTGGGCGTGAAGGCGCTGGCCCCGGTCGGGCTGCCGGCGATCGCGGTGGTGCCGTCGCGCACCAGCGACGGCGTCGCGGTCACCGCCGGGTTCACCTGGATCACCGCGGAGAAGCCCACGTAGCCCGCCTGCACCGGCACGCCGCCGCCGGCCGGCACCGTGCCCGAGCCGTCGGTGAACAGGGCAAGCCCCTGGTCCGAAAAGCGCGAGGCGAGGTTCTGGGAGAATTCGTCGAGCTGGGCCTGGTCGGTCGGCAGGGTCGTGTCGCGCAGGGCGATATTGGCGCCGAGCTGCCCGCCGGTCAGCGCCGCCGTCACGTCCGTCCCGCCCAGCATGATCGGCTGGATGCCGCCGCCCGGATAATAGGAGCCGGGCTGGACGTTGGCCCCGCTGGTGGACAGCGGATCGGCCGGCCCGTGCGTCGGCAGCTCGGTGCCCGAGGCTGTGGTGACGATCATGTCCCCGTTTGGCTGCACCAGGGTGTTCACGCTCAGGGTCTGCGCCAGGGTCGCGACCTGCGCGTTGCGCTGGTTCTGCAAATCGGCGGTGCTGGTGCCGGCGGCCTTGGCGGCCATGATCTGGTTCGACAGCGTGCCGATCGCCGACAGCGCCGAATTCACCGTCCCCACCTCCGTCACGATGGCGTTCTGCGCGCTCTGCCGCTGCGCGGTATAGGTGTCGCTCAGGGTGTTGATCTGCGTCGCAAGCGTGCCGGCGGCCGACACGACCGCGCTCTGCTGCGTCGGGTTGGTGGGATCGTTCAGCAGGGTGGAGAACTGGTTGCCGAGCACTCCGAGCAGGCTCGCCAGATCCTGCCCCTGGCCCGGCGTGCCCTGCACCGCATCGATCGCCTGCAGGGCGCTCTGGCTTGTGGTGAGCCCGGCGACGGTGGAAGCCTGCGCCTGCACCTGGTTCTGCAGTGCCGCGTCGGTGAGCAGGATCGCCGGCCCGGTCGCCACGCCCATGCCGATGCCGCTGGCATCGACGGCGGTCTGGGTGCCGACCTCCGTCGCATATCCCGGCGTGCCGGCATTCGCCACGTTGTGCGAAACGAGCGCAAGCTGCGCGCTGACGTTGGCAATTCCACCGGCGGCGATGGAGAGGGCGGCATCGAGGCTCATGGCGGCGGCAGCGGCGGCTTCCCGGGTTTCACTGGATCATGTTGATCGTCGTCTGCAGCAACTGATTAGCGGTGGTCAGCATCTTGGCGTTGGCGCCGTAGGCCTGCTGGGCGACGATCAGGCTGCTGAACTCGGTGGCGATGTCGACGTTCGATCCCTCGACCGAGCCGGTGACCAGGCTGCCGGCGCCGTTGTTGTCGGCGGCCTGGGCGATGGCATTGCCGGAGGCGGTGGTGGAGGTGAAGGCCTGTCCGTTCTGGCTTTGCAACGCACCCGGCGCGGCGAAGGTGATCACCGGCACCTGCGCCACCGTCTGCGACTGGCCGTTGTTGTAGTTGGCGATCACGTCGCCGTTGGCGTTCATGGTGATGCCGGTGAAGCCGCCGGGCGCCACGCCGTTCTGGCTCAGGTTGCCGAGGCTGTAGGCGCTGGCGGCGAACTGGGTCACCCCGTTGGCCTGGCCGAAATTGCCCATCCCGAGGGAAATGGTCTGTGCGCCGGAACCGAAATTGGTGGTGAGCGTCAGATTGGCCGGCGCGTTGGCGCCGAAGGCGGCGGCGGTGACGCCGCCCGTCACGGCGCCGAACGAGCCGATGGTGCCGGCGGCGACGCCGTTGGTGCCAAACTTGACCTCGGCGGTGCCGATCGTGGGCGGGACGGCATCGGGCGAGGTCATGGACACGGACCAGTCGTTGGTGCCGAGCTGGGTCCAGCTCAGGTTGACGGCGTGGCTGTTGCCGAGTGAATTGTACACATCGACCTGCGAGGACATCGGCGTCCCTGCGGCCGCCGTGGTCGGCAGGTTGGCCGACAGGTTCACCTGGGACGTGGCGACCGGGTTGAACCGTGTTTGGGTCACCTGGATCGGCGCGAGCTGGGACTGGTTGGCGGCGCCTGTGGCGGGATCGACGGTCCAGCCTTGCAGATATTCGCCGGCGCTGTTGACCAGGTAGCCGTTGGCGTCCGGCTGGAAGTCGCCGGCGTCGGTGTAATAGGTCTGCGGGTTGAAGGTCGGGTCGTTGCTGCCGGCGACGGTACCGTTCTGTTCCGATACCGCGAAGAACCCCTGGCCCGAGATCGCGAGCGCGGTCGGATCGCTGCTCTGTGTGATCGTGCCCTGGACGTTGTTCGTGTAGGCGGGGCGGGTGACGACGGCGCCCGGCTCGTTCTGCTGCGCGGTGCTGGTGGTCAGGTAGTCGATGAAATTGGTGTTGACCGCCTTGAACCCGACGGTCTGGCTGTTCGCCACGTTCTCGCTGATGTTGCCGAACGCGGCCGACTGGGCGGAAAGCCCGCTGACCGAGGTGTTGAGCGCGCCGAACAGGGACATGGGAGGCTCCGGAATACAGGTCCGGCGGGGCTGACGCAGGAAGCGTGCCAAGGGGCGGGCCGGGGCGTACGCCGGGGCGCGTGGCCGTCGCGGCGGGCGGGAAGGTGGCGGTAGCGGCGGCACTGCGGGCCGGCCCATGGTCCTCGCCTGCGGGCGGCGGGCACGGGCATGGGCGCGGTGGCCGGCGCGCGCGGTTCCACCCGGTAGGAAGTGCCGGGCCGATCGTGCCGGGCCCCGCCTGCCGGGCCGGTGACGGCGATCATGCCGAGCGGCGCACTCCGGGTTTGCCCGCTGCCGCCGGCGCTGGCCCCGGACTTGCTTTGCTCCGCGCCGGAGTGTTCTGCCATGCAGGTCGTCCCGTCCGCCCTCGCTGCCGCAACCCCGCCCGCCTCCGCGGCGGCGGGTACCCGCGCGGGTGCGGATCCCACCCAGGGTCCGAGCTTCGCCGCCGACCTTTCCAGCGCCCGCCGCTCCGCCGCCGACCCGGCCACGACGGGCCGCAGCGCCGCCGATCGGCCCGGCGGCGCGGCCGCCGCCGGTGCGGCCGGCGTCCCGCCGGGCGGGGAGCACGGCAGCGCCGGAGATGCAGGGACCGCCGCCGCGGGCGGAACGCCGGCGGCCGGGCCGACATCGCCCGGCGGTCCTGCAACGTCCAGCGGCTCCGACCACGCTTTCGTGGTCGCCGCCCCCGTGGTTGTCGGGGTGTTCCCTGCGGCAGCGCCTGCCGCTGCGTCCCCAGGGGCTGCGTCTTCGGGAGAGGCCGCGTCCCCAGAGGCCGCGTCTTCAGGGGGCGCGTCGCCAGGGATTTCGTCCCCAGGGATCTCGTCCGCAGGGATCTCGTCCCCGGGAACTGCGTCATTTCAGGCGGTGTCCCCTAAGGCTGTGTCCTTGGGCACGGCGTCCCCGAACACGGTTTTGCCGGGCGTTTCCTCCGTGACCGCCTCTTCCGGCGGCGTCATCTCCCGCGAGCCCGGCCGGGGCGGCCCGTCCGGACCTTCGGCTGCGGCTTCAGTCGAGGCCGCCGCCGGCACTTCCCGCGGGACTTCCCCCGGCACATCTTCCGGTAAGCCCATCGGTACGCCCCGTGGCGTATCCCCCGACGTACCCCCTGGGGCCTCCCCAGGCGACACATCTTCCGTGGCCTCCGTGGCGGCTTCCCCGGGGGCAGCGACCACGGCCGGGCAAGGGCCGGTGGGCACGGCGGCGGCTGCCGCGCTCGCCGACCCGGTGGCTCTCACCGCGGCTGGTGCGGCGGCCGGCACGACCGCATCTCCCGCCGCGTCGAGCGGGCGTGGCACCGGCCCATCCGATCCCGCCGCCCGGAAACGTCAGACCACCCAGGCGGACCAGGGGGCGCAGGTCGTCGGCGGAAGCACGCCCGTTCTCCCCGCCGTCATCGTCCCGGTGGCGGCGCCACCACCCGCCACGGGCCGTGCCGTCGGCGCGGCGGCAACAGCCGGCGGTGGTGCAGCATCGGCGGTGGGTGCGGCGCATGACCGGGGACAAGGCATGTGGGCGCTGCCCGGTGACCCGCATCAGGATGGCCCGCATCAGGGTGGCCCGCGTCAGGTCGGGGCCGATGCGGTGGGGACGCGCGCCGACCCCGCGTCCTCCGCCGCCGCTCCCCCCGGGCCGGCGGCGCTCCCTTCCGCGACGCTCGCCACGCTGCCTGCCGACCCCGGCGGAGCGGCCGCTGCCGGGGCCGGTCTCGCCGGAACCGCCGCGTCCGCGCTTGCGCCCGCTGCCAATACCGCTCCTGCCGGCGCGACCGGACCCGCCGTCCCCCCCTCCGCGCCGGCGCAGGTCGCGCCCGCCGTGGTGGCGCTGGCGAACGGCCCCGCGGGGACCCATCACCTCAGCCTGCTGCTGAACCCGGCCGACCTCGGGACGGTGCAAATCACGCTGCATCGCGCCGCCGAGGGCCCGACCCAGGTGGAGATCGTCGCGCAGCACCCGCAGACCCTGGGGCTGCTGCAGCACGACCAGGCGCAACTGCATCGCGCACTCGACCAGGCCGGCGTGCCGGCGGCGGGACGCAGCCTCAGTTTCCAGCTCGGCGCCGGCGGCGCGGGGACGGATATGGCGGGCGGCGGCTTCGCCCGTCAGGGCGGCTCCGGCGGCATGCCTCGGGCCGTCGCGGCGACATTTGGCGGCGCCCTGGACACGCCTGCCGTGTTTGCCGCCGCCCGCGCCGTTCGTGCCGGTATCGATATCACTGCCTGAGCCAGCTCACCCGCACAGCACGTTCTTTCGGGAGACCCGCCATGAGCCTTGCCTCCGTCGCCGCCCAGCAGAGCGCGGCGCTGGCCGCCGCCACCGCCGCGGCGAGCACCGCGGCCACCGCCGCCCCCAGCACCACGGGCACCACGAACGCCAGCACGGCCGCGCAGAGCGGCCAGGCGGCGCTGACGGCGCTGTCGGGCAATTTCTCCGACTTCCTGGGCATGCTGATGACCCAGATGCAGAACCAGGATCCGAGCAGCCCTATGGACACCAGCCAGTTCACCCAGGAGCTGGTGCAGTTCTCGGGGGTGGAGCAGCAGATCAACACCAACTCCAGCCTGACCCAGCTGATCCAGCTCACGCAATCGGGCCAGGTGATGCAGGGCGCCACGATGACCGGCAAGCCGGTGACGGTGACATCGACCCACATTCCGTTGCAGAACGGCACCGGCAAGGTCAGTTTCACCGCGCCCGCCGCCGAGCCGGCGGCGATCGTGATCGACAACAGCAACGGCCAGACCCTGCGCAGCGTGAGCCTGAACGCGACCGCCGGGCAGAACACCTGGACCTGGGACGGCACCGACAATGCCGGCAACGCGGTGCCGGACGGCGCTTACAGCATCTCCGTCGTGGGGGCGAACACGGACGGCAGCACGACGCCGCTGACGTTCTCGGTCATCGGCACGGCGACCGGGGTGCAGAACACGTCCTCGGGGATGCAGCTCGACCTCGGCGCGCTGACGGTGCCGTTCAGCGCGGTGCAGTCGGTCGGGAGCTGACGGCCGGCCCCGGCGTGGTGCGGCTCGCGTCGGTCGGCCGTATCGGAAGGCTCGATCGGAGCGGCGGGCTTCCGGCTTCAGCCCGCCGGCGCGGGACCGTCGCGCACCGCGGCGATCAGAAATTCGCGGTTGCCTTCCGGCCCGGTGATCGGGCTTTCCTCCACACCCAGCACGCGCCAGCGGGGCAGGGCGGCCCACCAGGCGCGCACCTCCGCGCAGACCGCGCGATGCACCCCGGGATCCCGCACCACGCCTTTGCCGCCCACCGCGGCGCGGCCGGCCTCGAATTGCGGCTTGATCAGCGCGATCGCCCAGGCGCCCGAGGCGCACAGCGCCAGCGGGGCCGGCAGCAGGGTGGCGAGCCCGATGAAGCTCGCGTCGCACACCAACGCCTGCACTGTCTCGCCGATCGCGGCCGCATCGAGGTAGCGCGCGTTGGTCCGCTCGTGCACCACCACCCGCGGATCAGTGCGCAGCTTCCACGCCAGTTGCCCGTGCCCGACATCGACCGCGTGCACCCGCGCCGCGCCGTGCGCCAGCAGCACGTCCGTGAAGCCGCCGGTGGAGGCGCCGACGTCCAGGCATACCCGCCCCGAAGCCGCCAGGGCGAAGGCGCGCAGCCCGTGCTCCAGCTTCAGCCCGCCGCGCGAGACCCAGGGATGGTCGGGACGGCTCAGGGTCAGCGGCGTACCGTCGGCGAGCAGGGTGCCCGGCTTGTCGATCCGCTGCGCGCCGCTGAACAGCTTGCCTGCCAGGATCAGCGCCTGGGCGCGGGCGCGGCTCTCCGCCAGCCCCTGCGCCACCGCCAGCACGTCCGCCCGCTCCTTCATGTGTCGCCGGCACTCCCTGGGTTGCCCACCCTTCATAGCAGGACGGCGCGGCGTCAGGGCTTGTCGTTGCGCTCTCAGCCGAACAGCCCCGGCGCCACCACCGACACGCCGTACGCCAGCCCGCACAGAACCAGCATCACGGTGACGGTGACGCCGGCCAGGTTCCACGCCCGGCTGTTGCGCCAGGGGCCCATCACCTCGGCATCATTGGCGAGCAGCAGCAGGAACAGCAGCGCCGGCGGCATCGCCAGGGTGGCAATGACGTTGACGATCAGCACGATCGTTTCCAGCGGCGCCCCGGGGATCAGCACCACGGCCCCGGCCACCAGGGTGGACCCGAGCAGCACCGCATAGAACGGCGCCGCCTCGCGCACCGGGGTGTTGAGGCTGTGCGGCCGGCGCGTCACCTCGCCGTAGGCATAGGCCGAGGACGTCGCGATGGTGATCGCCGCCACCAGCCCGGCGGCGAAGATGCCGAAGGCGAACAGCCCTGCTCCGACCGGGCCGATCGCCGGCGCCAGTGCCTCGGCGAACTGCGCCGCCTGGAAATTGGCTGCGCTGATCCCGGCGTGGAACAGCGGCGTCGTCGCCAGCACGCCGGCGATGCCGAACAGCCCGGCCAGCGCGGCGCCGAGCGCCGTATCGAGCCGCGTGCCGCCGATATCACGCGGACCCAGTCCTTTGTCGACCACCGCGCCCTGCTGGAAGAACAGCATCCACGGCGTCACCGTGGCGCCGACGTCGGCTACCATCAGCAAAATGCTGTCCGGTCGCAGTCCGCCCGGCAGCGGCCCCCAGGTCGCGAAGGCGTGCCCGACCGCTCCCCAGTGTGGCCGTGCCAGCAGCGCCACCGGCACGAACACCGCGTTGCTGAGCGCGAGCCCGAGAGTGATGCGCTCCCAAAGACTGTAGCGCGCCGTGGAGGCGACCAGCACCACCACCGCAACGCCGCCGCCGACCGCGAGCACCGGCGGAATGCCGAAATAGCCGAGGCCGGCGCGGATGCCGATGAACTCCGTGACCAGGGTGAGCAGGTTGCCGATCAGCAGATCGGCCATGGCGAAATTGCCCCAGAACCGGCCGAAGCGGGCGTAGATCAGCGCTGCATGCCCGTGCCCTGCGGCGGCACCGACTCTGGCTGCCATCTCCTGCACCACGAAGCCGATCACGAACGTGACGGCAATGAACGGCAGGAAGAAGCCGACGCCGTAGCGCGCGCCGGTGGCGGCGTAGGAGAGCATGCTGGGAGCGTCGTTCTCGCCCAGGAACACCAGGATCCCCGGGCCGGCGAGCAGCCACAGCCAGCGCATCCGCCCGAGCGCGCCGGGGGCCCGCCGCGCCCGTTCCCGCGCGAGCGAGCCGCGGGCACGGACCATGTCCTCGCCGGCCGGCACGAGGCGGCGTGCGGCGCCGGACGGGTCCGGCCGGCGGATCACGCGAGGCGGACGATCTGCAGCGCGACCGTGGCCATCATGGCGAAGACGTAGAGTTGCAGCATCCACATCAGCGCCTGTTCCCTCGAAGACAACGCGCGACGCGGCCAGCTCCCCATCCGCCGATGCGCCGAGCGGCGTGCCAGGGCGAGCAGCCCGGTGGGATCGGGCGGCTCGGGAGCGACGGCGTTGCTTGCGGCGATCATGCGGGGGAGATGGTGCCTGGCGGCCGAAGAGGAAGGGGAGAGGAAGCCTTAGACCCATGATGTAGCCTTGGCTACATCCGTGTCAAGCCGGCATTGCGCTGGCCACATGCGATCGCCCTGGGGCCGGCCGTGATCCCCAACCCCGTGACGCCGATCCGGGTGAGGCAGGCGGGCCCCGCATCCTGCGGCTAATGACGGGAATGCCGCGCCGGGGTCGCGAATCTTCGGTCGGCGGGCGCCGCTTGGCGGCTTTGACCGGGGTCGTGGCCCGGAAGGGCCGCGTTGGCGACGGGGCGAGAGGCATCGGGCGGACCGTCCTTCCGATCAAGGACCGGCCGTCCCGCGCGCTGCCACGAGTTTGACACCGGGGTGGTTCAAGCTAAGGGTCAGTGAGGGGTGGCGGCCGCCGCCGCGCCCCGAAGAGAACAAGGCCCGCCGATGATCGCCCCCCTCGACGATCCCGCGGTGCCCCCCGGGCCGTCCCTGGGGAGGCGTCGCGTGCTTCGCCTGTTCGCCACCCTGCCGCTGCTGCGCGGGTCGGGGCAAGCGGTGCTGCCCGGCACTCCGGTGCGGCTGATGCCGCTGTCCAATCCGGCTATTCCGACCGATCCGTTCCGGCACGGGACCACCCTGCTCGTTGCCGGCCCGGTCGACGGCCCCTCGCATCGCTGGGCGCAACTGGTGGCGCCGGCGCTGGTGCGCGGCCTGCCGCCGGGCTCGGCGATCAGGCTTGCCAGCGTGGGCGGGCAGGACGGCGTGACCGCCGCCAACCAGTTCGGCGCCCGGGTGACACCGGACGGCCGCACCTTGCTGTTCATCCCCGGAGCCGCGGTGCTGGCCTGGCTTGCCGGCGAGCCGCGCGCCAAGTTCGATGTCGGCACCTGGGTACCGGTGTTCGCCGCGGCCTCGCCGGCCGTGCTGGTGGGCAGTTTCGCGGCGACTTCGCTGCGTGGCGGGACGGTGGTGCGTCTGGCGGTGGACCGGCTGCCCGGGCCGGGCCTGGCCGGGTTGCTGGCGCTTGATCTGCTGGGTGGGGTGCCGCGGCCGGTCGACGGGCTTGGTCCGGCGGCGGCGGATGCGGCCCTGTTGCGCGGCGAGCTCGATGCCGTGCTGCTGACCGGGGAGGGGGTGGCGACCCGCGCCGCCAGCCTGGCGCGGCACGGATTGTGGCCGCTGGCGAGTTTCGGTGCGCCGGATACGGCCGGCGCGCTGGGGCGCGATCCGGCATTCCCGACCGTGCCGGAGGTCGCCGAGCTGGCCGCAACCCTGCACGGTCGCACGCCCGCCGGGCCGCTGTTCCGGGCTTGGCAGGCCTGTGCCGCGGCGGCGCAACTCGGCTTCGGCCTTGAGTTGCCGGCGTTGACCCAGGCGGGAATGGTGGCGCTGTGGCGGCAGTCGGCGAGCGGCGCGGTGCAGCAGCCGGCGGTGGCAGCGGCGCTGGCCGCGGGCGGCCTGCATCCCCTGACCGGGGCGGCGGCACTGGCGACGGCGCGGACGCTGGCGCTGGGCATGCCCGGACTGCTGGCGTTGCGGCAGTGGCTGAGCACGCGCAAGGGCTGGCATATCGGGTAGCCGCCATATCGGCGAGGCGCGGCTGGCCGGCTGGCGGCACAGCTGGAGACTGGAGCCGTGTGCGGTGGCGCACGAACGAGATCTGCGGCGGCATGGTCCGAATGCGCGGTGCCTGCGGGGGGCGCCCGCGTTTACCGTTTCTTAGCGGGATCGGCCTCAAGGTCCCGTGTTTCCAGCGCCAGGACGGCGCTGCCACCTCCGGTCCGTTTCATGGCGCCCCCACCGATCAGCTCGTTGTCGCCCGCGGCACCGATCGCCGGAGCGTCCGCTCCGGCGCCCCTGCAGAGGCACGGCGCCGCGGCCGCGCCCGCGCCGCCGCCAGTCGCGCCGCCACCCGCCGCCGGCGTCGGAAATCCGAGCCAGCACCTGGATCCCGGGCTGGGCCTCGTCGTGATCGAATTCCACAACGCCACAGGGGCGGTCACCGGGACCATCCCGACCGAGCAGCAGTTGCAGGCCTATCGCCGGTGGGAGGACACGCGGGTTGGTCCCCCCGCCGAGGCGGGAACGATCCAGGCGGCGACGGTCGCGGCGGGGACGAGCCTGGCGGGATCGACCTCAGCCGGAGCGGCTTCTGCGGGAACGATCTCGGGGGGCGCCACCCCAACGGGAACGATGGCGAGGGGTTCCGTGTCGGGGGCGCGGGGCCCGGTGGTGGCGACGGCCGGTACGGGGATGGTCGCAGATACGGGGATGGTCGCGGATACGGGGATGGTGGCGGGTGGCGGTGCGGCGCCGCCGGCCCGCCGTCCGCAGGCCCAGCCGTCGCAACCGCCCGCCGTCCCGGCGGCGACCCCTGCCACCGGCCCCCCCTCCGCCGCGCCACGCGGTGGCACCGGGAGCGCATGAGCGCGGTGCCTGTCCGCCCCGCCGGCGCCGGCCTCGCCTTTCAGGTCTCGCGGCCGGCTTTTCACCCCGGCCGTCGCTGCGCACCGCTCCGCGGCAGAACGCGGTGCCGTATTTGCGTGTGGCGTATGCATGTGCCGTATTTGCAAACCCTGCGCGGGCGCGCCACATGCGCCCCATGTCCGATCCCCGCTTTCGCTTCACCGGCAGCCTCGCGCCGGCACGCACCGTAGCGTCGCTCATAGCGCTTGCAGCCCTGCTGCTCGTCCCTCTCGCGGCCCCGCGCGCCGCCGCCGCGTCGGCGCCTGCCGCGGAGACCAGACCATCGCCTGCCGCCGCCGCGGGCGAGGCGGCAGAGCTCGCGCGGATCGAGGCCTATCTGAATGCGATCCACACCCTGAAGGCGCATTTCCTTCAGGTCGCGCCGAATGGCGCGGTGAGCGAAGGCACCGCCTGGCTCGAACGGCCTGGACGCATGCGCTTCGAGTATGCGCCACCGAGCCCGTTTCTGCTCGTCGCCGGCGACGGGTTCGTGGTGTTCCATGATTCCTCGCTGGAGCAGAACAGCACGGTGCCGATCGGCAGCACGCCGCTCGGCATCCTGCTTGCCCGCCACGTGCGCCTGTCCGGACCGGTGGCGGTTACGTCGGTGCGCCACCTGCCCGGGGAGGTCGAGGTCACCTTGCACCGTCGCGCCAGCCCGGCCGACGGCAGCCTGACCCTGGTGTTCAGCACCGACCCGCTGACCCTGCGGCAATGGACGGTCACCGACGCGCAGCACCAGCGCACGACGGTGACGCTCGAGAATGCGGTAACCGGCGGGCGCTTCGATCCCGACCTGTTCAACGTGGCGATCCCGGTCGGCTCCGGCGGCCCCGGCGGCTGAACTGCGGGTGCCATGGCGCCGCCGGGCGCCGCGCCGGCGTCCTGCGTCCAAGCGCGCCCTCCGGCCCGCGTCGCGGCGGGCATCCGGCCCGGATCGCCCTGCGGATCGCCGGGTGTGCTCTTGCCTCCCGCCGCGGCCGCGGTTAGAATGCTCGGATGCTGTGTCTGTTCGCCCGCATGGCCCGCCGCACCTCCCGCGCGATCGTGCGCGGATCCGCGCGCCTGCGGCCTGCACGGCCGATCTCCCTCCTCCTTCGACTTACCCGCCCCTGAGCGTCCCGTCGGGGTAGGTTCGTGCCGCCGGCCTCGCTCAGGGGACATCCCTGGGGGGACACCCCTGGCAGCCTGTGCGCACCCATTCCCGGAGACCGGCCCATGAGCATCGAACATCCCAGCTTCGGCAAGCTGGACGACAACCGTATCATCATCTTCGACACCACCCTGCGCGACGGCGAGCAGTCGCCCGGCTTCTCGATGAACCTGAATGAGAAGCTGCGCATGGCCGAAGCCCTGACCGAGCTCGGCATCGACGTGATGGAGGCGGGCTTCCCGATCGCCTCGCCGGGCGACTTCGAATCGGTGAAATCCATTGCCGAAACGATCGGAACCCGCGACGACACCCCCGTGATCTGCGGCCTGGCGCGGTCGGGGCGGGAGGACATCCTGCGCGCCGCCGAAGCCGTGCGCCCGGCGCGGCGGAAGCGCATCCATAGCTTCCTCTCCACCAGCCCGCTGCACATGAAATACAAGCTGCGGATGGAACCGGACGAGGTCCTGCAAGCCGTCACCGACAGCGTCACCCTGGCCCGACAGTTCACTGACGACGTCGAATGGTCGGCCGAGGACGGCACCCGCACCGATCCCGATTTCCTCTGCCGCTGCGTCGAGGCCGCGATCCGCGCCGGGGCCACCACGATCAACGTGCCGGACACGGTGGGCTACGCGCTGCCCGAGGACATCACCCGCATCTTCACCATGCTGCGCGAGCGGGTGCCGGGGACCGAGAAGATCATCCTCTCCACCCACAACCACAACGACCTGGGCCTTGCCGTCGCCAACACCATCGCCGCCATCCGCGCCGGGGTGCGCCAGGTCGAGGCCACCATCAACGGCATCGGCGAACGCGCCGGCAATGCGTCGCTGGAGGAGGCGGTGATGGCGATCCGCACCCGCCACGACGCGATCCCGTTCAACAACAACATCGAGACGCGCAACATCCTGAAGGTCTCGAAGCTGCTCTCGACGATCACCAGCTTCGACGTGCAGCCCAACAAGGCGATCGTCGGGCGCAACGCCTTCGCTCACGAGGCCGGCATCCACCAGGACGGGGTTCTGAAGCACGCCGCCACCTACGAGATCATGACCCCGGAAAGCGTCGGCTGGAACAAGTCGAGCCTGGTCATGGGCAAGCACTCCGGCCGCGCCGCGTTCCGCGACAAGCTCGCCACCCTGGGCTATTCCATCGGCGACAACCAGTTGAACGATGCGTTCCGCCGCTTCAAGGACCTCGCCGACCGCAAGAAGGTCGTCTACGACGAGGACATCGTCGCCCTGGTCGACGACGAGGTGCTGCGCGATCATCAGCGCATCCGCTTCGTCTCGCTCGACATCCATGCCGGCTCGAAAGCGCCGCAGCGGGCGGAGCTGGAGCTGGAAATTGATGGGGTGGTGAAACGGGCAGCCTCGACCGGTGACGGGCCGGTAGACGCCACGTTCCGCGCCATCCACGAGATTTTCCCGCACACCGCGAACCTCGTGCTGTTCTCGGTCGGCGCCGTCACCGAAGGCACCGACGCCCAGGCCAAGACCACGGTGCGGCTGGAGGAGAACGGCAAGCTCGTGGACGGGCAGGGCGCGGATACCGATACGATCGTTGCTTCCGCGCGCGCCTACGTGCATGCGCTGAACAAGCTGCTGGTCAAGCGGGTCCGCACCGCCCCGCAGGCGCTGTCGGCCTGAGCGCACGGCGCGGCGTGCTCTCGTCGGGAGATCCGGCAATCGTTACCTCTCCCGCTTTGCGGGCTTGGGCCGCGAAGCGGACCAAGCCCGCAAAGCGGGAGAGGTGGGATGATGCGCGGCGGTTCCGGTCCGGATGGAAAACGGAACGTGGCCGTCCCCTGCCGCCGTCCTCCGGGCCGCGAGGATGGGCCGCGGATCAGCCCCGGGCCAGGACGGTTGCAATCTCGGCGATCGTCGCCGGGTCCTCGATCGTCGCCGGCACCACCGGCGTCTGCCCGTCCGCCAGCGCACGAATCGTCGCGCGCAGGATCTTGCCCGACCGGGTCTTGGGCAGCCGCTGCACCACGCGCGCGTCTCTGAACGCCGCCACCGGACCGATCCGCTCGCGCACCAATGCCACCAGCTCCGCCGCCACCGCCGCCTCGTCGCGCACGACGCCCGATTTCAGCACCACCAGGCCGAGCGGCGCCTGGCCTTTCACCGGATCGGCGGCGCCGATCACCGCGCATTCCGCCACGTCCGGATGCGCGGCGAGCACTTCCTCCATCGCCCCGGTGGACAGCCGGTGGCCGGCGACGTTGATGATGTCGTCGGTGCGCCCCATCACCCACACGTCGCCGTCCGCATCGATGCTGCCCGCATCTCCGGTGCGGTAGGTGCCGGGGAAATCGGCGAGATAGGCGCGCCGGTAGCCCGCGTCGTCGCCCCACAAGGTGGGCGCGCAGCCCGGCGGCAGCGGCAGGCGAAGCGCGAGGTTGCCGGTGACCCCCGCCGCCAGCGGGGCACCGGCATCATCGAGCGCGTGCAGGTCGTAGCCCGGGCAGGGACGGCCGCCGGACCCGGGCTTGAACGGAAACAGTCCGTAGCCGCGGAAGCCGGCGGTGATCGGCCAACCCGTTTCGGTCTGCCACCAATGATCGACCACCGGGCGGCCCAGAAGCTCCGCCGCCCACAGCGCGGTGGGCGGGTCGCAGCGCTCGCCGGCGAGATACAGCGCCTGCAACGAGGACAAATCGTACCGGGCCAGCAGCGCGCCGTCCGGGTCCCGCTGCTTGATCGCGCGCAGCGCGGTCGGCGCGGTGAACAGCACCTTCACCTTGTGCTGCGCGATCACCCGCCAGAACGCGCCGGCGTCCGGCGTGCCGACCGGCTTGCCCTCGTACATCACGGAGGTGCAGCCGCGCAGCAACGGCGCGTAGACGATATAGCTGTGCCCGACCACCCAGCCGACGTCGGACGCGGTCCAGAACATGTCCCCCGCGCCCAGCCCGTAGATCATGCGCATCGAGTTCCACAGCGCCACCGCGTGGCCGCCGTTGTCACGCACGACCCCTTTGGGCTTGCCGGTCGTGCCGGAGGTGTAAAGGATATACAGCGGATCGGTGGCCGCGACGGACACCGGCGGATGCGGCGCGGCGGCGGCCTCGGCTTCGCGCAGGTCGTGGTCGCGGCCCGGCGTCAGGTCGGCGTGCAGTGCGGCGCGCTGCAGGATCAGGCAAGCGTCCGGCCGGTGCGGCGACAGCGCAATGGCGGCATCGAGCAGCGGCTTGTAGGCGACTGTCCGGCCCGGCTCCAGCCCGCAGGAAGCCGAAACGATCACCTTCGGCCGCGCGTCGGCGATGCGCGCGGCAAGCTCGGCCGCCGCGAAGCCACCGAACACGACGGAGTGGATCGCCCCCACGCGCGCGCAGGCGAGCATGGCGATCGCCGCCTCCGGCACCATCGGCATGTAGATCACGACCCGGTCGCCGGCCTGCACGCCGAGCGCCGCCAGCGCGCCGGCGCATTTCGCCACCCGCGCAAGCAGGGCAGCATAGGTGAAGGTCTCCCCCCGGCCTTCCATCGCGCTGTCCCAGATCAGCGCCGGCTGCGCACCGCGGCCGGCGGCGACGTGGCGATCGAGGCAGTTGAAGCAGGTGTTGAGGTGCGCGCCGGGAAACCAGCGGCCGTACGGTCCGCCCCCGGGGTCGAACACCCGGTCCCAGGGGCGGTCCCAGGTGATCCCCTGCGCGGCGTCCGCCCACCAGGCCTCGGGGTCGCGCCGCCAGGCGGCATAGGCGTCCGGATAGGAGGATGCGGCTGCGGTCATCGGGCTTGCCTCCCTCGCGTCGTTGGCAACCAGCATCGCGCCTGGGCACGGCGGCGGCAATCGCCCCTTGGGTGGGATCCGGGAGCAATCGCTTGCGCGCGATGACCCCAGGGGTTCCTCCCGGTGTGCCCGCGCAGTCCGGACCATGCCCGGCCGGCCCGTCGCCCGTCGCCGCATCGTGTTCACCTCGGCCTTCTTCCGGTCACACTGTCCGGCTTCACTCCGCACTGTCGGAGACGGGAGCAGGTGTATGAGTCCGCATGATTTTCGTCGCTTCGTGCTCGCCCACGAACTGCTGGGGTGCGGCCCCGCCACAAGGTCGGCCGCGCCGGCCGGCGCGGGTGCGACTGGTCCCGCCCCAACCGGCCTTTTCCCATCCGGCCTTTCCCCAACCGGCCCGTACGCGACCGCGCGCCGGACCCCGCCCGTCCTTGCCGGCCTGACGCCCGCCATGCCGGGGGGAGAGGCGGGGCAAGGGCGGATGGTGTAGCCTGCGCCCGACCAGCCGCGCAGGGCGGCAAAGGGGAGGGAAAAATGGCAGACCAGCCGGCCGACGACACGGACGTCTTCGAGATCATGCGCACCACCCGCGCGATGCGCCGGCTGCGCCCCGACCCGGTACCGGACGAGCTGATCCGCCGCATCCTGGAAGCCGGCAGCGCGGCGGCCAACGGCGGCAACACGCAGCGCTGGCGCTTCCTGGTGCTCAAGGACCCGTCGATCAAGCGCGCCGTCCAGCAGCTCTACCAGCGCGCGTTCGACGAGGTGATCGGCCCGCGCTACCTCGCCTCCGCCCCGCCACCCGGCGTCAGCGCCGAACGCTATCAGCGCCAGCACGCCGCGGTGGAATACCTGACCCGGCATTTCCACGAGGCCCCGATCTGGATCGTTGCCTGCCTCGACGAGGGCAGCGCCAAGCCCACCCGCTGGTCCGGCGCCTCGATCTACCCGGCGGTGCAGAACATGCTCCTGGCGGCCCGCGCATTGGGCCTCGGCTCCACCCTGACCACAAGGCACCTGCTGTATGAGGCGGAGGCCGAGGCCGCGCTGGGCCTGCCGCCGGGCGTGCATTCCTACGCCATCCTACCGATCGGCTACCCAATGGGCCGCTTCGGTCCCGTGGGCCGCGGTGCGCTGGCGGAGATCGTCTACGGCGACCGGTGGGGCGAACCCTGGTCCGGCCTCGCCGCCGGCTGATCCCCGGCAACCCGGACCTCACGCCCCGGGTGTCGCACCCCGGGTGGCGGGACGCTTGACGCCCCCCCGTCGCTCCGCCCATGTCCCGCGCGCGCGTGGGCCTGCCGCCGCCGGCGGCGCCGCGCCCGGGACAGATGGACACCGCCGCCGATGGACGCCTCTCCGACTGCCGAAGCCCGCCTGCCCGGCTTCGGCTTTACTTTTGCCGATCTTGCCGCGCGTGAGGGGCTGATCCGTCTCGACAAGCTGTTTCTCGCCCAGCTTGCGGCGCAGGACGCAGGGTTGCACGCGCGCCTGCTCGCCGCCCGTGCCGCACCGGTGGGCCTGGCGACGAAGGACGAGGCCGACCTGATCGTGGCGCTCGGCCCGGCGCTGGACGGTTTCCTGGGTGCGCTGTTCGGCATTGCGGCGGAGCTTGACGCGCTGGTGGCGGAGACGCGCGCGCTCGATCCGATCCACCGCTGCAAGCGGCTGTTCGTGCAGCGCCAGGCGGTGAAGAAATATCCCGATCCGTCCGGCTTCGACGGCCCCGCGCTCGCCGCCGCCCTCGCCGCGCGCGCCGGCGAGGCAGTGACCGAGGCCGGTTTCGCCCACGCCGTCGCCGCCTGGGAAGCGGCCGGCGACGCCGAGGCACTCGACCGCGCCGCACGCTACGCCGCCTGGGCCGCGCTGACACCCGCCGGGCACGCCGCCCACGTCGGGGGCACCTTGTTCCGCGTGCCGCACCGTATCGATCCCGCGCATCTCGTGCCGGTGGAAACCATAGAGCGGGACGGCGTGACCATGCTGCGCCTGCCGGAGACCGGCTGGCGCCCGCGCGACGGCTTCGGCCTGACGGATGCGGGGATGGGCCCGCAACAGGCGCTCGACCAGATGAACTACTGCATCTGGTGTCATGTGCAGGGCAAGGATTCCTGCTCCAAGGGCCTGCCCGACCGCAAGGCCGGCGGATTCCAGAAATCGCCCTTCGGCGTGACGTTGAGCGGCTGTCCGCTCGACGAGAAGATCAGCGAGATGCACGCCCTGCGCGCGGAAGGCGCGGTGCTGGGCGCGTTCGCGGCGATCGCGGTCGACAATCCGATGATGGCGGCGACCGGGCACCGCATCTGCAACGACTGCATGAAGGCCTGCATCTACCAGAAGCAGGAGCCGGTCGATATTCCGCAGGCGGAGACCTCGGTCCTGAAGGACGTGCTCGGGCTGCCGTGGGGGTTCGAGATCTACAGCCTGCTCACGCGCTGGAACCCGCTCGATATCCGCCGCCCGCTGCCGCGGCCCGACAGCGGGCGCAAGGTGCTGGTGGTGGGGCTGGGGCCGGCCGGGTTCACCCTGGCGCACCACCTGCTGAACGACGGGCACACGGTGGTGGCGATCGACGGGCTGAAGATCGAGCCCCTGGGCTTCGATCCCGCCGCCCCGGTGCGCGACGTCGCTTCGCTGTACGAGAACCTGGACGATCGGGTGATGGCCGGGTTCGGCGGCGTGGCCGAATACGGCATCACCGTGCGGTGGAACAAGAACTACCTGAAACTGGTGCGTCTGCTGCTGGAGCGGCGGGCGGGCTTCGCCCATTTCGGCGGCGTACGGTTCGGCGGCACGCTAGGGATCGATGCGGCGTGGGAGATGGGGTTCGACCACATCGCGCTCTGCATGGGCGCCGGCAAGCCGACCGTGCTCGACATCCCGAACGGGCTCGCGCGTGGGGTACGGGCGGCGTCGGATTTCCTGATGGCGCTCCAGCTCACCGGGGCGGCGAAGCGATCGTCCATCGCCAATCTGCAAATAAGGCTGCCGGTGGTGGTGATCGGCGGTGGGCTGACGGCGATCGACACGGCGACCGAAAGCCTCGCCTACTACGTGCGCCAGGTGGAGAAATTCGCCGCCCGTTACGATGTGCTGGTGGCGGAGCGCGGGGCGGCCGCGGTGCGCGCGGGCTGGGGCGAGGAACAGGCGGCGATCGCCGATGAATTCCTCGGCCACGCCGCTGCCATCGCCGCCGAGCGCGCCGCCGCGGCGGGGGAGGGGCGTCCGCCGCGCCTCGCTTCCCTGCTTGATGCCTGGGGCGGGGCCACCATCGCCTATCGTCGCCGGCTGATCGACAGCCCGTCCTACACGCTAAACCACGAGGAGGTGGCCAAGGCGCTGGAGGAAGGCGTGCGCTTCGCCGAGGGCCTCACGCCGGTCGCGGTCGAGACCGACCATTTCGGTCACGCCAACGCCATCCGCTGTGCCCGCGCCGACGGCGCCGAGGCGACCCTGCCGGCCGGCGCCATCCTGGTGGCCGCCGGCACCCAGCCCAACACGGTGCTGGCGCGCGAGGACGGGCGGATCGCGCTCGACGGCCGCTACTTCCAGGCGCTGGACGAGGACGGCACCCCGGTCCGCCCGGTGCGCGGCTTCGCCAAGCCGGACGCGGCCGAGGTGCTGATGCACCGCGCCCCCGACGGCCGCTGCATCAGCTTCTTCGGCGACCTGCACCCGAGCTTCTTCGGCAACGTGGTGAAGGCGATGGGCGGCGCCAAACGGGGCTACCCGGTGGTCTCGCGCCGGCTCGCCGCGCGCCCGCCAACTCCGGTCTCCGGCCCCGCATTGATCGCGCGCTGCCGCGACGAACTGGCCGCGCGGGTGCACGCGGTGCACCGGCTGACCCCGACCATCGTCGAGGTGGTGCTGCGCGCCCCCGCCGCCGCGCGCGCCTTCCGGCCTGGCCAGTTCTACCGGTTGCAGAACTACGAGGTGCTGGCGCCGCGGCTCGCCGAACCGGGCGGCCCTGGGACTGTGCTGGCGATGGAGGGCCTCGCGATGACCGGCGCCTGGACCGACCCGGAACGCGGCCTGGTGTCGGTGATCGTGCTGGAGATGGGCGGCAGTTCCGATCTGTGCGCGCTGCTGGCCCCGGGCGAACCGGTGGTGCTGATGGGCCCGACCGGTACGCCGACCGAGATCCACGCCGATACGACCGTGGCGCTGGTCGGCGGCGGGCTCGGCAACGCGGTGCTGTTCTCGATCGGCGCGGCGCTGCGCGCGGCCGGTACGCGGGTGCTCTATTTCGCCGGCTACAAGCGGATCGCCGATCGTTACAAAGTGGGAGAGATCGAGCGCGCCGCCGACGCCATCGTCTGGTGCTGCGACGAGGCGCCCGGGTTTGCGCCGAACCCCGATCGGCCGCAGGACCGCAGCTTTGTCGGCAATATCGTGGAGGCGATGGCGGCCTACGGCGCGGGTCGGCTGGGGCCGGCGGCGATCCCGCTCGGCACGGCTGCGCATCTGATCGCGATCGGCTCGGACCGCATGATGCAGGCGGTGGGGGCGGCGCGGCACTTGGTGCTGGCGCCGTATCTGCACCCGGACCATACCGCCATCGGTTCGATCAACAGCCCGATGCAGTGCATGATGAAGGAGGTCTGCGCCCAGTGCCTGCAGCCGCAGATCGATCCGGTGAGCGGGGAACGCTCGGTGGTGTTCTCCTGCTTCAACCAGGACCAGGCGCTCGATCGGGTGGATTTCCCGGCCTTGCACGAGCGCCTGGGGCAGAATGGCGCGCAGGAGAAGCTGACCGCCCAGTGGATCGACCGCGCGCTGCGGCAGTTGGGGCTGCGGGCGGCGGCGGCCTGATCGGGGCCGCCTGAGCAGGCTTGCGCGGGTCGTCGCACGGGTCGGGAGCCGGATCCCGTGGCGGCGCAAGCCGGCTCAGGTCTTGATGTGATACCGGCGGCCTTTTCGGCCGGCCGGTATCACGCATGGGGTTGGCGGGGCGGCCATGCGCAAAATCAAGGAAATACCAGCGGCCAGGTGGACGCCGGACGAGTCATCGGCCGGGGCCCCTGGTATGAGCGCAAACCTCCAGAGGTTTGCTTAGGTCAGGTGGAAGGCGTTGTCGGTGCCGCGATCGATCAGCCGCGGCCGCGGGCCGGCGTGCAGCGGATACCACCAGATGTCGTTGTGCGTGCCGGTGACCTCGACCCTTGCGCCGGGCTCCAGGCCTAGGGTCACGTCGTTATGGTTCCCCGTCACCGTGACCAGGCGGCAATGCCCGGCGAGCAGGGTGGACGTGTGGCTGCCGTTCAACTGGATCGGCAGTACGCCGCAGGTGCCCTGCACCGTGGTTGCGTCTCCGGTGTAGACCATCCATCCGTTGTGCATCGCAGGCGTGGCAGCCATCTCGAAGGAGCAACCTGTCGCGCCCGCCGCGACCGCAGCCAGCAGCAGCAATGACACGGCGGATCGCATCTTTGGGCCTCCCTGCGGCGAGATGGTGCGGCCGGGGGCCCCCGGGGTTCCGCTGTGTCCGGTCGCCCCCTCGCCAGGGCGGCCGGGTCGAGTTAGCGCCGTGCGCGGGGCAACGGGTGGTGCCGGGTGAGGGATTTGAACCCCCGACCTTCGGTTTACAAAACCGCTGCACTACCACTGTGCTAACCCGGCTGACAGCGACCTTCTCCCGGAGTTCTAGCGTTCTTTCCGGGGCTTCGTCGAGACCGACAATGCCCAAGTTCGTGATCGCCCGGAATTGGAACGCCCGTCTCCGGCCAGGTGCCCTGAGAGGCTTCGGTCGTCTCGACCGACGTGTGCCCAAGGTGCCCGGACAGCCGACAGGCGCCAAGCCCGCGGACAGGGTCGTCACGACCCGGCGCAATCGGCGGATGGCGCGGCGCCTGGCTCGGCGCCAAATTGCGTGCATGACCCAAGCTCTTTCCCGTCCAGCACCCCGTGATTTTCCGTCGCCTTCTCCGGTCGCCGACGATGCCCGTTGGCAGGCGGTGTGTACCCGGGCCGGCGGCGATTTCCTCTACGCCGTGGTCACCATGGGCGTGTTCTGTCGCCCTGGCTGCCCGTCGCCACAGCCTTTGCGCCGTAACGTGCGGTTCTTCGCCACTGCCGCCGATGCGGTTGCGGCCGGCTTTCGCCCCTGCAAGCGCTGCGACCCGCTCGGCGCCCGTGCACGACTGGCAGCGGAGGTGGTGCGGGATGCCTGCGCCGCGATCGCGGCGGCCGAGGCCATGCCCCCGCTCGAGGTGCTGGCCCGCCGCGCGGGGTATTCGCGTTTCCATTTCCTGCGCATGTTCCGCGACCATACCGGCCTGACGCCGCGCGCCTATGCCGAGGGGGTGCGTGCCGGCCGGCTTGCCGCCGCGCTCAGCGCGGGCGAGCGGGTGGCGGATGCGGTGGCCGGCGCCGGCTACGGGTCGGAAAGCCGGGTCTACGAGGATCCGGGGGCACTGCTCGGCATGACCCCCGGCGCTGCCCGACGCGGCGGTGCGGGCGAGACCATTCGCATCGGTTTTGCCAACTGTGCGTTCGGCCGCCTGCTGGTCGGCGCCACGGCGCGCGGCGTCTGTTTCATTGGCTTCGCCGAGCCCGAAGCCGTGCTGGAGGAGGACCTGCGCCGCCGCTTCCCGCGTGCGGATCTGGTGCGCGACGATGCGGGCCTTGCCTCGACCTTGGCCACGGTGCAGGAGACGATTGCCGAGCCGGCGGCGGCGGCGACGTTACCGCTCGACCTGCGCGGCACGGCGTTCCAACTGCGGGTGTGGCAGGCGCTGCGGCGCATTCCGCCCGGCGAGACGCGCAGCTACGGGGAGCTCGCCGCGATGGCAGGGCGGCCGGGGGCGGCGCGCGCGGCGGGGCGGGCCTGCGGACTGAACCCGGTGGCGCCGATCGTGCCGTGTCATCGCGCGGTGGCGGCGGACGGGGCGTTGACCGGATACCGCTGGGGCTTGCCGCGCAAGGCGGCGCTGCTCGCCCGGGAACGGGGGTGACCGTCTTGATTGCATGGACGGGAGAGATGCCCTGCATCGGGCCGCCGATGCGCCACCGGGGATGAAAATCCTTCACAGGGGCGCAATTGTGGAATCTCTTTTCTGTTTTTCATAGCAGGGGGCGGCCCTGGTGCCGACCGGGCGCGTCGGGACGCGGCAGACCAGCTCAATGTCGGGCCCGGAATTTCCGGGAGGCGGCCCGGGGTGATCAGGACCGGGGTGCCCACCGGCACGGCGCAGGCGCATCAGATTGCGGATGAAGACTAGGCGTCAAGTGACAGAAAGGAACGCTGATTTACACCGTTGTGCCGGGGGGTCAGTCGGGCAGCCCGGCCCGGAACGCATCGACGATGCGGCGCACCGTGCCGGCCGCATCGACCAGCAGCACGTCGAAACGCACTCCGGCGCGACCCCAGTCCGGATGCGCCGCCAGCATCTGGTCGGCCGCACCCAGCAGCCTCTGCCGTTGCCGCGGCGAAAGCGCCGCCGCGGCGAGCGCGAGGCGCGGCCGGGCCTTGACCTCGATGACCGCGAGCAGCCCGTCCTTCTCGGCGACCAGATCGATCTCCCCGGCCTCCGTCCGCAGCCGGCGCGCCAGGATGATCCAGCCGTCGCGTTCGAGTGCCGCGGCGGCGGCGGCTTCGGCGCGGAGGCCGCGGGAGTGGGCGCCGCGTCCGCGCTGCGCCCGGGCTTCACTCATCCCCGGGCTTCACTCATCGTCGCGCGGCGATCGCGGCGGCGAGGCGCAGCGCCGCGATCAGGCTGGCGGGATCGGCGATGCCCTGGCCTGCGATGTCGTAGGCGGTGCCGTGGTCGGGCGAGGTGCGCACGATCGGCAGGCCCAGGGTGACGTTCACCCCCTGCGCCATGTCCAGGGTCTTGAGCGGAATGAGCCCCTGGTCGTGGTACATGCAGAGCGCCACGTCGTAACGGGCGCGCGCAGCTGCGGTGAACATTGTGTCGGGCGGCCAGGGACCGGAGACGTCCTCGCCCTCCGCGCGCAAGGCGGCGATGGCGGGTTCGATCAGGCGGGCTTCCTCGTCGCCGAGCGCGCCGCCCTCGCCGGCGTGGGGATTGAGGCCGGCCACCGCCAGCCGCGGGCGGGGGAGGCCGAAATCCCGCCGCAGCGCCGCCGCGGTCGTGCGTGCGGCAGCGAGGATGCGGTCGGTGGAGAGGCTCGCGATCGCGTCGCGCAGGCTGGCGTGCACGGTGACCGGGACGACACGCAGTTCGGGGCTGGCGAGCAGCATCTCCTGCCGTCCCGGGGCGCCGGTCAGCGCGGCGAGGAACTCGGTGTGGCCCGGATAGGCGAACCCGGCGTGGTAGAGCGCCGCCTTGTTGATCGGGTTGGTCACCACCGCGCCGGCCGCGCCGGCCAGCGCCAGTTTCGTGGCCTGTTCGATGGAGGCGATCACCGCGGGCGCATTGGCCGGGTCGGGCCGGCCCGGGCTCGGCGGGACCGCGAGCCGCACGGGCAGCACGGGCAGGGCGGCACCGAAACCTGCGGCATCCGGGGTAGCGACGGTGGCGATCGGGGTGGCAAGGCCGAGTCGGGAGGCCAGCGCGGCCAGCCGGTCCGGATCGTCCAGCGCCACGAAGGCGGGCCCAGTATCGCGCAGCGCGTGCCAGGCGCGCAACGTAAGTTCCCCGCCGATGCCGGCGGGATCGCCCATGGTCAGGGCGAGCGGGCTCATGGCGGTGTCAGATGTGCAACGCGCGGCCGTCGACCGCCAGCGCTGCTTCCTTCACCGCTTCCGACAGGGTGGGGTGGGCGTGGCAGATGCGCGCCACATCCTCGGCCGAGGCGCCGAACTCGATCGCGGTGACCAGTTCGGCGATCAGCGCGCCGGCGTCGGGGCCGAGGATATGCGCGCCGAGCAGCCGGTCGGTGGTCTTGTCGGCCAGCAATTTCACGAACCCGTCGGTGTTGCCCATGGCGCGGGCGCGGGCATTGGCGGTGAACGGGAATTTGCCGACGTTATAGGCGATGCCTGCGGCTTTCAGTTCTTCCTCGGTCTGGCCGACGGCGGCCACTTCGGGCCACGTGTACACGACGCCGGGGATGGCGGCGTAGTTCACGTGCCCGGCCTGGCCCGCAATTCGTTCGGCCAGGGCGACGCCTTCGTCCTCCGCCTTGTGTGCCAGCATGGGCCCGTCGATCACGTCGCCGATCGCGTAGATGCCGGGGACGTTCGTTGCGTAATGCGCGTCGATCTTCACCCGCCCGCGCTCGTCGCGCGCCACGCCGACTTCGTCGAGCCCGAGCCCGTCGGTGTAGGCGCGCCGGCCGACGGAGACGAGGACGATGTCGGCGTCGAGCTGTTCCGCCGCCCCGCCCTTGGCGGGTTCCAGGGTGAGCGCGACGCCGCTCTCGCCGGCAGTGGCCGCCGTGACCTTGGTCCCGAGGCGGAACTTGATCCCCTGCCGCGCCAGGATGCGCTGGAAGGCAGTCGCGATTTCGCCATCCATGGTGGGAACGATGCGGTCGAGGAACTCGACCACCGTGACCTCGGCGCCGAGCCGGCTCCAGACCGAGCCAAGCTCCAGGCCGATATAGCCCCCACCGATCACGACCATGCGGCGCGGGACTTCCGCAAGCTCCAGGCCGCCGGTGGAGCTGACGATGCGGCGTTCGTCGACGATCACGCCGGGCAGCGGGCTCGATTCGCTGCCGGTGGCGATGACGATGTTCTTCGCTTCGTATTCGGTGCCGGCAACGTCGACCCGGCCGGGGGCGGTGATGCGCGCTTCGCCCTTGAGCCAGGTGATCTTGTTCTTGCGGAACAGGAACTCGACACCTTTGACATTGGCGGTGACGACCTCGCCCCGGCGCGCCTGCATGCGCGCGAGATCGAGGCTGACCGAGCCGGCGGTGATCCCGTGCGCGGCGAAGTCGTGCAGCAACGCCGCATAGTTCTCCGACGAATGCAGCAGTGCCTTCGACGGGATGCAGCCGATGTTGAGGCAGGTGCCGCCGAGGGTCGCACGCTTTTCCGCGCAGGCGACTTTCAGCCCGAGCTGCGCCGCGCGCAGCGCGCAGACATAGCCGCCGGGGCCGGCACCGATGATGAGGACGTCGAAGCTTTCGGCCATGTCATACACCCAGCAGCATGCGGCGCGGGTCCTCGATCTGCTCCTTCACCCGCACCAGGAAGGACACGGCCTCGCGGCCGTCGACGATGCGGTGGTCGTACGAGACCGCGAGATACATCATCGGCCGAATCTCGACCTTGCCACCGATCGCCATCGGCCGGTCCTGGATCTTGTGCATGCCCAGGATAGCCGACTGCGGCGGGTTCAGGATCGGCGTCGACATCAGCGAACCGTAGACGCCGCCGTTGGTGATGCTGAACGTGCCGCCGGCGAGATCTTCGAGTTTCAGCGCGCCGTCGCGGGCGCGGCGGCCGAAATCCGCCACCGCGCGTTCGATCTCGGCGAGGCTCATGCGGTCGGCGTCGCGGATCACGGGCACCACGAGACCAGTGGCGCCGCCGACGGCGATGCCCATGTGGACGAAGTGCTTGTAGACGATCTCCTCGCCGTCGATCTCGGCGTTCACGGCCGGGAATTCCTGCAACGCGACGACGCAGGCGCGGACGAAGAAGCTCATGAAGCCGAGCCGGGCGCCGGCGTGTTTTTTCTCAAAAGCGTCACGATATTCGGAGCGGAGCGCCATCACCGCCGACATGTCGACCTCGTTGAACGTGGTCAGCATCGCGGCGGTGTTCTGCGCTTCCTTCAGCCGGGCGGCGATGGTCCGGCGCAGCCTTGTCATGCGGACCCGTTCCTCACGCGCATCGGCCTCACGCGGGGGCTTCGCCGCCGGCGCGGGGGCGGCCGGGGCGGGGCGGTTGAGGAAGGCGAGCACGTCGCCCTTGGTGATCCGGCCATCCTTGCCGGCGCCGTTGCCGATCGCCGCCCGCTGGACCGAGTTCTCCTGCATCAGCTTCACCGCTGCCGGCAGCGGCGTGGGCGCGTTTGCTGCCGGCTGCGACGCGGGGGCCGGTGCGGCGGGCGGCGGCGTTGCGGGGCGGGAGACGGGGCCGAGCGGGCGTGGCGGCGGGTTCACCCCGGCGGGCGGATTGGCGCCCGGGCGGCCGGCGTCGGCGGCCGGTTGCGGCGCGGTCGCGGCAGGTGCGGCGGCTGCGGGTTTCGGTCTTGCCGCCGTGGCGGACCCCGCTTCCAGCAGGCCGAGCAGCGCGCCGACTTCCACTTCGGCGCCCTGTTCGGCATTGATCGCCGCCAGCACGCCGGGTTCGGGCGCGTTCACCTCGACCGTGACCTTGTCGGTCTCGAGCTCCACCAGCGGTTCGTCCGCGGCAACCGGATCGCCCGCCGCCTTCAGCCAGCGCGCCACCGTGGCCGAGGTCACGCTTTCGCCCAGGGCGGGCACTTTTATTTCGGTCGCCATCACTCTCTCTCCGTTGCCGGCCCGAGGGGCCGCGGTCAGCACTTACAGTCCCAGCGCGTTGCCGACCAGCGCTGCCTGCTCGGCCGCGTGCGTGCGCGCAAGCCCCGTTGCCGGGCTCGCCGCCTCGGTCCGCCCGACATAGACGGGGCGGCGCACCTTGTGGCCCTCGATCCCGCGCAGTACCTTCTCGATCCGCCGATCGACGAAGGTCCAGGCGCCCATGTTCTCCGGCTCCTCCTGGCACCAGACGACGCTGGTGGCGTTGGCATAGGGGGCGAGCGCGCGGCCCAGGTTGCGTTCCGGGAACGGATAGATCTGCTCCAGCCGCAGGATCGCCACGTCGTTGATGCTGCGCTCCCGCCGCTGCGTCAGCAGGTCGTAATAGACCTTGCCGGTGCAGATCACGACCCGGCGCACTTCCTCGGCCGGGGCGATGGTGTCGATCTCCGGGATCACGAAGCGGAACGTGCTGCCGCTCGCCATCTCCGCCAGGGGCGAGACCGCGAGCTTGTGGCGCAGCAGCGATTTCGGCGTGAACACCACCAGCGGCTTGCGGAAGTTGCGGTGCAACTGCCGGCGCAGGGCGTGGAAATAGTTGGCCGGCGTGGTCAGGTTGCAGACAATCATGTTGCGCTCGGCGCAGAGCTGCAGGTAGCGCTCGATCCGTGCCGAGGAGTGCTCCGGCCCCTGGCCTTCGTAGCCGTGCGGCAGCAGCAGGGTGAGCCCCGACATGCGCAGCCATTTCGACTCGCCGGAGGCCAGGAACTGGTCGATGATGACCTGCGCGCCGTTGGCGAAATCGCCGAACTGCGCTTCCCACAGCACGAGCGAGCGCGGGTCGGCCAGGGTGTAGCCGTATTCGAAGCCGAGCACGCCCGCTTCCGACAGCAGCGAGTTGAAGATGTCGATCTTCGCCTGCTCGGGGGCAATGTTGTTCAGCGGCACGAACTCGTTCTGCGTCTCCTGGTCGACCAGGACCGCATGGCGCTGGCTGAAGGTGCCGCGCTGGCAGTCCTCGCCCGACAGCCGCACCCGATGGCCTTCCACGAGCAGGGTGCCGAAACCGAGCGCCTCGCCGGTGGCCCAGTCGATGCCCTCGCCGGTTTCGATCATCGCTCGCTTGGCATCCAACTGGCGGGCGATCTTGGGGTTGACCGCGAAGCCTTCCGGCACGCGCGCGAGCGCGAGGCCCACCTTGTGCAGCACGTCGGGATCGACGCCGGTCGCCTCCTGCGTACGCTCGGTGTCGTCGTCCGGCTGCGACAGCCCGGCCCAGTGACCTTCCAGCCAGTCGGCCTTGTTCGGCTTGTAGGATTTCGCCGCCGCATTGGCGGCGTCCAGGGCGGCGGCGAGCGCGTCCCACATCGCCTTGGCATCGTCGGCCGCAACGACGCTTTCGGCGGCCAGGCGTTCCGCGTACAGGGTCCGCGTCGTCTTCTGCTGGCCGATGGCGCGATACATGATCGGCTGCGTGAAGGCCGGCTCGTCGGTCTCGTTATGGCCGTGGCGCCGGTAGCAGACGATGTCGAGCACGATGTCGCAGGCGAAGCGCATGCGGTACTCGGCCGCCATGCGGGCGCAGAACACGACCGCTTCCGGATCGTCGCCGTTCACGTGCAGGATCGGCGCCTGGATCGATTTCGCTACATCGGTGCAATAGAGGCCGGAGAAGGCGTGCGCCGGCACGGTGGTGAAGCCGATCTGGTTGTTCACCACGAGGTGCACCGTGCCGCCGGTGCGGTAGCCGATGAGCTGGCTCATCGCCAAGGTTTCATACACGAGCCCCTGGCCGGCGAAGGCGGCGTCGCCGTGCATCAGGATCGCCATCACCGAACGACGGTCCTTGACGTCCCCCGCCTCGTCCTGGCGCGCGCGCACCTTGCCGACCACGACCGGATCGACCGCTTCCAGATGCGAGGGGTTGGGCTGCAACGACAGGTGTACGCTGTGGCCGCCGATCTCGACATCGGTGGAGGTGCCGAGATGGTATTTCACGTCGCCGGAGCCCTGTACCGAGTTCGGCTTGAAGCTCTCGCCGCCGAACTCGGAGAACAGTGCGGTGAGCGGCTTCTTGACGATGTTCACCAGGGTATTGAGACGGCCGCGATGCGGCATGCCGATCGCGATCTCCTGCACGCCCTGCGCCGCGGCGGTGGCGATGATCGCATGCATGGCGGGGATGGTGACCTCGCCGCCCTCCAGCCCGAAGCGCTTGGTGGTGACGTAGCGGCGCTGGCAGAACGCCTCGAACCCTTCGGCTTCGGTCAACTGTTGCAGGATGGTGCGCTTCGCCTCGGCATCGAAGGCACCGACCCAGGGGGCGCCTTCCACCTGGTGCTGGATCCAGGATTTCTGCTCGGGGTCCTGGATGTGCATGAATTCGACGCCGATGTGCCCGCAATAGGTCGCGCGCAGGATGGCGACGATCTCGCGCAACGTGGCGCTCTCGCGGCCGAGCACGTTGTCGATGAAGATCGGACGGTCGAGATCGGCTTCGGTGAAGCCGTAGGTCGCGGGGTCGAGCTCAGGGTGCGGCTTCGGCACGGTGAGGCCGAGCGGATCGAGCTGCGCTTCCAGATGCCCGCGCACCCGATAGCTGCGGATCAGCATCAAGACGCGCAGCGAGGGGATGATGGAGTCGCGGAGCTGCCCGGGGCTGGCGGGGACCGCGGCGGGCGCGGCGGCGCCGTTGCCGAACGCGGTCGGGCGCGGCGCCCAGGAAGCGCCGGTGGCGTCTTCCAGCACGGCGCGGGAATCATCGGCCAAGGCGGCGAACAATGATGCGAAGCTGGGATCGACGGTGCCGGGATCGGCGGCCCAGCGGGCGTAGAGCTCGCCCAGGAACGCCGCATTCGCGCCGGAAAACGCCGACGCCAGAATATCAACACCCGCCATCACCCAACTCCCCGCTGCGCAGCGCGCCGTGCATAGAGCCGCTCGCGCTTCACCGGGAGCCCCGGTTGCCGCGCGGGCGGGTTGTCCTGCCCGCAGTGCTCGGTCGGCCAAACCAATCGCGCCAGGGGCATGGGGCCCCTGGCGCGTGTCTCGGCGCATCACGTCCAGGCTTCCGATCGGGGAGGCGAGGGGGGATCGGGCGGTAGCGAGCCGGACCCTCACATGCGGCCGGGCGAGCCGGGTTTCAAGCGAGCGTGTGGCCCGGCCGCGGCCCTTCGTTCAGCGCCTCTTGGTTCACTCCTGGGCGGGCTCCGCCGGGGGTGCTTGCGGGCGCTGGCGACGCTCGGCCATGAATTCGTCGAACTCGGCCTTGTCCTTGGCGAAACGGAGGCGTTCCAGGAACGTCGCGAATTCCTTCTGCTCTTCCTCGAGCCGTCGCAGGGTGTCGGCGCGATACTCGTCGAAGGCATGGTTGCCGCTGGACCGGGCTTCCGGCGCGCTGCCCCGGCACATGCTCCAGCCGGCCCACGGCGCCCAAGGTTCCGCCTGGCCGCCCTCCGTCGCGCCGCCGCCGGCGGCCATGGCCCAACGCCGATATCGTCCGCATCCCATGTGTCGTCTCCCAAGTCCGAACAGCAACACACCAAGCCCGATTGGCCACCAGACGAGGAAGCCGAGCACGGTCGCCACGATCCACAGCGGCCCGCCACGGGCGACGCGGCGGAATGCTGCCCTGCCGGCCCCGGAGAAGTCCGGCGGCCCGTTCCAAGGCCCACGCCACGATCCGTCCCATGGCGGAGCGCCTCCGGGCGGTCCCGGTGCTGCGGCGGGGTTCCAGCTTGGGCTGCCGTAGCCGTAGTGACTGGCGGTGCGCATCATCGCGACCCTTATGTGAATGTAAGGCACATTCACATCTAGGACCGAAGGCACGGCGAGTCAAGCAGAACCGCCTGCCGTTCCAGGGCAATCGGGCGAACCGGCAAATCGGTGCGGGTGGCGGCTTCTTCACCTCTCCGGCAAGCGCGAGAGAGGCGACGCGCCGGAGATTCGCCCGATGGCCCTGCCGTCGCTCAGTCGTCCTTGGCCGGCGGCAGCGGACCGCCGGCGAGGCCGAGGCCTTGCAAATAGAGCAGCACCGCGGCTTCCAGCAGGTCCTCCGGCGCCATCGGCAACGGCCGCCGCGCCCGGTCCGGCCGGCAGAACAGCGATGCGATGCCGTGCGACAGCGCCCAGACGTGCAGCGCCATCATAAGCGAGGGCGGCCGGTTGCGCGCCGGCAGGCTGGCGGTGATGCGCTCGGCGGCCTCGCGCAGCAGGCCGAAGGCGCGGTCGGAGGCAGCGGCCAGCGGCGGATAGTCCTCGACGGCGATGCGGGTTTCGAACATCGCCGCGTAATAGGCGGGCTCGCTGCGGGCGAAGGCGAGATAGGCGCGGCCGAGCGCTGCGAAGGCGTCCACCGGATCTGGCCGCCCGTCGCGCCAGGCGCGCGCGAGCGCTTCGGCCAGGCGTTCGAACCCGCGCAGCGCCACTTCGGCGAGCAGGGCCTCGGCGTCGCGGAAATGCCGGTACGGCGCGCCGGGGCTGACGCCGGCCAGGCGGGCTGCTTCGGCGACGGTGAAGGCGGACGGGCCCTTCTCGGCGATCAGGGCGAGCGTGGCCTCGACCAGCGCCTCACGGAGATTGCCGTGATGGTAGCCGCGCCGCTCGAAACCCCCGCTCGGATGCGACCAGGTCATGTAGCTGGATTTTACATCGGACCGCGGCCGGCGCCAGCCCGCGGGGCGGGTAAAGCCCCTACCGCAGCAGTTCCAGCATGGTCGATCCCAGCGCCGCCGGGCTTTCCGACACACGGATCCCGGCCGCGCGCATCGCCTCCATCTTCGCCGCCGCGGTGTCGCGCCCGCCGCTGATCACCGCGCCGGCGTGGCCCATGCGCCGGCCGGGCGGGGCGGTGGCGCCGGCGATAAAACCGACGGTCGGCTTCTTCACCTTCTCCCGCGCCAGGAACTCGGCCGCCTCGATCTCGCTCTGGCCGCCGATCTCGCCGATCATGACGATCTGCTTCGTTTCGGGATCGGCAAGGAACATCTCCAGCACCTCGATGAAATCCGTCCCCTTCACCGGGTCGCCGCCGATGCCGACGCAACTGCTCTGCCCCAGGCCGGCGGCGGTGGTTTGCGCCACCGCCTCATAAGTCAACGTGCCGGAACGGCTGACGATGCCGACCGAGCCGCGGCGGTGGATATGCCCCGGCATGATGCCGATCTTGCAGGCCTCCGGCGTGATCACGCCCGGGCAGTTCGGCCCGATCAGACGGGATTTCGACCCTGACAGCGCCCGCTTCACCCGCACCATGTCGAGCACCGGGATCCCCTCGGTGATGCAGATCACCAGCGGGATTTCGGCGTCCATCGCCTCCAGGATCGCATCCGCCGCGTAGGGCGGCGGCACGTAGATCACGGTCGCGTCCGCGCCGGCCTTGGCGCAGGCTTCCGCCACCGTATCGAACACCGGCAGCCCGAGATGCGTGGATCCGCCTTTGCCCGGCGTCACCCCGCCGGTCATCTTCGTCCCATAGGCGATTGCCTGCTCGGAATGGAACGTGCCCTGCGCGCCGGTAAAGCCCTGGCAGATCACACGCGTGTTGGCATCGACGAGAATAGCCATCTATGCGGCCTCCTGCACGGCGCGCACCACTTTTTCCGCGGCATCGGCCAGGTTGTCGGCGGCGATGATAGGCAGGTTGGATTTCGCCAGGATCGCCTTGCCGAGATCGACGTTGGTGCCTTCCAGCCGCACCACCAGCGGCACCGACAATTGCACTTCGCGCGCTGCGGAGACCACGCCCTCGGCGATCACGTCGCAGCGCATGATGCCGCCGAAGATGTTGACCAGAATGCCCTCCACGTGCGGATCGGAGAGGATGATCTTGAATGCTGCGGTGACCCGTTCCTTGGTGGCGCCGCCGCCGACGTCGAGAAAGTTCGCCGGCGACGCGCCGTACAGCTTGATGATGTCCATCGTCGCCATCGCGAGCCCGGCGCCGTTGACCATGCAGCCGATGGTGCCGTCCAGCGCGACGTAGTTCAGGCTGTGTTTGGCGGCCTCCAACTCCTTCGGGTCCTCTTCCGCCTCGTCGCGCAGCTTCTCCACGTCGGCGTGACGGAACAGGGCGTTGTCGTCGAAGGAGATCTTGGCATCCAGCGCCACGACGTCGCCGGCGCCGGTGACGACCAGCGGGTTGATCTCGACGATCGCGCAATCAAGGGCGGTGAACGCCGTGTACATCGCGCTGACGAAACGGGTAAAGCTGCCCACCTGGGCAACCGACAGCCCCAGCCCGAAGCCGAGCCGGCGCGCCTGGAAGGCCGAGAACCCCGCGGCCGGGTCGATCGCCACGCGCAGGATTTTCTCCGGCGCCCGCGCCGCGACGTCTTCGATCTCGATGCCGCCTTCGGCGGACGCCATGATGGTGATGCGCCCGGTGATCCGATCGACCAGCAGGGACAGATACAGCTCGCGCGCGATGTCGCAGCCGGCTTCCACATACAGCCGATGCACCTTGCGCCCGGCCGGACCGGTCTGCTTGGTGACCAGCACGTGGCCGAGCATCGCTTCGGCCGCCGCGCGGACATCGTCGGCGGAGCGCGCAAGCCGCACGCCCCCCTTACCGGACGGATCGTCAGCGAAATGGCCGGCGCCGCGCCCGCCGGCGTGGATCTGCGCCTTCACCACGTAGACGGGGCCCGGCAGCTTGGCCGCCGCCGCGGCGGCTTCCTCCGCCGTCCAGGCAACGTGCCCGTCCAGCACCGCGACGCCGTAGCGGCGCAGCAGTTCCTTGGCCTGGTATTCATGGATGTTCATGGCGCCGATCCCGTCCGGTTGCCGCGTTCAGCCGATGAGCTTCTGCGATGCCTCGATCAGCTCCTTCACCGCCGCACAGGATTTGTCGAACGCGGCCTTCTCTGTCGGATCGAGCGCGATCTCCACCACCCGCTCTACCCCGCCGGCGCCGATCACGACCGGCACGCCGATATAGAGCCCGTCGATGCCGTACTGGCCGGTGAGGTAGGCGGCGCAGGGCAGCACCCGCTTCTTGTCCTTGAGGTAGCTCTCCGCCATCGCGATCGCCGAGGTCGCCGGTGCGTAGAACGCGCTGCCGCGTTCCAGCAGCTTCACGATCTCCCCGCCGCCGTTGGCGGTGCGGGTCACGATCGCATCGATTTTCGCCTGGGTGGTCCAGCCCATCTTGATGAGGTCCGGCACCGGAATGCCGGCGACGGCGGAATAGCGGGTCAGCGGCACCATCGAATCGCCGTGCCCGCCGAGCACGAAAGCCGTCACGTCCTCCACCGACACGCCGAACTCGTGCGCCAGGAACAGGCGGAAACGCGAACTGTCCAGCACCCCCGCCATGCCCACCACCTTGTTCGCCGGCAGGCCCGACTTTTCCTTCATCACCCAGACCATCGCATCGAGCGGGTTGGTGATGACGATCACGAACGCGTTCGGGCAATGGGTCTTGATGCCTTCGGCCACCTCGGCGATCACGCCGGCGTTCTTGCCGATCAGGTCGTCGCGCGACATCCCCGGCATGCGCGGGAAGCCGGCGGTGACGATCACCACGTCCGATCCCGCGATGGCGGCATAGTCCGAGCCGCCGGACATGGTGGCGTCGAAGCCCTCCACCGGGCCCGACTGCATGAGGTCGAGCGCCTTGCCCGCGGCGACACCGCCGAAGACGTCGAACAGGACCACGTCGCCCAGTTCCTTGAGGCCGACCAGGTGGGCAAGGGTGCCGCCGATATTGCCGGCGCCGATCAGGGCGATCTTGTTGCGGGCCATGAGGACCTCTTTTCGCAGCGGAGGACAGGGCGATAGCGCGAGGCGCCCGCCGCTGATGCAGGGGCGGGACAGGAGCGCCTCGGTTGTACGGGTGCTAACGCATCGGGGCGGGAGGAACAAGCGCCAGGAAACGCTGCCCCCTGGCCGTCACTCCCCCGCCAGTTCGCGCCGACGGCGTTCCAGTTCTTCGCTGTAGCGGCGCAGCGTGTAGTATTCGGTGAGCAGTCCGATCACCTGCCGCGTGGTCGGGCTGTCGACCACGGCCAGCGCGTCGCTTTCGCTGGTCTCGAACAGGGCCATCGCGTCCTTCACGCTCATCTCGGGCAGCAGCATTGCGTCGCGGTGGTGCAGGATGTCGCCCACCAGCCGCAGTTCATCGGCCTCCGCGTGCGCTTCCGGCACCTGCACGATGCCTGCGTAGCGCCCCTCGGCGTCGAGCGCGACCACGCGCTGGGTCGACCCGAGGGGGAAGTCCGTGCGGAACGCGGCAAGCGGCATCTCGGCGAGCACGGTGCGGGTGCCGTGGCGCATCATCCGACCGACCGAGAGATTGCGCATCCACCCGATATCGACGGCGCTGCGGATGCCCTCGCCGCGCAGGTGGAAGCGCCAGGTGGCGAAAGAATAGCCGAAGGTCCGCCGCACCGTAACCGCCGAGACCACGCAGGCGCCCAGCACGGCGATCGTCAGCGGCAGGCTGCCGGTCGATTCCAGGGCGAGGAACCCCATCGTCAGCGGGCCGCCGACGACCGCCACCGCCAGCGCGCTCATGCCCACCACCGACATGATGACGATCGGCACCGGATAGGCGGTGCTGACCAGCGCCAGCGCCCCGCCAGCGAACTTGCCGACCAGCGCACCCAGGAACAGGGAGGCGAAGAACAGCCCGCCACGGAAGCCCGAACCGATCGAGATCGCCGAACCGCACGCTTTCAGCACCACCAGCAGACCGACCCAGGGCAGCGCATAGCGCGCCTCGATCACTTCTCCGATCACGCCATGGCCCGAGGACAGCACCATCGGCGAGACGAGCGCCATCGCTCCCACCGCCACCCCGCCCACCAGCGGGCGCAGCCAGAGTGGGATGCCGCTGCGGCGGAACAGGTCCTCGGTCAAGGTCACGCCGCGCATGAGGGCGATGCCGACCAGGGCGCAGACCAAGCCGGTGCCGAGGATCGGCACGTAGTCTTCGGAATGCAGCGGCGGCATCGTCAGGTGCAGCTCGAACGGAGCGTGGCCCATGGTGTGCAGCACCGAAACCGCGACCAGGGACGCGACCGCCACGGGCGCGAAGGTGCCGAGCGTGTAGGTGCCGATCACCAGCTCGAACCCATAGAACGCGCCGGTCAGCGGGGCGTCGAAGGCGGCCGCGATCGCCCCGGCGGCGCCGCAGCCGACCAGCAGGCGCATGTCGTTACGCCGCAGCCGGAAGCCGCGACCGAAGCGGGAGGCAAGGCCGGCGCCGATCTGCGCGTAGCCGGCCTCCAGCCCGATCGACGCGCCGACGCCGTTCGACAGGATGGTCTGCACCATCACGATCAGGCTGTCGTTGAGCGACATACGCCCGCCGTAGAGCGCGTTGGCCTCGATCGCGTCGACCGCGCGGCGCGGACGCAGCCGGCCCATGAGCAGGCCGAAGAGCCCGAGCGCCAGGCCGCCGAGCGAGGGGACCAGCATGGCCCGCCAGGCGTTCACCCGCGGCATGGCGCTGAGATGCGCGCCGGCAGGCAGCATGAACAGGACCTCGTGCATCAGCTGGGCGGCGCCGGTCATGAGGAAGACCATCACGCCCGCGCAAGCACCGACCCAGGCGGCGAGCGCGACCAGCCAGACTTCGTCCGCCCGCACCAGGGCGCGCAGCACCTGCGGCGCGTGCAGCACACGATCGGCGAAGCGGTGGCGGCGGGCCGGGGCGCGCGACGCAGCAGCGCCGGCCGGGCGGGGGGCCATGCCGAGTGGACGGGTTTCGTGGCCGGGGATCGACGACATGCGCGGATGTCCGGAAGGCGAGGGCCGGGGCGCGACGGAACGACGGTCGGACGCATCGGGAGCCGGGCAGGCCGCGCCCCTGCTTCATGGGCCCGACCCGCTGGTGGATCAACCGGAAAGAGGATTTTTATCCGGGCAATCGGGTGAACCGGAAGATCGGCGCGGACAGCGCCTCCTTCCCTCTCCCGCTCTCGCGGGAGAGGTCGGTTCGCGTAGCGGACCGGGTGAGGGAACCGTGCCTCGCGTCCTCACCCGCCGTGCTGAGCACGGCGACCTTGGTCCGCTTCGCGGCCCAAGCCCGCGAGAGCGGGAGGCGGCCCAAGCCCGCGAGAGCGGGAGAGGGACACGCCGGAGGTTCGCGCGGTGGCCCTGGGACTTTTATCAGCCGTCCGCGCTGCGGGCGAACGGCCGGCCTGGCCGGTCCGGCCTCAATGCGCCGGGACGAGCGCGGACGCCGGGGCTACCAGCGCAGCGGTGTGGGGCGTGGCGTTCGGCCTGTCCGCGCCGCTGTCAGCTGCGCGACGCAGCAGCGCCGGCGGCAGCCAGATCCGCGCCAGCTTCCATTCGCCATGCTCAAGCTGCAGCCACAGGCTGATCGGCTGGCGCTGCCCTGTCATGTGCAGCCGAATCCCGACCCGCGTCGGGCCGTCAACCCACACGCCCACCAACCGCACCCGCGCCGGCGGCGCGCCGGTGGCTGCGTCCGCCTGCGCCAGTCCGATGAGCCCGTCCGGGGTCAGGCAGTGGGCCATGGCGTGATCGGCGATGCCGGAAACGAACGAGAAGCCAAACGGCGGTAAGGTGTCGGCGGCACGGTGGATGGGCGCCCGGGCACCGGCAGGAAGGCCCTCGGCCACTTCCTGCGCCAAGCCTTTCCGGACCGAGGGAAAATCGACCATGCGCGTGAGGGTCGCCGCGTCGTCGTCCCGCATCGCCCGATCGAGCCGCAGCAGCGCCAGGGCCGGGGTCAGCGCGTAGGCTCCGAGCGCCAGAAGGATTGCCCCTACCACCCATAGTTTCGGCATCGCACTCCGCTCCGGCAGCATTGCGCCAGTCACGATCTTGCGGACCGGACCTTGTACCAGTCTAGCGCAATTGGCTGAGAACGCGCTCACGCAGGATGAGCCGGAGCGCACAACTTTCGGCTATCGGCCGCCGGCACCCGGCTTCGTCGACCACCTGGCGCAACCGTCCGTCCTCCCGGCAACCGGCTGGCCCGTTACGGCAGCCGCGCCAGCAGAGCAGCGAGGCGGCGGGTCTGCGGGGCGAACAGCCGCTCGAGATAGAAGCTGCCGGCGGCGCGGACCGCCGCCTCGGCCCGGGTAGGGTAGGGCACGATCATGCCCGCTAGCGCCCCCAGCGGCACGCGGCGGGCGATCGCCAGGGTCCAGGTGCCGATCATCTCGCCGGCGTGCGGGGCGAGGATACCGGCGCCCAGCACGTGCCCGCGCACCACCACGAGTTTGACGAGGCCGGAGGGCTCGCGCTCGGTGCGTGCGCGATCGGTGTCCGCCAGCGGCCAGCGCAGGACCTGCGGCGCATGGCCGGCAGCGCGCGCTTCCGCTTCGGTCAGGCCCACCTGGGCGAGTTCGGGATTCGTGTAGGTCACGCGCGGCAGGGCGGCATCCGAGATCCGGGCCGGCAGGCGGAAGATCGCGCGGCGGATGACGATGCCGGCGTGGTGGCTCGCCACATGGGTGAAGGCGCGCGGGCCGATCCCGGCCGGGTCGGCGATGTCGCCGACGGCGAACACGCGGCGGTTGGTCAGGCTGCGCAGCCCGCAGTCGGTGGCGATTCCGGCGGCGGAGGCGCGCACATCGCCGGCGTCCAGCGCCAGGGACTCGATATCGGCCCGGCGGCCGGCCGCAACCAGCAAGTGGCTGCCCGCGATCCGCCGCCCGTCGGCGAGCACCAGGGTGGGGCCGGGTTCGACGGCGGCCACCGCGACGCCCTCCAGGATGGCGACCCCGCGCGCCGCGAGCGCCGCGCGCAGGCCGGCCGCCAGTTCGGGGTCTTCCTTGCCGGCGATCCGCCCCGCCTCCACCAGGGTCACGGCACAGCCGAGGCCGGCATGCGCGTCTGCCATCTCGAGCCCGACCGGGCCGCCGCCCAGGATCAGCAGATGCGCAGGCGGCTCGGGCAGGTCGAACAGGGTCTCGTTGGTCAGGAACGCCGCCTGGTCGAGGCCGGGGATCGGCGGCACCGCGGGGCGCGAGCCGGCCGCGATCACGATCCGCCGAGCGACGATGCGCCGGTCTTCCACCGCCAGGGTGGCGGGATCGAGGAAGCGGGCGGTGCCGGCGATCACCTCGGCGCCCAGGGCGCGGTAGCGGGCGGCGGAATCGGCCGGGGCGACGTCGGCGATCACGCCCCGCACATGCGCGCGCACGGCCGCCCAAGCGATCGCGGGGGCCGGGAGACCGATCCCGAAGCGGCCGGCCCCGCGTGCGGCTTCGGCCAAATGCGCCGCGGCGAGCAGCGCCTTCGACGGCACGCAGCCGGTGTTGAGACAGTCTCCGCCCATCGTCCCGCGCTCGATCAGCGCGACCCGGAGGCCCAGCCGGGCCGCCACTGCCGTGACCGACAGCCCGCCGGCGCCGGCGCCGATCACGGCAAGGTCGTAGCGCCCGGTCACCGGCCCGCGGCAGACGTGCGGGCCCCGGGACGTGCGGGTTCCGGGACCTGCGGCATGGCGGTCAGGCGTCCCGCCGGCGCAAATGCCGCCAGAGCACCGGCGCCAGGGACAGCGCCGCCAGCGCGATCAGCGGGCCGAGAATGCCGGGCGAGAAGAGCAGCGACAGATCGGGCCGCCCGCCGATCGCCAGCACCTCCCCTACCCCCGCGCCGATCCAGGCGAACACCAAGGTGACAGGGATGATGCCGATCAGGGTCGCCGCGGCATAGGGAAACAGCCGCATCCCGCACAGCGCGGCGCCGAGGTTGACCAGCCAGAACGGCACGATCGGCAGCAGCCGCAAGGCCAGGAGGTAGCTGAACCCGTCGCGCTCCAGCCCCGGGCGGATGCGCCCGAGCAGGGTCTGCGCCCGCCGCGCCATGAAGCCGGCCAGCGCGGTGCGCGCCACCACGAACAGCACCACCGCGCCCAGGGTCGCGCCCAGGACGGCGAGCCCGCCGCCGAACCACGGGCCGAACAGCAGCCCGGCCGTGACCGTCGCCAAGGAGGCTTCCGGGATGGAGAAGGCGACGATCAGGGCATAGAGGCCGACGAAGGCAGCGGGGGCGAGGAGCGGATGCGCCGCGACTTCGGCTCGCAGCGCCTCCTGGTGGTGCGCCAGGGCGGCCCAGCTCAGCTCCCCCGCGAGTTCGCTGCGCCAGACGGCCACCCCGGCCGCGACGAGCAGCAGCAGCGGCAGAAGATGGCGCAGTGCCCGCACTGCGCCGCTCAGCTCCGCCCCGCCCGGGCGGGGCCCGGTGAGGGATCGCCTGCCGAAATGTCCAGGGGGGTGCCTACGGGAGAGTGTTTGATGGGCAGGCAGTCGCTGCGGGCCGGCATCGGGACTGCCGGGAGGGGGTGCGGCGCGGGATCGGGCATGGAACTGTCTCCGGTCGGGGCTGCACGGCGGGCGCGCGGGGGCGAGGACGGCGACGCGGTGGCAGCGAACTCGGGAAATCGGGGCGTTCCCGGCCGCGGGAGGCAGGGTTGCATGCCTGCCGGCGCAGGCAAGCTGCCTACGGCATCCGGCGGGTCGCGCGCGGCCGGGAGGAGGCAGCCGAGCCCGTGCAGATTCAGGTGTTATACAAGCCTAATCAAGACCTTAGTGACACACATCGTCACTCCGTGTATCACCTGGAGCGATGTGCGGCAAGCCCGCCATCGCCGGACCGCCTGCCGCGCCGGCGGCGTCACGACCTCTGGCCTGAGCCCACCGGGCTTTATCCCCACCGGGCTCTATCCCTCGTAGGCGAGAGCCAACCCCGCTTCTGGCCAGTCCATCGCCACCAGCTCGCCGCGCCCCGAGAGCGTGACGAAGGCGGTCCGTCGACCCGGCCCGCCGAAGCAGATGTTCGTCGTCATCGGATCCCCGGTCGGCACTTGGCACAGCAGGCGCCCGTCCGGGGCGATCACGCTGATCGCGCCGCGCACCAGGGTCGCCACGCAGATGTGACCGGCGGCGTCCACCGCCAGGCTGTCGAAGCGCTGGAACCCCGCCAGCCCGGCCACCAGCCGGCCGCCGTGGGGGGAGGGGAACGGGGCTTTCCACGCGACGCCGGGCCCTTCCAGGTCGAACGCCCAGAGCCGCCCCGTCTCCGTCTCCGCCGCGTAGACCGTGGTGCCGTCGGGCGAGAGGCCGACGCCGTTCGGCGTCAGGATCGGATAGGCGATCTCGACGATCCCCGTGCCGTCCGCGCGCGCATAGTAAAGCCCGCCGTGGTCGCGGTCCCGCGCCCGGGTCTTGCCCAGGTCGGTGAAATAGAAGCCGCCGTGCCGGTCGAACACCAGGTCGTTCGGACCGCGCAGGAGATGCACGTCGCAGCGGTCGTACAGCACTCGGACCGATCCGTTTGCCGGATCGACGCGCTCGATCCGGCCGCCGGCGTAATCGGAGGCCTGCGCCACCGGGCGCAGCCGTCCCGCCTCCATCCGCCAGGCGAAGCCGCCGTTGTTGCAGACGTAGAACGCGCCGTCCGGTCCGAGCGCAAGGCCGTTCGGGCCGCCGCCGGTGCGCGCGATCACCGTGCAGCTTCCGTCCGGGGAGACCTGCGTGACCGTCTGGCGCTCGATCTCCACCAGCACGACCGAGCCGTCCGCCATCGCCACCGGTCCTTCGGGGAACGACAGCCCGCGCGCGACCACTCGCCATTCAGCCATTGTCCGTCTCCCCATCGATGCCGAAATCCGCTGTGCAGCGCTGCACCAGCGCCTCGATCGAGGGGAACACGAGCGCCCCCGCCGCCGCCAGCCGCCGGGTCTTTTCGGCAAGCGTGCCGCTGGTCCCGTGCACCAGCGCGCCGGCGTGGCCCATCGCCACACCCTCCTTCGCTTCCCTTCCTGCGATCAGCGCATAGAGCGGCTTGGTTGCGCCCAAGGCAGCGTAGGCGTCCGCGCAGTCTTCCTCCTCGGTGCCGCCCACTTCGCCCACCAGCACGATCGCGCGGGTGCGCGGATCGTCCCGGAAGATCGGCAGCAGGTCGGCGAAGCGCACGCCCTTCACCGGATCGCCGCCGACGCCGACCCACAGGCTTTGGCCCAGCCCGGCCCGCGCCAGCCGCCAGCCGACTTCGTACGACAAGGTGCCCGATTTCGACATCATCCCGAGCGGCCCGGGGCGCAGTGCCACGTCCGGCAGAAAACCCAGTTTCAGCTCCCCCGGGATCGCGAGGCCGGGCGTGGAAGCACCGATCCAGGTCGCGCCTGCCTCCCGCGCCGCGCGGCCGATGCGCAGGGCGTCGTGCGCCGGCACCCCTTCGGCCACCGTTACGAGCAGGCGGACGCCGGCGGCAAAGGCCTCCTGCGCTGCGGCCAGCGTCTCGGTCGGTGGGGTGAGCGCGACCGAAACGACGGCGCCGGTGGCCGCCACCGCGGCGGCGCAGGTGGCGAACACGGGCACGCCGGCGATCTCCGCGGCCTCGGCCGGCGCCGCGGCGCCGGATGGTGATATCCGCGCCGCTACGCCGGACGATGATATCCGCGCCGCGACACCGGCGACGATATTCGTCCCATACGTGCGCATCAGCGCCGCATGAGTGCGCCCCATCCGCCCGGCGATGCCCTGCACCAGCACGGGCGTGGCACGGCTCAGCCCGGCGATCATGCCGCCACCGCCACGGCGACGCGGGCCAACGCGGCGGACAGATCGTCCTCTACCGCGACCGAAGGCGCGCGCTCGGCCAGGATCCGCCGCGCGTCCTCCGCCCCGCGTCCGATCAGCCGCGCAACGACCGGCACGCGCAACCCCGGCGATTGCGCCAGCGCGTCGGCGAGCAGGGCGGCAAATTCGCCAAGGTCGGTGATGCCGGCGAAGATGTTCACCAGCACCGCCCGCAGGGACGGGCGCGCCGTCATCCACCCCAGCGCTGCGACGATGCGTAACGGGCTGCCGCGCAGCATGCTGGTGCGGATGTCGCAGAAATTGAGCGGATGCGCGCCGCGCGCCACCAGCTCGTCGATCAGCATCATCGACAGGCCGGCCCCGGTGGTGAGCAGCCCGATCGTTCCGGTGGGATCGATCTCCACGTAGTCGAACCCCGACGCGAGCTTGCGCGCCGCGTCGGCATAGGTCTCGGGCCGGGCGGCGATGAGGGCGGCAAGGCGGGGCTGGCGGGGCAGGGCATTGAGGTCGATCACCACCTTGGCGTCCCCCGCAACGCAGGCCTCGGCGGTGACGAACAGCGGGTTGATCTCCGCCAGCATCAGCTCCCGCTCGATCAGCAGGCGGGCCAGCGCACGCGCGGCAGCGGCGGGCGCCGGATGCGGGATCGTGCGCGCGATCGCCGCCTCGATCGCCGGCAGGTCGGGCGCGCAGGTGACGCCGGCGATTCGCCCCGCTTCCTCCACGTCGATCCCGCCGTGCGGATGGTAGATGAGCCGCACCCCGTAGCCGGCCGGGTCCAGCATGAGCGCAAGATACTGTTCCGTGCCCACAACTTCCGGCTCGATCAGGCACGCCTCCACCCGGTGGCCCTTGTGGGTGGCGCCGAGCAGGTCCCCCAGCGCGACGCGCACCGCGGCAGGATCTGTGCAACGGCGGACGAGCCCCGCCTTGCCGCGTCCGCCGGCCGGGATCTGCGCTTTCACGACCCACGGGCCCGGGCCTGGCAGGTCCGGCGGGGTCTCGGTGCGGACCAGGCGGCCGGGGGGTACCGGCACGCCGGCCTCGGCGAACAGGGCCTTGCCGTCGGCTTCGATCAGCAACATGCGCGTTTCCGTCCCCGCGTTGGTTCGGCAGATGGTGCGCGGGATCGGCGTCCGGGTGAAGCCCCGGCGGGATGGCGTTTACATCCGATGGGCCTATGCGGCGGGATCGTCGGGCGCGATCAGTCGCGCCTGCTCGATCCGCCCGTCGCGAACGAGGCGGGCAACTTCCGCGCCGATCGCCTCGGCCACCACCCGCGCCGCCCGGCTCGGCGCCCGGCCGCGCGGCGTGCCCAGCTTGCGCACCAGCTCGAAGCCACGGATTTCCGCTCCCGCGAAGCGTCCCGCAGCCAGCTCCGCGTGCATTGCCGAATAGGGCAGCAGCGCACAGCCGAGGCCGAGGCGCACCAGGTCGCGGATGGTCCCCAGGCTTTCGGCATGCAGCCGGCAGCGCGGCGCGATCCCGAGCAGGCGGCTTTCGGCATGCAGCCAGTGCAGGCTGGCCTCCCCGACCGGCAGGATCAGCTCCCGGGTCAGCGCCTGTTCGAGCGCGATCGGCGCGCCGCCCAGCAGCGGATCGCCCGGCAGCCCGATCAGCCACACGGCTTCCGCATACAGAGGCCGGAACGACACGAGATCGGTCCGATCGCTGGTCGTGACGATGGCGAGGTCGAGCCGCCCCTGCGCCAGGCGCGAGATCAGATCGTCCTGGCCCTCGTGGAAATTGAGATGCACGTCGGGATACTCGCGTGCGAAGCGCAGCGCGAGCGGTCCGTAGAGCACGTCGGCAACCGTCGAGGATGTCGCGATATCGACCGTCCCGCGCAGCCGCCCGGCCCCGGAGGCGAGCTCCGATCGCGTCGCTTCGATCTCGTCCAGGATCGCGCGCCCGCGCGCGAGCAGCAGGCTGCCCGCCTCGGTCGGCACCACGCCGCGCCGGCCGCGGTCCAGCAGCCGCGCGCCCACCGCCTGCTCCAGGCATTGCAGGTGCCGGCTCAGCGCCGACTGGGCGATGCCGATCGTGCCGGCGGCCGCGCTGAGGCTGCCGGCCTCGGCAATGGCGACGAAGTAGCGGAGCTGGCGGAGGTCCATGCGACCCATCTCGATCAAAGATGGAAGCTATCTCGATTATGTTGTTTCTGGCTAGCAGGCCTGGGGCCTATGCTCCGCCGCAAAACCACACCGGCTCGGGGAAACGCATGTCAGCCACCAGCTTGCTCGCGCCATCGGCCGTGGGGGCGACCAGTCGCTCGGTCGCCGGGATCACGCTTGAGGTCCTGGAGCGCGGCGTCGGTCGCCCGATCCTGTTCCTGCATGGGCCTGACCCGCTGCCGGCCGATGCGCCGGTGCTGGAGCGGCTCGGCACGCTCGGGTCCGTCATCGCGCCGTCGCATCCCGGGTTCGGCGGGTCGCCGCGGCCTGACGGGTTCGAAACGGTCTACGACCTCATGCAACTCTACGCCGCACTGCTCGATGAGATCGGTGCGCCGGCGGTGGTGGTGGGCTGCTCCTTCGGCGGCTGGATCGCGGCCGAGCTGGCGCTTGCCTGCCCGCATCGGGTCGCGCGGTTGGTACTGGTCGATCCGCTCGGCATCCGGATCAGCGCCGATCCGCTGACCCGCGACATCATGGATTTCTTCAACACCCACCCGCGCGAGATCAAGCGCCGGAGCTGGCACGATCCTGCCCGCGCGCCGGATTACGACGCCATGAGCGACGCGGCGCTGATCCGGCATGCACGTTCGCGCGACGCGCTGTGCCTGTACGGGTGGGATCCGCACATGTACAACCCGCGCCTGCACGCTTGGCTGCACCGGATCAAAATCCCCACCCTGGTGCTGTGGGGCGACGCGGACGACGTGGTCACACCGGACTACGGCCGTGCCTATGCCGCGGCGATCCCGGGCGCGGCCTTCGCGATGGTGCCGCAGGCGGGGCATCATCCCGAGCTGGAACAGCCTGCGGCCGTGGCCGATCACGTGGCTGCCTTTCTCGACCGCCAGGCAGCCGGGGAGCTCGTGCGATGAAGGCCTGGTATCTTTGCGAATGCCCCTATCCGTTCGTGCCGCAGGAGGTGCTGGACAGTGCCGATTCGGTGCGCGCCAGCCTGCCCAACCATTACGTCGACCCGCGCCATGCGGCCGATCTGTACCACGAGGTGCTGGACGAGTTTCTTTTGTGCGACGAGCTCGGCATCAACGTCATCTCCAACGAGCATCATGCCGGCATCAACTGCCTGTTCGGCGCCTCGCCGCTGTTCCTCGGCGCCTTGGCGCGGCAGACGCGCAACGTGCGCATCCTGTCGTTGGGCACGTTGATCTCGATCCGCAAGGACCCGGTGCGGGTCGCCGAGGAATACGCCGCCGCCGACGTGCTCTCGCGCGGGCGGCTGGAAATCGGCTTCGTGAAGTCGGGCGGGTCGGAGATGGCGTCCGGCAACGCCAACCCGGTCGGTTTCGTGGAACGGTTCTGGGAGGCGATCGACCTGATCCAGGCGACGCTCACCCATCACGACGGGCCGATCAGTTGGGAGGGCAAGCACTACCGCCATCGCAGCATCAACATCTGGCCGCCCTGCTGGCAGCGTCCGCACCCCCCGTTCTGGGCGGCGACCGGCGATCCGGGCAGTTCGGCCGAGCTTGCCCGGCGCGACATATTGAACACCGTGGTGCTGCGCGGGCCGGAGGGCACCAAGCGCGCCTGGGACGCCTACAAGGCGGCGCGGCTGGAAGCGGGGATGGCGCCGGCCGGGCCGGATCGTTTCGCCTATTCCGCCTTCGTCTATACCGGGGAGACGGACGAGGAGGCGGTGCGCATCGGCAGCCAGTTGCTGTGGTTCGTGAACACGAGCCTCAAGCAGGCGCCGCAATACGGCAAGCTGCTGCCCGGCCAGTCGCCGCCCGAAGCCGCGCCGGTGCTGTACCGCTCCAAGCCGCCGCCGGGCGGGGCCGCGGGGCGACCGGGGGCGATGCTGGCTGGGATCACGTCCGAGCAGGCGATCGCGCAGGGGCTCATGTTCGCCGGCAATCCGGAGTCCGTGGTGCGCCAGATCAACGAGTTCCAGGCCAAAGTCGGGGGCTTCGCCAACCTGGTGCTGATCGGCCGCTCGGGGTTCATGGACCATGCGCAGGCGGAGAAGGGGCTGAAGCTGTTCGCGCGCGAGGTGCTGCCGCGGCTGCAGACGCCCACCTTCGCCAGCGCGGCATAGGCGTATGGAGGTGTTCGATCTCCCGGCCGAGGCGCGGTTCGATCCGCGCCGGCACGTGGAGAAAATCCTCGGCCGTGCCGGCGAGGGCGACGTGACGGTGGCCTGCCGGGAGCCGGGCCAGAGCAGCCCGTACCACTGCCACCCGAACGCCACCGAGATCTATTTCTGCGTCGAGGGCGGCGGCACGATGCGCACACTGGAAGGCGCGGTGGCGGTCGCGCCGGGCTGCTTCGTGGTGCATCCGCGGGGCGAGCTGCACGAATACGTCAACGGGCTGGCGCGCACCTTGCTGTTCCGGGTGCGCTACGGGACCGACATGACGACGCGCACGCGGTCATGGGACGGCAATCCGGAGTGGCTGGCGCGGCCGGAGGATACGGCGTATTTCGCCGGGCCGTGACGGCGGAGCTTCGCGCATCCGGTCGCAATGAGCGGTCCCGTTCCATGCTTTCGGTCGTCATTCCCGCGTTGAACGCCGCCCCACGGCTGGCTGCGACGATCGCCGCGGTGGCGGCGACTGCGGCGGAAATCCTGGTGGTGGATGGCGGCAGTGCCAATTCGACCGTGACCTTGGCGCGGACCTGCGGCGCCCGCGTGATGGCGGGGCCGCGGGGCCGCGGGCCGCAACTGGCCGCCGGCGTCGCCGTGGCGCGCGGGGATTGGCTGCTGTTGCTGCACGCCGACACACGCCTGGCGCCGGACTGGCCTGCCGCCGCCGTGGCACATATCGCGGCGGGCCCGGCGCGGGCGGGATATTTCCGGTTCGCCCTCGATAGTGCCGATCCGCGTGCGCGGCGCCTGGAACGCGTGGTGGCGTGGCGCAGCCGGGTGCTCGCGCTGCCGTATGGCGACCAGGGCTTGCTGATCCATCGCGACCTGCTGGCCGCGGTCGGCGGCATCCGCCCGCTGCCGCTGATGGAGGATGTCGATCTGGTCCGGCGTCTGGGACGGGTGCGGCTCGCTTTCCTGCCGGCGGCGGCGGTCACCTCGGCGGAACGCTGGGAGCGCGAAGGCTGGCGGCGTCGTTCCGCGCGTAACCTGCTCTGCCTTGCCGCCTGGTTCGGCGGCGTGCCGCCGACGCGAATCGCCCGGCTGTACCGATGAGGGATACGGCGATCGTGTTCGCCCGCGCCCCTCGGCTCGGCACGGTAAAGCGGCGCCTGGCGCGCGAGCTGGGGGCACGGCCGGCGCTGCGCTTCTACCTCCGGACCCTGTCCCGGCTGCTGCACGCATTGGCCGCGGACCGGCGGTTCCGGACCGTGCTGGCGGTCACCCCCGATCGCGCCCGGTTCCGGCTGCCGCTCGGCGTCGGGCGTGACGTGACGCGGATCGGCCAGGGCAGCGGCGATCTCGGCACGCGCATGGCGCGCGCGTTGGCGCGGTTCGCCCGCGGGCGGGCCGCGCTCATCGGTTGCGACATCCCCGACGCAGGACCGGCCGACCTCGCCGCCGCATTCCGGACCCTGGGCCGCGCCGAGGCCGTGTTCGGCCCCGCCGAAGACGGCGGCTTCTGGCTGGTGGCCCTGGGCCCGCGCCGCCCGGCGCAGCCGTTTGCGCGCGTGCGCTGGTCCGGGCCACACGCGCTGGCCGACACTTTGCGCCGGTTCTCCGGGCGGAAGGTCGCGCTGCTGCGCCGGCTGCGCGATGTCGATACCGCGGCGGACCTCGCGGCTATGTCGCGTGGTCGAGCCCGATATCCAGCACTCGCACGCTGTGCGTCAGCCAGCCGATCGAGATCAGGTCGACCCCCGACGCCGCCACTGCCGGGGCCGTCGCCGGCGTGATGCCGCCCGAGGCTTCGGTGATCGCCCGGCCGTCGACCAGCGCCACCGCCTCGGTCAGCATCGACGGCTCCATGTTGTCGAGCAGCACCGCATCGACCCGCAGCTCCAGCGCCTCGCGCAACTGATCGAGCGTATCGACCTCGAGCTCGATCTTCACCATGTGTCCGACGCCGGCGCGCGCGCGGGCCACGGCTTCGACGACGCCGCCGGCGATCGCCACGTGGTTGTCCTTGATCAGCACCGCGTCATCGAGGCCGAAACGATGATTCGATCCGCCGCCCACCCGGATCGCGTATTTCTGCGCGATGCGCAGCCCGGGCAGGGTCTTGCGGGTGCAGACGATCTGCGCCCGATGACCCTTGATCGCGTCCACCACGCCGGCGGTAGCCGAGGCGATGCCCGACAGATGGCCGAGGAAGTTCAGCGCCGTGCGCTCGGCGGTCAGGATGCCGCGCGCCGGGCCCGTCACGGTGGCGATCACGTCGCCCGGCGTCAGGCGCGAGCCGTCCGGCCGCGCCACCTCGGCGGCGATCGCAGGGTCGATCAGGCGGAAGGCGGTGAGCGCGAAATCGAGCCCCGCCACCACGCCGGGCTGGCGCGCGCGCAGCACGGTGCGCGTGCGCGCCGTCGCGGGCACGATCGCATCGGTGGTGAGATCGCCGGCGCGGCCGAGGTCTTCCAGCAGCGCCGCACGCACCGCGGGTTCCACCATGATCGGCGGCAGGGAAGGGACGGTCATGTTCCGCCCCCTACCGCACGGCCAGCATGCGCGCGACCGCTGCCTGCGCGCGTTCTGCGAGTGCGGGGTCGATCGTCACCTCGTGGCGCATCTCCTCGAGCGCGCTGCGGATGTTGGCGAGCGTGATCCGCTTCATGTGCGGGCAGAGGTTGCAGGGGCGGACGAACTCGACGTCCGGATTGCCCACGGTGATGTTGTCGGCCATGGAACATTCGGTCATCAGCACGACGCGCCTGGGTTTCTCGCGCCCGACATAGGCCGCCATGTCGGCGGTGGAGCCGGCATAGTCGGCGGCGGCGACCACCTCGGGCGGGCACTCGGGATGCGCCAGCACCACCACACCCGGATGGCTGGCGCGCAGCGCGTGCACGTCGGCGACCGAGAAGCGCTGGTGCACCTCACAATGCCCGGCCCAGGCGATCACCTGCACCTTGGTCTGCTTCGCGATGTTCTGTGCCAGGTATTCGTCCGGCAGCATGATGACCCGCGGCACGCCGAGCGATTCGATGATCTTCTTCGCATTCCCCGACGTGCAGCAGATGTCGGCTTCCGCCTTCACCGCGAGCGAGGTGTTCACATACGCGACCACCGGCGCGTCCGGGTAGCGCGCGCGCATCAGCCGCACGTCCTGGGGCGTGATCGATTCCGCCAGCGAGCAGCCGGCGCGCAGGTCGGGGATCAGCACCGTCTTGGCGGGATTGAGCAGCTTCGCCGTCTCTGCCATGAAATGCACGCCGGCGAGTACGATCACTTTCGCATCGACCGTCATTGCCTCGCGCGCGAGCGCCAGGCTGTCGCCGGTGATGTCGGCGACGCAGTGGAAAATCTCCGGCGTCTGGTAGTTGTGCGCCAGGATCACCGCATCGCGCTCGCGCTTGAGGCGCTGGATCGCCGCGATGTCGGGCGCGAATACCGGCCATTCCATCGGCGGGATGAGGTGGCGGACCCGCTCGTACAGCGGGTCCAGGCGGTCGGTCGGGGCCAGCAGGGTCGCGGACATGGACGCACCTCTTATGCTCGTTATGAGCATTATGGGGGGACGAAAAATCCGGCCTCGCTTCGCCGGCTCGTTATGCTAAGACTGAGTATAAGGGTGGTGTCAAGAGCGCCCGCAAGGGCCTGCCGGCGCCGGGGTCTTGGCTCCATACCGGCACCAGGGGGCGGCGACGCAGCGCCAGCACTCCGGCCGGCGTGCCTTGCAGACGTAGCGCCCGTGCAAGATCAGCCAGTGGTGCGCGTTGCGCAGCAGTTCGGGCGGCACGCGGCGGACCAGCGCGTCCTCCACCGCGCGCGGGGTCTTGCCGGGGGCGAGGCCGGTGCGGTTGCCGAGGCGGAAGATGTGCGTATCCACCGCCATCGTCGCCTCGCCGAACGCGACGTTCAGCACCACGCTGGCGGTCTTGCGGCCGACGCCGGGCAATGCCTCCAGCGCCGCGCGATCGGCGGGCACCGTGCCGCCGTGCTGCTCCAGCAGGGCGCGCGACAGTCCCAGGACGTTGCGCGCCTTGGTCTGCCAGAGGCCGATCGAGCGGATGTGCCGGGCGATCCCCTCCTCCCCCAGCGCCACCATCGCGGCGGGGGTGGCCGCATCGCGGAACAAGGTCGCGGTGGCGCGGTTCACCCCCGCGTCGGTGGCTTGCGCGGACAGCACCACGGCCACCAGCAGGGTGAACGGGTCAGTGTAATGCAGTTCCGACTTCGGGTCCGGCGTGGCGCGGGCGAGCGCTTCCAGGAAGTGGCGGACATCCTCGCGCGACATGGCGCGTGCGGGGCGGGGGGCTTGCATCGCGTGGTTGTGACCGCCGCGGGGCGGGCCGGCAAGTCCGGGCCGGTCCCCCGGGTGCGTTGCGGGGAAGTGCGCTACACAGACCCAGCCCCGCAGCCCCCGGTTCCCGCATGTTCCGCACCCTCCTGATCGCCAACCGCGGCGAGATCGCCGTCCGCATCGCCCGCACCGCGCGGCGGCTCGGCATCGAAACCGTCGCCGTCTATTCCGATGCGGACGCCGAAGCGCTGCACGTCGCCAGCGCCGATCGCGCGTTCCGGCTCGGACCGGCGCCGGCCCGCGAGAGCTATCTTTCCATCCCCCGCCTGCTGGACGTTGCCGCGCGCGCCGGGGCCGACGCGCTGCACCCCGGCTACGGCTTCCTGTCGGAGAACGCGGAGTTCGCCGAGGCCTGCGCCGGTGCCGGGATCGTCTTCGTCGGTCCGCCGCCCGCCGCGATGCGCGCCATGGGCTCCAAATCCGCCGCCAAGGCGCTGATGCAACGGGCCGGCGTGCCGGTGCTGCCCGGCTACCATGACGACGACCAGGACCCGGACCGGCTCGCCGCCGAGGCCGCGCGCACCGGCTTTCCCCTGCTCATCAAGGCGGTCGCCGGCGGCGGCGGCCGCGGCATGCGGGTGGTGACCGAGCCGGAAGGTTTCGCCGCCGCGCTCGCGAGCGCACGCCAGGAGGCCGGGTCGGCGTTCGGCGACGACCGCGTGCTGATCGAGCGCTATCTGCAACGTCCCCGCCATATCGAGGTGCAGGTGTTCGCCGACACCCACGGCCAGGCGGTGCACCTGTTCGAGCGCGACTGCTCCGCCCAGCGCCGGCATCAGAAAATCCTCGAGGAAGCCCCGGCCCCCGGCCTCGATCCCGGCCGCCGGGCGGCCATGGGCGCCGCCGCGGTCGCGTGTGCGCGGGCGGTCGGTTACGTGGGCGCGGGCACCGTCGAGTTCGTCACCGAAGGCAACGGATTCTTCTTCCTGGAGATGAACACCAGGTTGCAGGTGGAACATCCGGTGACGGAGATGATCACCGGCTTCGACCTGGTGGAATGGCAGCTCCGAATCGCCGCCGGCGAGCGCCTGCCGGCGGCGCAGAACGACATTCACGCCCGCGGACACGCGATCGAAGCGCGGCTGTATGCCGAGGACCCGGCGCGCGACTTCGCCCCCTCGGTCGGGCGCATCGCCGCCCTGCGCCTGCCGGCTTCGGGCGAGGAGGTGCGGGTCGATGCCGGGGTGCGGGCGGGCGAGGCGGTCTCGGTCCATTACGACGCGATGCTGGCCAAGCTGATCTGCCACGGCGCCACCCGCGCCGAAGCCCTGGCCCGACTGCGCCACGCCCTCGCGTTCTGCGAGATCGCCGGCGTGGCCAGCAATCTCGACCTGCTGGGTCGGATCGCGGCGCATCCGGAGTTCGCCGCCGGCGGCATCGACACCGGCTTCATCGCCCGCGAGGCCGCAACTCTGCTCGCCTGCCAGGCCGCGCCACCGCCCGAGGTGCTGGCCGCCGCCGCGCTCGGCGTGGTGCTGGACGAGGCGGCGGAGGCTGCGGCCGCGGCGGCCGGCAGCGCCGATCCAAATTCCCCCTGGCTGGCGCGTGACGGCTGGTGGCTGAATGCGGTACCGGAACGCCTGCTCGATTTCCATGCGGACGAAATCGCCTGCCCGGTGCGCCTGGGTCGTGCCGACGGCGGCTGGCGGATCGCGGCGGCCGGGGCGGTGTTCGCCGCCGCCGGCGCGGTGCGCGCTGCGGACGGGCGGTTGGCAGTGGACCTCGACGGGGCGCGCGAAACGGTGGGCTTCACGCGGCTGGGCGGGACGGTCCTGCTGCGCCGGCGCGGTGCCACCTGGCGCCTGACGCTCCCCGATCCGGTGGCGGCGGCGGAGGCGGAGGACGGTACCGGCGGCCGGCTGGTGGCGCCGATCCCCGGCCAGGTCACGGAGGTCCGCGCCGTGCCCGGCCAGGCGGTCGTCCGCGGAGCTGTGCTGGTGGTGCTGGAGGCGATGAAGACGGTGTTCCGCCTGACCGCGCCGGCTGACGCGGTGGTGGCGGAGGTCGCCTGCGCACCGGGGGAGACGGTGACGGACGGCCAGGTGCTGATGCGCTTCGCCGAGCAGCCGGTGTCGGCCGAGGTCGGTCGGGACGAACGGGCAGGCGCGTAAAATCGGGTGGTGGGTGACGTCCTTGCAGGCAGCCGCACCCGACGCCAGCCCGGCGTCGGCTATTTCCACAGCAACGATGCCGCCAGCGCCAGACCGAGAAGCCCGGCCACCGCCTGCCAGAACCGAACCGGCGCGCGCTCGTAGAGCGTCAGCGGCCGGCGTGCCGGCGGGGGCGCATAGGACGGCCCTGCCTCGAACTCGTGGGCGAACTCGGCCATGTCGGCAAACCGCTCGGCGGGACTGAGCGCGATTGCGCGGCCGAGTGCTGCGGCCAACCAGGCCGGCAGATCGGGGCGAAGGGCGGCGATGTCTCTCGGCCGCTCAAGGCGCGGTGCGCTGGTCGCGTCGGGATTGCCGTAGGGATAGGCGCCGGTGAAGGTGCGAAACATCGTCACGCCCAAGGCATAGACGTCGGTCGCCACGTTGCCGGCTTCGCCCGTGAACATCTCGGGCGCCATGTAGGCGGTCGTGCCGGGAATCGCGTCGGGCGGAAAATCTTCCAGCCCGGGCAGGCGCACGACGCCGAGGTCGAGCAGCTTGAGCGACGCACCGGCCTCCAGCATCACGTTGTCCGGCTTGATGTCGCGGTGGATGATGCCGGCGCGGTGCAACGCCGCCGCCGCGTGCGCGAGGCGGATTGCGATGGCCCGGCCTTCCTCCAGGCCCACTCCGGGCGTGCGGGCGAGCCGCGTTTCCAGCAGCTCGCCCACATACAGCGGCATGACTGTGTAAAGACAGGTCTGCCGCCCCGGCGGTAGTTCGATCACGTGCGCGACCCAGGGGCTGGCGATCCGCGTGCCGACCCAGGCCTCGCGCACGAAGGCGGCGTGGATGATCGTGACTGCGGCAACCTGCGGCTTCGGAAACTTTAGCACCGCGGTCCCGCCATCGACCTCGTCGACGGCGCCGAACAGCCGGCTGTACCGTCCCTCGGACACCAGAACGTTCAACACGAACCCGTCGATCGTTTCGCCGACCTGTGGCACTGGGATCAGCGGCAGGCGCCTGATGGCCTCGCCGATGTCGGCGGAGCGCGCGGTCGGCAGCGCCACCACGTCCAGCACGAGGGCCGTGCAGTTGTCGGTGCTGCCGGACGCGAGCGCTGCCGCGACCAGCGCCCGGCTGGTATCCTCAGGTGCGGACCGTACGCGCAGGATGTCGGCGATGGTCTCGTCTACCAGGGCGCCGTGCACCCCGTCGGTGCACAGCAGGAAGCGATCGTGCAGCGCCACCGGATGGCTGGTGTAGTCGAGGCGCAGCTCCGGCTCGATGCCGAGCGCGCGGGTGAGCACGGGCGAGCGGCCGCGGGCGTCGCGCACATGATCGGTGGTGAGACGGACCAGGCGATCGCCGCTCAGCCGGTAGGCTCGCGTGTCGCCGACATGCAGCAGATGCGCGAGCCGGCCGCGCAGCACGAGCGCGGTGAAAGTGCAGCCCATGCCGACGAGGTTCGGGTCCTGCTTCCCCTGCGCGTTGATCCAGGCATTGAGCGCGTCGAGGATGCGGGCCCCGGCGCGACGCACCTCCATGGTCTCCGGCACGTCCCAGAACCCGTCGAGGAAGCCGCGCACCGCGGTCTCCGCCGCCTCGCGCCCGCCTTTGGCGCTGCCGATCCCGTCGGCGATGGCCGCCGCCACGTCGCGCCGTTCCGCCGGCGGGCGGGAGCCGAGCACCGCGCCCACGAAATCCTCATTGCGCGGGCGCGGACCGGTGAGCGAGGCGAAGCCTATGGCGGCGCGTGGGGTCGCCGGGTCCTCGCTCACCCGGCCCACCGCGACGCCGATGGGTGATCCGATGCCGGGATCGGCGATGTCGGCACGGGATGGCGGGCGGGCTCGGGGATCAAGGCGGCAGCCGGCAATGATCGTGCAGGAAGTAGCCGCCGGTACTGGATGCCACGATGACGGTAAGATTGCCCGAGCGGCGGTCGAGCGTGTAATTGCCGCCATCTTTGGCGTCGTGCCAGGAAATTTCGGCGTCGCTGACCTGGGCCGGATAGGAATCCACGGTCGCGCGGTCATAGTCGATGCTGATCCACCAGGTCGCGCCGCTGGCCGGATTGATGCAGGTGATCGCGGGCACGCGCGGCAGGGGCTGGCCGTGGACAGGAGCCGCCGTACCGCATGTCGTCAGGGCGGCGATCACGGTCGCCACGAGCCGGGTCAGGGACATGATCTCATCCGCCTGCCGGGCCCCCCATAGCCGGTTTCCAGGACCAAGCAAAGCATGTGCCCGAAATGGGGCAGTCCGATTGGCGGCATGCGACGCAAGCAGCGGCATGAGGGACTGCCTGCGTCGCGCGAGCGGGGCTCGACCAAGGCCACGACGCGACCTGAAGTTCCTGTCGGCCGGCGGTGACGAAACCGAATTCTCTGGGCAACGGCAAATGACGACCACATTGCTTAATCTTTATGCAATCGGCCGCTTTCGTAATCTTCGCAAGGATCACGGAAGGGCATCGCCAGGAACCGAACCGCCGGCGAGAAGGTCCGACAACCATAACGAGCAGGATTTCCGCGGAAATCCGACCTATCCGGAACTTCTCTGGCAGCCTGCCCCGACAGGTGATGCAGGGGGCCGTGGCTGTTGCTGCATCAGGCGTGTGGCGGCGACTCCCCGTGGCATATTCTTTGCTTGAAACCGCTTTGCCTTGGCGTCACTCGCTTTCAGGCGTGCAGCGGGGAGATGGGTGCTGCCGTTTCGGCGGAAGACGCCGTCGGAGCATCGACAACAGCGGAGGACTCCCCGTGCTCGTACCCTCACCAAAATGGCTCGATACGGGCAGCAATGCCTGGCAGTTGGCAGCCGCAACGTTCGTCGCGCTGCAAAGCATCCCCGGCCTTACCGTTCTTTATGGCGGCGTCGTCAAGAAGAAGTGGGCGATCAACTCGGCATTCATGTCGATCTACGCGTTCGCCTCGGTCCTCGTCGTCTGGGTCCTGTTCGACTATAATATGGCGTTCGGACCGCAATGGTTCCCATTCCTCGGGAAGCCGATGCCCGCGCTATCGGCCGCGTTCAGTATCGGCCAGGCGACCATCCCCGCCGCCGCGTCGGGCATGCCGCCGATTGCTTTTCCGATGGCAACGCTCGTCTACTTCCAGTTCGTGTTCGCGGCGATCACGGTGATCATCCTTGCGGGCTCGGTGCTCGGACGCATGAGTTTCAGGGCGTGGGCGATCTTCTGCCCGGTGTGGATGACCCTGGTCTATACCGTGGGGGCGTTCAGCCTGTGGGGGGGCGGATGGCTCGCTACCCTTGGGGTGGTCGATTTCTCCGGCGGCTACGTCATCCATCTTGCCGCCGCCACTTCGGGCTTCGTTGCCGCGGCCATGGTCGGCCCGCGTCTGCAACAGGACCGCGAGCATTTTCCGCCCAACAGCCTGCTGATCACATTGGTTGGCGGCGGTATCCTGTGGCTCGGCTGGAACGGGTTCAACGGTGGTGACCCCTACTTCGCCAATGCCGATGCCGGGGCCGCGGTGCTGAACACCAACACCGCCACCGCGGTCGCGGTGCTGGTCTGGACCCTGTGCGACAAGATGGCCTACGGCAAGCCGTCGGTCATCGGTGCGGTCAACGGCATGATCGCCGGCCTGGTCGCGATCACCCCGGCAGCCGGTTATGTGACCGGCTGGGGCGCCATCATCATCGGCATCTGCGCTGGCATACTCCCGTGGATGAGCATGAACTGGCTGCAGAAGACGAAGCTGATGATGAAGGTGGACGATACGCTGAGCGTGTTCTCGACGCACGGCATCGCCGCCATCACGGGCGGCCTGCTGACCGGCATCCTCGCGTCGCCCGACATGCTGGAATATATCGGCACCGCCAAGGACGCGCCGGGCGTCAGCGTCACCGGCCTGATCTACGGCAATCCACACCAGCTTCTGCTGCAGATCTACGGTGCGCTGTTCATCATCGTCTTCAACGCCATCGTAACCTTCATCATCCTCAAGGTGATCTCGTTCATCACCCCGCTGCGCATGGACGAGGCGACCTTGAGGATCGGCGACGATGCCGTCCACGGCGAGACCGCCTACGCGATTGGTGTTGAAGGCGAATAGCCGGCCGGACTTTCCCGAAGGGCTTGCCGGACGATCGGCGGTCCTTGCGGCGGGGCGGGCGGCTCGCCCGCCCCGCACGGTTCGCAGGCCCGACAGCGGGCCCGGCTTGCAGGTGCAGGCCGGTCCCGGTCAGGCGCGGTCGATCCCCCGCGCGACAGGTTCTTGCGCGGTGGGACATGCATATGCGGCAGTGGGTTCGACTTCGGCAGTGGGTTCGACTTCGGCTGGGGGTTCGACTTCGGCTGGCCGACCGGTGTCGCCGCGCGCGGCGTCTTCTGGCCATCTGGCGAAGGCGCGATCCGAAGGCCTGGGTGGTCGCGCTGGTGGGCATGGCGCTGGGGCTCGGCCTCTTCCTGATGATGCTGGCATGGGTCGGGGCACTCCGCCTCGTGGCCTACGTCGCGAAATCGCTCCGCTGATCGGCCGTACCTGACCTCAATTTCTCACAAAGACCAGGCGCGTCGGGGCCTTGAATCGGCGACAGTTGTTCTGCGCCAAGGCCTTGCGCCGGGTCAGAGGTAGGAGGGGCAAAACGCCGGCACCGAGCCACGGGCGCCACCGGCCCTTGGGTTGCCGGGACGGGCGCCACCGACTTCGAGCGCCGGATCCTACTCCGCCGCCGTTGCGGGAATGCGGAGATCGGTGGCGTAGTCGATGCTGACGGGCGCATCGACCTCAAAGGGGGATTTGAGGCCGAGCTCCTTGCCGATGTCGCGCACGGCGGGCATCACCTCCTGGCACAGCAGGCGGATGCAGGTGCGGGTGTCCTCGGGGCTGACGGTGCCGTCGTTGGCCCAGAACGCCATGATACCGGGTCGGGTGCGTTCGATCAGCCAGCGCAGGCGCGGGATCACCGTCTTCGGCGTGCCGGCGATGATCATGGTGCTGGCGAGCTGTTCCTCGAACGTCATGGCCCCGCGCGGGTTCTTGGCGCGGCCGACGGCGAATTCGACGAAATTGCGCCGGCCGGAGGGAGAGAAGTAGCCCGCCGGATTGGCCCAGACGGGGTTGGCGAGACCGGTGAACTCGCCCTGCATCCACATGAACTGGCGCGCGTTCTCGAGCGCCTTCTCCTCGGTCTCCTGCACGTGCACGCGGATCAGGTAGCCGAAATTCTCTGGCCCCGCGGTGTAGCCGACGTCGTTCGCCGCGGCGGAATAGGTGTCCCAGATCGCCTTGGTGGCGTCGGGGGAGGTGTTCAGCGCGATGTAGGGATAGCGCCGGCGCGCCGTCCAGATGACGGTTTCCTTCGATAGCACCCCGGGGATCCAGATGCGCGGATGCGGCTTCTGCAACGGCACCGCCCAGGGGTTGACCACCCGGTGCTGGTAGTGCGTGCCTTCCCAGCGGAACGGCCCCGGCTGGGTCCAGGCTTTCACGATCAGGTCGTGCGCTTCCTCGAACCGTTCGCGGTTGTAGGCGGGGTTGACCCCCGTCGCAAGCTGCTCCTGCCCGCCGCCGCGCACGAAGCCCGACACCAGGCGTCCCTTGGAGATCATGTCGATCATCGACAGTTCCTCCGCGAGCCGGACGGGGTTTTCCGCCAGCGGCAGCGGGTTGCCGAGGATGACGATCTTCACGCGTTTGGTGACGGCCGCCAGGATCGAGGCGAAGACATTGGTCTTGGCTTGCATGCAGAACGGTGCGTTGTGATGCTCGTTCAACATGATGCCGTCGGCGCCGCATTCCTCGGCGTAGATGTAGTCTTCCAGATACTGGTTGTACAGTCGGCTGCCCGCCACGGGATCGAAATGGCTGTTGGAGAAGGTGAGCGCGGTGGCGCCGTAGTCGAGTCCCGCCTTCGCGTCGTAGGCGGACATCGGCTGCTCGGTGAAATACATCAGATGCATGGACATGCCTCCTTGGTGCGGGCGGCGGTCAGGTGCCGGCGAGGAAGTCGGTGACGAGGCGGGCCAGTGCAGCGGGCTGCTCCATGTCGACGCAGTGGCCGCAATCGGCGACGGTCTCGAAACGTGCGTGCGGCAGGGCGCGTGCGTAGGCATGGCCGGCGCTGATCGGCACCACCTTGTCGTCGTCGCCCCACACCAGCAGCGCGGGGGCGCGCACGCCGCCCAGCAGGTGCGGCAGGGTCTGGCTGTACATGTAGGGTTTCCAGGCGATGCGGAAGCACATCTCGCGGGCGATGTCCCAGGCCTCGAGCTGGTTGGTGGAGACATCGCCGTAGATGCGGGTGAACGCCGCCGAATCGTGGAAGCCGGCCTGCGGATAGGCGAGGTAGCTGATGATCGCCTGGTCCAGGATGTCGCCCTCGGGCGGCTTGATCCCCATTGCGCCGACCAGCACCAGCCTGCGGAAATCGGTGGGCGCGAGCGAGGCCATTTCGGCCGCGATCCAGCCGCCGAAGCCGAGGCCGAGCAGGGACACGTCGCGCAGGCCAAGCTCGGCGAGCAGCCATTGGTGCATCGCGGCCACGTCGCGCACGCTGCGCATCCAGGTCGGGCGTTCGGAGCGGCCCCAGCCGGGGTGGTGCGGGACCAGCACGTCGAAATTCGCGGCGAGCGCGTCGTAGACCCCCAGCCGGTCCGGAGTGCCGGTGTCGTGGTGCAGCACGAGCAGCGGGCGGCCGGCGCCGGCGCGGCTAAGATGGACGCCGGTGCCGGCGATGCGCAGGGTGGTCTCGGTCCAGGCCACGTCGGTCATCCGCTTGGTCCCCCCTCGGTGTGCTGCGGGGAAGGATACTCACGGGTAGGCGCGGGAGTCCAATATGCCGTTCGCGGCGGCGGCCGTGGGCCGGGAGGTGCTCTTGCCACGCAAGGCGCGGGCCCGTACCACGGTTGCGCCGCAGCGTCGGGTCTGCCCCACCAAAACCAAGGTCGCCATATGGACAAGGACGCACTGACCGCCTGGGCGTTGGCGAACGGCTGGCGGATGATCGCCGGTTGCCCCAGCCTCACGAAACCGTCCGTGCCGAAAGACCCGATCGTGCGCATGGTGTTCAAGGCAACGGTGGTCGCGGTGGAGGTGAAGAAGCCCGCCGGGAAGTGGGAGAAGCTCGCCGGCGCAAGCTACCCCAAGGTCGTTCCCGACCCGGAGACCGGATGGCCGCAGGGCCTCGGACTCGACGCCATGCCCGGGCTTTCGATGCTGATGCGCGACAACAAGGACAGCATGGCCTTCGACCGCATGGGGCCGGCGCGGAAGCCCTGAGCGGGGGACATCGGAGGGCATTTCGGCGCCCGGGTTGATCCGGCTCGACGTCGCCGACTGCCACGGGGCTACGACACGCTGCATGTCACGCGGCCTGCTCCTGGAACTCGGCGCGGCGGTGGCGACAAAGCTCGCTGCCATGATCGTGTTCTACCTCCCGTGCTTCACGCTTGCGCACCACAACGAGATGAGCTGGTCCGGATCGCTACGAATAGGGCCTGATTTCCCCGTGCGGCGGGATCAGACCTCCACCACCACGTACTCCTCCTCGACCGTCACCGGGATCGTTTCCGCAACATACGGGCCTTCGACCACGCGCTGACCGGGTGCAATTTCCACGCTGTAGTTGCGCAGGGTGACCTTTTCCGGGTCGCACCAGGATCGGCCGGTGCGGATGTCGAACTCCCAGCCGTGCCAGGGGCAGCGCAGCACCTCACCCTCGCGCGAGTAGCGGTAGATGCCCGGGGTGTCGGCCTCGATCAGCCCGGTTAGCACGCCCTCGCACATGGGGCCGCCCTGGTGCGGGCAGCGGTTGAGCAGGCCATAGAATGTGCCGCCGAGGTTGAAGACTGCGATCGGCCGGCCGCGCACCGTGACCAGCTTGCGCCCGCCCGGCGGGATGTCGGCGGCCCGCGCCACCACGTGCTTGCTCATGCGTGCGGTTTCCTGCCGTCGCTCGGCGATCGGCGGAGCCTACAAGCGCCCCCGGGGGGCGGCAATGCCGTGGCTCTGGGGCGTGGCTCTGGGGACCGACACAGCCCGCCGCGGAACCCTGCCATGTCGCCTTCGCCCTTGCCCCGGCCACGCGCGGCCCCATAGTGGAATGCTGCACCGCAATACGGAGCCGCCGCCGATGCCGCTCAGCCCGCCCGCCCCGCGCGAGGCCCTGCACACCCGGACCATCGTCCTCAACGGCTATCGCCGGGCCGACGGGCTGTACGACATCGAGGCACAGCTCACCGATACCAAGACCTACAGCTTCCCCAACGAAAACCGCGGCACCATCGCGGCCGGGGAGCCGCTGCATGGCATGTGGATGCGCCTCACCATCGACGAGGACATGCGCATCGTCACCGCCGAGGCCGCGACCGACTACGCCCCCTATGGCGTCTGCCCGCAGGCCGCGCCCAATTTCACCCGGCTCGAAGGGCTGGTGATCGGTAGCGGCTTCCTCAAGGCGGCCGCTGCCAAGGTGGGCGGCACGGTCGGCTGCACGCATCTGCGCGAACTGCTGCAGCAGATGGCCACCACCGCGTTCCAGACCATCAAGCCGGCGCGCGCCCAGCGCGAGGTCGCGCGCGAGCCGGGCCCGGACGGGGAGAAGCTGGACGCGCGGATCAGCCAGCATTTCGGCGGCGCGCCGAAAATCCTGAACACCTGCCTCGCCTACAGTTCCGACAGCCCGGTGGTGCAGAATCGCTGGCCGCATCTCTATACCGGGGGTTAGCGCACCGGTCCGCGCCGCGGCCGGGATTTATCAGTGCCGTTGAACAAGAACGCTGCCACCGTCAGGCTCGCATGTTTCCCTCCGCCGCACCGCCGCCGACCCATCTTTTGCCAACCCATCTTTTGTATGACTGGGACAACACGCTGGTGGATGCCTGGGCGGGTGTCGCGGCGGCGCTGAATGCCGCCTTCACCGCGTTCGGGCTGCCGTCCTGGACCCTGGAGGAGACGCGCGCCCGCGTCCGCACCTCTATGCGCGACAGCTTCCCCTTGCTGTTCGGCCCGGAATGGACCCGCGCGCGCGACATTTTCTACGTCACCCTGGACGCCTGCCACCTGCACCACGTCACCCCGTTGCCGGGGATCGAGCAACTGATCCGCATCCTGCCGGCCGCGCGGCAGGGGGTCGTCTCCAACAAGACCGGCCGCTATCTGCGCGCCGAGGTCGCGCATCTCGGCTGGCAGGACCGGTTTGCCGCCGTGATCGGCGCCGGAGACGCCGCGGCGGACAAGCCGGATGCAGCGCCGCTGCGCCTCGCGCTGGAACGGATGGGCGCGGCGGCCGGTCCCGGCGTCTGGTACGTGGGCGACACCGCCTCCGACATGCAGGCGGCGCGCGCGGCGGGCGTGACTGCGGTGCTGCTGGGCGACGCGGAACACGACGGAGGCATTGAACTTGCCGGCTACCACCTCCATTTCCCAGGTGCCGCTTCCCTGATCCGGGCTTTTTCGAGCACCGACCCTGGTGCTTGCCTGATAGGGCACGACTGATAGACTGCACCCGGTCCCCGCGAGGTCTGCCACGCGTGCGGGGGCGCCTCCTCACAAACCGCGACAACAAGAAGGATCATTCCCGTGGCCAACGAGAAAGCGCAGAACGTTCAGGACGTCTTCCTGAATCACGTGCGGAAGAACAAGACCCCCGTGACCGTGTTCCTGGTCAACGGCGTGAAGCTGCAGGGCATCATCACTTGGTTTGACAATTTTTCGGTGCTGCTGCGGCGCGACGGGCATACCCAACTCGTCTACAAGCACGCGATCAGCACCGTCATGCCGGGCGCCCCGATCCAGCTCTTCGATGCCGCCAAAGCCGAGGGCAGCACCACCCTGACCGCGCCCGCTGCGGCACGGGAGCCGGCGCGCGAGATGGCTTCGGCTGTCGGCTGAACGGCCGGCCCGCCCCATGGCCGTCCCCGGCGCGACAAGGCCGGCCCCCACCCGCGCGGCCGTGATCCTGCCCTGGGAGAAACCCCATGCGCGGGAAGGGGCGGAGGCCAGCCGGGCGGCCGAGGCCCGGCTGGCGGAGGCCGTGGGGCTCGCCGCCTCCATCGGATTGGTCGTCGTCCACCAGGCGATCCTGCCGCTGCGCATGCGCCGCCCGGCGACCTTGCTGGGGGAAGGGCAGGTGGCTGCCCAGGGCGCGGCGATGGCCGAGCACGAGGTGACGGTTGCGATCGTCGATGCGCAGCTGTCGCCGGTGCAGCAGCGCAACCTGGAACGCGCGTGGGGCTGCAAGGCGATCGACCGCACCGGGCTGATCCTCGACATTTTCGGCGAGCGCGCGCGCACCGCCGAGGGCACGTTGCAGGTCGAACTGGCGCATCTCGAATACCAGCGTTCCCGCCTCGTGCGGTCCTGGACCCATCTGGAGCGCCAGCGCGGCGGCTTCGGCTTCCTCGGTGGCCCCGGCGAGACGCAGATCGAGGCGGATCGGCGTTTGATCGGAGATCGTATCATCAAGCTCAAGCGAGAGCTCGAACAGGTCCGCCGCACCCGTGGGTTGCACCGCAGCGCGCGGCGGCGGGTGCCGTTCCCGATGGTGGCACTGGTCGGCTATACGAACGCCGGCAAATCCACCCTGTTCAACGCGCTGACCGGCGCGGAAGTGACGGCGCGCGACCAGTTGTTCGCGACCCTGGATCCGACCATGCGCGGGTTGCGGCTGCCGTCGGGGCGGCGGGCCATCCTCTCCGACACCGTGGGCTTCATCAGCGAGCTGCCGACCGAGCTGGTGGCGGCATTCCGCGCCACGTTGGAGGAAGTCGCCGAGGCCGACGTGATCCTGCACGTGCGCGACGCCGCGCATCCGGACAGCGCTGCACAGCGTGCCGACGTCGTCGCGGTGCTGGAAGGGTTGGCGGCGGAGGGGACGCTCGACCAGGACTGGCCGGCGCGCACGATCGAAGTGCTGAACAAGGCGGATTTGCTGGGCGGTGTGACGTCGGTTCCGGAACGGAACGGATCGGTTGCCGTCTCGGCCATCACCGGCGAAGGCCTGGGCGCGCTGCTTGCTGCGATCGATGCGCGGATCGTAGCCGGAATGGAACTTGCCAGTTACGACCTGGCGCCGACAGAGGGCGCGCGAATCGCCTGGCTGCACGAGCACGGCGAGGTGGTCGAGCGGCAGGATGATGCGGAAGCAATCCACATGAAGGTGCGGCTGCTGCCGGCCGATCGCGCGCGGTTCGAGCGGCTGGCATGAGCTTCGACCGTGCCGATGCCTCGGCGCTCGCCGCATTGCTGCGCGCGGCGGCGCGGGCGGAGATCCTGCCGCGGTTCCGCCGCCTCGGCGCGGGTGCGGTACGGCAGAAATCGGGACCGCTCGACCTCGTGACGGATGCCGATGAAGCCGCGGAACGGGTCATCGCCGCCGGCATTGCCGCGCGCTGGCCCGGTGCGCTGGTCGTGGGGGAGGAGGCGGCGGCGGCCGATCCTGCGCTGCTGGCACGGCTGGCGGCGGCCGAGCTTGCGTTCGTCGTCGACCCGCTGGACGGGACGTTCAATTTCGCCGGCGGCGTGCCGCTGTTCGCGGTGATGGCGGCGGCAATCCTGCGCGGGCGGGTCGCGATGGCGGCAATCTTCGACCCGATGGGTGACGACAGCATGCTCGCCGTGGCCGGGCAGGGAGCCTGGGTGGAAGAACCCGACGGCGCGCGGGCCCCGCTGCGGGTCGCCGCGGGGGACGTGCCGGGGCGCATGAGCGGAGCGGTGTCCTGGCAATTCCTGCCGGAACCGTTGCGTTCGCGCATGCTCGCACGGCTGCCGAAGCTGGCGGCGTCGTGGAACTACCGCTGCGCCGGGCATGAATACCGCCTTGCGGCCTCCGGCGGGTGCCACCTGCTGCTGTACCACCGCCTGCTGCCGTGGGACCACGCGCCGGGGTGGTTGTTGCATCAGGAAGCGGGCGGATATTCCGCGCAGTTCGACGGTGCGGGCTACACGCCGGAGCGGGTGGATGGCGGCCTGCTCTGCGCGCCGGACCAGGCCGCGTGGAAGGCCGTGTACGAGACGCTGCTGGGCAGTGCGCCGGGCGACGCGCCGCAGTAGAGAGGCCCGGTTCTCCGGGCCCCTCTACCCGGGGCGGATCGTGATCATGTCATCCGGAAGCAGGACGCCCGGCTGCCGCGCACGGCATCAGAATCGCCCTGTCAACACCAGGATGAGCACGATGATCAGCACGAGGCCGAGACCGCCGCTGGGGTAGTACCCCCAGCCGCCGCTATAAGGCCAGGCCGGCAACGCGCCGATCAGAAGGACGATGAGGATGATCAGAAGGATCGTTGACATCGCCTGCGCTCGCCGTCGCGCTAGCGGGGCATCTTGTCCCGCACGGCATCCTTGAGACCGCCGGCGGCGTTCTGTACCTTACCTTCGGTCTGCTCGGCCTGGCCCTCGGCCTGGGTCTTGGCGTCGCCCGTCACTTTGCCCACGGCCTTCTTGATCGCGCCCTTGGCCTGTTTGCCGGCGCCTTCGATGCGGTCTTTGTCCATGGTTGCTTACGTTCCTCACTCTGCCTCGGAGCTGGATGGCCCGAGATGCTTAAAACCTTGGCAGGCGCGGGAGGGCAGACAAGACCGAGGTGCCACGGCTCCAATGACGATCGGGAGAGCACGCTGCGGAGCGCCACACGCACGCGCGGAAAACCGGCCAATCACAGGGGTGGCCGAAGAAACGAAGCCTATCGACGGCATTTAATTTCGTATCACATCTAGTTCAGGAGGCGTCCTGGTCTCGCGCGGCGCCAGTGCCGGTTAGGCCTGATGTTCCGACATCGCGGTAGCGGGGGGCGGTAGCGGGGGGTGCGCCCGCCTTGCCCGGGCGGCGCGGCGGCCGACCGGCAACTGCGGTCTCGCCGATGATGGGATTTCCCGGAACGGGCTGGGTCGGCTTGCGCTCGATTGACGAGCTGACAGCAGAGCGAGACGAGATGCTGCTCGGGCTCATCAAGCTGCGTACAAGGGCCTAGTACTATTGTTGCGGGCCGAGATGTTGGCGATTCAGACACGCCGGTGGCCATCCCGCGGGCACAGGAGATAGTACCAAGCTGTGTAGAGCGCGGCCATGCGGGAAGGGCCTCGCGTTTTTGCTGAACCCGTTCGTCAGCCGGGTGAAATGGCGCATCTGCATCCGCATCCTGGGGTTCTGGCGCTCCACATACGGCGTGAAGAGGTGCTTCGTGTCGGGTCACCCTTTCACGCGGAGTTTTTTGATCCAGGTGTATTCTGTCGAGCTGTAGCGGTCCTCGTGGCCGGCGCCTCGATAGCGGTGACACGGGACGAGGCGCCGATCTTTTTCGCCGAGCCTGGTGTGGTGGGAGCGGATAATCCCCTCTATATAGTTTGCAGGACCCTTGCGCCCGACAACGGTCCATCTATCATTTCTGCGACGCGCATGCCCGGGCTGCCGCAGGGTCGTGCGTGCGGCCTCTTGTCGATTACCGGGCTGTGCGCTGGTTCCGGAGGGCAATCCGTTGCAGAGTGTCGAGTGGGCCTGGGGTCTTCTTCTCATCGTGCTGACGATAGCTTTCCATGCGATGGGTGTCGTTGTGATCACTGTCGCCGAGTTTGGTTTCAGGGTGCGGATGGGTTCCCAGCATCTTAGTTTGCGACAGGTGATGCTGACGATGGTTGCTGTCATAGCAGTTGTCGGATTGCTGCTGACCGCACTGCACGGGGTAGAGTGTGCGATTTGGGCGGGCGCGTACGTCTGGCTTGGTGCATTGCAGTCGCCGGATGACGCCGTCCTATATTCCATAGACGCAATGACAACGCGCGGCGCTTCCGGACTGGTCCTGCAACCACATTGGCGAATCATGGGCGCGCTGGAGGGGGTCGACGGCATGCTTCTGTTCGGTCTCAGCACAGCTTACATTTTCGCGGTGATGCACGTGCACTGGCTGATGTTCTCCGAGCTGCTCGTGACCCGCCCGCGGCGACGATAAGATCTCGCCGGACGCAGCCGCAGATGACTCGATTCGGGGCAAATGTCTGGAGTGACCCGGACCCTGCCGGCGGGGCCGGTCAGCCCGAATGGCAGGAACGTCGATACCCGGAATGGCTCGAACCCTGGACAGGATGGGGACGCGGCAGAGCACGAATTGTGCAGCGCAATACCCGCGGCATCAAAACCGCGACAAAGCCCTGCGACCTGGGGCATGACGGCATTCCCCGGAAGGATTTGAGTTGGCGGGCGGCCGTCTCGCCGCCGCGCGGCATCGTGGAACATCCCGCCCCTTGCGCCTGCCCACACTGCGGCGGTGCTCTACGCCCGCTGAATCAGGACGTGACCGAGGTGCTGGACTACGTGCCGGGCGCGTTCCGCGTCCTCCGGCACGTGCGGCCGAAGCTGTCGTGCCGTGCTTTCGAAAGCATCGCCCAGGCGCCGGCGCCGAGCCTGCCGATCCGGCCTGCTGGCGCATGTGCTGGTGGGGAAGTATACTGCGACCACCCGCCGCTGTATCGCTAGGCCGAGATCTACGCGCGCAACGGGATCGACCTCGCCTGTTCGACCCTGGCCGACTGGGTCGGGCAGACGACGCGGCTGATGCGCCCGCTGGGCGAAGCGGTCGGTGCGCACGTCATGGCAGCCGAGCGGCTGCATGCCGACGACACCACGGTGCCGGTGCTGGACCCCGGCCGCGGCAAGACCAAGACCGGGCGGCTGTGGTGTTATGCCCGCGACGACCGGCCGTTCGCGAGCTAGGCGCCGCCGGCGGTTACATCATACCCCACCTGCAGGCATCATCGTAGGCGGGGCTCATCGGGCGCTTACGCCGCGGCTCACGATCGCGGCCCCCAATCGACCGCAACGAAACCCGCTCGCCATTGCGCGATTACATGACCTGTCCGAGCGTGTGGGTGCACCATGAACAGGGTGACCAGAATCCTCCCGGTCGGTCTTCCGGCTCCGAACATCCCGGTGACCAGGCAAGAAGGGCTCCGGCAGGCTCCGTCGAAGGCGTCATATACCCCTTTGCTCAGGGATTCTGGCCTCTCGGTTTACCCACGAAGTGGAAATTCCGGGAGATCAGAGAGGCGATCTCGGAGCGATAGGCGCCGATGTTGTTGAAGAACCGGTCGATCGCGGCCCTGAAGTGGGCCAGGGTCGGATAGTGCTCGTTCCATAGGGTCTTCTTCTTGAAGAACCACCACAGCCGTTCGATTAGATTGAGGTTGGGTGCGTAGGGCGGCAGGTAGGTCAGTCTGATACGGCAGTCGTCGCAGGCGAGATACGCCTTGATCGCCGCCGAGTGGTTGTAGCTTGCATTGTCCAGCACGACGTCGATGGCACTGGCAGCAGGATGACGGGCCGCCAATGTGTCGAACAGGTCGATCATCGCCCCGCTCGTGATCTTCTCTGCCTCGCGCTTCACTACCTCTCGGTCAGGCCAGCTCAGCGCACCATTGATATTGATGTTGACACGACCGTGATTGCTTTTCAGCTCCCGTGTCGTCCCGCGCTTGATCCAGCCGAACGCCGGATGCCCGGTATAGGCGGGATGCGTGCCATCGACGAAATACAACGGCCGGCGTGGTCCGGCCGCCGTCATCAGAGGGGCCAGCGTCTGCTCTACGAACGTCCGCTGCACCGTCGCATCCGCCTTGGCGGGAACGCACTTCGGCTTCTTGTAGACGAAGTCCAGCCGCTTCAGCAGCTTGGTCATCGCATTCGGCGTATAGACGCTCCCGAACCGCGCTTGCACGAAGCCGCATACCTCCTTCGCGGTCATATACAAACGCTCGGTCAGCTCGCCCGTCAGCGCGGCGCGCTGCTCGGCCGTCAGTTCCGGCTCCTGGCCGGTATAAGAGAGCCGCTCCAGCCCGGCGATCCCGCAGGTCGCGTGGAGCCGGCGATGCTCACGCACCGTCTCGGCGTCGATGTAGAGCGCTTCCGCGATCCGCTCCGCCGTCCAGCCGTCGTCCAGTAGCAGCAGCACGTTCAGCCGCCGATGCACCGCACTGTTCATCTGCCGGCGCATCAGCCGCAGCAGGTGCCCCCGATCCTCAGCGCTCAGAACCAATCCCGACATGGGGGCAGCGAATTGTACCGCCCCGCGTCGGTGCAAGTGAAATCTGGCCGGGTTCCCTCGGATTCGAGGTATACCAGCGGCCCCGGCCAATGACTCGTCCGGCGTCCACCTGGCCGCTGGTATGTCCTTGATTTCGCGCATGGCCGCCCCGCCAACCCCATGCGCGATACCAGCCGGCCGAAGAGGCCGCCGGTATCAATCGGCTAATTTCCACTCTCCGGTTGCGACCCGGCAAACGATCAGCGAGAACTCGCGTCTCGTCTGTGTCTGCTTGTAGACAACTGCCGACTCAACAGACCGGCAAGGCATACCCGAGCGCTCGAACACGCGGCGGATCGTCAACGTTCCCTGATTGCCGGTCTTCGGTCCGATCCAGGTTTCTTTCTGCCCCACTGACGCTGGATCATTGTTCAGAAGCTTCAGCGCCGCAGAGGAGCGCGCGTCCATATCCTCTTTCGTGAGTGTCGGCCCTTTGTACCCACGGAACGGATTGAGCTGCGCGTGCGCAGCCGGCTCCCAACCCACGGCTCCGACCGCCAGAGCCGCGATAAGAAAGACTTTGCCCCCAAGGCCGCAACGCAGACCGCTCCGGCTCGCAAATGCTCTGTCTGCCACGAGACCCCCCTTCAGACAACCAGCGTAGGTTTGTCGCCAGGTCACGAGGCGTCAAGCCCGGCCAATTCGTCCGACCGGGTGTCTTTTGGAGCTGTGACGAGCCCGGCTGCCCATGCGGAGCAAATGGGCAGCCGCCGTCCGGTCCGCCTTCGTCATGAAGTACCGATCCTAGCGCAGGGAGCGACCGCAGAGACGTTCGAGCACGGCGATCGGCGCCGTTTCCGGCGTGACGAGCACTTCGAGAGCGACGTAGAAAGTCTGCTCGAGCGCGTTGCAGCCCGACAGCGCCGCGTGCGGCACCTGATCGGTGTACGCAAGCCAGACACTACCGGCTTCGAAGGCGATCTCCTCGAACCCCGCCTGCTGCTGCGAAGCAGCATTGCGCTTTGCCGCGTCGTGCAGGTACAGCATGATCTCGTCGTAGCGGCTGCGTCGGCCTTGGGTCAGGCCTAGTCGGTGCAAGAGCCAGGCCTGGCCGGGGACGGACCGCTTCAGTCCTGGGAGAAACGTAGCGGCGAAGCACTCGAACTCCGGACCAAGTCGCTAGACACGTGGTCGGCCGGTGGGGTCGATGTTGGCGAACACCCGGAGTATGCGCCGGCCGCGCTGCGGGCGGGTGGGGAACGCATCGACGTGCACGCGTTTGTCGTCCTGCCGCCACGAGGTATGCCGAGTGGCAATCTCGATCGGGCGGAAACTCGTCCGGCCGCGGGTGAGGCCATCTCGATAGTCGGGCACAAGGCCGAGCACGAGGCCTGTCGCGGCTTCCGCATAGCGTTCCATGGCGTGGGTGAGGACGGCAAGCACAGGCTCTGACAAGCTCGCGCAGGTGCAGCGGCCGGTAGCCGGATCGAGGCTGATGTTCTTCTGGCGACCACCGCTCCTGCCAGCCAGGCGCATGGCCTGCTCCTCGGCCTCGTCGAGGGCGAAGCCGAGTCCCGGGAGAAGCAGCACCGATCCGGATTCGAGCCGCGACGCCGGGTCTTGGCGCAACGCCAGGCCGAATGGGCCAGACCAGCCGGATATCTCCAGTATGTCCATCATCGGCACGCCATCGCCCGAAACCGATAGGGCAAGTGGCCGGGTGTTTCTCGAAAGGTGCATCGGGCTCCGACTTGCCGGAAGTTCGTCCACGTCGATGCCTTGCGGCAAAGCAGGAGTCCGCCCCGATGCTGCCAGACTGTAATCCTGAGCCGGCCGTCGCAGCAAATGCCATTTGCGCGCAGGGCATCTCCCGCTGTCCGGCACCGCCACGGTGTGCGGCCGCGCCGCGAGAGGGTAAAGCGCAAGTCTAACAGCGGCGATCCCGCAACGGGGCAAGATCATCCATGGTGGACGGACGGGACAACGTGACTGCCTCCGGCAGCAAAACTGGCGACCACGCCTTCCGGCGGGTCCGCTGGCGTCACCTCGCACTCGCCGCCGGGCCCGGCCTCGTCGCCATGCTCGCCGACACCGATGCCGGCAGCGTCATCACGGTAGCCCAGAGCGGTGCTCTGTGGGGCTACCGCCTGCTGCTGCCGAACCTGCTGCTGATCCCCTTCATGTTCGTCGCCCAGGAGGTGGCACTGCGGCTCGGGCTTGGCGCGCGGCGCGGCGCTGTCGAACTGGTCAAGCGCCGGTATGGAGGTATCCCCGCGGGCCTGCTGCTCGCGACCCTGGTCGTCAGCTGCCTCGGCGCCCTGGTCAGTGAGATGAGCGGTCTGGCGGGCGCAGGGCAGGCGTTCGGCGTGCCTGCGGCAGCCACGACGTCCGTCACCGTCGGCGGCTTGATCCTGCTCGTGATCACAGGATCCTACCGGTCGGTCGAGCGGATCGCCCTGCTTGTCGGGCTGCTGGAGCTTGCGTTCCTGGTCATGGCCTGGCGCGCCGCGCCAGGGCTCCTGCCGATCGTGCGGCAGGCCGGACAAATTCCGTTGCGCGACCATCTCTATCTCTACCTGCTCGCCGCCAATCTGGGGACCAGCATCATTCCGTGGGCATTGCTCTACCAGCAATTGGCGAGCGTCGACAAACATCTCGGTCCCGAACATGTCGGCGCGGCTCGGGTGGAAACCTTGGCGGGCGTCGTGCTGTGCCAGACGATCACCTGTGCGCTTCTGATCGCCGCCGCCGCGACGCTCGGCCACGGCGGCGCACTCCAGACCGTGCCGCAGATCGAAACTGCATTCGCCATGACGCTCGGCGTTGCCATCGGCCGGACGGTCTTTCTCCTTGGCCTTTCCGGCAGCGCGCTTGTCGCCGCCGTCGTGGTCTGCCTGACGCTCGCCTGGGCGATCGGCGAAGCGCTTGGCGTGCGACACTCGCTGGAGCACCGTCCCGGGCAAGCACCGTGGTTCTACGGGTCGTTGAGTGTTATATTATCAGCCAGCGGCGCACTGGTCGCATCGGGCTTCAACCTGGTCGATCTGACCGTTGCCGCCGGGGTGCTGAATGCACTGCTGTTGCCGTTGGTGCTCGCCTTTCTCTATCACCTCGCCCGCACCGCCCTGCCGGAGCCCCTCCGATTGCAGGGGATCTATGCGGTGCTGGTGGCTGTCGCCTTCCTGATCATCGCCGGCGTCGGCCTCTATGCCGGGGTTGCAGATCTGATCTAGCCTGGCACCTGGAATCAGGTGGGTAGAACATCAGCGCGGGGAGCGGATCATGCGGGCAGTGACCGCGATGGCTGACGTGGCAGCTGCAGGATCACTATATCGCGCATCGAACCGACGGTTGCCGCGCGTCGCTCCGACCCACACGCCCTCCCACTCCTGCGCTCCCCCTCCTGTCATGAGGCGTCCGACGATGTCGTTCCGGGCTCGGGACCTCGGGAACGGTTAAGACATTGATCTGCGTGATCATACCGTTGCCGGCTTTGACGGTAGGCGTAAGTTTACACTCCCATAGAACGAAACTACCGACGGCCATGGCGTCTGCTGCCCCGTCAACCGGCCCCCACTCAGGCTGCCAGCCGCCTCGGGGCTGCCCCAAACAGGAACTCGATATCGTCGCTGCCCATCGCAGCCAACCCGGAACCCTCGTCCCCGAACGCGATGCAGTGTCGCCTTGCGTTCCTGCAACTCCAGGATCCGTTCCTCCACCGTGTTGGCAGCGATCAGCTTGTAGACGAAGACCGATTTCGTCTGGCCGATCCGGTGCGCGCGGTCGGAGGCCTGGTCCTCAACGGCGGGATTCCACCATGGATCATAATGGATCACGGTGTCGGCCGAGGTCAGGTTCAACCCACGGCCGCCTGCCTTCAGGCTGATCAGGAATAGCGGCACCTCGCCCGCCTCGAAGCGCTGCACCGGCGCCACCCTGTCCGCTGTATCGCCGCGCAGCTCTACGTACCCGATATACCCCTTTGCTCAGGGATTCTGGCCTCTCGGTTTGCCCACGAAGTGGAAATTCCGGGAGATCAGAGAGGCGATCTCGGAGCGATAGGCGCCGATGTTGTTGAAGAACCGGTCGATCGCGGCCCTGAAGTCGGCCAGGGTCGGATAGTGCTCGTTCCATAGGGTCTTCTTCTTGAAGAACCACCACAGCCGTTCGATTAGATTGAGGTTGGGTGCGTAGGGCGGCAGGTAGGTCAGTCTGATGCGGCAGTCGTCGCAGGCGAGATACGCCTTGATCGCCGCCGAGTGGTTGTAGCTTGCATTGTCCAGCACGACGTCGATGGCACTGGCAGCAGGATGACGGGCCGCCAACGTGTCGAACAGGTCGATCATCGCCCCGCTCGTGATCTTCTCTGCCTCGCGCTTCACTACCTCTCGGTCAGGCCAGCTCAGCGCACCATTGATATTGACGTTGACACGACCGTGATTGCTTTTCAGCTCCCGTGTCGTCCCGCGCTTGATCCAGCCGAACGCCGGATGCCCGGTATAGGCGGGATGCGTGCCATCGACGAAATACAACGGCCGGCGCGGTCCGGCCGCCGCCATCAGAGGGGCCAGCGTCTGCTCTACGAACGTCCGCTGCACCGTCGCATCCGCCTTGGCGGGAACGCACTTCGGCTTCTTGTAGACGAAGTCCAGCCGCTTCAGCAGCTTGGTCATCGCATTCGGCGTATAGACGCTCCCGAACCGCGCTTGCACGAAGCCGCATACCTCCTTCGCGGTCATATACAAGCGCTCGGTCAGCTCGCCCGTCAGCGCGGCGCGCTGCTCCGCCGTCAGTTCCGGCTCCTGGCCAGTGTAAGTGTCCGTCCGGGAATAAATTGAGTCTTTAGGATCGTTTGGTTGCAGGGGTTGACTGGCTCGAATTGTCTGTGACTCGATGTATGGGACCGATTCGCGAGGTGCCCAATGTGGACAGACGAGACCCGTATCCGGCATGACCGTAGCGGCCTGCGCTACACGCATGACCTGACAGATGAAGAATGGGCGGAAATCGAGCCGTTGATCCCGCCCGCCAAGCCGGGCGGCAACAAACGCACGGTCGACATCCGGGAGATCGTGAACGGACTTATGTATATCCTCGGCTCAGGCTGCCAATGGCGTGATATCCCGAAGGACCTTCCGCCCAGAAGCACCATCCATGATTACCTCGATCGATGGAGCTACGATGGGACGTTGGATAACATCCATCAGCTGCTCTACATGAAATGCCGCGAACAGGCCGGGCGTCAGGCCAGTCCCACCGCCGCCGTGATTGACAGCTAGAGCGTGAAGAGTGCTGAAAAAGGGGGGTCTGCATCGATCCGCATGGCTATGATGCGGGGAAGAAAATCAAAGGCAAGAGGCGGCATATTCTCGTCGATACGACAGGCCTGTTGATGCACGCCGTCGTTCACCCGGCCGATATCCAGGACCGCGACGGCGGTGCCCTGGTGATGGCTACGTTGTTCGGTCTGTATCCGTTCCTTTTGAAGCTTTACGCCGATGGCGGCTACCAGGGGCCGGTGTTTCAAAGCGCGGTGAAAGCCGCCATGGCCAGCCTGAATGTCGAGATCGTCAAACGCTCGGACCAGGCGAAGGGCTTCGTTGTTCTGCCAAAGCGCTGGGTGGTCGAACGAACCTTCGCTTGGCTGAACAGGTGCCGCCGTCTCGCCAAGGACTGGGAGTGCCTGAACCGGAAAGCCCGCGCCTATGTGTTGCTCGCGTCCGTCCGGCTCATGGTACGAAGGCTAGGCGGGGCAACGGCATGATCCCGGACAGATGGGGTGATTGGGGCCTCCCCCCGGTGACCCCGGTGGCTGCCCCTCTCAGGATGATAAGAGCGTGGTCCGTGTGCATCGGCCACAAGCATCGAGGAGGAGCAGCCGTGGGTTACTTTGCCGGGTTGGACGTGTCGTTGGAAGAGGCCGCGATCTGCATCGTCGATGATGCGGGACGCGTTGTGCGCGAGGTGCGCGTGGCCAGCGAGCCGGAGGCGCTGGTCGCGTTCTTCGGGGCGTGCGGGATGAAGATGGAGCGGGTTGGCCTGGAGGCGTGCTCGCTGAGCGCCTGGCTGCACGCCGGGATCACGGCGGCTGGCATCCCGGCGATCTGCATCGAGGCGCGGCAGGCCAAGGCGGCGATGGGTGCCATGCCGAACAAGACCGACCGCAACGACGCGCGCGGGATCGCGCAGATCATGCGCACCGGCTGGTATCGCGCGGTTCACGTCAAAAGTCCGTTCTGCCGCTCCTGGCGCGCGCTGCTGAGCGCGCGGCGGATGGTGCTGAACAAGCGCCAGGATGTCGAGAATGGCATACGGGCGTTGCTGCGCGAGGCCGGGCTGAAGGTCGGCACACCAAGCCGCAAGATATTCCCGGCGCGGGTGCGCGAGCTGGCCGCCGACGACCCGGTGCTGGCAAGCCTGACTGAATCGCTGCTGGCCGTCGTCGAGGTGATGAGCCAGCAGGCCGACGCGCTCAGCAAGCGCGTGCTCGACGAGGTGCGCGTCGAACCGACGTGCCGTCGGTTGATGACGGTGCCGGGCGTCGGGCCGCTGACCGCGCTGGCGTTCCGCGCCACCATCGATCAGCCGGACCGCTTCCGGAAGTCACGCGACGTCGGCGCCCATCTCGGCCTGACGCCGCGACGCTACCAATCGGGTGAGACGGACATCCAAGGCCACATCAGCCGGTGCGGCGACGAACTGGCCCGCACCGCTCTGTATGAAGCAGCGCATTCACTGCTGATCCGCAGCACCAGGTGGTCGGCGTTGCGAGCGTGGGGGATGAGCGTCGCTAAGCGCCGGGGCATGGCGCGCGCCCGTGTCGCGGTCGCGCGCAAGCTGGCGGTGATTTTGCACCGGATGTGGACCGATGGCAGCGAGTTCCGGTGGGGCAAGCAAGCCGTGGCCACGATGACCGCCGCATGAGCCGAGCCATACCAGTTTCCGCCTGAAAGGGCGGAGCCGCGTCGTTCCCGTGGGGACGATGGGCGAGGCGATCTCGTTGAGAGTCCGGAACCGGACGGTAGCAATGCCTCCAGGTCGCGGGACAGATTGAGACGCTTCTCCCTCCTGACCCCATCCTGCGGCGGCCATGCGCCGACCGCGAAGAGAAGCGAGTGACCCACGGGTGCGACATCGAAGACGACAAGCAGCCTGATCCCGGCGTGGCCGGGCAAGGACTGCCCGGTTGACGCCGATCCCTCTGCAATGCGTTACGTAACGGAAGGTGAAGCCATGTCGACGGGCCGCAAACCAAATGGCGAGCAGGCGATGAGCAACGCCGAGCGCCAAGCTTGCTATCGCGCAAGGCATTCAATGCGCCCAGCGCCGGCCCAAACCCGCACGCACCGCCCAACCGATCGACGCAGCCGGCCGCAACGGTGGCGAGAGGCCGTCACTGAGTTACTGACACTGCAGGCCGAGTATGCCGGCTGGCTGACCGCATTGCCCAACAGCCTTCAGGAAAGCCCTACCGCCGACGTGCTCGAAGCTATCGTCGATCTCGATCTCACGGCCATTGCCGACATCGCGTTACCACGCGGCTATGGCCGCGACTGACCGGACATCCGAAAAGGTGCGAGAAACAGCTTGACCCCAGCAGCCCCAATCAGAGAAGGACTGCCCGGTTGACGCCGATCCCTCTGCAATGCGTTACGTAACGGAAGGTGAAGCCATGTCGACGGGCCGCAAACCAAATGGCGAGCAGGCGATGAGCAACGCCGAGCGCCAAGCTCGCTATCGCGCAAGGCATTCAATGCGCCCAGCGCCGGCCCAAACCCGCACGCACCGCCCAACCGATCGACGCAGCCGGCCGCAACGGTGGCGAGAGGCCGTCACTGAGTTACTGACACTGCAGGCCGAGTATGCCGGCTGGCTGACCGCATTGCCCAACAGCCTTCAGGAAAGCCCTACCGCCGACGTGCTCGAAGCTATCGTCGATCTCGATCTCACGGCCATTGCCGACATCGCGTTACCACGCGGCTATGGCCGCGACTGACCGGACATCCGAAAAGGTGCGAGAAACAGCTTGACCCCAGCAGCCCCAATCAGAGAAGGACTGCCCGGTTGACGCCGATCCCTCTGCAATGCGTTACGTAACGGAAGGTGAAGCCATGTCGACGGGCCGCAAACCAAATGGCGAGCAGGCGATGAGCAACGCCGAGCGCCAAGCTCGCTATCGCGCAAGGCATTCAATGCGCCCAGCGCCGGCCCAAACCCGCACGCACCGCCCAACCGATCGACGCAGCCGGCCGCAACGGTGGCGAGAGGCCGTCACTGAGTTACTGACACTGCAGGCCGAGTATGCCGGCTGGCTGACCGCATTGCCCAAAAGCCTTCAGGAAAGCCCTACCGCCGACGTGCTCGAAGCTATCGTCGATCTCGACCTCACGGCCATTGCCGACATCGCGTTACCACGCGGCTATGGCCGCGACTGACCGGACATCCGAAAAGGTGCGAGAAACAGCTTGACCCCAGCAGCCCCAATCAGAGAAGACTCTAAGACACGCGCAGCTTACCGATCACGGGATAGACGTGCGCCTCCAGGGTCTGTGACCACTGCCAAGCATACTTTGCATTGCCCCAGGCGGCCCGGTTGTCGGTGATGTAATCTTGTGCCGCTTTCTGGAATGTGACCGCCGCGGCGGCTTCGGCGGCCTTCCGACGCTTCTCCTCCTGTCGGGCTTCGGAGGGTCGATCCCCTCGAGTAGCAGCAGGCTCGCCACCGCGTTCCGCTTGCGCACCTCCGCAAGCTCGACGAGAGGGTAGGGGCCGAGGCCCATTTCGTGAGCTTTTCCGTTCAGCATGAACCGTCGCAGCCAGGACTTGCCGCCGGTGGGCCGACGTTGAGATAGAGGCTGGCGCCGTCCCCGTGGAGACCCGGTTTGATGGCGTTCCTGACCGCAACGGGCGACAGCTTGTCGATTTTCCGCTTCATGCGCCCGCTGATTTGACCCGCAATACATCCCACAAAACATCGGGCAATGCGGGCGCACGTGGATGCACATGCAAGCACATTTGGCTTGCTAAAATCGGCGGGTTTCTGCGGCTTTAGGGGAGAAGGGGGGGCCTGTAAGGCGGGGCCGCGTGGTGGAGGGGGTTGGATTCGAACCAACGTAGGCGTGCGCCAACGGATTTACAGTCCGTCCCCTTTAGCCTCTCGGGCACCCCTCCGCGCCGGAGCCGGCGGACTAATGCCATTGCCGCGCGGTTGTCAACGAACGGGCCACCGGAAATGGCCCGCTGCGACCCCACCGACCCGCGGCACCGGGCATGCGGTCTGGGCAGCACGACGGCTTGTCTCTATACCCGCAGCGATGAAGCCCCCCCACAACCGGCATGGCGGCTCCGGTCGCCCGTCCTCCTCCGATCGCGGCCCGTTTCGCGGCCCCGGTGGCCCAGGAGCGCAGCAGACCGGATCGTTTCGCCCCCCCGCCGGCGAGGACCGCGGAGGCCGCCCCGCATCCGGCCATGGCCCGGCCCGACCCGACAAGCCAGCGCGGGACGGCGCACCGCACCCGCCCCGCCCGGACGCCCGCCCGGACGGGGCGCGCTGGCAGGAACGCCCGCGCCAGGACCGTCCCCGGCAGGGCTGGGGCACGCAGGGCTCCGGCGGCGGCCCCGGCCGCCAGGGGAGGGACGACCCGCGACCGCTCGGCCAGCCGGCCGGCGCCTCCCGCACCGGCCCCGACGCCGGGCCGGATCGCCACCGCTCCGACGGCCGCCCTTTCGCGGGTGCCGGCGACCGCCCCCGCCCGGAGGGCCGCCAGGCGGACCAGCGACGCGGGGATGAACGTGGTCGGGATCAGTTCGGCCCTGGCCGCCCGCCCCGGCGCGAGGGCACCCGGCCGCCCGCCGATGCGCACCGCCCCGATCGCCTCTCCCACGATGCGCCCGCCGGCGAGCGGCTGCATGCCCGCGGGTTGCATCGCCCGGCCGGTTCCGCCCCCGCCGGCCCGCCGCCCGCCCCCGCCGGCACGATCTGGCTCTACGGCCATCACGCCATCGCCGCCGCGCTCGCCAATCCGTCGCGCCGCCTGCGCCGCCTGCTGCTGACCGAGGAGGCGGAGACCGCGCTCGCCGCTCTGTTCCCGCAACCCTGGCCCCTGACCGTGGACCGCACGGACCGCGCGCGGCTCGACCACCTGCTGGGGCGGGAGGCGGTGCACCAGGGCGCGGCCCTGCTCGCCGACCCGCTGGCCCCGCCCAGCCTGGCGCAGATGCTGGAACGCCCCGGCCCTGTGTTGGTGCTCGACCAGGTCACCGACCCGCGCAACGTCGGCGCCATCCTGCGCTGCGCCGCCGCCTTCGGGGCGGCCGGGGTGATCACCCAGGAACGCAACGCGCCGGAGGAAACGGGCTCGCTCGCCAAGGCCGCCTCCGGCGCGCTGGAGACGATCCCGCTGCTGCGGGCGGTGAACGTCGCGCGCACCCTGGTCGCGCTGAAGGCGGCGGACCGGTGGGTGGTGGGTCTCGATGCCGGCGGACCGACGCCGCTCTCCGGACCCGCCTTCGCCGGGCGGCGGGTGGCGCTGGTGCTGGGCGCCGAGGGTTCCGGCCTCCGCCGCCTCACGCGCGAGACCTGCGACGAGCTCGCGGGACTGGCGACCGACGGGGCGATGGCGAGCCTGAATGTCGCCGCCGCCGCCGCCGTCGCGCTTTATGAACTGGCGCGCCGCGCATGACCGGGTTCGATGCCGCCGCCGCTGCCGCCGCCTTGCAGGCCGCCCGCCGGGCCGGCGGTCTTTTGGCCCCGCTGCCGGCCGCGATCGCTCCGCGCACCGAGGCCGAGGGCGCGGCGGTGCAAGTCGTCCTGGCCCGGGCCCTTGGCGCGGACCCGCCGGCAGGCTTCAAGATCGGCGCCACCGCGGCGCGGATGCAGGCCTATCTCGGCCTGTCCGGCCCGGCGGCGGGCTTCATGCCGGCCGCCGGCCTGCACGCCGGCGGCGCCGTGCTGCGCTTCGCCGATTTCCGCAATCCCGGGGTGGAATGCGAGGTCGCGGTACGGCTCGCCCGCGACCTGCCGCCGGGCCCGTGCTCGGCCGAAACCGCCGCTGCCGCGGTCGAGGAATTTTTTGCCGCGATCGAGGTGGTGGAGAACCGCTACGGCGATCTCGCCGCCTTCGGCACGCCGAGCCTGATCGCCGACCAGGTCTTCCACGCCGCCGCCGTGCTGGGCGTGCCCACCGGGTTGGGATGGACCGGCGACTGGCGGACGCTCGATATCCCGACGCTTGCGGGCAGCCTGGCGATCGACGGGGTAGAGCGGGACCGCGGTGTGGCGGCCGACCTGCTCGGGCACCCGATGAACGGGCTGGCCTGGCTCGCCGGGTCGGCGGTTGCCGCAGCGTTCGGCGGCCTGCGCGCGGGCCAGGTGGTGCTGCTCGGCAGCGTGACGCCGCCGGTGTGGCTGGAGGCGCCGGGGACCGTGACGGTGGCGTTCCCGCCGCTGCCGCCGGTGCGGGTAACCTTCGCTTAACCGGCTCGGTCGAGACTGGCGCCGACCGCGCGTGTCTTCCGTCTTCCGCGGCGTTGCTTTGCCAAAAGGGCTCGCATTGGACCCGTCCTGATGGATGCCGACTGGAATACGCTTTCCGACGAGACCCAACTTGCCGTCACTCGTGAGGCGCTGCACCGCGCCGTGGATACGATCGCGGGCCAGGCCGAGAACCTTGCATCGGAAATCGAGGCAGGAACCCTCGCCGACCGCGGCGGGCCGGATGCGCTGCGCTTGTTCGCCGCCCTGGTGCGCAGTCATACCCGCGAACGGCTCGTGCCGGCCGGGCGCTGCTGAGCCGGCGCCGCGCGTCAGCCCGGCAGCGCGTCCAGCAACAATTGTCCGACCATCGTCAGCTCCGGGCTGGTCACGCCGTAGCGCGCGATCGCCGCCGCCACCCTGGCCGCGGTCGGCGCATCGGGCGCCGGCCCGGGCGGTAGGCCGGGCAAACGTGCCACGATCGCTGGCGCCGCCGCGGCCGCCGCGTCCCGCATCGCTGTCCCGCTCGCGCGCATCTCGGCCGAGCCCAGCCGCGGCGCCACCTGATTGGCGAGCCAGGCCAGCAGCGCCGGCCAATGCGCGAGCTGGCGATACAGCGCCGGAATGAAGGGCTTGCCGCCCAGCTCGGTGGCGAATCGCATCAGATTCGTTCGCGCATCCTCTGCCAGGGCGGCGGGGTCGACGTTCCCCGGCATCGGCGGCAGTAGCGTCGGCGGTGTCCAGCCGGGGGCGAAGCCGGGACCGGACGGACGCGCCCCGTCCAGCAGCAGGCCGAGGCAACGGCCGAACACCAGGTTCACCGGCGCCACCCGGACGAAATTCGCGGCGACGTTGCGGATGCCGGCGCGGTCGGCGGCATCGATGCCCCAGGCCGCCAGGAGCCCCAGCGGGACCGGCGGCAACGGCGCGAGCGAAACCGCCCCGACGAGGCCCCAGCCCGCTGCCTGGATCGCGCCGGCTGCCATCGCCGGGCGCAGCGCCCCCCAGACGAATTCCAGCAGGCCGGGCGTGCTCGCCAGGTAGCGCTGCATCGAGGACACGTAGGGCACGCCGGAAAAGCGCCGGATCTCCTCGTAGATCACGGCGATCGCGCCGGTCGCGCGGTCCTCCGGCAGTTCGTCGAGCGTCGGCGCTGATGTCTGGTTCATGGGCGGCCTCTCCGGTTGCCCCACGACACCAGCGTTCGCCCCGCGCTGCAAGCCGCGGCGCTCGGGGTTCAGCCCGCCAGCGCCTTGCGCAGCACCGCGGCCATCATGTCGATCGCCGTGTCGGCGGCGTGGATCACCTTGCCCATGCTGAGGAATCCATGAATCTGGTCGGACAGGTGCACGCTCGTCACCCGCACGCCCTCGCGTTCCAGCCGCTGCGCATAGGCGAGCCCCTCGTCGCGCAACGGGTCGGCCGCGGCCGTCAGCACCAGCGCCGGCGCCGCGCCGGCGACGCTGGCGACGCGGATGGGGGAGGCGCGCCAGTCGATACGGTCGACGTCGCTGCGCATGTAGTGGTCGATGAACCATTTCATAGTCGTCGAGGTCAGCGGCACCCCGGAGGTGATCGTCTGCGACGAAATCGTGGTCATCGCCATGTCGGTTGCGGGATAGATCAGCAACTGGAATGCCAGCGGCGGCAGATCTCCGTCCCGCGCCATCAGCGCCATCACCGCGGCGAGGTTGCCGCCGGCGGAATCGCCCCCCGCCGCGACCCGCTTCGGATCGATGCCGAACTCAGCCGCCTGATCGATGACGAACCGCGTCGCCGCCGCGCTGTCCTCGACCGCGGCCGGGAATTTGTGCTCCGGCGCCAGGCGGTAGTCGACCGAGACGACGACGCAGCCCGCCGCATTGGCGAACCGGCGGCAGATCACGTCGTGCGAATCGAGCCCGCCCAGCAGCCAGCCGCCGCCATGGTAGTACACCAGCGCAGGCAACGGCCCGGCGGCCACGCCCGCGGGCCGATAGAGCCGCAGCGGCACCGGTCCATGCGGCCCGGGAGCGTCGAGTGCGCGGACCTCGCCCACCGCTTCCGGTTTCGGCTGCAGGACGGCGCGGCTTTTCATGTAGGCCTCGCGCGCCTCGTCGGGCGTGAGCTGCTCGAACGGGGGCCGGCCGGCGAGACGGATCATCTCCAGGACCAGCGTGACGTCGGGATCAAGGGGCATGGAGGCGTTCCCTATGGCATCCAGCCGAGGATCGCCAGCGCCACCGCATCCGGCCGGTCGAGCTCGGCCAGATGCCCGGCGTCCGCGATGACCTGCAGTTCGGTCGGCCCGGTGATCGCCGCGCGGAATCGGTCCGCATAGCTGCGCGGCATGATCCTGTCCTCGGCCCCCCAGAGCAGCAGGGTCGGTGCGGCGATCAGCGGCAGGCGCTTTTCCAGCTTCGTATTGCCGAGCGGCCAGAAGATGCGTGCGGCGGCCTCCGACGCACGGGTCTGTTCGATCGGCCATTCGATCGAGTTGGCGCCATCCGGGACGGATTTCATCGCCTTCCAGATCTCGGGATCGGCGCACATCAGCCCCGGCACCGCATCGGCGCGCTGCGCCCAGGGATCGGTCGGCGGATCGGCCTCGTCGAACAGTCCGAACGGGGCGATCAGCGCCAGCTTGCGCACGCTTGCGGGCCAGACCGCCGCCATCTCGGCGGCGAGCGAGGCGCCGACCGACGACCCGGCGAGGTCGGCGCCGGCCAGCCCCGCCGCGTCCAACGTCGCCCGCACCGCCAGCAGCCAGTCGAGATGCGTATCGAGCACGCTGTGCCCGCGGTCGCCGCCGGGAAAGCCGGGCAGCGACGGCACGATCACCGTGCGGCTCTCCGCCAGCCGATCGAGGAAGGGTATCCAGCGCGGCAGGCCGCCGAGGCCGGCGAGGAAGCCCAGCTTCGGCCCCGATCCCTTGCGCCAGACGCGGGTGGCGAAGCCGTTGATGTCGATGGTCGTCGTTTCGGGTTCGCTCACCCCGGCTCTCCAATGCTGCCCGTCGAGGGGACCGGCGCCGGCGAAAACCGGTGCCTTCGGGAACGGCCGGGCCGCCGCGGCGGTCCGGCGGCGCTTATTCGGCAGCCAGCCTGGGCAGGAAGGCCGGAACCTCGGCACGCTGCGCGCGGCCCATCGGCTGCGGCCACCAGCGGTCTTCCCACTCGCCGAACATGCCCTTGAGGTTCGGCATGACCTTCTCGGCGAACAGCCTGGTATTGGCCCGGCAGACCTCCTTGCCCATGTTGCCGAACTGCAACAGCAGCATCAGGTGGCCGACGTTGAGGTTGCGGGCGACTTCGCGCAACTGCTCGGTCACTTCGTCGGGCGAGCCGATGATGACGTAGCCGCGATCGACGATCGCATCCATCTCGCGCGCCACGCTCGCGAAGCGGGTGCCGGAGGTGGAACCGATGGCGCCGGCGCCGGCCGCCTGCTGGATCTGGCTCTTGATCCCGGCCGCCTGCGTCGCTTCCGAAACATAGCCGGGCGGCACCGCCCAGCGCGGATCGACATGCAGGCAGCGGCCGTAGAAATACTCGGCGGCTTCGGAATAGAGATCGAAGGCATGCTGGCGGCTTTCGCCCACGCCGACGAACTGCAGGAAGCCGGCACGGTACGGGTTACGGTCCTTGCCCAACCGGGCCATTTCGTTCCAGAATCCGTCCATCAGCGCCTGGCCGGCCTTGTAGCCGTAGTAGGACAGGTAGCAATAGACGTAGTCCATCTCGGCGCACCACTGCCAGGTTTCGACCGAGCCGCCGCCGGGGATCCAGATCGGCGGATGCGGGCGCTGGATCGGACGTGGCCAGATGTTGACGTAGCGCTGCTGGTTGTAGCGGCCGTTGAAGGCGAACGTATCCTTCTCCCGCCACGCGCGCATGACCAGGTCGTGCGCTTCCAGGTAGCGGGAACGCAGCTGGCTCGGGTTGGTCCCGTACGCGTAGCAGGTGTCCATCGGCGTGCCGACGGGAAAGCCCGCGATCAGCCGTCCGCCGGAGATCACGTCGATCATCGCGAATTCTTCGGCGACGCGCGTCGGCGGGTTATACAGCGCGAGCGAGTTGCCCATGACGCAGATAGCGGTATCGGTCGTGCGCCGCGCGAGCGACGAGGCGATCAGGTTGGGCGAGGGCATCAGCCCGTAGCCGTTGGAATGGTGCTCGTTCACGCACACTGCATCGAATCCGCAGTCTGCCGCGTATTCGAGCTCGTCCATGAAGTCGTTGTACATGTGATGCGCACGTGCCGGATCGAACAGCGAGGAATGGATGTCGACCCATACCGAGGGATTGTGGTCGCGGAAATCCTCCGGCAGCTCGGTGTACGGCATCAGATGGAACCACATCAGCTTCATGGACGCTCTCCCGGTGGACGGCGCGCGATTGGCTACCGCTGAGTAGCATAGCCGACCCCCCTTGCGTCAACCGCGACCACCCCACGGCAGCGGTTGCCTTGGCTGCGGACCCGCCGCAGGAACGCGCGCATGCCCCCCGCCGAGCTGCCCGCCCGCAACTCCGCCCCCCGACACCTGCTCGCCGACCATCGGCTGTGGCTGATGGGCGCCTACGGATTCTTCTCCGGCCTGCCGCTGCCGCTGTCCGGCTTCACGTTCCGGCTCTGGCTGTCGGAGGGCGGGGTGTCCTTGGCGCTGATCGGCCTCACCGCCAATGTTGGGCTCGCCTATTCGCTGAAATTCCTCTGGGCGCCGGTGCTGGACCAGGCGCGGCCGCCGGGGCCACTGGGTCGGCTTGGGCGCCGGCGGGGCTGGCTCGCGGCGATCCAGCCGGCGCTGGCGCTGGCTGCACTGCTGCTCGCGCTGTCGCACCCGAACACGGCGCCGGCGGGCGCCATCGCCGCGGCGGGGTTGGTCGCCTTCCTCTCGGCGAGCCAGGACATCGTGATCGACGCCTGGCGGATCGAGACCTTCCCGCCGCGTGCGCAGGGCGCGGCCATGGCGGCCTATGTCTGGGGCTACCGGGTGGCGCTGCTGGTCTCCGGCGCCGGCGCGATCGCGGCGGCGAGCTGGGTCGGCTGGCACGGCGCGCTGGCGGCGATGGCGGCCCTGCTGGCGCTTGCCCCGCTGGTCACCCTGCTGGCGCCGGAGCCGATGGTGCGCGTGCGCGCTGCCGGCCTGCGCCTCGGCGCCCGCCTGCGCGCCGCGGTGATCGAGCCGCTGCGCGAGATCCTGGCCCGTCCGGGCGCGCCCACGATCCTGGGCTTCGTCGCCCTGTTCAAGCTGGGCGAGGCGATGGCCGGGGTGATGACGGCGCCGTTCTACACCCACCTCGGCTTCAACCGCGCGGCGATCGCAGTGGCCAACGGGCCGCTGTCGCTTGCCTGCGCCCTGGGCGGCACCGCGCTGGGCGGCTGGCTGGTCGCGCGCATCGGGGTGGGGCGGGCGCTGCTCGCCACCGGCTGGGTGCAGACGGTGACGATGGGGATGTATCTGCTGCTGGCGGCCTCGGCCGGGCGGGCGCATGTGCTGGTCGCGACGGTGGCGGTGGAATCCTTCGCCGAGGGCATGGCGGACGCCGCGTTCATCACCTACCTCTCCGGCCTCTGCTCGCCCGCCTATACGGCGACGCAATACGCGCTGCTGTCGTCGCTGGCGGCAATCGCGCTGCGCACGGTGGGCGGGCTGTCGGGGTTCCTGGCCGCGGCGACCGGATGGACGTTGTTCTATGCGCTGGCGATGTTCGCTGCCCTCCCGGCGATGGGGTTGATGCTGCGGCTGCTGCGACGCTACCCGCCGGCGGAGCGGCCGGCGGCCAGCCGCACCGCGTGAGCGCGCGCCGCGTTTACCAGATCATCCGCGGTGCCCGGTTCACCCGCTGCGGCTGGCCCGGTCGGGTCGCGGAAATCCATTCCGTGACGGGCATGAAGCGCGGCGCCAGGAACTGGTAGGTGCCCCCGAGCAGGGCGAGGGTGCCCTCGTTGAACGTGCCGGCCGCCGTGTCCCATTGCGTCAGGATCGGCTCCCACGCGCGCTGGCTGCGATACAGCCAGTCGCGGTTGGAGCGGATGAAAGTGCGTTGGCTTTCGACGTTGCGCAGTGCCGCCATCACTTCGCCGGTCTGCGCATCCAGCACCTCGAAGCGGGCGATGATCTGGCGGAGCGCGATGGCGGTCAGGCGTTTCACCTGCGTCAGGGTCTCGATATGGCTGGCATCGCTGCGCCAGCCGCGCGACAGGCGTTCGATCTTCCCGGCCATGAGGCGGACCCGACGCAGCAGCCGGTCGCGCAGCGCCTCAATATAGGCGAGTTCGCGTCCCAGGGCTTCGAGCAGCCCGACCACTTCCGCCGCGGTGTCCAGTCCCAGGGCTTCGGCGGCGCGCGACAGCGCCGTCTGCACCTGATGGCGCAGCTTGGGATCGTTCCCGATCGCCAGCAGCGAACCGGCGTCCAGCGCCTGTCGCTCCGATCCGCGGTCGGCGTTCAGCCAGTCGACCAGGCTGACCCGTAGCCGTGTCTGCGCGATTTCCAGATGCAGCGGATCCGGCTCCCAGCTTGCTTCCCCGGTCAGCACCTCGCTCGGGAGCCGGTCGCCGGGACGCAGCACCGAGACGAAATCGAGCAATTCGGCGATGCGGGCGAGCATCTGCCCATCCTCCGACTCCTCGGCGATGCCGAATTCCCGCGCCAGTGAGCGCAGCGGCAGCGCAGCCGTCCGCTCGCCGAGCTGGACCACCATGATCGGTGCGCCGTCGACTTCCGAGCGGCGGAACAGCGGCGGCCCAAAGGAGCCGAACAGACGATGCGCCAGGTGGCAATCCGTGGGCTCGGCCGCAGGGGACGGTTCCGCGGGGGACGGTTCCGCAGCGGGCACGTCTTCGGACCCACCGGCCGCCTGGGGCGGCGGTGCCGGCGCCGTCGCGGGGGCGGCTGTGGGGTCCGGGCGGGGGGGCGAATCGGCCATGGCGGGGTTCGGCAGGAAAGCCTCGCCAGGATGAACAATCCGCTAATGTCGCGGGTACGGGACGGCCGCCGCCCATTGCGCTTCCGGCGCCGACCCGCCAAGACTGCTCATCAGCCGCCCAAAAACGGCGTGACAGGTGGCACGAACGTTGCTAGCCAGAGGCATCGGTCACCAGGCATCGGTCGCCACAACCAGAACCACAGGGGACGCAGGAATGATCACACGTCGGGCCGCCGCCCAACTTCTCGCCAGCACCGCCGCCGCCGCCGCCCTGGGTACCGCCACCCTGGGTGCCGGCCCCGCCGTCGCCGCCGCCGAGAAGGAGGTGGACGTCGGCATCGACCTGTCCCTGACCGGGGCGGACGCCGACAGCGCGGTGCGCATGCGCGACGGCGCGCAGCTCGCGTTCGACAACGCCAACGATGCCGGGTCGATCCCGGGCTACAAGCTGCGGGTGGTGGTCTATGACGACGGCACCGCCACGGCCGGCCAGTACGATCCCGCCCAGGCTGCGACCAACGCGCGGCGGATGGTCTCCAACCCGAAGCTGGTGGCCGCGATCGGCCCGCAAATGAGCGGCGCCGGCAAGGCGATGGCACCGATCCTGAGCGAGGGCGATCTCGCGATCATCACCCCCTCGTCCACCAATCCCGACATCACCAACCCGAAATTCGCCGCCCAGTTCCGCCCCGCCGGCAAGGCGATCTATTTCCGTACTGTGACGACCGATGCCTACCAGGGCCCCAACATGGCGAATTTCTACGCTGAGGTCCTGCACGTGAAGACCGTCTACGTCCTCGACGACAGCGGCGCCTACGGTGTGGGCCTGGCGGATGCGTTCGAGGCGCAGGCGAAGAAGAAGGGCATGCAGGTGCTCGGCCGCGACCGGCTCGATCCCAAGGCCGCCGACTACACCACGGCGCTGACCAAGATCAAGGCGCTCAATCCGCAAGCGATCTATTACGGCGGCGTGCTGCAGGCCGGCGTGAAGCTTGCCAAGCAGGTCTATGACATCATGCCGCACGTCATCCGCGGCGGCGGCGACGGCGTCTACGGGCCGGAAATGCTGACTGCGGTCGGCTTCCCCGCCGCGGCGGGCTGGTATGCCACCATCGCCTCCCCGCATCTGACCGATTCCGACAAAGCGGCCGATTTCGTCAAGCTGTTCAAGTCCAAGTTCGGCATCCCGCCGGACGACTATTCCATCACCTCCTACGACGCCGGCCTGGTCGTGGTCGCCGCGATCACCAAGCTGGCGAAGGAAGGCAAGCCGGTCACCAAGACTTCCGTGCGCGACACCATCCAGACCATCAAGGTGCCGACCATCCAGGGCATGGTCTCGTTCGACGCCAACGGCGACCTCACCGACCGCACCGTGAGCGTGTTCCAGATCCGCGAAGACAAGTCGAAGCCCCTCAACGACATCTCGGCGCAGTACCACTACATCGGCGTGGCACCGCAAGCCTGAGCGGCGGCGATGACCTTCTCGTCCCTGCTGCTGCAGCAGACGATCAACGGCCTCAGCCTGGGAGCGATGTACGCGCTCCTGGCGCTGGGGTTCACCCTGATCTACGGCATCCTGGAGCTGATCAACTTCGCCCATTTCAACGTGTTCATGGTGGGCTCCTTCATCGCCATGTGGACGTTGCAGTCCTTCGGCCTGTCCGGTCAGGCGATCGTCCTGACCGGGCTGCCGCTGGCGGGCGTGCTGATCGCCGCCTTCGCTGTGACCATGCTGGCGTCCGGCACCCTGGGCGTGGTGATCGAGCGGCTGTCATTGCGCCCGCTGCGCGGGATCACCGGGCCGGCGGCGATGATCACCACCATCGGCGTCTCCTACATCCTGTTCAACCTGATCCTGATCACGGTCGGCGCGGATTCGAAGAACTTCCCGAATCCGCTGCCGCCGCTGCGCTGGCATGTGGATGGCGCGGTGCTCGAACTGCGGCAGGTGCTGATCTGGGGCGCGTCCGTAGTGCTGATGGGCGGGCTCTGGCTGTTCGTGCAGAAGTCGAAGCTCGGCAAGGCGATGCGTGCCACCGCGCAGGATCCAGAAGCGGCGCGGATGATGGGGGTGGAGGTCGACCGGGTCATCATGACCGCCTTCTTCCTCGGCTCCGCGCTGGCCGGGGCGGGCGGGCTGATCTTCGGGCTCTATTACAATTTTACCAGCTTCATCATCGGCTTCACCGCCGGGCTGCGCGCCTTCACCGCCGCGGTGCTGGGCGGTATCGGCAATGTGCCAGGGGCGATGGTGGGCGGCATCATCATCGGGCTGGTGGAGGCCTATGGCGGTCAGTTCATCGCCACCGAATGGGCCGATGTCATCATCTTCTCGATCCTGGTGCTGGTCCTGGTGTTCCGCCCCTCCGGTCTGTTCGGCCGGATGGCGCCGACCAAATCCTGAGCGGGAGCCGCGTCCATGCCCTCCGCTGCCGCCGTCGCCCGTCCGTTCACTGCGATCCCCGAAGCCCGCCGGCGCCAGGCGCTGCTGATCCTGGTGACGCTCGCCGCGCTGGGCTTTCCGCTCTACCACAACAACGATGCCGATATCGACAGCATGGCCAACGCGGCGTCGTTCGCCTGCCTGGCGCTGGGGCTGAACATCGTCGTCGGTTTCGCCGGGCTGCTCGACCTCGGCTATGCCGCGTTCTTCGCCATCGGTGCCTATACCTACGGCATCCTGACCTCGTTCCAGTTGCAGCCTGACTGGAGCAGCTTCTGGGTGCCGTTCCAGGAGCTCGGGCTGGTCGCGCAGATGCCGGGGGAAAGCTCCGGCTTCGTCGTGCATTTCACCCTGTCGTTCTGGCTGGCCTTGCCCTTCGCAGCACTGCTCGCGGCCGGCTGCGGCGTGGCGTTCGGTGCGCCCACCCTGCGGCTCAAGGGCGACTACCTCGCGATCGTGACCCTCGGGTTCGGCGAGATCGTGCCGATCGTGGTGCGCAACTGGGCGAGCCTGACCAACGGTGCGGCCGGGCTGAACGGCGTGGCGGCGCCGCAATTGCTCGGCCACAGCTTCGGGGTGAACGCTACGCCCTACTACTACGTGGCGATCGTGCTGGTCGGCTTCCTCGTCTTCGTCTCCACGAGGCTGCGCGATTCCCGCGTCGGCCGGGCCTGGATGGCGATCCGCGAGGACGAGATCGCCGCCGGCGCGATGGGCGTGAACCGCACCCGCTTCAAGCTGCTCGCCTTCGCGACCGGCGCGGCCTTCGCCGGCGCGACGGGCGTGCTGTACGTCGCCAAGCTGCAGACCGCGACGCCGGACATGTTCGGCTTCCCGGTCTCGGTGATGATCCTGGTGATGATCGTCTTCGGCGGCATCGGCAGCATCTGGGGCGCGGTCGCCGGCGCTTTCATCCTGCAACTGCTGCAATCGTGGTGGCTGGAAGACCTCACCGGCTGGATCGACGATTTCGGCCGCGCAATCGGCAACCGATGGATCGCGCATATCGATCTGGTGCCGTCGATCGAGCTGATCTTCGGCATCATCCTGGTGCTGATGATGCTGTACCGCCGCCAGGGGCTGATCCCGGCCTATCGCCCGCCGGCGGCGCTGAGCTTCGAGCAGCAGCACGCGGTGGTGCAGCGCGGCTTCAGCGAGCTGCGACTGTCCGGCCTGGGCGGGGAGGCGAACGGCGACGCCACCACGCTTGCCGTCCGCGGCGTGACGGTGAAATTCGGCGGCCTCGTCGCCCTGAACGCGGTCGATATCGACGTGCCGGCCGGCGGCGTGGTGGCGGTGATCGGCCCCAACGGGTCGGGCAAATCGACCCTGTTCAACGTGATCACCGGCCTCGTGCATTCCGACAGCGGCAGCATCCGCTTCCACGAGGAGGAAATCCTGGGGCTGCACGACTACCAGATTCTGGCCAAAGGCATCGCCCGCACGTTCCAGAACATCCGCCTGTTCCCGACCCTTACCGTGCTGCAGAACGTGCTGGTCGGGCAGCACGCACGGCTTGGGACCGGCGCCTTCGCCGCCGTGCTCCGTCCGCCCGGCACGCGGCGGGAGGAGCGGGAAGCGATCGACTGGGCAATGGAGATCCTGGCGATTTTCGGCAACCGATTGACCCCGCGCGCGGGCCAGGCGGTGAGCGGCCTGTCGTATGCCAACCGCCGGCGCACCGAGATCGCCCGCGCGCTCGCCTCGCGGCCGCGGCTGCTGCTGCTCGACGAGCCCACGGCGGGGATGAACCCGGCGGAGACCTTGGAACTCGCCGAGCAGATCAAGGGGCTGAAGGGCCTCGGCCTGACCGTCCTGCTGATCGAACACAAGCTCGATGTGGTCACCACCCTGGCCGACACCGTCTACGTGCTGGATCATGGCGAGGTGATCGCCAAAGGCAGGCCCGACGAGGTGCGGCGCGACGAGGAAGTGCTGCGCGCCTACCTCGGCCGCAACGTGCAGGCCGCCGCCGCCGGCACGACGGGGCCCGCGCATGTTGCTTGAATTCAATGATGTCAATACGTACTACGGCGACCTGCACGTCCTGAAGAACGTCAACTACGCGATCGAGGAAGGCGAGGTCGTCTCCCTGCTCGGCGGCAACGCCTCCGGCAAGTCGACCACCATGAAGACCATCATGGGCGTGGTCCGCCCGACCACCGGGACGGTGATCTTCGACGGCAAGCCGATCGAGAAACTGCCGACTGCGGAACGGGTGAAGCGCGGCATCGCCCCCGTGCTGGAAGCCCGCCGGCTATTCACCCGCATGACGGTGTTCGAGAACCTGGAGATGGGCGCCTACCTGCGCGCGCGGGGCCCCGAGTTCGATGAGGACCTGGAACGGGTCTATTCCCTGTTCCCGCGCGTCAAGGAACGCCGCAACCAGATCGCCGGTACGCTCTCGGGCGGCGAGCAGCAGATGGTGGCGATGGGCCGCGCACTGATGGCGCGCCCGCGGCTGCTCTGCATGGACGAACCCTCCATGGGCCTCTCGCCGATCTTCGTCGAACAGGTGTTCGACATCATCCAGCAGATTAACAGGCAGGGCACCACCATCTTCATGGTGGAGCAGAACGCCAACATGGCGTTGCAGATCGCGCATCGGGCCTACGTGCTGCAGACCGGGCAGGTGGTGCTCAGCGGGAACGCGGCGGAACTGCGGCAGAACCCGATGATCCGGGAGGCGTATCTGGGGGAGATGCAAGTTCCGGCGGCGTAGCGGACGCGCGTTCTTCCGGGTCAGTGGATCCCGTGCAGGATCACGCCGATCAGGCCGCCCAGTAGCCCCAGGATGGTGCCGAACCCGGCCAGCATGGTGCCCAGCAGCCAGCGGAAGTCGGCACGGTATTCGCTGCGTAGCCCATCCAGGCCGGCGCGATGTTCCGTGGTCATCGTGTCCAGCCGCCGGTCCATCCGCTCCAGCGCGGCCCCGGTCGTGCGGGCAAGCTCCTCCAGGACGGCAACCCGCGGTTCCATGGGGGGAGGGTAGGGCGGGGGTAACGTCGGGTTCAAGCGTCATGTCGAGCATCTCGGCCTGATCTGCGGTTCACCCGCAAAGTCTACCGCCCGCCCGTGAACGGTCCCTTACCGCGCCAGCCACAGCGCCCCGATCACGAGCGTCGCCACCGTCACCGGCGCGCCCACCAGGAAATACGCCCGGAACCCGATCGTCACACCGCGCCGCGCCGCCTTCTCCGTCACGATCAGGTTCGCGATCGACCCGAGCAGGGTAAAATTCCCTGCCAAGGTCGAGGCCATCGCCACCACCAGCCACGCCCGCGCCGGATCGGCGAGATGCGCCACGAACGGCCGCAGCATCAGAACCGCCGGAACGTTGCTGACCAGGTTGGACAGCACCGCGGTGAGCGCGCTCAGCACCGCAACGTGCCCCAGGTGCAGTCGCCCCGCCGCGGCAACGATCCCCGGTGTCAACAGCCGGTCCTCCGCACCGGCGACGATCACGAACAGCCCGGCGAACATCAGCAGCAGCGACCAGTCGATCTCGGCATAGATACGCGCGCTCTTCACCCGCCGCGTCAGTAGCAGCAGCGCGCCGACCACGACCGCCGCCTTGGCCGGCGGCTGGCCGGCGAAAAAGAGGGCGATCACCGCCGCCGTGGCGGCCAGGGACCGCGCCACCAGCACCCGGTTCGCCCGGATCCGCACCCGACGCGGGGCCAGCGGCGCTTGGGCCGCGAACTCTGTGCGGTAGAACAGCGCGATCAACCCACCGGCGACGACCAGTCCAGCCAGCGCCACCGGCGCCAGCGCGGCGGCGAAGGTCGCATAGGGGATGGCGGAGAACCCGCCGATCAGCATGTTCTGCGGATTGCCGGTGATCGTTGCGACAGATCCGATGTTCGATGCCATCGCCACCGCGAGCAGATACGGCACCGGGTTGCGCCGCAGCGCCAGGGTCAGATCGACCACCAGCGGCGCCAGCACCAAGCAGATTGCATCGTTCACCAGGAACGCCGACGCAAGCCCCGCGACGGCAACGATCGCCGCCAGCAGCAGGATCGGCCGCTGCGCATGCCGCGCGACCCAGGCGGTGGCCAGCGCGAAGAACCCGGACAGCCGCAGGTTCGCCACCACGATCATCATGCCGAGCAACAGGGTGAGCGTATCGAGGTCGATCGCGCGATACGCATCCACCAACGGCATCGCGCCGGAGGCGACCATCAGGCTGGCCCCGACCAGCGCGATCCCGGCGCGATCGATCGCAAGGCCCGGCACCCGTCCGATCGCCAGCGCCAGGTAGCTCGCGGCGAAAATCCCCCCCGCGGCGATCCGTCGTGCTGCCGCATCGTTGCCGGGCATCGCCCACGGCGCCAGGGCGGCCGCGGCGGCGAGCACGAACAGCGCCGCGATCAGCGCCAGGCTGATCTTGCGCGCGGTGTCGGTGCGCATGGGCGGGAACCGGGCGGGGACCTCCATTCAGGCGTTCGGCCACAGGCCGGGGGTGGCGAGCTCGATCGAGTGTCCGTCGGGGTCGCGGAAATAGAGGCTGGTGCCGCCGCGCGGCCAGCGGATCCGGCTTTCCACCGCCACGCCGCGTTCCGCCAAATGCCGTTCCCACGCCGCCAGCTCGCCGAACGGGATCGCGAAACAGAGGTGCAGGCGGCCGCTGCCGCCGTGCGGCGGGATCTCCGCCCCGCCGGGCGCCGGCGCCGGCTCGTCGGCGGCGCCATGGGCGAACAACAGCAGCACCGCGCCGCCCGGCAGGCCGAGGGCGATCATGCGGTGGTCCGCGACGAACGTCTCGAGGCCGAACAGACCGCGATAGAACCCGGCCGCGCGATCGAGGTCTTCGACGTAGAGCGAGGTCTCCAACACCCCGGACAGGCGCGGCGGACTGGCTTCGGACATGGCGCTGCATCCCGGCTGCAGTGAGACGGACCGGAGTCACGACGTCGGGCTCCGGCGCCCCCACTATGGGGCCGCCGGCGGGCCAGCGCGAGCCGGCGGCGGCCTGAAGCGGAGCGCATGCGCGTGATGGGCGGCCGCGCCGCCGGTGCTCTGCTGCCCGCTGCGCGGCGGGCAGCTCGATGCGGTGGCGCGCTGGCGGCTGGGGCGCAGCCTCTCGATCCGTGCCATCGATGCGGGATCGTGCAACGGCTGCGAGCTGGAACTGCACGCGCTGAACAACTCCTTCTATGACCTGGAACGGTTCGGGTTGCGCTTTGTCGCCTCGCCGCGGCATGCCAACGTGCTGATGGTGACGGGCCCGGTCACCTGGCACATGCGCGAGGCGCTGGTGCGCACCCATGCTGCCACGCCGGATCCGAAATGGGTGGTTGCAGTGGGCGATTGCGGCGCCCGCTGCGGGGTGTTCGCGGCCAGTGCCGCCTGCGTCGGTTCGGTGGCTCGGGTGGTGCCGATCGACCTGACGATCCCGGGCTGCCCGCCATCGCCGACGCGGCTGCTGGCGGGGTTGCTGGCGCTGCTTGGGACGGCGCACTCACACGGCGGTCATGCGTAAACGCTGCGGCCCGTACATCAGCGAAAGCGATCCAGCGCCGCCTTGGTCGGGGCCGACAGCACCAGCGTTTTCTGGTCGAGGCGCGGCACGCCGTCGGCGTAGGAATAAGGGTCGGTCGGATCGGCGGCCCGCGGAATCTTCAACTGCCCGAGGCTCGCCAGCACCATCTCCTTGGCTAGCCGCTCGGCGAGACGTTGCCGGGATTGATACGGCTGACCGGATGCGGCGGCAGTCATCATGTGATACGATAAAATCGCACCGTTGGCGGCCTGATGCAGACTGAAGACGAAATTGGCATCGCCTGAATAGAGATTGGCCGCAGTAACCCCGACATACATGGTTCGCCGGTGACGGGCATGATCGGCGGGAAGCAAGGCGCCGAACCGGTCGAGGTCGCGATCCGCCAGATACTGGCCGGAACGGGTCGGAAGCCGGGCGACATAGGCCTGCATGCGGAACCGTGCAAGGGCATTTTTTCCTTTCACCAGATCGAGCAACGCCTGCTGGTAGCGTGTCAGGGTCCAGCCGGTGAAGTCGACCGTCGGGCCCTGCTGCTCCACGATGGCCCGGCGGATCGCTTTCTGGTCGGGGATCCGATCGAAGCGGCCCCATTGCCATGGCGTGCCGAAACGCGCGAACCGCACCGGGACATCGGTGATCCTCCGGTAGATCGTGGCCGCCGCGGCGACGAGACGAAGATCGCAAGGCGGCAACGGAATCAGGACGACGTGCAGGCCCGTGCCCGGACTTGCGAGCACGGGCACGGATGCAAGCGCCGGTTCGGCTTCGCCCAGCAGCCGGTCGGCCTGGACGATCAGCCCGGGGTCCTCCGCGGTCTCCCGCACGATGCGGGCTGCGGCGCGAACCGTCGCCTGATCCAGCGCGTTTTCCGCGAGCGACATCTGTGCTGTCATGTCCGCAGGGGCGATGGCGACCAACCGGCGCAGGATTGCAACCGCCTCCGCCCGGTGGCCATGCCGGAGCAAGCGCTCCGTCCAGGTCCGCAAGACTGGCTCCCACCGGCCGAACTCGACGTTTCCGGCGACCCCCGCCAGCCTATCGCGCTGGCGTTCGACTGCGGCACGCACCAGGTCGAAGCGTGCGGCAGCGTCATGCTGTCGCGGCAGGCGAGCCGCGTAGTGCCAGAACAGCACGGCACCGGGCAGCCGAAACACGAAGGCGGCGTTGTCGGCGAGACCGGTGCTCCAGGTCGCGTCGAGGTCGGCGGCGCCGGCGTGGTGAAACTGCCCGTCGGCCTGCGTCACCGCGGCATCGATATTGTTGAGCGCGTTGGCATATACGGTGGCGCAAGTTGGTCGCTCACATGCGATCCGGGCGATCGTGAGCGTCACGACATGGTCGGCACCCATGTACTGCATGCGCTGCAGCGGGCCTTGCTGCGTCTGACTTTCCAGCATGAAGGTCCCACCGGCGATCGTGAACGCGGCGGCGTAATCGGGGGTGAGGAAGTCGGGGAGCGGTGCGCCCGCCGCGGTGCCCGGCGGCGTGGCGTGCGCCGACCAGGCCACGGTCAGATACAGGGCAAGTATGACGGCCCGAAGCATTGTCCCTCCTGTTCGTCCCGTGGCCGCACCGCAGAATTGCGGGATCAGCGGTCCTGAGTGTAGCATCCCGGAAAGGCAATGAAGCGGTGATGCCCCGTGTTCCGGGTGCAGAAGTACGAGAATTTGTGGATCGCACTTCCGCTCGGCCTCCTGCCGATCAGCGGGCTGATAGGTGTGGCCTGTGGGGCGGTGGCCGTGGCGTGCAACATCGCCCTGATGCGACGCCGGCGCATGGGCCAACTGCGCTACGTGCTCGCCGGCATGGTAACGGCGGGCGCTGTCGTTGGGTCCATCCTGGGCGCCAAACTGTTCCTCTCGGTGACCGGTCTCGAAGTCCGGATGCAGGCAGCGCAGCTGGATAAGGCGCTGGCGGCGACCCCGGCAGCGGTGGTGATCCGCACCGCCGATCCGCTGGCGTACGCTCGGCTGCGAGCGGCAATGCTGGACGCCAGCCACCACCACCGGTCCGGGGCTGCCGAGTCTGCACTACTGCATGCAGCAGTGGTTGCCGAGCTCGTGAGGTTCCGGCCGCACGCGGCTGATCTTGCGGTGTTGCAGGCGGCGCAGGTTCTGACCCTCGAGATCGAGCAACTGGGCGACAAAAGCGCGGACGCCTGTTACGGTTTCCTGTTTCCTGCGCCGGGCGCGCCTGCGGTGGTGATGCAGAATTTCGTCACCGCCGAGGTGCTCAAGGCCGATGCGGCGACGACTTTGCGGGTGATCTCCTCCGGTGCCGCCGATCCCCACTCGGTGCCGGAGCGGACGGTCGTGACGCCGGCCTTGCAACAGGTGGGTCACGACATGGTGGCGCGTTTTGGCGACGGTGCGCTGGCCGCCCTCGCTTATCCCCAAAGAATTCCGCACGCGACGGCGTGCCGATTGGTCGGCGCGCTTTACGAGGACGTCCTGCGCCTACCACCAGGGCAGGCTATACCGCTGCTGCGCTTTCTCTTCGCGGCGTCGAGCGGCGCGTAGGTGACAGAACGGCGAATTCTTCCGTTCGCAGGCGGTCGGGCCACCGAGCGAGGTGGCCTTCGCCGCTGCTGGCACGTTTCAGCGCTCGCTGAACAGCACGCCGCCCTTCGCCTTGTTGTGGCGCGCGGTCTCAACGATCTCCACCATCACCGCTTCCGGTGCCACGGCGAAATGCGTCACCACCGCCGCGGTGACGGCCTTCACCAGCGCACGCTTCTGCTCGATCGTGCGTCCCTCCACCGCGTGGATGTAAACCTCCGGCATCGCTTTCTCCCGTTGCTAGGCGAACCGTGCCAGCATAGCGCAGAGAAGCGTAACGCGGAGGGGGACATGCTGGCAGGCGAGGCGGTGGTGGCGATCTGGAACGGGATCGCTCCGGAGCTGCGAAGCCGGTTCTACGACTGGCACAACAACGAACACATGCCCGAACGTGTCGGCATCCCGGGCTTTCGCCGCGGCCGGCGGCTGGTGGCGCTGGACGATGCGACCACGCCCGAGTTCTTCACCCTCTATGAAGCCGACGCGCTGCCGGCGATCACCGGCGCCGACTACGCCGCCCGGCTGAACGACCCGACGCCGGCGACAAAGGAAATCACGGCGGAGTTTCGCGCCACCACCCGCGCCCTCGCCGCGGTGGTCGAAAGCCGCGGCCCCGGGATGGGCGGCGTCATGGGCAGCCTGCGCTTCGAGGCGGAGGCGTGGCTGGCGCCGGAACTGCGCACCATCGTGCGCAGCGCCGCAACCCTGCCGCGGGTCACCGGGGCGCATCTCTGCCGTACCGACCTGGCGGCCTCGGGCGTACGCACGACGGAAACTCGCGACCGCACTGATCTGCAGGCGCCCCCCGCCTGGTTCGTGCTGATCGAGGCCACCGATGCGGACGCGCTCGCGCTGCCGGACGTGGCGGCGATGCTGGCCCGCGCCGGCGCAAGGGCGGCGATCGTGAGCGGGCGGTACCGGCTGGAATATGTGCGCAGCAAGAGCGGCTTCGCCGTCTGATCGGGAAGGCTGCGCACGCTGCGGCGCCCCCGACGCTTAGGGCCTGCTTAAGCATCCGGCCGCACCCTGCGGCCGCATGCGTCGCAGCAGGAAACCCGTCATGAGCCGCTCCGTCCCCGCCGCGGTCGCACCCGAGCCGGACCCGGTGCGGCGCGGGCTCGCGTGCGCCCGCGCACTGGCGGCCTCCGGCGCGGACGAGGTCGCGAAGAGCGCCTATCTCGACGTGCTGCGGCGCGACCCGACCCAGTGCGCCGCACTGCTCGAACTCGGCGTGCTGTGCGAGGCGAGCGGCCACCGCTCCGCCGCCCGCACCGCCTATGCCCAGGCCGTCCGCTGCCATCCGGAGGAGCCGGCGGCGCGCGTCGGTCTCGGGAATCTGCTGTCGGACGACGGCGATCTTGTGGGTGCCTGTGCGCAGTACCGGGCCGCGCTCACGGCTGACCCCGGGTTCGCGCAGGCGCACCAGGGCCTGGCGCGGGCGCTCGCCGCGCTCGGCGATCCGGCGGCGGAGGCGCATTGGCAGGCGGGGTTCGCCGGCCATGCGGTGTCCCACCGGCGGTATCGCGGCACCGGTCCCGGCGTGAAGCTGCTCCTGCTGGTCGCGGCGCGCGGCGGGAACGTTCCGACCCGGCACTGGATCGACGATCGCCGCTTTGCAGTCACCGCGGTCTGTGCCGACTTCCATGATCCGGGGGAGGCGTTGCCGCAGCACGATCTGGTGGTGAACGCGATCGGCGATGCGGATCTTTGCGCCGCGGCGCTGGCGCGGGCCGAAGCCATGCTTGCCGGCACCACGGCGCCGGTGATCAATCCGCCGGCGCGGGTGCGGGCCACCGGGCGGACGGAGATGGCACGGCGGCTGGCCGCGATCCCGGGCGTGATCGCGCCGCGGATGCGCGTGCTGCCCCGTGCCGCGCTCGCGACTGCGGACGGGCTGGCCTTTCCGCTGCTGCTGCGCGCCCCCGGCTTTCACACCGGCCGGCATTTCGTGTGCGTCGACAGCCGCGGCGCGCTGGGGGAGGCGAGTGCCGCCCTGCCCGGGGAGGCGTTGCTTGCGATCGCGTATCACGATGTGCGCGGGCCGGACGGGATGGCGCGCAAATACCGGGCGATGTGCATCGACGGCGTCGTCTATCCGCTGCACCTGGCGATCTCGGCGGCGTGGAAGGTGCACTATTTCACCGCCGCGATGGCCGACCGGCCCGCGCATCGGGAGGAGGAGCGCCGGTTCCTCGACGATATGCCGGGCGTGCTCGGGCCGCGCGCGATGGCGGCGCTGGAGGCGGTCGCCGCCACGCTCGGGCTTGCCTATGGCGGGGTCGATTTCGCGCTGACGGCGGATGGATCGCTGCTGGTGTTCGAGGCCAACGCGACGATGGTGGTCACTCCGCCCGATGCGGACCCGATCTGGGACTACCGCCGCCCGGCTGTCGCGACCGTGCTGGCGGCGGCGCAGCGGATGCTGGCGCGGGCCTCAGGGGGCATCACGTCGCAGCGGGGCCCGTTCCCCGCGATGGGCGGGGCCGGGCCGGATGAGGTCAGGCGGCCGACAGCTCCGCCAGGCGCGCGGCGACAGCGGTGGCGAACTCTGCCGGCTCACGGATCGTATAGCCGCGACCCCAGACCGTGCCGATGACGTTCCCGGCCCCCGCCAGCGCCAGCTTCTTGCGCAGCTTGCAGACGAACACGTCGATGATCTTCATCTCCGGCTCGTCCATCCCGCCGTAGAGATGGTTCAGGAACGCCTCCTTGGTCAGGACCATGCCCTTGCGCAGGACCAGAAGTTCCAGGATCGCGTATTCCTTGCCGGTCAGGTGGACGGCCTGGCCGTGCACCGTGACCTCCCGCCGATCGAGGCTCAGTTCCACCGGGCCGAGGCGTAGCATCGGCTGGCTGAAGCCCTTGCTGCGCCGGACCACCGCCTGCATCCGGGCCAGGAGTTCGGCCCGGTCGAACGGCTTGGTCATGAAATCGTCGGCGCCCATGCCGAGCGCCTTCACCTTGGCTTCCGGCCGGCCAAGCCCGGACAGCACCAGAACCGGCGTGTTGTTGCGGGCCTGGCGCATGCGGCGCACGACTTCGAACCCCTCGATGTCGGGGAGCATCAGGTCCAGGACCACCATATCGTATTCGTAGTGGCGCACCAGTTCGAGTGCTTCTTCCCCCGTATCGGCGTGATCGACGACGGCGGAGCCCGATTTCAGCACCATGGTGATTCCGCGGGCGGCGGTCACGTCGTCCTCGACGAGCAGAACACGCATGGCCTTCATCTCCGCAACTGACGCGCGCAATATACCACCATAGCGTGTAGTCAGCTATAGTTTTTTCACCTTCCGCGCGTATCAAAAACCAGGGCATTCCGGGTGTAACCGGAACATGATACGAACATGATGGCGCAGGATCCAACGGAGAGACGGGCAAATCCCATTGGCACATCGGAATACCGAAAAATACATGGATATGGCCATGGAGACGTTGCGCGGCATCCCCCCGCTGCATCTGACCGGTCGTATCGCCAGCCTTTCCGGCCTCATGGCGGAGGTCGCGGGCCTCTCCGGTCAGCTTGCGGTCGGGAGCCGCCTTCTGCTCCACCCGCGCCATGGGCCGGGCAGCGCGGGGCCGGGGCGGGCGGGGCCGGTCCTGGCCGAAGTCGTGGGATTCCGCGGCGCCTTGGCGCGGACCATGGCGTTCGGCTCGCTGGACGGCCTCGGCCCGGGCGCGGCGTCGCTGATGCCGGTGCGCCGCCAGGCGGCCGGCTTCGTGCTGGGGGAGGGGGGGGTGCTCGCACCCTCGGACGCCTGGCTCGGTCGGGTGATCGATCCGCTCGGCCGCCCGCTGGACGGCGGCGGACCGCTGCCGCACGGGCCGGTGCCGCGCCCGGTGCGCGCCGCGCCGCCGCCGGCCGCCGCCCGCGCCCGGCTGGGCCCGCGGCTCGACCTCGGTGTGCGGGCGCTCGACTGCTTCGCCACCACGCGGCAGGGCCAGCGGCTCGGGCTGTTCGCGGGCTCCGGCGTCGGCAAATCCACCCTGCTCGCCATGCTGGCGCGCGGCGCGGCGACGGATGTGACCGTGCTCGCCCTGGTGGGCGAACGCGGGCGCGAGGTGCGCGAGTTCATCGAGGACGAACTGGGCCAGGAGGGCCTGGCCCGGGCGGTGATCGTGGTCGCCACCTCCGACGCCCCGCCGCTGCTGCGGCGGGAGGCAGCGCACGCGGCCATGACGGTCGCCGAGCATTTTCGCGACCAGGGCCGCCAGGTCCTCCTGATGATGGACAGCGTCACCCGCTTCTGCCTGGCCTTGCGCGAGATCGGCCTGTCCGCCGGCGAACCCCCCGCCACGCGCGGCTACCCGCCGAGCGTCTTCGCCGAGCTGCCGCGGCTGCTGGAACGCGCCGGCCCCGGGCTGCAGCCGCCGCAAGGGGATGCGCGCACGCCCGGCCATATCACCGCGCTGTTCACCGTGCTGGTGGAGGGCGACGACCACAACGAGCCGGTGGCGGACGCGGTGCGCGGCATCCTGGACGGGCACGTGGTGCTGGACCGGCGCATTGCCGAGGCCGGACGCTACCCGGCGATCGACGTGCTACGCTCGCTCTCGCGCGCCGCCGCCGGCTGCCTCGGCGCCGAGGAAGCCGCCCTGGTCCGCCGGGCCCGCGCGCTCCTGGCGCTCTACGCCGACATGGCGGATCTCGTGCGGCTCGGCGCCTATCGCGCTGGGGCCGATCCGGCGGTGGACGAGGCGGTGACCCTGGCGCCGCGGGTCGAGGCGGTGCTGGCCCAGGACCGCGCCAGCGCGTCGGACATCGATGACGGCTTCGCCGCGTTGCGCGCGGCACTGGAGACAAATGCCTCGTGATCCGCTCGGTCCCGTGCTGCGGCTGCGCCGGATGGCGCGGGACGCGGCGCTGCGCGATCTCGCCGCCGCCCTGCGCCAGGAAGCCGCCTGCGTCCAGGCGGTCGCGAGCCTGGAAGCCGCGATCGCCCGTGAGACGGAGGCGGCCGCCACCCTCACCGGCGATGACAGCGTGGTGGAGGCCTTCGGCCTCTGGCTACGCCGGGCCCGACACGAACTGGACGGCGCCGACGCCGCGCGAGAGGCCGCGGCCGGGGAAGTGGTGCTCGGCCGTTCCGTGCTCGCGGCGGCCCGCGCCGCGGTGCGCGCGGCCGAAGACCTGGTTGCCCGGCACGAGGCGGAGCAGCGCGCGACGGCGGCGCGGACGGAACAGCACGCCCTGGATGAGATCGCATCCCGCACGGCGGAAGGATGCGGCGATCCGCCGTAAAGGACAACCAGGCCGAGGGCCGCCGCAACCCGCTGTCGGCGCGCAGCCGCGCCGGGTGCGGGCGGCGTCAGGCGCCGGCGGTGGCGGCGACCTCGGCGGCGAAATCGGCAGCCTGCTTCTCGATGCCCTCGCCCAGGTTGAAGCGGGCGAAATCGGCCACCGTGGCGCCGGATTTGGCGAGCACCGCCTTCACCCGGCTTTCGCCGTCGTGCACCCAGACCTGCTCCAGCAGGACCACTTCCTCGTAGTATTTGCGGATGCGGCCATCGACCATCTTCTCGATGATCGCCTCCGGCTTGCCCGACGCGCGCGCCTGCTCGGCGAGGACCGCGCGTTCGCGCTCGAGTGCCGTGGGATCGACGGCGCCGATGTCGATCGCCTCCGGCCGGCTCGCCGCGATGTGCATGCCCATCTGGCGGCCGAGCAATTCCAGCCCTTCCAGCTCCGACGGCGCTTCCAGCGCCACCGCAACGCCGATGCGCCCGAGGCCGGGGCGCAACGGCTGGTGCACGTAGGTCGTGACCGCGCCCTGTTTCACGCGCAGCACGCGGGCACGCCGCAGGCTCATGTTCTCGCCGATGGTGGCGATCAGATGCGTGAGCTCCTCGGCCACCGTGCGTCCGGTGCCGGGGAACGGTGCGGCGTTGAGTGCGGCGATGTCCTCGCCCACGTCCAGCGCGAGCTTCGCCACCGTGGCGACGAACTCCTGGAATGTCTCGTTGCGGGCGACGAAATCGGTCTCGGCGTTGACTTCCACCAGCGCCGCGGCGCGCGGGGCGGAGGCGACGCCCACCAGCCCCTCGGCTGCCACCCGGCCCGACTTCTTTGCGGCGGCCGCGAGGCCCTTCTTGCGCAACCAGTCGACGGCGGCGTCGATGTCCCCACCGGTCTCCGATAGCGCGCGCTTGCAGTCCATCATGCCTGCGCCGGTCTTCTCGCGCAGGTCCTTCACCAGGGCAGCCGTGATCTCGGCCATTGTTCGATGTCCAGTTATCGGTTGTCGGGGCTCAGACGGAGGCCTGCTCGGTCGGGGCCTCGGGTTCGGGCAGGATCTCCGGCGGCAGTTCCTCGGCGGCACCGAGATCGGCGCCCGATGCGGACAGCTCGGCGCTGATGCCGTCCAGCACCGCCCCGGCGACGAGGTCGCAATAGAGGGTGATGGCGCGGATCGCGTCGTCGTTGCCGGGGATCGGGTAGGTCACGCCCGCGGGGTCGGAGTTGCTGTCGAGCACCGCCACGACGGGGATGCGCAGCTTGGTGGCTTCCTCGACCGCCAGCTTCTCCTTGTTCGTGTCGATGATGAACAGGATGTCCGGCAGGCCGCCCATGTCCTTGATCCCGCCCAGCGAGCGATCGAGCTTGTCGCGCTCGCGGGTGATGTTCAGGACTTCTTTCTTGGTCAGGCCTTCGGTGTTGCCGGCCAGGGTTTCCTCGATCTGGCGCAGGCGCTTGATGCTGCCGGTGATGGTCTTCCAGTTCGTGAGGGTGCCGCCCAGCCAGCGGTGATTGATGTAGTACTGGCCGCAGCGCTTGGCGGCCTCCGCCACGTAGTCGGCGGCGGCGCGCTTGGTGCCGACGAACAGCACGCGCCCGCCGGCCGCGGTCACGTCGCGCACCGCGCGCAGCGCACGGTCGAGCATCGGGACGGTCTGCTGCAGGTCGATGATATGGACCTGGTTGCGCACGCCGAACAGATAGGGCGCCATGCGCGGGTTCCACCGCCGCGTGTGGTGGCCGAAGTGAACGCCGGATTCGAGCAACTGGCGCAGAGTGAACTCGGGCATCGCCATGGGCGAGCTCCTTTCCTGGATGGTCCGGTTGAGCCTCCGCGGGATCTGGCCAAAGTGGCACCGGACCGGGAACAATCCCGGGAAAGGCACCCCGCGTGCGGATTACCGGCCGCGCACCGCGCCGCCGGCAGGCGCGCATATGGCCGAGCGGGGGCGAAAGCGCAAGTCCGGGGCCGGACCGCGGGCGGGCGCCGTGATCCCGCCGCGCCCGAGAGAGGCCTGGGGCCCCAAGGCCCCGCTTGCGGCTGTCAGGCCGGGGCGAGCAGATCGTCCCGCGTGGCGCGTGCCGACGCCGGCGGGGCGGCGAAGGCCGCGTCCCGCCGCGCCACGGCCAGCACGCGGTCGGCGAACAGGCGCAGGTTCAGCTCGCCCTCCTCGTGCGGCATGCCGCCGTAGGAGAAGTCGGCGATCAGGTGGTCCGTCCCCGTCACCGCCCGCAGTTCGGCGATCTGCTGCAGGCAGTCGTCCGGCGTGCCGACGATCTGGATCTTCACATAGAACCCGGTCGCCTTGGCGCGCGCCGCGGGTTCCTTCAGCTTGGCGTAGGTTTTCGCCATTTTGCCATAGGATTCGTAGCCCTTTACCGCGCCCAGGTGCCCGTCGGAGAAGCGGTAGTGGGCGTCGATCGAATCCCACTTGCGGCCGAGCCACTGCATGGCACGGTCCTCCGCCTCGGCCCGGCTTTCGGCGCAGGAGACGTTGGTGAGGATCACCGGCGGCGGCGGGACGTGGCCCATGGCCTCGGCGATGGTGCGGAAACGGGCGATATCCTCGGCCGCCTTCGGCCATTCGTTCTGCATGATCACCATCATGCCGAAACCGAGCTGCGCCATCACCTCGGCCGATTCCGGGCTGACGGAGGAGGCGTAGAAGCGCCGTTCGGGGTGCGACAGCGGGCGCGGGCGGATCGCGGTGCGGGGGATCCGGTAGAACTGGCCGTCGTATTCGAAGCTCGGCTCGGCCAGTGCCAGTTTCACGATCTGCGCGGCTTCGACGAAGCGGGCGCGCGCTTCCTCCATCGGAATGCGGAAGCCGGCGTATTCCACGCTGGCGGCACCGCGGCCGAAGCCGAACAGGCAGCGCCCGCCGCACAGCACGTCGAGCAGCGCGATCTGCTCGGCGACTCGGATCGGGTCGTGCCAGGGCAGCACGATCACCGCGGTGCCGAGCATGATCCTCTGCGTCCGCCCGGCGAAATAACTCAGCAACTGGGTCGGCGCCGGGGACATCGAATAGCCGGTGAAGTGATGCTCCAGCGCGAAGAGGGAATCGAAGCCGAGCGGCTCGGCCAGGTCGCCGAGTGCCAGGTGCTCCCGATAGACCGATGCATCGGGCCGGCCGTCCTCGGCCAGGATGCTGAGCGAGAGACCGATCTTCATCGCCGTTTCCCCCTTTTTCTGGCCGGCGCAGGGATCAGGCGAGCGCCGGCATCACCTCGGCGGCGAACAGTGCGACCGAGCGCAGCGCGGCGGCAAGCGGGACGTCGCCGAACGCAAATCGGCACAGCAGGTAGCTGATGCCGCTTTGCGCCACCACCTCGGCCAGATGCGCGGCCACTTTGGCAGGCGCGCCGGCCACCGCCCGGCCGGCGACCTCGGCCTCGTCGAATTCGGCCGGAAATAACGCCTGCGGGCTCGGCATGCGGCCGTGGCGGAGCCAGAGCTTGAGGAAGCTCGCACGCCACTGCCGGTAGGCGGGACGGGCGATCGCCAGTGCCGCCTCGTCGCTGTCGGCCACCACCACGTGCCGGACCAGCCCGATCAGCGGCAGCGCCTCCGCGTCCCGCCCAAGCGCGCTCCATTCGGCCTGGTAGCGCTCGGTGATCGCGCGCATCGGCCCGGGCGGCAGGTTGGAGACGACGTTCACCCGATGCCGCGCCGCCCAGGGCACGCCGTCGGCGGTCCCGATGCCGTACCACAACGGCGGATGCGGGCGCTGCACCGGGGCAAGCTCCATCGGCACGTCGTGGTACTGATAGAAACGGCCGTCGTAGCTCAGCGGCCCGCCGGCCAGGCCGCGCAGCACCACCTCCAGCGCCTCCCGGTACATCGCGGGCGCAGTGTCGGGATCGAGCCCCCAGTAGCCGAGCTCGATCGGCGAAATCCCGCGTCCCACGCCGAGCATCAGCCGCCCGCCGCTGATCTGGTCGAGCATGCAGATTTCCTCGATCAGCCGGACCGGATGATACAGCGGCAGGGTATAGACGAGCGGTCCCAGCCGCAGCCGCGTGCTGCGCTGCGCCGCCGCGGCGAGCCAGACGGAAGGGGAGGGGGCTAAGCCGAGCGGCGTCGCATGGTGCTCGGCCACATGGTAGCCGAAGAAACCGGCGCGGTCATACGCCTCGATCAGCCGCAGCCGGTCGGCGAACAGGCGGCCCAGCGCCTCCGCCCCGTCGCCGGGGCTGTCCATGTGGTCGAACACGCCGAACTGGATCATACGCTGACGTCCCACCATGGACGCGGCCGGGGCGCGGCCCCGCGTCGGCTCAGTAGGTCACGACCGTGCGGATCGAGTCCCCGCGCCGCATCAGGTCGAACCCTTCGTTGATCTGCTCGAACGGCAGCACATGCGTGATCAGGTCGTCGATGTTGATCCGCCCGTCCATGTACCAATCGACGATGCGCGGCACGTCGGTCCGCCCACGCGCGCCCCCGAACGCCGTGCCCTTCCACACCCGCCCGGTGACCAGTTGGAACGGGCGCGTCGCGATTTCCTGCCCCGCACCCGCAACGCCGACGATGATGCTCTGCCCCCACCCGCGATGGCAGCATTCCAGTGCCTGGCGCATCACCTTCACATTGCCGATGCACTCGAAACTGTAATCCGCGCCGCCCCGGGTCAGGTCGACCAGGTAAGGCACCAGATCGCCCGCAACCTCGGTCGGGTTGACGAAATGCGTCATCCCGAACTTCTCCGCCATCGCCTTCCGGTTCCGATTGAGATCGACGCCGACGATCATCTCCGCGCCCGCCATCCGCGCGCCCTGGATCACATTCAGCCCGATGCCGCCAAGGCCGAACACCACCACCCGCGCACCCGGCTCCACCTGCGCCGTGTTGATCACCGCGCCGATGCCGGTCGTCACACCGCAGCCGATGTAGCAAACCTTGTCGAACGGCGCGTCGGGCCTGATCTTCGCCACCGCGATTTCCGGCAACACGGTGTAATTCGCGAAGGTCGATGTTCCCATGTAATGGTAAATCGTCTCACCCGCGCAGGAAAACCGGCTGGTGCCGTCCGGCATCAGCCCGCGTCCCTGGGTCGCGCGGATCGCCACGCACAGATTGGTCTTGCGCGACAAGCAGTACTCGCACTGCCGGCATTCCGGCGTGTAGAGCGGAATCACGTGATCGCCCTTCGCCACACTGCTCACGCCGGGGCCAACGTCCACCACCACCCCGGCCCCCTCATGGCCCAGAATGGAAGGAAACAACCCCTCCGGATCAGCGCCCGACAAGGTGAACTCGTCGGTGTGGCAAATGCCGGTGGCCTTGATCTCCACCAGCACCTCGCCGGCGTGCGGCCCGTCCAGATCAACCTCTTCCAGACTGAGCGGCTTTCCCGCCTCGCGTGCCACCGCCGCACGTGTCTTCATCGCCGCTCTCCCTGCTGACCCGCGAACAGTGGCGGCGGCGCGCCGAGGGCGCAACAGGGGGACGGCAAAAAAGCAAGGCCAGGGGGGCTTTGCCCCCCTGGACCCCCCAGCAAGGGACTGGTCCCTTGCATCCCTCGGTGGGTTCCGTGCTGGTGGGGGGATCGCGGCTGGGCGCGCAGCGGCGGGGTGCCACGCGGGGACAGGGCGCCGATGCGCCCTGTCCCGCGTGGCACCCCGCCGCTGCGCGCCCAGCCGCGATCCCCCCACCAGCACGGAACCAAGTGAAGGGTTCCAAGGGCGAGCCCTTGGCGGGGGTCCAGGGGGCAGCGCCCCCTGGCCTTATTTTTGCGGTCCCCCCGAGGCTCCTCAGCCGCCGCGTACGGCGACGAGGCGCCAGGTGGGGTCGGAGCCGGTCAGGTCGCGTTCGAAGGTCCAGACGTCGGTGAGTTCGGTCACGGCGTCGGTGCCGGCGATGGGTTGGCCGGCTGCGTCTCGGGTGATGGTGACCTGGTCGGAGACGAAGCGCAGGGTGATCTGGGCGGCGGTGCCGCGCAGGTCGGCGGCTTCGATCGCCACCTGGGGGACGGCGCGGATTTCGGTTGTCTGGGAGTGGCCGGCCGCTTCGCGCGCGGTGATGGCGTGTTCGAAGGCGCTGTACACGTCGGGCGCGACCAATGGCTGCAGCGCACTGCGGTTGCCGGCGGCGAAGGCGGCGACGATCATACGGAACGCCTGTTCGGCGCGGCCGAGGAAGGTCGCGGGGTCGAAGCCGCGGTCGAGCGCCTGCATGCGCGCCAGGGTCTGGCCGAGCGGGCTGGCGGGATCGGGGCCGGTGCGCGCGGGACCTGGCGGGGAGGCGGGTTCGGCGTGGCCCTCGATCACCGGGGCGGGGCCACCGGGCCGGGCGGAACCTGCTTGCGGGGCGCCGGGCGGGGCCTGGAATTGGGTCGGGCGCTCGAATCCGGTGCGCCGACCCAGGATGCTGCGCAGGCGCAGGATCAGGAAGGCGGCGATCATCCCGAACAGGACCAGATCGATAGGGAATCCGCCGGTTCTCATGGCTGCGTTCTCCTCGGCGAAGCCGGAAGGCTTCGCGCTCTTATTCGTAGGCCGGCCGAACTTGCGTGCGCGTTGCCGCCGGGCAACGTAACGACGCGCGCAGGTTGGCCGCGTGGCGTTGATCCAAAATCCATGTCATCCGGCACGGGCCGCATCCCGGCCGGCAGGCGCCGGCCCGCGACGGCGCGTCGCCGCCGGACCGGGCCGCACCGCGCCGCGTCCACACATAGGGATGTCGGGGCGCGGAGACAAACCCTGCCACCCCGCCGGCCGGCAGACCCTCACACGCCGATCGCCGCTTTCACCCGAGCGGCGGAGAGGGGCAGGTCGCGCAGACGGGCGCCGGTGGCGTCGTGCAGGGCATTGGCGATCGCCGCCGCCATCGGCCCCTGGCCCGCCTCGCCGGTGCCGAGGAACTTCTGGCCGGGCCGGTCCAGCACATGCACCTCCACGCTGTCCGGGGCGGCGGGGAAGCGCAGAATCGGATACAAGCTCCAATCGGTGCTGGTGATGTGGCGGCGGTCGAAGCGGACTTCCTCGTAGAGGGTCCAACTGGCCGACTGCACGATGGCGCCTTCGATCTGGTTGCGGATGCCGTCGGGATTGATCGCCTGGCCGCTGTCCACCGCCGCGACTACCCGTCCGAGCTTGATGCGGCCGGTCTCGTGCTCCACCGTCAGATTCAGCGCCACGGCGCAATAGGCGCCGAGGTTCTTGTAGCGCGCGAACGCGAAACCGCGACCCCGGCCGGGCACGCGCGGGAGGGGCTTGGCCCAGCCGAAGCGATCGGCCGCGGTCTCGATTGCCGCACGCCCGCGCGGATCGGTCAGGTGGCGCAGGCGGAACGCCACCGGATCGGCGCCGGCGGCGTGCGCCAACTCGTCCATGAAGCTCTCGAGCGCGAAGATATTGAGATGGGCCCCGAGCGCGCGCATCGCCGAGACGCGCAGCGGCATTTCCGAGACGAAATGATACATCACGCGCGCGTTCGGGAAGGCGTAGATCGGGTTGCTGTTGCGGTCGCCGCCGCCCTCCGGCATCGGGATCGGCGCCGGCGGCGGGACCGGCAGCGGGTTCGGCAGCGCGGCGTTCTGCAGCAGCAGTCCGCCGACGACCGGGCGCCGGTTGTGCGTGTTGCTCCACACGCCGTAGTCCCAGTCGACGATGCGCCCCGAGGCGTCGAGCGCGGCGGACACTTCACCCACCATCGCCGGGCCGAACGGTTCGCTCGTATTCTCCTGCTCGCGCATCCATTGCACGCGGATCGGGTGGCCGGGGAGCGCGCGCGCGATCAGGGCGGCGTCCGCGGCCACGTCGTCGGCGCCGTTGTGCCCGTAGCAGCCGGAGCCCTCGACCTGGATGCAGCGGACCTGTTCCTTCGGTATCCGAAGTAATTGCGACAGTGCCGTGCGCAGCGGGAACACGCCCTGGGTGTGCGTCCACACCGTCAGCCCGTCCGGCTCGGACACCGCGACCGCGCAGGACGGGCCGATCGCGCCGTGCATCTCGTAAGGCCGCGTGTAGCGGGCGCTGAGCCGCTTCACGGGCGGCGCGGCGGCGTTGGTCCAGGTCAGGACCGGGATGTCGCGCGCCGGGAGGGTGCGGATCAGCCCGGGGATCGCGCTCTGCTCCGGCAGGGTCGTGGTCTCCTGCCATGCGGCGGAAGCGGCGAGCGCGCGCATCGCCTTGATCGCCTGCCATTCCCTGGTGGCGACGACTGCGAGGTAGCTGCCCTCGCGCAGCACTTTCACGACCCCCGGCATGCGCGCCACCGCGTCGGTGTCGGCGTGCAGCAGGATCGCCCCGGCGCTCGGCTGGCGCACGGCGCGCGCGTGCAGCATGCCCGGCAGGCGAATATCCTGCACGTAGGACGGCCCGCCGGTGACTTTGGCGGGGATGTCGACGCGCGGCATCGGCGTGCCGATCACGCGGTAGGTGGCGGGATCCTTCAGCCCGGCGCTCAATGTGGCGCGCATGTGCAACGAAAGCCTGGTGGCGAGCGTGGCGTAGGTCCGGCTCGCCCCGCCCGGCGCGTGCACCACCCCGTTCGCGACCGTCAGCGATTTCTCGGGGACGCCGAGATCTGCCGCCGCCTGGGCCACCAGAAGCAAGCGCGCCTGGGCGGCGGCGTTGAGCAGCGCGGTGCCGCTGTCCTGCATGGAATGGCTGCCGGCGGTGAAGCCCTCGTTCGGCGTGCGCCCGGTATCCGCGGTCACCAGATTCACCTGCGCCGGTGGGACATCGAGTTCCTCGGCGACCACCTGAATCAGCGCCGTCATCAGGCCCTGGCCGAGTTCCGCCTTGCCCGTGAAGGCGGTGATGCCGCCGTCCGGTCGGACGTGGATCCAGGCATCGAGCATCGGCGTCGTGTTGAGGCTGCCCGGCAGCGGCGGCGGCGGGGCGAGCGCGGAGGTGGTCACGGGCGCCACCGGCATGGCGGCCATCACCAGCAGGCCGCCGCCGGAGCCGAGCAGGTCGCGACGGGAGAGGACGGGTTTCATCGTTCGGCCGCCTGCACCGGCGCCGCCGTCCGCATCGCCGCGGCCGCGCGCCGTACGGCGGCGAGAATGCGCATATGCGTGCCGCAGCGGCAGAGATTTGGGTTCATCCCGTCGCGGATTTCCTGCTCGGTCGGGTCGGGCGTGCGCACGAGCAGCGCCTGTGCGCGCATCACCATCCCGGCGATGCAATAGCCGCATTGCGCCGCCTGTTCGTCGATGAACGCGCGCTGCACCGGCCCGGGCGCCGCGATGGTGCCGAGCCCCTCGATCGTCGTTACCTTCCGCCCCCCCAGCAGCGCCAGCGGCGTGAGGCAGGAGAACACCGGCGCGCCGTCCACCAGCACGGTGCAGGCTCCGCACTGGCCGAGGCCGCAGCCGAACTTGGCCCCGTTCAGTCCGAGGTCGTCGCGTAGCACATAGAGCAGCGGCGTGTCGGGCTCGGCATCGACATCATGGTGCCGCCCGTTCACGGTCAGAACGGTCATGAGCCGCCTCCGTCATGGCGTGCCGCGCGCACCGCTGCCGCGAGATGCGGCCACGGCGGGCGGTCCGTATACTGCGCCCGCACATAGGCCGCGAGCGCTGCGACCTGCGCGTCCGTCAGCGCGTCGGCGAAGCCTGGCATGTAGGGCCCGGCGTGGCCTTCCTGCCAGGGCAGCCCGTGCAGGATGATCGCGATCACATTCCGCGGCGTCGTCGCGTTGACCGCGGTACTGAGCGCGAGCGAGGGCGCGCCGTTGCGCGTCATCGGCGCGTCGGACCCATGGCAGGCCCCGCAGGCGCCGGTGAAGATCGCCGTCGTCGCGGTCTCCGCGCCTGAAACTTGCGTCGGGCGCGGCGGGACGGCATGCGGCGGGACGGTATGCGACCCCTGGGGCATCAGCGAGGCGACATAGACGGCCATCGCGTGCACGTCCGCCTCCGGCACGGTGGCGAGCTCGTCCGTCACCTGGCGCATCGGGCCCGCGGCGGCGCCGTGCACGCGATCGACGCCGGTGCGCAGATAGGTCGTGAGTTCCGCGACGGTCCAGGGATGCGGCGCGGGGGAGCTTGCCTGGATCGGGGGCGCATACCAGCCCTCGGCCTCGCCGCCCGCCAGCGCCTGGCCGGTTTTCTCGGCGCCGAGCATGTTGCGCGGCGTGTGGCAGGCGCCGCAATGGCCGAGCGCCTGCACAAGGTAGGCGCCGCGGTTCCACTCCGCGCTCTTCGCCGGATTGGGGCGCCACACGCCGGGATGCAGATAGAGCAGGTTCCAGCCCGCCAGCAGCGGCCGCCAGTCGAGCGGGAAGGGCAGGGCGTTCGGCGGCGTCGTCTGCCGCACCGGCTCGCGGGTCATCAGGAAGGCATAAAGCGCGGCGATATCGGCATCGGTCGCGTGGGTGAAATGCGTGTACGGCAGCACAGGGTAGAGGTGCCGGCCGCGGCGGTCGATGCCGTTGCGTAGCGCGCGGCGAAAGGCGGCGAGCGACCAGCGCCCGATCCCGGTCGCCGGGTCCGGCGTGATGTTGGTGGCATAGACGGTGCCGAAAGGCGTCGGCACCGGCCGGCCGCCGGCGTAGGGGGCGCCGTGCGCGGCCGTGTGGCACACCGCGCAATCCCCGAGCGCGGCAAGCGCAGCGCCGCGCGCGACGCTTGCCGTGGGGAACGACGTGGGGGAAGGCGGCGCGATGGGGCGGATCGCGGGCTTCCAGGCGATCGCGCCTGCGGTACATCCGCCGGCGAGGAGGATCACGACGACGACAAGGACGAAGCGGCGGAGGCGCGTAGCGGCGAGCTGGGTCATCGGACGCGATCTTACCCGCTCCCGCCGAATCTCCAACGGGCACCTGCCATGCGCGTGAGACTCTCCGCTCAGCCGGCGCGGCCGAGCTCCTCGGCAGTGAACCCATCCTCGCGGAACTCCGCACCGAGCGCGCTTGTGCGCGCCGCCGCATCCTGCTCCCGCTGGCGCAGCTCCACCCGGCGGATCTTGCCCGAGATGGTCTTCGGCAGCACCGCGAACTCGATCCGGCGGATGCGCTTGTACGGTGCCGCCCGTTCGCGGATATGGCGGAAGATCGCCAGTGCCGTCTGCCGGTCGGCGGGCCAGCCGGCGGCGAGCGCGATATAGGCTTTCGGCACCGCGGTACGCACCGGATCGGGCGCCGGCACCACCGCCGCCTCGGCCACCGCGGCATGCTCGATCAGCAGGCTTTCGAGCTCGAACGGGCTGATCCGGTAGTCGGCTGCCTTGAACACGTCGTCGGCGCGGCCGACGTAGGTGTAGTATCCGTCCGCGTCGCGGCTCGCCACGTCGCCGGTGCGGTATGCGGCCTCGCTGTGCGGCGGGATCGTGCCGTCATCGTTCTGATAGCCGAGCATCAACCCTGCCGGCGGCGGGTCGAGCGCGATCGCGACTTCCCCGTCCGTCGCGGCATTCCCGTCGGCATCCAGCAGCAGGATGTCGAACCCCGGCATCGCCTTGCCCATCGATCCGGGCCGCACCGGCAGGCCGGGCGGGTTGCCGATCTGGACCGTGGTTTCTGTCTGGCCGTAGAAGTCGCGTACCGTCAGGCCCCACGCGGCGCGCACCTGCTCGATCACCTCGGGGTTCAGCGGCTCGCCGGCGGCGCCGACCTCGCGCAGGCTGGTCTGCCACCGGCGCAAATCTTCCTGCACGAACATCCGCCACACGGTGGGCGGCGCGCAGAGGGTGGTGACGCCGTGCGCGGCGATCGCGTCCAGCATGCCGCGCGCGGCGAAGCGCGGCTGGTTGGCGATGAACACGCAGGCGCCCGCGTTCCAGGGCGCGAAGACGCAGGAATAGGCGTGCTTGGCCCAGCCGGGGGAGGAGATGTTGAGATGCACATCCTCCGGCTGCAACCCGAGCACATACATCGTCGTCAGGTGCCCGACCGGATAGCTCGCATGGCTGTGCAGCACGAGCTTGGGCCGCGCGGTCGTACCGGATGTAAAATAAAGCAGCAGCGGGTCGTCCGCCCGGGTCGGCGCGTCGGGGGCGAAGGTTTCGGACGCCTCCAGCAGCACATCGTACCGCTGCCAGCCGGGCACCGCCGGCCCGACCGCGATGCGCGTGATGCCGGGCGCCATATCGGCGAATTTCGCCGCCTCGGCGCTGCCGGCGATCACGTGCCGCGCCCGGCCGCGGCCGAACCGGTCGGTAAGGTCGTCGGCGGTGAGCAGGGTGGTTGCCGGGATCACCACCGCGCCGAGCTTCATTGCCGCCAGCATCACCTCCCACAACGGCGCCACGTTGCCGAGCATCAGCAGGATGCGATCGCCGCGCGCCACACCGAGCGCGCGCAGCCCGTTGGCGACCCGGTTCGACCGCGCTGCCAGTTCGGCGAAACTCAGCCGCGCCGCGCTTTCCCCGGTGATGATGAGCGCCGGGGCATCCGCGAGCGGGCCGCGCGCCAGTTCCGTGTCGAACCAGTCGAGCGCCCAGTTGAACCGGTCGAGCACCGGCCAGCGGAAGTCGCGCCGCGCGGCCTCATGGTCGGAGCGATGGGCGAGCAGCAGGTCGCGCGCCGCCTTGAAGCTCTCGGCCGCCATCTCGTTTTCCTCCCGTTCCATCCGCCCCGGCGGGGCGGCCTGCCTATCCCGCCGTGCTGCGGTCCTGCGCGGCCAGCCAGCGGAAGATCGCCGAGAAGTCGCGCGCCCCGTCCCCGGCGTCGACCAGCTTCTGATAGAGCGCCGCCGCGTGCGCGCCGAGCGGGGTGGGCGCTCCGGTCGCCTCCGCCGCCGCCTGCGACAGCTTCACGTCCTTCAGCATCAGCGCCGCCATGAACCCGGGCGCGTAATCGCGGTTGGACGGGGCGTTCGGCACCGGCCCCGGCGCAGGGCAGTAGTTCGACAGCGCCCAGGACTGCGCCGTGGCGGCTGAGGTGATCGCCCATAGCTTGTCGCGGTCGAGACCCAGCTTCTCGCCCAGCAGGAAGCCTTCCGACACGCCGATCATGGTGATCGCCAGCATCATGTTGTTGCAGATCTTCGCCGCCTGGCCGGCCCCCGGCCCGCCGGCCGACACGATCGTCTTGCCCATGCCGCGCAGGATCGGCTGCGCGCGGGCAAACGCCGTGTCCGAGCCGCCGACCATGAAGGTAAGCGTGCCCGCCGCGGCGCCGACGGTGCCGCCCGAGACCGGTGCGTCCAGCATGTCGAGCCCGGCCACCTCCGCCGCCTCCGCGACCATCCGCGCGGAGGCGACGTCGATGGTGGAACAATCGATCAGCAGCGGCTTGCCTTCCGCGACGGCCGCTTCGATCAGGCCGCCCTGGTGCAGCCACACGTCGCGCACCTGCTCCCCGGCCGGCAGCATGGTGATGATCACCTCGGCCCCGCGCACCGCCTCCGCCGCGCTGGCCGCGGTCCGCCCGCCGGCCGCGGCCAGCGCGGCGAGGGCCGCGTCATTCAGGTCGTAGCCGATCACCCGATGCCCGGCCTTGACGAGGTTGGTCGCCATCGGCCCGCCCATGTTGCCGAGGCCGATGAAGCCGATCGTCGCCATCACAGCACCTCGAACACGTCGTACACCGGGCCTTGCGGCGGGCGATGGCCGGTGCCGACGGCGATGATGCGGTTCAGCCAGTCGTATTTCGGGGCCGCGGTCTCAAACGTCACGCTGGTGCGGAAATAATACGAAGACGGATCAATCGCCTCGCCGCGCGCCATCCGTTCCATCACCGCCGGTGGCCCGTGGCGCATGCCGCGATAGGTCATGCCGATCGCCGCCCCGTCGTCGGTCTGCAGCACGATCCGCACGTCGAGCGTGGTGGCGCCGTCGGGGCGCAGCATGATCCAGTCCGCCCCGCCCGGCAGTACAGTGCCAGACAGGCGCGGGCCGGTGAAGCGCCCGCCGGCCACCAAGCCGACCCGGCGATCGCCCGCCGGCGTGGCGCCGATCGGCTGCATGCCGGCAACCTCCAGGGTGAGAGTGAACAGATGCGCCGTGCGCAGCTCGGCCATGGACGTGCTCCCTCTGCTCGTTGGCAGCGGGGATCAGACCCGATCGGCACGCCGGCGGCAAGCGGGCCGCCCCCGGCGTTGGCGGATCGGCGTTAACGGATTGGCGTTAACCGAACGGCAAGACTGCCACCGCATGCTGCCTGGGCTTCAGGAGCGGACCGCGATGCCGGCATTGCCCCTCGTCGATGTGACCCTGTTCGTCCATAACGGCGCCGCCACCGTCGGCGCGGCGATCGAGAGCGTGCGGGCGCAGACCTGGCCCGCATTGTCGCTCACCCTGATCGACGACGGTTCGACCGACGGCACGGCGGACATCCTGGCCTTGTATGCCGCGCAGGACCCGGCGATCCGCACGCACCGCATCCGCCGCAACGGCGGCGCGGTGGCCGCGTTCCAGCGCGGCTTCTGGTTCGGCGATTCCGATTTCCTGCTGCCCAAATCGGCCGACGACCTGATCGCCCCGGATTTCGTCGAACGCTGCATGGCGGTGCTGCTGGCCTATCCGGACTGCGCCATGTGCCACGCCGGCGGGCTCGTGTTCGCGGAGAAGCAGGAGGTGCGTGCGGTCTATCCGCCCGAGCACCGGCTGTCCGCTATCGGCCCCGACCCGCTGGCGCGATCGCGGGAGGTGATGGCCCGTTACACCTCCTCCCCGTCGTTCTGGGGCGTCTACCGGCGCGCCGCCACCGATACCCTGTCGCCGATCCGCCCGCGCGCCGGGTGGGACCATGTGGTGCTGGCGGAGCTGGCGCTGGCCGGCGAGATCCGCCACGTGCCGGAGGTCCTGTATTGGCGCCGCGACGGCGGCAAGCCGGTGCTGGCACTCGCTCGCGCCGCGACCGAGCAGGCGCGCGCCGGCCTGCCGCTGGATGACACCCTGGCTGAACACCGCTGGCGCACGCCGCTGATCACCACCGCCTACGCGCATCAGGAGATGTTCGCCGCTGCCCGCCTGCCGCACGCCGACCGGCTGGCGATGATGACAGCGGTGCCGGAGGTCTTCCGGGCCCGCTGGCTGTCCGAATTGCGACGTGAAGCCGCCGTGCTGGCCGCCGAGCTGCCGCGTCAGATCGCGCGGCTCGAGGCGGTGTCGGGCACCGAGCAGCGCTGGCTCGCCCATCAGCTCGGCGCGGCGATCGATGCCGCCGGCGCCATCGTCCCGGAGATCGATCTGATCATGTTCGCCCTGGAACTGAACGCACGGGCGGGCGAACCGCACCGCGCGGCGGCCTGAGCCAATGGACGGTACCGTGGCCGCCGCGCTCCGCCTGCATCTCGGCTGCGGCACGAACGTGCTGCCCGGCTGGGTGAACATCGACCGGGTGGCGCGCGCGCCCGGCGTTGTGACCGACATCGATCCCACCACTCTGCCCTATCCGGACGGTTCGGTGACGGAGGTGCTGGCGGAACATCTGTTCGAGCATTTCTCCTTCGCCGAGGAAGGCCTGGTGTGGCCGGAGATGGCGCGCGTCCTGCGCCCGGGCGGCACGCTGACGTTGGAAGTGCCGGATTTCGAATGGGTCTGCGGGCGGTTCCTGCAAGCGCACGACGGCTGGCGGGCGTTCTACATCGTCGGCGCCGCCGATCATTACGGCGGCTGCGGCCGGGCGCTCGATCAGCGCTGGGGGATCCTGCAGACGATGTTCTTCGGCAACCAGAACGGGGCCGGACAGTTCCACCGCTCGGCCTACACCGAAGGCAAGCTGCGCGCGCTCGCGGCTCATCTGGGGTTCGCCGCGATCGCAGTCGAGACGCGGTTCAACAAGGGCGGCCAGGCGCTGCGCGCCGTGCTGACCCGATAGCGGGACGTGCGATGAAAATCTTCATCACCGGCATCGCCGGATTCCTCGGCAGCCATCTGGCGGAACGCCTGATCGGCATGGGCCACGAGGTGGTCGGCTGCGATTCGCTACTGGGCGGGGAGCTCGTGAACGTTCCGGCCGAGGCCGAATTCTACCAGTACGACTGCCGCGACTTCAACGCGATGGCGAAAGTGATCCGCGGCGCGGAGCTGGTCTACCATTGTGCCGCCACGGCGTATGAGGGCCTGTCGGTATTCGCGCCGGCGATGGTGATGGACAACATCCTGACCGGATCGGTGTCCGTGTTTTCGGCCGCGATCGCGGGCGGGGCACGGCGGATCGTGTTCTGCTCGTCCATGGCGCGCTATGGCACCAATCAGGTGCCCTTCGAGGAAAACTACGAACCGCGCCCGCAGGACCCGTACGGCATTGCCAAGGTCGCGGCCGAGGCGGCGCTGCGCAACCTCGCCGCCGTGCACGGGCTGGAATACGCGATCGCGGTGCCACACAACATCATCGGCGCGCGGCAGAAATTCGACGATCCGTACCGCAACGTTGCCTCCATCATGGCCAACCTGATGCTGCAAGGCCGCCAGCCGTTCGTCTATGGGGACGGAGAGCAGCAGCGCTGCTTCTCCCATGTCGATGACTGCCTGTCCTGCCTGCTGGCGATGGGGCTGACGGAACGCGGCCTGGGCCAGGTGGTGAACATCGGGCCCGACGAGGAGTTCGTCTCCATCAACGCGCTGTTCCGCCGGTTGAAGGACATCACGGGGTTCGAGGGCCAGGCGATCCACCTGAAGGACCGACCGCAGGAGGTGAAGCACGCCTTTTGCAGCTCCACCCGCGCGCGCGACGTGCTGGGCTATCGCACCACCCGCAGCCTGGACGACGGGCTGCGCGACGTCGTGGGCTACATCCGGACGGTCGGCCCACGCAAGTTCCGCTACCACCTCGATATCGAGATCAGAACCGCGCGCACGCCGCGCACCTGGACGGAGCGACTGATGTGAGCACCGGGATCGATCCCAATGCGCTGCCGCGCGCCATCGTGATGCGGTACGACCGCGGGGAGATCGTGTTTCCAGCCGGCGGGGCCCCGGTGCTGGAGGAGTACAGCTACCAGGGCTGCGGGCTGCGCGCCTTCGGCAAGAACCCGGCGTTCCTGACCGATCCGCGCTTCCAGCACGCGCACGCAAGGGGCTGGGCGAGCGGAGGCCGGAAGACAAGCCATATCGACGACAACCGCTGGATCATGCACACCGTGCTCTGGGCCGCGGCGCAGGCTGCGCGGCTGGATGGCGATTTCGTCGAATGCGGCGTCGATAGCGGCATGATGTCCGTGGCGATCTGCGAGTGGCTCGATTTCAACCGTCTGGACAAGAATTTCTGGCTGTTCGACACGTTCCGCGGCATCCCCGACGCCCAGATGACCGCGGCCGAGCGCAACGGTATCGGCGGCTGGCACAACCGGCACAGCTACGCGGAATGTTTCGCCGAGGCGCAGGAAAATTTCGCCCCCTGGCCGCGCTGCAAGCTGATCCGGGGCGAGGTGCCCGACAGCCTGGCTGCCTTTCCGCCCGACCGGCGCGTGGCGTATCTCTCGATCGACATGAACATCGTCGCCCCGGAAGTGGCAGCACTGGCGTTCTTCTGGGACCGGCTGGTGCCGGGCGCGGTGGTGCTGCTGGACGACTATGCCTGGGCCACCCATCGCGACCAGCAGGTGGCGCTCGATGCCTTCGCGGCGGAAAAAGGGGCGATGATCCTGAGCCTGCCGACGGGGCAGGGGCTGCTGATCCGCTGAGGCCGGCCGCGCGTGCCGCCGCCGGGGCGCCTCTCCACGCAGCGCCGCGGGTGGCGTAGGCTTCCTTGCGTCCCCGTCCGGAGCCTGCCCATGTCCGCCATCCTGCACGCACGTTCGTCCACCGACGCCGATCTCACGGAGGCCGAACTGCGTCGCGACCTCGCCGCCGTCTTCCGCATCGCCGCAAGGGAGGGGTGGAACGAGCAGATCGGCAACCACAATTCGCTGATGCTGCCCGGCCGGGCCGCGGACACCCCGCTGTTCCTGATCAACCCGCGCGGCCTGCTGTTCCAGGAAGTGACCGCCAGCACCCTGATCGTCTGCGACCTCGACGGGCGGGTGGTGCGCGGGAAGGGGGAGCTGCGCCTGGTCGCGTTCCATATCCACACCCGCATCCACCTCGCCCGGCCGGAGGCGGCCTGCGTGCTGCACGTCCACCCCCGCTGGCTCACCGCCCTGTCCCTGCTGGAGGTGCCGGAGCAGGCGCTCGCGCACCACAACAACCTGCTGCTGAACGACCGGGTGGCGATCGATCAGGAGGGCCACGCCCCCGCCGGAGACACCGAGGAAGGCGACCGGCTGGCCGCGGCGCTCGGCGACAAATCGATCCTGGTGATGGGCGGTCACGGCGTGACCGTCGCCGGCCCCACCGTGCACGACGCCTTCGACGAACTGTTCATCGCCGAGCGCACCTGCATGTACCAGCTCACGGCCATGGCCACCGGCCACCCCCTGCGCCGCCTGCCCGAGACGGCGCGCCGGCGCTGGCACGGCGCCTGGGGCGAGAAGCTGGATGCCAGGCTGCACCTCGACGCCTGGCGCCGGGTGCTGGACCGGGAGGAGCCGGACTACGCGGCGTAGGCCGCTTCCGTTGGCGCATTCCCCCGGGCGCATTCCCCCTTAGGGTCGTTACGACTTTCGCACGTTCCAGAAGATCACGAACCCGTTCAGCATGTCGACGATGTCCTTGCGATAGGCCGTCGGCGCGAAATACTGCCCGAGCGGGATGTAGGGCACATCGTGCAGCGCCTGCAGCTGCAGCTCCACCGCGATCTTCTTCTGCGCCGGGAGGTTCGGGGCGTCGATCCATTGCTGGCGCAGCGCCTCGATCTTCGGCGCGGTCGGCCAGCCCATCATGCCCTTCTTGCCGATGCCGCGCAGGAACACGTCCCCGACCGGGTTCGACTGGTCGAGCCCCGACCAGCCGGTGATGAACATGTTCCACCCGCCCTTCTCCGGCGAGCGCTCCTGCGCCCGGCGCTGCACCAGCGTGCCCCAGTCCATCGCCTGGTAGTCGAGGTTGATGCCGATCTTCTTCAGCATGTCGGCGGCGACGTCGCACTCGGCCTTCAGCACCGCCTGGTCGGTCGGCACCATCAGCACCACCTTCTCACCCTTGTAGCCGGCGGCCTTGATCTCCTTCGCTACCGTAGCGTCGTCGCGCTTGCCCGTGAACACGGAGAGCCCCGCGGTCGAACCCATCGGCAGTTCCGGGCAGAAGTAGCCGGCGGGCACGTGCCACAGCTTCGGGTCGGTGCCGTTGGCGGCGATCATGTATTCCCGCTGGTTGATGGCGCCCAGCAGGGCGCGGCGGATCCCAGGGTTGTCGAACGGCGGCCACAGCTCGTTCATCCGCATGCAGCCCATGGTGCCGGTGGGGTCCTTGACGTTCACCTCGAGAGCGGCATTGCGCGTCAGCAGCGGCAGGATGTCGGCGGTCGGGTTTTCCCACCAGTCGATCTCGCCCGTGGCCATGGCGTTTGCCTTGGTGCTTTCGTCGGGAATGACATGCCATTCCACCCGGTCGAAATAGGCGATTTTGGGTCCCGAGGTCCATTGCGGCGTGCCGTCCGTGCGCGGCACGTAGGCGCTGTTGCGGTCATAGACCGCGCGCGAGCCGACCACCCGTTCCGCGCCGTTCCACTTGAACGGGCCCGAGCCCACCATCTCCGTGATCGCGGTGAAGGGCGAGGTCTTCGCCAGCCGCTCCGGCATCATGGCGCAGAAATTGCTGCCCGGCTTGCCGAGCGCGTCGGGGAGCAGCGGGAACGGCTTCTTGAGCCGGAACCGAATCGTCTTGTCGTCCGGCGCGGTCAACGCATCCGTGTAGGCCATCAGGGTCAGGCCGAACGGGTCGCGCGCGCCCCAGCGCTTGATGGACGCCACGCAATCGCGCGCCAGCACCTTCGTCCCGTCGTGCCAGGTGAGCCCGTCGCGCAAGGTCAAAGTCCATTGCTTCCCGTCGGCATCCACCGTATGACCCGCTACCATCTGCGGGCGGGCGACATACGCGTTGTCGATCCCGTACAAGGTGTCGAATATCATGAAGCCGTGATTGCGCGTGACGTAGGCAGTGGTCCAGATCGGGTCGAGGATGGTCACGTCCGATTGCGGAACGAACCGGAGCACCCGCGCCCCTGCGGCACGGCCGATCGCGGGGGCGGCCAGGGTCGCGGCCCCGGTGGCGAGAAACGTGCGACGCTTCATCAGGGAATGCCTCCGATCCATCATGTTGCGGTGCAATATATGACAACCCCGGACGTCCGCGTGCAAGCACAATCAGGGCGATCCTTCGCCTTTCTGACGCCGGCGGTGATCGCCCAGTTCCTCCGCTTCGGCACGGTGGGCACGATCGGCTTCGTGATCGATACCGCGACGGTCTACTCCTTGCGCGGGGCGCTGGGGCTTTATGGGGCCGGGATGGTCTCATACCTGGTGGCGGCCTCGGCCAACTGGGCGTTGAATCGGGCGTGGACCTTCCGCGGCCACGGCACCGGGTCGGCGCACCGGCAATGGATGCGCTTCATGGCGGCAAACCTGGTGGGCTTCGCGCTCAACCGCGGCACCTATGCGGCCCTGGTCACCTGGGTGCCCCTGTGTGCGGCGCAGCCGGTGTTCGCGGTTGCGGCCGGGTCCGTTGCGGGAATGTTCGTAAATTTCGCGTTGTCCCGGCGGATCGTGTTTATTTAGATTGATCCAGTACTATTAATTGAATAACCGAAAGATACAGACACCATCTACATCTTAACGATCCAGTGAGATTTCGGAGGCAAACCGTCTGACCGCAGCCACAGCACAGGGCGCGGTCGCATGTCGCATCTCCAACGCCCGCATTTCGATCCGGGCTTCGCTCCCTTTACCCTCGCCCTGCCGCTGTACGGCCTCGCCGCGCTGCCGCCCCCACCGCTCCGCGGCTGGCAGGCCGGCGCCAAGCGAAGCGTGGATGTCGGGCTCGGGCTGGCCCTGCTCGTGCTGCTCGCGCTGCCGATGGCGCTGATCGCGGTCTGGATCCGGCTCGATAGCCGCGGGCCGGCGCTGTTTCGCCAGCCGCGTATCGGGCTGCACGGGCAGCCGTTTCGCGTACTCAAGTTCCGCACCATGCACTGCCAGGCCACGGCGCTGTTGCAGCCCGGGCCGACCGTCCTCTGCCGCCAAGCCACACGGGACGATCCGCGCGTCACCCGCGTCGGCGGCCGGCTGCGGCGGTTCTCCATCGACGAATGGCCGCAACTGCTCAATGTCCTGCGCGGGGAGATGTCGCTGGTCGGGCCGCGCCCGCATGCCCCCGGCACCTGCGCCGGCGGCCGGCCGTTCGAGCAGGTGACCGCCCGCTATGCCGCGCGCCATCAGATCCGCCCCGGACTAACCGGCCTCGCCCAGATACGCGGTTGGCGGGGCGAAACCGAGACCGAGGAGAAACTGCGCCGCCGTGTCGAGTCCGATCTGGAATATATCGAGAGGTGGTCGCTCGGCCTCGATATCGGCATCCTGCTGCGTACCATCCCTGCCGTGCTACATCCTACCAACGCTTACTGACCGCGCCATGCGCCGGGCAGCATGACCTTGCGATGGGTTGCCGGCGCCCCGGCTCCGCCCGTCGGACGCTACGACGCCGACGTCGTGATCCTGGCGCTCGACCGGGTGGAGGAAACCGAGCAGGCGATCGCCTCCGCCCTCGCGCAGCGCGGCGTCTCGCGCCACGTGACGGTGGTCGACCAGGGCTCGCACCCCTACGCGCTCGACCGGTTGGCACAGCTTGTGGCGGGGCGGCCGGATGCCAGCCTGTGGGCGCTCTCGTCCAACCTGGGCGTCGCCGGCGGCCGCGACGTGGGCACCTCGATCGGCCACGGGCGGGTGATCGCCGGGATCGACAACGACGCCGAGTTCGCCGATCTGGATACGCTCGCCCGCGCCGTGGCGGCGCTCGATGCCGATCCGGGCCTGGCCGCGCTCGGGCTCAGGATCGTCGAATACGACAGCGGCCAGGACGACATTTCGTCCTGGGGCTATCCGCGCAAACTGCTCACGCGCGCCGGAGAAAGATTTGAGACAGCAACATTCGTCGGTGCCGGCCACGCGATCCGCCGCGCCGCCTGGGACGCCGCTGGCGGCTACGACGCGAAACTGTTCTTCTGCTGGGAGGAATACGATTTCTGCCTGCGGGCCATCGCGCTCGGCTGGCGCATCGGCTACCGCGGCGACATCGTCGTGCGCCACAAAGTCAGCCCCGAACGCCGGGTCGACTGGTCCGGCACAAGGTGGTTCCTGTTCGTGCGAAACCGTATCCATATCGAGCGCAAATGGGGCGCATCCTGGACCACGCTGGCCCCGCGCATCGCCGGTTATCTGGTCAAGGGCACACGCGCCGGCCTGCTGCGCCACACGCGGCTGGCGATCTGCGCGGCAGCCGGGATGGAGCTTGCCCCCGGACCCCGCGCCCTGCCGGCAGCCGCAACCGCCTACCTGTTCCGCACGGACCGCGCCCATCGCGGCGCCTGGCTCGGGCGCCTCAGGCACGAGGTGCTGAGCCCGCCAGGGAACTAGGCCTTCCTATTCATCGCGGTGGTGCTGTTGCGGCGGCGTGAATGGCGGCCGTGTATGGGCGTGACGCCTGTTTCATCGCGATTTGGGCCTGGGCGTGATCGACGTTGGGGTTGGGAGGATTGGGTGAGTTCGGGGCGATCGCCCCGCGTGTCATGGTCCGGCGGGCTGGAGGCTGCGGGCGAGGCCGCGGAACAAGGTCGTCGGCATCCTCGTAGCCGCACGCGATCGCCAACATGCGGGTGCGTAGGAGGTCGGCCACGCTATGCGTCACAAGGGGCGGGTTACGTGGATCGGCGGTCGGGGTCGCCTGCCGTTCGGCTATTCCCATTCGCCGTTCTGCAGCGGCCAACGGCATCACCCCGCCATCGGACGTGAGACGCCCACCATCGAATGCGGCGGTGAGTTTCTTCCGGCCAATGGCTGGAAAGTTGAACGGCTGGATCGTGTCGTTGGACACGTAAGACATGGCTTGGCGTGCTCGCGCGGACAGGATGGTGTCGGCACCCGATCCTCAAGCTCTATCAACGTCATGCGCGACACCCGCCAGAGAATCCCTGGTATGCCGTGAATAAGAACGGTTAACATTCGCGTGATCACCGGTCCCGCAAGGCGTTTCGTGGGAATAATAGGCCCCGTTGGCGCGTGAACTTGGCTACGGACGGCGGCATCCAGAGTGTTGGTCCGCCGTGGCTTGGCGCACGATATGGGGGGATGGCGCATGCGACCTGCAATTCTGCTTCGGCAATCCATGGTGATGGTGACGCTCGGTATCGGCGCCCTGGGCATTTGCGCCTCGCGAGCCGAGGCTGGCGCATTTCTCCAGACGGATCTGGTTTCTGATATTCCGGGTCTGGCTGACATCACGGATTCTGCGCTGAAGAACTCATGGGGTGTTTCGCTCAGCGCGACGAGCCCGTTCTGGGTGTCGGATCAAGGAACGGGCCTCGCCACGCTCTACAGCGTGACGGCTGCCGGTGTCGCCAAAGTGCCGCTTACGGTTACGATCCCGACGACGGCAAGTGGCCCGCAAGGCCCCACCGGCCAGGTCAATAACGCCACCAGCGCCTTTGTGGTGGGCTCCGCGCCGGCCAATTTTATATTCGCCAACCTCAACGGCACCATCTCCGCCTGGAATCCGGGCCTGGGAACGACGGCACAAATCCAGGCAACCACTCCCGGGGCTTCGTACACCGGGCTCGCGATCGATGCTGCCTCGGCGCGCCTTTTCGCTGCCAATAATTCGCAAAATCGTATCGACGTCTTCAATGGCTCGTTCGCGCCAGTGACCCTCGGGGCCAATGCGTTCAAGGACCCACTGCTCCCTGCTGGGCTGGTGCCGTTCAACGTACAGAACATCGACGGCAACATCTACGTCACTTATGCGCCGGCCGGCCGACCGGCCCAGATCGCGGCCACCGAGGGGATGGGGGTGGTGGCAGTGTTCGACAGCAGCGGCAACTTCATCAAGCAACTCGTCGATGGCAGCAAGCTCGCCTCACCGTGGGGCATCGCCATCGCGCCTGCGAGTTTCGGCGCGTTCGGCGGCGACCTGCTGGTCGGCAATTTCAGCTTTGTTGCCAGCGAGATCAACGTGTTCGATCCAATGACGGGAGTGCTGGTCGGCACGATTCCGATCGACGTAGGCGGCGCCGATCCAGGAGGCCTTTGGGCCCTCACCTTCGGCAACGGTGGCGCGGGCGGCAACCCGAACACGCTTTTCTTCTCCGATGGCATCAACGGAGAGGCGGATGGGCTGTTCGGCGCCATCGCTCCGATCCCCGAACCATCAACCCTTATGGTGTTGGTGCCGGCGTTTGCTTTCGTCGCCGTCCGTCGCCGGCGCGCCGCCGCCAAGAATCGTGCCGCCGTTACGGGGAGCGCGTAATCGGCCCTGAAAATCCGGTTGCGCTGGTTTCGGGATGAGTGCGCGGCGAAGGGATTGCCGGCGAGCCAGCGCAGCAGGGCATGCAAAAACTCTTCGCGGAAGTTGAGGATCAGCCGCAGATTGTAGTCGGCGCCGCACAGCAGCGCACTGGTTGCATCGCCGTACGTGTCGGCGAGGAAGTGGCGATCAAGCCGGCCGTCGATCTTCACATGGCCGATTACCAGCTCAATGGTAAGATCGCATGTCCGTCCTGGACCGGGGTGGCTCGCCCATACCGCGCCAGCGAGGGCTGCTCGCGTGGTGCGAGCCTATCCTCAGCGCAGGGGACAAGCCACCCCGGTCCAGGACGGACATGCGGTCCTACTCTCTACGAGTTCCGTGCCCGCGATATCGGTTGGGGCATCCCTGAACCGGACTTCGGCGTCCGGTCGTTCAAATACCTCTACGACTTCGGCGACGGCTGGGAGCACACCGTGCGCATCGAGCGCATCACCGACGCGGTCACCGGAGTGGCGTATCCGCGCCTGAACGAAGCACTCGGACGCTGTCCGCCTGAAGATGTCGGCGGCCCCTGGGGCTACTGCGCGTTCCTCGAAGCGATCGCCGATCCCGACCATGAGGAGCACGAGGAATGGCTCACATGGGTCGGCGGCCGCTTCGATCCTGCGGCCGTGGACATCGAGGGACACGCCCGCGCTCTGGCCGCTCTCGCCCAGCGGTGGTCTCGCTCACCAACCGCCCGCCACAAGCGCCCAGCCTGACCCGCGGTCTTCGTCGGATGGATACAGAAAGCGGAACGGCTCGATCGTATCGTCGGACATGGCGGGTGTGGCTCGGCGCGCTCGCGTGGACAGGATGGCGTCGACACCCAATCCTTGAGCTCGATCAACGTCTTACGCGACACCCGCCAGCGAATCCCTGGTATGCCGGGAATAAGAGCGGCTAGGCTCCAGGGGACTGGGCCTCGGGGGACTGGGCCTGTCGGGGTCGCGGTGGCTCGCTTCCGCCGCTGGGGGGCGTGCTACACCTTCTCGAAATCGATCCGTTCGGTCACCGGTAGATTCTGCAGGAACCGGCGCAGGCAATCGAGGCCGAGTTCGACGGCGCCGAGGCGCACCCATTCGCGTCCGCCCAGGATGCGGGCGCGGCGGTAGGCTGTGTGTTCCGCGGTGGCGATCGCGAGGTGGATGGTGCCGCCGAAGTCGATGCGGTCGTCGCCGTCGTCGAGTGCGATCAGCACGGCGAGTGCATGGGTGGCCCCGGAGGTGGTGCGGGCGGCGCGGGCTGTGGCTTCGGCGGTTTCCTGCGACAGCGGGCCGAGGCGCGGCGCGTCTTCCAACCCGATGGTGGCGCCGAGGTCGGTGAGGTCGCGCAGCACGAGGCCGCGGCGGAAAGCGCGCTCGGCGCCGGGCAGGTGGCCGATGCGGGCGGCGATCTGGCCGGCGGTGAAGGTCTCCACCAAGGTCAGGCTGGCGTTCTTCTCGAGCAGTGCGGCGAGGACCACGCCTTCCAGGGTGCGGTCGTCTTCGGCGAGGATGAAATTACCCAGCCGGCGGCGCACTTCGGCGATGACCGGGGCGAGCTTGCGCTCCACGTCTGCGGGATCGGTGCCGCGCACGGTGAGCTTGGTTTCGAGTTGCGGGTAGTGCGCGCGGAAGCCGAGCTTCACGCTGCCGTCTGGGGCCAGGGATTCGATCCCTTCCAGCAGCGAGTCCACGTGCAATTCGCCGAGCCCGTAGGAATGGAAGCGTTTGAGCCGGATTGTGGCAGGGCTGCCGGATCGGGCGAGCAGGCGGGGGATCACCTGCTCCTCCAGCATCCGGCGCAGCTCGCGCGGCACGCCGGGGGTGAAGAAGAAGCGCGCGGCGCCGATATCGACCGCGAAGCCGCAGGCGGTGCCGACCGGATTCTCCAGCACTTCCGCGCCTTCGGGCAGCATCGCCTGTTTGCGGTTGTTGGGCGGCATGATGCGGGAGCGGCGCGCGAAGAAGCTTTCCATCTGCACGAGCCACGCCTCGTTCAGCACGAGCTTCACGCCGGCCGCAGCGGCGGCGACTTCCTGCGACAAATCGTCGACGGTGGGGCCGAGGCCGCCGTTGACGATCACCGCGTCCGCGCGGCCCGCGGCGAGGCGGAAGGCTTCCAGCAGGCGGTCGCGGTCGTCGCCGACCGTGGTGCCCCAGACGACGGTGAGGCCCACGTCTTCCAGCTTCTGGCTGATGTAGCTGAAATTGGTGTTAGTGATCTTGCCTGTCAGCACCTCGTCACCGGTGCAAAGTATCTCGACGTTCATGCATTGCGTCCTTCAATAGGCTGAGGAATCCGCCATCGACCGGCAGGGTAACGCCGGTGACGTAGCGGGCAAGGTCGGAGGCCAGGAACACCGCCGGTCCGGCGATATCCGCCGGCTCGCCCAGCCGGCCGAGCGGGATGCGGTCCTTGAAGTTGCGCATGTAATCCGGGTTTTCGCGCGCTTTCGCATTGAACGGCGTCGCAATCATGCCCGGCCCGATCGCATTGACCCGCACGCCGAGCGGGGAGAGCTCGATCGCCAGGGCCTTGGTCAGCGCCCGCACGCCGCCCTTGGACGCGGTATAGGCGGCCGAATTGGGCAGCGCGACGAAGGATTGCACCGAGCCGATGTTGATCACCGCGCCCTTGGTTTCGACCAGCTGCGCCAGGAACGCCGTCGTCACGACGTTGGGCCCGTCGAGGTTCACCGCCAGGGTCGCGTCCCAGTCCGCCCGCGCGGCGGGATCGGCGAGCTTGCCGCGGCGGATGACGCCGGCGTTGTTGACCAGCACAGAGACCGGTCCGTCCTGCGCGCGGATCGCGGCCGCCAGTGCGTCGACCGCGGCGCGGTCGGTGACGTCGAGTGCGACCGCGCGGGCAGCGGTGCCGATCTCGCCCGCCACCTGCGCCGCACCTGCCTGATCCACGTCGGCGACGATCACCCGCGCGCCTTCCGCGGCCATGGCGCGCGCGATGCCCGCGCCGATACCGGAGCCAGCGCCGGTCACCAGCGCCAGGCGTCCATCCAGCAGCCCGGCCACGGCTCAGCGCGCCATGGCAGTGGTGGCCGCACCGGGCGTCGCGGTGCGCCCGCCGTCCACCACGTAGTGCGTACCTGTCACGTTGCCCGCGAGGTCGGAACAGAGGAACAGCACGACGTTCGCCACTTCCTCCGCGGTGCCGTAGCGGCCGATCGGGAGGGACGCCTGGTAGCGCTGGCTCGCCACGCCGGGATCGTCCGGGCTCATCATCTGTTCGAGCGAATGGATCATGCGCGTATCGATCGGCCCCGGACAGACTGCGTTGACCCGCACGCCGGCGCGCGCCACCTCGCTGCCGGCGACCTTCGTCAGGCCGAGCACGGCGTGCTTGGACGCGACATAGGCCGGCATTCCCGGCGTGCCGATGAGCCCGGCGACCGAGGCGGTGTTGACCACCGCGCCGCGCTTCTGGCGCAGCATCACCGGCAGCACGTGGCGCAGGCCGAGGAACACGCCCTTGACGTTGACGCTCATCACCGCATCGAACATCGCCTCGTCGTATTCGGCAGTGGGCGTCACGGCGCCTTCGATGCCGGCGTTGTTGTGGAAGCAGTCGATGGCGCCGAATGTGTCGAGCGCGGCCTTCACATAGGCGGCGACGTCGGCGGATTTCGTCACGTCGGCGGCGATGAAGATCGCCTCCGCGCCGTGCTGGTGGGCGATGCCGACGGTGGCCTCGCCGCCCACGGCATCGCGATCCACCGCGACCAGCCTGGCGCCGCGTCGGGCGAAGCCGAGTGCGCTGGCCCGACCTATGCCGTTACCCGCGCCGGTGACCAGCGCGACCTTGCCGGTGAAATCCAAGGCGTTCCCTCCGTTCTGCTGCGGTTCGGGGGGAGCCTAGACCAGGTCCGGCGGCGCGTCATCGTCGGCCGCGTGCGGCCGACTGCGGGCCGGCGGACCTGACCGCGACGCGCTGGGGATGCGCCGTGGGGGATGCGCCGCGCGTGCCGCATTTTCTGCCGCAGCGGCGAGTGCCGCCCGGGCTGGACAACCGGTCCCGTGTCGGTCCCGTTCCGCCCGCCATCCGTTATCCGGTCTCGAGCGGGCTCCCGGCCGCGACTTCAGGGAGCGACAGCTCCGGGCCACGATCGCTCGCCCCGGATATGGCGAAGACCGGCCGTCGGGGGAACGCAGGATCGCCGGCGTTCCCCCGTTGCACGCTGGGGGGGATCAGCTCAGCGTGCGCCGACGCCGCGCGAGGCCGAGGCCGATCAGGCCGGCGCCAAGCAGGGCGAACGATGCCGGCTCCGGAACTGACATTGTCAGGTCCGCGGGCGATCCGTTGGATTCGACATAGACCAGTTCAAAAGCCCCGGGAGCCAGCAAGCCGGTATTCGTGATTTCGACGGTCGGATCTGGCGAGGTAAAGACCGTCGCGCCGCCCGGGCCGTAGAGGCTTGCCCCGTCGTCATGCGACACCGAAACCATCCCGCCTGCCGAGCTGCCGGAGAACGTCAGGTAGCTGTTGTCGACTTCCCCTATTGTGCTCATCGTTGTCGTAAGAAACGCCGCAAGACTCGTGCCGGTGCTCGAGCTGTAGCCGGAGATATTCGAGGTCGTGAACCCGAAATTTGCGAACGTGTTGGAGCCGCCCTGAGGGTTGTTATTAATGAAATCTATGGGCCCCGTGTAGGTGAAAGTTGCCACGACGGTCGCCGACGTCGGCTGGTGCGCAAGGTCCGCCTGGGTCGTGACCGTATCCCCGCTCCAGACATCGACGGTGAACGCACCACTCACGAATCCCGCGTGGGCCGCGCCGAGCGAACTCGTAACCAGAACGCCAGCCAGTAGTGCATTCCTGAAGAAGCTCATTCCCGCCTCCATGTTGCGTGTCATCGCTGGACTGGGGGTAGAAGAGTGGAAGGAGCATTGCAAAAATATAATAAGGTTGCGACCGAATACGTATCCGGACGTCAAGGCGGTTTACATTTGGTGCAACGGCCGCGTGGCCTTGCGGATCGCGCCCCATGTCACCAGAGACGGCGGGCAGCATTCTTCCGCCGGGCTCCGGATAATATATCGATAGCGCAATTCAACGACGGGGCCGCCGGTCCACGCGGGCCGCTGCAGCGCGCCCCGCGTCCTCGGCACGGACCGGGCCCGCACACGGCCCCGCGCCACCTCCGGCGCAGCCCGCGACGGCGCTTTCAGTCCGCCCGGCCCCGCCGCCCGCTCAGCCGCCGTCGGGCAGCTTGATCCCGGTCAGCGCTTCCCATACCCGGATCACGAAAGCGTCGTCCTTCGCCCCATTGCCCAGCGCCGCCGCGCCGAGGAACAGCTGGTGCGCCGTCGCCGCGATCGGCGCCGGGAACGCCAGCGCGCGCGCCTGGTCCAGCACGATCCCCAGGTCCTTGACGAAGATGTTCACCGCCGAGGCCGGCGTGTCGTCCCCGGCCAGGATATGCGGCACCCGGTTCTGCCACATCCACGAACTGCCCGCCGAGGTGCAGATCACGTCGTACAGCACCTGCGGGTCCGCCCCGGCGCGGATGCCGAGCGCCAGCGCCTCGCCAGCGACCGCGATGTGCACGCCGGCCAGCAACTGGTTCACCATCTTCACCGTGCTGCCGATCCCGGCGGCATCGCCGAGCCTCCAGACCTTGGACGCGATCGCGTCGAGCACCGGCGCGGCACGGTCGAACGCCGCCGGTGCGCCCGAACCCATCACCGTCATGGTGCCGCCGTCGGCGCCCGCCCGGCCACCGGAGACGGGGGCGTCCAGCATCAGCAGCCCGGCCTCGGTCAGCCGCTGTTCCAGCCCGCGCGCGGCTTCCGGCGCGACGGTGGTGGAGCAGATCACCACCGCGCCGCGCGGCAGCCGCGCGGCACAGCCCTGCGGGCCGAACAGGACCTCCTGTTCCTGCGCCGCGTTCACGACCAGGATCAGCAGCGCCTCCAGATCATCCGGCAGCGCGTCCGGCCGATTCACCGCCGCGCCGCCGGCCGCGGTCAGCGCCTCCCGCGCCGCCGGGCGCAGGTCGCAGCCCGTGACCCGGTGGCCTTTGCGCAGCAGGTTCACCGCGGCGCCCATGCCCATGGTGCCAAGTCCGATCACGCCGACGTTCATTCGTGTTGCTCTCCGTATTGGGCTCGATGCCTGGTGATATCGTGCCGGCGGGCGGATGCGCCCGTGCGCCGACGCGTTTTTGTGGGCCGATTCGGCTGGCGCCCGAAAGCGGGCGTCAGCATCGGACCACTAGCGCCCGTGGCGGAAGCGTTCGACCCCGGCGACCAGCGCGCGGCGGATGCCGGGTTCCAGCGCCGAATGCCCGGCGTCCGGCACGACGGACAGGCGCGCCGCCGGCCAGGCGGCAGCCAGCTCGAAGGCGGTGGCGGGCGGGCAGATCATGTCGTAGCGGCCTTGCACGATCTCGGCCGGGATGTGGCCGATCCGCCCCATCCCCCCGAGCAGCCCGCCGGGTGGCAGGAACAGCCCGTGCGCGAAATAATAGGCCTCGATCCGCGCGAGCCCCAGCGCGGTGCGGTCCTGCGCGAAGGAACTCACGGTCTCCGGGCTCGGCAGCAGGGTGCTGGCCGAGCCTTCGTACACCGACCAGGCCCGCGCCGCGGGCAGGTGCACCGCGGGATCGGGGTCCGTCAGCCGGCGCAGATAGGCGCCGAGCAGATCGGCACGCTCATTCTCCGGCAGGTAGCCGGCGAAAGCCGCGTGGGCGTCGGGAAATACGACGCGGAGCCCGTGCAGGAACCAATCCAGCTCCGCCGGGCGACCGAGGAACACGCCGCGCAGCACGCAGCCCGCGACCCGGTCGGGATAGGCCTGGGCGTAGGCGAGCGCGAGGGTGGAGCCCCAGGAGCCGCCGAACAGCAGCCAGCGCTCGAGGCCCAGGTGGCGGCGCAGGGTCTCGATATCCGAGACGAGGTCCGGGGTGGTGTTGTCGGCCAGGCTGCCGAGCGGGCGGGAGCGGCCGGCGCCGCGCTGGTCGAAAATGACGATGCGCCAGAACTCGGGATCGAAGAAACGACGGTGCACCGCGCCTGCGCCGGCTCCCGGGCCGCCGTGCAGGAACAGCACCGGCCGGCCGCGCGGGTTGCCCGCCTGCTCCCAGTACATCACGTGGCCAGCGGACAACGGCAGATAGCCGGTCTCGAAAGGGCCGATCTCGGGGAAGAGGTCGCCGCGCGGCATGGTCGTTCGGATGCTATAGGCGCGCGCGACCGTACGGAAGAGCAAGGAGAGGCAATGGAGCGGGTATGGATCGGCGCCGGGGCGCTGGCGGGGATGACGGCGGTGGCGATGGCCGCGCTGGCGGCGCATGCGCTGGCCGCGATCGGCCCGGCGCGGCTCGGGATGGTGGAGAGCGCGGTGCGCATGCAGGGCTGGCACGCGCTGGCGCTGGTCGGCTGCGGGTTGTGGGTGGGGCGCGGCGGCGGGCGGGTGGCGGGGTTCGCCGGGGCGGCGTTCCTGGTCGGGATCCTGCTGTTCTGCGGGGGGATCTATGGGCTGGCGCTGCTGTCCTGGCCGGTGGGGTTCCTGGCGCCGATGGGGGGGAGCCTGCTGATGCTGGGGTGGGCGCTGCTGTTCGTCTCGACGTTGCTGCGGGGGTGAGGGGGGCCCGTGGTGCTGGCACCTTCGCTGCGCCGGGTGATCGGGCGCAGGCTGTGGAGGAGCGGGCCGCGAGAGGCGCGCTTTCCTATCAGGGGTTGCCGAGGGGCGACGTCGACGACGGCCACCTGACGGCGTCGCTTGACGTTCGGAGCTCTTTCGGTACATAGTCCAGTACAGTACGCCAGGATTCCGGCATGAGCCATATTTCCTTCACCGAGCTGCGCCAGAACATGGCAGGCTATTTCGACCGCGTGATTGCCGACCGTGAGCCGCTTGTCGTCACGCGCACGGGCGGCAAGGGCAACGTCGTGGTGATGTCCGAAGACGAATTCGCGGGCTGGCAGGAGACGGTGCACCTGCTGAGCAGCCCGAAGAATGCCGAGCGCCTGATGACGTCCATCCGCCAGGCAAAGGCCGGGGGTGCGCGGGAGCGCTCGCTGCTCGCCCCTGGGAACGGCCGCACTCCGGCTTGAGGGTCCATTTCACGGATGGCGGGTGGGAGGATTACCTCCACTGGTGCCGCCACGACGCCGGGACGCACGCGCGGCTGCATGAGCTGATCGAGAACACACGGCGTATGCCCTTCACGGGGCTGGGGAAGCCCGAGCCGCTGAAGGGCGACCTTGCCGGCTTCTGGTCGCGTCGCATCACCAACGAACACCGGCTGGTCTATGCGGTTGACGGCAAGGGCGATGCGCAGTGCGTCACCATCGTCCAGTGCCGCTATCATTACTGATCCTGCCCCGCACCGGCAGGACGTGGACGACTATCTGATCCGCTTCTCCACTGATTGAGGTGAGAGGCCTGCTGAGACAGCCGCGCGATAATGAGAATGATGATAGTATCGTCACCAAACATTCTGTATATGCACCAGGACATGGGCCACCAGGGGGTCCGGGTCCAGGTCCTCTCGCGCTTCGGAAGGGATGACCTGACAACCGCGATCGACTAGCATACGGCGAGGTCCGGACCGCAAGAGGCTGCCGAGCGATGTTCGTTCTCCGCCGCATGATCCTCCTGGCCTTGCTGGCGTCGATCGCCGGCGCGCGTGTCGCAGCCGCAGCGGCGCCGGGACCCACGGTTGTTCCGATCACCATCGATGGCGCACGGCAGAATGTCCTGTTCCTCGCGCCAGCCTCTCCGCCCGCCGCCGCGGTCGTGATGTTTCCCGGTGGCAACGGGCTTATCGGGATCGGCGACGATGGCGTTATCGCGCGGCCCGGCAACTTCCTGATCCGCACCCGCGCGCAATGGCTGGCGCAGGGATTTCTGTTCGTCGCGGTAGACGCCGCCCGGGAACGGGCCGGGCTGAGGGGAGATCGCGTCGGCCCGGCCAACCAGCGTGCCATCGCCGAGATCGTGCGGGTGGTCCGTCAGCGTACCACCGCGCCGATCTGGCTCGTGGGTACCAGCGCAGGGGCGCCTGCGGCCATGGTGGGCGCTGCGACTCTGCCGGCCGGCAGCATCAAGGGGGTCGTCATCAGCTCGCCCGTTTCTGTTCCCGGCCCGCGCGATTCCGTCTTCGACGTGGCTCTGGGCCGGATCGCCGTGCCGGTTCCGATCCAGGTCCATCGCGACGACGGATGCCGGCTCTCGCCTCCGTCGAATGCACCCGCCATCAAGGCGGCGCTGACGGCCGCGCCGGCCGTGGACGTGCAGGTGTTCGCCGGTGGTTCCTGGCCGCGCTCATCCGCCTGCGAAGCTTTCGCGCAACATGGGTTTTTCGGAATCGAAAAGCGGGTGGTCGCTGCAGCAGCCGGCTGGATCCGGGCCCACTGAATGGGCTGCGCCGAAGCCCGCCGGCAGCGAAGGCGCCAAACGCGTTCGGGTCCTGCCGTTTGATTCGTGACACAAGAGCAGGGTTGGATCACCCCGCAGCCGCCTTGGAGCCAGTGCCTTCTTCAGCGCCGCCGCATCGACGATCTCCCCGCCGCCGACCCGGGCGGGGGGTGCGGGCGCTTCCGCCCGCTTCAGCGATCCGCGCTACAACTGCGCAACCTCCTCCGCCACCACCGTGAACCCCGCCAAGGTGTTCGGCCCGAACGTCGTCGCGATCGCCACATCCGCCGCATCCCGCCCCCGCGCCAGCAGCACCCGCCCGATCCGCGGCGTGTTGAACCGTGCATCGAACACGTGCCACGCCCCGCCCAGATACGCCTCGAACCACCCGGAAAAATCCATCGGCGCGTCCATCGCCGGCACCCCGATATCGCCCAGATACCCCGTGCAATATCGCGCCGGGATGTTCATGCAGCGGCAGAACGCCACCGCGAGATGCGCGAAATCCCGGCACACCCCGGTGCCTTCCTCGTAGGCCTCGAACGCCGTCTTGGTCGGCCGCGCATGCGCGTAGCCGAAACGAAGATGGCGGTGCACGAAATCGCAGATCGCCTGCACCCGTCCCCATCCGGGCGGCACCGTGCCGAACAGGCGCCAGGCGGTCTCCGTCAGCCGGTCCGTCTCGCAATACCGGCTGCCGAGCAGGAACTGCAACGTCTCCTCGGGCAGATCCTGCACCTGGTGCTGGATCGCCTCCGGACGGACCGGATCGGGCAATCCGGTATCGTTCACCACGGCGCGCGCCGACAGAACGATGCGCCCCGCCGGGGCGACGATGCGGCTGATCCAGTTGCCGAACGAGTCGCGATATCCCGAGACCGGCACCGACGGCGCGGTCACCAGGTAGTCCGGCGCGATCAGGTCGGACGCGCGGGAATGATGGATCGTCAGCGCCAGCAGCATCGGCGTCGGCTGCGGCACGTCGTAGATGAGCTCATAGCCGACTGCGATCTGCATCGCGGCTCTCCGCGCAGGGGAGCGGCGACAATGCACGAGATCCGCCGCGCTTGCGCGGACCTGACGGTTTCGTGCGGATGATCCGCTCAGTAGCCGCGGTCCCAGTCGATCACGTTCTCCAGCGGCGCGCGGTCCAGATACGCGCGCAGGTTGCGGCAGAACACCTCGATCGCCCCGTGCCGGTTGCGGTCGCTGGCGCCGGAGACATGCGGCGTGATCAGCACCCGCGGATCGCGCCACAGAGCTTCCGGCGGCGTGTGCTCGAACTCGCCCAGGTAGACATCCAGCACCACGCCGCGCAGGTGGCCGCGCGCCAGGGCCTCGACCAGTGCCGCCTCGTCCACGATTTCGCCGCGCGCGACGTTCACCAGCACGACGCCGGGCTTCATCGCGGCCAGGCGGGCGGCATCGATCAGCCGGGTCGTTTCCTCGGTCCACTGGCAGCAGACCACCACGAAATCGCTCTCGGCGAGGAACGCATCCAAAGCCTCCGGCCCGCCCAGCCGGTCGAACCCTGCCGGCAGCGGCGTCCCTTCCGCGACCTGTCGCCGCGTGCCGACCACCCGCATCCCGAGCGCCGCGCCCAGCCGGCCGACGTCGCGCCCGATCCCGCCGGCGCCGATGACGCACATCGTCTTGCTCTCGATCAGCAGTGGCCGGTAGGCGCGATGATCGAACGCGCCCGCGTCCCGATCGACCACCGCGCGATCGAGCCCCTTGGCGAAATGCAGAATCCCCGCAATCGCGTATTCCGCCATCGCCAGGGTGTTGCCCGACCCGCGCGAGGTGGTCACCACCACGTCGCTGCCCCACAGATCGCCGAGCCGCAGGTTGCTCGCGCCGGCCGGGCGCTGATGAAACCAGTGCAGCTTCGGCGCCCGGGCGCGCAGGTCGAGCGGGAACGGCCAGCCGCCCAGGATCACTTCCGCTTCCGCCAGCAGCCGGTCGCGCTCCGCGCGCGTGCCGCTGCCGGCGGCGTCGGGCGCGAGGTAGCGGGTCGCCGTCTGCGTCGGCCAGGTGGCGCGGATCTCGCCGTCGAACCAGCCGCCGGCGTCGGTCAGCCGGATCGCCGGATCGACCGCTTCGATCCTGGCGCGATCGGCGGCGCTGATGCGCTGGATGGCAAGAACCTCGACCGTTCGCATGGGTGCCTCGTCTGAGCGTTGTCCGCGCACGTGTAGCACGGAGCCGCGGCCCCGCACCGCGGACGACCGAACGGCACGACGCACCGTTCCTGGCGGTCGTCGCACGCGACGGGCCCGGCCTCCCACAGTGGGTGATCCGGGATTTCAACCCGGAGAAGAACGGCGAGGAAGAAGGAGGACGCAGAGGGGCCTCTCCTGTTCCGGCCGCGTGCGTCCCCTGAAGTCTGCATCCGGTGCCGGTGAGATGCGGTGAAAGCTCGGCATGGGGAAAGCAGGGCGCCGGCCGCCTTTCTTCTCTGTGTTGAATTTGGGCCGGCCGCCGGCACCGGCCCTGATCCTCCCGCCGGTTCATGCAGGCGATTGACGGGATGTCCCGTCCCGGAAGTGCCGGCGTTCCTCCTGCCGTCACGGCAGCGTGGAACTGCACGCGGTTGCCCCGGGCCCACTCCGCCCATGGCGCTTCCCCCGCGCCCCGCGCCATAGTGCCGGGCATGCACTCCAAGCGCGCCCCGCACCGCCCCCGCCCATGACCAGACGCCCCCGAACCGACCCCCAGGTGGAAGACCTTACCGAAACCGAAGCCGCGACCGAGCTCGCCCGGCTCGCCGCCGAGATCGCCCATCACGACCGCGCCTACCACCAGCGCGACGCGCCGGAGATCACCGATGCCGACTACGACGCCCTGCGCGTCCGCAACGCCGCGATCGAATCCCGCTTCCCCGCCTTGGTCCGCCCCGATAGCCCGTCCCGCCGGGTCGGCGCCGCGCCGGAGGGGGGGTTCGCGAAGCTGCGCCACATCCAGCCGATGCTCTCGCTCGACAACGTGTTCGACGACGCGGGCTTCGCCGAGTTCGGCGCCCGCGTGCGCCGCTTCCTGGGCCTGCCCGCCGGCGCGCCCCTGCGCCTGGTGGGCGAGCCGAAGATCGACGGCCTGTCGATCAACCTCACCTACGAGCGCGGACGCTTCGTCCGCGGCGCCACCCGCGGCGACGGCACCGAGGGCGAGGACGTCACCCCCAACCTCCGGACCATGGGATCGGTCCCGCAACGCCTGCACGGCACCGCCCTGGCGCTGATAGAAATCCGCGGCGAGGTTTTCATGACCAAGGCCGACTTCCTGGCGCTGAACGCGGCGCAGGAGAAGGCCGGTGAGCGCCTGTTCGCCAACCCCCGCAACGCCGCCGCCGGCAGCCTGCGCCAACTCGACTCCAGGATCACCGCATCGCGTCCGTTGTCCCTGTTCGCCTACGCGATGGGCGAGGCGACCGAGGCGCCGGCCGCCACCCACAGCGGCTACCTGGATCGGCTGCGCAACTGGGGCTTCACCGTCAACCCGTTGTCGCGCCTGCTCGCCGACGAGACCGAGGCGGCCGCCTTCCAGGCCGAGATGGCAGCGGCGCGCGCCGGCCTGGACTACGACATCGACGGCGTGGTGTACAAGATCGACGATCTGGCTCTGCAACAACGCCTGGGCTTCGTCGGCCGCGCTCCGCGCTGGGCGACCGCGTGGAAATTCCCCGCCGAGCAGGCAACGACCGTGCTGCGCGCAATCCGCCTCCAGGTCGGCCGCACCGGCGCGCTCACCCCGGTTGCGGAGCTGGAGCCGGTGAACGTCGGCGGCGTGCTGGTCGCCCGCGCCTCGCTGCACAACGAGGACGAGATCGCGCGCAAGGACGTCCGCGTCGGCGACACCGTGCTGATCCAGCGCGCCGGCGACGTGATCCCGCAGGTGGTCGCGGTGGTGGCCGAACGCCGCCCACCGCACACGGCCCCGTTCGTCTTCCCCGACCATTGCCCGGTCTGCGGCAGCCTGGCGCTGCGCCCGCCGGGCGAGGTGGTGCGCCGCTGCACCGGCGGCCTCATCTGCCCCGCGCAGGTGGTGGAGCGGCTGATCCATTTCGCCTCCCGCCCCGCCTTCGACATCGACGGCATGGGTGACAAGACGGTGGCCGAATTCCACGCCGCCGGCTGGCTCACCGGCCCCGCCGACATCTTCCGCCTGCCGGCGCGGGAAGCCGAGATCGCCGCGCGCGAAGGCTGGGGCGCGCTGTCGGCGCGGAACCTCGTGCGCGCGATCGAGAACCGGCGCACCATCCCGCTCGATCGTTTCATCTACGCGCTCGGCATCCGCCGCATCGGGGAGCGCAACGCGCGGCTGCTGGCGCGCCACTACGCGCGCTTCCCCGAATGGCGCGCGCAGATGCTGGCCGCAACGACGGTGGGGTCCGAGGCGCGCGAGGCGCTGGGCAGCATCCTCGGCATCGGTCCCGCGATCGCCGAGGAGCTGGCAGACTTCTTCTGCGAGCCGCGCAATGTCGAAACCCTCGACGAACTCGCCGGCCTGCTGAACATCGTCCCCGCGGCGCGCGGGGCGGAGGCGGACAGCGCGGTCGCCGGCAAGACCGTCGTGTTCACCGGCACATTGGAAACGATGACCCGGCCGGAGGCGAAAGCGCGGGCGGAGGCGCTGGGCGCGAACGTCACCGAATCGGTATCGAAGAAGACCGATTTCGTGGTAGTCGGCGCCGATCCCGGATCCAAGGCGCGCAAGGCGGCGGAACTCGGGGTGCGCGTGCTGACCGAGGCGGAGTGGCGGGAGCTTGCGGGGATGCCGTGAAGAAAGCCGGAGGGCTCTGCCCCCCGGTCTTCAACCGCACTACAGCGCGACCTGCCGGCCGATCTCGACCACCTGTTCGGCCGGCAGCCGGAGATAGTCGGTGACGTGGGCGGAGTTGCGTTGCAGGAAGGCGAAGATCGCTTCCACCGCCCGGGGCAGGCCCCTGCCGTCCTCGCGCGCGACGATCGTCTCGTGGCCGACGAAATAGGTGATGTCGGCCAGATCGATGCCGCACCCCGCCGCATGCGCCTGCGCCAGCAGCGCCGGCACGTCGGGCCGCTGCATGAAGCCGAACCGCGCCTTCCCACGCCACACGTTTTCGGCGAGCGGCGTGACCGTCAGGTGCTTCGCCGGGGCGATCCAGGGTATCGGCTCGGTGACGACGGTCAGGATGAACACGTGCCGTTGCAGTGCGCGGCTGTGCTTGAGGTGCCACAGGAGCGAGGGCGGCACGTCGCGATCGGTGCGCGTCAGGAACACCGCCGTCCCCGGCACGCGCGGGATGGCGTCGCGCGTCATGCGCTCCGTCAAGGTTGCGATCGGCAGCAGGCTGTCGCGCAGCCGCGTCTCGATCGCCTGCGCGCCGGTGTGCCAGACCAGCATGACGCCGTAGACCGCGCCCGCCAGCAGCAGCGGCACGTAGCCGCCGTCCGCGACCTTCAGCATGTTGGCGGAGACGAACGCGACGTCGACCACGAGCAGCGCCCCCGCCAGGGCCGCCGCGCGCAGGAGGCCCCAGTGCCAGACCTCGCGCATGGCGATGAACAGCAGCATCGTGGTCATCAGCATCGTGAGCGACACGGCGATGCCGTAGGCCGAGGCCAGGTTGTCGGATTTGCGAAATCCGACGGCGAGCCCGAGGGTCGCCAGCATCAGCAGCCAGTTGACCGCCCCCACGTAGATCTGGCCGTAGCCGTGCGAGGACGTCTGGACGATCTGCAGCCGCGGCATCCAGCCGAGCTGGATCGCCTGGCGGGTCATGGAGAACGCCCCGGTGATGATCGACTGGCTGGCGATGATGGTGGCGATCGTCGCGAGCACGACCAGCGGCACCAGCAGCAGCGGGGGGCAGAGGCGGAAAAAGATGTTGCCGGGGCTCGGTGCGCCGCTCAGTTCCAGCGCGGCCTGGCCGGCGTAGTTCAGCACGAGGCTCGGCAGCACCGCCGCCCACCAGGCGCGGCGGATCGGGGTCGGGCCGAAATGCCCCATGTCAGCATACAGCGCCTCCGCCCCGGTGACGCAGAGGAACACCCCGCCCAGCACCGCGAACGCCGCCATGCCGCCGGAGGCGAGGAACGAAAGTCCGTAGATCGGGTCAAGCGCGCGCAGCACCGCCGGATTGCGCACGATCCCGCCGATGCCGAGCAGCGCGATGGTCGCGAACCAGACCGCCATGACCGGCCCGAACAGCCTGCCGATGCGCGCGGTGCCCTGCCGCTGTACGGCGAACAGGGCGAGCAGGATCACCACCGTCACCGGCAGCACGAAGCGCTGGAACGACGGCGCCACGATGTCGATCCCTTCGAGCGCGGAAAGCACCGAGATCGCCGGCGTGATCGCGCCGTCGCCGTAGATCAATGCGGCGCCGAGCAGCCCCACTAGCACGATGACCCGCCGCTTCTGCTTCTTCACGCCGAGCAGCGACATCAGCGCCAGGATCCCGCCCTCGCCGTCGTTGTCGATGCGCATGGCCAGCGCCACGTATTTCACCGCCGTGACAATGATCAAGGTCCAGAAGATCAGCGACAGCGCGCCCAGGATGGCGCGCGGGGCGGGATGCGCGCCGGTGGCGTCGAGCACGGTCGTGAAGGTGTAGAGCGGGCTCGTGCCGATGTCGCCGAACACCACCCCGAGGGCGGCGAGACTGACGGCGGCGCCGGCCGCCTGCGCGGCATGCGGCCTGGCGGACCCATTGGCGGTATCGGACACGCGCGCACTCCCGTGTGGCGGCCCGCAGCCCGGACCCCGTCGCGATCAGGCTAACGCGGGCAGCGGCGCTGCACCATCGACATTTGTGTGGGCGTGCGCGTCTTCCCTGGCCCCGCGACCATGACATGGCGCAGGAACGCGATCTCTGTCGCGTGATGCTGCGTGGCGACCGGCCGGCGTCGCAGACGGGATCAGCCGCGCGGGCGGGGGGCGCCGATCGGGAGGACCTCGTCCGTCATGCCGGCCAGCACTTCGGCGACATGGCGCACCGCGACCGGGTGGCCCTCGCGCGAGAGCCGCCCGGCGATGTTGAGCAGGCAGCCGAGGTCGCCGGCGAGCACTGTGCCCGCCCCGGTGGCGGCGATGTCGCGCGTCTTGTCGCTCGCCATGCGCACCGAGATTTCCGGGTATTTCACGCAGAACGTGCCGCCGAAGCCGCAGCAGATCTCAGGCTCGGCCATTTCCGTCACCGCCGCGCCCGCCGCCGCCAGCAACCGGCGCGGCTGGTCCTTCACCCCAAGCTCGCGCAGGCCCGAGCAACTGTCGTGGTAGGTCACCGCGCCGCCGGTCCAGCGTCCCGGCGGCCGCTCCATCTTCATCACGTCGGCGAGGAAGCTCACGAGCTCGAACACCCGCCCGGCCAGCGCGTCGGCCCGGGCACGCAGGTTCGGATCGTCGTCGAACAGATGCGGCAGATGGTGCTTCAGCATCCCCGCGCAGGAGCCGGACGGGACGACGACATAGTCGTAGCCGCCGAACGCATCGAGCAGCGGGCGCGCCAAGTCGCGCGCGGTGGTGCGGTCGCCCGAATTATAGGCTGGCTGTCCGCAGCAGGTCTGCGCGCGCGGCACTTCCACCTGGCAGCCGGCGGCCTCCAGCAGCCGGATCGCGGCGAAGCCGACGGAGGGCCGGTGCAGGTCGACGAGGCAGGTCACGAACAGGGCGACGCGGGGCTTCGGTTGGGTCATGGGTACCGTCGGAAAGCGGAAATGGATACAGGGAGCCGGTTCGACCCGCCAGGGTATCATAGGGGGCGCGCGCACCGGCGATCGGCGGCGGATATTTGACAAGCCGACCGGCAGGGCGCTGCCTCGGTATGCGGGCATGTCGGGGCGCGGCCTCGGTCGCGGCCCGGCGCGACAGAGAGGGTTCGCCCCATGCGCAAATCCGTCATGCGCGCCGCGAGCGCGCTCAACACCTGGATCTATCGGCTGAGCGGCGGAAAACTGCTGGGTCGCTTCCCGTCCGGGGCGCCGGTCGGTTTGTTGACCACCACGGGCCGCAAGTCGGGTCGGGCGCGCACGGTGCCGGTGCTCTATCTCGCCGACGGACGCGATTTCATTCTCGTCGCGTCACAGGGCGGGGCGCCGACGCATCCGGGATGGTTTCTGAACCTCGAGGCCGATCCGACGGCCGAGCTGCAGATCGGTCCCCGGCGCATTCCGGTCACGGCCCGGCCTGTCGCGGAGGAAGAGCGTGATCGGCTCTGGCCGCGTCTGGTCGCGATGTATCGTCCGTACGAAGACTACCAAGGTCGCACGACGCGGCGTATTCCCGTCGTGAAACTGACCCCGGCGGGCGCGTAGCGCCGTCACCTTCTCCGGCCGGCGAGGTGCCGCTCCCGGTCGGTCGCGCGGGCGTGGTCCGTCCGCCAACCGGTGGCCGCCCGCCCAGGTGCGTCGCCTTGCCGCGGCGTGCGGGCGGTGGTCTGCTGCGCTGTCAGCCTGACGGAGAACGGAGATGACCACGATCCCCCCGAGCGAGCGTGAGCGCGCCCTGATCGAGACCGCGCGCCGGGTGCTGCCCGGCGGCAGCTTCGGCAACATGCCGGGCGACCTCATCATCGCCGAGGGCCTCGGCGGCCGGGTGCGCGACGTCAGCGGCAACGAATACATCGATTTCCTGCTCGGCTCCGGCCCGATGTTCATCGGCCACGGCCACCCCGAGGTGCTGGAGGCGGTGCGCGAACAACTGCCCCGCGGCACCACCTTCTTCGCCAACAGCGAACCGGGCATCCGGCTTGCCGCCGAAATCGTCGATGCGGTCGCCTGCGCCGATCAGGTGCGCTTCGTCTCCAGCGGCAGCGAGGCGGACCTTTACGCCATGCGCCTCGCCCGCGCCTGGCGCGGGCGCGACAAGATCCTGAAATTCGAGGGCGGCTACCACGGCATGAGCGACTATTCGCTCATGAGCCTGGCGCCGCTGCGCCCCGGCAATTTCCCCCGCCCCGTGCCGGATTCTCCCGGCATCCCGGCGAGCGTCGCCGACGAGGTGCTGGTCGCGCCCTTCAACGACGCCGACGCGGCGGAGGAACTGATCCGCGCCCGGCACGACGAGCTGGGCGGGGTGATACTGGAACCGTTCCAGCGCCTGCTGCCGCCCGCGCCCGGCTTCCTCGCGCGGCTGCGCGCGGTCACCGCGGAATACGGCATCCCGCTGATCTTCGACGAGGTGGTGACCGGGTTCCGCTTCGCCTACGGCGGCGCGCAAGAATATTACGGCGTGACGCCTGATATCTGCACCCTGGGCAAGATCATCGGCGGCGGCTTCCCGCTCGCCGCGATCGCCGGGCGGGCCGACATCATGGCCTTGTTCGACCGCGAAACGGTCGGGGCGGACCAATTCCTGATGCAGATCGGCACCTTGTCCGGCAACCCGGTCGCCGCCGCGGCGGGGCTTGCGACGCTTGCAGTCCTGCGCCGCCCCGGCGCGTATGAGCGGGTGTTCGCCACCGGGCGGGCGCTGATGACGGGCATGCGCGATATCCTGCGGAACGCCGGCCTGCCGGCGCAGCTTTCGGGCGAGCCGCCGCTGTTCGACGTGATGTTCGCTGACGCGCCGCCGCACGACTATCGCGGCGTGCTGCGCGCCGATGCCGAGCGCGCGCGGCGGGTGAACCGGCGCCTGCGCGCGGGCGGCGTGCTGAAGGGCGAAAGCAAATACTACGTCTCGCTCGCGCATGAGGAGGCCGACGTCGCGCACACGCTCGCCGCCTTCGCCGCGGCGATCGATGCCGAAGCCGCGGGGGGCTAGGGCGTGCGCTTCACCGACCAGGTGGCGGTGATCACCGCCGCGGCGAGCGGCATCGGGCGTGCCACCGCCGAGATCATCGCCGCCGAGGGCGGCGTGGTGGTGGCGGTCGATACCGACGCCGAACGGCTGGAATCCCTGCTCGATGCCGTGGCGGAGTCCGGCGGGCGGGTGGCCGGGCGGGTGGCGGACGCGCTCGACCCCGAGCAGGTGAGCGAGGTCGTGGAATGGACGGCGCGTGAGCTGGGCGGGATCGACATCCTGGTGAACGCGGTCGGTGGCAGCACCATCATCAACCGCCCGGCGGCGACGGTCGAGCAGCTCAGCTTCGCCGATTGGCAGCGGCTGATCGACTTCAACCTGAGCGGGACGTTCCTGTTCTGCCATGAGGTCGTGCCGGTGATGAAGCGCCAGCGGCATGGGCGGATCGTCAACCTGGCGTCGATCGCGGGGCGGGGGCTGAGCCTGTCGAGCTCGTCGGCCTATGCGGCGGCGAAGGGCGGGATCATTGCGTTCACGAAGAAGCTGGCGAGCGAGCTTGGGCCGCATGGGATCACGGTGAACGCGATCGCGCCGAGCCTGACGTTGACGGAGCGCATCCGCCCGCACTGGAACCAGCGGCCGCCGGAGGATCGCGCGGCGGAGCTGGCGCGCACGCCGCTGCGCCGGGTGGCGGAGGCGGTGGATCAGGCGCGGGTGATCGCCTTCCTGGCTTCGGCGGACGCGGATTTCGTGACGGGGGTGACGATCGATGTGACCGGCGGGGTGTGAGGGGCGCAGCGAAGCAGGCCCGTCGAGACGACGTAAAGCCCGGGAAGGGGGAGCGTTCAATGCACGAATCTTCTCTTTCGCCAGAGGAGAATGCCGTCTGTGAGTGCGTGTCAATGAACCGGATAAACCTATCCACGTTCATTAACGCGTTCACAGTAGCTGCCCAGCTATTTGAGCTAATGGAGAGAGGCGGGGATCCGACGCGAGGGGAACTCACTGGCATCTTTACCCGGTACCGCATCGTCGCAGCCAAGGAAGGGGCATTGAACATATATCATTTCGGGTGTTCTCTGGCTGCCCTAAGACGACAGGTAGGCATGTGCCCTAAGACGCGAGACAATGTCGATAATGCCAAACTTAGGAAAGCAGCCCGTCTGTTCGATACGTATTTTCCGAACGCAAATACTACAAGGCATGCAATAGCGCATGCTGGAGAAATATGGACGAACCAGAAACGGTCCAAGGAGCACATTCTTAAGGAAGTCTATGTAGCGAGCCATGGTGGCCGGGTAGGAGTCGGCGCGATGCACGCAGTTATGCTCTTTGGCAGAATTTATTCTGTAAGCTGGGAAGGAAAAATGTTCGAAGTCAACATGGACCAAGCAACTATTGTCAAATTAATGGATATCAATTCCCTTGTAGATACAGCCTTTCTCTGAGCTGTTTTTTAATGTGCTCCGTCATGATACGGAAATTGAAATAGCCATCTATTTGCACGACATAGACGGCCCTATAGTCCGGGTCTCCTGTAAGCAGAACTCCAGGGTTCGCCGGGCGCAAAGCGTTAAACACAACTGGGGCAACCTCTGCGTCAGGAACGTCTTCCCGATCTGCGCGGCCATGGATTCGTCCTCGTTCTTGCGGGAAGGGTCGGGGGAGGGGGGCCAGCGGCACGGGCCTGACCGGGGAACTCGGAGCCGACCGCACCCCCCGGCCCCTCCCGCAAGGGGAGGGGAGACGCCTCCGGCCGCCGCCCCCGGCAATTCCTGCCGGGCTGTTAACCCCCCGCTAACCCGCACACCCGAGAGTGCCCCGCGGCAGACCCCGTGTTGGCGATGATCCGGTTGCACTCCCCCCCTGGCCCGCTCCCGCAGGCCCCAAGCCCATGAAACCCCTGCTCGACGGGCTGAAGACGCTCGGCCTTGCCCGCCTCAGCGCGCTCGCCGCCGTCGGCCTCGGCACCCTGGCCCTCCTCGCCTTGCTCGTGCTCAGCAGCGGCGCCCAGCCCATGTCGCTGCTCTACGGGGACCTCGCCCTGCGCGACTCCGGCCAGATGACGGAAGCCCTCAGCCGCGCCCACGTCCCCTACCGCCTCGCCGCCGGCGGGTCCGAGATCATGGTCCCGGAAGACCAGGTGCCGGCCGCGCGCGTGCTGCTCGCCCGCCAGGGCCTGCCCTCGGGCGGCACCGTCGGCTACGGCATCTTCGACCACGCCGACATGCTCGGCATGACCCCGTTCCAGGAACGCATCGACGAAACCCGCGCCATGGAAGGCGAGCTCGCCCGCACCATCGAGGCAATCCAGGGTGTGCGCGCTGCCCGCGTACACCTCGTGCTGGCGCACCGGGCGCCGTTCGCGCGCGAATCCCGTGCGGCGCAAGCGAGCGTGCTGCTCACCATGCAAGGGGCCGCCTCGCTCGATCGCGACGGGGTGCAGGCGATCCTGAACCTGATCGCCGCCGCGGTGCCCGGGCTGAAGCCGCAGAACATCGCCATCGTCGATTCCCGCGGCAACCTGCTGGCGCGCGCCGGCGCCCCGGTCGGCGCCGCCGGCATGGCGCTGTCCGACGAAGGCATCCGCAGCGCCACCGAACTCCGCCTCGCGCGCGCGGTGGAACGGATGCTGGCGCGCAGCCTCGGCCCCGACCACGTGCGCGCGGAAGCCGCCGTGCAGATGGATTTCGACCAGGTGCACGAAACCGCCGAGACCTACGATCCCAACGGCCAGGTGGCACTGAGCGAGCAGAGCATCACCAAGCACCGGCAATCGACCCGCGCGGCGCCGAGCGTGTCCGTGCAGAACAACCTGCCGAACGCGCCGGCGGCGCAGACCGGGCCCGGCAGCACGGAGACCAGCCGGCAGGACACGACCAACTACGAGATCAGCAAGACCGTCCGCACCCTGATCCACCAGCAGCCGCGTATCACCCGCATCAGCCTTGCCGTCATGGTCGATGCCGCGCGGGCGCACACTCCGGCCGAGCTCGCGCGCATCACCGACCTCGTGAAGACCGCGATCGGCTTCGACGCCAGGCGCGGCGACACGGTGCAGGTGGTGGCGATGCCGTTCGCCGGTTCGGATCTCCCGCCGGCGGCGGCGGAAGTGCATCGCTGGTTCGCGGTCCCGCTCGGCAAGGCCGACATCCTGCGGCTGGCGGAAAGCGGAATCGTCGGGTTGATCGGGCTGCTGGCGCTGCTGCTCGTGCTGCGGCCGATGGTGCTGCGGCTGACCGTGCCGCCACCCGTCGGCGGGTTGCCCGCGCTTGCCGGCGGCGGCGCGATGGCGCTGGGCGGGGTGCCGGCGCTGCCCGCAGCGGGGCCGGCGCCGGTGGCCGGCGGCGCCGGGCTCGCCTTGCTGGAAGACGAAAGCATGGTGAACGTGGCGCAGATCGAGGGCCAGATCCGTGCCTCCTCGATCCGCCGCATCGCCGAGATGGCCGACAAGCACCCGTCGGAGACCTTGTCGATCGTGCGCGGCTGGATGGCTCAAGAGAGCGGATAGATAGAGCGGAGTGATGATGAAGGCGGAGGACTGGCGCGCGATCTCCGGCGCGCAGAAGGCAGCGATCCTGATGCTCGCCCTGGGCGAGGAGCAGTGCGGCCGCCTGCTCGCGCTCATGCATGAGGACGAGATCAAGGACGTCTCCGCCGCCATGTCCCAGCTGGGCCCGGTGCGCGCCGAGTTGGTGGAACGCCTGTGCGCCGACTTCACCGAGAACATGGGCAACGCCGGCAACCTGGTCGGCAGCTTCGAAAGCACCGAGCGGCTGCTGCAGAAATCCCTGCCGCGCGAACGCGCGCTGCAGATCATGGAGGAAATCCGCGGCCCCGCCGGGCGTACCATGTGGGACAAGCTCGGCAACGTGAACGAGGCGGTGCTGGCGAACTACCTCAAGAACGAATACCCGCAGACTGTCGCTGTGGTGTTGTCGAAGGTGAAGCCCGAGCACGCCGCCCGCGTGCTCGTGCTGTTGCCGGAAAGTTTTGCCATGGAAGTCGTCATGCGCATGCTGCGCATGGAAAGCGTGCAGAAGGACGTGCTGGAAGGCGTCGAACGCACCCTGCGCGCCGAGTTCATGTCCAACCTCGCGCGCAGCGCCCGGCGCGACGCGCACGAGTTGATGGCCGAGATCTTCAACAATCTCGATCGCCAGTCCGAAACCAAATTCCTCGCCGCCCTGGAGGAGCGCAACCGCGACGCCGCGGAGCGGATCAAGGCGCTGATGTTCACCTTCGACGATCTGCAGCGCCTGGGCGCGCCGGCGGTGCAGATGCTGCTGCGCGAGGTGGAGAAGGACAAGCTGCCGCTCGCCCTGAAAGGCGCCTCGGAGAAGCTGCGCGCCCTGTTCTTCGGCGCGATGTCCGAACGCGCCGGCAAGATGCTGCGCGAGGAGATCGATTTGCTCGGTCCCGTGAAGCTGCGCCAGGTCGACGAAGCTCAGGCCGCGATCGTCGCCACCGCCAAGGAACTCGCCGCGCAAGGCAAGATCGAGATCGGCGAAGGCAAGGACGAGGAGGTCGTGTACTAGCATGGACGGTCTGTTCGACATCCCCGCCGGCGCTGCGCGCCCCCGCGCCCCCGCCGGCGTGCTGTTCGCCGAGGATTTCGACCTACCGGAGGACGCCGCGCCGGCGGAGCCGGAGGTGATCCGCCCGACTTTCACCGCCGACGAGCTTGCCGAAGTGCGGGCAACTGCCTACGCGGAGGGCCGGGAACTCGGCTTCGCCGAAGCCGCCGCGGAACACGAAGTGGCGCTGGAAGCCGCGGCGCGCACGGTTGCCGCACAGCTCGCCACCTTACGCACCGAGGCCCACGCCGCCGCCGAGGCCGCCGCGCACACGGTCGCGCAACTGCTGCTCGAGACGCTGGCGGCCTTGTTCCCGACCCTCTGCGCCCGCCACGGCGCGGCGGAGGCGGCAGCGGTACTGCGCGCGATCCTGCCCGGATTAAGCGACGAACCCGCGCTGGCCCTGCGTGCCAACCCGCGGCTGCTGCCGGCCCTGCGCGGCGAACTCGCCCGGCTCGACCCCGAGCTGGCGGGGCGGACCGCCTTCGTACCAAGCGAAATCGCCGCTCCCGGCGATATCGCCATGAGCTGGCAGCACGGCAGCGCCACGCGCGATGCCGCATCGCTGTGGACCGCGGTGGCGGACGCGCTCGCTCTCGCCGGACTGCACCTCGCCCCCATCGCGGAGACCGCGGATGCCTGACGATCTGGAACTCGCCGAACTGCCGGATGCCGGCCCCGGCGGGGATCCCACCGGCCCGCGCGGCGCCCGCGACCTGGAGGCGGTGTACGACATTCCCGTCACCGTCAGCGCCGTGCTCGGCAAGGCCACCATGCAAGTGAGCCAGTTGCTGAAACTCGGCCGCGGCGCGGTGGTGGAGCTCGACCGCAAGCTGGGCGAGGCGATCGATATCTACGTGAACAACCGCCTGGTCGCGCGCGGGGAGGTGGTGATGGTCGACGACAGCCGGCTCGGCGTGACGATGACGGAAATCGTCAAGGCCGATCGGACCGGGTGAGGGGGGCCCCATCGCCATGCGTGTGCTGATCATCGGCTCGCTCGCCGGCGAGCTGGGCCAGGCGGCGCGCATCGCCATGGCGCGCGGCGCGAAGCTCGACCAGGCGGACGACGCGGAGACGGCACTGGCGCGGCTGCGCGCCGATGCGCGGGTGGACCTCGTGCTGTGCGAGCTGTCGCACGACGTGGGCGCGGTGGTGCGCGCGCTGGCCGCCGAACGCATCGCCGTGCCGGTGGTGGCCTGCGGCAGCAACGCCGATCCGGACGCCGCGGTGGCCGCGATCCGTGCCGGTGCGCGCGAGTTCCTGCCGCTGCCGCCAGACCCCGAGCTGATCGCCGCCATCCTGGAAGCCGCCGCGGGGGAAACCCACGCGCTGATCGTGCGCGACCCCGCCATGGCCGCCGCGGTGCGCCGCGCCGAGCAGGTCGCGGGCGCGGAAGCCTCCGTGCTGATCACCGGCGAATCGGGCACCGGCAAGGAAGTGCTGGCGCGGCACATCCACCGCCGCTCCCGCCGGGCGGGCGGGGCGTTCGTGGCCCTGAACTGCGCCGCGATCCCGGAGAACCTGCTGGAATCGGAATTGTTTGGCCACGAGAAAGGCGCCTTCTCCGGCGCCATCGCCCGCCGGGTCGGCAAGTTCGAGGCGGCGGACGGCGGCACCCTGCTGCTGGACGAGATCAGCGAGATGGACATCCGCCTGCAGGCCAAGCTGCTGCGCGCGCTGCAGGAACGCGAGATCGACCGCCTCGGCGGTGCCGCCCCGGTGCGGGTGAACGTGCGCATCCTGGCGACCACCAACCGCGACCTGCCGGCGGAAGTGACGCGCGGGGCGTTCCGCGAGGACCTTTATTTCCGCCTGAACGTCATCAGCCTCCGCATCCCGCCGCTCCGCGAACGCCCGGGCGATATCGCCGCCCTCGCCGAACACTTCGCCCGCCGCTACGCCGAGGTGAACGGGCTCGCCTACCGACCGCTGTCACCTGCCGCCCTCGCCCGCCTCGGCAGCCACGCCTGGCGCGGCAACGTGCGCGAACTGGAAAACACCATCCACCGCGCCGTGCTGCTCGCCGAGGGGGCGCAGATCGGAATCGAAGCGATCGAGCTTGGCCCGCAAGGCCACACCCAGGCAACCCCGCACATTCCCGGCGGCATCACCAGCCTGGTGGGCCGCACCATGCAGGACGTGGAACGCGACCTCATCCTGGAAACCCTGGGCCATACGCTCGGCAACCGAACCCACGCCGCCACCATCCTCGGCATCTCCATCCGCGCCCTGCGCAACAAACTCCGCGACTACGCGGCGCAGGGCATGCCGGTGCCGCCGCCGGGGGCCGGGGTGGCGGCGTGAGGGAGGAAGCAAGCAAGGCCAGGGGGCGCTGCCCCCTGGACCCCCGCCAAGGGCTCGCCCTTGGAACCCTTCCGTTGGTTCCGTGCTGGTGGAGGGTGTCGCGGCTGGGCGTGGGGCGGCGGGGTGGCTGGGGCGCCAGGCGGGGACAGGGCGCACCAGCGCCCTGTCCCCGCCGGCGCCCCAGCCACCCCGCCGCCCCACGCCCAGCCGCGACACCCTCCACCAGCACGGAACCAGATAATGGGGTCCAGGGGACGAGTTCCCTGGCGGGGTCCAGGGGCAGAGCCCCTGGCCTTACTTGCTTCCTTCCCTGACGCATGCCCCCGATCCTCGCCCGGCTGCGCCGCTATGCGCCCGGCACCGATATTGGCCTCGCGCTTGGGGTGGTGATGCTGCTGTCGGTGCTGGTGTTGCCGTTGCCGTCTGCGTTGCTCGATGTCGGGCTGGCGCTGTCTATCACCGCGTCGGTGCTGGTGCTGATGGTGGCGTTGTTTCTGGTGCGTCCGTTGGACTTCACCAGCTTCCCGACCCTGCTGCTGCTGACGACGTTGTTGCGTCTGTCCCTGAACGTGGCGACGACGCGACGCATTCTCTCGCATGGCAACGAGGGGCCGTTGGCGGCGGGGCATGTGGTGGCGGCGTTCGGCGGCTTCCTGATGGGCGGCGACATCGTTATCGGGCTGATCGTGTTCGCCATTCTGCTGGTGGTGAATTTCACCGTCATCACCAAGGGCTCCGGGCGCATTGCGGAAGTTGCCGCCCGGTTCAGCCTGGATGCGATGCCGGGCAAGCAGATGGCGATCGACGCCGACATGTCGGCCGGGTTGATCGATGAGAAGGTCGCGCGCAAGCGCCGGCGGGAGCTTGAGCAGGAGAGCGGCTTCTACGGCGCCATGGACGGTGCGGCCAAGTTCGTGCGCGGCGATGCGATCGCGGGGCTGATCATCACCTCGATCAACATCATCGGCGGGCTCACCATCGGCATGATCCAGCACGGCATGAGTTTCGCCGACGCCGCCAATTCGTTCACGAAGCTGACCGTGGGCGACGGTCTGGTGACGCAGATCCCGGCGCTGCTGGTCTCTACCGCTGCCGGCATCGTGGTGACGAAGGGGGGCATGGAGGGTACCGCGGATGCCGCGCTGATCGGGCAGCTGGGCGGCAGTCCGAAGCCGCTCGCGATGGCGGCCGGCGCGGCGGTGGTGCTGGCGTTGCTGCCGGGGTTGCCGGCACTGCCGTTCCTCGGCATCGCGGGGCTCGCGGGCGGCGGGGCCTGGCTGCGTTTCAAGCATCCGCCGGTCTCGCCCGACCAGGCCCCGCCGGTTGCGGCGCTGCCGACCGAGCCGCCGATCGGGGATTCGTTGCGCCTCGATCTGATCCGGCTGGAACTCGGCTACGGGCTGCTGGCGCTGGCGGGCGGCGACACGCCGCGGCTTACGGAGCAGATCAAGAGCCTGCGCCGTTCGATCGCCTCCGAAATGGGCTTCGTGCTGCCGCCGGTGCGCATCCAGGATAACATGCAGCTTCCGGCCGACGTCTACTCGATCCGGGTGAAGGAGATCGAGGCCGCGCGCGGCGAGCTGCGCCCCACCATGCTGCTGGCGATGAACCCGAAGGGCGGCATGCCCGACCTGCCGGGGGAACGCACCACCGAGCCCGCCTTCGGCCTGCCCGCGCTCTGGATCGCGCCGGAGGCGAAGGAGGAAGCCTTGTTCCGGGGTTGCACCGTCGTCGATCCGCCAAGCGTGCTGACGACCCACCTCACCGAAGCCGTGCGCGAAACGATGGCCGAGCTGCTGTCCTACGCCGAAACCCAGAAGCTGCTGGAAGAGCTGCCGCGGGAGCAGCAGAAGCTCGTCGCCGACCTGATCCCCGCGCAGGCGAGCATGGGCCTGGTGCAGCGGGTGCTGGCTGGGCTGCTGGCGGAACGGGTCTCGATCCGCGACCTCGGCACGATCCTGGAGGGGATTCAGGAAGCCGGTCCGCAGCGCCCGATGTCGGCAATCCTCGCGCATGTACGCGCCCGGCTCGCACGCCAGATCAGCGACGCGCAGACCGGCCCGTCGGGCTACATCCCGCTGGTGACCTTGTCCCCGCAGTGGGAGGGCGCGTTCGCCGATGCACTGACCGGCCCGCCGGAGGATCGCCAGCTTGCCATGGCGCCGACCCAGTTGCAGGAGTTCATGCAGCGGCTGCGCACCGTGTTCGACGTGGCGATCGCGGGCGGCGATTCCCCCGCGCTGCTCACCTCGGGCGGTATCCGGCTGCACGTGCGCGCGATCGTCGATCGTATCCGCCCGAACACGCCGGTGCTGGCGCAGGCGGAGATTTTTCCCCGCGCCCGGATTCGCACGGTCGGAACGATCTGACGCAGTCCGCACCCGAACCCCGCCGCGGTGGAGCGTCAGGCGTTGCGATCCCCGACACGGCTGCGGTTGGTCGCTCAGAATCGGAGACCGTTGCCATGATGGCCCGCGCATGAGGCTTGACCTGCCCAAGGCTCGACCTGCCCAGGCGCGGTCAGGTCCGCATGCCCCCCGGCGCCGCCCCCGGTGGCCTTGGGCGCCGGCATCGCCTATCACCGCGCGACGATCCACCCGGCAACGAGCACCATGCCCACGGGCGCAGGACCCGCATCGAACGACCGAACGCGCGCCGGCCTCGCCCTCCCGGCGTGCCCGGTGTCGGTGGTCACCGGCTTCCTCGGCAGCGGCAAGACCACCTTGATCGCCCGCGTGCTGCGCGATGCGGCCTTTGCCCGCACGGCGGTGATCGTCAACGAATGGGGTGAGGTCGGCATCGACCACGCGCTGATCGCCGCCGGCACCGAAACCCTGCTCGCGCTCACCACCGGCTGCCTCTGCTGCCGCATGCAGGGCGATCTCGCCGCCACCCTGCACGGCCTCGCCGCCCAGGCCGGGCAGGCGGGCATGCCGGGCTATGACCGGGTGCTGATCGAGACCTCCGGCCTGGTCGATCCGGCACCGCTGCTCGCTTCGCTTCTGGTCGACCCCGGGGTGACGGCGGCGCACCGGCTCTGCTCCGTGGTGACCCTGGTCGATGCCGTCGCCGGTGCCGCGACTTTGGACCGGCATGGCGAGGCGCGTCGGCAGGTGGCGGTAGCCGACCGGATCCTGCTGACCAAGACCGACCTCGCCGGCCCGGCCCCGGAACTGCGCGCCCGGCTCGCCGCCGTCGCGCCGGTGCTGGAGGCGGTGCGCGGCGCGGTCGATCCTGCGCTGCTGTTCGCCTCCGCCGATCCGGCGGCGCGCGCCGTCCGGCTGGCCGGGCTCGCCCCCGGCGCCGGGGCGAGCCCGTTCGCCCGTGGTCGGCACGGCGAGGGCCTTGGCAGCGTCGTGCTGGAACGCGACCGCCCGATCGCCGGCGCCGTGCTCAGCCTGTTCCTGGAGGCGCTGCTGGCCAATGCGGGGCCGCGCCTGTTGCGGCTGAAGGGCCTGGTGGAGATCGCCGAGGCGCCCGGCAGGCCGCTGCTGCTGCAGGCGGCGGGGCACGGCCTGGCCCCGCCGGAGTGGCTGGAGGGGTGGCCACCGGGGTGGGCGGGCGGCAGCCGGCTGGTGCTGATCGGCCAGGACCTGCCGCCCTATTTCGCTGCGCGGCTGTTGGCGGCCGTCGAGGAGGAGGTGGCCGACGCGGCAGGCGATCCCGGCCCGGACGCTGGTCCGTAGTGTCCTTGACGTTCGAGGCGCAAGACAACAGCACGTCGGTGACACGCCACCACGCCAACTTGCCTGACGAGCATATGGGCGGACGGCACGGTGAAGGTTGTGGATTCGTGCTGAATAGCATCGCCGGTCGCTTTCGACGGAAAGGCGATGGGCAAAAGCCTTGGGTTTCGCACGAACCTGATGCCGCCACAGGGGGAATTCGTCCGGTTGCCGATGTCACCAGGATCCCGTTTGCAGGGCTTCGGCCGGCGGTTCCATCAAGGTCAGCTCTCCGCGATGATGTCTTTGATCCGGGCAGCCAACCTGTCCATTGCAAACGGCTTGGTCAGGACATGCATGCCGGGCAGGAGGTGACCGTTGCTGAGCGCAGCGTTTTCGGCGTAGCCGGTGATGAACAGAACCTTCAGCCTCGGCCTTCTTACGCGCGCGGCATCGGCCATCTGGCGGCCGTTTATGCCACCCGGCAGGCCGACATCCGTGATGAGCAGATCAATGCGGACATCCGATTGCAGAACCTTCAGCCCGGAAATGGTGTCTGCTGCTTCGATCGCGGCGCATCCGAGATCCTCCAACACCTCGATCACCACCATCCGCACGGTCGGTTCATCATCGACGACGAGCACGGTTTTGCCAGCCTCGCTCCGTGCGGTACGTTCCGGCTTCGCCTGCTCCTTCTCTTCTTCAACCTCACCGTGGTATCTCGGCAGATAGAGCCGGACGGTCGTCCCCTTGCCGACCGCCGACTCAAGGTGCGCCTGGCCTTCGGATTGTTTTGCAAATCCGTAAACCATCGAGAGACCGAGACCCGTACCTTGGCCGGCCGGTTTGGTGGTGTAGAAGGGATCGAACGCGCGCGCCACGACCTCCCTTGGCATGCCCGTTCCCGTATCGGTGACCTTGACGGCGACGTAGTGGCCGGGTTGCATGTCGCGTTCGCTGGCATTGCGCCCGTCCACCGCGCTATTGGCAGTCTCGATGATGAGGCGCCCGCCGTCAGGCATGGCGTCGCGGGCATTGATGCAAAGATTGAGAATGGCGCTTTCGAGTTGGTTCGGATCGCAGAGTATCGGCCACACATCGATCCCGAGCGCCGTCTCGACCTTGATTGCCGGCCCCACGGTGCGCTGTATCAAATCCTCCACGCCGAGTATCAGCTTGTTCGCATTCGTTGGCTTTGGATCCAGTGTCTGCCGTCGGGCGAAAGCCAGCAACCGATGGGTCAAGGCCGCCGCGCGCGACACAGCGCCCTGCGCACCGATGATATAGCGGTCAAGATCGCCCAGCCGACCCTGTGCTATCCGGGCTCCCAGCAACTCGAGGCTGCCGGAGATCCCGGTCAGAAGATTGTTGAAGTCGTGTGCCAGCCCCCCGGTAAGTTGCCCGATAGCCTCCATTTTCTGGGACTGAAATAGCTGCTCCCGTGACTGCTCCAATTGCAACTGGGCTTCACGCCGCTCCGTGAGATCCCGGGTAATCTTCGCGAAACCGAGCAGATGGCCTTCATCGTCATGAATGGCGTCGACAACCACGCCGGCCCAGAAACGGGTCCCATCTTTCCGACAGCGCCATCCTTCGGCTTCGTAACGCCCTTCGCGACGAGCCTTTTCCAGCGCAGCCGAGGGCACACCCGCGCTCCGGTCCTCAGGCGTATAGAAGCGGGAAAAGTGCTGACCGACAATTTCCGATTCAGTGTATCCCTTGATACGAGCCGCCCCCGAATTCCAGTTGGCAACATGCCCACGGGGATCGAGCATGAAGATGGCATAGTCGGTGACACCCTGGACCAGCAGACGGAACCGACGCTCGCTCTCGAGCGTCGCAAGCTGTGCCGCACGCTGTTCGGTCATGTCGCGGGTGATCTTGGCGAAGCCGACGAGCTGTCCGTCCTTGTGAATGGGATCGATGACCACCGCTGCCCAGAACCGCGTGCCGTCTTTCCGGACGCGCCAGGCTTCGGTGACGAAGCGACCGGTCTCGGTGGCTGTCTTCAGCGCTTGCGCGGGAACGCCGGCCGCGCGCTCCGTCTCGGTGTAGAATCGGGAAAAATGCTGGCCAATGATCTCGGCGGCGCTGTAGCCCTTGATGCGTTCGGCGCCTGGGTTCCAACTTACCACGCGCCCCTGCGGGTCGAGCATGTAGATGGCATAATCCACCACGCTTCGGATGAGCAGCTCATGAAGGTCGGCCGGCGAAACCACCTCGCTTCTCGTTGGTCCTGGAGCTTGGGTCAGTTCCGCGAGCCTGACGGATGTCTCTGGCAAGACAATGCACCGATTTCGTAGGAGGAACCTTTGTGCCTCGGTATGCATTGACTATCAAGCGAACGCCACCCGCCTGCGCAAGTGGCAAGAGCGCCTTTCACGCAGCCGTGAAAGCTGAAGCCATTGCCAAGCCCAGGGGGGCTTCCCGGCAGACACGAGCGTCAGCGCCAGCCGCCGGAAACCATCCCGGCCCGTCTCAGAAAGCGCGCCGCAACACCGTCGCCTCCGGTTCCCCGACCATCCCGCGCCGCAAGAACAGATCGATCAGCACCAGATTCACGTTGAACTTGAAATCGTCCGTCCGGCGCACCGTCTCCAGCACCGAAGCCAGGGGCCAGAGCTCGAAACTCTCTACCTCTCCGTCCGCCGGCCGCGGACGAAACCCGGCCGGCAGCGCCAGGTCGTAGGCCAGCACGCGATCGCGCCGCAGCCCCTCGGGCCGTTCCATCGCATAATCGATCGTTGCCACCTGCCGCGCCTCGCGGGCCAGCGTGGCCGGGATCGCCGCTTCCTCGGCGGCCTCTTTCACAAGGGTCTCGGCCGGGGTCAGGCCGGCCGGCACGCCGCCGGCGACCAGGTGGTCGAGCTTGCCGGGATCGAGGTTCTTGCTCGCCGACCGCCGTGCGACCCAGAGCAGCGACCCGTCCGGCCCCTCCACCAGCCCGTTCACATGCACGCCGACCGCGGCGATGCCGAACACCGGCAGGGCGCCGCGATCGATCCGCGCCAGCACCGGCCCGTCCGGGTCGGCCCGTACGTCGAACGCCTCCCCGCGCCAGCGCAGATGGCCCGAAGCGGCGAGGGCGCGTGCGATCGCCGGAAGCCGCGTTGGCGCCTCCAGCCGCAGCCCGTCGGGCGCGGCGGCGATGGCGGGCAGGCCGCGCAGCACGGCGGCGAACCCGGGCGTGACCCAGCCCACGGTCGCCCCGCCGATCCGGAACGCCAGCCGCCCGCCGGGGAGGGCGGCGTTGCGGCAGGCGCGCAGGTGGCGGAGCAGGCAGTCGCGCACCGCGCCCGCCACTTCCCCTGCCACCTCCCTTGGGGGCGGCTTTCCAATCGTCCCTTCCGGTGCCACATCCTTCGGCATGGTAAGTTCCCCGTCATCTGCGCTGGCCGCTGCGGCGCCGGCGTTGCCGCGCCGGCCCCCGCGCCGGAGCCGGACCCATTGGCAGACTATCCGTAGCCTGCTGCCCTATCTATGGCCGAAGAATGACATGGGGGCGCGGGCTCGGGTGTCCGTCGCCATGCTGTTCCTGGCGGCGGGCAAGCTCGCGACCGTGTTCCTGCCGATGGTCTACGGCCGCGCGGTCGATGCGCTGGCGCCGAAGGGGGCGGGGGCGGCGCTCGTGGTGCCGGTGGCGCTGATCCTGGGCTACGGGCTGCTGCGCGTGGCGTCCTCCGGCTTCGCCGAGCTGCGCGACGCGGTGTTCGCCGCCGTGCAGCAGCGCGCGACCAGGCGGGTGGGCTTGCAGACCTTCCGCCATTTGCACGCGCTGTCGTTGCGCTATCACCTCGACCGCCAGACCGGCGGGCTCGCGCGCGTGATCGATCGTGGCACCTTGGGCATCCAGTCGGTGCTGCGGCTCGCGGTGTTCAACATCGTGCCGACGATCTTCGAGATCGTGATGGTCACCGCCATCCTGTGGGCGATGTTCGACTGGCGTTTCGCGCTGCTGACCTTCGTCGCGGTGGGGCTCTATCTCGCGTTCACCCTGCTGTTCACCAACGCGCGGATACGCATCCGCCGGCGCATGAACGAGAGCGACAACGAGGCGCGGGCGAAATCAGTCGACAGCCTGCTGAACTACGAGACGGTGAAGTATTTCGGCAACGAGGCGCACGAGGCGGCGCGCTTCGACATCGCACTCGCGGCCTATGAGAAGGCGGCGGTGCGCAGCCAGGTCTCGCTCAACATGCTGAACCTCGGTCAGGCGGGGATCATCGCGGTCGGGCTTTGCGGGATCATGCTGCTGGCCGCGCGCGGGGTAGCGTCCGGGCACATGACGGTGGGCAGTTTCGTCGTCGTGAACACCTACCTGATGCAGCTCTACCAGCCGCTCAATTTTCTCGGCTTCGTCTATCGCGAGATCAAGCAGGGGCTGGTGGACATGGAGCACATGTTCGAGCTGCTGGGCATCCCGGCCGAGGTCGCCGACCGTCCCGGCGCGCCGGCTCTGGCGGTCGCGGCCGGCGAGGTGCGGTTCGAGGCGGTGCGGTTTGGCTACCGCCCCGACCGGGAAATCCTGAAGGACGTGGACTTCACCGTCCCCGCGGGGTGCAAGCTCGCGATCGTGGGTCCGACGGGGGCGGGCAAATCCACCATCTCCCGCCTGCTGTTCCGTTTCTACGACCCGACCGGCGGGGCCATCCTGATCGACGGGGAGGACATCAGCACCGTGACGCAGGCGAGCCTGCGCGCGGCGATCGGCGTGGTGCCGCAGGACACGGTGTTGTTCAACGAAACGATCCGCTACAACATCGCCTACGGCCGCCCCGGGGCGAGCCAGGCGGAGATCGAGCATGCGGCGCGGCTCGCGCAGGTGCATGACTTCGTGCTGGACCTGCCGGACGGCTACGACACGATGGTGGGGGAGCGCGGGCTGAAGCTCTCGGGGGGCGAGAAGCAGCGGGTGGCGATCGCGCGGACCATCCTGAAGGACCCGCGTATCCTGATCCTGGACGAGGCGACCAGCGCGCTCGATACGAAGACGGAACAGGAAATCGGCACCGCACTTGCCGCCGCGGCGGCCCACCGCACCACGCTCGTGATCGCGCACCGGCTTTCGACCGTGGTCGATGCCGACGAGATCATCGTGCTGGTCGACGGCGCGGTGGCCGAGCGCGGCAGCCACGCGGTGTTGCTCGCCGCGCGCGGGGTGTATGCCAGGATGTGGGCCTTGCAGGCGATGGAGCGGGAGACCGATGCCGTCGCTGCGGAGATCGTGCCGGAGGAAGCCAGCGCCGGCTGACGACCCCGCCGCCGGGGCTCGTAGAACAAGAAAGGAACGAAACCATGGCGATCGATCCCAATACGCCCGACCCCACGCCGACCGAACTGTCGCACGCCGGCGCGGTGGTCGACAAGGCGATCGAGTACATGGCCGGGCAGAACGTGCCGCCGCTGGCGATCGCCTCCGCCCTGCTCGGCGGCGCGGTGACGTTGCTCGCGCGCCACGTGTCGGACGCGGCGATCATGCGCGTGCTCGGCAACGCGATCGAGGGCGTGCGCTCGGGCGACGTGCGCCGGACGGTGCAGGAGGGGGAATAGCGGGCCGCCTTTTTCTCGGGGCGGCGGCAGCCCTGCGTGCCCGGGGGGTTGGCGTCGCGCTCCGACTGGGCTATCGGCAGCGCGCGAGCCGGCACCCCTGGAGGCCGGCCGTTTGGCATGTGCAGGAGCGAACCATGGCCACCATTGTGACGATCGAGGCCGAGGCGCGGGAGCGGGCAGGTAAGGGGGCGGCGCGCGCGACGAGGCGGGCGGGCAAGGTGCCCGCGGTTATCTACGGGGCGAAGCAGCCGCCGAGCCTGATCGCGCTCGATCCGCGCGCGGTGCTGCGCGAGCTGCACCGCCCCGGCTGGCAGTCGCGCGTCTACGAGCTGTCCGGCAGCGGGGCGCCCGGGAGCGCGGCCGTGCGGGCGCTGATCCGCGACGTGCAGTTCCATCCCGTGTCCGACGCGCCCGAGCACGTCGATTTCCAGCGCCTGGCCCCGGGCGAGCGCATCCGCGTCGCGGTGCCGGTGCATTTCGATAACGAGGGTTTGTCGACCGGCCTCAAGCGCGGCGGCGTGCTGAACGTCGTGCGCCACGCGGTGGAAGTGACCTGCGAGCCGGACCATATCCCCGAGCAGTTCGTTGCCGACCTCGCGGGTCTCGATTTCAACGACACCGTGCGCTGGCACGACCTCAAGGGCACCGAGGGCACGCGGCCGGTGATCGCCGACCGCGATTTCGTGGTGGCCACGGTGGCGCCGCCCACCAAGATGGCGGACGTGGTGGCGGAAACCCCCGGCGCGCCGTCCGCGGCCGCGGCGGCAGCGCCGGCCGCGAAGGCCGCGGCGCCGGCCAAGGCGGCCCCCGCCGCCGCCCCGAAGGCCGCTGCCGGGGGCGGCAAAGGCAAGAAGTGAGCCGCGGCGCCGGAGGCGGGTGAGCCCGCGTGCTGCTCTGGGTCGGGCTCGGCAACCCGGAGCCGGGGATGGCGCGCAACCGCCACAACATCGGTTTCATGGCGCTCGATACCATTGCGATCCGCCACGGGTTCGGCCCGTGGCGGCCCCGCTTCAAGGGCCTGGTCAGTGAGGGCCAGGTGGGCGGGGAGAAGGTGCTGGCGCTGAAGCCGCAGACCTACATGAACGCCTCCGGCGAGAGCGTGCAGGCGGCGGTTGGGTTCTACAAACTGCCGATCGAGGCGATCACCGCCTTTCATGACGAGCTCGACCTCGTGCCCGGCAAGGTGCGGGTGAAGCGCGGCGGCGGGGCGGCCGGGCACAACGGCCTGCGCAGCATGGACCGGATGCTGGGCTCGCCCGACTACTGGCGGGTGCGGCTCGGCATCGGCCATCCGGGCGACAAGGCGCGGGTGCTGGGCCACGTGCTCGGTGATTTCGCGCGCGACGACCGGGACTGGCTGATCCCGCTGCTCGATGCGGTGGCGGATGCGGCGCCGCTGCTCGCGGCCGGACGGGCGGAAGATTTCATGACCAAGGTAGCGGCGTCGATGCAGCAGGCGGACGGCGGGGCATAGATGGGGTTCAACTGCGGCATCGTCGGGCTGCCGAATGTCGGCAAATCGACCCTGTTCAACGCGCTGACCGCGACGGCCGCGGCGCAGGCGGCGAATTACCCGTTCTGCACGATCGAGCCGAACGTCGGCCGGGTCGCGGTGCCCGATCCGCGCCTGGCGGTGCTGGCCGGGATCGGCAAGTCGGTGAAGATCGTGCCGACCGCGCTCGAATTCGTCGACATCGCCGGGCTGGTGCGCGGGGCTTCGAAGGGGGAGGGGCTGGGCAACCAGTTCCTCGGCAATATCCGCGAGGTCGATGCCATCATCCACGTGCTGCGCTGCTTCGAGGATACGGACGTCGTGCATGTGGAAGGCGCGATCGACCCGATCCGCGATGCGGAGACGGTGGAAACGGAATTGATGCTGGCCGATCTCGAAAGCCTGGAAAAGCGCCTGCCGGGCCTGGTCAAGCGCGCCCGCGGCGGGGACAAGGAAAGTGCCGCGCAACTGGTCTTGATCGAACCGCTCACGGCGGCGTTGGAGGCCGGGCGCCCGGCCCGCGGCGCCATTCCCAAGGGCGAGGCGGAGGCGGTGCGCCGCCTCGGGCTGCTGACCGCCAAGCCGGTGCTCTATGTCTGCAACGTCGAGGAAGCCGCGGCCGCCACCGGCAACGCCTTCTCCGAACGCGTCGCGGCACGCGCAGCGGCGGAGGGCGCGCGGGCCGTGGTCGTTTCCGCCGCGATCGAGGCCGAGGTGGCGCAACTGCCGGAAGCCGAACGGGGGGAGTTCCTGTCCGGCCTCGGGCTCGAGGACAGCGGGCTCGATCGGGTCATCCGCGCCGGCTACGACCTGCTCGGCCTGATCACCTATTTCACCGTCGGGCCGAAGGAGACCCGCGCCTGGACGATCGTGCGCGGCACCCGCGCACCGCAGGCCGCCGGCGTGATCCACGGCGATTTCGAGCGCGGATTCATTGCCTGCGAAACAATCGCCTACGCCGACTACGTGGCCGGCCACGGGGAGGCGGGGGCACGCGAGGCGGGCAAGCTGCGCATCGAAGGCAAGGACTACGTGGTCGCCGACGGCGACGTGCTGCTGTTCCGCTTCAACGTCTGAGGGGAGGCCGCATCCCCGCGCCCATCCCCGTCCTGATCGACTGCGACCCCGGGACCGACGACGCCCTGGCTATGCTGCTCGCATTTGGCTCGCCGGAGCTGGACGTGCGTGCCGTGACCGTGGTCGGCGGCAACGTCGGGCTTGACCGGACCCTTCGCAACGCCCGCGCGCTGGTAGCCCTGGCCGGTACGGATGTTCCGGTGCATCCGGGGGCCGACCGCCCGCTGCTCGGCCGTTTCAGCCCCGAGCTGCGGGTGCACGGGCCGGACGGACTTGGCGGCATTCCGCTGCCGGAGGGCGCGCCCGCGGCTGGCGAACCCGCGGCCGATGCGATCCGGCGCCTGCTTCGCACCAACCCGGAGCCGCTGACCCTGGTCGGGCTCGGCCCCGCGACCAACCTGGCGCTGGCGCTTGCCACCGAGCCGGCGCTGGCCGGCAACATCGCCCGGATCGTGCTCATGGCGGGCGCCTGGGGCGAGGGCAACGCCACCCCGGCCGCCGAATTCAACGCCTGCAACGATCCCGAGGCCTTGGCAATCGTGCTCGCCGCCGGACGCCCGGTGGTGCTGGTGGGGCTGGAACTCACCGCCCAGGCGATCGCGACCCCGGCGCGGCTTGCCGCGTTGCGCGCCGCCGGGCCGGGACGCGCCCTGGCCGCGGCCTGCGCCATCCAGGCGAGCGTGCCGGCGTCGGCCCGCCTCGGCGGGGTCGGCGCCGCGCTGCACGACCCCTGCGCGATCGCCTGGCTGCTCCGCCCCGGGCTGTTCACGACGCGGGAATGCGCGGTCGCCGTGGACCTTGGCCCTGGCCCTGGCCGCGGGCGCACGTCGATCGACCGCTGGGGCCGCACGGGGGCCCCGGCCAACGCGACGGTGGCCGAGACCTTGGATGCGGAGGGCTTCTTCGCCCTGCTCGGGGAGCGGCTGGCGCGGTTGCCGTAGGCGGTAACGTATCGTTCACAAAATGCTTCACGTGAAGCATCGTTCGATATCGAAGTATTACCTGGCTACCCCGCGCCGCCGTTGATGGTCAGAATCGATCCCGACGTGTAGCCCGAGGCGGGACTCGCCAGGAATGCCACCGCGTTGCCGATCTCCTCCGGGGTCGCGGCACGGCCGAACGGCATCGGTGCGAACAGCTCGGCCCAGCGTTCCTCATCGCCGAACTGCTCCTTCGCCCGCGCGCGTTGCAGCATCACGAGCCGCTCGGTCGCCACCGGGCCGGGGTTGATCCCCACCACCCGCAGCCCGTCGCGCGGGGCCTGCCGCCCGAGCGCGCGGGTGAGTGCCATCAGTGCCGCGTTTCCGGTGGCGCCGGCGATGTAGTTGGGCGGGAACTGCTCCCCGGCCGCACCCACCACGTTGACGATCACGCCCGACTTCCGCTCCGCCATGCGCGGATAGACGGTGCGGCAGAACGAGATGAACCCGAACACCTTCAGGTCCCACGCCCGCCGCCAGGTCTCGTCCGACACGGCGGTGATCTCGCCGGGCGGGATGGCGCCGGCGTTGTTCACCAGGATGTCGGGCGTGCCGGCTTCGTCCGCCACCCGGCGGATCGCGGCGTCGTTGGACAAATCGGCAGCGATGGTGCGCACCGCCACTTGATGGCGGGCGCGGATTGTGCCGGCCGCCGCCTCCAGCGCCGCGGGATCGCGCGCGACCAGGGTGACGTCGCAGCCTTCCTCGGCCAGCACCATCGCGCTGGCGCGGCCGATGCCCTTGGAGCCGCCGGTGATCAGCGCCCGCTTGCCTGCGAGTTTGAGGTCCATGCTACGCAGCCTCCCTTGAAAAATCGTTAAAGCGGCGACAGGCATCGCCGAAGGCGCGGAACAACGCAAGGCTGGCCGGGTTGTCCGCATAGGCCCACTCGGGATGCCACTGCACACCGAAGGCGAACCCGCGCGCGTCCGCGACCCGCACCGCCTCGATCGTGCCGTCCGAAGCCAGCGCCTCCACCACCAGCCCGGGCGCGAGGCGATCGATCGCTTGCGCATGCAACGAATTTACCATGATCCCGTCCGCGCCGAGCAGCGCGGCGAGCCGGCCGGACAGCGTCACCTTGTGGCGGGGACCGTAGCGTTCCGCCATCGCCCCCGGCCCGCCGCGATGGTCCATCCGCCCGGGCAGCGCCTGCACCGCCTGGTGCAACGTGCCGCCGAGCGCCACGTTCAGCTCCTGGATCCCGCGGCAGATCGCCAGCACCGGCATCCCGCGCGCAAGCGCCGCGCCGATCAGCGGCAGGGACGTGGCGTCGCGCGCCGGGTCGTGCAGCTCGGGCGTCAGGCTGGCGCCGCCGCAATAGAGGTCGGGATGCACATTGCTCGGGCTGCCGGGGATCAGCAGACCGTCCAGGCGATCGAGCACCGCACCCTGCGCCTCCCCCAGCGGCGGAATCATCAGGGGCAGAACGGTGGCGGCGCCGAACAAGGCCTCGGCATAGCGAGCCGGCGTGTCATGGCGCAACGTGCCGTTCACCAGCCTGGCACAGGCGGGAATGCCGACGATCGGGAGGGGCATGGTGGGGTCGGGTCTCCGGGAGGATGGTTCGGGAGGAAAGCAAGATCGGGGGGCCGAGGCCAGGGCAATCGGGTGAAGGAGTGCGTGACAACCGGCGAAAGTGCTGAATCTATGCCGTCCCTCGAGTCGGTTTGGGGGGGACAACATGGACGAGGCGCCACAGGACCGGGGGGAGCTTTTCGAGGCGACGGCTTTTCTCAGCTATTTCAACGACCTGGAAGATACCCGCCAGCCCGGCAAGGTGGTCTACCCGCTCGACGAGGTGTTGCTCCTGTCACTGCTCGCTGTACTTGCCGGAGCCGAAACCTTCACTGACATCGCTCGCTTCGGCGACAAAAAGCTGCCGCTGCTGCGCCGTTTCCGCCCGTTCCGCGATGGAACCCCACCGCATGACCGGATCGGCGACATCTTCGCCACCCTGGATGCCGAGCAATTCCAACGCTGTTTCGTCGCCTGGGTGGCGTCGATCACCGGCATTCCCGCCGGCGTGATTGCGATCGATGGCAAGACCGTGCGTCGCTCAGGCAGCAAGAAAGACGCCAAGGCGCCGATCCACATGGTCACGGCCTTCGCCGCCCGCCAACGCCTCGTGCTCGGCCAGGTCAAGGTGGCGGAAAAATCCAATGAGATCATAGCGATCCCCAGGCTGCTGACCATGTTGGCCGTCGAGGGGGCCATCGTGACCATCGATGCCATGGGGTGCCAGAGGGAGATCGCCAGAGCGATCCTCGACAAGAAAGCCGATTACGTTCTGGCGCTGAAGGGCAATCAGGGATCGCTGCGTGAGGATGTCGAGGTTTTTGCCGCGGAACAGCAGGCCAAGGGCTTCGCCGATGCAGAGGTCAGCCAGGAGACCACGATCGATGGCGATCATGGCCGTATCGAGACGCGGACCACGACCGTGATCCATGATGTCGGCTGGCTGCAGCAGCGCCATGACTGGCCGGGATTGCAGGCCGTCGTCGTGGTCGACAGCAGCCGCGAAATCAACGGCAAAACCGAGCGGGAGACACGGTTCTATCTCACCTCATTGGTCATGATCGCGGCTCTCCTGGGGCCGGTCGTGCGCAGTCACTGGGCGATCGAGAATAGTCTGCACTGGGTGATGGACATGATGTTCCGCGACGACGAATGCCGCGTGCGAACCGATCATGCGCCGGCTAACTTCACCACCATCAAGCACATGGCACACAACCTTCTGCGGATCGCACCGAGCAAGGATTCATTGCGCCTGCGCCGCAAGGTCGCCGCCTGGGATGACGAATTCCTCGCCAGGCTCGTCACCCGATAGGGCGTTCACCCGATTCCCCTGGGGCCGAGGCCCCCCGGCCTTGGCTTACTTCCCGAACTATGCTCGCGCCGGGACCCGGTCCGCAATCGCCGGCCTGACGCGGTGCAGCCGGCCGCGCTCACGACGATCAGCGGGCGGGGGCCGTTGGGTGGTCCCGCCCCGCCAGCTTGCCGCACGGATCGCGGAAGCCGCTTTATGGAAAATCGAGGTGGGCCGCCGTCGGGGAACGAAGTCAGCGCTTGGCGGACTACCGGCTACAGACCCTCGAATTGCACCATGTAAGGCTTGAGTGGGCTATCAATTTGCAGTCGCTCATAGACAGCATTGAGAAACGCTACGGCTGTATGAACAGACCACGCAGCACACGCAGCGCCCAGGAATTGATGTGGAAAGAAGTTCATTCCAGAAGAGGGGATGAATGGTGGCTTCGGAAGATGCAATCGTTGAAGGGTTTTGAACAAATTCTGTCTGCCCATCTCTTCCCCGAGTTTTGATTTGTAGTGGACGAGTTCGTTCCGTACTCTAACTAGAGTTGCCATATCCTGCCATGGGTTTTCGCCCTTAGGTAATTGCTGCTTGCCGAGAAGGTGCAAAATCAGATTATACCTTTCAAGAGGATTTTGCCCGTCGATGAATTCAGAGAGAGGTGCCAAGAAGTCGTGAGCTTTCGTGTCCATCCCATTTGAGCCTAAGTGACCTCCGGGACCATACATCGTGATCTCTGCACTCTCAGTTTCGACAGCTGCACAGCACTGCATAACGGCGGCGGTCACAAGCCCCCGATGTTCTGTTCTTGTTGCCTCACTGGGACTATCATGGTTGTTCCTCTCGATCTCTCCGCACCGGCGGGCGAATATCGCACTTGAACACAGGAACTGAGCCGTAAAGCTATATCTACTGTCTAATTCTCCGGTCGCTATCGATATGCCCATAGATAGACCGCGTGCTATCCTGAAGCTCATGAAAACCTCGAAATCGTGTAGTTGTGGATGTTATAGATGCGATCCATCACGCCCTGATCCTCTCCACCTCATCGAGGCTGAGTTCCTCGCGCCGGCGGTCATAGAGCTGCGTCGTCCGCGCGTTGCGCCGCTTGCGTGATACGAAACGATAACGGCGGGAATCAGTCATGGTTGTCATCATCGAAAATGGCCGTCAGGTCTCGCCCGCCATACAGAACACGGTCGATTGTCACGGTCGTGTCGGTGATATGAAAGGCGATGGTGACGCGGCGGCGGAAGGTTGTGGTCCGCAAGCCAGGCCGCAGATCGTCGCGGCGCGTGCCGCGTTCCGGGAAGGTCATCAGACCGAGGCAGTGCGCGGTGATCTGATCGGTATAGCTCTGCGCCCGTCCGGTGCCGGCATCAAGCGCGATGTCGTCATAGAGCTTGAAGAGATCCGCCAGGGCCTCCGGTGCGAAGATGACCTCACGCGTCACGGTTGGCTTTTTTTCACACGGTCGGCGTGGTGGGCGCGCATCGCCGCCTTTACCTGATCGGCGGGGATGCCCCGGCTCGGGTCCGCCTGCATGGCGTCATAGACCGGGATGACTTCTTCCTTCAGCCAGCGGTCGACGACGGCATCGCGTTCTTGCAGTGCGCGCAATCCTGCACGCACCACTTCGCTGGCCGAAGCGTAGGTGCCGGTCTCGACCAGGGCGTCGATGTAGTGCGCCTGGGCGGGCGGCAGGCTGATGGTTCGTTTTTCGACTGCGGGCATGGGTTGGTCCTCCATATCGGGGAGCATAGCATAAAAGTATGAAGACTTCATACTTACGGGGGGCTGGCCGGCCCCTCCCGTTTGGGGTAACATAAAGGACATTATGTTCCGCCAGATGGGGGGGGCCTACCATGGGATCGGAATTGATAACCGTCCGGACGGGTGAGACGGCCAGTTTCGGGACCTCGGCGGTCGTGCCTGTCCTGGTCGCGGCTGCGGGCGAGCGGGCCACCATCCGCTTCCTCGAATTCTTCGCCGGGCAGATCCAGAACGCCAACACGCGCGCCGCCTATGCCCGTGCCGCCGGCGCGTTCCTGGCCTGGTGCGACGATCACGGTATCCGCTCGCTCACTGAGGTGCAGCCGCTGCATGTGGCGGCCTGGGTGGAGGAGCTGAAGCGCGCGCTGTCGGTGCCGACCGTCAAGCTGCGCCTGGCCGCCATCCGCCATCTTTTCGACTGGCTGGTGACGGGTCAGGTGATGCAGATAAATCCGGCCGCCGCCGTGCGCGGGCCGAAGCATGTCGTGCGCAAGGGCAAGACGCCGGTGCTCGATGCTTCCGAAGTGCGGACGCTGCTCGATAGCATCAATGGCACGTCGCACATCGATCTGCGCGACAAGGCGCTGATCGGCCTCATGCTCTATTCCTTCGCCCGCATCGGCGCGGTCGTCGGCATGAAGGTCGAGGATGTCTTCACGCAAAATCGCCGCCAGTGGATCAGGCTGCATGAGAAAGGCGGCAAGCTCCACGACATGCCCTGCAATCACAACGCCGAAGCCTTCCTGCTCGCCTATATCGACGACACCGGCATTGCCGCCGATGCCAAAGGGCCGCTGTTTCGCTCTGTCGGCCGCGACGGCAAGCTGACGCGCAATCCGCTGCACCGGGTCAAAGCCTTTGAGCTGGTGCGCAAGCGCGCAGCCGCCGCGGGCATCGCGACGCGGATCGGCAATCACTCCTTCCGCGCCACCGGAATCACCGTGTTCCGCAAGCTGGGCGGCTCGCTCGAAAATGCCGCGCTCATGGCCAACCATGCCAGCACGCGCACGACGCAGCTCTATGACCGCAAGTCCGATGAAGTGACGCTCGATGAAGTCGAGCGGATCAGGTTTTAGCTCAAGCTCAACCGCCACTCTATCGCCGCGGCCTGGTAGGATCTGGGTCGTCTCGGGCAGGGAATCGGACATCTGACGGTGTGTTGGTCTACGCGATAAACGCAATTATCGCGTAGAGTAGCAGAGGCAAGCCGCTTTCGCCCCCCTCGCCCGAAAAGAGGCTCAGGTGAGTCGCGGCGGCAACACCCGTCGCACGGTCGATCCGCCACCGGGAGGACGGAACGGCGGGTCACGCCTGACGTGTATCGGCTTTATGGTAAGTCGGCGGTGGTTTGGTGGCTATGGCGAAGCCGCTACCCAGACCATAGCATTTCCTCCCGCGTCGTCCGCTGCCAAGGCCACGAGCAAGTGCGATTTCTTATCAACTGATGAAATTATGTGCTGCTCTAGCAAATTCATTATCTTTTGACCGTGCAAGATGACCGCGTCCAAATCGACGTTAAGCACCTTACCGTGCTCCGCGAGCAAATTCTTTGCGCTTCCCCGGTGGAGATATGACCCGGTCTGATTCCATAAACTGACCAGTTCTGCTTTGCTAAGCTGAGGTGCGGTATAATCGTCCAGACAGAGTTCACCAGTTGGCGACTTTCGGAATCTGACGCCGCGCGGATAGAAGTCGGGATTCAGCTTTTCAAGTTTTTTGATGATGATTGGGGCTTGCCACAGTTTGAGTGCGTCAACGTGTTTTACATCGCCGTGTGCCACGAGGCATCCGACTGCAATGGTCTCACAAAGCATGCGGAGTTGCAGATAGAGAAACTCCTGAAGCAACCGCGGCACCCAACGGTCTCGTGCATCTATTCCGTCACGCAAAGCGTGGATACGTAGTCTGGCTTCGTCCATAAGATTTGCATATATCTGCTGCTCCGGACTTAATGCAGGTGCGGTCACTGCTTCACGCTCCGAGAAATGTGGTCAGCCTCGAAATCGTACTATGACTCACATTGTAGCTCCGCGCGATGTCGCGCAATCGCTCGCCAACATCGACGCGCCGTAGCGCCTCCTTCCTCTGGTGCAGGGTGAGCTTCGGCTTTCGCCCCTTCTTCACGCCAGCCGCCACGGCGCGGGCACGGCTTTCGCCAGTGCGGGCGCGGATCAGCTCGCGCTCGAACTCGGCCAGCCCGCCCAGCACGGTGAGCATCAGCCGCCCGTGTGCGGTCGTAGTGTCCGCCCATGCGTCGCCGAGGGATCGGAAACCGGCCTTGCGGTCGGTGATTGCGGCGAGGGTGTTCAACAGGTCGCGGGTGGATCGCGCCAGCCGGTCAAGCCGCGTCACCATAAGCACGTCGCAGGCGTCGAGCGCGGCCAGCGCCTTGCGAAGCTGGGCGCGGTCGGTCTTGGCTCCACTCGCCATCTCGCAGAACACCTTTGCAGCTCCGGCCTTCCGCAGCTGGGCGACCTGTGCCGCCACGCTCTGGCCGTCCGTCGAGACCCGTGCATAGCCATATTTCATGGCTTACTTATGCACCTCATTTTCGCACCGGAAAAACTCCATGATTTCAAGGCTCCGGGTTTGGTGCATAATTCTTGAATTCTTCAACGGAGGTCCCAAACCCCCACTGACAACTGCGCGCCGGTATTGCGCATTGAAACTCAGCTTGGGCCAGAGTTAGTCTAGCAAGGCAACCGGTTTGGCGGAGGAATGCGATGCCTGACGACACGGCGCCCGGCGCCGGTCCACCGCCTGTAGCCCTGCTTCAGATGATGACCGGCTACTGGGTTTCGCAGGCTCTCTACGTCGCCGCCAAGCTGGGCGTGGCCGACCTTCTCGTCGACGGGCCGCAATCGGTCGAGCATCTGGCCGTGGCAACCAAGGCCCACGCCGCCTCGCTCCGGCGCGTGCTGCGGGCGCTTGCGAGCGTGGGGGTTTTCACCGAAGCGAGCCCCGGCGCCTATGCACTGACGCCTCTGGCGGCGCTCTTGCGGACCGGGGCACCCGATTCAATGCGCGCACTCGCCATCATGTATGCGGAAGAGCAGTACCGCGCGTGGGGCGACGCGCTGCACAGTGCGCGGACGGGGGAGGCCGCCTTCGACCGGCAATTCGGCATGAGTTTTTTTGAGTACCTCGCCCAGCATCCCGAAGCAGACCGCGTGTTCAACCAGGCCATGACAGGCTGGACCACACAGCTCGTTGAGGCGGTGATCGATGCATACGACTTCTCGCGGTTTAGGACGATCGTGGACGTGGGGGGCAGCTACGGGACACTGCTTGCCGCCGTTCTGCGGAGCAACCAAACAGCAAGCGGTATCCTATTCGACCAGCCGCACGTGGCGGCTGCCGCCAAGGCGCATCTGGCATCTGCCGGTATGGCGGAGCGCTGCCAAACCGTCGGCGGCGATTTCTTCGTCGAGGTCCCGACGGGTGGGGACGCGTACCTGCTCGCCCAAATCCTGCACGACTGGGACGACGAGTGCAGCACGGCCATCCTCCGGCAATGCCGCCGTGCGATGCCGGTGCACGGCAAACTATTGATGATAGAACTTGTACTGCCGCCCGGCGAGGAACCGTTTTTCGGAAAGTGGCTCGACCTGCACATGCTAGTGATGGCGCCGGGAGCGCGCGAGCGAACGGCCGAGGAATATAGATCGCTATTAGACTTGGCAGGCTTTGAACTCGCTCGGGTGATCCCTACACGTGCCGGACCGGGCATTGTCGAGGCCCTCCCACGCAGCGCGATAGTGCGAAACTCTTGATCCTGACACACACGTGGCATGCCGACCTGCGCTCGTCTAATGTCCAGATATGAAGGAAATGGCCGACCGCATCATCGATCACTACGAGCGCCACGCCCGTGATTGGGATACTGACCGCAATCGCTACGTTGATCCATGGAACGATAAGCCGTGGCACGACCGCTTTGTCGCCGCGCTGCCGGGTGGGGGGGCTACCGTTCTCGATTTAGGCTGCGGATCGGGTTCTCCGGTCGCAAAATACATGGCTGAATGCGGACTTCACGTGACCGGGGTCAACTCGTCCCAAACGCTTATTTCGTTGTGTCGCGAACGTCTCCCCGATCATGAATGGCTGGTAGGAGACATGCGGTTGCTACAGCTCCCCTGCAGATTCGACGGTATACTCGCTTGGGATAGTTTCTTTCACCTCACGCCAGATGACCAACGCCGGATGTTCGACGTGTTCGCTCGACATGCCGCGCCATTGGCCACGCTGATGTTTAACAGCGGGCCAGCCCATGGCGAAGGCGTCGGAGCGTATCGGGGCGACCCTCTTTATCACGCCAGCCTGAACCCCGACGAATATACCGCGCTGCTCGGCAGCATTGGCTTTGAGGTTGTGGCTCACGCGGTCGAGGACTGGCAGACCGGGGGCGGCCGCACCGTCTGGCTTACGCGCTCGGGCGGCACAAAAACCTTGACTCCGCACGCTACCGCTCGGTCAAACGCTTAACCGCCCGTTTGGCAGGACCGCGGATGCCACCCCTTCACCCCACCCGCACCAACCGATGCACCTTCCGCCCCGCCGAAAGCTTCACCGCCCCGTCCCGCAAATCCGCCGTCCCGATCACCAACCCCTCGTCCCCCACCACCGCATCGTTCACCCGCGCCCCGCCGCCGCGGATCAGCCGCCGCGCCTCCGCGTTGCTCCCCGCCAGCCCGGCCAGAACGAACAGCCGGAACGCCGGCACCCCCGCCGCCAGTTCCGCCGCCGGCACCGAAACGGACGGCAGGTCCTCCGCCGCTTCCCCCGCCTCGAACGCGAGCCGCGCCGTCTCCGCCGCCGCCGCCGCTAGCGCCTCCCCATGCGCGAGCGCGGTCGCCGCGGTCGCCAGCACCTTCTTCGCCTCGTTGATCTCCGCCCCGCCCAGCGCTTCCAGCCGTGCGATTTCCGCCAGCGGCAGGTCGGTGAACAGGCGCAGGAAGCGGCCCACGTCGGCGTCTTCCGTGTTGCGCCAGAACTGCCAGTACTCGTAGGGCGAGACCCGGTCCGCCGTCAGCCACACCGCCCCGCGCGCGGTCTTGCCCATCTTCGCGCCCGCGGCGGTGGTGATCAGCGGCGTCGTCAGCCCGAACAGACCCGTCCCGTCGGTGCGCCGCGCCAGCTCGATCCCGGCTATGATGTTGCCCCACTGGTCCGATCCGCCGATCTGCAACCGCACCCCGTGCCGGCGCGACAGCTCGCGGAAATCGTAGCTCTGCAAAATCATGTAGTTGAATTCCAGGAACGTGAGCGGCTGCTCGCGGTCCAGCCGCAGCTTCACGGAATCGAACGTCAGCATGCGGTTGACGGTGATGTGCGTGCCGACGTCGCGCAGCAGCGGGATGTAGCCGAGCGCGTTGAGCCAGGACCCGTTGTCCGCCAGCATCGCCTCGCCCGGCGCGCTGCCGAAACGAAGGAAGGGGTCGAAGCAGCGACGGATGCCTTCCATGTTGGCGGCGATCTGTTCGTCGGTCAGCATCTGCCGGCTTTCGTCCTTGCCGGACGGATCGCCGATGCGCGTGGTGCCGCCGCCCAGCAGCACGAGCGGCGTGTGGCCGTGCTTCTGCAGCAGGCGCAGGATCATGATCTGCACCAGGCTGCCGACATGCAACGAATCCGCGGTGCAGTCGAAGCCGATATAGGCGGTCAACGGCCCCTCGCGCAGCGCCGCGTCGAGCCCGGTGGGATCGGTGCACTGGAACACGAAGCCGCGCGCGGTGGCTTCGGCGAGGAAATCTGCATACGACATCGGAGCGGGTCCCGTTCTGGCGGGCCCCGGGCTAGCATGAAGCTCGCGGCGGGCAAACGCCCGTCCAGGGCCGGGGAGGGCAGGGGTTGCTGCGCACGATCGGGCTGATGAGCGGCACCTCGCTCGATGGGGTGGATGCCGCCTGGGTAGAGACGGACGGGACCGCGATCGCCGCCTTCGGCCCGCGGCTCACCTTGGCGTATCCGGCGCCGTTGCGGGCCGCGCTGCGCGGCCTGCTCGATCGCGCGCCGGCGCTGGCGGCCGACGATCCCGACCTCCGCGCCGCCGTCGCCGCGCTGACCGAGCAGCATGCGCGGGCGGTGCTGGCGCTCGGCGCGACGGCGGACCTGATCGGCTTCCACGGACAGACTTTGCTGCACCGGCCGGATCAGGGGCGTACCTGGCAGGTGGGGGACGCGGCGCGGCTGGCCGAACTGACGGGGGTTCCGGTCGCGCATGATTTCCGCTTGGCCGACGTGGCCGCGGGCGGGCAGGGGGCGCCGCTCGCCCCGGTGTTCCACGCCGCGCTGGCGGCGGGGATGGAGCGTCCGTTGGCGGTGCTGAACCTTGGGGGCGTGGCGAACGTGACCTGGATCGGCGCCGACGGGGCGCTGGCGGCGTGCGACACCGGGCCGGGCAACGGGCCGCTCGATGACTGGACGATGCGCCACACCGGCGCCGCGTTCGACCGCGACGGGGCGCTAGCGCGGGCGGGGACGGCGGACCGGGCGGTGCTGGCCCGGCTGCTGGCGCATCCGTATTTTGCGCGGCCGGCGCCGAAATCGCTCGACCGGCTGGATTTCGCCGCCGCGCTTGCCGGATCGGGGCTGGAGGGGCTGGCACCGGCGGACGGCGCGGCGACCCTGGCGGCGTTCACCGCCGCCACGGTGGCCGCGACGGTGCTGCCGGCCCCGCCGCGCCGCTGGCTGGTCTGCGGCGGCGGGCGGCACAATCAGGCGATCATGGACGCGCTGCGCGTCGCACTGCTCGCCCCGGTCGATCCGGTGGAGGCGGTCGGCTGGGACGGCGACGCGCTGGAGGCGCAGTGCTTCGGGTTTCTCGCCGCCCGGGTGGCGACGGGGTTGCCGCTCAGTTTTCCGGGCACGACGGGGGCGCCGCGGGCGATGACGGGGGGACGGATCACGCACGCAGGCGCGGCGGGGTCCCTCCCGCCGGCCGGCGCCTCCGCCGGCCTGGCCTGACCCATGTCCCGCTACATCGCCGCCATCGACCAGGGCACCACCAGCACCCGCTGCATCGTCTTCGACCGCCGGGGTGCCATCGTCGCGCTCGCCCAGCAGGAACACCGCCAGCTCACCCCGCGCCCGGGCTGGGTCGAGCACGATCCGGACGAGATCCTCGCCAACACGATCGCCGTGGTCGGCGCCGCGCTGGCCCGGGCCGGAATCGCCGCCGCCGACCTCGCCGCCGTCGGCCTCAGCAACCAGCGCGAGACCACCGTGCTGTGGGACCGCCGCACCGGCCGCCCGCTCGCCAATGCGATCGTATGGATGGACACGCGCACCGAGCCGCTGGTGCGGCGCTTTGCGGCCGATGGCGGCCAGGACCGGTTCCGCGCGCGCACCGGTCTGCCGCTGAGTACCTATTTCTCCGGGCTCAAGCTGGCCTGGCTGCTCGATCAGGTGCCCGGCGCTCGGGCGGCGGCGGAGCGCGGGGAGGCGCTGTTCGGCACCGTCAATTCCTGGCTCGCCTGGTGCCTCACCGGCGGCGCGGCCGGCGGGCTGCACGTGACCGACGTCACCAACGCGAGCCGCACCCAGCTCATGGACCTCGCGACCTGCGAGTGGGACCCGGCGATGCTGGCGCAGTTCGCCATTCCGCCCGCGTGCCTGCCGCGCATCGTTTCGTCCTCGGCGGTGCTGGGGGAGATCACGCTGGCGCCGCTGCGCGGGGTCCGGCTGGCGGGGATTCTCGGTGATCAGCAGGCGGCGCTGGTCGGGCAGACCTGTTTCGCGCCGGGGGAGGCGAAGAACACCTACGGCACCGGCGCGTTCCTGATGATGAACACGGGCGCCGCGCCTGTCGTGTCGCACTCCGGCCTGCTGACCACGCTCGCCTACCGGTTCGGCACCGAGCCGCCGTGCTACGCGCTGGAAGGGGCGATCGCGATCACCGGTGCGTTGGTGCAATGGCTGCGCGACAACCTGCGGATGATCGACACCGCGCCGGAGATCGAGGCGCTGGCCCGCGAGGTGCCGGACAACGGCGATGTCTATATCGTACCCGCATTCTCCGGCCTCTATGCGCCGTACTGGAAAAGCACCGCGCGCGGCGTGATCGCCGGGCTGACCCGCTTCGCCACGCGAGCGCATATCGCGCGCGCCGCGCTCGAGGCCACCGCCTACCAGGTGCGCGACGTGGTGGAGGCGATGGCGACGGACAGCGGCATCAGGCTGGCGGCGTTGCAGATCGACGGCGGGATGGCGGCCAACGACCTGCTGATGCAGTTCCAGGCGGATATCCTCGCCGCCCCGGTGGTGCGGCCGAAAATCATCGAGACGACCGCGCTCGGCGCCGCCTATGCCGCCGGGCTTGCCGTCGGCGCCTGGCCCGACCGCGACAGCCTGCGGGCGAATGCGTCCGTCGAGCGCGTCTTCACCCCCGCGATGGGCGAGCCGGACCGCGTACGGTACTACCGGTCGTGGCAGAAGGCGGTGCAGCGCTCCTTCGACTGGGCTGAATGAGCGCGGCCGTGCACCGATGCGGACCGCATATCGTTGTCAATACATATCCGTTGATCCCGCGCACCGTTCCGCCCGCCGCCGGCAGCCATGACGGGTGCCGGGAGAAGGGCCGGGACGCGGCATCCGGTAGGGAGCTCTATGCCAGCAGGTGCGCCGGGATACGCAGCCCGAGCCGGGTCGGCACGTCCCAGATTTCCCGCACCTGGCGGAGCGGCCGGAATCCGGCGCGCAGGTAGGTCGGTAGCGCCCGGGCGTGGTCCGCGGTGCAGGTATTCACCGTCATCCCCCGCGCTCCTTGCCGCCATACCGTATCGACCGCCTGGCGCAGGAAGGCGTAACCGACCCCGGTTCCGACCGCCCAGGGTAGCAGCCCGAAATAGCTGAGGTTGATATCGGGCCAGTACCGGGCGTCGAGCTCGAAGAACCCGGCCGGTTCGCCGCGCCGGTAGAGCACGTGGATCGAGACCAGCGGATCGGCGAGCAGCGCCTCCAGATCCTCGTCCGCCATGGTCCGGCGCAGCCACCAGACGTAGGCGCCGCCGACGTTATCGTACAGGTAGCGGTAGAACGGCACCGAGCACGCCTCGATCCGCACCACCTGGCAGCCCACGGGCAGCGCCGGCGCGGGCTCCGCCGGCGCGCGGTCCATGCGCAGGAACGTCACTGTCACCGCCACGCGCGTGGTCGCGTCCATCCGCATTCAGGGCGACACGGGCAGGGGGGGCAGCGCCATGCTCAATCGTCCAGGAAGCTGCGCAGCCGGCGGGACCGCGACGGGTGCTTGAGCTTGCGCAGCGCCTTCGCCTCGATCTGGCGGATGCGTTCGCGGGTCACGTTGAACTGCTGGCCCACTTCTTCCAGCGTGTGGTCGGTGTTCATCCCGATGCCGAACCGCATGCGCAGCACGCGCTCCTCGCGCGGCGTCAGCGAGGACAGCACCCGCGTGGTCGCCTCGCGCAGGTTCGCCTGGATCGCGGCATCGAGCGGGATGATCGCCGCCTTGTCCTCGATGAAATCGCCGAGGTGGCTGTCCTCCTCGTCGCCGATCGGCGTTTCCAGGCTGATCGGCTCCTTGGCGATCTTCAGCACCTTGCGCACTTTCTCAAGCGGCATGCCGAGTTTTTCCGCCAGTTCTTCCGGCGCCGGCTCGCGGCCGATCTCGTGCAGCATCTGGCGCGAGGTGCGCACCAGCTTGTTGATCGTTTCGATCATGTGCACCGGGATGCGGATCGTGCGGGCCTGGTCGGCGATCGAGCGGGTGATCGCCTGGCGGATCCACCAGGTGGCGTAGGTGGAGAATTTGTAGCCGCGGCGGTATTCGAACTTGTCGACCGCCTTCATCAGGCCGATGTTGCCTTCCTGGATCAGGTCCAGGAACTGCAGGCCGCGATTGGTGTATTTCTTGGCGATCGAGATCACGAGCCGCAGGTTGGCCTCGATCATCTCCTTCTTGGCGCGCGCGGAATCGCGTTCCCCGCGGGAGACGGTGGCAAACACGCGGCGGAACTCGCCGATCGGCAGACCGGTATCGTTGGCGACCGCGGCAATCTGCGCGCGGATCTCGGCGATCTGGGCCGGTTCGCGCGTCGCGAAGGCTTTCCAGCCCTTGCCGGGCAGCTTGCTCACCCGCGCGAACCAGTGCGGGTCGAGCTCGCTGCCGCGGTAGTGCTTGAGGAATTCCTCGCGGTTCACCTTGTTCGCTTCGGCGAGCCGCAGCAGCTGGCCTTCCAGCGCGGTCAGCCGCTGGTTCAGCTCCTTGAGCTGGGTGACCAGCTCCTCGATGCGGTTGTTGTGCAGCCGCACCTGGCCGACCTTCTCGACCAGCTCCTCGCGCAGCTTCTCGTAGCTCTTCTCCGAGCGCGCATTGACCTCCTCGCCGCTGGTCATGGTCTCCAGCCGGCGGGACTGCATCTTCTGCAGCTTCTTGTACAGGCCTTCGATTTCCTCGAAGGTCGCGAGCACTTCGGGCTTGAGCTTCTCTTCCTGCGCCGACAGCGACAGGCCGGCGCCTTCGCCTTCCTCCTCGGAATCGGCTTCCTCATGCGCGTCGAAGCCGTCGCGCGCCTCCGAGCCGGGCTCGACGACGGCCGCGGCTTCGGCGCCGCCGCCCTGGGTGGCTTCCAGGTCGATGATGTCGCGCAGCAGCATCCGCCCGGCCTTGAGCTGGTCCTGCCAGGAGATGATCGCCTTGAAGGTGAGCGGGCTTTCGCACAGGCCGCCGATCATCATGTCGCGGCCGGCTTCGATGCGCTTGGCGATCGCGATTTCGCCCTCGCGCGAGAGCAGCTCGACGCTGCCCATCTCGCGCAGGTACATGCGCACCGGGTCATCGGTGCGGCCGGCGGTTTCCTCGTCGATGTTGCCGGAGGCTTCTTCTTCGGCTTCCTCGGCTTTTTCGGCGGGCTTCACCGCGGCGGGGTCGCCGTCCTCGGTTTCCTCGTTCTCGACGACCTGGATGCCCATCTCGTTGAGATTGGCCATTACGTCCTCGATCTGCTCGGAACTGTTCTGTTCCGAAGGCAGGACGGCATTCAGCTCGTCGAAGGTGATGTAGCCCCGCTCCTTGCCGCGCGCGATCAGCCGCTTGACGGCGGCGGCGGAGACGTCGAGCAGGGTGGTTTCCACGTCGGCTTCGGCGGTGGCGGTCTCAGAGGTTGCGGCAGGCTTGGTCGCCATTTTCACGGCTCTCCGGCAATCGGCAGCTTGGGGGCAATCGGCAGCGCCGGCCCCATCAGGGGCGGCGCATAATCGGCGAGGCGATAATCGGCCAGGCGACGAGCGATGGAACGATACGCGGCGGCACGGGGGCGGGTCAGGTGTCGGTCTCGCCCTGCTCGCCGCGACAGAGCGCATCCCGCGCGGCGCAGAGCGCGATCAGCCGGCGCTGTGTGGCGTCGTCGGGCAGGCGCGCGAACTCGCGGTTCGCCGCCGCCACCTCGGCTTCCAGCCGGTCGCGATGCATCAGCCCGAAAATATGCCACCACCCCGCCTCGGCCTCGCCCGGCATGGCCAAGGCGGACGCGCAGCCCGGCAACGGGACGGGGGTGGTTGCCAGGATCCGCGCCGCCTCGGCAGCCAATCCAGAAGCCGTCAGGTGGTCCATGACCCCTCCGGAGTCAAGGAGTTCGGCCTGCTCCGCCCAGTCGGCCTGCTCCGCCCAGTCGGCCAGCGCCGCCCGCACGGCCCCGAGCGCGGGCGGGAGGTCGAGCCCCGCAAGCGCCGGGCCGACATCGGCCCAAAGCTCGGGATGGCGCAGCAGGATGGCGAGCAGGATGCGCAGCCGTTCGGCGGTGGCGACGGCGTCCGAAGGCACCGGCCGCGGCGGCGTTCGTCCATTTTGCAGCCAGGCCGGCCGGCCTCCAGGTGCGTTCCCTCCGAAAGCGCCCCCTCCGGCTGCGGTCCCGAAGCGCGTCCTGCCGCCGGTGCCGCGCTCCCCCCCGCGCGACGGCCAGCGCCCGCCGCCGGCGCTGCGGGCGGCGTAGAACCGGTCGAGCAGCGCCTGGCGGTACTCGCCGGCCAGGCCCCGGTCGGCGACCCGTTCGGCGGCCGACAGCAGCCGGCGCTTGAACCCCAGGCGCTGCTCGGGCGTGGCGCCCGGGCCGGGATCGCCCTGCTGCTCGAACAGGACGTCCACGAAGGACCGCGCGGCGGCCAGCGCCGCCTGAAACGCGGCCGGTCCCTGGCGCAGGACCATTGTGTCCGGGTCCTCGCCGGCGGGCAGGGCGGCAAAGCGGAGCGAGCGATCCGGCGCCAGCAGCGGCAGCGCCAGTTCGGCGGCGCGGGCGGCGGCGCGGCCGCCGGCCGCGTCGCCGTCGAAACATAACACGGGCGCCGGCGACAGGCGCCACAGCTCGGCCAGTTGCTCCTCCGTGAGCGCGGTCCCGAGGGGCGCGACGGCGGCCCCGAACCCGGCCTGGTGCAGTGCGATCGCGTCCATGTAGCCCTCGACCACGACCACCTCGGGCGCCGCCGCCCCGCGGTCCGGGAGCCGCGGCCCGCGCAGCGCGGCGCGCGCGAGGTCGAGCGCGTAGAGGCTGCGCCGCTTGGAAAACAGCGGCGTTTCCGGGCCATTCAGGTATTTGGGCTTGCCGTCGCCCAGGGTGCGGCCGCCGAAGCTGATGACGGTGCCGCGGCGGTCGCGGATCGGGAACATCACCCTGTTGAAGAACAATTCCCCCCCGCGCCCGGGCGGTTCTTCCGTGCGCAGCAGCCCGGCCTCGGCGAGCAGGTCGGGACCGATGCCCTCCCGCCCCAGCTCGCTCACCAGCGCCCCGCGGCCTTCGCCTGACCACCCAAGGCCGAAGTGGCGGATAGTGGCCTCGGACAGCCCGCGGCCGAGCAGGTAGTCGAGCGCGGCGCGGCCTTCGGGCAGAAACAGGCGGCGCTGGTAGGCCGCGGCCGCCATCTCCAGCGCTCCGGCCAGGGTATGGCGGCGGCGTTCGGCCTCGGCGACGGCCGGAGAAAGTTTCGGGACCTCGAGCCCGGCCTCGCCGGCCAGCCGCTCGATCGCCTCCATGAAGCCGGCACCTTCGGATTGCATGACGAAGGTGATGGCATCGCCGTGCGCGCCACAGCCGAAGCAATGATAGTGGTCGTCCCAGATGTAGAAGCTTGGCGTCTTCTCGCCGTGGAACGGGCAGCAGGCCTTCCATTGCCGCCCGGCGCGCTCCAGCTTCGTCCGCCGCCCGATCAGGGGCGCGAGCGGGGTGCGGGTCCGCAGCTCGTCGAGGAAGGCGGACGGGAGTGCCATCAGCCGCCGAGTTTGGCTCTCACCGCCGCGCCGGCGCGCGCCATGTCGAGGCTGGCGGTGTGACGGGCGCGCAGCTCGGCCATGACCTTGCCCATGTCCTTGACCGAGGTTGCGCCGGTGGCGGCAATGGCGGCGTCCACCGCCTGCGCGGTGGCGGCCTCGTCCATGGTCTGCGGCAGGAAGCTCTCGATCACCGCGATCTCCGCTTCTTCCTTGTCGGCGAGTTCCGGACGGTTGCCCTGGCGGTACAAGGTTACCGATTCGCGGCGCGACTTCACCATGCTGCGCAGCATGGCGACGATCTCGGCTTCCGGCACCTGGGCGACGCCTTTCGGACGGGCGGCGATGTCGGTGTCCTTCAGCTTCGCCAGGATCATGCGCAGGGTGGAGGTGCCGGCGGTGTCGCCCGCTTTCATCGCGGTCTTGAGCTGATCGGTGAACTGCTCGCGCAGGCCCATGGCGTGATCCTTCCCGGAGTGGTCCGCGGTGTCGGGGCGCGGTTTCAGCACCGCAGGCCGGGCGCGTCCAGGGACCGCAACCGTTATATCCCGCGGCGGCCAGGGGAGGGTGGGAAAAAACTTCCCATGTTGTGGGGTGCGCTTGCGGTGGGAGAAAATTTCCCGTAGGGAGGCGGCATGCCCCTTTCCGTCGATGAGATCCTGGATCGTCTGGGCGGGCCCGAGGCTGCGGCGCGGCTGACCGGGGTTGGCCCCGAAGCGGTCCGCAAATGGCGCCAGGCCCATGCGATACCGGCACGGCACTGGCCCGCGGTGCTCGCGGCAACTGGCCTCGCGTTGGGCGATCTGCCCGGGGTGGATATGCCCAGGGTGGATATGCCCAGGGTGGATATACCCGGGGCGGAGCGGACAGCCGGGGAACGGGCTATCGGAAACAAGGCCGCAGGAGAGCGCGCGATGGGGAACCAGCCAGGCGCGGAGCGTCCGGACGCGGCCGCCGAATCCGGCGCAGTGTCGGCGCCGCCCCCCGGCGCCACCGCCGCCCTGGTGCTGGCCGACGGCAGCGTATTCTGGGGCCGCGGCTTCGGCGCGCCCACCGCCGATCCGGCCCACGGCGGCGCCCCGGTGGGCGAGGTCTGCTTCTCGACGGGCATGACCGGCTACCAGGAAACTCTCACCGACCCGTCCTTCGCCGGCCAGATCATCACCTTCACCTTCCCCCATATCGGCAACATTGGCGCCAACCCCGAGGACCAGGAAGCCGGCACCGTCGCCGCCCGCGGCCTTGTCGTGAAGCAGGACGTCACCGATCCGTCCAACTGGCGTGCCGCCCAAGGGCTGGACGCCTGGCTGGCCGCACGCGGGATCGCCGGGATCGCCGGGGTGGACACTCGGGCGCTGACCTTGCGCATCCGCGATGGCGGCGCACCGTCCGGCGTGCTCGCCTATCCGGCCGACGGGCGATTCGACGTGCCGGCCCTGCATGCCCGCGCCGCCGCCTGGCCGGGGCTGGAGGGGATGGACCTGGCGCGCGAGGTGACCTGCCGGCAGACCTATAGCTGGGACGAGACGCGCTGGGCCTGGCCCGCCGGCAACGGGCGGCAGGCGACGCCGCGATTTCACGTGGTGGCGGTGGATTACGGGGCGAAGCGCAACATCCTGCGCTGCCTCGCCTCTGCCGGCTGCCGGGTGACGGTGGTGCCGGCGACCGCCTCGGCCGAAGACATCCTGCGCCACCGGCCGGACGGGGTGTTCCTGTCGAACGGGCCGGGCGATCCGGCGGCGACCGCGGCGTATGCGGTGCCGGCCTTGCGGGGGGTGCTGGAAACGGGGGTGCCGCTGTTCGGCATCTGCCTCGGGCACCAGTTGCTGGCCTTGGCGCTCGGCGCGCGCACCTTCAAGCTGGCGCGCGGGCACCGCGGCGCCAATCAGCCGGTCAAGGACCTGACGACGGGGCGGGTGGAGATCACCAGCCAAAACCACGGCTTCGCGGTCGATCCCGACAGCCTGCCGGAAGGGGTGCGGGTAACGCATGTGTCCCTGTTCGACGGCACCAACGAGGGGATCGCCTGCGACGGGCGCCCGGTGTTCTCGGTGCAGTACCATCCGGAGGCGAGCCCGGGCCCGTCCGACAGCCACTACCTGTTCGCGCGCTTCACGGCGCTGATGGAGCGGGCCGCATGACCGATCCGGTGGCCCTGATCCTGGTGACCGCCTTCCGCCACGTGATCAACGAGCCGACTATCGAGGCGGGCTACGATCGCGTCCGCGCCCTGTCCGCCGGCGTGCTGGACGAGGATGCGTTCCGTGCGGGCATCGCTGAATGCCTGCGCCGCGGCCTGATCCGAGAACCGATCCGTCTCCCGGAGGGCGCGCTGCAATGCCATTGGCATCTGGAATTGACCCCGGCCGGGGTGACGGCGGCACGGATGGCGGCATCAGCGGCGGACCGCAGGCCGGGCGATTTATAAGAAGGTAACCCGTTTAGTTGTTATTCATGAGTTAAGCCCGTAAACTCCCTCCATATAGACATGGTTGACGAGCTCATTGCAGTCTACGCGGCACTGTTGATGACAGAACTGATCTCGCGCCGAGAGACGTTCCTGTGATTGGCGTAGTTCTTTCTGCCGTTGTCTCGGTGACCGTATCGATTGTCGTTGCCGCTTTTACGTCAGCGGCAACGTATATTTTTACGCGGCGCCGGGAACGCGAAGCCGATTGGAGGAAAATGAAGCTTGAACATTACGAAGAATATGTAATGGCCTTGTCGGGAATAGTTGAAGGTCGGGACACGCCCGACCGTCACGGTCGGTACGTTGATGCCGTGAACAGCCTAACGCTTGTAGGTTCGCCACACGTCCTGCGGGCGCTTTATGCATATCTGGACTATACGACCTATCGGAATGCCGCGAAGAACCAAGAACGCCACGACGAACTGCTGACGATCCTCCTTAATGCGTTGCGCCAGGACATCCATCCGGATCATCGTCAGCGTGGTGACCATCCACCATTCCGCCTCATAACGGTCCCGCCGGACATGCTGTCCTCTCGTGACCCCGCACGCCAGAATTGAGACCATGCCCCGTCGCACCGACATCGCCTCCATCCTCATCATCGGCGCCGGCCCGATCGTCATCGGCCAGGCCTGCGAGTTCGACTACTCCGGCGCCCAGGCCTGCAAGGCGCTGCGTGCCGAGGGCTACCGGGTGATTCTGGTCAACTCCAATCCCGCCACCATCATGACCGACCCCGGCCTGGCGGACGCCACCTACATCGAACCGATCACCCCCGAGGTGGTCGAAAAGATCATCGCGCGCGAGAAACCCGACGCCCTGCTCCCCACGATGGGCGGGCAGACCGCACTCAACATCGCGATGGCCCTCGCCGCCTCCGGCGCGCTCGCCCGCCACGGGGTCGAACTGATCGGCGCACGCGCCGAGGTGATCGACCGCGCCGAGGATCGGCTCAAGTTCCGCGACGCGATGGCGCAGATCGGCATCGAGTCGCCGAAATCCGCCATCGCCCACGACCTGGCCGAAGCCCGCGCCGCGCTCGCCGCGGTAGGTCTGCCCGCCGTCATCCGCCCCTCCTTCACTCTGGGCGGCACCGGCGGCGGCATCGCCTACAACCGCGAGGAGTTCGAGCACATCGTCGCCGGCGGCATCGAGGCCTCGCCCACCAACGAGGTGCTGATCGAGCAATCCGTGCTCGGCTGGAAGGAATTCGAGATGGAGGTGGTCCGCGACCGGGCGGACAACTGCATCATCGTCTGCGCCATCGAGAACGTCGATCCGATGGGCATCCACACCGGCGATTCCGTCACCGTCGCGCCGGCGCTGACCCTGACGGACAAGGAATACCAGCGCATGCGTGACGCCTCGATCGCCTGCCTGCGGGCGATCGGCGTCGATACCGGCGGATCGAACGTGCAGTTCGCGGTCAATCCGGCCGATGGGCAGATGCTGATCATCGAGATGAACCCACGGGTCTCGCGCTCCTCCGCGCTGGCGTCGAAGGCCACCGGCTTCCCGATCGCCAAGATCGCCGCCAAGCTCGCGGTCGGCTACACGTTGGACGAGCTTGCCAACGACATCACCGCGGTGACGCCGGCGAGCTTCGAGCCCACCATCGACTACGTGGTGGTGAAAATCCCCCGCTTCACCTTCGAGAAATTCCCCGGCACGCCGGCGCTTCTCACCACATCGATGAAATCCGTGGGCGAGGCGATGGCGATCGGCCGCAGCTTCGCCGAGGCGCTGCAGAAGGGGCTGCGCAGCATGGAGACCGGACTCTCCGGTCTCGATCCGGTGGAACCGCCGGGCGACGGCGGGGCGGACGCGTTCCGTGCCGCGCTCTCCACCCCGCGGCCCGACCGGCTGCTGATGGCCGCGCAGGCGCTGCGCGCCGGGCTGTCGATCGAGGACATCCACGCCGCCAGCAAGTTCGACCCCTGGTTTCTGCGCGAGCTCGCCCGCATCGTCGCCGCCGAACGGGCGGTGGCTGCGACCGGCCTGCCGACCGAGGCGGGGGCGCTGCGCCGGCTCAAGGCACTCGGCTTTTCCGACCACCGCCTGGCCGGGCTCGCGGGTCGGCCGGAGGCCGAGGTGGCGGCGCTGCGCGTGCGTCTGGGCGTCCAGCCGGTCTACAAGCGCATCGACACCTGCGCCGGCGAGTTCGCCTCTGCCACCCCCTACATGTATTCCACGTACGAGGGCGGCTTCGGCGCCCCGGTGTGCGAAGCCGACCCCACCGACCGGCGCAAGATCGTCATCCTCGGCGGCGGCCCCAACCGCATCGGCCAGGGCATCGAGTTCGACTATTGCTGCGTCCATGCCGCCTATGCGCTGAAGGAGGCCGGGTTCGAGACCATCATGGTCAACTGCAACCCGGAGACCGTCTCCACCGACTACGACACCTCCGACCGGCTCTATTTCGAGCCGCTGACGGCGGAAGACGTGATCGCGCTGGTGCGCCGCGAGCAGCAGGCAGGCACGATGCTCGGCTGCATCGTGCAGTACGGCGGGCAGACGCCGCTGAAACTGTCGCAGGCGCTGACCGCCGCCGGCATCCCGATCCTCGGCACCAGCGCCGATGCGATCGACGTCGCCGAGGATCGCGAGCGCTTCCAGCGGCTGCTGCATCGCCTCGGGCTGCGCCAGCCGGAGAACGGTACCGCGCGCTCCGCCGACGAAGCCGAAGCGATCGCCGAACGCATCGGCTATCCGGTGGTGATCCGTCCGAGCTACGTGCTGGGCGGGCGGGCGATGGAGATCGTCTACGACCGCTCCGGCCTGCACCGCTACATGCGCGAGGCGGTGCGCATCTCCGCCGGCGACAGCGCGCGCGGGCCGATCCTCATCGACCGCTACCTGAACGACGCGATCGAGGTCGATGTCGACTGCATCAGCGACGGCGAGACGGTCTACGTCGCCGGCGTGATGGAGCACATCGAGGAGGCCGGCATCCATTCCGGCGATTCCGCCTGCGCCCTGCCGCCCTACACCCTCTCGCCCGCCACCGTGACGGAGCTGAAGGCGGAGACCGAAGCGATGGCGCGCGCGCTCGGCGTGGTCGGGCTGATGAACGTGCAGTATGCGATCAAGGACGACGTGATCTACGTGCTGGAGGTCAACCCGCGCGCTTCCCGCACCGTGCCGTTCGTTGCCAAGGCCACCGGCGTGCCGGTCGCCAAGATCGGCGCCCGCGTGATGGCGGGTGCGCGGCTCGCCGAGTTCCGGCTGGACGACCAGGGCGTGGCGCCGCATGTGGCGGTGAAGGAGGCGGTGTTCCCCTTCGCCCGCTTCCCCGAGGTCGATACGATCCTGGGCCCGGAGATGAAATCGACCGGCGAGGTGATGGGGCTCGATTCCAGTTTCGAGCGCGCCTTCGCCAAGTCTCAGCTCGGTGCCGGCGTGATTCTGCCGCAGGCGGGCACGGTGTTCCTTTCGGTGAAGGACAGCGACAAGCGTGGGGTGCCCGCGCTCGCCCGGCGGCTCGCCGACATGGGCTTCGCCATCGTGGCGACCCGCGGCACCGCCGCCTGCATCGGTGACGCCGGCCTGACGGTGAATGTGGTGAACAAGGTGCTGGAGGGCCGGCCGCACTGCGTCGACGCGATCCTTTCGGGGGAGGTGCAACTGGTCATCAACACCGCCTCCGGCCCGCAGTCGGTGGCCGACAGCTTTGCCATCCGCCGCGGCGCCTTGACCCATGGGGTGCCGCACTACACCACCATGGCGGGTGCACGGGCGGCGGTGCACGCCATCGCGGCGCTGCGGGCGGGACTGCTTGAAGTGGCGCCGCTCCAGTCCTATTTTCGCGGATCGTTCTGACGCTTCCTGAGCGACCGGGCCGCGGCTCGGCCGCCGGGGAGGCGTTGTCGTGCCTGGACCCGGCTTAGCGCGAGGACCCCGAAGTGCAGAAGTTCCCGATGACTGCCCCCGGCCTGCAGCGGCTGGAAGAGGAACTCCGTCACCTGAAAAGCGTCGAGCGGCCGTCGATCATTCGCCAGATCGCCGAGGCCCGCACGCATGGGGACCTGTCCGAAAACGCGGAATACCATGCCGCGAGGGAACGCCAGTCCTTCATCGAGGGGCGGATCGCCGAGCTTGAGGAGATCGTCTCCTCGGTCGAGGTGATCGACATCTCCACCCTGTCGGGGGACCACGTGAAATTCGGCGCCGTGGTCCGCCTGGTGGACGAGGAGACCGAGCGGGAAGCGAGCTACCAGATCGTCGGGTTGCATGAGGCCGACATCAAATCCGGCCGACTGTCGGTCACGTCCCCGCTCGCCAAGGCGCTGATCGGCAAGAAGGTGGGAGAGTCGGTGGCGGTGCCGGCGCCGGGCGGCGATCGGTCCTACGAGATCCTCGAAATCCGCTTCTCGTGAGCCGGGGATGATCGCGCTCGCCGATGTGCGGGCGGCGGCCGGGCGCATCGCCGGGGCGGTGCGGCGCACGCCGGTACTGGCCTCCGACGCCGTCTCCCGCGCCGCCGGGGCGGAGGTCACGCTCAAGCTCGACAATCTCCAGGTCACCGGCGCCTTCAAGGAACGTGGCGCGGCCAACCGGCTGGCGCTGCTGTCGGAGGCCGAACGCGGCCGCGGCGTGATCGCCATGTCCGCCGGCAACCATGCCCAGGCGGTGGCGCGCCACGCGGCCAGGCTCGGGATCGCCGCGACCATCGTGATGCCGGCCTTCACCCCGGCGACCAAGGTCACCCGCACCGCCGCCTGGGGCGCGCGGGTGGTGCTGCACGGCGAGACCCTGGCCGAGTCCGCCGCCCATGCGCACGGGCTTGCGACGAGCTTGGGGCTCGTGTTCATCCATCCCTACGACGATCCGGCGGTGATGGCAGGGCAGGGGACCCTGGCGCTCGAACTGCTGGAAGACGCACCGGAGCTGGATACGTTGGTGGTGCCCGTCGGCGGCGGCGGACTGCTCGCCGGCTGCGCCGTGGCCGCGCGCGGGTTGCGCCCGGACATCGCCGTATTCGGGGTGGAGGTGGAGGGCTATGCCGCCATGGCTCAGCGCCTGGCCGGGGAGCCCGTTGCGGTGGGCGGCCCGACCATCGCCGAGGGGATCGCGGTGCGCGACGTGGGCGAGGCGCCGCTGGCGGTGATCCGCGCCCTCGGGATCGAGGTGCTGGTGGTGCCGGAACGCGCCATCGAGCAGGCGATCGGGCTACTGGTCGAGGGCGCCAAGGTGGTCGCCGAGGGGGCCGGTGCGGCGGGCCTGGCCGCACTGCTGGCATTTCCCGAGCGCTTCGCCGGGCGCCGGGTCGGCGTGCCGGTGTGCGGCGGCAATATCGACGCGCGCATCCTGTCCAATGTGCTGCTGCGCACCCTGCTGCGCGATGGCCGGCTGTTGCGGCTGCACATGCAGATCCCCGACCGGCCCGGTGTGCTCGCCGATATCGCCGGGCGGATCGGCGGGTCGGGCGGCAACATCATCGAGGTGTCGCACCAACGGCTGTTCGCCGCGGCTTCGGTTCAGGCGGCCGAGCTCGAGGTGATGGTGGAGGCGCGCGACCCCGACCATGCCGCGGCGATCATGGCGGCGCTGGCGGAATGTTACGTGGTGCGTCGGGTGTGAGGCACGGCGATCCCCAGGAGAGCAGGCTGCCGTTCGGGGGATGTTCGCGGTCCGGCAGTACGCTGCGCACCACCGAGCCGCCGGCGCCCCTTTCCCTCCGCCGCGTGACGCGCTGATATCCCGCCTGCTTCCGAGGAGGGACCGCCCATGCAGATCACCCCTACCGGCCAGGCGCTCGGCGCCCGGATCATCGGCATCGACCTCGCCCGTCCGATCAGCGAAGACGAGACCGCCGCGCTGATGTCCGCGCTCGGCGCGCATGGCGTGCTGTGCTTCCCGGACCAGGACCTGGATGCCGCCGCGCTGGCGGCCTTCGGCCGCCGTTTCGGCACGTTGGAAGTCAACGTTGCCGGCGTCGCGCACGACCCGGCAACGCCGGAAGTAATGGTGCTGTCGAACATGAGGGACGCCGCCGGTCGGCCGCTCGGGCTGAACGACGCCGGCCAGGGCTGGCATACCGACATGTCCTACTCGCACGACATCGCGCTCGCGAACGTCCTGCACGCCCGTCATGTGCCGCAGCGCAACGGCAAGCCGCTTGGCGAGACGCAGTTCCGCAACATGCACGCCGCCTGCGACGACCTGCCGAAAGAGCTGAAGCGTCGGCTGGAGGGCCGCACCGCCACGCACGACTTCGTCAAGTTCTGGGACATGATGCGCGCCCGCCCCGGCTCGTTGCGCAAGCCGCTGACGCCGGAGCAGCGGGCGAAGAAGCCGCCCGTTTCGCAGCCGATCTTCCGCCGCCACCCGATCACCGGGCGCATGGTGCTCTACGCCAACCCCGGCTACACCATGTGGATCGACGGCATGGACGCGCAGGAATCGGGCGAGATCCTCGATTTCCTGTTCCGCCACCAGGACCGCGCCGACTATCTGTATGCGCATCGCTGGACCGAGCGCGACGTGCTGATGTGGGACAATATCGGCACCAACCACAATGCCGTCGCCGACTACCTGCCGGACGAGCCGCGCTTCATGCTGCGGGTGCAGGTGATGGCCGACCGGTTCGGCCTCGCCCGGGCGGCCTGAGGTGGCCGCGTTCGCCGGACGGTGCATCGCTATCACCGGCGGCGCCGGCGGCATCGGCCTCGCCACCGCGCGGCTGTTCCTTGAAGGTGGCGCGCATGTGCTGCTGATCGACCGCGATGCGGCGCGGCTGGAGGCGGCGGAGCAGGCGCTCGGCACCGCGCGCCTCGCCGCCTGGCGATCGGACCTCGCCACGCCCACCGACTGCGCCACCGCGCTCGATCAGGCTGGGGGGAAGGTCGCCGCGCTGATCCACCTCGCCGGGCTGTTCGAACTCGATCCGCTGGCGGCGGAGGATCACGGGGTCTGGGACCGAGCGATCGCGGCCAACCTGACCAACGCCTACGACATGGCGGTGGCCTTCATCCCGCGCGCCGCCCCGCCGACGGGGCCGCGTGGGCCGGCGCGGATCGTGTTCGCCAGCTCGCTCGCCTACCGCCGCGGCAGCCCCGACCGCGCCGCCTACGCCGCCGCCAAGGGCGGGCTGGTAGGCCTCACCCGCTCGCTTGCGCGCAAGCTGGCGCCGGACGTGCTGGTGAACGCCGTGGCGCCGGGGGTGATCGAGACCGCAATGACCGCCACCTTGATCGCTGAGCGGGGCGAGGCCTATCGCACCGACATCCCGCTGCGCCGCTGGGGCCGGCCGGAGGAGGTGGCGGGCGTGATCCGCTTCCTCTGCTCGGAGGACGCCTCCTACGTCACCGGCCAGACCATCACGATCGACGGCGGTATCACCAATGCCTGACTCCTCGCGCGCCGGCGCGTGAGGCAAGGCGGCCGTGACCTCGTCCTGCTCGGCGGCGGCCACGCCCAGGTGGAGGTACTGCGTCGTTTCGCCCGCCGGCCGGAGCCGGGCGTCCGCCTGACCCTGATCGCACGCGAGCCTCGCAGCCTCTACTCGGGCCTGCTGCCAGCCTTGATCCGCGGCGAGTGCGCGTTGGAGGACGCGGCGATCGACCTCGCCTCGCTTGCCGCTGCGGCCGGGGCGCGGCTGATGGTGGCGGAGGCAGTGGCACTCGATGCCGCCGCGCGCCGCGTTGTGCTGCGCGATGCCGATCCGGTCGGGTTCGACCTGCTGTCGATCGATGTCGGCGGCATCCCGGCGATGCCGCCGCAGGCTCGCGGGGACGGGGCGATCCCGGTCAAGCCGATCGGCCGCTTCCTCGACCGGCTGGCAGCGCTGGAGCCGGCCCTGCCCGCCGGCGCGCGCCTCGCCGTGGTGGGCGACGGTGCCGCCGGGACCGAGCTCGCCCTGGCCCTCGCGCGCCGTTTTGCGGGACGGGTGCACCTCGTGCTGATCGGGGTCGGGCCGGAGCCGGTGGCCGAGGCGCCGGCATCAGCCCGCGGTGCCATCTGTGCCGCGCTGGAGGCGGCCGGGGTGGCGGTGCGCTCCGGCGTGCAGGCCGGGGCGCTCGCGGACGGCAAGCTCGCCTTGTCAGACGGCTCCTGGGAAGCGGCGACGGCCGCATTCTGGGCAACCGGAGTGGCCGGTCCGGCGTTCCTTGCCGCTTCCGGGCTTGCATGCGACCCGGCCGGCTGCGTGCTGGTGGCGCCGACGTTGCAGAGCCTGAGCCATCCCGGAGTGTTCGCTGCCGGCGATTGCGCCGCGATCACCGGCGCGCCGCGACCCAAGGCGGGGGTCTGGGCGGTGCGTGCCGGCCCGGTTCTGGCGGCGAACCTGCGCCGCGCGGCGCGCGGGCAGCCGCTGCGTGCGTGGTATCCACAGCGCCGGGCGCTCGCGATCCTGGGTCTGGGCGCCGGGCGTGCGGTCGCCTGGCGTGGAGGCTGGAGCCTGGCCGGGCGGTGGGTGGCGCGGTGGAAGGACCGGCTCGACCGGGGCTGGATCGCGCGCTACCGCTGAGCGGGGCCGGCACAGGCCGGTCAGTGCGCCATGGCCGTGTCGATGACGGCGATCGCCTGGTCGAGCGTCGGTCCCAGGCTCGCACGGATCGCCACCGTCACCCCGTAAGGGTTGGCGTCGCAGACGGCGACCTGTTCGCTGCTGTCGAGCATGGCGCGGAAGGCGCGCATCGTGGCCCCGGCCTTGCGTCCGGCGCGGGCAAAGGCGCCGGGGTCGCTGCCGTCGCCAAGGTCGGCCAGGGCGGCCATCAGCAGGACCCGGCGGTTTCCCAGCACCGCATTGAGGCCGTAATCGGCGATCCGTTGCAATTCGGGATCGCCGCTGGCGCGCAGGACGTCGGCAAGCCGCGACATCTGGGCATCGACCGTCTCGATCGCCGCCTGCCAGGCGGCGCGGGCGGCCTGCCAGCGGCCGTCAAGGCCCGGTGCGGGTTGCGTAGGGGCGAGGCCAAGGACCCGCGCGAGCCAGGCGTCCTGTTCCGATCGGTTCACGGCCATGGGCGACAGTGCCGCAGCATGGCCGCATGTGTTGCGGCGCCGATGGCACCGGTGTCAAGCTGGTGCGCAGGGACGGCAGGCTTGGAGTGGGTCGGCGATGAGCCAGGCGCGGGATGACAGGCGATTCCGGAAGGCGTTCGGGGACGTCGACGAGTCGGTTGAGATCGATGCGCTACGGCGCCGCGTCACGACGCTGTTGGACGAGGTGACAGAGGGAGCATTTCAGTTGCAGCTCGCGGGCCTCTTTGACGACGGCTACAACATCGGGGACGAAGCCGGGAATTATCTCATCAAGGCCGGGTCGGCCGGCGACAAAAAGCGGCTCGCGGAATTGATGCTGCGGGCGCAGCAGAAGAAGAAGTTCCTCGACGCGATGAAAATCCTGGCCGAACGGAAGTCGGTTTCGTCGGATCCGGAGGTCCTGCGCGCGGAGGCAAGGAAGGTCGGTCCGGATGAACCGAGTCCCGAGCAGCTCGCCGACCTGATCCTCGCATTGCAGAAGGGATTCGGGATCAAGGAGTTGAAAGGCGATCTGGGACCCAAGGCGCTACGCCGGCTCTTCGTCCTGCTGGACGGCCTGCCGAAACCGAATACCGCCAGCCTGGACATGATCAGCGAGATCAAACGGGTCGGCAGCGACAGCACCTCCTGGTTCCGCCCCTCCGACAAGGCGATCGAACTGCACGTCGAGTCATTGAAACCGGACGTTACCAAAAGCTACGAGACCCCATCCGGGGAAATCCTGAAATTGCCGAAATTCGACGCCGTCGCCCTGCACGAGATCGGCCACGCACTCGATCACGCGGTGGGGTTCATGGCCACCAAAGGGAAAGACCCGCAATACGGGGGGTGGGAAGAGACGACGACCGCCGGGATCGTGGCCACGCTTGCGGGAACCTTCAAGGCATCAGCCGCCGCGACGGTGTTGGGGTGGGAGGACGCTGTCCTGGGCGATTTCCTGGCTTCCTGCCTGAAAAAGGGGACGATCAACCCGGATCTGTTTCCGGATGGGCAAGTGCCCGCAGCCGTCGCAAGCGACCCCCACCGTAAGCTGGTGCATGAAGATGGGCCAGGCCGGGTCGCAACTGAAAGGGTGCGACAAGACGATGGCCGAGGAGCACGCCCGCGGCGACGTGGTGTTCGTCCCGGACGATGGCGACAAATGGTGGCGCTATCATCTCGACGCACGCAACAACCAAGTGAGCAACTACCAGTTCCATGCGCGTGCGGAGTGGTTCGCCGAAGTCTTCGCGGTCTGGGCGCTCAAACAATTGCCGCCAAGCCATCCGTGCTATGACGAGCTTGCGGCACTCGACAGTACCCAGCCGCTGGCGAAATCCTGAGGTGGCACGAACATGTCCCTGTTCCGCCCGGCCGGTTTCCCCTGCCCCGAGTGTACCACCGAGATCACCTTCGACGTCGCCGACAGCCTGAACGCCGACCGCAGGCCCGATCTCAGGGAGGCGATCCTCGACGGCAGCTACCAGCGTGGCACCTGCCACGCCTGCGGGTGCGCTTTCCGTGCGCCCCCCTGGTTCGTCTATCTTGATGTCGGGCGCGGACAGTGGATCCTGGGCCAGCCCGCCGGGCTGCGTGCGAGCTGGGCCGAAGCGGAGGCCAGCACCCAGGCGCTGTTCGACCGCTTGTTCGGGTCCGCCGCATCGGGGGCCGCGCGCCGCATTGGCGGCCGCCTCACCCCCCGGCTGACCTTCGGCTGGTCGGGCCTGCGGGAGAAGCTGGTCGCCGTGGCCGCGGGGCTCGACGATGCGGCGCTGGAAGCGCTGAAGGCCCTGCTGCTGCGCTCCGGTGCAGCACCGGCACCGGCGCCCGATCGGGAGCTGCGCCTGCTTGCCGCCACGCCTGAGCGGCTCGACCTCGGCTGGGGCGGGGAGGAGGAGATCGCCACGGTCCTGCAGATCCCGCGCAGCCTCTACGAGCACGTCAGCGCCGAGCCGGATTGGCAGGAAACGCGTACACGCCTCGCCGCAGGCTGCTTCGTCGATCTCGACCGGCTCCTGCTCGACTGACGGCGCCGGCGGCCCCGCCCCGCGCCTGCGCGGCCGGCCCTTGACCTGCCGGCGCTCTTCGCCCAACGAGCCGGCTCGCCCGCTCCATCCGCGCTGTCGCCGAGGACCTTGCCCATGCCAGCCAGCCGCACCCACCGTATCGCCTCCATCCCCGCCGACGGCATCGGTCCCGAAGTGATCGCCGCCGGGCTCGAAGTGCTCGATGCGGTGGCGAGCCGCGACGGCGGGTTCACCCTGGCGGTGGATCACTACGATTGGGGATCGGACTGGTATCGCAAGCATGGGGTGATGATGCCGCCCGACGGGCTGGCCTGGCTGCGCACGGCGGACGCGATCTATTTCGGCGCGGTGGGCGATCCGAACCTGCCCGACCACGTGACCCTGTGGGGCCTCAGGCTCGCCATCTGCCAGGGCTTCGACCAGTACGCCAACGTCCGCCCGACCCGCATCCTGCCCGGCATCGTCTCGCCCCTGCGCGACGTCGGACCCGGCGATCTTGATTGGATGATCGTGCGCGAGAACAGTGAGGGCGAATACGCCGGCCAGGGCGGGCGCACCCATCGCGGCCTGCCGGAGGAGGTGGCGACCGAGACCGCGATCTTCACCCGCCGCGGGGTGGAGCGGATCATGCGCTTCGCCTTCGACCTCGCCCGCGCGCGCCCGCGCAAGCACCTGACGGTGGTGACGAAATCGAACGCGCAGCGACACGGCATGGTGTTCTGGGACGAGATCGCCGCCCTCGTCTCGCACGACTATCCGGACGTGACCTGGGACAAGGAGCTGGTCGATGCGATGACCATGCGCATGGTCCGCCGCCCGGGGTCGATCGATACGGTGGTGGCGACCAACCTGCATGCGGACATCCTGTCCGACCTGGCTGCTGCGCTCGCCGGCTCGCTCGGCATTGCGCCCACCGCCAATGTCGATCCGGAACGGCGCAGCCCGTCGATGTTCGAGCCTATCCACGGCAGCGCGTTCGACATCACGGGCAAGGGGATCGCCAATCCGGTGGCGAGCTTCTGGACCGCGGCGATGATGCTGGAGCATCTGGGCGAGAAGCCGGCCGCCGAGATGCTGATGCGCGCGGTGGAGCAGGTCTGCGCGGCCGGGCTGATGACCCCGGACCTGGGCGGCAAGGCGACCACCGCGGAGGTGACGAAGGCGGTGGTCGAGGCCGTGCGGGGGATGAACCGGTAGCGCTGCGTCGCGCGCAGCGTCCGATCCCGCGCGCCTCTGCCCCCCGCGCCTGGGCCCCCCGCGCCTACGCCCCCCGTGCCTGGGCCAGAAAGCCTGCGAGCAGGTCGCGCCAGCGCTCTGGTTGCTCCTGCACCGAGCAATGTGCGGCCTGCGCGATCCATTCCAGCCGCGCGGCCCCGATGTGTTCCGCCATCCACCGTGCCGCGTCCTGGAACGCTGCGCTCTCCGCCGACCCGCACAGCACCAGCGTGGGGGCGGCGATGCGCGCGGCGAGCGGGCGCAGATCGGCCGCGCCCAGCGCTTCGCACGCCAGCGCGTAGCCCTCGCCCTCGCAGGCCGACAGAGTTTCGCGCACGAAGCGCACCGCCGGCGGGTCCTGCTCCAGGAACGGCGCGGTGAACCAGATCTTCAGCAGGCTGGGCACCAGGGACGGCACGCCGTCGCGCCGTGCTGCCGCCGCGCGCGACACCCACATCGCGCGCATCTCGTCGGTGTAGCGCGGCGTGGTATCGGCCAGGACCAGCCGGTCGGTCAGTTCCGGATAGGCGGACGCGAAGCGCTGCGCCACCAGACCGCCGAGCGACAGGCCGCAGACATGCGCCCGCGCGATCCCCTCCCGCCGCAGCACCGCGGCAAGCTGGTCGGCAAGCTCCTCTACCCCATGAGGCGCCGCCGGCAGCGGCGTCTCGCCATGCCCGGGCAGGTCGTACGACAGCAGGGTGAAACGATCGGCCAGCGGATCGAGCGGGTCCCAGAGCCGGTGCGTCATCCCGAGGCAGTGCAGCAGCACGAGCGCGGGGCCGGTCCCCTTGCGGTGCAGGCGGACGGGGGCGGGATCGAGCGGTGCGGTCGTTCGTTCGGTCATCTGCGGGTCTCCGTCACGCGTCGTTCCACAGCCGGCGCGCATAGAGCTCGAACCCAGCGGGGCGGGCGATGTTGCGCGCGGCGCGTTCGGGCGGCAGGTTGGGGTTCCAGGCGTTGGCGTCGAAGCGGAATCCGTTCACCGCATCGGCGGCCGGGGAGACGACGAACAGCAGCGGCGGCACCATCTCGTCCGGCTCCACCAGCCGGAGCTTCGTTCCGGCCGCCGACCAGTCGCGCATCTCCTGCGCCATCCCCGGCGTGTTCGCCCCGGCGCCGGGGTTGACGATGTTGATCGTGAGCCCGGTGCCCGCGACCTCCTTCGCCCACACCTCGGTCGCCATCTCCAGCGCCGCCTTGGACGGGCCGTAGGGGCCACTGCCCTTCTGGTTCATGGTGTCGAGCTTGGTGGTGACGTTGACGATCCGTCCCCAGCCGCGGGCGATCATCTCCGGCGCCACGCGGCGCGCCATGTGCTCGGCGGCGACGTAGTTCGTTTCCATCACGTTGCGGGTGATCTCGTCGGTCAGCTCGTAGAACTTGCGCGGTCCGTTCACGAAGCGCGGCGGATCGATATAGGTGAACGTCAGCCCGGCGTTGTTCACCAGGATATCGACGGCACCGAACCGCGCCCGCGCCGCCGCCACCACCCGGTCGCACTCCGCCGGCCGGCGCAGGTCGGCGAGCAGCGGCACCAGCGGCCGGCCATCGGCCAAGCGCTCCATCTCCCCCACATCCTCGGCCAGGTGGCCGACGGCGAGCACCTGATGTCCGGCGCCGAGCAGGCCGAGCGCCATCGCCCGGCCCAGCCCGCGCAATCCGCCGGTGACGATCGCGCTGCGTGCGGTCATCTGCGGCGCTCCCCTCAGGCCGTGCCGAACGGAGTGACCAGCGCGCCGGTCTTGTACTCCGCCGGGCTGAGCACCACTTCACGCGCCGGGTCCATGAACTGCTGAATGGCGTTGCCGCTCACGCCCTGGAACTGTGCCTGCAGCATCCGCTCGTGCGCCCACTCGCCGTCGGCGCCGAACTTGATGTCGCCTACCATGGTCTTGAAGGTGGCGGCATGGATGTGTTCGGCGAGCTTGGCCTGGTCGAGCCCGACCGCGGCGACCGCCTGGGTCAGCACCTGGCATGAGGCATAGGCGAACGGCGGCATGTAGAAGCCTAGCGGATCGACGCCGGCCTTCACCGCGAGCGGACGGTAGCGCTTCAGGAACGGCTCGACCTCGGGGAAGAACCTGGCGACCGCCGGCACATACAGCTCGTAGCTGACGACCCCGTTCAGCTCCGGCCCGAGCTCGGCCTTCAGCGAACCGATCTGCGTGCCCACCATGCTGCCGCCGAACAGCCGCGGCCGCAGCTTCAGGGAGTGCACCGAGCGGATCATGCCGACCGTATCGAGCGGGTAGGAGCCGACATAGATCACGTCGGGGTTGGCGGCGCCGATGCCGCGCACGATCGGGTCGTAATCGACGGTCGACGGCGGATAGGTGCGGTCATAGACGATTTTCAGCCCCATCGCCTTCGCGTGTTCCCGCGCCCCGGCGACGGCGGTCTTGGAGAAGTCGGCGTCCGCGCCGACCAGCGCGATGGTCTTCACCTTTGGAATGATGGTCGCCGCCGCGTCGAAGAATCCCTTGGAGATGGCCATCTTGCCGTTCGGCCCGTACGGCATGGTCTGGAAGAAGCGCGGATAATGGAATCTGTCGTTGATGCCGAGCGAGAACATCACCACGATCAACCGGTCGCGCTGCATCACCACCGGCATGGCGGGCGCGGTCAGGTTGGTACCGTTCGACATCAACAGGTCGACCTTGTCGATATCGAGCAGCTTGGTGTAGATCTGCGGCGCGTTCGACGGGTTGCTCTGGTCGTCATAGTAGATGAACTTGATCGGACGTCCGTGCACGCCGCCCTGCTTGTTGAAATCCGCCTCGTACATCTGCAGGCTCAGCAGGATGGCGCGGCCCGAGACCGCCAGCGGGCCGGTCAGCGATAAACTCAGGCCGACCGTGATGGGCCTGCCTGCCGCGCGCGCCGGAATGCTCCCCGCACCAAGCGCCCCCATGCCCAGCGCGCCCATGCCGAGCGCGCCGGCAACCGCGGTCCGCCGTCCGATTTCGGTGTTCATGCGAGTTTCCTCCGTGTTTGTTTGTCGCGTCGCGACCGGGACCGTCCTCCGGTCAGGCCGCGCACCAATCCCACGATCCCCTTCGGCGCCAGGCTGACGAACCCCACCAGCAGCAGCCCCACCACCATCATGTTGGCACCCGACGAGATCGTCACCATCGCCGTCTGCTGCGCCGTGTCGAGCAACACCGCTCCCACCACCGGCCCGGCCCAGCTTGCCGTGCCGCCGACCAGCGCCATGGCGATCGTGTTCACCGGATAGGACAGCGCAAACCCCGATGACGGATCGATATAGGCGGTGTAGTACGGCAACGGTGCGCCGGCCATGCCCATCAGCGCGCCGCTGATCACGGTCATCGCCAGCTTCAGCCGGAAGGTCGGCACGCCCAGCGCCTCCGCCGCGCCCTCGTCGTCGCGGATCGCCGCCAGGCCGTCGCCGATCCGGGACCGCTCGATCGTGCGCGCCAGGCCGACCGCAAGCCCGGCCAGGATCAACATGACCAGGAACAGGTATTCGACGTAACTGCCGCCAAGCGGTCCGACCCGCGGCGGGATGACGTACGCTCCGGAGGAGCCGCCGACATAATCCCAATTGGTGATCGCCGCCTGCGCCACCACCGCCAGCGCCAAGGTGCAAATGGAAAAGAACACGCCGCGAAGCCGCAGCGTCATCACACCCATCAACACACCCACCAGACCCGACACCACGCCACCGGCCAGGATCATGACCGGGACCGGCAACGGAACCAGCTTGCCAAGCACCACGCTGGTATAAGCGCCCAGGGCGAAGAAGGCCGCAGTACCGAAATTCACGTAGCCCGCATAGCCGCCCAGGATGTTCCAGGCAGACGCAAGAACGATGTACTGCAATACTCCATAGCCGGCAAAGAACACATATTGGTTGGTTACCAGGCGCGTCGCCACCGCGACCAGCACGACCACGGCAACCAATCCGGCCCAGAAACGTCCGGTGCTCATGACCGGCCCGAAGCTCGATGGTCCGCAAGCAAGGCCAGCGGGCAGAATCCCCCTGGTCTTGCTTGCGGACGCCCGATGCGTTCGGCGATCACAGGCTGCGTCCGAGCAGGCCGCCGCCGCGGAGGGCGAGGGTAGGGAGCAGCAGGCCAAACGAGATGGCGGGGGCCCAGGAGGGGTTGTAGAAGGTGGCGACGATGCTTTCCGCGATGCCGATCAGCAGGGCTGCGGCGAGCATGCCGCCGAAGCTGTCCATGCCGCCGAGCACGACGATGGCGAAGGCGCGGCCGATGTAGTCTTCGCCGAGGGACGGGTCGACGGGTTGGATGATGATCAGCAGCGATCCGGCGATGGCGGCGCTGGCCATGGCGATGCCGGAGGCCATCATTTTGATTCGGTATGGGCTGATGCCCATCAGTTGCAGCGCGAGGCGGTCCTGCGAGACGGCGCGCACGGCGCGGCCGAGAAAGGTGCGGCCGAGGAACAGGTGCAGTCCGCCGATCAGCACCAGGGCGACGACGAAGGCAACCAGCATGCGGGCCGGCAGGTCGATCCCGAGGATGGTGAAGGTGGTGCCGCCGTAGCCGGTGTGCACCGAGCGGTAGTCGGCGCCGAACGCCATGACCAGACCGACTTCGGTGATGAACAGGATGCCGAAGAAGAACGCGAGGCCTTGGAGGGAGGTCTGGCCGTGGCGTTCGAACAGCGCGTGGTAGGCCTGGTACAGCCCCACGCCGAGCAGGAAGAACGCGGGGGCGGCGATCACGCCCGCGAGCAGCGGATCGATTCCGAAATAGCTGTTGAGCAGCCAGACGGCGAAGGCGCCGAGGATGACGAAGGCGGGGTGGGCCAGGTTGGGGATGTCGAGCATGCCAAAGGCGATCTCGATCCCGACCGCGACTGCGGCGTAGAAGCCGCCGAGCAGCAGCCCCGCGACCGCCGCGTTGGCGAGAAGATTGGCGAAGGGACCCATGGCTTGCCGACGTTTCCAGACGTTTCTGTCGCCAGTGTCGCCGCTTGCGGCCGGTCTGGCAAGCGCGCGGCTTGACCGCGGCGCCCGTGGCGGCTCATGATCGGCGACAACTCAACCAACAGGATCGTCCTCGGAGGCCGAAAAATGCGGTTCGGATTATTCGGCGGCGCGCGCACCAAGCGCATGGCGGGACCGGCGGTGGGCTATGGCGACAGCCACGGCTACCGGGACTTCATCGATTATGTGATCGAGGCGGAGCGTCTCGGCCTCGACAGCGTCTTCCTGGTCGAACACCATTTCACCGGCCAGGGCCAGGTGTCCGCATCCATGAGCCTGCTTGCCTACCTGGCGGCGCGCACCACGCGCATCCGGCTCGGCACCGCGGTCGTTGTGCTGCCGTGGCACAATCCGGTGCTGGTGGCCGAACAGGCGGCGACGCTCGATCTGCTTTCCGGCGGTCGGCTCGATCTCGGCGTCGGCAAGGGCTATCGCGCCGCCGAGTTCGCCGGCTTCTGCGTCCCGCAGGAGGAAGCGACCGAGCGCTTCGATGAAGCGGTGGAAGTCATTCGCAAGGCCTGGACCAGTGAGGGGCGGTTCTCCCACCACGGCAAGCGCTGGCATTACGAGAATATCGTGGTGGAACCGGAACCGATCCAGGTGCCGCATCCGCCGCTGTGGCTGGCCGCCGGCAGTCCGGATTCGATCCGTCGTGCGGCGCGGGAGGGCTACAACCTGCTGCTCGACCAGCTCGGCTCGATCGGCATCACCATCGAACGCGTCAAGATCTTCCGTGAAGAATGCGCGAAGATCGGCCGCCCGTACGATCCGGCGATGGTCGGCACCACCCGCGCGTTGCAGCTCGTGCACACCGACGAGGAGCGGGAGGCGGCCTATGCGACCCGTGCCCAGGTGCTGAACACGATCGGCGACCTGCGCCGCGGCGAGCTGGCGCCGGACGACGTGCGTCACGACGACGCGCCGCTGCTCGGCACGCCGGAGGAGGTCATCGCCAAGCTGGAACGGCTGCGCGACGGCGGGGTGGAAAACATCCTGCTGGTAGATCCGCGCGCTTCGATCACCAACCTCCGTGCCTTCGCCGCCGAGGTGATGACATCGTTTCAACCGGAACGAGCCGCGGCGGAATAGCCCGCCGCGCGGGAGGAACCACCATGCAGGACCTCACCACCAAGACCGTCACCGACGCCGTGCTCGACCAGATGGCGACGACCAGGGACGCCCGTCTGCGCGAGGTCATGGCGAGCCTGGTGCGGCACATGCACGACTTCGCCCGCGACGTGCGGCTCACGCCCGATGAGTGGCTGACCGCGATCGGGTTTCTCACCAAGGTCGGCCAGGCCTGCACGCCGGCACGGCAGGAGTTCATCCTGCTCTCCGACGTGCTCGGCCTGTCGGCGCTGGTGAACCTGATGCACGACCGCGAAGCCACCGAGCTTGGCACGACGTCGAGCCTGCTCGGCCCGTTCTACCGCGACGATGCGCCGGAAGTGCCGATCGGCGGCAGCATCATTGCCGACGCGAAGCGGGCGGAGTTGCTGCTGTACGGCCGGGTTGCCGACGCCGACGGGCGCGGCATCCCCGGTGCGTTCATCCAGCTCTGGCAGACCAATGCCGAGGGCTGGTACGACCTGCAGGTGGATGGCGGCGCCAATATGGACATGCGCGGCAACGTGCATTGCGACGCCGAGGGCCGGTTCCACGTACGCACCGTCCGTCCGCTCGGCTACACCATCCCGATGGACGGCCCGGTGGGCGACCTCGTCAATCGGCAGGGGCGGCACGGCTGCCGTCCGGCGCACGTGCACTTCCTGATCGGCGCGCCCGGCTACCGGGAACTGGTGACGGCACTCTACTTCAGCGACGACCCGCATATCGACAGCGATACGGTGTTTGGGGTATCCGCCCCGCTGGTGATCGCTCCGGTTGCAAACGACCCGGACGCCCCGGTCAAAGGCATGCCCTCGGTCCGCTACGACTTCACCTTGGCGCGCGCCACCGGCACCGGCAGCAACCGGGTCGGTGCTGATCCGAAGCATATCCTGGCGGCGGAATAACTCAGGCGCCCGAACGCTTCGAACCCGTGTAAGCAAGGCCGGGGCGCTGTCCCCCTGGCCTGGCTTACGCGGGTTCGAAGCGTTGTTCGGACGTGCCGTGGATCAACGCGATTTGGCGGGCGATGCGGCGGAGGGCGGCGGCGGTGCTGCCGTCTGTTGGGGTCGCCGGGGGCGGGGTGGGGGTGGTGCCGATCGGGGCGGCGAGGTTGGCGGCGATCCATGCGCGCCAAGCCTGCACGTGTTCTGGTTGAAGTGTGGCTGCGTCGGGGTCGTGTTGCAGGGCGAGCAGGCGGCCGGCCATGCGGCGCAGGGCGGCGTCGATCGCGAGGGCGGGTTCGAAGCGTGCGAAGCTGGCGCGGCGCGGTTCCAGCAGGGCCCGCGACAGCGAGGCTTCCAGGTTGTTGCTGGCGAGACCGGCGGCGCGCCGCGCGTTCTCGACGTCCGGCCACGCCGCGGTGTCGAGAACGCGCGCGTCGGCGAGGGCGGCGAGCAGGGTTTCGGCGTAGCGCGCGTGTGCGGCGATGGCGGCGCGGACTTCGCCTTCGACGCGTGCCGGCTCGAAGCTCGGCCACAGCACGAAGCAGGAGGCAACCGCGAGCAGTCCGCCCGCCACCGTGTAGAGTGCGCGCATCAGCGCGATGGTGGTCTGGCTGGTTCCCGGCAGATCGAATTCCACCAGCAGAACGATCATCGGCGTCAGGGTCGTGATGTACAGCGCATAACTCACGGTACGCAACGACAGGCTGACCATCGCGAGCGGGAACAGCGCGGCGGCCATCGCCAGCGGCCCGTGCAGCACGAAGGCGAGTGCCGCGGCCACCAGGCCGCCGGCGACGGTGCCGCCGATCCGTTCCAGCGCGCGCAGCCAGGTCAGCCCGAAATAGGGCTGCATGGTGAGCACGAGGGTGATGGTGAGCCAGTGCCCGTAGGGGGTCGGGTGCGCCAGGGTGAAGCCGAGCGCCGGCACCGCGGCCAGTGCCGCGCGCAGCGCGTGGCGCAGCGGCAGCGAGTCGCGATCGAGATTGGCGCGCACGGTGTCGCGTGCGCGCCGCCACCACGCTACCCCGGGCGTGGCCCGGTCCGCCGGTGCGATGGGTGCGCCGGCGGGGGTGGCGAGCGTGAGCGCGACGCGCAGACGTTCGGCGATGGCAGCGAACAGCACGCGGACCCGGTCGTCGCGCGGCAGCGACGCGAGGCCGCGTTCCATCTCGTCCAGGCTGCCGGCGAGGCGAGCGGAGCGCAGGAACCGATCGGTTTCGATCGCGGTGGCGAGGGTGCGCAGCACGGGCCGCAGGCGACGCAGCGCCTGGGCGGCGGCGGCGCGGGGCAGGGGATCCGTCTCCTGCTCCAGGCTGTCGGAGAGCGCGATCAGCGCGCCAAACGCCTGGTCGGCGGCTTCCAGGCGGATCAGCGTCTCGGTGCCGCGGCGGCTGACCGGGCCGCGGGCGCGCAGGGTGCCAAGTACGATCGTGCGCGCGGCCTCGATCGCCTCGCGCGCGGCGCGGCGGAAGGTGCGGGCGTGGGCGGCCCAGCGCGCTTCCTCGGCGCGGGGGGATGCCGTGGCGGCGGTGAGCAGCGCGTGCAGGTCGTCGGCGAGGCTGCCCAGCGCGCGGTAGGCGCTCGCGAGCGCCCGGCGGGCGGGGCCGTACGGGTGGATGCGCCAGATCACCAAGGTCAGCAGGCTTGCCCAGAGCCCGCCGGCCAGGAACAGGCCCGCAACGGCGGCGGCAGTGCCGGGCGCGAGCGGCTGGTCGAGCCCGATCACCACCATGACGGCGATCAGGTTGCCCATCTGCAGCCCGGCCTGGCCGAAGACGCGGGCGAAGCTGCAGGCGAAGATGGCCAGTGCCGCGAGCGGCAGCGCGATCGCGATACCGCCGGTCCGCGCCAGGCCGAAGCCGCCCGCCGCCGCGGCGCCGAGCACCGCGAAACCGAGCAGCGGCCCGAGCCGCGCGCGCAGTGGGCCGCCGGGATCGCACAGGCAGGTGAGCAGCGCGCCGAGGGCGGCGATCACGGCCAACGGCTGGTGCAGCAGGGTTCCGACGGCGACGATCACCGCAACCGAGAGCGCCGCGCGCAGTCCCTCGGCGAGGCTGACCGCGCGCGGGTCGAAGCGCAGCGGCAGGCGGGAGAGGTCGGCGGGTGCGCGGGGCATCGGCGCTACCGGCGCGCGGGTGATCGCGCCCGGGGCGCCGCGATCAGTGCCCGCCGGAGACGCAGACGATTCGTTCCGGCATTCTCCGTTTCGTTCAGGGCAGCAGCACGGTGCTGCCGGTGGTCTGGCGCGATTCGAGTGCGATATGCGCCGCCGCCGCGTCCTTGAGCGGGAAGGTCTGGTTGACCGCGATCTTCACCGCGCCCTGCTTGACCACGTCGAACAGGTCGTTGGCGGTCGTCACCAGGTCCGCCCGCTTGGCCGTGTAGGTGGCGAGCGTCGGGCGGGTGAGAAAGAGGCTGCCCTTGGCTGCCAGGAGGCCGATATCGAACGGCGGCACCGGGCCGGAGGCGCTGCCGTAGCTCGCCATCAGGCCGAGGGGGGCCAGGCAGTCGAGACTGGTGTTGAAAGTGTCCTTGCCGATGCTGTCATAGACCACCGGCACCATGGCGCCACCGGTGACCCGCTTTACCTCGGCAACGAGCTTGTCGTAGCCCACCACGGTGTGCGCGGCGCCATGCGCGCGTGCGATCTCGGCCTTCGCCTCCGACGACACCACGCCGATCACGGTGGCGCCGATGTGTGTGGCCCATTGGCAGAGGATCAGCCCGACCCCGCCGGCGGCGGCGTGCACGACGATGGTTTCACCCGGTTTCACCGCATGGGTGCGGCGGACCAGATATTGCGCGGTCATGCCTTGCAGCATCATTGCCGCACCGGTCTTGAAGTCGATTTCAGCCGGCAGCTTTACCAGTTTCTCGGCCGACAGGGCGCGTTCGGTGGCATAGGCGCCGATTGCGCCGGCATAGGCAACGCGGTCGCCGACGGCGAATTCGCTCACGCCGGAGCCGACCGCGGTCACGATGCCGGCGCCTTCCATGCCGATCGTCAACGGCATCGACGGGGCCTTGTAGAGGCCGGTACGGAAATAGACGTCGATGTAGTTGAGGCCAACGGCCTCATGTTTCACGACGACTTCGCCGGGGCCGGGTTCGGGGGTGGGCACGTCTTCCCATTTCATCGCCTCGGGGCCGCCGGGGGCGTGGATGCGGATGGCCTTGGTCATCGTGGTCTCCGTGCGAGAAAGAGGGATCGTTCAGAGCAGGGACGCGGCTTCGAGGTCGAGCAGCGCCCGCTTGGTCGCCGCTCCATCGCCGCCCGAGTAGCCGCCCAGGCCGCCGGCGGCAACCACCCGGTGGCAGGGGATCAGGATCGGGATCGGATTGGCCGCATTGGCCTGGCCGACGGCGCGCGCGACACTGCCGAGTGTTGCGGCGAGCACGGCATAGCTGCGGGTGTGGCCGTACGGAATCGTTTGCAATGCGGCCCAGACGCGGCATTGGAACGGGGTGCCGACGGGGGCGAGCGGCAGGTCGAATCTGGTCCGTTCGCGGTCGAAATAGGCGAACAGCGCGTCGCGCGTGCGGGTCAGTAGCGGGGTTTCGGTCTGGTCCCGCCCCCAGCCCCAGTCGAGCGCGACGATCGCCCCGTTCTCTTCCGAGACGGTGAGATCGCCGATCGGGCTGTGCAGCGACAGTTGGGGCAAGCCGACGTTCTCCCATTAAGGGCGTTTCCGCCGTGGACAGGCGGATGGCAGACCGGGGGAGGGATGGTGTCAAGAGCGTCGCGGCCGGTGCGATTGCCCGAGGTGGACGGCCGTCAAGCTGGTATTGGCACGTCGGCTGGCGGCGTGACTGCCGCCGCTGACAGGCGGCCGTTCACGCGGGGCCGCGGGCGTGGGCGGTGACTGCGACGGCGGTTTCGCCCGACCATCGTGATCTGCGAGTGTCGGCGCCCGTGTTCGGCAGCGTGACGCCGGCGGCGACCCGGCAATGCCGTCCGCTTCCGGAAGCGGGGGATCGGGGGGGGCCGCAATCGCCAGAAGTTGTCGGGTCGCCCGAAGTTGCCAATCGCCGGGTGTCGTGATGATGACGCCGAAGCGGCCCCTCCGCGGCAACCGCGGCGGCGCAGGGCGCGGTCAGGCGGCCCGGTTCGTCTCCGGCCGGGCAGATGCCGCAGTTTCCACCGGGGTGCCCCGGACCGGCGCCATCTCGGCGGGTGGGCGCTCCGCAGCACGCTCGGCCTCGAGGCTGCCCGGCGCCGGCGCGGCGACGGGCGGCGGGGTGGGCTGTGGCCGCACCTTGGGCGCGTCGTCCTCGGCCATGGTGGCCTTAAACGACTTGATGCCCTTGGCAAGGTCACCCATGAGGCCGCTGACCTTGCCGCTGCCGAACAGCAGCATCACGACCAGCAACACCACCAGCCAGTGCCAGATGCTGAATTCGCCCATGAACCGTCTCCGTATGGTCCGTCCGGGGTGTCCCCGAACACCGATATCCGCGGATATCGGCGGTTCGCCCCTACCGCCGTGGAAGGGCGCGCCACCACGCTGCGCGCCCGCACGCAACGTGCCGGGTCTCACTCCCGGTTGGAAAAAGACCCGTGGTTGGTTCGTCAGCCCTGTCGGGCGGCAGTGGTCTGGGACGTGCCGACGGTGGCTCCCGGCTGCCCCGGCCCGGAGAGGCTGCCCGTTGGCTTCTCCACATTCGCCGCCATCGAGGCGTCGTCGTCCTCGGCCATGTTCTTCTTGAAGGATTTGATGCCCTTCGCGAAGTCGCCCATCAGGTTGCTGACCTTGCCGCTGCCGAACAACAGCAGCACGACCAGCAGCACCACCATCCAGTGCCAGATGCTGAAGCTACCCATACGATCCTCCGACCCCCCGGGCGCGACGCGGCGCCCGAACGCTCCCGGGCGTGCGACGCTGCACCCGGGCTTTCCCCGCTTCACATGACCCGCCGGAGCGCGGCTTGCAAGCGGTCTTTCGCCACGTGGAAGATCGGTCATGCCCCAAGGGAGTGCGTTGGGGCGGCGCTGGAGGGCTGGGCGGGGCAGTCGGAAGGGGCGGCGCGGGAGCTCCGGCGGCCCGGTGCGCGGTTGACGCCACGGCACATCCCGGCATCCTTGGCGCCTCGCACATCGCGAACAACAAAGGGAGCGCAGGACCATGGGCAACACGATCACCCTGACCGCCGCCGACGGCTTCGGCCTGTCGGCCTATGTCGCGGGATCCGCCGACGCCACCAAGGGGGTGGTGGTCATCCAGGAAATTTTCGGCGTCAACCACCATATCCGCGCCATGGCCGACCGCTTCGCCGCGGAGGGCTACGCCGTCTGCGCCCCGGCGCTGTTCGACCGTGCGCAACCGGGCGTCGAGCTCGGCTACACCCAGGAGGATATCGGCAAGGGGCGCGAACTCCGCATGAAGCTCGACGACGCCAAGGTGATGGCGGACGTGGCGGCGGCGGCGAAGCACCTGGCCGGCAAGAAGCTCGGCATCGTCGGCTATTGCTTCGGCGGCACGGTGGCCTGGTGGGGCGCGACCCGGTCGCACGCCTTCTCCGCCGCGTCCTGCTGGTATGGCGGCGGCATTCCCGGCACCAAGGACGAGCGGCCGAACTGCCCGGTGCAGATGCATTTCGGTGAGAAGGACGCCTCGATCCCGATGACCGACGTCGATGCGGTGCGGGCGGCGCAGCCGAAGGCGGAGGTCTATGTCTATGCCGGCGCCCAGCACGGCTTCGGCTGCGACGAGCGGGGCAGCTTCAGCAAGCCCGACTACGAGCTGGCGCAGAGCCGTACCCTGGCGTTCTTCGCCAAGCACCTGGGCTGAGCGGGCGGAGGGCCCGAGCGGAGGGCGGCTCGGGCGCGCGGACCGCTGCCAGGGCAATCGGGTAAACCTCCCGGCGCGTCACCTCTCCCGCACGCGGGAGAGGGAAGCCGCCGCTCGCGGCAATGCTCCGGTTCGCCCGATTGCCCTGGGACCGCCGTCGCCAAGCCTTGACACCGGCCGCGCCGCGGCCTTTCTACGCTGCTCGCGCGAGCCGCTTCCGCAAGGAGCCCGGCCCGATCCGCCGGCGCGTGCAGGGGTGTAGCTCAATTGGCTAGAGCGCCGGTCTCCAAAACCGGAGGCTGGGGGTTCGAGACCCTCCACCCCTGCCAGCGACGCGCGAACAGATCGATACGGACGAGTGAAGGACAGACAGGCGTGGCGGCGAATCCGGCGAAATTCTTGCGAGAGGTGCGGGTCGAACTCGGCCGCGTCACCTGGCCCGGCCGCAAGGAGACGACGGTGACCACCGCGCTCGTGCTCGGGATGGTGGCGATCACCGGTATCTTCTTCTTCGGGGTCGATCAGCTTATCGGCCTGGCCGTGCGCGCCTTGTTCGGCGCCGCCGGGTAATGCAGGGCGGGACAATGGCAAAGCGCTGGTACGTGGTGCACGTCTACTCGGGCTTCGAGAAAAAGATCGCCGAGCAGATCAAGGAGCAGGCGGCCCAGAAGGGCCTTGCCGAGCAGTTCGACGAGGTGCTGGTACCGTCGGAGGAAGTGGTGGAACTCCGCCGCGGCCAGAAGGTCAACGCAGAGCGCAAGTTCTTCCCCGGCTACGTGCTGGTGAAGATGGACCTCACCGACGACGCCTGGCACCTGGTGAAAGACACGCCCAAGGTGACCGGCTTCCTCGGCACCCGCAACAAGCCCTCGCCGATCACCGAGGCGGAGGCCGAGCGGATCCTGAAGCAGACCAAGGAAGGCGTGGAACATCCGCGCCCCGCGGTGCTGTTCGAGATCGGCGAGCAGGTGCGCGTGGCGGACGGCCCGTTCACCAGCTTCAACGGCACGGTCGAGGAAGTGGACGAGGAGAAGGGAAGGGTGAAGGTCAGCGTTTCGATCTTCGGCCGCTCGACGCCGGTGGAGCTGGAATACGGGCAGGTGGAGAAGGTCTAGGCCGCTACGGCCGTTTTTCCCGGGTGCCGCTCCGGTCGGCCGCGGCGGCCGGCAGCATCAGTCCATCGCGACATGTGAGTTTGCCGGGGCCGCGGTGTGGCGCGGGCGGCGCATGACGAACAGCAGCAGCAGCGCCGGCAAGGTGGTGAAGATCAGCAGCTTGTAGTCGTCCATATAGGCGATGATCTGCGCCTGGCGGTCGATCTCGTTCGCCAGCAGCGCGGCCCCGCGGGCGGTGGCGGGGTTGAGCAGCGGCACTGCCTCCAGCGCGCGGTTGAACGGCGTGACCTGCTCGTTGATCATCGCGTGCAGCCCTTGCGCATTGTGCGCCAGCACCGAAGCCGTGACGGAAACGCCGATCGCGGCGCCGATGTTGCGGAACAGGCTGAACATGGCCGCGCCCTCGGTACGCAGCGCCGGGTCCAGGGTGGCGAAGGCCAACACCTGCAACGGCGTGAAGAACAGCCCGAGCCCGGCGCCCTGCACGACAATTGCGAAGATCAGCTCGCGCGCGGAGATGTCGGGGGTCCAGCCGGTCATGATCCAGAACGACCAGCACATCAGCAGCAGCCCGGTGCCGACCAGAAGCCGGGCGTCGATTCGCTGCGCCAGCCGGCCGCTGACGACGATGGTGGCGAAATTGCCGATCCCGCGCGGGGCCATGATCAGCCCCGCGGCCGCCACCGGGTAGCCGCCGAGTTCCTGCAGCCAAGGCGCCATCAGCGACATGGTGGAAACGAGGATGGTGCCGACCGCGAACATCATCACCGCGCCGGCGGCGAAGTTCACGTCGCGGAACAGGCTGGGGCGGATCAGCGGCCGGCGCGCCGATAGCACGTGCACGATGAACAGGTAGATCCCGAGCCCGGCCAGCACCGCCTCGACCATGATCTCGCGCGAGGCGAACCAGTCGAGTTCCTGGCCCCGATCCAGCATCGTCTGCAACGCGCCGATGCCGATGCCGAGGGCTGCGAAGCCGATCCAATCGAAGCGCAACGTGCTTTGCCCGCGTCCGCCCGGCATGAACAGCACGAGGCCCGTGGTGGCGAACACGCCGAACGGCAGGTTCACATAAAAGACGTAGCGCCAGTTGTAGAGTTCGGTGAGGTAGCCGCCCAGGGTGGGACCCAGGATCGGCCCGATCATCACCCCCATGCCCCAGATCGCCATCGCGTAGCCGCGCCGCTCCGGCGGGTAGATGTCGAGCATGGTGGCCTGCGACAGCGGCACCAGCGCCGCGCCGCACATCCCCTGCAGCAGGCGGAACACGACGATCTGCGTCAGGCTCTGCGCCGCGCCGCACAGCATCGAGGCGACGGTGAAGCCGGCAAGGCACGTCACGAACAGCCTTTTGCGGCCGAATCGAGCGGCGAACCAGCCGACCGGGGCGGTCATGATCGCCGCGGCGATGATGTAGGAGGTCAGGACCCAGGTGATCTCGTCGAAACTGGCCGAGAAGCTGCCCTGCATGTAGGGCAGCGCGACGTTGGCGATCGTCTGGTCGAGCGCCTGCACCAGGGTCGCACCGATCACGCAGACGGTGATGATGCCGCGATGGGGCACGCGGTCCGCGGCGGTCGTGGCGATGAAGTCGCTCATGCGCAGCCGACCTGCGGCAGGCGAGGGGAGCGCGCACCCGATCCCGCCGGGCGATGGCCGGCCCGGCTCCCGCCGTCACTCGGACGCCGGCGCGGCTTTCCGCTCCAGGCTCGGTTCTGCTGACACGCGAGGCCTGTCATTTCCGGCAGATCATTTGGGGCGTTTCATTTCCCGACGTTTCTCCCACCCGGCTGCCGCGCGTGGCGGGGCTGGCCGGATCGGTACGGACACTCGCCTGCCGCTGCCGCGCAATCAACCGACGTAGGCGCGGCTTTGACCCGCGCCCGGCGCAGCCGGTATCACGGACGCCGTCCAGGGAGGCCCGCATGACCGACTCAGACCCAGCCGTCACGACCCCACCGGCGCTCATGACCGCGCAGGCGCCGGAGCCGCCGACCTGGCGCTCGATGCTGTTCGTCCCGGCGACGGTGCCGCGCTTCGTCGCGACCGCCGCCGATCGCGGCGCGGATGCGGTCATCCTGGACCTGGAAGATTCGGTGGCGCTGTCGGAGAAGCCGCGCGCGCGCACCCTGCTGGCCGAGGCGATCCCGCAGGTGGCCCGCCGCGGCGCCGACGTGCTGATCCGGGTCAATCGCCCCTGGCGCCTGCTGCTGCGCGACCTGGAAGCCGCAGTGCTGCCCGGCGTCACCGCGCTGATGCTGACCAAGGTCGAGAGCCCCGAGCACGTGCAGGCGGCGGCCGAGGTCGTTGCCGAGATGGAAGCCGAGCGCGGCCTGCCCGCCGGCAAGCTGCGGTTCGTGGTGCTGGTGGAGACGGCGGCCGGGTTCTTCCGCATGGAAGCGATCGCCCGCGCCCATCCCCGCATCGTCGCGATGAGCCTGGGAGCAGAGGATTTCGCCGCCTCCGTCGGTATGCTGGCCGAGCCGGAGGGGTTATTCTATCCGAAGCAGCACATGCTGTTCGCTGCCCGGGCGGCGGGCGTGTTGCCTCTCGGCTTCGTCGGCTCGATCGCCGATTTCCGCGACCAGGAGGCGTTCCGGACGATCGTGCGCCGGTCGCGTCGGCTCGGCTTCGTCGGCGCGTCCTGCATCCATCCGTTGCAGGTGGCGGTCCTGAACGAGGAATTCGCACCGCCGGCGGAGGAGGTGGAGAACGCCCGGCGGATGGTGGCGGTCTACGACGCGGCGCTCGCAGCCGGCACCGGGGCGGTTCAGTTCGAAGGCAAGATGATCGACATTCCGGTCGTGGAACGGGCGCGGACGGTGCTGGCGCGGGACGCGGCGATCCGCGCAAGGCTGGCCCGGGCCGGCTAGAGCCCTTCTCCCTTCCCCCGCACGGGGGAGGGAGAAGGGTGCCTCGACCAACGAACGAGGCTGCGCCGTTCGCGCCTACACCGTCTCCGCGGCGGGGAAGTTGAATTCGATGTTCACCCCGTCCGGGTCCTTGAAGAACAACTGCGTCATGTTCAGCCGCGGCAGCACCCGCTCGTCGTAGCGGATATCGTTTGCGGCCAGCCGGTCCTTCATCAGCCGCAGGTTCTCGGCCTGGAAGGCGATGTGGTCGAGCCGCCCGGTATCCGGCGCGCCCGCGATCTTCGGGTCCTCCGCCCGATAGCCGATCAGGTGCACCACCGGCTCCCCGCCGCAATAAAGCCAGTAGCCCGGGAAGGTCAGCGGTGGGCGGTCGCCGGCCTTCAGGCCGACGATGTCCTCGTAGAAATCCTTGGTGCGTTCCAGGTCCTGCACCAGAATCGTGTAATGGTTCAGCGCGACGGCCGGCATGGTTTCCTCCTTCACGGGCTCCGTGGGACGACGGCCCGCAGCGGTGCCAGCATGGGCGATGATAGGGCCGGGAATCAATCCACGGCGCCGGCCGAGTGGCGTGAATGAAGCCGGGGGCACGACGGCCGGGGCGAAAGATCGGGCAAAAAGGCAGGGCGGTGCGGGGGGCGCACCGCCCTGAGTTGGCCGCGCGCGTGCGCGGCATTGGGGAGGAAACAGGAAGCCGGCACACGTCGACCGGCTCCGTGCGCGCCTTGTAAAGATCGAAACTTTCGAAAAGGTTTAGGAACCAGCCAGATGCCGAAGAATTCTGCCGCCGCCGCTGCAACTCCTCTTGCCACCGGTCCGCTCGCCGGCCTCAAGGTGCTCGAGCTTGGTCATTACATTGCGGGTCCGTTCTGTACGCGCATCCTGGCCGATCTCGGCGCCGAGGTGGTGAAGGTCGAACCCCCGGGGGGCGACCCGTTCCGCGGCTGGGGGGCGGCGAAGGACGGGCATTCCGTCTGGTTCAGCATCCACGGGCGCAACAAGCTCTCGGTCGTGCTCGACCTCAAGCGCCAGCGGGAGGCGGCGCTGAAGCTCGCGGCGCGGGCCGACGTGCTGGTGGAGAATCTGCGGGCGGGCCAGCTCGAACGCCTCGGGCTGGGGCCGGACGTGCTGCACGCGGTCAACCCGCGGCTCGTGATCGCCCGCATCTCCGGCTACGGCCAGGACGGCCCGTATCGCGACAAGCCCGCGTTCGGCGCGATCGGCGAGGCGATGGGCGGGCTGCGCCACCTCACCGGCCATCCGGCCGGCGCCTCCGACCTGCCGCCGCCGCGCTGCGGCATTTCGATCAGCGACGACCTGGCCGGGATGTATGCCGCGATCGGGCTGCTCGCCGCGGTATGGCAGCGCGACGCCGCCACCGCGACCAAGGCGCTGACCGGGCGCGGGCGGATCATCGACGTGAACCTGGTCGACAGCGTGTTCAGCCTGATGGAGGGAATGCTGCCCGAATACGCGCTGGACGGACGCATCCGTCCGCCGGTGGGGGCGGCGATTCCGACGGCGGCGCCGACCAATACCTATCCCTGCGCCGACGGCAGGTGGCTTTGCATTGCCGGCAACTCCGACCTGATCTTCGCCCGGCTGATGCGGGCTATCGGGCGCGAGGACCTTGCCACCGACCCCGCCTATGCGACCAATGCCGACCGGTGCGCCCGGCGCGAGGCGTTGGACGCGGCGATCGCGGCCTGGACCCGCACGAGGCCGGCCGCCGCCGCGCAGGACCTGCTGGATGCAGCCGACGTGCCGTGCTCGCGCCTGTATGACATCGCCGACTGCGCGGGCGACCCGCATTTCCGCGCCCGGGGTGCGGTGCAGGAGATCGAGGATCCGTTGATCGGGCCTACTCTGCATCCGGGGCCGGTCATCCGTCTCGATGGCGACCCGGCCCAGCAGGTGGTGCGCTGGCCCGGTCCGGCCGTCGGCGCCCATACCGAGTACGTGCTGCACGAATTACTCGGACTGTAGGGCGGCCGGGCTTTCGCCCTCGCACGGCCCGCCGGGGCTGGCGCTGGTCCTGCACCGGGTTTTCGCCGCAGTCGGCGATTGAGGGCGGTGCTCGGATTTCTCCAGGCTCCGGCTATCCCCAGGCCCCGGCTATCCGAGGCGCCGGCTATCCGAGGCGCCGGCTTATTCCAGGCGCTGGCCGTATCCCTGTGTCGGTCGCGTCCCTTGGCGGGATGTCGGGTCGTGCCGCGGGCCGGGCGGCGGCGGCGCCCCGCCTCTCGTCTTGCGGGCATTCGGATTGCCGTCGTCGGGCAATCCCCGCTGGGAGCCTTCCCCCTGATCCATCGCCCCCGGGTCGGCGGATCGTGGCAGAAGCAGGCGGACCGCACTGCCGACACCGGGTTCGGACTCGATCTCCAGGCTGCCGCCGGACTGGCGCGCGAAGCCTTCGGCCACGCTCAGCCCGAGGCCGGAGGCCTTGCCGGGCGGCCGGGTGGTGAAGAACGGCTCGGTCGCCCGCGCCAGCACCGTCGCGTCCATGCCGGAGCCGGTATCGGACAGGCTGATCACGATCAGCCCCTGCTGTGGCGTCGGGCCGGCGCGGTTGGCGGTTTCGATGCTCAACCGGCCACCCCGCGGCATCGCCTCGCGCGCATTGGCGACCAGCGCGAGCACGGTGATGCGGAACTGCACCGGGTCGAGCCGCGCCGGGTCAAGCAGCGGCGAGAGCAGGAACTGCACCTCGACCTTCGGCCCTGCCGCCTGGGCGATTGCGTCGGCGGCCTCACGCAGCAGGCGATTGGCATTGACGAGTTCCGGATGCAGCGGCTGGCGTCCGGCAGCGGCGAGCAGGCGGACGGTCAGCCCGGCGCCGCGCTCGGCCGCGGCGAGCGCCATGCCGGCCAGGCGGCGGACGGTATCCGGGCGATCGGCCTGGGCGATCAGGCGCTCCAGGCTGCCCATCACCACCATCAGCAGGTTGTTGAAATCATGCGCGACGCCCCCGGCCACCCGGGCGAGCACGTCGGGCCGGCTGGGCTCCGGGGCGATCGGCTGGGCGGCGGGCTCGATCAGCGATGCGAGCGCCCGGCGCAGACGCCCGTCCGGATCGCGTTCGGCCTGCATGCAAAGCGTAAGCTCCACCTCCGCGCCGTCGGGGCGCAGCATCCGGAGCCGGGTTGGCGGCAGATGGTCGCCGGCCAGCAGCCGGGTCCAGGCCTGCGCGGCAGGGATGCGCGCGGCCGGGGCGAGGTAGCTCTCAAACCGCCGCCCCAGCACCTCCTCCCGCCGGTAGCCGAGCAGGCTCAGCCATCGGTCGTTCACCGCCACGAGCCGCCAGGAGGCATCGAGCGCATGCATCGCCGCCGGAGCGGCGAGATAGAGCTGCCGGTAGCGCTCGCCGCTGAGGCGCAGCACGTCGGCGAACCGTTCGGCCGCGGCCAGGGCCTGCGCGGTCCGCTGCTGGTGCTGTGCCGCGCGCGCTGCGGCGGCCAGCGCCAGCCCGACGGTGAGTGCGAGAAACGCGCCGATCCCCGCCATCGGATACCAGGCGTGCCAGCGGGCCGACGGCGCCGGGGTGAACACGACCCGAAGCGGCGTATGTGCGACCGGCGCGGCACGGGCGCCGGCGGAGCCTGGCCAGGTGCGGTCCGTGCCGCCGGCAACCTCCAGCAGGTGCCGGCCGCCGGCGTCGGCGAGCAACAGAGTGTCCGCCGGCCCGAGCCGCTGGTGCCACGCATGGGTCAGTGCCTGCGGCACGATGCAGGCGCCGATCACGCCCCGAAAGGAGGCGCTGCCGCCCGTCGCGTCCCCGGCAGGCGCGGTTCCGAGCGGTCCGCCCCGACCTGGTGCGCCCGGACCTGGTACGCCCCGATCCGGTCCGCCTCTCTCCGGTCCGGCCAGCGGGCTGTCGGCGTCGGCATTGAGCGACTCGGCGAGGACGAAGCCACGGCCGGGCACGACCAGTCCCTCGGCCGTGGCCACCGGGCACACGGTGCCGACCGCCACTCCCGCGCCGCGTTGCAAGCGGGCGAACAGGCGCATGCCCTGCAAGGTGCCGCCCGCCGGCTGGCCACCCTCCGCGGTCGGGCCTAACGGCCGCAGGACCCCGGCTGCATCGGCGACGAACAACGCGACGATGCCGCCATCGCGTCGCGTCCCCGGGGGCAGGGCGGCGAGCGAAAGCCGGGGGGGAGCCGAGCGGAGAGCCGGGCGGCCCCGCACCGGCGTCGGCATCGACGGCAGGCGGGCCCGCACTTCACCCAGAATGACGCGATCCAATCGCACCAGCGCCGCGACCTCGTCCCGGGCTCGGCCGAGCTGGCTCGCGGCGTACACCTGCTGCTGTCCGCCGACGGCGACCCAGCTCCATTGCGCCAGGACGGCGAACAGGACGACCGGGGCCAGGAGCGCCAGGGCGTACAGCACCCGATGGGGAGGAACTGCGGCGAGGGCGCGCATGGCGGTCCGGGCGAGAGGGCAAAGCCGGCGGGACAGCCCGCGACAGGATGCGGCGGGCAGAAGTCTGCATGTCCAATACTAGCGTGGCATTCCGCAGACGGACCAACCCGCATGATCACGGTTCTGTGATATGTGATCGTCGCCGTGACGTTCCGACGGCCGACCGGGGAGCCGCCCGGGGGAGCCGCCCGGGGGAGCTGCCCGGGGGAGCCGCCCGGGGGAGCCGTGCGGAGGCGGACCGGCGGCCGATCCGCTTGGAAACGATCATTGCCCCGGCTTGCCCTGCGCGAACGTCCGCAGCGTGGTTTGCCGGCCGCGCGCCTGTCGTGCCGCCGGCTGTCCTGCATCCCTGTTCAGTGCCTTTCGTCGGGGTGGGGATGCGTCCGCGCGGCGGGCCTGGCGGGATTCGCGGGATGTGCCGGTGCGGCCGGGCGGCTCGGCGCGGCTGGCCGCACGCCGAGTCGCACCTCGAAACTGAGGCGTTGGCCGTCGCGCCAGACCAGCAGGGGAATGGCGGCACCCGGGGGCGCCTCCGCCATCCGCCGGGGCAGGGTGCTGGCGCGCAGGGGAACGCCGGCGAATCGCAGGATCACGTCGCCGGCGCGCAGGCCCGCCGCTGCCGCCGGGCCGCCCGATGCCACGTAAGCGACCAGGGCGCCGCCGGGGTCCGGCAGGCCCAGGCTGCGGGCCATGGTCGTCGTCACCGCCTCGGCCTGCAGGCCGAGCCAGCCGCGCCGGGGATGGCCGTAGCGGCGCAGTTGCGCGATGTCGGTGCGGGCGACGTTGGAGGGGATGGCGAAGCCGATCCCGATCGACCCGCCGGAAGGCGAGTAGATGGCGGTGTTCACGCCGATCACCCGGCCTGCCAGGTCGAACAGCGGCCCGCCGGAATTGCCGCGGTTGATCGGCGCGTCGGTCTGGATGAAGTCGTCGTACGGTCCGTCATGAATATCCCGCCCGCGTGCGGAGACGATGCCGGCCGTCACGGTACCCCCGAGGCCGAACGGGTTGCCGATCGCGATCACCCAGTCGCCGACCCGCGTGGCGGCGGAATCGCCCCAATGCACCGTCGGCAGCGGATGTCCGGCCGCGATCCGGAGCAGAGCGAGATCGCCGGTGCGGTCGCGCCCGACCACCCGGGCCGCCAGCACGGTGCCGTCCTGGAGCGTCACTTTGATGCTCGTCGCGCCGGCGATCACGTGGTGATTGGTCACGATCAGCCCGGCAGGATCGATGATGAAGCCGGACCCGAGGCTTTGCGTCCCGTGCGGCGCCGGTGCCTCGGTCGGGGGTAACCCGCGCATGAAATCGTAGAAACGTTTGTGGAAAGGAATGTCGGCCTCCGCGCCGCGGTCTCGCAGCGCGGGCGCTGTGGTGGCGGCGATGTTCACCACCGCCGGCAGCAGGCGGGCGGCCAAGGTGGCGAAGCCTGGCGGGGCAGGGGCCGGCGGCACGGAGAGCGCCGGGACGCCGGCCGGCGGCGTATCCGGCGGGGTGCCCAGCGGGGTGCCCAGCGGGGTGCCCGGGGCATGGGGTAGGGCGCCATGTGGCGCGCCAGGTGAGGGGACGACCGCCGGGGCCGGTGCGCGCGCCGCGACAGGCACCGGAAACGGCACGGGAACCGGCGGCATGGCGGCGGCGCCAACAAGCGGCCCGGCGAGGGCGGCAGAGAGGGCGCGAACGGGGCGCGAGCAGAGGATTGCCATGGGTCGGACTGTTCCCGAGTGCCGGCCGCCCCCTGGGGGTCCGCGGCTCGAAATCCGGACAGCATAGCGCACCGGCGGCCGGCTGGCACCGATGACCCGCTGGCACCGATGACCGGCTGGCACCGATGACCGGGCGGGCACCAATGGAGCACCAATGGCACCGGCGTGCCGGCCCGGATCCGCAGAATGGCGCCGACCCATGGGGGCGATGGCAAGGGGCTCGGATCACCCTGCCGAGGTCCCACCGACCCCTTGATCCCGGCCGTCAAACAGCGTTGATGATACCGGCATACGGCGAATGATCCGGGGCGGTCCCCCGGCTGTAATCGGGCCGGCAGTAATCGGGAAGGATGCCCATGGCGTCGAATGAAGGCGGTCCGCCGCCGGCGGGAAGCCCCTGGGGCGGGCCCGGCGGCAGCGGGGCGCAAGGCGACGGACGGCGGGGCGGCGGCGCGGCGGGTGGCGGTCCCGGCGGCAGCGGCCAAGGCGGCGGCCAGGGAACGGGCGGGCGCGGCGGCTTCGGCGGCTGGGGTGGCGGCCCCGGCGGGCGCGGGCCCGGCGGCGGCTTCGGTGGTGGCAACGGCGGCGGTCCCTGGGGCGGCGGCGGTGGCGGCGGGCGGCGGCGCGGCCCCAACCTGCCCCCCGACCTCGACGCCCTGATCGCCCGGCTGCAGGCATTCCTGCGCGGACACGGCCCTTCCGGGGGCTGGCGCAACACGCGCGTGGTGGCGTTGGCCGCGATCGGCGTGGTCGCGCTTTGGCTCGCCAGCGGATTCTACGTCGTGCAGCCGGACGAGCTCGGCGTCGTGCTGCGGTTCGGCGCCTTCACCGGCACGACGCCGCCCGGGCTCAATTATCATCTCCCCTGGCCGATCGAGACGGTGCTGCTGCCCCCGGTCACACGGGTGAACCGCACCGATCTCGGCTTCGTCGCGCACGGCGGCGAAAATGGCGGCCCGATCCAGATACTTGACGAAAGCCACCTGCTGACCGGCGACGAGAACATCGTCGCGGTGAATGCGACCGTCTTCTGGCGCATCCGCGACCCGCAGGAATACCTGTTCCACGTCCGCGACCCGATGCGCCTGGTAAAGCAGGTCACCGAAAGTAGCCTGCGCGAGGTGATCGGCACCATGTCGCTCGACCCCGTGCTGACATCGGGACGGGATGCGATCGAGCAGGCGGTGCTGGCCGGCACCCAGGCACGGCTGCACAGCTATCATGCCGGCATCGAAGTGGAGGAGGTGCAGCTTCAGCGTGTCGACCCGCCGAACGAGGTGATCCCGGCGTTTCGCGACGTGCAGGCGGCGCGTGAGGATGCCAGGCGCGCGGTGAACCAGGCGGAGTCGTATCGTAATAACATCGTCCCGCGTGCCCGCGGCAAGGTGGCGCAGATCGTGCAGGCCGCGGAGGCCAACAGGGCGGCGCTGATCGCGCAGGCGACCGGGGCGGCGAAACAGTTCGACAGCGTGGTTGCCGCCTATCGCGCCGCCCCCGCGGTGACCCTGGAACGGCTCTATATCGAGACGATGCAGAAGGTGCTGGCGGGCGCCACCACGACGGTCGTGGGCGACGGGGTGAAAGGGGTGCTGCCGATGCTGCCGCTGAACGGGCAGCCCAACGGGCAGACGACCAACGGGCAGACGACCAACGGGCAGACGAATGGTCAGACGCCGCCGCCGTCGGACACGGGCGCGGGAGACGGCCGATGAACCGGCTCGCCATCGCCGCCGCGGCGCTCGGCGTGATCGTGCTGATCGCGCTCGGCGGCAGCGTCTACACCGTGCGCCAGACGCAGGACGCGCTGATCACCCAGTTCGGCAAGCCGGTCCGCGTCGTGACGGCGCCTGGGCTGCATTTCAAGACGCCGTTCGTGCAGGCGGTGATCCTGTTCGACAACCGGCTGCAGATGGACGTGTTCCCGGCCGAGGAGACCATCCTCGGCGACCAGAAGCGGCTGATCGTCGATGGTTTCGCGGAATACCGGATCGTCAACCCGCTCGCCTACTACCAGACCGTGGGCCCGGACCCGGATGCGATCCTGCAGCGGCTGGATGCGGTCGTTTCCGCCTCCATGCGCAACGTGCTGGCTTCCGTCAACATGGTCTCGGTGCTGACGTCCTCGCGCACCCACCTGCTGGCGCAGGTGCTGACCCAGGTGCGCGATGCGATGAAGCAGTTCGGCGTGCAGGTCGTGGACGTGCGGATCAGCCGCACCGGCCTGCCGACCCAGAATACCGAGGCGGTGCTGAAGCGTATGCGTGCGGAACGCGAACGGGTGGCGGCGCAACTGCGCGCCCAGGGCGCCGAGGCGGCGCTGAAGATCACCGCCGACGCCGACCGCACCCGCACCGTGCTGCTCGCCAATGCCGACGCCGAGGCCACCGCGCTGCGCGGCGAAGGCCAGGCGCAGTCGATCGGCATCTACGCCAAGGCGGTCGATCAGGACCCGCGGTTCTTCGGCATCTGGCGCACCTTGGAAGCCTACCGGGACGGCCTCGCCACGCCGCGCAACCGCCTGGTGCTGTCGCCTGACAGTCCGATCCTGCGCTATCTGCGCCAGGCGCCGGCCCAGGCTGCCGGTGGCGACGCTGCCGATGGTGACGCTGCCGATGGCCGGGCTGGCCCCGCTGCGGCCGCTCCGGGGCAGGCGGCCGCCGCGTTGGGGGCGCCAGCCGGCCATTGACGCGGCGGGAAAAGACGTGCCGTCGGCCGGCCCGGGGGGCGCCTGCCTGCCGTGGCTGGCCGGGTGGGCGTGCGCCGCGCCTGCTGGCGTCCCGGGCGGGCGGTGCCACATAAGGGTAACGTGGGCCAGTACAAAGAGACGCCTGTACGGGGTGACGCCCGCAGGGGTGCCCGCTTGTCGAGCAGGAAGGATTGCAGTCGCATGAGCAACGACACGCCGCGGGCGGTTTCGCCCGACGTTCTTCGTCAGGCGTTGCGCGGCATCAAGGACCCGGCGGGGCGCGACATCGTTGCTGCCGGCCTGATCGAGGGGATCGAGGTGCGCGGCGGCCTGGTGCAGGTCTCGCTGCTGACCGACCGTGCTCATGCGCCGGCGATGGAGCCGGTGCGCCGCGAGGTGGAACGGGTGCTGGCGGCCCAGCCAGGCGTGACCAACGCCACCGCCGTGCTGACAGCGCACAAGCCCGCCTCCGCCGCAGCCCCGCCTCCGGGGCCGCGACACGGGCACGGGCACGGGCCGGCCCCCGGCGGTGCGGGGCAGCCGGCGGCGCTGCTGCTGCCGGACGTCAAGGCGATCGTCGCGGTCGCGTCGGGCAAAGGCGGCGTCGGCAAGTCGACCGTGGCGGTGAACCTGGCGGTGTCGCTGGCGCGCCAGGGCCTCGCGGTCGGGCTGCTGGATGCCGACATCTACGGCCCCTCGCTGCCGCGCATGCTGGGGCTCACGCGCAAGCCGGAGGTGCGGGGCGAGAAGATGATCCCGCTCGAAGCCTGGGGCGTGAAGTGCATGTCCATCGGCTTCCTGGTCGAGGAGGAAACGCCGATGATCTGGCGCGGCCCGATGGTGATGGGCGCGCTGGAACAGATGATGGGCCAGGTCTCCTGGGGCGCGCTCGATGTGCTGGTGGTCGACATGCCGCCGGGCACCGGGGACGCGCAGTTGACGATGGCGCAGCGGGTGACCCTGGCCGGGGCGGTGATCGTCTCCACCCCGCAGGACATCGCGCTGATCGACGCCCGCCGCGGGGTGCGGATGTTCGAACGGGTGCGGGTGCCCGTGCTCGGGATCGTGGAGAACATGAGCTATTTCTGCTGCCCGGCCTGCGGCCACCGGGCGGAGATTTTCGGCCACGGCGGGGCGCGGGCGGAGGCGGCTCGGCTCGGCACGGCGTTCCTGGGGGAGGTGCCGCTGCTGCTGGACATCCGCACCTCGTCCGATGCCGGCACGCCGGTTGCGGCTTCGGCGCCCGACAGCCCCGCCGGGCAGGCGTTTGCCGGGGTCGCGCGGGCGGTGCGGGAAAAGCTGGCGGCCGGGGCGGGAGCGGCGGGGCCGCGGATCGTGATCGAATAGGCGGCGTTATCCCGCGGGTTCCAGCGCCGCGGCGGCGATGATATCCGGCGCTGCGTCATAGGCGCGGATCAGGGTCAGGGCGGCGGGATCGGGACGATTGCGCCCCTGTTCCCAGTTGCGCAACGTGTCGGGATCGATCCCGAGCAGGGCCGCGAACTCGCGCTGCGACAGGCCGTGGCGGGTGCGCACCTCGGCCACGGTCCCAGGGTCGCGGGCGCGTTCGTGGTAGGCCTGCACGCCCAGACCGGCGAGATCGTGCGCCAGCGCAGGAATATCCGCCCCTTCGGCGATCGTGCACACCGCAAGCCCGGTATCGGCGAGGCGGGTGAGGGCGGCATGCGCGGCTTGCAGGCTGAGCCCGGCGGCGCGCAGGCGCTCTGCGACGGCGAGCCGCTTATCGAAGCACCCGGTCCGGCGCAGCAGCACGGTGACCGGGGCGCCGGAAAACGAGGGTGCCGGGGGTGCGTCCCGGACCGGCCCCAGACGTTCGAGCCGCGCCTTCAATACGGAGTTCGTCGACATCCAATACCTCCATCGCCCAGCCCGCGAGGCTGCGCAGACCCGCGATCCCGAGGCTGCCCGGTCCCGCGCCCTGCACGTGCAGACCGAGGATACGGGCCGTCCGAACTGCGATCCGGACGGTGCCGAGGACTTCGATATCCCGGCGTCCGTCCGAGAGGCAGGCGTGAACCAGATCGTGCGGCGTGATTTCCGGAATGCGGGAGAGCTTCCAGGCCATGGCATCCTGCCCGGGCGGAGACGTCCCACAGTCGCGGTAGTTGCTTCATCAAACGTAAACGGCGGAGATGCCGGCGTTGCCCGGACGGCTATTCCGAGACCGGCTATTCCGAGACCGGCTATTCCGAGACCGGCTATTCCGAGACCGGCTATTCCGACAAACCTATACGCGAATCACGTATGATCGTCAATCCGATCGTGGTGTCCGGTAGAGTCACCCGGGCTCAATCAAAGGGGGAACCTGCGGACGTGGCCGGCGCATTCCCCAGCCGCCAACGCTCCGGAGCGAACAGTGGGGCCCGTAGGCAATCCTTCGGGGCGTCCCATTACCCGTGGGACGATCGCCGGCCTGGCTCGCGTCTTCGCCGGGAAGCAAGCTCCGCCCGCCGTGGGGTACCCCGCGCTGCGCCTACCCGCCCGCGATTTTCGGGATCAGTACGATCTCCGCCCCTTCCGCCAGCGGCGCCGCGTAGGCGTCCTGGTAGATCACGCCATCGATCGCCACCGCCATCCGCTCCTCCACCTGCTGGCCCAGCCCGGGGAACCGCTCGTCCAATTCCCGCACCAGGCGGCGGAAGGTGGTTGCCGCCACCTCGAGCTCGGTGCGCCCGCCGGTGAACCGGCCGGCTTCCGAGCCCGAGAAGACGACATGCGGCATCAGGCGGCCTTCGCCCCCGTCTCCGCGTCCAGCGCCGCCCGCAGCTTGGGCGGCGAGATCGGGAGATCCGGCATCCGCAGCCCCGTCGCGGCACGGATGGCGTTGGCCACGGCGGCCATGGGCGGCACGATCGGCACCTCACCCACGCCGCGCACGCCGAACGGATGGCGCGGGTTGGGCACTTCGACCATCACCGCCTCGATCAGCGGCAGGTCGGAGGCGACGGGCACCCGGTAGTCCAGGAACCCGGCGTTCTCCATCTTGCCGTCCTTGTCGTAGATGTATTCCTCGTTCAGCGCCCAGCCGATGCCCTGCGCCGCGCCGCCCTGGATCTGGCCTTCGACGTAGGACGGGTGGATCGCCTTGCCGACGTCCTGCACCGCCGTATAGCGCAGGATCTTCACGTGCCCGGTTTCGCGGTCCACCTCCACGTCGCAGATGTGGCAGCCGAACCCGGGCCCGGCGCCCTGGGCGTTGAGCGAAACCTCCGAGCTGATCGGCCCGCCGGTACGCCCGGCCTTGAGCGCGATCTGCGCCAGCGACAACGGCTCGAACGCGCCGGCGTTGAGCCCAGCCGGATAGGCCTTGCCGTCCTTCCACTCGACCGCCTCGGCCGGGATCTCCCAGATCTGCGCGGCGCGTTGTTTCAGTTGATCCACCACCCGTTCGGCCGCCTGGGTCACCGCCATGCCGGTGGCGAACGTCACGCGCGAGCCGCCGGTGAGGTGGGAAAAGCCGATCGAGGCGGTGTCGCCCACGATCGGGCGCACGTGCTCGATCGGGACGCCCAGCACTTCCGCTGCCATCATCGCCATCGAGGAGCGCGAGCCGCCGATGTCGGGATTGCCGGAGACGACGCTGATCGACCCGTCCTCGTTCACGTGCACCGCGCCCGAGGACTCGCCGCCGATGTTGAACCAGAACCCGCAGGCCACACCGCGCCCCTGGCCCGGCGCCAGCGGCGCCTTGTAGTGCGGATGGCTGCGCGCCGCCTCCAACGTGGCAAGGAAGCCGATGTCGCGATGCGTGACGCCGTAGTGCGTCTTCGACCCGTCGCGCGCGCCGTTCATCTCGCGCAAAGCCAGCGGGTCGATCTTCAGCTTGCGCGCGAGATCGTCCATCGCGCTTTCGACCGCGAAGGAGGTGATCGGCGCGCCCGGGGCGCGGTAGGCCGCAACTTTCGGACGGTTGGAAACCACATCGTATCCGACGACATCGACGTTCGGCAGGTCGTACATCGCGAAGCCGCACATGCAGCCCGGCCCGATCGGCGAGCCGGCGAAGGCGCCGGCCTGGTATTTCAGCACCTCGCGCGCGGCGACGATGCTGCCGTCGCGCCGGGCGCCGATCTTCACCTCGATCACCGCGCCGGAGGTCGGGCCGGAGGCGCGGAACACCTCTTCCCGGGTCATCACCATCTTTACCGGCCGGCCCGATTTGTGCGCGAGCGCGAGTGCCACCGGTTCCAGGTAGACGAGCGTCTTGCCGCCGAAGCCGCCGCCGATTTCCATCGCGTAGGCGCGGATATTGGCGATCTCCCAGCCCAGCACCTTGGCGCAATAGGCGCGCACCATGAACTGGCCCTGGCTCGAACTGTAGATCTGCGCCTGGCCGTCGGAGGCGACCTGCACCAGGCAGGCGTGCGGCTCGATATAGGCCTGGTGCACCGGCTGGGTGGTGTAGCGGCCTTCCACGATCACGTCCGCTTCGCGGAACGCGGCTTCGGCGTCACCCTTGGCGAAGGCGACCCGCTTGGCGATGTTGGAGGGCCTGGTCGGCTTCGGGTCGATCCCGATGGTGAACATGTCCTCGTGCAGGATCGGCGCGCCGGGCGCCATCGCCGCTTCCACGTCGATCACGTGCGGCAGTACGTCGTATTTCACCTCGATCAGGTCGAGCGCGGCGTCCGCCACCGACTGGCTGACCGCGGCGACCGCGGCGACCGCGTGGCCCTCGTACAGCACCTTGTCGCGCGCCATGCAGTTGCGCGAGAGATCGCGGAAGTTCATCGGACCTTCACCGACGAAGGCTTCCTCGTTCGGGATGTCGGGGAAGTCGGCGGCGGTCACCACCGCGCGCACGCCCGGCAGCGCGAGCGCCTTCGATGCGTCGATCGACACGATGCGCGCATGCGCGTGCGGGCTGCGCTTGACCTTGCCCCAGATCATGCCGGCAAGGGTCATGTCGGCGCCGAACGTGGCGCGTCCGGTGACCTTGTCCACCCCGTCCGGGCGGACCGGGCGGGTGCCGACGATCTTGAGTTCGGATTGCGGAATGATGTAGTTCATGCAGCCCTCGCTTCGCCACGCAGTTCGGCCGCGGCGTCCATCACCGCGCGGATGATCTTGTCGTAGCCGGTGCAGCGGCACAGGTTGCCGGCGAGCCAGTAGCGTGCCTCTTCCTCGGTCGGGTTCGGGTTCTCGTCCAGCAGCGCCTTGGTGGCGACGATGAAGCCCGGAGTGCAGAAGCCGCATTGCAGCGCGGCGTGCTCCAGGAACTGCCGCTGCACCGGGTGCAGGGTCTCCCCGTCGGCGATGCCTTCGACCGTGGTGATGGTCTTGCCCTCGGCTTCCACCCCCAGCATCAGGCAGGAGCAGATCAGCTTGCCGTCGGCGATGACCGAGCAGGCGCCGCAGTCGCCCGAGGCGCAACCTTCCTTGCTGCCGGTGAGGTTCAGGGTGTTGCGAAGCACGTCAAGCAAGGTCTCCTGCGTTTCGCAGAGGAACTCGGTCTCTTCGCCGTTGATCGTGGTTGTGACGTGATGCTTGCTCATCTGCTCAGTGCCCCTTCCCGACGCCGGCAGCTTTATTTCCTGCGGCGCGTTCGAATGCGATGGCGGCGGCGCGGCGCGCGAGCACCCCGGCCACCTTGGTGCGATATTCGATCGTTCCGCGCTTGTCGGAGATCGGCTTGCAGGCGGCACGCGCGGCGGCGTCCAGCTTCGCGAGCGTCGCCTCGTCCAGCGTGTGGCCGACCAGCGCCGCGCCGGCGTCGGCCACCAGCAGCGGCGTCGGCGCGACCGCGCCGAGCGAAACCCGCGCCGCCGTGCACATGCCGGCTGCGTCGAGGGTCACGTTCACGCCGCAACCGACCACGGCGATGTCCATCTCGGTACGCGGAATGAAGCGCAGATAGGCATCCCCCGCATGCGCAGGGCGCGGCGGCAGGCGGATCGCCAGGATGAACTCGTCGCGGGCGAGCGAGGTGCGGCCGGGCGAAACCACGATGGTTTCCACCGGCGCCGTGCGTTCCCCCTTCGGGCCCACGATCACCGCCACCGCGCCGGCGGCGATCATCGCCGGCACGCTGTCGGCCGCGGGGGAGGCGTTGCACAGGTTGCCGGCCAGGCTGGCGCGGCCCTGGATCTGCTCGGAGCCGATCAGGTCCATCGCCTCCACCACGCCGGGCCAGGCGGCCTTCAGCGCTGCGTGCGCTTCCAGCATCGCGCCCGACGTGGCGGCACCGATGACGAAGCCGCCCGCTTCCTCGCGGATGCCGATCATGCCCGGGATGTGCTTGGTATCGACGATCAGTTCCGGCTTCAGCCGGCCGGACCGGAGTTGGACCAAAAGATCGGTGCCGCCGGCCAACGGCTTGGCGAGGCCGGCGGCACCGGCGAGCAGGGCAACGGCCTCCTGGACCGACGTGGGCGCGGCATAATTCAAACTTGGCATGTTCGCTCCTGGATTGCGCACGGCGGCGGGCAGCCGTGGCTTTGCGGCCGAGGGCCGGGCGGGTGCGTCCATTCTACTGCCGAGGGGACGGGGGGGGTCAAGGCGTGGAGTTGGCCCGGTCCGATGTGTCGGCGTCGGAACCGGAACGCGCTGCGTCGTACGAACCGATTTGGATGCGCCACCAGGTCGGTGGGCCCGGCCGGGGTCGCGACGGGCGCGCCGCGCCGGGTGCGACGGGTCAATCCGGAACCGAAAAAGTTATTCATGACACTTCAGTGAATCTGGCGATAACGTGCCCGCGATCATACGTCGATCTTAACATGATCGTGACGGGTAACCGATTTGCGCGCACCGCCTATCGCGGTGGCAAGGTGGTATTCTGGCGTCAGCGATTGAGAGCCGCGCCTCGGGAAGAGGTTCAGGACCGACGGGAGACCGCGACGATGACCGACGCAGAATACGGCCGCAAGCTCGACGAACTCGACCGCCTGATCAACGATCCGGAGGTTCCGATCCAGCCCGATCGGGTTTGGTCCCTGCTGGCAGAACTCGCCACGCGCGAGCACTGGAGCGGCGTGCCCCGGCGTCCCGCCGACCGCAAGCAGATGCGCTGAAAACATACGCCCTGACCGGAAACATATGCGCTGACCAAACATATGCGCTGACCGGGCGTGCCGCGGCCACGTTTGCTGCGGACGGCCCGGCCGCCGGCGGGGGGCGGGCCTGACCGGCCCCCCCCGCCGGCGCGGGGCATCATCCTCGCATCCAGCGCCGGGTCTGTCGGAGCGCGGCTGCCGCGCTGGCGGACAGCCGCCAGGGCGGCTCCTCGCTGGCCGAGACATGCTGCCAGTGCCAGCAGCGCGGGCAGCGCACCCGCTGGACCGCCAACTCCGGCTCGATCGCGACGGTCCCGCCGCAATAGGCGCAGAGGGCGCGTCGACGCGGATCCTGGGCAGCCGACCGGATCACCTGCTTGAACTCGGAGCCGAGCGAGAGCGTGAACGGGAGACAGCGCATGCGGGTGCCGAAGCGAGGGACGACGGCGCCGAGCATAGGCGCTCCCTCGGCGTTTCCGCAATCCGGTTCCGCCCGGCCATACCGGCCGGGCGGCCGGCTGCCTGCGGAGGCCACGGGCCCGATGCCCATCCTGGAGCATCCGGAGCCTGGCCGGTCCCACGGCCCTGGGGGTACGCTCCGCGATTCAGTCAGCCGCGCATCCGCACCGTCCATGCCTTGAACGCGACAAGCATCGCAGCCAGAAAATCGCGTGTCGTCTGATCGGTCAGCTTCCCGGCGGCATCGAACTTGCCCGCCGCCCCGCCGATCATCACCTCCGGCCAATTCAGCACGTGACCGTTGAGGAAGATGAAGCATTGGCGCAGATGATACTGCGCCCGCGCGGTGCCGACTGCTCCCGGGCTCGCCCCCAAGATCGCGATCGGCTTGCCGTCGAACGGCTGCTCCGGCGGGCGGGAGGCCCAATCGACAGCGTTCTTCAGCACGCCGGGAATGGAATAGTTGTATTCGGGCGTAGAGAACAGAAGTCCGTCGGCGGCCTTGATCCGTTCCCGCAGCCGTTGCGCCGGCGGCGGAAAGCCTTGTGCGCGCACGTCGTCGTTATACAGCGGCAGGTCGCCGATATCCTGCAGCTCGATGCGCATGCCGGACGGTGCCAGCTCCACCGCTGCGCGCAGTGCGGCGGTGTTGAACGAGCTGGACCGAAGGCTGCCCGAAATGGCGAGGATGCTCACTTGTGTGCTGTCGCTCATGCAAGCCTCATATCCCAGGTTGTTGGGTCTCCGCCGTCATAGGCGGGCGAGCCGGCAGGACGCAATGGTCCGCGGGAACGGTCCAGGACAGGCTTGCGGCCCCGCCGATCGGCCCCATATCGCCTTTGCCCGCGTTCCAGGTCCCCAGCCAGGGGCGGGGTATTGACGTTTCCTCCCCAGACTAGGGCGGCGTCCTGCCGGGCGCCGCCCGCTCTTTTTTTGCCGGAGGGCGCTTCCCATGATGCACCCTCTCAGCGTGCTCATCGACCGATACACCTTCGGCCGGGCCCTTTCGACAGGTCCCTGTGCGGCCTATGTTGGACCGCATGGACCTCGATTTCACGGAAGACGACATCCGCCGCTACTCCCGCCATATCCTGCTGCGCGATGTCGGCGGCACGGGCCAGGCGCGGCTACGCCAGGCCAGGGTGCTGGTGGTGGGCGCGGGCGGTCTCGGCAGCCCGCTGATCCTCTATCTCGCCGCCGCCGGGGTCGGCACCATCGGTATCGTCGATGACGACACGGTGGAGCTGTCGAATCTGCAACGCCAGATCGCTCACACCACGGCCGCGATCGGCACGTCCAAGGTCGCCTCCGCCGCCGCGGCGGCGCGGGCGATCAACCCCGGTACCGCGATCGAGGCGCACGCGCTGCGGCTCGGTCCGGACGATGCCGCAGATCTCGTTGCGCAGTACGATATCGTTTGCGACGGGACCGACAATTTCGACACCCGCTTCCTGCTGGCCGACGCCTGCGCGCTCGGCCGCCGCACGCTCGTCTCGGCGGCCGTCCTGCGCTTCGAGGGTCAGCTTTCGGTCTTCAAGCCGCACCAGGGCGGCCCTTGCTACCGCTGCCTGTTTCCCGCCCCGCCGCCGCCCGGCACGGTGCCGAGCTGCTCGGAGGCCGGGGTGCTCGGCGCCGTCACGGGCGTGATGGGGACCCTCCAGGCTACCGAGACGCTCAAGGAGATCCTCGGCATCGGCGAAAGCCTCTCCGGCCGGCTGCTGATCTGGGACGCGCTGGCGAGCAGTTTCCGCACGATCCGGTTACGGCCCGATCCTGCCTGCGCTTTATGCGGTGCCCATCCGACGATCACGGACCTGTCGGCGCATCGGCATCCCGCGCCGGCCCCGGCCTGTGCGCTCTGAACCCATGTCGCCCGCACCCCGGTCGCCTACACCGCCCTCGCGCACACCGCTCTCGCGCGCACCGACATCCCCTGGATCGACATCCCTTGGGGCAACATCCTCTGGACCAACATTGCCGCAACCGGCCGCGCCGGCGCCGACAGCCTCCGGATCAGACCGGCCGCTCGCCATCCTGCTTACCTCCGCCGGCCACGGGAAGGTCCATGCCGCCTTCGTCCTGGCCGCCGGTGCGGCAGCGCTCGGGCGGCCGGTCGTGCTGTTCGCCACCAACGCCGGTTGCCGGGCGCTGCTCGCCGATCTTGGCGGCCTCGAGGATGCGGGGCGCGAGCAGCGCGTGCAGGCGGCCGGCGTCGCCGGGCTCGCCGAACTGCGCGAGGCGGCGCGCGAGCTTGGCGTGCGGCTGATCGCCTGCGAATCCGGCTTGCGCGCCGAAGGGCTGCATACCGCCCCGCTTTGCCCCGGGGTGGAGGTCGCCGGCGTGGCAACTTTCCTCGTCGCGGCGGGAAACGGGCAGATCGTCGGCCTTTGACCGCTTGACGCGGTTCGTCGCGCCGCGGGAGGTAAGCGACATGCCCCGCCGCTCCCCCCGCGTTCGCCTTCCTCGCGCCAGCTTCCCGCGCGCCGTGCCACTGCGCCGGTACGCGGTGGCGCTCCTTCTTCTCGCCGCCGGCGTCGGGTTGGGGAGCCTGGCAGGCAGTGCCGCATGGGCGGCCTCGCCGGCGGGCGCGCTGCCGCTGCCTCCCTCGCCGCCGCCCATGGTGATGGCGGCGCCAAGAGCCCAGGTGCGGCGGGTACGAGGCGCGCCGCTCCCCGTCGTCCGTGCGCCCGCGGCGTCGCACGACCGGACATCCCACTCGGGCGCACATGCCGCCCCGGCGCCCAACTCCGCGCCCGCGACCCGCTCCGAGCTGCCGCCGACCCCCGCCGCGCGGGCCGATATCGGCTCGGTCACCGGCCTGCCGCTGCCACGCTTCGCCGCCCTTCGCTCGAGCGCGGTGGACCTGCGTGCCGGTCCCGGAGTTCGCTACCCGATTCGCTGGGTGTACCACCGCCTGGGGATGCCGGTGGAGATCGCACGCGAATTCACGGTCTGGCGCGAGGTCGTGATGCCGGACGGGACGCGCGGCTGGATGCACGAGGCGACCTTGACCGGCCGCCGCGACGGGCTCGTGATCGACGGGCGCCACATGATGCGCCACGCCGCCTCGGTCGCGGCGCGCCCGGTGGCGGAGGTCGAACCGGGGGTCGTTCTGCGGATCCTGCACTGCGACGCCGGTGCGGCCTGGTGCCGGGTCGCGGCGGCCTCGTTCCAGGGTTGGCTGCCGCGCGCGGATTTCTGGGGCACACTTCGGGGGGAACAGGTGGCAGGGCGCTGAGCCGACTGGCCTGCGAAGGGGGGAAGGGAAGCGCTCTGCCATGGAGCGCGACCGACGCGGGCCTGACGGGCCGGACCGCTTGGCAGGCGAGACGCGACGGCGCTGCTGCCGGTAGCCTTATACCAGCGGCCCCGGCCGATGACTCGTCCGGCGTCCACCTGGCCGCTGGTATGTCCTTGATTTTGCGCATGGCCGCCCCGCCAACCCCATGCGCGATACCGGCCGGCCGAAGAGGCCGCCGGTATTACTGCCCTGGTGGAAGCGATATTTCAGGGGGCTCGGGGTGCGCTCACCCGCCTGCGCGTCCGGCGCCGTCCTTCCCGGCGGCGTGGCCACGCGCCGGGGCGGCTCGCCGATAGCCGCCGCGCATCGCCTTGTGCAGGATAATGGGCATCTGCGCCGCGCTCTCCCATACAATGTGGCGCAGGCTGGCACGGCTGTCGAACAGCAGGGCGAACGCGCGGGAGAGGGCACGGTCCTTCAGCGCGTCGGTGAACGCACGATAATAATAGCGCCGATCGATCCCCGCCTGGTGCCGTCGGAGCGCCTGACGGAACGCCGGGTCCGTCCGCAACGACGGGTCTTCCAGAAAACGTTGCTCCGCCGTGCGGATGCGCAGCAGGTCCGCCGCCGTCTGCACCTCGGTCAGCGATCCCGCGCGCACCGTGTAGTGGTAGAGCGGCGCCGGCGTGATCCACCAGCAGGCGCCGCGGGCCAAGCAGGCGAGGTAGAACAGGAAGTCCTCACCGAAACGATTGCGTTCGTCGTAGCGCAGCCCGTGCGCGGCGACGAAACTGCGGCGCAGGATGGGGTGCATGAAACCATAGCTGATCCTGGGCGTGCGACGGTTGCCGATGTTGCCGGTGACGAATTCGGCCGCCGTCATGTGCTTCGGTGCTGCGAGCAGATGCGGCGGGATCATCGGCGTCGCGGCGCCGCTGCCGTCTTCGTCGCAAAGGAGCAGGTTGTCGGCAACGAGGTCGGCACCGTGGCGCTCGCCGAGCGTGCACAGCTCCGCGATCCGCTCCGGCGCAAAACCGTCGTCGGCGTCGAGCAAGGCAATCCATTCGCCGCGCGCCTGCGCCAGGCCGAGGTTGCGCGCCGCACCCGGACCGGCGTTCACCGTCGCACGCAACAGGCGCACGCGCGGGTCACGCGCGGCGATGCTGTTCACCAGGGTGGCGGTGCGGTCGGTCGAGGCGTCGTCGACGACCAGTATCTCGAGGTCCAATTCGGTCTGGTCGAGCGCCGAGGCCAGGGCGCGCTCGATATACGCTTCGGCATTATAGGCCGGCACCACGACCGACGCCTGGACCATCTCGTCATCCTACCGGGTCGACAGCCGTATACCCTCTTGCGGTGCCGCATACGAACGGATGATGGGACAGCGTGCAAGCCGCCTCCGGCGCACGAATTGGAGTACCTCACGTCACCTGCCGGGCTTCTACTGCCGGAGAGGCGGCGTCTCCGACGTCGGCCGCAGCGGCGCAACCGGGGGTGACAGCAGGTTCGGCGAACCGCCGCCGCTCTCCGCAACCCCGCGGCCAAGCAGGCGCACGACGAGGCCGTACAGCAATGCGATCGTCAGCGCGTAGGTGAGCGCCGCGTAGGCCACCCCGGCTTCGATCCAGAGCACGGCAGCGCCCATGACGCCGATCGCGCTCAGCAGCATCAGCGCGCACACAGACCCACGCGCCCGACGCCGGCGTGCCGGCGCGCACGGGGCGCTGCCGCGCGCCTGCGTTCGAAAAACTTCGAGCATCCTGGCGTCCTACCCGCGTTTCTACGAATGAGTATAACGCCGATCCGCCCGGTGAAAAAAGAGAGAATGCCTCAATCTAGCCATTATCGTCGGGCCAGGGCCATTTTTGTCGGGCTGGAGGCGTAAACTAAGGGGGAACGCGCGCGGGGGCCCCTCGCGCCGACGGCGCCTGTCGAGGCGTCCCGCCCTCGCGGAGCACCGCCACTGTCGCGATCAGCAGGACCGGAAGCAGGATCGGCGGGAACTCCTGGTAGCCGCCGGTGAACATCAGCAACACCATCAGCGGCACCAACAGCGCGCGCTGCCGGGCCGAGCGCCGTGCCATCAGGATCACCCCCAGATACATCGACAGCCCGAAGACGCCATACTCCATCACGATCTTTACCGGCGTATTGAGCGTGTATTTGAACGGCAGGAGCAGATCCTGGCTGGCCCCGGGACCGAGGCCGGTCACCAGGGTCCATGGCGCATCGTGCAGGACGTGCCCAAGCGCCATGAACGGGGTCACGAAGCGCGCGTAGCCGCTGCTGCCGGGCTGGGACAGCTCTCCGGTCCGATCGAACAGGTCCGCGGTGATGGTCGGCAGGATGAAGCTGGCGGCCACGATCGCGGCTGCGCAGACCAGCAGCAGCCCGAACACCTGCAGCAGGCGCCGCAGGCTGAGGGTCGGCAGGAACGATAGCAGGAAGGCGGTCAGCACCAGCCACCCGGTTCCCGAGACCGCCATCAGCAGCGCAGCTACGTACAGCAGCATCCGCGGCGGTCGGCGGAAGGTGAGCCACTCGATGATGATCCCGACCGCCATGAACTGGGAAAACACCGAGGGTTCCACCAGGAAGAAGCCGTTCGCCCGCAGGATCCCGCTGCCTTTCAGGGGGATCACGACTGCGTATTGATCTTCGATCAGCAGCCTGGCCGGCACGAGATGGCTGAAACTGAACAGGGTCAGGCCGACGAACTGGCCGATGAAGGCGAGCACCCCGGCGGCAGCAACCACGGTGAGCCAGGTCGAGACCAGGCGGAAGAACTGGGCTTCCGGCATCGGTTCGCGCAGCCGCAGGATCGCGAACGCGGTGATGACCAGCCAATAGGCCAGTGAGTTGAGGCTGATCCGCGGGGCGATCGCGACCGGCACGTTGACGTGCATCGCGGTCGCGACCAGCGCCATCGCGCAGAGGCCGAGGAAGCAGGCGGCGCGCCGGCGGTCGAGCGTGAGGATGCCCGCGGCGAGACCCCAGACGGCCAGCAGCAACCCGAGCGGCGCCGCCACGCTGAGTTCCAGCGAGCCGAACGGCACGGCGAAGCGCTGCAGCAGCAGGCAGACGGCCAGGATAGCGCCGACGAACCGCTCAGGCGTGAGCCCGCGCGCGCGGCGGGTCGAGCGCGCGCCGACCGGCCGGGTGGCCCGGCCGGCCAGGGGCACCCTCGGTGGGGCCGCCCCGGGTTGGGCCGCCAACCGCTTCATGCGCGGCTGTCCGGCGGGAGGCCCGGCGACGGCCTGGCGCTCCCTCCCGAATACGTGAAGTGTCCCCCGCAGGGCGGGAGGTGTGCAAGCGGCGCAGCGGACGCCACTCCTTGCCCGACCCACCGCGCAGCCTCGGGGACGGACGCCACATGGCAAGCGACGACGATCTTCCCGCGGACCCGGTACGGCGCCGGCTCGGCCGGCTCGCGGTTTCCACCCTCCTCGGCCTGACGGCGGCGCGGTCGTTGCCGGCACGTAAGGTGCCGATCGGCGTCTATGGCGGTGCCGGCTGCACCGGGGTTCCGGCGGTGCGGGCGTACCAGTCCTGGCTCGGCCGGCCGGTCGCGGTGGTGCTCGATTTCCTGCAGATGGATACGTGGTCGGGGATGGAAAACGAGGCCGGCTGGATCACCGGCTGCTGGAAGCAGATGCCCGGCACCACCCTGGCGATCTCGGTCCCGATGCTGGTGGGAGAGGGCCACCCGACCCTTGCCCAAGGCGCCGGTGCCCAAGGCGCGGGTGCCCAAGGCGCCGGCGGCCCGTTCGACCATCATTTCATCACCCTGGCCCAGCGGCTGGTCGCCAGCGGCAACGCCGACGCCTTCGTCCGCATCGGGTGGGAGTTCAACGGCGGCTGGTACCCGTGGACGGCGCGCGGCCAAGCGGCGGCGTACGCGCGCTACTGGCGCCGGATCGCGCTGGCGATGCGCGGCGTGGCCGGCGCACGGTTCCGCTTCGACTGGACAGCGGCGATCATCGACGGCCCTTTGGCCGACGCCTATCCGGGCGATGACGTCGTCGATGTGATCGGCCTCGACGTGTACAACGAATCCTGGCCGCGCATCGCCGATCCCGTGCAGCGCTGGGCCTATCTCCTGCATCATCCGGCCGGCCTGATGTGGCATCGCGACTTCGCACGCGCGCACGGCAAGCCGCGCTCCTTTCCCGAATGGGGCACCGGCACGCGCCCGGACGGCCACGGCGGCGGCGACGACCCGATCTTCATCCGCAACATGCTGGCGTGGATGACGGCAGGCGGCCCGGTCGCCTACGACTGCTACTGGAACTATCATGCGCCGGACTACGACGCCAACGTCACGGACGGCCACCAGCCGAAGGCCGCGGCGGCGCTGCGGAGCGGTCTGCGCGCCCTGTAGGGGCGGGCACTCCGTCGCCGCGGGCGCGTACCGCCGCGGCGACGCGATAGACCGCGGTGGTCCGGCAAGCGATCTCGCTCCAGTCCGGGATCGCATCGGCCAATGCGGCGACATTGCGCGCGCAGGCAGCGACAAAATCGGTATCGCTGACGAACCGCGCCATCGCATCCGCCAGGGCCGCCACGTCGCCCGGGGGTACCAGCAGCCCGTCGTGCCCGTCCCGCACCGTCTCGGCGAAGCCGCCCAACCGGCTCGCCAGTATGGGCCGCGCATGGGCGATGGCGAGCGAGAGCACGCCGCTGGCTTCGATCTCGCGGTACGGAAAGACGGCGACGCTGCGCGGCCCGAACAGGCCGGGTATCTCGGCATCCGTCACGAAGCGCGGCTCGATCGTCACCCGGTCCGCCACGCCGAGCCGGTCTGCCAGATCGCACAGCGGGGCCAGATCCATGTACGGCTTGCCGATGATGCGCAGCCGCGCTCGCGCCCGCACCGCGGGCAGCAACCGCGCGAAGGCCTGGATCAGCAGGTCGGCACCCTTGTAGGGTTTCAACTTGCCGAACAGCAGGAATTCGATCTCCTGCCCGTCGACTTCCCCGCTGCTCCCCGGGCGGTTCGGACTGACCAGGAGCCCATGCGGCAATACGGCAATCCGGTCCTCGCTCACCCCCTGTTCCTGCAGGCGCGTCCGACCCTGCGCGGTGTGCACGATCAGGCGGTCGAACTGGCGAAAGCTCGCGGGCAGCCCATGCTGCTGGACGCCGGCGGCCGGATTGCCGTTGAACGGATTCGAATCGTGCACGGTCAGCACGAGGGGCGCCAGGGACCGCAAGCCGGCGAGAAACCGGCAATCCACAGCCGGCAGAGGCAACCACTGGAAATGGATGACATCGGGACGCTCGCGCGCCAGCTTCCCGCGGAGCCGCGCCATCGAGACGACGTGGTCGATACCCTTGATTCCCAGTCGGAGCGGCTTCGGCAAGGTCTGCAATGCCGGCAGGCCGGCGACGGAATAGAAACTCGGGACCACGTGCGGTTCGACCGCGTCGCCATCCTCGGGGCGCTGCCGCCGGCCGTGCAGGCTGACCGCGTGGCCGATCGCGCGCAACCCGGCGGCCAGCCTGGCATCATAGGGCAAGGTGAACAGGGACGGATCGATCAGTGCGACACGCATTCAGGCAGCCCGCTCGGCGTGGGCGAGCGCGTCCGTCCGGCCGGGCATGCGCGCAGGAACGGACGCCGGCGATGCGATCGCGCGCGCCAGCGCCGGCGCGATCTGGTCGTCGACGGCGGCATCGAATTTGCGCGCGTAGAAGGCGGGGCTTTGCTGCAGCAGGTCCCAATCCGCCATCGTCATCACCCGCGGGCCGGGCCAGATGATCTCGCGTCCGTAATGGGGTGCCATCTCGCCGCGCCACGGGCTGTTGCGCACCAGGGTTTGCATCAGCAGTTCATCGGAAAGAAAGGCGCCGCGAAGATACCGCCGCACGTCGCGCGCGATCGGGGCCCGCCGCTGCCATTCGCAGAAAGCGCGCGGCAGGATGCACCATTGGGAGCCTTTGTACTCCAGCTCGAACCGGTCCGGCCGGCGGCGCGGCCCGCGCAACGCCAGCGCCTTGTGCGGCAGTTCGATCATCGGTTGCCAACGGAGATGCCAGTCATCCGCCGGCAGTGACGAGAAATGCCGCAACTGCACGTAGGCCGTGTCGCGGGCTTCCCCGAGCCGGGCGCGGATCGCGTCCAGCGGCTTGATGGGAAAGCACTGCCCGCTGAGGTTCACGAGATGCGTCCAGTCGCGGGCGCGCGCCAGCGCCAGATCGATCGCATCGAGCAGCACCTGCGACAGGCTCCAGCCACCCCAGTTCGTGCAGCGCGGCCGCATCAGCAACACGTTCTCCCGCTCGCGCGCAAGGCGGCGCGCCATCCTCCATGTCCCGTTGCGCTCCGGGCGCAGCCCGAGCATCGACTTCAGGTCGACATGCAGGATCACGAGGTCGCGTGGGTCGGCGATCGTCTCGACCAGCAGGCGGAGATGCTCCGGCCCGCGGTGAGCAAGCACGAAGTAAGCGAGCCTGGCCTCCAAGAGCGGCGTCCTTCATCAGCGTCGGGTTCGACCCATATCTACGCCCGAACCGGGCCGAACCGTGGCGCCTCACGTGATCGTGGCCGGATCGTCGCGCCGGAGCCTGTTAAACCCGGCGCGGGCAGTGCTGCGCGCCGGACCGGCGCCGCTGATGAGGTCCCCAACCTGACGAGGTCCCCAGAACGCATGCCAGATTTGATCGTTTCGGACCACTTGGACGCCTTGGATCATGCGCCGGACGCCGGCGATTCCATCGGGGCGGCGCAGGGCCTCAAGGCGCTGCGTCGCAACTGGCGGCTGCTGCTCGCCTGTGCCCTGACGTGCGGCGTGGTTGGATATCTCGGCGCCAAGGTACTGCTGCCGCAGCAGTTCACGGCGTCCGGCACCGTGGCCGTCGACAATCGCAGCGTGGCGGTCCCGGCGCTCGAGGGCGCACTGAAGAGCCCTGTTCTGGCAGACCCGATGCCCGTCGTGCGCAGCGAGGTCGCGATTTTGCAATCGCCCGGGCTGATCCGCAGCGTGGTGAGCGACCTCAAGCTGCGGAACGACCCGGATTTCAACACGACCTTGCGGCCGCCGGCGCTGCTGACGCGCCTGAAACTGGGCCTGGCACGGGCCCTGCCGAGCGCCCTCAGCGGTGCTGCGGCCGACGCCGGAGTGCTGCCCGACATTCGACAATCGGCACCCTCCTCGCCGCAGTTCGTCGACGATATCGTTGTCGGCAACGTCCAGCGCAGGCTCAGTGTCTTCAATTATGGTCAGAGCCTCGTCATCACCGTGCAATTCCGCGCGCCCTCCGGGCGGATCGCCGCCGCGGTGGTGAACGACCTGATCCGCCGCTACATGGCGGAGAAGCAGGCGGTCCTCGATCAGGCGAATACCGCGGCGAACGCGACGCTCAGCCAGCGCCTGCAGAGTGTTCGCGGGCGCGTCGATGGGCTGGAGCGGAAGATCCAGCAGACGCGACAGACCTATGAGATCGTGCAGACCCGTGCCGGGACCGTCGGCCAGCAGCAGCTCCAGGAACTGTCGGCTGCGCTGACCCGTGCCAGCACGGACCGGGCGGCGCTGCAGGCCGACTACGCCCGGGCCTCGACCCTGGCGCAGCTCGGCGGCGGCACGGCGGACGGCGTGCAGGGATTGAATGCGGGCACCATATCCGTGATGCGCGAGCAGGAAGCCAGCGCCGCGCGTCGCGTCGCCGAATTGTCGCAGACCTACGGCCCTCGCTATCCGGTGCTGCGGGCTGCGGAAGCGCGGCTTGCGGCGGCGCGGGCAGCGGTGGCAAGGGAAACCCATCGCGCCGTGACGGGGCTGCATGCCCAGGTGGAGGCTGCGCAGCAGCGTGAGGACGGCCTGCGCCAGCAGCTTGCCACCGCGCAGGCGAAAGCGAGTTGGCTCGCCACCGTCCAGGCAAAGCTGCAACAATACCAGAAAGACGCCGATGCGGAGCGCACGCTGTATCAGTCGCTGCTGATCAGCGCCGACCAGACGCAGAGCAGCGGCCGCGGCGTCGCCGGGGTGGACGCACGCGTGGTCAGCCTCGCCACGCCGCCGGCCTTCCCGTCGAGCCCACGACCCAAGTTCGCCGGCGCGTTGGGGCTGGTAAGCGGCCTGGCGTTCGGCGGCTTCCTCACTCTGCTGCGCCGGCGGACCCATGGCGTCGTTCTGGATCCCGAAGACCTCGCGGCGGAAACGGGGGGCCGGCCGGTGACGGTGATCCCGCGGCAATCCTTGCGCGGATCCGCCAGTTCCCTGGCGGGGCTCGTAGCCGAACAGCCGTCCGGTACCGTTGCCGAAGCCCTGCGCTTGCTGCGCACGCAACTGCGCGCCGTCGGTCGCGGCGCGATGCCGCGAACCCTGCTGTTCGTTTCGATCTCCGGCGGCGAGGGCAGTTCCAGCGTGGCGGCGGCATTTGCGCGACTGGCAGCGCTCGACGGGTTGCACACCGTGCTGATGGAGGGCGACCTGGAGACGCCGTCGCTGGCCGAGCTGCTCGATGCGCCGCCGAGCAACGGTCTCGCCGATGCGCTGGCCGGACGCGATCACTGGATGGAGGTGATCCGGCGGGATCCGCGCTCGACGCTGGATTGCCTGCTGGTGAGCGGCTCCGAAGCCGACGCGGCGAGGCTGCTGCAGACCACGCATCTGCCGAACCTTCTCGCCGAGGCGAAGGAGGAATACAACCTCGTGGTGCTCGATGTGGCGCCGGTCGGGGCCTCCACCAACGCGTTCTCCCTTGCCTCCGGCGTCGATGCGATCGTGCTGGTGCTGGCGGCCGGGACGAACACGCCGGCGGAGCTGCACGACGCGCTGGGCGCGATCGCCAGGGCGGGCGTGCGACCGCTTGTCCTCGTGCTCAACAAGGCCTGAGGGGTAACGCGGCTCAGCCGAGCGAGCGTGCGGAGGCGGGCGGCGTCCAGACCTGGAAGCGATCGCCGCGCAACGAGCGGAGCACACCGAGCGAGGTCGCCGCAAACGCCGCAGCCATGTCCAGCATCTTGCCGGGCAGGCTCGACGGCCGGACCAGCCCGACCGCCAGCAGTCCGGCGCCGCCCAGCACGGCAATGCCCAGCAGCATCCAGGCACCGAGCGCGGCGAGACCACCGAGGCACAGCACCCCGGCGGCGGCGAGCAGATAACCGGACAGCCACCGCAGCAGCTTGTGCGATGCGTATTTGTAGCGATTCCACATCGACAGCCGCCGCAGCCGCGGCCGCAGCAGCCGGTGCACGTTGAACGCCTGGCAGGCGATCCGGGTCTTGCGGCGGAATTCCTCCCGCGGACGGGAGACGGTGGCTTCGTAAGCGAGCGCGTCCGCCGCCCGCACGATCCGATAACCGTCGCACAGGACCGAGAGCGAGACGAACATGTCGTCGATGATGTCGGGCGGCGGCGGGTGGTGCAGGCGGCGGCGGATGGCGAAGATCGAGCCGTCAGCCCCCATCGTCGAGCCGGTGCGGCTTTCGAGTTGCTTGATCCGCTCTTCCAGCCGCCAATAGGCCGACCCGGTCGCCGCCGTCGCGCTGCCGTCGGCGCCGGTGTAGATGAGGTGGCCGCACACGCATCCGACTTCCGGATCGGCGAACGGCGCGAGCAGGCGCGGAATGGCGTCGGGCGCGAAACGGACATTGGCGTCCGAGAACACCACGAACTCCGCGTCGGTCGCGGCGATCAGGGTGTTCATCCCGAAGGTCTTCCCTTGCCGCGCCGTGCCGACCACGAGGGTGATCCGATCCCCGTACTCCCGGGCGACCTCCGCGGTGCCGTCAGACGCGGCATCGATATAGACCAGCAGTTCCAGGGACGAGATGGCGGTGCGCATCGCCAACATGTTCTCGATCTTGGCACGGATGATCGGCGCTTCGTTGTAGGCGCAGACGCAGAACGCGACACGCGTGTCCGGCCCGGGATCGGTCGTGTGCAGCGGGCGGCGCGCGCCGAGCCGTGCCGCGGCGGCGAGGCTCGCCGGGTAGGTGGTGAACGGATGGACGGCAAGCACGGCGAGCGCTCCGCCGGCGGCCAGCAGCTCAGGTCCCATGTAAGATACCATCAGAAACGACACGTGGCGGGGAGGAGGGGCCGGCGGGCGGGTGCCACACTTCGCCGGCATCCGTCGGAATCGGTTGCCGCATCGCGGCGGCGTGCAGAACCGCTTCGTATTGCCCGGTGATGCGGTCGGGTTCGTAGTCCGCCGCGGCGGCGCGGCACGCCCGGCGCAGCGCGGCGCGGTCCCAGCCCTGCGCGGCCAACCGGGTCAGTATGGCGCGCAGGGAGACCGCATCGGCGCCCGCGGCAACGAAGCCGGTCTCGCCGGGGCGGATGACTTCCTGCAGCCCGCCAAGCGGCGTCACCAGGCTCGGCACGCCGTAGGCGAGCGCCTCGTGGAACACGCGCGGGAACGGGTCTTCCCACACGGACGGAATGACCAGCAGGTCGATGGTCGGGAAGAAATCCGCAGGGCGGACATGGCCGAGAAACGCGATATTGTCGCGGCCGGCAGCATGCGCGTGCAGCTCTGCGACGTAGTCCGGACGGCCGGTACCGGCCACCGACAAGCTTACTTGCGGGGCCTGCAGTGCCTGCAGCGCATCGAGCAGATTCTCCAGCCCCTTCGCCGGTTCCAGCCGGCCCATGAAGCCGAGCCGCAGGCCGTCGCCGTGCGGCGCGGCGTCAGCCGGCGCGATCATTGCAGCATTATTACCGCGGATGATCCGTACCGGCTGGCCCTGCGCGGCGGCGTCCGGAAACACGCCGGCCGCTGCCAACCGGTCGAACATGCGGTGGCTTACTGCGGTGATCGCCGCCGGGAGCCGCGACAGGCGCCGCCGCGGCAGCGAAAACGCCCGGCACTCGGGACACGGCCGCGCACAATTGCCGCGTCCGGGCCGCCACATCGCGCTGCGCGGGCAGCCGAGATAGTAGTCATGCACCGTCTGCACGACCGGAATGCCGAGCCGCGCCGCCGCGAGCCACGCTGCCGCCGAAAACCCTTGGAGGTTATGGCAGTTGACGACGTCGGGCCGCCGGGCCGCCAGCACGCGCACGACCCGGCGCAGCATCATCGGGTTGAAGGCATCGAACAATTGGAACACCGGCCGCAGCAGGGCAGGGCGCCGGGCCCCGTGCGGCCAGTAGACATTGGCCAGCGGCAGGTACTCGACAGGGATGCCATCCACTTCACCTTTCGTCGCACGCGTCTCGGGCGTAAGGGTGACGACCGAGCATTCGTGGCCGCGGGACGTGAGTGTGCCCGCAAGCACGCGCAATGTGTTCTCGGCCCCGGCGGCACCGTGCGGGGGATACAGGCCATTCACGAATGTGATGCGCATGGCCGTGTCAGCCCGTCGCGTGATCGCGATATAGAGAGCCGCGCGGGACGTCCCGTGCCGTTCCGCGCCCCCGCGCCGACGTCGATCGCGGATCATCAAGGGAACGATCGCAACGATGTTCAGTCTGTTTGGCCGCCGCAGGACGACGCCGGTTCGCCGGCTCCCACGGGACCTTCCCCGGGGCGTGATGCGGACGCCGCCCACGCCGCCGGCAGCCGCCGCGCCAGCCGCAACGTATTCCGTGCAGGAGGCGTTGCGCGAGGCCTTCACCCCGACCCAGCCGCAGCGCAATCCGCGGCGCCTCGCCGGGCGCACCTCCGAGCTTGCGCTGATCACGCAGGCAATTGCCTATAACCGCGCCCATGTTGTCCTGTACGGCGATCGTGGCCGTGGGAAGACCTCGCTCGTGAACCTCGTCGCCGCGTCGGCGCGCACGTCCGGCTATATGGTGGGACGCTACGCCTGTGCCCAGGACAGCGACTTTGACGAGATCATGCGCGGTCTGGCGCGCGACCTGCCACGCGCGTTCCTCAGCCTGCCGGGGGCGGACGATCCGGCGTTGGAAGGCTGCGAGGCGGCCTTGCCGCAGCGCCCGTTGCATCCGCGCGATATCGCCCTGATGCCAGGCCGTCTGTCCGGCGGGCGTCTGGTGCTGATCGTCGATGAGTTCGACCGGGTGGCCAATTCCGCCACGCGCACCCGCTTTGCCGACACGATCAAGCAGGTTTCCGATCGCGGTGCCCGGCTCAGCATCCTTGTCGTCGGCGTGTCGGACAGCCTGGAAGAACTGCTCGGACGCCATCCCTCGATCCAGCGCAACGTGATCGGCGTGCACCTGCCGTTGCTGTCGGATGGCGATGTACGCGAGATCCTGACCGGCGGGGCACGCCATGCGGGGCTCGACTATCCGCCGCATATCCAGGACGCCATCGCTGCCCTGGCGCGTGGCGTGCCCTATATCGCGCATCTGCTCGGCCTGCACGCCGGGGAGAACACGCTGCGGCGCCAGGCGCAGGTGGTCACGAACCAGGACCTGCGGACTGCGATCGGGCAGGCCGTCGCCGAGATCGATCCCCGTGTGGCCGTGAGCTATGAGGAATTGACTTGCGGCGGCCGGGACTTGGACATGCAGGTGTTGTTGCGCGCCATCGCTACGGCGAGCCATGACCGGTATGCCCGCTTTGCGGTGCTGGAAAGCGACAACATGCTTCACGTGGCGGACCGCCCGATCGACCCGGTACTCTGGGCCCGGCTGCGCGATGGCGGCGTGGTGCGTGCCTGCCGCAATGCGGGGGTCGGCCTGTACACGTTCAACGAACCGATGCTGCTGCACTACGTCCTGCTGCGTGTTGCCGCCGCTGTCGGACCTGTCACGGAGCCGACGCGGGAGGCCGTCGCCTGACGGAGCGCGCGTCGGCGCCAGCACGTCGAACCGATCTGTCGGCGGCATCGGGTGTTTAGACAGCGCCGTCGCGTTTGAAGACGACCGGAATCGTCTTGAGCAGGATCGCGATGTCGTGCCAGAGGGTCCAGTTCCGGGCGTACCAACGGTCCATTTGAACCCGTCGCGAATAGCTGGTGTTGCTTCGGCCGCTGACCTGCCAGAGGCCGGTCATGCCGGGCTTCGTGCCGTAGTAGTAATCGATATCGTGCCCATAGCGCGGGATTTCCGCCTCGACGATCGGGCGCGGGCCGACCAGGCTCATTTCTCCCCGCAGCACGTTCACGAGTTGCGGCAGTTCATCGAGGCTGGTCCTGCGCAGGAACGACCCCACCCGGGTGACCCGCGGGTCGTTGCGCAACTTCTGCTGCTCGGACCATTCGCGCCGCGCCTCGGGATCGGCGGCCAGAAGCTTGCGCAGCACGACGTCGGCATCCGTGACCATCGTGCGGAACTTGAGGCAGCCGAAACTCTGCCCGCCCATGCCGATGCGCCGGTGGCGATAGAAGGCCGGGCCGCCGTCGCGGCGCACGAGCGAGGCGAGCACGAGCAACAGGGGGGCCAGCAGGAACAGCAGGATGGCCGCTCCCACCTGATCGAACACCAGCTTGACCATGCGGCTGAACGGGCGGTCCAGGTTGTTGTGGCAGACCAGCATCAGCACGTCATGACTGAGGAAATACTGCTGGCTGAAGCCATGCACGGGCAGGCCGTCGATCGCGGGCACGACCGCAAGCGGCACCCGGGCCCGCGCGAGCAGGGAGGCAATGGCCCGCATCTTCTGGCCGCCCTGATCCCCCAGCAGCACCACGACCAGCTGCACGCGTTGTGCCGCCAGCAGGCGTATCCAACCGGAGATGTCGTCCGACCGTGGTGCATCGTCGGGCGAGAGGCTGCCGATCAGTTCGTAGCCAAGCGCCGGTTCCGACTTCAGGGCGGCATTCATGCTGGTGACGGTCAGCGTGTCGCCGATCACCAGGGTGCGCAGGCCCCAGTACCCGCAGGCGCCGAGGAGCGTCCTGGCTGCCTGTCTCATCCCCAGTACCGCCGGCACAAAAAGTATCCAGCGGAACATCCCTTCGTTGCCGAAAGGAACGTGATAGACCGCGACGCAGATCAGCCCGTCGGCGACGAAAGCGAATGCGGTGCCTCGGACCACGGCTTGCGCCTCGATCCAGAAGGGGATCCGCGATGTGTAGTGCCGCTGGCCGCCGAAATAGGCCAGCAGGCACGCCAGGACGAGCAAGGTCGCCCACCCGTGCCAGGTGGTACCGAGATGTGCGAGATGGCTGTAGGCGCGGTCGAACGGCTCGGGTTCCACTGCCAGGCTCAGCGAGAATGCGACCACCGCGGCGATGGCAAAGCCCAGGAGATCCGCCGCCAGCAGCACAAGTGACCGCCGCGACCCCATGGCGATGCGCAGCGCCCGGTCCGCGTGGGCCTCGAGCGGAAGGCGCTCACGCATGGCTGGTATCATCCGTACACTCCTGTTCAGGCCGTCCCGTACGGGATGGCAGGTCGGCTCCGATCCGGCATTCCCGGCGGGGAATTCAGGACGCGCCGCATTACGGCGGCGAGGGAAAGCGCGTTCATGCAATGCTATCCCCGCCGACAGTATAGAGGTTCGAACGCGGTACTGCGGCTCACGATCCCTCGACCATGAGGTAAACATATCGAAAGCGGGGCGCGCCGGCAGAGGCGGGATCTCACGAGATTTTGAGCTTGGGGACGTGCGCCGGCATGACGCGGGCCGTCAGAAATGGCGTTCGTATACCGAAATCACATCGCCTGGCTGCAGCAGGCTCTGCCGGTTTGCGCGGCCTTCCATTGCCTTGCCGCTGATGGTGCGGACGACGGAGAATGTATCCTCGATCGCGCGATAGGTGAAACCGCCGGCGATGGCGACCGCTGTCAAGATCGTCATACCTGGCTGGTACGGATATTGCCCAGGCTTCTTCACTTCCCCCAGGATGAAGATCGGGCGATAGGCAACGACCTCGACGGCGACGCTCGGCTGCTTGAACATGCCGGTCCGGACAAGGCCGTCGGTCAGCCGATGGCTGAGCTCCCTGGAGGTGAGGCCGGCAGCGTGCACGGTGCCGAGCAGCGGGACCGCGATATCGCCGCTGTCGCCGACCCGGAACTCACCCGTCAGTTGCTCGGCGCCGAACGTGATGATCCGGATGCGATCGCCGGCCCCCAGCACATATTGGCCGGCCTGCACCGGCGGGAGGTCCGGAAGGTCCGCGCCGGGACCGGCACAGCCCGCCAGGATTGCGGCGGTCAGCGCAAGAGGCGCATAGATACGCCATCGCAAGCCGGCGTCGATGACGTCCTCAACGGCACCCCGCCTGCCTGCTGCAGTGGCGCCGTCCCTGGTTCCCACACCGGCGGGGCAGGGGGTGCGCACGTCCCCGCCATCCGTGAGCCGTCGCAGAATCCTCAGTATCGAGACCGATTTCAAGAGAATCCTCATCCGTCATCCAGAGATTGAGGTAAAGCATGATGTCGCGTCAGGCGACAGACCTCTCGCAGTTTTGTGATCCCGGAGACGCCATGTTCCGACCGGTTCATCATTCCGCGATATCCCGTACGCGGCGCTGTCCATGCTACATTTTGCGGCGTCGGCCGACAAGTACGCAACGCTCGCGTCACCGAACTGGATTGAGGCAAAAACTTGACAGGTAAAGCGACCAGGCAACGCACGATTGCCCTATGCTGTCCGCGCTCCTACCGGGGCCTGCTGGTGGGGGCGGCTGCCTGCTTTGCGGGTGCGCTGCCCGTACGCGCCTATGCGCAATATGTTCCGGGTGAATTCCCGGTCGGCGTGCCGGGATACGACGAGGAGCTGGGCGTTACAGTCGTTTCGCGCCTGCGGCCGTTGTACGAGCAGCAGGGCATCCGGCTCGGTGATTTCCTCGTGCAGTCCTCCCTCGATCAGTCCTTCGGCTACAACAGCAATGTCCTTGGCCTGAGCAGCGGCCGCGGCAGCCCGGTGATCGAGACCAATCCCAGTCTCTCGGTCAATTCCGATTGGGGACGCGACGCCCTGGGGGCGAACGTCAGCGTCAACAACTCCCAATATCTCGCCACGCCCAATCAGAACACCACCGACTGGACCGCAGCGCTAGGCGGCGCATATACGATAGGGCGCGACGATCTGACGTTGTCTTACGCACATCTGCAGCTCCACGAAAGCCCGACGTCCGTCGGTGCCCCCCCGACCACCACGCCGATCCCGTTCACCGTGGACGACATCCGGAGCTCGTATCGCCTCAGGCTTGGCAGCCTGCAAATTACACCAAACGTTGACGTCTCTCTTTTTCGATATGGCTCGGCGACCATACCCGGACAGCCGACCAGCCAGAGCTTCCGTGACGCCAACGAAGTGCGCGGCGGGACCTCGTTCCGCTATGCCTTAACCGACCAGGGCTCGCTGCTGTTCACGATCGAGGGAATCAAATCGGAATTCCCGCACCAGCAGCCAGGCCAGCCGGCGCTGAGTTCCACCAGCGTGCTGGCGATGGGGGGCATCGACTACCAATACGACGGCATCTGGCGCTATCAGTTTCTCATAGGGGCGGAGGCCCGATATTTCGAGTCCTCGCAATTCAAGACCCAGGTTGCGCCGATCGCGCGGGCGGCCCTGATCTGGACGCCTACGGAAACGACCACGGTCACCGCGACCCTGCTGCGGACGATCGAGGATCCGAACCAGATCAGCAGCGGCTACACCTACACGACGGCGGCGCTGCGGGTTGACCACGAATATCTGCGCAACGTGCTGTTGAACGCGCAGGTCGGAATCGACCGGGCCGCCTATCTGCAAAATGGGGGCACACAGACCGCCTATACCGCGGGAGCCGGTGTGACCTGGCTGATCAACCGCCGCATGAGCCTGACCACCCAGTACACCTATACGACGCTATCGAGCCCGGTCGCGCAATCTTCGACCAGTTCGCCCGGCGCCTTCGGGACGGCGGGTGGAAGCCAACACGTTCTGCTCGTCACCATGCACTTCGGCTTGTAATGACACAGATGTCGCAAAGTGGCCGCGCGTCGTCGCGATTCTGTCTCAAGGAATCGTGTTGCGCCGCGGCCTTTACCCGCCGGCCGGGCGCTTCTCTAATCAGGGTCGTCATCCCGGATCAACCGTCGGGGAGTGCGATGCATCGCGTGCGACGACGCCCGGGCAATCCTTTGCACCGGCTGGCGAGGTCGGGGTTGCTCGTCGCCATCCTGGTGGCGGCCAACACGGCGCAGGCCAGCGCGCGCGAGGGCGATCCCGGCGCGGCCCCGTTGCAGGCGTGCCGCAGCGACTCAAGCAAGTATTGTTCCGACCTTGATCGTACGGGCGGAGGAGAGGCCGCCTGCCTGCGCCAGTTCTACACCAATTTGTCACAGCCATGCCAGGCGGCCCTGGACGCGCGTGGCTCCGCCGGCGCCCCGCCAGGCGGGGACGACGACGACGCGGAGTAGCGCTTCAAGCGATACGTCGTCAGGCGACTGAGCGCGGCGCGCCGAGGGCGGAGCGGGCATAGCGCACCATGCCGGTCAGGCAGCCCGCCAGGTTGCTCCGGTAGGTGAAGCCCAGGGATCGATCCATCGGTGCGCCGCCGAACAGTTCGCGTACGCAGCCTTTCATGTCCCAGTAGAGATGGCGCAGCAGCCGTGAATCGCGGAGGTATTTGGCGTACAGCGCGCCGTTTCCCTCGGCGTAGATGCGGGACAGGCGCAGGATATCCTCCTGCCGCCGTCGACCATGGTGGTGATAGACCAGACAATCGGGAACATATTCGATGCGGATCCCCGCCCGGTGCGCGCGGTACACATACTCCGTGTCCTCCGCCGCCTTGAACGGCGCGCCGGCGCCAAAGCCGGGATCGAAGAGGCCGATCCGATCGATCACGTCGCGGCGCATCGCCATGTTGCAGCCGTGGATGAAGCCGCCCGGATGCGCGAGGCCGTCATACACCGCCGGTTCCATGTCGGTCTTGATCGTGAACGGCAGGTCGCGCGGATCGCCAAGTTCGATCCGGCCGCCGCGGATGACCGGGCGGTCATCGCCGGCGTAGCGGGCCAGCAGGATTGCCGCGTAGCCTGGCCCGAGCCGGCAATCGTCGTCGGTGAACGCCAGAATACCGCCCCGTGCGGCCGCAATCCCTGCGTTGCGCGCGCCCGCCAGACCTGGCCGCGGCTCATGCACGAGGGTTACCGGCAGCGGGGCCTGATCGCGCCATGCCGCGAGCAGGGCGGGCGTCGCATCCTGTGAGCCGTTGTCCACCACGACCAGCTCGACATCCGAGACGTCGCGTACAGCAGCGGCGATGGAGCCGAGTGTTCCCTCCAGCCGGTCGGCACCATTGCGCGTGCACACGACGAAGGACAGGGTCATCAAGCTCAATCGCCTCCGCGTGCCGCACCGGCCGCATCATGGCACGATGACCCGAGCGGATCCCACCGGCAGGTGGGCCCGCAGCGATCACGTGACAGCTACATCAACAAGGATTGATACCCGTCGCCGCGACGGCGCTTTCGCTTTCCCCCCGCACGCCGGGAGCGATAACTGGACGCGACAGCACAGGAGCTTCGGGAACCAGGATGCCAGACGAACGCCGCCCGCCGCCGACCGCGCAGCACCGGTCGCCGAGCGAGGCCATTGCGGATGTCGATCGCAGCGAGTGGCACCGCCGCTCGGTGCACGGCGTCGCCGCGACGGCCGTCTCGCAGGGTCTTCGCCTCGTGCTGCAGGTGGGCACGCAGGTGCTGCTGGCGCGCCTGCTCTCGCCGCGGGATTTCGGCCTGGTGGCGATGGTGGCGCCGATCATCTCGTTCGCGCAGTTGTTCGCCAGCATGGGCCTGCTGGAGGCAGTGGTGCAGCGCCCCACGATTTCACAATTGGAATTGTCGGGGCTGTTCTGGATCAACGTCGGCGCGGGTTCGGCGCTCGCGCTGCTGGTGTGCCTGGCCTCGCCGCTGGTGGCGTGGTTCTATGCCGAGCCGCGCACGGCGGCGATCAGCGCCTGCCTCGGCGCCCTGCTGTTCATCGGCGGTTGCTCCGCCTTGCCGATGGCGTTGATGAACCGTCGGTTGCGCTTCGTGCCGCTCGCCGGGATCGATTTGGCGGCGGCGGTCCTCACGGCCGGGGTGGGCCTGGGCGCCGCCATGCTCGGCTTTCGCTACTGGTCGCTGGTCGTGATGCAGGGGGCGAACGGACTCACCGTCCTGGGTCTCGCCTGGTGGTTTGCCGGCTGGCGGCCGTCCTGGCCGCGTCGGGTCGCGGGGCTTGGCAACCTGCTGCGGTTCGGGTCGCAGGTGACTGCCTCCTCGCTCGCGAATTCGTTGTCCTACACGCTCGACAACGTGCTCGTCGGCCTGGCCTGGGGCGCGGTTCCGCTCGGTCTCTACGAGCGCGGCTTCCGGCTCATGCTGCGTCCCGTCATGCAGATCACGACGCCGTTCGCCCGCGTCGCGGTGCCGCTGCTGTCGCGGCTGGTCGACGAGCCCGACCGCTATCGCGCCGCCTATACGCGCCTGCTGCGCGCCGTGCTGTTCGCCACCACGCCGGCGGTCGTCTTTGCGATCGTCATGGCGTTTCCGCTGGTCGTACGGCTGCTCGGGCCACGCTGGGCAGGGGCGGCGCCGGTATTCGTCTGGTTTGGCCTCGGCGCGCTGCTGGCGCCGGTGAACACCAGCACCAACTGGCTGTTCATCAGCCAGAATCGGCCCCGGCAGGAAGTGCAATGGAATTCACTCGGCGCCGTGCTGTCGCTGCTTGCGGTCCTGTGCGGCCTGCACTGGGGCGCGACCGGCGTTGCCGCCGCCAGGACGAGCTTCAGTAGCCTGCTCTGGACCCCGTCGCTGTGGTGGGCCGTGACGCGGGAAGGGCCGGTCCGGATGGCGGATCTCGTGCGCGCCATCTACCCGACGTGCATCGCCGGTGCCGCCGCTTTCCTTGCCCTTCGGCTGGCCTATGCGCTGCTGATCGGACACGGATTGCCTGGCCTCGCCTGGGGGCTGGCGCTTTCGTATCTCGCCTTCACCGTCTGCTACGCCTGCATTCCGGAAGGGAACCGGGCCTTGCGCGAGCTGCGGACTCTGCGGCGGCCGTTGCGCCGCGCGCAGGCGTGAGGCGCCGGCGTCAGCGCGGCGGCGGCGGCGGCGGCGCGAGGCGCCCGAGCGCGCGCGGTACGGTGACCAGGCCCTGCCGCAACACATGCACCATGGTGCGCGGATCGCGGAACATTTCGGCGCCGGCGGCTGCCGGGTCTCGTCGCTTGAGCGCCTCGGCGAAACGAAACCAGGCCAGCGCCAGCTCCACGGAACGGATGTGGCGGCGCATGGCGACCTGCAGCGCCGTATCCTCCCGTGCAGCCGCCGATCCCAGCAGGGCGCGTTCGTGCGCCATCAGGCCGACCAGATCATCGGCGCTGTGGTGCACAGCCGCCGAGCGTGCGGCGATCGCATACTCGTACCATGCTTCCGGCGTCACCACCCAGCGTGCGCCATGCAGCAGGCAGCGGAGGAAGAAGATGTAATCCTCGGCGAACCGCGCATCGTCGTAGCGCAGACCCGCGGTTTCCAGGAACGCGCGACGGATCAGCGGCTTCAGGTAGCCGTACGCACGGCGTGCGCGTCCGCGCCGCGTCGTGTTGCCGGTGACGAAGGCGGCGGCGCCAAGCCGCCCCTCGGCAGGTAGCGTCCCCGGCGGGAACATGAGCTGCCCGCTCGGCTGGCCGTCCGGACAGAGATGGAGATTGTCGGCGACCATGTCCGCCGCGCTCGATGCGGCAAGCAGCAGCAGCCGCTCGAGCCGCTCGGGCCGGAAGCGGTCGTCGGCGTCCAGGATCGCGATCCATTCCCCCCGCGCCGCGGCCAGCCCGAGATTGCGGGCGGCGCCCGGTCCCCCGTTGACCGGTGCGCGCAGCAGCCGGATGCGCGGATCTGTCCGCGCCGCCACGATCGCCACGGTGTCGTCCGTGGAGGCATCGTCGACCACCAGGACTTCAAAGTCGCGCTCCGTCTGCGCCAGGGCGGAACCAAGAGCCTGGTCGATGGTGGCGGCCGCGTTATAGGCGGCGACGATGACGGAGATGCGCATGCAGTCGGGGCTTCGGGCAGGGGTCGGCACTCTCGCACGGCGCAGCGGCGGAAACACGGCACGCCGGATCAGCATTCCGTGAGGCGTCCGACCGCCCCGCGTTGACAACCGGTCGAAGCGGGACAAGCCTCCGCCTCCGCGTCTCCATGGAGAGGAACCGCCATGAACGTCCTGCGCGGCAATCAAGGTCCGCGATTCAAGTCCGCCGCCGACGAGGGCGCGCCCTATGAGACCATCACGATCGACAAGCTGACGCCGATCATCGGCGCCGAGATCGGCGGGGTCGACCTCGCACATCCGTCGAACCGCCAGCTTGATGAGGTCCATCGCGCGCTGGCCGAGAACCAGGTGATCTTCTTTCGCGACCAGAAGCTGACGCCGCAGCAGCACCTCGACTTCGGCCGCCAGTTCGGCCCGCTGCACATCCACCCCGCGGCGCCGCATGCGACGGGCCATCCGGAACTGATGATCATCCATGCCGACAAGGACAGCCCGCGTGCCAACGGCGAGAACTGGCACAGCGACGTGTCCTGCGACCTGCTGCCGCCGCTGGGCAGCATCCTCTACATCAAAACCTGTCCGCCGCGCGGCGGCGACACCCTGTTCGCCAGCATGTACGCCGCCTACGAGGCGCTGTCGGACCGGATGAAACAGTACCTGGACGGCCTCACCGCGGTGCACGACGGTGAACCGGTCTATCGCGGCCTCTATGCCAACTACGGCGTCGCCGACAAGCCAAGCTACCCGCGCGCCGAACACCCCGTGGTGCGCACCCACCCCGTCACCGGGCGCAAGGCGCTTTATGTGAACCGCGGCTTCACCCGCCACATCGTCGGCATCCCGCGCGACGAGAGCGAGGGGATCCTGCGCTACCTCTACGAACACATGGAAAACCCGCTGTTCCAGTGCCGCTTCCGCTGGCGCGCCAATTCAGTGGCGTTCTGGGACAATCGGTGCGTGCAGCACCACGCGCTGTGGGACTACTGGCCGCACACGCGCTCAGGCTTCCGGGTCACGGTGCTGGGCGACAAGCCCGTCTGATACCGGCGGCCTCTTCGGCCGGCCGGTATCGCGCATGGGGTTGGCGGGGCGGCCATGCGCAAAATCAAGGACATACCAGCGGCCAGGTGGACGCCGGACGAGTCATCGGCCGGGGTCGCTGGTCTGATACCGGCGGCCTCTTCGGCCGGCCGGTATCGCGCATGGGGTTGGCGGGGCGGCCATGCGCAAAATCAAGGACATACCAGCGGCCAGGTGGACGCCGGACGAGTCATCGGCCGGGGCCGCTGGTATGAGCCGCGCCGTCCCGGCGGCCGGGAAAAAGCGGCCGGAAAAAACCGGGGAGAAAACAATGATCCAGGAACCGACTCTCGTGATCCGCAAGGCGACCGTCATCGACGGCAGCGAAGGACGAGCCATTGGGGGGCCCAGGGGGCAAAACCCCTTGGCCTTGCCTAAGAAATGTTACACCCCCCGCCGCACCACTACCGGCACCAGCCGCCGCGCCGGGCGCAACCAGGCGCCGGACCCCACCGCCGCGGCGATGGTCATCCCGTACGCCACCAGGCCCAGCGCCAGCGCGACGAACAGCCAGCCGAGCGATCCGGTCCACTGCAGTGCCAGCCAGCCGCCGCCGATCGCCAGGGTCATGCGCAGCAGCCCGGCCACCACGGGCCAGAACAGCTTTCCGGCGCCCTGGGAAGCGAAATAGAGCGCGAGCCCCAGCCCGAAGAACCCGTACGCCGGTCCGACCGCGTGCAGGTAGGCGGCGCCGCTTGCCAGCATTTTTGGGTCGGAGCCGAACAGGCCGAGCCAGGCGTCCGGCCAGGCGGCGGCGCCGAGCCCGATCGCCTCGGTCAGCACGAAGGCCGCCAGCCCACCGGCGAGCGCGATGCGCAGCGCCCGTTGCGGCTGGCCGGCGCCGATATTGGTGCCGACCATGGCGACCAGCGGGGCGCCGAGGCCGAACACCAGTGGGATCAGCAGGTATTCCAGCCGTGCCCCGGTGCCGTAGCCGGCCACCGCATCGGTCCCCGCCGCGCGGGCAACCAGCGCGGTGGTCAGCGCCACCGTCAGGTTGGTCTGCAGGGATGTCAGGGCCGCAACGCCGCCGACCCGCAAGATCGCTTCGAACAGCGACCAGCGCAGCCGCACCAGCCGGAACCGCGCCAGGTTCCGCCCTGACGCCATGTAGCCTGCCAGCACCAGGGTTCCGCAGGCATAGAAGGCCAACAGCGCGGTGGCGCCGCCGGCGATGCCCATGTGCGGGAAGGGCCCGAGCCCGAAGATCAGGCAGGGCGACAGCGGGACCAGCAACACAACGCCGGCGCAGATCACCAGCGCCGGGATCAGCATGTTGCCGGTGCCGCGGATCACGCTGGCCAGCGCGTTCATCAGCCACAGCAGCACCGTGCCGGCGAAGACGATGTTCGAGTAGCGGAGCGCCGCGGCGAGCGCGCCTCCCGACCCGCCGAGCGCGGTGTAGAGCGCCGGCCCGAACGCCAGCACCAGGACCGAGCAGATAGCGCCCAGCGCGACGTTGATCAGGACGGCGTGCAGGACCAGCGCGTCGGCTTCGTCGCGCCGCCTTGCGCCCAGCGCGCGCGCGACCGCCGAGGAAATCCCGCCACCCATAGCCCCGCCGGAGATCATCTGCATCAGCATCACGCCCGGAAACACGAGCGCCATGCCTGCCAGCGCGTCGGTGCCGAGGCGGGCGACCCAGAACGTCTCGATCAGCCCGGTGGCGGCCTGCGCCAGCATCACCAGCACGTTGGGCCAGGCGAGCCGCAGCAGGGTCGGGAGGATCGGGCCGGCCAGCAGCAGGCGGGTGCGCGGACTGTGCCCTGCGGCGGTCGGCGCCGCCGCAGCCGGGGATGCGGACATGCCGCCGGTTCCGTAACGGCGTCTCAGGCGCGCGCAGCCGGCGTCGCGGCTGGCGCGCCGGTGCTGCCGCCATCGACGAAAATCTCCGCCGCGGTGATATGCGCGGCGTCGTCGGAGGCGAGGAACAGGATGGTGCGCGCCACGTCCTCGGGCTCCGCCATGCGCCCGAGCGGGGCGCCGCGGGCCATGCGCGCTTCCAGTGCGGCGCGTGCGTCGGCGGTGGGGGCGCGGCTGTCCCAGATCGGGGTGCGGGTGGCGCCGGGGCTGACGATGTTCACGCGGATGCCGGCCGGGGCGAGCTCTCCCGCGAGCACGCGGCACATGGCGTGCAGCCCGCCCTTGCTGGCGGCGTAGGCGGCCGCGCCGGGCACGCCGAGCAGCTCGTGCACCGAGCCGAGCAGCACGATCGATCCGCCGCGCGGCAGGTGCGGCGCCGCGGCCTGCACGGTGAGGAAGGCGCCGGTGAGATTGGTGCGCAGGAACACCTCGAAGGCGGCGAGCGAGGTGCTACCGAGCGGCGTGCTGCCGCCGATTCCGGCATTGGCGATGACGATGTCGAGCCGGCCGAAGCGTTCCAGCGTGGCGGCGACGGCGGCGGGCGGGCCGTCCTCGGTGGCGACGTCGGCGGTGATCGCCAGGGCGTCGGGGCCAAGCTCCGCGGCCGCGGCGGCGAGCCTGGTGGGGTTGCGGCCGGTCAGCGCGACCTGCGCGCCTTCGGCGATGAAGAGACGGGCGGTGGCGAGGCCGATGCCGCTGCTGGCGCCGGTGACGAGGGCGATCTTGCCGTGGAGGCGCATGTGCGTGGTCCTTGGGGTGCGGGCGGCGCGGGGTGCGACGCTTGCACAATGCAAGTCATATGGCGCAAGGGTAGCAGGACGCAAGTGTGGGGGCGCGGCGGGCCGGGTCCGTCAGCGCGAGCAGCCGTCCGGGAGGGGGATGCCAGTGATGATTCTCAAGACAAGCGCTCGCACTCCGGCCTGCCCCCTGCCATGAAAACTCCTGCCCTGAGGGCCTTGGGCGCTAGGCGGCCATTGTGGCGGCCTGCTGTTTGGGGACGATGGCGTAGCCGAGCGGGTTGAGCTTGCGGGCGTAGTGCTTGAGGGTCTGCTGTTCGGTGCGGCGATCGAGGTAGCTCTCGCCGAGATCGCGGTAGAGACACCCCTCGGCCAGCATGTGCCAGATGCAGACCAGCAGCTTGTAGCCGATTGCGAGCACGGCCTTGCCGGCGCCGATGCGGCTTTTGAGGCTGTGGTATTTGGCCTTCAGGTAGCTGCCTTTCCGGTGCGCGGCGCTGACGGCGGCGTTGCACAGGGCGGTGGTGGCGTGGCGGTTGGCGGTGCGGGCCGCGGTGGCCTTCTGCTTGCCTGCACTTTGGTTGTTGGCCGGGCACACGCCGGCCCAGGCGGCGAGATGGCCGGCGGTGGGGAAGACCGACATATCGACGCCGATCTCGGCCAGGATGGTGGCCGCGCCGCCCCACTCGATCCCGGGAATGCTCATCAGCAGGGCCATCTGGGCGCGATAGGGGTCCAGCCGCGTCTCGATCTGTTCGTCGAGCTGTGCGATCTGCTGTTCGGTGGCCTCGATCCGCAGCAGTTGCATCTGCAACACGAAGCGCTGGTGTTCGGCCAGGTGCCCCTCCAAGGCCGTGGTCAGGGGGGCGATCTTTTTGCGCGCGTGCCCTTTGGCCAGCGCGGCCATCTGCGCCGGGGTGGCGGTGCCTGCGATCAGCGCGCGCAGAATATCCCGCCCGGTGACGCCGAACACGTCGCTGAGCACCTCGGCCAGCTTCATGTCGGCGGATTCCAGCAGCTTGAGCAGTCGGCGGCGCTCCGAGGCGGCCACCTCGACCAGGGTCCGGCGGTAGCGGGTCAGCTCGCGCAGGTCGCGGATCGGCCGCGGCGGCACGAAGCTCGCCCGCACCAGGGCGTAGCGGATCAGCCGGGCGATCCACTCGGCGTCGATCACGTCGGTCTTGCGCCCCGGCACCGCCTTGATATGGCGCGCATTGGCGACGATCGGGGTCAGCCCGCCGGCGGCCTCCAGCGCGGCATACACCGGCATCCAGTAGACGCCGGTGCCCTCCATGCCGACAGGGGTGACGGCGAAGCCGCGCAGCCAACTCACCAACCCCACCAGGCCGGCCGCCGTCGCGGCGAAGGACTGCACCGCCTTGCTCACGGGGAGAGGGGGGGACCTCGGCGGTTGCCCCTCCGGCGCCCCGCCGGTATGTCTGCCCGCGGTTTCGCCCCCGGCGCCCACCGCCTGATTCCCGGAAAGCTGCCTGCCCCATGGCCCGCATCGTGATGAAATTCGGCGGCACGTCGGTCGCCGACCTCGACCGCATCCGCGCCGTCGCCGCCCGCGTCAAGCGCGCGCGCGACGCCGGCGACGAGGTCGCGGTCGTTGTCTCCGCCATGGCCGGCACCACCAACCAGCTCGTCGGCTGGTGCCAGTCGCTGTCGCCGCTGCACGACGCGCGCGAATACGACGCAGTGGTCGCCACCGGCGAACAGGTGACCACCGGCCTGCTCGCGATTGCCCTGCAGGAGATCGGCGTCGAAGCCCGCTCCTGGCAGGGCTGGCAGATCCCGATCCGCACCGACAACGCCCACGGCAAGGCCCGCATCGCCGCGATCGAGGGCGCCGAGCTGATCCGTCGCATGCAGTCGGGCCAGGTCGCCGTGGTCTCGGGCTTCCAGGGGATCGCGCCCACCGGGCGGATCACCACCCTGGGGCGCGGCGGGTCGGACACCTCGGCGGTCGCGCTCGCCGCCGCGCTGCACGCCGACCGCTGCGACATCTACACCGACGTCGATGGCGTCTACACCACCGACCCGCGTATTGTCCCGCGCGCCCGCAAACTGGCAAAAATCAGCTACGAGGAAATGCTGGAACTCGCCTCGGTCGGCGCCAAAGTGCTGCAGACGCGCAGCGTCGAACTGGCGATGAACGAGCACGTCCGGGTCCGCGTGCTGTCCAGCTTCCAGGACGGCCCGGACAGCGCCGCCGCCGGCACCCTGGTTGTCGATGAGGATGAGATCGTGGAAAAAGAGACCGTTTCCGGCATCGCCTATTCGCGCGACGAGGCGAAAGTCACGCTCCGCCGGGTGCCGGACCGGCCGGGCATCGCCGCCACGGTGTTCGGCGCGCTCGCGGAGAAGGCCATCAACGTCGACATGATCGTGCAGAACACCGCCGCCGACGGCACCACGGATATGACGTTCACGGTCGGCAAGGCGGACCTGCCGCGGGCGCAGGCGGCGCTTTCCGGGCTGGCGCCGCAGATCGGCTTCGCCGAGCTGCTCACCGACCCGGATGTGGCCAAGATCAGCGTCGTCGGCGTCGGCATGCGCAGCCACGCCGGGGTCGCGAACACCATGTTCCGCGCGCTTGCCGACAAGGCGATCAACATCGAGGTCATTTCCACCAGCGAAATAAAGGTCAGCGTGCTGATCGCCGCCGAATACACCGAGCTCGCGGTGCGCGCGCTGCACACCGCGTACGGCCTCGATGCCGGCTGATTTCCCCACCACCGCCGAGACGGAGGCCCGCGCGCGGCTCGACCACCTGTGGGCGCGCGGCACCGCATTCCTCGGCTGCCGCTTCGCGATCATGGGCGGGGCCATGAGCTGGGTGAGCGAACGCCATCTGGTCTCCGCCATCTCCAACGCCGGCGGCTTCGGTATCATTGCCTGCGGCGCCATGAGCCCGGCGCAGCTCGAGGCCGAAATCGCCGGCACCCAGGCCCTGACCGATCGCCCGTTCGGCGTGAACCTCATCACCATGCACCCGGCCCTCGACGACCTGGTCCGGGTCTGCCTGGCGGCAAAAGTGGGCCACGTCGTGCTCGCCGGTGGCATTCCGCCCGGCGCCGCCGTGCGGGCGGTCAAGGATGGCGGAGCAAAGCTGATCGCCTTCGCCCCGGCGCTGGTGCTGGCCAGGCGCCTGGTGCGCTCCGGCGCCGATGCGATCGTGATCGAGGGATCGGAAGCCGGCGGGCATATCGGACCCGTCTCGCTCAACGTGCTGGCTCAGGAAATCCTGCCCAACCTGCGCGACGTCCCGGTGTTCGTCGCCGGCGGCCTCGGCCGCGGCGAAGCCGTCCTCGCCTACCTGGAGATGGGCGCGGCAGGCGCACAGCTCGGCACCAGGTTTGCCGCCGCAACCGAATCGATCGCCCATCCGCGCTTCAAGCAAGCCTTCCTCCGCGCCAACGCACGGGACGCGCTGCCCTCGGTACAACTTGATCCGCGCTTCCCGGTCATCCCGGTGCGCGGCCTGATCAACGAAGGAACGGAACGCTTCCTCGTCCTGCAAGCCGACGTCGTCCGCCGCTTCCAGGCCGGCACGGTCACAAAGGACGCGGCGCAGCTCGAAATAGAACACTTCTGGGCCGGCGCCCTGCGGCGCGCCGTCATAGACGGCGATATCGAAACCGGCTCGGTCATGGCCGGCCAGTCCGTGGGAATGGTGGACGCAGTGCAGCCCGTCGCAACAATTCTCGCAGAACTGGTCGGACAGATGGTGACCGCGCTGGCCGCCCGGGGGTGAAACCAGCGGGCGACATGTTTGGCGCTTCGAAAGCAAGGCCAAGGGGGCTCTGCCCCCCTGGACCCCCCGCCAGGGAACTCGTCCCCTGGACCCCATCTGTGGGTTCCGAGCGTGTGGGGGGTGTTGCGGCTGGGCGGGCAGCGGCGGGGTGGCTGGGACGCGGGCAGCGACAGAGCGCGGCTGCGCTCTGTCGCTGCCCGCGTCCCAGCCACCCCGCCGCTGCCCGCCCAGCCGCAACACCCCCCACACGCTCGGAACCAACGGAAGGGTTCCAAGGGCGAGCCCTTGGCGGGGGTCCCAAGGGCCCATGGGGGGGCAGAGCCCCTTGGCCTTGCTTTCGGAACGTCGAACCTTTCCGCCGCCGGTGTCCGCCCGCGGCGGCGAGCCGGGTTGTCGCCCGGCTCCGGTCCGATGCCGGCTGATCCGCTTCCGCAGCGGCGGATGTTGGCGCGGTTGCGCGAGCTGATGGCGCGGGGCGCTGCACCGCTTGCCGAGGTGGCGCGGTTGGTGGCGACCGAGATGGTGGCCGAAGTGACGTCTGTCTACGTCTGCCGGCCTGGCGACATCCTGGAGCTTGCCGCGACGCGCGGCCTCAATCCCGATGCGGTCGGGCGCACCCGGCTGCGCGTGGGGGAGGGGATTGTCGGCCTCTGCGCCGCCTCCGCCGAGGTGATGAACCTGCCGGATGCGCAGAACCATCCCGGCTTCGCTTACCGGCCGGAGACCAGGGAGGAGCCCTACGCCTCCATGCTTGCTGTCCCTGTGCGGCGGGCGGGACGGATGCTCGGCGTGCTGGCGGTGCAGAACCGCGCCCCGCGCCGCTATGCCGACGACGAGGTGGAGGAACTGCAGACCGTCGCCATGCTGCTCGCCGAGCTGCTTGCCGGCGGCGGGGCGGAGGCCAGCTCGGGGGAAGGGATGGGCGGCGCCGTATCCCGCCTGTTCACCGGCCTCGCCCTGGCGCCGGGCATCGTGCTCGGCCCGCTGGTGCTGCCCGGGGGCTTTCGCCTGACCGGACCCTTGCTCGTCGATGACCCGAGGGCCGAGATGGCGCGCCTGGACGCCGCCGCTGCACGCATGCAGCACCGGCTGGAGGAACTGTTCGACGGCCGCATCCCGGACGGCGCCACCGAGGCTGCGGCCTCGCGCGACGTGCTGGAAGCCTATCGCCTGGTCGCGGCCGACGCCGGTTGGCTGCGCCGCGCGGCCGAGGTGATCCGCGGCGGGCTGTCCGCCGAGGCCGCGGTGCAGCGGGTCGCCGCCGAGCTGCACGACCGCATGCGCCGCATCGTCGATCCCTATCTGCGCGAACGACTGGCGGATGTGGAGGACCTGGCCTCGCGGCTGCTCGGCGAGCTCGCCGGACGGGAGGCGCCGCCGGTCCCGTCCGGCGCGATCCTGCTCGCCCGCCGGTTGGGGCCGGCCGAACTGCTCGACTGGCACGGGCGGGGGATTGCCGGCGTGGTGATCGAGGAAGCGAGCCCTGCGGGTCACGCCGCCATCCTGGCACGTGCGCTCGGCATTCCCGCGCTCGGCGGCCTGCGCGGGGCGCTGGCCGCTGCCGGCGCGGGCGAGGAGGCGGTGCTGGACGCCGACCAGGGCACCCTGATCCTTCGCCCCGACGCCGAAGTGCGCCAGGTCTGCCTGCGCGCGATCGAAACCCGCGCCGCGCTCGCTGCCGGCCAGGCCGGACTCCGCGCCCGCCCGGCCGCGACGGCCGACGGCACGCGGATGCGGCTGATGCTGAACCTCGGCCTGGGGTTGGAACTGGATCAGTTGGAGCGAACCGGCGCCGACGGGGTCGGGCTGTTCCGCACCGAGATCGCCATGCTGGCGCGCGGTGCCATCCCCGACATCGCCGAACAGGCTGCGTTCTACGCCCGTGTGCTGGACGCGGCGGGGGATAAGCCGGTGGTATTCCGCACCCTCGACCTCGGCGGCGACAAGCTGATGCCGGGCGCGGAGGCACCGGAGGAGGCCAACCCGGCGATGGGCTGGCGCTCGTTGCGGGTGGGGCTCGATCGCCCCGCCGTGCTGCGCCGGCAGTTGCGCGCGCTGCTGCTGGGCGCAGCCGGACGGCCGCTGTCGGTGATGTTCCCGATGGTCGCGACCGTCGCAGAATTCCGTGCCGCCCGCGCCCTGCTGGAAGCCGAGGCCAGGCGCATGCGCCCGGCACCGGAACGGCTCTGCGTCGGCACCATGCTGGAAGTCCCGGCACTGCTCTGGCAGCTCCGGCCGCTGCTGGAGGAGGCGGACTTCCTCTCCATCGGCTCAAACGACCTGCTGCAGTTCCTGTTCGCCGCCGACCGCGGATCGCCGGCACTGGCTGGCCGCTACGATCTGCTCTCCCCACCGGTGTTCGATCTGCTGGACCAGGTGCTCGCTGCCGCCGCGGCGGCACGCGGCGGCCAGGGCGTCCCGGTGTCGCTCTGCGGCGAAGCGGCAGGCCGCCCGCTGGAAGCCATGGTGCTGGCAGGGCTGGGGCTGACCACCCTCTCCATGCCCGCCTCCGGCCTGCCGGCCGTGAAGGCGCTGCTCCTCGGCGTGGAACTGCCCGCGTTCCGCGAAGTTCTCGCCACCCTCCGCCGCAACGCCAACGCCGCGGCCAGCCTGCGCGAACCAATCCTCGGCTGGGCGCGCGAGCGCGGCCTCGGCGTGTGATGCGCAGGAAGCACGGCCAGGGGGTGTTGCCCCAGGGGATGCTGCCCCAGGGGATACTGCTCTTGGCCCGTCTTCCTTACGCCGCCGCTGCCACGGGCGCTCGGGCGATGCGCAGCACGAGGCCGGAGGCGAGCAGACAGGCCACGCCGCTGGCGACGAAGGCGATCAGGTAGCTTCCGGTCAGGGCTCGGACCTCGCCGGCGCCGAGGGCGGCGATCGAGCTGCCGATCTGGTGCGCGGCGAACACCCAGGAGACCAGGACCGGTGCGTCGCGTTTGCCGAACACCTGGGTGGTCAGGGCCACGGTGGGCGGCACGGTCGCCACCCAGTCCAGTCCGTACAGCACTGCGAAGGCCGACAGGCTTGCCGTGCCGAATCCGCTGAAGGGCAGCAGGAACAGGGCGATTCCGCGCAGGCTGTAGTACCAGAACAGGAGCACCCTGGGGTCGAACCGGTCGGTCAGCCAGCCCGATCCGGTGGTGCCGAACAGGTCGAACACGCCCATCGCGGCCAGCAGCCCGGCCGCCTGCACTTCCAGGATGCCGTGGTCGGCGCAGAACGGGATCAGGTGGGTCCCGATCAGCCCGTAGGTGGAAAAGCCGCAGATCGCGAAGCTGGAGCACAGCAGCCAGAAATCGACCGATCGGATACCGCGGCCCAGGCCCTGGAACGCCACCAGGAACGGATTGGAACCGTCGGCGACCTCGACCGCCTCGATCGTCGCGCCATACGGAGCGAGACCAATGGCGGCGGGGCTTTCCGCCAGCAGCAGCATGACGACGACCATCAGCACGGCGATCACCACGGCCACCGTCTCCGGCACGGACTGCCAGCCGAAGCGCTCGGCGAGTCGCGCCAGGACCGGCAGGAACACGAGTTGCCCCGACGCGTTGCCCGCCGCCAGCAGTCCGATCACGAACCCCCGTCTGGCGACGAACCACCGGTTCGCCACCGCCGCCGCCAGCCCCACCATTCCGGTGCCCGAACCGATGCCCACCAGCACGCCCCAGGTGAGGTAGAGCTGCCAGACCTGGGTGACGTAAGCCGACAGCCCGGCCCCCAACACCAGCAGCGCCATCGACCCCAGCACGGTGCGCTTCAACCCGATCGTGCGCATCATCGCCGCCGTGAAAGGCCCGATCAGCCCGAACAGCAGGATATTCAGCGACACCGCCCCGGAAATCGCGGCATCCGACCAGCCGTAGGCACGTTCCAGGGGCACGATGAGCACGCTGGGCGCGGCACGCACGCCGACCGCGGAGACGATGACGATGAAGATTACGCCGAGGGTGACCCAGGCATAGTGCAGGCGTCCGGCGGCGAGCCGGGCAGCGGCTTGCGGTCCCATACGGGTATAATAATGCAAGTAAGTCAGAGGTCAACCGGCGGCGGCCGCCCTTGGCGGGGCCGCCATGTGTGCTAAAGCCGCCCGAGCCATGCGCCAGTTCCTCGATTTCGAAAAACCCGTCGCCGAACTCGAAAGCAAGATCGACGAGCTGCGGCGCATGACCGAGCCCGGCGGGATCAATATCGCCGACGAGGTCGCGCGCCTGACCGAAAAGGCCGAGCGCCAGTTGCGCGCAACCTATGCCAGGCTTACGCCCTGGCAGAAGGTGCAGGTCGCGCGCCATCCGGACCGACCGAGGGCAGGGGCCTACATCGCCGCGCTGATCACGGATTTCGTGCCCCTCGCCGGCGATCGCGCCTTCGCCGAGGACACTGCGCTGCTGGGCGGGATGGGCCGCTTCCAGGGCCGGCCGGTGATGGTGCTCGGCACCGAGCGCGGGTCCGATACCGAAAGCCGGGTACGGCATAATTTCGGCATGGCCCGGCCCGAGGGCTACCGCAAGGCGCGCCGGCTGATCGAGTTCGCCGGCCGCTTCGCCCTGCCGGTGCTGAGCTTCGTCGACACCCCCGGCGCCTTCCCCGGCATCGAGGCCGAGGCACGCGGCCAGGCCGAGGCGATCGCGCGCGCGATCGACGCCTGCCTGAGTGCTCCCGTGCCCGTGGTGGCGACGATCATCGGGGAGGGCGGCTCGGGCGGGGCCATCGCACTGGCGGCCGGGGATCGGGTGCTGATGCTGGAACACGCGGTCTATTCCGTGATCTCGCCGGAAGGCTGCGCCTCGATCCTGTGGCGGGATGCGGCGGCGGCGCCGGCGGCGGCCGAGGCGTTACGGCTTACCGCCGACGATCTGCATCGGCTGCGGCTTGTCGATCAGGTGATCGCCGAGCCCCTGGGCGGCGCCCAGCGCGACCCGGAGGCGATGCTCCGCGCCGTGGGCGAGGCGATCGGCGCAGCGCTGGAACCGCTGCTGGTGCTCGATCCGGCGACCTTGATCGCGCGGCGTGCGGAGAAATTCCTGGAGATGGGACGGGCGGCCTGACCCAACTGGACGACGGGTCAGCCTTGCGAAAGCAGGGTCCTTCGGCTTTCGCCGCGCCCTTGCGTCCCGCGGCTGCTGCTCCGATTTTTGCGTCAGGAGATACAAGTGATGCCCGAGATCGAGGTCTACACCCAGCCCTGGTGCCCCTATTGCGCCCGCGCGCTTCGCCTGCTCGGCGAGAAGGGGGTGTCGGTGCGCGAGATCAGTGCGCCGCATGGCAGTCCCGAGCGGGAGGAGGCAGTGCGTCGCTCCGGCGGGCGCACCACGGTACCGCAGATTTTCATCGGCGGGTGGCATGTGGGCGGCTGCGACGACCTGCTGGCGCTCAATCGGGCGGGGCGGCTCGATCCGCTGCTGGCCGGCCATCCGGCCGACTCGCCGGCCGGCTCGTGAGCAGGCCCGGGATCCGGGCGGCGGCTGGACGGGGCAGACGCTTTCTGGTGCGGTCATCGATTTTCTGGCCTCTGGCACTGTCCCATCAGGAGTGCCAGATTGGTACCGACGCCGCACATCGCTGTTGCGGCGCGGCAACAGGGGTGCTCGGGTCGCGACCATGATCCATTATCAGGTGCGGTGCAGCCGGGACCACGAGTTCGACGGTTGGTTCAAGGACAGTGCCGGGTTCGAGCGGCAGGCCGCGCGCCGGCTCATTGAATGCCCGATGTGCGGCGACACGAAGATCAGCCGCGCGCTGATGGCCCCGGCGCTGGGCCGGCAGGCGGCGAAGCCGCGGTCCGGGGAGGCGTCGCCTGCCGCTGCTCCGGCCGGATCTTCCCCCGGAGGGTCGGCGCCGCCCCCATCGACGGCCCCGTCGGCCGGCCCGGAAGCGCCGCAGGGTCCGGAAGCGCCGCACGGTGTGCTGGCCGGTCCGATTCCCGACCATGTGCGCGCCATGCTGCAGAAGCTGCGCAGCGAGGTGGAGCGGAGCTGCGACTACGTCGGCCCTCGCTTCGCCGAAGAAGCCCGCCGCATCCATGCCGGCGAAACCCCCTCCCGCGGCATCTACGGCGAGACCACGCCGGACCAGGCCGAGGCGCTGGCCGAGGAGGGGATCGGCTTTTCCCGCATCCCCTGGGTGCCGCGCGCCGACGGCTGAGAGTTTGCGGAAGAACCAGCTGCCGCAATCACCCGAATTACGAGTGTTTTCAACGAGTCTTTTTCACGAGTTCGAGTGCCTTTTTCGCTCTGATCCGGATCAGCGGCGCGCCGCCAGCAGGTAGTTTACCGCGGTTCCCGCCCCGGTTCGCCAACCACCCGAGAGCCCGGCCGGCGCGAGCCCGGTCACATCGCTCACGCGCAGCCCCGCGGCGCGGACCAGTACGCCGAGTTCGGCCGGCGTTACGAACCGCCGCCAGTCATGCGTGCCCACCGGCAGCCAGCGCAGCAGATATTCCGCCGCGAGCTTGGCGGCGGCGAAGGACGCTACGGTGCGGTTCAGGGTCGAGAGCACCAGCAGCCCACCCGGCGCGAGCAGCCCCGCGATTGTGGCAACGAACCCCTCCGGGTCGGCCGCGTGCTCGATCACTTCGAGGGCGGTGATGATGGGAAAGCGGAGCCCTTCGGCCAGCAGGTCCTCCGGCGCGGCGACCCGGTAGGCGAGCTTCAGCGCGTGGCGGGCGGCGCCGGTTTCCGCGGTCTGGGCCTGCGCGCTCCGCTCGCCCGCGCCCCGATGGCCGGCGGCACGATTGTCTGTGGTTCCCCCGTCTGGAGCAGCGGTCGCCAGGGCTGGCATCGTCTGGGCTGGCATCGTCTGGGCTGGCATCGTCTGGGCCGACATCGCCGGAGCCCGCATCGCCTGGGCCCGCATCGCCTGGGCCCGCATCGCCTGGGCGTGCATCGCCTGGCTGCGGGTCACGGGGGATCGAATCCCGACGGCTTGCATCCCTGCGGCGCGGACCTCCGCCAGGTGGGCCGCCGCGGCGGCGATCGGCCCGGCCGCGGCGTCGATCCCGAGCACGTCGAATCCCTGCGCCGCCAGCGCTTCCGCAGCCAGTCCGGCGCCGCAGCCCACATCCAGCAGCGCAAGGCCGGCCGGGGCGGGGAACGCCTCCGCGATGCGCGCCACGATCCAGGCGATGCGGGCGGGGTTCATCCGGTGCAGTGGCCGCATCGGCCCGTCCGGGTCCCACCAGCGCGCCGCCAATGCGTCGAACCGCGCCACCTCCGCCTCTCGCACCGTCGCTGCCGGCATCCCGCCTCTCCTGGCCGACTCGGAAGGTATTGGCCGGCGGCGGGCAACGCCAGGGGGGTGCCGCTTCAACCGGTCGGCACTCGACTGGACGCCGCGCGCCGAGTGCCAGTGCGCCGGACCCTCCGTTGCCGCCCCCGCGGAAGCCGTCTATGGGTCCGCCTCCCCCGACGGGCACAAGGAAGCGGCCACTTTGCCATACCGAAACGGATTCCGGCCGGCCCTTCCGAAGTGCGCGGCTCGGCGGGCCGGCGCGTTCCTGCTGGCACTACTCGTCGCGGGCTGCGGCGGTGCGCCGGCCAGCGCGCCGCCCGGCGCGGCTTCCTCCCCCGCGGGCACCCCGACCGCGGGGGCTTCCACCGCCGGGATCAATGTCGCGGCGGACCGCTTCCGGGGCGTCGTGGTCGCGCCCGAGCCGCAGGCAGCGCTGATCGGTCAGCAGGTGCTCGCCGCCGGCGGCGACGCGACGGACGCCGCGGTCGCGATGGGCCTCGCCCTGTCGGTCACCCTGCCGTCGCGCGTCGGGTTGGGGGGCGCCGGCGCCTGCCTTGCCTTCATCCCCGGATCGCGCGCTCCCGATGGCGGCGTGCCGCAGGCGGTGCTGTTTACCCCGCAGGCAGCCGCGATCCCGCCCGCCAGCGCGGCCGCCGCGGATCGTCCGGCGGCGCTGCCGTTGCTGCCGCGCGGGCTCTACCTGCTGCATGCGCGCTACGGGCTCCTGCCGTTCGAGGCGCTGGTCGCGCCGGCCGAGGAGCTGGCGCGCTTCGGCACCCCCGCCTCGCGCGCGCTGGTGCGCGATCTCGACGTGGTCGCCGGCCCGCTGTTCGCCGACCCCGCGGCGCGCGCCGTGTTCGGGCCGGACGGACGGCCACTCGCGGTCGGGGCCACCCTGCGCGAGCCGGAACTCGCCGCCACGCTCGGGCGCATCCGGGTCGCCGGCGTGGGCGATTTCTACCAGGGCGCGCTGGCGCAGCTGGTCGTATCCGGATCGGCCGCGGCCGGCGGACCGATCACGGCGGACGCGCTGCGCAGAGCCCTGCCGAGCCTGGCAGCGCCGCTGGTCGTCCCGTTCGGCAACGATCGGGTGGCCTTCCTGCCGCCGCCGGCCGACGGCGGCCTGGCCGCCGCGGCGGCATTCCAAACCCTCGCCCACGACCCGCAGGCGCTGGCCCAGGCGGCGTCCCGGGCGCTCGCGGCTGCCGCGGCCTGGCGTCAGGGCGGTATCACCCCACAGGCGGCGCTGCAGGGCAATCTTCCCGCTGCGGGATTGCCGCCGCTGCCGGCCTCGGCAACGTTCCTCGCGGTCGACCGCGCCGGCGGGGCGGTCGCTTGTGCCACGACCATGGACAATCTGTTCGGCACCGGGCGGATGGTGCCCGGGCTTGGATTCCTGCTGGCGGCCTCGCCGGCGCGGACGCCGCCGCCGCTGCTGGCGGCAGGGCTGGCGTGGAACCCGAACCTGCACGCGTTCCGCGCCGCGGTGGGCGGCTCCGGCCAGGCGGGGGCGGGGGTGGCGGTGGCGGTGGCGATCGACAACGCCTTGCGATCGGGCCAGCCGATGCCGGTCGCGGTGCCGGCGCCGGGACGGGCGAACGTCGCCGCGTGTTCGCGCTACCTTCCGGGGGACGGCGGGGTGTGCAGCGGGGTCGCGGACCCGCGCGGGGACGGGATGGCCGTGGGGGGCTGAACGAGAGAGATTATAACTCTGAAACAGAAACTTATGGCCTGATTTTTAGTCGAGAACCCAGCCGTCCAGCCGCGGATCCGCTTCCAGCCGCAGCGGCCGCCCGGTCCGCCGCGCCAAATCCGTCAGCGCCACCGGATCCTCCCGCAGCGCCGCCACGATCGCCGGCGCCGCCCGCAACCCCGGCATCACCGCCGGAACCGCCGCTACCTCGGCTGCGATCCGTCGCAACGCCGCCAGCCCCGCCGCATGCGGCCCGGCCAGGACCTCATGCAGCGGCGGATGCACCCGCGGACGTAGAATCTCCGCCAGGCCGAGCGCCGTGAAGCCCAGAAACCGCGGCCTCAGCGGGTCTTCGGCCAAAGCCGCAGCCAGCGCCGGCCCCAACGCTGCGCGCCGTCGCGCCGGGAGCCCGGCCAGATCGACCACGATCGCCCCGCCCAGGTTGCGCAATCGGATCTGCCGCGCCAGCTCCGGCAACACCGCTCGGTTCAACGCCGCCTGCGCCGCCGCCTTCGCCCCGCGCGCCGCCGTCGCCGCCCCCGCATCGAGGTCGATCGCCGTCAACGCCGGCGTCGGATGCACATGCATCAGCCCACCGCCCGGCAACGGCACCGGGGACACCCCCAAGGCCTCGATCGAAGCCTCCAGCGCATCGTCGAAACCGGTCGGGTCATGCACCACCCGCGTCCCCAGCACCGGGCGCAATGCCGCCACCAGGAACGCGTCGTCAATCCGAACCTCCGCCTCCGGATAGCGGGCTGCCACTAGCTCCACTGTCCCAGGACCCCGCTGCAACAAAGCCGGCGGTCCAACCACATCCTCCCCCAGGACGGCGGCCAGCCGAGGCCCCTTGCCCCCCTGAGCTGCCCGAACCACCCGCACCACCACCGCATCGCCAACCCCCAGGGCAGCAGCCCCGGACGTGTCCGGCAGGAACCCTTCGGCCCCCACCAGAGCCACAAAAGCGCCCCCCATCGCCGGAACCCGGGCGATCACCCGTCCCCGATGCACATCCCCCACCCCATCGGGCAGACCCGGACGCCAAACCGCAAACTCCTCCAGCCATTCCCCCCGCAGCACCGCCACCCGAACCTCCCCAGGCGAAGCCGCGGCAAGGATGCGGCGGGTCACGGCGGGGTGGGCGGGCCGGCAAGGCCAGGGGGGCTCTGCCCCCCTGGACCCCCCGCGATACCCCCCATACGCACGGAATCAACGGAAGGGTTCCAAGGGCGAGCCCTTGGCGGGGGTCCAGGGGGCAGAGCCCCCTGGCCTTGCTCGCGCGCCCCCCACGCCGTCACGGTCGCAGCCATCCGTGGCCGCGCAGGAGCTGGGCGGTTTCGAACAGGGGCAGGCCGACGACGTTGGAGTAGCTGCCGGAGAGGAAGCGGATGAAGCTGGCGGCACCGCCTTGAATGGCGTAGCCGCCGGCTTTGCCGTGCCAGTCGGTTCCGGCGAGGTAGATTTCTTGTTGGGGTTGGCTCAATCGGACGAAGGCGACGACGCTGTCCACCGTTCGCTCCGACTGTCGTCCGTCGGGGCCGAGCAGGACCACGGCGGTGAGCACCTGGTGGCGTCGGCCGGACAGGAGGGCGAGACAGGTCCGTGCTTGTTCCTCGGTTTCGGCTTTGGGCAGGATGCGCCGGCCGGCGGCGACGACGGTATCGGCGGCGAGGATCAGGCCTTCGGGTCCTGCGACGGCCCGCGCTGCTTGTGCTTTGGCGAGGGCCATGCGTTGGGCGTAGAGGCGCGGGAGTTCCTCGGGCCGGGGGGTTTCGTCGATCGCGGTGGCGATTACCTGGTCGGGTGCGATGCCGAGTTGCGCGAGGAGGGCAACGCGGCGGGGGCTGGCGGAGGCCAGGATCAGCGCCGGCCGCGCATGGGTGGCGGCCGCGGGCGCCGGGAGGGGCGCGCGCGCGGCGGGTGGAACGTTCACTTGAAGCGGAACGTGATGCGTCCCTTGGTCAGGTCGTAGGGCGTCATTTCCACGTTCACCCGGTCGCCGGCCAGCACGCGGATGCGGTTCTTTCGCATTTTGCCGCTGGTGTGCGCGAGGATGGTGTGTTCGTTGTCCAGCTTCACGCGGAACATGGCGTTGGGCAGAAGCTCCGTCACCATGCCGCTGAATTCGATCATGTCTTCTTTCGACATCCGGCCCCGTTTATCTGGTTGATTGCGGAGCGCAACATGAGCATCCGCCCCTTCCGGGTCAAGCGCACCTCGGTCTTGCACGCCGTATGCTCAGGCGCGTCTCGGCATTACGTGCGTTGCATGCTTACGTATGTGCCACGCCGAAATGTGTCGCATGCGCTGCCGCGCGCCGATGTTCATGGGACGCATACTCGCGTGTGTCCCGTGCCTACCTGCGTCCAGGCGCCGACGCGAGCTGGCCCAGGCGAAGCGCGATGCTGCGGGCGTGCGCGCCGAGGCCCTCGGCCTCGGCCAACGCCACCGCGGCCGGGCCGATGGTGTCCAGCCCCGCCTGGTCGGCCGCAACCCAGGTCGTGCGCTTGAGGAAGTCGAACACCGACAGGCCGGAGGCGAAGCGCGCCGTGCGTCCGGTCGGCAGTACGTGGTTGGGGCCGGCCACATAGTCACCGATCGCCTCGGGGCAGAATCCGCCGAGGAACACCGCGCCGGCGTGGCGCACCTGCGCGAACACCGGCTCGGGGTCGGCGAGCAGCAGTTCCAGGTGCTCGGGCGCGAGGCGGTTCACCAGGGTCACCGCCTCGGTCCAGTCGCGGACCACGATCACTGCGCCATGCGCGTCCCAACTTGCTCCTGCGATGGCGGCGCGGGGCAGGGTGGGGAGTTCGGCGGCGACGGCGGCCGCGACCGCGGCGGCAAAGGCGGGGTTGTCGGTGATCAGGATCGCTTGCGCCGCCTCGTCGTGCTCGGCCTGGGCGAGCAGGTCGACCGCGACGCGGCGCGGGTCGTTGGCGGCGTCGGCCAGCACCACGACCTCCGACGGGCCGGCCACCGAGTCGATGCCGACCCGGCCGAACACCTGGCGCTTGGCCTCGGCGACATAGGCGTTGCCGGGGCCGACGATGCGATCGACGGCGGCGATGGTGGCGGTGCCGAAGGCGAGCGCGGCGACGGCCTGGGCGCCGCCGATCCGGTAGATCTCGTCCACGCCGGCGCGGCGCGCGGCGGCGAGCACCAGCGGGTTCAGCACGCCGTCCGGCGTCGGCACGCACATGGCGATCCGCGCCACCCCGGCGATGCGCGCCGGGATCGCGTTCATCAGCACCGAGGACGGGTACGCCGCCTTGCCCCCCGGCACGTAGATGCCCACCGCGTCGAGCGCCCCCCAGCGCATCCCGAGCGTCAGCCCCGCCGCGTCCGTCATGCGCAGATCGGGCGGCATCTGCGCCTGGTGGAACGTCGCGATCCTGGTGGCGGCAAGGTCCAGCGCCGCAGCGAGCTCGGCCGGGATGGACGCCGTGGCGGCATCGACCTCGGCTGCGCCGATCCGCAGCCCGGCGGCATCGAGGGCCAGGCGGTCGAACCGCTGCGTGTACTCGAGCACCGCTGCATCGCCGCGGGCGCGCACGTCGGCCAGGATGGCGGACACTGCGGCATCGACCTGCTCGGTGGTCTCCCGCGCGGTGGCGAGCAAGGCGGCGAAGGCAGGTTCGAACCCGGGGTCGGTGGTCGCGAGTCGTTGCATGATGGCGTCCGCTATGCCGCCGCCCGGGCGGGCGCGAGCGCGGCGCGGAAGCGGGCGATCCAGGCGCCGATCGCCTCCGGCCTGGTCTTCAGCGCGGTGCGGTTGACGATCAGGCGTGAGGTGACCGGGGCGATCACCTCGGTCTCCACCAGCCCGTTGGCCTTCAGGGTCGAGCCGGTCTGCACCAGGTCGACGATCAGCCGCGACAGGCCGAGGCCCGGGGCGAGTTCCATGGCGCCGGACAACTCGACCACTTCGGCCTGAATGCCGCGGGCGGCGAAGTGGCGGCGGGTGATGGTCGGGTATTTGCTGGCCACCCGCACGCTGGACCAGCGGGAAGGATCGTCCGATCCGGCGGTCTCGTGCGGCTCCGCCACTGCGATGCGGCAGCGGCCGATGCCGAGGTCGAGCGGGGCATAGATCTCCGGATAGTCGAATTCCATCAGCACGTCGGCGCCGCAAATCCCCAAGGCGGCGGCACCGAAGGCGACGAAGGTGGCGACGTCGAACGGGCGGACGCGGACGACGTCGAGGCCGGGTTCGTTGGTGGGGAAGCGCAGGCGGCGGCTGGCCTCGTCGGTGTAGTCGGAGGCGGGCTCGACGCCGGCGCGCGCGAGCAGGGCGCCGCATTCGGAGAGGATGCGGCCCTTGGGCAGCGCGAGGATCAGCGGGGTATCGGTCTCCGCCTCGGGGCTGGGGGCGGGGAAGGCCGCGGTCATCTGGGGGCTCCGGGGTCGGGTGGGGCGGTGGATTACACCAGAGCGGGGGGAAGGCGAAGGGGGGCTTGCAGGGCTGCGCGCGTGGAGCGGCAGAGCGGCCCCTGGCGAGCGGGAGCAGCAGAGCGGCCCCTGGCGAGCGGGAGCAGCCGGGCCGTTGCGGACCCGAAGGGCGTGCTTCACGTGAAGCATATTTGCTGTTCCGGAATGACAATACATTGATTATATTGAAATAACTTCCGGAAATAAGGCGAAATTCGGTAAAGTGAAAATGAACATCGGGTAAAGTGGAGATGACCGGTGGGGTGCGGCCTCACGCCGCCGCGGCCAGCCCCAGCCGGGCGGCGATGGCGTGCAACCGCTTGTCGAGCGTCCACAATGCTGTTCCGGCAGTCAGCCGCACCGCGGCGAGGAGATGGATATCGACGTAGCCGACGCCGTGCCCGAACAGGGCATGACGATCGATGAACCCCAGGACCTCGGTGTCGGTGGCGACGCTGGCTTGGGGCAGATCCGCGAGCGCGGTCAGGAGCGCCTCGCGCCGGCGCAGGTGGCCCAGGGCGAGCTCGCCGATGACGAAGCTGTGGGCCAGGACGCCCCCGGCATCGAGCAGGTCGGCAAGCGCCTGGTTGCCGGTGCGCAGGTGATCGACCCAGACCGAAGTATCGACCAGGATCACGCCGCGGGGGGACGGCGCCGAGGCGGCGGGGCGAGGTCCGGCTCGCTGCCGCCGAGACGGGCGAGCCGGCGCGCGCTTTCCCGCTCGATCAGGGCCTTGAGCGCTTCGCGGACCAGGGCGGATTTTTCCTTGAGGCCGGTGAAGCCTTGGGCTTTGGCGACGAGGGCGTCGTCGAGCGCGAGGGTGGTGCGCATTGGGGGGCTCCGGCGTTGGGCACGAATTTAGCATTGTTTGATGCCGCATCAAGTGCCGGATGCGGGAACGTCCGGCGCGGTGGAGGAGGGCGGGGGTAGCCATGGGACGCATCGAGGGGAACGCGAACGCCGTGAGACGGGGGGTTCGCCGCTGGGCGTCAGGCCCATACCCTGAAGGTCACAGGTTCAAATCCCGCCACAGAAACAAAATATATGTGTAATATCAATCAGATAAAATCTGTCTCGGATATCCGGTTCCGCGGGCGGCGTCGGCGTGCCCACGCTGCGCCAGTAAGGCGGTCGGCGGTCGTGACCGAGCTGCTCGACCACGATCCGGTCAGTTGGGATGTTCATTTTCGTTCGCGAGCAGATGCGAGCGGCATAGGCGTGGCAGAAAATCCGGCGGGGCGTGTCGATTCCGCCGGGCTTCGTTCGACGTGATGGCAGGGCCAGGCAATCCCGAAAGCCCGGCCCACAACCGCAACCGCAAGGAGAGAGCCGATATGCGCTTCATGATGCTGATGATCCCGAAGGGCTATGAGACCGCCGCGCCCGGCGCGATGCCGAGCGCGGAGGCGGTTTCCGCGATGATGAAATACAACGAATCCTTGCAGAAGGCCGGCGTTCTGCTGGCGCTGGACGGGCTGCATCCGCCGTCGATGGGCGCGCGCGTCACCTTCCCGGGCGGCAAGCCCAAGGTGACGGACGGGCCCTTCGCCGAGGCGAAGGAGGTGATTGGCGGCTACTGGATGATCCAGGTGAAATCGAAGGAGGAAGCGATCGAGTGGGCCAGACGCTGCCCCGGCGACGACAACGCGACGATCGAGATCCGCCAGGTGCAGGAAATGGCAGATTTCCCCGCCGATGTGCAGGAGGCGGCGTCCGGCCTGCGTGAGATCCAGGCCGGCGCCGGCCAGCGCGGCGGGTGACGGCGCCCGACCCGCGCCCGGCGATCGAGGCGGTCTGGCGGATCGAATCCGCCAGGCTGATCGCCGGCCTCGCGCGGCTGACGCGCGATGTCGGCATGGCCGAAGAACTGGCGCAGGACGCGCTGGTGGCGGCGCTGGAGCAATGGCCGGCTTCCGGCATCCCACGCAACCCGGGCGCCTGGCTGATGGCGGTGGGAAAGCGCCGCGCGATCGACCGGCTGCGGCGGAACCGCCGTCTTGCCCGCACGCACGAGGAACTGGGCCATGAGGCCGAAGCATTGGGGGAGGCCGACGCGTACGACCCGGATGCCGCTCTGGACGATGCCGTGGGCGACGATTTGCTGCGGCTGATCTTCGTTGCCTGCAATCCGGTGCTGCCGGCCGAGGCGCGCATCGCGCTGACCTTGCGCCTGCTCGGCGGCCTGGCCACGGCTGAGATCGCGCGCGCCTTCCTGGTGCCGGAAGCGACCATGGCGCAGCGCATCGTGCGCGCCAAGCGCACCCTGGAAGCGGCGCGCGTGCCCTTCGAGCTTCCGCCCGACGCCGCGCTGGCCGAGCGATTGGCCTCCGTGCTGGAAGTTCTGTACCTGATCTTCAACGAAGGCTATGCGGCGAGCGCCGGCGCGGACTGGACGCGCCCCGCGCTGTGCGAGGAGGCACTGCGGCTCGGCCGCATCCTGGCCGGTCTGGCTCCGGCAGAGCCGGAGGTGCATGGGCTTGTCGCGCTGATGGAACTCCAGGCCTCGCGCCTCGCCGCCCGCACCGATCGCGCGGGCCGACCCGTGCTGCTGTCCGATCAGGACCGCACGCGCTGGGACCGGCTGCTGATCCGCCGCGGCCTGGCGGCACTCGCGCGAGCCGAGGCCTCTGCGGCCACGGCCGCGCAGGCGCTCGGGCCATACGCGTTGCAGGCCGCCATCGCCGCCTGCCACGCCAGGGCGCCGAGCGCGGCGGAAACGGACTGGGAGCGCATGGTCGCGCTGTACGACGCGCTTTCCGTGCTGATGCCCACCCCCGTGGTGGCGCTGAACCGCGCCGTGGCGGTGGCGATGGCGTTCGGTCCGGAAGCCGGCCTTGCCTGCGTGGACGCGCTGGGTGCGGAGCCGGCGCTCGGCCAGTACCATCTGCTGCCGAGTGTGCGCGGCGATCTACTGGCAAGGCTGGGCCGCGTCGCGGAAGCCGGTGCCGAATTCGCGCGTGCGGCGGCGCTGGCGCACAACGCAGCCGAGCGTGGGATGTTGCAGGATCGCGCCGCGGCCTGCGAGCGAGGAGAGGGGCAATGACCGCACTGCCGAAAGCGGTGCAGGCGGCGCCGCATCCGACATGCATAGGAGTTTTGCTTCTTGACGCCCGTCACGGTCCGGACTTAGCCTCGCATCCGTGCTGTAGGGCGCATCGGCCTTTGGGCCGGACGGGCCACGCCCGCCTACGTGTCACCAGTCGTCACGCGCCCATGTCCAATCTTGAGAACCTGAAAAAGCAAGCCAAGCAATACCTGCGCTGGCACCGCGACGGCTACTATCCGGTCGCGGCACAGATCCGGTCGGTGTTGCCGCGCTATCGCCACCTGACAGATCAGCAGGTGATGGTGAGCAGCTTCAAGCTGAGCGACGCGCAGGAACTGGTTGCGCGCAAGCTGGCGTTCGAGAGTTGGGAGGCGCTCCGCAGAGGAATCCAATCCATGACCGACACAGATACCCAACATCTCTCTCGGCCCGTCCTTCTTGCTGCCGAACCTCAGCTCTTCGTTGCCAATATCGATGCTTCCTGTGACTTCTATACAAACAAGCTTGGCTTTGCTCTGGCCTTCACCTATGGAGATCCTCCGTTCTACGGTCAGATAGCACGCGACGGCGCACGTCTAAATCTTCGCTGCGTCCCTGTCTCCGTCATCGACCCACAACTGCGGGACAGGGAGGATCTCCTTTCAGCATCGATCACGCTCGACGACGCCAAGCCGCTCTACCTCGAATATCAAACGGCTGGCGTCGCCTTCCACCAGACGCTCCGAAAACAGCCCTGGGGCGCCCGCACCTTTATCGTCCGCGACCCAGACGGAAACCTAATCCTCTTCGCGGGAAGAGGGGATTAGCGGTCGGACTGTCGGCCTGCCAGGCATGCGGTCTTTCAGGTGGCTTCTGTCAGCGTACGATTTTGGACAAATCGTACGCTGACCCCTGATACCAGTAGGAACGGCCTTTGACGGCAAGCCGGATGAAAGCTCCCGTTCTCGGGAAACTGCGCGTCGAAGGAGGCGTCCATGCTACGCCCGGCCAGTTCCGTGGACATGGTCTGGCGGACCAGCGGGAGCTGCGTGATGTCCGCCACGGCACACTCCGTTATACCCAAAACAGAATTTTGCGTATAACGGAAAACCATCGATGAAACCAGATGGCGTATATCAGCAATCAGTCGTCACCGCGCGCGGGCGCCCCCGCACCGGCCCGCCCGTTCACCCCCGGACCCCCCGCGCCTCCGCCAGCAAGCAAAGCTCCTCGAACAACACCGATGCGCCGTTGAACGCCGTCACGTCCCCCACGTCGAACGGCGGCGCCACCTCCACCAGGTCGGCCCCCACGAAATCCACCCCCCGCAGCGCCCGCAACAACCGCAGCGCCTCGCGCATCGTGATGCCGCCCGCCTCCGGCGTCCCCGTGCCCGGCGCCTCGGCCGGATCCAGGCTGTCGATGTCGTAGGACAAATACACCGGCCCGTTCCCCACCACCCGCCGCGCCTCCGCCGCCGCCGCCCGCCAGCCCATGTCGTCGAACTCGTCCATGCCGATCACCCGCATCCCGCTGCTCCGGCTGAAGCCCCACATGTCGGGATCGTTCATCGTGCCGCGGATGCCGATCTGCACCACCCGGACGGGATCGAGCAGCCCTTCCTCCACCGCCCGACGGAACGGCGCGCCGTGGTGGAAGCGCGAGCCCATGTAGTCGTCGCCGGTGTCGGAATGGGCGTCGACATGCACCATGCCGACCGGGCGCGCGGCGCCCACCGCGCGCAGGATCGGCAGGCTGATCGAATGGTCGCCGCCGACCGACAGCGGCGTGACCCCGGCGCCCACCACGGTCCGGTAGAACGCAGCGATCTCGTCGAGCGCGGCCTCCAACTGATACGGGAACTCGATCCAGCAATCGCCGAGGTCACGCACCCGCGCGCTGGCGAACGGCGCCACCCCGGTCGCCCCGTTGAACCGCCGCAGCAGCGCCGACTGCACCCGCACCGCGCGCGGCCCGTGCCGCGTGCCGGAGCGGTGGGTCACGCCGCCGTCGAACGGCACGCCGATCACGCCGATATCGACCTGGTCCAGCGCCTCGGTATGCGGCGTGCGGAAGAACGTCGGGATGCCGGTGTGGCGCGGCTGCGCCTGTGGGTCAGAGAGGTCCTGATAGCGGACGGGGGGTTTTAGCGGCGGCATCGGGCGGCCTCCTCGGCGTAGGTGGTGCGGTGGGCGGCCACGAACGCCGCGGCCACGCCGGGGTCGCACAGCGCGGCCAGCTCGGCTTCGTGTTCATACAAGGGCATCAGCCGGGCAAGGGTGGCGTCCTGATGACGTGCGGGGTGGAAATAGATCTCGCTCAGCCCGGCGGGCAGGTGCGGGGCCAAGGCCAGCAGCCGGGCGCGCGTCATGTGCCCGCTCCAGGCCAGGCCGAAACACTGGTCGGGCGTCGCCAGCCCGGCGCGGCGAGCCTGGGCGCGCAGCAGCGCGGTCCAGCGATACAGCAGGCGGTCGCCGCGCCCGACCCTGGTGCCGGCGGCGGCGAGCACGCCCGGCGGCTCGGCCGGGATGCGCAGCGCGCGTAGCCCGAACGCCCGCCCGATGCCGATCAGCAGCCGCCCGACGGTGGGGTGCAGGTGCATGTGCTTATGCGCGTCGGCGTGGTCGAGCATCAGGCCGGTGGCGGCGAAGGCGGCGAACTGGGCACGGATTTCGGCGGCAAGCTGGCGGCGGACCCGCGGATGGAACGCGTAGCGCAGGCCGAGGCGCAACTGGTCGGACGGGAACTGGCCGGAGGCATCGACGAGGTCGGGGATGGCGGCGGGCGGCAGGACCGCCGGCCCCTCGATCGCGACCAGGTGCAACCCGACCGCGAGACCCGGCAGCGCCCGCGCGCGGCGGACCGCGTCGGCGGCGGCCGGGCCGGCGACCATCAGGCTGGCGGCGCCGAGGATGCCATCGCGATGCGCCTGCTCGATCCCCTCGTTCACCGCCTCCGACAGGCCGAAATCATCGGCGGACAGGATCACGCCCGCCCGCCCGGCGGGGCCGGACAGGACAGGACGCGTCGGTTCTGGTGGCGCGTCAGCGGGGGCGATGCCGGCGGTCATCCGGCCGATGGCGGGGTCAGCGTCCCGCCGCCGCCCGCTCGCGCCGCGTCTCCCCGGCCGCTGCCTCGCGCTGGTCGTAGGCATCGACGATGCGTGCGACCAGCGGGTGGCGCACCACGTCGCGGGTGCCGAAGCGCACCACCCGGATGCCCGCCACACCCTCCAGGGTTTCCAGCGCGTCGCGCAGGCCGGAGGGGACGCCGGACGGCAGATCGACCTGCGACAAATCCCCGGTGATCACCATGCGCGTGCCCTCGCCCATGCGGGTGAGGAACATCTTCATCTGCACCGCGGTGGTGTTCTGCGCCTCGTCCAGGATCACGTAGGCATGCGCAAGCGTCCGCCCGCGCATGAAAGCGAGCGGCGCGACCTCGATCTCCCCGGTGCCCATGCGGCGGATCACCTGCTCGCCCGGCATCATGTCGTGCAGCGCGTCGTAGAGCGGGCGAAGGTAGGGATCGACCTTCTCCTTCATGTCGCCGGGGAGGAAGCCGAGCCGTTCGCCCGCCTCCACCGCCGGGCGCGACAGCACGATGCGGTCGACCTTGCCTTCCAGCAGCATCGCCACCGCCTGCGCGACCGCGAGATAGGTCTTGCCGGTGCCGGCGGGGCCGACGGCGAACACCATCTCGGCCGCGGCCAGCGCGTCGATATAGGCGGCCTGACCGGAGCTGCGGGGCCCGACCGCGCCGCGCCGCGTGCGGATCGCCGGCAGGTCGGACAACGGCAGGCGCGGATCGATCTCGGTGTCGGCGAGGCGGATCGCGGCTTCCACCTCCGGCCGGCCGACGCTCTCGCCGCGTTCCAGCCGCCGCCACAGGCCTTCCAAGGTCGCCTGCGCGGTGTCCACCCGTGTGGGTTCACCGGCGATCGCCACCCGGTTGCCGCGGCAGGAGAGCCGCACCCCCAGCGCCTGTTCGATTCGCACCAGATGGCGGTCGTGGTCTCCAAGCAGCAGCGGCAACAGGGTGTTGTCGTTGAACTGCAGGGTGACGGCTTTGCCGCCAGGGACACCAGGGGGGCGGGGCGGGACGGCGGGGACCGCGGTGATTTGGCTCAAGCTGCGTCTCTCTCCTGCAGGACGGCGGACAGGGAATTGGGGAGGGCGGCGGCGATGGTCACCATGACCTCGGCGCCGATCAGGTGGGGGGAGCCGACGAAATGCACCGGCTGCAGCCAGGGCGAGCGGCCGGCGACCTGGCCGGGATGGCGGCCGGGGCCGGTGACCAGAACCGGGACGGTGCGGCCGACGCAGGCGGCGTTGAAGCGCGCCTGCTGCGCGCGCAGGAGCGCCTGGAGGGTGGCGAGCCGCCGGTCCTTCTCCGCCTCCGCCACCTGGTCCGGCGCGGCGGCGGCGGGCGTGCCGGGGCGGGCGGAGTATTTGAAGCTGAACGCCTGGGCGAAGCCGATGTCGCGGATCAGGTCGAGCGTGGCGGCGAAATCTTCTTCCGTCTCGCCCGGGTGGCCGACGATGAAATCCGACGACAGCGCGAGGTCGGGGCGCGCGGCGCGCAACCGCGCGACCAGGGCGCGGTAGTCCTCGGCCCGGTGGCGCCGGTTCATCGCCGCCAGCACGCGGTCCGATCCCGACTGCACCGGCAGGTGCAGGAACGGCATCAGCGCCGGCAGGTCGCCGTGCACGGCAATCAGCGCATCATCCATGTCGCGCGGGTGGGAGGTCGTGTAGCGCAGGCGGGCGAGGCCGGGGATCTCGGCCAGCGCCCGCAACAGCCGCGCCAGCGACCAGGAGGTCCCGTCCGGGCCGGCGCCGTGCCAGGCGTTCACGTTCTGCCCGAGCAGGGTGATCTCCCGCGCCCCGCGCACGACCAGGCGGGTTGCCTCGGCCAGCACGGCGCTTGCGGGACGGGACTGCTCGGCCCCGCGCGTATAGGGCACCACGCAGAAGGAGCAGAACTTGTCGCAGCCTTCCTGGATCGCGAGGAAGGCGGTGACGCCGGGCGGGGCGACCGCCTCGGGCAGGCGGTCGAACTTGTCCTCGGGCGGGAATTCGGTATCGACCACCGGGACGCCCGGCGCGGCCTCGGCGCGGGCGAGCAGGGCGGGCAGGCGGTGGTAGGTCTGCGGGCCGACCACCAGGTCCACGAACGGGGCGCGGGCGAGCAGCGCCTCGCCTTCGGCCTGCGCCACGCAGCCGGCCACTGCGAGCAGCATCCGCCCGCCGGCGTCGGCACGCGCGTCCTTCAGGCGGCGCAGCCGGCCGAGCTCGGAGAACACCTTCTCGGCCGCCCGGTCGCGGATATGGCAGGTGTTGAGGATGACGAGGTCGGCCGTCTCCGGCGTCGGCACCACGGCGTAGCCGGCGAGCGCGAGCGCGTCTTCCATCCGCCCGCTGTCGTACACGTTCATCTGGCAGCCCCAGGTGATGACGTGCAGCCGCTTCGGCGCGACGGTGCCGGCTACGGCGTCGCGCGGGTCGGGGAGGGGCCCTGACCGGGGTGCCGGAAGAACCGCCGGCGCCGTGAGAACCGCGGGTGCCGTGAGAACCGCCTGGGTCGTGCCGTCCATCGAGGTCATGCTCCGCCTGCCGACGCCGGGTCGCCTGCCTTCGCGAGGCAAACGCCGACGGGAAAGGCGGAAGACATCGCGGCGGGTGACGGGCGGGTCAAGCGCAAGGGCGCGGCGGAACCTCCTGGCGTGGCGAGGCCGGGGAAGGCGCGGCCCTGGGCACGGCGAAAGGTGACAGCAGCGCGCAGCGGTTTGTCAACTCCCGTTCGCATGAGGCGCGCGGCTATCACTCGAACGCCGCGGGCGCGGTGCGTCACTGAGATGCCATCCCGCCCCCCGTTGCGGGGGAGGATTGGTGTGGAGGGTGCGTACCCACGGGGTTCCGAAGGGCACCCACCCCCTACCCCAACCCTTCGCCGCAAGGGAGGAGGGGGCGTTTCTCACCTTGTATGGCGGGATCGACCTGCGTGTTCAAGGAATGACCGTGGTACCTGAGGACGGACCGGGCCTCACGCATAGACCGTCCGGCCGTCGCCCCGCCCGCCCGCGGTTCCGGCCGGCGTCGGGCCACCGAGCGGGCGCGCCGGGCGATTCTGCCGCAAGGTCGCTGCACCGTCGGCCACCACCGTCCACACCGCCTGGGTCAGCGCCTTGCGATCGGCGAAGGCCATCGGATCGATCGGCGCATGCAGCAGCACCGTCGCACGCATGCCGCGGTGCCGGGCCAGGCGCCAATAGTGCCCGGCGATGTCCATGTCGCCGTACCAGGAGAACAGTGGCCAACTCGCCCGCCCTGTCGGCAGCCCGGCCAGCCGGTCGTAAACCACCGAGACCGGCTGGATCAGCGGCGGCGCCTTTCCTTCGGCCACCGCCAGGAAGGTGCTGCGGAACGGCATCACCCGCGAGCCGTCCGACGTGGTGCCTTCGGGGAACAGCAGCAGGTTGTCGCCCGCGGCGAGTCGCGCCCGCAGCGCGTCCCGCTCCCGTCCGGTGGCCCCGCGCTGGCGGCTGACGAACGCGGTGCGGCCGAGCTTCGCCACCCAGCCGACCAGCGGCCAGCCCGCCACCTCGCCCTTGGCGACGAAGCAGGCGGGCAGGCGGGAACCCAGCACCGGTACGTCGAGCCAGGAGGAGTGGTTGGAGACGAACACGACCGGCCGCTCCGGCGTTCCGGCGCGCGCGCCGATCACCCGCACCCTCATGCCGAGCAGCCAGCATACCCCGGCCCAGTAGACGGTGGCGAACCAGACTTTGGGCTGGCCCGGCACGAGCAGGCACACACCCTGGATCGCCATCGCCGGCACGGTCCAGAGCAGCACCGCCACCGCCCGGCGAATCGCCCGCGCCGAGCCCGAGAGCCGGCGCTGATGGCGTTTGCGGAACAACCAGTCGCTGGTCGCGGGGTCGAGCCCGCTGCCCGGCGGAACCACCGGCCGATCGGCCCTGCGCAGGCGGTGCGGCGACTTTCCCATACGTCCCGATTAGCCGCCTGCCCATGTCGGAACAATGGCAGCCGCGTGACGTTCGGGCGACATCCGCGATTGCGCCCTTCGAGACATCAGGATCAGTGCATTTCGGGCGGACGGCGCGTTCCTGCCAAATGCGATCGCCCTGGCCTCGGTGAGGGTGTCCGGCACGCTCCGCCCCACCCGTTTCCCGCGAAGGGTGGAAGAGACCCCCGTATCGAGCGGCCGATTCGCCACCGATGACGAGAACGACCGCAACGGCCGACGCCGAACTTGGCGCCGCTGACTGCGACACCACCGGACGCGGCGGGGGCCATCGGCGCGCACCCTGCGCCTCGATATGTGTCCACAGACCCGGTCCAGGAGCACCCCCCGGCACAGACCGGCATGTATAACGCGGGTCATGAATCGTGCCTGCCTTGCCGGCCGCGCCGCCACCTGGTTCTTCGTCGTCGCGGCGCTCGGCGTGCTGGCGGGCGCGCCGGTCCGGGCGGCCAGTCCGCAACCCTACGCGGTCAGCCTCGGTCCGACGGCCGATCCGGCGCTGCACGCGGCGCTGGTCGCCTCGTCGAACCTCGTCGCGCTGCGCAGCACGGCCCCGGTGGGGCCGTTCGCGCTGGTGCTGCGCGCGCGCCAGGACGCGCAGCGCTTCCTCACCGCCCTGCACAGCTTCGGTTACTACCAGGGCGAGGTCACGATCCGCATCGACGGCCAGCCGCTGGACGCGGCCGGACTGGTGGCGCAACTCGGGGCCGCTCCGGCGCAGCCGCCGGTGCCGGTCGCGGTGAGCTTCGCGCCCGGCCCGCAGTTCCACATTGCGAAGGTCACCCTGGTCGGGACCGCCCCGAAAGCCGCGCGTGCCGCCCTCGGCCTCGCGCCCGGCGCACCGGCGGTGGCCGCCTCGGTCCTCGCCGCGCGCGACCGCCTGCTCGCCAGCCTGCGGGGAGACGGTTACGCGCTGGCGAAGGTGACGCTGGAACCCGCAGTGGTCTATCCGGCCCGCCAGACGATGGACGTCACCTATAGCGTCGACAGCGGGCCGGTCGTCGCCCTTGGCCCGATCCGGTTTACCGGCATCAAGGGTGTGAACGAGGCATTCCTCCGCCGCCGCCTGCCGCTCCATGAGGGCGATCGCTTCAGCCCGACGGCGTTGTCGCGCGCGCGTCAGTCGTTGCTCGACCTGCCGATCGTCTCCTTCGTCGAAGCGGTTCCGGCCGCCAGCCTCGATGCGCAGGGGACCCTGCCCGTCACGTTCCAGCTCGACCAGCGCCCGCGCCACGCGATCGACATCGGCGCCGATTATTCGACCGACCTCGGCGTCGGCCTCACCGGTGGTTGGCACGATCGCAACCTGTTCGGCAATGCCGAGCAGCTCAACCTCACCGCCGCCTACCAGGCCGGCGGCAACGCCGTGCTGCAGCCCGGCTACCTGGTCAATGCGGCCTATCTGGAACCGGACTGGCACGCGCGCGACCAGACCCTGGAGCTTGACCTCGGCGCCGTCCACCAGGCCCTGATCCCCTATACCCAGACCGCGCTGACCCAGGCGATCCGGGTCAACCGCACCTTGTCCCCGCACTGGTCGGTGAGCCTCGGCGTGGCGGGGGAGGAGGAGACGATCCTGCAGGAGGGCGTCTCGCGGGTCTATTACCTGCTGCGCCTGCCGATGCGGCTGCGCTACGACAGCACCGACAGCAAGCTCGACCCGACGCGCGGGGTGCGCGCCGCGCTGCTGCTGACGCCGACCCAGCCGGTGCAGGGACATGGCGGCGCGCTGATCGCCGAGCTGACGGGTTCCACCTATCTCGACCTCGAAGGCGCCGGGCGGGGCGTGCTGGCGCTGCGCGGTCTGGTGGGGGCGATGCCGGGGGCGAGCTCGGCCTTCTCCCTGCCGCCGGACCAGCGGTTCTATGCCGGCGGGTCGGGCACCGTGCGCGGCTACCGGTTCCAGTCGCTCGGCCCGCAGTTCCCCGACGGCACGCCGATCGGGGGCACGCAGATCGTGGCCGGGACGATCGAGTTCCGCCAGCGGGTGCTGAAAAGCTGGGGTTTTTCGATGTTCACCGACGCGGGCGAGGTCTCGGCCGCCGGGTCCGACGCCCCGGTGCGGTTCGGGGTCGGCGTCGGTGTGGGGGTGCAATATTACACGTCGATCGGGCCGATCCGGGCGGAGTTCGCCGTGCCGGCGGTCCGCCTGCCGAACAGCGGAGCGTACGAGGTCTACGTGGGCATTGGCCAGGCGTTCTGAAAAAGGGTGGTGGGTCGGTTTGAGGGTCGGCAGCGGGTGGTAAGCGGACATATAGAAGGCTTATCGCATCGATGTCTCCTCTGCGCCCAAGGCGGTCAACCACGGGCCAAAGTCGACTTCCCGAAAGCGGACGCAGCCTGCTCCCTTCCTGGTGGCCGCCACGGGTGGCTTTCTGTCGATCTACTTCCGGGCGGGATGCACAGGACTCAAACGTTCCGCTCAAGCTAGCGATTGCGTCGCATGATGTTCAGCCCACCCGCCTCTCGGCTGCACGACCGCACGCATGCAGGCCCAAGGCGATGGCGACCAGGGCTGCCCCGAAAGCGCAGACAGCGGCCCAGCCGGCGAATTCCCAAGCGAGGCTCGCGCCCGCTGAGCCGACCGCGCCGCCCACAAACATTCCGCCCATGAAGATCGTGTTCAGCCGGTTACGCGCTTCCGGGCGAAGCGCATAAATGACGCTCTGGTTCGAGACCAGCGCACCTTGCTCGCCGAAGTCCAGCAGAATGACGCCGACGATCAGGCCGGCGATCATGCCCCACACCTCAAAAACTACCCAGGACGTGAGCATGATGACGCTGCCAAGCCCTATGACGGCATGGGGACCTCTGCGGTCTGCGATCTTCCCGGCGATAGGTGCAAAGAGCACGCCGACTGCACCGACGATGCCGAACAGGCCGGCGATTTCGGCGCTGAGGTGGTATCGGGCGTCGAGTTGCAGCGCCAGGATAGTCCAGAGGGCGCTGAACGAGCCGAACAGACAGCCCTGGATCATGGTCGCCCGTCGCAATTCCGGCTCTTCCCGCCAGAGGATGGCGAGAGATTTGAGGAGGGCGCCGTAGCCCTCCTGCGTTTTGGGGTGACTTCTCGGTAAGACCGCCGCCAACAACACGCCCACCGCAACAGCCAGGAGCAGGCCGAGCCAGAACGTGGCGCGCCAGCCATAGTGATCGCCAACAGCGCCGCCAAGGACGCGGCCAAACAGGATGCCGCAAAGGAGGCCGCTCATCACGGTTCCGATGGTCGCACCGCGACGGCTGGGTTCGGCCAACTCGGCCGCGAACGGCACGATCTGCTGCGCCACGCTTGATGTCACTCCGACGAGTGCCGATGCAAACACGAGTGACCAGGCGTCAGGAGCGAGCGCAGCGGCAGCCAACGACAGCGTGAGTGCTGCGAGTTGAATCAGGATGAGATGCCGCCGTTCGAAACGGTCTCCCAACGGCACCAGCAACAAAAGGCCAGCGGCGAAACCGAGCTGGGTTGCCGTTGGCACGAGCCCGACCACTGCGACCTGACCCGGGAAGGCGGCTTCCATGATGCCGAGCATGGGTTGGTTATAGTAGACGTTGGCAGCCGCCACGCCGCAAGCAATCGCCATCACCAGCGTCATGCCAAAGCTGATCGACGAGGACGGTAGGGGGCTTCTGCGCCTCAACCGCGGTAGCTTGGCGAGCCGAGCGCCGCCAGCCTCTATGTCAGATTCGGCGGAAGAAAGCCTGGGTTCAGTGCTGGGCATCATTGCCGTAGAGTCCAGCCTGCCGGCCACGTTCCTGTACCAACGCAAGCACCACGTCGATCGTTGGCGTTGCGACCTCGACGAGGCGGCCCAGTTCCTGGACGGCGGTGACGAGTGCATCGATCTCCAAGGATCGGCCTCGTTCGAGGTCTTGCAGCATCGAAATTTTGTGACCGGCCACAGCACCGGCCGCGTTCAATCGCCGCGCCATCATTTCCGTCGGAATGGCGACACCGAGCGATGCCGCCACCGCCTGGGCTTCAGTCATCATGGTCGTGCACAGGGCGCGGAGGCCTGGCTCGGAAGTGACGCGATCGAGGGTCGCGAGGGTAAGGGCGCTGATCGGGTTGAAGCAGACGTTGCCCCAGAGCTTGAGCCAGATGTTCCAGCGGATCGCGTCGCGGATCGGCGCATCGAATCCGGCCGAAACCAGGGCGTCGCGCAGGACTACGATGCGGTCCGAGGTGGAGCCATCCGGTTCGCCGATGGTAAAGCGCCTGAACAGGCGATGCTCGATCACCCCGGGCGCCACGACCTCGCAGGCGGGATCGACGACGCAGCCGATAGCGCGCTCCGGTCCAATCGCGTTCCATTGCGCGGCGCCGGGATCGACGCTTTCCAAATGATGGCCGTCCAGCGGGCCGCGCTCCCGATAGAAATACCACCAGGGAATGCCGTTCATCGCTGTTAGAACGGCGGTGTGCGGACCGAGGAGCGGAGCGAACGCGCCCGCGCTGGCGTGGGCCTGGTGCGCCTTCAGCGCGCAGATCACGACGTCCTGCGGGCCAAACGCCGCGGGGTCGTCGCTTGCCGGCAAATCTGCCGTGCGCGTCTGTCCCTCCACGATTAACTTCAGCCCGTGGCTCCGAATGGCCGCCAGATGCGCACCGCGGGCAATGGCACACACTTCATGGCCCGCCAATGCGAGTTCCCCCGCCATGTAACCGCCGATCGCCCCGGCGCCGAAGACGCAGATTTTCATGACTCGCTCCTCTGTCACCCAAGCGGCATTGCGAATGCCTGGCGTGGGATGTCTGTCCGATTTAGCAACTTTAGCGAAGCTCATTCGACCGTCCGCGACGCGTCGTGCTCTGCCCGGACGAAGCACAACAGTGCCGCGACGCCCGCCAATGCGGCGAACACGATAAAGCTCGCTACCGCTCCCTGGACCAGGAGCTGCGCCGAGATGCCGAGGGTCGCCAGAGGCCGGCCGGCGAGCACCGGGAGCTGCCGCGCCATTATCACCGAGGCGAGCGAAATGCCGAGGCTCATGCCGAGCGAGCGCATAACGAACAACACGCCCCCTGCCTGGCCGCTCTGCCCGGCTGCCGCACTCGCCATGATCGCGCTGTTGTTGGGCGCCGTGAACAGACCTTGGCCGATGCCGAACAGGGCGAGCGAGGCCGTTGCCAGGGGCAGCCGACCGGCCTCGAGCGCAAAGGCTAGCGCCAACAGACCCACGAGTGCGGCTACCATCCCCGACACGGTTAGAAACCTTGCGCCGAGCCGATCGTACAGAGCGCCGCTCAGCGGCGCGACCAAGCCCAACGCGGCGGGGATCACGGTGAGCCGCAAACCGGCGGTCAACGACGAGTCGCCGTATGCCTGCTCAAGAACAAAAGGCAGCACGAAAAAGGCACCGAACAGTGTCGCGTAGGACAGCAAACCCGCGACATTGCCGGCGACGAACACGGCGTTGCGAAACAGGCCGAGATCGATCAAAGGCGATATTGTGCGTTGCTCGCGCCGAACAAAGCCGATCAGCAGCAACAAGCCAACCAGAAGCGGGCCGATCAGCAAAGGCGAGCGCAGCCCGGCATGGCCGGCTTCGTTGAGGGCGAACATCAATAGTCCCAGGGACGGAACCAAGAGCACCGCGCCGGCAAGATCAAACGTTGCGGCACCAGGCGTTGCGGCGCCGGCCGGTCGTTCGGTTCGGGGCAGCACCAGGAGGCCGAGCACGGCACCCAGCAGCCCTACCGGAAGATTGATCCAGAATACCCAGCGCCAGCCGAGCGCCGCTATTAGAAACCCGCCGAGAGCGGGTCCGGCGCTCAGACCCACGGCCTGCGCGGCGGATTGCAGGCCGAGCGCGCGCCCACGTCGCGACTCGGCGGCCGCGGCGACGATGATGGCAATGGCATTCGCTTGCAGCAAACCCGCACCCAAGGCCTGCAGCACGCGGGCGCCAACCAGCGTGTCCAAGCTCGGCGCCAGACCGCATAGCGCCGACCCCGTAACGAACACAACGAACCCACCGCAATACAAGAGCTTGCGACCGACCATGTCAGCGAGGCGACCAAACACCGGCAGCATCGCCGCGGCTACCAGTAGATAAGCGATCGACACCCAGGCGGCGGCACCGATCGACGCATGGAATGCCCGCTCGACATCCGGCAGGACGAGTTGGGCGATGCTGGCGTCCACCTGTCCCATGAAGGCACCAATGCAAACGGTACCGACGACGAGCCAGGGATAGCAATCAAGACGCGCCACGCGGAGCAGCGGCGCCGGCTCGCGCCACAGGCCGTCGCGGTGTTCCAGGCGGAGAACGGTCATGGTACCTGTCCTTCGTCACACGAGCGACAGCCGCTTCCCACGACCGGCGGCGCGGTCGCTATTGAATTCGGGCATGATCTCGTTGGCGAACTGCCGCAGGCTGTGGCGCGAGCCGCCAAGCACGCTCAGGATGACGTACTCGGCGCCGGCTTCGTTCAGCGCGACGAGCTTGTCGTAGATTTCCTCGGTCGTGCCGATCAGAGTGCTGGACACGTCGGGCGGCCCGGACCTGGCATAGGCGAGGATGTGCGAACCGCCGGACTGGTTCGGCGCCTTCGACACGTCGATAATCCTCTGCCGCGTCGCGTTGAGGCGCTCGATCGCGTCTTCCCTGTCCATCTGGTCCTTCGCCACGTAGCAGTCCCGCGCGACGCAGACTTCCATTGGATTGTAGGACCGGCCAACGGCCTTCAGTTCCGACCGGAAGAATTCGACCCGCTGCCTGATCAGATCCGGGCCGGCGAACTGGTCGAGCAGGAGATTGAACCCGCGCGTCGCGACCTTGCGAATCGATGGCTCACTGCCCGCACCCATCCAGATCGTTGGCCGCGGCCTCTGCGCGACGGCGGGCTCGACGACAATATTTTCGAAATTCCAGAACTTGCCATGATGGGAGAAGCGCCCTTCAGAAGTCCACGCCTTGAGGATAACCCCCAAGCCCTCCTCGAACCGCTCTTCGGCTTCCTCGCTCGGGATGCAGAAGCCGGTGAATTCGCTGTTGCGGTAGCCCTTGCCAATCCCGAAATCGAGCCGGCCGCCTGAGAGCACGTCGAGGGTCGCAGCCTGCTCGGCGAGCAGCACCGGATTGTGCCAGGGCAGCACCATGACGGCCGTGCCGAGGCGCAGGGTCTTGGTGCGTGCCGCGAGATAGGTGAGGAGGCTCAGCGTTGCCGAGACCTGCGACCAGCCGGTAAAATGGTGTTCGACCAGAAAAGTGGCGTGATAGCCGAGCAATTCGGCCTCGACGTTGAAATCGATGTAATCGTGGAAGCCTTGGCCGATACCCGCGCCGAGATCGCTGCCGCGCGCCTGAGCGCTACCGAACAAACCGAAACGCATCTCTACTCCTCCGTACAAGCCAGTCAGCGCGAGCCGGGCTGGCTGATGTCATTTTGCACGGAGGGGATTCTGGGGATTGTTATCCTTTTAGGAAGGCGACAAATCCGGCAAGGACTCTTGCAAATCTGACGTAAATACCAATGCTGTGATGTCGGGGCGAAAATGAGGAGGGCATTCCGTGGATCGGATGGACACAATGTCCCTATTCGTGGCGGCAATCGACACGGGCAGCCTTTCGGGTGCGGCGAGGACCAGTGGCCTCTCGCTGTCTTCAGTGAGCCGGCATCTTTCGGCGCTCGAAGAGCGGGTTGGCACCAAGCTTCTGATCCGTACCACCCGCACACTCGCGCTCACGGAAGCGGGGCAGCGCTACTATGACAAATCCAAGCGCATCCTCACCGAAATCGACGAGATGGAGGCTGGGCTGCACACCGATGCCGAGACGCCCGTCGGGCAGCTTCATGTCGCTGGGCCCACGCTGTTTGGCCAATTCTTCATGCTGCCGATTCTGGCCAAGTTCGCCGTGCTGCACCCCAAGATCGTCATGGATGTGATGCTGCTCGATCGGAAGGTCAATTTGATTGAGGAGGGTATAGATGTCGCTGTCCGGATCGGTCCGATGGTCAACTCCAGCCTCATCATTCGCAAGCTCGGGGCTCTCCGTTGGATCATTTGCGCAGCGCCCGCCTATCTGGGACAACGCGGCACGCCGCACACGCTTGCCGACCTGTCACGTCACGACTGTCTCGCTTACAGCCAGAACAGCATCCGCTCGGAATGGCGGCTACTGGATGGCGACAAGCCCACGCAGGTGCAGGTTCCGGTCCGCATGCGCTCGAACACGCTCGACGGCGTCGTTGCCGCCGCCGTGGAGGGCGCCGGGCTCGTCTACGCTCCGGCTTGGTCGGTCATGAATTTCGTCAAGGCTGGGCGGTTGAAGGTCGTCCTGTCCAAGCACGAATTGCCACCGCACCCGATCAACGCTGTCTTCACCCACAATCGTCTGTTGTCGGGGAAGGTGCGTGCGCTTGTGGACTACCTTGCCTTGCAATTCGCCGACACCGATTTCGATAGCCCACCACCGCTGCATACTGTGCGGCTCGGATAGAACGCGGCCGCTGGCGATGTCACGCTGGAGCTGCCGGCCATAATACCGGCTTGGTATTTTAAAGAGTCACGCGATTCGTCGAATATCTGCAAACGTTCGCCTGGTACTAGCGGCGTCATCTTGCTGCTGCAGGCGAGCCGGAGCCGAAGTCAGATCGGCTTCTGTGGCGAGTAACCCGGAAGTTGACCGTCAGCTATCGGCCAACTTCGGCCGCTGCCAACCGCCCGGTCGATAGGCAGCTATGGGTCGGTAGGCGACATTCAAACTGGCCCACGACCTGAAAAAGGCCGGAGGATTCCACCCGCTGCACGCCCCCCCTGGGGCCTTGCTCCAGCGCCGTTTCAGCCCGCTGCGGCGGCGATCGCCTCGCCCAGGATCTGCACGATCCGTTCCAGCACCGGTTCGGGCGTCATCAGCGGCGGCGCCAGGCAGAGCGAATCGCCGCTGACCGGCGGTCCCTCGCCGCCGGCGCGCTGGCGCAGGATCAGCCCGCGGGCCATCGCCTCGGCCACCACCTTGGCACCAAGGCCCGGCGCCGGCGCGCGCGTGGCCGGGTCGGCGACCAGTTCCACCGCCGCCAGCATCCCCAAACCGCGCACGTCGCCCACGTGCGGCAGGGCGCGCAACGTCTCCAACCCGGCGAGCAGCTTGCGGCCCATGACGGCGGACCGCTCTACCAGCCCCTCGCGCTCGATGACGTCGATATTGGCCAGCCCCACGGCGCAGCAGGTGGGATGGCCGGAATAGGTGGCGGCGTGCATGTAGCGCTCGTCCATCGGCGCATCTTCCAGCGCCTTGTGCACGCGCTCGCTCAGGATGATCCCGCCGAGCGGCAGGTAGCCGCTGGTCACGCCCTTGGCGAACGAAACGATGTCGGGGCGCACGTCCCAGTGGCCGAGCGCGAACCAGCGCCCGGTCCGGCCGAACCCGGTGATGACCTCGTCGGCGATCAGCAGCACGCCGTGGCGGTCGCAGATCTCGCGCAGCCGGGGGAAATAGGTGGGGGGAGGGACGATGACGCCGCCGGCGCCCATCACCGGCTCGGCGATCACCGCGGCGACGGTATCGGCGCCCTCGGCCTCGATCGCGGTCTCGACCGCGTCGGCCGCCTCGATCCCGCAATCGCCGTTGCCGGGCCAGCGGTAGGGGTAGGGGGGCGCGACCTGGACGAAATTGGGCACCAGCGGGCCGAACATCTTCTGGTAGCCGGGCAGGCTGGTGGCACTCATCGCCGCCATGGTCACGCCGTGGTAGCCGTAGCGGCGGGAGATGATCTTCACCTTGCCGGGCTTGCCCTGGCGCTTCCAGAAATAACGTGCGGTCTTGAACGCGCTTTCGTTCGATTCCGCCCCGCCGGTGGTGAAATAGACCGCGGCGGAATCCGGGTAGGCGCGCGAAACGATCGCGTCGGCGAGCCGGATCGCCGGCTCGTTGGAAAAGCCCGCGTAAGCCGAGGCATAGGCGAGCGTTTCCATCTGCTTCGCCGCCGCCTGCGCCAGTTCGCGCCGGCCGTGGCCGATGTTCACGTTCCACAGCGCGGAAAGCCCGTCGATATAGGCGTGCCCGTCGGCGGTGTGCAGCATCGCGCCCTCGCCGCGGGTGAACAGGCGGGCGTTCGCGTGCTCCTTCGGGTGGTGCAGTGGGTGAACCAGGCGGCGGCGATCGAGGTCGCGCAGCAGGTCGAGGGAAGGGGTCTGCTCGTCCATGGGCTGGTCTCCGGCATCGGGGCGCACGCAGGGACCGTCGTGATCGCGCGGCGCCCGCCAATGAGGCGCGAAAACCGCGTCGCAGGCAAGCGGTACGTTGCAGCGCACCCGTGCGGCCGCCATTTGCGGCGGCACGCGGTGGCGCGCGCCTCGTGCGCGCCCCGGCTGCACCGTTCCGATGCACGCACCCGACGCACCGAGCCGCTGCATGCGCGCGGCTGCTTATACCGGGCCACTGCCCAGGCGACACACCCAATCAACCGCACCGGGCAAAGAAGGCGGCGCGCCTCTAGGCAGTCCGTCGGCCCGCATATTTCCTGGCGCACTTGTTTCGGCGTGTTGCTTCGCGGCATCCCTGCGTCTCCCTGGACGGAACCATCAAATCAACGTTTTGACGAGATTTAGCTGTCAGCGGCAGAGAAAAAGGTGAAACGTAAATAACGCAAATGACCGGCATTCGGTAGCAACGGCCACCGACTGGAATATCAAAGGGTTGGCCGGCATGAAGATCGAAACTCAGGGCCGAACAACCACCCCGGCCACGCGGCGCGCGACGTTCCGGATTCGCATTGTAAGGGAGGACGTCGTGTAGGAGTGCGGGCTGTGTGGGGCCGGGCGGCGTTGGCCGCGCTATGTAGCATCGTTGTAATCGGCGGTATCCAGGCCGACGACTTCGTTGGCGCTTCTCCACATAAAGCTCTGGCAGAAACGTGTCGTTCGGGTAATATTGAAAGCGTCCCTGTATTCGATCACTCCCCAGACGTGAATCCGTTGGGCAATGCCCAACATGATTTGGCGCGCTTCCGCCTCTGGGTACAGCCTAGGCGCAACGGCAGCTATCGTTTTCCATTGCCGGGGGCCGAGGACGCTCGCGCTTCGCGTCGGCGATATATCCGGATAGGGATAACTGAAGTCCTTCCGGATAGGGTGCGGCAGGACGTCGGCGGCTATGCGATAGACGAGATCGTAGGTCGGAGTCAGGCCGTCATTGACAATTCTCATGCGTGGTTCAAATCTAATTCCTGTTTTTATGTCTTGTGGCACCATCCCCTCGAACCAAACCGAGATATAAGCGCGTGTTTGCAATTCGCTTACGGATTTTTGCCGGTCGGCGATCGCTCGATTAATCGAGACCGTCTCTTGGAGGCGGATGACGTTTGCGGCCATCGACGTCGCGACGCCTTCCATGGCGGTCGCGGCGCGGGTGGCCTGGTCGATCGAAGCGTTCATGTCACGAGTTTGGCCTTGGGCGATCTCATCCATCTTGTCGATGGTTTCCTTCAACCGGCCGGCCTGAACCCAAAAGACCCAGGCCTGAATACCCCCAATAATCGCGATGCAGACAGTAAGCCGAACCATCCACCAATCGGCCGACGCCTTCTCTTCTCTGTCGTTGGTATTTTCGGCGGTTTCGGTCTTGCTCTTTGGGGGGACAATCACTTTCGCAAGAAGAGGCCGTTTCTCCGTGTCATTCGGGTATTTATCGGATTTAGCGGCATTGTCGGTGGTTATCTGCTCTGGAGCTTGATGGGTTTCCCCGCCACCTGGGGGTGGTGGTTGTGACGCCGCGACCGCTGGGGCGCCCCAAGTCAGTGCAGCAAATACCGCCAAGACCGCAGCCCACCGCACCCGTTGCCCCCCGCCAGCACGGGATGATCTTGGCCTAGAGATCGGCCAATGCCAATGCCGTGATCCCCACCACCGCCAGACAGGCCAGGAAGAACGTCACCGGGAACGTCCCCCGCGCCAGCTTAGCGCCGACAGACCCTTCCGTCTCTTCCATCCCGTGCTCATTGAGCCGCCGGGCAAGCTCCGCATAGGTTATATCGGCGCGCTTTAGCTCGACCTTCAGGTACCGCCGAGCCCGGTCCGCCCACTCCTTCTCCCGTTCTGTCAGCCCAGCCATAGCGCCCTCATTTTTGTCGGTAAGACGTCATATATATCGATTTCTTGCTGATTACAAGGGCCGCGTGGTCTACATATCCGTCAACAAACTCGGTATTCGGTAGCAACGACCATCGGAGCTGAGATGGGCTGGATCGGACCTACTCCGCATCCCTCGGGGCCCTCCGCGAGCGTGACGCCCTTGTGTGACGAACGATTATCTGGGATCGTTCTTCCCACGGGAAGAGACACAGGGCTATTCCGTGGAAACTAGCCTTCCGCACGAGATTGTATACGACACCCCCGCGCTTGTGCCTGTGGCAGACATTATCGAGTCGCTTCGTGGCACCCTTCAAATCACCCGGGAAATCGGCCCAATCCTCGAAGCGCTAATTCCTGGGTTAGAAATCGGCGGCATTTCGGTGACGGTACGGGAGATTTCCCAAGCCAGTCCGCTGAGGGAAGCTTTTGCAATAAGCGTCGTAGCAATATATCAGAAGAGCTTGGGGGTTGATGTGCCCCAGATAATACACGACCTGTTTGGTGGAAGCATTCCACAAGAATATAATAATATCGTCTCATTAATATTTATCGTTGTTGTATTCTTTGCTGGGCAATTCATCTTCGATGCCGCTGGGAAGCTCATAGAACGGGCGAAATACGGACGCCAATATGGGGCTCTAGTGAAAGAAATTGCAAGCATGCTTAATAAGTCTGAGGACGAAGTGAGACGGCTTATGAAAGATCAATTCGGGGGAGCGCGAATCCATTCCCTTCTTGGATCTGCCTCGCGCGTACTTCAGCCCAGCAAGAACCAAGGCAATGCGCCCCTCACTATAAACGGCCGCGCCATTTCGTCCGATCTATTGGCGGAATTTCCGAGCAAAGCGCAAGCCTTGGAAGAGGAGCCGGGACCCGTTAGTGACCCGCTTGAAAATGTTGAGATCCGGCTTCACGCCCAGGACATGGACCACAATAAACAGGGGTGGGCGGCGGTTGTGCCTGCGCTGTCCCCAAAACGGATCAGAATGCATCTCTATCCCCCTATAAAGCCGGCTGACATATACACAAAGACCAGCATCCGAGGGGATGTTCTTGTCGAGTCTCGCCGTAATGAAAGTGGCGAAACAGAGCCGGTGCGCGTTCACCTAATCCGGCTGCGGGATACGACTTAAGTGCATTGTTCTTGTGATAACCGTTGCTATATAATGCCAGTTATTTGCGTTGAAAACCTTCTTCGTCACGCCGCCCCACAGTCCACAGTGCCCGGTCGCAAAGGCGTGGAGACCGCCGCCCGGCCTCCACCTTTTGCCGGAGCATGCTTCGCCGGCCTGACGGGGTGGCCGCGCCCAGCCGTACGCATTGCGGTCATCCCCGGGCGCCGCCTCGCTCCGGGCTGACGCACGCGCCGGGCCAACGCGAGGCGGCCGGACCCGGGGCCGGCACGCCGACTATACACCCAAGGTCGGGAGTTGCCGGCGCGTGCGCCCCGCCCATATTAGCCTTGCCGTCCGGCGCGCCTCCTGGGCTGCACGGCCGCTTGCCGCCCTCCCGCCTCTGCGCGCCTCCCCCGGCGCGAGCCGTGACCCGGCAGAGCGTCCCGCGCGGGAGCAAACGGAGATGCCCGATGCCGGATCCCCGCAGTCTTCCCGGAATCAGGCCCTATCGCAGCGCCGCCGGCGGCTGGGGCGCCCTGCGTGCCACCGCCCGGACGGTGCGTGAGCAGATGGACACCACCGACGCGGCGCTCACGCTGTTCCGCACCAACAAGCCGGACGGTTTCGACTGCCCCGGCTGCGCCTGGCCGGACAAGGAGCACACCTCCACCTTCCAGTTCTGCGAGAACGGCGCCAAGGCCGTGACCTGGGAGGCGACCCGCAAGCGGGTGCCGCCGGAATTCTTCGCCGCGTATACCGTCACCGAGTTGCAGCACTGGAGCGACTACGCGCTGGAGGACGAAGGCCGGCTCACCCACCCGATGGCCTACGACGGCGCCAGCGACACCTACCGGCCGATCGGCTGGGACGCGGCGTTCCGGCGCATCGGCGCCGCGCTGCGCAGCCTGCCGGACCCCGACATGGCGGCCTTCTATACCTCCGGGCGCGCCTCCAACGAGGCGGCGTTCCTCTACCAACTCTTCGCCCGGGAATACGGCACCAACAATTTCCCCGATTGCTCGAACATGTGCCACGAGGCGACCAGCGTCGGGCTGCCGCTGTCGATCGGCATCGGCAAGGGGACCGTGTCGCTCGAAGATTTCGACCATTGCGAGCTGATCATCGCGCTCGGCCACAATCCCGGCACCAACCATCCGCGCATGATGGGCACGTTGCACGAGGTCGCCCGCCGCGGCGTGCCGATCATCGTGTTCAACCCGCTGCGCGAACGGGCGCTGGAGCGCTTCACCGACCCGCAGGATCCGGTGGAAATGGCGACCCTCGGGTCGCAGCCGATCGCGTCCTCCTACTACCAGGTGAAGGTCGGCGGTGACGCGGCGGCGCTGAAGGGGGTCATGAAGGCGCTGCTCGCACTGGAGGAGGAAGCTGCGGGCGGCGCGGCCCCCGTCCTCGACCGCGCCTTCATCGCCGCCCACACGCACGGGTTCGACGCCTTCGCCGCCGACCTGCGCGCCACCGGCTGGGCCGCGATCGAGGCCGAAAGCGGGCTCGATCGCGCCGCGTTCGCAGAGGTGGCCGCGGCCTATGCGCGCTCGAACGCCACCATCGTCTCCTACGGGATGGGCATCACGCAGCACAGCCGCGGCACCGAGAACGTGCAGCAGATCGCCAATCTGCTGCTGATGCGCGGCAATTTCGGCAAGCCGGGGGCGGGGATCTGCCCGCTGCGCGGCCATTCGAACGTGCAGGGCGACCGCACCGTCGGCATCACCGAGCGGCCGGGTCCGGCGTTGCTGGACCGGATCGAGCAGGTGTTCGGCTTCGCCCCGCCGCGTGCGCGCGGCCAGGACGCGGTGGCGGCGATGCAGGCGATCATCGACGGAAGGTGCCGGGCGCTGATCTGCCTCGGCGGCAACCTCGCGGTGGCGCTGCCCGATCCGGCGCAGTGCTATCCCGCGATGCGCCGGCTCGACCTCGTGGTGCACATCGCCACCAAGCTGAACCGCTCGCACCTGCTGGTCGGCGGCGAGACGCTTCTGCTTCCCTGCCTGGGCCGCACCGAACGGGACATGCAGGGCGAGGGACCGCAGTCGGTGACGGTCGAGGATTCCATGTCGATGGTGCACGCCTCGCGCGGGCGGTTGCCGCCGGCATCGGAGCACCTGCGCTCGGAACCCGCGATCGTCGCCGGCATGGCGCAGGCGACCTTGCCGGACAGCAAGGTGGCGTGGTCGGAGCTGATCGCCGATTACGACCGCATCCGCGACAAGATCGAGGCGGTGTTCCCGGACTTCCGCGACTACAACCGCCGCATCCGCACCCCCGGCGGGTTCCGCTTGCCGCTGCCGCCGACCGAGCGGGTCTGGACCACGGCTTCCGGCAAGGCGGAGTTCATTCCGTTCACGGGACTGCAGGAGGACCCGCCGGCCGCCGGTGCTGCGGTGCTGCGCCTGACGACCATCCGCAGCCACGACCAGTACAACACCACGATCTACGGGCTGGACGACCGCTATCGCGGCGTGTTCGGCCGGCGCGACGTCGTGTTCATGAACGCGCAGGACCTGGCGGCACGCGGCCTCGCCCACGGGGACATCGTCGATATCGAAACGGCGCTGCCGGCAACCGCGCCCCGGCGGCTCGCCGGGCTGATGGCGGTCGCCTACGACATCTCCGCGGGTTCGGTCGCGGCCTATTATCCGGAAGCCAATGCCCTGGTGCCGCTCGACTACAAGGACCCGCAGAGCGGCACGCCGTCCTACAAATCCGTCCCGGTCAGCATCATGCGCAGCGCTGCCTAGCGCCGGCGTCCCCGCCCGGACGGCTGCGCACGAGACGCCTGCGCACGAGGCGGGCGCCGGGCTGAGCCCGCAGACGGCGCCATCGGCCCCCCGAGGCCGATGGCGCCTGACATCATACCAGCGGCCCCGGCCGATTTACTCGTCCGGCGTCCACCTGGCTGCTGGTATGTCCTTGATTTTGCGCATGGCCGCCCCGCCAACCCCATGCGCGATACCGGCCGGCCGAAGAGGCCGCCGGTATCATGCCAGCGCGACGCCGCGACGTTCGGGGATCAGGGCCCAGAGCGCGAGCATGTCGATCACGTAGATGACCGCCAGCAGGCTGACCGCGGCCGGAAATCCGTGCCTCGCGGCGACCGCGCCGACCACGACCGGGCCGAAGCCGCCCACGAATCGACCGATGTTGAACAGAACGTTCTGCGCGGTGGCGCGCGCGGCGGTCGGGTAGAGCTCGCTCATCAGCGCGCCGTAGCCGCCCAGCATGCCGTTGATGAAGAACCCCATCGCCGCGCCGCCGATCAGCAGCGCGAGCGGGGCGGTGAACTGCGCGTAGACCACCACCATGACCGCGGCGCCCAGCATGTAGCCGAGGAAGGACGGGCGCCGGCCGAACCGGTCGGCGAGCCAGCCGAACGCCCAGATGCCGAGCCCCATGCCGAGGATGGTCACCGCGGTCCAGGCGGCTGTCTGCGTCAGCCCGAAATGGAAGCGCGTGTTCAGATAGTTCGGCAGCCAGATCATCACGCCATAGTAGCCGAAGTTCTGCACCGAGCAGAGGATCACCATCCCGATGCTGATCTTCACCGTTGCCGCATCGGCGACCAGCAGGCGCAGCGACTGCGCTTCGTTGCGCGCATGCCGGCGTGCGAACAATGCCGGCTCGTGCAGGCGCCGGCGGATCAGGAACGCCGCCAGCGCCGGCAGGACGCCGAGGGCGAACATGCCGCGCCAGCCGATCACCGGCAGCAGCACCGGCGTGACCACCGCCGCCGCCAGCACGCCGGCCTGCCAGCCGAGGCCGACGTAGGAGGAGACGCGGGCGCGCCTGGACGCCGGCCAGGCCTCGGCGGCCAGGGTCATGCCGATGCCGAACTCGCCGCCCAGGCCAAGCCCCGCGATGGTGCGGAATGCCAGCAACTGCCCGTAGGTCTGCGCCAGCGCGCAGAGGCCGGTGAACACGGCGAACAGCACGATGGTCCAGGTCAGCACCCGCACCCGGCCGAGGTGATCGGCGAGCGTGCCGAACACGACCCCGCCCACCACCGCGCCATCGAGGGTGAAGCCGATCAGCGCGCCAAGTTGCCCCGGCACGAGGTGCATTTCCTTGCCGATCGCGCTCAGCATGAAGCCGAGGATCAGCAGGTCGAACCCGTCCATCGCGTAGCCGAGGGCGGAGCCGAACAGCGCGCGGCGCGCCTCGGGGCCGACGGGCTCGTCGGCCGTGGGGGGAGGGGAGGGCATCGGGACTCCGGGCAGGTGGGTGGGACGGCGATCCTGCCGTGGATATGCGGAGGCGGCGGTCAGGCAGGAACGTGCCCGCGTTCATGCCGGCGGAGCGCGACGAGGGCAATTGCCCGAACGTCGTGACCGCACCGCGCCCGGGGCGACCCGGCGGCGGCGTGGGGGCCCGCGGGCGACGGCGCTGGCGCAGCGTGCACCGTTCGCCCCGAGTAAGCGATGGTGCGCGGTGCGCGCGTGGCGGGGGCGGCGGCGGATGGACCGCCGCCGCCCCCCCGGTCGCTCAGACCCGGCGGACCCGGTAGAACTGCGGGATCCCGTTCGGGATGTCCTTGAGATTGCTGCGGAAGCAGGTCGGCTGAAAATACGTCCCGAGCGGCGCGTAGGACGGCTTGCGGAAGAACTCCGCCTGCATCTCGGCGCAGAGCTTCTGCTGCGCCGCGAGGTCGGGGGCGTAGAACCAGGCAAGCCGCAGCGCCTCCATCTTCGGATCGTTGGGCCAGCCGAACCAGCCCTTGCCGTCCGAGCGCAAGGTGATGTTGGACGCCGGCGTCACGTTGCCGACGCCGCCCAGGAAGGTGAAGAAGATGTTCCACCCGCCCTGGTCGATCGGCTGGCGGCTGGCGCGCTGCGTCACCACCGTGCCCCAGTCGAGCGAGCGGTAGTCGACGTTGAGGCCGATCCGCTTCAGCATGTCGTTGCCGACTTCGGAGATGGCGGTGATGGTGGGGTAATTGCCGGCGGCGAGCACCACCACCTTCTCCCCCTTGTAGCCGGCTGCCTTGAGCGCGGCCTTCAGCTTCTCCGGGTCCTTGTCGCCCTGCATCGTCCCGACGCCGACCGAGCTGGCGAGCGGGCTGCCGGGCGTGAACAGGCCGACATGGTCGCGGATCAGGGACGGCTGCCCGCCGGCGACGGCGGCCATGTAGTCGCGCTGGTTCACCGCCTCGACCACGATCCGGCGGATCTCCGGGTTGTCGAACGGCGGGAACAGGCAGTTGAAGCGCAGGCACCCGGCCTCGCCCATATGGTCCTTCACCGTCACGACCAAGTTCTTGTCCTGGTGCAGGATCGGAATGAGGTCGATCGAGGCCTGTTCCCACCAGTCGAACTCGCCCGCGGTCATCGCCGCGGCGTTGGTGGCGGCGTCCGGCGAGACGGTCCAGACCACGCGGTCGAAATGCACGGTCTTCGGGCCGGCGGTGTATTGCGCCGGACCGGCGGTGGTCGGCACGTAGCCGGCGAATTTCTCGTAGACGACGCGCGAGCCGGGGATGCGTTCCTTGGCGACGAAGCGGAACGGGCCGCTGCCCACCATCTCGGTCACCTGCTGGGAGGGCGGCGTCTTCGCCAGCCGCTCCGGCATGATGCAGGCCATGTTGGTGATGACGGCGAGCGCGTTCGGCAGCAGCGGGAACGGCTTCTTGAGCCGGAAGCGGATCACCTTGTCGGACGGTGCGGAAATCTCGTCGGTGGCGGCCATCAGCACCGAGCCGAATGGATCGATCTGGCCCCAGCGCCGGAGCGAGGCGACGCAGTCGCGTGCCAGAACCGGCGTGTCGTCGTGGAACTTGAGCCCCGGGCGCAGGGTGATGTCCCACTGCTTGCCGTCGGCGCTGGTGGTGTGCCCTGCCGCCATCTGCGGGTGCGGCTGGTAGTTGTCGTCGACCCCGTACAGGGAGTCGAACACCAGGAACCCGTGGTCGCGGGTGACGTCCGCCGTCGTCCAGACCGGATCGAGCGAGGCGAGGTCCGCCTGTGGAATGAATTTCAGGACCCGCTCGGTCTCGGCGCGAACGATGCGGGGTGCGGCAAGGACGGCGGTGCCGGCAAGCGCGGTCTGCAGAACGTCGCGACGCTTCAAGGCGGGTCTCCCGGGTCAGATTGCCCGATTTTGTAACTGCGTCGCCCCGCCGCCGCAAGCGCCGTGGCCCGCGCCCGGTGGGCGAATGAGGACGAGTCGGCAATTAATAGTCCTGTTCGGGGCGATCGCTGGCTGGGAAATCGCCCACTGGGAAATCGCCCACTGGGAAATCGCCCACTGGGAAATCACCCACTGGGAAATCACCCACCGGATAACCGCCATCCGGACGATCATCCGCCGGTTCGTTTTCCCGTTGCCTGCTAGCCGCGGGCGCGCGCGGCGTCTCGTTCATGCGCGCATCGGTCTGTCGCGCATGCGCCCGGTCGCAGGGGTGAACCGCGTGCGGGCGCGCGCGGCAGCTACAGCGCGGCCAGCACCACGACGACCACCCCGAGCACCAGGTTCACCAGGATCAGCCGCCGGATCTTCTCCGCCGCCTCCAGCGCCCGCGCAGTACCGACCGCGGCGCGGAACCGGCGGTAGGGGCCGAACACGATCAGCAGGAACACCACCGCCATGACGAGCCCGATCCCCTGCATCGCGTTCACGTTCCACGGCAGGTGGCGGAAGCCGCCATAGACGCCGAACACCAGCGCATAGCCGGAGATCAGGATCAGCGGCATCGCGTGCCAGATGACCAGGAAGAAGCGACGAAAGATGCGATGGTGCAGCGCCACCCGTTGCGGCGGCTCCAGCACCCCGAGTGCCGGGCGCACCACGGCGAGCGCGAACAACATCCCGCCCACCCAGGCGACGGCGCAGAGAAGGTGCAGGGCAAGCACCCAGCCCCAGGGATTCGCGACCAGGTTGGTAACGGCACTCATCGGATCATCTCCTCGATTTCGTCCAGCAGGGCGCGCAACTCGGCCGCGGCGGTGCCGCGCGGGGCGGCCTCGGTGACACCGAGCCCCTCGGCGAAGGCGCTCGCGAAGCCTACCCGGTTGCCGAGCACGGCGGCGAGCCGCGGCAGCGCGCCGGCGGCAATGGCGGCCTCCACGGTCTCGCGCAGCCGACCGGAGGCGGGGGCGCGGTTCAGCACGAGCCGCACGGGGCGACGCTCGGCGGCAGCGAGCGCGAGCGTGCCCTCGGCGGCCCAAAGGTCGGGCAGGCTCGGCTGCACCGGCACCAGCACGAGGTTGGCGGCGCGGATCGCGAGCCGCGCATCGGTGTCGATCTGCGGCGGACTGTCGATCAGCACCGCGTCATGGGTACCCTTCAGCCGGTCGAGCTCGCCGGCGAGTCGCCAGCCGGCGGTGTCGGCAAATGCAATCGCAGGCGGAGCGTGTGCGCGGGCGGCGCGCAACCCGTGCCAGCGCGCGAGGCTGCGTTGCGGGTCGATATCGAGCAGCGCCACACGCCGCCCGGCCGCCAGCGCCGCGGCGAGGTTCGCCGCCAAGGTGGTCTTGCCGGTGCCGCCCTTCTGCTGCGCGACCGTGATGACCATCGCCATGCAACTCGGGCCTCAGTTGCCTGCGGGCAAAGGAACAGAATCGTGCCGCCGGCGCCAGCACGGCGTGGCCGCTCGCGCGCAGGGCGAGGTTGGGGCGGCCGAGCGATCGCGACGAGGCGGCGCGGCCGGTCGGGGACCTACCCGGTCGGCTGCGCCATGTCCACGCGGTCGGCGGCCAGCCGATCTGTGTGCAGCCGATCGGGAGACCGGCGATCAGGAGGCTGGCGATCAGGAGGCTGGCGATCGGGGGACAGCCGCTCCCCGGCGTGGCGCGCCGCCCCCGCCGATGCCGTGCCGCTCACGCGGGACGGCCAGAACCGAGGCGCGATGTCGGCTGCGTGCATCGGCCGGGCGAACAGCCAGCCCTGCACCAGCGCGCAGCCCTGCTGGCGCAGGATCGCCAGATGCTGCTCGGTCTCGACGCCCTCGGCGGTCAGCGCCAGGCCGAGGTGCAGCGCCAGCTCGATAATCGCCTCCACGATCGCGCGCGCCGCCGGATCGAACGGCTGGCGCTGCACGAAGCTCTTGTCGATCTTTACCCGATCGACCGGCAGCTTGAGCAGGTAGCTCAACGACGAGTACCCGGTGCCGAAATCATCCAGCACCAGGCGCACGCCCATCTGCTTGAGCGCGTGCAGGGTGGCGAGCACGCGTTGTTCCTCGGCGATCAGCACGCCTTCGGTGATCTCGAGTTCCAGCCGGTCCGGCGCCAGGCCGCTGACGGCGAGAGCCTCTGCGACCACCGCGGGCAGCCCCGAGTTAAGTAGTTGTGATGGCGATATGTTCACCGCCACCCAGCAGCCGACGGGCCAGCCGACGGCAGCGGCGCAGGCCTGGCGCAGCACTGCGGCCCCGAGTGCGTGGATCAGGCCGCATTCTTCGGCCAGCGGGATGAAGACCACCGGCGGCACCGCGCCGCGCGCCGGGTGGCGCCAGCGCGCCAGGGCCTCGAATCCGGCCGGGATCAGGGTCTCGGTGTCGATCTGCGCCTCGAACGCGACCTTGATCTCGTCGGCCTCGATCGCGGCGCGGAGATCGGCCTCCAGCGCGGTCCGGGCCTCGATCTCCGTCACCATGGACGCGTCGAAGCGGCGCACGGTGCCACGGCCGTCCGCCTTGGCGCGATAGAGCGCAATGTCGGCGTTGCGCATGAGCGCGTCGGCGTCGCCGCCGCTGGCGGGCTCTTCGGCGATGCCGACGCTCGCCCCGAACCGGATTTCGTGGAAACCGACCTGCATCGGTTCACTGAGCGCGCGCACGATGCTGCGGCCGAGTTGCTCGCCGTGCGGATCGTCGCTGCCGGCGCGCAGCAGCAGCACGAACTCGTCCCCGCCGATGCGGGCGACCATCGTCCCGGTGCCGGCGTGCTCGCGCAGCCGGCCTGCGACCTCGACCAGCACGCGATCGCCGGTCGGATGGCCCAAGGTGTCGTTCACTTCCTTGAACCGGTCGAGGTCGACCAGCAGCAGCAGCACCGGGCGCGCCACTACGGCGGCGATCATGGTTGCCAGGGTATGCTGCAGCAACAGGCGGTTGGGCAGTCCGGTCAGCCCGTCGTGATTGGCGAGATGACGGATCTGTCGGGTCGCCGCCCGGTCGGCGGTCACGTCCGTGTAGGTCTCGACCATGCCGCCGGCCTGGGTGGGAAAGCGCGCGATCTCGATGATCTGCCCGGACTCGCGCTGCCATTCGCCGGTCAGCCGGGCATCCTTCGCGTTCTCGGCCGCGATCCCGATCGGAGCCCCGAGCATCCGGCCCGGAAGGCGCGGCCACAGCCCGGCCGGCCCGGCGAGAGGGTCCGTGCGCCACGCGCGCGCCAGCAGGCGCCGCCAGCCGGTCTGCCGGGCGCACGCCTCCCGTGACAGCCCGAGCAGTTCCAGCGCGCGGCGGTTCACCACCGGCACCCGGCCGGTGGGGTCGATCATGACGATGCCCTGGTTCATTGCCTGCAATGTCGCGACCAGCGCGCGGCGCGAGGCGATCGAGCGGCGGCGCTGGCGGATCCACAGCAACCCGATCGCCAGCAGCACGGCGGTGACGATGCCGCCGGCCTCCGTCCAGCGGAAACGCTGGATGCGGTACTCATGGAACACCGCGCTGCGATCGAAGCCCACCAGCACGATCAGCGGGTAGCCGGCGACGTGACGGAAGCTCACGTAGCGCTGCTTGCCGTCGAACGTGCTGCGGACCCGCAGATGGCCGCTGGCAGCAGCCGCGATCGTGCGGAACGCGGCCGATTTGCCGAGCTGCCTTCCGATCGCGCTAGCCAGCAGCGGACCGCGTGCCAGGATGGTGCCATCGCTGCGCATCAGCCCCACGAAGCCCGACTGCGCACCGAGCGCGGAATAGAACGAGGAGAGCTGGCGGCAATCGAGCGAAACGACCGCCACCCCGGCGAATGCGCCGTCCGGGCCCAGAAGCTTGCGGGTGAGCTGGATCGTCTCCTTTCCGGTCACCCGGCCGCGCACCGGGACGCTGATATAAAGCGCGTCCTGCGTCGAATTCTTCTGCGCCAGGAAATGCGGGCGGTCCGACAGGTCGACCGGTTTGGGAGGGCTGCCGTAGGTGGAGCCGAGCAGCCAGCCGGTGGGGCCGATCAGCGCCACCTGCGGGACCAAGCGGTTGTACGAGGTCTGCGAGCGTGCCCAGGCGGCCAGGCTGAACCGCGGTCCCATCGCGCTGTAGAAGGCGCGCACGCTGAGCAGGGTCTGATCCGCCTCGCCGATGATCCGCTTGGTGCTTTCGTCATAGGCGCGGGCCAGGCTGGCGGTGGCCTGGTAGGCTGCTTGCCGCGCCGCGCCGCGCTGCTGGCCAAGGGTCGCGAAAATTCCGGCCCAGAGCGCGGCGATCGTGACGAGGATGACGAGGAACTCCGGCAGGATCATCAGCGTCTCGTGCGTGAGCACGACGCGACGCAGCCTGCCGAACGCGGAATGGGCGACTGGCGCGTCCGCATCCAGGCGAGACCTCTCTTGCCCGGTGCCGGTCGACGCCGGGGGATTGGGCGGCTTTTGCCAGGCGACCGTTCCCGGGACAGCCGGACCCGACGCCGGTGCCGGCCGTCCTGCCCCGTCCTCGGTCCGGCCCGGGCTCGGGTGGCTATCGGTCATGGCCCATAGTCGGATCTCCGCCCCGCGCCCCTGGGGGACCTTCTCGAGGCGTCTTCAAACGAGGTGCCATATTTCGGCCGGACAGCTTGCAAAGCGTTTGCATGAATGGCGCCGCCGGTTCCCGTTCATGTTCCGGGGACCAACTTAACACGAGCTTGATCGCTTCGCGAAACCCTTCTCCCCGCGTAACGCGCTTGCAAGGCGGGTCGGAACAGGGTGTGCAGCGGGCCCTGCCGTCACGGCAGGGCCGGTTTATCGCGGCGCCAAGGAATTGCCGATGACCCACACCGTCGATCTGCCGATTGCCCCGTCCCAACGCCGGCACGCGGTGGCCCAGACCGCGTATGCACAAGATGCGGCCCAGACTGCGGCGGTGTTGGGCGCGCGTCTGGACGCCGCTGAGCAGGCGGCCCGCGCCGGCCGCCTCGACGTTGCGCGCGGGCTTTGTGCCAACGCCATCCTGTATCATCAGCCGCTGCTCGCCGGTTCCGAGCGGTTGCTGCGCCAAGCGGTCGCGGCCCTGCTCTACAGCCAGGCATTCGGCCAGCTCACACGGTTGCTCGGCGCGGTGCAGGGCCGGCAGGTGCGGTTCCGCGCCGGCCGGATGGCCATTGGGGCAACCACTGCGGTCGCGCCGGTGGAAGCCGAGGAGCCCGAGATGTACGTGCTCGATCCCACGCTCATTGCCGCGGAGGACGGCGACAGGCTCGTCTCCCACTGGGCCGCGATCCTGGCGGCCGAACCTGATCGGGGCGATATGGGCCGGGCGCCGGTCCCCCGCACGCCCGGCGGGACGTGACTGAACGCCCGGCGCGTCGCGCCATACAGCCCTGTCCCAACGCACCGCCGCGTCCAACCGGTCCCTGGAAACGTCGATACCGACGACGATGGGGGCCATTCCGTCCCGTCCTTGCGCAAGCGGGCTTCGCTGGCGGCCCAAGCGACTGTTCGGGCTGAATGGAACGACGGGCGGGGCACCGTGCTCAGCCACGGGCCTGGTGTCCCTCAGCGCCTCAGGCCTCCCGCCCGCCACCGCATCGCCAAGTTTACTCGGGGCACGGCCCAGGCAAATTACAAGGGCGCGGATCAGTCCGTCATCGCCAGCAGGCGCTCGGTTTCCTTCAGGATGGCGGCGGCGAGCGCTGCGGCCTCCGGTCCCGCATGGCGGGCGAGACCGATGGCATGGTGCTCCTCCGCCATGGCTGCCGAGGCGGTGCCCCAGGGCGGGGCAGGGGTGGCGCGCAGGCGGGCGAGTTGGGCAGCGAGTTCGGCGATCGGGTCGGGCGGTGGCCGGTCTGGCTGCACGGACGGGGCGAACAGGTCGGGTTGGGCGGCGACTCGGGACATCCGTAGAGAGTATGGTGCGCTTTCAGGTAAGGATATGGCCATGATCGGATTGGCCGACACGGCAGGCGTCGTCAGCGGAATTTCTGGCGTAGCTGTGGAGCTTATCTTTGGTTTTGCACCGCACCTAGGTTTGAAACCACCTGGGTGGCTCGCGCGAGCGGGGTTTCTCGGTGGCATCATGTTACTCCTCGCTTCTCCCGTTTTTTTCTGGTTCCCCGACCGGGGCAACGCAAGTCATGCAACCGGAAACAGCGTTAAATTGGCACGCATAGGCAGCAACAATACTGTTATAGGGACAAAAATTGCCAACAATATGGGAAGTGGCAACACATTTGTTGGTCCAACTGATTCGCATGGAAACACCCTCTACAACAAGGGTGGCACAGCTATCGGTGCCGGAGCGTGCGCGGATAGCACAAGTATCGCAATAGGAGCGGGCGCCGATGCAGGGGCCTGCAGGTCGCAGAAGGAGCAGTAGGTCAGCCTTCCGGGTTCCAGCGATAACCGTCCGACGGCAATGCCTTCCCAATTCGCAGATTTGGCAGCGCAGAAGACACTGACTACCGCGCCTGCGCCGCGGCCCATCGGCCGCTGCCTGCGCTTGCCTGACCCGGACGCCGCCGCGGGGACGGCCCTCCGTCCCCGCCCGTCGCCGCACAAATCCTTGATGTAATCCCGCATCGGCGCGCCGCGTGCGGCCGGCTCCGCGGGGGCGCAAGGTGGTGTCTCGCGCCGGCAGACATGCGCCACCAGGGCCGGACGGCGCGGCGCCGCTGCGATCAATCCAGCGGCGTATTGACCTGGATCGCCGGCTGCGCGTCGGTGAATCTCGCAACGTCGCCCATGATCTCCGCCCCGTGCTGCTGCATGGCCGCCTGGAATTCCGGCAAGGAGGCGAACGTGAGCAGCGCAACGAGCTGATACGCCGGCGCGCCGCCATCGGCCCCCGCGGTGCCCTTCAGCACCTGCGCGCCAATGAGGCCGCGTCCCTCGCAGCGCGCCTGCACCAGCGGGACGTGCGTCTTCATGTAGTAGTCGAGATCGAACCGCGCGCTTGGCGGATACATCACGCTCACCACGATCATCGTGCGTTTCCTCCTCGTTGCGGACGCTCCGGCAGGCGCCGCAAGCAGGCTAGGCGTCGGTCTCGCGGCTTGTCCATCGCCTCGATGCGCAGCCGCGGGGCACCGGCACCGGGCCACGTCCACCCGTTCGGGCCGATCGGCAGGCTGCCGACCGGTCGATCGCGGCCGATCGGGAACGCACGCGCTTGCGGACGCGTTTCCGCCGCGGGCCGGCTGCCGCGCCCGAGCGCGGGGCGGCCGGGTCACGGGCCGCACTCTTGCGTCCCCCCGCACCCGGTGGTCTCGTTTCCCCCGCCCGCCGCGCCAGGACGGCGGCGACGAGGGAGAAACGATCCATGTCCGACGTGCGCATCCTCGCGAGCGGCTTCAAATTCCCCGAAGGCCCGGCGGTCCTCCCGGACGGCTCCGTGGTCCTCACCGAGATCGCCGGCAACCAGGTCTCGCGCATCGCCCCGGACGGCACCGTGTCGGTGCTGTCGGCCACCGGGGGCGGGCCGAACGGGCTGGCGCTCGGGCCGGACGGGGCTCTCTATTGCTGCAACAACGGCGGCGGGCTGTACCGCCCGGGGCATTTCATGGCCGAGGGGCCGGCGCCCGACTATGCCGGCGGCTCCATCCAGCGCATCGATGCGAAGACCGGCGCGGTCCGCACGCTCTACACGGAATGCAACGGCCACCGCCTGTCGGCGCCGAACGACATCGTGTTCGACAAGGCAGGCGGGTTCTGGTTCACCGATCTCGGCAAGCGCTACGCGCGCACCCGCGACCACGGCGGGCTCTATTACGCGCTGCCGGACGGCTCGAAGATCATCGAGGTCGCCTATCCGATCCTGTCGGCCAACGGGGTCGGCCTCTCGCCGGACGAGCGCACGGTCTACGTCGCCGATACCGAGCCGGCCCGGCTTTGGGCGTTCGACGTCACCGGCCCGGGGGTGGTGACCAAGCATCCGTTCCCCTCGCCGCACGGCGGGCGGCTGGTGGCCGGCCTGCCGGGCTACCAGCGCTTCGACAGCCTGGCGGTGACGGCGGCGGGGAATATCTGCGTCGCGACCCTGGTGACCGGCTGCATCACCGTGATCGCGCCGGATGGCCGCGTTCTGCGCCAGGTGGCGATGCCGGACACCCACCCGACGAATATCTGTTTCGGTGGCAAGGACCTGCGCACGGCGTATATCTCGCTGTCCGAGACCGGGCGGATCGGCGCGGTGGCGTGGGACGAGCCGGGCTTGCTGCTGAACTTCGCCGGGTGAGGGGGGCGGCCTAGCCCTGCGACCGCGCCGCAGCCACCGCCTTCTCCAGATCCGCCAGATCGACCGCGCCCGGAATGAGCGTGTGGCCGACCAGGAACGCCGGCGTGCCGTCGATCCCGAGTGCCTGCGCCTGCGCCACGTCGGCCCGCAGCCGTCGCATGATCGTCGGGTCCGCCATATCGCGCCGCAGCCGCGGCCAGTCGAGCCCGAGCTTCGTCGCCGCGGCCTGGATCGTCGCCTCCGTGATATCGGGCGGCCCCGCCATCAGCGCCGCCCGCAGCTTCAGGTAGCCGCCCTGCCGCTGCGCGGCCAGCAGCGCGCGGGAGGCGAGCACGCTCGCCGGCCCCAGGATCGCGAGGTCCTTGTACACCACCCGCACATCGTGATCGTGCCGCAGCAGCGCCGCCACCACCGGGTTCATCTGCCGGCAATAGGGGCAGCGCACGTCAAAGAACTCGACGATCGTCACGTTCCCCTTCGGGTTTCCCGCGACCGGGTCGCCCGGTTGCACCGCGGCGGCCTGGCGCTTCGCCTCGTCGGCCTGCAAGGCGCCGATGGCGTCGCGCAGGATCGACGGGTCCTGCTGCAGCGCCTGGCGCATGATCTGCACGATCTCCGCCCGCTGCGCCGGGGTGAAGGCATCCACACCGGCGTGCGCCACCGACACCGCTCCTGCGACCATCAGAGCGGCGGCCAGGGCGAGCGTGCGGAACAAGGCGGGCATGGCAAACCTCGTGCGGGACGGGGAGGGGATGGCGGAAACCGCGCTGCGCCGCAAGCGGCGGCGGTCGACGCCACTGGCTGCGGCCGAGATCCGCTCCACTGCCGGCTGGCATGGAACCCCCGGTCCGGATTAGGCTCTCTCCATGAACGTGACCCTCGACATTCCCGACGACTGGGCCCGACGCCTTGACGCGACCGGCGGCGACGTAGCGCGGCGGGCGCTGGAGGCGCTCGCGCTTGAGGAATACCGTGCCGGCCGGCTGACCCGGCCCGAGCTCCGGCGCGTTCTGGGCTTGGAGACCCGTGCCGAGCTCAATGGATTTCTCAAGATGCACGAGATTAACGAGGCGATGACGGCGGCCGAGTTCGAACGCGACCGCCAGGACCTGGACCGGCTGGGCGTCTGAACCGGCGTGCGGGTCGTCGCTGATACCGGGCCGCTGCACTACCTGGTTCTGATCAGCGCAGCCGACGTGCTGGCGAGGCTGTTCGGTCGGGTCGCCATTCCGGCGGTCGTGCGCGACGAACTCAACCGCCCGAGAACACCTCCGCTGGTGCAGGCATGGATCGCGGTGCCGCCCCCCTGGCTCGCGGTGGTGACCGACCCGCTCCCGGCTGCGAGTGCGCCACTGGCGGGGCTCGACGATGGGGAGCGCGCGGCAATCAGCCTCGCCGCCGTGCAGCGTGCCGATCTTCTGCTGATGGACGACCGGGCCGGGGTCGCGGCGGCGCGGCGGGCGGGGTTCGCGGTGACCGGCACGCTCGGTTTGCTCGATCGCGCGGCACGAAGGGGCCTGCTCGACCTCCCGGGCGCCTTCTCGGCGTTGCGGGCGACCAATTTCCATGCCAGGCCGGCGCTGCTGGACGCTCTTCTCGCAGAGCATCACAACCGAAGTGGTGGAGAGTGATGCCGGTCGGCAAAGCGGCGGTTCAGCACGCCCGACCATGCAGCAGGAATGTTCCGGCCGTCACTCAGCGCAACCACTTCGCGGTTTCGACGAGCCAATCGGATCGCTCCAGGAATAGGCGCCTGTAGCAAAGAGATCCGGCGAATGCCCCCGCTGACCCGAGCGTCACATTTGCTTCAAGGCGACACTGCCGATCGGCGAATACTATCCACGACCGCTGCGACCTTTCCAGCTCCCGCTTGAGCGATCCAGCCATAAATATCGGCATCGTATCAATTCTGCGCCGCATAGTGGCATAGGCTCGCATCATCGCGATCTTCGCCACCTGTGCCGCCCGGACAGCGCAAGCCGATCGGTCGATGGTGGACAGATCCGGACCTAAGCAATCGGAGGTGACCGTCGCCCGCTGCGCCGGCGTGGTCTGACCGGCCGTGACGGTAAGCGGTCGCAGGACGACCGTAAGCAACAATGCCGCCGCTACCATGGCTGTCGGGAGTGGTTTGCGCGGTGCTTTCACGTGTTCCGCTTCGCCAGCGCGCGCACCGCGTCGCGCACCGCGTCGAATTCGTTCGCCACCATCGTGAACCGCTCTGCGCGCGTGAACAGATCCGCGAGCGGCGGCGGCAGCGCCGGGCGCCCCCCGGTCGCGCGCTCCATCGCGTCAGGGAATTTCGCCGGATGTGCCGTCGCCATCGCGACCGTCGGCACCCCGTGCCCGGCCGGCAGGGCGCGAGCGGCGGCGATTCCCACCGCGGTATGCGGATCGGCCAGATAGCCGCAGGCGCGGCGCAGCCGGGCGATCTCCGCGATGGTGCCCTCGTCGTCCAGCCGGAACCCGTGCAGCACCGCCCGGGCGCGGTGCCAGGCGGCTTCCGGCACCGGCATCCGCCCGTCGCGGCGGAAGGCGGTCATCGCGGCCGCGGTGGCCGCCGGATCGCGGTCCAGCAGCTCGAACAGCAGGCGCTCGAAATTGGAGCTGACCTGGATGTCCATGCTGGGCGACAGGCTTGGCTCCACCGGGCGCACCGACATGTCGTTGGCGTCGAGGAAGCGGGCCAGGATGTCGTTGCGGTTGGAACCGACCACCAGGCGCGCGACCGGCAGGCCCATCCGCCGCGCCGTCCAGGCAGCGAGCACGTTGCCGAAATTGCCAGTGGGAACGGCGAACGCCACCTCCCGCTCCGGCGCCCCCAGCGCCAGCGCGGCGGCGGCATAATAGGGCACCTGGGCCGCGATGCGCGCCCAGTTGATCGAGTTCACCGCCGCCAGCCGCAGTTCGCGGCGCAGCCCGGCATCGGCGAACAGCGCCTTCACGAGGTCCTGGCAGTCGTCGAAACTGCCCTCGACCGCGAGGTTCAGCACGTTCGGCGCGGTGACGGTGGTCATCTGCCGCCGCTGCACCTCGCTCGTGCGCCCATGCGGATGCAGGATGACCAGGTCGACCCGCGCGCGCCCGGCGAAGGCCTCGATCGCCGCCGAGCCGGTGTCGCCGGAGGTGGCGCCGACGATCGTCACCCGCTCCCCGCGCGCCTTCAGCACGTGCTCGAACAACCGTCCGAGCACCGACATCGCCATGTCCTTGAAGGCGAGGGTGGGGCCGTGGAACAGCTCCTGCACGAACAGGTTGGTGTCGAGCTGGATCAGCGGCACCACGGCGGGATGGCCGAACCCTGCATAGGCATCGGTGCAGATCGCCGCGATCGTCTCGGGCGCGATCGCGGCGCCGACGAAGCGGGACAGCAGGCGCGCGGCGAGCGCCGGGTAGGGCAGGCCGCGCAGCGCCCGCCAGTCCGCGGGGGCGAACTGCGGCCAGATCTCCGGGACGAACAGACCGCCGTCCTCGGCGAGGCCCGCCAGCAGCACGCCGGCGAAGTCCCGCGGTTCGGCGTGGCCGCGGGTCGAGACGTAGCGCATCGCGCGTTCCTTTCCGCCCGGAGGTGCCGGGTTTTTCCGCTCAGAAGTGCCGGGTCACGGTGAAATGCAGGCCGCAGGCGGCGCTGACCACGTTGCCGTCCATGTGCCGGCCGCGGACGGTGCCGCCCAGGGTGATGCCCGGGCCGGTGCCGCTGATCGTGCCGTCCGGCGCGATGGTTGCCGCGATGTCGGTGCCGTAGGTCCAGCGATAATAGAAGCCTCCCTGGGCGACATACAGGGTGATGATGCCCGGGTGCGGGCAATCGCGCGCGTCGGCGCGGAAGCGGGTGCTGGTGCCGTAATAGGCGCCGTCCCGGTCGGGCGGGGCGGCGGAGCGGGCGACGGGTGCGGCCGGGCGCGGCGCGGCGCAGGCGGCGAGGGCGGCGCACAGTACGAAGCTGCGCGCGGCGGCGCTCACGCGAAAGCGGCCGGGCGCGCCGCGGCGGGCGCCGGTGCGACCGCCGATGGAGGCGTGGATGGCCGCGCCCGACGGCGCAGGCGCCGGGGCGTCGGGCGGGCAGGGGTGCATCGGGGCCGGCGAGGCGGTGGCCGGGGAAGCCGTGCGACAAAGGGCGATAGGCGGGCGGCAGCGCAGCATGGCGGGTCCTGTCAGGACGGGAACGGGGTCGGGGCGGGAACGGGGTCTGGGAAGGGAAACGGGTCCTGGGCGAACCGGCCGTAGGGGGTAGGCGACGGGAGCGGGCAGGGGAGCCGGCCCGGAGGGAAGTAAGCCCGGTGGGAAGCAAGCCCGGTGGGAAGCAAGCCCGGCGGGAAGCAAGTAAGGGAAGGGCGGGGCAAGGGCGGAAGCCGGTCCGTCATGCGGTGGGCGGGCGCGGATGGCAACTGCGCGGCTACGACGGGACGACGGCAGGCCGTGCGGGCGTCCCGGGCCGCGCCGTGGCCTCCCGTCCGGGCGGTGGCAGGCTTATATCTTTCCGGCCCCGCGCCGGCCTTGCCGGCGACCGCCGCGCGGCGGGATGAAACGGCCAGGAAAGAACAGCGATGCGGCAGGGCAGGGTGGCGGGAGACGGGCGTTCATGGACCTGATCGGCGCGCTTGCCACCTTCGCCCGGGTGGCCGAGACCGGCTCCTTCTCCGCCACCGCGCGGGAGCGGGGCACGACCCAATCGGCGATCTCGCGCCAGATCACGGGCCTCGAAGCCGAACTCGGCGTGCGCCTGTTCCAGCGCACCACGCGGCGGTTGGCGCTGACCGAAGACGGGCAGGAGGCGCTGCAGCACGCGCGCCTCGTGCTGGAAGCGGTCGAGGCGACCCGTGACGCCGCGGCGCGCCGGCGCGGCGAGGCCGCAGGGCTGGTGCGGCTGGCGGCACCGGTGCTGCTCGGCAACCTGATCGCCACGCGCATGCCGGAGCTGCTGGAGCGGCATCCCGCCTTGTCCGTCCACCTCGTCATCGGCCGGACGACGCATGACCTGGTGGAGGAGGGGCTCGACCTCTGGCTGCGACTCGGAGAGAGCACGCATGCAACGGAAGTGACGCGGACCGTTGGGCGGATCGAGCGCCTGGTGCTCGCCGCGCCGGCCTACCTCGCCGCGCGCGGGCGGCCCGTCCACCCGCGCGATCTGGCCGAGCATGATTGCCTGTCGCCGCCGGTGCCCGGCGGCGATCGCGCCTGGCGCTTCACCGGCCCCGGGGGCGAGGAAGTCGCGGTGCCGGTCGGCGGACGGTTCAGCGCCGACAGCGGCGAGGCCGTGCTGCGCGCAACCCTGGCCGGCGTCGGCATCACGCTCGCGGCGGAAGTGGCCGTGCGCGCCGACGTCGTTGCCGGGCGGCTGGTGCCGCTGCTGGCAGGGTTTGCGCCGGAGCCACTGGCGGTCACCCTGGTCTATCCGTCGCGCCGGAACCTGGCGCCGCGGGTGCGTGCGGTGATCGATTTCCTCGCCCACGACATCCTGGGCCGATCGGATATGTTCGGGACCGGCAGCGGGGAAACGAAAAGGGCGCGCTAACGGCCCCGACAGGGGCGGCCCTCTCCGGGCGAGCCCCGCCGGCCGCCTTGGGCGGTCGGCGCAGGACGGCAAGCCCCCTATTTCCGACTGCCGCGCACAGGTTCTATGCGCACCATGACGGTCGTGTTGCACCTGCGAAGATCCATCTGCCGTCTGTCAGGTTGGCCTGACGGATCGCCCCGCACGCAGCGGGGCACACGGACGGATGGAGATGACGATGAAGAAGTTCCTTGCGGCGTTCCTGATGCTCGGCCTGCTGGTTTCGGCCGGCGCCGCGACGGCCTCGGCGGCCCAGGTGCAGCAGTCGCACGACTATTCCTACGTCGGCGGCAACGGCTGAGCGATTCACGACACCGCACGCCAAAGGGCCAGGGGGGGTTCCCCTGGCCCTTCGCGTTTGAAGGGGGCGCCGGACCCGCTTTCGATGGGGCCCAGGTCTCCACAGATCACTTAGGCAACGCCAATACTTGTCGCATTCGTCGATTGTCGGGCGTCGCCTCAGGGGAACAGCCCGCGCACCTGCTTGGCAGCCCGCACCCGCTCCACCCCGATCGCCATTGCCGCGGTGCGGTGCGCCACGTCCTCGCGTGCGACCCGCGCCATCACGGTCGCGAAGGCGCGATCGAGGATGTGGTTCAGGCGGTTCGCCACCTCCGCCTCGTCCCAGAAGAACTGTTGCAGGTCCTGCACCCACTCGAAATAGCTGACGACCACACCGCCGGCATTGCACAGGATGTCGGGGAGGACAAAAACGTCCTTGCGTTCGGCGAGTACCTGGTCTGCATCCGGCGTGGTCGGGCCGTTTGCCGCCTCGGCCAGCACCCGGCACTGCAGCTTTGCGGCGGTGTCGGCGTCGATCACCCGCTCCATCGCCGCCGGCACGAGCACCTCGCAGGGCCGGGTGAGCAGGGTGGCGGGATCGGCCGCCAGCTCGGTGGAGAACCCGGCGAGCACGCCGTGCCGGGCGACGTGGCGCAGCAGCGCCGCGCCATCAAGCCCGCGCGGATCGGCGTAGCAGGCAGTGTGGTCCGATACGCCGACCAGGCTCAGGCCGCGCTCGACCAGCGCCTGCACGGCGACGCTGCCGACATTGCCGAACCCCTGGACGATCGCGCGCGCGCCGGCGGGGGCGAGCCCGATGCGGTCGAGCGCGCGCCCCACCAGATGCGCGACCCCGCGGCCGGTCGCCTCCCGCCGTCCCACGGTGCCCCCGCAAGCCACCGGCTTGCCGGTGACGATCTCGGTGACGGTCTTGCCCTGGTACATCGAGTAGGTGTCCATGAACCAGGCCATCACCTGCTCGTTGGTGCCCATGTCGGGGGCCATCACGTCGGTGTAGGGGCCGACGAAGGGGATCATCTCCTGCATGTAGCGCCGGGAAAGGGCCTCGAGCTCGTGCAGGCTCAGGGCGCGCGGGTCGACGGCGATGCCGCCCTTGGCGCCGCCGTACGGCAGGCCGGCGAGGGCGCATTTCCAGCTCATCCAGATCGCCAGGGCCGCGACCTCGCCGAGTTCGAGCGTGGGCGCGTAGCGGGTGCCGCCCTTGGTGGGACCGAGGGTCAGGTGGTGCTGCACGCGATAGCCGTGGAACACCTGCAACCGGCCGTCGTCGCGATGGATCGGGCAGGCGACGGTCATCGCGCGCTTCGGGTAGAGCAGCCGGTCGCGCTCGTCGGCGGGGATCTCCAGGTGGTCGGCGATGGTCTGGAACTGGGTCCGGGCCATCTCGAACACGGGTCCGTCGTAAAGGGTCATGGCGGTCTCTCCACAGCCGGCCCCGGCTTGCTCGGCCGATGTCGAAGCGTCGCCCCAGGATATCGCCGGGCTGGGCGAAGTCGAGCAGCAGGGGGCGGGCCAGTGCAATGGCCCGTGGCCAGCGGGCGCAGGCATTAAAGTCGCAGCAGGCATTAAAGTCGTATAAGAGATATTATGGAAATTCGCATGCGCGTCGATGGGGCGCCGGACCCGCTACTCGTCTTTCGGCTTCAGCACGCCCGAATACGTGATCAGCGCCAGCGACGTCACGATGCTCGGTCGCGTCCACGATCGCCTGGTCGCCCGCCGGCCGCGCGGTGGCGTCCATGACGTGCCTTCCCCTGCACGCGCGCAGGATAGGCAGCCCCGTGGCGGGACTGCAACAAATGCGCTCGCCAGCCAGCACTTCTCGTTTAGCCGGCGAAGGGGCTGGGGAGGCGCAAAAGCAAGGTCCACCACGGAGACACGGAGACACGGAGGCACGGAGAAGGCCGCCGCCGCGGACTTCCTGCCCTTCTCCTCTCCGTGTCTCCGTGGTGGACCTTGCTTCCCGCACAAATCTGTTGCCTCGCCCCGGGCGTATGTTCTATATTTGTTCGTAACCCATGACCCCCACCCCCCTCCTCGACCGCCTGACCAGCCTCATCGCCTGGCTGGCCGACCGCATCGGCGGCTTGCGCGATCAGGCAGGGCGCGATCAGGCGGGGGCGCATCGGGCGGGCCTGCCACCCGCGCACGCCGGCGCCCTGCTCGCCCGGCTGCGCCATCTCGCGGCCCGGTTCCGCGCCGTCGCCTCCACCCCGATCCCGCCCCCGAAGCCCGCTCCCAAGCCCGCCGAACCGAGGTTCGTTCCCACCCACAGCTTGCGCTTCGCTCCAGCGGACCCGCCGCCCGCGCGCACCGGGCTGCCGCGGACCTGGCGCTGGCTGCTGCGGCTGCTCCCGCAAGCCGCCGCCGGCCGCGCGCAGATGGAAGACCTGCTGCGCGAGCCGGCGATGGCGGAGATGCTGGCCGCCGATCCCCGGCTGGGGCCGATCCTGCGCCCGCTTGGCTGGATGCTCGGGGTGGATCGCGCGCTGCTGCCCGCCGCGCGGCGGCGGCGCCGGCCCGTGATCCTGGTGCTCGGCGGGCGCGCGGAGGCCGAGGCGGCGGCGGCCGACTACGCTTGCGCGCGGGCGAAGGATGTTTCCGTGACGGACATTATCGCGCTGTGGTGCCTGCCCGCCGCGGGTCGGCGGGACCGGCGGCCGGTCTGGCGCGGGTGCGCGGGGCTGGCGCTGGCGGATGGGACGCAAATTCCGGGCTGAACGGGTGCTGCGGACGCGCGGCCTTATTGTTGCTATATCGAACTTAATATCCCCCCCGGGAGGGCTTGGGGCGGCAGCAATTCTCAATTTTGCCAGGCATGCGCGCATGACCAGGGCGCGCGGCGGGAAGCAGGTTCCACCACGCAGGCACGGAGAAGGATCGGGATTCCGCGGCGGCGGCGGCCTTCTCCGTGCCGCCGTGGTGGAACCTGCTTTTGCGCCTCGCCCGCCCCTTCTTAGCGTCGCGCTCATGTGTCGTAACGGAAAGACCCCATGATCCAGGAACGACAACCAAACGCAAATCCGCGCCCGATCTTCATGTGTGGACCAAGGCGCTGCCCGCCAACCACTGATCCTGCGGCCATTTCAGTCCCGCGCGCGCCCGGCATCGCCACCGGTGCCGCCAGCACGGACCCGGCCCGACCAACCACCCCCGCCCGATGTGCCCCCGCGCGGCTAAGGCTCCGGCGCGGCCGACATGTCGGTGCCGAACTCGTTGAACACCTGGCAGGGATAGGTTGCAGCGAGCCAGGTGATGAACTCGGCCGACAGCCCGGCCAGCGCCCCGTCCAGGGCCGGCGCGACGTGGATTTCCTCCGGCGCCACCTCGATCAGCAGCACGTGCGGAAACCCATCCTCCGGATGCGCCTGCCGGCGCGCCTGCAGGCTCTCCCGCATCGCCGCGGTGGGCGCCACGACGTACATCGACGGCAGCGCCGCGTCGCGGAACGCGAAGCCGAGCGTGCCGATGCGCGCCGTCACCTGGTCCACGTCGAAGCGCCCGGCGCGCGGCACGAAACGCAGCTCTTCTTCTTCCAGCAGGGTTTGCATGTTCGAAGTTGGCATGGCCGATCCTGTCATTTCTTCCGCGCCGCGACCCGGATCGTCGCCGTCGCCTCGCCCGCTTCATAGCGCGGCGTGGCCGCCACGACGACCTTCAGGGTCTGGGTGCTGCCCGCCGGCAGCTTGTTGCCGACCGAGACCAGGGTGCCGTCGCCGCGGTAGTATTTCCTCTCCGCCCCGCCCAGCACTGTCGCGTTCAGGTGCAATTCGGCGGTCATCAGCGTCTCGGCGCTGACATCGGCCGGCGGGTTCCAGACGATCGCCTGCTTCTCCTTCGGCCGGCAGAACAGATGCGTGGTCCGCGCCGCCCCGGACTGGAACGCGGCGACGTCGTCCTCGTCGTCGATGTCGTCCGGCACCTCGGTATCGCCGGGGCCCTTGGCGGCGGGCGCGCCCTCCGACGTCACCTTGAAGGCGACGTCGCCGCCACCGGCCGACGGACCGTCGGACGTGCGTGCCTCGATGCAGAACATCGGCGTGCCCGGGTTGTGCATGTCGCCGTTGCTCTTGTAGCGGATCTGCAGGCCGTTATCGAAGGTCCAGATCGTGTTCGGATAGGTTCCGCCCTGCGTGGTGCGCGCGCTGTCCGGGGTCTTCTTCTGCAGCGCGTCCAGATGCGCGTTCAGCTCCTCGGGCGTCATCGTGCCGATCTCGCGCATCAGCCGCTGCCCCATCATCTTGAGCGAATCAGGGTCGGACCCGTCATCGTCCTCCCATTCCTTGACCCGCTGGCCCGCCTTGCCGGAGGTAGGCTTCTTCCAGGCGCTGCCGTCGCGCATCGCCTCGCTGCCGCGCTTCGTCTCCTCGCTCGCCGCCACCAGCAGCCGCACGTCCGCGCTCGCGGCTTCATGGAGCGCATCGCCGGCGAACCGGACGCGCAGGAACCGGGTGCCGGCGGTGGGCAGGTCGGTACCGTCGGCCGGGTTGTAGACGAGGCCGGTCTTGAGGCTGTCGGGCACGATCCTGGCGTTGAGCTGGGTGGCGGACAGGCTCGTGCCGACGACGACGGGCTTCGGCGCGGCCCAGGTGAGATTCGGCACGGCCTTCACCACCTCGACCGTACCCGACTTGCTCGCCGTGTCGTGGGTCTTGGTCGCCGCGACGACGACCGTCACCGGCTGGCCCTGCCCCACCGCAACGAAATTTCCGCCGGCGGGCGCCGTCACGGTGAACGCGCCGGCGCCGGCCGTGACCGAGGCTTTCAGGAACTCGGGCGTCACCTTCTGCGCCACCGACAGTTTGGGCGGCAGGACCCAATCGATGCTGCGCGGCGCGAGGGTCACCTTGACGCTCGCCGTCGCCGTCCCGTCCAGCCATTTGTCGCGCGCCCCGGGCGCGGTGATCGTCAGGGACACCGCCTCGCCCACCGCCAGAATCCCGTCCGACGGGTCGAGCACCAGGCCATCGCCCTCCCCGGTTGCCGTGGCGCCCAGCGTCTTGAGCGTGAGCTTGGTGCCCCAGACGATCTCCTTCGGCGGGGTCCAGGTGATCGCGCGCCGCGGCAGGCCCACCGCGACCGTCACCGTGACCGATCCCGCCTGGTGCGTGTCGGTCTCGGCGGCGTCGATACGGAACTTCTGTCCCTCGCCGGGTCTGCCGAATCGCACCAGCTCGGTCTTTTCGGTGCCGCGAACCAGGGTGAGCGAGGCGGCCGGCTCAGCGGCAGCGTTGAGGCTGGAGAGGGTGATCTCGGTCTGCGTCGTGACCCCGGTGGGCGCGGTATAGGTGATGACCGTGACCGGTTTCTCGCCGAGGTCCACCGCCTGGTCGATCGCGACGATCAGCGCCTCGGCGGCTTCGGTCTGGATGCCGATATCCGTACGCATCTGGTCGCGTTCGGTCTCGACGTTGTCCACGAAGCGGGTTTCCAGATCCTTCATCGCCTTGGCCAGAGTCTCGCGCCGGGTCTGCAGCGGCTTTGCGCGCGAGACCGGTGCTTTCAACAGCCCGGCGTCGATCGTTTTCAGGAGCTGCACCAGGGCGTTGTAGTCCTTCTTCAGCCCTTTCACCGATTCCGATTGGCCGGTGCCCGAATAGCCGGCTTCCCATGTGCCGGTCTTCACCTTGCCGGTCTTGCCGATGTCGAGGCTGAGGGCAAGGACGATGCCGAGCGCGGATTTTCCCTTCGCCTGGCTCATGCGGCCTCCGTGTCCGCCTGAGCGCCGCGCAGGCCGGCGAGGGCGGCGAGCAGCGGACGCCGCAGCGCGACGGTGATGCCGAACCCGTTCGGGTCCTCGGCCTCGGCGATGATGTCGTCGGTCTCGATGTAGCGCTGCAATTCGGCCACCTGCCGGGGGGTCGTGGGCGCTTCGGTGAGGTTGGCCTGGATGGCGCGCAGCAGGATCACCGCCCGGTCGCGTTCCGGCACGTCCATCCGGCGCACCGCCGCTTCCAGCGCGCGCAGGGAGGTCATCGCCGTCGCGCGCGCCGCCTGCCAGTCGGCCAGGGCGTCGGCCGGGCGCCGTGTTGTGGAAATGGCTTCTTCGCGCGACGGACCGTCGGTGGTGATGGTGGACGGGGCCTCGTCGGTCGATGGGCCGCCGGTGGTGCCGCCGGTGGTGCCGCCGGTGGTGATGGACGGGGCCGTCTCGCGCGACGGACCGGTTGCGGGCGGAAGCGCGGCGAGCCGCTTCTCCAGCGCATCGAGCAGGGCATGCGCCTGCGTGAACTCCTGCTTGCGGGCGAAATACCCGGCTTCGCTGGCGCTCACGCGCATATCCTGGGCGTCCGGCTGCCTGGCCGCCAGGGCGGCCTGGATCCGCGGCATCAGCTTGGCAAGCCGTGCGGTGAAGCCGGCCATCCCGCTGTCGCGAGCGGGGGCGGTCGGCGCCGCCGTGATACCCAGCACCCGTTGCAGCCACGCCGCTTTGGCGTCCGACGTACTGGTTTCGCCCACCCGGCTGCCTCCCTTGGGTCGCGCTCATTCTGGACCGGTTCCGATCGGGATTCCAGCAGCTTCGCCGAGCCTGGACGCACCGCGGCACCGGCTTTCATCCCCGGTGGCGCATCGGCCGCCCGATGCGCTACCCCTCCCCCACCTCCAGCACCATCCCGTCGAACCCCAGTTCCACCCCTGGAGGCAGGCGCGCACCCACGCTCGCCCAGTCGATGTCGGTGCCCATATGCGTCAGCACCGTCCGCTGCGCCCCCATGCGCGCCGCCCAGGCCAGCACCAGGTCCAGATGCGCGTGCGTCGGATGCGGCGAGAGACCGAAGCAATCCACCACCCAGACCGCCACGCCGGCCAGCGCGGCAAACGCTGCCTCGTCGAGCCGCACCACGTCGGTGGAATAGCCGAACGCGCCGATGCGCAATCCGAGCGACGGGCCGTAGCCGTGATCCTGCACGAAGGTCCGGACCCGCAGGCCGACGAGGTCCAGGATGCCGTCGGGCGCGATCGCGCTTGTTTCCAGCACCGGACGGAAGAACCCGGGCGGCTTCCAGGGCCGGAATGCATAGGGGAATCGCGCGATGATCTCCTCCAGCACCGGCGCGGTGGCGATCGCCGGCAGCGGCCGGCCGGCGATCCGGTTCAGGATCCGCACGTCGTCGAGGCCGGTGATGTGGTCGGCATGTGCATGGGTGAACAGGATCGCGTCGATCCGAGGGATGCCGCAGGCCAGCAACTGGGTTCGGAGATCAGGCGAGGTATCGACCAGAAGTCGTTCTCCGTCCGCGCTTTCCACCACGATGCTGCTGCGGGTGCGGCGGTTGCGCGGCTCGGCCGGGTCGCAGCGTCCCCAGTCTCCGGTCCCGTCGGCGCCGCCGATCAGCGGCACGCCGGCCGAGCCCCCCGTGCCGAGCAGCACCACCCGCATCAGGCCGCTTTCCGGAACAGGCGACGAAAATTCTCCGTCGTGCGCTCGGCGAGCGCCGCCGGGTCCAGCCCGCGCAGCCCGGCCAGCACCGCGGCGGTATGCGCGACGAAGGCCGGCTCGTTGCGCTTGCCGCGCAGCGGCACCGGCGCGAGGTAGGGCGCGTCGGTCTCCACCAGCAGCCGCTCAAGCGGAAGATCGCGCGCAATGTCGCGGATTTCCTGCGATTTCGGGAAGGTCAGGATGCCCGAAAGGCTGACATAGCCGCCGAGCGCGACCGCCGCCTCGGCCAGCGCGCGGGAGGAGGAGAAGCAGTGCAACAGGAGGGCGAACTCCCCTCCCCGGTCGCGTTCCTCCTGAAGGATGGCGGCGATATCGGCGTCGGCGTCGCGCGCGTGGATCACCAGCGGCACCCCGGCCAGACGCGCGGCGCGGATATGGGCGCGGAAACTCGCCTGCTGCACGTCGCGCGGGGCGCGGTCGTAGAAGTAGTCGAGCCCGGATTCCCCGATTCCGATCACCTTCGGATGCACGGTCAGGGCGGCAAGTGCCTCGGGTTGCGGGATTTCCGCCTCGGCGGCGTGGTGCGGGTGGACGCCGACGGTGGCCCAGACGTTGGCATGGGCGGCGGCGATGGCAGTGACGGCCAGAGCCTGCGCCAGGGTGGTGCCGATGCTGACCATCTCTCCGACGCCGGCCGCCGCGGCGCGGGCCAGGACGTCCGGCAGCTCGGCCGCGGTGAAATAGTCGAGGTGGCAGTGGGAATCTATCAACATCAACGATTTGTCCAGCTCTACCCTCGTCTTGATGCGCTTCACGCCTTAAGCACGAGAGAAATCGCCCATAAATTCATAAGACCAGTCTGTTACACAGCGTCTTCAACATGTCGCGGGAATACCCCCGCCGGCGCCGGTAGCGCCGTCCCGTCCGCCAGCGACACCGCCAGCGCGGCAAAGTCGCGTGCGTCACCCGGCACCCCCAACTGATCCAGCATCCGCGCCATCGACCCCGGCATGAACGGCTGCAGTACCGTCGCCATCACCCGCAGCGCCTCCACCAGCACCCGCAGCACCGCCCCCATCCGCGCCATGTCGGTCTTGCGCAGCGCCCAGGGCGCCTGGCGGTCGATATAGGCGTTGGCGGCGCGCACGACCTTCCACACCTCCTCCAGCGCCTCGTGGAACACCTGGCGGTCGAGCAGCGCGCGCAACACGTCCGGCAGCGCGGCGGCGGCCTCCAGCAGCTCGGTGTCCTCGGCGGTGGGTGCCCCCCTGCCCGGCAGCACGCCGCCGAGGTTGCGGGCGATCAGGCTCAGGCTGCGCTGCGCGAGGTTGCCGAGTTCGTTGGCCAGCTCGACGTTGATCCGGCTCACCAGCGCCGGATGGCTGATGGTGCCGTCGCCGCCGAACGGCTTCTCGCGCAGCAGGAAGTAGCGCACCTGATCCAGACCGTAGGTGGCGACGAGCTGGCGCGGCTCGATGACGTTACCGAGCGACTTGCTCATCTTCTCCCCCTCCACGGTCCACCACCCGTGCGAGGAGACACGCCGCGGCAGCGGCAGCCCGGCGGCCATCAGGAAGGCGGGCCAGTAGACGGCGTGGAAGCGGATGATGTCCTTGCCCACCACGTGCACGTCGGCCGGCCAGAAGTCCCAGCGCGGCGCGTCCGGATCGGGGAAGCCGCAGGCGGTGACGTAGTTGTTCAGCGCGTCGAGCCACACGTACATGACATGTCCGGGCGCGTCCGGAACCGGGATGCCCCAGGTGAAGCTGGTGCGGCTGATCGAGAGGTCGCGCAGCCCGCCACGCACGAAGCTGAGCACCTCGTTGCGCCGCCCCGCGGGCAGGATGAAGTCGGGCTGATCTTCGTACAGCTTCAGCAGCGGCTCCTGGAAGGCGCTGAGGCGGAAGAAATACGACGGCTCGCGCACCCAGGCGACCGGCGCGCCGGTCGGCGCCAGCTTGCTGCCGTCGGCGGCGGTGGTCAGTTCCGCCTCGTCGTAAAAAGCCTCGTCGCGGACCGCGTACCAGCCTTCGTAATGGCCAAGGTAGATGTGGCCCGCGTCGGCGATCCGCCGCCACAATTCGGCGCAGGACCGCTTGTGCCGTTCCTCCGTGGTGCGGATCCAGTCGTCGTACGACACGCCCATCTTGTCGGCCATGTCGCGGAAATCGGCCGAGACCCGGTCGGTGAAGCTCTGCGGGTCCATCCCCGCGTCGGCCGCCGCGCGCGCGACCTTCTGGCCGTGTTCGTCGGTACCGGTCAGGAAGAACACATCGCAGCCATCCAGCCGCTTGAAGCGGGCCAGCACGTCGGTCGCGATCGAGGTGTAGGCGTGGCCGATATGCGGCGCGCCGTTCACGTAATAGATCGGCGTCGTGACGTAAAAGCGCTTGTTCATGCGGGAAAACGCCGGCTCATGCGGGACCTTGGGCGGAGGGGGCGAGCAGCGCCAGGCCGGCCACGATCGCCTGGCGCTTGTCGAGCGCGAAGCCCTCGGTTTCGTCCTGCAGCTTGCTCAGGCGGTGCCACACGTCGCCCCAGGCGGCAAGGGGGCGCAACGCGACCAGCCGTTCCTGCGCCGGATCGCCGCGCCCGGCCAGGGTCTCGCGCAGCGCGGCGGCGAGTGCCGCGCGCAGCAGGTCCATGAAAGTGCCGAAGCCGGTCTCGCCGCGGCCGAGCTTGTCGGCGATCTCGTAGGCGCGGGTGGGCGGCAAGGACGGCAAGGCGGCGAGCACGTCATCCACCAGGGCGGCGATCGCCAGACCCTCCGCCTCGGCCAGCAGCAGCGCGCGGCCGGGCGAGCCTTCGGCCAGGGTGATCAGCCGGCTGCGCTCGGCCTCGGCCATCTCGGGCAGGGCACGGGCCAGCAGTTCGGCCATGGCCGTATCGGGCAGCGGGGAGAGGCGCAGGCGGCGGCAGCGGCTGCGGATGGTGGGCAGCAGCCGTCCCGGGGCGGCGGAGACCAGCAGCAGCACGGCGCGCGCCGGCGGCTCCTCCAGCACTTTCAGCAGGGCGTTGGCGGCGGCGGGGTGCATCTCCTCCGCGCCGTCGACGATGGCGACCCGCCAGCCGCCCTCGGCCGGGGTGAGCGCCATGAAGCCGGCGATGCGGCGCACATCGTCGGCGGTGATGACGGAGCGGACGCGCTTGCGCTTCTCGTCGTAGCCGCGTTCGACGGTGATGAGGTCGGCATGGGCGCCGGCGGCGACCCGACGGAACACCGGGTGGGCGGGATCGAGCGCCAGCTCCCCCGCCCCATTCGGCTGCCCGCCCGGCTGTGCGGCCGACAGGTCGCCGGCGCCCGGCTCTCCGGTGCGTCGACGGCCGGCGAGCAAGCGACGGGCGAAGCGATAGGCCAGCGTGGCCTTGCCGATCCCCTCCGGTCCGGTGATCAGCCAGGCATGGTGCAGCCTCCCGCCGGCAAGGGCGGCGTCGAGGGCGCTTTCGGCCGCCTCATGACCGAGCAGGATCGGGTTGGCGCGGGGATCAGGGAGCATCAGTCGGTTATAGCGGCTGCGCGGCGGCGTGGGAGGATAAGGAGCGGATCGCCGCGGGGTGCGCCGATCGCGGCGCGATCACGGTGATATTACACGCTCAGGTTGTAGATGTTTTACCCAGTGAAATTCCACTGCGGCGAGCCCCCGGGGATAATTTCATCCACAGGTTGTTGATAAGTAAAATCAGCAACAGGGTGGAACCGATTCCAAGGACTCGAGAATCTCGCGCGCGCTCCGCGAGAAACGGGGAGGAAGCGCGGCAGTCGAAACACGGGCGGATGCTTGGAACAAACACCGAATATGGCCCGGAATTGCTGCGGGGTCGGCAGTTTGTGCCGGTTTTCTCGCGCTGGCACACCGATAACACTTGGCAAGCCCTGTTCACATGGTGTTGAAATACATCTGTAGGTTGTATCCGCCTGCGCCGCGTAAGAAGGAGAGAGTGCCGGTGGCCAAGGGAAAAATACTCGATAAATTGGTGCGAGACCGCCTGCGCGAATGGCCGCAATGCCCGCCAGGGTTGCGGCGGCGGAAGAACGGGCCGGCGACCTGGCTGCGGGGCCGCCCGGCCGAGGATCTCGGTTCCTGCCATCCGTTCCTGAAGCTGCCCGGCAGTTCCCGCCTGCGCACCCTGCCCGACGGGCTGTGGCTCAATTTCGGCGGCACGCCGGTGGATGCCTATGTGGATATCTTCGCCGTCGAGGCCTGCGGCTCGCTGCAGAACCTGCTCGACAAGCGGTCCCGGTTCGCCCCCAGCACCCACTCGCAGCTGGCGGTCTGCCCGGTGCCGTGGCTGCTGGCGCCGGTGGCGCCGGGCGATTCCACCCCGCGCTGGCGGGCCACCGGCGTGCTGCGGTTCGAACCGGTGCTGCCGCTCGTGCTGCCGGTGCGCGACATGCGGGTGCTCTACGCGCTGAAGCAGCCACATTACGAGGGCTTCGCCCGGCATCAATTGCCGCATCCGCATGAATATTTCGTGCCGATGGAAAGTCTCGTCGCCAAGGACGGCGCCCGCGATCCGGCGCTGCGGGCGCTGCTGGCGCGAGCCTGCGCGGCCGCGAACTTCCTGCATGCGCCGGAGCCGGCGTGAGAAAGCCCGGCGTGAGAATGCCCGCCGGCACAGGGTATCATTTATCAAAGCCTTCCGCCCGAACCGATCCGGAAACGCCAGGATTCCGTCTCGACAAGGCATACAAATTGTGGTTGTGTCGTTGCTGCCCCAGGTTGAAGGCGCGTGTAGCCCGTTATGCCACAGGCCCCCGGTTTGCTCCTCGACCGCCCTCCGTCCTCCGGAGCACTGGCAGCCGGAGCACTGGCCGCCGAAGCACTGGCCGCCGAAGCACTGGCCGCCGAAGCACTGGCCGCCGAAGCACTGGCCGCCGAGCGTCCCGGGCCGACGCTGCCGGCACTCTCCCACCGTCGTCCCCACATCCTGCCGCTCGGCGACACGGCGCTCACGGTGGATTTCGGCGATCTCATCGACCTGGAGCTGAACCGCGCCGTGTTGGCGCTGGAACAGGCGGTGACGGCGGCCGAGTTGCCCGGCGTGCTGGAAACCGTGCCCAGCTATCGCGCGCTCATGATCCTGTACGACCCGGCGGAAATCGGCTTCGAGCTGCTCGCCGCCCGGCTGCGCGAGCTGCTGGCAACCGCGGTTGGCCTCGATACCCGGCCGGGCACCCGCTGGGTCGTGCCGGTTTCCTACGCTCCGCCGTACGGCCTCGACCTTGACGAACTCGCGGTCGCGCTCAGCCTGAGCCCCGAGCACCTCTGTGCCCTGCATGCGAGCGCCCGCTACAGCGTCTACATGGTCGGCTTCGCGCCGGGGTTCACCTATCTGGGCGGGCTGGATCCGGCGCTTGCCGTGCCGCGCCGCGCCACGCCGCGGCCGCAGGTGCCCGCCGGCTCAGTGATGATCGGCGGCCGGCAGGCGGCCATCGTCTCGGTGCCGATTCCGACCGGCTGGTACGTGCTCGGGCGCACGCCGCTCGTTGCGTTCGATGCGCAGCGGGCCGATCCGTTCCTGTTCCGACCTGGCGACACGGTGCACTTCCGCCCGGTGCCGCCGGCCGAATACGAGCGCCTTGCGGCGCTACCGGCCGCGGAGCTGTGCGCCCTGGCACGGGAGCCGGCGGCGTGCCCGGCTTCCTGAGAGCGGTCGCCCCCACCCCGTTCGTCACCGTGCAGGACCGCGGCCGCCAGGGCTGGCGGCGCTTCGGCGTGTCCGGCTCCGGCGCCATGGACCCCGACCAGCTCGCCATCGCGAATGTCCTGGTCGGCAACCCGCCACAGCAGGCGGCGCTGGAGTTCGCCTATGCCGGCGGGGTGTGGGAGGTGGGGGCGGGCCTCTGCCGGATCGCCGTCGCCGGCGGGCGCTTCGCGGTGGCGATCGACGGGGTGGCGCTGCCCGCATTTGCCAGCGCAACCTTGCGCCGGGGCCAGTACCTCACCATTGGCGCCGCGCCGGACGCGGTCTGGGGCTATCTTGCGGTGGCGGGCGGGTTCGCGCTGCCGCGGCAGTTGGGCAGCCTGTCGACCCATGCCCGCTCCGGGGTCGGCGGATTTGGCGGGCGCGCGGTGTGGCCCGGCGACGCGCTGCCGCTGGCAGCCGAACGCGGCACCGGGGGCGGCGAGCGGCGCATTGCCCCGCCGCCGGTCGCGGCGGAGCCGATCGGCCTCGTGCTCGGCCCGCAGGCCGAGCGTTTCACGGATGCGGCCATGGAAACCCTGCTGGCGAGCGACTGGCGGATCGGCCGGCACAGCGACCGCATGGCGTACCGGCTGGAGGGACCGCGGCTCGCCCATCGCGGCGGCCACGATATCGTCTCCGACGGCACCGTGCCGGGCAGTATTCAGGTGCCCGGCAACGGCGTGCCGCTGGTGCTGATGCGCGACTGCCAGACCACCGGCGGCTATCCGAAGATCGCGACCGTGGTGACCGCGGATTTGCCGCGTCTCGCGCAGCTCCGCCCCGACGCCGCGCTGCGTTTCCGTGCCCTGACGGTGGAGGAGGCGCAGCGCCTGGCCGCATGGCGGGCGGCGCGGCTGCTGCGGCTGTTGCGCACCATCCCGCATCTCAGCGACGGCTGGCACCAGGCTGCCGCCGCGGTAGGCCGGCATGACCCGGCCTGGGGCTTTCATCCCCTCGTCCGGTGCGACCTTCCCCGGCTCGAATTCTGAGCCGTCCAGGTTGAACCCATGCGGGGCCATAGGCCGAAGCGCTCGCCGTCACGATCCTGCGGGAAACCGAGCCCCCTGCTCGCGATGTCAGACCGAGCCGCACGCACGACCCCAAAGCGGGAGGTGAGCCGGCTTTAGCCCCGCCCCGACTTCGGCCACACTGCCCGCCCCGCAGCCGAAGGCCCCCATGACCCCCCGCCTCACCCCGCCCCTGATCCCGCCCCTGACCCCCCTGGGCGATCCCGCCCTCGCCGCTCGCCTCGCCCGCGAAACCGAGGCCGAGCTCCTGTTCGATCCCGCCTCTCGCGGCCGCTACGCCACCGACGCGTCTATCTACCAGGTCGAACCCATCGGCACGATTGTCCCGAAAACCATCGCGGACGTCGCCGCCGCGCTGGCCATCGCGCGCGAGAACGCCGTCCCCGTGCTCGCCCGCGGCGGCGGCACCAGCCAGTGCGGCCAGACCGTCAACCGCGCCCTGGTGATCGACTGTTCCAAGCATCTCCGCCACGTGCTCGCGATCGACCCCGACGCGCGCACCGCCACCGTCGAACCCGGCATCGTGCTGGGGGAACTCAATGCCGCGCTGCGCCCGCATGGTCTGTTCTTTCCGGTCGATCCCTCGACCCACGCCCGCTGCACCATCGGCGGCATGGCGGGCAACAATTCCTGCGGCTCCAAATCCATCCGCTACGGGCTGATGGCCGACAACGTGCGCGCGATTGACGCGATCCTGGCCGACGGCACGCGGCATCGTTTCGGCGTCACCGCCGACAACCTCGGCGCCGACATCGCGCCGCAGATCGCCGACCTGATCCAGCGCCTCCGCGCTCTCGGGGCCACCGAGGCGGACGAGATCGCCGCTCGCTTCCCGCGCCAGCTCCGCCGGGTCGGCGGCTACAACATCGACGCCCTCACCCCCGCCGCCCGCGCCGCCGGGCGGGACAACCTGGCGCGCCTGCTGGTGGGGTCGGAAGGCACGCTCGCCTTCTCCGCCGCAATCGAGCTCACCCTGCACCCGATCAAGCCGCGCAAGGTCCTGGGCATCTGCCAATTCCCCACCTTCCGCGCGGCGATGGAAGCCGCGCGCCACATCGTCACGCTCGATCCCGAAGCGGTGGAGCTGGTCGACCGCACCATGATCGACCTCGGCCGCGCCATCCCGATCTACCGGACCACGATCGATGCGATGCTGATCGGCGAACCCGACAGCCTGCTGATCGTGGAATTCCACGGCCAGGCGGACGCGCCGCTGGCAGCGAAGCTCGCCGAGCTTGACACCATGATGGCCGACCTCGGCTATCCGGGCGCGGTGGTGCGCGCCACCGACGCCCCGTTCCAGGCCGCCATCGCCGCGGTGCGCGAGGCCGGCCTCAACATCATGATGTCGATGAAGGGCAGCGCCAAACCGGTCTCCTTCATCGAGGATTGCGCCGTCGATCTGGCCGATCTCGCCGACTACACCGAACGCCTGAACGACGTGTTCGCCCGCCACGGGACCAAGGGCACCTGGTACGCGCACGCCTCGGTCGGCTGCCTGCACGTCCGCCCTGTGTTGAACATGAAGGACCCGGTCGACGTCGCCACCATGCGCGCGGTGGCCGAGGAGTGCTTTGCCCTCGTGCGCGCATACAAAGGTTCGCACAGCGGCGAGCACGGCGACGGCATCGTGCGCAGCGAGTTCAACGAGACGATGTTCGGCCCGCGCATCGCCCGCACGTTCGAGGCCGTGAAGGACGCCTTCGATCCCGCCGCCTTGCTCAACCCCGGCCGGGTGGTGCGCGCGCCGCGCATGGACGACCGCAGCCTGTTCCGCTACGCGCCCGGTTACGCTCCCGCCGGGGGCTTCACCCCGAAGCTCGACTGGTCTGAGCACCCGGGCCCCCTGGGCGGGATGCTCGGCGCGGTCGAGATGTGCAACAACAACGGCACCTGCCGCGCCTTCGACGCCGGCGTGATGTGCCCCAGCTACCGCATCACCCGCGACGAAACCCACGTCACCCGCGGGCGGGCCAACACCTTGCGCCTTGCGCTCACCGGCCAGCTCGGCCCCGACGCGATGGCCTCGGACGCACTCGGGGAGGCGATGCGGCTGTGCGTCTCCTGCAAGGCGTGCCGGCGCGAATGCCCCACCGGGGTCGACATGGCGAAGCTGAAGATCGAGGTGCTGGCGGCGCGCGCCGAGGCGCACGGGCTTTCGCTGCGCGACCGGATGATCGCGGCCCTGCCGCGCTACGCCCCGATCGCCGCGCGGCTGGCCCCGCTCGCCAACCTGCGCAACGGCTCGGCGCTGCTGCGCCGGGCCGGGGAACGGACGCTCGGCCTTGCGGCGGCGCGTCCCCTGCCCGCCTTCCGCACCGATCCGTTCCGCGACGGCGAAGCAGCGCAGGCGGGCTCGGCCGCTCCGCGCGGGGACGTGTTCCTGCTCGCCGATACGTTCAACCGCTGGTTCGAGCCCGAGAATATCCGCGCCGCGCTGCGCGTGCTGACAGCCGCCGGCTATCGCGTCCTTCTGCCTGCCGCGTCGGGCCGGCCGCTCTGCTGCGGGCGCACCGCGCTCGCCGTCGGCCAGCTCGATCGCGCGCGGGCAGAAGCCCGCCGCACCTTGGCCGCGCTCGGCGGCGACGCCCCGGTGATCGGCCTGGAGCCCTCCTGCCTGTTCACCTTGCGCGACGAGTTCCGCTCCCTGCTGCCCGGCCCCGCGACGGAGGCGCTGGCCAGCCGGGCGCTGCTGCTGAGCGAGTTCCTGGCGCGCGAAAAACCGCCGCTGGCGCTCAAGCCCTTACCAGGCTGCGCGCATGTGCATGGGCATTGCCACCAGAAATCCTTCGGCGCCTTTCCCGCCGGCCTCGCCGCGCTGCGCCTGGTGCCGGAGCTGACGGTGAGCCCGATCGCTTCCTCCTGCTGCGGCATGGCCGGTGCCTTCGGCTACCAGGCGGAAACCCAGGACGCCTCCCGCGCCATGGCCGAGGCCGGGCTGCTGCCCGCGGTCCGCGCCGCCGGCGCCGCCGACCTCATCGTCGCCGACGGCACCTCCTGCCGCCACCAGATCCGCGATCTGGCCGGGCGGGAGGCGATCCACTCCGTGCGTGTGCTGGAGCAGGCCCTTGCCGATTGACCCCGCCGCCTCGACCGAAGCCGTCATCGCGACCCTGGAAGCGATCCGCGCCCGTGCGCCGCTGATCCACAACATCACCAATTTCGTGGTCACCAACAGCACCGCCAACGCGCTGCTCGCCATCGGCGCCTCGCCGGCGATGGTCGAGGGGGCGGAGGAAGTCGCCGATTTCGCCGCCAGTGCCGACGCGCTGGTTATCAATCTCGGCACCATGTCGGCGCCGCGGGCCGCCGCGATCCGACTTGCAGTGGCGGCGGCGGGGGCGGCCGGCGTTCCCTGGGTGCTCGACCCGGTGGCAGCGGGAGCGATTAGGGCCCGCACCGAACTCGCCCGCGCGCTGCTGGCGGCGCGGCCGGCGGTGGTGTGCGGCAACGGGTCGGAAATTCTGGCCTTGGCTGGGGGGACCGCGGCCGGACGCGGGGTGGATTCCACCGCCGCCGCCGGCGCCGGGCTGGACGCGGCGCGTCGCCTTGCGACAGAGGCCCGCGTGATCGCCGTGGTGACCGGCGCCACCGATTACGTCACCGATGGGACGCGCACGATCGCCGTTGGCAATGGCCATCCGATGATGACCCGGGTGACCGGTCTCGGCTGCACCGCGACCGCGCTGATCGGCGCCTGCCTTGCGGTGAACGGCGATCCGCTGGCGGCGGCGGCGCACGGGCTCGCGCTGCTCGGCGTGGCGGGGGAGATCGCGGCGGCCCGCGCGCGCGGCCCGGGGTCGTTGCAGGTTGAAATCCTCGACGCGCTCTATGCGCTCGACGCGGCGGTCCTGGCGCGGACGGTGCGCATCGGTCGCGTCTAGAACACCCGGGTGGTGCGCGCCCGGCGCCCCCGCGACCGAGGCGCGCCCTCCCCTCGGGCAATCACCTCGACCGGCGGGGCCTGTCACCCCGTCCGGGCCATCGCGTGCCAGCGGACCCACCGCACGCTGCCCGTGCGGATCAGGCGCGCGCGGCGCAGCCAAAGCTCTGCCTCCCGCACCAGGGTGCCGGCCTGGGCGACGGGCGGGCGGCCGCCTTCCTCGCCCAGGCCGTGCACGAGGCCGCGCCAGGCGCGCACGGTCTGGTGCATGTGCTGGGACGACAGATCCTCGACCACGCGCACGTCGAACCGCCGCCCGACCAGGGCCTGCGTGACGAACGCCTGGGTGGGCAGGCCGGGAAGCCCGCCGTCCAGGCGTTGCCAGGCCGCGGTTTCCTCCGCCGCGAGGTCGTAGCCGGGGCCGGCGACGGTGGCGAGCAGGGTGATCTGCCCGCCCGTCCGCAGCGCGCCGGTCAGCCCGTCCAGGATCAGGCCGGGCGCGCCCTGGCGGAACGGATCCAGCGCCAGAACGTGGTGGCAGGAACTGGGCAGGAAGGCCGGCGCGGTGGGGTCCCACATATCGATCCGGACCCGCTTGCCGAGTCCCGCCCGGGCGCAGATCGTGGCGGCTTCGGCCACCAGCGCCGGATCGGACTCGTATCCGGCGACCCAGGCGCCGAACAACGTGGCAATGCAGCGTGCCGGGCCGCCCGCGCCGCAGCCGACCAGCAGCAGGCTGGACGCGGCCGAGAGGCCGAGCGGCGTGGCGAGCCGCAGCACGTCCTCCGCCCCGCCCGGCGCGGTGAAGCCTTCACCCCAGAGACGGTTGGTGAGCGCGATGCGGGCCGGGGGCCAGGGTCCCGCTTCCGGCTCCGGCTCCGGCATCGGCGCGGGCGCCGGCGGGTCGGCATGCCGTCGCGGTACCACCCGCGGCCCCGGAGGTGGCTCCGCGGCGGGTCGCCTGGACAACCAGCCTCGCACATCCGCAAGCCGCATGCGCCGTGGCTAGCGTCGATCGGTTAAGCTTTCGTTGCCGGCACGGACCCGAGCCTGACGGGGCAAAGCTCCCATGGCCCTCCAGCCCCACGCGGGGAGGAAGATGTGCGCCGCGACAGACGTCCGGCGGCCTAACCGAACAGGCGGCGCGAGGCGATGCGCGCGCCTTCCGCCAGGGCGGCAAGCTTCGCCCAGACCACATCCTCGGCCACCCGCCCGCGTCCGGCCGAAGTGTCGAAGCCGCAATCGGTGCCGGCGATCACCCGGCGCGGATCGCCGACCGCCTGGGCCACGCGCTCGATCCGGTCGGCCACCACCTCGGGATGCTCGACGAAATTGGTCAGCACGTCGATCACGCCGGCCACCACCAGCGTGTCCGGGTCGGCAGCGAAGGCTTCGAGGCAGCGGGTTTCATGCGCATGGCGCGGGTTGGCGACCGGCAGGACGAAGGCGCCGACATGCGCCTGCCGGATCGCCGGCAGCACGTCCGCCATCGCCACGTCGCAATCGTGCGGGCCTTCGTAGTTGCCCCAGCAGGCGTGCAGCCGCACCTGCTCGGGCGGGATCGCCTCCAGCGCGCGGTTGATGGTGAAAATCACTTTCTCGGCGAAGGCCTGGAACTCGACCAGCGGCCGGTCCTGGAACGACAGATGGCGTTCCATCGCGAGGTCGGGCGCGTCGATCTGCAGCAGGAAACCCTGGGAGGCGATGGTCTCGTACTCTACCTTCAGCGCATCGCCGAGCGCCTCCAGATAGGCGTCGTCGTTCTCGTACCAGCGGTTGCGCAGGGCCGCGGCGATGATGCCGGGGGACGGGGCGGTCATGAACGGCTCGGCGAAACAGCCCCCGCCCGCGGCAGCGGGCGCGGCTTCCAGCGCGGCGGCGAAATCGGCGCATTCGGCTTCGACCAGCGCGCGGTCGAGGTAGCGCACCTCGCCTACCGCTTCCGGTACGCTGTCGGTGTTGCTGATCGAGGCGCCGAGCCCGTCATGCGCGGCCTTCCAACTCCGGAACTGCGGATAGCGGGCGACGTCGGCGAAGGTCTTGCGGCTCCAGCCGCCACCGAAACCGCTCATCTGGTGGCGGACGTAGAGGAAGAAGGCCTCGCGCTGCTGCTCGCCGTTGTTGCCGATGTCGATGCCCGCCTCGAGCTGCTTCGCCACCACGTGCGCCACCGCGGCGCGCCCCTCGGCGGCGAGTTCCGCGGCATCGATCGCCTCGCCGCGGGCGCGGGCGGCGTAGAGCTCGGTCAGGCGGCGCGGGCGCGGCAGGCTGCCGGTGTGGGTGGTCAGGATGCGCGTGTCGCTGTGCAGCATGGCGGCGATGGCCTTCGCGGTGGGATGGTCACCCGCACGCGAGGGATCGCATCCAGGGCGCGACCACCGGCGAGCAACCTCCGTACGACCGTAGCATGATCGGTCCACCGCTCCACCAGGACCCGAAGGCGGAGGCGGACGATCCGGCGCTGCTTGCGATGGGTCGTCCGCGTTCAGCCCGCCGGCCGGCATCCCTTCACGGAGTCTCGACGCGCGATGCTGGCGAAGGCCTCTTTGATGCGCATCGGCGCACGTGGCCGGGCGTACATCTGCTCCATGTACGCCTCCAGGCGCGGCAGCCCATCGAGCAGGTTCACCATCTTGGCCCAGTCGAGCGTGTAGGCGAGCACGAAATCCCCGACGGTCACGGATTCTCCCATGACGAATTTTCGGCCGGTCATGTGCTCTTCGAGTACGCTTGCCATCGCCCCGAAGTCGTCGCGGGCAAGCGCCACCTCGCCGGGCAGCCGCTTGTCCTCCGGATACAGAACGGTGTGACGCGTGATGCGCCAAAGCGGTTGCTCGAGCTCGGTCGCCGTGAACAGGAGCCATCGAAAGAGTTGCGCCCGCTGCCGGAGGTCAGCCGGGATCAGTCTTTGGTCTGGATATTTCTCCGCCAGGTAGAGAACGATCGCGACGGACTCCGTGATGATCATGTCGCCGTCGACGAGGACCGGGACCTTTCCCGCCGGGTTGATCCGGAGAAACCAGGCGTTGCGGTGCTCGCCGGCAGGCAGGTTGACGGTGACGGCCTCGAAATCGACGGCCAGTTCCTGAAGCGCCCATCGCGCGCGGATGGAGCGCGTCGGAGCGAACTCGTATAGTTTCATCCCCTCCTCCTCGTGATTGCCGGGCTACGTCCCGTCGGATGCCTGGCGCAGCGCTGCCAGATCCAGTTTCTTCACTCGTATCAGAGCGTTCATGACCCTCCCGGACTTCGCGGTATCCGTCCCGGCGAGCATCTCCGGCAGGGCGGCGGGAACGACCTGCCACGAGACGCCGTATCTGTCTTTCAGCCAGCCGCATTGCTGTGCCGTCTCATCGCCGCCTGCGCGCAGCTTGTCCCAGTAGTCATCGATTTCGGCTTGCGTCTCGCACAGGATCACGAAGGAAATGGCTTCGGTGAACTTGCAGTGAGGGCCGCCATTGAGCGCGGTAAACCCCTGACCCTCGAGCCGAAAGGCCACGGTGAGCACCGACCCTTCCGGCTTTCCATGGACCTCGATTCCTTCGTTGCCGTAGCGGGTAACGGCCTCTATTCCCGAATTCCTGAAGACCGAGACATAGAAGTTCGCCGCTTCTTCGGCCTGGTTCTCGAACCACAGGAAGGGCACGATCTTCTGGACCGTTGCCATAGGTTCCTCTCCTTGTTCGTTTCCGGCTTCGATCCGATCGGTGGCCGGTATCCACGGTGGCCGGTATCCACGGGAGGCGGAACCCGCGCTCACGGCGCTACATAGATCATCCACCTCACGCCGAACCTGTCCGCCACCATGCCGAAGCGCGGGGAGAAGAACGTCTTCCCCAGCGGCATCTGCACTTGCCCGCCATCGACCAGCGCGGCGAACAGCCGGTCGGCCTCGGCCTCGTCGCCTACGGTGAGCGACAAGGCGAACCCCTCGAAGCTCGCGCGTCCCTGGCAGCGGCCGTCGGAGACCAGCACCGTCGTCTCGCCGATGCGCAGGCTCGCGTGCATCACCTTGTCCTCGGCGCCGGGCGGGACCATGCCGGAGGCGGATGTCTCGGGGCTGTCCTTGAAGCGCATCAGCATGATGACCTCGGCGCCGAGCGCCGCTTGGTAGAACGCGATCGCCGCGTCGGCGGCGCCGTCGAAGAACAGGTAGGGCTGGATTTGCATGGGTACTGTCTCCTTGATGGTCGGGATGAACGTTTCGTCTCCGGCGATTCAGTCGTCGATCGCCTGATAGGCCAGGGTCCAGAAGTCACGGCAGACCGCCGGCGGGTTGGGCGACGTCCAGGCGCGCTGGGTCAGCAGGATGCCGAGCATCTCCTCCCGCGGGTCGGCGTACCACGAGGTGCCGAGGCCGCCGTCCCAGCCGAACCGTCCGGGCGAGGCCAGACCGGTGCGGCGGGTGAGCACGGAGACGCCGAACCCCCAGCCGTGACTGTCGAAATAGCCAGGCATCAGGCCGGACACGGCCTTCTGGTCCGGCGTCAGGTGATCGGTCGTCATGGCCTCGACCGCCGGCCGCGAGAGAATGCGCGCCCCGCCGTGCCGCCCGTGCGCCAGCATCATCCGCCCGAAGGCCAGATAGTCGTCGATGGTCGAAACGAGCCCCCCGCCGGCGGACGGGAAGTCGGGCGGGCGGCTCCACTGCCCGCCCTCGGCCGGATCGTAGAGGGCGAGCGCACCGGTGGCCGGATCGACCTGATAGCCGCTCGCCAGCCGATCGTGCGCCGCGGCCGGCACGGCGAAGCCGGTGTCCTTCATGCCGAGCGGGTCGAACATCCGCCTGTGCTCATCGCCGGTTCGCTCCTCCCTGCCTGCCGTCACGCCGGGGCAAAACGCACCACCGCGACCGGCGGCAGCCGCACCTCGGGCATGGTCCAGGACTCCCCGCCATCCTCGGAAACCCACAACCCGCCGCTGGTCGATCCGAAGGCGAGACGCTGGCCGGTCGCATCGACCGCGAGCGCGTGGCGCCACACCAGGTCGTAGGCGTGGTGCTGCGGCAGGCCGCGGCGCAGCACCTCGAAGCTGCGTCCGCCGTCACGCGTGCGGGCGACCACGACCTTGCCATCGACGGGGATCCGCCGTTCGTCCTTGATGGCGGGGACGAACCAGGCGGTGTCCGGGTCGTGCGGATGCGCCGCGACGGCGAAGCCGAATTTCGAGGGGAGGATCGCGGTCAGCTCGCGCCAGCTGGCTCCGGAATCCTCGGAGCGGAAGACGCCGTTGTGGTGCTGGCACCACATCACCGCCGGATGCGCAGCACAGCGCGCAAGGCGGTGCACGTCCTGGACGATCGGGTCCTCGCGCCGCTCCGGCGGCATGTATTCGGCATACATGCCGCGGTTGATCAGGTGCCAGGAGGCGCCCGTGTCGGTGCTCGCCCAGACGCCGGCGGTGGAGACGCCGACGCGGATATCGGCGGGATCGCACGGGTCGACCAGCACGGAATGCAGGCCCGGCTGCTCGCCGCCGGCCACGCCCACCCATTGACGGCGTTCCGGCATGCTCCACAGCGGTTCGTTCAGCGCCCAGGTGGCACCCCCGTCATCGGAGCGGAACAGGCCGCCCGGCATCGTGCCGGCCCAGATGCGCCCGGGAAAGCCGCCGGGTTCCAGCGCCCAGATCTTGCCCAGCGACCAGGGGTGCGGATCGTCGCCGGCATCCTCCGGCTTCGGGGGGAAGGCCGGCGCCGCGACCTCCTGCCAGGCGCCGTCCCGCTCCCGCCGCCACAGCTTGGTGCCGAAATGACCGAGGTCGAGCGCGGCGAGAACCGCCCCGTCCTCCAGCGCCAGGACGGCGGAGACGGGATCGCCCAGGAAATGCGCCTCCGCCACCTCCCACCCGCCGCCGCGGCGGGCGAGTTCGAACAATCCTTTGCGGGTGCCGACGTGCAGCCGATCCGTCATGCGCCTTCTCCCCCCTCAGCCGCCGGTGAGCGCCTGGAACACGTAAATCTCGTCCGCCGGCCCCACCGGGTCGGCGAGGCCGGCCGCCGCCTGGCCGTTGACATAGACGACGACGTGGCGGCGCAGCGCGCCCTGGTCGTCCAGCAGGTAGCCGCGCAGCATCGGCCGTTGCGCGAACACCGCGGCCAGCGCCTGCCCGACCGTCGGGCCCGCGACCTGCATGGCCGGCGCGGGCAGAAATCGATGCAGGGCGCTGGTGAAAGCGACGATCGGCACGAACGTGGCCCCCTCTTGACCAGATACGTTGATATCAATATTTATCGGCCATGTCAACCTCGGATCCGCTGCCCTTCTCCCTGACCCTGGAGGTCCGCGACACCTGCCTTTGTCTTCATCTGCAGCGCGCCGCCCGCGCGGTGGCCCGGCGCTTCGACCTGGCGCTGCGGCCGCTGGGCCTGACCAACGGGCAGTTCTCCCTGCTGATGTCGCTCAACCGGCCGGAGCCGCCGGACATCGCCAGCGTGGCGTCCCTGCTGGCGATGGACCGCACGACCCTGACGGCGAATCTAAAGCCGCTGGAGCGGCGCGGGCTGGTGGAGGTGGCGGCCGACGGTGCAGATCGCCGCCGCCGTCGCCTGAACCTGACGCAAGCGGGCCGCGCCGCCCTCGCCGCGGCCGTTCCGGTTTGGCGGCAGACCCATGCCGCGCTCGACCGTCTGGCGGACGATCCGGAGCCTGATCGGCTGCGGGCCTGGCTGCGGGCGTTGTCCTGAGGGGTGGCAGGGCCGTTCGTTTCCCCCGCGTCCGCACACGCCGCGCGTCGCGCGCCTGCGGCGCCGGCCGGCCTCATACCAGCGGCCCCGGCCGATGACTCGTCCGGCGTCCACCTAGCCGCTGGTATGTCCTTGATTTTGCGCATGGCCGCCCCGCCAACCCCATGCGCGATACCGGCCGGCCGAAGAGGCCGCCGGTGTCAGGCCCCCACGGCCCGCAGCAGGGTCGGCAGATCGAGCCGGCCGAGGCTGGCCGCCGCCACTCCCTCGATCAGGTCGGCGAACAGTGCCCGCTTTTCCGTCAGGATCGCCGCGATCCGCTGCTCGATACTGTCCGGCGTCAGGTAGGCGAACACCTGCACCGGCCGGGTCTGGCCGATGCGGTGTGCGCGGTCCTCGGCCTGGGCCGCGGATGCCGGGTTCCACCAGAGATCGAAATGGAACACCACGGAGGCGGCGGTGAGGTTCAGCCCCACCCCGCCGGTGCGCAGCGAAGCCACCAGCGCGGCCCGGCGCGGATCGGCGGCGAAATCCGCCACCGCGCGGTCGCGCGCCGCAGGTGTCATGCGCCCCGTCAGCAGCACCGGGCGCAGCGGGGCCAGCACGTGCGCAAGCCGCTCGGCGCCGAACGGGGCGGCGACGAACTGGCTGAACACCAGCGCCTTTTCGCCCCCCGCGGCGACCGCTTCGACCCGGCGGCGCAGGTCGTCGCACTTGGCCGATTCCCCGCTCTCCGGGCAGGCGTTGCAGATCTGCTTGAGCCGCAGGATCAGCTCCAGCACGTGCACGATTCGCACGCGCGCGCCGAGCGCGCGCAGCCACACGAGCCCCTCGCGTTCCGCCGCGTCGTAGGCGGCGCGCTGGCGCGGGCCGAGGTCCGGGGCCAGGACGAACGCCGTTTTCGGCGGCAGCTCGGGCAGCACCTCGGCGCGCCGGCGGCGCAGCTGCACCTGGCCGAGCGCGCGACGCACGCCGGCCAGCAGTGCGCCGCGACGGCCGGCATCGGGGGCGACGAAGTCGAGAATCGAGGCCGTATCGTCCACGCCGTTCTCGAGCGGCGTGCCGGTCAGCGCCCAGGCACGCTCGCGATCGAGCGCCTTCAGGGTGGCGGCGAGATCGGTGCCGGCGTTCTTGATGCGCTGCGCCTCGTCGGCCACCACCACGCGCCAGCGCCGACGCAGCGGCCCGTATGGCGCCGGCAGCGCGGCGTCGGCGCGCAACGAATCATACCCCACCAGGAAGACCTGCGCCGGCGCGCGCCAGCGTTGTCGCCGCTCCGCCCCGGCCCCCGTGCAGGTGGCAAGCGCGAGGTCCGGCGCCCAGTCGCGCAGATGGCGCCGCCATTGCAGCACGAGGCTCGCCGGCACCACTACGAGCGCCGCCCCGGCCGCCTCGTCGCCCAGCAGCAGGCGCAGCGCCGCGATCGCCTGGATGGTCTTGCCGAGGCCCATCTCGTCGGCCAGCAGCACGCCGGGACGGGCGAGCAGCCGGGCGATCCCGGCCTGCTGGTACGGCGGCAGCGGGGCGGGCCAGGTCAGGCCGAACGCCTCAGGCGGCGCGGCCATCACCGGTCAAGCGGGCGCGGGTCATGTGGGCGCCGGTCATGCGGGCGCGGGTCATTCGGTCTCGTCCTCGGGCGCGGGCGCTGCTTCCAGGCTGGCGTCCTCGGCGTAGTTCGTGACCATCGGTCGCGAGACGACCGGGCCATTGCGGTCGGCTAGGCGCGCAAGGTCCCATTGGGTGATCCAGCCCTTGATGTAGTGGCGCATCCGGCGCGAGCCGGTGCGCTCGGCCGGCGGCAGCGCGGAGGCGGGCCAGTTGTAGGCCGCGGTGTAGAGGCCGCGCAGCTTGTCGTGGCAGGCGGCGAGCTCGCCCGCCTCGGGTGGGGCCAGCCGGTGCTCGCGCATCGTCCGTTCGATCGCGCCGATGGCGGCGAGCGCCAGCGCCGCCTCCCGCTCGCGGCCCTTGAGGCGCAGCCGCTCCGGCAGGCGCTCGCTGTCGAGCTTCGGGTTGATCACCTCGGCGACGAAATCGTCGGTGATCGCATAGACGGTGACGATGCCGGGAAAGCGCCGCGCGCCCGGCAGGCCGAGCCAGGTGGCGAGCTGGGCGTAGGACTGCGCCCGTTGCAGCGGCGTGTAGCGGCCGATCAGCTCGACCTCGTCGAGCAGCAGGCACCAGAGGCCGTAGCCGGCGGCGCGGAACAGCATCGGCGCGAAGGTGATCCGCTGCTCCAGCAGCGCCTTCGCCTCCACCGGCCCGAGCGGGAAGGTGCCGCGCGCACCGGCCTCGCGCAGCGCGCGGCGGATGGCCGGGGTCGGCGGCCGACCGCCGGCGAGGAAGCGCTCGATCGCGCGCACGAGTTCGGCGGTGGTCGCGCTCCGGCGCAGCAGGAACAGCACGGCGGCAAAGATCGGGGCGAAGCCGGCCGCGGGCGCGCTGACCTCCTCCTCCAGCGCCTCCAGCGCCGCCGGGCGCTCGCGCAGCGCCGTGAGGCAGGCGCCCAGCGCGTCGTCGGCAGAATCGGGCAGCACGGCAGTGCGGAGCGCCGCGGCGAACACCGCAGCGGGGTGGGCGAGCGGGGTTTCCTTGCTGATCGCGACCCGGCTGACGACACCGTGCTGGCCGCGCGCCACCTCGGCCAGGTAGCCCAGCAGGTGCGACTTGCCGGCGCCGAACCCACCGGCGATGCCGAGGCCGGTGCGCCGGGTTCCGGTGTCCCAGGCATCATGCAGCGCCTGGTCGAACGCGACCTCGATCACCGTATGCTCGTTGCCCATCAGGCGGATCGCGGCGCGGTTCGGCACGCCGGCCCGGAGCGCCTCGACGGCGATGCGCGCCTGGACGTTCATGCGCCGAGCCACACCAGCGGCGCCACCGGGTTCTGTCCCACCCCGGGGCGCACGTCGGGCCAGACGCGCATTCGGAGCGCGTCGTAGGCGTCGAGCGTGCGGCGCGGCTCGCCGCCGATCAGCGCCGGGTTGGCGAGCACCACGACGAACAGGCCCGGCAGGTTTTCGGCGTCGTCGATCAGTTCGCGCAGCACCTCGTAGGTGTCCATCACGGCAGCGGGGGAATAGCGCACCTCCCCGTCCGCCACCGCGCCGGGCTCGTGCAGGCGGCGCGCATCGAGCGTGACCATCAGCCCGGCGGCACCGCTGCGGCGCACCCAGTGGCAGAGCGAGACCAGCATGGCGCGTGCGCCGGCGCGGGTAATGCGCCCGCCGATGCCGGCGGCACGCAGCAGAGCGGCGGGGACTTTCTCGCCCTGCAGCCAGGCCAGCACCGGCGCCGCGACGGCGTGGTCCGTCTCCAGCGCCGCCAGGCACAGCGCGAGCAGGGCGCTGCGGAAATCCTGCGCATAGTCGCGGTTGTTCCAGATGCCGCGGGTGAGCCAGGCGTTGATCGCGCTGTTCAGCAGCGGGGGGGCGATCCCGAGGGCCTCGGCCAGGGCGGCGCGCGACATCGGCACCCCGGGGCGCGGCCAGGAATAGTTGTTCGCCGCGAACAGAGCTTCCAGATAGGTCTGCACCATCTGCGTCCACGGCAGGGCGCGGGCGAGGGCGAAGAACACATCCTGCGGCAGGTGCAGCTTCGTGTGCGCGGCATCGATCGCGACCGCGCGCAGGCGGTGCCGGGCGGCCAGCGCCGTGAGCCGCGCGATCGCCGGGGCGATCAGCGCGTCGTCGGCGACCGCGATCTTCAGGCAGCCGCCACCGGCGGGAACGAAGCCGTCCAGATACTCGCGGGCGAGGATGTCGAGCCAGGCATCGAGCGCGAGCGGGTCCGGCGCCAGCTCTTCCATCTCACGGGTCCAGCACGAAGCGGATCGCGAAATAGTCGTGCTGTTCGCCCTGCTCGTCGAACAGGGTCAGGCGCCTGGCGCCTTTCTTGCCGGTCGAGCCGGCAAGCTCGTAGCGATGGCCGCGGGCGGACCGGGCGGCGGGTTCGCGGTCGAGGCGCAGCAGGTCGCAGACGAATTCCTCGATCGGGTAGTCGGCAGCGGCGGCGGGCGAGAAGGTCAGCGCCTCGTGCAGGTCGACGAGCGCCACCAGGGGGCCGTCGCCGGGCTGGTTGGGGCGCCAGCGCGGCACCTCGGCGCGGGCGAACAGCGCATAGGGCTTGAGCAGCCGGTCGAGGAACCCGCGGGCGTTGAAGCGATTCGGCCGGGACTGCAATTTCTTGAGTTGCGCGACCAGGAATGCGGGCCGCAGCCGGCGTTCGAGTTTCTTACCGACCCGCACCCCCTGGGCCTTGGCATCGAGCCGCAGCACCACCGGATAGGCGGTGATGCGCCCGTCGCGCCGCACCAGGGTGAGGCCGGCCTCGTGTGCCGCCGCGGCCAGCTCGTCGAGATAGCTGCCGTCGGCGAAGGCGGTTTCGAGGTCGTAGTCGAACGCTGCGGCGCCGGCGCGCAGCGGGGCGACGGCCCGCTCGGCGATATCCGCCGCATCGGCGATCTTGCCGGGGAGGCCGGCGATGTCGCCCTCCTGCGCAGCGCGGCGCAGGCGGCGCAGGGTTTTTAGCGCCGTGCCGATCTGGCGTTCGGCTTCCGCCAGCGACGCATCGGCGCCGGTCAGGACGCGGTCGAACGCGGCACGGCCCGATGGCGACTCGGGCTGGTGGATATCCATCTGGGGAGGATAGGGAACGGGCGGGGAGGCGACAAGGCGCCGCCGCCCGTTGGACAGGGCGATCGGGCGAAACGACACCCTCTTCTCCCCTCCCCTTGCGAGAGGGAAGATAGAGGAAGGGGGTACGCGCCTTCGCTCGATTGCCCTCGCCGGTGGGCGCGATCGGACGGGTCCCGTCGACCGCCCGGGCCATGGCGATCGCCGCGCGGCCGTCTATATCGGGTCGGCGCCAGGCGTACGCACGCGACGGACGCGGACCGCCTGCCCGGCGCCGCGGCAACAGGAGGCCGATACGCCCAAGGTGACCGACCCAGCCGCCTTCATCCGCGCCCATGCCGCGCCCGCGTCCGCGCCGCTGGTGCCCGAGCTGGTCCTGCACCTCGCAGCCGAGGTCACCCCGCTCTGGCAGGCGACCGAGGACTGGCTGGCCGCTCGCAACGTCGCCCCGCCGTTCTGGGCCTTTGCCTGGCCGGGCGGGCAGGCGCTGGCGCGGCATGTGCTGGATCATCCGGGACTGGTCGCGGGGCGGCGGGTGCTCGATTTCGCGGCCGGCTGCGGGATCGCCGCGCTCGCCTGCGCACGCGCCGGCGCGGCGGCGGTGGAAGCGTCCGAGATCGATCCGCTGGCCCGCGCCGCCATCGCGCTGAACGCGGCGGCGAACGGGATCACCGTTACGCTGGCCGCGGACGTGGTGGGCGCACCGTGCCGCTGGGACGTGATTCTGTGCGGCGACGTCTGCTACGAGGCACCGATGACCGGGCGTATCCTCCCCTGGCTGCGGGTGATGGCCCGGCAGGCGGAGGTGGTCGTGGCCGATCCGGGACGAGCCTACCTGCCGACCGCTGGGCTTATCGCCTTCGCCCGCTACATCGTGCCGACCACGCGGGAGCTGGAGGATCGCGAGACGCGGGAGGTGACGCTCTACCGGCTGGCGCCCATGGATACGGCGGAGCTGATCGCCGCCGCCGCGGCGGACAGCCTGCGAGACCGGTAGAACGGGTCCCGCACCGACGCCGCCGGGCCCGAGGGGTGCTGGCCACCGGCGCCCGGTCCCCGGGGATGCGCGTCCGGGCCGCACGAGCTGACCTGGGTCTTGCGCGTCCCTGTTTTGTCCATCCCCGCCTTGTCCATCCCCACTCACGGCGTTCACTTCGGCCCGGGCGCGCCCAGCACATGGCCCTCCACCGTCAGCCCGTACATGGACTGCGAGGAGTTGTGGAACTTCGCCCGCGTCTCCGCCACCGAGCCAGTGAAGCGCGGGTCCTGCGGACGGTCGTGGCTGTCGACGAACGCCGCCACGTCCCAGGCCTGCTGGTCGGACAGGCTATTGCCGAGGCCGAGCGGCATGTTGACCTTGATGAACCCCGCCGCGGCGGCGATCGAAGTCATCCCCGCCCCCCAGTTGTACGACCGAGCCCCCCACAGCGGCGGAAACACCACCTGCCCGCCCGCCCGCTGCCCTTGCCCGTCGGCGCCATGGCAGAGCGCGCAATTCTGTTGGAACACCGCCGCGCCGCGGGCGTAATCGGGCGCCGCGGCCGGCTTCGGCAGGCGCGGGTAGCCGCGACCGGCGAGCTTCGCCCCGGTCGGCGCGCCGCGCGCCAGCCAAGCGGAATAAGCCTCCAGCGCCACCAGCACCTTGCTGCCGAGCGGCGGCGGCGTGCCGTTCATGCTGTAGCGGAAACAGCCCTGCAGCCGCTGGCCGAAGGTGTTCACCTGCTTCGTCTTGCTGCGATAGGCGGGAAACGCCACCCAGGCGGCCCAGAGCGGCGCCGACCCGGCCAGGCGGCCACCGTCCAGATGGCAGTTGCTGCAGCGGAGGTCGTTACCGACGAACTGCGGTGCGGCGGTGTCGGTGTGGCGGAAGATTGCCTCGCCCAGCCGGATCTCCCGGCCGAGCGGGCCGGCCGGGATGGCGGTTTCGGGCGGAGGATGGAACGCCACCGCGGCCGGTGGCGGCCCGGCCGCACATGCGCCCGGCATTACGGCGGCCCAGAGCACGGCAGCGAGCACGGCAGCCGCAGCCATCCCGGTGCGGCGCGGCATCCCGAGGCGGCTCATCGTCCGGCCCCCGTCGCCGCGGTGCCGCCGGCGACGGCGAAATAGGCGGCGACCGCCGCACTGTCGGCGGCCGACAGCTTGCGCGCCACCACCGCCATCAGCCCGAGCGGCCCGGGCGGGCGCGCGCCGCTGCGGAACGCGTCAAGCTGCGCGGCGGTATACGGCGCGGCCAGCCCGGCCAGATGCGGAAAGCTGGGCGGCACGCCGATCCCGTCCGGCCCGTGGCATTGCGCGCAGGCGGGGAGGTTCCGCGACCAGTCGCCGCGTTCCGCCAGCCGGACGCCGCGCGGATCGGCCGGAGCTTCGGGAGGCGCGGTGGGCGGCGCGGCCGGCGGCAACCGGGCGTAATATGCCGCCACCGACTCCCGCTGCGCGGGCGACAACCCGGCGGCGATCGGCTGCATGATCGGATTACGGCGGCGGCCGGCGGCGAAATTCGCGAGTTGCTCGTGCAGATACGCCACCCCCTCGCCAGCCAGCGCGGGTGCGCCGATGGCGGCGTTGCCCTGGCCCTGCGCGCCGTGACAGACCGAGCACGGTGGCCCCGCGCCCGCCCCGTGCAGCGCCAGGGCTTGGCCATCGCCCGATGTGGCGGCTGCTGCCGCGGTCGGAAGCGCCAGCAGTGCGCCGATCGCCGCCGCGCGGATCGAGTGCGGCCAGGTCATGAAATGGTTCCCCCTCCCTGCCCCGACGGCGCGCCCACCCGGCGGGTCCGATCGCAATCGAACCATCGCGCGGAACGGCGGCCGGCGCAATCGAAACGGAACCGGCGCTATCCCTGGCGCTTCTCCCAGCCGCGTGCGCCCTGCTGCAAGTAAGACAGCGTGTGTCCCGCCGCGCGCGCCGCCTGCCAGCGCGCCCGCGCCGCCGCGACGGCAGCCTCGTCGCGCCCGTCGAACAGGTCGAACACGCGCGTGTACGGGGCGAGATCGGCCGCTTCGGCGCCCTCCACCAGGAACAGGAAGCGGGCGCCGTTCGGGGCCTCGTCCGTCGCAGTCAGCCACACGGGTTGCAGGTCGGCATCCCCGTCCGCTTCGGTGCCGTGCGGCAGCCAGTCCGGCTCGGCGCACTCCCACAGCGCCTTGTCGAGAGCGGCGACCCGCTCGGCCGCGGGGCAGCGCACCACCGCCCGCTCCCCCGCCGCCAGGGTACGGCCGAGGAGCCGCGGCAGCGCCTGGTCGAGCGGGGTCCGGGTCAGGTGGTAGAAGCCGACCTCGGCCATCTTGTGCCGCTACCGGTCAGCGGTCGGCGGTCTCGTAGTGCTCGGCCACCAGCCGGTCGAGCAGCCGTACGCCGAACGCGGTCGCACCCTTGGGCGCGCAGGCGGTGTCCTTCGACGACCAGGCCATGCCGGCGATGTCGAGATGCGCCCAGGGCTTGCCGGCCACGAAGCGTTGCAGGAACTGTGCCGCAGTGATCGACCCGCCGGGCCTTCCGCCGACGTTCTTCATGTCGGCGATGGCGGACTTGATCTGCTCGTCATAGGCTTCGCCGAGCGGCATCCGCCAAACCGCCTCCCCGGTCGCTTTCCCCGCCGCTTCCAGCCGGGCTGCCAGTTCGTCGTTGTTGGCGAACATCCCGGCGTTCTCGTGGCCGAGGGCGACGATGATCGCCCCGGTCAGGGTCGCGAGATCGACCATGAACACCGGATCGAAAGTCTTCTGGCAGTACCAAAGGACGTCCGCGAGCAGGAGCCTGCCCTCGGCGTCGGTGTTGATGATCTCGATCGTCTGCCCGGAATAGCTCGTCACCACGTCGCCCGGCCGCTGCGCGGTGCCTGAGGGCATGTTCTCCACCAGGCCGATCAGCCCGACGGCGTTGACCTTGGCGCGGCGCCCGGCGAGCGCGGCCATGAGCCCGGTGACGGTGCCGGCCCCGGCCATGTCCCACTTCATGTCCTCCATGCCGCCGGCGCCCTTGATGCTGATGCCGCCGGTGTCGAAGGTGACGCCCTTGCCGATGAAGGCGACCGGCCTGGCGCCCGCCGGGCCGCCGTTCCAGCGCATCACCACCATGCGCGGCTCGTTGGCGCTGCCCTGCGAGACGCCGAGCAGGGCGCCGAAGCCGAGCTTGCGCAGCTCTTCCGGCCCCATGATCTCCACCTTGAGGCCGAGGGCGGCGAGCGGGCGGCAGCGTTCGGCGAATTCGGCGGGGTTCAGGACGTTCGGCGGCTCGGTCACGAGGTCGCGGGTGAGGAAGACGCCCTCCGCCAGCTTGCCGAGCGGGGCGAAGCGGCTGCGCGCCGCCTCCGGGTCGGCGCCGAGCACCGTGAGGCGGGCGAGGCGCGGCTTGTCCTCGGGTTTCTCCTTGGTGCGGTATTTGTCGAAGCGGTAGGCGCGCAGCACCGCGCCGAGGCCGAACGCCGCGGCCTGGGCGGGGTCGAGCCCGTCCGCAGCCACCGCGGCCTCGGTCTCGCGCGCGACCGCGGCGGCGGCGGTGCCGCCGGCTTCCTCGACCCGGCGCGGGGTGAGGTCGGCGGACTTGCCGAGGCCCACCGCGACGACCCTGGTCAGGCCGGCGCCGGGGGCGAGGACGACGCAGGTCTTGCCCTTCGCCCCCTTGAACTCGGCCGCGGCAAGCGCGCGGGCGATCGCCCCGCCGGTCGCCTGATCCGCGGCGGCCCCCAGGCCGGACAACGCCGCCTCTTCGACGAGCGGCAGGACGAGCGCGCCGGCGCGCGGTAGGGCGGCGGAGGCGAAGACGATGTCGAGCATGGCGAAGGGCTCCGAAGCGGTTCGGCGGAGAGTGGACCAGCCCGCGCCGGCGGCCAAGGCCCGAGGGCGGCGGGGAAAGGTCGATTGCAGTCGCGGAAAGGACATTGCTGTGCAGATTGGGCGCACCGGACGTTCGCCGGATTGCCCTGACGGGGATGCCGGCCCCCCTTCCCCCGGTCCTACCGCGCACCGCTCAGCCGCGGCGGTGGGACTTCCAGCGCAGCACGGGCAGCACGAGGCGCACCAGCGCCGGCACCGTGCGCGGCTTGCGCAGCCGCGGATCGTAACCGGCCAGGCGGCGGTCGTTCTCGGCCAGGCAGAGCGCCATCAGCTCCGCGGGGTCCACCTCGCCACCCACCGCGCTCGCGCCGTCCACGGTGAAATTGGCGTTCTCCTTCTCTCCCGCGCTCACGTCGCGCGCGAGGCCGATGCGCTCGCGGATCAGGTAGGCCCACACCCCGAGCGTCTTGAGCGCGAACCACGGCCGCCGCCACAGCGGCATGGTGCGCTTGTGCCAGGCCACCCAGTTCACGAAGAACAGGATGTGGCGGCCTTCCTCCTGGATCACCGGTTCGAACGTCTCCACCAACTCCGGCGGGAAGAAGCCGGAGCGGCGGGCGAGCTCGAACAGGCCGAAGGCGAAGAAACTGTCGATGCACTCGGAGTAGCCGGTGACCATGAAGCCCCATTCGGGGTCCTTCGGCTCGACGTATTCGGGCTCCGGTTCGAGCTGGATGCCGTAGGCTTCCACGAGGCGCGACAGGACTTCCTTGTGGCGGCCTTCCTCGAAGGCCATCAGCTCGAACGCCTCGCGCAGGACCGGGATGGCGATCCGGCGGGCGTAGCTCAGGATGCGCAGGCGGGCGCGGCCCTCGGTCTGCACCGCGATGTCCCAGATCGGCAGGGTGACGAGGCGGGTGCGGGCCTCGTCGTCGAGCTTCGGCCAGTCGATCACGGCCGGGCGGTAGGGGTTGAACGTGTCGAGCAGCATGCGCGACAGCATCGCCACCTGCTCGTCCGGCGGCGGCGCGGCCCCATGGGAGGGCTGCGCGGTGGAGGGCTCATAGCGCCAATGGCGGGCGGCGCGATCCGCCGCCTCGATCGCTTGGGGGCTGGGCATCCGGTTCGCCTTCTGCTCGATCCGTCGCGGGCAGATGGGCCGGATGGCGGGATCGCGCAAGCGCGGGCGGGGTGGGGGTTACGGCGGAGACGTGCCGGCGGCGCGGGGGCGATGTTCGCCGGTTGGGGCGTTCGAGGCGCGTGGGAGGGTTGGCGGCCGGCCGGATCCGCGGTCGGCCGCGGGTTCCAGGGGCGCGGCGGCACGGTCGCCGGCGGCGAGGGCGTTCAGCGGCGGGAATGTACGTCCGCCGGGGTAGCTGGGGCGTTGGCGTACGGCGTACGGGAAGCCGGGGCGCACACACCGATCCCGATGCCATCCATGACCACCGAGGGCCGGTTGCGCGCGCTCGAGGAGATGTTCGCCGCTTTCGCGGACTGCGGCGGTCGCCCAGCCGCGCGGTGGACGCGCGCGCGGGACGCGGGTACACGCGGCGAACCCCTCCCCCCCTTCCCGTCCGCAGCAGGAGAACGCGTCTGAGCCCGGAACACGCCGCCTTGCTGCACCATGCGGGCTACGGCGCGGTCGCGCTCGCCGTCGGGATCGAGAGCATCGGCATCCCGTTTCCTGGCGAGACGACCTTGATCGCCGCGGCGCTGTATGCGGGAGCGACGCACAAGCTGAACATCTGGATCGTGATCGCCGCGGCGTCGTTGGGCGCCATCTTGGGCGACAACATCGGCTTCTGGCTGGGGCGCGAGTTCGGACTGTGGTTGCTGCTGCGGTTCGGGCGCTATGTGCGGATGACCGAGCGGCGCATCCGGCTCGGTCAGTATCTGTTCCGACGCCATGGCGGCAAGGTGGTGTTCTTCGGCCGCTTCGTGGCCGTGCTGCGCGCGCTGGCGGCGTTCCTGGCCGGCACGAGCCAAATGACCTGGCCGCGGTTCCTGCTGTTCAACGCGGCGGGCGGGATCGTGTGGTCGGGGCTGTACGGCGGCGGGGCGTATATGTTCGGGAGCCGGATCAAGCACCTGCTGGGGCCGATGGGGCTGACGCTGACCGGGCTGGTGCTGGGGCTTGGGGTGCTGGGGGTGATATTCCTGCGCCGCCATGAAGAGCAGCTCGCGGATGCGGCGGAGCGGGCCATGCCGGGGCCGATCGCGCCGCGGCATGGGGGCGTCGGGCGGCAGGGCCGATGAGTGAAGCCCTGCCGTGACGGCGGGGGACCGGCGCACTGCCGCCGGCACCTCCGGCGATTTCACCGGACTGGCGTTCGCGCGGGTCCTGTCCGACCTTGCGCCCGATTCGTAATGATCGGAGCCGGCAGCTTACGCCGACGCGCGGCGCAGGGCCACCAGCGCGAACATCGCGCCCTGTGGATCGAGGCCCTGGACGATCCATTCCCCGCCCGGAACCTCGTGCGGACCATTGACGATCCGCCCGCCCGCGTCCTGCACGCGCGCGACGGCGGCGTCGATCTCGGGGACGGTGAAATAGAACTGCCAGCACGGTCGCGGGCATCCCTCCGGGCGGGTCATCATGCCGCCTACCGGCGCGTCGCCGGTGGCAAAAAGCTGGTAGACGCCCATCGGGCCCATATCGATCGCATCGGCCTTGGTCCAGCCGAACAGGCCCGCGTAGAACGCGAACGCGCGCTCGCGGTCGGCGGCATACAGCTCCCGCCAGCCGCAGTAACTCGGCGTTCCGCGGGCGGGCTGCGGCGGCGCCTCCCCTTGCTGGATGCCGCGGATCATCCCGAAGACCGCGCCGTCCGGATCTGCAACGACCGCGAAACGGCCGACGCCGGGGATGTCCTCCGGCTGGTGGCAGATGGCGCCGCCACGTTCTGCCACGTGCGCAGCGGTTGCGTCGACGTCGGCCGTGGCGATGTAGCCGATCCACCCCGGGCGCGCGCCTTGGGCGGCCGCCTCGGGCGGCAGGGCCATCAGGCCGCAGCTGTGGGTGGTTCCGACCGAAAGCAGGGTGTAGGAGTGGTCGGGCACGCCGGCATCCTCCGCGTTCCAGCCCATGACGGCGCGGTAGAACGCCGTCGCCGCTGCGGTGTCGGTGGTCATCAGCTCGTACCAGACGAATTGCCCGTGCATCCTGGGGTTCTCCCTGTTGCGATCGGGGCGCCGTTCCCGCGGCCCCTCCTTGACAGGGAAAGTTGATATCAACATATCACCTCCGTGTCAACCCCTTCCGATGTTCCCTTCGCGACCACCCTGCACGTGCGCGACACCTGCCTCTGCCTGCACGCCCAGCGGGCAGCGCGCGCGCTGGCGCGGCGGTTCGATACGGCGCTGCGGCCAGCGGGGCTGACCAACGGCCAGTTCTCCCTGCTGATGGCGCTGAACCGGCCGGAGCCGCCGCCGATGGGACCGGTGGCGGCGCTGCTCGCGATGGACCGCACGACCCTCACCGCGGCGCTCAAGCCGCTGGAACGGCGCGGCCTGATTGCGGTCGAGACCGACCCGTCGGACCGCCGCGGGCGGCGGCTGCGGCTGACCGAGGCGGGAAAGGCGGCGCTGCGCGCGGCGCTGCCGATCTGGGAGCGCACCCACCGCGCAATCGAGGCCGGGGTCGGGGATGCCGAGGGCCTGTGCGCGATGCTGCGGGCGCTGTCCTGACCCGATGCTACCCCCGGGGGGCGCTACCCCTGGGGCGCTACGCCGCCCCGTACCCCCCGCCGCCCGGCGTTTCGATCACGAACGCATCGCCCGGCGCGAGCTCCGCCCGCGCGGTGCCGGCAAGGTCCTCGCGCGTCCCGTCCGCGCGTTCCACCCATTGCCGTCCGGCCGCGCCGTCCGCCCCGCCCGCCAGCCCGAAGGGCGCCACGCTGCGACGTGAGGCCACGATCACCGCCGTCATCGGCTTGAGGAACCGGATCCGCCGCGCCGACCCGTCCCCGCCGTGCCAGCGCCCGGCGCCGCCCGAGCCGCGGCGGATCGCGAAGCTTTCCAGCCGCACCGGATAGCGCAGCTCCAGCACTTCGGGGTCCGTCATGCGCGTGTTGGTCATGTGGGTCTGTATTGCCGAGGTGCCGTCGAACCCCGGACCGGCGCCGGTGCCGCCGCAGATCGTTTCGTAATATTGCCAGGTGGGATCGCCGAACAGGAAGTTGTTCATCGTCGCCTGCGAGCAGGCCATCGCGCCCAGCGCTCCGAACAGCGCGTTGCACACCGCCTGCGACACCTCGGTATTGCCCGCCACCACCGCAGCCCCCGGCAGCGGGGAGAGGAAAGATCCCGGCGGGATCACGATCTCCAGCGGCTTCAGGCAGCCGTCGTTCAGCGGGATGTCGTCGCCCACCAGGCAGCGGAACACATAGAGCACCACCGAGCGGGTCACCGCCGCCGGCGCGTTGAAGTTGTTGCGGTCGCGCCGGGCCGCGGTGCCGGTGAAATCCACCTTCGCGGTGCGTGCTGTGCGATCAACCGTGACCGCCACGCGCAACGGCGCGCCGTCGTCCATCGTGTAGTCGAACCGTCCGTCGCCGATGCGCGAGAGAACCCGGCGCACGCTTTCTTCGGCATTGTCCATCACGTGGCGCATGTAGGCGGCAACCGTGTCCCAGCCGTAATGCGCCACCACCCGGCCGAGTTCCTGCACGCCCTTCTCGTTCGCCGCCACCTGCGCCTTGATGTCGGCGACGTTCACGTCCGGGCTGCGCGCGGGATAGCGGGCGGAGGCTAGCAGCGCGCGCAATTCCGCCTCCCGGAAGTGTCCGCCGTCGACCAGCAGGAAATCGTCGATCACCACGCCTTCCTCCTCCAACGTGGTGGAGACGGGCGGGGTGGAACCCGGCGTGATGCCGCCAATATCGGCGTGGTGGCCGCGCGAGCCGACGAAGAACAGCAGACGCGTGCCCGAAGTATCGAACACAGGCGTGATCACCGTCACGTCGGGCAGGTGCGTGCCGCCGTTGTACGGATTGTTCAGCGCCACCACGTCGCCCGGTTTCAGCGTTCCGCGCCGGTGCGCGAGCACGGTGCGCACGCTCTCCCCCATCGCGCCGAGATGCACCGGGATATGCGGTGCGTTGGCGACCAGGGCACCGTCGGCATCGAACACGGCGCAGGAGAAATCCAGCCGCTCCTTGATGTTCACGCTCATCGCCGTGTTCTGCAGCACGGCGCCGGTCTGTTCCGCAACGTTCATGAACAGGTTGTTGAACAGTTCGAGCAGCACGGGATCCGGCCGCCCGGTGCCGGCGACTTCCCGGTCCGGCAGCGGTGCGATCCGGCGCAGCAGCATGTGGTCGCGCGGCGTGATCTCCGCCTGCCAGCCGGGTTCGACGACGGTGGTGGCGTTCGCCTCGCGGATCAGCGCCGGGCCGGCGATGGTATCGCCGGCGCCCAAACCCGTGCGGTCGAATACCGGGGCGTCGTGCGCGACCCCGCCGCTGAACAGCGAGATCCGGTCGATCTCCGCCGGCGCCCCTTCCGCGCGGGCCGGCAGGTGCCCTTCCGCGACGGCCACCCCCGCCGCGACCGCCTCCACCGCCACCGCCTGCACGGTCAGCGGGTGATCGGGGGTGGCGAAGCCGAATCTGGCCCGGTGGGCATCGGTGAAGTCCGCGACGATACGGTCGTGGTCCGTGAGCGGCACGATCAGTGCCGCCTCGGTGCCGGTGTAGCAGACGTGCAGGCTGCGATGCGTGACGATCTCAGCCGGATCGGCGCCCTGAGCGGCAAGCGCGGCGGCGGCATCGGCCGCCAGCCGGTCGGCGAGCGCGTGCAGTGCCGGCATGGCGGCGGGATCGAGCGGCCGTTCCACCGCCTGCTCGCGCAGCGCGGCCTGGTCGGCAAGCCCCATCCCGTAGGCCGACAGCACGCCGGCGAACGGATGCAGGAATACGGTCTGCATCCCGAGCGCGTCCGCCACGAGGCAGGCGTGCTGCCCGCCGGCGCCGCCGAAACAGGCGAGCGCGAAGTCCGCCGGATCGTATCCTTTCTGTACCGAAACCTGCTTGATCGCGTTCGCCATGTTGGCAACCGCGATGCGCAGGAAACCCTCCGCCACTTCCTCCGGCGCGCGCTTATGCCCGGTGGCGGCGGCAATCTCGTCGGCCAGGGCGGCGAATTGCGTGGCGACCACGGCGCGGTCGAGCGGCAGGCCGCCGTCGGGGCCGAAGATCGCCGGGAAATGCGCGGGCTGGATCTTGCCGACGCAGACGTTGGCGTCGGTGACCGTGAGCGGGCCGCCGCGGCGGTAGCAGGCCGGGCCGGGATCGGCGCCGGCGCTGTCGGGGCCCACCCGCAGGCGTGCGCCGTCGAAATGCAGGATCGAGCCGCCACCGGCGGCGACCGTGTTGATCGCCATCATCGGCGCGCGCATGCGCACGCCGGCGACCTCGGTCTCGAACGCGCGCTCGAACGCGCCGGCGTACAGTGCGACATCGGTCGAGGTGCCGCCCATGTCGAAGCCGATGATGCGCTCGAGACCGGCCATCGCAGCGGTACGTGCGGCACCGACGATGCCGCCGGCGGGGCCGGACAGGATGGCGTCCTTGCCCTGGAAACTATGCGCCTCCGCAAGGCCGCCGCTCGACTGCATGAAGAACAGGCGCACGCCGGCGAGTTCGCCCGCCACCTGGTCCACGTAGCGGCGCAGGATCGGCGACAGATACGCATCGACCACGGTGGTGTCGCCGCGCGGGACCAGGCGCAGCAGTGGGCTCACGTCGTGGCTGGCGGAGACCTGGGTGAAGCCGGCTGCGCGCGCCAGCTCCGCCAGGCGCTCCTCGTGGGCAGGGTATTTCCAGGCGTGCATCAGCACGATGGCGCAGGCGGTGATCCCGGCGGCGCGGGCGATGGCGAAGGCGGCGGTCGCGGCGGCTTCGTCGAGCTTTTCGACCTCGGTGCCGTCGGCGCCGACGCGGCCGGGGATTTCGGCGACCCGTTCGTACAGCAGCGACGGCAGGGTGATCGCAAGGTCGAACAGCCGCGGGCGCGCCTGGTTGCCGATCCGCAACGCATCGGCGAAGCCGCGGTTGACGATCAGCAGGGTGCGCTCGCCCTTGCGCTCCAGCAGCGCATTGGTCGCGACCGTCGTGCCCATCTTCACGGCGTCGATCGTGCCGGGCGGGATCGGGGCGTCTGGGGCGAGGCCGAGCACGGCGCGGATGCCGGCGATCGCGGCGTCGCGGTAGCGGCCGGGATTTTCCGACAGCAGCTTGTGGGTGGAAAGCCGCCCGTCCGGCGCGCGGGCGACGACGTCGGTGAAGGTGCCCCCGCGATCGATCCAGAACTGCCAGCCGGTCATGTGGCGCCCCGCATGTTGCAATGCGGTGAATAGGGGCGCGCCCGGCCTGGGGCAAGCGCGGCGGGTCAGGCGGGGGTGCCCGCCGCCGCGCACGCGGCGAGCGGTGTTGAACCCCGCCCGGTGCGCCCCTAGCAGCCTGTCGGAGTGGGGTATCGGATCATTCGGTCGGGTGCAGGTGGCGATTGAGGAGGTTGGCGTCTGCTGGCGGGGCGTAGGGCGGTCACATCGGTATTTTCGGCGTTCCTGAGCGGCACGATCGGGCCGTGGCGGTCGGCGGCGCCTTCGATCGTCCCCAACAGGGCCTGATCTGGCTCAGATCGTGCTCGCCAGGACGAACATCCGCTTCATGTTCCAGGCCATGGTCACGAGGTTCCACTCGCCGCGGACGTTGTCGAGGCCGCGCAGCAGGAACTGGCGGAACCCAAGCACCGACTTGATGATGCCGAACACCGGCTCGGGCGTCTGCTTGCGCAAGGCGTAGAGCCGCTTGCCCTCGCGGGTCTTGAGCCGATGCTCCATCGCCGCAAGCGGCGCGGGGTTCTGTGCCGGCGGCGGCGGCGCGGCAAAACGCTCGTCGAGCGATGGATGATGCGCTTCGCGCCCCATCGCGATCACCGGATCGATCCCCGCCGCGGCACAGGCGTTCACATTGCCCTCGCTGAAATATCCGTTGTCCGCAAGCAACGCGCCAACCTTGCCCAACGCAGCGGGCAGGTTGGCGATCTTGCCCAGCATCGGCTCCAACTGCTGCTTGTCGTTGGGCGCCTGCACCACATCGGCCGCGATCACCAGCAGGCTGCCCGCCGCCACCACCGCCTGCGCGTTGTAGCACTGCTCGAACCCGCCACCCGCCACCGGCATGATGCGCGATTCCTCGTCCGTCAGGTTGACCTGATCGGTGGGCAGCGGCCTGTCCGCCGGTGGCGCCGGTGGCGCCGGTGGCGCCGGTGGCCTGCCGCCGGGCTTGCGGCCCGTCGCCGCAGTCTTGGCTGCACGCGCCTTGAGCTTGGCTTCATACTCGGCCCGTTCGCGCGCATGGCGCTCCTTCGCCCGCGCCTCGATCGTGGCGCGGGCCCGGGCAATCGCCGCCAGACGCTGCTCGCGCCGCGCCAGTTCCTCAGGCACCCGCATCCCGTCCGGCACGTCCGCCTGATCGGCCGCCTCGGCCTTCGCCATCAGATCGGCCACTTCGGCCTGCAACTGCGCCTCGATCTTGCCCGCGTGTTCATACGACAGCGCGCTGTGGCGGCTGGCGTTGGCGTGGATCTTGGTCCCGTCCAACGCCACCGTGCCCAGCTTCAGCACGCCCATCTCGCGGGCCACGCCCAGAACCTGAACGAACAGCGCCTCGATTTGCTTCAGAAAACGCCGCCGGAACGCGGCGATCGTGTCGTGATCAGGATGCTCGTTGGCGGCGATGAAGCGGAACGCCACCGAGTCATAGGTCGCCCGTTCCAGCTTGCGGCTCGAAAACACGCCGGTGGCGTAGCCATAGATGATGAGGCCGAGCAGGAGTTGGGGGTGGTAGGACGCCTCCCCCGATCCACGGTAGCTGCCGGTCATCGCCCGCACATCGAGGCCATCGACCACCTCCACCACGAACCGGGCCAGATGCCGCTGTGGCAGCCACTCGTCCACCGACGGCGGCATCAGAAAGCCAGTGTCGCGGTCGATCAGGCGGAAGTTGCTCATCGGGTCGACGTCCGGGCAGGGAAAGCACGAAGCGATGCCCCGAGGCTAACACCCGCCGCCGCGTCGCGTTAAGTCCGACAGGCTGCTAGGCTGGCGGGGTCGAAACCGGGAGGCCGTAGACCATGGACGCCACCGACATCGCCCGCCTCGCCCGCCCGCACGGGCTGCCGTTCCGGATCGCCAGGATCGGCCATGTTGCCTTGCACGTCGCCGACGTCACGCGCTCGGCCCGCTTCTACACGGAGGTGCTCGGCTTTGAGGTGTCGGACGCTTACGGCGACAACATGATCCCGGGCGGCGCCGCGTTCCTGCGCTGCAACACCGACCATCACGGCATCGCCCTGTTCCGCGCCGACGAAACCCCCGGCGCCGGCCTGCACCATGTCGCCTTCGAGGTCGGCAGCCTCGGCGAAGTGCTGCGCGCGCGCGAGCACCTGCGCCGCCACCACGTACCGATCGCCTTCGAGGGCCGCCGCCGCGCCGGCTGCCAGATCGCGGTGGAATTCCGCGACCCCGACGGGCACTGGCTGGAGATCTACTGGAACATCGACCAGGTCGGCAGCGACGGCCGCGTCCGCCCGCCGGAAGAATGGAAAGGCGTCGCCGGCATCGAAGCCGCGATCGCCGATCCGGTGCGCGGCCAGGACACGTCATTGCCGGGTTGACATGGAACCGCGTCGCGTCACCGCCGGGTCGCTCGAGATCGCCTATCTGGAAAGCGGGCCGCCGGACGGACCGGCGGCGATCCTGCTACACGGGTTCCCCGACGATGCGCTGGCGTATGGATCCGTGGCGCCGATGCTCGCGGGCGCGGGGATGCGGGTGCTGGTGCCATATCTGCGCGGCTACGGGGCGACAAGGTTCCGCGATGCCGCCACGCCGCGGTCCGGCCAGCAGGCGGCGCTCGCGGCGGATGTGGTGGCGTTCATGGACGCCCGGGGGATCGGCCGCGCGGTGCTCGGCGGCTACGACTGGGGCGGGCGCGCGGCCTGCATCGTCGCCGCGTTGTGGCCGGAGCGGGTGCGCGGGCTGGTGAGCGCCGGCTATATGATCCAGGACATCGCCGCGGCGAGGCAGCCGGCCGCGCCGACGCAGGAACTGCGCTACTGGTACCAGTGGTATTTCCAGACCGAGCGCGGGCGCGCCGGGCTCGCCGCCCACCGTGGCGAGATCTCGCGGCTGCTGTGGCGGATGTGGTCGCCGGACTGGGCGTTCGACGATGCAGACTTCGCCCGCACCGCCGCGAGCTTCGACAACCCCGACTTCGTCGATGTCTCCATCCAGTCCTATCGTCATCGTTACGGTAACGCGCCCGGCGATCCCGCCTTCGAACCGATCGAGCGGCGCCTGGCCGCGCTGCCGCCGATCTCGGTCCCGAGCGTGCTCCTGCACGGCGAGACGGACGGCGTGACCCCTGCCCCCGACCCGGCGACCGAGGCCGCGCATTTCACCGGACCGATACGCCGGCAGACCCTTCCCCGGGTCGGCCATTTCCTGCCGCGCGAGGCGCCGCGGGTGATGGCCGACGCGATTTTGGAAGCCGGTGCGATGGGCGGATGAACCGACGCGGCGGTCCTATGCCCAGAACGCCTTCGACGTCGCCGTATCAGGCGGATAGACCGCCACCGGCTTGCCGGCTTGCCACTGCACGATCACGAGTGTCGCCCCGACCCGCAGGCCCTTGACGTCGAACTGCAACCGGTGCCCGGGGAAATACATCGCCGGCCCGTCGGTGATGTCGATCGTGCGCAGGCCCTGCGCGATGCCCTCCCTGGTTGCGGCGGCGCCGTGCTCCAGAAGATAGCGCAGCAGCATGATGTGCCCGTAGGCGAAGATCAATTCCTGGCCCATCCACGCTTCCTTCGTGCGTCGGGTGAAGCGTTCGACCAGCGGACCGGTTCCCGGACCCGGCCAGTTGGTCACGACCGCCATCATCCCCTGCACGATGTCGCGCCCGGTGGTCTGCACCACTTCCGGCGCCACCATGTGCCCGCCCTCGGTCAGCGCCGGCAGGCGGGACGACAGGCCGAACTCGTGCAGCGCGTCCAGCATCAGCTTGTCGTCCGGCACGTTGGATGAGGCCAGCAGCAGGAAATCCGCACGCGCCGAGCGCAGCGGCTGCACCAGGCCGGACGCGTCGGCGAGCGGCGGCGTGTAGGTCTCGTCCAAAACGAGCTTCAGGCCGAGGTCCTTCAGCACATGCGCGCGCAGCGGCTTGGTGAAGCTGACCGAGGCCGCGGTGTTGTCGCCGATGATCGCCACCCGGGTCGGATGCTTGCCGGCTGCGCGCGCCATGGCGAGCAGCGCCGGCACGGTGTGCGCCGCCTGGTAGGACGCCGGCGCCGACGTATCGAATACGTAGTGGAATCCCCGCGCCGTGATCGCATCGGAATAGCCGTGCGTGAGCCAGGGCAGCCTCGCCCGCTCGCTCACTTCGGTCGCCGCCAGGGTGAAGGTGGACAGCCAGCAGCCGAGGGCGGCGATCAGCTCGGGATGGTCGGCGATCATGCGGGTGGAGCCGTCCTTCGCGCGCTCCGCGGTGTCCTGGGTGTCGTAGGGAACCAGCACCAGCTTCGCGCCGCCGAGCGCCCCGATGCCGCCGGCAGCGTTCACGTCGTCGATCGCCATTTCGGCGCCGAGCCGTTCCAGGATGCCCTCGCGCGCCCAGGGGCCGGTGAAGGGCATCAGCATGCCGATCTTCACCTCCCTCCCGGCCGCACGCGCCGGGTGCGCCAGCGCCGCGGCGCCGGAAGCGAGGCCAAGGCCGAGGGCCGTCCTGCGGCCGATCGTCGTCGTGCCGGGCATTGTTTGTTCCCTCCCTGTTGCCCGCGCGCGGAGCGGCGCGGGTCGCGGCTACGTCTCCTTCGGATCGGCGGGGAAAGGCCGGACCTGCCGCCCGCCCTTCGCCCCCATTGCCGGGTCGAAACCTGTGTCCAGGATGAAGCTGCGCGCCTTCCCCTTGATGGCCCGGACGAAGCGGTCGAGCGGCATCGGCGCCCGCCCGTTGTAGGCGTCGCGTACGGCATGGCCCTCGCAGGGACGGAGCGCGCTCATGGTCAGGTCGGCCACACGGCCTTGCCGACCGCCATGTCTTCTGGAAACACCGTGACCGGCCTGCCGTTCTGCCATTGTACGATGACGAGCTGGGCATCCACCCGTCGGCCCTTGCTGTCGAACTGCAGATGGTGGCCGGGAAAATAGACCGCCGGGCCGTCGGTGACGTTCATGGTACGGATCGTGTCGGCCACCTTCTCCCGGTTTGCCGCCCCGGCCTTATCCAGCGCCCAGGCGAGGATCTGCACATGGGCATAAGCAAAGATTTCGTTGTGTCCGAACCACGGGTTGCCGGTGCGCTTGACGTAGCGCGCGGACAGCGCGTTCAGATCCTTGCCGGGCCAGTTGGCGAGCCCGATCATGATGTCCTGCAGGATCGCGGGCCCGGTGGTCTTCACCAGCTCCGGCACCGCCCAGTGCCCGCCGTTGCCGATCAGCGGCATCTTGCTGCCGGGCATGCCGTATTCGCTGAACGTGTCGGCGAGCAGCTTGTCGTCGCCGCTGGCGGTGGAGAGCAGCAGCACGAAATCCGGATGCGCCGCCCGCACGGGCTGCACCAGGGTGGTCGCGTCCGACAGCGGCGGGGTGTAGATCTGATCGACCACCGCGGTCAGCTTCTCGTCGCGGAGGATGTGCGACTTGATCGGCTTCAGGAAGCTGACGGAGGCGGCGGTGTTGTCGCCGACGATGGCGACCTTGGTGGGACGCTTGCCGGTGGTGTCCTGCGCCAGTTTCATCAGGATCGGCACGATCTGGTCGGCCTGCGCGTTGGCGGTGGGCGAGGTCTGGAAGATGTAATGGAACCCGCGGTCGGTGATCGCATCGGAATAAGACAGGGTGAGCCAGGGGAGCTTGGCCCGCTCCGTCACCTCCGTCACAGCCAAGGTGAAGGTGGACAGCCAGCAGCCCATGCCGCCCACCAGGTTCGGGTGCTCCGACAGCATGCGCTGCGCCGCGTCCTTGGCGGTCTCGGCGGTGGCGCCGGTGTCGATGATGAGCAGCTTGAGCCTGGCGCCCCCGAGCGAGCGGATGCCGCCCGCCTTGTTTACGTCGTCGATCGCCATCAACGCGCCGGCGCGCTCCAGGATGCCCTGCTCGGCCCAGGGGCCGGACAGCGGCACCAGCAGCGCGATCTCGACCTCCGCCGGTGCTGCGGCGGCGCGGGTCGCGCCCGCGAGCGCCGCCGCGCCGCCAAGGCCGAGCGCTGTGCGCCGTCCGATCGTTGGTGTCGTCATATGGTATTCCTCCCGTTTTGGTTTCATTCTTCGCCGAGGCCGAGATAGGATCGCCTGACGCGATCGTCCGCAAGCAGGGTCTCGTACGGTCCTTCCAGCACCATCCGCCCGGTTTCCAGCACGTAGCCGCGATCGGACAGTTCCAGCGCTTCCGCCACCCGCTGTTCCACCAGCAGGATGGCAAGCCCGTCTTCCTTGTGGATCTGGGCGATGCGGTCGAAGATCGCCTCCGCCACCGCCGGCGCGAGACCCATCGAGGGTTCGTCCAGCATCAGCAGCCGCGGCGCGGAGGCGAGGCCGCGACCGATCGCCAGCATCTGCTGCTCCCCGCCCGACAAGGTGCCGGCGAGCTGGCGCGAACGTTCCGCCAGAATCGGGAACAAGGTGTGGATGCGTTCCAATGTGTGTGCCCAGTGCGCGCGGCCGGCGCGCGGATAGGCACCCATCTCCAGGTTCTCGCGCACCGTCAGGGTGCGGAACACCTGCCGCCCCTCCGGTACATGCGCGATGCCGAGATGCGCGCGCGCCGAGGCAGGCCTGGTCAGCAGCGGCGCGCCGTCCCAGGACACGCTGCCGCCCGTGGGCGGAACGATGCCGCAGATGGTCTTGAACAGGGTGGTCTTCCCTGCCCCGTTCGGCCCCACCACGGTGACGAACTGGCCTGATGCGACCGCGAGCGACACGCCCTGCAAGGCGCGCAGCCCGCCGTAGGACACCGACAGGTCGTGCACTTCAAGCATGCTGGCGCGCCAGGAATTTGGAGCCGAGATAGGCCTCGATGACGGCCGGATTCTCCATCACCGCATGCGGCGCGCCTTCCGCCAGCACCCGGCCGTGATCGAGCACCAGGAAACGATCGGCGAGGCGCAGCATGGCGTGCATCGTGTGCTCGATGATGACGATGGTGATGCCGCGCGCGCGCAGCCCGCGCAGCACGGCGAGCAGTTCGTCGCATTCCTCCCGCCCCAGGCCGGCGAGCGTTTCGTCCAGCAGCAGCAGGCGCGGGCTGCCTGCGAGCGCGCGGGCGAGTTCCATCAGCCGCAGGCCCTTGTTGGTCAGTTCCCCGGCCGGACGCGCCGCGCGATCGGCGAGGCCCACCGCCTCCAGCGCCGCTTCCGCCGCGCCGGCGGCCGCCAAATCGTCGAGGCCCGTGCCATAGGCGCCGACGATCACGTTCTCCAGCAGCGACAGGCGGGGGAAGCTGCGCACGACCTGGAAGGTGCGCCCGACGCCGCGGCGTGCCACCTGGTGCACCTTGCGGCCGCGCAGTTCCTCGCCCGCCAGCAGGGCGGCGCCGGCATCGGCACGCAGCACGCCGTTCAGCAGGTTGAACAGGGTGGTCTTGCCGGCGCCGTTGGGGCCGATGATGCCCAGGATCTCGCCCGAGCGGACGCTGAAGGTCACGTCCTGCACGGCGCGCAGGCCGCCGAAGGATTTCGACAGGCCGCGCACGTCGAGCAAGGTCGTCCCGTCCGCCGGCGCGGCGGGCGGCGGGGCGCGCGCGCGCAGCGGCGGGACAACCGGGGCCCGGCGGAAGAAACGATCACGGAACGTCCAGAACAGGCCCTCCGGCGCGGCCAGCATAATGGCGATGATGGCGACGCCGTAGACTACGCCCTGGATGCCGGGGATGATGTTGCCGAGCTTCGCGTTCAGCGTCTCGGCGAGCGGGATCAGGATGACGGCGCCGATCGCCGGACCCCAGACGGTGGCGACGCCGCCGAACAGGGTCACCACCAGCGCCTGCGCGGAGACGATCACGCTGAACACGGAATCCGGCGTCACGATCAGCAGCACGCAGGCATACATCCCGCCGGCCGCGGCGGCGATCGCGCCGCTCGCGACCATTCCGCGCATCTTCCACCGCCAGGTGTCGAGCCCGGCTGCCTCCGCCGCCAGCTCGTTCTGCCGGATCGCGAGCAGGGCGAGGCCGAAGCGCGAATTCTCCACCAGCATCCCCGCCACCATGGCGGCAACGAACAGCCCGACTGCGACCAGGGTGGAGAACAGCGGGTTGGTGAATTGCAGGAACAACCCCGGATGGTCCCGGTGCATCGGCAGCGGCACTTCCTGGAAGCCGAGGTATTCCAGCACGTAGAGGATCGCCAGCGGATAGGCGAGCATCGACAGCGCGAAATAATGCCCACGCAGCCGGAACGTCGGCAGCCCGATCAGCCCGCCCGCCAGCGCGCCCACCACCATGCCGAGCGGAATCCCCAGCCACGGCGTGAGATGCCAATAGACCAGCGCCAGGGTCACGACATAGGCGCCGATGCCGAAGAACGCGGCATGGCCGAACGATACGAGCCCGCTCATGCCGGAAAAGAGGTTCCACCCGAGCCCCAGCACCGCCCAGATCGGCACCAGGGTGAGCATGAGCTGGTAGTAGCTGTTGTGCACGGACGCCGCGAGCGCGACGTAGACGATGGTGACCACGACCAGCGCGATGCCGTCCCGCCGCAGCCGTGCGCCGCCCCCGACCCTCATTATGCGCGTTCCGCCGAGCGCCCGAACAGGCCCTCCGGCCGCAGCCCCACGATCAGCAGGAAGACGACGAAGATCGCCGCGTTCTGCAATTGCGGCGGCAACACGAGCGCCGAGACCTGCTGCACGAACCCGACCGTGAGCCCGCCCCAGAACGCGCCCAGGATGCTGCCCATGCCGCCCAGCACCACGCCGGAATACATGATGATCACGTAATCGAGCCCGACGAACGGCGTGAACGACAAATAGGTCGCCATCAGCCCGCCGGCGATCGCGGTGATCCCGGCGCCGAGGCCGAAGGCGATGCGATAGGCACGATCGACGTCGATGCCCATGTATGTCGCCGCCACCGGGTTATCGGCCGCCGCGCGTAGCGCCTTGCCGAGCCTGGTGCGCTCCATCACGAGCCACAGCAGGACCGCGACCACGATCGCGACCGCGCAGGAATAGACGCGCGCCTGGTTGAGGAACAGCAGCGCATCGCCCGGGAACGGACCGAGGATGAAGGCACGGGCCGACAGCGGCGTGAGCACGCTTTTTGGCGTGGAGCCGAACACGATCAGCCCGCCGTTCTGTAAGATCAACGAAATCCCGAGGGTCACGATGAGCTGGCCGAACCCGCCGCTTTCGGTGCGGGAAGCGATGGAAAGCCCGGAGACGTGGGAGATCAGGAACCGGTGCAGCAACGCCCCGCCGGCGAACAGCACCGGTCCTGCCAGCAGTGCCGCGACGAAGGGCCCGATATAGGGCCCGAAGATGCCGAGCGCGACGAACCCGCCCACCAGATAGAGGCTGACATACATGCCGAGCATCAGCAGCTCGCCCTGGGCGAAGTTCACGACCTTCATGATGCCGAAGATCAGCCCGAGGCCGATGCACATCAGGCCGTACAGGCAGCCGATGATGAGCCCCGCCGCAACGGCGTTCAGGACGTTCTCGACCAAGTCGCCTCCCCGCCCCGACGCTGTCGCCGCCGGTGGCACGATTATGACGGCAACGACCATCCGTGGGGCGGCCGTGGCACCGAGGCAGTCTGCCCCAAGCGCCGGGCGGGCGCCATCCCCTTGCGTGCCCACACCCAGCGGGCGGGGTTCTTCACCTCTCCCACGCTTGCGGGCTTGGGCCGCGAACCGGACCAAGCCCGCCAAGCGGGAGAGGTGAACGATCTGAGGTTCGCCCGATTGCCCTGGCGGTCTCGCGTCCTGCCCTTGACGATCTCCCGGGCCGGTTTCTACGATCGGGCATGCACGCCGCCCGCGGCGCGAACGAAAGCTCGGAGACCGCCGCGTGGACGATGCCTGCCTGACCGATGCGCCGGACGCCGTCCTCGCGCGCCTGGAGACAGCGGCAGAGCGCGTATCGACGCCCTGCGGCGACGGGCGGATGGTATGGCACGCCTGGAGTGCCGGGCCGGCGCTGGTGCTCCTGCACGGCGGCAGCGGCTCCTGGCGGCACTGGGTGCGCAACATCGACGCGTTCGCGCGCGACCATCGGGTGATCGCGCCCGACCTGCCCGGGCTTGGCGAATTGGACCTGCCGCCGCAACCGGAAGACGCGCGCGCGATGGCGCGGATCCTGGCCGAGGGGCTCGCCGGGCTCGTGGGTGCGAGGGAACGTTACGATCTCGCCGGGTTCTCCTTCGGCGGCGTGATGGCCGGCTGTCTGGCGGCGCAGGAGGGGGAACGGGTGCGCAGCCTGACGATCGTCGGCTCCGGCGGGCTCGGCACGCCGCGCGCGGCGGTGGAACTCGTGAAAGTGCGCCACCTGGCTGGAGAGGAACGGATCGCCGCGCATCGGACCAACCTCGCGCGGCTGATGATTGCCGATCCGGCGCGGATCGATGTGCTGGCGTTGGCGATCCAGGACTGGAACACGCGGCATTCGCGGCTGAAGACGCCGCAGATCTCGCGCGGGACGTGGCTGGCCGACGCGCTGCCTGCGGTGCGCTGCCCGGTGGCGGGCATCTGGGGCAGCCGCGATGCGCCGTCCCTGCCCGATATCGGCGCGCGCGAACGCGCGTTGCGGGCATTGCGGCCGGAGCTGCGGTTCCGGGTGATCGACGGCGCCGGGCATTGGGTGGCGTATGAGCAGGCGGCGGCGTTCAACGCGGCGCTCGCCGGGCTGATGGCGGGCGCCGCCTGATCAGACGAGCGCGATCCGCCGGCGCGCCAGTTCCGTTTCGTTCACGACGAGACCCAGGCCCGGGCCTTCGGGCAGGCGGAACAGCCCCGCCTCCGGCCGCGGCGGATTCGCGAACACGACGTGGGTGCGCGCGGACGGATCGTTCCACTCGCACGGTTTGGTGGCATGCGCCTGTGCGGCGGCGAGATGCAGGCTCGCCATATGGCCGATCGTGGGCTGGGTCTGGTGCGGCACCAGCTCCACCCCGTGCGCCTGGCACAGCGCGGCGGCGCGCAGCATGCCGGTGACGCCGCCCATCTTCACGATGTCGGGCTGGACCATCCGCACCCCGGCCTCGATCAGTTCCACCAGCGCCGGCAACGTGTAGCTCTGTTCGCCGGCGGAGACGGTGATGTCGAGCCGGCGCGCGACCTCGCCCATGGCGCGCGGATGGTAGTGCTGCACCGGCTCCTCGAACCACCAGTAGCCAAGCTCTTCCAGCGCGCGGCCGACCCTTATCGCACCGCTGGTCGAGTAGCCGTTGTTGGCATCGAAGGCGAGCGGAAAGCCCTCACCCACCAGCTTGCGCACCGCGCGCGCCTTGGCGATGTCGCCCGGGATGTCGACGTCGAGATGGGTGCGGTCGTTGTCGAAGCGGATCTTCACCGCGGCCGGGCGGTCCGTCATGCGCGCTTCCACCGCGCGCAGCACCTGATCGATCGATCGTTCCGCATTGCCCCCGATCGAGGCGTAGAACGGCAGCGCGGTGCGCCAGGCGCCCCCAATCAACTTGTACAGCGGCAGGCCGAGCGCGTGGCCCTTGAGGTCCCACAGCGCGATATCGAGCGCGGCCAGTGCGCCGGTGAGCGCACCTTCCGGCCCCAGCTTCGCCAGCACGTGGAACGCGCGATCGAGCAGCACCGCGTGGTCCAGCGGGTCGGCGCCGATCAGCCGCGGAGCGATGTCGTGGACGATCATGCCGAGCGAGGCGCGGCCGCCCTGCATGGGCGAGGCTTCGCCGATCCCGCTCGGCCCATCGTCGGTGCGGATGCGGACGAAGGCACTGCGCTGGGTGGGGCGGTCGTCGGGGGCCCACTGGACCTGGAAGGCCTCGATGGCGGTGATTTTCATGTGACGTCCCTTCCCTTTCGCGTCCGCGGGTCAGTCAAGACCCTGGCGGACGCGGCGGCAAGGCGGCCGTGCCGGGTCAGGAGTGCGGGGAGGACCCGTCCGGTTCGCGGTCTTGGGCGGGACCGGAACGTCCCGGCCGGGCGGTGCCGCCCAGGATCACGAGCGCCGCAACGCCGCAGACGATCGCGGCGTCGCCGATGTTGAACACGTACCACGACCAGCCGAACGCGTGAGCACGGATGAAATCCACCACCGCGCCGTAGTGCAGCCGGTCGGTCACGTTGCCCACCGCGCCGCCGGCGATCGCGCCCAATGCGATCGCGGACGATACGAAGTCCGTCCGGCGCAACCACACGCCGAGCCCGGCGACGATCGCGAGCGCCACCACGGCGAGGATCGCGACGCTCCACCCGCCGCGGCCGGTGAGCAGGCCGAAGGTCACCCCGTGATTCCAGACCATGGTGAGGTCGAGCACCGGCAGCAGCCGCACGTCGCCGAGGCGCGGCAGGTCGAGCACGTGCAGTATCCAGTATTTGCTGCCCTGATCGGCGGCGTAGACGATCAGGCCGACCAGGGTGCCGAGCGCGGTGAGGCGGTTGCGCCGGGTCACGCTTCGGTCGTGCGGCAGACGAGGCTGGAGTCCACCGCGTCGGCGCAGCGGACGCAGAGGGTTGGGTGGACGGGGTTTTGGCCGACTTCTTCCAGCACCCGCCAGCAGCGGGCGCATTTGGCGCCGGGGGCCTTGTCAGCCTCGACCGCAACCTGCGGCAAGGCATCGAGCATCGGGGCCGCCGGATGGTCGGGCCGGTGGCTCCGCTCGATCTCGGCGCGACCGAGGAATTCCGCAATCGGCAGGAGGTCGACCTTGGACACGATCAACAGCTCGGCCCAATCGTCAGCGCTCAAAGATGCAAGCTGCGGCTCGGGCAAGCCCATCCCGACGCGCGCCTGAAGAGACGATCCGATTTCGCCGCCGGCGCGCATCGCTTCCAGACGGGCGGTTGCCATTCGACGAATGGCCCGAATCCCATCCCACTTCTCCGCCAGCGCCGGATCCCGCCACGCCGCCGGCAGCTCGGGGAACAGGTGCAGATGCACGCTGTCCTCGTCGCCGAACCGCGCGCACCAGGCTTCCTCGGTAGTGAAGCACAGCACGGGCGCAAGCCAGGTGCACAGGGTCCGATGCAGCACGTCCAGAACCGTCCGCGCCGCCCGCCGGCGCAGGCTGTCCGGGCGGTCGCAATACAGCGCGTCCTTGCGGATGTCGAAATAGAATGCCGACAGGTCGGTGGCACAGAAATTGTGCAACTCGGGATAGACGCCGGTCCAGTTGTAGCTTGCGACGGCGGCGCGCACGCGGGCACCAAGCTCGGTCAGCCGGTGCAGCACCCAGCGTTCCAGCTCCGGCATGTCGGCGTACGGGACGGTTTCAGCCTCGTCGAATCCGTCCAGCCCCCCCAGCAGCCAGCGTAACGTGTTGCGCAGCCGCCGGTACAGCTCCGCCTCCTGCTTCAGGATTTCCGGGCCGATCCGCAAATCCTCGGTGGTGTCGGACATCATCACCCAGAGCCGCAGGATATCGGCCCCGTATTGTTTCTCCACCGCCTCCGGCGCCACCACGTTGCCGAGCGATTTCGACATCTTCCGCCCCTGCTCGTCGGTGACGAACCCGTGCGTCAGGATCGCCTTGAACGGCGCCCGCCCGCGGGTACCGATCGCCTCCAGCAGGGAGGAATGAAACCAGCCGCGATGCTGGTCGGAACCTTCCAGATAGAGATCGGCCGGCCACGGCAGCCCGCGCGCCTCCAACGTGAAGGCATGGGTCGAACCGGACTCGAACCAGACGTCGACGATGTCGCGCACCTGTTCGTACTCGTCCGGATTGCGATCGGGCCCCAGGAAGTGCGCCGGCGGGGACGCGTACCACGCATCGGCCCCCTCGATGGCGAAGGCTTCCACGATGCGCGTGACCACGTCGGGATCGCGCAGCGGCGCCCCGGTCCGGCGATCGACGAACACCGGGATCGGCACACCCCAGGCGCGCTGGCGGCTGATGCACCAGTCGGGCCGTACCGCGACCATCGAGCCGATGCGGTTGCGCCCGGCATCCGGCACGAAAACGGTGGCGTCGATCGCTTCCAGCGCCTTGGCGCGGATCTGCTCGGGCCCGTCCATGCGGATGAACCATTGCGGCGTTGCACGAAAAATGAGCGGCGCCCGGGACCGCCAGGAATGCGGGTAGGCGTGCACCAAGGTCCCGCGCGCCAGCAGCCCGCCCGCCGCGGCGAGGGCGGCGCAGACGGGGTCGGCGGCCTTGTAGACATGCACGCCGGCGAAGCTTGGCATCCAGGCGTTGAACGTGCCGTCCGCGCCGACCGTGTCGGGGACTTCGATCCCGCGGGCGCGGCCGAGCTGGAAATCCTCCTCGCCGTGGCCGGGGGCGATATGCACGAATCCGGTGCCGGCCTCGGTGGTAACGAAATCGCCGAACAGCAGCGGCACGTCGTGGTCGTAGCCGTGCCCGCGCAACGGATGCGCGCAGACCGTCCCGGCCAGCTCCGCGCCCGGCATCACGCGCAGCACGTGGTGGGTGGCGATCTTCGTCTCGGCCAGGAACCCCGGGAGCAGATGGAGCGCGACCAGCAGCTTGTCGCCGGCGCGCACCAGAGACCCTTCCGCGACGGCATCGACATGGATCAGCGCGTACTCGATCGCCTCCCCGGCGGCGATGGCGCGGTTGCCGGGCATGGTCCAGGGCGTGGTGGTCCAGATCACGATCGCCGCGTCGCGCAGGTCCGCCGCCGGGGCCGTCACGATCGGGAAGCGCACCCAGATCGTCGTGCTGGTGTGGTCGTGGTACTCGATCTCGGCCTCGGCGAGCGCGGTCTTCTCCACCGGCGACCACATCACCGGGCGCAGGCCGCGGTACAATGCGCCGTTCAGCAGGAACTTGCAGATCTCCCCGGCGATCGCGGCTTCGGACTTGTAGTCCATGGTGGCGTAGCGCTCGGCCCAGGCGCCCTCCACGCCCAGGCGGCGGAACTCGTCCTTCTGCACCGCCATCCAGTGCGCGGCGTAGGCGCGGCACTCGGCGCGGAAGTCGAGCAGCGGCACCGCGTCCTTGTCGCGGCCCTTGGCGCGGTATTCTTCCTCGATCTTCCACTCGATCGGCAGGCCGTGGCAGTCCCAGCCGGGGATATAGAGCGCGTCGTAGCCGGCCATCTGGCGGGTGCGGTTGATGACGTCCTTCAGGATCTTGTTGAGCGCGGTGCCGATATGGATGTTACCGTTCGCATACGGCGGGCCGTCGTGCAGAATGAACAATGGGCGCCCGCGCGCCGCGGCGCGCATCCGGCCCCACAGATCCATCGCCTCCCAGCGGGCGAGCAGCGCGGGCTCGCGCTTCGGCAGGTCGCCGCGCATGGGGAAGGACGTGCGTGGCAGGAACACGGTGTCGCGGTAGTCGCGCGGCTTGGTATCGGTGGGGCTGTCCATCGGGATCTCTGGCGGTTCCGGCGCGGCAGCCGGAGAAGGAGAAGGCGGCGCCGCGCCGGGCGGCGAAACGGACCCGGCGCTCTCAGCGAGAGGCCGGGAGGATAATTCGCGCCTGGCGCGGGCCCGTGCTCATGGCAGGACTAATGGAAGCGCCCGGCCGCGGGGTCAAGGCCGGGGCGCGATCACGCCCGGCCGGCGTGCCGGCAAGCCGGGCAGGAGCGGATTTCGCTTTGCCCCGGGTCAGGGCGGCGTGCTACTGACGCGGAATAACTTTCCCGTGTCCGTCGCCCGCCGATGGCAGCCAACGCCGCCTTCCCGGGCTCCGCTTCGCTTTTCGCCGCTTCGCTTGCACCTGCGCTCTGCTTGCAACCGCTCCACCGCCTGCGTCCTGGGTGCCCCCGTCACTGCCCGCAAAAGGTCCCGATGCACGCACGAAGCTCGGCCCTTCGCCTCTTCCCCGATGACGGGGCATCGGTGGCGCCCTGGGCGCGTCGGCTGGTTGCCGCGACGCTGGCACACCGGCTGGTGCGCGCGGCGATGCTGGCCTGCGTTTGGGTGCTCTGCGCGTTCCTTGCCTGGAAGGCGACGGACAACCAGCTCACGCAGACCTTGTTCGGCCTCGACCCGCACGACAGCATCCGCCGCTTCCTCGCCGGCACGCAGTCGCGGCCGTTCGCCTACCGGGTGTTCACGCCGGCGCTGATCCGGCTGGCGCAGGACGGACTGCACATCCCCGCGCTCGCCCGTGCAGCCCCCGGCTTCCTGGCGCGCAAGGTGCCGCTGATCTGCGCCCGGTACGGGGCCGGCCGCGAATCGTCGTGCGACAACATCGTCGCCTATTTCTTCGTCGGCTGGTGGCTCTACCTCGGCTTCCTGCTCACCATGTTCGCGCTCGCCCGGCGTCTGTTCCGGGGCAGCATCGTCCTGGGCGCAGCGACGGTCTATCTCGCGTTCGCGCTGGTGAACGCGATCATCCTGCGCCACCTGTCGCATACCTACGATTGGGGCACCCTGCTGTTCAGCGCGCTGTTCCTCTGGTGCCTGCTGGCCGAGCGGCCGGTGCTGTTCACCCTGCTGATGCCAGTCGCTTCCTTCAACAAGGAAACCGCCGTCCTCTACGCGCTGGCATTCCTGCTCGCCAACCTCGACCGGCTGCCGCTACGGCGAAACCTGTCGCTCTTCGCGCTGCAGATTGTCGGTTTCATCGTCGTCTACGGCGGGGAGCGGCTCTATTTCGCGCACAACCCGGGCACCTGGATGGAAATCCACCTGCGCGGACAGATCTATCTGTTCACCGAACACATCAACCTCGGGCTGCTGTTCGGCCTGCTGGGTGCAGTGGTGCTGGCGTTCTATCGGTTTCCCGACAAGCACCCGGTCCTGCGCGCCACCTGCATCATCCTGCTGCCATGGGCGGGGCTGTTCCTGGTCGGTGCAGTACCGCGGGAAATCCGCGACACGTTCGAGATCCTGCCGCTGCTTGTGCTGATGACCATGCAGTCCCTGGTGGCGCTGGTCTCCGGCCAGACCGCACCGGCACGGGGGGCGCGGTCCTGAGCGCGCTCGATACCCTCTCGGCCCCGCCCGCCGAACCGCCGGGCGCCGAGGTTCCGGCCGCCGAGGCGCTCCCCGCCGAACCGCGGCCGGTCGAACTGCTTCAGGTCGAACTTCCCCAAGTGGAACTTTCACGGGCCGAACCGCTGCCCTCCGAACCACCATCCTCCAACTCACCATCGGCAGACCGGGCCGTCACCGCGGCATGGTCGTGCCCGCTGGTCGTCGACCTCGACGGCACCCTGATCCGCAGCGACACATTGAGCGAGGGCGTCGCCACCCTCGCCCGTGACTGGCGGCTGGTGCCGGCACTCGGCCTGCTGCTCACGTCCGGGCGCGCCGCCTTCAAGCGCCGCATCGCCGAACTGGCCCCACCCGCCGCCGCCCTGCTGCCCTACAACGCCCCCCTGCTCGCCTATCTGCGGACGCAGAAGGCAGCCGGCCGGAAGCTCGTGCTCGCCACCGCCGCCGATCGCGCCGTGGCCGACGCCGTTGCGCGCGAGCTCGACCTGTTCGACGAGGTCATCGCCTCCGACGGCGCCACCAACTGCAAGGGCGCGACGAAGGCGCGGGCGCTGGTCGCCTGGTTCGGCGCCGGCGGCTTCGCCTACGCCGGCGACAGCCGCGCCGATCTCGCGGTCTGGCGGGAGGCCGCCGCCGCGGTCCTGGTGAATGTCCGGCCCGCCGTCGCCGCGGAGGTCCGTGCGCGCATCCCGGTGGAACTCGCGATCGGCGACCGGCCGCCGCCGCTGGCCGCGTTGTGGCAGGCGATGCGGCCGCACCAATGGGTGAAGAACCTGCTCGTCATGGTGCCGCTGCTCACAGCGCACGCCTATGGCGATCCGCTTGCCTGGCGCGGCGCGGTGCTGACCTTCTGGGCGTTCTGCGCCATCGCCTCGGCGTTCTACCTGTTCAACGACCTGGTCGACCTCGCCGCCGACCGGGCGCACCGGCGCAAGCGGCTGCGCGCCTTCGCCAGCGGCCATGTTTCCATCGCGGTCGGGGGCGCCCTGGCGCTGGCACTGCTGGCGGTCGGCACGGTGCTGGCGCTGAGCGCGCACGTCCCGGTGGTGCTCGGGCTCTATGCCGTTGCGACAGTCGCCTATTCGCTGAAGCTCAAGGAACTGCCGCTTGTCGATGTGTTCTGCCTCGCCGGCCTCTATACGTTGCGGCTGTTCGGCGGCGGGACGGCAAGCGGACATCCGGTCTCGCTCTGGCTGCTGGGCTTCTCGACCTTCCTGTTCCTCAGCCTGGCGCTGGTGAAACGGGTCGAGGAACTGACCGCGCCCATGGCCGCCGCTTCGGGGGCGCTCGCCGGGCCGGCGCGGCGCGGCTACATGCCGGCGGACGCGCCGCTGTTGCAGATGCTCGGCTGCGGCGCCTCCTTCGCCTCCTGCATCGTGCTCGCGCTGTTCGTGCAGCGCGAGGCGACCGCGAGCACCTACGCCTCGCCGGCGCTGCTCTGGGGTATGGTGCCGGTGTTCCTGTTCTGGCAATGCCGGCTGTGGCTCTCCACCGCGCGCGGCTACATGCACGACGACCCGATCATGTACGCGGCGCGTGACTGGGTCTCCTGGTCGGTGGGCGCGGTGCTGGTGGTGCTGGTCCTGCTCGCCCACTCGGTCGCGTGGTTCCCGGGCTGATCGGCCCATGCGCCCGCGGCCCATGCGCCCATGGCCCATGTGCCCATCCGGGGAGCACACCACCCGCCTGTCCGGCTGGGGCCGGTTCCCCCGCCTCGACTGCCGGATCGTCTCCCCCGACGGGCCGGACGCCGCGCTGGCCGCGATCGCGCACGAACCCAGCCTGATCGCCTTCGGCAACGGCCGCGCCTACGGCGACGCCGCGCTTAACCCCGCCGCCACCCTGGCGATGCGCGGCTGCGCCGGGGTCGAGGCCTTCGACCCCGCCACCGGCCGCCTGACCTGCCGGGCCGGCACCCTGCTCGCCGACCTGATCGCGGACTTCGTCCCGCGCGGCTGGTTTCCCCCCGTCACCCCGGGAACCCGCTTCGTCACCGTGGGCGGCATGATTGCCGCGGATGTACACGGCAAGAACCATCACACCGCCGGCAGCTTCGGCGCCCACGTGGACTGGTTCGACCTCGCGCTCGCCGACGGAAGGGTGCTGCGCTGCGCACCCACTGAGAACGCGGAGGTTTTCGCCGCCACCTGCGGCGGCATGGGGCTCACAGGCGTCATACTGCGCGCCGCCTTCGCGATGATCCCGGTCGAAAGCCGGCTGATCCACCAGGAAACCCGCCGTGCTCCCGGACTCGCGGCCGTGATGGACCTGTTCGAGGCCACGCAGGACTGGCCTTACTCGGTGGCCTGGATCGACTGCCTGAGCCGCGGGGCAGCCCTCGGCCGCTCGGTGCTGAGCCTCGGCGCGCACGCAACGGCCGCCGAGGCCCAAACGGTGCCACCGCCCCCCCGCGCCCGCGCCCGCCGCATGACGTTCGACCTGCCCGGGTTCGCACTCAACCGCTGGAGCGTGCGCGCGTTCAACGCGCTCTACTACCGGGCCGGCAAGCCGGGCACCGCGCTGGTCGATCTGGAGCCGTTCTTCTACCCGCTCGATGCCATCCTGGAGTGGAACCACATCTACGGCCGCTCCGGCCTGTTCCAGTATCAGTGCGCCCTGCCGCTGGAAGCGAGCCGCGCCGGCCTGACCGCCCTGCTCCGCCAGATCGCCGCCAGCGGCGCGGGATCGTTCCTGTCGGTACTGAAGCGTTTCGGTGACGCACCAGGCCCCTGCCCCGGCCTGCTGTCCTTCCCGATGGAAGGCTACACCCTGGCGCTCGACTTCCGCGCCACCGAAACGAACCTGCGGCTGGCCACGGAACTCGATGCGATCGTCGCCGACCACGGCGGCCGCCTCTACCTGGCCAAGGACGCGCGCATGGACCCGAATATGCTGCGCTTCTATCCGGGCCTGGAACGCTTTCGCACCGTGCGGCACGCGATCGACCCCACCGGCAAGTTCGCCTCCGCCCAATCGCGTCGACTGGGGCTGTAAGGCCTGGGGCAGCGCCCCTGGCCTTCCTACCGGGTCGCGAGGATGGTGCGGGCTTCCCGGGCGTCGGCGGCGATTTGGGCGCGGAGGGCGTCGAGGTCGGGGAAGCGGACTTCGGGGCGGAGGTAGGATCGCAGGGCGACGGTGAGTTCCGCGCCGTACAGGTCGCCGGTGAAGTCGAAGAGGTTCACTTCCAGTCTGCTTTCCGGACCCGCGTTCACGGTGGGGCGGCGGCCGATGTTGGCGGCGCCGCCGTAGGTTGTTCCGTCCGGCAGCCGAACCGTGACGGCGTAGACTCCGCGGGCGGGTTCCAGGTGGCGGCCGAGGGCGATGTTGGCGGTGGGAAAGCCGATCGTTCGTCCGCGGGCGTCGCCGTGCGCCACGGTGCCGCGGATGGCCCAATCGCGGCCGAGTTCCTCGGCGGCCCGTTCCGGGTAGCCGTCCTGCAGGGCGCGGCGTATGCGGGTGGAGGACAGGGGGCCTTCGCCGTCGGCCATCAGCGGGACGAGGGTGACGCCCATGCCGAGCCGTTCCGCCCGCGCGGTCAGGAACGCGGTATCGCCGCCGCGGCGGTGGCCGAAGGCAAAGTCGTGGCCGGAAACCAGGTGACGCGCACCGAGACCGGCATGCAGCACGTCGGCCACGAAGGCTTCGGCGCTCATCAGGCTGAATTCGGGGGTGAAGGGGAGTTCGTACAGCAGGCTGACGCCGAGGGCTGCGAGCAGGTCCGCGCGTTCGGCGGGTAGGGTGAGGCGGAACGGCGGGTCGTCGGGGCGGAAGACTTCGCGCGGGTGCGGCTCGAAGGTGAGCACCGCGAGGGGCGCTTCGGGCCTGGCCGCGTGAGCGGCGCGGATCAGGGCTGCATGGCCGCGGTGCACGCCGTCGAAATTGCCGAGTGCGACCGTGGCGCCGCGCGCCGCTGCCGGCAGGTCACGCCAGTCGCGGAAGATGTGCATCAGCTGCGTGCGGGGACCTGGACCAGGGCCTCGCCCTCGATCACGACTTCCTCGCCGACCGTGCACGTGGTCTTGAGCGTGGCGCGGTGTTTGTCGGGGTTGAGGGCGGTGATCTCTACGGTTGCGGTCACGGTCTCGCCGATTTTCACCGGGGCGCGGAAGCGCAGGGTCTGGCCCATGTAGATCGTGCCGGGGCCAGGGAGTTGGGTGCCGAGCACGGCGCTGATCAGCCCGGCCGAGAGCATGCCGTGGGCGATGCGTTCGCCGAAGAGGGAGGCTTTCGCCGCCTCGGCGTTGATGTGCACGGGGTTGGTGTCGGTGGAAACGGCGGCATAGAGCAGGACGTCGGCCTCGGTGATCGTTTTGCCGAGACTGGCGGTCTGGCCGATGGCCAGGTCTTCAAAGCAGGCAAGGGCGGTCATTATCGGGGTCCGCGTTACTGGCGCCCGGTTGTGCGGGATGGGGCGTGACGGGTCAACCGCGGCCCGTGGGTCCTGCGGCGGAGGATGCGCCGAGCAGGGTCTGGGCGGCGGGAGCGATGTCGCCTGTCGCGGTGAAGGCGGGGACGATCCGCACGCCGGCGAGTTCGGTGCCGGCGGCCATGTCCCCCGAGATCATCGCGCGGCAGCCGGCGGCCCCGGCGGTGGCGAGCAGGAGGGCGTCATAGAATTGGAAGCGCCCGGTGGTGGCGGCTTCGACGGCCGTCAGGACTGCCGCGGCGTCCACGCCTTGGGTGATCGGAAACAGCGCCGCCCAGCGGCGCACCTGGCCGGCGGCGTCGGGGCGCGGGATCAGGCGCTTGCGGGTGACGGCGTGGAAGAACTCGGCCAGCGACTGCGGCGTGAGCGTGCAGTCGCCCAGTATCGCCTCGTCGATCATGGTGATCGCCGACTCCCGGCGCCGCGCGTCTCGTCCGTCGGCCGCGTAGACCAGGACGTTGCTGTCGAGCGTGAAGCGCACCCGGCGGTTACGGCTTCTTGATCCCGACGACTTCGTCGTACAGCTCGTTGCGGTCGAGCCGCTTGATGCCGAGCGGCCAGCCGCGGCGGAGGAACGCCCTGCTTTCGGCCCGGATGCGTTCCTGCTCCGGTGTCAGGCAGCGGGGGCGCTCGGGCGCGGGTTCGGGGATGATGCGCGCGACCGGTACGCCGTTGCGGGTGACGGTGAATTCCTTGCCCGCCGCCACTTCGTTCAGCAGGCGGGCGAAGTGGTGGTTGGCATCGCGCGCGGTGACGGTTTCGGCCATGGGGTCAGCTCGGATGGGGGCGCTCGAAGCCCGGCGCCGGCTCGTGTCCGACGATATGTAGGACAGGGGCGCGGGCACGTCCAGGGGCGGCGGCGCCGCTGGCCGCGATATGGACAACCGCGCGCCCACGGCGGAAACAGGTCCCCTCCCCTCGCCGCGCTGGAGCCCCCCGCATGCCGCAGACCGAGACCGGCCCCGCCGAAGACCTTCTGGCCGAGCTCGCGCAGTGGGTGCGGCTGGAAACGCCTACCACGCATCCCGCCGCGGTGAACCGGCTGATGGATCTCGCGCAGGCGGAGCTTGCCGCCGCCGGCGCGCTGATCACCCGCATCCCCGGCCGCGACGGGTTCGGCGATACGTTGGTCGCCCGCACGCCCGGGCCGGCGGCGCCGGACGGCAGGTCGATCCTGGTCTCGGGACATCTGGACACGGTGTGGGACCCGGGCACGATCGAGACGATGCCGTACCGGATCGACGGCGCGAAGGCGCACGGGCCGGGGATCTACGACATGAAGGCGGGCAGCTTCCTGGCGCTGCACGTGCTGCGCGCGATCCTGCGCCAGCGCGTGCCGACGCGGCGCCCGATCACCTTGCTGCTCACGCCTGACGAGGAAGTGGGCAGCCCGACGTCGCGCGAACATATCGAACGCGAGGCCGCCCAGGCCGCCTTCGTGCTGATCCCCGAACCTGCCGGCGCCGGCGGGGCCTGCGTGACCGCACGCAAAGGCGTCGGCCGTTTCGTGCTGCGGGTGGAAGGACGCGGCGCGCACGCGGGGAACGGGTTCGCCGACGGCGCCTCGGCGGTGGTGGAGCTGGCGCACCAGATCCAGGCGATCCATGCGCTGGTGGATGTCGAGCGCGGCGTCACGTTGAACGCCGCGCCGGTCTGGGGTGGCACCAGGCCGAACGTGATCCCGCCCGAGGCCGGCTGCGAGATCGACCTGCGGGTTGCGACCGCAGCCGACGGCGTGGCGCTGGAGACCGCGTTGCTGGCGCTGGCGGCCCGCACCCCAGGCTGCCAGGTGACGGTGGAGGGCGGGATGAACCGCCCGCCCTTCGCCGAGACGCCGGCGATCACGGCGCTGTACGAGACGGCGCGGGCGATCGCGGCGGGAGTCGGGATCGATCTGCCGAAACAAAGCCGCGGCGGCGGGTCGGACGGGAATTTCACCGCGGCGCTGGGGGTGCCGACGCTCGACGGGCTCGGCTGCCCGGGCGGCGGGGCGCATGTGCTGAGCGAGCATATCCGCTGGAAGCAGCTTGCCCCGCGCGCGGCGCTGCTGGCGGGGCTGCTGGAGACTTTGGAGTGAACCAGGGGTGGAAGGCGGCGGGGCGATCCGGTCCCGCGCCGGGCGTGCCGGTGCTTCCACGGCCGGGCGGCGCAAGTGCGGCCGCCGCCGCGCCGATCGGAGCGGATGACCCCGCCTTGCCCGGCCGGCGCGCGTTCGTCTGGCTCAACGCGCTGCTGATCGATCACGCGATTTTCCGACTGGTCTGGAGCAATTTTTCCGTCGTCATTCCCGGGCGGCTGTACCGCAGCAATCATCCCACACCCGGCCGACTGGCCCGGCAGACGCGCCGCTACGGCCTGAAGGCGCTCATCAACCTGCGCGGACGCCAGCGCGGGAACGGCGCCGATGCGCTCGGTCGCGCCATGGCCGCGCGTCTCGGGATCGAGGTCATCGACGTTGCACTGAAAGGCCGCGTCGCTCCGGACCGGGACAGCATCGAGCGCCTGCACGATATCTACGTCCGCATCGAAGAGCCCGCGCTGATGCATTGCAAGTCCGGCGCCGACCGCACCGGTTTCGCGGCCGGCGCGTTCATATTGTTTCATGGCGGACGCGCCGATGATGCGCTGCGCCAGCTTTCGCCCCGGTTCGGACATATCCGGCAGGCCAGGACCGGAATCCTGGATGCGTTCTTCCGGCGTTATCGCAGCGATGGCGAGGGCCGCAAGCCGTTCCTCGACTGGGTGCGGGAAGACTACGATCGCGACACGTTGCACCGCGAGTTCCATGCCAATCGGCTGGCGAGCTTCATCGCCGATCGTGTGCTCTTGCGCGAATAGCGGATCGTCTCGCGGAGGGATTGGATCTGCCTGCCTGGTGGCGCCGGTGCTGCGGCGGTGCTATGTCGCCCCATGCGCATCCTGTTCATCTCGGCCAATCGGATCGGCGACGCCGTCATCACCACCGGGCTGCTGGATCACTTGATTCGCATGCATCCCGACGCCCGCATCACGATCGCCTGCGGTCGTGTTGCCGAGGGCATTTTCGCCCGCATGCCCAATCTTGAGCGCATCATCCCGATCGACAAGCGCTCGTATCATCTGCACTGGCTGCCGCTGTGGCGACAGGTGGTCGCTACCTATTGGGATCTTGTGGTCGATGTTCGCGGCTCGGCGCTGGCCTTTCTCGTCCCAACCCGTCGGCGTGCGGTCATGCGGCGCCTGCCGGGGCGCAAGATCGAGCAGCTGGCGGCGCTGCTGAACCTCGACGTGCCGCCCATGCCTGTGGTGTGGACAGCGCCGGCGGACCGCGACCGAGCGGCCGCCCTGTTGCCCGGGGATCGTCCTGTCATCGGGCTGGGGCCGACCGCGAACTGGCCGTCGAAGGTCTGGCCGGCCGAGCGGTTCGCCGCCCTGTTCGATGCCATGGCCGCGGGGCCGATTCCCGGCGCCGTGCCGGCGATTTTCGCCGGACCGGGGGAGCGGGAGCATGCGGTGGCGGCGGCGCTGCTCGAACGCCTGCCCGGCGCAATCGACCTCGCGGGCAGGCTCAGCTTGCCGGAGGCCGCAAGCTGCATCCAACGCTGCGCCCTTTACGTCGGCAACGATTCCGGGCTGATGCATCTTGCAGCCGCCGCCGGCACGCCCACGATCGGGCTTTGCGGCGCGACGATCGATCGCGCGGAGGAAATGGCGCCGGCCGGCCGTCTTGCCGCCTGGGCACTCGCGCGCGGTCCGCGCATGATCGATCTTTCGGTGAAGGATGCGTTCGCTGCCGCCAGCCGGATGTTCGCGCACGCCAACCCCGTGTTTCCGGAGAGCGTGCAGGACCAGCCGGTTTTTGAATGATCGCGGGCGGCGCTATGGAGGCTGGGGGCGTATTGGAGCGTCCCGGTAGAGTGTTGTCCGGCTCCGTTTGGCTGCGCCCGCGGGCGGCACCGCATGAACTGCGCCGCAGTCGGGGTGACGGCACGCATCGCAGGTCGTCCCGCAGGCCACCCCGCTCACGCCTGTCCGGCCCCGAACCGCCAGCCGTCACCGCCCGCCCGATCCCCCCAGCACATCACGAACATCCACCAGCACACCAAATCGCATAGGCCCGCCGGCAGATCGTTGCCCAGGAATTGATCGGCAGGGGGAGCGGCGTCTCGTCGCGCGCGACACCAAAATGATCCAGGTAGCCGACCAGGAGCCCCGGCGCCGCTGCCTCCACGGTTCCGTCCGCATGTGCCTGATCCGCGTAGCGGGCATAGAGCAGGGTGTTGTCGCCGTAGCGCCGGATCGCCGCATGGATCCGCCCCAGCTCCGCATCGGTCAGATCGCGAAATGTCAGCTTGTAGACGAAGATTTTCGTCCCCCCGCCGAGGTCCTCGATCAGTTTGCGGCGGAGGTAGCGCAACCGGCGGCAGGCGCTGGCGAACATCGTCTCCGCCGGTACCTCTGCCGCAGGCACAAAGGTGTGCATCGCCATATGGAAACGCTTGTCGCGGGTCACGTATTCGGGCGGCTCCCATTCGGCGGCAACGCTCAGTTCGGTGTTGTCAGGGTCGCCGACGCCTGCGAACCGGCATTCGAGTGCCGCGCCCAGGTGCTCCGGCGCCAGGTCCGCCCAGCGCAGCAGGCCGAGCGGCTCGGCGCCGAAGGCGCGCTGGACGCCGCCAAACTCGCAGCCGAGCAAGGCGCCGCCCAGGCTCTCGAACGCCATCATGACGTCATACATGGCCCGGTTCGGCGCGGCCGCTTCCTCGGGCGCCGACGCCCCGTCGGGATATTCGCCGGCGCCGGTGGCGGGCGCGCTGTCGAGCCGGCGAAGGCGGGCCTCGAACCAGCGGGTCTGGATGTCCCGGTCGAGGGGAAAGCGGCGGCGCGCGGCATGCCAGCGGGCCAGCGCCTCGGCGTGATTGCCCCGGCCGGTCGCGTCGGCGGCGAAGGCGGCGTGCATGGCGGGATCGTCGGGAAACCGCGCCAACCCCTCGGCTAGTACCGCCTCCGCTTCCGCGTCGCGGCCGAGCCGGCGCAGGACCGCAGGCGCGGACAGGTAGCCGGTCGGCTGGTCCGGAGCCCGCGCCCGCGCCTGCCGCCAGCGGTCGGCGGCAGCCGGCCAATCGCACTGCTGCTCCGCCGCCCAGGCGTGCTCGTGCAGTAGCCCTGCGTCGTCGGGGAAACGGTCGAGCCCCTGCGCAATCAGCGCCGCGGCGGCGACTACGTCCCGGCGCTCGCGCAGCGCCCAGGAGCCGCCGGTGTAGCCGCGCGGATCGTCGGGAAAACGGGCGCGGAATTGGCTCCAGCGGGCGATCGCTTCATCCCAGTCGCGGCAATGGTTGGCGAGGCCGGCATGTTCGGCGGCAAGCGTGGGGTCGTCGGGAAAGCGGGCGATCGCCGCGTGCAACAGCGCCTCCGCCGCATCGAGGCGGCCGAGGTGGCGCAGCGCGATCGCCACATTGACCGTGCCGGTCGGAAGATCCGGAAAGCGCGCCCGCACTGCCTCCCAGCGCGCATAGGCCGCCGGCCAGTCGCGCCGATCCTGCGCGAGGCGGGCGTGGCCGATAAGCGGGGTGGGGACGTCGGGGAAACGCCGGGCCGTCTCCTCCAGGACTCGCTCCGCGTCGGCGTGGCGGCCCTGCGCGAGCAGCGCGCCCGTCGTGGCCGCCAGGATCGTCTCGTCGGCCGCGAACCGCTCGCAGGCATCGCCCCAACGGCGCTGCGCCGCCGCGGCGTCGCCACGCTCGATGGCCAGGCGGACGTAGTGCAGCGCGAGCGTGAGATCACCCGGACATCGGGCAACGCCGCTGCTCACGATCGCTTCGGCCGCGGCAGCACGGCCGGTGCGTTCCAAAAGTTCCGCCGCGCGCAGGTAGGCAGCCGGGCGGTCCGGAAAGCGGCGGCGCTGATCGTCCCACAACAACAGCGCGGCTGCACTGTCGCCGCGCGCGAACGCGGCGTCCGCGGATGCTCCTGCGTCCTCGGGCTCGGTCATACGCGGCTCCGGCGTCGCTTTGCGGTAGAGCCTTATACCAAGCAGCCATCGGTTTCGACGCCGCAAAAGCAAGGCCAGGAGGACAGAGCCCCCTGGCCTGCTTCCGCGGCGCCGGAACCGTCAGCAGCCGGGGATCAGTCTCCCGCCCCGGCGGTGGCCGCCAGCCGTGCATCCCCGTCGGCGTTGATATCTTCCAGCGACCGCCGCGCGGTTTCCGGAATGACGAACATCGTGCAGGCCGCGCCCACCAGCGACGTGGCGGCCAGCAGCCAGATCACGCCCTGCTCGCCCATCACACCGAACAGCAACGGAAACACGAAGGCGGAGAACGAAGCGCCGATGCGCCCGCCCACCACCGTGATCGCCTGGCCGATGGAGCGGATGCGGGTCGGGCTCACTTCCACGCCGAGGATGCCGGCGCCCGCGGTCGTTCCGGGTCCGGCGACGATCATGACGTTATAGATACCGAACAACGCAAGCCCCAGAGCCGGTGCCGCCATCGCCGCATTGTGCAGCCAAGCGAACAGCCCAAGCGAGATCGCCGAACCCAGGAAGCCGAGGATGGTGAGCGGCTTGCGCCCGATCCGGTCGATCAGTGCGGCGCCCGCCCATGCCGCCGGCAGGATGAACAGCGCCGAAACGAGCAGCGCGAAGATCGCCGGGCTGATGCCGAGGCTATGGGCGATCAGGGACGGACCGAACAGGATGCCCGAGTAGATCACGACGTCGAACAGCATCCAGATCAGCGCCGCGCCGAAGATCGGGCCTGCGTGCTCGGCGAACACCTGGCCGAAGGGGCGCCGGTCGACCAGCGGCGGCCGTGCCGCCGGCGCGCCGGAGATCTGTTCCACCACCCGCGCCGCACCCGCCTCGTCGCCGGCGATACGGCCGAGGAAGCGCGCCGTCTCCGGCATCTTGCGCCGCAGGTACAGCACCGACAGCGCCGGCACTGCGCCGAACGCGAGCACCAGCCGCCAGCGCAGGTCGGGCGACACGCCGAGCCCGATCAGCAGCAAGGACAGCAGCGCCGCGACCAGCGCGCCCGATTGCCACATCACGCCGAAGCCGATCGCGATCTTCTTGCCACGATCGGGCCGGTTGGCGTGCTCGGCCATGATGGTGGGCGACAGCACGTAGTCGGCGCCGACGCCGATGCCGAGCACGAAGCGGATCCCGATCAGCCACCACAGGGTGGGGGCGAAGACCTGCGCGAAGGCCATCACCGCCATCAGCATCACGTTGTAGCCGTAGAACTTCTTGCGCCCGTTCTGCGCCAGCGGCCCGAAGATCAGCGCGCCGACCGCGGCGCCGACCAGGGCGGAGCCGGCGAGCGCGCCGCTCTCGATCCCGGTCAGGTGGTTCACGCCGAAGCTCGCCAGCACCAGCGGCAGCACGATGCCGATCGAGGACAGGTCGTAGCCGTCGGTGAACACCCCCATGCCGGTGGTGAACAAGGTGAGCCAGTGAAAGCGCTTGAATTTCTGCTCGTCGAGCACGGCGAAGGGTAGGGCGTCGGCCATCCCTGGTCTCCCTGTTGATCGCGGTGCGCCCCCAGTAACCACGAACCGCGTCGGCACGATTGCAGATACATGAAGCTTTGATGACGCCACGCTCGCCCGGACCGTGCGCCGCCTGCTACATTCTCGCCCGCAGAACAACGCAGCGGAGCGGCAGGATGAGCGAATCGATCGAGCATGCGCGCGAGGGGATCGAGCGCGCGCATCACGCGCATGAAGCCGAGGGCAACAGCGCCGACCGCTGGGTTGCCGTGCTGGTGGCGCTGTTCGCCGCCGCGCTGGCGCTGGCCGAGGTAGGGGAGAAGGCCGCGCAGACCGAATTTCTGATGAACCACATCAGCATGACCGACGACTATGCGTATTATCAGGCGAAGAACCTGCGGGTGGTCTCGCTCGAGAACACCGTCGCGATCCTGCAGAGCCTGCCGGATCGCGCCGACCCGGCGGTGACGGCGCGGGTCGCGCAGGCGCGGGCGACGCAGGCGGTGCTGAAGGACGATCCCCGCCACGGTAATGGGATGAAGCAGTTGCTGGTCACGGCGGCGGGGCATGAACGCGCCGCGTCGCATGCGTTGGAGCGGGAACACGGGTTCGCCGGTGCCGCGGGGGCGTTGCAGATCGCGATCCTGCTCGCCTCGGTCTCCATCGTGACGCGGATGACGGCGCTGCGCTGGGGCGCGGGGGTGATCGGGGCGGCGGCGATCGGCGTCGGAATACTGGTCTGGGCGGGGGCGATCTAGCGCGCCGCGCCCGGGAGGTGGGGCGTCCCAGGCGCGGACCAGATCGGATCGACGCCCGAACCGGCGCCGATCAGTGCGACATCAGCATCAATGCGACATCAGCACTGGCAGGGTCATGTGCTGCAGCACCCCGCGGGTGACGCCGCCCAGGGTCAGCTCGCGCACCCTGGAATGGCCGTAGCCGCCCATCACCAGCAGATCGGCGCCGAGATCGGCGACGTAGCTCAGCAGCGCGTCGGCCTCGGAGATGCTGCCATCGCTCACGGTGCGCGCGGCGGTCACCGACAGGCCGTGGCGGGCGAGATGGGCGGCGATCTCCGCGCCCGGGACCTCCGCTCTCTCCCCTGCACCTGGGCGGACGATACTCAGAACCGTGATCGACGCGGCGGGATCGATCAGGCCGAGCGCGTCGCTTGCCGCCCGCGCGGCTTCGCGGGTCTCGGTCCAGGCGATCACCACCGTGCGCCCGATAGTGGGGAATGCCCCGGCATAGGGAACGATCAGCAGCGGCCGGCCGGCGGCGAGCAGCACGTCCGCGATCATCCCGCGGCCCGGCGGCGGGGGCCGATGATCGGGATCGGTCTGGCCGATCACCGTGAGGTCGGCGTGGCGGGCGTGGAAGGCGATGGCGGCGGCCACCGGGCCGGCGGGGGCGCACCAGCCGCCACCGATCCCCTCGCGGCGCAGGGCTTCGCGGAAGCCGGCCTCGATGGTAGCCGCCGTGTCCTTTGCTTGGCCCTGTAGCTGATCGACGGCGGATTGCAGGGCCATCACCTCCGGATAGCCGCCGAGGATGAAGCCGAAATCGGCTGGAAGCAGCAGTTCCAGCGGGCAGAGGCCGGTGAGATGGGCACCGTTGGTGCGCGCCAGCTCGATCGCGATGCCGAGCAGCGCATGGCTGCGCGGGGAATTGTCGAGCACGACCTGAAGGTCTCGCAGTTGCATCTGGGTCTCCTGTTCCTCGTGCGCCCCGGCGGGGGTGGGGTGTCTTCCCACTTGGCGATGCATCCGGCACGCGGTCCGCGCATTGACGTGCGTCAACCCGGGGTGCGGTCCCCGAGCGGCGGCGAACCAATCGCGTACGCCCGACAGCGCCTTAGATCAGGAAGCGGATCAGCCGCGCATCGCTGAGCTGGCGCCAGGGGCCCGGGATGGCGAATTCCGCCAGCGCGCTGGTGGGGTAGCGATCGGCGAGGCGGCGGGCGGGCTCGCTCTGCACGGTTCCGGCCAGCCGGCGTGCGAACTCGTGCAGGCCGGGATTGTGGCCGATCAGCAGGACGCTGCGCACGGTTTCCGCCACCTCGGCGAGCGTGGCCTGAAGCGCGGCGGCGTCGGCGAGATAGAGCGGGTCCAGAACCTCGACCAGCGGCGTGTCGTCCCAGGGTTCCAGCGCGGCCAGGGTCTGGGTTGTGCGCAACGAGGGCGAGACCAGCACGAGGTCAGGAACCAGGCCGAGGGCGCGCATCGCCTGGCGCAGCGCCGCGGCGTCGGCCCGCCCGCGCGGGGCGAGCGGGCGGTCACGGTCCGGCAGGCCGTGGGAATCGCGGACCGCCTTGGCGTGGCGGAGCAGCAGTAACTGGTGCATCGGCGCGCAGTTTGCCACGCGGCGCGGGGGTTGTCGTGCCCGGGCGGCGGGGCGTTCGGAAGGGTCGCGCGGGCCGGCACACCGGTCGGCGCCTACGACCTATCCCCCCTACCCGCCCGACCTGGCAAACGGGTATTTCGGCAGATCATCGTCCACACGCATCCAGGACAATCTCCCATTTGTCCGGACGTGGTCCAGCGGCGGCACCAACTCCGGATCGTCAAGGCTGCACGTCGTGATGTCGATCTCCGCGGGAAGATCCTGGTGCTGGAAGGTCAGGGGCGTGCCGCAATCCGAGCAGAAGCTGCGCACCGCCTTTGCGCTCGATGCGAAGCGCTTCGGCACATCGGAGACGAACCGAAGTCCGGAGGGCGCCACGCTGAACCATGCGACAAGCGGAGCCCCGGCAACGCGCCGGCAGTCGGAACAGTGGCAGATGGCCGCGTGGAACGGCGTGCCGTGCACCTCGTAGCGGATCCGGCCGCAGAAACAGCCGCCTGTCAGCATCGGTCGCTCCCGTCATGGGTCCCGGGGCGCCGGACAACGCGAGGCCTGCGCGGCGCCATCCGGCTCCCCCCGAGACGAGAGATGGACATGACCGGCACGACCGCCGCCCCCTCCGGGCTGGGAGCTTTCATCACAGGCGGCCAGCCGCGCCCCTGGCACGGCTGGCCGGGCCGGGCCGGCGCGAAACTCAGAACTTCGAAACCCGCGTCTCCTTGCCGGTGATGAACTCGAGCAGCGCCGGCTTGCCCTCCTCCGTCTGCGCGATCCCGCGCTTGATCGCCGCCGCGATCTGCGACGGATCGGTCACCCGTTCGCCATAGCCCCCGAACGCGCGCGCCATCGCCGCGTAGTCCCCCGAGATATCCGTGGAACGATACTTCTCGGTCGAGATCGGCATCACCTTGAGCTCGATCGCCATCGAGAAATTGTTCAGCAGGATCGACAGGATCGGAATCCGCTCGCGCACAGCGGTCTCGAAATCCATCCCCGTGAAGCCGATCGCCGCGTCGCCCCAGAGGTTGATGCAGAGCTTCTCCGGCCGCGCCAGCTTCGCCCCCATCGCGAGCCCGAGCCCCATGCCGAGCTGCGTCGTCTTGCCCCAGCCGATATACGACATCGGCTCGGTCGAGACCCAGAACGGGGAAATCTGGTCGCGCGGGCTGCCGGCGTCGTGGGTGATGATGGTGTTCAACGGATCGGTCGCCTGCATCAGTTCCCAGATCACCCGATAGGGCGACAGCGGCGTGTCGTTCGATTGCAGCAACGGCCGCCATTCCGCCATCCAGGCCTCGCGCACCTCGGTAATCTCGCGCACAACGGTGGCGTTGTCGCGCGGGGATTTGATGGTCTGCGACAGTTCGCCGATCAGCGCCTCCAGCACCAGGCCCGCGTCGCCCAGCAGCGCCGCCACCAGCGGCACGTCCTTCGCCAGATGGTCGGGATCGAGCGTGGCCTGGATGATCTTCTTGCCCTTCGGGAACTTGATCCCGAAATTCGTTTCCGTGAACGAGCATCCGATGCCGATGATCAGGTCGGACTGCGTGACGAAATGATGCACCGTCTTCGGCACCGCATTGCCGCCCGAGCCGAGCGACAGCGGATGGTTCTCTGGAAACGAGCTCTTGCCGCCGAGACTCGTCGTCACCGGCGCGCCGAGCAATTCCGCGAAGCGGCGCAGCGGCCCCCAGGCCTCGGCCCATTGCACGCCGGTGCCGGCGTAGATCACCGGCCGCTTCGCCGCCAGGATCGCGGCCGCGGCACGGCGGACGTCGGCCGGATCGGGCGCGGTGCGGGCGCGCAAGACGGGGGTGTAGTCGAGCTCGCCGATCTCCTCGCCCCAGATGTCGGTCGGCACTTCGACGATGCAGGGCCCGCCGCGGCCGTTCTTCAGGCGCGAGAAGGCGCGGCGCATGGCGTGCGGCACCTCGGACGGCACGATCGCCCATTCGGCCGATTTCGCCACCCCGCGCATCTCGCGCACGGCGCTGTAGTTGGGATCGATCCCGGCGATGCGGCGCGGATAGCCCTGCGGGATCACCAGCAACGGCACGGACTCGCTGAACGCCTGGGCGACGCCGCCGTAGGCGTTCTCGGTGCCCGGGCCGTGCTGCATGCAGAAGGCGCCGACCTTGTGGCCGGAGGTCACGCGGGAGATGGCGTCGGCCATGTGCAGGCCGATCCGCTCCTGGCGGACGATGATCGGGCGAATGTCGGCCTTGGCGGCATATTCCAGCAGATGGTTGACCGGGTAGCCGCAGAGGATTTCGATCCCCTCGCGCTTCATGATCTCCGCAATCGCGTCACCGACCTTCATCGTTTCCTCCACCCGTTATGGCACGGGGCGGGAGGCTAGGACCGCCCCCTCCGGCTGGCAACCACGGCGCGCCGGCCGGGCAGGGCAATCGGGCGAACGTCCGGCGCGCCATCTCTCCCGCTTGCGGGCTTGGGCCGCGAAGCGGGCCAAGCCCGCAAGCGGGAGAGATGAAGAAGCGGTGGCCCGCGGTGATTTCCGGTTCACCCGCTTCCCCCTGGACGGGCGGGGCGCAGCGGGGCGGTGGACAGGTGCGCGGACCACTGCCAATACCTGGGTCGTTCCAGCCAACCGGGAGACCCGCGTGTCCGCTCTTCGCATCGTCCCCGTCATCCTTTCCGGCGGCTCCGGCACCAGGCTGTGGCCGGTCTCGCGGGAGAGCTTCCCGAAGCAGCTTTGGCCGCTGACCTCGGAACGATCGTTGCTGCAGGAAACCGCATTGCGCGCCCAGGGCCCGCACTTCGCCCCGCCGGTGGTGGTATGCAACCAGGAGCACCGGTTCCTGATCGCCGAGCAATTGCGCGCCGCCGGGGTGGAAGGCGCGCGCATCGTGCTGGAACCGGTCGGCCGCAACAGCGCCCCCGCGATCGCTGCCGCGGCGGTGCTGGTCGCGGAAACCGAGCCCGACGCGGTGCTGTGGATGATGGCCGCGGATGCGGCGATCGCCGATGTCCCCGCGCTGCATCGGGCGCTGGAAGCCGCCGCCGCCGCCGCGCGCGCCGCCCACGTGGTCACCTTCGGCGCCCGCCCCACCGCGCCGGAGACGGGCTACGGCTACATCGAATCCGGCGCCGTGCTCGCGGGCCTGCCCGGCGTGCACGCGGTCGCCCGCTTCGTCGAGAAACCGGACGCCGCCAGCGCCGCAGCTCTGGTCGCCTCCGGGCGGCATCTGTGGAACAGCGGGATGTTCGTCTTCACCGCCGCTACCCTGATCGCCGAATTGCAAACCCACGCGCCGGCGGTGCTTGCCGCGGTGCAGGAAGCCGTGGCGGCGCGCCAGGTGGACCTCGACTTCATCCGCCTGGGCGCGGAGGCGTTCGCCGCCTGCCCGTCGATCAGCATCGACTATGCGGTGGCGGAACGTACCAGCCGCGCCGCGGTCGTGCCGGCGGAGCTCGGCTGGTCCGACGTCGGCAGTTGGACCGCGTTGTGGGAACTGGGCGCGAAGGACGCGGCCGGCAACGTCGCGGTCGGCGACGTGGTGCTGGAAGGGGCGGAGAACTGCTACGTCCGCAGCGACGGCATGCTGGCCGCGGTGGTCGGGCTGCGCGACGCGGTGGTGGTGGTGACGGAGGACGCGGTCCTGGCAGCCCACCGCGGCCAGTCGCAGGACGTGAAGAAACTGGTCGACCGGCTGCGCGCGGCGGGGCGCAAGGAAGCGGTCGCGCACAACCGCGCCTACCGGCCGTGGGGGTTCTACGAATCCCTGATCTCCGGCGACCAATTCCAGGTAAAACGGATCGTCGTGCAGCCGGGCCAGAAGCTGTCGTTGCAGAAGCACTACCACCGCGCCGAGCACTGGGTGGTGGTGAGCGGCAGCGCGCTGGTCACCCGCAATGCCGAGACGATGTTGGTGCAGGAGAACGAAAGCATCTACCTGCCGCTCGGCTGCGTGCACCGGCTGGAGAATCCGGGCAAGATCCCGCTGGCGCTGATCGAGGTGCAATCGGGTGCCTATCTGGGCGAGGACGATATCGTGCGGCTGGAAGACACCTACGGGCGGTCCTGAGCGGTTCCGGATGAGTGGCCGCCGGCCCTCGCATCCGCCCCGCAACGATCGTTTCGACGGGCGCGCCCGCGGATCGGCGACGGCGGCCTACTTGCCGGGCGCGTCGGGTCACCCGGCATGAAGCGTTCGGCCCAGCCGGTCCTGCCGCTGCCATCGCTCGAACGCGCGCCCACACAAGCGCCGCCGGTCGCGGCGTCGACCGCCGCGGCGCGGGCGATGCGCACGGTCCATTATTCCGGCTACGATCGCCAGGCACGGGATTTCTACGCCACCCCCGCCTGGGTGACCGAGGCGCTGCTTGCCCACGTGACGTTGCGCGGGCCGGTGTGGGAACCCTGCTGCGGCGACGGGGCGATGGCGAAGGTCCTGCAAGCGCACGGCCACCAGGTGGTCGCAAGCGATATCGCCGCCCGCGGCTTCGGCGCGCCGGGGGTGGATTTCCTCGCCGCGCGCACGCTCCCCGACGGCTGCCGCGCCATCGTCACCAACCCGCCTTATGGGGAGGGCGAGCTGCAACCCGGCCAGCGGCGATCGCCGGCGGCGATACTGGGCTTCCTCCGCCACGCGCTGGCTTTGACGGCGTCGGTGCAGGGCCAGCTCGCGCTGCTGGTGCGGCTGCAATGGATCGCCGGGCAGAGGGCCGCGACGCTGATGACGGCGGCGCCGTTCGCTTCGGTCGTTGTGCTACGCCAGAGAATCTGCTGGTTCGACATGGGCGCAGACACCAAGCCGGCCCAGCACCACCATGCCTGGGTGGTGTTCGACCATGCCCATCCGCCGGGGCAGCCGCCGGCGTTCCTGTTCGGCTGAGGCAAGAAGCTCTTTCTCCCCTCCCCTTGCGGGAGGCGAGAAGGGTTCAGGACCGGGGCGGCGCCACCCGGCCGGCCGCCACCGCGTCGCGCAGCACCGGATGCAGCGGCGGATTGGCGGCCACCACGTCGCCGCTCGCGCGCGGGTCGTCGCCGCCGTCGGGATCGGTCGCGTAGCCGCCCGCCTCCCGCACCAGCAGCAGGCCGGCGGCCATGTCCCACGGCTTCAGGCCCAGTTCCCAATATCCGTCGTACCGCCCCGCTGCGACCCAGGCGAGGTCGAGCGCCGCGGCACCGAACCGCCGGATCCCCGCCACCCGCGGCATCAGCCCGGCGAGCGTGCGGGTGAACGCCGCCCGGTTGGCCGGCGCCACGGCGGCAAACGGAATGCCGGTGGCGAACACCGCGTCCTTCAGCTCCCGCCGCGCCGAAACCCGCAGCCGGCGCTCGTTCACGAACGCCCCGCCGCCCTTCTCCGCCCAGAACATCTCGTCGGATGCCGGCGCGTAGACGAGCCCGGCGGCGATTTCCGACCCGCCGCTCTCCAGCCGCTTCTCGAGCCCGATGGAAATGGCCCAGTGCGGAATGCCGTGCAGGAAGTTCGTCGTCCCGTCCAGCGGATCCACGACCCATCGCCAGGTCCAGCGCTCCGAACCTGAGGCACCGGATTCCTCCATCAGGAACGCATAGCCCGGCCGCGCCTTGCCCAGCTCCTCGCGCAGGATCGCCTCCGACCGCAGATCGGCCTGGGAGACGAAATCGGACGGGCCCTTGATGCTGACCTGGAGCTGCTCGACCTCGTTGAAGTCGCGCAACAGCCGCTTCGCCGCCTTCTGCGCGGCGGTGGCCATCACGGTCAGATGGGGGGAAAGCCGGAAGGCCAAGCGCGGCTAGCCCTTGGCGCGTTCGACGTAGCTCGCATCCTCGGTCTTCACCACCACCCGTTCCCCCGTCTCGATGAACGGCGGCACCGAGGTCTTGACGCCGTTGGAAAGCCTGGCCGGCTTGTAGGACGAGGCGGCGGTCTGGCCCTTCACCACCGGATCGGCCTCCACCACCTCCAGCACCACGGTGGCGGGTAGATGAATGCCGACCGGCTCGCCCTCCACCAGATCGACGGTGACCGCCATGTTGTCCTGCAGAAACGGCGCGGCGTCGCCGAGCAGCGCCAGCGGGATATGGGTCTGCTCGAACGTCTCGGGATCCATCAGGACGATGTTGTCGCCGTCGGTGTAGGAGTAGGTGTAGTCCTTCTCGTCGGTCGTCAGCCGTTCGACGGTATCGGCAGTGCGCCAGCGCTCGTTCGTCTTGTTGCCGGATTTCAGGTCACGCATCTCCACCTGGATGAAGGCGCCACCCTTGCCAGGCGTGATGATCTGCTGCTTGAGCACGGTCCAGCGACGGCCCTCGTGCTCGATGACCTGACCGGCACGGATCAGGTTGGCCTGCTGCTTCATTCTCGCATTCCGGGTTCGGGAAGGGTGGAGGCTTCTAGCTCCCCGCACCGGGAGGGGCAAGTTGGCAGGGCCAGGGGGCCCTGAGCCTCTGTCCTTGCCTACAGCATCCCGAGCGGCTGCTTGCGGCGCGGGGGCGGGTGGGCGGCGTCGATCTCCGCAAGGTCTTCCGCCGTCAGGGTGAGGTCCGCCGCCGCGGCGTTCTGTTGTACGTGCGCCTCGGTCGCGGCCTTGGGGATCGAAATCGTCGTGCCGTCGCGCAGGCTCCAGGCGATCGCGACCTGTGCGGGGGTGGCGCCGTGGCGCTTTGCCACGGCGACGAGCGCAGGGGAGCGCAGGAGCGTTCCGGCCTGACCCAGCGGCGAGTAGGCCATGATCGGAATTTGGCGCGCGCGGCACCAGGGCAGCAGATCGAACTCGATGCCGCGCCGGTCGGGGTAGTACAGCACCTGATTGGCGGCGCAGGCCGCACCCGCCGACAGGGCGGTCAGCTCCTCCATGTCGTCGGTATCGAAATTGGACACGCCCCAGCGGAGGATCTTCCCGGCCGCCCGCAGCCGCTCGAACGCCGCCACTGTTTCTTCCAGCGGATGACCGCCGCGCCAGTGCAACAGGTAGAGGTCGATCCGATCGGTGCCGAGCCGTTTCAGACTGGCCGCGCAGGCCTTGGCGACGCTGGCGGTCGAGGCGTTGTGAGGCAGCACCTTGCTCACCAGGAACACCCGGTCGCGCTCCCCGGCGATCGCTTGCGCCACGACGCGTTCGGCGCCGCCGTCGCCGTACATCTCGGCGGTGTCGATCAGGGTCAGGCCGCGCGCGATGCCCGCCCGCAGTGCCGCCGCCTCGGCCGCCGCGTGGGCGCGGGTTTCGCCCATGTGCCAGGTGCCCTGGCCGAGGGCCGGAACCGCGGTGCCGTCCGGCAGGCGCACGGTGGGGATCATGCCGCGCGTTCCTCGGCGAGACGCAGCAGGCGGAGGAAATTGCCCCCCCAGAGCAGCTCCAGCGCCGCCCGGTCGTAGCCGCGGCGGAGCAGCTCGGCGGTGATGTTCGGGCAATCCCCGGCGTCGTTCCAGTCGCTGAACCCGCCGCCGCCGTCGAAATCGGACGAGATGCCGACATGCTCGATGCCGATCCGGTTCACCGCATAGTCGATGTGGTCGGCGAAATCCGCCACCGTCACCTGCTCCGGCCTGGCATGCGGCTTCAGGAAGGCGGAGACGGCGGTGATCTGGATCAGCCCGCCCACGTCGGCGAGCACGTCGAGCTGGCCGTTCTCCATGTTGCGCGGATGCTCGCACAAGGCGGCGACGCAGGAATGGCTGGAGAACACCGGCGTGCGGGAGACCTCGGCCGCGTCCAGCATGGTGGCGCGGGAGACATGGGCGACATCGACCAGCATCCCCAGCCGGTTCAGCTCCGCCACCGCCGCACGACCGAAGGCGCTGAGCCCGCCGTGCTCGGCCGCGCGCTCCCCCAGATCGGCGCGCGGGATGGCGGAATCGGCGAGCGCATTGTGGCCGTTGTGGGTGAGCGTGAGATAGCGCGCGCCGAATGCGCGCAGGCGTGCCAGGCGCGAGAGGTCGGTGCCGATGGCAAACCCGTTCTCCACCACCGGGATCACCGCCAGCACGCCGTCCCGGCGGGCGCGGATCACGTCGTCGGCGGTGATCGCGAGACGCGCTGGCAGGCCGGGAGCGCCGACGGCAAGGCGATGGATCGCCTCCAGCATCGCGGTCGCGCGCTGGAACGCGGCCAGCTCGCTCGCCGGCGTGCGCGCGGCCTGCGGCACATAGGCCACGAAGCAGCCGGCGGACAGGCCGCCGCGCCGCATCTTCGGCAGATCGACCTTGCGCGCGCCGTCGGTGAACGGGTCGGGGCCGGTCGGCCAGGGAATGTCGATGTGCGTGTCGAGCGTCAGCAGGCTTTGGTGGAGGGCGAGCGGATCGATGGGGAGCGCGTCGTTCATCCCCGCAGGCTTGGCCGGCCGGGCGGCGGCGTCAAGCAAGAAAGCGAGGCCGGCGGGTCTCTGTCCCGTATGGGCTCTGTCCCATAGGGGCCAGGATAGAGCACGCCTGATAGAACGCGCCTGACAGGGGCGGCCGTCGCGGACCCAGCGAGAGCCCCCTGGTCTTGCTACCGAGAGGTCCGCTCAGTCCTGGCGATAGTTCGGTGCTTCGCGGGTCACTGCGACGTCGTGGACGTGGCTTTCGCGCAGGCCGGCGCCGGTGACGCGGCGGAACCGGGCCTGGCGCTGCAGGTCGGGGATCGTGGCGCTGCCGGTGTAGCCCATGCCGGCGCGCACGCCGCCCACCAGCTGGTGCACCACCGCGGCGACCGGGCCTTTGTAGCCGACACGACCTTCTACCCCTTCGGGCACCAGTTTCAGCTGGTCCTTGATGTCCTGTTGGAAATAGCGGTCGGCCGAACCGCGCGCCATGGCGCCGATGCTGCCCATGCCGCGGTAAGATTTGTAGGATCGCCCTTGGTAGAGGAACACTTCGCCCGGCGCCTCGTCCGTGCCGGCGAGCAGGCTGCCGATCATCACGCACTCCGCCCCGGCGGCGAGTGCCTTCACGATGTCGCCCGAGGTGCGCATGCCGCCGTCGGCAATGCCCGGCACGCCGCGTTCCCGGCAGGCCGCGGCGGTTTCCATCACCGCGGAAAACTGCGGCACGCCAACCCCGGCCACCACGCGCGTGGTGCAGATGCTGCCCGGGCCGATGCCGATCTTCACCGCGTCCGCCCCGGCGTCGATCAGCGCCAGCGCACCTTCCGGCGTCGCGACGTTGCCGGCGATCACCTGGACGGCGTTGGAGGCGCGCTTGATCGCCTCCACCGCGGCGAGCACCCCGGCGGAGTGGCCGTGCGCGGTATCGACCACGATCACGTCGACCCCAGCGCCGATCAGTGCGCGGGCACGCAACGCCCCGTCCGGCCCGACCCCGGTGGCCGCGGCGACCCGCAGCCGGCCCATGGCGTCCTTGTTGGCGAGCGGATGCGCCTGCGCCTTGTCCATGTCCTTGACGGTGATGAGGCCGACGCAGCGATAGGCTTCGTCGACCACCAGCAGCTTCTCGATGCGGTGGCGGTGCAGCAGGCGACGGGCTTCCTCGGGCCCGACGTCGCCGGTGACGGTGACGAGGTTCTCCCGCGTCATCAGCTCGTAGACGCGCAAGCTGGGGTCGGTAGCGAAGCGGACGTCGCGGTGGGTGAGGATGCCGACCAGGCGGCCGGTGTCGCGTTCCACCACCGGCACGCCGCTGATGCGATGGGCGGCCATCAGCGTCTGCGCCTCGGCGAGGGTCTGGTCGGGGTGGATGGTGAGCGGATTCACCACCATGCCCGATTCGAATTTCTTGACCTGGCGGACCTGGGCGGCCTGCGCCTCGGGGTCGAGGTTCTTGTGGATCACGCCGATGCCGCCGAGCTGGGCCATGGCGATCGCCATGTCGCTCTCGGTCACGGTGTCCATCGCCGCCGAGATCAGCGGGATGTGCAGCGCGATCTCCAGGGTGAGCCGGGTGCGCGTGTCGGTCGCGCCCGGCAGGACCTCGGAGTAGGTGGGGACCAGCAGCACGTCGTCGAAGGCCAGGGCCTCCTCGATGTGCGGGGTCGGGGGAGTGTCGAATGCCATGGCCGGGGGAGCCTTTCCGTACCTTGGCGGTTCCCCTTAGTGCCAAGCGCGGAACGGCGCAAGCGCAGTGGAACGATATCCGGCACTGCGGAGGCCAGCTATGCAAAGATGAGGTAGGGCAATCGGGCGAGCCTCCGGCGCATCACCCCTCCCGCTCTCGCGGGAGAGATGCCCGGCATTGGTCGCCGATGCGCCGTTGGGGATGAAAATTCTCCACAGTGGCGAAATCGTAGAATTTCATTTCTGTTTTTTATAGCAGGGACGGGGGCGCGGTTCGCGCCGATTTTCCGGTTCACCCGATTGCCCTGAGAGATGAGCTATCGGCGCTTGGGCGTTGCCGCCGGGGCTGCTAGCATCGCCAGGTCATGACCCGGATCGCTCCCCTTCCCTCGCGCGGCGTGATCGCGATTGCCGGCGCCGACCGCGTGGCCTTCCTGCAAGGTCTCGTCTCCAACGACGTGACAACGGCCGCGCCCGGACGCGCCGTGTGGGCGGCATTGCTGACGCCGCAGGGCAAGTGGCTGGCGGATTTCTTCGTCTTCGCCGAGGCCGACCGGCTGCTGCTCGATGCCGAACGCGCGCAGATCCCGATGCTGCTCGCCCGCCTGGGCCGGTTTCGCCTGCGCGCGGCGGTCAGCCTCGCCGCACTGGAGGGCTGGACGGTGTGCGCCGCCTGGGACGGGCCGCTGCCACCGCTGCCGCCCGGTGCCGTCGCCGCTGCCGACCCGCGGCTGCCCGAGGCCGGCTGGCGCCTGCTCTTCCCCGCACCGTCTTCCCCGGATGCCGACCCCGCCAGGACGGATTCCGCCGACGCTGGCTTCGAGGCCTGGGGGTTCGAGGCCTGGGACCGCCACCGCCTCGCGCTTGGGCTGCCGGACGGAACGCGCGATCTTGAATCCGAAAAGACCGTGCTGCTGGAAGCCGGCTTCGACGAACTCGGCGGCATCTCGTGGACCAAAGGCTGTTACATGGGCCAGGAGCTCACCGCGCGAACCCGCTACCGCGGCCTGGTGAAGCGACGGCTGGTCCCGGTGGAGATCGCGGGCGACCCGCCCTCATTCGGCACACCTGTCCTGCGCCAGGACGAAGCGCAGCCCGTCGAGGCGGGAACCCTGCGATCGTCCTGCGGCACCCTCGGCCTCGCGCTGCTCCGGCTCGACGCGCTGGAAGCGCCGCTCGCCACCGGCCACGCCCGCCTCACCCCGCGCGTCCCGGCCTGGATGCACCTCCCGGAGCCCACGCCATGACCGAAACGCAGGCGATCGACTGGGAAGCGAAATACCGCGCCGGCAGCGCCCCGTGGGAGCGCACCGGTCCGCACCCGGCCTTCCTGGACTGGCGCGCCGACGGCACGCTTACTCCCTGCCGCATCCTGGTCCCCGGCGCCGGCCGCAGCGCCGAGCCGCTGGCGCTGGCCGAGGCCGGGTTCGACGTCACGGTCCTCGACGCTGCACCCAGCGCCGTTGCCCTGCAGCAGGCAAGGTTCGCAAGGATCGGCGTGCACGCCCACGCGGTCGCCGCCGACCTGTTTGCCTGGACACCCGACGCCCCGTTCGACGCAGTTTACGACCAGACCTGCCTCTGCGCCCTGCCGCCCGCCCTGTGGCGCGACTACGCCGCGCGCATGGCCACCTGGATCCGCCCCGGCGGCAGCCTGTTCGCCCTGTTCATGCAAACCGGCAAGGCCGGCGGCCCGCCGTTCGATTGCGACCTCGCCACCATGCGCCGCCTGTTCGACCCGGTGCGCTGGAGCTGGCCCGACACGCTGCCGCCCCCCGTGCCGCACCCGACCCTGCACGATGAACAACCCGTGGTGCTGCGGCGGCGGTAACGCCACCGGGCCTGAGGTGGGGTGCTCCGAAAGCAAGGCCAGGGGCCCTGCCCCCCGGGGCAATCGGGTGAGCCGCCCGCGCGTCACCTCTCCCCCTTGCGGAGCTACGGGAGTCGCACATTTGCGGAACGAAGGGCGAGGTGCCAGCTTGCCAGGATTGGATCGAGGCGCAGCAGTCCGTGATGGATGGTCTTTGGTCCCGGCGGCTTGTAGCCCCTGGAGGTATATCCGGACCAACCGCCGAGGCGGGCGACGATCCAGGCGAACCAAGCCAGGGAGTTGCTGTCGCGGGCGAGGACGAGCTGCATCGAGCGCACCGCGGCGATCAGCGCCACCACGGCGAGCTTGGTGAAGCCGCGTGCCTCCTCCATCTGTAAATCCTCGATGCGCAGGCCGTGCGACTTCAGCGCGCGGAACACCTGCTCGATGATCCAGCGCATGCGGTACCAGGCGACGATCTGGCGGGCCTCGGCCACCGTGGTGACCGTGTGCGTGGTCAACAACCGCCAGTGCATGGGGTCCTGGCCGGCGGGCGGGTCGATCTCGCACACATCGACGACCCATAGCGCCACGCTCTCCACCAGACCCTTGGCCGCCCGCGTCTGCCGACGCCGCAGGCGCACCGTGCCGAAGCGCAGTGCGACAGCGGCCTGCCGCTCCGCTCGCGACCCGCGTGGTGGCACGCTGATCGTGGTGCGGTCCCGTTCCTCCCAATCGGCAACGCGCTCGGACAGCAAACCACCGTCGACCAGCGCACGATCCTGCGCCGAACGGCACAACAGGTGCGTCCGCGGCGGTTTTTGTGCGAACAGATCGTCAATATCGCTCTCGCGGTCCGCCACCACGGTGACCTGCGCCGCGGTGTCCAGCAGATCGGCGGCCACTTCCGCACCATGCAGCCAGCGGCGCGACTCCTTCTCCTCCGCCGTCCGGGTGTGCCGGTCCGTCACCTGGCCTGCGGTCCCGTTCAACACCATGCAGTCCAGCAAACCAATTACCCCCGCATTGGCCGCATCGACCGCCAGGACCGGATGCAGGAACAGGCCGATATCCGCGCCATTGCCGCCCTTGCCGAAGCCGCGCTTGCCGGCCTCATGGGTGGGGAAATGCAGCTCATATACCCCTTTGCTCAGGGATTCTGGCCTCTCGGTTTGCCCACGAAGTGGAAATTCCGGGAGATCAGAGAGGCGATCTCGGAGCGATAGGCGCCGATGTTGTTGAAGAACCGGTCGATCGCGGCCCTGAAGTCGGCCAGGGTCGGATAGCGCTCGTTCCATAGGGTCTTCTTCTTGAAGAACCACCACAGCCGTTCGATTAGATTGAGGTTGGGTGCGTAGGGCGGCAGGTAGGTCAGTCTGATGCGGCAGTCGTCGCAGGCGAGATACGCCTTGATCGCCGCCGAGTGGTTGTAGCTTGCATTGTCCAGCACGACGTCGATGGCACTGGCGGCAGGATGACGGGCCGCCAATGTGTCGAACAGGTCGATCATCGCCCCGCTCGTGATCTTCTCTGCCTCGCGCTTCACTACCTCTCGGTCAGGCCAGCTCAGCGCACCATTGATATTGACGTTGACACGACCGTGATTGCTTTTCAGCTCCCGTGTCGTCCCGCGCTTGATCCAGCCGAACGCCGGATGCCCGGTATAGGCGGGATGCGTGCCATCGACGAAATACAACGGCCGGCGCGGTCCGGCCGCCGCCATCAGAGGGGCCAGCGTCTGCTCTACGAACGTCCGCTGCACCGCCGCATCCGCCTTGGCGGGAACGCACTTCGGCTTCTTGTAGACGAAGTCCAGCCGCTTCAGCAGCTTGGTCATCGCATTCGGCGTATAGACGCTCCCGAACCGCGCTTGCACGAAGCCGCATACCTCCTTCGCGGTCATATACAAGCGCTCGGTCAGCTCGCCCGTCAGCGCGGCGCGCTGCTCCGCCGTCAGTTCCGGCTCCTGGCCGGTGTAAGAGAGCCGCTCCAGCCCGGCGATCCCGCAGGTCGCGTGGAGCCGGCGATGCTCACGCACCGTCTCGGCGTCGATGTAGAGCGCTTCCGCGATCCGCTCCGCCGTCCAGCCGTCGTCCAGCAGCAGCAGCACGTTCAGCCGCCGATGCACCGCACTGTTCATCTGCCGGCGCATCAGCCGCAGCAGGTGCCCCCGATCCTCAGCGCTCAGAACCAATCCCGACATGGGGGCAGCGAATTGTACCGCCCCGCGTCGGTGCAAGTGAAATCTGGCCGGGTTCCCTCGGATTCGAGGTATACCAACCGCCCTACGTGGTGACCGCTTCGGCCCATTTCCTGGTAGCGATTGAGCGTATCCGGTCTGGGTTTGCGGTGAGGGCGTTCCAGGCCTCGCAGCAGGCATCGACGATCGCGGTGTAGGTGTCGAAGACGCGGTTGGCGAGATGGTTCTGGCGCAGGAACTGCCAGACATTCTCGACCGGGTTCAGCTCCGGCGAATAGGGCGGCAGTGGCAGCAGGCTGATGTTCTGCGGCACGACGAGCCGGCCTCCGGCCTGATGCCAGCCGGCGCCGTCGAGGGTGATGACGGCGTGCGCCCCAGGCGCGACCTGGGTGCTGATCTCGGCGAGGTGCAGGTTCATCGCCTCGGTGTTGACGAACGGCAGCACGAGGGCGGCGCCGACGCCTCGGGCCGGGCAGACCGCGCCGAACAGATAGGCCCAGTCGTATCGCTGATCGCGCGGCGCGCGAGGGCGGCTGCCCTTGTCGGCCCAGATGTAGGTCAGGCTGCCTTGCTGGCCGACACGGGCTTCGTCCTGCCACCACAACTCGACCGGCTTGCCGTGCGCCCGCTCGGGGATGCTGGCAGCGACCAGTTGGGCGAAGTCTTTTTATGCGCCTCCTGGGCGTCGGCATCCTGCCGGGGATGCTTCGGGCGCGCCGACACGCGGGAGAAGTTCAGCCGCGCCATCAGCTTGCCCATCGTGCGCTCGTGCAGCTGAACGCCAAAACGCTGGGCGATCTGGTCGCGCAAATCCACCAATCGCCAGCGCACCACCTTATGCTGCTCCAGGTCCGGACCTTGCCGGACCCACTCCGCCACCGCCGCTTCCTGCTCGGCGGTCAGCTTGCGCGGCGGCGCACCGGAGTTCGCTCTGTTGTGCAGACCGACGATGCCCGTCTCGTTGTAGCGGTGCACCCAGTCGCGCAGCGTCTGCCGGTCCATGCCCGCGGCACGTGCCGCATCGGTGCGGGTGCTGCCCTCCAGCACCAGCGCCAGCGCCAGCATCCGCCGCGACGCCGCAACATCCTTGCTGCGCGCCGCCGCCGCGCGCAGAGCCGTCGTATCCAGCTCCGTCCGCGTGATCGCTACTGTCATGTCAGAGCCCCCCGGCCGTCTCCGGGAAGCGAATCGCACCACGTCGAGCCGCTCCAAATCACATTGGAGTCAACCCGAATGGCGGTTGGTATTACTCCGCAACGGCCCAGGCAAGTTACAAGGGCCGCGCGGCACGGCCGGACGGTGCCGCCGCACGACCACCGATCTCCGGCGCTTACCCGGCGTGCGATGCGCGCCGACTTCTCCCGCCGGCGCGGCAGAGATGGTTCATTCACCTCCCGCCAGTCCTGCCGCCGGGGCCAGCGTTTCCAGCCCGCGTCGCGCCGGCTCGATCCCCCAGGCCGCGACGACCACGATCTGCACGACCAGAAGCCCGATCATCAGCCCCAGCACCCCGCCCACCCCGTAGGCCCGGAACAACCCGACCACGACGAACGGGGTGAAGATCGTCGCCCCGCGCCCCAGCATGTTGCACAACCCGTTGGCGCGCAGCCGCACCGCGGTGGGGAACAGTTCCGGCGTGTAGACCCCGTACAGCAGTGCCGTCAGCACGTAGATGCAGACGATCAGTAGGAACCCGACGCCCAGCACCAGGCTCGGCGTGGCGGCGAAGGGATAGATGCCGCCGAACAGGATCGTCAGCAACGAAGCGCCGATGATCAGCCTCCGGCGCCCGAAATGATCCGCCCCGAACGCCCCTAACGCGCAGCCGAACGGCGAGCCGAGCGCGATCACCAGCGCAAAGACGAAGGATTTCGTTACGCTCAGCCCCTCCAGCACGAAGAACGTGGGCAGCCAGTTCACGAAGCCGAAGATCAACGTATTGATCGTGATCAGGGTGACGCTGCCGACCACCAGACGGCGCAGCAGCCAGGGGTTGAACAGGGAGGCGAACCCGAGCGCGGCGGCCGGTGCCGGGGCCGGCAGCGGCGGCGGCAGGGGACGACCCGCGCCGACCTCGGCCTCGATCGTGCGCATCAAGGCCTCGGCGGCGTCCGCCTGGCCGTGCGCCTCCAGCCAGCGCGGCGATTCCGGCAGCCGCTTGCGCAGGTACCACACGATCAACGCACCGACCCCGGCGATCAGGAACATCGGCCGCCAGCCGAAATGCGGAATGATCAGGGTGCCGAGCAGCGAGGTGACCGGAAACCCGGCGACCACGACGAAGGCCATGAACGACAGCCACCGCCCGCGCGTCGCCGGCGGGGCGAATTCGGACATGGTCGAATAGCCGACCACGATCTCCGCCCCGAGCCCGAGCCCCATCACGAAGCGCAGCGCGTTCAGCACCGCCATGCTGGGCGCGAAGCCGGCCGCCAGGGAGGCAAGGCCGAACACCGCCAGGTTGAACTGGTAGGTGAAGCGCCGGCCGAACCGGTCGCCCAGGAATCCCGCCAGCACCGAGCCCAGGGTCATGCCGATGAAAGTGAAGGAGATGAACCGCGCGTTCTGCGCCAGGGTGGAGAACCCCGCGTGCAACGTCGCACCCAGTACGTTGCCGCCGACGTAGAGATCGTAGCCGTCGAAGAACATGCCGGCGGCAATCAGCCAGAAGATACGGTAGTGGAACGCGGAGACCGGCAGCCGGTCGAGCCGCCCTCCGCTGTTGACGGCGGTGGGCATCTGGTTTGTTTCCTCCCGGGCACCGATCGCAACGGCCGGCGCTTCGGGGCAATACGAGGGGAAATTGCTGCGCGGCGCAACTGCCGGGCCGTGCCGCGTGCGTCGTGCGTGCGGAGCGCTCCCGGCAATGCCTCGGCCGCCCCCGCCTACAAGTGCGTCAGGCGGTCCAGCAGGGCCGCGATCGCCCCGGGGTCCTCCCACGCCAGCCGCACGCCGAGCACGCGCACCACCCCGCGCACCTCGGGCGGCAGCCGTACCGCGTCCTTCGTCGTCGTCACCGGCATCGCGCCCAGCCGCGCCGCGCGGGCCAGCAGGCGGGAAAGGGCGCGCGGGGCGAATCTGTGGTGGTCGGGGAACGATTCGCTCCCTGCCAGCACCGCCCCGACTTCCTGCAGCGAGATGAAGAACTTTTCCGGGCGGGCGATCCCGGCGAAAGCGAATACGCGTCTGCCGCGCAGGTCCGCCGCCTCCGGGCCTGACTCCAGGCGGGCGCGTAGGACCGGCAGGCCGGGCGGCAGGGTGGCGCTTGCGTCGTGCAGATCCTGCCCGATCAGCACGGCGGCGGTGCAGCGGGCGGCGGCGGCGGCGGCCGGCTCGCGCAGCGGCCCCGCGGGCAGCACGCGGCCGTTGCCGAAGCCGAAGCCGCCGTCAATCACCAGCAGCGACACGTCCTTGTGCAGACCGGGATTCTGCAGCCCGTCGTCCATCACCAGCACCCCGGCGCCGGCGGCACAGGCGGCGCGCGCGGCGGCGGCGCGATCGGCGCCGACCCAAGTGGGGGCGACCGCGGCGAGCAGCAGCGCCTCGTCACCGACCAGCGCCGCCGGGTCGTCCGGCGCCACACGGCGCACCCCGCGCGCGGCGCCGCCATAGCCGCGCAGCAGCACATGCGGCACGCAGCCCGCATCGCGCAGTCGGGCGGCGAGGTCGAGCGCCACCGTGGTCTTGCCCGCCCCGCCCACCGTGGCGTTGCCGACGCACAGGACCGGCACCGGTGCATGCCATCCCGGCCGGACCACACGGCGGGCCGTGACGGCGGCGACGGCGGCGGCCAGGGGGGCAAGCACCGGGGCAAGCACTGGAGCGAGCAGCGCGGACAGCCCCCCTCCCCCGTCCGCTGCCCAGAAGCCGGGGGCGCGCGGCATGTCAGCCCCGGCCCGGCCGCGGCGCCGCCGAGGCGGGCGGTGGCCGGCCGTCGGAGCCGGCGGCAGCTCCGGATGGTAGGCGTTCCCGCGGGTCATTTCCCGCTGGGCGATCTCCCGCTGGGCGCTGTGCCCCCGGCCACTCTCCGTCCGGCCGCTCCGGCATCAACCCGAGCAACGCCTGCGCCAATTGCGCCGGCAGTGCATCGGCGCCGCGCGCCGCGGTCGCCGCGCGGGCGCCCATCGCCGTGCATGCCGCCGGATCGTCCAACATTGCCGCCACGAACCGGGTGAGCGCCGCCGCGTCCGCCACCGTCATCACGGCCTCCGCCGCGGCCAGCCGCGCCATCGGTTCGGCGAAATTGCCGGTATACGGACCCACCGCGACGGCACAGCCGAGCCGCGCCGGCTCCAGCGGGTTCTGCCCGCCGCCCGGGGGGAGCAGGCTGCGCCCCACCAGCACGATCGGCGCCAGGCGGTACCACAGGCCGAGTTCTCCCATCGTATCGGCGAGCCAGATCCCGCCCGCCGGCGGGCCCTCGCCCAGGGCGCGCCTGGTGACCGTAAGACCCGCCAGCGCGGCGGCGATCGTAGGGCCTCGCTCCGGATGACGCGGCACCAGCAAGGTCACCAGGCCCGGAAATGTCGGCACCAGGGCGCGATGCGCCGCAGCCACCAGCGCCTCCTCCCCCGGATGGGTACTGGCGGCGAGCCATACCGGCCGCCCGGCCAGCGCCGCCTGCCAGCGCGCCAGCTCCCCCCGATCGGCCGGCAGCTCGGGGGCGGCGAATTTCAGGTTGCCGGGGGCACTCACGCTTCGCGCGCCCAGGCGGCGCAGCCGGCCGGCATCGGCCTCGCTCTGCGCGGCAACGGCGGCGAACCCGCCCAGCACGTGGCGCGCGAACCCCGGCACCAGCCGCCAGCGGGCGAAGCTGCGCGGCGACAGCCGGGCGTTCAGCAGCATCACGGGAATCCCGCGCGTTCCGCAGGCGCCGAGCAAATTCGGCCAGATCTCGCTCTCCACGAACCCCGCCGCGTCGGGCTGCCAGTGGTCCAGGAACCGGCCCGCCCAGCGTGGCACATCGAGCGGGGCGAACCGATGCCGCACCCGCCCGGCCAGCCCCAGTTCGGGCAACCGGCGCGCGAGCAGGGACGCGGAGGTGACGGTGCCGGTGGTGAGCAGCACCGAGGCCTCCCCCGCCACCAGCGCCGCCACTACGGGCAGCACGGACACGCTTTCCCCCACGCTCGCCGCGTGCAGCCAGACGAGCGGGCCCGACGGGCGCGGTTCGTGTTCGATCCCCCGCCGCTCGGGCAGCCGTGCCGCGATCTCCTTTCCGCGCCGCGCGCGCCGGCGCAACAGCAGCCGCAGCCCGGGGGCGGCCAGGCGTGCCGTACCGGACCAGAGGGCCGGGAGGAGGGTCATGCGCGTTCCGGGCGCGGCGTACGCATGACGGGGCGACGGCCGGGCGCGCTCATGGAGCGATGCCCCGCATCAACCGTGGCGCGCCACCTCTCTCCCGCTTCGGCGGGAGAGGTGGCGCGCACCGCGCGCCGGGTGACGGCCGGAGTGACGGAGGCGCCCACTACGCTCGGGTGGTGGTGCCGCACGACCCTCACCCGCCGCGCTGCGCACGGCGACCTTGGTCCGCTTCGCGGCCCAAGCCCGCAAGCGCGGGAGAGGGAAGGCGCGGGGCGTTCACGCGATGGCGCCGGGGCACGAGCGGGCGCGATCATGCCGGGGGGTGATCAGTCCTCGTTGGTCTCGGCCACGTCGCGCTCCCGCTGCTCGCGCCGGCGCACCAGCAAAGAGAGGGTCACACCGATGATCAGAGCCGCCCCGTAGAACAGGTCCTGGATGAAGATCTGGATCCCCATCAGCGACAACCCGGTAATCCCGGTGACCAGGAAATAGACCGCGGTGAACGAGCCCCAGGCGTTGAACCGTCCCGGCCGCACCGCCGTCGAACCGAGGAACGCAGCTGCGAAGGCCGGCAGCATGAAGCTGTCCCCCGAATTGGGATCGGCCGCCCCGCTGGTCCCCGCGTACAGCACGCCGGCAAAGGCGGCGAGCAGCGACCCCGCCACCAGCGCGCCGAACCGCAGCCGCGCGACATCCAGCCCGGCGAGCCGCGCCACCCGCCGCCCACGCCCGACAAACAGCAGCTTCAGCCCCAGCGGCGTATATTCCAGCACGTACCACAGCAGCACCGTGAGCCCGAGCGCATAGACGAAGCCGAACGACAGCCCCCACAGCCGCGGCACGATCACCCAGTTCACCAGGGTCTGGGAGATCCCCGAGACCATCTCGCTGTTGCTGATCCACAGCACGATCCCGCTGATCAGAGTGCCGGTGCCGAGGGTCACGATGATCGAATCGATGCCGACCCAGACCACCAGGATGCCGTTCGCTACCCCCGCCAGAACGCCGGCGGCCAGCGCGATCACGATCGCCACGCCCACCGGCAAGCCTGCCTGGGCGTTCAGGATCGCCAGCACCATCGCCGACAGGGTCAGCACCGGCGCCGCCGACAGATCGTATTCCCCCGCCGTCAGGCTGACCACCAGCGAATAGGTCAGCACCACCAGCACCGCCTGGGAGCTGAACATGGAGGTGAAATTGGCCGCGCGAAGGAAGGTGCCCGGCTCCAGCGCGCCGAACAGCGCGATGGTCACCACCCAGGCGAGCAGCAGCGCGTAGCGGTCGAACAGGCGGCGCAACGAGGCGGTGCCCCTCGGCTCGGCCTCCCGCCCGCCGGGAGGACCTGCCGGCGGGCGGCCGGAGGGTGGCGTGCCCGTGGGCGGCGTGCCCGTAGGCGGCGTGCCCAGGGACGATGCGCTCAGGGACGATGCGCTCAGGGGCGATGCGCCGGGAGGCGCACCGGCAGCGCGCCCGAACGCTGGCCCGGAGGCCGCCTCCGCGGCGGCCAGGCGGGGGGCGGGGTCAGCCATCGACCGCGACCGCGACAGGACCGGTTCCGAAGCACTCATGCGCCATACGCTCCTCGGTGACCTCCGCGCCGGCCAGTTCCGCGACGATCCGGCCGTGCCGGAAGATCAGCACCCGCCGGCACAGCAGGGCGAGCTGTTCGTGATCGCCGCTCAGCACCAGCACCGCCGCGCCGGCGTCGGCCCAGGCGCGGACGGCGGCAAAAATCTGCTCCCGCGCGCCGACATCGACGCCCTGGGTGGGTTCCTCCAGCACCAGCAGCTGCGGCTCGAGTTGCAGCCACTTGGCCATCAATGCCTTCTGCTGGTTGCCGCCGCTCAGCGCTTCCACCGACAGCGCCGGGTCGGGCGGCCGGACGTCGAAGCGGCGGCACAAGGTGCCGGCGTGACGCAGCAGCGCGCCCGGCGTGAGCATGCCGGCCCGGGTCAGCCGGCCGAGCACCGGCAGGGCGATGTTCTCTGCGACAGACATCCCGCCGACGCAGCCCGCCCGCAGCCGCTCGGCCGGGACATAGGCGAGGCCGGCGGCGATCGCGCGCCGCGGCGTGAAGCCGCTGAGCGCGTGGCGCGCGGTGCCGATCGTGAGCTTCCCGGCCGTCGCCGGCCGCGCCCCGACGAGCAGGGCACCGACCTCGGCGAAGCCGGAGCCGATCAGGCCCGTGAGGCCGAGGATTTCCCCGGCGCCGATCCGGAACGAGACCGTCGGCACTCCGGGGCCGCGCAACCCGTCCACCGCAACGAGCGCCGGCGCCGCGGGGTCGGCGGCGGCGGGAGGGCCGCGTTCGATGCGCCGGCCGACGATCATCTCGACCAGGCGTTCCTTGCCGAGCGTCGCGGTGACCCCCTCGCCCGCCACCTCGCCGTCCCGCAGCACGGTGACCCGATCGGTGATTCCGAGCACCTCTTCCAGGTCGTGGGAGACGAACAGCACGCCGAAGCCTGCCGCCTTCACCCGGCGGATCACTGCGAACAGCCGGTCGACCCCGGCATCGCCGATACCGGCGGTGGGTTCGTCGAGGACCAGCAGGCCGCCCGCCGCGGCGCCAGGCGGAGAAGGGTCGGCCGAAGGGGCGCCGGCCTCCGAGGCGCCGCCCCGGGCCTTGTCGCCGGCGGCAAGGCGACGGACCTCGTCGACCGCGCGCACGATCGCGAGCAAGGGGCGCTGCCAGGGTCGCAGCCGCTCCACCCGCTCTTCCGGGTCGGCCTCGATGCCGAATTCGTCGAGCAGCGCGGCCACCGCGCGCGCCTCCGCCCGCCAGTCGATCCGCCGCAGGCCGCCGCCGGCGAACGCGCCGATGCGCAGGTTCTCGGTGACCGTAAGCGCCGGCAGCAGCGCCGGGTCCTGGTGCACGAACGCCATGCCGAGCTCGCGGAACTGGCCCGCGCGCAGCGGCAGGCGGACCGGGGCGCCGCGAACCCGCAACTCCCCGCCCGGCTCCGGCGCATGGTAGCCGGCGAGGATGCGGATCAGGGTCGACTTCCCCGACCCGTTGTGGCCAAGCAGACCATGCACCTCGCCCGCCGCCACCTCCAGCCCGACGTCGTGCAACGCGACGGTACCCCCGAAGCGCTTGGACAAATGGGCAAGCCACAACGCCGGGGCAGCGGGGGGAGCCGCCGTGCTCATCCGCGGGCGGGCTCCCGCCGGACCAGAGGACGACGGAGGGATCGAACCCCCCTCGAAAACCCCCATGTTTCCGGGCAATTTCGGCGGCCGGCGGGCGTTCTTTCACGCACTCTCAGTGCAGCCCCCACAGCTTCGCGTAGCCCGCGGCGGCGGCGCCGCCATAGCCCTGCCCCAGCTTCGCCGGGACGCCGGCAGCGGCGACGTTCGTCTTGGTGAACGCCCGCAGGCCGGAAATATAATTCGGGATCAGCGGCTTGTTCAGCAGAACCCGCATGTCCTGGTCGATGATGGCGCCGGCCAGCCAGGAGGTGTCCTCGCCGATGTCGAAAGTGACGATGGTGCCGGTACGGATCATGTCGAGCACGGCCGGAGTGGCGTTGAAGGACGCCACCTTCACCCGCGCCCCGGAGCCGGTTGCGATGATCGGAGGCACCACGAACTGCACCATGCCGTCATAGATCGGGATGATGTAGTTGAGTTTGGGATCCGACAGGATGGCGCTCTGTACCTGCGGGCCGATCTTGGTCGGCCAGTCGGGCGCATTCACCCCGATGTAGCGCACCTTGCAGCCGGGGCAGTATTTGGCGAACTGCGCTGCCAGGGCCTTCTGGACGAACGGGCTGTTGGCGGTGCCGGGCGAGGTGATGACCAGCACGTCGGCCGCGCCGTCGGTCTGGCGAATCACCCAATCGGCCTCCAACTTCGCCGCCGGGATGTAGGCGCCGTAGATGATGGCCGACAGCCCGGCGAGCGGCGGCTGGCCTTGCGCGTAGGTATGCGCCGCCACGACGGGGATGTGCGCGGCCAGCGTTTCATGCACCTGCGGCGCCACCGTCGCCGGATCGAGGCCGCAGAACACGTTGACCAGTGCCGCCTTGTGTTGCTGGGCGGCGGTGAAGCCCTGTGCCCATTGCGCGAGCTGGGCATTGTTTTCCCAGGCCGAGAAGTGCAGCCCGAGGCGATGCGCGTACCCGTCCATCTGGCGATCGACCACCGAGCAGAACGGGATCGCGCTGGAGACCGGGATCGTGAAGATCAGCTTGCCCTTGAGCGGTGCCGGATCGATCGCCGGTCCGGGCGGGGCGAAGTGCGACGGCGCCATGGCGGCGTGCAGCGCGCGGTCCAGGCTGGCGGCGGCGGTCGTCGACAGACCGGCAGCGGCAGCCGGTGCAGAACGCAGCGCGCCTGCCGCCAACGCAAGCGCACACATCAGGCCGACGCGCAGAGGGGCGCGGAACCGCATAATCGTCTCCTTGTTCGATGGTATCGAGAAGCTCCCACGACAATGCTACGGGCTCGGTACGGACCCCGCAAGGCGATGGTCGACCCTCTCTCCCTCTTTCCCCGCCTGCGGTACGACCGAAACGCGCCTGCTCAGCGTCCCTCCCCCTCGGCGAGCTCCGCCAGCACGTCCGCCGCCAGCGCGCGATTCACCGCCCTGCCCGCACCCAGCGAGGCGCGATCGAGCCGGGCCGCCGCCTCCCGCAAGGCCGCGGGGGTGCGCGGCAGGCGGGCGAGCAGCCATTCCTGCACGGCGGCCGGCACCTCCACCTGCCGCTCGGCCAGCAGGCGGGCAAGCAGCGCGCGCAGCAGCGGCGCGTCGGCGGGACCGATCATGACCGAAGGGGTCGCACGCAGCCGGCTCGCAAGGTCCGCCAGCGCGAAATCCCAGCGCGCCGGCGGCGTGCGGGCGGCGAGCAGCACCGGCAGCTGCGCCTCGGCCGCGGCGTTCAGGATGTGCAGCAGCGTCGCCGCATCGGCGGCGGTGTCAGCGTCGTCGATCGCGAGGCCCGACGACGGCGAGGCGGGCGGCAGCGGCCCGCGCAGATCCGCCGCCAAGCGGTAGGCCGCGCCGCGCCGGGCCGCCCACAGGTGCAGCAGGTGGGTCTTGCCGCAGCCAGCTTCGCCCCAGAGCAGCAGACGCTGCCCCGGCCAGTCGCCGGTACGGTCGAGCCAGGCGAGCGCCTCGGCGTTGGAGGGAGCCTCCACGAGGTTGGCGGCGGCAAACTCGGGCCGATGTGCGAACGGCAGGGGGAGCTGGCGCGGCGGCGCGACGCCGCGGGCGCTTACCTCGTCGGCCGACATCGGCCGCTAGATGAATGTGCCCGACATCGGCCGCTAAATGAATGCGGCCGATATCGGTCGCTCATGGATGCATCCGGCATCGGCCGCCAAATCGACGCGCCCCGCATCGGCTGCTCACGCCAGCGCCCGGCCGCGCGCGCCGAAGACCACCCGGCCAAGGCCGACCGGGCCGCCGCCGGCGGCGGCTAGATAGAGGAAAATAAAGCAATAGAGCATCGCCGCCTCGCCCTGGTTCAGCAGCGGGAAGAACGAATGCGGCGCGTGGTACATGAAATAGCCGATCGCCATCTCCCCCGACATCACGAGCGCTGCGGGGCGGGTGAACAGCCCGAGGCAGACGAGCGCCCCGCCCACCATCTCGATCCACCCGGCCGCCAGCAGCAGCGGCGGCAGATGCACCATGTGGATGAACGGCACGGCCGGCGGAAAACCGACAAGCTTCGCAAGCCCGTGCTCGAGAAATCCCAGCCCGGCGACGAACCGCAACAGGCTGAGCGCCAGGCCGGACAGGCTGGTCTGCGACGATGTGGCGGACACGGATCTGGTCTCCCTGGTTTCGGCGGACCGCCGCCGGGGGCGGCAGACAAGCCCAGCCGCAGGTCTGGATCAAGGGCCGGATCGCATCCGCGGGCAACGCGGCGTCCGGCACCGCGCAATCGCCGACCCGGCCCCGCCAGGCGGCCGGCCCGTCCTCCTCCGACAGCGGCTGGCAGGTCAGACCACCGGCACGCCGTGCTGCTTGGCCTTGGCCTCCGGTTCGACATGGATGGTGATCATCAGATGAGCCATCTCCTGCTTCAATGCCGCCTCGATGCGGTCGCAGATCGCGTGCGACTCGGCGACCGACATGGCCCCAGGCACCACCAGGTGGAATTCGAGGAACGTCAGCCGCCCGGCGTGGCGGGTACGCAAGTCGTGCACCTCCAGCGCGCCGACGGCGTGCTCGGCCACTAACTCACGGATGCGCTGCACCACCGCGGGCTCCGGCGCCGCGTCCATCAGCCCGCCGACCGAGGCCGAAATCGTGCGCATCCCCGACCACAGCACATAAACCCCCGTGGCCGCCGCCAGCCCCGGATCGAGCTCTCGGAATCCGGTCAACGCAACGAGCCCGAGGCCGGCAAGAATGCCGACCGAGGTCACCACGTCCGCCCGCAGATGCGCGCCGTCGGCGGCAAGCGCCGGGGAGCGCAGCCGCCGCCCGGCCCGCAGCAGCCACCACGCCCAGCCGGCGTTGAGCACCGTCGCCGCCGCGTTCAGCCCCATCCCGACCGGCAGCGGGCCCAGCGCATGCGGCACCAGGATCGCCGCCACCGCCTGGCGGAAGATCGACAGCGCGGCGACGACGATCAACACGCCCTCGATCACCGCGGCAAAGAACTCGGCCTTGGCGTGGCCGTAGGGGTGGTTGGCGTCGGCGGGGCGGGCGGCGAAGCGCAGCGCGGCAAAAGCGATGGCGCTGCCGGCGACGTTCACCGTGGTTTCGAGCGCATCGGAATAGAGAGCGGCGCTGCGGGTCAGCCACCACGCGGCGGCCTTCAGCCCCAGCACCAGGCAGCCAAGCCCGATGCTGACCGCCGCCAGCCGCTCCGCGCGGGTCATGCCGATCGCCGGAAGGTTTGACGCGGCGACAGCAAGGCCAGGGGACGCAAGGTCAGGGGACGCAAGGCCAGGGGACGCTGCCCCCAGCCCCCCACCCACGCCCGTGCCGCCACCCGCCGAGCCGCGACACCCCCCACACGCTCGGAACCAGCGGACGGGGTCCAGGGGGCGGCGCCCCCTTGCCTTGTTGTTGCAGGATCGGACCCTTCGCCGATTGGTATCACGTGTCCCCCCACTCCCCCTCGCCGCACGTATGTTCCCACGGTCGATCTTAGGCGGGTCGGCGCGGGCGTGGAGCGAGCCCCGCGCGCGACGGTCGGATGCGCTGCCGTGGCGGTCGTCGCGTTCGCGGCCGCCGCCTGTTCCGCGCGGCGCGGCGGTCGCGATCTACGGCGTTTCTACAGCCAGTGCGCAGGCACCCATTGATAGGCACCGCTCGGGTTCTGGCGCCACCAGCCGGGCATGAACATGCCGCCGTGGCCGTCGCGGGGGACATAGCGACCGGGCTGCCAGACGTAGCCCGCGCCGGTCCAATTCCAGTGGCCCGGTTCCCACAGCAACGGAACGGCGGTGACCGGCGGCTTCGGAATCACCTCCGGCTGCGGCGGGGGCACCGGCGGATAGGGATAGCCGGCGGTCGTGGCGGCGCACCCGCCGAGCAGGGTGAGGCCGAGCAGCGCGGCAGCGATCGTCGGGACTCTCATCGGGCCTGATTGCCTCCGGATCGATGGTGAAGGGTACCGATGGTGAGGGGGTACCGGCATTGCAGACATGGCGCGACGGAGCCGGGCTGTCCATGCCCGGCCCCTCGCCCCGCGGTGTTCGTCCTGCTGCGTCCCGTCGAGGCACCGGTGCCCCCGGCTACGCCGGTTCTGCCAGCAGGAGCGTGACCACCGCCTGGGCGGCGATGCCCTCGCCGCGGCCTGTAAAGCCGAGTCGCTCGGTGGTGGTGGCCTTCACCGACACGCGCCCGATCGGCACATCGAGCAGTTCGGCCAGACGGGCGCGCATCGCCGGAGCGTGCGGGGTGATCTTCGGGCGCTCGCAGATCAGCGTCACGTCGGCGTGCGTCAGGATACCGCCGCGCGCGGCGATGCGCTCGGCGGCGTGGCGCAGGAAGCGGGCGCTGTCGGCGTCCTTCCAGGCGGCTTCGGAGGGCGGGAAATGGCGGCCGATGTCGCCCTCGGCCAGCGCGCCGTAGATCGCATCGCAGAGGGCGTGCAGACCGACGTCGGCATCGGAATGGCCGGCGAGCGCCCGTTCGTGCGGGATCGTCACGCCGCACAGGATCAGCGGACGATCGCCGGCGGCGGTTGCGGCGGGGACGAAGGCATGCACGTCGAAGCCGGTGCCGACCCGGGGCAGCAGGGCCGGCAGCAGGGCGCGTTCCAGGCGCATCAGGTCCTCGGGCCAGGTGAGCTTGATGTTGTCCTCGGCACCCGGGACGATCGCGACGGCGAGGCCCGCGGCCTCCAGCAGGGCAGCGTCGTCGGTGGCGGTGGTGTCCCCGGCCGCATGGGCGGCGCGATGGGCCTCGTGCAGGACGGCGAAACGGAACGCCTGCGGGGTCTGCGCGCGCACGAGGCCGGCGCGGGCGACGGTGGCGGCGATGCGGCCGGCCTCGACCCGCTTCAGCGTGTCGGCTACCGGCACGGCGGGAATCGCGCCCGGCGCGTCGGCCAGGGCGGCGAGCAGGGCATCGATGGTGCCTGCCGGGATGATCGGGCGGGCGGCGTCGTGGACCAGGACGACGTCGGGGGCGTGCAGGGCCAGCGCCTCCAGCCCGGCGCGGACGCTCGTCTGGCGCGTGACGCCGCCGGGAACCGGGGGAAGATGGGGGATGCCGGCGAGGGCTGCTTCGATCGCCGCCGCCTCTCCCACCGGCTGCAGCAGCGTGGCGTGGGCGGCGAGGGCGCGCGCGGCGTGGCGCATCACCGGCTGACCGGCGAGGGTGAGGAATTGCTTCGGGGTCTCGGCCCCGAACCGGCTGCCGGAGCCGGCCGCGACCAGGAGGGCGGCGATGCGCATGGCGGGGCTTTGCGGCGCCGGACGGACGGCGTCAACCTTGGGGTGGAGCGGATGCTCGGTTCGGCGGGGCGGATGCGGCGGGCTTGCGCGGCCGCGCCTCGTTCGCACCACCACCGGGAAATCGGCGGGACGCGCCCCCCAGGCCGGTTCCAATCCGCGGCGGAGGGCCTACACTCCGGCCATGCGGATTTTCGTCGCGATCCTGGCCGGGCTGGCGATGTTGGGCGTGCTCGGCGTCCTGGCCGCCGGGCTGATCGGCGTGGCGCGCGGCGGCGGCGATCCCGAACGGTCGAACCGGCTGATGCGCTGGCGGGTGATGCTGCAGGGCGCCGCGATCCTGTTCATCGTCCTGCTGCTGTGGCTGCTGCGTTCGTAGGCTGCCGGTAGAAGATCACCGTATCGCCGAGCGACCCGTCGGGGTTCCGCGCGTAGCCCGGAATGCGGCCGGCTTCGGTCCAGCCGGCGGCGCGGTACAGCGCCTCGCCGGCATCGCCCGCGCGCGTGTCGAGCGTCAGCAGGCTGCGGCCGGCCGCGACGGCCTCGGCCTCCGCGCGGGCCAGCAGGGCGCGGCCCATGCCACGGCGGCGATGCGCGGGATCGACCAGCAGCTTCTTGACCTCGGCCCGGTGCGGCTGGTTCGGAGGTGTGTCCAGATCGAGCATCACCACCCCGGCCAGCACGCCGTCCGCCCAGCCCGCCAGCAGCACCCGCCGCCCTTCCGCCGCGGCCCGCGCCCGCTCGCGCCAATACGCCCGCGCGACGTCGCGGCCGAGCGGGGAGAGGAACGAAACCGATGCCCCGGCCGCCACGCAATCGACCAGCAGCGCCGCCAGCCGCGGCACCGCGGAAGCCGCGGCCGCGGCGTCCAGCACCGCGATCCCCGCCAGCGGCTTGGCGTAGCCGTATTCCAGCGAGTGTGACAGATCGTTCAACGGACGGATCGGTCCGGCGCGCAGGTAGGAATGTTTCTCATAGAACCGATGCGCACGTTCGAACCTCGTGTCCGAGCATAGCACCAGGCGGGCGGCGCCGGCGGCGATCGCGTGTGCCTCGGCCACGGCCAGCAGGCGCGCCGCAAGGCCACTGCCGCGCTGCGCACGATCGAGGTAGACGCGGCAGATTTCCCACGCCCCCTCCGCCTCCGGGCGGGTCGCGACCATGCCGACCAGACGCCCTTGCGCGTCGTCCGCCGCCCACAGCGCGCCGCCCTGGCGAGCGTAGTAGGTGGCGAGCGCGCGCAGTTCCGGCACCTCGCCGTCCAGGTCGAACACGATCCCAGGGTATTCGCTCCAGCAGGCGCGAATCAGGGCGATGAACCCGGCCGCGTCGGCATCCCGACCCGGCCGGATCGTGGTGTTCACCGCAGGCTCTCGCAGAACGCCCGGATGCGGCGGCAGCCTTCCACCAGCACGGATTCTTCCGACGCGGTGCTGACCCGCACGTAGGGGCTCATGCCGTAGGAGGATCCGGGGACCAGCGCCACATGGGATTCCTCCAGCAGCGCGCGGGTGAAATCCTCATCCGTCGCGAGCTTGCGCCCGCCCGGGGTGGTCTTGTCGAGGCAGCCGGCGACGTTCGGGAACACGTAGAACGCGCCTTCGGGCTTGTGGCAATTGAGCCCCGGCGCCGCATTCAGCATCTCCACCGCGACGTCCCGCCGGCGCTGGTAGGCGGCGATCATCTCGGCCACGCCTTCCTGCGGCCCGTCCAGCGCGGCAGCGGCGGCGGCCTGGCCGACCGAGGACACGCCGGCGGTGATCTGCCCCTGCATGTTCACCATCGCCTTGATCAGCGATTTCGGACCGGCCGCGAAACCGATGCGCCAGCCGGTCATGGCGTAGGTCTTGGAGACGCCGCTGATCGTCACGGTGCGCTCGGCCAGGTCCGGCGCGACCGCGGCCATGGTGGCGTGGCGGAAGCCGTCGAACAGCAGGTGCTCGTACATGTCGTCCGACATGATCCAGAGGTCGGGATGCCGGCGCAGCACGGTGGCGATCGCGCCCAGGTCGTCGGCCGAGCAGGCGGCGCCGGAGGGGTTGTTCGGATTGTTCAGGATCAGCCACTTGGACCGCGGCGTGATCGCCGCCTCGATATCCTCCGCCCGCGGCTTGAAGCCGTTGTTCTGCGGACAGGGCACGAACACCGGTACGCCGTCGAGCAGGGTCGTCATCAGCGGGTAGGCATTCCACGACGGGACCGGAATGACCACCTCGTCGCCCGGATCGACGGTGGCGGCGAGCGCGTTGTAGATGCACTGCTTGCCGCCGTTGCCGACGCTGATCTGGTCGAGTCCGAAATCAAGCCCCGCATCGCGGCGGAACTTGCGCTGGATCGCGGCTTTCAGCGCCGGCGTACCGTCCTGCGGCGGATACTTCGTCTCCCCGCGCAGCGCGGCCTGGTAGCCGGCCTCGATCGCCGGGCGCGGGGTAGCGAAAGCCGGTTCTCCCAAGGTCAGCGCGACCACGTCGACGCCCTGCGCGCGCAGCTCGCGCGCGCGCAGGGTCATCATCGTGCTGGCTGCGACCTGAACGCGGGAAACCCGCGCGGCCAGTGCCGGCATCAGGACAGGCTCGCGCAGAAACGCTGGATGCGCTTGCAGGCTTCGGTCAGGGTGTCCATGTCGGATGCGTAGCTGACCCGGAAATGATCCGGATGGCAGAACGCCGCGCCGTGCACGGTGGCGACCCCCTCCTCCTCCAGAAGCGCGGTGACGAACGCCTCATCGTTCGCGATCTTCTTGCCCCCGCGGGTGGTCTTGCCGAGGCAGCCGTGCATGCCGGGATAGACGTAGAACGCGCCTTCCGGCTTGTGGCACGTGAGGCCCGGGGCGGCGTTCAGCATCTCCACCACGAGGTCGCGGCGATCCTGGTAGGCGAGGCGCATGACTTCGATGCTGTCCTGCTGGCCGGTGAGGGCTTCGACCGCGGCGGCCTGGCTGATCGAGGACGGGTTGGAGGTGGACTGGCTCTGCAGCTTGTCCATCGCCTTGATGAGCGGCACCGGGGCGCCGGCGAAACCGATGCGCCAGCCGGTCATCGCATAGGCCTTGGAGCAGCCGTTCATCGTGAGCGTGCGGTCGCGCAGGCGCGGCTCGACTTCCAGGATGGTGGCCGGCCTGAAGCCGTCGTAGGCGAGCTTTTCATAGATGTCGTCGGTGAACACCCAGACGTCCGGATGGCGCATCAGCACCTCGCAGATCGGGCGCAGTTCGTCCGCGTTGTAGGCGGCGCCGGTGGGGTTGCAGGGATTGTTGAACATGAACCACTTGGTGCGCGGGGTAATCGCGGCTTCCAGGTCCTCGGCGCGCAGCTTGAAGCCGTTGTTCTGCCCGCAGGGGACCAGCACCGGCTTGCCCTCGGCGAGGGAGACGATGTCGGGGTAGGTCACCCAGCACGGGCTCGGGATGATGACCTCGTCGCCCGAGCCGACGGTCGCCAGCATGGCGTTGAAGATCACCTGCTTGCCGCCGGTGGAGATGATGATCTCCTCCGGCTTGTAATCGAGGCCCGAGTCGCGGCGGAATTTCTCGGCGACGGCTTTGCGCAGCGCGGGGGTGCCGGCGACGTCGGTGTATTTGGTCTCGCCGGCCTCGATGGCGCGGATGGCGGCCTGCTTGACGTTGGGCGGCGTGTCGAAGTCGGGCTCGCCCTGCGACAGGCTGATCACGTCGCGGCCCTGCGCCTGGAGGGCGCGGGCGACGGTGGAGATCGCGATCGTCAGGCTGGGGCTGATGCGGTCGAGGCGGTCGGAGGTCAGTTTCATGGGGGCAAGGCCTGCAGGTGGCTCGGAGGAACGGGGGCAGAACTTATCGGAGGTAGCGGGCCGGGGCAATCTGCCGAGGGGCCGTGCGGGCCCTTCTTCTTCCCTCCCCTTGCGGCAAGGGCCGGGGAAGGGTGCCGGCGGCACCAACCCCCGGGCCGTCGGCACGGCTCCCCCGACGGACGGATCGGCTCAAAAACCGTCATTGCCAGGCACGGCGCCAGATGGCAGGCAGCGCCATGCGCCTCATGCAGATCATGGCAAGCCGCGCCCTGGGCGGGGCGGAAACCTACGCCGTCGACATGATGCTGGCCCTGCATCGCGCCGGCGTCGATCAATGCGTCGTCACGCCGGCCGACGCGCCGCGCACCGCCGAGCTCGCCGCCGCCGGCGTGCGGGTCGCACCCGACCCCCTCGCCCTCCACCTGCGCTTCCGCCAGCGCGCCGCGCTGGGCCGGCTGATCCGCGCCGAGCGGCCGGATGTGATCCACTGCTGGATGCGCCGCGCCGCCAGCCTGTTGCCCCCCGGACGGCCGGCGCCGACGGTCGGTTGGTTCGGCGGCTATTACGATCCGGCGCGTTTCGCGCGCTGCGACTGGCTGATCGGCGTGACGCCGGGGATCATTGCGCATATGGTGGAAAAAGGTGTCGCGGCGGACCGGGCGGTCTACGTGCCCACGTTTCCTTCGATCGTTCCCGCGCCGCCGATCGATCGTACCGTACTCGGAACGCCCGCCGCGGCGCGCGTGGTGCTCGCGCTGTCGCGGCTGCATCCGAAGAAGGGGCTGGATACATTGCTGGAGGCGATGGCCGCGCTGGGGCCGGACTATCATCTATGGCTGGCCGGCGAAGGCGAACTGCGCGGCGCGCTGGAGGCGCAGGCGCGTCGGCTCGGCCTCGGTGCGCGAGTGCATTTCCTCGGTTGGCGCACCGACCGCGCGGCGCTGCTCGGGGCGGCCGATGTCTGCGTGCTGCCGTCGCGCTACGAGCCGTTCGGCACGGTGATCCTGGAAGCCTGGGCCGCAAAGGTGCCTCTGGTCGCGGCCGCGAGCGCCGGGCCGGCGGCGACGGTGACGGATGGAGAGACCGGGCTGCTGGTGCCGATCGACGATGCCCAGGCCCTCGCCGCCGCGCTGCGCCGCGCGGCCGAGGAGACCGCGTTGCGCGCCCGGCTGGTCGCCGGCGGTCACGCCGCCTATCTGCGCGACTACACACAAGAAAGCGTCACCGCACAGATGCTGGCGGCGTATCGCCGGATACTCGCCCCCGCCCCCGGGGATCGGGCGTGACCGCGGTGGATCCGGCATTCGCCCGCAACCGCCGGTTCTACGACCCGCTGTGGGCCGCGGCGCAGTTGATCCCGCCGGAACGGTTCAACACCTGGCGGTTGATCCGCCGCCTGCTGCCGCCGGCGAGCGGCGCGCGGCTGGAGATCGGCCCCGGGCTGCGACCGCGGCTGCCGCTGGCCGACAGCGACTTCCTCGACGCCAGCCCCGCCGCCACGGCGGTGCTGCGCGTGGCGGGTGGACGCGCAGTGGTGGGCTCCGCCGACGCGCTGCCGTACCGGGACGGAGCGTTCGGGCTGATCGTGGCGCTCGATGTGATCGAGCATGTGGACGACGACGCGGCAGCCTTCGCCGAGCTCACCAGGGTGGCAGCGCCGGGCGCGGCGCTCGTGCTGTCGGTGCCGCTCGACCCGGGACGCTGGAGCCGGTTCGACGAGGCAGTCGGGCATTGCCGCCGCTATCGGATCGACGAATTGGGAGGCGTTCTCGCCCGCCTCGGCTGGCGGGTGGAGGCCAGCGCATCCTTTGGCCTGCGTCCGCGCATGCCGGGGTTGGCGGCAGCGGGAATGTGGATGCTGGCGCATCATCCGGCGCGGGCGATATGGTGGTACAATCGCCTGCTGCCCCGGGTGCTGCGCCGCCAGCCGCGTCTTGCGACCGTCCCCGGTCTCGCGATACCCACGGGACGCACCGACGAGGTGCTGCTCATCGCCCGGCTGCAGACGATGAGCCATTGATATAATACGAAATTCGCGAAATACTAACGTGCATTTACGATTTGCAGGCAGGCACGCGCCGGCTAGTCTGCCGCGCATACGGATGACGTCCGCCCTGCCCCCGCACCCTTGCCAGCGACCCGGGGGGCGCCGTCCATCCCGGCCCGGCCGCGTACGCGCGTGCCTTGCGGTGCTGCTGGTCGTCCTGGTCGCGATTATCGCCGCTACCTGTTACTGGTGGCTTACCCGCAACGAGATCGGCACCGACGACGCCTTCATCGACGGCCACGCCGTCACCGTCGCGCCGCAAGTCGCCGGCACCGTGGCAGCGCTGGCCGCGCGCGACAACCAGCGTGTGGCGGCCGGGCAGGCCCTGATCGAGATCGACCAAGATCGGCGCCAAGATCGTCCGGCACGGGAGGTCGATCACGTTTCAGATGGCCGAGATGATGGTGCCCCGCGCGTTGTTCCAGCAGATACTCGATGCCGTTGCGATGCTGCGTCCGTTGCCACCGGTTCGATATTGAGAGCCGCCGCAGTCACTGGTCGCGCAGACTGTCGGCAGGGTAACTGCGTTCATTTGCCATCCGACACGGTCGAATCTCCGGTCAGATAGCAATCACCGACCGATGACGCTGGCCGCGGGCGTCCGCCCGGCACTTTCCCGTTGCAAGACCTGTCTGGAAGCAGGTCGCGGACCCCATCTGGACCAGCGCGGCACAGACCGCGCCAACCGGCTGGACACATGACCACAGCCGCCCCTTAGGTCGGAAACCCGCTCACCCCGTTGCGCGTCGAGGGCCGTCCACACATGGCCGCGGCTCCGCGCGGCGCCCCGAGGAGGTCGGTCTTCCACCGGAAGTTTCCCGCCTCCGCACTGTTGCAAGTGTCGCGATGTTCATGTATGATCGGGCCAACGCCACTTTGACGCAGCCTTGAGGCATCAGCGGGCAAGTCGCTTACCGATCGATTCAGGCAGGCAGATGAGCAATGGACAACACCCCTATCGGCCGACCGGAAAGTGGCTTTTCCGAAATGCTGGGATACATCCGCGAGGACTATCGATCGCATCAGCGCGACTGGACGCTTCCGGGATTTCGCGCCGTCGCAGTCTATCGCTTCGGGGCGTGGGCAGCAGTATGCCGCTATCGGTGGCTCAGCCTGGTTCTCGGCGCGTTCTACACATCTCTGTACCGGTACGTCCGTAATCATTACACGATTGAATTGCCCCGGAGCGCCAGAGTTGGTCGCAGGCTGGTGATCGGGCACCAGGGCGGGATCGTGATCCATTGGGGCGCCGAGATCGGAGATGATTGCCTGATTCGACAGAACGCGACGCTGGGCGCTGCAACCGGAGAGAAGTTCATGCAGGCGCCAGTGCTGGGCAACCGGGTCGAGGTCGGCTGCGGTGCCGCCATCATCGGGCGTGTTCGGATTGGCGACGATGTCCGTATCGGCCCGAATGCCGTGGTGACAACGAACGTTCCGGCGGGGTCGACGGTCGTGGTGCCGCCGCCGCGCATCATTCAACTCAAGAGGCTTCAACCACCGTCCAATGGCAGCCATGAATAGCGCATTGCATGCGATGACTGCGCATCGGCCGCCGGATGGCGACGCCGCTGCGGCGCTGGCCAGGGGGGATGAACTGGTCCGCGGCGGGGATCCGGCGGCGGCTGTCGAAGCGTATCTGGCCGGCACCGAAGGCTCGGGCGGCAGCTCCGCCGCCTTGTGCCTGGCGCTAGCCCGCGCCTATCTTCGACTGCAGCGTCCCGAGCAGGCCCTTCGCTGGGCGACCTCGGTGGTCGACGCGGGCGATGAGCTTTCGTCCTGGCTTGCCGCAGCCGCGCTCATCGAAAGGGCCGCCGCCGCTGGGAATGGCCCACGCCGCTGTCGCGTCGCCGTCCTGGGCAGCTTCACGACCGTTCAGCTTGCGAGGATTCTTCCGCTCGGCGCGTTGCGTCAGGGAGTCGAGGTGACGGTCTGGGAGGCACCATTCAACCAGTACCGCCAGGAACTGCTCAATCCCAAGAGCGAACTGTATGTCCAGCAGCCGGATTTCATCGTCATCGCCGTGCACGAGGGCGATCTGACCTTGCCGTTCATGTGCGAGTCGCCCGCGGAAGAGGTGGCGCGCGAGACAGCCAGATGGACCGGCCTGTGGGCTGCTGCGGCGGCGCACAGTGCGGCGCGGGTGATTCAGTTCAATTTCGCGATCCCACCCGAGGCGGCGATGGGGCACCTGGCAGCCCGGTTGCCAGGGTCGCGTTATTCGATGACTCAAGCCGTGAATGCGGAGCTGGGGGCCACCGCTGGAACAAGCGTGCGCATCCTGGACTGCGAGCGGCTCTCGGCGCTGGTCGGCAAACGACAATGGTTCGATCCGCGCTATTGGCACCTCTCCAAACAGGCTGTCTCCCTGCAGGCGCTGCCGACCTTGGCCAGGCATCTCTCGGCATTGCTGGCCGCAGACCTGGGCCTGACCCGCAAATGCCTCGTGCTCGATCTCGACAACACGCTATGGGGTGGGGTCATCGGTGAAGATGGCCTTGCCGGCATTAAGCTCGGCGGCGACTATCTTGGTGAATCCTTCGTGGCATTTCAGGATGCCATCCGGTTGCTGAAGCAAAAAGGCGTGGTTCTGGCCGTCTGCTCCAAGAACAACGAAGGTGACGCCAGGGAGCCGTTTGAGCGCCACCCGGAGATGCGTCTGAAGCTCGCGGATTTTGCCGCGTTCGTCGCGAACTGGGAGCCCAAGCCGGACAATCTGAGGCGCATCGCGCAAACGCTGGGCCTGGGTCTGGATGCCTTGGTCTTCGTGGACGACAACCCTGCCGAGTGCGCAGCGGTGCGGCAGGCGCTGCCGGAAGTCGATGTGCTGCCACTGCCGCAGGATCCTTCGCACTATGCGCGGTTCCTGTTCGACTACCTGGGATTCGAAAGCGCAAGCTTTACCGCCGAAGATGTGGCCCGTACCGATCAGTACCGCGCGCGCGCAGAGGCTGTTCAGATGGAGGGAAATGTTGGCTCCATCGAGGAGTTGTGGGAGAGTCTGGCGATGGAAGCGAGCATCGCGCCCATCAATGAAGTCGATTTGCCGCGGATCGTTCAGCTCATCGGCAAGACCAACCAGTTCAATGTCACGACACGGCGCCACAACCAGGCGCAGGTCGAGGCGTTGGTTCGAGACCCCGCGTGCATCCACTTCAGTCTCAGGTTGCGCGACCGGTTCGCCGATCATGGCTTGGTCAGCCTGATGATTGCCGTGCAGCGTGGTGCCATGCTCGAGATCGACACATGGTTGATGAGCTGCCGCGTGATCGGACGCAGCGTCGAGCGCGCGATGCTTGCCCACCTCTGCCAGCAGGCCGCAGGGCGTGGAGTCACCGGTATTCGAGGGAAATACCTGCCGACAGCCAAGAATTCCCTCGTCAAGACGCTTTTCCCGGACTTCGGGTTCGTGCGCTCTGCTGAATCGCAGCAGGGCGATCTGTGGGAGTACGACTTGACGACCCAACCGCCGTTCACGAACGACTACATCAAAGTCTAATTCGAGGGAAAAAGCCATGGACGTGCATCACCGCTTGGAGCAAGTATTCCGCGACACGTTCAACGACGAAGCGTTGGTGCTTACCGACGAGATGACCAGTGAGGACGTGGCCGGTTGGGATTCGGTAGCGCACATCAATCTGATGTTCGCGATCGAGTCCGCGTTCCGGATACAATTCATCGGCAATGAACTGGCCGAAATGAAGAATATCGGGGAACTGAAGGTGCAACTCATGCGAGCTGCGGACGTGACCTGAAGCTGGGCAACGATCGCGGGTCGCGGGAGAATCTAGTGGTCCGATGCCAACGCCCGCTGCGGGCGTTGGCATCGGACCACAAAAACAAGCTAGTGCTCTGACCCATGCTGAATCACCCGTTTGTGGCAGAGCACGAGTGGGTTCTTCGCTGTTTGGTGTAGGTAGCGGGCCGTCACGGAACCAATGCAGGATACCGTCTGCATGGCGGTGAAGCGTGCGGGCGGCTGCGATCATTGGAGATCAACTGACCATCGGCCCGCAAGGGGATTGACTTTGGAGCGGCTCGACGTGGCGCGATTCGCTTCCCGGAGACGGCCGGGGCTCTGGCATGACGGTAACGATCATGCGGACGGAGCCGGATGCGACGATGCGATGGCTCTGCGCACGGCGGCGGCGCGCAGCAAGGATGCGGCGGCGTCACGGCGGATGCTGGCGCTGGCACTGGAGGGCAGCACCCGCACCGATGTGGCTGTATGTATACCAAAAGACCGCCGTTTCGGCCAATGCCGCGCAGCTGTCCGCGACCGTCCTGCTTGGTGCAGTTGTAACGTACCCCTTTCATCCGATTCCCCTGTTTGCCCTGGAGACGGCCATTGACGGGCTTCCGTGCGCCGCTCTAACATATTCAAGGAACCCGCTCAGCACTTGGTACGTCCTGTAGCCTTTCCTAATGGATGTTTGCCCGAAACGAAGAGGCCGTCGGCGTCAGGCTTTACCGGCCCGGACATGACGCCGTGACAATCCATTCCCGCCAATGTTCGCGCGCAGCTATCAGGGATCAAGAGGCATGGCAGATCGGAAGCGCCTGCCCAACCCGCGCTGTCTCGCTGCCATGATCGGGGCGGCCCCGATCACCGAGCCGCTTGCCGGTCCGGCACAACCCGACCGGACTCCGAGTGGGTTTATCGGCGACCCGCTCGCGGAGCGCCGATTGCGCCCGGGCAGGCCAGGGAGAAGCCGGAATGGGTTCGACACGGGCCAACAATTTTGACGCGCTGCGGGCGATCGCCGCCCTGATGGTGTTTGTCTCGGGCACCATCCTGACCGAGCCGATCTCGCGCATCAGCCGCCAGCAGACCGACGCCGGATCCATTGCGGTGTCCATCTTCTTCATCATCAGCGGCTACCTCATCACCATGAGCTTCACGCGAAGCCGCAGTATCCTGTCCTTCGTGATGAACCGCGCCTTGCGGATCCTGCCGGCACACGCCGTCGTCCTGCTGGTCCTGACATTCGTCGCCGGGCCGCTGCTGTCTGTCGAGCCGATGAGCATCTATTTCCGCTCGCCCGAGACCTACGGGTTCTTCCTGGTCAACCTCTCGCTTTACGATTACTGGGGCTACCTGCCTGGGGTGTTCCCCCACACCCCGGTTCCCGGCGCGGTGAACGGATCGCTATGGACCCTCAATCACGAGGTCGCGTGCTATGCCCTGATACTGGTCCTGGGCAGCGTGGGCCTCCTAAACAAATACGTGACGGCGGCTTTGTACCTGGCCGGGCTTGTGGCGCTCAAGAAGTGGTTCGGCGGCGACCGGGTGGAGCTCGGAACCTTTTTCCTCGCGGGAGCGATGCTGTATCACTGGAAACCGCCCTTGTACCGCGGCCTGGCCCGGGCCTGCCCGGCGCTATGAGTGGCAGCACCCCTTACCGGCGGCTTCCGTCCGGCCACGGCGACGGTCGGTGCTTATCTCGTAATCTATCTTGCCCTCAGCCCCAGGGTGCGCCCGCCGAACCTGACGCGATGGGGCGATCTGTCGTACGGAATCTACATTTGGGCATTCCCGGTCGAGCAGCTTGCCGCGCAACTCCTGGGCCCTCACGTCACCCCGATTGGCATCGCACTCCTGTCCCTGCCGGTCGTTCTGGGCCTCGCACTCATGTCCTGGCATTTCGTCGAAGCGCCGGCGCTAGCCCTGAAGCGGCAATGGTCCTCCCTCACGGTGGCCGCCGTGGGAAGCCGCGTCGATGCCCCGGCAGACACGCAGCGATCATGACGCTATCGGCCACGCGGTTGAAGCTCGGGGGCGTGACATTGACGGTAGCCCCCGCTTCTCCGCGCGCAAGGGGGGCCGCGCCGGTGATGCTGCGGCAGATCGGGAACAGCGCCGCGACATGGGAATACAAATCGCGACCACGATCGCTCATCTGGCCACTCTATCCCGGGCCCGGGACCATCCGCGACGCGTATCATCCTATGTGACAAAACGAGGCCTCGCGGCGGCCCGGCGGGATCACTCCGCCACCCCCATCGCACGGCGCATGAAAGCTCGCTTCAGCGGCGGAATGCGGTGCACGGCCGCGATCCCGAGGTCGCGCGCTACGCGCAGCACCAGGCTGTCGTTGCTGAACAGCCGATCGAGCGCATCTGTGGTGGCTAGCATCAGCAGGTTGTCCCCGCGACGGCGGCGCTGGTAGCGCGCGAGCAGCGCCGGCGCGCCAGGGTCTTCGCCTGCTGCGTGCGCGGCGATCACCAGGTCGGCGAGCGCGATGGCATCGCGGAAGCCGAGATTGAGCCCCTGGCCGGCGATCGGATGGATGCCGTGCGCGGCGTCACCCGCCAGCGCCAGCCGGGTATCGGTGTAGCGATGGGCGAGCATCGCCGACAGCGGATAGCGCCAGCGTCGTCCGACCGGGCGCACCGCGCCCAGGTGATCGCCGAGCCGACGCGTGATCTCGGCACCGAACCTCGCATCGTCGAAGCCGAGCAGCCGCTCGGCCATTTCGGTGCGCTCGGTCCACACGATCGCCGAGACATGGGCCGCACCACCTGCTTCCGCGTCCGGGCTGGGCGCCATCGGCAGTTGCGCGAACGGGCCGGCGGGGAGGAAATGTTCCAGCGCGGTATTGTTGTGCGGCAGGTCGTGGGCGATCGCGCTGACGATGCCGGTCTGGCGGTACGCCAGCCGGGTGACTTGGACGCCGGCGGCTTCGCGCAAGGGGGAGTTGCGCCCCTCGGCGGCGATCACCAGGCGGCAGGCGATGGTCGGGCCGCCGGCCAGATGCACGCGGGCCCCGTCCGCGGTGCGCTCCACTTGCGCCTCGGCGGGGGCGAAGACGCTGAGGGCGGGCAGCGCGTGCAGATGCGCGTTCAGGGCCACCCGCAGGCCGCGGGCTTCCACCATCCAGCCGAACGGGCCGGGCGCGCTGTCTACCTCGGCCGTATCGAAATTGAGGAACAGGCGCGAGGCCGGGCGGCCCAGCCTGCCGTCCGTCACCCGGATGCGCTCGATCGGGCATGGCGACGCGGGCAGGCGGGCCCACAGCCCGGCCGCGTCCAGCAGCGCCTGCGAGCCGGCGGCGATCGCGTAGGCGCGGCCGTCGAAATCCGGGCGCTCCATCGGCGGGAGGGGCGCGCGGTCGATCACGACCGTCGGCACGCCGGCGGCGGCGAGGCGGCAAGCCAGGGTGCCGCCCACCGGCCCGGCGCCGACGACGCAAACTTCGGCGGAGAGAGTTTCGTCCATGCGTGTCCCCTGCACCGGATGTGGGCAGCCGGTTCGGCCCGTCCGAGGGGTAAGCGCGGCGCACCATGCTCCCCGAGCGTGCAGGCCGGGCTGCCCAAAGCGCGGGCACCCTGGCCGGGAAGCCACGCCCCGGCAAGGGGTGCGCCGGAATGCCGGCATCGCACGGAAGTTGAAGCATGGCGGCAAAGCCAGATCAGAGCTTCGCCCGCCACAGTTATGTTCCACGGCACGTCCCGCGGCCTGAAAGTAACCCACGACCATGCATTGGATCCGACGCAGCGCGGGGGCGGGTTTCACCGCCGTACTCGGCCTGCATGCCCTCCCCGCCGCCGCGTCCCTGGCCGCGCCCGCCCTTGCCGCTGCCGCGCCGGTGGCGCGGATCAGCCCGGGCGATACCGCCTGGGTGCTGCTGATGACGATCCCGGGGCGTGCGCTGTTCTACGCGGGGATGGTGCAAAAGAAGAACATCCTCGCCACCATGATGTAGTCGTTCGCGATCTGCGCGCTGGTGAGCGTGGTGTGGATGGTGGCTGGCTATTCGTTGGCGTTTACCAACGGGGACGCGCTGATCGGCGGGAGATCGCGGTTGTTCCTGAACGGGCCCAGCACCGGATGGGACCGGCCGTTCGTGCTCGGCGCCGGCAGCGCAGCGGTGGTGGCCACCACGATCCCGGAAAGCGTCTTCGTGATGTTCCAGACGGCGTTCGCCGTCATCACCCCGGCGGCGGTCACCGGCGCGTTCCTACCCAGCGGCCTCCTCGGGACCCACCGCCGGCACCCGTGCCGCCCGCGCGAGCCCCCATATCCCCGGCCCCACCACCGCCGCCGCCAGCGCCAACCGCGCCCCCAACATCCATCCCGGCCCCGGATCACCCCCCGCCACCGCCGGCAACCCAAGCGCCAGCATGCAGCCCCCGACTGCCACCACCAGCGCCGGGACCCCGGCGCGCAGCAGATGCCACACCGGCGCGCCTAGCACCCGCGCACTCGCCCGCAGCGCATAGGGTGCGGTCGCGAGCTGCGCCGCACACCACAGCCCCACCGCCCCAAGCGGCCCCGCCGGCCGCAGCACCAGCACCCCCGCCACCAGCAGCCCCAGGCTTGCAAGATTCGCCCGCAACGCCACCCAAGGCACGCCACGCGCCACCGTCGCCGCCCCCGCCGGAAACCCCAGAAACTGCCAGGCCGTCAGCGCAACCAACGGCAACGCCGCCTGCGCCGCCGGCATCCAGGCCACCCCAAGCAACAGCCGCGTGGCCGGGCCGAGCGTCACCGCCATCGCCGCACACAACGGAAACAGCGCCAACCCGCTTCCCGCCAGCGCCCGCTCCATCGCCGCGCGCAACGCCGCCGGCTCCGCCTGGTACTCTGACAGCATCGGCAACAGCAGTCGCCACAGCGCCGTCGACACCAGTTCGCGCAGCGCATCGATCAGCCGGAACGCCATGTGCACCTCGCCCAAGGTGCGCGCGCCCGCCATGCTGCCGAGTAGCAAAAGGAACACGCGATACCGCCCGTGCAGCACCAACGTGCTGACCGCCAGCGGCCCGCCCACCCGCAACAGCGCCCTTACCGCCCCCGGGTCCCAGCGCGGGCGCGGCCACCACCCCGCCCCCGCCAGCAGCACCAACGTCCCGGCAACGGAGGTCACCGCCTGCTGCGCCACCACCGCCCAGACCCCCGCCCCGCCCAGCGCCGCAAGGCACCCCACCGCCGTCCCCGCCCCCTGGCCAACCAACGCCCGGCAGGCAAGCAGCCGATAGCCGCGCTGGCGGGTCAGCCGCCCCTGCACCACTCCCGCCGCCCCCACCAAAGGCAGCGGCACCGCCAACACCAGGGCCATCAACGGCAACCGCTGATCACCAAACACCCACAACAGCGGCCACGCCGCCAACAGCTGCGCCACCCCTGCCAGCCCACCAACCAGGACCGAAGCCCAGAACACGCCGGCCGCAGCCGGCTCCTCCAGCTCGGCACGCTGTACGATGGCATCGGCGAACAACGCCGTCACACCTACCCAAAGCAGCACATGCACCGAAACCACCGCCGCACCGATCCCGAGCGCAGCAGGCCCCACCAGGCGCGCGACGAAAAAGGCCGAGGAGAACGAGAACACTGCCGCCGCCGCGGCCTCGGCGGCTGACCAGCCGACGCCGGCGGGACGTAGGAAGGAAGGCCAGGGGGCTCTGCCCCCTGGACCCCCGCCAAGGGCAGCGCCCTTGGAACGCATCTATTGGCTCCGTGGCGGTTTGGGGGTGTCGCGGCTGGGCGACCCGCATCCGACCAACAACGCGGCCAGCACCGGCAGCCACATCACCCGGCTCTGGTAGCGCGCGTGCGGCCCGGACAGTGCGCCGGTGACGCCGGCGTTGAGCACCAGGACCACGAGACTCGCAACGATCAGCCCCCCGCTCGGCGCGCGACGCCGCAGCGCGCCGGGCAGCGCAGCGAGACAGAACGCGAGCGCCGCGAGAACCGCGGCCAGGTGCAGCGCGGGCAGACCCGGGGGCACCACCGGCAGGCCGCGGGTTTGCCGGGCGGCGGCGTAGGTGCGTTGCTCGAAGGGGGGGAAGTCGCGCGTGAGCCAGGGGGTCACGGTAGCCGGCCAGGGATGCAGTCCGTCGCCGGTGCGGAACCGGATCAGTTGGCGCAGGGCGTTGTCTGCGGCCTTGCGCAGTTCGCGCCAAGGCTCGGCGACGACCGCCGCGCGGATGATCGCGTCTGCTTCGCGACTGACGCGCTTGGCCCCGCCCGCCCGTGCCAGAGGGCCGTCGGGCCGCCAGAGAAACCCGTCCGCGCTGCGCGGCAACCGCCCGAGCTGCCCGCACAGCGCCCATCCCGGGCGCGGGCAGTCGCGCCGCAGCACATCCCTGCCCGGCCCGTCGGCGATCACCCGCGCGAGCAGGAACACGTTGCCGTAGGGCGCGATAGACGCCCAGCCGTGTCCGGCCAGGTTCGCCGCCATCAGCGCCGCGACCCCGAGCGCCGGCGCCCCCGCCAGGCGCATCCGCCCAGCCCGCCCGAGCGGCACCGCCGCCCCCAGCCGCCGGCGCAACACCAGCAGCACGACCAGCAGCGCAAGCCCGATCGGCAGGTTGGAAAGATGCGCCGCCATGGCGAAGGCGACGAGGGCGGCGAGACCCCAGCGCTCGAACGGCGCCAGCCGCTCTGGCGCCAGCACCAGCAGCGGCAGCGCCAGCACCATCAGGCCGGTGAACAGATCCGGCGTCAGCTCCGCCACCACGAACGGCAACGGCGACGCCACGGCGAGCACGAAGGTCAGCGCGGCGAGCCGCCACGCACCGGCCTCCGGCGCCACCCATCTCAGCACCAGCCGCAGCACCCACACCGTGAGCACGGATTGCCACGCGATTGCGGGCCAGGTGGTGATGCACATGTGCAACGGAAGCAGGAACAGGCTGTAAAACGCTGGCCGGTCCCACCCCAGATAATGCTGGATTGCCTGCGACAGATACGTTCCCGTATCAGAGAATACCAATGGATAACCGTTCCGGAACGCCGGCCACAGCAGCGCCAGCGATGCGAGCGCGAAAGGAAGCAAGCAAGGCCAGGGGGTGCTGCCCCCTGGCCTTGCTTGCTTCCTTTCGCCCGGCATCACTCGGTCACGTACCGGTTGACCCGCGGATCGACCATCGAGGAATCGGCATACCCGGATCGAGCGTGCGCCCGCGGATCAACCCGGGTCAGCGCCACGCCGACGACGGCAGCCTGCGCCTCCTCCAGCAGCTCGATCGCGGCCGCGGCGACGTCGCGCGGCGTCATGCGCCAGCGCACGCAAAGCAGCGTGGCATCGGCGATCTGCGCGATCACGCGCGTATCGCTCATTGCCAGCGCCGGCGGCGTGTCGAGCAGGACCAGGTCGTAGTCGTTGCGCAGGGTTTGTACGGCCCGTGCCATCGCCTCCGACAGGAACAGGCCGAAGCCGTCCGGGCCGCCGCTGCCGGCGCCGACATAGGCCATGGAGGTTAACGGGTCCTTCCGGATCACCTCCTCCAGCGGCACTTCACCGCGCAAATATTCGGCGAGCCCCGGCCGCCCCTCGGCGCCGAACAGCCGCGCCAGGGACGGATGGCGCAGGTCGCAGTCGAGCAGCACGACGCGTTCCCCGCTCAGTGCGGCGGATCGGCCGAGCGCGACCGCAACCGTGGTCTTGCCCTCGGCCGGTCGCGCGGCGGTGATGGCGACCGCGCGCGGGCGTTCGGCGCCCAGCCACAGGCCGGCGCGCAGGCTGCGCACCTGCTCGGCGAAGGCGGACAGCGGTTTCATGGCCGCATAGTCCTCCACCCGCAGCCGCCCAAGGGTGCGCCGGCTCACCTCGGGAATGAGCGCAAAGCACGGACGGTGCAGGACCGCGCGCACCGCCTCCCCGCCCGGCAGGCTGGTATCGGTCAGTTCCAGCAGATAGACGATGAAGAACCCGAACAGCACGCCGAAGCCGGCTGCGGCGGCAAGCAGCGGGCCGGTGCGCGGAAAGCTCGGCGCCGTCGGCGGCAGCGCGAGCGAGACCTCGTGCGCGTCGGGCAGTTCCACCGCCGCCTGCTGCTGCGTCTCCTGCAACCGTTCCAGCACCGACGTGAGAAGCGTGCGCGAGGCGCTGGCGTCGCGTTCCATCGCATTGAGCTTGATCTCGACCCGGGCGTTGCGGTCGATGCGGGTGCGCGATTGCGCGAGGTCGGCCTCCAGCGCCACAACCCGCTGCTGCGCACTGGCGACCGAGGCTTTGGTTGCCGCCACCACCCGAGTGGTCTCGCCGGCCACCTCGCGGTCGAGCTGGGCCAGTTGGCGGCGCAGCGCGATCACTTCCGGATGGCGCGGCCCAAGGCGGGTAAGCAGGGATTGCAGTTGCGCACTGGCGGCATCGCGTTCCTGGCGCAGCGCCACCACGCTCGGCGCCACCGCGGCGGCGGCGGCGGCGGAACCCTCGCCGCGCGCCGCGTCGAGCCGTCCCTGCGCGGCAGCCAGGACGGCGCGCGCCGCGCCGAGATTCTGCATGAGATGGCTGATCTGCTCGGTATCCAGGCCGGCGCGGACGCCGCGCACCAGGCCTTCCCGTGCGCGATAGGCGGCAATGCGGTCGTCGGCGGCGCGCACTTCCCGCCGCAGCGCCGCCGCTCGGGCTTCCAGCCAGCGGCGGGCCTTGCGCACCGCGCCATACTTCGCCGCGAGCTGGCTCTTGATGTAGATGTCCATCAGCCCGTTCGCCGCCGCCGCTGCGATCACGGGGTTCTGCGCCGTGAACGACACCGACAGCACGCGCGAGGCGTCGACGTCGCGCACCGCCAGCGCCTGCTGCACCGCAAGCAGTACGGCATCGCGCGACGAATTGAGCCCGGGACCCTCCGGCGCGGGCGCGCGAAAGCGGTCTGCAAGCCAGGCAAGCACGCGGCCGATGCGGCCGGACCGGCGCAGCGCCGCGTTGAACTCTGGATCGGAAAAAAGATGCAGCTGTTGCGCCATCGGCTCGATCAGGCGCAACCCGCCGAGCACCTGCGCCTGGCTTGCCATCACCGCCTCGGTGATCCGGTCGGCGCGCAGAATGCTTTGCAGCTCCCGCGGCTTGTACGCGCTGGGCTCGTAGATCAGGGTGCCGGTCGCGGTATAAAGCGGCGTGATCCGGAGCAGCGCGAGGGCGGCCAGGATCGGGATCAGCAGCGCGCAGGCGAGGAAGGGCAGCAGCCGGCGACGCAAGCTTGCGAGCAGCGCGCGGCCGTTCGGGACGGGATCGTCCGGGCCGGAATGGCCGGGCGGTCTCCGCTCGCGCGGCGGCGCGGTCTGCCCGGATCCGGCTGGTGTATCGAGCATGGCACTCCCGAAGCGGCGGCCGGTCGTTTTGACCGGGAGCCCGCCGAGGCCACTTCCGGCCGGCGCCGATCCTGCGCGAAGAGGGATTAAAGGAATGCGAATGCACGTGCGCTCCCCCGGCTTAACCTTTCGTACAGACGTGTGCGCGATCCTCCCCGACATGCACCGCGCCGGTCCCTGCCTGTTGGCCTTATTCGCCCTGCTTGCGGGCTGCGCACCGGGGCGCGACCTGCCGTCCCTCGCCGCCGTCCCGCCGGGGCCGTACCGGCTGGGGGCGGGCGACGAACTTCGCATCATCACGGTCTCGGACGAAGCGCTCACCGGAAACTTCCGCATCAACGGCAGCGGCGACATCGAGCTGCCGATGCTGGGCCGGTTTCATGCCGGCGGGCGCAGCGCCTTTGGCCTCGGCCGCGCACTCGCGGTCGCGTTACGCCAAGCGGCGCTGGAACGGGATCCGTCGGTGGCGGTGGAGGTGGTGCGCTATCGTCCCGTGTTCGTGCTGGGTGAAGTGAACAAGCCCGGCGGCTTCCCCTACCAGCCGGGGATGACCGTGCTCAGCGCCGTGGCGCTCGCGGGCGGCTTCACCTATCGCGCGATCGAGCGCTACGCCGCCGTCCTCCGCCCCGGGCCCGACGGCCCCCTGGAGGCGAAGGCGCAGCCCGCGAGCGCGCTGGAGCCGGGCGACGTCGTGACCGTTTTCGAACGGCAATACTGATCTACGGCAACGAAGCAGGCACCGTATCCTGCGCCAGACGAGCATGCGCTACGAGCGCCACGTGCTGGACGCACTCGGTTACCTTTCCAATCGGACCTTAAATGTCCGGGATCTCGGCACCGGTGCACTGGCCGGTTTCGCAACGCTGCCCTTGATATCCTGGCGCACCCCGCGACCGAGGCCGCCACCGCCGCGCGGCCCGACTGCGCGCGCACGAAGCTGATCCAGAGCATGTTCTTCGAGGCGCCGGCCGGCACCCGGGCGCATCAGGACAGCTACGACCCGGACAGCGCTGCGCGGCTCGGTGGCTGCATCGCCGGCTGGTTCGCGCCGGAGGACATCGACGCCGGCGCCGGCCGCTTCTACGTCTGCCCCGGCAGTCACAGCAGCCTCGTCGCGGCGCCCCGGGATCAGCTCTTCCCGATCGTTCCGGATGAGGTGACGGCCCCGGCAGCAGGCGCGGCGCCGGTTTGCGTCGATCTCGCATCGAGGATGGCGTTCAGCTCCGCGCCCACGAGCACCGCATAGACGCTGAGATAGAACCACAGCATCACCCCGACGACGGCGCCGAGCGAACCGTAGGTGGCGCCGAAGCTCGGCAGGCTCGAGACGTAGAAGCTGAGCGCCGCGGACGCCGCCAGCCACAATCCCGTCGCCAGCGCGACGCCCGGCAGCAGCGGCCGCCGCCGCCCCGCTGCGTCGTGGGAGGGGCCGAGCCGGTAGAGCGTCGCCACTACGGCGGCGACGAAGCCGAGCAGCATCAGCACCGCCAGCAGGTGCACCACGGTGGTGGCGTACGAGGCGAGACCGAGAAAGCCGATCACCACCGGCAGCCCCACGACCACCGCGATCCCGCCCACTGCGACCAGCATCGTCGCCAGGGTCATCGCGAGCGCGATCGCATTGAAGCGGATGAAGCTGCGCTGCTCGGTGACGCCGTAGGCGACGTTGAGCGCGCTCAGCACCGACCGCGTGCCGGCGCTCGCACTCCAGAACGTGATCGCGAAGGCGACGGCGAGACCGATGCCGAGTTTCCCCGGCGGCTGGCTGAGCAGGTCCTGTACCCGCGCGGCGATCAGCGCGTAGGTCGGCGGCGGCACGAAATCGCGCAGGAATTGCAGTTGCGAGGCCACGCTGGCGCGGTTGAACAGCAGCCCGTAGAGCGAGATCAACGTGCTGATCGCCGGGAACAGCGCCATCGTCGCATAGAAGGCGCCGCCGGCGGCGGCCATGGAAACGAGGTCGGTGGTGAGCGATTCCATCGTGGCCAGCAGGATCTGCCGCCAGCTCCCTGCTTTTCGGTCCGGGCGACGCATCGCCTGCGGGAGGTCGGTGGTCATGCGGGGGGCCAATGCCGATGCTGATGTTTCCTCACATTAGGGTGGGGTCGCGCCAAGGCCGGCGACAGGGTGACGGCACCGACATGGAGCACGCGTGATGTCGGCACGCCGCAACCACCGCGACGCGCGGGCGTGGCAGTTCCGTCCGCACGGTGCGAACCGGCCATCGACGCCGGCGGTCAGATCGGCGGGATGACGACCTGCTCGGCGATCACGTAGGTCTTGATGCGGCCGATGAAAACTGCGCCGTCGGCGTAGAGCGCCCTGGCTTCCGGCGTCGCGGCCGAGGCGCGCAGGCTGGCCTCGTCGTCGTACCACAGCTCGGCGATGCCATCGACGTCGACCTCGGTCTCCGCGATGTCGGCGCGCGTGCGGGTGGCCTCGATATGCGACTGCACGTAGCGGCGGATGCCGGGCACGGTGAGTGCCAGCGGGCCGTGGATCTCGCGCCAGTGGCGCACGAATTCCTCATGCGTCAGATGCGGCTTGCGGGTGAGCAGGGACAGGACCTTGATCATGCGGCTTGCTCCAGGGTGGGCGCGGAATCGGCGATGGTGGTGCGGTGCATGTCGCGCACCGCGGCGGGATCGTACGGCCGCGCGCGGTGCATGGTCACCCGGTTGTCCCACATGACGAGGTCCCATTGTCGCCAGACATGCGCGTAGACGAAGCGCCGCTGCGTGGCGTGCTCGATGAGGTCGCGCAGCAGCGCACGTGCCTCCGGCACCGGCCAGCCGCTGATCGCGCCGGCATGGGAGGCGAGGAACAAGGACCGGCGCCCGGTCACCGGATGGCGCCGCACCAGCCGTTGCGGCACCGGGGCGAAGCGGCGGCGCTCATCGTCGGTGAAATCGTCGAACCCCAGCAGCGCGCGGGAGAACAACTGGCTGTGTTCGCAGACGAAATCAGCGATCTCCTCCCGCGTCGCGTCATCGAGCGCGTCGTAGGCGGCGCGCATGTCGGCGAATTCCGTGTTGCCGCCGGATGTGGGGATGACGCGGGCCGACAGGGCGGAGTATTTCGCTGGGGTCGGCTTGAACGAACTGTCCGAATGCCACAGACGGTTACCGAGACCGAACAGCCGGCGGCGGTCGTCGCGCCCCAGCACCCGGTTGTCGCGGTCGAGATTGGAGATGTCGTTGACCGTCATGCCGAGCCGCCGCTCCGCCCCCTGCGCGAGATCGCCGGTGGCCTGTTCCAGCGTGCCGAACCGCGCGCTGAACGCGACCTGCTGGTCGTCGGTCAGCCGCTGGTCGCGGAACACCAGCACGGCGAAGCGGTCCATGCCCGCTGCGATCGCCGCGACCTCGGCGGCCGTGAGCGGGGCGGTGAGATCGACGTCGGTCACGAGGCCTGCGAAGTCGGGGCGGCCGACGGGATCGACGGCGTGGATGGCAAGGGTCATCGCGTCCTCCCCCGGCGCGGCCGGGGTGTCGCGTCCCGGGGGGGCGCACCCTCTCGCCGATCGCCGGTTTGAGGTCCAGTCTGGCCCCGCCGGGCGCCCCGGCTCAAGCCCCGTGTCGTTCTCCCCTCCCCTTTCGGGAGGGGGTGAGGGAAGGGTGCGGGGCGCACCCCTCCCCCACCCCCTCCCGCAAAGGGAGGGAAGAATGGGTCGGTGTGCCGATGGCCGCTCGCCGTGACCGCCCCGCTGCGCTTTCATATCCAGACCGGCCTCTCCCGCCCCGAACTCAGGCTGCTCTGGCGCGACCTCGAAGCCCGCGCCGACCCGACCTTCTTCCTGAGTTGGGACTGGATCGGCGCCTGGCTCGCCGAGCTCGAACCGCTGCCGCCGATCGTGGTCGGCGAGGCCGGGGGCGCGCTGGTCCTGCTCGGCGCGCTGGTCCCGCGCCGGCGGGTGGAGGGCGGGATCGTGCGGGTCGACGGGCTGTTCCTGCACACCACGGGCGAGCGCGCCAAGGACGTGATCGCGATCGAATACAACGGCTTCCTGGTCGATCGCGCCTGGGCCCCCACCGCCCCGTCCGAGGCGGTAGCGTGGCTGCTCGGCACCGCAAAGGTGGCCGGCCGCCGGCGAGCGGAGTTGCACGTCGTCGCCGCCTGCGCGGAGGAGGAGGCGCGGCTGGTGCCGCCGGGGATGCTGCTGCAGGTGCCCTCGCGCAAACCCTCGTGGCGGGTCGATCTCGCCGCGGTGCGGGAGGCGGGCGGGGACTACCTTGCGACGCTGAGCGCCAATACCCGCCAGCAGATCCGGCGGGCGATCCGGTTGTACGAAGAAACCGGCCCGCTGGTCGCGGAACGGGCAGAGGACGCGGCGACCGGGCTCGCGTTCCTCGACGCGCTGGCGGTGCTGCACCAGCGCCAGTGGCAGGCGCGCGGGGAGCCGGGCGGCTTCGCCTTCCCCTTCTTCGAACGCTTCCAGCGCCGCCTGGTCGAAACCTGCATCCCGCGCGGCACCGTCGAGCTATTGCGCGTCAGCCGCGGCGGGGAGCCGATCGGCTACCTGTTCAATCTGATTCTCCGCGGCCACGTCCTGGCCTTCGTCAGCGGCTTTCGCTTCGAGGGCGACCCGCGATTGAAACCCGGCCTCGTCTGCCACGTGCTGGCGATCGCACGGCATGCGGGCGAGGGCGCATCGATCTACGATTTCCTTGCCGGCGCGGCACGCTACAAGAGCAACCTCGGCCGCCCGGGTCCGGAGTTCGTCTACCTGCTGATCCAGCGCCCGACCGCGATGACCCGGGCCGAGCGCCACCTGCGCCGCGCCTGGACCGAGATGCGGCCGGCCCTCAGGCGGCTGGCGTGGCGCCGATGAGGGTCCCGAGGTGGCCGGCCAGCGCGTCCCGCAGCGCCTGCTCCTTGGAGTGATCGAGCGAGGTGCGCAGCACCGTGCCGCCGGTGCCGCGCAGGTCCTCGAACACCTTGTCGGCGGTCATCTTGCGGATCAGCAGGAACAGCGCGGCGTTGCCCGGCTGCAGCGAGTCGGCCAGGGATTTCATGAATTTGTCGTCGATGCCGAAGTCGGTCAGCGCGCCGCTGAGCGCGCCGGCGCCGGCGCCGAGCACGGCCCCCGCCAGCGGCATCATGAAGAGGATTCCGATCAGCAGGCCCCAGAAGCTGCCCGCGGCGGCGCCGGCGGCCGAGGGATGGAACATCTGATTCAGCTTCACGTGGCCGTCGGGATGCTTCACCGCGACGACCGCGTCGCCGACTTCGATCAGGTACTCTTTCTGCAGGGAGAGCACCTTCTGGCGCACTTCCTCGGCTTTCTCCTCCGAGGGGAACGCGATGACGATGAGATCGCTCATGGGGGAACCTCTGCGGATGGGGGCGGCGGAAGCCCTGCGGCAGCGGCTGTCCTCCGCGGGCGTGCCCGGCGCGGAGGAAAGTCGTTGCCGGCGGGACGATCCGGGTGTCTGGCATAGGCGCCCGCGCGGCACGCGGCAACCCGACGACGGCCAGGCATCAGGGCAATCGGGTGAACCGGAGCATTGCCGCGGGCGGCTGCTTCACCTCTCCCGCTCTCGCGGGAGAGGTCGGTTCGCGTAGCGGACCGGGTGAGGGAACCGTGCCTCGCGCCCTCACCCGCCGTGCTGCGCACGGCGACCTCTCCCGCGAGAGCGGGAGAGGTGACGCGCCGGAGGTTCGCCCGATTGCCCTGGGCCAGGCATCGCCCCTACTCCCCTCCCCTTGCGGGAAGGCCGGGGGAGGGGTGCGCGCCCCACCGAAATCCGTGCGGCCGGCACGCCTTCCCCGCCGCCTCCCACAAGGGGAGGACAGAAGAAGGATGATCGAGCGGCGGCCGGACCGCCGCGTTCGTCAGGCCGCGCCGGCGCGCGCCACCACCGGCGAAGCCGGTCGCGCACCCGAAATCGCGGCCCGGCAGATCATGCCGCCGCCAAGCACCCGCTCTCCGTCATAAGCCACACACGCCTGCCCGGGGGCCGGCAGCGCGGGGATGTCGAGCCGCACCAGTGCCTCGCCCCCCTCCCCCGCCGGCAGCAGCAGCGCCGGGCGCGGCACGTCGCGCGCCCGCAGCTTCACCGTGCAGCGCAGGCCCGAAGCCGGCAGCAACCCAAGCGGCAATGCGACGAGCCAGTTCGTGTCCCGCAACGCCAGCTCCCGCGTGCCCTCGCTTCGCGGCCCCACCACCACCCGACGCGCAGCCGCGTCCAGCGCCACCACCACCCGCCCCGGCGCCGCTGCCGCCCCGAGCCGGCGCGCCTGGCCCACGGTGTAGCGGGCAATCCCGTCATGCCGGCCGAGCACCGCCCCGCCCGCATCCACGATGTCCCCCGGCGCCAGCGCCTCCGGCCGCAGCCGCCCCACGACCTCGGCATAACTCCCGGATGGGACAAAGCAGATGTCCTGGCTGTCCGGCTTGGCCGCGACCGGCAGCCCGAGCCGCTCCGCCACGCCCCGCACCGCAGCCTTGTCCGCCATCTCCCCCAATGGAAACAGACAAAACCCAAGCTGCTCCCGCGTCGTGGCAAACAGGAACCAGCTCTGGTCCCGCGCCGCATCGCGTGCCCGCCACAGTTCCGGCCCCGCAGCCCCGTCCACCCGACGAACATAATGCCCGGTCGCCAGCCGCTCGGCGCCAAGCCCGCGCGCCAACGAACCAAGATCGGCAAACTTCACCGTCTGATTGCAGCGCACGCACGGCACCGGCGTTTCACCGGCCGCATAGGAATCGGCAAAATCACCGATGACCGCATCGCGAAACCGCACCTCCGCATCGATCACGTAATGCGCAATGCCCAGATGATCGGCCACCCGACGCGCATCATGAATGTCCTGCCCCGCGCAGCACGCGCCGCGACGCCCCGAGGCAACCCCATGATCGTAAAGCTGCAAGGTGACACCAATCACCTCATGCCCGTCCGCAGTTAGCAGCCCAGCCACCACCGAACTGTCCACGCCCCCCGACATGGCGACCACCACCCGCATGGGGGGCTCAGACCAATCTTGGAGACATCGGACGGTTCGACAACAAGGCCAGGGGGCGCTGCCCCCTGGACCCCCGCCAAGGGCAGGGCCCTTGGAACCCGTCCGTTGGTTCCGTGCGGGTGGGGGGGGTCTCGGGTCCGGGACGGGGCTGCGCGGGGCGGGCGCGTTGGGCGGGGACAGGGCGCACCTGCGCCCTGTCCCCGCCCAACGCGCCCGCCCCGCGCAGCCCCGTCCCGGACCCGAGACCCCCCCCACCCGCACGGAACCCAAAAGAAGGGGTCCAGGGGACTAGTTCCCTGGCGGGGGTCCAGGGGGCAGCGCCCCCTGGCCTTGCTGTCGAGATGTCAGACGTCTCCATGGCTGGTCAGGAGTCCAGCATGTTGCGGGTGCCGGCGGGGAGTTTCACGACGAGGCCGTCCAGTGCCGGGACCATGACGATCTGGCAGCCGAGGCGGGAGGTTTCGGTGAGGCCGAAGGCGAGGTCGAGCATGTCTTCTTCGTCCTCCGTGGGCTGGGTCAGCCGCTTGAACCAGGCGGCGTCGACGATGACGTGGCAGGTGGAGCAGGCGAGCGAGCCTTCGCAGGCGCCCTCGATATCAATCCCGTGTTTGTGGGCGATCTCGAGCACGGAGAGGCCGAGGGGTGCATCGACCTCTCGGCGCGTTCCGTCGCGCTCGATGAACGTCATTTTCGGCATGGTGCGAACGGGTCCAATCAGGCCGGGGGCGCTGCGCGGTCGTGGGCGGCGGCCAGCGCCGCGGCGGCGTAGTCGATCTCGGCGGCCGACGTAAAGCGTCCGATCCCGATCCGCAAGCTGCGAGCGGCTGCCGCCTCCGCGACGCCCATGGCGCGCAGGACGTAGGAAGGTTCGACGGCGGCCGAGGAGCAGGCGGAGCCGGTGGAGACGCAGAGCTCGGGTGCGCCCGCCATGATGTCCACGGCGGTGGCGGCAGGGAAGGTCAGATTGAGGTTGCCGGGCAGGCGGGCATCGAGGCTGCCGTTCACCGTTATTCCGGGGAGCAGGGCGCGCAGGCGGTCGAGCAGGCGGGTGCGCAGCACGGCGAGGCGGGCGGCTTCTTCCGCCTGTTCGGCTTTGGCGAGGCGGCAGGCCTCGCCAAAGCCGACGATCAGGGGGGCGGGGAGGGTTCCGGAGCGCAGGCCGCGTTCCTGTCCGCCGCCGGAGAACAGGGGTGCGAGCCGGACCCGCGGACGGCGGCGGACGTAGAGGGCGCCGACGCCTTTCGGCCCGTAGAGTTTGTGGCCGCTGATCGAGGCGAGGTCGAGGTGCCAGGCGGCAACGTCGAGTGGGATTTTTCCGGCTGCCTGCGCGAGGTCGCTGTGCACCAGGGCGCCGGCTTCCTTGGCGATCGCGGCGAGTGTCGGCAGATCCTGGATCACCCCGGTTTCGTTGTTGGCGGCCATGATGCTGACGAGCAGGGTGGGCTCGGCGAGGGCGGCGCGCAGGACGTCGGGGTCCAACATTCCGTCGCTTCGGACCGGGAGGAAGATGGGGTCGAACCCCTCGCGTCCGAGGTCGGCGACCGATTCGAGGACGCATTTATGTTCGGTGGCGAGGGTGACGATGCGCCGGCGCGGCGGGGCTCCGGCCGGGGGGTAGGCGCTTGCGTGGCGGGCGGCGCCTTTGATGGCGATGTTGTTGCTTTCGGTGGCGCCGGAGGTGAACACGACCTCGTTCGGCGCCGCGCCGATCAGGGTGGCGACGTGGACGCGGGCGGCTTCCACGGCGTCTTCGGCGAAGCGGCCCATGGCGTGTTCGACGCTGTGAGGGTTGCCGTAGTGCTCGACGAAGAAGGGCAGCATGACGGCGAGCACGCGCGGGTCGCAGCGGGTGGTGGCCTGGTTGTCAAGGTAGACCGGGCGGTTTGGGACGGGGGGCGTGAGGGACATGACGGGGGCGATGTGGGGTCAGGCCGCGGCGGGTGCCAGGGACGGCGGCGAGGGTGACGTCGGCACGGGTGACGTCGGGGCCGGGGATGCGGGCGCCACGGATGCGGACGCGGGCCACGCCGGCGCCGGTGATACGGATACCGGCGCCGGCGTGGCGAGCGCGGCGCGCAGTTGGCTGGCGATGCGCGGGTAGGCATCGGCGAAGGCCGCCGCGTCCGCCGCGGTCGCGTTCCACGGCAGGGAGACGCGGATCGCCTGGCCGGCGAGCGGGCCGAGGCCCATCGCCGCCAACACGTGGCTCGCCGCCACCTTGCCCGACGAGCAGGCCGCGCCGGCACTGACGGCGATGCCGGCCAGGTCGAGCGCGATCACCTGCGCATCCGCCCGCACGCCGGGCAGCGCGAGGCAGGTGGTGTTGGCGAGACGCGGCGCGCCCGCGCCGCAGATCACGGCGCCGGCGTCGACGGCGGCATGCTCGATGATGCCACGCAGGCCGGCAAGACGGTTCGGTGCGCCGGCGGCCGCGGCAGAGGCGGCGCGGACGGCGGCGGCGAAGCCGGCGATCGCGGGCAGCGGCGGCGTGCCGGCGCGCCAGCCGCGTTCCTGCCCGCCGCCCGGCAGCAACGGCCGCGGCGCCGGCGCGTCCGGCCCGAGCAGCAGCGCGCCGGCGCCCATAGGGCCGCCGAGCTTGTGGCCCGACAGCGCCAGGCTGTGCGCGCCGAGGCCGGCGAGATCGACCTCCCCCCTCCCCGCCGCCTGCACCGCATCGACATGCAGCCAGGCGCCGAAGCGGCGGCAGAGCGCGCCGGCGGCGGCGATGGGCTGGATCATGCCGGTCTCGTTGTTTGCCGCCATCAGCACGACGAGCGTCGGGCCGGCCACGAGCAGGGCGGCGAGCGCATCGAGGTCGGCGACCCCATCGCAATCAACCGGCAGGCGGTGTGCGTCCGGCGCCGCGGCGAGCACCGAGTTGTGTTCGGTGGCGCCGACCACGATCCGCCGGCCGGGGGCGAAGGCGTGCAGCGCGAGCGCGTTGGCCTCGGTGGCGCCGGAGGTGAACACCACACCCGCCGGGCTGGCGCCGAAGGCCCCGGCGATCGCCTCGCGCGCGTTTTCCAGCAGCCGCCGCGCCGCCCGCCCGTCGACGTGTACGGAGGCCGGGTTGCCGGGCTCTGCGAGGGCAGCGAGCATCGCGGTACGGGCTTCGGGGCGCAGCGGCTCGGAGGCGTTAGCATCGAGGTAGTGGCGCATGCGCGGGTCCGATTCGGGTGCCGGGTCTTCGGGGTGCCGGATCTTCGGAATGCCGGCTCACGGACGCCGGTTCGATCGCGCCGATCCGGGGGCGCGGGCCGGGGTTGGGGTCACTCCGCCAGGACCGGTGCGGACGCGGGCGCGGCGGCGCGGCCGAGCACCCGGTCGTCGAGCACGTCGGCCAGAGTGATGCCGTCCAGGAACAGGTGGATCTGCTGACCAAGCTCCTGCCACAGGTCATGGGTACGGCATGGGCCGGCCTCGGTATCGGGGTAGAACATGCAGCCGGTGCCGCCCTCCTGGCAGCGGGTGGCGCGGATCGGCTCGTCGACCGCGACGGCGATGGCGGCAATGGTGATCTCCGAGGCCGGGCGCGACAGCCGATAGCCGCCCCCGGGGCCGCGGTTGGCGCCGACCAGGCCGGCGCGTCGCAGTCGGCCGAAAATCTGTTCCAGGTAGGAGAGGCTGAGCAACTGGCTGGCGGCGATGTCGGCGAGGCAGACCGGACCGCAGGGACAGGCGCCGGGGCGGCCTTCGCGCTCGGCGAGCTCGACCATGGCCATGACGGCATAGCGCCCGCGGGTGGAGAGTTGCATGACGGTATCCTTCCCTTCAGACGGGCCCTTCAGACGGGCGTCTTGTTCAGACTGCCGGTGCGGGGCGGGTTTCGCTCGCCGCCGCCGTCACCGGCGGCGGTGCGCCCGGGTCTCCCGGTCCGCTGCCGTTGGCACCGAGGCCGGAGGTGGCGGTGACCCCGGCGCCCATGCCGTTCGTTCCGACGCCGGGGGCACCGCCGCCGTTGCCGACCGTACCGTTGGAGACGGTCCCATTTCCGCCGGCGAGGCGGGCCACTCGTACTTCCACCTCGGCAAGTTCGGCGCGCAGCCCTTCGAGATCGCGCAGCAGGGGATCGAGGCTGTCGTCGCACGGCATGCCGTAGGGGTCGAAATGCGGCGCCCGGCGCAGTGGCTTGCGATCCACGGGGCGGGCCGGCATGCCGACCACGGTGGTATCGGCCGGCACGTCGTCGACCACGACGGCGTTGGAGCCGACCCGGGCGTTGTCGCCGACATGGATCGGCCCCAGAACCTTGGCGCCGGCGCCGATGATGACGTTGTTGCCGATCGTCGGATGGCGCTTGCCGGCCGAGGTCCGCGCCACACCCAGGGTGACCTGGTGGTAGAGATAGCAATCGTCGCCGATTTCGGCGGTTTCGCCGATCACCACGCCCATCCCGTGGTCGATGACGAGCCGCCGGCCGAGCTTGGCGGCCGGGTGGATCTCGATTCCCGTCAGCCAGCGGGCGATGTGGGAGGAGAAGCGGCCGAGCAGCCGCATATGGCGTGACCACAGCGCGTGCGAAAGCTTGTGCCACAGCACGGCGTGCACGCCGGGGTAGCAAAGCAGGACTTCCAGGTCCGACCGGGCCGCGGGATCGCGTTCCCGATAGGTTCGGATCAGCTCACGGAGAAACATGAAAGCCATGCGACAAATCCGTTATACATATGACCCGGGCCTTGCTTATACTGCCCGGCAGTGGGGGCGCGAGGGTGTCTTGTCTCTCCCGCTGCATCGGATGTCGGGGCGCTGTTCGGTATGCAGAGAAGGCGCCTGGGCATCGGGCAGTTCGGTTTGGGCGGGAGTTTCGGAACGGTCTTACGTATAGAATTCCCGACTCAGGTAGTCAAGATTATGGCGGTCAAGGTTGCCGTGCGCTATAAGCGGCATGCGTGGACGTAGAATATCGGGGGGACCCTACCTATCTTCAAAGATCGAAAATGCGGCGTGCAGCCCGCGCTATGGGGGTTGCAGCGTGGTTGGGGCGCGCCGCAGGAACAAGCGCCGGCGAGGCGAGGGTCGGGGGGATCTTCGCGGACGTCGCCGGGCCACCAAAGATAAAACGGAATTCGGGACGCCATGCCTGAGGTTATGTTCGCCGGCCCCGACGGCCGGCTCGAGGGGCGCTACCACCACAGCAAGGATCGCGGCGCGCCGGTTGCGCTGGTGCTGCATCCCCACCCGCTGCACGGCGGGACCATGAACAACCGGATCACCTACGCCATGTTCCAGGCCTTTCAGCGCCTGGGCTGCTCGGTGATGCGATTCAACTTCCGCGGAGTCGGCCGCAGCCAGGGCCGCTACGACGGCGGCATCGGCGAGATCGGGGATGCCGCGGCGGCGCTCGACTGGATGCAGGCGGTCAATCCGAACGCCGGCGGGCTGTGGATCGCCGGCTACTCGTTCGGCGCCTTCGTCGGCATGCAGGTGCTGATGCGCCGGCCGGAAATCTCCGGCTGGATCAGCGTCGCCCCGCCCGCCAGCCATTACGATTTCGGATTCCTGGCTCCCTGCCCCTGCGGCGGGCTCATGATCCACGGCGATGCGGACGAGCTGGTGCCGGAACCGTCGGTGCGGAAGCTGGTGGACAAGCTGAACACTCAGAAGGGCGTAGCGGTGGACTACCGGATCTTCGAGGGCGCGGACCATGTGTTCGCCAGCCACGCCGACGCGGTCGCCGAAGCGCTGGAAGACCACGTGGGCAAGTCGATCGCACGCCGGCAGATGGCGCTGGCCGCGGACTGAGCGGGAACTCCGCACCGGATACCACCAGAACGGCGCCCCTCGGGCGCCGTTCTGGTGTGGGGGAAGTTTCTGCTGGTGTTGTTGGGCTGCCGCGCCCGGCACCGGTCAGGCGTGGGCGCTTCCGGTAGAATGGCGTCCTGCCGCAGACCCGCATAGCGTCGTCGGCAGCGAAACAATCCGCATCGTGCAGCACGTAGGCCTCGAAGGCCTCGCCCTGAAACGGCGAATGGCCGGCATGTGTCGCCACGACACGCCCCACCTTTCCGCTCGCTGCGGATCCCCGACCGCCCTGCACGGCATGCCCGACGAGGCACATCCGCTCGCCGGCATCCGCACCGCCAACGGGCGCCGGCGGCGGCCGACAGGATCGCACCCGGCAGACCGTGGCAGGGCCGGGCATGGGCGTCTCCGCTCCGTCGGCAAACCGGTGGATTCCGTTCAAATTTCCTGTATCTAGTTGTCGTTCCCATGTACTATGTCTATATGTGGGGTTCTAAAGGAGCCGCCATGCCCCGTGACGTCGCCAATTCGCTCTCCCCCCTGCCCGGCGCCAGCTTCGGTGAAGCGCCGCTCGCCGCGCGCGTCCTCGCCGACGGCATGGGCCTCGCCGTCGCCCGCCGCACCGTGTTCCGCCCGGAGGACGGGGAATGCTTCGGCCGGGTTGCCGACCGGGTCGCGACCGGCAACATCGCCCTTCTGCGCCGCGACGACCGTGCCGCCAGGACCGAGCAGGCGCGGCTGCGTAACGCCATCGCCACCGGCGCGCTGCTGACCTCCGGACGCCACCTCCAGCACGGCGACGCCGACCAGCCGGGGCGCAACATCGAGGTGTTCACCAACTGCGCCACCGCGATCGCCTCGTTCGTGAAGTTCTACCTGCTGCTGAACGGTTCCGGCGTGGGACGGTCGTACGACGATTCGCTGATCGCGGTGGACTGGGCCGAGGCGCCGGAGCTGAAGTTGTACCTCGCGCCCGCGCATCCGGACTGGCCGCAGGACGAGGCGGGGCTGGCACGGCTCGCCGCGGCGTTGGAATTGGAGTCGGCCGACGCGCTCGGGCGCGAACTGGTGCTCGATCCCGCGACGGTGCCCGCCGATGCGGAGCGGCATCTGATCACCGACAGCCGCGAGGGCTGGGCCAGGGCGGTGGAAATCCTGGAATCCATGACGTTCGAGGGTGCGCGCGGGCGCACCCTGCTGCTCGACTTCTCGGCGATCCGCCCGGCCGGCAGCCCGATCCGTGGGATGCAGGGCCGCCCTGCCTCGGGCCCGGTGTCGCTGCTACGGGCGTTCCTGAATATCCGCCGCCACGTCATCGATCCCGCGCGGGCGCGCGATCCTGTGGGGGAGGCTTTGCATCCGTGGGAACAGGCGCTGCTGGTCGACCACCATTTGTCAGTGGAAGTACAGGTCGGCGGCGCCCGGCGCGCCGCGCGCATGGCCACCAAGTCCTGGCGCGACCCCGGTGTGCTCCGCTTCATCCGCGCCAAGGAAGCCGGCGGCCTCTGGACCGCGAATCATTCCGTGATGGTGGACGCCGCGTTCTGGGACCGCCTCGACGGAGGTGACCCGGCCGATCCGCTCACCGCGCACGCGCGCGCGGTGTTCGATGAGGCGACCCGCTGCGCCTATGTCAACGGCGAGCCCGGCTTCATCAACGGCGACCGGCTGGAAGACCACCGCACCGGTTCGGCGCGGCAACGGCCGGTGCACGAGGACGGACGCGACGTGCGCAGCCAGCGCTACCAGGTTGATCGCGCCGCCGGATTGCTCGCGCACCTGGCGCGCGCGGCGGCGGTGGCGGATTTCCCGGTCACCACCAATCCGTGCGGCGAGATCGCGCTGCACGTCGCCGGCGGCTATTGCGTGATCGCCGATTACGCCCCGCTGCTGGCCTGTCCGGTGGCGTTCGACAGTTTCGCCCCCGGCGCGCCGCCGCCGGAGGTCGCCGCGCTGTGGGATGCACGGGTGGAAGACGCGGTGCGGCTCGGCGTGCGGTTCCTGATGCGCGCGAACACGATGGACGCGCTGTACGGGGAGGAAGTCGCGCGTACCAACCGCATGGGCATCGGACCCACCGGCCTGCATGAATGGGCTTGGCTGCGCTTCGGCCTGAGCTTCGCCGACCTGCTGGATGAGGAACGCGCCGCGCCGTTCTGGACCATGCTGGGCGAGCTGTCGCAGGCAGCCAAGGACGAGGGCTCGGCCTACGCCGCCGAACTCGGACTGCGCGCGCCGGTGACGGTGACCACGGTGAAGCCGTCGGGCACGATCAGCAAGCTGTTCGGCCTGACCGAGGGTGCGCACCTGCCGGCGCGGCGGCAGTACCTGCGCTGGGTGCAGTTCAAGGGCGTGCGCGATCCGGCGACCGGCGCGTGGGAGCCGGGCTCCGATTCGCTGCTCGCCGATTACGCCGCGCGCGGCTATCCGATGCGCACTTTGGTGAGTTTCCCCGGCATGACCGTGGTGGGATTCCCGACCGTGCCGCTGATCATGGGCCTCGGCCTCGCCGGGCGGCTGGTGACGGCGCCGGAGGCGACGCCGTCGGAGCATTACCGCTGGCTCGGCCTGCTGGAACGGCACTGGCTGGGTGCGCGGCAGGGCAACCAGATCAGCTACACATTGAAAGTGTTCACCGACCGGCACGATCTGGAGGCGTTCCGGTCGATCGTGCGGCGCCATCAGCCGCACGTGCGCTGCTGCGCGGTGCTGCCGAGCCGGCCGGACCACGCGCTCGGCTACGAATACCTGCCCGAGGAAGAGGTTTCGGAGGATGCGTTCGCGGCCCTGACCGCGCGGATCACGCAGGCCGCGGCGGAGGCGATCGACCTCGCGCATCTGCAATGCGACCAGGGGGTGTGTCCGCTCTGAGCGGGGCGGGCGCCGGCAGGGTCGTTGCGAACGGCGTCGTTACGACCCGGTGCCGGCTTCCTGCAGGGCATCGCGGATGTGGCGGGCGCTCGCCCGCAGCCCTTCGGCCTCCTCCGGCGTCAGCGCCGGCTGGATCACGCGCAGCACGCCGTTGCGACCGAGGACGGAGGGGAGCGACAAGGTGACGCCGAATTCCGCCGCGTAGCTGCCGACCGGCACCACCGCGCGTTCGTCGCGGGCCATGATCTCGACGATGCGCGCGCAGACCATGCCGATGCCGAGCTGGCTCGCGCCGGTGCCCTCGATGATCTCGATATTCGCCTCGCGCACTTCCTTTTCCACCGCGCCGCGCACCGCCTCCGTGCCGTCCAGCATCGCGGCCACCGGCCGGCCGCCCACCCGCGCGGCGGACCAGAGGAATACCGAGGACGTGCCGTGTTCGCCGACCACCAGCGCTTCGACCGACAGCGGGTGCACGTCCAGCCGGTGCGCGATGTGGAGGCGGAAGCGCAGGCTGTCGAGGAAAGTGCCGGTGGAAAGAACGCGCATGCCGGGCGCGACCCGGCGGGCGATATCGGCCAGCGCGTCGGGCGGATCGGTGACGATCAGCAAGGTCGCGTCCGGTGCGGCGCGGACGATCTGCGGCACGATGTCGCGGAAGATCTCGGCGTTCTGCGCCAGCAGCTTCAGTCTTCCCTGCGGGTCGGCGCGGTCGGTCGCCCCGCCGGCCTTCTCGTTCACCCCGGCGGTGAGCATGACGAGCCCGGCCCCGGCGAGATCGGCATACGCGCCCGCGCGCACCTGCGTCGCCGGCGACAGCACCGCGCCGTAGCGCAGGTCCGTCACCATGCCCTGGGCGCGCCGGGCGGTGCGGTCCACCATCACGATTTCCGTCGCGCCGCCGCGCATCACCGTGCTTAGCGCGCATGCCTGCCCGACCGCGCCGGCGCCGACGATCCCGAGTTTCATGGCCAGCCCCATCGCTACCGCGCCACAGATGGGCGGCGATGGCGGGGCGTCGATGGGGGCCGGCGCTACACCGTTCGGTGAGATGCCCCGCGCGGGCGCGCAATCGGGACGGCGGCTGGAACGCGGCGGGGAAACGAGCTAACTGGATCGCGCACCATCGGCAGGAGGAACACCCCATGCGTGTCACCGCCACTCCGGTCCCCATCCTCAGCGACAACTACGCCTGGCTGCTGCGCGAGAGCGACAGCGGCGCGACAGCCATCGTCGATCCGGCCGACGCCGCGCCGGTGATCGCGGCGATCGAGGCGGCGGGTGACCGGCTTGACCTGATTCTCCTCACCCACCACCACGCCGACCACGTGGCGGGCACGGACGAGGTGCGCGCGCGGTTCGGCGCCCCGGTGGTGGGCGCGGCGGCGGATGCACACCGCCTGCCCCGGCTCGATCGCGCGGTGCGGGAGGGCGAGGAGGTCGCACTCGGGACCGCGTCGGCGCGGGTGATCGATACGCCGGGCCATACGCGCGGGCAGATCAACTTCTTCTTCCCCGATGGCGGCGTGCTGCTGTCGGGCGACACGTTGTTCTCGCTCGGCTGCGGCCGGTTGCTCGAGGGTACGGCGGCGGAGATGTTCGCCTCCCTGCAGAAGCTGCTGGCCCTGCCGGATGCCACCCTGGTCTGCTGCGGGCACGAATATACCGAGAGCAACGGGCGGTTCGCGCTGAGCGTCGATCCGAACAACACGGCGCTGCGGGAGCGGCTGGCGGAGGTGGCCGCGCAGCGTGCCGCCGGGAAGCCCTCCGTGCCCTCCACCATGGGTAGCGAACGCGCCGCCAATCCGTTCCTGCGCGCCTCCGACGTGGCGCGCTTCGCCGCGCTGCGTGCGGCCAAGGACAAGTTCTGACACCGGGAGAGAAGATCGTAATGAAACTGTTCCATTCGCCGACCAGCCCCTACGTGCGCAAGGTGATGGCCTGCGCGATCCTGCGCGGGCTGGAGGGGCGGATCGAGACCGTGCCCACCAACCCGCACCAGTCCCCGCCCGGGCTGATCGGGGCCAATCCGCTGTCCAAGGTGCCGTGCCTCGTCACCGATGACGGGATGGCGTTGTTCGACAGCCCGGTGATCTGCGAATACCTGGACAGCCTGGGCAGCGCGGCGCCGCTGTTCCCGCCGGCCGGGCCGGCGCGCTGGCGGGCGCTCGTGCTGCAGGCGATGGGCGACGGCATCCTGGACGCGGCGGTGGCGCGGCGGATGGAGCAAGGGAGGCCGCAGGAGGCGGCGCGCGACGCGGCGATGGCGCGGATGCGGGCGGCGGCGGAGCGGACGTTGGATATGCTCGAGGGCGCGCTGCCGGGCGAGGCGGCGGATATCGGCACGGTCGCAGTGGCCTGCGCACTGGGATACCTCGACCTGCGGTTTGCGGGCGAGCCGTGGCGGGAGCGGCGGCCGCGGTTGGCGGCGTGGTTCGCGCGGATGGAGGCACTCCCGGCGCTGGTGCGGACGGCGCCGCCGCGGGCGTAGGCCGGCGGGGGTGGCGTCGCGGCGAGGCGATTGCCTCGCCAGGGGACGCGACCTATAAGGCGGCGCGCGGGAGAGGTGCCGGAGTGGTCGATCGGGACGGTCTCGAAAACCGTTGTGCGCTTACGCGTACCGTGGGTTCGAATCCCACCCTCTCCGCCAGATACCGTCCCTAAGGCATTGAAATCACTGCGGTTTCCAGATCCGCAGCCCAAATATCCTACACTTTATCCTACACCGTCGCCGCGCTTGGGGAGCACCGGGCGCGCTCAGATATGGACGGTCTGCGCTGCTCCGCGTGGCGTCCGCCGCCCATGGCCGGGCAGCCCTCACCTGGCAGGGTGCAGTCTGGCCGACGTGCTGGTGCAGCTTCGATGCCGGCAGTGCCACCAGCGGCCCGCCAGCGTCGCGGTGGTGGCGGATGCGGCGGGGCAGGCGGTGGGGCGGATGTCGCCGCCGGGGTGGCGTGTCGTGCTGGTGGGGGAGTGAGGGGGCTTCCTACGCGGCTGCGGCAAGTGACGCCCGCACCACATCCATAGGAATGACAAGCAAGAGGGCGGCGCCGGGCATTCGTTGGAATTTCCAGCGCAGATAGAAGGATGCCGCCTGTTCATCAATAGGGTGCGTTATCATTCCGCGTCCCCCGATTTGGGCTGCTGCAGCCGACGCCCGACGGAAAGCATCTAGCAGTAGATGGCTGCCAATACCCTTGCCAGCATAGGCAACATCTACTGCGAGCCTCCCCAGCAGAATCATCGGAACAGGATCAGGCGCGTTGTTCCGTAAGCTTCGGGTAAGCTGCGCGTGAACCACCGAGGCAGGTGCTAACGAGCAGAACGCGGCTACCCGACCGCCTCCGCACTCCAAATCCACCACTACCTGCGTCTTGCTGTGCCCTCGCAAATCATTTTGGACAGCACGATTACGCAGCCAATTATCGAGTTCCTCGCGCCCGCAACTGAAGCTTGATAGATCGTGGTCCCCGGTGATCGGCTGAGGCGACGTCAGCCGCACTCATGGCCCCCAAGGCGCCCGCGAGCGCGCTAGGGCCACAATATCCGCGTCCGGTTCCGCTGGCGCGCCCAAAATGCTCATAAAAGCTGCCCAGTTGGCATCTGAAACCTGGAAAACTCGCTGCTCAGCAAGTGCGTTCTCGGCCTCGCGCACGGCGCTGGCCAGCACAAATTGAGACAAGGATGCGTGGCGCGCGGTCGCAGCGGCCGTCAAAAGCGCCTTGGTAGGCGCCGCAACTCGAACCTCAATGGTGTCTTCCTTTCTCATCCGCTGGTTAGACTGCGGATGAGCTACGTTCGTAGTCATCTGTTGATCCTCTTTATGTCAGGTCTTGTCCCGACAATGACGGGACATATAGCATTGGGATGGATATTGGGCAAGCACCGCAGTAAGGGGCCGAGGCTGCCGATAGCCTGCAACCACGCCCCGCTGCCGGCCGCCGATAGCCTCGGCCAGCGTCTAACCGCACCACAGCCGCCATCCCAACGCACGAAGGGCCGCCCCCGAAGGAGCGGCCCTTGCCGATCAGCCCGGCAGGATCAGTGCGGGCGTGGGCACTGCCGGGCCGGCGGTTCATCGGGCAGACCGGCCAGCCGTCGGCCATCCCGCAGGGCGGACATGAGGACGTCGGTAATGGGCGAGCCGCCGATGGCCTCATCCGAGAAGGTGGACACCATCTCGATCTTCGCCAGCAGGCCGGCCGTGGTCTGCGACGGCATGGAAGCGATCGCTTCCATCACGACGGTCTCCCGTTCGTAGGTAGGCTCACACCCGGCGTCCACAGCAGCCTTGGCCTTCTTCCCGCGCGCCTTGCGCCCCTTGGTCCAGAAATGGTCCAGGCGTGCGTCCAGGGCGTGCCACTCGGCCACCAGGGCCAGAAGCTCGGCATCCGTGCCGCCGGGGCAGAACGCGGCCAGCACGTCGGCCGGGACGTGATCGCCCGGCGCGACGGCTTGGGCCGGGATCGTGGTAGCATTGTCGATAGCTGCGGTCATGGGTCCTGTCCATGTCTGCGGTCAGGCGTGGTCGGTGTTTGCCGACACCGGCCGCGCCGTCCCTTTGCCGGGGTCCGCCCGGCTCGGTCCGCGATTGCGGCGCCCGGATTGAGTCCCCTTCGCCCGGCCATGTCAATACCTATCTTGCCTACCCATGTTCGAATTATCGTAGATCGTTCAAGAGGGTTTTTCCTCTTGGCGCGGAATTTTCCGCTTTAAAGCGGATCGGATTTTGTGTGTATCAGAATAGGCCGATATACACTGCATCTTTTCCGTCCCTATCACGGAATCTTCCGCGTCAGCTACCGCCGGACGAAGCCGGGCAGCGCAGTATATGGCATGATGGCTGCCATATACTGCGCCCCGCCACGTCCCCCTGCCGTCCCGTGGTGCCCGTGATCGGCCTCTAACGCGGCCAGGCTGCCCCTCAGCCCCGTCGCAACGGCGGCGGCTCACTCCCCGCGAGGCCGTTGCGGGACGCCGCGTGCCACGCCGCCTTGTTCGCCATCGACGTCGATGGGCGCGGCGGCGTCTTGGATCGACTGGCCGCGAGGAATGCTCTCCATCCTCTAACTTTCGATGCCTTTGAAATGGTCTATCTCCGTTCTGTTGGGTGTGTGCTCGGCCAGGATCACGGCTGGCCGGCGCGTGGGATCGGCGGAGGCGCAACGCCGCTGCCGATGGGATCGAGCACGATCAGGTTGAGCTTGGGCGGCAAAACGATTGTCTGCCGGCGCGTTGGCGTGGGGAGGTCGCTCATAGGGGTCTTTCAATGATAAACGGGGGTCCGGATTGAATATCCGGCCCCCGAAAGTTGATATCCGATGCTGATTTTGACCCTCAGAAAACCGGCTTGCCAGGCACCTGTTCCAGCCCGAGAACCTCCCGGATCAGGCGCAGCATGCCGGCCATCGGCGTTGGCACGCGGTAGAGCACAGGCTTGCCAGCCACCGCTGCGGCGAGGTCGATCGGCACCCTGCCAGCCGGCGGAAAGGCGCCGGTTGCCAGGAGCACAGCGACACGATTGGAGCGGTATTTTTGGCCGGCCAGGGTCACGGACGCGCCGGCTACGGCACCCGTCGCAACCCCTCCGCCGGGGGACTGGCGCCAGACCAGCCGGCCGGCGCGGTCCAATCGCCACCACCTGCGCGCCTCCGCCGCGGTCATGTCTGCGCGGCAGTGCGAGCCGCGGGGGCGGCCCATCTTCGATTGTTCGCATAAGTTCTCCCTGCGTTGATGGGGAAGCGTCGGTTCGGGCTGCGCCTGCAAGACATTCATGCGGCGCATGTTCCTAGCGCCACGCGGTGAAAGCACTGCTCAAGTGCCTCCATTTCGTGAACATCTCCGCAAGCGTCGCGCCAAGCCACCGTCACTTGTTGCCCAAACACGTCAACCACGACGCATTCAGGGCCACCGCTGTTCAATCGCACTACTGCCCCCATACCGAGAGGGGTCTCGCCAACGCCCCGGAAGGCGGAAGCCCGCGCTATCAACGCAAGGGCTTGCATCGCGAACGTTCTCTGCTGTATCTGCACGTGTGATCCAATGGGTTAGGGTAAGGAAAAATGTTGAAGAATATAGAGCCAGGTTCTGTTGTCCGCTTGAAATCGGGCGGCCCCTCTATGACGGTGGAAAGCATTGCGCCCATCAATTCTCATGGCGGAGAACAAGTTCACTGCACTTGGTTCGCGGGAGATAAGCCCGGGTCCGGCACGTTCTCAACAGATGTTCTTGAGGTAGTGGCCCCTCGTGGCGAAGGGGTCGGCAACGCCCGAATCATACGCACCTAGACTGGAAAAGCAGCGATGCGAATGCCTTTACGAGGCGGCGGCGATCGGCCACAGCAGGCCGCCCCGTAAGACGCTGTGACGATGGCGCGGCAGGCCAAGTCTCACGTGCCCATCCCCGCCTTATGCTTGCCAGCATCACCAGCACCGCGGGCCGAGCGGGTGGAGCTACAGGTGCAGCGCCACTTGCGGCGGATCATCGCTCCCGCACCAGCAGTTGCAGCGTCTCGCCGGTGAACACCCAAAACGTCCGCGATGGGTCTTTGTCCAGTCGTAGCTTAGTCGCGCCGTGCCATAGGCTATTGTCGAGGTCAAGCCCAGCGTCCCCACTTACCACGGAGATGCAGCCGGAGCGGCGAAAATGCAGGTCAAAACCTGCATCATCGTGGTTCGTCTGATCAGTGCCAAGCTGATCTAGTTCTTTCAGCATCGGGCAAGCGACAGTGTCCGCCGTCAGCACGCCGCGCTGTCCGGCGAACACCAGCGGCGAAGGATGGCTTGGTTTCTGAGAGAGCAGCATCCATCCGCCGATCATCGCGGCCCCAGCTATCCATCCGGCGCGGCGTGCCCGGCGCTTCGCCCGAACACCCGGCGGCAGTTCGTCTGTCTGCATCATACCAACTCCTTCCGTCCCGATCATATCGGCAGGTTATCGCGGGGACATTACGTTGTCATCCGTTCTGCCAGAGCCCGTCAGGCCGCCCCTCGGAAGGCTCATGGCACGCACGTTGGCAAAGCGGCAAAGGGCGGACCGAGAATTCAGATCGTGCTTGACGCAGTAGCAAGTGAATGTCTAAGCAACAGGCGTGTCTGCACTGGGAAGGGAGTTGTCGAGATGGTTGACGGAAACGAAATCCCGATCGGGAACGTCCAGCCCCTTTGCCCGCAGTGCGGCGCGCAACTGCTTATTGAGCAAAACGGGATCGAGCCGGAAGCCCATGATCGAGTGTTTTGTCCCGAACACGGGACGATCGGCACTCGCGAGGAGGTAACCACCCAAGTCCTTCAACAGAGCGGGGACGAGGTCATAGAGAACCTCCAGGACTTGCTCGGCGACGTGTTCAAGCGTGCCGGGTTCAAGCCTGAGTGACACCGTGCGGCAGTCATCAGAAGCGGGGGAGGATGACATGGTTTCCATGGCGGATTCCTGACGGGAAAAATATTGAGAACGAAAGGCGAACGAGTGGACATGAGGCAGGATTTTGCGGGGTGGGGCAGCGCTCACACAGCGATCAAGGGGGGTCGATGGGATCGGACGCAACCATACACCGGTTGCATCCGTAACTGCGTATGGTTGCGTCCGTGTCGATCGAGCGATGGGCACCCTCCCGCCGCCATGGGCACAGCGCCATGGTGGCGTTGCCATGGTGCGGAACGCCAGTCACCACGACGCCAGCACCAGCACGATCAGCACCGCGATCGGTCGCACCACCATCCCCGCCGGTCATCTGGCATCACCAGCGGCGATGATAGCGCGGCGTGGTGGTGGTGGTCGCGGCGATCGCCAACGCCAGCGGTGCAGCCGGCCGATGGAGTGCAGCCGAACCGCGCCACCCGCCTGCCAGGCTTGCGCCACGGCAGGATGCAGCCGCTTGGCGCTACGTCGGCGCGGCGATCGGCCAGGACGGCGCCAGCGGGCCGGATTTGGGCGGATACGACAACGCCGCCCTGCGGCGGCGCTGCGTCGGATCGGCAGTGAGCGGGGATCAGGCTGGGGCAGGCGTCATGGCGGATTTGATCCGCTGCACCGTGCTGGTGCCGACGCCAAGCTCGCGCCCGACCTTCAAGATACCCACGCCAGCGGCCAGGCGCGCCGCTACAGCGGCTTCCACGTCTGCCCCGACCTTCGGGCGCCCGAACGTCTTGCCCGCCGCCTTGGCGCGTGTGAGGCCGGCGTTGACACGGGCGCGGATCATCTCCCGCTCAAACTCCGCGAAGGCGCCTCGCACCTGAAAGAACATCCGCCCGGCCGGCGTGGTGGTGTCAATGCCGTCCTGATACAGCACCAGATCGACGCGGGACGCCTCCAACTCCCCGAGCGTGTCCAGTAGCCCGGTCAAGCTGCGCCCCAGCCGGTCCATCGCCCATACCAGCGCCACATCGAACCGGCCGCGCGAGGCATCCTTGAGCAGCGCGTCCAGGCCGGGGCGTTGGTCCCGGCCCTTGGCGCCGCTGATCCCAGCATCCTCATAGACCGCGGTAATGGTCCATCCGCGCTGCGCCGCGACCGCCTCCAACGCGAGCCGTTGGTTGTCGGTGGTCTGCCCATCCGTGGAAACCCGTATATACAGCGCCGCGCGCTTCGTCTTCGCCATGACCGCCTCCGTTTGACGATCCGAACATAGGCGGCGTCCATACGGAAATCAAGTGATAAACGTATGGGCAAATCCGTCGTTTCGGGCCGCCGTCGCGGTAGGGGTTGCGCGCCGCACTCTGGGAGGGTTTTCGGTATGGCCTACCGGCGGCGCTGTTCCAGGGTGCAGCCGGTGCGCCGGCAGACCCAGCGGGCGCGACGGCGGCGAAGGCGCTGCCAGCGGCGAAGGCGATCGAGTAGGGCGGCGATCACGCCATCACCGGGTTTGTCGGCCCGGGTTCGTCGGGCTGGCATGGCTCGTCCGGTTCCAGATCGGCCGGCAGAACCGGTATTGGCAGGATGCTAGACATCTTCGGCGTCGTGTAGGGTGCCAGTTCCTTGGCTACAGCAACGGCTCCGACTAGATTGCCGGCCTTGACGAGCGTAACCATAGCAATGTGCATCACCGCCGTTGCAGACAGGTGCTCGATTTCATCGCCGGTGAGGCGCTTTAGAACGTCGGCAACGGCAGTATCAACGCTCAATTCCCTAGCGATAGTCTTGGAGTTCTTGCGTCCAGGTGGCCTGCCGGCTCCGCGGCGTTTCCCGCCATGCGCCTTCATGTCGGGCGGGGTGGTCGGGGTATCAGGAGTGACTTGCATCTTGAAATTCAATATCCATAAAGTTTTTGGGGTCTTTGTGTGCGGTGCGACGCCGGAACCTACGCCCCGACGCCGCACCCTGTCGGCTACCAGCCCTGCTTATAGGCGTCGTAGTCCTTCACGAAACCAGCCGCCTCCCCTGTGAGCGTTTCACGATCGCCACCTGCTTTCAGGAAGGCGAACACCGCGCCCCGGCTCAGCCCTACCGGTTCCGGCTCGCTCACCGGCACCACTGGCCGGGCGAACACTCCATCTCCGGCCGGCAGATGTCCGACCAGCCGTTCGGCGCCACGTTGCAGCCGCGCGGTCTGTTCGTTGATTACGGCTTGGCGCCCCTCCCTTTCTACTGCGCGCCAACGGTCGATATCGACCATCAACGCCTGCAATTTAGGATCGAACCCGATCACGCTACCACCCCCGCCCAAATCTCCCGCTCGGTCTCAGCGCAATGCACTTCCCTTCCGGGCCGCTGCGGCAGCGTAACCGTGCCGGCGAGTTCCGCGATATTCGGAATGCCGAGTTTGCCCGCGCCACGCAACGCATACAACGCCGCGGTGCCTTTATCAAACTCCGCCTGCGCGACTGCCAACGCTTCGCGCGCCGCATCTGCCGCTTCGCAAGCCGCGATACGTGCTGCAATAATATCGTTGAACGCGGGCGTAAGGCTTACGTCAATCTCAGCCTTCAGCGCGACGTGAGCCGCGATGATCTGGTTTTCGGTAATCTCTCGCGTAAGGTCTGCCAACGCTTCATTAGCGTTAGCGTTGTGAAGGGCGAGGATCAGGTCGCGAGGATCATCATCAACGGCGGGTTTCGCGATGCGAGCCTTAGCAGCCGCAGTTACGGCGCGCGCGTCGGCAAGCACAGCGTCCGCATTCGTCTTAGCGAGATTTGCCGCGGCGAAGGCAAGCTCAGCAGCGCGCACGGGATCAACTGCAACGGCGGTGGTGGTGGTGGTGCTCATTCTCAATTCGCCTTCAATGTTTGCCAGCTATGCCGGCTGATTGTGTAAGTCGTGGTATGGAGTTTTGTTTGGTTATGCGCCGGATGCGGTGACTGCGAGGTCATTGGCGCGATCGTTAAGCACGTTCAACGCCTTCTTCGCTTGCTCGCGTGACAGCATCCCAAGTTCTGTTCTATCCGCGGTGAGGATTGAGTATTGTGTATTGCGACCCAACACCTCGATCGTCGCCACGTGCGCGAAGTTAATCCAACAGCCCTCGATCTCTACAAACTGATGCATGTGCCTCTTGCTTGAGATAGGGAAGACCCGCGAGCCGGCGATCGGCTGCGGGTAGTCGTGAATATCATTATGCAAGTCGCGTCCCCACAGGACCCCCGAGGGTGGTCCCCGTTCCCAAACGGGAGACACCCCCTTTAGGGGGGGGGATCGCGGGAACGTGGGAACGTCTAGAGAAAGGCCACGCTCCCATGATTCTGTTACGGCATATTGTTGGGAACGTGGGAACGTCTAGAGAAAGGCCACGTTCCCACGTTCCCAAGGGATCACGGGAACGGTCGGGAACGTGGGAACGCCTAGAGCAACTGCCGTTCCCGCGGCTTTTCGCTGTTCGTTGCGACATCAATCCTGGTCGGGCACCTCCATGGCACCCGGCACCCGCCCCCCTTCGGTGACCTGGATCAGGCCGCCGTTGATTGCCCACTCCGCCACGCCTTCCAATTTGGACCTCGGGAGCACGGCCAGGTCGGGGTGGAGTTCGGTGCGGCGGGTAAAGAGGCCGCGCTTGCCGGTCCGGGTGAACGGCTCGCCCGCCAGCCCCGACTGCCGGCATGCCTCCACCAGCACGTCGGCCAAGCTCCCGAGGTCCAGGGAGACAGGCGCCTCGGCCGGCTCAGGCGCGTCCTGGCCGGTCACGTCGATCAGCCGGCCGCTGGTCGGGTCCATCTTGAACAGGCGTCGTTTCCCAACTGGCGCGCCTTGATGGTTCCCCTTGACCAAGCTCCCCCAGACCGTGCCCTCGGCCGGCTGATCGGCCTTTGGCCGCGTGCCGGTGTCGCGCAGCGCCGGGGTAAGCGCATAGGCGAAGCGGGAATTGAAAATCCATGCCCCCGATCCGCGCATGGTCGGGGCGGCCGGGTCGATTGCCTTTGCTGTATGCCCCACGCCGAGGATCGTCACATTGCGCGACTGCGCCACCTCGCGCAATCGTCTCATTAAAGGTTTGACGTAGTTGGCGCTGTCTTCGTCGCCGTTGATGAAATCTCCGATGGGGTCCAACGCAAGCAGCGTTGGCGCAATGTGCGTTTCATCCGCAATGCTGTCCAACAGTTCTTCTAGGCCACGTTCCGCGAACCGTGTCAGTGCTGCGGCGCGCCCTTCCTCGCGCACAAGCACGGGATCAAAGGCTGGCAACTCGATACCGGGCACAACGAAGATCGGCAGCCCCGCGCGCGTGTTTTTCGGATCGAGCGACGCCACGCGACGGTGTATCTCTTGCGCGCTGTCTTCCAGCGACAAGTATATCACGGAACCTCCGCCCTCCCGCGGAACATGACCGCCGAACGGCCCAGGGACAAACCCCAGATTGCCCGGCGGCATGACTGCGGCGCGTGCCACACTCAAGCAGAGATCCAGCACCGCGAGGGACTTGCCGATGCCGCCTGGCCCGAACAGAACACCCGCGACCCCGAGCGGGAAGATCGGCTGCAACAGGAATTGCTGCGGCGGAGGGTCGCCTTGTGTGTAACGATCAAGCCGCCATGGGCCGAGGTCGATCTTGTAGGGCGGCTTCTCAGCATGCCGTTGCGGAGGATCGCCGCCAGCACCCCGCCGCTGCCCGCCAGCGCCAGCGCCAGCACGGCGGGGCCTTGGCCAGGGACGGTCGGGGTGCGCCTCTGCGTCGGCAAGCTCGGCCGCAAAACTGCCGGGTGGATTGAGAAGTCCGGGCCGCAGTCGTGCGGCCATCCTTTCGAGCATGGTGGCCGGCGCGTCGTCGTCACGGTCGATACTCACGCTGCGGCGCCAAGTTGGGCCGCACGCGCGTCCATCAACCGACTGAACATCCGCGCAGCGTCAGAGTGGCGTGGACAGAAAATACCAACTGGTCGGCGCTGACGGATCATCTCGGCGATCGTCGCCAATTCGCTTCCACGTGGTTCGTCATCACCGGGCCGCAGATAGGTCCAATTCAGTCGTTCGCGGACTTGATTTTCAGGCGGCAACAGATAGACCGCAGCGCAGACCTTACCTCTACGGTCAAGACGGTCTGCTGCGCGGATAACGTAGTCGTTTGGAATGGTCATCATAGTAGGATTGTCCATGCGGGCCGCGTTGCGGCACGCCATAGGTGTTTGTGTAAGTGTTAAGCGAGATACTCGCGAAGGTCCATACGCGAAGCTTTGCGCTTCGCATCGGACCGCAGTGTGCTTGCATCCTGATATAGAACCTCGGCGCGATCCCCGTTGCCAACGTAATTCTGCCAGCACGCGGCTTGTTCGCACAACCACGCCAGCCCCAACAGATCGGACTGAGTGCCGATTGTCGCAAACTGATTGAGCGGCTTAATCCTACGCATCGCGCTCACTTGCCGGGCGCCGGCACCGCGGTTTCGGTCTTCATGCTCGCCATGAGCTTGAAGAAGTCAATTGCCATATCGAGCCGAGCGAACGTCAAGATTGCATTCTCGCCGGCCGAGATCAGTCGCGCCAGATATTTCCTTTGCGCATCGCTCGGCCATTCGTAACCGGCGCGGATGATCGGGCCGGGAGCGTTAGGGCCTTGCGCGACTACCATGAAGTGGATTGCCCACTCGGGTTTGCCGTTAATGGCCGCGCGCTCTCTCAGAGAGTAACGGTAGGGAATAGGATTACTCATGTTTTTGTCTCTAGCTAATTAGCGCAAGCTATGCCTGCGCGTTATGTTACGATAAAGGATGATTGTTATGCTTAACGCAGCACGACGCCGCGCTTAGTCTTCGTCGCCAGAGAACGTCTTAGCGAACCACGCCGTCACGTTGCCGGCTTGCGTCATGGTATGGCACTTAACCACTATGCCGCGGCCTTCCATGACTGCGCATTCAACACGCTCACGCTGCTTAAACCCGAGGTTTCTGCGGTCACTTTGCATAGTCTCGTGTTGTAATCCTCCCTCAAGGTATTTCGGAGGGAGGATCGTTAGCGTTACGCCGCGGCCGATCTCTTGAGCGTGTAGCGTCCATGTTACGGGCCGCATCGCGCTTCCGTAGCGGAACCGGGGCGCGGCGCGACATACACAACGGGCTGTGCATTCGCATAAGCGATAGCATCCGCGACGTTGATAAGGGTTCTGCCAGCTACGCGCCGCGCCACTAAATCTCCATTACCCAGGAGCTTATAAATCGTGCTGCGGGACAAAGTCAGTATCTCGCCGAGCTTATCGACGGTCGCAAAAGCCGGAAACGCAGTAGCAGTTTCGTCAACCAAGGTCTGTATTCCTCGGTTAGGGGTTAACGCTAAGATCTATGCGAGATGCGCCGTAAACCAATTGTCCAAGCTGTCTGCGTCAATAAGGACGCGGCGACCTAAGCGCACAGATCGCGGTCCATTACCCGACGCAATGAGCCGGTCCATTGTCGGCATACTAACGCCAAGGCGCCTACGCGCCTGCTCTCGGCTAAGAACGGTCATATTATCGTCCTTGGATTGATGTTGCAGAAAATACCGCGCACATGCGCGGATGAATTTCGCCTAGTTTGTAAACTCCTTCGCCATCGTGGGGCACGCTGCATCCCTCTCGGTTTTACGGATGTTGCCGTATGCAGCCTCTCGCCGTGACTACTACGCCCCCCACTAGGGCCGCATCACTTCGCCTTCACGCGGTGTTACCCCGCCGGCCTGGCAGTCCTGTCGCCAGTGGCGGCCGAAGCCGCCTTCATCATATGGGTGCCCCTTGCGGGGTCATCCCAAAGTCAGGAATAAAAAAATCAGATACGCACAAACTGACTGATCTCTGAACGCCTGCACCTATGACACATTCTAAAGATGGTGCCGCCGTGTTTCAAGCGAAAACGTATCGACCGTAATCCCGCCTGTCCGCGGTTCTTCCATTCCACTTGCAATGTATCACTTTCTGGCGCAGGTTGCAAGCTTATTCAACTGCGGACGAAACGTGTCCTCGTTACGCGGACATCACCGGCCCGCTGGGCGGCGATCTCCGCCAGCTTCGCCGCCTGTTCCGGCTTCGGAGCACGCGCGACGGCGAGCAGAACCGACTGGTTGTCATCGAGACCAGCGGCACGGGCCGCTTCCTTCGCCTCCGGGGCGATGCTGGCGATCTTGACGGCGCGCTGGGCCTCGGTGCGGTCGATGCCGAGGTCGCGGACGGCCTTGCTGATCGCGCCTTCGTTGCCACGGCCCGACCCGACCTTGGAAAATACCGCATCGTGCGGCATTTTCTCAGCGGTCAGCCGGACCCATTCCGCGATATGGTCCGCGCGTTCCTGTGCGGACTTGGCGCCATTCGGCTAGGCGGCGGCTGTCAACGCCGATCTCCGGCAGGGTGGCCTCACTTCGATTGTCCGAAGTTTGGACAATCGAATCCCTGTCACTTCCCGCCTTCGCCACGTCGCCCGCAGCCTGCCCGTCTAGCCCGGCGGCGCACCATGCGCCTCGCGCGGCGGGACGATCAGCCTGCCCCCGGTTTGCTCCGCGATCGCCTGGGCGGCCGGCGCCAGCGGTTCCCCCGCGCCAAGCCGGCATTGCACCTGCCCGTCCGGCCCGATGATCGTCCATCGGTCGGGCCACCGCGGATCGCGGATCGCGCGAAAGGTCGGGCCGGTCATGCCGCCGCACCCGCGGCCATCGGGACCACGCGCGCCGTCTCGGCCGCCGGGCTGGCACAGAACGCGGCCCACTCGCCCATCAGCCGGCGGCGCTTGTCGAGCGCATCGCCGCGCCTGTATGCGGCTTCGACCTTATCGCGCAACGTGTGCGCCAACGCGGCCTCGGCAAGCTCACGGGGGTGATCTGTCGCTTCACCGGCCCAATCTCTGAAACTGGAACGGAACCCGTGCGCGGTAAGCTCCCCCCGGCCCATCCGGCGCAGCACGGCGGTCAGGGACATATCGGACAGCGGCCGGCCACGCTTGGCGCCGAGGAAGATCAGCGCCTCGGCGCCTGCTTTCGGATCGCGCAGCAACGCCATGTCGGCCAGGATCGCCAGCGCCGCGCCGGACAGCGGAACGCGATGCGGGACGCCAGCTTTCATGCGAGGCCCCGGGATCGACCAGGTCGCGCCGGCAAGGTCGATTTCGCCCCACGTCGCGCCGCGCGTCTCGCCCGACCGGGCCGCCGTCAAGATCGTGAATTGCAGCGCCATCGCGCCGATGCCGTCCCGCTGGCGCAGCGCCTTCATGAAGCCGGGCATCTGCGCCCATGGCAGCGCCGCGTGGTGCTCCACCCGCCGGACCTTGCCGGTGGCGGGCAACAGGTGGTCGAGATTGTCTTTCCAGGCGGCGGCGTTCTGCCCCTCGCGCCAGCCCAGCGCCTTCGCGTAGGACAACACGCCTTCGATCCGGCCGCGCAATCGGCTCGCGGTCTCGGGCGTCACCTTCCAGAGGGGTTGCAGCACTGCCAACACGTCGCCCGTGCTGATCGACGCGACGGGCATCTTGCCGAGCTTCGGGATGGCGTGGGTTTCAAGCGTGGTCCGCACCTGTGCCCGGTGCTTGGGGTTGCGATAGCTGCCCTCGTGCGCGGCAAGCCAAGCCTCGGCCACCTCCGCGAAGGTCCGCGCCGGCTGCACCGCTTCCACTGCCGCCACGGGCCGCCGGGCGGCGATCGGGTCAACGCCCTGTGCCAGCGTCTTGCGCGCCGCAGCGGCGGCTTCACGGGCCGCTGCCAGGCTCACGGCGGGGAAGCTGCCCAAGCCCTGCCAGTGCGTCTTGCCGCCGCGCTTGTAGCGGAACAACCACGCCCTGCTTCCGCCCGCCACCTGTAGGTATAGACCGGCCCCATCGCCGTGCGTTCCGGGAGGCAACGACTTGACCTTGACCGCGTTCAAGTTGGGCATCTGGTTCCTCCGCCATAGAGTGCTTCCTACACCCCTACCTACACCTATCGCGGCGATGGGGGGAACCATGAAAAACCAACTATGGGCGGAAGTTACTGAAAACGCTTATATCTGGCGCTGGCGGCAACCGGGGAAAACCGGCTATTTGCGGTAATTCGACGGTCACCCTCTCCGCCATAATGCCTTGAAATTGCACGGTTTTTTGCTCTCTCTGGTCCGGTCCCCGAATTGATGCCCTATTCCGGGCCGAGCTCAGCTTCCGGCCCCCGGCGGCTCCCGCGACCGCGGGCGAGGATGGGCCGCGGCTCGGCGATTCGATCTAGGGCGCCAGGTGGAGAAGCGAAAACAGGTGGGCGACGGGAGCGATCGCGGCCTCTATCCTGGCTTCGGCATAATGTAGGTCCTGCACAAACTGCTGCGGATTCGTGATCGTCAGATTAATGACGCTGGCGCCTGTGATCTTGGCCGCCCACATCCCAATGCGGTTCATCCATCCCGCAACACGCTTGAGAGCACGATAAGCGAGGCGAATCGATGCAAGGCGTGGCTGGTCTGATGTTAGCTCCGCGTGCAGCACGTCACGGGCGACCGTCGCCTCTGTGGTAACTTCATCAACCGAGGGCAACGCCTCGATCCATTCCGGCGGATGATTACCGCCCAGGCCGTGGCGGTCGGCTGTAGGGGAGCTTTGTCGTAGTTGGTCGATCAATCGAAGCGCAGCTTCGGCATCCCGAATATTTTGAGGAAGGTCTATTAGTCTTACTGTGTCATAAGACCATCCTGCGTGTGGCCTGCTGGCAACATGGGCAGCGCGGCAGGGTTCTTGCGATGGCGCGCGCTATCGCGATCCGGACAGATGTGATTGAGGTCGGGACATGACGTTCAGGTCTGATGGGTGGATCCGCGGGGTCGATAACCGTCGGGAAGGCGATGTTCTTGGATGAGAACGGTGTTGCATGGTCCTGAGGGGGGAATCGCTCGCCTTTCGGAGATCAGGAATCCGTAGGCAGCGATGCACAGCGTGGCGTGATGGTGAAAGCCACGCCACCCTCGCCCCTCGTAATGGCCGAGCCCAAGTTCCTGCTTGAGGTCCTGGTAGTCCCGCTCGATCCGCCAGCGCAGCTTGGTAGCGTTCGCCAGTGCTCGCCGGCTGATGTTTTCTGGCAGTGTGGACAGAAAGTATTTCGTCGGCTCGGGTTCGCCCGCCGGCCATTCGATCAGGCACCATTCCTCGGGGCGCGGTGAGGAACGGTGATAATCGCGATGCGCGGGACGCACACGCACCGCCGCGAAGCGCGAAGCGAGTTTGGTGTTGGTCCCTTCGCGCCAGGTGACCCGCCGCCACGCCTTTTTGGGAAGATCGAGCGCCAGTTGCCTGGCCGAGATCGGCTGATGCGCTCCGTCACGACGGATCGCGGACGTCGGACGACCGCGCCCGCTCCATGGCTTCGGTGGCAGCGGTTCCACCCCGGGCGGCCACAGGCTGGTGGAGGATTGGATGCCGACGGCATAGGCAAGGCCGATCCCGGTGATGCCATCGCGGAAGTCGGTGTCGTTGCCGTATCCCGCGTCGGCCAACACGACCGCGGCGTCGATTCCGGCCGCGCGGGCAGCACGAAGCTGGTCCAGCGCGATCTGCGGCTTGGTCTGGAAGACAACATCATCGGGTACGCCTGCCGCGGCGCGCCGGTCAGGGTCATCCGCCCATTCCTGCGGCAGATACAGACGATAGGCGATCGGCAGGCTGGCGTGATCGTTGGCGGCCGACAGGCTCACCGCGACCTGGCAGTTGTCCTGCTTGCCGAGCTGTCCGCAGTACTGCCGCGCCACCCCGACCGAGTGCTTACCCTTCTTCGGCATGCCGGTGTCGTCGATGATGAGCGCCCGGATCGGACCGCGTGGCTCGATGATCGGCAGGACGCGGGCACGCACCGCCTCGAGCACCGCATCGTCGGACCAATCGGACTTCGCCACGAAGTGATGCAGCGACTGATGCGCCGCCTGCACGCGCCCCGGTTCCACCCGGGCGGCCATCGGCTCGACGCTCTTGCGATCGCCGGGCAGCAGCAGTCCGGCGCAATACGATCGGAACGGCGCCGCGCGATCGGCGTGACCCAGCGCCGACGTAATCGCCTCGACATAGGCCGCGAACCGTGATTCGCTGCCGTCAACGCCCGATTCGAGACCCACGACCCGCCTCCACGAGTGAGAATCTCCATCCCTGGCAAACTCACGCCGAATCGGTCAAGAGGTTTATGACACAGTAAGATTAGGAGCCGTATGACCTCCTGTCGGTCAGCTTCCCACGCCGGTGGAAACGAGAAGACCGCTGCCCTCAACGTTCCGCTGGCGCTGGATTTCGCCGAGGAAAGACCAGACAGACCGCCGATCGTTGCTTCGTTTACCTGATTGGCCACCACCGCTGCGCCGAGGGCGCCAAACACCGCGGACATTTTCGCATCAACGAAGATGAGCTTCTTTGCGGGAGGCATCTCAGCCGATCCATGACCAACCGAAGCGTCCTGCGCGCCTGCGTCTGCCGCGGAACTTACTGCCGCCGCCCAGTGGGGGCCGATAGCACTCGGCGGCGTGATACGCTCGCCCTCAAGGCCCGTTACCAGAGTGTTCGCTGTGGCCGCCACCTGGCGGGGTTGAGCGGGAACCGCTCGCGGGACAACGGCCATCGGTGGGCGACGGGACAGTGGCTTCACCGTAGCAAGGAGTTAAGCTCTTGTGGACTTGATGTCCACGGCATTGGCCCTGGTGAATTACGCCCGGGCGCTGACGCGCCACCGGCGGATTGCGTCGGAGACCACGTTCCATGGCATGACTTTGTCCAACGGGCCGGCTCTGTCGAACCTGCGCGAGATGGTTGCCGGGCCCCCTACAGCGTCCGGTAGGCGTCTGCAGCGCCGCCGCTGGCGGCTTGCAGGCATGGTGCGCCATCGCCGGCCGCACCGCGTATTGCGTCGCGCTCTAAGCTTGCGAAGGTTGGCTGTGACTGCCCAGCGAACCGGCGGGCGGATAGTCACGCCTCCCGGGAAGAGTGCCTGGAACTATCGATCGGGCGGGTCATCCCTTCAGGGATGACCCAACCCCTGCCCGGGTCCTGGCCGACATACTCGACGTCCGACCACCAAAATGCGACCCAACCCGTGGAAGGCCGAGCGCTTTCTCGGATGAAGGAAGCCCACTCGTATAAGCGCACGCAGCCGAACTGCTTTTGCTTTGAGAGTGCATCCGCCAGTTCTTGCGCGGCAGCCCGAGAATGGCTGAAGCGAGTTACCGCCCACTCTTCGCTATCATACGATCCCGCTGCCTCAACGCAGTATTCGGCCCTGCCGTCGTCTTCAAGCAGCAACTCCTGGATATCGGGAAATAACGGGTCCATCACATCCTCGAATAATCCGGTCTGCTTGCAGCGCTAAACCGCTGTCAGCCGACCGGCAAGGGCACTGTCTGAGGCTGTTCAACGCTACGGCGGCCACCCCGCCATCCGTGGCCGCTCCGGTTCTGTTGCAAACGCCGGAGCTGGCCGCGTGAGTCCGGGGGGCGGGTGCTGTCAGGCGGCGATCTCGAACAGGCTGGCAACGAAGGCGGTCTGTGCCCGCATGTCGTGACCGTCGGTGGTGTGAACCTGCCCCTTCCTGATCATTGCCATCGCCTCGTAGCCGGACAACGTTCGCCTGGCGGTTGGTAAGTTCCCGAAGCCGAGCCCTGGCCGCGCCAGCCGTTTGGTCCGCCGGTGGTCCTGTTCAACGATGTTGTTCAGGTACTTGCACTGGCGCAGCCGGGAGAAGCGCCACAGCTCGCCCCTCCGCTTCAGCTCCGTCACCGCCCCCGGATAGGCCGGGTTCTTGTCTCCCGTGATCGTGCGAGGATTGACGGTGTGTGGCTGCGCCAGCGCCTTGCGAAAGAACCGCTTGGCAGCCGTCCGTCCCGTCGGGCCGAGAGCAGGAAGTCGACCGTCAGGCCGAGGCTGTCCACCGCCCGATACAGATAGGTCCAGACGCCTTTGACCTTGATACAGGTCTCGTCCACCCGCCAGGAGCCGGTACAGAGCCGCAGATGCCGGCGGACCCGCTGCTCCAGCGTTGCCGCATAGGCCGGCACCCAGCGGAACAAGGGCGTGTGGTCGACCACGATGCCTCGATCCGATAGCATCGCGGCCAGATCGCGGTCGCTGATCGGGAAGGCCAGATACCAGCGCAGCGCCCACAGGATCACCTCGCCTGTGAAGGGCCGCCCTTTGAACACCCCGTCCTGACCCGTCACCATCGCGCTGCCCACGGTTCTCTGTCTCAACCCACCCGCCCCAACCACGCCCGCACCAGCGTTTGCAACAGAACCGTTCCGTGCGTGTGGGGGGTGTCCCGGGTTGGGAGGGGGCGTGCGCCGGTCGGGGCCTCGCGCCTCGCGCCGTGTCGTGTAAGCTTGCCGCGTGATGGGGGGAGATGGCGCATGCTGGACATGGGCGGCAAGGTGGCGATCGTGACGGGGGCGGGCTCGGTTGGGCCCGGCTGGGGCAATGGCAAGGCGACGGCGACGTTGCTGGCGCGGCAGGGGGCTTCGGTATTCCTGGTCGACATTGCTGCGGCGGCGGCCGAGGAGACGCATGGGATCATTGCCGGCGAGGGCGGCACGAGCGCGGTGCACCAGGCGGACATGCTGGTTGCCGACCAGGTGGCGGCGATGGTGCGGGCGTGCCTTGATCGTTTCGGGCGCATCGACGTGCTGGTGAACAACGTCGGCGGCTCCGCCCCTGGCGATGCGGTGAGCATGAGCGAGGAGGTCTGGGACCGGCAGATCGACGTCAACCTCAAGACCGTGTTCCTGGGCTGCAAGTATGTTCTTCCGGTGATGGAACGGCAGGGCAAGGGGGCGGTGGTGAACGTCTCCTCGGTGGCGGGGTTGCGCAACGACGGGCATGGTGGGCGCACGCATGTGGGCTACAGCGCGTCGAAGGCGGCGGTGATCCAGTTCTCGCGCTCGACGGCAGGGGCGTTCGTGGCCAAGGGGATCAGGGTCAACACCGTGGTGCCGGGGCTGATGCACACGCCGCTGGTGGAAAGCCGGCTGGCGAAGACGGTGGCCGGCGGCGATGCGGCGGCGCTGATCGCGAGCCGCAACGCGCGCTGCCCGATGGGCCACATGGGCACCGGCTGGGACGTGGCGAACGCGGTGCTGTTCCTCGCCTCCGACGAGGCGGGCTACATCACCGGCACCGAAATCGTGGTGGACGGCGGCCTGATCCTGGCCTCGCCGTGACGACAACAGGAGGAAACGAGATGGCCGAACCGAGGTTCACCGAACTCACGCACGCAACCATGACGCAAGAGCAGCGCCGGGTTGCCGAGGCGATCCAGTCCGGCCCGCGCGGCGCCGGGTTGCGCGGGCCGTTCAACGCGCTGCTGCGAGCGCCCGAACTGGCCGACCTGGTGCAGCGGGTGGGCGCCTATGTGCGCTTCGCGAGCTCGCTGCCGGCGCAGCTCAACGAGCTGGCGATCATCATCGCCGGGCGGCACTGGACCGCGCAGTACGAATTCTACGCCCATCGCAAGCTGGCGCTGGCCGCCGGGCTCGCGCCCGCGATCGCCGACGCAGTGGCCGACGGGCGGCGGCCGGAGGGCATGAGCGGCGACGAAGCGGCGGTATATGATTTCGCCTCAGAACTGGTTGGCACCGGCCAGGTGTCGGATGCGCACTACGCGGCGGTGCTGGAGCGGTGGGGCGAGCGGAGCGTGATCGATCTGGTCGGCGCGGTCGGCTACTACAGCATGGTTTCGATGGTTCTGAACACCGCGCGGGTGCCGTTGCCGGCGGGAGAGGCGCCACCGCTGAAACCGTTGCGCTGACGGGCGGGCGCGATTAACCGCCTGTAAATGCCCAGGCGCTAGCACGACCGCTTCCGTCAGGAGGGGTCGATGCGGGTCCGTACGCTGTTTCTGGTTGCCCTGGTCGCGATCGCGTTGCCGGGTGCCTTCGCGGCGATCTGGACCGCCGGCAATGCCTGGTCGTCGTGGTCGGATGCGCGCCGGGCGACGACGCTCACGCAGGCGCTCACGCTCTCGATGCGCGCAAGCGTCACGACGGCGGTGGAACGGGGGGATCTCGTGGCACTGGCGGGCGGTGCCGGCAATGCCTCCGACCCCGAGCAGTTGGTGGCGGCGGCACGCGACCGGGCCGCCGCCCGGCACGCGATCGCTGCGGTCGGCCTGCAGACCGGCGCCTTCGACCGCGACAACGCGGCGGTGGCCGCGCTGGTGGACAAGATGCGCGCGGCGGATGGTGCGCCGACGCCCGCCCTGATGCGCGCCGCGACCGACCTGCCGACGGCGCTCATGGCGGCGCTGGCGCAGACCGACGTGGACCTGCAGCGCCGGCTGATGCGGCTCGATCCGGCGATTGGTGCCGACACGGCCCTGGCCGGGCAGATCATGGACCTGCGCAATATCGCCGGGCTGCGCAGCAACCTGGAACTCGCCTGGCTGTCCGGGCGCCCGGCGGATGCCGTCTGGATCGCACGTCTGCAAGGCATTGACGGCGCGATCTCCAGCATGTGGACCGGGGTCCGGCGCACCGCCGCCACCCTGGCGCCCGACCCCGCGCTCGCGCACGCCCTGACGGCCACGCAGGACGGTTTTTTCCGCACTGCGGACCCTATGTACCACATGCTGCTCGTGCGCATGGGCACGAACGATCGGAGCGGGCAATCGCCCGTCGCCCTCCGCCGCTTCGCGCTACACTGGCTCGCAAGCCTGCTCGCGCCGCGCGACGCCGCGCTGGCTGCGGCGCGGGAGGGGGCCGATCGGCTGCGCAGCGCGGCGCTGCTGCGCCTCGGTCTCGCCGGCGCCGGGCTGCTGGCAGAATTCGGCCTGGGGCTGGCGGCGGGCATTATTCTCTGGCGGCGGGTGATCGCGGCACTGGGGCGCCTTACCGGCACGCTCGGCCGCCTGGCGGCAGGCGAGCTCGAAACCACGGTGCCGGATCGCGATCGCACCGATGAGATCGGCGCGATCGCCGACGCGGTGGAGACCTTGCGGACCGGTGCGCTGGAGGGGCGGCGCCTGGCCGCTGCGGCAGCGGCCGGGCAGGAAGCGAAGCTCGCCGAAGCCGCGCGCCTCGCCACCTTGATGGCCGGATTCGAGCACGGCGCGGGCGAGGCGGTGGCCGGCGTTGCCGGTGCCGCGGGCGCATTGAAGCAGACCGCAGACGCGTTGAACGAGGTGGCTCACGGCGCGCGGGGCGAAGCCGGGGTGATCGCCGAGAGCGCCGCCGGCGCCTCCGCCGGGGTCGGTCAGCTCGCCGCCGCGACCGAGGAACTGTCCGCCTCGATCCGCGAAATCTCCGCGCGCATGACCGAGGCCGCGGCGGCGGTGGACCGCGCGTCGACGGACGCCAACGGCTCGGCCGAGCGGGTCGGCGTGCTGGCGCAGACCGCCGCCGGGATCGGCGAGGTGGTCCGCCTGATCGAGGATATTGCCGGACAGACCAACCTGCTGGCGCTGAACGCCACGATCGAGGCGGCGCGCGCGGGCGATGCCGGCAAGGGCTTCGCGGTGGTCGCCGGGGAAGTGAAAAGCCTCGCCAACCAGACCGCCCAGGCGACCGGCAAGATCGCCGCCCAGATCGCCACCATCCAGGCGCAGACGACGGAGTCCGTCAACGCGATCGCCAAGGTGGCGCAGACGATCGGCGCGCTGACCGTGATCGCGACCAACGTCGCGAGCGCGGTGGAGGAGCAGCGCGCCGCCACCGACGAGATCGCCCGCAGCGTGCAGCAGGCCGCGCAGGGTACCGGCACCGTCTCCAGCGGGATCGCCGGGCTGCGCCAGCGGACGGAGGAAACCTCGGTCGCCGCGGACCGCATCCGCGGGGTGGCAAGCGATCTCGACAGCCGGCTCGGGTTGTTGCACGGCAGCATCGACACCCTGCTCGCAGGCATGCGCCACGCGGCGTAGCCGGCGGGGGGCGGCGGTTAACCCGCTGTCAATTCCGCCCCGATAAGACCAGGGGATTCACCAGGAGGGTTCGATGCGAGTCCGCACTTTGTTCCTTGCCGCGCTGTTTACCGTCGCCGTGCCGGGCCTGGTCGGTGCGCTCTGGTCGGCGGGCACGGCCTGGTCGTCGTGGTCGCGGGCGAACGAGGCGATGGCGCTCACCGACGCGCTCGGCGCCTCGATGCAGGCCGCGGTCACCGCCGCGGTGGAACGCGGCTTCCTGCTGCCGATGGCCGCCGGCACCGGCGACCGCGCGGGGATGGACCGGATCGTTGCCGTCCAGACGGGCGACGCCGCGGCGGCCCGACGGCATTTCGCGGGGCTCGGTCTGCCGATCGCGGCGTTCGACCGGGCGAACGGGGCGGTGGCCGGGCTGGTGGACCGGCTGCGGGACGCGGACGGCACAAAGGATCCGGCGCTGATGCGTCAGGCGGTCGCCGTGCCGACGGCGCTGGTGGGTGCGCTCGGCCGGCTCGATATCACGGTGCAGCAGCGGCTGATGCGGGAGGATCCGGCCGTGGCCGGCTATGCGGGCCTTGCCGAGCTGCTGATGGATCTGCGCGGCGTCGCCGGCCTGCGCAGTGCGATGGAACTCTCCTGGCTGAGCGGGCAGAAGGCCGATCCGGCGATGCTCATCCGGCTCGACCATCTGACCGGGTCGGTCAGTACGCTCTGGGCAACGATCCAGCGCACAGCGCGGGTGCTGCCGCCGGACCCGACCTTGAGCGGCGCGCTGGCCGCCACCAGGGACGGGTTCTTCGCGACCGGCGAGCCGGGATTCCTCAAGACCGCCGATCTCGCCCGCGCGCATGACCGGACGGCCGAGACCGCGGATCATCTGCACCAGTTCGCGGTGCGTTGGCTGGCCACCTTGCAGACGCCGCGGGATGCGGCCCTGACCGCGACCCGGCACGCGGCGCTGGGCCAGCGCGAGCAGGCGGTGCTGGACCTCATCCTGGCCGGGATGGCGATGCTGGTCGCGCTCGGCCTTGCGCTTGGGGCCGGGCTGCTGCTGTGGCGGCGGGTGCTCACCTCGCTGGGGCGGCTCACCGATACGCTCGGCCGGCTGGCGGCGGGCGAGCTCGACAGCGTCGTCGCCGATCGTGACCGCGGCGACGAGATCGGGGCCATCGCCCAGGCGGTGGAGACGTTGCGCAGCGGCGCGCTCGAAGCCCGGCATATCGCCGCCACCGCCGCCGCCGAGCAGGAGAAGAAACTGGCCGAGGCCGAGCGCCTGGCCACCTTGCTCGCCGGGTTCGAGCGCGGCGCCGGGGAAGCGGTCTCCGGCGTCGCCACCGCAACCGGAGCCTTGCAGCAGACGGCGGATGCGCTGAACGAACTTGCGCAGGGCGCCGAGGGCGAAGCCGGGGCGATCGCCGAAAGCGCCGCCGGCGCCTCCGCCGGGGTCGATCAGCTCGCCGCCGCGACCGAGGAACTGTCCGCCTCGATCCGGGAAATCTCCGCGCGCATGACCGAAACCGCCGCCGCCGTGGAACGCGCCGCGACGGATGCCAACGGATCGGCGAAGCACGTCGGCGTGCTGGCGGAAACCGCAAGCGGCATCGGCGAAGTGGTCCGCCTGATCGAGGATATCGCCGGGCAGACCAACCTGCTGGCGCTGAACGCCACGATCGAGGCGGCGCGCGCGGGTGACGCCGGCAAGGGCTTCGCGGTGGTCGCCGGGGAGGTGAAAAGCCTCGCCAACCAGACCGCCCAGGCGACCGGCAAGATCGCCGCCCAGATCGCCACCATCCAGGCGCAGACCAACGAATCGGTGGCCGCCATCGCCAAGGTCGCCGAGCGCATCAGCGGTCTCACGATGATTGCCGCCACCGTCGCGAGCGCAGTGGAGGAACAGCGCGCGGCCACCGACGAGATTGCCCGCAGCGTGCAGCAGGCCGCCCAGGGCACCGGCAACGTCTCCCAGGGCGTGGCCGGGCTGCGCCAGCGGACCGAGGATACTTCCGCCGCCGCCGAACGCATTCGCGGCGTCGCGCGCGATCTCGACGGCAGGCTCGGAACCTTGCGCAGCAGTATCGACGGGCTGCTCGCGGGGATGAAACGGGCGGCGTGAGCCGCGGGCCGGTACGGCGGGCGGCGGTCAGTCGCCCGTCCAGCCGATCCAGTTGCACACCCCCTGCCCCATCACCCTCGCCAGCTCCGCCCCGGCCAGCCATGGCAGTTCCTCGGTGAACAGGCCCACGCATTGGCGGTAGCTGCACGGCATCCGCGTGATGTCGGTGCCCCAGAAGAACCGGTCCGGGCCGAAGGCGTCGAACAGCCGGTGCAGCGGGTCGTGGATGTTGCGGAACGGGTAGGCTTCGGTCGAATAGGCCGGCGCGCCGGTGGCCTTCACCGCCACGTTCGGACAGCGCCGGGCGATGTCGAGCAGCGCCGGCATCGTCTCCAACGCCGCTGCATCCTGCGCCGGGCGCACCCAGCCGAGGTGGTCGATGATCAGCCGCAGCCGCGGGTGGCGCTCGGCGATGGCAGCGAACGCGGGCAGGAAGCGCCAGGCCAGGGTGGCGACCGGCAGGCCAAGCCGCTCGGCTGCCGGCCACACCCAATCCATCGTGCCGTCCTCGGCCCAGCTGCGCTGGTGCGGCTGGGTCAGCGCCCAGCGCAGCCCGCGCATGCCGGGCCGGTCCTTCCAGTGCTCGATCGCCGCGCGGCTCTCCGGGGCGTCGGGCGGGAACTGGCCGAGGATGGCGAAGCGGCCGGGGTGCGCCTGGACGGCGGCGACCGCGACCTCGTTGCCGCCCTTGTCCCAGCCCGGGGGATGGATCACCGCGGCATCGACGCCGGCCGCCGCCATCTCGGCCAGGAGTTCATCGGCGGTGAAGGCGGGCACCTGGCGGTGGTGCGCGCTCGGCGTGCCGCGCGCCCACAGATGCACCTGCGCATCGACGATCCGCATGCGGGCCGCTCCCGCCTAGCGCAGCGCCGCGATCCCCATCGCGGCTCCGAACCGGCGGGAGGCTTCCAGCGGATCGCCGTATTTGCGGTGCATCGCGGTGTGGTAGGCGGCGGCCAGCACCAGCCGGTCCTTCTCCGGGCTATGGTTCTTGCCGAAATCCTCCAGCATGCACTGGGCGATTTCCTGGTTGTGCGGATCGTTGCCGATCCGGCACGCGGCGAGCGCCACCCGCTGCACCAGCGGCCTGCGGTCGGCGACATTATCAAGGTACGCCTGCGTCCAGGCCAGGCTCTCCGGCCCGTTCAGCCCCAGCACCGCGCCTTCCACCCGGTCGAGCAACTGCCCCGCGCCCATCCGGTCCGCCCCGGCAGGGGCGCGGATCGCGACCGGGTGCACGTCGCCGATGCCCTGCTGGTGGAAGGCCACCCGGTTCAGGAACGACGCCGCGACGAACAGCAGCTTCAGCCGCAGCGGATGGTCGAAATTGTCGAAGTACCAGCCGAGGGTGTTGCAGTATTCATAGCAATGATGCGGCATAGAGAAATTGAGGTCGCCCTGCGTCTCGACCACCAGCTCGGCGGCGGCGATCTGCAGCACGTCCAGGATCTGCCGCGGCCCCTTGCCGGCGCGTAGCAACGCCGCCAGCTTCTCGATATACGCAGGCTCGGGCTGGCGGATCACTACCTCGATCAGCTCCGCCGCCTCCTGCTGGTTCAGCGGCTCGGTGTTGGCGAGCAGCGCGGCCTCCTGCGCGCTCGCGCCGCCGTACGGGACCGCGTGCAGGCTCTCGCCGTCGATGAACATCTTGATCGCGTTGCAGGCCATTTCGTAGGTGGAATGCCAGCGCGGCCCGACCGCCATATCGAGCGCGCCGGCGTACAGCACGTGATGCGCGTTGTCCCAGCCGATCGCGTTGCCGATCTCCACCGTCGCGCGGGCGCGATACGCCTTGTGCCCGGTGGTGAAGGACTTGTTGTACAGTATCCGGTCCTGCACATCGATCAGTCCGGCGAACACCAGTTCGGCCAGCACTTCGCGCCGGTGCGCCGTCTCCTCCATCAGGCCGAGGAACACGCGATAGGCCTCGATCACCTGGCCGCGCTCGACCAGGGTCAGCCAGTGGCCGAGCCGCTCGCGCAGCGGCCCCGTTTCGCGCAGCGGTTCCTGGTCCTGCCAATAGGCAACCGGCGCCGGCGGATCGGCCACCGGGCCGCCCCGGAAGCCGCGCATGTAATGGCCGGGCGCGCGGCCGACCTTCTGGTTCCAGATATCAAGACCGGTCGGGATGTACCAGATCGTCTGCGCCATCGGTAGAGCCGCGAACTCGCCCGGCAGCAGCCGGTGCAGGTTCAACGTGGCGCGCGCCGACAGCAGGCAGTGGTCGTTGTTGACGAAATTGGGATAACCGTCGTCGATGCGCTGATGGTAGGGCACATGCGTGTACGGCGCATGGATGCGCACGCCCTCGGCGACGATCTCCGCCAGCGAGCGGCCGGCACGCACCAGATCGTAATAGATCCCGCTCGCCCCCACCTGGTCGCGCGCCATGATGCACTCCTCCAGCCTGGCGTAGAGCCCGGCGGTCTCGCGGGGGCGGTCCGTCGTGCTTGTGTCTGATACGACCTGGGACATGCGGCGTTTCCTCATCGGTTACGGTCGCGATCGGCGTCGCGTTGGGCGTCATCGCGTGGGGCGGCGTGCCAGGGCCGCATCCTAGGCCCGGCCCGAGAACCCCCGCAACCCGCCTGCCCCGCCACGGGCAGGGCGATCGCATGTGGCAGGAACGCACCGGCCGCCACGCAACCGCCCCCTCTCCCGCTTGCGGGAGAGGGTCGGGGTGAGGGTGCTTCCGTCGTCCCCGACACCCTCACCCCAGCCCTCTCCCGCAAGCGGGAGAGGGGGCGGCTGCATGGCGGCCGGTGCGTTCCTGCCAAATGTGATCGCCCTGCCACGGGGGCTCACGGTTTCTTCACGCTCCGCGCCTGGTATTGTTGCTCTTCGGCGATGCCCGATGAAATCTGGAGGAACCACTACAGGCGCAAGAGTGGCCACGGCCGTGGCAGTGGGTCTCGCGACCCTGCTCGCCAGCGCGATCGGCGTGCGCGTCGCGGTCACCCTGCTGTCGGACATGACACCGCAGGTCGGCACCCTGATCCGCTTCACCCCGACCAGCCCACCCGCCCTGGTGCAGGTCCGCGTCACCACGCGCCGCCTCGCCACCACGGTAGAACCCGCAAGAACCTGCGTTCTCTCCGCACAGGTGATGAAAGCCGACGGCGGCAGCCTGATCGTAGAAGCCCGCGACAGACGCACCAGCCAGGCCGTGGTACACTGGGCCGGAGCACGCACCGCACACGGACCAGGCGATTGCGGCCACGCCGCCACGCTCCAAATCGGCGAAGCAGACCTGCGTGCCCTGGCTGAAGCCGCCAGCGGACTGGGCCTCGAAGCCGCCGCAGCGCTGGCGAGGAACGGTGGGTAAGCAAGGCCAGGGGCGCTGCCCCCGGGCCTCGCTGACCCGCCCCTCATCCTACCCCAGCGCGCGCTGATACGGCGACGGCAGTTCCGGCTTCACGCCGAGCGCCTTGGCTGCGCGCACCGGCCAGCCCGGATCGGCCAGTACCGCGCGCGCCAGGAACACGAGGTCGGCCCGATCGTTCGCAACGATCTCGGCCGCGTGGGTCGGCTCGCTGATCAGCCCGACCGCGCCGGTGGCGATGCCGGCGCCGTGCTTCACGGCGTCGGCGAACGGCACCTGGTAGCCCGGGTGCAAGGACGGGATGCGCATGTCGGGGCTGATACCGCCGCCCGAGCAGTCGATCAGGTCCACATCCCCGCGCGCCGCCAGCAGCCGCGCCAGCGCGACCGTGTCCTCGATCGTGATCCCGCCGGCCAGGTAGTCGGAGCACGACAGCCGCACGAACAGCGGCAGGTCGGCCGGCCATTCGGCGCGCACGGCATCGAGCGTTTCGATCAGGAAGCGCGCGCGCCCGGCAAGATCGCCGCCGTAGGCATCGTTGCGCCGGTTGGAAACGGGGGAGAGGAAGGAGTGCAGCAGGTAGCCGTGCGCGGCGTGCACCTCGATGATGCGGAACCCGGCCTCCCGCGCCATGCGCGCCGCGGCGGCGAACTGCGCCGCGATGGCGCCGATCTCCTGGCCGGACAACGGTTGCGGGTCGGTGGCGCCGGAGACGAAGGGGATGGCGCTCGGCGCCTGCGGCACCCAGCCGCCGTCCTGCGGCGCGATCGGTTTGCCGCCTTCCCACGGCCGCTGGCTCGACGCCTTGCGCCCGGCGTGGGCGAGCTGGATGCCCGGCACCGCGCCGCAATGCGTGATCAGCGCCGCCACCCGCGTGAGCAGCGCCTGGTGGCGCGCGTCCCACAGCCCGAGGCAGCCGTGCGTGATCCGCCCGATCGCGGAGACATGCGTGGCCTCGGTGAAGACGATCCCTGCCCCGCCGGCGGCGCGGGCGCCGAGGTGCTGGATATGCCAGTCGTCGCCCAACCCGTCGGTGGCGCTGTACTGGCACATGGGCGAGACGGTGATGCGGTTGCGCGCCGTCACCGAGCGGAACGTGACCGGCTGGAACAGAAGCGGCGTGGTCATGGAGCGTCCTTGTGCATGCGGCTTGCGTGCTTGCCGGGGGATGGGGGCGCTTCTAGCGTTGCGGCGGGACGGAGGGCAATCGGGACACGGCCGGGCGGCGGGATCGCTCTCCCCGGAGCGGGATGGCGGAGCAAAATGGCGGAGCAAATCGGCCTCGATGAGCTGAAGGCGCGCGGCGCCGGGCGACCGGCGCCGGCGCCGGTCGCCGCCCTGTATCACGAGGCATTCCGTGATTTCGGAGTAGCGGCGTTGTGGGACCGCAGGCCGAGCGCGCATCCGACCATCGCCCAGGCGGCCGCGGTGGCCGAACGGCTGCGACGGGAGAGGACCTTGCGCGCCTTGCCGCTGGCAGCACGGATCGAGACGGCGTGTCGTGCCGCTGTCTGAGCTGCAACGCGCGATGCTGCGCGGGGACAGCCCCGGCCCGTGACCTGCCATCGATGACGTGACGCCGGCGCCCCTCGCCCGGCCCCTCCCGCAAGGGGCGGAGGGACTGTCGGCTCAGCTTCGATACGACCCGTTGATGTCGATATACCCGTGCGTCAGGTCGCAGGTCCACGCCGTCGCCTTCCCCCGTCCCAGCGCCAAATCGACCGCTATCGCGATCTCCCGGCCCTTCATATGCGCGACGACCGGGGTTTCGTCGTAGCCCGGCACCACGCCGCCGTCCTTCGCCATCCACACCCCGCCGACCGCGATCGACAGCTTGTCGCGATCGGCCGGCTCGCCCGCCTTGCCCACCGCCATGACGATACGGCCCCAGTTCGCGTCCTCCCCGGCGATCGCGGTCTTCACCAGCGGCGAGTTCGCCACCGCCATCGCGATCCGCTTCGCCGAGCGCGTCGTTGTCGCCCCCGTCACGTCGATGCGCACCAGCTTGGTGGCGCCCTCCCCGTCGCGGATCACCTGCAACGCGAGATCGAGCAGCAGATCGTCCAGCGCGGCGGCGAAGCCTGTCAGCATCCGCCCGCCCTCGGCCGGCACGCGCGGATGGCGCGCCTGGCCGGTGGCGAACAGCAGCACGGTGTCGGAGGTGGACGTATCCGAATCGACCGTCGTGCAATTGAAGCTGCCGCCCACTCCTTTGCGCAGCAGCGCATCCAGCGCGGGGGCGGGGATTTTCGCGTCCGTGGCGATGAAGCACAGCATGGTCGCCATGTCGGGCGCGATCATGCCGCTGCCCTTGGCGATGCCGGTGATGCGCACTTCGACCCCGCCGATCTCCGCTGTGCGCGTGGCGCCCTTCGGGAAGGTATCGGTGGTCATGATCCCGCGCGCCGCCGCCTCCCACGCGTCGTCGGCCAGCGCCGCGCGCAGCCCGGGCAGCGCAGCGGTGAGCCGGTCCACCGGCAGCACCTCGCCGATCACCCCGGTGGAGGCGACCATCACCTGCTTCGCCGGGCAGCCCACCAGCTCGGCCGCCGCGGCGGCGGTGGCGGCGCAGGCATCGTGGCCGGCGCGGCCGGTGAAGACGTTCGCGTTGCCCGCGTTCACCACCACCGCCCGCGCCCGCCCGCCCTTCAGCGCCGCGCGGCACCAGTCCACCGGCGCACCCGGGCAGCGGTTGGTCGTGAACACGCCGGCGGCTGTGGTGCCCTCCGCCAGTTCCAGCAGCACGAGATCGGTGCGGTTGCGGTAGCGGATGCCCGCCTCCACGGCGCCGAGCCGCACGCCGGCCAGCGGCGGCAGCGCCGGCAGCATCACGGCCAAAGGGGAAATCTGCACGTCCATGTTGCGTCCTCGTCAGTTCTTGCCGGCGTAGCTTTTCGCCATGCCTTCGGCCGGCTCGGCCTGCGGTCCGAAGGGCATGATGGGGTAGCGCAGCCCCGCCTTCGACAGGCCGATAAGGCCGGTGACGCCGCGCGCCAGATCCTCGGGCGGGCAGGCCATCAGCATCTCGTCGTCGGCGACGCCCCCGTAACGACGTTCGGCGTAGCACGGGATCGACAGGCTGACCTCGCGCGTCTTCAGCGCATGGCCCCAGGAATTGGCGCAGGCGCTTTCCCCGGTGATGGAGAAATCATAGCGCCGGTAGGTCTTCCATTGCAGTCCGTTGATGAACAGGATCATCTGCGCCGGGTTGGCGTAGAATAGGCAGATATCCGGCGGATCGAGCCGCGCGCTGCGCAGCGGCGCAACGACCAGCCCATGATACCGCCCCGGCGCCACCCGCGGCATCCCCGCCTGGTGTGCCGCGGCGGCGGCACGGTTCTCGAACCACACCCCCTCCATCTTGCGCCCCGAGGTGTAGATCTCGCCCGGCGCGTCGAGTCCGATCACGCTGGAGCAGCTCGAAAACTCCGGCACGTTCTCGGTCGTGATGCCGAGTGTGAAGCCGGCCAGCCGCGCCTGGGTGACCAACTGGCAGGTGGAGAAGGTCTTGCCCTTGGGCGGCCGGCGCAGGCCTGGGACACGGGCCATCTCGTCCAGGTCCTCGAACAGCTTCATCCCGATCGGCAAGGTGCGCAGGCGCAACAGATCGGCCAACTGCCCGCCCAGCACGGCGATCGCCAAGCCATCGAGCGCGGATGCGGCGGCCGGAACCGCCGGAGACGGGCCGTCATGGGGCGGGTGGGGCGCAGTGGACATCGCTTCCTCCTCGGCTCGCCGGCACGGCCAGGAGCACGCCCGGGAAACCCCGGGCCGCTCCCGCGCATGCCGGACCGTTCCCCCTGCATCACCACGGGCGCGCGAAACGCGCAAGAACCCGGGCGGACGCCGGCAGGGGAATCGGGTGAACCGGAACATCGGCGCGGGCGGCGCCTCCTTCCCTCTCCCGCTCTCGCGCAGGGCTGTCCGGGGAAAGCGTGAGGCTTTTGGCTGCATGCCCCGTCTGAGGCGGTTTTATCCGCTATTCTGTGTTTGCGAGACTCAGAATGGGGGACGGGGCATGCGGTTCAAACCTACCATCTTCGCCAGTTTGTTGGCACCCCTTGATCGCCGTCAGGTCAAGGCGATCTCGGCGCGGCATCGCGGCGAGGCCTACGACAAATCGTTCGACAGCGGCGATCATCTGCTGGCGCTGATCTTCGCGCAGTTCGCCGCGGCCACCAGCCTGCGTGGCCTGGCGGTGGAGTGGAACGCTTACCGTCAGCATCACTATCATCTCGGCGGCGGCAAACTGGCGCGCTCGACCTTGGCTGACGCCAACCGCCGGCGCCCGCCGGCGGTGTTCGCCGAGGTCTTCGCCGGCCTCGCCATGCAACTCGACCCGCGGACGCGCCGCGAGGGCCGCGAGGTGGTGCGGGTGATCGACTCGCCCCCGATCCCGCTCGGCACCCTCTGCTCCTGGGCTACCTGCAACGGCCGCATCCGCGGCCTCAAGCTGCACATCGTGTTCGATCCCGCGCGCGACTGCCCGCGCGTGCTCGACATCACGGATGCCACCGTCAACGATGCGCAGATCGGCCGCACGGTCGCGATCGACCCGGGTGCAACCTACACCTTCGACAAGGGATACTGCCACTACGGCTGGTGGCACGCCATCGATGCCGCCGGCGCCAGCTTCGTCACCCGCCTCAAGATCAACATGCGCCTCGAGCAGGTCACGCTCCGCCCCTGTGAGGAGACCGCCGGCGACGGCTTCACCGTCACCGAGGATGCCGAGGTGCGCTTCGCCAGCAAGGGCGATTCGCGCCTGCCCATCCGGCTACGCCGGGTGCGCGTCAGGCGCCAGGACGGCAGCACGATTACGTTGCTGACCAACGACTGCGACCGCTCCGCGGTGGCCATCGCAGCCCTCTACAAAGGCCGCTGGCAGATCGAGCTGCTGTTCCGCTGGCTCAAACAGAACCTGCGCATCCGCCGCTTCCTCGGCAACAATCCCAACGCCATCCGGCTGCAGATCTACGCCGCCCTGATCGCCTATGCCCTGCTGCGTCTCGCCGCCCGCAGGCATCGCGTCAGCATGCCGGTCCTGCGCTTCACCGAACTCGTCGCAAGCTGCCTGTTCGAGCGCCGCGACCTCGGCACCATCGAACGACCGCCTCCCGTCAATCCGGCCAGAGCACAAAATCATCCACCAGCCGGACAACTCGGGTTCGCCTATGCTTGATTTTCCCCGGACAGCCCTGCGCTCTCGCGGGAGAGGTGACGCGCCGTACGTTCAGCGATCGCACTGCGGACGACGGCGCCTACCGCCGCGCCAGGATCTCGATCGCGATCAGGGTGCCCTCGGCGATCCCGCGCGCCGAGTTGCGCTGCCGTTCCACCATGGCCTCGCCCACCAGCACGGCCATCCCGAGGCGCGGGGGTGCGCCCGCCTGCGCCCGCGCCCGCATCTCATCGTTGAACGCCCGGACCGTTGGGGTGAGGTCGTGGAACGCGAGGATTTCGAAGCCAGCGGCTTCGATGTCCGCTCGTGTGGCAGCGGGGGTGGCGAGGAAGCTTGTGTCCTCCGTGGCGGCCCAGGGCAGCGGGTAGCGGGGGGAGCCATTCGGCCCGGCGGCCAGGTTGGACAGCGCGAGCACCCCGCCCGGTTTCAGCACCCGCCGCGCCTCGGCGTAGAAGCGCTGCTTGTCGGCGATGTTCATTACGACGTTCTGCGAGTAGGCGCGGTCGAATTCCGCGTCCGGCAGCGGCAGGTCGGTGGCGCTGCCGGTCAGGATCCGGACCTTTTCGGCGAGCCCGGTGGCCGCGTTCAGCGCCACCGCCGCGGCGCAGAACTCCGGCGTGAGATCGACCCCGGTGACGTGGCAGCCGGTCCGCGCGGCGATCCAGCGCGCCGGGCCGCCGATGCCGCCGCCGATATCCAGCAGGCGCTCGCCGGGCTTCGGGTCGAGCACGGCCAGCAGTTCCGCCGTCGCCGCCACGCCGCGGCCGTGGAAGTGATCGAGCGGGGCGAGCGTCTCCGGCGTGACCGCGACCTCCGCCCCGTGCTCGGCGCGGAGTGCTGCGAGGATGCGCTCGGCGATCCTCTCCCGCGCGTAATGGGCGGTGACGGCGTCGGGTCCGGACATCGGCGCCACCGTCACGCGAGCGCCGGGCGGCGGTCCGCCCAGGGCTGCGCCTGTTCGAACGCGGCGGCGGCCTGCAGCACCGACAGGTCGTCGAAGCGTTTGCCGACGACTTGCAGGCCCACCGGCAGGCCGGCCTCGGTGAAGCCGCAGGGCACGCTGGCGGCGGGATTCCAGGCCATGTTGAACGGATAGGAGAATTCGGCCCACTGCACCCAGTCCCACTCGTGCTGCGGCCAGTGAGCGGGGTTCAGCCGCTCGGCCGGGAAGGCCGCCACCGAGACGGCGGGCGTCAGCAGGAGATCCCAGTCCTCAAACCAGCTGTGGATGGCGGCGATGTAGGCGTATTTGCGTTCGCGCGCGAGCTGGTAGGTTTCGATCGTGACTTTCTCCCCGGAGCGTATGCAGGCCACCAGGCCGGGGTCCATCCGGCTTTCCCACTCCGGCAGCTTGGCCGCGAGCCGGGTGAGATGCGCGGGCCAGAACAGCCGGCCCAGCTCCGGCCCCTGTGGCCCCCAGGGGACCGGCACTTCCTCCACCACCGCACCCAGTTCGGCGAAGCGCCGCGCCGCGGCGGCGACCAGGGCCGCGACCTCCGGGTCGACCCGCGCGTGCCCCAGGTCGGGGCTGTAGGCGATCCGCTTGCCGCGCACGCCCTCCCCGAGCCGCCCCAGATAGTCCGCCGGCCCGGCTTCCAGGGTCGTGTGATCGAGCGGATGCGACCCCGCGGTCACCCCCAGGAACAGCGCCGCATCCGCCACCGTGCGCGTGATCGGCCCGTTGTGGGAGGTATAGTCGCCGCCCGACACCGGATAGGCGGGGATCCGCCCGAAGCTCGGCTTCAGCCCGAACACGCCGCAGAAATGCGCCGGCATGCGGATCGACCCCGCCCCGTCGCTGCCGTGGTGCAGCGGCCCGAACCCGGCCGCCGCCGCCGCTGCCGCCCCGGCCGAGGACGCGCCGGCGTTGTAGCCGTGTTTCCACGGATTATGCGTGATCCCCGTCAGCGGCGACTGGCTGACCCCCTTCCAGCCGAATTCCGACGTGGTGGTCTTGCCCAGCACGATCGCCCCGGCCGCGACCAGCCTGGTGACCATCGGCGTGTCCTCGCCGGGCTGGTTGTCGGCCATGATCGGGCTGCCGAACCGTGTCGGCATGTCCTTGGTGATCGCGAGGTCCTTGATCGTGACCGGCACCCCGTGCAGCGGCCCGATCGGCCCGCCGCCCAGCAGCGCCGCCTCCGCCGCACGCGCCGCGTCCATCGCCTGCTCGGGCGCGAGATGCGCGAAGGCGTTGATGTGGGGATCGAGCGCGGAGATGCGCGCGAGCACGCCGCCCACCGCCTCCACCGGCGAGATTTTCTTCGTGCGGATCAGTTCGGCAAGCCGGGTCGCCGGGGTGTAGCCGAGCGCGTCATGCGTCATGGATCGTTCCGTTTTCAATAGGTGGCGCGCCCGCCCGAGACATCGAACACGGCGCCGGTGGAGAAGCTCGCTTCCTCCGAGGCGAGCCAGCACACGAGCGCCGCCACCTCCTCCACCCGGCCGAACCGGCCGAGCGGGATTTTGGATAACATGTAGTCGATGTGGTGCGGTGTCATCTGGTCGAAGATCGCGGTGCGCACCGCCGCCGGCGTGACGCAGTTCACCCGGATTTCAGTCCCCGCCAGCTCCTTGCCGAGCGCCTTGGTGAGCCCGATCACCCCCGCCTTGGACGCCGAATACGCCGCCGCGTAGGGATTGCCCTCCTTGCCGGCGATCGAGGCGATGTTGACGATGCGCCCGTAGCCATTCCGTTGCATGTGCGGTACGACAGCGCGGTTGCAATAGAAAACGCCGTTGAGGTTGACGGCGATCACCCGGTTCCACTCCGCGATCGGGTATTCCGCCACCGGCCCGTTGGGGCCGGAGATGCCGGCGTTGGCGACCAGGATGTCGATCCGCCCGAGCAGCGCCGCCGTCGCGGCCTCCGCGGCGCGGGCGACCGCGTCGGCATCCGTCACGTCGAGGGTCACGGTATGCATCGGCCCCGCGGTCGCGGCGAAGGACGCATCGAGCGCGGCGGCGGTCTTCGCCAGCGCCGCCGCATCGTGGTCCCACAGGCTGAGCCGCGCGCCCTCGGCGGCGAGCCGCTCGGCGATCCCCCGACCGATGCCCGCCGCGCCGCCGGTGACGATAGCCGTGCGCCCCGCGAACCGTCCCGTCATGCCGCCTCCGATTGCTGTCCGGGCCCATCAAAAGCCGCCGCGCGGCCTGCGGCAAGGGGCGTCTTCCTCAGGGTAATCGAGCAACCTCCGGGTATTCACCTCTCCAGCGAGAGCGGGAGAGGTGAAGGAGGCGCCGCCTGCGGCAATTCTCCGGTTCGCCCGATTGCCCTGCCGTCTTCCGGCGCGGACTTGGCTCGGGCGGCGAAGGCGGGCTAGTCTGTCTCCAACCAATCCGATCCAGGGAGGAAATCGCATGCATCGCCTCAAGCGCCTGCTCCGCAGGACGTGCCTTGCCGCGACGGTCGCGCTCGGCATGATCCTGCCGCTGATCGCGCCGCTGCCGGTCCAGGCGGCACCGTCCGGCAAGCCGCTCACGATCGGCTTTTCCATGTCGCTCACCGGCGGGCTGGCGGCGAACGGCAAGGCGGCGCTGCTCGCCATGCAGATCTGGGCGCAGCAGACCAATGCCAAGGACGGCCTGCTGGGGCGGCCGGTGAAACTCGTTTATTACGACGACCAGTCGAACCCCGCGCTCGTGCCGGGGATCTACACCAAGCTGCTCGACGTCGATCATGTCGATCTGGTGGTGAGCGCCTATGCCACCAACATCATCGCCCCGGCGATGCCGATCGTCATGGCGCATCACCGCGCCTTCCTCGGCCTGCTCGGCCTCGCTGTGAACAGCCAGTTCAACTACGATCGGTATTTCGCGATGACGCCCACCGGCGGCATGCACCCGAAGGAAAGCCTGTCGGTGCCGTTCTTCGCCGTGGCCGCGGCGATGACGCCGAAACCGAAGACCATCGCGCTGGTCGGCGCCGATGCGGAATTCCCGAAGAACGCGATCGATGGGGCGCTGCAACTCGCCAAGCAAGACGGATTCAAGGTCGTGTATAACGAGACCTACCCGCCGAACACGGCCGATTTCACGCCGATCGTGCACGCCATCCAGGCGCGCCATCCGGATATCGTGATGGTCGCCTCCTACCCGCCCGACTCGGTCGGCATGGTGCGCGCCGCGGCGGAAGTGGGGCTCAAGACCCGGCTGTTCGGCGGCGACATGGTCGGGCTGCAATCCACCTCGATCAAGGCCTCGCTCGGCCCGCTGCTCAACGGCATCACCGACTACGATTTCTGGCTCCCGGTAAAGGGCTATGCCACGCCGGAGGCGATGGCGTTCCTGAAAATCTACCAGGCCAAGGCCGCGGCCGAGGGCGTCGATCCGCTCGGCTACTACCTCCCGCCGTTCGCCTATTCCGACATGCAGGTGCTGTCCGACGCGGTGACCGCAACCAAGAGCACCGACGACGCCAAGCTCGCGGCCTATATGCGCGACCACACGTTCCAGACCGTGGTCGGGCCGATCACGTTTGGTCCGAATGGGGAATGGAAGGCGCCGCGGGTGCTGGAGGCGCAGTTCCAGGGCGTGAAGGGCCACAACGTCGCCCAGTTCAAGAACCCGAAGACCGAAGTGATCCTGTACCCGCCGGCGAACGAGTCCGGCACCTTGCAGACCCCTTACGACGGCGCGAAGCACTGACCCGGGAAGCGAGGCCAAGGGGGCGCTGCCCCCCCATGGGCCCTTGGGACCCCCCGCCAAGGGCTCGCCCTTGGAACCCTTCCGATGGTTCCGAGCCGGAACCATCGCCATGGGCGAGGATCACCTCTCCTGCTTGCGGGAGAGGCAGAAGCGAGCCAGGCCGACCCTCCGAACGAAAAGTTTCATGGCACGAAAGAACCAATACGGTCACACCACCTTGCGCCCCCGCAGCTCCGCGATCTCGGCCTCATCGTAGCCCAGCGCGCCCAGGACCGCGTTGGTGTCGGCGCCGGCTTCCGGGGTGGCGGTGCGCACGCTCCAGGGCGTGCGCGACAGCTCGATCGGCTGGCCCACGACTTCCACATCGCCCAGCACCGGATGCGGCACGTGGCGGGTGATGTTCAGGTGCTGCACCTGCGGATCGGCGAACACCTCGTTCATCTTGTAGATCGGCCCGCAGGGCACGCCGGCCGCGTTCAGCACCTCGATCCACGCAGCCGAGGGCCGCGTGCGGGTCACCGTCGCGATCGCCGCGTTCAGCCGCACCCGGTTCTTCGACCGCGCCGCCCCGGTGGCGTAGTCGGGATCGGCGATCAGCTCCGGCGCCCCGATCGCCTGGCACAGCCTGGCGTAGATCTCGTTGCCGGAGGCGGCGATGTTGATGTGCCCGTCGGCGGTCTCGAACACGCCGGTCGGGATCGACGTCGGGTGGTCGTTGCCGGCCTGGGGCGGCACCTCGTGGCCGATCAGCCAGCGCGCAGCCTGGAAGTCCAGCATCGAGATCTGGGCGGCGAGCAGGTTGCTCTGCACCCACTGCCCCTCGCCCGAGGTTTCGCGTTCGAGCAGCGCGATCAGGATGCCCATGGCGCAGAAGATGCCGGCGGTGAGGTCGGCGACCGGGATGCCCACCCGCACCGGCCCCTGCCCCGGCAGCCCGGTGATCGACATCAGCCCGCCCATGCCCTGGGCGATCTGGTCGAACCCGGGCCGATCGCGATACGGGCCGTCCTGGCCGAAGCCCGAGATCGAGGCGTAGACGAGCCGCTTGTTGAGCGCCCGCAGCTGCTCGTAGTCGATCCCGAGGCGGAATTTCACGTCGGGGCGGAAGTTCTCCACCAGCACGTCGGCTTCCGCAACCAGCCTGCGGAGGATCGCGGTGCCCTCGGGAGCTTTCAGGTTCAGGGTCAGGCTGCGCTTGTTGCGGTGCAGGTTCTGGAAATCCGGCCCGTGCCGCTCCCCGCCGAGCCCGCCATCGCCACCGGGAGATTCGATCTTGATCACCGATGCTCCCCAGTCGGCGAGCTGGCGCACCGCGGTGGGTCCGGCACGCACCCGGGTGAGGTCGAGCACCTTGAAGCGGGCCAACGGGCCGGCGGAGGAGGGATTGGCAGTGGAAGCGGGGGCGGGCGCAAACGCGCCGGCGGGCGGGGCCATGGTATTCCTCCGATCGTGACGGGAGGCAGTCTCTTGCGTCGGAACGGCCCGGGCAAGAGCGCTGCGGACCGGACCCCCGTCAACGTGATCGGGACTCCGCCTCGGCGCCCGATCTTGTTACCGATTTGTGTCCGGCCGTCTGGTATCAATGGCGCCTCCGGTGCTACCCCTATACGGATGTCTCACCCTTTTGTCCCGTCGCCTCCACGACGGCACCCGCCTCGAAGAAGGCCCGCAATCCTATGCTTCTTTCCTCCGGCAAGGTTGCCACTATCCTGGTCGTGGACGATGACCCCGAAGTGCGTGAGATTGTGAGCGAAATTTTGGGCGATTTCGGCCATTCGGTCGTGGCGGCCGGCGGCGGGATCGAGGCGCTGCGGCTGCTCGACGAGACCCCTGGGATCGATCTCGTGATCACCGATGTGCGCATGCCCGACATTTCGGGCCTGGAGCTTGCCGCGCGTGCCACGCGGGAACGGCACGACCTCAAAGTTATTCTGATCTCCGGCTATTTCCTCGCCCAGGACACCGGCATCCGGGTGCTGCGCAAGCCGTTCCGGATGACCGAGCTGCAGGCGGCGGTGGAGGCCGAACTCGCCGGCTGACGCCGGGCCCGGACTGCCCCGCCGGCGAACGCCGGCCTGAACACCTCCCCGGCGAATGCCGGTCTGGACCGCCTCCCCTCCCCCACCTACCCTGCCCGCTCCCCAACCGGGAGAGAACGTCATGATCCGCGCCCGGGCCGCGGTGCTGCGCAGGACCGGCGCGCCGCTGTCGATCGAGACGATCGCACTCGGTCCCCTCGCCCCAGGCGACGTGCTGGTGCGGATCCGTGCCGCCGGCCTCTGCCATACCGACCTCGAGGCGATCGAGGGCCAGCTCGCCGTTCCCCTGCCCGCCGTGCCGGGGCACGAGGCGGCGGGCGAGATCGCGGCACTCGGCGCCGGCGTGGCCGGGCTCGCCTGCGGCGATCCCGTGGTGCTGTCGTGGAACCCGCATTGCGGGACCTGTTTCTACTGCGAGCAGGGCCAGCCGATCCTGTGCAGCCAGGCGCTCGGCAACGCCGCCCTGGGGTTCCATTTCGACGGCGCGCCGCGGCTGTTCTGCGATGCCGGGGCCGCGCCGCCGCGGCCGGTGCACCAGCTCATGTACCTCGGCGCCTTCGCGGAATATTGCGTCGTCCCGGCGCACTGCGCGGTGCGCATCCCGGCCGGTCTGGCGTTCGACCAGGCGGCGCTGATCGGCTGCGGGGTGATGACCGGCGTCGGCGCGGCGACCCGGATCGCCGACCTGCGCTGGGGCGCGAGCGCGATGGTGATCGGCTGCGGCGCGGTCGGGCTGTCGGCGGTGCAGGGCTGCCGGCTCGCCGGCGCCGGCCATATCCTCGCCGTCGATCCGAACCCGATGCGCCGCGCCCTGGCTGCGCGGCTCGGCGCCACCGCGACCGCCGATCCGGCCACGGCCATCGCCGAGGCGCGCGCCGCCACCGCCGGGCGCGGCGCCGACGTGGTGATCGAGGCCGCCGGCGTCCCCGCCGGCTTCGCCCTGTCGATGGAGGCCGTGCGCCCCGGCGGCCAAGTGGTCTGGCTCGGCAAGACCGCGGTCGACGCCGAGGTTCCGTTCCGCTGGGGCAGCCTGATGCAGGAGAAGCGCATCATCCGCAGCTCCTACGGCGGCGCCCGCCCGGCGCGCGATTTCCCGCTGCTGGCGCAGGCGGCGCTGGACGGGCGGCTCGACCTCGCAGCAATGATCTCTGCGCGCATCGGGCTCGCAGCGATCGACGACGGCTTCGCAGCACTCAAGCGCGGCGAGACGGTGCGCAGCGTGGTGATGTTCGAGGACGCGCCCGCGGGGAAGGTTCCGGCATGAAACTCTACGAAGGCGGGCGCAGCCTGGACGGCGCGGTGGTGACGGTCGACGGCCGACCGCTCGATCCACGCTTCGACATCGCGACGTTCTGCCGTGCCGGCTTCGAATGGACCTACGCCGGCGAGGGACCGCGGCAACTGGCGCTGGCGCTGCTTGCCGAGCATCTCGGCAACGGTGCGCAGGCGCTGGCGCTCGCCGAGCCGTTCATGCATGCGGTGGTGGCCGAGCTCGACAATGCCTGGCGCCTGACGAGTGAGGAGATCGATGCCGCGCTGGCCGTATTGTCCGCGCGCTGATCGCGGTTCCCGCTTGGCGCGGACACGCGACATCCCACATAACACCACGGCTGCGCCCGATCGAACGGGCCGGCGAGATCGTAACAATATGTAACGAGGCGGAGACATCAGGCGATGCGGAGTTTCATCCGGCGGTCCCCCGGCGCGCGGACTCACAACCCGATCGCGCGCAGCCTGGCGCCGGCCGGTGCGCTCGGTTTGGCGCTGGCGCTCGGTGCCTGCGCGGTGGCCCCGCCCACGGGTCCCACGGTGATGGCGCTGCCGGCCAAGGGCAAAAACTTTGCCACCTTCCGCCAGGAGGACATGAGTTGCCGGCAGTATGCCGAGCAGCAGATCGGCTACATGCAGCCCGCGCAGGCGGCGAACAACGCGGCGGTGGGCAGCGCCCTGGTGGGCACCGCGCTCGGCGCGGCGGCGGGAGCGGCGATCGGCTCGGTGAGCGGCAACGTGGGCGCGGGCGCTGCGATCGGCGCCGGCGCCGGCTTGCTTGGCGGCAGCGCGATCGGTGCGAGCAACGCCCAGGCCAGCGCCGGCGACCTGCAGCAGCGCTACAACATCGCCTACACCCAGTGCATGTATTCGAACGGCAATACCGTGGTCTCCCGCCCGCCCGGGTACGGCTATGGCGGCGGCTACCCCGGGCCGGGCTACGGCTATCCGCCGCCGCCGTACGGGCCGTACTACGGACCGGTCTATCCGCAGCCGGGCGTTTCGGTCGGAATCGGCGGCGGCTGGTATCGCTGACGACGCGCGCGGGCGGCGACTCCTCCACCTCTCCCGCGCTGCGTGAGACATGTCGGTCGTTCGCGTGATTGCTCTGTGCGGCACGCATAGCAGTTGACTTGCCGGCAGCGCTTCGTCACCCTTCGCCACACGACAACAGAGTGCCGGCGGGACGTTTCCGCAACGGCACGCAAAGGCGGGGTGAACGAATGGGAAGGCGGCGCGGCACGCTGGGCTGCAGTGCGAACGGCGTCCATGGCGCTCACGGGCCCGTGCACGGGGGCCGGAGGTGAACGGGGCCGCCGCACCGCTGCTGTCCGTGCGCGACGTGGTGATGCGCTTCGGCGGCGTGGTGGCGCTCGGCGGCGTGTCGTTCGATGTGGCGCCCAACCAGATCTGTGGGCTGATCGGGCCCAACGGGTCGGGCAAGACCACCCTCTTCAATTGCATCAGCGGCATCTATCGCTACGCCGAGGGCGATATCGTCTTCGATGGGACACCCCTCACCGGCGTGAAGCGGCATCGCATGGCCGGGCTCGGCATCGGGCGGACGTTCCAGAACGTCGCGCTGTTCCGCAGCCTGTCGGTGCGGCAGAACATTCTGGTCGGCGCGCACCACCTGGGCCGCAGCGGTTTCGTCGCCAACGCGTTGCGGCTGCCGGTCGTGCGCGCGGAGGAAGCCGCGGCGACCGACCGGTTGGACGCGCTGCTCGACCTGCTCGATCTCGCCCACGTCGCCGACACCCCGGCGGGCAGCCTGCCCTTTCCCACCCAGAAGCGGGTGGAAATGGCGCGCGCGCTGATCGGCGCGCCGAAATTGCTGCTGCTGGATGAGCCGGCCGGCGGCCTGAACCATGCCGAGGTCGACGCGCTCGCCGCCCTGCTCGGGCGCATCCGCGGCCCGTTCAACCTCACGATCCTGCTGGTCGAGCATCACATGAGCCTGGTGATGCGCGTGTCGGAACAGGTCGTGGCGCTGGAATTCGGCCGCAAGATCGCCGACGGCACGCCCGAGCAGGTGCGCCGCGAACCCGAAGTGATCCGCGCGTATCTCGGCGAGACGGCAAAGGAGGACATGCGCCATGCCGCCTCTGCTTGAGGCGCGCGGGCTCACCGCCGGCTACGGCGAAACAGACGTGCTGCACGGCATCGATTTCGCCGTGGAGGAAGGCGGCGTCACCGCGCTGCTCGGTGCCAACGGCGCCGGCAAGACGACCACCTTGCGCGCGCTCTGCGGGATGATCCGCCGCGGGGGCGAGATCGTGTTCGGCGGCGCGCGCATCGACCGCACCGCCACCGAAGACATCGTCCGCCGCGGCGTCGGCCACGTGCCGGACGGGCGCGGCACGTTCATGGAACTGACGGTGGAGGAGAACCTCCGCCTCGGCGCCTACACCCGCCGCGACCGCGCCGGCGTCGCTGCCGACATGGCACGGTCGTTCGACTATTTCCCGCGCCTGAAGGAGAGACTGCACCAGCAGGCCGGCACCCTCTCGGGCGGCGAGCAGCAGATGCTGGCGATCGCGCGCGCACTGCTGGTCAGGCCGCGGCTGCTGCTGCTCGACGAACCGTCCTTCGGCCTGGCGCCGCTGATCGTGCGCGACATCTTCCACATCCTGCGCCGGATCAACACCGAGGAACGCATGAGCATCCTGGTGGTGGAACAGAACGCGAGCCTGGCGCTCGATCTCGCCGACCACGCCTACCTGCTGGAAACCGGGCGCATCGTCGTCTCCGGCACCGCCGAGGCGATCCGCCGGGACGAGGCGGTGCGACGGTCGTATCTCGGCTACTGAAACGAAGGCGGCGCGCGATGAACGGATTGCTGCACCAGATCGCCTCCGGGGTCGCTTCGGGGGCGATCTACGCCTCTGTCGCGCTCGCGCTGGTCATGATCTACCAGGCGACGCACCACGTGAACTTCGCCCAGGGCGAGATGGCGACACTTTCGACCTTCGTCGCCCTGACCCTAATCCAGGCCGGCGTGCCGTTCTGGGGCGCGTTCGTGCTGACGATCCTGCTGTCCTTCGCGCTCGGCGTGGTGGTGGAACGGATCCTGATGCGGCCGATGATGAACGCGCCGGTGCTGTCATCGGTCGGCGTGTTCATCGGGCTGCTGCTGGTGATCAATGCGCTGGACGGCTGGATCTTCGGCTTCACCATCAAATCGTTCCCCTCCCCGTTCCATGCCGCGCACCCGCTGCTGGGCGGCTACGTGTCGCCGCACGAGATCGGCGAAACGGGGCTCACCGTCGTCGTGCTGCTGCTGGTGTGGCTGTTCTTCCGCTACACGCCGCTGGGGCTCGCGATGCGGGCGGCGGCGTACAACCCAGTCTCGGCGCGGCTGTGCGGTGTGCGGGTGAACCGGATGCTGGGGCTGGGCTGGGGGCTGGCGGCGGCGATCGGGGCGGCGGCGGGGATCATGGTGGCCCCCGTGGTGTTCCTCGATCCCAACATGATGTCGGGGATCCTGCTGTATGCCTTCGCCGGCGCCTTGCTGGGCGGGATCGACAATCCGCTGGGCGCGGTGATCGGCGGGTTCGTGGTAGGCGTGCTGGAAAACCTGTTCGGCGCCTATGTCGTCGGCACCGAGCTGAAACTGACCGTGGCGCTGATGATCATCGTCGTCGTGTTGCTGGCCAGGCCCGCCGGGCTGTTCGGCCGCGCGGTACAGAGCAGGGTGTAGCGGATGGAAGCAAACCGCATGCCACCGGCCGGTCTCGGCCCGGCGCAGGCGCTGTGGATGGGCGCGTTCCTGGCGGTGATGGTGGGGCTCGCGTTCTTTGCTGATTCGTACCATCTGTTCCAGCTCACGATGGTGGTCGTGTACGCCGTCTCGGTGCTGGGGATGACCGTGCTCACCGGCTACACGGGGCAGATTTCGCTGGGCCATGGCGCGTTCTTCGCCATCGGGTCGTACACCACCGCCATCCTGATGGCGAACTACAACTGGCCGTACTGGGCGACCTTGCCCGCAGCAGCACTGGCCTCCGCACTGGTCGGTTTCCTGATCGGCTTCCCCGCATTGCGGTTGGGCGGTCTCTATCTCGCCCTGACAACATTCGCGCTGGCTGTCTCGGTGCCGCAGATCCTGAAGGTGAACGCGCTGTCGGACCTCACCGGCGGGGTGCAAGGGCTGACGATGGACAAGCCGGACGCGCCGTTCGGCCTGCCGCTCACCGGCGATCAATGGATCTACCTGTTCTCGCTCGGCGTCGGCTGCGTCGTGTTCCTGCTTGCCTGGAACCTGACGCGCGGACGCACCGGGCGCGCCATGCTGGCCGTGCGCGAGCAGCCTGTGGCGGCTGAGGCCATGGGCGTCGGTCTCGCCGCGCTGAAAACCCGCACCTTCGCCGTCAGCGCCATGATCACCGGCATCGGCGGCGCGCTGAGCGCCATCGCCGTGCAGTTCGTGGCCCCCGACAGCTTCAATTTTTTCCTCTCCATCACCCTGTTCGTGGGCCTCGTCGTCGGCGGGGTGGATTCAATCCCGGGCGCCCTGTTCGGCGGCGCCTTCATCGAGTTCATCCCGAATATCGCCAACGACATCTCCAAGGCAGCCCCAGGCGCAATCTACGGCGCCATCCTGATCGGGTTCATGTTCGTCCTGCCGCGCGGGGTGGGGGGCGCGGTGGTCGGGCTGATCCGCCGCGCCCGGCCCCGGCCGCAGGCGCGTTAGCGGGGGCCGGAGCGTGCCCGGCGGTGGTTGACGCACGGGGTGGAGGGCGCCGAGTTTGGGGGCATGCTGACGTGGTTCGAATCTCGGCTTGACCCTACCGCTCGCACGCCGTCGGAGCCGCCGACGGACAGTCTGGGCCGGTTCTACTGGCATTTTGCGCGCCAGGCTGGCTGGCCGGTGGTTGCCTTGTTCGCGGCCGGGCTGGTGGCGGCGATGCTGGACATCACCATCCCGCTGTTCATCGGGCGGGTGGTGGGGCTGGTGTCGCGCATCCGGCCGGAGCTTTTGTTTGCGACGGCCGGCTGGCAGTTTGCCGGGATGGCAGGGGTGCTGCTGGTGTTGCGGCCGGCGGCGCAGCTCGCGCAGTATGTCGTGACCAACCAGGTGATCAATCCGGGCGTCACCAACATGATCCGGTGGCAGAACCACTGGCATGTGGTGCGGCAGAGCTGGTCGTTTTTCCAGAGCGACTTTGCCGGCCGGATTGCCAACCGGGTGATCCAGACCGGGCCGGCGCTGCGCGAGAGCATCGTCGCTGCGACCAATGCCGTGTGGTACATCCTGGTCTATGGAACCAGCGCCATCGCGCTGCTGTCGGCGGCCGACTGGCGGCTGACGTTGCCCTTCATCGGCTGGTTCGCCGCCTATGCGGTGCTGCTGGCGGCTTTCGTGCCGCGGCTGCGGGAGCGCTCGCGCGTGGTGTCCGAAGCGCGGTCGAACCTGACGGGGCGGGTGGTGGACAGCTATACCAACATCCTCACCGTCAAGCTGTTCGCGCGCGCCCGCGACGAGGATGCGTTCGTGCGCGATGCGGTGGACCACCACACGGCAGCGATGCGCCGGCAAAGCCGGCTGGCGACCGCACTCACGTCCACCCTCGCGCTGATGAACGCGTGCCTGCTGGCCGCCACGGGGCTGCTCTCCATCCTGCTGTTTCGCGCCGGGCACATCGCGGTCGGCACGGTTGCGACGGCGCTGCCGATGGCCTGGCAGATCGCCAACATGGCCGGCTGGGTGGCGCAGAACGTCACCAGCATCTTCGAGAACGTGGGCGTCGTGCAGGACGGCATGCGCTCGATCGCGGTGCCGCGGCAGATGCCGGACCCGCCCGGCGCCCGCGCGCTGGTCGTCACCGCCGGCGCCATTCGTTTCGAGCATGTGGAGTTCGACTACGGCCGCGCGCGCGGGGTGCCGGTGCTGCACGACATCGACCTGGCCATCGCGCCGGGCGAGCGGGTCGGCCTGGTCGGCCCGTCGGGGGCGGGGAAGTCGACGCTCGTGAACCTGCTGCTGCATTTCTACGATCCCGCCGGCGGGCGCATCCTGATCGACGGCCAGGACATCGCCGGCGTGACGCAGGAAAGCCTGCGCGGGCAGATCGCGATGGTGACGCAGGATACCTCCCTGCTGCACCGCACGATCCGCGAGAACATTGCCTACGGGCGGCCCGACGCGACCGAGGCGATGATCGAGGACGCGGCGCAGCGGGCGGAAGCGCACGAGTTCATCACCGGCCTTGAGGACTGGCACGGCCGCAGCGGCTACGACGCGCATGTGGGCGAGCGCGGGGTGAAGCTGTCCGGCGGCCAGCGCCAGCGCATCGCGATCGCGCGCGTGATCCTGAAGAACGCGCCGATCCTGGTGCTGGACGAGGCGACCTCGGCGCTCGATTCGGAGATCGAGGCGGCGATCCAGGGCCAGTTGGATGCGCTGATGGAGGGGCGGACGGTGATTGCGATCGCGCACCGGCTGTCGACGATCGCGCGCATGGACCGGCTGGTGGTGCTGGATCAGGGGCGCGTGTGCGAGACGGGCACGCATGCGGCGCTGCTGCAGGCGGGCGGGATCTACGCGCGGCTGTGGCGGCGGCAGTCGGGCGGGTTTCTCGAAGGGGACGGGCGGCAGGTGCAGCCGGCGGCGACGTTGGCCTGAGAAGGGGGGCGGTCTGAGGGGTCGCGGTCAGGCGCCGAGCACCGCGATACCGGCCGCCCTCGCCGTCGGCCGCAGAGCGCCGGGTCCATGGTGGCGAGCGGGAAGCCGCGCCGCCGGGCCAGTTCCAGATCGGCGGCGTCGTAGACGAACAGGCGGAAGCGGTCGGCGAGGCCGACGGTTTCGCCCCAGGCCTGAGCGTCGGTTTCCGCATCGATCGCGATGTCCGGTTGCGCGAGATCGGCCAGCGCCACGTTGCGGTACGCCGCGTCGATCCACCCGCGGGATTCCTCCCGCGCGGCAAGTTCGCCCCGACTCCGGGGGCAAAGCGGTCCGCGCGGCCAGCGGCGCGGTGTTGCGGTGCCGGACGGCACCGAATGGGCCGCCGTTGAATGGATTATGTAAGTGCATTATATGTGCACACAGGGCAGCAGATCGGGATCCGCATCATGCCGAGGACCAGCCACCATCCCAAGGAGAGCAGTTTCAACTTCCGCATCGACCCTGTCCTGAAGGCGGAATTCACCGCCGCGACCGAGGCAGCCGACAAGCCGGCCGCTCAGGTGTTGCGGGAATTCATGCGGGTTTATGTGCAACGGCGCCGGCACCGGGCTTTCACCGCCGAGGCGCGGCGGCAATCGCGCGAGGCGGCGGAACGCGCCCGCGATCCGGGCAGCGACGAGTATGTCGTCATGCGGGAGATCGCGGCGGAGTTGGACCGCGACGACTTCGCAGCCGAGTGGAAGGCATGAGGCGCGGCGACCTCGTGACGATTGCCGTGGGCGGGGACTACGGGAAGCATCGCCCGGCGCCGGTCGTGCAGGCCGACGCATTTGCCGAGCTTGGATCGGTGACGGTGCTGCGTCTCACCAGCGAATTGCACGACTGGCCGCTGTTTCGCGTGACCGTTCACCCGGCGGACGGAAACGGGCTACAGAAACCCTCGCAGGTCATGATCGACCGCGCCGTTGCCTTGCCGCGCGAGAAGGTGGGCGCGGTGTTCGGTCGTCTTGATGACGTTGCGATGCGGGCTGTGAGCCGGGCGCTGGCCGCCTTCCTTGGTCTGGAGGGGTTGGCAGCCTGATCGGCGCCTCTGCACGGGGAGGTCGTTCCGGGTTTGTACGGATGCCCTCCACGCCGACCTGAACCCCCTACCCCGGCCTCCACCACCCGCTTCCCCCGCCGCGTCACCCCCTCGCGATGCACGCCAGCACCACCACCCGCCACCGCCGCCGGCCCCTCAGCCAGAGGACGAATGTACTGAATGGTACGGGCCGAAGCGGTGGACAGGGGGCTTCGGGTCTCCGCGGTGACGGTTCCGGAAGGGGGGCGGCCACGGATTCAACACAGAGGCCGCCGAGGAAGAATGAGATCGCAGAGGGTGCGTCGTCGGTCCCGGCCGGCGCAGGGTCCCTTGCGGCGGTGGAGGCGGCGGCGCGGCGACCAGCGGGCACTCGGGACACCTCGGCGGTACGCGCTACTCTGTGTCCTCGGTCTTCCTCTGTGATCTCTGTGATAGAGGCCGAGCCGCCCGCCACCACCGGCCCCGCACCCAGAAGCGCGGATCGTGCTCCAAGGCGTGGGATCGGAGCTGTGGCGCGGCGGTCCGCCAGAGCGCCCAGGGCGGGCGTTTTCATGGCGGGCGCACGTCCAAGGCAACAGCCACATTGATTATAATGACACGATGCAGGCAAGTGACGGTCCCATGAGCAGCATCACGATCCGCAAGCTCGATCCGGCGATCAAGGAGCGTCTGCGCGCGGCTGAGCGTGGACAATCGATGGAAGCCGAAGCCCGGCGCATCCCGCAGGCCGCGCTCGACGGGTCCGCGTCGACGCCGGGACGCAGCCTGTATGAGCGGATCCACGCGAGGTTTGCCCCGCTCGGCGGCGTCGATCTGGAGCTGCCTGCGCGCGTACCGGTGCGCGAGCCGTCCCGCTTCGACTGATGTTCCTGCTCGATACCAACGTGCAGCCCGCTATGATGCGGGCGGTCCGAGATCGAGCGTCCCTGCCAGGAAATGGCTGTGCCGCCGCAGGGGATTACCATCTCTGTACAGCTCGTGCTTCCGGGTTAGCCCCGCAACTCGGCTCGTCGCGCCTTATCCAAGCTCATTTTGAGGTCGTATTCCATCAGTTCAACAGGGGTTTGATGGCCATCCGCGGCGGCCCACACCTTCTTGCCTATTTGCTTTGCTATGATGATTCCTCGCACGTTCTCCGTGCGCGCCTTCGTCTTTTTACACCAACCCAGATAGCGAGATAGCTGCCCAAAAACATCATCGTCCGTTCTCCCCTTCTTCAATTCAATGATCGTAAAAACGCCGTTCCTGTCGCGTGCAAAAAGATCTATACGCCCGACCTCGGTTTCGAGCTGACGCTTCACAAGCGTCATGCCCGGCTCGATCAGCCCCATGTTGCGCTCTAATATGTCCTCAACTGTTTGCTCGTTCACAATCATTGAAAGGTACCGGCGCTTTTCTTCCTCGGTATAGCCTCCCATCTCGTTCAACACCTGCCGCACCATGTCGAGTTGTGCGGTGTCGCTGTAGTAGGAGAGGGCAGTTGCCTTGTTGGGAGGCTTGTCGGGATCGCCGTAAAACGCCATCCAGTCTTTCTTGCTCTGGAAGGCGATGAATTGGCCGTCTTTCTGCTCGCGCTTTATGAGGGCATTTGCCTCTGGCAGCCTGTCGCGCGGAATCCGTAGCAACGTCTTTCCATCCCTCTGCACCTGCTCGATGAGGCGTGAAGCTGTCCAGAAGGCCAATGCGTACGATGTATCAAGCCTGATGGTATTGTAGATGGAACTGCGGCGCGTCGCTCTGCCGGGGTTTCCGATCTTTATCGCATCAAGTGCATCGAGAATTGACGTCTGAACGCGCGGACCGAGCTTTCGCCATTCCCCGATGCTTTCAACCGTGTCCTCGATGTCGCCAAAATTCTTAGCCTTAGCGCAGAACAGGATATATTCAACTGGCGTCAGGGTTTTCGTCTCAAGAAGGACTTCAAGCAGGAAGGCGACTGGATGGACTTCGGTCTGCTGTGTGGCCTTGCCGCCCGCCATCGGATTTGCGATCTGGTACCGCCGTGACTGCACCGCCACGATCTCTCCGGGATCGCGGGCTCGCACAAATTTCTCACCCGCAGGCGTGAGCGTCACCGCCTCATGTTCATCAATCCATGCGACGCCCAAGGTACTGAAAACCTGTGCGAGCATCCGCGACATGGGAATGCCCTGCTCGTCCTCGTCCTTGGTCGTCGCCTTCGAAAGGCCGGCGGCTCCAAGGCAGTTCAGATAATTTTTCTGCGTCTCGCGCCAATTTCTGCCTTCGAACTGTTCCAGCAATGCGAGTTGCTTTTGGATGGTCGGAACATCGCCAATGCTCTTGCCTTTCGGGACATACCAGTAGCCAGCATCGCTTGTGTACCGCTGAATCCAGTCCTTCCAGAGGCGCGTCAGGGCTGCCATGCAGGTTCTCTCCGGCGACGAGGGCTTGGCCTAAACGAGTTTGAGTTGGTCGTCATCTTCTCGGCTTACTCCCCGGCCATATGTCTTGCGCTTGTGCTTGGCCTCAGCCTCTTTGCCGGTGCTGTTCGCTATCATCTCCCTAAGCTCGTCCGCCGTCGGATATTTTGCGCGTCCGACAAGGAGTAGAGGTTGAAATTCGGGCGCATAGCGAACGCGATCGCGCGCAAATTCAACATAACGAGGCACAACATCGATCCCGATCCAGCGGCGGCCCATGCCCTTTGCGACGGCACAGGTGGTGCCCGTGCCCGCGAACGGGTCAAGCACAATCTCGCCGGGGAATAAACCGAACTCGCTGAATGTGTAGAGCCGGATCAGCCGGGCGGGGAGTTTTTCCGGGAACGGTGCGGGATGATCCTTGTCGCGCTTCACGTCCTCGGGATACATGAACCAGACCTGCTGTGTGAGGTCGAGCCATTCCTCTCTGCTGAGTTTGCTCGCCTCTTTCACATCAGGATCGAACTTTGGGGGCTTTCCTGGTTTGACGTAGATGTTAATCATCTCGACGGTGTTGTTTTCGATGATGTTGCCAGGGAAGGGATAGGAGCCGAACATCATTTTCGACGTCTGCTTCTGCCAGATGAACAGCCCGTATCGCTCAAGGTCTGTCCCGGACATGATCGCGCTACCGATGTCGCCAGCTATGTCCTTCAGATGGCGGGTATGCTGCTGGATGATTTCCTTCGGGATTGGAAGAAGTGGGGCATTGATACATAGCTTGCCGTTGGGCCGAAGCACACGTGCACACTGCGCCCAGACGCGGAACATGTCCTCAAGATAGGCTTCGTAGGAAGCCCACTGTCCGGGCGCGTCGCCCCCTTCAATCGCGCCGTCGTCATATTTAACGGCAGTCCAGTAAGGCGGAGACGTGATGATGAGGTCTACCGAGCCTGACGGCATTTGCGCCATGACATCAGCGGCATCGCCTTGGTGAATCTTGTTCACAAAGGCATTGATATCCGCAGAGCGATGCTCCGGGTACGCTGCCGCGTGGGGCCCCCGTTTGGCGCTACTCAAAGCACAGGCTCCTTCGCGGGAAGCTTTACGAGGGGAGGGATCACTGACCTGTTTGCTAATGCGATGCAGCGGCGTTCCGTCTGGCAACAAAATCCCCCCCGTAGTAAGGCGTTGTGGTAGGATAATGAGCTCCAACCGCGTTGTACATAGGCCCGCGAATCCACGGCGGGCAAGCCAGTAACGGCCCGCGCCGCTGGCTGCGACGGTGGGGCGGACGCATGCCCCACGTCGCGCGTCATGCGGCCGCCCGCGAAATCCTCGCCATGCCGACGTTGTAGCTTTTCGCCAGCTCCTTGAGCGTCGCGCCCTCGGCGTGCCGCCGCCGTGCTTCCGCCCGCTGCTGCGGGGTGAGCTTCGGCGGACGGCCCATGTGGTGCCCGCGCGCCTTCGCCCGGCTGCTGCCCTCCGCCGTGCGGGTGCGGATCAGGTCGCGCTCCACGTCCGCCAGGCCGCCGAGGACAGTGATCATCAGCCGCCCGGTGCTGGTCGACGTGTCGGCCCGCGGCTCCGCCAGCGAGCGGAATTGCCCGTCCGCGTCCACGATGCGCTTGACGATGGCGAACAGGTCGAACGTCGAGCGGGCGAGGCGGTCGATGCGCTTTACCGTCACCACGTCGCCGGGGGCGAGGTCGTCAAGCAACCGGAGAAGCTGCCGCCGGTCGGCCTTTGCGCCGCTTGCCTTCTCGCGGAAAATCTTGGCGCACCCCTCGGCGCGCAACTGTTCAAGCCGCGCGTCGGGCGTCTGCCCGTAGGTGTTGACGCGGACATAGCCGAGGCGGCGGGAAGGGGGGTGCGTTTCGGTCATATCTTCCGCATAAGCCTGACCCATTGATCGGATGGGGGCAAGTGGAGTTTCCGAAAGTCTTGAGTAATGCGCGAGTGGGCTTTCCTAAGAAAGCACCCCGTTCCCGATCTGACCGGAATCTCCGCACCTCCCCAATTGGCCCCCGCCTCCCCCTACCCACCCCCACCACCCGGGCCACCCGCTTCCCCCGCCGCGTCACCACCACCTCCGTCCCCCCCGCCACGCACGCCAGCACCTCCCGCCACCGCCGCCGCACCGTGCTCGTTTCCACCTCCGGCGACGGGCCGGCCACCACCCCCGGGCCGCCGCCCATCCCTGGCCACCCCTCCCCCATCTCCGCCCGCGCCGCCGCCCGGATCATCCCCGCAATGCGCTGCGCCCGCACCCGCAGTTCCTCCGCCCCCTGCGGCTCCGGCCAGAACCCGGTGTCGTTCAGCAACGAGGCCAGGGTGGCCAGCAGCGACTCCACCGAATCCGTCCGCTCGGCCAGCCCCGGCGTGGCCGCCAGCACCGGCTCCATCATCGTTTCCATCAGAACCCGCAGCCGGATGTCGAGCGACTCGCGCCGGTCCGGCACCAGCAGATGGCCGCAGAACAGCAAGGACCGGTGCTCGTGGCGGTGCTGCGCGACATGCACGAGCCAGGCCGCCGCCACCGCTTCCAATTGCACGCCGGGCCCCTCGGGCGCCGCGGCATCGAAGGCGGTGCAGACCGCGGCGTTCAGCGCCAGCACGTGCTCGCCCAGCAGGTCGTAGAGAAGTTCGTCGCGGTTATCGTAATATTCATGCGCCGTGCCGCCGGCGAGATGCGCCTCCAGCGCCACCCGCCGCACCCCCACGGCGGCCGCCCCGAACTCGGCGAACAGGCGGGCGGCGGCGTCGCGCAATTGCCGCCGGCGCTGCACCTGCAGCGGCGTCAGCTCGCCCCGCTTGCGCGGCGACACCCGGCTCAGCGCGCCCGTCCCCCGCCGGCTCCGCCGGGACGGGGGCGGCGCAGGGACCGGGGCGGGGGACATCTCGGGCGCAGCAGCGGCGGCGTGCGGTGGCATGGGGCATTCCGGGGTATGTTCTTTATATGTTCTTGTAGCGCGCCGCGCCGGTTTCAACCCACGACCGGCAACGAAAGAGAGGTGCGCACCCACGACGCCCCCCGGCCCACCCCGGGCACCTTCAAGCGCCCACCCCGAAACTCACCCGGGGCGCGCACACGCCCGCCCTTCCCTAACGCGGCATGACCCGCGAACGTACATCCCGCCCCGGCCGCCACCCCGAGTTGTACAAGCGTTCGGCCCGTTCCGGGCCTTCCAGGGGCCTCTTGTACAACACGCGCTCCCTACCGCCCCCCCTCCACCAGTGCGGCGATTGCCCGCGGGTCCGCCTGCTCCATCACCCGTCGCGCAAACCGCACGCACTCCTCGATGCGCAACCCCCGCACCGCCTGCTTCACCCGCGGCACCGCCGCGGCGTTCATCGAGAAAGACCGCAGCCCCAGCCCCAGCAACAGCGACGTCAGTCGCGGATCGGCCGCCATCTCCCCGCAGACCGAGACCGGCCGGTGCATGCGCAGCGCCGCCTCCACCGAGAACTGCACCAGGCGCAGCACCGCGGGATGCAGCGGGTCGTAAAGCTCGGCGACATCGCTTTCCCCGCGGTCCACGGCCAGGGTGTAGGCGGTCAGGTCGTTGGTGCCGATCGCCAGGAAATCGGCCTCCAGGGCCAGCGCGTCGGCCGACAGCGCTGCCCCCGGAGTTTCGACCATGATGCCGAGCGGGGGCAGCCGGTCGGGGATGCGCTCCCCGCGCCGGCGCAGCCGCCGCGCCACCCGCTCGTAGATCTCGCGCGCCGCCTGAACCTCCGCGACCGTCGTTACCATCGGCAGCATCACCCGCGCCGGCCCCGCGACCGCGGCACGCAGGATGGCGGCGAGCTGGGTTTCGAACAGCTCCGGCTGGCGCAGCAGCAGGCGGATGCCGCGCAGGCCGAGCGCCGGGTTGGTGTCGGCGATTTCCGGCACGATGCCGGCGGCCGACAGCGCCTCGATCTCCTTCTCCCCGCCCCAGTCGAGCACCCGGAAGGTCACCGGCGCGCCGCCCATGGCCTCGATCACGCCGCGGTAGAACTCGGCCTGGATGTCCTCGTCGGGCACCGTCTCGCGGTTCATGAACAGGAATTCGGTGCGCAGCAGGCCGATGCCGAAGGCGCCCGATTGCTGGATCAACGGCAGTTCGAGCGGCAATTCGAGGTTGGCGGCAAGCTCGACCTGGGTGCCGTCCAGGGTCTCGGCCGGCAGGCGGCGCAGCTTGGCGAAGCGCTGGCGCTCGCGGGCGAACCCGCCCACCGCGCGGCGCGCGGCAACCAGGCGCGCGGGGGACGGGTTCAGCACCACGGTGCCGGCGCTGCCGTCCACCACCGCCACATCCCCCGGCCGCGCGTGCGCCAGCAGCCCCGGCACGCCGAGCACCGCCGGCACGCCGAGCGCGCGCAGCATCACCGCGGTATGCCCGTCCGCGCCACCTTCTTCGGTCGCCACCCCGGCCAGCCGCGAGGGGTCGAGCAGCGCCGCGTCCGCCGGCCGCAGCGCCTCGCAAACCAGCACCGCGCCTTCCGGCAGGCCCGCGAAGCTCTGGAACGGCGCGCGGGTGAGGTTGCGGACCAGGCGGCGGGCGATCTCGCCCACCTCGTCGGCGCGGCGGCGCAGTCCCGCCCGGTCCTCGGCCGAGGCGCCCGGTTCGGCGTGGGCCATAATGGCCGCACCGATCTCCTCGGCCTCGCGCAACACGGCGGCCTCGGCCGATTGCAGCCCCTCGGCGATGCGCCGGCGGGCGCCGCGGATCAGGCGGGAGGGGCCGAGCATGCGCAGATAGGCCTCGATCAGCGGCGCGATTTCCGCCTGGCTGTCCTCCGGCAGCACCGCGAGGCGGACCTTGAGCTTGAGCAACTGCTTGCGCGACTGCGCGATCGCCGCGTCGAGCCGGGCGCCCTCCCCCGGCGCATCCGCGGCCTGGATCTTGAGGCGGCCGATCTCGGGGTTCGGTTCGGCGGTGCCGAACACGGCGCCGATGGCGACCCCGGGAGAGACGGGAATGCCGCAGAACGTCGCCTCCGCCCGGTCGGATGCGCGCGCGAGTTGGCCGGGGAGGCGATGGTGCTGCGGCGGCGGTGGGTCAGTCCTGTTCATCGAAGCCGGCCTCGATCAGCGCCGTGAGCGCATCAAGTGCCTCCAGCGCGTCCCAGCCTTCGGCGCGCAGGTCGAGCGCCGTCCCGGGCCCGGCGCCCAGCATCATCAGCCCCATGATGGAGCGGGCGGAGACGCTCTGGCCATTGTACTCGACCTCAACCGACGCGCCGAAGCGTTCCGCCGCGTTGACCAGCTTGGCGGCGGCGCGCGCATGCAGGCCGCGTCGGTTCGGCACGATCACCCGACGGGTGAGCACCATCGCGTCCGGCGCCTCGCCCGCCGCACCGGCGGGGTCGCCAGAGGGATTTTTAGAGGGATCTCCAGCGGAGTCGGCGCCGGAGGGAGCGGTGCCAGATGGGGATGTATCGGCGGGGGATGTATCGGCGGGGCCGGTCGTGGAGGGCTCGGCGGCGGGGGGACCCCCAGCCCCGTCCCGCTGGCTCACCGGCAGGTCCCGTTGCCCGGGGTACAGTTCGGCTTCACCCCGTTCGCTTTCGCCCCGTGCAGCACATGGGACGCGGCGGCGATGTACTTGCGGCCCGCATCCTCGGCGCAGTTGACCGCGTCCGCCAGCGGCTGGTTGGATCGTACCTTCGCGAGCTTGACCAGCATCGGCAGGTTCACCCCGGCGATGACATCGATTCCCTTGCGCTCCATCATCGAAATCGCAAGGTTGGAGGGGGTGCCGCCGAACATATCGGTCAGCAGCACGACTCCGTCGCCGGTGTCGCAGCGGGTGATGCAGCGCTCGATCTCGGCACGACGATTTTCCATGTCGTCGTCCGGACCGATGCAGACCGTGTCGACGTTCCGTTGCGCTCCGACAACATGTTCCATGGCCGCGCGCAGTTCGTCCGCGAGCTTGCCGTGGGTCACCAGGACCATGCCGATCATGGAATGCGGCAGCGGGTCCGCGGTGAAGCGAGTGATCGAAGGATCATATCGTCCAGTCCCTTTCAGGCCTCCCGCGCCTGCACCGGCGCGGAGAAATCCCCTGCGCCGTTCCCCGGTTCAGTTCCGTCCGGGGCAACCGGCCGGTCCGTCAGATAGGCGTTCGCATGGCCCTCCCGGGCCAATTCGCGATGCGCGACGTGCAGGCGCCAATCCGTCTCCGACCCGCCGGAAGCGACACGGTCCGCCAGGAACGCGGCCAGCCGCTCGATAATATAGACTGAGCGGTGTCGCCCCCCCGTGCACCCAACTGCAAGGGTGACATATTTTTTGCCCTCTTGCACGAAGCGAGGCAAGAGCAGGTCAAGCAGCCCTCCCACCTGACTCAGGAATGGCGCGCAGGCAGGATCAGCCGCAACATAGACACCCACCGCGGGATCGAGCCCGGTGCCGGGGCGCAGCACCGGATCGTAGTGCGGATTGCGCAGGAAGCGGGCGTCGAGCACGAGATCGGCATCGCGCGGCAGCCCTTGCGGGTAGGCAAAGGAGACCAGGGTCACCACCAGCCGTGGAGCCGGCTGGTCGGAGCCGAAATGCCGTTCGACCAGCCGGCGCATGGCCGGCAGCGGCAGGTCGGAGGTGTCGATCACGAGATCGGCCACATCCCGCAGCGGCCCGGTCAGCGCCTGCTCCTCGGCGATGCCGTCGGCGACGCGGCCTTCCGGGGCGAGCGGATGGCGCCGGCGGGTCTCGGTGTAGCGGCGGAGCAACACCATTTCCTCCGCCCAGACGTACACAAGCTCGGGACTGAGCCCGGCTTCGGCGCGCAGCCGGTCGAGCGCGGCGAGCAGATCGGCGGCGGCGAAATCCTGGCTGCGTACATCGATGCCGACCGCCAGGCGGCGGTCGGTGCGGCGCACCGTCTCCTCCAGCATCGGCAGGGGCGGATTATCGATCGCGGCGTAGCCGAGGTCTTCCAGCGCGTGCAGCACGGAGGCTTTGCCGCCGCCGGAGAGGCCCGTGACGAGCACGAGACGCCGAGCCGCGGCGTGCGGAGCATCGGCCACCTCCATCCCGATGGGAGACGTCCCGGCTGCGGCGGAGCCCGTGGAGACCGCATCCAATGCCGCCTCCACGGACGGGGCGGGCGGCGCTGTCGGGCCGGTATCCTGCGGCCCGCTCATGCCGCGAACGCCCCAGCCACCTGGGTCACCTGCCCCAGCGCGCACGCGAGCGCCAGGGCCACGACGTCCGGGGCCGAGGCTGCGCGCGGGTCGACCGCCACCACCGGCACATCGAGCCCGGCCGCCGCCCGCGGCGTCGGCATCCGCTCCGGCGGCCGATCCGGAGGTACCAGCTCCACCGCCAGGGCCACCGGGACGGAAGCAATATGAGCGAGCCGGACGATCCCCAGCCCGCGCACCTCCAGAAGCCCGGCGAGCGCCGACGGCGGGCGGGCCAGCCCGGCCTCGATCATCACCCGATCGTCGGCGACCAGAACGAAGCCGCGGGCCAGCAGGCGCAGCGCAAGATCCGACTTCCCCGCTCCCGGCGGACCGAGCAGCAGGACTGCGGCCCCGTCGCGACAGACGCAGCTGGCATGGAGCGATCCGGGCGGGTTCGCAGGGCGTTTCATGGCCGCCCAGTTTGATCCGTCGCGCCGATGAGCGGAAGTGCCGCGTGCCAGGATCGCACCGGCGCCGATCGCACCGGCGCCCGCGCGACCGCAGGGCCCCTCCCTTCTCCCCGCCCCCTTGCGGAGGGTGGCCGGGGCGCATCCCGGAGCATGGCGGGGTTGGCGCCCCCCCGCAGGAGGAGAGCGGCGCCGATAGCCCTGCTCGGCCCATACTCATGGGCCGGCGCGCCGCCGCCCGGGCGTTGCCGCCCGAGTCGCCTGACTTGTCGCCGTCCGCAGCGCATGTCAGCCTCCGCCCGGCCATGACCAGCCGCCACGCCATTGCCACCGCCGCCCGCCGGCTGATCCCGGTGATCCGTCACACCCCGATCCTGCGCATCGGCGGGGCCGAACTCGGCCTCGCCGGGCCGCCGGTGCCGCACCTGACGCTGAAACTTGAACTTCTGCAACATACCGGCAGTTTCAAACCGCGCGGTGCGTTCAACCACCTACTCGCGGCACGGGCGGCCGGCGGACCCGGGGCCGATCCAGGCCGTGCGGGGGTCATCGCCGCCTCGGGCGGCAACCACGGCGCGGCGGTGGCCTTCGCCGCCCGGGCGCTCGGCATGGCGGCGGAGATATTCGTGCCCGCAACGACGCCGGCGGCGAAACGGGCGCGCATCGAAAGCTATGGTGCGCACTTGGTGCCGACGGGCGCGGACTACGCCACCGCCTTCACCGCCAGCCGGGTCCGCCAGGCGGAGACCGGCGCGCTGTCCGTGCACGCCTATGACGACCCCGAGGTGATCGCAGGCCAGGGTACGATCGGGCGGGAGTTCGAGCAGGACGCGCCGGAACTCACGCATATCCTGGTCGCCGCCGGCGGTGGCGGCCTGCTCGCCGGCATCGCCGCCTGGTACCAGGGCAGCGCGCAGGTCATCGGGGTGGAGCCGGAGTCCTGCCCCACCCTGCACGCCGCGCGCGCCGCCGGCCGCCCGGTGCCGGTGCAGACCGGCGGCGTCGCCGCCGACAGCCTGGGTGCCCGCGAGACTGGAGCGCATGTCTTCCCCCTCATTGCCGCGCACGTCGCGGCGCTGGTGCTGGTCCCGGACGACGCCATCCGCGCCGCACGGCGGCTGCTGTGGGACCGGATGCGCGTCCTGGCCGAGCCGGGCGGAGCGACCGCGCTGGCGGCGCTGCTGTCCGGGGCATTCGTGCCGCCGGAGGGAGCACGGGTCGGCGTGGTGGTGTGCGGGGGGAATACCGAGGACGTGCCGGGTGAGGTTGGGGTCGAGGGGCCCCATGCGTAGCAGCAGGCAGCGTAACTTCGGCGCGCATGAGGGCAGCGACCACGGACACGTTCCGGACGTCGCCCACCAGGGTTTTGGGCCTCTTACCCTCCCAGTACCGTCCCGACCGCAATCCCCGCCTCCCCCGCCGCGATCTTCTTCTCCCCCTCCCATCGCACCCGCGAGACCTCCAGGAATCCGCCCTGCCCCAGCACGGTGATCCCCTCCGGCCCCGCCACCACCACCTCCCCCGGCGCTCGCCCCTTCACCTCCGCGAACCGCCGCGCCACCCGCTTGGCGCAGTCGAACAGGAACAGCCGCCGCCCGGCCACCCTCGTCCAGGCCCCCGGCGCCGGATCGCACCCCCGCACCAGGTCGTAGGTCAGTCCGATGTGGCTCGCCCAATGGATTTCCGACTCCGCCTCCCGGATCAGCCCCTCGTAACCTGCCTCCGCCTCGTGCTGCGCCACCGCCGCCCCCTTCCCGGCGACGACCAGCTCCGCCGCCTCGATCAGTGCAGCCACGCCGAGGGGGAACACCTTGCCAAAATAGAGAGACCCCAGAGTATCATCCGGCTCGATCTTCACCTGCCGTTGCAGGATCACCGGGCCCTCATCCAGCCCGTCGGTGGGGCGGAAGATGGAAAGCCCGGTCTGCTTGCGCCCGGTGATGATGGCCCAGCTCATGGCGCTGGCGCCGCGATGCGCGGGCAGCAGGCTCGGGTGGAACTGGATCGTCCCGAAGGTCGGGATGGCGCAGAAGGACTGCGGCACGAACTCGGTCACGTAGGCCATCACGCCCACCTGCGCGTCCGCCTGGCGGAGTGCCTCGGCCGCTGCGGGGTCGGTCAGGCGGGCGAAGCGGTGCACCGGCACGCCGGCCGCCTCGGCCGCCAGGCGCAGCGGATCGGGCCGGCCGGTCTCGGGCGCGCAGAAGGCGGCGACGACGGTGTCGCCGCGAGCACGGAACGCCTCCAGCACGGCACGTCCGAAATCCTGCTGTCCGATCAGCGCGATACGCATGGCTTGAAAAATTCCCAGGTAGTGGCGGCGGCAAAGTGGCAAGCCGGCCACGCGCTGTCGAGCCTCCCGTGCGAGTTCCCCCATCGCGTCCCGCGCCCATTTCTGGTGTCCCTGGCACCCAAGCGCTACAGCCCTGCCGCCACCCGACCCGCCGCCACCCGACAAGGACCGACGATGGACCACCAGCCCTACGTGATCGCCCGCCGCGACGGCCGGGCCGGCCGCATCCTGCTCAACCGCCCGGCGGCGCTGAACGCGCTCGACCTGCCGATGATCCGCGCGGTCGCCGCCGCCCTGGCCGAATGGCGCGATGACCCCGCGGTCCACCTGGTCGTGATCGAAGGCGCCGGGGAGCGCGCCTTCTGCGCCGGCGGGGACATCCGCGCGCTGCGCCAGCACCAGCTCGACGGCGACCGCCCCCCGATCGACACTTTCTTCGCCGAGGAATATGCGCTGAACGCGGCCGTCGCCACCTACCCCAAGCCCTACGTGGCGCTGATCGACGGGGTCTGCATGGGCGGCGGCATCGGCGTGTCGGTCCACGCGCCCTACCGAGTCACGGCCGAGCACGCGATTTTCGCCATGCCGGAAACCGCGATCGGCTTCTTCCCCGATATCGGCGCGAGTTTTTTCCTCCCCCGCCTGCCCGGTCGGATCGGTTATTACCTTGGCCTGACGGGCGCGCGCGTCCGAGGCGCCGACGCCGCCCACGCCGGTCTCGCGACGCATTTCACCCCGCGCGCCGCCCTGCCCGCGCTGGCAGCCGCCCTGGCCGCGGATGGAATCGCCGCCCTGGCCGCGCACGCCGCCCCGCTCCCGCCCTTCACCCTGGCCCCGCACCGCGCCGCGATCGACCGCTGCTTCGCCGCCCCGACCATCCCGGAGCTGTTCGCCTGCCTGGCCGGCGAGGACGGCACCTGGGCGGCCGATACCTTGGCCGCCCTGCGGGCGGTCTCCCCGTCGGCGCTGTTCTGGACCCGACGCCTGCTGGCCGAGGGCGAAACCCGCACCCTGGCCCAGTGCCTCGCTGCCGAGTTCGCGCTCGGCCGCACCACCATGCGCCACCCCGACTTCGTGGAGGGCGTGCGCGCCATGGTGGTCGACAAGGATCGCACCCCACGCTGGTCCCCGGCCCGGGTGGAAGACGTCGTCGCAGCCGACATCGCCGCGCTGTTCGCCTGAATCGGCCGAGGGCCGACAGGCGGATCACTCCACGGGGATGGTGTCGAAATCGGCCGGCACGATGATCTCCAGCACCTCCAGATCGTCGGAGTAGTCGAGCACGGTATGAGCAATTCCAGGAGGTTGCAGCCAGCAGCTCCCCTGCTCCATCATCTGCACGCCGTGGCCGGCGAACTCGTTCTTCATCCAGCCCTTCAGGACGTAGACGAGCTGCAGATCGACGGTATGGGCGTGGCGCTGGCGGACCTCATCGGTCACCGGCGGGATCATCCGGATCACATGCGCCCGCGCGAGCCCGCCGGTGGCCTCGGCGATGCCGAGATCGCGGTAGCGCGCGTAGGGACGCAGGCCGTCGGCGCGGAAATCCTCCTCCCGCAGGTGGTTGACCGTGAAGCGCTGCGGCGCGGGCTTGGCGGTGCGGATCGGGATCTTGCGGGCAGGGGTCTTGCCGGCGAGGGTCTTGCGCGCGGATGTACCCGCTGCCGCCTTGCGCGTCGGCGTCGTACCCGCGGCCGCGCGCCGTGCCGGTGTGGGTGCAGTCTTGCGAACGGCCGCCTTGCCGACTCCCTTGCGGGCGGCGGGCGTCTTACGGGCGGCGGCGGCCTTCTTGGCGGGCGCCGCGCGCTTGCGGATGGTGCCCTGCTTCGGCTTGGCGCGCGCCTTGCGGCGGTGAGGGGCAGAGGAACTGGCGCGTTTGGCCATGAGCGTTTCTCCCGCGGACTGGGTAGCGTCCCACCTGAGTATCATCCCGCAGCCGGCACCGCTTCAAGCACGGCCCCCCGCGTTCCTACCTCTCCCGCCTCGCCGGAGAGGTAGGAACGCGGCCCGGGCAGCCGCTCAGGCGGTGCGATCCTCCGCCGCGCCCGAGGCCGTCTCCAGCGCCGCCTGGGCCGCCGCCAGCCGGGCCACCGGCACCCGGTACGGGCTGCACGACACGTAATCCAGCCCCACCGTCTCGCAGAACGCGATCGAGGCCGGGTCGCCGCCGTGTTCCCCGCAAATCCCAAGCTTCAACCCCGGCTTTGCCGCCCGGCCTTTCTCGGCGGCGATCCGCACCATTTCCCCGACCCCCTCGACGTCAATGGAGATGAACGGGTCCTTCGGCAGGATCCCCTTCTCCACGTAGAACGGCAGGAACTTGCCGGCATCGTCGCGCGACAGGCCGAACACGGTCTGCGTCAGGTCGTTGGTGCCGAAGCTGAAGAAATCGGCGCAGCCGGCGATGGCGTCCGCGGTCAGCGCCGCGCGCGGCAGCTCGATCATGGTGCCGACGTAGTATTCGATGGTGCGGCCGGCCTCGCCGAACACCTCCTGCGCCACCCGGTCCACCTCGGCCCGCGTCAGTTCCAGTTCCCGCACCGTGCTGACCAGCGGGATCATGATTTCCGGCACCGGCGCGCTTCCGGTTTCCGCCGCGACTGCCAGCGCGCCCTCGAAGATCGCACGCGCCTGCATCTCGTAGATCTCGGGGAAGCTGATGCCGAGCCGGCAGCCGCGGTGGCCGAGCATCGGGTTCGCCTCGGCCAGTTCGGCGGCCCGGCTGCGCATCGCCTCCACATCGGTGCCGAGCGCGGCCGCGACGTCGGCGAGGTCCGCCTCCCCATGCGGGAGGAACTCGTGCAGCGGCGGATCGAGCAGCCGGATCGTGACCGGCAGCCCGGCCATGATGGTGAACAGCTTCTGGAAATCCGCGCGCTGGTGCGGCAGCAGCCGGGCGAGCGCGGTGCGCCGCCCGGCCTCGTCATGGGCCATGATCATCTGGCGCACGGCGCCGATGCGCTCGGGGTCGAAGAACATGTGCTCGGTGCGGCAGAGGCCGATGCCCTCGGCGCCGAATTTGCGCGCCGTCTCGGCATCGAGCGGGGTTTCCGCATTCGCCCGCACGCCGAGGCGGCGGACCTTGTCCGCCCAGCCCATCAGGGTGCCGAAATCGCCCGACATCGCCGGTTCGATCATCGCGACGGAGCCGACGAACACCTCGCCGGTGGCGCCGTCCAGGGTCACGGTCTCGCCCGCCTGCACGGTGCGGGCGCCGGCGCGCAGGGTCTGCGCGTTGTAATCCACTGCGATGCCGCCTACCCCGGCCACGCAGGGCCGGCCCATGCCGCGCGCGACCACCGCGGCGTGGCTCGTCATGCCGCCGCGTGTGGTGACGATGCCGCGGGCGGCGTGCATGCCGTGGATATCCTCGGGGCTCGTCTCGATCCGCACCAGGATCACCGCCTCGCCCTTCTGGGCACGCAATTCCGCCTCGTCGGCGCTGAACACGACGACGCCGGAGGCGGCCCCCGGGCTTGCCGGCAGGCCCTTGGCGAGCAGGGTGCGCGAGGCCTTCGGGTCCAGCATCGGGTGCAGCAGTTGATCGAGCGCGGTCGGGTTGACCCGCCGCACCGCCTCGGTCTCAGTGATCAGCCCCTCGCGCGCCATGTCGACGGCGATCTTCAGGCTGGCCGCCGCAGTGCGCTTGCCGTTGCGGGTCTGCAGCATGAACAGCTTGCCCTGCTGCACCGTGAATTCGATGTCCTGCATGTCGCGGTAGTGCCGTTCCAGCTTCGCCCGCACCGCGAGCAGTTCGGCGTAGGCGGCGGGCATGGCCGCTTCCATCGGCGTCTCGTCGGGCCGGGCGCGGGCGGCGGACAGCGGCTGCGGGGTGCGGATGCCGGCGACCACGTCCTCGCCCTGGGCGTTCACCAGGTATTCGCCGTAGAACATGTTCTCCCCGGTCGAGGGATCGCGGGTGAAACAGACGCCGGTGGCGCAGTCCTCCCCCATGTTGCCGAACACCATCGCCTGGACGTTGACCGCGGTGCCCCAGGCGGCGGGGATATCGTGCAGGCGGCGGTAGGTGAGCGCACGGGGGTTCATCCAACTGCCGAACACCGCGCCGATCGCGCCCCAGAGCTGCTCTTCCGGGTCCTGCGGGAAGGGCTTTCCTGTCTCCTCCTCCACCATGTCCTTGTAGGCGCTGACGACGCGGTGCCAGTCTTGGGCGCTGAGCGCGGTGTCTTCGATCGCACCCTCGTCGATCTTCACGTGCTCGATGATTTCCTCGAAGCGATGGTGCGCGACGCCGAGCACGACCGAGCCGTACATCTGGATGAAGCGGCGGTAGCTGTCCCAGGCGAAGCGGGCGTCGTCGGCGGCGTTGGCGAGCCCCTCCACCGTGGCGTCGTTCAGCCCGAGGTTCAGCACCGTATCCATCATCCCGGGCATCGAGACGCGCGCGCCGGAGCGGACCGAGACCAGCAGCGGTTTGTGCTGGTCGCCGAAGCGCCGGCCGACGGAATTCTCCACCCGTGCGAGGGCGGCGCGGACCTGGGCTTCCAGCTCCGGCGGGTACTGGCGGTTGTTGTCGTAGAACGCGGTGCAGACCTCGGTCGTGATGGTGAAACCGGGGGGCACCGGCAGGCCGATCGAGGCCATCTCGGCGAGGTTGGCGCCCTTGCCGCCGAGCAGGTCGCGCATCGCGGCGCTACCTTCGTTGTGGCCGGCGCCGAAGCTGTACACCCATTGGGTCATGGCGAGGGGAAACTCCGTTTCAGCCTTCGATCTGCGAGAAGTCGGCGATCTGGTTCATCATATCGCGCACGGCGGCGAGCAGGCGCAGGCGGTTGCGGCGCAATTCCGGTTCAGGTGCGTTCACGGTGACACGATCGAAGAAGGCGTCGAGCGGGGCGCGCAGGCGGGCCATGGCGGACATGGCGGCGGCGAAGCGCTCCGCCGCGGTCTCGTGGCGGATGATGTCCGCCACCGCCTCGCAGTCCTGCCAGAGCGTCCGTTCCTCGTCCATGTGCAACAAAGCGGGATCGACCACTCCGGCGATCGCCCCATCCTTCTGGGCTTCGATGCGCAGGATGTTGGCCGCCCTTCGATACGCAACCAGCAGATTGGCGCCGTCCGCGGTACCAAGCAGCGCCGCCACCGCCCGCGTCCGGTCGAGCAGGCGGACCAGGTCGTCATCGGCGCCGGCGGCGAACACTGCGGCCAGAACGTCGTGGCGGGCGCCCTCGGTGCGCAACTGCACGCGCAGCCGCTCGATAATGAACCCGAGGATCTCCGCCGCCGGCGCTTGGGTCAGCCCAGCTCCGGCATAGGCGGCCTGCCCCGCCGTCTCTATCAGCGGCAGCAGCGCCAGGCGCAGCCGGTTCTCCCGGATCAGCCGCACCACGCCGAGCGCCGCGCGCCGCAGCGCATAGGGATCGCCCGACCCGCTCGGCTTCTCGCCGATGGCGAAGAACCCGGCGAGCTGGTCGAGCTTGTCGGCCAGCGCGACGGCGACGGACACCGCCGCCTCCGGCACCGCATCGTTCGGCCCGCGGGGAGCGTAATGGGCACGGATGGCATCGGCGACGGCTGTCGGCTCGTTGTCGTGGCGGGCGTAGTAGCTGCCCATCACGCCCTGCAGTTCCGGGAACTCGCCCACCATGCCGGTGACGAGGTCGGCCTTCGCCAGCTCCGCCGCGCGCTCCGCCTGCGCCGGAACGGCGCCCACCAGCGGCGCGATCGCCCGCGCCAGAAGCCGCAGCCGCCGCACCCGGTCGCCCTGGCTGCCGAGTTTCGCGTGGAAGGTGATCGCATCCAGCGCCGCGACCCGCGCGGCCAGCGGCGTCCTGCGATCCAGATCCCAGAAATGCCGCGCATCGGCGAAACGCGCCCGCAGCACCCGTTCGTTGCCGGCGACGATCGCCGCGCCGCCGTCCTCAGCCTCGATATTGGCGACGAAGCCGAACCAGGGTGCGGGCGCGCCGGCAGCATCGTGCAGCGCGAAATAGCGCTGGTTCACCCGCATCGACACCTGCATCACTTCTGCCGGGAGGTCCATGAACGCCGCATCGATCCGCCCGAGCAGCGGCACCGGCCATTCCACCAACCCCGCCACCTCCTCGAGCAGCCCGGGATCGTCGACCACGACCAGCCCGCGGGCTGCCGCCTCCGCCGCGATCCCCTGGGCGATGCGGGTCCGCCGCTCGGCGGCATCGACCAGCACCCGGTGGCGCGCCAGCCTCGCCGCCCAGTCCGAACTGGATGCGACCGCAAAGGCGCCCGGCGCGTGGAACCGGTGGCCCTCGGTCAGGTCGCCGGCGGCGAGGCCGTGCCCGTCGTCCTCGCCCTCGGCCAGGGCGAACGGGACCACCGTCCCGTCCAGCAGGCAGACGATGCGGCGCAGCGGGCGGACCCATGTGAACAGGCTGGTGCCGCCCCAGCGCATGGATTTCGGCCAGGGGAAGCGGCGCAACAGCGGCGGCAGGGCTCCCGCGATCAGCGCCGCGGCCGAGACCGCCTCGGCCCGCTTCTCCAGCACCCAGTAGTCGCCCTCCTGGCGCAACTGCGCGCGGTCGGCGGTGTGCTTGCGCAGGAACCCCGCCACCGCCGCCTCGGGCGCGGCAAGGCGCGGGCCGCGCTCGCTGCTGCTGGCCGCGGCCACCGCGGCGGCCACGTCGGCACGCAGCGCGATCCGGCGCGCGCCATGGAAGGATGCGATCCCGCCGGGTGCGAGCGGGGCGAGCGCCGCGCCCACCAGCCGTGCCAGGTCGGCCGCCGCGGCAGCCTGCATGCGCGCCGGGATTTCCTCGCTGAACAGTTCCAGGAACAATTCCGGCATGGCTCAGCCCCGCAGCGCCGGTTCGATATCGGTCCGGGTAAAATCGTCGCCCTTGAACAGCAGCGGCTCGCCGCTTTCCTTCGCCAGCGCATAGGCGAAGCAGTCGCCGTAGTTCAGCCGCGCCGCGTGGTAGCCTCGCCCATAATCTCGATAGGCAAGCCGCGCGCGATATGCCTGGTCGACGCTTACCGGAACGATCTCCACCCCCAGGAACGCCATCAGATCCTCGAAGCGCGAGGCCACCGCCGGGTCGCGCCCGTCGACCACGATCGTCGTCTCGACCCAGTTCGCCGCCGACATCCTGAGCGCCGGCGCGGCGAGCAAGGCGCGGGCAAACCGTTCCTCGTCGGCGTCGTTCAGCACCACGGCCAGGATCGCGGAGCTGTCGACGATCATCGCGGCAGGCCGTTCTCGTCGTAGAGCCAGCTATGGTCCGAGCCGGGCAGCGGCGTCGCCATATGGCGGCGGATATCGGCGGTGATCGCCCGCAACGCGGCCAGGCGCGCATCGACATCCCGCGCCCGCCGCTCCCGCGCCAGCCGCTCGCGCAGCGCCGCGGTCACCGCCGCCGTCAGGCTCTCCCCGGTGAGGCCTGCGAGTTCCGACGCCAGCCGGTAGGCGTCATCGCTCTTGATGTTCAGTTGCGCGCCCATCGCACCCTCGGTAGAAAACTCCCGACCGGTGGTAGAAATAGGCGCCGCGGCGGCCGAAGTCATCCCCCCTCCCCCGCCACCCAGGCCTCGCAGCAGGCTTTCGCCAGGGTCCGCACCCGGCCGATATAGCTCGCCCGCTCGGTCACGCTGATGACCCCGCGGGCGTCGAGCAGGTTGAACAGGTGGCTCGCCTTGATGCACTGGTCATAGGCCGGAAGCGCCAGCCGGTGGCCCAGCAGTGCCGCGCATTCGGCTTCGGCGTCGGCGAAATGCACGACCAACCGGCCAGTGTCGGCGTGCTCGAAATTGAAGGCGCTGAACTCGCGTTCCGCGCGCAGGAACACGTCCCCGTAGGTCACGCCGGCGCCGTTGAAATCGAGCGCGAAGACGTTCTCCACGTCCTGCACGTACATCGCCAGGCGTTCCAGGCCGTAGGTCATCTCGAAGCTCGGCAGGGTGACGGGGATGCCGCCGACCTGCTGGAAATAGGTGAACTGGCCCACCTCCATCCCGTCGCACCACACCTCCCACCCCAGGCCCCAGGCGCCCAGGGTGGGGCTTTCCCAGTCGTCCTCGACGAAGCGGAAATCGTGGCGCAGCGGATCGAGCCCAATCTCCCGGTAGCTCGCCAGCAGCAGCTCCTGCGCATCCGGCGGGCTCGGTTTCATGATGACCTGGTACTGGTAATAGTGCTGCAGCCGGTTCGGATTCTCCCCATAGCGCCCGTCGGTGGGGCGGCGGGAGGGCTGGACGTAGGCCGCCCGCCACGGCCTGGGGCCAAGCGCCCGCAGGGTGGTCGCGGGATGGAAGGTGCCGGCGCCCATTTCCATGTCGTAGGGTTGCAGGAGCACGCAGCCTTGCCGGCTCCAGAACTGCTGGAGGCGGAGGATCAGCTCCTGGAAGCTGGGGGCGGCGGGGCGGGACATGCGGGGGCTCGACTGCGATCGGGGGCCCGGTAAAGCATCCCGCCCGCCCCCCGGCAAGGCGCGGGTGCTGCACCGCGGCGGGATTGAACCGCGCCGGCGGCAGCGCCATTTCGCTCGTGCCGACCCTTCGCCGGGCCGCGTCGCGGGCCGGCCGGCGGCGCTGCCCGGACCGGTCGCGGGTCGAAGGGGGCCGCGAGACAGGCCCGTCCCGTGCCGACACCGTTCCAGAGGCACCTATCGCCGGGTCGGGCTCGTCCGACCGGCGTCCCCGAGTAGAGAGACGCAGGCGTCATGACCAACGAGGAACGCGATCTCATCACCGCCTTCATTGCCCGGGTGGCCGGCGTCGCGCCGCAGCCCCCCGGCGGGATGGCAAGCCCCTGGGGAAGTCCCTCGGTGCCGACCACCCAGGCCCCGCCGCTGCCGCCGATCGACCCTGAGGCTGACGCGCTGCTGGCCGCGCTGTTCCAGCGCTATCCCGAGGCGCGCTACCGGCTGGCCCAGCTCGCTTTTGTGCAGGAGCACGCGCTGGCCGCCGCACAGGGGCGGATCCACCAGCTCGAGGCCCAACTACGTCAGGCCGCCACCGCCCAGCCGCACGGCGGGTTCTTCAGCGGGCTGTTCGGCGGCGGGCGTGCCGCGCCGGCGGCCGGGCCGGCAGCGCCGCCCGGCTACCCGCCCGGCTATCCGCAAGCCGCCCCGGGCGGCTACCCGGCCGCAGCGGCGCCGGCGGGGATGTTCCCGCGCAGCGGCTCGGGCTTCCTCGGTTCGGCGCTCACGACCGCGGCCGGGGTCGCCGGCGGGCTGGTGGTCGGCAACGCACTGATGAACATGCTGTCCCCGCACGAGGCGGGATTCGGCACGGGGTCCGACGCCGCCTGGGGCACGCAAGCGGACCCGACCGACCAGTCCGGCTGGGCCGCACCGGACCCGGCGTCCGCGCAGGACCCCTCGGCCGATCCGGGCGGCTGGGCGCCCGATCCCGCGGCAGACAACGACCCCGGCGATGGCGGCTGGGACCAGGGTGGCGGCGATTGGGACCAGGGCGGCGGTTCGGACGACACGCTGGTCTGAAGGCCGGGAACGCGGCGATAACGCGACGATTCGACCGGCGCGCGCACGCGGTGGTGCCGCGACGACCGGCGGTCATCCCGCCGTGCCCCCCCGGGCCCTTACCCAGCCGCGGGGTAGCCGACTTCGCCAAGAACAAGCGGAGGTGCGTCTACTCGCAAAACGCCACCCAACTTTCGGGCGTCCCAACCTGACCGGCCGCCCCTCGCGGCCCGCGCCGCGACAGCCGCCTCACCCCATCCGCCACACCAGGACCCGCGCCGCCCCATGCGCCCGCTCCGCCAGCAGCGCACCCACCGCCGGAACAGCCTCCTCGCGCCCCATCTCCGCTACCACCAGCGTCTCCACCCCAATCCACCCCGCCGCCATCAGCCGCGCCACCCCAAGCTCCACCAGCCCCCGCCCATACGGAGGGTCCAGGAACACCAGTGCGCACCGCTCCCCCGCGGCCGCCGCCAGCACATCACCCGCCACCACGCTGCATCGGTCCCTCGCTCCGCACGCGGCAATATTCGCCCGCACCACCGCCAGCGCCGCACGGTCGTGCTCCATGAACACCGCACGCCCGGCCCCACGGGACAACGCCTCCAACCCCATCGCCCCGGTGCCGGCAAAAGCATCAAGCACCCTCACACCCTCGATCAGGCCCCGTCCGCCCCAAGGCGCATGCAGCAGCATGCCGAACAGCGCCTGACGCACGCGATCGGCTGTCGGCCGCGTCCCCGCGCCCGCCGGCGCGGCAAGGCGCCGCCCCCGCCAAGCCCCGGCAACGATACGCACTCAGCTACCCCGCGCCGCGGTGGGCGTTCCGCATCTTGCGGCAATGAGCGGAACGGCGGTGTGTTCAGGAAGAAAGGCCAGGGGGGCAGAGCCCCCCTGGCCTTGCTTTCTGGATAAGCCGCTCACCCCGCCCGTTGGCGCAACGATGGGGAAAGCGCGCCTCAGGCGTAGTCCGCCGCGACCGTGACGTCCTGGGCGCGGTCCGGGGCGATTGCGTTCAGCACCGGCGACAGCACCACGGCGACGACCAGGTTTGCGACCAGCGAGGACAGGGCGATGTAGCAGGGCACCACGACGCCCAGGATGTGCAGCGGGTAGATCGGCGCGAAGCCGACCGAGGCAGCCATCCACGTGCCGAGCCCGAAGCCGACGGCCCAACCGATCAGCAGCGCCCATCCGTTCAGCATCCGCGTGTAGAGCGCGAGCAGCACCGACGGCAGGGTCTGGATGATCCAGACGCCGCCGAGCAACTGGAGGTAGAGCGCGAATTTCAGCGGCAGCGCGAAGATGAACACGAGCGCCCCGGCCTTTACCAGGAGAGAGACGATTTTGGCCACCCCGCTCTCCTGTGCGTCCGTGCAGATGGGGTTGATGAACTCCCGGTATATGTTGCGGGTAAAGATGTTGGCGGTGGCGATCGACATGATAGCCGCCGGCACCAGCGCACCGATCGCGATGGCGGCGAAGCCCACGCCCACGAACCAGGACGGGAAGGAATGTAGCAGCAGCGCCGGCACCGCGAAGCTGTTGCTGAACAGCTTGAACCCGCCGGCGAATTCCGGCATCGCCGCCACTCCGGCTGCCACCGCCATGAAGCCGAGCAGGGACAACAGCCCCAGCATCATCGAATAGGCCGGCAGGATCGCCGCGTTGCGCCGGATCACCCGCGCCCCGGAGGCGCCGAGCACGCCGGTGATCGAGTGCGGATACAGGAACAGGGCCAGTGCCGAGCCCAGCGCCAGGCTCGCATAGGCGCCGAACGCTCCCCACGACTCGCTCGGCGGGTGCGGCAGCAGCAGCTTGGCCGGCGGGATGGCGGCGAAGATCTTGCCGAACCCGCCGAGCTGGGTCGGGATCACCACGATCGCCACGATCACGGTGAGGTAGATCAGCAGATCCTTCACCACCGCGATCATCGCCGGCGCGCGCAGGCCAGAGGTGTAGGTGAAGGCGGCGAGGATCACGAAGGCGATGATCAGCGGCAGGTCGCCGGCCAGGCCCGCGCCATGGATGCCCATCGCCCCGATCACCACCTGGATGCCGACAAGCTGCAGCGCGATATAGGGCATGGTAGCAAGGATGCCGGTGACGCCGATGGCGAGCGCAAGCCAGCGGTTGCCGAACCGCCCGCGCACGAAATCCGCCGCCGTGACGTAGCCGTGCTTGTGGCAGACCGACCACAGACGCGGGAACACCAGATAGAGGATCGGGTACACCATGATGGTGTACGGCACCGCGAAGAAGCCGACCGCGCCGGCGCCGAACAGCAGCGCCGGTACCGCGATGAAGGTGTAGGCGGTATAGAGATCGCCGCCGAGCAGGAACCAGGTGACCCAGGTGCCGAAGCGGCGCCCGCCCAGGCCCCATTCATGCAGCAGGGTCAGATCGCCGCGCCGCCAGCGCGCCGCGGCGAAGCCGAGCACCGCGACCGCCAGGAACAGGGCTATGAAGACCACGAGTGCGACGGTGTTCATGGCCTTACTCCTCGCCTCCATGGGCCGGCGTACGATGTTCCAGCAGATAGACGATGCCGATCACGCCCACGCTGAGCACCACCCAGAGAAGCTGGTACCAATAGAAGAAGGGGAACGACAGCACCCGCGGTTCGGTACGGTCGTAGAAGGGTACCCACAGCACCGCAACGAACGGGATGATGAGCAGGATGCGCGCCCAGTGCCAGCGATGCATCGTGGAAGTTCCTTTCCTGGCGTTGACCGGGGACGTGCAGCCCCGTGGACCCTCGTGCGCCGCGGGCAGCGCCGGGCATGCGCCCCGAGGGGCGCATGGTGCATTGCCGCGTCGCCGTCCCCGCCCGGGGCGGGAACGGACCGGGGGTCTAGCGCCCCGGTGCCCGCGGGTAAAGCGGTTGTAACCCGGCGGTAGCGGCGGATCGTCCCGCGGGCGGTGCGGCGGCGCTTGCCCCGGCCTGCCGGGCCAGCCGCCGCAGCCGCCGGCGCAGCAGGTGCCAGGCCCCGTGCGCGGTCAGCGCGGACAGCCGCCCGCGCGGCGGCAGCCCGACCGCCTTGAAGATCATGCCCATGCCGCGCTGGACGTGGCGGAACCGGTAGTAGCCGATCGCGCCGGCCATGTAGGCGGCCGAACAGCGCTCCCTGGCATAGGTCACGTCCGCCGCTTCATTGCCGCAGTGCCAGGCGTAGGCGAGCTCGTCGTCCTCGCTTTCGCCGATTCGCCCGGCAGCGATCCTGAGCCGGCGCAGCAGCCCGATCTGCTCGCGCCCGAGGTAGCGGCGCATATGGTCGTAGAACAGCTTGAAGTGGCGGAACTCGTCGGCGGCGACCTGCTGGCAGATCTGGCGCAGCACCGGCTCGTCCGTGCTTTCGGCAAGCGCGGTGTAGTAGGAGGAGGTGCCGGTTTCGACCATGCAGCGGGCAATCAGCTCCCCGGTGCGCGAGCCGCGTACCGAGGCGGGAGCATCGAGTGGGATCTGGTAGCCGGTCTTGAAGCGAACGAAGGCGGCGGGGAAATCCCAGGTCGGATCGGCAAGCTGCGCCCAGCGGCCGAGCGCCTCGCCGTGCTGCACCTCCTCGCCCGCCCAGCGATCGGCGGCGGCGCAGAAATTCGGGTCGTCGTGGAATACCCGGTTGAGATACGTCGCGTAGTCGGCGCCGTTGCGCTCCACCAGGGCCGCGGCCTTGACGAGGGGCACGACGGCGGGATCGACCTTGGCGGGGTCGAACCGGTTCCAGGCGAGTTGGTCGATCTGCCAGTGCTTCATGATCTGGTAGTTTACCCTGTGGCCGCGGCGCGGGCCAAGCGGCGCCTGCCGCCGCTTGGCCCCGGCGGGCGGAAGAAGCGGGGCGCCAGAGCGAGCCGCCCGCAGGGGAATCGGGGGAACCGGAAAATCGGCGCGGACCACGCCTTCTTTACCTCTCCCGCTCTGCGGGAGAGGTCGGTTCGCGGAGCGAACTGGGTGAGGGTCCCGTGCGTCGCGCCCTCACCCGCCGTGCTGCGCACGGCGACCTCTCCCGCAGCGCGGGAGAGGTGAAGAAGCCGCCACCCGCGCGATTGCCCTGGAGCCGCCCGGCGGCCCGCTTGCCGGCCCGGGACGGACCGGGTAAAGCCCGCGCACGGCCGCGGGCCGGCCGGCGGGCCGTCCGGCGGGCGTGGTGGAATGGCAGACACGCCAGATTTAGGTTCTGGTGGCGCAAGCCGTGGGGGTTCGAGTCCCCCGCCCGCACCACGCGGGGGCGGCCGCCGGACGACGACAGAGCATTCACTGGAGAGTTCCGAAGCCGATGCAGGTCACCGAGACGCTCGCCGAAGGGCTGAAGCGCGCCTACACCGTCGTGATCCCGGGCACGGAGGTGGAAAGCCGCCGCGCCGCCCGCTTCGCCGATCTCGGCAAGACCGTGCGGCTGCCCGGCTTCCGTCCGGGCAAGGTGCCGCTGCCGGTGCTGCGCCAGCGCTACGGCTCCGCCGTCACCGCCGAGGTCATCGAGCAGACGGTATCCGATTCCACCCGCCAGGTGCTGAGCGATCGCGGCCTGCGTCCCGCGCTGCAGCCGAAGATCGATCTGATCGATGCCGAGGCGGTGCAGGAGCGCGCGTTCCCGGCCCACGACCTCGCCTTCAAGGTCGAGCTCGAAGTGCTGCCGGAGATCGCGCTGCCCGATTTCGCCGCTGTCGCCCTCACCCGCCTCAAGGCGGAGGTGACGGACGAGGCGGTGGCCAAGGCGCTCGGCAACCTCGCCGATCGCAACCGGACCCTGGTCGACCTTACGCCCGAGGAACTGGGCGAGCGCGGTGCGGCGAAGGGAGAAGTGCTGAAGCTCGACTATGCCGGCCGGGTGGAGGGCACCGCGTTCCCCGGCGGCACCGCGAGCGACGCCGATGTGGAAGTGGGCGGGTCCGGCTTCATCGAAGGCTTCTCCGAGCAGCTTGAAGGCCTGCGCCCGGGCGAGACGCGCACGATCACGGTGCGCTTCCCCGAGCCGTACGGCGCTGCCGATCTCGCCGGCAAGGAAGCGCAGTTCGAAATCACCGCCAAGGCGATCCGCCGGTCGGACGTCCCCGCGATCGATGACGAGCTGGCGAAGCGGCTGAGCTTCGATACGCTCGATGAGCTCAAGGACCTGATCCGCACCCAGTTGCAGCGCGAATACGACCAGCTTGGCCGGATGCGGCTGAAGCGGGAGTTGCTCGACCGGCTGAACGAGCTTGCCGTCTTCCCCGCGCCCGAAGGACTGGTGGAGGCGGAGTTCAGCCAGATCTGGGCCCGGCTCGACGCCGACCGCCAGGCCGGACGGCTGGACGCCGAGGACCAGACCAAGGACGAGGCAACCCTGCGCAGCGAATACCGCGCGATCGCCGACCGCCGGGTGCGGCTCGGCCTCCTGCTGGCCGAGACCGGCCGCACCCACAACATCATCGTGGCGCCGGAAGAAATGACCCGCGCCGTGCGCGCCGAAGCGTCCCGGTATCCCGGCCAGGAAGCCCAGGTCTTCGAGTTCTTCCGCAAGAATCCGCAAGCCGCCGAGACCCTGCGCGGGCCCCTGTTCGAGGACAAGGTGATCGATTTCGTGCTGGAGCTGGCGCAAATCACCGACCGTCCGGTGGCGCCCGAGGCGCTGGCCGAGGACGCGGAGGGTGCGGCGTCGGACGGCGGGACCTCGGCCGACGCGGCGGCGCAGGCCCCCACGGCGAACGCCGCGCCCGCCGCCGACGCATCGGCCCCCGCCGGACCCGCGACCGAGGCGCCGGCTACCGAGGCGCGGGCTACCGACACACCGCCTGCGGGCTGACCGCCGGCTGCTCGCTGACGAACACCCGGGTCGCTCCGGCCTGCTTTCACAACGGCCGGCGGCTTCCTATGTTCACGTCCAGTCGATCAGACCACCCAGTTTCGTCGCACACCCAGTTTCGTCGCACACCCAGTCAGGCCGCGAAGGTGCCATCATGAGGGATCCAGATCCCGTTCAGACCTACGTCAACACCCTGGTCCCGATGGTGGTCGAACAGACCGCCCGGGGCGAGCGGGCGTTCGACATCTACTCGAGGCTGCTCAAGGAGCGGATCGTGTTTCTGACCGGAGCGGTCTTCGACGAGGTCAGCAGCCTCGTCTGCGCCCAGTTGCTGTTCCTGGAGTCGGAAAACCCGAGCAAGGACATCTCGTTCTACATCAACAGCCCGGGCGGGGTCGTTTCCGCCGGCCTCGCGATCTACGACACCATGCAGTACATCCGTAGTCCGGTGAGCACGGTGTGCATCGGCATGGCCGCCTCGATGGGCAGCCTGCTGCTCACGGCCGGAGCGAAGGGCAAGCGGTACGCGCTGCCGAACGCGCGGATCATGGTGCACCAGCCGTCGGGCGGGGCGCAGGGCCAGGCGACCGACATCGAGATCCAGGCACGCGAGATCCTGTCGCTGCGCAAGCGCCTGAACGAGATCTACGTCCGCCACACCGGCCAGCCGATCGAAGCGATCGAGCGCAAGCTGGAGCGCGACAGCTACATGTCGGCCGAGGAAGCGCGCGATTTCGGCCTGGTCGACCAGGTGGTCGAAAGCCGCCCGACACCGGTCGAGGACGCCGCGAAGTCCTGACCGAAGACTGCCCACCCCGGCGCCGCACGGCGCCCAGGGGTGCGCAGGGCGCGGTCTTGCGACCGGGACGGTTCGGCACAAGTTTTGCTTCCCTTGACTTCCTTCCGTGAGCGGCCGGCCGGCGGGGAACCGCCGTCCGCCCTGCCCCGCCGGCATTGTGCCGATCGGGGCCGACGAAAGCTGGCGGGGATTCTTCCCGCCCCCCTGGCCGGGCCGGTCCTTGTCCGGCTCGCCCCGGGGGGGTTAGACTGAGATTTGGTCCCAGCCCGAGCGGGACAGGAGTGCGCATGAGCAAGTCCGGCGAGTCCAAGAATACCCTCTACTGCTCCTTCTGCGGGAAGTCGCAGCACGAGGTCCGCAAGCTCATCGCCGGCCCGACCGTGTTCATCTGCGACGAATGCGTCGAGTTGTGCATGGACATCATCCGCGAGGAGCACAAGACGCACCTGGTCAAGTCGCGCGACGGGGTGCCGACCCCGCGCGAGATCTGCAAGGTGCTGGACGACTACGTGATCGGCCAGGACCACGCCAAGAAGGTCCTGAGCGTCGCGGTGCACAACCACTACAAGCGCCTCGCGCACGGGCAGAAGAACAACGACATCGAGATCGCGAAGTCGAACATCCTGCTGCTCGGCCCGACCGGGTCCGGCAAGACCCTGCTGGCGCAGACCCTGGCGCGGATCCTCGACGTCCCCTTCACCATGGCGGACGCGACCACCCTGACCGAGGCCGGCTACGTGGGCGAGGATGTGGAGAACATCATCCTCAAGCTGCTGCAATCGGCCGACTACAACGTGGAGCGGGCGCAGCGCGGCATTGTCTATATCGACGAGGTCGACAAGATCAGCCGCAAGTCCGACAACCCCTCGATCACGCGGGACGTGTCGGGCGAAGGCGTGCAGCAGGCCCTGCTCAAGATCATGGAGGGGACGGTCGCCTCCGTCCCGCCGCAGGGCGGCCGCAAGCATCCGCAACAGGAGTTCCTGCAGGTCGACACCACCAACATCCTGTTCGTCTGCGGCGGCGCCTTCTCCGGCCTGGAGAAGATCATCGGCGCCCGCGGCAAGGGAGCGGGGATCGGCTTCGGCTCCGAAGTCCGTGCCCCGGAGGACCGCCGCACCGGCGAGCTCCTGCGCGAGGTCGAGCCCGAGGATCTGCTCAAATTCGGCCTGATCCCCGAGTTCATCGGCCGCCTGCCGGTGGTCGCGACCCTGGAGGACCTGGACGAGAAGGCGCTGGTCGAAATCCTGACCAAGCCCAAGAACGCCCTGATCAAGCAGTACGGCCGGCTGTTCGAGATGGAGGGCGTGAAGCTCTCGTTCACGGATGATGCGCTACGTTCGGTGGCGACGCGGGCGATCGCCCGGCGCACCGGGGCGCGCGGCCTGCGATCGATCATGGAGCAGATCCTGCTCGGCACGATGTTCGACCTGCCGGGGCTGGATGGGGTGGAGGAAGTCGTCATCAACCGCGAAGTCGCCGAATCCCGCTCCAACCCCCTCTTTCTCTACGGCAAGGAGCGGGCTGAAGGTGGGGCCTGAACGGCGGGGCTCTCCCCTCCCCGCAGCGCAAGACCTTGCACCGGCGGCGCCGCCGCCGATATCGACTGCAGACGGGGGCACCACCCGTCCCAGGGTGCGCTCCGTGCCGAATGCGGGCGGAGGGCGCCGTGACTGTCCATAAGGAGGTCCATCATGACTGAATCCGATCGGCCCGGGCCGGAGCGGCCTGTCCAGGTCCCCGCCACGGCACCCGCCGCGGCCGCAGAATCCCTCCCCGTGTTGCCGCTGCGCGACATCGTCGTGTTTCCGCACATGATCGTGCCGCTGTTCGTCGGGCGGGAGAAGTCCGTCCGCGCGCTGGAGGCGGTGATGAAGGAGGACAAGCAGATCCTCCTGGTGGCGCAGAAGAACGCCGCACAGGACGATCCCTCGGCCGACGACATTTACCGGGTGGGCACCGTTTCCACCATTCTGCAACTGCTGAAACTGCCCGACGGCACCGTGAAGGTGCTGGTGGAAGGCGGCCGCCGCGCCCGCATCACCGGCTTCCAGGAGACGTCCACCTATTTCGAGGCGATGGTCACGCCGATCGAGGACGCCGGCACCGAAGGCAAGGAGCTGGAAGCGCTCGGCCGCACCGTGGTCTCCCAGTTCGAGCAGTACATCAAGCTCAACAAGAAGATCGCGCCAGAAGTCCTGGTCAGCCTCAATCAGATCGAGGACCCGAGCAAGCTTGCCGACACGGTCGCCGCACACCTCAACCTGAAGATCTCGGAAAAGCAGGAGGTGCTGGAAACCGCCAAGGTCAACGAGCGGCTGGAACGCGTCTTCGGCCACATGGAATCCGAAATCGGCGTCCTGCAGGTGGAAAAGCGCATCCGCAACCGCGTGAAGCGGCAGATGGAGAAGACCCAGCGCGAGTACTACCTGAACGAGCAGTTGAAGGCGATCCAGAAGGAACTCGGCGAGGGCGAGGACGGCAAGGACGAAACCGCCGAGCTGGAAGCGAAGATCAAGAAGACCCGCTTCACCAAGGAAGCGCGCGAGAAGGCGACGGCCGAGCTGCGCAAGCTCAAGACCATGAGCCCGATGAGCGCGGAATCCACCGTGGTGCGCAACTACCTCGACTGGATGCTGTCGATCCCGTGGAAGAAGCGCAGCAAGATCCGCAACGACGTGATCGAGGCGGAGAAGGTGCTGGAGACCGACCACTACGGGCTGGACAAGGTCAAGGAACGGATCATCGAGTACCTGGCGGTGCAGGCGCGCAGCCCGAAGGTGCGCGGCCCGATCCTGTGCCTGGTCGGCCCGCCCGGCGTCGGCAAGACCTCGCTCGGCAAGTCGATCGCGCGCGCCACGGGGCGGAACTTCGTGCGCATGTCGCTCGGCGGCGTGCGCGACGAAGCCGAGATCCGCGGCCACCGGCGCACCTATATCGGCTCCATGCCCGGCAAGGTGATCCAGGGCATGAAGAAGGCGAAGACGTCCAATCCGCTGTTCCTGCTCGACGAGGTCGACAAGCTCGGCGCCGACTGGCGCGGCGATCCGTCCTCGGCGCTGCTGGAAGTGCTGGATCCGGAACAGAACAGCACGTTCAACGACCACTACCTGGAGGTCGACTACGACCTGTCGGACGTGATGTTCGTCACCACCGCCAACTCCTTGCGCATGCCGCAGCCGCTGATGGACCGGATGGAGATCATCCGCATTCCCGGCTACACCGAGGACGAAAAGGTGGAGATCGCCAAGCGCCACCTGATCACCAAGCAGGGCGAGGCGCACGGCCTCAAGCCCGACGAGTGGTCGCTCTCGGAAGAGGCGCTGCATGAGCTGATCCGCACCTACACCCGCGAAGCCGGGGTGCGGAACCTGGAACGCGAGCTCGCCAACCTGGCGCGCAAGGCGGTGCGCGAGATCGTCACCAAGAAGACGAAAAAGGTGACGATCACCCGCAAGAATCTGGAAAAATACGCCGGCGTGCCGAAATTCCGCTTCGGCGAAACCGAGGCCGAGGACATGGTCGGCGTCGTCACCGGCCTCGCCTGGACCGAAGTGGGCGGCGAGATCCTGACCATCGAATCCGTGCTGCTGCCCGGCAAGGGCAACATCAAGCAGACCGGCAAGCTCGGCGACGTGATGCAGGAGAGCGTATCGGCGGCGTTGAGCTACGTGCGGTCGCGGTCGATCAGGTTCGGCATCAAGCCGACCCTGTTCGAGAAGCGCGACATCCACGTGCACGTGCCGGAAGGTGCCACGCCGAAAGACGGACCGTCGGCGGGGATCGCGATGGCCACCTCCATCGTCTCGGTGCTCACGGGTATCGCCGTGCGCCGCGACGTGGCGATGACCGGAGAGATCACGTTGCGCGGCCGGGTGCTGCCGATCGGCGGGCTGAAGGAGAAGCTGCTGGCCGCGCTCAGGGCCGGGATCACAACGGTGTTCATCCCGAAGGACAACGAGAAGGATCTCGCGGAAATTCCCGACAACGTGAAGAAGGGCCTCAAGCTTATCCCTGTTGCCGACGTCGATGAAGTGATCGCCCAGGCGCTGGTGCGCCGGCCCGAGGCGATCGAATGGGAAGAGCCGGCCGAGCCGGTGACGCCACCGAAGTCGGTCGAGGCGACCGCCTCGTTGCCGCACTGACCGATCCTGTGATGGGACGGGGCACGGGCCGGCCGCAAGGCCGGACCGTGCCCCGGTTTCGTGTCGGTTCCCCCCCCGCAGATCGGGGTCCCGATCAATGATGTGGCCGATCCGTTGACGGGAATGAAACCCGCACTCTAGTGTCCTGCCGCCGATCCGGTCGCGCCGTCGTGGCCGGCGTATCTTCATCTCATGCCAATCGCACCAGGGAGATCGTGCCTGTGAACAAGATGGAACTCATTGCGGCCGTGGCCGAGGATACTGATCTCTCACGGGCGAAGGCCACCGAGGTGGTCGATTCGGTGTTCGCCGCGATCGAGCAGGCGCTGAAGAGCAAGGACGACGTGCGGCTGGTCGGATTCGGTACTTTCGCCACCGCAGAGCGCAAGGCGGGTACCGGGCGCAATCCCCGCACCGGGGAGACGATGCAGATCGCCGCCTCCACCACCGTGCGCTTCAAGCCGGGCAAGACCCTGAAGGATGCCGTGCAATAGGCGCCAGTGCGGGCAGGGCGGTTAGCTCAGCGGTAGAGCGTCTCGTTTACACCGAGAGGGCCGGCGGTTCGAACCCGTCACCGCCCACCACCACGGTCCAGGCGGAACCGTGGGTGGTGAACAGACCGTGCGACGTCGCTGTGGTGGCCTGAAGGGACTCGGACCAGCGATATACGGTGGTGTGCAGCTGCAACGCCGACCTTCGCGTTTCCGCACGCATCGAGCCGGAGTGTTCCTGCGCTCGTTCACAGCTCCTTACGTGTTCCCCTCCAACCGGCGCTTCCATCCCGATGCCGCCAGCCCGCTCAGTGCCGGCGCATGGTTGTTGCGTCGCACACGGGAGCAATTCGGCCGCTCGGACAAAGGTACCAACTTTACTTAATGGCGCCCGCGTGATCCGTACCGCCGAGACGACGCGTGGCCGGCGCATCGTGGATGCCGCCGCGATCGTCGCAGCGGCGTCAGGCGCGGTCGATTCGCCGAGGGCCTGCACGCAAGGCGCTGGGTCCGTTGCACGCCTCAAAGTGCGACAATCGGGGGCCTATGGTGGCGTTTTCAGCCGGCTCGGGCCGTGGCGCCATCCTGCCTGCATGGGGATAAGCGGCAGACCTCGTGCCGTCACCCCTCCCCCACCATGGCCCACGGCGCCGCCGCGAACCGCTGCATCAGGAACTCCACCAGCGCGGTCACGCTCGCCGCCCGCGCCCGCCCCGGCGGCATCACGATATTCACCACGATCTCGGGCGCCGACCACTCCGCCAGCACCGTTTCCAGCCGGCCGGCCAGCAGGTCCTCCCACACCACGAACTCCGGCTGCACCGCAAGCCCCAGGCCGGCCCGCAGCGCCGGACCCAGCGCATCGGCGTTATTGGCGACCAGCGGGCCGGCGGGCACGACCGCCGCCTCCTCACCCGAGGCATGAACGAAGCGCCATCGGTCCGGCTCCGGCAGGTTCGCATAACCGAGGCAGGCATGGCCGGAGAGGTCGCGCGGATGCTCCGGCCGCCCGTGGCGCGCGAAATACGCTGGCGCACCCGCGAGCACGCGCCGCACCCGGCACAACCGCCGCACCCGCAGGGTCGAATCCGCCAGGTCCGCGATGCGCAGCGCGGCGTCGAATCGCCCGCCGATCAGGTCCTCCATCGCATCGCTCAGCCGCAGATCGACGGAAACCAGCGGATGCGCCGCCAGGAACTCCGGCAGCACCGGGGCCAGGTAGGCCAGCCCAAACGACATCGGCGCCGCCAGGCGCACCAGCCCCTGCGGCGTCGCCGCCTCCGCCATCGCTGCCGCCTCCAGCGCCTGCGCGTCGGCCAGCAGGCGCCGGGCGATCGCGCTGGAGCGCCGCCCCGCCTCGGTCAGCGACAGGCGGCGGGATGTGCGCTGCATCAGCGGCACGCCAAGCCGCCGCTCCAGCCGCGCCATCATTTTCGATACCGTGGCCTTCGACAGGCCGAGTTCCTCGGCGGCGCGCACGAAGGAGCCGGTTTCGGACACCCTGGCGAATACGCCCCAGGCTTCAAGATCGGGCGACCGTGCCATGCGCACTGCGGAAACGTTGGATTTCCGTTGTTTCCCTTTCTATCCTGCCGCGCAAGTGCGATCCGGACGTTTCCGGTCGCGACCATGCCGGACGGGGGGCGGGCGTGGCGGCCCGCGATGCTGTCGGTGCAGGCAGACGGTCATCCGGGGGGACGCAGATGGCGGCACGTGCGTCGGGCTCCAGGCGGGCCGGGCCGGCAGATGTCCCGTTCACGTCGCAGGACCGGCTGGACCGTGTTGACCCAATCAGCGCCGGAGACCGCGGCACGTCGGGCTTCACGGTTACGCGTTCTCTGAGGAGCCGCCCCGGCCATGGCCTCACCATCCCGAGTTGGGGCGCGGACGGCTTTGTGGCTGTGGTCCATCTTCGGCCGTTTACCGGCTGCGACCAGTGGCAGGACGGACGGCACGTCCGGCGAGCGCAGCAAGGCGCCGGCTCGATGAACCTCTACGACCTGCGTGCCTCCTGGGTCTCGGACCTTCCGGATCCGTTCCACACGATCAATTTCCAGGTGCCCCGGCGGGTACTCGACGACCTGGCGGAGGAGCGGCGTGCGCCGCCGCTCGCCGTCACCTCCTCCCCCGACGGGGACGATATCGACGGAGTCATGCTGCACCTCGCCCTCGCGCTGCTGCCCGCGCTCGTCCGCCCGGCGGAGGCAAGCCCGGTGTTCATCGACCAGATCCTCGCCGCGGTCGGGCTGCATCTTGCGCAGCGCTACGGCGACCTGCGCCCGCGTCGGCCGCCGTCACGGGGCGGGCTCGCGCCCTGGCAGGAAAAACGCGCCACGGAGCTGATGGCGCAGGATCTGCGCGGGGGCATGACGGTGGCCGAACTCGCGCACGCTTGTGGTTTGTCTGCGAGCCATTTCCTGCGCGCCTTCCGGCGCTCGACGGGCCTCACCCCACACCGCTGGCTGCTGGAGCGGCGGGTGGCGACGGCGCGGCACCTGCTGGCGGACAAAGGACGGGAACTCGCCGACATCGCCCAGGCCGCGGGCTTCGCCGACCAGAGCCATTTTACCCGTGTGTTCTCGAAATCGGTCGGGATCAGCCCGGGCGCCTGGCGGCGACGGATGGGGTGATTTTCGCCAAAAAGCGGCACTCCACGCCAAGACCGCGATCCCGCACCATGACAGGCTGCAGCACGCCGCATATCCGCGGGGAATGCTCGCATCAGGCCAGGGGGTGGCGATGAGCACGATCACCACACGGGACGGCACGCAGCTTTTCTACAAGGATTGGGGGGCCGGCCAACCTGTCGTCTTCTGCCACGGCTGGCCGCTCTCCGCCGACGCCTGGGACGGCCAGATGGTGTTCCTGGGCGAGCACGGCTATCGCGTCATCGCGCACGACCGGCGCGGGCACGGCCGCTCGGCGCAGACCTGGTCCGGCAACGACATGGACACCTATGCCGACGACCTGGCGGCGCTGATCGCGGCGCTCGACCTCAAGGACATCGTCCTGGTCGGGCATTCCACCGGCGGCGGGGAGGTGGCGCGCTATATCGGCCGCCACGGCACGGCCCGGCTGGCCAAGGCGGTCCTGCTGAGCGCGGTACCGCCGCTGATGCTGCGCACCGCAGCCAATCCGGACGGCGTGCCGATCGAGGTGTTCGACGGCATCCGCGCCGGGGTGTTCAACGACCGCTCGCAGTTCTTCAAGGACCTGAGCCTGCCGTTCTACGGCTTCAACCGCGCCGGGGCGAAGGTTTCGGAGGGGCTGCGGGAGTCGTTTTGGCTGCAGGGGATGCTGGCGGGGATCAGGCCGGTGCTGGACTGCATCAAGCAGTTCTCCGAGACCGACTTCACCGCGGACCTTGGGAAGTTCGACATCCCGACCCTGGTCGCGCAGGGCGACGACGATCAGATCGTGCCGATCGGCATCTCGGGCCTGAAGTCGGCGAAGCTGGTGCGCGGCGCGACGTTGAAGGTCTATCCCGGCGCACCGCACGGGCTGGCGAGCACGCACCAGGACGCGTTCAACGCCGACCTGCTGGCGTTCATCCGCGGCTGAGCAGGCAGTCACGCGGTGTCGGGAAACGCTGAGTTTCTATTGTTTCCCTTTCTTCTCTCATTCGACGGTTCCACATGGCGCTGCGTCCATCAGCGGCGCCCGGCTTCGGGCGTGGGGAGCACACCATGATCGACCTTCGACCCTATGACGGCCTCGGCGGCGGGCAGTTCGGCTGGCTCGACACGCGGCACCATTTCTCCTTCGCCGACTACCACGATCCCTCCCGTATGGGCTGGGGTGCATTGCGCGTGTGGAACGACGACGCGATCGCCGCCGACACCGGCTTCCCCCCGCACCCGCACCGCGACATGGAGATCATCACCTTCGTCCGCGAGGGGGCGATCACGCATCAGGACAGCCTCGGCAACACCGGGCGCACCGAAGCGGGCGACGTGCAGGTGATGAGTGCCGGGACCGGGATCCGCCACTCGGAGTACAACCGGGAGACGGAGACGACCAGGATCTTCCAGATCTGGATCATCCCCAACAGTGCCGGCGGCGCGCCGACCTGGGGCGCCAAGCCTTTCCCGCGCGAAGGCCGCGCCGGCCGGCTGGTGCCCTTGGCGAGCGGCTTCCCCACCGATGCCGAAGCGCTGCCGATCCGCGCCCAGGCGCGTGTGCTCGGCGCCACCTTGCAGGCGGGCCAGAGCGCCACCTACGCGCTCGGCGCCGACCGCCTGGCCTACCTGGTTCCCGCCAGCGGCGCGGTGGAGGTCAACGGCGTGCGCGCCAATGCCCGCGACGGTGTCGCGATCGGCGACGAGACGGAGCTGCGCATCGTTGCGCTGGAGGATGCCGAGATCGTCCTGGTCGATACTAAAGCCTGATCCGATCACCCCCCCAATACGGAGACGCATCCATGCCCACGGTGACACCGACCGCGACACCGACTCCGGGCGCCGCCCTGCTGTCGCCCACCGATCACACCCTGATCCTGATCGACTATCAGTCACAGATGTCCTTCGCGACCAAGTCGATCGACGTCGTCAACCTGCGCAACAACGCCGCCCTGATCGCCAAGGCGGCGAAGGAATTCGGCGTCTCCACCATCCTCACCACGGTCGCTGAGAAGACTTTCTCCGGCCCGATGTTCGCCGAAATCACCTCAGTCTTCCCGGAGGAGACGCCGATCGACCGCACCAGCATGCCGAACGGTTCCTGCCGCATCGCGATGGCATCGTCGGGCACGTCGGCCGGCTCTGTTGCAAGGTTTGGGAGCTGGCAGCGTGCGGGTAGGATCTGAGCGACGGGGGCGGAGGAAAGGCGGCGATGGGTCGAGGTGGGTCGTTCAAAGGGCGGCAGTTTACCGCCGAGGTCATCCTGTGGGCAGTTCGCTGGTACCTCCAGTTCCCGATCAGCTACCGCGGAGCTGGCCTAGCAAGCCGCTGAAAAGGGCATGGGTCGTTGAGAGACTATCGACCACTCTTTATTGGAATGACGGCGAAGAATGGAAGAACAGTTCATTCCCTGGGCATCCTTTGCCGCAGATCTATCACATTCCGGCTCGATAGTGACTCCTGAGTTTAACTCTTCGATTGCTTCGATTTAACCAGGGCGGCCGATGACGCTCCTTCGAGCGATAGTCCGTAACCGACTTCCCGAACGATGCGTTCCTTCAGCGGCTGAATGAAGTGAATGCGGGTATTCCGGCGTGTCACCTCCGGAGCCTGCAAGTACAAATCGGCCAGTTCACGAGCGCGTGCCACGGCCTTGCCGTCCGGTACTACCTCCGCAACGACACCCCACTCGTATGCGGTATGCGCGCGCAGCGGCTGTGGATTTAGCAGAAACGCCTCGGCTCGACCTGCTCCAGCCCGATAACTCCAGGTTGTAAAAATCCCATCACCCGGCGTAACTCCCACCGCAAAGTGGCCGACGTCCTGGAATGTCGCACCTTCGGCCGCCACGATGACGCTGGCGAGGAGCGCATAGTCCGAGTGGATATGAGCGCGCCCCTCGACGGCCGCGATCACCGGAACCCGAATGTTCGCAATATTCTCCAAAGTCTGGAGACCCTCGTCATGAATTCTGCTCCAGACGCCCGGATCGGCGACGTCTCCGAACGATTGCCATTCCACGTCCCCGATGAAATTCCCGCCCGCGCCGGTAATGATGACAATCTTGTTCGCGCGATCCTGTCCGATCCGGTGAAAGGCATCGACAAACTCCGTGTGAGCCTGCGCATCCATGATGAACGGGCCGCCGTCGCTATGAAACTCGGCAACCAGCACGCCTTTGTCGTCGCGTGACAGCTTCAGTCTGCGATACGCGGCAAAGTAGTCGGCTTGATGCGTTTGCATGGGGTTCTCCTCAGTTGAGCGATTGGCGGCAAGTCATATTCTGGATCCAAGCGATGGTCTGCATGCCGAAAGCGTGACCAATGCACCTGGCTTCGCGCCGAGTGCCGCCTGCTAGCCACCGGCCTGCTCGATGATGTCGTGCTCGTCGGCAAAAAACTCGGCCATAGCGTTGGCGACCGCGCGCGAATTGTTTTCCATCGGGATGTGGCCCGCCGACCGGATACGTACGAGTCTTGTCGCCGGGATCTCGGCTGCAAAGCGTTCGGCATAATCGACTGTCTGGAAACTGTCGTTCTCGCCCCAGATCAGCAGCTTGGGCGTCATCGATTTTCTTAGCCCTGGCAGCAGTTCGAGCGTGTATCGGTTATCGGCCGCGCCGGCGAGCGCCAACCAGGACCGCGCAACTCGGGGATCAGTCCACGGCTCGAGATATTCCGCAATCTCGGCTTCGCTCGCTGGGCGGGCGAGCGCCTTCACCACGGATTGTCGGCGTGCGGCCAAAACATCCTCGGTCGACGTTGTGGCCGTCACAGCCGGGTCGCGAAAGCGGGCGACCCCGGGGACGGGCCATGAGTTGTACGTTACGGCGTTCACCAGCGCCAGGCGCGAGACCTCCACTGCTCCGTTGATCAGGAGATGTTGCGTGACACCCCCACCGATGTCGTGCCCTGCGATCATCACAGGGCCCCTATTGCCCATCGCATCCAGGAAGCGCGCGACCCAGGCGGCGAGTTGTGGGATCGAGGCTTCCACACTCGTGAGTTCCCCACCGGATCGGCCAAAGCCCGGGAAATCGACGGCGACAGGATGCAGGCCGGTAGCGGCGATGTCGTCCATCACAGGTTGCCAGACCCGGCTCCAATAGGTGCCGTGCAGTAGCAGCACCAGTGGGCCACGCTGGCCTGCGGTCAGGTAGCTGATCGGGATACCATCGACATCGATCGTGGCGCGCTTCGTCACCGAACCAGCCTCTGGACGTGATCTTTTCCGAGACCCACCAACTCGTAATGTCGGGTTGCAAGCTCAAGCTTGGTGAATACGTCCTCGTAACCCAGCACGACCCCGTAGGGATCGATGTATGTGTAGCCGCCGGTGACATGAAATAGCGTTGCCATCTCCGGCACATTGTCCGGGACGACAAGCGTGTGCGTCTCTCCAGCCGGCTCGAACGCGTAGTCGCCAGTTGACGCGATCCAGTCGTGTTCGAGATAATGCCACGCGCCACGAAGGGTAAACGCATGGACCGGTCCGTAATGGCGGTGGCGCGACAGGACGCCCGAGGCGCGTACTCGTAATATGTTGATATAGTAACCCTGGCTGACATTCAGCAGCAGCGGCTTGAACCACACAGCCGGGGATTGCGGCACCCAATCCCGCTCGTCACCGTCGAGCCTGACCGCCCCCGCGACCAATACATCAGGAACCATGCCCATCGGCTGCGGTAGCTGGTATGCGATCTTGCTCAGGTCGAGCGGACGGTGGGACGACACCGTCGGCACGTCTTCCCCGGAATGCTCTGGAGTCATCGTGCGTTGTCCCGTGCTGCTGACTGTGATGATACGACCGTGCTCGCGTTACCCGGTAGGACGGCGGCAGGAATAATAGATATTCCCAATGCGGCGATTGGCCCGCCCCGTGCGCCCCGTGCGCCCTGCGTGACTGCCGGTGACGAAACTGCAGGCATTGCGACCAAAAGCCACTCCGTCCCGCACATGGAGGAAAAGGCGATCGTCAAGAAGGTGCGCACATACAGCTGAGCAGGCGATCACGCGCTTTCGGGAAACGCTGGGTTTCTATTGTTTCGCTTGCTTCTCCCGTTCGCCGGTTCCACAAGACGCTGCGTCCATCGGGGGGCCGGTTCAGGGCGCGGGGAGTAGGCATGATCGACCTTCGACCCTACCATGGCCTCGGCGGCGGGCAGTTCGGCTGGCTCGACGCCCGGCCGGCTGGTGCCCTTGGCGAGCGGCTTGACCACCGATGCCGAAGCGCTGCCGATCCGCGCCCAGGCGAGCGTGCTCGGCGCCGACCGCCTAGCCTACCTGGTTCTCGCCAGCGGCGCGGTAGAGGTCAACGGCGTGCGCGCCAATGCCTGCGACGGCGTCGCGATCAGCGACGAGACAGAGCTGCGCATCGTTGCGCTGGAGGATGCCGAGATCGTCCTGGTCGATACCAAAGCCTGATCCGATCACCCCCTCAATAAGGAGACGCATCCATGCCCACCGCGACCCCCACGGCGACCCCGGCCCCGGGCGCCACCCTGCTGTCGCCTACCGATCACACCCTGATCCTGATCGACTATCAGTCGCAGATGTCCTTCGCGACCAAGTCGATCGACGTCGTCAACCTGCGCAACAACGCCGCCCTGGTCGCCAAGGCGGCGAAGGAGTTCGGCGTCTCCACCATCCTCACCACGGTCGCTGAGAAGACTTTCTCCGGCCCGATGTTCGCCGAAATCACCTCAGTCTTCCCGGAGGAGACGCCGATCGACCGCACCAGCATGAACACCTGGGAGGATGCGAAGGTGATCGCCCGGGTCAACGCGATCGGCAAGGGCCGCATCGTGCTCGGCGGGCTCTGGACCTCGGTCTGCATCGTCGGACCGGCCGCCTCGGCGATCGACCAGGGGTTCGAGGTCTATGTCATCGCCGATGCCTGCGGCGACGTCTCCGACGAAGCGCATGAGCGGGCGATGGAGCGCATGATCCAGCTCGGCGCGCGGCCGATGACGTCGGTGCAATACCTGCTGGAGCTGCAGCGCGACTGGGCGCGCACCGGGACCTACACCCAGACGGTGCTCACTGCGATCGAGAACGGCGGCGCCTACGGTCTCGGTCTGATCTACGCGAAGACGATGTTCGGCGGAAGCGAGGGTCACTGAATCGCCGGCCCCGGGGAAGGATGCGGCCATGCTACAAGCGGTTGGCGGACTGGGACTCGGCCTCGTCGTCGGCGTGTTCTGCCGCGTGCTCGACATCCCCTCCCCGGCGCCGCCGCGCATCGTGGGCGCGGTGATCCTGATCGCCATGACCCTTGGTTTCATTGCCGGCGGACGGCTGGCGGGGGCGTCGTGAAAGCCGCGCTTGGCATGATCGTCGCGTTTGCCGTCGGCTTCGCCTGCCGCGTGTTCGGCATTCCCTCGCCCGCACCACCGGCGCTGACCGGAGCGCTCCTCGTGCTCGCCATGACGCTCGGCTACGCCGGGGCCGATCGGGTCATGGCGCGACGGGCGCGCCACGCCGCCAACTGCGCCGGGCCGAGCGGACAGACCGCCACCCCAGGAGACACACCATGACCGTGCCCACGCCTGATCTGACCACGCCTGATCTGATCATCCACAATGCGCGGCTGACCACGCTCGACCGCGCCACCCCGCGTGCCACCGCCTTCGCGGCCCGGGACGGGCGGTTCACCGCCGTCGGCGAGGACCGGGACATCCTGCCGTTGCGCGGGACCGCGACGCGGGTGATCGATGCGGGGGGGCATCGGGTGATCCCGGGCCTGTGCGACAACCACCTGCACCTCATCCGTGGCGGCCTGAACTACAACATGGAGCTGCGCTGGGACGGGGTGGTGACGCTCGCCGATGCCATGGGGATGCTGAAGGCGCAGGTCGCGATCACGCCGCCGCCGCAATGGGTGCGCGTGGTCGGCGGCTTCACCGAACACCAGTTCGCCGAGAAACGGCTGCCGACGCTCGACGAGGTCAACGCGATCGCGCCGGACACGCCTGTGTTCATCCTGCACCTCTACGATCGCGCCCTGCTCAACGCCGCCGCGCTGCGTGTCTGCGGCTACACGAAGGACACGCCGGACCCGCCGGCAGGCGAGATCGTGCGCGATGCGTCCGGCACGCCCACCGGCCTGCTGATCGCGCGGCCGAACGCGACGATCCTGTATGCGACCCTCGCCAAGGGTCCGAAGCTGCCGCCCGAATACCAGGAGAACTCGACGAAGCAGTTCATGCGCGAGCTGAACCGGCTCGGCGTCACCAGCGCGATCGACGCCGGCGGCGGCTTCCAGAACTACCCGGAGGACTACGCGATCGTCGAACGGCTGGCCGCCGCCGGGGAGCTGACGGTGCGCATCGCCTACAACCTGTTCACCCAGAAACCGAAGCAGGAGCTGGCGGATTTCAGCCGCTGGACGTCCTCGTCACGCTACCACCAGGGTGACGACTGGTTCCGCCTCAACGGCGCCGGCGAGATGCTGGTGTTCTCCGCCGCCGATTTCGAGGATTTCCGCCAGCCGCGCCCCGACATGCCGGCCGAGATGGAAGGCGAGCTGGAAAGCGTGATCCGCCTGCTCGCGGTCAACCGCTGGCCCTGGCGGCTGCACGCCACGTACGACGAAACGATAAGCCGCGCGCTCGATGTGTTCGAGACGGTGGCCGCGGACATCCCCATCGACAACATCAACTGGTTCTTCGACCACGCGGAGACGGTCAGCCAGGCCAGCCTGGAGCGCATCGCCCGCCTCGGCGGCGGCATCGCGGTGCAGCACCGCATGGCCTACCAGGGCGAGGATTTCGTCGCCCGCTACGGCGCCGCCGCGGCCGAAGCGACGCCGCCGGTCGCGCGCATGCTGGAGATGGGCCTGCCGGTCAGCGCCGGCACCGATGCGACAAGGGTCGCCTCCTACAACCCTTGGGTCAGCCTCGCCTGGCTGACCACCGGGCAGACCCTGGGCGGGATGCGGCTCTACCCCACGCGCAATCTGCTGGATCGGGAGACAGCGTTGCGTATGTGGACCGAGAAGGTGGGTTGGTTCACCGGCGAGACGGGACGCAAGGGGCAGATCGTGCCGGGCCAGCTTGCCGATGTCGCGCTGCTCGATCGTGATTATTTCGCGGTGCCGGAGGCCGAGATCCGCCACATCACCGCGCTGCTGACGATCGTCGGCGGCAAGGTGGTGCACGGGGCGGGCGGCTACACGGACCTCGCGCCGCCGCGGCCGCGGGCGATGCCGGACTGGTCGCCGGTGAACCGGTTCGGCGGCTACCAGGGCGGGCTGCGCGCGGAGGCGGTGGCGCCGCGCACGGGCGCCGCCTGCTGCGACAGCGCCTGCGGCGTGCACGGCCACGCGCATGCCTGGGCGCGGTCCCCGGCGGCACCGGTCGCGGATGAGCGCGGGTTCTGGGGCGCGCTCGGCTGTTCCTGCTGGGCGTTCTGATGCGCGGGCGGATCGCTGCGCTGGGCGCTTCGCCCTGGGTGGTGCGGCTCGGGTTGCTGCTGCTCTGCGCCGCCTATCTGCAAGGGGGGATCGACAAGCTGATGGATTTCCCGGCCGCCGTCGCCGAACAGGCGCGCGTCGGCCTGGCCCCGGCGCCGGTCTTCGCGGCAGCGGTGATCGGCACCGAGCTGGTGGGCTCGGCGCTGGTCCTGTCGGGACGTTTGCGCTGGCTGGGCGCGCTGTGGCTGGCTGGGTTCACCCTGATCGCGAGCCTTCTCGCCAACCGGTTCTGGACGCTGCCCCCAGGGACGGAGCGGTTCGTGATTGAGAACGCGTTTTTCGAGCATCTCGGCCTGGTCGGCGGTTTCCTGGTCGTCGCGGCGGCGGACCTCGGCCGGCCATGAGACCGGGCGTGTCGACGCTCGTCGCCACCGGCAGTACGGAGCCGGGGCCGGTCGTCGCTTCGGTGCCAGGCGGGACCGGCCTGCTGTTGCTGGGCCTTGGCCTCGCGACCGGAATGGAATTCTACACCAACGACAGCATGAACCTGGTGCTGCCCGACATCGTCGGCACGCTCGGGGTGTCGGCCGACCAAGGGAGCTGGGTGCTCACGGTCTATAGCTGCGCGCTGTTCCTAGGGATACCCCTCAGCATCTGGATGGCGCAACATTACGGTTACAAGCGCTATCTGATGAGCACGGTGGCCGTGTTCATGCTCACCTCGATCGGCTGCGCGACGGCCCCGAGCCTCGAGGTGCTGCTGCTCTGGCGCGCGGTGCAAGGCCTTGCCGCGGCGGGGCTGTATGTCTGGTGGCGCGCCACCGTCTATCTGCTGCTGCCGAAGGCACAGCGCAGTTCTTCGCTGATGCGCATCTCGACCCTGCTTTATCTGTCGAGCGCCGCCGGACTGCTGTGCAGCGGCTATATCACCGACCGCTTCACCTGGCGGCTGATGTTCCTGCCCGATCTGCTGTACGGCGGCAGCGCCATGATCATTCTCGCACGCAGCTTCCCGCGCCTGCCGCCGGAGACGGCGCCGCGCATGCGGGAGACGGACTATCTTGGCATCGCGCTGCTCGGTATCGCCCTGGTGTCGTTGCAGGTGATTCTGAGCCGCGGGCAGATCGACGGCTGGTTCGCTGCGCCGCAGATCCGGGATCTGGGCGTGAGTGCAGGTCTCGGCCTGGTCGCGTTCGTGTGGTGGCAGGTCAATCCGGGCAATCGGACGCCCCTTCTGTGCCTTGACCTGCTGCGGGATCGGCGTGTCGTGTCCTCCGCCCTGATCGGGGTCTTCACCGGGATCATCCTGTCAGGAAGCCTCTACGCGCTGCCGGAATTCCTGCGCAATGTCGATGCCGCGCCGCACACCGCGGCACGCACCGGGCAGATCATGTGCGTGTACACCCTGGCGGCGGCAGCGTTGCGACCGCTGGTCGTGCCGCTCGTCGCCCGCATCGGCCAACGCAAGACGATCATTCTTGCCCTCATCGCGCTGATCGCGTCCATGCTGTTGTTCTCCCGGTTGATCACGACGGGGACGCCGGATTCGATGCTGCTGCTGCCGCTGGTGCTGTACGCGGCCTGCCTGTCGCCACTGCTGCCGTCGGTCGGCAGCGGCACGGTGGCGAAGATCGAGCAGCAGAAGCTGCTGGACGGCGTCTCGCTCTATATGGGCTTCCGGCAGTTCGGTGCGGCGCTCGGCGTGGCGCTGGTTGCCATCTTGATCGACCGGCGGGAGAGTTTCCATTCTTCCCGGCTGTTCGAGCATCTCGGGATGGCGAACACGGCGACGCGGCATTGGCTGGCGACGGCGACGTCGCTGATCGCCTCCCGCGACGGCCCGTCGGTGCTGCAGGCGCAGTCGATGGCGGTGCGGCTGCTCGCCGAGGCGGGCGCGCGCCAGGCTGAAGTGCTCGCCTACGCGGATGCCTTCCTTTTCATGGCCGTGGTCGGCGTGGTGGCGCTGTGCGTCGTGCCGGTCGTGCCGCCGACCCCGGTCGTGACGAAGCCATGAACGCCCCGGTGCCGCCGCCTTTCCCCGGGCGCGGGCGGCCGTGGCGGTGGCGCGCGCTGGCCTTCCCGGTGGGTGCCGCGGTGCTGCTGGCGGCGATCGCGCTCTACCTCTACTCCGCGGGCCGGTACTCGGCGTACACGGACGACGCCTATGTCGATGCGCATGTGGTGACGGTCGTTCCGCACGTGGCAGCCTATGTGACGACGCTGCACGTCGATGACAACGCGCCCGTGACCGCCGGCGAACTGCTGGTGCAGCTCGACCCGCGGGAGTTCGTGACCGCCGTGCAGAGCGCCAGGGCCAGCCTGGAGAACGCGACCGCCACGGCGCGGAACGTCGCCGCCCGGCAGCACGAGCAGACGGCGGTGATCGCGGAGGCGGAGGCGAAGGTCAGCGGCGGACGCGCGCGGCTGACCTTCGTTCAGCAGAATTTGAAGCGCTATGCCATCCTGACGAAGACCGGGGCGAGTACCACCCAGCGGTGGCAACAGGCGCAGTCGGATATCGGCCAGGTGGAGGCCGAAGTACAGGGGGACCTGGCGGTACGCGATGCGGCACAGGATCACCTCAGGGTCCTGCAGACGGAGCTACAGCAGGCCGACGCCGCGGTGGATCGCGCCCAAGCCGACCTGGCGCGCGCGGAACTGAACCTGTCCTACACCAGGATCCGGTCGGTAGAGTCCGGCAGCATCGCCCACCGGTCCGTCGAGGTGGGCAGCTACGTGCAGCCGGGCCAGGTCCTGTTCTCGATCGTGCCACGCAGGATGTATGTCACGGCCAACTACAACGAGACACAGCTGACCTGGGTCAGACCCGGTCAGCCCGTTACCATCTGGGTCGATGCCTTTCCGGGCACACCCCTCAAGGGCCATGTGGACAGCATCCAACGCGGGACGGGCTCCGAGTTCGCTCTGTTGCCGCCGGAGAACGCCACCGGGAATTTCATCAAAGTCGTGCAGCGCGTTCCGGTAAAGATCGACATCGATGACCTGCCCGAGGCGGCACGGTGGCTCTCGCCCGGCATGTCGGTGGAGACCTCGATCAGGATCGCGCGGCGGCCGTGGTGGTATGTGTTTGGCGACTGACGGCGTCGTAGCCGCCCCAGGGCCGCATGAACGCAGCCCCGACTCCCAGCCTGACGAGGGCGAACGCGCTGAGCATCCCAATAGACTTCGGCATCCTCCGATCGCTGGAATCGCCGCTGCCGCCGAACCGCAACCCGATTCGGCTATTCCCTGACGAGCCCGTAGCGGACGCCTTCATGCCGCGCGCTTCGTCTGGCCCAGGCGCTTGATCGCGTCCTCCAGCGGGCGCCCGGCGGCGTCGTACTCCCCCCACGCCCTGGTCTTGCGCAACAGCGCGGGGGCCGTGCGGATCGTGAAGCGCGCGGGATCGAGATCCGGCTTCACCTGCGCCCAGGTCAGCGGCATGGAGACGGTCGCGCCCGGCCTGGCGCGAGGCGACAGCGGCGCCACTGCCGTCGCCATGCGGTCGTTGCGCAGGTAGTCGAGGAAGATCCGGCCCTGGCGCACCCGCTTGGCCATGGTGACGACGTAGCGATCGGGAGCACTGCGCGCCATCCGCATGCAGACCTCGTGCGCGAAACCCTTGGCGTCCGGCCAGCCGAGCTGCCCCTTGCCCCGCAGCGCGAGCGGCGTGACGACATGCAGCCCCGTCCCGCCCGTCGTCTTGCAGAAGCCCTCGAGGCCGAGCACCTCCAGCCGCTCCCGCATCTCCTGCGCCGCTGCGACCACCGCCGCGAAGGCGACGTCCGGCCCGGGGTCGAGATCGAACACGAGCCGCCCCGGAACCTCGGAATGTTTCGGCTGACAGTTCCACGGATGTAGCTCCAGTGCGGCGACCTGCGCCACGGCGGCGAGGCCCTCGATCCGGTCGATCTCGAGATAGGGTTTCCGGTCGCCGAAGACCGTGACCAGTTCCAGAAGGTTCGACGTTCCGGCCATGGCGTGACGCTGGAAGAACTGTGCCCCGCCGATCCCGTCCGGTGCGCGGATGATCGAGCACGGGCGGCCTTCGATATGGGGCAGCATCCACGCGCCGACAGCTTCGAGATAATGCGCCAGCTCCAGCTTGGTTACCGGCACGCCGTCGCCGGCGCCGGGCCACAGGGGCTTGTCGGGGTGGGTGATCAGCACACCCATGACGACAGATTTCCCGCCGGTCGGCGCCTTCGCCGCCGTCTTCCGGGGCACCTTCGCGGCGACGGGCACGGGAACGTCCGCGTCTTCGGGCGCCACGGGTGCTTCCGTCGTGACCTCGGCCGCCGGTTTATCGTCGCGCAAGCCCTTGAACGCCGCCTGGCGGACCATCCCGTCGCCCGTCCAGCCCGCGAATTCTACCTCCGCAACGAGCCCCGGGCGCAGCCAGTGGACGTTCTCCTCCTTGCGGGGAGCGCCGACGCCGGTGAAGGGCGAGCGGGTGGAGGCGGCAGCCTTCAGGCGCGGCAGTAACTGTCGGACCTTGGGCGCGCTGTAGCCGGTCCCGACCCGTCCGACATAGACGAAGTGCCGGCCGCGATGCACGCCGGCCAGCAGCGAGCGGAACTTGCCGTTGGTGGTGGTCCAGCCGCCGATGACGACCTCGTGCCCGGCACGGCACTTGGCCTTGGTCCAGCTCTCCGTGCGACCGGAACGGTAGGGCGCTTCCGCCCGCTTCGAAATGATGCCCTCCAGCGAAAGCCGGCAGGCCGAGCGCAGCACCGCGTCCCCGCCCGTTGCGAAATGCTCGACAAAGCGAATGCGTGGGGCTTCGCGCACGGTGCGTCCCGTGAGCATCGCTTCAAGCCGGGATTTCCGCTCCACGAGCGGCAGCGGGCGTAGGTCGGTATCGGCATCGAACAGCAGGTCGAAGGCGTAAAACACGAGGTCAGCGGTGTTCTGCTCGGAGAGCGCTGCCTGCAGTGCGGCGAAATCGGGGACGCTGTCCTGGTCGAGCGCCACGATCTCCCCGTCGATGATCGCGTCGGGCACCCCAGCCGCCTCCGCGGCGATGGCCGCGAATTTGTCGGTCCAGTCGAGGCCCTTCCGGGTTTTCAACGTGACCTTGCCGCCCTGCACGCGCAGTTGCATCCGATACCCGTCGAACTTGATCTCGTGCACCCAGTCCGCACCCGAGGGGGGACGGGTGACGGGGTGGCACAACTGCGGGGGGATGAAATCAGGGAGCCCGCGCGACGGGTCGCGCCGCGTCGGTGCAGGCTTGGGTGTCGCTCCCCGTTGCCGGCGCTGCCCGGCCGCGAGGTCCGTCTTGCTGTCCCACACCGCGTCGGGATCGGCCGGGCCCTGGGCTGCCAGCATGAAAGGCTTCGGGCCCGGGCCGGTGCCTTTCGCGATCTCGGCCATCGACCGGCCCGAGGCGACGGAACGATCCTCGGCGAGGATGGCATCACCGTCGCCGTCGCGCGCATGATCGTCCCGGTGCTTGATGAGAAGCCAGTTGGTACGTTTGCCGCGGGTCCGATCGTGCTTCATCCGCACCAGAACCCAGCTTCCTTGCAGGCGCTGCCCGTCCAGGGTGAATTTCAGGTCGCCGGCGGTCAGCGCGTCCTCGGGCGTCCGGTCGCCCTCCGGTTCCCAGGTGCCGCGGTCCCAGAGCTGGACCGTTCCGCCGCCATACTGCCCCTTCGGGATGGTGCCCTCGAAGTCACCGTAATCCAGGGGGTGATCCTCCACCTCGACCGCGAGGCGCCTGTCGGCGGGATCGAGAGACGGGCCGCGGGTGACGGCCCAGGATTTGAAGACGCCGTCCAGTTCCAGGCGCAGGTCGTAATGCAATCGCGTCGCTGCGTGCTTCTGGATGACGAAGCGGCGGCGCTTCGCGGGGGCGATCTCGGCCTGGCCGCTCGGCTCGGCCGTCCGGGTGAAGTCGCGCTTTGCCTGGTAGGCGGCAACCTTGGTCTTCGCAGCCACGTGTGTCCCCCTTTCCACTGGAGGGATGGAGCCGCCGGGCCCGGCACGGGGGGCAGGCGCGAACGGACGGCGCGGCCGGCTGCCCCCTTCGCAGGATGGCGGTTCCCGAACCCGTAGCGTTCCCAGGGGTCCTCCTCGGCCGATCGTTACTCAGGTGGGGCAGGCGCGTCGGGCAAGTCAACGCACCGAAGGACGCCGCGCGGAGAAGTGACGGCGCCGCGTGGGAATCCAGGCGCGGATGTCGCGCGGCCGCTCGACCTGCGCGAGGCCGTTGTCGAACATGAACTCGGCGGCGCGGGTCGCCGTCGTGACCTCCGTCTCCAGAATATTGGCCTGACCCGGGAATAGCATGCCTTTCGCACGCAGATCCGGGCCGATCTGGTCGGCGGAGGCCTCGGCCGCGGCGATGAAGCACGCGTCAGTGATGACGCCGCGGCCGCGCCACGTAGGTCGCCAGTCCAATCGCCGGGAATATGTAGAAATTATTTGCCTGGCCGGGGTGGAAGATTCTGCCGCCCACCGTCACGTCAGGGAATTGCACACCCGCGCCGAGGCCAGCACCCTCTCCGCCAGCCATGCGCCGGAGCGCGACGCCCGATCCATCCGCCCGATTTTCGTGGCGAGCGTCCCGGCTATGCGGCGGCGAGTGCTTTCCGTAAGCCCTCCGGGTTCCCCTTGATAGCACGCAACAGGGTCCGAGCCGGACCGCTGGGCCGCTTGGCGCCCCGTTCCCATTCCTGAACGGTCCGCACGCTGAATTCATAGGCGGCGGCGAATTGCGCCTGCGTCATACCCGCCGCCAGCGGGATCGCGCGGACATCGATGTCCGGCGCCATATCGGGCGCGGCGTCGGGATTGGACGCGATCTGCCGGGCGATATCCTCGTCCGTCATCGCGTCCACCTGTTTCCAATCCGTCGCCGCGAGTGCGCGACGCGCCGCATCACCAGGGGCGGCAATGCAGCCCGGCCAACGCCTCCCGACCTACGCCCCGAACACCGCCCGCGCGTTGTCGCGGAACACCATCCGCTTCTGCGCCTCGGTCATCCGGATCGGCAGCGCATGCGCCGGATCATCGAAATCCCAGTGCGGATAGTCGGTCGCGAACAGCACGCGATCCCAGCCGATCCACGCGATCGCCTCGGCAAGGTGCTGGCGCGGCTCCGGTTCCTCTACCGGCTGGGTGGTGAACCACACGTTCGTCCGCATGTACTCGGACGGCGGCCGCTTCACCTGCGGCACTTCCCCACGCTGCTTGGCCCAGTGCCGATCGAGCCGCCAGGCGAAGGCGGCGGCCCAGGCGAAGCCGCCCTCGATCAGCACGACTTTCAGCCCCGGCCAGCGCTCGAACACACCCTCCAGGATCAGGCTCGCCAGCGCCGCCTGCTGGGCCTGGGCGTGGCCGACCATTTCCTCGATGTAGTAGGACCCCCAGCCGGCGGCGGTGATCGGCCAGCCGCCGTAGCCGAAGGCGTGGATCCCGATCGGCAGCCCGGCTTCGGCGGCGGCCGCGTAGATCGGCCAGTAGCGGCGCTGGCCGAGCGGCTCGGCGGTGCGGGTCAGCAGCAGCACCTGGGCGAAGTTCTTATCCCCGGCCCGCAGGGCGATCTCGGCCGCCGCCGCCGGCCCGTCCTCGTACGGCACCACCACCGACCCGTGCAGGCGCTTGTCCTTCGACGTCCATTCCGCGATCTGCCACTCGTTGGTGGCGTGCGTGATGGCGCCCGAAAGTTCGGGGTTCATCGCCCCCTGCCCCGACGTCAGCGGGTTCAGCAGCCCGAAGCCAACGTTGTTGGGATCAAGGTGCTGCGCCGCCATGAACCCGAGGTCGCTGCCCGGCATCGCCCCCGCCGGCCAGGCGTCCCGCCGGCACGCCTGCGGCTGTGCCTTGGGATAGGCCGGCCCTTTCTGCCAGGGCTGGCGGTAGATCACGCCGTAGGTCTCGATATGCGCGCGCCAGCGCTGCGACAGGTAGGGATACAGCGATCGGCTGACCCCGCCGATGCCCGCTCCGGCCGGGCGCGGATGGATGTCGCAATCGGCGATGGCAAGGCGGGTGTTGCTGGCCGGCGCCGGGCCGGCCTGCGGACGCACGTCGCCGGGCGGGACATCGATGGTCATGGAGCGGTCTCCCTCAGCCGCGGATACGTCTTCAGCGGATTGTCCACCATGATCTTGCGTGCCAGCGCCGGATCGAGCCCATCCGGCAGGGCCGCGGCCCCGTCGAACTGCCAATGCGGATAGTCGGTGGAGAACAACAGCATCTCGTCCGATCCGAGATGGTCCATCAGCCTGGAAACATGGGCCGGGTCGGACGGCCCGTCAAATGGTTGCAACGTGAGCCGCACCCGCTCGCGCACCAGGGTGGTGGGCGGATCGGCGACCCAGGGAATTTCGCTGCGCAGCCCTTTCCAGAACTTGGTCAGCCGCCAGAGATGCGCCGGCAGCCAGGAGACGCCCGATTCGAGCAGCACCACGGTCAGCGCGGGGAATTTCGCGAACACCCCCTCCGCCACCAGGGACGTGAGGGCGGAGGCGAAGGCGGTGGCCTGGCTGATGTAGTCTTCCGTGAAGGTCGTTGCCCAGCCGACCGGCGTGGTCGGGTGCCGATAGAGGCTGCCGGCATGGATGCCGATCGGCAGTCCGTGGCGCTCGGCGGCCGCGTAGATCGGCCAGTTGGCGCGCCTGCCGGCGGGGATTTCCCCGCCCACCAGCAGCAGCACCTGGACGAAGCGGCGATCGGGGGCGCGGCGTTCGATCTCGTCCACCGCAAGCTCGGCGTTGGTCATCGGCACGACGATGGAGGCGCGAAAGGCCGGGTTGCGATTGAGGAACGTGGCGGCGACCCAGTCGTTCAGCGCGCGGCAGAAGGCCGCCGCCAGGTCGTCGCTGAACAGCACCTGGGCGCCGTACAGGCAATTCAGGATCGCGGTGCCGGTGCCGAAGGGGGCGAGTGCCTCGGCGGCGAGGCGCTCGGCAGAGGAAGCCCCCTGCCCCCCCTCCCCGCGCCAGTCGGCGCGCACAGTGAGCGGCGCGTTCGCGGGATAGGAGATCGGCACCAGCTCATCGAGGCCCCGGCGGCTGGCGGTCTCGCGCCAGATCGGGTCGAGATGGGGCAGCAGGGCCTTGAGGCCGGGAACGGTCGGATGGAGGTCGCAGTCGACGGGGGCGTGCATGGGGCGGGCCTCGGTGCGGTACCTCCCTGTCCGTCGCACGCGCCCCTTGGCCGGACAAGGGGGCGCCCAGACGGTGAAGACCAGGCGGCAGAGCCAAGCCCGGTGGACCGCCGGACCGTGCGCTGAATGGTTGCCGCCGCTACTTGTGCCCTTCCGCCGCGCAGGTCGCCAGGATGGCCTCGTTCGCCGGGTAGGATTTGACGATGCTGAACACGTCGCGGTCCGCCGCGTCGACGGTGAAACGGCTTTCCAGCACCAGCATCGCCTGCACCGCCTGGTGGTCGCACGCACGATAATATTCGGGGCCTTTGTAGAGGTCGTATTTCATCGCCAGCATCGCCGCCCGCACCTGTGCCGTCCCGATGCTGCCGGCCTGTTTTGCCGCGGTGAGCATGGTCATCGGCCCGGCGAAGCCGAGCGCGGCGTAGCCGGTCGGCACCCGCCCCTCGTTCAGTTCGCGGAAGCGCCGGTTGAAGATGTTTGCGCTGGCGATGCTGTCTTCCAGCCGCCAGTAGTAGGAAGCGCAGCCGATCACGCCTTCGTAGGCTTCCGACCCGGCGGCAAGCCGCGCGGTCATGGAGATGACCGGCACCGCGAGCTTGGCGCTGTTCTTGAGACCCGCCCAGCTGGCCTGCTGTATCGAGTACCGCTGATCCGGGCCATAGTTGCAGAAGAAGACGATGCTCGGCTTGGCCGCGATGATGCGTTGCAGGTAGGGCGTGAAATCGGTGGTGCCGATCGGATGGTAGACTTCGGCCACCGGCGTGATGCCATGCGGCTTGCCGGCGCTTTTGAGCCCCGCGACCAGCTCCTTCCCGACCGAATAGTTCACCGCCAGGAACGCAACCCGGTCGCCGAACTGGGGAAAGGCGTAATCGCCGAGCACATGGCTCGACATATGCGGCGTCGGGCCTTCGTGGAAGGTGGTTGGCCCCCAGGCTGGAGTCGCAACGATCTCGTCGGACTGCGACAACGCATTGTAAAGGATGTTGTGCTTGCGCGCCGCGGCATTGATGGCGAGCTGCACCTCCGGCGACAGGCCGCCGCTGAGAAAATCGACGCCCGACTTGATGAGCTCGAGCGTGCCGGAGGACGCGACCCGCGGGTCCATGCGGAAGTCGCGCACCACTAGGTCGGCCGGGCGGCCGGCCAGCCCGCCCGCGTCGTTGAACATGGCGATCGCGGTGCGTGCGCCGCGCACCATCTCGACCGCTTCATCCGCGTAGGGGCTGCTGAGCGGCACCGGAAAGCCGACGCGGATCGGCGCGGCGGCGTGCGCGCGCACGAAGGGCAGCGGCAGCGACGCGACCGCAAGGCCGCCGGCGAGCGCCCGGCGGCGCGACAAGGTGCGACGCGACAGATGGGCGAGGCGGGAAGCGGTGCCGGGCATCGGAATGTCCTCCTTGGCCGCTGGGTCTTGCCGTAACCTTTCCTAGGATAGACCCATTTCTGCCGCAGGCGCAACGGAGCTATTCCGGTGCGCCGTGCAAAGGTGTAAGGTGGCTTCGGCAAATATGGAGGACCGGGCATGTCCTGTTTCAGTTCTGGTGTCGTGCCGGCTGCGATCGTCGCGCTCGGCGTGCTCGGCGCGATCGCGGCCGGCGGCACGGCGCGCGCCGCGGATGCGGCCGCGGGCAAGCAGGTTTTCCAGTCGCAATGCGCGATCTGCCATTCCGACCAGGCGGGGCAGAACAAGATCGGCCCGTCCCTGTCCGGCGTGGTCGGCCGGCGTACCGGATCGGAAGCCGGCTACGATTATTCGGTCGCCAACAAGAACGCCAACCTTGTCTGGACCCCCGATGTCCTGGATAAGTACCTCGACGACCCGCAGAAAGTGGTGCCCGGCACCAAGATGCCCTATGCCGGCCTGAAGAACGCCACCAAGCGCGCCAACCTGATCGCCTTCCTCGCAACCCTGAAATAGCCACACTTCCCGGCGGAACCGCCGGTCGTTGATCTGGATCAACGACGGAGCACCGCCGGATGGAGAGATTGCCGCCATGTCATCAAAGGGAGACGGGCATGCAATCCGTTGAATACCGCACCGCCGGCGCCCTTGCGCTGAGCCTGGGCGGGCTGGTGGTGGCCGCATCCATGCTGTTCACCCAGCAGCATCGGGCGGACGCGCTGCCGGCCTTCGCCGCCCAGACCGGGCAGCCCTGTACCGCCTGCCATGTCGGCGGGTTCGGCCCGCAGCTCACCCCGTTCGGGCGGGCGTTCAAGATCACCGGCTATACGCAACGTGGCGGCTCCGGCCTGGAAGCGCATATCCCGCTGTCAGCCATGGTGATGACGTCGTTCACCCATGTCGGCAAGGACTACCCGGCCGACGCCGTGCCGCACCACTACGACAGCAACAACAATCCTTCGCTCGACCAGGTCAGCGTCTTCATCGCCGGCGGCCTCACCAGCCACACCGGCGGCTTCATTCAGATGACGTATTCCAACTTCGACAACACCGTCGTTCTGGATAACACCGACCTGCGTCCCTACGTCACGACTGTCCAGGCGTTCGGCAACGATCTGACCCTGGGTGTGTCGGTGAACAACAACCCGACGGTACAGGACCCGTACAACAGCACCTTCGCCTGGGGCTACCCGTTCTATGCGAGCCAGCTTCAGATCATGCCGGGCGCCAGCTCCCTGCTCAACGGCGCCTTCGCCGGCAACGTCATCGGCGTGACGGCCTATGCCTGGTACAATGAGCATCTCTATCTGGAAGCCGGCGCCTACGGGACGCAAAGCCCGTGGCTGTCCGCGCGGCTCGGGACCGAGGGCGGCCCGGTCAGCAACAACCTCATGCCCTACGTCCGCGGCGCCTACGAATGGGACTGGGGCAACAACGCGGCGTGGGCCGGTTTCACCATGCTGCACGCCAACATCAATCCGCTGTTCGGCACCGGCCAGGACAGCTACACCGACTATGCGATCGACGGCGGCTACCAGTTCCTCGGCACCGGCAAGCATACCGTCACCGTGCAAGGCATCTTCGTACACGAGGACCAGAACCTCACCGCCAGCAGCGCGAGCTACAACGCCGCCAACGGCACCAGCGTGGGGTCCGACTACGGGCTGAACACGATAAACCTGAACGCCCAGTACCTGGTACGAAAACACCTATGGCGTCACCCTGGGCTGGTTCGCCGGCTGGGGGTCGACCAACCCGATCACCTACCAGACGGGCGCGCAGCTCGGTGCGGACTTCGTAGGCTTCGCCAACAACTCGCCCAACTACAATGGCTTCAGCATCGAAGCCGACTGGGTGCCGTTCGGCAAGGACAAGTCGCTGTGGCGCCCCTGGGCCAATCTGAAGATCGGCGCCGAATACATGTTCTATACCGATTACAACGGCGCCAGCTCGAACTACGACGGCTTCGGGCGCAACGCAGGCGATAACAGCGCCTTCCTGCTCTACGCCTGGACCAGCTTCTGATCCGGCACGGCCTGCGCGAAATGAGAAAGGCCGGGGCTCAAGCCCCGGCCTTTCTGCGTACCCGGGCTCAACGCCCGGTGAACTGCGCCCGCCGCTTTTCCAGGAATGCGCTGCGGCCTTCCTTGTAATCCGCGCTGTCGAAGCAGGTCGCCCCGGCGCGGCGCACCGCATCCAGGTTGCGATCCGCCGGGTCCTTCATTACCTCGTTGATCGTCAGCTTGGACGCCGCGATCGACAGCGGCGCGTTGTCGGCGATGGTGCGCGCGATGCCCAGCACCACCTCGTCCAGCGCCGCATCCGCCACCGCCTGGTTGATGAGGCCGATCCGTTCCGCTTCCTTCGCCCCGATCCGGTTCGCGGTGTACAGGATCATCCGCGCGTGCGCCGGACCCACGAGCTGCACGAGCTTGCGCAGCCCGTCGAACGCATAGGCGATCCCGAGGCGGGCGGCGGGAATCCCGAACTGGCTGCCTTCGGCGGCAATGCGCAGGTCGGTCTGCATCGCGATCGCAAGCCCTCCGCCCAGGCAGAAGCCGCGGATGCGCGCGATCGTCGGCTTGGCGAAGCTCGCGAGCTTGCCACGCCCGACGCTGGTCAGCCGGTCGTATTCCACCTGCGCATCGGCATTGGAGCGGTTCTTCTCGAACTGGCTGATATCGGCCCCCGAGACGAACGCCTTGTCCCCTGCCCCGGTCAGCACGACCACCCGCACCGCCGGGTCGGCGGCGAACGCATCCAGGATGTCGCCCAGCCCCTGCCACATCTCCATCGACATGGCGTTGCGCTTCTCGGGCTGGTTGAACGTGACCAGGCCGACGCCGCCCTCGATCGAGGCCAGCATCTTGCCGCCGGCGTACTCGCGCGTCGTTGCGGTAACGGTGTCCATGGTCAGATCACTCCCTTGCTGCGCATCTCTGCGAGTTCGTCGTCGCTGTAGCCGACGTCGCGCAGGACCTCGTCGGTGCTGGACCCCGCTTCCGGCGTCGGCAGGCGGATGTCCTTGGAGAAGCCCGAGATGGTCAGCGCCGAGGCGACCACCGGCTTGTCGCCGATCACTGGGCTTTTCATCATACGTGCCATGCCGAGATGCTTCACCTGCGGGTCGGCGAACACCTGGTCGATCGTATAGATCGGCCCGCACGGGATGCCGTTCGACTCGAACAGCTCGATCCAATGCTCGGCCGGCTGGGTGCGGGTGATCTCGCCGATCGCGGCGTTGATGGTGACGCGGTCGCCGCTGCGGCCCTTCTGCGTCTTCCATTCCGGCTTGGCCTTCCACTCCGGCTTGCCGATGGCGTCGCAGAAGCGTTCCCACACCCGGGTCGAGCTGGCGGCGATGTTGATGCTGCCGTCACTGGTCGGGAACACGCCGGTCGGGATCCCCGTCGGGTGGTCGTTGCCGGCCTGCTTGGCGACCTCGCCGGCCATCAGCCAGCGCGCGGCCTGGAAGTCGAGCATGAAGATCTGCGCTTCCAGCAGGCTTGTTTGCACCCAGCGGCCGACGCCGGTGCGGGTGCGGTCGAACAGCGCCATCATGATGCCCATCGCCAGCAGGTTGCCGGCCGTCAGGTCGTCGATGGGGATGCCGACTCGCACCGGCCCCTGGCCGGGCAGGCCGGTGATCGACATCAGCCCGCCCATGCCCTGGGCAATCTGGTCGACGCCGGCGCGGTGGCCGTAGGGCCCGGTCTGGCCGAAACCGCTGATCGAGCCGTAGACGATCCGCGGATTGACCGCGCGCACGTCGTCGTACGACACCTTCAGCCGGTGCTTCACCTGGGCGCGCATGTTCTCGATCACGACGTCCGCTTTGCGCGCGAGGCGCATGAAGGCCTCGTGGCCGGCGGGGTCCTTCAGGTTGAGCTGGATCGCGCGCTTGTTGCGGTGCAGGTTCTGGAAATCGAAGCCGTGCCGGTTGCCGGCGATGTCCTCCCCGCCGGCGGGCGGGGGTTCGATGCGGATGACCGTCGCACCCCAGTCGGCCAGGTGGCGCACCGCGGTGGGCCCGGCACGGGCCAGGGTGAGGTCGAGCACGACCAGGCCCGACAGGGGCAGGTGGTCGGTCTCCGCCTCGGGGTGCGGGGCGGTCTGGGCGTCATTCGGCATGGATGATCCTCCTTGGTCGGCGGGATACTCGGCCGGTGGCGCCGTGGGTCAAGAGCGGGCGGCGCGATGCAACCCAGGGGCGCGGCCAGAGCGGGCGGCTTCGGGGGAACGCGTCCCTTACGCGGCCGCGAAATTATCGATCAGCCGCACCGCGCCCACGCGCGCTGCCGCGATCAGCCGTGCGCCCGCCCGCACCGCGTCGATCGCGCGCAGGGACGGCCCATCGACCAGCGCCAGGTAGTCCACCGCGAACCCGTCCCGCTCCAGTCCCGCCCGCTCGGCCGCCAGCACCGGCGCCGCCGCATCCCCGCCGGCCAGCGACGCCGCCGCCCGCACCAGCGCGCGGTGCAGCGCCGGCGCGCGCGTCCGTTCCGCTTCCGTCAGGTACCGGTTGCGTGACGACAGGGCGAGCCCGTCCGCCTCCCGCACCGTGGGCACGCCGACGACGCTCACCGGCAGGTGCAGGTCGGCAACCGTGCGCCGCACCACCTGCAACTGCTGCCAGTCCTTCTCGCCGAAATACGCCGCCTCCGCTCCCACCTGGCCGAACAGCTTGGCCACCACCGTCGACACGCCGCGGAAATGCCCGGGCCGGGCCGCACCTTCCCAGCCCTCGGCCGGTCCTTCCGGCACGATCGTGGTGGCTCCGCCTTCGGGGTACATGACGGCCACATCCGGCAGCCAGGCCAGGGCGCAGCCCCAGGCTTCCAGCTTCGCCAGATCGCCCGCCTCGTCGCGCGGGTAGCGCGAAAGATCCTCGGCCGGCCCGAACTGCAACGGGTTGACGAAGATGGAGGCGACCGCTGCCGCCCCGCTGGCGACCGCCGCCGCCACCAGCGCGCCATGCCCGTCGTGCAGCGCCCCCATGGTGGGCACCAGTGCGAGCGCTGGTGCGCGTTCGCGCAGGCGGTCGGTGGCGGCGCGAAGCTCGGGCAGGGTGCGGGCGATCAGCATGCCGGTATTTTGCGCCTGCGAAAGGGGAAGGCAACCGGCGACCCGCGGGCTTGCACCGGGCACGAGACCGCTCTATGAAACGACGTTACAGAAATACGGGCTCTGTTCCGACATGCGAAATCCTGATCCCGCGCCCCGCGACCCCTACCTTCTCGGCTCCCTCCACAAGGGGCTGGAGGTGATCGACTGTTTCACCCGCCAGAAAAACTGGAGCCTGGCCGAGCTCGCCGCCGCACTCGGCCAGCCTAAGCCGACGATCTTCCGCATCCTGCACACGATCGAGGCGTTCGGGTACCTGCAGAAAGACCCCGAAACCGGGCGCTATTCGCTTGGGATGCGCATGCACACCCTGGGTTCGGCCGCGGTGCGCCACGAGCAACTGCGCTGGCAGGCGCTGCCGCCGCTGCAGGACCTCGCACGCGACACCGGGGAGACGGTGCACGTCGGCATTCTGTACGACGGCGAGGCGATCTGCGTGCAGGCGGTGGACGGCACGCGGCTCGTCCGCATGCACGCCTTCGTCGGCAAGCGCACGCCCGCCCATGCCGGCGCGCTCGGCAAGGTGCTGCTCGCGCAACTGCCGGACGCCGAGGTCGACGCACTCGCCGCCCGCGGTCTCGCGTCCTTCACGCCGCACACGATCACCGACCCCGCCGCCCTGCGCGCCGCGCTGCACCAGGTGCGCGCCCAGGGCTACGCGCTGGACGACGAGGAGATGGAGCCCGGCCTACGCTGCCTCGGCGCGGCTATCACCGACCATACCGGGCGGCCCTGCGCCGCCGTGGCCGTCTCGGTCCCGGCGATGCGCATGGACGTGGCGCGCATCGCAGCGCTGGTGCCGCAGGTGAAGGCAACCGCCGGCCGTATTTCGCGCATGCTGGGCAGCCCGACGATGCATGATGCCGCCTGAGCATGGGGCCGCCTGAACGTAACGACCACAGACCGAACTCCGGGAGAGCGACCATGGACCGCAGCGAACGCGCCGTGATGAACGGCGCCGACATCATCGTCGATTTCCTGATCCGCCAGAAGGTGCCCTATCTGTTCGGCCTGTGCGGACATGGCAACGTCGGCTTCCTGGATGCCGCGTTCAAGGCGCAGAACCGTATCCGCACCATCTCCACCCACCACGAGCAGTCGGCCGGCCACATGGCCGACGCCTATTTCAAGGTACGCAACGAACCGGTGGCGACCTTCACCTCCTGCGGCCCCGGCTCGGCCAATATCGTGATGGCGCTGGCGGCGGCGATGATGGACAGCTCGGCGTTTTTCGCCATCACCGGCAACGTGCCGACGAGCCAGTTCAACCGCCAGCCGTTCCAGGAAACCGGGCGGCACTACCAGGGGGATTTCCCCTCCGTCGTCCGTCCCTACGTCAAGCGCAGCTACCAGCCGACCCGGGTCGATATGCTGCCGCTCGCGGTGCGCCAGGGATGGGAGCTGATGACCTCCGGCCGTCCCGGGCCGGTCAATCTCGACGTGCCGCTGAATGTGTTCGTGGAGGAGGCGAAAGTCGCCCTGCCCGTCGCCTCGGGCCGGATCCGCAGCAGCGCGCCGGGCAATCCGGAGGCGCTGGCCGCCGCGCTCGATCTGTTGCGCGCGGCCGAGCGGCCGGTCATCATCGCCGGCCAGGGCGTGCTGCTGGCCGAAGCGACGGCGGAGTTGACCGCATTCGCCACCGCGATGGGCATTCCCGTCGTCACCAGCCCGAACGGCAAGGGGGCGATCAACGAGCGCGATCCGCTGGCGTTCGGCTCGATCGGCCGGAACGGCACCTATGCCGCCAACGATGCGACCAAGAACGCCGACGTGATCCTGGCGCTCGGCTTCACCTTCGACGACCGGGCGACCAGCGCCTGGCTCGACGGCTATACCCTGTCGATACCGCCGTCCCGGCTGATCCAGATCGACATCGATCCGGCCGAGCTTGGCCGCAACTACCCGGCCGAGCTGCCGATCCTGGGCTGCGCGCGCGCGAGCCTCGCCGCCCTCAACGCCGCGCTGGGCGCGCGTCCGGCCACCGTCCCGGCCGCGCGGGAGGGCTGGCTCGCCCGCCTGCGCCACGGCCGCGACGTATGGCGGCGCTACCAGGGCGGCCTGGCGACCTCCGACGCGATGCCGCTGCGCCCGGAACGGCTGATGCGGGCGCTGTCGCGCGCGATCCCCGAGAACGCGATCGTGGCGAGCGACGTCGGCGTGCACCACAACTGGATCATCCAGTTGTTCGATGCGCTGCGCCCGCGCCAGTTGATCCATTCCTGGGGCTTCGCGGCGATGGGCTTCGCGACCTCCGGCATCCTCGGCGCCAAGCTCGCCGCGCCGGACCGGCCCTGCGTGGCCGTGGCCGGCGACGGGTCGTTCCTGATGACGCCGCACGCGCTGGCGACGGCGGTCGAATACGACATCCCGGTGGTCTGGGTCGTTTGGAACAACAAGGGCTACTGCTCGATCCGCGACATCCAGCACGGCATGTTCGCCGGGCGGGAGCTCGCGACCAGCTTCCAGAATGACGGCTCGCGCGAGCTGTACAGCCCGGATTTCGCCGCACTCGCCAAATCCTTCGGCGTCGCCTCCCACACCGTGACCCATGCGGGCGAAGTGGAGGACGCGATCGCCACCGCGATCGCCGCCAACCGCCCCTACCTGATCGAGGTGCCGGTCGATCGCGAAATCCGTCCGATCGGCACGGGAAGCTGGGACCTGCCGCCGCTGCCGCAGCCGGAACCGAACTTCCTGAAGGCGCTCGCCGCCGCCGGGCTTTCTTTGTAACCGCACCGCCATCCGACAACGAACGAGGGAAACGATCCATGCACCGCAGAACCCTGCTGGCCGGCGCCGCCGCGCTGCCCGCCGCCGCTTGGCTGCGCCCGCGCGCCGCCTCGGCCGCGCCCGCGATTTCCGACGGGGTGGTAAAGATCGGCGTGCTCGATGACATGTCGGGCGTGTTCGCCGACCAGCAGGGCCTGGGCGATTTCGTCGCCGCGCAGATGGCGGCGGAGGATTTCGGCGGCAAGGTGCTGGGCGCGCCGATCCGGGTGATCCAGGGCGACCTGCAGAACAAGGTCGATGTCGGCCTGTCGGTGGCGCGCCGCTGGATCGACGAGGAGAAGGTCGATGCCATCTTCGGCCTCGGCAATTCCGCCGTGGCGCTGGCGGTGCAGGCGCTGTGCCAGCAGCGTGCGCGGGTCGATGTGGTGATCGCGGCGGGCACGACCGATCTGACCGGCAAGAATTGCTCGCCCTACGGCGTGCACTGGACCTACGACAATTATTCCGCAGCCAAGGGGCCGGCCGATTATCTGGTGAAGGCAGGGAAGAAGAAGTGGTTCTTCATCACCTCCGACTACGCCTTCGGCCATTCGCTGGAGGACAACGCGACCGCGATCCTGAAGGCGCTGGGCGCGCAGGTGCTCGGCCACAGCCTGGCCCCACTCGGGCAGAGCGATTATTCGGGCAATCTGGTGGCCGCCGCGGCGTCCGGCGCGGAGGTGGTCGGGATCGCCGCGGGCGGAGCGGATTTCATCAACATCTGCAAGCAGATGGGCGAGTTCGGGATGCTGCACCATGGCATCATTCCGGCGGCGCTGAACTGCTCGCTGACGAACATCCACTCGCTCGGGTTGCCGCTGGCGCAGGGGATCGTGTTCAGTCAGCCGTACTACTGGAACCACGACACGGCCTCGCGCGCCTTCGCCGCGCGCTTCGCCAAGCGGTTCAAGAACCGCCCGCCGACGGCTTTCCAGGCGAGCACCTGGGGCGCGGTGACGCACTATCTGAAGGCGATCGCCGCCGCCGGCACCGACGCCGCCGGGCCGGTGATGGAAAAGATGCGCGCCCTGCCGATCAACGATTTCATGACGAAGAATGGGCTGCTGCGCATCGACGGCACGGTGGTGCGCGACATGTTCCTGCTGCGCGCCAAGACGCCGGCGCAGTCGCATGGGGCGTGGGATTTGCTCGATGTGGTGGAGACCATCCCCGGCGCCGATGCATTCCGCCCGCTTGACCAGGGCGGCTGCCCATTGGTGAAATCGTGACCGGGGTGGAGGCACGGCGATGATAGAACGCAACGGTGCATCCATCCGCAACATCGCCGAGGTGTTGTGGGAAACCCCGCCCGCGCATTACGACGCGCATTCGAAGATGCTGGTCACGCCGGAAACAGCGGCGACCCGCCGCTTCGACCACCGCATCTCGTCCTATCAGCAGACATCAACGCCAGCCACGTTCCTCAGGCAGTTATGGATGGAGATCAGAGATCTGGGGCCGGTCCGCGGTGAGAATGCCGAATGCACCATGCGCTGGCAGTGTGCGCTGCTACGCGCCTGCACTGGCTGGGCGTGAGAACAGCAATTTGTCCAGCTCCCCAGGGCCGAGCGCTCTGCCGATATCCCGGAATGCGAAATAGGGAATGAGCACGACGAACATGATCGCTGCGACGGTCACCAGGCCCGCAAAACCGCCGCCACCAAAGACTGGCACGCTGCCCGCGAGGGTTGATCCGTGCAGCAGTCCCACTACAAGACTTTCAAGAACGTGGAAGACGATGAAGACGATCGCGAACAGGAACGCCTCGGCTAGCGCCGCAACCGCAATCGGCTGCGCGCGCGTCCCGCGGTCGAGCTTCAAGTCCTCCGCGACCAACATCACCTTCGCGAGCACGAACGCATTGATCAGCGCGAAGCCCTGCGATTGATAGCCAAGACCCATCTGGCCCCGAATGATTCGTTCAAACAACACGAACAAAACGAACACCAGCCATAGGTAGACAAACATCAGGCCAAACCTCGTGGCCTCGTGCAGGAGCCTGTCCTTCATACTGCGGCTGGATGATTCGGTTGCTCTGGCCGATGGATGCGCCTCGGTGGCAGCATCGCGCTCGGCGGGAGTTTCCTGCATGGTCCGCTCTCCTTTCGTGACCAGCTCGCGGGACGAAATCAGTTACGAGCGGCGAGTTCCTCGGCGAGAATTGGGACGCCGAGATTGCACGCTTGCACGCCTTGAACGACGCAAAGCTTCAGCACCTCCATGATCTCTTCCATGGTCGCCCCGGCCCTGAGGGCTGCTTTGATGTGGCGGCGCGTGCCGGGCGTGTACATATGCGTATATGAGGCATCGAGCGCGATGCTCAGAAGCTCGAGCTCCTTGGGCGGCATCACACCGCTCTTATACATGGGGACGGCTGCTGCAAAGAACGCATCGGTCCACCGCGGATCGAGCTCGAAGAACGGATCCCATGCGGTATTCCACTGTCCGACCGCCCGCATCGCGTCGCAGGCTGGCGCGCTTGCCAGAGGCTTAGGCGCCGGCGTCACGGCCGCAGCTTTCGCTTCCTCCAGCAAAATCGGCGCACCGAGACTGCAGGAATGGATCGACATGAGAGCCGCGCACTTGAGAACGAAAAGAATCTCCTCTCGAGTCGCTCCGGCCTCGAGCGCGGCGCGGATGTGGCGGCGCGTGCCGTCCGGATTGAGGTTTGTACAGGCCGCGTTAAGCGCAACACTGACCAGCTCGATGAACTTGTGCGGCAGAACACCGGTGGTCCATGGGTTGGTGGTCATCCTGACGCAGGCTGCAGCCCAGGACGGGTCCCATTCGCTTAGTGCGGCAAGCGCCTGGTCCCACGGGCCGGTTTCCCGTGCCTGGTCGGCCGCCGATGTCTTGTTCACTTTCAAGTCGCTCGCCATTTTATCACCTCTTGGGAGGTCACGCTCTGGCTTCCCAGGTGGATCTTGCGCCGAGGTGGTCGGCGGTCTCATGTTCCCGGTGGTGGGAGAGATACGCCTGCACCTTCCATGGCGCCAAGATCGACCCACTGGCGAGCGTGCCTGGTTGTCCGCAAGGGTACCAACACCGTTACGATACGGTACCCTTCCGGAAATGGTCCAGCACTCGATCCAGGTTCACTACGATGCTGTTGCTACTTGGCTGCCATCGCGGGTACATGCAACACGGGGTGCATGCAGGATGAGAACAGGTGTTCCATAAGTCTCCCGTCGGTATCCTTGACGATGAACCCCAGTTGACCGTCCTTGCGGTTTGGCGGCAGGCCAAGGTTTGCGAGGGTTTCCTCGACACTGTCGTACCAGACGCCGATTCTGAGGATCTGTTTCGCCTCGTCGCCCGTCGCCACTTTGCGCTCGATCAATCTCGCCATCTGCGCGACCTGTTCGACCTGTTCCACCGAGGTCATGCGCACGCCCTTCCTGCGCCACATGTTGTCCTCGATGCCGACCCTGACGTGGATCCCGAGAGCGGTACCCAACGCACAAAAGATCGGCACCGTTCGCCACAAAGACTCAATCGACGGAACAGAGCCGTGTGGGGACCGTCGCACGTATTCCATGAAGTCGAATGGATTGCGCCCGGCCCCACCTCCGCCGCCAAGCGCCACCAGGTTATGGTTCAGCGGTCCCATATAGATGCCGTGGCGGATGAGATGCTCGATCTCCTCGAGTTGGTGGATGTGAGCGAGCTGGAAATAAGGTTGGATTTGATGTTGGCGCAGGCGCTTCAGGTGCTCGATATAGAACTGCGGTGTCGCGTCAGCCACCATGTTGTGATAGGCTTGCTGCACGGCGGGATTTTCCAGTTGCGTTCCCTTGACGTCATCTGCGGTGGTGAGGGGCAGGATATTCATCTGGGTCGAACCGATAACGATCGTTATCTGATCCGGTTTCGGATCGGTCTCGGCCAGCATGTGTCGCGTATCGTAACCCTGCCAATGCGCCTCTTTTCCTGGCTCAGGCGCGAACGAGATCGAGCCGCCGAGCTGCAGGACCATATTCGGCACGGCCTGCCGCAGCATCCCGATGAAGTCTCCATATTCCTTGAAGTCCTTCGATACGTGGCCGGTTTTCGGATCGCGGACGTGGACGTGCAGCAGGGTGGCGCCGGCATTGTAGCAATCGACAGCCTTCTGGACCTGCGCTTTCCAGGAGACGGCGATGTCCTCCGGGTAATCGCTCGGCGTCCATTGCGGTCCGAAGGGCGCCGCCGTGATGATCAGCGGTTGCATGTTCTCGGGGAGCAGTGAGTCGTTCGTGTAGTACATTGCTGTGTCTCCTCTCCGTAGTTGTATTTTGCGCTTGGTGCTGTGGTAGGCAGCGGCGGGCAGAGGCATGCCCGATGCGTACGGAACTCTTCAAACAGGTGGCTGACCAAGTCGGGGGCTTTGCCAGCGTGCCGAATTTGACCTCGTTGCCCGCCGTCAGCCGTTCGTCCCAGTGTACATTGTCTGGGTCATCGGCACGAGCTCCAGTTTCGAGCATCCCGGACCTTTCAGCTTGGCGGTCACCACGGCTGTGTTCGGGTCCTTCACGCCATCAACCACACCAGTCGGGCCTTACCGAACTGCGAGGTTGCGTAGCCGTTAAGCCTGAGGGTCCGCGCAAGGGGGGAGCAGGTGTTTGGCAGGATCGAGTTGTAACCGGGTGCCGAGGTCGCAATCTCGGTGATGCCGCCCTTGCCGACCGAGTGATGGTTGCGGCCGGTGAGACAGGCCTGACGGGTGGGCGAGCAGAGCCCGTCGTATGGAACCGGTTGTACCGAAGGCCATTGGCGGCGAGCTTCTCGAAGTTCGGCGTTTGGCATGGACCACCAAAGGCGCTGGACGCACCAAAACCGACATCGTCGATGAGGACGAGCAGGACATTCGGCGCGCTCGTGGGCGGCCGCAATTGCCGGATCGGCGGATACTTCGTGTCCGGGTCTTTGGCATCGTAGGTCGTCAGACCAATGCACAGCTGATCCGGGATCGGGAGAACGGTTAACCTGGACTTGCTCCGTCATCGGACCGCCCTTCTCCGTGCAACGCAGGGCCGATTTGGTTCCCCTGGAACCGACCCGGACGTTCAAGTTGTTCGCACAGGGGCAATTCGGCGGACTATGCATTTTCGGCAGGAGTTTCTTGAACTTTGCAGTGCGCCCCGATGGCGCGTTTCACCAGTGGAGGGAGGTTCCACCCAGAGAGTTGTCGATTGCTCTGGTAGCTGACGAGCGGTTTGGTCGGGCGACCGGCTGGATCGAAGCCTCGTGACAAAGGCCGCCTTGGGCGGTTGAGCAATCCGACGGGCCGTAACGTGAGTGAAGCCTGAGCAGGCCTCGAAAGTAGAGGTGCGGATGGCGACCCGCCTGCAAAACGGGGAAGGCCGCGTGAACGGGGAAGCAATCGACAAGCGCACCCGTCTCGATCCGCCGGGGTAGTGGGCACGGCACGCCGGAAAGGTGAAGCGGGTAACGGGGGAGACCCGTCCGGTCGGAGGTCGCGGCTTCAACGTCGCTCATGGCGGCGGACCGGGCGGGAGTCGGACAGGGGCACAGGACCTGCTGAAACCGGGTAACTCCGGCGGAGGGAAGGCCCCTGACTTCTGGTACGCTTTCGAAGACGGAGAGGAGGGGGTGATTGGCAATGCGCCTCGAAACACCCGATAAGATCAGGATCCTTCAGAGGAAGCTTTATTGTAAGGTGAAGGCGGAGCCTGCATTCCGCTTCTACCTGCTCTACGACAAGATCTACCGCGAGGACATCCTCGACCACGCCTATCGGCTTGCCCGCGCCACTGCGGGTGCGCCCGGTGTGGACGGGGTGACGTTCGCACAGATCGAAGCGGAGGGGCGGGACGCATGGCTGGCGAGCCTGCGTGGGGACCTCGCCTCGAAGACGTACCGGCCCGCGCCGGTGCGGCGGGTAATGATCCCGAAGCCAGGGGGCGGCGAACGTCCTCTGGGTATCCCGACGATCCGGGATCGGGTGGTTCAGACCGCCGCCAAGCTCGTGTTGGAACCAATCTTCGAGGCGGATTTCGACGGTGGGGCTTATGGCTACCGGCCCGGTCGAAGTGCGACCGACGCGATCAAGGAAGTGCACCGGCTGATTTGCCGGGGCTACACTGATGTCGTTGACGCCGATTTGTCGAAATACTTCGACACGATTCCGCATGCGGACCTCCTGAAGTCGGTGGCCCGCAGAATCTCCGACAGGCACGTGCTGTGGCTGATCAGGCTGTGGCTGAAGGCGCCGGTCGAGGAGCGGGATGGCGACGGGAAACGGCGCATGAGTGGTGGCAGGACCAGCACGTGCGGCACGCCGCAGGGCGGTGTCGCGAGTCCACTCCTCGCCAACATCTACATGAACCGGTTCCTGAAGCATTGGCGACGCAGCGGCCGCGGCGAGGTGTTCCGTGCGCACATCGTCAACTATGCCGATGATTTCGTCATCCTCAGCCGACGATGCGCGGCTGAGGCTCTGGCGTGGACAAAGGCGGTGATGGCGAAGCTCGGGCTGACGCTCAACGAGGTGAAGACCTCGGTGAAGGACGCACGAACGGAGCGCTTCGATTTCCTGGGATACTCGTTCGGACCGCACTGCTACCAAAGGAACGGGAACCGGTACCTGGGTGCGAGCCCATCGGAGAAAAGTGTCAAGCGTGTCAAGACAAAGGTCAACGACGTTCTGGTGCCAGGCAATCTCCGGCCATGGACGGAGGTGTGCAACCAACTGAATAGTCTACTGCGCGGTTGGTCAGCTTATTTCTGCTATGGAACACGGGGCCGAGCGTACAAGGCAGTTGATCACCATGTCTGTGGACGCGTCCGACACTTCCTCAGTCGACGGCATAAGGTGCCCAACCGCGGAACGAAGCGATTTCCCAGTGACTTGATCTTTGGGGGTCTCGGCGTTCTGGCGCTGGATTACCGACGTGGGCCTTACAATCAAACCAGTCGGAAAGCCGGATGCGGGAAATCCGCACGTCCGGTTTGATGAGCGGGGAGGGGAGACGGGCCGCCTATACGGCACCGCGCCTCTCCTCGACTCTACCCGGCGCCCCACCCACGTTTAACCTTAGCTACGGCAGTTACCAGATGACGGCGTGCCGCCGCCGGAATGGCAGGATGCGTTCAAAGCCTGCCTGCCCGCCCGCCGCTTCGGCCAGCCCGAGGAAATCACGGCCACCGCCCTGTTGCTCGCCGGCCCGAACGGGGGCTTCTATGTCGGCGCCTGCCTGTCGCCCTACGGCGGGGACGTGATGCATCAGAAGCCGAGCCCGGCAGAGCCCAAGGAGGACCCGACATGCCGCCGATCGTCGCCGTAATCGCCCCCGGCTCCATGGGCAGCGCCGTCGCCGCGCGCCTGACCGCGCACGGGGTGGAGGTGCGCACCGCGCTCGCCGGCCGCTCCCCCGCCTCCGCCGCCCGCGCCGCCAAAGCGGGCATGCGCGCGGTGGACGAGGTGGGGATCGCCGGGTCCGACATCATCCTTTCCATCGTCCCGCCAGGCGAGGCGGTGGCGCTGGCCGAACGCCTCGCCCCTGCGCTGGCGGCGGCAGGGCGCAAGCCGGTCTATGCCGATTGCAACGCCGTCAGCCCGGAAACCGTGGCGCGCATCGCCGCGGTGCTGGCGCCGACCGGCTGCGCCTTCGTCGATGCCGGCATCATTGGTCCGCCGCCCGCCGGCGACGCGCGCACCACCCGGATCTACCTCTCCGGCCCGGAAGCGCAGCTTGTCGCGGCCCTCGGCGACTACGGGCTCGACCTGCCGGTGCTGGATGGGCCGGTCGGCTTCGCCTCAGCAATGAAACTGTCCTACGCGGGCATCACCAAGGGCTTCACCGCGCTTGGCACCATGATGCTGCTCGCCGCCACGCGCGTCGGCACCGCCGGGCCGTTGCATGCGGAACTGGCGCAGAGCCAGCCGCAGTTGCTCGCCTGGCTCGCCCGCCAGGTGCCGCGCATGCCCGACAAGGCCTATCGCTGGGTGGCGGAGATGGAGGAGATCGCGGCCTTCACCGAAGCCGACCCGGCGGCCGCCTCCCTGTTCGCCGCCGCCGCGGCGCTTTATGAGCGGATCGCCGCCGACCACGCCGCCGAGGGGCCGGAAACCGCCGCCCTGCTGCGCTTCCTCGCCCCCTGATCGACAGGAGACGACCACCATGCAGGCCGGCATCCATCGCTTCCCCGACATGGACCGCGTGGTCTATGGCGAGGCCTTCGACGCCGCCGCAGCGCGCGAGGTCGAGCGCCTCGATGCGGGCGCCGTCTTCGTGCTGGCGAGCAACACCCTGGCGCGGCAGACCGATCTGCTCGACCGGCTGCGCGCCGCGCTCGGCCACCGCATCGCCGGCGTGTGGACGCGGATGGCGCCGCACACCCCGCGCCCGGACGTGGTCGATGCGGCCAATGCCGCACGTGCGGCGGGTGCGGACCTGCTGCTGACCCTCGGCGGCGGATCGCTCACAGATGCGGCGAAGATGATCGGCCTCTGCCTCGGCAACGACGTGACGGAGCCGGTCCAGTTCGACGCGTTCCGCGCCCGCATCGAGGCCGACGGCAGCACGCGCCGCCCGCCGACCCGTCCGCCCGGGGTGCGCGCCGTCACCGTGCCCACCACCCTGTCGGCCGGGGAATACACCGCCTTCGCCGGCTGCACCGATCCGGTGCGGGAGGTGAAGGAAAGCTTCGGCCAGGCGCTGATGGTCCCGCGTGTCGTGATCCTCGATCCCGCGATCACCGTGCACACGCCGGAATGGCTGTTCCTGTCGACCGGCATCCGCGCGGTGGACCATGCAGTCGAGGATCTGTGCGCGATCAACGCGAAGCCCTTCTCCGATGCGACCTCGCTGCACGCGCTACGGCTGCTCGCGCGCGCGCTGGCTGCGGTGAAGGCCGATCCCGCCGACGTCCCGGCGCGGCTGGACTGCCAGCTGGGCGCCTGGCTGTCGGTGGTCGGCTCGCAGAACGGGGTGACGAAAGGCGCGAGCCACGGCATCGGCCATGTGCTGGGCGGCACCGCCGGGGTGGCGCACGGCTACACCTCCTGCATCATGCTGCCGCATGTGCTGCGCTTCAATGCACCGGCGACCGCCGAGCGCCAGCGCTGGGTCAGCGAGGCGATGGGCCGGGCGGGCGAGCCGGCGGCGGATGCGGTCGCGGAGCTGGTTGCGGCGCTCGGGCTGCCGGGGCGGCTGCGCGATGTGGGGGTGCGGGAGGACCAGTTGGATCTGATCGCGCGGGAATCGATGCATGATCGGTGGGTACATACGAACCCGCGCAAGATCGATGGGCCGGCCGTGGTGCGGTTGCTGCTGGATGCGGCTTGGTAGGTGGGACAGTGGGGACACACGGGGGAAGGGCAGCAAGGGCGCAGGCCGGGTTTCGGGAGTGATGGGGTGGCGTTGGCCTGCCGCCCGCGAGGGTCCTTTGATTACCTGCGCGCGGGGTCTACTTGGGGTAACTATATAGTTGGCTAAGTGAGACACGTTCAGCATGACAAACAGTAATCAAAACACCGACCAGTGGCGGCTCGACAACGCCAAACATTGGCGGGCCTTACCCTGCACTTCCGCCCCTATGCCCGTTGGAGCGAAAGCTGGGATCACTACCACTGCGCAGCTTGTTGGGCTAAATTTGCAGAATTTGATGGCCCGGAAATGCTTCATGAGGGCTACGCTACTGGGCCGGATTATCCCAAGGGAGCGGCATACGAGTGGGTTTGTCCGACGTGCTTTACAGACCTCGCAAGTGCCCTCCGCTGGAAGGCCACTTAGCCAAGTATGTAGTTACCCTACTTGGGTCTCGGAACCGCTGCCCGCCGCAGAGGTGCGCCTGGGCCGGCGTACGGCTCTTACCTTCCCGCTCCTTCCACCTCCGCAGAAGAACTGATCGCCGCCATCGGACTCGAGCCCCGACACGTCCACTCCAGGCGGCATCTCGAGCCGCTCCAGGACCTCTCCCGTTCGAGGGTCGATCCGCCTCAAATCGCTCTCGTCACCTTCCCGGGTGCCGTGCCAGAGCTCGCCGTCGATCCAGGTGACCCCGGTGACAAAGCGGCTGGCCTCGATGGTGCGAAGAATCGCCCCTGTTCGGGGATCGATTTGATGGATCTTCCGGTCCCGATACTGCCCCACCCAGAGCGTCCCTTCGGCCCACGCGAGCCCCGAGTCACCACCGCCGCCGGGTGCGGGGATCGTGGCGAGCACACGGCCGGTCTTCGGATCGATCTTCCGGATGCGATCCTCAGCGATCTGAAACAGATGCTGACCGTCGAAGGCCGTTCCGGCATGCGCGGCGACAGCGATCGCGCGCAGCGTCTTTCCGCTTGCCGGGTCGAAGGCGTTCAGCGTGTCTCCAGCGGCAAACCAGACGTGCCGACCGTCATGCGTGACCCCATGCACCTGGTCGACACCCGGAAAGGGTCCATACTCACGGACGATTTCAGCCGTTGATCGTTTCATGTCTCCCTCCTAGTCACTCGGCAGCGGCGCGGGGAGTAACAAAGTCGTCGTGAATCCCGGCACGGGCAGGGTCATCCAACGACGCGCTCGCCCGCGACCGAACGACTGCACCTTGCCTGCCGCCGCAAGCGTGTCGAGTGCCCGCTGCACGGTGCGCTGGCTGGCGCCAAGCGCAAGCGCCAGGGCCGAGCTCGACCACGCCTCGCCGTCGGCGAGGAAGGCGAGCACCGCCGCATGCTCCTCTGCGGCGGGCCACGCCAGCACGACGACCTCGGGTGCGCGGCGCGGCGCCAACGCGAACCCCCGCTTCGTCGCGCTCACGCCAGCCAAGGTCCGAAGCAAGGTGCGAAGCCGCCCGACTTCGACCCGCAACCGTGCGCGATGCGATTCATCGGCGCGCTTCGCTCGGAATGCCCGCGCAACCAGCATGTCCCTCGGCACGTCTCCAGGCCACGCTTCGCCCAACGCGCGTGCGAGCGCGAACAGCACCGGTCGCCGTGCGAGCGAGACCACCGTGCGTGCGTCACGCACGGCATGACGACACGCGTCCACGACGAGCGCCCTCGACGCCAGTAACGCTTCAACCTCGTCGAGCAGCAGAAGTCGCTCCTGGCCACGCGCCATCAGGCGCGCCGCGGGCGTGTTCAGGACGAGGGATGCGCTTTCGACCTCTGCCGCCAGCCCGGGGATGCCGGCCTCGTGCGCGGCGTGCGCGGCCCGGACGAGCGCAGCACGCGCCGGCTTCGTCCGGAGGCGTCGCAACGCGATCCCCGCAACCACCAGCTCGTGGACGGTCCTCGATGCAGGCGGGAAGGATGCGGGGTCGAGATCGGCGAGCAAACGCTCGGCCTCGTCGAGACGCCCGATCAGTAGGAGGCGCCGGACCTCAAGATACCGCGCATGCGCGGCGTTCACCAGGTCGCCGTGCTGTTCGAGCGTCGCCCGCGCTGCGTCGAGCGCCTTCGCAGGCCATCCCAGGTCGCGCGAGACCAGCGCGATCTCGGCCTCGGCGACGACGCACCGCGCGCGGGCCACGGCCTCTTTCGGACCAAAGGCGCGCGCCGCACGTCGCACGAGAACCTTCGCTCGAACCAGATCACCGAGCTGCGCCATCGCGATGCCGCGAAGCGCGAGCGCCGGCGCGTCGTCGCGCAGGGCGACCCGGTTCAATGCGCCGATCGGATCACCCGCGGCGAGCGCGCGCGCCGCGGCCGTGATCAGCGAGTCCATCGGAATCCCGCCACACTTGTCACTCTCACCGTTCGGTGCCCGATCCCTAATCTATAGCACGACCACCAGCAAAGCGAGGGAAGACCAATGACGTCACACATGACCGGAACACGCGAAGAGTGGCTGACCGCGCGGCTCGCGCTGCTCGAAGCGGAAAAGGACCTCACGCGCCGCAGCGACGAACTGGCGCAGCGACGCCAGACGCTGCCATGGGTCCGGGTCGACAAGGAGTACCGGTTCGAGACGGATGAAGGGAACGCCTCGCTGGCAGACCTCTTCCGAGGACGCTCGCAGCTCCTCGTCTACCACTTCATGTTCGGGCCCGACTACACGGCAGGGTGTCCGTCCTGCTCGGCGATCGCGGACGGGTTCGACGGATCCGTCGTCCACCTGGCGAACCACGACGTCACGCTCTTGGCCGTATCGCGGGCGCCCCTCGCGAAGCTGCGGGCGTTCAAGCAGCGGATGGGGTGGAATTTTCCCTGGGCGTCCTCGCTCGGCAGCGACTTCAACTTCGACTTCAACGTCTCGATCACCGAGGCACAACAGCGCGAGGGGGATGTCGAATACAACTATCAACGCGGCGGCCACGCGATAGTCGCGACAACGGTTCCGGAGCCTGTTGTCCAGAACGCGGCCATGGCCGGAGCCGATGCGGCCACGTACACGCGCGAGCGGCCGGGCATGAGCGCGTTCGTGCTCGAGGACGGCGCCGTCTACCACACCTATTCCACCTATGCGCGCGGACTGGACGGACTCTGGGGCATGTACCAGTGGCTCGACCGCGCCCCCAAGGGTCGCAACGAGGCGGGCATCTGGTGGCGCCACCACGACATGTACGGCAAGCGCTGAGAGTTGGCGAAAGAATGCCCGCCAGCCGTAGCCGGGGCAAAACCCCGGGCACGCAGGTGCAGCATTGCGGATGACAATCTGCCAAAATGGCGGAATTCTGCGACTGTTGCTTGGCCAGAAGTCACAACGAACGCGGCAGTAGTCGAATTTGCCCGGGGTTTTGCCCCGGCTACCGCCAGCCGCCGCAATGGCCTGAAAACCCGAGTATTTTCAGCGGGCGTTCTTTCGCAGGTTCGATTGTTTTTCACGCGCTGAGCGCAGTCGCGCGTGTCGTTGGCGCAACCGCGGGACGGGAGGTCTCACAGCCATGGCTTCCGAGCGAGCCTTCTTCGGCGTCTCGGCGCTGCTCTTCGCCGCCAGCGCGGCGGTGACGATCGTCTGGTGCGCGCCCATGTCGGCTTCGCCCATGTCGGCGATGGGCGAGATGCCGATGCCGGGCGGCTGGACGATGTCGATGACGTGGATGCGGACGCCCGGAGAGACGTGGCCCGGCGCCGCGGCGTCGTTCCTCGGCGTGTGGGTCGTGATGATGGTCGCGATGATGCTGCCATCCTTGGTGCCGATGCTGTGGCGCTACCGCCAGGCCGTCGGCAGGACAGGCGCGACGCGGCTCGGTCGGCTCAGCGTGCTGGCGGGTGTCGGGTATTTCTTCGTCTGGACCGCGTTCGGAATGGCCGCCTTTCCGCTGGGCGCCGCGCTGGCGGCGGTCGAGATGCAGCGGCCGGCGCTGGCGCGCGCCGTTCCGATCGCGGTCGGTATGGTCGTTCTGGTCGCCGGCGGGCTCCAGTTCACCGCATGGAAGGCCCGTCACCTTGCTTGCTGCCGGGCGGCACCGGGGCGCGGTCGTACGTTGCCGGCGGACGTCGGCACGGCATGGCGACACGGCCTGCGCCTCGGCCTCAACTGCATCTATTGCTGTGCGGGCCTGATGACGATCCTCCTCGTCATCGGGGTCATGGACCCGCGCGCGATGGCTGTCGTGACGGCAGCCATCACCGTCGAACGTCTCGCACCGGCCGGCGAGCGCGTCGCGCGCGCCATCGGCGTCGTCGTCGTCGGGGCTGGGTTGTTCCTGATCGCGCGAGCAGCCGGGCTCGGATGACGCATCTGCCCTCGACATTGTCCAAGAGCGAACGCCTGCTCGTCACCGTTGGACATTCCAAAACGGTCGTTCCGCACCCGGCCAATCTCAGCCGGTTGCGTTGCGATTGGAAAATTCCGCCCGGGTCGTAACCTTGACTTCAAACCGAGACATTCCCCCCACCCCCGCTTGCCCCCGCCCCCGCCCTGCCCCAGTTTGCCCCCCATGTCGAACCGGTCCTGGAACACCGCCCCCCAAGCGGGCCGCGGCAATGCCGTCGCGCTCGCCCTGCAAGGGGGCGGTGCCCACGGCGCCTTCACCTGGGGCGCACTCGACCGCCTGCTGGAAGACGGCCTCACAGTCGATCGCATCTCCGGCGTCTCCTCCGGCGCCATAACCGGCGCCCTGCTCGCCCAGGGCCTCGTCCGCGGCGGCCCCGAAGCTGCGCGTGCTGAACTGCGCCGCCTGTGGGACCGGGTCGCCAGCGCTCACGCGCTCAGCCCACTGCGCGCCGGCCCGCTCGACCGCTGGCTGTGGGGCTGGGACATCTCCAACACCCCGGCCTGGTGGGGGCTCGACATGGCGATACGCGTGTTCGGCCCGTCGCAGATCAACCCGCTCGGCCTCAACCCGCTGCGCGGCGTGCTGGGCGACCTGCTCGACCACCGGCTGCTGGCCGATCCCGCGGCGCCGCGCCTGACCGTCGCCGCCACCGAGGTCGCCACCGGCCAGGCGCTGCTGTTCGACAACGCGGCCATCACGGTGGACGTGCTGCTCGCCTCCGCCTGCATCCCGTTCGTCTTCCCGGCGGTGGAGCTGGACGGCCGGCCCTGCTGGGACGGCGGCTACGCAGGCAACCCGCCGCTCGGCCCGCTGCTGGCGCCCACCGTGCCGGACACCTTGGTCCTGATCCGCGCCCAGGCCAGCCGCCGCCCCGGCCTGCCCGGCTCGCAGGCCGAAATCGCCAACCGCCTCACCGAAATCGCCGGGCAGAACCTGCTCGCCGCCGAGCTCGCCGCCCTGCCGCCCGGCGTGCAGGTACTGCAGATCGACGCCGACGCCGCGCTCGGGGCGCTGCCGGTTTCCTCCAAATTCAACGGCGAGGCGGCGTTCCTGGCCCAATTGTTCGAAGCCGGGCGGGACGCAGCGGCGCAGGCTGTTGCCGCCGCGCCGACACCGGCATAGTGACGCAGCCGGACCCTGCCGCAACCGGCCGGGGCCACGCCGCTCCGGGGCCACGGACAGGGGTGCCGGCAACCTGACGGCGCTCCAGGCTGGGACGGGCACGACGCAACGACGGGGTGGACACGGACATGCAACCGCAGGATTGGGACATGCAATCGCAGGACTGGCTGACGCTCCTCGGCGCGGCGATCGTTGCGGTGATCGCCTTGGTGCTGATCTCGACGGCGGGCGAAGTCTACGGCCTCGGCATCGCCCTGTTCCTGGTCGCCGTCGGCTTCGGCTTCTACTGGATCAAGCGGGTTTTCGACCGCATCGACGCCGGGCGCCACTGACGTGGCCGACACGAGCTGGGACCCGGCGCAATACCTGCGCTTCGCCGACGCGCGCCTGCGCCCCGCCCTCGATCTGCTCGCCCAGGTGCCGCTCGCCGCACCGGCCCAGGTGGTGGACCTCGGTTGCGGCCCCGGCACCGTTACCCGCATCTTGAAATCCCGCTTTCCCACGGCCGCCGTACAGGGGATCGACAGCTCCGCCGCCATGCTGGCAAAAGCGCGGGAGGCGGCGCCGGACTGCACCTTCACCCAGTCGGATTTCGCTACCTGGACCCCGGAGGCACCGCCCGACCTCATCTACTCCAACGCCGCATTGCACTGGACCGGTGGGCACGAGATGCTGTTCCCCCGCCTGCTCGGGCTGCTCGCCCCTGGCGGGGTGTTGGCGGTGCAAATGCCCGCCATGCACGATGCCCCCCTGCGCCGCGCCCAAGTGACGGTGGCGGCAGACGGCCCCTGGGCGGCGCGACTGCGCGATGCGCCCGGAGTCGCACGCGACATCCTCGCCGCCGGCGCCTACTGGGACATCCTGTGCCCCCACGCCGTCGACCTCGACTTCTGGGAAACCACCTACCTCCATGCCCTGGCCGGCGAGGATGCGGTGGTCGAATGGGCGGCCGGTACCAGCCTGCGCCCCTACCTCGACCCCCTGCCCCCCGACCAGCAAACCGCCTTTCGAGCCGCCTACGCCGCCGCCCTGCGCCCGCACTACCGGCGCCTCGCCGACGGAACCACCCTCCTCCCCTTCCGCCGCCTGTTCCTGATCGCCCGGGCGTGACAGGCGGAGTTCGCCAGCAAGACCAGGGGGGCTCTGCGCCCTGGCCTTGCTGCCGAGGCGCCCCGCTCACAACAGCCCTTCCCGGCGCAGGCTGCACCAACGGCCGTTGCCGACGATCACATGGTCGTGGAGGGCGAGGCCGAGAGTGGTGGCGGCGGATTTTACGTCCTGGGTCATGGCCACATCCTCGGCGGAGGGGGTGGGGTCGCCGCTCGGGTGGTTGTGTACCAGAATCAGGGCGGTGGCTTGCAGTTCCAGAGCGCGTTTGACCACTTCCCGCGGGTAGACGGGGGTATGGTTCACGGTGCCGCGGCCTTGTGCCTCGTCGGCGAGCAGGCGGTTGCGGTTGTCGAGGAATAGCACGCGAAACTGTTCCACTTGTTCGCGCGCCAGTACGGCGTTCAGGTAGCCCATCAACCGCTCCCAGTTGGCGAGCACCGGGCGCTCCGTCACTTCCGCCCGCGCCAGGCGCAGCGCGGCAGCGTGCACGATTTTGAGGGTGGCGGTGCCGGCCTCCCCCATACCGTCGATGGCGCGGAGATCGTTGGGAGCAGCGGCGAGCGTGGCGGCGAAGCTGCCGAAGCGGGCGAGCAGGGCGCGCGCCAATGCCTTGGTGTCACGCCGCGGCAGGGCGATGTAGAGCGCCATTTCCAGCAATTCGTAGTCGGCCACCGCGTCGGGGCCGGCGCGCAGCAGGCGAGCCCGCATGCGCGCGCGATGCCCGTCGGCGCCCGGCGGGGTGCCCGGGGATGACGCGCCAGGAGCTGAGGCGCCGGCCCCCCCGGGGCCCGCTGACGCGGCAGGCTCCGGCAGATCAAGCGTGAACGGCAGTTCCTTGAGACCCCGCATCGGCTTCCCGCCCCCGGCGACTGCGCCGCCCGTACCGCGGGTGCGCCCGCCGAGTGGTGCGCGGATCAGCCCACGGGATAGGGCGGCTTGGTGTAACCTGCGGGGGAAAGGGTAAAGATTTCCACACCATCGGGCGTCACGCCGACCATGTGCTCGAACTGCGCCGACAGGCTGCGATCGCGGGTGACGGCGGTCCAGCCGTCGTCGAGCACTTTCACCTCCGGGCGGCCGGCGTTCACCATGGGTTCGATGGTGAAGAACATGCCGGGACGGAGCACCGGGCCTTCGCCGGGCTGGCCGTAGTGCAGCACGTTGGGCGCCTCATGGAACTGCCGGCCGATGCCGTGGCCGCAGAAATCGCGCACGACGCTGAACCGGTGCGCCTCGACGAAGGATTGGATCGCCCAGCCGAGGTCGCCCATGGTGGCCCCGGGCCGCACCGCTTTGATGCCGCGCAGCAACGAGTCGTAAGTCACGTCCATGAGGTTGCGTGCCTTGGTGGACGCCGTGCCGGCCACATACATGCGCGAGCTGTCGCCGTGCCAGCCGTCCAGGATCACGGTGACGTCGATATTGAGGATGTCGCCCGGCTCCAGCCGCCGGTCCCCGGGAATACCGTGGCAGACCACGTGGTTGACCGAGGTGCAGATGGATTTGGGGAAGCCGCGATAGTTGAGCGGCGCGGGCACCGCCCCGGCCGCGGTGATGAAGGCGTGACAGATCTCATCCAGCTCCCCCGTGGTGGTGCCGGGGCGGACGTGCGGGGTGATCATGTCGAGGGTTTCGGCCGCGAGCCTTCCGGCGACGCGCATCGGCACGAAATCCTCGGGCCGGTAGAGGGTGATCCGTCGTGCGTCGGCGCCGGCGTCCATCGTGGTCTGCTCCGCTTGCCCCGGAGAGGGGCTGTCTCGCCGCCCGTCCGGGCCGGGGGACGGCGCGCGGGCCGGGAGGCCGATGCCTGTCCGAGCCTGCCGCCGCGCCAGCCCGGAGCGGCGCGGTCCTGTGTCAGTCGCAAAATGCGCAACCCGGCGCGATGCCGCAAGGGCGAGCCGCATGCGGGGGACGCCAGGGTGACCCGATCTTGGTGCCCCGAGCAGAGCTGCGTGCCGAGGGGGCGATCGTGCCGGCGAAGGCTCGCCGTAGGGAAATGGCGCCCCCGCTCCGGACCGCGGTGCCCGACTGTGCGGCCGCACGTCGGCCGGCGGGTTGTACTCAAGATGGCGCGCTGCCACCTCGCGGGGCCGCGGCGGGTCGAATGGTACGGCGTGCAATCAACATTCGTTAACCGCCCGCCCCCTGGCCGCGGGCGGCCGGGAGGCGGGAACGGCGCTATTGGACCGGGGAGAAATCGGTCGGGCGAAGAAACCGGTTCTCCATGTCGATCACCACGCCGAGTTCGGCGCCGCGGCGGAGGAAATCCTGCCAGGCGGGGTCGGCGGCCATGGCGGTGCGACGGCGCTCGCGGTCGCCCTGGTCCTCGTAGCCCCAGAGATGCACGACCCGGTTCAGCGGGCCTTCCACCGTGGTGTACCAGCCGAGGCAGCGGCCAAGATATTTCTGCTGCAACGGCCAGGCATATTCCTTGTAGAGGGCGACGAACTCGTCCATCCGGTTCGGCTTGCAGGTATAGATGCGCAGATCGACGAGCATGCGTCAGGCTCCGTGAGGGTGGAAGTTATGCGGCGGCGAGGGCCTGGGCGGGCACGAGACCGGCCAGCGCGGCGCGGATCGCCGCCTGCTGGGCGGCGGTCGCTTGCGGCATCGGCGCGCGCGGCGGCGAGGTCGATGTCTCCATCCTGGGTGAAGGGCGTGGTGGTGGGCGGGATGATCCCGTGCAGTTTGGTCATGGGTGATGTTTCCCCCTCGGCTTGGACGGGGCGCAGGGTAGGCGGGACGGTGGGGGCTGTCACCCCGGGGTCGAACCCGGCACGGCTGCCCCATCGCGCGCCTGACGCCCGGCGGGCGTGTCCCGATACGGAATATTATCGTTATATATACCGTATTATACCGGCGTTTTGATCAAGAATTCTTCAACTTGCAATCCCTTGCGCGGGCCTCCACCTTTGCGCGAACAGGGCATCCGCTGCGGGTGCCCGTTCTCCGCAGGTCCGGCCGTCCGGCGGCCGGGACCCACATTCTTCCATGCACCCGGGCCCCGCATGATCGGGGGCAACACCGGGCTGTCTCCGGCGCGCCGGTAGCATACCAGACGGACCAGCTCATGCGATCACACGCACGCCATCTCGACGGGCTTACCGGTTTGCGCGCTTTCGCCGCCGCCTGGGTGACCGCCTACCACTACATCCCGGGACCGTTCAGCGTGCTCCATATCGGCGACGCACTGCCGATCGTACACAGCGGCTACAGCACCGGCTATCTCGGCGTCGATCTCTTCTTCATCCTGAGCGGGTTCGTCATCTGGCACGTGCACGGCGAGGAGTTCGCCCGGCCGCGGCTGGCGACGTTTGCCCGCTTCATGGGCCTGCGCGCCGCCCGGTTGTTTCCGGTGTATCTGTTTACCGTCGCGCTGCTCGGCGTCCTGTACCTGTGGCACCCGGGCTTCATCCGGGCGCCGTTCGACCCGGCGCATTATTCGCCGCGCCTGCTGCTGGCGAACCTGGCGCTGATCCAGTCCTGGGGCGTCACCGGGCGGCTGAGCTGGAATTTCCCGGCCTGGTCGGTCAGCGCGGAGTGGTTCTGCTACCTGCTGTTCCCGTTGCTGGCGCCGGCGGTGGCGCGCAGCGGACGGCGCAGGATCGTGGGCGGCATGATCCTGATGCTGCTGTGCACCGGCGCCCTCTGCCTCACGGTGTTCGGCGGTAGCATGAACCAGTCCACCGGCGGGATGCCGCTGCTGCGCGCGGCGCCCGAATTCCTGCTTGGCTGCCTGTTGCGCCGCTTCGCCGGGCAGGTGCGGCTCGAGGCGTGGCCGTGGGTCTGGTTGGTTGCCGGCGGCATCGGGCTGTGGCTGGCCTCGGCGGCGGCCGGGCTGCCGCCCGGGCTGCTTGCGATCCCTTGCTTCGCGGTGCTGGTGCTGGCGGCCAGCACGTCGGATACGCCGGTGGCGCGCCTCCTGTGCGCCCGGCCGCTGGTCGCCGTGGGGGTGGCGAGCTACGCGCTGTACCTCATGCAGTTCCCGGTGGAAAAACTCGCGAGCGCGCTGCTGCCGTTGCTGTCCCGCACCGCAGCGCTGCGCAGCGCCGCCGCGATCGCGGCCTACCTCGTGATCCTGGCCGTTTGTACCTGGCTCGTTCACCTCGCGGTGGAGAATCCGTCGCGTCTCTGGTTGCGGCGCCGGATCGATGCGTATCTGCCGCCTGCCCGCCGCGCGGCACCGGTCGCGGACACTCCGCCGGGGGCGCAGGCACGCCCGGCCGCGTGAAGGCGCACCGATCGCATCAGCGCGACGGCCCCCTGCCCTTCACCCGCCCGGCCCGATCCGGCAGCATGTCCCGCAACCAGACGGGGGAAACGATCAATGACCAGCTACGACACCATCATCGTCGGCGGCGGCTCCGCCGGCTCGGTGCTCGCGCACCGGCTGTCGGCGCGCTCGGCGCATCGGGTGCTGCTGTTGGAGGCCGGGCGGGACACACCGCACGGCAAAGTGCCGGCCGAGATCCTCGATTCCTACCCCGGCACCGCCTATCTCGATCCGCGTTTCCACTGGACCGAGCTCAAGGTCACCACCGAGGTCATCCCGCACAATCGCCCGGACGCCGCGCCGCCGCCGTTGCGCAAATACGAGCAGGCGCGGGTGCTGGGCGGCGGCTCCTCGATCAACGGCCAGCTCGCCAACCGCGGCGCGCCGACCAACTACGACGAATGGGAAGCCCGCGGTGCGACCGGCTGGGCGTGGGCCGACGTGCTCCCCTTCTTCAAGAAGGTCGAGCGCGACATGGATTACGAGAACGAATGGCACGGAAGCAACGGCCGCATCCCGGTCCGCCGCATCCTGCCCGATCTGTGGCCCGAACACGCCAAGGCCGTCGCCGAAACGTTCAAATCCGCCGGATTCGACTATGTGGCGGACCAGAACGCGGAATGGCGCGACGGCTACTACCCGATCACCATCTCCAATGCCTATGAACGGCGGGTGTCGGCGGCGATCGGCTATCTCGACCCCGGTACAAGGATGCGTGCGAACCTCACGATCTCGACCGATACCACCGTCACGGGCCTCCTGTTCGACGGCCTTCGCTGCACTGGCGTGGTCGCGCGCGTGGGCGGGCGGGCGCAGGAGTTCCAGGCGCGCGAGGTGATCCTGTCCTCCGGCGCGATCCATTCCCCGGCGCATCTGTTGCGCGCCGGCATCGGCCCGGCCGGCGAGCTGCGCGCGCTTGGCATCGACGTGCGGTCAAACCGCGCCGGCGTCGGCAAACGGCTGATGGATCATCCGGCGGTCGCGGTGGCGGCCTTCATCAAGCCGTACGCACGCATCCTGCACGACTGGTCAAGGCGGCACATGTACGTGGCACTGCGCTATTCCTCGGGGCTGGACGGCATCCCCGCCGGGGACATGTTCCTCGGCGTCACCAACAAGACGTCCTGGCACGCGGTCGGCGAGCAGATTGGATCGTTCATCATTTCCGTCTACAAGACCTACTCGGAAACCGGCGACGTGCACCTGGCCTCGCAGGACCCGACCGCGGAGCCGGTCGTCGCTTTCAACCTGCTCTCCGATCCGCGCGACCTGGAGCGGTTGATGGACGGGGTGCGGCGCTCGGCGGCCTGGCATCTCACGCCGGCGATGCAGGCGGTCACCTCCGACCCGTTCCCGGCCAGCTACAGCGACAAGGTGCGCCAGGTCGGGCTGATCAACCGCCGCAACAAATGGCTGACCGACGCCATGGCGCGCCTGCTGGACGGGCCGGCAGCGCTACGGTCGTTGTTGATCCGCAAACTCATCATGGAGGGCTTCACCCTGGAAGGCCTGCTCGCCGACCCGGAACAGCTGGAAGCCTTCTGCCGCAAAGCCGCAGTCGGCGTCTGGCACGCCTCCTGCACCTGCCGCATGGGCGCCGAAGGCGATCCGATGGCCGTCACCGACCCGGCGGGGCGGGTGCGCGGGATCGACGGGCTACGGGTGGTCGATGCGTCGATCTTTCCGGTGGTGCCGTGCGCGAACACCAATTTCCCGGTGCTGATGACGGCGGAGAAATGCGCGGCGGCGATCCTCAACGGGCAGTGATCCGCCAGGTCAGTGCCTGATGGCAACATACCTCGCCATCACGGCGACGATAGCCAGCAGTACCATCGACCCCATCGCGATCAGCCGGTAAGTGCGTCGCCGCGCCGCCGTCGCGGTCCGGTCCGTCACGCCCGGCGCGTCGCCGCAGACCTGGCTGCGCCGTGCCGACAGATAATCGGCCAGCGCCACCGGTGCCACGCCGAACACGGGGAGCCAGGCGATCGTCCGTCCCGCCGCGCTCTGGAGATCGGTCATCGTCTGCCGGCCGCCGAACCGGTCGATCGCCACCTCCCGCACGTCGATCCGGCGGATCTCGCCCCAGGCCATGCGCCGCACCCGCCCACCCATCCGATCGGCGATCCCGCCATCGTCGATCACGAGCCGGCGCGGGTACAGCAGGTTCAACAGCATCCACGGGATGGCCGGGAGGAAGATCAGTCCCACCCAAGCGATGACCCGCAACCGCATGTACCAGACCGGCGCCAGGGTGCCCGACCACAGGCTGGCGAAGAACCACACGCTCAGCGCCGCCATGCCGCAGACGACGAGCAGGCCCATCGCGACGCCCACCGCCACGGTTTTCGTCTCGGCGAGCACGACCCGGCCCGCGGCATCGGGTTCGGGCACGGGGCCGGTCGGGTCCTGCAACGACATGCGGCCCGCTTACCGGAACGATCCGGAGCGGTGCCGCGGGGCGATCAGGAAGCGAGGAACCGGTTCGATGCCGCGAACGCCTCGCGCGCCCGGGCGGCGTTGTAGGCGCGTTCGGTCAGGGTCTCCGGGTCCCATTCGCTGCGTTCCTGCTTGAGGAAATCCCCGCCGTAGACATGGATCGCGGCGGTCAGCCGCGGCAGCGGGTTGAGCACGGAGTGGATGATGTCGGCGCCGAGCGGGCAGGTTTCGCCCGGTCCGATCGAGCGTGCGCCGGCGGCTTCCAGCCTTGTGCCGGGTTCGGGCAGTCGGCGCCAGAAGATATTGTCTTCCCGGCCCGTGTAGAGGCCGATCACCGCCCACATGTGATGGTTGTGCGGCATGAAGGACATCTGCGGGCCCCAGACCAGGTTCAGGATCGTGACCCGGGACCCGCGGTGCAGCACTTCGATGCCGGCGCGTTTCGGTTCGCCCAGGGTCGCGAGCACCGCGGCTGGGTCGCGCACCACGCGGGCAAGCACCTCGCGCGCTTCGGTGTGGTCGTCGCGGTCGGCCACCGCGGCTTCGCAGTCGACGATGAAGCGATCGAGGTCGAACATCGGACGGCTCCTGTGCAGGACAGCTCTGGAGCATAAGACGTGTCGCCGCCAGGGGGAACCGCAAAATCTTCTTCTCCGGCGCGTTGCGGGTCAGTCGGCTACCTGCTCCGCCAGCCGCAGGTTGTGGCGCACGGTGGCGCGCTGCACGGCCGCCGCCGGGCCGTCGAGCCGGGCCAGCGCGGCGCGATAAAGTGCCAGCGCCTCCACCCGCCGCTCCCCGCCCAGGGCGGCGAGCGCGTTCGCCAGGTTCGTTTCGGTCATCGCGCGCTGCCGCGGCGGCGCGTCGGGGGGCGTGGCGGCGAGCGCGGCGCGGCCGGCGGCGACCGCTTCGGCGAGCAGCGCCGGATCCCCGCGGCGCTCGCCGAGCAGGCGCAGGCTGTGGCAGAGGTTATCGGCCGCCAGCGCTTCTTCCTGCGGCGCGTCCAGCGCGGTGAACGCGATTCGCGCGGCGCGCAGCGAAACCGCCGCCTCGGCGAGCAGGCTGGGATCGTCCAGCACGGTGGCGAGCAGGGTCAGCACGGCGCCGCGATTGCGGCCCATGCGCGCGTGGTCGATCTCGGCGCCGGTTGCGGCGAAGCCAGCGGCGGCGGCTTCGTAGGCGCCGAGCGCCTCGGCGAGCAGGTCGGGATCGCCGGCACGTTCGCCGAGCACGGTGAGCGCGGCGCCCAGCACCGCGTGGGCGCGCGGGGACGGTGCGGTGCGCACCGCCTCGCGCGCCAGCACCACCGCGGAATCGAGCGCGTCGAGGTCGTCAGTCAGCGCGCCGAGGGCGCGCAGCGCGGCCGACAGCGGCACCGCCACCGCATCCTGCTGCGCGCGCGGGACATCGCGCAGCAGCGCCACCGCCTCGGCCACCGCCGCCGGGTCCGCTTCGGCCTCGGCGCGCAGGCGAAGCGCGTCGGCGCGGGCGATGACGTCGTCCATCAGGCTTCCTTGCGCAGCTCGGTGAACACCGTGCGGGCGCAGATCAGGGCTTCGCGCACCAGGGGCGCGCCGATGTAGCCTTGCAGGTGGAGCATGGCCTCGACCAGCTCGTCCTCCGACCAGCCCTGATTGCGGGCCATCCGGAGGTGGATGGCGAGCTCGGCTTCGCGGCCCATCACGGTGTCGGAGACGACGACGATCATGGTGCGGGTTTTGAGGTCGAGACCGGGGCGGGTCCAGAGCGCGCCGAAGATGTTCTCGACCGAGACCTCGCCGAATTTCTGCATGATGGGGTCGGCGTAGACGGTGGCGTCGAGGCGGTCGGCGTAGGCCTCGCCCATCAGCTTGCGGCGCATGGCGCGGCCGGCGGCGGCGCGGGGGTTTTCGGACATTGATTTTCTCCCGTGGGTGGGCGCGCGCTCAGTCGGTACGGACCACCGCGCCCGGCGTGATGCCGCAAGGCGGGGGAGTATCGCGTGCCGCCGGAAGATCCGGCAAGCCGGCGGCCTTCGCCGTCGGGCCGCGCCAGTCGATTCCGAACCGGCGCGGAACAGCATCCGAACCGCAGCAAAATATTACACTGGGGGATCGTTCCGTATCGGTGCAACCAGCCGCGCGTCGGTCATCGTTTCCGCCGGTGCGGCCCAGGTGCTCACGGAACTATACGGCCGGGTTCCAAGGGCGAGCCCTTGGCGGGGGGTCCAGGGGGGGCAGCGCCCCCCTGGCCTTGCTTCCCCGAAAAAGTAGAACCTACCCTGCTAGACTCGCACCATCCCGCGGGAAGCGTGTTCGTCAGCGAAGTTCTTCTCGGTCACCCGAGGAATATCCGCCCGGCTCAGGCCGATATCGGCCAGCTCGCGGTCGGTCATGCCGGCGAGTTCCTCGATGGCGACCCGCCGCGCGTTCCAGGCGGCGAAGCGTTCGGTGACCGCGCTCGCCAGGCGGGCGAGCAGGCCCCGGCGACGGGCCGGCAGCACCGGCTCGTAGTCGGCATCGTCCCAGGTGGTGTGGTAGGAAAGGCTCTCCGGCAGCTTGAAGGAGAGTTCGGTCTTGGCAATCGGGGCAGACATGGGAAGCTCCCGTTAGTTCCCTCGGGTCAGGCGCGTCGTCGTCGTGGCGGGGCGCCCCAGAGGCTTTTCGCAGTGCAACATAAGCACGCCATGCTGACTGATCACTGCGGAGATTACGGCTCTGCCATGCGGCCGGTGCATAAAAGGACAGCGGTTTTGACCCATAACATCCACACGAACCGGCGCGACCGATGAACGCCGCGTCCCCCCGCCCGGCCGACCGCCTCGCCGCCCTGCGCGTCCGGCTCGCCGCCGCCGGCCTCGCCGGCTTCATCGTCCCGCGCGCCGACGAGCATCTGGGCGAATACGTCTCCGCCGCCGCCGAACGTCTTGCCTGGCTCACCGGCTTCACCGGCAGCGCCGGATTCGCCGCGATCCTGGCCGACCGCGCCGCCGTGTTCACCGACGGCCGCTACGTGCTGCAGCTCGCCGCCGAGACCGACCCGGCGCTGTGGGAGCGGGCGCATATCGCCGACCACCCGCCGCCGGACTGGCTCGCCCGCCATGCTCCGAAGGGCGGCGCGATCGGCTACGACCCCAGGCTGATCGGCGCCGACACGCTCGCCCGCTTCACCGCGGCCGGGCTGGCCATGCGCCCGCTGGCCGAGAACCCGATCGATGCGATCTGGACCGACCGCCCTGCCCCGCCCGCCGCCCCGGCCGAGCCGCATCCGCTGCGCTTCGCCGGTCTCGCCTCGGCGGAAAAACGGGCGGAGATCGCGGCGCTGCTCGACGCGGCTCAGCAGGACGCGGCGGTGATCAGCGATCCCGCCTCGCTCGCCTGGCTGCTCAACCTGCGCGGGGCGGACGTGCCCTTCGTCCCGGTGGCGCTCGGCTTCGGGCTGATCGACCGCGCCGGACGGGTGCAGCTGTTCATGGATCCGGCGAAGCTGGGGCCGGAGACGCGCGCCTGGCTGGGCAACGACGTTGCCCTCGCGCCGCCGTCGGCCCTCGGGGCGGCGCTCGCGGCCTTGCGCGGCAAGGTCGTGCGGGTCGATCCGCAAGGCGCGCCGGTGTGGTTCGAGCAGACCCTGCGTGCCGCGGGAGCCACCGTGGCGGCCGGCGCCGATTCCTGCCTGCTGCCGAAATCCCGCAAAAATAACGTGGAACAGGACGGAACGAGGACCGCACATCAGCGCGACGCGACCGCGCTCTGCCGCTTCCTGCACTGGCTCGATACGGCAGGCCCGGGCGGGGCGGAGACCGAGGCCTCGGCGGCGGCGCGGCTGCTCGCCTTCCGCGCCGCGTTGCCCGGGTTTCGCGGCGAAAGCTTCCCCGCGATCTCCGGCGCCGGCGAGCACGGCGCCATCATCCATTACCGGGTCACGCCGGAGACCGACCGGCCGATCCGCGCCAATGAGGCCTATCTGATCGACAGCGGCGCGCAATTCCCGGAAGGCACCACCGATGTCACCCGCACGATCTGGACAGGGCCGGACCCGGCGCCGGAGCGGCTGCGCGACCATGCGACCCGGGTGCTGAAGGGCCATATCGCCATCGCCACGTTGGTGTTTCCGGAAGGCACCGGCGGCGCGCTGCTCGACAGTTTCGCCCGCCGCGCGCTGTGGCAGGCCGGGCTCGACTACGACCACGGCACCGGCCACGGGGTCGGCAGCTACCTGTCGGTGCACGAGGGCCCGGTCAGCCTCTCGCGCCTCGCCCGCCCGGTGCCGCTCGCCGCAGGGATGGTGCTGTCGGACGAGCCCGGTCTCTACCTGCAAGGCGAGTACGGCATCCGGCTGGAGAACCTGCTGCTGGTCCAGCCGGCCGACTTCCCCGGTGCGTCCCGGCGCTTCCTGCGGTTCGAGACCCTGACTCTGGTCCCGTTCGACCGCCGCCTGATCGCGCTTCCCTTGCTCGACCCCGGCGAACGGGCCTGGCTCGACGCCTACCACGCGCGCGTGCTGGCGGAGATCGGGCCGCAGCTCGATCCGCCGGTCCGCACGTGGCTGGCCGCCGCCTGCGCGCCGCTTCAACCGCAGCGGGGTTGACGGCTTCCGGCCCGGTCCGCACATCGGACGGATGCAGCCTCCCTTCGCCGCGCCCGAGGACCCCAGCGCCGCCGCCGCCATCGCCGCGATCGGCGAGGAACTTGCGGTGTTCGACGACTGGATGGACCGCTACCAGTACATTATCGACCTCGGCCGCAAACTGCCGCCCTTCCCCGAAGCCTGGATGGACGAGGCGCACCGCGTCCAGGGCTGCCAGAGCAAGGTGTGGATGGAAGCGTGCCGTGCCGACGGCCGGCTGTTCCTCGCCGGCGCGTCGGACGCGGCGATCGTGAGCGGCCTCGTCTCGCTGCTCCTGCGCGTCTATTCCGGGCGAACCCCGGCCGAGATCGCCGCCACCGATCCCGCCTTCCTGCGCGACCTCGGGTTGATCGAGGCGCTGTCCACCAACCGCGGCAACGGCGTCGCGGCAATGGCGCGCCGCATCCGCGACCTGGCGGCCGCATCCCCTCTCCCCCTCCCGCAAGGGGAGGAGGAGACGCAGGCAACCCCTTGCCAGACAGGACGATCGGGGCGATCTACCACCTGACCGGACCCGATTGGTCCCCTTTCCTCCCACCCGAGGCTCGCCCCATGTTTATCGAGACCGAAGGCACACCCAACCCCGCCACCCTGAAATTCCTCCCCGGCCGCGAGGTGCTGGGCGCGCGCACCGCCGATTTCGCCACCGCGGAGGCCGCCGGATCGAGCCCGCTCGCCGGCGCGCTCTTCGCCATCCCCGGCGTCGCGCGCGTCTTCCTCGGCGACGATTTCGTCAGCGTGACGAAGACCGAGGCCACCGACTGGCCGACGCTCAAGCCGCAGGTGCTCGCCGCCCTGATGGAGCATTTCCTCGCCGGCCGCCCCACGATGGAAGGCCTGGAGGCGGCGGACGAGGATCTGGTCGAGCCGATCGCGCCTGAGGATGAGGAAATCGTCGCCCAGATCCGCGAGCTGCTCGACACCCGCGTCCGCCCCGCGGTCGCCGGCGACGGCGGCGACATCGTCTTCCGCGGCTATCGGGAAGGCGTGGTGAAGCTGCATATGCAGGGCTCCTGCTCCGGCTGCCCCTCCTCCAGTGCCACCCTCAAGCACGGGATCGAAAACATGCTGCGCCATTACGTGCCGGAAGTCGTTGCGGTCGAGCAGGTGGAACTGTGATGCCGGACGACGCCACGCTCGACCAGCTGCTGCGTGAGGCCCGTACCCACAACAAATGGCGCAACGAACCGGTCTCGGACGATACCCTGATCGCGCTGCACGACCTGCTGAAATGGGGTCCGACGTCGGCGAATTCCTCGCCGGCGCGGTTCCTGTTCCTGCGCACGCCGGAGGCGAAGCAGCGGCTGGCGCCGGCGCTCTCGTCGGGCAACCTCGAGAAGACCATGGCGGCGCCGGTGACCGTGATCGTCGCCTACGATCCGCATTTCTACGAGCATCTGCCGCGGCTGTTTCCGCACAACCCGGATGCGCGGTCGTGGTTCACCAGCAACGATACGCTTGCCGCGACCACCGCGTTCCGCAACGGAACGTTGCAGGGTGCGTATCTGATGATCGCGGCGCGCGCGCTCGGGCTCGATGTCGGGGCGATGTCGGGCTTCGACAACGACAAGGTCGATGCCGAATTCCTGGCTGCCGAGGGCTGGCGGTCCAATTTCCTCTGCAACCTCGGCCATGGCGATCCGGATGGCCTGTTTCCGCGCTCCCCGCGGTTCGACTTCGCGGACGCCTGCCGGTTGCTGTAGGCGGCCCGTGGGGATGGCGCACGGGATGCGGATCCTGACCCTGGATGCCGCGCTCGGCGCCTGTTCCGCGGGGGTGGTCGAGGACGGGGTCCTGGGTGCGCATGCCACGCGCGCCGCGGCGCAGGGCCAGGCCGAGGCGCTCGCGGCGATGGCGGCTTCGGTGCTGGGCCGAGCGCCCGCGGGGGCAGCGGGATTTGATAGCGGGCCGGGCGCCGTGTCGTTCCCGAAACTCGACGCGGTGGCCGTCACCGTCGGGCCCGGCAGCTTCACCGGCATCCGGGCGGCGCTGGCGCTGGCGCACGGGATCGCACTCGCGTGCGCGATCCCGGTGATCGGCGTGAGCGTTGGCGAGGCTCTGGCGGCAACACTGACCCTGCCTGACGGTTGGACTTTGTGGAGCGCGATCGACAGCCGCCGCGGCCGGGTGTTTCTGGAGCGCGCTTACGCCGCAGCGGCGCTCACGCCCCGATCCGGCGCCGCGGCCCCGACCACGTCCCCTTCCGGGGTCCCGGCACCGATCACGCCCTCTTCCGGGACCGCGGCGCAGGAGGGCGACGTCATCGGCGCCGTACTGGAGGCGCTGCCGCCGCTGGGCCCGAAGGTGGCGCTGGCCGGTGATACCGCCGCGACGGTGGCGGCGTATCTGGCGGCACGCGGCACCGAAGTGATGCTGACGGATGCCCGCCTGCCCGCGCCCCTCGGGATCGCGATGGCAGCGGGCGCGCGCCGGGCGGGCCGGCTGCCGTCGCGCGAGGCGCTGCCGCTGTATGTCGATCTGCCGGCGGTGAAGCTGCCGGCAACCCCGCCGCGGCCCCCACCCGGCCCGGTCGCGGCAGCCCCGGCGACGGGATGATCGCGGCAACTCCGGCCGCCGCTGAGGCGCTCGCCGCCCTGCACGCGGCCGCGTTTCCGCCGGAGGACGCCTGGGACGCCGCCGCGTTCGCCGCCCAGCTTGCCCTGCCCGGCGTGTTCGCCCGGCTGCATCCGGACGGCGGTCTGGTGGTGGCGCGGGTGGCCGGGGACGAGGCGGAAATCTTGACCCTGGCGGTTGTCCCGACGGCGCGCCGGGCGGGACTGGGCCGCGCCCTGCTGGCGGCGGCGGTGGCGGAGGCTGCGGCCTGCGGTGCGCAGGTGATGTTCCTGGAGGTCGCCGCGGCAAACGAGGCGGCGCGCGCGCTCTATGCGGCGAGCGGATTCGTCCCGGTGGGGCGGCGGCGGCGCTATTACGCGGACGGACAGGACGCGCTGGTCCTGCGCGCCGCGCTCAGTCCCCCCGGCACAGCAGCAGCCGGCTGACCCCGTCGGCGCCGGTGTCGAGGGCCAGCACCGCGTGCCCGAGTTCGGCGGCGGCCCGCGGCACGTTGGCCAGCGGCTCGGCGCCGCGCAGCCGCACGAGCAGGGTCTGCCCCGGCTGCATCCGATCGAGCGCCAGCCGGGTGCGGACGAAGGTCATCGGGCAGAGCTCGCCCGTGATGTCGAGCTCCCGGTCTGCGGGACCGTGGGCTTCGGCGGGACCGTGGGCTGGAGTATGGCGCCCGGCCGGATCGTCGCGAACCCTGGCGGGGAAGGCGGAAGGCGGAACGACCATGGGATGCATCGTGCCTGGTTGCGGGACCGCCCGGGTCCGCGGTTACTGGCAACCGCGGCGGTTGTGCCGCACACTGGCCAGTATCATTAGCGAATCGTCGAGCAACGCCATATATAGGGCAAATCACAAGCAACGGAAGGGATCGCGATGGCCGAGCATCCGGCGACGAGTACCGTCCTGGGCCTTACCGCGCAGATCGTTTCGGCACATGTCTCCCACAACGCGGTAGCCCCGGATGCGTTGCCGGCGCTGATCCAGGACGTCTACCGGACGCTCGCGGGAATTGGGCGCGAACCGGCGGCGCCGGATCGACCGCAACCGGCGGTCCCGGTGAAGAAATCCGTATTCGCCGATTACATCATCTGCCTGGAAGACGGCAAACAGCTCAAGATGCTGCGCCGGCACCTCAAGACCGCCTACGACATGACCCCGGAGCAGTATCGGGAGCGTTGGGGGCTGCCGGCCGACTATCCGATGGTGGCGCCGCGCTACGCCCAGCATCGGTCCTCGCTGGCCAAGAAGATCGGCCTCGGCACCAAACCGCGCGAGCCGCGCAACTGACAGAGGCCGAGGGAGCGGTGCCGGCGGCGGGCGCACCGATGACGGACGCCTCCACGACCTGCTGCTTTCGCGCCTTCTTCGCCCCGGGCGGGCGCTTGCCCCGCGGTATGCGATGGCGGTTTGCGTTGCCGGGGGGCGGACCGGTAAACTGATCGCGCCCGGCCCGGCGCCGGCATGTGGCAAGCGCGGCGATCGGGTCCCGACCCGTCTCTCCGGGCGCGCCGGCATGCGGCATGCCGATCCGGGCCCCGGCGTGGCCCCCGGTCCACACCCGGCCAGTCCCATGCCGGCCAATCCCACGGGGAAGAAAGTGGAATCGCGCATCGAGCTTCTTTGCGTCGAGCGGGGCCTCAAAATGACCGGCCAGCGCCGGGTCATCGCCCGAGTCCTGTCGGAAGCGTCGGACCATCCGGACGTGGAGGAGCTGTACCGTCGCGCCACCAGGCTCGACGCGCGCATCTCGATCGCCACCGTCTATCGCACCGTGCGGCTGCTGGAGGAGCGCGGCATCCTGGAGCGGCGCGATTTCGGGGGCGGCCGCGCGCGCTACGAGCCGACCGAGCACGGCCACCACTATCATCTGATCGACATCGACACCGGCAAGGTGATCGAATTCCAGGATCCGGAGCACGAGCGGCTGATGCAGGCGGTGGCGGAACGGCTCGGCTTCGATCTGGTGTCGCTGCGCCTCGAGCTGTTCGGCCGCCGCCGTACCGCGGCGGGGACAGAGCCCCGGCGCCCGACCGGAAGCGCGCACCCGGCCGACCGAGCCGACGATGGATCGGCCGCCGTGCTTGCCGCCGCGCCCGCCAGGCCCGTACGATGATGCCCGGCGCGATGACCCCGCCCCGATGACCGATCCTCTCAAGCCCGGCGCCCCTGAAGCCGGCGCTCAACGCCGCGGCCCTCCGCTGGCCGCCACGCTGGGCATCCGGGGTGCCAACGGAGCGACAGGCGCAGACGCGGCGACTGACAGCTGGCTCGCGGACCGGGAATTGGAGGCCGACCCGGAGCACCGGTCCGCCGGTTTCCCGGAACTGCGGGCGGGCAACCTCGGCGTCCGCCTGGCGGTCACCGCGGCCGAGCTCGATGCCGTGCAGGCGCTGCGCTTCCGCGTCTTCTACGGCGAGATGGGCGCCAGCGCCGATCCCGCTACGCGCGCGAGCGGGCGCGACCGCGACCGTTACGATACCGTGGCGGACCATCTGCTGGTGATCGACCACGCGATCGGCCCGGGAGCGGAAGGGGTGGTCGGGACCTACCGCCTGATCCGCCGCGCCGCGGCGGAGACGGCCGGAGGGTTCTATTCGCTCGCCGAATACGACCTCGGCCCGATCCTGCACTTTCCCGGCCGCCTGCTTGAGCTCGGCCGGTCCTGCGTCGACGCCGACTACCGCAACCGGGCGGTGATGCAGCTGCTCTGGGGCGGCATCGCCGCCTACGTGTTCGATCACCGGATCGACCTGATGTTCGGCTGCGCCAGCCTGCCCGGCACCGATCCCGACGCGCTGGCAGCCGAGCTCACCTACCTGTACGAACACCACCTGGCCGCGCCCGAGCTGCGTCCGCGAGCCCTGCCCGAGCGCTATGTCGACATGCGCCGCGCCCCGCCCGGCACGGTGGACGCGCGCCACGCGCTCGCCCTGCTGCCGCCGCTGATCAAAGGCTACCTCCGGCTCGGCGGCTTCGTGGGCGACGGCGCGGTGATCGACCGCCAGTTCAACACCACCGACGTCGCGATCGTGGTGAAGACCGACCTCGTCACCGAGAAATACTATCGCCATTATGAACGCCAAGTGCGCGACGCTCCCGGCTGAGGCCCCGATGCGCGCCGTCGGACGTCGATGGTGGGTGCGCTGGCCGCGGATCGCCGGCCGGCTCGCCGCGCGCGTGGTCTTCCTGCGCGGCTGGCGGGCCGACGGGCTCGCGCTGCTGTTCGGGCTGCTGTCGGCGCTCGCCTTCCCGCCGCTGTTCGCGCTGCCGGTGCTGCTGGTCGCGATCCCCGGGCTGCTGCTGCTGATCGACGGCGCGCGCGGCCCGGCCGTCGCCGCGCGGCGTGGCTTCTGGTTCGGCTTCGGCTGCAACCTGATCGGCCTCTATTGGATCACCGAAGCGATCCTGGTGGAGGCGGCGCGTTTCTGGTGGCTGGTGCCGCTCGCGGTGCCGGCGCTCGCCGCGGTGCTGGCGGTGTTCGTCGCCGCGACCGCCGCGGTGGCGAAGCTTGCGCGGGCGGGCTGGCCGCGGGTTTTCGCGCTGGCCGGGGCCTGGGTGCTGGCCGACCTCGCGCGGCAGTTCGCCTTCACCGGCTTTCCCTGGAACCTCTGGGGCAGTGTGTGGGAGTTCCCGGGCCGGTTCGGCGACATCTTCATCCAGCCGGCAGCGCTGGTCAGCATCCACGGGCTGACCTTGGCCACCCTGCTGCTGGCGGCGACGCCTCTGCTCGCCTGGCGCTGGCGTGTGGCCGGCGCGGCGCTGCTGGCGGCGTGGGTCGGCTTCGGGCTGGTGCGGCTGGCCGCGCCGCTGCCGCCGGGGCCGGGGATCACCGCGGTGCTGGTGCAGGGCGACGTGGCCGAGGGCGAGAAATGGAGCCAGGCCCTCGCCATGAAGATTTTCCAGCGCTACCTGGCGCTGACCCGCGACGGCTTGGCCCAGATTTCCGTCCCCGGGGCCGCCGCCGGGGCCACTTCCGGGGCCACTTCCGGGGCCGCACCTGGCCACACCCTGGTGATCTGGCCCGAGACGGCAAGCCCGTATCTGCTCGGCTCCGAACCCGCGGTGCGGCAGGCCATCGCGCAAGCCGCCGGCGGGACCCCGGGGCGCACCGTGGCGCTGATCGGCGCGGTGCGCTACGGGCCTTACCGGCGCCCGCGCAACAGCCTGTTCGCACTGACCGGCCGCGGGCGCGTGGTCGGGATCTATGACAAATGGCATCTGGTGCCGTTCGGGGAATACCAGCCGGACTGGTTCCCCCTGCCGATCCAGGTCGTTCCCGGCGGCGGCTTCGCCCCCGGCCCTGGCCCGCGCACCCTGCACCTGCCCGGCCTGCCCCCCGTCGGGCCGCTGATCTGCTACGAGGCGATCTTCCCCGGCGAAGTGATCGACGAGCACGACCGTCCGGCCTTCATGGTGAACGTGACCAACGACGCCTGGTTCGGCGACTCGACAGGACCGCATCAGCACCTGGCGGCGGCGCGGATGCGGGCAGTGGAGGAAGGACTGCCGTTTTTGCGGGCGGCCAATACCGGCATCTCGGCCGTGTTCGACGCGCACGGGCATCTGCTCGCGCGGCTGCGACTGGACCGCGCCGGGGTGGTGGTGGCACCAGTAAGCGGCGCGCTGCCGGCGACGCCGTTTGCCCGATTCGGGTTGGCGGTGCCGTTCGTTCTGGCGGTCGCCGCGCTGTTCGCCGGATGGCTGGGCGCGCGACGCTGCCGTAGCCGAATGCCTCATAGGGAGTCAATGGAATCCTAAAATGAGAATCTGTCCCATTTTAGGGCAGCGTTGACAATTGAGGGTTGTGGATTTACATTTTACTAACGCCTGGCGCAGTTATATGCTTCTGGGGAGCAGCACGCCCGGCTGGTTCGAAGAGGACACCATGATGCTCGACGAAACCAAGGGCAGCCGGGCAGACCCGCCGCCGCTCACGACAGTGCCGGCGGTGCCGGAGAAGGACGGGCGCCCGAGCCCGATCGATGTGCATGTCGGCTCCCGCATCCGCCTGCGGCGTACCCTGCTTGGGATGTCGCAGGAACGGCTGGGCGAAGCGCTCGGGCTGACGTTCCAGCAGGTCCAGAAATACGAGCGCGGGGTGAACCGGGTTGGGGCCTCACGGCTGTTCGATCTGGCGCGGGTGCTGGATGTGGCGATCAGCTTCTTCTTCGACGACATGCCGGACAGCGTGGCCGGCCCGCTCGGTGCCTCCGCCCGGCGCTTGCACGGGCTCGCGGAAGCTCAGGACCCGTTCGGCGACGACACCATGAACCGGCGGGAAACGCTCGAACTGGTGCGCGCCTACTATCGGATCGCCGATCCCGCGGTGCGCAAGCGGGTGTTCGACCTGATCAAGACCATGGGCCCGGCGGAGGGCTGAGGCCTCCCGCCACCCGGTTCCTGGCCCCCGGTTCCTGGGTAGCGTCTCGGGGGGGCGCATACAGGCATACGCGACATCCGGGCCCAGGCGATGGGGCGGCCGGAACGAGCATGCATCCGGCCGGCACGCCGTCGCCAGACGGCTCTCCCCTTCCGCCAGGCCCGCCCCTACACCCTCCCTGCCGCCAGGATCGCCCATTCCGCTGCGCCCGGGGGGCGCGGAAAGGATTGATCAACCTTCGCAGGGTCTAATCCGGCCCATGCAGGTTCAGGTCCACGCGCCCTTCCGTGCCGCTCCAGGCGGATTCGCCGAACTCTCGGGATTTCTCGTGCCGGAAACGCCGCTGGGTCAGGTGCTCGGCCTGGCCGCCGGGTTGCTCAATACAATCGCGGTCGCGCGCGTCCTGGCGGAAAATGGGCGCCGCCTCGATCTCACCGGGCTCGACAGCCAGGTCGGCCTGCTCTGCGCCCGCATGCTCGACCTGGAACCGGACGAAGGACGCATCGCACGCGTGGAACTGGTCCGGCTGCGCGCGGACCTCGACGCGCTCGCCGCCGTGCTGGCACGCCCGCCGCCGGCGGCCTGACCGCCCGCCTCTTTCCTGCAGCGCCGGCAAAAGGCCGCGTCATGCCCACCTCGCTCCCACCTGTGCTCACCGCGACCGTCGCTCTCGCCATCGTGCTGGGGCTGATCGGTCTCGCCGCCGCGGCGGCGCGCCGCTCCGGCTTCGCCGGGCGCCTCGGCATCCGCACCGCCGGGCGCCGCGGCGGCAGCGGCCCCCTCGCGCTGGAGGCAAGCTTCGCGCTCGATCCACGACGTCGCCTGCACCTCCTGCGCTGCGCCGATCGCCAGGTGCTGCTGCTCACCGGCGGTCCCCAGGATCTGCTGCTGGGCTGGCTGCCGCCGCCACCCCCGCCGTCCCCACCCCCATCCACGTCCCCATCCACGCCCCCATCTACGCCCCACTGGCCGCCCCCATGATCCGCGCCCCCGTCCCGCCGCGCAGATGGCGCGGCGCCCTGGCCCTCGGGCTCGCGTTCGCCCTCATCCCGCTGGTCGCGCACGCGCAGTCGTTCAGCCTGAACCTCGACACACCAGGCGGCGGCCCGATCGCCGCCGGAGCCACCAGTCGCCTGATCCAGATCACCGCCCTGATCACCGTGCTGTCGCTCGCGCCGAGCCTCCTGGTGATGGTCACCGCCTTCACCCGCATCGTCATCGTGCTGTCGCTGCTGCGCACCGCCCTCAGCACCCAAAGCACTCCGCCCAACACCGTGCTGATCGGCCTCGCACTGTTCCTGACGTTCTTCGTCATGCAGCCGGTGCTGGCACAATCCTGGAGCGCCGGCCTGCTGCCGATGAGCCAGGGCAAAATCGACAGCCTCGACGGCCTGCGCCTTGCCGCCGAACCGTTCCGTCACTTCATGCTGGACAACCTGCGCCCGGCCGACCTCCGCCTGTTCCAGGATATTGGCCATATGAAACCACCCGTCGACCCCGAACACACCCAATGGCGCGCGCTGATCCCCGCCTTCATGGTCGGCGAACTGCGCCGCGGCTTCGAAATCGGCTTCTTGCTGTTCCTGCCCTTCCTGGTGATCGACATGGTGATCGCCAGTGTACTGATGAGTCTCGGCATGATGATGCTGCCGCCCAGCGTCGTCTCGCTGCCGTTCAAGCTGATCTTCTTCGTCCTGGTCGACGGCTGGGGCCTGATCGCCGGCAGCCTGGTGCGCAGCTTCCACACGTAGGCAAGGCCGGGGGGGGCAGCCGCCCCTGGCCTTTCAGACGTGCACGCTGGCCGGCACGTGGAAGCCTGGCATCAGCACGTGGATCAGCAACAGAATCAGGAACAGGATGATCAGGATGCGCAGGATGCCGCCGAACACCCGCAGCGCTGCGATGATGAACACGACTGCGGCGGCAACCAGCACGATCGCCTGCACCTGGGCATCGACTCCCGCACGGGTCATGAGGTCGCGCAAGAACGCCTCGATGAGGCCGATCGCGACCATGACCACGCCGATCAGGCGCAGGATGAGCGACAGAATGACGTCCATGGCGTGCGTCATGAGACCAGTCTAGCGCTTTACGTGGCGGAGGCGAACCGACGGCGGCGGCACGTCACCGGATCGTGTGGGTGGATCATTTCAAGGGCCGGGCGACCAGGCTCCCTCCCCCGCTCGGGGGGAGGGAGTTTGCCGGATCAGCGCGAGATCACCTCGAGGCTCAGGTTGTTGGTCCGGGGCCCGAGGATGCCGATCGACAGGATGATCACCGCCATGGCCACCGCGATCATCGCAAACACGCTGACGACGCCGTAGGTCGCGAGCAGGAACGTCACCGCGTAGCCCACCAGGATCGAGCTCACCCGGCTCCAGCTGAAGGTGAACCCGACCGCCTGCGCGCGAATGCGGGTCGGATACAGTTCAGCCGCGTAAGGATGGAAGATCGCGACCAGCCAGTTCATGGCCAAAGTCAGCGCGCAGCCGGTGAGCAGGATCATCGGCACGCTGCGCGCCTGCGAGAAGCCAAGGCCGAAGATGCCGATCGCGAGCGCGGTGCCGACCAGCTGCCATTTCCGCTCGAACCGTTCGGCGAACAGCAGGCCGAGCAGCCCGCCCACCGGCACCAGCAGGGTGATCGCCACCGTGTAGCCGAGCGAGTGGACCACCGTGAAGCCTTCCCGCACCAGGATGATCGGGACCCAGATCAGGAAGCCGAAGGCCGCGATTGTCTGGCAGAACTGGAACATCGACAGCATGATGGTGCGCGCCAGGTAGGGCGGGCGGAACATCTCGCGCCAGCTTCCGCGAGGCGCGACCTCGATGCCCGAAAGGGGCAGCGGCGGCGGCAACGTCCGGCCGGTTTCGCGCTCCACTTCCGCCTCCAGCGCGCTCATCGCCCGCTCGGCCTCCGCAAAGCGGCCGTGCATCGCGAGCCAGCGCGGGGATTTGGGAATGCCGCGGCGCACCCACCACACGATTACACCCCCCAGCGAACCGAGGATGATGACCCAGCGCCAGCCGGGCAGGCCGAGCGGTGCGTGCGGCACCAGCAGCCACGACAGCCCGGCGACCGCCGGCTCGGCGGTCAGCACCACCATGATGGCGAAGGCCATGAAGCGCCCGCGGTAGCGGGTCGGCGTGATCTCGGAAATGAACGCGTCGTTGTTGATGAGTTGGATGCTGATCGCGAGCCCGCAAACGAAGCGCAGCAGATCGATGACCGGAGGCGAGGACTGGAATGCCATCACCAGCATCGCCGCCGAATAGACCAGCATCGACCACGTGAAGGTGGCCAGCCGCCCGAACCGGTCCGAAAGCTGCGTGAACAGGATCGCGCCCACGAACATGCCGAGGAAGAACGCGGCAAGGAAGCTCGCGAAACTGTCGAGCGCGAACATGCCCGCATGGGTCGCGGTGTAGATGTGACTCTTGCCGACCAGCCCGAGCGAAATGCCGCCCGGCATGAACAGCTCGTAGAATTCGAACCAGCCGCCGATCGCGATCAGCGCGACGACCTTGTAGAAATGCCGGCACGACGGCAGGCGATCGAGCCGCGCAACGAGCGCGGCGGTCGTGGTGGCAGACATGCACTCCTCCCCTTGGACCTGTCGAGGCTTGCACGGACAGGCAGATGTAACAAGGCGCCGATCCGCGCGGGCTCCTGCCCACCGGGCGCATGCGGCTCAGAAGTTCAGCGCCGCGCCCGCTTCCGCCGGGGTCAGCACCCACCCGCTGCCGATCGGTCCGGGGGCGCACCAGAACGGCACGCCGTTGCGGGTGCGCAGGTTGGGCTCCAGCCCCATCGCCGCGCGCAGGGCGCGGAACAGCGCGCCGTGCGCGACCACCAGCACCGGTGGCGGGCAGGCGGTCGCGCGGTTCACCGCGGCCACGGCGCGCGCGCGGAGGCCGGCGAAGGTCTCCGCCCCTTCGGGTGTGGCCGTGCCGGCGATCCACGCGGCGAACCAGTCGGCCATCGGCTTGCCCTCCTGCACGCCAAAGGCCACCTCGCGCAGCCCCTCGTCGATCGCCACCGGCAGGGCGAGCACCTCGCCCACGATCGCCGCGGTGTCGCGCGCGCGCGACAGCGGCGAGGCGACGATGCTCGCGATCCCCCGCCCGGCGAGCAGGCCCGCCGCCGCCCGCGCTTGCGCCAGCCCGTTGGCGTTCAGCGGAATGTCGATGTTGCCCTGGGAAAGGTTGCGCGCATTCCAATCCGTCTCGCCGTGCCGAAGATACCAGAACGGAATGCGCGTCAGCGCGGGATCGGCGGCGTCCGCCATCAGCCGGCGAGCCCTTCGGCGGCCATCGCACGCGCCACCGCCGGCCTGGCCAGCATGCGCGCGTAATGCGCCTTGCAGTTGGCCGGCAGGTCGAGCTTGAGCCGCCCCGCAGCCCAGAATTCGACGTAGAACAGCGCGGCGTCGGCGATCGAGAACGCACCCAGCAGGTAGTCCTTGCCTGCCAGCATGTCGTTCGTCACCTCGAGCCCGCGGGTGAACATCGCGAGCCCGCGCGCCTTCACCGCCTCGGCGTCGGCCGCTGCTGCGGCAAACGTGTCGGGGCGAAAAATCATCGTGAACCCGCGCATGTGCATGGTGGAGACGACGTAGTCCATGGCCTCCAGCGCGCGCGCCTGGCCGTCGGCGTCGTCGGGCAGGAGATGCGCGCCCGGATTGGTCCGCGCGAGCCAGAAGGCGATGGCGGGAAATTCGGTCAGCACCTGGCCGTCGTCGCGCACCAGGGTGGGGACCTTCGATTTCGGGTTCAGCGCCGTGAATTCCGGCTTGAACTGCGCGCCCTCGCGCAGGTTCACGATCTCCGCGTCATAGGGCTTGCCGATCTCTTCCAGCAGCAGGTGGATGCCGAGCGAGCAGGCGCCCGGAGCGTAGAGCAGTTTCATTGCGTATCTCCTGTGATGGAAATCAGCCGAGGCCCCGCAGCGCGCCGATCGCCGGGCGCGGCATGCCGAGCGACTCGCGCAGGGTGGTGCCGGTATACTCGGTCTGGTGCAGCCCGCGGCGTTGCAGTTCGGGGACGACGAGGCGGACGAAATCCTCATACGCGCCCGGCACGTGGGAGGCGGCGATCACGTAGCCGTCGCAGGCCGGCGCGGCGAACCAGGCCTCCATCTGGTCGGCCACATCTCGCGCGCTGCCGCAGAACACCGGATGGTCGTGGAACGTGCCGCGGCCGGAGGCTTCCATGAAATCGCGCACCGTGGGGTTGCGCTTGCCGCTGCGCCGCACCACCCGGTCGCGCATGCCCTGCAGGCCGGTGATGCCGGCGAGTTCCTCGTCGCTGAACGCCTCGTCCATGCCCTTGCGGGCGAAATCGAAGTTCAGCACTTCCGACAGCAGGGACAGCCGGTCGATGTCGCGCGGTAGGCGTTCGATCAGAGCGAGCTTGTCCTCGGCCTCGGCGCGGGTTTCGGCCACCACCGGATAGACCGCCATCGCGACGTGCACCTGGTCGGGATCGCGGCCCGTTGCGGCGACCATGGATTTGAACGCGGCGTAGTCAGCCCGTGCGCGATCGATCTCGTGATAGGCGACGAAGATCAGCTCCGCCCAGCGCGCCGCGAAGCGCTGTCCGCGCCCGGACTGGCCGGCCTGGATCAGCACCGGGTGACCTTGCGCCGAGCGCGGCACGGTGAACGGCCCGCGCGAGCGGAAGAATTTTCCCGCGTGATCCAGCCGGTGCACCTTGTCGGGATGGGCGAACAGACCGGAGGCCTTGTCGACCGTCAGCGCATCGTCCTCCCACGTATCCCAGTGGCCGAGCACCACCTGCAGGAACTCGTCGGCGCGATCATAGCGCTCGTCATGGCCCATGTGCTGGGCGAGGCCCATGTTCAGCGCCTCGCCGTCGTTGATCGAGGTCACGACGTTCCACGCCGCCCGCCCGCCGGTCATCAGGTCGAGGGTGGCGAACACGCGCGCGACATGGAACGGCTCGTAATAGGTGGTGGAATAGGTGGCGCCGAGGCCGAGCCGCTCGGTCGCCATGCCCATCACCGTCAGGATGGTGACCGGATCCATCTTCACGCAGCGGATGCCGTTGGCGACGGTATGCGCGTGATCGCCGCCGAACCGGTCCGGCATCGCCAGCCGGTCGTCGAAGAAGCCGAGGTGGAACTTGCCGGCTTCCAGGGTGCGGGCGATGCGGCGGTAGTACTCGGCCGAGGTGAACTCGGGCGCCGCGTCCGGATGGCGCCAGGAGCCGACGAAATTCGAGCAGTTCTGGGCCTGGAGAAAGGCCACCAGGGTCATCCGGCGCACGTCTCTGTCCTCCCTCCCCCTGCGGGCGAGCCGCCCGGCCTGCGATCCGCCAGCTATACAGGCAGCGGCGGAGACGGAGAAGCGGGCGGCGCCGACGGAGCGGGTACCAGGGTCCGCCCCCGCGGGGGCCCCGGCGCATGCGCGTCGGATTTCCGCCGGCGTTCGGGGGGCCGCATCCCTGCTGTGAAAAACAGAAATGAGATTCCACGATTGCGCTCCTGTGAAGGATTTTCATCCCCGGTGGTGCATCGGCGGCCCGATGCAGGGCATCTCACCCGGAACGGGCCACCGGGCCAGGACCGCGGGCGTGGCGCGCGGCCCCCCCGGATGGTCGCGCACGCGGCACCGATGACGGCTCCTCTGCGTACCTTGCCAGTGGGGAGAGCAGATAGCTGGTCCCATCCATCTCACCGAGGCGGACGATACCCCACTGGTCGCCGGCCACATAGGCGAAGGCACGGCGGACGAACAGCGTCTGCGCCGAGGTGTTGGCCGTGCCGCCATTGGCGCTGAATTCAGCCTGCGGCGCCGCCCCGAAGTTCCGGCGGATTTCCGCCGCGGCACCGTAACGCAGGCCGTTGGCGGCCATCGCGTCCATGCCCGATCCGGACATACTCGTTGAACTGTGCCGGAGACAGCTTCCGCCCGCCGACAACCGTGCTACCGGAGCTGGCCGGGCCGGGCCCCGAGTACTGATCGAGGTTCGACCATGTCCCGTCGGCCATGAGGAGGAACCGCAGGCCGAGGCGGATTCACCGTGGTGCCACGCGTCGGGTTCGCCACCGGCCCCTTCAGCATATTGCCGCTCATGTAGTTGTTGTCGCCGTAGACACCCGCGAAGTTGCCGTTGGCCGGTGTCGCCACATCGCCCTGCAGCGATTGCACCTGCGCCGCGGCGATCCCCATCGTCGCCATCGACGCCCCGACCACGGCTGCCGTGGCTAACAAGAGCTTCCGCATGACCGTCTCCTCCGTGTGCCCCGAGATTCCCCCGATGAACGGCCTATTCGGCGGTTCGCCTCCGATCCAAGCGTCCTGCACCGGTTGGAGCGCCGGGAGGCCCGCCATATCCCTCGCAGGCGGTCGATAATAGCGGTGTGAGCCGATGGTCCGATACTACAGATCCTGCACCCGGACGCACGTCTCCAGCCGCCAACCAGATAGACCGGGGCCTGCTATCCGGCATTCAGGCTGGCCGATGGCGGCGACGCTTAACATCGGACCGACGATGATGGGCGCAGCGCAGCGATGGCCTCCAGGACCTGCTGGAATAGGGTGCAGGTCAGCCTCGAAGCTCGGCGCGAACGCCGACTGAAGGTTGAATACCCTATGGTACCGGTACGGGCGCGCCGCCCGGCTGGAAGATCGTCGCGGTGCCGTTGCCGTTGCCGTTGGGCACGTATATCCCCGGCGCCCCCCCGCCAATCGGCGCGACCAAGGCGGTGTTGCCGGTCTGGTTGATGACCGTGCCGTAGACCCCGCTCGGCCCGAATACCGGCGAGCCGAACCTCGGCAGGCTTGGCTGCGGCGGAGGCACCGGCGCGGCGACCGGCACCAGGCCCGGCGACGGCGGCGGGACCGTCCCGAGGGCAGGCCCAGGGGACGCAGCGTCGTAGAACGCCGTTGCCGATTGGGTGCCGGACGTCCCGCGGGGGCACTGCGGGGCCGGAACGGGGCGCGTGCATGCGTCGGGCGGCAGGATCTGCGGCGACATCGCCGCCGCGTACCCCGGATCCGGGCCAACGGGCGCGCAGGAAGAGAGCGCGAGGAGGGCCAGGCCGATTGCTGAGGGCGATCTCATCATAACAAGGGAAATAGGGCGCGCGGCCCGTTTGACAGGGGTGCCAGCCCCGTCAATGGAGGCGCCCTGCCCTGCCGTGCCCGCACGGGTTCCATCGTCTTCACGTTTCGCTTCGCAACGTTCCGCAATGGCCCGTTCGCACTAGGGTGTGTCGTCAATTGGGCCAAATGGCTGTGGCGGCCAAGTGGATGGCGGCGAGGAAATTTCGGGCGGTTTTGTCGTAGCGAGTGGCGATGGCGCGGAACTGCTTGAGTTTGGCGAAGAAATTCTCGATCAGGTGGCGCGTTTTATAGAGGTCTCTGTCGAGGTCGCGCGGCAGCCGGCGATGCTCTCTAGGCGGGGCCGATCGTGGCCCGCGCCCTGCCCGCGGCGACGCCCTCCCCGATCGCGAGCAAGTGATCGCGTCCTTTGTAGTTTCTATAGTCATGTTATTATACTCTATATTAGTTCTTTGCCGCAATGTAAAGATACGCACTCCGCCCGCGACCAACATGTACGAATCCGCGCACGTTCGCTGCGACGAAAATGCTTACGGTTGTTCCAGGAGGACCTCGATGAACTTATCGCTGCGCCATGGCGCCGCCGCCGCGGCCTTGTTCGCAACCGGGATGCTGCTCGCGCCGAGCGCCGCGCGCGCCGGCAGCTACACCTTCGCGACGATCAACAACCCGGCTGACCTGACGTTCAACCAACTGCTGGGAATCAACAACGGCGGCACCATCGCCGGATATTTCGGCAGCGGTGCCGCGGGACATCCGAACCAGGGATATACCGTCGCTCCGCCCTATGCGAGCTACACGGCCGAGAACTTCCCGGGCTCGGTGCAGACGCAGGTCACAGGGCTGAACAACAACGGCACCACCGTCGGTTTCTGGTCGACGAGCAATCTCGGCGTCGGGCTCGATCCGAATTTCGGCTTCGTCCACCAGGGCAGCACCTTCACCTCGGTCAACGACCCGCTCGGCGCCGGCAGTCCGGCGGTGAACCAGTTGCTCGGCGTCAACGACAACAACATCGCCGTCGGCTTCTATAACGATGCCGCCAACACCGCGCACGCCTATGCCTACGCGATTGCGGCCGCGACTTTCACGCCGATCACCGTCGCAGGCGCCACCGCGACGACGGCGACGGGCATCAACGACAATTCCCTGGTCTCGGGATTCTTCACCAACGGCGCCGGCAATACGCTCGGCTTCCTGGAGAACCTGAACGGCACCGGTCTCACCACGTTCGAGGCGCCAGGATCGACCAACACCATGTTCCTCGGCGTCAACGGCTCCGGCGAGGCAGTGGGCCTCTATATGGACGCCGCCGGCCTGACGCACGGGCTGACTTATTCCGCCGGAGTGTTCACCTCGATCGACGACCCGTTCGGCATCGGGACGACGACGATCAACGGCGTCAACGATCACGGCCAGCTCGTCGGGTTCTATACAGATGGGCAGGGCAATGTGGACGGCCTGCTCGCCGACCCGGTGCCGGAGCCGCCGGCCATGGGGATGCTGGCCGTGGCCGTGTTGCTGCTCGGTGCCTTACGCGGCGTCCTGCGCCACCTCAGGGTCTGAGGCAGGATAGTTGCGTCGTGTATCAAGCACTCCGGATGCCATGGTGTCATTCCACGCGCCGTGGAAATTGGCGGGCTGGATGTCGAGGGCGGTCATCGCGGCATCGGAGACCCTGATGCCCGTCTCGTAGGCACTGGCCAGGCCCCGGCCGAGGCCGCCGGCAGCGGCGTGCCGCCCGGCCGCTCATCTGCTACACGGGCCCGCCCGTGATCGGAGAAACCCGCCATGTCCCAGCCGGCCCACGCCCTGATGGTGCAGTTCCTGTCCTGGGTCGCGGAAGCGCGGCCGAGCGATGCCGCCGTGCTGGAGGCCTGGCAAAGCTCCTGCCCGCGCCTGTCGATCTGGGAGGATGCGCTGGTCGAAGGCCTCGTGACGTTCGACGGCAGCCGCGCCCGCCGCGTCGTGCTGACCGCCGCCGGCCGCGCCAAGCTGGCAGGCGACGCCGCCTCCCCCCTTGCGGGAGCGGGCGAACCCCACGATGCCCCGGGGTGGGCCACGACGCACCCCGGCCTTCCCCCGCAAGGCGAGCGGCTCAGTCGAACAGCGAGCTGACCGAGCTTTCGTCGCTGATCCGCCGCATCGCTTCGGCCATCAGCGGCGCGATCGTGAGCTGGCGGATGTTGTGCGCGAGCCGCACCGCCTCCGTCGCGCCGATCGAATCGGTGATCGTCAGCATCTCGATCGGCGAGGATGCGACGCGTGCGACCGCCCCGCCCGACAAAACCCCGTGCGTCACATAGACGCTGGCCGAGCGCGCGCCGGAGCGGATCAGCGCCTCGGCGGCGTTGCACAACGTGCCGCCGGAATCGACGATGTCATCGACCAGGATGCAGTCCCGCCCTTCGACCTCGCCGATCACGTTCATCACCTCCGACACGCCCGCGCGCTCGCGCCGCTTGTCGATGATGGCGAGGTCGCAGTTGAGCCTGGTCGCGATCGTGCGCGCCCGCAGCACGCCGCCCACGTCGGGCGAGACGATCATCACGTCGCGGCCCTGGAAGCGTTGCTGGATGTCGCGCGAGAACAGCGGCGCCGCATAGAGATTATCGACCGGGATGTCGAAGAACCCCTGGATCTGGCCGGCATGCAGATCCATGGTCAGGACCCGGTTGGCCCCCGCCTCGGTGATCAGGTTCGCCACCAGCTTGGCGCTGATCGGGGTGCGTGACCCCGATTTGCGGTCCTGTCGCGCATAGCCGAAATACGGAATGACCGCCGTGATCCGCCGCGCCGAGCTGCGCCGCAGCGCATCCAGCGCGATCAACAACTCCATCAGATTGTCGTTGGCCGGGTAGGAGGTCGACTGGATCACGAACACGTCCTCGCCGCGGACGTTCTCGTGGATCTCGACGAACACCTCCATGTCCGCGAAACGGCGCACCGAGGCGCGCGTGAGCGGCAGGTTGAGACTGGCGGCCACCGCCTCGGCCAACGCGCGATTGCTGTTGCAGGCGACGATCTTCATGTCGATACATCCACAGGCGCGAGGCAGGGCCCAAACGGCCGCCGGCGGCTTCTAGCAACCGCACTGTGACCTGTCCATGAACGCAACACGCAAGCCCGTCCGGCATCAGCCAGCCGGGTGCGCCAGGGGAGGGGCCAGGGGGTGCGCCGCCGCGTGCGCGGCGACGACCCGACGGAACAGCGCAAGCTGGCCCTCGGTGGTCGCATCCCAACTGAAGCCCTCGGCATAGGCGCGGGTCGCGGCGCGGGCCGGAGCCGCCGCGGCCAGGGCGGCGACGCCGGCGGCGATCGCCTCCGCCATGCGCGGCACGATCCGCCCGGCTTCCGGGGCGCGCACGACCTCCGGATTGCCCCAGATGTCGCTCGCCACCACGGGGGTGCCGCAGGCCATCGACTCCAGCAGCACGTTGGCCCAGCCCTCCCGCGACGAGGCCAGCACCAGCACGTCGGCCGCGCCGTACAGCCCGGGCAACGCGGCGTGCGGCCGCCCGCCCAGCAGCCGCACCCGCCCGGCAAACCCCGGGCGCGCAGCCAGCGCCTCCAGCTTCGCCCGCTCCGGCCCCTCCCCCACGATCAGCAAGGACCAGTCGGGCAGCCGCGCCAGCGCCTCGATCACCAGGTCATGGCCCTTCCGCTCGATCAGATGGCCGACGGAGATCAGGGTGGGGCCCGCCAGCCCCAACTCGGCCCGCGTCGCCTCGCGATCGGCCGGCGGATGGAACAGCGCCAGATCGACCCCGTTGCGCAGCACCGTCACCTTCCCGGACGGCGCGCCGAGCCCGATCAGCGCCTCACGCAGCGCCCCGCTCACGGCGACCAGCGCCGCCGCACCGGCGATCGCCCCCCGGATCAACCGGCGCGGTACGGCATAGCGCGGGATCAGGTTCACGTCGGTCCCGCGCGCCGTGATCACCACCGGCCGGCCCAGCGCGGCGCCGAGCCACACGGCGGCCACCCCGTCCGGATAGACGTAATGCGCGTCGATCGCATCGAAGGCGACGCCGGACGCCAGCAGCCGGCGCGCCGCCGGCAGCGCGGCCCGATATAGCAGCCATGGGGCGAGGCTCATGCCGACCCGCGGGATCACCGGAAAGCGCGGGTGGTGCACCGCGATGCCATGCCGCGTTTCCGTCCGCGGCGCCCGCGCGAATGCCGCCCAGGGGTCGAACCGGGAAGACGTGGAGGGAAACCACGGCACCGGGGCGAGCACGGTACTGCTCGCCGCCCCGCTCCCTAGCAGGTGGCGCAGCCGGTTCTCCACAAACACGCCGTGCGTAGGTTGCGCCGCGTTCGGATAGAGGCTCGAGAACGTGAGCAGCCTGACCGGAGGGCTCACGATCCCTTGGCGGCCCCTCTGGTCAGCTTGTCCAGCAGGTGCGCCGCGTCGGTCTTTTCGCCAAAAGTCCCCTTCGTCGCCGCGACCTGGCGCAGGATCGGGATCGCCGCTGCCGACTGCCCGGTGTCATGCAGCGCCACCGCATAGTGATAGGCGATGCGCGGATCTGATGAGGACGCATGAGCCTGGCGCAGGAGGATCAGCCCGTGCGCCGAATCGCCGCTGTCGACCAGGATCCACCCCAAGGTATCCGCCGTCTGGGCTCCGGGCTGCAGCAGGTAGGCCTGCTCGGCGAGGGCGCGCGCGTCTTTGTTGTCGCCCAGCTTCTGATCGACCCAGGCGAGGTTGTTGAGCGAGCCCCCGTCGTGCGGCGCCTTGGCGAGCACCTGCTGGAGATAGATCTTCGCCTCGGCGTAGTGCTTGCGCGCGATGTCCATCCCCGACAGCAGGCCCGCCACCTGCACGTCGTCGGGATGCTTCGCCAGCCAGTCCTTGAGGAGCGACGTTGCCTCGTCCATCTGGCCCAGCCGCTGCATCGCCCCCGCGATACGCACGGTGAGCAGCAATGACGGATTGTTGGCCGCCGCCGCCTGGTATTCCTTCACCGCCTCGGCCGGCTGGTTGGCCGCCATGGCGACGTCCCCGGGCAGCGCCAGCAGCGGCGTGAACGTCAGGTCCTGGTCGCGCAACGTGCGCGCCGTCGCCAGTGCCGCCGGGAGCCCGCTCTGCTTCAGGTCGATCGTCGCGTAGTCGAGGTAGAGCTGGTAGTCGTTCGGGCTGAGCGCGATGCCGGCCTTGATGAGGTCGCGCGCGATCGCATAGTTGCCCGCCTGGATATCGAGCGCCGCCAGCTCGCGCCGCGCCACCAGCGCCCGCGGCTGGGCGGCGAGCAGGGCGGTGAGCGTCTCCGTCGCGTCCTTGGTGTGCTTGAGCGCGAGCTGCGCCGCGGCCTGCAGCCCGAGCTCCGCCGGCCCGGCGTTGCCGTCCGGCGACGCCGCATGTGCCAGCGCCAGCGCCCTTTCCGGCTGCCCGGCCTGGATATAGAGATCACCCAGCCGCAGCACCAAACCGATGTCTTTCGGTGCGAATTTGTGGGCCGCCTCCAGCAGGTGTTCCGCCGCTGCGATGTGCTTCTGGGCCAGCTCGGCATTGACCAGCATGGTCAGGGCCGGCTCCGCCGCCGCTTGCTCCTGCACGATCCCGTGCAGGGTGCTCTCGTATCCCGCCACGTCGCCCTGCATCGCCAGGGTGCGCGCCAGGTTGATCCGCGCCGGCATGAAATCGGGATGCTGCTTCGCGATCCCCTGGAACGTCGCCTCGGCGCCGGGCAGATCGAGGCGGGCGAGTTGCAGCAACCCGGTCAGGTTCTGCACCACCGGCGTGTCGCCCTGCGCCGCCTGCACCGTCTTGAGCGCCGCCGCCGCTTTATTGAGGTCGCCTGTCTTCAGCGCCGCGAGGAACAGCGCCTCGCCCACCTGCGGCTGCTTCGGATCGAGGCTCAGGGCGTGCTCGAGGTCGTGCACCGCTGCGTCCGGCTGGCCGAGCTGCAGCAGGGTGGACGCGAGCTGGGTCTGCACGCCGGCGTCGCTGGGCGCCATGGTCGCGGCCTTGGTGAAATCCTTCGCCGCCTCGGCCGGCTGGCCAACTGCCGCATAGGCCCGGCCCAGCATGTCATAGGTCTGCGCATCCGCGTGGCCGTCCGCCACCAGCTTGGCCAGCGGCTCGATCGCGCGATCCGGGCGCTGCATCTTGAACTCGATCTGCGCCGCCAGCTTGGCCCCATTCACGTCGTCCGGCGCGCGCCCCAGGTAGCGCCGTACCGACGCCGACGCGGCTTCGTCCTCACCCAGCGCCTCCTGCACCGCCGCCTGCAGGAACCAGCCCTTCGGCAACTGCGGGAACAGCGGCTGCAAGCCGTCGAGCACCAGATCCGCCTGCTGGTTCTTGCCCGCCTGGTGCAGCAGCAGCGCGTGCAGGAACCGCCCTTCCACGTTGTTCGGCAGCATCTTCAGCACCGCGTCGACGTCGGTGTTGGCGGCGGCGAACTTGCCCTGGCTGATCATCAGGTTGGCGCGCAGCAGCCGGGCCGGCACCGCAGGCGGGCTTTCGGCGATCGTCGCGTCCAGCAGTTTGAGCCCGCCGGGCGTGTCCTTGTTGATCACCATGAGCTGGGCCTTGAGCGTGCGACCCTCCACGGATTTCGGCGCCGCGGCCAGCCCGCGCGCCACCTTCTCCTGCGCTGCGGCAAACTGCCCGCCTGCCAGCGCCAGCCGCGCGTCGGCAAACCAGGCGCCGGAGTTGGCAGGATCGAGCTGCTCGGCTTTGGCGAAGTCGGCGGCGGCCTTGGTCGGTTCCTCGCGGATGAGATGGGCGAGCCCCCGTGCCACCTCGATCTCGGCATCGACGGCCTTGTCGGGACGGTTGGCGCGAAGCTGGTCCAGCAACTCGTCCGCATGGTTCTGCGCCAGCATCGTCTGCGCAATCAGCGGAACGACCCTGCGCGCGTCATAGCCGCGCGCCTCGGCAGCCCTGGCCTGCACCTCCGCAGCAACCGGATCGCCCAGTTGCAGTTGAACCTCGGCCAGCAGGAACCGGGCGTCGGCGCTGTGCGGATCGGAGCGCACGGCATTGCGCAGCTCGATCTGCGCAACATCAAGGTTGCCCTTGGCAAGGGCCGCACGGGCGCGCTGCAGATAATCCGCGGCGAACGCGCCGGGCGGGGCGAAACCACCGCAGAGCCCAAGAGCCAAGGATGCGGCAAACAACGACGTGCCCAGGAGCCGATTGCGCATCAGATGTGTCCTATCCCATCGCCGGGCCACGCGACCCAAGTGCGGCCGGCATCTAACACGCCAGGACCGAACGGCGCCATGGCCCAGCTGGTGCTGCGAGGTAAACGATCGATCAGGGAAGCGAGGCCCCCCGCCAAGGGCTCGCCCTTGGCGGAGGTTCAGGGGAGGCAGAGACACCTTGGCCTTGCTTCCTCGGCCGGTCGATCACCTCACCCGCGGCGGCGGGTGTCCAGGACGTCGCGCAGTCCGTCGCCCATCAGGTTGAAGCCGAGCACCACGAGGAAGATGGCGAGGCCGGGGAAGATCGCGAGCCAGGGAGCCTGGGTCAGGAACTGCTGGGCGGCATTCAGCATCGAACCCCAGGAGGGTTGCGGCGGTTGTTCGCCGAGACCGAGGAACGACAGGGAAGCTTCGGCGATGATGGCGGTGGCGATCGAGAGGGTGGCCTGGACCAGTACCGGGGCGGTGATGTTGGGCGCGATATGGCGCAGGGCGATGCGCCAGGGCGGGTTGCCGACGGCGCGGGCCGCTTCGATGAAGTCCTGGGTCATGGCGTCCAGGGTGGCCGCGCGCGCCACGCGCATGAACACCGGAGCGGTGCTGATGCCGATGGCGATCATGGCGTTGCGCAGATCGGGGCCGAGGAAGGCCGCGAGCGCGATCGCCAGGATCAGGAACGGGATTGCCAGCATCGCATCCACGATGCGGCTCAGCACCCCGTCCACCCAGCCTCCGGCGAAGCCCGCGGTCAGCCCGGCCGGCACGCCGATGGCGCCGGCGATGAACACCGACACGACCCCGGCGGCGAGGCTTGCCCGTGCGCCCCACATCACGCGCGAGAGCTCGTCGCGGCCGATTTCGTCGGTACCCATCCAGTGCGTGAGGGACGGCGCCTTGCGGATCGCCGCCCAACTCGTTTCGATAGGCGAATAGGGTGCCAGCACCGGCGCGGCGAGCGCGATCACGATGAAGGCCGCCACCAGCAGGAAGCCCAGCATGCCGGTGGGGTGGCGGCGGAAGCGGCGCAGCCCGAGGCGGAACGGGCTCGCCGCGGGCGCCAGGGCGACCGCCGCGCTCATTGCCCGCGCAGCCGCGGGTTGATCACTGCATACAGCACGTCGGTGGCGAGGTTGATGAGGACATACAAAAGCCCGGTGACCAGCACGACGCCCTGGATCACCGGGTAGTCGCGGTTGAACACCGCATCGACCACGAGCTTGCCGATGCCGGGGATGTCGAACACCTGCTCGGTCAGCACGGCGCCGGAAAGAAGCGTGCCGAGCTGCAGCCCGGCCAGGGTCACGACCGGGATCAGCGCATTGCGCAGCGCGTGGCGCAGCACGACCTTGCGTTCGGACAATCCCTTGGCGCGCGCGGTGCGCACGTAGTCCTGTTGCAAGGCGACCAGCATGGCGCTGCGGGTATGGCGCATCAGGATCGCCGCGATCGCGTTGCCGAGCACGAAGGCGGGCATGAGGGTGGTGGCGATCGAGCGCAGCGGATCCTGTGCCAGCGGCACGTAGCCCGAGGGCGGCAGCCAGCCGAGGTCGACCGAGACCAGCAGGATCAGCACGATGCCGAGCCAGAATGTCGGTATGGAAAGCCCGAACAGCCCGACCGCATTGGCAAGCCAGTCCCAGGCCGTGCCGCGCTTGACCGCCGAGATCACCCCGGCCGGCACGCCGATCATGACCGAGAAGAAGAAGGCCATCACCGCAAGCTGCAAGGTGACCGGCAGCTTTTGCGCGATCAGCGCCGAGACCGGCGAGGAGAGCCGCCAACTGTAGCCGAGGTTGCCGTGCAGCGCGGCGAACAGCCAGTGCAGGTATTGTTCCCAGATCGGCCGGTTGAGCAGCAGCTGGTCGCGGATCTGCGCGACCACATGCGGATCGCCCGCCGATTCGCCCGCCAGCAGCACCGCCGGGTCGCCCGGCATGAGCTGCTGGAGGGCGAAGACGATGATGCTGACGAGCAGGATCGTCGGCAGCAACTGGATCAGCCGGGCACCGATCGGTCCCTGCATCGGAGCCGCCCCGCTACTTCGCGAACCGCATGCCCTGCAACCGGATGATCCCATCCGGCACCTGGCGGAAGCCGAGCAGGGTCTTCTTCAGCCCGACGATGTTCTTGGGCGACCAGAGGTAGATCCACGGCATGTCCTGCCGCGCGATCGTCCAGAGCTTGGCGTAGATGGCCTTGCGCGCGGCGACGGTGGGCGCCCTGCGCGCCTGGTCGAGCAGGGCGTCGATCTTCGGGTTGGCGTAGTGACCGTAGTTGAAACCGTAGTCGCTGTGCAGGAACGAGTACATGTTGCCATCGGCGTCTGCGCGGCCAGACCAGCCGATGAAAAAGACCTGGAAGTTTCCCGCCCGGGCGGCGGCCAGGCTGGAGGCGAATTCCATCGCCCGGATTTTCACGTCGAATCCGACCGGCTGCTCCATCGCCTGGATCACCTGCGCGGCCTGCAGCAGGTCGGGGCTGTTCGGCACCAGCAACGTCACCGGGATCGGCGGCTTCACGCCGGAGGCGGCGATGAGCGCCTTCGCGGCCGCGACGTCGCGCTTCGGCGGCACCACCGAGGGGATGTAGAACTGCGAGGACGGCGCGTTGGCCTGCGCAATCGGCGTGTAGAGGCCGTTGTACACCACCTGGATCATCGCGGTGCGGTCGATGCCAAGCTCGAACGCGCGGCGCAGCTTCGCGTATTCGCCAGTCGCCGTCTTGGCTGCCGGCCCGTTGCCGATGTTGAAGACGAGGCTGTTGTAGGCAAGCGACGTGTCCATCGCGATCCTGAGCTTCGGATCCTTCTCCACCAGCGGCACGTCGGTCGGCACGACGTATTCCGCGAGGTCGAGCGTGCCGGCCTGCAAATTGTCCACCGTGATGGCGGAGTTCACGATCGGGATGTACTCGACCCGATCGAAATGGATCGCCTTCGCGTCCCAGTAGCGCTTGAAGCGTTCCAGCACGATCTTCTGTTGCGGGATCCGCTGGACGAAACGGAACGGTCCGGCGCAGACGGGATGCAGGCCGAAATCCTTGCCTTCCTTCTCCGCGACCTGGGGCGCCAGCATGATGCCCGGTCGCCCGGCAAGCTGCGCCAGCAGCGCGGAATTGGGCGCCTTCAGCACGAGTTCCACGGTCAGCGGGTCGATCACCTCGATCGACTGGATGTCGTTGATCTGACCCTTGCGCAGGCTGCGCGGCATCGTGAGGTCGCGGGTCAGCGTGTATTTCACCGCCTCCGCGTCCATCTTCTCCCCGTCCTGGAACAACACGCCGGGACGCAGGTGCAGGATCAGATGGGTGGAGTCCTTGTAGGTGTAGCCGGTGGCAAGCTGCGGCACGATGTCAAGCTTCGTGTCGTAGTCGAACAGCTTGTCGCACATGCCGGCGTAGACGATGCGGCCCACATAGCTGCTGCTGAGCGTGGGATCGAGGATATCGGGGTCTTCGCGCAGCCCGATCCTCAGGGTCCTGTCGGGCGGCGCCGCCAGCGCCGGCGCGGCGAGGCCGAGCGCAACGGCCAGGGCAAGCAGAATGGGTCGCATCCGGGACGGGCTCCGTTTTATCTGGATCATTATCTGTTCGTATCTTGCTTATGGTAGAACAAGCCCCCTTCCCCCGGCAAGTGCTGCATTGCACCGCCATGACAAAATCCGCCCGGAGACCTCCTCCCCCTTGCGGGGGTGCGGGCCGCACGAAACCCCGTCCCGCCTCGCCTCGCGCCCCACCCTGGCCCTCCCCCGGCCGAGTGACCGGCAGCTTTTGCGCGATCAGCGCCGAGACCGGCGAAGAAAGCCGCCAACTGTAACCGAGATTGCCGTGCAGCGCGGCGAATAGCCAGTGCCGGTATCGTTCCCGGATCGGCCGGGCACCGATCGGCCCCCGTACCGGAGCCGCCCCGCTACTTCGCGAACCGCATGCCCTGCAACCGGATGATCCCATCCGGCACCTGGCGGAAGCCAAGCAGGGTCTTCTTCAGCCCGACGATGTTCTTGGGCGACCACATATAGACGTCCGGCACGTCCTCCCGCACGATGGTCCAGAGCTTGGCGTAGACGGCCTTGCGCGCGGCGACGGTGGGCGCCCTGCGCGCCTGGTCGAGCAGGGCGTCGATCTTCGGGTTGGCGTAGTGGCCGTAGTTGAAACCGTAGCCGCTGTGCAGGAACGGATACATGTTGCCGTCGGCGTCCGCGCGGCCCGACCAGACGATGCAATAGACCTGGAAGTCGCCGGACCGCGCGGCGGCCATGCCGGAGGCGAATTCCACCGCCCGGATTTTCACGTCGAATCCGGCCGGCTGCTCCATCGCCTGGATCACCTGCGCGGCCTGCAGCAGGTCGGGGCTGTTCCGTACCAGCAACGTCACCGGGATCGGCGGCTTCACGCCGGAGGCGGCGATGAGCGCCTTGGCGGCCGCGACGTCGCGCTTCGGCGGCACCACCGAGGGGATGTAGAACTGCGAGGACGGCGGGTTGGCCTGCGCAATCGGCGTGTAGAGGCCGTTGTACACCACCTGGATCAGCGCGGTGCGGTCGAGGCCAAGCGCGAACGCGCGGCGCAGCTTCGCATGCCCCCCGATCGCGGTCTTGGCAGCCGGCCCGTGGTCGAGGTTGAAGACGAGGCCGGCATAGCCGAGCGACGTGTCCATCGCGATCCTGAGCTTCGGGTCCTTTTCCACCAGCGGCACGTCGGTCGGCACGACGTATTCCGCGAGGTCGAGCGTGCCGGCCTGCAAATTGTCCACCGTGATGGCGGAGTTCACGATCGGGATGTACTCGACCCGATCGAAATGGATCGCCTTCGCGTCCCAGTAGCGCTTGAAGCGTTCCAGCACGATCTTCTGCTGCGGGATCCGCTGGACGAAACGGAACGGTCCGGCGCAGACGGGATGCAGGCCGAAATCCTTGCCTTCCTTCTCCGCGACCTGGGGCGCCAGCATGATGCCCGGTCGCCCGGCAAGCTGCGCCAGCAGCGCGGAATTGGGCGCCTTCAGCACGAGTTCCACGGTCAGCGGGTCGATCACCTCGATCGACTGGATGTCGTTGATCTGACCCTTGCGCAGGCTGCGCGGCATCGTGAGGTCGCGGGTCAGCGTGTATTTCACCGCCTCCGCGTCCATCTTCTCCCCGTCCTGGAACAACACGCCGGGACGCAGGTGCAGGATCAGATGGGTGGGGTCCTTGTAGGTGTAGCCGGTGGCGAGCTGCGGCACGATGTCAAGCTTCGTGTCGTAGTCGAACAGCTTGTCGCACATGCCGGCGAGGACGATGCGGCCCACGTAGCTGCCGGTGAGGGTGGGGTCAAGAGTGTCCGGGTCCTCGCGCAGCCCGATCCTCAGGGTCCTGTCGGGCGGAGCCGCCAGCGTCGGGGCGGCGAGGCCGAGCGCAACGGCGAGGGCAAGCAGAATGGATCGCATCCGGGGCGGGCTCCGCTTCATCAGGATCATTATCTGTTCGTATTTTGCTTATGGTAGAACGAGCCCCCTTCCCCCAGCAAGTGCTGCGTTGCACCACGATGACAAAATCGGCCTGGAGACCCCCCACCGCCCCCTCCCGCAAAGAGAGATGGGAGAAAGGTCGCGCCCTTATCCCAGCCGGCCGGCGAGGTCCTGGATGAACTGCCAGGCCACCCGGCCCGACCGCGCACCGCGGGTCACCGACCACTCGTTTGCCTCGGCCCGCAACGCCTCCGTGCCGATCGCCAGGCCCATCGCCGCGGCATAGCCCTCCACCATGGCGAAATAGGTCGGCTGGTCGCAGTTGTGGAAGCCGATCCACAGGCCGAACCGATCGGACAGCGATACCTTCTCCTCGGTCGCCTCGGACGGGTTGATCGCGGTCGAGCGCTCGTTCTCGATCATGTCTCGCGGCATCAGGTGGCGGCGGTTCGACGTGGCGTAGAACAGCACGTTTTCCGGCCGCCCCTCGATGCCGCCGTCCAGCACGGATTTCAATGCCTTGTAGTCGGTGTCCTGCTGCTCGAAGGAAAGATCGTCGCACAGGATCAGGCAGCGCCGCGCCTGGCCGCGGAGCTGGTTGAGCAGTTCCGGCAGGCTCGCGATGTCCTCCCGGTGGATCTCGATCAGTACCAGCCGGCCGGGATGGCCCGCATTCACCTCGGCATGCACCGCCTTGACCAGGGAGGACTTGCCCATCCCGCGCGTGCCCCACAACAAGGCGTTGTTGGCCGTCCGCCCGGCCGCGAACCGCTCGGTGTTCTCGAGCAGAATGCGCTTCTGCCGCTCCACCCCCTGCAACAAGCCGATCGGCACCCGTGCCACCCGTGCCACCGGCACCAGCCGCGCCGGGTCGGGCGACCACACGAACGCCTCCGCCACCCCGAGATCGAGCGGCGGCGGCGGCAGCGGCGCCAGGCGTTCCAGCGCCGCAGCGATTCGGGTGGCGACATCCAGCAGGCGAGGGTCCATGAGGTGACTTTCCGGAAAACTTGACGGACGGGGGGCGGAAACTATGGTCCCGCCACCCATCCGGCAACCGCAGCCCCCGCAACCCGGGTCCCCCACACGGGACCCACCGCCCCGAGCAGGACCCATATGCTGATCACTCCGGCCTACGCCCAAGGCCTCAACCTCGGGGGCTTCGACCTCGGGAGCGCGTTCGGCAACGCCTCGCAGTTCATGCCGCTCGTGCTGATCTTCGTGGTGTTCTACTTCCTGCTGATCCGCCCGCAGCAACAGAAACAGAAAGAACTCCGGCGGATGCTGGCGGAACTGAAGCGCGGCGACCGGGTCGTCACGGGCGGCGGAATCCTGGGCACGATACAGAAAGTGACCACCGCCACCGACCGCAACGGCAAACCCGCGCCGGGATCCGAAGTGGAAGTGGAAATCGCGCCCAACATCCGCGTTACCGTCCTGCGCGAGACCATCACCTCCGTCATCAAACCCGTCGCTGCCAACGACATCAAGCCGCCCGCCAAAGCGAAGGCGTCCTGACCGGGATCGGGCAGAAAGCAAGGCCAGGGGGCGCGGCCCCCTGGCCCCCACCCGCACCGAATCAAAGGCAATGGGGTCCAGGGGCAGAGCCCCTGGACCTGCTTCCTTCACGCGCCGAACAAGGCCTCGATGTCCGCCTCGGTCAGGCGCAGCGCGCCACCTTGTTCGGCTTTCAGGATGCCGTCGACCAGGGCGCGTTTGCGGGTTTTCAGCACGTCCATTTTTTCTTCGATGCTCCCGCGCGTGACCATCCGGTGCACGAACACCGGCTTGTCCTGGCCGATGCGATGGGCGCGATCCGTGGCCTGGTCCTCGACGGCGGGGTTCCACCACGGGTCGTAGTGGATCACCGTATCGGCGGCTGTCAGGTTCAGCCCGGTGCCGCCGGCTTTCAGGCTGAGCAAGAACACCGGCACCGCGCCGGCCTGGAAGCGGGTGACGGGCGTGCGCCGGTCGGTGGTCTCTCCGGTCAACAGCGCGAACGGGATGTCGGCCGCGTCCAGGCGCGGAATGATCAGATCCAGCATCGAGGTGAACTGGGAGAACACCAGCACCCGCCTGCCTTCGTCCACGAGCTCCGCCAGCAGCTCCATCAGCCGCTCGAGCTTGGCCGAGCCCGCGCGCTTCGCCGCCTTCAGCTTCACCAGCCGCGGATCGCAGCACACCTGTCGCAGTTTCAGCAGCGCATCGAGGACGACGATGCCAGACCGTGCGAGGCCGCGCTCGGCGATCGCCGCGCGCACGCGCGCGTGCATCGCGAGGCGGATCGCCTCGTAGAGCGCGCGCTGGCCGTCCTCCATCTCCACCTGTTCGACGATCTCGGTCTTGGGCGGCAGTTCGGTGGCGACTTCCTCCTTGGTCCGGCGCAGCAGGAACGGGCGCACCCGCTGCGCCAGCCGGGTGCGCACCGCCTCGTCGCCGTTCTTCTCCACCGGCGTCCGGTAGCGGGCGCGGAAATGCCGCGCCGAGCCGAGGAAGCCAGGCGCGAGGAAATCGAACAGCGACCACAGCTCGCCGAGGTGGTTCTGCAGCGGCGTGCCGGAAAGGCACAGGCGCTGTCCGGCTTTCAGCCCGGTCGCCGCGCGGGTGGTGGTGGCGAGCGGGTTCTTTATCGACTGCGCCTCGTCCAGCACCAACACGTGCCAGTCCTGCCCGTCCAGCACCTCGGCATCGCGCGTGAGCAGCGGGTAGGTGGTGATCACGAGGTCATGGGCGGGGATTGCGTCGAAACTCTGCTTGCGTGCCGGGCCGTGCAGGGCGAGCACGCGCAGGGCGGGGGCGAAGCGCTCCGCCTCCGCACACCAATTCGCCACCAGGCTGGTCGGGCAGACGATCAGCGCCGGGCGATCGAGCCGGCCTTCGGCCTTCTCGATCAGCAGATGCGCGAGCGTCTGCACCGTCTTGCCGAGGCCCATGTCGTCGGCGAGCACACCGCCGAGCCCGGCGGCGCGCAAGAACTGCAGCCAGCTCACCCCGTCCGCCTGGTAGGGGCGCAGGCTGCCGTGGAAGGTCTCCGGCAGGGTAGCGCGCGGCAGCGTCCCGCCGGCGGCGCGCAACTGCCGCCCGAGGGTGCGGAGCGCTTCGCCGCCCTGCCAGACAAGCTCCGGCGCCGCCTGTTCCAGCGCCGCGAGCCCGGCGGCGTCGTGGCGGGTGAAGCGGACCCTGCTTTCGTCCGGATCGATTGCGCCGTCTGCGAACAATTCGGCGAGCGCGAGCAGGATCGGGCGGATGCGGCCGAGCTTCAGGGTGAGGATGCGCCCGTCGGCCAGCGGCAGGACGAAGGTCGCGTCCTCCGGTGCGGTGGCGACCGCCGCCGGCAGGTCGCCCTTCAGCGCAGCGAGCGCCTTCACGAGCGGGGGGACCAGGTCCACTTGCGCGCCGTCGATGGTCACGCCGAGATGCAGTTCCAGCCAGTCGATTCCGGAGGATTCGGTAAGCTCAGCGGCGAAATCGCCGTCCGGGGCGACCAGGCGGATCGGGAAATCCGGCGCGACCACGATCTCCCACCCCGCCGCGCGCAGCCGCGGCAGGTCGTGGACCATGAGGCGTAGCCAAGCGTCGGCGGCCGTGTCGCACGGGACGTAGGCATCGGCCCTGGGATCGCCCCAGGGGTGGTGGTGCAGGTCGCCGTAGCGAGCGAGGCCGATCGTGGGGAGCTGTGCTGCCGCGGCCTGCTCGGCCGCCGGATCGCGCAGCACGCGGAACAACCGGCCGCGCTCGCAGATCAGCGGCGCAGGCGGCGGGCGGCGCGGGACCAGCAGCGCGCCGTAGCGAAAGTCGAGCCGGGCCAGCGCCACCGGCTCGGCCGCCGTGCTCCAGGCGTGGGGCTCCGGCGGGGCGCTGCGGTGCAGGGTCAGCACCGGGCGCGGCGGACCGGGCACGTCCTCGATCGGCGGCGGCGGCGCGGGTGCGGGCACGCTGAGGCCGGGCAGCCGGCGGGCCAGCTCGGCGCGCACCTGTTCGGCCTGCAGCGGCGGCAGCGCCGGCGCGTCGAGCAGCCGTGCGGCGACCGTGGCGGGCAGGTCGAGCGCGATCGGGCCCACGGTTCCGGTTTCGGTATCGAGGTACCACGGCTCCGGCAGGGCGACGGCCAGGCCGGCGTCGAGCCCGAGTGCCGGCACCTGGCTGCCGTCCTCGCGCATCCGCCAGACCAGCCGGCCGGGGCGCGGCGGCCCTTCCGCGAGCGCGGGTCCGTGCACGGTTTCGAACCGGGCGCGGCCGGTGGCGAGTACCCGGCGCAGGGTATCGGGCGGATCGTCCTCGATGCCGGCGCTGGTCGCCCCGTGGCGGCGCTGCGCCAGCCGGGCGAGCGGCACCCGGTCCGACGGGCGAATGGCGCGGGCGCGCTGGTTGGTGGTCCAGTTGCCTCCGAAAGCCATGCGCTGGACGTTGTTGCCGAGGCTGCCGTCCTTGCGCAGGGTGGCGACGTGGGCCTCGATGGTCAGGCGGCCGACGCCGCGCGGGTCGGTTTCGGGCGTGAGCACATAGAGGATGCGCTGGCGGACTTCGGGCGGGTAGTCCTCACTGTCGGCGTGTGCGGCGCCGCGCAGTTGGTCGAGCCAGGCGACGATCTCGTAGGGCAGCGGCGGCGGGGCGACGGGCGGTGGCGGCGCGGACCGCGCCGGGGATGCAGCCGGCGCGGCGGCGAAGGAGGTGGCCGGCGTCATCCGGTTCTGCCGCCGCGCGGCAAGCAGGGCAGCGGCGACGTGCTTGCAGTTGAGCCCGACCGGGCAAGTGCAGAGGCCGCGCAGCGTGATGCCGCCGCCGCGGCCGGGGCGCAAGCTGATGAGCTGGTGGTAGGGGCGGCGGGCGGTACCCTGCGCATCGGACTCAATCGCGCTGCCGTCGGGGGCGACCAGGACGTTACGCACCCGGCCGTTGGCGGCATAGACGCGGCCGTCAGCGAAAGCGCGAGGGCCGACGGCGGCGATGATCTCGGCATCCGTGGGACCGGGGGCGATGCCGGCCGGCGGGGGGACGAGCATGTTCATGCCGGGAGGTTAGGGGGGACCGGCGAGTCGGGGGAAGGTGGAAGGCGCAGCGGATCGCCCTACGCAGCGGATGCGCGCAGCGCACCCTGCGGGAACGCCGTTCGGTGGCCGGATCCGGATTTTCGACTCTCTCGGGAAATGCGGAACGGTGGGCTCGGGTTGCAGCGATGGGCGAGCACTGCGCGGGCGGCCGCATGCGTGCGTGGCACGATCGGGAGAGGCCCGCTTCGGCGCGTCGGGGGCGACGCCCCTGCCCCTGCTTCGTCTCGCCCTCCGCTACAGCACGCCCGCAACCTGATGCGCCCCCTGCCAAACCATGTGCAGCGCCACCACCAGCACCATCGCGAGCCCCGCCCAGGCGATCCACCTCTGGCGGTGCAGCACGCGGGCGAGCAGGTCGGCGGCCAGCCCCATCAATCCCACCGACAGCCCGAGCCCCGCCACCAGCACCCAGCTGCGCCCGCCGGCGGCTCCGGCCACCGCCAGCACGTTGTCGAGGCTCATCGACACATCGGCCAGGATGATGTGCAGCAGCGCGCGGCCGAGGCTGCGCCGGCCGCCGCCGACGGCGCCGGCGGCGGGGCAGGCGGGCCGGTGCAGTTCGCGGAACATCTTCCACGCGACCCAGAGCAGCAGCAGCCCGCCGGCCAGCAGCAGTCCGAGGATTTGCAGCAGGTCGAGTGCGACCAGGCCGAAGCCGATGCGGATGATCGTGGCGCCGCCGATCCCGAGCAGGATAGCGAGCCGGCGCTGTTTCGGCGGCAGGCCGGCGACGGCGAGCCCCACGACGACGGCGTTGTCGCCGGCGAGCGCGATGTCGATCAGCATCACCTGACCCAGCCGCGCGAGGTCATGGGTCAAAGTGGCGTCCATGCGGCACGGTCCTTCCGGCGTTGCCCGATGCGGCCTTGCCAAGCGCCGGCGGACGCGGTCTAGCTCCGCGAAGGCTTCACCGGAAGACAGGCGCGCCCGATATGGTTCCCCGCTATTCCCGCCCCGCCATGGCCGCTATCTGGGCGCCCGAGAACCGCTACCGCATCTGGTTCGAGATCGAGGCCCTGGCCGCCGAGGGCATGGCCCGAATCGGCGCCATCCCGGAGGAAGCGGCGCGCACGATCCGCACCAAGGGCGGCGAGCGGGTCGCCCATATCGGGCCGGCCGATGTCGAGCGGATCGACGCGATCGAGCGCGAGACCCGCCATGACGTGATCGCCTTCCTCACCTGGCTTGCCGAGGCGATCGGGCCGGACAGCCGCTTCGTCCACCAGGGCATGACGAGTTCGGACGTGCTGGACACGTGCCTGTCGGTGCAGCTCACGCAGGCGACCGACCTGCTGGCCGCCGATCTGGACGCGATGCTGGCGGCGCTGCGGGCGCGCGCGTTCGAGCACAAGCACACGCTGACCGTCGGCCGCAGCCACGGCATCCATGCCGAGCCGACCACGTTCGGTCTGAAGCTCGCCGGACACTACGCTGAATTTGCACGAAATCATACGCGCCTGACGGCGGCGCGGGCGGAGATCGCGGTGGCCGCGATCTCCGGCGCGGTCGGCACCTTCGCCCATCTCGATCCGCGGGTGGAGGCGTATGTGGCCGAACGGCTTGGTCTCGCGATCGAGCCGGTGTCGACCCAGGTCATCCCGCGCGACCGCCATGCGGCGTATTTCTGTACTTTGGCGGTAATCGCGGCGGGCATCGAGCGGCTGGCGACGGAGATCCGGCACTTGCAGCGGAGCGAGGTGCGCGAGGCGGAGGAATTCTTCCATCCCGGCCAGAAGGGTTCCTCGGCGATGCCGCACAAGCGCAACCCGGTGCTGTCGGAGAACCTGTCGGGCCTGGCGCGCGTGGTCCGGGCGGCCGCGGTGCCGGCGCTGGAGAATGTCGTGCTGTGGCACGAGCGGGATATTTCGCATTCCTCGGTGGAGCGGGTGATCGCGCCGGATGCGACCATCGGGCTTGATTTTGCGCTCGCCCGGCTGGCCGGGCTGGTGGAGAAGCTGACCGTCTATCCGGAGCGGATGGGCGAAAACCTGAACGCGCTCGGCGGCGTGGTGCATTCGGGGGAGGTGCTGCTGGCACTGACCCGGGCCGGCATCCTCCGCGAGGATGCGTACCGGATCGTGCAGCGCAATGCGATGGCGACGTGGCAGGCGCTGGGCCGCCCCGGCGCGCGCTCCTTCCGCGATCATCTGGCGGCCGATCCGGAGATTGCGGGGCGGGTGGCGCCGGAGGCACTCGACCGCGCGATGGACCCGACCTTGCACCTGCACGCGCTCGATGCGGTGTTTGCCCGCGTCTTCGGCGAGCCGGGGCCGGCCGCGCCGGCCGCCTGAGCCGGCCGCGCGCGCGTGTGCACCGTCGTCCTGCTGCTCCGCCCCTTCCATGCGCTGCCGGTGCTGCTGGCGGCCAATCGCGACGAGATGCTGGATCGCGCCTGGGACCCGCCCGGCGCCTGGTGGCCGGACCGGCCGGGCGTGGTCGCCGGGCGCGACCGCAGTGGCGGCGGCACCTGGATGGGGGTGAACCGGCACGGACTGGTTGCCGCGGTGCTGAACCGGCCGGGCAGCCTGGGACCCGCGCCCGGCAAGCGCTCGCGCGGGGAATTGCCGTTGCTGGCGCTGGAGCACGCCTCGGCCGGCGCGGCCGCCGCGGCGATCGCGGCGCTGGATGCGGGGGCCTGGCGCAGCTTCAACCTGGTGCTGGCCGACCCGTCGGGCGCGCTGGTGCTGCGGGGCCTCGGGCGCGGGCGGGCGGAGAAGCTGGCGCTGGCGCCGGGGCTGCACATGGTCACCGCGCACGACCCGGACGACCTGGCGAGCCCGCGGGTGGCGCGCCACCTGCCACGCTTTGCCGCCGCGCCGCCGCCGGACGCGGACGGCTGGGCGGGCTGGCAGGCGATCCTTGCCGACCGCGAGGGCTCGGCGGCGGAGCAGATCAACGTGGTTCCGCGTGGCCAATTCGGCACTGTGTGCAGCGCCCGGCTGGCGCTGGCAGCGGAATCGGGGACGAGCGACGTCCGGGGGGAAGACGTCCGGGGGGAACCGGGGGTGGCGCGCGGCCTGGTGCGCTGGTGGTTCGCCGCCGGGCCGCCGGACACCGCCCCCTTCGAGAGCGTGCCGCTGTCCGATTGAACCCGACGTGCGCCGCCGACCCGCGGCGGATACGCAGGCCAATCGGGTGAACCGTAGAATTGGCGCGGGGGCGGGTCCCTTCACCTGCCATGAAAACTCCTGCCCTGAGGGCCTTGGGCGCTAGGCGGCCATTGTGGCGGCCTGCTGTTCGGGGACGATGGCGTAGCCGAGCGGGTTGAACTTGCGGGCGTATCGCTTGAGGGTCTGCTGTTCGGTGCGGCGGTCGAGGTAGCTCTCGCCGAGATCGCGGTAGAGACACCCCTCGGCCAGCATGTGCCAGATGCAGACCAGCAGCTTGTGGCCGATTGCGAGCACGGCCTTGCCGGCGCCGATGCGGCTTTTGAGGCTGTGGTATTTGGCCTTCAGGTAGCTGCCTTTCCGGTGCGCGGCGCTGACGGCGGCGTTGCACAGGGCGGTGGTGTCGTGGCGGTTGGCGGTGCGGGCCGCGGTGGCCTTCTGCTTGCCTGCACTTTGGTTGTTGGCCGGGCACACGCCGGCCCAGGCGGCGAGATGGCCGGCGGTGGGGAAGACCGACATATCGACGCCGATCTCGGCCAGGATGGTGGCCGCGCCGACCCACTCGATCCCGGGGAATGCTCATTAGCAGGGCCATCTGGGCGCGATAGGGTTCCAGCCGCGTCTCGATCCGTTCGTCGAGCTGTGCGATCTGCTGTTCGGTGGCCTCGATCCGGTGCAGTTGCATCTGCAACACGAAGCGCTGGTGTTCGGCCAGGTGCCCCTCCAAGGCCGTGGTCAGCGGGGCGATCTTTTTGCGCGCGTGCCCTTTGGCCAGCGCGGCCATCTGCGCCGGGGTGGCGGTGCCTGCGATCAGCGCGCGCAGAATATCCCGCCCGGTGACGCCGAACACGTCGCTGAGCACCTCGGCCAGCTTCATGTCGGCGGATTCCAGCAGCTTGAGCAGCCGGCGGCGCTCCGAGGCGGCCACCTCGACCAGGGTCCGGCGGTAGCGGGTCAGCTCGCGCAGGTCGCGGATCGGCCGCGGCGGCACGAAGCTCGCCCGCACCAGGGCGTAGCGGATCAGCCGGGCGATCCACTCGGCGTCGATCACGTCGGTCTTGCGCCCCGGTACCGCCTTGATATGGCGCGCATTGGCGACGATCGGGGTCAGCCCGCCGGCGGCCTCCAGCGCGGCATACACCGGCATCCAGTAGACGCCGGTGCCCTCCATGCCGACAGGGGTGACGGCGGAGCCGCGCAGCCAGCTCACCAACCCCACCAGGCCGGCCGCCGTCGCGGCGAAGGACTGCACCGCCTTGCTCACGGGCGCGCCGGCACTCGATGTCAACACGCAGGCCACGATCACCGAGCGGTGAACATCCAGGCCCGCACTCCGTTCCCTCAAAACGTCCATCGCTCTCCTCCGGTTCGGGGACGAGCGGCGGCGTGCGCTGTCATCGGGGGACGAAGAACCTGCTATCCGTGCTCGCCGCAAACCGCCAAATCGGCGCCGTTCACGCCCGCCACATGCGATGATACCTTGCGACAGCGCGGGCCAATCTCTCCACGGGCTGCGATACACCACAGGGAGGGGCGGCCTCAGGGCAGCCGCCCGGCACCGAGCTTCGCACAGACGCCGCGGCCCGCGCACCCCCGACGTTTTCATCCCCGGTGGCGCATCGGGCGGCCGATGCGGGAGTCGCCCCTCCCCGCCCCCCCTCTGGCCTTTCGCCCGCCGTCCCACTAGGGTGCGCGCCGTCCCCCGAAGCCGAGTCCCCCTGTCGCATGCCCGAACAGCCCGTCTACAAGCGCGTCCTGCTGAAGCTCTCCGGCGAGGCATTGATGGCCAAGCGGGAGTACGGCCTCGACAACGACATGGTGAAGGCGATCGCCGCCGATATCGGTGATGTCGTGGCGCTCGGCGTGCAGGTCTGCGTGGTGATCGGCGGCGGCAACATCTTCCGCGGCGTCTCGGCCGCCGCGGCGGGGATGGAGCGGGCGCAGGCCGACTACATCGGTATGCTGGCCACCGTGATGAACGCGCTGGCGATGCAGGCGGCGCTGGAAGCGCGCGATATCCCGACCCGGGTGCAGTCCGCCATTCCGATGTCCACCGTCTGCGAGCCCTACATCCGCCGCCGCGCCGAACGGCACATGGAAAAGGGCCGTGTGGTGATCTTCGCCGCCGGCACCGGGAACCCGTTCTTCACCACCGACACCGCCGCCGCGCTGCGCGCGACCGAAATGGGCTGCGACGCCCTGTTCAAGGGCACCCAGGTGGACGGCGTCTATTCCGCCGATCCCCGGCGCGACCCCTCCGCCGAGCGCTACGAGCAGCTCTCCTACCAGGACGTGCTGGCCAACCAGCTCGCGGTGATGGACGCCGCCGCGATCAGCCTGGCGCGGGAGAACGCGCTGCCGATCGTCGTCTTCAATATCCACGCGCCGGGCGCCTTCGCCGCGGTGGTCCGCGGTGAGGGGCGGTTCACCCGGATCATCGAGCGGCCGTAGCGGCCACAGCGGGAGGCTCCTTCGATGCCAGCCGATCTCAACGCCCTGAAGCAGGACCTCACCCGCCGGATGGACGGCGCGCTGGAGACGCTGAAGCGCGAGTTCTCCGGCCTGCGCACCGGCCGCGCCAGCCCGGCGCTGCTGGAGCCGGTGCGGGTGCTCGCCTACGGCAACGAAGTGCCGCTGAGCCAGGTAGGCACCGTGGGCTCGCCGGAGCCGCGCATGCTCACCGTCCAGGTCTGGGACCGCTCGCTGGTCGGCGCGGTGGACAAGGCGATCCGGGAGGCCGGGCTCGGCCTCAACCCCTCCTCCGACGGCCAGCTGGTGCGGGTGCCGATTCCGCAGCTCACCGCCGAGCGGCGCACCGAGTTGGTCAAGGCGGCGGCCAAATACGCCGAGGGCACGCGGGTCGCGGTGCGCGGCGTGCGCCGCGACGGCATGGAGCAGGTCAAGGGCTTCGAGAAGAAGCGCGAGATCGGCGAGGATGTGGCGAAGCACTGGCACGAGGACGTGCAGAAGCTGACCGACCAGTACATCAAGCGGATCGATGAGATGCTGGCCGACAAGGACCGCGACATCCGCCAGGTCTGAGGCCGCCCCGGTGTCCCTCCGCGCCCGTGCTGCGCCACCGCCCGCCGCAGACGATACCGCGGCGCTGCCCACCCATGTCGCCATCATCATGGACGGCAACGGCCGCTGGGCCGCCGCGCGCCACCTGCCGCGCATCGCCGGCCATCGCGAAGGCGCCCGTGCCGTCCGCCGCACCATCGAGGCGGCGCTCCGCCATGGCGTGCCCTGGCTCACGCTGTACGCCTTCAGCAGCGAGAACTGGCGCCGTCCGGCAGGTGAGGTGTTCGACCTCACCGGCCTGCTGCGCACCTATATCAAATCCGAACTGGCCGAGCTGTCGGGCGCCGGCGTGCGGCTGCGCATCATCGGCGAGCGCGATCGCTTTCCCGCCGACATCCAGGCCGACCTCGCCGCCGCCGAGGCGAGCACCGCGCGCAACACCAAGCTCAACCTCACGGTCGCGCTGTCGTATGGCGCGCGCGCGGAACTCGCCGCCGCGGCGCGGCGGATCGCCGCCGAGGTGCAGGCGGGCACGCTCGATCCCACGGCCGTGGACGAGGCCGCCGTCGCGTCCCGGCTGTTCACCGCCGACACCCCGGATCCCGATCTGCTGATCCGCACCTCCGGCGAGCAACGGCTGTCGAATTTCCTGCTGTGGCAGGCTGCCTATGCCGAGCTCGTGTTCCAGGACGTGCTGTGGCCGGACTACGCCGAGGCGCAGTTCACGGCCGCCCTGGCCATCTATGCGCAGCGGGAACGGCGGTTCGGGGCGCGTCCTGCGTAGCCCCTCGCCTGCACGCTGGACCGATCTGCGCCTGCGGCTGGTCTCAGCGCTGGTGCTGGCACCGGTCGCGCTGGCGGCGATCTGGTGCGGCGGCGCGGTGTTCGCGGCCGTGATTGCCGCCGCCGCCGCGGGGCTCGCGATCGAATGGGTGGGGCTGTGCCGGCTCGGCCCCGCATGGCGAGGCCGCGCCGCAGCCGGGGTCGGCTGGATCCTTCTCGCCGCCGTCTGCGCCGTGTGGCTGCGTGCCGACCCGCTGGTTGGGCGGGCGAATGTCGGCTTCCTGGTCCTCGTGATCTGGTCGAGCGACATCGGCGCCTATCTGGCCGGGCGGGTGATCGGCGGCCCGCGACTGGCGCCGGCAATCTCCCCCGGCAAGACCTGGGCGGGCGCGGCGGGCGGGCTGGTCGGCGCGGCCTCCGTCGGACTGGCGATCGCGGGGTTGCACGGTTGGCGCCACGGCACCCTGGACACGCTCGGGATCACCCGCGCGATGGCGGTGGCAGCGGGGCTATCGGTATTGGGCCAGGCGGGGGATCTCGGGGAATCCTGGGCCAAGCGCTGCTTCGGGGTGAAGGATTCAGGCCGGCTCATCCCCGGCCACGGCGGGCTGCTCGACCGGCTGGACGCGGCCCTCGCGGTGTTACCGGCGGCGGCCCTGCTGGCCTATGGGCTCGGACCTGGAGTAGTGCTGTGGCGATGAACACCCCGCCCGCGCAGCCGCGTACCGTCAGCCTGCTCGGCAGCACCGGCAGCGTCGGCACCCAGACCGTCGATCTGCTGACCGCCGCGCCGCCCGGCCGGTTCCAGGTGCGCGCCCTGGTGGCCGGGCGGAATGCGGCACTGCTCGCCGCGCAGGCGCTCGCGCTCGGCGCCGAGCTTGCCGTCGTCAGCGACCCGGCCGCCTATGCGGCGTTGAAACAGGCGCTTGCCGGCAGCCGCGTGCGCGCCGCCGGCGGCCCGGCCGCGGTCGCGGAGGCCGCGGCGCTTGGGGCTGACTGGACCATGGCCGCGATCACCGGTGCCGCCGGCCTCGTGCCCACCCTGGAAGCGATCCGTCGCGGCGGGGCCATCGCGCTTGCCAACAAGGAAGCGCTGGTCTGCGCCGGGGACGTGATGCTGCGCGCGGTCGCCGAGGCCGGCGCCACCCTGCTGCCGGTCGATTCCGAGCACAACGCCATCTTCCAGTCGCTCGCCGACGGCAACCGCGGCGCGCTGGAACGTATCGTGCTGACGGCATCCGGCGGCCCGTTTCGCACCCTGACCCGCGAGCAGATGCGCACCGTCACGCCGGAGGCCGCGCTCAAGCACCCGGTCTGGTCGATGGGTGCAAAGATCAGCATCGATTCCGCCACCCTGATGAACAAGGGCCTGGAGGTGATCGAGGCCGCGCGGCTGTTCTCCCTGCCGGAGCCGGCGATCGAGGTGCTGGTGCACCCGCAGTCGGTCATCCACGGCATGGTCTGCTACACGGACGGCAGCGTGCTGGCGCAACTGGGCTCGCCCGACATGCGCATCCCGATCGCCCACGCGCTCGCCTGGCCGGCGCGCATGGAAACCACGGCACGGCGGCTCGACCTCGCCGCGCTCGCGCGGCTCGATTTCTTCGCCCCCGATCCGGAGCGGTTTCCGGCGCTGGCGCTGGCGCGGGAGGCCTTGCGGGCAGGCGACGGCGCCCCCACCATTCTGAGCGCCGCCAACGAAGTGGCGGTTGACGCATTCTTGCGGCAACGGATCGGATTTCTGGACATCGCGGAAACTGCGGCGCGCGTGCTGGATCGGCTGGGAATTTGCAAGATCAATACGCTGGACGATGTCGTGGAAGTCGACACCGCGGCGCGGCGGACAGCGGAAGCGGTGGTATCGGCACGATCAGTGTGATAATCTGGGTTTTTGATCTGCGGCGAGCCGGCCGGATCCGTTTTCCGGCTCGACGGCTTCGCCTTTCCGGCACAGGATAGCGACGTGACCCACGCCCTGCCCGACCTCCTTCGCAGCGCCGGCGCCTTCGTCGTGGTGCTGGGCGTGCTGGTGTTCGTCCATGAGCTTGGTCATTACCTCGCGGCGCGCTGGCGCGGCGTGAAGGTCGACGCGTTCTCCATCGGCTTCGGGCGACCGATCGTAACCCGGACCGACCGCCGCGGCACGCTCTGGAAGATCTCGTGGATCCCGCTCGGCGGCTACGTGAAGCTGCACGGGCAAGAACGGCCGGACCACGTGCCGGAGGAGGTCCGCGCTGCCTGGGTTCCCGGCCAGACCTTCCACGAGAAATCGGTGGGCTCGCGCGCCATCGTGGTCGCCGCCGGGCCGGCAGCCAACTTCCTGTTGGCGATCGTGTTGTTCGCTTCCCTTTTTGCCATCATCGGCCACCCGTTCACCTTGCCGGTGGTGCAGACGGTGCTGCCCAATTCCGCGGCCGCCACCGCCGGTCTTCGCCCCGGCGATCGCATCGGCGCCGTTGACGGGCAGCGCATCGCCGATTTCCAGGCGCTGCAGAAAGTCGTCGAGGCGAACCCCGATAAGCGCCTGGTCCTGACCCTCATCCGCGCCGGCACGACCCTGACGGTGCCGGTGGTGACCGCGACCCACATGGTGGACGGGCATCAGATGGGCCTGCTCGGCGTGTCCGGCGGGCTCCTTGCATACCGCCCGATGGCGCTGCCGGCCGCGATCAGCGCCGGCGTGCGGGAAACCTGGCTCGTCACCGCCCAGACCGCAGAGGGGGTGACCCAGATGATCGCGGGTGCTCGCGGCACCAAGGACCTCGGCGGCCCGCTGCGCATCGCCCAGCTCTCGGGCCAGGTGGCGGAACTTGGCCTGCCCAGCCTGCTGTCGTTCATCGCAGTGCTGTCGGTGAACATCGGGCTGATCAACCTGTTCCCGATCCCGGTGCTGGATGGCGGGCACCTGCTGTTCTACTTGTTCGAGGCGGTCCGCGGCCGGCCGCTGCCGGCGCGGGCGCAGGAATACGGGTTCCGCGCCGGGCTCGCCCTGCTCGCCGGGCTGTTCGTGTTCGCGACCTGGAATGATCTCAGCCATCTCGGCCTGTTCCACTGGCTTGCCGGCTGAGCCGCCCCCCCGGCTGCGGCTGGCGGGACTGTGCAGTCCACTCGCCGGCCCGTTCGACCTGACCCTGGCGGCGGGCGAGTGCGTCGCCATCACCGGCCCGTCCGGGGCGGGCAAGTCGCTGCTGCTGCGCATGATCGCCGATCTCGACCCGAACGAGGGCGAGGTCTGGCTGGACGGGCAGGAGCGGCGCTCCTGGGCCGCGCCGGCCTGGCGCCGGCAGGTCGTCTATAACGCGGCCGAGGCCGGCTGGTGGGCCGACCGCGTCGCCACGCATTTCCCCGGCGCGGCACTGGCGGCAACGCGGGCCCTGGCTCCGCGTCTCGGCCTCGATCCGGCGCTGCTCGACGCTGCGGTGGCGCGGCTCTCCACCGGGGAACGCCAGCGCCTGGCCCTGCTGCGCGCTCTCGCGGGCGACCCGTCGGTACTGCTGCTGGACGAGCCGACCGGCGCGCTCGACGAGACCAGTACAGGGCTGGTGGAGGCGCTGCTTGCCACCCGCCTCGCCATCGGCAGCACGATCCTGATGGTCACCCACAACCCTGCCCAGGCGGCCCGAATGGGGAAGCGTCACCTGCGGCTTGCGGACCGGCGGCTGGTCGCCGCATGAAGCCGATCCTGCTCACCTGGCCCGACGTCGCCATCGCCTCCTTGCTGCTGCTGGTGGACGGGGGGCTGTCGGTCTGGCTCGGCCTCGGCCTGCACCGGCCGCTCGCGATGGCGGCGGCGCGGATGGTGGTGCAGCTCATTGCCGTGGGGCTGGTGCTACGGGTCGTGTTCACCCTGGCCTCGCCGGCCGCGACCCTGGCCGTGGTGCTGGTGATGACCGCCATCGCGGTGCGCGAGGTGGCGGCACGGCCGGAACAGCGCCTCGCCCGCTTCGGCAACCTGACGGTGGGGGCCTCGGCGGTGACCTTCGCCACCTTCCTCACCGCGGTGCTGGCGCTGACCACGGCGATCCGGCCATCCCCGTGGTACGATCCGCGCTACGCGGTGCCGCTGGCCGGGATCGTGCTGGGGAACGTGCTGAACGGGGCGAGCCTGGCGCTCGACAGCCTGCTCGGCGGCGTGATGCGGGAACGGGCGGCGATCGAGGCGCAGCTTGCGCTGGGCGCGCCGTACCGCCAGGCGATACGCGGCCTGGTGCGCGCCTCCGTCCGCCGGGCGCTGCTGCCGATCGTGAACACCATGTCGGCCGCCGGAGTGGTCACCCTGCCGGGGATCATGACCGGGCAGATCCTGGCCGGGATGGACCCGCTGGAAGCGGCCAAATACCAGATCCTCCTGATCTTTCTCCTGGCCGGCGGGAGCGGACTGGCAGCGGTTGCGGTGGTGATGCTGGCCGCCCGGCGGCTAACCGACGACCGCCAGCGGTTGCGGCTCGACCGGCTGGCGGCGAAGCGCGGCGGCTGACCCCCGTCCTCGCTTCAAGCCTGCGGCGCGCGGCGGCACCTGCGGGTTTCCCGCCCCCGCGAGTCCAGATCCATCGGCCTCCCGCATCGATCACATCTTCCGGCGGGTCGCCGCCGCCGTTCTGGCGATCGGACGTTGACCTGCCGAGATAAGGAGGCGCCGATGCCCTGCGCGGAGACGGCAGGCACGTTCGGTACCACACTTGACTTGCCGGAAGGAAAAATGACGAAGCCGCGATCCGACCAGTCATCGCCGCCATACCTTGAGCCAGACCGCGTCTCGACCGGCGTGCCCGGCCTCGACGACATCCTCCGCGGCGGCCTCGACGCCGAGCGGATCTATCTGGTCGAGGGCAGGCCCGGCACCGGGAAGACGACGCTCGCCCTGCATTACCTGCTCGAAGGTGCGCGGCGCGGCGAATCCGGCCTTTATATTACCATGTCGGAAAGCGAGCAGGAGCTGCGCGTGAGCGCCGCCCGCCACGGCTGGTCGCTCGACGACATCTCCATTTTCGAACTCGTGCCGAGCGAGGCCGCCCTCGCCGGCGAGCAGGCGCAGAGCCTGTTCCACCCGGCCGAGATGGAGCTCGGTGAAACGACGAAGCTGATCACCGACCGGGTGACGGCGGAGGGGCCGACACGGATCGTGTTCGACAGCCTGAGCGAGTTGCGGCTGCTGGCGCAGAATCCGTTGCGGTATCGCCAGCAGATCCTCGCCCTGCGGCACTTCTTCGCCGACTGCCGCTGCACGGTTCTCCTGCTCGATGACATCACCTCCCCGGGCGACGACCTCGGCCTGCACAGCATCGTCCACGGCGTCATCACGCTGGAGCAACTCGCGATCGACTACGGACCCGATCGCCGGCGGCTGCGGGTGGTGAAGATGCGCGGCACCGACTTCCGCGGCGGCTTCCACGACTTCATCATCCGTTCGGGCGGGATCGCGGCCTTCCCGCGCCTCGTCGCCAGCGAGCACCGCACGAGCGAGCTCGGCGCACCAATCTCCAGCGGCAATGCGCAGCTCGATGCGCTGCTCGGCGGCGGCCTCGACCGCGGCACGTCGGGCCTGCTGATCGGCGGCGCCGGGGTCGGCAAGTCCTCGGTTGCACTCGGCTTCGCCGTCGCGGCCGCGGAGCGTGGCGAACATGCGGCCATTTTCGCGTTCGACGAAGGGCGCGGCACGATCTACGCCCGCGCCTCCCGCCTGGGGATCCCGCTTGAGGCCCATGTCGATGCCGGCCGGATCACCTTGCAGCAGATCGATCCTGCCGAGCTGTCGCCGGGCGAGTTCGTCCACCGCGTGCACACCAGCGTGGAACGCGACCGGGCTAAGCTCGTCGTCGTCGACACATTGAACGGGTATCTCAACGCGATGCCCGGTGAACGGTTTCTCGTGCTGCAGATGCACGAGGTACTGACCTATCTCGGCCAGCTCGGCATAGTCACCTTGCTGGTGCTGGCGCAGCATGGGCTGATGGGGCCGCTGGAGACGCCGCTCGACGTCAGTTACCTCAGCGATGCCGTCCTGATGCTGCGCTACTTCGAATCCGAAGGGCATGTTCGCCGTGCGATGTCGGTGGTTAAGAAGCGCAGCGGCGCGCATGAAGACACGATCCGTGAATTCCGCCTCACCGGGAACGGGCTGGAGGTCGGGCCGCCGCTGACCGGATTCCAAGGCATCCTGACCGGCGTCCCGGTGTATCGCGGCGACGCCGTCCCGCTCCTGGGCCGCGGCGAGGACAGCCGGGGATGAACGCTCCCGGCGCCGGCAGCGAACGGGTCCTCGTGCTGGCGCCGATCGGGCGGGACGCAGCCACCGCGACGGCGCTGCTCCGAACGATGGGCCTCGAGGCCGAGGTCTGCTCCGACCTCACGGAGCTGCGGGAAGGTATCAGCGCCGGCGCCGGGGTGGCGGTCATCGCCGCCGAAGCGTTCCAGCGCGAGCCGATGGCGCCGCTGGCCAGCTGGGTCCACCAGCAACCCGCGTGGTCGGACCTCCCGTTCATCATCCTGACCCGCGCCGGCGGGCCGGCCTCGGATCCGATGCGCCCTCTTCCCCTGCTGCAAACGTTGCGAAACGTGTCGTTGCTGGAACGACCGTTGCGCAGCGTCACCCTGGTGAGCACGGTCCAGGCGGCACTGCGCGCGCGCCGGCGGCAATACGAGGCGCGCGCCTACCTGCTCGAACGCGAACAGGCGGCCTGCGCCCTTGAGGAAATGGTTGCGGAGCGGACCCGCGAGCTTGAAGCGGCGAACCGGCGCCTGACGGACGAAATCGCCGAGCGGGAGCAGATGCAGGCGGCGCTGCAGCAGGCGCAGAAGATGGAAGCGGTCGGCCGGTTGACGGGCGGCGTCGCCCACGATTTCAACAATCTTCTGGCCGCGGTGCTGGGCAATCTTGAACTTGCGATGGCGAAGGTGACCAACGAAGCCGCCTTGCGCCTGCTCGGCAAAGCCGAGCGCGCCGCCTTGCGCGGAGCGAAGCTCACCCGCCAACTGCTGGCCTTCTCGCGGGTCCAGCACCTCGACCCGCAGACCGTGGACCTCAATGCGCTGGTGGCAAGCATGGGCGAGCTGCTGGTCCGCACGATCGGCACCGTGCGGGTCAAGATGGCACTGGAGCCGCAGCTTTGGCCGGCGACGGCCGATCCCAGCCAGGTAGAGCTCGTCCTCCTCAACCTGGCGCTGAACGGGCGCGATGCGATGCGCGGCGGCGGCCGCCTGACGATCGCCACCGGCAACGTCGCCGCCGACGATCCCGAGCGCCCGCAGGAGCTCGCTGCAGGAGACTACATCAGGGTGTCGGTCGGCGACACTGGAACCGGAATGAGCGAGGAGGTGCTGGCAAAGGCGTTCGAGCCGTTCTTCACGACCAAGGACGTCGGCGAAGGGACGGGCCTCGGGCTCAGCCAGGTCTATGGGATCGTCCGCCAGTCCGGCGGCACCGTCACCATCAGCTCGGAACTGGGCCGCGGCACCACCGTGACCATCTATCTCCCGCGTGCGGCGGCTGCCGCGTCGGAACGTGCCCCCGCTGCCGCCGACAGCGCCCGGGTCCGCCATCAGGGCGCTGCCATCCTCGTCGTGGATGACGACCCGGACGTCCGAGCCCTGGTGGCGGCGGAGCTGGAAAGCCTCGGCTATGTCGTCACGGCGGCGGACAGCGGCCGGCAGGCGCTGAAGATCCTTGCGGACGGCGCGCAGCCCGATCTGCTGCTGGTCGACTACGCGATGCCGGAACTGACCGGGATCGAGGTGGCGCGCCGCGTCCGGATCATGCGGCCGGGGCTGCGGGCCCTGTTCATGACCGGGTTCGCCAAGGCGGAGGAGCTGGAACGCTCGGCCGATCTGTCCCGGATCCTCCGCAAGCCGTTCACCCGGTTTGCGCTGGAGGCGGCTGTCGAAGCCACGCTCGGGGCGGAGTTCTCCCGTGTCCCTGGCGCCCCCGCCCGTCGGCGCGGAGCGGGCGGCCCTCCAGCGGCGGTGATCGTTCGCCGGGCGAAGGCCGTGTGCCGTGCCCTCGCACGGCACGCGGACCGCCACGACGATCTTCCGAACCTACGCGCTGCGATGCGGCGGGGTCACGGCGGCGGTGATTGCGTCCGGCGCGCGGTCAGCAGCACGTTGGCGAAGGGCGTGCCCCGCCAGCAGGGAACGACCGTCACTGCAAACCCCGCCGCCTCCAGCACGCCGGCCAGCTCGGTCAGCGGCCGGGGGTTGACCATAGCGCCGGCATGCGCCGAAACCCGGCGCCAGGCATGCTCCAGCCCGACGGTCAGAACGGAGCGCAGGCCGCGGGCGGGATCGAGCGTGCGGACCAGCACCCGCGCGCGCGCCGCCTGCGCCGCGGCAGCAAGCAGCGCAAGCTGCGAAGCGGTCGGCAACTGGTAGAGCACATCGACCAGCAGCACCGTATCGGCCGCCGGCACCGTCGGCATGCTGGCGAGGTCGCAAGCGACGGTGTGCAGCCCGAGCGTCCCCCCGGCGCGCGCCGCCTGTCCCAGCCGCACCCCAGGCAGGTCGATCCCCAGCACCGAGGTCGCCCGACCCGCCAGCAGCAGCGCGACGCCAAGCTGCCCGTGCCCACACCCGAGATCGACGACCGAGCCGAACACCGCGCCTCCCCCCAGCGCCAGTATCATTCGATGCACCGGGTCATAGCGCAGCTTGCCTGCCACGTAGCCCCGCGCCGCCCGCCCACAGGGCGCATAGCGCATCGCGACGGCCGCGGCGAGCACCGGAAAACCAGCTCCGGCAGCGCTGCCCGCGGCACTCAGACGCGGGGCCGGCGGGGCCGCTGCCGTGCGGAGTCCAGGGAAAGGAAGTCGCTCCGCTCGTACTGGCGCGGCATCGAAGCGTTCGGCGCCGGGCATCACGCCCGCCACGGGATGCTCTCGGGAGGCGGTGCCGTGGGATTGAAGCGGAGGTGCTCGCCGTTCTGGATGCTCTCGCCGGTCAGGGCCATGATGAAGCCCCAGTGGGTGACCACGAGCGTATCCTGCCAGTCCGCCAGCGCCGCCATTTCGGCGCGGAACAAGGCGGCGCGTTCCAGCACGGCGGCGGCGGGTTCCGGCATGGCGGGCCACCAGATTTCCTCGATCGCCGAGAAGTCGTGCGTCGGCCAGGTCTGCGCCAGCTCGGTACGCGGCGTGCCGATATCGCAAGCGAAGGCGCAGCGCTCGCGCACGATCGGGTTGATCACCACCGGCACGCGCAGGACCGCAGCGACCGGGGCGGCGGTCTCCAGGGCACGGGTGTAGGGCGAGGTGATGATCCGCCCGATCCGTTCACCCGCGAAGCGTTCCGCGGCCGCCTGCGCCTGGGCGTGGCCGGCCAGCGTCAACCGGGCGTCGATGATGCCGGGATCCCGCTTGGTGGCCGTGAAATGGAGGTTGAACTCGCTCTGTCCGTGCCGCAGCAGGATCATGGGTCGGGGCTTACAGGGCCGGTCGCGACCGGGCAACCCCTGGCCCTCAAGGGGACGATCGCGGGGGCAATAGCATCTGGCATGAGCCGCGCCGGCCACCAAGTGCGCGTGCGCCGATCGGTGAGGCGAACGGGCCCGCGTCCGGTGCTTGCAGCCGGTAGCCCCTGCGCCTTCGCTCAGGGAAACAGCTTGCCCATGGTCCAGCCGTCGCCGGCGCCCGTGGATCCGACGCCCGCGGATCCGGCACGCGTGAAGACGGTGCGGTCGTGCAATCGGTAAGGCATGTCCTGCCAGAATTCGAATCGGGCCGGGATCAGCCGGTAGCCGCCCCAGTACGGCGGGCGGGGGATGGGCTCGCCCGGAAAGCGGGCTTCCTGCTCGGCCAGGCGGCGTTCCAGCACTGCCCGCTCCGCCAGCGGGCGGGACTGGTCGGAGGCCCAGGCGCCGAGCCGGGAGATGCGCAGGCGGGTGGCGAAATAGGCGTCCGACTCGGCGGCGGTGGCGTCGATCACCACGCCCTCGATGCGGATCTGCCGGCGCAGCGTCTTCCAGTGGAACAGCAGGGCGGCACGCGGGTTGGCGGCAAGCTCGTTCGACTTGCGGCTTTGCCGGTTGGTGTAGAACACGAACCCACGGGGGTTCGCACCGGGCGGGTCGAGCTCCTTCAGCAGCAGGATGCGCGCCGCGGGGATGCCGTCCGGCGTCGCGGTGGCAACGGTCATGGCGTTCGGATCGTTCGGCTCGGTCGTTTCCGCCTCGGCCAGCCATGCCTGGAACAGGGCGAAGGGGTCGGCGTCGGCAGGGCGGTCGACCATAAAGGGTGCTCCGGTACGCGGGGCGGCCTCTTGCCCCGTCGCGCCGGGCTGTGCCACCACCGACCACAACAGGACAACCCCCAAAGGAGCGCCGATGGCCGACCGCACCCAAGCCCACCGCCCTCCCCCGGGTAATCTGCTCGCGGGACGGCGTGGCCTGATCATGGGGGTGGCAAACGAGCGCTCGCTCGCCTGGGGCATCGCGGCCGCCGCGGCGGCGCAGGGCGCGGAACTGGCCTTCACCTTTCAGGGCGAGGCGCTGGAACGCCGGGTGCGCCCGCTCGCCGCCTCGGTGCGATCGGATCTGGTGATTCCTTGCGATGTCGCCGAGGAAGCCAGCATCGACGCGGCCTTCGCCGCGGTGGCGGAACGCTGGGACGGGCTCGATTTCCTGGTCCATGCCATCGGCTACGCCGACAAGGCCTACTTGCGCGGGCGCTATCTCGACACCCCGCGGGCGGCGTTCCTGCAGGCGCTGGACATCTCCTGCTACTCCTTCACCGCCGTCAGCCAGCGCGCGGTGCCGATGATGAAGCCCGGCGGCAGCCTGCTGACGCTCAGCTACATGGGCGCCGAGAAATGGGTGCCGCACTACAACGTGATGGGGGTGGCGAAGGCGGCGCTGGAGGCCTCGGTGCGCTACCTCGCCGCCGATCTCGGCACCGCGGGCATAAGGGTGAACGCGATCAGCGCCGGGCCGGTGAAGACCCTGGCGGCGTCGGGGATCGGCGATTTCCGCTACATCCTGCGCTGGAACCAGATCAATTCGCCGATGCGCCGCAACGTGACCACCGACGATGTGGGGGGCGCCGGGGTCTATTTCGTGTCGGATCTGTCATCCGGCGTCACCGGGGAGGTGCACCACGTCGATTGCGGCTACCACATCGTCGGCATGAAGCATCCCGAAGCCCCCGACATCGCCATCGTCGAGAGCGGCGGGGAGACTTGAGAGTTTGTGAAAGAATGCCCGTCAGCCGCCAAAGCCGCCTGAAAGCCCCGGCAATGACAACGGGCGTTCTTTCGCAGGTTCGATTGCTTTTCACTCTCTGAACCACCGCCAACGGATTGGCCGCCCATGAGCCACAACAGCTTCGGCCACCTGTTCCGCGTCACCACCTGGGGCGAAAGCCACGGACCGGCGATCGGCTGCGTGATCGACGGCTGCCCGCCGCGGCTCACATTGTCGGAGGCCGACATCCAGCCGTTCCTGGACCGCCGCCGCCCCGGCCAGTCGCGCTTCACCACGCAACGGCAGGAACCGGACCAGGTGCATATCCTGTCCGGCGTGTTCGAGGGCATGACCACCGGCACGCCGATCGCGTTGCAGATCGATAACGTGGACCAGCGTTCGCGCGACTACGGGGAGATCGCGGCGAAATTCCGCCCCGGCCATGCGGACCTCACCTACGAGCTGAAATACGGCATCCGCGACTATCGCGGCGGCGGCCGGTCCTCGGCGCGGGAGACCGCGATGCGGGTCGCCGCCGGCGCGGTGGCGCGGCTCGTGCTGGGGACGGGGGTGCGTATCCGCGGCGCGCTGGTGCAGCTCGGACCGCACCGCATCGACCGCACGCGCTGGGACTGGGACACGGTCGATGCCAACCCGTTCTTCTGCCCCGATCCGGTGGCGGCGGCGGAATGGGAGGAAATCCTGCTCGCGGTGCGCAAGGCCGGCTCTTCGGTGGGGGCGGTGATCGAGGTCGTGGCCGAGGGCGTGCCCCCCGGCCTCGGCGCGCCGGTCTACGGCAAGCTGGATGCGGACCTGGCGGCGGCGCTGATGTCGATCAACGCCGTGAAGGGCGTGGAGATCGGCGACGGTTTCGCCGCCGCGGCGTTGCACGGGGAGGACGATGCCGACGAGCTGCGGATGGCGGACGGGAAGGTGGCGTTCCAGGCCAACCACGCCGGCGGTGTCCTGGGCGGCATCTCGTCGGGTCAGCCGGTGGTGGCGCGGTTCGCGGTGAAGCCGACCAGCTCGATCCTGGCGCCGCAACGGACGGTGGATCGGGAGGGGCGGGAGACCGAGATCGCCACCAAGGGCCGGCACGATCCCTGCGTCGGCATTCGCGCGGTGCCGGTGGGGGAGGCGATGGTCGCCTGCGTGCTGGCCGACCACAAGCTGCGGCACCGGGCGCAGAACCCGGACGCGCCGGAGGTGGCGCGGCTGCCGCGGAACTGAACCGGGCGCGGGGCTCCGGTCGCCTGGACCCGCGCGTACCCACCCTGCTACACGCAGCCGACGTCGCCGCACGCATCCGGCGCGGCGTTTTCCCGACCATTCGTTGCGTGGCATGTCCGACTGGCAAGATCGTCCGCTGTCGATGCTGAAGCTGGCGGCGCTGCTTGCCGATCCGGCAGAGAGCGCGGCTGCGGGCGTGGCTGCGGTGACCACCCTGGCCGACGGCGGGCGCTACGTGCGCCGCGGTGCGGAGTTCTCCGATGCGGCGGCCGGATTCGCAGCCTATCGCCAGGCGTTCCAGCCCGCCGACCAGGCGTACGATCCGGCGGTGGTCGTCACCCTCCGCGGCGCCGTCGTGGTCGGCCAGGGCGCCGTCGTGACGCGGGACGGGACCCTGATCCACGACAGCGTGCGCGCCATGATCGGACCCGAGAGGGTCCTGGACGGCTTCGCCGATGTGAACGGGCATTTCCAGGTGCTCGCGCCGGCACGGGTGGTGCCGGTGCAGCAGCCGGCGCTGCTGCTGCAAAGCGTCTGGTGGCGGAACTACGGTCATTGGCTGTTCGACTCCGCTGCACTGCTCGCGCTGGCGGCCGGATATGCGCGCCGCCATCGCCTCGCGCTCGTGCTCGGACGCCATGCCGATCCGGCGATGCGGGCGGTGGTGGACGAAACCATCGGTCTCCTGCTGCCGGATGCACAGGTGATCCTGCACGACGACGGCGAGGCCATGGTGTTCGACGAGCTCCATTACGCCACGCCGGTCAGCATCACGCCGCTGTTCAAGCAACCCGATGCGATCGCCCTGCTGCGCCGTGCGGTGGTGCCGGCGTCATCCGGGCCGCGTCGGCGCCTCTATGTCCAGCGTCCGCCGGAGGCGCAACGTCTTCTCATCAACGAGGCTGAGGTGATCGCGCTTTGCGCCGCGCACGGCTGCGAAGTGGTACGGCCGGAGCAGCTCGGGCTGCGGGAGCAGGCCGGCATGTTCGCCGCGGCGGAACTCGTGGTGGGTATGAAGGGTGCCGCCCTCGCCAACCTGATGTTCGCCCCGGAGGACGCCGCCGCCGTCGTGCTGTCCCCACGGCATTGGATCGACCCGATCTTCTGGGACCTCGCCGGGCAACTCGGCCAGCGCTACATCGAAGTGCTGGCGGACCAGGCCGAGGGCGGCGCGGCCGATCCGCGCGCGCCGCTGCGGGTGGACCTTGCGGCCCTGGCGCACGCGCTGGAAGCAGCCGACGGCGGGCGGCCGATGCCGGCAGCCGATCCGGGGCGGGGGGAATTCGCGCTTCCCGACATGCCCGGCGCCGAGTATCGAGACTGCCTGCGCCTGATCCATGCGGTGCTCAACCCGCGCACCTACCTGGAGATCGGCTGCCTGGACGGGGAAACCCTGGCGCTCGCGCGCTGCCCGGCGATCGGCATCGACCCGGCCTTCGAGCCGCGGATCGCGATCGCGCGCGAAGCGACGGCCGTGTTCCTGTTCCAGATGACGAGCGACGATTTTTTTGCCCGGCACGATCCGACCCGGCTGCTGGGTCACGCGATCGACCTCGCCTTCATCGACGGCCTGCACCTGGTCGAGAACGTGCTGCGCGATTTCATCAACGTCGAGCGCCGCTGCGGCCCGGACTCGATGATCGTGATCCATGACTGCGTGCCGCTCGACCGCTACATGGCGTGTCGAGATCAGAACGATACCGCCAGCCGGAACCACTCCCGCCACCCGGCCTTCTGGACCGGCGACGTCTGGAAGATCCTGCCGATCCTGGCGCGCTTCCGACCAGATCTGGAGATAAGGGTGTTCAATGCCCCACCCACCGGCATGGCGCTCGTGCGCCGGCTCGATCCCGCCAATCGGACCTTGGCGGCCGACTACGCGCGGATCATCGCCGAATACCGCCAGCCAGCCGATGAGGGGCGGCTGTTCCGATCGGAGATCGGCGGCCTGCGCCTGACCGACACCGGCGAACTCGGCGCGTGGCTGAACGGCCGATAACGCCGGCCAGCAAGGCCAGGGAGGCAGTGCCCTCCTGGTCTCCTCCCCCCTGGCCTACCCCGCCTGCGCCACCGCTGCCGACCAGGGCGAGGCCGCGTCGCTGATGCCCGTCCGGCCGCCGTCCGCACCCAGAACGATCGCGTTCGGGCAGGCGAAGTTGATCGGCATCACCCCGTGTTCCACCACTTCGATCGGCCCCTCCGCCGCCAGCGCCGCGATCACCGCCGGGTCCATGCGCCGGTCGACGCTGACGAGGTCGGGGCCCGACACATCGATGCGCGGGTGGTGCGCCGCCGCCTCCACGTCCATCCCGAACAGCGCGAGGAAGCTCAGCATCTGCACCACCGCCGCCATGATCCGCCGCCCGCCGGAGGCGCCGGCCGCGATCACCGGCCGGTCGCCGTCGCGCAGGATCACCGGCAGCATGTTCGTGAGCGGGCGCTTGCCCGGCGCGATCGAATTGGGCTGATCCGGACGCGGATCGAACCACATAACCCCGTTGTTCATCAGCACGCCGGAGCCCGGCAGGACCACCCGGCTGCCCATCGAGGACAGCAAGGTGGTGGTCATCGCCACCACGGTTCCCTCGGCGTCGCACACGGTCAGGTGGGTGGTGCAGGTTTCCGCGGCGTGCGGGTCGGCGTCGCCGAGGCCCTCCAGCCGTTCGGCGTAGGCGGCTTTCATCGCCCGGGCGAGCGCGGCGAACCAGGCGGGAGACGGTGCGGCGCCGATCGGCGCTTCGGCCATCTGCTCCAGCACCCGCGCCAGGGTCGGCGCGGCGGTCAGCCCGCCGGTGAGCTGCAAGGTTCGCCCGGCCCAGGGGAACTCCGTGGCGGCCAGCACGCGGGCGCGGCAGGCGCGCAGGTCTTCGCGATCCAGCACGCCGCCCGTCGCGGCGACGTCGGCGGCGATGGAGGCGGCGACATCGCCCTCGTAGAAGTCACGCAAGCCGGCCTGGGCCAGGCGCTCCAAGGTATCCGGCAACTGGCCCAGGCGGAAGAAGCCGGGCACGCCCTGGTAGGGTGCGATCGGCGGCAGCCCGTCCGGCAGGTAGATCCGCGCGCTTTCCGGATAGCGCCGCAGCACCGCGGCCGAAGCGGCGACTTTCAGGGTCGTGTACCAATCCGCCGGCAGCCCGCGGCGGGCGAGCGCCAGCGCCGGGGCCATCACCTCGGCCAGTGGCAGCCGGCCCCAGGTGTCGTGCAGGAACGCGTAACCGGCGGTGGACGACGGGACGGCGAACGAGAGCGGTCCGTGGATGTTGGCGTCGCCTTCCACCTCCGGCCAGGCGAACAGGTCCTGTTTCATGCGTCCGGTGAGCCGGAAGCGGCTTGGATCGAGGCCGCGCGGCGCCACGGGTCCGAAATCCACCACTTCGGCGCGCTTCTGCCCGGCACGGTGCACGAGGGCGAAGCCGATGCCGCCGAGGCCGGAGTTCCACGGCTCCACGGTGGCGAGCGCGAGGGCGGTGGCGACGGCGGCGTCGATCGCGTTGCCGCCGGCATCGAGCACTGCGACTCCGGCCTCCGCGGCGCTGCCCGCCTGGGAGACGACCATGCCGCGTCGTCCGCTCGCGGCGGGCTTGGCGAGGCGCCAGTTCTGGGTGGCGTGGGGGGACGGGGGACGGAGCATGGGGGAGCCTTTCGGGTGGTGCGGGGCGTTCACGTCAGGCCGGAATGGTCGGGCGCAGCGACGAGGAAGGCAAGCACGACCGGCGCCGTACTCAGGGCCATCGCTCGAACCTCCGGCGTGTCACCGCTCCCGCCGATTTTCCGGTTCAAGCGATTGCGCCGGGGGCCGCACGCCCTGACGGCAGGCGTCAACCCGATTGCTCCGCGCCCGCGCGGCGTGGCAGAACCGGTGCGCCATGATCTCACGCCGTTCGCTGTGCGCCGTTCTCCCGGTCGTGCTGGCCAGCCCCGCCGCCGCGGCCGATGGCCCGGGCGGGTTCGCCGGCTTCCTCAATGGCGTCTGGGCCGAGGCTCGGGGACAGGGTATCGCCCCCGGCGTCCTGGCCGCCGCGCTGGGCGGCCTCGTGGCGAACCAGGGCGTGCTGGCGCGGGAACGCCACCAGCCCGAATTCACCATGACCTGGGCGCGCTATCAGGCGCTGCTGATCACCCCCACCCGCATCGCCGCCGGGCAGGCCGCCTACCGCGCCTACCAGCCGCTGTTCGCCGCGGTGGCGCGCCAATTCGGCGTCGGTCCCGGCGTCATCCTGGGCATCTGGGGAATCGAATCGAGCTTCGGCGCGTCGTCCGGCGGCTTCCGGGTGGTCGACGCGCTCGCCACCCTCGCCTGGGCAAGCGGCCGGCCGGCCTTCTTCCGCGCCGAACTGATGGACGCGCTGCGCATCCTGAACGACGGCGACATCGCGGCGGCAGGCATGACCGGCTCCTACGCGGGGGCGATGGGCCAGCCGCAGTTCATGCCAAGCTCCTACCTGCGCTATGCGGTCGATTTCATCGGCAACGGCCGACGCGACATCTGGACCAGCGTGCCGGACGTGCTGGCCTCGATCGCCAACTACCTGGCGCGCAACGGCTGGCGGCCAGGACCCGGCTGGGGCACGCCGGCAGTGGTGGCAGCGGCGGATGCGACATTGCTCGGCGGACCGCCACGGTCGCTCGCAGGATGGCGCCGGCTCGGCGTGGCGCCCGACGACCGAAGCACGGCCCGCCGGCTGCCGCCCGATGCGCCCCTCTCGCTGGTCCGGCCGGATGGACCAACCGGGCCCGCCTTCCTGGTCACGTCCGACTTTGCCGCTATCCGACGCTACAATCCATCCGACTTCTACGCACTCGCGGTCGGGCTGCTCGGGGACAGGATCCTGGCGTGATACCACCCGGCCAGACGTCGGCTTCTCCGCAAGCAAGGCCAGACATGTCGACGGCTGGTATGAAACGACTGCTCGCACTGCTGGTGGGCCTGTTGATGGCGGGCTGCACCGCGCGGGGGGTTTCCCCGCAGCCGCATTACGTGCTCGGCGCGGCCTACGAGGCCGACGGCGTGTGGCACTATCCGAGCCGGCGACTTGGCGGCGTCGTGACCGGCCTAGCCGCGGTCATTCCCCCAGGCCATCAGCCGCTGACCGCGAACGGGGAAGCGTTCGATCCGAACGCGCTTGCCGCCGCCAGCCCGAACCTGCAGTTGCCGGCGATCGCGCGGCTGACCAACCTCGCCAACGGACGGCAGGTGGTGGTGCGGATCAACGATCGCGGCCCGGCCGATCCCGGACGGGTGGTGGCGGTCACGCGGCGGGTGGCGGCCCTGCTCGGCATCGCGGCGGACGGCGCGGCGCCGGTGCGGCTGCACGTGCTGGCCGGGCCGAGCCAGGCGGCGGAAGCGGCAATGGCCGGCGCACCGCTGCTGGCGATGACAGCAGCGCCAGTGGGGGCGGTGGTGACGCACCAGCTCGGCGCGCTCGGCAGCGCACCCGGCGGCGCGGTCACGGCCGCCCCCGCCGCCCCCCTGCCCGCCGCGGCCCCGAGCGGGGCGATCGTGCCGACGCTGTCGGGGCAGGTGACTCAGGGGAGGCCGGTGAGCGAAAGCTTGTGGGTGCGGCTCGGCCGTTTCACTCAATATGAGTATGCCGCGCGACTCGCCGCCCGGGTGGCAGGCCTGCACCCGGTGATCCGGCGCGAAATGGCGCACGGGGAGGATCGGTTCGTTGTCCGCATCGGCCCCTTCGCCTTCGGTGGGGCCGGTGTGGCAGCAGCGGATGCGACGTTGCATCGCGCAATCGACGTCGGGATTGGCGGCGCCCGGATCGTGGTGGAACAGGAGTAGCCCGTGCCATGTTGACCCGTCGCTCCGCCCTGTTTGGCCCGCTGGCCCTCGGCCGGTTGGTGCTGGGGGCCAGGGTATTAGGCGCGGGGGTATTGGGCGCCGGGGTGCTGGGCGGCGCGGCGCCGGTGGCGGCGGCCCCACCGGGACGGGGCGCGGCGCGGCGGGTGCGCAAGACGCTTGTCCCCGCGGCCACGCCGACGCCGGCGACGACGCCGATCGGCCCGGTCGCAACCGACGCCCACTGGGCGTACATCGAGGACTACACCACCGGCGCGGTGCTGCTGGAGAAGCGGGCCGACGAGCAGGTAGCCCCCTCCTCGATGACCAAGCTGATGACACTCTACATCCTGTTCAGCCGGCTGAAGTCGGGCCGGATGAAGCTCGATCTGACGCTGCCGGTGAGCCGCACCGCCTGGCGCTTCGGCGGCTCGAAGATGTTCGTCGAAGTCGGCACGATGGTCTCGGTCGAGGATCTCATCAAGGGCATCATCGTCGATTCCGGCAACGATGCCTGCATCGTCGTCGCCGAGGCGATTTCCGGCTCGCAGGCGCAGTTCGCCGACCTGATGAACCAGGAAGCGAAGCGGCTCGGCCTCACGCATTCGCACTTCACGAACCCGATGGGCTGGCCGGACCCGGACCATTACATGAGCGTGCGCGACATCGCCCGCGTGACCGCAGCGCTGATCCGCGACTTCCCGCAATATTATCATTTCTTCGGCGACAAGACCTTCACCTACGGCAAGATCACCCAGGGCAACCGCAACGTCCTGGTCGATAACGGCATGGCCGACGGGCTCAAGACCGGCCACACCGAAGCCGGCGGCTTCGGCCTCGTCGCGAGCGCGGAACGCAACGGGCGGCGCGTGATCGTGGTGCTGAACGGCATGCCGAGCTCGCATGATCGCATCGAACAGGGCGAGCGCCTGCTCGGCTGGGCGTTCGCCAATTTCGAGGACGTCACCTTGGTCGCCGCCGGCGCGCCGGTCGATCATGCCCCGGTCTGGCTGGGCACGGCCCCTACTGTGCCGCTGGTGGTCGCGCGGGATCTGGTGGTGACCCTGCCGCATGGCTGGCGCAACGGCCTCAAGGTCACGGCCGAATACGACGCGCCGGTGAGCGCCCCGGTGGCGAAAGGCGCATCGCTCGGCACTCTGCACCTGGCCGGGGCGGGGGCACCCGACGTGACCGTGCCGCTGCTGGCCGGGACATCGGTCGGCCGGCTCGGCCTGCCGGGCCGGGCGGTCGCAGTGCTGATGCACGACCTGAGCGGACGCTGAGCGCGCCATGGCCGCGCCCCCCGCGCCAGGTCGGTTCATCACCCTGGAAGGCGGGGAAGGAGCCGGAAAATCAACCCAGGCCCGTCTGCTCGCCCAGGCCTTGCGCGAGTTTGGGCAGCCGGTCGCGGAGACCCGCGAACCAGGCGGCGCCCCCGGAGCCGAGGCGCTGCGCGAGCTCCTGCTGCACGGCGCCACCGCTTTCGTGCCGGAAGCCGAAACGCTTCTGCACTTTGCCGCCCGCGCCGAGCACCTGGCCCGCACCATCCGCCCCGCCCTCAGGGCCGGGCAGTGGGTCGTGTGCGACCGCTTCGCCAATTCGACGATGGCCTACCAAGGCTACGGCCTCGGCGTGGACCGGAAAATGATCGCCACGCTCACCGCCATGATCGAAACGAAACCGGACCTGACCCTGGTGCTGGATGTCTCAGCCGTAACCGCGTCGGCACGCCTCGCCGGACGCGGCCGGGCGGCAGATCGCTACGAGGCACTGGACCCGGCCTTCCACGAACGGGTGCGCCAGGGCTTTCGCGCTATCGCTGCATCCGCGCCGGAGCGCTGCGTGACGATCGACGCCAGCCCCGCCCCGGACGCCGTGCACGCCGCGGTGCTCGCCGCCGTGCGAGCGCGGTTCGGGAACGTCGCGAAGTAAGGCCAAGGGGCTCCGCCCCCTGGCCTTACGTCAGGCGCCCGCCGCGACGCCGATCTTTCCTTGGCGCAGTTCCGCCGTCAGTGTCCGCAGCGCCCGTTCCACACGATCGAGCATTTCGTCGATTTCGGCTGTGCTGATAATCAGGGGCGGGCTGAAGCACAGTACTTCGCCGGCGACGGTGCGGGCGATGACGCCTTCTGCTTCGATCAGGTTGGTGAAACGGGCGCCAACTTTCGCGGCCGGGTCGAATTTGCGGTGTGCGACCTTGTCCTCCATCAGCTCGATCGCCGCGATCAGGCCGATACCGCGGATTTCGCCGACCAGGGGGTGTTCGGCGAAGCGGCGGCGCAGCTCGCGCTGCAGGTGGGCGCCGACGGTTTTGACGTGTGTTCCGATATCGGTTTCGTCGTAGATTTTCAGGGTTTCGATCGCCACCGCCGCCGGCACCGGATGGCCCGAATAGGTGAAGCCGTGGCCGAAGGTGCCGATCTTGTGGCTTTCGGCGGCGAGCGCCTGGAACACGCGATCGTTGACCATCACGGCGCTGATCGGCAGGTAGGCTGACGACAGCGCCTTGGCGCAGACCAGGATGTCGGGTTCGACGCCGAGGGTCTGGCTGCCCCAGTAGTTTCCGGTGCGCCAAAAACCGCAGATCACCTCATCGGCGACGAACAGGATGTCGTATTTCCGGCAGACCGCCTGGATTTTCGCGAAGTAGCCGCGCGGGGGGACGATCACGCCGCCCGCCCCCATCACCGGCTCGGCGAACATCGCCGCGACCGTGTCGGGATCTTCCGCGAGAATGAGCTGCTCCAGCGTGTCGGCGCAGCGTGTGGCGAAATCTTCTTCGGATTCGCCGGGCCTGGCCTCGTGGTAGTGGTGCGGCGTCATGGTGTGGATGAAGCCTGCCAGCGGCACGTCGAAACTGCGGTGGTTGACGGGCAGGCCGGTCAGCGAGGCGGCGGCCAGGGTGATCCCGTGATAACCCTTGATCCGACCGATGATCTTCTTCTTGCGCGGCCGGTCCAGCGCGTTGTTGAAATACCAGACCATCTTGATCGCGGTGTCGTTCGCCTCCGACCCGGAGTTGGCGAAGAACACCTTGCTCATCGGCACCGGCGCGCGCGCCAGCAGCATTTCCGCGAGATCGATGCAGGGCTCGTGCGATTTGGCGGTGAAGCCGTGGTAGAAGGGCAGTTTGCGCATCTGCGCCGTCGCCGCGGCCACCAGGCGTTCGTTGTCGAAACCGAGCGAAGCGCACCAGAGGCCGGCGACGGACTCGATATATTCCTTGCCCGTGTCGTCCCACACCCGCACGCCCTTGCCGTGCGTGATCACCACCGGGCCGATCTGCTGATGCGCTTCGAGATCGGTATAGGGGTGCAGCATGCTGGCGATGTCGCGGGCGGCGGCGGAATTGGCGCCGAACTTCGGGGTCATGGCAGGGCCTCCTTGGGGCACGCGGTCGGGCTCGGGTCGCCGGGCCGCAGGGGGAAATCGAGTGTATCCCGTCCGGGACGCAAGGCCAGGGGCATCGCGCCCATCCAGGGCAATCGGGTGAACGCCTGGATCGCCCCATGGCCGGCGCCCCATGCCTGGCCGCGAGAGACCTTGTGGCCACCCGGATACCGACCCAAGCCCCGGGGGGGTTATTCGGTTCTATATCGCAACAATAAGGCCGCGCGTCCGCCGCACCCGCTCAGCCCGGAATTTGCGTCCCATCCGCCAGCGCCAGCCCCGCGCACCCGCGCCAGACCGGCCGCCGGTCCCGCCGACCCGCGGCGGGCAGGCACCACAGCGCGATAATGTCCGCCACGGAAACATCCTTCGCCCGCGCGCACGCGTAGTCGGCCGCCGCCGCCTCGGCCTCCGCGCGCCCGCCGAGCACCAGGATTACGGGCCGGCGCCGCCGCCGCGAGGCGGGCAGCAGCGCGCGATCCACCCCGAGCATCCAGCCAAGCGGGCGCAGGATCGGCCCCAGCCGGGGATCGGCGGCCAGCAGGTCGGCCATCGCGGGGTCTCGCAGCAGGTCTTCCATCTGCGCGCGGCCGGCGGCGGCTTGCGGGAGCAGCCGCAGCAGCCAGCGCCAGGTCCGCGGCAGCCCAGGGCGCTCGGGCGGCGGGTCCGCTGGAGCGAAGCGCAAGCTGTGGGTGGGAACGAATCTCGGTTCGGCCGGCTTGGGAGCGGGCTTCGGGGGCGGGATCGGGGTGCCGGCGACGGCGCGGAACCGGGCCGCGAGATGGTGCAGCCGGGCGATCAGGGCGCCGGCGTGCGCGGGTGCCAGGCCCGCCCGATGCGCCCCCGCCTGATCGTCCCCCGCTTGATCGCGCCCCGCTTGATCGCGCCCCGCCTGATCGCACAAGCCGCCGATGCGGTCGGCCAGCCAGGCGATGAGGCTGGTAAGGCGGTCGAGGAGGGGGGTGGGGGTCATGGGTTGCGAACAAATATAGAACATACGCCCGGGGCGAGGCAACAGCTTTGTGCGGGCGGTAGCAATTCTCATTTTGCCAGACATGCGCGCATGACCAGGGCGCGCGGCGGGAAGCAAGTTCCACCACGGAGTTAGCCAGCGGCCGGCGGCCGGCCGCACCGTGATGGGAGAAAATAGTGCGGTGCGGGGCCAGCCAAGGCCGCCCCTGCATCGCGCTGCGCGGGACGCACCCGGCCGCGGTTGGCGACGCACCCTCTGCGACCTCGGTCCTCCTCGCCTTCTCTTCTCTGTGTCGGAATCGGCGACCGCCCGCCGCCCCGGACCCGGGTGCGGTCGCAACCGACGCCACGCGCGGGCCGCTCGGCAGGCTCCGGGTCCGCGCCGATCCGGGGCGGCACGACGCGCAACGGAACCGGGGCGTTCACGCGATTGCCCTGCGCCCATCCCGCCGCCTTGACCCTCCGGCGCCCGGGGCCGTACACGCCATTTCTGTTTCCGTCCAAGGGCGTCGCATGACCGGTTCTTCCTCCAATCCCGCCGTTGCCGCCGCCGAGCAGGCCCGCACGCTCGCGCTCGCGCTGCCGTACCTGCGCCGCTATGCGGGTGCCACCGTGGTGGTGAAATACGGCGGCCACGCGATGGGGGAGGAAGATCGCGCGGCGGAATTCGGCGCCGACATCGCGCTGCTGAAGCAGGTCGGCCTCAACCCGGTGATCGTGCACGGCGGCGGGCCGCAGATCAACGTCATGCTGAAGCGGCTGGCGATCCAATCGACCTTCGTCGACGGCCTGCGCGTGACCGACGCCGCGATGGTCGAGGTGGTGGAGATGGTGCTGGCCGGCACCGTCAACAAACACGTCGCCGGCCTCATCAGCCGCGCCGGGGCGCTGGCGGTCGGCATCTGCGGCAAGGACGCCGGGCTGATCCGGGCACGTAAGCTGCGCCGTACCACGCGCGATCCGGGCAGCCGCATCGAGCGCGTGCTCGACCTCGGCTTCGTGGGCGAGCCGGAGTCCGTCGATGTGCGCGTGATCCATGCGCTGACCGGCGCCGGGCTGATCCCGGTGATCGCCCCGGTGGGCGCGGGCGAGGACGGCCACACCTACAACATCAACGCCGACACCGTGGCCGGTGCGATCGCCGGTGCCCTGGGCGCGAGCCGTCTGCTGATGCTGACCGACGTGCCCGGCGTGCTCGACGAGCAGAAACGTCTGATCCCCGAGCTGTCGGTAGCGCAGGTGGAGCAGGGCATCGCCTCGGGCATGATTTCCGGCGGCATGATCCCCAAGGTGGAAACCTGCGTCGCGGCCGTGCGGGCCGGCACCAAGGCCGCGGTGATCCTGGACGGACGCGTGCCGCACGCCTGCCTGCTGGAATTGTTCACCGAGGGCGGTTCCGGCACCATCATCCGCTCCTGATCCGAAAGGCGTCAGCCATGGCCGAATTCGATCGCGACACCGGCACTTCGGCCTGGCCGCATGCTCTGTACGACCTGTTGCGCCGCGCCGGCGTCACCCAGTTCGCCTACGTGCCGGACGCCGGACACAAGGTGCTGATCGACCGCTCGCTCGCCGATCCGGAAGCGCAATCTATCCCGCTCACCACGGAAGAGGAGGGCGTAGCCCTATTGGCCGGCGCCGATCTGGGCGGGGCGCGCGGCGTGCTGCTGATGCAGTCCTCCGGTGTCGGCAACTGCATCAACATGCTGTCCCTGATCGCCGGCGGGCGGTTCCCGTTCCTCACCCTCGTCAGCATGCGCGGCGAGTTCGGCGAGGGGAACCCGTGGCAGTTCCCGATGGGCCAGGCTGTGGTGCCGGTGCTGGAGGCCATGGGCGTCATCTGCCTGCGCGCGGAGCGTGCAGACGAGGTGATCCCGACCGTCTCGGCCGCGCTCACGATGGTCTTCCAGTCGGGCCAGGCGGTGGCGGTGCTGCTGACGCAGAAGCTGATCGGCGCGAAGTCGTTCTAAACCCGGGAGGGGCGATCATGGCGAAGCTGAACCGCATCCAGATGTCCGCCCTGCCCGCTCCGGTGCTGGACCGGCGCCAGGCGGTGCCGGCGCTGATCCAGCATCCGGAGGCATTCCTGGTGGTGGCCGGGCTCGCCGGCACGGCGCAGGAGCTGACCGCGATGACCGCGGATTCCCCAGGTGTGTTCGGCCTCGGAGGTGCGATGGGCGCGGCGCCGATGATGGGGCTTGGGCTCGCGCTGGCGCAGCCGAAGCGGCAGGTGCTGGTGGTCACGGGGGACGGCGAGCTGCTGATGAACCTCGGCGCACTGGCCGCGATCGCGGTGCAGAACCCGCCCAATCTCAAACTGGTCTGCGTCGATAACGGCCACTACGGGGAGACGGGGAACCAGGACAGCCACACCGGCCTCGGCGTGGCACTGGACGCGATCGCGCGCGGCGCCGGCATCCCGGTGGTGCACCGGATCGACACGATGGCGGAGATGGACGAAGGCCGCCGGCTGCTGGCCGAGGCTGGCCTCGCCTTCATCCTGCTGCGCGTGACCGAAGGCCCGCCGCCCAAGATCAAACGCAACCTGGTCCCGCACGTGGCGCGCGACCGGTTCCGCGCCACGCTGTTGCCCACCGGCGGCTGAACGCCGCCCGCCGGTCGCCCCGCACCGAGCGGCCCCGTTGCGCGGGCAGTCGGGGACTCGGCGTGAGTTACGAAGTGTGACGAACGTCATATGCGCGATCGTGGCACGTTTCTTAATACTGGCCTTCTCGCCCCTTGTAGCGGAAACTCAGCCGGCCCCGACATGGTGTCGGGTGGAGCGGAACGACCCTGGATGGTATTTCGGGACGAGGACGGACATCGCGCCGGAGGCTGGCGGCGGCGCGCCCTGTCGGCCCTGTTCGGGCTCGCGGTGGCGTGCGCGCTTGCCTACGCGCTGGGCGGGATCGACCGCCCCGCCGCGGCACCGCCGGCGAAGCCGCCGCCCGCGGTGCCGGTCGCCGTCACGCATGTCGCGCGCCAGGACGTGCCGGTCTATCTGAGTGGCCTCGGCCAGGTGCAGGCCTACAATACCGTCACGATCCGCTCGCGCGTGGACGGCACCCTGCTGCGCATTCCCGTCGCCGAGGGCCAGGAGATCGCGGCCGGCACGATGGTGGCCGAGATCGACCCGCGGCCGTACCAGGCGGCACTCGATCAGGCGCTGGCCAAGCGGGCGCAGGACGCGGCGCAGCTGGCCAACGCGCGTCAGGACCTCGCGCGCTACGCCAGCCTGGCGCAACGCGATTTCGCCTCCCGCCAGCAGCTCGACACGCAGCGCGCGACGGTGGCGCAGCTCACCGCCGGGCTTGCGGGGGATTCGGCAGCGGTGGAGGCGGCGTGGGTCAACCTCGGCTTCTGCTCGATCGCCTCGCCGATCCCCGGGCGGGTCGGGCTGATCGCGGTCGATCCGGGCAACCTCGTGCGCGCGACCGACACCGGCGGGATCGTCACCATCGCCCAGGACCAGCCGATCACCGTGCTGTTCACCCTGCCGGAGGCCGACTTGCAGCCGGTGCGGGCGGAGATGAGGCATCGGCAGGTCCCGGTCATTGCGCTGTCCGGCGACAACGGGCCGCCGCTCGATCGCGGCAGCCTGGCGACGCCGGATAACACCATCGACCCGTCGACCGGGACGATCCGGTTCAAGGCGGTGTTTCCCAACCCACGGGACCTGCTGTGGCCCGGGCAGTTCGTCACCGCCAAGTTGCTGCTGCGCACGGACCGCAACGTGCTTGCGCTGCCGCTGGGCGCGGTGCTGCACGGGCCGGACGGGCTTTACGTGTATGTCGTCCACCCGGACGGCACCGCCTGGCGGCAGAATGTCACGGCCGACACGGTGGGCGATACGGCCGTGATCCGCCAGGGGCTGACGGCGGGGCAGGAGGTGGTGCTGGCCGGCCAGTCGCGGCTGGATGACGGCACCCCGATCCGGGTCGAGCCGCTCGGCCAGGCAGACAGTTGAGCCGCCCAATGCGTGCGCACGCGAGGCGAGGCGTCGCATGAACATCTCCGCCCCGTTCATCCGCCGCCCCGTAGCCACCGCGCTGCTGATCCTGGCGCTGGTCCTGGTGGGCGTCGCTGCCTATCCGTTCCTGCCGGTCGCCGCACTGCCGCAGGTCGATTTCCCCACCATCGTCGTGCAGGGCAAGCTGCCCGGCGCCAGCCCCGAGACGATGGCCAGCACCGTCGCCCAGCCGCTGGAAACCGAGATCGCCCAGATCCCCGGGGTCAGCCAGCTCACGTCCGTCAGCGTGCTGGGCGTGACCCAGGTGGTCGTGCAGTTCGACCTCGACCGCAACATCGACGGCGCGGCCGGCGACGTGCAGGCGGCGATCAACGCCGCCGCCGGCCAGTTGCCGCAGGACATGCCGAGCCCGCCGACCTACTGGAAAGCGAACCCGGCCAACTCGCCGATCCTGATCCTGTCGGTGACGTCCCGCGCGCTGCCGCTCGTGAAGGTGGACGAATACGCGGAAAGCCTGCTGTCGCAGCAGATTTCCCAGCTCCAAGGGGTGTCGCAGGTCATCATCGGCGGCCAGCAGCGGCCGGCGATCCGGGTGACGGTCGATCCCGCCAAGCTCGCCGCCATGGGGCTGACCCTGGAAGACGTGCGGACCATGCTGGTCAACGCGACCACCGACGCGCCGAAGGGCAGCATCGACGGACCGCGGCGGTCGTACACGGTCTATGCCAACGACCAGATCATCCACGCCGAGCCGTTCAACGATACCGTGCTCGCCTGGCGCAACGGCGCCCCGGTGCGGGTGCGCGACATCGGCAGCGCGGTGGCGGGCCCCGAGAACAACCAGTTCGCCGCCTGGGAAGACGGCGTCCGCGGCCTTTCCCTGATCGTGTTCAAGCAACCCGGCGCCAACGTGATCGCCACGGTGGCGGGGATCAATGCGCTGCTCGCGAAACTGGAGCTGGCGTTGCCGCCCAGCGTGCATATCGGCGTCATCAGCGACCGCACCCAGACGATCGAGGCGGCGGTGCAGGACGTGCAGTTCACCCTGGTGCTCGCCGCCTGCCTTGTCGTGCTGGTGATCTTCCTGTTCCTGCGCAACATCCGCGCCACCGTGATCCCGGCGCTGACCGTGCCGGTGGCGGTGCTCGGCACTTTCGCGCTGATGTGGGCGCTGCACTTCAGCCTCGACAATTTGTCGCTGATGGCGCTGACGATCTCGATCGGCTTCGTGATCGACGATGCGATCGTGATGCTGGAGAACATCTACCGCCATGTCGAAGCCGGCATGCCGGCGCGGGAGGCGGCGCTGCTCGGCGCCTCCGAGATCGGCTTCACCATCGTCTCGATCAGCTTCTCGCTGATCGCGGTGTTCATCCCGATCCTGCTGATGGGCGGCATCGTCGGGCGGCTGTTCCGCGAATTCGCGATGACCGTCAGCGCCGCCGTGCTGGTGTCCGCGGTGATCTCGCTCACGTTCACGCCGATGCTGTGCGCGCGCTTCCTGCGCCACGAGACCGGCCGGCACGGCGCGGCGTGGCGGGCGATCGAGGCGATGTTCACCGGCCTGCTGAATTTCTATCGCCGCACGCTGGATGTGGCGCTGCGCCACCAGTTCATCACCCTGCTCGCGTTCCTCGCCACCGTCACCCTGACCGTGCTGCTGTATGTCTGGATCCCCAAGGGGTTCTTCCCGCCGCAGGATACCGGGCTCGTCATCGGCATCACCGAGGCGGCGCAGGACACCTCCTTCGCGCACATGGTACGGGTGCAGAAACGGGTGATGAAGGTCGTGGCGGCGGATCCCGACACGGCCGGGTCGTCGGCCAGCATCGGCGGCGGCATTGCCGGGCAGACGAACAACATCGGTCGCGTGTTCGTCAGCCTGAAGCCGTTCGACCAGCGGGTGGGGGGATCGGCACAGGACTACATCAACCGGCTGGGGCCCAAGCTCGCGGCGCTGCGCGGCGTGAAGGTATTCCTGCAGGCGGCGCAGGACATCAGGGTGGGCGCGCGGCTCGCCAAGACCGAATACGAATACACCTTGCAGGATGCCGACCTCGATCAGCTCTACCGCTGGGCGCCGCGCGTGCTGGCCCATCTGCGCGACCTGCCGCAACTGCGCGACGTGACCACCGACCAGGAGATGTCGGGCACCACCGCGACCCTGACCATCCACCGCAACCTCGCCGCCCGCTACGGCATCACGCCGGTCGCGATCGACAACGTCCTGTACGACGCCTTCGGCCAGCGGCAGATCACGCAGTACTTTACCCAGATCGGCTCCTACCACGTGATCCTGGGCGTCGATCCGAAGCTGGAGGGCGATCCGGAAACGCTCAACCTGCTCTATGTCCGCGCCGCCAACGGCGCGACCGTGCCGCTGTCGAGCCTGGTGAGCTGGACCACCGCCCCGGTGGCGCCGATCTCGATCAGCCACCAGAGCCAGTTCCCGGCGGTGACGATCTCGTTCAACCTCGCCCCCGGCGTCGCACTCGGCCAGGCGGTGGATGCGATCGACAAGGCGATGGCGGCGGTGCGCCTGCCGGGCGCGGTGCAGGCGAGCTTCCAGGGCACCGCGCAGGCATTCCAGACCTCGCTGACCGGCGAGCCCTACCTGGTGGCGGCGGCACTGATCAGCGTCTACATCATCCTCGGCATCCTCTATGAAAGCTTCATCCTGCCGCTGACGATCCTTTCCACCCTGCCCTCGGCCGGAGTCGGCGCGCTGCTGGCGCTGCTGGCCGCGCGCACCGAGCTCACGGTGATCGCGCTGATCGGCATCATCCTGCTGATCGGCATCGTGAAGAAGAACGGGATCATGATGGTGGATTTCGCCATCACCGCGGAACGCCGCGACGGGCTTTCCCCCGAGCAGGCGATCCGCAGCGCCTGCCTGCTGCGCTTCCGCCCGATCTTGATGACCACCATGGCCGCGATGCTCGCCGGCGTGCCGATCATGCTGAGCACCGGGGCGGGATCGGAGCTGCGCCGACCGCTCGGGTATGCGATGGTGGGCGGGCTCGCGCTGTCGCAGATCCTGACGCTTTACACGACGCCGGTGATCTACCTTTATCTCGACCGGCTGGCGCACCGGCTGGCACCAGGGCGCGTCCGGCTGCCGGCGCTGGCGCGCAAGATGGGCGTCGCGGAAGAGGCGGGCGAATGAACCGCGGGAGAAGGTAAGGCATGGCCGAGCTGGTCGAAGTGAAGCTGGCGGAACTCGGAATCGTGCTGCCGAAGCCGGCGGCGCCGATCGCGACCTACGTGCCCTACGTGACCACCGGCGACCTGGTGGCGATCTCCGGCCAGTTGCCGCTGCTCGACGGGAAGGTGTCGGTCACCGGCAAGCTCGGCGGCACGGTGCCGCTGGAGCAGGGCCAGCAGGCGGCGCAGCGCTGCTTCATCAACCTGCTGGCGCAGTTGAAGGCGGCGTGCGACGGCGATCTCGATCGGGTACGCCGGGTGGTGCGGCTCGGCGGGTTCATCGCCTGCACGCCGGAATTCACCCGCCACGCCGAGATCATGAACGGCGCCTCCGACCTCGCGGTTGCCGTGTTCGGGGATGCCGGGCGGCATGCGCGCACCACGGTGGGCGTGCCGTCCCTGCCGCTGGACGCGGCCGTGGAGGTCGAGGGGCTGTTCGAGATCCTGTAGCGCCATGCCGGACGGCTCCGCCACGCTCAGCCTGACCCTGCACGGGGCCATCGCCGAGATCGCCCCTGCCGACTGGGATGCCTGCGCCGGCGAAGACAACCCGTTCGTCTGCCACGCCTTCCTGTCGGCGCTGGAGGACAGCGGCTCGGCCAATGCGTGCACCGGCTGGCTGCCCCGCCACGCGGCGCTGCGCGATGCCGCCGGCACGGTGCTGGCGGTGGCGCCGATGTACGCCAAGTCGCACAGCTACGGCGAATACGTGTTCGACCACGGCTGGGCCAACGCGTTGGAACGCGCCGGCGGCGACTACTATCCGAAATTGCAGGTCGCGGTGCCGTTCAGCCCGGTGCCCGGTCCGCGCCTGCTGGTCCGCCCGGACGCCGGCGTGGCCCCCGACACCATGGGCGTGGCGCTGGCGCAGGCGTGCCGGGAGATGGGGCTATCGTCGGTGCACGCCACGTTCTGCACGGAGGCCGAGTGGACCGCGCTGGGCGAGGCGGGGTGGCTGCAGCGGCTCGGCATGCAGTTCCATTGGCAGAACGAAGGCTACGCGGGCTTCGACGATTTCCTTGCCGCGCTGTCGTCACGCAAGCGCAAGGTGTTGCGGCGGGAACGGCGCGACGCCAACGCCGCCGGGCTGACGTTCCACGCGCTAAGCGGCAATGACCTGCGCGAACGCCACTGGGACGCGTTCTATCGCTTCTACCGCTCGACGGTCGATCGCAAATGGGGCAGTGCCTACCTGACGCGGCGGTTCTTTTCCCTGCTCGGCGAGCGGCTCGGCGACCGGGTCGTGCTGATGCTGGCCGAGGATGCCGGCAAGCCGGTGGCCGGTGCGCTGAACCTCGCCGGGGCCGAAGCGCTGTACGGCCGCAACTGGGGCTGCCGGGGGGACTGGCCGTTCCTGCATTTCGAGCTCTGCTACTACCGGGCGATCGACTGGGCGATCGCGCACGGCCTGCAACGCGTGGAAGCCGGGGCGCAGGGTCGGCACAAGATCCAGCGCGGCTACCTGCCGAAGCCCACCTACTCGGCGCATTGGATCGCGCATATCGGGCTGCGTCGCGCGGTGGCCGGGTTCCTGGACGAGGAACGACCGCAGATGGAGGCGGAGATGGCGGCGCTGGCCGAGGACTCGCCGTTCCGGCAGGACGGGGAATAGGCCACATCGCAGGAAGCCGGTGCGCTTCCACCTCCCACACCGGATCGCCGATCACGATCTCGATCGTCTCGCATTGGATGCCGGCGGCGGGGAATTCGACCTGCACCCGCGCCTCCGCTGGGGCGGGCGGCCAGGCGCAGCACAACGTCGAAGCCCTAGCGGGGCGACAGCTTGGGATTGGCGGCGGCGGCGTCCGGGCGCGGCGCTGCAGGCCGGGCGGGAAGGAACGCGCCTGGTTTTGCACTTGGTTGCCTTTCCGGTTCACGAGCGGTCCATTGGTCACAGCTCCGCCCGCAGGCCGGCCCCGTATATCAGCACGGCAACACCCCACGCCACAAGGCCGACCGCAAGCACGCGGCCGACCAGCAGCCCGCGCGACATCACCTTTTCCGCGAACACAATCAGCGCGAGGATCGCGATCCAGAGCAGGTTCATCACCCCGCCGACGAACAGCAACCCCATCAGCAGCCAGCAGCAGCCAAGGCAGAGGACGCCGTGCCGCAGCCCCATCCGGAATGCGCCGGCCGTCCCCGTGCGCCAATACCTGGCCAGGAACTCGGCGGGCGCGCGGCAGTGGCGCAGACACCCCTGCTTCAGCGGCAGAAACTGATAGACGCCCGCTGCGATGAACAGCGCGCCGGATGCCATCGTGCTGCGGATCGCCAGCGCCGGCGACAGGAGCATCGCCGTTGCCAGGCCCCACTGGATGCCTGTCGCAACAATCGCGAATCCGGTCCAGACAGCGACGTAGGCAAGGCCGAAGGCCGCGGTCCGCTGCAACGCAGCGGCGCCAGCATGCCCCCGGCGGCTGAGGGTCGCGAACAGCAGGAGCATGGGGGCAGCGCTCGGCAGCATCATCGCCACCATCATCAGCTCCCACATGGCGAACCCCAGGCCGGCAGAGTGCAGCGTCCACCGCGCTTCATCCACGCCCATGGATGCAACCCCCATGTCCATGCCCGCTCCGAGCAGGAGATAGGTCCAGGCCAGCAGCACCACGACGGCGAGCGCCGCGAGCACCAGGATGCGATCACGGCGCAAGACACGCTCGAGGACAGGCCGGCCCGCGGTCACCGGCGCTCCATTCCCGGCGCAGGCGCGGGGCTCGCCTCCCCGCACGTGCCGGTGGGATCAGGCGGCCACACCGGCCGGGGTCTGCGCGACCTTGGCGAGCGAACTGTGACCTTCCGGGATGGTGAAGCGGAGACCGCCGGTACTCTCAATGCGCGCGCTGGCGATTTCCGCCTTCCGGTGTTCGAATCCCTCCGGCATGAGCACCTGGATGCGGTGCGGCGCACCGCTCACCGGATTGCGGATCGGCTGCGTCTCGGTCTCCAGGACGCCGGGGATGGAAACCCGGGCGGTGCGTCCGTTCAGGTCGAAGTCGAAGGCGATGGGGGCGAAGATGGGATCCAGCACCCGCGAGACGATCAGGCTGACGATATGGAACAGGGTGCCCTCGTCCGAGTGCTGTCCGGACAGGATCGCAAAGATGGCCTCGCGCTGCCGGCTGTCGGCGCGCGCATCGACGATCGGCTGGATGGTGCCGTTGCCTTCATGCAACGCGCCCGGGAACTCCAGCACCACGATGAAGGCGAGGCCATCGAGGCGCACATCGCCGAAATGCCCCTGTGCGATCCGCATCCCCATGAGCCCCTTGCAGTCGCCATGGGTCGGCAGCGCATTGAAGTCGCAGGGACAGCCGAACGCGCAGTTGCAGTTCTTGATCCAGTCGCCTTTGAGGTGCCATTCGGTGCGTGACATGCTTGCGTTCCTCCGTTGGTTTGCGGATTGACCGGCCGGTGCTGACCGTCGCGACCGGCTGGTATCCCGATTCTGACGTATGTTGCCGTCATAGGCGGTCAGGATCGGGACTCCAGCTCCTTATTTTCAGCGGCCGGCCGGTCCCTCACCGTCGCCGCGAAGGGCAGCGGCCGTAAGGGACCAGCAGACCGCTAGCGTTTCGACACGTATTTCAGCAATGCCACGACGGCGAGCACGAGAACCGCAAGCACCAGGACCCAGACGATCCCCATCCCGGTCATCATCGCGCCCATCCACCCGCCGAACGATCTGCCCATCACGGCGTGGCGCCTTCCGTGGCCGCGATGACGGCTTCCACCGGCCGCCCCGCGGCCCACCATTCGGGATAGCCGTCCACCAGCCGGCTTGCGTCGAAGCCCGCCGCCCGCAGCGCCGCCACCGCCTCGAACGCATAGACGCAATAGGGACCGCGACAATAAGCAACGACGGTGCGGTCGGCGGGCAGGCCGGGAAGGCAGCCCGGCAGGTCGGCGAGCGGGACGTTGATCGCGCCCTGGATGTGCCCGGCGGCGAATTCCTCGGGTGGGCGCACGTCGATCAGGGTCACCAGGCCGTCGCGCAACCTTAGGGCGAGCTCCTCGTGCGACACCGGCTCGAGCTGATCCCGTTCCCGGAAGTAGCCCTGCACGATCCGGTCGATCTCCGCGACACCGCGCTCGGCGGTGCGGCAAAGCGCCATCAGCAGATCGACCACGTCGCGATCCGCCAGCCGATACAGTACCTGCTTGCCCGATCGTCGCGCGACCACGAGACCGGCCCGGCGCAGCAGTTGCAGGTGCTGGGAGGCATTGGTGAACCGGAGACCCGAGAGCTGGGCCAGCGCCTCCACGCCGCGCTCTCCCTGCGCCAGCAGTTCGATCAGTTCCACCCGATGGGCGTTGGCGAGCGCCTGCGCGACGACGGCGAATTGCGCGAAGACGGCCCGCTTCGGATTGGTGCTTGACGCCATCGCTCTATCACTCCAATAATCTATGGATTGTACGATCGAAAGTCAGATCTGTCAACCAACCCCGGCCCCCGGCGGGCACGGCCCGACCGCTCGGCCAGCCAAGGAGGACCGCCATGATCCTGCGCCAGTTCCTGCACCACGACCCGGTCGCGATCTCCTACGTGTTCGGTTGCGGCGGTCGGGCCATGGCCGCGGTGGTGGACCCGGTCGGACCGATCGCACCCTATGTGGAAGCCGCCGAGGCCACCGGCATGCGCATCTGCTACGTCATCGACACCCACATCCATGCCGACCACATCTCCGTCGGGCGCGAACTGGCCGCCGCTGCGGGCGCGCCCTACGTGCTGTTCCGCGGCGCGGAGGCGGCCTTCGCCTTCCATGGTGTCGATGAAGGCGCGGTGCTCGACCTCGGCAACGTCTCCGCCGAGATGTGGCACATCCCCGGCCACACGCCCGAACACATCGCCCTGCTGGTCACCGACCACACCCGCGCCGAGGAGCCGTGGTTTGTGCTGACCGGCCACACCCTGATGGCCGGCGATCTTGGCCGCACCGAGTTGGCAACCAGCGCCGAGGCCGGCGCGCGTGCCCTGTTCGCCAGCGCGCAGCGGCTGAAGGCGCTGCCGGACTACCTCGACGTGCTGCCGGGCGCCTATGCCGGGTCGGTCTGCGGCCGGCGGCTGAGCGGCAAGCCGGTTTCCACCATCGGCTTCGAACGCCGCCACAACGCGGCCTTCGCGATTGACGACGCGGCGGAATTCACCCGCTTCATGCTGGCCGATATCCCGCCCCCGCCGCCCGAGGCCGCCGCGCTGCGCGCCGCCAATGCCGGCCGCGCCCTCGCTTCGACCTGACGCCGATGGACGCCGTGACGTTCGCGCACCGACGGGGCATCGGCGTCAATCGCGGCCAGTTCGCGCTGCAGACCGTGCAGGTGTTCTTCGTCGGCCTGACGGTCGGGATGGAGCGCACCGTGCTCCCCGCGCTCAGTGGCGAATTCGGCGTGGCACAGGGCGCCTATCTGTTCCTGGCGGCCTTCGTCCTGTCGTTCGGACTGGTGAAGGGAGTGCTGAATTTCGTCGCCGGCAGCCTGTCCGATCGGATCGGGCGCAAGCAGGTGATGCTGCTCGGCTGGCTCGCCGGGTTGCCGATCCCGCTGCTGATCTTCTTTGCCCCGAACTGGTGGTGGATCATCGCCGCCAATGTCTTCCTCGGCGTCAACCAGGCCTTCACCTGGACCATGACGGTGACCAGCCAGGTCGATCTCGCAGCCAGCCATCAGCGCGGTCTGGCGGTCGGGATCAACGAGGCGGCGGGGTATCTTGCGGTCGGTCTGGCGGGGCTGGGCACCGGGTATCTCGCGGCGCTGTATGGCCCGCGCTGGGCGCTGCTGGTGTTCGGCCTGGCAGTGATCACCGCGGGGTTGATCCTGCTGGTCGGGATGCATGACACCCTGGCCTGGGTGCAGGCCGAGCACGCGCAGGCGCGGCCAACCACCGGCACGGACGATGCGATTCCGCACTGGGGGCACGTCTTCCTGCTGGTCTCGTTCCGCAATCCTACCTATCGCGCGCTGTGCCAGGGTGGGGTGGCCAATAAGATCGCCGATACCCTCGTCTGGGTGCTGTTCCCGGTCTATTTCCACGCCCGCCACCTTGGCTTGGTGCAGATCGGCTGGATCACCGGCCTCTACGCCATGGTCTGGGGCCTGTCACAGCTCTGGACCGGGCATCTGGCCGACCGGATCGGCCGCAAACCACCGATCGTTGCGGGGTTCGGGCTGCTCGCGCTGGGAATCGCGATCACCGCTTCAGTGGGCAGCGTGGTCGGATGGTTCGGTGCCGCCGCGACGATGGGCCTCGGCATGGCGTTGTTGTATCCGAACCTGATCGCCGCGATGGCCGATCTGGCGCCGCCGCTGTGGCGCGGCCGGGCGCTCGGCACTTACCGATACTGGCGTGACACCGGCTACGCGATCGGCGCCTTGCTGCTGGGCGCGGTGGCAGACTGGAGCGGGGAAATGGTGGCGGCGATGTGGGTCACCGCGGCGCTGGTCGCGCTGTCAGGGCTGTGGATCGCGCTGGCGGTGGGCGAAAGCCGGCCGCGGGAGCGCGCCGTCCGACCGGCACCGTGACGGAGGATACGCGTGCGGCAACCGATTTTTGCCAGCCGATGGCTGCCGTCCGTCAGCCTGCTGTAGGCATTTGGGTCATGTTCGGTGGCTATGGCCATGCGACCGAGATCGCCGGCTTCGCTTCGGGGGCTTGAGCCCACGTCGTGGTGGAATGGCGAATACGTAGTGCCCGTCATCGTCGGCCGCGGGCCGCGACCCCTCGTTCGCGGCAGCGGACCATGCCGGCGCCGATGCTACACTCCCCGCCCCGCGGCGCGATCCGCGCCCGCCCGGACGCCGAGCCGCACCGCACCCCGGGGCCGCCGCACGAGGACCGCCGCCATGAGCATTCCCCCCACCCAGACCGAGGTCGCCACCTGGCTGCGCCGGCTGGCCGGCGCCGAGCCCGTGGAGACGCACATCTCGCTGGTGTTCCTCGGCCCCGATACCGCGTGGAAGCTGAAAAAATCGGTGCGGCTGTCGTTCCTGGACTTCACCGATCCGGCGGCGCGACGGCATTTCGCCTGTCGCGAGCTGGAATTGAACGCAAGCGCCGCGCCGGGGCTCTATCGCGACGTGGTGCCGGTGGTGCGCGAGCCCGGCGGCGGGCTCGGATTCGGCGCTGCCGAGCACGAGCGGCGGCCGGCGCTCGACTGGGTGCTGCGCATGGCGCGGGTCCCGGCGGCGGATTTCCTCGACGCGATCGCGACCGCCGGCGGGCTGAACGCGCCGCTGCTCGACGCCCTGGCCGATGCGGTGGCGGCGTACCACGCTGCCTGCCCTTCCGTCACGGTGGCCGACCCGCTGGCGCGGATGCAGGCGATCACGGCGGGCAACGCCCTCGCCGCACGGACGGCGGGGCTCGATGATGCGGCGGTCACGACGTGGGAGCAGGCAACGGCCGCCGCACTGGACCGGCTTGGCCCCTGGCTGGCGGCGCGGGCGCGCAAGGGATTCGTGCGCCGGGCGCATGGCGATCTGCATCTCGGCAATTTCTGCCTCTGGCAGGGCCGCCCGGTGCCGTTCGACGCGCTCGAATTCGATGAGGCGATGGCGACCGTCGACCTTGGCTACGACCTGGCGTTCCTGCTGATGGACCTCGATCGCCGCGCCGGCAGGCCGGCCGCGAATTGGGTGATGAACCGCTACGTGGCGCGCACCGGCGACGTGGGGCTGCTCGCCGGGCTGCCGGCCTTCCTCTCGCAGCGGGCGATGGTGCGCGGGCATGTCGCGGCGCAGAGCGGCGACCGGGCGGCGGGGGCGGCTTATCTGGAGGCGGCGCTCGCCTACCTGCGGCCGGAACCGCCGGTGGTGGTCGCGATCGGCGGCTTGCAGGGCACCGGCAAATCGACCCTGGCTCGCGCCCTGGCGCCCGACCTGGGCCGGGCCCCCGGGGCGCTGGTGCTGCGCAGCGACGAGATCCGCAAGCGCCAGCACGGCGTGGCCCCCGAGATGCAGCTGCCGGAGGCGGCCTATGACGCGCCTGCCAACCGGCGCGTGTTCCGTGCCATCGCCGCCGCGGCGCGCGCGGCCGCCGCCGCGGGCCAGGCGGTGATTGCGGATGCGACGTTCCTCGACCCGGCGCACCGGCGCGCGCTGGCGCGGGCGGCGGGGCGGGCAAGGTTCGTCGGCCTGTGGCTGGAAGCGCCGCTGCCGGTGCTGGAAGCGCGGCTCACCGGCCGCCGGGGCGATGCGTCCGACGCGACCGTCGCGGTGCTGCGGGCGAGCGCCGGGCGCCACCGGCCGCCGCGCTCGTGGGCGCGGGTCGAGGCGATCGGGGCGGGCGCGGCGCTGACCCAGGCGCGCGCACGGCTCGCCGGTCGCTAGCGCGCGCCTCGGGCGGCTGGTAATCCCCGCCCATGGTTCCCATCACCGAGCGCCCAGCCGGCGCCCCTGCCCCGCGCCCCTGGCGTCGCCTGCGCCGGCTGCTCGGCGCCGCCTGGCGCGACCCCGGCCAGTTCGCCCAGAAACGGCTGCCCCGCACCTGCCCGATCTGCGGCTACCACGGCACCTTCATCAGTGTCGGCCGCCCGCCGCGCTGGGATGCGCGCTGCCTGGAGTGCGGCAGCCGCGAGCGCCACCGCCTGACCCAGCTCTGGCGCACCGAGGGCGGCGGCGACAAGCTCGCCGGCCGCCGCATCCTGCACTTCGCCCCCGAAAAAATCGTCATGCGCCAGATGCGCGGCAATCCGCTGTACGAGACCGCGGACCTGCGCCAGCCCGGCGTGACCCACCGGGTCGACATCACCGCCCTGCCCTTCCCCGCCGCCACCTACGACGTGGTGATGGCGCATCACGTGCTGGAACATATCGACGACGACCGCTGCGCCATCGCCGAAATGTTCCGGGTATTGAGGCCCAGCGGCTTCGGCGTGTTTAGCGTGCCGCTGAATGCCAGCCGCCAGGAAACCTACGAGAATCCCGCGATCACCGACCCGGTCGCGCGCACCGCGCATTTCACCGCCCCCGACCATCGGCGCACCTATGGCCGCGACTTCGCCGACCGGCTGGCAGAGGCGGGCTTCATCCCAGAGATCTTCCGCGCCACGCCGGCCGAGGAGGTGCGCTACGCCCTCCTGCGCGACGAATGGATCACCATCGCCCGCAAGCCGTGATCCCGCTCACAACCCGAGACGGAATCTCCGGACCAGCTCGGTGTTGTCGAGCTTCTCGGCCGAACCACTCTCGAACGCGATCCTGCCGTGCACGATCACATGACCGCGCCCGGCGATGCGGATCGCCCGAGTGAAGGTCCGTTCCGACACCGGCACGATGAGCTGGAACCCGTCCTTCGGCTCCCTGATCTTGTCGATCGCCCGCCGCACCGGCACCAGCGCCCCGCACGGCCTGGCGGAAGACGCCGTCGCCAGGTGCCCCGGCCGCGTGCGCCGGAGCCGCGATTGGGCGCGACGCCGTGGCCGGGGACGACATGCGAGACCCCATGCACGAACCAGGCGGCGAGCACGTGGCCCGGACTGCGCCCGGGCCACGCACATCTCCCCCTGTCAGGTAGCGCCGGTCAGGAATGCTGGAGCGCCGGCTCCACCGCCTCGGCCGCTGCGTCGGACACATCGCTGTTCAGGTCTTCCAGAGACCGGCCGGAGGTTTCCGGGATCAGCACCCGCGTCAGCACCGCACCCACGAGCGAGATGATCGCGAGCGTGTAGATCGCGCCCACCACGCCGGTCCGCGCGAACAGCAGCGGAAACAGGAACGCGGTGATCGACGCCCCGATCCGGCCGCCGGCCACCGAGATCGCCTGGCCGATGGTCCGGACCCGGGTCGGGGCAAGCTCCACGCCCAGGATGCCGGTGCCGCTGACGATGTTGGGGCCGCTCAGAGCGAGGGTGTAGAGACCATAAAGAATGAAGCCCAGGGCCGGCAGGGCCAGCACCGACTGGTGCAGGGCGGCAAACAGGATCAGCATGATCCCCGCCCCGAGGAACCCGCCGGACTGCAGCGGCTTGCGCCCGAGGCGGTCGATCAGGAACAGTGCGCTGATCACGGCGCCCGGCAGACCGAACAGCAAGGTCATGCCAATCGCGAACGTCGTCGCCGACAGGCCGAGCCCCTGCGCGATCAGCGACGGTCCGAACAAGGTGCCGGAATAGGCAACGATGTCGAATACCATCCACAACAGGGCGGTGGCAAAGATCGGACCGGCGTGGCGGGCGAACACCTCCCGGAAGCTCCGGTCGTCCTTGCCAGGCAGCGCGACCGACGGTTCGCCACTGACATGCTGCACGACTGCCGCAGCGGCGTTCGGGTCATCGGCAAGCCGCGCGAGGAAGCGAGCGGTTTCAGGCATCTTCCGGCGCAGATACAGCACCGACAACGCGGGCACCGCACCGAACGCAAGCACGATGCGCCACACGAGGTTCGGCGCGACACCAGCGCTCTGCAGGCCGAGGGTGAGCAGTGCAGACGTCAGCGCCCCCGACGTCCACATCACGCCGAAGCCAAGACCGATCTTCTTGCCGCGGTCGCGCCGATTGGAATGCTCGGCCATGATGGTCGGAGAGAGCACATAGTCGGCACCCACGCCGATGCCGAGGACGAAGCGCACTGCGATGAGTACCCAGACGCTGCTTACGAAGATCTGCGCGAGCGCAGCGACCGCCATGATAGTCACGTCGATCCCGTAGAACTTTTTCCGCCCGCCTTGGGCGAGAAAGCCGAAGCCCAGAGCACCGATTGCAGCGCCAATCAGCGCCGAACCCGCGAGCCCCGCGCCCTGGATGGAGCTGACATGCGAAAGGCCGAATGAGGCCAGCACCAATGGCAGCACGATGCCTATCGAAGACAGATCGTAGCCGTCGGCGAAGACGCCCATGCCTGTCGTGAACAAGGCAAGCCAATGAAAACGCTTGAACGGCTGTTCATCAAGCTGGAAGAAAGATGGCACGGACAACGATAAGCCCTCCTCGGGACAAGACGAGGTGGGGCGCATAGCAGCGCGCAGGTTACTGGTGGATGATGGCTTGACGAAGCTCTGATGACACGCCGGGCCGCGCCGGCGGATCTGATCACAACCCGAGATAGAACTTCCGGATCAGCTCGTTGTTGTTAAGCTCGTCGGCCGAGCCACCCTCGAACGCGATCCTGCCGTGCACGATCACGTAGCCGCGATCGGCGATGCGGATCGCCTGGGTGAAGTTCTGTTCCGCCATCAGCACAGTAAGCTGGAATCCGTCCTTCAGCTCCTTGATCTTGTCGATCGTCCGCCGCACCAGCACCGGCGCCAGCCCGACCGAGGGCTCGTCGATCAGCAGGATGCGCGGGGCCGACATCAGCGCGCGGCCCAGGGCCAGCATCTGCTGCTCGCCCCCGCTCATGGAGCCGGCCAACTGCCCGCGCCGTTCCTTGAGGCGCGGGAATGTCTCGAAGCAGAATTCCAGGTTGCGTGCGATCCCCGCCCGTGCAGCGTGGCGGAACGCGCCCAGCATCAGGTTCTCGGTCACCGAGAGCTTGGGGAACAGCCGCCTGCCCTCGGGGACGAACGCGATGCCGAGATCGACGATCGCCTCGGTCGGCAGGCCCACGAGCTCGTGGCGCGCGCCGTCGATCTCGGCGGTGATGCGCCCGGTGGTGGGGCGCACCAGGCCCATCACGCATTTCATCAGGGTGCTCTTGCCGTTGCCGTTGGTGCCGAGCAGAGCGACCGTCTCCCCGGCGCCCACGCTCACCGACACGTCTTCCAGCACCCGCACCGCGCCGTAGCCGGCGCTCACGTTCTCGATGATGAGGCTACTCGCCAAGGTAGGCGCGCTCCACTTCGGGGTTGCGGATTACCTCGTCCGGCAGGCCGTCGGCGATCTTGCGCCCGGCCACCAGCACCACCAGGCGCTGGCTGAAATGCATGACCGCGCGCATGATGTGCTCGATCATGATGATCGTCACGCCGCGGTCGTTCAGATGCAGCAACAAGGCCAGGATGTCGTCCACTTCCTGGTGCGACAAGCCGGCCATCGCCTCGTCGGCGATCAGCAGCTTGGGCTCGGCGGCCATGGCGCGGGCGAGTTCGAGCTTGCGCATCTCCACCTGCGTGAGGCCGGCGGGCAGTTCGTCGGTGCGGCCGGCAAGCCCCACCATCTCCAGCAGCTCGGCGCAGCGGGCATCGACATCGATGCGCCCCAGGCCGCGGGCGTGGACCACGTATTCGATCGGGATCCGCAGGTTCTCGCCGACCGTCAGGCTGAGGAACGGGCGCGGCAACTGGAAGCTGCGCGCGAGCCCGAGCCTTGTGCGCCGGTGCGCCGCCAGCCCGTCCAGCACGCGGCCGTCGAAGCGCACCTGCCCCGCTTCGTTGCGCAACGTGCCGGAGAGGCAATTGACCAGGGTGCTCTTGCCCGAGCCGTTGGGGCCGATCAGCCCGACCCGCTCGCCTGCGGCCACCGCGAGGTCGATTCCGTCGAGCGCGACGAAGCCCCCGAACCGCTTCGCGAGCCCGGTCACTTCCAGCAGCATGTCGCTCATGACCGCCCCACTGCAAGCTTGCGCGGATGCGTGCGCGCGCGGCGGTCGAGGCCGAACCAGCCGATGATCCCCTGCGGGGCCGCAATCACGAAGGCCACCAGCACAAGCCCCACGATCAGCAGATTGACCGCGGACGAGATCGTGACGGTGGCGACCTGCTGCAGTGTCGCGATCAGCACCGCGCCGATCAGCGGCCCGGGCCAGCTCGCGGTCCCGCCGATCAGCGGCATCGCGATGGTGTTGACGGCATAGGCCAGGCTGAACGCCGACGGCGGATCGAGATAGGTCACGTAGAATGGCAGCGGCGCGCCGGCCATCCCGAGGAACGCGCCGGACAGCGCGGTCGCGAATAGTTTCAGCCGCAGGGTGGGCACGCCGGAGGCCTCGGCCGCCAGTTCGTCGTCACGGATCGCGGCGAAGCCGTCGCCGAGCCGCGAGCGCTCGATCAGCCGCGCAACGGCAACCGCGATCACGCACAACCCCAGCATCAGCAGGAACAGGTAGCGGATGTAATCCATACCGAAATATGCGGTGGTCTGCGGCCGGATGACGAAGGCGCCGGCCGAGCCGCCGACGAAGGACCAGTTCACCATGAAGGTCTGTGCCACCACCGCCATCGCCAGGGTCGCAATGGAAAAGAATGCCCCGCGCAGCCGCAATGTCAGGTAGCCCATGCCGAGGCCGAGCGCACCGGAGACCATGCCGCCGGCCAGCATCACCACCGGCACCGGCAGCGGCACCAGCTTCTCCAGCGCCACGGTGCAGTAGGCACCGAGAGCGAAGAACCCCGCGGTGCCGAAATTCACGTAGCCGGTGTAGCCACCGAGGATGTTCCAGCCGATCGCCATCACGACGTACTGCAGCACCACGTAGCCGGCGAAGAAGACATAGCCGTTGCCGGTGAGCCGCGCTGCCAGGAACACCGCCGCGGCGACAATGAGGCAGACCAGAAAGAACGTGCCGTTGCGCACCGTTCAGCGCCCGAACATGCCAGCGGGCCTCACCGCCAGCGCCAGCAGCAGGAAGCCGAACGCCACCGCCGGCGACCACGAGGGGCCGTAGAACGTCGCCGTCAGAACTCTCCATGATGCCGAGGATCATCGCCGCCACCACGGTGCCGCCGAAGCTGCCGAGGCCGCCCAGCACGGCGATCGCGAACACCCGGCCGATGTATTCGCGCCCGAGCGAGGGCTCCACCGGCTGGATCACGATCAGGATCGCGCCGCCGACCGACGCGGTGGCGATCGACAGCGCGAAGGCGATGCGCTTGATCCGCACCGGGTCCGCCGCCATCAGCCGCAGCGCCCCCTGGTCCTGCGCCACCGCCAGGATCGCCCGGCCGAGGAAGGTCCGCGAGAGGAACAACTGCAACCCGCCGATCAGCCCTAAGGAGACGCCGCAGGGCACCAGCAGCCGTAGCGGCAGCTCGATCGCGCCGAGATGCAGGCTGGGGCCGATATAGACGGCGCGCACCAGCCGGTAGTCCACGCCGAACACCAGCACCAGCACCACTTCGGTGATGAACAGCAGGCCGAAGAAGAAGGCGAGCCCGCGCAGGCCGCCGTCGCCGCGCCGCTCGAACGAGACGTGGTAGACCTGATAGATCCCGGCGCCGAGCAGGTAGAACAGCGGCGATAGCACCAGGCTCGCCACGATCGGATCGACCCCGAAGACGGCATTGGCGACGTAGGCGCAATAGGAGCCGAGGATGATGAAGGCCGGGTGCGCAATGTTGACGATGTCGAGCATGCCGAACGAGATCGACACGCCGATCGTAACGCCGGCGTAGAAGCCCCCCAGCAGCAGCCCGGACACGATCGCGTCGCCGAGCAGACTGAACGAGAAGTACAAGCAGCCCCCCCTTTGCGGCCATTGTGCCCCGTTTCGCGGGAGCAGGCTTCGTCTTCGCCAAGCCTTGCTCGGCCTATATCATCCCGCGCACGGCGCCGCCAGCAGGGGCGGCGCGCCGCCCAGGGGAATCAGGCGAACCGAAACATCGGCCCCGCTCCCTATCTCCCCTCTCCGTGCGGGAGAGGCCGGGGGAGGGGTACGGGCAGCAAGGAACCCCGAGCCGGCATCGGCCCTGCGCGCGCCTAAGCGAACGTCACCGCCAGCACGGAGAAATCGTCATCCAGCGGCCCCGGCCGGACAAGGGCCCGGACTGCCTGGTAGATTCGTTGCGCCTCCGCCTGTCCCGGCCCCGCCGGACGTTCCAGGATCCGCCGCAGATCGTCGATCGCCCAGGCCCTGCCGTCTGCCGGAACGATCTCGAACGCACCGTCGCTGAACACATAGAGCCGGCTGCCGGGTGCGATGGCGACGGTGCCGGTCGCCCAGGTGCGGCCCGCCAGCATGCCGATCGCGGGGCTGCGGCGCCACAGCGGCTCCGCCGCCGCCGCACCCGGGGCGAGCAGGAAGGACGGATGGTGGCCGGCGGCGCAGAACCGGAGGCATCGGCTCGGCAGGTCGTGGACGAAATACCACAGGGTCAGCATCAGGCCGTTGTGTTCCTCCATCGGGAACATCTCGTTCAGCCCGGCGGCGACCGCTGCGGGATCGTGGAAATCGACGCCCGGCAGGGCGCGGCGACGCAACGTGTTGGCGACGTTGGCGGCGTGCATCGCCGAGCCGATCCCGTGGCTGGAGACGTCAAGCACGAAGCCCGCGAAGGTTTCCGGATCGAGATACTGGTAGCCGAACGCGTCGCCACCGAGTTGCGCGGACGGCACGAACCACCATTCGGTGCGGATCGGCCCATCGGCGATCGGCTGCGGCAGGATCGCGCGCACGTAGTCCATTGCGCGCCGCAGATCGTCCGCAAGCTCCGCCTCATCCGCCACTTCCCGCCGGTCGCGCTGTTCATAGCGGATTGGGAACGAACCGAGCACGAACTGGCTGCCGTTGTCGAGCCGGGTCGGCCGCTCCACCCGCTCGCCACCGATGAAACTCCCGTTGGTGGAGCCGAGGTCGGTCAGCACCGCCCACTCGCCGTCAAGATCGATCCGGCAATGGCGACGCGAGATATCGGGCAGCGGGATCACGAGGTCGCTCGGCGCGTGGCGACCGATCGTGAGGCCGGCGGGACCGATCGGCACCCGGCGCAACTCCGCGCCCGGGGTGAAGGCAAGGAAATGGCCAAGCTCCAGCGCCGGGGCGGCCACCAGGGGCGCACGCCGCATGATCGTCCGCTCGGAACCGTCATCGCCGCTCGCCATCGCCGCTCCCGCGCGTGCGTCGTGCCCGCCTGACACAATACTGTCATGCTTAGCGGGCGGGCAACCAGTGTTTTCGGCCGCGACCGGATCTTGCCGGGCCCCGACCGCACTGATACCTGTCATACGGTCCCGGCGGTCGATCCGCGGGCGTCGGATGCGGAGTTGCGCCATGCCGATCGCGATCCAGGAACTCGACGGGAACGTCACCAAGGTTGTCCTCTCCGGCCGGATCGACATTGCCGGCGCGCGGGAGATCGACCTGCCGATGAGCGTCGTCGCCGGATCGCGCCGGGCGGTGATCATCGATCTCGCCGCGGTCGAGTTCATGGCCTCGATGGGCCTGCGCAGCTTGGTGGTCTGCGCCAAGTCGGTCATCAGCAAGCGCGGCCGGATCGTGCTGTTGTCGCCGCAGCCGCCGGTCGAGGAGGTGCTGACCGTCAGCGGCATCGACGAGCTGATCCCGATCCATCGCGACGAGGCACAGGCGATCGCGGCGGTCATTGCCACTCCGGCCTGAAATGGCGGCCCCCGACCTGGCCGAGCCGCAGCCCGTGCTGCACCTTCGCACCGATACCGCCGATCTCGCCCGCCTGCATCCCTGGCTCGACAGCGCCGCGGCGGCCCGTGACCTGCCGCCAGCCATGTTGCACGGCATGCACGTCGCGATCGAGGAGGCGGTGGCGAACGTCGCCCTGCACGCCTTCGGTCCGGACCAGTCGGGGGACATTGCGGTCCGGCTGTGCGCGGCGCCGGATGCGGCCGCGCTCGTGGTCGAAGACGGCGGCCGCCCGTTCGATCCCGTCACGGCGCCGGTGCCGGCGCGACCGGCACGCCTGCAGGATGCCCGGCCCGGCGGCCTGGGCCTCACCCTGCTGCGCCATTACTGCCGCGATATCAGCTACGAACGGATCGACGGGCGCAACCACCTGACCTTGCGCTTCCCGCTGCCGGGTCGGTGAGGCCGGGACCCCACGGCGTCATTCCTCCTCGGCCACCGCCTCGGCTTCCAGTTCCAGCAACTGTTCCGCCGCCGCGCCCTCCACCGCCTCCACCCCGCGCAGCGCGCGGCTCACGGCACGGGTGCGCCGGCGGGCCACCTCGATCGTGTTGGTCATGGTGCCGGCGTTCTTGGCCAGCCGTTCCAGCACTCCGTCCATCTTGCGCATCTCGGTGACGGTGGCGCCGAGCAGGCTGCGCACCTGGTCGGCCTTCTGCTCCAAAGCGAGGGTGATGAACCCGAGGTGGATGGTGCGCAGCAGGGCCGGGAACAGGCTGGGGCCCAGGATCAGCACCCGGTTGTCCCGCCCGATCGCATCGATCAGCCCCGGCAGCCGCGCCACTTCGGCGAACAGCGCGTCGGTCGGCAGGTACATCACCGCGAATTCCACCGTGACCGGCGGATTGATGTATTTCTCCGCGATCTTCTTCGCCTGCAGGCGCACCGCGGTTTCCAGCTTGCGCGACGCGAGGCGTTCGCCGTCCGCGTCGCCGGCTTCCGAGGCGGCGAGCAGGCGTTCGTAGTCCTCCACCGGGAACTTGGCGTCGATCGGCAGCAGCGGGCGGCCCTCGCCGCGCCCCGGCATCCGTACCGCGAACTCCACGGCATCGTCGGACCCGGCACGCACCTTGCAGTTGGTCTCGTAGGCGCCGACCGGCAGGATGTCGTCCAGCATCGCGCGCACCTGGGTCTCGCCCCAGCCGCCGCGGGTCTTCACGTTGGAGAACAGGCGCTTGATGTCGCCGATCTGCGCGGTGACGGCGGCGACGTCGCCCATCGCCTTCTGCACCGCGGCGAACTGGTCGATCACCCGGTTGAAGCTCTCGTTCATCTGCTTCTCCACCGCGGCGTGGAGCTGCTCGTTCACGGTCTTCTGGATCTCCGCGAGTTTGGTCTCGTTGCCCTCCCGCAGCTCGCGCAGTTTCGCGTCCAGCACGCCGCGGGTGGCTTCGAACTGGGCGGCGATCGCCTCGGTGCCCTTGCGTTGCGACTCGGCGAGCGCGAGGCGCAGCTCCCCCTGCTCGCGCGTCTGTGTTTCCTGCGCCAGGCGGAGCTGGTCGTTGAGCGCGCGATGGATCGCCTCCAGCCGGCTCTCGTTGCCCTCCCGCAGCTCGCGCAGCCGCGTGTCCAACACGCCGCGCGTCGTCTCCGCCTGGGCGCCGGCAGCCTGCATCTGCTCGGCGAGGGCCTTCTGGATCCCGGCCAGCCTGGTCTCGTTGCCCTCCCGCAGCTCGCGCAGCTTGCTCTCCAGCAAGGTGCGGGTGCTCTCGAACTGCGTGCCGATCACCTCGGCGCCCTTCTGCTGCGACTCGGTCAGCGAGACGCGGAGTTTGCCCTGCTCGTCGGCGAGGACGGCGCGCACCTGCGCAAGCCCGCTCTCCTGCACGCCGCCAAGCCGGGTCAGCCGCTCCACCATGTCGGTGCCGAGCGCGGTCACGCCGCGCCTGGTGGTCTCCGCTTCGGCCCGCGTCCCCGCGGAGGCCTGCTCGGCCAGCAGGCGCAGCCGCTCCAACGCCGCGCCCTGGCGCAGCACCACGGCCAGCGCCGCGAGCGCCGCGAGCAGCGCCAGGCCCGCCAGCACGGCGGCCGGATCGATCGGCATGCGCGAGTCCCCCTGGATGCGAGGCGCCGATTATCGGCTAGAATCGCCGCAGCGACCACGGCAGGACGGACCCAAGCGTGACACAGCAGGACGGCTTCTGGTTCGAGGACATGGCGGCAGGCCAGATGCTGCATTCCCCGCGCGCCATCACGCTCGATCGCGACGCGATCATCGCCTTCGCCCGCCAATACGACCCGCAGCCCGCGCACATGGGCGAAGATTCGGCGAAGGACAGTCTGTTCGGCCTGTTCTGCGCCAGCGGCTGGCAGACCGGGTCGGTCACCATGCGGCTGATCTTCGAGACCCTGCCGATCGCCCGCGGCGGCATGGGCGCGGGGATCGAGCAGCTTCGCTGGCTGCGCCCAGTGCTGCCGGGCGATCAGCTGCGGGTGGAAATCGCCGTGCTGGCAACCCGGCCCTCTGCCTCGCGACCCGGCTCGGGCGTCGTGACCTACCGCTGCACCACGCGCAACCAGCAGGGCGAACCCGTGCAAGAGTTCACCACCACGGTGCTGATGCCGCGGCGGCCGGGCGCAGCGTAAGCGGGGCCACAGCAATCGCCGGAACGCCCCGCGCCTTCACCTCTCCCGCTCTCGCGCTACGGGATTCGCACATTTTTCTCCATGCTGGCGAGCGAGCATCCGAGGGTGAAGCCCTGCGCCAAGGTTGCCAGGCGATCCCGGCCGCGTCGGATGGTCTTGGGGCCGGGCGGCTTGTAGTGGCAATTCCAACCGCCGAGCCGCGAGACGATCCAGGTCAGCCAGGACAGGGTGCCTTGTGGATGCGGATTGCGTTGCCGGTCGGTGTTGCCTTCGAGGCTTGGCCCGAGCGCGGCCGCGGCGGTGATCTCGGCCTGGCTGGCGACATCCTCGGCGGGCCGGGTGCTGGCGTCCCGGGCATCGACCAGCTGGATGATCCTGACCGTACCATGCAAGGCGAGAGCCGCCAGATTGAACAGCCGCCATGCCGTGTAGGTCTGGCATTGCTCCGGGGCAGCCAACAGCTTGCCGCCGTCGGCCAGCCGGCGATCCTGCGCGGCACGGACGATCAGCTCAGTGTTCGCAGGCCGGCCGGCAAACACCTCGTAGATGTCGCCCCAGGCGTCTGCCCGTCTCGCCCGGCTCCGCCCAGGCCACGGTCGCGATAGCCGAAATGGTTGGTCTCGGTGGTATCCTGCGCCACCACGATCCGACGCCCCACGCAGGCGGCCGCCGTGCGCCGCGCCACATACCGCACCGTCTCGCCCGGCGTGACGTGCGCCGAGTCCAGCACCCGATGCGCCGCCAACTCGCCCTTGCGGTCGCCACCAAGTTCGTGGACCACCAGCGAGCCGCGCGCCACGATCCGCTCACTCAGGCGGCTGATCGCCGCCGCACGAGGCTTGTCGCCATAGGCGCCGGCAAAAACCTCCATCACCAACCTCCCCGCACCGATCAGCGCGCAGAACCACACCAGCCCACGTCGCACCTAGAAAATTGTGCGAATGCCGTAGCGCGAGAGCGGGGGAGGTCGCCGTGCGCAGCACGGCGGGTGAGGGCCGTGCCACACCGCCCGCCCGAGCTTGTCCCGGTGGCCCGGCGGCAACGAGGCCGATGCTGCACGGCCCGCAACAACGTCGCTCCGCCCCCTCACCCGCCCCGCTGCGCCCGCCGACCTGCTATGAAAACTCCTGCCCTGAGGGCCTTGGGCGCTAGGCGGCCATTGTGGCGGTCTCCTGTTTGGGGACGATGGCGTAGCCGAGCGGGTTGAGCTTGCGGGCATAGCGCTTGAGGGTCTGCTGTTCGGTGCGGCGATCGAGGTAGCTCTCGCCGAGATCGCGGTAGAGACACCCCTCGGCCAGCATGTGCCAGATGCAGACCAGCAGCTTGTAGCCGATTGCGAGCACGGCCTTGCCGGCGCCGATGCGGCTTTTGAGGCTGTGGTATTTGGCCTTCAGGTAGCTGCCTTTCCGGTGCGCGGCGCTGACGGCGGCGTTGCACAGGGCGGTGGTGGCGTGGCGGCCGGTGCGCTCCTGCCACATGCGATCGCCCGCGCCTCCGTGGTCCTCCGCGCGTCCTCCGTGATAGAATCTGGCGATTTCGTGAGCCGCACGATCAGCGCGGCCGGTGCGTCGGGACCACACCAACCGCGGCCCTCGTCGGTCCGCAGGATCCGAGCCATTGCCGCGGGGCCGGGCGAGCGGTGCACAGCGATCCCCGGCAGGCGTGCCGTGGCGTCGAGCGGAAAGTCGCGCTCAGCCTAAGCTCGCCGGCGACGGTTGCCCCGATGGCACGTCGGCCGGCGCCTTAGTCTTACTGTGTTATAAACTTCTTGACTGATTCGGCGCGGATTTGTCAGGGATGGAGATTCTCACTCGTGGAGGCGGGTCGTGGGTCTCGAATCGGGCGTTGACGGCAGCGAATCACGGTTCGCGGCCTATGTCGAGGCAATCACGTCGACGCTCGGTCACGCCGATCGCGCGGCGCCGTTCCGATCGTATTGCGCCGGACTGCTGCTGCCCGGCGATCGCAAGAGCGTCGAGCCGATGGCCGCCCGGGTGGAACCGGGGCGCGTGCAGGCGGCGCATCAGTCGCTGCATCACTTCGTGGCGAAGTCCGATTGGTTCGACGATGCGGTGCTCGAGGCGGTGCGTGCCCGCGTCCTGCCGATCATCGAGCCACGCGGTCCGATCCGGGCGCTCATCATCGACGACACCGGCATGCCGAAGAAGGGTAAGCACTCGGTCGGGGTGGCGCGGCAGTACTGCGGACAGCTCGGCAAGCAGGACAACTGCCAGGTCGCGGTGAGCCTGTCGGCCGCCAACGATCACGCCAGCCTGCCGATCGCCTATCGTCTGTATCTGCCGCAGGAATGGGCGGATGACCCTGACCGGCGCGCCGCGGCAGGCGTACCCGATGATGTTGTCTTCCAGACCAAGCCGCAGATCGCGCTGGACCAGCTTCGTGCTGCCCGCGCGGCCGGAATCGACGCCGCGGTCGTGTTGGCCGACGCGGGATACGGCAACGACACCGACTTCCGCGATGGCATCACCGGGATCGGCCTTGCCTATGCCGTCGGCATCCAATCCTCCACCAGCCTGTGGCCGCCCGGGGTGGAACCGCTGCCACCGAAGCCATGGAGCGGGCGCGGTCGTCCGACGTCCGCGATCCGTCGTGACGGAGCGCATCAGCCGATCTCGGCCAGGCAACTGGCGCTCGATCTTCCCAAAAAGGCGTGGCGGCGGGTCACCTGGCGCGAAGGGACCAACACCAAACTCGCTTCGCGCTTCGCGGCGGTGCGTGTGCGTCCCGCGCATCGCGATTATCACCGTTCCTCACCGCGCCCCGAGGAATGGTGCCTGATCGAATGGCCGGCGGGCGAACCCGAGCCGACGAAATACTTTCTGTCCACACTGCCAGAAAACATCAGCCGGCGAGCACCGGCGAACGCTACCAAGCTGCGCTGGCGGACCGAGCGGGACTACCAGGACCTCAAGCAGGAACTTGGGCTCGGCCATTACGAGGGGCGAGGGTGGCGTGGCTTTCACCATCACGCCACGCTGTGCATCGCTGCCTACGGATACCTCCTCTCCGAAAGGGGAGCGATTCCCCCCTCAGGACCATGCACCACCGTTCTCATCCAAGAGCATCGCCTTCCCGACGGTTATCGACCCCGCGGATCCCCCGATCCGACCTGAACGTCATGTCCCGACCTCGATCACATCTGTCCGGATCGCGATAGCGCGCGCCATCGCAAGAACCCTGCCGCACTGCCCTTGCTGCCAGCGGGCCACACGCAGGATGCGCCTCATGACACAGTAAGAGTAGGCCGGCTGCCGAAATGTCGGCTCCTCGGCCTTGCTTGCTGTCAGCCCCGCAGCACGCCGCGGGCGGCCAGGTTGCGCATCAGCGCGCCGACGCCGAAGTTCCAGGGTTCGCAGGCATCGGTTGCTGCCATGCGGTTCACGAGGCGGCCCAGAGCGGGAGCTGCGATCGTCACGATGTCGCCCGGATGGTGGGTGAAGCCCTGGCCGGGCGCGCCGCGATCCTCGGTCGGGGCGAACATGGTGCCGAGGAACAGCACGGCGCCGTCCGGGTAGGGGTGGTGGGCGTTCAGCATCTGCGCTGCGAGGTCGGCCGGGTCGCGGCTGATTTTTCCGATCGAGGAGCTGCCTTCCAGCCGGAACCCGTCCGTCCCGGCAACCGTCAGTGCGACCGTGGTGCGCCGGATCGCGTCCAGCCCGAAGCCTGCGTCGAACAGCCGCAGGAACGGGCCGATGGCGCAGGAGGCGTTGTTGTCCTTCGCCTTGCCGAGCAGCAGCGCCGACCGCCCCTCCACGTCGCGCAGGTTGACGTCGTTGCCGAGGGTCGCACCGACGATCCGCCCGGTGGAGGCGACCGCCAGCACCACCTCCGGCTCGGGATTGTTCCACGCCGAGCCCGGATGCAGGCCGGCCGGCACCCCGGTGCCCACCGCCGACATCGGCTGTGCCTTGGTGAAGATTTCCGCATCCGGGCCGATGCCCACTTCCAGGTACTGGCTCCACGCGCCCTGGGCGATCAGCACCTGCTTGAGCCGCGCCGCCTCGGCCGAGCCGGGGCGCAGCCTGGCAAGGTCGTCGCCGACCAGCCGGTTCACCTCGGTGCGGATCGCCGCGGCGGCGGCGAGGTCGCCGCGGGCGCGTTCCTCGATCACCCGCTCGATCATGGAGACGACGAAGGTGACGCCGGCCGCCTTGATCGCCTGCAGATCGATCGGCGCCAGTAGCCAGGGGTGGGTGCGGTCGCGGACTTCCGGCGGGGTGTTGGCGAGCACGGCATCAAGCGGGCCGACGGCTTCGCCGTGTGCCGCGCGCAGGGCGGCGGCCGGATCCGCCGCCTCGCACAGGTCGCGCACGGTCGGGAAGGCGGCGGTGACGTCGATCAGCCCACCGTCGCGCACGGCAACCACCGAGGGTCCGGCCATCTCCGGCCGCCAGACCCGCCCGACCAGTACCGCCGCGCCGGCATCGTCCGGTAGCACCGGCCGCAACGCATCCCCTAATCCGTTCATCATTCCCCTCCGCATCGCGTCGCGCCGACGCCATATGAGGCAGGTTATAGGGGCCCGCGGGCCGGGACGGCGAGAGGGAGAGGACGCATGCGGCGATTGTTCGGCGGTGGGACGACCGCGACGGCGGAGGCCTTTCCGGTCGCGCTGTCGGAGGCGGAGTGGCAGGCACGGCTGACCCCGGCGCAATACAAGGTCCTGCGCGCGCACGGCACCGAGCGCGCCGGCACCAGCCCGCTCAATGCGGAGAAGCGTCCCGGCCGGTTCGTCTGCGCCGGCTGCGGGCGGGAGCTGTTCGACGCGGGGGCCAAGTTCGAAAGCGGCACCGGCTGGCCCAGCTTCACCGCGCCGCTGCCCGATGCGGTCGGCACCACCGAGGACCGCAGCTTCTTCATGACCCGGACGGAGGTCCATTGCGCCGGCTGCGGCGGCCATCTGGGCCATGTGTTCCCGGACGGCCCGGCGCCGACCGGCCAGCGCTACTGCATGAACGGTGCCGCCATGGGGTTCGCGCCGGACGGGACGTCGCGCTAGCCCGGGGCCCCTCGCCCCCCGCGCCGCCGGGCCGCAAGCCGGCGATCTGGGACGGGCGCGGATATGCGGGCAGCGCCGTGGCTGCTTCGACGTCCGTCGCGACGTATGGCAGCAACCTCAACGGTCGCAAACCTCGTCCTTAAATTGACAGGGACCAATATACCGGCGCGCCGAAGCGGGTTTCATCGCCTTCTCGGTCCCCAGGCCGAAGCATGCGCTTCCTCCCTGAACAAACGTGGCGGCGTCCTCCGGGGGCGCCGCCATTTTTCTGCGCCCGTCGCCCCCTTCCTTACCCCGATTTCATCACGCTCCACCCACGCCTCTCGACCCTCCGGCACGTCACCTCTCCCGCAGTGCGGGAGAGGTGAAGGAGCAACCGCCCGCGCCGATTTTTCCGGTTCAAACGCTCCCCCTGATCACGCGCCCGACGCCCGGTTGCCTGTGCAGGCCGGCGGAGACAGACTGCGGGCCGGACGAACGGCGACGGGACGGCGGCAACGATCCGCCCCCCTAACGGCGTCGCCCCGCTCCGGGAATCGCCAGGCCCAGGCACCTGCAACGAGGCACCCCAACAGGAAGGTTTCACGACATGCGGATGAAGCGACGGAGTTTCCTCGGCGCGGCGGCGGCCGCCGCCGGCCTCCCGGCAACGCTTGCCGCCCCGGCGCTGGCGCAGAGCGAAGCGGCGCGGGTGCTCAAATTCGTTCCCCAGGCGAATCTCACGTCGCTCGATCCGGTCTGGACCACCGCGGCGGTGACGGCCGAGCACGCTAATTACGTCTACGAGACGTTGTTCTCAGTCGACGGCCATGCCGAGGCGCATCCGCAGATGGCCGCCGGCCACACCGTCTCTCCCGACGGCAGGACGTATGAGATCAAGCTGCGCGACGGGCTGTCGTTCCACGACGGCACCCCGGTGCGCGCCGCGGACTGCGTGGCGAGCCTGCAACGCTGGATCGTGCGCGCGACCATCGGCCAGTCGCTCGACAAATTCATCGACGCCTGGGTGGCGAAGGACGACAAGACGCTGCAGGTCAAGTTGAAGAAGCCGTTCCCGCTTCTGATCGATGCGCTTTCGGAACCGGCGCAGTCGGCCTTCATCATGCCGGAACGGATCGCCAGGACGGACCCGTTCAAGCAGATCACGGAAACGGTCGGCTCCGGCCCTTACGTGTTCGAACCGAAGGAATACGTCTCCGGCAGCCGGGCCGTCTACCACAAGTTCGCCAAGTACCAGCCGCGCCCGGAGGCCCCGAGCTGGTATTCGGGCGGCAAGATCGCACATTTCGAGCGGGTGGAATGGCACATCATCCCCGACCCCGCCACAGCTTCGGCGGCGCTGCAATCGGGCGAGATCGACTGGTGGGACCTCGTGCTCGCCGACCTGATCCCGCTGCTCAAGCAGCAGAAGGGCGTGCACATCGGCCTCGCCGACCCGGCCGGCTACATGGGCGTGCTGCGCTTCAACGCATTGTTCCCGCCGTTCGATAACGCGAAGATGCGCCAGGCGGTGATGCACACCGTCGACCAGCAGGAATACATGCGCGCCGTGACCGGCGGCGATGCGAGCGCGTTCCAGGCCTGCCATTCGTTCTTCCCCTGCGGCACGCCGTACGGCGTCACGCCCTCGCCCGACATGATGGCCAAGCCCGACTGGGCGCTGGCGCACAAGCTGGTCAAGGAAGCCGGCTACAAGGGCGAGAAGATCATCCTCATCAACCCAACCGACTTCGCCACCATCCAGCCATTCGGGGAGATCACTTACGCCAACCTCAAGAAACTCGGCCTCAACGTCGAACTGGTGGAAACCGACTGGGGCACGGTGGTGCAGCGACGCGAACTGAAGACCCCGCCCGACAAGGGCGGCTGGAGCATCTTCCACACCTGGTGGACCGGCGAGGCGATCCTGAACCCGGCGATCAATCCGATCATCGGCGGCCAGGGCGGCAAGGGCTGGTTCGGCTGGTACAAAAGCGCGAAGATGCAGGCGATGATCGCCGCGTGGCTGGTGGCCAACACCTCCGCCGAGCGGCACGCGATCGTCGCGCGCATGCAGACGCTCGGGTTCCACGACGTGCCCAGCGTGCCGCTCGGCCAGTTTTTCATCCACACCGGCTACCGCACGTCGCTCGCCGGGCACGTCCGCGCGCCGACCGCGGTGCCGTGGGGGATGCACCGGATGTAGATGTAGCGGCGCGCAATCATATTTGCTGCTTTGCAGATGGCGGCCCGATCTCGGCGCCGAATTCGCCACCAGTGTCAATGTTGGCTCTAGGCCTGCTAGGCATCACCAACCGGTACGGCCATCGGCCTCTCTCAGGCCGAATGAGATGCCGCCAGTTTCACCGGCGCCGGGATTTGACGCCGAGCAGACCGAGCAACGGGGCTCCGAGCAACGCAATCGTCGCCGGCTCTGGCACTGCCTCGGCTGAGGACTGAGATGTCACGACAAGATCCCAATTCCCCGAAGTTCCTTCCTCGGTGAGGGCATAATTGTAGCTTCCATACGTGCCGGTCGCCCCGGAGACCGTCCATCCGCTGCCCACAATTTCCGATCCGGACAGGATCCCGCTGAAGCCCTGCAGCACCCCGGCGTAGGTACCGACCCCAAGGACCGACCCGCTGATCGTCGACGTTTGCGACGACGCGTTGGTATAGGTCGTTCCACCGGCATAAATCCCGAATGCCATGGTGCCAGTTGATCCCAGATTATCAAACTGACCATACTGACTGCCGCCAAAAACAATGGCATTATAATTCGTCGGCAGCGTGCCATTAATATAGGTCAAAGCCCCGGAACTCGTCGCGCCGGATCCAAGATTATAGATGCTTCCTACGCCCTGTAGATTGTTCAGCGTGGCAATAGAGCCCGCGCTGGAAAGATTTATGTCTTTCCCGGATTCACCGACAATTGATCCGATATTCGTCAGAGCGGCTATGTTGGACGTATGATCGTCAATAGAATCGTGATTCGAATACATCGTCCCGGTATTGATCAACTGACTGAAGATCGCACCAGAATAGTTGATATACAACGCATTGCCGCTGCTCGTCTCATCTGCAATGAGAGCATTATTTGTGAACGCGACTGGCCCACATGAGGATCCACAGTTATAGACCGATCCGCCGCTCGTTATGACATTATTGCTATTGATAACATACGTCCCTGAGGTCAAGGTAACTGCGGCAGCCGGCGAGGCCGGAATCGCCATCAGGCTGATCGACGCAAAAACGGCGGCCCGTCCAAAAAAATTCGGCCTGCGCTCTGCGCGACTCTTCATTAGTGCCGAATCCAACGAGGAAACGGACGACGACGCCATTGCATTCTGCATGTTTAACTCCGATTTAGCCCGTATTATGCACCAGGGTTGGCGGGCCTGGGGACAAACCGCTGATTTGATGTAGGATTTGGATGTCAACGCCAACTCCCATCCGATCCCGGACGCGCCATGCCCGTGGCCACGCCGCGAAAGCCATCGAGGGTCGTGATCCGCCGCGATTGATCGCTGATCATCTGGACTGCCGCAGCCCCGATTGCTGAAACGTTTCAACCTCTGCCCCCCCTCTCGCTCTGGCTCCCGTTGGGGCCGTCGGACATCGTTCCGGTTTCTCTCCCGCCGCCATCGACGAAACACTATGGCTAATAGTGTATCAGCCCACCCGGCCCCCTCCCCGCTGCATCCGGCGTCCCCCCTTTTCCTAGCGTTTCGACCAATTCGCGCTGTACAATTCGGCGCCCAGTGATACAGTTCGAATCCTGCCCAGGTCAACCAAACGTCCATGTCTCACCCGTCTTCGGCCAGATCTTCACCGCTCAGCGCCACAGCCTTGATCGCCGCCAGGTCGGCGTCAGTCATTTCGGCGACCGCCAACACCACCCGCACCGCCGTGCGGCTGCCGCAGCGCGGGCACACCAGCTCGCCGTGCCAGGCGCCCTCGCCATCGAAGCGGCAGGCGCGGCATTGGTATCGCGCCATGTCCCTCTCTTCGCCGGCCTGCTATGGTTGCCGACCCGGTTCAACTCCCGCTTTTCCTCGACACGGTGGCCCTGACCCGCATCCGGCCTGACCGCAACGAATGGCGGTTCTACCGCATGGCGGTCTGGCCCGACCTGTTCGGCCGCACCCTGCTCGCCCGCCAGTGGGGCCGCATCGGTACCCAGGGCCGCGTCCGCCTCGCTCCACCTAATAGGCGGTAGCCGACGAGGGACGCAGAAAACCCCCGTTTTCCGGGCGCCCTCAGCACCCCGCCGCCCCATCGCATTCCTGCGTCTCGCGCATTTTGCGTCGGAACACTCGATCTCGCGTCCGTCTCACCGACCGTGCGCCCAGTCTCAAACAGCGCGCGCCAGACGCACCCGCCAATCTCAACTAATCTGTGCCAAAAACCGCCCTTGATTGCGCGTGCGCAAAATCAAGGACATACCAGCGGCTAGGTGGACGCCGGACGAGGAATCGGCCGGGGCCGCTGGTATGACGCCCCCGCATGTGGGAGAGGGGGCCGGACCACGGGGCCTTGCCCCCTGCCATGAAAACGCCCGCTCGAAGGCGGCTCTCTCCCGCTTCGCGGGAGAGAGCCGCCCGCCGCCGCGCTATCGGGCGGCGGGCCATCCGTGCTAGAATCGCAATGCAGACCCGCATCGAGGAGAGGGCCATGGCCATTCGCAAGCTGCTCCTGCCGCTCACCGGCACCGCCGCCGGCGAAGCCGCGCTCGCGACCTCGCTGCAGATCGCGCGGCTCTGGAACGCGCACGTGCTCGCCCTGCATGTGCGGGTGGACAGCCGCGACGTCGCCCCCCTCGCAGGCGAAGGCCTGTCGGGTGCAATGATCGAGGAGATGATGACCGCCACCGAGCGCGAGAGCAACGACCGCGCCCACGCGGTGCGCGCCATGTTCGACCGCTTCGTGGCGCAGCACGAGGTGGTCGTCGGCGAACCCCGCCCCGGCAGCCCCAACGCCACCGCGAGCTTCGCCGCCGTGATCGGCCGCGAGGAAGACCTGGTGGCGCAGCAGGCACGGCTCGCCGACCTGACGGTGGTGCCGCATCCGGAGGCCGGGGAGGACGTCTCCTCCTCTGACGCGCTGCACGCGGTGCTGTTCGATTCCGGCCGGCCGGTACTGCTGTCCCCGCAGGTGGAGCCGGCGACGGTGGGCACCCGCATCTGCCTGGGCTGGAACGGCACCGCCGAGTCGGCCTCAGCCGTCAGTGCCGCGATCCCCTGGCTCAAGCGGGCGGAGGCGGTGCGCATCCTCTCGGCCGACGGCTACCAGCGACGCGGCCCGGCCGCCCCCGAACTTGCCGCCTACCTCGCCTTGCACGAAGTCGACGCCGACATCGTCATGTTCCAGCCCTCGGGCGGCACGGTCGGCGCCGGGCTGCTGGCGGCGGCGCGGGATTTCGGCTGCGACCTGCTGGCGATGGGGGCCTATTCGCATTCCCGGCTGCGCCAGCTCATTCTCGGCGGCGTCACCCGCCACGTGCTGGAACGGGCGAACCTGCCGGTCATGATGAACCGTTGAGTCGCCCCGCCCCCTCCCGCGCCGCCGGGACCGCCGCGGCGTGAGCCCCCCGGACCACGCGGCCGCCAGCGCACCGGAAACGCCGCCCCCGCCGCGCGATCCCGGGACCGCGCCCGGCCTGGGCACGGAAGCGGCCGTGCGCAGCCCTTCCCCCCCGGCCGCGGAGTGCACACCCGGACCCCAGGCGACGCCCGCCGACCCGGACTCCGAAGCGCCGCTACACGCCTACGTGAAGCTGCTGCGCGCGGCGCGCGCGATCGAGGCGCGGCTGGAACCCGACCTGCATGACGCCGGCCTGACGCCGACCCAGCTCGGCGTGCTGGAGGCGCTGCTGCACCAGGGTTCCCTCACCCAGGTCGAGCTCGGGCGCAAGCTGCTCACCAGCGCCGCCAATATGACCGACGTGATCGCCAAGCTGACGCGCCGCGGCCTCGTCTCCCGCGGCCGCAAGCCCGGGGACCGCCGCGCCGTGCGGGTGGACCTCACCGAGGCGGGGCGGGCGCACATCGCCGCACTGTTCCCGCGCTATGCGGCCACCATCGCCGCCGCCATGGCCAGGCTGAGCGCGGCGGAGCTGGAGACGATGAGCGACCTGCTCCACACCCTGGGACAGACCGCGTGCGGCGCGTGGGAGCCGGCAGCCGAACCCGATCCCCTTGCCGAGGAATACGGCACCGCCCATTTGCCGCGCCGTTCGCCCGACACCGACCGATAGTCCAGGAGACCATGATGATCGAGCTGCAACGCCGGCGGGGGACGGTGAACGGCACCGAAATCCGCACAAGCGACGGCGTGGCGATCCGCGCGGAGAGCGCCATCGCGATCGCCGCCCGCGACACCGCCGCGTTGGTGCTGGTAGACATGGCGGCCGCCCCGGACTGAAACCGGGGCGCGCACCCTCACCCGCCCCGCGACGGCACCTCCGCCAGGCCGTCGCACGCCCCCAGCCATCCCCCTGGCCTCGACCGCCCGTCGGCGGTTAGAACGAGCTTAACAGAGGTTAGGACCGGCTTAACAGACGAGCTTAACAGATCCGTGTAAGCGTGACCTTCACTATGCCCCTGGATGCGAATCGACCCCTCTCCGTTCCCACCGCCCCGCCCATGACGGAGGCGCCCGGCCGGCCGGGCATCGCCCCCACCTGGACCAGCAGCGCCAAGGACGTCGTCGGCTGCACCCTCGGCCCGGCGCGGCTGTGGTTCACCCTCGGCTTCGGCATCGTCACCGAGGTCTACTATCCCCGTGTCGACCTGCCGCAGTTGCGCGACCTCGGCTTCATCGTCGCCGACGACGCCGGCTTCTGGGTCGAGGTCAAGCGCCTCGGCACCTACGAGATCAAGCTCGCCGCCCCCGGCGTCCCCGCCGTCGAAATCCTGCACACCCATCCGCGCTTCCGCCTGCGCCTGCGCGTCACCCCCGATCCGCTGCGCGACGTGCTGCTGGTGGAAGCCACCCTGACCGGCGATCCTTGCCTGCACCTCTATGCCCTGCTGGCCCCCCGCCTCGGCGCCACCGGGGAGGGCAATGTGGCCGCCGTGGCACGCTACCGCGGCCGGCGGGTGTTGTGGGCGGAGCAGGGCCCGTTCGGCCTTGCCCTCGCTGCCGCCGACGCCCGCCAGCGCGACGCCCTCGGCGCGGCCAGCGCCGGCTATGTCGGGTTCAGCGACGGCTGGCAGGATTTCGCGACGCACGGCGCCCTGACGTGGGAATACGACCACGCCGGGCCGGGCAACGTCGCGCTGGTCGCCGCCCTTCCCGCTTCCGTCGTGCTGGCGGTCGGCTTCGCCGCCACCAAGCAGGCCGCGGCAACCCTCGCGGTCTCCAGCCTGCTCGAACCGTTCGACGCGGTACTGCTGCGCCAGGTCTCCGACTGGCAGGCGTGGTACGCGCTCGCCAACGGACGCAACCCGGTCCGGTGGGAGGCGCCGGAACCGCTGCGGGACCAGTTCATGGTCTCCACCATGGTGCTGCGCAGCCACCTCGACAAAACCTACCCCGGCGCCATGGTCGCGAGCCTCAGCATCCCCTGGGGCGACCGCGGCAGCGAACGCGGCGGCTACCACCTGGTCTGGCCGCGCGACCTCGTGCACTGCGCCGGCGCGCTGCTGGTGCTGGGGGCCGAGGATGAGGCGCGCAACGCGCTGCGCTACCTGATCGCCACCCAGCGCGAGGACGGGCACTGGGAACAGAACCAGTGGCTCGGCGGGCGGCCCTACTGGCAGGGCAAGCAGCTCGACCAGACCGCCTCCCCCGTGCTGCTCGCCGCCCAACTGGCCGAACGCAACGCCCTCGGCGGCACCGAGGTCGCGGACATGATCGCCCGCGCGCTCAGCTACCTGCTGCGCCACGGGCCGGCGAGCGATCAGGACCGGTGGGAGGAAAGCGCCGGCATCACCCCCTATACCCTCGCCGCCTGCATCGCCGCCCTGGTCGCCGGGGCGCCGTTCCTGCCGCTGCGCAGCCGCTGGCTCGCGCTCACGGTCGCGGATTTCTGGAACGACCAGATAGAGACGTGGCTGGTCGCCCGCGGCGGCCGGCTGGCCGAGCAGACCGGCATTCCCGCCCATTACATCCACCTGGCACCCGTCGGCATCCTGACCGATCCGGCCGCGCTCGACGCGTCGATCCCGTTGCACAACCAGCCCGAGCCGCGCAGCATCCCGGCCAGGGAACTGATCTCGCTCGACTTCCTCCATCTCGTGCGACTCGGCCTGCGCCGCGCCGCCGACCCGCTGGTCCTGGACAGCCTGCGCCTCGCCGATACGCTCCTGAAAATCGAGACGCCGAGCGGCCCGGCCTGGCACCGCTACGTGGGCGACGGCTACGGCGAATCCGAGGACGGCGGCCCGTTCATCGGCGCCGGACGAGGCCGCGCCTGGCCGCTGCTCGCCGGCGAACGCGGCCATTACGAAGTGGCAGCCGGACGCGATCCGCTGCCGCTGCTCGATGCCATGGCCGCAATGGCCGGCAAAGGCGGCATGATCCCCGAACAGGTCTGGGACACGGAGGCAATCCCCCGCCGCTTCCTGTTCCTCGGCCGCCCGAGCGGCTCGGCAACCCCGCTCGCCTGGGCCCACGCGGAGTTCGTCAAGCTGGTCATCTCCCGCCGCGCCGGCCGGCCGATCGACGCCCCGGCCGCCGTGGGACGACGCTACCGCAACCAACGCCGCCCCGCACGCCGCAGCGTCTGGCTGCCGCAGGCACCCATCACCACCTTCCTCGCCGGAACCCGGCTCGTGGTCGCACTGCCCCGACCGGCCCAGGTCCACTGGGGGATCGACGGCTGGGAACAACCCCGCGACATCGCAACCGTCGACAGCGGCCTCGGGCTGCATACCGCAGAGCTGCGCGTCGAACGCCTGCCGCCCCACACCACCCTCGATTTCACCTGGAAATGGCGCGACAGCGGCACCTGGGCCGGTCAGGACATGCACCTGCAGACGCGGGAGTCGTGAAGAAAGGCCAGGGAGGCTCTGCCCCCCTGGCCTTCTTTGCACTACGAGCGCCGCGGTGCTTCCTCTGCCAGCGTCACTGACCGGGCGGCGACGGACAGGAGTTCGTCGCAGATGCCGCGTCGGCGTGGGGTGGCGCTGTCGAGCAGCAGGCGCCAGTGATGTTCGGCGCGCGGCGGGGGCAGTGCTACCTCGATCGGGGCTTCGCCGGCGTGAAGCACCAGCATGGCCCGGTGTGCCGGCACGGCGGCAGTGGGGGGGGCGTAGAGGGCTGCGATCAGGGTTTTGTTTTCGGGATTGTTCCATTCCGCCGCTTGCATGGGCTCGCCGTCGGGACGGCGCCAGGCGACGTCGGGCAGACCGCTTGCGTCCATCGGGGTGCCGCGCAGCGGGGTGTCTCCGGCGAGCTCCCGGCAGTGCTGCCTCAGCCGCAGCAGCCGTGTGGTGAACGCGCGCAGGGCGGGGTCCATTCCTTCCCAGTCGAACCAGGCGATCGGGTTGTCCTGGGCGTAGGTGTTGTTGTTGCCGCCTTGGCTGCGCCCGCATTCGTCGCCCATCCCGAGCATCGGTGTGCCGCGCGAGAACAGCAGGGTGGCGAGCAGGGCACGCACGTCGGCAGCGCGGCGGGCACGGATGGCGGGATCGTCGGTCGGTCCCTCGACGCCGTGGTTCCAGGACCAGTTCGTGTCGTTCCCATCCCGGTTGGACTCGCCGTTGGCCTCGTTGTGCTTGGTTGTATAGGCAACGAGATCGGCCAGGGTGAAGCCGTCGTGCGCGGCAATGAAATTGACCGACCGCGAGACTGGCCGCTGCCGCGGCGCGAAGATGTCGGCCGAGCCGGCGACGCGCGTGGCCAGCTCCGCGAGCTGGCCCGGATCGCCGCGCCAGAACCGGCGCACGGTATCGCGGTAGCGGTCGTTCCATTCCCCCCAGGCGGCGGGGAAGGCGCCGAGCCGGTAGCCGTCGCCCGTTGCGTCCCACGGCTCGGCGATGCGGGCCAGGCGACGCAGCACCGGGTCCTGGTCGATCGCCGCCAGTAATGGCGCCTCCGGATCGAAGCCTCCCGCGCGGCGGCCGAGGATTGTCGCGAGATCGAAGCGAAACCCATCCACCCCGCCCCGCACCGCCCAGGCGCGCAGCGCATCGAGCGCGAGCCGCACGCCAGCCGGCCGATCGAGCGCCAGGGTGTTGTAGCAGCCGGTGTCGTTCCGGTAGTGCGACGGGTCCTCCGGGTCGAGCCGGTAGTAGGTGGCGTTGTCGAGGCCGCGCAGCGAGACGGTCGGTCCCCGCGCGTCGTACTCCCCGGTATGGTTCAGCACGATATCGACCAGCACGGCGATGCCCGCCGCCTGCAGCGCCGCCACCGCGGCACGCACCTCCGCCCAGCCGCCCGGCGCCAGGCGCGGATCGGGGGCGAGGAACGCCACCGGGTTGTAACCCCAGGTGTCGGTGAGGCCGAGCGCGGGCATGTGCGGGGCGTCGATCCAGGCCGCCGTCGGCATCAGCTCGACCGCGCTGATCCCAAGCCGGCGCAGGTAGCCGACCGCGGCCGGATGGCCGAGGCCGGCGAAGGTGCCGCGCAACGGGGCGGGTATGCCGGGGTGGCGCATGGTGAAGCCGCGCACCGCCAGCTCGTAGATCGCCTGCCGGTCCCAGGCGAAGGCGGGGCGGGACGGTGCAGCGGGCAGCGGCGCTTCGACGATGGCCTTGGGCATCGCCGGCGCGCTGTCGGCGTCCGCACCCGCGAACAGGCTGGGGTGCAGGCGGAACGGACGGTCGAGCCGGGCGGCGAACGGATCGCACAGCAGCTTGGCCGGATCGAACCGGTGGCCGCGGGCCGGATCGCGCGGGCCGTCCGCGCGCAGCCCGTAGCGGGCGCCGGGGCCGATGCCACCGATATGGCCGTGGAATACGTCGCCGGTGCGCGCGGGGAGTGGGATTTGCGCGATCTCCCGCTCCCCGGCGGGGTCGAACAGGCAGAACGTGATGGCCTCGGCATGGGCCGAGAACACCGCCACGTTGACGCCCTGCGCATCGGGGCAGACGCCGAGCGGCTCCGGGGCGCCGGACCTGACCGGACCGGGCGTCATGCGGACGCCCCGGCGCGGCGGGCGGCGGCGGGCAAGGCCAGGTCCGCCGGCAGCCGGGCGCGGCGTGCCCGGTGCGGGTCGCCGGCGGCAGCGGCGCGCGGCGCCCCGCGACCGGACCGGGTCGTGCGCCGGCGGCTCAATTGTTTTCCTGCGACAGCGGCGGCATGCACGTCTCCGTTCCGACCCGAGCGCCGCCCGAGGGGCGGCGCGCCATCGTGGCAGCGACGCCGGGCCAGGTCGACAGCGCCCGACCGGGCCGCGGCGGTCCGCAGCGCGCGCGGTTCAGAACCCGAGGTCGGAAAGGCCCGGATGCTCGGCCGGGCGGGCGCCGAGCGGCCAGGCATAGCGCCGGTCCCCCGCCTCGATCGGCAGGTCGTTGATACAGGCGAACCGCCGCCGCATCAGCCCGTCGGCGTCGAATTCCCAGTTCTCGTTGCCGTAGGAGCGGAACCAGTTCCCCGAATCGTCGTGCCATTCATAGGCGAACCGGACCGCGATGCGATCGTCGGCGAAAGCCCAGAGCTCCTTGATCAGCCGGTAGTCGAGCTCGCGCGCCCATTTGCGCGCCAGGAAGGCGATGATCGCGGGGCGGCCGGCGACGAATTCGGCGCGGTTGCGCCAAAAGCTGTCGACCGTATAGGCGAGTGCGACCCGCTCCGGATCGCGGCTGTTCCAGGCGTCCTCGGCGGCACGGACTTTCCGGATGGCACTCTCGCGGGTGAAGGGGGGGAGCGGCGGGCGGGTCTCCGGCATGACGGGTCTCCGTTCGGGGTGCGGCGTACCGGCCGGCAGCCGGCGGAACGGGACGCATCACGCGGTCAGGTTGGCACGCGCCGCAACCTGTCAACGTCCCGCTGCGCGACCGCACCGGCGCCCGGAGCGTGAGACAATCGGGCTTGCGCGGAGCTCCCTTCGGGAAGGCTCAGAAGTGGGGGGCGCCTGCGGCCGACGGCTCTCAGCCGTGAGGCCCCTGCTCGCTGTCCAGATGCGCCATCTGCGAATCCGGATACCGCGCCCCGGCCGCCGCGCCCTTCGGTACCGCCCGCTCGATCGCCGCCAGGTCCTCCGGCGTGAGCCGGAGGTCGGACGCCCCCAGCGCCTCGCCCAGCCGATCGCGCCGACGAGCGCCGACCAGGGGGACGATGTCATCGCCCTGCGAGGCCACCCAGGCGATCGCGACCTGCGCGACGCTGGCGCCCCTCGCCGCCGCGAGCGCACGCAGCGCCTCCACCAGCGCCAGGTTGCGCGCGACGTTGCCCTCCTGGAACCGCGGGCTGAAGGCCCGGAAGTCCCCGGCGCTCACCGCGTCCGGCCGCCAGTGCCCGCTGATCAGTCCGCGCGAGAGCACGCCGTAGGCCGTCACGCCGATCCCGAGTTCCCGGCACGCCGGCAGGATCGCATCCTCGATCCCGCGCGAGATCAGCGAATACTCGATCTGCAAATCGCAGATCGGATGCACCGCGGCGGCACGGCGCAAGGTGGGGACGCCGACCTCCGACAGGCCGATGTGACGCACCCATCCGGCCTGCACCGCCTCGGCGATGGCGCCGATCGTGTCTTCGATCGGCACGTCGGGATCGAGCCGCGCGGGACGGTAGATGTCGATGTACTCCACACCCAGGCGTTGCAGCGTGTAGGCGAGGAAGTTCTTCACCGCCTGCGGCCGCGCGTCATAGCCGGACCAGCCGCCGGCGGGATCGCGCAGGGCGCCGAACTTGACGCTGATCAGCGCCTTCTCGCGCGGCCGGCCGCGCAGGGCCTCGCCGATCAGCATCTCGTTGTGGCCCATGCCGTAGAAATCGCCGGTGTCGAGCAGGGTGATCCCGGCCTCCAGCGCGGCGTGGATGGTGGCGATGCTTTCGGCCCGATCGGCCGGGCCATACATGCCCGACATCCCCATGCAGCCGAGCCCGATGGCCGAGACGCGCGGGCCGGCCGCACCAAGCCGACGATGATCCATGACTTCTCTCCTTCAATCCGGCACGCCGCTACGCCGGCCCGAACGTGCGCCCTCATATGGGAGCGGCGCCACGCCGACACAGGCACGCACCGCATCGCGGCGGGCGGCTCGTTCCGACCGGCGGAGACTTCGGCCCTTGGAACCCTTCCATTGGCTCCTTGCATGTCCGGAACGTGGCTGCGCAAGCGGAGTGCGGTCAGGCCGCCGTATCGAGCGCTGCCTTCATCCAGGCGCCGGCCTCGGCGATGGCGGCGCGGGCGGGGGGGAGGGTGTCGTGGAACAGATGCCAGACATGGATCATCTCGGGATAGACCGACAGCGTCACCCGCACATCCGCCTCGGCCGCCCGTGCGGCCAGGCGGCAGGCGTCATCCAGCAGCGTCTCCGCCGTGCCCACCTGGATCAGCAGCGGCGGCAGGCCGCGCAGATCGGCATGCAGTGGCGAGGCGCGCGGATCGGCCGGGTCGGCGCCGTGCAGATAGAGCCCGGCCAGCTCGTCGAGATAGGCCTTGCTGATCATCGGGTCGATCGCGGCTTTTGAAACCAGCGATCCGCCGGTGTTCTCCAGATCGACCCAGGGCGAGATGCAGAACCCGCCGGCCGGCAGCGCCGCACCGCTGTCGCGCAAAGCGGCCAGGGTCGCGATCACCAGCCCGCCGCCGGCGCTGTCGCCGGCGAGCACGATCCCCGCGGGCGCGATGCCGCTGTCGGTCAGGAACCGGTAGCCGGCCATGACATCCTCGCAGGCCGCCGGGAAATGCGTCTCCGGCGCCAGCCGGTAGCCGAGCGCCAGGGTCCGCGCGCCGACGGTAAGCCCGAGATGGCTCACCATGCTGCGATGGCTGGCGATCGAACCGGATACATAGCCGCCGCCATGAATATACAGGATCACCCGCGACGGATCGGCCGCTGGCGTCGCCGTCCATTCGGCCGGCACACCGTTCGCGTCCGCAGCCTCGGCCCGCGTGCCCGGCGCGAGCGGAAAGGTGCCGAACACCTCGTCGAGCCGCTGGCGTCGCCCGGCGAGATCCGGGGGGCGGGGGCTGGAGGACAGAAGGGCGCGGATCGCGCCGATGCCGACGTCCGTCATCAGGACCTCCGTGACCGACCCGGCCGGACACGGCGGGTGCGATGCGCCAACTGTAAGTTTAGTGCGATGCGCCAACTGTAAGTTTAGTTTGAGTGTACCGCGTGAACGATCTCTCCGCCTTCAGGTGCGGGAGCGCGCGTTTGCAGCTGTCATTCACCTTCCTTGGGCGGTTTGAATTTCGCTTCGTTCGCTGGTGTTGGCTCCCTACTGAACCACTGCCCCTCCCACTCGCCCCGCATGTAGGCGCGCAGGACGATCGCCCCGAGCGTCTCCCAGGGCAGCGCAGCCAGGTCGATCTCGTCCTGGCCGAACATCTGGTCGGCCTCCACGACGGTCACGCCGCGAGGCGGCGGCACGTCCCGCGCAGCAAGCACCAGGAGCCGCCGTGGCGCCAGGGGGGCCGCCTGCACCACGTCCTGGAGCAAGGCCATGTGGCGCGCGCCTACGCCCGCCAGCACGAGCGGCTGGACGTTGGTCATGCCCAGCTCGTCGACCAGATTCCGCGCCGTGGACAGGTTGGCATAGAAGATCGGGAGCTTGAGCGGGCTGCTCATCTTGAGCAGAAGCGTCACCTGGAGGAGATCATCCTCCAGGTGATCGGTCAGGTAAATGCCAACGCCGTGCTTGGTGTCCGGGTCGGCATCCTTCGGCAGCGGAAGCATGAACCGCACGAGGCTGTTCCGGGCCACCAGGGTCTCGAAGTTGGTGAGGTGCGAGCGCGCGGGGTTGACCGCGTTCAACGCGATCAGGTGGTTGCACAACCAGCGGCGCGCCAGCCTCACCTGATATGGGCTGAACTCGCGCGCTCCGATTGCATTGAAGCCGCCCCGGGTTTGGTGGAGGAAAGCGATTTTATCTGGAGCCCCTGGAGCCCAGTGAATCCCGTAGTGGGTTACTTCCGTTGCCATTGCTCACCCGTTAGGTTTGATTTCTACGGATGCGCTACGCGGAGAGGTAACCTTCCGCTCCGTCCGTATTAGACCCCGCTGTTGGAGCATGGTTTGTAGCTTCTCGTCCAGACGGGTGAACAGTAGCTCGTCCACCACCGGGCTATCCGTGGTCTTGCCGAGGGTGCCGCGCTTCACCCTAACGTAGACCTTGCCGGGCAGCGCCAGCGTCTCGCCCTTGGCGGCCTTCCGAAGCTGTTGCTGGACCGCTTCCAGTTGCGCCTCAAGAGGCGCGATCTGGGAACAGAGGTTGAGGGCTGACCCCGCGACCGTCTGCACCATGATTGGGTGTCGTTCCATTTTCCATTTTCCCGAAGGATTCGAGGAGGCGGTAATAGGCGGGTCCGGCAAAACGACACGGCCCCCTACGTCACCCGCCGCCGGAACAGCCACCCCGCTGCCGCCAGGGTCACCGCCGCCATCACCGCCATCGGCCAGTACTGCCCCGTCAGCGCCCCGACCCCCGATCCTTCCAGGAACACGCCCCGCACGATCACCAGGAAATACCGCATCGGGTTCAGCAACGTCAGGTCCTGCACCCACCCCGGCATGTTGGCGATCGGCGTCGCGAACCCCGACAGGATGATCGACGGCACCATGAACAGGAACGCCCCCAGCAGCGCCTGCTGCTGGGTGGCGGCGAGCGAGGAGATCATCAGCCCGATCCCGGTGCACGCGACCACGAACAGGAACAGCCCGAGATAGAGCGGCAGCAGCCCCCCGCGCAGCGGCACGTCGAACCACCACACCGCGGCGGCGATGATGATCGACGCCTCGAACACGCCGATCAGCAGCCCCGGCAGCCCCTTGCCCAGCAGAATGGCGATCGGGCGCATCGGCGTGACCAGCAGTTGGTCGAACGTGCCGGTTTCGCGTTCGCGCGCCACCGTGAGGCCGACGACCAGCAACGTGACCACCTGCGTCAGCAACGCCACGATGCCGGGCACGATGAACCAGCGCGAGCTCAGGGTCGGGTTGTAGCGCGCCCGCATGTCGAGCACCGCCGGCGGCGCCGGCCGGCCGTGCGCGGCGCTCCAGGCGAGGGAGAAATCGGTCAGGATGGTGTTCGCGTAGCCCTCGATCAGCAGGGCGGTATTGGAATTGCGCCCGTCCACGATTGCCTGCACCGGCGCCGGCCGGCCGGTCAGCAGGTCGCGCGTGAAGCGGCGGTCGATCACCAACACGAGCGCCGCCTGGCGGCTGTCGATCAGCGCATTGATCCGCCGGTCGCTGTGCAGCATCGCCACCAGCCGGAACGTCGGCGCGCCCAGGAACCGCGCGACGAGATCACGCGAGGCCGCGCTCGGGTCCTGGTCGTAGATCGCCACCGGCACGTGATTGAGGTCGAACGTCGCGGCGTAGCCGAACACCAGCAACTGGATCAGCGGCGGCGCAATCAGCACGATGCGGCTCTTCGCATCCCGCAGCACCGCGAGCAGTTCCTTGACGATCAGCGCGAGGACCTGTCCCCCCATCCGTCGCTCCCCGGGCCTCAGTCCAGCCGCTTGCGCGCGATCGCGCGCGCAAGTCCAAGGAACACCGCCGCCATCCCCGCGAGCGCGAGCCCGTTCGACAGGATCACCGACCAGACGTTGCCGGCCAGAAACATCGATTGCAGGATGGCGACGAAATAGCGCGCCGCGACGATATGGGTGACCACCCGGATCGCTTCCGGCATGGAGTTGATGTCGAACACGAAACCCGAGAGGATGAAGGCCGGCAGGAAGGTCGCGATGATCGCGATCTGCCCGGCCACGAACTGGCTGCGCGCAAAGCCCGAGATCAGCAGCCCCATCCCGAGGGCTGCCAGCATGAACAGCGCGGAGGCGGCGGTCAGCACCCAGAGCGAGCCCTCCAGCGGCACCGCGAACAGGAACACCGCGATCGCCACCGAGGCCGCCATCCCGCCCATCCCGAGCAGGAAATACGGGATCAGCTTGGCGAGCATGAGCTCGCGCAAGGTGACCCGGGTGACCATCAGTGCCTCCATCGTGCCGCGCTCCCATTCGCGCGCGATCACCAGGGCGGTAAGCAGGGCACCGGTCACCCCGAACCGGCCCCGCCCCTACTCCACCGCCGCCCGCAACGCCGCCCCCGCCGCAATCGGACACAACGGCACCCCCGCCACCAACAACGCCGCCAGCAACAACAACTCCGGCCGCGCACTCTGCCCCACCACCGCCGCCTCTGCCGCCGCCGCCCCGAAAATCAACACCGGAACCGCCAACGGCAGCACCAGCAACGGCAACAACACCCCCCCGCGCCGCGCTCCCAACACCACCGCCGCCCCCGTTGCCCCCAGCAACGACAACGACAACGTCCCCAACACCAACCCCACCAAAAGAACCGGAATCGCCCTGATCGGCATCCGCAACATCACCGCCATCGGCGCCGCCGCCACCAACAACGGCACTCCCGTCACCACCCAATGCGCCAGAGCCTTCGCCCCCGCCACCCCAAAAGCCGGCAACCCCGACAACAACAACAAATCCAACGATCCGTCGTCGAAATCCGCCCCGAACAACCGATCCAACGGCAACAAAGCCGCCAACAACGCCGCCACCCAAACAATCCCCGGCGCAATCCCCCCCAACACCCGAGGATCCGGCCCAATCGCCAAAGGAAACAACATCACCACCACGACGAAAAACAACAACGCCGCCAAACTATCCCCCCCATGCCGCACCGCCAACCTAACCTCGCGCCCCAGCACCGCCCCGAACAGCCTCATGCCAGCCGCCTTGGCTGTTGCCAGCCCGCAAGGAAGGCCAGGGGGGCGCTCCCCCCTGGACCCCTCGGTGGGTTCCGTGCTGGCGGGGGGTGTCGCGGCTGGGCGCGCGGCGGCGGGGCGTGTGCGGGCGACAGGGACAGGGCGCTTCTGCGCCCTGTCCCTGTCGCCCGCACACGCCCCGCCGCCGCGCGCCCAGCCGCGACACCCCCCGCCAGCACGGAACCAATGGATGCGTTCCAAGGGCGCTGCCCTTGGCGGGGGTCCAGGGGGCAGCGCCCCCTGACCTTCCTTGCGGGCTGGCAACAGCCAAGGCGGCTGGCATGAGACGCTGCGGGCTCATGCGAGGCGCAGTTCGGCGGCGATGGGGAGGGGGAGCGGGAGGTGGGTGGCGGCGATGACGAGGCCGCCGCGGGCGCGGTGGGTGGCGAGGAGGGTGCCGAAGGTGGTGACGGAGGCTGTGTCGAGGCCGAGGGTTGGTTCGTCGAGCAGCCAAAGCGGGGCGGCGGAGACGGCGAGGCGGGCCAGCGCGAGGCGGCGTTTCTGGCCGGCGGACAGCATGCGCGCCGGGAGGTCGGCAAGGTGTTCGAGGTGGAGGGCGGCGAGTCCAGCGGTCACCTTGCCGCCGCCGGCGGTGGCGGCGAAGCGGAGGTTTTCGGCGGCGGTCAGGCCGGGTTTCACGGCGTCCTGGTGGCCGACGTAGACCAGTCGTTTGCCGTGTGCGGCGGGGTCGGCCAGGGCGTCCTCGTTGTTCCACAGCACCCGGCCGGCAGCGGGGCGGAGCAGGCCGGCGAGCAGGCGGAGCAGGGTTGATTTGCCCGATCCGTTCGGACCGACCAGGAGCAGTGCACCGCCGGCGGGCACGTGCAGGGTGATGTCCCGGAGCACCAGGCGTTCGCCTCGGAACGCCGCCACGCTTTCGGTCTGCAACACCGCCGGGTCCGCCTGGGGTCATGGCCGGGGTGCATTGGTGGACGATCCCCGGCCGGTGTGGTTAAAGCCGCGCCGCGAAGGCGCGCGCGCCCTTAACCACGGCGCGGCGCGCGACACAACAAGCCAGGGGCGTCCTTCGGGGCGAAGCGAGCATGAGCGCGATTGGCCGGGACAGCCTGAAGACCCGCCGCAGCCTTACGGTCGAGGGCAAGACCTACCAGTATTTCTCGCTGCCGGAGGCGGCGGAGGCGATCGGCGATATTTCACGCCTGCCGGTGAGCCTGAAAGTGCTGCTGGAAAACATCCTCCGGTTCGAGAACGGATCGAGCTACAAGGTCGAAGACGCTCGCGCCATCGCCGGCTGGCTGCCGGGCGGTCATTCCGACAAGGAGGTGCCGTTCCGCCCGGCGCGCATCCTGATGCAGGATTTCACCGGCGTGCCGGCGGTGGTCGATCTGGCCGCGATGCGCGACGGCATCACCCGCCTCGGCGGCGATCCGGCCAAGGTGAACCCGCTGATCCCGGTCGATCTGGTCATCGATCATTCCGTGATGGTGGATGTCAGCGCGCGCCCCGACGCGCTGGCGCGCAACGTGGAAGCGGAGTTCGAGCGCAACGGCGAGCGGTATCGGTTTCTCCGCTGGGGTCAGGAAGCGTTCGCCGATTTCCGAGTGGTCCCCCCGGGCACCGGCATTTGCCACCAGGTGAACCTGGAATACCTCGGCCAGTGCGTGTGGACCGCGACCGAGGGCGCCGATACGTTCGTGTATCCCGATACGTTGTACGGCACCGACAGTCACACGACGATGGTGAACGGCCTCGGCATCCTGGGCTGGGGCGTGGGCGGGATCGAGGCGGAGGCGGCGATGCTTGGCCAGCCGATCGCCATGCTGATCCCGGACGTGATCGGTTTCCGCCTGAGCGGCAAGTTGCCGGAGGGCGCGACCGCGACTGACCTCGTGCTGACGGTGACGCAGATGCTGCGGCGCAAGGGCGTGGTGGGCAAGTTCGTGGAGTTCTTCGGTCCCGGGCTCGATGGGCTGGGCCTGGCGGACCGCGCGACGATCGGCAACATGGCGCCCGAATACGGCGCAACCTGCGGGTTCTTCCCGGTCGACAAGGTGGCATTGGACTACCTGCGCCTGTCCGGGCGCGACACGCACCGGATTGCGTTGGTGGAGGCGTATCTGCGCGCCCAGGGCATGTTCCACGAGCCGGGCATGGCCGAGCCGGTGTTCACCGACACGGTAGAGCTCGATCTCGGCACGGTCGTGCCGAGCATTGCGGGACCGAAGCGGCCGCAGGACCGGGTGGCGCTGAAGGATGCCGCGGGCGCGTTCAAGGCGGAGCTGACCAAGGGCCTCGGCGTGCCGGCGAACGAAGCCGGGACGTCGGTGAAGGTTGCCGGCAAGAACTACGAACTCACGCATGGTGACGTGGTGCTGGCGGCGATCACGTCCTGCACCAACACGTCCAACCCGTCGGTGCTGGTGGCGGCGGGCCTGGTCGCGCGCAAGGCGCGGGCGAAGGGGCTGACGCCGAAGCCGTGGGTGAAGACCTCGCTCGCACCCGGATCGCAGGTGGTCAGCGAATACCTGGAGAAATCCGGGCTGCAGGCCGATCTGGACGCGATCGGGTTCAACCTGGTGGGCTACGGCTGCACCACCTGCATCGGCAATTCGGGGCCGCTGGAAGACCCGATCGTCGATGCGATCGAGGACAACAAGCTGGTCGCCGTCGCGGTGCTGTCCGGCAACCGCAATTTCGAGGGTCGGGTGCATCCGAACGTGCGCGCGAACTATCTGGCCTCCCCGCCGCTGGTGGTGGCCTACGCGCTGCTCGGGAAGATGACCGACGATATCACCACCGCGCCGCTCGGTACCGGATCGGACGGCAAGCCCGTCTATCTGCGCGACGTGTGGCCGACCAATGCGGAGATCGCCGAGACCATCCGCGCCTGCCTGTCGCGTGATCAGTTCCTGGCCCGCTACGGCGAGGTGTTCAAGGGCCCGAAGCAGTGGCAGGCGGTGCAGGTGGAAGCGACCGAGACCTACCGCTGGTCGGACGGGTCGACCTACGTGAAGAACCCGCCCTATTTCGAGGGCATCACGATGGAGCCGCCGCCGGTCGTCGATATCAAGGGCGCGCGGGTCCTGGCGCTGCTCGGCGATTCGATCACCACCGACCACATCAGCCCAGCGGGCTCGATCCGCAAGGTCTCTCCGGCCGGGGACTACCTGCTGGAACGCCAGGTGCAGCAGAAGGATTTCAACAGCTACGGATCCCGCCGCGGCAACCACGACGTGATGATGCGCGGCACCTTCGCCAACATTCGGATTCGCAACGAGATGGTGCCGGGGGTGGAAGGCGGGATGACGAGGCACATCCCGTCCGGCGAGCAGATGCCGATCTACGACGCGGCGATGCGCTACAAGAAAGAAGGCGTGCCGCTGGTGCTGTTCGGCGGCAAGGAATACGGCACCGGCTCGTCGCGCGACTGGGCGGCGAAGGGCACCCTGCTGCTCGGCATCCGCGCCGTCATCGTCGAAAGCTTCGAGCGCATCCATCGTTCCAACCTGGTCGGCATGGGCGTGCTGCCGCTGACGTTCCAGGAGGGTATGGACCGCAAGCGGCTGGAGCTGACCGGGGAAGAGACGATCGACATCGCGGGGCTGGACGCGCTGCATCCGCGGATCGAGCTCAAGCTCGTGATCCACCGGCCGAACGGCAAGACCGATACGGTACCGGTGCTGTGCCGGATCGATACCGCGGACGAGGTAAACTACTACCGCCACGGCGGCATCCTGCACTACGTGCTACGCGGCATGGCGAAGGCGGCCTAGCGCCGGCGCGATGTCCGACCGGCTCCATCGCCCGCTGGGGCGCGCCGTGTATGCGGCGCGCTGGGCGATGGCGCCGATCTACCTCGGCCTGTTCGCGTCGCTGGTGATGCTGGCGGTGAAGTTCGTCCAGAAGCTGGTGGCGCTGGGAGTGGCCCTCCCCGGTTTGTCGGGCGCCAACACCGTGCTCGGTGTGCTGCAGCTGGTCGACCTCGCGCTGCTCGCGAACCTCATGATGATCGTCGTGCTGGCGGGGTGGGAGGGGGTGATCGGTCCGATCGTCCCGGAACGTTCAGGCTTCGCGGGCCTCGGCTTCGACGCGGTGAAGGTGAAGCTGCTCGGCTCGATCGTGTCGATCGCCGCGATCCAGGTGCTGGAAGGGTTCGTGCATCTCGATACCGTCAACCTGCGGACGGTACTGTGGCAGCTTGCGCTGATGCTCGGCTTCGCGGTGGCGGGCGTGCTGGTGGCGTTGATGGATCGCATAGGCGGAGGGCAATGAACCATGCAGGTCGGCATCCAGTTCTTCCCCGATATCGGCCCGGCGGAGAAATCCGCACAGGACTACTGGGCCGAGGCGCTGCGGCTCGTGTCGTTGTGCGACCGCTATAGCTACAGCCACGTGCGCACGGTGGAGCACTATTTCCACCCCTACGGCGGCTATAGCCCGAATCCGCTGCTGTTCCTCGCCGCCGCCGCGCAGGTTACCCGCCGCGCGCGGCTGATCACCGGCGCGGTGCTGCCGGCGTTCAACCATCCGCTGAAGCTTGCGGGTGAGATCGGCATGCTGGACGCGCTGTCGGACGGTCGGCTGGAAGTCGGTTTCGCGCGCGCCTTCCTGCCGCACGAGTTCGCCCGCTTTGGCGTGAAGCTCGATGAAAGCCGCGCGCGATTCGACGAAGGGGTCGCGCAGGTGCGCCTGCTGCTGGAGCAGGAGCACGCGACTTCCGAGGGCCGCTTTCACGGTTTCCGCGACGTCACCTCCCTCCCCCGCCCGACGCAGCGCCCGCGCCCGCCGTTCCATGTGGCCGCGCTGGCGACGCGCGACTCCTTCGAGTGGGCCGGCACCGCGGGCTATGGGGTCATGGCGATCCCGATGGCCGGGGTCGCCATGAAGGAGCTGATCGCGGCGTACCGCGAAGCCTGGGCGCGCGCCGGCCATCCCGGTACCGGAACGGTGATGCTGGCGTTCCATATGCTATGCCACCGCGACCAGGCGGAGGCGGAGCGCCTCGCGCGCGGACCGCTGGAACGCTACCTGAAATCGCTGGTTGCTGCCGCGTCCGACTGGACCTCGGGGGCTGCCTCGGCCGACTATCCCGGCTACGACAAGATCATCGCGCGCCTGGCGGCAGAGACGTTCGAGACTCAGGTAGCGAAATCCGCCGCCTGGGTCGGCACGCCTGCGCGCATCCTGGAGATGGTGCTCGCCTATCGCGAGCAGGTTGGCTGGTTCGAGACGGCATCGTTGCAGGTGAATTTCAACGATCTGCCGCTTGCCGTGGCCGAAGCCTCCCTGCGGCTGTTCGGCGAGACGGTGCTGCCGCGCCTCAGGGTATAGCGCCGTGCTGCTGATCTTCGGCCTCGGCTATTGCGGGGCGGCGGTCGCGACGGCAGCGCGGGCCCGCGGAGACGCGGTGGTCGGCACCACGCGCGGGGAGCCCGCGCCGCCGATGACGATCGGCTTCGCGCAAGCGGGCCCGGCGATCGCCGCGGCCACCCACCTGCTGGTCACGGCCGGGCCGGATACTGCGGGCGATCCGGTGCTGGCCCGGCACGGCGCAGCGATCGCGGCCGCGGTGCGCGCCGGCGGGCTGCGCTGGATCGGCTACCTGTCGTCCACCGTGGTGTACGGCGACCGCGCCGGCGGCTGGGTGGACGAGGACACGCCGCCCGCCCCTTCCGGCCCGCGCGGCGCGCGACGGCGGGACGCGGAGGCGGTGTGGGAGGCGATTGCCGGCCCAGCCGCGCTGGATATCTTCCGCCTCGCCGGCATCTACGGGCCCGGTCGTTCCGCCTTCGACGACCTGCGCGCCGGCCGGGCGCGACGGGTCAGCAAGCCCGGACATGCGTTCGGGCGCATCCATCGCGACGACATCGTGCGCGCGGTGCTGGCGGCGATGGACCGGCCGGGGCACGGCGTGCGGGTGCTGAACCTCGCCGACGATACGCCGGCGGAAAGTGCGGACGTGGTGGCGCACGCCGCATGCTTGCTCGGCGTCCCCGCCCCGCCGGCGGCTCCGTTCGCCGAAGCTGCCGCCTCCATGAGCCCGATGGCGCTGAGCTTCTGGGCCGACAACCGCAAGGTGGCGAGCCGCAAGACCCAGGCAGCGCTCGGCATCGCCTGGCGCTTTCCCAGCTATCGCGAAGGGCTAGATGCCATCCTTGCCGAGGAACGGGGCCAGCACGTCATCCAGCAGGGCGAGGTCTGCAGGACGTGACAGGCGGTGGTCGCCGTCCTTCACCAGGGTCAGGCGCACGTCGTCGCTCGTGATCCGCCCCGCCAGGCGCAGACTGGTTTCCCACGGAACATCGGGGTCCCGCTGGCCGTGCAGCAGGCGCACCGGGCAGCCAAGCGGGATCGGCGCGTCGAGCAGCAGGTGGCGGCGGCCATCCTCGATCAGCGCCCGGGTGATGGGGATGGGCGGCCCGTACTGGCTCGGCACATGCAGCACGCCCTCGGCGAGCAGCCGGGCGCGCTCCGGCGGGGCCATGGCGTCCCACATCAGCCGTTCGGTGAAATCGGGGGCAGCGGCGAGGCCGACCAGCGCGGCCACCCGATCGGGCTCTGCGCGCGCGACCAGCAGCGCGATCCATCCGCCCATGGAGGAGCCGACCAGGACCAGCGGGCCCGGCGCCAGCCGGTCGATCACGATGCGCGCGTCCTCTGCCCACCGGCCGATCGTGCCGTCCTCGAACCGTCCTCCACTCGCGCCGCGGCCGGAATAATCGAGGCGCAGCAGCGCCTGGCCGTGCGCGGCGCAGAAGCGGGCGAGATGGGTCGCCTTGTCGCCGCCCATGTCGCTACGGAAACCGGGGAGGAAGACGACCGTCGGCGCGCGTCCGGCCAGCAGCCGCGCGGCGAGCGCCACGCCGTCGCCGCGGTCGATCCGGATCGGGTCGGGATCGGGCATGGCAATGCGCCTCCGCGCGGTCAGGCCGGCGCGACCCGGCGGAGCAGGCGGATGAACGGGATGCTCGCCGCCACCGCCCATAGCTTGCCGACGATCTGCCCGGCCAGGAAGTTCAGGCTGCCGAACGCCAGCCACAGGAACACCACCGAATCGATCGCAAGCCCGAGCCCGGCCGAGGCCAGCACCGCCAGCACCAGCCGTCGTCGTTGCAGAGGCGTATAGACTACGAAATCGGCAAGCTCGCTCAGCAGGAACGCCGCGCCGGACGCGGCGACCAACGCGCCGGGCGCGACCAGGGTGGAAAGCGCCGTGCCCGCGACGATCGCCGCCAACCCCCAGGCCAGCCCCAGGCAGCGCTGCACCACGTCGCGCAGCACCAGCGCCACACCCACGGTGAGCACGCCCGAAGGTGCGAGCAGCCCGGGTGCGACCGGCACCAGGCACGGCCCGCCGGCGGTGCAGACGGTGCCCACGTGCTGGATCATCCAATTGGCGAGCGGGATGAGGCCGAGGAAGGCGAGGAAGGCAACGACGCCAAGGCGCAGGCGGATGGAGTTGGGCATCAGGCTGTCAGGTAGCTCGCGATTTCGATCAGGTTGCCGTCCGGATCGCGGCAATAGACCGAGCGCATCGCGCCGAGCGCGCCGGTCCGCGGCACCGGCCCGGCGGTGATCTCCACGCCGAGCCCGTGCAGATGGGCGATGGTATCGTCCGGCCCGACCGCGGTGATGAAGCACACATCGGCCGCGCCCGGGGTATCGCAGGCGCCGGTGACCCAGGCGCGCGGGTCGGCGTCGGCGGGGCGGAGATTGATCTTCTGGCCGCCGAATTTCAGGGCGGTGCGCAGGTCGGGGCCGAATTCCTCGCGCTCCATGCCGAGCACCCGCTGGTACCAGGCGGCGGCGATCTCGACATCGCGGACATTGAGGACGATGTGGTCGATGCGGTCGATGGTGAAGCGCATGAGCTGCCCCAATGCTGATCTACGTTACTGCGCGTTCGCCGACCAGACGGTCGGGTTTCGTCGGCTTCCGCAGCATGGAGTGAGCCTTGTCAAGGAAATCCTCTGGCCACTTCGGCATGGTGGACAGGCTTCTTCCAACCAAATCCTTGGCGGGCTCATACCAGCGGCCCCGGCCGATTCCTCGTCCGGCGTCCACCTGGCCGCTGGTATGTCCTTGATTTTGCGCATGGCCGCCCCGCCAACCCCATGCGCGATACCGGCCGGCCGAAGAGGCCGCCGGTATCATATCGCTCCTTGAATTCCTCGCAAATGTTATCCTTCCGAATCAGAGACCGGTCTCGCCCGAACGTCACCTCGCCGGGTGACGGGAACAACATCCAGATGTCTTTGCCGCGGTACTGACCGTCGCAGGTGGGCCGAGCTTTTATCCGAGTTTTACGAATCCCACCATCCGGATGCTGCAACAGCAGATCAACGCCCTCGAAATCGGCTGCTTCGACCAACTGTGGTCCGAGCCGCATCATCGGGATTCATCCCAGACCTTCATAGAAATCGTTGCCCTTGTCGTCGATCACGATGAACGCCGGGAAATTCTCCACCTCGATCCGCCAGACCGCCTCCATCCCGAGCTCCGGATATTCCAGCACCTCCACCTTGCGGATGCAGTCCTGCGCCAGCCGCGCCGCCGGGCCGCCGACGCTGCCGAGGTAGAAGCCGCCGTGCGTCTTGCAGGCGTCGCGCACCGCTTTGGACCGATTGCCCTTCGCCAGCATCACGAGCGAGCCGCCGGCGGCCTGGAACTCCGCCACGTAGCTGTCCATGCGTCCCGCCGTTGTGGGACCAAAACTGCCGGTCGCGTAGCCGGCCGGCGCCTTGGCCGGGCCCGCGTAATAGACCGGATGGTCGCGCAGATACGCAGGCAGCTCCTCGCCACGATCGAGCCGTTCCTTCAGCTTCGCATGTGCGATGTCGCGTGCCACCACCATGGTGCCCGACAGCGCGAGCCGCGTCTTCACCGGATAGCGCGACAACTGCGCGCGGATTTCCGCCATCGGCCGGTTGAGATCGACCGCCACCGCCTCGGCGTCCAGATGGTCGTCGGTCGTCTCCGGCAGGTATTTCGCCGGATCGGTCTCCAGCTGCTCCAGAAACACGCCGTCGGGCGTGATCTTCGCCAGGATCTGCCGGTCGGCGGAACATGACACGCCGATACCCACGGGCAACGACGCGCCGTGCCGCGGCAGCCGGATCACGCGCACGTCGTGGCAGAAATACTTGCCGCCGAACTGCGCGCCGATGCCGATGGTCCGGGTCAGCTCCAGCACTTTCTGTTCCATCTCGAGGTCGCGGAATGCGTGCCCTGCGCGCGAGCCCGAGGTCGGCAGCCCGTCCAGCCAGCGGGTGGAGGCGAGCTTCACCGTCTTCAACGTAAGCTCGGCCGAAGTGCCGCCGATCACGATCGCCAGGTGGTAGGGCGGGCAGGCCGAGGTGCCCAGGGTCTTGATCTTCGTTTCGAGATACGCAAGCAGTCGCGCCGGCGACAGGATCGCGCGCGTCTCCTGGAACAGGAAGCTCTTGTTGGCCGAGCCGCCGCCCTTGGCGACGAACATCAGGTTCAGCTCGTCGGCGTGATCCTCGCCCGGGGCGGCCATGATGTCGAACTGCACCGGCAGGTTGTTGCCGGTGTTCACTTCCTCGAACATCGAAAGCGGGGCCATCTGCGAATAGCGCAGGTTGGTTTCGGTATAGGTGCGGTGCACGCCGAAGCTCAGTGCTTCCTCGGCGTCGCCGTCCACCCACACGCGCTGGCCCTGCTTGCCGAACACGAGCGCGGTGCCGGTGTCCTGGCACATCGGCAGCACGCCGCCGGCGGCGATGTTGGCGTTCTTCAGCAGATCGAGTGCCACGAAGCGATCGTTCGCCGAGGCTTCCGGATCGTCGAGGATCCTGCGCAATTGCGCGAGATGGCCGGGGCGCAGGAGGTGGGAGACATCGCGGAACGCCTGGAAGGCAAGCTCGCTCAGCGCTTCGGGGGCGATGCGCAGCACCGAGGCACCGTCGCAGGTCGCGGTGCGCACGCCCTCGATCGGCAGGCGCTTCCAGGGCGTCGGCAGCGGCGCCAGCGGGAACATCGGGGAGTAGCTGAACCCTTGCGGACGCGGCATCGGTGCGTTCATGGCACGACCTTCGGTTACGGCGGGATGGCCCAGGACATCAGGTCTTGGGGAATCAGGTCTTGGGCGGGGAGCGGCGGCGGAACGCGTCCAGGCTGACCACCTGCGGGGCGGGCTCGGCTTCCGGCGCCGCCGCGGCGTCGGGTTCGCCGGGGGGAGCCGCATCGACAGCGGGCGCCTCGGGCGGATCGGCTGCTTCGGCGGCCTCCGCGCCGTCGGGCGTGAAACGCAGGCCGAAGCGGACGTAGGGATCTGCGAAGGCGGTCACGGCGGCGAGCGGGATCACGAGGGTCGAGGACAGGCCGCCGAACGACAGGCCCACGCTGATGAGGCCGGACTCCTCGTCCATCGTCAGGTCCCAGAACTGGTGCTGCAGGACGATGGTCATTTCCTGCGGATATTGCGCGCGCAGCCGGGGGGGGATGACGACGCCGGGGTGGTCGGTGCGGAAGGTCAGGTAGAAATGGTGCTCCCCCGGCAGCCCGTGCGCGGCCACGTGGGCGAGCGCGCGGACCATGACCTGGCGCATCGCGGCCTCGGTCCATTCGTCGTAGGGAAGCAGGCTCTCGACAGGTGGTGCAGCGTCGTCCGACATTGCGCGATCCATACTGCCGGGCAGAGCTTGTGACCAGAGGGGGAAGTGGGGGGCTTCTGTTGCCCGGTGCCCCCCGAACCGCGCTTATCGCTTACGCAGCGACAGCGAGCGCCATGTTGTCATTGGCACTTGTGATACGGCCCGATAACGGCGGAACCATGCCGGGCAAAAGATGGGTCTTTACCGCGCGTGTCGAGCCTGTTTCGCCCCCATGATCCCCGCTGGAAGGGGGAGAAATGGTGGAGGCGCCGGGTACTGCCCCCGGGTCCACAACGCTTATTCCACACACCGTTTATCACCATAGCCGGCAAGCCGGCAGCGGGAGATATAGGGGGTCCGGGGGGCGAGCGGAAGGGGCAGGCGGGGCCGTCCCAGGGCAATCGGGCGGACGCCTGGGTCGCCCCATGGCCGGCGCCCCATGCGCGGCCGCGAGAGACCTTGTGGCCACCCGGATACCGCCCCAAGCCCCCAGGGGCCAATTAAGAGGGAGACAATTAGATTCGATATCGGAACAATAAGGCCGCGCGTCCGCCGCACCGGCTCAGCCCGGAATTTGCGTCCCATCCGCCAGCGCCAGCCCCGCGCACCCGCGCCAGACCGGCCGCCGGTCCCGCCGACCCGCGGCGGGCAGGCACCACAGCGCGATAATGTCCGTCACGGAAACATCCTTCGCCCGCGCGCAAGCGTAGTCGGCCGCCGCCGCCTCGGCCTCCGCGCGCCCGCCGAGCACCAGGATCACCGGCCGGCGCCGCCGCCGCGAGGCGGGCAGCAGCGCGCGATCCACCCCGAGCATCCAGCCAAGCGGGCGCAGGATCGGCCCCAGCCGGGGATCGGCGGCCAGCAGGTCGGCCATCGCGGGGTCTCGCAGCAGGTCTTCCATCTGCGCGCGGCCAGCGGCGGCTTGCGGGAGCAGCCGCAGCAGCCAGCGCCAGGTCCGCGGCAGCCCGGTGCGTTCGGGCGGCGGGTCCGCTGGAGCGAAGCGCAGGCTGTGGGTGGGAACGAACCTCGGTTCGGCGGGCTTGGGAGCGGGCTTCGGGGGCGGGATCGGGGTGGAGGCGACGGCGCGGAACCGGGCGGCGAGATGGCGCAGCCGGGCGATCAGGGCGCCGGCGTGCGCGGGTGCCAGGCCCGCCGCCTGATCGCGCCCCGCCGGATCGCGCAGGCCGCCGATACGGTCGGCCAGCCAGGCGATGAGGCTGCTAAGGCGGTCGAGGAGGGGGGTGGGGGTCATGGGTTGCGAACAAATATAGAACATACGCCCGGGGCGAGGCAACAGGTTTGTGCGGGCGGCACAGCGCAGGTGCAGCGGGCGCTGTCGGAGTAGGGACGGGTCCCGAGCCGGCCCATCTTCCCGGGTCAGCCGGCCTGACGCCGTGGCGAGTGGCTCCGGAGCGCGCACGCCCGCCGCGGCCGGCACGCGGGAACGGTCACGCGCGGGCGCGACCGGCGTCGGGGCGAAGGTTCCGGCCGGTCAATGGTACTGCTCCAGATCGACCCGCACCGCGTCCTCGCCGTCCCACTCGAAGGTCAGGCACCACGGGCCGTTGACGTGCACGGTGTAGCGGACCGGTTGGCCGCGCAGGCGGTGGAAATTGAAGCCGGGGAAATTCATGTCCTCCGGCCGGGTGGCCCGATGCAGGGCTTCCAGGCGGCGACGGAGCCGGACGGTGAGATCGGCGCGCAGGCCCGAGGCGTCGGACTTCTGCCAGAAGGCGGCCAGCGTGCGGTTCCGAACGGTGCGAATCATCGACGAATTGTAAGGTCAGGCACGTCAGATAGTCAAGTTATCCTTGACATGTGTGCAAAATGCACACACACGTCCTGCTCACGCCCCGCCTGGAAATCGCCCCCGATGCCCGAATACCGCGTCACCTCCGATCCCGCCTGGCCGCCCAGCCACCCCGGCGCACTGCTGCGCGAGGACGTGCTGCCGGCGCTGCGCCTGTCCGTCACTGCCGCCGCCCGGACCCTCGGCGTCTCCCGCCAGACCCTGCACGCCATCCTGGCCGAGCGCGCCGGCGTCACCCCGGCAATGGCCGTCCGCCTCGGCAAGTTCTGCGGTAACGGCCCGGGCATCTGGCTGCGCATGCAGATGGCGCACGACCTCTGGCAGGCCGAACGCGATCTCGCCGAGGAAGTCGCCCGCATCCCCACCCAGCACGCCGCCTGATCCGGCTTCCCCCGCCCCCCGCGCCGGCCTAAGCACGCACCCGCCCCCTCCCCTTGCGGGAGGGCGCGCGCCGCACCACGCCCCGGGGACCGCCCATGCGCCTCACCGCCGACCAGCACGCCGAGATCGACGCCGCCCGCGCCGCGCGCACCGAAACCAGCCGCCCCACCGTCCCGGCGCTGGAGGCACTGCTGTTCCAGCCCCTCCCCGTCCTCGACCACGGCTTCATCCGCGTGATCGACTACATGGGCGACGACGGCGCCATCGTGCAGGCCGCGCGCGTCTCCTACGGCCGGGGCACCAGGCGCGTCTCCGAAGACGCCGGGCTGATCCGCTACCTGATGCGCCACCGCCACTCGACCCCGTTCGAGATGTGCGAGATCAAATACCACGTGAAACTTCCTATCTTCGTCGCCCGCCAGTGGATCCGCCACCGCACCGCCAACGTGAACGAATACTCCGCCCGCTATTCGATCCTGGACCGCGAGTTCTACCTGCCCGCCCCCGAACACCTCGCCGCGCAATCGGCCGCCAACCGCCAGGGCCGCGGCGCGGCGCTGGACGCCACCGAAGCCGCGCGCGTGATGGACCTGCTGCGCACCGACGCAACCCGCAGCTACGACCACTACCTCGAAATGCTGAACGAGGACGCAGCCGGCGCGCCACGCGATCCCGGCAGGCAGGGGCTCGCGCGCGAGCTCGCGCGGATGAACCTGACGCTCAACGCCTATACGCAGTGGTATTGGAAGACCGACCTGCACAACCTGCTGCACTTCCTCTCCCTGCGCGCCGATCCGCACGCGCAGTATGAAATCCGTGCCTACGCCGAGGCGATGCTGGGCACCGTGCAGGCCTGGGTGCCGGCGGCGTACCAGGCGTTCCTCGACTACCGACTCGGCGCCGTCACGCTCTCGGCCGGGATGCGCGCGGCGCTGCGGCGGATGCTCGCCGGGGAGGCAGTGGACCAGGCCAGCAGCGGCCTGCCGAAACGCGAATGGGCGGAGCTGATGGCCGCGATCGCCGACCCGCCCGCCGGCCCCGCCTGATCCGCCACCGCACCCCTTCGCCCGCCTCGCTCATCCATGGTCCCGCCTCGCCCCCCGCCGCGCTTCCACCGCCTGCGCATCGCCGCCGTGCGGCGCGACACCGCCGACAGCATCTGCGTTGCCTTCGATGTCCCCGCAGCGCTGCGCGAGACCTATCGGTTCATCCCCGGACAGTTCCTCACCTTGCGCACCCACATCGCCGGCACCGAAATGCGCCGCCCCTACTCGATCTGCTCCGCCCCCGGCGAGACCACATTACGCATCGGCATCAAGCACCAGCCCGGCGGACGCTTCTCGGGCTGGGCCGCAACCGAGCTCTGCGCCGGCGACACGCTCGACGTGATGACACCGGACGGACGCTTCGGCATTCCGATCGAACCCGAATCGGACCGCACCCTGCTCGCCATCGCCGCCGGGTCCGGCATCACCCCGGTGCTGTCGATCCTCGCGTCCGCCCTGGCGCGCGAACGCGGCCGCTGCGTGCTATGGTACGGCAACCGCACCCGCGCCGACATCATGTTCCGCAGCGAGATCGAGGACCTGAAGGACCGCTACCTCGACCGCTTCGTCGTGGCCCACCTGCTCTCGCGCGAGCGCCAGGATCTGGCCCCGTTCGGCGGCCGGCTCGATCCCCCTGCCGTGCACCGGCTGCTGCACAGCCTGGCACCGGCCCGCCCGAGCCACGTCTTCCTCTGCGGCCCGCCCGGACTGCTGGAAGCCCTGCCCCCGGTGCTGGCCCGGCACGGCCTGCCGGAAACCCACATCCACACCGAACGCTTCATCCCTGCCGAAGACGCCCCGGCCACCCCCACCGCGCTTCCCCCCGCCGCCGTCGAACCCCCCGCCGCCATCGCCACCGTCACCTTCGACGGCGTGCAAACCACCTTCCCGATCGCCCGCGAGGAAACCGTGCTCGCCGCCGGCCTGCGCGCCGGCCTCGCCCTGCCCTACGCCTGCCGCGGCGGCATGTGCTGCACCTGCCGCGCTCGCCTGCTGGAAGGAGACGTGCACATGACCGCCAACTACAGCCTGGAACCCTGGGAAACCGCCGCGGGCTACGTCCTTACCTGCCAGGCCCACCCGGTCGGCACCCGCCTCGCGCTGGACTACGATCAGGTCTGATCCCGAACAGCAGCAAGCAAGGCCAAGGGGCTTTGCCCCCTGGACCCCCACCAAGGGCTCGCCCTTGGAACCCTTCCGTTGGGTTCCGTGCGTGTGGGGGTGTCGCGGCTGGGCGGGCGGCGGCGGGGTGGCTGGGCGCGGGGCGGGGATCGGGCGCTTTGGCGCCCGATCCCCGCCCCGCGCCCAGCCACCCCGCCGCCGCCCGCCCAGCCGCGACACCCCCACACGCACGGAACCCAAAGACGGGGTCCAGGGGACGAGTTCCCTGGCGGGGTCCAGGGGCAGAGCCCCTGGCCTTGCTTACTACCGCTCCGAGCTCAGCCCAGGAACGCGGCCACCTCGGGGATGGCGTGGAGGGTGGCGAGCGCGGTGGCGTCGGGCAGTTGGGGTTTGTCGCGGGTGGCGTTGACCATACAGAGGAAGCCGAGGGGGGTTCCGGCGGTGGCGCGGAACTGGTGCCAAGTCCAGGGGGGGATGGTAATCAGGTCGAAGGGCTTTACTTGGCGGACGGTTTCGCCGAGCAGGCACTGGCCTTCGCCGCGCAGGATCATGACGGCGTGGACGTGTTGGTGGCGTTCCAGGGTGGAGTGGCCGCCGCTGTCCATTTCGAAGTAGCGCAGTTCGCAGCCGAGCTCGGGTTCGGCGAACAGAACCTGGCGGGCGATGGCCTTGAACGGGGCGCTGCCGTCGTCCTTGTACGGCAGGCGACCGACGCCGTCCCAGCGGAATTCATCGTGAAAGCGGCGCAGCAGGGTCTCGGGTTCGGTCATGCAGTCCGCCTCATGCGTTCGGGTGCGGGCGATGGTCCGCGACGGCGCGGACGAAGCGGGCGGTGGCCTCGGTCAGGCCGGCGCCGGCAGCGAGCAGGTTGCCGCCGATCAGGAGCATTGTGTCGGGGCCGTAGAAGTCAAGCAGTTCGGGGACCCGTGCGAGGGTCATGCCGCCAGCGGGCACCGGCAGGGCGGGGCGGCGGCCGTGCGGCGGGTGACGCGCGGCGGTGGCGATGCGGCGGCAGGTGGCGGGGGAGTAGCCGAAGCGGCCGCCGTGCGCGGGGAAGATCGCGGCGTCGGCGCCGATCAGGGGGAACAGGGTGCCGATCAGCACCTCGGGCGCGATGCGCGCCGCCCCGCCCAGGGCGGGATGGGCGAGGAAGGCGATGTCGGGGAATTCTTCGGCGAGCGCCTGGACGGTGGCGAAGCCCGCGATCATCGGCGCGATCAGGACGGTATCGACCCCGACCTCCCGCGCCAGCAGCACCTGCGCGCGCATCTTGGCGTGCGGGCCGGACAGGCTGGGGGCGTAGCGCGTCGGGTGGCCGGTGGCGGCGGCGGCGCGGCGGACGGCCTCGGCGCAGGCGGGAACACGGGCGGCGAACGGAGCGGTCGTCTGGTCGGCGAGGCCGTGGTCGTCCTTCACGAGGTCGATCCCGCCGCGGGCGAAGCGGTCGGCGAGCGCGGCCAGCGCCGGGACGTCCAGCCCTTGCGGCTTCAGCGCGGAGCCGGTGAGCGGGCGCGCCGGCACGCCAAGCCGCGCGCGCAACCCGGCCAGGCCGAGGTGCGGACCGGGGAACGCCGCCGCCAGCCCCGCCGGCAGCTCGATGCCGACAAGCGTCACGTCGGGATGCAGGGAGGTGTTGCCGAACAGCATGTTGAGCAACTGGCCGGCGTCCTCGCCCACGGTTTCCGCGGCAAGACCGATACGGACGTCGAACACGCCGCCGCCGCGATCGATGAGCTGCTCCACCGCGCCCACGACTTCGGCGAGGATGCGCGGAGCGTCGATCGCCTCGGGCGGCATTTCGACGCTTTGTTCGACCGCGATCGCCCGCGCGCGGGCGTCGATCGACGCAGCGTCGGCGCGCAGGCGGTAGGTGGCGATGAGGCGGGGGGTCATGGTGCGGCGGGGTACACGCCGGCGCCGGGGCCGTCCAGCCGAGGGGCTGCGGCCGGCCGAAGGTTCGACCTTTCGCAGGCGAGGCTGGCGGGTGCTACCGGGGACCCTCCTCCTCGGCCTTGCTGGCGAAAGATCGAACGTTTCGATGATCGGCGTGGCGCGTCACGGCTGCGTCCTGGCGGGCGGCGGGTTCGGCGCTTCCCATCCGCCGTCCGCGAGCTGCGGCGGGCGGTCCGGAAGGTTCTGCGGGTCCCGCCAGCAGTCGGCATCGCCCAGGCTGCGGGTGCAATAGGGCGCCGGTGGCGGTTGCGGGCCGGCGCAGGGCAGGCCCGCCATGGCCATGCGCATGGCGGTGACGAAGCTGCATCCCGACGTGCCCGCCAGTGCCAGCGGGCCGGAGGTGGCGCAGCCCGCCAGTGCGCTCAGCAGCGCCAGCGGCAGCGGCAGCAGGAACCGGACCATGGGAGGTTCGTGCCATCAACCGATGAACAAGAGGTTTCCGAGCGCGGGGCGTTCAGGCGCCGGCGCGCAGGCCGGCGATCAGGGTTTCCGCCTCGGCGCGTTCGCAGCGCAGGGCGCGGTGCACCACGTCCTGGGCGAAGCCGGCGCGCGCCAGCACGCCTTGTTCGCGCCGTGCGGCGGCGGGGTCGTCGGGCGGCAGCGGCGCGGCGCGGAACGGGCCCAGGCGGCGGCGGCGCGCGAGCAGCAGGGCGGCGGCGAGCTCGCCGTCGGCGTCTCCCGGCAGCACGACGCTTGCGGTCTCGGCGGGCACGCCCTTGGCGGCGAGGGTTGCCGCGATGGCGCGGCGGGAGCGGCCGGCGCGGCGCAGGGCGCGGGCGCGGGTGGCGGCGAAATCGGCGTCGTTGAGCGCGCCGGCGCCGGCGAGGGCGGCGACCACCCGGGGGATGGCGGGGCGGGCGGCGGCAAGGGCGGCGGCGATGTCCGCCGGGTCCAGGGTTGCGGCGGCGGCATGGGCCCAGCGATCGAGCCGGCGGGCGAGCACCTGGCGCAGCCGCGCCTCGGTGGTGGCGTAGCGGGCGAGATGGGCGAGGGCGGCGTCCCGCAGGCTGGCCTCGTCGGGCGGGGGGGCCAGGGGGCGGGGTTGCGGGGGGAGGCGGTGGTCGGGGGCGCGGGGCCTGGGCACGGGCGGGAGCATGGCATGGGGGGTGGGGGGACGGAAGCCGCGGGGGGATGCCTCGGTTTGAATTTCGGGTTCCGACCCATAGCTGCCTACCGACCGGCCGGTTGGCAGCGGCCGAAGTTGGCCGAGAGCGGTCTGGCCGCTTTGGAGTGCCAAAAGCGATAAGCAGACGTTGATTGTTGGAAGGCGGCAACGGCGAGTTCTCGGTCCAGAGCGAACGTTCGCTCATACCGATGTTTAGCATCATTACTGACTCTAGTCGGCTGCACGTAAAGCTGTCGGCTCGACGAGCGCGTACCGCGGCGTCCCGCCGATCTGCAACTCCACCTCGCACGGTCCTGTCACGTCGGCCGCCAGCGGCAGTAGCGCACCGCCATCGGCCCAACGGAAGCCATCATCCGCTTCGTACCCATGGAACCCGTCGGTAAACTGGCCTAATTCGGAATCCCGGAAATTCCCTTTGAATCCAGAGCGCGAATTTTAGACGGGTCGCAGAGTCGGCTTTCCGCTGTGTCTCTAAAGAATTTCGCTGCTAGATCGGCATGTTACCGCAACTCAGAACAATATAGTGGGAGTAACGGAGGCGTACCAACGAATACTTAGGGATAGTGCAGCGCAGAATCGGCAACCAGGGCGTATCGATAGACGTCGATAGGAGCTGGCCCTTTCCTGTGGGACTATCCATCATGCAATCAATGCGGCGGGGGACGCCACGATCAGTGATCACGGCAATCTATAGCAGCACCCTTTTTGGCAACTCTGCTGACAGGTGGTCGATGAAGATACGTACCGAGGGGAGAAGGCCGCGCCGGTAGGGAATGAGAGCCGTGATTGTGGAATCGCCGGCAAGCCAGGCAGGCAACACCTGGCACAAAGCTCCCAATCGAACGTCTTCACGGCAGACATAGCCGGGCAGCGCGACGACGCCGAGGCCGGCGATCGCTGCCTGCTTCAGGGCGATCGTGTCGTCACACAAGAGCCTTGGCGTTAGTGGCATGACCACCTCGTCCTCCGCCTCGCTCGAACGACGAAGCCGCCAAACGGGAGCAACCCCTGTGCGCATCATGAACAGCGAAGGGTGGCTCCGGAGATCTTCGGGCGTTTTCGGCGCTTCATTCGCGTCGAGATATGCCGAGCCCGCGAACAGGAGCCATGGCGCTGGCGTCAGCGCCCGCTGCACCAGTGTCGAATCGGGGAGTGGGTCCGAATGGGCTCTGATCGCGACGTCGTAATTCTCGCCGACGATATCGACGTTCCGGTCGGTCGCATGCGCGACGACATTGACCTTCGGATAACGGAGGAGAAAGTCCGCCACGATATCGCACATCGCGAACTGCATGGTGGCCATTGCCGCGGTGCAGCGCAGCGTGCCGGTCGGTTCAGTCAGCCGATGGCGAATGGCGCTTTCCGCCAGTTCGGCGTCCTGCAACATCACCACCGCGTGGCGATAGAATTCTTCACCGGCATCGGTCATCGCGAACCGCCGTGAGGTCCGATTGAGCAACCTGACCCCAAGCTCGGTTTCAAGCCGCTGGATGCGATGGCTCAGAGTCGATTTCGGAATACGCAGCGTGCGTCCGGCGGCGGTGAAGCCACTGCGATCAACCACCTGCACAAAGTAGAAGAAATCGTTCAGGTCGAGCACACCTTATCGTCCATCTCATTGAACGCTGAGTCCGAAAAGTGGCGGCTTTTCGGCCGATTGTCCAGCAGCTAGCTTCCTGCCGTGCTGCGGTCGACGAATGCGGTTGGCCGTAACCTACCTTCCCTCTGCCCAGGAGAGAGTCATGTCCGACCCGACCCGCCCCTACAAACCGCTTACATCTGAAAACGCCGCGCTGGTCCTCGTTGACCACCAGGTCGGCCTCATGACCGGCGTTCGCGACTATTCGACGGGAGAGTTGAAGCACAACGTGGTGGCGCTGGCCAAAGCGGCCAAGGCTCTGCAATTGCCGATCATCGCAACAACCACCGCGCGCGACAGCATGTGGGGTCCGACTTTTCCGGAACTCGTTGAGGCGCTGCCTGGCGTTCCGATCATCGATCGCTCCTCGGTCAACGCCTTCGACGATCCCGAGGTCGCCCGGGCTATCAACGCGACCGGCCGCACGAAACTGATCTTTGCGGGCATCTCTCTCGAAGTCTGCGCAGCCTTCCCGGCTATCACCGCCGTTGGCAAGGGCCTCGACGCATATGTGGCCGTCGACGCCTCCGGAACCTTCAGCGAGACCAAACGGCAGGTCGGTCTTCTGCGCATGCTGCAGGCGGGCGTGATTCTCTCCGACTACGCCACGCTGATGGTAGAGATCCTCAAGGACAACGCGCGGGCCGAGGCTGCGGCCGTCTACGACGCCATGGACATGCCCTGGGCCAAACTCGTGGGGCAGATCGCGCAGGCCTACGCCAAGTAAGAGTCTTAAGTTGAGCAGGACTGTCTCTGCTTCAGACGTCTGGAGTGGGCGCGAAGCTGCCGTTGGAAGACCTTCGGACGGACTTCCCCTTACCACCTCATGCCTCCCCTCATTTTGAGGCTGGGGGTGACGTTTATCCAAAGAATCGGTTGAGGCTCTCCGGCATTCCGGAGAGAATCGAAGCGAGCCGCCTCCGATTCCAATTGTTGCGTATGCCAAAGACCCCTTGCCTGCCCCCGCAGGTCTGCGATTCTCCTCGCCTGCAACAAGAGCCGCGGGGGAGCGATGCCGCCGAACCAAACCCTTTGCCTCATGGACGTGCAGCGCGTCCTGACCGGTCTGTTCGAGGGTGACCTGCACGCCAAGCGGGTTCTGTCCCTGGCCAATGCCACCCTCGGGGTCGTCCGGACCGCGTCATTGGCCGTGCATACGATCGGCCAGGGGCTCGCCTTGGCGCGCGGCCTGACCACCAAGCACGCCATCAAGCAGGTGGATCGGATGCTGTCGAACGAGGGGATCGACATCGATGCCGCGCTGCGCCACTGGGTGCCCTACGTGGTGGGGTCTCGCACCAGCATCAACGTCGCCATGGACTGGACCGATTTCGACGCCGATGGCCACGCCACCCTCATGCTGTCGCTGCTGACCCGTCACGGCCGAGCCACGCCACTGCTGTGGCTCACCGTCGCGACGGCAAGCCTCAAGAACCATCGCAACGAGCACGAATACCAGGCGCTGGTCCGTCTCGCCGACGCCCTGGCCGCCGACATCAAGGTTTGCATCGTCGCCGACCGCGGTTTCGGCGATCACAAACTCTATCGGGTGCTGACCGAGGAGCTGAAGTTCGACTTCGTCATCCGCTTCCGCGGCAATATCACGGTGATGGCCGCCGACGGCGAGATGCGCACCGCGGCCGGCTGGGTCGGCCGCGGCGGACGGGCGCGCATCCTGCGTGGCGCCGCGGTGACCGCAGAACGCTACCAGGTGGGCACGGTGCTGTGCGTGCAGGACAAGGACATGAAGCAGGCGTGGTGTCTCCCCGCCAGCGACGGCGCTGGGTCAGCGGCAAGCCTGAAGGCGCTCTATGGCAAGCGCTGGAGCATCGAATGTGGCCTGCGCGATACCAAGGACCTGCGCTTCGGCATGGGCATGGGATCGATCCACGTCAGCTCCCCGGCGCGACGCGATCGCCTGTGGCTGATCGCCGCATTCGCCGTCGTGCTGCTGACCCTGCCCGGGGCCGCCGGGGAAGCGCTCGGCTACGACCGATTCCTCAAGTCAAACACCGCCAGGCGGCGAACCCATTCGCTGTTCCGCCAGGGCTGCATGCTATACGAACTCATGCCGACCATGCCCGAGCCTCGGCTGCTGCCGCTGGTCCAGAAATTCGCCGACATGCTCGCCGAACTGCCCGTCTTCGCCGAGACTTTCGGGGCGGCGTGAAAATGAGGGGAGTCTCGAGGGTCGGCGGAGGCATTCTCAGCTGGTTCCCATTGACAGGAATAGGCCGGCGGAATTGCATGACGGTGCCTCTTCGCGCTGCTGGCATGACCCGGACCGCGAACCGAGCCTGCCCTCCGACCCGCGCGCAAAGAGCACGCTGCTAATGGGCAAATTCGCTCGAACTCGGAAACAAGGAGGATGCGATGCCTCACTTCATGATTCGGTGGCAATTCACCAGCACATCGGCCAAGACACTTGTCGGCAAGCCACACGATCGTACCGGTGCGGCGAAGGCACTCGTCGAAGGCTTCGGTGGAAAGCTAAACAGCTACTACCTCGCCTTAGGTGAGTACGACGGTGTTGCGATCTGTGAATTCCCGGACAGCAAAGCGGCTGTCGCATGCTCGATGTCGGCTACGGCCTCAGGCGGGTTTTCTCGTTTCGAGACTACGACGCTGCTGACGGCTCAGGAAGCCGAGGCGGCTATGAAGCAGGCCCACCAGACTAAGACCGCATACAAGCCGCCGAACGCCTGACCGGGGGTCGAGCCGCGCTGCCGGCGCAACTGCTCCGTCAAGGTTCGCGCCAGCGCCCCCTGGGCTAAACGCGCCCGGTTATAGGCCCGCTTCTCTTGGACGGGGCGGCCGGGGATGAGGTGTACCCGGTGCAGCTCGGCGGCAGTGACCGGGCGGCCCGAGCGCACTGCCGGGGGCTATCACCGGTTCCGCTGGGGCCAGTGCAGCAAGTAGTTCAAGGACCGCTCCGGCACCATTCTGAACCGGGCGCAATACCCGTTCAACAGTATCATCCGGCGAGCAGCGCTGCGATGCGCGTCGTGTCGCGCTCGTGCGAGCCGCAGCACTCGATGAACGATTGCGTCCCAATGCCAGTTCCAATACGCGGCCTGCCTCGTCGGCGCAGTTGCAACTTTGCCGCATCTTGCGCTGGCAAGCTCAGTTGAACGACTGCTTTCGCGAGCGGCTGTTGCTCCCTTGGACGGCGGCCATGGGCGCGAAGCTGCCGTTGGAAGACCTTCGGACGGACTTCCCCTTACCACCCTATGCAGATATTCAAACCGAGACTCCACCGCCTGAAAGCCGGGCCGGCAAATCGAAACGGGCGCACCACCGGCCGCCCCCTGCTCCTTTACCCGAACCGCCGCGGATCCACAGCCGCAACCACCGCCCCCGCCTCCCCCGGATCCCGCCCCGCCACCAGATCCGCCACCAGCCGCCCCGCCGCCGGCGAGGTCTGGATCCCGTACCCCCCCTGCCCCACGCACCAGAAGAACCCCCCCGCCGCAGGGTCCCACCCGAACGCCAGGCTGCGGTCCGGCGTAAACGTGCGCAGCCCGGCCCAGGCACGCTCCACCCGCCGCACCTCGATCGCCAGCGCCTGCTGCATCCGGTCGATCCCGATCGCGACATCGATCTCGTCCGGCTGGACGTCCTGCGGGGCCATCGGCGTCTCGTCGGCCGGGGAGACCATGAGCCGGGTGCGCGCCTCCGGCCGCGCGTACCACGTATGCGCCACGTCGTTGACCAGCGGCCATCCGGCAACATCGAACGGCGCCGGATCGACGATCGCGGCGGTGCGCCGGCACGGCACCAGGCCGAGCGGAGCGACCCCGGCCAGCCCCGCCACCTCGTCGCCCCAGGCGCCGGCCGCGTTCACCACCACCGGGGCGCGGAACACGGTGCCGTCGGCGGTGGTGACCGCCCAGCCGCCGCGCTCGCGCGCAATCTTCCCGGCGCGCTGACGCAGCGCCAGCACGCCCCCGGCGGCGCGCAGTTGGCGTAGGAAGCCCTGATGGATGGCGGCCACGTCCATATCGAACGCGTCCTCCTCGATCGCTGCGGCGGCGGCGTAGCCGGGGCGCAGCGCGGGGACCAGCGCGGCCGCCGCCGCAGGGTCGATCGGGCGCAGGCCGATGCCCTCGGCCAGCATCGCCTCCAGCGCCGCGGCCTGGTCCGGGGGCGCGAGGAACAGCACCGCGCGCCGCTGCATCAGCGGCTGCTCGGCGAACCCGGCCGGCGGGGCGGCGAAGAACGCGCGCGACAGGCCGGTGAGCACCCGCACGTCGGCCGGCCCGTAGTTCTGGATCCAGACCGCGGCGGACCGGCCGGTGCTGTGGTAGCCCGCCTGGTCCTCCGCCTCGACCAGCGCGACCCGCCGGTCGGCGGCCAGCGCTGCGGCGGAGGTGGCGCCGGCGATGCCGGCCCCGATCACCACGGCATCGAAATCCGTCGCGTTCATACTGCTGCCGCCGTCACGAAGTGCGGATCATGGCGTAATGGTCTGGATCACCTCGAACCCCTCAAACTCCGGATGGCCGAGATAGAGCGGGCGGTTGTTGCCGGCATTGCGGTGGGCGGCCCGGAACGCCTCCGAATTGGTCCAGGCCTCGAAATCGGCCCGTGACCGCCACAACGTGTGGGAGGAATAGAGCACGTGGTCCTCCTGCGCCGGACCGCGCAGCAGGTGAAAGGCGACGAAGCCCAGCACGCCGGCCAGATGGGTGTCGCGCCCGGTCCAGACCTGCTCGAACGCCGTCGCGCTGTCCGGCACCACCTTGAACCGGTTCATGGCAATGAACATAAAGACCCCCTCTGTCGCGCGCGATCCCGGATGTTTAATCTGGGGTGCCGTCTCCTGACCACCATAACTGACCGCTCGATATCGGACCCATGGCCGGACACTCGCAGTTCAAGAACATCATGCACCGCAAGGGTGCGCAGGACGCCAGGCGCGCCCGCCAGTTCGCCCGCCTGATCCGGGAGATCACGGTCGCCGCCCGCCAGGGCCTGCCGGACCCGGCGTCCAACCCGCGCCTGCGCGCCGCCGTCACCGCCGCACGCCAGGCGAACATGCCGCGCGACACGGTCGATCGCGCCATCAAGAAAGCCACCGGCGCCGGCGCGGGGGACGACTACGTGGAGGTGCGCTACGAAGGCTACGGCCCGGCCGGCGTCGCCGTGATCGTCGAGGCGCTGACCGACAACCGCAACCGCACCGCGTCGGACGTGCGCTCGGCCTTTTCCAAGCACGGCGGCGCGCTGGGGGAGACGAACTCCGTCAGCTTCCTGTTCGCGCGCCTCGGCGTGATCCGCTATCCCGCCGGCGCCGCCGGCGCCGACACCATGCTGGAAGCGGCGATCGAGGCCGGGGCGGAGAACGTCGAAAGCACCCCCGACGGCCACGAAATCAGCGCGGCGGCCGACGATTTCTTCGCCGTGCGCGACGCGCTGGAAGCGAGGTTCGGCGAACCCGAGAGCGCTCGGCTGGAATGGCGGCCGACCACGACGGTGGCACTGGATGAGGAACGGGCCGGCGCGGTGCTGAAGCTGCTCGACGCGCTCGACGACAGCGAGGACGTGCAGAACGTCTGGGCCAATTTCGACGTGCCCGAGGGCGTGATGGAGCGGCTGTCGGCGTGAGGGAGTAGCAGCATCCGAGACCAACACTTCTCATCGGAGCATGACCCTACAACCCGGTCGTGTTCCCCTGCCGCGTTCCCCTGCGCGGCGTAGGAGCGGTGGGTAAGTGGGCCGCCGGAGCCGCCCTGCCGCCCCCGGTTCGACTCTCGCGACCCAGAACGGGACCACGGCCAACAAATTGTAGGCACGTCGCTACTTTTATGTGGCAACTCCGGCCCCGACACGTTATCTTGGGGTGGTCCCCATCGTCCCACGAGCCGCCCGTGATCACCACCCGCCTCTCCAGCCGCGAATTCAACCAGGACGTCAGCCGCGCCAAACGCGCTGCCGACGAGGGGCCGGTCATCATCACGGACCGGGGCAAACCGGCCTATGTCCTCCTCCGCCACGACACCTGGCGCCGGTTCGCGGGTGGGACAGCGACCATCCGCGATCTGCTCGCGGAACCGGGGGCCGAGACCATCGACTTCGACCCGCCGCGCCTCGGCAGCGGCATCTTCCGCCCCGCACCACTTGACTGATGTTCCTGCTGGATACGAACGTCCTGTCGGAGTTGCGCCGCCGCGACCGGACCCATCCGACGGTCGCCGCCTGGGCCGACGCCGTCCATCCGACGGACCTGTTCCTGTCCGCCATCACGATCCTGGAAATCGAAGCCGGCACGCTGATGATCCAGCGCCGCGACCAGGCGCAGGGCGCGGTGCTGCGTGCCTGGATCGACAACCGGGTGTTGCCCGCATTCGCAGGACGCATCCTGCCGGTGGACACCGCAGTCGCGCAGCGCTGCGCCCGGCTGCACGTCCCCGACCCCAGGGCCGAGCGGGATGCCCTCATCGCCGCCACGGCCCTGGTCCATCGGCTTCGGATCGTCACTCGTAACGTCGCGGATTTTCAGCCCATGGGGGTGGACCCGATCAATCCGTGGGCCGACTGACCGGGCGCGACGACGCGACACGCCCCCGCGTTGCCGCCCTCCGGCCGCCGCGTCCCCAGTTGCCACACCCGGCCTGCCGCCGCATAGTGCCGTTGGATCGCCCCTGAGATGACCCGCTTCGGCCCCGCGCTGCCCCGCCGTCGGTCCCGCCTCAAGTGCGGAAGCCCCGGCGCCGCCGCTCCCCACATGAACCCCACCGGTGTCGATGGGCCCAGGCTCTAGTCGCGCGCTGCCCGCGGAGCCGCTGCGCCCGGCCAGCGTCCTCCTCGCCGATCCGGCCTGGCGCCGGTTCGTCCCGCGGGCTGAAGCCACGGCCCGGCGCGCCGCCCGCGCCGCGGGATGCAGCGCCACTATCTTGCTCGCCGACGACCGCACCGTCCGCCGCCTCAACGCGCGCGACCGCGGCCAGGACAAACCAACCAACGTGCTCACCTACGACCCGCCGGCCCCCGGCCTGCCCGGACAGATCGTGCTCGCCCTCGGCGTGCTGCGGCGCGAAGCCGCCACTGCACGCCGCCGCCCAAGCCACCACCTCGCCCACCTGATCGTCCATGCCGCCCTGCATTTGGCCGGGCTGGACCACCACCAGGCAGGGGAGGCACGAGAGATGGAAATGGCGGAGGCGCGCATCCTGGGGCGGATCGGGGTGCCCAATCCGTGGAAGCAAGGCCAGGGGGCGCTGCCCCCTGGACCCCCGCCAAGGGCTCGCCCTTGGAACCCTTCCGTTGGTTCGGAGCGTCTGGGGGGTGTCGCGGAGCGCGTGGGCGGGGCGGGGCAGCCGCGGGGAACGAAGCGCTTTGGCGCTTCGTTCCCGCGGCTGCCCCGCCCCGCCCACGCGCTCCGCGACACCCCCCAGACGCTCCGAACCAGTAGATGGGGTCCAGGGGACGAGTTCCCTGGCGGGGTCCAGGGGCAGAGCCCCTGGCCTTGCTCGCACGCATCCCGCACTCCCCGATCCCCCCCAAGATGACCAACTCCTCCTCTCGCCTCGGCCTACTGGCGCGTCTGCGTGCGCGTCTGTCGCGCCGTGCGGGGGAGGCGGGATTGCGCGCCTCGATCGCCGAGCTGGTTCAGGAGGCGGCAGCAGCTCCGGAGACTTCGGGGGAGCCACCCGAGCTCGATCGGCACGAGCGGGCATTGATCGCCAATGTGTTGCGTTTGCGCGGCACGACCGCCGGCGACGTGATGGTACCGCGGGCCGATATCGTGGCAATTCCCGCCGATCTGACGTTCGCCCAGACGGTGGAGCGGTTCCGCGCCGACGGCCATTCGCGTCTGCCGGTCTATCGCGAGCAGCTCGACGATATCCTGGGCATGGTGCACATCAAGGACGTCTTCGCCTATCTTGGCCGGCCGGAGGCGTTTTCCCTGGAATCCATCCTGCGCCGGCCGCTGATGGTGGCGCCGCAGATCCCGGTGCTCGACCTGCTGTTGCAGATGCGCCAGGCGCGTACGCATCTGGCGCTGGTCGTGGACGAATATGGCGGCATCGACGGGCTGGTGACCATCGAGGACCTGGTGGAGACCATCACCGGCGACATTTCCGACGAGCACGACGACATCGAGGGCCCGCTGGTGACCGAGCGCCCGGACGGCACGCTCGACATCGACGCCCGCCTGCCGGTGGAGGCGTTCGAGGAGCGCCTGGGCGCGGTGCTAACCCCGGAGGAGCGGGATGCCGACATCAACACGGTGGGCGGTCTGGTGTTCACCCTGGCCGGCCGGGTGCCGAGCCGAGGGGAGGTGATCGGCCATTCCTCGGGGCTCGAGTTCCGGGTTCTGGAGGCCGATCCGCGGCGCATCCGCCGGGTCCGGGTCCGCCGTGCGGTGCCCGGCGGGCTGTCGGCCGCTGACTCCCACGCCGCGCTACCATCCTGAGCCGGGCCCGGCCGCGGCTACGTAATGTAACAAAATCGCGATGTCATGGAGTTGTGACTTGACTATATACGTATGTATCGGCTTCCGTCTCTAACTTACAGTCTACGCAGCGGACGCTGGTGCGTCCTGAGAGCGCCGAGCCCCGGAGGCGTCGTTTCCCGGTGGTTGGGACGCAGAAGGGCGGCCACCTGATTGGAGTGAAGCGTGGACATAAGCAGTCCCCGCAACGACACGCGGCCTGGAATGCCGGTCCACGACACTGTCCGGACGGCACGGAGGTTGGCTGACGACCCGGCGGAGCCGGCTTGCGACTTCTTCCGGTTGCCGACGCAAGCGGTGGAGGCCGCCTCCGACGCGCTCGGGCGCATGATGGCACTGCATGATCCGGAGGTCGGGCGCCATCACGCGCGGGTTGCCGCACTCGCCTTCGCCATCGCGCACACCCTTGGAGTGCCCCGCACCGAAAGCGAGGGCATCCGCCTGGCCGCGGCGCTCCACGACATCGGAAAGATTGCGGTCCCGCTGGCCGTCGTCAACAAGGCGGCGCCGCTGAGCCTCGCCGAGCTGCAGCTCCTGCAGACCCATCCGCAGGCCGGCCAGCACATCCTGGAAAGCATCGCCTTCGGCGCCCCGGTGGCGGCAATGGTCCGCCAGCATCACGAGCGGGTGGACGGGTCTGGCTACCCCGACGGGCTTTCCGGCGGGGAGATCCTGCGCGGAACGCGGATCATCGCGATCGCCGACGTGGTGGATTCGATGGTGACGGATCGCCCGTACCGTCGCGCCCCCGGGCTTGCGGCGGCGGAGGCCGAGTTGCGGCGCGGCTGCGGCAGCCTGTACGACCCGGCGGCGGTCGATGCCTGCCTGCAGCTGTGCCGGGATGCGACCGTGCTGGGGATTCTGGCGTCCGGTGCGCCCGCCCCGTCCCGCGCGTCGGGCGTGGAGCAGCCGGCCGCGGTGCCCCGCCTCACGTTGCAGCAGACCGCCGTCATGCATCTGCTGGCCGAGGGGCGGTCGACCAAGGACATCGCCCGGACGCTCGGGCTTGGGCTGGGCACGGTGAAGACGCATCTGTCGCGCGCCTATGCCACCCTTGGTGCAGGCAACCGGGTTGCCGCCCTGCGCGCCGCGGGGTTGCTGGAGCCGGGCGGCCGCTGAGCCACCCTCGTCGGCGCCCGGCCTGCCGCGAGCCTCGGTCTGCGAGAGGCGCGAGCGGGAGGCGCCCCCCAGCCCGGATCGTCCCCTGGTTGCCGATCGGATTTCGGTCGGGAATAGCGTCCAGACGGCTGGCGGATCAGCGCGGGAAGCAGCCCACGGCCTGCTGGGTCGTTCCCGCCAGCGGCGAGATCAGGGCGCCCGCCCAGATCGAGCTGCTGATGGTCACCTGCTCGAAACTGCCCGTGGTCGCATTGTTGCAGCCGGTGGTCGTGTTCGCGGTGACATTCGCCGCGGTGATGGCCTTGGGCCCAACCCACTTGCTCGCCAGGCTGACTGCGAAACTCTGCGGCGTATTCGAGCCGCTGCACAGGGAGGAGCCGATGGCGGCGCAGCGTGCCGTCTGCTCCGCCACTTGCTGCAACGAGCTGCCGGTCCAGACCATCAGCCCGAGTTCGATCGGCGCCAGCAGCAGCAGCACGAACAGCCCGCCGACCAGGGCGAATTCAAGCGCGGTTTCTCCCCGGCGATCGGCGCGCAGCCGGGCCCGCAGATGGCGCGTCATTGCAAGCGCACCGTGACGGATTCCTTGATCGTCGTGGCTCCAAGGCCGGTGAAGGCCGGCAGGATGGAGACCGTGGTGTAGCTGGCGCCGACGGTCGTGTAGGTGCCGGCCGTGGTCCCGTCCGGACAGGTACTCACGGGCGGCGTGCCGGTCGCCGCGGGGGCGGTGGTCAGGCTCACCGTGCCGCCGGAGGTGGAAGCGCAGTAGCTTGTCGGCTGTGTCGCGGTGGCGCTGACGCCGGACAGGGTGGACGCGGTCTGGACCACGGACGTGATGGCGCTCGGCTGGACGGTCGCGCCAGTGACGTAGGCGTAGTAGGCGCCTTGCGACACCGCGTTGGCCAGCGCGCCGCGAGCCCATACGCCAAGGCCGATTTGCGCGCAACCTCCGAACATTGCCAGAATGACGGGCACGACCAGGGCGAATTCAAGCGCCGCGATGCCGCGCCGGGCGCCCGGCAGCCGGCGTGTGCGCCCTCGTGTGGGGCACAGGTGCAGAGCGGGAAAGCGGGCGGAGGACGCGCTCATTGGACCAGAGACGCGACGGAAGTACCCGTCGTGGATGTATAGGTGCTGCCGAAGCCGGCGGCGCCGAGCGTGGTGGTGCAGTCGTTGTTGTTGTCGGTGAACGTACCATTGAAACTGCTGCCGACGCCGAGCGCGACGCTGCCGGCGAGAAGTTCGGTGCAACCGGTCGTGACGGTGGTGGAGCCGTTGGTACTGAACGTCCCATTGGGCGCATAGATCACGCCGTCGACCGTTAGGCTGCTGCTACCGCAGAAGACCAGGGTTCCACCCATGCGGCAGGTTGAGGCAGTTGCCGAACTATTGGTGGCGAACGCGATCCCGGCGATGCCGCCATAGCTCGCTGCGCTTGAGGGATCCGGCGCCGAAAGATTGAGCGTGAAGCTGGCGCCCCCGACGAGCGTACTGCCGTTTGCCATGATCAAGGTCACGCCGGCGCCATTGACCGTCACATTTGAAGTCGCATTGATGTTGCCGTTGAAGACATAAAGGCCAGGCTGCAGGTTGAACGTAAATGGGCCGCCGCTGCTGACGTTGAATCCGCTGTAATTCCCAGGCATCAGGGTGCAGGTCGCGGGGCTGCCGACGCCGGGGTTGGGTCCGGTGGTGCAATAGCTTCCGTTGTTCGACCCGCTGGAACTTGCGGGTAACCCACAATACATGCTGGAACAATTGATGCTCGGCCCGGTCGCCGTCGTCGCGTTGGCAAAGGCCTGTATCAGCGCTGCGTTGCCGGCGTAGGGATCGGGAATCGTGCCGGCGTTTGCCACCGGCGTGATGCTTCCGCCCGTGTCGCTCTGGTCGGAGGCCCAGCTCGGAATGTTGACGGTGCCCGCCGCATAGATCCCATCGGTCGTCCAGGTAGTACTGCCGGCGTTGATGTCAGCGTTCGAACGCACACTGCATCCGGTTGCCGTGATGTTCGCGGATCCAGTCGTCTTGTCCGTGGAGGTACTATAGGCGGCCGCGATCCCGCTGCCGGTCTTGCTCAACGCAGCTAGACACGGCTGCGGGCCACTCCATTGCCCCTGCCCCGCAGTCGTAACGATCTCGGAGATCGCAGTAGCCTGGATCGTCTCCGTCGAGGCCGCATCGAACAGCCGTGCGAAGCTGACCGGTACAGTCTGGTTGACGGTCACCTGCAGAGTGGGGGGATCGCCATTGAACGACGGGTTGGAAGGTACCACCGTGACGGCGATCGCGTTGTCGGACAGGGTCTTGCTGCCGTCGCTCCAGGTCCGGCTGCTCGCGCCGGAGGCGCCGTTCAGCTCCGCCACCTGCGCCGCCGCCACGGCCGCGATGCAGGCCTGCGGCGCGCTCGCACTGTTGCAGGGCGACTGGGTCAGCGCCGGGGGAGGCGAGGCCTTACCGTAGGCAACCCAGGCCGCCCCGCCGCTGATCGCGGCCATGTCGGCAACCCGCTGGGTCTCGATCTGCACGGCCGACCAATGGGCCACTTCGATCCCGAGGGCCACCGACATCAGCACCACCGGCGTCGCCAGCGCGGCCATCAGCGCGATGGCGCCGTGGCAGTCCCGGCCGAAGCACCGCCCGCCGCGCCGCCGCCCCCTTCCCCATCTGGTGCATGTCCCGATCATCGGCCTTCCAAACGCCCGCAGATGACAAACCGGTAATCACTCATGCCACGTCACATTATGGTGACATCCTTATGGGGAGACCCCGGCGCCGGGCAACTAGGCCGAAAGGCCTAGTCCATCTGGCCGTCCTGAAACCCATTGCATATCGTACAACTTTCTGTGTTCCTTAGCGATGCGTTAACTGTTGTTTACCGTACAATCGACCCGCTCCCGCCCCGATCTATGAGGTGACACGTCATGCTCCTGCTGCAAGTCGGCACGAAGCCCCTCCGGCGCGCCGAGGATGTTACCGAATTGCGCCGGCGCGGCCTCAATCGCGAGCATGCCCCGACCGGGGCCGAAGCGCTGGAGTTCCTGCGCCTTTATCGTTTTGACGCCATCCTGCTCGATCTGGAGCTGGGGGACACCCCGGCCCTCGACCTGATCCGCCGGGTGCGTGCGTCGGGCTGTCACACCCCTATCATCGGTATCACCGCCCAGACCGATCCGGTGGTCAGGGTGAAGGCACTCGACCTCGGCGCCGATGACGTGCTGAGCGCCTTTTGCCAGGCCGAGGAGCTGATGGCGCGTCTGCGCGCCGTGATCCGCCGCAGCGGCGGGCATGCGCGGTCCACCCTGACGGCCGGCCCGCTGGAACTTTCCCTCGACAGCCGCGAAGTCCGCGTCTCCGGCCAGCCGTTGCACCTGACGCCGAAGGAATACGCTCTGCTCGAATTGCTCATGCTCAAGCGCGGGGTCTCGCTCACCAAAGGCGCCTGCCTCAACCACCTGTACGGTACCGAGGAAGAGCCGGAACTCAAGACCGTCGACGTGATCGTCTGCCGGCTGCGCAAGAAGCTCGCCACGGTCGGGCTGCCGAGCCTCGTGCAGAACGTCTGGGGCTGCGGCTACCGCCTGGCCGAGCAGGCACCGGCATCGGTCGCCGACGCGCCGGTTGGCGCGTTCGCGATGGCCTGAACACCGCGACTGCCGGCGGCAAGCGTGTCGCAGGAGGCGGCGATGGGGGGCCTGCGCGGTTCCGGGCCTCACGAGGGCGGTGCCGCGCGCCGACCGCCGGGCGCGGCGTTCCCGGCACAGGGCATCGCCCGGTGCGGCTGACACGCGACCCGCGCGGAACGATGCCGGCAGGAGCGCGCCTGGCCGCAGTGCTGGCCTCCGTCGTCGTGCTCGGCGCACAGCCCGCCGCCGCCATGCCGCCCGCCGCCACCGTATCCGCCACTATCTCCCCCGCCACCATCTCCCCCGCCGGCACGTCGCAATCGGCCCGCAGCGTCTGCGAACAGGCAAGCCGTCAGGCGGAAACCGCGGCGGGCCTGCCCCAAGGCCTGCTGCTTGCGATCGGGCGGGTGGAGAGCGGGCGCTATTCCGCCACCCTCGGGCGGGTGGCCCCCTGGCCGTGGACGGTCGATGTCGCCGGCACCGGCGTGCTGTTCGCCACGCGGGCGGCGGCGCTGACGGCGATCCGCACGGCCCTCGCCTCCGGGCAGAGCAACATCGACGTCGGCTGCTTCCAGGTGAATCTTCGTGCCCATCCCGATGCGTTTCCCGATCTGAGCACCGCCCTCGATCCGGGGGCCAACGCCAGATTCGCCGCCGGATTCCTCGCCAGCCTGCGCGCCCGCCTCGGCTCCTGGCCGGCAGCCGCGGCGGCCTATCACTCGGAAACCGACGCCCTGGCTCGCCCCTACCTGCTCGCAGTGATGCGAAGCTGGGCCGGCCACGGGGGCCCGGATGCCGACCAGCGGAACCGCCCCGCCACGCCGGACCGGACCTGGGTTCTGCGGACCCCGGTGCGCGGCATGCGCGTGGTCGCGCCGGGGAGCACGGTCCTCGCCGATGCCAGCGGCATGCAGGTCGTCACCCCGGCCTCGGCCCTCGGCGCCGGCGGGCCGCGCATAAGTTACGGCGCACTGCCGCTGCTCCGCCGCTGACCGCGCGCCCGCTGCACACCACCCTGCCTCGGTCACGCAAGGGGTAACGACGGTCACACAAGTCCGGAACGATTTGTCACCCGGGCCGATGCCTGAATCGCTGGCCCGCACCGGCTTCGGGACGGTACGAGTTGCGAGGCGCGCCTTGAGCGGTTCGGAGACAAGCGGCTGGCGCGTGTGGGTGGGGCGCTGTTGGCGGCGCTGCAGCGGCAGCCGGGGCATGAGGCGCCGGCACGGCGGCCGCCTACGGCGCGTCGACCAGGCTGACGTGGGCGGCAACGATGCGCCAGCCCTCTGCCAGCCGCACCCAGCTCTGCATCTGCCGACCGATCCGCCCGGATGCGCTGGCGCGATGGAACAGAGTGGCGGCGGTGGCGAAATCGCGGCCGAAAGTGGTGATCACCGTGCGCGACAGGCTGCGCGCGAGGCCGGCGGGAGAGCGCGCCGCGCGAAACGCGGCGATCTCATCGCTGCCGTACAGGTTCTCGGCGATGCCGTAGCGAATGGTGCGCGGGTCGCGCCAGAACAGCGCCTGCAGGGTGGCGACGTCGTTGCCGAGCAGCGCGGCTTCGTAGCGGGCGAAGGCGGCGGAGACCTCCTCCAGCACGTCGGGCAGGTTGATCTCCATCGCGCCGGCTCCATTCGTTTTCGACGGCTCATATTCTACGGTCATGCTCCGCCCGGGGGAACCGGCGCACGCACGACGCCCCGCACTTCCAGCGCGCGCGCCAGCGCCGCCTCCGGCAGGTCGACCGCGCGCACCGGCGTGAGCGCGGCCGTGACCGCCTCCAGCGCCGCAAGCGCCTCAGCCACGCGCCGGCGCGGAAATAGCCGCCGCGCGGAATTCTGTGCCGCCGGCACCCCTCCCCCGGGCCCCTCTCGCAATGGGAGGAGAGAAGGGCACGCAGAAGCGGCCGCGGACCTTGCGCCCCGGGCCGGCGGCGGCTAGAAGCGCCCCTCTCGCGCGTCCGGGCCTGGAATGGGCATGCCCGGCCGCGAAGCGCGCGTGGCCGAACACGCCTGTCCGGACCGCGCCGCGCCAGCCACATAAGGAGTAGTGAAATGCCCAAGGCGAAGACCAAGTCCTCGGTCAAGAAGCGGTTCAAGATCACCGCGACCGGGAAAGTGCTGGCCGGCCCCGGCAAGAAGCGGCACAATCTCTCGGCCCGCTCGCAGAAGGCCATCCGCAGTAACCGCGGCAGCCAGGTGCTGACGCCGATGGACGCGCGGACCGTGAAGCAATGGGCCCCCTACGGGCTGGTGTAGGGGAAAGCGCAGATGGCACGCGTCAAACGGGGCACCACCACCCACGCCCGCCACAAGAAAGTCCTTGAGCAGTCCAAGGGCTTCGTCGGCCGGTCCGGAACCACCTATCGCGCGGCGCGCGAGCGGCTCGAGAAGTCGCTACAGTACGCCTATCGCGACCGCCGCAACAAGAAGCGCGACTTCCGCGGCCTGTGGATCCAACGCATCAACGCCGCGGTGCGCGAGCACGGCCTCACCTACTCGCGCTTCATCGACGGGCTGAACAAGGCCGGCATCGAGATCGACCGCAAGGTGCTGGCGGCGATCGCCTACGACGATGCGGCGAGCTTCGGCGAGATCGTGAAGAAGGCCCAGGCCGCGCTGGGCTGACCGGCCAACGGCCTGAACGTGGGTCCCGGCCCGCCGGCCGGCGACCTGCCGACACGCCAGGAAGGGGCCGCCCGCGAGCGGCCCCTTTGCTATTCCGAGAGCGACGATGACCGACGATCTTTCCGCCCTGCAAGCCGAAACCGACGCCGCGCTGGCCGCAGCGGCCGACCTGCGTGCCTGGGATGCGGTGCGGGTCGCCGTGCTCGGCCGCAACGGCCGGCTCACCGCCCTGCTGCGCGACCTCGGCAAGACCCCGCCCGAGCAGCGGCGCGAGCGCGGCGCCGCGCTCAATCGCCTGAAGGACGCGCTCACCGCGGCGATCGAAACCCGGCGCGCGGCGCTGGAAGCCGCGGCGCTGGACGCGCGCCTGGCCGCCGAGCGGCTCGACCCCACCCTGCCCCCGCGGCCGCGCCCCGCCGGGCTGATCCACCCGATCAGCCGCACGATGGAGGAGATGGCGGCGATCTTCGGTGCCATGGGATTCGAGATCGCCGAGGGCCCCGACGTCGAAACCGACTGGCACAATTTCAGCGCGCTCAATATCCCCGCGCATCACCCGGCGCGCGACGACCAGGACACGTTCTACCTCACCGCGCCCCCCGGCGCGCCGCCGCCGGTGCTGCGCACGCATACCTCGCCGGTGCAGATCCGTTCCATGCTCGGCCGCGGCGTGCCGCTGCGCGTGATCGTGCCGGGGCGCACCTACCGCGCCGACCACGACGCCACCCATTCGCCGATGTTCCACCAGTGCGAGGGTTTGGTGCTCGACCGGACCATCACCCTCGGCCACCTGAAGGGCTGCCTGATCGACTTCCTGCGCGCCTTCTTCGCCGTGCCGACCCTGCCGGTGCGCTTCCGGGCCAGCTACTTCCCGTTCACCGAACCGTCGATGGAAGTCGATATCGGCTGGGACCGGAAATCGGGCGAGCTCGGCAAAGGCTCAGACTGGCTGGAGATCCTGGGCAGCGGCATGGTGCACCCGCGCGTGCTCGCCAATGTCGGCATCGACCCGCGCGAATGGCAGGGCTTCGCCTTCGGGATGGGGGTGGAACGGGTAACGATGCTCAAGCACGGCATCCCCGACCTGCGGCCATTCTACGAGAGCGACATCCGCTGGCTGCATCATTACGGATTCAACCCGCTGGCGCCGGCGCTGCTGCACGAAGGGGCCTGAGCGATGAAATTCACCCTCTCGTGGCTGCGCGCGCATCTCGACACCGACGCGCCGGCGGCCGTGATCGGCGAGACCCTGACCCGCATCGGCCTCGAACTGGAAGGCATCAGTGACCGCGGCGCCGCGCTCGCCCCTTTCCGCATCGCCCATGTGCTGGAAGCGGTGCCGCACCCCAACGCCGACCGGCTGCGCGCCTGCCAGGTGGACACCGGCAACGGGATCGTGTCCGTGGTATGCGGCGCACCGAATGCGCGCACCGGCATGAAGGCGGTGTTCGCCCCGCCGGGCAGCTTCATCCCCGGCACCGGCACCACGCTCAAGACCGGTGAGATCCGCGGCGTGACCAGCGCCGGGATGCTGCTGTCGGCGCGCGAGATGGGCCTCGGCGAGGATCATTCCGGCATTATCGAACTGCCGGAGGATGCGCCGGTCGGTTCTCCCTACGCCGCCTGGGCCGGGCTCGATGATCCGGTGATCGAGATCGCCGTCACCCCCAACCGCGGCGACTGCTTTGCGGTACGCGGCGTCGCCCGCGACCTCGCCGCCGCCGGGATCGGCACGTTGAAGCCCTGGGCACCGACCCCCGTACCCCCGGCCTTCGACGCCGGCCCGCGCTGGCGGATCGACTGGCCGGACGCCTGCCCGTGGATCCTGGGCCGGACCATCCGCGGCCTGCGCAACGGGCCGAGCCCGCGCTGGCTCGCCGACCGGCTCATCGCGATCGGCCTTCGGCCAATCAACATGCTGGTGGACGTGACCAATTTCTTCACCATCGACCTCGGCCGCCCGCTGCACGTATTCGACGTCGCCAAGATCACCGGCGACACCCTGGTGCTGCGCCCCGGCGCCGGGGAGAGTTTCCGCGCCCTGAACGGCAAGGACTACACCGTCACCGACCAGGACTGCGCGATCGCGGACGCCGCCGGCGTGCAGTCGCTCGCCGGCATCGTCGGCGGCGAGGCGACCGGCTGCGACGAAGCCACCACCAGCGTCTTCGTCGAATGCGCGCTGTTCGACCCGGTGCGCGTCGCGCTGTCCGGCCGCCGCCACCAGGTCGTGTCCGACGCGCGCCAGCGCTTCGAGCGCGGGCTCGATCCCGCCCTGCTGCCCGACGCGATCGAGGCCGCGACGCGCATGATCCTCGACCTCTGCGGCGGCGAGCCCGGCACCGTCACCGAAGCCGGCGCCCCGCCCGCCTGGCAGCGCGACGCCACCCTGCGCTTCGCCCGCCTGGCGGAGTTCGGCGGCGCCGACGTGCCGGCCGACGAAGCGGTGGAGGCGCTGGCCCGGCTTGGCTTCACGGTGCGCGCACGGACGGCCGAGCACGTCACCGTCGCCGTCCCGTCCTGGCGCAACGACGTCGCCGCCCCGGGCGGCCCGGCGCTGGAGCAGGACCCCGGCCTCGATCCCGCCGCCGCCGCGCGCGCCGCGGAGGGCTGTGCGCTGGTCGAACCGGAATGCGACCTGATCGAAGAAGTGCTGCGGCTGCGCGGCCTCGATGCGATCCCCGCGGTCTCTCTGCCTCGGACCGCCCCGGTGCCGCTGCCCACCCTGACGCCGGCGCAGGCGCGCACCGCGCGGGTACGCCGGGTGTTGGCCGCCCAGGGGCTGGCCGAATGCGTCACCTTCAGCTTCATGGCGACGCGGGAAGCAGCGCTGTTCGGTCCGACGCCGGACTTGCTGCGGCTCGCCAACCCGATCGCCTCGGACCTCGACCAGCTGCGCCCCACCCCGGTCGCCACCCTGGCCTTGGCGGCCGGTCGCAACGCCGCGCGCGGCTTGCCCGACGTAGCGCTGTTCGAGGTCGGGCCTGCCTTCGCCCCCGACGGGCAGCGCCTGGTCGCCGCCGGGCTGCGCACCGGGGCCACGCCGCGTTCCTGGTGCGTGCCGTCCCGACCGGTCGATGCACTGGACGCCAAGGCCGACCTGTTCGAGGCGCTGACGGCGCTCGGCCTGCCGATGGAAAGCCTGTCGGTCACCCCGGACGCGCCGGGCTGCTACCACCCCGGCCGCTCGGGCGTGGTGCGCCAGGGGCCGAAGACCGCGCTCGGCCGGTTCGGAGAGCTGCATCCCGCTGTGCTGGGCGCGCTCGGCCTGATCGGTCCCGCAGCCGCGTTCGAGCTGTTTCTGGACGCGGTGCCGGAACCCAAGCGCCGCCGCCGCGCCCCGCCCGACCTGCCCGCCTTCCAGCCGCTGCGGCGCGATTTCGCCTTCCTGGTCGATGCCGCCGTGCCGGCCGAAACGGTGCTGCGCGCCGCCCGCGGGGCCGAACGCACGCTGATCGCCGGCGTGACCCTGTTCGACGTCTACGAGGGCGGCACGGTTCCGCCCGGCAAGCGCTCGCTCGGGATCGAGGTGACGTTCCAGCCGCGCGAGCGCACCCTGACCGAGGCGGAGATCGAAGCCGCGGCGGCCAAAGTGGTCGCCGCAGTCGCGAAGGCGAGCGGCGGCGTACTGCGATAGCCACATGACGAGGGCAATCGGGGAACCGGGGAATTGCCGCGGGCCGCTGCTTCACCTCTCCCGCGCTGGCGGGAGAGGTCGGTTCGCGGAGCGAACCGGGTGAGGGCGTCCCGTGCCTCCCGCCCTCACCCGCCATGCTGCGCATGGCGACCTTGGTCCGCTTCGCGGCCCAAGCCCGCGAAGCGGGAGAGGTAAGACCCCATGACGCGCGGCCGCTGACAACGGCCGCGTTTCCGCCTATGTCTCCGCGGCCCCCCCTGAAACCGGTTCCATGACCGACACCCCGATCGAGAATATCCGCAACTTCGCCATCATCGCCCATATCGACCACGGGAAATCCACCCTGGCCGACCGGCTGATCCAGACCACCGGCGCGCTGAGCGAGCGCGAGATGACGAACCAGGTCCTGGACAGCATGGACCTGGAGCGCGAACGCGGCATCACCATCAAGGCGCAGACCGTGCGCCTGTCCTACCGCGCGAAGAACGGGCAGACCTATGAGCTCAACCTCATGGACACGCCCGGCCACGTCGATTTCGCCTACGAAGTGTCCCGCTCCCTCGCCGCCTGCGAGGGCTCGCTGCTCGTGGTCGACGCCAGCCAGGGGGTGGAGGCGCAGACGCTCGCCAACGTCTATCAGGCGATCGACGCCGGGCACGAGATCGTACCGGTACTGAACAAGGTCGACCTCCCCGCCGCCGAACCCGAGCGGGTGCGCCAGCAGATCGAGGACGTGATCGGGCTCGATGCCTCCGATGCGATCGAAATCAGCGCCAAGACGGGGCTGAACATCGAAGGCGTGCTGGAAGCGCTGGTGCACCGGCTCCCGGCGCCCAAGGGTGATCCGGCCGCGCCGCTGAAGGCGCTGCTGGTCGATAGCTGGTACGACCCTTACCTCGGCGTCGTCATCCTGGTGCGGGTGAAGGACGGGCGGCTGAAGCGCGGGCAGAAGATCCGCATGATGTCCAGCGGGGCAGCCCATTCGGTGGAACAGGTGGGCGTGTTCAGCCCCAAGATGATCCCGACCGACGATCTCGGCCCCGGCGAGATCGGCTTCATCACCGCGGCGATCAAGACCGTCGCCGACTGCAACGTCGGGGACACGATCACCGACGACCGCCAGCCCGCCACCGAACCGCTGCCTGGCTTCAAGCCTTCCGTTCCCGTCGTCTGGTGTGGCCTCTATCCCGTCGATGCCGACGATTTCGAGAAGCTGCGCGACAGCCTGGGCAAGTTGCGGCTGAACGATGCCAGTTTCCATTATGAAACGGAAACATCCGCGGCGCTGGGGTTCGGCTTCCGCTGCGGCTTTCTCGGGCTGCTGCACCTGGAAATCATCCAGGAGCGGCTGGCGCGCGAATTCGACCTCGACCTGATCGCCACCGCGCCGTCGGTCGTCTACCACGTCTTCCGCACCAATGGGCAGATGCAGGAACTGCACAACCCGGCCGACATGCCGGACGGCAGCGTGATCGACCACATCGAGGAGCCCTGGATCAAGGCCACCATCATGGTGCCGGACGATTACCTCGGCGCCATCCTGCAACTCTGCAACGACCGCCGCGGCGAACAGGCCGACCTCACCTATGTCGGCAACCGCGCCATGGCGGTCTACCGGCTGCCGTTGAACGAGGTGGTGTTCGATTTCTACGACCGGCTGAAATCCGTCTCCCGCGGCTATGCCAGCTTCGACTATGCGATGGACGGCTACGCACCGGGCGAGCTCGTGCGGATCTCGATCCTGGTCAACAACGACCCGGTCGACGCGCTGAGCTTCATCGCCCACCGCGCCGTCGCCGAGGCGCGCGGGCGCGCCATCTGCGCCAAGCTGAAGGAGCTGATCCCGCGCCAGCTGTTCAAGATCGCCATCCAGGCCGCGATCGGCGGCCGCGTCATCGCGCGCGAAACGCTCAGCGCCTTGTCGAAAGACGTCACCGCCAAATGCTATGGCGGCGACATCAGCCGCAAGCGCAAACTGCTGGAAAAGCAAAAAGAAGGCAAAAAGCGCATGCGCCAATTTGGAAAAGTGGAAATCCCGCAGTCAGCCTTCCTCGCCGCGCTCAAGATGGACGCCTGAGGCTATCCGGGGAGTTCCCGACACCAACGGGCACCCACCCGCACGGAATCAAAACGGAAGGGTCCCAAGGGCAAGCCCTTGGCTTGGGTCCCAAGGGCCCATGGGGGGCAGCGCCCGCTGGCCTTGCTTTCGACGTTACGCTGCGGCCGGGCTATGACAGCTGGGTCGCGATTTCGGTTCGCAGATGATCGACGGGGATCAGACTGCCGTCCCGCTCAAGATGCCAGAACGTCCATCCATTGCAGGACGGGGCGTTCTGCACGGCGGCTCCGACCTGGTGGATGGAACCGCGGGCGCTGCCGGCGCTGATCGTGCCGTCGGCGGCGACCACGGCGCTGACCTGGCGCTGGCGGTCGTAGAGTTTTGTTCCGGGCGGGACCAGGCCGCGCTCCACCAGGGTGCCGAAGGGGATGCGCGGTACGTCGCGCCGGCTGCGGGTGGTTGTCAGGCCTTCTTCGGGGGCGGGGCGGGTGCCGCGGATGCGTCCCCAGGCGGCTTCCACGTAGGCGGGGTGGCGTTCGATGCCGATGAAGTGCCGGTGCAGGCGCTTCGCCACCACACCGGTGGTACCGGTGCCGAAGAACGGGTCGAGCACGATGTCGCCCGGTGCGGTGGCGGCAAGAAGGGCACGGTGCAGCAGCGCCTCGGGCTTCTGGGTCGGGTGCAGCTTGAGCCCGTGCTGGTTGCGCAGCCGTTCCGGGCCGGTGCAGAGGGGGATGAACCAGTCGCTGCGCATCTGGATGTCGTCGTTCAGCGCTTTCATCGCCTGGTAGTTGAAGCGGTGGCGGGAGTCGCGCTGGCGGGCGGCCCAGATCAGGGTTTCGTGTGCGTTGGTGAAGCGCCGGCCGCGGAAGTTGGGCATCGGGTTGGCTTTGCGCCAGATGACGTCGTTCAGCACCCAGAAGCCGAGGTCCTGCAGGATCGCGCCGATGCGGAAGATGTTGTGGTAGGCGCCGATCACCCACAAAGTGCCGTCCTTGCGCAGAACCCGGCGGCATTCGCCGAGCCATTCGCGAGTGAAGGCGTCGTAGGTGGCGAAATCGGCGAAGCGGTCCCAGTCGTCATCCACGCCGTCGACCAGGCTGTCGTCCGGCCGGCGCAGCTCACCGCGCAACTGTAGATTGTAGGGCGGATCGGCGAACACGCAATGCACCGAGGCTGGGGGCAGCATGCGCATCATGGCGATGCAGTCACCCAGCAGAACCTGATCGAGCGGCAGTTCGCGGATGACTTCCACGTCTCTCCTGACGGCGCTGGCCTGATCGCGCTGGGCGGGGCGTCATCGTGATCGGTGCGCCGATGCCGCGTCAATCCGTCGTGCGCGGCGCAGAACAGACATGCCGTGCCCGGGGGCAGCCGCCCGGCGGGTAGACGCTCCAACCGGGCGGTTCGTATCAGCCCCCGGCGGCCGCGGCGCGCAGCCGCCGCACCGTGCCGAATCCGTCGCGGTGGTGCGGCGTCGGCCCGAGGCGGCCGAGTGCGGCCCGGTGCGCCGGCGTGGCGTAGCCCGCGTTCGCCTCCCACCCGTAGCCCGGCCAGTTGGCGGCGAGCCGGGTCATGGCGCGGTCGCGCAGCACCTTGGCGACGATCGAGGCCGCGGCGATCGACAGCGACAGTGCGTCGCCTCCCACCACGCAGCGCAGCGGACAGGCGAGCCTCGGTGCCTGGTTGCCGTCGATCAGCGCGAAATCCGGCGGCTGCGGCAACCGCGCCACCGCACGGGCCATCGCGAGCAGGCTGGCGCCGAGGATATTGAGGCGCGCGATCTCGGCCACCGAAGCGGCGGCGACGCCGATCTCGGCCCGCCCGCACGTGTGCAGGGCGGCGAAGGCCGCCTCTCGCCGCTCGGCGGTGAGCGCCTTGGAATCGTCGATCAGCGCCGCCAGGGCGCGCGGCACGCCGCGGGGAAACACCACCGCTGCGGCGAATACGGGGCCGGCGAGGGGTCCGCGTCCGGCCTCGTCGATGCCGGCGACCCGACCGCCGGCCGCCCGTTCCAGGACGAAATGCGGCATGGCCCCGCCGATAGCAGAGGGCGGCCCGAGTCGGACAGGGAAGAGATGCCGGGTGGGGGCTCGCCCCGCACGGACGCGTGATGCTGCGACGCACGCATGATGTTTGCGTTCGCAACAGGAAGCGGCGCACCCTCCCCTGCCGCCGTCCATGCGGCGGTCGATCAGGGGAGCTTTTCGCCATGACCATGGTAGCTGCAATTCTGCGCCACAAGGGACATGAGGTGATCGCCGTCTCGCCCGACGCGCCCGTTCCGGAAGTAACCGCCGTGCTGCGCGCGCGCAGCATCGGCGCGGTGCTGGTGACCGACCGGCTCGATCAGTTGCTCGGCATCGTGAGCGAGCGCGACATCGTGCGCAGCCTCGCGATGCGTGGTGCCGCGACCTTGGAGATGACGGCGGCACAATTGATGACTCGCGTGATGACGACCGTGACGCCGGGCACCACGGTGGAACAGGCGATGGGCCTGATGACCGAAAACCGGGTGCGCCACCTGCCGGTGCTGGAGGGCGACCGGCTCGCCGGGATGGTGAGCATCGGCGACGTGGTGAAGGCGCGCATCATGGAGCAGGAGGAGGAGGTGGACAGCCTGAAGGCGTATATTTCCGGCGCGGCATAGGGACAGCGACAGGGGTAAGGTACGAAGAGGTTTCAGCCGTATCTTCTGCGCCCCGACCTTCTGAGCGCGACCGTCCTTCTGTGCGCCACCCTTAACCATTGCGTATACGACCTGACGGGAACCGCGACACGCCCTGCCCGCCCGACCGTCGGCTTGGCCGGCGGGGCGGTTTGCGGCTTTATGGGCGCCTTGCCGCACTCCGGAGCTTCCGCCCATGGCCCGCCACGACCTCATCTTCCGCAACGCCACCGTGATCGACGGCACCGGCGCCCCGCGCTTTGCCGCGGATGTCGCGGTGGACGGCGACCGCATCGCCGCCGTGGGCGACCTCGGCGCCGCCGGCGCGGAGCGCGAAATCCCCGCGACCGGCCGGGTACTCGCACCGGGCTTCATCGACGCCCACACCCACGACGACCGCGCGGTGCTGTGCGGACCCGCCTGCATGCTGTGCAAGATGTCGCAGGGCGTGACCACGGTGGTGGTCGGCAATTGCGGCATCAGCCTCTCGCCGGTGCGGATGGGGCGGCGGCCGCCGCCGCCGCTCGACCTGCTCGGCGACGAATCCTGGTGGACCTTCGACAGTTTCGGCGACTACGCACAGCGCCTGGCCGCCGATCCGGCTCCGGTCAACACCGTGGCGCTGATCGGGCACATGTCGTTGCGGGTGGAGGCGATGGGCGGCGATACGCAGCGTGCCGCAACCGACGCCGAGGCCGAGCACATGCGCCGGCGCCTGGCCGAGGCGCTTGCGCAAGGCGCATCGGGCTTCTCCACCGGGCTTTATTACCCGCCCAACATCGAGGCGCCGACCGAGGAAGTGATCGCAGTGGCCGAAGCCCTGCGCGCGGCCGGGGCGCTTTACGTGACGCACATGCGCGACGAGGCGAACGGCGTGGTCGCCTCGATCGAGGAAACTCTGCGCATCGGCCGCGAGACGGGCGCGCCGGTGGTCATCAGCCACCATAAATGCTCGATGCCGGAAAATTTCGGCCGCTCCGCCGAGACCCTGCCGCGGCTCGAAGCGGCGGCGCGTGCCCAGCCGGTCGCCTACGACGTCTATCCCTACGCCGCCGGCTCGACCGTGCTTATCCCGGAACGTCTGCGCGCCGACGTGCCGGTGCAGGTCACCTGGTCGGTGCCGCATCCGGAGGTGGCGGGGCGGATGCTGGAGGACATCGCGCGGGAGTGGAACGTGACCGCGCGCGCGGCGGCGGAACGCCTGCTGCCGGCGGGGGCGATCTTCTTCCAGATGGACGAGGCCGACGTGCGCCGCATCCTGGCGCACCCGATGGCGATGATCGGCAGCGACGGCCTGCCGCACGACACCTACCCGCACCCGCGGCTGTGGGGCACCTTCCCGCGCGTGCTCGGCCATTACGCGCGCGATCTGGGCCTGTTCAGCCTGGAGGCGGCGGTGCGCAAGATGACCGGGCACACGGCGGAGGTGTTCGGGCTGGAGGGGCGCGGGGTGGTGCGACCCGGCGCCTATGCCGACCTGGTTCTGTTCGATCCAATAACGGTACGCGACGCGGCGGATTTCGGCGCCCCGACCCGGCCGGCGGAGGGAATCGTCGCGACCTGGGTGAACGGCCAGGCCGCGTTCGCCGTCGGCGAAGCGACTGCGGCGCGGGCCGGGCGCCTGGTCACCCGCGGCCGGGCCTGAGCAAACCTCCGGAGGTTTGCGCTCACATCAAGACCTGAGCAGGCTTGCGCCGCGACCCGTGTGACGACCCGCGCAAGCCTGCCTGGGGCGGCGAGCCGGAGGGTGGTATCCGGTGCATCGCCGAACCGGACCGATCGGCCACGGGGCGCGGCGGATGCGTGCGGCGATGCCGCCCTCGGCGGCGGTGTCGCCGTCGCGCCATTTGCCACCGTCCAAAAAACGCATTCGGCCGGCTCTTTCGGTCCAATGCGGGCTTCCCCACCGACAAGGCGGATTAGTGACCTTCCTCCATGCTCGCGTGCAGATCGTACCAGTGCTCCGGCTGGCCCGTCAGGCGTGCCCGGATCCGACCCATCCGGTGCATCCCGCGTCGGCCACGGAGCCGGCCGTTCTGCCCGCACACATCGTCGACCGCTCGCAGCGATAAGCCGGCGACCGCCGCACCGGCATAAGAGTGCCAGCCACGGCCGAGGTCCTTGCCGAAGGGGCCACTGCTGTGTTCGGGAAACGTATACCGAATCGGTCCGCCTTCGCCGGTCAGCTCGTCCGTGCGCCCCGGGATCGTCGCCTGATCAAGATAGCGGAAGCGGTGATAGCCCAGCTCGCGTAGCGTGCGCAGTTCCCGCAAAGTGTCGGCGAAACCGTTGCCGGGCGAGGTGGCACGGGATTCGACGGAAATGTAACGTGGTCGGCCGGAGAATTCTCGCAAGTCATCGAGGCAGAAGGATTCGCACCCCTCGATGTCCATCTTCAGGTAATACGGCATGCCGTACTCGCGCAGGATGTCCGCGAAGGTTACGCACTCCACCATGATCTCGTGGGCCTCCGCACCCTCACCGGCATTTCTCTCCGCGAACGCCTCCGTGAGCGTGCCCCAGACCGACACCGCGTTCACCAGGAACTTGGCCCGCCCGGGATGGGAATTGATCGCCTTGCCGACGATCCGGAGTTGTCCGAAGCGGATCTCCCGGGCGAATTTATCGTCCAGCATCTCGACGAGCCGCGGGTTTGCCTCCACCCCGACCACTTCGAATCCGCGTTTGAGGTAGAAGGCGGTATCCTCGCCGCCGTGCATGCCGAGATCATAGACAAGCCGACGCACGCGCACCTCCCCCGGTCGTGATTAGCAGCCCACCAGCGATCGCATTGGATCCTCTGACGACGCGCGGCGGCAACACAAACGATGTTGAGCGGGCCGGGTGTGCCGTTCAACAATCCGGCACGTCACACGAAGCCCAGGGCGATGGATCGGCCGCGGGGATTTCGGGCCACTCGGAGCCTGTCAAGAATAACGAAATTTTCGTGACATCATTCGGTTCCTACCGTCCCAGCTCCCGCGTCATCGCCTCGATCCCGTCCGGCGTCAGCGGAAACATCCGCCCCTCCATCAACTGCCGGGTCATCGCGATGGATTGCGTGTAGCCCCACCCATCCGCGGGCGTCGGGTTCAGCCACGCCGCGCGCCGGTAGTGTGCCGTCAGCCGCTCCAGCCACACCCGCCCCGGCTCGGCGTTCCAGTGCTCCACGCTCCCGCCGGCCATCGTGATCTCGTACGGCGACATCGCAGCGTCCCCCACGAAGATCAGCCGGTAGTCCGCCCCGTAGGTGCGCAGCACCTCTTCGGTCCCCACCACAAGGTCGTGCCGGCGCCGGTTCTCCTTCCATACCCGTTCGTACGGGAAATTATGGAAGTAGAAATGCTCCAGATGCTTGAACTCCCCGCGGCAGGCGGAGAACAGCTCCTCCGACAGCCGCACATGCTCGTCCATCGACCCGCCGACATCCAGAAACAGCAGGATCTTCACCGCATTGTGCCGCTCGGGCACCAGTTTCAGATCCAAGGTCCCGGCGTTGTTCGCGGTCGATCGGATGGTGTCGGCGATATCCAGCTCCACCGGCGCGCCCTGGCGCGCGAACCGGCGCAGCCGCCGCAAGGCCAGGCGGAAATTGCGCGTGCCCAGCTCCGCATCCCCGTCCAGGTCGCGGAACTCCCGCCGGTCCCACACTTTCACCGCGCGCCGGTGCCGGGACTTGTCCTGCCCGATCCGCACCCCCTCCGGGTTGTAGCCGTACGCCCCGAACGGCGAGGTCCCGGCCGTGCCGATCCATTTCGACCCGCCCTGGTGGCGCCCCTTCTGTTCCGCCAGCAGCTCGGCCAGCCGCTGCATCAGCGCCTCCAGCCCACCCAGCGCCGCGATCTTCGCCATCTCCTCCGGCGTCAGGAATTTTTCCGCCAGCTTGCGCAGCCATTCCTCCGGCAGCGCGCGCGCGTCCACCCCCTCCCCGGCTTCCAGGCCGCGGAACGCCTCGGCAAATACGCGATCGAAGCGATCGAGGTGGCGCTCATCCTTCACCAGCACCGCGCGGGCCAGGTAGTAGAAATCCTCGATGCTGTACTCGGCCACGCCCGCCCGCATCGCCCCCATCAGCGCGAGGTACTCGGTCACCGACACCGGCAGGCCGGCATTGCGCAGACCGAGCAGGAAACCCGCGAACATCAGCCCTGCCCGCGCCGGGCCAGGAAGGCGATGCGCTCGAACAGATGCACGTCCTGCTCGTTCTTGAGCAGCGCGCCGTGCAGCGGCGGGATCACCACATGAGTGTCCGTGCTGCGCAGCACCTCGGGCGCCAGGTCGTCGACCATCAGCAGCTTCAGCCAATCCAGCAGCTCCGACGTCGCCGGCTTCTTCTTCAGCCCCGGCACGTCGCGGATCTGAAAGAAGACGTTGAGCGCCTCCCGCGCCAGATCCTGCTTCAGGCCCGGGTAGTGCGCCGCGACGATCCGTTCCATCGTCGCGCGATCGGGAAAGCGGATATAGTGGAAGAAGCAGCGGCGCAGGAACGCGTCCGGCAGCTCCTTCTCGTTGTTGGACGTGATGATCACCACCGGCCGGTGCGCAGCCACAACGGTCTGGCGTGTCTCGTAGACGAAGAACTGCATGCGGTCGAGTTCCAGCAGCAGGTCGTTCGGAAACTCGATGTCCGCCTTGTCGATCTCGTCGATCAGCACGACGACCGGCCGGTCCGCCGCGAACGCCTCCCACAGCTTGCCGCGCACGATATAATTGCCGATGTCGTGCACCCGCGGATCGCCGAGCTGGCCGTCGCGCAGGCGGGAGACGGCGTCGTACTCATAGAGCCCCTGCTGCGCCTTGGTGGTGGATTTGATGTGCCACTCGATCAGCTCCATCCCGAGCGCGTTCGCGACCTCGTGCGCCAGCATGGTCTTGCCGGTGCCGGGCTCGCCCTTCACCAGCAACGGACGCTGCAAGGTCACGGCGGCATTGACGGCGACTTCGAGGTCGCGGGAGGCGATATAGGTCTCGGTGCTGGCGAAGGCGGCCACGGCGTGGGGTACTCCGATCGTTGCAACGGTCAGGCGAGGGCGGGATCCGGCCCTCATTCTCCCCACGCCCCCGCCCCGGCCGCAAGAGCGGCGTCACTCCGATCTGTGCCGGACGAGGAACGACAGCATTTCCCCGGCATCACCCCCGACCTCGCCGAAGGGTCCGGCGCCTGCCGCGTGCCCTGCGGACGGCACTCTGTCCAATGAGCGGCTGCGGCAGATCGCGGCGCATCCGGAAGCGAAACCGGCAATCCGCCGGCCCGCCGCCGGCGGCCGCCGTTACTGCGCCGGCGGGACGACCGCCGGGGCGACCGGCACCAGCGGGAGCGGCGCCAGGGATTGCGGCGGCAAGGATTGCGGCGGCAACGAGGACGGCGGCTGCCCGGGGGGCGGCGCGGGATACGTCGGCGCGACCCCGCCCGGCGGCACCAGCGGCGCCGCCTGCACCGGCGCCGCCTCCGCGCCCGGGGGCACCAGCCAGTCGCCGAGCGAACGGCGGATCTGGTACTCCATCTCGACGTTCATCCGGTCCATCAATTGCCGGGTGAGCAGGTAGAGCGTCTCCGACAGGTTGTGCACCTCGCCCACCCGCTGGCGCGACACCGTCGCCTCCGCAAAGGCCGCCCGCGTGCCGGCCGAGGTATAGATCTCCAGCCGCACCGTGAACGTCCCGGTGATCGTGTCGCCGTCCTGCACCAGCGAGGCGTTCTCGATCACGAACACCGCCCTGCCCGCCGAGCCGAACGGCTTCAGCCGCTCCACCGCCATCCGCCGCAGTGCCGCGGTGGGCGAGACGGGATCGTACTGGTTCACCGACGGCGGCTCGCCGGAGGGAATGAAATGCTGCTCGACCTCCACCCGCGCCACGTTCAGTTGCAACGGCGGCAGGTAGCTGTAGTCGAGCGGCGTGTAGGAAACCGGCGCGGGCGCCTCGCCGCCGCAGGCGGCAAGCAGCAGCGGCAGCAGCAGGGCGGCGCGGCGGGACAGGCTGACGGACATGCGGATCGTTCCTGGACCAGACTGCGGCGGCACCATGCGGACCCGCCCCCCCGGGGTCAATGCCGACCCGGTCAATGCCGACGCGCTCGTTGCCGGCGCGCTCGTTGCCGGCGCGATCGATGCCGGTGCGATCGATGCCGGTGCGGTCACGGCACGTCCTCCCCGGGCGCCGGGCGGCCGCGCAGCTCGGCGCGCGGAAACCGGAAGTCGTAGTTGCAGAACTCGCACGTCATCACGATGTCGCCGGCCACCGCCATGTGGTCGAGATCGTCAGGGGGGAACCCTTCCAGTATCCCGGTCAGGCGGGCGCGCGAGCAGCGGCAGCCGTAGGACAGCGCGCGCGGCCGGTCGGCGGCGATGCCCTCGGCGCCGAACAGCCGCCACAGCAGGCGCTCCGCCGGCAACGCGTCGTCGAGCAGCTCGGCGTCGGTCAACGTCGCGGCGAGCACGGTGGCGGTGCGCCAGCTTTCCGCCTGGTCCGCCTCGCTCAGTGCCGGATCGATGCCGCCAGCGCCGGCGATCCGCTCCAGGATCAGCGCCCCGGCGCGCCAGCCGGCATCGGTGCGCGCACAGGCGAGGTGCAGCGCGCAGGGCAGTTGCTCGCTGGTGCGGAAATAGTGCAGCGCCATCGCCGCCAGGGTCTCGCCCTCGATCGTCACGATACCCTGCTGGGCATGCGTCTCCGGTCCTTGGTCGACCGTGAAGGCAAGGTAACCGGTGCCGAGCAGCCGTCCCGCCGAGGGCGCCGGGTCGGCGGCGAGCGCTGCCTCCAGCCGTTCCGGCGCGGCGCGCGCATAGCCGCGCAACGCGCCGGCGTCGGTGCAGTCGGCGAGCAGCAGCGGCACCGGCCCGTCGCCCTTCGCCTGCAGGCTGAACGAGCCGCGGAACTTGAGCGCGCTCGCAAGCGCCGCCGCCAGGGCGAGCGCCTGGCCGGCCAATCTTGTCACCGGCTCCGGGGCAGCATGCCGGGTCAGCAGCGCGTCGGCGAGCGGGCCGAGCCGGATCAGCCGGCCGCGCACCGGGCGGTGCGGCAGGTGGAACGGGGTGATCCCACGCGCCACCACGAGGTCGGGGACCGGCGGGCGGGCGGGATCGAGGAAAGCGGGCGTATCCGGCATCGGTCGAAGATAGGCACGCGCACCGCCGCAGGCTACCGTGGGACGCAACGAGGCACCCCCGCGAACACCGCAGACTCGGCCGCGGCCGGCCCCGGTCGAAAAATTGGCGCCGGTCAAAAATTGGCGCCGGTCCGGGACCCGTTCCCCGGGCGTCCGGAACGGAAGTCCCGGGAGGAAGACATATGGTGCGCCGATCCTGGGTCATCCTGACCGCACTGCTGCTCGCGCGCGTGGGCTTCGGCTACGAATACCAGACCCTCGCGAGCCTCGGGCCGGCGCTGATGTCCCGGCTGCATCTCGATTACGCCGCGTTCGGCTCACTGATCGGCGTCTACATGCTGTCGGGCGCGTTCGTGGCGCTGCCGCTCGGGCTGCTCGGGCGGCGCTTCGGCGATCGGCTGGTGCTGGGCGGCGGGATGGCGCTGATGGCGGTGGGCCAGGCGCTCTGCATCGCGGCGCCGACGGCGCACGGGATCGCGCTCGGGCAATTCGTCTCCGGCCTCGGCGCAGTGGCGATGATGGTGCTGCAGAGCAAGGTGATCGCCGACTGGTTCACCGGCCCGCGCTTCATGCTGGCGATCAGCCTGTCGTCGGCCGCCTACCCGGTCGGCGTCGGGCTGAGCCAGCTCGTGCTGCCGCCGCTCGCGCAGGCATTCGGCTGGAGCGCGGCGTTCGGCTCGGGTGCGGCGGAGGCGGCGCTGGCGCTCGGCCTGTTCCTCGCCGCCTATCGCCCCGCACCCGGCGCGCCCGAGCCGCTGTACGGATTTTCGTTTCCCAGCGGGCGGGAGGCGGCGCTGTCGGCCTGCGCGGGGCTGATCTGGACCGCCTACACCGCCTGCTATGCGGCATTCCTGTCCTACGCGCCGGCGCTGATGACGGCGCGCGGGCAGGGCCTGGCGCTGATCGGGCTGGTGGTGGCGCTGGCAACCTGGGGCAACGTGCTGGCGACGCCGCTCGGCGGCGTGGCGGCGGGGCGCTGGGGCGCGCCGCTCCTGTTCGCGGCGGGGACGACGGCGATGGTGCTCGGCACCGCGGCGATGGGGGTCTTCGGCATGCCGGCGCTGTGGGGCGCGGTGGTCGGGCTGCCGGGGTCGGTGCACGCCGGGATCATCATCGCGCTCGGCACCCTGTCGTCGCGGGTGGAGAACCGGGCGGTGGGGATGGGGATTTTCTTCACCATCTACTACGGCGGCGGCGCGCTGGCGCCGGCGCTGTGCGGGATCGCGGCGGACGCCTACGGAGACGCCGGCGGGGCGATGTTCGCAGGTGCTGCGATCGGGGCGCTGGCGATCCCGGCCTATCTGGCCCACCGCGCGCTCGGCGGGCACAACGCGCTGGCGGTGGCGGCGTGATACCGGCGGCCTCTTCGGCCGGCCGGTATCGCGCATGGGGTTGGCGGGGCGACCATGCGCAAAATCAAGGACATACCAGCGGCCAGGTGGACGCCGGACGAGTAAATCGGCCGGGGCCGCTGGTATGAGGCGCGCTTACGCCGCGCCGTCCGGGCGGGAATAGTCGATCGCGCAGAACGCGCCGCCCATGTAACGTTCCTCCACCGGGTCGTCGCTGCGCTTGTCCTTGAGCTGGGCGGCGAACGGATCGGCGCTGTCGGTCGGCGCCCAGCCGATCGTTGCGCGGTCGTCGGCGCGCCACCAGCTCATCGCCCGGTTGGCGGACGCGCCCCAGACGACGCCGGCGCCGACGCGTTCGGCCAGCACCGCGCGGGTCACGAGGCGGGTGAGGTCGGCGAAGGACAGGTAGCTCGCCAGCATGCGCGCGTTCACCGGCTCGGGCAGGCAGGAGCCGATACGCACGAACACGCTTTCGACCCCGTGCTTCATCCAATAGAGCCGGCCCATCAGCTCCCCGTAGGCTTTCGACAGGCCGTAGTAGCCGTCCGGCAGGAACGGATCGCCGGCGTCGATCGTTTCGCTGCGTTCATGGAAACCGACGGCGTGGTTGGAAGACGCGAACACGACCCGCGCCCGTTCCCGCCTCGCCGCTTCGTAGATGTGATAGAGCCCGCGCAGGTTGGGACCGAGGATCTCCTCGAATGGGCGTTCTACCGATACCCCGCCGAAATGCAGGATCGCGCCGCAGCCTTCGGCGAGCCGCAGCATCGCCACGCCATCGCCGAGGTCGGCGGCGGTGAAGGTCGCATCGGCCGGCAGCCGATCGGGAAACGGCGCAATATCGGTCAGCCGCAACCGCCAGCCCGCGGCGCCCAGGCTGCGCGCAAGCATCCGGCCGAGCGCGCCGGAGGCGCCGGTGAGCAGGACGGGTTTGGTCGGTACGTCGGGCATGGGTCACTCTCCGCCCGGCAGCCTACGTGATTGCAAACCCCGCAGCCAGCGCCGGCGCGCGGTCAGGAGACGGCGTAATAACCGAGGCGCTCGGCCGGCTCGCCCGCCAGCGCGAGCGCCCGGCGGTTGTGCGGGCGGGCGGCGCGGCTTCGCGTGACCGCCACCAGGTTCGTTACCGGATCGCTGAAAGGTGTCGGGTGCCGACGTTGCGCCTGCAGGAACGCGGTGATCGCCGACCAGTCGGCGAGGTCGAGGAACCGGCCGAGCGCTGCCGCTGAGGGTTCGATCGCCTCCAGCAGATCGCCGTAGGCGATCGTCAACTGGCGGTCGGCGTCGATCTCGGCGAAGAATTCGCTTATTTCGGTCACGTACTGGCGCCACACCTGCACGCCGTCCTCCACCGACGGGGTCCAGCCGCGTCCCACCAGGGAGAAGGCGACATCGCGCGGATCGCGGTGGATGTGGATGAACTTGGCCGTGGGCAGGACCTTGCGGATCAGGCGCAGGCAGGAGCCGGAACGCGGCAGGCGCTCGACCGACCCGCGTCGTCCCGACAACACCGCCGGGTCCGCATAGGGCGGATGCTTGTCGCCCCAGATCGGCGCCGTGAAGCCGAGTTCGTTGCGATAAAAGTCTTCTACCCAGCCGCCGGCCCGATCGTGCACGAAGCGCGTGAACCGATCGCGAAAGGCAACGCCGACCAGGTCCGGTCGCGCGCAGCGGGAGTCGATGAGATCCTTGATGCAGACAAAAATGCGGCTCTCATCGGTAAGTTCGACCAGCGGGTGCTGGTTGAGAACGTTGCAGAGAAACGTCGTGCCCGAGCGGGGCGCGCCGATGACCACCAAGGGCTGGGACTGCATCTGGATTTCCACTGTCGTCGAAGGTGTCAGTCACTATGGGTTGGTAATTGATCAAATCCAGCGCGGCGCCGGTGACGGAATGCGACAAAGTGTTGGCTCCCGTTGTCCGCGTGGTGCGCAATCGATCGGTAAAGTCCCCCGCCGGGCGGCACACGCCACGCCCGCGGCGTTACAATTCTGTATATCGCCCGATCATCACGTCCCGGTGATCGCCTGCGGGCAGCGCCCCTGATGCCGGGACCGCGCACGCGTGGACGCGCCGGCGGGATCGTGGAAGATACGGCGTCACGACGAAAAAGCGGAGCGGACGATGCGCACGATCGAGGACCACGCCCAAGCCCTGGCGGACGGGCGCACCACCAGCCGCGCCATCGTCGAGACCTGTCTCGCGCGCATCGCCGATCCCGCCGGCGAGGGCGGCCGCGCCTTCGTGACGGTCTACGCCGCGCAGGCGCGCGCCGGCGCCGATGCGATGGACGCGCTGCGCCGGACCGGGCGCGCGCCGTCACGCTATGCGGGCATCCCGGTCAGCCTCAAGGACCTGCTGGACGTGGCCGGCGAACCGACACGGGCCGGGTCGCGCGTGCTGGCCGATGCGCCGCCGGCCGTCGCCCACGCGCCGGTGGTCGCGCGGCTGCTGGCGGCAGGATTCGTGCCGGTCGGGCGAACCAACATGGTGGAATTCGCCTTCTCCGGCCTCGGCATCAATCCGCATTTCGGCACCCCGCGCGCCCCGTGGGAGCGGCCCCGAGGACAAGAGGCGGCAGAGGCGGGCGGCGGGCGCATCCCGGGGGGCAGCTCGTCGGGGGCCGCCGTGTCGGTAGCCGACGGGATGGCACTGGGCGCGCTGGGGACGGACACGGGCGGATCATGCCGCATCCCGGCGGCGTTCTGCGGTGTGACCGGCTACAAGCCGACGGCGCGTCGGGTGCCGATCGCGGGGGTGCTGCCCTTGGCGCCGAGCCTCGATTCGGTGGGGCCGCTGGCGCCCTCGGTCGGCTGCTGCGCGATCCTGGACGCGGTGCTGGCAGGCGCGGCACCGGCCCCGCCGGCGGCAGCCGAAGCGGCCGGGCTGCGGCTCGCGGTACCGGAGGCGCTGCTGGCCGATGGGGTGGAACCGGCGGTCGCGGCGGCGTTCGAGCGGGCGCTGGCCGCGCTGACGGCCGCCGGCGCGCGCATCGTGCCGCTCGCGGTGCCGGAGTTCGACGCGGTCTTTGCGGCGAACGGGATGGGCGGCCTGACCGCGGCGGAATCCTTCGCCTGGCACCGTGCCCTGCTGGCCGAGCACGCCGAGGGCTACGATCCGCGCATCCGCGCCCGTATCGAGCGCGGCGCGCGGATCGGCGCGGCGGACTACCTCGATCTGCTGGCGACGCGCGCCCGGCTGATCGCCGCGTTCGACCGCCGCACCGCCGGGTTCGACGCGCTGGTGCTGCCGACCTCGCCGATCCTGCCGGCGCCGATTGCGGCGCTGGACGACGAGCGGGAGTACAACCGGGTGAACCTGCTCACCCTGCGGCACACGACCCTGTTCAACTTCCTCGATCGCTGCGCGATCAGCCTGCCGTGCCACCGGGCCGGCGAGCCGCCGGTAGGGTTGATGCTGGTGGGCGAGACAATGGGGGACGCGCGGCTGTTCGCGATCGCCGCGGCGGTGGAGGCGGCGATCGGCAGTCACGCGCCGGCCGGGTAGCGATCGCGCCGGAAAGCATCGCCGGCTCGTTCCGCCTGGCGCAGCTCTACGCCACCACTCGGGTGGACCCGGCGCCGTAGCCGTCACGTCACGATGGAGAACCCGCCGTCGACCGGGATCGCCGTCCCGGTGACGAAATCCGACCCCTTCCCCGCCAGGAACACCGCGATCCCTGCGAGGTCGGCAGGCTGGCCCCAGCGCCCGGCGGGCGTGCGCGTCTCCACCCGCTCGTGCAGCCCATCCACCTGATTGCGCGCGGTGCGGGTGAGTTCGGTGTCGATCCACCCCGGCAGTACCGCGTTCACCTGGATGTGGTCCTTCGCCCAGGCGGTGGCGAGCGCGCGGGTCATCTGCACGATGCCGCCCTTGCTCGCCGCGTAGGGCGTGGCGTAGGGCGCGCCGAACAAGGACATCATCGAGCCGATGTTGATCATCTTGCCCCCGCCGGCCTGCTTCATCGCCGGATAGGCGGCCTGGGAGCAAAGGAACGCGCCGGTGAGGTTGGTGTCCAGCACGTGGTGCCACTCGGCTTCGGTATAGTCCTGCGGCATCTTGCGGATCGACGTGCCGGCGTTGTTGACCAGGATGTCGAGCCGGCCGAACTGGGCCAGGGTCTCCGCCACCAGGTCGCGGCAGGCCTGCCCGTGCGTCACGTCGGCGGCGATGAAGCGGGCGGTGGCGCCGCGCGCGGTGAGTTCGGCGAGCGCGGTCTCCGCCTTCGCCGCGTCGCGCCCGGCCAGCACGACCGCCGCCCCGGCCTCGGCCATGCCGAGTGCCATCCCGAGGCCAATGCCGCCGTTGCCGCCGGTGACGACGGCCACTTTTCCCGTCAGATCGAACAACCGCATGGCGCGTTCCCTCCCCCGATGAAGCGGGCGCCACTGTGCGCGGGCGTCCCCTGCCGCTCAAGCGTTCTTCGGGTCCGACGGCACCGGCAAGCCCTTGGCGCAGGCCGGGGCGGATGCGATAAGCGAGGCCGATGCGTTACCTCTACCACCTGCCGCTGTCGCCTTCCTCGCGCAAGATTCGCCTGCTGCTGGCCGAGAAGCGCCTGCCGTTCGAGCTGCGGATGGAGAAGGTCTGGGAACGCCGGCCCGACTACCTCGACCTCAATCCCGCCGGCACCGTGCCCACCCTGCTGGAAGACAACGGGCTTGCGGTGCCCGACTCCGGCGTGATCGCCGAGTATCTGGAGGAAGCCTATCCCGATACGAGGATGATGGGGCGCACCCTGGCCGAGCGGGTGGAGGTGCGCCGGCTCGCGGCCTGGTTCGACGGCAAGTTTGCCGCCGAGGTGACGGACAACCTGCTTGGCGAAAAATACATGAAGCGGCTGATGGGCCGCGGCAACCCGGACGCGACCGCGTTGCGCGCCGGCTACGCCGCGTTGGGGCCGCATCTCGAGTATATCGGCTGGCTGAGCGAGACCCGCACCTGGCTCGCCGGGGCGGCGATCTCGCTGGCCGATTTCGCTGCCGCGGCACAGCTTTCGGCGCTCGACTACATCGGCGAGATCGACTGGGCGACTGCGCCGGCGGCGAAGGAATGGTATGCGCGGATGAAGTCCCGCCCCTGCTTCCGCGGCCTGCTGGCCGACCGGGTGGCCGGGATCGTGCCGCCGGGGCACTACGCCGACTTGGATTTCTGAGCCGTCGCTGACGGCCCCCGATTTCCGAGCCGTCACCGGACGACCATGATTTCCATGCCGTCACCGGACGACCATGATTTCCATGCCGTCACCGGACGGCGGGGGGCCACATCGCGCGCGCAACCCGTGACGCAGCGCAAAAGCGCCGCTTGATCTGGCCGGCCAGCTTCGCTACCCCAGCAACGGCAGCGGGAGAACGGCCGGTTCGGCACGCCCTGTTGCCGCCGGTCCGTCCCTTGGTCGGGCGAACCCGTTGTCGTCGCCTTTGGGGGAATGGAACCACGTAATGATTCGGCCGATGCAGCTTGTCCGCCGGCTCGGCGCCGGCCTGATAGTCCTGGCTTTTCTGGTGCTTCCGGTTTTCACCCCCGCCATGGGGCCGGCGTTCGCGGGGCTACCGGCGGGTGCCGGGGCGGCCACCGTGCTGACGCGCACCTCCGAAGGGGTCGCGCTGCCGAGCGAACCGGTGCTCGGCAAGCCGGTGCCGTGGGAGATCGGGCTGCAGCCCGGCTACAGCCCGGTGAAGCGCGACATGATCGCGTTGAACAACCTGGTGCTGTGGATCATCATCGCCATCACCCTGTTCGTGGCTGCGCTGCTGGTTTGGGTGATCTATCGCTTCAACGCCAAGCGTAATCCGGTGCCGGCCCAGAGCGTGCACAACACGGCGCTGGAAATCGCCTGGACCATCATCCCGGTGCTGATTCTGGTGGTGATCGCCATCCCGTCGTTCCGGCTGGTCTACTACGAGAACAAGACCTACGACCCGGACATGACGATCAAGGTGACCGCGCATCAGTGGTACTGGGAATATACCTACCCCGGGCAGAAGAACCTCGATTTCATCAGCTCGATCGTCGCCGGGGACAAGCTGAAGCCGGGCGAGCCGCGGCTGCTGACCGCGAGCAACCCGCTGGTGCTGCCGGCGGGGAAGAACGTACGCATCCTGCTCGACAGCAGCGACGTGATCCATAGCTTCTTCGTCCCTTCGCTCGGCGTGCAGCGCTATGCGATCCCCGGGCGGACGATCGAGACTTGGGTGCGGATCGACAAGCCCGGGATCTACTACGGGGAATGCAACCAGATCTGCGGCACCAACCACAGCCGCATGCCGATCGACGTGGTCGCGGTGACGCCGGCGCAGTTCCAGGCCTGGGCGACCGGGGCGGAGAAGCAGATGGCGGACGCCGCCACGCCCTCCGCCGCCGCGCCGCGGCAGATGGCCGCCGCCGCACCCGTCCCCGCACAGGTTCACGCCGTCGTGCTGCCGGCGGCGGAGTTGTTCGCGCAAGCGCAAGAGATGCGGCACTGACCGCGGTCCGTGCCTGAAGGAGAGCAAGCGATGTCCGTCACCACCCACGACCATTCGGACGACCATTCCCACGCCCACGCGCATCACGACCACAAGCCCGGATTCGTGCGGCGTTGGCTGTTCAGCACCAACCACAAGGACATCGGCACCCTCTACCTGATCTTCGCCCTGGTCGGCGGGACCACCGGGGCAGTGCTGTCGGAGATCATGCGCGCGCAGCTCTTGCACCCGCATGGCACGGTGGTTACGAGTGGGCAGGAATGGAACACGATCGTCACGACCCACGGGCTGCTGATGATCTTCTTCTCGGTGATGCCGGCCCTGATCGGCGGCTTCGGCAACTGGTTCATCCCATTGATGATCGGCGCGCCGGACATGGCGTTCCCCCGCCTCAACAACATCAGCTTCTGGCTGCTGCCGCCGGGGTTCGGGCTGATCGTGGCGGGACTGCTGCTGGGTGATTCGGGCACCGGCTGGACGCTTTATCCGCCGCTGTCGGACGCCACCTACCAGCCGGGCATCGGCATGGACCTCACCCTGTTCGCGCTGCACCTCGCGGGCATCAGTTCGCTGCTGGGCGCGCTCAACTTCATCACCACTATCTTCAACATGCGCGCGCCGGGCATGACGCTCCATAAGATGCCGCTGTTCATCTGGGCGATGCTGGTGACCGCGTTCCTGCTGCTGCTGTCGATTCCGGTGCTGGCCGGCGCCATCACCATGCTGATCTGCGATCGCAACTTCGGTACCTCGTTCTTCGAGCCTGCCGGCGGCGGCGATCCGGTACTGTTCCAGCATCTGTTCTGGTTCTTCGGTCACCCGGAAGTCTACATCATGATCCTGCCGGCGTTCGGGATCATCAGTCACGTCGTCTCCACCTTCAGCAAGAAGCCGATCTTCGGCTATCTCGGCATGGCCTATGCGATGGTGGCGATCGGCGTGATCGGCTTCGTCGTGTGGGCGCACCACATGTTCGTCTCCGGCATCTCGGTCGACACGCGGGCCTATTTCATGGCCGCGACCCTGGTGATCGCGGTGCCGACGGGGATCAAGATTTTCTCCTGGATCGCGACCATGTGGGGCGGCTCGATCGAGTTCACGGTGCCGATGCTGTGGGCGGTCGGCTTCATCTTCGTCTTCACCGTGGGCGGCGTGACCGGCATCGTGCTGGCCAACGCCGGCATCGACCAGGTGCTGCACAACACGTATTTCGTGATCGCGCACTTCCACTACGTGCTGTCGCTCGGTGCGGTGTTCGGGATCTTCTGCGGGTTCTATTTCTGGATCGGCAAGATGTCGGGCCGCCAGTACCCGGAATTCTGGGGCAAGGTGCATTTCTGGCTGACCTTCATCGGCGTCAACCTCACCTTCTTCCCGCAGCACTTCCTGGGCGCGGCGGGCATGCCGCGGCGCTATCCGGACTACCCGCAGGCCTTCGCGGGATGGAACTTCGTCTCCTCCCTCGGCGCGTTCCTGAGCGGCATCGCCTTCCTCGTGTTCTTCTACGTGCTGTTCCGCACCTTCACCTCCAAGGTCCAGGTGGCGGACAACTACTGGGGCGAGAGCGCGACCACCCTGGAGTGGACCTTGTCGTCCCCGCCCCCCTTCCACACATTTGAGGAACTGCCTCTGATCGATTGACCCGGGAATGAGCCTCGCTCTCGACACCACTGCCTCGGCCGGGGGGGATACGTCCCCCCCGGCTTTCGTCGCGCCCCCCTTTGTCGCCGCCACTGCGCAGGAAACCGACATCCGCGACTGGATTGCCCTGCTCAAGCCGCGGGTGATGTCGCTCGTCGTCTTCACCGGTGCGATCGGGCTGCTTATCGCCCCGGGCGGCATCAACCCCGTGCTCGGCATCACGGCAGTGCTTTGCATCGCGGTCGGCGCCGGCGCGTGCGGCGCCATCAACATGTGGTACGACCGCGATATCGACGCGCTGATGCGGCGCACCCGCAACCGCCCGATCCCGGCGGGGCGGATGCCGCCCGGGGCGGCGCTGGGATTCGGCATCACCCTGGCCGCGGCCTCGGTGCTGCTGATGTTCGTCGCGATCAACGCGGTCGCCGCCGGCGTGCTGGCGCTGTCGATCGTCTTCTACGTGTTCGTCTACACGATGTGGCTGAAGCGGCGGACGCCCCAGAACATCGTCATCGGCGGCGCGGCCGGGGCCTTCCCGGCGGTGATCGGCTGGGCCGCGGTCACCGGCTCCGTCCCCCTGGTGCCGCTGGTGCTGTTCGCCATCGTGTTCTTCTGGACGCCGCCGCATTTCTGGTCGCTCGCGCTCTATGCCAACGAGGACTACGCGCGCGCCGGCGTGCCGATGCTGCCGGTGGTCGCGGGCGCGCGGGAAACCCGCCGGCACATCATGCTCTACACCGTGGTGCTGGCGGCGGTGTCGCTGGTGCCCTGGGCGATCGGCTTCTCCGGGCCGGTGTACGGCGCCACGGCGCTGGCGCTTGACGCCGGGTTCCTGATCAGCGCCTGGCGGGTGCTGGCCGACAAGCAGGACGCCACGGGGGTCAGCCTGACCGGGGACGCACCGGCGCGGGCGGCGTTCCGCTACTCGCTCGCCTATCTGTTCCTGCTGTTCGCCGCGCTCGCCGTCGATCGGCTGGCCGGTTGACCCGGATGCACGGCGTGGCCCTGAGCCCGGAGGAACTGAACCGGCGCCGACGCGGACGCAATTGGGCGCTGATCCTGGTGCTTGCCGCCTTCGCCGGGCTGTTCTTCGCCATCAGCATCGTCAAGCTGGCGCAGCATCCGGATCTGTTCACCACCAGCCTCGACGGCCCGCAGCAGCACTGACCCGCGCCGTCGGCCGGTCCGCTCAGGGGCGGGTCTGCAGGTCTCCGATATCCCGCATCGAAACCTTCCCCCCCGGGCCCTCTGATCCGTCCCAGCTTCTCCGCCCCGCGATGGCAGCGGCGCCACGCCGATGCTAAGCGACACCAGGCGCAAGGAGAGACCGGATGCACGGCAAGCTGGACTGGGGCGCGATGAGTCGTGCCGATCGCGACGCGGCCTACGACAACACCGCGGCGGTCGCCAACAGCGCGGAGCTGAACGCGGCGCGCGCAGCCCGCTCGGCAAGTTTCCGCGCGGCGCATCCGGGGCAGCTCGACCTCCCGTACGGCCCGCGGCCACGCAACCGGATCGATCTCTATCCGGCCGCCGATCCCGCCGCGCCCTGCCTCGTGTTCCTGCACGGCGGCTACTGGCAGCGCAACGCGCGCGAGCAGTTCGCCTGCGTGATCGAGGGCCCCTATGCGCGCGGCTGGTCGGCCGCCCTGCCGGGCTACACGCTTGCCCCCGACGCCTCGCTCACCGAGATCGGCGAGGAAGTCACCGCCGCGCTCGACTGGCTGGCCGCCAACGGGCCGGCGCACGGCATCCGCGGTAAACTCGTACTCTCCGGCTGGTCGGCCGGCGGGCATCTGACGGCACTGGCCCTGAGCCATCCGGCGGTGGCGGCCGGGCTCGCGATCTCGGGCATTTTCGAGCTCGGACCGATCCGCGACACCTCCCTGAACGACAAACTGCTGCTGAGCGATGCCGAGATCGCCGCGCTGTCGCCGCTGCGCCTGCCGGTGTCCTCCAAGCCGCTGGCGATCGCTTACGGCACGGCCGAACTGCCGCCGCTGGTCGCCGACAGCCGGGCGCTCCACGCGCGCCGGGCAGCGGCGCACGCACCGGGGGCGCTGATCCCGGTCGCCGGCGCCGATCATTTCACCATCGTGCTTGAACTGCAGAAGCCGGACGGGGCGCTGACCCGCGAACTGGTGGCGCTGGCCGGATAGTGGCCTGCCCGTTATCGTCGTTGCCCTTCGCAGCGAAGGTACGGGATCAGCCGGCCACCGAAAACAAAGGGTTGGTGTGCCGATCCTGACCGCCGACGACCACCGCGGACGTCAGGACCGGCACACCAGCCTGCCGCGTTGACCAACCGACCCGGCGGACGAACACTGTCTGCCTCGCCTCGCGCAAGGGAAACGCCATGCCCGCACCAGCACCTGCCTCCGGCCCTGGCGCCGCTCCCGGGCCGGACGGCTATCGCCTGGCCCGCTCGGTCGGGCTGCTCGCCATCATCGCCTCCGCGGTCGCCGGCGAGTATGGTGCGGGGATCAATTTCGTCGCGGTGCAGAGCCTCGGCGTTTATCCCGGCGTGCATGGGCTGGTGCCGCTGGCGATGCTGGTGACCGGGTTGCTGCTCATCACCAAGACGCATCTCTTTGCCCGCTTCTCCGCCGCCCTGCCGCGCGCAGGCTCAGCCTATGTGTGGATCGGGCGCACGCTCGGCGTGAAGATCAGCTTCGTCGTGTGCTTCCTGTGGTGGGTGGCGGTCACCGCGGCGATGGGGTTCATCGCCTTCGCCTTCTCGACCTTCCTCGCCGCCGCGATCGGCGGCCTCGGACTGCCCGCCGCGGCGCTGCTCACGCCCGCCGGACGGATCATCCTGGGGCTGGCGGCGATCTGGGCGATCTTCGCCATCCACGCGAGCGGCGTGGGCAATTATGGGCGGTTCGTCTCGGTGCTGCTGTTCCTGGTGCTGGTGACGGCTGGGGTGATCGTCGCCTATGGCTTCGCCACGCCGCCGGCGCACTTCATCGCCCTCGCCGGCGCCCGCGCGCATCTCGTGCTTGCCCCACCCACGGCGCCGGCACCGATCAACTTCTGGTCCTTCCTGTCGGTCTGCACCCTGTTCGTGTTCGCCTATGGCGGGATCAGCGCGGCACCGGCGCTCGGCGGCGAATCGCGCGACGCGCGCCGCACCATGCCGCGCGGGGTGATGATCGGCTGGGCGACCGCCGTGGTGCTATACACTTTGGTGGCGGCTGCGTTGTTCCACGCCGCGCCATGGTGGGCGATCGTGGCGCTGATCGAGTCCAGGCATGCGGGTTTTGCCACCGCGCCGGGGCTCGTTTCGCTGGTGGCGCCCCACGCGGTGGGTGTCGCGTTGCAATTCGCCGTGGCCTTGATCGTCGGCAAGACCCTGGGGCCGCAGATGATGACGACCTCGCGCCTCGTGTTCGCCTGGGGCCAGGACGGGCTGCTGCCGGAGGTGTTCGCCACGACCTCCGCCCGCCGCGCGCCGGTGGCGGCGCTGGCGCTGACGGCTGTGCTTGGGTCGTTGTTCCTGGTGCAATCGGTGCTGGTCGGCTGGGCGCTCGGCGTGGTGATCCGTTCGTTCAGCCTGCTGCTCGTGTGGCTCCTGCTGGCGATCGGAGCGCTGCGGCTCGCCTTCGGCCGAGCGCCGGGGCCGGGGCATTGGGGCGCCGCCCTCGCGGCCGAGAAGGGCGTGATCGTTGCCGCCATCGCCTCGATCCCGATCACGCTGGCATTGATCGCCGCCGTCGCGGTGGTGCCGCATACGCCATGGATGTTCCAGCCGCTGTTCCAGAGCGCGGTCGCGATGCTGGTCGCGCTGGGCCTGCTGGGGCTTGCCGCCGAGCGGGCACGGGTGCGCGGGGTCGCGCTCAGCGCGATCGCCCGCACCGTGCCGCTGGAGTAGGCGCCATGCCGGGCAGTCAGGCGGTGCGCGCCGATCCGCGCAACCATGATGTGCTGATCTGGCTGAACGGGCGGCTGGTGCCGCGCGAGCAGGCGATGGTATCGGTGTTCGATGCCGGCTTCATCGCCGGCGACGGGGTGTGGGAAGGACTGCGGCTCCATCGCGGCCGGCTGCTGTTCCTTGACGCGCATCTCGATCGGCTGAGCGCCGGCGCGGCGGCGATCGCGCTCGACATCGGGCTCGACCGCGCCGGACTGGCCGCTGCGCTGAAGGAGACGTGCGCCGCCAACGCCATGACCGACGGCGTGCACATCCGCCTGATGGTCACCCGCGGTCCGAAATCGACGCCGAGCCAGGATCCGGCACAAAGCCTGGGTCCGGCCACGGTCGCGATCGTTGCCGAATACAAGCAGCCGGCGCCGGAGCTGGCCCGCGAGGGGATCGCGCTCGCCACGGCGTCCCTGCGCTGTCCGCGATCGGACCAGTTCGCCATGCGGCTGAACAGCCACAGCCGGCTGCCGCTCATCATGGCGCTGCTGGAAGCGCGCCGCGCCGGGGCGGACGAGGCGCTGCTGCTGGACGATGCCGGATTCATCGCCACTTGCAACGCCACCAATTTCTTCTTCGTCCGCGACGGCATCGTCTGCGTCTCCACCGGGCGGGCCGGATTCGTCGGGATCACCCGCGGCAAGGTGATCGCGCTCTGCGCGGCGCACGGCATTGCGCTGGCGTGCGACGACCATGTACCGACGGCGCTGGCGGGGGTGGAGGAAGCCTTCGTGACCGGAACATTCGGCGGCCTCACGCCGGTCCGCGCGATCGACGGACGGCGCCTGGCGGCGGTTCCCGGGCCGCTGACGGCGCGGCTGGGCGCGTTGTATGCGGCGCTGATCGATGCGGAAGCGGTCTGACAGCAGTCAGCCGATCCGCAGCAGTCGCGCCCCCTCCCCGCGCAGCCACGGCACGGCCTGCGCGGTGTGCGGCGTGAGCTTGTCGACCAGCGCCCAGAACCGCTTGCCGTGGTTCATGTGGCGCAGATGCGCAACCTCATGCGCGGCGACGTAGTCCTGTACCATCTCCGGCGCCATCACGAGGCGCCAGGAGAACGCGATCGATCCGTCCGCGGCACAACTGCCCCAGCGGCTCTGCGTGTCCTTCACCGCGATGCGGCGCGCGATCAGCCCGGCCTGCGCCGCCTTTTCGACAGCGAGTGCGTGCAGCCGGTGCAACGCCTCGGCACGGAGGAAATCCGTCACCCGCCGGCGCAGGAATTCCGCCCGCCCGGTCACGCAGATCTCCTCGCCCTCGCACCACGCGCCGCCGCGCGCCGTCGGCAGATGGCGGATGCGGTGCGGGCGGCCGAGGAACGGCACCAGCGCGCCGTCGGCAAATGGCACCGCGGCGGGCAGCGCGGCGAGCCGGTCGGATACCCAGTCGGCATGCGTGAGCAGCAGCGCGACACCGGCGTTGCGTCCGGCACGGGTCGGCAACGTCACCACCACGGTACCGTCGCGCGGATCGATGCGCAGGCTTACCCGTCGCGCACGGGTGCTGCGGCGCCAGGCAACCTGCGCGGTGCCGTGCGGCAGCTCCATGATCTCGGCGGCGGATACGCTCATGCTGCCGACAAACCGCCGATCCGCCCGATTCGTCAATAGATAAGCGCGTCGCGGACGCGGAACGGTCGCGCGCTGTGGGCGCCATGTCGCACCCGGCACGCACGGCGGCCCAGCACGCTCGACGGCCCAGCACGCTCGACGGCAATGTCAGAACGCGGCGCGGATGCGGCCCCAGTCCTCGATCGCCGCTTCGCGCCCGGGCAGGATCTGGATCGCGAACTGCGTGTAGCCGGCGTCGCGCAACGCGCCGATGCGCGCGCGCAAGGTCGCCGCGGTGCCGGTGAATGTGGTCTGGCGGATCAGCTCGGCGGTGACGAACGGCCGTTCCTCCGGCTTCACGAACAGCAGATGGCCGCGGTGGTTCTGCAGGTAGCGCGCCTCCGCCGGCTCGAACTGCCGCGCCAGCGCGACGTAGCCGGCGACTTCGGTGGCGACTGCGTCGGGCACTTTGGAGGTGTTGGGCAAGCCGGCCAACGCCTCATCGGCGGCGCGATGCAGCAGCACCGCTGCGCGCGGCCCGGCTTCGACGAGCGCGCGCGGCGAGTCGAACGCCTCCCCGTCTTCCAGGATACAGCCGAGCGCGAAGGCGGTCGCGGCCAGCGCCTCCTTCGCATGTCCGGCGTTCGCCCATGCCGCCTGCATCGCCGCAAGTTCGGCGATGCCCGAGCTCGGCACGCCGATGAAATTCAGCCATCCGGCGCGCAACCGCGCGGTGAGCGCGCGCGAGCGCGGCCCGTAGGCGGAGACGTGCAGCGTCACCGGATCGTGTGTGTTGATCAGTCCAAGCTCGGGATTGAGGAAGCGGATCGGATGGCGTTCGCCCTCCATGGCGAATTCCACCGTCTCGTTCGCCAGCAGGCGCATCACCTGATGGATGTAGTCCTCCATTGCCGCCAAGGTCATCGCACCGAAGCCCATCGCGCGCCGCCCGGTGAAGCCGGTGCCGACGCCGAAATCGATCCGCCCCGGCGCCAGCGCGTTCAGCGAGGCGAAGGCGCCGGCGGCGACCGGCGCGATGCGGTTCGACGGGATCAGCACGCCGGTGCCGAGGCGAATGCGGCTCGTCTTCACCGCTGCCGCCGCCATCGCGACGAAGCAGTCGGCGCACAGCATCTGCGTGTCGTAGAACCAGGCGTGGGTGAAGCCGAGCTCTTCGGCGCGCTGCACGATCTTCCACGACTCTGCGGCACTCGGGACCGCGATGCCGAAGTCCATGTCGGTTGCCCCCGTGTCAGTGCGACGCCGCGTTGAGATACGACAGGTCGAGATATTGCATCGGGTTGTCCAGCGCCTTGGGCGGCGTGCCGTATTTCGACCGCAAGGCCAGCACGAGCCGCACGCCTGCCATGTTCGGCATCGCATCGCGCGCGAGCCCGCCCTTCGGCGCCAGCAGGACGTCGAGCGTCTTGTTGGCCAGCGGGAACGTCATCGCCGGCAGATGCGCGACCAGGATCGCCGTGGCCACCTGGCGGTTGGCCGGCTGGTAGAGCCAGTCGATCGCCTGGCGGTACGCGCGGATGAAGCCGATCACCTCGTCCCGATGCTGGATGGCCCAGGCGCGGCGCACAGCCGCCACCTGGCCCTGGTACGGACCAAGGGCGTCGCTTACCCGCGCCAGCACGTGCATCCCGTGCGCCGCGCTCAGCAGGTCGAACGGCGTGATCTGGATGGTCGCCGCGACCGCCTTGTCCTTGAGCATGTCGCGAAAGCGCAGAGCCGAGCTGCCTTTTTTCACGAAATGCACATCGGTCGGCTGAATACCGTTCTTGGCCAGCAGCGCCTCCAGCACGAAGGCGAAGCCGGTGGTCATCGCATCGACCGACAGGGTCTTGCCGCGCAGGCTGGCGATGGTGGGGTATGGTTTCTGCGAGACGAGCGAGAGGAAGCCGTCGTCCTCGCCCATCACCGCGACCACGTCGGGGTTCGGGGGCACCGGCCATTCGCCCTGGCTCTCGTCGTAGGCGACCACGTTGTCGAACGCGGCCATGCCGATGTCGTAGGTGCCGGCGATGAGGTTCGACATCTCGTAGATCGAGCCGGGCGTGTAGGTGATGCGGACGTCGAGCCCATGCGCGGCGAAATAGCCCTGCCGTTCGGCGACCCACAGCGGCAGATCGAAGCCGCCGGCGAAGGTGATGACCGAGACCGGCTTCAGCGGATGCGGCAGCGGCATCGGCGCCGGGAGGGCAGCGGGCTTTGCGGATGTCGGCGTGGCGGGTGGCGGCGCGGCGGGTGGCGGCGCGGCGGGCGTCGGGGCGGCGGGACCCGAGTTGGCGGGCGGGGGCGCGGCGGCCGCGAGGGTCGGCAGGAGGCCAAGCGCGGTCAGCGCCAGCAGGCGGCGGAACGACGGACGCATGGCATGTCTCCCGGAGGCGGCGTTCGCCGCCTCCCTACACCACTCCACGCCCTGCGTCTGCGCCCGGCCCCTGCCTGCCCCAGGATCGGAAGCGCCGGCTCAGAACAGATTGCGTGCGCGGCGCATCAGCAGGGTCACGAACCCGGCCGGCTGGGTCGGCGCAAGTGCGACCGCCGGGACCGTCGCGATCGGCTTGCCGTTCGCGCTGATCGTGACCTGCCCGACGACGGCGCCGCGGGCGATAGCGTGCCCCGCCGGCGGATCGAGCGCGACCGTCGTGCTGAGCGTTTTCACGCTCGCGATCGGCACCGTCGCCACCACGTCATGCCCGGCGCCGACCGGGACGGTTTCCGGCTGGTATTTCGCGTCGGCCAAGCTGCCGACCGGCCGCCCGGCCTCGGCGATCGTCGCGTCGGTGTAGAACTGGTAGCCGTAGTCGAGCAGCGCCTCGATCGCCTTGGTGCTGGTGCTCCAGTTCGGTCCGCCGAGCACCACCGCGATCAGCCGGTGGCCGTCGCGCAGCGCAGTCGCATCGATGCAATGGCCGGCCGCGGTGGTGCGGCCGGTCTTGAGGCCGTCCACCGTCGGGTCGTGGAACAGCACCGGGTTCCAGCTCCGCTGCCGGATCTTGTCGAAGGTGTAATGCTTGTGCACGGAGATCTTCAGCACCTCGGGGTACTGCAGGAGCAACGCGCGCGACAGGGTCGCGACGTCGCGCGCGGTGCTGTACATATCCGGATCGGGTAGCCCGGTGACGTTGGTGTAATGGGTGCCGGCGAGCCCGAGCCTGGCCGCGGTCGCGTTCATCATCTGCACGAAGGCACCGCGCGTGCCGGCGGCTGCCTGCGCCAGCGCCACGGTGGCATCGTTGCCGGAATCGATGATCAGCCCGTGCAGCAGTTGATCGACCGTCACGGTCGTCTTGGGCGAGATGAACATGCGCGATCCGCCGGTGCGCCAGGCGGTGGCGCTGACGGGCACGACCTGGTCCGTCTTCAGCGAGCCGTGGCCGAGCTGCTGGTAGATCAGGTAGGCGGCCATCAGCTTGGCGAGGCTCGCCGGCGGCCAGCGCAGGTCGGGCGCCTTCGCGGCGATGACCGTGCCGGTGGTGGCGTCCATCAGCACGTAGCTCGCCTCGTCGGCAAGCGCAGGCGGCGGCGGCATGCCGGGCAGCGCGAGCGGGGCGATGGGCGAGGGCCCGGCGGGCACCGGGACCGCCGGGGCGGCGGGATGCAGGTGGGCGGTCGCCGGGGCATGACGCGCGGCCGCGCCGGCCGGAGGGACCGCAAGGCCGCCGGCAAGGCACAGCCCGCCGAGGAGGGCGACGATCGCAGGACGGCAACCGGGCATAGGCGACTCCGCGCAGAGACAAAGACGGCGCGATTTATATCAGGGAACCGGCACGGAGGCGCATGAGGGGCGAGCGGCGTCGCGATCGGGGCGTGCTGGATTGGCGCCTGGTCGGGCGGCCTCCGGCTTCATGCGGTGCTGTGGCTGCATTCTCCTAGCCGGCCATAGGCGGTGGGGTGGTAGTGGCCTGGCGGACGATCGGGGCGACCTCAGCGCCGAGAAGCTGGATCGACCGCTTCATGGCCGAATGCTCCAGCGAGGCCGAACTCATCTGGAAGGTGATGCGCGACACCCCGCCGAGCGCCTCGCTTGCCGCGAGCATCTTGGTCGCAACCGTTGCAGGATCGCCGATCAGAAAGGCGCCGTTCGGGCCGCACATCACGTCAAACTGCGCCCGCGTCGCGGGCGGCCAGCCGCGCTCGCGCCCGATCTCGGTAAACATATATTGCCAGCCCGGGAAGAAGGCGTCCTTGGCCTCGTTGGCGGTCACGCCGACGAAACCAATGGCATGGACCCCGACCTTAAGCCGTTCGGGTGGATGGCCAGCCCGCCGTCCGGCTTCGCGGTAAAGATCGACCAGGGGACGGAATCGACGAAACGCGCCGCCGATGATGGCGACCATCAGCGGCAGGCCGAGCACGCCGGCGCGGACGAAGGACTGCGGCGTGCCACCGACGCCGAGCCAAATGGGGAGTTCTTCCTGATGCGGCCGCGGATAGACGCCCTGGCCGGTCAGTACCGGCCGAGAGCGCCCGGACCAATGCACATGGGTCGTCTCGCGCAACTTCAGGAACAGATCGAGCTTCTCGGCAAAGAGGTCGTCGTAGTCTTCCCACTGGAGCCCGAACAGCGGATAGGCTTCGCCGAACGAGCCACGCCCGACGACGATCTCTGCCCGTCCCTTGGCAATCAGGTCGAGGGTCGCGAATTCCTGGAAGACGCGCACCGGATCGCCGGCGCTCAAGACGGTGACGGCGCTGGTCAGGCGGATGTTTTTCGTACGTGCGGCGGCGGCGGCCAGAATGATCGCGGGCGCCGAGTCCAGGAACTCAGGTCGGTGATGCTCGCCCACCCCGAACAGGTCGAGCCCGGCTTGATCCGCGGCCTCCACTTCTTCCAGGAGGTTGGCGAGCCGTTCGGTCGGCGAGGGACTCCTGCCGGTCGCGGGATCGGGCAGGATCGCCGCGAAACTGTCGATGCCGATCTCCATGCTGGTTTCCGCTCTTTCCCTTCGTTCGCTCAGGCCGTAACGATGAGAATGAGTTCAGCCCTCGGAAACGCGCGCGTGCCCCGTCTTTCGAGGCACACGATGTCGGCGCCGGAACCGCCGTCGCGGTTCCGGGCCCCATTGCGTCGCACCTCGGTTGGGTCGGTTCTGCGGGCCGCTCAGGCTGCGAGTGCGGCGATCTCGGTCTTCGCCTTGGCGATTGCGGCGGCCTTGGCCTCTTCCCCGAGATTGAGCCCTTCGGCACGCACGACGGTCACGTCGGTCAGGCCGATGAAACCGAGCACGCCCCTGAGGTAGGTCTCGTGGTGTTCGAGCACGGCCGCCGGGCTGTCGCCGGTGTAGACGCCGCCGCGCGAGGAGGCGATGAACACCTTCTTGCCCTTTGGAAGCAGGCCCTCGGGCCCCTTCGCGCCGTACTGGAAGGTCCGGCCCGCGACGCAAACCCGATCGATCCAGGCCTTGAGCTGCGAGGGGATCGAGAAGTTGTACATCGGCGCGCCGATGACGATGATGTCGGCGGCGAAGAGATCGTCGATATAGGCGCCACCCGCGGCGAGATCTGCGCCAAGCGCCGGATCGGTCACAGCACCTCCCTGGAAGACGGCGATGTGTCGATCGGACAGGTGCAGGGCGGCATCGACCACGAGGTCGCGGTAGATCACCTTCGAACCCGGATGCAGCGCCTGCTGCCGGGCGACGATCTCCGCGGAAAGCGAACGGCTGACGGAATAACCGCCGAGAATACTGGCATCGATATGCAGGATCGTCATGGAAACGGTCTCCGGGGTGCGCTTGAGTGGTGCGGATACTTGGCGTGACAGGCGTTTTTTGAGCGAGCGAAACATGGCTCCTTCTGTCTCACGCGGACGGCCCCCCGAATAGCCATGATATTCCGATCCTATCCATCGGCAGTGCCGATGGGTTGTCCGGCTACGGTCCGCCCATGATGTTCGACATCCGCATGCAGCCAAGGCCGATCGCGGAAACCAGCGACCGTTGCGGCCGAGGTTTCTCATCCTCACCACGCAACTCCTTCCATGAACGGCGCTGCGCGGCAGCAGCGGCAGGAGGTCGTCATCCGCGCACGCCTCGTCATCGATGAGAGACAAAGTAACGTCTGCGCTCATCGCGGCATGGGATATTTCCCGCGCTTGTCGGCGCATGGTATAGCCGTTATATCCTGCCTCTTACCATCGCATATACCGATGGATTGGAGGCATGATGCTGGATGGCGTCTCCCTGGATCAGCTCAGGACTTTCATCGCCTCGGTCGACGAAGGCAGCTTCTCTGCTGCTGCCCGTAAACTGCGTCGCGCGCAATCGGTCGTCAGCGATCTGGTTGGCAGTCTGGAAGCGCAGATCGGCGTGACGCTGTTCGATCGTTCCGGACGCTATCCGAAGCTGACGCCAGCCGGCATTGTTCTGCTCGCCGACGCTCGGGGCATCGTCTCCGGCGTCGACTTCATGAAGGCGCGAGCGAAGGGAATGGCCTCAGGCCTCGAGCCTGAGCTCTCCGTGGTCGTGGACGTGTTCCTCCCGATCGCGGCCATCACCGAAGCGGCTAAGGAGTTTCGGGAGCATTTCCCTGCAACTCCGCTTCGGCTTTTTGTCGAGGCGCTTGGGGGCGCCTATCAACCGGTCCTTGACGGAACCGCCAGCTTCGGCGTCGTCGGGCCGCTGCCGATCATGCCCGCATCGCTCACCGGCGAGCGGTTGACCGGTGTGGTGCTTGTGATGGTCGCGGCGCGCGACCATCCGCTTGCTTCTCTCAAGGGAACCATCCCGAAAGCGGAGCTGGCAAAGCACGTGCAGCTTGTGCTCACGGACAGGTCCAATCTGTCGGCAGGCCGCGAGTTCGGCGTGATGTCACCGTCCACCTGGCGCCTTGCCGATCTCTTCGCCAAGCATGCCTTCCTGCTGAACGGTCTTGGCTGGGGCAGCATGCCCTTGCATACCGTGAAACGCGATATCCGCGAAGGCAGGTTGATGGAGCTATCGATTGAGGACGTTCCACCAGCCGGGCTCATCCTGCCCATGTCTGCCGTCTACCCGACATCTGCACCACCGGGCCCCGCCGGCCGCTGGCTCATCGAACGCCTGAAGCTGTGCCCAGGAGCGTTGGCGGCTGCCGCCCAGGCGGTGGAGTAGGGCCACCGCGGCCGAAGCCGATCGAAGCGGCGCGCCGACCTTGTCGCATCTGGATACGCCGGACAACACAACTTTCGTCACATCATGCTTCTACTGTATTTTGGGTCGCGGTGCTCGCCGCACCTGACCGGCTCTTCCTGCTTGTCATGGCGACGGTCCGCCGTGTTGGCGCAGCAGGTCTTCTGTGGCGGCAGCGCGCGATCGCTTGCATGCCGGGTACGGTCTGCACGCTCCCCGCGACACGCGCTGTTACCAGGATTGGCCTGCTCGCGGGCCTGACACTACTGTATCTCGGTTACCCCTATGCCTGAGGATCGCATGATCGCGGAATTGACCATCACCTGCCCGGCATGTGGCGCGGCGAAAACCGAAACCATGCCGACGGATGCCTGCCGGTATTTCTATGAGTGCACCGGATGTGGCACCCTGCTGCGCCCGAAGCGCGGCGACTGCTGCGTGTTTTGCTCATATGGTTCGGTGTCTTGCCCACCGATGCAACTATCGAATGCCCAGGGACATCATCAGCCGCCACGCTGCGATGGCGAGGAACGCCGATAACGGCATTGGGAAATGAAGCGTCAATGCATGAGGCTTGAGGCGCGTAGCCGCAGGGGGGACGCGGCCAGGGAGGGGGGCGGACCAGGGCCCGCTGCGGCGGCGGTCCGGCTGGGCCCGCGCACTGATCGCCTGTCTCGAGCTTGCCAAGCAGGGCGACGTCGCCACAACCCAGGACGGCAGTTTTGCGCCGATCCTGGTCAGCAGGGGCCCGGCGGCAGAGCCAGCTGGCCGCGACCGTGAGGGTGCCAATGTGCGGAACGTATCGAACCCCTGATAGGGGCATAGGCGGCGCTGGCGCGCTCCACCAACTTTGGGCGACTGGACCCGGAAGGACCGAGGCCGCCTCCCCCCTTGGCGGTATTTGGGTTGGTGCCTCTCCCGCAAAAAAACGTCCCCAACCCATCCTCAAGCCGGCCCGCGGGGCGCTTGCGGCGCCATCGTCGCGGTGCACCTCGATGCTGCGAGCGCCTCGCTGTCCAAAAGACTCCCCCAGCCTCGCCACAATTGCGATGACCCTCACCGTCCCGATCCGTCTTTCGACGCTAGAGATCCAGTCGCCTCGACGTACATATAGACCCCAGTTTTCTTCCGCTCCCTGGTGGCCATTAGCCGGATATTCGTGCTCTGGCAGGGGCAACGGTGGCCTATAGCCGGCGCGTGCACCGCGGGCCTGAACGATTTGCCATTTTTGCATAGCGTTGGCGACGGGGAACTCCGACCCTGCGCTGCACCGTTCCGTCAGGGAGACGCATGATGAAAGCCGTGGCCCCTCTCATGACAGCTCGCTTCGCCGCCATCGCACTTGCCACGTTCGGCGTGGCTGTGACGGCCTGGCCGCATGCGGGCGAAGCACAGGCCAATCCCACGCTCACGAACGTGATTCCTGAGTCCGAGTCTGCAACACTCCAGGCCAGGATCACCGCGATCGACCCTCAGGCGCGGAGGGTTTCGCTTCGCGGACGGTCCGGGGAAACCGTCTCTGTCGTCGCCGGCCCGGCCGTGCGGCTGGAGATGCTCAAGGTCGGTGATACCGTGAACGCGCAATACTACCGATCCGTGGCGTTCATGATCGCTTCGCCTCGCGGCGGCAGTGGGACGCCGGCGTCCAGCAACGACGAGATGACAGTGGCCATGGCCAGGCCGGTGCAGACGCCCGGTGGGGTCGGCATGCGCATGACGAAAATCAGCGGCACCGTGGTCGGTGTGGATATGGCTGCGCACCGGGTCGACCTGGTGAATCCGACGGGTGGCGGCATCTACACGATCGACGTGACTGATCCGTCGCGTATCGCGATGCTCCCGCACCTCAAGGTGGGTGACCGGGTCACCGCCGTGGTCAGCGAGTCTCTCGCCGTTTCCATCCAACCCGCTCGCAAACGGTGGTTCTAGCCCGCATCTCCTTCAGGGCTCGATGAATTGGCACCCAGGTTGGGGCATCGCAGGTCCCTGGCAAATGGGGTATGTTTCGACGTGGCGATCCATCGTTCAATTGTCATGCCGTCAAAGCCCGCATGAACGAGGTGACGAAAGAACACGACGGGCAATAGCCCGCCGACAGGCAACGGCAGGTACGCCGGGAAGCACGCCCGCCACGCTTGTCCCGGGGCGCCACGCGCGAGGTCGGCCCCGACTGCACCCTGTAGCGTCAAGAGGTGGTTGGACCAGGGGCCGGCCGAGCCGATGGTGATGGTTTCCGCCTTTGGGCGGCTGGTCGCCGCCGCGCCTGTGAGGGCAGACCATGAGACCGGACGTCATCGACCTCCTTCGGCACCACTTCCTCGCTCTCCCGGACCTGGCGAAATTCGCTCTCGGGCTGGTGATGATCATCACCATTCCTCGGCTCTGCCGGCTCGCACGCGTCCCCGCCGCGGTGGGGCTGCTGCTGGGCGGGACCCTGGTGGGCCCGTACGTGCTCGGCTTCTTCGGGACGGAACGCCCGATCGCGGACTTCATGGGAGAGCTCGGCAAGCTGCTGCTGATGTTCTTCGCCGGCCTGGAGATCGACCTTGCGCTTTTCCGTCGCGCCCGCAATCGCTCGATCATCTTCGGCCTCATCACCACCGCCGCTCCGCTGCTGCTTGGCACCGCCGTCGGCCTGGCGTTCAACTTCGGGACCGTCCCCGCGATCGTGATCGGGTCGCTCCTCGCATCGCACACCTTGCTGGGCCTGCCCGTGATCGATCGGCTCGGCCTCCACCGGCTGGAGCCGGTGACGGTCGCGGTCGGGGCGACGGTGATGTCCGATACGCTGTCACTCGTCGTGTTCGCGGTCTGCCTCTCGGTCTATACGACCGGCTTCTCGCCGACCGGCCTTGCGGTGCTCCTCGTCGAGATTGCCGGCTACATTGCGCTGATGATCTTCGGTTTTGGACGCGTCGGCAGCTATGTACTGACGAAATTCGAGGACGAGGAGGACGCCTATTTCATCCTGATGCTCTGCTTCTTGGCGATAGCGGCCGTGCTGGCCGACGCGATCCAGTTGCCCGGCATCGTGGGTGCGTTCCTGGCGGGGCTCGCGGTCAACGCGGCCGTACGCGATAAGCCGGCGAGCGCCAAGCTGGAGTTTCTCGGCAACTCGCTCTTCATCCCGATCTTCTTCATCGTCACCGGATTCCTGATCAATCCCGTCGTGTTCGTTCGCGACATCGCCGGCGACTTTCCGCTCGTCGCCGGCATCATTGCCGCCCTTCTCGTCGGCAAGGGCATTGCGGCCTGGATCACCGGCCGCGCGTTCGGCTACACAAGGGACGAGCGGCTGACGGTCTGGTCGCTGACGCTGCCGCAGGTTGCCGCCACGCTCGCCGCGGCGCTGGTCGCCCACGACACGCTCGGCCCGGACGGTCGGCGCCTGCTCGGCGATCACGTGCTCAACGCAGTCCTCGTGCTCATGCTTGCGACGTCGATCCTTGGACCCGTGCTGACCGAGCGCTTTGCCCCCCGCTTGAAGCCGGCGGGCGCGGCGAACGACGTCGCGGCATAACGGCCACGCCGGGGGCGGGCTGCGCGGCGGGGACGCAGGCAGCCACCAGCGCGAGGCCGCTGAGCAGCAGCCAGACCTTGGAGAGTGGCACCACATGCGGGTCTGTTCGCTGATGCTCATTGTCCGTCACCGGCCCTTCGCGCGACCGGGCGAGCTTGCGGTGCGTGTTGCGGTGGCGCACCCCTCCCCCACCGGTGGCGGCGTGGCGCGGGCGGGCCTAGGAGGGTTCGAGCAGCACGCAGCGCTCGGGGGTGACCGAGAGGAAAGCGGGGCTGCCGGCGAGAAGACCGGCGGCGGCGCTGGAGCGCACCACGAGTTCGCGCCCGCCCCAGTCCACGTGCAGCTCGGTGAGGTCGCCGAGGAACACGGCGCGGCGGATCGTGACCGGCCACACGTTGCGCTCGCCGGGCGGGCGTTCCGTGGCGAGGCGCAGATGTACGGTGCGAACGGAGAGCACCGGGGCGTCAGTGGCCGGGCGGCCATGCGCGACGCCATGAACCACCTGCCCGCCTTCGCACTCGAGTGCCATCAGGCCGTCCGCCGCGAGGTCCGGGCGCAGGTGGCCGCGGATGAGGTTGGAGGAGCCGACGAAATCGGCGACGAACTCGGTGCGGGGGTAGCGGTAGATTTCGTCCGGCGAGCCGCGCTGCTCGATGCGGCCGGCGCGCATCACCACGATCTGGTCGGACATGGCCAGCGCCTCCTCGAGGTCGTGGGTGACGTAGATCGAGGTGACGCCGAGGCGGTGCTGAAGCTCGCGCAGTTCGATGCGCATGTCGCCGCGCAGCTTGGCATCGAGGTTGGAGAGCGGCTCGTCGAACAGCAGCACGGTAGGCGAGAAGGCGCAGGCGCGGGCCAGCGCCACGCGCTGCTGCTGGCCACCGGAGAGCTGGGAGGCGTGGCGGTCGGCATAGGCGCCCATCTGCACCAGGTCGAGCGCGGTGCGGACCTTCTCCTCGACCTCGGCGCGGCTTTTGCGGCGGACGCGCAGGCCGTAGGCGACGTTCTCGAACACGGTCATGTGCGGCCAGATGGCGTAGGACTGGAACACCATCGACAGGCCGCGCTTCTCGGCAGGAATGTTGATGCCCTCGGCGGAGGAGTAGACGGTCTGCCCGCCGATGCGGATGGCGCCGCGTGTGGGACGCTCGAGCCCGGCGACGGCGCGCAGCGTGGTGGTCTTGCCGCAGCCGGAGGGGCCGAGCAGGGTGAGCTGCTGGCCTTGGGTGACCGAGAAGCTGACCGGGCCGACGGCGGCAACCGGACCGTAATGGATTTCCAGGTCCTCGACCTCGATCTGCGGGGAATGGGTGTCGGACATGCGGATCAGCCTCCCTGGCGCGCGGCGCGGCGCGTGACCAGAACGAAAAGCGCGATGACCGCACCGACCACGACGGTCTGGATCAGAGCCATGGCAGCGGTAAGCTCGGAACTGCTGGAGAACCAGGCATCGACGATGGCCGGGGTGAGCACCTGGGAATGCGGGCCCATCAGCAGGATGGAGGCGCCGAGTTCGCGCACGCTGGCGATGAACAGCAGCATCCAGGCGGCCAGCACGCCAGGGCGCAGCAGCGGCAGGGTGATGGTGCGCATGCGGTAGCCCCAGCTGGCGCCGCAGACCTCGCCGCATTCCTCCAGGCTCTTGTCGAGCTGCAGCAGCACCGAGGAGATGGTGCGCACACCGAGCGGCAGGAAGACGGTGAGGTAGGCGATGAGCAGGATCCACAGCGTGCCGTAGATCGGGATGGGGAAGACCAGCCAGGCCCACATCATGCCGAAGGCGAAGACCAGGCGCGGCACCGCCTGGGGAAACATCACGGTGTATTCCAGCGCGCCGCGGCCGGGCATGCGCGAGCGGTGGATCAGCCAGGAGAGCAGGCCGGTGAGCGCGACGCCGATGGTGGCGGTGAGCGCGCCGAGGATCAGGCTGTTCCACATCGCCGAGCGCACCGCGTTCTGCATCAGCGCGTCGCGGTAATGCGCCAGCGTGAAGTTGGAGAGCGTCGGGAACGCCACCGCCAGGTTCTGGAACGAGGCGAAGACCAGGGTCAGCACCGGCAGGATCACCGAGAGCAGCACATACAGCGCGCAGATGGCGAACAGCACCCAGCGCAGGCCGCCGACATCGGTGAGTCGCGGGCGGAAGGCCTTGCCGCTGATGGTGACGTAGCTGCGGCGCGCGATCAGGCGGCGGTAGAAGAATAGCATGACGAACATCACCGCGAACAGCGACACGCCCATGGCGGCAGCGAGCGGGATGCGCGGCGGGTATTGCTGTACGAGCTGGTAGATCGCAGTAGTAATGACGTAGAAGCAATTCGGCGCGCCAAGCACCAGGGCGGCGGAAAAAGAGCCGAGCATTTCGGCAAAAACGAAGATGGCGGCGCCAAGAACGCCGGGGGTGACCAGCGGCAGGGTGATGCGCAGCATGGTGCGCAGGCGGCCGGCGCCGTTGACCTGCGAGGCCTCCTCCAGCGCCGGGTCCATCGATTTCATCACCGCGCCGATCATCACGAAGGCCACCGAGCCCTCGAACAGCGCCATCACCCAGGCGATACCGAGCGGGCTGAGCAGGTTGATGATCGCCCCGCTGCCGCCGGCGGCGCGCCAGATCTGGTTGATGAAGCCGCTCTCGGGCGAGCCGAGCAGGGACCAGGCGAGTGCCCCGAGAAGGGGGGTGACATAGTAGGGCACCGCCATCGCCTGTTCCAGCGTGCGGCGCATCGGCACGTTGGTGCGATTGAGAATCCAGGCGGTGAGGAAGCCGAACACGAGGGCCATCACGGTCGCGGCGAGGGCGACGTAGAGCGTGTTCAGCATGATGGTGGAATAACGCGGCAGGCTGGCGAAATTACCCAGTCCGTAGGCCGTCGGCGGCCGGACTTCCGGATCGCCGACGTCCAGGGCGGCCTGCAGGAGGTAGTAAAGTGGATACAGCACGAAGGCGCCGGTGACGAGGATCGCCACCATGCCCGCGACGGTCTGGCCGGAAGGCAGGTGCAAACGCCCGCCCCCGGTCCGGTTCGAGGCCTGCAGGCCGGACATGGCGGCTACAGCCCCATCATGGCGTTCCACGCCTTGTTGAACGTCGCGTGGCTGGCCAGGTAGTCGGCCATATCGGTAGGCACCAGCAGCTTGAAGTCGCTCAGTTTCAGGCCGCCGGGCATGGGTGGGGCGTTGTTCCGCACCGAGCCGTACATCAGGTATTTGTTGTTCTGGTAGAAGCTCTGGCCGCGGGTGGACATCAGCCAGTCGATGAGCAGGCGGGCGGCCTCGGGGTGCGGGCATTTGCTCACCGCGCCGGCGATGACCGGGGTGGCGGGCAGGCCGTCATCCGGGGCGACGAAGGCGATCGGCGCCTTGCGCTCGTGGTAGAGCACGTAGCCGGCCCATTCGGCGAGCGCGCTGACGCTGTCGTCGCCCTTGGCGAGGCGGTCGAAGAGCTGGGCGCGGCTGTCGAAGCCGTGCGGCAGCTGCTTGGAGAAGGCCTTCCAGTACTCGTCGCCGTAGAGGCGGCGCAGCTCGTACCACTCGACGAACTGCATGCCGGAGGTGGCCTGCTTGGTGCTCATCACGTTGCGCCAGCGCGGGTTCAGCAGGTCCTTCCAATTCTTCGGGGCATCTTCCTTCTTCACCTTGTTGGTGTTGTAGGCGATGCCGGCGAAGGTCATACCGTCGATGAAGTAGTCGCCGGGCGGGCTGCTGAGGTATTCGGCCTTGTAGTTGGCGGCTTCCGGAGAGGCGTGGTTGAGGTAGCCGCCGCGCTTCTGGAAGTCGATCGCGGTGCCGATCTCGGAGAACTGGATCACGTCGACGTCGAAGCGGCCGGCGGAGCGCTCGGCGAGGATCTTGCTGTAGAGCGCGCCGGTCTGGGCGCGGACGTAGCTGGTCTTGATCTTCGGGAAATCCTTGTTGAACTCGGCCATCAGCGCGGCGCCGGCGTTCTCGCTGTCGTTGGTGTAGAACAGCAGGGCGCCTTCCTGCTCGGCCTTGGCGACGTCGGCGGCGGTCTCGAAATCAAGCACCTTGGTCACCTTGCGGCCCTGCGCCTGCACCAGATGGGCGGTGAGGCCGGCCATCGGCAAGGCGGCGAGCGCGAGACCGGCCTTGAGGGCGACGCGGCGTGTGGCGAGCGGTTCGCCTTCGGGTTCGGTGGCGGACATGTTGGTTTCCTCGGTTGTGTTTGGACCGTCCGGCCGGGTGGCCACGACGGCTGTGGGCTATCGTTTCAGCTTAGCGCCGCGGCGTCGACCTCCAAGCATCCGGCCTGGGCGGCGAGCGCGGCGCGCGTGGGGGGACAGAGGGATGTCCCGAGAGCTGGCTCCGGGACTCTGGACAGTGAGAGAATCTTACCGTGTCATAAAATGCTTGGCCGATCCGGCGCGGGGTTGTCAGGCATGGAGAGTCTCGCTCGTGGAGGCAGGTTGTGGGTCTCGAATCCAGCGCAGACGGCAGCGAATCACGGTTCGCGGCCGATGTCGAGGCGATCACCTCGGCGCTCGGTCACGCCGACCGTGCCGTTCCGATCCTATTGCGCGGGATTTCTGCTGCCGGGCGATCGCAAGAGCATTGAGCCGATGGCCGCGCGCGTGCCGCCGGGGCGCGTGCAGGCAGGCACCAGTCGCTGCACCATTTCGTAGCGAAGTCCGACTGGTCCGACGACGTGGTGCTTGCGGCGGTCCGCGCTCACGTCCTTCCCACAACCGAACAGCGCGGCCCGATCCGCGCGTTGATCATCGACGACACCGGCATGCTCAAGAAGGGCAAGCACTCGGTCGGCGTGGCACGACAGGTACTGCGGGCAGCTCGGCAAGCAGGACAACTCTGATGTTCGTTGTCGACGCATTTGGGCGTAATCGCACGATCTTCGCCAAAGGTGCGAAGCGATGTGGTCTATGAATGTTGCGCAACGTAGGAGGCAGGCCTGCTGAGACGACGGTTGGCAGACTCTGATGCGCGGGTTGGGTACCGCATTTCCGTTTGTTCGTCTGGACGTTTGTTCGTCTGGACGTTTGTTCGTCTGGACGTTTGTTCGTCTGGGGCTACCTCGATCTGCCAGCGGGCGTCAACGAATGTCGGCCGGACAATTGTCCTCGAGGGTTCCCCGACCGGAGTCCTGCCTCCGGCGATGCGCAACAGGGATGTCAGACGTTCGGCGCTCTCCTTGACGTAAAGGCAGCGGCATCGGGCTGCACTATGCGATCGGCTCAAGCGGGACCTCGCGTCCAATGGCCCACGGGAAGGCTGCCCTCTCGCGCGCAATCGCCACGATCGTGACTGTCTCACGCCGGTCGCTCACGCCCTGGCCTTGCTTACTCCGCGAGCCCGCGCTCCGTGCGGGTGGCGGCGAGGTCGTCGGCAATGAAGGCGCGGAGCAGGTCGATCAGGGGTTCGTGGGTGGTGAAGCCGAGGGCGGTGGCGCGTTTGGGGGCGAAGGCGGCGGGCCAGGTGTTGACGATGGCGGCGATGTCCGGATCCGGGGCGGGTCGGACCAGAGATCTGGCGCCGGGACGGACGGTTTCGAGCGCCGCCAGCATGTCCGCCACGGTGGCGCGCAGGCCTGGGGGGTTCACGCTGCGGTCGAGGCCCAGGGTGGCGGTGTCCATCCAGGCGGCGTGGATCAGCCATTCTACGGCGCGGCGCGGGCTGGCGAGCCAGGCGGCGAAGGTTTCGGGCACCGGCAGGTCGGTTTGGAGGCCGAGCAGGGGTTCGCGCAGGATGGCGGAGAGGAAGCTGGAGGCGGCGCGGTTGGGTTTTCCGGGCCGGACGACGATGGTGGGCAGGCGGAGCGACACGGCGTCGAGGAAGCCGCGGCGGGAGGCGTCGGCAAGCAGGAGCTCGGCAGCGGCTTTTTCAGCGCCGTAACTGTTCGCGGGGATTTGCCGGGCGTCGTCACCCAGGACCGCGGCCTGGCCGCCGCTGAAGCTGGCGACGGAGGAGGTGAACACGAGCCTGGGCGGGGCGCCGCCGGCTTGCGTGAGGCGGCGGCAGGCATCGATGACGCGAAGGCTGCCGTGCAGGTTCACGTTGAGGCCGAGGTCGTAGTCGGCCTCGGCCTGGGCGGAGACGACGGCGGCGAGGTGGATGACGGTGGTGGTGCCGGGCGGGATGGCCTCGGCGGGCAGAGCGGTGAGGTTGCCGGCGATTGTGGTCACCGGGAAGGGGGGATTCGCCGGGGGTTCAGGCGCGGCGAGGTCGAACAGGGTAAGGCCGGTGATCTTGCGGGTGCCGAGGCTGCCCTGGCGGGCGAGGCGGTGGGCGAGCTTGCGGCCGAGGAAGCCGCCGGCGCCGATGATGGAGATCTGCATGGGTGGGCTCCTGGTCGGGGGCCTTGGGGTCGGGGAGCAGGGGCTGGTTGTCAAGCGGGGTGTTGGCGGCGCGCGAAGGGTACGAGACACGCAGGATCACTTGCGAGGTCATATCCGGCGCCTGGGAAAACACGCCGCTTGCTCGTTTCGGCGCCAATCGGCATCCATGGCGCCCGTCACACTTTCGCGGAGTCCTGCCGTGTCTCGCCGCCGCCTCCTGCCGCTCGCCTGCGGCCTCGCCCTGCTGCTGCCGCCCGTCCTGGCCGCGCGCGCCGCCCCTTGCCTTCCGCCATCGGTGCTGAGCGTCACCGCGCTGCAAAGCGAACTCATGGTGCTCGCCACCACCTGCCACGACGGCAGCGCCTATAACGGCTTCATGCGCCGCTACCGGTCATCCTTGTTCGACACCGAAAAATCGCTCGCCGGCTATTTCGCCCATGCCTACGGGCACGGCGGCCAGGCGGCGCACGACCGCTTCGTCACCGACCTCGCCAATGACCAGTCCGACAGCGGGCTGCGCCAGGGCACCGACTTCTGCCCGCGCAACCAGGCGCTGTTCTCCGAGGTGATGGCGCTGCGCGGCGCTTCCGAACTGCCCAACTATGCCGCCGGCAAGGACCTGGTGCCGACCGCCCTGGTCCCGGACTGCGTCGTCACCCCGCCGCGGCGGATCGTGCGGCGCCGGCGCTAAGTCAGGGCCGCGGATCGCCCCGGGCACGGGCACGCCGCCCCGGAGGCACGGCATACCGGGGCGGCACGGCCCCCATGGAGGCACGGCGATGGACCTCTACCACGTCTGGTGCGACCTCAAGCCCGGTGTCGGCGACCTCGACTTCGCTGCCCGGGTCGATACCTACCTCGGCCTGCTGCGCGAGCAGGGGCTGATCGCCGGTTGGCGGCTGACCCGGCGCAAGCTCGGCCTCGCCCCGCCCGGCCTCGGCGAGTTCCATCTGATGATCGAGGTGCGCGACCTCGCACAGCTCGATGCCGCCTTCCGCCAGGTCGCCAGCCGGACCGAGCCGGTGGAAGGCGCGCATTTCGGCGTCAACTCCTTGGTCCGTAACGCCGTGTTCGGTCTCACGCGCGACTTCCCCGATCCCGAGCGGCGCCCCGGGGAGGAGCGGTTCTGATCCCACCCACCGGCGTGACTGCCGCTGTGCCCGCCCCCGCGGAAGCCGACGCGCCCGGTCGGCCTGCCGAAGCGGGCGCCCCGTGTACGCCCGGCTGCCGCCCGACTCTGCCAACACCCCCTCTCCCGCTTGCGGGAGAGATGCCCGGCATCGGTCGCTGATGCGCCGTCGGGGATGAAAATTCCTCACAGTGGCGCAATCGTAGAACTTCATTTCTGTTTTTCATAGCAGGAGGCGGTTGCGTGGCGGCCGGTGCGGCCCTGCCAAATGTGACGGGCCTGCAAGGGCAGCGCCCCTGGCCTTGCTTTCACCCGCCCCCAAGCTCCAGAGCCCGTGCGTAGACCAGTTTGCGGGGCAGACCGGTGGCGGTCGCGACGAGGGCGGCGGCGTCTTTCAAGCTGTTGCCGGCGAGGGCCGCGCGGAGTTGGCGGTCCAGGCTTTCCTGATCCTGTTCTGCACTGCCCTCTGTTGCGGGGCCGAGCAGGACGGTGATTTCTCCGCGCGCCGGTTCTGCAGCGTAATGGGCGCCGAGGGCGGGCAGGCGGTCGCGGCGGATTTCTTCGAAGCGTTTGGTCAGTTCGCGTCCGACCGCCGCCGGGCGGTCGCCGAACACGGCGGCGAGGTCGGCGAGCATGGCGGCCAATCGGTGCGGGGCCTCGTACCAGATCAGGGTGGCGGTCAGCCCGGCCCGCTCGGCCGCGCGCAGGGCCTGGAATCCGGCGGTCCGGGCGGCGGCGCGCGGGGGTGGAAAGCCGAGGACCAGGAATGGCAGCGGCGGCAGGCCGGACAGCACCAGCGCGGTCACGGCTGCGTTCGGCCCCGGCACAGCATGCACCGCGTGACCGGCGGCCAGCGCCGCGCGCACCAGCCGGTAGCCCGGGTCGGAGACCAGCGGCGTGCCAGCGTCGGAGACCAGCGCCACCGTGCGTCCCGCAGCCAGCCGTTCGAGCACGGCCGGGATGGCCGCGTCCTCGTTGTGCTCGTGCAGCGGGGCGGTGCGCGCATGCACGCCGATCGCGCCCAGCAGGCGCGCGGTGTGGCGGGTATCCTCGCACAGAACGAGGTCGGCGGCCTCGAGCGCCACACGTCCGCGTGGCGAGAGGTCGCCGAGGTTGCCGATCGGCGTGGAAACCAGCACAAGTCCGGCCGGCGGGCCGACGTTCCCGGCCCCGGGATCTTCGGGAGGTGCGGCGTATGGATCGTCGGACATTGCTGCTCCTGGCCGGCAGCCTGGGGCTGTCCGCCTGTTCGGTCGGCCCCGGTGCGGGGTCGTATCCGGCCGGCGGCGTCGGCCCGGCGGGCCCCTATGCGCCGGGTGCAGGGGCGTCCGGTCCCGAATCGCTCAACGGGCCGCCCCCCGGCACGGCTCCAGGCTACGCTCCGACCGGCCCGGTGGCGATTCTGCTGCCGTTGTCCGGGCGGCTTGCCGGGATCGGCCAGGCGATGGCCGAGGCCGCGCAGCTTGCGCTGGCCGCACCTGGTTCGCCGCCACTGCTGAGCGAGGATACCGGCGGCACGCCGGAAGGTGCCGCCACGGCGGCGCGGGCGGCGTTGGCCGGGGGAGCGAGGCTGATCCTGGGCCCGCTCACTGCGCCGGAGACCGCCGCCGCCGCACCGATCGCACTCGGCGCCGGCGTGCCGGTGCTGGCCTTCACCAATGATTCGACGGTGGCGCGGCCGGGCGTATGGACGCTTGGGATCACGCCGGGCCAGCAAGTGCGCCAGCTCGTGCGAGCCGGAGAACGTCAGGGCCGCACCCGCTTTGCTGCGCTGCTGCCCGACTCACCGCTGGGCCAGTTGATGGGCCAGGCGCTGGCGGCCGCGACGGCCGCAGCGGCGCTGCCGACGCCGACGATCCGGTTCCACAGCGGGAGCATGGGCTCCATCAACACGACGGCCCGGTCGTTGTCCGACTACGACGGCCGGTGGAATCCGATCGAAGCGCAGATCCGCGCCGCCCGTGCCACCGGCACCCTGGAGGGACGGCGCCAGGCCGCGGCGCTGCGCAAGTCGGTGCCGCCGCCGCCGCCGTTCGATGCGCTGCTGCTCGCCGACACCGGGGAGACGCTGCAAGAGCTGGCGGCAGTGCTGTCCTATTACGTGGTGGGACGGCCGGCGGTGCAGATCATGGGGCCGTCGCTGTGGGCCGACCCGCGCAGCGGCGCCGGCTATATGCCCGGCGCCTGGTACGCAGCGCCCGATTCGTCGAGCCGCGCTGCCTTCGTCTCGGCCTATGCTGCGCGCTACGGCAGCTCCCCGCCTGGGGTGGCCGACCTCGCCTACGACGCTGGTGGGCTGGCACGGTTCCTGGCGGCGGACGGCTATCGGGCGGCCGATCTGACGGTGCCGCGCGGTTTCGCCGGCACCGACGGCTGGCTGGTGCTGCGACCCGACGGGCATGTGCAGCGCGGGCTGGCGGTGTATGCGGCCGGCGGCGCGGCCGGCCCGCAACTCGTGCAGCCGCCCCCCGCGGGGCCTGGCGCCGGGGTCTGAGCCGGGGGCGTGCCATACGAGGTCCAACGCTCCCTCCCCCTTGCCGGGGAGGGTTGGGGTAAGGACTGCTTCGTGCGACGTGCCTCCCCCACCTCAACCCTCCCCGGCAAGGGAGGGGGGCGCGCGCGTGTCCTGATACCTCAGCCGGGTCATTCGCACATGACACAGCCTTATCGCCCGCCTCGGCCGGCGCCCGCAGGCGCGTGCGTCGGCGCAGGCGGGCCCGCGTGAGCGGGCTGGGCCATCGGCCGCCGCGGGCCGCCGCCGAGTCACCCGCGCAAGCCGGGGTCGATGACGGCGCGGCGACGCCGGCGGCGGCCGGTGTGACGGTGGCAAAACAGGTCTGGGACGCCCCCACCCGGCTGTTCCACTGGGCGATCGTGCTGCTCGTGTTCATGAGTTGGCTCACCCAGCACGAGAGCTGGATGGGCTGGCACTTCTATTCCGGCTACGCGGTGTTGACCCTGCTGCTGTTCCGCCTCGCCTGGGGCTTCGTGGGCAGCGACACCGCGCGGTTCGGCCGCTTCCTGCGCGCTCCCTGGCACGCGCTCGCCCATTTGTGCCGTCTGCACCGGCGCGAGCCCGACACCGTGGTGGGCCATAACCCGGCCGGCGGCTGGATGGTCGTAGCTTTTCTGGCGCTGCTGGCATTCCAGGTCGGCACCGGGCTCTGCTCCAACGACCAGGCCGCCACCTACGGCCCGTTCGCCGATGCGCTCGGCCAGAGCCTGAGCGACCGGATCACCGACCTGCACGCGCTCGGCTTCACCCTGATCGAGATCGCGGTGGCGCTGCACGTGCTGGCGATCGCGGCCTATGCGCTGTTCAAACGCCACGACCTGATGCGGCCGATGATCACCGGGCGCAAGCGCCTGCCGGCCGGGCTGCCGGCGCCGCGTCTGGCCAGCCCCTGGCTGGCGGCGGCGGTGCTGGCCGCCGCCGCCCTGCTGGTGGTGTTCGTGATCGGCCGCTTCGGGGCTACTTAGCGCGGAACTCCTTGTGGCAGGTGTCGCAGGTCTTGCCGACGACCTTGAACTGCGCGGCGAAACCGGCCGTGTTGTCGGCCTTGGCCAGCATCGCCAGCTTCTGCGACGCTGCCGCGGCATCGGCGGCGTCTTTCTGGAAGCCGGCGAAATTCTTCCAGATCGCCGGCAGCGCCTTGGTCTTGTCGCCCTTGTCGCTGCCCGGCGGGAACAGGCTGGGATACTGTTCCATCCAGCGCGCGATCGCCATCGCCGGCTCGGCAAAGGGCTTCACCGGCAGCTTGTGCATGAGCCCCACGCGCATGCCGATGAACGAGCCGAGCACCAGCAACTGTCCGTCCTGGCGGGTTCGGATCGGGTCGAAGGCGGGGGCCTGGGCCAGCGCCGCGGCGCCGATCCCGAGACTCCCGGCCAGGAGCAGTCCCACCGCAGCAAGTCGTCTCGCGCGCATGCCTTTTCCTTTCCACGTGCGGATCGCGGCGATCCGGAGACGTTATGCCCGGCCACGCATCCGGCGCGGCGCCGCCGCGCATGGCGCGCCAACGGTTCGCGCATCTTGCCTGATTCGCCCCCTGGCGCCACAGGAAATCCGCCGATGCCGCGCGGGCCGGTCCAGGGTGCAAGCCCGCTCCGGAAGGCTTGACGGCAAGCCGTTCTGCGAGCCCCACCTGCGAGCCGTTCTGCAATCCCGCCTCCGACCCCGCCGGCGAACCTCCGCCTGAAGTCGCCGCCCGCGCCCGCCTGAGACAAAGGACCCCCCCGATGCCCGGAATTCGTGCCGTCGCCGTCTTCTGCGGCTCCCGCGAGGGTAACGACCCCGCCTTCTCCGCCGCCGCGGCCGCGCTCGGCCGCGGACTGGCGGAGGCCGGGCTGCGGCTCGTCTACGGCGGCGGCGGCATCGGGCTGATGCGGGTGCTGGCCGACGCGGCGCTGGCCGCCGGCGGCCAGGTGACCGGCGTGATGCCCGCGTTCCTGCGGCGTCGCGAGGTCGCGCACCCCCGGGTCGCGGACCTCATCACCACCGACAGCATGCAGGCGCGCAAGCGGCTGATGTTCGAGCTTTCCGACGCCTTCGTGGCGCTGCCGGGGGGGCTCGGCACCCTGGACGAGACGGTGGAGATCCTCACCTGGCGCCAGCTCGGCCGACACGCCAAGCGGGTGCTGCTGTGCGACGTTGCCGGCTCCGCCGCGCCGCTGGTCGCGGTCGTGGAGGCAGCGATCGCGCAGGGCTTCGCCGGGCCGGAAGCACGGGAGATGTTCGAGGTGACCGCGGGCGTTGCGGCGACCCTGGCGCGCCTGCGCACGCTTTGACAGGCCGGCGGCGGCGGACTTTCCTGCCTCGCTCCGCCCTACCCCGCCCCGCCCTGCCCCACCCCGTCCTGCAACGGAGAACTGCGACCGTGCCTCCTACCATCCGCCCTCTGGAAGGCTTCCGCGTGTTGGCGCTGGAACACGCGGTGGCGGCGCCGCTGTGCACCCGCCATCTCGCGGACCTCGGCGCCGAGGTCATCAAGATCGAGCGCCCCGCCGGCGGCGACTTCGCCCGCGGCTACGACAGTTTCGTGCTCGGCCAGTCGAGCTTCTTCATCTGGCTGAACCGCGGCAAGCGCAGCCTGACCCTGGATGTAAAACATCCCGAGGGACGCGCGGTGCTCGACCGCCTGGCGGCGCGCGCCGACGTGGTGGTGCAGAACCTGGCGCCAGGGGCAGCGGCGCGGCTCGGCCTCGGCTACGCGGCACTGGCGGCGCGGCAGCCGCGCATCGTCGTGTGCGACATCTCGGGGTATGGAGAGAGCGGGCCGTTCGCGCAGAAGAAAGCTTACGACCTGCTGATCCAGGCTGAATTGGGACTGATCAGCGTCACGGGGTCGGAGGCGGAGCCGTCGCGGGTCGGCATTTCGATCGCGGACATCGCCACCGGCATGTACGCGCAGAGTGCCGTGCTGGCGGCGCTGCTGCGCCGCGAACGCGCCGGGGTCGGCGCGCATGTGACGGTGGCGATGCTGGATGCGCTGGCGGAATGGATGACGCATTCGGCCCTCCGCTGGGGCTACGCCGGCTCGCTCACGGAACGGGTGCCGACCAGCCATCCGCTGCTGGTTCCCTACGGCGCGCACCGGACGCAGGACGGCCAGGTGATCTTCGGCCTGCAGAACGAACGCGAGTGGGCGACATTCTGTGCCGACATCCTGCAACGCCCGGAGCTTGCCAGCGACCCGCGCTTCGTCAGCAACGTCGCCCGCCGCGCGCACCGGGACGAACTCACCGCCCTGATCGAGGCGTTCTTCGCCGACAAGACCGTGGCCGAGGTGGTGGAACGGCTCGACCGCGCCGGTATTGCCAACGGCCGACTGAACGGTCCACGCGAGTTGTGGGAACACGCGCAGCTCGCCGCCCGGGACCGCTGGCGCGAGACCGCCACCCCGGCCGGCCCGGTGCGCGCGCTGCTGCCGCCCGTGACCTTCGCCGACACCGAGGCGCCTATGGGCCCGGTGCCGGGGCTGGGTGCGGATACCGATGCGGTGCTGGGCGAGCTTGGCTACAGCGCGGTGGAAATCACGGCTCTGCACGCCGCCAGCGCGGTGTGACCGGCGCCGCGCTGCCCACGTGATCGGCCCCGTGTGACCGGGCCAGCGTGATCGGATCAGCGTGGCCGGGCCAGCGTGACCGGGTCATCGTGACCGGGCCAGCGTGACCGGGTCAGCGTGACCGGGTCAGCGTGACCGGGCCGATGTGATCGGCGTCCTGCGGCCGGCCCCGTTTCCGCCCCGGCCTGACGCCCCGCCGCCCCGCCCTCAGGGACTCACGGCAGCGAAGGACGCCGCGGCCCCGGCCGCTTGTACGGGCATAGCCTGTGCCGGCGTCGCGGGCGCCGGCACGGCGGCTTGCGGGCGGGCCGCCGCAGGCGCCGGCAGGCGGAGCCGCACCGTCGTGCCCTCCCGCGCGACCGTGGCGATTTCGAGGCTGCCGCCTTGCAAGGCAATCGCGGAATCCACCGGGCGCAACGCGCCGCGCCGGACCTCCGCGTCGGCGCCGGGGCCATCATCGAGCACGGCAAGCTCGATCACCCAGCCGTCGCGCCGCGCGGTAAGGAGCACCTTGCCGCCAAGGGCCGCCTGCATCGCCTGGTCCAGCACGCAGTCGAGCGCCGCCCGCAGCGCCCACCGGTCGGTCTGCAGGGCAAGCCCGGGCTGCACGGCACTTTCCAGTCCCACCCCGAGGCGGCCGGCCGCCGGGGCCGCTCGACGCAGCGCCCGCCCCAGTTCGGGCGCAAGATCGAGCCATTGCGCGCCGGTGACCCCAGCCCCAGGATCGGCCCCGTCCGACGGATCGTCCACTTGCGGCATGAACGGCTCGGCAGGCACCACCGCGCTCATGACGAGCCCGGTGCATACCATGACGCACGTCACGCCGAGGAACACCCAGAAATCGAAAAATCCCGCCATCGCGAGCCCGACCACCCGAAACCTGATCGGAAATACACCCTCCGGTTGTGCATTGGCAAACAATTTCTCGCCTGCGTGGCAGTGCAGGTGGCCCGGTTTTCCTTTCCGGCCCGAGGCGTTACACCCGGCCCGCGGCTTTCCTCCCCGGCCCTGGGAAGATATGAGACCGGCACGGCGCCGCATGGGACACGTGCCATCGCTTTGGACTCTATCCTGGTCATCAAGCTGGGCGCGTTGGGGAATGTGGTGCTGTCGCTCGGGCCGATGGCGGCCATCCGCCGGCATCATCCGAATGCGACCATCACCCTGCTCAGCACCGAGCCGTATGCGAGCTGGCTGGCCGGCAGCCCCTGGTTCGATCGCGTCTGGTCGGGCGGACGGCCGGCCTGGTGGGATGTCCGGGCGCTGTTGCGCCTGCGGCAGCGGCTGATCTCGGGTGGCTTTCGGCGCGTCTACGATCTCCAGACCTCGGGGCGCAGCAGCCGCTATTTCCACCTCTTCCCCCGTGCCGGCCGGCCGGAGTGGTCCGGCATCGCGCGCGGCTGCTCGCATCCGGACCGCCAGACCGACCGCGGGCGGATACACGACATCGACCGCCAGATCGGCCAGCTGCGCCAGGCGGGAATCGCCGAGGTTCCGCCGGGCGACCTGAGCTGGAGCCGCGCCGACCTGTCCGGCTTCCGCCTGCCCGAGCGTTTCGCGCTGCTCGTTCCAGGCAGTTCCGCGCACCGCCCGGGCAAGCGCTGGGCCGCCGCGCAGTACGGCCGGCTGGCCGCGGCGCTGGCGGTGCGCGGCATCGCCCCGGTGGTGCTCGGCACCGCCGCCGAACGCCCCCTGGCCGCCGGGATCGTGCAGGCCTCGGGGGCGCTCGACCTCACGGGGCGCACCGGATTTGCGGAGCTGGCCGCGCTCGGACGCGCGGCCGTGGTCGCAGTGGGCAACGACACCGGCCCGATGCACCTGCTGGCCGCCGCGGGGTGCCGCTCGGTGGTGCTGTTCTCGTGCGACTCCGATCCGGCGCTGTGCGCCCCGCGCGGGTCCGTGGTGACGGTACTGCAACGGCCGGACCTCGCGACCCTGCGCGCCGAGGAGGTTCTGGCGGCGACGCTGGCCGGCTGACGGCGCGCCCCTGGGCAATTATGCTCGTTTCCCCCCCCTGGTCGTCCGCGCGGCTCCGCCCTATACTCCCCCCATGACCATCCGGACCACGGAAACGCGAATTAGCCGCCCGGCTGCCTGAGCAGCCGGGGCCGTTTTCGCGCCTTCCCCTCTGTGACTGTCCGGAGCCCTCCTCCCATGCCCGACCCTGCTCTCGCCGACGCGCCTGCGTCCGTGCTGTCCGTGCGCTTCTTTCTCGACGCCGAGGCCGATCCCGGCCTGCTCCCCCGCCTGCTCGCTCCGTTCGCCCGGCGCGACCTCACCCCCGATCGCATGTGGTCGCATCGCAACGGCGCCACCGTGCATGTCGAGATCGCGCTGGACGCGATGCCGGTGGCCGAGCTTCACCTGATCGAAGGTAACCTGCGCCAGGTGGTCGGGCTGCGCCGGCTGACCCGCGGGGACGAGGCAGGTCTTTCGCGCGCGGCCTGATCGCTTGCGCGCTGCCTGATTTTGCTGACGCTCGCGCGGAGCCCGCCTATATTCCCCGCGTGCGCCAAGCGGCGGCGCGCGCGGACATACGGAGGGGCCGGTGACGACCGCCATCCTGCTGGCACGCGCCCAGTTCGCCTTCACCATCGGCTTCCACATCGTCCTGCCGGCGTTCTCGATCGGGCTCGCCAGCTATCTCGCGGTGCTGGAGGCGCTGTGGCTCGCCACCGGCCGCGGCGTCTACCTCGACCTGTTCAACTACTGGCTGCGGGTGTTCGCCGTGGTGTTCGCCATGGGCGTCGTCTCCGGCGTGGTCATGGCCTACGAGTTCGGCACCAACTGGTCCGTCTTCGCCGAGAAGGCCGGACCGGTGATCGGCCCGCTGATGGGCTACGAGGTGCTGAGCGCGTTCTTCCTCGAAGCCGGGTTCCTCGGCGTGATGCTGTTCGGGATGAAGCGGGTCGGGCCGGGGCTGCACATGTTCGCAACCGCCATCGTGGCGATCGGCACGCTGCTCAGCGCGTTCTGGATCCTGTCGGCCAATTCCTGGATGCAGACGCCGGCCGGCTACGCGATCGGCCCGCACGGGCGGTTCATCCCCGTCGACTGGTGGGCGATCGTGTTCAGCCCGTCGTTTCCCTACCGGCTCGTGCACATGGTGCTGGCGAGCTATCTGTCGGTCGCCTTCCTGGTGGGCGGGGTGGGCGCCTTCCACTTGCTGCGCGATCGCCAGGCACAGGCGGCGCGGGTGATGTTCTCGATGGCGATGTGGATGGCGGCGATCGTGGCACCGCTGCAGGTGATCGCCGGCGACCAGCAGGGGTTGAACACGCTTCGCTATCAGCCCGCCAAGGTGGCGGCGATGGAGGGGGATTTCCGCACCACCCCCGGCACGTCGCTGAAATTGTTCGGCCTGCCCGACCTCGCCGCTGGGCGCACGGAGGACCAGATCGCCATCCCCCATCTGGGCGCGCTGATCCTGACCCATTCCTGGGACGGCACGGTGCGCGGCCTCGATGCCTTCCCCCGTCAGGACTGGCCGCCGGCGCCGTGGATCTTCTGGTCGTTCCGCCTGATGGTCGCACTCGGCTTCGCGATGGTGGGGCTCGGCTGGTGGAGCCTGTGGCTGCGCTTCCGCCGGCGGCTGTTCGCCACGCCGCTGCTGCTGCGCGCGGCGCTGGCGATGGCGCCGGCGGGGTTCATCGCCCTGCTCTCCGGCTGGGTCACGACCGAGGTCGGGCGGCAGCCGTTCACCGTCTACGGGCTGCTGCGCACGACGCAAAGCGCCTCGCCGATCGACGCGCCGGGCGTCGCCGCATCGTTCGGCGCCATCGCGCTGGTCTATTTCATCGTCTTCGGCGTGGGCTTCCGCTACATCCTGCGGCTGCTGCGCCAGCCGCCCGAGGTGGGCCAGCACGGGCCGGAATCCGGCGTGCCGGTGCGCTCCGCCGGCCTCACCCCGGCCCCGGCGCTGGAGCCGGACGCCGCACCGCATACGGCGGGGGAGTAGCGCCATGGCCTATTGGTTGCCGGTGGCCTGGGCGGCGCTGATCGCAGTGGCGGTGCTGGCCTATGTGCTGCTCGACGGGTTCGACCTCGGCGTCGGGATCCTGTTCGCGGTGGAACACGATGCGGACGAACGCAACGTGATGGTCAACACCGTCGCCCCGGTGTGGGACGGCAACGAAACCTGGCTGGTGCTGGGCGGGGGCGGCCTGTTCGCGGTGTTCCCGATGGCCTACGCGGTCATCATGCCGGCGTTCTACCCGGCGATCATCGGCATGCTGCTTTCGCTCGTGTTCCGCGGCGTGGCGTTCGAGTTCCGCTTCCGCGCCCGCCGCGCCGGCAGCCGGGCCTGGTGGGACCGCGCCTTCATGCTGGGATCGACCCTCGCCGCGTTCTGCCAGGGGCTGACCCTGGGCGGGCTGCTGCAGGGGGTGCACGCGGTCGATGGGCAGTATGCCGGCGGCTGGTTCGACTGGCTGACCGGGTTCACCCTGCTGTGCGGCATCGCGGTGGTGCTGGGCTACGCGCTGCTCGGCAGCACCTGGCTGATCTGGCGCACCGAGGGGCGGTTGCAGCGCTCCGCCCGCCGCCATGCGCATGTGCTGGGGATGGCGGTGCTGGGGCTGATCGTGATCGTCAGCCTGTGGACGCCGATGCTGAACCCGCGGTTCGAGCACCGCTGGTTCGGCTTTCCGGGGATCCTGCTGACGAGCCCGGTGCCGATCCTGGTGGCGCTGGTCGCCTGGGCGTTCTGGCGCGGGCTACGCGGGCGGCGCGACCTTGTGCCGTTCCTGTGCGCGGAGGCGTGGTTCGCGCTCTGCTACGCGGGGCTCGGGATCAGCCTGTGGCCGCTGATCGTGCCGCCGGGGATCACCATCTGGCAGGCCGCGGCGCCGCCGTCGTCGCAACTGTTCCTGCTGGTGGGCGCGGTGGTGCTGATCCCGGTGATCCTGACCTACACCGGGTTCGCCTATTGGGTGTTCCGGGGGAAGGTGAAGGTGGGGGCGCATTATCACTGAGCCGTCGGACAGCGGAGGCGGCGCTGCCGGCGAGGCGGACGCCGCCGAGATCGGCCGCGATCTGTCGGGCCGGGGCCGCGGTCGATCGGGCGATGACCGATCCGGCCGAGGTCCCTTGGGCTCCGGCCACGCGGCGCGGGTCGGATCGCGGCTGCTCTGGTTCGGGCTGCTGTATGCGCTGGGGCTCGCCGTCTTCGGCGCGATGGGGCTCGGATTGCAGCAGGCGGTCGACGCGCTGCACGGACCGCCGGCGACGGCCCCTGTGCGGCCGGCCGTCACTGCCGCGGTCCGCGGCAGCCCCGGCGTGTCCCTCCTCCCCGCCGCCCCGGCACCGGAGGCTGCACCCGGCCGGACGGGCTTCGATATCGTGCGAGTGACGCCGGACGGACAAGCGCTGCTCGCCGGCCATGCGCCCGCCGGTGCCATGGTGGCGGTGACCGTGGGCGGGCACCTGCTCGGCACGGTCCGTGCCGACGAGGCCGGGAGTTGGCTGCTGCTGCCGCGCCAACCCCTGCACCAGGGATCCCTCGCGCTGGCGGTGCGAATCGTGGGCGGCTCCGGTCAACCCGGTTCCCGCTGACGCGCGAAATCGGCGTGCGTGGCGGGAGTTTTGCGGGCGCCGTGTCGACTCACGATAACGTCACCACAGCACCACGGATTGCTGCCCTGCATCCAGGTCCGATCCTGCACGCTTGCCGCATCCTCCTTTTCATGCAACCCACGACGCTGCACGAAAGTCGGCCCTGCGCCTGCAAGTTCTACGCACGCAGATACAGAGAGGAATGCGTCCTTCATGTCGAGCAACCGACGCTGGCTCATCCCGTTCATGCTGCTCGTCATGAACACCGTTAATTATCTCGATCGCGTTAATATTTCCGTGGCGGGACCATATATCGCCCGGGAGTTCGGTCTTGGTCCCGCGGCGATGGGCGTCGTCTTCTCCTGCTTCTTCTACAGCTACGTTCCGCTGCTGGTCGTGATGGGCGTCCTGGTCGATCGCCTGGGCACCCGGCTCGTTTCCACCGTCGGCATGGTCATCTGGGCAATCGGCTCGGCACTGACGGGGCTGGTCGGCAGCTTTCCTGCCCTGATCGGCGCGCGGCTGCTGCTCGGCGTCGGGGAATCCTCCAGCTATCCGGTCGGCACGCGCATCGTGCGCGAATGGGCGCCGCGACGGGAACGCGGGGTGTTTTCGGCCATCTTCAACGCCGGGGGCACCCTGGGGCCGGCGGTCGGCATGCTGGTGGCGGCCGCCTTGATCGCCGCCTTCGATTGGCGCGTGTCGTTCGTGATCCTGGCCGCCGTGACGCTCGTCTGGACGGTCATCTGGTTCGCGACCTATCGCACGCCGGAGCGCGCGCCCTGGCTCGGTGCGGCGGAACGCGCCCGGGTGCTGACCGATCGGGAGCCGGAACGGGTGGGTATCGTGCACCCGATGAGCCTGCCGCGCCTGCTGGCACAACCCACCATGTGGGGCCTGCTGCTGACCCAGGGCTGTCAGGTCTACACGCTCTATCTCTTTCTGACCTGGCTGCCGACCTACCTCATGAACGTGCGCCATGTGCGCCTCTTTGAGGCCGGCTGGCTGGGCATGCTGCCCTATCTGATCGCGACGCTCGGCTCGATAGGCTTCGGAAGCCTGAGCGATCGGATCATCGGCACGCGGGATCTTTCCACCGGCGCGCGGCGGGGCGTGGTGGTCGTGCTCATGTTGCTCGCTTCCTGCGTGCTGCTGGTGCCGTTCGTGCATGGATTGGTGTTGATGGAAGTGCTGGTGATCGGCGCCATCACCTTTGCCCAATCAGCCAACACGGTGAACTACGCGCTCACCGCCGATCTGATCCACGACCGCGATTCCGCAGGCCGGGTCAATTCCCTGCTGGTGCTGGGAGGCAACGGATTCGGCTTCCTCGCCCCGATCCTGACCGGGCTCATCATCGCCGAGACCCATTCCTACGCTCTGAGTTTCGTGCTCGCGGCCGCGCTTCTGATCATAGGTAGCGGCCTCTGCTGGTTCCTGGTACGCCGGCCGTTGCAGCCCGCCGGTGGGACAGTTCCTCTCGTCGTCAAAGCCTGATAGTGCCAAGGAGGTTTCCATGACTCTCAATTACGTGAACCGCCAGCGTCCGGTAACGGATGATCTGCGCCGCTCGATCCAGGAGGATCTGCCTGAGCTGGCGGACATTCAGGATGCGGAGCTCCGGTCGAAATGCATCGAAGCCTGGGCGTATGCGTTGACGCATTCGAGCTTTGCGCACATCCGCGACCTGCCGCCGGAAGGCAATCCCGGTCAGTCCGTGCTCGTGCGCGGAAGTCAGACGGATCATTTGCGCGGCGTGACGCATCTCGCAGTCAAGATCGCCGAGGAATTCGCGACCACCCGGCCGGAGGTCGTGATCAACCGGGACGTCGTCATCGCCGGCGGCTTGTGCCATGACGTCGGCAAGCCTTACGAATTCGATCCGGAAAACCGGGCCAGGTGGGAACGGGACCCGTCCGTGTCCGGGCTGCCGAGCCTGCGTCACTCGGTGTTCGGCGCGCATGTCTGCCTGGCGGTCGGACTGCCGGAAGAGATCGCGCATATCGCGCTCGGCCACTCCATGGAAGGGCCGTTCATCGGCCTCAGCGCGGAATGCATGATCGTGCGGCAGGCGGATCATGTGTGGTGGACGATCGCCGGGGCACTGGGGCTGCTGAAGGCGGAGACGATCGGGCACATGGGGGGAATGGTGCAGCCGCGGCCATCGCGCGGGAAATAACCGGGACAGGGGGCATCGGACGGGGAGCGCCCGGCACGCCGCGGAGGTTCTGCCAGCCGCGGCGGCCTCCTGCTCACCGCGCCCCTTCCGCATCGCATGGCTTGCCGCGGGCGCGGCAAGTCTCCCATAACCCCGGCCATGGCCCTCGCCGACAGTCTTCGCCTCGTCCTCGCCCCCCCGCATCCCGCCGGCCGGCCGTTCCTGCTCGGCGGCGCGATCGCGCTGCTGGTCGGCCTCGTGCTGGCGCACTGGCTCGCGTGGCTGGCGGGAATATTCCTGCTGTTCTCGTTTTATTTCTTCCGCGATCCGGAACGCGTGCCGCCGGGCCGGCCCGGCGTGCTGGTGGCCCCGGCCGACGGCAAGGTGGTCTCGGTCGCGCCGGCGGTGCCGCCGCCGGAGCTCGGCCTCGGCCCGGCGCCGCGCTGGCGGGTGGGGATCTTTCTCTCGGTGCTGGACGTGCACGTGAACCGCGTTCCCGCCGACGGCACCGTGACCCGCATCGCCTACCGCCACGGCACCTTCGTCAATGCCAGCCTCGACAAGGCATCCGACGACAACGAACGCAACGCGCTGGCGATCCGCCTGCCGGACGGGCGGGAGATCGCGGTGGTGCAGATCGCCGGCCTGATCGCGCGCCGCATCCTGTGCTATGTTCGCGAGGGCGACGCGGTGCACGCCGGCGCACGCTTCGGCATCATCCAATTCGGCAGCAGGACTGACCTCTACCTGCCCGAAGGCGTGCGCCCGCTGGTGGCGGAGGGCCAGACCATGATCGGCGGCGAGACGGTGATCGCAGAGCTTGGCGTATGAGCCCGCAGGTACGCACGTGAGCCTGGTGCCCGGCCCCGGCTGGCCCGGCCCCGGCGCGCCGGGCGGCGCGCGCGGCAAGCCGAAACGCGGCTTGCCCGGCCGGCTGCGCCCGCGCGTCCGGCCGCGCTACAAAGGCCCGTCCTTCAACCGGATCGTGCCCAATATCCTGACCCTGCTCGGGCTGTCGTCAGGCCTCACCGGGCTGCGATTCGCGCTCGGTGGGCATTTCGGCCCGGCGGCGGTGGCGATCGTGATGGCGGGCGCGATCGACGGGCTGGATGGGCGGATCGCCCGGCTGCTCAAGGGCGTGTCCCGTTTCGGCGCCGAGTTCGACAGTCTGACCGATTTCTTCTGCTTCGGCGTGGCGCCGGCGTTCATCGTCTATCTGTGGTCGCTGCAACGGCTGGGCGGCGTGGGGTTCATCCCGTGCCTGATGTTCGCGGTTTGCATGGCGCTGCGGCTGGCGCGCTTCAACGCCGCGCTGGAAGGCGCGCCGCGGCCGGCCTACGCCTATAATTTCTTCACCGGCGTGCCCGCGCCGGCCGGTGCGGGCCTCGCGTTGTTCCCGTTGTTCCTGGGGCTGGAAGGGCAGGCCCAGCACATCACCTGGCTGGTGACCTTGGCGCAAAGCCCGCTGTTCACCGCCCCGGTGCTGGCCGGCACGGCGCTGCTCTGCGTGTCCACCCTGCCGATCTGGAGCTTCAAGAACTTCAAAATACCGGCCGACTACGTGCTGCCGATGCTGCTGGGTGTCGGGCTGTTCTTCGCGGTGCTGGTAGCGGACCCGTGGGGCGCACTGGCGGCCGCCGGCCTGATCTACCTCGGGATGCTGCCGTTCAGCCTGCGCAGTTTCCGGCGCCTGCGCCGCGAAGCCGAGGACGAGCCGGAGACCTGACCCGGGCCATGGGCGGCGAAGGTCAGGGGCGCCCCGCGCCCTGGCCTTGCTTATGAACGATCAAACACCCCGCAGATCCGGGTCTGGCGCCCGGACGAAGCGGCTGGCAATCCGGTGGCGCTTGCGCGGGCCGGTGACGTGCCAGGTCAGCAACCAGCGGTCGGGGCCGAGCACGCGGTAGCGGCCGTCGTAACGGTCCGGCGCGCAGACGTGGCGGACCTGTGCGCCGCCGGTGCGCAGGTCCAGGCGGTGGAAAAAGGTGCCGTCTTCGAAGCAGACGTCCACCTCGCCGGAGCTGCGGCAGCGGAAGATGTAGCGTCGGGCCGCCTCGCCCTGATAGGTGCCGATCGTCGCCGTGCCGCGTTCCTCGAACAGAAGTCCGGCGGCGCAAGGGACGAATCGGGCCTGACCGCGCAGCCGCATGGTCCGCCCCGACGCACCGTCCCAGCCGAGCCTTGTCAGGTGCCAGGTACCGGCCAGGTAGCGGGCAAGGTTGGGCACCGGATGCGTCCGCCGGATGGGCGCGCGGCTTTCGGACCGCGAGGCGCTGTTCGGGGGCGGCGGGGGGGCGATCGTGTGCGCGCTCAGCCTGCGCGGCGGCGGAGCAGCGGGGTTGCGGCAGCGGCGAGCGCCAGCTTGAACGCCTCGGCCGGGAGGAAGGGAACGAGGCCGAACGCCACGCTTTTCGCCGACCCGAACAGCACCGCGAGCCAGGCGACGCCGGGCGCGTAGATCAGCGCCTCGCCGAGCAGCAGCACCGCGATCCGGCCTGGCCAGCGTCGCGTGGCGCCGCGGTCGGCGAGCCCGCCCACCGCCGCCACGGCAAGCAGGAAGCCGAGCAGGTAGCCGCCGGTCGGTCCGGCCATGTAGGCCGGTCCCGCGCCCGCCTGGAACACCGGCAGACCGAGCGCGCCCTCGGCCAGGTAGGCGAGGATCGTCGCCGCGCCGAGCCGCCCGCCGCAGGCGAGGCCGATCGCCAGCACCACGAAACTCTGCATGGAAAGCCGTACCGGCCAGAACGGCACCTGCACATGGGCGGCGAGCGCCAGCAGCGCGGAACCGAGCGCCACGGCGGCAAGGTTGCGTCCCAGGCTGCCGCCGATGAGGGGGCGCGTGGCCGGGGTTACGGGTCGCATCACGGCTGGGGTCTGCACGATCGTCACTGCTCCCTGGGGTGGGCGGGTCGTGTAGCACGCGCCGGCCGCGCCGTCGCGGCGCGGCGGCGCGGAGGCATCGCGGTCCGGGTGCGCGCTCAGACCTCCGGCATGGCCGGGGCGAGCCGGCCGCCCTGGCGCAGCGGCGCGATCCGGCGCGCGAGTCCCGTGGCGTCGTCGGTTTCCACGAACACACCGCAGATGGTGGCCGGGCCTTCGGCGGGCGCCAGCCGCTCGCCCGGCATCTTGCGCCAGAAGCGGATCGTGGCGGGTTCCTTCACCATGCCGATCACGCTGTCGTAGTCGCCCGACATCCCCGCGTCCGACTGGAACGCGGTGCCGCCGGGCAGCACCTGGTGGTCGGCCGAAGGGCAGTGCGTGTGGGTGCCGACCACGAGCGAGACCTGGCCGTCGAAGGAATGCGCGTAGGCCATCTTCTCGCTGGTGGCCTCGGCGTGGAAGTCGGCGACGATGGCGGCGATCGTGCCGCCCAGCCGGTAGCGTCCCAGCAGTTCCGCCGTGCCGCGGAACGGGCAGTCGAGCGGGTCCATGAACAGCCGCCCCATCGCCTGCAGCACGAGCGCGCGCCGCCCGTCCGCCAGTTCCACCACCACCGAGCCGGCACCCGGCGTGCCGGGGGGAAAATTGAGCGGGCGCAGCAGGCGCGGGTGCTCGGCCAGGTAGGGGATGATCTCCTTGCGATCCCAGGCATGGTTGCCGAGCGTCAGCACGTCGGCGCCGGCGGCAAACAGCGCCTCGGCCATCTCCGGGCCGAGGCCGAAGCCGTGCGAGGCGTTCTCGGCGTTCACCACCACCAGATCGAGGCGGAGAGTGGCCCGCAGGCCGGGAAGGGCGGCGGCGACGGTCTCCCGGCCGGTGCGGCCAAGGACGTCGCCGAGGAAGAGGATGCGCATGGGGGGAAGATAGCGGAGTGCGGCGCCAGGGGAAGCGACATGGAAAGCGATGCCACGCCGGTGTGACCTTGCGGGTGACGGCGGCGCGCCGAGCGGCGTGCGGCGGCCTCATCCCTCCCGCGGCGGGGCGGTCACCGCAGCGATATATCGCCGCACCGAATAGGCCAGCGCCGCCTTGCCGCCGGAGGGGATGACGCGGTCCCACCAGGCGCCGTAGATCGGCTCGAACGGCCACCGTTCCAGCTTGGCGGCGATCGCGCGCACCGTGCCGGCGTCGAGCGGGATCAGGTCGGGGTAGCTGCGCATGAAGCTCACCCGCTTGTCCGGGCCCACCTGCACGACGTCACCCGACAGCAGCGCCCCTGCCCCGCCGGCGCCCGCGGCCCAGTGCAGCACCGTGCCGCCGGCGAAATGGCCGCCGAGGCGGAGCAGGGTGACGCCGGGCAGCACCTCGTGCGTCTCCCCGTCCCAGAAGGCAATCGCCGGGTCGGGGGCCATCACCCAGCGCCGGTCGGCGGCGTGCAGCAGGATGGGGGCGTTCGCGAACGCGGCGCTCCAGGCGCCCATGGCGGCGTAATAATGCGGGTGGGAGATCGCGATCGCGGCGATCCCGCCGAGGGCTTCGACGATCCGTTGCGTGGCGGGGTCGAGGAAGCTGATGCAGTCCCACAGCACGTTGCCGGCCGGCGTGCGCACCAGCAGGGCGCGCTGGCCGATGGCGAAGACGGGGATGGTGCCGATGCCGAGCAGGCCGGGCTCGTGCTCGGCGAAGGCGTTGCGGTGGGTGCGCGCCAGGGCCTCCATCGTGGTCCAGGCCTGGCCGAGCGGGTTCACGTATTGGCGTTCTTCGGCGCAGATGGCGCAGGTGGGCGGGGGGGTGTCTGCGGGGGGGTATTGGGTGCCGCAGGTGGTGCAGATGTGGGCTGGCATGGGGGGTCTCCGGCGTGGCGCGCGAGGGGGAACGTGGCACGGCGGAGGGTGGGGTGTCGCGGGTGGGGGGTGGCTTTGCTGCCGAGCCGCGGCCGGCCTCGCAGGTCGATCGACGGTAGGCTGAGAAGCGCCTCGAATGGTCAGTCGTACGAGCGATCAGAACGACCGAATTTGCCCGGAAGCAGACCGGCCGCTTTCGGTTCAACAACCGAAAGAAGAAGGCCATCAATCGCGGCTGCACCAATTGGGCTCCAGGACCCATTAACCGCTTGCCGTTCGCGCCTTCCTCCAAACCGGTTTCGGTTATGCTCCTGGCAAGACGAATCTTGCGTTGCACATGGAATTCGAGTCAGGACCTTAGTTTAGCTGCATGGAGGAACAAAACTCGGGCGGCCGGTAGTCCGCAAGGCAAGGCCCAAAACGCACGAGCTTTCGACGGAGCCGAGCACCAGGATGTAACCTTCTGCGCTCAACGCGAGGGGGCGGGTGAGCTGGCGCCGACTGATGCATCGATTGCGTCGCCCGGCGCGGATACATGGATGTAGCCATCCGTCAGTGTCTTGAGGAAGGCGACGATCAAATTCTCCTCGTGGTCGCTCAGACCAAGATTTCCAATAGTCTTGTCCTCGTTGGCGCTCACTTCGGGAGCGGGCCAGCAGCCCGTTCCGGCCTGTGGGTCGAGCGGAGTTTTGCATCGCGGCAGCACGTCGCGCGTGTTGTAGAAATGCACAACCTCTTTCAGGCTTTTGAAGAAGCCATCGTGCATGTACGCTTTGACGAAGTCCGCGCGCGGGCGCTTGTCGACATTGCGCAAGGTCGGCGTCTGGAATCTTCCATCGAACCGCGAGCCATATCGAGCCCAGCTTTTGTTTGGGTTCGATGCACCGGACAGGAAACCGCCGACGCCATCGTCAACGTAGCGTGTTCCGAGCGGGTTCGCGACGTAGCCGTACTGGTCCGGGGTGGTTTCACAATAGTAGGGCAGCGCATGGTTGGCGGGGACGCCGTCATTATGGGCCTGGAAGTCCGTAAAGAGCGGTCCCGTGTTCGGATTACGGGAAAGAAGATTGCGCGAAGATGCTGGAGTTTGACGCGTGCTCGCTCCTGATGCGCTCTGGGTTCCGTCCAGATGACACGTATTGCATTTTCCTTTGCCCCGGAACAACTCCCAGCCCGCGAGCTCGTCGCGGCTTAGCACGTTTTGCTCCGGGTGCGTCACGGCGTAGTCAAATTTCGACGAAAACGGGCTCACGTCGGGGGAGGCTTCCTCGGCAGCGATGGACAACGCCATATGGTCGAAGGTCGAGTTCGATGTTCCGCGATCGACGGCGCTGAGGTGAACCGGCTGCGGATCGCTGGCAGGCGGCGGGCCAGGTGTTGAACATACCGTGTCGACATTCACGGGCCAATGTATCGCGAATGACTGCGCACCCCAGAGCTGTTCGAACAAGCCTCTGTAACCGCTTTGCGACAGACGGTAAGTGACGCAGGCTGAATCGGATAAACCCATCTCGACCGGATTGAGGGGTGGGCCTTGGGCCTGCTCTGCGGCCGGGTTATCCAGCCGGAATCCGGTCGCCCGCATGTCCCAGAAATTGCCTCCGGTGAACTGCTGTTGGGCCGCATCGTACTCGAGGATCGGCGAGAATGTCGCATATCCGTAGCTCTGCGGCTTGCGCGCCGATATCCGGAAGTTGGGGGCCGGATGCTTGGCAGCGGTGACGGACGCCGAGCCTGGCTGCGCCACAATGGTCTGATTCCAGAGCGAGACACCACCGGTGAAGCCCGTCTCCGGGACATGGCACGACGTGCAGGCAAGATTCCTGTTGGCGGACAAGTTCCTGTCGTAAAGAGCAAGCGTCCCAAGCAAGATCACCCGATGATACGGGTCGAGCGATGCCGTGTCTTGTGCCGCTTTCAGTGCCGCCGCGAAAATCTTGTCGATTTCGGCGTTGACGTGCGCTACGTCCGGATTTTCGTTCGCCCCACCCGGAATGTAAGACCCGATGTCAATCTGCGCCGAACATGACTGCGGCGTCGTAAGGGATTGGTCCTGCGCTTGCTGTGCTGCGGCAACATTCGCGACGACGATGGTCCCCGCCAGCACCGACGCCAGAGTTGGTTTGTTTTTCATCGACCACCCCTCCTGCTTCGGTTAGCCGGCGTGGCACACTGGCGTTTGGGTCCGTTACCAACTATCAACTCGTTTATCGCCTTTTGCAGCTTCTCGAAAGCGCGGCCCTCGAGCTGCCGCACACATTCCTGCGAGATGCGGCGACTTCGACCCGCTGCTCCCCGACGGCGGCTCGGGAACCCTGCGGACGGATCGTCCGCTTCGGAGAAGCAGCGACGATCGGTTGAACGACTGAGACGGATGCAAAGCTGCCGTCGGGTTCAGGAGTTGGCAGGCTCGCCTACGGGTCAAACGCTGCCCCCGAGCCACCATCCCCTACCCCACCACTCCCCCCACCCCCCACCGAAACGCCCCCACCGGCACCCGCTCCCCCGCCTCGAACCGCCAGAACCCCTCCCCCAACGCCGCCCCCAGCGCCGCCGCCCCGTCCGCCAGCACCGAAGCCCCAACCCGCCGCACGGCCACCCCCGCCGCCAGCAACGCCGCCTCCTGCCCCGACCGCCCCGGCTCCCCCAGCACCACCGCCACCGGCCCCTCCGCCAGCCGGAACGCCACCTCCGCAAACACCAGCCCCCCGGCCCCCGGCACCCAGGCCCGAGGCAGCGGCCGCGGCGCCGACCACACCCAATCCTCCGGCGCATACAGCCCGTCGAACCGCGCCAGCCCCGCCGCCAGCTCCTCCCGCCGCGCAGCGACCGCCGCGCTCACCATCTCGCAGTACAAAGCCACGAACCGCCGCCGCACGGCCGCGTACTCCCCGCACAACCCCTCCAGCCACCGCCGCAGCGCCGCCAACCGCGCGGCGTGATCCCCCGCCACCCCGGCCATCGCTGCGGCCGGCAGCGGCTCGGTGTTCAGCCGCAGCATCCCGCCCTCGGCCGGCACGCCCGGCAGCCGAGGATCGTCGGCGTCCATCGTCCGCGGTAGCCGATCGAGCCCGAACAGGATGCGCGCCATCGCCCTACTCGGCCGCCGCCCGCGCAGGCGGCGCCGCAGGCGCCGGAGGTCGCGCCCGGCGCAGCAACAGCAGCAGCAGCAACGGCGGCACCACGACGAACGTCATTGCATAGAAATCGTTATTATACGCAATGATCTGCGCCTGCCGGTCGATCAGCGCATTGAGCAGCGCCGCACCGTGCGCCGTCGTCGCATCATAGGCGCGCGAGATCGCCCCCGCCCCTTGCAGCACCCGGTAGAACGGCGTGATCCGCGCCGCCATGTCCGCGTGCATCGCCTGCGCGCTGCGCTCCAGGGTGAAGGTGGTGACCGAGATCCCGATCGCCTGGCCCATGTTCCGCCCCAGCGCCTGCAACGCCGTGCCGTCCCCGCGCAGCCGCGCCGGCAGGGTCACGAACGCCACCACCGTCATCGGGTTGAAGATCAGCCCGATCGCGAACCCCTGCACCACCAGGGTCGCCATCGTCTGCGTCTCGCTGATGTCGGGCGTCCACAGGCTCATGGAATGCAGCGCGAAGCCCAGCACCACGAGCCCGACCGCCATGATCTTGCGGCTATCCACCCGCGCGCTCAGCCAGGAGGCGAAGAACATCGCCGTCATGGTGCCGAGCCCGCGCGGCGCCAGCGCCACCCCCGCGTCGTACACCGGATAATCGGCCAGGTTCTGCAGATAGGGCGCGAGCAACGCCGAGGTCGCCAGCATCACCATGGAAACGAAGAACCCCATGCTGACGGAGGCGATGAAATTCCGGTCCCGGAACACCGCCGGATCCAGGAACGGATGCCGCGCCGTCAGCATGTGCACCACGAACAGATAGAGCCCAAGCCCCGCCAGGGTCGCGTACAGAATGATCTCGCCCGAAGAAAACCAGTCGAGCAGCTGTCCCCGGTCCAGCATCATCTGCAACGAGCCGACGCCCAGCGCCAGCACCGAGAACCCCCACCAGTCGAACCGCAATTCCCGCTTCGGCTCGGTATTCGGCAGGAACAGCGCCAGCCCCACGATCGCCAGGATACCGAACGGCAGGTTGACGTAGAACACGTAGCGCCAGTTGTACATGTAGGTCAGGTAGCCGCCCAGGGTCGGCCCCATGATCGGCCCCAGCATCACGCCGGAGCTGAAGATCGCCATCGCATAGGCGCGTTTCTCGAACGGATAGATATCCAGCATGGTCGCCTGCGACAGCGGCACCAGCGCCGCTCCGCACATCCCTTGGCCCAGCCGGAACAGCACCATCTGCGTCAGGGTCTCCGCCGCGCCGCACAGCATGGAGAACAATGTGAACCCGGCCAGGCACAGGATGAACAGCCGCTTGCGCCCAAAGCGCACCGCCATCCAACCCACGGGGGCCGTCATGATCGCCGCGGCAATGACGTAGGAGGTGAGCACCCAGGTGATCTCGTCCTGGGTGGCCGACAGGCTGCCCTGCATATACGGCAGCGCGACGTTGGCGATCGCGGAGTCGAGCACCTGCATCAAGGTCGCCATCATGGCGCAGCCGGTGATCAGGGCGCGGTGCGGGACGTGCGGGTCGGTGCCGGTCATGGCAGCCCAAGTGTGGCCGCTTCCCAGGTGGGGCGCCAGCCTGCCCCGTGCTTCTCCCTCCTCCGCAAGGGGGAGGGAGAACCGCCAGGGCAATCGCTCGAACGTCCGACGCGTCACCTCCCCCGCTCTCGCGCTACGGCATTCGCACAATTTTCTAGGTGCGACGTGGGCTGGTGTGGTTCTGCGCGCTGATCGGTGCGGGGAGGTTGGTGATGGAGGTTTTTGCCGGCGCCTATGGCGACAAGCCTCGTGCGGCGGCGATCAGCCGCCTGAGTGAGCGGATCGTGGCGCGCGGCTCGCTGGTGGTCCACGAACTTGGTGGCGACCGCAAGGGCGAGTTGGCGGCGCATCGGGTGCTGGACTCGGCGCACGTCACGCCGGGCGAGACGGTGCGGTATGTGGCGCGGCGCACGGCGGCCGCCTGCGTGGGGCGTCGGATCGTGGTGGCGCAGGATACCACCGAGACCAACCATTTCGGCTATCGCGACCGTGGCCTGGGCGGAGCCGGGCGAGACGGGCAGACGCCTGGGGCGACATCTACGAGGTGTTTGCCGGCCGGCCTGCGAACACTGAGCTGATCGTCCGTGCCGCGCAGGATCGCCTGCTGGCCGACGGCGGCAAGCTGTTGGCTGCCCCGGAGCAATGGCCGGAGCTGGATCGGCGGCAGGTGCGGGTGCCATCGCGCGGTCCTGGCGACAAAGGCCGCATCGCGACGGTGAGCCTGCGCGCCGGTCGGGTGCGGGTCTGCCAGCCATTGCATGGCCGGCGCAGCGCGCCGGCCGAGGTTGAACTCACCCTGGTGGAAGCGATCGAGATCGCTCCGCCGCGCGGAGCGAAACCGCTGCTGTGGCGGCTGCTGACCACGCTGCCTGCCGGCACGGCGGCCGACGCCGCCGAAGTGGTGCGGCTGTACCGGCTGCGCTGGCGCATCGAACAGACCTTTCGCATGCTCAAGAGCGATGGGCTGAAGCTCGAGCAATGCCAGACCTACACGGCATGGCGGCTGTTCAATCTGGCGGCTCTCGCCTTGCATGGTACGGTCAGGATCATCCAGCTGGTCGATGCCCGGGACGCCAGCACCCGGCCCGCCGAGGATGTCGCCAGCCAGGCCGAGATCACCGCCGCGGCCGCGCTCGGGCCAAGCCTCGAAGGCAACACCGACCGGCAACGCAATCCGCATCCACAAGGCACCCTGTCCTGGCTGACCTGGATCGTCTCGCGGCTCGGCGGTTGGAATTGCCACTACAAGCCGCCCGGCCCCAAGACCATCCGACGCGGCCGGGATCGCCTGGCAACCTTGGCGCAGGGCTTCACCCTCGGATGCTCGCTCGCCAGCATGGAGAAAAATGTGCGAATCCCGTAGCGCGAGAGCGGGAGAGGTCGCCGTGCGCAGCACGGCGGGTGAGGGCGCGAGGCACGGTTCCCTTGTAACTTGCCTGGGCCGTTGCGGAGTAAGCTAGGCGCTGCGGCGGCGGGCACTCGGGCAGTCCAACCCAGGCCAGTGCGTTCGCACACAGCCTGATCCGGTCAGGCACTCTCGGCAACGCGCGCCCCGCAGGTCCAAAACGCGCCAGTTCCCCTATATGCTGCCTCCGATGGATCGCGATCCGGAGGGACACTACGCCAGGCTCGGCCTCGCCCCCACGGCGAGCCGGCCGGCGATCGTCACCGCCTATCGGCGGCTGGCGCGCCGGCTGCACCCCGATGTGCCGGGCACCGGCAATGTCGCGGCCTTCGTCGCGCTGAAGGCGGCTTACGACGTGCTGCACGATCCCGCCCGCCGGCGCGCCTACGATCAGGCGGCGGCGGTGCGAATGCCGGACAGGGCGCCCGCGGCCTGGCCCGCACCGGCGCCAGAGCCGGCCGACGTCGCCGGGCAGGCCGCTGCCCCGCCGCAAGTCCCGGGCTTCGACCGCAAATTCCTGCTTTGGATCGGCTTCCTGGTCACCTCCGCCGCGGCGGCGACCTGGCTCATGGTGGCGATCGCCTCCGGCCCAACCTCGGGCCTGTCCGGCCCGTCGTCGTCCGCCGGCCCGCCGCAGACCGCCTCGCTGACCACGGGCCCGCAAACCCCCGGACAGAATGCGCTGCGGTCGAGGGGGCGCACCCGGCTTTCCGCACTGCCGGCGGCACGGCCGAGCGGGCCCGCGGATCATTTCATACTGCCCGGCCTCGGCGCGGCTACCGTCTGGCAGGGCGATCCGGATCGCGGCAGCCTGCGCCCGGTGGGGCGGTTGCCCGCCTTTGCCGCGGTCCACGTGCTCGGCTTCGGGCCCGATCACCAGCTGGCGGCGATCCGGCTCGCCGGCGGGAGAATCGGCTTTGTCGCGTCGGTCCGGCTCACCACCGGCGACCGAATCGCCGCGCGCCAGGCGCTCTGCGCCGATCGCGCCGGCCCGCCGCCAGCAAACGGGGAGGTGCTGGCGCGCGACGGCAGCGGCTCCGGCCGGTTCGCCGTCGCCAACCGCGGCCAGGAGCCGGCCGTCGTGAAGCTGCGCAGCGCCGCCGGGCGGGTGGTCCGGAGCGTCTACATCGCCCCGGGCGGCCGGGCGGTGCTCGGCGACGTGCCGGGCGGGCCATGGATCGTCGATCTCGCGGTGGGCGAACTCTGGAGCCGCGCCTGCGACCGCTTCGCCGCCGGGGAACAGGCGCAGCGCTTCCGTTTTCCGATCGGCTCGGGCAGCATCCTCGCACTCCCGCCCGAACTCCCCAAGCGTGCGATGCCGGTCGCCATCCCCGACCGGGTCTTCGCCCAGCCGTGAAGGACCACAAGAGATGGCGATCATCCTGCAGGAATCGCTGCGCGCCGCCTTCTACGCGCCGTTCTACGCCGCCCTGGCGCGCGGGGCTTACGCGACCGCCGGGGTGGAGGTGCGCTTCGCCTCCGCCCCCAGCCCGGCCGAGGCGGCGACCAGCCTGCTCGCCGGCGCCGCGGATGTGTGCTGGGGCGGACCGATGCGGGTGATGGCGACCTACCAGGCCGACCCCGGCTGCGACCTCGTGTGCTTCGCCGAGGTCGTGACCCGCGACCCGTTCCTGCTGGTCGGCCGGACGCCGAACCCCGGCTTCCGGATGGCGGACCTGCTCGCTTCCCGGCTGGGCAGCGTGAGCGAGGTGCCGACTCCCTGGCTCTGCCTGCAGGAGGACCTGCGCCAGGCCGGCATCGCGCCGGAACGCGTGTCCCGGGTCGCCGATCGCAGCATGGGGGAGAACTGCGCCGCCCTGCGCGCCGGTACGCTCGACGTGGTGCAGGTGTTCGAACCCTTCGCCAGCACCCTGCTCGCCGAGGGTGCGGGGTATGTGTGGTACGCGGCCGCCTCGCGCGGGCCGACATCCTACACCACGTTCTATGCGCGCCGGGACGTGCTGGCGGCGAAGCGCGCGGAGTTCCTCGGTATGGTGCGTGGGATCCACGCGACGCAGCGCTGGCTGGCGGGCGCCTCCGGTGCCGAGATCGCGGCGACCGTGGGGGCGTATTTTCCCGCCGTGCCCGCCCCGATCCTGGCCGCGTCCTACGACCGCTACCAGGCGCTCGGCATCTGGGGGCGCGACCCGATCCTGCCGCGCGCCGGCTATGAACGGCTGCGCGCCAGCCTGGTCTCCGGCGGTTTCGTCGCCCCGGGGGCGCCGTTCGAGCAGGCGGTGGACAACAGCCTAGCCGAGGCGGTACTGGCGGGGCAGACGACGCGCTGATCCGAACCGGAACGGAGAACCATTTCCATGCCTCATGCCACCGCCGACGACGGGGTCCGCCTCCACTACGAGGAAACCGGTGCCGGCATCCCGCTGATCTTCGTGCACGAATACGCCGGCGACCTCCGCAGCTGGGAGCCGCAGTTGCGCCATTTCGGCCGGCGCTACCGGGCGATCGCCTACAATGCCCGCGGCTATCCGCCGTCCGAGGTACCGGAATCGGTCGCGTCCTACTCCCAGGCCCGCGCGGCGGACGACATCGCCGCCGTGCTCGACCACCTGAAGCTCGACCGGGCGCATGTGGTCGGGCTGTCGATGGGCGGCTTCGCCACCCTGCACTTCGGCTTCCGCCATCCCGCCCGCGCCCGCTCCCTGACCGTCGCCGGCTGCGGCTACGGCGCGGAAAAGGGCCAGCGCGAGAAATTCCGCGCCGAGGCCGAGGCGATCGCCGCCTTCATCGCGCAGAACGGCATGGCGGTGTTCGCCGAGAAATACGCCTACGGCCCGACCCGCGTGCAGTTCGAGAACAACGACCCGCGCGGTTTCGCCGAGTTCAAGCGCTACCTCGGCGAACACTCGGGCCCCGGCTCGCACAACACGCAGCTTGGGGTGCAGCGGGAGCGGCCGTCGCTCTACGATCTGATCGAGGATATGCGGAAGCTCACCCTGCCCACCCTGGTGCTGACGGGAGACGAGGACTGGCCCTGCCTCAACCCCGCGATCCTGATGAAACAGACCATCCCCAGCGCCGCCCTGGCCGTGATGCCGAATTGCGGGCACACGATCAACATCGAGGACCCCGACGAATTCAACCGCATCGTCGGCACCTTCCTGGCGCAGGTCGACGCCGGCCGCTGGCCGCAGCGGGACCCGCGGGCGATGACGGGCTCGATCACCGGGATCAAGGACTGAGCGAGGCCGCCTCGCACCCGGGCCGACCGTTCACGGGCATGCGTAGGGCGGCGCTCGCTGGCCTTGCTGCCAAAGGGTCAAATATTCCGGGCGTCGGTATCCCGTCAGAACGGGCGCGGGCGGGCCGAGCCGAATCCGTCGGGCCGGGCCGAGGGTGTATCGGGGCGGACGAACACCGCAACGCTCTCCACCCGCGCCGACCACAGGAACTGGTCGATCGGCGTCGCCGCCGCCAACGTATAGCCGGCGGCGGCGAGGATCGCGGCGTCGCGGCCCAGGGTGGCCGGGTCGCAACTGACGTAGATGACGCGCGCCGGACGGGCCGCGGCGAGCGCCGCCATCTGCGCCGCCGCCCCTGCGCGCGGCGGGTCCAGCACCACCGCCGCGGCGTTCGCGAGCTCGGCCGTGGCCAGCGGCTGGCGGGCCAGGTCGCGCTGCCGCGCCTCGATCCGACCGGCCAGCCCCGCGCCCGCCGCCGCCGCGCGCAAGGCCGCAACCGAGGCCGCGTCGCCTTCGAAGGCGCTGACTGCGCCGCGCGCGACCAGGGCGAAACTCAACGTGCCGCAGCCGGCGTAGAGTTCGACGATCCGCCCTCGCGACGGCAGGCGTGCCGGCAGGCCCGCGAGCACGGCGGCGACGATCGCCGCTTCCCCGGCGGCCGAGGCCTGCAGGAAGGCGCCGGGCGGCGGCGCGACCGTCACCCCGGAGAAGGTGACGGCCGGGGCGTGCAGGACGGCGATCGGCTCCGGCTCGTCGCTCCCGCGCGCCCAACTGATCCGCGCCAGCCCGTGCGCGCGGGCGAACGCCGTCAGGCGCTGGCGGTCCGCCAGCGACGGCTCCGCATCGGTCCGCAGCAGCAGGTCGGGCCCGGCATCGAGCAGGTTCGCCACCGCCGCGCCCTCGCGCCGCAAGGCCGCGACACTGCGCAGCAGCGCCCGCAACGGCGCGATCAGCCCAGCCAGGGTCGGGTGCAGGACGGCGCAGGCGGCGAGGTCGACCACCTCGGTGCCGCGCAGCCGATGCAGGCCGACCCGGAGGTCCCCACCGGCGCGCCACAGCGCCAGGTCCATGCGCCGCCGTGCGGCGGGCGGGGTCGCGACGGTCGGTGCGACGGAGGGGGCGGCGAAGCCCGCGCGGATCAGCGCGGCGCGCAGCAGGTCGGCCTTCCATTCCAGATACGGCGCGGCCTGCCAGTGTTGCAGCACGCAGCCGCCGCAGGCGCCGAACTGCGGACAGGGCGGGGCGAGCCGATCGGGACTGGCGGCAACGATCCGCTCCAGCCGCGCCGCCAGCCCGCCGCCGCGCGGGGCAAGCGGGACGGCCTGCACCTGCTCGCCCGGCAGGGTCAGGGGCACGAACACGCGCTGCCCATTGGGGGCGAGCCCGATGCCGTCGCCCGCCGCGCCGATCGTCGCGATATTCAGCACGAGGGATCCGGGGTGCAGGGCGCCGTTGGGGCTGTGCACGGCCAGCCGCGGCACCTGGGCGCGTTTGCGGGGCGACAGGCGGCCAGTCACGTGGCGCTACCCGCCGAAGGCGGAGAGCCCGGTCTGCGCGCGGCCGAGGATGAGAGCGTGCACGTCGTGCGTGCCCTCATACGTGTTCACCGCCTCCAGATTCATGACGTGGCGGATCACGTGGTACTCGTCGGCAATGCCGTTGCCGCCGTGCATGTCGCGCGCCTCGCGCGCGATCGCTAAAGCCTTGCCGCAGGAATTGCGCTTGCAGAGGCTGATCATCTCCGGCGCCGCGTCATGCGCGTCCATCAGCCGGCCGAGCTGCAGCACCGCTTGCAGGCCGAGCGTAACCTCGGTCTGCATGTCGGCGAGCTTCTTCTGGATGAGCTGCGTCGCCGCCAGCGGCCGGCCGAACATCATCCGCTGCATGGTGTAGTCGCGCGCCGCCTGCCAGCAGAACTCCGCCGCCCCGAGCGCGCCCCAGGCGATGCCGAAGCGGGCGTTGTTGAGGCAGGAGAACGGACCGCGCAGGCCTTGCACCTCCGGCAGCACGTTCTCTGTCGGCACGAAGACGTCCGCCATCATGATCATGCCCGTCACCGAGGCGCGCAGGCTGAACTTGCCTTCGATCTTGGGCGTCTCCAGGCCTTTCATGCCGCGGTCGAGCAGGAAGCCGCGGATCTCCCCCGCGTCGTCCTTGGCCCAGACCAGCAGCACATCGGCGATCGGCGCGTTGGTGATCCAGGTCTTCGACCCGTTCAGCACGAACCCGCCGTCCACCGCGCGGGCGCGGGCGCGCATCGATGCCGGGTCGGAGCCGGCGTCGGGCTCGGTCAGCCCGAAGCAGCCGACGAACTCTCCGCTGCGCAAGCGCGGCAGGTAGCGGTCCTTCTGCGCCTCCGAACCGAACGCCCAGATGGGATACATCACCAGCGAGGACTGCACCGAAAACGCGGAACGGTAGCCGGAATCGACCCGCTCCACCTCGCGCGCGATCAGCCCGTAGGAGACGTAGTTGACGCCGGCGCAGCCGTGGCTGTCGAGCGTGGCGCCGAGGAAGCCCATCTCCCCCATCTCGGTCATGATCGACCGGTCGAAGGTCTCGTGTCGGTTCGCGGCCAGGACGCGAGGGAACAGCTTCTCCTGGCAGTAGGCGCGGGCCGTGTCGCGGATGGCGCGCTCGTCTTCGGACAGCTGGCCGTCGAGCCGCAGCGGGTCGTCCCAGGTGAACGGAGCGAAGCGGCTTTTGTGCGGCGCGCTCATGCGTCCGTCTCGGGCTCGTCGGTCAGAGGGGTGCGGGAGGTGCGGGCGCGCACCAGCATGAAGGCAGGGATATCGGCGCCGAAGCCGGTGACGGCCACTCCCGGCTCCTCCTCCCGTTGGCGTCCACCGCGATCCCGGTCGCGATCGCGATCTCTGTCACGCTCGCGCTCCCTGCCACGATCGCGGTCCCGATCGCGGCCATGCGCACGCGCCGGCGTGGCGGTGGGCGGCGGCATGAACTCGGGCGGCGCCTCGCCTGGCATCCCAGCGGCGGATGGGCCAGCGGCGGGCATGGCGTCGGCGGGTGTGGCGTCGGCGGGCGTGGCAGCAGCCGCGGGGGTGGCGGGCCGCATGGGCGCGGCGCGCACGGGGCGAGGGCGAGAGCGAGGGGCTGCGACCGGGGCATCGGCGGGCTCGTCGGCCCATCCCCGCGCGAGGGGGGCGGCAGCGGCCTCGGCGGCCGGCGCCTCGACCTTGTCGCGCCGCGGCGGGCGGGCGCGCGGCGGCGGCTTGTCGGCCCGTTCGGCTTTCGGCGCCCGGCCTTTGTCCGTCGCCGGCTTGGCGCCAGCACGCCCGCGCCCGCGCCGGCGGCGCCCATCGTCGGGCGCCCAATCGACCGGATCGAGGCCTTCTACCGGCAGCGGCGGGATCGGGTGGCCGATAAGCTGCTCGATCGCCACGACCGCGGCCCGGTCCTCGGGCTCGGAGATGGTGAAAGCGTGGCCTTCCAGCCCGGCGCGTCCGGTCCGACCGATCCGATGGACGTAGTCCTCGGCGTGGTGCGGGACGTCGAAATTGAACACGTGCGACAGCCCGCCGATGTCGAGCCCGCGCGCCGCCACGTCGCTGCACACCAGCAACTGCAAATCGCCGGCCTTGAATTTTTCCAGGGTGGCGAAGCGAATGCTTTGGGTCATGTCGCCGTGTAGCGCGCCCGCGTTGAACTTGTGACGCACCAGCGACTTGTAGAGGATGTCCACATCGCGCTTGCGGTTGCAGAAGATCAGCGCGTTCTGCACCTTCTGCGTGCGGATCAGCCGGCGCAGCGCTTCGCGCTTGTCGTGCTCGGCCACCAGCACCAGGCCTTCGGTGATCGTGGTCGCGACCGAGGCGGGGCGGGAGACCGAAATCTCCTTCGGGTTCTGCAGGAACGCATCCGCCAGCCGGCGGATCTCGGGCAGCATGGTGGCGGAGAAGAACAGCGTCTGACGGGTGCGCGGCAGCATCGCCACGATGCGTTCCACATCGGGGATGAACCCCATGTCGAGCATCCGGTCCGCCTCGTCGATCACCAGGATCTTCACGTCGGTCAGCAGGATGCTGCCGCGCTCGAACATGTCGATCAGCCGCCCGGGGGTGGCGATCAGCACGTCGACCCCGCGCATCAGCACGTCCTTCTGGTCGGACATGCTCTCGCCGCCGATGATCAGCGCGTGGGTGAGTTTCAGGTATTTGCCGTACTGGACGAAGTTTTCGGCCACTTGCAGCGCAAGCTCGCGCGTGGGTTCCAGGATCAGGCTGCGCGGCATGCGCGCGCGCGCGCGAGAGCCGTCCAGGATGTCGAGCAGCGGCAGAGTGAAGCCCGCGGTCTTGCCGGTGCCGGTCTGCGCCGCGCCCAGCACGTCGCGGCCCATCAGCACGAAGGGGATCGCCTGTTCCTGGATCGGCGTCGGATGCAGGTAGCCCATCTCGGCCACCGCGCGCAGCACCGCTTCGGAAAGCCCGAGGTCGGCGAAGGTCGCGCGCTGCGTCGGCGCGGGCGCCGCGGGATGGACTTGCGCGGACGCCGCGGCATGGACTTGCGCGGGTGCCGCGGGATGGGCTTGCGGCGATGCCGCCGAAGGGTGTTCCTGCGGCTGTGCGGCCGCAACGGCGTGTGCCTGCGGGAGTGCCACCGCAACAGCCGGGTCGAGCGGCCGTGCCTGCGCCACAGCGTTTTCCTGCTGCGGCGCCGCCGCGACAGCGTGTTCGGTCGGGTCCGCCGCGGCGGGGATCGTGTCGGTCAAAATTCGGTTCCAGTCGGGTGGTTCGATCCGCGTGCGACGCGGAGGCGCGGCGTACCGCGATAGCGGCCTGACGCGCGGCGCGATGATCGTGCTCACGCGGATCAGGGCGCATATCCGCAAGAAGCAGGCGAAAGTCAAGGTAAGGCGCCCCCGGACCAGGGCGATCCGGCACAGGGAAATCGCCGCCGGATACGCCCGACCATGACGATCGCAAGCCGCGCAGCCCCATCGCACCGGCGGTCTTTCACTTCCCGATCGGCCTCCGCTACCCTTTCCCGCTGGAACCTGCGGCATCGCGCCCCATCTGTCGTTCCGGCCACTCCGCCCCCCGGCGCTTCGGGAGCCCGCATCATGCCGCGTCAGTTCCATCGCCTCGCCCTGTCGGCCTGCGCCATCGCCGCAGCGTTGCTGTTCGCGCCGCTCGCCGCCGTGCCGGCCCAGGCGCGGGTGCACGTGTTCTTCGGCTACGGTGGGCCCTACTGGGGAGGGCCCGCCTTCTATCCGCCGTTCGGCTATTACCCGCCGCCCGTCTATTATCCGCCGCCAGTCTACTACCCGCCGCCGCCCCCGGTCGTGTACGCCCCGCCCGAGGCGAGTTCCGCCCAGATCCCCGCCTCCTGCAACGCCGGCGCCTATGTCTGCCCGCTCGAGCGTCCGCTGCCGGCCGGCACGCAATGCTGGTGCCGGGACAATTCGGGCCATCAGGTCTTCGGCCACGCCGAATGACCACGCCGCACCGGACCACCCCCGCCGCCAACGGCGTCCCGCCCCGGATCGAAGACTATGCGTTGATCGGCGACTGCCGCACCGCAGCCCTGGTCAGCCGCTCCGGATCGATCGACTGGCTCTGCCTGCCGCGCTTCGATAGCCCGGCCTGCTTCGCCGCCCTGCTCGATCGCCCGCGCGCCGGACGCTGGCAGATATCCCCCGCCGAGCCGGGTGCGCGGATCACCCGCCGCTATCGGCCCTCCACCCTGATCCTGGAAACCACCTTCGAGACCGAGCAGGGGCGCGCGACCCTGATCGATTTCATGCCGCCCTCCGGCGGCGCCGTGGGCCTGCCGACCTCCGGCCCCGGCCCCTCCGTGGTGCGTATCGTTCGGGGCGAGGCCGGGGCTGTGCCGATGCTTTTCGACCTCGCGCTGCGTTTCGACTACGGCTCGTTCGTCCCCTGGGTCACGAAACGGCGCACCGGCTTCGGCATCACCGCGGTCGCCGGCCCCGACCTCGCGGTGGTGCACAGCACGATCCCCCTGCACGGCCACGACATGACCACGAAGGCGCGGTTTACCGTGCGCGCCGGGGAGGACGCCTGCTTCGTCCTGGCGCACGGCCCCTCTCACCTGCCGCAGCCGTCGGTGCCCGATCCGCTCCTCGCCTTGCACGCCACGGAAGCGTTCTGGACCGACTGGTGCGCCCACAGCCGCTACCAGGGGGAATGGCACGAGCCGGTGCGACGCTCGCTGATTACCCTGAAGGCGCTCACCTGCGCCGACACCGGGGGCATCGTCGCCGCACCCACCACCTCGCTGCCGGAACTGCCCGGCGGGGCGCGCAACTGGGACTACCGCTACTGCTGGCTGCGCGACGCCACCTTCACCCTGCTCGCGCTGGTCAACGCCGGCTACCGCGAGGAAGCCCGCGCCTGGAGCGGCTGGCTGCGCCGCTGCGTCGCCGGCAGCCCCGACCAGATGCGGGTGCTGTACGGCGTCAGCGGCGAGCGACGCATTCCGGAATGGGAAGTGCCGTGGCTCACCGGCTACCAGGGCGCGCTGCCGGTGCAAATCGGCAACGCCGCCGGCGAACAGTTCCAGATCGACACTTACGGCGAAGTGGTCGATGCGATGTTCGAGGCGAAGCAGGCCGGCCTCGTCCCCCCGGGTGAAACCTGGGGGCTGATGCGCGAGATCGTCGAGCACCTGAGCATGGTGTGGGACCAACCGGACGAGAGCATCTGGGAAGTGCGCGGTGGCCGCCGTCACTTCGTGTTCTCCAAGGTGATGGCCTGGGTGGCGCTCGATCGCGCGGTGCGCGAGGCGGAATCCCGTCGCGAGACCGAACCGCTCGATCGCTGGCGGCATCTGCGAAGCCGCATCCACAGCGAAATCCTCCGCCAGGGCTTCGACCACGGCAAACAGAGCTTCGTGCAGGCCTACGGCAGCGACGACCTCGACGCGAGCGCCCTGATGATCCCGCTGGTGGGCTTCCTGCCCGCCACCGACAAGCGGATGCTCAGCACCGTCGCCGCGATCGAGCGCGAGTTGATGCACGACGGCCTGGTCCGCCGCTATCGGCCGAACCAGTCGACCGACGGCCAGGTCGGCAGCGAAGGCATGTTCCTGGCCTGCAGCTTCTGGATGGCGGACAACATGGCCATGCAAGGCCGCCAGTCAGAGGCGCGCGCCCTGTTCGCCCGCCTCTCCGGCCTCGCCAACGACGTCGGCCTGCTGGCAGAGGAATACGACCCCGACACCAAACGCCAGCTCGGCAATTTCCCGCAAGCCTTCTCCCACCTAGCACTGATCGGCACAGCCCTGAATCTGTCCGGCCAGGGACCGGTGCATCATCGCGCACGCGCCGCGCGCCGAGACGGCGGGGGGCGTTAGCAAGCAAGGCCAGGGGGCGCTGCCCCCTGGACCCCCGCCAAGGGCTCGCCCTTGGAACCCTTCCGTTCGGTTCCGTGCCGGTGGGGGTGTCGCGGCTGGCGCGGGCGGGCTGGGGGGCCGGGGGCGCGGGAACAGGGCGCTTTGGCGCCCTGTTCCCGCGCCCCCGGCCCCCCAGCCCGCCCGCGCCAGCCGCGACACCCCCACCGGCACGGAACCCAAAAGATGGGGTCCAGGGGACTAGTCCCCTGGCGGGGGGTCCAGTGGGGCAGCGCCCCCTTGGCCTTGCTTGCTAACGCCCCCGAGCAACCCGCCAGCCAGGGCCGGCAGGTCGGCGAAGCGGCGCGCCACCGCGCACGCGGCCCGGCCGGTTTCCGGCGATCCGTAGCCCCAGGCCGCGAAGATGCCGGGCATCTTGGCGCCGCGTGCGGCGGCGAGGTCGTTCGCGTGATCCCCGGCCATCACCGCCCTCCCCGCAGTGCCGCCGGCTGCTGCGAGGGTCGCGAGCAGGTGTGCGGGGTCGGGCTTGCGCACCGGGAAGCTGTCGCCGCCGCCGACGGCGGCGAACCGCGTGCCGATCCCGAGGGCGTCGAGCAGCGCGCGCGCCGTCCCTTCCGGTTTGTTGGTGCAGACCGCCAGCCGCCAGCCCGCGGCGTCGAGCTGCGCGAGGGTTTCCGGCACGTCCGGATAGAGCCGGCTCGCCACGGCGTAGCGGGCCCCGTAGTCGGCGGCATAGGCGGTGACCGCTTGCGCATCCGCCACCTGCCCTCGGGCAGCGAAGGCGCGCACGACCAGGGCAGCCACGCCGTCTCCCACCATCGTCGTGGTTTCCGCCGCCGAGAACGGCGCCAGGTCGCGTGCTGCCATCAGCCGGTTCAGTGCCGCGGCGAGGTCCGGTACGGAATCGACCAGGGTGCCGTCGAGGTCGAGCAGCAGGGTGGGACGGGGGACGGACAGCACGCGGTTACGCTCCGAAATCGAATGTGAAACACTACCATGCAGAGGGGCTTTGACACGCCCCCGGCGCGCCCGCTACCGGACGTGGATGATCGAGGAGTGCAGGATGCCAGCGACCGCCGTGATCCTTGCCGCCGGCCTCGGGAGCCGGATGCGCTCGGCCCTGCCCAAGGCTCTGCACAAGCTCGCCGGCCGGCCGATGCTCAGCCATCTGATCGCCGCGGTGGCGCCGGTGTTCGACCGGATCGTGGTGGTGGTCGGCCCCGGGATGGCGGCGGTGGAAGAAGCCGCGGCGCCCTGGCCGACGGTGGTCCAGCACGAGCGCCTGGGTACCGCGCACGCAGCGCGCCAGGCCGCAGACCTGTTCGGCGACGGCGAGGTGGCGGTGCTCTATGCCGACAATCCGCTGATCCAGCCGGAAACCCTGCGCCGGCTGCGTGCCCGTCGCACCGCCGGGGACGCCGACCTCGTCCTGCTGGTGATGCGACCGGCCGACCCGGGCCACTACGGCCGGGTGATCGCCTCGGGCGAGACGGTGGATCGCATCGTCGAATGGGCCGACGCCACGCCGGACGAACGCGCCGTCGATCTTTGCAACGCGGGCGTGCTGTGCGGTCCCGCTGCCGCCATGCGCCGCTGGCTGGACGCGGTGCGCCCGCACAATGCCAAGGGCGAATACTACCTGACCGACCTGGTGACGCTGGCCCGCGCCGAGGGCCTGCGGGTGGTTGCGGTGGAAGCCCCGGCCGAGGAGCTCGCCGGTGTCAACTCCCGTGCCGAGCTCGCCGGTGCGGAGGCGCTGGTGCAGGCGCGGCTGCGCGCAGCGGCCATGGAGGCGGGGGTGACCCTGACCGACCCCGGGTCGGTGTTCCTCTGCGCCGACACGGTTCTGGCGGCGGATGTGACGATCGGTCCGAACGTGGTGTTCGGCCCCGGCGTGGTGGTGGAAACGGGCGCCGAGATCCGCGCCTTCTGCCACCTGGAAGGCTGCCATATCGGCCCCGATTGTCTGGTCGGCCCGTTCGCCCGGCTGCGCCCGGGCGCAGTGCTGGGCGCGGGCGTGCATGTCGGCAATTTCGTGGAACTGAAGGCCGCCAGCCTTGGCGCCGGCGCCAAGGCCAGCCACCTGACCTATCTCGGCGATGCCGAAGTCGGCGCCGGTGCCAACATCGGCGCCGGCACGATCACCTGCAACTACGACGGAGTGGCGAAGCACCGCACGGTGATCGGCGCCGGGGCGTTCATCGGCTCCGACACAGCGCTCGTTGCCCCGGTGCGGGTGGGCGCCGGGGCGATCGTCGCCGCCGGCAGCGTGATCACGGAAGACGTGGCGCCCGACGCGCTGGCGATCGCACGCGGACGGCAAGTGCAAAAACCCGGCCGTGCCGTCGAACTGCGTGCGCGGCAGCGCCAACCCAGGTAGACAAGACCCTTCCTCCTCCCCCGCAAGGGAGAAGGGTCACCCGTACAACACTCCGGACGTTCCTACCGAGCATCGAGGACTGCGAGACATGTGCGGCATCATCGGCGTCATCGGCACCCGCCCCGCCGCCCGCCTGTTGATCGAGGGCCTGCGGCGGCTCGAATATCGCGGCTATGACAGCGCCGGCGTGGCCACCCTGGTCGACGGGCACATCGACCGCCGGCGCGCCGAGGGCAAGCTCGGCAACCTCGCCGCCGTGGTGGACCGCCGGCCGCTCGCCGGCACCACCGGCATCGGCCACACCCGCTGGGCGACCCACGGCGCGCCGACCGAGAGCAACGCGCATCCGCACGGCACCGCGCGCGTCTCCATCGTGCACAACGGCATCATCGAGAACCACGCCGAGCTGCGCACCGAGCTGGAAGCGGCGGGCCAAGTGTTCTCCACCGAGACCGATACCGAGACGGTGGCGCAGCTCGTCGATCTCCATCTGCAGCAGGGCATGGCCCCGCTGGAGGCGGCCGGCGCCGCGTTCCGCCGGCTACAGGGAGCCTACGCGCTGGCGATGATCTTCGCCGGCCATCCGGAGCTGATCGTCGGTGCGCAGAATGGCGCCCCGCTCGCGGTCGGCTTCGGCGAGGACGAAATGTTCGTGGGCTCTGACGCGCTGGCGCTCGCCCCGCTCACCCGCCGCATCGCCTATCTGCGCGACGGCGACTGGACCGCCATCGATCGGAAAGGCGCTCGCTTCTTCGATGCTTCGGGGGCCGAGGTGGTGCGGGAGGTGAAGCTGACCCAGCTCACCGGGGCGGCAATCGGCAAGGGCAACTTCCGTCATTTCATGGAAAAGGAGCTGCACGAGCACCCGGCGGTGATCGGCGACACCCTGCACCAGATGGTGAGCCCCGCCAGCCGCGCGGTGAACCTGCCCGACCTGCCGTTCGACCTCGCCACGGTGCCACGGATCACCATCAGCGCCTGCGGTTCGGCGTTCTATGCCGGCCTGGTCGGACGCTGGTGGTTCGAGGCGGTTGCGCGCATCCCGACCGATGCTGATGTGGCGAGCGAGTTCCGCTACCGCACGCCGCCGCTGCCACGCGGCGGGCTCGGCCTGCTGGTGAGCCAGTCGGGGGAGACGGCGGATACGCTGGCCGCGCTGCGCTACATGCGCGGCGAGGGCCAGCACGTGCTCTCGGTCATCAACGTGCCGGAAAGCAGCATGGCGCGGGACTCCGATGCGGTGCTGGAAACCGTCGCCGGGCCGGAGATCGGTGTTGCCAGCACGAAGGCGTTCACCGCGCAGCTCGTGGTGCTGGCCTGCCTCGCGCTGGCAGCGGCGCGGGCGCGCGGATCGATCGACGCGGCACAGGAGGCCGCGATGACCGCGGCGCTGCTGGAGGTGCCCGCGCGCGCCGCCGAGGTGCTGGGCCACGACACGGCGATCGCCGCGCTGGCGGAACGGATCGCCGAGGCGCGCGACGTGCTGTATCTCGGCCGCGGCAATTGTTTCCCGATCGCGCTGGAAGGTGCGCTGAAATTGAAGGAAATCAGCTATATCCATGCCGAAGGTTATGCGGCAGGAGAGATGAAGCACGGACCGATCGCGCTGATCGACAAGGCGGTGCCGGTGATCGCCATCGCACCCTCCGGCCCGCTGTTCGAGAAGACGTCGTCCAACCTGCAGGAAGCTGCCGCCCGCGGCGGGCAGGTGATCGTGCTAAGCGACGCGGCCGGGGCGGCGAAGCTGCGCGGCATCGCCACCGAAACGGTGGTGCTGCCGGCGGTCGATCCGTTCGTGGCGCCGATCCTGTATGCGATCCCGGTGCAACTGCTGGCCTACCATGTCGCGGTGCTGAAAGGGACCGATGTCGATCAGCCGCGCAACCTGGCGAAATCGGTCACGGTGGAATAGCCCCTTCTCCCTCCCCCGGTGTGGCGGGAGGGTCAGGGTGGGGGGTATGCGCCGCACGGGATTTCGCGCCGTTCGCCCCCCTCCCCGGCCCTCCCCCACAGGGGCGTAGGAGAAGGGCACGCGCCATGAATTATCGCCATGCCTTCCATGCCGGGAATTTCTCGGACTGCGTGAAGCATGCACTACTCGTGTGGCTGCTCGAGGCGCTGGCGCGCAAGCCGCGGCCGTTCTTCATGCTCGACACCCACGCCGGGCCGGGCTTCGCCGACCTCACCGCCGCCCCCGCCGCGCGGACCCTGGAATGGCAGGACGGCATCGGGCGGCTGCTGGAGGGGGACCCGCCGGCAGTGCTGGCGCCTTATGTCGGGCTGGTCCGCCGCCTCGGCCTCTATCCCGGCTCGCCGGCGCTGGTGCGCGCCCTGCTGCGGCCGGGAGACCGCCTGGCCTGCTGTGAGCTGCATCCGGAGGACCATGCGGCGCTGCGCCGCCACCTCGCCGCCGATCCCCAGGTGGGGGTGCACCGGCGCGACGGGTACGAAGCGATCAAGGCCCTGCTGCCGCCACCCGAGCGCCGCGGCCTTGTCCTGATCGATCCGCCGTTCGAAGCGCCGGGGGAGTTCGAACGCGTCGCTGCGGCGCTGCACACCGGCCTGGCGCGCTTTCCCGCCGGCGTGTTCGCCGCCTGGTATCCGATCAAGCACCGCGCGCCCCTGCGCGATTTCTTCGCCGCGCTGCAGGCCGGCGGCCTGCGCGACCTGGTGGCGGCCGAGCTCTGGCTGCGTGCGCCGCTCGATCCCGCGCGGCTGAACGGCTGCGGCCTCGTGGTCGCCAACCCGCCCTGGCGCTTCGCCGAGGAGGTCCCGCCGCTCCTCGACGCGCTGCTGGACCGGCTGCGCGACCACGGCGCGGAGGCGGGCGACGCGGGCGCCGGCACCGCCCTGATCCGGCTGGCCGATGCGTGACACCACCGAGGCGTGACACCGATGCATGATACTGGGGTCGCCGTGATCGGCGCCGGCGCCTGGGGCACTGCGCTCGCGATCCAGGCGGCGCGCGTCGGTGCCGGGCCGGTGGTGCTGTGGGCGCGCGATGCGGCCAAGGCGGCGGCCATCGCCGCATCGCGGGAAAACCCGCGCCTGCCGGGCATCCGCCTGCCGGCCGCGGTGCGGATCACGTCCGACCTGCCGAGCGGGGCCGGCGTACTGCTGCTCGCCGTGCCGATGCAGCACCTGCGCGCGGTGGCCTCCATGCTGCCCGGCACCGCGCCGCTGGTATGCTGCGCCAAGGGTGTGGAGGCCGGCACCTTGCGGCTACCGCTCGAAATACTTGCCGAGGTGCGTCCGCACACGCCGGCGCTCGTGCTGACCGGCCCCAATTTCGCCCACGAGGTTGCCGCCGGCCTGCCCGCGGCCGCGGTGGTGGCAGGCGCCGATCCCGCGGCGCGCGCGACGGTGACGGCGCTGCTGACCAGCTCCACCTTTCGCCTCTACGGCAACGACGATCCGGTGGGCGCGCAGCTGGGGGGGGCGGCAAAGAACGTGATCGCGATCGCCGCCGGGGCGGTGATGGGCGCCGGCCTCGGCGAGAACGCGCGTGCGGCGCTGGTCACCCGCGGCCTTGCCGAGCTGGGACGGCTGGCGATGGCGCTGGGCGGGCGGGCGGAGACGGTGATGGGGCTCTCCGGCCTCGGCGACCTGCTGCTGACCTGCACCGGCGCGGCGAGCCGAAATTACAGCCTGGGCGTGGCGCTGGGACGCGGGGAGACGCTCGCCGCGGTGCTGGCCGGGCGTAGCGCAGTCACCGAGGGCGTGGCCACGGCGCCGGCACTGGTGGCGCGCGCCGGCACGGTCGACCTGCCGATCTGCCGGGCGGTGGCGGCCTGGCTGGAGGGGCGGATCACGCTTGCCCAGGCGATCGCCGATCTGCTCGCTCGCCGGCTGCGCGACGAGTAGGCACTGCGGGTATGTAGGCACCCGGGCCGTCGGCATCGTCCGGGCATGGGCCGGACTTGGCGTCCATGACGACCCTGTTCGGCCTCTTCGCAGCGCGCTGCGGCCAGGGTTTGTACGGTCCGCAGGCGTGGACGTCAGGATCTGCGGCGTCTGCTTCGGCGGACGGCGCACAGCGCCAGCAGGGCGAGCGGCAGCAGAAGCAGGGCGGCGGCGGGCGGCTCCGGCACCGGGACGGCCGGACCCGTGGTCAGCCCGACGTGCGTCTGCACCAATATGACGTGCGTCTGCACCAATATCGGGTTGCCAGGGTCGATGGAATCGACGCTTCCGGAACCGGGAAGCATGCCCGCCGCGCCCGCGCCCCCGCTCCACGGTCCCGCAAGCAAGGTCCCCGCCGTGTAGGCTGCGGCACCGGTCCCGATCGCGGCAGCGGTCCCGGCCATGGCGACGGCGGCGCCGCGCAGGTTCCGCAGCGCGACGGACGCCGGGAATGTGCCTGCCGCCGCGATCCCGCGCGGCGCCGGCGAAAGCGAGCAGATCGATCGCAAGGGCGCGCGCCAGCCCGGGTGGCGCGCGATGAAGCCGCGCCAGGCGGAATTGGACATCCGGGGCTGTGGATTGCAGGTGCTCATGCGACGCGGGCCAGGACGCGATCGGATGTCGGACGCCGCTCGCGCCCATGGGGCCGGCCGGGTTCGCGGCCAGGCGTCACGCAATGGCCGGCCCGGGTCCCGACGAGCGAGCTTGGTCGGGAATGCGGTCGCACATCGGGTTCGGGGGTCGCACGCGACTGCCGCCGCACCCGCGGGGGCGTGAGGTCCCGGCTAAGGACGAGTTCCATAACGATCCCGGAGACGAGGGGGGGGTGACGAGGAAGAACCTACCAGGCGCCCGGCTGTCTGTAAACTAAATTATACAAAAGCCTATTATCTACACGATTTCAGCGAGTCCTGCCGCCAGCCGAACCCCTTTCAGGGTCGGGCAAGCGCTGACGGTGGCTGGCGATCCACGTGAACACGGGTCGGTGGCGGCCTCGGCAGCTGGCACCGGCGGGGGCGGCGGGAGCCGGCTCCTTCTCCAGATCCTCCGGGTTCCGCAACCGCGGCGCTCCCGAAAGGACGATCGCAGCCGCAAGGTTCGCGATTAAGGAAGATTTCACCCGCCGCGGCGCAGGTTGACGCTGGGGTCGCTTCCGAGAATGCCGCCTGTGCCGGGGAAATACGGGTTGGGCGCGGCGCTGGCCCGGGGGGCGGAGGGCACGGTGTACGAAGGCTGATCGGCACGCCGACCTGCATGGCGCTCGAGCAGCCGGTCGATGCCCGCGCCGACATCCATGCCGCCGGCCCCGGGTTGAACCGCGCCGAGACGGGTCCGGCCGACGGGAACATCGTTGCCGGCAAGACGGCATCCGCCGTCGGCGCATTCGAGCTCGGGCAACAGACCTCCGCGAGGCGCCGCGTTCCATAAGCCGAGGACACTGTAAAGCCGGCGCCCCGAGGTTGGCGAAGCTGCCGGATCGCCGCTACGCTCCCGCCATGTGCGGCCGATACGCCAGCGATCTGCCCGCCGCTGCCATCGCGCATCTGTTCCGCACGACCGGGCCGCTGCCGAACATCGCGCCATCGTGGAACGTCGCGCCGACGCAATCCGCGCCAGTAGTACGCAGGCATCCGGAGACCGGCGAGCGTCGGCTGGACCTGCTGACGTGGGGCTTCCTGCCGCACTGGGCCCAGGATCCGAAGGCGGCTCGACGGCCGATCAACGCCCGCGCGGAGGCCGTCGCTACGGCCCCAATGTGGCGCGATGCCTCTGGCCGACGGCGGTACCTGGTGCCCGCCGACGCCTTTTATGAATGGAAGGCCCGCTATGAATGGAAAGCCCGGGACGGCGGCAAGCAGCCCTGGGCCACCAACCGAGCAGGTCGGGAACGACCGCTCATGCCCGGGCCATCGCGCCGCGGCGCCTTGGGCCCGCCGACGCAGAGAGGGCGCGATCTTGTGATGGCGCAGGCCTGCCCCAACCGACGGATGCACGTATGACCGTGATTTATGTGGATGCCGACGCCTGCCCGGTGCGCGAGGAGGTCTATCGTGTCGCGTCGCGGCACGGCATCGAAGTATTTGTGGTTTCCAATGGCTCGCGCCCGATCCGCCCGCCGGGGATGGCCGGCGTCCACATGGTGATCGTAGCCGACGGCGCTGATGTGGCCGATGACTGGATCGCTGAGCGCGTCACCACCGCCGACCTTTGCGTGACGGCCGACATCCCGCTGGCCGCGCGATGCCTGGCGAAAGGTGCGCGTGGGCTTTCCCCCACGGGGAGGCCATGGACCGGGGACAATATCGGCAACGCGCTCGCGGGCCGGGAGGTGGCGCGGCACCTGCGGGAGATAGGGTTGAGGACGGGCGGCCCCCCGCCGCTGACCAGGGCCGACCGCTCCCGCTTCCTCGACGCCATGGAGACGGCCGTGCAGGCGGCTCTGCGCTCCGCGGTTTGAAATCTGCCGTTGGCGCGAGGATTTCAGCGACGCATGAACTTGGCGAGTATGGGCTCGGCAGGAAGGCGCGGCCGATTGGGCTGGTGTCGTTCGAGGTGGCCAGATGGTTGCAAGAACGGCGACGTGTGCAGGCGGGCGGCTCAGGTCGATCTCGTCGTCGTGGAACGTGGTTCCGACCCAATCCGCCCTGGTGATCAGTAGGCACTCCAAGACGGGCAAGCAGCCGCACGCGATCGTGCGGGCGGACGGGGTGCCGCTGGCATTGGCCGGGCTGTAGGACGGCTGGCGCGGCCCGAACGTCGAGGTGGTGCGCAGCTTCGCTATCATCGTGACCGCTGCGAACGCGACCATGGCGCCCATCCATGACCTTATCTGCACCACGCGCGTCAAGCTTAGATAGGCGGCAGGCCCAGATATTTGCCGTGGGTCCGCACCCGGCCGCGGAGCTCGATTGAGTTGATGTGCGTCATGACACCGCCAACTCAGGTGACCTGGAGGAGGTCTCCCCACGCTATGCCGTATCGGCAGCTTGAAGCCGTTCGGCCTGCGTCTTTTTCTCCCGCGTGTGCGCGAGGGTCATCGCCAGAGCCGCGGCTTCACCTTCCCAGCCGTGGTGCCGTGCTTCATTCAGCAGACGATGCGTGTCCACCTCAATTTCTTGCAGGCGCGGCAGCTGCGTCGGGTCCACCCGAAGCTGCGAACAGCGAATGCAAGCGTGCTCGTGCGGACAATCGGTGCCATACGGCCGGTAGCAGTCGCCAAGGGCCATTCTTCGCCGTCGGAAGTGCTTGGCGAACTCGGACCATTCGGCGGTCGTCGGCTCACGGTATTCGTGCGGCGGTCGGAAGGTGCGGCGCCGGGCAAGATAGATCTGATATTGGCGAACCACCTCCTCCTCATACACAGCGACGTAGCCGCGCGTCGTATTCAAGTCGGTGTGCCCCAGCAGCTTGGCCGCGATGTGCAGTGGCAGACCGCTATTGACGGCCTCGGTTGCGAGCAGCCGACGAAAGTCGTGCGGCTGGAAGCCGACCCGGACACCGTCGCTATCCTCCAAGCCGGCCGAAGCGCTGGCGTCCCGAAGCAGCTGGCGAATGTGTTCACGACAGAACACGCCCCGCTGGCGCTTCGGGCCACCCTGGAACAGGTAGGGCAACGGGGCGCTGATGCTGCGCTCGCAAGGATCGTATCGCGGAATGCAGGGAATCTGGCGCGCTTTGCCGCGGGCGCGTTCGACCACCTGCGCGAGCACGTGCGCGAGTTCGGGGCATACAGGCAGGACGCGCTCACGATCCTGTTTGGACGGGGCGATCTGGAGTAAGAGCACACGCTGACCATCGGCCATCGTGTGGTCGCGCAAGCTGACGTGAGTCAGCTCGAGCAGCTCCTCACAGCGTAGACCGGTCAGGCGCAGTATCTCCGTCACTGCCCACGCCCAGAATGCCCGATCTTCCATGATCCGGCAGTTGAGATTTCTCTCTGCGGGCAGATCGACCTGGCGGATCATTACTGGCACGGCTGTCCCGCACTGTCGCTCTGTCGTCACTGAGTGACGTTGCCGAATGTAGCGGACGCCGTCCAGCTCGAATGTGCCGCCTGCCGGGCAGGCGCTTGCTGCCGCCAGCAGCCGCTCGGCTGCGTGACGGTGCTTGCGCACATGGGTGACGAAGCGCGTCAGCATGGGCTGCATGAGACGAATGCGCGCATGCGTGCGCGCACGTTGCTGAAGAACGCTCTTGCGATTCGATGCAAGGTCGCTATCGCGAATCGGGCATGGACAGGCGTACCGCGCCCATACGCCTGGGTTTGTGGTCGACCACTGCAGGATGTCGAGATAGAAGGCCCGTACGGTGAAGAAGACGGCTTCGAAGTTGGCGCGTGGCTGCCCGCTGGGCAGCAGGCGGACACGCCGCCGCCATTGGTCGATAACATCACCGGACAGGTTGAGACCCGCCACGTCCGGGTGATGCGCCTCGATGTCACACCAGAACAGTCGTAACAAACTGTTAGCGATCTGACGCAAGGAGTTGAAGTCCAGTGTGGGCTCGCGCTCTTTGAGGTAGAGCGCGAACACTTCGCGGGCAGCAGAGGTGCGAATGTCGAAGCCATCTACCAGTTGCTCGACGGTAGGTCGGACGGTACGGAAATAACCTGGTGAGAGCAATGGATCTCGAACAATTCCGAGGTGGAATAGAAGCCGCGTCACCGCGAAATGTCCTACCACTACATGGTCGGTGTCGTGTGCCGCAGCGCGTAGCTCCAACAGGTCAGCCGAGCTGACGTCGTCGAGGGTCTTGCCGGTATGCGCCAGGACACGGCCGAGCAAGACCCAGACGCTGTTCAGGGTATGAGCACCGTAACCGAGCTCACGTGCAGCGCCGGCGATACGATCGCGCGCCTCGCACTCGGTCGTGTCGAACAGCAGATAATAGACATCGCCGAGGCCATGACCGAGCAGCCAACCATAGCTCGGGCGTACGACGCGGTTCGCGACAAGAACCTGGACCGCTTTGTACAAGCAGGTGCGTCCGCTGTGCTCCAGGGGAGCGATCAGATCCTTCCATGCGCCCTTGGCTTCAACGCGTGTCCCCCAGACTCCCTGCCAGGATTCGCATGGCGCTGGGCGCAGCCATGCGAGCAACATCTGTAATCCCCTGCGATAGCGCACCCGCTGGCCCTTGCTGAGTTCGTAGCGCGCGAAGTGCTCCTCGTAAAGCAGACGCATTGTCTCGCCTTCTGTCGGGCGCACGGTGGTCCAGCCTGTCATCGCCTGCTCCCGTTGCCGCCAAGCAGCACGGCCAGATCGCTCGGCTCGTAATTCCAGGCGTCGGCGCCCGCCGCGGCACTCCCGCCGGCAGACGGTTTGCGGGAAAGGTGAGCGCGGAGCTGCGCCACGACATCATCCGGCCGCGCGATCAGGTAGTGCTCGGTTGTGGCAATGTGTCGGTGTCGCATGTGAGCCTGCACGTGCACGAGGGGTACCGCCGGGTCCGCTGCAAGGCGGAGCGCACAGGTGTGGCGTAGGTCATGCGCCATGATGTTGGTGCCGAGCCGTGCATTGACGCGCGTGAAGATGGCACGCAGCGCCGGATAGCGAAGTGGACGCACCGGTCGGCGCAGGGTGACCCAAAGTGGCGCTTCCGGCGGGGCATGACTGCGCTGGGTCAGGTAGGCGGCCAGCCACCTGAAGAATTCGGGCGAGGCCGCCACCCACGTCCGGTCCCGCGTGCCCTTGCAGGTGAGGCAAACCCGCTGGCCGCCCCAATCGACGTCGGCGGCGCGCATGTCGAGCAGTTCCTGCGCACGGCTACCGGAAGAGACGAGCAGGCACAAAATCGCCCGGTCCCTGTCGAAGGCAAGGCTGGCGAACACATCCTTCCAGAGATCGTCGGTCAAGGCGCGCGGGATGCGCTTCGGTTGCCGCTGCCGATACCCAGTTCGCCGGCGCAGCGGCCAGGGGTCGAGTGGGCTGTGGTGAGCACGGCGGCGCCCGAAAACGAATAAGCGCTCAAAGGCGGCGCATCCGGTTGCATGCTGCTGGAAAGCATAGAAGCCCTGAATGACGCTCAGCCGGTGATTGATGGTCGCCGGTTGGTACCCGGCCGCGAGGTAAGGCTTGCCAGTACGGGTATTGGCGCTACCGGGCGCGGGGCCATCCTTTCGATGCCGCGCGCGATGGGGATTGTCGGCGGTGCGCAGGTGAAGGACATAATCGCGCAGATGCTCCGGCCGGGCGTTCTGCCAAGCGGTAGCGTTCGCGGCGAGGAAGTTCAGCCAGGAGCAGAGGGCGAAGGCATAGGACTTGACTGTGGCCGGGCTGCAATCAGCGACGAAAAGGTCGAGCAGAAACGCGTGTACCGCCGGCTCGACGCTGCCGGCGGTGCCCGTGACCTCGTGTGAGGGGCTGCCGACACGGTCCTCTCTGACGGCGAAGCCTTTCGCGGGCACGGACATGGCGGCCTCCGCCGAAGGGGACCCTGCCATTGTGGCATGGCTGGCCTTGGTGCGGATAACCTGCCGGATGCCGGTGATTCTGGAACCGGCGGACTGGCCGGTGTGGCTGGGCGAGGCCTAGGGCGATCCGACCGCGCTGCTGCGGCCCGCGGCAGAGGGTGTGGGGCGGGTCTGGCCGGTGGGGCGGGCGGTGAATGCGCCCCGGAACAATGGGCCGGAGGCGCAGTAGCGCAGTGCCGCGGCGGTGGTGGGCTGAGAGGCGCCCCCCAACAGACGTCGATCACAATGCGCCGGTTCGGCCGTGACAGCGGCGGTTTCGATCGGTATGCCGGCCTCTCCCGCCACGGACTGGACTGTGTCTTGCCTCGCCTTGCCTTGCTACCCCTCCTGCTTCCCGTGCTCCTGCCGCTGGCGGGATGCAGCGAACACTACTCCCCCAACACCTATGCCGCTGCCGCCGCGCAGCAGGAGGCGACGGTGCAGCGCGGGGTGATCATCGGCGTGCGGCCGGTGCTGATCAACGCCAACGGCACCGTCGGCGCGGTCACCGGCGGAGCTGCGGGCGGTGTGGCCGGAGCCCAGGCGCCGGGCGGCCCTGTCGGCACGGCGTTTGGGGCAATCGGGGGCGCCCTGGTCGGCGGCCTCGCGGGCACTGCAGCGGAACAAGCGGTCGCGGACGCCAAGGGCTGGGAATACATCGTGCAGGAGACCGGAGGCCAGCTCGTGTCCGTGACCCAGACCAGCAAGGTTTTGCTGCCGATCGGGCTGCACGTGCTGGTAATCGCCGGCAAGCAGCAGGCGCGGATCGTCCCCGATTACACAGTGCAGACGGCGGAGACGAAGCCGACCACCAAGACGCCAGAGCCGGCGACCAAGGGGACAAAGCCCGTCGCCAAGACGGCACCCCCAGCCGCCAACCCGCCGGGCCAGGCGGCGACGCCAATCTATATCGGTCCGCTGGCGCCGCTCTCGGGTGGCGCATCCTCTGGGCAACTTGGGCCGAGCGCCGTGGGGGCGCCCCCGACCGCAGCGTCGATCGTCATCAACCCTGCCACCCCAGCGCCCACTGCGCCGAACACGGCAGCGTCGGCCCCTACCGCGGCATCCCCTGTGGCGACCGCGCCGTCCGCTGGCGCACCGCCATCAGGGCCGGCCGGCCCCGGAACCTCGACCGCAGGATCCTCTGCCGTCGGGGCTTCCTCCCAGGTGTCCGCGCCGAGCGCCACCCGATAGGGCAGCACGGGAGGGGAGGCGGCCACGCCGTCGCCTTTAGCCGCCCCATCAGAGGCCGACCCGTCCGGGACCGTTCGGGGAGCAATAGAGGGGTCAGATTAGGGGACGCTTCGCTGCCAGTCCCGCAATGTGTTGATATTGCTTGACCATTGGCGGAGGGAGTCTCCGTCGAATTTACGTCTAGAGCCATTCCGTCCGCTCCGAGGTAGGGCTGTTAGGCCCTGTAATTGCTCAAATCTTCTTCCGCTCGCTTCCGAACCGTCTAGACCAATCCCATTCTGAGGTGTATGCCAGGGTGTATGCCAAGGGATTGGGCGGACAGATGGCCGGACTGACCAGCGCGAGACTGCGGACCCTCACGAAACCAGGCACCTATGGCGACGGGTCCGGCCTCTACTTGCAGGTGCGTGGGCCGGAGCAACGCGCGTGGCTGTTCCGCTACAAGCGCTCCGGCAAGGGGCGCCTGATGGGCCTCGGGCCTTATCCGGAGATCGGTCTGGCCGATGCGCGCGAGGCCGCCGCAGCCGCCCGCAAGCTGCTGGCGCAGGGCGTGGATCCGCTCGACGCGCGCCGGGCCGCGCAGGCCGAGGAAACGGCGGCCCAGGCGCGGACCTTCCGGCAGGTTGCCGACGCCTATGTCGCCGCGCACGAGGCAGCCTGGCGCAATGCGAAGCACCGCCAGCAGTGGCGCAACACGCTCGCCACCCTCGCCTATCCCAAGCTGGGCGCGATGCCGGTGGCGGCGATAACGACGGCCGACGTGCTGGCTGTGCTGCAACCGATCTGGAAGGCGACCCCGGAAACCGCGAGCCGGCTGCGCGGCAGGATCGAGGCCGTACTGTCCTACAGTAAGGCACTCCACTGGCGCGAAGGGCAGAATCCCGCAGCGTGGAAGGACAATCTGGATCATCTGCTGCCGCAGACGGGAAAGCTGGCACGTGTAGAGCATCACGCCGCCCTCCCATGGTCCGACATGGGTGCCTTCATGGCCGCACTGCGCGGCAAGGCCGGCATCGGGGCACGCGCGTTGGAGTTTGCGATCTTGACCGCGGCTCGATCGGGCGAGGTTCGTGGCGCGATCTGGGGCGAGATCGACCTTGATGCCGCGACGTGGACCGTCCCGGGGGGGCGGATGAAGGCCGGGCGCGAGCACCGGGTTCCACTGTCCGACGCCGCCCTGGCCGTGCTGCGCGAGGTGGCGCCGCTGCGTGACCGAGAGGCCGGCGCCGCGGCCCTGGTGTTCTCCGGCATCAAGCACGGGAAGCCATTGAGCGACATGTCTCTGACCGCGGTGTTGCGTCGGATGGAGATGGGCGACCTGACCGCGCACGGGTTCCGTAGCAGTTTCCGAGACTGGTGCGCGGAAGCAACGGCCTATCCGCGCGAGGTGGCCGAGGCTGCTCTGGCGCACGTGAACAAGGACAAAGTCGAAGCCGCGTACGCGCGCGGCGATCTGTTCGACAAGCGGCGCCGGCTCATGGCCGAATGGGCAACCTACTGCTCACGTCCCGCCGCGGGCGGCGACGTGGTGCCGCTGCGCGCCAAGGAATCCGGCGCCGCCTGATTCGCCGTCGGCGCAGGTGCCGGTTGACCACCCCGGCCGGCAGACCATCCCGCCCGCGCAGCTGATCGGCGCCGCGCACCTCTGTTGCGACCTATCGCCGACGCCGCGCTGGTGCAGCGCTGGCCGCTGCGATCCATCACCCTGGCATCTGTCACTCGCCCGCGCGCGCCACCAGCGCGCCGTGACGGTGCAGCCTGGTGGCGCAGCCGGCTCAAGGTCGCAGCGATAGTGCGCTGGCGATCGGGCGATGGTGCCCGATCGGTGACCTTCGGTGCTGGCTTGGTCATGCGATCACACGCGCCGCTGCACGCGGGTTCACCACCCCGCCCGGCCCGGCCCGGCGCACGCGCATGGTTCCACCAGAAAGCCCCCCCACGGCGGGAATTGCGCGCCGGTCGCACTACACGACAGCCCCCTTGGACGGCGCAGCGAAAAATCGAACCGAACACTTCTGAAACTACGACCGAGGCGCCCGTCGCCCTCAATTAGCGCAGCAAATCACTTGCGGTTAGTGTTTCTAATAGAAACTTTTTCCTTGCGATTTAGCTCTGGTCGCGGCATCGTGAGTGTCTTGACGGAACGTTTCGTCACGTCGCCGCCGGGCGGAACCCGGCATTTGGAGTGCGTCATGGCTGCCAAAGACACAGATTCTAAGCTGATTGCCACCTGCGCGGCCTATTCCGCCGCGTGTGCTGCCCGCCGGCAGCTCGACCCGCAGCGCGCCGCGCCGGCCGAGCTCGCCGAGGCGCACGTGGCCTGCTGCGCGGCCTTCTCCTGCGTGATGGCGGCGCCCGAGCCGACCACCGCGGCCGGCCGCGCGGCGAAGGCGCGCGCGATCGTCGCCGCGATCGGTGCCCCGGCCCGGGGGCCGGGCGGCGAGCCGGGCGAGCTTTCCGCGACTCATCCCGACATCAGCCTGATCGCCGCGGAAGCGCGACTTGTCGCGGCGTGCCGCCGGATGCGCAGGCTGGAACGCGCGCGCCAGGACATCACGGCCGAATTGCGCACGAAGCGCTCATGGGAGCGCGCGATGGACGATCGGATCGACGCCTTCGTCGGCGTCGCGCGCGCCGCGCGGGCAGTAACTCCAGCAGGGGCGCTTGCCCGCGCCCGCGCGTTCGACCGGGCGCGCGAGCTGGTCGCGGACTTCGAGCTTGACGCGGAAATCATGGGCTATTTGGGCGCCATGATGGCTGCCGACGTGCGCCAGATGCTCTCGCCATCCGTCCCCTAATCCTGGCTCCGCCCACGGCCTGCGCGATCGGGCGCGGCCTTGCTTCCAGCCCATAGAGATGGCCCGCTTACGGACTTGCAACCCGCGATCCGTGGTGTATATTGCGTCACGTATGAATGCGGGAGCGAACATGCCGGCTACACCACCACCACGAAACGCCTTTGGCCGCTTCTTGCAGGCTCAAGGGTGGAGTCACCAGCACGCGGCGGCGGTGCTCGGTACAAGCCAGGCCACCATAAGCCGGATCGCGGGCGGCTTGCAGGATATCCCGCCGGTGATGGAGCGGCTGCTCTTTCTCCTCGAGCGCCACCCCCAACTCGTTGCGGAACTCGTCGGGCGGTGGGCGCCATGAGCACCGGTCGGGACGTCACCGGCCCGCAACTACGGGCGCTGTTCGAGGAATGGGGCGTGTGCAGCGGGCGCCAAAAGCGGCCGAACACCGAAGGAATGGAGACGCTTGCCGCCGCGGTGCGGGATCTGTCGCGGGAGGTGCAGGCACATCGGGGGCGCCCGATGGAAGCGGCGGATGCGCGGCACCAGCGCGTGACCGCAGCGATCCGGACGCTACAGGCAGACCTTCCGGCCTGGCGGGAGGATTGCCGCAGCGGCGCGGCCCTCGCCGCCGCGGGCGGCAGCCTGCAAGGAATGCTCCGCCGGCAGGCGCAGGCGCTCGATGCGCTGTCCAGCGCCCTTGCGGGTGCGCTTCGGGCCTCCGCCGTTCCGGGGCGCTTCTCGGACCTGGCGCCAGCGGTCGAGCGCTGGCACGACTTCGTCGTTGACTTGGCAGATGCGTTCCAGACGGCGATGTTGACGACGAACGACGGCCTCGTGGTCGGCCTGACGGCTGACGGGCCGCTGGTTCGGTTCTTGGTGCGCGCGATCCCCCTCGTGTCAGGCGAGTGCCCCACGGCCGAGGCGGCTGGGAAGTACCTCCGGTATCTCCGCGACCGCAACAAGGCGGCTGGGCGGGCGCCGTAAACCCTGACACCCACGCCCGCCCCACGTCCCCCGACAAGCTGATTGATCGCTTGTCGGGGGGCAGCGCACGCGCCGCGTTGTCGCCCCGACGAACACGCCCGATCATTGTCGGGCTAGATATGAAGGCCCCTGGACTGCACATTCCCGTTCGTTACCACGGCAACCCGCCGTGACCGCAACGGAGTGAGAGAGTGCAGACCAACACTGAAGGCTACAAGCCGGACCTGATGCCCCTGAAGCCGTTTTTCCGGGCCAATCAGATCCCGCTTTCGTCAGGGTACCGATACATTGCGCGCGGCGAAATTCGCGTCGTGAAACTCGGTGGCCGATCGTACGTCGACCTGCCGCACTGGCGCGAGCAGCTGAAGAAGCTGCCGCTGGCCGACGTTCGCCCCGCGAAGGCGGCATGAGCGAGGACGCCGCATTGAGCGTTCAAGCGATGCTTGCCATGCACCACGCGCCTGCGCATCTCACCGACCTTCAGTACCGGGTCGGCATGGTCATTGCAGATCATGCGCACCTGGATGGAACGGGCTCCTGGCCCTCGGTGGGAAAGATCGCCCGGGAAATCCAAGCCCAGAATGGGTCCGTGCGCGCGGTGCAGCGCGCGCTTCGTCATCTCACGGCTGTTCGGTTGCTGATCGTGCAGCGGGCGGGCGGCGGCGCGCACAGCGCCTCGACAACCTATGCGTTGAACGTTCACGTCGTGGTGCGGCGGGACAAGGACTTAGGACGCGAAACGACGCACCTTGAATGGAGCCCTGGCGCCGGCGCACCGACCGGTGACTTTGTATTCACCGGTGACTCCACAGTCACCGGTGACTGTGGAGTCACCGGTGACTGTGGGTGCGTTGGACGGGTGACTGTGGAGTCACCCAAACCTATCAAGAAAGAAGAACCTATCCAGCAAGGGAGTCTGCTCGCTCTCGCTCGCCCGACGCGGCCGGCATCGCCCGAGGCGGTCTTGACCCCCGCGGAGCAAGGGGGCGTGCCGATCGCCACAAGCCGGGGCACCAGGCTGCCGACAGACTGGTCTCCCGGGGTCGATGGACGACGACTTGCGGTGCAGCTTGGCCTTGATGTCGAGGGGATGCTGCCCGGCTTCGTGGACTACTGGCTCGCACAACCCGGCCAGAAGGGCCGTAAGGCGGATTGGGAAGCGACCTGGCGGAATTGGTGCCGGCGGGAAGCCGAGCGTCGCCCGAGCGGCATACTGCCGCAGCGGCGCCCGACCGCCGGCAGCAACGGGCCTCCCGTCGCGACAAGCTCGGCAACCGACGCGGCGGCGGACCCGTGGGGCATCGAGGCGTGGTGCGCCACACTCAAGCCGGAGCCCGTCACGAACCCGGAGTACTTGAAGCGCGGGAAGTGGATGTACCGCGGGCGCATCATCGACAGCATCGCGAGGAACGTCGCCGAGGCGGCCGGCTGGAAACGAGCTTGGCGCGGTGACTGGACCCCATTGCTCCGCTGGCTCGACGATGGCTGCAATCCCTCCGTGCACATCTACCCCGCCGTGCGCGCCACGGCCGACTTTTTCCGCGGCCGAGGCGACCCCGCCACGAGCCTTGGCGCTTTCGAGAAATCCGTCATGCAGAGGAGGGCCGCATGATGAGCTGGGCCTGGCGGACCGAGCCGGAGTTGATTCCGCCCGCCTGGGCGGAGGCCATCATGGCAGCGGACGTGCAGCCGCAGCGCACCCGGCCCCACTGGGCGCTGCTGATCGGGCAGCGCGTCCACCACCGGACTTGGGGCGCTGGTCGGATCGTCGCGCTGCCCCGTGCCGGTTTCGCCCGCGTCGCGTTCGATGCTGGCGACGAGCGCACGATCCACCAAAACCGCCTGATCGCGCGCCCGGTCCTGCGCCTCCTTCGCGGCGGCCGACACGACGCGCCGATCCCGACCGGCAGCCCCCTTCCTCGCTGACTGGAGTTCTCATGACCACATCACAGCACGCCACTCCCCAGGGGAGCCCGAAATCCGGCCGCGTGGCCCCTTCCGCGCCCGAGGGGCGCAACCCACACGCCACCCGGGGCGCACACGCCACCCGGGGCGCCGCGAGGCGCTGACGGCCCCGCCACGGCCGCGCCCGATGCGATCTCCGGCCGCGGCACCGATGTTCAAGCCCTCATCGACCAGGCGCTTGCGTCGCGCGCCGGACCCACTCGGCAGTTCGCGCAACGTCATGAGGTGGTAGCGCGCAGCAGCGGCGACGGCCAGCGCGTGCGGACGCGGCTGGAAAAGCTGCTCCTTGAAGCTCACTGCACCCCGGAGCAGGCGGAGGCGGGTCGCAAATTCGGCATGGTGTACGAGATCGCCGCGACGCCTGGCAGCCGGTCGGCGCTTGCGGCGTCCCCCGGCGGCAGCCATGGCGGCCCGATCGACGTGTCGGTCGGTCGGCTGGAAGCTGCCGGCCGCGTGCGCGAGGCTGTTGCGGCACTCGTTCTGGCAGCGGGCGGAAGCCGGCCCGAGGGGCAGCGGCAGGCGGAGATGTTGCGTTCGTTCGCGGTCGATGACCGGCCGATCGCCGAGTTGGCGCGACAGGCCGGGATAGATCCACGCAAGATGCGGCGGCGGATCATCGAAGCCCTCGCCGTCCTGGCTGATCATTACGCAGAGCAGGATCGCGTCCAACGCAAGGACGACGCGCCTCATACAGTCCAGGACGCCTTGGCACGGTTTGAGCCGCGAAACGATAGAGCCCAGCCTGACCGAGCAGCATAACAATTTATCGGCAGTAGTGGAATGTTTACGCATAAGGTTGGACTTTGCGTTGCCCAACTGGTAAAAAACCACCATCCTACCCGACCTGCAAGCAAAACGCGATGGCCGGCGCCACCATGCGCCGGCCGCGTTACCCCCAGGACACTCCCCCATGGCAACACGTAAGCTGCGCATCGCGGCGGTCGCGGCGCGTCTCGACGTTTCCGCTGCAACCGTGCGGGCGTGGATCCGGGATGGCATTTTGCCTGCCATCAAGCCGCGCCGCCTCTACTTGATCGACGAGCGCGATATCGCCGAGTTCGAGCACCGCGCCCGCACGTCCGCGCAACCGCCCGCGGCCGAGTAGGCTCCCAGTTACCGTCGCCGCGCCGCTCCCGTGGCGACGGCGCGCCCGGCCGGCCGGTGGTGAAACGGCCGGGCGCATCCCCTTCACCTGAGAAAGACACAATGGAAACGAGCCCCTACGAAGACGCGGTTCGGCGCTGGCATCGCGACCGTGCGGCCGGTGTCACCGCCTCGGCGCCCGGCAAGTCCGCGCTGTCCATGACGTCGGAAGAGTACGGCCAGATACGGCGCCTGGCGGCTGCCGGCCTCCTCCCGGTGCACAAGGCGCCGGATGCCTCGCCAGCGGGCGGCGCGCCAGAGGCGGCCGGCGGCGACGGTGGAGGGGACTCCGCGAGCGGCAGCCCCGCCGCGCCCGCGGCGAGCACGTCCAGCACAGAGCCCCGACCGGAAGCCGCCCCCATGGTCGGGCGGACAGCCATGGACATGACGGACGCAGAGTTCGCCACCGCCAAAGAAGAGATGATCCGCGCGGCCGGCATCAGGAGCTTCGACGAACACCGCGCACACGTCACCGGTCGCATCTAAAACCATTCGGAGCACACCCATATGTCAACCACGAGCACCCCCGCCACTCCGGCCTCGGCCGCCGACGCCCACGCCGCCGCGATCGAGAACCACCAGCGCCACAAACGCAACTTGGCCGCCGCCGACGCCGAGCTGCGCCAGGCTGCCCTGACGCGGCAGGCCTTGCTCGATCGCGCCAGCGCCGGCGAGGCCGTGGCGGTCTCGGAGATCCGCGCGGCCGACGACGCCGCGAAAAATTCCGAGGCCGCCGTCGCCCTCGCCCAGGCAGTCGCCGATGGCGCCCAGCGTCGCGTCTCGGTGGCGCGGGTCGCGGTGCTGGCAGCACAAGCGAAAGACATCCACGCGCGCTACGCCGAGACCGTGGAGATCGCCGCCCAGGCCGGCAAAGATTTCGACGACGCTGTGCAGATCGCCCGCGCGCGCCTGCAAGCCTTGAAGGACGCCCTGGCGAAAGTGGCCGCCGTCAAGGTGGCGGGCGGGCGCCATACCTTCGACGTCCGCCAGGAGGTGGCGCACAACCCGATCTTGCGAGAGATCAGCGAATTCAGCCCGGGCGAGCTCCCGATCACGCGGCTGGGAGAGGCGTTCGCCGCGCCTGACCTCGGCGAGGTGCACGTTGGCTGCGTGCCGGCGGGCGAGAGGTTTGTGCACGCCCCCTCTTCCGCAAAAGGGATGATCTTGAGCGCCTACAGCAATGCCCTCCCGCCGGGGCGGCTGATGGACCTGCTCGCGCAATGACCGCGGAGCCGACCGACACGCCGGACCTGCCGGGCGAGACCGACCTCGCCCGGCTGATGGCCGAACACCCCGCGATCGCGCTGCATGTCCTACGGTGCCGCGTCCGCGCGCAGGGGGCGATTCTTGGATCCTTGATCGGAATCGTCGCCGAAACGACGGACCGGCACTGGGACGCGCTGCTGCTCCGCATCCTTGGACGCGCCCTCGATCAGATCGAGCAGGCCGAGAGCGACCCGGGCGAGCAGGCCGCGGTGAAGATCGAAGCCTGCGACATCATCGGCCGGGCGCGCGCCGCGCTTCTTGCCAACGAACAGGCGCCTTCGCAGGCGGTCAACTAGGAGCGCCCTGACCATCATAGAGGCATACAAAATTGGCGTGGCGATTTCCATGTCGGGGAACGTCGGCAAGATGGTTGCTCAAGTCGCCGATCAGTTCGCCGCCCTGGACAAGATCGTCAACACGACGCAGTCGAGCGTCGATGGCCTGGCCGCCGCGATGCGCGGCCTGACCGTGGAGGGACGCGCCGCGGCGGTAGAATGGCGCCAGGCCGCCGCAGCCATGCGGGACGCGGCGCGGGCCGCCAGCGGCGCGCGCGTCGGAACCCCTGCCAGGCCGCGCTCCGCGTTTGGCTTGGGCGCCGTGGCGGGGGCCGCTGCGGGTGGGGGCGCCGGCGCTGGCGTGGCGACCAATTACCTGCGGCTGACCTACCAGCCGGGTGCCCCACGCGGGCGGCTCCCGGGCCCCTCAGGACCGACGATCCCGCTCAGCTACTACGGGCCCAACGGCGGCGCGGTCGTGCCCTACGGCAGGGGTTCCAACCTGCCGGTGCCGTACTGGAACGGGAACCGGGGCTTCACCACCGAGGGTGCCCCCTACACGCCCTACGGCGGCTATTCGACCGGCCGCCCGTGGCGCCCCTACGCGGCCCTTCCGCCGCCTCCCAACACCGGCTTCACGATGGGTGACGACACCACCTTCGCCGGTGGTGGTGGCGGTGGCGGTGGCGGCCCGATCGTGCCGGCGGGTCCGGTCGGACCTGGCGGTGGGGTGCCCTACCCGATCAGCCGCCCGATGCGTATGCCGGTGCCCCCACAGCATCTTGACGGGTGGACAGCCGCACTCGAGGCACTTGACGGCGCGGAAACAGTCAAGCACCTACTGGACGCCGCGGCGCAGGTCGATGCCGGTCTCGCCAAGCTGAAAAACCAAGGTTTCACCGCAGCGCAAATTGCGCAGGCGCGCAAGGCGATCTACGCCACGCAGCGCGGGATCGGCGGCACGAGTTTGACCGGCAACCTGGAAATCCTTCGGACACTGACCGCAACAACGCAAAACGCCAGCGAGGCACTGGCGCTTCTGCCAGCCTTCGCGAAGGCTGGCGTCGTTTACGGTAATCTCACCGGCCAAGATGGTCCGGCCGCAGCCGAGGCTGCCATCCGCGTCGCGGAATTCCGCGGCATCCTGACCAAGAAGAACGCGCACGGCCAAACGGTCGTCAACGTGGCCGGCGTGGAAAAGCTCATGGGGGAGCTTGAGGCCGCCGCATCAATCACGGGCGGGCAGATCGGCCCCACCCAGATGTTGCAGATGCTACGGGCCTCGGGTGCAGCCGGCGCGATGATCAGCGACCCGACGGCCTTTGCGGAGTTTCTGTCTCTGCAACAGGCCATGGGCACCTCGCGCGCCGGACGGGCGCTGCGCGGGTTCGAACAACAATTCATGTCCGGAAAGATGTCCCAGGCCAGCGCGAAATTGCTCGCGACGGTCGGGGTCATCCGCGGTGGCACCGACATCAAACGCAACCCGTATCTTCTGAAAGCGGGGTTCGGGAATTACGACATCGAGCCAGGCGCGATGCCGGCCGGTGAATATGACCTCGCGATTCAGAATCCGATCGCGTTCACGACCAGCTACTTGGTCCCCAAGGTCCAAGAATACCTCTCGAAAAAATACGGGAAGCGCTACACTGGCGCTGGGCACGTCCGTCAAGAAGAGATGACCATCGCTATGCTGACACAGATCGCCAGCCGGCTCCCCGGCGGCGACATGATGGTGGAAGCCTTCCGGAACATCCAGTTGATCCAGGACCGAGATGTGCCGGCCTACAGGAAGCAGCTCGCCAAAGGGCCGAACGCCGCCTACACCACGCTGTGGGGAAACGATCCCGTCCTGCATCTTCGCGCCTTCGACAATGCATTCGACGCGCTGATGGCGTCCCTCGGCCAGCCGGCGGTAAAAGAGGCCGCCGGGATTCTCGACGATCTGACTGGCGACATGAACGCCGTGGCGAAATTCGCGCAGCAGCACGGGCAATTGGTCCAGCTCGGCATGGAAGCGCTGGCGGGTGCAGTGATAGCCCTGGGGAGTGGGGCGGCACTCAAGGCCCTTGGCGCCCTCGGCGGCCCAGCTGGCCAACTGGCGCTGCTCGGCGCCGGCATCGGCATTCTATCAGAAAAAATGAACGCGGTTCCGAAGTGGCTGATCAACGCGGGGACGGCGGCGCTGATCGGTGGCCGGGTCGCGGGCGCCCCCGGCGCGGTGGCCGGTGCGGTGGGCGGTGCGGCATGGGACGCGAACCCGTTCGGTCTGAATAAAATCACCCCCCAGCAGGCTCTTGACCGCTTGGAACGATACCTCTTCGGCGGTGGTCACCAACATGCCGCCCCTCCGGGGCCGGGCGCACCTTCGCTATGGTTCCCGACGGGCAGCCTGTTGGCGCATGCGCCTCATTCCCACGCCCCCATCGGCACCTCGGGGGGCGGTCCCGTCCATGTGACCGGCCATGTGACCGCGCAAATTACCAATCCGGGTGACTTAACTACCGGCGTCGCGCGCGGCATGGCGCGGAGCATGAATCGTCCCTTGGCCGGCTACACCGGGGTGGACCCGACCCAGGACCCGCAGTCGGCCTACATTGGGATGACGCCCCCATGAGCGGGGGAGGACCGCCCGCGCCCGTCACGGGTCGGGTGACGGCAACGCTGCCCGGCCCGAGTTTCGAATCCTCCGCAGTCGCTTGGGATCACAACCGAAATGTGCTGCGGGTAGACCCCGATGTGCGGGTCCTGGGCGTGCATCGGGCGCTGCAAGGCGCCCCGAAGAAGGCGCCCGCGCCGCCTCGCATCTAATTTCCGGAGCATCGACCAATGGCGATCAACAACCCGTACGCTGTCCCCAGCGCGCGGAAGCCCCGCTTGCAGATTCTCAACAACGGCAAGCCAATCGGAAGCGCCCTTTCATTCGAGGTCACAAATAACTCTTGGTACCAGGCCGATACCTTCTCGGCCCGGTTTGCGCTCAACGGCGACCCCAATTTCTCGCCGGCCTGGTGGGGGCAGCAGCAGCAGATCCTACTGGACATTCGGGCGAGCATCGACGACGGGGCGACCTGGCAATCACTGATCCTCGGGCAAGTCGATCACCAAGATCTGCACTTTGATGCGGGGATACTGATCGTCGATGGTCGGGACCTCACCGCGAAATTTATCGACACGAAGACGAACCGGACCTACTTGAATCAGACCAGCTCGCAGCTCGTACAGCAGCTGGCCCAGAAGCACAGGTTGACGGCCGACGTGACGCCTACCACCACGTTGGTGGGCCGCTACTACGGCGATGACCACGAGAAGCTGACTCTCAATCAGTTCTCCCGCACAACCACCGAGTGGAACCTGATGTGTAGCCTCGCGCAGCACGAGGGTTTCGACATTTGGGTGACTGGCAACACGGTCCACTTCCACCCGAGCACGCCCCCCAACTCCAACCCCTGGGAGCTCATCTGGCAGCCGCCCGGCTGGCAGGGAAATGCACCATGGATGAACGGCGTTTCGCTGTCGGCCGAGCGCGCCATGACCATGGCAAAGGATGTGGTGGTAGTGGTCCGTTCCTGGGACAGCCTGCAAGCGCGCGGGTTCACGCGCTACAGCCCGTCGAGCGCGGACGCCTCATCGCTGGACGACGACGCCGTCCAGTCGTTCGTTTTCATACATCCGAACCTGACCGAGGCCGGCGCGCAGGACATGGCGAACAAGTTGCGCGAGCAGATCACGCGCAATGAGCGGTTGGTCACGATCGAGGCCGCGGCCGACCTCCTAGTTTGGCCGAGGAACATGCTGAAGGTCACCGGAACCGGCACGTCCTGGGACCAGACCTACTACGTGGACTACGTGCGGCGAAGCATGAGTTTCGAGGGGGGCTTCCCGATGACCATCCACGCCAAGAACCACTCGCCTCAGACGACGGTGCTTGCCTAATGGGACAGCCATGTACCATCTGTTCCCATTCCCGCTCCGGGGCGATCGACACGGCGCTCAAGCGCGGGGACCCGATTTCCTCGATATCAAAGCGCTTCGAGGTGTCGCGGCCGGCGCTCTATCGCCACCTCCAAGTGCACCTGCGCGCCGGAGCCCGGGCGCCCGAGCCACGCACCGTCGCGCCGCCTCTCGAGGCCGATACCGCTGCCACCGCCCCAGGGCCGATGCCAGAGCCGGCGCCGGCCAATCCCGCCCCGGCGCCCTCCGTGCAAAACATCATCAAAGGGTTACTCGGCAACGCCAACAGGATCGCGCAGTCAGCTCGAGCTTCAGGCGACCGGCGCACGGAGCTCGCCGCAACCTCACTCATGTCGAAGCTCGTCGAGCAGGCCGCGGAAAACGGCGGGTTTGCCGGTAGCGGTGACGCCGGTCCGGCGGCCGGGGGCGCGGACGGAGGCGCCGTCCTGATCCTGCCGGCCAACGGTCGCGACGCGGACCTTGCGCTGGCGGACCTCGCCCGCCGCGTGCGCCGGCTGCCCGCAGCGCCGGACCGTGACCGCATCGCGGCCGAGCTCGATCGCCTCGCTGGTGAAGCGCTCGCGGACCTGCAGCGGGGCGCCCCAGCGGCCGACGAACCCGACCGGGACCCCGCGAACGATGACCCTCCCTACTGATCACCGGGCGCCGGGACCGACTGCGGGCACCGGCCTCGGCGCCCGGCTGCGCGACCTGGCCGACCGCATCCGGCGCCTGCCGCCGCCGAACCACCGCGACCCCGAAGCCTTCCACGTCGCGCGCTCGGAACTGGCCGCCGAGCTGCGGCGCCTGGCCGCCGAGACCGAACCCACCGCCGGCGCCTCACGACCGACCTTTGCTACCCAATGGAGAGAAAGATGAGCGACCAGCCCAACGACAACGCAGCCTATGCGGAATCGACGCGGCTCCAATGGAGCCGATGGAAAAACGAAACCGCGGAGGAATTCCGCGCGCGAGTGACCAGCGAAGGCGAGCGGCTAGGGCTTCCGATCGTCTTTCACCAGGTCACCCGCCGGGCCGGATCCCGACCGCCGGCGCCCGGTCCGCGGAGCGGAGACGCGGCCGCCTGACCGCGCCGAGGGCACCCGCGGCACCACCTGAAGGAGAACGGCGGCGGGGCTTCGGCTCCGCCGCCGTTCGCGTGTCTGGGGCCTGCTTCTGGCGCACGCCTGCCTGCGTCGCTACCGTCGCGCCATGTGCGGACGCTATGGCGTGGACTTGGAGTTGCCCCCGGCGTTCACCGCGCCGAGCTTGCAGTCCGACAGGACCTTGTTCATGGCGTCGGTCGATCCGATCGTGCCGAACGAGTCGCTGAGATTGCCCCCACTTCCCCCAGACACCCCCACTGCCGCGCTGGCGGCGCTGATCGCGTGGATCACAGTGACCAGATCAGGGGTTGGTCCGGTCACAACGAACCCGACATACTTGTCGTTCCAATCCGTCAGGGTGGGGCTGAATTTCAGTGGCTGTCCTTGGCCCACCTTGAGAAGAAGGCGCACACCAGGCGCGGTTTCACCGCTGGACGCCTGGTTGAGCTCATCTTCAGTCGCGGGGAGCAGGTAACCGAGAGTGATGGCGCCGGTGCTGTCGCACTTTACGACCAAGCCGTCCCCCGACATATTCGCTACCACGGCGACCACCTTGGTAGCGCCGAAGACGTCAGGCCCGGAAACTTGGGCCGTCCATTGCGCGTACGCTGCGGGACTCGCAAAGAAGGACATGGCCAGTGTGAACGCTGCAGCCAATCCCGTCCTGCAACAAAATTGCATCATTGCCCCCCCTTACGGACGCTGGACGGTGCATCGGCCAGCGGATCGAATGTACTCCGGAACATCTCCGGCCCGCAAGGGAGCTATCTGCCAGATCGGCCGGTCGGCCGCCTTCGCTGTCTTGCCAGGTGCGTCGCATGGGCATCGCTGGGCACTTGTTCAGAACACCGCGGCCGACGGCGCTGGTGGGTCGCACTCGGGGTACAACGTGGGGTGTGCGCCTCCTTCCGCTCCGGGCAGCACGGGCAACCCGGGTTGCCAGCAGACCAAGGGCCCCCTCGCCACGCTCCACGCGACGGGCCTCGCCCCCGCGCCCTCCGCCCCCTATATTCCCGCCATGGAGATCCCCGTGGCGGCTGTCCTGTCCATGCCCCTGCCGACCGAACCCGGCACCGATCGGCTTGCCGAAGCGGCAGCGCACGCCGAGCACGACAAGGGCCGGGTGCTGCTGACCCGCGGCGGGAAAGCCGTCGCCGCGGTAGTGCCGATCGAGGACGTCGAAGCGCTGGAAGCCTGGGAAGACGAACAGGACTCCCGCGCGGCCGAGGAAGCGCTCGCCCGCTGGGAAGCCGAGGGCCGCCTCTTGGGCGCGACGCACGAGGAGCTGCTCGCCCGCTACGGCATCACGCCCGACGCCGAGTGACCTGGACGATCCGCTATGAGCGCGAGGCCGAGCGCGCCATTGATGCGCTCGACCCGGTGGCCCGGCGCCGCATCCTCATTGCCATCGGACGGCTTGCGGCAGACCCGCGTGGTGCCGGAAACGTCAAGGCGCTGCGCGGAAGCGACAACTATCGACTGCGGGCGGGCGATTGGCGGGTGATCTACACCCTGCGCAACGACGTACTCGTGGTGCTGGTGCTCCGCGTGGCGCACCGGCGGGAGGTCTATCGGTAACCCACCTGCAGAAGCGCCCCAACCCACCGCGCGGTGCGCCGCGTCGGAAAACCGGGGCGGCCCCATGGCTGCTCGCACTCGCCGGCATGGCGGCCGGCGCGGCCCTCTTCGCCGCCGGCGCCGGATTCATCCATCTCTAAATGCGAGACGGGCCGGAAGGGCAGGACGCGGGCGCTGGCCGGGATAGTAGTGCGTCCGACACCCCCTCTTTCAACCGCCCCCCCCCGGGGCGCAGCCAGAATCTCGCGCTCGATGCACCCTCGCCAGAACTCGAGAACTTGGGAGAACACATCCTCGGCGGGACGCTCGCGCTCGCCATCACGGATGAGCAGCCGCCAGGTCCAAGTCGATAGCGGGTCCCAACAACCAGAGATTCCCCACTTCCAGTGCACGACATCGGCGAATGCGACCATCGTTACGTGCTCTTGGGCGCGTTGGGGACGATAATCGCGGTGCTTGGACCCGTTCGTGATCAGCCCGCACAACTCAAGTTCCCGGCACTCCTGGCGGCACCAACGATAGAAGGCCCCTTCATCATTCTTCCAGCGGGCGCGGGTGGCCGCCGGCAGCTCGGGCCATACCCACTCGGCAAGGTGCCACGCGGTCACCGCGGCATTGAAGGCCCAGAACGCGCGGTCGATATCGTTCCGGCCGAACCCCCTCACCTCCCACTCGAGCTTGCTGAGCATCTGACGCGCGCCCGCCAAACCGAACGTGTGCGGCTGGCCGGGGACTTCGACCACTTCATCGGGTTGCATCGGCGGGAGTGTGGCACGCCGCGCCCGAGTCGCGGAACGGTCGCCTTCAGAACGGCCATATGCCCAATAGGTTGCCGGCGGCGCCGCAGAATACGGCAGCGGCCGTGAACCTCGCCGCTGTGCGGTTGAGACCGGACGAGGCCTCAACGGCCTTAAGTAGGTCGCGCGTATCGATCGTGGCGGATCCCCCCATAGGGACCACACCGTGGAGCTTGCGTGGGTAGACGACCAGAGATGAGTGGTACCAGTACCAGGCCGCGATAAGGCCAAACATCCCCGCCGCCACATCGAGAATCACGACGGCAATCCCAACCCAAAACCTCATGCCGATCCCCCGCCTGGTCCAAGATCTGTCCGAATCCGTCCGTACAGGCGGACAGCCCAGACACGCAACCACAGCCGGCAGTCACGATAGCCCGGACGGCCCGCAGAACCGCGGAAATCCGCCCGAATTGGGGTGCCTCCAGGTGACGGTCGGGATGGGCGCACAGAGCGGTAAGAGGGGGTGGACGGGAGAGGATGGGCCACTTACGCCCGCCAACCGGCCAAATTTCTGGATTTTCCGAACATCGGTCGGCCGCGACCCATGCAAGAACCGCAGGGCTTCGCAGGATGGTCACCACCCCAGCCGAGGGTCACCCTCCCGACCCGCGCGACCAGCACCACCTGCCGGTCGACCGCCTGCCCGACCCTCATCGACCGTCGCAACGCTGGCGAATGGACGGAGGACAAGGGCCGGCGACTGACGCGCGACGCCTCGGCCGCCGGTCTCGCACCCTCTCAATCAACCCCGCAGCGTCGCCGCGCGGAGTGTATGCTGTGGTGTATGCTGGGAAACGGGACAGCCGGAATAACGGCCTATTTCAAGCATTTATGTGGGGTATCTGGCGGAGGGAGTGGGATTCGAACCCACGGTACGCTTTCACGCACACACGCTTTCCAAGCGTGCGCCTTAAGCCGCTCGGCCATCCCTCCACGCCGCGCGCACCATACCGGTTCACGCGACCCGGGCAAGCCGCGCCCCGGCTGCCGCAACCCGCTTGTTACCCGACGCATGTCAGCATCCGGCTCCGCTGTCCCTGCCCCCTGCCCTACTCCGGCCAGAGGCCCCGCATGAGCTCCGCCGCCGCCCGCCCCGTGTCGTCACCGGCGCACCACGCCCGCGCCTGTCTCGCCTGGCTCCTCCGCTGGCCGGCGCGGGCGCCCCGGACCGGCCGCCTCGCCGCCGCTGCGGTCTTCCTGCCCGCGATGGTGGCGGGAGTGTTCTATAGCCACGTCGCGCGATACCTCTGGGGCGGCGGCCCGCTGCTGAACGATTTCTTCGCCTTCTGGTCCTGGTCGGCAATGACCCACGTCCTGGTCCACCCGCTTGCCATCTACACGCCGGCCACGGTGCAGGCCTTCCTCCACGGCGAGGAGCCGGGCTTCCACGGGCACTACCCGTTCGCCTATCCGCCCTCCTTCCTGCTGCTGAGCTGGCCGCTCGCGCTGGTCCAGCGCTCGCTGGCCTTCGGGATCTGGTCGGTCGCGAGCCTCGCCGCCTATCTGGCGGCCACGGTGCAAAAGCCGTGGCGACGGCCGATCGCACTGCTGGTTCTGTTCGCCCCGGCCACCGCCCTCACCCTCGAGACCGGTCAGGACGGGCTGTTCATGGCCGCGCTGCTGTACGGCGGCTGCCGCTTGCTGCCGCGCCGGCCAGTGCTGGCGGGCGTGCTGTTCGGGCTGGTGTCGTGCAAGCCGCAGTTCGGGCTGCTGCTGCCGGTGGCCCTGCTGGCCGCCCGGCAATGGCGGACGATCGCGGCGGCGGCGGCGACGGTGCTTGCCACCGTGGTCGCCAGCGCCGCGGCGTTCGGCTGGGGGATGTGGGGTCGCTGGGTCATGGCGCTGTGGCAACTTTCCGGCTTCGTGGCCGGTCGGGCGCGACTTTATCCGCTGATGCCGACGGTGACCGGCGCGTTGCACATGCTGGGCGCCGGCCCGTTGCCGCGCGTGCTCGCACAGATGGCGGCAACGCTGCTCGCCGGGCTCTGCATATGGCTGTGCTGGCGACGCGGCCCCGGACGACTGCCGAGCGCGGCGTTGCAGGTCGGCTGCTTCCTAGCGACACCTTATGCGTTCTGTTACGATCTGCCGATCATGACCGCCGCACTGCTCGACGTGGTGCTGGAGCGGGTGGAGGCGGACGCCGCGTTCGGGCTGGGCGAAGTGCTGGTGCTATTCGCCGCGGTGCTGCTGCCGGTGCTGATGGCCGCGTTCCACGGTCCCGTGCCATGGAGCATGCTGGTCCTGCCACCGCTGTTCGCCCTGATCGTTGCCCGCGCGCATCGCGCCACGCAGGACACCGAACGGACCCGCCCGCCCGGCAACGAGACCGGGCCGGCGCCGCCCTGGCGGACGTTCCGATGGTCCCTCCCGCCGGGGGCGCGTCGCCGCGGCTCCGGGCGGGACTCAACTGCCCCTGCCGCCGGCCGGGAGCAGGTGCGCCCCCACGCCTAGCGTCCCGGCCCCCCTGCGTCCGGCACTCTTGGCCGCGAACGCGGGGATGAGCGGACGACAGCGCCGCCGTCCTGGTTCCGGCCGCCGCCCGCAGTGGCCACCGCCGGCGCCGGCCCACTGGCGCCGGCTCAGGTCAGCCGAACAGGCGCGCGGCGAGCCCGGCGACGTGTCTTCCCTGGAAGCGCGCGATCGTCAGCTCGCCCGCGCTCGGCTGGCGCGACCCGTCGGGCGCGGAGAGCGTGGTGGCACCGTACGGCGTGCCCCCGGCGACCTCGGTCATCTGCGACATTTCCGGGATCGCATAGGGCACGCCAACCACCACCATGCCGTGGTGCAACAGCGTGGTGTGGAACGATGTAATGGTCGTTTCCTGCCCGCCGTGCTGTGATCCGGTGCTGACGAACACGCTGCCGAGCTTGCCCACCAGCTTACCCTGCGCCCAGAGCCCGCCGGTCTGATCGAGGAAGGTGCGCATCTGCCCGCTCATGTTGCCGAACCGTGTGGGCGTGCCGAAGATGATGGCGTCGTAGTCGGCCAACTCGGCGGGGGTGGCGATCGCGGCGGCCTGTTCGGTCTTGGCGCCGATCGCGGCGATGGTCTCGGCCGGCATCGTCTCCGGCACCCGCTTGACGGTCACCTCGCTGCCCGCGACCTCCGCAGCCCCTGCGGCGACGGCGCGCGCCATCGTCTCCACGTGGCCCCAGGTGCTGTAATAGAGAACGAGGATCTTTGCCATCGGCGCTGCCTTCCTGCTGAGCCGCCGCGGGGCGCGGCGGACGGTTGGAGCGGTATCTGGCAGCGTGGTTGAAATTGGAAAGTAGGTATCCCAAAATAACCGCCATGCGCCCCCCGCCCCCCGGCCCGAACCACCCCGGCCGTTCTCCCTGCCCGATGGAGGCCCTGCTCGGCCTGCTGGCGGGTCCCTGGACCACGTACATCCTGTGGGTGCTCGGCACCGCGGGGCCGCTGCGCTTCGGCGCGTTGCGCCGCGCGGTGCCCGGCATTTCCGCCCGCCTGCTTGCCCTGCGGCTACGCCTGCTGGCAGACGCCGAGGTGGTGTCGCGCACCGTGGAACCCACCGCGCCGCCGCGGGTCAGCTATGCATTGACCGTTCGCGGGTTCGAACTGGCGGCGGCGCTGGAGGGGCTGAACACGGTGGCGCAGCGCTGGTATCCCGATCAGGCAGCGCAAGAGAACCCGCCGGCGCCGATCGCCGCGCCGGCGGGGGCAGATCAGATCGCGTCCCAGCTATAGACATCGCGCGTGCGTTCCAGCGGCGTCAGGCTGGAGCGCACTGCCGGCAGCAGGTGCTCGGCCATCTTCGCCGGCGTCCAGCCGTCGCCGCGGTGCATGATGCGGATCGGCCGCGGCTGGCAATAGAGGTAGATCTCGTTGCCGCGGGCGCCGAAAATCTGCCCCGAAATCTCCCCGGCGGCGTCGGAGGCGAGGAAGGCCGCGAGCTGCGCCACCTGATCGGGCCGGGTCTTCGCCGCGCGTGCGGCCATCTGCGCCTCCGACTGTCCCGGCACCGTCTCGATCATGCGGCTGAAGGCGTGCGGGCCGATGCAGTTCGAGCGGATCTTGTAGCGTTGCATGTCCATCGCGATGTTGCGCGACAGCCCGGCGATGGCAAGCTTCGCTGCCCCGTAGTTCACCTGGCCCACGCTGCCGATCAGCCCGGAGGTGGAGGTCATGTGCACGAAGGCGCCGCTCTCCTGCTTGCGGAAATGCGTGACGGCGGCGCGCGAGACGTAGAACGCGCCGTACAGGTGCACCTTGATGACGGCGTCGAATTCCTCGGGCGACATGTAGTGGAACATGCGGTCGCGCAGGATGCCGGCGTTGTTCACCACGATGTCGATCCGGCCGTAGCGGTCGATCGCGGTCGCCACGATGCGCTGCGCGGCGTCCCAGTCGGCCACCGAATCGGCGTTGGCGACGGCGGCGCCCTGGCCGTGCGCCGCCTCGATCTCGCGCACCACCTGTTGCGCCGGGGTGGCGTCCTGGCCCTCGCCGGTGACGGCGGCGCCGAGGTCGTTCACCACCACCTTGGCACCGTTCTCGGCCAGCGCCAGGGCAATGGCGCGGCCAATCCCGCGCCCCGCACCGGTGACGACGGCGACTTTCCCTTCCAGCATTCCTGCGGCCATGCTCGTTCCTCCCGTTGGTGTCGCGACGGACCGGGCAAGGATGCGACGCCGGCGGCCCGCTGTCATCCCGGCGGGTAGGCCGGTGGGTAGATCGATGGACGGCGGGGGCTCAGGACCGCCGCGAAGGCCATGCCGGCGGGGAATTTCAACCGGTAACATTCCACTGCGGCGTCCGACGGAACCTGTGCTAGAGCCCGCGCAACCCGTTTTGCCGAGGAGACATCCGAATGCGTGCTTCCCTCGCCGTCGCCGGCCTGCTGCTCGCCACCGGCCTGGCCGCGCCGGGCCAGGTCCGGGCGCAGACGCCGCCCAGCCCGAACGAGATCGTCAAGGCGCTCACCCCGCCCTCGGGGATGGACGCGACCACGAGGGGCATCCGCGTGGTGCACGGGCAGGCGCCCGCGCCCGCAGTCAGCCTGAACGTCGATTTCGCCACCGGCTCGACCGAGCTGACGCCGGCCGCCGTGGCGACGCTCGATTCCCTTGGCCGGGCGCTGACCGATCCGACCCTGGCCCATGACCGCTTCCGTATCGAGGGCCACACCGACACGGTGGGCAGCGCCGCGGCGAACCAGGCGCTGTCGGAGCGTCGGGCGCAGCGGGTGGCCGAATATCTGGAAGACAAGTTCAGCATTCCGCCGGCGCGGCTGAAGCCGGTGGGCCTGGGCGAGGACGGCCTGCTGGTACCCACGCCGCCGCAGACGCCCGAAGCACGCAACCGCCGCGTCCGGGTGGTCAACGAGGGCGGTTGAGGCGGGCCGCCTGCGGGCCAGAGGGCCAGCGCCACCCGAGGCCGCGCCACCAGGGACCTACGCCATCCGGGGGCGCCCACAGCTCGGACAGCCCGCGCGTCCCCGGGGCTGCCGCAACGACCGACGAAGACGGCCGCCGTCACACCGTCGCCACCGGCGTTGCCGGCGATCCGACCGCACCCGGCAGCCGCAACGGCGGCGCGGTCAGCAGGAACCGATTGCGCCCGTTGGCGCGCAGCCAGTCGGCAAGTTCCGTCAGGTACCACATCTCCCCCAGGTAGACCCCGAGCTTGAACAGGCAATGCGCGTGCAGCGGCAGGGACGCGCAGCGATCGTCCAGGCACGGCCGCGCCGGCGACGCCTCGACCGCGTAATTATCGGCGAGCAGCGCGACCAGCCCGCTTTCCGTCACCCACTGCAACAACCGGGGGTCCCGCCCGTCCAGTGCCGAGGTCGTGGCGAACAGCACCTCCCGATCCGGCGACTTGTTCATCTCCAGCAGTAGTTGCGCAAAACCGGTGCGGAGGCAGACGAAATCGCCAGGCTCGATGACGATCTTGTCCTTCGCCAGTACCGCCATCAGGTCCTCGTAGCCGACGATCTTCCCCGAGCGGCCGAAATGCGCCTCGAGGTCGATCATCACCGCGCGGCCCTGGATGCAGGCTTTCGCCATCGGCTCCAGCCCCAGGTGGCGCGCGCCCTGCGGCGCCGGGTTCGGCGTCTGCGTGCCGTCGGCGGCGTAGAACACGGGGCCCATGATGTCGCGCCCGGCGCGGAAGCCGTTGTAGTACACGTCCTCCGCCACCCCATCGCCGTCGGCGTCGAACATCTGCCCGACATGCGCGAGGCTGTCCCACTGGGTCGAGTACTGCAACGTCAGGATCACCTGATCGTCGGAGACGATATCGGTCAGGGTCGGGTCGTCGCAGCGCAGCGGGTAGTTCATGTTGGGCTTGCCGTCGCGCAACGTCGGCTGCAGCACCGGCGGATTCCGCCGCGGGTTCAGCACCGACCCGCCGGGATAATCGAGCGGCAGGGACAGGCAGAAGACCCGCCCCAGGCGCACCTCGGCGACGCCGGCCAGCACCTGCGCCGGGGTCACGAGATTGAGCCGGCCAAGCTCGTCGTCCGGCCCCCAGTCGCCCCAGGTCGAGCCTTCGGGCCGCCTGGTCCAGCGTGCGGTGGTCGTCATGTCCCTTCCCCCTTCGTTGAGCGCTGCATCCATCATGCGGGCGCAAACGGTGGGCGCCAAGCGGAGCGGGGCTGTCGGGCGGCATTTGCCGGACAATCGTGTGAACCGGAAAAATTGGCGCGGACAGCGCCTCCTTCACCTCTCCCGCGCTGCGGGCTTGGGCCGCGAAGCGGACCAAGGTCGGTTCGCGCAGCGAACCGGGTGAGGGTCCCGTGCGTCGCGCCCTCACCCGCCGCGCTGCGCTGCGCACGGCGACCTTGATCGGCTTCGCGGCCCAAGTCCGCGAGAGCGGGAGAGGTGAGACCCGCCGGACGTTCGCACGATGGCCCTGGCGGCATTTGCGCGCCCCGCTACCATTCGGTAGATTGCCGGCGGCGCATAAGTGCCATGCCGAGGGAGCGTGACGACCATGGACGCCATCGCCGCCCGCACGCCCGCCGCCGATCCCGCAACGATGCCGCTTGCCGCGATCGACGTGAGCAACCCCGCGCTCTACCAGAACGACATTTGGCAACTGTATTTCGCCCGACTGCAGCGGGAAGCGCCGGTGCACTGGCAGCCTGACGGGATGTACGGCGCCTTCTGGTCGATCACCAAGTATAACGATGTGCTGGCGGTCGAGACGGACCATGCCCGCTTTTCCTCCGCCGCACGACTCGGCGGCATCACCATCACCGACCGGCCGGACGATTTTCGGCGCCCGAGCTTCATCTCGATGGACCCGCCGCAGCACACCGACCAGCGCCGGGTGGTGGCGCCGGCGTTCACGCCCTCCAATATCGGCGCGCTGGGGCGGACCGTGCGCGCGCACGCCTGCGACATACTGGACGGATTGCCGCGCAACGAGGTGTTCGACTGGGTCGATCGCGTGGCGATCGAGCTCACCACACGAATGCTCGCGACCCTGTTCAGCTTTCCTTTCGCCGAGCGGCGCAAGCTGCCCTACTGGTCCGACGTCGCCACCATGGACGTGCGCGCCGGCGGCGTGGTGGAATCGGAGCAGAAGCGGCTGAAAATCCTGACCGAATGTCTGGAGGCGTTCACCGGGCTGTTCCGCGAACGCGCCGCCGCGCCCCCAGGACCGGATCTCATCTCGATGCTGGCGCATGGCGCCGGCACGCGCGACCTGCTCGACCGGCCGATGGAGTTCCTGGGCAACCTCGTGCTGCTGATCGTGGGCGGCAACGATACCACCCGCAACTCGATCTCCGGCGGGCTCTGGGCGCTTGATCGGAATCAGGAACAATTTCGTCGGCTGCGCGCCGACCCGGCGCTGATCCCGGGGCTCGCACAGGAGATCATCCGCTGGCAATCGCCGATCATCCACATGCGGCGCACCGCGATCGCCGATGCCGTGGTGGGCGGCCGGCGCATCCGCGCCGGCGAGAAAGTGGTGATGTGGTACCTCGCCGCCAACCGCGATCCGGAGATGATCGAAGACCCCGACAGCTTCCGCATCGACCGCGCCCGGCCGCGCCAGCACTTGTCGTTCGGCTACGGCATCCACCGCTGCGTCGGCGCACGGCTGGCGGAGCTGCAACTGACCGTGCTGTGGGAAGAGATCCTGAAGCGCTTCCCGGCGATCGAAGTGATGGGCGAACCGCAACGCATCTATTCCAATTTCATCCGCGGCATTGCCTCCCTGCCGGTGCGGATCCCCGGTTGAAGCCCACCTGGGGGTGGCTTGACCCGCGCCCGCCCGGCCTTACGGTCCAATCCTGAACCGTCCAGGGAAGGACATCGGCCATGATCATCGAGATGCGCAGCTACGACCTCAAACCCGGCAGCGTGCCGGCGGTGGAGGAGCGGTTCGCCGCCGCCCTGCCCGCACGCACCAAACTCTCCCCGCTCGCCGCGTTCTGGCATACCGAAGTCGGGCCGCTGAACCGGGTCATCCATGTCTGGACGTACGAGGACCTGGCGGAACGTACCCGCATCCGTGCCGAAGCGACGAAGCTCAGCGGCTGGCCGCCGCCGATCAGCGACTACATCGTCGCGGCGCAGAGCGAGATCTACATCCCCGCGCCGTTCTCCCCGCCGCTCGAACCCCGCACGCTCGGCGCGATCTACGAGATCCGCAGCTACACCGTGGCCGCCGGGCAGATGCCGGGAATGATCGAGCGCTGGGCGCCGAAAGTGCCCGAGCGGGTGAAGCTGTCGCCGCTGGTGGGCGCCTGGTCGTCCGAGCTCGGCGGGCTCAACAAATGGGTGCACATTTGGGCCTACAAGGACGCCGCGGAGCGCCAGCGCATCCGTGCCGAGGCGGTGGCCAAGGGCGTGTGGCCGCCGGGCTCGCCCGCGGGGACGCTGGTGAAGCAGGAGAACATGGTGGTGGTGCCGGCCGCGTTCTCGCCGCTGCGCTGAGAGCGTGAAGATTACCGATCTCCGGGGCCGCTGCCGCAGCATGCGGACGTATCTCGCCGAGATAACCCGTGAGATGTGGTGGCTTGGATCGATGGTGGTCGGAAGACTTGCGTTTTAACCGGATGGCCGAGCTTCTGGTCGACGGGAAGCGGGGCCAGCGGGCATTGCCTGTTGGCCCCGCTTCTGCGCCGATTTCCCGGGTGGCGGGGGGAACACTGCTTTGTGATGAGGGGCTGTTTTGCCCAGGACCGAATCAACCGGGTGGAGCGATCGGTCCAGTTTTTGTCGTGCGAGCTGGCTGGCTCTAGGAGGCCGCATCTGCCTGTACCGCGGCACTGCATGCCGCGGCCGCCCTGGGTCGGAAGCAGCAGGGCGGACTCGAGATCCCACAGTCGCTTTCCTGCGCCGAGACTGTGTATCGGCGGCGTTACTCCGCGGACATACAGCGTTACCCTGACGGGACTACAACGTCGTTGAAGTTAGGCGTTCTGGTCTTCGTGATGACGATCAATTCTTGGAAGACCCTGCGGTCGACGGCCAGGCGAATCGCCTTACCGATCCCGCCTATCCGAAGGCTTTGGGAGCACAGGAACCAGTTGCTGGCTGAAGCCGGCAAGCAGGGTTGCGCGCTGGCGGAACTTGAGGCCGAACTCCGGCAGGCCAGGAACGCCGAGGCGGATGCGCGCGACTTGGCTGCCGAGCTCGAGCAGCGGCTTACGACAGCCAATGTACTCATCGAGTTGGCGCAGGCGGACGTGAGACAGAGCCGACAGAACACCGAGCGTTACGAGCGGCGGATGGATGCGATCCGGGTCCAGCGTGATGCTCTCGCGGCCGCGGAGCTGCTGCGGTCCGCCTCCGTTCCGGTCCAGGGGAACTGGCCCCAAACGATGTGGTCTCTGAAAGCGCCGGGAGACCGCTCCGTCAGGGTGTACGGTTTGGCGGATGGTTCCCTGTCGCTGTCTCCGCTCACCGGAGATGCGCCCAACCCCGTTTGCCTGATCAGCATCCCGAAGGCAGGTACCTACTTGGTGGCAAGACTGCTCGAGCAGCTCGGGGTCGTGAATACTTGCGTCCATGTCGATAGGTTTGCCTTCAGCGATTACCGGCATAAATCGATCGGGGAAGCGATCGAGGACTACCTCAAGTTCACGACCCGGATTCCGATTGAGGTATCGGCGGGTCTGACGGCGCCGGGCCAGTTCATCGTCGGGCATCTCGAGCATGGCGCACAGTCGGCCGAAGCCGTGCGCCACATGCGCCGCATCCTTTTGCTCCGCGATCTCCGGGCCGCCTTAGTCTCGTTTATGCGCTTTCTCTCGGCTCCCGGCCGCGGCCTGCGCCTCTCAAAGGAATGGTCGCTACTTCCGGATGGACCCGGCAAGATGTGGGAGTTTTGCACCCTGTGGGGCGCCGACTATCTCGGCATGGTCCGAGCGGTACAAGGCTGGATGAATGATCCGGATGTTCTGGTATGCCGTTTCGAGCATTTGATGGGAGATGCCGGAACGCAGGCCAAGGGCCGCACCCTGGCGGCAATCGCGGCGCATATCGGAATGCCAGGCCGGGAGGAGGACCTCTTGAGACGGTTCGATAGCAACGTGCTTGATCAATCGACAATGACCTTCTCCGGACAGCGGACACAGACGGCCCTTTACTGGGATGACAAGGTCGAAACATTGTTCCGCAAGCTCGGCGGTATCGAGTTGCAGCAGGCGCTGGGTTATTCGCAAGACTGTGATCCCTGACCCTGTGCGCCGGGGAAGTGGGCGAACTGTGTCGTGATTCCCCCTATCGCGGGCACACAGCGCATTCGGGACGGGCGCTGCCTCGGCTTCCGGCCCGATCCGCTCCCCCCGGCAGCAGTGGTGGCTTTGACGCGCCGTGCAGGCGCCGGCTATGCTTCTGAACGCCTGGGCTGGTGAGTTATGGCGGCGGTCGGACTGTCTGCCGTCACCGAGCGGCTGGGGCGGCGGTCGCCTCCGACTTCGGGATTTTCGACCCGGAGGCGCCCTCCTCCGCGCGTCCCGCCTTGCCCCCGTGCCCGATCCGTGCTTGAAGCCCGCCCTTCCCTGCCGGGGCGCGGCATCGCCCCGGCTATGCCCGGCATCCAGGCGGAACAGTCCCGCCCGGGATGCGCGCCCCCGCCGACCGGCCGGGGCCGCGGGCCGAACCAGCCGAAGGGAGATGCTCATGCCGCTTTATGAATGCGTGCTGATCGCGCGCAACGACGTCACGCAGCAGCAGGTCGAGGCGGTGGCCGACGACCTCGGCACCCAGCTCGAAGCCGATGGCGGCGCCATCAAGAAGCGCGAGTACTGGGGCCTGCGCACCCTGGCCTACCGGATCAAGAAGAACCGCAAGGGCCACTACATGCTGCTCGGCCTCGACGCCAAGCCGGCATTCGTGACCGAGATGGAACGCCAGCTCCGCCTGAACGAGGACGTGCTGCGCTTCATGACCATCCGGGTCGAGGAAATCGAGGAAGCGCAGTCCGCCATCCTCTCGCGCAAGGCCGACGAGCGGGAACGCGATCGCGGCTTCCGCGGCCCGCGCCCGCCGTCGCGCTTCGATTCCGGCCGCCGCCGCGGCGGCGAGGACCGGGAGGAATTCCGCGCCCGCGACGATTTCCGCGAAGACCCCCGCGCGCCGGTCGAAGACTAAGCGGCGCAGGAGCACAGACCGATGTCCGATTCCACCGAGATCAATCCCGCCGCCCGCCGCTCCGCCGTGGGCGCCCGCCGGCCGTTCTACCGCCGGCGCAAGTCCTGCCCGTTCTCCGGGCCGAACGCGCCGAAGATCGACTACAAGGACGTGCGCCTGCTGTCGCGCTTCCTGTCCGAGCGCGGCAAGATCGTGCCGTCGCGCATCACCGCCGTGTCGGGCAAGAAGCAGCGGGAGCTGGCGCTGGCGATCAAGCGCGCCCGCTTCCTGGCGCTGCTGCCCTACGTCCTGGTCTGAGGAGCGCGCCATGCCCGCCGTGGAACTGATCCTGCTCCAGCGTGTCGAGAATCTGGGGCAGATGGGCGAGATCGTGAAGGTCAAGCCCGGGTACGCCCGCAACTACCTGCTGCCGCAGCAGAAGGCGATCCGCGCCAGCAAGACGAACCGCGAGCGGTTCGAACAGCAGCGCGCCCAGCTCGAAGCGCAGAACATCAAACGCCGGGAGGAGGCCGAACGGGTCGCCGAACGGGTCGGCGGCCTGACCGTGGTGGTGATCCGCCAGGCCGGTGAATCGGGCGCCCTGTACGGCTCGGTCTCGGCCCGCGATATCGCCGAGGCGACCACCACCGCAGGGCTTTCCATCATCCGCGACCAAGTGGTGCTGGCACATCCGATCAAGAGCCTGGGCCTCGCCCAGGTGCGGGTGGCGCTGCATCCCGAGGTGTCGATCCCGATCACCGTGAACGTCGCCCGCAGCCCGGAGGAGGCCGAACGCCAGGCCCGCGGCGAACGGGTGAGCGAAGCGGCGGCGGAGGAGGAGGACGAGCAGCCGGAATTCGACCCGGCGACGTTGTTCGAGCCCGGCGCCGAACAGCCGGAAGTCTGAACGGGCCGCCCGCGTATCGCCGGCCGCTGCCGCGGCGATGCTGCGGCAGCGTTGCCAGGAAGGCGGGCGCGCTGCTACACATTCGTCTCGGCCGGAGCGTAGCGCAGTCTGGTAGCGCATCAGTCTGGGGGACTGGGGGTCGTGGGTTCGAATCCCGCCGCTCCGACCATTTTCACCGATCATCCGTTCCGATCGCGCCGGCCGCCATTCCGGCCTCGCGGTGGCGGCACCCGTCCCCGCGGGTGCCGCGGAGGCGCGACACCGCGGTCATGATCGGAACCGATACGCCGCAGCGTCGCCTTTGTGGACCGGCCCGTGGCAGATCGGGCTTGAGCGGATCGGATCTTCGCAGATCAGGCCTCGGCGGACCGGGTGTCGCCGGATCGCAGATCCACGGTCCGGGTATTTACCGGCCTGGTACTCGCGGCGCAGGCGTCCACGGACCCGCCGACCGGAAGCCGGGCAGCACGCCCTGCAGGACCCTCTGACATGGACCACCTGGGCCTGCCCCACCGACTTTGGCGGCTGCTGCCCGCCGGGCCGCGACGCCGGATGGCGGCGCGGCTGGTCGCGCTCGCCGCCCCCCGCCTGGCCGCCCCGCCGCCGCCGGCGACCGGGGGGGTGATCGTGGCGGGCGAATTCACCCGCGCGTCCGGCCTCGGCGAGAGCGCACGACTGATGCTGGACGCTCTGGCAGCGCTGGGCCAGCCGGCCTGGCCGCTCGATATCGGCCCGCTGCTGCCCGCGCACACCGCCGACCTGCCGCCGCCGCCGCCTTGGACCCACCCGCCGCCCGCCGATGCGGCGCTGGTGCTGCACGTGAACGCGCCGTTGTTGCCGCTGGTCCTGGCACGACTGCCGCGCGCCCTGGCACGCGGCCGGCGGGTGGTCGGGTACTGGGCGTGGGAACTGCCGGTCGCACCGGTCGATTGGCGTGCCGGGGCGCGCTGCGTGCACGAGGCCTGGGCGCCGTCCCGCTTCACCGCCGATGCGCTGGCGCCGCTGTTGGCCGGGCCGGTGCGGGTGGTGCCGCATCCGCTGGCGGTGCGGCCGGCCGCACCGCCTGGACTCGGGCGCGGCGATTTCGGCCTGCCGGAGGCGGCGGTGGTGGTGCTGGTGTCGTTCAACCTCGCCTCGTCCTTCGCACGCAAGAATCCGTTGGCGGCGGTGGCGGCGTTCCGCGCTGCGTTCGCCGATCGGGCGGACCGGATTCTGCTCCTCAAGGTCGGCCACTCCCGCCATTACGCCGACGATTTCGCCCGGCTGGTCGCCGCGGTCGCGGACGCGCCCAATATCCGGCTGGAGACCCGCACCATGCCGCCGGCCGATGCGCTGGCCCTGACCGCGGCGGCCGACATGGTGCTGTCGCTGCACCGCAGCGAGGGATTCGGCCTGGTGCCGGCAGAGGCCATGCTGCTGGGCAAGCCGGCGATTGCCACCGGCTGGTCGGGCAACCTCGAATTCATGGACGACCGCTCCGCAGCGCTGATCCGCTACCGGCTGGTGGCGGCCGAAGACGCGCGCGGCGTGTATGAGGTGCCGGGCGCGGTCTGGGCGGAAGCGGAGGTGGGGCATGCCGCCGAATGGCTGCGCCGCCTCGCCGATGACGCGCCGGCCCGGGCTGCGCTGGGCGCCGCCGGACAGGCGCACGCGCAGGCACGGCTCGGCCCGGCGGCGTTGGCCGACGCGCTGCGCGGGTTGGCAGCGGGGAGCGCGGCATGAGCGTCCTGGCGGGATCAAAGTTCCGGATCGATGAAAGTGCCGGCGCGATGAACGTGCCGGGGAATGAAGGTGCCCCAGGGACGAAGGTGCCCCAGGGACGAAGGTGCCCAGGGACGAAAGTGTCCGGGAGATGAAGGTACCGATGGGATGAGAGTGCTCGTCTGGCAATGGGGGCGGCGCGGGGGGGCCCCGCGCTTCGCGGCCGGATTGGCCGCGGGCTTCGCCGCGCTGGGGGGCGTGGAGCCGCTGCTGTCACTCGCCACCGACGCCGAGATTCTGCGCGGGACGGATGCGCCGCAGTGCGTGCTGCCGGTCGCCACCTATCGGAGCGCCACCGGCCTGGTCTGGCGCGCGCTGCTCGCACCGGTGATGGTGCGCCGGCTGACGACGGCCCTGCGCCGGCTGCGCCCTGAGCTTGCGGTATGCGCCCAGCCGGGCCCGCTCGACCTCGTGATGGTCGCCGCGCTGCGCCGGGTGGGTGTGCCGCTGGTGGTGATCGTGCACGATGCGACGCCGCATCCGGGCGATGGGGTCCCGCTGCTGTTTGCCTTGCAGCGTGCGCTGATCCGCCGCGCCGGCACGGTGGTCGTGCTGTCGGAGCATGTGGCGGCGGCGTTGCGGGCACAGCGGGCGCTGCGGCCGGGCGCCCGGCTCGTGGTCGCGGCGCATCCGCCGGTGGCGTTTGGCGTCATCGCCCCGCCGGATGGGCATCCGGGACCTCGGCGGGTGCTGAGTTTCGGTCGGCTGCTGCCCTACAAGGGGCTGGATTTGCTGGCCGAAGCGCTGCGCCTCCTGGGACCGCGCCCGGATCTGGAACTGCGGGTCGTGGGCCAGGGGCCGGAGAGCGCCGCCCTGGCCGCGTTGCGCGCGCTTCCCGGCGTGACGGTCGAGAACCGCTGGGTGCCGGAGGACGAGATCGGCGCTCTGCTGGGCTGGTCGGATATCGTCGTGCTGCCGTACCGGGAGGCAAGCCAGAGCGGTGTCGCCGCGGCAGCGCTCGCCGCCGGGCGACGGGTGGTGGCGACGCGGGTGGGCGGCCTGGCCGGGCAATTGGCGAACGAGCCGCTGGCAGTCCTGTGCGCGGCCGAGGGCGCCGCGCTGGCAGCAGCGCTCGCCGATGCGCTGCGGCCGATGGCCGGGCGCCCTGCCCCTCCCGCGCATCCGGACGAGGGGTGGCGTCGGCTGGCGGCGATCGTGCTCGATCAGGCGGAGCCTGGAGCGATCGACGCATCCGCCGCCGCAGGCGCGCGTGGCAGCGTCGCAGGCGCCGCTGCCGGCGGCGGCGGCGGCCCGGACCGGGCTCCGCCTGGCCTTACTCCGCCGGGCTCGCCGCCGCCGCCGCGGTGAGCAGCCGGCCCGGCCGGCCCTCTTCCCGCTCCAGTACCAGTCGCCGATCGTGCAGCGCCGCCACCGCCGGTCGGTGCGCGATCGAGACGATGGTCGTCCCCGGCAGGCGCGCCTTCAGGATGGCGTAGAGTTCCGCCTCCGCTTCGGGATCGAGGCTCGCGGTCGCCTCGTCCAGGAACAGCCAGTCGGGCCTTACCAGCAACGCGCGCGCCAGCGCCAGCCGCTGCTGCTCCCCACCCGAAAGCACCTGCGGCCAGTTTCGGTCCTGGTCCAGATGGTCGATCAGCGCGCCGAGCCCGACGTCGGTCAGCGCCTGGGCGACCGCCTCTGGCGCCACCGCCTCCGGCGCCAGCGGGTAGGTGACGGCGTGGCGCAGGGTGCCGAGCGGGATGTACGGCCGTTGCGGCAGGAACAGGCAACGCTCCGCCGGCGGCCGGACCACCTTGCCGTGGCCGAACGGCCAGATGCCGGCCAGCGCGCGGAACAGGGTCGACTTGCCCGAGCCGGAGCGGCCGGTCACGACGACCGACACGCCGGGCTCCAACGTCAGGCTGGCATGCGCGAGCAACGGCTCGTCGCCGCGCGGCAGGTCGAGCGTCAGATCATCGAGCCGCACCGCCCCGTCCGCCGCGATCGCGAGCCCCGGTCCGCCCGCTGCCGCCTGCGCTGCGACCTTCGGGCTTTCGGCCTCTGCCGACCTACCGCCCGGGACCGTCTCCAGCGGCACCGGTGCCTCATGTCCGGCCGCGGCGCGCGCCAGCACGATGGCGCGATGGAAGGTGGTCAGACGCTCGACGATCGCGCGCCACTGCGCCAGGGTCGCATACGCGCTGACGAACCACGACAGGCTGCCCTGCACCTGGCCGAACGCGCCCGCCGTCTGCGTCAGGCCGCCCAACTGGATCTTGCCCGAGAAATAGCGCGGCGCCGCCACCACGAACGGGAAGATGACGGCGATCTGCCCGTAGCCGGACACGAGGGCGTTCAGCCGCTTGGTGCGCAGCATGATCCCCCACCAATTGGTGATCACGTTGTGGAAGCGGTCTTTCAGGTTGCCCTTCTCCTCCGCCTCGCCGCCGTAGAGCGCCACGCCTTCGGTGTTCTCGCGCAGCCGCACCAGCGCGTAGCGGAAATCCGCCTCCACCCGCTGCTGGCGGAAGCGCAGGCCGATCAGCGGCCGACCTACCAGATGCGTGAGCCAGGTGCCCACCACGGCGTAGACCAGCGCGACCCAGACCATGTAGCCCGGGATCGTCACGCCCCAGACCGTGATCTCCCCCGACAGCGCCCACAGGATGCCGACGAAGCTCGCGATCGAGACCAGGTTCGAGAGGAAATCGACGCCGAGCGACAGGGTGACGCTCACGAAATCGCGCAAATCGTCGGAGATGCGCTGGTCCGGGTTGTCGGTGCCGATCGCCTGCTCGTCGGTCGTGAGGCTGATCCGGTAATAGGCCCGATCGGCCAGCCATTCGTCGAGGAAGCGGCCCGTCATCCAGCGCCGCCAGCGGATCTGCAACCACTGATTGAGGTAGGTGGCATAGACGAAGACCAGGATGTAGACCGCCACGACCTCGGTGAAGCCCGGCATCGGCAGCCCGCCCGGGGTGTTCCGCCAAGTGAACAGCAACTGCATGAATGCCGTGAAATCATGCGTCTGGAGGGCATTGTAGAACTGTCAATTCCAGAAATTCAGCACCACGTTCATGCCCACCATGGAGAGGTTGAGGGCGATGATCGAGAGCAGCAGGAGCCAGGCGGACCATTTCTCCTCGGAGCGGAAATAGGGCCGCGAGAGGCGCCAGACGTCGCGCAGGAAGAAACCGATGCTCTTCATCCGTGGGGCGGTCCTTCACGAGAGTGGTGGGCGAGCGCGGCGCTGAGCGCGACGAGCCAAGTCTGCAGCCGCCGACGGTTCACGCCGAAATCGCCATAGCCGTACACGCTGGCGGAATACAGGATCAGCCGCGCCGCGCCTGTCCCGTCCGGCAGCACCTGACCGATGACAAGGTCGGGGAAGTTCCAGAACGCGCTGCGTACCACCCAGTGCAGTTGGCCACGGTCGGGGTACGCCGCCGCGAGCCAGGTGCGCGGTCGGGCGCTCGCGACGGCGCGGAGGGCGGCATACAGAGTGGCGGGGGGAACCGGATAGACGGGCGTCGGAAGGTCCGGCGTCGGGACGAAGCCCGGCGGCGCCGCGAGCGCGGTATTGGGGGTGGCGGGCCGCTCGAGCCGGGTCATGTCCATGGGCGGCGGGTGCGGCAGGCCGTGCGCCCCTGCCGCGGCGCAGGCCGGGAGGAGCAGGCCGATCAACCAGCCCGGCAGGGTCATCGGCGCAGGCGCAGCGGCATGGCCGCGGTGATGGACCGGATCGCCGGCGCGGCGCAAGCGGCGCGTGGCAACGGCGTGCGCCACCTGCCCGCGGCGGCATTGCGGTCGGCATGCCGACGGTCCGCAAGGCTTTCTCATGGCTGGCGCGCGCCTGCCGCCGGGACGTCGGCGCCGCCCCCCGCAGCGCTGCGACCGCGTGCCGGCCAGCCTGCACAAACCCCTGAAATTAAGCGATCTTGACAGCGCTTGGCGGCAGTCTCTAGCGTGCGGTGATGAAGACCGTCACGCGCGCGCAACTGGCCGAGACGATCTATGCCGAGGTCGGCCTCTCCCGCAACGAATCCACCGTCCTGCTGGAGACGGTGCTGGAGCGGATCGCTGCCCGGCTGGAAGCCGGAGAATCCGTGAAAATCAGCGGCTTCGGCACGTTTTCGGTGCGCCAGAAGGGCCGCCGTATCGGCCGCAACCCGAAAACCGGCGACGAGGTACCGATCCTGCCGCGCCGGGTCCTGGTGTTCCGCCCGAGCCACGCGATGCGGGCACGTGTGAATGGTCGGACGCCCGAAGCCGACGCCGGCGACGACGCCTGATGAGCGGGCACGATGACCGTCCGCCCGCGGGCCGACCGCCCGCGGCGCCGGACCCGGCCAACCCGCCGACGGGATTGAGCACCCCCGACGATACGGACGCAGCAGCCCCGAACGCGCCCGGTTCCGCAAGATCGGCTTCCGCGGTGCCCGCGGCCACGACACCGGCCCCCACCACTCCACGGGGCCCCGCCGCCGCGCCTGCTCGTGTCGCCCCAGGCGCTCCCACCCCCACCACAGTTCCGGGCACCGCTGTTCCGGGCACCGCAGCTACGGGCGCCGCCGGGCCGCCGCACCGCCCACGCGCGCCAGCCCCCCAGGGGCCGGCCCCGCAAGCGCCAGTTGCACAGGCGGCGGGCTCTCACGCGCCCGGGCCGTCCCGGCCGGACACCGCCGGCCGCACCGGCCTCCACCCCACCGGCGACGATGGCGCGGCCGAGGACGCCGCGGGGGCCCGCCCCCGGCCGCGCAAGGCACCGGCCGCATTCCGTACCATCAGCGAAGTCGCCGACGACCTGCACATCCCCCAGCACGTCCTGCGCTTCTGGGAGACGAAATTCATCCAGGTCCGCCCACTCAAGCGCGGCGGCGGGCGCCGCTACTATCGGCCCGACGACATCGCCCTGCTACGGCGGATCTCCGACCTGCTCTACATCCAGGGCTACACGATCAAGGGAGTGCAGAGGCTGCTGCGCGAAGGCGGCGGCCGGCTGGCCGACGACATCCCCCCCGCTGCGGCCGAGGAACGCGCCGCCGCCGAGGCCGAACGCATCGCCGCCCCACCGCGCGAGCCCGAATTGCCGATCCCGGAACTCAGCGCCCTTCCCGCGCCCCGCCCCGCCCCGGCGCGCGCCGATGCCGAAGCCGACCGCCTGCGCGCCGTGCTGCACGAAACCCTGCGCGCCCTGGAGGACCTTCGTGCCGAGCTCGGCTGACCGCCGTCACCCGCCCAAATCGCCGCACCCGCCGCCGCACCCCGTCCCGGCGGCCTCCGCCGCGCGCGCGGGCGGACCCCGTCGGCCGCTCTGCCGCCACCCCGCCGCATGAGCGGCCAGGCGGAGGGCGGTCTGGCCGGCCGGATCGGCCGCATGGTCACCGGGCGGCCCCGGCTGTTCGCCGGCTGTGCCTGCGGCCTGCTGATCGGCCTGCTGATCCGCGGCCACCTGGCCCCGATCACCGGCGCGCTGCTCGCGTGGGACGCTGGTGTCCTGATCTACCTGGTGCTCGCCGCGCTGCTGTTCGTGACCGAGCCGATCGACGGCCTGCCGGCCCGCGCCGAACGCGAGGAGGACGGCGAATGGACCATCTTCACCCTGACGGTCGCCGCCGCCGTGGTCAGCCTCATTGCCATCCTCGGCGTGTTCGCCGACACCAAGGGGCTGTCCCCCGCCGCGCGCAGCCTGCATATCGCGCTGGTCGCAGTCACGTTGCTGATCTCGTGGCTGATGATGCACACTACCTTCGCGTTCCGCTACGCGCACGAATTCTACGCCGCCGACCTCGACCCGCCGCAATTCGACCGCGGCCTGGAGTTTCCCGGCGAACCTCGCCCGGACTACCTCGATTTCTTGTATTTCTCGCTGGTCCTGGGAATGACCTTCCAGGTCTCCGACGTGCAGATCACGGCCCGCAAACTGCGCCGCCTCGCCGCGCTGCATGGGCTGCTGAGCTTCCTGTTCAACACCATCATCCTCGCCCTGACGGTCAACATCGCCGCCGGCCTGGTGTGAGCCGACCGTGGTCGGCGCGAGCCGCCCTGCCGCTGCCGGCAGACAAGGCCAACCGCCAGCGGCTGCGTCGCCGCGCCAGCCGCCGCCAGCAGAAGCCCGATCCGCGCACCCTGGTGGCCCGCTGCTGCGCCAGTTGCTCGTCTTCGACAACATTTCCTTCATTGGCCGCCTGCCAGACCACGGCGCCACGATCCGGCGGCTGGGAGATCTCCATGAGCGGTGGGCCGACACCTGCTTGGCCGAGGAAGAGAAAAACGTCGAGGAACTCGATCGCTTCCTGGTTTCAGGTGTTGACTTGCCCCCCCGGCTCGGTGGACTGCAATGTATCGCAAAGGCACTCGCCACGGAACAAAGAGCATCTCGCTGACGAGCCGAGCATACCGGCGACGCATTGGTTAAACCTATCGATATGGTACTGACAAAGAACGCGCGCGAACTGTCTTAAAATGTCGCTGCTCTGAACGCCGTCCTCTCGATCGCGGCTGACCTGACAGAGCGGCAAGTCCCCATTGCACTCACGCCGCAGGAGCGGATAACGCAGCCATGGCAGGAAGCTCCTGATTGCTCGCCGTCGACGTGAATCTCTCGATCTACTATGACATTCCTGATATAGAATGGAGTTGATTTCGTGGTTTGGCTTTTGAGGTGGCTATGATCAAATTCCACTCGACCCGCCTCCAGAACATCACATAGACTCGGCGTTGCAGTCGGCGGGGGACGGCAACGATGCGGCAAGCGACCTTGGCGACGGCTGGGTTCGAGCGCGACAGCACGCCGACCCGGCAAGCTGCGTTTCTGGACGAGATGAACCGTGCCGTTCCGTGGCGCGGGTTCGGCGCGCTGAGCGAGCCTGTCTATCCGAAGCCCGGCAACGGCCGTGTCCCGATCTGGAGCGGATGCTGCGCGTTCACTTCCTGCAGCAACGATTCACCCTGTCGGACCCGGGGACGGAGGAGACGCTGTGTGACAGCCTCACGATGCGTCGGTTCGTGGGCATCGATCTGGGCCGTGAGCCGGTGCCGGACGAGACCACGCTTTGCAAGTTCCGCCATCTGCTGGAGCGGCACGATCCGGGATCGGCGCTGTTCCAACGCGTGCACGAGCACCTGGAACGGCATGGCCTGAAGCTGTCTGCCGGCACGATCCTCGATGCAACCATCCTCCACGCACCGAGCGCGACGAAGAACGCCGTGAAGGCGCGCGACCCGGAGATGCACCAGACCAGGAAGGGCAACCCGTGGTATTTCGGGATAAAGGCGCATATCGGCGCGGACAGCCGGACCAAGGTGATCCACGCGGTGGTGGCGACGGCGGCCGACGAGACGGATGCGACAGTGCTGCCCGATCTGCTGCACGGCGATGAGACGCGGGTGTGGGGCGACCAGACGTATCGCGGGCAGCGCGCCGTGATCCGCGAACATGCGCCGAACGGGCGGGACTTCACCAACCGACGCGATCGGCACCGCGGGGTGGTGGACGCGGCGGAGAAGGCGCGCAACCGCACCCAGTCGAAGGTGCGGGCGAAGGTCGAGCACTGCTTCGGGGTGATCAAGCGGGTGTTCGGCTTCGCGACGATCCGCTACCGCGGGCTGGACAAGAACGCGAACCGGCTGTTCGTGACCTGCGCGCTCGCCAATCTGTTCGTCGTGCGCCATCGATTGCTGGGCCACCAAGGGGCGTAGCGCGTCCATGGCGTCACTCACGGCGCCGCGGACGTCAGGAAACGCGGGAAATTCGCTCCCACCAGAGACGTTTCAGACGACCTGAATGGCAGGCGGGGCGACCTGGACCATAGGACACCGCCCGATAAGAGGTTCCTTAGTGCCCGCATGCAGGCAGAACTCGCGCAATGCTTGGCGCCTAAAGCATGTAACGCATTTCCACAGGTTACGCCAAGAAGTTCGATGAAGACTGAAGATTCGGTTTCCGTCCGGCAGATGTTGGTATATGAATTATGAAGACTAGATGACAACGCGACCGTTGGAGCGGGCGACTTGTCTCTGCGTTCGCCAATGGGGCCGGTGGAGACGAGGAGCGATCCAGGCAAGGGGGCTAAGGATGATATCCAGCAGTTATCATATATCAAATAGTCTGCCGGGCCTTGAAGATAGCCATCCCGTGAATGGTCTCTCTGTTTTCGTCGAGGAGGACGGGTCCGTTCGCTCCACGACCCTTGGCACACCACGGACGGCTGTCACTATCCGCGGCGGTAGCCGGAGGGCACAAGCCACAAAGCCGCCTTTGCTTACCGTAGGGAGGGAATTGCGGGTCACTACGCAACGAGCTGCCAAAGCAGTGGAAGCACCCGCAAAAGCGCACCAGACAAACACCGCCCCCGCGCACCGCCTGCCACGTCTTCTGATCGGGGTAGAGCGGCGTGCCTTCTTCCAGGGCTGCCTGTCGCTTTGGTTTGGCGGGTTTCGCCCTGATTTCGAGGGTCTGGTCGTGGACGATCTCAGGAACTCCGCCTCTGCGACAGTCCTCGCCCAGGGCGCATCCATGATCATTGGCATCGCCCCTGTCTCGGCGGACGATGGCTGGCTCGAAGAGCAAATCAGCTGGCTGCGCAGTCGGCACCCCAAAATGCCGATCCTCGCGATCGTGGACGATGCCGATCAGGCCGCTGCGGAGAAACTGGTCGGCCGCTTCGGAATCCAGGGATATATACCGGCGTCGACCAATTTGGAGGTCGCGGCCGCCGCGGCGCGGCTGATCGTGGCGGGAGGCTCCTACTTCCCCCGCCTGGCCGAGCCGCAGTCCCTGCTGGCACCCATGCCGCTGGCGGCTTCCACGAACATCGTGGTGGCGTCGAGGTATCCTGACGCAGAAGACAAGCTTACGCCTCGCGAAACGGCAGTTCTTGAACTGTTGAGCCGAGGAACACCGAACAAACTCATCGCGTACCGGCTTGGCATTTCTCTGAGCACCGCAAAGGTGCACGTGCACAATATCATCCGGAAGCTGCACGCACGCAACAGGACCGAAGTCGCGCTGGCCGCACAGAAGTCGCGCCATTACTCCCACCAAAGTGCGCAGACCGAGTTCAGGAGCGCGCATGGCGAAGCAACAGCCTTCTGACCGCCGGGTGAAGGCGGGCCGGCGGATATGGCCGATCTGGAAAGCTTTGCCGTATGAATACGCCAAACCGGCGCGCGCCAAGCGGATCGACGCCGCTGGTTAGGCACAAGCGGCAAGGTGCCGGCGAGAACCCTTGAGTGCCTTCACGATGGCCGAAAGGATCGCCCAGCCATCATCTCTCCCGCGCTCCGCTGTCCGGGGAGCGATCTTCTCCGCCAGACGGGAAAGGGCGAAGCGATGCCTGCGGTTTCGGTCAGCGCGAGCGTGTTCTGGAAACAAGCCACACTCTGGCCTCGGTGCAAAAGGCACCTGGCCAGGCTCTGGTTCTGGTCGCCGACCACACACCGGGGGTCAGCCCCACACGCAGCCGGATGAAGAGGGCCATGCTCGCATTCCATGCGATCAGCGCCGCCGTGGCGGCAATAGCCGCGCCGATCTGACCCATGCTGCCAATCAGCAGAGCACTCAACAGTGCGTTAAGCGTGGCGACAAAGATCAGTATCAGCGCACCGGCGCGTTCGTGACCGGTCATGGTCAGCACGAACATCTGCGAGCCCGCGCCTGCAGCAACCACCTGACCGACCAACAGAATCCGGATGGTCTCCAGGCCGCCGCCAAAGTCCCTGCCGAACCATCCGAGCAGCGGTCCGGCAAGAATGCCCAGGGGGACCGCAAGGCCGATGGCTCCAATCAGTGTCCAACCTGCTGTCCTGGAAACCAACTGCTGCAGCGCCGCGTGGTCGTTGCGGGCGTACAAGGCAGAAATACTCGGCGCGAACCACGCGTTGATGGCCGTGCGCGGCAGGGCAACGACAAACGCCAGATTGAAGGCCAGAGCGTAAATACCGGCTGCCCGTGTGTCCCCGGACCAGCCAAGCAGCACAACACCGGTCCGATTCATCACAACCTCGCCGATCGCAATGCCGACCAAGGGAAGGGCGGTGCGACGCCAGCTCGCCGCTGCGTATTCCGCTCGGACATGACGCGCGCTTTGGGGCCATCTGCGGTAGGTTGCGACGCTTGCAAGACCCAGTCCCACAGCCGCGGACAGCACGGTCGCCAGCATGGCGATCGGTGCGTCGATACGCCAGCGCAGGACGAAGCTCGCAATGCCCAGCAGAACCACCAGCATTCCGTCGCGCACGAGCCGATCCGGCAGCAGACCGGCGACCACGCCGCCGAGCGCACGCACGGTCGAGCAGCGCACCCATAGCAGGGCCCAGATCGGAACGAGCCAGATCCCGGCCAGGAAGGTCATCCGCAACCCCGGCGAGACCGCAGCGGGGCGCGTCAGGATCACCGCAACGCCGAGCGCGACGAAGCCAAGACCGGCCAGCGCCACCCGGCGCTCGGCATACTGATTGACCCCGCGCAGCAACGGCCACGCCCCCTGGGCCCGATAGACGGGAACGAAGCGCAGCATCGAAATATCGAACCCGAGGGCAGACGCGTAGGCGAAGATGGTTATCCAGGAGAACACGTAGGCGTACATGCCGTAGCCTTCGGACCCCACCAACCGGGCAATCATGAGCTGCGCGCCGTAGGTAACGCCGGCACCGGAAACGTATATCGCAAACGCTACCAGGCTGGTGCTCGCGAGCTGACCTGGCCCCGACACGCTCGTGACGGTCCCGGACAGGATTTGCGAGATGCGGGAGCTGCCGCCGCTCATGCCGGGGTCAATTGCCGCATATGCCACGCGGCGCCGGCCGCGCGGGCAATCCGACCGGCCCCTTCGTGCAATGTCTCCCGGTCGGCGCAGCCGATCCGCATCGGACTCCGGCCCTGCGCCGTCAACGCGGCGTCGATACGCTCGACCGCCGGAACGAACGCCAGGTTTTTGGCGATGTCGAGCTCGAGCAGGCGTTCGAGCCGCCCCTGGCCCTGACGGCGGTCGGTCAGTCGGGCGGTTAGCAGGGACGTCGGCGCATCGAGGCGAACAAGCAGATCGGCCGGTGGGATGATCGTGAGGGCACGCGATAACGCTGCGGAGCCGTCGCCTTCCCCCAGCACGATCAAGGAGCAGATCGCCTGCACGAAGCCCTGATCGCAGACGACGATCGCCCGGTCCTGCACCGCGTCATGCCAAGCCAATTGAAGCCGCACCAGATATTGTCGAAGGCGGATCTTCCACATGATCTCCCGCGGTGGGAGCAGCGCCATAAGGTCGCAGGCAGGCCCACCGCCGGGTTGGTCCCCGGAACACCGGCGCGTCGCGCCGATCAGTCCGATCATCGGCCGACCAAGCCGCTGCAACACGCTGCCGGCCCAATCGCCCGTTCGCGCCGGGGCGCGGCGCTGTTCGGCCGGGCGATCGCTCAACAGGAACCGGGCGGCGATACCCGCTTCCTCGAAACAGGCCCCAACCGCGCGGGCAAACGTCGTCTTGCCGACGCCCGGAGGACCGAACAACTCGACGATCATAGGCCGCTCCCAGATGTGGTCACAGCAACCGCCAGACCTCGGACTTCACGGTCCGAATAACCGCATCCAGCGGCTGGGATGCATCGATGGTGACCACCCGCGCGCCCGGAAACGCCAGCAGGTGCAGATGGCGGGCGCGATCCCGGATCAGCCGCCGATCCATCGTCGGCTCCCGCTGCGCGAGCGTCTCCGCCGGCGTCTCCAGCTTGACGACCAAGTCGGGCGGCAAGCGGTTTGCCAGCGCATAGGCGTCCGCCTCGAACCGCCGCAACCAGTGCGGTGCCCATCGCAGCCGCGGCAGCAGCGGTCCGTCATTGAAACCGGCGAGCTGATTCTGCGGATACCGGTCGGCGATCACCACCATGCCCCGATTGGCCGCACGGCGCGCCGCGAGCAGCTTGCGACGCTTTTCCATCGCCAGCACTGTCGCCCACACCATCAGCAATGCGCTGTAAAGCGGCCCTGGCGCTCCCGCGATCAGCTTCCCGTGGGAGGCCCCCTCAGGTCGTGTCGGCAGAAACCGGGTGATGAGCGGGACCAGCACCTTGAACGGAAGCAGCAGAAGCGAGGGCCGGCCGTCGCCGGTACCGAAATACATGGGAAGCACGTCCACCTCGCTGCCCAGCCAACGACGCATTTCCCGCGTGATCGTCGTCTTGCCGCTGCCGTCCACGCCGAGCGCGGCGACCACAATGCCGCCCCCGGGCGCATGCCGCGCCCAAGGCCTCGGCAACCGGAGGTATTTGCGATTCAAGCCGCCCGCCGCCCATGCCAGGCCACGGCAGGCACCACGGAGCATGGCCTCGCCTGTGTTGAAGCTGCGGTACGGGGCGAGCGCGCGCCGGATGCGACGGCGCAGCAAGGGTTGATGCGCAAGTTCTCGATCACCAAAAAGCGCCGCAGCCACCGGATCGGCCAGCGCGTCGCCCAACAACGCGGCCGCCCGGCCCCGCACTGCGGCGGGCGCGACGGTCGCCCGGAGTGCCACTCGATCCGCCTCGAATTTCGCGCGCGTGCTGGCCCAGTGCAGAAGCGTCACCGGATCGTCGCGGCGCAATTCGAGGCATGCCCGCACCACCAGCAGCACCGCCTCGGAAAGCGGATCAAGCATGCAGAGTGGCAGGACAAGATGGGAAACGGCGTGTGCCAGGATCTCGCCTTCCAGGGGAGGTTGGTAATTCTTGAGGAGCCGGGCGCCAAGCACCAAGCGAAAATGCGCGTGGACATGCACAATCCGCCCGCTGTGCGCGTCGTAGCCGAGGAAGCTCTCGAGCGCGGGATGCTCGCGCCCCGTCGCGGCCGGAAACGCCTTGAATCCGCTCGCCGTCAGGACCTGTCGGGCCACGTGCTGATCCGCTCGGGCAATGAGCAGGTCGAGATCGGCATCGCCCGCCAACACGGCCGCCAGGCGGCGAGTACTCTTCCAATAGCAGCAGCGCACTCCTGCCGACTGCAACGACCGAAGGACGTCGCGAATCAATGGAAGCACCGCGGGGCTATCGGTGTCGCTATGATCCTGCGCGGGACGTGACGCCTGGGCCGGATATCGGGACTCCGCCCGGCTGTCGGCAAGCATTGTCATCGACCCGATCTCTCCGCTTGGCCGTAGTATTGCCCATACCGCAACAGCGCCTCCGCCACGCCGCCGTCATGGGAGCGGGCATGTTTCCTGAGATCGATCTGGGTGAGGACCGCGGCGACCGCATAGGAATCCCGGTTCACCTTCACCCCGGCCTGTCGCAACTGATCGAGGGCGCTGCGCGCCACCCTTCGATCTGTGCTCCCCCACTTCAAGGCAAACAGCACCTTGTCGGCCATCGCTGCAAGCAGTCTGGTCTCGGTGCTTGCGAGCACGGGCGCGCTGTCGGCGACGATGCAGTCGTATTGCCCGCGGAGCCGATACAGCAGGTTCGCGATCTGGTTGCCTGCGAACAACCGCATCGGATCTCCGTGGCTATGTCCCATCGGAAGATAGTCGAGGTGCAATGGCGGGATGCGCTGAATAACGTCGCGAATCGGTTGGTCCTGAAGCAGCAGCTGGAGCGTCCGATCGTCCGGCGGGCAGCCGAATTCCCGCGATGACGTGGGGTGGCGAAAATCCAGGTCGAGCAGGATAGTCCGGCGCCCGAGCCGGGCGGCATAGATCGCATAGCTGACCGCAAGGGCGGTTTTGCCCTCGCCCGGCACACTGGAGGTCACGAGCACGACTTGCGACCCGCATTTTGCCGCGACGAGCGAGGTCGCAACGATGGAACGAATCGCCTCGACGTACGGCCCGTACGTATCCCTGAGCAGCGTCTGGTGGGCGCGCCGACGCTTGAACCGACGCACGCGCGGCATGAAACCGATGCAGGGAATGCCCAGTGCGTCGGCAATATCCCCCTCGTGGCGAACCGTGCCGTCCAGGCGCTCCATGCCGATGGCGATGAAGCCGCCGCAGGCTGCCAGAAAGACGAATGCGGGCGGACCGAACAGCAGCGGGTTGGGCGAGCTGGGCCGATCGGGCGGAACCGCGCTGGAGACCATCTCGAACCCTGACCACGCCGTCTCCAATTGCTCGAGCAAGGCCTCCCGCCGTTGCAGCAGGTTGTCGTAAAGCTGGCGCGCGGCGCCGGCTCGCCGATCAAGCTCGGCGAGCCGCAGGTCGCCGGTCGCGTCCTGCACGGTCGCCAGTTTTCGGCTGAGTGTCTTGACCTGGGCGGCCTCGATGTGCGCCCGTTCGCGCAGCGCCGCCTGGGCACGGCTCACTTCCGCGCCGATCCCTTGTCGTACCTCGCGCAAGGCCGCGCGGATCTGCAACATCGCCGGATTGTTGGGGCCCATGCTCGCAGCAAAACCTGCTTCGGACTGCAGAAGGGCCGCCTGGCGCGCGCGCAGTGCCTCCAACGTCGGCGTATCGGGGATACCTGCGAGGGCCGCGGCTCCCCCCGCCGTCCGCATATTCTCGAGGCGGCTCCTGTCGGTTGCAAGGGCGGCCTCGGCCGCGGCAATGCGCCGATCGAGCTCGGCAAACTGCTGGTCGCTGACCGCAGTCGGATTGACATCCGCCAGACCGTGCGCGTGCCGGTAGGCGACCAGATTCGTTTCCGCGGATTCCGTCTGTGATTTCGCCAGCGGCACGCGCGTGTCGAGCCAGGCAAGGTCCCGTCGTGCCGCGGCTTGCTTGTTCTCGGTCTCGCTTTGCAGATAGAGCGTCGTCACCCGGTTCGCTATCAGCGCCGCCAGCTCCGGGCTGGTGGACGTGTACTGCACCGCGATCACTTGTGAGCCTGCCTCCTGCTCCACCTTGAGGTGCCGGCGCAGCTCCATGACCCGGAGCCGACGGCAAACCAATCCCTCGTTCCAGGGAGACAGCCAGGCCGGAATGCGGCGCCGCAGGATGCCGCGCACGAGATCGCCCGGCGTGCGCGACTGGCGCATCGCCTGATCCTCATCGGCCTGAAACTGTGGATCGCGCGACAGACTATTGGCGGTCCGCCGCAACAAAGCCTCGGATGAAAGCTCCGTCACCTTGGTCAGAATGATCTGCTCGTTCAGTTGGGCAGCGGCGTTGCCGACCGACGTGGGGACAAGCACGATCTCCGCCGTCGCCGTATAATGGGCAGGAATGAGCATGGCGCCGAGCAGGATGAGGGCAGTTCCACCCAACGAGAGAGCGACGATCAACCGCCGCCGCTGGCTCAGAGTGCGAAGCAGATCGCGAAATGGGGGGTTCGTGGTCATGAGAAGCCACCGCCGAAGTTAATCGTTCGTGCCGGGCCGTCGCCTGCCGGTACCATCGGTCGGGCCGCAGATGCGGCAACCATGAGCGGTCCCTCGGGTTCGCTGCCGGTCCGGACCGGCAGCCTGCCCACGGAAGCAGCAGCGTCGGACAGCCACGCCGAAACCATCAGGGCTGCCCAGAGCGCATGCGCGCAATCGGGGTGCCCGCTCAGATGCTGCCGCCACTGCACACCGATGCGCGCCGGGTCGAGGAACCCCTGATCGCGAAGTCGTTGCGGCGCCAGCAGATCCTCCGCCCAGTCCCGGAGCGGGCCAGAGAGCCACGGCCCGATGGGGAGGTCGAACCCGTGCTTCGGCCGGTCGACCAGCGCATCCGGCACGTAGCGGCGCAGCACCTGGCGCAGCAGCCACTTTCCCTTGCCATGGCGCAGCTTGGCCGATGCCGGCAGCCGCCAGGCGAACCCGATCACCCGGTGATCCAGCAACGGACAGCGGGCCTCCAGTCCAACGGCCATGGTCGCGCGGTCAAGCTTGACCAGGACGTCGCCCGGCAGATAGTCGATCGTGTCCCGGAACATGAGCCGGCTTGCAAGATCAGGCAGGTCCGGAATGCGGCCGTCGCATCGCGCCCCGGGGTCGTCCGCCAGCGGATCGGCGCCAAGACCCACCAGCTCATCATAGAGTTCTTCCTCGTCATGAGCGGCGAGGGCGCCGGCGAACTTGCTCCAGCGCGGCGTGCCGCGCGCCTGGCGCGGGACGAGCCCTGTTGGTAGCGCAGCCAGCACGTCCGTCAGGTTGTCGGGGCGCAGGCCGCGCAGTGCCGCAGCGCCACCGCGTTGTAGCCACCCCGGCAATCCGAGCGTCCGCTCCAGCAGGGCCGCCGCGGAATGCCGCCTGTAGCCGCCGAAGCTTTCGTCCCCGCCGTCCCCCGACAAGGCGACGGTGACGTGCTGGCGCGCGAGCCGGGCGACGAGGTAGGTGGGGATCTGGGATTCGTCGGCGAACGGCTCATCCCATATCTGTGGAAGCGTCGGGATGACGGCGCGCGCCTCGGATGCCGTGACACGGAACGTGGTGTGATCGGTGCCGAGATGATGGGCGATCTGCGCCGCATGATCGGCTTCGTCGAAAGCATCCTCCGCGAAGCCGATCGTGAACGTGCGCACCGGCCGGGTGGCGTGCGCCTGCATCAGCGCGACCACCGTCGCACTGTCGATGCCGCCGGAGAGAAATGCCCCCAGCGGCACGTCGGCCACCATGCGTTCGCCCACCGCCGTCCGCAGCAGGTCGTCGAGTTCCTGCTCAAGCTCCGCATCGCCGGCCGCAAGCGGAGCAGCCTGCCCAGGGCCCGCCACGTCGGACAGAGACCACCATCGGTGCGCGCGGGACCGCAGCGCCTGGACGTCGCCCGCCTGCAGGTCCTCTGCGCGGATGGAGAGAATCGCGCCCGGCGGCAACTTGATCACGTCCCGCCAGATGCAGAGGTCGTCGGGGATCCACCCGCGCCGCAGGACCATCGCGATCGCACGTGGATCGACCGTGGGCCGGAAACCCGGGACTGCATAAAACGCCTTGAGCTCGGAGGCGAAGAGCAGCGTCCCATCCACGAGCGCCACGTGCAGCGGCTTCTTCCCCAATCGATCGCGAACAAGGTGAAGCACCCGGCTGCCGCGATCCCACAGCCCGAGCGCGAACATGCCGGCGAACCGACGCAGAGCCGCCTCGACGCCGTATTGCTCGAATGCGGCCAACATCACCTCGGTGTCGCTGTGACCACGAAACCTGTGACCGCCGTGCTCTATCTGCTCGCGCAGGTCACGAAAGTTGTAGATTTCTCCGTTGAACGTCATGACCAGCCGGCCGCTCTCCGACAGCATCGGCTGGTGGCCGGCCGACGACAGATCGACAATCGACAATCGCCGATGCGCAAGGGCCACCGCAGCCTCCGGATCGGACCAGCAGCCGCCGTCATCCGGTCCGCGGTGCAGCAGCCTGCTCGCCATGGCGCTCGCCGCGCTGAGGCGGTCGGGGAGGGCCGCGCGAGGCGCGAGGAGGATGCCTGCGATCCCGCACATTGGTCAGCTCCGATATCCTGCCGGGAGCGCCCGACCGGTGGCCTCTCCCGCGACCAGGCAGAGGGCGATCCCGAACCAGAACGTCGGCTCGCGAACAATCAGGTTCGTTAGCGCAAAGATCACGAGGCTGCTCAGCAGCGCAGTCAATCCGGCCATCCGCGCTCGCCATGAGCGAACAAGCGCCATGCCCATCAGCCATAGCAGGCTCGCGTCCGCGAGCACGCCGCCCTGAGTGAAGAGGTCGAGCAGCGTGTTATGGGCTTCGAAGTCCGGTGTGCCATTCACCGGCGGATGATCGGCGCCCTTGTCCAGGGTCAATTCGGTCTCTCGCGCCGCAACCAGGTTCGGCGGAATGGGCAGATGCGGACCGGGGCCGAGGCCCAACATCCGCGCCTCCAACCCGCGGCTGATCGCTTCGCGCCAGAGAGCGAGGCGCAGGTCGGTTTCCTGCTTCGCTTCCTTTCCGCCATTCTTCAGAAGGCCCTGAGCCAGATGGCTGGAATCGGCGGTGGCCCGTACCGCGAACGGAACGCCGACGGCGAGCAGCAACGGCACTGCGATCATCAGCATCCATGCGAGCGCAGGCCGCAGGCTCGGCTGTGGGCTGCTCCAGGTGAGCCATATTCGCATTTTGCCGAACCCATAGACCGCCGTTGCGCCGACCAGGGCGAACGTGAAGGTGTCGGTTTTCGTAAGCCTGCCCACGCAGAGCGGAGTAACCATGCAAGCCACGGCGGTCGCCCGCACCCGCGTCGTTGCCGCCGTGTCGGCGAGATGCACCGCGGCGAGCACCAGCAGTGCACACAGAGAGGCAAGCTGATTGGGATTGGTGGACCAGCCTTCGAACCGGTCGCCGAACCACGGATCGATCAAAGGCAGCTGCATAAGATGCCACCCGGCAGCGAGCTGAGGCGCGAGCAGTACCGTGCCCCACACCGTCATCGAGCGGGCAACCCGCTGCAGGCGTGCGCCGGCGTCGCTTCCGAGCACTGCCATGCATGCCACGGTGCCGAGCAACGGATAGGCCATGGCATCGTGCAGGAACAGGCCGGTATCGTGCCTGTCGCGGATCACGAGCGCCGTCATCGTGCCCAGGGATTCGGCGATGGCAAACAACGTCCAGAAGACCAGCATATCGCGCAGCGCCGGAGTAAGCGGCAACCCTGACTGCCTGATCTCGCGCACCAAGGTGGCGGCGATCCAGACGACCAGAAGCATCTCGCCGGGCCCGACCGGCGCGCCGGGCAGGCGCAGCTTCGTCGCCGTCGTCAGCAGCAGCCCGAGCCCGAGGATGGTATCCAGACTCACGCGCCGAGCTCCGCCTCGCGCGCGGGCGCCCGGGCTCGTGAACCTGCCTGCGGTTCCCGTGCCCGTACCCCCAGAAGCTGTGCGTAAAGGTCGCAGTAGCGGGCCACGGTAAGATCAAGGCCGAACTCTTTCATGACCCGCTCCCTCGCTCGCTGCCCCATGGTCCGGGCTGCTTCCCGAGAGGCCAGCAGCTCGAGAATCCGCGCAGCCAGGACGCGCGGCCGGTGCGGCGGAACCAGGTATCCATTCCAACCGTCGCGAATGACGTCATTGCAGCCGGGCATATTCGTGGCCACGATCGGCAGGGCTGCCAGGGCCGCCTCAAGCAGGGCCCGAGGCACACCTTCGCGGTACTCGGTCGGAAACGCGAACGCATCTGCGATACCAAGCAGCGCCGGAACGTCCGGACGCTGGCCGATCGCCATCACGTAGGGTGCATGACGATCGATCTCTGCCTGGCTGACGGCAAGCGGCCCCTCGCTTTCCCGGGGTCCTACCAACAGGAAGCGTACCCCGGGCCGGACAGCATGCACGAGTGCCGCGGCTTTCAATAGGGTCGGAATCCCCTTCTGGCGGGTGAGACGCGTGACGGTGAGCACCACTTCGGCTGTGCCCAAGCCGAGCGTCGTTCGCAACGCCGCCGCCGGGCTGGCCGACGCCGCGGCCGCCGTGAAGCGCTCAATGTCGATGCCGGACCCCGGGATCAGACGCGCAAGGCTGCGGCCAAGCATGCCGTGCCGCCCGAAAAACTCCATGTCGTCACGGTTCTGGAACACGGTTGACGCCGTCGTGCGCGCTGCCAGGCGATGCAAAACTCTTTGTACAGGGCGCAATCCAAGGGCCGTCAGTGAGCGCGACGAGTACACCCATCCCAGGCCATTGATGGTGCGTACAACAGGGACACCCGTCATGCCTCGCGCTGCCAACGGCACCAGGAGGTTAGGTTTGGTGTCGAATGTCTGCACAAGGTCTGGATTTTCCTGGGCGAGCAGCACACGCAGTTCGCGTAGCGAGTTACGATCCGAGAGTGGTCCGATAAAGCGCCCAAACTCGAAGCGGCGGTAGGCGATGCCCGCATGCAGAAACGGTGTCGGATCGCCGCTCGCAGCCGCGGTAACGCGAAAGCCCTCAGCCGTCAGGGCGCGCAGGAACGGGATGCGGAGATAGTGGTCCTCGCCGCCGATGCATAGCATGTGCAACCTGCACAAACTACCTGCCATCATACGGATCCCAGACCCGACCGACATCGCCCGTGCTACAACGGTGCGACGGCCATGGAGAAGAAGGAGTGTGGGCAGCACAAGCCGTACGCAATGGCACCTCCCTCTGGTACAAGCTTCGTAGCAACCGACGTGTGCAAAATGGATCGATGGTCTGGAGCGGAATAACGCACTATCTTGGGCAGCTTGGCGACTTGGTCGAGGGGTTGAGACAGGATTAGTCCCTTCGATCTACACCGGGACCTCGGGCCAACGCGCGCTCGTTGTCGGTCATTCGCCGACCCGGTGCCTGATCCAGCTCTGAAGTATGCCAGGATTCCGCCAAGGCACTCGGAGCTCATTACATATCGACGGCAGCATATGAGACGGGCATGGGCGATAATCTCGGGCTTTGGTCGTAAGCCGCTTTGCTCGTTTCAGGCGGAGCCGGGATATGAAATGCTAGTTTCAGATGGAGGGGGTCGACTCCGTCGGATCTCCTATTTCCTACCGTTATCCGACCCCAGGAGAGCAGAGAATGAAAGCAGTCATCCAGGCGGGCGGAAAGGGCACGCGCCTGCGGCCCTATACCAACATCCTCCCCAAGCCGCTGATGCCGGTCGGGTCGAAACCGGTGCTGGAGCTGCTGCTCGGATGGCTCCGTCGCAACAACATCGAGGAAGTCTTTGTTACCACTGGTTACCTCGGTCATCTCATTCAAAGCTTCTGCGGTGATGGCCGGCAGTGGGATATCCGGATCACCTATACGCACGAGCACGAGCCGCTGGGCACGATTGGCCCGCTGACCATGCTGCGCGAGCAGCTCGATCGCCCATTCCTGGTGCTGAACGGCGACGTCCTGACCGACCTTAATCTCAAGGCATTCATAACCGCGCACACCCGGAGCGGTGCCGGAGTTACGATCGCTACGGCCCGACGGGAGGTCAGCGTCGATTTCGGCGTTATCGAGACGGAGAATGACCGCGTGATGGAATTCCATGAAAAGCCCCGGCTCAGCCATCTCGTCAGCATGGGCATCTATTGCATGCAGCCGGAGATGCTCGAGCACATTCCGTCGCGAATTCCGTTCGGCTTCGACGATCTGATGCACAGGATGCTCGAACGCGGCATTCCGGCGCACACCTTCCTGCATCGCGGATTCTGGCTGGATGTCGGGAGAGTAGAGGATTTTCAGAGGGCGCAGGAGATGCAGTGGGATGGCGACGTACCACCGTTCGAAACGTCGGCAAGGCACGCGATGGCCGCCGCGTGATTCGCCTGCACCATAGACGACTTTGAGCGGAGCGGCCTGCAATGTTATTGGTCTCGGAACCTAGCCTCGGCAGCGACGAGAAGCACGCCCTCGCCGAAGTGATAGACAGCAACTGGATTACCATGGGAGACCGGGTGAAAGCCTTCGAGCGCGCCTTCGCCCAGGAGCATCAGGCAGATGAGGCAGTAGCTGTCAATTCCTGCACTGCGGGTCTGCATGTTGCGCTGCAGGCGCTGGGCGTCGGTCCGGGCGACGAGGTGCTGGTTCCCTCGCTGAGCTTCGTCGCCACGGCGAACTGCGTACTTTATAATGGGGCGACGCCTGTCTTCGTGGATATAGAGGCAGTCGACGTACCGCTGATCAGCCTGGATGACGCCACGGCCAAGCTCACGCCGCGGACCAAAGCCGTGATTGTCATGCATTATGCGGGCTACATGGTGGATGGCCTTGCCTGGCGGAATTTTGCCGACAGGCACGGATTGCTTCTGATCGAGGACTTTGCCCATGCGGTGGGAGCCGCCCGTGGGCCGGTTTTCGGTGACGCGGCCGTGTTCAGTTTCTACGGCAACAAGAATATGACGACGGCCGAGGGGGGCATGGTTATCGCATCCGATGCGGAGGTAGAACAGCGGATCCGCCGTGCCCGTGGCCATGGCATGACCAGCGGTACGGCGGAACGTCTGCATAGTCGCGAGCCAACCTACGACGTCACCATGCTCGGGTTCAACTACAGGATGTCGGAGCTGAATGCCGCCATCGGCCTGGTGCAGTTGCGCAGCCTCGATGCCTGGAACCGCCAGCGCGAGCGGCTCGTGCGTGCGTATCGCCGACGCCTGAGCCAGCAGTGCCCGACCGTGTTGGTCCCTTTTCCCGAGCCAAGGCCCGCGGCCTTTCACATTCTCCCCGTGCTGCTGCCGGCGCTCGTGGATCGTGGTGCCGTCATGGAGCGGATGCACGAATCAGGCATACAAACCACGTTCCACTACCCGCCGATTCACCGCCTCTCGTACTATCGCGACCGATTCCCATCGCTTAGCCTGGCGCGCACGGAAGCGTTTGCGGCGCGGGAGCTGACCTTGCCGCTTCATCCGAAGCTCACGGAGCTCGATGTGGAACAAGTGGTCGGCTCGCTCGCGGCCGCCATCGCGAGCTAGCTGAGAGCGAGTCTCATGAGCCATATGGGCCGATCCTTAGGACACCGTGCGTCCACGGAGGCTTGGTGGAGCGCCGCCGCCGTGCGCGTTCTCGACGTTTGGGTCGCCATGTCGGGTCTTCTGTGTCTCGGTATGATCATGGGCCTAGTTGCTCTAGCGGTCTGGCTTGAGGACGGGCGACCGGTGATCTACACTCAGGCCCGGATAGGTCGATACGGATGCGGCTTTCGCTTATATAAATTCCGAAAGTTCCGCGTGGTCGATGAAACAGGGCCCTGGCTTACAGTGAAGGACGACCCGCGCCTTACACGGGTGGGCCGGCTGATAGAGCGGACGAAGCTCGACGAATTGCCACAATTATGGAACGTCCTGGTCGGCAGCATGTCGATCGTGGGGCCACGGCCGGAGGTGCCCGAATTCGCTGACTGCTTTGATCGTGGGTGCCAACGCCTGCTTGATTTTAAACCGGGCATTTTCGGGCCGGCTCAAGTGGCGTTTCGCCGCGAGGGGGAGCTCTACCCCGACCGCAATATCGAACTCTTCTATCGCGAGGTTCTTTTTCCTGAGAAGGCTCGCCTGGACCTGGCCTACTATCCGAACCGCTCAGTGGGCGGCGATATTGCCTGGATCTGGCGCGGCGTGCGCGCGGTCCTTGATATCACGGATCCCGCAACGGTCCCTCCGCTCGGGCCGACTTTTGCGGCATTGGGGGCAGCGATGGGCGGCCCCTCAGGCCAAAGTCTCGACCTTCAGGAGAAGAGGTGAACGGTGGGCTACGAACGCACTCGGGTTCTCGTGACCGGTGCCGACGGCTTCATAGGCTCGCACCTGACCGAGGCCCTCGCCAACGCCGGGGCCGAGGTGACAGCGCTTTGCCTATACAATTCCTTCGATTCACACGGTTGGCTGGATGAGGTACCCGTGCAGATTGCGCGCCGTCTCAAGCTGGTGCGTGGCGATGTTCGTGACGCGGGCTTTGTCCGTGCGCTCGTTGCCGGGCATGATATCGTCTTCCATCTGGCGGCGCTCATCGCTATCCCCTATTCCTACCGGGCCCCGAATTCGTATGTTGAGACGAACGTCGTGGGTACGTTGAATGTGCTGGAGGCGGTGCGTGCCTGCGCCACCAATCGGATGGTGCATACGTCCACCAGCGAGGTCTATGGATCAGCCATCACGGTGCCGATCACCGAAGAGCACCGGCTGCAGGGTCAATCACCGTACTCCGCTTCGAAGATCGGCGCGGATATGATGGCCGAGGCGTTCGCACGTTCGTTTGGCGTGCCAGTGACGGTACTGCGGCCGTTCAATACTTTCGGGCCAAGGCAGAGCGAGCGTGCCGTGATCCCATCGATCATCCGGCAAATGCTGGACCCCGACTGCCCGACAGTGAAGGTAGGCGATATCACGACCGTGCGGGACTTTAGCTTCGTCGAAGACACCGTCGCCGCGTTCCTGGCCGTGGGCCTTGCCGGGAAGACCGACGCCGGTCGCGTCTATAACGCCGGCAGCGGGAGGGCCGTCGAGATCTCCGAGGTGATCGATCTGCTCGCCGAGATCATTGGGTCGGACAAGCAGGTCGAGCAGGACGAGAAGCGCTTCCGTCCCCCCCAGTCCGAGGTACTGGCCCTGCTCGCGGACGCGAGCCGCCTGAACGCCGACACCGGATGGTGCCCACAGGTGAACCTGGATGAGGGGCTGCGAAGGACTGTCGACTGGTGGCGCGATCAATTGGCAGCCGGCCGTGTGCGGTACGGCGCTACCTTTATGACATAGGCAGAGCACAGCATCGCGGCGGTCCTCACCAGCAGCATGCCAGACACCTAGTCGAGCGTGTAGCCCAGGCGCGAAATCGTGGGGCGCAAGATCGGCAGCACGGGCTCGAAATGTCGTATATAGTTGCGGTATCGGAATACGGCGTGCTCATACAGTGGCTCAGCCACCTGCGCGTAGCTTGCGGTGCGCGCGTATCGCCGGTTCTCGTGAAAGGCAAGACAGGCGGGCTCGAATGATTCGCCTATGAAGTCGAGCATACGACGCACGCCCGCCTCCTGCGCGGCAACCAGCTCTTCGTACCGGAGCGGGAGATAGCGCAAGTCCATCTCCGATCTGTAGCGTTCCACCAACTCCATGATCAGTGCATAGTGCCGCGCGATCGTTTCGAGCTCGAGGCCGCAGAAAAAGCCGTGAGTGAGCTGGTTCGAAAATACGGATAGCACGACATCCAGCGGATGCCGCAGCACATGGAGCAAGGGCGTCTCCGGGAACAGAAGGGCGATCAGACCCGTGTGCATTTCGTTCAGCGGCATCTTGTCAGTGAACCATGGGGCTGCATCGTCGATCGCCCCGAGTTGGCGGGCGCGGCGAAGGTAGTGGTCACGCAAGAGATCAAGATCATCGCAATGATCGCCCATCCAAAGCTCCGCCAACGCTTCCGGATACGCCAGCGGGCTCTCCAGCATGCGCGGCATCAGTCCTGCGATTTCGCTGACCGTTGGCAATTCGTCGCCGGCATGGATGCGCGGATGGGCCGACAGGATCTGCTCGACAAGGGTTGTCCCGGAACGGGGAAAACCCAGGATGAACACCGGCTGCGCGATGTCCAGGCGCTTTCCGGCGCGCGGCAGGAGCTGAAGACGTCCGGCGGTGAAGAAGGCGGCTAGACGGGCAGCGAGATCGCGCGCGTATTCGGCGAGATAGGCGTGCCCGCTCAATGTGCGGGACCTGTGCTTGCCCGCAGTGAATGCCGCGAAGGCTGCATCGTAACTGCCCAGGCGGTCGAGCAGGCGGCCCTTCATCAGCAATTCGTCGGGTCCCAGTTCGCCGTCTGTGTACATGCGGGCCATGGCGTCGAGAACCCCCAGTGCCGCCTCGTATTGCCCCATCCGGCCGAGCAGTACCGCACGGCTGAGCCGAACGGAGGCATTTGCAGGCGACACCACCTCGGCGCGATCGAGGAGCGCGGCGGCTGCCTCAAATTGGCGGTCGGCCTCTTCCAGCCGGGCCCAGCCGAGAAGGGTTTGAACAACGGATGGAGCGGCTGCCACCGATTTCCGGTAGAGCGCGCGGGCCTCCGTCATGCGTCCCTGGTTCTTGAGGTTCCATGCCAGGTTCGCGAGCAGGATGGGATCTGGGTGCGACGAGAACGCCAGGACACGACGGTAATGATACTCGCCCACCTGCGGCCGGTGCAATTCCGTCATGACCATGCCCATCAGGTTCTGGGCCTGCGGGCTTTCGGGTGCGAGCCGCACGGCATTACGGGCGTGCCGCTCCGCCTGGTCCAGAGCGCCTCGGGCGAGTAGCAGCACCCCCAGCTCGATCGTTGCCCACGCGTTGTTCGGGTTAAGCGCGACGAGACGCCCTGCCAATGCTTCGGCCGCACGGACCTCGCCGGCCGATTTGCGGAGTTCGTACAATAGCGCGAGCGCGCGAGCTTCACCCGGTGCCCTTTCGAGCACATCCAGGCATAACCGCTCGGCTGTCTCCCGTGCGCCTCGTTTCTGCGCCTCCACCGCGTGTTCGACCTGTGTCTGCAGCGACCCGCCCGCCTCCGCGGCCCTAAGGAGGGCCGGCTCAACTGCGCAGCAACGGATCTGGCGAAGTCCGCTGCCGCAGGCACATAGGGGATGCGCCGCCGTTTCGATTTTCGGTCGCATCACCGGCTCCGGTTTTGATTTGGGTATTCCGACCGGCAACATGGAAGCAAGCTTGACCGCTGTCATGGCTGCGCTAGGGTGAGTCGCCTCCCTTCCCCCTTGACCGACCCGCAGCCGGGCAACCGGGTGCCGTTAGCTATGCGTGATGAACGTACCGGCCGCGCCGTCGCCAGCGGCATGGAACGTGCCGGCCCCCAGACTGGCGGTTTGGAACTTCAGGCTGGCGACCTGCCCCGAGGAGTTTGCAAGCTGCAGGAGGCCGATGGTGGAGTTGTAGTCCTGCGATTCGCCTGCGAAGGCAAACTGCTTCAGGTCGATAGTCGCCCCAGTACCGAAGCTGTCCAGCAGTGGCCCCGCATAAGACGTGCTGCCGACATTGATGCCGAAGGACCCGGTGGCTTCGATCGCCAGGTCGCCGCCACCGATGAATTGCATCTGGGTATTCGCCCCGAGCGCCGCCGCAATATCCAGGGAGCCTGCGGCATTGATCTGGAACACCCCATCGCTCCCGGGATCGATGGCGGAAGTTACGTCGAGCGATCCGTTCACTGCCAGCTGCCCGTCGTTCGTCACGGACGCCACTGCATTCGCGCCTCCGAGAGACCAGGACGCCGCTCCATCGACGGCCAGGCTCTGGAAATTCAGGAACGAACCCGCGTTGATGCCGCCGATCGACCCGGTCCCGGCAGCCAGTTCCATGGTGGTGGTACCACCGCCTCCGCCGACGGCGCCGATGAAGATTGCTCCAGGATCTACAATCAGGCGATCGTTGCCGCTCCCGGAAAACTTGATCGAATAGCTCGCGCCGCTGATTGTCCCGGCATTGCTGATCGTGCCCGGGCCTCCGCTTAGAAATACGCCAAACGCGCTTCCGGTAACGGAGCCGCCAGCCAGGTTGCTGATCGTCCCCCCGCCCTCGATATCAAGCCCGGCGGCGCCGGTCGCAGAGATGCTTCCGGCATTCAAGATCGTTGCTGCGCCGCCACTGGAAAAGACCCCAGCCACCCCGCCCTCGATCGCGGCACCGGTCCCGTTGGTCACCGTACCGCCGGCCTCCAGCGCAATCCCGTGCAAACCGCCGATGACGCCGCCATTGGTGACCGTCCCCGACGTCCCGGTCACGAACACCCCGAACCCCTGTCCGAAGATGGTGCCGCCCGAGGTGTTGCTGATGCTGCCGCCCGCACCCAGGGCGATCGCTGCTCCCCCGGTCGCCGTGGCATTGACGCTACCGGAATTGGTCACTGTCCCGGCCGCAGCGCTCTCGATATAGATGCCGTTGCTGCCGCCGGATATCGTCGCACCGGTGGCATTGGTGATGCTCCCACCCCGCGCAAGGGCGATCCCGTCGTACTTGGCGCCGTCGATCCGCCCGTTGTTCGTGACCGTCCCGGCGGCACCGCTGATGAAAACGCCGAAGGCGCCGCCCGTAATCACGGCGGAAGGGAGATTCGTAACCGACCCGCCGTCCGCGAGATCGATTCCGGCGCCGTTCGCCGCCGTCGCACCTATGCTACCAGCATTGGTGACATCGGCAGGAGCGCGGTATTTGGCATAAACACCGTTGGAACCACCGATAATAACGCCTCCCACGTTGTTCAGGATCACGCCGCCTAGCCCGAGGACGGCCCCGTCATAGGTGGATGCAATGACCCGTCCTGAATTGCTCAGAAGGCCCTGGCCGCCTTCGATGAAGATGCCGAACTTATTACCGAACACTTCACCGCCGGCGGTGTTCGTGACGGCACCGCCATTTTCCAGATACACGCCCGAACCATTGATGCCGGTGGCGCTGATGCTGCCGGTATTGGTCAGCTCGCCGGGAGCCAGCTCGAAGAAAACACCTGCATCAGGGCCCGAGATCAAGCCTCCGGCTGCATTCGCAAGGCTCCCGCCGGCTGCGATAAGAACCCCGATGTGGTTGGGACCCTCTATCGTGCCGCTGTTCGTAACCATCGCACTTCCGCCGGTAACGAACACTCCCGCCCCGAGCGGGCCGGCACCCGAAATCCAGCCACCAACGGCATTGTCGATGGTACCCCCCGCATCGAGCGCGACTCCATCGTCGACGGTGGCGACGATGCTGCCGGAGTTCGTGAGCGAACCGATGGCCCCCTGGATGATGACGCCATCTTCGCCGCCTAGTACGGAGGCGAAATTGGTTACTGTGCCTCCCCGCCCGAAGGCGACACCATAGGCACCCCCGGAAATCGTGCCGCTGTTGGCGAGGGTTCCTGCCGCGCCGGCAATATATACCCCCGCGCCGGACGTGAACCCGGATCCAATCGTGCCCGTGCCCGAGATCCGGCCTCCGGGCTGATTTTCGACGCCTCCGCCCGCGGCGAGCCATATCCCGTCGGCACCCGAAATGGAGCCGGCGTTGACGACGCTGCCCGCAGTACCGAGCACCATGATACCCGCGCTCGCGCCCGAGATCGCGGCGGTTGAGGCCCCTGACAGCCCGTTGTCGATCGTACCGCCGTTCTGAAGCTTGATGCCAACACCTCCGTGGCTTGCGATGACGCCGTAATTCGCGATTCTCCAGGCTGTGAGGCTCGATCCATCCACGCCATCGGCTCCGGCCGCCAGTGACGTGATGGTGCCGGTGGCGGTAACGGTAAGCGGATTCTGGGTAACGACCGTGAGAACAACCGGTCCTGCTGTAGGAGAATTGATGATTTTGGCCATGTGATTGCCACTCCCGTACGGTTGTCCAGGCCTGAGGTCGGCTCGGGTCCGAAGGCTTCTGGTAGCGGGCCGACCAACCCCGTTCGTGTTGGCCGGGGCGACCCACCGTCAACTCCGATAACGAAGATCGCACCTTGTACAGCGTTGCTTCGGATATCTCACGGTGCCTTTGGGCCTAAATCCTTGGATGAAGGATTCTGTTGCAAACGCTGGATCCGGCCGCCTCCGTGTTCGCGCCCGGCGACCGTCGGCGTTCCCGCGCGGGTGCGCTGGCCAACCGGGCGTGAGCCAATGCGTCACGGCATGGGTCGATCGTCCGTCATGGGGCGAACGCTGGCGGAATGCACCCAGAGTACCATCACCTGCGCGTCGTTGACGTTCGGGGGCCGGCCAAAGGACTTAGGCAGAAAGATACCATGAAACCGCGGTCGAGCTTGACCTACCATACGTTGAACGGAAGAAAGGAGGCTCTCTTGAAGAGATGGCTGTTTCTGGTGGCGTTGATTGGGGTCTCCGGTCAGGCGACGGCAGCACCACTCCGATCGGCGGGTCCACCGCAAGGCGATCCGCTGCAGAGTAGCGAGCCAGTTGCCGTGAACAGCGTGAACGTAACCCTTGGCCAGGGCAGGCTGTCATTGTGCTTCTGGGGAAGCGCCTTGTACAGTCCTGGCTCGCACATCGACTCGTACGACGCGACCAAGAAAGCGTCCGCCTGTTTCCATTGCAACGCCGACGGTACCTGGGACACGCCCTGTCAATAGCGGAGGATGGCGCTTCCCGCAAACCTTTCAGAGCTGGCCCGTCTCGTGCCGGGAACGCCCGGCACCGGGCTCTGCCCTCGTCCCGAACCCCATTTCCACCATCGTTGCGGCCGGCGATGGCGGGCCACGACGCACGAGGTGCCGGTATGCCTGTTCTTCCGCCCGGTCGCGTGATGCCAAACAGCGCGAAGGGGGGCGGAGTTTCCCGCCCGCCATGGTTGGCACTCGTCGGTGCTGTCGTACTGCTTGGCCTGGCCGTTGTGTCGGAAGCCTTTCCGCCCATCGCCCCTGCGACGCGGCTCCATTATGCGCCGAACCACAATTTCGGTACTGACGGAAAATATCTGCCAGGCCAGGTCGGCTTCAACCTGGCGGACGTGGACACCGCCGGCCAGGTCGATTCCCTGCCGCCCGGTGTGCAAGGACTTGTGTGGGTGGGTCAGTGCAATGGCGTCACTCCGGAGTTTCTGCAGAAAGTGCAGCCGTTTATCGACCACGCAAAGCTGTTCGGCTTCTATCTGATGGACAACCCGGACCCGAAAGCGCGAATGACCATGGCCGGCTACGTGCCCGCCTGCACCGCGGAGCACCTGAGGGCCGAGTCGGACTGGATCCACGCCAATCTGCCTGGCGCGAAAACCTTCATGATCCTGATGAACCTGGGATCCGCCAAGAAACCCTCGTTCAGCGCTCAGTACGATCCCGCCGTCATCCATGTCGATCTGTTCGGTATCGATCCTTACCCGTGCCGGACGGAACTGCACGGGTGCGACTATGGCATGATCGACCTCTACGTCAGCACGGCTGCAGCCAGCGGCATTCCGCGCAGCCAGATGGTGCCGGTCTATCAGGCATTCGGGGGTGGAAACTACACCGCCGACTTTGCCGGCAAATACGTGTTACCCACCGTCGCACAGGAACGGCGAATCCTGGTTCGCTGGGGCGCGCTGTTGGCCACACCGGCGTTCGATTATGCGTATAGCTGGGGGTCGCAAAAGCTCGATCACCCACTTGAACGCGCTTCGGATCTGCGCGCGATCTTTGCGGCGCACAACGACATGCATGCGCCAGCGGAGATAAGTCTGAACCCATAGAAGGCACCAGACCCGATCGCCGGGATCATGAACGAAGCTGGTCCCGCCCGTCCGGCCGCATTCCGCGTTGGGCTACAGGTCGCCCATGGCCAATGCAGCCGCCAGGGAGGGCGTCATAACGGAAACGTCGTCATACAAGCCCTCACATACCCCACGAAATCGGGGCAACTTCAGCGGATCAGCCGGGCCGCCCGAAGCCACGCCGACAGATCGAGGCGGCGGGCGCCCGTCTCAGGGTGTCCGCGCACCACCAGCGCCGATTGCGTCGGGGCGGCGTTCCATGACGGCGCGAGGCCGGGGGCCGCCCCGGCCGTATGGAACGGGCGCGCGACGGGAAACGGGGGACCCGAAGCGGTCGCGCTCCCCTCGACTTCTTGTGGCACGATCCTTCGTGATCAGCCTTCCCTCGACTTGTGCGCCCGATCCTCAAGGGCATGTGCAGGGACATTCAGTCGTTCTTAGAGATATGACGCCTTCAAGCGCCCCTGGGGGCGCGTGAGGAGCTGAAGTGGACGAAACCGAAAAGTATCCGGCTGGTGTCGCCGGCCGTGAAGACGCACGGATCCCGCGCCTGGCGCCGGAGCGCGCGGCAGAACTCCGTCGCCTTGTCCGCGCATTGGGCGCGCTCCACCGACAGCCTGACTGGGTTGACCGCCCGGAGCCGGCCGAGCCGGATGCCGCGCGCTTCGCCGAGGCGGAGCCGGAGATAGACGTATTGACGGCTCTGGAGCAGCGGGTGGACGCACTGTACCGACGCGCCGCCGCGCGCGATGGCTCGGTGCCGTTCAAGGCGCTCGCGGCCGAGATTGACCAGCCGCTCCAGCCGCTACCGCGGGACGAAGCCGCGCCGGCTGAGCGCGCGGCCGAGGCTCCTGCGCCGACTGCGTCGCCTCTCGAGGTGCCGCTGCCGACCGCGGTCGCCGCAACGGCAAGCCCCCCGGCAGACGCAACGGCAAACGCGGCAGCCCCCACCACGGCAGCCCCCGCGGCAAACCCGGCGGCAGGCCGCGCGGCGGCCCCGGCGGCACACCCCGCAGCTATCCCCGTGACCGGTCCGATCGCGAACGATGCCGCCCCGCCTGCGTCTCCTCCGCGCGCCGCAGGGCGGCGCGTCAGCGGCGCCACGATCATACTGTGGTCGGCGCCGGTGCTCCTGCTGGGCGCCGTCGTGCTGTATCGTTCCATCGGGCGGGGCCCCGAAGCCGACCGGGCGGGGCCGCACGCGGCCGCGCAGCTCGACCAGCGTGCGAAACGCACCGAGGCCACGCCGGGCCCGCGTCACCTGCCGCCGGAGGCCACCTCCGCCCAAATCGCGCCGGCATCCGGCCCACAGCGCGCGCCCCGCCCTCCCGCGGCGACAGCATCCGCGCGGGCGAGCCGAAATACCGCGCCAACCGATGCCCCATCGGTAACGTCCGGGAGCCCCGTGGCTGGCGGGCCACGCTCAGGGGTCGCGCCGGAGTCCGCCTCCGCGGAGGCGCGGGCCGGCGCGATGGGTCCAGGCAGCGCGATGGGTCCAGGCAGCGCAGGGGCATCTCCGACCGTGCCGATGTCCGCGCCGACGCCAGAGACGGCCGGGCACCCGGCCGCCGCCGGTTCCGCCCTCATCCCGCCATCCGGCGCTTCCGCCACGCCCGCGCGGCCGTCCCGGGCCGCATCCGCTCCGACGCCCACAGTGGTCGTGCGTGTCACCGCCAATGTCTGGATCGGGGCCCGCGACCGGAGCGGCGCCCTGGTGTTTTCCCGCCTTCTGCATGCGGGCGAGAGCTGGACGCCGCCACGCCCGGGTCTTTTGCTGACCACCGGCAATGCCGGCGGCACCGAGCTCGTCGTAAATGGCGTGGCCGGTCCGCCTCTCGGACCCAGCGGCGCCGTGCTTCGCAGGATCCCGCTGGATCCGTCGCGCCTGCAACACGGGCGGCCGCAGCCGCCCGCCGCGGCGAAGCCACGCTGAGCGATCGGCCCGATTAACCGATTGCGATGGGCAAACGCGCCGCCGTCACACGCGCTGGCCGCCGTCGATGTGCACCTCGGACCCGTTGATGTACTGCGCCTGGTCCGAGCAGAGGAAGAACAGCAGATCCGCCACTTCCCGCGGCTGCCCCAGCCGGCGCAGCGGGATCGAGCGTTCCACGATATCCTCCGTCCCCGCCGACAGGATCGCGGTCTCGATCTCCCCGGGGGAAACCGCGTTCACCCGCACCCCGGCGCGGCCGAAATCCGCCGCCAGCTCCCGCGTCAGCGCCGCCAGCGCGGCCTTCGACGTCGCGTAGGCGGCCGAAGCGAACGGATGCACCCGCGAGCCCACGATCGAGGTCATGTTCACCACGCTGCCCCGGCTCGCGACCAGCTCGCCACGGAACCCCTGCACCAACGCCAGGGGGGCGAAGAAGTTCACGTTGAACACCGTCAGCCAGTCCCGGTAGCCCATCTCCAGCGCACGGATCTTGCCGCCGTCGCCGGGATGCTTGGGCGAGATCGCCGCGTTGTTGATCAGCGCGTCGAGCCGCCCGCCGGCGATCTCCCGCACCCGCGCCAGCGCGTCGGGAATCGCCTCGATATCGGCAAGATCGAGCTGGATGTGGTTCGCCGCGCCGCCCTTCCACGGACAGCGGGGGTCGAACGGCTGACGCGAGATCGTCAGCACCCGCCAGCCGGCGTCACTGAAGCGCTTCACCGTGGCGTGGCCGATGCCCCGGCTGGCGCCGGTCAGCAACAGGATGGGTTCGCGGCCCGACATGGGCGGTCTCCTGGAATGGGCAGCCTCCTGAAAGCGGCAGGCAGCGGAATGGGACGCTCCTTCTCCCTCCCCCCTTGTGGCAGGGCTGTCCGGGGAAAGCGTGAGGCTTTTGGCTGCATGCCCCGTCTGAGGCGGTTTTATCCGCTATTCTGTGTTTGCGAGACTCAGAATGGGGGACGGGGCATGCGGTTCAAACCTACCATCTTCGCCAGTTTGTTGGCACCCCTTGATCGCCGTCAGGTCAAGGCGATCTCAGCGCGGCATCGCGGTGAGGCCTACGACAAATCGTTCGACAGCGGCGATCATCTGCTGGCGCTGATCTTCGCGCAGTTCGCCGCGGCCACCAGCCTGCGTGGCCTGGCGGTGGAGTGGAACGCTTACCGTCAGCATCACTATCATCTCGGCGGCGGCAAACTGGCGCGCTCGACCTTGGCTGACGCCAACCGCCGGCGCCCGCCGGCGGTGTTCGCCGAGGTCTTCGCCGGCCTCGCCATGCAACTCGACCCGCGGACCCGCCGCGAGGGCCGCGAGGTGGTGCGGGTGATCAACTCGACCCCGATCCCGCTCGGCACCCTCTGCTCCTGGGCTACCTGCAACGGCCGCATCCGCGGCCTCAAGCTGCACATCGTGTTCGATCCCGCGCGCGACTGCCCGCGCGTGCTCGACATCACGGATGCCACCGTCAACGATGCGCAAATCGGCCGCACGGTCGCGATCGACCCGGGTGCAACCTACACCTTCGACAAGGGATACTGCCACTACGGCTGGTGGCACGCCATCGATGCCGCCGGCGCCAGCTTCGTCACCCGCCCCAAGATCAACATGCGCCTCGAGCAGGTCACGCTCCGCCCCTGTGAGGAGACCGCCGGCGACGGCTTCACCGTCACCGAGGATGCCGAGGTGCGCTTCGCCAGCAAGGGCAATTCGCGCCTGCCCATCCGGCTACGCCGGGTGCGCGTCAGGCGCCAGGACGGCAGCACGATTACGTTGCTGACCAACGACTGCGACCGCTCCGCGGTGGCCATCGCAGCCCTCTACAAAGGCCGCTGGCAGATCGAGCTGCTGTTCCGCTGGCTCAAACAGAACCTGCGCATCCGCCGCTTCCTCGGCAACAATCCCAACGCCATCCGGCTGCAGATCTACGCCGCCCTGATCGCCTATGCCCTGCTGCGTCTCGCCGCCCGCAGGCATCGTGTCAGCATGCCGGTCCTGCGCTTCACCGAACTCGTCGCAAGCTGCCTGTTCGAGCGCCGCGATCTCGGCACCATCGAACGACCGCCTCCCGTCAATCCGGCCAGAGCACAAAATCATCCACCAGCCGGACAACTCGGGTTCGCCTATGCTTGATTTTCCCCGGACAGCCCTGCCCTTGTGGGGAGGAGTGAGCGTGGGGGGTGCGGACCGGGTGGAACGTCCGGCGGTTCGCCCCCCCACCCCGGCCCTCTCCCGCGAGGGGGGAGGGAGAGAGGCGCAGCGCATGTCCGCTCAGCCCGGCGGGACCGCGGTCTGCTGGCGCAGCACGTCGTGCCCGCGGCGCAGCGCCTCGGCCATCTGCGCCGCCGGCAGGGCGCCGGAGAACAGGCCGTAGCCGTCGAGGAAGAACGACGGCACGCCGCTCACCCCCGCCTCTCGCGCCGCCTGGTCGGCCGCGCGCATCTCCTCGGCCACCGCCCCGCCGGCGAGGAAGGCGCGCACCGCAGCCCGGTCCAGCCCCGCCGCCGCCGCACAATCCTCCAGCACCGCCGCTTCGCCGATATCGCGCGCGTCGATGAAATAGGCGGCGAACACCGCCTCCATCGCCGCGTCCTGCACACCCTCCCGGCCGGCGAGCCAGATCAACCGGTGCGCGTCGATCGTGTTCGGCGTGCGCACGATCCGATCGAGGTGGAAGTCGAGCCCGACCGCACGCGCCGCCTCACTGACCCGCGCATCGAGCGCCGCGGCGCGCTCGGCGCTGCCGAACTTGGCGGCGCGATAGGTGGCGCGCTCCACGCCGCCCGGCGGCATGTCGGGATTGAGCTGGAAGGGAGTCCACTGCACGGCGAAGCGCAGCCCCTGCCCGTCCAGTTCCGCCAGTGCGCGTTCGAGCTGGCGCTTACCGATGTAGCACCACGGGCAGATGGCATCGGAAACGATGTCGATCCGCGTGCCGGCCCCCGCCGCCGCCGGCAGGGGCGCGCTGGCGGCGGGAATTTCGCATCCGTCCGGGCCGCACGCGGCGCCGGCGTCGATTTGCTGGTCCATGATGGGCCCTCCTTGCCGCCAACATGCCCCGCCAGGCGCGCCGCTGCCAGTCCCTTGGCGGCTCCCGTCGCCAACCCCTGGGCGGACGCGGGCTCAGCGATCCGCCGGCGGCAGTGGCGCGGCGGCGTAGGCCGCTTCCACCAGCGCCACGGCGGCAGCAAGCTCGCCAAGCCCCGCCACCGGCGGCGCACCGCTTGCGGCGCGCGCCAGCACGTCGGCAACGAAGCCCGGGTAGAGCGGCGCGTTGATCGTCGGCAGCGCCACCACCCGCCGATTGCGCGAATCGTCGCTGATCTCGAGCGCATCCGGCCCGCGCACGGCGAAGAAATGCCGCTCGGTGCGCAGGCTGTAATGGAGGTCGAACACCGAATGCGGCGCCGGGTAGAGGTAGCCGGTCTCCACCAGGCAGCGCGCGCCGCCGCCCTCCAGCAGGACAACGGCGTGGTCCTCGATATCCAGCCCCGCCGTCGCGTTCGACCGCGCCGCCGCGGTCACCCGCAACGTCGCCCCGGGCAGCAGCGCGCGCGCCAGGTCGAGGAAATGGATGCCGAGGTTGAGCAGCGCCCCACCGCCGGCCGTGGCGTGCGACAGCATCCAGTCGCAGCCCTCGGCACGGTAGCGCTCCACCAGCCCGCCGATGAACCTGAAGCTCGCCACCTGGACCTGCTCCCCCGGCGCGGCCGTGCGGATCGCATGGAACAGCGCGCTGTCGCGGAACACGAGCGGGACGGCAGCGAAACAGCCGGCGGCGGCGGCGCTTGCGGCAAGCTCGGCCACCTCGGCGGCGGTGACCCCGCCCGGCTTCTCGATCGCGAACGGGATCCGCGCCGCGATCAGCCGCCGCGCGCTGGCCGCCATGTCGCAATGCCGGCCGAGGACGAAGGCGAAATCGGGCTGCGCCTGCGCGCACAGCGCCGCCGCGTCGGTGAAGGCCGGGCAGCCGGCGCGCGCCGCGACCGCTGCCGCCCGCGCCGGATCGGGGTCGCTCACGCCCACCACGGCGACACCCGGCAGGGCGAGGCACGGATCGAGATAGAATGGCGTGTGCCAGTGCCCCACGCCGATCAGCACCGCCCGCATCGCCGCTTCCCCCCGCTTCTGCATTTGGCCGTTCCCGCCTATCCTGCCCCGATTGGCAACCGGAGGGAACGAGGATGCCGGAGGGGAGAATGACTGACGCGAAACCGCGCGGGCTGCTGCTGGTGATGATCGAGGTCGATCCCGCGCACGAGGCGGATTTCAACCGCTGGTACAACGAGGAGCACGTGCCCGAGCGCCTGTCCGTCCCGGGGATCCTGAACGCGCGCCGCTTCGTGGCGGTGGAAGGGGAGCCGAAATACCTGGCGCTCTATGACCTCGAAAGCCCGGACGTGCTGCAGACCGATGCCTATACGAAGCTGCTGGCCGGCACGCCGTGGACCAATGCGACGAAGAAGCACTGGATCCGTTCCGTCCGCAACGTGTACCGGGAGATCCCGACCACGCCTTGAACGCGCGGCGGCGCAGTGGGATTCCTGAGATATGACGAAATCGTAACGATACGCTCCCGCGCCTGCCCTGCGGGTCAGCCCTCCTGCAGCCGCTCGGCGACGAAGTCCAGTCGATCCTGGCCCCAGAATATCTCCTCGCCGATGACGTAGGTCGGCGCACCGAACACCCCGCGGTCGAGCGCGCTCCTGGTATCGGCCGCGCGCCGTTCCGCCCATTGCGGATCCGCGCCGAGTTTCATCACCGCGTCCGGATCGAGGCCGACATCGGCGATCAATGCAGCGAGCGTCGCGGCGTCGCCGGTGTCCTTCTCCTCCTGCCACAACGCCTTCAGCACGCGATGCGCCAGCGCGATCGCCGGCGCATCACCGATCGTTTCGCGCACGGCGATGACGCAGGAGGCCGCGGGCAATTCCGCCGCGGGGAAGAATTTCGGCCGGATGTGGATGGGAATGCCGAGACGGCGGCGCCAGCGCGCCAGATCCATCAGCCGGTACGCCTGGCGTTGCGGCGCGCGTTTGGGCAGGGGCAGGCCGCCGGAGGCGGGGAAGATCGCGCCGAAATCGACCGGATGGATGCGCAGGCCGGCACCGTGCCGGGCCGCCAGCGCCTCGATCCGCGCGGCACCAAGATGCGTCCAGGGGGAATTCAGCGATGCGTAGTAGTCGATATGTAGGCCCATGCGGTCCTCCTCGACGCGTTTCGATGCCGGCGCGGCATGGCCGGCACGGGCGATCCTGGTCGCGCCGGCACCGCCGCGCAAGCGGGCGTGCCGCGACGGAGGACAATCGGCAACGGGAGGAAGAAGGAGATCGTAGAGGGGGTCTGAGCGCGACGCGCGTTCCTGCGCACCCGTGATCCTCCGTTGCGGCGGCACGTTTGCACCGGATCACGCATCGCGCTCCGAGGGGCGCACGCGGCTGCGACAGGTAACCAACCCTCTGCGATCTCCACCCGGGGCCATCGGGTGAACCACCGGTGCGTCACCTTGTATCTCGGATATCTGCGAGAACCGCTTTGGGCCGGCAGGGGCGCCTGCCCCGCCGGCCCAAAGCGGTTCTCGCAGATATCCGAGATACAAGGTGAAGCAACCGCCGCCCGCGCCGATCTTCCCGTTCAGGCGATTCCCCTGGAGAACCGGCGCCGGGCTTGCGCCGTCCGGCGCCGATGCGCATATCGGCCGGCGCGAACGGAGGGCCGAGATGAGCGGAACGGACACGGAAACGACACCCCCAGGGCCAGAAACCCCGAAGGCGGAAACGCCGGGGGCGGAGACCCACGGCTTCGGTGCCGAAACCGGGCGCCTGCTCGACCTCGTGGTCCACTCCCTCTATTCCGAGCGGGAGATCTTCCTCCGCGAACTGGTCGCCAACGCCGCCGACGCGATGGACCGCCGCCGGTTCGAGGCGCTCACCGACCCCGCGCTGGCCCCGCCCGCGGAGGCGAAAATCCGCATCGTCCCCGACAAGGGCGCCCGCAGCCTGCTGATCGCCGACGACGGCATCGGCATGGACCGGGAGGCGCTGATCGCCCATCTCGGCACCATCGCCCGCTCCGGCACCCGCGCCTTCGGGGCCGCGCTGGCCGACGCCAAGCCCGAGGAACGCCCGAACCTGATCGGCCAGTTCGGCGTCGGCTTCTATTCCGCCTTCATGGTCGCCGACCGGGTGGAGGTGACCTCCCGCAAGGCCGGCACCGAGCTCGCCCATGTCTGGTCCTGCGACATGGCCGACGGCGACGGCCGCTTCACCGTCGCCCCGGCCGAGCGGGAGACCGCCGGCACCGACGTGCTGCTGCACCTGAAAGCCGACGCGCAGGAATACCTCGACCCCGCGCATCTGGAAGCGATCGTGCGCAAATGGGCCGACCACATCACGGTCCCCATCACCATCGCCCGCGACGGCAAGGACGTGGCCGCCAACGAAGGCACCGCCCTGTGGCGCAAGCCGCGCGCCGAGATCACCGAGCAATCCTACCACGCCTTCTACCGCCACCTCGGCCACCTGTTCGACACGCCCTGGGCGACATTGCACTGGCGTGCCGAGGGCATGACCGAGTTCACCGCGCTACTGTTCATCCCCGGCTCACGCCCGTTCGACATCCTGGACAACGACCGCGAATCGCACGTGCGCCTGCACGTCCGCCGCATGTTCATCACCGACAAGGCGGAATTGTTGCCGTCCTGGCTGCGGTTCGTCCAAGGCGTGGTGGATACCGAGGACCTGCCGCTCAACGTCTCGCGCGAGATGCTGCAAGCGACGCCCGTATTGGGCCGCATCCGCAAGGCGCTGGTCGGGCGCATCCTGACCGAGCTGAAGACGCGCGCGAAGGAGCCGGCGGACTACGCGAAGTTCTGGGAGAATTTCGGCGCGCTCCTGAAGGAAGGCACCTGGGAGGATTCCGAGCACCGCGCCGAGCTTGCCGCTCTGCTGCGCTTCCGCTCCTCCGCCGGCGAGGACTGGACCTCGTTGCCGGAGTATATCAATCGGATGCGGCCGGGGCAGGAGGTGATCCACTACCTGGCGGGCGAAACGATCGACGCACTGCGCGGCTCGCCGCAGCTTGAAGGCTTCCGCGCCAAGGGCGAGGAGGTACTGCTGCTCGCCGACCCGATCGACGCCTTCTGGCCCGACCGGCTGGCGAGTTTCGAGGGCAAGCGGCTGGTCAGCATCACCCAGTCCGGCGCCGAGGCGGGGGGCGACCTGCCCGACATCTCGCCGCTGACCGCGGCGCTCAAGACCGCGCTGGGTGACGCGGTGAGCGACGTGCGCGCCACCGGGCGGCTCACTGACAGCGCGGTGGTGCTGGCCGCCGGCGCGTCCGGGCCCGATCTGCAGATGCAGCGCCTGCTGCGCCGCTCCGGCCGCGGCGGTCCGATGGCGCCCCCGGTGCTGGAGGTAAACCCACGCCACCCGCTGATCGCCGCACTCGCTGCCCACGCCGGGGACGCCGACCGCGTGGGCCCGGCGGCGGAGACCCTTCTTGACCTTGCGTTGGTGCAGGAAGGCGACCTGCCGCGCGACCCTGCCGGCTTCGCCCGCCGGGTAAGCGCGCTGCTGGCCGGCAGCCTGGGCGCCGACTGAACCGCCCCCTTGCGGGGGAGGGAGAAGGCGCGCCTTCACACGCCCCCCGCCCGGCCGCACACTGCCCCCCGACAGCAGGAGGACCCGGCCTTGGCCGCACAAGCCTACGAGCAGATCGGCGTCACCCAGACCGGCCACCTGGCCACGATCGAGATCCGCCGTCCCCCGAATAATTTCGTCTCCGTCGCCATGGTGGCGGAGATCGCCGACGCGCTGGAATCCCTCGACCGCGACCCCGCCTGCCGCGCCATCGTCCTGTCCGCCGCGGGCAAGCATTTCTGCGCCGGCGCCGATTTCTCCTCCCGCGGGCCGGACGGGCGGGCCGAACCGGTGGAGCGTGGCCGGCACCTCTACAAGGAAGCAATTCGCCTGTGGCGCACGGGCAAACCGATCGTCGCGGCGGTGCAGGGTGCGGCGGTGGGCGCCGGCCTCGGCCTCGCGGTGATGGCGGATTTCCGGGTGGCGTGTCCGGAAGCCCGGTTCTCCGCTAATTTCATCCGCATGGGCTTCCACCCGGGCTTCGGCCTGACCGCGACCCTGCCGCGGCTGATCGGCGCGCAGCAGGCGGCGTTCGTGTTCTACACCGGCCGGCGCTTCACAGGCGAGGAAGCCAAGACGATGGGCCTGGTGGACCAGCTCGTCCCGCAGGAGAGGCTGATCGAAGCGGCCACCGCGCTCGCCGCCGAAATCGCCGAGGCCGGCCCGCTCGCCATCACCGCCACCCGCGAAACCCTGCGCCGGGGCCTGGCGGAAGCGGTGCAGGCGGCCACCGAGCGCGAGTACCAGGAACAGACCTGGTTGCGCCAGACCGAGGATTTCCGCGAAGGCACGCGCGCCATGGCCGAACGCCGCCCGCCCGATTTCAAAGGGATCTGAAAAGGACCCGCGACATGCCCGACATGGTCATCGACGCCCGCGCCGCCGATCTCGGCGGCGGCCTCAAGGTCCGACGCATCCTGCCGTTCCAGCGCCGGCGCATGGTCGGCCCCTTCATCTTCATGGACCACGCCGGCCCGGTCAGCGTGCCGCCCGAACAACGCCACCAGGCCGACGTCCGCCCGCACCCGCATATCGGCCTGTCCACCGTCAGCTACCTGTTCAGCGGCCAGATCACCCACCGCGACAGCCTGGGCGTGCAACAGGTCATCCGCCCCGGCGAGGTCAACTGGATGACCGCCGGCCGCGGCATTTCCCATTCGGAACGGTTCGAGGACCCCGCCGCCCGCGCCGCCGCCGCGGTGGAACTGATCCAGACCTGGGTCGCTCTGCCGGAAGCCGAGGAAGAAATCGCCCCTGCCTTCGAACACTACGCCCCGGAAGCCCTGCCGATCTTCCAGGACGGCGGCGTCTGGATGCGCCTCATCGCCGGCGACGCCTACGGGCTGCGCAACGGGGTGAAGACCTTGTCGCCCTTGTTCTACCTGCATATCGTTCTGCAACCTGGCGCCCGCCTCGCCCTGCCGCGCGGCCACGCCGAACGCGCGGCCTATATCGCCGCCGGCCGGCTGGAGGTGGACGGGCACAGCCACGACTCCGGCCGGATGCTGGTCTTCGGCGCCGCCGAGGACCCGGCGATCGTCGCCCCCGAGGCCTGCACCGTGCTGCTGCTCGGCGGCGAACCGCTCGGCGAGCGCTTCATATGGTGGAATTTCGTCTCCTCCCGCAAGGACCGGATCGAGCAGGCGAAGGCCGACTGGAAAGCCGGCCGCATCGCACTCCCACCGGCCGACCACGACGAGTTCATCCCCCTGCCCGAAGACCACCCGCGCCCGCCCGCCGCCGAAGCCTTGTCGTAACCCTGGAGGGCCGATCGCATGGATACCGGACCGGGCAAACTGGACGGCAAGGTAGCGATCGTCACCGGCGCCTCCCGCGGGATCGGCGCCGCCATCGCCGCGCTGTTCGCCGCGGAGGGCGCGCGCGTGGTCTGCGCCGCGCGCACCGTGCGGGAGGGCGATCACCGCCTGCTGGCCGGTTCCCTCACGGCCACCGTCGCCGCGATCGCGGCAGCGGGCGGGTCGGCGCGCGCGGTTGCGGCGGATGTTTCGGATGAAGCCTCCTGCCGCGCGCTGGTGGCGGCGGCGCAGGATGCGTACGGGCCGGTCGATATCCTGGTGAACAATGCGGCCCTGACCTATTTCCAGCCCATCACCGAGATGGCCCCGTCGCGCTGGATGCGCGCCTTCGCCGTCGACGTGCACGGCCCGTTCATGCTGTCGCGGCTGGTGCTGGAGGATATGATCCCGCGCCGGTCGGGGGCGATCGTGAACATCAGCTCCGGCGCGGCGATCGGGCCCGGCCGCGGCCCCTATGCCGACACGGCGGTGCGCGGCGGCACCATGTACGGCGCGGTGAAGGCAGCGCTGGAACGCTTCACTCAGGGCCTGGCGCAGGAAGTGGCGCAATACGGCGGCATCGCGGTGGCTGCGGTTTCGCCCTCGCGCGTCGTGCCCACACCGGGTACTGTCTTCCACAAGCTGGTGGACGGGATGGACGATCCGCGCGGCGAGCCGCCCGACTACATGGCCCGCGCGGCGCTGCTGCTGGCGAGCGAGCCGGCGGCGAGCGTGAACGGGCGTGTGACGTACAGCCAGCAGATCCTGAAGGAATATGGGCTGATCGCGCAGGCGGGCGGGCGCGGCGTGGACACGCCCGGCTCCGGCTATGCGCAGATCTGAACCGGAACGCCGGGGGCCCATCTACAACCGCATCGCCGGGCAGAGCATCGAGCGGATCGCGGCGCTGAGCGACGGGATTTTCGCCGTGGCGATGACCTTGTTGGTGCTTGATCTGCGCCTGCCGGTGGCGGCTTCGGTGCACGGCGAGGCGGGGCTTGCGCGCGCCCTGGCGGCCCTGGCGCCGCATCTGCTCGTCTATCTGATGAGCTTCATGACGCTCGGCATTTTCTGGGTCGGCCAGCAGACGCAGCTCAACCACCTGGCGCAGGCGAATCGCGATCTGACGTGGATCCATCTCGGGTTCCTGTTCGCGGTCACGTTGATGCCGTTCTCCACAGGGCTGATCGGCAGTTTCATCGCCGAGAAGGTCGCGCTGGTGATCTATTGGGCGAACATCCTGCTGCTCGGCATCGCGCTGTTCGCGAGTTGGCGCTACGCGGTGCGCGCCGGGCTGGTGTACCCGGACGCGCCGGCCGGGACCGGCCGGGCGGTGGAGCGGCGGATCGTCATCGCACAGGCGCTGTACGCGGTCGGGGCGGCGCTGTGCGTGGTCAGCACATACTGGAGCCTGGGCTTCATGGTGCTGGTGCAGATCAATTACGTTATGGCGCCAAGGGTGCTCGGCCTCGACCGCCTGTAGGCGGCCGGCCCGGGCGCGGCGTGTCGCGTCCGAGCCGGGATCGGGTTCAGCCCTGCGCGGACCTGGCCGCCTGGATCGCCTCCCACACCCGCCGCGGGGAGGCCGGCATGTCGATGTGGGTGATGCCATATTCGCTGAGCGCATCGACAACGGCGTTCATCACCGACGGCATCGATCCCGCGCAGCCCGCCTCGCCGCAGCCCTTGGCGCCGAGCACGTTCGTCTTGCACGGCACCGGATGGCTGTGGAATTCGTAGTTCAACGTGTCGGTCGCGCGCGGCAGGGCGTAGTCCATGTAGGAGCCGGTCACCGGCTGGCCGGACTCGTCGTATTCGACGTGCTCCATCAGCGCCTGGCCGATCCCCTGCGCCACGCCGCCGTGCGCCTGGCCTTCGACCAGCAGCGGATTGATGACGACACCGAAATCGTTCATCATCGTGTAGCGGACGACCGAAACGACGCCGGTTTCCGGCTCGATCTCCACTTCCGCGATGTGGCAGCCGTTCGGGTAGGCGAACGGCGGGCTCTTCGCCACGTGGCGCACCGACAACGTGCGCGGCAGATCGGGCGGCAGGTCGGATGCCGTGCGCACCCGGTCCGCCAGCTCCATGATGCCGATCGCGCGGTCGGTGCCGGCGATGCGGAAGGCGCCGCCGCGCGCGCCGATATCGAACTCGATGTCCGCCGCCGCGGCTTCCAGCACATGGGCGGCGAGCTTGCGCCCGTTCTCGATCACGAGGTCGGAGGCTTCGGCGATCGCGGTGCCGCTCGCCATCAGCGATTTCGACCCGCCGGTGCCGCCGCCGGCCAGCAGCTCGTCGGAATCGCCTTGCAGCAGCCCGATCCGCTCGAACGGAATGCCGAGGCGGGAGGCCAGCACCTGCGCGAACGGCGTCGCGTGGCCCTGGCCGTAATCAAGCGTGCCGGTGATGATGGTCACGGACCCGTCGTCCTCGAAGCGGATGCCGCCCATCTCCGGCGCGGGCGGCCCGGTCACTTCCAGATACTGGCCGATGCCGATGCCGCGCAGCTTGCCGCGTTCGCGCGAGGCACGCTTGCGGGCCCCGAACCCGTCCCAGTCGGCCGCCGCGAGGGCTTCTTCCAGGATCGCGGGGAAGTCGCCGCTGTCGTAGACGGTGCCGGCCGGGGTGGTCCAGGGCAGCTGGTCGGGACGGATATGGTTGCGCCGGCGGATCTCGATCCGGTCGATGCCCATCTCCCGCGCCGCCGTATCCAGCAGGCGTTCCATATAGTAGTTGCTCTCGGGCCGACCGGCACCGCGATAGGGTCCGACCGGGCTCGTGTTGGTGAACACCGCCTGGGTCTGCACGTCCTGCAACGGCGTCGCGTAGACGCTGATGGTGTTCTTCACCACGTTGCCGGTCGGCTGCAGCACCGTGCCGTTCGACAGGTAGGCGCCGATGTTGCCGTAGCCGGTGACCCGCAGGGCCAGGATGCGGCCCTCGGCGTCCAACGCGACTTCCTGCTCCATGTCGTGGCCACGGCCGTGGCTGTCGGACAGGAAGCTTTCGGAACGTTCGTCGCGCCACTTCACCGGCTGGCCGAGCACGCGCGCGGCGTGCAGGATGGCGATGTATTCCGGATAGCAGGACGATTTCATCCCGAACGAGCCGCCGACGTTGCCGGTTAGCACGCGCACCTTGTCCTGCGGCGCATGCAGCACGCCGCACAGCAGGTTACGCATCGGGAACGTGCCCTGGCAGCCGAGGCGCAGGGTCCAGTGCTCGTTCGCCGCATCATACTCGCCGATCGCCGCGCGTGGCTCCATCGGGCAGACCGCGAGGCGGGTGTTCAGGATCTTCATCCGCGTCACATGCGCGGCGCGGGCGAAGGCGTCCGCAACCTTCGCGGTCTCGCCGTGGTGGAAATCGAGGATCACGTTGCCCGGCGTCGCGTCGTGCACCTGCGGTGCGCCGGGGGCGACGGCGGCGCGGGCGTCGGTGACGGCGGGAAGAGGGTCGATATCGACCAGCACCGCCTCGGCGCCGTCGCGCGCGGCCTTCCAGGTATCGGCCACGACCACCGCGACCGGGTCGCCCACGAAACGGACCTTGTCGGTCGTCAGCGGCGGTTGCGTCGGCTTCGGCATGTCCGAGCCGTCGCGGTTCTTGGACGCCGCGCCCGACGGCATCGGACCGAGGCCGGCCGCAATCAGGTCGGCGCCGGTGAACACCGCGCGCACGCCGGGCAGCGCGGTGGCGCCCGAGGTGTCGATGCCGCGGATGATGCCGTGCGCGTGGCCGCTGCGCACCATCACGGCGTAGAGCTGGCCGGGCAGGTTGATGTCGTCCGTATAGCGGCCCTGGCCGCGCAGCAGGACGGGGTCTTCCTTGCGGGAGACGGGCTGGCCAATGGCGTATTTGGCCTCGGCGTAGTCGATGGTGTCGAACGGGGCGTTCATGGTCCGGTCTGTCCTTCCGGTCGGGATCGTCGGCTCCCCCCGGGCCAGCGTTCGACCACCCGTGGCGGGTCGGGCCGATGGGATCGGGGGGATGGGGTCGGGTGGGAGTGTGGGGCCGATTGTGCGTCGCGGCAAGGTGGGGGCGGCTCTTCTCGGGGCAATCGCTCGAACCTCCGCGCGGGAGAGGTAAAGGAGCGGCCGCCCGCGCCGATTTTTGCGTTCAAGCGATTGCCCTGCAGCCCTTCTTCCACGAAGGGAGCGGAGAGAAGGGGCGCCCTGCAACCCATGTGCGGGAGGCCGCTCAGATCTCCTCCACCCGCTCCACCCCCGGCACCTGCGCCATCGCCTGCGCCAGCACCGGCGTCACGGTAAACCCGCCGGGCAGCGCGATCTCCACGCTGCGCGCCGCATCCGTCCGCGGCACCAGGAACACCCGCCCACGCCCGCCTGGCTCCTGCCCCAGCAGCGCGCGGATATGCGGCACCGCCCCGGTCTCCGCCAGCCACACGCGCAAGCCCGCGCCCACGGCGGCAGCGGCGCGGTCCAGCGCCGCCACATCGAGCGCCGTCGCGCGCAGGCTCTCGCCCTGGGTCTGCAACTCCGCGGTCACGAGCACGTTCGTCCCGGCGACCAGCAGCGGGCGCGCGACTGCCAGCACCTCGCTGAACAGGGTCACCTCGCAGGAGCCGGAGGTATCGGAAATCCGAACGAAGGCCATGCGGTTGCCGGTCCGCGTGGTGCGCTCCTTGATCGCGACCACCGTACCGGCGAGCTTCACCCGCCCCTCCCCCGCCTGCCCGCGCGCTTCCAATTGCGCGATCGGCACCGCGCGCAACCGCCGCAGCGCCTGGCGGTAGGCATCCAGCGGGTGGGCGGTGAGGTGGAACCCCACCGCCTCGGCCTCGAACCCCAGCCGTTCCAGCGGCGGCCAGTCCTGCACGTCGAGCATGCGCAGCGGCTCGGGCCGCGCGCCGCCACCAAACAGGCCGATCTGCCCGCTGCCGGCCTCCGCCGCCGTCGCCTGGGCGCGGCGCAGGATCGTTTCGGCGGCGCCGAACAACCGCGCACGATTGGGATCGATCGTATCGAACGCCCCCGCCCGCACCAGGTTTTCGAGCTGCATCTTGTTGAGCTGGCGCGGATCGACCCGGGCGGCGAACTCCGCCAGGCCGGTGAACGGCTGATCGCCGCGCGCCGCAACCAGCGCTTCCATCGCCGCGAAGCCCACCTTCTTCACCGCCGCCAGCGCGTAGCGGATCGCGAGCCGCCCGTCCGCCTGCCGCTCCACCGAGAAATCCGCCCCCGAACGGTTGATGTCGGGCGGCAGGATCGGGATGCAAGCGCGTTCGGCCTCCTGCTTCAACGACGCCAGCCGGTCGGTGTTGGTCAGCGCCAGGCTCATGCAGGCGGCAAGGAACACCTCCGGATGGTTCGCCTTCAGCCAGGCGGTCTGGTAGGACACCAGCGCATAGGCTGCGGCGTGCGATTTGTTGAAGCCGTAGTCGGCAAACTTGGCCATCAGGTCGAAGACTTCGATGGCCTTTGCTTCGTCGATCCCGCGCGCGGTAGCGCCATTAATGAAGATCTTGCGCTGCGCCTCCATCTCGGCGCGGATCTTCTTGCCCATCGCGCGGCGCAGCAGGTCGGCGGCACCTAGCGAATACCCTCCCATCTGCTGGGCGATCTGCATCACCTGTTCCTGATAGACGATGATGCCGTTCGTTTCCTTCAGGATTTCGTGCAGCGACGGGTGCGGCGCCTTCCAGGATTCCCCATGCTTGCGTTTGCAATAATCTGGGATGTTGGCCATCGGGCCGGGGCGGTAAAGCGCGCCGAGCGCGATCAGGTCCTCGAATCGGTCGGGCCGCATCTGGCGCAGCGCGTCGCGCATGCCCTGACCTTCGAACTGGAATACTCCGCCGGCATCGCCGCGCGCCAGCATCTCGAAGGTCTTCGTGTCATCCAGCGGCAGGTGCGCCAGGTCGACCTCGATGCCGAGCCCGCGCAAGAAGCCGCGCGCGCGTTCCAGGATCGTCAATGTCGTGAGGCCGAGAAAGTCGAACTTCACCAGCCCCGCCTGCTCGACATATTTCATCGAGTACTGGGTGACCAGGAAATCCGAGCGCGGATCGCGATACAGCGGCACCAGCTCGATCAGGGGCCGGTCGCCGATCACCACGCCGGCGGCGTGGGTGGAGGCGTGGCGATAGAGGCCCTCGATTTGCAGCGCGATCTCCAGCACCCCGCGCACCGCCTCGTCGTCGTCACGCAGTTGTTGCAGGCGCGGCTCGCCGGCTACCGCTTCGGCCAGGGTGACGGGCTTGGCGGGGTTGTTCGGGATCAGCTCGGCGATCTTGTTCACCTGGCCGAACGGCAGGCCGAGCACCCGGCCCACGTCGCGCACTGCGGCGCGCGCCTGCAACTTGCCGAAGGTGATGATCTGCGCCACCCGATCGGCGCCGTATTCGGCGCGCACGTAGTCGATAACGCGGTCGCGCCCCTCCTGGCAGAAGTCGATGTCGAAATCGGGCATCGACACGCGCTCGGGGTTCAGGAAGCGCTCGAACAGGAGATCGAACCGCATCGGGTCGAGGTCGGTGATCGTCAGCGCCCAGGCGGCGAGCGAGCCGGCGCCGGAGCCGCGGCCCGGCCCCACCGGGATGTCCTGCGCTTTCGCCCATTGGATGAAATCGGCAACGATCAGGAAATAGCCGGCGAAGCCCATGCGCCCGATCACGCCGAGCTCGTAGTCCAGCCGTTCGCCGTAGCGCGCGCGGGTCGCCGCATCGGCACCCATCGCGTCCAGCCGGCGCGCCAGGCCCTCGGCCGCCATGGCGCGGACCGTTTCCTCCTCGGTCTGGCCGGGGCGCACCTTGGGGCTGCGCGGCAGCAGCGGCTTGCGGGTCTCGGCCATCACCGCGCAGCGCTGCGCGATCGCCAACGTATTGTCGCAGGCATCCGGCAGGTCGGCGAACAGCACGCGCATATCGGCCGCCGGCTTGAACCAGGCCTCGGGGCTGACCTGCCGGCGCTCGGGATCGGCGAGCCCGCGACCCTCGGCGATGCACAGCAGCGCGTCGTGCGCCGTGTGCATCTCCGGCCGCGCGAAGTAGCAATCGTTGGTGGCGACGAGCGGCAGGCCGGCCGCGTCGGCGAGCGCGATCAGCCCAGGTTCCACCGCGCGCCCGGTGGGATCGTTGTGGCGGTGCAGCTCGACCGCGATGCGATCGGCAAAGGCCTCGACAAGTGCGGCGAGCAGGCGGTCCGCCTCCGGCTTCTGACCCTCGGCGAGCAGGCGTGCGAGCGGGCCGCCGGTGCCGCCGGTGAGCAGGAACAGCCCTGCCGCATGCGCGGCCAGGGTGGCGAACGGCACCTGCGGCTTCAGCCCCGGCTCCGTCTCCAGGAAGCCGCGCGAAGAGAGCCGCTGGAGGTTCGCGAGCCCCGCCGGCGTCTGCGCCAGCAGCACCAGCGGATCGGGCGGCAAGCGGGGCGCTTCGGGGCGGGACAGCGCGACCTGGCAGCCGATGATCGGCTGGATGCCCTTGGCCGCGCAGGCCTGGCTGAACTCCAGCGCGCCGAACAGATTGGCGGTATCGGCGATGGCGACCGCCGGCATCCGCGCCTCCCGCGCAAGCGCCGGGATCTTGTCGGCCTTGATGGCGCCCTCGCTGAGCGAATAGGCGGAACGGACGCGGAGATGGACGAAATCGGCGTGCGGCATGGGGGGAGCCTACCCCATTTCCCGAGTCGCGGGGATGCCTGCCGGCCGGGTTGGAAACCGGAGCGCCGCTGGCTACCTCACCACTCGGGCAGGAACGCCCCCGTTTCACAACGATGTGAGGCGCGTGCGCCGGATTGACGATACGGGATCGATCCGGGGTCGCCGCATCCGATGCTGATGGCGTTTCCCGCCGTGCACAGCTACGGCGTCAGCCTGCCGGCCTCGGCCGGCGCCCCCTGAGCCGAGCATCGGAAGCCGAACATCGTACGGGACACAATAAAGACGGCAAAGACGGCCGCCCGCGTGCCTGCGCGGAGGGCCGTCCTGAAGTCAGGCGCCGATGCTAGGCGTTACGATGATACATGAACGCCGGCATCTTCGAGAGGGTGGACTTGGTCGAGCCAGGCAGCACCAGGCTGTAGTCCGTCCGCCGCACGGTGCCGTTGGACGAGCCGCCGGTAGCCGTCGCGCCGTTGCCGGTGCTGGGTTGGAACTTGAGGTTGCTGAACGGCACTTCGACGTATTTGCTGCCGACGCCCAGGAAGCCACCCACCGAAATCACCACCCCGGAGACCGTTCCCTCCGAGCGGATCAGCAGGTTCTCTACGGTGCCGACTTCCTCGCCGGAACTGTTATAGACCGTCGCGCCGACAAGCGAGGAGGAGCGCCACTGGCCGTGCACCTTGTGCAGTGTGCCGGTCGGGCCCTTCATGCTCGATCCATTACCCTCAGCCGTGGTGCCGGGGGTCGTGTCGCGGCCAGGCGCTGTATTCGGGGCGGTCGCGCCGGTATCCGACCCGGCGGTGCCGGACGATGTCGCGGCCGGAGGCGTGGTGGGGGTCGTATGCGTCATCGACGACTGGGCAAAGGCAGGCAATGCCATGCCGAACGCCAGCGCCGCGGCTGCCCCGGCCGTGTAGAACTTACGCATGGAGTATCCTTCCTGGGTTGCTGATCGGGAGTTTCCCGACGACGAACGATGAAAGAGGTGGGAAGCATCACGGCCGTTTCGCAGTCCCGCCGATGTCACACGACGATGAGCATCGTAACAGAAGGGTGATGAGTGCCGCGGCGCAGCGTCGCTCGCCTTTTCGTTATATTGGTTACTATCACCAGCGCGTGAGAGCCTGGGACGACCCGGGAGCAAGCCCCCGGTGGCGGCGCGCCGCCGGGCGCGCGATGATGCCCGCCCGCGCCCCCTTATAAGGACTCCGCCCATGCCCTCACCCCCGCATTCGTCCCCTCCCCGCCTCGCCGACAAAACCGCCATCGTCACCGGCGCCGGCTCCCGCGCCGACGGCATCGGCAACGGTCGCGCCACCGCGATCCTGCTTGCGCGCCACGGCGCCAAGGTCACCCTGGTCGACCAAAACCCCGAATGGGTCGCGCGCACCCAGGCGATGATCGAAGAAGAGGGTGGGACCAGCGTCACAATACTCGCCGACGTCACCGACCCTGCCGACTGCGCGCGCATCGTGCACGAAACGGTGCGCAACTGGGGCCGGCTCGACATCCTGGTGAACAACGTCGGCATCTCCGGGCCACCCGGCACCGCGGTGGAGGTCGACATCGCCGCCTGGGACCAGGCGCTGCGGGTCAACGTCACGTCGATGATGCTGATGGCGAAATATGCAATTCCCGAGATGATCCGCGGCGGACGGGGCGGGGCGATCGTCAACCTCGCCTCCTACGCCGGGCTGTTCGGCGGCCACCCGAGCCTGCTCTATCCCACGTCCAAGGGCGCGGTGGTGAACATGACCCACGCCATGGCCGCGCACCACGCCGCCGACGGCATAAGGGTGAACGCCGTCGCGCCGGGGATGGTCTACACGCCGATGGTCTATGCCGGCGGCATGAGCGAGGACGTGCGCACCGCCCGCCGCAATCGCTCGCTGCTGAAAGTCGAAGGCACCGGCTGGGACGTGGGCAACGGCGTGCTGTATCTCGTCAGCGACGAGGCGCGCTGGGTCACGGGGATCGTGCTGCCTGTCGATGCCGGCGCCTCGGCCGCGCCGTCCGCCTATCCGCGCTACGGCAGGGAGAACATGACGCGCTGACCGTAGCGGCCGAGAACCGACCGGAGGAAGCCATCGTGACGCACCCAGCCGCCGTGCCGCCCGATCCCGCGCTGCTGCCGCCGGGCGTGCGCTCCCGGTTCATTCCCCACGTGAACGGGCTCCGCCTGCACGTGCTGGAGGCCGGCGCCGATCCGCCCGGCCGTCCTGTCGTGCTGCTGCTGCACGGGTTTCCCGAGCTCGCCTGGTCCTGGCGCCGCATCATGCCGACGCTGGCCGACGCGGGCTACCACGTCATCGCGCCGGACCAGCGCGGCTACGGCGCCACGACGGGATGGGATGCGGCCTATGACGGCGACCTTGCGTCGTTCCGCCTGTTCAACCTGGTGCGCGACATGCTGGGGCTGCTGGCCGCGCTCGGGGCGGGCTCCGTCGCCGCGGTCGTCGGGCATGATTTCGGCTCCCCGGTCGCGGCCTGGTGCGCGCTGCTGCGGCCGGATGTCTTCCGCGCAGTGGCGCTGTTGAGCGCGCCGTTCGTCGGCCCCCCTGCCCTGCCGGCCGGCCCGCGGCCGCCAGCGGACCCGATCCACGATGCCCTGGCGCGGCTGGCGCGGCCACGCAAGCACTACCAATGGTACTATTCCACGCGCCTCGCGAACGGTGACATGCAGCACGCGCCGCAGGGCGTGCACGACTTCCTGCGCGCTTACTACCACATGAAAAGCGCCGACTGGACGGACAACGCGCCGAGCCCGCTCGCCGGCTGGACCGCCGCCGAGCTTGCCCGCCTGCCCACCTACTACGTGATGGACCGCGACCGCACGATGGCCGAAACCGTCGCCCCTGAGCTGCCCTCCCCCGCCGCGATCGCCGCCTGCCGCTGGCTGCCGGACGCCGAGCTGCACGTCTATGCCAAGGCCTATGCCGCCACCGGCTTCCAGGGCGCGCTGCAGTGGTATCGCTGCCGGACCGAAGGCGTCGGCCTCGCCGAGCAGCAGATCTTCGCCGGGCGCACGATCGACGTGCCGGCGTTGTTCCTCGCCGGCGCCGCCGACTGGGGCGCTTTCCAGGTGCCGGGCGCGCTGGACCGCATGCGGCACGCGGCCTGCACCGACCTGCGCGGCTGCCACCTGATCCCGCATGCCGGCCATTGGGTGCAACAGGAACAACCCGACGCCGTCAGCGCGCATCTGCTCGCCTTCCTGCGCGAGGCCGGCGCGGCGCGGAGCCGGCGATGAGCCCGGGCACGTGGATCGCCTTCGCGCTGGCCTACAGCCTGATGGCGCTCGCCCCCGGACCGGTGGTGCTGCTGGTCGTTTCGCACGCGGTCGCGCACGGGCGGCGCACCGCAGGCGCGGTGGTTGCCGCGACGGTCCTTGGCGATGCCGCCTGCCTGATCGCCGCGGTGGGTGGCGTGGGCGCGATCCTTGCGGCCTCGGCGCTCGCCTTCACCACCCTGAAACTCGCGGGGGCCGCCTATCTGGTCTTTCTCGGCGTGAAACTGTGGCGCGCGCCGCCGGCGTCCATGCCGGCTGGCGCGCCGGCGGGTTCGCTGCGGCGGGTGTTCGTGCACGCGTTCCTCACCGCGGTACTCAACCCGAAATCCATCCTGTTCTTCATGGTGTTCGTGCCGCAGTTCCTCGACCCGCACGCGCCGCTCCCGCCGCAGCTTGGGGTGATGGTCGGCAGCATCGTGGTCTGCGGCGTGCTCGTGGACGGCGGCTACACCATGTTTGCCGCCAGCCTGCGGCGCTTCATCCGTGCGCCGGGAGCGCAGCGGGTGGTGAACCGGGTGGCCGGCGGCACCCTGGTCGCCGAGGGGGCGCTCACCGCCGTCTCGCGCGGCCTCGTCCTGTAGGGGCGGCGATGGTCCCCCGCGCGCCGGATCTGGAAACCTTGCCCCGCCCGTCGGCGCGCGTGGGGTAGCGAGATGTCCATCCCGCATGTGTTTGTGACCGTGCCGGTACTGCCCTGGCTGCTGCTGCTCGGTCTTGGCTTCTTCTTCGGCCTCGCTTTCGAGGAATTCCATGCCCGCGTGCATCAAAAGCGCCCCGGGGGCGTCCGCAGCTTTCCGCTGCTCGCGCTGGCCGGCGGGCTGCTGTACCGGCTGGATCCCGCACCGCCGCTGCTGCTCGGCGCCGGGCTGATTGCGCTCAGCGCCTGGCTGACACTCTATTACTGGGGCCATATCAACGAAACCGACGCGGCCGGATTTCCCAACGTCGGGCTGATGGTGCCGATCTGCAACGTGCTCGCCTTGCTGCTCGGCCCCGTGGCGCTCGCCCTGCCACCGTGGGTCGCGATCGGCAGCACGGTCGCGGCGGTGCTGCTGCTGACCGCGCGGGAGGAGCTGCACGGCTTCGCCCAGCGCATCGAGCTGCACGAGATCGTCAACGCCGGCCGTTTCCTGCTGATCACCGGGCTCGTGCTGCCGCTGCTGCCGAACAAGCCGGTGACGCACCTCACCACCATCACGCCCTACCAGGTGTGGCTCGCGATGGTGGCGGTCAGCACCGTGTCCTACGCGAGCTACCTGCTGCGGCGCTATGTGGTTACCTCCGGTTCGGGGCTGGTGGTGGCGCTGCTCGGTGGGGTTTATTCCTCCACCGTGACGACCGTGGTGCTGGCCCGGCGCGCGCGGACCGAGCCGGCGGCGCGACGGGAAGCGCAGGTCGGCATCGTGCTCGCCAACGCGGTGATGTACCTGCGCCTGTTGGTGGTGATCTTCATCTTCGATCCGGCGCTGGCGGCGGCGCTGGTTCCACCCATGGTCGGGCTGGCGGCATTCGGGATGCTGCTCGCCGGCGCGTGGTACTGGGCGCGGGGACGGTCGCGCGCGCCGGCGGGGACGATCGCGCCGGCGGTGAACCCGCTCGGGCTCGGGACCGCGGCGACCTTCGCGGCCCTGTTCGTCGTGGTCTCCATCCTTGCGGCCTGGGTGATGCGGCGCTTTGGTGCGGGTGGCATCTATTCCATGGCCGGAATCGTCGGGGTGACCGACATCAACCCGTTCGTGCTCAGCCTGGCGCAGCACGGCGTCGGTGGCGTGCCCGACCATGTGCGCGTGGTGGCGGTGCTGGTGGCGACGTCGTCGAACAACGCGTTCCAATCGGTCTATGCGACGGCGTATTCCGGCGGGCGGACCGGGATCGCGCCGGTGGTCGGGCTGCTGCTGCTGGCCGGGGCGGGCGTGGCGGCGGCATTGTGGTTCGGATAGCGCGTCAGCCCTGCGGGCGCGGCGCGGCGGCAGCCTGGCGGGCCGGCGGCGGCGGCAGGCTGCGCAGATAGGCGATCACGTCGGCGCGGCGCAGCCGATCGTCGAGATGGAACGGCATCAGCGCCCCCGGTACCGCCTTCTGCGGATCGGCGAGCCAGGCATCCAGCCGTGCCGCGGTCCAGGCGAACCCGGCCTTCGCGAGCGCCGGCGAATAGGGATAGCCGGGGACGCTGCCCGCGCGGCGGCCGAAGATGCCGGCGAGCGGCGGCCCGACCTTGGCGTGGTGCAGCCGGTGGCAATCGGCGCAGACGCTGGCGAACACCTGCTGCCCGGCGGCGGGATCGGGCGGACGGTCGTCGAAGCGCGCGAGGTCCGGCGCGCCTTGCGGGCGCATCGAGCGGAAGAACGTGTAGGAGAGCGTGATGTTGGTCACGTCCCGCGCATTCGGGTCCTGCGCCATGCGCGGATCGACGAAGAACTGCACCGGCATCTCCACCGAGCGGTGCGGGCCGAGGCTTTCCTCGGTGAAGCAGAAGCACTCGATTTTCTTGAAATAGATGCCGACTCTGCCGGGGGCAACGTTGAAGGCGGCGTGGCCGACGATCGTCTGGTCGGACAGGTTCTGCGCGCGGAAGAACACCAGGGTGTCCTGACCGAGATGCACGTGCACGGAGCGCTGCACCGGGGTGAAGCGCCAGGGCAGGCCGGGGGCGACGTTGGTGTCGAACGAGACGGTGACGGTGCGGGCGGCGACGTGCGCAGTGTCGGCGGCGACCCGCTCCGTGGTGCCGAGGGCGCCGGTGGCTTCGCAGAACAGGCGGTAGAGGGTGACGGAGTAGGAGACGAGGGTGGTCATGCCGCCGACCGCGAGTAGGAGGGCGGCTAGGGTGGCGTAGCGGGCGAGGCGGTGGCGCGGCTTGGCGGGGGGATGGGGGGCGGGCACGTGGGTCTCCTGCGGCGGGTATGGAGCAGGTCCCGGGGGTGACGGCAAGGGTTGGGGGAGAAGTGAGGGCTGGGGTTGGAAGGCCGGTGTTGGCCCGCGGCCGACCCTGCCCGTCCTCGGTTTGATGGCCGCTCTGCGCCCAAATCTGCCCGTTGCGGATTGGTCTCGGCTACGCCGAAAGCCGACATTGATTCATGCGTACCGCGAATGACGGCTCGCGGCCACATTCGGTGGGCCTCTTCCGGTGCTTCGGCGCCGTTCAGGCATCGCCCATCGCCAAATCGCCGCGCCCAAGCGACCGATCCGCCTGTATTCGTTGCGCCGCGCACTCGCGGACGAGAAAATCCAATAGCGCCCGCACCGACGGTAACAGCCCGCGCCGCGAAGCGAACGTCGCGTGGACGATGCCCGCCGGCGGATGCCAGCCCTGCAACACTTCGACCAGCCTGCCGGCGGCGAGATCCTCCCAGATCATCATCATCGGGAGCTGGACGACGCCGACCCCGGCATAGGCCGCGTCGCGCAGCGCCGACATGTCGTCGGTGACCAGGCGAGGGGCGTGCCGAACCGCCGCCGTCCGGCCGTCCTCATGGCGGAGTTGCCACGCATGCTCGCGTTGCGGCGGTCCGAGATCGAGGCTCGGCAGGCCAACAAGATCGGCGGGAGATATAAGGGCCTGCGCGAGAAGCGCGGGGCTGGCGACAAGGCATTGGGTGCTCTGGTCCAACTGGCGCATCACCAGATCGCTCGGCGCCAGCGGCGGAAAGCGCACGCGGATCGCGATATCGAATCCTTCGGCGATGACATCGACACGCCGGTTGGTTCCCTCCAGATGCACCTCGATCGCTGGATTCTCCGCCATGAAGCGTGCGACCAGCGCACCGAACTGGAAGGAGAGCAGTGCGGTGGGGCAGCTCACCCGGATGATGCCGCGCGGCTCCGCGCGCACTTGAGCAACCACCTGTTCGGCAGCTTCTGCCTCGACCAGCATCGCGGCGCAGCGATCGTAATATTCGCGGCCGATTTCGGTGACCGAGAATCGGCGCGAGGACCGGTTGAGCAGGCGCACGCCCAGTCTTTCCTCCAGCAGCAGGATGCGGCGGCTGAGCTTCGATTTCTGGATGCCGAGCGCCCGGCCGGCGGGCGCGAAGCCGCCATGGTCGACCACCCGGACAAAATAGAAGAGGTCGTTGAGATCCTGCATGTCGTCCTATCAATAGGACGCTGCGTCGAGAATCTCAATATTCCGCCGCCAACGTCCCACGATTATCTCCGCATCAACAGCGCGCCATTCCGGCGGTCGCCAAGGAGAAGATCAATGCGCAAGAAGATACTCGGCCGCTACGGCAATGATCGCAGCCATTGGGTGGGCGACGGTTTCCCGGTCCGCTCGCTATTTTCCTACGACACGTTGGGCGCGCACATCAGCCCATTCCTGCTGCTCGATTATGCGGGCCCGCATCAGTTCGCGCCGACGACCGAGCGGCGCGGGGTTGGCCAGCACCCGCATCGCGGCTTCGAGACGGTAACCATCGTCTATGACGGCGAAGTCGAGCATCGCGATTCCGCCGGCAATGGCGGAGTGATCGGCCCGGGCGACGTCCAGTGGATGACCGCCGCGGGCGGGATCCTCCATGAGGAATATCATTCACCAGCCTATGCCAAGACGGGCGGCCCGTTCCGGATGGTGCAGCTCTGGGTCAACCTGCCCGCCAGGGACAAGATGGCGCCCGCCGGCTACCAGGGCATCCTCTCCGCCGATGTGCCGGGGGTCGACCTGCCGGGCGGCGCCGGCAAGGCGCGGATCATCGCCGGCGACTATCTTGGCGCCAAGGGCCCCGCGCGCACCTTCACCCCGATCAATGTGTGGGACGTGCGGCTGAACCGGCACGCCGAGGTCACGCTGGACCTGCCCGAGGGCCATACCGCTATGCTTGTCGTGCTGAACGGGCATGTCACGGTGGAGGGCGAGCCGCTCCACGATGCCGAGATGCTGCTGCTCGATCGCGCCGGCAGCAAGGTAACGCTCCAGGGCTTCGGCGAGGCGACATTGCTCGTCCTCACCGGCGAACCGATCGACGAACCGATCGTCGGCCGCGGCCCGTTCGTGATGAACAGCCAGGCCGAGATCCGCCAGGCGATCGACGATTTCAGAAACGGCCGCTTCGCGACGATCGCGGCCTGACCCCAGCCCCGGTCCGGCCAGCGATCGGGTCCGGCCAGGGATCGGGGCACCCTCCCACCGCCATCGGGATGGCCTGCGCTCGCTCCGTCCTCCAACCGCCGGATGCTGATCCGCGCGGAACCCCAGCGGGCGCGCGAAAGGAATTCATCATGACGACCGACGACACTTTGCTGACGAGCGACAATCACGCGCTGCTGCTGATCGATCATCAATATCTGCAGCTGCTTGCCGTGCGCTCGCACTCCAACGACACGATCGTCAACAACACGGTGATGCTTGCCAGGGGCGCCAAGATCTTCGGCGTGCCGACATTGTTCACCACGGCCTTTGCCGAACGCCAGAGCCTGATCAAGGAAATCCAGGCCGTGCATCCGGACCAGGTCCCGATCGACCGCACCGGTCTCAATTCCTGGGATGACGAGCGGGTTCGCGACTGGGTGCGGGCGACCGGCAAGAAGAAGCTGGTGATGGCGGGCCTTTGGACCGAGGTCTGCCTGACCATGCCGGTGCTCTCTGCGATCGCGGCGGGATACGAGGTCTATATCGTCACCGACGCTTCGGGCGGCGGCAGCGTCGAGGGGCACGAGCGCGCCGTGCAGCGCATGATGCAGGCCGGCGCGCGTCCGCTCACCGTCGCCTCCTATGTCAGCGAGCTCCAGCGCGACTGGGGCCGGACGGAGACGGCCGACGACGTCGCCAATCTGTTCGCCGAGTTGGGCGGCGGATTCGGACAGGGGCTCCGCTGGGAGTGGCAACTGCTGGGCCTCAAGGAAGGCACCCGCTGAGTCCTGTCGCCCGAAGAGGATCCCCACCTCTTCGGGCGGCCTTATTGCCGCTCGCGACGGCGCTTTGTCTGCTTTCGAATATTCTGCGGCAGTACCGGCCATTCTCCATTCGGCCAACTCCGGTCCTTTCGGATCATAGGCTCAGTTGACCGCTTCTGGCGCAACAACGTCACCACTCCTCCAGCGCGCTAACGGCCGCATCCCATCCACCGGGGAACCTCCGACCAGACGCAGATCATTCAACCGGCAACGTAATCCGCCCCTTACCGCCACCCAGCCAGCCGCGCCGCCGCCTCCGCCATATCCGCCTCCGGCCCGCAATAGCTGAACCGCACGAACCGCCCGCCCCGCCCCCGATCGAAATCAACCCCCGGCGTCGCCGCCACCCCCACCTCCGCCAGCATCCGCGCACAGAATGCCACGCTGTCGTTCGACCGCTCCGCAATGTCGGCGAACAGATAGAACGCGCCTTCCGCCGGGCTCAGCCGATCGAACCCCGCCGCCGGCAACGCCCCCAGCAGATGATCGCGGGACCGCCGATACCGCGCGACATTCGCGGCCAGTTCCGCATGGCAGCCGAACGCCGCCTCCGCCGCCACCTGCGAAACATAGGGCGCGCTGATGAACAGATTTTGCGCCAGGCACTCCACCGGCCGCACCAGATCCTCGGGCAGCAGAAGCCAGCCCACCCGCCACCCGGTCATGGAAAAATACTTGGAGAAACTGTTCACCACCACCGCATGCGGACTGTACGCAGCCGCCGTCGCGATCGGGCTGTCATAGTGCAGCCCATGATAGATCTCGTCGCTGACCAGCCGAACCCCCGCGCGATCGCACCACGCCGCAATCGCCGCCAGCTCGTCCGGATGCAGCATCGTCCCCGCCGGATTGCTCGGGCTCGCCACGATCAACCCGTCCGGCACCGGATCCAGCCGTTCCAGCATCGCCACACTCGGCTGGAACCGCGTGTCAGCCCCCGCCTCCAGAATGACCGGTCGCATTCCCAACGCCGTCAAGATGTTCACATATGGCGGATAGAACGGCGCCGCCAACGCCACAGTATCCCCCGGATTGAACGCCGCCAGGAACGCCAGCGGAAACGCGCCCGATGCTCCCACTGTCACCGCAATGCGTGCGGGTGACACCGATAGCCCATACCACTCCAGATAATGCGCCGCGATCCGCTCACGTAACGAAGCGCGCCCGAACGCCTCCGTATAACCCAGCGGATCGCCCGACCGCAGCGCCGCCTGCACCGCCGCCACCGCCCCCGCCGGCGCACCGGTGCCAGGCTGCCCCACCTCCATCCGGATGATGCCGGGCGCACCGGCCGGCAACGACGCCGCCCGCGCATTCGCCGCCGCGATCACGTCCATCACCAGAAACGGCGGGGCCGCCGCTCCGCGCCCGATTTTCAGCACGCCCTGCGCCTTTCCGGCCCTCGGCCCCGGCACGCGGGACTGCAGCGTCCGGCCCGGGCGCGATCACCCGCACGCGATCCTATGTCCACGTCGCATACGCATGCTCGTCGCCGTTGACCCACCGAGGCACCCCGTTCCTGCAGCCGCCGGCCGCTTCCGGCCAAGCCGACCTGCGCCGGTCTCACACGCGCCCGGCCTTCGCACGCGCCCGGCCTTCCATACGCAGTGTCGAACCCGTCGGTCGCGCCGGCAAGGCCCGTCCGGACGCCCCTGGTGCGCCGCGCGCGCAGGGTCCCCGCGCGGTACGTCGCGAGCCCCGCCGGCTTCGGGGAACCCGAAATGGCCCGTCCGCCACCGGATGGAACGATCCGCCATCGGCGGCGCCCCACCGCCGTCGAACGTGCCGGAGCCGATGGCCGCCGGCCTGCTCGGCGTCGGCCTGATCGGCCTTGGCCTCGTGCGGCGCCGTGCCGTCGGTTGATCGCGTTCGAAGGCGGTAGCGGCACGCTCGGCGCCGCTACCACCGCGAAACGGCTCAGAAATCCTCGGGCGCGATGACGTTCTGCGGCCGGCCCTGGATGAAGGCGCGCATCGTCTCGGCGCCCTTGGTGCGGATATCGTCCCACGCCTCCGGCGTATGGAACGCGGAATGCGGGGTGATGATCAGCCGCCCCTCGGTCCAGGGTTCGCGCGCGCGGTAGGCGCGGATCAGTTCCGGTACCGGCTCGACCGGCGGTTCGACCGGCACCACGTCCAACCCGACGCCCGACAGATGGCCGGATTTCAGCGCCTGCGCGAGCGCATCGATATCGATGATCGGCCCCCGCGCCGTGTTCACCACCACCGCGCCTTTCGGCAGCAGGGCGAGCTCGCGCGCTCCGATCATTCCGGTGGTTTCCGGCGTCAGCGGCGCGTGGATCGACAACGTATGCGTCTGCCGCAGCAGGTCTTCCAGGCTCAGTGCACGCGCAACGCCGATCGCAAGTTCCGCGCCGTTCGGGCGATAGGGATCGAAGAAGACCACCCTGTAGCCCAGCGCCTTGGCGCGCAAGGCCGCCGCGGTGCCGATCCGGCCCTGGCCGATGATGCCGAACGTGAGCGCGCTCGTGCGCCGGATCAGCGGGTCGAACACTGCCTTCCACGGCGCGCCCTGCGGCCGGCGCTGCCATTCGTGGTGCAGCAGCAGGCCGCGGCGCAGCGCCATCGCCAGCGCGATCGCGTGGTCGGCAACCTCGGTCGTGCCGTAGTCGGGGACGTTGCAGACCGTGACCTGGCGCGCGGCGGCGGCGGCGCGGTCGATCTTGTCGTAGCCCACCCCCATGCGCACGACGCAGCGCAGCCGGGTGAAGCGCGCAAGATCGGCCGCCTGCACCGACTGTCGCAGGATCATGAGCCCGTCGGCGGCGGCGCAGTCGGCATCGGAAAGCTCGCGCAGTTCCTGGGTGTCGCGCACCTGCACGTTGACCTCGGGGCCGAAGACGCGACGTTCCACCGCGTCGTCGGCGTAGAGTTTTTCCGGATAGAGGACGGTGAAGCTCATGATGCGGCGATTCCCCCCGAGTTGCGCGCGCGTGTCGCATTCGTCCCCGAGACTGCCCAGCCTTGCGCGCACGCGCAACCGGGGCGCCCCGGCGCTTAGTGTGAAATACGTGCGCTCAGTGCGAAATATGTTCCAGGATCGCGCGCCGCTGGTCGATCCCCCGCCAGGCGACCAGCACGCCGGGAATGAGCGCGCCCGGGATCATCACATAGAGGTACCAGCCCACATGGCCCGCATCAGCGGAGGCCGCGAACAGCGCGCCGGCCGCCAGCGGTCCGAAGATCGCGCCGAGATGGCCGATCCCGTCGGTAAGCCCGGTGCCCGTAGCACGCAGCCGGGTCGGGTAGCTCGCCGCGGTGTAGTTGTACATGCTGAACAGCCACACCGTCTCCGCCCCCCAGGAGATCGAGACCAGCACATAGGTGGCGGCGACGGAGTGGATGAAATAGAGCGTGCCGAGCGCCACGCAGTTGACCACCGCCGCGGCCAGGATGGTCGTGCGCCGCTCGACCGACTCGCCGAGCGCGGCGCAGAGGGCAAGCCCGATGCAGCCGCCGGCGACGTTGGAGGCGAGCAGCACGCCGAAGGTCTCGCCCGCGCTGAGGCCGAAGCCGCTCAGCAAGGCCGGCTCGTAGCCGGCGAAGCCGTAGACGATGCCGCTGTAGCCGAGCGCCCAGGCGAGCAGCAGCACGATCGTCCGCTGGCCGTATCGGCCGCGGAACAGCTCACCCATCGGCACATGCGTGCGGATGGGCACCGCATAGCGGGCGAAGTCGGGTTCCGGCAGGCGGGGCAGCCCACTGCGGCGCAGGCATTCGGCTTCCAGCGCCGCCATCACCTGCTCGGCCGCGGCATGGCGACCGTGCGCCTCCAGCCAGCGCGGCGATTCCGGCATGGCCCAGAGCGCGAGCGGCACCAGCACGACCAGCGGCACCACGCAGAACAGGTAGATGAACCATTGGTAGTGCGCGGGCACCCAGAGCATGCCCGGCAGGTTGCCGAGCAACCCGAACACGAGCACGGCCAGGATCTGCGAGGCCAGCATCACCCGCCCGCGTTCCGCCGGCGGCACGATCTCGCCCATGTAGACGACGTTGGTGGACAGCACGCCGCCCATGCCGACCGAGGACAGGCCGAAGAACAGCAGCAGCAGGGGGAAATTGTCGGTGAGCGCGGTCGGCCACAGCGGCAGCGCGACCGCGAGCGAGGACAGCAGCAGCGCGCGCCGCCGCCCCCAACGGTCGGCGACGATGCCGATCAGGTACTCGCCCACCAGGATGCCGAGGCCGAACTGTACCGCGAGCAGCAGCGAGAAGGCGCCCGCGCCGAAACTGTGGCGCGGCCCCCAGATGAACGGGTAGAGCTTGGCCGGAATGCCGTCGGCAGCGATGATGACGCCCCAAAACAATTGTGTGATCAGCGCCAGCCGCCACTGCGCCCAGGTGAGCGGCAGCCGGTCCAGCCGTGCGGCGATGGCCCCGGCGGACGCCGCCGCGTCGGCCTCGCTCAGCATCGGCGGTCGCGTCCCGGCGCCGCCGACGTCTTTTTCCATCCTGTCAGGAACAGCATTTTTTTCCATTCGGCAAAAATCGCCGCCTCCCTACCGGTGGGTAGGCTAACCGCGCCGCAGCGCCGCCGGCGCCGCTTTCACCGTATGGCAGGAATGCGGGAACCGCCGGGCTGGGAGCCAGGAATGCATCGTCCCATCCGGCGGTTTTGCGCTTGAGCCGGAGGGATGCCTTTCCTGGTGGCCGTCGGATCAGATTTTGGGCCATGTGTTTGATGGTGCAAAGTTGGCTGGTGCATGATCGGTTCGCAGGCGGCACTCGTCGTCGCGAAAGATCATGTCCATGACCCAGTGCAGGCTGTTCTCGATGGTCCAGTGGCTGCGCACGATCGACCCGAGCAGGCTCGCCGTCAGCAGCAGGGACGTGATGGAGAAGCGTGTCTCCTGCTCGATCTTGCCGCTGCTCTCGCGCGTGCTCTCGACCACGACCACGGCTTTCAGTCCGGGCCGGTCATGGCGTTCCTGCAGCCACGCGATGTCGTGGATCACGGTGGCGGTCCTGGTCTCGATCCGGCCGTGATCGCCGTCAATCGTCTCGCCCCGGCTGATCCTGGTGTCCTTGAAGCCTGCGGCCTTCTGTTCGGCCACGAAGAGTTCGGCATCTTCGCGCAGCGAGCCCTGGTTGCCTTTCAGGGCGAGCACGTAGTCGTGCCTTCTTGTCGATCACCTTCCTGGCAATGTCGCGCTGGCAACCCATTGCGTCGATGGCGACAATCGCGCCCTCGATCGCCAGCATGTCCAGCAACTGCGGGATGGCGAGGATCTCGTTGGATTTCTCGGCAATCTTGACCTGGCCGAGCGCCAGGCGCTGGCGCGCCGCGCAGGCGGACAATATGTGGATCGGCATTGTGCCACCCTTCCAGCCGGACCGCCGCACGGTCTTGCCGTCGATGGCGATGACCCCCTCCGGTGCCCCGGTCAGCGCGGCGACCCAGGCGACGAAGCCGCGCTGGAATTGCTTGGGGTCCAGGACCGCCAGGATGTCGCCGAGGTAATCGTGCGCTGGCGTGCCGCTCCGGAACGGGCGGAAGCAGTGCAGGAGGCCGCGCTTCTTGCAGCCGAACAGGGCGATAGCGACCATGGTCTCGGCCCCGGCCAGCACCGCGAGCCGGCAAAGGAGCAGGATATCGTCGAGCGGGTAGTCCACCGCCCCCTGCTGGCGAGGGTGTAAGAGGGGCAAAACCCCGGGCACGCAGGTGCAGCATGAACGATGGTCAGGCGACGGAATGGCGGAAACCCGCCGCCGTTACGGTGTCTGATGTCGCAACAAGGGCTGACTTTCCATAACTTGCCCGGGGTTTTGCCCCTCTTACGCGAGGGTCTTTCAGGTCCTTGAAATGACCCAGGAAAACGATGGTCTCGTCAAATGCGGCGTACGCTGCCGTCGGCTTTGCCGTGGCTGTTCCCCTCTCGCGAATCGAGGGGACCCATCGATTCAGGGACTCCGGCAGTTTGTCACGTACTCCTTCACCCGATTGCCCTGGAGCAACCGTCCTCGCCCCTGGTGCCTGGCCTTGCTTCGGGCGCATACTGATCGGATGGAGCGCTCCATCCGCCGCATCCCCCCCGCCATCCTGCGCCGCTGGCTCGTTGACGGTGCCGAGATCGCCTTGCTCGATGCGCGGGAAGAGGGCGAATTCGGCGCCTCCCACCTGTTCTGGGCGGTCCCCTGCCCGTTCTCGCAGCGCGAGCTGCGCGCCCGCGCCCTGCTGCCGCGCAAATCCGTCCGTCTCGTCTGCCTCGACGACGGGCGCGGCGTGGCCGAAGCGCTGGCGGCCTGGCTGATCGCCGACGGGTGCACCGATGTCTCCGTGCTCGACGGCGGCACGCACGCCTGGGCCACCGCGGGAGGCGAGCTGTTCAGCGGGGTGAACGTGCCGTCCAAGGCGTTCGGGGAATGGGTGGAGCACCACTACGGCACCGAAAGCGTCGATCCGCCGGAGCTGAAATCCTGGCTCGATGCGGGGCGCAAGATGGTCGTGCTCGACAGCCGCACCGAGGCGGAGTTCCGCCGCATGTCCATCCCCTCCAGCATCAGCGTGCCGGGCGGCGAACTCGCGTATCGGATCGGCGACCTTGCGCCCGATCCGGACACGCTTGTGGTGGTGAACTGCGCCGGGCGCACCCGCAGCATCATGGGCGCCGAAAGCCTGCGCCGCGCCGGCATCCCGAACAAGGTCGTCGCCCTGCGCAACGGCACCATGGGCTGGGAGCTGGCAGGCTTCCGCTGCGAGCAGGGCCGCTCCGAGCGCTTCCCGCCCGGCGCACCGAAGACCGCCGCCCTCGCCTTTGCCCGGGCCGGCACCTTTGCCGACACTTCAGGCGTGCGCGTGGTGACGCCCGACCAGGTGGCCGGCTTCGCCGCCGATCCCGACCGCAGCCTCTATCTGCTCGACGTGCGCGACCCGGCGGAGTTCCGCGCCGCGCATCATCCGGCGAGCCGCAACGCCCCCGGCGGGCAGCTCGTGCAGGCGACGGACGGCTGGATCGCGGTGCGCAACGCGCGGATCGTGCTGCTCGACGACGACGGGGTGCGCGCGCGCATGGCCGCCGCCTGGCTGCGCCAGATGGGACAGGCCGACGTGTTCGTGGTCGAGGGCGGGTTCGCCGCGCTGGGCGATCTCGGTCCGGCGCCGGGTGCGGTGCCGGAGCTCGGGACGCCGGTGCCGACGATGGAGGTGCTGCGGCTGACCGACGCGCTGGATACCGGCACGCCGACCGTGATCGTCGACGTGGCGCGCAGCCTGGACTATCGCGACGGGCACATCCCCGGGGCGGTCTGGGGCGTGCGCGGCCGGCTGGGCGTACTCCGCGTGGTGCTGGCCGGAGCGCGGCTGGTGGTGGCGACCTCGCCGGACGGCGCGCTGGCGCGGCTTGCGGTGGCGGAACTGCATGCGCTCGGCGCGGCCGAAGTCGTGGCGCTGGAGGGTGGCACCGCCGCCTGGCACGCCTTCGGCCGACCGCTGGTCAGGGACCGCACCACCCCGCCCGACGCCGCCTGCATCGACGCCTACCTCCGCCCCTACGACCGCAACTCCGGCGTCGTGGCGGCGATGCACGAGTACCTGTCGTGGGAGATCGCGCTCGTGCATGCCATCGCCCGTGACGGGACGGTGCGGTTCGGTGTGGCCACGCACGCCTGAACGACGCACGCTTGAACGACGCATGCCTGAACGACGCATGCCTGAACGACCGGCCGAGCGCAGCGGCGATCCGGCGGCTGCGCCGGCGTACGCCTTGGTGCGTGGCGCAGGCGCAGCACTCGGCGCCGCGCTCGTCGACCTGCTGCTGCCGCCCGAATGCCTCATCTGCGAGGCGCCGGTCAGCGCGGTGGGGTTGTTCTGTGCCGCCTGCTTCCGCACCGTCACCCTGCTCGCCGATCCGGTTTGCCGCCGGTGCGGCCTGCCCTTCGCCTCGGCCGGCGTCGCCGGGCGGGACGGCGTCTGCCCTTCCTGCCAGGCCGCCCCGCCGCGCTTCGCCGCCGCCCGCGCCGCCCTGCTGTACGATGCCGGCGCCCGGCGGCTGATCCTGCCGTTCAAGCATGCCGACCGGCCGGAAATCGCCGCGCGGCTGGCGCCGTTCCTGCAGCGCGCCGGCGCCGCCCTGCTCGACCGCGCCGACCTGCTGGTGCCGGTGCCGCTGCACCGCCGCCGCCTGTTCGCCCGGCGCTACAACCAGGCGGCGGTGCTGGCGCTGGCGCTGGGGCGGCGGACGCAGCGTCGGGTGCTGGTCGATGCGCTGTGCCGGCTGCGGCCGACCGCGCCGCTCGGGGGCAAGACGGCGGCCGAGCGAATCGCCGCGCTGGACGGCGTTTTCGCAGTCCGGCCTCGTCGCGCCGCCGCGCTGGCCGGGCGGTGCGTGCTGCTGATCGACGACGTGCTGACCTCGGGCGCGACCGCCAACGCCTGCGCGGCCGTGCTGCTGGAGGCGGGAGCGCGGCAGGTCGACGTGCTGGCGGCCGCGCGGGTGCCCGACCCGCGCGGCGGTTGAACCAGGCGAAGGCTCTTCCCGCCTGACGTGGCGGCCGATGCGTTCCTGCCAAATGCGATCGCCCAGCATGTCCGGTTGCGTTCTTGCGCGCCGCCGCCGCCTCGCCTACATGCACTCTTTCCCGAGAACCGTCCGGAGCTGCCCCGCATGGCGCGCGTCACCGTCGAAGACTGCATCCAGAAAGTCCCGAACCGCTTCGACCTGGTGCTGTTCGCCGCCCAGCGAGCCCGCAACCTCGCCCGCGGCGAAGAACTCACCGTCGATCGCGACAACGACAAGAACCCCGTTGTCGCCCTGCGCGAAATTGCCGAGGAAACGATCGAGCTGCCGCGGCTCGAGCAGGATCTGATCCGCTCGCTGTCCCGCGCCCCCGAGCCGGAACCGGCGGACGAGGAAGTGCTGGACCTCATCCCCACGGACCAGAACATCTTCGGCCTGCAGGACGTCTCGGCCGAAGAGGAAGCCGCCGCTCTCGCCGCCGAGGCCGAGGAGCTGTCGCCCGAAGACCTGGAAGCGGCCATCGAGGCGGAGCTGGCCGGCAAAGCGCGCTGAGAGCCGCATGACCCCGGGGGGCAAACCGCACAGCGATCCGGTCCCCGTGCGCGCCCCCGAGGGACTGGCGCCGGGGGGATTGGCGCCAGGGGGATTAGCGCCCGGCGGTGTGATACCCGACAGTGCGGGCGCCCCCGCTCTGCCGGCGATCGATCCCGGTCCCCGCGCCGCCCGCCCCGCCGTCATTCGCCAGTTCGAGCTGACCGAGAAAATCCACGCCTACGACCCCAAGGCCGACACCGGCCTGGTCGACGCCGCCTACGTGCTGGCGATGCGCGCGCACGGCGCGCAGCGGCGCGACAACGGCGATCCCTACATCACCCACCCGCTCGCGGTCGCCGACATCCTGGCAGGCTACCGGCTGGACGCCGCCTCCATCGCCACCGGCCTGCTGCACGACGTGATCGAGGACACGCCGGTCAAGCTCGCCGAGATCGAGACCCGATTCGGGTCCGAAATCGCCGGCCTGGTCGACGGCGTGACCAAGCTCACCAGGCTCGAACTGCAATCGGACCGCACCAAGCAGGCGGAGAATTTCCGCAAGCTCGTGCTGGCCATGAGCCGCGACATCCGCGTGCTGCTGGTCAAGCTCGCCGACCGGCTGCACAACATGCGCACGTTGCATTTCGTTGTCGATCCGGACCGACGTCGGCGTATCGCGCGCGAAACGATGGAGATATACGCCCCGCTCGCCGAACGCATCGGCATGGTGCGGGTGAAGGAGGAACTGCAGACGCTGGCCTTCGCCCAGCTCGAACCCGAAGCCTACAACACCATCCAGGCCCGCCTCAACTTCCTCCGCGGCCAGGGTGCGGACGTGATCGAGGACGTGGGCGCCGAGCTGCGCCGGGTGTGCGAGGCCGCCGGCATCGAGGTGCTGGAAGTCACGGGTCGGGAAAAATCCCCGTTCTCCATCTGGGAGAAGATGCAGCAACGCAACGTCACCTTCGAGCAGCTATCGGACATCATGGCCTTCCGCATTGTCGTGCCGACGCGCGAGGCCTGCTACATGGCGCTCGGTGCCATGCACGCCGCCTTCCCCGTGATCGCCGGGCGGTTCAAGGACTACATCTCGACGCCGAAATCGAACGGCTACCAGAGCGTCCACACCGGTGTGACGTTGCGCGTGCCGCGCAACCAGAAGATCGAGATCCAGATCCGCACGCGCGAGATGCACGAGCAGGCGGAAGCCGGCGTCGCCGCGCACTGGCTGTACAAGCAGCCCGACGCCTCCGCCCAGGACCTGCACAAGCTGCGCTGGGTGCAGGACCTGCTGGAAATCCTGGAAAACTCCGCCGCCCCGGACGAGTTCCTGGAGAACACCAAGTTCGAGCTCTACACCGACCAGGTGTTCTGCTTCACGCCCAAGGGCGAGCTGATCCAGCTTCCCCGCGGCGCGACGCCGGTCGATTTCGCCTACGCCGTGCACTCCCAGGTCGGCGACGCCTGCGTCGGCGCCAAGGTGAACGGGCGGCTGATGCCGTTGCGCTATCAGTTGCAGAACGGCGATCAGGTCGAGATCATGACCTCCCGCGGCGGCACGCCTTCGCCGCAATGGGTGCAGTTCGTCGTCACCGGCAAGGCGCGCGCGCGCATCCGCCGCTTCGTCCACCAGCAGCAGCGGCAGGAATATATCGACGCCGGGCGGGCCGAACTCGCCAAGGCGTTCCGCAGCGCCGGGGTGGACGGGTCGGAAAAGGCGCTGGAGCCGGCGCTGAAGGCGCTGAAGCAGCCGGGTCTGGAAGAACTCTACGTTGCCGTCGGCAACGGCAACCTCGGGCCGAAGGACGTGGTCCACGCGGCCTATCCCGAACTGCGCCAGACCGCACGCGCACCGCGGATGATCCCCACCCTGGCCCCACGCCCGGCCGCGCGCGGCGGCCGGAGCGAGGGCGCGATGGCGATCACCGGGCTCATCCCCGGCATGGCCTATCATTTCGCCGGCTGCTGCCATCCGGTGCCGGGTGATCCGATCGTCGGTATCGTCGCCACCGGCAAGGGGGTGACGATCCACGGGCGTGATTGCCAGACGCTCGCCGGCTTCGCCGCCACGCCGGAGCGCTTCATCGACGTCGGCTGGAACCCCGACGCCGCCGGGCGCACTGCCGCGCACACGGCGCGGATCAGCGTGATCGCCGACAACCGCCCCGCGGCGCTGGCCGAGATCACCAACAGCCTCGCGAAGCAGGACGGGGTGATTGCCAACCTCAAGATCGTCAACCGCCAGCAGGATTTCATCGAGGTGCTGATCGATGTCGACGTGCGCGACCTCGGCCACCTGGCGAAGGTGATCGCCGGCCTGCGCGCGGCGGGGGGGATCAAGAGCGTGGAACGGGCGAAGGGATGATCCTCGGCCTGGGGTCGGACATCTGCGACATCCGCCGGATCGAGGCCGCCATCGCCCGCCACGGGGACCGCTTCCTCGACCGCGTGTTCACACCGGTCGAGCGCGCCAAGGCGCTCCGGCGGACCGAACGCATCCGCGCCGCGACCTTCGCCAAGCGCTTTGCCGCCAAGGAAGCGGCGGCCAAGGCGCTCGGCACCGGATTCCGCCGCGGGGTGTTCTTCTCCGATCTCGGCGTGGTCAACCTGCCATCGGGCCAGCCCACCCTGCACATGACCGGCGGCGCCGCGGACCGGCTCGCCGCAATCACGCCCCCGGGGATGGCGGCCACGGTGGCGCTCACGATGACCGACGAATATCCTTACGCTTACGCCCAGGTCATCATCTCCGCCGTCCCCGCCACGCTTGCTTGACGCCGCCCCGCGCGTGGGGTTGAACCCCCGTACCCCCCTTCATCCGGACCCTCCCCCCGCATGGCCGCGAGCAAGGCGAAACACACCACCAGCGGATTGCGCGAGAACGTCAAGACCATCGTCTATGCCGGGCTGATCGCGGTCTTCATCCGGACCTTCCTGTTCGAGCCGTTCAACATCCCCTCGGGCAGCATGATCCCTACCCTGCTGGTGGGTGACTACCTGTTCGTCGAGAAATACAGCTACGGCTACTCCCGCTACTCGCTGCCGTTCTCGCCCGACCTGTTCTCCGGCCGCATCTTCGGCTCGGTGCCGCACCGCGGCGACGTGATGGTGTTCCGCTACCCGCCGGATCCCTCGATCGACTACATCAAGCGGGTGATCGGCCTGCCTGGCGACAAGGTGCAGGTGCAGAACGGCCAACTCTACATCAACGGCACCGAAGTGCCGCGCAAGCCGGACGGCACCTACGTCGACGACGAAAGCGGCATCGGTATGATGCTGCGCCGCTACCAGGAAACCCTGCCGCCCTCCGCTCATGGCAAGCCGGTGGTGCACGAGATCCTGAAGGCCACCGACCAGGGCGAGGCGAACAATACCGGCGTCTATACCGTGCCGGCGGGAGAATTGTTCGTAATGGGAGACAATCGCGACAATTCAGCCGACAGCCGCTTCTGGGGCTACGTGCCGGTGCAGAACCTGGTCGGCAAGGCCGAACTCATCTTCTTCTCCATCGACGCCCGCGATCCCTGGTGGGAGTTCTGGGAATGGCCCTTCGAGATCCGCTGGGACCGGATCGGAATGATCATCCACTGACCCAACCGGTCCCCCACCGCACGGGCGCCGCATCGGGGCAGGACGCGATCGAAACCCTGCTCGGCCACCGCTTTGCGCGACCGGAACTGCTGCGCGAAGCCCTTACCCACCGCTCGGCCGCGCCCCGCCGCGGCCGCGGCAGCGGCTCCAACGAACGGCTCGAGTTCATGGGCGACCGGGTGCTCGGCCTCGTGGTCGCCGAATGGCTGGCCGAACGCTTCCCGCAGGAACAGGAAGGCGAACTCGGCCGCCGACTCGCCCACCTCGTCTCCCAGCCCGTCCTGGCCGAAGTCGCCGAGACGATCGGACTCGGCGCCGCCGTCGCCGTCTCCCCCGGGGAAGCCAGAGCCGGCGTGACAACCCGAGCCACGGTGCGCGCGGACGCGCTGGAAGCCGCGATCGGCGCCCTGTTCCTCGACGGCGGCCTCGGTCCGGCCCGCAACTTTGTCCGCCAGGCCTGGCAAGGCGCCATGGACCGCCAAACCGACCCGCCGCGCGATCCCAAAACCAGCCTTCAGGAATGGGCACAGAAACGCGGCCACCCCCTGCCCGCCTACACCGTCACCAACCGCGCCGGCCCGGCACACGCCCCGCACTTCACCCTCACCGTCAGCGTCGGCCCGCACAGCGCCAGCGGCACCGCCACCACCAAACGCGCCGCCGAACAACACGCCGCCGCCACACTGCTGCGAACCCTGGAGGGGATATGAACGGGGGACTTCCTGGGGTGGGCGGTCAGGCAAGGCCAGGGGGCGCTGCCCCCTGGACCCCCGCCAAGGGCACGGCCCTTGGAACCGGTCCATTGGTCCGGAGCGGGTGGGGGTGTCTCGGGTCCGGCACGGGGCTACGCGGAGCGGGGCGTTGGGCAGGGGGAAGGGCGCAAACGCGCCCTTCCCCCTGCCAACGCCCCGCTCCGCGTAGCCCCGTGCCGGACCCGAGACACCCCCACCCGCTCCGGACCAAAAGAATGGGGTCCAGGGGACGAGTTCCCTGGCGGGGGTCCAGGGGGCAGCGCCCCCTGGCCTTGCCTGACCGCCCACCCCAGGAAGTCGCCCGCCCATGACCCGCTGCGGGTTTGCTGCGATCCTGGGGGCGCCGAATGCGGGCAAGTCCACGTTGCTCAACCGGCTGACCGGGGCGAAGCTGTCGATCGTTTCGCCGAAGGCGCAGACGACGCGATTCCGGGTATTGGGCGTGGTGATGCAGGGAGAGAGCCAGGTTCTGCTGGTGGACACCCCGGGCATTTTCCAGCCGCGGCGGCGGCTTGACCGGGCGATGGTGGCGGCGGCCTGGGGCGGGGCGCGGGATGCCGACCTGGCGCTGCTGCTGGTGGATGCGCGGGCCGGCGCGACGGCGGCGGTGCAGGCGATTGCCACTGCGCTGGCGGCGACGGGACGGACCTGCTGGCTGGTGCTCAACAAGATCGACCTGGTTGCGCCGGCGCGGCTGCTGCCGCTGACCGCGACCTTGTCCGCCTTGGCGCCGTTCGCTGCCACCTTCATGGTGAGCGCCGTGACCGGCGACGGGCTGGACCGGCTGGCCGAGGCACTCACTGCGGCGGTACCGGAAGGACCCTGGCTCTATCCTGCCGATGACCTCACCGACCTGCCGGACCGGCTGCTGGCGGCCGAGATCGTGCGCGAGCAGATTTTCCTGCAGACGCACGAGGAAGTTCCTTACGCCACAACGGTGGAAACCGAGAACTGGCAGGAGCGGAAGGACGGCAGCGTGCGAATCGAGGCCACGGTCTACGTCGCTCGCCCCGGCCACAAGGCGATCCTGATCGGCGAGCACGGCACGCGCATCAAGGCGATCGGCGCCCGCGCGCGCCACGAGCTGGCGGCGCTGCTGGAGCGGCCGGTGCATCTGTTCCTGAACGTGAAGGAGCGGGCCGGCTGGGACGAGGAGCGGGCGCGGCTGCGGGCGATCGGGCTCGACGATCCGGGCTGACGGCCCAGGCTGACGGTGGGGTGGCCTTTGGGCGGCTCAGCCGCAGGCGCAGCCGGGCGTGGGTCCGGCGTCGGCGCGGACCACGTGGTGGTCGATCCATTCGGCAACCAGGCGCCGCGCCTCGGTTTCCGAGGCTTCCGGGTGATGGATGCGATAGAGCGTCGTGCAGGCCTGGAAGGCGCCCATGTCGTCGGTGCCGAGCTGGCGCAGGTCGCGGTACGCGGTGACCACCGCACGTTCACAGCGGCGCGCGATCCGGCTCGTGTCGTTGCCCATCAGGCCAGGCTCCTTGTTGCGAATAATTCGCAAGTTCGGGGAAGCATAGGCAGTTCGCCGCGGGGCGGCAAGCGTGCGCCTGCCCGCCGCGCTCAACGGGCGGGGTCGGACGCCGCTTCCAGCCCCATCGCCTGGGCCAACCGGTCCAGCCGGCGCAGAATGCTCTCGCCGCCGAACACGCCGCGCGATGCCTGGAGCCGCAACACCAGCCGCGTGCCTTCCGGGCGCAGCGACGTGCCGGCCAGCAGATCCGGCGTGCCGGCCGAGAGTGTGTAGGCGAGCCGCAGCGCCATCCCCAGCACCTCCGCCCGATGTGCACCGGCGACATCGAGCAGCGCGCGCGCCGGCCGCAGAAAGGCGATATCCGGATCCGCCTCGTAGCGCAGCGCCACGGCGAGCGCGAGGAAAGCGCGGGCGTGGTGGTCGAGCCCGATGCCGGGCTGGCGGAACACGCGCAGGAATGCCTCTTCGGCACGGAATTCCGGGTGATCATGGCTGCCGAGGTCGGACATCCAGCAGGCCGACGCGCGCAGCCGGGCGGCATCCGCCGTCTCGTTCGGGAACAGGGGCGCGGTCCAGTCGATCAGCGCCGGCGGCAGGGTGGGATCGCGGCCGAGGAAATGCGCGTAGTGGCGGGCGGCGGCGAGCAGCGGGTCTTCCGCACGCACTGCGTCCGGCACGCGGCGCAGGTACCAGCCCTCGCGCAGCCCGCTGGCGCTGAATACGACGCGGCGCAGGGTGGCGGGGCGCAGCAGCCGGCGCAGCACGACGGCGGCGAAGGGCAGGTCCTCGATGCGCCGGCGCGGCATGCCGGGCAGGCGTTCCAGCGCGCGGCGGCCGGCGCCGGCGATCATGGTGGCGAGCGCGCGTGCCTCCTCCCGCCCGATGGTGTATTGGTGCACCATCTGTAATGGATAGGCGAGCTGCGCCATATGCACGCGCGCCAGCGCCCGCCAGGCGCCCCCGACCAGGTAGAGATCGCGCCCCTCGCCTTCCGCCAGCCAGGGGATCTCGGCGAGGTCGGCATCGACGATCGCGCGCGCGCGTTCCACGTCCCCACCGGCGCGTTCGGAAAGCCGGATCACGCCGAGGCCGAGCGTGCGCGCGCCGCCGTGTCCGCCGCCGGTAATGCGCACCATTTCGAGCGAGCCGCCGCCGATGTCGGCCAGGATACCGTCGGCGTCCGGAATGCCGCACAGCACGCCGAGGGCCGAGAAATCCGCCTCCTCCGGCCCCGACAGCACGCGGATCGCGACGCCGGGCATTCGCTCCGCCAGGGCGGCAACGAACTCCCGGCCGTTCGACGCGTCGCGCACCGCGGCGGTGGCCAGCACCTCGATCGGATCGGCGCGCATGGCGCGGGCCACCGCGTGGTAGCGATGCAGCACGGTGAAGGCGAGCTCCATGCCCTCCGCGTTCAGCCGGCCAGTGGATTGCAGGCCGCGGCCGAGGCGCAGCACCGCTTTTTCGTTGAAGATCGCAACCGGATTGCGCCCGAGCCCCTCGTAGACGACGAGACGGACCGAGTTCGAACCGAGGTCGACGACCGCGCAGCGTGGCAGGGAGGCCATGTCAGTCCTCGATGCCGCGTTCGGCACGCCGCAACGGCGCGCCCGGCGGAATGGTGAGCAGCGGGCCGTGCAGCGCCGAGCCGCGGCCCGACAGGGACGGATTGGTCATGAAATAATCATGCGCGGAGACCGGCTTGCGCCCTGCCGCCACCCGCCGCCAGGTGCCGTCGGCCGCCAGCTCCCATGATTGCAGCGAGTCCCTCAGGTTCACCACCATGATCTGGTCCAGCACTTGCGCGTGCACGGTCGGGTTGGTGATCGGCACCAGGCTTTCTACCCGCCAGTCCATGTTGCGCTCCATCCAGTCGGCCGAGCTGATGTAGACCCGCGCCTGGCGCGAGGGCAGCTTGGCGCCGTTGCCGAACACGCAGATGCGGCTGTGTTCCAGGAACCGTCCGACGATCGACTTCACCCGGATGTTCTCCGACAGACCCGGCACGCCCGGGCGCAGGCAGCAGATGCCACGCACCACCGCCATGATCTGCACGCCGGCGGCCGATGCGCGATACAGCGCATCGATCAGCGCCACGTCGACCAGACTGTTCAGCTTGAGCCAGATGCCTGCGGGCCGGCCGGCACTGGCAAAGGCGATTTCGCGTTCGATCAGCTCCATGAGTGCCGGACGCAACGTGAGCGGCGAGAAGGCGATCGCCTCCATCCCCTCCGGCCGCGCGTAGCCGGTGAGGTAGTTGAACAGTCGCGCGGCGTCGCGGGTCAGCGCCGGATCGCAGGTGAAGAAGGACAGGTCGGTGTAGATGCGCGCGGTGATCGGGTGGTAGTTGCCGGTGCCGAAATGCGCGTAGGAGCGCACCGACCCGCCTTCCCGCCGCACCACCAGCGACAATTTCGCATGCGTCTTCAGGGCCGCGAAGCCAAACACCACCTGCACCCCGGCGGCTTCCAGGGTGCGGGCGAGGCGGATGTTGGTTTCCTCGTCGAAACGCGCGCGCAGCTCGATCACGGCGGTCACGAATTTGCCCGCTTCCGCCGCCTCGATCAGCGCCTTGACGATCGGGCTGTCGCGGCTCGTGCGATAGAGGGTCTGCTTGACCGCGATCACGGTCGGGTCGCCGGCCGCCTGGCGGAGGAACTGCACCACCACGTCGAAACTCTCGAACGGGTGGTGGACGATGATGTCCTTGGCGCGGATGGCGGCGAAGCAGTCGCCGCCGAAATCGCGGATGCGTTCCGGAAAGCGCGGCGTGTAGGGCGGGAACAAAAGATCCGGTCGGTCGTCGACGATGAGCTGGCGCAGGTCGGCGACGCCGAGGATCCCCGGCTGGACGAAAATCTCGTCCGCGGTGGCGCCGAGCTCGCCCGCCACCAGGTCGGCCAGCTCGTCGGGCAGGTCGGCGCTGAGCGTGAGATGGATCGCGACCCCGCGCCGGCGCCGCTTGAGCGCGGTTTCGTACGAGCGGACGAGGTCTTCCGCCTCCTCCTCGAACTCGATGTCGGTGTCGCGGATCAGGCGGAACATGCCGTGGCCGGCGACACGGAAGCCGGGGAACAGCCGGTGCAGGAAACGGCCGACCAGATCCTCCAGCATCACGAAGCGGATCGGCTGGCCGGGGCCGGAAGGCAGGCGAACGAAGCGCTCCACCTGGGCGGGGAGCGGGATCAGCGCGCGCATCCCCTGCCCGTCGTCGGGACGGGCGAGCCGCAGCACGATCACGAGGCCCATGTTGGGGATGAACGGGAACGGATGCGCGGGGTCGATGGCGAGCGGGGTCAGGACCGGGAACACCCGCTCCATGAACCAGGCTTCGAGCCAGATGAGATCGTCCGGCCCCAGCTCCGCGGTTTCGCCGACCACGATGCCGGCGGCGCCGAGCAGGCTGCGCAACTCGACCCAGACCCGCTGCTGGTCAGCGAGCAGGGTTTCGGTGCGGGTACGGATCTCGGCCAGTTGCTGGGCCGGCGTGCGCCCGTCGGGGCTGGGCGCGGTGACGCCGGCCTTGGCCTGGCCGATCAGCCCGGCGATGCGGACCGAGACGAATTCGTCGAGGTTGGCCGCGCTGATCGAGACGAAGCGCAGCCGTTCGAGCAGCGGGTGGCGCGGATTCTCGGCTTCCTCCACCACACGGTGGTTGAAATCGAGCCAGGAGAGCTCGCGGTTGAGGAAACGGTCCGGGCTGTCCGGCGCGATGCCGGGTGCCGGCGGCGCGGCATCGACGGGGCGGTCGGCGGCAGGCGCGAGCAGTTCGGGCGCGGAGGGAGGGGTCATGGGGGGAGCTTACAGGAGCAGCGGGCGCGCGCGCGAGGGGGCGTGGCTGCTGTGCACGGTCGGCCGCGACAACACCCGAGGTTGGACAAGGATGCAGACATGGCACCGCGGGGGGGGGGCGGGTGAGGGTCACAGCGGAAAGGGCCCTCACCCGGTTCGCTGCGCGAACCGGCCTCACCCGCAAGAGCGGGAGAGGTGCGTATGCGTCGTGAACGCGGTCTAGCCGACCGCGGTCAGCCCGGCGCGGAAGCGGGCCGCGAGTTCGCGGTAGACGATGGCGTTGCGGTCGTAGGCCCCCCGCTCGTCCTCTTCCATCACCCGCTTGAGCTTGGCAGGCGTGCCGGTCCAGAGCTCGTTGCGGCGGATCACCTTGCCGGGTGTCAGCACCGCTCCGGCGGCGAGCATGCCGCCTTCCTCGATCACCGCACCGTCCAGCACCGTGGCGCCGATGCCGACGAAGGCGCGGTTGTGCAGGGTGCAGGCGTGGACGACGGCGGCGTGGCCCACCGTCACGTCGTCGCCGATGATGGTACAGAACTTGCCGCTGTCGATGTGGACGATGCACCCGTCCTGGATGTTGGTGCGCGCGCCGATGCGGATGGAGTTGCCGTCGCCGCGCACCACGCAGGCGAACCAGATGCCGGTCTCGGGGCCGATCTCCACGTCGCCGATCACCGCCGCGGTGGGCGCGATGAAGGCGGTGGGATGGATGCGCGGGGCGACGCCGTCCAGCGCGTAGATCGGGCCGGGGCCGATGCTGCGGATCTCAGGCACGGTCGAGCCCCAGCATCAGCCGCAAATTCTGCACCGCGGCGCCGGATGCGCCCTTGCCCAGGTTGTCGAGCCTTGCGACCAGCACCGCCTGGCGATGCTCTTCGTTCGCATAGACGAACAGCTCCAGCCGGTCGGTGTCGTTCAGCGCCTCGGGTTCCAGCTTGCCGGACTTGTCGGGCGGCAGCACCCGCACGAGCGCGGCCCCGGCGTAGCGCGCCTCCAGCGCCGCGGCCAGCTCGGCCGCCCCCGGCCGCCCCGGCAACGTATCGAGATGCAGCGGCACCGAGACCAGCATGCCCTGGCGGAAATGGCCGACCGAGGGGACGAAGATCGGCCGCCGCGCGAGGCCCGCGTAGCGTTGCGTCTCCGGCACGTGCTTGTGTTCCAGGCCGAGGCTGTAGAGTTCGAACGCCGGCCCGCCGTCGCGCTCATGCGCCGCGATCGTCGACTTGCCGCCGCCGGAATAGCCGCTGACCGCGTTGATGCTGATCGGATGATCGGCGGGCACCAACCCCGCGTCGACCAGCGGGCGGAGCAGCGCGATCGCCCCGGTCGGGTAGCAGCCGGGATTGGCGACCTTGCGCGCTCGCGCGATGCACGCCGCCTGATCCGGCGCCATCTCGGCAAACCCGTAGGTCCAGTCAGGATGCACCCGATGCGCAGTGCTGGCGTCTAGCAGCTTGGGCGCAGCGTTGCCCAGCCCGGCGGCGAGCGCCACGCTTTCCCGGGCCGCCGCATCCGGCAGGCACAAAACGACGAGATCGACGACCGCCATCAGGTCCCGGCGGGCGGCGGGGTCCTTGCGATGCGCCTCGGGCAGGCTGCGTACCGTCACATCCGCCAGCGCCGCCAGCTTTGTTGCGATACCGAGACCGGTTGTTCCGGCCTCCCCATCGATGAACACCGATACCATCCCGCCTGCCTCCGTCTCGTCCGCTGCCGCCGGGGCAGTATTCCCCGGCGGCGCTGGGTCCGCAATTACCGCTTGCTGAACTGGAAGCTGCGACGGGCCTTGGCCTTGCCGTATTTCTTGCGCTCCACCACGCGGGAGTCGCGCGTGAGGAAGCCGGCGACTTTCAGGATGCCGCGCAGGTCGGGCTCGTAGTTCGTGAGCGCGCGGCTGATCCCGTGGCGCACCGCGCCGGCCTGGCCGGACAGGCCGCCGCCGACGACGGTGCAGAAGACGTCGAACTGGTTGTAGCGATCGGCGACCAGGAAGGGCTGCGTGATCAGCATGCGCAGCACGGGACGGGCGAAATACTGCGCCGCCTTCTTGTCGTTGATCAGGATCTCGCCCTTGCCGGGCTTCACCCAGACGCGGGCGATGGCGTTCTTGCGCCGGCCGGTGGCATAGGCGCGGCCTTGCGCGTCGCGCTTCGGCTCCCGCTTCGGCTGGTCCGACGGCACCACGGCAGCGGCGACCGCGAGGTCCTTGAGGTCGGCGAGCGTGCGGGTTTCGGTTCCGGACATGCGCTCAATCCCTCCGGTTCTTCTTGTTCATGGCGGCGATGTCCAGCTTCTTCGGGGCCTGGCCTTCGTGCGGGTGTTCGGCACCGGGATAGACGTGCAGGTGCTTCATCTGCTTGCGCTGCAACGGGCCACGGGTGATCATCCGCTCCACCGCCTTTTCCAGCACGCTTTCCGGGTGCTTGCCCTCCAGCCGCTCGCGGATGGTGCGGCCCTTGATGCCGCCCGGATAGCCGGTGTGGTAGTAGAATACCGAGTCCGCGGTCTTGTTGCCCGTGATCCGCACCTTGGCGGCGTTCACGATGACGACGTTGTCGCCGCAATCGACATGCGGGGTGAACTGCGGCTTGTGCTTGCCGCGCAGACGGTTGGCGACGATCGAGGCGAGCCGGCCGAGCACCAGCCCCTCCGCGTCGATCAGCACCCAGTCCTTGTTCACCTCCGCAGGCTTGAGCGAGAGGGTGGTTTTCATCTTTCGTCCCTTGAAACAGGCGGCGGCTTATGGCCTGAGGGCCGCTGCCGGTCAAGGGGTTCGCGTCGCGGTAACATGTTACCATGGTCCGGCGGACCGCCGCTTGCCGCCGCGCCCGCAGCGCTTCTAGGGTGCGGCCGCCCGCCCCCATTGGCCCGGACCAAGCGCCCCGTGACCCACCAAGCCGCCTACGACCGCCTGACCGCGCGCTTCGCCCGCATCACCACCATCCACGAAGCCGCCGCCATGCTTGGCTGGGACGCGGCGGCGATGATGCCGCCCGGCGGCGCGGCAGCGCGCGGAGACCAGCTCGCCGTGCTTGCGGGGCTCGCACATGGGCTGCTGGTCGCGCCGGAGACGGAGGAGGATCTCGCCGCCGCCGAGGCGGCCGGCGAGACCGATCCCTGGCGCGCGGCCAACCTGCGCCTGATGCGCCACGCCCATACCCGGGCCTGCGCCCTGCCCGGCCGGCTGGTGGAAGCGCAGGCGCGGGAGAATTCCGCCTGCGAGAAAATCTGGCGCGGCGCCCGCGCACGGTCGGATTTCGCCGAGGTGCGCCCGCACCTCGAATCCGTGGTCCGGCTGGTGCGCGAACAGGCCGACGCGCTTGCCCCGGCGCTCGGGCTGTCGCGCTACGACGCGCTGATGGACGGCTACCAGCGCGGCATTGGCGCGGCCGACGTGGCGCCGGTGTTCGCCGCCTATGAGGCCTTCCTCGCCGGCGCCCTGCCGCGGGCCGAGGCGCGCCAAGCCGTCCTGCCCGCACCGCTGCGCCCGACCGGCCCGTTCCCGGTCGCGGCGCAGGAGGCGCTGTGCCGGCGGCTTGCGGAACGACTGGGGCTCGATTTCGCCCATGCGCGGCTGGATCGTTCGGCGCACCCGTTCTCCGGCGGCACGCCGGCCGACGTACGCATCACCACCCGCTACGATCCGGCGGATTTTGCGCAGGCGGTGCTGGGGGTGGTGCACGAGACCGGCCATGCGCTCTACGAACGCGGCCTGCCCGCCGCGTACGCCCGCCAGCCGGTGGGAGAGGCCGCCGGGATGGCGGCGCACGAAAGCCAGTCGCTGATCATCGAGATGCAGGCGGCGCGCTCCGACGCGTTCCTCTCCTGGCTCGGCCCGGAATTGCTGGGCGCGTTCGGAGGCGATCCGGCGCCCTACGCGCCCGCCAACCTGGGGCGGTTGTGGCGGCGGGTGGAACGGGGCTTCATCCGGGTCGATGCGGATGAAATGACATATCCCGCGCACGTGATCCTGCGCTTTCGGCTGGAACAGGCGCTGATCGGCGGCGACCTCGCGGTGGCCGACCTGCCGGGAGCGTGGAACGACGGGTTGCGCGCGCTGCTCGGCGTCACGCCGCCGGACGACGCCCGCGGCTGCCTGCAGGACATCCATTGGTACGACGGCGCGTTCGGCTATTTCCCGAGCTACACGTTGGGGGCGATGGCGGCGGCGCAGCTCATGGCGGCGGCGCGGCGGTCGGTCGCCGGCCTCGATGCGGCGCTGGCGCAGGGGGACGCGGCGCCGCTGCTGGGCTGGCTGCGGACGCATGTGCACGGCCAGGGGAGCCTGCTCGGGTTCCAGGACCTGCTGCGGGCAGCCACCGGCAAGCCGCTCGATCCGACGGATTTCGAGGCGCATCTGACGGTGCGGTATCTGACGTGAGCCTGACCCTGACCGTCTGGGCGGCGTGGGTGTGCCTGGCCGCAGCGGTGGCCGGGTCGGTGCTGGCGATCCTGCAGTTGCGTTCGGACGGGCCGCCGCCGGTGCCGTGGCCGGTGGGCGCCGCGCACGGGCTGGCGGGCGCGGCCGGGGTGACGCTGCTGGTGCTGGCGTTGCAACGCCCCGGGCCGCCGGCGCCGCCCGGCATCGGCGGGTTCCGGCTTGCGGCGGCCGTGGTGCTGGGGCTTGCCATGCTGGCGGGGCTTGTGATCCTGGCGGTGCGGCTGCGGCGCGGGCGGTTCGGCAGCGGGGTCGTGGGGGTGCACGCCACCCTGGCGATCACCGGGCTTGCGATCCTCGCCGCCCGGCTGCTCGCCGGCTAGCACCGACGCCGGCGGACAGTCGATGCGCATGCTCGCGATGACCATGGTCTACAACGAAGCCGCGAACCTGCCGCGCTGGCTGCGGCACTATCGCCGCCATGCCGGGAACGTCCTGGTGATCGACCACGGGTCGGACGACGGCAGCACGGACGGATTGGCGCCCGAGGAGCGGCTGCGCATGCCGCGTTCGCCTTTTGACGACGGAGAGCGTGCCGCGTTCGTCAGCGATTTGCACAAGAAGATGCTGTGCGATCATGACGTCGTGATCTACACCGACTGTGACGAGATGATCGTTCCCGATCCGCGCCTATCCGCAACCCTGGCGGACTACGTGGACCGAACCCGGGAGACCTACGCGAGGCCTGTCGGATTCGAGGTGATACACAGGCGCACCCTCGAGCCGGCGCTTGACCGCTGCGCCCCTGTCCTGCGGCAACGATCGTTGCTGAGATTCAGCGGGTGGCTATGCAAGCCCTTGCTCGCAGGAGCGCCCGTGCGCTGGGCACCAGGATTCCATGCCTGCGATCAACGCGCTCCGGCTGATTCGAACCTCTATTTGTTCCATATCAAATACTCTGACTACAATACCTCCCTCCGGCGGCTTGCCGTGACACGCGGGATCGCGTGGTCCGAGCGCGCCTTGGCCGCAGACTGGGGCTTTCATCAACGTGAATCCGATGCCTGGACAACCCGGCACGTCTTCGACGAAGCCGAAGAGGCGTTGGCCGCACAGGGAACACCCGCCGACCTTCCCGCCAACATCGAGGCAGATCGGTTCAATGGCGGCCTGACAAGAAACGAAGACGGATTTTGGGAGTCCCCCATCTTGAGGGGCGCATCTTTGCCGTGCCCGGCGCGATGCAGGATATGGTCTAGAGGTGCTCGGGAGATGCCCGCCACGGGCACAGGCCCGCAGCGGGTACGTCCTTGCCAGACCCGGCCGCCTAGGACGCGCGCGACATGTCTATCGGCGGATCGATCCCCTCCGGCAACGGACACACGTAGGGCGTGGCGGCGAGCTTCGCGGCGTGGTCCGCCTTGGCGCGCGCGACCAGCGCCGGGTCGGTCATCGCATCGACCGCGGTCGCGGCCATCGCCTTGGCGACGTGCAGCATCCCCTTGTGCGCCGCCGGCGTCTTGCCTTGCGCGGTGAGCTGCCAGGAATGGCCCGGCGTGCCGATCGCGTAGGTGGCCCCGCGCGCCTGCACGGTCGGCACCTTCCAGCTCACGTCGCCGACATCGGTCGAGCCCACCATCGGTTCCGCCGGCGCATCGAGCGGCACGACCACGTCGCACAAGGCGACATCCCGGCGCAGCGGCACGCCGGCGCGGCGGAAGGCGCTCGCGATGTCCTGTTCGCTCAACGTCGCCTGGATCCGGGCGGCGAAGTCGCGGTCGGCGGCGTCGAACGGAGGCGGGCCGAGGCGTTCCAGGTTGTCGTGCAGCGCGCGCTCCAGCGGGTCGTTGCCGAGTAGGTTCGATACCGCGCTGATCACCCGCGCTTCCACCGTCGTTTCGGTCATCAGCGCCGCGCCATCGGCCACCTTGCGCACGCGCGCGACCAGCGGGGTCAGTTCCGGCAGGTCGCGCGCACGGATCAGGTAGCGCACCTTGGCGCGCGCCTGCACTACGTTGGGCGCGATCCCGCCGGCGTCGAGGATCGCGGAATGGATGCGGGCGTCGGAGGGCATGTGCTCGCGCAGGTAGTTCACGCCGACGCTCATCAGTTCCACCGCATCGAGCGCGGAACGGCCGAGATGCGGCGCCGCGGCGGCGTGGGAGGCGCGGCCGGAGAAGGTGAAATCGATGCGCGTGTTGGCGAGCGAGCGCGGCTCGTTCACGCCCCAGAACGCCGCCGGGTGCCAGGAGATGGCGATATCCACGTCGTCGAACGCGCCGGCGCGGACCATGAAGCCCTTAGCAGCACCACCCTCCTCGGCCGGGCAGCCGTAGTAGCGCACCCGGCCGGGCAGGCCGGACACTGCCAGCCAGTCCTTCACCGCGGTGGCGGCGAGCAGGGAGGCCGATCCCAGCAGGTTGTGCCCGCAGCCATGACCGAAGCCGTCGCCGGGCAGCGGGCGGTGCTCGGCGACGCCGGCTTCCTGGCTGAGCCCGGGCAGCGCGTCGTATTCGCCGAGGATGGCGATGACCGGGCCGCCTTCGCCGGCCTCGCCCATCACCGCGGTAGGGATGCCGGCGATTTCTTGGGTCAGCCGAAAGCCTTGCTGTTCCAGCATCGCTTTGTGTTCGGCGCAGGAGCGATGTTCGGTGTAGGCGAGCTCGGGCATGCCCCAGACGCGGTCGCTGAGGGCGGCGAACGGGTCCGCTTTCGCATCGACCAGTTGCCAGATCGTTTCGCTGTTGCGCATCGCCGGGTTCTCTTTCTTTCGGGTGACTCCCTCCCCCCTTGCGGGGGAGGGAGAAGATCAGGCTGTGGTGAACATTGCCGCCCGTCGCGCGGCCAGATGCGCGGCGCGGCTTTCGACTTCTTCCATCTCCACCGCCAGCGCCGCGTCGCGGACGGCCAGCATCGTTGCCATGTTCGTCGGCGCCGGACCGCCGGTGACCGTGCGCCGTCGCACGTTCTCGGCTGGGTCAAGCGCGGCGCGCACCACATCCGCCGACAGGCCGAGCGTGCGGCCGAACAGGCGCTTCGCCGCCGCTTCCAGCTCGGCGGGCGCGATCTCGTTCGCCGCGCGGCCGGCGGCGATCGCCTCGGCCACCACGACGGCCACGATATTATGTGCCATACGGAAGGAAAGCCCGGTCTCGCGCACGATCACGTCCGCCAGTTCCGTCGCGGTGCCGTAGCCGGTGGCGGCGAACTCCGCCATCCGGTCCGGAAATACGGTGAGCGCGCCCAGCACGTCCGCGGCCAGCACCAGGATGCGCCGCGTGCGCAGCGCGGCATCCAGCGCGGGTTCGTTGCCCGCCGTCACCCCGTCCGACACATCGGCGAACGCCGTGTTCTTGCTCGCCGCCAGCACCGCCGTCAGCGCCCCGGCGACCATCGCCGCGGTCGCCTTGATGTGCTCCAGCGCCGCCGGGTTCTTCTTCTGCGGCATGATGGAGGAGACCGCGCAATGCTGGTCCGCCAGCTCGATGAAGCGATACTCGTAAGTGCTCCATGCCTGCAGATCGACCGCGAGGCGGGACAGGCCATTGGTCAGCACGGCGCAGGCCGCCACCGCCTCGGCCGCGTCGTCGCGGGAGGAAACGGCGTCGTACGCCACTTCCATCACCTGCGCGAAACCGAGCGCGGCGGCGGTGAAGTCGCGATCGAGCGGGAACGCCGTCGTGGCGAGCGCGCCGGCGCCGAGCGGGCAGCAGTCGGTGCGGTCATACGCCGCGCGCAGGCGGGCGAAATCCCGCGCCAGCGCATCGGCGAACGCCAGCAGGTAGTAGCCGAAGGTGACCGGCTGCGCGTGCTGCCAATGCGTGTAGCCCGGCATCACCGTCCCCGCGTATCGCCGCGCCTGGTCCAGCACGACCCGGCGCAGCGCGCCGAGTGCGGCCAGCACCTCGCCCAACTGCGCGCGCAGGCTCATGCGCCAGGTGGTCACGTGCAAATCGTTGCGGCTGCGGCCGGTGTGCAGCCGGCCGCCGACCTCGGGGCCGAGCACGCGGATCAGGTGGCGCTCGATATAGCTGTAGAGGTCTTCGGCGGTGCCATCCGCGCCGAGCACCGCCGGCCCCGCGGCGTGCAACTCCAGCAGCGCGCTCCGGATCGCAGCCGCGTCGGCGGCGGAGATGATCCGCTGGCGGTCCAGCATCGCGCAATGCGCGAGATGCACCCATATTTCTGGATCGAACTGGGTGCGGAACGCGCGGTCCAGAGCCGGGCCGTAGTAGCTCTCGATCATCGCCGGCGCCGGCGGGCGCTTGACCCGTTCCCGGATCGACACGTCCGCCATCACGCCGCCCCCATCAGCACGCGCACATGCGCCGCCGCTGCGGCGGCGAGCGCGTCGACGTTGTAGCCGCCCTCCAGCACCGACACCAACCGGCCACTCGCGACCCCCAGCAGCTCTTCCGTGATCCAGGCGAAATCCGCCGTCTCCAGCCGCAGTTCCGCCAACGGATCGGCCTTGTGCGCGTCGAACCCGGCGGAGACGATCAGCAGCTCCGGACTGAACGCCGCCAGCGCCGGCAGGATCGTGCCGGACCAGGCGGCCCGGAACGCCGCGCCGTCCGAACCGGGCGCCAGCGGGGCGTTGACGACATTGCCCGCGACGCCGTGCTCGCGCGCCGATCCGGTGCCGGGATAGCACGGGCTCTGGTGCGATGAGGCGTAGAACAGATCCGCATCGGGACCGAAGATCGCCTGGGTGCCGTTGCCGTGGTGGACGTCGAAATCCACCACCGCGACCCGCTTCAGGCCCCAGCGCGCCCGCGCCCAAAGTGCGGCGACCGCGGCGTTGTTGAACAGGCAGAAGCCCATCGGGCGCCCGGGCTCCGCGTGGTGGCCGGGCGGGCGCACCGCGGCGAAGGCGGTGCGCGCCCAGCCGTCCATCACCGCATCGACCGCGGCGATCGCGCCCCCCGCCGCGCGCAGGGCCGCTGCGGCGCTGCCCTCGCTCATGACGGTGTCGGCATCGAGCGCCACGGTCTCCCCCGCCGGCGGCCGGATGCCCAGGATCGCTTCGATGTAGGCGGGCGGATGGGCGAGCGCGAGCTGTTCGCGCGTGGCCTCCGGCGCCGCCTCGCGCAGCAGGGGGGCGAACGCCTCATCCTCCAGCGCGGCGAGCACGGCGCGCAGCCGCTCCGGCCGCTCGGGGTGCCAGGGGCCGGGCGCGTGGCCGAGGCAGGCGGGATGGGTAAAGAGGGCGGTGGTCATGGCCCATCCTCCTTCGGCGGCGGATCCTCGGCGCGGCGGCGGATCACGAAGCTGAATACGCCCGCCTCCTCCGACCAGGCGAGCAGGGCGTGGCCGGTCTCCTGGCAATAGGCGTGGAAATCGGCGACGGCCGCGCGGTCGGTGGCGAGCACGCGCAGCCGCGCCCCTGGGGCCATGCTGCGCAGGCTGCGGTTGGCCCGCAACACGGGCAGCGGGCAGTTGAGCCCCTTCACGTCCAGCACCGTCTCGCTCATGGCGCCCATCCTGGCCCCGCCGCCCGTGCTTCGGCAAGCCGACGGCTTGAGCAACCCGCGGCCCCGACGCATGCTGGCGCGCATGACCCAGCATCGCATCGGCATCGACCTCGGCGGCACCAAGATCGAGATCGCCGCCCTCGCCCCGGACGGGAGCGAGGCGCTGCGCCACCGCATTCCCACCCCCGCCGGCTACGCGGCCACCCTGGACGCGATCACCGCCCTGGTGCGCGAGGCGGAGACCGAGCTCGGCGCCGGCGCCACCGTCGGGATCGGCATCCCCGGCGCGATCAGCCCGGCTACCGGACTGGTGAAGAACGCGAGTTCCATCGCGCTGAACGGGCACGCCTTCGACCGCGACATCAGCGCGAAGCTCGGGCGCGAGGTGCGGGTGGAGAACGATGCCAACTGCTTCGCGCTGTCCGAGGCGTCCGACGGCGCTGGCGCCGGCTTCGGGCTGGTGTTCGGCGTGATCCTCGGCACCGGCGTCGGCGGCGGCGTGGTGATCGACGGCAAGCTGCACCGCGGACCGCACCGCATCGCCGCCGAATGGGGCCACAACCCGCTGCCCTGGCCGTCGGTGCAGGAGGTTCCCGGTCCGCATTGCTGGTGCGGGCAATGGGGCTGCCTGGAACGCTTCGTCTGCGGCCCGGCGCTGGCGGCCGACGCCGACGGGCCGGACGCGCACGACGCCAGCAGCCTGCCGGCCCGCGCCGCGGCCGGGGAGGCGCGCGCACGCGATGCCCTCGCGCGGCATGTGGAGCGGGTCGCGCGCGGATTGGCGGTGGTCGTGAACATGCTCGATCCGGACGTGATCGTGCTGGGCGGCGGGCTGTCCAACATGGAGCATCTCTATACCGAGCTGCCCGGGCTGATCGGGCGGCACGTGTTCAGCGATGTCGTGCGAACCCCCGTCGTCCGCAACAAACACGGCGATTCGTCGGGCGTGCGCGGTGCCGCCTGGCTGTGGCCGGCGGTGTAGTGTCCGGCTGACGGGGCTTGCCGGCGCGGGGGATCGTCGGGGCAGGCCGCTCCGGGCGGTGCGGCCGTCGGAGCGGCGGCGGGGGAGCAGGCGGTCGCCGGGCGTGGCGGTCGCCGATCGGGCGCCGGACCGACGGATCGGTTGCGGCGCCCGACCGGACGGGCGTGCGGCTCAGCCGCGCTGGATCAGCTCGATCAGGACGTTCTCGGGGCCGCGGATGAAGGCGATGCGCACGCCGGGGCGGGCGGTCATCGGCTCGGTGACGAAGGTGACGCCCTTGCCTTTCAGTTCGGCCGCGGCGGCGTCGAGGTCGGTGACCGTCAGGCCGATGTGTTCGAGGCCGAAATAGGGGGTCTGCGGCGGGGCGGCGGTGGTAAGCGCGGGGTTGGCCGTGGCGATGAACACTTTCTGGCCGCCGCCGAGCGTGAGGTCGATGCGGGTGGCGCCGCCGGTCTGGGGGGTGCGGATCACTTCGGCGCCCAGGATCCGCTCGTACCAGGCGGCGGTGGCTTCCGGGTTGGGGCTGCGCAGGTGGATGTGTTCCCAGGTGTATTCGGTCATCGGCGTTCCTCCGGTTGGTATGGCGCCGATTACCCCACTGTTGCGGCGGCGCGGCAAGGGGTGGGGTGGGGTCGGTGATGGAGTGACACCGGCGGGTGCCGCCGGTGGGTTTACTCGGCTCGGGACGTTCTTACGGCAGGGCTGTGGACCGTGTCGTGTCCGTGATGGCGGGCGGGTGCATCTGCACCCAGGTTGCGGGCGGCGGGCGGGCTGCGATTTTAACACGGAGAAGAGGGGAGGAAGGAGGAGGACCACGGAGGGGTCGTGCCTCAGGAGGAGGCGTAGGCGATCAGCGCGAAGGATGCCGCGCGGCTTTCCGGAAAGCCGTAGCTGCCGAAGCCTTCGAGAGGGCATAGCGTTGAAAGTACGCTAAGAAACGCCAAATCCGAACAAGACGGGAACATCGCGCACAATAGGGCGTCCAACAAAGGTAATGGATACCCTGGGATGATTTCGAGTATTGAGATCTATTCTGTGGACATATTTTGGGCCGCCAGCCTCGTCAAAACCGACCGTCTACGAAACGGTCGTTTGTGGGACGGCTCGGTCAATCATCTGAATTATTTGATTTTTTACGCTTGGGGTTGTTTAGCGTACTTTCAACGCGATGCCCTCCAATAGACCGCTGGTTGCTTAGGTTGTTCCGCAAATCGAGGCTTTCGGAGCGCCCAGGGATTCCTACAGCGCCCTCACGAATCCCGGAGCCGCGTTGGGTGTGATGATGGAGTGCTTCGCGATCGGGCCAATTGAAGCCATGCCGTATTTCGACCATCTTGATCGAATGTTGCCCAGGGAGACACCGGCATTGTTCGCAGCGCTCCTCAAAACCGTCGTCCGTAACGGCAGCCTTTGCATCATCGACAGCATCGGGCGCCCGCACTCGATCGGTGATGGTTCGCCGCCATCGGTCGTTATCCGGCTCGCATCACGCCGCACCGATCTGCGGCTGGCGCTTAATCCGAGCCTGGTGATCGGCGAGGCATATATGGACGGGACGCTGACGATCGATTCCGGTTCCCTCTACGACTTTATCGACATCCTGGCCCGCAACAAGGTTCATGAGGACGACAATGCGTGGCTGGCATTGCTGGGCAAAGGCCGCAGACTGCTCAAGCAGAATAATCCGATCGCCCGGGCGAAGCGCAATGTCGCCGCGCATTACGATCTCTCCGGCCAACTCTACTCGTTGTTCCTCGACTCCGATCAGCAATATTCCTGCGCTTATTTCTGCACGCCGGACGACACGCTTGAGCAGGCCCAGGAGAACAAAAAGCGACATATCGCGGCAAAGCTGATGCTGGATCGACCCGGCTTAAAAATTCTCGATATCGGCTCTGGCTGGGGCGGGATGGCGTTGTATCTTGCGCGCATCGCCGGTGCCGATGTCACCGGCCTGACCCTCAGCGTCGAACAGCATCAGGTCAGCCGGCAGCGTGCGGCCGCGGCGGGACTTGCCGACCGCGTGCGGTTCGAACTGCGGGATTATCGCCAGGAGACTGGGTGTTACGACCGGATCGTTTCCGTGGGCATGTTCGAGCATGTCGGCAAACGGAATTACGGCGACTTCTTCAGGACGCTCGACAATCTTCTGAACCCCGACGGGGTTGCCCTGCTGCACGCAATCGGGGATGCCGGTCTGCCCGGCGCGATCAATCCGTTCATCCGCAAACACATCTTTCCCGGTGCCGATACGCCATCACTGTCGGAACTGTTCGCCTCCGTCGAAGCCAGCGGCCTGTTCGCAACCGATCTCGAGATCCTGCGGTTGCATTATGCCGAAACGCTCCGGCACTGGCGCCAGCGGGTGGCCATGAACCGCAACGAGATCGTCGATCTCTACGACGAGCGCTTCTTTCGGATGTGGGAATTCTACCTCACGCTCTGCGAGATCGGCTTCCGCCGGAGCACCAACATGGTGCTCCAGCTCCAACTGGCGAAAACCTGGGACCGCGTTCCGATAACCCGTGATTATATGATCGAGGCGGAACGTGGTCTGAATAAAGCCGCACCGGAGGGGCCTGAAATCCAACCAGCGTAGCCCGGAACGATGTCTGCCGAGCGAGATCGGGCCGTCGCCCTCATGCAAAGTCGATTTGAACCAGGCTCGGCAGATAATTGCGCGGAAACGGCGCGGCGGTCGCGCTCGGGCATTCATGTCCCGAGCCGCCCCAGCACCCCCCCAACATCCACCCCGAACATCGCCGCCAACCCGAGCTCCCCCTCCGAAGAAATCCCCACCGCCCGGCTATCCCGCTCCCGCACCACCCACCCCAGCGCGAAGCACCGCCCCGCCAGCGCCGCCCCCACCGCCCCCGCCAGATGCGGCCGCCGCTCGCTCCAATCCAGGCACGGCCGGCAGAACGCCCGCCGCCCGTGGCCAATCGCCGCCACATCCACCCCGAACCGATCCAGGAACGCAGCCCCCGCCGCGGTCACCTCGCCGCCATCCGAGCCCAGCACCACGTGCCCGCGCACCACCAGCGCATCCGCCAGCGCCACGCCGAGCCGGCCGGCCAGGTGGTCGTAACAGGTGCGCGCCAACCGCAACCGCGCATCGCCCCGCCAGCGCGGGGCCGTCGCGTCGGCACGCGCGCCCGCCACCGCCAGCATCGCCTCCAGCATGTGCCCCACCTCCGGCGAGGCCAGGCGGAAATAGGCGTGCCGTCCCTGCCGCGTCACTGCCAGCAGGCCGGCATCCAGCAACCGCGCCAGATGCCCGCTCGCGGTCGGCGCCGCGACGCCGGCGCGGTGCGCCAGCTCCTTTGCCGTCAGCGCGCGGCCATCGAGCAGCGCCGTCAGCACCAAAGCCCGCGCCGGCAAGCCGATGGCGGCGGCGATCTCGGCCATGGAGGCGGGAGCGGACGACATGGGCCGATCATACGCCGCCACGGTTCCCGATACAGCGGCGGATGCTTCGGTTTCGACCGAAGCGATCGCACGGGACACGGCACCTCCCCGTCGTCATGCTGCGCGGCACCGCAACCGAACGGAGGGCCAGCCCAATGCCGTCACGTCGCGATGAAACCCCGACCGCCGCGCTGCTCGACCCGCGCGAGACCCATCACCGCATTCCCGGCCCACACGCCGGGCGCCGGCTGTTTCTCCGCCACCTGCCGCCCGCCGCCGGCGCGCCCGATACCGGGCGTGCGGTGCTCTATGTCCACGGCGGCACGTTCCCGTCCGCGCTGTCGATCGCGCATCGGTTCGACGGCCGCTCCTGGCGCAATTCGCTGTGCACGGCGGGATTCCATGTCTGGGGCCTCGACTTCCACGGGTTCGGTGCGTACTCGGACCCCTGGCCGGAGTTCGCCGAGCCCGCGGCGGCGCACCCCCCGCTCGGACGTGCGGAGGACGCGTGCCTGCAACTGGAACACGCCGTCCGCTTCATCGCCGGCCGCCACGACGGGGCGCCAGTCGCGCTGATCGCCCATTCCTGGGGCAGCATCGTCGCCGGCCGGCTTGCCGGGGCCTGCCCGGAGCTTGTGGACCGGATGGTCTTCTTTGGCCCGATCGCTGGGCGGGAACCGCACGCCGCCCCGCAACACCTGCCGGCCTGGCGCCTGATCTCGGCGCAGGACCAATGGGACCGCTTCACCCAGGACGTCCCGGCCGGCGAACCTCCCGTCCTGTCCGCCCGGCATTTCGTCGCCTGGGCGGAACAGTATCTGGACGGAGACCCGGCGAGCCGCAGCCGCACGCCGCCTTCGGTGCAGACGCCCAGCGGCCCGTTCCAGGACATCTTCGATGCCTGGGCCGGCGACCTGGCCTACGATCCCACCCGCGTCCGCGCGCCGGTTGCGATCATCCGCGGCGAATGGGACGGGATGTGCACCGATGCCGATGCGGCATGGCTGTGCGCCGCCTTATCGAACGCGGCGGAACGGCGGGACGTGGTGATCCCGCGCGCCACGCATCTGATGCATCTGGAGGAGGGTCGCACGGCGCTCTATCGCGCGACCGAGGCGTTCCTGCGCGTGCCCGCCGCGGCATGACCCGCGGCCGCGCTCCGATGCCGGCCGCGTCGGTCTGCTCCCGGGTTTTCTACGGCTGGTGGATTGTCGGCGCTTGCCTGGTGGTCGCGTTGATCGGCAACGCACTCGGTCTGTTCGGCGCCGGGGTCTATATGCACGCGCTGATCGCGGCGCACGGCTGGCCGAACGGCCTCGTGTCGGGCGCCGTGACGCTGTTCTACGTCGTCAGCGCGCTGTTGATGATCCCGGTCGGCAGCGCGATCGGCCGGTTCGGACCGCGTCCCGTGGTCGCGCTCGGGGCGCTGGCGCTCGTCGGCGGCGTGGCCGCGATCGGGCACGCGGATCGACTGTGGCAAGCCTATCTCGCTTTTTTCGTGATGGGACTCGGCTGGGCCTGCCTTTCTACCACCGCGGTGGCGACCACGCTGGCGCCGTGGTTCGAACGGCATCAGGGGCGTGCGATATCGATCGCATCGCTCGGGGCGAGCGCCGGCGGCATGATCGGCGTGCCCGCCCTGCTGTTCGGGATCGGGCGCATCGGGTTCGCGGCCACGACGACGGTCGCGGGCCTGCTCGCGCTTGCGGCGCTGTTGCTGCTGGCCGGAGCGGTGCTGCGGCACTGCCCGCAGGAGCTGGGCCTGGGTCCGGATGGGGAGCTGCCGGCCCCCATGGCCGTCGCCCCCGAGATGCCGCGGTGGCGCCGGCGCCAGGCGGTGCGAACCGCCGCGCTGCGCAGCGTCACCGCGGCGTTCGGCATCGGCATGATGGTGCAGGTCGGCTTTTTGACCCATCAGGTCACGCTGATCGCACCATCGCTCGGCACCTCCGCCACCGCAGCGACCGTCTCGGCCACCGCGGGCGCCGCGCTCGTCGGCCGCCTGGTGCTCGCGCGCGTTGCCGACCGGATCGATGGACGGATGGCCGCGGGCCGGGTTCTGCTGGCGGCGGCAATCGCCCTGGGCTTGCTGGCGCTGGTGCCGGTGCCGGCCGTTCTGGTCGGCGCGAGCATCATGTTCGGCCTGACGATCGGCAACGTGACGACCTTGGCGCCGATCATCGTGCGGCGGGAATTCGGTGCCGCCTCGTTCGGCACGGCGTTCGGAATGGCGTCCTGCGGGATCCAGCTCGCCATGGCGCTGGGGCCGGTCTTCTACGGATCGCTGCACGATGCTTTCGGGAGTTACCGCCCGGCGTTGTTGCTGGCGGCGACCCTCGATATATCGGCGGCGGCGATCGTGCTGTCCGCGCGGCACCAGCCGCTCCGCCAGCCCGCGTAGATCATGACTGCCGTGACGGGAGTGCCGGCGGGATCCCGGCGGCAAACGACTGAAGGAAGCGCCCGATGTTCATCGTCATCTTCGAAGTGCAGCCGAAGCCCGACCGCTGGGACGCCTACCTGGCGCACGCCGCCGCCCTGAAGCCGGAGCTGCAACGGATCGACGGCTTCCTCGACAACGAGCGCTTCAGGAGCCGGCGGCGGGACGGCTGGCTGGTCTCGCTCTCCACCTGGCGCGACGAGAAGGCGCTGGTCCGCTGGCGCACCCAAGCGCATCATCATGCGGTGCAAACGGACGGACGCGCGACGGTGTTCCGGGACTACCGGCTGCGGGTGGGCGAGGTGGCGGCCGACACGGAAGCGCCGCCCGGCTTCGTGCCGGGCGGCCAGCGGGGGGACCTGACCGCGACCGGCGAGGCCAAGGCCGCGCTGCTGATCGAGGGGCCGCAGGCGGCGCTGGACGCCCTACCGCCGCAGGCGGCGCTGGACACCACGCCGGAAGCCGACGCGCCGATCGCCTGGGACCGGTTCGACAGCATCCCCAACCCTGCCAAGGGCCTGCGGCTCTCCTTCTGGCGCACCCCGGAGATCGCGCTGGCGCAAACGCGCCCGACGGGCTGCCGGGCCCGGGTCGTGCGCATCCTGCGCGACTACGGCATGTTCGACCGCACCGAAGCGCCGCAGTACCACCCGCCGGCCGCCTCCGTCGCCGACTGAACCTGGCGGCGCCGGCCGCGGCTGGAGCCCCCTGCCCTTGCACCCGCCGCCCGCCCAGGGCTACTCCCGCGCCGCAGCGGCGAAAGGGTTCCGGCATGGCCAGGAAGAACGTGAAGAAAGTGGTGCTCGCCTATTCGGGCGGGCTCGATACCAGCGTCATCCTGCGCTGGCTGCAGGTCACCTACGGCTGCGAGGTCGTCACGTTCACCGCCGACCTCGGCCAGGGGGAGGAGCTGGAACCCGCGCGCCGCAAGGCCGAACAGGCCGGGGTGAAGGAGATCTTCATCGACGACCTGCGCGAGACCTTCGTTCGCGACTTCGTCTTCCCGATGTTCCGCGCCAATGCGCTGTACGAGGGGCAGTACCTGCTCGGCACCTCGATCGCGCGGCCGCTGATCGCGCAACGCCAGATCGAGATCGCGGAGGCCACCGGCGCCGACGCCGTCGCGCACGGCGCCACCGGCAAGGGCAACGACCAGGTGCGCTTCGAGCTGAGTTACTACGCGCTGAAACCGGACATCACCATCATCGCCCCCTGGCGCGAATGGGACCTCACCAGCCGCACGAGGCTGCTGGAATTCGCCGAGGCGCACCAGATCCCGATCGCGCGCGACAAGCGCGGCGAAGCGCCGTTCAGCGTCGATGCCAACCTACTGCACTCCTCGTCAGAGGGAAAAATCCTCGAAGACCCGGCGATCGAGGCGGACGAAATCGTCTACCAGCGCACCATCCGGCCGGAGGACGCACCCGATCAGCCCACCGTCATCAGCATCGATTTCGCGCACGGCGATCCGGTCGCGATCGACGGCGTCACGCTTTCCCCGGCCGCGCTGCTGACGAAACTGAACGAATACGGCAAAGCCAACGGCATCGGCCGGCTCGATCTGGTGGAAAACCGTTTCGTCGGCATGAAATCGCGCGGCGTCTATGAAACCCCGGGCGGTACCATCCTGCTCGCCGCCCATCGGTCGATCGAAAGCATCACCCTGGACCGTGAGGCCGCCCACCTCAAGGATCAGCTCATGCCGCGCTACGCGGAGCTGATCTACAACGGTTTCTGGTTCAGCCCGGAACGACGCATGCTGCAGGCGCTGATCGACGAAAGCCAGAAATCGGTCAGCGGCCGGGTGCGCATGAAGCTCTACAAAGGCAACGTCACCTGCATCGGGCGGGAAAGCCCGAACAGCCTCTACTCGATGAAAGTCGTTACCTTCGAGGACGACCAGGGCGCCTACGACCAGTTCGACGCCCAGGGCTTCATCAAGCTCAACGCCCTGCGCCTGCGCCTCGGTGCCGCCGCCGGACGGCGCGGCGGGGCGTTGTAAGCAAAAGGCCAGGGAGACGCTGTCCCCCTGGCCTTGCTTGCGGACGCTCAGGCCGCCAGGGCGGGGACGTGCAGGCGGCCGAGCAGCGCTTCGCGCTGGGCCGTGGCTCTGGCGCGGTTGGCCTCCTTCACCGGGCCGAAGCCGCGGATCTGGTCGGGGAGTTCGGCGAGGCCGATGGCGGTGTCCAGGCTGCCGGGGCTGAGGTGCTCCAGCACGATGCGAATGTCGGCTTCGTACTGCGCGATCAGCGCGCGTTCCCACCGCCGCTCCGCCTGGCGGCCGAACAGGTCGAGGGCGGTGCCGCGCAGACGCTTGCCGTGGCGGAGCAGGCGGAACAGCGGCAGCGCGAGCCAGCCGGGCACGGCGACCTTACGGCGTCGCCCGGTGGCGGGGTCGGTGCGGGTGATCAGCGGCGGGGCAAGGTGAAATACCGGCTGCGCGCCATAGGTTGCGGCTGCGTGCATCCGGGCGACCTCGTATTCGTCCTTGATGGCCATGACCCGGAACAGATTCTCGGCCACGGCGCGGGCGAAGCGGCCGGGGGCGCCGAAGAGGGCGACCTCCCGGGCTTTGGCGGCCTCGGCCAGCGTGCGGTAGCGGGCGGCGTAGGCGGCATTCTGGTAGTCGATGAGGCGGGCCACGCGGTCGGCGATCAGCGCGTCGAGATCGTCGGGCGGCGCTTCCGCGGGATGGCTCAGGATGTCTTCGGCGAGCGTCGGATGGGCGGCCAGGATGCGGCCCCAGAGGAAGGCACGCTGGTTCACCGCGACGGCGGCGGCGTTCAGCTCGATGGCGCGGCGGATCGACGCCTCGGCGACCGGCACCAGGCCGCGCTGCCAGGCGATGCCGAGCAGCATCGTGTTCATTGCCTGGGCGTTACCGAACAGGGTTTCCGCCAACCGCACCGCGTGCAGGTAGGTGCCGGCGGCGGGGTCGGTGACGCGCTCGATGGTGCGCCGGTGCAGCCCGGCGTCGATCACCAGCCGCGGATCCGCCTTGAACGCGGCGGTGGCGGCAAGATCGAGGTTGCCGATCACCGCGCAGGACGGGGCGCAGCGTTCCAGCACGCCCGGCCCGGCGCCGACGGCAAGGTCGGCAGCCAGCATCACGTCGGCCTCCCCGAGCGGAATGCGCACCACGTCAAGATCGGGGTCCTCACCGATCTGAACATGTGCAACGACGGTACCGTTCTTCTGCGCCAGCCCGGTGAAATCGAGCGTGCGCACGGCGCGACCTTCCAGATGCGCGGCCATCGCCAGCACGGCGCCGGAGGTGACGATGCCGCCGCCGCCGATACCGGCGAACAGCGCGCGCCAGGGCGCCTTGGCGGGCAGGGTCGGGGCCGGCAGCGCGGCGGCGAACTCCGCTTCCCGCGCCGCCCAGCGTGCATCGGCGGCCGGCGCGCGCGGCGGCCCGGCGACGGTGACGAAGCTCGGGCAGAAGCCTTTCAGGCACGACAGATCGACGTTGCACGCGGTCGGGTTGATGCGCCGCTTGCGCCCGAGCGCGGTTTCCACCGGCTCGATCGCGATGCAGCCGGACTGGGTGGAGCAGTCGCCGCAGTTCTCGCACACCTCGGGGTTGATGGTGACGCTGCGCGTGGCTTCGGCAAGCTTGCCGCGCTTGCGCCGGCGGCGCTTTTCGGTGGCGCAGACCTGGTCGTAGATCAGGACGGAGACGCCCTCGGTGTCGCGCAGGTCGCGCTGCACCGTGTCGAGTTCGGCGCGGGTGCTGCGCGTCGTGCCGTGCGGCAGGGCGGTGGCGGGCGGCAGGCGGGCGGCCTCGTCGGCAACCACGGCGATGCGCTGCACGCCCTCGGCGCGCATCTGGGCGGCGATGTCGGCAGTGGTGAAGCCGCCCTCGGCGGGCTGGCCGCCGGTCATGGCCACCGCGTCGTTGACCAGGATCTTGTAGGTGATGCGCGCCTTCGCCGCGATCGCCTGGCGGATCGCGAGAATGCCGGAATGGGTGTAGGTGCCGTCGCCGATATTGGCGAACAGATGCGGGATGTCGGTGAACGGCGCGAGCCCGACCCAGGTGACCCCTTCGCCGCCCATATGGGTGAAGGTGCGGGTTTCCGGCCCGCGATCCTGCGCCATGAAATGACAGCCGATGCCGGCGGTGGCGATGGAGCCCTCGGGCAGCACGGTCGAAGTCGCGTGCGGGCAGCCGGCGCAGAAAGCCGGGATGCGGCGCAGCAGGCCTTCGGGGCGTTCGGGATGCGGCGTCGCCGGCGGTTCGGGCACGTTCAGCCCGTAGGCGGTCAGGAAGCGGACGAGCGCGCCGCCGACCGTTTCCGGAGAAACCTCCAGCAGCGGCGACAGCAGCGGCGCGCCGGCGGCGTCGGTCTTGCCGGCGACGTCCGGTCGTTGCGCGGCGGGAAGGTGATAGAGAGCGTCGCGGAGCTGCAATTCGACGAAGCTGCGCTTCTCCTCGATCACCAGCAGCGCGCGCTTGCCGCGGGCGAAGGCGCGCAGACCCTCGGTTTCCAGCGGCCACGACATGCCGACTTTGTACAGCGCGAGCTGCGGATGGTCGGCAAGGCCCAGCCTGCGCAGCGCGTGCAAGGTATCCATATGCGCGCGGCCGACGGTGACGAGGCCGATCGGGGCATCGTCGGTCCCGAAAACGCGGCGGTCGAACGGGTTGGTGCGCACCCAGGCGGCCAGCGCGGGCAGCCGCTCCTCCATCACCCGCCGTTCCAGCTCGAACCGGTCGGCGGGATAGACGAGCGTGGGATCGTAGCCGATCGGGTGCGGCGGCAGCCGATGCTCGGGCGTGGCGAAAGCACGCTCGGCGGGGACAAGGACCGTGGCGGCCTGCTCGGCGGTCTCGGCAGTCGTTTTGAGGGCGGTCCAGAGGCCGCAATAGCGCGACAGCGCGATCCCGGCGAGGCCGAAATCCAGGATGTCCTGCACCGAGGCGGGGTTCAGGATCGGCATCATCACGCCCTGGAAGACGTGCTCGGTCTGATGCGGGTAGGTGGAGGATTGCGCGCCGTGGTCGTCACCCGCGACCGCGAGCACGCCGCCCAACCGGTGCGTGCCCAGCATGTTGGCGCAGCGGAACGCATCGCCCGAGCGATCGACGCCGGGGCCTTTGCCGTACCACATGCCGAACACGCCCTCCACCCGCGCGCCGGGGAAGGCGTCGAGCTGCTGCGTGCCCCACAGCATGGTCGCCGCCATGTCCTCGTTCAGCCCGGGCTGGAAGCGGATGTCGCACGCCCCGAGCAGCTTCTGCCGGCGCCAGAGTTCCAGATCGAGCCCGCCGAGCGGTGACCCGCGATAGCCCGACACCAGCCCGCCGGTGCGATGCCCGGCCGCGCGGTCGAGCCGCGCCTGTTCCAGCAGCACGCGCACCAGAGCCTGCACGCCGGAGAGCAGGACCGGCTGATCGAACTCGACGTAGCGGCTGTCGAGGGTGAGCGGAGGGTGCGCGAGACCGATATCCATTGGAACGTCCCCATGCGGCCGGGGACACGGCCGCATGGGGATACATGGTGCGTTTCCGACCGATCTGCCAAGCGGTTACGCGGCGGCCTGCGCAGTTCGCCATTTTTCCCACGATGCTGCGGCGCACATCAGGGCGTTTCGATCATGCGCGAGGGGCGGAAAGGAAGAAGCTTTCGCCGCCGCAGCCGCGCCGCGGCTACTCCGCCGCCTCCGCCGTCTCCTCCGTCTCATCCGCGCTCGCAAGCATGGTGTTGGCGACCACGCCCGATTGCTCGCGCACCTTGACCTCGATCGCATCGGCGATCTCCGGGTGCTCGCGCAGGAACTGCTTGGCGTTCTCGCGGCCCTGGCCGATGCGCTGGCTGTTGGCGCTGAACCAGGCGCCGGATTTCTCCACCACGCCCGCCTTCACGCCGAGATCGAGCAGCTCGCCCACCTTGCTGATGCCTTCGCCGTACATGATGTCGAACTCGACCTGGCGGAACGGCGGTGCCAGCTTGTTCTTCACCACTTTCACGCGGGTCTGGTTGCCCACCATCTCCTCGCGCTCCTTGATCTGGCCGATGCGACGGATCTCGAGGCGGATCGAGGCGTAGAACTTCAGCGCGTTGCCGCCGGTTGTGGTTTCCGGATTGCCGAACATCACGCCGATCTTCATGCGGATCTGGTTGAGGAAGACCAGCATCGTGTTGGAGCGCGAGACGCTGCCGGTGATCTTGCGCAGCGCCTGGCTCATGAGCCGCGCGTGCAGGCCCATGTGACTGTCGCCCATTTCTCCCTCGAGCTCGGCGCGGGGGACCAGGGCTGCGACGGAATCGACCACCAGCACGTCGATCGCGCCGGAGCGGACCAGGGTGTCGGCGATTTCCAGCGCCTGTTCGCCGGCGTCCGGCTGGCTGATCAGCAGGTTGTCGACATCCACCCCGAGCTTCCGCGCATAGGTGGGATCGAGCGCGTGTTCCGCGTCGATGAAGGCACAGGTGCCGCCGCGCTTCTGCGCCTCCGCGATCGCGTGCAGCGCCAGGGTGGTCTTGCCCGAGCTTTCCGGCCCGTAGATCTCGACGATGCGCCCGCGCGGCAGGCCGCCAATGCCGAGCGCGAGATCGAGCCCGAGCGAGCCGGATGGGATCACCTCGATCTGTTCGCTGGCCGATTTCGCGCCCAGGCGCATGATCGATCCCTTGCCGAACGCCCGTTCGATCTGGGTCAGGGCGGCGTCGAGCGCCTTGTTCTTTTCCATTCTGGCAGTCCTGTGTTCGGCGTTGTTGCAACCATAAGGCGTGGACAAAGGCGCTGACTTCGCGTCAAGATTGCAGATTCTGCCGCGACTCCGCAAGCGAACAATACGCCAACTCCGGTTTCACTGCGATCTTAACCATACGTTCGTATTCTGTTCTGGAATCCGCACCAGCGCAAGAACCTTCTAGCAACCGTCGCTGCCAGAGTGAGGTTCTGCGGGACCTCCCGCGGGACCTCCCGCGGGAGGTCCCTGGGTAGGTCCCGCGGGGGGCCGGGCAGCGGTCCCGGCCAGCCGCTCCACCACGCCCGCCAGCTCCGCCAGCGCGAACGGCTTGCGCAGGAACACCGTGCGACCGGGAAGCGCGAGCTGATCATAACCCGACGTCAGCACCGCCGGCAGCTCCGGCCAGCGCCGGCGCAGCGCCCGCAGAAGCGCAAGTCCGTCCATCCCGGGCAAGGTGAGATCGCACAGCAGCACCGCCGGGGCCGGCGTCCCCGGGCCGACCGTGGCCAGCGCCGCCTCGGCCAACTCGGTGGCGCGGACCCGCCAGCCGGCGGTGTGCAACGCCCGCTGCACCAGCCGCCGCAAGGTCGGCTCGTCCTCGACCAGCCAGACCGACACGGGATCGGGCAGTGGTGCCGCATCGGCGAGCGGCAGGAACAGCCGCGCCACCAGCCCCTGCCCCGCCCGGCCGCCGAGGGCCAGGAACGCACCGGCCTCCTGCAGGCTCTCCCGCACCCGACCGAGGCCGAGGCCACTGCCGTTCGGCTTGGTGGTGAAGAACGGCGTGAACAGCCCGGCCGCGACTGCGGGTGTGAGCCCCGGGCCGGTGTCGCGCAGGCTCACCACCGCGTAGCGGCCGGGGGGCACCGGCTCGGACGGAGTCGGGGGCGGCAGGGCGGGAAACGGCGCGCGCAGCACCCGCTCGGCACTGCGCAGGCTGAACGTGCCGCCGGCGGGCATCGCGTCGCGCGCGTTGATCGCGAGGTTCAGCACGGCGTGGTGCAGCCGGTCCGGATCGATCCGCACCCGGCAGCCGGAGGCGTCCAGCCGCTGGACGAAACGGACCGAGGGGGGCAACAGGCGTCGGATCAGCGCCGCCGCCGCCGCCAGCTCGGGATCGAGCGGGCGCGCCCGCGGCGGCCGCGGCGGGCGGGCGCCGGTGGCGAGCAGGGTCCGCACCAGGGTTGCTCCGCGCGCGACGGCCTGACGGATTTCGGCGAGATCGGCGCGGGTCTCGGCATCGACGCCGGGGCGGTCAAGCGCGAGGGCGGCCGCGGCGTCGATCCCGGTCAGAAGGTTGTTCAGGTCGTGCGCCACGCCGGCGGTCTGTGCGCCGATCGCGCGCAGCCGCTCGGCGGCATCACCCGGACTCTGGGGGATGGGTGCGGCGGTGGGCCACCCCGCGGGGAGCGGCGCGGGGGGCGACGGATCGCCGGATTCGCTCATGCGGGCGCCGCGGCCGGTGTCGTGAACCGGGCACCGAGCCGCCAGACATAGGCGATCAGCTCGGCCACCGCCTTGTAGTGCTCGGGCGGGATCTCGGCGTCGATGTCCAGCCGGTGCAGCGCGCGCGCCAGCGGCGGGTTCGCCACCAGCGGCACGCCGTGCGCCATCGCCGCCTCCCGGATCCTGACTGCCATCGAATCCACTCCTTTCGCCACCACCCGCGGCGCGGCACTCTTGCCGCGATCGTAAACCAGCGCCACCGCATAATGCGTGGGATTGGTGACGACCACCGTCGCCTTCGGCACCGCGGCCAGCATCCGGCGGCGCGTACGTTGCAATCGTATCTGCCGAATGCGGGCCTTGATCTTGGGGTCGCCGTCGGCCTCCTTCTGCTCCTCGCGCAGTTCCTCGCGGCTCATGCGCAGGCCGCGTGCGTGATGCACGCGCATCCAGACCATGTCGACGACCGTGATCGCCGCCTGCACCACCAGCACCGCGACCAGCACCCGCAGCACCAGCCCGGCTGCCACCGGCGGCAGGTCGCGCGAATCGCGGAACGGCGCCATCCGTAGCGCCGGGAGCGCTCCCTGTAACGCATACCAGACCGTGATGCCCATTGCCGTCAACTTGGCCAGCGCCTTGCCGCCCTCCACCAGGTTGGTGACGCCGAACAGCCGGCGCAGGCCGGCGGCAGGGCTGAGCCGGGACGGATCCGGCGCAAGCGGCGTGAGGCTGAGCAGGAATCCGGTCTGCAACAGCACCGCCGCCGCACCCGCGACCAGGGCGGCGCCGACCACCGGGGCAAGCGCGGCCAGCGCCGCCAGCGCTGCCAGCCGCAGCGCCGCCGCCGGCGTCAGGTCGAAGCGGCGGAACAGGATGGAAAGCCGCAGTGCCAGCGCGTGCGCCTCGGTCGGCGCTGCCATCGCCAGGACCAGGGCGAACACGCCGAGCCCCAGGAAGGCGGACAATTCGCGCGAGACCGGCGCCTGGCCCGCGTCGCGCGCGCGTTGCAGCCGCCGCGGGGTGGCGGCTTCGGTGCGGTCCTCGGCACCGGGCGTTCCTTCGGCCATCGCGTCGGCTCAGCGCACGTCACGCCCGGTCCGGATGAGGACCGGTCGCTGCCGCAGGTCTCGTGTCGCGGACATTTGCGCGCGTCCCTCACCCGAGGCCGGGCAGCCGGGCGAATCCTGTCTGCACGGCGTCCTGCCAGGCCGTCAGCATGGCACCCGACAACAGCGCGAGCAGCAGCAGCCCGCCCAGTATCTGCCCCGGCATGGTCAGAAAATAGACCTGCAACCGCGGGATCAGCCGCGCCACCACCCCGCTCGCCACCTGCCAGACGATCGCGGCCAGCACGAAGGGCGCGGCGAGCCGCAGCGCCAGCGCGAAGCCACCCGCGACCGCAGCGGAGGCCGCCGCGACCGAATCGCCCGCCGGCAGCAACGCCCCCGGCGCGATCAGGCGGAAACTCCCCGCAAGCGCTGCCACCGGCAGCGCCCACAGCCCGGAGGCCAGCACCACCACCGCGGACGCCAGCGAGAACATGCGCCCGAGCGCCGTCGATTCCGCACCGAGCCCAGTGTCCGGCTCCAGGACGTTGGCCAGTCCGATCATGTAGGCCACGATCTGCCCCGCCATCGGCAGCGCGAGCACCAGCACGCGGGCCAGCCAGCCGAGCCAGAGCCCGGTGACCACCTCGGCCATCACCATGCCGGCGGCGGGGACGAGCGCGCCCGGCAGCGGGGGGATCAGCGGCTGCACCAGCGGCAGCAAGAGCACGGTGATGCCGCCCGCCAGCCCGGCCCGCAGCATCGACGGCGGACCGCTCTCCCCCAGCCCGGGCAGCAGCATCACCGTCGCGCCGACGCGGGCGAGCACCAGAACGAACGCGAACGCCCACGCCGGCAGGGCGGCGAGCAGCGCCGCGTCGGCCGCGGTCATGAGCCGCCGATCGCGACGATGCGGTCGAACAGGAGCCTCGCGTAGCCCTCGAGCGCGCCCAGCATGAACGGGCCGAGCAGCACCAGGGTGGCAGCCAGCGCGGCGATCTTGGGCACGAAACTCAGGGTGGATTCGTTGATCTGGGTGATCGCCTGGATCAGTGAGATCACCAGCCCGACGGCAAGCGAGACCGCCAGCAGCGGCCCCGCAAGTTTGAGGGCCAGCAGGAGCCCGGCCTCCAGCAGCATCCCCACTTCCGATTGGCTCATGGCACGCGCCCGCCGCCCGCCCAGATCGGCATCCGTCAGATCGGCATCTGCATGACGTCCTGGTACGCCTGCACGAACTTGTCCCGGATCGCGGTCGCGGTCTGCAACGCCAGTTCCGCCCGGGTGACCGCGGTCACCACGTCGGTCAGGTTGCCCTGCCCCGAGATCGCGCCCATCGCCTGCTGGTCGGCGGCCCGGCCGTCGCTGACCGCGCCACCGATCGCGCGCTGCAAGGTGGCGCTGAAATCGCCGCCCGCGGCGCCCCCGGCTGCACCGGTCCCGCCCGCCGTCTCCCCATAGGCGCGCGCTGCGGCGCCAGGGGTGACGGTAATGGTGGGGATCAGGCTCATTTCAGCAGGTCGATGGTGCGGGTCAGCATGCTGCGGGTGGCCTGCATCACCGAGAGGTTGGCGTCGTAGCTGCGCTCGGCGTCGCGCATGTCCATCATTTCGATGAAGCTGTTCACGTTCGGCAGCTTCACGTAGCCCTGCGCGTTGGCGGCCGGGTTGGACGGATCGTAGCGCAGCGGAAACGCGCTCGGGTCCTCGCCGACCTGTTCCACCGTGACCAGCTTCGTTCCGGCCTGGCTGTCCACGGTATCGGCGAAGGTCACGGTCTTGCGGCGGTACGGGTTGGCGCCGGGGCTTGCTCCGGTCGTGTCCTGGTTGGCCAGATTCTCGGCGATCACGCGAAGCCGCGTGCCTTGCGCATCCATGCCGCTGGCGGAAATGCTGAGTGCCTTCGTGAGGTCCATTTGCGCGCCCCTTCGGTCAGCCGTTGCCATGGCCGAGCGTGAGCTGGAACATGGCGAGGTATTTCGTATAGATCGTGGTGACCAGCTGCTGGTCCGTCGCGGTGTCGGCGATGTTCTTCAACTGGGTATCCAGCGACACCGCATTGCCGTCCGGCGCCCGCGCATCCGGAGCCGCACGCCCGGACAGCAGATCGGGCGCCGCGCCGGCAAGCTGCCGGGCCTGGGTGCGGCGCAGGGTCCCCGCCGCGTCCGCCAGGGTGGCCGCGAATGCCGGCAGGTCGCGCGGCGTGTAGCCCGGCGTATCGACATTGGCGACGTTCTGCGCCAGCACCGTCTGCCGCTGGTCGAGCCACTTCATCCGCTGGGCGGCAAGGTTGAACAGGCCGATATCGGTCAGGTCCATGCCGGCAAGGTGAGCGGGAATGCTTGCTCGGCGGTTAACGCGGGAATGTGCTCGTACCAGCGGCCCCGGCCGATGACTCGTCCGGCGTCCACCTGGCCGCGGGTATGTCCTTGATTTTGCGCATGGCCGCCCCGCCAACCCCATGCGTGATACCGGCCGGCCGAAGAGGCCGCCGGTATCACGCCTGCGCCAGCCCCCGCAGGATCAGCATCAGCGCCAGCAGCGAGAGCACGGCGAGCGCGGTCGCGCGGTGCTGGCGCGAGGTGGTGCGGCGGAAACCCCAGGCGCCCGCGCGCGCGCCGGCATACAAGGTGGGGAACGCGAGCGCCGCGAAGACCAGGAGGCGCGGGGTGACCAGCCCCTCCCCCGTCATCGGCACCAGCGCGACCGAGGCGGTGATCACGAAGAACACGATCGCGGAGGCGCGCACCACCGCGGTGCTGTGCGGCAGCGCGAGGAGATAGGCCACCACCGGCGGCCCGGAGATGCCGGCCAGCCCGCTCATCGTGCCGGACACCATGCCGACGCCCAGGGTCAGCCAGCGCGAGGGCCGCTCCGGCAGCCGCACCCCGTACGCCAGCACGGCAACCGACCCGGCGATCAGCAGCCCGATCGCGAGCCGGGCACGACCTGCCGACAGGCTGGTCAGTACCAGCAACCCGAGCGGCGTGCCGAGCACCATCCCCGGCGCCAGCCAGGCCAGCGAACGCCAGTCGCACAGGCGTACGGCGACGGGCAGGTCGATCAGCCCGACCTCGATCTGCATCAGGATCGCGAGCGGCACCACCCGGGTCGGCGGCAGCCCCAGGCTGAGCAGCGGGACCGCGGCCATCACGAAGCCGAAGCCGGTGAAGCCGCGCAGCAGGGCGGCCAGGAATGCACCCAGCATCACGAACAGGGCCGTATGGATCATGCGCGATGCGCCACCCCGGATTCGCTTGCGGGGCGGCGCGTTGCCGGGCGCCCGCCGCGCCGGCCCGCGCTCCCCACCTGGCGCCCGCCCTCCCCCGGGGAGACCGGTCCGATGCCGGCCGGATCGGCGTCCCCGATCCGCTTGCCGATCAACCGCCCGGCGATCAACCGCCCGGCGATCAGCTGCCCGCCCCCGGCAGCCGGCCCGCCACCAGCGGCACGAACGCCACGTCCAGCACCGGGCGCGAGCGGACGGCGCCGGCCGCGTCCTTCTCGATCAGTCGCAACTGCTGGGCGCCGTCGGGCTCCCCCACCGGGATCACCATCGTGCCCGGAGCGCGCAGTTGCGCGACCAGGGCCTCCGGCACCCTCGGCGCCGCGGCGGTGACGATGATGCGATCGAACGGGGCCGCCTCGGGCCAGCCCAGGGCACCGTCGCCGACCCTCAGGCTCACGTTTGCCGCGCCCTCGGCCGCCAGCGCCGCACGCGCCCGCTCGGCCAGGGCCGGCAGCATCTCGATCGACCATACATGAGCCCCCAGCCGCGCCAGCACGGCGGCCTGATAGCCGGAGCCGGTGCCCACTTCCAGCACCCGGTCCTCCGCGCGCACATCGAGCAGGTCGGTCATCAGGGCGACGATGAAGGGCTGCGAGATGGTCTGGCCCTGGCCGATCGGCAGCGGGCGGTTGGCGTAGGCGGCCGCTGCCTGGCCCGCGGGCACGAACGCCTCCCGGCCCACCGCGGCCAGTGCGGCACGCACCCTGGGCGCGAGGCGGACGCGCCCGGTCGCCCGCGCGGTGGCCCGCACCTCCGCCTCGATCGCCCGCAGCATGGCTGCGCGCGGGTCCATGCGCGCCCTCCCGTCCCGTCTTCGGCCCCATCGGCGCGCCTTGTACACCGGTTCTGCCGCCGTGGCTTCTCTGCCGCGCCGGCCCAGTGTAGCCTGATACCAAGAAGACCGAGGAAATCGTTCGATGGACATGCCGACCGGCGGCCAAACCGCCACCACCGATGCCACCACCGGCGCCGATCCGATCGCGCGTGCCCGCGCGCTGATCCCCCTGCTGGAGGCCGCCGGCCCGCGCATCGACACGGCGCGCGAGCTGCCGCCCGACGTGCTCGATGCGATGCACGCCAACCGCATGTTCCGCCTGCTGCTGCCGGCCAGCGTGGACGGCGAGGAACTCGACCCCGCCACCTATGTTCAGGTGGTCGAGGCGATCGCCAGCGGCGACGGCAGCACCGCCTGGTGCATGAACCAGGGCACCGGCTGCTCGATGACCGCCGCCTATCTGGAACCGCAAGTGGCGCGCGAGATGTTCGCAGGCCCGCGCGACGTGCTCGCCTGGGGCCAGGGCAAGACGCGCGCCGTAAAGGTCCCGGGCGGATGGCGCGTGACCGGGACCTCGCATTTCGCTTCCGGCAGCCGCCATTCGACCTGGCTCGGCATGCACTGCCCGACCTTCGAGGCCGACGGCACGCCGCGCCGCCACCCCGACGGCACCGCGTTCGAGCGCACCATGCTGTTCCGGCGCGAGATCGCGACCATCACCGATCCCTGGCACGTGCTCGGCCTGCGCGGCACCGGGTCCGACACCTACGCGGTGGAAGACCTGTTCGTGGCGGAAGAATACTCCGTCACCCGCGACCGCGACGAGGAACGGCGGGAGGACGGGACGCTGTATCGTTTCACGACCAGCAACATCTACGCCGCCGGGTTCGGCGCCGTGGGGCTCGGCGTCGCGCGCGGGATGCTGGACGCGTTCATCCGGCTGGCGGGAGCGAAGACGCCGGCGCTCACCTCGACCACGATGAAGGACAATCCGGTCGTGCAGGGGCTGATCGGCCGGTCGGACGCCAGGCTGCGCGCCGCTCGCACCTGGCTGATCCAGGTGCTGACGACCGCGCAGGAGCAGGCGCAGGAGGGGCCGTTGCGCCTCGACGACAAGATGGACATCCGCCAGGCCGCGACCTTCGCCATTGCGGAGGCGCGGGAGGTGGTGAACGCGCTGTGGCACGAGGCGGGCGCGACCGCGATTTTCGATGCGCAGCCGTTCGAGCACCGGTTCCGCGACATGAACGCGGTGTCGCAGCAGGTGCAGGGACGGGCCGCGCATTTCGAAACGATCGGGCAGCACAAGCTCGGGATGGCCGCGAACCTGCGCTGGGTGTGACGCCTCGGTCCGGGGCGGCCCGCCGCGCAGCGCCGGCGATGCCCGCTGCCGACGCCCGAACGGATCGCAGCCTGCGCGCGTGACGATGGGGATTGGTTTCGGTTCGTCTCAGCAACCCTCCCCGGCCGGATCCGGATGCCGGCGCCGGTCGATGCGCGTGCGTCTATCCTGCCGGCAGGCAGGATAGACGGGTACGCCCGGGCAGAAGATCATTGCCGCCTCGGCCGGGAATCTGAAGCGCGTGTCGCTCGAACTCGGCGGCAAGTCGCCGGACGTGGTGTTCGCCGACGCCGATCTCGACGCGGCGGTGCCGGGCGCGGGCATGGCGGCGTTCGCCAATTCCGGCGAGATCTGCAGCGCCGGCACGCGGCTGTTCGTCGAGCGCAAGATCCACGAGGAGTTCACCGCCCGCATCGCCGCCTACGGCAAGACCTTGCGCGTCGGCAACAGCGGCGACCCGGACACCCAGGTGGGGGCGGCTGGTCTCCCCCGAGCAACTCGATCGCGTCACCGGCTATCTGGCGATCGGCCGCCAGGAGGGTGCGCGTCCGCTGTCGGGCGGCGAGCGCCTCACCGAAGGCGACATGGCCTGGGAGAGGTGACGCGCCGGAGGTTCGCCCGATTACCCTGCCCTTGGGCCACCACTCCCTGGCATTCCCCCCTCGGCATTCCCCCTTGGCATTCCCCCTTGGCATTCCCCCTGGCATTCCCCGCCGAACCGCGCTCCACTCCCTCCGCCCAACAGGAGCCCAAGATGTCCCACGAAGCCGGCCCCCTCGCCCAGATCCAGCGCCAGATCATGTGGAACCGCCTGATCGCGGTGGTCGAAGAACAAGCCCAGACCATGATCCGCACCGCCTTCTCCACCACCGTGCGCGAGGCCGGCGACCTCTCGGCCGGCATCTTCGATCTCCAGGGCCGCATGATGGCCCAGGCCGTCACGGGCACGCCCGGCCACGTCAACTCCATGGCCGAGAGCGTCGGCCACTTCCTCGCCAAGTTCCCGGCCGCGACCATGCGCCCCGGCGATCACTACATCACCAACGACCCCTGGCTCGGCACCGGCCACCTGCACGACCTCACCGTCGTCACTCCGGCGTTTCGTAACGGCGCCGTCGTGGGCCTGTTCGCCAACACCGCGCACGTGATCGACGTCGGCGGCCTCGGCATGGGCCCCGAGGGCCGCTCGGTGTTCGAGGAAGGAATGTATATCCCCATCGTCAAAGCCTTCGACGCCGGCCGCCCGAACGACACGTTCTTCGACTTCCTCCGCGCCGGCACCCGCCTCCCCGTCGAGCTGGAAGGCGACGTTTATTCGCTATGCGCCTGCAACGACGCCGGTGCGAAGCGCCTGGTCGAGATGATGGACGAGTTCGCGATGGACAGTCTCGACCCCCTCGCCGACTTCATCTTCCAGGCCTCGCGCGCAGCCACGCTCGCCGAGATCGCGCGCCTGCCGCGCGGCACGTGGTCGTCGGAAATCTGGTCGGACGGCTACGAGGAACCGATCCGCCTCGCCGCCGCCCTCACCGCCGAAGCCGATGCCATCACGGTCGATTTCGCCGGCACCTCGGGCCTGTCGAGCCGCGGCATCAACGTCCCACCCGCCTATTGCCGCGCCTACGCGAGCTTCGGCATCAAATGCGTGGTGGCGCCGGAGGTGCCGAACAACTGGGCCTCGCTGGCGCCGTTCCGGATGCGCATTCCGGAGGGCTGCATTCTGAACGCCCCGCGGCCCTACCCGGTGTCGGTGCGCCACGTGATCGGCCACCTGCTGCCCGACCTGGTGATGGGCTGCCTGTTCCAGGCGGTCCCCGAACGGGTGACGGCGGAGGGCGCCTCGGCGCTGTGGAACCCGCCGTTGCGCGGCGGCACGTCCGTCGCCGGCCAGGCCAGGCCCAACCGGCCGGTGATCGGGGAGTTCGAAGTGACCACCTTCAACTCCGGCGGCACCGGCGCGCGGCCCGGGCGCGACGGGCTGGATGCGACCTCGTTCCCCTCCGGCGTGCGCACGATGCCGGTGGAGGCGACCGAGAACGTCGCCCCGGTCATTTTCTGGCGCAAGGAGTTGCGTCCCGATTCGGGCGGAGCCGGGCGGACGCGCGGCGGCGTCGGCCAGATCATGGAGATCGCCACCAAGGGAGACCTCGCTTTCGCGGTGAATGCGATCTTCGACCGGGTGGCGCATGCGCCCAGGGGCCGCGCCGGCGGGGCGGACGGCACGCCCGGGGCGGTGCGGCTGAAATCGGGGGCAAAGCTGCGCACCAAGGGCTACCAGGTGATCCCGGACGGTGACCGGTTGATCCTGGAACTGCCGGGCGGGGCCGGCTTCGGCGACCCGGCGGAGCGCGATCCGGCGGCGCTGGCGCGCGACGTGCGGGACGGGCTGGTGTCGAAGCCGGCGGCGCGGGCGGAGTAGGAGCGGCGGCGAGCCTCGCGGCGTAGCCGCCGCGGGCCGTGGCGTGGCCGACCAAGCTTTGCCGATCGCACTTCAATCGTGCTATGCTCGAACTGATTGAGGATGTCGATGCAAAGCGCGCTTGAACAGGAGGCACTCGCCCGGCTCGCGGCGACGATGGCCAAGCTTCGCGGACACGACCGTGTCGTGCTCCTGGGTCTTGGGCTGTGCCTTGTTCCGTTCCCGCCAGCCAATCTTGCCGGACTCGCGCTGACCTGCATGAACCTGATGCTGATGCAGAGGGGAAAGTTGTCGAGGTCCGAGCTGCCGCTGCTGTGCACGGGGATTCTGGCGATCCTCGCCTACGCCGTCTTGTGGGCCGGTATGATCGCCTGGGCCGTGCGGTCCGGCGAGCCGGCGAAACTTTGGGATCTGCTGACAGCTTGGGCCGTTTGGTTGTCGCGGCTACCGCGCGGTTCGGTGATGGGGCCGTCGCCGTCAACGATCCATAACGTATGAGGCAGCAGATGCCGATGGGTTCGAACCAGCCGGTTCCCTATTCGCCGCCGGTTGCAAAACAAGCGGACCAGAGATTTTGCTATGGGTGCGGCGCACTCATGCATGTCTCGGCTGTCGATTGCCCGAGTTGCGGAGCTAGACAACCCAACATGGCACAGGAGTCCCCCTTTGCCGCGCTGGCGGGTCGGGGATTGCGCGCTTCCTACGACCAGGTGTTCTGTCGTGCCTGTGGGCGCGGTCTGCATTCGCAGGCGTCGGTATGTCCGCACTGTGGCGCGCCGCAAGCGTCCGGCCCGACCGAAGCGGCACCGCCGGAAAAGAGCAGGATTGCGGCAGCGATGCTTGCCTTCTTTCTCGGTGGTTTTGGCGTGCACAAGTTCTATCTGGGGGAGATCGGACTGGGTGTGATCTACCTGTTGTTTTGCTGGACGTTCATTCCGGCCTTTGTGGCGGTGATCGAGGGAATCTTCTATCTAACGATGTCAGACGAGCGGTTTGCAAGGAAGTACGGTTGACGTTCCGACCAGAACCTCGTACAATAACGTTCTTGGATCAGCGCTTTTCATTCGATCCGGGGTTACACTGGAGCGCGCACAGTGAGCGGAATGGTGTTCTGCCGAGGTTGTGGTACTGAAATCCATGAAACCGCTCCCGTCTGTCCGAAATGCGGGGCACCGCAACGACTTAGGATTGTCGGGGAGCCGGACGACCAGAAGCCCCGAACATTCGCCAATTCCATCGCGATCAGCCTGAAGCGCTACGCCCAGTTCAGCGGCCGGGCACCGCGCGCGGAGTATTGGTACTTTACGCTCTTCGTTGTTCTAATCGGCTTTGGGGCGCGGGTGATCGATGGTCTGTGGCTGCGATCTCACCTCGGCCCGTTCGCCGTCATTGTTGACCTCGCATTCCTTATACCGAGTTTGGCAGTGGCGGTCCGCCGCCTGCACGATCTGGGCCGCACCGGCTGGTGGCTTCTGCTGGACTTTGTTCCCATCTTGGGCTGGATTATCCTTCTCGTGTGGTTCTGCACCCGCGGCACCCGCGGGGCGAACCGCTTCGGCGTGGACCCGCTCGCGGCATATCCGACCTGACCACGCAGCTTGCGACCCGGGCGCGCGGGGCACGTCGGCGAACCTGTGCCGCACCTGACGATGGGGGCCCATTCCGATACGGCATTGCAATGGCCGCCACTGCTGCCCGATCCGATGAGGGGCTGGCTGTTCCAGGCAATCCTCGCCCAACAGGGCGGCGACCGCGGAATGCGAAGTTACCACCTTCAACTCCGGTGGCGCCGGACGAAGGCGCGACGGCATGGGCGAGATGATGGAGATCGCCACCAAGGACGACATGGCCTTCGCGGTGAGCGCGATCTTTGACCGGCGCGCTATGTGCGGGACGGGCTGGTAGCCCGCATTGGCGACGACTGAGCGCCATCCCCCCCGCGCTCAGCGCAGAATGGTCAGTGCCGCCAGCCCGGCGCCGTAGGACGCGACGATCGTCGCCACCAGCACCCCGAGCACCGCCCAGAGGTAAACCTTGCCCGGCTTGTCGGCGAGCCCGGCGCGCAGTTCCGTGCGCAGCTCGGCCACCTGCGCGTGGGTCGCCAGATGCGGCAAGGTCGCCTGGATCTGCCCCACCATCGCCAGCAGCTCTTTCACATCCTGCCGCAGGTCACGCATATCCGTCTCCACCCGCGCCAGGCGCGGTTCTACAGACAGATCGTAGGGGCCAGCGAAGTCCCGTTCAAGCGGCGTGTCGGGCATAGCCCCGATCCTGACCCCCGAACCGTCAGCATCCGGTTAACCCGGCTTCAGCAGCGCCACGCATTTGCGCATCACCGACGGCAGCGCCTCCGCCCCCAGCCCCACCACCGGTCGCAGCAGCCCCGGCGCGACGATCGCTTCCACTGCGGCCGCATAGACGTCGATCGTCAGGGTGAAATGCGTGAACCCGTGCCGCACCTGCCCCGCCGGCCACCAGGCGGCGGCCATCGGTGCCAGCGCCAGCGCCTCCGTCATCGTCCACGGCGCGGCGCGCCAGTCGGTCCCCGGCAGCTCGGTCATCCCTCCGAGCAGTCCCGAAGGCGGCCGCCGGCGCAGCAGCACCTGCCCGGTCGCATCGGTTAGCCAGAAATGCGCCCCGAATCGCGCCGGGCGGGCGGGTTTCGGTGCCTTGCGGGGCAGCTCGGCGGCGATCCCGCTCCGGCGGGCCGCGCAGCCGTCGCGCCACGGGCACAGCGCGCAGGCCGGTACGGCGGGGGTGCAGAGGCTGGCCCCGAGGTCGAACAGCGCCTGCGCGAAATCCGACGGCCGGGCGCGGGCGGCGGGATCGGCGCCCAGCGCCTCGGCCGCCGCGCGGATCGCGGGCCGTGCGCCCGGCAGCGGCGCCGCGATCGCCGCCACCCGCGCGGCCACCCGCTCCACATTGCCGTCCACCGGAACACCCGGGATGCCGAAGGCGATGGCGGCGATCGCCGTCGCGGTATAGGGCCCGATGCCCGGCAGCGCGCGCAGCGTCGCGACGTCACGTGGGAACCCGCCAAGCGCCGCCACTGCGCGAGCGCAGGCGTGCAGGTTGCGGGCGCGGGCGTAGTAGCCGAGGCCGGCCCAGGCGGCGAGCACGTCATCGAGCGGCGCCGCCGCCAGCGCGGCCACGTCGGGGAAGCGGCTGACGAAACGTTCATAGTAAGGTATGACCGCGGTGACCGTGGTCTGTTGCAGCATCGCCTCCGACAGCCAGACCCGATAGGGATCGGTCGTCTCGCCCGGCAGCGCGCGCCAGGGCAGGCGGCGGCGATGGCGGTCGTACCAGGCGAGCAGCGCTGCGGCCGGCGCATGAGGGGCGATGACGGAAGCGGACACGCGATCGGGTATGACAACGGGCGTGCGCCACGTCTATGGCCCGCGCCCGATCGGCGCGCTCGTGCCCGGGCTGACCCGCGCCGCGTTCCGCCGCCGTGCCCCCGCGACGGCGCAAGTGCTGGCGGACTGGGCGCTGATCGTCGGCCCCGCGCTCGCCGCCGTGACCGTGCCACGCCGGCTCGCAGCCGGCACGTTGACCGTCGCCTGCGCCGGGCCGGTGGCGCTGGAACTCCAGCATCTCACCACCCAGCTGCTCGCGCGGATCAACACCCATCTCGGCGCCCCCACGGTGCAGCGCCTGCGCTTCGTGCAGGACGCGCCGCCATCGCCGCCCGCGCCCGCCCCGCGGCCTTCCCCGGATGCGGCGGGACTGGCACGGGTGGAGGCGGCGGTCGCGGGGCTACCGGAGGGGCCGCTCCGCGTCGCGCTCGCCGCTCTCGGCCGTGCCGCACTCGCCCACCGCTGACCGTCCCCTTCCTTCCGAAGAAGGTCAGGGTGGGGGATGCGAACCGCGCGGGACCTGCCCCCTTCCCGGCCCTTCTCCGCAAGGAGGAGGGAGCAGAAAGCGCTACGCTCGACGTCCGGGGGCGGCAGCGCGTAGGAACCGCTCAACCCCGGGGAACACCCCCGGCCCGCATTTTTTCAGCGAAGGTCGCCCATGTCGCACACCACCCCTGCCCCGCTCCGCCGCCGGACCCTGCTGCCGCTGCTCGCAACCGGGCTCGCCGCGCCCGCCATCCTCGCCCGCCCGGCCCGCGCCGCGGCCACCGCGGCCCAGACCGCGGCCGCGGAGACGCCGCGCAGCCTCGGCAAGGCGGACGCGAAGTTCGTCGTGGAGGAATGGTTCTCGCTGACCTGCACCCATTGCGCCGATTTCTCGCAGACCACCTTCCCCGAGCTGCGCACGAAGTTGATCGACACCGGCAAGGTGCACTGGGTGTTCCGCGACTTCCCGCTCGACAAAGTGGCGCTGCAGGCCGCCCAGGTGGCGCGCGCGCTGCCGCCTGACCGCTACGCCGCCTTCATCCTCGCCCTGTTCGCCGACCAGGACCGCTGGGCTTTCGCGAGCGGGACCAACTACGCCACGGCGCTGTGGCAGATGGCCGCGCTGGCCGGCATGGATCGCCCCACCTTCGACGCCGCGATCGGCGATAACGCCCTGCGCGACTGGATCCTGGCGCAGCAGACGATGGCCGAGAAGAAATGGAAGATCGACGCGACTCCGAGCTTCGTGATTAACGGGCACATGGTGGCCGGTGAGATGCCCTACGCGCAGTTCGTGAAGGAGATGCCCGGCCTGAGCTGAGAAGGACCCAACGTTTGCCGGTCAGCTTTGCCCGCCTGCGCATCGCCGGGTTCAAGAGTTTTGCCGAACCCGCCACGGTGGAGATCCGCCCCGGCCTGACCGGCATCGTCGGGCCCAACGGCTGCGGCAAGTCGAACGTCGTCGAAGCGCTGCGCTGGGCCATGGGCGAATCGAACGCTCGCACCCTGCGCGGGGCGGAGATGGACGACGTGATCTTCGCCGGCACCGCCGGAAGGCCGTCGCGCAACCTCGCCGAGGTCGTGCTCACCTTGGAAGAAGCCGTCGGCCTCGCGCCGCCGCCCTTCCACGAGCAGACCGACCTCGAGATCGCCCGCAAGCTCGAACGCGGCGGCGGCAGCGTCTATCGGGTGAACGGCAAGGAACTGCGCGCACGCGACGTGCAGACCCTGTTCGCCGATCTGGCGTCCGGCGCGCGCGCCTCGGCGATGGTGAGCCAGGGGCGGGTCGGCGCGCTGGTCGCCGCCCGGCCGGAAGACCGCCGCGCGGTGCTGGAGGAAGCGGCCGGCATCACCGGGCTGCACGCCCGCCGCCACGAGGCGGAGCTTAAACTGAAAGCCGCCGAGGCGAACCTGGCGCGCGCCGAGGATCTGCGCGGCCAGCTCGAGTCCCAGCTCGCCGGGCTGAAGCGGCAGGCGCGGCAGGCCAGCCGCTACCGCAACCTCTCGGGCGCGATCCGCGCCGCCGAGGCGGAGCTGCTGGCGATCCAGCGCGCCGTCGCCGAAGCCGCCCGCGCCGCCGCGACCGCCGCCCTGACCGCCGCAAGGGACGCCGCGGAGTCCGCCGCCGGGACGGCGCGCGACCGCACCGCCCATGCCGCCGCCGCCGCCGCCGTCCTCCCCCCCTTGCGCGAGGCCGAGGCCACCGCGCGGACCGTGCTGGAGCGCCTTCGCCTCACCCAGGAGCAGCATGCAGCGGAGGAAGCCCGCGCCCGGGCCGCCCTGGGCGAAGCCGAACGCCGGTTGGCGCAAATCGCCCGCGACCTCGCCCACGCCGAGCAGGTGAGCCGCGACGCCGCTGCCGCTGCCTCCCGCCTGGCCGCCGAAGCCGCCACCCTGGCCGAGGCCGCGCGTGCGCATCCGGACCGCTTGGCCGCCGCCGAAGCCGCCGCCGCCGAAGCGGCCGAAGCCGCCCGGGCCGCCGAGGCCGACGCCAACCGCGCCACCGAGGCCGCCGCCGAGCAATCCGCGCGCGCCCAGGCGGCCACCCAGCAGCGCGAGGCCGCCGCACAGCGCGCCCGCCGCCTCGCCGCCCAGCACGCCGAGGTCACGCAGGAGCTTGCCCGCGCCCGGGCCCAGGCGGTCGATCCTGCACGCCTCGCCGCCGCCGCCGCCGCCGAATCAGCTGCCGGCAGCGCGCTTGCCGAATCGCGCACCGCCCTGGAAGCCGCAGAGACCGGCCGCAGTGTGGCCCAGGCGGGGCTGGCCGAGGCGCGGTCACGCCACGCCGCCGCCGAATCGGCTCGCGCGCGGCTGGCGGCCGAGGCCCGTGCTCTGGCCGAGGTGCTCGGGGTGAAAGACAGCGAGCGCTGGCCGCCGATGGTCGATGCGCTGCGGGTGCCCGCCGGGCTGGAAGCGGCGCTGGGCGCGGCGCTTGGGGAAGAACTCAGCTCCGCCGCCGACCGCGCCGCCGCGCGCCACTGGCGCGAACTGCCGCCGCTGGCGAACCCGCCGCCGCTGCCCACCGCCGCGACCCCGCTCGCCGGCCTGGATGGCGCGCCCAATGGCGCCCCCGGGGACGCCCCCGGGGACGCCCCCGGCTGGGGCTCAGCGGGCGGTCTCGATGAGGATCCCGGTGGCGGCGCGCGTGGCGGCCCGGCGGGTGACCGAAGGGACGATGTCGTCGCCGGCCCGCCGGCACTGGCCCGCGCGCTCTCGCAGATCGGGCTGGTAGAGGACGATGCCGCCGGCGATGCCGCCCAGGCCGGGCTGGCGCCGGGCCAGGTCCTCGTCTCACGCGCAGGGGCCGTCTGGCGTTGGGACGGCTACACGATCCGCGCCGGGGCGCCGACCGCCGCGGCCGTCCGCCTCGCGCAGCGCAACCGGCTGTCCGCCCTGCGCGCCGACCTGGCTCAGGCAGAAGCCGCCGCCACCGCCGCTGCCGCCGCACGCACCGCCGCCGAAGCCGCCGAACGCGACGCCGTCGCTGCCGAGACGCGCGCCCGCACCGCCCGCCGCGACGGCGAACAGGCGCTGGAACGCGCCCGCGCCGCCGGTGCCCAACTCCGCGCCCAGGCCGCCGGCGCCGCCGCCCGGCTGGCGGCGGTGGAGCAGCGTCTGGCGGCGCTTGCCCCCGAACAGGCGGACGCGGACGCCACCCTGGTCCGCGCCGAGGCCGCTTTCGCCGCCCTCCCCGACATCGCCGCTCTCCGCGCCGCGGTCGGCACCGCCCGCGCCGCCCTCGCTGCCGCCCGCACCAGCGAGGCGGAAACCCGCAGCGCCCGCGAAGCCCTGGCGCGCGAGGACGCCGCGCGCACCACCAGACTGCGCACGATCGACGCCGAACAGGACGGCTGGCGGGAACGCGCGGCCGATGCCGCTGCCCGGGTCACCGACCTCGCCGCCCGCCAGGGCGAGGCGATGGCGGAACGCACCACCCTGGCCGACGCCCCCGCGCGCGCCGCCGCGGCCCGCGCCGAGGGCCAGGACGCGCTGGCCGCCGCCGAGGCCGCGCACCGCGGCGCCGCCGCCACGCTCGCCACCGCCGACCGCGACGCCGGCAGCGCCGATCGCGACGCCCGCGCCGCCGAAGCCGCCGTCGCCGCCGCCCGCGAGCAGGCGGTCCGCACCGAAGCCGCCGCCGAGGCCGCCGACCACGCCTGGGGCACGGTCGCCGAACGCATCCTGGAACGCCTCGGCGCTACCCCCACGCTGCCCGAAATCCCCCCCGACCTTCCCCCCGACGCCGAGGACAAGGCGCGCCGCCGGCACGAACGGCTGGTGAAGGAACGCGAGGAGATGGGCCCCGTGAACCTGCGCGCCGAAATCGAAGCCGGCGAGATCGAGCAGCAGATCGCCGCGATCGACCGCGAGCGCGAGGAGATCACCACCGCCATCGCCAAGCTGCGCGGCTCGATCGGCCATCTCAACCGCGAGGGCCGCGAGCGGCTGGCCGCCGTGTTCGCCGAGGTCGATCGGCATTTCCAGGCCCTGTTCGCGCGCATGTTCGGCGGCGGGCGGGCGCATCTGGCGCTGGTGGGATCGGACGACCCCCTCGCCGCAGGGCTGGAAATATACGCCCAGCCGCCCGGCAAGAAACTCGCCACCCTCTCGCTGCTGTCGGGCGGCGAGCAGGCGCTGACCGCGCTGTCGCTCATCTTCGCCGTGTTCCGCTGCAATCCGGCCCCGGTGTGCGTGCTGGACGAGGTCGACGCACCGCTCGACGATGCCAACGTGGAACGCTTCTGCGCGCTCCTGGAAGACATGGTGCGCGAGACCGCAACCCGCTTCCTGGTGGTGACCCACCACCCCCTGACCATGGCGCGAATGGACCGCCTCTACGGCGTGACCATGCAGGAACGCGGCGTCTCACGCCTGCTGTCCGTCGACCTCGGCGCCGCAGTGGCGATGGTGGAGCCGGCGCGCCTGGCGGCGGAGTAGCCTGCGCTGCCCGGGCGCTGCCCCCGGGCCTTTTGCCCTCGAGGGGTCGAAGTCCCCGCCGGTCAGTGCAGGGCCTGGAACCCCGGACCGTCCGGCGGCTCCGCCAAGTCCTCAACGATGCTCAGTACCTTGGCCAGTGGCGGGCCGCGCCGGCAGAGGCGGGCGAGTTCCTCGACTGCGTCGGTTTCCCCCGACAGCAGCGCCTCTACCGCGCCGTCGGCTCGGTTGCGCACCCAGCCATCGATGCCCAGCGCCTGCGCCCGCGCCACCAACCAGGCGCGAAAGCCCACGCCTTGCACCCGTCCGCGCAGGATCAACCGTTTCGCCGCCATTCCCCCTCCTGTTCCGCCGCGCCGCGCGCCAGTGCCAGGAAGCGCGCCGCCAGGGCGATGTCCGCTGCGACCGCCTGGCGCCGTGCCGCGGCGGCGGCGTCCTCGCCCCATTGCTCGGCCTGATAGAGCTCGTCCAGTGCGCCGAGCTTGTGCGCCGTTTCGGGATCGAGCGCGCCTTCGGCCAGGGCCAACCCCAGCACCAGGCTACCGAGCGCCGGCACCGCGAGGCCGAGTGCGGCCAGGACCAGCGGGTCCCGCGCCGCCACCGCCCGGCGCAGCGCGGCGACGCTCGACCGATGCTGGCGCAGCGCGGTGATCCCGCTGCCGACCCGCAGCGGTGCGTCCAGCACCAACGCGGCCCAGTCGAGCCAGGGCTGCCAGGCTTCGTGCTGGCGGCGCACCAGGGGCTCCGGGGCTTCGGCGCGGTAGCACAGCAGGTCGGTCTCGCCGTAGCGGGCGATGGCGTCGACGGTCGGCGAGGGATCGGGCGCGATGCGTTCCTGCGCGGTGCCGGCGAGCCGGGTGAGCGGGGTGTCGGCGAAACTCAGCGTCCCGCCCGGCGCCGTGCCCGCCGCCTGCCACTCGGCAGCGATCGCCCTGGCGAGCGGGGCCGGCCCGACCAGCAGCACGGCGCCGCCCGGCAGGCGCAGCGGCCGGTCGTCGAGCAGGATGGCGAGGCCCTCCGGCCGAGGGTCGACACTCGCCCGGTTCCAGAAGCGCTTCATGCCGGTCCCCGCTCAGACCACGAAAAGCGGTCGCATCTGCACGCAAACGCGCGGCGAAAATGCCCGGCTTGGTGAACGGCGCGTGTTTCCGGGCTGTTTCGGCGGCTCGCGAGCATTCTTCCACACACCCTCAGCGGAACAGGTTGCGCAACAGGTTGGCCGGGTTGGGCGCCTTCGGCTTGGCAGGCGCAGCCGCCGGGGGCGCGGCGGCCGGCGCGGCCGGCGGCGTAGCGGGCGCCCGCTGGCCGCGGGCAACCGCCAGCGCGCTGGCGCAGGACGGCGCGCTCGTCTGCAACCCCTGCGGCACGCCGAGCTTGTTGCCGCCCAGCAGCGACAACGCGGTACCGATTCCGGCCGCCGCCGCCCCCTGGCCGTTGAGCGCCACGGCGGGGTGCGCGAACCCGCCGCTCACCCGCACCGGCACGGAGAAGCCGGTCCCGCCGACCCGGCCCTCGGAATGCAGCATCAGGTCGAGAGTCTCGGAGCCCAAATTCACCGTGCCGCTGCCGTCGATCGTCGTGAGGGTGGAGGAGAACAGGAACGGCGCGAGCTGCGCCACCCCGTGGTGCGCCGTCAGCCGCAGCGCGAGGCAGCGAATCGTGCTGGTCCCCCCATGCGCCACCGTCGCGGCCAGGTTCACCTTCGCCAGCACGCCGCCGAACAGCCGGTCGAGCAGCGCGTTGTCGATCGTGCCACCGGTCATGGTCGCGGCCATGACGCCGTCGAGCCCGGCGGCGATGGCGTGCAGGCTGGTGCCGGCGCCGTGCAGGTCGGCCTCGATCGCCACGTCCCCGGTCGCCAACCCCTTCTTACCGGCCAGCGCCAGCAGGGAAGCGAGCGCCAGCCCAGGCGCGTGGACGCTCAGCGCGACCGGGGGCACCGGCTGGGCGGCGTCCAGGGTGAGCCGAAGTGACAGCGGCCCGGCCGGCGGCGTGGCGGTGAACGGCGCCAGGACCAGCTTACCGCCCGCCAGCGCTACGTGAAACGAAAGGCTGCGCCAGGTCTCCCCGCCGCTGTGCAGCGCCGCGACCGAGACCGAGAGGTTGGCGTCGGCCCGGCGCAGCAGCGGCAGCGGCAGGCTGGTGTCCGGGATCAGGTGACCCGACCGGGGCGCGGCGGGTGCGGACGGGCCGGGCCGCGTGGCGGGGGGCGCGGGCGGTCCCCCAGCGGTCGGTCCCCCAGCGGTCGGTCCCCCTGGCGACGCCCCCCCGGGATGGGCCGCGGCGGGCTGCACCGTGGCGGGTCCGCGATGCAGTTCGGCCAGCAGCGCGTCGGCGTCCAGGCTTTGTGAGGTCAGGGTGCCGCTGAGCGCCGGTACCGAGCCGAGCCGCAGTTCCAGCGTGCCGGTGAGCTGGCCCTGCGGCAGGGTCAGCGCGAAGTTCTGCAGGCTCGCACCCTGCGCGATCGACCCCGGGGCGACCAGCCGGCCGGTGAACGCGATCTGCCGCACCGGCGGCAGGACGGTCCCGGCCACAGCCCCGAGGGCGGCGAGGTCGGGGACATGCAGGTCCAAGCCGAGCGCCGCGCCGCGCCCGGCCGCCGGGTCGGCGATCGTCCCGTCCGCTGCGAGCCGCGCGCCCGCTGCGGTCAGTACCAGCCGGATCGGCCATGCGGCGCTCCCCGGGGCGGGGGCTGCTGCCGTGGGGGATGCCGTGGACGATGCCGTGGAGGGTGCCCCTGGGGCGGATGCCCGGGCGGGGGCGGGGACGGGGTGTTCAAGCGCGGCGAGCGGCCCGGTGCGGCCGGTCAGGGTGATCGGGGTGCCGTTCACCGTAGCGGTTGCGTCGAGCAGCAGCGGTGCGGTCGGGCTGGCGGCGTACAGCCGCGCCTGACGCAGGGAAAGGATGGTCTGCTTGCCGGTCGTGTCGTCACGATAGCCGAGCGTGCCGTCCTCGATGCGCAGATCCTGAACGAACACCGCTGATCCCGAGGAAGACCCGGGCGATCCGGTGGAGGGATGAGCAGCCGTCCCCGCGGGCGACGCGGCCGGGCGCACGGGAGGCGCGAACCGCCAGTTCACCGCCCCGGCCTTCGTCCGCTCCAGCATGATATCCGGGCGGACCAGCACCAGCCGGTCGATCGCGATCCGGCCGTGCAGCAGCGCCGCCAGGCTGAGCCGCAGGTCGAGCGCCGCCAGCCGCGCCATGTCCGGGCGCGAGAACCCGGGCGGGTTGGCAAGCGCGACGTCGTGCGCCTCGATGGTCGGATGCAACGAGAGCTTGATGCCGATCGGCCCCGCCAGGGTCAGGGTCCGTCCCGTGGCCTGCTGCACCGCCGCGATGATGCGGGGCTTGTAGCGGTTGGGGTTGAAGGTGAGCACGCCCACGACCGCGGCCACCACGACCAGCCCCACGAGGGTGCCGAGGCCGATCACGGTCCAGCGCAAAACCCGGCGGCCCGGCGAAGACGCTGCGCTCATCCTGTGCTCCGTTCCGTGCCCGCTCCGCTGCCCCCGTCCCCCGCACCGGCCCGACGCGGCCCGCGCGCGGGGGGTGCTATGAAGCCGAGGGTCCGAAAGGTCTGCTCCATGTGGGGCGGCAGGTCCGCCTCCACCACCAAGGTGCCGCCCGCGGGGTGGGGCAGTTTGAGCGCGCGGGCGTGCAGGTGCAGCGCCTCCGACAGGCCCGCCACGGTGGCGGCGAAGGCGCCGTTCTGGTCCGGCTCGGCATAGGCGACATCGCCCAGGATCGGCGCCCCGATCGCCACGCAGTGCACCCGCAACTGGTGCGTCCGCCCCGTCAGCGGATGCAGTTCCAGCCAGGCGAGCTTGCCGGCGTGGTCGAGGGTGAGGAAATCGGTGATGGCGCGGGTCGCTTCGGGATCGTTGCGCTCGGCCGGGGCACTGCGCCCGCCGCGCGGGCCGGAAAGCCGGCGCAGCGGCAGGTCGATCCGCCCCTCGGGCGGGATCGGCCGGCGGGCGACGACGGCCCAGTAGGTCTTCTCCATGGCGCGGGTGCGGAACGCTGCGGCGAGCTTCGCCGCCACGCCGGCGGTGCGCGCGAGCACCAGCACGCCGGAGGTGTCGCGATCGAGCCGGTGCACGAGCCGCGGCCGGTCGGCGCCGAAGCGCAGCGCATCGAGCGCCGCATCCAGGTGGACGGCGATGCCGGGTCCGCCCTGGACCGGCAGGCCGGGGGGCTTGTTCAGCACGATCAATTGGTCGTCGCGATACAGCACCGCGGCCTGCAGCGCCGCGGCCAGCTTCGGATCGGGTGGGCGGCGCGGCTCCGGCTCCGCCGGGGCATCGGCGAGCGGCGGCAGGCGCACCGCCTGGCCGGCGGCAAGCCGTGTCGCCGCCTCCACCCGCTTGCCGTCCACCCGCACCTGGCCGGTGCGGCAGAGCTTCTGGATCGCGCTCTGGGGCAGCCCCGGATGGTGTCGGCGCAGCCAGCGATCGAGTCGGATGTCGGCTTCGTCGGCCGAGACGGTGACGGTGGCGCTCATGGGTCCGATCGGGTTTCGCGGGCGGGTTTCGCGGGCGGGTTTCGCGGGGCGCACCCCGCGGCGGACGGGGCGGGCGAAAGCGGAGTGGCAGGCCAGGGTGGGCGGGGTCAAGCACGGCGGGGTGCAGGCGGGGCGTCGGTAACGAGTGCGGACCAACAGACGGGCCGGTCACCGAACCCGACGCCCCTGCTCTGAGAACCCCGCTGGGGGTCGGCTTGGTTCAACCCCCCTCTCCCGCGATTGCGGGAGATGTCGGTTCGCGTAGCGAACCGGGTGAGGGTGCGGCGTGGTGATCCTCGTCCACGGCGGCGGGCCGGGCGTGGTCCCTCTGGCGCGCGACGGGGCGTTGGGGTCCGGACCGGGACGCGCATGCCTCGTCCCTTGCCGCAAGGTGCCCTGCCGCCGGGGCAGAGCGCGCTTGTCCGTCCGGGTGCGGAAGCGTATGCGTCCGCCGCCTCTACGACGGAGACCTCCCTGCATGACGGCGGCCCCCGCCGCGACCGCTGCGCCCCGGCCTGTCCCGCAGTGGACCACGCTACTGGCGGTGCTCGGCATCGTCTATGGCGACATCGGCACCAGCCCGCTCTACGCCTTCAAGTCCAGCCTGATCATGTTCCAGGGCATCCGCATCTCCGACGTGGAGATCATGGGCGTCCTGTCGCTGATCTTCTGGTCACTGATCCTGATCGTGACGGTGAAATACGTCACCCTGGTGATGCGCGCCGACAACCGCGGCGAGGGCGGCATCCTGGCCCTGATGGCGTTGGCGCAGCGGACCTGCGTCAGCCCGTGGATGCGCGGGGCGGTCGCGTTGACCGGGATCGCCGGTGCCTGCCTGTTCTTCGGCGACGGCCTCATCACGCCGGCGATCTCGGTGCTGTCCGCGGTCGAAGGGCTCGAAGTGTCCTCGCCCGATTTCAAGGATTTCGTGATCCCGATCAGCGTGGTCGTGATCGTCGTGCTGTTCGCCGCGCAATCGCGCGGCACCGAGCGGGTGGGACGGCTGTTCGGGCCGGTGATGGTCGTGTGGTTCCTGACGATCGGCCTGATCGGCATCAGCCAGATCGTCGCGCATCCGTACGTGCTGCTGTCGATCTCGCCCTGGTACGCGGTGCAGCTTTGCCTGGTCTACAAGGGGATGGCATTCTTCGTCCTCGGCGCGGTGGTGCTGTGCGTCACCGGAGCCGAGGCGCTGTATGCCGACATGGGCCATTTCGGCGCCCCGCCGATCCGGCTGAGCTGGACCTTCTTCGTGCTGCCCGCGCTGGTGCTGAACTATTTCGGCCAGGGGGCGCTGGTGGTGTCGGATCCCGCGGCCCTGCGCAATCCGTTCTATCTGTCGGCGCCGCATTGGCTGCAACTGCCGCTGGTGGCGCTCGCCACGGCGGCGACGGTGATCGCCAGCCAGGCGGTGATCTCCGGGGCCTATTCGCTGGCGCGCCAGGCGATGCAACTCGGCTTCCTGCCGCGCATGACGGTACGCCACACGAGTTCGATCGAGCAGGGGCAGATCTACGTCCCGCAAGTGAACATGCTGCTGGCGGTGGGCGTGCTGCTGCTGGTGCTGGCGTTCCAGACCTCCGACAGCCTTGCCTCCGCCTACGGTATCGCGGTGACCGGCACCTTCCTGTGCACCTGCGTGCTGGCCGCGATCGTGTTCCGCCGACAGTTCCACTGGCGGCGTTCGGCCGCGCTCGGCGTATTCGGCGCGCTGTTCCTGATCGACCTCGTGTTCTTCTCCGCCAACACGCTGAAAGTGGTGGAGGGCGGCTGGGTGCCGCTCTTGCTCGGGCTCGGGCTGATGGCGCTTATGACGTCGTGGAAGCGCGGGCGAGAGCTTCTGCTGGCGCGCTGGACACAGGACAGCCTGCCGCTGGCGCCGTTCCTGGCGCGGCTGCCGCAGTCGCGCACCCTGCGGGTGCCGGGAATGGCGATCTTCCTGACCGGCAATCCGGACTACGTGCCGACGTCGCTGCTGCACAATCTCAAGCACAACAAGGTGCTGCACGAGCGGGTGGTCTTCGTCACGGTGCAGAATCTCGATGTGCCCGAGGCGCGCACAAGGATGAGCGTGGAAGAGCTGGCGCCCGGCATCACCCGCGTGATCCTGCGCTACGGCTTCATGGAGAGCCCGAACATCCCGCGCGCGCTGGAGGACCTGCCGGCGCGCGGCGTGCCGTTCGATCCGATGCAGGCGAGCTATTTCCTCGGCCGTGAGGTCATGGTGCCCGGCCAGGCGCCGAAGATGGCGATCTGGCGGCGCTGGCTGTTCCTGGTGATGGCGCGCAACGCGGTGCCGGCGACGGAGTTCTTCCGCATCCCGTCCGACCGGGTGGTGGAGCTTGGCGTGCGGGTGGCGATCTGACCACGGCGGCGCTCTGACCGCCCCGGCGCGCCTCTGGCGTGGGGCCGGCATGCATTCACGCAATCGCGGGCGGTGACGGCGAACGCCGCGCTTGATACGGGGCGCCGCCGGGACTAGATCGGTCGGGCGAGGTGCGCCCCGACGGGACGCGCCAGCACGCCGTGCGCCGCCCGGCGTGGAGCCACTGACCAATCTGGATCACATGCGACCGCGATCTATCACTACCGCCGCCGACTGCCACGGTCCGCACCGCGTGCGTGCCGGCAGCACGGCGGAACGGATCGCCCGGCCGGGTCCTGCGACCATGGGCAGAGCGTCGGCCATCGGCTGATCCCCCCGCCCCTGCGCAAGCCTTCCGGGCTCATGACGACCCGAAGGAGGCTTGCATGACCTTGTTTGCACCCATGCCCCGATCGCCTTCCCATGCGTCGCCTTCCGGTGCCGCCCGTGGTCGCGTCGCTGCACGCGCCGTCGCCGGCGTTCCTGCGCGCGCCCGCGGCGTGGCGCGGGTCCCTGCCCTGCTGCCGCGGGGCATACGGACGCCGTGCCTGCCGGCTTCGATCGGCGAAGGAGCGTTCTGATGGAAGACGGACCTAGTCGGGGCCGGGCCGCCGCGCCCGGTCCCCGCCGAGACCCGCACCGGAGCCGAGAGGGCCGCTGACCGCGCCGCCCGCCTCGCCCGGTGCTCCCCGGACGAAGCAGGAATGCAGCGCGATGGCCTTCGCCACTCCACTCCCGCCCGCTGGAAGCCGCACCGCGGCACCCCGACCGCGCTGGCGCACTTCGCTGCTGCGCTTCCTCGTGGTCGCCGGCCCCGGGCTGATCGTGATGGTCGCCGACAACGATGCCGGCGCCGTCTCCACCTATACCCAGGCGGGGGCGCAATACGGCACGCATCTGCTGTGGGTGCTGCTCGCCCTGTTGCCGGTCACCTATTTCGTGCAGGAAATGGTGGCCAGGCTCGGTATCGCCACCGGTCAGGGCCACGCCGCCATGATCTACCAGCGGTTCGGCACGTGGTGGGGGCGGTTCTCGCTGTTCGACCTGCTGTTGGTCAATTTCCTTACCCTGGTCACGGAATTCGCCGCCATCGCGCTCGCCGCACAGGCCGCCGGCGTGCCACCGGCGCTGGCGGTACCGTTGGCCGCGGCGGGGCTCGTGCTGCTGGTCGGCACCGGTAGCTATCGGCGCTGGGAACGCATGACGCTCGGACTGTGCGCACTCAGCCTGGGCTGGTTCTGGCTCGCGCTTGCAGCGCGACCGGAGTGGGAGAACGTGCTCGGCCACACGGTGGTGCCGAACCTGCCGGCGGGGGGGCTCTCGGGTTCGCTCGTGTTCCTGGTGATCGCCATCGTTGGGACCACGGTCGCGCCATGGCAATTGTTCTTCCAGCAGTCCTGCGTCGCCGACAAGCGGCTGCGGTTCGCCGACCTCGGCGCCGCCCGGATCGATACGTTCATTGGCGCGGTGGCCGTCGTGGCGTTCGCGGTCTGCATGATGCTGGTGGGCGACGCGCTGCATCGCGCCGGAGTTGCCTACCGCGATCCCGCGCAGATGGCCGGAGCGCTGGCGCCGCTGCTCGGGCGTGCCGGCGCGGGGCTGATCCTGGTGCTGATGTGCAACGCGGCCCTGCTCGGCGCCACCGCGATCTCGCTGTCTTCGGCCTGGGCCTGGGGCGAGGTCATGGGCGGGCGCACCAGCCTCGAGGCGCGCATGAGCGAGGCGCCGCGCTTCTATGCGGTCTATGCGCTCTGCGTCGCCGCCGCTGCGGCACTGGTGCTGGTCCCGGGCGCACCGCTGCAGGCGATCATCCTGGGCGTGCAGGTGCTCGCCGGCATCATGCTGCCGTCAGCGATCGTGTTCCTGCAATTGCTGCTGAACGATGCCGAGTTGCTCGGGCCGCGCTTCGTCAACCGGCGCTGGAACAACTGGGTGAACTGGAGCGTGATCGGCGTGTTGTTCGCGCTATCGCTCGTGCTTGCCGCCCAGGTGCTGGTGCCTGGCCTTTTCGCCTCTGTCGCCTGATCCGAAGGAGATTGCATATGTCCGACCTCGCCTTCGATTCGCGCGTGGTGCATCCGCTGGACGACGCGCCGGAGGAGAAATTGTTCCGGCCGGACCTCGGCCGCATCCGGCTGACCCGCACGGTGCGGCTGTCATTGCTGGGCTTGCGGATCTACCTGCTGCTGATGCTGGCGCTGTTGGCGGCGCGCTGCCTGAGCGGCGTCTGACGGCGCGGCGCCGCGCTCGAAGGCACGGTGCACCGCGGCTCACGGACTGCCGCAGAGCGATTCGCGCGCCGGGAAGTGCTGCCACCCACCCACCCACGCACGCACCGATATCCATGTTGCCCGACCCATGCTGCCGCGCCTCCCGCCGTCATGTCATGCCGCCCACCCTCTCATGCGATGCGGTCCATGCGCTCTTGCGTGACGCCCCGCACGCTGCCACGCGATGCGTCTCCGCCCTCGCACGCGATGCTGCCCCGCGCTCTCGCGCGATGCTGCCCCGCGCTCTCGCGCGACGCCGCTCACGCGCTGTTGACCGCCGCGACGGGGTGACAGCGGCGGGAGCGTCAATATGATGTAGCCGTAATATGATGGCATTCGGGCCGACAGGCGGGGGGTGCGATGTTGGAGTTCCTGTCGTTGGGAGACGCAGGACGATGGCCGGCGCGACGTAGCCCCGGACCGTTTCCCCCTGGCGGCGCCGGTCTCCGCCCGTCGGCCATCGTTGCTTCCCTGCGGCGCGGGGCGTGCCAACTCCGTACGGCGGCATTGCAATTCCGGCACCCGTGACAATTTGCAGTCGACACGGCGACGGCACTGTCCGCACCGTGACGAGGCCATCAGAAGGATCTCGACACAATGAGTACCTCAGCCAACGAAACTGCCGACGGCCTGGCCGGCGTCCTGCGCAACACGATCGTGGAACTGGTGCGCCGCGACGGCACGGACCTGTCGTCTCGCCAGCTCGGCGTGTTCCTCATCTGCTATCTGGAACAGGAGGCACAGACCGTCCGCGGGCTGGCCGCACGGCTCAACGTCTCCAAGCCTGCCATTACCCGTGCGCTCGATCGCCTGACCGAATTCGATCTGGTGAAGCGCAAGGCCGATCCGTCGGATCGGCGCAGCGTGCTGGTGCAGCGCACGCCGGGTGGGACCGCGTTCCTGCGCGAGGTCCGCTCCATCCTGCGCGTTGCCGCCGCTCCGCCGAAGTCATCGGATGGCGGCCGCAGCGCGCGGGCGCACGAGGCGCGGGTCACGCACTGAACGCACGGCCGCAGGGCGGGCCATCGACGGCCTGCCGGACGGCGCTGATCGACGATGCCAGGCCTTGTCCGGGGGGGACGGGTCCCGAATGATCGGGACCCGTCCGGACCGGTTTCGCCGAATCGAGTTGGCCGGACCCGGATCGTGCGGCCTTTGGGGCGGAGTGCCCCAAGCATGATCGGCCGCGACATTTGGCCGAGGGGATGTTGAGCCCCAGGCGGCTGTAGTAGGGCCTTGCGCGCCACGAACCCGGCCGTGTCTGCAGGACCGCCTCGTGTCGCGGGTGTCCAGGGGACGGGAGCCCCCGGTCACCCACATTTTGCCCGGTTTTACTGGCGGCTCCCTTTCCGACAGCCGTCATGCGCCCCGTGTGCGACGGGGATTACGTCCCCTCCGCCTCGAACACCTCGCGCGCCACGTTGGCTGCCGTCATCGCGCACGGCCAGCCACCGTAGAACGCGACATGGGTGATAAGCTCGGAAAGCTCCTCCTTCGACAAGCCGTGGAACAGCGCCCGCTGCAGGTGGCCCTTGAGCTGCTCCGGCCGGTACGTGGCGACCAGCACCGCGCAGGTGATCAGGCTGCGGTCGCGCTTGGAGAGTTCCTTGCGCTCCCAGATATCGCCGAACAACACCTTTTCGGTGACATCGATCAGCTTGGGGACGGTCGCGCGCACCTTGTCGCGGGACGCGGTGGTAGGGGCTTTGGTCATGTGCGGTTCCTCCGTTCGCGGACGTCGGGGGAGAGTGCACACCACCCGGGCAGTGCTGTCGAGCCGGCCGCCGCCTAGCCGACGAGCAACCCCAGGGCCACCGCCCCGGCGGCCAGGCAGTAATACGCAAACGGCGCCAGCGCCCAGGCCTCGTGGCCGCGGAAATACCGCATCAGGAACGCGGTGCTGGCGAACGCGGTGCCGCCCGCCACCACCGCCGCCACCACCGAGATCCCCCACATCCCGTGCGACGCGCCGGCATGCAGCAGCTTCGGCACTTCCAGCACGCCGGCGCCCACGATCACCGGAGTCGCGATCAGGAAGGAGAAATGCGCCGCGCCTTCATGCGTGATGCCGCGCAGGAGGCCGCCCACCATGGTGGCGCCGGAGCGCGAGATGCCCGGAATGAATGCCAGGCACTGCCAGCAGCCGATCACGATGGCGTCGCGCGCGGTGAGGGTGGAAAGCGCACGCAACGACCCGGGCGGCCGCCGCCCGCGCAGCCGCTCGGCGCCGAGGAGCAGCAGCGCGTTGACGATCAGGAACAATGCCGCCACGCGCGGATCGCCGAACAGCCGGCGCAGCGGGTGTTCCAGCACGAATCCGATCAGCACGGCGGGCAGGGTCGCCAGCACGATCAGTCCGAACACCCGCCGGCTTTCCGCCACCTCGTGGGCGGAGCCGCGACCGACGATGCCGATCGCCAGCGCCCACCAGTCGCGCCAGAAATACACGAGCAGCGCGGTCGCGGTGCCGAGGTGCAGCATCACCAGGAACGGCAGGAAGGCCGGGGCGTGCTGGTCGATGTGCCAGCCGAGCACGGCCGGGGCGACCACGGCATGGCCCAGGCTGCTGACCGGGAACAATTCGGTGGCGCCCTGCAGCACCGCGAGGATGATCGCCTGGAGATGGGTCATGCGCCGGTTCCTGACGGAAACGCGCGCTGCGGGCAAGCCTGACCGGCGAGTATTGACCGCCCTCCCCAGGGCAATCGGGTGGAACCTCCGGCGTGTCACCTCTCCCGCTCTCGCGGGCTTGGGCCGCGAAGCGGACCAAGGTCGCCGTGCGCAGCACGGCGGGTGAGGGCATGAGGCACGGCACCCTCACCCGGTCCGCTGCGCGAACCACCGCCGCACGCTGGCCGACGGCGCAGGGCGTGGTGGCAATCGGCCGCGACAACATGGTCGTGGAGGTGCAGCCCATCCCCGACCGCACTCTGGCGCTGCCGGTGCACCGGCACGCTCTGGCCGAGGCCGGGGTGCGCCTGATCGAGAACCTAGCGCTGGAGGAGCCGGCGGCCGCAGGCATTGCCCGCTTCTGCTTCATCCCGCTGGCGGCGAAGTTTCGCGGTGCGACCGGTTCCCGGGTGCGTCCCGTCGCACTGGTGCCCGTCGCACTGGTGCAGGTCCAATCTCGCCCCCCTGGCGGGAGAGTGACACGGCGGCAAGGGCCAGCGTATCGAACCCGGTGCCAATCACGCGCCAGCCCGGGCCCGCGAACGCGGCGCGCAGGTGCGGCACGGCGGCGCGGCTGTCCCGGTCCACCGGGATCAGCGCGAGCACGACCCGGGGGGCTCCGGCCGCCGCGACGCGCAGCGCGCCCGGCGTCATTGCCGCCGTCACCAGGTGCACCCGCAGCCAGGGCGGCGCCTCGAGCAGGAACGGGCCAACCACGCCGACCCCGTCGTTGCCGCGCGGCAACAGCACGAGCCCGTCCCGCCCGGCCAGCCGCGCGGCCGCCGCTGCGGCCGCGCGCGCCGGCTGCATCGTCTCCGGCCGGATCAGAAGCCCGGCGAGCGCCAGCGCCTGCACCGCCAGCACCGCCGCGGCGACCACCCCCTCCGCCCTCCCAGCCGTGCCCGAGGGGCCCATACGCGATGGGCCCATGCTTCGCCGGTCCATGTTCCCCTGGACCATGCTCCGGTGGCCCTTGCCCCCCTGGCCTCGCCCTGCCAGTGCGCCGGCCAGCAGCAAGGCGAAAAACGGGGTAGCGAAGGCGAGGTAGCGCAGCTCGATCGGCGTGCTGTCGAACACGAGGCCAAGCCCCAGCAGCCCCGCCGCCGGCGCCACGGCGGCCAGTGCGAGCATGAGCCGAGCCTCGGGCCGGCCGATCCTGCGCCAGCGCCACGCGATCATCCCCACCAGCGCCAGCAGCCCCGCCGCCAGCGCCGCCCCCAGCACCACGCGCGCACGCCCGGTCGCATACACTGGCAGGCCGCCGAACACCGCCCCCGCCGCGTCACGGCCCAGAAGCGCGAGGCCGGGCGCCAGCCGGAATGGGGGAAACTGGCCCGGCCGACTGCCTCGCTGAGCAAGGAAGAACCAGCCTCCCGCCGGCAGCCACAGCGCCAGCGCGCCGAGGCACGCCAGGGCCCGGCCGAAGCCGGCACGCCGCGCTTCGACCGGCTCGGCACACCAGGCGGCCCAGCTCAGGGCTGCCAACACGGCGCCGGCGATGAAGGCCGCGAGGTAGTTGGTGAAGCTCGCGGCACCCAGCAGCAGCCCGGCCGCGCCGGCGCGGCGCAGCGCCACGGCCGCCGGCACCCCGTCCCGCCGGCGCAGCGCCAGCCAGACGCCGGCGAGCGCCAGGGCTTCGGAAAGCGCGAAATTGCGGGCGATCGCTCCGGTATAGGCAAAGCCGTAGCAGCCGACGGTGAACAGCATGGCGGACGCCGCCGGTACGCCGGCCTCGACGGCGATCCCGCCCACCGCAGCCAGCGCAGCCAGCGCGGCCAGAACGGACAGCGCCCGCGCGGCAGGCAGATCGGGCCCGGCCAGCCGCCGCCAGGCGGCCAGCGCCCAGAAATAGAGCGGCGGATGCACGTCGGTCACCCGCAACTCGGCGGCGATGCGGCCCGGCCCGGCGGTGCCGGCGATGACATTCCGCACCCGCCCGGCGGTAAACACGCCCGCCGGCCAGTCCGGCCGCGGCACGCCGGCGACCACGAACAGGCTGTAGGCCTCGTCGTATTCGGCCCCGCGCCGCACCGCCGCCCCGGCCAGCACGCACACCCCGAGCAGCAGCACCATCACCACGCGCATCCGCCGACCATCGCATGGCCAGGTTGAGGAAGCGTTACGCCGCCCTCTCCCGGCGGCGGAGGTCGCAGATCCCGGGCGCCCCGCGGCGCGCCGCCTCGGCTTCCCGCCATCCTCCCCGCTCTCAATGCCGTCCCCGCATCCAAGCGGATGGGCGTGCCGTTGATCCAGCCGGCCGGAAGTCCATATATGGACTCCCGCTCCAGGAAAGGAGTTGCCCATGGCTGGCCAGCCGACGGCCTCCCTCGCGCGCGCAAACGGGGAACCGGCAAACGGGAACCTGTCCTTCGCGCAACGACACGATCCAGGGGTGCGCGGACGCCTCTCCGCCCCCGGGCTGCGCACCTTCTTCGCCGTTGCCGCGGAATGGGAGCTTGCCGTCGCGCAACAGCGCGTCCTTCTCGGCGGCGTCGCATCTTCGACCTATCACAAATGGAAGGGCGGCGCCGTCGGCACGCTCGCCTACGACCAGTTGGAACGGATCTCGCTGGTGCTCGGCATCTACAAGGCGCTGAAGCTGCTGTTTGCCGACGAGGCCGGCGGCGTGCGTTGGCTCAAAGCCGAAAACACCGACGTGGCATTCGCCGGCGGCAGCCCGCTCGATCGCATGCTTCGCGGCAGCATCGACGATCTCTATGCGGTCCGGCGCTATCTCGACGGCTGGCGCGGCGGCTGGCCTTGATCCCGGAGGCCGTCCCGACCGCCCGGTTCCGGGCCCGCACGCACCGCCTCATCGCTTCCCGCTGGCCCACAATCGGCGTCTTCGACACTGTGGCGTCGGCCGCGGATGTCGAGGCCGCGCTGCTGCTCGAATCGCTGACCAACGACCGGGTGAGCCAGACCCTGGCGTGGCTCGACCGCCTCGACCGCGCGGAATGGATCACCGGCCAGCCAGGCGCCACCCTGGTGATGGCCGCATTCTGCCATCCGGCCCCGGGCGGCGGCCGGTTCAGCACCGAGGCGCTGGGCGCCTGGTATTGCGCCCGCGAAATCGAAACCGCGATCGCCGAGACGGTCCACCACCACACCGCGCGGCTCGCGCGTTCGGCCAGCGGTTTCCGTCACGTGATCCAGATGCGCGAGCTGATCAGCGAGATCGATGCCGTGTTTTCCGACCTCCGGGGACTGCGCGGAGATCACCCTGAACTCTACGATCCGGCCAGCTACGCTGCCTCTCAGCCCTTCGGCGAGGCACTGCGCGGGACCGGGGCGAACGGCGCGGTCTACCGGAGCGTGCGGCGGACCGGCGGCACCAACCTCGTCGTCTACCGACCGTCGCTGCTGCCCCCGGTCGTGCAAGGAGACCATTTCGACTACCGCTGGACCGGCAGCCCCGCGCCGACGGTGGTGAAACTGACCGGTGTCGGGGACCAGGAGTAGCACCGGGCCCGGGACCGACATCAAGGCCAGGGCGCTGCCCCCTGGCCTAACCCCCCTGGCCTAACCCCCTGGCCTAACCCCCTGGCCTTGCGCCGAGCCACCGCGTCGGGCGCTCACTGCGATGCCAGGTGGACCAGCGCGGCGTCGATGCGGAGGAGCAGGCGAACCGCACGCTCGGACAGCGCGCTTTGCGGAGTCGGGGGCCAGTCGACGGATGGCGCCTCGGCGATCGGCGATGTGGCGGATGGGTTGGCCAGCCGATCGATCATGTCGGACAGGGTGGTGTCGATGCGCGCGATCGTTTCGCGTGCCGACCGCACGAGCGCGGGGTCCTCGACGTGGATTTCCCGCAGGCTGATCTGGCCGAGTTCGCGCGCCCATTGCTCGCAGGCTTGCAGCAGCAGCATGCGCCGGCGCAGCGTCTCGTTACGCCCTGCCGCCGGGGTGCGCTGCTCGGACCGCGCAATGGCGTTCAGCTCGTGGAATCGTTGTTCGGCGGTGATGATGCGGGCGGCAACATCCGGCTCGGGCGGGGCGCCGAGCAAGGTGCGCCCGGCGCAGTCGACCAGCGCGCCGAGGGCGCGGAGGAAGGCCGCGGTGGCATCCTGGGTTGCCGCGTGCTCCCGCCGGACCAGCACGAGGCTCGCCACCAGCGCGCCGCAGGCCGCCCCCACCGCCGCTTCCTTGAGGCGCAGCAGCAGCAGGTCGGGGGTGATATAGCCGAGCATGCCGAACAGCAGGCCAAGGATGATGGTGATCCAGAACACCATCGCTCCGTAGGCCGCCACGTTGGCCTGGAAAGCGAGGAACACCGCGACGACGATCGCCGTCATGGTGAGGATTTCGTGGCCCGACAGTACGGTGGCCGCAAGCGTGCCGACGATCACGCCGGCCAGCGTGCCGAGCATGAACTGCACGCCCTTGGCGATTGATTCCGCGCGCGAGCGGGTGCCCTGGAACATCACGAAGGCGGCGAACGCCGCCCAGTACCAGCGGTTGGGCGAGACGAGCTCGCCGCCGGCAATAGCCACGGCAGCGGCGATCGCGGTCTGGATGGCGGGCCGCAGCCCCGGCGCCGCAGGTGCCGGCGGCGGGGCGGCCGCCGGGGCAGCGGCGGGGGCAGCGGCGCGCGGCGGCTCGCGCAGCAGGCGGTCGAGCAAGGCGAGCACAGTGGCGAGCGGCCCGGTGGAGCCTGGCCGCGGCGGGTCGGTGCCATGCTGCACCGCCTCCAGCGCGGCGAGAAGCGGGGCGCGATCGGCCGGCGCGCCCAGATCTTCCAGCGCCACCTGCGCGAGGCGCTCGGTGGCAAGCTCGATTTCCAGCAGATGCAACCAGGTCGTTTCCTTGCCGGAAAGCTGGGCCGCGATGGCGGCGACGCGGGCCTGCGCCAGCATGACGGCCTCGCCGAAGCGGTCGATGTCGCGGCGCAGCGCGGCGCTGGCCGGGGCAGTCCAGCGACCGGCGGCGACGGCGGCGGCGATGCGGGCGAGCACGCCGGCGATGCCGGCGCGGATCGCGTGGCGCAGGCGGATCAGCTCCGCCTCCGGCCGGTCGCGCAGCAGCAGCCCGCGGATCAGGGCGGCGTCGCCGGCGGCCAGCAGCAGGACGAGCAGGCGTATCGGCAACGTTGGCGGTGGCTGGCGGGTGACGAGACCGATGAAATAGGCGATCAGCGCAACGATGCCGAGCAGGGCGTAGCGCGGGCCGCGCGCGGCGCCGGCGGCGACGACGAACATGAGCGGCGGTACCGCCATCGCCGCGGCGAGCGGCCGATCGAGCAGCAGGGATGCAAACGCGGTGGCGGCAAACGCGACGAACGGGGCCAGCGCGATGGTGGTCAGGCGCTGCCGCGGCGTGGGATCGCGCAGATTGGCGGCGATGAAGAGCGCGATGGCGAAGCCGAAAATGCGGTCGGTGACCGGGATCGCGACGATCGTTCCCAGCGCCATGACCAGGAAAAACGTCAGCACGCCGGCGAGCGTGGCGGCGAAGGCGGCACGCAGGCGGAGCGCTCCCGGATCGGGCGGAAACAGCGCGTCCACCGCGACGTGCGGGACCAACGATCTCAGCGATGCCGGCATTGCGTTGCCATGACGCTCCGGGATGGCCAGCCCGCGGGATGGGAGCCGCGCGGGCCCGTCGGGGTCCCGACTGCCCTCTTTTGCCGATATCCGCGCCGGGATGCCATGCGAAACGGAGGCCCTTGCCCCCGGCCTGTCCCGGGCCGCCGTGCCCGTCACCGCCGTGCCTTGCTATACCCGCCCTCCACTACAAGCCCCGCACCTGCCACTGCCGGAGGACACGCCGCGATGCACGACCCGATCCCTGCCCTGCTGGACGCGCTGCGCGCCGCCCTCGGCCCGGCCGGGCTGCTCACCGGACCAGCCGACACCGCGGCCTATGTGGAGGACTGGCGGCGGCTGTATCGCGGCCGCACGCCGGCGGTGGTGCGTCCGGCCGACACGGCGCAGGTCGCGACCGTGATCCGGCTTTGCGCTGAGGCCGGCGTGCCGGTGGTGCCGCAGGGCGGCAACACCTCCATGGTCGGCGGCGCGACCCCGGATGCGGACGGCAGGCAGCTCGTGCTCAGCCTGGCGCGGCTCAACCGGGTGCGCGCGGTCGATCCGCGCGACCTGACGATGACGGTGGAGGCCGGCGTCACCTTGAAAGCGGCGCAGGAGGCGGCGGCCGGAGCGGGCTGCCTGCTGGGGCTGTCGATTTCCTCGGAAGGCTCGGCGCAGATCGGCGGCGTGCTGGCGACCAACGCCGGCGGCAACAACACGGTGCGCTACGGCAATGCGCGCGACCTCGTGCTCGGGCTGGAAGTCGTGCTGGCCGACGGGCAGGTGTGGAACGGGCTGCGCCGGCTGCGCAAGGACAACACCGGCTACGCGCTGCGCCAGGTATTCGTGGGCTCGGAGGGCACGCTCGGCGTGATCACCGCGGCGGTGCTGAAACTGGCACCGCGCGCGCGGGAGACGGCGGTCGCTTTGTGCGCGGTCGCCTCGCCGGAGGCTGCGCTCGAATTGTTCGGCCGCTTCCAGGCGCATGATCCGGGCGCGGTGACGGCGTTCGAATACATGTCCGGCACCGGCATGGGCTTCGTGCTGGCGCATATCCCCGGCGCGAGCCTGCCGCTTGCCGCGCCGGCGGCGCATTACGTGCTGGTGGAGCTGGCGACGCCGCGGGTCGACGCCGGGCTGCGCGGCGGGCTGGAGACGGTGCTGGAGGCCGCGCTGGAAGCGGGCGAGGTGATGGACGCCGCGATCGCCTCCACCGAAGCCCAGCGCGCCGCGCTGTGGCGGCTGCGGGAGGAACATTCCGAAGCGCAGAAACGCGAGGGCGCGTCGGTGAAGAACGACGTTTCGGTGCCGGTGTCCGCGGTGCCGGCGTTCATCGCCGAGGCCACCGCGGCCTGCGCAGCGCTGATGCCCGGCATCCGCGCCGTGCCGTTCGGCCACATGGGTGACGGCAATATCCACTTCAACCTGGAACAGCCCAGGGACGCCGATCCTGCCTGGTTCCTGGCACAGGACCACGCGATCATGGACACGGTGAACGCGGTGGTGCGTCGTTTCGACGGCAGTTTCTCGGCGGAGCACGGGGTGGGTCGGCTGAAGCCCTACCTGATGCCGGAGTGGCGCGGCGGGGCGGAGCTGGATGCGATGCGGCGGATCAAGGCGGCGCTCGATCCGAGGGGGATCCTGAACCCGGGGAAGGTGCTGCCGTGAAGTCAGGGTCCGAGCCGGAATAATCTCTGCATCCCTGTCGCACCGTCCAGGCCGTTGCGCCGGCTGCGGCCCGGAGCGCGATGCGGTTCCGCTGCCGCGGGCCGTGAGCTCCCCGCGCCGTTCCGGGCTGCTTCCGGCGCTGTGGGGGCGTTGGGGGGCAATTATGTTGGTATATCGTAACGATATGGGCGCACGACCGCCGGCCCCGGTCTAGCGGCCGAAAAGCGGCGGGCGATATCCGTGCGGACCGTGCTGCCGGATCGCCGCGGCTTCGGACCGCCGGCGCGGGCGGTCGGGGTCGGGCGCTGCCGCCGGCATGCGCCGCGGGGGCGTGTCCGGCGCGGGCGGCTGGGCCTCGGGGGGCGTGATGCCGAACATCCGGCAGAGCGGGCGCAGCACCCGCCACAGGCGCGGGGCTGTCGCCAGCAGCTCCGCCATCTCCGGCTGCGCCAGGAGATAGGCAAACTCGATGCCGAACGGCACCGTCTCCGGCCCCATCCGCGCCAGCCAGCCATAGCCTCTGGGCAGGGTCCGGCGCGGCGCGGGGGGCCAGGTCGGCATCGCACTGGCCGGCACCGCATCGGCGGGCACCGCATCGGCGGGCACCGCATCGGCGGGCATGGGGGCGGGTTCGGCGGGGCGGCGGCGGGACCTCGCCACCGGATGAGCGGCGATGGCGGCGAAGCGCTCGGCCGCCTCGGTGAGGCGGTTCCACAGTCGGGCCGCGAGGTCCATCAGGACCGGGTTGTGCTCGGCGCCGGCCGCCATCGCTTCCCGCAGCCCGCTGATGAAGCGGGCGAAGCGCCCGGCGAGGGCCCAGGCGCTGGTGGCGGGGGGAGAAGCGGCGGCGGCGGACATGAACGAAACAGGAACACGAATCCGCCGCCGTGTCAAGCGGTTTTCGCGCCGTGTGTTTTCGCGCCGGGGGCGTGGCGGCCCGGACGGTCACGCTGGCCCGGCGGCGGATCGCGCGAGGCTGCGCCGGAACCGGGCGAGGGCGCCAAGGGCGATGCGGCTTGGTCGATGCCGTCGGCGGCTGCCGCGCCGTCTGCGCGACCTACGCACCGGGGGCGCGGCCGGGCCTTGCCGGCGACGCAAGCTGGGGCGTCCCGTCCGGCGGTCCCGGCGGCGGCGCGGAAGAGGGCGCGGCGATGGACGATGGCGGGTTCGCGCAGCAGGCCGAATGCCTGTGGAACGAAGCGTCGCAGGCCATGCTTCGGCAGCAGAAGGAATGAACGCCCTGGTTGTCAGTCGTCATCCTGTGCGGCGACGAAGCCATCGTCTTCATCGGGGTCCATGATCGCTAGCAGGCCTTGCGTCCGGCCAGGAGCGGCGACCGGGTTGCGCCCAACTCGGTCTGTGGTGAGCTGCAGCGAGTTGCCCGGAAGCGGACGCAACTGGACGCGGCAGTGGCTCACCCTCCGTTAACGATCGCCGAGCGCATCAGATGCTTCCTGACACCCGGCAGGTGGACGAGTCCGCGCCGGGATGGACGTGGCTCATTGCAGCCAAAGGTGCAGGAGCGTAATAGGGCCGGGATCGTCTTGCGGGATCGGCATCCCGGGATAGCGGAACGCGCGGCCATGGACAGAATGCGCTAGGCCCGGCGCCGGCGAGGATACGTGGGCCGCCGACGCGGGAATGGGCCTGGGCCGCGGGAGCGCGGCCAACGGCACTGGCAGAATGGGCGCCAGTGCCGCGGCCATAGTCGCTCCATCTCGGACAAAGGCGAGCATCAGGGCTTCCCGGGTCGCCCATGCGTACTCGCCTGACACGAACCGGTCGATGCCCTCGACAAGATATAGGCGCACCCTCTTCCCGTTCGCAGCGTCTATAATCTTGCATTCGACGATGAACGGGAACAACCCCGGCCGGCACGTCAGGTGGATCGACAGGTCCGGCTCCTTTTGCAGGTGCCGTCCGTCGTAGTTTAGCGTCTCCTTCCCCCGGGTCACGAGGCGAACCATCTGCTTCCACCGCCGGTCTTCGTCGATTCGGTGGCACAGGGCGGTCTCCAGCAAGGCGGTGATCTCCGGTTCGCTCCTGGCCGCCATTGTCGCCGGGTGCCGGGTCGATAGGCCCTCCCATACCATGGCGATTGTCCGGACAATGTAGTCCAGGTGCGGTCCCGCCAGCGTCGGGAACGGGATTTCGTGGCCCCGGGTCAGTTCGGCGACCTGGTCGGGACGGGGGAGGGCCGTAGATGCGCTCACCCGGCGCCGCCGACGAGCCAACCGATGTGGTTCCAAACGACATGCTGGGCGACCAGCCGGGCTTGGGTCGCGCTCCAGTAGCGGGCCTGCGCCAGCCTAGCCACCCATAGGCTGGGGCCAGTAACGTCCTGGTACATCATCTCGGTTGCCGCGAGCCTGTCGGCGGCACCGATGAGCTTCGACCAGTCCCCATATCCGGCCGGCGACGTTGGCTGCGTTGTCTGTCCCTGCCGAATGACCACGCTCCGCCATGGCGACCCGTCGACTGCGCCAGGCACGACGGACAGGGTCCGGCCGGCGTCCTCCGCCCATGGCAGCAGCTCTTCTCCGAGCACGCGGCAGAACCCGTTCACCATTGCCGCGGTCGGGACGCTCTGCGCCCGCACGCGGTTCTCCGAAAAGGGCAGCCCGAACTCGAGCGTGTCGGCGATGACCCTTAGGTCTCGGGCGTCCAGCCCGTAGAGTTCAGCCACCCAAGCGTCGACCTCCGACCATGCCGCCTCGTCCCCCGCGCCAACGCGGGCGACCCTGCGGAACAGCCGGTCCATCCGGTCGAGGTCGGCGCTGCCGAGCGCCGAGAACGCCGGAAGCAGCAGTCCGTCGATCGTGGACTTCTCGACGACTTCTCGCTCGAACCCGAACTCGCCACTGGTAATGAGGGACAACCAGAACGCGGGTTTGCTCCCCACCACGAGTGCCGCGTAACGGACGAGCCGCTCGGCCTCCGCGTGTCCCTTCGCACTGTACCCGTAGTAGGTCTCGCTGTAGACCACGTTCCGGTCGCAGACGTGGACGGGTATCCTGCCATATCCGGCCGGCGGCGACTTCCGGACGATGAGGAGGGGTCCAAGGAAGATGCTGAGCGCCCGCTCATCATGGATGAGTTCAGAACTCGAACCGCGGCAACTCGGTCGCGTCTATCTCCAGCCCGACCTCGGCACCGGCCGTGAGATGCGGCATGTCCTTCAGGTAGGCGGCGGAGGCGCCGCCCAGCGCGTTCCCGCCCACCCGGGGACGGCTGCTTGGCCGGTGCTTCTGATAGCCGTTCCCAGTCCGCCTGAGGCGACGGTCCGCGTTCGGGAACAGGCTCGACCACAGGGCCGCCACCGACGTTAGCTCGCGTTCTGCCGACGTCATGCGCTCGTAGAGCCTGAGGTCCTCGTGCGTGCCTCGGAATAGGATCTTCAGCAATTCGGGGCGCTTCCGGACTTCCTCGGAGGCGATCAACTCGGCATTGCCAGCGTCAATCCGCATTATGCCCGCATCGTTCAGCGCCTCCTCAAGCCGGGGTGTGACGAAGCGGAACCCGGCGCCAGGCGGCGGGATGCGGTTGGTGGCGAACAGGAGGCAGAACGGCGCGTCGACCTCCGGCCAGACTTTCGTGGTGCGCAGTTCGGCCCCGTTCACAATCCCGGTGACGTCCAGGCACGCGAATACGGCCTCGCGCGCCACCGGCATTCGGTCGCCCTGCTGGAAGAGCAGCCGCGCGTGGAGCGCCAGGGCGATCTGCCCGCCGTCGCGCGCCCATTGCATCGCCCGCCAAACGAACGGCAGGTCAAGGTTCTCGTTCGGCAGGGAGGGGACCGGTGCACCGGGCCGCCGTTCACCGGCGATGGCTGCCACGATGCCGGCGGCCTCCGGCCATTGTGGAAGCTTCGTCCCGCTGGACCAAGGCGGGTTGCCGATCACCAGGTCATACGCTCCATTGTGCTCGTCGCCGACCGCGCTCCCGAGACTGCCCAGCGTCCTGTCGTCGCCGCCTCCCGGCGCGCCGAGCATGTGAAGCACCGTGCCCCGCATGTTCTTCCCGAACCGGAGCTTCTCGACAGGCTCCGGCTCGGGGTCGAGTTCGATCGACATCAAGTAGAGCCCCAGGGCGGCGAAGCGCAGCGCCGCCTCGTTGATGTCGAAGCCCTTGATCTGGCTGTAGAGGATATCCCTCAGGACGTCGGTGCCCGGGCGTTTGCCGTCACGTCGCCAGCGTTCGGCCACAAGGCGGCGGAACACGGTTATCAGGAACATGCCGGCTCCCGCCGCAGGGTCGAGCGCTCGTGCCCGGGCGGCATCGCCCTCGCGCGCCAGCGCCTCGAAGGCGGCATGCACCATGATGTCCGCGACCGGCCGGGGCGTGTAGTATCCGCCTTCTCGCTGCTGCTGTTCCCGGTGGTGCTTGCCGAGGTAGCGCTCATAGGCTTGGCTCAGCACCCCTACCGGGATGTGCGCGAAGTCTAGGAAGTCCCACCGATCCTGCCAGCCCAGCTCCAACTGGCCGTCCCTAGCACCCCGGAGGATGTCCCCCAGCGTCTTGAAGGCGGGAGCCGGCAGCGATCGGAATAAGCCATCGGACAGGGGCAGGAAGTCGCCGTTGAAGATGTCGTCCAGCCACTTCGACGTCGCCGCGGCCCGATCGGCGTCATCAAAGAGCGAGTGCGCCCCCTCCGCCGCCGCCGGGCAGGCGGAGATCAGGTCCCTGTCGCTGAGGAAGCGGGTAAACAGCGCCCTCCCGACCAGCGAAATGGCGTCGTCGCGGCCAACCCGGTGCCGCCCCGTGAGGTCGCCGAGCGCGCGATCCAGCAGCCCCAGGACGACCTGGGCGATCCACTTGCGCCGGGCCGTGCCCATCCGGGAGTTGCCCAGCCGTGGGAGGGTGGCGCGCTCGCTGCCTGACTGCACTGCCCCGGCGAGGTGGGCCTTGGAGATCGTGGCTTGATCCAAGGCCACCCGGTATACGTCCAACCGCCCAAGGGCGACGACACCCAAGTAGGGTGCGTCCCCGCGCATCGCCAGGATGCGCCTGATCCGGTTCAATGCCTTCCCGTCGGTCCCGAGCGAACCGGCGTCGACGAGGAACATCAGCGGCTCGCCCTGCCACTCGTACACCCCAACGACGGCCTGTAGCCCGGAACCCGCCCTCGCACGGGAGGCGACCAATGTTGCGTATGGCAGCAGCTCCGGACCGTCCTCGTCCAGCATGAGGATGGAAGTCGGATCTCCCCCATACAGGTCGAGTGTGTGGGCGATCTCATTCATGCGTCAGGCGCACCCCGGATAATCATCGACCGTGGGTCGGCCAAGCTGCGCGACACGCCTGGGCACGCTCCCGCGGTTGGCGGTCCCAGGTGCCGCACCGGCCTGGGTTCACGGCCCGGGCGGGAAGATGGTCGAGCCGCACTACCTCCCATCTTGTCCCTCATTGAACCGATCATCCGCCTGTTGAATAGGAATCTTCAAGCGTTACAGCAAGTTGGAAGTTTTCCTTCAATCTTTTGAGTTGGTTACGGCTTCATGGATTTGGCCGGACTCGGTGCCCCGTCCGCCTCAGTCCCACGACTCGGTTGAGTTAGTCGGCGCCATCGGGTCCTGTCAGCGTGGTGCCACGCAGTCGATGTGATCAACGGTGCACGCCGTTGCACCCGGAGAATCCGCGGTGTCTACCGGTGGCGGCGAAGCGCGCGAACGCCGCCGACAGCGGCGGCGGCCTGTTGGCCTCCCTTCCCGAGTCAGAGCACCTCGCCGGCTAACGCCGCCGCCGCCCGAGGTCTATGTCCGCTATGCTCGGTGGTGCGTCCGTGACCAGACAGACGGCTCCCGGCCAACTCCGGTCGTATGGAAGCGATCGGCGGATGCTCCGAGATGAACCGCGTGCAGCCCGCCGTTCAACCCCATCAAAACCTCTCTGCCGAGGTACCAGTGCTCGGCCCCACGCCGAATCACCTGCCCGGGTTAGGGCACGAGCCCCCCTACAAATCGATCCAAGACAAATGCCCCCCCTTCCCGGCCCCCGTATCCAGGAACACCGCCTCCCCTCCCCGCGCCCCCCGCCGCCGCCACGGACGCCCGTCCGTGCTCCGCCGGTCGTGGCCGCAATAGACGGTGATGTCCGGCGGGATGCGATCCACCCAGCGCAGGCTGCGTTCCGGGAAGCCGTCCGACTGGGTGCGGCCGGTCGGCTCGCCGTACAGGGCGCGCGCCTGCGCCCCCGTCGCCCGCCGCGCGCCGAGCGGCACGGACGCGGCCTCCAGCATCTCGGTATGGAACCCGCCGTGCACGAACACGGTGCGCCCCTGTTGCAGCCAGAGCGGCGCGCGATCCAGCTCGGCCCGCGCCCGGGCGGCAAGCGGGGGGTCAAGCTGCGCCAAGGTGCGCGCCAGCTCCCCCTCCGTCCGCAGCGCCTGGCCGTCGAGCACGCGGGCCAGGCGATGGTCGTGGTTGCCGAGCAGGAACAGCCCGCGCCCGGCATCGATCAGCCCGAACATCAGCTCCAGCGCGCGGTCGCTGTGCGGGCCGTAGTCGGTCAGGTCGCCAAGCTGCACGACGAAGCGATCGGTCGCGGCGGCATAGGCGAAGGCGCTCGCATCGCCGTGCACGTCGCCCACCACGCGGATGCGGGCGTCGGCAGGAATGGCGAGCGGAATGGCAAGCGGCAGGAGGGCGCCAGGGGCGGTAAACGCCGGGGTGACGTCGGGCGGCGCAGCGCCGGATGACGGATCGGGAGGCGGGCCGCTCCCGGCGATCATGCCGTGCCCGCGGCGACCTGCGCCTCGGCCGCCGCCGCCTGCCGGGACGACCCGGGCTCCGGCGCGAGACCGGCGGACACGGCCTGCGCGCCGGTCTCCTGCGCAAGCGCGGGAACGATTCGCGCTGCCTCCTCAAGGCGCAGCACCGAACGGACGGACGGCCGCAGCGCGGTCTGGCCTGCCGGGCGGAGATCGCTGCGGTAGCACGGGAGAACCGGCCGGTCGGCGGAGCGCATTCCCAAGACATGCGCCTTGCGGCGCGGGCCGCAAGAGGATCGTTCGCTATACACCCCTGCGCGCCCCCCTTTGCGCGCCCCCCTTTGCGCGCCCCCCTTTGCGCGCCCCCCCCTTTGCGCGCCCCATGTGTGCACCCCCCTTGCATGCCCCTGGCGCAGAGCAATCGCGCGAACGGCACCTGCCATGCAGGCGCGCAAGCGCGTTTCTCCCCTCCTCTTGCGAGAAGAAAGAAGCGTACGGCGAAACAGGCGACGGCACGCGCCGTTCGAGCAACCGCCAGGGTAATCGGGGGGACCGGAGAATTGCCGCGGGCGGCTCTCCCGCGAGAACTGGAGAGGTCGGTTCGCGTAGCGGACCGGGTGGGGGAACCGTCCCCCGCCGTGCTGCGCAGGGCGACCCTGGTCCGCTTCGCGGCCCAAGCCCGCGAGAGCGGGAGAGGTAACGTGCCGGAGGTTCACCCGATTACCCGGGCCGCGGGCGGCCTGCCGGTTGCCGCCTCGCCCCGCTTCCCGCAGTGTTGAACATTCCCCGCGATCCGGAGAGCTTCCATGAACGGCGCCGAATCCCTCGTCACCACCCTGCTTGCCGGCGGCATCGACACCTGCTTCGCCAATCCCGGCACGTCGGAGATGCATTTCGTCGCCGCGCTCGACCGGATTCCCGGCATGCGCTGCGTGCTGGGCCTGTTCGAGGGCGTGGTCTCCGGCGCCGCCGACGGCTATGCGCGCATGGCGGGCAAGCCGGCGGCGACCTTGTTCCATTGCGGCCCCGGCCTCGCGAACGCGCTCGCCAACCTCCACAATGCGCGGCGAGCGGCAACGCCGATCGTCAACATCGTGGGCGACCAGGCGACCTATCACCGCCCGCTCGATGCGCCGTTGACCGCGGATACGGAAGGCTGGGCGCGCGGGGTTTCCGCCTTCGTGCGCACGGCAAGTTCCGCCGCGACGGTCGGGCGCGACGCCGCGGTGGCAATCCAGGCGGCGCGCACCGCGCCTGGCCAGATCGCGACCCTGATCCTGCCCGCCGACACCGCCTGGACCGAGGGCGGCGTGGTCGCCGAGCCGCTGCCGGTGCCGGCGCGTCCGCTGGCCGACCCGCACGCCGTCGCTACCGCCGCCGCGGTGCTGCGCCGGCGGGAACCGACCGTGCTGCTGCTCGGCACCGATGCGCTGGATGCGCCGGCTTTGGAACTCGCGCACCGGGTTGCCGCGGCGACGGGCGCGTCGCTGTTGGCGCTCGGCTCGAACGCGCGGATGGCGCGCGGGCGGGGACGGGTGGCGGTGAACCGGATTCCCTATCCGGTCGATCAGGCGGTGGCGTCGATGGCATCGTTCCGCCATGTGATCCTGGTCGGCGCGCGCTCCCCGGTGATCTTCTTCGCCTATCCGAACAAGCCGGGCACCCCGCTCGCCCCGGGCTCGGAGGTGCACGTGCTGACCAGGCCGGAACAGGACCCGCGCGAGGCGCTCGCCCGCCTGGCGGACGAACTGCGCGCGCCCGCGGCCGCGGTGCCCGACGCCGGCCCGCGCCCCGATCCCGCGCGCGGCGCGCTGTCGTCGGAGGCGGTGGCGCAGACGCTCGCCGCGCTGCTGCCGGAGGGCGCTGTGGTTGCCGATGAATTGATTACCTACGGCCGCGGCTTCTTCCCCGGCACTTTCGCCGCCGCACCGCACGACTGGCTGCAGGTGATGGGCGGCGCGATCGGCGGCGGCCCGCCGATGGCCACGGGCGCGGCGGTGGGCGCACCGGGGCGGCGGGTGATCAATACGCAGGCGGATGGTTCGGCGATGTACACCTTGCAGGCGCTTTGGACGCAGGCGCGCGAGCGGCTCGATGTGACCACCGTGATCTTCGCCAACCACAAATACCAGATCCTGCTCGGGGAGCTGGCAAACGTGGGCGCCAATCCGGGACGCACGGCGCTTGATATGCTCGACCTCGGCAACCCGCAGCTCGACTGGGTGACGCTCGCGCGCGGCATGGGCGTGGAGGCGGCGCGGGCGGATACGTGCGAGGGCCTCGCCGACCTGCTGGCGGCCTCGCTGCGCCGGCCGGGGCCGTTCCTGATTGAGCTCGCGGTGTAGCCCCCTTGGTATGCCCTTCTGGCTTGTCCCTTGGTTGTGTCCTCTGGCCTTGCCCCGCGCCGCCGCCTAACCTCCGCCGCGTCACAACCGGAGGAACCCAACCATGCCAGGCATGCTGAGCGGCAAGGTCGCCGTCGTCACCGGCGCCGGCGGCGGCATCGGCCGCGAGATCGCGATCATGATGGCCGCGGCCGGCGCCCGCGTCATCATCAACGACGTCGGCGCGTCCCTGTCCGGCGAGGGCGGCTCGGCGACGCCCGCGCAGCAGACGAAGCAGCTCATCGAGCAGCGCGGCGGGGCGGCCGAGATCAGCACCAATTCGGTATCCGAATGGGGTTCGGCGCAGAAGATCATCCAGGCGGCGCTCGATCATTTCGGCCGCATCGACGTGGTAGTGAACAACGCCGGCATCCTGCGCGACGTGATCTTCCACAAGATGACGCCGGAGGACTGGCTGGCGGTGATCGCCGTGCACCTCAACGGCAGCTTCTTCACGAGCCGCGCCGCCGCCGAGCATTACCGCAAGCAGGAGAGCGGGTCGTTCGTGCATATCTCCTCGACGTCGGGGCTGATCGGCAACTTCGGACAGGCGAACTATTCGGCGGCGAAGCTCGGGATCACCGCGCTGTCGAAATCGATCGCGCTCGACATGCAACGCTACAACGTGCGCTCGAATTGCATCGCGCCGTTCGCCTGGAGCCGGATGACGAGCTCGATCCCGGCCAACACGCCGGAGCAGCAGGCGCGGGTGGCGAAGATCCAGGCGATGACGCCGGACAAGAACGCGCCGATGGCGGTGTTCCTCGCCTCCGACGCGGCGAAGGACGTCACCGGCCAGGTGTTCGGCACGCGGATGAACGAGCTGATCCTGTTCTCCTCCCCGCGCCCGGTCCGCATCATTCACCGCGCGGAGGGATGGACGCCGGAGAGCATCGCCGAACACGCGCTGCCGGCGCTGAAGCCGGCGTTCATGCCGCTGGATCGGTCCGGGGAGGTGTTCTCCTGGGACCCGCTGTAACGGCCGACGCTTAGCATTTTCCCCCTCCCCTTGCGGGAGGGGGAACGTCATGTCGCCCCTCCTGCCATGGATCGCCGCCGCCTTATGCCGCCCTCCCCGCTTGCCCGCGCCTTGTTCTCCCCGCATCGCATCGCCCTGATCGGCGCCTCCGCCGATCCCGCCCGCATCCCCGCCCGCGCCCAGCGCTACCTGCGCCGGCACGGCTTCGCGGGGGAATTGTTCCCCGTCAATCCGCGCGCGGAAACGGTGCAGGGGGAGCGTGCGTATGCGTCGCTCGACACTGTGCCGGGACCGGTCGATCTCGCCTACATCCTGCTCGGCACCCAGCATGTCGAAGCCGCGATCGCCGATTGCGCGGCGCACGGGGTACCCGTGGCGATGGTGCTGGCGGACGGGTTCGCCGAGTCCGGCGCCGACGGGGCCGCCCGCCAGGCGCGGCTGCTGGCGGTCGCGCGGGAGGCCGGGGTGCGGCTGCTCGGCCCGAATTCGATGGGGGTCATCAACGTTCCGGCGTCCATCGCCTGCTCGGTCAACGCGGCGCTGGAGGCGGAAAATCTGCCCGCCGGGCGCTGGTCGCTGGTGTCGCAATCGGGCAGCGTGATGGGCACCCTGGTTTCGCGCGCCGCCGCGCGCGGGGCGGGCTTCGCCAAGCTGATCGGCATGGGCAACGAAGCCGACCTCACCGCCGGCGAGATCGCCCGCCTGCTGGTCGACGATCCCGACACCGACGCGATCCTGCTGTTCCTGGAAACGATCCGCCGCCCGGAACTGTTCGCCGACGCCGCCCGCGCCGCGCACGCTGCTGGCAAGCCGATCGTCGCCTACAAGCTCGGCCGGTCGGAGGCAGGGGCGCAGCTCGCCGCCACCCATACCGGTGCGATGGCGGGATCGGATGCGGCCGCCGAGGCGTTCTTCCGCGCGCATGGAATCGTCCGGGTCGATCTGATCGAAACATTGCTGGAGGTCCCGCCCCTGCTGCTCGGGCGCCGCCCACCGGTCGCGCCGAAGCGCGCAGTGCGGGTTGTCACCACTACCGGCGGCGGCGGGGCGATGGTGGTCGATCGGCTCGGGCTCGCCGGGATCGCCACCGCGCATATGCTGGACACGACCCTGGCCGGGATGGGCAAGGACACCATCGCCGCGGCGCTGTCGGAGGCGCGGGCGGCCGGGGATGCCGACCTGGCAGTGGCGGTGATCGGCAGCTCGGCGCAGTTCCGCCCGCAGGATGCGGTCTCCGGCGTGGTGGCCGCCACCGGCCCGCATCCGATCTGCGCCTTCCTGGTCCCGCACGCCGAAGCCTCTCTGCGCCTGCTGACCGAGGCCGGGATCGCCGCCTTCCGCAATCCCGAACCCTGCGCCGACGGCGTGCGCGCCTATCTGGACTGGCGCGCCCCGCGCGCGGTGCCGGACGCGGGCGACGTGTCCGCCGCGGCGGCGCTGCTGCACATGGCGGACGACGAGCCGGGGGCGCGAGCGGTGTTCGCAGCGCTCGGCGTGGCGGACTCGGCCCGCGCGATCGACCCCGCCGCGCCGCCCGCCGACCTCGCGTACCCGGTGGCGCTGAAGGCGGCGGGTGCTGCGCTGGCGCACAAGACCGAGATGGGCGCGGTCGCTTTGAACATCGCCGGCCCGGCCGAGCTTGCGGCGCGCGCGGCGGAGATGCGGGCGCGGCTGGGCGCGGAGATCGCCGGTTTCATTGCGCAACCGATGGCCCGCGGCGTGGGTGAGGCGATCCTCGGCTATCGGCGCGACCCGATGGTGGGCCCGGTCGTACTGCTCGGCGCCGGCGGCGTGCTGGCGGAGGTGTATCGCGACGTGGTGCTGCGCCTCGCGCCGGTGTCGGTCGCGGAGGCGGTGGAGATGATCGCGGCGGTGAAGGGCCTGGCTCCGGCGCGCGGCTACCGCGGCCTGCCGAAGGGCGATCTGGCGGCGCTGGCGCGCACCGTGGCCGCGTTCTCCCGCCTCGCCGCCTTGGAAGACGTGACGGAAGCGGAGATCAACCCGGTGATCGTGCTGGCCGAAGGCGCCGGCGTGGTGATGGCCGATGCCCTGCTGCGGACGGAAGACTTTCCATGACGATACTGGAACGGCTGCGCGCGGCGCGCGTGGTGCCGGTGGTGCGCACGCCGACCGCGGCGCTGGCGGCGACCGCGGTTGGTTGGCTGCGCGAGGCAGGGCTGTCGGTGTTCGAGATCACCCTGACGATCCCGGGCGCGGTGGGGCTGATCCGCGCGTTGGCGGCCGATCCGGCGCTGCTGGTCGGGGCCGGAACGGTGCCGGACCGGGCGGCGGCGGAGGCGTGCCTGGAGGCGGGGGCGCGGTTCATCGTCTCGCCCTGGGTGGATGCGTCCCTGGCCGCGCCGTGCGCTGCGGCGGGGGCGGCGTTCCTGCCGGGGGCGCTGACGCCGACGGAAGTGCGGGCGGCGCTGGCGGCGGGGGCGGATGCGGTGAAGATCTTCCCGGCCTCGTCCGTGGGCGGGTCGGCGCATGTGGCGGCGCTGCGGAGCGTGTTTCCGGGCGTGGCGTTCTGCCCGACCGGGGGGATCGGGGTCGGGGACGTGGCGGCATATCTGGCGGCGGGGGCGGCGTTCGTGGGGATGGGGGGCGCGCTGGTGGATGCGAAGCGGATCGCGGCGGGGGATCGGGGGGCGATCGTGGCGGCGGCGCGGGCGGTGCTGGGGGTGGCTGCCCCAGGCTCGGTCTAGCGATCCGATCCCGCTGCGGCGCTTCTCGCGGCGGCGGTGCAAGTAGCTGGACAATATCGTCGAGCAGGACCACCGGCGGATCAAACGGCTGGTGCAGCCAGGGCTCGGCTTTTCTCCACGCCGAATCACACATGCACCTGCTGCGCGACGCGCACGCGGTTGATGGCGTCTATTACGACGCATTTGATCTTGCCGATTTTGAATAGCGTCCCCGCAGGCTGGAGGGTCTTGTGACGGCGCTCACCCAGCCGGGAAACCAGTGATGTCGTACGCTCGATGTGCTGGCCTGGCTGGCGGAAGGTTCAGCCAGGGCCGCCACCGTCACGCAGAGCAATGGCAGGCAACCAACACGGCGCCTCCTCCCTCTCGTCGCCAGGATATTAGCCAGATCCTGACCGTCTCCAGATCCGGAGAGTGCAATGTTCAAGACCGGCCGAGCCCGAATAGCCGCGATACTGCCAACCGCCGGGATACTCGGCTAGCCGCGTGTCCTTATCTGCGGCCACCACCCGTATTGAGACAGCCATAGCAATTCGGGCCTGTGTTGGTTGCGCCATTTTGCGACATCCTTTGGACATGGACCGTGTCCGTCACGCCTTATCAAACCAGATACGAACGTGCCGGATATCGCTTCGGTTGAGCAACGGGGAAGACGTCCGGATTCCTTAAACGGAAGGTACAGCCTGTCGTGGTGGACACTCGTAGGCAGCTTGTCGGTGCCATGCCGTGGCGCTTCGCGTAGCAGACCGGACGGGCCAACCATGGAATTTTCGTCAAACCACGAAATCCGTCAAAGGAGATCGAGATGGCCAAAACGGGGAAACCGAACATCCTTGTCCTCTGGGGCGACGATATCGGCTGGTGGAACATCAGCTACAACAGTCGAGGCCAAATGGGCTACCGGACCCCCAACATAGACCGGATCGGCAATGAGGGGGCGGCCTTCACCGACTACTACGGCCAGCAAAGCTGCACCGCCGGCCGCGCCGCGTTCATCACCGGCCAGAACCCGATCCGCACGGGCCTGACCAAGGTCGGGATGCCAGGCGCCAATGTGGGTCTCCAGGCGGAGGACCCGACGATCGCGGAGTTGCTGAAACCATTGGGTTACGCCACCGGCCAGTTCGGCAAGAACCACCTGGGAGACAAGGACGAGTTCCTCCCGACGAACCACGGCTTCGACGAGTTTTTCGGCAATCTCTACCACCTCAACGCCGAGGAGGAACCCGAGGACCCGGACTATCCGAAGGACCCGGCGTTCAAGCAGCGGTTCGGCCCCAGGGGGGTGCTGCATTGCTGGGCCGATGGCAAGGGTGGACAGAAAATCGAGGACACGGGTCCGCTGACCAAGGAGCGTATGGAAACCATCGATGACGAGACGACCGGTCACGCCCTTGATTTCATCGATAAGAGTCACAAGGAAGGAAAGCCGTTCTTCGTCTGGTACAATACGACCGCCATGCACTTTCGAACCCACTGCGCCGAGAAGCACAAGGGCAAGAGCGGCCAGGGGGACTATAACGATGTCATGGTCGCTCACGACGAAGACATCGGCCGCATGCTGGCCAAGCTGGATGAGTTGGGCATCGCGGACGACACCATCGTGATTTATTCGACGGACAACGGTCCCCATTACAACAGCTGGCCGGATGCCGGGATTACCCCCTTCCGCAGCGAGAAGAACACCAACTGGGAGGGCGGTTGGCGGGTGCCCCTCTTCGTACGTTGGCCGGGCAGGATTCGCGCGGGCCTCGTTCTGAACGGCATCGTGTCCCACCAGGACTGGCTGCCGACGCTGCTCGCTGCCGCGGGAGAACCGGAGATCAACGAGAAGCTCTTGAAGGGGCATACGGCCGGCGACAGAACCTTCAAAGTGCACATCGACGGGTACAACATGCTGCCCTATCTGACGAGCAACGCGACCGAGAGCCCCCGGACGTTCATTTTCTACATCAGCGACGACGGCGACATACTGGGCATTCGCATGAAGGACTGGAAAATGGTGCTCATGGAGCAGCGGGAAAAGCGGCTGATGTGCTGGTTCGAGCCGTTCGTAAAGCTGCGGGCGCCGAAGATGTTCAACCTGCGCCGCGACCCGTTTGAACGGGCCGACGACAACTCGAACACCTACTGGGACTGGGTTATCTCCCACGCCTATTTGCTGTACGGGATGCAGGCACTCGTCGCCCAGCAGATCACGGCATTCATGCAATTCCCGCCGCGACAGAAGCCGGCGGCATTCAACCTGGACGCGGTGTTGCGGGACATCCAGAACGCGGCCGGCAGTCGCAACCATTAGGCCGCGGCTGATTGATCGAAGCAAGGGGCCGCACAGTGTGCGGCCCTCGTTTGGAAGATACACACGAGCACGGGCAGGTCGACCGCCGCGGCCGCACAGGTGGTCGCGACCTGCGCCCCCGCCACAGGAAGGGTGTTGACGCCTGTTCCTGGGGGTCAACCCTCTTGGTCCGCGTTGAGGGAGAACGGGATGGCTCGGCTCCCCAAACCGGACGGGTAGGTGGAATAGCGTTCGAGGGCTGCGCGGAAACGGCAGTTCCACCGTCGGATGGGCCGGTCTCACGAGGCACCTTTGGATGTTGACCGCTGCTTTCGGACGGGCGTAACTTTATTCGGGCATCGGTTCATGCTGACGAACCGCCGCCCGGATGTGCGCATGCCAGAGGGCTCGGTCATTGGCCCGTGCACGTCACCAGCGCCACCTGCAATCCACGCGCCGCGGTGTCGGACGAATGAAGAGCCTGGTGCCTCACTGCCGAGGTTCGCCTTGTTTTGTTGCCCAGAATGGATGTTCCGAATACGACTGCTTCGACCAGGGGGGGGGCGCCTCGCAGCCGTCCTGTTGTGCTGTCTTGCCATCACCGGCTGCGCCACGCCGATCAGCGTCGAGCGTGTTGATCCCCAGGCCTTCTACCGGAAGCTCAACCGTAACGTCCTGTCCAGCGGAGATCTCAGCGGGTCGACCCGCATCGTGCTGACCCGGTGGGCCCTGAGCAAACGGTACGCCACAAATCCGGAGGCCGCTCTCGCCGCGCTTCAGGCCAAAGTCGCCGACGGCACCGCCGGCAGCGACGAGATCTTCGCGCTGGCGGAGATGTCGTTTCAGCATGCCGAGCGGACGGGAAAGCGCGCCTACTACCTCGCTGCGTCGGTCTATGCGTACGCTTTCCTGTTTCCGGGCCGGGCTGGCGCGCCGCCGAGCCCTTATGATCCGCGCCTGCGCATCGCCAGCGGTCTATACGATCGCGCGTTGACATCGGCATTCGAATCGGCGGACCAGTCACACGTCACGCTCAGGGGCGGCGAATTCGCCCTGCCCTTCGGCACGCTGCACGTTGCATTCGACCCGGAAAGCCTTGTCTGGGCCGGTCGCAAGCTTGTCGATTTCGTCCCAATCGGCGATTTGGAAGTCCACGGCCTGCGGAACGCCTATCGCCAGGCCGGCATCGGGATGCCTCTCGCAGCCAGTGGCGTTCCTCTCAATCCTGAGCGGGGATTTCAGGTGTCGCCGCGCTTGAAGATCCCGGTCACTGTCGTGCTGCGCATTGCCGACGCCCGCGGGAGGCTTGCAACCGGGGATTTGGACGCCATCCTGGAGATACACCCCCCGTCGGAGACCCAGACCGTGCGCCTCGGCGGACAAGATGTTCCGCTCGAGATCGACCGCACTGCCGCATTCGCCTACGGCCTAAGCGACCGCGAGATCTGGGCACATGAGCTGCGCGGGTTCCTTATAGGAGATCTCTTCGATAAGGCACCCACCAGGCTGGTCGCTCTCGGACCATATCGGCGTGGCCGATTTCCCGTGGTGTTCATTCATGGCACGGCGTCGAGCACCGGTCGCTGGGCGGACATGATCAATGAACTGCTGAGTGATACCCGAATCAGGGACCATTTCCAGTTCTGGGGTTTCAGCTACAATACCGGCAATCCCATCCCGTACTCGGCACTGCTGTTGCGCGAGGCACTTCGTGACGCCGTTGCCAAGGTCGATCCTGCCGGGAAGGACCCGGCGCTGCGACGAATGGTCCTGATCGGACATAGCCAGGGCGGCCTGCTGGCTAAGATGCTCGTGGTCGATGCCGGCTCCAAATTCTGGGATGCGTTCAGCCGCGTGCCGCTCGAGGAGCTGGACATACCCCCAAAAACGCGGGACCTGCTGCGCCGAGCAATGTTTTTTAACCGCAGCCCGTTTGTGAGCGAGGTCATCTTTCTTGCCACGCCGCAACGGGGCAGCTACGTCGCGGGCTACTCGGTGGTGCAGTTGATCGGGGGGCTGATAAGGTTACCGCTGAGCGTGGCTAAGGCGATGGGCGATGTTCTTACGAACAATGGCAGGGCGCTCAGGTTCAATCCCGACAAGAGGCGGATCGGAAGGAGTGTTTACGGCATGGCGCCGGGAAGCCCGTTCATCACTGCTCTCGCGCGGCTTCCCATAGCGCCTGGAATTGCCGCCCACTCGATCATCGCGGTGCAAGGGAATGGGCCCGTGGAGAGCGGCAACGATGGCGTTGTCGAGTACTCGAGCGCCCACCTTCCGGAAGCGGTCTCCGAGTTGGTTGTGCGCTCGGGCCATTCCAATCAGTCGAATCCGCAGGCGATTGCCGAGGTTCTACGTATTCTACTGCTTCATCTGAAGGAGGGATGCTCTGCAGACGTCAGGCGCGCCAACGCCCTGGAGGTGACGCCGAGCGCCGACACACCCATCCATTGACCTCGGCCGGGGGAACGCTCGTGCGCGGAGGTTGATCGACCCTGGGCGCCCCCTCGTCAGATCGCCAGCCGACGTGAGCCCGGGCCAGGCAGCCCCCGAGAGGGCCGCGCCTTTGTGCATCAATGCCCCGCCGCCACCGACCTTCGGACCGATTTTATTGTGGCATAGATATAACGACGGCGTCGCCCCCGAGGGTCAGCATCAGGCCAGTGCGCTTTGCCTTCAGGTCCAGGATGACCCCCGATTCATTCTGCAGCCATAGATCACCAGAGCTCTTGTTGCCGAACGCGAAGCCGTAGCGAGCCTGAGCGTATGTGCCGGGAAAGTTTGCCAGTTGGGTGAGCTTATAAACCGTCCCGGACGCACTGATCGTTGATGCACCGATACCGCCGATCCCGAGGCCGCCAATTTTGAATGGATACCGACCGCCATGATAAAAGAGTGTTCCGCTGCCGCCGCCTGCGCTGCCAATGTAGGCGACCTGAACCTGCTCCATGTCAACTGTTCCGTCAGGTGTGAGGCCGGCGACGGCATTCGGGCCGACTTTGACCGATGAGGAACAGGAGGCCAATGATAATATCGCAATGAACGCATAGCCTGTCATGCCGACCGAGTACAGCGCCCGCCAAAGAATCGCGTGACGTTGCATAAGTTGTCTGACGTTCGACATATCGACCATTCCTGCGTTCTCCTGTCATCCTGGCTACCTCCCGCGAGGTTTACCGATAGGGTGCGTTGAAACCTACCTGGGACGTCACCTGCGTGCCGATGACGAGATCACAGGCAGCCAGCCGCATCGCGTGTGCGATCGATCCCGAATTTCTACACTGGTACCTCGCCCCCTGCGCCCGGCACATCGCCCAGATGCGAGGGACAAGTCGATTTGTGCTATTCGAATTCGGCAGACCCTCCGCGGTGGCGCGATCCGCCAAGCTCGGAACCTCCTCAGTCCGCGAGACCTTCCGGGCCGGCGGGAGTGGCGCGAAGGCGAACGTAGTGTCTGGCCCGTAGCGAACCCCGCGCGTCGGCACAAGATCGTCGGCCTGCGGGCCCGCCCGTTCGACGCCGTGACATTCCGGATCGCTTTATCTCGAGAGAGCGGCCGCCGCGACCCGCGAGACCAAAAGATGGCGACCGCCGATTGCCAAAAGCGAATAGCCGGCGCGTGACGGCCTGGCCAAGTCTGCCTTCGGACTGCAAAGCGCGGAGCAGGCCCCGCCAGAACCGGAGCAACCGAGTGCCGGCCACGTCGCTATCCGTGTTCAGCGAGCCGGACGAGCTGCAGGCGGCCTTGCAGGAGAACGGCGGCGTCAACCTGCTCGTCAGTGGTCACGGCAAGTTCCAGGCCCGCTTGATACGGGTTGCGTTGCCTCGAATGCGCCTGTTCTCCGGGGAAGAGCGCTTGGCGCGCGTTGCGTTCTGTTCGTTGGCGCCGCATTTGGTACGGATTACCCTGCCCGTGGACAGCAGCGGATCGCTGATCTGGCGAGGGGTTGGCATTCGGCCGAACGAAGTCGTAACCCATGGTGGAGGCCAGCGCCTGCATGAACGAACCGACGGGCCGTGCCGCTGGAGCACCATCTGGCTTTCGGCGAAGGATCTGGCCAGCGCCGGCCATGCGACAACAGGCGCCACATTCGTCGTGCCGCCTGGCGAGCGCCGCTGGCGACCGATGCCAACGGCGCTCCTGTCTCTGGCTCGCCTTCACAATTCCGCGATCCGGGCAACTGCGTCCCAACCAGAGCTGCCCATCAAGGCACCGGCTGCCCACGGCCTGGAACAGCAGATCAGCGATGCCCTCATAGAAAGCCTGGTCGGGGCGAGCATCGATCGCGATCCCATGCCAACCCCGCGCAGTGACGCCGTCATGGCCCGTTTCGAGGATGTCCTTCAGGCCGCTCCGACCAATCCAGCGCCGCTGGCCCAGATTTGCGCCATGCTCGGCGTCTCGGAAACGACCTTGCGGACCTATTGTCAGGCGTATCTGGGCATGAGTCCCAGCCGGTATATTTATCTGCGGCGCATGCAGGCGGCCCGTCGAGCGCTGCGTGGCCACGATCCGGTCAAGGCGACCGTTGCGGAGGTCGCCCGCCGTCACGGCTTCAGCTCGCTCGGTCATTTTGCGGCGGATTATCGCGCTCTGTTCGGCGAGTTGCCATCGGCGACGCGGCGACGACAGGACTTGTAGTCGCCGGGCGTCGCCATGCGCCGGCCCCGGAATGCCTGGTCCACGCAACGCCCATGCGCGAATGCACTTGATCTACGTCAATGAACGGGGTGGTATGTCCTGGCTGCCTGGTATCGTTGGCTATGGGGCGGGGTGTGAAATGTCGTCGAGCGAAGTTCGAAGCTTTACGGACCCTGGAGAATTTGCGGCCGCGATACGGGGCGCCAGCATAGAGATAAGCGATGTCAGCCGGGGAGACTTTGTCGCCTGCATCACGCGAATTGACTTCGATCACCTCTGGATGCAAGGATTCTCGGAGGAAATTCCGCGCCTTATCCACTCGGCCGATGCAGGTGCACGCGTAAAGTTTGCGTTCCATACCAGGCCGGGACCAGCCCTGCGGCGTGGGGGCGCCGAAGTGAATGCGTCCAACATCGCCCGGGTTGCCAGGAACCACTCCTACTTTCAGCGATCGTTCGGGCCGACTTGCTGGGGCGCCATGTCCTTGTCGCTGGACGACCTGCCCTCGATCGAGACTGCCGTCGGGCGCGATCTGACGCCCCCGGCCGACGAGGTGATCGTTACACCTGGACCTGACGCGATGACCCGCCTCCAGCATCTGCATCTGGCGGCGGGGCAGGTGGCGGAGCACGCCCCTGAGTTGCTTGCCCATTCCGAGGCAGCGCACGGTCTCGAGCAGGCGCTCCTCGATGCCCTGCTCGCCTGCCTGAAAACGGAAGACGTACGGGACTATACGTTTCCGCAGCGGCGCCATCAATCGATCATGCGACGTTTCTACGCGGCACTGGAGGCCGCCCCTGACGAGCCTCTCTATGTGCTGGAATTGGCCCAGGCAATCAGCGTGCCAGTGCGCACGCTGTCGGTATGCTGCCATGAACAGCTGGGCATCGGGGCCAAACAGTACCTTATGCTGCGACGCATGCACCTGGTGAGGCGAGCGCTGCGCGTGGCCGATCCCACGACAACGACCGTGACGGAGATCGCGACGCAATACGGGTTCTGGCAATTCGGGCGGTTCGCGGGCGAGTACAGGTCTCTGTTCGGCGAGTTGCCGTCCGCAACGCTACGCATGCCGCGCGGTGGACGGACCGGCTCATATAATGAGGGACGACAGGTCCGCCGTCAGTCCACCAATTCTGAATAGCTCCCGGACGCCGCTTTTACCAGAGTTCGGTGCGAGACCGCTCCTTGTAATCTTGGGGCGGTCAAGGCCCAGGTCCAGGCGCGCACCGCCGCGGTGAGGAAAGGGAATGGAGTAGCCGAAATCCGGCCGACGAGCACGGCTCGAAGATGCGCGCCGCGCCGGTCCCGGCGGCTACCGCGGCCGGGCCCATCTCTGGGGGATAACTCGCGTTTCACAAGTGTTCTGGGAGCACCCCAACATGTTTGGCGCCTCACGGCTGATCACACCCAGTGCCTGTCTGCTCGTCCTTGCGATCCTCTTGATCGGTGGTGCCGTGCGGGCGCAGGCACCGGCGTCGGCCAATTCGTCAGCTGATGCCACCACTGACGATACGACCGCTCTCGCCAAGAAGCTGCAGAACCCGATCGGTGATCTTTACAGCTTCCCGTTCCAGAACAACACGAACTTCAACTACGGCCCGAACAAGGGCACTCAGGACATCCTGAATGTCCAGCCGGTGATCCCTGTCCACCTCAACGAGAACTGGAACCTCATCACCCGCACCATTCTGCCGCTGGTCTGGCAGCCGTCGTTGCAGCCGGCACGGACCGTGCCGTTCGGCACCGGCCCGACCACGTTCTCGGCGTTCCTCTCCCCGAGCAAGCCGGTCAACGGCTGGCTCTGGGGCGTCGGCCCGGTGCTACAGTTGCCCACGATCAGCGACAAAAGCCTTGGCTCCAGCGTGTGGGGCGGCGGTCTCACCGGCGTGCTGGTGTACCTGAAGGGCCCCTGGGTTGCGGGTGTTCTGGTCAATAATGTCTGGTCGTTCGGGGGCACTTCCGGATCTGCCGGCACACGCTACAACGCGTTCCTGATGCAGCCGTTCGCGAACTACAATTTCGGTAAAGGGTGGTATGTCGGCAGCGCGCCGATCATTACGGCGAACTGGCTGACCGCGGGCAACAACGCCTGGACATTGCCGCTGGGAGGTCAGGTCGGTCGCGTCGTCAGGATCGCCGGAAAGCTGCCGGTCAATCTCGGAGTTGGAGCGTATTATAACGCGCTCCGGCCCGAATTCGGCCCGACCTGGCAGCTGCGCGTTCAGATCACCCTCATATTCTGATCGGAGGCCGGGCAAGGCACGGGGCGTCCGGCCTGTGCCGCGCCCTGGGGACGCCGGTCGCCACGGGAACCCGCCACCCATGAGCCTGGCCCGCCGGTTTGGTCAATCAGGCCCACTGCGGAGCCCTTGTTCGCGACACCATGCCGGATGCGGCCGCTGCGCCGCCTGGCGGGACCGGTAGCCGCTGCCAAAAGCGCATAGCTGCCGGCCTGCATCATGTGGCTTCATTCGCTTCCGAGCCGACCGGATTTCGCGATCCAGAGACCTCTCCCGGATGGCTATACGCGCGACCTTCGATCGAGCTCGCTCAACACTGAGGAGCCACGCCAGTGAACACCCCACTCAAATCCGGCCGCGTCATCGGCTCTCTGCTCTCGGCAATCGTCTTGGCGGGATGCGTTTCGCAAAGCGATTATGACGCCCTGAAGTCACAAAACCAGGAGCTCCAGCAGAAGATTGAGACGCAGTCGGCGCAGATTGCCGCCGACAATGTGCAGATCAGCCGGCTGCAGGGGGCGATCAAGTACACTGTCAACAGTGACCTGCTGTTCACGCCGGGCGGCTGGCAGTTGAGCACGCGAGGGAAAGAGATCATCGCCAGGATGGCAGCAAAACTCGCTCCGACGCAGCAGAACAAGCTTGTCGTGAACGGCTATACCGATAACACCCCGATCGGTCCGCAACTTATGCGGGAGGGCATCACGTCGAACCAGGAGCTGTCGCAGAAGCGGGCCGACAACGTGATGCAGTATATTATTTCGCAGGGTGTGAAGCCGGACCTGATCTCGGCGCATGGTTTCGGCGATGCGGATCCGGTTGCCCCGAACAATACATCGAAGGGCCGGGCGCAGAACCGGCGTGTGGAATTGACCTTGGCCGGCTAGGATGCCTGACGCGGAGACGGCCCTGCCTCCCTCGCTCCCGGCATAGGGTGCGATCCGGGGGCAGGGTCGGCCGAGTACGGTGCCGTCCTCATTGCCCACGCGCCGGTTTGTGCAGCGGTTCCGATTGGCGAAGTCCTCATCCCAGGCGTCGGGCCATGGGGCCACTTCACCCGAATGGGCCAACGTGCAAAATAATGCTTATCACTGCCGCGATACCAATGAGGAGCAGGATCACCGCGGTGATCAGCGTAAGCGAAGGCGGGAACCGGCTCTCTCCCCGGATGAGGCCATCGTGCGTCATTTGCTTTCTGACGGCCCGCAACTCGAGCATGAACATGCTGTGATAGACGATTCCCATGACGAGCAGTGCAATCCCAAGGAGAACCAATGCGACCCCGAAGTGTCTTGGGGCTTTGGCGCCCTCCCTGAGAAGATTGCTTTCCTTCAGCTTCTGGAAGACCTGCGCGATGGTGAAGCCGAAGCCGATCAGCGACAGGGACGTCCGGATCACTGACATCAGGGTTCGATCGGCGCTCATGCGGGTGCGCTGAAACGCCATGCCCGTGCGACGCGCAGCCTGTTCGGTGGCGATCGAAGCGGCATCCGACCTTGATGTGACGCGTTCCACGAACTATCACTTCTTTATGGAGCAACGTGACCGAGCGTCGTTCATTGCTGCCACCAGCGAGCAACCCGGGCGACCGGACCGCGAAGCAGCAGATAGGGAACAAAGGCAAGCGCTATTGCGATGGCGGTCGCTTCGCCGATGTAGAAGGCCTTGAGCACCATGATCTGATAGGCTGCGTCCATGACGAGTGCCAGAACGATAATACGAGCTGTCGCTTTCAGTCCCTCGCGCAGGCGTCCTGCGCGCTCCGTATAATTCGTCAGCACTGTCCAGAAATAAGGCGAGCGGCCCGTCTTCGCATCCCGGATGCCGTCGCGTATGGCCACGATCGCCGCCATAGCAGGCTGCAGCAGGAACCGGAACGATAGCGGGCCGGTCACCCGCAGGATAAGGCTGGTCCATGTCCGCTGAAAGATGTCCTGTGCGGTCGCGGGAGAAGAGTGGCCGAAGATCAGTACGGCGGAGACGGCGCCAAGGACGATGGCAAGACGACATCCAGACCAGTGTGAACCTGGCTCTGTCATTGGGCGCGGTGCGTGCGGATCACGCATCGAAACCCGACGTGACTGGTCGACGTATCCACAGGCTCGGCGTGGCGCGCAGCCGGACGATAGCGCCGGCAATAATTAGGAGCGCACAGGTGGGAACCACCCTTGAGCACCTTGCGGGGAATTTTTATGTCGGGCAGGAGAGGATCGTAGCTCGCGCCTTCAGACCCACCACGCGGATTTTCGGGGGTGCAGCATGCTTTCGGTGTGTCGGCCTGGTGGCTGGTTGAATACCAATCTGTGGTCCACTCCCACACATTGCCGATCATGTCGAAGAGACCGTACCCATTGGGCGGGAACGCCTGGACCGGTGAAGTACGCTCAAAGCCATCCAGCGCCGTATTCTGGTAAGGGAACGCGCCCTGCCAGGTGTTTGCCATCTGCCGGCCCCCGGGGGTGAACTCCGTACCCCACGCGAACTCCGCGCCGTCGAGCCCGCCGCGCGCGGCGAATTCCCACTCGGCCTCGGTCGGAAGGTCTTTCCCGGCCCACTGCGCGTAAGCTGTCGCGTCCTGGTAGGCGATATGCACCACCGGATGGTCGTCGCGGCCGCTGATCGAGCTTCGGGGCCCGTACGGGCGCCGCCAGTTCGCCCCGGACATGAAGGTCCACCAGTTTGCGATGTTACCGAGATCTACAGGATGATGGGGCGGCCTGAAGACCAGCGAGCCCACCTTTAGCATATGCGGTAGTGCCCCGGGATAGTCGCGGGGGTTGGGCGGCAGTTCCGCAAAGGTGCGGTAGCCTGTGGCATTGACAAATTTGCGGAACTCGCGATTGGTTACCGGTGTGCGGTCCATCCAGAAACCGTCGACGACGACCTGATGGGCCGGCGCCTCCTCCGGATAATGCCGGTCCGATCCCATCCGGAACGTGCCGCCCGGAACGGGGGCCATATTCGCGAGGCGCACACTCGCAGGGCAGTCAGCGGAATTGCCAGGCGGGGTTTCAGCACCTGCCATGAGAGCAGACTTCATCATCGCATCCCCCCGATCAGGTCCAGCAGCGGTTGCTGGCTCACAGTGATAAAGCCCGCCTGCGGATTGTCGAGGTCGAAGACCAGCATGATGACGCTGCCAATCATGACCGCCACGATCATCATCGCAATGCGATGATGCCCGGCGGCCTGCTCGGCTCCGTAGCCAGAGAAGCCAAGCGCCACGGCGGCAATGCCCGCCAGCATAAGGAACACGCTCGCGGGCACAGTGTTGCGGCCGGCCGTCAACCGTGCCTGATGCTGGTCGATCATACTGTTCAGAGCCTGAATGAACAGGCCGGTCGGAACGACGTGCGGGTCCGCTTTCGCTGCGGCCATGGCCTCCCGCCACAGGTCTTCCTGGATTTCCGCCGAGCGGCGCAGGCGCCGCTCGGCTGACGGGGACCCTAACCGAAAGCCCCTGCCGACAACGCGAAGCTCTGCGTATTCCTTAAAGAGCGGCGCGACACGGGAGGCGTACGGCTCCGGCAGAATGCGGCCGCGCAACGCTGCGGTTCCGATCGTGTTCGCCTCCTCCAGAATCGCTGTCTTGCGTGCCTCGAATCGCGCCAGGGCCATCCCGAAGGTGAAGCCGATCATCAATGCAAGGAGGCCCATCGACGGCACCGCCAGGCTGGATATGAATCCCGCGGCTTCTCCAGCGTCCTGCGTCCGATGTCGCCGGCCAAGCAGTGCGCCAAATTCTACCGAGCCGACCGTGAGGAGGAGCGTCAGCCCGTAGAGGGTCCACTCATTCGTTGCGTAAAGCGAGCTAGCCATTCTGCACTACTCTCGTGCCATCAGCGGTGACTGGCCCCTTCGGAGATCGGCGTGGAGGCGCGTACCGCTGGGCGTGCGCGGGCAGATCTCGGTCACGATACCACACGCCGCCCTGCGCACCGGAGATCATTGCAACACGATCTCGACCCGGCGGTTCTGCACCCGTGTGGAGTTCTCCGCTGCATCCCTGACGACCTGCCGTGCACGGTCGGTCAGCGTCGCCTTGTCCCAGTCGAAGAACACCAGATTCGAGCGGGCTGGCGCCGGCGCCAGCGCGGCAACTGGTGCGGGCGCGGGTGGCGGGGGCGGGGATGGGACGTTGAAGGCGTAGCGGATCCCGACCAGCAGCGCATGATTGAATTCACTTCCCGCCCTGACCGTCGTCGGGATCGAACCAATCACCGGTCCGGTGTACTCGGCGGTAATCGCCAGCCCCGGGGTTTCCTTCATGGGAAAGGCGACGCTGACGATCGCTTGATAGGCGAAGGCACCCTGCGTGTCGTTGACGTTGAATCGGTTCCCGATGAGGCCATCGCTCGGTTGTGCACTGGCACGCGCTCCCAGGGCGGCGGCGACCGCGGCGAGGGTGACCACACAACAGACGGTGACGCGCGTACTCACTCTCGGAGCTCCTTGGATCCCGTGCGCTCCGATCACGGTAGTCACGCGGGTATCCACCCACTATGCAGAATCGGCACGGCGCGATCATGGGCGCGCGCATGTGCAACGACGGGCGACAGGGGCCTCGGGCGGGCCCGGTCGGCGGGACCGGACCATCCGCCGGTGGAACTGCCATTTCTGCATAGCCCGCAGGCGCTGGTCCGGCTACGCGTCCGGGGTAGGGAGCCGGACCGTCCCGTTCTCCCTCAACGCGGAGCGAGCGGGTTGACCATGCGCTGTCCTGGGCCGATGCCTCTTGCTCTTAGCTCCTTGGAGCAGCTCGTCCTCGCCGCACTCATGTGCGTCGTACTTGCTCCTGCGTGGGCCCCGGCACAAGCGGATATGTTTTCGCCCAGAGACGGATATGCCGCCGACGGCTCCTACAGAGTACAGATAGAACTCACCCCCTATGCGTGGGGGACCGAACAGACGACGCGGACGCTCCTGCCCGCCACACGCTCCATCGACATGGTCACCTATGGCCCGTACTCGGCGTTGGGTTCCGGTTCTAAACGCCCCGGGCCATCCGGCTCGGGTGCCGGTCTGAGGGTCCTGGTCCGCGGCCGCTGTGCGCCCCTGAAACGCGTGAGGTTCCCATGAGATTTCCATCCCTTCTCGTCGTCCTGACACTGACGGCAAGCATCCTGGCGCCCGGCGCCGGGCGGGCGGAGGAGCGGCCGCCGATGATCAGCGAAGCGGCACAAAGTGCTCTGCTCGCCATGGGCAAGAGCCTGGCTGCGCAGAGCTTCTCCTTCAAGGACCGGACGATCCGCGAATATACGGACCCGAGTGGTCAACCGCTGCACATCTTCCATCATGCGACCGTCCTGGTGCGACGTCCGTATCACCTGGCGGTGGATGTGACCGGCGATGACGGAAAGACCAGGATCGCCTACGACGGAAAGACCCTGACGATCTATGGCGTGGATTCCAACAGGTATGCGAGCATTCCGCTGTCGGGGGATCTCGAGGCAATGCTCAAGGTGGCGGTCGCCCGTCTCGGCGTCGATTTCCCGCTTGCCGACTTTCTGGCGGCTTCGCCGGACAAGGCTTTCCTGACCGGGATCACCACCGGATACGAAGTGAACATCGTACCGATCGATGGCGTTCCGTGCCGGCATTTGTTCTTTACCGAACCGCCAGGCATCGAACTTGAGCTCTGGGTGGAAGAGAACGCGAAGGCGCTCCCGCGGCGCCTGATCGTCACCTATCGCTCGCTCCCGGGCGAGCCGCGCTTCATTGCCGAGATGTGGGGGTGGCACCTGGCCGCGCGACCGACCGACGCGGATTTCGTGCTGCACGTGCCTGCCGGGGCGACAAGGATTGAAGTCGGGTCGGAGAAAAAGCAATGAAGTACCCAGTTCTCGCGCCGGCAGTCCTGCTGGCTGCATCGCTGTCTTCGCCACATGCGTTCGGTTGGGGAACGGTCCAGGGAAGGTATGGTGGCGCTGCGTATCGCGGCCCGATGGGCGGGGCGGCCGTGCGTGGCCCGGGCGGCGCGACGGCCGCCGTCGGTCCGGCAGGGGGCGCGGCGGTGCGCGGTCCGGCGGGGGCAACTGCCTATCGTCCGCCTGCGTACGGGTATGGCGGGGCCTACTACCGTCCGCCAACCTATTATGCCCCGGCGGCCGGCGCCGCCGCAGTCGGGTTTGTCGCCGGTGCGGCCGTCGGCGCCGCCGCGGCCCAGCCCTACGCCCCCCCGCCGCCCTATTATCATCCGCCTGTGGTTGTCGTCGCGCCCTGACGAGTGCCGGAGGCCCGGGCGCATACGGGCTAGCCGCCGCCGCCGCCAAAGTTGCCAGGATAGAACGGTATCGATACGCGCTTGCAGTCAATGTTGTTGCCCTTGATGTTGGCAATAAACCACCCAAGCTGGTTAATCTCCCCGGTGATCTCCGCTGTGCGGGCGGCACCGCCGACCTCCGTTGCAGTCATCCGAAAGGTCTTGTTCACGCTGATAGTACCCTTGGCTCTCGCCATATCCTTCATGTCGTTCCACGCGATCATCCCGCTCAGCGTATTGTCCGAGCCGACCACGATGTGCCAGTCGAGTGCCGGGCAGGAGCCGGCAGCCTTCGAGTGGAAGACGTACAACCTGCCTTCCGGCAGTACCTGGGTCGGCGCGACCTGCGCAGTTGCCACACCGCAGGTAGCTGCGATGACAAGCGCGCTGGCGGCAAAACTCTTGAGTGAACGCATGACGTTTCCTTTCATCCCGAGATAGGTGTTGCGGCCCTCATACGAGGCCGGTTGGGCGCGGTTCAACGAAGGTGGCGGCTTTTCCATGCACCCCGCCGCCGATCTCGGCTATGCGATTTCGGCAGTGGCATGGAACACGATGTCGAAGCACTTACCGCGTGCTGCTCATGCTGTTCGAGCAGCGGAGGGAGCGACCGGCTGTGTGGCTGTATCCCACATCAGGCGGGGATCGAAGGTCTCGGCCGCAATCATGGTGAGGACCACCACCGCGCAGAATGCAACGGCACCGATCCCAGGCTCGATGGTGATCACGCTTCCAAACCGGACAAGCGCGCCAAGCAGCGATTCCATGAAGATGTCTATCATCGACCACCGTCCGACCCAGCGTACCACATGATACAGACGGGTCCGATCGCGAAGCCAGCCCGCGCGGCCCGTCTGCGTGGCAATGAGCATGACGCTGAGCCCGACCAGCTTCAGCATCGGCACGGCGATACTGGCAAAGAACACCAGAGCCGCGAGGGGATACATCCGCGAGGAGATCAACTCGCGCACGCCGCCCAGAATCGTGCTTGGCGAACCTGCGCCGAGCTGCATCACGGTAAGAACCGGATACAAATTCGCTGGCACATAGAGGATCGCTGCCGCAATCACCAGACCCCATGTCCTGGACAGGCTGTCCGGCTTGCGCGTATGCAACGCCGATCCGCAGCGCGGGCACTTCGCGTCAACCGGCGGGCTGAAGCTCACCAGTCCACAGGCTTCGCAACCGACGGGACGCGCTGTTGATCGGCGTACCGGCAGACCGTCCGGGGCCGTATCGGGCGGGGTGGAGCGCTCGAGAGCATCCCACACGGCCTCCCGGTCGAGCGCGCCGTCGAACCACCCCATGATGAAGGTCAAGGTAAGCAGGGCGAACACGCCAACGCCAAGCCGTATCGTCACGAGATCGCCCAGCTTCACATAAGCGACAAACACGCCGAAGACGAAGACGTCGATCATCGCCCAGGGGGACAGGCGCTCTACCAGCACGAAAAGACGGCGAAGATGACGCGGCGGTCGGGCCATGCGCAGGCCTATCAGCACATAGAGCGTCCCAAGCAGTTTTCCGAACGGCGCGGCAACGGTTACAAAAATGACCACGAGTCCAAGTGCAGTCATCCCGCGGCGTGCGAGCTCCTGTGGGCCCGAGAACAGGCCGGCATAATGCAGGATCCCCGCGCTCTCCACGCTCATGAGCGGCATCGCGCACGTGACCACGAGCAGCACGATCGCCGAGATCGTGAGTGCCAGGCTGTGTTCCAGAGGATGCCGTCCGGCGCGGTGCAGGATGGTGCCGCACCGGCCACATTGCGCGGACGTTCCGGGACCAAGTGCCGGCACGTGCTGCAGCAGCCCGCAGCCCTGACATTCGTGCAGCCGGGGCTTGGTGAGCGCGGGACCGGCTGCGGCCCAGGCTGCCGCCATCACCGTATCCCTTGCGATTCTACCAGCATGAGCGCGATACCGTCGGCAAGCTGCCCGACCGCGGTGCTGGCTGCAGAGACCTGACCGGCTGTGCCTGGGACGGGCGGTACAATCTCGAACCTGAAAGCCCGCGTCAGAGGCTTTTTCTGCCTCGCGATCGCCGTTGCTGCCTCTGCCTGCAGCACCAGCATCCCCTTGGCATCCTCGTCAAGGCGCGAAACGTCCACGGAGACGGTTGCATCGGGCGGAGGCGTGACGGCGCCGAACTCCGGGTAAACCGTACTTCCGGGCAGGCGCTGGCCCAAATCCGCCGCAAGCACCCGCCCCAGCATCGCACCAAGCGGCTCACCCCACCAATCGTTGGGCATCACATCCAGGCGGTACTGCTCGGAGGAGCGAACGATCTCGCTGCGCTCGAGATATCGCGCAAGCCCGATCTGGCGCAGCTCTATCGTTTTCGGCGCCCCGGTCACTGTCGGACCTGGTATTGGAGCAATGACGTAGAGTGCCGGGTTGGGAGAACTGCAAGCGGCCGGTACGCCGAGGAGGGCGACAACCGCAACCTGCATGAAGCGGCGGATATGCATCATGGCCGGCCCTTGACCAGCGCTTCCGGATGGCGCGCGAGCAGGTCTGCGAGCGAGCGGATCGAGCGGATTGCGTCGCTCAATTGTACCAGCAGCCGCTCGAGATTGCGGTTGAACGTCGTATCGTTCCCATATCCCCCTTGCAACGAGAGGGCCAGGCGGTTGGCGCTTGTCATCGTCTTCTCCAGATCGGCCGTGACCTTGGGGAGGCTCCGCATCGCCGGCGTCAGGCCGGCGTCCACGTTCTTCAGCGTATCCCGTGTGGTCGCGAGCGCGGCATTGAGAGAGGCCAGCGCCTGCTTGAGCTGGGGATCGTTGACGAGGTCGTTCAGGCCCTCGGCGGTCTTGTCCAGATTCCGGCCGAGACTGTCGAAGGGAATTGTATTGACCTTGCGAAGCAGTTCGGTGGCGGAGGCTTGCAGACCGCTGAAGCTTCCGCTGTCCGAGGTGGGAATGACGAAAGCACCATTCTCCGTCGTGACGCTTGCGGGAGGGGCGTTGGGCACGAACTCGAGGGCTACCATCATCTGCCCGGTGAGCAGGTTGGCGCTCTGCAAGGTCGCCCGCAGCCCACGGCCGACGAGGAGGTCCACGCCCGTCTCGGGGTTCTTGAACACCCGCCGCCCGATGCCGAGAAGCCGCTCCGGCTGGACCTCGAAGTGCACGGGAGCGAGTATCGTGTCCTTTGCGGCATCATAGACCAGTCGGACGCCGGTCACCTGCCCGACCTTGAGCCCGTGGAGGGTCACCTCCGCGCCGGGTGCGAGGCCACGCACCGAGCCGGGGAAATAGGCGACGAGCTGGATCTGGCGGGTGTACGACGCGGCCTGCGCAGCATCCTTGTCCGCGAACAGGGGGAACACGTGTCCGCCGGCACTTACGGCTTCATGCGCGCGAGCGGAAAAATTGTCGAAGGCGATGCCGCCGAGCAGCAGAGCGCGCAGCGATTCGAGCTGAACCTGAATCCCGCCGCTGCCGAGCGCCACGGAGAGCCCCGACGCATTCCAGAACCTGGTCTGGTCATGGACGTATTTGTCGAACGGCGCACGCACGAAGACGTGGATCGTCGCGCTTCTCGCCATTTCCCCGATATCCCAGCCCAGCACCTCACCCACGGAGATGTCGCGGAAGAATACCGGCGAGCCGAGCGTGACCGAGCCCAATCTCTGTGCCTTGAGCAGGAACGTGCGGCCGGGTACGTGGGAGACGAGGACCGGGGGATCCTCGAGGCCGACGTAATCGCGCCTGTGCGTGCCGGTTGCCGTGCCGGGCAGCATACCGATATACGAGCCGGACACGAGCGTGCCCAGGCCGGATAAGTTGCCGGCGAAAAGACGCGGCCGCACGACCCAGAACTCCGTGTCGGCGGTGAGCAGCGGTTCAGCCTGCCTGGTGGTTTCTATACGCACCAGGACATGCGAATGGTCTCTCGAGAGAGCGAGACTCTTGACCGTGCCCATGACGATATCGCGGAACTTGAGCTGGGACTGACCGGCCTGCAGCCCTTCCGCGGTTTCGAAGGCAATCGTGATCGTCGGGCCCCGCCTGGACAGGGTATCCCAGGTGAGCCATGCGGCAATGGCTGCGGCGATCAAGGGCAGCAACCAGATCGGCGAAGGACGCCGCGACCGGCGGGTCGAGGCGTGGGCGAGGGTCGGGTCCCCGACGGCATCGCTCATGATTCGATCCTTTTCGACCCCCACCGGAGGGTTCCGGTCGCCGCTTTCGCTTCCTGACCGGTAGACCTTGCGCCGGCGGGCGGCCATGCAATTTCGGCAAGCCGTCCGGACGAACGCGATCAGAGATCGGTGGGCGGATACATCACTCGCCGCCAGCGCCGCGCGGCTGGCGTCCTGCAACCTCGCGCCGGCGCGTACGCCGCCAGCCAGTCGCGGAACACGTCCACACTTCGCGAGCCGGGTGCGCTCGTCCGGCACCAGGCTGAACGGGAACGGAGCCACCAGCCGCCCGGCCGGCAGATCCGCGCGCACCACGGCGCTGCGCCCCATCGCGACACCCAGGCCTTCGATCGCTGCCTGGAACGATGGCTAGAGCACGCCGCAGGACAGTTCGTCGGCGAACCTCAGCCCGTCCACCCCCGCGGCCTCCAGCCACAGCGGTCAGTCGTCGCGCGGGATCGCGCGGGATAAAGGGGAGGTGGTGCGGATGACCGTCTGCCGGGCGAGGTCGTGAGGCTGCCGCCGGCCGCGAGCAGGGACGGGCTGCACGGGGAACAACGCCTCCCGCCCGATCCGCGACGCCACCATGCCCGGCCAGTCGCCGGTGCCGTACTGGATGGCGATATCGCACTCGTACCGGCCGGCGGGCTGGTGCGGCACCAGGGTGCGCAGTCGCCGCATGATGCCGGGGTGGCGGCGGCGGAAGTCGGCGACGGCGGGTGGCAGCAACGCCAAAGGGCGCTGCCCCCTGGCCTTGCTTGCTGCTACAACAGGAAGAACGCCATCAGGATCAGCAGGACCACGAGGAAGATGACTGCGCCGACGGTAAAGCGGGTCCAGGAGAGCCAGAACCGCTCCCGATCGGCATAGAATTCCTCCGGCGTTTCGTGGCCGGGGACTGTGATCGGATGTTGCGCCATGACTGCCCTCGTGTAGCTGCGACGCCGGGCCGAACAGCCGGCGATCCGTTTCTATGGCAGCGGCTCGGCCTCCGGCAAGGGGTTGCGGAGTGCTGTGCCTTCGGGCGGCGGGCGGCCGGTGGTTCCGGCGGCCAGATGGCGCAGGGCGGAGGGGTACAGGAGGTGTTCCTGTTCCAGGACCCGGGCGGCGAGGCTTGCTTCGGTATCGTCCGCCAACACCGGCACAGCGGCCTGGGCGAGGATCGGGCCTTCGTCCACGGCCTCGGTGACGAGATGGACCGTGCAGCCGTGCAACTTCACGCCGGCGGCGAGCGCCCTTGCGTGGGTATCGAGGCCGGGGAACGCCGGCAGCAGGCTCGGGTGGATGTTCAGCATCCGGCCGGCCCAGGCGTGCACCAGGAAGGGCGTGAGGCGGCGCATGTAGCCGGCGAGGCAGACGAACTCGATGCCGGCGGCGCGCAGGGCCGCATCGATCGCCGCCTCGTGGGCTTGGCGGTCGGCGCCGAACGGGCGGTGGTCGATGGTCTGTACCGGGATTCCCGCCGCGGCGGCGTGCGCCAGGCCTGGCGCGTCGGGGCGGTTGGAAAGGACGAGCGCGATCCCGGCCGGGTAGCCGGGCGTTCGCGCCGCTGCCAGCAGGGCGGCGAGGTTGGAGCCGCGCCCGCTGATGAGCACCGCGACCCGTCGCTTCACCGCGGCCAGCCTGCCGGCAGATCGAGCCGCACGTCGGCGACCGTGTCCGCCGCCGCGGCCTCGATGACCCCGAGGCGGAGGACCGTCTCCCCCTGCCCTTGCAGCAGGGCCGTTGCCGCATCGGCGTCGGGCGCGGCGACCACCAGCGCCATGCCGATGCCGCAGTTGAACACCCGCAGCATCTCCCCGGGCGCGATGTTGCCGGTGGCGGCAAGCCAGCGGAACACCGGCGGCACCGGCCAGTCGGCCCGCAGCGCCGCGTGCGTGCCGGCGGGCAGCACCCGCGGCAGGTTGCCTGGCAGGCCGCCGCCGGTGATATGCGCCGCCGCCTTCAGCAGCCCGGCGCGATGCAGGGCGAGCAGCGCGCGGACGTAGATCCGGGTCGGCGTCATCAGCGCCTGGCCCATACTCTCCCCGGCCCCGAACGGCGCCGGATCGGCCCAACCGAGGCCGCTTGCTGCCACCACCCGACGGACCAGGGAAAAACCGTTGGAATGCACGCCCGACGCCGCGAGGCCCAGCACCGCGTCGCCGGGCACCACGTTGCGCGGCAGCAGCCGGCCGCGCTCGGCGGCGCCGACGGCGAAGCCGGCGAGGTCGTAGTCCCCGCCCGTGTACATGCCGGGCATCTCGGCGGTTTCGCCGCCGACCAGGGCGCAGCCGGCCTCCCGGCAGCCGGCGGCGATGCCCGCGATCACCGCGCGCGCCTGGGCAACGTCGAGCCGGCCGGTGGCAAAATAATCGAGGAAGAACAGCGGCTCGGCGCCCTGCACGATCAGGTCGTTCACGCACATGGCGACGAGGTCGATGCCGACCTGGTCGTGCAGCCCGGCCTCGATGGCGATGCGGAGCTTGGTGCCGACGCCGTCGGTGGTGGCGACCAGCACGGGGTCGGCGAAGCCGGCGGCGCGCGGGTCGAACAGGGCCCCGAACCCGCCGATCCCGCCGAGCGCGCCCGGCCGGGCGGTGGCGCGGGCGAGCGGGGCGATAGCGGCGACGAGCGCCTCGCCGGCGTCGATATCGACCCCGGCGGCGCGGTAGTCGAGCGGAGCGCGCGGAGTGTTGTCGTGCGGAGCGCGTGGGGTGCGGGACGGATCGCCACTGGTCATGCGGGGTCTCGATCGGCTAGGGCTGGCAGACGAGGGCGGGCACGCGACTCATGCCCCCGCGCGGCGGTCCGGCGGTGCCGGGGAGATGCAGGTGGCGAGGACAGGCAGAACGGCGGCCGGGCCGGCGGACACAACCATAGCCGGCTATGGGGCGCAACGGCGCCACGCCGCGGCCGGGGGGCGGCGGCATGCCTGACGGGTCCTCCGAGATCGGACAGACGACGTCCGACACGCTGCTGACCCTGCCCAACCTCATCACCTTCGCGCGCCTGTGCGCCGTGCCGCTGGCGGTGTGGCTGGTGATCGACCACCGGCCGGGGAGCGCCTTCGCGCTGTTCCTCGCCGCGGGCATTTCGGACGCGGTCGACGGCTGGCTGGCACGGCGGATGGGCGGGCCGAACTCGGTGGGCGCGCTGCTCGATCCGGTGGCGGACAAATCGCTGCTCGTCACCATGTATGTCACCCTCGCGGCGGTGGGCGAGGTGCCGGTCTGGCTGGCGATCCTGGTCGTGTTCCGCGACCTCGTGATCGTGGGCGGGGTGATCGTGCTGGGGTTGCTCGGCCGGGCAGTGGTGATCCGGCCGCTGTTCGTATCGAAGGTGAATACCACGGTGCAGATCGGGCTGGTGGCGCTGACGTTGTTCGTAGCCGGGTTCGGCGCCCGCGGCCCGGTGGTCGCGGACGGGCTGGCGCTGCTGACCTGGGCGGTGGGGGCGAGCACGCTCGCCTCCGGCGGCGCCTATGTCTGGCGGGCGGTGCGGCGGCCATGACCGATCCGCTGCTGCCTCCGGACCGGCCGGTCGGGCGCGGCAAGCGGCGCGGTACCGCGGCGCCGGCCGTGGGCTCGGCCGGATTGCGGCTGCTCGGCGTGCTCACGCGGGGGGGCGGGGCGTCCGGGACCGGAACGGTGGCGCCTGGCACGCTCCCACCCGGAACGCCGCTGCCTGGGGCACCGCCGCCCGGTGCCTTCCCGGGCACCTTCCCCCCTGGTGCCTTCCCCCCTGGTGCCTTCCCCCCTGGTGCTTTCCCCGCGGGCGCGGTCCCGCCGGGCACTGCCGCCGCCGCCACACCGCCGGCCGGATCGGACCCGCTGCCGCCCGCCGGACCGCCGCCTGGACCGGCCGCCCCGTTCTCCCCTGCCCCGCCGACCGAGCCGTTTGCCGCGCCGCCGTCGGAGCTGCCCCTGCCGCCGCCGCCGGGCGCGCGCAGCCAGCGCATCCTGCTCGCGATCGGGCTGGTCGTGCTGGGCTGGCTGGTGCTGCGGCTGTTCGCCGGGGTGCTGGCACCGTTCGTGACGGCGGGGGTGATCGCCTATGCGCTCGATCCGCCGGCGACGCGGCTGACCCGGCTCGGGCTGCCGCGCGGGGTGGCGGCGCTCGTGATGGTGCTCGCGCTGCTCGCCTGCGTGCTGCTGTTCGTGCTGCTGCTGTATCCGCTGATCCTCTCGCAGGTGGGGCTGCTGATCGGGCGGGTGCCGCAATACGCGCAGGACGTGCAGGTGTGGGCCAGCCATCTCGTGACGGAAATGCAGCAGCGCCTCGGGCCCGACGCCGTGAACTCCAAGCTGCGCGACCTCGTCAGCAGCCAGGCGGGGACCATGCTGTCTTTCGTCGCCTCCACCGTGACGGGGCTGATCACCGGCGGCTTCGCGCTGTTCAACGTGCTCACCCTGGTGGTGGTGACGCCGGTGGTGGCGTTCTACCTGCTGCGCGACTGGCCGCGCATGGTGGCGATGGTCGACGGCTGGCTGCCGCTGCGGTCGCGCACGACGATCCGCGCCCAGGCGCGCGAGATCGACCGCATCCTGTCGGCCTGGGTGCGCGGGCAGGCGCTGTGCTGCGTGATCCTGGGTTTGTATTACGCAGCGGCACTGACCCTGGCGGGGCTCGACCTCGGGCTGATCGTCGGGATGTCGGCTGGTGTGCTGTCGTTCATCCCATATGTCGGGTCGATCACGGGGGGCGTCGCGGCGATCGGGCTCGCTTTGGCGCAGTTCCCGACCTGGTCCGGGGTGATCCGCATCGGCGCGGTGCTGGTGGTGGGGCAGATCCTGGAGAACTACCTGATCTACCCGCGCTTCCTCGGCGACCGGGTGGAGCTGCCGGCGGTGTGGGTGATCTTCGCGCTGTTCGCCGGCGGGGCGGCCTTCGGCTTCCTCGGCGTGATGCTGGCGGTGCCGGTGGCGGCGACGATCGGGGTGCTGGCGCGGTTCTGGCTGCGGCGGTACCTGCACAGCGGGCTGTACCTGGACCCGCCGAGAGGGTAAGGAGGCCGGACGCCAGGATGGCGCGTCCCGGCGCTGCCCGCGGCCGGCGCGGCCAGGCCGCGGCGAAAGGGCTCCGGCCAAACAGCCGATCGAGGTTCTCCGGCGCCGCCCTGTCGAACGCCGTCGTTTCGGCGCGCTCCCGGTCCGCCGCGGCCAGCGCCCGCGCCACCGCCGGCCGCGCGGCGACCGTCGTGGTCCAGCGCAGGACAGGGGCGAACTCCCGGTGCGCCGGGCCGAGCAGCATCCCCGCATTGCGCGGCCAGGGGGAAGGCGGCGATATCGGCGATGCCGTGCTCCTCGCCGCCGACCCAGGGGCGCTCGGCCAGCCGCTGGTCATAAAACTCGAACAGCCGATGCACCCGCGTGCGGTAGCGCGACGGCGCGTAGCCGTTGCCCGCCGAAGCGAACCGCTTGAAATGCACGAGCTGACCCGCCATCGGCCCGAGATTGGTCATCTGCACCATCATCCACTGGATCGCCACGCATCGCGCGGCGGCGGGGAAAGTCGATGCGCCTCAGGGGCGCCTACCCCGCCGGCCCAAAGGGGTTCTCGCAGATATCCGAGATGCAAGGTGACGCGCCGAACGTTCGAGCGATTGCCCTGGAGGGAACGCGGGGATGCGGGCATTGATTTCTTCAACGGTCGCTCCAAAATCCCCTGCCATGGGAAGACCCCGCGAATTCGATGAGACCGAGGCGCTCGACGCGGCGATGCAGTGCTTCTGGGCGCGCGGCTACGAGGCAACCTCGATGCGCGACCTGGCGGAGCGGATGGGGATCACCGGCGCCAGTCTCTACAATGCGTTCGGCGACAAGCGCCGCCTGTTCCGCCGCGGGCTCGAACGCTACCTCGACCGCGGCGTGCGCGAACGCATCGCACGGCTGCGCACGCTGCCGCCGCGCGAGGCGATCGCCGCCTATTTCGACGAGGTCATCGCCCGCACGCTCGCCGACCACGAACAGCGCGGCTGCATGCTGGTCAATTGCACCCTGGAGCTCGGCGCCCACACGCCCGCGCTGCGCCACGCTGTTGCCGCCGAGCTCGGGGAAATCGAGGGTTTCTTCCGTGACCGCATCGAGGCCGGGCAGGCCGACGGGACCATTGTGCGCGGCCGGCCGGCAACGGAGCTGGCCCGGCACCTGCTCGCCGTCGTTCTCGGCCTGAACGTGCTCACCCGCGCGCGCCCCGACCGGGGACTGCTGGAGGACGTGGTCCGCCCCGCGCTCGCACTGCTGGACATCCCGCCATCCGCAGGGCGGGACGCCGTCTCACACCCCAAGGAGGGACCCCGCATGGACACGCATATCGACACCGCTCCCGCGACGCCGGCGCAGGCCGCCACGTCGGTCGGGGTAGAGGCGGACCTCCATTACCTGGCACCGATGCCGGAACGTCCGTTCACCTACGCCTACGAACCGCCCGCCGGCACGCCGCGCACCAACGCGGTCTACGAGGCGCGGCGCGTGCTGATCCGCAACGCCCGTCCGAACGCCGCCGATCTGCGCCTCGACCGCGCGGGCTTCGCGCTCGTGCGGCACGCCAGCGCGGTGCGGGATTTCTACGACGAGGACGAGCTGCGCCGGGTCTATTACCCCGAAGCGGAGCGACTGGTCGCCGAGGCCACCGGGGCGGCCCGCGTCGTCGTGTTCGACCACACCATCCGCCGCCGCATCTGGGGCGCGGAGGACCGCAGCGCCGGCACGCCGCGCCAGCCGGTACCGCGCGTGCACAACGACTATACCGAAGCCTCCGCTCCCCAGCGGGTCCGCGATCTGATGGGAGCCGAGGCCGACGCCCTGCTCGCGCACCGGTTCGAGATCGTCAACGTGTGGCGCCCCATCCGCGGGCCGCTGCAGGACTCGCCGCTGGCCATGGCCGACGCGGCCAGCGTCGATCCCGCCGATCTCGTGGTGTCCGACCTCATCTATCGCGACCGGCGCGGCGAAACCTGCGCGGTGCTGTTCAACCCGAACCATCGCTGGTTCTACGCGCCGGACATGCAGCCCGACGAAGCCTGGCTGCTGAAATGCTTCGACAGCGCGCGCGACGGGCGGGCCCGGCTGTCGCCGCATACGGCATTCGAGGACCCGACCGCGCCGGCGGACATGAGCCCGCGCGAAAGCATCGAGCTGCGCACCCTGGTCCTGCACGACGACTGACGGCGGCGGCGGTTCGTCATACGGAAGCAAGGCCCAGACGGGGCGCCGGTCGGGCGCTGCCGCCTGGCCTCGCGGTCGGGCCGACACCTCCGGGCGATCGACGGCGCGCGCAGGGCAGGACCGGGCCCCCCCGATCCGTCATGCGAGGTTTGCGACGCCGGCGGCGGCGAGACTTCGGACGCCACCGGTCGCGCGCGACATGTGACGCCGCCGGCGGCGGCGGGGGCTTTTGACGCCGCCCGCGGCGCGGGCCAGCATGCGCGTCAAACGCCGAGGGAGAGCGCCACTACCATGACCGCCCCGCCCCGCATCGCCGCCGAGGACTACCTGGACGCGCTCGCCGCCCAGGGGATCGAGCACCTGTTCTGCAACCCCGGCACCGACTTCGCGCCCATCGTCGAAGCCTTCGCCCGCGCCGCACACACCAACCGCGCGGTGCCGAAACCGATGGTGATCCCGCACGAGAACGCCGCCGTCGCCATGGCGCATGGCTACACCATGGTGACCGGCCGGCCGCAGGCGGTGATGACGCACACCAACGTCGGTACCGCCAACGCCATCAACGCGCTGATCGACGCCGCGCGCGATCGCATCCCGATGCTGCTCACCTCGGGGCGCACGCCGGTGATGGAATCCGGGCCGTCCGGAGCGCGCAACGTCTATATCCACTGGGCGCAGGAGATGTTCGACCAGGCCGGCATGCTGCGCGAAGTGGTCAAGTGGGACTACGAATTGCGCCGTCCCGACCAGATCGCCGATGTGGTGGCGCGGGGGATGGAGCTGGCCTGCGCCTCGCCCTCCGGCCCCGTCTACCTCAGCCTGCCGCGCGAGGTGCTGGGTGCGGCAGTGGAAGCGCCCGGCGCCGCGCCGCCCGCCCCGCGCGCCCGCCCGGCCGCGCCCGCGCCGGGCGCCGAGGACGTGGCGCGGCTCGCGGAGTGGATCGCCGCCGCACGGATGCCGCTGATCATCACCGGCTCGCTCGGGCGCGATCCGCGCGAGAATACGGCCCTGGCGCAGCTTGCGGAACGGTTCGCCCTGCCGGTGGTGCCGTTCAATCCGCGTTACCACGCGCTGTCGAGCCGGCATCCGATGTACCAGGGCGGCGATCCCGGCCCACTGCTCGCCGAGGCGGACCTCGTGCTGGTGTGGGAAACCGACGTGCCCTGGTATCCGGGCACGCACAGCCCGGCAGCGGGTGCGCGGGTCGTGCAGATCGGCGAGGATCCGCTCTATGCGCGCTATCCGATGCGCAGCTTCCCCTCCGACCTGACGTTGCGCTGCGCCAGCCTGAAGCTGCTGGAGGCGGTGGCGCCGGCGCTGGCCGCGCGCGCGCCGGACGTGACGACGCGGCGGGGCGCGCTCGCCGCCCGGTCCGAGGCGCTGCGCGCGGGATGGGCGGAGGAGGCGGCGCGCGACGGGGCAGGCGCGGCCTGCACCATGACCTGGCTCAACCAGTGCCTGCGCGGGATCGTGGATGCGGAAACGATCGTCGTCAGCGAGTATTCGTTCCGCCAGGATCATTGCCCGCTCGATGCGCCGGGCAGCCTGTTCGGGCTGAGCCCGGCGGGCGGGCTTGGCTGGGGGCTGGGCGCGGCGCTCGGCGCCAAGCTGGCGGCACCATCGCGCCAGGTGATCGCGGTGCTGGGCGACGGGGCCTATATGTTCGCCAACCCGACCGCGTGCCATTTCGTGGGCGAGGCGCACAAGCTGCCCGTGCTGACGGTGATCTACAACAACACCTTGTACGGCGCCGTGCGGCGGGCAACGTTGGATATGTACCCGGACAGCACCGCGGCGGCGGAGGACGGGCGGCGGCTTGCCGAGCTCGGCCCGAGCCCGGCGTACGAGCGGCTGGTGGAGGCGCATGGCGGGCATGGCGAGCGTGTCGCGCATCCGTCCGAGTTGCCCGCCGCGCTGGCCCGCGCCGCTGCGGCGGTACGCGCGGGGCAGCAGGCAGTCGTGAACGTGCTGTGCCCCGGCGGGATGTCGGGGGGGATGAGCGAGCGGCGCACCGGCTGAGACGGATGTCGCTCGTGCGGCAAGGATCGTTGCGCCCATGCGCCGGCTCGCCGCGCCGGTCCTGATCGCGGGCGGCGGCCCGGTCGGGCTGGCGCTCGCGATCGACCTCGCCTGGCGCGGCATCCGGGTAATCGTGGCCGAGGCGCGCGCGGCCGGCGTGCCGCCCAGCGTCAAGTGCAACCATATCGCCGCGCGCACGATGGAAGCGTTCCGCCGCCTCGGCATCGCGCGGCAGGTGCGCGAAGCGCCGGGACTGCCGGCAGATTTTCCGAACGACGTGGCGTTCCGCACCACGACGACGGGGATGGAATTCGGGCGCATCCATATCCCCTGCCGGACCGATCGCTATACGGATCATTCCGGTCCGGACGGGTGGTGGCCAACGCCGGAGCCGCCGCACCGGATCAACCAGATCTACCTCGAACCCGCGCTCGCCGACGCCGCCGTGGCGATGGCGGGGATTACGCTGCTGTTCGGCACGCGGGTCACGGGATTCAGCGAACATGCGGAGGGCGTGCGGGCCGAGGCCGAGGAAATCGGGACGGGCGCGCGGCTGCTGCTCGACGGCGCCTACCTGATCGGCTGCGATGGCGCGCAGTCCGAAGTGCGGCGGGCGATTGGCGCGCGCTTCGCGGGCGATGCGGTGGTGCAACGGACGCAGTCCTCCGACATCCGCGCGCCAGGGCTGATCGCGCGGATGGCCGCACCACCGGCGTGGTCCACGCAATCGCTCAATCCCCGCCGCAGCGCCAACATCTTCGCCATCGACGGGCGCGAGCGCTGGCTGGTGCACAACTACCTGCGCCCGGAGGAGGACGATTTCGCCGCCGTCGATCGCGACCGCTGCCTGCGGCTGATCCTGGGCGTGGGCGAGGATTTTCGCTACGAGATCCTGGGTCAGGAAGACTGGATCGGCCGGCGCATGCTGGCCGACCGGTTCCGCCGCGGGCGCGTGTTCCTGTGCGGCGACGCGGCGCATATCTGGGTGCCGTTCGCAGGCTTCGGGATGAACGCCGGGATCGCGGATGCGATGAACCTGTCGTGGATGCTGGCGGGCGTGCTGAAGGGCTGGGCCGATCCGGCGATCCTGGACGCGCACGAAGCGGAGCGCTGGCCGATTACCGAGCAGGTCTCCCACCACGCGATGGATACCGCGCTGGCGCTCGGCCGCGCGCGCGGCGCGGTGCCGGGAGAGATCGAGGATCCGGGACCGGCGGGAGCGATGGCGCGGACGGCGTTCGGAGCGCGGGTGGTGGCGCTGAACACGCCGCAATATTGCTGCGGGGGATTGAATTTCGGGTATTTCTACGATCGCTCGCCGATCGTCGCGTATGACGGCGAAACGGCGCCGGGCTACACGATGGATGATTTCACGCCATCGACCGCGCCGGGGTGCCGGACGCCGCATCTGTGGCTGGACGACGGGCGGTCGCTATACGACGCGCTGGGCGCGGATTTCACCCTGCTGCGGTTCGACCCTGCGGCGGATGCGGACCCGATCGCTTCTGCCGCCGCGCGGCAGGGGGTGCCGCTGGTCGTACGAGACGTGACGGCGGCGCAGGCGGCGGCGCTGTACCCGACAAGGCTGGTGCTGGTGCGACCCGATCAGCACGTGGCCTGGCGGGGGAATGCAGCCCCGCGCGAGCCGGACGGGCTGATCGCGCTGGTACGCGGGGCAGCCTGATACCGGCGGCCTCTTCGGCCGGCCGGTATCGCGCATGGGGTTGGCGGGGCGGCCATGCGCAAAATCAAGGACATACCAGCGGCCAGGTGGACGCCGGACGAGGAATCGGCCGGGGCCGCTGGTATGATACGTGCGATTGCACCCGACAGTCATGGGCCCTCCGCGCCGTAGAAGCTGCAGGCCCCGTTGTCGCTATCGCGGCGTACAGTCACCCGCCTGAGATGCGGACAGATCGGCGCGATTTTGCGCCAGATCCATGACGCAAGATTCTCCAAAGTCGCCGGCCCGAGATCGCTGATCTCGTCCAGAAACCGGTGATCCAGGCCTTCACGCGCCGCATCAAGGGCGCGACCGAGGAGAGCGAGGTCCATGACCATGCCGGTCTCAGGGTCGGGACGCCCACGAATAACCACTTCCGCGCGGTAGGAGTGGCCATGGATCCGACGGCTCGGCTCGACGTCCACAGTGCGCCGCAGCGTATGGGCTGCGTCAAACCGGAACTCCTTGCTGAGTTCGTACATCACCGGATGCCCGTAAATTTGTGGGTCTGCAACGACAGGCGCCAGCGCGGATGCCGCAGGCAATAGGCTATCGCGGCCGCCGTATGCGCCGCTCGGTCCGGGCCATCCATGGGTTGCAGGAGGAAATAACGGAAGGCGAGGTGCTCGAATGCCGCCGGATCGACGTTGGGTTGCGGAAACACCAGCTTGAGTTCGTCTCCCGCGGCTTGCACCAGCGGCGTGGCGCCCTTCGGACTGACCGTGATCCAGTCGATCCAGCCTGGGGCTGCAAGAGAGCCGTTGGTTTCGACTGCAATCTCGAACCCATGGTCGTGAAGCGCCGACACGAGATCATCATCGACCTGCAGGAGCGGTTCTCCGCCGGTGAGTACCACGAAGCGTTCGTCTCCGCCGCCGCCCCACATGTGTTGGACCGCGCTTGCCAGAGACCGCGCGTCCTTGAACCGGCCGCCGCCATCGCCATCGACGCCGACGAAGTCGGTATCACAGAACGTGCAGGCCGCAGCCGCTCGGTCGCGCTCAAGTCCGCTCCACAGGTTGCAGCCGGCGAAGCGGCAAAAGACCGCCGGCCGGCCGGTATGGCGGCCTTCGCCTTGCAACGAGTAGAACATCTCCTTGACTGCGTAGCTCATCGCCCTCACGCGGCCCGATCCCTCTGTTCAATCGGACGCTGGTCTTCGCTCATAGACCAGCGCCTTCGTCAGCGGGCGCGAGTTGTTGACGAGGATGACCGGAGGCATCTTTCGGCCGACCGGTATCGCGGCCGATGATCGACTGTTCGGTCTCTCGCGCCGCCAAGGTGCGAAGCGGATGGCGGAGACTACGCGGAAGCGCGGCCACCTACCCGTCGTCCAGCGCCGCCTCCACGGTCCGTACCGCCTGCAACGGCAGCGCCGCGCGCCCGACCACCTGGCCGCCCACGCAGGCCAGCCAGTCCGCGCCGTCCGGCGGCGGCGGGCGCAACTGCACCACTTTCGCGTCCTGATCCAGCGCCACCGCGCGATACTGCCGCCAGTTGAACCAGAGCGGACCCTGCAAACGCACAACGCGGGCGATCGCCTCGCCCGCGTCGTCCAGGCCGATCCATTCCAGGGCGCGGGCCAGGCCCGCCCCTTGATCCGTGCGCCCCCGCGTCCAGTGCAGCCGGGGCGCGGACATCTAGGCGCCCGCCGTCATGCGAACACCGCCATGCGCGCACCCCGCCCCATCAGGCGCTTTTCGCCATGATCTCGTCCGCGATGTTGCGCGGCACCGGATCGTAGTGGTGGAACTGCATGGTGAAGCTGGCGCGCCCCTTGGTCATGCTGCGAAGGTCGGAAATGTAGCCGAACATCTCCTTCAGCGGAATATGGGCGCGCACGATGATGGTGGACCCGGAGCTGTCCTGGTTCTGGATCATGCCCCGGCGGCGATTGAGGTCGCCCACCACGTCGCCCACGTGATCCTGCGGCGTGGTCACTTCCACGTCCATGATCGGTTCCAGGATGATCGGGCCGGCCTTCTTCATGCCGTCGCGGAAGCAGGCCTTGGCGGCGATTTCGAACGCCAGCGCCGAGCTGTCGACGTCATGGTATTTGCCGTCGACCAGGCTGTATTTGAAATCGACCGTGGGGAAGCCGGCGAGCACGCCGGTTTCCGCCTGCACCTTGATCCCCTTCTCCACCGCCGGGATGTATTCGCGCGGCACCGACCCGCCGGTCACCGCGTTCTCGAACACGACGCCGCCGTTGCGTTCCATGGGTTCGAAGGTGATCTTCACCTCGGCGTACTGGCCCGAACCGCCGGTCTGCTTCTTGTGGGTGTAGGTCTCGGTGTGCGCGCGGGTGATGGTCTCGCGATACGCCACCTGCGGCGCGCCGATATTGGCCTCCACGCCGTATTCGCGCCGCAGCCGGTCGATGATGATTTCCAGATGCAGCTCGCCCATGCCGGACAGGATGGTCTGGCCGGATTCCTGGTCGGTGCGCAGGCGCAAGGACGGATCTTCGCCGGCCAGCTTCTGCAGGCCGAGCGACATCTTCTCGATCGATTCCTTGGTCTTCGGCTCGACCGAGATGTCGATCACCGGCACCGGGAAGGCCATCCGCTCCAACACCACCGGATCGGATGCCGCGGCCAGGGTATCGCCGGTCACGGTGTCCTTGAGGCCGACGAAGGCGGCGATATCGCCGGCGGAGACCTCCTTGATCTCGGCGCGCTTGTCGGCGTGCATCTGGAACATCCGCCCGATGCGCTCGCGATGGTCCTTGGTCGTGTTCAGCACCGTGTCGCCCGACTTCAAGGTGCCGGCATAGACGCGCACGAAGGTCAGGGTGCCGTATTTGTCGTTGATGATCTTGAAGGCGAGCCCGGCGAACGGCGCATCCGGATCGGCCTTGATGCGACGACGGTTGGAATGCTCGCCATCCTCCTCGCCCTCGCCGGCGGCGACGCTGATGCCGGGGACGTCGATCGGGCTCGGCAGGTAGTCGATCACCGCGTCCAGCAGCGGCTGCACGCCCTTGTTCTTGAACGCGGTGCCGCACAGCACCGGGCGGAAGGCGCCGGAGATGGCGCCCGCCTTGATGCAGCGCTTCAACGTGTCTTCCGCCACGTCGCCTTTCTCGAAATACTCCTCCATCGCCGCGTCATCGACCGAGAGCGCGGTGTCGAGCAGGATCTGGCGGTATTCCTTCGCCTGATCGAGCAGCTCGGCGGGGATTTCCTCGTCATGGAACTTGGCGCCGAGTTCGCCGCCTTCCCACACGATCGCCTTCATGCGCACCAGGTCGACGACGCCGATGAACTTATCCTCGATCCCGATCGGCAGTTGCAGGGCCAGCGCGACGATGTCGAGCTTCTCCTTCAACGTCGCGAAGGCGCGGAAGAAGTCGGCCCCCGTGCGATCCAGCTTGTTGATGAAGATGATGCGCGGGACGTTGTAGCGGTCGGCGAGGCGCCAGTTGGTTTCCGACTGCGGTTGCACGCCGGCCACGCCCTCGATGATGAACACGGCGCCGTCGAGCACGCGCAGGGAGCGGTTCACCTCGATGTTGAAATCGATGTGGCCGGGCGTGTCGATGATGTTGATGCGGTGGTCCTTCCACTCGCACGTCACCGCGGCGGAGGTGATCGTGATCCCCCGCTCCCGCTCCTGCTCCATGTAGTCGGTCGTGGTGTTGCCGTCATGCACCTCCCCGATCCGGTGCGACACCCCGGTGTAGTACAGGATGCGCTCGGTCGTGGTGGTCTTGCCCGCGTCGATATGCGCGGTGATGCCGATATTGCGAAGGCGGGCGAGGTCGGTGGCGGCCATGGTGTCGGGTCTCCATACCACGACGGGCGCGGCAAGGCCCCCGCCTGGACGGGGGGGCTTGAGCGCGCCCGTGGTGTCCGGCCGTGCGGCGGCCGATCAGCTGAACTGGCGCTCATGTGCGACAGCGGGGCCGGTTTTGCAAGGGCTCATTAACCTCGCAAGGCTTAGCTGCGGCGGCGGTGTTGCCCTTTGTCACCGTCGGATACGGGCAAATCCCATAGGGTTCGGGCATGGACACGGATGCAGCGCAGGCGTTCGCGCGCTTCGGGCTGGGTCGGCGGGGCGACGAACCCGCCCCGGCCGATCCGCGCGCCTGGGTGCTGGACCAGGTCGCCGGCTACGCGCCGACGGCGGCCTCCCCCGCGCCGGCTCCCGCGCCCACCACGGCGGAGGCGCTTGCGGCGCTGCGGGCGGACCGGCGCGACAAGCCGAAGCCGGCGGACTCGCGCACCCGCGCGCTGTTCCTGCGCGACTCGCATGATTTCCTCAGCTACGCGCTGACGACCGACCTGCCGGTGCGGGAACGGCTGACCTGGTTCTGGGCCAACCATTTCACCGTCTCCCTGCGCCAGGGGGGCGTCGCCGGGCTGGTGGGGCCGTTCATCGCCGAGGCGATCCGCCCGCACGTTACCGGCCGGTTCGAGGTCATGCTGAACGCGGTGATGCGCCATCCGGCGATGCTGCTCTATCTCAACAACGCGTTCTCGATCGGGCCCGACAGCCCGGCAGGGCGGCGCACGGGGCGCGGGCTGAACGAGAACCTGGCACGGGAAAGCCTGGAACTGCACACCGTCGGGCTTGCGTCGGGCTTCACCCAGGCGGACGTGACGTCCTACGCCGCCATCCTGACCGGCTGGTCGATCGACATGCGCACCGATCCGCCGGGGTTCAAGTTCCGGCCCTTCGCGCATGAGCCCGGGTGGCAGACCGTGCTCGGCCACCGCTTCCCGCCGGGCGAGGCGGGCGGGATCGCGGCGCTCGCGTTCCTTGCGAACCATCCGGCTACCCACGCGCATCTGGCGCGGCAGCTCGTGCGCCATTTCGTTGCCGACGACCCGGCGGCGGGGGATGTGGCGCGTGTCGCGGGGGTGCTGGCGGCGAGCGGGGGCGATCTCGGCGCGGCGACCGCAGCGGTGATCGCGCTACCGGGGGCCTGGCAGGCGGAGACCAAGCTGCGCGCGCCGCTCGATCTGCTGGTCGCCAGCCTGCGCGCGCTCGACGTGGCCGCGGCGCCGAAGCCGTCGCTCTACGCGCTGCGCCTGCTCGGCCAGCCGCTGTGGGCGGCGCCGCAGCCGAACGGATGGGGCGATCGCGCCGCCGACTGGGCGGCGCCGGAGGCGATGCTACGCCGGGTTGATTTCGCCTACGCGCTGGCCGGGCGCCTCCCCCGTCCCGCCGAGGCGGTGGCGGACACAGCCCTCGGGCCACGGCTGCGGCCGGCCACCCGGACCGCGCTGGCGCGCGCCGGATCGCGGCGGGACGCTCTGGCGCTGCTGCTCTCTTCCCCCGAATTCCAGAGGCGCTGACCATGATGCTCACCCGCCGCGCGACGGTGCTGGGACTGGGGGCTGCGGTCGGGCTCGGCCGCGCGCGCCTCGCGCTGGCGGCGCCGGCCGCCGGCGAGCAGCGGCTGGTGGTGGTGATCCTGCGCGGGGCGATGGACGGGCTGTCCGCGGTGGTCCCGTACGGGGATGCCGGGCTCGCCGCGCTGCGCGCGCCGCTGGTGCCGCCGGGGCCAGGCGGGACGCCGGGTCAGGGGGACGAACACGGCGGCAGGCTCGGCGACCTTGGCGGGTTCTACGGGCTGCACCCGGCGCTGCGGCAGTCGCTGGCGCTCTATCGCGCCGGGGAACTGCTGGCGGTGCACGCGGTGGCGGGACCCTGGCGGGTACGCAGCCATTTCGAGGCGCAGGACGATCTGGAATGCGGCGCCGACCGGCGGCTCGACAGCGGCTGGCTGAACCGGGTGGTGGCGCATCTGGCGCCCCCTGTGCCGGCGCCGGTCGCGGGCACGGCAATGGCGGTCGGGGTCGACATCCCGCTGCTGCTGCGCGGGCCGGCGCGGGTCGGAAGCTGGGCTCCGGCGGGGTTCGGCAAGGTGGCGCCCGATCTCTATGACCGCGCCGCGGCGCTGGCCGCCGCCGATCCCGTGATCGGGCCGGCACTCGCCCAGGGCCTGCGCGAACACGGGTTCACCGATGCCGTGTTGGCCGGGCGGACACCGCCGGCGGCGGGCGGGATGGATCACGGGTTCACCGCGCTGGCCTCGGCGGCCGGAACTCTGCTCGCGCGCGCGGACGGGCCGCGCATCGCGGCGCTGGAGCTCGACGGGTGGGACACGCATGTGGCTCAGGTGCCGCGGCTGCGGTACATGCTGGCGACGTTGGATGCGGGGCTGGCGGCGCTGAAGGCGGCGCTGGGGCCGGCCTGGCGGCGCACGGCGGTGCTGGCGATGACCGAGTTCGGGCGCACGGCGCGGGTGAACGGCACCAACGGGACCGACCACGGAACGGCGACGGTCGCCTTCCTCGCCGGCGGGGCGGTGGCAGGCGGGCGGGTGGTGGCGGACTGGCCGGGGCTGCGGCCCGGGCAGTTGTTCCAGAACCGCGACCTCGCGCCGACGACCGATCTGCGGGCGGTGGCGAAGGGCATGCTGGCCGCGCACCTGGGGCTGGGCGCGCCGATCCTGGACGCGGTGTTTCCGGGCAGCGCGGGAGTGGGCGCGATGGCCGGGCTGACGCGGGGATAGCCGCCGGGGCCGGATTCGCCTTGCGGCGTCCGGGTTGGTATGGGCCGCCCGCGGCATTCGATGGCCAGGCGCCGGCTGGCGCGCATTCATCGGGCGTTGATCGTGCCGACCGGACGGGCCTGGCGCGCGCTCCGGCCGGGCTCTGTCTTCATCCCACCTGCTTCCGGAAGGAACCGAGCCCCTGCGCAAGCGATCCCCCTGCCCGTGGGCGGCGGCACTCGGCATGCTCGTTGCGCTGCTGTTCCTTGCCGCGCCGGTGCACGCCGCGCCGCCGGAGCCGACCGTCTGCTTCGCGCCGCCGCTGCCGGGCGGGTGCGACCCGGAGGCGACGGTGCTCCACGCAATCGCATCCGCCCGCCGCACATTGCGCGTGCAGATCTACACCTTCACCTCCCGGCCCGTGCTCGCCGCGCTGCTGGCGGCCGAGCGGCGCGGCGTCGCCGTGCGCGTCATCGTCGATGCCGGGCAGTTCCGCGACGACCGCAACGACACGCGCGCGGTGCAGCGCCTGGCCACGGCCGGGATCAAGGTCCTGGTCGATACGGTGCCGGGCCTGATGCACGACAAGATCATGATCGTGGATGAGGCGACGGTGCTGACCGGCAGCTTCAACTATACCTGGTCGGCCGAGCACCGGAACGCCGAGAACCTGATCGCCCTCCGCGATCCCGCCGTGGTCGCCGCCTATTTGCGCGACTGGCATGCGCACCGCGCCGCCGCGCGCCCGCTGGTTGCCACGGCGGCCCCGGTCCCGGTCCCGGTCCGCGCACCGGCGAGGGCCATGGCGGCAGCGGACGGCCCCAGGGGAGAAGGCCTCAGAGGAGAAGTACGCGGCAACCGGAACACCCGCATCTACCAATGGCCGGGCTGCCGCTACTACTACCGGATCGGCATGGCCAACCGGGTGAGCTTCCCGAGCGCCGAAGCCGCCCAGACCGCGGGATATCGCCCGGCGCGGAACTGCCGGTAAGGTGCGCAGCCGGCGCCCCGGCCCTTGGCGCGGCCATCCGTCTCGAAGTCCGGGTTCAGCGTCACCGTGCGAGCCCGACACGCCGACGGCGGCCAGGCTGAACGGCATCGCGCCGTTCGCCTGGCTGCGCGACATGCGCACCCGCAGGGTCGAAGGCCACCGGAACGGGCGGCTGCCTAAGCGAACCTCCGGAGGTTTGCGCTCAAATCAAGACCTGAGCAGGCTTGCGCCGCCACGGGATCCGGCTCCTGACCCGCGCAAGCCTGCTTAGGCCGGCTCGCCGTCAGCACGGGCTAACTTGTTCTGCACCGCCACCGCTGCCGGAAGGGGCCGCCACAGGACCGTCATCTCCTGTATCAAGCCTGCTTCGTTGGTGCGCCAGTAGTCCACACCGTCCAACTCGTTCGACCCGACCGTAATCCCGAAAAACGCGGATACATGCTGAGGACCCTGCATGATCTCGCGGAACTCGAACGTGTCGACCACGCCCAGGAGGGCTTCGACGACCGGTCTTATTGCCGCCTTACCTTTGAAAGGCTCGCCGACGAGCGGGGTCTTGAGGATTATGTCGTCGGTCATGTGCGTCAGCATGGCCTCCAGATCCTTGCGCTGCATCGCAGCGGTGAAGGCGTGGATATGTGTCAGATTCATGGAAACGGTCCTGTTCGACAAAGTACTGGTCCTGCGAACGCCGGAACGATGCTGCGACGGCTGGCGCGGAGTGATGGTTGTCCCGCATCACCAGAAGCAATGTAGGAGAGCCGGCATTGGCAGAAATGCCAATAACCCCTCGTTTCCCGCCAAATGGCCTCGCGTGATCGAGATATTCACCGGGGCTGAGTGACGGCTCATTCAGCGGCCGCCACGGGAACGGCGATGCCGAGGCTGGCAGCCACACGCCGAGCGGTCATCTCCCGCTGCGCCGTGATGCCTGCGAGGGATTGCCGCGCCTGCTCCAGGATCGCGGCCGGGGCGGTCTCAGGCGTGCCGCTGTCGAAGGGCGGCTCCGGCGCATACACCATGTGAAGCTGGATGGCCCGTGCGGCGTCGTCGCCGCGCAACTCGGCCGCGAGACGCAAGGCGCCGTCGATTCCGGCCGTGACACCGGCGGCAAAGACCCAGTTCCCGTCCACGACCACCCTCTCGTTCACAGGGATCGCACCGAAGAACGGCAGCAGGTGAAACGAAGCCCAGTGCGTCGTCGCCCGGCGTCCCTTGAGCAGGCCGGCCGCACCGCAGAGCAGGGCGCCCGTGCAGACGGAGAAAATGCTGTGCGCGCCTGCCGCCTGCTGCCGGATCCAGGCGAGCACCTCCGCGTTCTCCATCAAGGCCTCCTGGCCGAAACCGCCCGGCACGTGAAGGACATCGAGCGGCGGGGCATCGGCCAGGGCGGCATCCGGCGTCAGCCGCAATCCCTTCAGGTCGCGAACGGGTTCGGCCGCGCGACCGTAGATGCGATAGGTCGCGTTCGGGATGCGCGACAGCACCTCGAACGGTCCTGTCAGGTCGATCTGATCCACGCCCTCGAACAGCAGGGAGCCGATTTGCAGGTGGGTGCCATACGGGATCATGGGCATCTCCGGATTGGAGGTGAGGGATGGACAAGACGACCCTACCCGGGGCACGCTCTGGCGGAAATGCCAAAGTTCCCTCGTTTTGCGCCAAACGTGTCCCGCGTGATCGAAGTGCTCGCGTACCCGTCGGTGCAGTTGCTCGATGTCACGGGGCCGCTTCAGGTGTTCGCATCCGCCAACGATCTCGTCGCCGAAGCGGGGGAAATGCCGCCCTACACGCTCCGGGTCGTCGCGCAAGGCGGCCAGAGCGTGACTGCCTCGGCCGGGCTTGGGCTCGCAACTTGTCCGCTCCCGCCCATCGGAGCGGCATTGGACACGCTGATGGTTGCCGGCGGCCAGGGCGTCGAAGCGGCGGCTGCGGACCCGGTGCTGGTCGCGTGGATGCGGGAGCGGGCACGGCACGCACGGCGCGTCGCCTCCGTGTGCACCGGGGCGGTCCTGCTGGCCGCTGCAGGCATACTGGATGGGCGACGGGCGGCGACCCATTGGTCGTTCTGCGCCGAGCTTGCCCGGCGCTTCCCCGCCGTGCGTGTCGAGCCTGACCCGATCTTCGTGCGCGACGGCCCGGTCTGGACCTCGGCGGGCGTGACGGCCGGCATCGACCTGGCGCTTGCGCTCGTGGAACAGGACCTGGGCCGAACCGTGGCGCTGGCCGTGGCGCGCTACCTGGTTGTCTTCCTCAAGCGTCCGGGCGGCCAGGCGCAGTTCAGCGCTGCTCTGTCCCTGCAAGCGGCAGAGGACAGGTTCGGGGCGCTGCACGACTGGATGAACGCGCACCTGGCCGACGACATGTCGCTTCCGGTCCTGGCCGGCCAGGCCGGGATGAGCGAACGCAGTTTCAGTCGGCACTACGCGGAAGCAACCGGGGTGACGCCGGGCCGGGCCGTGGAGCGGCTGAGGGTCGAAGCGGCGCGGCGACTGCTGTCGGAGTCGCGCCTGCCGATCAAGCGGATCTCACAGCGTTGCGGCTTCGGTTCGGAGGAAACGATGCGCCGCAGCTTCCTGCGCCTGCTCGCAGCCACACCGCAGGACTACCGCGCCCGGTTCGGCTCCTGAACGGCGCGTTTGGGTCGATCGCAGACGGTCACGGCGCCGGCGCCGACCGCTGGCGGTTCGGCCGCCTGGTCCATCCCGGATGCGCGGCCGTCTTCCTGTGCCGCGGCGGTCGGGGACGACGCACTCGCGCCGCGGGCGATGCAGCGGGAGTCCCCCCGTTCATCTTCCCTCAATCCCCGCGCCCCTACTCTCCCCCCATGCGGGTCAAACTCTACCGAGCCCCTCGGATGGCGGCGGCCATGGCGCAGATCCGCGCCGAGCTCGGCCCGGAGGCGCTGATCCTCGCGAGCCGCCCGGTGCCGGAAGGGGTCGAGGTTACCGCCGCCATCGATCCGGCTGACGACCCCCCGCCCCCGCTGCCGACGCATCTGCCCCTCGCACGCCCGGCCCTCGCGCCTCCGCCCCTTGCGCGCCCACCCCTTGCGCGCCCACCCCATCCGACCGCTCCGCCAGACGAGGCCGACCGCGCCGACCTGCTTGCCTGGCACGGCGTACCGCCGGCACTGCGCGCCGCCCTTGGCGCCGGGGCGCTGGAGGCCGCGCTCGCCGGCGCGCTGCGCTTCGTCCCGCTCGCGCTCGGGCCCGACGCACCGCCGCTGCTGCTGGTCGGGCCGCCCGGCGCGGGCAAAACGCTCGCGGTGGCCCGGCTCGCAACCCGCCTCGTGCTCGCCGGCATCACGCCGCGGGTGATCACCGCCGACGGGCAGCGCGCCGGGGCGGTGGAGCAGCTCGCCGCCTTCACCCGGCTGCTGGGTCTCGACCTGGTCGCCGCGGCCACGCCGGCCGCGCTGGCCCGCGCCCTTACGCGCGCAAACGCCGGCGGACCGGTGCTGATTGACACGCCGGGACTCGACCCGTTCGATCCTGGCCAGCGCGCCCTGCTCGCCGAACTGATCGCCGTCGCCGGCGGCAACACGGCGCTGGTGCTGCCGGCCGGGCTCGACCCGGCCGAGGCGGAGGAGCAGGCGCAGGCCCATGCCGAAGCGGGCGCGCGGGCATTGATCGCCACCAGGCTCGACCTCGCCCGCCGCCTGGGCGGAGTGCTGGCCGCCGCCGGCGCGCTCGCGCTGGCCGAGGCCGGCGTCGGCCCCGGCGCCGCCGACGGCCTGGTGCCGCTGACCCCTGCACTGCTGGCCGCGCGGCTGCGCCTCGGTCTGCCGCCGAGGAGCGCGCCCGCCGCCGCACCCGCCGCCCCTGCCGCCAATTCCGCGCCCTTCCTGTCGCCCTTTCCCGCCCCGACCCGCGCGCGCGTTGCCGCGCCGTCCCGCGCGCCGGACACGCCGCCGCCGACCGCCACCCGTCCCGCCATGCCCCATCCCACCGGCATGGCCGCCGCACCCCGCTTTCCCCCCGGATCCCGCGCATGACCCCGCCCGCCCTCGCCCGCCCGCTCCCGCCGCCCGCCGCCGCCCGCACCGGCACGACGGCACCGGGGCGGCTGATCGCCATCGCCTCCGGCAAGGGCGGGGTGGGCAAGACGTGGTTCGCCATCACCCTCGCCCACGCGCTCGCCCGCGGCGGGCGGGCGGTGCTGCTGTTCGACGGTGACCTCGGCCTCGCCAATGTCGATATCCAGCTCGGCCTCGCCCCCGGCCTGACACAAGGCCACGATCTCGGCGCCGTGCTCGCCGGGCGCACGCGGCTGGCGGACTCCGTGCTGCGCCATCCGGAGGGCGGGTTCGACATCCTGCCCGGCTGCTCCGGCTCCGGCGCGCTGGCCGGGCTCGATCCGGCGGCGCTGGACCCGGTACTCGCCGCACTGCGCGAGGCCGCCGCGGCCTACGACACCGTGCTGCTCGACCTTGGCGCGGGGCTGGAAGGCGGGGTGCGGACCCTCGCAGCCGCCGCCGATACCCTGCTCGTGCTCGCCACCGAGGAACCGACCAGCCTCACCGACGCCTATGCCGTGCTGAAGCTGCATGCCGCCGACCGGCCGGGGGGCGACGCGCGCATCGTCGTCAACCAGGCGTCCAGCCCGGCGGCGGGGGCGCGCACCTACGCCGCCCTGCGCCGCGCCGCGCTCGCGTTCCTGCAGCGCGACCCGCCGCTGGCCGGCGTGATCCGGCGCGACGATCGGGTGCGCGAGGCGATCCGCCGCCAGGCGCTGCTGCTGACCCGCCATCCCTCCGCCGCCGCCGCCGCGGATGTGGATGCGATCGCCGCGCGGCTCGGAACCGAGACCGCCGTGCCGGCGCGCTGACAGCGGTACGGCGATCCGCTATTATGCCCGCATGAAGTTGGTACGCAGCGGCCACGGCCGCGACCTGCGGGTCGATTTCTTCCGCGGTCTGGCGCTGTGGTGGATCTTCGTCGACCACATCCCCGGCAACGTGATGGCCACCTTCAGCCTGCACGAGGTCGCGCTGTGCGACGCGGCGGAGGTGTTCGTGCTGCTCGCCGGCTTCGGTGCGGCGAAGGCGTACGGCGGGGCGATGGACCGCCACGGCTGGCTGTACGGCGCGGCCGATGCGCTGAAGCGCGCCTGGGTGCTCTATTTCGCGCATATATTCCTGTTCGTCGTCTATGCCGCCCAGGTATCGAACAGCGTCGCCCGGCTGGACCGCGTGGCCTATCTCGACGAAAGCCGGCTCGACGTGCTGGCGCACGCGCCCTACCGCGCGCTGCTGGAGGCGCTGACGTTGCGCTACCAGCCAAATCTCCTCAACATCCTGCCGCTCTATGTCGCGCTGCTGGTGATGTTGGCCGCCGTGCTGCCGCTGCTGCACCGGCCGAGGCTGCTGCTCCTGCTGTCCGGCGCGTTCTACCTCGCGGCACGGCGGTGGGCGCTGAACATCCCCGCCTGGCACGCCTCCGGCTGGTATTTCGACCCGTTCATGTGGCAGTTCCTGTTCGTGATCGGCGCGGTGCTCGCCTATGCGCCGCCGCCGCTGCCGCGCCCGGTACGCCTGTTCGACGGGCTGGCCGCGTTCATGCTGATCGCGGGACTGTTCCTGCAATGGGTCGTCTGGCCGCACCCGTCGCTGGTAACCTGGCTGCCGATCCCGTATGCGCACGCGCTGCTGTGGATGGACAAGACGACGCTCGATCCGCCGCGCCTGCTGTCGATCCTGGCGCTGGTCTGGGGGGTCGTGCGGCTGGTCCCGCAGCGCGCGCCGTGGCTGCTGTCGTGGCCGGCGCGGATCGTGGTACTGCTCGGCCAGCACTCGCTGCCGGTCTTCTGCTGGGGCATCTTCCTCGGCTTCTTCGCCCGCCTGGGGCTGGAGGCGAACGACGGGCCGACGATGCAGCTCGCGGTGAACCTCGGCGGCGGGCTGGTGATGCTGGGAGTGGCCGCGGTCGCGGCCTGGTTCGCTCGCCGCGGCCAAGCGCCGCGGCGGGAGGTGCCGGCGCCGGCGGTCGCGCCCCACGAGGTCGCGGTCGCCGTCGTCACGGAACGGCCGGCGGAAGGATCGTGACAAATCGCCCGCACGCCGCGGGCCAATGATCAGGGGAGTGACGCTTCATGCCTGCGACGATCCGCCGCGGTGCCCGTCCGTGCCCAGACCGCCCGCGCGACGGCCGTCCACCCATCGCCCCTCCGTGCAACGGCCGCCCCGAATGTGCCTTCGCATGAGCCCGTCACGCGCGCTGGCACTCGCCGCACTGCTCCTGCTCGTCGCCGCGCCGGCCCACGCGGCCGACGCGCCGGCGGCAACCTGCCCGCCCGATCCCCCGGGCCTGGTCCCCGAGGAGCCGCTGCCCGCGCTGGCCGCGGCGCTGCGGCCGGGCGCGACGGTGGAGGTGCTGGCGGTCGGCTCGGCGAGCACCGTCGCCGCCGACGGCTACACGACGGCGATGCTGGCCGCGTTGCAGGAGGCGCGACCGGGGGTGACGTTCCATCTGACGCAGCGCGGCGGGCGCGGACAGGATGCAGCCGCCAGTCTGCACCTGCTCGCCGCGACGCTGTCGGCCGCCCGTTACACCCTGGTGGTGTGGCAGGCCGGCACGGTCGATGCCGTCCGCGGCCTGCAACCGGACGACCTGGCGGCGACGCTGGACACCGGCGCCGCTCTCACCCGCCGCCACGGCGCCGACCTGGTGCTGGTCGATCCCCAGTTCAGCCGCTTCCTGCGCGCCAATGTCGATCTGGAACCCTACGAAACCGCGCTGCAAATGGCCGCGGCCGAACCCCAGGTCACCTTGTTCCCGCGCTATGAGCTGATGCGTGGCTGGGCGGAGGACAACGGGCTCGATCCGGAACGCGCCGACAACGCGGCGTCGCACCGGGCCACGACGGCGCTGCTGCGACGCTGCGTCGGCGCCGCACTGGCGCGGTTCGTGCTCGCGGGTGCGGCGCAAGAACGGGCGGCCCGATAGCGGGCGTCCGATCGCGGGCGGCCCAGTAGCGGGCGCCATCGTAACCTGCGGCGCCGTAAGGAACCGCGGCGCCCGGCTCGCTGATACCGGCGGCCTCTTCGGCCGGCCGGTATCGCGCATGGGGTTGGCGGGGCGGCCATGCGCGAAATCAAGGACATACCAGCGGCCAGGTGGACGCCGGACGAGTAAATCGGCCGGGGCCGCTGGTATGACATGGCCGAGCGACGTCCCCGCATGCGCGAACGACCGGGTTGGCTTCATGGAATCGGAACACTAGCAGCCTGTCGGACTTAACGCGACGCGGCGGCGGGTGTTAGCCTCGGGGCATCGCTTCGTGCTTTCCCTGCCCGGACGTCGACCCGATGAGCAACTTCCGCCTGATCGACCGCGACACTGGCTTTCTGATGCCGCCGTCGGTGGACGAGTGGCTGCCACAGCGGCATCTGGCCCGGTTCGTGGTGGAGGTGGTCGATGGCCTCGATGTGCGGGCGATGACCGGCAGCTACCGTGGATCGGGGGAGGCGTCCTACCACCCCCAACTCCTGCTCGGCCTCATCATCTATGGCTACGCCACCGGCGTGTTTTCGAGCCGCAAGCTGGAACGGGCGACCTATGACTCGGTGGCGTTCCGCTTCATCGCCGCCAACGAGCATCCTGATCACGACACGATCGCCGCGTTCCGGCGGCGTTTTCTGAAGCAAATCGAGGCGCTGTTCGTTCAGGTTCTGGGCGTGGCCCGCGAGATGGGCGTGCTGAAGCTGGGCACGGTGGCGTTGGACGGGACCAAGATCCACGCCAACGCCAGCCGCCACAGCGCGCTGTCGTATGAACACGCGGGCAAGATCGAGGCGCAGTTGCAGGCCGAAGTGGCCGATCTGATGGCGAAGGCCGAGGCGGCCGATCAGGCGGACGTGCCGGACGGGATGCAGGTGCCTGAGGAACTGGCGCGGCGCGAGCAGCGTCTGGCGGCGATTGCCCGGGCCCGCGCCACGATCGAGGCGCGGGCGAAGGAGCGCCATGCGCGCGAACGGGCCGAGTATGAAGCCAAGCTCAAGGCGCGTGCAGCCAAGACTGCGGCGACGGGCCGCAAGCCCGGCGGCAGGCCACCGGCGCCACCGGCGCCACCGGCGGACGGGCCGCTGCCCACCGATCAGGTCAACCTGACGGACGAGGAATCGCGCATCATGCCGGTGGCGGGTGGCGGGTTCGAGCAGTGCTACAACGCGCAGGCGGTGGTGGCGGCGGGCAGCCTGCTGGTGATCGCGGCCGATGTGGTGCAGGCGCCCAACGACAAGCAGCAGTTGGAGCCGATGCTGGGCAAGATCGCCAACCTGCCCGCTGCGTTGGGCAAGGTTGGCGCGTTGCTTGCGGACAACGGATATTTCAGCGAGGGCAATGTGAACGCCTGTGCCGCGGCGGGGATCGATCCGGTGATCGCGATGGGGCGCGAAGCGCATCATCCATCGCTCGACGAGCGTTTTGCCGCGCCGCCGCCGCCGGCACAGAACCCCGCGCCGCTTGCGGCGATGGAGCATCGGCTCAAGACCCGCGAGGGCAAGCGGCTCTACGCCTTGCGCAAGCAGACGCCCGAGCCGGTGTTCGGCATCATCAAGTCGGTGCTTGGGTTCCGCCAGTTCCTGCTGCGCGGCCTCGACAACGTCCGCGGCGAGTGGAACCTCGTGACCATGGCCTGGAACATGAAGCGGATGTTCGTCCTGGCGAGCACGATCTGAGCCAGATCAGGCCCTGTTGGGGACGATCGAAGGCGCCGCCGACCGCCACGGCCCGATCGTGCCGCTCAGGAACGCCGAAAATACCGATGTGACCGCCCTACGCCCCGCCAGCAGACGCCAACCTCCTCAATCGCCACCTGCACCCGACCGAATGATCCGATACCCCACTCCGACAGGCTGCTAGTGCAGCACGGCACCCAGCAGCGCGCGGGTGCGGGGATGTTCGGGAGCGCCGAACACCTGGGCGGGCGACCCGGATTCCACGATCCGGCCGGCGTCCATCACCACCACGCGGTGCGCGACCTGGCGGGCGAAGCCCATTTCGTGTGTGACGACGACCATGGTCATGCCGTCGGCGGCGAGGTCGCGCATCACCGCCAGCACTTCGCCGACCATTTCGGGATCGAGTGCGCTGGTGGGTTCGTCGAACAGCATCACCGCAGGGTGCATCGCGAGCGCACGGGCGATCGCGACCCGTTGCTGCTGGCCGCCGGACAGCGAGGCGGGGAACACGGCTTCCTTCTCCGGCAGGCCCACGCGGGCGAGCAGGGCGCGGGCTTCGAATTCCGCTTCCACCCGCGGCACCCCGCGCACCCGAATGGGGGCGATCGTGATGTTGTCGAGCACGTTCATGTGGGCGAACAGATTGAAGCGCTGGAACACCATGCCGACGTCGCGGCGGCGGCGGGCGATGGCGCTCTCGCGGTCCTCGACCCAGCGGTGGCCGCGGGCACGGTAGCCGATCGGCTGGCCGTTGACGGCGATGCGGCCGGCCTCGATCGTTTCAAGATGGTCGATGCAGCGCAGCAGGGTGGTCTTGCCGGAACCCGACGAGCCGATCAGCACCACCACTTCGCCGCGGCGGACAATGAGGTCGATGCCGTCGAGGATCTTGCGCGGGCCGAACCATTTCTCCACGCCTTCGGCCGCGATCACGACATCCGCCATGCTGCGGGTCATAGGGAGACTTCCGACAGCACCGGATCGACGATCGCCGCGCTTTCGGCCCGTGCGGCGCCCGGGTGGTCGCGCCCGGCGTCCATACGGCGTTCGATCCAGCGCAGCAGCAGGCTCCAGATCGAGGTCAGCACGAGGAAATAGAGCCCCAGCACCGAATAGAGCTCGAAGGTACGGAAGGTCGCGGAATTGATCGTCTCGGTCACCAGCAGCATCTCGGAGACGCCGATCACGCTGACGAGGGTACTGTTCTTCAGCATGATGTTGAACTGGTTGCCGATCGGCAGCAGCACGATGCGCAGCGCCTGCGGCAGCATGATGCGGCGCAGGATCATCGCCGGCGGCATGCCGAGCGCCTTTGCCGCCTCGGCCTGGCCGCGATCGACCGCGGTGATGCCGGCGCGGAAAATCTCCGCCATATAGGCGCCTTCGTTCAGCCCGAGCGCCAGGATCCCGGCCTGCACGTTGCCGGCGAGCGAGAACGGGCCAGCGTGCCAGTCATGGAAGCGCACCAGGTTGGCGGCGGCAAGGCCGGTGTAGATGAACACGATCTGCACCAGCAACGGCGTGCCGCGCATCCCCAGGATGTAGCCGCGCGCGGCCCAGGACAGTAGCGGCGATCGCGACAACCGGGCGAGCGCGACCGGCAGGCCGATCGCGAGCCCGATCGCCTGGCCGCAGACGCTGACCAGGATGGTCAGCCACAGCCCGAGCAGGAACGCGCCGTCCGGGTGGATCAGCTGCTGCCAGAAATAGGGCCAGTCGAAGTGCATGGCGCACTCCCTCGCGTTACGGCTTCAGCATGTCGATCTGCAGGTTCCATTTGGTGAAGATGTGCGCGTAGGTGCCATCCTTCATCATCGCCGCTAGTGCGCCGCGCAGTGCGGTATTCAGCGTGGTCTCGTCCTTGCGCAGGCCGATGCCGGTGGCGATCTTGAAGTAGGGCGGCCCGCCGATCTCGAACTGGCTGGGTGCCAGGTGGGCGTAGTAGCGCGCGGTCTCGTAGGCCACGCCATAGGCGGCCACCTGGCCGAACTGCACCTGCTGCAGCGCCTGGGTGTTTTCGGGGAACATCACGATGTCGATCAGTGGCTTGTGCGTGGCCGTCAGATCTGCGTTCGCCTTCTGCAACAGGATGGTGGCGGTGGTGCCGGTGACGGTGGCGGCCTTGCGGCCCGACAGCCCCGCCAGGGTGGCGACCTTGGGCGCGCCCGCCTTCATCAGCACCGCTTCGTGCGAGTTCATGTACGGTATTTCGTCGATCACCTGGAGCCGGCTGTTCTTGATGAACAGTTGCGAGATGATCGCATCGCAATGATCGGCGAGCAGTGCCGGGATCAGCCCGGCGAACGGCATGTTGATCCAGACCGGCTGCACGCCGAGCCGGTGCGCGAGCGCATCGCCGAGGTCGATGTCGACGCCGACCGGTTTCGTCTGCGCGTTCATGAACTCCATCGGCGGCAGGTTGACCGCGCTGCAATAGCGGATGGTCTTGGTCTGCATGATATGCGCCGGCAGGGCCGCGCCGGCGGCGCCGCCGAACGCGACGACGGCCGCCGCCGCCAGGGCGCCGATGTGCGAGAACAATTTGCTCACGTTCCGATTCCGCCTTTCCCGCTGCTGCGCCGGGGCGAGGAGCGCCCCGCCGGCCAAGCCTGCAATAAAGGCCGGCAGCAGGGCGAGGCAAGGCGGGAAGATCGGAAAAGCGCCCACGCGGACAGGATAAGCCTACAAAATGGGCTCTCCATGCCCCACCCGCGCCGATTTGCCTATGCAGCCGGCAAATCCAGCGACAGGGGCTAATCCAGCAGCCAGTCGGCCCCCGCGGCCTGCGCGATCTGCCGCACCTGGCCGAGCAGGCCGGGGCCCACGGGAATCCCCTCCGCCCGCCGCTGCGCCGCGGTGATCCGCTGCGGATCGCCCGCCACCATCACCGGCTGCCGGGGATCGACCGGCGGCGTCGCGCGCAGATCGTCGCAGAACCGCGCAACGTCGGACTGGAACGCGTCCGCATCCCGGAACAATCCGGGATCGATCGCCATGAAGAAATGCCCGATGTCCTGCCCCTGCGGCTTCTTCGTGTGCATCGGATCGGTGATCAAGGTCGATCCCGACAGACAGGCGGCCAGGATGTTCACCATCACCGCAAGCCCGTAGCCCTTGTAGCTGCTGCCCTCCGGCGAACCCCCGAGCGACGTCAGGCTGCCACCCTTCGAAACGATCAGCGGATCGTCGGAAGGAAGTCCGTCCGGCCCCAGCACCCAGCCGGGCGGCGTCTTCAGCCCCTCGTTGGCCTTGTTGCGGATCCGTCCTGCCGCCACCGTCGTCGTTGCCATGTCGAGCAGGAACGGCAGCCCATCCGCGCCCGGCGCGGCGAACGACCACGGATCGGTGCCGAGCCGCGGCTGCTTGCCGAACGTCGGCGCCACCTGGATCCCGCCCGCGGAGGTGCAGGCGATGCCGATCAGCCCCGCCTCCGCCGCCATCAACGTATAGAACCCGCAGGCGCCGAAATGCGCCGAGTTGCGCACAGCGATCGCCGCCATCCCCGAGGCGCGCGCCTTGGCGATCGCCGTCGCCATCGCGAATCGCGCCGGCACGTGCCCGAGCCCGCCGCCGCCGTCCACCAGCGCGGAGACCGGCGTCTCCCGCACGATCGCCGGGCGCGCGTCGACCCGGATGCGCCCGTTGCGCCGCAGCCGGTCGTAGCCGGGCAGCATGGACAACCCGTGGCTGTCGACCCCATGCAGATCGGCCCAGGACAGGATCTCCGCGGTCTGCGCGGCGTTGTCCTCCGGCATCCCCCAGCCGAGCAGGATGGCTTCGATCTGCGCGCGATGGGTCTCATACGGTGCCGGCATGTCTCGGTTCCTCCGCGTTTGCACTGGCGTGCAGCCTTGCGCCGGGCGCGGGTTCCGGCAAGGGTATCGCGCGGGCACGAGACACGGGAGGAACGCATGGCAGCGGCGGACGCGGCTTCACTGCTGGCGGCGCGGTTCGGGACCGAGCAGCCGGCACAGGACGCGCCGGTGCCGGCGGGCGTGGCGTCCCTGCTCGATCGCCGGGTCACCAGGCGCTATCGCGACGAGGCGGTGAGCGAGAAGCTGCTCGACCTGCTGCTCGCCGCCGCGCAATCGGCGCCGGCGAAGTCTGATCTGCAACAATACTCCGTGGTGGTGCTGCGCGATCCGATAAAGATCAGGCGGATCGCGGACTGGATCGGCACCATGGACTGGATCGCCTCCGCCCCGGTGTTCCTGCTCTGGTGCGGCGACATGCGGCGCGGTCAGCGCCTGTGCGAGATGCACGGGATGGCGCACGCCAACAACAACCTCGATACGTTCCTGAATACCGCCGTCGATTGCGCCCTGGCGATGGGCAGCTTCATCACTGCTGCGGAAGCGGCGGGGCTCGGCACCTGCCCGATCAGCTACGTGCGCAACCATATCGAGAAGATCACGCCGCTGCTCGACCTGCCGCCCGGGGTCTATCCGGTGGCGGGGCTGACGGTGGGCTGGCCGGTGTTTCGCCGCCCCGTCTCCATGCGCCTGCCGCCGGCGGTAGTGGTGCACCGCGAACGCTACGACGACACCGCGCTGGCCCCCGAAATCGCCGCCTACGACGACCGCCGCCGGACGCGCGAGCCGCTCGCGCCCGCCGGCCTCAAGAACAACGACGTCTACGGCCCGAAAGACGGCGTCGGCTGGAGCGAGAACTGCGCCCGCCAGCTTTCGGTGCCGGAACGCTACGGCTTTGCCGCCTATCTGCATACCCGGGGGTTCGATCTTGCCTGATACTGCCGTCTCGCCCGCGCCGCTGCGTCCGCGCGCGGTGCGTGCCCGCCACGCCGCCAGCCTGCTCGTGGTCCGCAGCAGCCGCGCCGGCCCCGAGGTACTGATGGGACTGCGCGGCGCGCGGCATCGCTTCATGCCCAACAAGCTCGTGTTCCCGGGCGGGGCGGTGGATCGGGCGGACCTGGTGGCACCCGCCGCCAGCCCGCTGTCGCCGCTCACCCGTGCCCGGCTGGAGCGTGCCGCCAATCCGGCGCTGGCTCACGGTATCGGCATCGCCGCGGCGCGCGAACTGGCGGAGGAAACCGGGCTCACGCTCGGCACCCCGCCGGCGCTGGCCGAGCTTCAATATCTGTGCCGCATGATCACGCCGCCGGTCATGCCGATCCGCTTCAATGCCCGGTTCCTGGTGGTGGACGCGGAACACGTGACGGGCACCCTGGCCGGTTCCGGCGAACTCGAAGGACTGCAGTTCTTCGGCCTGGGCGACGCGCTGGCCCTCGACCTGCCCGAACCGCAGCGACGCGTGCTCGAACGGCTGCCCGCCTGGCTCGCAACCAGCCCGGAGGAGCGGGCGGCGGAAACGCGCCTGCCCGTCTTCCGCCGCCGCGCCTGGGCGTTGGAGTAGGGGACGGCGCGGCTGTCGGGAGGCCGGGAGGGGAGCGCCCTGGCCGAACGCCCCTGGCCGTCTCGCCCCCCCCGACGGCCGCGCCGTCTTAGACGTACGCCCCGAGCTTGCAGCCGAAGGCGTCCGGGGCCTGCATCAACGGCGCGCCTGCGTCCGTCTGGATCACGTTCCAGTAGTCATCAGGGGTCTTCATGGCCGACGGCTTCTTGCCGCGCATGAGGAACACCGGGCGGACCAACTGGTGGTCCTGCGGGCGGAACCACACCTCGCCGACCAGCGAGTTGAAGTGCTCGCCCTTCTCGTATTCCTTGATCACTGCCGGCGGGTAGAAGGTTCCGGCGCCCGAGACCATCCGCGCCCAGGAGGCGATCTGCATATAGGCGGCCTCGGCCGACCATTGCGGATTGTAGCCGTATTTCTTGTGGAACTCGGCAACGAACATCTTCGCGAGCGGATATTTCGATTCCAGGGTCCACCAGAAATCGGTGGCGTTCAGCATGTTCTGGGTGAGATCCGGCGTGACTTCCTTGGCGAGGAAGGGCACGTCGTAGGCGATCGCCATCTTCATCTTCTTCAGGATGCCGAACTGCGCCGCCTGCTTGACCGACTGGAACGCATCACTGCCCCAGTTGATGTTCACGACCACGTCGGCGCCGGAACTTGCGACGTTCAGCAGGTAGGCGCTGAAATCGGGCGTGCCGAGCGGGGAGACCTGGTTGGAGACCATCTTCCACCCGCCCTTGCCCAGGTATTCGAGCATCGAGGCCTGGACGGTATGGCCATAGGTATAGTCGGGCGTCAGGAACGCCACCTTCTTGTTCCGCCCGAACGCCTTGATCAGCACCGGCGCCAGCGCGGCCGAGGAGGTCTGGCCGTAGAAGCAGGTACGGAACGAATAGCGCGTGCAGTCCTTGCCGGTGGTATCGTTTGATCCGGACACGCCGGGCAGGTAGATCACCTTCTCCCTCTGCGCCAGCTTGTTGAGCGCGACGGCGACGGCGCTCGAGCACGAGCCGGTGAACATCACCGCCTTGTTCTCGCTGATGAAGTGGGAAGCGCCCTGCACCGCGACGTTGGGCTTGGCTTCGGTGTCCGTCACCCCGTGCATGACCTTCTTGCCGAGCAGGCCCTTCGTCACCTTGGGCGCGATCGCGCGCATCAGCGCATGGCCGGTATTGAGGTGATCCAGCGCGAGTTCGTAGCCTTTCAGCTCGTCGTCGCCCGGCAACTGGTAGGGACCGGTGCGCGGCACGGTGATGCCGACGAAGACGCTGTCGCCGGACGATCCGGCCGGCCAGCTCCCCATCGGGGGTTCGGCTGCCGCGGCGGGGCGGACGAGCCCCGCCAGCGCGGCCGTTGCGGCCACCCCGGCACCAAGCTGCAGCACCGCGCGTCGTGACGGTGCCGGATGGGTATCGGAAGCCATGGGCGCTCCTCCTTGTTGTTGATTCGGCCCGACCCGTTCCCGGCCGGACCGGCGGATCATCTACCGGACCGGGTGTCGCGCGCAAGCGGGGCCGCTTGAGCCGGTACGGGTTATGCTCTAATCCCAGCCCGCGCGGGTCGCCGCGGGACGGGTGGTTCGCGCCCATGGCTGCGGTGCAGCAAACAGGTGGGCAAGGAGACGAATAATGAACAAACGGATCGGTGAGGCCGCGCTCGACCGGCGGCAAATGCTGCAACTCGGCCTCGGGGCGGCCGGCGGGATGATGCTGCCCGGCCTCGGGATGGGACGCGCCTTCGCGGCGGAAGCGCCGCTCGGCACCTGGCCGGCCGGCGTCAGCGGCCCGACCGTATATGTGGGCGTCACCAGCCCGCTCACCGGCCCCTATTCCGCCGACGGCAAGGATCATGTGCTGGGATACGAGCTCGCCTTCGCCGAGATCAACGCAGGCGGCGCCAACGCGCAGGCCTGGGGGCTCAAGGGCAAGGGCGTGCTGGGCAAGCAGATCCGCTACGGCGTCGCCGATTCGGAGCTGAAGCCGAACGTCGCCGTGCAGGCGCAGACCCAGTTCATCCAGCGCGACAAGGCGATGATGATCACCGGCTGCGTCTCCTCGGCTACCGCGGTGGCGCTGGAGGAACTGGCGCAACGCGAGCACGTGCTGAACATGGTCGGCGCATCCGGCGCGAACGCGACCACCGGGCGTGATTGCCAGCGCTACGGATTCCGTTCCCAGCCGTCGGCCTACATGGCCTGCAAGGCGCTCGCGCCGGTGGTGGCGCAGCATTACGGGCGCGGCAAGAAGGTCGCCTACCTGGTGCCGGACTACAACTACGGCCATTCCGTATTCGGCTCGTTCAGCGAGTTCACCAAGCCGTACGGCTGGACCACCGCGGCGCAGGAGGTGGTGCCGCTGTCGGCCACCGACTACAGCTCGGCGCTGCTCAACATCGCCAATTCCGGGGCCGACATCTTCGTCAACATCGAATTCGCCGCCCAGGCGGTGAACTCGACCAAGCAGGCCGCGCAGTTCGGCGTGTTCAAGAAGATGCAGATGGTGGTACCCAACATCTCGTCGTTCCAGGCGCAGGAAACCGGGGCGAAACTGATGGGCGGCGTGTTCGGCACCATGGACTGGAACTGGAAGCTGGAAGACCGGTTCCCGCTGTCCAAGAGCTTCGTCACCGCCTTCCGGGCGAAGAACCACTACACGCCGAACTGGGGCGCCCACGTCGGCTACCTGCAGACCTACATCTGGGCGCTGGCGGTGGAGCGCGCCGGCACCTTCTACCCGCCGGCGGTGATCAAGGCGCTGGAGGCGTCGAAGACGGAGCCGTTCAACAGCACGCTCGGCAAGGTATGGTACCGCGCCGAAGACCACCAGATGGTCCGCCCGGTGCCGGTGGTGCTGGGCAAGGCGCCCGGGGCGATGAAGAACAAGGACGACTATTTCGACATCGTCGACATGGTGCCGGGCGAGCAGGCGATCAGCCCGCCGGCCTTCCTTGGCTGCAAGCTCGGTTCGTATACCTGACCCGATGCCGAGCGCGCCCCTGCTGCTGTCCCAGGCCTTCAACGGCCTGGCCCTCGGGACCCTGCTCGCTCTGGTGGCGAGCGGGCTGACCATCATCCTCGGCACGCTCGGGGTGCTGAATTTCGCGCATGGCGCCCTGTTCATGCTGGGCGCCTACGCGATGTACGTGGTGACTGCGCAGACCGGATCGTTCCTGTTGGGCATCCTGGCCGGCGCGGCCTTCATGCTGGTCGTGGGCGTGGTGCTGGAACGCGGGCTGATCCGCCTGTTCTACGGCCGCCCGCACGAGGACCAGATCCTGGTCACCTTCGGCGCCGGCATCGTGATCGTCGAAGGGGTGCGCGCGCTGTTCGGCGCCAACACGCAGAGCGTGCCGACACCGAGCTGGGGCGAAGGGATCGTGCAGCTCGGGTTCCTGTTCTACCCGACCTACCGGCTGGAGCTGATCGGCATCGTCGCCGCACTGCTCGGAGTGCTCTACCTGATCCTGTACCGCACCTCGATCGGCCTCGTGGTGCGCGCCGGGATCGAGGACGCGCGCATGGTCGGCATCCTCGGCATCAACGTGCGCCTGGCGTTCCTCCTGGTGTTCGCGATCGGCGTGGTAGCGGCCGGGGTGTCGGGCATGCTGTACGCGCCGATCGTCTCGGTCGAGCCGGACATGGGCGCGAACTTCCTGGTGGAAGCCTTCGTGGTGATCGTGATCGGCGGCCTTGGATCCTTTCCCGGCGCGGTGCTGGGCGGGCTGATCGCGGGCGAGATCATCTCGATCACCAGCGCCTTCAACTCGGCCTATTCTCAGGTGATGCTCTACGCGGTGATGGCGCTGCTGCTGGTGCTGCGTCCGCAAGGCCTGTTCGGCTCCGAGGGACGGGTCTGATGCGTGCCGCCCCTCCGCGGACGACGCTCCGGCCGGAAGCCGCGATGGCTTTGGTGCTGCTGGTCGCCCCCTTCGTGCTGACGCGGCTCGGCTTCTCCTACGACCTGCTGCAGCGCATCCTGGACTGGGCGCTGATCGGCCTCGGGTTCGACCTGCTGTTCGGCGCCACCGGGCTGCTGTCGTTCGGCCAGGCGGCCTTCTACGGGACCGGCGGCTTCGTCGCGGCCTACCTGCTGGTGGAGCACGTCATTTCCAGCGTTTGGCTCGCGCTGGGGCTCGGCACCGTCGCGGCGGGGCTGTTCGGGCTGCTGGTGGGCTGGCTCGCGGTACGCCGGATCGGCATCTATTTCGCCATGATCACGCTCGCCTTCGGCGAGATGGCCTATTTCCTCGAGAATTCCCCCCTGGCGCACTACACCGGCGGGGAAAACGGACTGCCCGGCGTCCCGGTGCCGATGCTGGGCGGAATGCGAATCTCCGCCGGGCTGCCGATGTACTGGCTGCTGGCGGTGCTCTTTTTCGGCGGCTTCGTGCTGGCACGGCGCATCCTGCACTCCCCGTTCGGCGCCGTGCTGCGGGCGATCAAGGGCAATACGGACCGCACCGGCATGACGGGCCATTCGGTGCCGGCCTACAAGCTGGCGGTGTTCGTCATCGCGGCGCTGTATGCCGGCCTCGCCGGCGGGCTGCTGGGCGTGCTGCAAAGCTACATGCCGCCCGATGCGTTTTCGCTCGATACCTCCGGCCAGCTGGTCGTGCAGACGGTCATCGGCGGCGTCGGCACCCTGGTGGGACCGCTGCTCGGCGCCACCCTGTGGCTCTGGCTGCGCGACAACCTCCAGCAGGTGCCGCATGTGGGCGCGCTGTGGAAGCTGATCCTGGGGCTGATCTTCGTGCTGCTGGTGGTGGTGTTGAAGCGCGGCATCGCCGGCGAGATCCGCTGGGCCTTCACCCGCCGCCGTCTGGCCGCCGCGGAAGCCGGCGTGCCGGAGGAAACCGGGGATGCGGCCGTGATGCCCCCGTCCGCGCCCGCGCTGCCGCTGGCCGCGCCCCTGGTGGTGGCACACGCCGATGCCCCTGCCCTGCGCGCGATCGGCGTCTCCAAGTTCTACGGCGGACTGCACGCGGTGGAGGACGTGTCGTTCGAAGTCCGCACCGGATCGATCCATGCGGTGATCGGGCCGAACGGGGCGGGCAAATCCACTCTGTTCAAGATGCTGAAGGACGAGATCCCGCCCACCACCGGCGAGGTGCTGCTGTTCGGCCGGCGCATCACCGGGCTCGGGCCCACGCGCACCGCGCAACTCGGCATCGGCAAGTCGAACCAGCTCAACCAGTTGTTCCTCGACCTGACGGTGACGGAGAACCTGCGCATCGCGGCGCTGGCACGCGCGCGCGGCACCTTCCGCGCCGATCTGTGGCGTGCCGCCAACAGCCTGCCGGCGGTGGAACGCCAGGTGGCGGCGGCGATGGAAACGGTCGGGCTGACCGCGCGCGCGGACGTACCGGTGCACGTGCTGCCGTACGGGGAAAAGCGGCGGCTCGAGATCGGCATCGCGCTCGCCACCGGCCCCAACGTGCTGTTGCTGGACGAGCCGCTGGCCGGCATGAGCCCGGCCGAACGCGCCGCCACCCGCGCCCTGGTGCGCGAGATCGGCCGCTCCCGCACCCTGCTGATCGTCGAACACGACATGGACGCGATTTTCGAACTCGCCGAACGGATCACCGTGCTCTACGAAGGCCGCCTGCTCGTCGACGGCACGCCGGACGAGATCCAGCGCAACCAGGCGGTGCAGGATGCCTATCTCGGGGGGCTGCATGAGCACGAGCCTGCTTGAGATCGAGGCGATCAACAGCTTCTACGGCGACAGCCACATCCTGTTCGACGTTTCGCTGACGGTGGGGCGCAACGAGGTCGTGGCGTTGCTCGGCCGCAACGGCGCCGGCAAGACCACCACGCTCCGCACGATCATGGGCGTGCTGGCGCCGCGTTCGGGCGCGATCCGACTGGACGGCAAGCCGATCGGCGGGCTGGCGCCGTACGAGATCGCCCGGCGCGGGCTGCAACTGGTGCCGGAGGAACGCGCGATCTTCGGCCAGCTCACGGTGGAGGAGAACCTGCGGCTGGCGGCGCTGACCGCGCCCAGCGCCTGGAGCCTCGATCGGGTCTACGAATTCTTCCCTCGCCTGAAGGAACGCCGCCGCTCCGGCGGGCGGCAGCTCTCGGGCGGGGAACAGCAGATGCTGGCGATTGCGCGCGCGCTGATCCGCGACGCGCAGGTGATCCTGCTCGACGAGCCGTTCGAGGGCCTGGCGCCGCTGATCGTGCGCGACCTGGTGCGGGTCAGCCGGGAGTTGGCGGCGCAGGGCCGCACGATCCTGGTGGTGGAGCAGAACGTGGTGGCGGCGCTGAGCTTCGCCGACCGGGTCTACGTGCTGAACAACGGGCACATGGTCTGGGAAGGCCGGCCGGCGGAACTGCGGGCCGATCCGGCGCTGATGAAGGCGCATCTCGGGATCTGAGGCAAGGCAATCGGGTGAACCAGCCGGAGGTTCGCCCGATTGCTCTGGGATCTCAAGGCGGCACGCCTACCCAACAGGCGACACCGCCGCTATGGTCCCGCACCGTTTTCCACTCCGCAGGGGTCTCCATGGCCGATCTCGTGTTTCCCGCTCCCGCGCCCGTCGCCATTCCGGTTGCCGGCGGCGGCGCCTTCCCGGTCCGCCGCGTGTTCTGCGTCGGGCGCAACTACGCCGCGCATGCCCGCGAAATGGGCAGCGACCCCGATCGCGAGCCGCCGTTCTTCTTCATGAAGCCGGCCGACGCGCTGGTGACGGACGGCGCCGATACGCCCTATCCTCCGGCCACCGCCGATCTGCACCACGAGATGGAACTGGTCGTGGGCCTCGCCGAGGGCGGGGCCGACATCGCCGAGGCAGACGCGCTGGCGCATGTCTGGGGCTACGGCGCCGGGCTCGACCTGACGCGGCGCGACCTGCAGGGCCACGCGAAGAAGGAAGGCAAGCCCTGGGACATGGGCAAGGGGTTCGACCACTCCGCCCCGATCGGGCTCATGGTGCCGGCGTCGCGCATCGGCCATCCGGCGCGCGGGCGGATCGTTCTGAACGTGAACGGCAAGCAGCGGCAGATCTCGGATCTGGCGAACATGATCTGGAGCGTGCCGGAGACGATCGCCTATCTCTCGCGGCTGGTGCGGCTCGCGCCCGGCGACCTCATCTTCACCGGCACGCCCGAAGGTGTCGCGGCAGTCGGCCGCGGGGATCTGCTGGAAGGGGAGGTGGAAGGCGTCGGGACGATCCGCACCCGCATCGTCTGATGGGCCAGCCGATCCGGATCGCCACCTGGAACATCAACTCGTTGCGCTTGCGACTGGGCCTGCTGCGCCAGCTCGTCGCAGCACTCGACCCCGACGTGATCTGCCTGCAGGAGACCAAGGTCCCGGATGAGCTGTTCCCGACCGGAGCGCCGGCCGAGATCGGCTATCCGCATGCGGTCTGGCGGGGAATGAAGGGCTACAACGGGGTGGCGATCCTCTCCCGCCGCCCGGTCGAGGTGCTGGACGCAGCACCCGACTGGTGCGGCAAGGGCGACTGCCGCCACCTGGCGGTGGCGCTCGATGCGCCGGGCGGGCCGATCGAGCTGCATGATTTCTATGTGCCGGCCGGCGGCGACATCCCCGATCGGGAGGCGAACCCGAAATACGGCCACAAGCTGGATTTCATCGCCGAGGCGCGCGCATGGTTTGCGGCCCGGACGGGGCTTTCCCGTGCGGTGCTCGTGGGCGACCTCAACATCGCCCCCCTTGAATCGGACGTCTGGAACCACAAGCAGTTGCTCGGCGTGGTCAGCCACACGCCTCCGGAGACGGAGGGGCTGCAGGCCTGGCAGGGCACCGGGTTTGTCGATGCGGTGCGACATTTCGTGCCGGAGCCGGAGCGGCTCTACACGTGGTGGTCGTATCGAAATCGTGACTGGCGCGCGTCAAATCGCGGACGCCGGCTCGATCACGTCTGGGTGAGCGAGGACCTGACGGGCACGCTTCGCCGGCAGATCGTGCTCAAGGACGCCCGCGACTGGACGCAGGGATCGGATCACGTCCCCGTCGCGGTGGAACTGGCCCTGTAATATCCCGGCGGGGCCGGTCGAATTGCCCGGGACCGAATGCCGGATTGGACTGATCCGCCCGCGCGCGCCGCCGCCACCGCCCGCCGGCGGGCGGTGGGGCCGGAAGGTAGAGACGATGGCCGGTCAGGCCACCGCCTCTGCTGCGGGCACGCCCTGCGGGTCGAGCCGGTAGCCGCCGCTTTCGGTCAGCAGCAGGCAGGCGTTGGCGGGATCGGGCTCGATCTTCTGGCGCAGGCGGTAGATGTGGGTCTCCAGGGTGTGGGTCGTGACAGCGGCATTGTAGCCCCAGACCTCCCCCAGCAGTTCCTGACGCGCCACCGGGCTGCCGGCGCGGTAGAGGTATTTGAGAATCGCCGCTTCTTTCTCCGTCAGGCGGATGCGGCGCTTGCGGGCCGGGTCCGACAGCAGCTTGGCCGACGGGCGGAAGGTGTAGGGCCCGATCGAGAACACCGCATCTTCGCTGTTCTCGAAATTCCGCAGTTGGGCACGCAGCCGCGCCACCAGTTCGGCGAGCCGGAAAGGCTTGGCGATGTAGTCGTTGGCACCGGCGTCGAGGCCACGGACCACGTCGTTCTCGGCGTCCGAGCCGGTCAGCATGATGACCGGCATCTTGTGGCCGAGCTGGCGCATCTTGGCGCAGAAGTCGCGGCCGTCACCGTCCGGCATGGTGATGTCCAGGATCACCAGGTCGAATCGGGCGTCCGCGGCCGAAAGCAGGGCCTCGGCCTCCTGCAATGTGGCCGCTTCGACAGCGGTGAACTCGCCTTCCAGCCCGAGTTGTTCGGCCAGGGTGAGGCGCAGGTCGTGATCGTCGTCCACAATCAGGATGGGTCGCTCGCTTGTGGGCATTTTCCTGTTTCCTTCGATCGGGCGGGGAGTAGCGGCCCCCGCTGGTCCGGTCCCTGGGGGGAATCACGACAGGCCCCCGATCCCCCATATAGTGCATTTCCAGGCAGCGTGTCTTGCCAGACATGCGGGGCTTGCAAGGGTTTCACGGGCGGCCCCGGTGTGAATAGCGCTACCTTCCGGGTGAATGATGACGAAAATGGGACCAGTGAGGATCGCAACCGCGTGATCGACCGATGACCCCCCCCCTGCTTCCCCGTCCGGACGGCCCGCGCGTGGAGCCGGCCACGGCCCTCCCCGGGGCGGCCGACTTGGCGGCGGCGCACCTGCGGGCGGTGCATCGCGCCGCGACCGACCTCCGGCGCGGTATTCCGGTAGTGCTGGAGGGCGACCCCCCACTGCTGCTGCTCGCCGCCGAGACCGCGAGCCCCGCGGGGCTCGAGGAGTTCGTGCGCCTGACCTCCGTCCCGCCGGTCCTGCTGCTGGCGCCGGTGCGCGCCGCCGCCGTGCTCCGCCGCCCGGCCGGCCCCGCCGGCGGTCCGCCGGTGGCGCTGGCGCTGCCGGGACCGCTCCTGACCCAGGACGCGCTCGCCCGCCTCGCCGACCCGGTTCTGGACCAGACGCTGCCCGCGGTGCCGGAGGCGGCGGCCGCGCCGGCCGGCGCGCCGGCGGCGCTGGCGCTGACCAAGCTCGCGCGCCTGCTGCCCGCTGTGCTCGCCGCCCCGCTGCCCGTGGCGGCCCAGACCCTGGGGCAGCCCCTGGCGCAGGCCCTGGGGCAGACCCCAGTGGGCGTGCTGCCAGGGGGCGTGCTGCCAGGGGGCGTGCTGCCGGGGGGCGCGCTGCCGGGGGGCGCGCTGCCGGGGGGCGCGCCGCCGGGGGGCGTCTTAAGCGTGTCGGCCGCCGACGTGCTGGCCTACCGCCCCGGCGCCGCGGCGTCCCTGCGGCGGCTGACCGAAGCGCAGGTGCCGCTGGCCGCCGCCCCGGACGCGCGCATCGTCATCTTCCGCCCGGCCGACGGCGGCACCGAGCATCTCGCGATCCTGGTCGGCAACCCGCAGGCCGAGGACGCGCCGCTGGTACGGCTGCATTCGGAGTGCTTCACCGGCGACCTGCTCGACAGCCTCCGCTGCGACTGCGGCGCGCAGCTGCGCGGCGCGATCGCCCGCATGGCCGCGGAAGGCGCCGGCGTGCTGCTCTATCTCGCGCAGGAAGGGCGCGGCATCGGGCTCGCCAGCAAGCTGCGTGCCTACACGTTGCAGGATCGCGGGCTCGATACCCTGGATGCCAATCGCGCCCTGGGGTGGGAGGCGGATGAGCGTAATTTCATGCTCGCCGCCACCATGCTCGAGTCGCTCGGCGTGCACCGCATCCGGCTGCTCACCAACAACCCCGACAAGCTCAGCGCGCTGGCCGCCTGCGGCATCGACGTGGTGGGGCGGGAACCGCATGCCTTCGCGCCCAACGGCGTGAACGACGCGTATCTTGCCACCAAGGCGCGCCGCTTCGGCCACCTGCTGGGATAGCGGCGATGCGCGCAGTCGTGACGGCGGACGGGCGGCTGCGGCTGGGGAGCCAGATGCTGCGCGTCGCATTGGGGCGCGGCGGAGTACGGACACACAAGCAGGAGGGCGACGGAGCGACCCCGATCGGCGTGCTGGCCCTGCGCCGCGTGCTCTACCGCGCCGATCGCGGGCCGCCGCCCGTCTGCGCGGTGCCGATCGAACCGCTCGCGCCCGACGACGGCTGGTGCGACGATCCGACCGACGCGGACTACAACCGCATGGTGCATTTGCCGCACCCGGGGCGCAGCGAGACGCTGTGGCGGGACGACGCGCTCTACGACCTGATCGGCGTGCTGGGCTGGAACGATGCGCCGGTGGTGCGCGGCCTTGGTTCGGCGATCTTCCTGCACGTGGCGCGCCCGGATTTCGCGCCGACCGACGGCTGCGTGGCGCTGGCCGCGGCGGACCTGCGCGCGGTGCTGGTGGCGGGCCTGCGCGAGATCGAGGTTCTGCCGTGACTTCGGGCGTCCGCGCCGGCAACCTGCTGACCGGAGCGCCGGACGCCACGGCGGAGGAACGGATCATCCCGCTGCTCGCCACATCCGGGGCGCGGATCGAACAGATCATCTCCGCCGGCCAGACAAGCCCGGACGGGTTCTGGTACGACCAGGACCAGGCGGAGTTCGTGCTGCTGCTGGCCGGCACGGCCGGCCTGCGCATCGAGGGCGAGGCCGAAGTGCGGGAATTGCGCGCGGGGGACTACGTGCTCCTGCCGGCACACTGCCGCCATCGGGTGGAACGAACCTCGGCCGTGCCGCCGGCGGTGTGGTTGGCAGTTCATCTGGGCTGACCCGTTCCCGACCGGATCGGCCGCGCCGCCCGTGTTCCGCCTCCGTCCGGCCCGTGCTAAGGGGGCCAGCCTGACCGGGAACCGCCATGCACCGCACCCAGCCCGCCGCCAACCTCGACCGCTTCTTCACCGCCCCGCTGGCCGACAGCGACCCCGAACTCGCTGCCGCGATCGGCGCCGAGCTGCATCGCCAGCAGGACGGGATCGAGCTGATCGCCAGCGAGAATATCGTCTCCGCCGCCGTGCTCGAAGCGCAAGGCTCGGTGCTGACCAATAAGTACGCGGAAGGCTATCCGGGCCGGCGCTACTACGGCGGCTGCGTCTATGTCGACGTCGCCGAAAGCCTTGCCATCGACCGCGCGAAGCGCCTGTTCGGCTGCGGCTTCGCCAACGTCCAGCCGCACTCCGGCGCGCAAGCCAACCAGGCGGTGTTCCTGGCGCTGCTGGCCCCGGGCGATACCGTGCTCGGCATGAGCCTCGCCGCCGGCGGCCACCTGACGCACGGCGCGGCGCCCAACCTGTCGGGCAAATGGTTCCGGCCGGTGCAATACGGCGTCCGCCGCGAGGACGGGCGCATCGACTACGAGCAGCTGGAGGAACTGGCGCGCACGGAACGGCCGAAACTGATCATCGCCGGCGGCTCCGCCTATCCGCGCGCCATCGATTTCGCGCGCATCCGCGCCGTGGCCGACGAGGTGGGCGCGTTCTTCATGGTCGACATGGCGCACGTCGCCGGCCTGGTCGCCGCCGGCGTGTTCCCGAGCCCGCTGCCGCACGCCCACGTGGTGACCACCACCACCCACAAAACCCTGCGCGGCCCGCGCGGCGGCATGGTGCTGTCGAACGATCCCGAGATCGGCAAGAAGATCAACAGCGCCGTCTTCCCCGGCCTGCAAGGCGGGCCGCTGATGCACGTGATCGCCGGCAAAGCCGTCGCCTTCGCCGAAGCCCTGCGCCCCGAATTCCGCGCCTACCAGGAAGCGGTGGTCGAAAACGCCCGGGTCCTGGCAGCAACCCTCGCCGAACAAGGCCTCGCCATCGTCACCGGAGGCACCGACAGCCACCTCCTGCTGGTCGACCTGCGGCCCAAGCACGTGACGGGCAAAGCCGCCGAAGCCAGCCTGGAACGCGCCCACATCACCGCCAACAAGAACGCCATCCCGTTCGACCCGGAAAAACCCGCGATCACGTCGGGCATCCGCCTCGGCTCCCCCGCCGCCACCACGCGCGGATTCGGCGCCGCCGAATTCCGCGAAGTCGGCCTGATGATCACCGAAGTGCTGGACGCCCTCGCCCGCTCCAACGACGGCAGCAACGACGCCGCAGAAGAAGCCGTCGCCAGCCGCGTCCGGTCCCTCTGCGCACGCTTCCCGATCTACCGCACGCGATGACCACCGTGCGCCCGCAAGCCGGGGCTTTGCCCCGGACCCCACCAGGGGCGCTGCCCCTGGACCCCGCCAAGGGCAGCGCCCTTGGAACGCATCTATTGGTTCCGTGCCGATGGGGGGTGTCTCGGGTCCGGGCCGGGGCTGCGCGAGGCGCGGATGGCATGGAGGGACAGGGCGCAGATGCGCCCTGTCCCTCCATGCCATCCGCGCCTCGCGCAGCCCCGGCCCGGACCCGAGACACCCCCCATCGGCACGGAACCCACCGAGGGGTCCAGGGGACGACTGTCCCCTGGCGGGGGTCCAGGGGGCAGCGCCCCCTGGTGGGGTCCGGGGCAAAGCCCCGGCTTGCGGGCGCACGCTGATGCATTGTCCGTTCTGTGGTCAGGACGATACGCAGGTGAAGGACAGTCGTCCGACGGAGGATGGGGCGGCGATACGCAGGCGTCGGTTTTGTCCGCAGTGCGGGCAGCGGTTTACCACGATCGAGCGGGTGCAGTTGCGCGAGCTGACGGTGGTGAAGTCCGACAACCGGCGCGTTGCGTTCGATCGCGACAAGCTGGCGCGTTCGATCCGCATTGCGTTGCGCAAGCGCCCCATCGAGGAGGAGCGGATCGAGCGCATCGTCAACGGCATCGTGCGTCATCTGGAAGCTTCCGGCGAGACCGAGATTCCCAGCAAGCAGATCGGCGAACTGGTGATGGACACGCTGAAGGATCTCGATCCGGTGGCGTATGTGCGGTTCGCCAGCGTGTACCGCAATTTTCGCGAGGCGAAGGATTTCGAGGCGTTCGTCGGTTCCCTTGGCGGCTCCTTGCGGGAGGCGAGCCAGGGCGATGGCGGCGGCGAGTGACGACAGTGGGCACATGCGTGCCGCCCTGGCGCTGGCGGAACGCGGTCTGGGGCTGACCTGGCCCAATCCCTCGGTGGGCTGCGTGGTGGTGAAGGACGGGCGCGTGGTGGGCCGCGCCCTGACCGCGCCGGGCGGGCGGCCGCATGCCGAGACGGCGGCGCTGGCGATGGCGGGGGCAGCGGCCCGCGGGGCGACCGTCTACGTCACGTTGGAGCCCTGCTCCCATTGGGGCCGCACGCCGCCGTGCGCCGATGCGTTGATTGATGCCGGCGTGGCGCGGGTGATGATCGGGGCGCGCGATCCCGATCCGCGGGTGGACGGCGCCGGCGTGGCGCGGCTGCGCGCGGCGGGGATTGCGGTCACCGAGGACGTGCTGGCGGCCGAGGCGGCTGAGGTCCTGGCGGGGTTCGCGAGCCGCATCCGGCGCGGCCGGCCGCTGGTGACGTTGAAGCTGGCCTCCACCTTGGACGGGCGGATCGCCACCAGCTCCGGCGAAAGCCGCTGGATCACGGGGGAGCCCGCACGGCGGGCGGCGCATGCGCTGCGTGGCCGCCACGATGCGGTGCTGGTGGGTGCCGGCACGGTGGCCGCGGACGATCCGGACCTCACCTGCCGCCTGCCCGGCTTCCGGCCCACGCCCGTCGTGCGGATCGTCGCCGACAGCCATCTGCGGACCGCGCTGACGGCCCGGGTGGTTGCGAGCGCGCGGGAGACCCCCACTTGGTTTCTGATGCGCGAGGATGCCGACCCGGGACGCCGCCGCGCCTTCGCCGATGCCGGGGTGACGTTGATCGCCACCCCGCCGGCGGCGATGGGGGTGGACCTGGCGCACGGGCTGGCGCATCTCGGCGCCGCCGGCCTGACCCGGCTGCTGGTGGAAGGCGGCGGGCAACTGGCGGCCGCGCTGCTGCGGGACCGGCTGGTGGACCGGATCGCCTGGTTCCATGCGCCGGCGGCAATGGGCGGGGACGGCTGGCCGGCGGTGGCGGCCTTCGGGGTCGACGGGCTGGACAGGATGCCCCAATTCGTGCGCCGTAGCACGACGCCATTCGGCGCCGACCTGCTGAGCCTGTTCGACGTCCTGCCCGAAAGCCCGCCCTGAAGATGTTTACCCCCTGAGATGTTCACCGGCATCGTCACCGCCCTCGGCACCGTCCGCGCCATCACCCCGATCGGCGGCGGGCACGACATGCGGCTCGCGATCGCCGCGCCGTGGCCCGATATGCGGGCGATTGCGCTCGGGGCCTCGATCGCCTGTTCGGGCTGCTGCCTGACGGCGGTGGAACTGGGCGAGGACTGGTTCGCCGCGGACGCTTCGGCCGAGACTCTGGCGCGCACCACCCTGGGGCGCTGGAGCGTGGGGACGCGGGTGAATCTGGAACGCAGCCTGAAACTTGGCGACGAGCTGGGCGGACATATCGTCTCCGGCCACGTGGACGGGGTGGGCGAAGCGGTGGCGGCCGAGGCGGAGAACGGCTCCGTCCGCTGGCGCTTCCGCGTGCCGACAGCGCTGGCGCGCTTCATTGCCGAGAAGGGCAGCGTCGCGGTGGACGGCGTGTCGTTGACGGTGAACGCGGTGAGCGACGACGATTTCGCCGTGAACGTCATCCCGCACACAGCGGCGGTGACCGGCTTTGGCCTGCTGCGCCCGGGGGATGCGGTGAACATCGAAATCGACATGCTGGCCCGCTATGTGGCGCGCCTCGCGGCGTTTCAGGGGGCGGAGGGGCGGTCATGGACGGCGTGAAAAGCCTGGAGCTGTCGCAATACCTCACCTCGGCCGAGGAGCTGATCGAGGAGGCGCGCAACGGTCGCATGTTCATCCTGGTCGATGACGAGGACCGGGAGAACGAGGGCGACCTCATCATCCCCGCGCAGTTCGCGACGCCCGATGCGGTGAACTTCATGGCTCGGCACGCGCGCGGGCTGATCTGCCTCGCGATGACGCAGCACCGGGTCGAGCAACTGGGGTTGGGGCTGATGAGCGCCAACAACGGCACGCGCCACCAGACCGCCTTCACCGTTTCGATCGAGGCGCGCGAGGGCGTCACCACCGGCATCTCGGCGCATGATCGCGCCCACACCATCGCGGTGGCGATCAACCCGGAATGCGGGCGCGACGACATCGTGGTGCCAGGGCATATCTTCCCGCTGGTGGCGCGCGAGGGGGGCACCCTGGTGCGCGCGGGACATACCGAGGCGTCGGTCGATATCGCCCGCCGCGCCGGCCTCTATCCCGCCGCGGTCATCTGCGAGATCATGAACGACGACGGCACCATGGCGCGGCTGCCCGACCTCGTTGCGTTCGCGCAGAAGAACAATTTGAAACTCGGCACCATCGCCGACCTGATCGCCTATCGCCGCCGCACCGAACGGCTGGTGAAACGGGTGCAGGAAGGGCTGTTCGACCATGTGGCCGGCGGCGAGTGGAAGCTGATCGTGTATGCCAACACGGTCGAGTACCAGGAGCACCTCGCCTTGGTGAAGGGCGACCTGTCCGGGCCCGATCCGGTGCTGGTGCGCATGCACGCGGTCGATCTGCTGGACGACATGACCGGCGGCCCGCACTGGATCTCGATCCATAACGCGATGCACATGATCGGCCGCGAGGGGCGCGGCGTGCTGGTGCTGATCCGCGAGCATCGCACCACCGCGCTGTCCGACCGGGTGCGGCAGCTCGTGATGTCACCGCGACCGCAGCGGGAGTTGCGCGATTACGGGATCGGGGCGCAGATCCTGCTCGATCTCGGGGTGAAGGACATGGTGCTGCTGTCGAACCGGCAGCGCAACGTGATCGGGCTGGAGGGCTACGGGCTGAACATCGTGGAGACGCGGCCGATCCCGGACACGGTGAACGGCGGAGGCAAGAAATGAGTACCGAAGACGCGGCGCTGCCCGCGGCGCCGCGGATCGAGGGACCGCCGCCGCACCTGCTGGTGGTGCGCGCGCCCTATTACCGCGAGGTGGCGGACGGCCTCTCCCGCGGCGCCGAACGCATCCTGCGCGAGGCCGGCGCCACGTTCGAAAGCCTGGACGTGGCCGGCGCGTTCGAACTGCCGCAGGCGATCCGCCTCGCGCTGCGCGGCGCGACGCGGTTCGACGGGTTCGTGGCGCTGGGCTGTGTGGTGAAAGGCGAGACCGATCACTACAACCATATCTGCCGCGAGACGATCGGCGGGCTGATGCAGCTTTCGTTGCAATTCGGGCTGGCGTTGGGACAGGGCGTGCTGACGGTGCACCGGCTGGACCAGGCATTGGCACGATCCGGGCGGGACGGGCACAACAAGGGCGCGGAGGCCGCAGCGGCGGCGCTGGTCCAGATCGGCGTGGCACGGCGGTTCGCGGCGTGAGCGGCAAGCGTTCCCAGGGCGGCCCGCAGCGCGGGCGCACGGCCTCGCGCGTGGCGGCGGTGCAGGCGCTGTTCCAGAGCGAGCAGGCGGGCATCGGTGCGGAGACGGTGATCGACGAGTTCGTGCGCCACCGGCTGGGCGTGCTGCCGGGCATGGGCGGGTTCGAGGACGGACGGGTGCCGGAGGCCGAGGTGCCACTGTTCGCCGCCATCGTGCGCGCGGCGGTGGCGCAGCAGGAGACGATCGACCGCATGCTGGTCGAGGCGCTGCCGCCGGAATGGCCGTTGGGACGGTTGGACCCGGTCCTGCGGGCGTTGCTGCGCGCCGCCGCGGGGGAGCTGGCGCGGGCGGACGGGCCGCCGGCGAAGGTGGTGATCAACGAGTATCTGAACGTGGCGCACGGGTTCTTCGAGGGCGAGGAACCGCGGATGGCGAACGGGATCCTGGACCGGCTGGCGCGGTTGCTGCGGCCAGGGGAGTTCGGGGGGTAGCGGACCGGCGACGGACGCCGTTACGCGCCGGTCGCCTGGCTTGCCGGGGAGGCCGCCAGCGCGCCGACCCGACGAACCAGCGCCGCCAGCCCTTGCCGTGGGCGCGCGGTCGGGGCGGCAGGGACGGCACGGCGCTGCGGTGAGGTGACGATCCCTTCGAGATCAGCCCGGGCTATCCCCGGTCAGGCCGCGGCGAAGGTCCGCTGCCTCGCGGCTCGCCGCCACCGCGCCGGCCTCATCGCCTGCTTTGCGCAAGTGGATCGACAAGGCGTCGAGGCTCGTTGCGAGCGCACGGACCACGCGCGCCGTGTTCTCCCGCGCCAGCCGGCGACGGATATCCACTGCCTCGCGGATCGCTGCCAGCGCGCCCGCGCCGTCGCCAGCCCTGCTCAGGTCGATCGACAGGTTGTTGAGGCTCATTGCAAGATCGGGAGCGAAGCGCGCCGGGTTTTCCGCCGCCAGCCGGCGGTAGACGGCCGCTGCCTTGCCGCCTGCCGCGAGCGCCCCCGCATGATCGCCGGCCTCGCTCAGGCGGTTGGACAGGTTGTTGAGGCTCATGGCGAGATCGGGAGCGAAACGCGCCGGGTTCTCCTCCGCCAGCCGGCGGCGGATGTCCACCGCCTCGCGGATCGCCGCCAGCGCCCCCGCGCGGTCGCCGGCCTCGCCCAGGCGGTTCGACAGTGGACTGTCCCCCTGGAATGAGACACGATAATTAGACACACTGTTCGAGAAGGAGAACATGTGTGTCAGACAAGAAGAAGCGGCGCAGTTTCACCCGGGAGTTCAAGCTCTCGGTGCTGGCGCGGATGCAGCAGGCGGAGAGCATCGTCGGTTTGGCGCAGGAGCTGAAGCTCGAGCGCAAGTTGCTGTATTGCTGGCGCGACAAATATGCGGCTGGCGGCTCGGAGAATCTTCGTCGCGCTGGCCGCCCCTCGGCGACTGGGGCCGCCGAATGCGAGCCGCCGGGCGAACCAGCAGCGCATACGGTGTCGGACGCGCAGCAGCGGATTGCCGAGCTGGAACGCAAGATCGGCCAGCAGCAGTTGGAAGTGGATTTTTTTCGCGCAGCCTTGCAGCAGGTCAGGGGACGACGCCGGACGAACGGCGCGCCTGGCGAGGCGACGTCCACGCCGTGATCCAGGCGACGACGCAGCAGCAAGGCAATCTCGGGATCGAGCGGATGTGCGCGCTGGCCGGTGTCAGCCGGGCCACGTACTATCGGCAGTGGCAGGCCTCGGCGCCGCGCCAGGAGGAGACGGCGTTGCGCGACGAGATCCAGCGTCTGTCGCTGGCGAACCGGCATTACGGCATCCGGCGGATCACCGTGCTGCTGAAGCGATCCGGCTGGCCGGTGAACCACAAGCGGGTGGAACGCATGCGAAAGGGGGACAATCTGCTTTGCGTGCCAAAACGCTCGTTCGTGGTGACGACGGACACGCGGCATCAGCACCGGCTGTATCCGAACCTGGCGCGGACAGTCGTGGCGATGGCGCTCAATCAGCTTTGGGTGGCCGACATCACTTACGTACGGCTGCTGGAGGAGTTCGTGTATCTGGCGGTGGTGTTGGATGCTTTCAGCCGCCGCGCGATCGGCTGGAGCATGGCGCCGCATCTGCAGGCAAGCCTGGCGTTGGCGGCATTGGACATGGCGCTGAGCAAGCGGGAGGTGGTGCCGGGCGGTTTGATCCATCATTCCGATCGTGGCGTTCAGTATGCATGCGCCGAGTATGTCGGTCGTCTGGACGCGGCCGGTATTCAGCCGAGCATGAGCAGGCCTGCCTGCCCATGGGACAATGCGATGGCGGAGAGCTTCATGCGCACGCTGAAGAAGGAGGAGGTGGATGGCCGGCGCTATTGCGACCTGACGGAGGCGCGGGCTTCGATTGGGCGGTTCATCGATGACATATATAATAGTGAGCGGCTACACTCGGCGCTGGACTACCTGTCCCCGCTGACGTTCGAGACAAGGCTGTCGGCGGAGCCGCGCTTGCCGCTAGCGGCAAGCGCGGCTCCGCCGACAAAAGAGACAACGGCAACGTTGTGTGTCTAATTTCGTGTCTCACAGGTGGGGGGCAGTCCAACAGGTTGTTGAGGCTTGTTGCGAGACCGGGTCCGAAGCGGACCGGGTTGTCCCCTGCCAATCGGCGGCGCATGTCCGCTGCCTCGCGGATTGCCGCCAGCGCACCCGGGCGGTCGCCGGTATCTCCCAGATGGTTCGAGAGGTTGTTGAGGCTCATCGCGAGATCCGGGGCGAAACGCGCCGGGTTCTCTCCCGCCAGCCGGCGCTGAATATCCACTGCCTCGCGGATTGCGGCGAGCGCGCCCGTATGGTCGTCGGCATCGCCCAGGCGGTTCGACAGGTTGTTGAGACTGGTCGCAAGATCGGGGGCGAAGCGCGCCGGGTTCTCCCCCGCCAGCCGGCGGTGGATGTCCACTGCCTCGCGGATCGCCGCCAGCGCGCCCCTCGCGTCGCCGGCATCGAGCAGGCGGTTGGACAGGTTGCTGAGGCTTGTCGCCAGATCGGGGACAAAGCGTGCCGGGTTCTCCCCGGCCAACCGGCGGTGGATGCCCATTGCCTCGCGGATCGCCGCTAGCGCGCCCACGCCGTCGCCGGCATCGCTCAGGCGGCCCGACAGATTGCTGAGATTGCCGGCGAAATCGGCGGCGAAGCGCGCCGGCTGCGCGCTCGCCAGCAGGCGGCGGATGTCCGCGGCCTCGCGGATCGCCGCCAGTGCGTCCATGTCATGTCCGGCATCGCCGAGGCAGTTCGACAAGGTGTTGAGGCTCGTCGCGAGATCGGCAGCGAAGCGTGCCGGGTCTTCCCGCGCGAGCCGGCGGCAGAGGTCCGCTGCCGCGCGGCTTGCCGCCAGCGCGGCCTCGCCGTTGCCGGCATCGCTCAGGTGGACCGACAGATTGTTGAGAACCTCCGCGCGTTCCGGATCCGGCAAGCCGGGCTCCGTCAGCAGCGCCTGCCCGACCGCGATTCCGACCGGCGCCAGGCGGAAGCTGCGCGCGTCGGTATTGAAGAACACGCGCCACGCCTGCGCCCGGTCGCCACGCCCCGCCACGGCGGCGACCAGACCATCGCGCAGGATCGCGTCACCGCCGGGGCCGTACAGGGTCACCATGTCGTGCAGCCTTCGGTCGAGCAGTTCGATCCGCACCGCGCCGGCCTCGCCCAGCACCGCCCAGACCCGCGCACCGCCACGATCTCCGGCCGCGGCGAGCTCCTGGCGCAGCAGTTCGGCAGCGACGATATCGGGTTCCGGCGCAGGCAGCCGGTCGGTTTGCCACCAGCCCAGGTCCCGGACCGTCGTCAGCAGGCGCGCGGGTTCCGGCAGCTCCATCTCCAGTTCCGGCGCGGCAAGGCGGCGGAGCGCCGGTGCATCCAGCCCGTCGCGCAGCGCCGCCAGTCCGACCACCCGCGCGGCACCGCGCGCGCCGAGCCCGTGCGCGCGGCCGGCATCATCCAGGCGGGTGCGCTCGCGCCGGACCAGGGCGGCGACGATCTCCGCCGCTTCCAGGCCCAGGGTCGGTCCCGGCTCGTTCATGAAATGGATCGCCGCGGCGGTGGTCAGCAGCGGCAGCCCGTGCAGCTTCGGGTTGCGTGCGAGCCACGCATCGAGCACGGCGGCATCGAACGGCGGCGCGGGCTGCGCGCGGTCCGATGCCAGGCGCGCCACCGCCTGGCGGAACACCTCCGCCGCCGCCATCGGCGCCAGCGCGCCGATACCAACGTCCTGCGTATCGCACAGCGCCTCGGCCTTGCAACGGCCGATCTCGTCCTCCCAGTGGGACATCGGGCTGCGGCTGAGGAGCAAAATGCGAACCGGAGCACGCGGCGCCCCGGCGGTGGCGGCCTCCCGCAGCAAGGTCCGAACCTGTTCGGGCCAGGCTTCCGGATAGTCCAGGATGATCAGAACGCCCCGATCCGACCACGGCAGCGGTGTTTCGGTATGCAGCGGCACGAACCCCGCGTGCCAGCCGGGCAGCGCCGATGCGACCTCGGCGGCGAGCCGGGTCTTGCCGGCCCCACCGGGACCGGTGAGGAAACGGATGCGCAGGGCCGGCCCGGTCAGCGCCCAATCGTGCAATCGTGCCGCTTCGGCCTCCCGCCCGATCAGGCCGGGCACGAGGCGGAATTTCCACGACAGGAGATTGAAGGTTGCGAATGGCGCGTCCGGTCCGGGCAGCGACGGCGCCCAGGGAATCGTCGGTGGGGCCGGCGGCGGTCCCCCGCCGTACACCTGATAGATCAGGCCCGTGTTGCCGCCGATGACGAGGTTGCCGCGGATGTCGCGGGCGCGGAAGCGGCCGAACCAGTTCCGCAGCCCACGCGGGCTCATTTGTGCCAGAACACGTCGTAGGCGCATTGCGCTGCCGCGATCAGCACGCCGGCGATCCCGATCCAGCGCCCAAACCAGTCCACCGGCGCCGGCGGCGTCCCGGTACCCGGTCCGGCTTCGGTATAGGACTGGGTGACCGTGCCGCGGTTGTCCCCGACGACGACATTGCCGCGCACCGTGCGTGCCCGCAGTCCGCCCGACCGCCGCCACAACGCCACGGCGATCAGCACCGCAGCCACGACGTAGAGGATCACCTGCTCCAGGGTCATGGGCCACCTGCACCGGCGGAGGACGGCACGGCACACGTTACGCGCGGTCAACCCTCGCGCCGCGCCCCGGCGGCGTCAACGACGAAGATTCAGGGACGGAGCGGCCCTGGGAAGTTCGAGGCCTACCCCCAGTCCAGCCCTGCCAGCCCGGCGTGGCTGGTCACCCAGCACCACTCCGTCCGCCGCACCACCTCCAACGCATCCAGCAGCGCGATCACCCCGTAGGGCCGCCCGAACACATGCGCGTGGACCGTGATATCCAGGCACGCGAACGGTCCGCCCAGCCGCGGCCAGCCTGCCACGATCCGTTCCAACGTGCGCGTGAACGCGTCGGGTTCGTTGCCGTAGCGCACGTAAAGCGGCATGTCGTTCACCTCCATGGTGAACGGCATCCCCAGGATCGGCCCGGCCGCCGTTTCGATATCGTACGGAAGATCGGCATCGAACGTATCGGCGTGCCAGCGGAACCCGGCGGCCGCGAGCAGCCGCGAGGTCTCGGTGCTCGGCGTGCAGCGCGGGCTGAGCCAGCCGCGCGGCGCGGCCCCGGCGGTCGCCGCCAGCACCGACCGGCAGGCGTCGATATCCGCCTGTTCCTGTTCCACCGTCAGATAGGGCGGCAGGGTCCCCTGGCTCCAGCCGTGCGCCGCCACCGCATGGCCGCGCGCGGCGATGGCGCGCACGAGGTCGGGGAAGCGTTCCGCCACCACGCCGCTCACGTAGAACACGCCGGACAGCCCGGCCCGGTCCAGGATGTCCAGGATCCGCCACGCCCCCGCCTTGGCGCCGTATTCCGCCCAGGAGCGCGCCTGCAGATCGACCACCCCCGGCCGCAGCACGTTGCCCATGGGGCCGACCCCGGGGGCGGAGCCGTCGGCCCAGCCCTCCAGCATCACGCTGATCGAAACGGCGAGCGGCCGGTCCACAGGCCAGCCCGCGGGCACCGGCACGTTCCCGACCGGCGCATCCCCGACCGGCACGCTCACGCCGGCAGCGGCCAGCCGAGCCACTCGCACACCGCGCGGCCCATCACCCAGTCCTTGTCCTCAGCCGACAGGAACGGCAGTTCCTCGGTGAAGAAGGTGATCGCCTGGCGATAGGTGCAGGGCAGGCGCGTAAGGTCGGTGCCCCAGAACGTGCGCTGCGGCCCGAACGCATCGAACACCTGGCGGACGTAGCCGTGCACCGCCCGGAACGGATACGTATCGTCAGTGTAGCACGGCAAGGCCGAGGCCTTCACCGCAACGTTGGGATGGCGCGCGATGCGCACCAGATCGGGCAGGTCGACGAACGCCGCGGCGTCCTTCTCCCGCCGCAGTTCCATGTGATCCAGCACCAGCTTCAGCCCGGGATGCCGTTCCGCCAACCGATCGAGCGCGGACAGGTGGCCGGGCGCGAACATCATCACCGGCAGGGCGTAGCGCTCGCAGCCCTGCCACAGCCACTCGGCGCTGTCGTCATAGAGCCAGGTCATGTCCGGGCGATAGACGAAACGCAGGCCGAGCATGCCGGGCTGAGTACGCCAGGTCGGCAGCTTCTCGGCGTTGGCGGGATCGACGGGAAGCCGGCCCATCACCGCAAAACGGTCGGGATGCGCGGCGGCGGCGGCGAGTGCCAGGTCGTTGCGGTCGCCTTCCCAGGACGGCGGGACGATCACCACGCGATCGACGCCGGCCTCGTTCACGGCGGCGAGCAGCTTTTCCTGCGTGAAGGGTTGCGGCTGCTGTTCGTTGCCGGGTCCCCAGGACGGCCAGGGGCGTTCTTGGGTGTTGGATCCCCAGATGTGGACCTGCGCATCGACGATCTTCATGGCCCCTGCTCCTTCCCGTTGGGCGCAGATGGCGGCGGGAACGGGAGGCTGTCAACCTCGGATGGGAATGCCGGTTCCGGCCGATGCCGCGGCTCAATCCGGCAGTTCGTAGCCGATCGCGCGCTCGATCCCGATCGTGTGGCGCACGGCCGGGCGCGCCATCATCCGCTCGTAATGAGCGGCCAGCCGGGGAAACGCCGCCGGCGGCGGCTGGCGGGAATTGACCAGGCGCCAGTAAAGCCGGAACAGGTGGATATCGGCGATCGACCAGGCACCGAGCGCCCACTCCCGCTCCCCCAGCCGCACCTCGGCCTGGTCGAAAGCGACCCGCGTGGCGTCGGCGCCCAGCCGGCGCGCCGGATGCAGAGTGGAAGCGACGAAGGACATCCAGGACAATGCCTGTGCCTCCGTCTCCCCATCCTCGGCCGGCAACAGGCGGGCGTCGGGAAACCGGCGCGCGAGATAGAACAGGATGGCCGCCACTTCGGTCAGCGGGCGGCCATCGATCAGCAGCAGCGGAACCTTGCCTTCCGGGTTCAGCGCCAGGAACGCCGCGCTCCGCTGTTCCTTGCGCGCCAGCGAGACCGGGCATGGATCGAACGCCGCACCTGCCTCATGCAGCGCGATGTGCACGGCCATCGAGCTGGCACCGGGCGCGAAATAGAGCGCGAGCATGCCGCGCGCCCCTATCCCACCAGGAGCTTCGCCGCCGCCGGAGCGAAATAGGTCAGCACGCCGTTGCAGCCGGCACGCTTGAAACCGATCAGGCTCTCCATCATGGCGCGGTCGTGATCGATCCAGCCGTTCTGCACCGCCGCCATGATCATGCTGTACTCGCCCGACACCTGGTAGGCGAATGTCGGTACCCCGAAACGATCCTTCACCCGGCGGATGATGTCGAGATAGGGCATCCCCGGCTTGACCATCACCATGTCAGCGCCCTCCAGCAGGTCGAGCTCGACCTCCCGCAGCGCCTCGTCGGAATTGGCCGGGTCCATCTGGTAGGTTTTCTTGTCGCCCTTCAGCGCACCGCCGGAGCCGAGCGCATCGCGGAACGGGCCGTAGAACGCCGAGGCGTATTTGGCCGCATAGCTCATGATCCGCGTGTGGATCAGCCCGGCGCGGTCGAGCGCATCGCGGATGGCGGCGACCCGGCCGTCCATCATGTCCGAGGGCGCGATCACGTCGATCCCCGCTTCCGCCTGCACCAGCGCCTGGCGGACCAGCACTTCCAGGGTCTCGTCGTTCGCGACGTAGCCGTTGCGGATGACACCGTCATGCCCGTGGTCGGTATAAGGGTCGAGCGCCACGTCGCCCACCAGGCCGAGGCCGGGGAATTCCCGCTTCAATTCGCGCGCGGCGCGGCACATGAGGTTATCGGGGCTCGTCGCCTCGGTGCCCTCGGCGTTCTTCTTCGCCGCCGGCGTAGCGGGGAACAGCGCGATCGCGGGGATGCCAAGCGCGTGTGCCGGCGCGACATGCGCGGCCAGCCGGTCGATCGTGACCCGGGCAACACCAGGCATGGCGGCGACGTCGGTGGTGGTCGCGGTGCCCTCGATCAGGAACACCGGCCAGATCAGGTCATCGACGGTGAGCGCATTCTCCGCCACCAGCCGGCGGGTCCAGAGGTCGCGGCGGTTGCGCCGCATGCGGGTCGAGGGAAAACGGCCGACGGTCATCGCGGGACCTCCTGCAAGCCACGGGGGAGATGGATAAGGCGGGACCGGCGGCAAGGGAAGGCGGTTGCGGGGTTGACACGGCCTCGTCGGTTCGTATATACGTATATGTATATGCAATCTGTCACGCGCCCGACCTTAACCGGATGCTCGGCGGCCCTGCCCCACACGACAGGAAAGGAGGCGCCATGAGGAAGACCCTGCGTGATCCCGCCCGCCCCGCGCTGACCGAAGCGCAAGCTGCCCAGCTCCGCGCGCTGGAAGGGCGGCGGATCGACGCCGACGCCATCCCGGAAGCGCCCGCGGCCCACGGGCGCAGCGCCGAGCGCGGCCGATTCTTCCGCCCGCGCAAGGAAGCGATCTCGTTGCGGCTCGATGCCGACGTGCTCGACTGGCTGCGCCGCCGCGGCCCCGGCTACCAGACCGAGATCAATCGCATCCTGCGCGAACGGATGGAGATGCAGGCGCAGGAGCCGGCCGGTTGACCCGGCCGCCGCGTCGCAAACGATCACGCCGGTCAGATCGGCAGCACGATCAGGATATCGACCCGCCGCGATTCCAGCACCACGTCGCGCGCCGCGAGACGCAGCGCTCCGTCCTGCTCCACGATCCGGTCCAGGTACTTGCCGGCCGCGAACAGCTCCGTGCTGCCACCCTGCTGCGTGCGGTAGAGCGCGAAGCTGGTGCGCGCCGCGATCGCCCGGTCCGCGCCGGCGGTCAGCAACGGGCGGGCGAGCAGGTGGCAGTAGCTGTGCGGCTCGAAGATATTGGCCGTGCGCAGCGCCAACACCCGGTCCTGCATCATCCCCCGCCCCTGGCAGGACAGGATGCCGACCGGCTCCCCCGCCTCGAACCCTTCGCGCGGGATGATGCGATAGGTCGCATCCTCGGTGAACGCAGCCGGCCAGTCCTCCAGCGCGTCGTCGTCGATTGCGCGGGCGATGTGGGCCAGGAAATCCTCGATCCGTTCGCGCAACGCGGGCGCCACGGCGGTTTGGGTCCGGTCGTTCATGGCACCTGTCCCCCTACCAGCCCATCAGCCCGCGATAGGCCTGCCAGAACCCGCGAATCCCCGTCTCGGTCGCGCGCGATCCGTCCGAGGACGCGACATCCCGCCCGCCCATCTCAAGGAACTCGTTCACGTGCTCGCTGCCGCGGCTGCCGCGCTGGACGAATTCGTTGATGCACCCGTCCTCCAGCGACACGAGTCCCGCCGCGCCGGTCAGATTGGCCTGGCGCACCCGCATTTCGGTGCGCGCGGCGTCATCGTCTTCATAGCCGAGGTAGTTCCAAAAGAGCTCCGTCCTGTCGACCCCGCGCGGGGTGAAGAACCGCACCGCCAGCGAGTTGAGCGTGAGCTGCACCGTCAGGGTCGGGAACACCGTCTGGATCATGTGTGTGATGCCGTCATCGAACTCGGTGAAGGCATCGAGCAACTGCGGCCCGTGCAGGCCGGATTTATACTGCGCGGAATGGACCTGGGCGTATTCGTCGGATTCCGTCAGTCGCGCGCGCTTGGCGTAGCTCAGGCTGTGCCGGCCGTCGTCGGACAGGATCATGCCGCCGTCCATGTCGAGCCGGTTGATCTTGAACGTGGTGTAGAACGTGTGCAGCAACGTCGCGTGGTAGGAATTGCGCACGTTCTCCGCATAGAGCTTCCAGTTGTTATGGATCACCTGGCTGTGCCGGCCGAGCAGCTTCACGCGCCGCCCGAGGTTGCGCCGCAGCACCCCGGCCACCTGCGGGCCGAGGAATGTCTCCACATCCGGCGTCGCGGTGGCGAACGTGCCGAACACCAGGCCGCAGAACACCTCCGTGCGGATCGGCTCCAGCCGGTGTTGCGCGGGGTCGAAATCGTCCGGCATGCCGCCCTTGCCGCGCAGCCCGTGTCGGAAGGCGACGCTCTGCACCTGCCCGGCGAGGTTGTAGGTCCAGGAATGGTAGACGCAGGTCAGGCTGTCCGCGTGGCCGCGTTCCTTGAGGCACACCAGCGCGCCCTTGTGCGCGCAGCGGTTCACGAGGCCATGGAGCGCGCCATCCTCGTCACGGGTGACGACGATCGGGGTTTCGCCGATCGTCGCCTGGCGGAAGTCGCCGGGGTTCGCGACCTCGATCTCCAGGCACAGGAAATGCCAGATCGGGCCGCGGAACAGGCGCTGCTGCTCCAGCGCGTAGATTTCCGGATCGGAATAGACGCGGAACGGCACCCGGCTCACGCCTTCGGCGGGCCAGCGGAGCGACGGGTCGGGCGCGAGGGAAGCGGACATGGACGGGACCTCCGGACGGACGCGGTTTGCCGCGCCTCATCTCCGTACTGCGCGCGGGGGGGCCGGCGGCTGTCAAGAGCGGCCCGATCGGGGCATGCTGGCGCCCGTACCGCCGAAGGAACCCGCCGATGCGCTTCGCTCCGCCCCGTTTCGTCCCCGCCGCCCCCGTGCGGGTCAATCTTGCCTCCGACACCCAGACCCGGCCGAGCCCGGGGATGCGCGCGGCGATGGCGGCCGCAGAGGTGGGCGACGAGCAGGCCGGCGCCGATCCCACCGTCTGGGCGCTGTGCGACCGGGTGGCCGCGCTGGCGGGCAAGGAAGCGGCGATGTTCCTGCCGTCCGGCACCATGGCGAACCAGGTCGCGCTGGCAACGCACTGCCGGCCGGGCGATCAGGTGCTGGCGCACGAGAGCGCGCATATCCTGAGCAGCGAGGGCGGCGCGCAGAGCGCGATCACCGGCGTGCTGGTGCTGGGCCTGCCGGGTCCGCGCGGACAGTTCGACGTCGCGACGCTGGAAGCCGCGATCACCCCGCCCAGCCGCTATTCACCGCCGCAGCGGCTGGTGGAGGTGGAGCAGACCGCCAACCGCGGCGGCGGCGCCTGCTGGCCGGCCACTGCACTGCGCGCGGTCGCCGACTGCGCCCACGCGCACGGGCTGGCCACCCATATGGACGGGGCGCGGCTGCTGAATGCGCAGGTGGCGCTGGGTGTTCCGGCAGCGGAACAGGCGGCGGGCTACGACAGCGTGTGGCTCGATTTCACCAAGGGGCTCGGCGCGCCGATGGGCGCGGTGCTGTGCGGCAGCGCGGATTTCATCGATGAAGCCTGGCGGTGGAAGCAGCGGCTGGGCGGCGCGCTGCGCCAGGGCGGCATCGCCGCGGCGGGGTGCCTCTATGCACTCGATCACCACGTGACACGCCTGGCCGAGGACCACGCGAACGCGCGCGTCCTGGCCGCCGGCATGGCCGACATCCGCGGCCTGGCGGTGGAACCGCCGGAAACCAACCTGGTGTTCTTCGACACCAAAGGCACCGGGCTGACCGCGGCGGAATTCGCCGCCCGGCTGGCGCGGGAAGGCGTGCTGGTGTCGGTAACCGAGGGCACCCGCGCGCGCGCCTGCCTGCACCTCGACGTCACCGCCGCGCAGGTGGCGGAGGCGGTGGAAGCGATGCAGGCAGCGGCGCGCCGCTAGGCCGCCATCGCCGGGCGCCGGTCCCGCCAGCCGGTCGCACGCTCGTAGGCGTGCGCCGCGCGCAGGACCAGCCCGTCCTCGAACGGCCGGCCGACCAATTGCATCGACACCGGCAGACCGCCGGCGCCGAAGCCGGTGCACACGCTCATCGCCGGCTGGCCGGTGACGTTGAAGGGGATGGTGAAGGAGGGTTTCTCCAGGGTCACCCATTTCGGGACCGAGGCGATCTCCGGCGCCTCGGCCGGCGCCGGGGCGGTGAGCAGCAGATCGACATCCGCCATCGCGGCGACGACCTGCCGGCACAGGATGCGTCGCCGCCGTACCGCCTGCAGGTAGTCGGCCGCGCGCAGCAGCCCGCCCAACGCCACCCGGTCGCGGAACAATTCGCCGTAGTCGTTGAACCGCGTCTTCAACCAGGGCTCGTGCACGGCATAGGCCTCGATGACCAGGATCACCCAGCCGCAGGCCTGGAAGTCCAGCATCGGCGGCAAGGTCACGTCGCGCACGGTGGCGCCGAGGGCGGCGAACACGCGCTCCGCTTCCGCAATGCCCTGGCGCACGCCGGGGGTCGCCGGATGGTCGGTCTCGAAGAAATGCCGCACCACGCCGATGCGCAAGCCCTTCACCCCGCCGTCGATCCCGGCCGCGCACTCCGGCACCGGGCGATCGGCGGAGGCCGGATCGGCGGGATCGTGCCCGGCCATCGCATCCAGCAGCAGTGCGCAATCTTCCGCAGTCCAGGCCAGCGGGCCGGTGTGATCGAGGGTGAAGGACAGCGGCTGCACGCCGACCCGGCTCGCCAGCCCGTAGGTCGGCTTGATGCCGGCCAGCCCGCACAGCGCCGCCGGCCCGCGGATCGAGCCGCCGGTGTCGGACCCCGTACCGCCCAGGATCATGCCGGACGCCACCGCCGCGCCGGTGCCGGACGACGATCCGGCGGTGAAATGCGCCGGGTTCCACGGATTGCGCGCCGGCGGCCAGGGCAGGTCGAAGGACGGCCCGCCGAACGCGAATTCATGCGTGGCGAGCTTGCCCATCAGCACCGTACCCGCCTCCGCCCAGCGGCGCACCACGGTCGCGTCAGTGTCGGGGACGTTGCCTTCCAGCAACTTCGAATGCGCCGTCGTCGGGATGCCGGCGGTGGCGTAGATGTCCTTGTGGCCAATGGGAATCCCATCGAGCGGGCCGAGGCGCGCCCCCGCCATCACCCGCGCTTCCGCCGCGCGCGCGTCGGCCATGGCGCGCTCCTCGGTGAGACGGATGAACGCGTGCAACGTCGGCTCGAACGCGCGGATACGGGCAAAGCAGGCTTCGGTCAGCTCGACCGGCGACAACTTCTTTGCCGCGATCAGGCGCGAAGCCTCGGCGATCGTCAGGAACGGCGCCATCACGCCTGCTCCGGCGTGAAAATCAGCGCCGGCTCCGCCTCGCGCGGCAACGGCGCGTGCAGCCGTTCCAGCAGCGGTTCGACCAGGGCATAGCCCTCGCGCAAGGTGGCGATCTGGGCAGCGTCGAGCGGCAGGCCGGTCGCGGCCACCAGGGCGGCGAAGGCGGCGGGATCGATGGACGGCGGCATGGCAGTCGGTTCCTTCACGCAACGGTAAGACGGGAGAGGCGAACGCTCAGGCGGAGGCGGCGGCACGCACGCAGCGCACCAGGCCGCCGCCGGCGCGCGGGGCCACCGGCGGATCGGCGGCGCGGCAGGCATCCTCCGCCAGGCGGCAACGGGGCGCAAAGGCGCAGCCCGGCGGCAAGGCGGCCAGGTCCGGCGGCGCACCCGGAATCGCTTCCAGCACGCCCCCGCGCCGCCCGCCATGCACGGTGGAAGATAACAGCCCAGCCGTATAGGGATGGCGCGGATCGCGGATCACCTGCCGCGCCGTACCCGTCTCCACGAACCGCCCGGCATACATCACCGCAACCCGGTCGGAGATCTCGGCCGCCACGCCCATGTCGTGCGTCACGAACACCACCGCCATGCCAAGTTCTTCCTGCAACTGCCGCAGCAGCAGCAGGATCTGGATCTGCACGGTGACATCCAGCGCCGTGGTCGGCTCGTCGGCCAACAGCACCTCCGGCGCGCAGGCAAGCGCCAGCGCAATCATCGCCCGCTGGCGCATCCCGCCCGACAATTCGTGCGGATAGTTGCGCAACCGGCGCGCGGCCGAGGGAATGCGCACCCGCTCCAGCATCTCCTGCGCCCGACGCAGCGCCGCGCGGCGATCCAGACCCTCATGCCGCATAATGGTCTCCGCAATCTGCGCGCCGATCGTATAGACTGGATCGAGCGCGGACATCGGCTCCTGGAAAATCATCGCAATGCGCCGCCCGCGCAACCGCGCCAACGCGGCCGCCGGCAGATCGAGAATCGACGTCCCCGCCAACCGCACCGCACCCGAAACCCGCGCCTGCACCGGCAACAGCCCCATCAGCGCCTTCAACGTGACGCTCTTGCCCGAGCCCGACTCGCCCAGAATGGTCAACGTCTCCCCACGCGCCAACGCAAAAGATACCCCGTTCACCGCCGCAATCTGCGCATCCCGCCGAAACAGGCGCACCGCCAGCCCATCCACCTCCAACACCGGCACATCCGCCACCAACCCGGCCGCCACCACCGGCGCAGGCGGAGCAAGAACGGTCATGATGCGGCTCCATGCGATGGAGTGAGAGCGTGGCAGGAAGCAAGGCCAGGGGGCGCTGCCCCCTGGACCCCCGCCAAGGGCAGCGCCCTTGGAACGCATCTATTGGTTCTGTGCTGGTGGGGGGTGTCTCGGCTGGGCGTGGGGCAGCGGGGAGGCTGGCGCGCCGGACAGGGACAGGGCGCTTCGGCGCCCTGTCCCTGCCGGCGCGCCAGCCTCCCCGCTGCCCCACGCCCAGCCGAGACACCCCCCACCAGCACAGAACCCAACAAGAAGGGGTCCAGGGGACGACTGTCCCCTGGCAGGGGGTCCAGGGGGGCAGCGCCCCCCTGGCCTTGCTTCCTGCGACCGCCCCCACTCCACCGCATGGTGTCACCCATCGAGACCGTCCCCGCCCGCCTGGGCGATGGCGCGGATGCAGGCGACGAGGTGCAGGGGGTCGTCGGGGGGCTGGGGGGTGCGGCTGGGGGGGCCTGGCAGTGGGGGGGCGAGGCGGGGGGTCGTTTCGGCGCAGGCGGGTGCGGCGAAGGCGCAGCGGGTGCGGAAGCGGCAGCCGGAGGGGGGGTCGATCGGGTTCGGCGGATCGCCGGCGAGTGGGGGTTCGGTGGTGCGGCGATCGGGGTCGAGCGTGGGTTTGGAGGCGAACAGGGCGCGGGTGTAGGGGTGGCGCGGGCGGGTGTAGATCGCGTCGACCGGTCCGGTTTCGACCACCTGGCCGAGGTACATCACCAGCACGCGGTCGCTGATGTATTCTACGACGTTCAGGTCGTGCGAGATGAACACGTAGGTGAGGTTGAGCCGGCGCTTGAGGTCTGTGAGCAGGTTCAGCACCTGCGCCTCGATCGATTTGTCGAGCGCGGAGACGGCTTCGTCCAGGATCACCAACCTGGGATCGAGCGCCAGCGCGCGGGCGATGTTCACCCGCTGGCGTTGGCCACCGGAAAGTTCGTGCGGATAGCGGCGCGCGAACTGGCCGGGGTCGAGCCCGACCTGCGCCAACAGCCCGTCGGCACGCGCGTTCGCCGCGGCGCGTGCCAGGCCGTGGATGCGCGGGGCGTAGCTGATGCTTTCGGCGATGGTCATGCGCGGATTGAGCGAAGTGTAGCTGTCCTGGAACACCATCTGCATCTGCCGGCGCATCGCGCTGACGGCGATGCCGGTGCGTGATCCGACCGTTTCGCCGTCGAACACCACCGCGCCCGCGTCGGGTTCGATCAGCCGCATCAGCAGCCGTGCGGTGGTGGATTTGCCGCAGCCGGATTCGCCGACGATGCCGAGCGTTTCACCCTTGCGGACCGAGAACGACACGTCGTCGACCGCGTGCACGGTGGCCTGGCGGCGGCCGAGCAGCCCGCCGTGGATCGGGAAGTGCTTGCGCAGGCCTTCGACGATCAGCAGCGGCTGGGCGGCACCGCCGCGATCGCGCGGGTCTATGGCTTGGGGCATGGCGGGCATCATGGGTTCAGCTTCACGTCCATGGCGCTGCGCAACCCGTCGCTCAGCAGGTTGAAGCACATGGAAGTGAGGAAGATCATCACGCCGGGTAGGGCGGAGACGTAGGGCTGGACGTAGATCGCCTCGCGCAGCGCGTTCAGCATCACGCCCCATTCCGGCGTCGGCGGCACCACGCCGAGGCCGAGGAAGCTCAGCCCCGAGGCCAGGATGATGGAGACGCTGATCAGGCTGGTCGCGTAGACCATGATCGGCCCGAGCACGTTCGCCAGCACGTGGTGGCGGATCACCTGCGCCGGGCTGCTGGCGGAGGCGCGCGCCGCCTCCACGAAATCGAGCCGGCGCACCTGCGCGGTGACGGTTTCGGAAATGCGCGCGAGCGGAGGGATGAACACCATCGACAGCGCCAGGATGACGTTGGTGAGCCCGTTGCCCAACACGCCGCAGATGGCGATCGCGAGCAGAACGGAGGGAAAGGCGTAGAACACGTCCATGATGCGCATGATCAGCGCGTTGACGAATCCGCCGGCGTAGCCCGCGATCACGCCGAGCAGCCCGCCCGCAGCGAGCGCGACCCCCACCGGCGCGACGCCGGCAAGCAGGGACAGCCGCCCACCGTAACAAAGCCGGGCCCACATGTCGCGCCCGTTCTCGTCGGTGCCGAGCCAATGTCCCGGCGTGCCGATCGGCGCCAGCCGGTGCAGGATGCTGCCGGTGGACGGGTTGGCGCCGGCGACCAGCGGGGCGAACACCGCGATGCAAACGATCGCGAGCAGCACGAGCCCGAAGCCGATCGTGACCGGATCGCGCTGCAGCTTGCGGCGCACCGAGCGCCAGTAGCCTTGCGGGCGCGAGGGCGCCTGCCCAGCGGGAAGGGTTGCGGTGTCGGGGCTGATCGCGGCGTCGAGCATCGATGCGCCTCCGGTCAGCGGCGCAGCCGCGGGTCGATCGCCGCCTGGACGATATCGACCAGCAGATTGAGCAGCACGAAGAACGCGGCCAGCACCACCACCGTCGCCTGCAGCACGGGGATATCGCGGCGGAAGATCGCGAGGTTCAGCAGGTAGCCGGAGCCGGGCCAATTGAACACCGTCTCCACCAGGATCGAACCGCCGAGCAGGTAGCCGAACTGCAGCCCCATCAGTGCCAGCACCGGCGCGGCCGCGTTCTTGCAGACGTGACGGATGATCGGCCCGCGCCCGAGGCCTTTGGCACGCAGGGCGCCGACGAATTCCTGCCCCAGCACTTCCAGCACGGTGGCGCGCACCAGCCGCCCGATCACACCCATGGGGATCAGCGCCAGCGAAATGACCGGCAGTATCAGGTATTGTCCGCGATCCCACAGCGGAATCTGGTCCGGCCCCATGCCCTGCGCCGGCAACCAACTGTGCAGCACCGCGGTGAACAGCACGAGCACGATGGCGACCCAGTAGTTCGGCAGGCTGACCCCGGTGGTGGCGATAGCGGAACAAATCTTGTCGGGCCAGCGCCCGTGGTGCAGCGCCGCGACGAGCCCGAGGCCGATGCCGAGCGAGAATCCGACCGCGCCCGCCAGCACCGCGAGGATGAAGGTGTTGCCCAGTGCCACGAACAACTGCCCGAGCACCGGGGAGGCATTGAAGATGGAGACGCCGAAATTGCCGGTGGCCGCGCTGCGGAGCCAGAGCAGGTATTGCATGTAGAGCGGCTTGTCGAAGCCGAACGCGGCCTTCACCTGCGCAATGACGCGCGCGGAGGCTTCCGGCGGCAGCAGCATGTCGATCGGGTTGCCCGGGGCGAGGTGGACCAGGATGAAGACCACCAGCGAGACGCCGAGCAGGACCGGGATGGCGAGCAGCAGGCGACGGGCGGCGAACAGGAGCATGGTGGGCGAGCCTCGGACGACATGCTGTGATGCAGCATCGCGTGCCCATGATTAGCACAAGTTTCAGCCTCGTCCAGCGAAAATATAGCCTATAAAATATGCATCTGAGTAGAGAAACGTCTTGTCGGCACGCATGCGCTCATATTGTCGGCGGTATCCATGGAATCGGCGGTCAGGGTCAGGGAGACTTCGCTTCGGGGACCGGCAGGGCGGGCGGAGCCCGCGCCGGCCCGAGACAATATAGCTGCCACAATCTGGGCAGGTTTGGCCGCCCCGCCTAATCCGTCATCATTCCGCCGCTTGTCGGCGCCCCCTCCCCGCTCCCCCCGCGCGCCCCGCCGGCACGACCGGCCCGCGTACCCGGCCGCTGCCGTCGTGCGGCCGAGCGGCGAGGCGCACCAGGCCCGGGCGGGTGGCGCAGGAATGGAATACGCTCTGCAACAATTCCACTCCGCCACGGCATGGCACGGCGCTTGCTGCGCCGACGGGGCCTCCCCGTTCCCGGGACCGCATGTCGCGGTGCCCACCTCGATTCAGCGATGGAACCCCCCGTATGCTCTCCCGACGTCTCTTCATCGCCGGCTCCGCCGGCGCCGCGGCGGCCCCTGCCCTTTCCGCTGCGGCCGCCGAACCGCAGGTCCTGCGCGTCGCCATGACTGCGGCCGACATCCCCACCCCGACCGGGATTCCGAACAACGGCTTCGAGGGCTACCGCTTCCTCGGCTACACCGCCTACGACGGGCTGGTGAACTGGAACCTGTGGGACAACCGCGACAAGCCCGCCGACATCACGCCCGGCCTGTTCACCGAGTGGCATACCGATCCCAAGGACATCAAGCGCTGGATCTGCACCGTCCGGCAGGGCGTGACGTTCCATGACGGCTCGGCGTTCGATGCCGACGCGGTGATCTGGAACCTGCGCCGGATCTACGACGACAAATCGCCGCAGTACGACGCGCCGGCGGCGCCGATCGTCCAGGGCGCGGTCTACATGATCTCCGGCTTCGAGAAGCTGGACGATAAGACCGTCGCCATCACGACTTCGTATCCGTTCACCTTCCTCCCCGCCCTGCTCACCCGCATCCTGATGGCAAGCCCGGCGCAATGGGAGAAGGTCGGCAAGAGCTGGGCCGCCTTCGCCAAGGCGCCGTCCGGCACCGGGCCGTTCCGCATCACCAAGGTTGTGCAGGGCCAGTATGTGGAGATGGCGCGCAACGAGCACTACTGGGACACGACGCGCATTCCGAAACTCGACAAGCTGGTGCTGTACCCGATGCCGGAGGCAACCACCCGGGTGGCCGCGCTACGCTCGGGCCAGGTGGATTGGATCGAGGTGCCGGCGCCGGACGCCATCCCGTCGTTGAAGGCAGCCGGCTTCACCGTCAGCCTGTGGCCCTATCCGCACACCTATCCCTACGTGCTCGACGTCACCAAGGGATCGCCGTTCGCCGATCTGCGCGTGCGCCGGGCGCTCAATTACGCGATCGACCGGGTGAACTTGTGCACCCTCATCAACGGCACCGGGATTCCCGCCGACGGGCTGTTCACCAAAGGCACGCCGTTCTACGGCGATCCGAAGGAACATTACACTTACGATCCCAAGAAAGCGAAGGCGCTGCTGAAGGAAGCGGGCTACGGGCCGGGCAAGCCGCTGAAGGCGAAGATCATGATCTCGACGGCCGGATCTGGGCAGATGGTGCCGTTGCCGATGAACGAGTACCTGCAGTCGAATTTCAAGGCGGTCGGCATCGACGTGACGTTCGACGTGGTGGAATGGGGCACCATGCTGGTGGGGATCCGCAGCACGCCGGACTCCCCGCCGTCGCATGGCGACCAGGGCATCAACATCAGCCTGAGCTGGGTCGATCCGGCGGCGATGTTCCGTTATTACGATTCGAAAAGCTACTCGCCGCACGGATTCAACTGGGGGCACTGGGGCATGCCCAAGGTCGACAAACTGCTGGACTCCGCGCAGTCCACCATCGACAAGGCCGAGCAGACGAAGCTGCTGGCCGCGGCACACAGCATCGTGGTCGATCAGGCGCCGTGGCTGTTCATCGTGCACGACCTCAATCCGCGCGGCCTGTCGCCCAAGGTGAAAGGGTTCGCGCCGGCGCAAAGCTGGTTCGTCAACCTGGCCTCCGTCAGCATGAGCTGACGGAGCGGGACCGCGTGCCGCGCACCCGGGACGGGCTCGCCGCCCGCCCCGGACCGGCATAGTCTCGCGGCGCCGGCATCCGGCCGGCCCCGCCGAGGAGGCACCGATGGACCGCGCCACGTTCGAGGCCGAACTTGCCCGCGAGGGCTACGAACCGATGACTCGCCGCATGGACCCGAACGAGGTCCGTCCCGAGCATGTGCATGAGTTCGACGCCAAGCTGCTGGTCCTGGACGGCCGCATGACCATCGTCAGCGACGGCACCGAGCGCGCATACGCTCCGGGCGAAACCTTCGCCATTCCCGCCGGGCGCCGCCATGCCGAGCAGACCGGACCCGAAGGCGCGTCCTACATCGCCGGCAGGCGCACCCTGCGACCGCCGGCATAGCCGCCGCCCGATGCACGCACCGCGCCGGATCGTCCCCGGCCGCGCCCTGCAACGCGCCGCCCGTCTCGCGCTCGCAACCATCGCGCTGGCTGCGCCCGGCGGCTGCACGCGCGCGCCGGCGGCCGCTCCCGCCCTGTGCCACGGCCCGACCGACGATACCTTGCGCCCGGTCCCGCTCGTGCTGGCGCCCGCGGTGAACGCCGCCTTCCACGCCACCATGCCACCGGCGATGGTGGTGCGGACAGGAGTGATCCGGTGCGTCGATGGCGCCGTGCTCGCCTGCGTGACGGGGGCGAACCTGAACTGCGGCAAAGCGAACGCCAGCAAGCACAACCCGGGTGCGATCGCCTGGTGCCGGGGCCATCCAGACGCTGCGTTCGTGCCGCTGTTCGCCGCCGGCCATGCCTCGATCTATGGGTGGCATTGCACGCAGGGCCGGGCGGTACCGGGGCAGATCGTCCAGCCGGTGGACGCGCGCGGCTTTTCCGCTGACCACTGGCGCAAGATCGCGGTGCCGGGTGGCGACGCGCCGCCACCCGGCTGACCGCGCGCGGGGGTTCAGCCCGCCGCCATCGCCTTGTTCAGGTTCTCGTCCAGCTTCGCCAGGAAGTCCTGGGTGTTCAGCCACGTCTGCTCCGGCCCGATCAGGATCGCGAGGTCCTTGGTCATGAACCCCGCCTCCACCGTCTCGACGCAGACCTTCTCCAGGGTCTCTGCGAACCGGGTCACCTCCGGCGTGCCGTCGAACTGGCCGCGATAGGCCAAGCCCCGGGTCCAGGCGAAGATCGAGGCGATCGGGTTGGTCGACGTCTCCTGCCCCTTCTGGTGCTGGCGGAAATGCCGGGTCACCGTGCCGTGCGCGGCCTCGGATTCCACCGTCTTGCCGTCCGGGCTCATCAGCACCGAGGTCATCAGCCCGAGCGAGCCGAAGCCCTGCGCCACCGTATCGGACTGCACGTCGCCGTCGTAGTTCTTGCAGGCCCAGACATAGGCGCCGTTCCACTTGAGCGCGCAGGCCACCATGTCGTCGATCAGCCGGTGCTCGTACGTGAGCTTGGCGGCATCGAACTTCGCTTTGAATTCCTTCTCGTACACCTCCTGGAAGATGTCCTTGAAGTAGCCGTCATAGGCCTTCAGGATGGTGTTCTTGGTGGAGAAATAGAGCGGCCAGCCGCGCTGCAGCGCGTAGTTGAACGATGCGCGCGCGAAGCCGGTGATCGACACCCGCGTGTTGTGCATCGCCATCGCCGCGCCGCCGCCGGCGCCGAAATCATGCACGTCGAGCGTCTGCGCCGGGCTGCCGTCGGCGGGCTGGTACGTCAGGGTCACCTTGCCGGGGCCGGGGATCTTCATCTCGACCGCGCGGTAGATGTCGCCGTAGGCGTGCCGCCCGATCACGATCGGCCGGGTCCAGTGCGGCACCAGGCGGGGGACGTTGCGGCAGATGATCGGCTCGCGGAAGATGGTCCCGTCCAGGATGTTGCGGATCGTCCCGTTCGGGCTGCGGTACATCCGCTTGAGGCCGAATTCCTCCACCCGTGCTTCGTCCGGCGTGATGGTGGCGCATTTTACGCCGACGCCGTACTGGGCGATCGCCTTCGCCGCGTCGACGGTCACCTGGTCGTCCGTCCGGTCGCGGTATTCTATCCCGAGGTCGTAGTATTTCAGGTCGATGTCCAGATAGGGCAGGATCAGCTTGTCCTTGATGAACCCCCAGATGATGCGGGTCATCTCGTCGCCGTCGAGCTCGACGACCGGGGTCTTGACCTTGATTTTCGCCATTCTGCCCTCAATGCGGTACGCGGGAAGCCCCCCGCGCGTCGCGGCCGGGCCGATTGCGGCGGACATTCGCACCGGGGCGGCGGAACGGCAAGCAGGCCGGCGCGCCATCGCGGGGCCGCGTCCGCCGAGGCCAGCGAACCGGACGGGCGAACGCGGTGGGGGGTGGTTCGCGAAAAACCTTCCCTGAAACCAGGGGCACGGAATCCGGGTCGCCACGTCGCGCCATGGTTGTGTTGGGGGCCGATCCTTCTGTAAGCACCGATCAGGCCGCGCCACGCAAAGCCGGCTCCCGCCGAGGGGTTTCCCGATCGGGCGTTTCTTCACTCGCATTGGAGGTGCTTCCCATCGTGCAACAGCTGGGCCGCCGCAGCGCCGATCGCAGTTCGCTCGGCGGGCGCAGCGCCGGCGCGACGGCCGCCTGGGCCCTGATCGCGGGGCTCACGACGTTGCTGATCGCGCTCACCTGGGCCAGCGCCTTCCGGGTGATCCTTGCGGCGCGCGTGGCGACCGAGCAGCATGTCGCCTCGGTCGCGGCGGCACAGGCGGATGTGGCTGCCGGTAATCTCGATCGCCGGCTGCGCGACGCGGACGTCCTGCTGCGCCTCCTGGAGCGTCGTTGGCGCAGCGATCCGGCCCATTTCGACCTGGCCGGTTGGTTTCGCGCGCCGCTGGTGTTGCCGGACGGAGCGCGGCTGTTCCTGCTCGATCCGGCGGGGAAGGTGGTGCAGTCCAGCCTGCCCGGACCGCTCCGGCAGGATCCCGGCCTCGACACTGCGTTTGCCGCCCTGCAGCGCCACGCGGCGAATGCGGCCACGCGGCGGGGTCTGATGATCGGCCGCGCCGAACCGGACCAGCCTGCGCCGGCGGTCGCGCGCGTGGGCTGGCACATCGACCTGGCGCGCGCGCTCCGCCCGCCCGCGGGCGGAATCGGCACCGGTGCGCTGATGGGTGCCCTGGTCATGGTATTGCCGGTGCATGCCTTGCTCGCCCCCGGCCTTCCGGCCGCATTGGAGCCGCACAGCCTCGTGGTGCTGGTCGGCACCGGTGCCGGGTACGTGCGGGCCGCGAGCGGGTCGGCCGCCGACCTCGGCGCCGGCCTTGCCCCCGGGGCCGACATCGCCGGCACGCCGACGTTTGCCGCCCTGCAGGCCGCCACCGCGCCGGGCGCGCGGGGCGCGGGGACGGGACCGCTGACGAAAGGCGGCCCGGCGTTCCTGTATGCGTTCCATCGTGTGGGCAGCCAGCCGCTCGCCGTGCTGGTGGCGGTGAACCGCGCCAAGACGCTCGGCGCGCCGCGGGCCCTGGCGGTCGAGACCCACCGCTTCGCCCTCGTCATCTCCGCCCTCATCCTGCTCACGGCGCTGGTGGTGATGGGCGAGATCGAGGGCATGCGGCGGCGGGAGCGGCGCCTGGCGCGCGACCGCGGCGCGCTCGCGACGGTCAATGCCGCACTCGCCGGCGCGAAGCGCGAGGCCGATGCGAAGACCGCCCAGATCGAAGGGCTGCTCGCCGGGCTGCCCGACGGCGTGATCATGTTCGATGCCGCCCTGCGGCTGGTGGCATGGAACGAGCAGGTCGCGGAGATCGCGGGTATTCCGCCGCATCTGCTGCGGACCGGCGAACAATTCGTCGCCATGCTGCGGGCTCAGGCCGAGGCCGGCGAGTTCGGTCCCGGCGATCCGGAGATCCAGGTGGCGCAGCGGCTGGCGCTCGTGCGGTCCGGCACGGCCAGCCACCGGATCGAACGGTCCCGCCCCGACGGGCGCCGCATCGAGCTGCGCCGCCAGATCCTGTCGGACGGGGGCTTCATCACCCTGTTCAGCGATATCACCCAACGCAAGCGGGCCGAGGATTCGCTGCGCGAAGCGCGGGCGGCGGCCGAGGCAGCAACCGCCGGCAAGTCCCGCCTGGTCGCCATGGTCAGCCATGAGCTGCGCACCCCTCTGCAGGCGCTGCTGCACGGCATCGAGCTGCTGGAGGGCGCGCCGCTCGATCCCCTCTACCGCCGGCTGCTCACCGGCATGCGCCAGGCGGGGGGGTCCTTGCTGCGGCTGCTCGAGGACATCCTCGATGTCTCGCGCATGGAGGCCGGCCGGCTGGCGCTGCACGCCGAACGCTGCGACCCGCGCCGGCCGCTGGAGCGGGCGGTCGACATGTTGCGCCCGATCGCCGCCGAACGCGGGGTGTCGCTGGCGCTGGAGGTCGCGGCGGACGTGCCGGGCGTGATCATGACCGATCCCGCGCGGCTGCAGCAGGTCGCGGTGAACCTGCTGTCCAACGCCGCGAAATTCTCCCGCCCCGGACTGGTGCGGCTGTACGCGGGCGTCGCGCCGGGGCCGACCCTGCTCGTGGCCGTGACCGACCAGGGTCCGCCGATCGCGCCGGAACAGCGGGCCCTGCTGTTCCAGCCGTTCTCCCGCCTTGGCCCGCCGGGACAGGATATCGCGGGGGTGGGCCTCGGGCTTTCCATCTGTCGCGACCTCGTGGCGCTGATGGGCGGCGAGATCGGCTGCGCCGCGGCCGACGCGGCGGCCCACCTGACGGAGCCGGCCTCGGGCAACGTGTTCTGGTTCACGGTGCCGCTGGTCGGCGGCGAGTTGAAGCCGGCGCCGGCGGACGCGGTGGGCGCCCGCGACGCCGGATCGCGGGTGCGGGCGCGGATCCTGCTGGCCGAGGATGTGGCAGTCAGCCGCCTGGTCACGACCGCCCTGCTCCGGCGCGAAGGCCATGCGGTGCACCCGGTGGCGGACGGTGCCGCCGCGGTGGGGGCTGCGGCGCGGGGTGCCTACGATCTGGTACTGATGGACATGCAACTGCCGGGGCTCGATGGCCTGGCGGCGACCCGCGCCATCCGCGCGCTGCCGGGGACGGCGCGTGCGGTGCCGATCATCGGCCTCACCGGCTCCGCGAGCCCGGAAGACTACGCGGCCTGCCTGCTCGCGGGTATGGGCGAGGTGCTGGCCAAGTCGGCCGGGCGCGAAGAACTGCTGGCGGCCGTGGCACGCCATGCCGGCGCGATCCGCCGCTCCACCGCGCCGGCGGACGGACCGGCGGCCCGGGACGCCGTGCTGTCGGAGTCGCGCGTGGCGGAACTGCGGGAGAACCTTGCCCCCGCTACCCTCGCGCGGGTGGCGGAGGAGTGCCTCGCCGAACTCGCCGCCTTGCTCGCCCGGCTGCGGTGCGCAATGGGCGACGGCGATATGGCCGCGGCGCTCGCCTCCGCCCATGCGATGGCAGGCCTTGCGGGCGGCTACGGGCTGGCGGCGCTGGAACGGGGGGTGCGCGCGACCCAGGCTACCCTGCGCGCCGGCCGGCTGGAGGAGGCCGCGGCGCAGGCGGCCGCGCTGGAGCCGGAACTGGCGCGCGCCGCCGATGGATTACGCGGGGCGTTACGGAGCGAGACCGTCTGACCCGGAGGGTCGCGCGGGCAGCGCCGCGATCAGGGCGGAGACGGAGAGGCCCAGCACGGGATGGACCCAGGCTGGGGCCACCTCGGCCAGCGGCAGCAGCACGAAGTCGCGCAGATGCGCGCGCGGATGGGGCAGCACCGGGTCGGGCGCGGCGCGCACCAGGCCGCCGATCGCGATGATGTCGAGATCGAGCGTGCGGGCGGCGTTCGGCACGCTGCGTCGGCGTCCGGCGGCGGCCTCGATCCGGTGCAGGGCGGCGAGCAGGGCGGCGGGGTCCATCATCCCGTGCAGCAGCGCCACCGCATTGATATAGGTCGGCTGGTCGGAGGGCGGATCGGGCGCAGTCTCATGCCAGCGCGACAGCGCGACGAGCCGCAGGCCAGGCAGCGCATCGAGCGCGGCGGCGGCACGCTGGCAGGTGCGCAGCGGCGGCGCGCCGTCCGGCCCCGCCAGGTTGGCACCGACGGCGATAAGGATCTGCGTCGCGTTCGCGGCGATCGGGGCGGATTTCACTTTTGCCCGGGATGATGGAATGATGCGCTGCCTCGGTCGCCCCGGACAGCGGTTTTGGTCCGGTTCGCGCCGCTTCCGGCCGTTTGCGGCCCACCTATCCAAGAAGGAGTTCCCGGCATGATGTTCCTGCCCACCGAGCGCGTGGCGCTGTTCATCGACGGAGCCAATCTCTATTCCGCCTCGCGCAATCTCGGCTTCGACGTCGATTACCGCAACCTGCTGGAGTATTTCCGCCGCCAGACCAACGTGGTACGCGCCTATTACTACTCGGCGCTGCTGGAGACGGACGATTATTCGCCGCTGAAGCCGCTGACCGACTGGCTCGCCTACAACGGCTACACCCTGGTCACCAAGCCGGCGAAGGAATTCACCGACGCCATGGGCCGGCGGCGGGTGAAGGGCAACATGGATATCGAGATCGCGGTCGACATGCTGGAGCTGGCGCCGCGGCTCGACCACGCCGTGCTGTTCAGCGGCGATGCCGATTTCCGCCGGCTGGTGGAGGCGATGCAGCGCAAGGGGGTGCGGGTGTCGGTGGTGTCGTCGATTCGCACCAGCCCGCCGATGGTGGCCGACGAGCTGCGCCGCCAGTCCGACCAGTTCCTGGAACTCGCCGAGATTGCGCCTGAGTTCACGCGCCGGCAGACCGAGCCGCGGCCGGCGCGCCCGGTGCGCGCGACGCCGGCCGAGCCGTTCCAAGAGCCGTCGCCCGACGCCGCGTGACCGCCAACCCGGCCGCTCCGGAGGCGGACTGCGCGCTGTGCCCGCGGCTCGCCGGGTTCCGGGCGGTAAATCGAGCGGCGCATCCGGAGTGGTGGAATGCACCGGTGCCGAGCTTCGGCGCGCTCGATGCGCCTTTGCTGGTGGTCGGGCTGGCGCCCGGCTTGCGCGGGGCGAACCGCACCGGGCGACCGTTCACCGGCGATTACGCCGGGGTGCTGTTGTATGAGACCTTGCTGCGCTTCGGCTTCGCCCATGGGGTGTATGCGGCGCGGACCGACGACGGCATGGCGCTGGCCGGCTGCCGGGTGACCAACGCCGTGCGCTGCGTGCCGCCGGAGAACCGTCCGCTGCCGGCGGAAGCGCACGCCTGCCGGCCCTTCCTGGCCGCCGAGATGGAGGCGATGCCGGGGCTGCGGGCGGTGCTGGCGCTCGGCGTGCTGGCGCACCAGGCGGTGCTGCGCGCCTGGGGGGTGACGCAGGCGCGGGCGGCGTTCCGGCACGGGGCGGTCCATGTCCTGCCGGGCCGGCCGCTGCTGGCCGACAGCTATCATGTGTCGCGCTACAACACGAACACCGGGCGGCTGACGGAGGCGATGTTCGCCGAGGTGGTGACGGCGCTGCGGGCGCGGCTGGGAGCGGGGGGCGGCTGAGGCGCAAGGCGCTGGACCGCGGGCGGGGCGAGAGGCTACTCAGGGGGCGGTTGCGCCCTTAGCTCAGTTGGATAGAGCAACAGCCTTCTAAGCTGTGGGTCGGTGGTTCGAGTCCACCAGGGCGCGCCAATTTTAACGACTTATCGGTCGGTCGGTCGGTTTGCAGTTTGCATTTCGGTTTGCACTTGGGGGCAGGTAAGAAAAACCCACAGCCTACTTCTGTTTGGGTCGAACGGCGGCGATGCTGACGACCGCTGAGTGGGTCGTTAATCCCGCGCGCTCCCACGCCTCGATGCCGCCGAGCGCCACCTCGGTTCTGCGGGGAAGGTAGATGTCGATGACCCTCTGGCAGTAGTCGATAGAATGGCCTGAGAGGGTGGCGGTCTGTGGAGTGGTTGCTCCCGCCTCGGCTAGACGCACAATGCCGGCTCGGCGCAGGTCCCGTCGCCGACGGTGCTGAGTCGCCAGTACCTCGACACAGAGGTTTTGACGGGTTGCCGAAGATAGTGATCTCGGTTGCCCAGCCCTAATGCCGGTGGGTTCGGGTCCCCTCGGACGGGCGGCTTTGGGTGGGGAGCGGACCATAGAAGGTGCTTGACATAACGAGCCAAGAAACGGCAGCCTCCTGTTACAATGTGTCAGACTCAGAGCGCCGCCGACCGACGCCGACGCCGTCTCGATCGCGGCGGGTTTGCCGTGTGTGCCGAAGTCTGGCCAGGCTTGTGAAGGATAACACCATAGCCTGAGCCAGGGCTCTTTCGAGGACACGCTTCAACCCCCGCGACAACCGTCGCGGGGGTTTTTTGCATTTGGAGAGACCCCACAATGGACGCCAGCAGCACCGCCGACATCGAACGACCTGTGCAAAAACAGCTCGACGCCTACAACGCCCGCGATATCGACGCCTTCATGCTGTGGTGGTCCGAAGACTGCCATTACTACGAGTTCCCCGACCGGCTTCTGGCGTGTGGAGCGTCGGAGATTCGCGAGCGCCACGTGGCCCGGTTCAAGGAACCGAACCTGCACGGGCAATTGATCAAACGCATCGCGGTCGCCAACCTGGTGGTCGATCAGGAGACGGTCACGCGCTGCTTCCCGGACGGCCCTGGCGAGGTGGATGTGGTTGCCATCTATGAGATCGAGAATGGCAGGATCGCAAAGGCATGGTTCAAGATGGGGCCACCCAGGCTTCACGCTACCGTAGCCTGCTCGCTGCGGCCGGCAACCTCTCTTTGCGAATCAGGGTTTGGCTGACATTGGATGTGTGACGGGTTGCGGGACGACGCGACACTCAGTGATGGCGGCTCTGGTGCTTGTCACGCAATCGGACGTTTACGGAGCGCTCCTTTGGTGCCGATCGGATACATGAGGGTATCCAAGGCCGACGGCTCCCAGGTCCTGGACCACGAGGCCGGTTCGTTAGCTCTGGCCAGGCTGTCGGGGACGCGGGCAAGGGCGCGGGCGAGATCATCGAGCCGGCGGCCGGCGCGGCGGTCACGGCAGGCCGACAGCAGGTGCAACATCGCGCCGGCGGCTGCCGCGCAGACGGCCCGCATGTGGTTGAACTGGCATAGGGGAATGTGGGTACCCGACGCCGCGACCGATCGCAGCGTATCGGCGGCGGCTTCCCACGCCGCTCGATCGGGCCCAGCAGGATCCGCTGCCAGGCCAGCGGCGGCGAGGCCGAGCTCGATACGGTCGAGCTCCGTGGCGTAAACAGCGCAGTCCGTCACGCGGCCACCCCATAGCGCACGGTTGCGGCGGAGGTGCTGGTGACAGCTTGCCGGCGCAGCCGGGCCGTCACCTGATCGGGTAAGTAGAGCACGCAGGAGCCGCATTTGAGGCAGGGAAGCGAATCGCCGGCCACCCGGCGTCGTTCCCATGTGCGTTCACTGACGCCCGTCGCCCGGGCAAGCTGCGCTGTGTCCCAGGTGATCAGCGGAACGATGGCACCATCAACGCTCCCGGCGCCGACGGCACGAGCTGGGACCGCATTGCCGGGAACCTGGTCCCGCGGTTCCGGGTACTGCGGCTGGACCTGCGCGGCCATGGCCGATCGGGACATATCGAAAGCGGGTTGTCGCTGGACGATTTCGTGCAGGACGTCGCCGACGTGCTCGCGGCCTGCAATGCGGCGTCGGCCCACGTCGTCGGCTTCTCCCTCGGCGGGATCATTGCGCAGGCGATGGCGCTGCAGCATCCGGACAAAGTGGACCGGCTGGTGCTGCTCAGCGCAGCGGCGGGCCGCACCAATGCAGAGCGTGAAAGGGTACGCCAACGCCTGGAGGTATTGCGTACGCAAGGCGTCACCGCGATCATCGGGGCGGCGCAGGACCGCTGGTTCACCCCGGGTTTTTTGAGGCCGCCGGTATCAGTTGGGTCATGGCGATCCTTCCGCCAGGCGTGCGTACGCGATCGAGAAGATGTTCTCGACATGGAAGCAGAAATCTCTGCCTGTCTCATGATGAAATCGAAAAAACCCCGCTGCAGTCTGATGGCCGGGGAAGAGCCAGTCGTGCGGTTCAACGATGACCACGGGGAAATGGTCGATGGCGGCGCCGTCGGCGAACAGGGTTTTCTCCGCACCTTCGATATCGAGCTTGAGAACGAAGGGGGCATAGCGCGGCGCCGGCTTCTCGCGCAGGATCGTGCCTATCGAGACGACCGGAACCCGGTATCCCGCGTCGGGAGCATCGACCGTCTGGTAAGCCCAGGTGCCCGCCCCCGGATCGGAGAGGAAGGTCTCGCCGTCGTACGGCCCCACCGCCGCCGCGCGCAGATCGACGTCGTACACGCAGCAGTTTCGCCGCAGGAGTTCGATATTGTCCGCCGCCGGCTCGACGGCGACGATATGCGCCCGCGGATAGCGGGCGGCGAACCATGCGACGCTGGCGCCGATATTGGCACCGCAATCGACGATCAGAGGCGAGCCGCCGGAGGCCAGGATACGGTCATAGAACGCCTCGGCACGGGAGCGGTAGCGGGGCATGCCTTCCGGGATTTCGTATTGCCCCGCATCGAAGCACTGTTCCAGCACGGCCATATCGACGTCGGTCCGACGGTGGGCGACGGTGACGCATCGGCCGTTGATCTCGTAGTGCGCGACGCCGCTCCGCCTACTTCGCCGGCGTTCTCGATCCCACAGAAATCGACGGATCCGGTTCCTCAATCCCATGCGGCCCTCGCTCCTCCTAAATCGGCGGTCGCCCGTCTCTGCTGGTGGGTTCGAGCGCATGGCGGCGCTGCGGACGGCGGGGAGTCTTTGTCCTTCCCGACAGACCCTCCAGTTCACCTGACGCAATGCAGACTAAGAGAACAGTGCGGCCGTACATTCTTAGTGTCAACAATACTTCCTGCCTGTTCGCTGTTTGGTGGAGCTAGCCCCGACCCACCCGCGCCCTCCTGAGATGTTTCTGGGGTTGGCTGGAAGTCGGCTGATCCGCTTCGCGACTCAACTCGTCCCGGCCTGAACTCGTCAGGGCGCCGCGCGGCGCCACTGCTGTTTCCCGCACCCGACACTGTAAGCGTGTTCAGCCGTGTGCCGCTCGAAGCGGTGCAACCCACCTGCGAAGGAAGAGACCCGATCGAAGCGGTGCTGCTGCGGCTTGCGCGGCGTCGGAGCTGTTACCCTGATTGCAGCGGCGCCGCGGCAACTGGTACACGTCCACGCTTCGCATCGGCCCAATGGTGTTGCGCATGCACATCCGACACGTGCGAGGATCCGGGCAATTGCTCGCCTCACCCGCAAGGAATACGCTCTGCTCGAACTGCTCATGCTGAAACGGGGCACCGCTGTTTCCCATGAAGCTTGCCTGTTTCACCTCTGCAGCGTGCAGGAGTCAGCACCGGAAGGGCGATCGACATCCCGATCTGCCGCCGGCGCCGCAAGCTCGCCAACGCCGGAATGCCCGACCTCGTGCAGACTGTGAAGTCCTACGGCTTCGCCATCGCCAACGCGGAGGAAATCGAAGCCGAGGAACCACCACGCCGCCGGCCGGTGCCGCCCACCGCAAGCGGCCAAGCCCACAGCAGCGGGCGGCGCTGCGCTTCGCGTTGTTGGTTGGCTATTGTCACCAGGCGCCTCCTACTCGTTGGCTGGCTACGAGGCGATGGCGATGATCAGGAAGGGACAGGTTCACACCACCGACGGTCACGACATTCAGGCACAGACCGCCTTCGTTGCCAGCCTGTTCGAGATCGCCGCCTGGCAGCACCCGCCCCCCGGACTCACGCGGCCAGCTCCGGCGTTTGCAACAGAACCGTGAATCCTATGTTTGGTTCAGAACACTAGACTTCACCTCAGGCTGCAAAGGGACGTCCCAGCCCCTCGGGTGCCATGGGGTAAAAGCGGCGCCGTCGGTGCTAGCCTGCCTCACCTGCCGGTTGCGGCAGGCGGGGGACGGAAGCGAGGGAAAGCGGATGGACGCGGGCGGCGTCACGAGGGTGAAGCTTGGATGGCCCCGGCTAGGCCTGCTCTGGCTGCTCGGAATCGACCTTCGCCTGACGATCCTGGCGGTGCCGCCCGTGCTGCCGCTGATCCATCGCGATCTCCATCTCGACGAGGAGATGGTGGCCGCGCTCACCGGGCTGCCGGTGCTGGTGTTCGGGATCGCCGCCGTGCCGGGATCGCTCCTGATCGCGCGGGTCGGCGCGCGGCGGGCGACGATCGCCGGGATCCTGCTCGTCGCAGTCGGCTCGGCGCTCAGGGGTGTGGGGCCGTCGGTGCCGATGCTCTTTGCGATGACGGCGGGGATGGGCGCCGGCGTCGCGGTCATGCAGCCCGCGCTGCCGACGCTCGTGGGCCGCTGGTTCGCAGCGCGGGTGTCGCTCGCCACCGCAGTCTATGCCAATGGTCTGCTCATGGGCGAGATGTTGTCGGCAAGCCTCAGCATCCCGTTCGTGCTGCCATTCGTGGGTGGGAGCTGGCAAGTTAGCTTCGTGTTCTGGAGCGCGCCCGTGCTGATGACGGCGTTCTTGCTGCTGTTCTGCACGCCGCACGCGGAGCCGCAGCTGCGGCACGCACGGGTGCGCTGGTGGCCGGACTGGCGCGACGTCCGCACCTGGCAACTCGGTTTGGTGCAAGGCGGCGGTGCCGCGCTCTATTTCGGCTGCAACGCCTTCCTGCCGGACTATTTGCACGCAATCGGGCGGTCCGGCCTGATCGGTGCGGGGCTCACAGTGCTCAACACCGGCCAGCTTCCGGCCTCGCTCCTCCTTATGCTGTTCGGCCGCCGTCTGGTCGGGCGGAAAGAGCCGTTCATCGTCATGGCACTGGTCGGGTTCGCGAGCCTCGCGGGTCTGCTCGTTCCCTCGACGCCGGTGATGATCGCCGCGGCGGCGCTGGTCGGCTTCGCCGCGGCCTTCATCATGATTCTAACGCTCGCCTTGCCGCCCTTGCTCGCCCAGCCGGACGATGTGCACCGGCTGGCGGCCGGCATGCTCGCCATCGGTTACACGATGACCTTCATCGTGCCCTATCTTGGCGGCGTCGTATGGGACGCGACGCTTCTCACGGAAGCGGCGCTTCTCCCGGGCGCGGTTGGCGCGCTGATCGTCGTCGTCATCGCGGCCACACTGCGCCTGGCACCGGAAGGATAGGGGCAGGTCGCGCCGGACCGGGCACGCGACGTGATCGTGACCGCACCCGCCGCCGGCCCGACGACATTTTCTTGTGCGGGCTGGGTGTCACGCTGCCGTCCATCTCGCCAGAACCGAACTCAACCCCTTCGCAGGCAGAGGCCGTCCACATATGAATTCTGCACGGTCTCTGCGTCGCAGAATCCGCTCATGTGAAAAGCCAGCTACGCGCGACACGAAGCAACATCCGTATCCGCTGCCATCGGTCGGCCCGCTCGGCTTCCTGCGCCCGCTTGGCAAGCCAGCGCCCAATCTCCTTGGCCTGCACCACGGTGATCGAAAGCTTGTTCCGGTAAACGTCCGGGTCATCGAGATCGAACATGTCAACCTCGATGACCATACTTTCTCTCTGTTGCAAACCTTCCGGATGCGGGCGCGTGAGCTTGAATCTAATCCCTACATCCTCATCCGTTTGAACACTTTTCCTTGCAGCACGACATCCTCCCCGTTCGGCTTCGCGCCGGCCGCCCGCGCGCGGTCGCGCTAGGCCTTCAGCGCATCGGTGTCGATCGGCAAACTGCGGATACGCCGGCCGGTCGCGGCGAAAATCGCATTGCAGAGAGCCGGAATGACCGGCGGGAGAGCCGGTTCGCCGAGGCCGGTCGGTGGGTGATCGGTAGCAAGGAAATGCACCTCGACCGGCGGCACCTGATCCATGCGCAGTGGCTTCACGCTGTCGAAGTTGGCCTGCACGACGCGCCCACGATCGATCGTGATCGCCTGGCCCAGCGCCGCGCCCAGTCCGTCGAGTGCAGCGCCGCACACCTGGTTCTCGGCGCCGCTTGGATTGATGATCTGGCTGCCGACATCGCCGACCACCCAAACATGATCGAGCTTGATCTCGCCCGAGTGCGCCACGGTCGCCTGCACCACCTCCGCAAAGTAACCGAGATGGCTGAAATAGAAAGCGACGCCCTTGCCGGTACGTTCGGGCAGCGTGTGGCGGGTGGACCAGTCGGACACCTCCGCGACATGGCGCAGCACGTCGCGCATGCGGCCCGTGTCGAAATCGCGCAGCGCATTGGGCTTGCCGGTCGAATTGACCAGCACTCGCTGCTCGCCCAGCAGCGCCAGGCGAAAGGCCACGGGATCCTGCTTGGCCTGATGCGCCAGTTCGTCGATGAAGGATTGGAAGACGAAGCCGAGCGCGTTGGAGCGCGGCGCACGCAGCGGCCCGGTCGGCACGCCCAGCTCCATCACCGACTGGCCGTATTCGAGATGCGGGACGAGTTGCGCCGGAAACTCGTTGGCATCCATCGCCGCCGAATCGGCAAGCCTGCCGCGCCGGCCGAAGGTCACGAAATGATCGCTCAAGGCGACCAGCTTGCCCTGGCTATCAAGGCCGCCCTGGAGGAAATGGAAGCCCGCCGGTCGGTAGAAGTCATGCTGCATGTCGTCCTGGCGGCTCCACAGCAGCTTCACCGGCGCGCCGACCTGGCTGGAGATCCAGGCCGCCTCGGCCATGAAGTCGTTGCGCAGGCGCCGGCCGAAGCCGCCACCGACGCGCGTCATGTTGACGGTTACGTCGCTCTCGGCGATCCCCAAGGTCGCCGCCACCAGCTTGGCGCCCGGCTCGGGATTCTGCGTCGGCGCCCATAATACGACTTTGCCGGCCTCGAACTGCGCGGTGCAGTTCTGCGGCTCGAGATCGATGTGCGCGAGGAAGGGGTAGGAGTAGGCCGCCGTCACGACCTGCGCCGCGCTTTTGAGCGCGGCGGCCACGTCGCCGTCACGCCGGAGACAGGAAGCTGGCGCGCCCTGGGCGAGCCTGGCTGCCCCCCGGGCAAAGCCTTCGCTGCTCTGCGCCGCGGTCGGACCTTCGTCCCAGGTGACCTCGAGCTTCTCGCGCGCCCGGCTTGCCGCCCACCAGCTTTTCGCCACGATGGCCACGCCGTCGCTAAGCCCCTGCGGATCGCCGCTGCGGTTGGCTTCGCTTGCCCTGACGATGAAGGCGTCGTGCACGCCCGGCAGCGCCTTCAGCGCATCAACATTGGCGCCCCTCACCGTCCCGCCGAACACCGGGCATTTCTGGAACACGGCGTAGAGCATGCCCGGTACGGCGACATCGATGCCGAAAAGCGGCCGCCCGGTCACCACCTTCGCATTGTCCACGCCGGGAAGTGGCTGGCCGATGATCTTGAAAGTAGCTGGATCTTTCAGCGTCACCTCGGCGAGATCTGGCGCCGGCAGGGCCGCGGCCTTCGCTGCCAGCGCGCCATAGGCGAGCGAACGGCCGCTCTTGTCGTGATAGACGACACCCGCCTCGGTGCGGCATTCCGACGGCGCGACGTTCCAGCTTTGCGCTGCCGCCGCCACGAACATCTGCCGCCCGGCCGCGCCGACGCGGCGCAGCGGCTCGTAGTTGAGCGGCGTCGCCATGCTGCCGCCGGCGAATTGCCGGCCATACTTGGCGGCATCCAGCGGCGCCTGCTCGACTCGCACATTCTTCCAGTCGACATCGAGTTCTTCGGCAATCACCATCGGCAGCATCGTCTTGATGCCCTGGCCGATCTCCGGGTTCTTCGACATGATGGTGACGATGCCATCCGGCGCGATGCGGATGAATGCATTGAGCGTGGTGACGCCGGGTGCCGGCGCACCCGGCGAGTCCGCCATGGCAGCGTCCGACAGCGGCCCCAGCATCACATGCAGCAACAGCCCACCGCCGGCCGCCGCGCTTGCCTTCAGGAAGGCGCGGCGCGATGGGGCGGCAATGCGCTTCGCGGTCATACTGGCCATGATCACTTCACCTCCGCGGCGGCGGTATGAAGCCGCGCCGCTTTCCTGATCGCGGCGCGGATGCGCGTATAGGTGCAGCACCGGCAGACATTGCCAGTCATGGCCGCGTCGATCTCATCGTCTTGTGGATGCGGCGTCTTCGACAGCAGCGCGGTCGCCGACATGATCTGACCTGCCTGGCAATAGCCGCATTGCGGTACGTCGAGCTCCATCCAGGCGGCTTGCAGCTTCTTGCCGATGGGATCGACCGCCATCCCCTCGATGGTAACGACGGCGGCACCGCCGACGGTCGAAATCGGTGTCGAACAGGAACGCACGGCCGCACCGTCGAGATGGACAGTGCAGGCACCGCACAGCCCGACGCCGCAGCCGAACTTGCTGCCCTTCAAGTCGAGCTCGTCGCGCAACACCCAGAGCAGTGGAATATCCCCGTCGACATCGACGGTGCGTTTCGCCCCGTTCACGTTGATCGTGTAGGTCATCGTTTGCGTCCTCGGTAAGGGAAGGACGATACGGCGAAGAGTTCCGCAACCGCCTCGGGCCTTGCCGGATCAGTCGGCATTCCGTCGCGGAATGCCGTTAGATCACCAAACAGCCCGACAACTTCCGGATAGCCGACCGTCTCACCAGTCCGCAGGGAAGGATAACCCGGCCTCCGGCCCTGCGGCAACGGCCACGTCGATCTGAAGATGCCGATACCGGGCAGGCATCGTGCTTGACGTGCATCAAGGAAAGCCGCCTGTCCGGTTTCAGGCGGCCCGCAGGAAAAGGGGACACGTTCCGATCGGCCGGGTCTGGCCGTTTCTGGCCATTTATCGGACCGACTGTCGGGGGGCCGCGGCCAATAGCGATAGTCGCAGGTGCTGCCGCGTCACCCCGATGGACTAACAAGGGAGACTAAGCTTTCCGCGGCGACCAGCCATAAGCCTTAGCGCAGGCGCCGCCCATGAGCATTGCCCGCTCAGTGTCGCTCAGGCGGTCAGTGCTAAGAAAGGGCTCGACGGCCTGCTCATAGTTGACGACAGCGAACGCGCGCGTCCAGTCCGTGCCCCACAAGCAGCGATCAAAACCCCAGGCATCGAATACGCGGGCAAGCGGGTCCCAAATGTCCGGAAAAGGATACGGCGCCCGGGACAGCGTGCAGGCGCCGCTGACTTTGAGCACCGCGTTCGGGCGCTTGGCGAGTTCCAGCACCTTCGGGAGGTCGGCCCAGGGCTGTGGCGGCGCGGGCGGTACGCGCGGCTGTAGAATGCCCAGATGGTCGATGATGAATCGCGTGTCGGGATGGCGATCGGCGAGTGCAGGGCCCGTGTCCAAGTTGCCCCAGCACAGGATGTTGACCGGAAAATCATGGCGAGCGGCCGCGCGCAGGATCCGGTCGAGGCCCGGGTCGTTCGGCTCGCGCCCTGCGTCTTTCGGAACCATGATACGGACTCCGACCGCGCCCGGTGTCTTCTTCCAGTCGGCGACGACATCGGCCACTGCCGGATCGTCCGGGTCGACCGGCTTAACGATGGCGAGCCGGCCCGGATGGGCCTGCTGCACTTCCACCGCATAGCTGGCATCGTAGCGGTACATGGAAAATGAGGAGATGAATATCGCGCCGTCGACGCCGACTTTGTCCATCGCCGCCACCATCTCGTCACCCGTGACGTGATCGGGCCAGTTCGGCACACTGTGCCAGGGCCGCTTCGGCGTGTTCGCCTCATAGGCATGGACCTGTGAATCGATGATAGTCATCGGGGGAGCTCCTCTGTGCCACGTGAGTCTGGCCATCACAGGAGGTTTGTGTCCAGGGGGCCCCAGGCTTCGCTGATGCCGGAAGCCATGAGTGGCGGTTCGACGGCGGCTATGGCAAACTCGGTGCAAGGCGCGCGATGGATGTAAGTCCTGCCGCTCATGTACCGCCGTGAGGCCGGGCCGATCAAACGGGGCGTTCTTCCGGATCAGCGAGCTGCGCATTGCTGTGACACGCGACTGCCTATGTCCAAGATGGGTCGACGGCTGCCGTCGACAATTCCAGAAGCGAACGTCTGCTTGTCACCGTCGGGCATTCCAAAGCAGCCGTTCCGTTTCCGGCCAACTTCGGCCGCGGCCAACCGGCCGGTCGATAGGCAGCTGTGGGTCGACAGCGGCGGTTGGGCCACGCCTGTGGATTTGCGGGCTGAATCGAACTTTCGGTTCCGTTGCTGCTGGACCCCCGGCTAGGCCGACCGCCTGTTTCCGTAAACGCGCAATACCGAGGCCCGCATGGCATCTGAGACCACCGAGCGCGTCAAACGCCACCGCTTCGCACGGGGCATCGTCCGCGTCGAAGTTGAGGTGCCAAGCACCGAGGACGCGCTTGCGGTACGCCGCTTCGCGCAGAGCCGGCGCCAGGCGGCAAAGCACCGTGCGCTGGCACCGCAAGCCGAGCTGCCTGCAGAATCGCCCCCAGGCGGCCTAGTCCCCACGATCGCTGGATCGCGAGTCGTGATTCGAAGGGTGGATGCGAGCGATCCCCTTGGCGACCGAGATCACGCTGACGCAGTAGGAACGGCAAGCGCTGCAAGTGCTGGCCGGGAACCGCGGCGCCGCCCCGAGATACTGCCCGGAGCATGGCAAGCGGATCCTGGCCATGCTCGATCACGCCCCACCGGATGGCTACGCGAACTGGACGGTGCCGCTTCTGGCGCGCGAACTGGGAGACATCCACGAGCAGTCCATCATCGCGTGGACGCGGACGTCTGCTTAATGGCGGTTGCCCCAGGCCTCGGTCACCAGGCCTGATCCCCTTCGACGGTCCTTACACCCATTTAATGGCGCTTGAGACATCGGTCGTCGTGCCGGCCAGGATGATATCGTGGCCCGAGCCGAAATTGAGCACGGTATTGCCGCCCGACACGCCCATCTGCAGAGAGGACTCCAGGCTGTGGTTGATGTCCAGCACGTCGCCTCGGCCCGGGGCGAAGTCGTGCACGGTCAGCACGCCGGACGTGGGAAGGAAGACGTAGGTGTCAGCCGCACCGGCGCCGGTGACGTCGGTCGCGCCGCTGCCGGCGGTGACGGTGACGCTGCCGGTGTTGAGGAAGCTCATCGTGTCATTGCCGGAGCCGCCGATGACATCGGCGACGGTATACCCGTTGCTACCGTCGAGCACGAGTTTATCGTTGCCGCTGCCCATCGTGACGTTGACGGTGTTGTCTGCCGCAACCGACGTGCCGGCAGTCGCATGGAACGTCATGTTGTAGTTGCCGCTGCCAAGGCTGATCGTGCCGCGCTCCGCATTGCCGATCGTCAGGCTGCTTGCCGCGCTGGTGCTCGCGCCGGTCAGCGTCGCATCGACCTCGACGAAATTGGACAGGCTGAATGACCCGCCGGTGGTATCGCCGATGGAGGCCGTCTGCACCAGGTTCCAGGTGTCGGTGGAAAGGTTGACCGTGCCGGAGCTGTCCATCCACTGGTGCACATTGCCGGCGAGGCCGGTCTGGCTGGCGTACCAATCCTGCACCCCGCCGGTGACCGCGGGCATGGCGAGGCTGCGGCCGTTGATGTCGGTGGTGGTGAGGATGGCGTTCAGATTGCCCGGGCCCACCACCACTTCCGCCGTGGTGCTGCCGCTGACCGAGACGAGCATCGGCTGCGCGCCCGCGGTCGATCCCCCACCGAAATACTGCTTCCAGGCGGCTGCGGTCGCCGGCTTGGTCGCGCCGGAGGAGGAGAAGTCCCAATTGCCGTCGCCAACTGCGACATCCCAGGTGTTGACGAAGGACACCGGTGCGCTCGATTGCGACAATGTCGAGGCCAGCCAGGCGACGAAGGCCGGGTCGTCCGCCGGGCCGAAATTGCTGCTGGTGCTGCCGACGCCGGTTTCGGCGATGCCGACCGGCTTGCCCTGTTGTTCGGCCAGGTTGATCGTATCCTGCACGCTCCAGCCGCTCGTGTTGGCAGCACCGGTGGGATCGCCGGCGGTGGCATTCGGGTATTCCCAGAAATGCTCGAGGTTGAGCGGATTGGCGGCCCAGGCGCTCTCCGAACTGGCATAGGATCCGTTGTTGCTTGCCCAGTTATAGAGATCGAGCGGATAGGCGGGGCTGTACGTGTCCGCAGCAACGACGTCGACGTAGGAGTTGCCGGGATAGAGGTTGGCGGTGTTCTGCGAGGTCGTGTTGATCGTTGCCGGGTTCCACACGATCTTCGCGGTCGCGCCGTCGGCCGCGGCTTCCTGGCGCATCAAGGTGGAGAGATGCTGGAAAGCGGCGACGAAATCCGCGCCGGTCTGCGCGCTGCCGCCCACCGACCACGGCATGTAGCCGTCGGTGTTCATTTCGTAGCCGAGGCGCAAATAGAGCGTGGTAAAGCCCTGGGCAACCCAGGAATTGACGATGCCCTTGTAGACCGAATCGTAGGTCCCAGCGGTAATGGCCTGGAAGAAACTGTCGGCGTCCGTGGTGATGCTGCTGGCCATCGGGATGCCGATCACCGGCGTAGTGCCGCTCAGGCCGTCCTGCACCCAGGAGCTGGCGGTCCAGTTTGCATTCGACGCCCAGTCGGCCGGCGCCTGCGTAAAGTCGGTGAAGGCGTCCATGAAGCCCGGCGTCGCACCCAGCGCCGTCTGGAAGCTCGCGTATTGACTCTCGAACTCTGCGTTCGGACTTCCGACAAAGACGCCAAGCGGGTAGGACGTCGTGCTCGCCATTCAATCGCCTCCATGATGTTGCGGCGCAACCTACAGAAGGCCGGAGGAAAGCGCGAACATGAAGCGGCGCGACGGCGCTGCCGGAAGATAACAAGTCCTTGAGATTCTCTTTCGGTGTGATGAATAGAATTTCTGAGACCTGTCGTATTGGAATCGACCCGAGCGTTTATAACGAGCAGTTGAATTCCGGCCCATCATGCGGCAAGTCGCAAGGAACGGAGCTTTGGTTGTGTTATCGCCGCGGACAGCAAGAGCCCTCATCCGATAACCGCCGACTCTTTGTACGTCGCGGTGGTGCTTGATTTCCTCTATATAGGCAGACTATCCACGCGCATCGGACCCGGCTTGGCAGCCCTGACCTCCGCGTCGCGATCAACGCATTCGGAACGGACGTTGGCTGGAGCCACAACCGGCGCCTGTCGCGCGACTACGAATGGCACACCTGCCAAGAGGCGGTGTTCGTCCGCCTCGCCATGATCCGCATCAGGCTCAGGCGACTTGCCGCAACCGTTCGGTGTGATGCCAAACTGTTCGGACGGGCTCTAAGCGGCAAGATCACCTATGAGTGCGTGTGGGTATGGGCCGACGACGTGACCGTCGTCGAGTCCGGTCAACGCCCGATCACGCCGCGCCTGCTTCTTCGCGCTGGACATCTATGGCTGGAAGCAGCCGGGCGACGTGGGAGTTGTGCCGGCGCGCAGATGCGCAGGCGCGTACTACGCGTCGGACGGTCAGGCTCCGGCCGGGACCTCGCTCTATTTCGAGTCCACGCCACCCGGTCCACCGAGGATTGTCGGTCTATCAACGTGTCGGTGCATCGTACGGGAGATGAGCTGGCGGCGCAGCGCAGGCCCCAGGCCCGCCGCGCGGATCAGAGGCCGAGGCCCGCGCGCAGGCCGAACAGGCTCGCCGCGATCCAGACCAGCAGCCCGGCCGCGATCGCCGCCTCGGCGAGCGAGCCGGTCCGGCAGAGCGGGATCGCGACGCGGTGGCGCAGCGGCCAGGCCAGGCGCAGGCCGCTCGACGTCAGCAGGTCCGCCGCGAGATGGGAGAGGTAGCCGACCAGGAGCGGCGCGGCGACGGCATGGGCGACGCCGTCCCAGCGCAGCAGCAGGCCGCAGGCAGCCACCGCCAGCAGCGAATGGGTCACGCCGCGGTGCCCGAGCACCGCCGCCACCGGCCGCGAGACCAGACGCACCCGCCGCCCCACCCAGGACTGCGGATGGTCGATGTCGGGCAGCAGCGCCCCGCTGGAAGCGAGCGCCAGCGCGGCCGGATCGAACGCCGGCAGGCCGAGGTGCGGCGCCGCCCACAGCCACGCCGCCGCCCCGGCGATCACGTGCGATCCGGCCATCATGACGGCGGCGAGCCTACGCCGCCCGGGGCGTCGCCGCCCAGCCCTGGGTGCCAAGGGTGGGGGTGCGGACACGCGCGCGTGCCCTGAGGCCGTGCCCTGGCACCGCATCCTGGCGCCGCATCCTGGCGCCGCTCTGGGCGGGCGCGAGCCGGGCCGGCGGCGTTTCCGCTCACGCCGAATTTGCCGCCCGGCCGCCGCCAGCCGCATCAAAGCGACTTGCCCATTTCCGCCGGCCTCAGCAGGTTGGCGGGCGGCCAAGGGCGAATCGGTCAGACTCGGGCCGGCACACAGGAGCGCGCAGGATGAAGACCATGTTTCGAGTACTGACGGTGTTGGGGGGCGTCGCTTCGCTCGCCGTCGCGGCGCCCGCGGGCGCCGCGCCTGTCATCGGCGCCGGGTTGGCGCCGGTGCCGTCGCACGGCGCCATCGTCGACGCGTATTACTACCACGGGCGCCACTACCCGTACCGTTACAGGGGTCGCTATTATAATTACCATTGGAACAATCATTATTACATGCACCGCCAGCGGCGCGACGGGCATTGGCACTATTACTGACGATCCGCACGCGCCGACGCGGGGCGATGGTCCGGCCCGCGCCGGCGCGGCAGGCAGGGCCGACGCCGTGCGGCGGGCGGGAGCGCCGGACACGGCGGCGGCAACGCCCTGAGGCCCGGCGCGGAGGGCCTTCCGCCGGATGGTGAAGACCGGGGCGGCCACTACGGGCGGGACAAGCATTGGAACCGGGCGTGCAGAGATAGCAGAGCACGTCGACGCGCCTCGCAAGGCCCCCAAAGCCGCTGCGACACCTTGCTGGTGTGGCCATCGTGCTCCTGTTGCCGCCTGCATCCCGAACTTCGCCATCCAGGAGTATCCGTCCCGCACGCCGGAACTCGAGGGCGACTCGGCGCCGCTTGGCAACGACATCGCCACCGGGTTGTCCGACCACGTGGGTGGCTTCCTGCCGATTCCGGATGCTCCCGGCATCGGCCTGACGCTGGTGGACGACATCGAGCGACGCTTTCCGCCGAAGCCGCGACCCATCCGAATGCGGCCGCACGTCGATGGCTCGGTCGTGGATATGTGAGTCCGGCCGCACCTACCCGTCGCGGTGGGTGCAAACTCCATCCGGGTTAAATTGTCCGCTGTGGACCGGCGTCGAACTCTGACCTCACCCTAGCATGAGGCAACTGCATTGATAACACCTGGAGAGTTGCCCTTTTGCTGGGGTCGGAGGCATCGAGAGGCTCGCGTCGTGGCGCCGGAATCGACGCCGTGGCGGCAACGCCTGGACCTCGCGTCCCCGGACGCCATGCCGGGCGGTGGTCGTGGGTCAGTTCTGGATGTCGTCTGATGATACGATGAGACAAATTGATGTACCTATGGGGCTAGATCTGACATTCCCGGATATCTTGATGATCCGGGAGCCAGCGTAGCATTGCGGAGTGCCTGGCGAGGTCGGCTTCGGGCCAGGTGCGGCGGTTGCAGCCGGTGTTATTGCGTGCATCGGACCGCATGTGACGGTAGAACGGCGTCATGGATACCAGCCTTGTCCGTGGCCACACGTCCATGGCGACCCGCACTCCGGACGACCGCCGGCGGGCCGGGGCAGCCCTCCGCCGCGACGTACCGCGCGGCGCGCAGGGTGAGTGGGCCCCGCCTGGCAACCGTGCGGACCCGGTCGGAATTCTGATCGAACAGGGCAAGAACCGGATCCAGGAACTGCTGCCGATCCGGTATGGGCGGATGCGCGCCGATCCCTTCGCCTTCATGCGCGGCGCTGCCGCCGTGATGGCCGCGGATCTGGCCCGTACGCCGGCGACCGGGATTCGCATGCAGGCCTGCGGCGACGCGCACCTCGCCAATTTCGGCTCCTACGCGACACCCGAGGGGTTGCCGGTCTTCGACATCAATGACTTCGATGAGACGCTGCCTGCTCCTTTCGAGTGGGACCTGAAGAGATTGGCAACCAGCCTCGTCGTGGCCGGTCGCGTCGCCCAATATTCCGAGCAGGCCGCACGCGGGCTCGCGCGCACCGCCGCCCGATCCTACCGCGAGCACATGGCCGAATTGGCCCAGCTACCGCCGGTCGATGCCTGGAACCGGCGGGTCGATCTCGCCCGGGCGATTGCCGGCATCGACCAGCCCAAGGTGCGCGGTACGGTGGAGAAACGCCTTGCCCAGGTGTTGGAGAGTGGCGCCAAGCACTTCGGCTTGGTGGAGAAGGGCGGTGGCCTCGATATCCGCGAGAGGCCGCCACTGGTCTATCATTTGAGCAAGCATGCCCTGCCGGCCCGCAAAGCCTTCGCGTCTTATGCGGAGACACTGCAGGAGGACCGTCGCGTGCTGCTGCACCGCCATACTCTGCGCGACGTTGCGTTCAAGGCAGTCGGGGTTGGCAGTGTCGGGACGTTCTGCGCGATTGGGCTGCTTACGGCGGGTGACGGCTCGCCGCTCCTGCTGCAGATCAAGGAGGCGCAGGAGTCAGTGCTCGCGCCGTTTGCCGGCGCGTCCGACTACGCCAATCATGGTGAAAGGGTCGTGGTCGGCCAGCGCATGATGCAGGCAGCGACCGATGTCTTCCTCGGCTGGACGCGCGCGCCAATCGACAAGCGGTATTTCTACATCAGGCGGCTCAAGGATTCGCGGTTGGCCAATATCGGAACGCAGCTGCAAGCGGCGCTGCCGTTCTATGCCTCACTCTGCGGCCGCACTCTCGCGCGGGCGCATGCACGGGCCGGCGACCCGGCTCTGGTGTCCGGATATGCCGGCAGCGGCACGACCTTCGAGGAGGCGATCAGCGCGTTTGCCGTGGCCTACGGGGACCAAACCGAGAAGGACTGGAGCGACTTCTTGGCGGCGATCAAGGCTGGCCGCATCGTCGCGGCCGAGCCCGAAACCAGGAAGCGCTGATCCGCCGGGCACATGGCCCGACCGGCGGCCGCCTGAGTTTGACAAGCGCGGGCCATCTCCTCCTGCGCCATCCGCATTTCGTCGGAACGATCCATTCGTTTGTGAACGAGTTCCTGGCCGTTCCGTGGCTGCGCTCGAAGGGGCGCTCGATCAAAGCGATCGACACCGAAATCGCGCTGACCGTGCCGTTCGACATCGCCTTACGCTCGACCTTACCCACCGCGCTAGGGGCATCAGCACGACATAGCTCCCCCGCCTACAGCAAGGCGGGGCTCACCGGGCGCTTACCCCGTGCCGTCCGTTCGGGAGCGGTTCGACCATAACGTGGGAAGATCCCGAGGGGCTGCCGGTGGGCAGCGTCACCACTCGACGAAATGACTTCGAAACCAACGCTGGAATTGGCGTACCCAGAGAGAGTTGAACTCCCAACCCCCAGATCCAATGTTCCGGCGCCTTCCTGGTCTCCGAAGGGGCCTGATCGACCGGGATCACAAGGGCATGAGCCATGGATGAGGCCGTAAACCTGACACCCGTCCGCCCCGCTTCCGCCATGTTGGGCTCCCACATACTGCGCTTGCCGGAGGGCGCCGCCCTTCATAGAAGAAAGTGTCACACGAATGCGCCGGACGCTGCTGTTGCTTGCCAGCCTGTTTGTTGCGACCACAATGCTTTCGGGCTGCGTCGTGGAAGCACCGGGACATTATCATTGGGGGGGCTGGCATCACCATGATTGAGGAAATCCTGATCAGCCGGTTTCCTATGGTCCAGATCGCCCTTGTCACGTGGCACGAAATCCTGAGACTCGCCAGATGCAGGCGGCGCCCGGTCAGTTCGGGAACCGTGGCAAGCCGCTCGCGCAGATACGGCTCGAACGGCTGCAGCCGCGTCATTCGGGGCGACCGGGGCTTTGCGTCCTGACCGCCTTTCAGAGGTGGAGGAGGGCGACTGTGGCGGTCTCTTATTCGTTGAGCGATCTTGGACCGCTGATGAACGGACTGTCCCGAAGATAAAATCTCAGGAGGCGGTTCGTATCCCGCGAAACGCCAATTCTAATGCTCTGCCCGATCTCGCCGGGTTCGCGGTCTCCGCGCCCGAGCCACAGGGGGCCCTTTCGGCAAAGATCGAGCCCATCAAGCCAACGATCAACCCGCAACGCCGCCGCGAGCCTTCCTGGTCCTCGTGCCAAGTCGCGCAAGCGGTCGATGCCGCGATTTAGCCGCACGATCGGGATGCCTTCGAGCGGCTCGAGCGCCCTGATCAGGACGCCGGCTCCGATCCCGGGCATCTCGCTCGAGACATTCAGCATGTATGAGCTGCCATAGGCGAGATAAATATAGGCGTGTCCACGCTCAAGAAACAGCGAACGATTACGCCGGGTCATCCCCCGGTAGGCGTGCCCGGCGGCGTCGCCGACGACATACGCCTCGGTCTCAACAATACGACCGCTGGCGACGCCTTCAGGCAACTCCCGCACCAATACTTTGCCAATGAGATAGCGGGCGAGAGAGGCCGTATCAATCGGCAGCTCCAAACGATCGAGCGAGCGGCAGATGGCCATCCTTACGGCGGCTAGGTTTCAGGGCATCCGCTCGACCCATTGCTCGCGCGAAAGCCCCGGGTCGAACGGATCGCCGAAATACTGGGTCTCGCGTGCCACCTTCCCATCGAGGAACTCCATGATACTCACGGTGTAAGACGGTCGCCCGTCATAGGTCAGGACATATTCAGTGACCCAGAGGTCGCTCGCCCCGATTATCCGCCGCACTGTGAAGCGTTTCAGGTTCGGCTGCGCGGTGCGAGACGCCTGAATCTTCCGCCGCCCGCGGATGCGCTCGCCCGATTGAGGATATTCGAGTACCGCATCCTCGTCGGTAAATCTGGTGCTCCCCATCGAAGTCGTTCGCATCGGAGGCGGCCCAGTGGCGATCCAGAGCCGCTCGAATCTCTCGGTCTTCCATATCAAATCTCCTGCGCCATCGCCGTCGATGTTGAGCCATCGTAGCATGCGCTGATCTGGGTCACGCCGTCCAGATTGGGCTGGAGGGCTGCGGATTCCAACGCAAGGCGGCCAGGTATTCCGATCTGATGGCGGCCACCATTCCGATCTGATCCCGGCCGCCCTCCGCCAGACAGGAAGAGGGCTTCCGGGCAGAAGAGATCGTCTCGCGGGTCAGTGTTCACCCGGGTTCATGTTTTCCCATCGCAATTGATGGAGGGAACGCGGATGCCGACGGAGAGACTGTCCATGCGACGGATACGGCAGGTGCTGCAATTACACTTCGGTGCCCGCGCCAGCGCTCGGGTGATCGCCGGCGAGGTCGGCGTCGGCCGCAGCACCGTGCAGGATTACCTGGCGCGGGCCGGCGCCGCCGGGCTTGCCTGGCCGCTGCCACCCGAGTTGATGGACGAGGCGCTGGAGCAACGCCTGTTCCCTGCGCCCAGCACCAAGCTGGGTGCTCGCCGCCATCCCGAACCCGACTGGGCTGCGCTGGTGCGCGAGATGAAGCGGCCCGGGGTCAGCCTGCTGATCTTGTGGGAGGAGTATGGCGCGACCCATCCCGAGGGTTACGGCTACAGCCGGTTCTGCGAGCTGTATCGCGCGTTCGAGCGCCGCCTGTCGCCGACCATGCGCCAAACCCACGTCGCCGGCCACAAGGCCTTCGTCGATTATTCCGGCAAGAAGGTCCCGATCGCCGACCCGCTCACCGGCGAGATCCGCATGGCGGAGATCTTCGTCGGTGTGCTTGGCGCCTCGAACCTGACCTACGCCGAGGCAACCTGGACACAGACCCTGCCGGATTGGATCGGCGCCCATGTCCGCATGTTCCGCTTCTTCGGTGCCGCACCGCGCCTGCTGGTGCCGGACAATCTCAAAAGCGCGGTCAACAAGCCGTCCTTCTACGACCCCGAGGTGAACCGCACCTACGCCGCGATGGCCACGCACTACAATGTCGGCGTGCTGCCGGCGCGGCCACGCAAGCCAAAGGACAAAGCCGCGGTCGAAGCCGGTGTCCGCTTCGCCCAGTCCTACATCCTCGGCCAGTTGCGTCACGTTACCTTCTTCTCCCTGGCCGCATGCAACGCCGAGATCACCGTGGCCCTGGAGCGGATGAATGGCCGCGAGATGCGCCGGCTTGGTGTCAGCCGCCGCCAACTGTTCGAGACGGTCGAACGTCCCGCCATGCAGCCATTACCTGAGCAGGACTACGAGTATGCCAAGTGGCGTCTCGCCCGGGTCGGCATCGACTACCACGTCGAGGTACAGGGCTTTTTCTACTCGGTGCCGCATGCCCTGATCCGTGAGCAGGTGGACACCCGCGCCACGATCCGCACGATTGAAATTTTCCACCGCGGCAAGCGCGTTGCCGCGCACGCCCGGCGCTACACCGGACCGCGGCACGGCACTCTGCCCGAGCACATGCCGAGCGCGCACCGGCGGTACGGCGAATGGACACCGGAACGGTTGCAGCATCAGGCCCGCGTCATCGGGCCGAACACCGAAGGGCTGGTCATCGCGGTGCTGGCCCGCCGGCCGCACCCAGAACAAGGCTTCCGCACCTGTCTCGGCGTGCTGCGCCTGTTCCGCGGCATCGATCCCGCCCGGGCCGAGACGGTCAGCCTGCGCGCCGTCGCGATCGGCGCGCTGTCCTACGCCTCGGTCGCCTCGATCCTCAAACACCGGATCGACCAGTCGGCACCGCCGCAAGCCGCGGACGGCACGCCGTTGCTGCACGACAACATCCGCGGCCCCCGCTACTACCATTAGGAGACTGACTTTGCTCACTCATCCAACGCTCGACCTGCTGGCCGACCTTGGCCTGCACGGCATGGCCAAGGGCTTCCGGGATATCGCCGATAACCCGGAGGGTGCGGCACTCGGCCACGCGGAGTGGCTTGGCATTCTGCTCGAACGCGAGAGCACGCTGCGCCAGCAGAAGCGCTTCGAAAGCCGCGCCAAGGCCGCCAAGCTGCGCCATCTGGCCGCGGTCGAGGATGTCGACTACCGCACGCCGCGCGGTCTCGACCGCACGATGTTCCTGAAGTTGGCCGGCTGTGACTGGATCCGTGAGCACCGGCATTGTCTGCTGACCGGTCCGGCCGGGGTCGGCAAGTCGTGGCTCGCCTGCGCGCTTGGCTACAAGGCCTGCCGGGACAATTTGTCGGTGCTCTATCAGCGCGTGCCGCGGCTGTTCGCCGCACTCGCGCTGGCCCGCGGTGATGGTCGCTACCCCAAGCTGCTGAAGCAATTCGCCCGGGTCGATCTCCTGATTCTCGATGACTGGGGACCGGAACCGCTGCTTGCCGAACAGCAGCGCGATCTGTTGGAGATCGTCGAGGACCGCTACAGCGCCGGCTCGCTGATCATCACCAGCCAGGTGCCGATCGACCGTTGGTACGAGATCGTCGGCAACCCGACGCTGGCCGACGCCATCCTCGACCGGATCATCCACAACGCGCACCGGATCGAACTGCGGGGCGAAAGCCTGCGCAAGCCGCGTGCTGGCGGATGAAGCGTCCCCCCCACGGACATTCCGGCCCTCCACTGCAAAGCGTTACGTAACGGAGATCAGGACCATGCCAAGAGGCCAGAAACCCGCTGGCGAGCACGCACTGAGCAACGCCGAACGCCAGGCTCGTTATCGCGCCCGCCACTTGACGCAGCCATCGCCCGTCGTGATCCGAACACGCCGGCCGATCGACCGGCGCAGCCGCCTCCAGCGTTGGGATGACGCGACCAACGTACTGCTGCGGATCCAGGTCGAGTGTGTCGGTTGGTTGGAGGCGCTGCCGGACAGCCTGCGCGGTACCGCCATGGCCGAGGCGCTTGAGGCGATCGCCGATCTCGACCTCACCGTGCTGGCCGAGGTCAAGCCGCCGCGGGGTTACGGGCGGGATTAGGACGCCATGAAGCAAAGAATTGTCCGCCGCCTCGACCCCGACAGCGCACGACTGCTTGACCCGGCCGCGACCGCCATGACATGACCAAAATCGGCCCGCGAGACGACACCAGACCGGCCGCCATCAGATCGGTAGGGTGGCCGCGATCAGATTGGAATACCTGGCCGCCTTCGTCGGAATCCGCAGGAGGGCCATTCCCAGCGCGAAGGCTGAGTGACCGAGAAGGGTCGGGGGCTAACCGAGAGGCCAAAATTGGGAAATGGCCGCTTTTCACTTCGGCCAACCCGAAAGCTGCCATTCCGCTCCCGGCCAATCTCGGCCAGTTGGGCTGCGACTACGGAGGACCGCTTTGGGTCGACACCGGTGATCGGACCCAGATCTCAGAATCGTCTGAGCAATTCAAGATCGTTCAACGCATCGACCAGGGTGCGCGTCGGTCGCGCCGTTGACAGAGCATGCGCCTACGCGCGCAGCCAGCCGACGACGCGGTGCTCGTCAGGGCGGCGTGGTCGAGCAGCTCGCGGGCAGTGTGGAAGCCGCCGGCGAGCAGCACCAGCTCCTGGATGTTCTCCAGGCGCCCTTCTGTCGCCTCGGCACGACTGTCGCGCAACGTGGCCCGATAGCCGGTCGCATCGAGCAGCAGCGAGATCTGATCGGCCAAGGTGGCGCTGGGATCGCGCCCGATCGCGCGTACGGCATCGGCGAAGCGCAAGCCGGCAGCTCGTGGGCGTGGCGGCAGGGGCGCGGTCTTCAGCGCGGTCAGCAAGGAGACCTGGCGCCAGGCTGCTTCGGTCTCGAGGACATCCATCGCCTTTGGCCCGAAGCCGCAGGTCGGCACGTTGATCACGCGGCGCACCGCCTCGTCGGATTGGCGATCATCGGGGCAGGCCGCGATGCGCAACAGCGCGAGCGCGTCCTTGATCTCGTGCCCACCCAGGTCGGGCCGGCCTGCCCAGTCAGGGCGGTGCGGATCCGGGCCGACATCTCGGCCGCTGCCTTGTTGGTGAAGGTCACGGCGAGGATCCGCGAGGGCGCGGCACCCACGACACGGACGCGCCGCGCGACCGCCGCGGTGAGCGTTCGCGTCTTGCCGGTGCCGGCGCCGGCGAGCACCAGCACGGCGCCGTCCTGCCTGGCCGCCTCCCGCTGGCGTGGCGTAAGGCCGGCGATAACATCGGTTTCAGAGCCGTCAGACATGCCGAGCCTCCGCGGTGCTGTCGCGCAGCGCGCAGAGGCGGGCCAGCTCGGCGAGGAACAGGCCGGCGGCGAGATTGGGCGGCCAGGGCTCCCAGGGTCGCAGCCCCGGCTGGACCGGCAGCGGATCGTCGTCGATGGGATCGACCTCGATCTCCAGGCTGTGGCGGATGTCGTGTGCGCCCCAGCCGACGACGTGGCGGGCCTCGCTCGCCGCGGCGAGGCGATCGGCGTGCTTGTGATGCTGATGCTGATCCGCCGTCCACGCCGGCAGGCGGTAGCGGTTCTCGATGGCGATCTGCAGGCGGCCTACGACGGCGGTGTAGCCGGCGCCGAGATGCGGCTTCACCGGGGTGATGCAGTCGAACGAGAGAAACCCCTCGTCTGCGTCGTGGAGCAGTTCGCGCAGTTCTTCGGCCGGCGTCAGTGTCGGTTCCGTCATCGCACGGCGCAGCGCCAGCACCGTCAGGCTGTGCTCCGCGACGGAAAGCGGCAGATCCCATGCGGAGTGCCCGCCCCATCGGTAGGTCCGGGACAGCCCGACCGCCAGGTCGGCGTCGTCCCATGAGTTAGGAGATGGGTCGAGAAGGTTCAGCCGCTTCCGGGAAGGGCTGAGGAGCACCCAGGCTCTGTTCGGTGTCATTGTCTCCCCCTCCCCGCCTCGGCCTCCAGGAACTTGTTCCAGTCCTTGTGGCCATCCGGCGGCTGGCATCGCTCGAACGGAATGCCGGCGATCTCCGCCATTTCCTGAAGCCGGCTGGCGTTACGCTCACCGGCCCGGTCGGCGTCGGTCGCGGCCACAATACGCGGGCAGGCCTGCATGGCGAGCGCGCCGAGCAGGCGGGTCAGCGCGTCGATGGTGTCCGGTCCCATCAGGATCTCGCCGCCCCCGCGCCGGTATTTCAGGGCGCGCCGCGTGCTCTCCCGCTGGTCCAGGGACCATCCCGGCGTCAGCTTCTCCAGCACCGTCGCGCAGCTTACGCCAGCACGCAGCCGCTCCACTTCTTCGTCATGCTCGCTCATCGCTCGTCGCTCCTCGTCGAAATCGAGGGGATGGGAGGCGTGGCGCGCTCGGCTTCCGCCGACCGCCCATTCCTCTTCGCCCGATATCCCCCGGCGACCGCTGCGCGGGCGCGGGACAAGGGGGCGCCGGGGCGAAGCCCTGCGCGGGAGCGCTCGCGCGACGAATCCTTGTGGCGCGCACGCTGCCAGCGGTACGCCCATCCTGTACTCTATTCGTTCTCTGCCCCCGTGTGCCTGACAGGGGGCCCGCGAGACCAGTGTCGGAGGCAGCGACGCGAATGGGATGCGCTTTCTGCTGCGGGGTGTCGTACTGCTTTGGCGAATGCAGTGAAGTCGGCAGAAATCCGCCAATTTTGCCTTTGCGGCACGCGCCCGGTTTCGCCTTAAGCGCTGCATGGTGCGGGTGATTTTGCCTTTTGCGCCGTACCATGCGGGCGGTAGCCGGCAGAATCGGGCACCGTGCTCTCCGGTGCTGCCGGGATGGGCGGCGCGGCCGGATGGCGTGGCGGTGGATCGGCGCCTGCCGCTCGATGGGCAAGGGTACCAACGACCCCGGCAGCCTTGTGTTACTCAGCAGACGGTAAGTAGGCCGACGATCGGGCAAGAAAGCGTGTTAGCCAGGAACAAGGGGGGTTGAGACCGTATGTCGTCTTACTTTCGGAAACTACACCTTGATTTTGTACCAAATTGTCCGAATTTTTAGTCTCCTGCGCGTCCTGTTTTGAGGACCAGGCCCGAAAGCCGGATGCTTGCCTGGAAGATGCCCGTTCAAGCTCGCTGCAGTGATTGCGACGCCAACGGAGGTGGTCAATAGGAAGGGGCGGCGTTTGCACAACCGTCATTCCGTCCCCACTCTCAATCCGACCTCGCTGGCACGGGCGATTGCAAACACCCGACTGACGAGACAGGAAAGTCCATCAACTTCTAAGCTGTGGGTTGGTGGTTCGAGTCCACCAGGGCGCGCCAACAGAGCGTAGCGGGGGTCCACTATCGGGTCGCGGGCAGACGAGCGCCGCGGATAACCTCCCTGCCATTACGTTCATGCCCTGCTCCCCGGCGTCCGATCGATCTGATGGCCACAACGAAAGGATCTGGGGCATGGTCCGGTCAGTATGGGCACACGCATGATCGGCGCCTGGGTGATCGGCTCGGGCGGCGCCGTCTACGTCGCCTCGGGTCTTCTGGTCGGCCTGCTGGTGGGGCTGACCGGCGTGGGCGGCGGGTCGCTGATGACGCCATTACTGGTGCTGCTGTTCGGCGTGCATCCCGCAGCCGCGGTCGGCACCGACCTGTTGTATGCCGCCGCCAGCAAATCCGTCGGCACCGCAGTCCGCGGCATCGGGCACGCGATAGCCTGGCGGATCACGGCGTGGCTCGCCCTGGGCAGCTTGCCGGCAGCGGCCGCCGCCCTGCTCGTGTTGTCGCGCTTCGACCTACGGGGTCCGGAGGTGGCGCAGGGCATTTCGATTATGCTGGGTATCGCGTTGCTGATCAGTGCGACGTCGCTGATCCTGCGTCAGCGTATAGCGGCCATCGCGGCGACCTGGATGCCGGCCTCCCCGCGGGGCACGGCGCAGCTGACCGTGCTGACCGGTGCTGTGCTGGGGGTGTTGGTGTCGGTTTCTTCGGTGGGTGCAGGAGCGCTCGGCATGACCGTGTTGGTGGTGCTTTATCCGCGTGAGGCGCTCAACCGTCTGGTCGGGGCGGACATCGCGCATGCGGTGCCGCTGACGTTGCTGGCAGGCGTGGGACACTGGCTGCTCGGCGACGTCCGGTGGCATTTGTTCGCCTTGCTGCTTGCGGGCGCGGTGCCCGGCATCTGCATCGGCAGTCTGCTGGGCACCCGGGTGTCGGAGCGCGTTCTCCGCCCGCTGCTGGCAGGGGTGCTTGCGCTGGTCGGGGCGCGGCTGGTGCTGGGCGCGCTGGCGTGAAGCGAGCAACGGTCGCGGGCCCATTGCATGGGATGAAAGCGCGCCAGAGAGTCGCCGATCAGGCGCCCCGCCTGGTGGTGTTCTCGGTCGCGTGGCGACCGAGAAAGCGGGCGCCCTCCAGCTCGTTGGCGCCGGGCTGGCGGGAGCCGTCGCCCGCCGCGATCCCTGCTCCGACTGTCTGTCACGCCCCTCGCAATCCGGTGATGCTCATGCTGCTGCCCGAGCGGGGCGACATGCGCAAGGAGATCGTCGGAGACGCGCATGTTTTGGGCGCGCACGTGCCGGGAGCGGCTGGACACGTCCTTAATCACCCAGGAAGGCTGCAACAGACGTACTGACGAGCTCGGCCGACTCTTCGTAGAGGCCCAGCGACCCCGGCATCCACTGCACGCGAACATCGGGGCCGGGGACGATCGCTGCCATCTCGGCTTTCGACTTCGGCGGTGTTGACGTCCCGCATAGAACCAATGTCGGCGCCGGTGGGGGCGTCAGCAAAGCCTGAAGACTTTGCCGATCGGGGAGCGGATCGAGCGCGCCCGTCACGAAGGCGGCCGATGCAAAGCGCGCACCGGGCCGACAAGCGAAGCCGCGCTTCATCGCGACGAATTCCGCCGTGACCTGGGTGGCATCCGCATAAACATGGCGTCGATACATCATGCGGATGACCCGAGGATGGGTGTTCAGACGGTAGAGCGCCTCGCCGACGACAGGTGCTCCGACCAGAGCACGCACCAGCCCGTACGCGCGCGGGTGCGGCCCCATGGCGGTCGGCAGCGGACCCCGCCAGGTCGGCGCCGGCAGCACCACATGCTTCCAGAGACCCGGGCGCTCGTGGCCAAGCGCCAGCGCGTAGCTACTGGCGTGCCCGGCCGCGATGACCGCGCCACCGGCTGGCATCGTTGCGGCCACGAAATCGGCCAGGAAGCGACGATAGAGTGCCGGGCCATAGTCAAGTCGGCCACGGGTCGACGACCCGAAGCCGGGCCAGTCCAAAACTGTGCACGCCAGCCCGGACGCTGCCAGTCGTGACGCGAGCGGGCGCATCTCCTCGCGACTCGAGACCGTGCTGAAGGCCGGTAGCAGGAGGACCGGCATGCCCGAACCCAGCACCTCGTACACCGCCTCGACCAGCCGATCTCGCCAGGTCCAGGAGAAGCGCTGCACAGATCGGACCGTCAAATGCACGGGGCCGCGGAGCCCGCACTCCCGGTCGTGCAGGTTGGGCAGATGCCCGTCAGTTCGACGGTTCGCTGATCGAGCGCGAAGCCTAAGCGTTGTCCAAGATTCTCGGTCGCCGTCGCAACCCAGCTGTCCTCCGCCTCGACCACCGTGCCGCACCGACGACAGATGAGGAATTGCACGGCATGGGGGTGGTCCGGGTGCTCGCAGGCAATGAACGACCGCGTCGTCTCCAAACGGTGGACGAGGCCATGCTCCACGAGGAAGTCGAGGCATCGATACACGCTGGCGGGGGTGACGGACACTTCCGTCGGCCGAAGCATGTCAAGCAATTCATAAGCCGGCAGCGGTCGTCTGACGGAAAGCAGCTTGCTCAGCACCGCCCGGCGCTGGCGCGTCATCCGGCCACCGCGCCCTCGGCAGATCGTCTCCAGCTCGTCGAGCAGGCGGGTGTTGTCCGGCGCGGTCGTCATGGCGACCTCCCGTGACAGGAGGGCGCGCTCGAAAGCCCGACCAGCCCCCTCAACATACTGCGCAGGCCTCAAAGCCGTAACGCAGCCCCGAGCTGTCGAGGTCTCGGCCGATGAAGACGATCCGACTCTGCCGCGCATCGCCAGACTTCCAGGGGCCGATATAGTCGCCATCGGCTATCATGTGCACGGCCTGGAAGGCGAACCGCCGATCGTCGCCCTGAAAATGCAGGATGCCCTTGGTGCGCAGAAGAGCTTGTCCCTTCTCCGTCAGCACTGTGCCAATCCATGCGTTGAAGCGTTGCATGTCAAGCGGAGCGTCCGAGGTCAGGCTGACCGAGGTTACGGCATCGTCGTGCACGTGATCGTCTTCGCCGAACAGGAAATCCGGCTCCATCTCCAGGATGCGATTGAGGTCGAAGGAGCCGCGATCCAGCACTTCGGCAAGCGGCACATTGGCTCTCTCGGCCCGTAGCACGCGGGCGGAGCGGTTGATCGAGCGGATGCGGGCCTCGACACCCTCCAGCTCCTCCGGCGTCACCAAGTCGGTCTTGTTCAGCACGATCACGTCGGCAAACGCGACCTGCTCCTCGGCCTCGTGGCTGTCCGACAGCCGTGCGAGCAGGTGCTTGGCGTCCACCACGGTTACGATTGCATCCAGCCGCGAACGGGTCTTGACCTGGTCATCAACGAAGAAGGTCTGTGCGACCGGAGACGGGTCGGCGAGGCCGGTTGTCTCGATGATGATGCCATCGAGCACACCCTTGCGCTTCACGAGCTGCCCGATAATGCGGATGAGGTCACCGCGAACAGTGCAGCAAATGCAGCCGTTATTCATCTCGAACACTTCCTCGTCAGCATCGACGACAAGGTCGTTGTCCACGCCAAGCTCCCCGAATTCATTGATTATCACCGCATATTTCTTGCCATGGTTCTCGGAGAGGATGCGGTTCAGAAGCGTGGTCTTGCCGGCACCGAGATAGCCGGTCAGGACCGTCACGGGGATCTGCGAGGGCTCGGATGGGGTGGTCAGCGGCATAGCAGGCCTCCAGAGGGGGACGCGTCCGGGTCAGCACGCATTGACACATTATATCAAGTCTGGCGGGCCCGGCGAGTCCCAAGAATGGGATGATATAACATACAGGTCCTGCCGCGCAAGCGATGGCAAGAACCTCGTTGCCAGCCTCCGCCGGATCACGACGGCGCCATATTGGCAGGTGGAGCGCATCCACAGCGGCGCTTCTTCGGGCTCTCGATCACGAGCACGCCGGCGGCCGGACCCGCACGGTCGGCGCCCGGCCCCCGCAGGCAGGTGTTGCGTTCCTCGGCGGTCAAGTATGACCGGGCCATCCCGGCCGGCGGAGGAGACCGTCCGGATCCCGGGTCCAGGGCCGGCGGGCGCGGATCGGTTCAGTTCCGGCAGCGGGCCTGGGTCCTGTCTCTCCACCGACCTGATCGAGTTGCCGGAATTGCAGGAAGGCATATGGGGTCATGACGCTGAAGCAGATCGAGCTCCTCAGGGAGATCGTCAGGCAATCGATGAACATATCCGCGGCGGCACTCGCTCTCGGCACGTCCCAACCCGGGGTCAGCCGACAGATCCAGGATCTCGAGCGCGAATTGGGCACGCCGCTTCTGGTCCGCAAACGGAACCGTATCGTGGCCCTGACCGAGGCCGGCCGCATGGTTCTGACGGCTGCCGAACGCCTGTTGGGAGAGGTGGAAAACATCCGGCTGATCGGCGCGGAGGTACGGCGTACCGGAGGGCGGCTCGTCGTCGCCACCACCCATCTCCACGCCCGCTATACCCTGCTCGGCCCTTTCCAGCGGCTGCGCACCATGCACTCGGAAGTCGAGCTGCTGTTGCTCCAGTCGGTAGCGGACGACATCGACAAGCTGGTCGCGGCCGGGGATGCCGATATCGGCGTGGGAACCGGTGAGAACGGCGATATCGCCGCGCAATCCCCCCGCATAGCCAGGCTCGCCGGCGAGGTGCTTCGCCGGTCCGCCATCATTCCCATCGGCCATCCGCTGGCACGCCGTCCCCGGCTGTCGCTGGAGGAACTTGGCTCCTATCCCCTGGTCGGGTACGGCGCCTGCTCGCCGACGGGCCTGCACATCGGCCGCGCGTTCGCAGCCCTGGGGATCACGCCCAATTACATCGTGCGGGCCAGTGATTCGGACGTCATCAAGGCGTATGTCGCTCAGGGCATCGGCGTGGGGATCGTGCCGACTGCGTGCATAACGCAATCCAGGCCGCCGAATCTGGTCGTGGCGGACGTCACCGCCCTGCTGCCCGAGGCGCGGACGGTCATTACCATGCGGCGGGACATGTATCTCCGCCGGCATGTGGTCGATTTCGTCCGCATGATCGCACCGGCCTGGACGCGCTCGGCCATCCAGCGGGCCCAGGAAGAAGGCGTGTAGCGATTCGAGTATGCTCCTTCGTTATGGAGCCATCAGACATTGGTCTTTGACCGCATGTCGAACCTGGGGCTATGCGGAGGACCGGACGGTTCGTGTACGAGCTTCAGGGGAGAACGTGAATGGAAGCCATCCAGATCAATCCGTTTCCTGTCATCGGCGCCGAGATACGCGGGGTGAGCCTGGCCGGGCCGGTGAACCCGGAGACACACGCGCTCCTCAATCAGGCGTTCACCGATCACGCCGTCCTTGCCTTCAGGGATCAGTCTCTGAACGCACCCCAGATGCTGGAGGCGATGAAGATTTTCGGCGAGGTGTTTCCGCAACACAACCCTCGCTTCTCCGTGCCGGACTGCCCGATGGTGCATTACATTTCGAATCAGGATACGCTCGAGAATGGCAAGCGCTATATCCCGGGCGAAGGCTACCACACCGACCATTCCAATGATCCGTCGCCGCCGAAGGCGACCGTGCTGAGCGCGGTAAAATTGCCGAGCAAAGGCGGCGATACGCAGTTCGTGAATATGTATCGTGCCTATGATGACCTTCCCCAGGATTTGAAGCAGCGCCTTGAAGGGCGGCGAGCCATCCATGTCTATCAAAGCAGCCATAGCGAGCGGAGACTCCCGCAACTCAGCAACGAACGGCGCGCGGTGGTTCCCAATGCCGTCTTGCAGCCGCTTGTCGTGACGCATCCCGAAAGTGGCCGGCGCGCACTCTATATCAACCCGATCCGCATCGAAGGCATCCTCGGCATGGACGATCGGGAGGCGTTGCCCTTGCTCGACGAGCTTCTGGAGCACGCGACTCAGGATCGTTACCAGTACCGCCACGCATGGTTGCCGGGCGATCTGGTGATGTGGGACAATCGGTGCCTCATGCATAAGGCGAACGCCGATTATGACATGAGCGAGCCACGGTATCTCTACCGTCTCATGCTCAAGGGCGTTCCCCTCTCCCATTAGGTACATGTGATCGGAATGTCTTCGCCAATGATGGACGCAGGGCTCGTCATACATCGCTTCAGCACGGCCGATAACGCGACGCCGATGATCCGCCGGTTGGCGGGGCAAATCTCCGAGGCAAGGCTTTATATGCTGGAGGATGCGTTGCCGTACTGGCTTGCGTGGTATGAGACGATGGTGCCCGTTCCCGAAACGGGAACGGAGGAATGGACGCCGGACGCGGATGACCTTGAAGCGATGTCGTTCAACCTGCGGCGGGATCTCTCCAATCCTGACGACGTGTCTTCCGAAATACAATGGCTCTACGTCGTCCATACCGACGTGCCTGACAGTGTCGCGGTGGAATACAACGCCTGGTATGATGAGGAACACCTGCCCCGGCTCGTTCGCGTGCCCGGCATTGTCCGTGCCCGGCGTTACGAGTCCGCTCAGGCTCATCCGCGCTATTTGACTGCCTACGACCTCTCGGACCGCAATGCCTTTACAAGCCCTGAGGGCCTTAAAGCGCGCAAGACTCAATGGACGGAACGCATGCGGGGGTTATTCAGCAATACAAGGCGATTCACCGGCCGGCTCCGCTCTCCTGCTGGCGGTGCTGAGGGTCCATAGGGAATTATCTTTAGGCGAACATGTTCTAGTAGCCGATGGCCGCACCCCCGGGGCGGCGGTCGTCGTTCGCCCCATAGAGGATGCCCGGTCGCAGCGCGCCCCCGCGCATCGAATCATTGCCAGATGAGGCGATATTTGCGCCCTCGCGTGACGGCCCGACCTCTATCAGTTCGGCCGCGCCCCAAGGCGTCTGCCGCTTCAGGGTGTAGCCCATTTTCCGCAGCAGCCTGACCGTGTCGGGCGAAAATGCGTAGGGCTCGGCATACACTATGTCGGGCTGCCCCTGATGATGGAACCGCGGTGCATCCACCGCCGCCTGCGGACCCATGCCATTATCGATCACGTTCATCAGGGTCTCCAGCGTGATCGTGATGATCCGCGAACCGCCAGGTGAACCCAGGATCATGAATACGTGGCCGTTCTTCGTCACCAAGGTGGGCGCCATCGAGGATAGCGGCCGCTTACCCGGCGCGATCGCGTTCGCAGTACCCTGGACGAGCCCGAACATGTTCGGCACCCCGGGCTTGGAGGTGAAATCGTCCATCTCGTCATTCAGCAGCACACCCGTGTTGCCGGCCATCTCGATCGCGCCGAAATAGCCGTTCAGCGTGTAGGTCATCGACACCGCGTTGCCTGCTCCGTCCATGACGGAAATCTGCGTGGTCTGCGGCCGTTCGTGTGGCGCCGTGCCCGGGGAGAGGTCTTGCGACGGCGTTGCCCGGTCCGGCGGGATCGCCGCGCGGATGGCGGCGGCATGGCTTGCCGAGAGCAGCCAGCCGAGCGGGTTCTTCACGAACGCCGGATCCCCGAGATAGGTGTTGCGGTCGAGATAGGCGTGCCGCATCGCTTCGACCATCAGATGCACCGCGGCGGCCGCGTGGAAGCCCAACGCCTTCATATCGTAACCGCCGAGGATAGTCAGGATTTCGCACATCGTCGCTCCACCCGAGGAAGGTGGCGGGGCTGACACCACGGTGTAGCCGCGATAGGTGCAGGAGAGAGGGCTGCCTTCGGTGATGCGGTAGTGCGCGAAATCCGCCGCGGTCAGAATCCCGCCTCCGGCCACCGAGGCGGCGGCGATCTGCCGCGAGATGCTGCCGGCATAGAAGGCCTTGGCTCCGTCGCGCGCGATGGCCTGCAAGGTGTTCGCGAGGTCGGCCTGCACCAGCCGATCTCCTGCGCGCAGCCCCGTTCCGTCGGGGCGGAGAAAGATCTTCGCGATGGCTGGCTGGCGGCGGAACCTCGTGACGGCGGAATCCAGGATGTCGGCATCGGCCTGCGTCAGCACGAACCCCTCGCGCGCGAGCCGGATGGCGGGTGCCATCACCTGTCCGCGTGTCAATCGGCCGTATTCCCGCAGGGCGGTATCGAGCCCCATCACCGTGCCGGGTATGCCCACGGCCTTGTAGCCGCGCAGGCTTTCGCCCGGCACCACGTTGCCATGCGTGTCCAGATACATCGTAGGCGTCGCGGCAGCCGGAGCGGTCTCGCGGAAATTGATGAAGCGCTCGCGCCCGTTCGCCAAATGGATCACCATGAAGCCGCCGCCGCCGATATTGCCGCAGCAGGGATCGACCACCGCCTCCGCGTAGCCCACGGCCACGGCAGCATCGACGGCATTGCCGCCCTCCTTCAGAATCCGCACGCCCACTTCGGAGGCAAGGCGCTGAGCGCTGACCACCATGCCGTGCACGCCGGCTGCTGGCTGCGGCGATGCCGCAACCGCTGGGAGATTGCCGAGGCAGGCCAGACCCGTCGCGAAGACCATCGCGACGATGCTGCGTTCCATTCGCTCCCTCCATTCATGCATGCCGGCCCGGCCGATCGACGGTGCAGACCCTCCATGCCTGGCAGCTTCGCGCCCCTCACCAGCGGCTGGAGACGCTTGACTGCCGTTGTTTCTGCCAGCCCATGACGTGGCGACCACCAGCTCGCTGCAACCGATCGAACCAGAGATAGACGACGGGTGTGGTGAACAGGGTCATGATCTGCGACACGACCAGTCCGCCGACAATGGCGATGCCGAGCGGCTGGCGCAGCTCAGCACCCGCCCCCTGCCCCAGGGCCAAGGGCAGGGCGCCCAGCAAAGCCGCGAACGTCGTCATCATGATGGGCCGAAATCGCAGCAAGCAAGCCTGCCGGATCGCTTCGATCGGCCGCTTGCCCTGATCCCGCTCGGCAACCAGCGCGAAGTCGATCATCATGATCGCATTCTTCTTGACAATACCGATCAGCAAAAGAATACCGATCATGCCCATGAGCGAAAGATCCTGGCCGCAGAGCAGCAAAGCGAGCAGGGCTCCAACGCCCGCCGAAGGCAAGGTGGAGATGATCGTCAGAGGATGGATCACACTTTCGTACAGCACGCCAAGCACGATATAGATCGTGATGATCGCCGCCAGGACGAGCCAAGGCTCGCTGCGCAGCGAGCTCTGGAATACCTGCGCCGTACCTTGGAACGAACCCATGACCGTTGCTGGCATGCGCACCTGACGTTCGGCGGCACGGATCGCATTGACGGCATCGCCAAGGGCGACACCTGGGGCAAGATTGAAGGAAAGCGTCACCGCCGGGAAAAGTCCCTGATGGTTGATGGTGATCGGCGAGACGCCTTCACGGACGCGGACCAGCAGATTCAAGGGCACCAACTGGTTCGTCGTCGATGAGCGCACGAAGAGGTGGCGCAGAGCTTCCGCACTGAGCTGGTAGCGCGGATCGACTTCCTCGATCACGTGGTACTGGTTCAGCGGCGAGAAGAGCGTCGCCACCTGGCGCTGGCCAAAGGAATCGTAGAGAATGTCGTCGATCGCCTGGACCGTGACGCCCATGCGCGAAGCTGTGGTCCGATCGATATCAAGCGTTGCGCTGGTTGCCGATGCCTGCTGGTCCGAACTGACATCACGCAGTTGCGGCAGGGATGCGAGCTTTCTCTCCATCACCGCGGACCATTTATTGAGCTCCTGCACATCGGCGCCCTGCAGGGTATATTGGTACTGCGCGGCTGCAATTCGACCGCCGACCTGGATATCCTGGTGGACCTGCATGCCGATGGTGATACCTTCGACGGATGCCATTTTTCTCCGCAGTCGGGCGAGAACCGCATTTGCCGAGACGTCCCGCTCGCTCAAGGGCTTCAGGTTGAGCAGGATGTGGCCCTGGCTGACAGTGGGATTGGCGCCGATCCAATAGTCCACGGTCGATACCGCCGGGTCTCGCATCGCAATGGCGGCCAGCGCTTTGATCCGGCCGGTCATCGCACTGAATGAGATATCGGGAGCCGCCTTGGCAATACCGATGACGAAGCTGGTATCCACCTCCGGGAAGAATCCCTTGGGGACGGTGATGAACAGCCATCCAGTCAGCCCGATCGTCGCGATCATCACCGCCAGCGTCAGCTTCTGCCAGCGCAGCACCACATCCAGCAGACGGCCGTAGCCGGCGGTCACCCGCTCGAACACCCGCTCCGACCAGAGGTAAAGCGGGCCCGATCCATGATCGTTCTTTTGCTTGATCACCCATCCGCAGAGCATCGGCGTCACCGTCAGCGAAACCACGCCCGACATGATGACCGCAATGCTTATTGTGATCGCGAATTCCCGGAACAGGCGTCCGACAAGACCTCCCATCAGCAGGATCGGGATGAACACCGCGATCAACGAAACCGTCATCGAGACGATGGTGAAGCCGACTTCCTGTGCCCCTTCGAGCGCAGCCTCGAGCTTCGGCTTCCCGGCCTCGATATGGCGCATGACGTTCTCGATCACCACGATGGCATCGTCCACCACGAAGCCGACCGCTATGGTCAGCCCCATCAGCGAAAGATTGTCCAGGCTGTATCCAAGGACGTACATCGCCGCGAAGGTCGCAAGGAGCGAGAGCGGGACCGTGAGGCTCGGGATCAAGGTCGCCCAGAAATTGCGCAGGAACAGGAAGATGACCATCACGACCAGCGCGATGGTCAGTGCCATCGTGAGCTGCACGTCGCTTATGGCAGCATGGATCGTCTGGGTGCGGTCGCCTACGATATGTAGTTGGACCGAGGCGGGCAGCGACGCCGCCAAGGCCGGGATGGCGTGCCTCACCTCCTGGATCGTCGAGACCACGTTCGAGCCGGGTTGCTGCGCGACATCGACGATGATGGCGCGTTGACCCTGGAACCACGCAGCCTCGCGCACATCCTCGGGAGCATCGACAACGCTGCCCACATCCTCGAGCCGAATGGGCGCGCCGTTGCGATAGGCGATCACAAGCGACCGATAAGCGCTTGCGCTCAGCAGTTGGTCGGTCGCGTTCAGCACGACGGCCTGGTGTGGACCGTTCAGCGTGCCCTTGGGTGCGTCCAGCGTGGCATTGCCGATAGCAGAACGTACGTCCTCCATCGTCAACCCGAGACTCGTCAGCTTTTCAGGATCCAGGCGAACGCGCACTGCAGGCCGCAGCTGTCCATGATAGTCTACAATCCCAACTCCCGGGAGCTGTGAGATCGGCTGCGCGATGAAATCCTCGGCGTAGCGGTCGAGCTCCGTCAGGGGCATCGTGGGGGAGGTCAGGGCCAACGATATAATGGAGGCGTTGGCAGGATTGGACTTGTGATAGGTGGGCGGATTTGGCATGTCCTTGGGCAGCAGACCGGCCGTGGCGTTAATCTCCGTCTGAACGTCCTGTGCCGCCCCGTCGATATTGCGGCTCAGATCGAATTGCAGGACGATCGTCGTGACGCCGAGCGAGCTGGAGGAGGTCATTTGCGTGACCCCGGGAATGCTGGAGAAGGAACGCTCCAGAGGTGTTGCGACCGAGGTTGCCATGGTCTGCGCGCTGGCGCCCGGCAGGGTTGCCTCAACCTGAATGGTCGGGAAATCAACCTGGGGTAACGCCGAAATCGGCAGACCCAGATACGCGACGATGCCGACAAGAACCAAACCGATCGCCAGCAGGCAGGTGCCGATCCGGCGATGGATGAACGGGCGGGAGATGCTCACGACGCGGCTCCGGCCACTTTGCCGTCAGGCACCACCGTTACGTGTCGGCCGGGTGCAAGCCGGGACTGACCGTCAAGGATGATCCGTTGCCCCGACCGCAGGCCCGAGCGTATCTCCGTGAATCCGGCGGCGGTCGGCCCGGTGGTGACCCTTTGCACCGAGACCGTGTTGCCCGGATTCAACACGTAGACGTAGAGACCATCCTGCCCGGTCTGCACGGCCTGAGCCGGGACGGCAATCGCGTTGCGATCAGTCCGAACCAGAACCTGCGCGGAGACGAACTCGCCGGGCCACAGGCTGCGATCGCCATTGACAAAGACGGCCTTGAGCTGGATCTCGCCGTTGCTCTGATCCACCGAGCTGTTGATGAACACGAGCCGGCCGTCCGCGATATGCTTCGTGCCGTCGCGCGTATCGACCGAAACCGGCAGTTCTCCGTTGTGCTGGCCTCGTGCGATTGCGGGCAGGTCGTCCTGTGGCAGCGAGAACAGCACCGAAATCGGCGCCATCTGCGTCACCGTGACCAAACCCGAGGTGTCGCTTGCGTGCACGACACTCCCTGCGTCCACTTGCCGCAGGCCGACGCGCCCGGCGAGCGGCGAGGTGACCCGGGTGAAATCCAGATTGAGCTGGGCCGAATCGATGGCCGCCTGATCCGCGGCAAGGGTCGCTTTCAAAGCGGCCGCCTGCGCCCGCATCGCGTCGAGATTCTGCGACGTGCCCGCGCCGGCCGTCGCCAGTTTCGTGGCCCGCGCGACTTCCTGGCGGGCATTGTCGAATTGCGCCAGGTCGCGCTCCCGGTTTGCCTTCGCCTGGGCCAAGGTCGCCGCGTATGGACGCGGGTCGATCTGCGCCAGCAGCTGGCCCGCGGCGACCTCCTGGCCTTCCGTGAAAGCGATGCGTTGCAGCTGGCCGTCCACCCGCACCTTCACGTCCACCGCGTTCAGCGGCGTTACCGTTCCGATCCCGGAGAGCCAAATCGGCAAGTCGCGTTCGACGACGGTGCCGGCAATAACCGGCACCGGCGCCGGGTCCCGCGTGGTCGCGTCGGGCACCGAGCTCGACCAGAGAACCCATCGTAAGCCCAGCCCGGCCCCGCCCAGAAGGAAAACCGCCACAGCGGCGCGCAACAGAGCTTTACTTGCCGATGTCGGACCGCGTGCGGGTTCGACGTCTCTTTTGACGGATTCGCTCAACTCAAACTCCGCTCGACTTCGCCGGAACAGGTGCGAGATGGGAGACGGCGGCCGGCGCGACGACAGGGCCCGCGGGTGCATTGAAGCCGCCACCCAGCGCCCGGAACAGCCCGACGATCGCCTGCAAGCGCTGAAGGCGCAGCTGGAGCACCGCGTCCTGAGTTTGATAAAGTGCCTCCTCCGTGGTCAGCACGCTCAGATAGTCCGAGCTGCCCAGACGGTATTGCAATTGCGCAAGCTCGGCTGCCTTGCGCGCCGCCGCTTCCGCCTTGATTTCGATAGCCACCTGGACCTGCACATGCGCCAAGGTGCTCAAGGCATCCTCGACGTCCTGGAAGGCCGCAATCACCGTCTGCCGGTAGATCGCCACCAGTTCCAGCTTGCGGGCACGATCATAACGCAGCTGGCCCGAAAGCTGTCCCCCCTCGAACAAGGGCTGCACCAGGTTGGAACCCAGCTGCGTCAGCACCGCAGGCGGAAAGAAGAGATGTTGCGCGCCGATGCCGATCGCGCCGGTCAAGGTGATGGCAGGGAAGAACGCGGCGCGCGCAACTCCGATATCGAAATTCGCAGCGACCAGTCGTGCCTCCGCCGCACGAATGTCCGGGCGCTGTTCCAGGAGGGTGGAGGGCAAGTCGGGCAGGACAACCGGCCGTGCCAAGCCCTGCAGGTTGCTCGCGGTCAGGGTGAAACCCTCGGGGATGCGGCCCGACAGCACGGCGAGCAGGTGCAAGGCCTGGTCTGCTTGCTGCTGCAGCGCAGGCACGGCCGCATCGAATGTCTCGACGGCCGCCCGCTGCTGCTCGACCTGCAGCTCCGTCGCCGTGCCCGCCTGCTGCTGGACCTGCACCAGGCCGAGGATCCGTCTTGCGTCGCCGGCGATATGACGCGCCAGAAGGATGCGTTCGTTCAGCGACAGGATCTGAAAATAACTGTCGGCGACGGAGGCGGACAGCGTCATCGCTACCGTGTCCGCGTCGTATGCGGAGGCGCTCACCAGGGCCTTGCCGGACGCGGCGGCGGCCGAATTCCTGCCCCAGAAATCGAGCTCGTAGCTGGCCAGGCCAAGCACATCCTGCGTGCCGGAATTTTTGACACCGTTGTTCTGACCGAGCGTCGCGATAGCGGCCAAGGTGGGAAGCATTGGCGCCCCATCGACCTCCGCCGTGCCCTCTGCCTCCTCGATACGGGCGGCCGCGGCTTCGAGGTTGAAGTCTCCCTGGAGACTTCTTTGCATCAAGCGGTCCAGCTCCGGGCTATCGAAATCGCGCCACCAGCCGAGCCGCGTAAGGCTCACATGTGCCCCGTCGCCGATCGTGGTGCCCCAGGACGGCGGCAAAGTGATCTGCGGACGGTGGAAATGGGGTACCAACGAGCATCCTGCCGAAAGCAGGGAGACGACCAGCGCAAATGCTGCCATGATCCGGTGTCGCGACGGACGCCCGATCGGCGGGAGATGTTCATCGCTTCGCTGCACGTGCGGTAACTGCACGCTCGCCGATGGGAACGGCTTCGCCCGAAGATGAAATTGGCTTTAATCTCGCGGCCTCGTGCCTTCAGGCCAGTCGCGCCGGCTCGGGACGAAGCATGTAGCCGGCGCCGCGTACGGTGTGGATCAGTTGGTGCGGATGCCCCTTGTCGACCTTCTGGCGGAGACGGTGGATATGCATGTCCACGATATTCCCTCGCGCCTCGAAATCGTAGTCCCAGGCGGCCTCGAGCAACATGGTGCGCGTAACGACATGGCCGGCATTCCGCATGAGCAATTCGAGTAGAAGGCCTTCGCGCCGTTGAAGGACGATTTCCCGACCTGCGCGGGTGGCCCGGCGGCCAGCGGGGTCGAATGCCAGGTCGCCGACGACGAGGAGAGATTGACGTCGGGCGCGATCGGTACGCCGCGCCAGCGCCTCGAGCCGGGCCAGCACTTCGGCGAACGCGTAGGGCTTGGCCAGGTAATCGTCGCAACCCGCACGCATGCCGGCAACGCGGTCCAGCATCCCCGCGATAGCGCTGAGCATGAGCACCGGCACGTCATGGCCCGCTGCACGGAGACGCTGCACCAGCCCGATGCCGTCAAGGGCCGGCAGGCGACGATCGACGATCAGGACAGTATAGGCGCCATCGAGCGCCATCGCCAGGCCGGTTTCGCCATCGGATGCGCGATCAACGACATGGCCACACTCGGAAAGGCCACGCACGAGGTAAGACGCCGTCCGATCGTCGTCTTCGATCACCAGAAGGCGCATGGGCGCAACCGGTCAATTACCTATTTTTCACGTTCGGGCGAAGCCGCGCTTCGACGGCGATCCGATACTGGGATACGCAGAGCGGTGACTGCCCGGATTGGCCACCGAGACAATGGGAGCCTCCGATCCGACGATTGCGACCGCAACGCAGGGGACAGCGTGACCATGCCGAGGGTGCTTGTGATCGAGGACGACGTCAAGACGGCCACGGAGATCACTGCCGCGCTTGGCGATTGCGGCTACATGGTGGAATGGGTCGGGACCGGCCGCGAGGGCCTGTTGAAAGCTGCCAGCGAGAAATTCGACGCGGTCGTTCTGGATCGCATGTTGCCCGGCGGACTGGACGGCCTGGCCGTGCTGTCCACGCTGCGCGCCGCAGGCAGCGACGTGCCGGTCCTCGTTCTCAGCGCATTGTCCGCCGTCGATGAACGGGTTCGCGGGCTGAAGGCGGGCGGAGACGACTATCTGACCAAACCCTTCGAGTTCCTGGAGCTTACTGCGCGTCTCGACGTGCTGGTCCGACGTCGACCCGGCCCACAGCGGGAAACGGTCCTGCGCGTCGGCAATCTCGAAATGGACTTGCTGACCCACACCGTCACGCGTGCGGGTCGTTTTATCGAATTGTTGCCACGCGAGTACCGGTTGCTGGAATATCTGATGCGCCATGCCGGGCACGTCGTCACGCGGACGATGATGTTCGAGGAGGTCTGGCACTACCATTATGACGAGCCCACGAACGTGATCGACGTGCATGTGAGCAAGCTGCGTCGTAAGATCGAGCTCGCCGGCATGCCGCAGATGATTCATACCGTTCGCGGCTCGGGCTACGTCCTCCATGCGCCTCATTGAGCTTCCGCGTACGAGCAGTTTTCGGCTTGCGCTGGTCTTCCTCGCGCTGTTCGGCATCGCATCCGCCGGGCTGTTCGGCTTTCTCTATTTCATGACGGAGCGGTTCCTGGTCCGTCATGTCGACAGCTGGCTCATCCACGAGTCCTCGGCGCCGTTCAGCTCCACGGTCGCGGAGATCAGACGCCGTTTGGATGGCCGCCCTCCCGGCGACGCGACCCGTGAGCATATATTCGTGCTTTACGATAGCCGCGGACAGCGTCTCACCGGCGATTTGCTGCCCGTGCCGCCACGCATCGATATCTACGATCGACCGTTCAACTTCCGCCCGACGACCGGCAAAGTCCGTTTTCGCTTCCGTGGGATCGTACATCGTCTGGCGGGGGGTGAACTCGTTCTCGTGGCCCAGAACATGTATGAGACGCGAGAGTTCGACGAGGCCTTCCTCCAGGCCGCGTTATGGGGCGGAATACTGACGGTTGGACTCGGTCTCCTTGGGGCACTGATCGTCGCGGCCAGCACGGTTCGGCGGTTCGATGCGGTGGCTGCGGCCATCCAACGCATCGTCGGTGGCGATCTCTCGCGCCGACTTCCCTCACAGGGCACGTCCAGCGATCTTGATCGCCTGGCGCATGTCGTGAACGGAATGCTCGATGAAATCGAACGGCTGATGCACGACATCAAAGGTGTGTGTGACGGCATCGCCCATGATCTCCGCACGCCATTGACCCGGATGTTGGCCGGGCTGGAGCGGGCCAGGCGGCGGGCCGCATCGGCCGACGACTATGAGATCGCGATCGATGACGCGATCGTCGAGACACGTAGCGTGCTCAAGACCTTTTCTGCGCTGCTGCGCATTGCCGAGGTCGAGGACGGGGCAAGGCGTGCCGGCTTTCGGAAGGTGGACCTCGCGATCGTGGCGCGTGACGTGATCGAGTTCTACAAACCGCTCGCCGACGAGAAGGCCGTTGCGCTCATCGTTCGGATGAATGGCCCCCAGGCATTCACGATGGATGGGGATCCGAGCCTTCTGTTCGAAGCAATCGGCAATCTTATCGATAACGCTATCAAGTTTACCCCGGGTGGAGGCCAGGTTGTCTTGGAGATCTCCCAACAGCGAGGCAGCCTGTCTGTAAGCGTCACCGATACGGGTTGCGGCATTGAAGCGAGCGAGCGCGAGGCCGTTCTGCGGCGCTTCCACCGTACGGAGCAAAGCAGACATACGTCCGGCAACGGCCTCGGGCTCAGTCTGGTGGCTGCGGTTGCCCGTCTGCACGGGATGAGTCTCACGATCGAGGACGCTATGCCTGGCTGTCAGGTGATCATGGCCGGGCCGTTGTCGGAGCATGCCGCGGAGCCGCATCTGGCTGCGACTGCCCAGAACACGACGTCCACGTGAAAGAATGGTGATCAGTGGACCCGCCTCTGCTGTGCGGCCAGGCGGAAAGTGTTTTGTCGAGTCTCCGCGTCGGCGACGAGCAAATGCCTCACTTATTGTCGTGCGCGTCTGAGGGTCCTGTTGACCAGAACGTGGGCCGCGCCTCCCGACAGGTCAGAGCGGCGCGGCGTAGGCTTTCTGCGATCTCCCCGCGACGTCAGCGATGATGGTGGTGGTGGTGGTGATGGTGGTAATAGCGAGGGTAATACGGACCATAATCGGGAAATGCATAGGGCCGCTCGTAAGCATATGGCGGCGGCGGGAGTGGCGCCCCGTACGGGAGCGGCGCCCCGTAATTGAAATAGACGTACCCGTTCGCATCCCTGATTTGCGCACGCACGGCATCATCCGCCTTCAGCAGCCTGACGGCATCCGGAATTGGCGCGAGAAGGTCAGCATAGGATGATGCTTCCAAGGTCTCTGCCACGCTGGCAGCAGGTCTGGCGGCCTGCGCGGAACCCAACGTGGCCAAGCCGGCGACCGCGCCGAGCAGGCCGGCAGTCTTCTTGTCCATGTACCTCCTCCGTAAGCAGGGACGAGCGTAATAGACGTGCCGGCCGCGGCTTTTTTGTGGCCAACCCCATTCCGCAGGCCGGCGTCTCCCGCCATCCGCCCACTGCCTCGCCTCTGCTTTCAAAAGTCGCGAATCTGGAAAAAGTCTCGGTCTCTGCTCGGGTTCCGAGGTAATTTCGACACGCGGACGCAGCTTTCACAAATTCGCGGGGATCAGGGCCCCCAACCGCCCGGTATCAGCCACCCCCCTGTACCACCGGAAACTCCACGTCGCGGTGCAGATCGACCGACAGCAGCAGCCCGAACCCCAGCATCACCGCGATCAGCGCCGAACCCCCGTACGACACCAGCGGCAGCGGCACGCCCCCCACCGGGATCAGCCCCATATTCATCGCCAGGTTGACCAGCACGTACATGAAGAAATTCACCGTCACCCCGAACGCCACCAGTCGCCCGAACTGGTGCCGACAGCGCATCCCGATCAGCATCCCGCCCACGATGATCAGCCCGAGCAGCACCAGCACCGCCAGCGCGCCCATGAAGCCCAGTTCCTCGCCCACGGTGGTGAAGATGAAGTCGGTCTGCTTCTCGGGCAGGAAATCGAGGTGCCCCTGCGTGCCGTGCAGGTAGCCCTGCCCCCACATCCCGCCCGAACCGAGCGCGATCTTCGACTGGATGATGTTGTAGCCGGCGCCCAGCGGATCCTGCTCGGGATGCAGGAAGGTTTCGATCCGCGCCTTCTGGTAGCCGTGCAGATGCCCGTAGGCGATCCGCGCCACCAGCGGCACCGGCGCCAGCACCGCGGCGAACATCCAGATCCGCACGCCGGCGGCGAACAGCACCGCGCCGCCCACCGATGCGGTGATGACCGCAGTGCCCAGATTGGGCTCCTTCAGGATCAGGCCCACCGGCGCCGCGATCGCCGCCAACGGCACCAGCAGGAACAGCGGTTGGCCCGCCCGTTCCCAGGACGCGCGGTGGAACCAGGCGGCGAGCGCCAGCACCAGCGCCACCTTCATCAGCTCCGACGGTTGCAGGTCGAACCCGCCGATGGTGATCCAGCGCTGCGCCCCTTTGCCGACGTGGCCGAACCGCTCCACCGCCGCCAGCAAAGCGAGCGCCGCGCCATAGGCAGGCCAAGCCAGCCGGGCGATGAAGCGGATGTCGACCAGCGCCACCCCGAGCATCAGCACGAGGCCGGCGGCGAAGCGCAACGCCTGCGCCTGCGCATAGGGGTGCGGCGACCCGCCGTCGACGCTGTAGAGCGCCGCGTAACCGACCCCGGCCAGCGCGCAGAGCAGCAGCACGAACGCCCAGTTGAGCCGCGCCAGCTTGGCGGTCGTATCGAACGGCATCGAGCGGAGCAGCCGGCGGTCGTTCACGTCGTGCTCCCCGCCGCCGCCACCGCCCCAGGGGCGATATTCGGGATCATACCAGGGGCCGTGCCGGCCGGTATCCGCGCGGGGGCCCCACCACCCGCCGCTCCGGGCTGCGTGCCGGTGCCCTCACCCTGCACCGCCACGCCGGGCGCCACCGTCCGCCCCGCCGGATCCCGCGTCAGCGCCGCCACCATCAGGTCATGCGCAATGGGCGCCGCGGCGCTCGCGCCCTCGTCGCCGTGCGCGACCACGACGGCGGCGGCGTAGCGCGGCGCCTCGAACGGGGCGAAGGCGACGAACAGGGCATTGGGCCGCAGTTTCCACGGCATCGTGCTGCTGTTGTAGCCGCCGCGGGCGCGCTCCGCCTGGCTCACGTCGGCCACCTGCGCCGAGCCGGTCTTGCCCGCCATGTGCACGCCGAGCGCCGGCGGCAGCCGCACCGTCCAGCCGGTGCCGCGCGGCTCGTTCACCACCGAGAACATCCCCCGCCGCACGAGGTCGAGCAGCGGCTCCGGCAGGTCGAGCAGTGGCCAGTCCGCCGCCTCCCCGCCCGGCAGCACGGTGCCGCCGATCGCGCGGGTCACGTGCGGCTGCACCGCCCGGCCCGTGGCCAGCCTTGCGGCGTAGGTCGCGAGCTGCAACGGCGTTACCTGCACAAAGCCCTGGCCAATGCCGCTGATCGCAGTCTCGCCCAGCTCCCACGGATGGCCCTGCGCGCGCCGCCAGGCCCGTGTCGGGATCAGCCCCTCGGCCTGCAAGGGCAGGTCGAGGTCGAGCCTGGTGCCGAGGCCGAGCCGGTGCGCCATCGCGGCGATCCGGTCGATCCCGGCCGCGAGCGCGGTATGGTAGAAGAACACATCGCAGCTCTGTTCCAGGGCACCGTGCATGTCGATCGTGCCGTGGCCGCCGCGCTTCCAGCAATAGAATTTCCGGTTGCCGAGCTCGAAATAGCCCGGGCAGAAGAACGTCGTGGCCGGCCCCACCGCCCCCGCCGACAGCGCGGCCAGGCCGACCGCCATCTTGAACGTGGAACCGGGCGAATAGACCCCGACCGCCGCCTTGTCGGTCAGCGGCGCGCGTTCGTTGCTGACCCAGGCGTGCCACTGCGCCGCCGACACGCCGGTGTCGAACAGCGACGGATCGAACGAGGGGGCGGAGGCCATCGCCAGTACTTCCCCGTTGCGGCAATCGAGCAGCACGGCGCTTGCGCTCTCGCCGCCCAGCCGGTCCATCGCGACCTGCTGCAGAGCCGTATCGATGGTGAGCGTCACCTCCGCGCCCGGCGTGCCTTCCTGGCGCGCGAGCTCGCGGATCACCCGGCCGTAGGCGTTCACCTCCATCTGCACGGCCCCGGCGGTGCCGCGCAGGTCGCGCTCGCGGAACTTCTCGACCCCGGTGCGGCCGACCCGCATCCCGGGCAGGGCCAGGGCGGGGTCGGCGGTGACGTCGGCCGGGGTCGGCGGGGCGACGTAGCCTACCAGATGGGCGAGGGTCGGGCCGAACGGATAGGTGCGGGATTCCCCTACATCGACCAGGATGCCGGGCAGGTCGGGAGCGTTCTCCTCGATCTCCGCCATCTGCTCCCAGGTCAGGAAGTCCTGCACCAGGACGGGGATGAAGCGGCGGTTGCGGCGCAGGTCGCGGCGGATGCGGGCGCGGGCGCGCGCGTCCAGCGGCACGATACGGGAGAAGCGGTCGAGCGTGCGGCCCACGTCGGGGGCCTGCTCAGCGACCAGCAGCGCCCGCCAGTTCTGCTTGTTATCGGCTACCACGGTGCCGAACCGGTCCAGGATCGTCCCGCGCACCGGAGCGATCATGCGCAGGCTGACCCGGTTCTGCCGCGCGAGCGTCGCGTAGCGCGCGCCCTCGGTAATCTGCACCTGATAGAGCCGGACCCCGAGCAACCCGAGCACCGCCGCCTGGCCACAGAGCACCGCCAGCGCGCGGCGGGTGAATACCCCGGAGCGGCGCACCTCGCGGCGCATGTCAGGCCCGTTCCGGCGCGGCGATATCCCGATGCGCATGGGCGAGCGGGATCGCCAGCACGGGGTAGAGCGCCACCGTCAGCACCGCCTGGAACACCGCCGGACCGACCGGCATCAGGCGCAGGTCGAGCAGCGCCACCAGCCCGAGGATCGCCGCCGCTGCCGCGATGGCAAAGCCGGCGAAAGCCAGCCAGATCGCCAGGAAGCCCTGCCGCGCGAGGCCGCGCCGCCAGCGCCGGCAGAACGCATGCACCGCGAGCAGGCTCAGCGCTCCGGTGCCGATCGGCAGCCAGCCCAGCAGGTCGAGCAACAGCCCGATCAGAAACACCGCGAGCGGCGGCATTCCGGACGGGCGGAAGACCGACCAGAAGAACACCGCGACGACCGCCACCGCCGGCAGCAGGCTGGCCTGGCCGGGAATGCCGAACGGGGCGTTGCTCAGCAGCATGAGCAGGAGGGTGCTGGTCACCGGGAAGGCGTGCCGGGCGAGCACGTCCAGCCGGCGCCACAGGCTGGGGCGCGGGCGGATGCCGGGGGCGCGACCCACATCATCCATCGCCGTGGACCGGGTCAGCCCGACCGGGCGGCGGCACCCGACCGAGGGGCAGATGCGGGGGCCGGTGCGGGTGTGGGTGCGGATGTGGGTGCGGGGGCTGGCGCGGCAAGTACTCCGGCGGCGGATGCGGCGCTAAAGGGAGGGACGGCGGAGGGGGGGATGGCGAAGGAAGGCACCCACAGCCCGGTGGCGGCGGGCGGAACGGCCCCGACGGGCCCCGTCGCTGCCGCCGCACCGGCACCCGGCGCGGCCACGGGGGCCGCAACCATGGAGGCGGCGGGCGAGCCGGCCGGTAGTACCCCGGGCGCCGCGCCGTCCGGCGCCGGCAGTCCCACGAGCCCGCCGGACAGGATCTGCACCATGCCGAGCCGCTCCGGATCGGCGGCCGGCACCACCTCGGGCACGTGCCCGTCGGTGTAGCGCACGGTGCCAATCGGCAGGTCGGGCGGGAAAGCCCCGGCCACGCCGGCGGTCACCACCTGCTGCCCCTCACGCGGGGCCGGGCCGGACCAGAAGATCAGGCGCGGGCGCGCGCCATCGGTGCCGACCAGGATAGCGCGGGTGCGGCTGCCTTCCAGCATCACCGGAATGCGGCTGTTGCGGTCGGTGAGCAGCAGGACCCGCGCCGAGCGGCTGCCCACATCGGTAATCCGCCCGACCAGACTGCCGTCGGCCAGCACGACCTGCCCCTTGCGGACGAAATGATTGGGCCCTGTCGAGAGCAGCACCGCGCGCGCGTAGACGCCGCCGGCGTCGGCCACCACCCGGGCGGTGACGAACTCCAGCGCCGGCGAGGGAACCCAGTGCAAAGTCGCCTCCAGCGCGCGATTGCGCGCAGCCAAGGTCAGCGCCACCGCCTGCCAGTGCAGCAGCCGGGCGTTTTCCGCCCGCAGCCGCGCGTTCTCGGCATCGAGTGACACAAGCTCGGAGATCTGCTCCACCCCCATGCGCACCACGCCGAGGGGACCGGCCAAGGTGGCATAGACCGGGGCCAGCGCATCGGCGAGCGAGATGCGCGCGCGCTCCGTCACCATGAAATCGAGCTTGCCCAGCAGCACCATGCCGAACGAGGCCGCGAACAGCACCGGCAGGGTGAGCTTGGCGAGCGCCTGGCGCAGCGGGATCGACAGCCGCATCATCCCCGGGCGCCGCCCACCGGGCCCGCCGCCCCGCTCATGCCGACGCCCGACGTAACCTGCCGCGCGCGCACGACATGGGTCAGTACATCGTGGTCAGCACGTTGCGGAGCCGCTTGAGCTCCTCCAGCGCGCGCCCGGTCCCCAGTGCGACGCATTGCAACGCATCCTCCGCCACCGCGACGGGCAGGCCCGTCGCCTCCCGCAGCACCTGATCCAGACGATACAACAAAGCGCCACCGCCCGTCAGCACGATACCCTTGTCCACGATGTCAGCCGAAAGTTCTGGTGGGGTGTTCTCGAGCGCGACTTTCACCGCTTCGACGATGGCGCCGACCGGCTCGGCGAGACTTTCGGAAATCTGCGCCTGGCTCACGACGATCTCGCGCGGGACGCCGTTCATCAGGTCGCGGCCCTTCACCTCGCGCCACGGACCTTCGTCGCCGTCCTCGCCCGGGGCGGCGGCGCCGATGTCCATCTTGATCCGCTCGGCGGTGGATTCCCCGATCAGCAGGTTATGGTTGCGGCGGATGTAGCTGATGATCGCCTCGTCCATCTTGTCGCCGCCGACGCGCACGCTGCGCGAATAGACGATGCCGCCGAGCGAGATCACCGCCACTTCGGTGGTGCCGCCGCCGATATCGACGATCATGCTGCCGGAGGGCTCGGTGACCGGCAGGCCGGCGCCGATCGCCGCGGCCATCGGCTCCTCGATCAGCAGCACCTTGCGCGCGCCGGCGCTTTCCGCGCTTTCCTGGATCGCGCGGCGCTCCACCGCGGTCGACCCCGAGGGCACGCAGACGATGATGAGCGGCGAGGCAAAGCCCCGGCGGCCGTGCACCTTGCGGATGAAATGCTTGATCATCTCCTCCGCGACCTCGAAATCGGCAATCACCCCGTCGCGCAGCGGGCGGATGGCGGAGATGTTGCCCGGGGTGCGGCCGAGCATTTGCTTGGCCTCCTCCCCCACCGCGAGGACCTGCTTCTTGCCGCGCACGTCGGCGATCGCCACCACGGATGGTTCGGCGAGCACGATGCCGCGCCCCTTTACATAGACCAGGGTGTTTGCAGTTCCGAGGTCAATCGCCATGTCGGCCGACATGAAGCCAAGCAGCCGGGAAAACATGCAGAAAACCTTTACGCAAGGTGGCGGCCGGGGAGATCGGACCCGGCAAGGGGCGATCGCCTGGATCGGGGGAGCGGTCTGGATCGGGGGAGCAGCCAGGAAGGCGGAGGAATTAGCCGTGCGCGGGAGGGATCACAAGGGGCCGATCGGGCAGCCGGCGCGGGTGCCGGCGGGACGGTTGCTGGCGCCGGCGGCGCGGATCGTGTTGACTGGGGGCTCGCGTACCATCCGGGGCCCGTTCATGACCTCTCGTCCGACCTTGCTGCCGGTTCTCGCCGCCGGGCTTGCGCGCGCAGCGCTCGCCGGCGTACTGCTGGCGGGGCTGGCAGGCTGCGCGACCTCCCCGGCCGCGCTCGGGGTGACCGGGGCGCAACCTCAGCCGCCGCCGACCGCCCCGATGGACAGCACGGTCGGCCCGCCCGGCCTGCCCCAGCCGGGCGGGGACCAGTCCACCGGGTTCGGCATACCAACGGGCACCACCGGGCCCGGGCGCTATTATGGGTCGCCCTGAGGGTATGGGCTGCCCTGAGGCCGGGCCGCGTTACGGGTCCCGCCCGCATGACGATTTGGCGTGGCTGCGCGTGGCGCGTCGGTGGCGACGCGCCCCCGTTCAGAGCTGCGCCACTTCGCCGAGCGAGTAGCTGACCCCGGTCGGGTTCTCCCCGACCCGCACGGTCTTCGGATTGACGAAGGTGTACGGCGGCACCGGCAGGTTGTCCGGCGCCGGAACGTTCTGGTACACGCGGCCGGCGAGGTCGTATTTCGAGCCGTGGCAGGGGCAGAGATAGCCGCCCGGCCAGTTCGCCACCGGCTCGGTCGGGTCGGGTTTCGGCAGGAATTCCGGCAGGCAGCCGAGATGGGTGCAGATGCCGACCAGCACCGCGAGTTCCGGCGTCACCGAGCGGTGCCAGTTCTGCGCATAGGCCGGCTGCTGCATCACTTTCGAATCGGGATCCGCCAGCCGCGCCGTGTCGGTCTTGTTGTTCAAGGTGGCGACCATCTCCGCCGTGCGATTGACGAACAGGATCGGCATCCCGCGCCAGCGCACGATGATCTGCTGGCCGGGGTCGATCTTGCTGACGTCGATGTCCATCGGCGCGCCGGCGGCAATCACGTCGGCCGCGGGGTTCATGGAATCGATCAGGGTCCAAGCGATCGCCGCAGTGCCGATCGCGGCGAAGGCGCCGGTCACGAGGCCCAGGAAATCGCGCCGGCCGGGATCCGTCGGCTGGCCGTGGTCGTTGGTCGTGGCGGAGGACATCGGGGGCAGCCTCTCCCTTCGGGCGGATCGTCGGATCGTGCGGGCGCCCGGCGCCGCTACGCGGCGGCCACCGGCCGGAGCGACAGGGCGTGACGAAACCGCCAGCACCGCCCGCCGCAGCCACCCTCATGGTCTGCTGCACGGCACAAGGTCAAGGGGGTATCCCGCTGCCGATGGCCGGCTCAGAGGCGCTTCTCGAAGAACAGACTGGTTTCGATGGCGTGCGGCGCCAGGTCGGCATAGGCGCCGAACGGCGCGCAGCGGGCGAAGCCGGCCCGCTCGTAGAGCCCGATCGCCGCCTCCTGGCAGGTGCCCGTCTCCAGCCGCAGCAGGCTGAGGCCTGCGCCGCGCGCCTCCCGCTCGATCCGCGCCAGCAGCGCTTGCGCCACCCCCTGCCGGCGCGCTCCCGGCCGCACGTACATGCGCCGGACCTCGGCATAATCGCCGAGCAGGCTCACCCCGCCGCAGCCCACCGCCTCGCCGTCGATGCGGGCGATGAAGAACCGGTTGCCCGGGCGGAACAGATGCTCCACGGACAGCCCGTGGCGCTGGTCGGCGGCGTAGAAGCCGGCGAGCTCGCGGTCGAGCTCGCCCAGCAGGTCGTGCGCCTCGGTGGTCGGCAGCGGGACGCGTTCGATTGCGATGTCCATGTCAGCCCTTCGTCCTGGATGCGGCACCGGCCCGGCGGCGCGCGCGGGCCTGACGTTCGCCGTATTTCATCCCCTCCAGCTTCAGCCCGTCGGGATCGGTGAAGAAGACGGCGTAGTAGTCGTCGTAATACTCGGCGGGCGGGTCAACGATGGGGACCCCGTTTTCCTGCAGGTACGCGCCCAGCACGTCCACGTCCTTGCGGCTTCGCAACTGGAACGCGTAATGGTGGAAGCCGATGCTGCCGGCGCGGTGCTTGTGCCTGCGCCCCTCGGCGTCCGCCGGGCCGATCCAGAACCTTGTCTTGCCGTTGGTCCAGCCGATCGCATCGTCGTACTCGTCCGAGACCTCGAAGCCGAGGAACCCGAACAGCCGCCCGTAGAACGCCTTCGATTTTTCGTAATCCGACACCCGGATCACCAGGTGGTCGATCCCCACGACGCGCACCATGCCGTGCCCCCTGTCACTTTCCCCCGGCCGCCAGCGTCGCCGCTCCGCTTGGAGCGCCTCGCCGGCCTCCCTATTCTGCCGCCGCCATGCGTCAGCGCAAAGCCATGCCGCCATGCTGTCATGCTGTCATGCCGCCCCTGGGGGGCCACCGCCGCCCCCGCCGCGACGGGTGGCATTTTTCCGGGCGCGGCGGTGAGCGGTGGACGCGGCCCGCGCAGAGCGGCGATGGCGCCGCATTTCACCGACCATCACCACGGATAGGGAGGACTTGCTGTGCCGTTCGACAAGATCGACCAGAAGGACATCAACGAGAACCTCAAGACCGCCGGCGCGATGAAGAAGTCGCTCGATGCGGCGCTGAAGGAGAAGGACGATGTGCTCCGTCTGTTCAAGGCCGAAATGAAGAAGCTGGAGACGAGCGAGGACGACCTGGCTCGGATGGTGAAGAACGCGTTCAGCGCCTGCCAGAATCAGGAGACCCTGAAGACGCAGATCGAGGGCGGCAAGATCGATCCGAAACAAGAACGCGACGTCAATCGGCGGGTGCAAGCCTTCCAGGACGCGGTCGCCCGGGATTTCGAGCCGGAGTTCGAGAAGGAATTCAAGAAATTCCAGACCTTCCTGGACGAATTCAAGCAGCTCCTGAAGTAGTCCCCGCCGGCGCCGAGCCCGGGCCCGCTGCGTAGCGGGTCACCGGGCGCCCGGCGTACGGCCGGCTATCTGTCGGCCGCAGCCCGAGCTTCTCCGCGACCCGCACCGAGGCCCGGTTTGCCGGATCGATATCGGCCACGACAAGCGCGAGCGCGAGCGTCCCGAGCGCATGGTCGAGCACCCGCCGCGCGGCCTCGGTCGCGTATCCCTGCCCCCAGGCCGCCCGCACGAAGCGCCAGCCGATCTCGATCTCCGGCCCGCTGAGGTCGCACGGGGCGAGCAGGATCCAGCCGACGAACCCCGCCGGCGCAAACACGGACCAGTAGCCCATGCCGGGCGGATAGCGATGGCTGATGCGGGCGGTGACGAAAGCCCGGTGCGCGACCGGATCGGCCCACGGACCGGCGACGAACCGGGTCACCTCGGGGTCGCGATCCATCGCCAGGCACGCATCGAGATCTTCCATGCTTCGCGGGAACAGGGTCAGCCGTGCGGTCCGGAAGACGGGCTGCACCGCTCGCTCACACCCCCGCCAGCGCCGCATCCACCGCGGCACCCAGGCGATCCACGATCGTATCGACCTCCGCCGCCGTCACGATATAGGGCGGCGCGATCAGCACATGGTCGCCCTGCCGCCCGTCGATCGTGCCGCCCATCGGATAGACAGCGAGCCCGCGCTCCAGCGCCGCGCGCTTGACCCGCTCGTGCAGTTTCAGCGCAGGATCGAACACGCGCTTGCTCGCGCGGTCGGCGACCAGCTCGATCGCCTGGAACAACCCGCGCCCGCGGATATCGCCCACGTGCGCGTGGTTGCCGAAGCGGTCCGTCAGCGCCGCCTCCAGCTTTGTGCCCATCGCGCGCACGTTGGCGAGCAGGCCGTCCTCGCGGATGATCCGTTGCACTTCCAGCGCGCCGGCGCAGGCCACGGGATGCGCCTGGTAGGTGTGGCCGTGCAGGAAGGCCCCCGAGCCGGCGGCAATCCCGGCGACGATCCTTCCGGCGATCAGGATGCCGCCGATCGGCTGGTAGCCGCCGCCCAGGCCCTTGGCGATGATCTCGATATCGGGTGCGATCCCTTCCTGCTCCCAGGCGTGCATGCTGCCGGTGCGGCCCATGCCGCACATCACTTCGTCCAGGATCAGCAGCGCGCCGTGGCGGTCGCAGATCGCGCGCATCCGCTCGAAATATCCCGCGAGCGGAGGCACGCAGCCGGCGGTCGCGCCCACCACCGGTTCAGCGATGAAGGCGGCGACCGTTTCGGGGCCGAGGCGGGCGAATTCCGCCTCCAGCTCCGCCGCCAGCCGGTCGACATAGGCGGCGTCGCTCTCGCCCTCGTTCTGAAACCGATAGGCGAAGCAGGGCGAGACATGGCTGAACGCTTCGGCCAGGATCGGCTCGTACACCACTCGCCGCGCCATGTTGCCGCCGGCGGCGAGCGCGCCGAGCGTGTTGCCGTGGTAGCTCTGCCGCCGTGCGATGAAACGGGTCCGCGCCGGCTGCCCGATCTCCACGAAATACTGCCGCGCCAGCTTCAGCGCGGCCTCCGTCCCCTCCGAGCCGGACGAACAGAACCACGCATGGCTCAGCCCGCCCGGCGATCCTTGGAGGATCAGATCGGCCAGCGCTTCCGCCGGTTCGCTGGTGAAGAAGCCGGTGTGCGCATAAGCGAGCGTCGCCGCCTGACGGCCGATCGCCGCCGCCACGCGGGCGTTCCCGTGGCCGAGGCAGGCGACCGCGGCGCCGCCCGACCCGTCGATGATCTCCCGCCCGTCGGCAAGGCGGAGTGTCACCCCCTCCCCGCCAACGGCAACCGGTGGCGTGCCCCCGGAACGATGCAGCACCCGGCTCATGCGGCCGCCTTCACGCCGAGATGCGCGAGCCGCGGCAGCACTTCCTCGCGCAGCAGGCCGAGCGAGGTGCGCCAGGCTTCCGCCTGCTCCGCGTAATCGAAACCGAACACCAGCAGTACGCCGAAGCCTCCCGTTTCGTGGTACAGACGCTCGATCTTCTCCGCGACGGTGGCCGGCGCGCCGATCAGCCAGTTGTGCCGTGCGCAGTAGTCCGCCGTGACGTCGGAATCCGCCACCGCCGGATCGTGCTTGAGGTAGTCGAGGAAGCCGAAGTTGGCGAGCAGCGGCAGGAAATACTCGCGCATCATCCGCCCCATCATGCCGCCCGCCGACAGCCGCCAGGCCTCCGCGTCCGTTTCGGCCACGAACACTTCGCGCACATGTCGCCAGTCCGCGCGGTCGGGCGTGCGCCCGGTGCGCGCCGCGCCGATCTGCACCGCTTCCCAGTGCGAGGCGATGTAGCCGGCATTCAGATTGAGGCTGAGCGGCAGGAACCCGCGCTCCCCGGCCAGTTTCAGCGTGTCCGACCCCTTGGAGAGCCCAGCCACCCCGATCGGCGGATGCGGCTGCTGCAGCGGGCGGATGTGCGGGTGCAGGAAGCCGAACATCGGTTCCGGCTTGGACACGTTCCAGAACTTGCCCTGGTAGTCGAAATGTTCCTCCGCGCTCCACAGCCGCAGGATGATGTCGAGCGCCTCGCGCGTCATCTCGCGATTGGCGCCGCTCATGCCGTCCACATGGAACATCGCCCAGTCGGACGGCAGGCCGGAGGCGGCGATGCCGAAATTGAGCCGCCCGTCCGACAGATGGTCCAGCATCGCCACCCGGTTCGCAAGCTCGGCCGGATGATGGTACGGCAGCAGGAAGCCGCCGGGACCGATGCGCAGGCGGGTCGTTTCGCGCAACGCCTGCGCGACCAGCAGGTCGGGCGCCGGGTGCGGCTCCCAGACCGCGGTGTGGTGCTCGCCGATCCAGGCCTCCTGGTAGCCGAGCGCATCGAGCCGGCGCAGCACGTCCAGATCCCAGTCGTGCCCGTCCTTCAGGCTCCGCTCCGGCGGGTGCGACGGCATGGCGAAATAGCCGAGTTCCATGGCGCTCCTCCGTGGTTCGGGCGCCTTTCGCGCGGCGGCCCGCCAGCAGCCTACGCCCGCCGCGGACGGAGGGGGAAGCCGCGGCCGGTGCGCGCGTCCCGTCAACGGCGGCGGATCACCCGACGGCAGCCACCACCGCGTCCTCGGTTGCGGCGAGCGCCGCCAGCAGATCCTCCGGCCGCACGGCCGCCATGCCGTCCTTCGCCGCCACGATGTCGGCCCCGAGACCGATCAGGCGCAGGGCGACCGCCGGATCGATCCGGACCGCGAGCACCGCCGCCAGGATCGCCACCACCGGGTCGACCAGGATCCCCGCATGCCCCGTTGGGCGTGCCACGGTCCAGGCCCCCTCCGCCGTCGCCAGGCTCAGCCCGGCAGTGTCGGCGAGCAGCACCGCACCGACCTCGTACGCGGTGCGCAGCGCGGCCGCACGCGCCACGCCTGCCTCGGTTCCCGACGGGAGCTTCGCGTCCGCCGCCTCGGCCCGGCACAGGACCAGCGCGTCCGCCCCGGCATAGGCGGCCAGATCGTCGGCGCTCGCCCCGCGCGGCGGCGCGGCGACCACCGGCCGCCCGGTCTCCCGCGCCGCGGCGATCAGCCGGGCTGCGAGGCCGTTGGCCAGCACGCCCTTCCCGTAATCGGACAGCACCGTGAGGCTGGTCGCCGCCATCGCATCGCGTGCGATGCGCAGCACCCGTTCCGCCAGCCGCTCCGGGATCGGCGTTGTCTGCTCGCGATCGGCGCGCAGCAGGTGCCGCCCGGCGGCGAGGTAGCGGGTCTTCACCGTCGTGGTCCGCCCGCCCTCCACCAGCAGCCACGGCTCCACGTTGGGCTGGCCGCCCACCAGGCCGGTGAGGTCGGAGCCGGAGGGATCGTCCCCGACCACCGAAATGAACGCCACCGCGGCGCCGAGCGCGGTCAGGTAGCGCACCACGTTGGCCGCGCCGCCGGGCAGGGCGAGCTCGCGCTCCTCCGTCAGGACGGGCGTGCCCGCTACTTCCGGGCTCATTCGGGTGACCGCGCCGTGAACGTAGCGGTCGAGCATGGCGTCGCCGATCACCAGCACGCTGGCGTGGGCAAGGCGCGCAACGGCTTCGGCCGGGTCCGGCGCGGGATGTTCCGGACCAGCGGGTAAGAGGTGCGTCATGGCATGCGCCGTACCAAGTGCGCGGCCTCGGCGCAAGCGAGGCGGCCGGCGCCCAAGGTCCCGGGTGCAGCGATCCGGGTGCGCATGCGGGCGGGACGCCGCCGGGGCTGCCGGGAGAGACGCCCCGCATCCGGGGGCCGATGCGCCACCGGGGATGAAAAAGGCGGGGTGTCGCCAGATCCCGCGACACCGGACGTTTCCATAGCAGGAGGCGGAGCCCCACATAGCAGCGGGAGGCCGGCCGTTGCGGCGCATGCGCTCCACGCCCGGCCCCGCACATCCGCCGAGCCGATCCCGCGCCGCACCCCCGCACGGCGCCCACCGCCGATCGACCGCCACCGATCGGTCATCGTCACCGACGAAAGACACCGCCCCATGTCGCAGACCACCGCCGGCCCCAACACTGCCCTCCCCACCGGCCCCACCACGTCCACCGGCCCCGGTGGTTCCCCCCGCCCCGGCGCCGCACCGGCCCTCGCCGCCGACATCATGACCCAGCCGGTGATCTCCGTGACGCCGGAGGCTCCGGTGCGCGACGTCGCTCGGCTGCTCCTTGTCCATCGGATCAGCGCAGTGCCGGTGGTGGATGCGGGTGGCGATCCGGTTGGCATGGTGAGCGAGGGCGACCTGCTCGGCCGCGCCGACGCCGACCGGCTGGCCAGGCGGGACTGGTGGCTCACCCTGGTCGCGGACCCGGGCCAGGCTGCCTCCGCCCTGACCGATGCCGCCGCCGCGCGGCCGGTTGGGGAGGTGATGCACGGCCCGGTCGTGACCATCGCGGCGGATGCGCCCGTGCCGGCGGTCGCGGAGATGCTGCGCGCGCATGGGATCAAGCGGCTGCCGGTCATGCGGAACGGCCGGATGGTCGGCATCGTCAGCCGCGCCGACCTCGTGCGGATGGTCGCGGGGCTACCGGCCCAGCTATCGGCCCCTGGTACGACCGCCCCGCGCAGCGGCGGCTTGGCCGGCCTGCTCATGAGCCTGATCGGCGACGCCGCGCATCTGGCGCCAACGCCCGGCGCGCCCCAGGCAGGCATGCCTCCAGCCGTGCCCCCGGCCGCGCCCGCCGCCCCACCCGCCGCCGCGGCAACCTTCCGCGCGCTGGTGGCCGCGTCCGAGCAGGCGCGAGAGGACAAGAAGCAGCACGCCGCCCAGATGGCGGAGCTGGAACGTCTGCGCCGGGTCAAGACCCTGCTGGTGCAGCACCTCGACGCCGAGCTGTGGGAGACACTCATCGCGCACGCCCGCGCCGCCGCCGCGCAGGGGGCGGGGGAGATGCTGCTGCTGCGCTTCCCCTGCGGCCTGTGCAGCGACGGCGGGCGGAAGATCGGCGTCCCGGAAGCCGGCTGGGAAGCCACCTTGCGCGGCGAAGCGGCGGATCTCTACGGCCGCTGGGAACGCGAACTGAAACCGGGCGGGTTCGGCCTGGCGGCGCGGATTCTCGAATTTCCGGGCGGCAAGCCGGGCGATATCGGCCTGTTTCTTACCTGGACCGCCTGACCGCGGCCGGGCGCCCCGACCCGGGAGCCGGGCCGCGTCCGGGGGTCAAAGCCGACGGCCAGCGCCGCGGCGCGCACTCAGCGGCATCGCCGCCCCCGCGCAAGCGCGGCGGCGCGTGCCGAGGCCTAATGGTTGTTGCGCGCTTCGCCGCGGGCCTCGATCACGTTCAGATACAGGGTCGCCGGCTCCAGGCACGCCCCGGTGCCCAACTGACCGACCATCGAGCGGTAGATCTGCTCCCACGGCGTCTGGTTGGCGAGCTTCGGCGCCACCCAGGCGGCCCGCCGCGCCTCCAGCTCCCCCGGCGGCAGCAGCACGTCGACCTTGCGCGTATTCAGGTCGATGCGGATACGGTCGCCGGTGCGCAGCAGCGCGAGCCCGCCGCCCACCACCGCTTCCGGCGAGACGTTCAGGATCGACGGGCTGCCGGAGGTGCCGGACTGCCGCCCGTCACCCATGGTCGGCAGCGCGTCGATACCGCGTTTCAGCAGCGCAGCCGGCGGCTGCATGTTCACCACCTCGGCGCTGCCCGGATAGCCCACGGCGCCGCAGTTGCGCACGATCAGCACCGACTGGTCTTCCACGCCGAGGTCGGGATCCTCGATCCGGGCGTGGTAGTCTTCCGGCCCCTCGAACACGATCGCCTTGCCTTCGAACACGTTGGGATGCGCGGGGTCCGACAGGAAGCGGGCGCGGAAGGCGGGATCGATGACGCTCGTCTTCATCACGGCCGAGTCGAACAGGTTGCCCGACATCACGACATAGCCCGCGGCCGGTTTCAGCGGTTCGGCGTAGGCGCGGATCACCTCGCGGTCGGCGGGAGGAAGATCGCGCAGGTTCTCGGCCACCGTGCGCCCGCTCACGGTGCGCGCGTCGCCGTGCAGCTTGCCGGCCTCCAGCAGTTCGCGCAGCACCGCGGGCACGCCGCCGGCGCGGTGGAAACGCTCGCCCAGGAAGCGCCCCGCCGGCTGGCAATCGACCAGCAGCGGGATGTCGGGGCCGAGGCGCTGCCAGTCGTCCAGGCTGTGATCGACGCCCATGTGGCGGGCGATCGCCACCATGTGGATCGGGCAGTTCGACGACGCGCCCAGCGCCGCGGCGGCCACCACCGCGTTCTCGAACGCCGCTTTGGTCATGATGTCGGAGGGGCGCAGGTTCTCGTGCACCATCGGCACGATGCGCCGCCCGGTCTCGTAGGCCATCTGCCCGCGCTCGCGGTACGGCGCCGGGATCGCCGCGCAGCCCGGCAGGGACATGCCCAGCGCCTCGGCGAGCGAGTTCATCGACGTCGCGGTGCCCATGGTGTTGCAGTGGCCGACCGACGGGGCCGAGGAGGCCACCATCTTCATGAACTCCTCGTAGCCGATCTTGCCCTCGGCATAGAGCTTGCGCCCCTCCCACACGATCGTTCCCGATCCGGACAGCCGCCCCTGCCACCAGCCGTCCAGCATCGGGCCGCCCGAGAGCACCATCGCCGGGATGTTCACCGTCGCCGCCGCCATCAGGCAGGCCGGCGTCGTCTTGTCGCAGCCGGTGGTGAGCACGACCCCGTCCAGCGGATAGCCGTGCAGGATTTCCACCAGGCCGAGATACGCCAGGTTGCGATCGAGCGCGGCGGTCGGCCGCTTGCCGGTTTCCTGGATCGGGTGGACCGGGAATTCGAGCGGGATGCCCCCGGCGTCGCGGATGCCGTCGCGCACCCGGGTCGCGAGGTCGAGGTGGTGGCGATTGCAAGGCGAGAGGTCGGAGCCGGTCTGGGCGATGCCGATGATCGGCTTGCCGCCCTGCAGTTCCTCCCGCGTGACGCCGTAGTTGAGGTAGCGCTCGACATAGAGCGCGGTCATGGCGGGGTCGGCGGGGTTGTCGAACCAGCGGCGGGAGCGCAGCCGCGGGACGGCGGGGTCGTGCGGCGTGGTTCCGTGCGGTTGCGTCATGGCGTGTCCCTCCCGGCTGGCGGGGCGGAAGGTGCGAGGCGGGCGGGGGGAAGTCAACGCACCGGGACGGGATGGGCCGGGCCGGGCGGAGGGGGAGCGCCGTTCCCGCGGATGCGTTCGGCCAAAGGGATGCCAAAGGGATGTCAGAAGGATGGTTGCGCCGACGTGGTGCTCACGCTAGCGTGAGCATATGTCAATCCGGCCCTGCGCGTCGCACGGCCTTCCGGAGCGAAAGTGCGCAGATGACCAAGACGGCGGACCGGCGACGGCGTGGCGGGTTCCTGCATTCGCTCTGGCGGCGGGTCGTCCGTACCGGCGCGGTCGCTGCCTGCGGCGGCCTGCTGGTCGCCGCCACCGGCGTGCCGGCCCTGGCGCTTACGATCGTACCGACCTTCGACAGCACGTGGGGCTCCGCCCCCGGCGGCGACCTTGCGGCCGCGGAGGCAGCCTTTGCCAGTGTGGATCAACTCTATGCCTCGGCCTTCTCCAATCCGGTCACCGTGAACATCGACGTGAGCTGGGGCTCCGTCGGCGGAAGCGCGCTGCCGGGCAATGCGCTGGGCGCCACCTCCGTCAGCTACTACGGTGCGTCGCTGGGAACGATCGAAACCCTGCTCACGAACGATGCCGCGGCGAACCCGGGCAACACGGCGCTGGGTACGGCGGTCCACTATCTGCCGGGCTCCGTCAGCGGCCCCTCGTTCATTATTCCTGCGGCGGAATATGAGGCCCTGACCGGCACCAACCTGTCCGGATTCCAGGCGAGCATCGGGTTCGGCACTGCGACGAACTGGCAGTTCAGCCAGACCGGCGGCATCGCTGCCGGCGCCTATGACTTCACGGCCGTCGCCGAACATGAGATCTCGCACGCGCTGGGCCGGGTGAGCTACGAGTTCGTGAATCCCACCCCCTATCTGACGCCGATGGACCTCTATCGCTACGACTGCGGCACCACGACCTTGAACGACAGTTCCGGTACGATCGCCTGCTTTTCGCTCAACGGCGGTACGACTGACCTGCAGACGTTTTCCAACACCTCGGACAGCGGCGACTGGTACGGCCCGAGCGGCACCGGAACGGACGCCTACGATGCCTATCTGGCTGCCGGCGTGACGGCAACCGTGACCCCGGTCGACTACGCGCTTCTCAACGCGCTGGGATACAATCCAATTCCCGAGCCCGCGACCGTCGTCCTGCTTGGCGTCGGACTTGCGTCCCTCGGCCTCGTTCGCCGCGGCCGGCGACGGCGGCAGGACGGCTTGCGGCCCGCGTGAGCCCGTCGATCGTCCTGCCGTTCCCCGCCGATTCCACATGGCGGGCAGAACGGTCTTCGGGGTAGCCTTCATCCGCATATGATGCCGCCGCCCCCACGCACCGCCCTCATCACCGGCGCCGCCAGCGGCATCGGCGCGGCGATCGCCCGGGCACTGGCCGGTCCCGGTACCGCGCTGGCGCTCGCCACCCGCGCCAACCGCGCCGGGCTCGACGCCACCGAAGCCGCCGCCCGCGCCGCCGGGGCGGCGACGCTCGCGCTGACCGGCGACCTCATCGACCCCGCTACCGCCGCCGCCCTGGTCGCCGCCACCATCGCCCGGTTCGGGCGGCTGGACGTGCTGGTCAGCAACGCCGGCGCTGCCGACCGCACTCCGATAGCCGACCTTTCGGACGCCGCCCTCTCCCACGCGCTGCAAACCACGATCGGCGCCTTCGCCCGCCTGGTCCGTGCCGCACGCCCGCACCTGCGCGCCGGCGATCGGCCGCGCATCGTCGCCGTCTCCTCCTTCGTCGCCCGTGCCGCCCGCCCCGACCTGCCTCGCTTTCCCGCCACCGCCGCGGCGAAAGCGGGGCTGGAGGCGCTGGTGCGCACTCTTGCCCTGGAATGTGCGGCGGACGGCATCGCGGTGAACGCCGTCATCCCCGGCTTCATCGCCAAGGACGCGGGCGCCGCCGCCGCGCTCGACCCCGCCGCGCGCGCCCGCCAGGCCGCCGCCATCCCCGCAGGCCGCCTCGGCCGGCCGGAGGAAGTGGCCGCCGCCGTCGCCTTCCTCGCCGCCCCCGCCGCCACCGGCCTTACCGGCGTACTGCTGGCGGTGGACGGCGGGCTGCTGCTCTGACATTTTGCCCCCGCCCCGCGCCGGAGCCTTCCCCTTGCCCGTCGATCCACCGCCCGCCGAACCGGTCAACCCCGACCTGCTCGATCGCATCCCCCTCGCCGCCCGCACGGTCCTCGATGTCGGCTGCGGCACCGGCGCCCTGCTCGCGGCCTACCGCGCCCGCAATCCGCGCGCCCGCCTGCTCGGCATCGAGCGCGATCCGGTACTCGCCGACATCGCCGCCGGACGGCTCGACGACGTCGCTGCGATGGACGTCGAGAGCGACCCGCTGCCGTTCGACCCGGAGACCAGCCTCGACTGCGTGATCTACGGCGATGTGCTGGCGCATCTGCGCGATCCGGCCGCGGTGCTCGCCGCCCATGCCGCCGCCCTCGGCCCGAACGGCAGCGTGCTGATCTGCGTGCCGAACGTGGATCATTGGAGCTTCGCCGCCCGCCTGCTCGCCGGCACCTGGGAGTACGAGCCGCACGGGCTGTTCGACCGCGGCCACCTGCGCTGGTTCACCCTCGATGCGATGCGCAAGCTGCTCGAACAGGCGGGGCTGACGCCCTGCGAGGTTGCACCGCGCGTCTTCGACACCGCCCAGCTCAGCACCTTCGTCCGGTCGATGGCGCCGGGGTTGCGTGCGCTCGGGATCGATCCGCAGGAATACAGCCGCCGCGCCGCGCCGCTGCAATTCGTCTGGCGCGCGCGCCGTCAGCCACGGGAACGGCTGATGATCGCCGCCAACATGCTGGCGCCGGTGGGCGGGGTGTCGCACCTGCGGGTGATCCATCCGCTGGCTGCGCTCTCGACCGACCCCTCCGTCACCACCCAGATCCGTCCGCTGGCGGAGCTGCCGCGCGCCGATCCCGCCACGCCGCATATCTGCGTGCTGCACCGCCCGCTGCTGAGCGGGCCCGAGGGACAGGCAACGCTCCGCCGGCTGCACGCGTCCGGCTGGCTGCTGGTGACCGAGTTCGACGACCATCCCGACTTCTTCCCTGGCATGGAGGGCGAGCAACTCGCCTTCACCGGCGTGCACGCGGTGCAGACCAGTACGCCGGCGCTCGCCGCGCTGCTGCGTCCACGCAATCCCGAAACGGTGCTGTTCCCGAACATGATCCGCAGCCTGCCGGAGCCGCACAACTTCGCCACGCCCGACCGGCTGACCGTGTTCTTCGGCGCGCTCAACCGCGAGCGCGACTGCGAACCGCTGATGGGCGCGATCAACGCCGTCGCCGCCATCGCCGGCGAGCGGCTGCGGTTCCAGGTCGTGCACGACCAGGCGTTCTTCAACGCGCTGCAGACCGAGCACAAAAGCTTCACCCCCACCTGCGACTACGACACTTACCTGCGCCTGCTGGGCGAGGCCGAGATCGCCCTGATGCCGCTGTCCGATACTCCGTTCAACCGCGCCAAATCGGACCTGAAATTCATCGAGGCCGGCGCGTGCCGGGTGGCAGCCCTGGCAAGCCCGGTCGTCTACGCCGATACGATCGAGGACGGCCGCACCGGCCTGCTGTTCACCGACGCCGACAGCCTGCGCGCCCGGCTGCTGCACCTGATCGCCATGCCCGAACTCGCCCGCGCAATGGCCGACGCCGCGCGCGAGTACGTCGCTCGGGAACGCATGCTCGCCTACCAGGTCGCGGCACGGACCGCCTGGTACCGCTCCCTCTGGGCCCGGCGAGAGGAACTGACCGCCGCCCTGCACGTCCGCGTGCCCGGACTGCTGCACCTGGCCCCGGCGGTCTGATACCGGCACCGGAACGTTCGATCGCTTCGTAAGCAAGGCCAGGGGGCACTGCCCCCCTGGCCCCCCCGCCAGCAGGGCTGTCCGGGGAAAGCGTGAGGCTTTTGGCTGCATGCCCCGTCTGAGGCGGTTTTATCCGCTATTCTGTGTTTGCGAGACTCAGAATGGGGGACGGGGCATGCGGTTCAAACCTACCATCTTCGCCAGTTTGTTGGCACCCCTTGATCGCCGTCAGGTCAAGGCGATCTCAGCGCGGCATCGCGGTGAGGCCTACGACAAATCGTTCGACAGCGGCGATCATCTGCTGGCGCTGATCTTCGCGCAGTTCGCCGCGGCCACCAGCCTGCGTGGCCTGGCGGTGGAGTGGAACGCTTACCGTCAGCATCACTATCATCTCGGCGGCGGCAAACTGGCGCGCTCGACCTTGGCTGACGCCAACCGCCGGCGCCCGCCGGCGGTGTTCGCCGAGGTCTTCGCCGGCCTCGCCATGCAACTCGACCCGCGGACCCGCCGCGAGGGCCGCGAGGTGGTGCGGGTGATCAACTCGACCCCGATCCCGCTCGGCACCCTCTGCTCCTGGGCTACCTGCAACGGCCGCATCCGCGGCCTCAAGCTGCACATCGTGTTCGATCCCGCGCGCGACTGCCCGCGCGTGCTCGACATCACGGATGCCACCGTCAACGATGCGCAAATCGGCCGCACGGTCGCGATCGACCCGGGTGCAACCTACACCTTCGACAAGGGATACTGCCACTACGGCTGGTGGCACGCCATCGATGCCGCCGGCGCCAGCTTCGTCACCCGCCCCAAGATCAACATGCGCCTCGAGCAGGTCACGCTCCGCCCCTGTGAGGAGACCGCCGGCGACGGCTTCACCGTCACCGAGGATGCCGAGGTGCGCTTCGCCAGCAAGGGCGATTCGCGCCTGCCCATCCGGCTACGCCGGGTGCGCGTCAGGCGCCAGGACGGCAGCACGATTACGTTGCTGACCAACGACTGCGACCGCTCCGCGGTGGCCATCGCAGCCCTCTACAAAGGCCGCTGGCAGATCGAGCTGCTGTTCCGCTGGCTCAAACAGAACCTGCGCATCCGCCGCTTCCTCGGCAACAATCCCAACGCCATCCGGCTGCAGATCTACGCCGCCCTGATCGCCTATGCCCTGCTGCGTCTCGCCGCCCGCAGGCATCGTGTCAGCATGCCGGTCTGCGCTTCACCGAACTCGTCGCAAGCTGCCTGTTCGAGCGCCGCGATCTCGGCACCATCGAACGACCGCCTCCCGTCAATCCGGCCAGAGCACAAAATCATCCACCAGCCGGACAACTCGGGTTCGCCTATGCTTGATTTTCCCCGGACAGCCCTGCGCCGCCAGGGAACTCGTCCCCTGGACCCCGATCTATTGGGTTCCGTGCGTGTGGGGGTGTCTCGGGTCCGGACCGGGGCTGCGCGGGGCGGGGCGCCGCGCAGCCCCGGTCCGGACCCGAGACACCCCCACACGCACGGAACCAACGGAAGGGTTCCAAGGGCGAGCCCTTGGCGGGGATCCAGGGGGCAGCGCCCCCTGGCCTTGCTTGCGAACGACCCAACTTTCGACGGCTGGTATCGGCCCCGGGGCGGGGTTAGGCTTGGCGGGTCCAGGGGGAGACCGTGCCATGACCGAGGCCTGCATTGTTGGTTGGGCTCATTCGCCTTTCGGCAAGCTTGACGATCCGGACATCGAGAGCCTGATCGGGCGGGTGGCCGGGGCGGCGATTGCCGATGCCGGGATTGCGCCGGGGGAGATCGACGCGAGCTTCATCGGCTTGTTCAACAACGGGTTTTCCGACCAGGATTTTCCTGCATCTCTGGTGCTGCGCCATCTGCCGGAGCTGCGCTTCAGGCCGGCGACACGGTTCGAGAACGCGTGTGCTTCCGGTTCGGCGGCGGTGTATGGGGCGCGTGATTTTCTTGCCGCCGGGCGCGGGCGCTTTGCGCTGGTGATCGGGGTAGAGAAGATGACGGCGACGCCTGGGGCGCAGGTGGGGGACATCCTGCTGAAGGCGTCCTATCGTCGGGAGGAGGCCGACATTCCGGCCGGCTTCGCCGGCGTGTTCGGGCGGATCGCCGACGGTTACTTCCAGCGCTATGGTGACCAGTCGGATGCGCTGGCCGCCATTGCAGCGAAGAACCACCGCAACGGGGTGGATAATCCCTATGCGCAGATGCGCAAGGACCTTGGCTTCGCTTTCTGCCGCACCGTCAGCGAGAAGAATCCCTATGTCGCGCCGCCGCTGAAGCGCACGGATTGCTCGCTGGTTTCCGATGGTGCGGCTGCGCTGGTGCTGACCGATGAGGATACCGCGCGCGCGATGGCGAAAGCGGTGCGGTTCCGTGCGGCGGTGCAGGTGAACGACCATCTGCCGATCAGTGCGCGCGACATCACGCGTTTCGAGGGCGCGGCCGAGGCGTGGCGGCGGGCGCTGGACGCGGCGGGACGGACGCTCGATCAGCTTTCGTTCGTCGAATCGCATGATTGTTTCACGATCGCTGAATTGCTCGAGTACGAGGCGATGGGACTGACGCCGGTCGGCCAGGGCGCGCGCGCGGTGCTGGAGGGTTGGACGGCGAAGGATGGGCGGTTGCCGGTGAACCCTTCGGGCGGGCTGAAGGCGAAGGGGCACCCGATCGGCGCGACCGGGGTTTCCATGCACGCGATCGCGGCGATGCAGCTCACCGGCCAGGCCGGCACGATGCAGTTGCCGAAGGCCGACCTGGCCGGCGTGTTCAACATGGGCGGCGCGGCGGTGGCGAATTACGTTTCGATCCTGGAGGCGGTGCGCTGATCCCCACGGCCAATCTCGCCTGTCTGCTGGACCAGACGGCGGCGCGCTTTCCCGACCGGCCGGCGGTGATCTGGCGCGACCGCACGATATCCTGGGCGGCGTTCGCCGGCCGGGTGCGCGCGGCGGCGGCGGGGCTGGTGGCGCGGGGGGTGGTGCCGGGCGATCGGATTTTGTTGCATTCTCGCAATTCGATCGCGCTCTTGGAAACCATGTGGGCCGCATGGACGGCCGGCGCCGTATGGGTGCCGACCAATTTCCGCCTGACCCCGCCGGAGGTTGCGTATCTGGCGGCGTCCTCCGGCGCTGCCGTGCATATCTTCGACCCGGCGTTCCCCGATCACGCGGCAGCGGCGCGGGCGGAAAACCCGGTGCTTCGGCTGGAGATTTCGCTTGGGGACGGCGACGGCCTGGCCTGGGACGCGCTCGCCGGCGGCGCTGCGCCGTCTTTGCCGCCGGTGGACGTCGAGCGCGACCATCCGGCCTGGTTCTTCTATACCTCCGGCACCACCGGGCGGCCCAAGGCGTCGGTGCTCACGCACGGGCAGTTGCAGTTCGTTATCAACAACCACCTGGCCGACCTGATCCCCGGCACCAGCGAGCGCGACGCGTCCCTCGTCGTTGCGCCGCTGTCGCACGGCGCCGGCGTGCACGCCCTGATCCAGGTGCCGCGCGGGGCGGCGAGCGTGCTGCTGTCGGGCGAAAGGCTCGACTGCGCGGAGGCATGGGCGCTGATCGAACGGCATCGCGTGACCAACATGTTTACCGTGCCCACGATCCTGATGATGCTCGCCCGGCACGAGGCGGCGGATCGGTACGACCACTCCTCGTTGCGATACGTGATCTATGCCGGGGCGCCGATGTACCGCGCCGATCAACGGTTCGCGCTGGAGAAGCTCGGCCCCGTGCTGGTCCAGTACTACGGCATGGGCGAGGTCACCGGCGCCATCACCGTCCTGCCGCCCGACTGGCACAGCACGGATGACGCGGCGATGCCGGTCGGCAGTTGCGGCTTCCCGCGCACAGGAATGGAGGTGGCGATCCTCGGCCCCGACGACGATCGCCTGCCCGCCGAGGCCACCGGCGAGATCTGCGTGCGGGGCCCGGCGGTGCACGCCGGCTACTGGAACAATCCGGAGGCGGATGCGAAGGCCTTCGCCGGCGGCTGGTTCCACACCGGCGATCTCGGCCACACCGACGCGCGCGGGCTTGTTTACATCACCGGCCGGGCGTCGGACATGTATATCTCCGGTGGATCGAACGTCTATCCGCGCGAGATCGAGGAGGTGCTGCTCACCCATCCAGCGGTCGCCGAAGCCTGCGTGGTCGGTCTGCCGCATCCGAAATGGGGTGAGGCCGGAGTCGCAGTGCTGGTGCTGCGCCATGTCGTTACTGAGTCGGAATTGTTTGGTCACCTGGAAGGCCGGCTGGCGAAATACAAATTCCCCGTCCGCTTCGCAATCTGGCCCGACCTGCCGAAATCCGGCTACGGCAAGGTGACCAAGCGCGACGTGCGCCAGCGGCTGGAGGAGGAACCCGCCTGATGGCCGGGACCGGACCCGGGCTGGCGCGATCACGCGCTGGCACGGCACCGGGGATCGTTGAATTCGTTCGGCAAGCATGGTTCGGGGGCGGGGCAGGAAACGCCGGCGATGATGTCGATGTCCGTCACGATGCATCCGATCTGGCAATCCGGCGCCGCTCTGCTGGCCGCCGCGGTCGTCGGTGCACTGCTGGCGCAGATGCTGGTGCAACGGTTTCTGCCGGCAGCGCTGCGGCGCGAACATACCATGCTCGGCGCTGCGATCTTCTCGGTGATCGGCACGACTTATGCGGTGCTGCTGGCCTTCATGGCGACCACGGCGTGGGAGCAATACAGCGCCGCCGAGGCATTGGCGCGGCACGAGGCGAACATGCTGGGCAATATCTACCACGCGAGCTACGGCATCCCTGACCCGGCCGGAGCAGCGATGCGTGCCGATCTCGTGGCCTATCTTACGCAGGTCATCGACGTCGAGTGGCCAGCGCAGATCGCCGGGCATACGCTCCCTGCCGCTGCCCCGCTCCTGGTGCATCTCGATCGCATGGTGTTGCAGCTGAAGCCGACCGACATCGGGGAGTCGAACGCGCAAAGCTTCCTGATCCGGTCATTGAGCGATGTCGCGACCGACCGGCGCGAGCGTCGGCTCGCGGCCCATGGCAACATTCCCGATCTGGTCTGGATGGTGCTGCTGTCCGGTGGCGCGCTGATGGTGGGTTTCAGCTTGATGCTCGGGGGTCCGACGCTCACGTTGCATATGCTGATGACCGCGACCCTGGTGGCGTCCGGCGTGCTCGTGCTGCTGCTGATCGTGGGATTGAGTTCGCCGTTTCACGGCGCGGTGACAATCCGGCCCGATGCCTACGCCGGGGTCATGGCGGAAATAAGAGCGGCGCCCTGATGTGAGCTGCGCTGTCGGCCAGACCATATCTTGCGCGACGGTATTCCCAAAGGTATTCATAGAGCGTGATGCGGTTTTCCGGAAGCAATCCGGGACTTTCGATGGAGAGGTCCGGCGGCTGCGATCCGCGGAACGCGCCCGTCAGCCGCGAGAATCGCCCGAAAACCCGAGCCGGGACAAGCTGACCAGGCGCGACATGCGCCGGCTGCCGGAGAAGGAGACCCCCCAATGACCGAGACCCCGCCCCAGGCTGCCGCGATCACCGAGTGGCACGCGCATGTGTATTACGATCCGCAGCACGACCCTGCCTCGCGCGAACGTGCCGCGCAGCTGCGCGCCTGGGTGGAGGACCGTTTCCCGGTCCGCATGGGACGCTGGCACGACGTGCCGGTCGGCCCGCATGTGCAGCCGATGTACCAGATCGCCTTCACCCCGGACCTGTTCCCTGCCCTGGCGCCGTTCCTGATGCTGAACCGGCTGGGCCTGACGATCCTGCTGCACCCGGAATCCGGTCGCCCGCACGACGACCACACGAAGCACGCCGCCTGGATGGGCGCGGTGCTGGCGGTGAAGGAAGACGTGCTGCCGGAGGTCGGCTGAGAGCAGCCGGCGCCGGATCAGCCGACCACAACGTCTTCCCAGAACCCGAAGCGTCCGCCGACCGCCTGCATCGCCGGCCGCGGCGCCTCGTAGGACCAGGCCGCGCGGGGATGGCGCACGCCGTCGAGCACGACGTCGTAGAACTGCACGCCGTGCGGGCAGGCGTGATCGGAATCGGTCTTCTCGGCTTTTTCCAGCCACTCCGTGCGGACCGCGGCGGGGGGGAAATACTGGTAGCCGCCGGTCTCGACGATGTCGTCGCTGTCGGCGAGCACGTGGCCTTCGAGGGTGGCCTTCATGGGGGAACCTCCTTGAACGGGCCCGGTGTCGGTTTGGAATGGAACGACAAGGGCCTTGTCTGCGCCATGGTCGCCGTCACGGGACGCTGTCTGCCCCGGCGGCGGGTCGCGCCGGGACGGGCATGTCCGCCGGCGCGACCCGCCACAAGAATGGTGCGCGGGCGCCCGCGGGACAAGCCCGGTGCCGACCGCGCCACACCGCCACAGTGGTAATGACCCTGGTCACCTGCGACCAAAGTGTCCGCCGCCGCCCGAATGATGAAACCCGGAGTGATGGAATCCGGAATGATGAAACTCGCCGTGGTGGAATCCGAAGTGGTGGAAGCCGAAGTGTCTGTGTCCGAACCCGAACGCGATACCGGGCGTGAAGCCCAGTCCGTCGGAGTAGAAGCCCAGTCCGTAGGGGTAGGGGTAACCGAACGGCGGATAATCGTAGCTGAGCGCGGCACCGGTGCCATAGCCGTAGGCAAACGGGAGTGACGCAACGGTATTGCCGTGCGCGTACATGCACTGAGTGTAGGCAATATCATAGCGTTGCTGCAAATCGCCTTCGCTGGCGGCAGCGTTGCTAGCACCGACCGCGCTGCCGCCAATGAGCCCGGCCGCTCCGCCGATCGCCGCACCGGCGCCTGCGTTTCCACCCACCGCGCCGAGTGCAGCGCCTGCGGCCGCGCCCGCCGCAGTGCCGATCGCGGCGCTGCCGACCGCTGCGTTGGTCACCGCCTGTCCCGGCTGCCGGTGGGAGATGTCACCCGCGGCATAGTCGCGGCATTCCCCATCATCCTGGCGGAAGGCCTGGAGGTTTTCGCCCTTGGCCGGCAAGGCCATGACGGTCGGCCCGGAGGGCGGGACGACAGCGCAGGCATCCAGCGACAGCGCTGCGCCGAGAGCGGCGAAGATCACGATCGGCCTGGTTCTCTGGTGCATAGGCATATCCTCACTGCGTCCTGATTGACGATCAGCGGCGGGCTTTTATTCCCTGACTGCCGGTTCTCGCGCGCAGGTGATCGGGGATCGTCGGGCCATCCGGGACGGTCCGGTGTTGTCCCACCAAATGTTATGGGGAGAGACGGGCAATGGACGTTGCCGGCGCACCGGCGCCGAGCGCCATCAACGCCGGGATCACACCTAGGATCATCCAAGCACGCGACAAGACCCTGATCGCCACCTTGGCGCCTTCAGCGGAGAATATGCAATTGTTGCTTGATATGTCGGGAAAGCTCCAGCAAATGTCGATAGGATTGGCCGGCGACCACGGTGTAGCCCATTCCTTGTTCGACCCATGCACAACCATAGAGATTCCCCGTGTCCACCTCCCGGATCGGGGCCGTGGTCCTGGTAGACATGGGCCGCATGAACAGGACCAGACGCCCGCCATGATCGTCCCCGTACATGAACATGCCTGCGGCTCCGCGCGGCGTTGCGACGAGCCTGCCGCCGAGGAGGTGATAGCCGACCGCGGAGAGATTCGGAGGAGACACAGGGTGATGCAGCCGGTTGGACAGCCATCGCGACAGGGCGTGGCGCTGTGCGGCCCATAACTCGACCGGGCGTACGCTGTCCGGGGCGAAGACGGCGTAGTTCGCGGCGGCCTCCTGCGCAAGCACGTCGAGACCAGGCGGAGATCGTGACCCGAGATACCAGCCGCCCGCCGCGCCGATACCGAGCGCGAGGACCACCGCGGCGGCAGCGCGCCATGGCCTGCGGCGGACGAGGCGTTCCTCGACCAGCCGACTAACATTCAGCGATGGCGGGATCGGCTCGGAGGCCCGTGCCGCGTATGCCGCCCGCAGCCTTTCCCTCTGGGCGCGGTAGGCAGCGATGCGCACCATAACCTCGGGTTGGCCTTGGAGATATCGTTCCATGGCCGCGCGGCGTTCCGCATTGAGGCGGCCATCCACATAGGCATGCACATCGTCCTCGGTGATCGGATGCCCCGGCTCAGTCACTTGACCCTCCTGAGGCAGATGCGGTTGTCCCTCTGTTCCGGAGATGCTTGGCGCAGCTTTTCGCGCGCACGGGCGAGGCGGGACATCACCGTGCCGATCGGAAGGCCGAGCACGCGCGCCACTTCCGCGTAGGACATGTCCTCGACGCACACGAGCAGCAGGACGCAGCGCTGGTCGTGCGGCAGGCGGTTCACGGCGCGGACAAGATCGCGCCAGCCCAGGCCATCTTCCTGGCTGGCCGGTTGGCTTACGACATCTTCATTTTCCTCGTTCAACGGTTCACTGACCGGCGACGCTTTCGCGCGCCGCCACTGCGAGACGAACACGTTGTGCATGATCGTGAAGAGCCAGGGCCGGACGTCGCTGTCCCCGCGATGGGCCTGCAGATTGTCGAGTGCCCGGAGAAGCGTGTCGTGGACCAGATCGTCCGCGTCCTGCCCCCCCTGCAGCAGAGCAAGTGCGTAGCGGCGGAGCGCGGGAATGCACGCCTCGATATTGGCGAGGGTTTCCACCGCGAGCCCTTCAGCGAAGCCGTTTGTACGTGCGTAGAGCGCCTCCGTTTTCCCTCGAGACCCACGCCGGACCCAAATGGCGGCGCCGCTGGCTCGCCGGCCGATTGCCTCCCAGCCGATGCCGCGGCCGCACGTGGGTATCCGGTAGGGTTGCTTTTGCCACAGCCGTGCTCCGTTTTTCCCGAGGCGACGACATGGCGCCGTGCCTGCTCAATGGACGAAATAGATGGGCATTTTATTCCTTCCACTGATGCCGGTGCGGGATCGATCGGCGCTTCGGTGTCGCGCGCCGGCGCGGGATGCGGGCGCAGCGCGACCGGAGGCCCGAACGCGGCCGGGTGCCGCATGGTCAACGCCTGTGGTCCGACCGAGATCACCGTCGCGGCGACCGTCAGCGATCCGCTCGCCGGCGCCGGGATCCCGCCGATCGGCCGTTCCGGTGGCGCGCCGACGGCAATCTCGGGTTCCTCGGCCGCTCTGATCCGTGTCGGCGGGGAGGCGGCGCAAGCCGCCTCCCCGCGGCAGGCAACACCCCCCGATCGGTCCCGGTCAGCTCCGCCCCGGTCTGCCCCGCCCCCATGCAACGCGCAGCAAGGTGGCGGCAATCCGCCACCCGGCGCGCAGGCTGCCGGCGAGCGAGCCGGCCACTTTCGACGTGCCGCCCGCCCGGCGGCGATAGGGCAACGGCACCTCCATAATGCGCAGCCCGGCCCGGGCGGCCTGCATCTGCATCTCCAGGTTCCAGCCGTAGCCCATCTCCTGCAACTGCAGTGCGGCCAGCGCGTCGCGGCGGATCGCACGGAAGGCGCACATGTCGGAGTACGGGACGCTGTAGAGCAGGCGCATCGCCACCCCGGCGAGTTGGCCGGCGAGCACCTGGTGCCAAGCCATGGCGCCCGGCTCGCGCCCGCCCCTTGTGCGGGTCGCGAGCACGAAATCCTGCGCACCGGCCACGATCGGCCCCACCAGACGGGCGATGAGATCGGCCCGGTCGGCGCCGTCGCCGTCCAGGAACACCAGGATCGTGCTGGCCGGATCGGCCGCCGCGGCGCCGGCGGCGCAAGCCCGGCCGTAGCCGCGCCCGGCGGCCAGCACCAGCGCGCCGGCCGCCGCCGCACACGCCGCCGTGGCGTCGGTGCTGCCGCCGTCGGCCACGATCACCTCCCGCGCGAGCGGGCGCGGCACGGCGGCGATCACGGCGGCGATCGTTGCTGCTTCGTTCAGCGTGGGGATCACGACCGAGACGATGCCGGCACCGGCGGCGGGATCGGCTTCCGGCACTGTCCCAAGCGCGCGCGGCCTGTCAGGATGACCGCCATGACCGACCGCACCCGCCCCCCGCCCATCCTCAGCGCCAAGCATCCCGCCGCTCCCTCCGTCTTCCGCCCCGAGAACCTGCTGCGGGAGGCACGCCGCCAGAAGGGCCTCCCTGCCATCACCGTCCCCGAGATCTGCCTTCTGGACCCGGACGGCGATCTCGAGACCGAGCTTCGCCGCACCGGCCGGGCCACCCCGGACCCCAGCTGGCCCTGCTATCACACCACGCTCAGCCGCTTCTCCCTAGGCTCGGAGCAGTTCGGGCTGATCCCCCGCGCCGTCGGCGCGCCGTTTGCGGTGCTCGAAGCCGAGCAATTGTTCGCCGCCGGCTGCCGCCTGCTGCTCAGCGTCACCTCCGCCGGCCAGATCGCGGATCTCGGCCCCACGCCCTATTTCATCCTGATCGACCGCGCGCTGCGCGACGAGGGAACCAGCTACCACTACCTCCCGCCCGCCCCGTTCGCCGCCGCCAACCCGGCACTGGCGGACGTCGTCCAGGCCGCGCTTCGCCCGCTGCCGTTCCCGGTCCATCGCGGCGCCAGCTGGACCACCGACGCCCCGTTCCGCGAAACCGAGGCCGCTATCGCCGCCGCCGCCGCTTCCGGCGCGCTGGCAGTGGAGATGGAAGCCGCCGCACTCTACGCCTTCGCCCAGGCGACCGGCGCCCAGGCGACCGGCGCCCAGGCGGCGGGGCGCGATGTGCTATGCTTTGCGCACGTCACGAACCAGATGGCCCGCACCGCCGGCGATTTCGAGAAAGGCGAGGCCAACGGCACCACTGACCTTCTCCACCTGCTCGCCGCCACAGCCAAAGCGTGGCGGGTGCACGCGCAATAGGCCCGCCATGAGACCGAATCCGGTTGACGACGCGATCGCCTTCCTGACGAAACCCGCCTGGACCACGCCCATGTTCTGGCTGTTGCTGCTCGGCAGCATCGCCATCGCGCTGCGCGCTTGGCGCCATGTGCCGACCCATCACGGCGCGCGCGAACCGGCGATCTGGCTGCTGCGCTTGCTGGTGGGAATCATGTGGTGGCAGCAATCCCTGTGGAAGATTCCGCCCGACGAGGGCGGGCTGATCTACTGGATGAAGCAGGAGGTCGCGCACGCCGCGGTGGGCCTGCAAGCGGCCTTCGTCGCCGGCGTGGTGCTGCCGCACATCGCCGTCTTCGGGCCGGCGGTGTATGCGATCGAGACCGGGATCGGCGTCTCCCTCATGCTTGGCCTGTGCACGCGGGGCTTCGCCCTGCTCGGCCTCGCGATGGCGGTCAACCTCTGGCTCGGCCTCTACTCGGCGCCGGGGGAATGGCCCTGGACGTATATGTTCCTGGTCATTCTGATGGCGCTGTTCGTGGTCGATCCGCCCGGCCGCAGCCTTGGCATCGACGCCGTGCTGCGCCGGCGGCTGCGCGGCGGGCGGGCGCTCGCGCTGATCACATGACGGCGGCCTGAGGTGCGCCCCTGGCCTCACCGCGCTCCCGCGCGACACCGCCGGCCGCCGGCCGCATGACCCCACCGTCCGGGTCCTGCGCGGTGGCGGTGATGGCCAAGGCGCCGCGCCCCGGCCATGTGAAGACGAGGCTCGTGCCGCCGCTGTCGGCCGCGGAGGCGACCGCGCTCAACGCCGCCTTCCTGCGCGACGTGACCGCCACCATCGCCGCGGTCGGGCGGCACCTCCCGGTCGCGGGGTTCGTGGCTTACGCCCCGGCCGGGGGCGAAGCCCTGTTCGATGGGCTGCTGGCGCCGGGAACGGCGTGCGTGCTGGCGGACGGGTCGATCCCCCTACCGGCCGGCGTCGCCGGCATCGGCCGGTCGCTGCTGCACGCCACGCGCAGCCTGCTGGCCCGCGGATTCGACGCCGTCTGCCTCGTGAACTCCGACAGCCCGACCCTGCCCGCCGCAATCCTGGCCGAGGCGGTGGCGGCGCTCGCCGACGGGCGACGGGTGGTGCTGGGGCCGGCGGAGGACGGCGGTTACTACCTGATCGGCATCCCGGCCGCGTGCGCCGTGGAGGCGGAAGCGCTGTTCCGCGACATTCCCTGGAGCACGGCGGCGGTCACCGCCGCCACCCTGGCCCGCGCGGCCGCGGCGCAGCTTGCGGTGGCGTGCCTCCCGCCCTGGTACGACGTCGACGACCCGCCGTCCTTGCGCCGCCTGGTCGCGGCGCTCGAGGCGGGCGACGATCCCGCCGCCGGCCCGGCGCCCGCCACCGCGACGTGCCTCGCGCGGCTCGGCCTGGCCCGGCGCCTGGCCGGGTCGGATACGTGACGACCGACGCATGACGGCCGGCCGCAACATGGCTGAGTGTGGGACGACCGGAGGCATGACGACGGCCGGGCGCCTCGCCGGGCCGGGCGCGTGACGACGGGGCGCGTGACGACGGGGCGCATCACGGCTGGATGTGGGACGCAGGATGACACGCGCGCGGCGCTGGTTCGGCTCGTCGCGCTCGGGGTCGGGCTGGTTGGGCTGACGGCGCTGGGGCTGGCGCTGGTCGCCGGGCAGTCGACGAGCAATCCGGGCCCGGGGCGGACCCTGGACGTGGTGCTGGTGCAGTGCGCGGCCGGGATGCTCTACCTGGCCGCGGCAGCGCTGGTGCTGCGCCGGTCGCTGCCGGGGCGAGCGGCCTGGGTGGTGCTCGGCTGCGCGCTGGCGATGCGGGCGCTTCTGCTGCCGATCGCCCCGCCGCTGTCCTCGGACCTCTATCGCTACGTCTGGGACGGGCGGGTGCAGGCTGCCGGGATCAACCCGTACCGCTTCGTCCCGGCCGACCCGCACCTTGCGCGCCTCCGCGATCGGCGCGTGTTTCCCCACGTCAACCGGGCGCGCACCGCGCGGACGATCTATCCGCCGACCGCCGAGCTCGTGTTTCGCCTGGCCGCCCGGCTTGCCCCCGGCGTGGCCGGGATGAAGATCGTCATGCTGGGGTGCGATCTGGTCACGATCGCCGGTTTGCTGCGGCTGCTGCGCCTCGCCGGGCGGCCGGCGGGGCAGGTGCTGCTCTACGCCTGGGCGCCGATGCCGGTGTGGGAATTCGCCGGCAACGGTCATGTCGATGCGCTGGCGGCAGCGCTGGTGGTGCTCGCCCTGCTTGCCGGCGCGTGGGCGCGGCAGGGGACGGCGGGAGCGCTGCTGGCCGCCGCCGCCCTGGTGAAGTTCCTGCCCGCTGCGGTGGCCCCGGCGTTCTGGCGGCGGTGGGACTTCCGGCTGGTCGGGGCCTTCGCGCTCGCCGCGGGGCTGCTCTATGCACCCTATCTCGGCCTGGGCGCGCGGGTGCTCGGCTTCCTGCCCGGGTATGCGGCGCAGGAAGGGATGCTGTCCGGGCGGGGTGTGTTCCTGCTCGACCTGCTGCGCCTGCTGGCGCCGCTGCCCGCCTGGCTGGGACCGGCCTATGTGGCGGCGCTGGCCGCGGTGCTGGTGGCCCTGGCGCTGCGCTGTGGCTTCGGCGCACCGCTACCGGCGGCGCCCGGGGAGAGGGTGCGGGTGCTGGCACGGCAGGGAGCGGTGCTGGGGGCGGTGGTGCTCGTCGGCGTCTCCCCGCACTACCCTTGGTATTTCGGCTGGCTGGTGCCGCTGGTTTGCCTCGCGCCCGCGCCGGCGCTGCTCTACCTTGTGGCGGCCAGCGTGCTGCTCACACTCGACCCCGTGCACCACCTCGGCATCGCTGCCCTGGTCTATGTGCCGCCGGCCGCGCTGGCGCTGCGCCAATGGGGGGGCCGGCGCCTGTGAGGGAACCGGCGGTGCCGGCTGGCCGCAAGGAGACGCTGATGAGCCTGTCCGACCCGCGCCGCTACTTCGAAACCGTCGTCGACCGCGCACCGCAGGCCGCGGCGATGCCGGTCTGCCTCTATCTGGAGGTCACCAACCGCTGCAACCTGCTGTGCGAGACCTGCCCGCGCACCTTCGAGGCGCTGGAACCCCCGGCCGACATGGACTGGGCGCTGTTCACCCGCATCGTCGACCAGGTGCCGGGCCTCGCGCGGGCCGTGCTGCACGGGGTGGGCGAGCCGATGCTGGTGCGCGCCCTGCCGCGCATGGTGCGCTACCTGAAGGATCGCGGCACCTACGTGCTGTTCAACACCAACGGCACCCTGCTGTCGCCGCGGCGGGCGCAGGCGTTGATCGAGACCGGGCTCGACGAACTGCGGGTCTCGCTCGACGCGGCCTCGCCGGAGGCGTTTCTGCGGGTGCGCGGCAAGCCCCTGTTCGGCCGCATCCTGGCCAATCTGCGCGCCTTTACCGCCTTGCAGCGGGAGATCGGGGCGGACCGCCCGCGCGTGTCGCTGTGGCTGACCGGGCTGCGCGAGACAGTGGCGGAACTGCCGGCATTCGTCCGCCTGGCCGCCGAGCTCGGCGTACGGGAGGTCTATCTGCAACGCCTGGTCTACGACGAGTCCGGTCGCGGCCTCGCACGCCCGGACCAGGCGCTGTTCGCGCGCGTCGCGGCGGCGGAGGAGGACGTGATCGCGGAGGCCACGGAACTGGGCGTGGCGCTGGGGGTGCGGCTCGATGCTTCCGGAGCGACCGAGCCGGGGCTGTCACTGCAGGCCGGCGCGGATCCGCAGCCGTGGTCGGGCTGCCGCCGGCCGTGGTCGCTGATGTATTTCACGGCGCACGGGCGGGCGCTGCCGTGCTGCATCGCGCCTTTCTCGGCGCGGGGGTATGCGAGCTACACGCTGGGGGATGCAACGCAGGAGTCCCTGCGTGAGATCTGGAATGGGGCCGCGTATCAGGGCTTCCGGGAAGGGCTGCTGGGGGAGGTGCCACCGGCGCCCTGCGCAGGGTGCGGAGTGCGCTGGAGCTTGTGATACCGGCGGCCTCTTCGGCCGGCCGGTATCCCGCATGGGGTTGGCGGGGCGGCCATGCGCAAAATCAAGGACATACCAGCGGCCAGGTGGACGCCGGACGAGTCATCGGCCGGGGCCGCTGGTATGAGGCGGGTGACGCGGTCTGTGCGACCATGGCTCTTCCCTATGGGCTCAGGGGCTGCTCGACCTCGTGGGCGACCCTCAGCTTCGCGTGATCGGCCGCAATCAGCACATAGACTGCGGGCACGACGAAGAGCGTGAAGAGCGTCCCGATGGCGAGCCCGCTCGCGATCACAAGCCCCATGTCGAACCGGGAGACCGCCCCCGCCCCGCTCGCCGTCAGCAGCGGCACCACGCCCAGCACCATCGCCGCCGTGGTCATCAGGATCGGCCGCAGGCGAATCGCCGCCGCCGTCTCGATCGCCTCGCGCTTGCTCTTCCCCTCCTGCTGCAACTCGTTGGCGAACTCGACCAGCAGGATGCCGTGCTTGCTGATCAACCCCATCAAGGTCACCAGGCCGACCTCGGTATAGATGTTCAACGTCGCCCCGCCGAGGCCGACGGAGACGAAGATCAGGGCCCCCGCGATCGACATCGGCACCGAGACGAGGATCACCAGCGGGTCGCGAAAACTCTCGAACAGCGCGGCAAGCGAGAGAAAGATGATGATCAGCGCCAGGCCGAACGTGCCCAGGAAGCCCGTCGATTCCTGGATATATTGCCGTGACGGGCCGCCGTAGTCGATCGTGTAGCCCGCCGGCAGGGTGCGGTGCGCAAGATTTGCCAGGTAATCGAGCGCCGTTCCCAGTGCCACGCCCGGCGCCGGCACGCCCTGGATCGTCGCCGAATTGAGCTGCTGGAAGTGGTTGATCGATTCCGGCACCGTCTGCGTCGTGATGTGCACCACGGTCGAGAGCGGCACCATCGCCCCGCTGGCCGTGCGGATATAGTAGTCCAGCAGTTGCTGCGTGTTCAGGCGGAAGCGTTGCAGCACCTGCGGGATCACCTTGTAGGAGCGCCCGTCCAGGCTGAAATAGTTCACGTAGCCGCCACCTAGCATCGAACTCAGCGCGCCGCCGATATCGCTCATGTTCAGGCCGAGCAGCGCCGCCTTGCTGCGATCGATCACCACCGTCGCCTGCGGCTGGTCGATCCGCAAATCCTTGGTGATGAAGATGAACAGCCCGCTCTTGGTCGCCGCCGTGACGAACTGCTGTGCCACGCCGTCGAGCGCGCCGAACCCCTGCGTGGTGTCGATGACGAACTGCACCGGCAGGCCGTTGGACCCCGGCAGCGGCGGCGGCTGGAAGGCGACGGCCTGCAGCCCGGCGATGCGGTCGAGCGCCTGCTGCACCAGCGGCTGCAGCTGGTTGGTCGTGCGCGTTCTCTGATCCCACGGCTTCAGCACCATGCCGCCGATGTTCTGCCCCGGCATGTCGAGCTGGAAGACGTGCGCGTTCTCGGGAAAGCCCGCGAACGCCTTGTACACCTGGTGGTCGTACATCAGCTTCTGCTGCAGGGTCGCGTTCGGTGCCGCGGTCGAGCTCTCGATGATGACCCCCTGGTCCTCCTGCGGCGCCAGCTCGCTGGTGGCGCTCGAATAGAGGAAGAAGATGCTGCCGAGCACGATCGCCGCGAACACCGCGGTCACCGGCAGGGTGTCGAGGCTGCCGTGCAGCCGCCGCTCGTAGCCCCGGCGCAACGCACCGAACCCGCGATCGATCAGCGCGATGAAGCGCCCTTCGATCCCGCCCTCCGCGCCCGTATGCGGGCGCAGCACGCGCGAGCACAGCATCGGCGACAACGTGAGCGCAATGATCGCCGAGACCGTCACCGCGCCGACCAGGGTGAAGGCGAACTCGGTGAACAGCGCGCCGGTGAGCCCACCCTGGAAGCCGATCGGCAGATAGACCGCGATCAGCACCACCGTCATGGCGATGATCGGGCCGGCCAGCTGCCGCGCCGCACGGATCGCCGCCGGGATGGGCTGCATCCCCTCGGCCAGCAGCCGGTTGACGTTCTCCACCACGATGATGGCGTCATCGACGACGAGCCCGATCGCCAGCACCAGCGCGAGCAGGGTCAGCAGGTTGATCGAGAAGCCGAACATCAGCATCATCGTGAAGGTGCCGATCAACGACAGCGGAATCGCGACCACCGGGATCAGCACCGAGCGCACCGAGCCGAGGAAGACGAAGATCACCGCCGTCACGATCAGCATCGCCTCGCCCAGGGTCCATACCACCTCGTTGATCGCGCTGTTCACGAACTCGGTCGAATCATAGACGATACGGCCCTGCATGCCCTGCGGCAGGCTCGCCTGGATGCCGGGAAACACGTTGCGCACCTGCTTGATCACGTTGAGCAGGTTGGCGCCCGGCGCGATCTGGATGCCGATATAGACCGCCTGGCTGCCGTCGAAGCTCACCTGCGAGTCGTAATCGTCGAAGCCGAGCGAGACATGGGCGACGTCCTTCAACCGCACGATCGCCCCGCCACTGGTCTTGACCTCCAGATTGCGGAACTCGGCCAGCGTGTGCAGGTTGGTGGAGGCGGCGAGGTTCACCTGCACCATCTGCCCCTTGGTCTCGCCGAGCCCGGAGATATAGTCGTTGGCGGCGAGCGCGGTCGAGACATCGTTCCCGGTCACGCCGTAGGCCGCCATCTTCACCGGGTCGAGCCAGGCGCGCAGGGCGAAATTCTTTGCCCCCAGCAGCTCCGCCGTCTGCACGCCCGGCACCGCCTGCAGCTTCGGCTGCACCGCGCGCACCAGGTAGTCGGTCACCTGGTTCGGCGCCAGAACCTTGCTCGAGAAACCGATGTACATCGCATCGATGGTCTGCCCGATCGCGACCGTCAACTGCGGCCGCTCTGCCGCCGGCGGCAGCTGATTCAGCACCGAGCTGATCTTGGTGTTGATCTCCGACAGCGCCTTGTCCGGATCGTAGTTCAGCACGAGGTTGACGGTGATCGTGCTGACCCCCGGCGTGCTCGTGGAGGTCATGTCGTCGATGCCGTTGACCTGCGCGATCGCGTTCTCGAGCGGCGTGGTGATGAAGCCCGCGATGGTAGCGGGATCGGCCCCCGGATAGGGGGTGGTGACCGTGATCACCGCGTTCTCGGTCCGCGGATACTGCAGGATCGGCAGCGAGCCCGCGGCGCGCAGGCCGAGCACCAGGATCGCCAGGCTGAGCACGGTGGCCAGCACCGGCCGGCGGATGAAGATATCGGTCAAGGACATCGCGCGCCCCTCCTCACGGGTCCATCACTACGGGATGGGCGCTATCCAGCGGTTGCACCGCGTTGCTGATCAGCACCGGCGAACCGTTGCGCAGCTTGATCTGCCCGGACGTCACGACGACCTCGCCCGCTGTCAGCCCCGTCAGCACGGCAACCTGGTCGCCGCGCGTCGGGCCGGTGGTGACGAATTTCTGTTCGGTGAACAGATCCGGCGCGCCTTTCGCGGCAGGCTTCCGGTGCACCACGACGAAGACCGAATCGCCGTAGGAATTGTAGGCGATCGCCGTCTGCGGCAAGGTGATGTGCGGCTCCGGCGCCCCCGAGCCGACCGCGAGGGTGGCGAACATCCCCGGCCGCAGCAGGTGACCGGGATTCGGCAGTGCCGCGCGCACTTCCATGTTGCGCGAATTCGGATCGACCGCAGGGTTGATGGCGACGATCCGGCCGGAGAACGTCCGCCCCGGATAAGCATCGACCGTCGCCGTCATGGCCTGCCCGACCCGGATCCGCGACAGGTCCTGCTGCGGCAGGTAGAAATCCGCGAACAGCGTCTCAAGCGCCTGCAGCCCGACCACCGTCGTGCCGGCGGGCAGATACTGGCCGAGATCGACGGCACGGATCCCGAGCGTGCCGGAAAACGGCGCGCGCAGCACCTTCTGATCGACCACGGCCTGCTGCGCGGCCACCTGCGCCTCATCGTTCTTGAGCGTCGCCGCGTCGGTATCGATGGTCGCCTGGCTTACCGCCTGCGCCCTGTACTGCTTGCGGTCGCGGTCGTAATTGATGCGCGCGAGCGTCGCCGTCGCTTCGAGCGCGTGCAGCCGCGCGATGTCGTCATCGGCGCGCAGGCGTAGCAGCACCTGGCCCTTTTGCACGCCCTCCCCGGAGCGGAAGTCGATCTCGGTCACGAGTCCGGCGAGCTCGAGCGACAGATTGGCGCCCTGGACCGCCGTCAGGCTGCCGACCGCGTTGATCGCCGGGTGCCATTGCTGGTAGCCGGCCGTCGTCGTCGAAACGGTCTGCGGCGGATTGGCGAACGAGGCCAGGACGTGCTTGATGATGCGCGCCTTGACCATCTGGAATCCGAACACCGCCCCCAGCACCACGCCGACCGCGATCAGCATGACAATCATGCGCTTGGTCATTGCTTCGTCTCCACCATCGGCCGCTTCCCTGAGTGCTCCGCCGCCTCGCCCGGCAACCAGAACCGGTCCGGGGTGCCCTGCGCCGCCGCGGCAACGTCCGCCCGATGCCACCAGCCGCCGCCGAGCGCCTGGAACAGCCCGGCGGTGTCGGCGAAGCGGGTCGCCTCCGCCTGCACCAGATTGATCCGCGCCTGCTGGTAGGTCTTCTGGGCGTCGAGCAGGGTCGGGTAGTTGATCGCGCCGAGCTGGAACTGCTGCCGCGCAAGGTCGAGGCTGGTTGCCGCTGCCCGCTCCGCGGCGACCTGCGCGGCCAGCGCGTCGGCGTCGGAGACAAGGGCGTGCAGCGCGTCGGCGACGTTCTGGAACGCCCCGAGGACGGTGCTGCGGTATTGCGCCGCCGCCTGATGGAACGCCGCCACCGCCGCGCGTTTCTTGTGCAGCAAAGTGCCGCCGTCGAACAGCGGCGCCGTCACCCCGCCCGCCATGTTCCAGATAGCCGTCGCTGGCGTGAACAGCGAGCCGAAGCCGAGCGCCACGCTGCCGACCTCACCGCTGATGCTGAAATGCGGCAGCTCGTTGGCGGTGGCGACGCCGATATCGGCGCTCGCCGCGTGCAGGGTCGCCGTGGCGGCAAGCACGTCGGGCCGGTCGGCCACCAGCGCCGAGGGCAGGCTGACCGGCAATTGCTGCGGCAGGGTGAGCTCCGCCAGCTCGAACCGCGCCCGCGGCGCCTGGCTCGGGTAGCGCCCCACCAGCGCGGCGAGCTGGTCGCGCGTCTGGCTCAGCGCCTTTTGGAGCGGCGGCAGGGTGGCCTGCGTCGCCGCAAGCGTCGCCTGCTGCGACAGCACCTCCGCCTTCGGAACCGCCCCCAGCACGAACTGCTGCTGCAGCACCTTCAGCTGGTCGGCCTCGATCCGGATGATGTCCTGCGTCGCCGCGATCTGGCCGCGATAGGAAGCCTCGTCGACCGCCGCGACGACCACGTTCGACGTCAGGGTAAGATAGGCGGCCTCGAGTTCGAAGCGTTGGTACTCGGCGGTCGCGGCAAGCTGCTCGACTTGCCGGCGGACGCCGCCGAACACGTCGAGAGGATAGGAGACCGAGAGGGTCGGCGTCACCAGGTTGAAGGTGCTGGTGCTGCCGGTCGTCTGGCCGAACTGGGCGACCGAGAACGCCTGGCGTTCCGCCTGGAAGCTGCCGGTGACCTGGGGGAACAGGCCACCCTGCGCCGCATAGACGTTCTCGTTCGCCTCGCGCAGTGACGCCTGGGCCGCCGCAAGGGTGGGATTGGCCTGGAGCGCCTCGGCAATCAGCCGGTCGAGCGGGGGGGAGTGAAAGAGCTCCCACCACTCCCCCGGGATGTCGCGGCCGACGACGAAGTGCTGCGCCGCACCGCTGGGCGTGTCGGTGGCGCTGGTCGCGGCAGGCAGAGGCGCACGTGTATAGCCGCTCACCGCCGGCGCGGCGGGCGAATGGAAATTCGGGCCGACGGCGCAGCCGCCAAGCAGCAGCGCCGGGAGCAGACCCACCACCATGCTTGCGCCGCGGCCGCTCACGCGGGTACGCTCGTCGACTCAGCGACCGCCGCCTGGAAGATCGCCTTCGTGTGCTCCCGCACCACTGCCTGGAGCGCCGCGGTGTCCGCTTCGCCCAGGCGCACCCGGCAGCCAAGCACGCGCTGGGTCTTGCGATTGCAGAAGATCGTCACCTGACCGATGATCGCAATCGCGCGCAGCAGCGTCTCGGTATCCTCGGCGGGCCGCTCGAGCAGGCGGCCGACGAGCACGGTACAGGGCTCGACGATCCGGCGCATCACCCGCTGATAGAGCGGCTCCAGGGCCGCCGCGGACTCGATTTCCGCGCGGGCGAAGAAGAGCGCGCGGCTCTCCCAGTCCGAGCTCTCCCGGTCCATGATCCCCTCGACGAAGGCGTCGAGCATCCGGAGCAGCAGGACCAGGATTTCCTGGCGCGACGGCCCCCCGAGGGTCGGCGGATCGCCGAGGGCGGCACGGATCTCCGCCGTCACCGGCGCCATCCGGCTTTCCATCCTGCCGGCGATCTGGTCCACGACCGCCTCGTAGAGGCCCTCCTTGCTGCCGAAATAGTACTGGATCGCTGGCAGGTTCACGCCGGCACGGCGCGCCAGTTCGCGGGTGCTGGCGCCCTCGTAGCCTTCCGTGGCGAAGACCTCGAGCGCGGCGTGCAGGATCCTGAGCCTTGTGTCCTCCCCGCGCGAATGCGTGCCGCCGGGGAGCCAGGCCGTCTCACGGCCGGTGGGTGGGATGGACATGCCGCTCATATATATCAGTCGAACGACAATATCAATCGATCGATCGTGCCGCCTGCCGGGCGGAGCGCCTCATCCCCCCGGTCGGTTGCGGTTGTGGATCCGGTGGCAGTCCCACCAGGGGTTCTCGGGATCTGTTGCAAAGTTCGGATCGGCTTTTGCAGCAGATCGTGTCCCCCCCTGCCCTGTCATGCCCTGCTCCCGCGGTTGCAGCGACCCAAGAGGCGAAGCGGGCCCCACCCGGTTGCGCACCGAGATGACTTGCCTCGCCTTGCGCCATGCGACCCAGGCGAGGAACAGGCCGCCGCCGGAGCGGGGCGCCCGGCTACCGGCCCCCGCCGTGGAAACCACCCCCGTGGAAACCACCCGCGTGGAAGCCTCCTCCGTGGAAGCCACCGCGGAAACCATGGCCACGGAAGACGTGCGGCCGGCCGCCGAAGCTCGAATGGAAGTCGAAGCCGTCGTCAGGAAACATGGCGCTTCCGGGCAGGTAGGGGTAGCCGGAATAGGGGTCGGATTCGGCCAAGTACGGATAGCCCCAGGAGTTGAACCCCAGGTCGTCGTCGGCCGCTTCGCTCGCGACCGCCTCCGTGCAGCCTGTCGCCCCGTCCGACCCGGCGACGACGGCGGCCAGCGCTGCGGACCCTGGCTCTCTACCGGATGAACCGGGGGCCGGTGTCGTGGCGACCGTCGACGGACATGGGACCGAATAGTAGCTGTAGGACGGATAGGCCGCGCAGCCGGCAAGGCTCGAGATCGCGGCACAGACGGCGATCCTGACGATCGGAAGAAACCTTCTCATGGCATCGCACCAACGTACTTCCTTGCTGGGCCAGCACAATGCAATGTCGACCGGCAATGCGGTCGATCGCCCAGGGGAACACGCATCTATGGTCGTACGATGCATCGGAAAGAGTTGGATGGCAGTGACGCACCCGCGCTCTCTGCGATGCAGCCATGTTTCCCGGCGGGCTAGCGGAAGCGCGCGGCGCGCATCCTCGGCTGCGTGCCGGATCGGTCGTGCTTGCTATTTCGTCGGCGTGACCGGCCGCGGCGGACCACGCGCCCCGTCCCGGGCGGGGCCGGCCCTAGCCCATCTTATTCACCGCGTTTCTGCGTGATCGGCTTGCCGAGTGTCGCGTTGGCGTTTGGACGGAGAATAGTGCCCACTCGGATCCTCCTGGCAGGCGGGAGATCACTCACCGACCAGCCCCTTCATCGTCAAAGCGGTTTGGTTCAATCCCCTACCCATGGGACAGTCAGCACTTTCGGCGGCCGGTATTACTGGAAGATTTCCTCGAACTGCCGCTTGTCGGCGATCGAATTCTTCTCGATCACTCCATAATCGATCGGGATGCTCTTGATCGCCGAAAGACTGGCGCCACCGGAAGGCGGCGCGATATCCGTGCGCGCGGCGTAGCCGCCATCAGCCGGGAACAGGGTCTGCACCTGCTTCGTCAGCATGAAAGTGGCGAACAGCTTGGCCGCCTCGGGATGCTTCGCGCCTTTCACCACGCCGGTGGGGGAGGGGATGATCAGCACGCCCTCGCTCGGATACAGCGTGACGATCGGGTGGCCGGCGCGGCGCGCGTCAGCGGCGTAGGAGTCCAGCGCGCCCGCGGCGATCAGGCGCTCGCCGCTGTCCAGCATCCCGGTCACCTGCTGGTTGCCCTGGACGATCATCGTGCCGTTCTTGGCGAGCTTGCGGTAGTAGTCCCAGCCGAACCGCGCGGCGAAGGTGCCAACCTCCACCAGCTTCAGTGCGGTGAAGGAAGGATCGGGCATCACCAGTTGGCCCTTGTAGTGCATGCTGGTGAGGTCGGCCCAGCTCGTCGGCCGGTGCGCTGGCGGAACCTTGTCGCCACGCAGATAGATGGTGATCAGGTTCAGCCGCTGCGCGACATAGTTGCCGTCCGGATCTCTCGCCCCCGCCGGAACCTTGTCGAACCCATCCGGCTTGAACTTCACGAAGGCGCCTTGCCGGGCCAGGTCGGCGAAGGCGGCGGGGTCTGAGGTGGTCAGCACGTCGGCGGCGATCTCGCCGGCCTGACGTTCCTCCAGGAAGCGGCGCATGGTCGCGGTGCCGCCGGAGCGAAACACGTCGGTGTGGATGCCCGTCTGTGCCGTGAACAGCTTGCCGATCTGCTGGGCGACCTTGATCGGGGCGGACGTGTACCAGACCAGTTTTCCCTCTGCCTTCGCCTTGGCGAGATCGACGCTCCCGGCCGCCCGGGCGGAGCCGGCGCCGACGACGCCAATTCCGCCCAGAAGGGCCGTCCTGCGGGTGATGGACATCCTTGTTTTCTCCCTGGCGTCCGTGCGGCCGGCCCTAGCCGCGATAGACGGGATCCGGTTGCGAGAAGAAGGCGTGCAGAATGTGGTAGACCAGCATATGGTTCTTCTGCTGGAATGATGCGTGCGAGATCCCCGGCATGACGGCGAACTGCTTGTCGGCATTGGGCAGCTTGCGGAAGAATGCCAGCAGGTCGTCCAGCCCGGCGATGCCGTCATACTCTCCGCGCATCAGGATGGTCGGCACGGTGATCTTTTCCGGAGCGACGACCGGCAGCTTCGAACACATGTCGACATAGGTGCCCGTAGGCATCGAATCGTCGAGGGCGAGGATGGCGTCGGCGAACGCCTCGACCACGGCGTTCTCTGCGGTGCCGGGATGGTCTCGGGTGAAGATGCTGTGCACGAAGGCGCGGTCGATGGGGCGGCGGGTGCGGGCCTGGAAATCCGCCAGCTTCTTGCGCCGCTCGGCCAAGGTCGGGCTGCCCTCGCCGGTCCAGACGAAGGCATCGAGCGCCAGGCGCTTCACCCGTTCCGGATGCCGCTCGGCGAATAGTGCCGCGCGTAGCGCGCCGGAGGAGATGCCGTAGACCAGCAGCGGCCCGCTCGCGCGGGTTTGCTGGATGTAGGCGGACGCCGCGGCCAGATCGTCGGCGCCGTTGGCGATGTCGGCATTGATGGGCCGCGTCTTGTCCGACCGCCCATAGCCTTCCATGTCCACGCACCAGCAATCGAAGCCGCGGCGCGCGAACCAGTCCATCACGGAGGAATCAGGCCGCCCCGGCACCTGCAGATCGAAGGTCGGCTGCGAGGCCATCGAGGACCCATGCACGAACAGGACCGTCCCCAGGCGCGGCCCGACGGCATGCTTCTCCCACAGGAACAGCCGCACGTCGCCCTTGTGCACCCAGTGCTCTGCCCCGGCTATTGCCGCCGGCGAATGTTCAGTCGTCATGCCAGATCTCCATCACTCACCAATCAGGCCGCCGCGGACAGCGCGAGCGGCGGGAATACGCTGATCTTGTGCGGGTCGAACCGCAGCCCCACGGTCTCGCCGGTCTCGAATCCCTGGCGCGGATGGGTCTGCACCCGCAGCACGAGCTCCGGCCCGATCCTCACCTGGTACTCGGTGAGATTGCCGAGGAAGACGCGGTCCAGGATGGTGCCGCCGGCGGCGCCGGGGCCGACATCCGTGGGCGGGCCCAGGCTGATATCCTCGGGGCGGATACCGAGTTCCACCGCCTGCCCGGTGGCGCAGCCCGGCGGCAGCTTTAGGTCGAGCGGCGGCCCGCCGGCCACCGCAACCATCCCGCGCCCGGCGGATGCCGACAGCACGCGGCCCGGCACCAGGTTCACGAGCCCCATAAAATCGGCGACGATGCGGTTCACCGGCCGGCCGTAGATTTCCTGCGGCGTGCCGTATTGCTGCATGCGGCCGCCGTGCATGACGGCGATGCGGTCCGACAGCGCCAGCGCCTCGGTCTGGTCGTGGGTGACATAGATGAAGGTGATGCCGGTGCGGCGCTGCACTTGTTTCAACTCCACCCGCAGCCGTTCGCGCAGCTTGGCGTCCAGGTTGCTGAGCGGTTCGTCCAGCAGCAGGATCTCGGGTTCCACGACCAGGCTGCGCGCCAGGGCGACGCGTTGCTGCTGGCCGCCGCTGAGCTCGGCCGGGTAGCGCCCCTCCAGGCCGGCGAGATTGACCAGATCGAGCATCCGTTCCACCTGGGCACGCATCTGCGGCCCGGCGATGCGCCGCAGGCGCAGGCCGAAAGCGACGTTCTCGAACACCGTCTTGTGCGGCCAGACGGCGTAGTTCTGGAACACCATGCCCATGCCGCGGCCCTCGGGCGGGACGACGTCCGCGGGCGAGGATACCAGCCGGCTGCCGACATGGATGCTGCCCGTGTCGGGCCTGATGTAGCCCGCGATCAGCCGCAAGGTCGTGGTCTTGCCGCAGCCGCTGGGGCCGAGCAGGGTGACGAAGGCGCCCGCCTCGATGTCGAGATCGAGGTCGGCGACGGCGGCGGCATCCGACCGGCCGCCGTAGGATTTCGAGAGGTTCCTGATACTGATCCCGGCCATCGGATTTTCCTTCAGGACATGCCGCCGAAGCGCGCCATGCCTACATTTCCGGCCTTGCGGACAGCCCATATCGCGAGGGCGATGATCATCATGTTCACCATCGCCAGGGCCGCCACCGCCTCGGTATAGCCGGTGTCGTACAGGTTGTAGATTTCCACTGCGATGGTCACCGATTTCGAGCTGAACAGCAGGATCGACGCGCTCAGCTCCTGGATGGCGGGCACGAAGACCAGCAGCCAGCCGGCCATCAGGCCGGGGCGGATCAGCGGCAGGGTGATCTCGCGCATCGTCCGTCCCCAGGACGCGCCGAGGATGCCCGCGCTTTCCTCAAGCGACGCATCCACCTGCCGCAACGACGTGTTGGCCGCGCGCGTGCCAAGCGGGACGTAGCGCCCGACATAGGCGAGCAGCAGGATGGTCAGGGTGCCGTACAGGGCCAGCGGCAGGCGCAGCCAGAACTGGATCAGCGCCACCGCCATCACCATCCCCGGCAGCCCCAATGGGACGAGGGCGACATAGTCCAGAATCCACCTGCCGCGCAGCCTGGTGCGCAGGTCGATCCAGGCGATCAGCGCCCCCAGCACGACGACCAGGCTGGCCGCCGCGGTCGCCAGGTAGAGGCTGTTGAGGATCGCCCCGCGGGTGCCGCTCTCGGTCAGCACGAAACGATAATTCGCGAACGTCAGGTGTTTCCAGAACGCCAGCCCCCAGGATTTGCTGAGCGAGACGGCGATCAGGGTGCCGTACGGCGCGACGAGCGCGACCAGTGCCACCAGCACGCAGAATGCCAGCAGCAGCCAGCGGCCGGGGCCGATATCCAGCAGTTGCACGCGGCTGCCTTTGCCTGCCAGGGTCACGTAGGAGCGCCGCGCCAGGAAGCGCCGCTGTGCGAACAGGGCCGCCATCGTAATGGCGACGAAGATCAGCGACAACGCCGAGGCCACACCATATTGCGGCGGATAGTCGAACAGCGAGTAGATCCGCGTCGTGAGGGTAACGACCCGTCCCGGCAGGCCGATGATGGCCTGCGAGCCGAACAAGGCGATGGCATTGACGAAAGCGAGCAGGATACCGGAGAGAATCGCCGGCGCCACCAGCGGGCCCGTGACCGTCAGCGCGGTGCGGAGCTTGCCGGCGCCAAGGATCTGCGCGGCTTCCTCATAGGACGCATCGACCGATTGCAAGGCGCTGCTGGCGAGCAGGAAGACGAAGGGGAAGGTGTGGATGACGGTGACCAGAACCAGCCCGGCCATCGAGAATACGTTCACCGTCAACCACGGAGCCCCCATGACGTCGCGCAGGAAGGCATTGATGAGCCCGGCCCGCGGGCTGAGCAGGTAGACATAGGCGATCGCGGTCAGGAACGGCGGCGAAATATACGAAAGATTGACGACCGCCTGGATGAACCCCTTGGCCGGCACATTGGTCCGGCTGATCGCCCAGGCCAGCGGAACGCCGACCAGGGCGCTGAAAAACCCCGTGAGCACGCCGAGCTCCACCGAATTCCACAGCGGCACCAGGTAGAGCGGGTCGGACAATGCGGAGGCGAAATGCCGCAACGTCAGCCCGTGCGTGTCCGTCACGCTGCCGAGCACGAGCGAGGCCAGGGGGCAGACGACGAGCAGCAGCAGGGCGATGACCACGAGGGTCGTGGTGATCGGCTGCGGGCGGAATATTCGGCTCAGAATGCGCTCGGCTGGCCGGGCGCTGCCGGGCTCCGCCGGCCGGTCAGGTGCCGCCAGACTCTCCATCCCTGCCGGGCCCACCGGGGGCTACTCGGCCTTGCGTCTGGGAGTGCCGGCGTCCTCGGCGGCGATCTGGACGAGCGCGGGGTGAAAATCGGAGGGAAGTGGCTGCGACGCTGTAGGCTGCCCGCCGACAAGGCAGATACGCAGACCGGTTTCGGCCGTATGGCAGGCAAATTTCACGATCCCTCCTGGAAAGGCAAAACGGTTGAGGCAGGTTATTGACGCGGCCGACAGTTTGTCAACCGGGCGCGTGCGGCCACGTTGTTCGGCTGTCGTTCCTTGGTCGCACCATTACCAATAGACGGTTTCCGATGATCCAGACCGTCCCGCCTACCGCTCAGCTTGGCTGAAACATGTCGGGAGGGAGTGAATTTCCTGCGTTTGCCTATTTCACGTAGAGCAGGTGATGGATGTTATCCAACGTCCCATCGTAGCTCCATCGATCGAGGTAATCATGGATGGTACTTCTGGGCGGAAGGTCCTTCGGGATATCACGCCATTGGCAGCCTGAGCCGAGGATATACAGCCGAGGATATACATAAGTCCGTTCACGATCTCCCGGATGTCGACCGTGCGTTTGTTGCCGCCCGGCTTGGCGGGCGGGATCAACGGCTCGATTTCCGCCCATTCTTCATCTGTCAGGTCATGCGTGTAGCGCAGGCCGCTACGGTCATGCCGGATACGGGTCTCGTCTGTCCACATTGGGCACCTCGCGAATCGGTCCCATACATCGAGTCACAGACGATTCGAGCCAGTCAACCCCTGCAACCAAACGATTCTAAAGACTCAATTTGTTCCCGGACGGACACTCACGCCGCGAGCCCGGTCTCGATGTCGCGCGTGAGCGCGCCGTCCTGTTCGGCGAGGGCTTCCGCCTCGCGCCGGTATTTGGCGGCGAAGGCGCGGGCGGTCGGCACCAGCATCCGCACATAGGCGGCGAAGGACTCGTGGGCCTCGCCGTCCTGGGACACCGGTTTGAGGGTGCGCAGGCTGGCGACCAGGGTGCGGGTGCCGCGGTCGGCGACATCGACCGCGACCTGCAGCGCATGCAGCGCCTTCTGCGCGTCCTGCGCGGCGTTGGGCGGGGGCGGGGTCTCTCCGGCGCGCTTGGTCTTCCCTTGCCAGTCCCTGAGCGCGGTCTTGTATTCGCCGTCCTGCTTCTCCCACAGCGTCATGGCGGTGATCAGGTTGCGGCAGGACCCGCCCCGCAGCGGCGGTTCCGCCTTCGATTCCGCCGCGCCGGCGAAGGCGGCGAAGCTCGCCGAGGTGAACTCCACCGGGCCCGGGTACCATTCCTCCGGCCGCTGCACCGGCTGCAGCAGCACCGGATCGTCCGGATAGAGGGTTTCCAGGAAGGTCACGACCTTCTGCACATTGGAATTCTTGTTGCTCAGCACTTCCTCGGTCAGGCTGCATTTCTGCATCGCCGAACGGGCGACCGGGTCCTGCTCCACCTCGGCGCCCCAGGCGATGACGTATTTCGCGAGCGTCGGGTTCTTGCGTATGGCGGCGCGGACGGTCTTGCGATCGTCCGGGTTCTCGCGCGCGCTCACGTAGTCCTTCCAGGCCTTCTTCAGCTCGGCCTCGCGCACGTATTTGGTGATCAGCACGCGCAGCGTGGAAATCCCGCTCACCGTGCTGGCGACGATATGCCCGGCCGGCGCGAACGGCCCGGCGCAGGACACCGCGCCGGCCACGATCTTGGCCGCGTTCTCGAGCGCGGAGGCGATCTCGTCGTTGCGCTTGCCGCGGGAGATGTTCATGCGGTTGGCCATCGCCTCCACCTGCACGCTCATCGCCGACTGCGCGTCGTGATAGTTCTCCCGCCATTCCGAATAGGCCTCCCAGTGCTGGGCGACCTTGCGGATGTTCTTCACGAGCTCGATCGCCGAGACGGCGATGCCGGCCTGCGGCAGGAAGGCGGCAACCGCCTGCGCCGGCAGCGAGATCAGCTGCAGCGCTAGGTCGATCACCATCTGGTCCTTCTTCAGCTGCAGGACCAGCTCCTCGATCTTCTCGACGTCGCCTTCCTCGTCGCCGGTCTCGCTGCGGTTGAGCAGATCGCGGAATTCGCGCTCGTCCTCCGCCATCTCGGCGTCGAACGTTTGCAGCTCGGCGTCCTGCAGGGCCTTCTGCTGCTTGGCGACGGTCTCGGCGAATTTCTGCATCGCCTTCAGGGCCGGGTCGTCCTTCTTCAGGGCCTTCAACGCCTCCGGTCCCTTGGCCAGCACTTCCTTCATCAGCTTCTCCGGCGCGGAGAAGCCGGACGAGGTGGCGCCGGTGTCACGCAGCGCCTGCCACTCGAGCTCGATGACGCCCTTGGCCATCTCCGTGTTGGGCGTGTCGGTCGAGTTATTCTCCTTGTCGTACTCCGTGTCCTTCGTCTTCGCCTGGCTCTCGATATCCGACTTGTTGTGGTCGAACTTGTAGGTGGAGCCGGCATCGACGCCGCTCTGCAGCGCCTGCTGCAGGATTTTCAGCAGGTTCTCCGGCGAGGGCTCGCCGTCCTTGAACAGGGCGACGAGGGCGGTCTTGAAGGTCTTGATCGCGCCGGCAACGATGGTACCGAACTCGTTGTACTGCAGCACGCCGCTGCCGCCGGGGCCGGTGTCGGTGCCGCCGGTCGATTTGACGTCGTAGGTGAAGCAGGTGCAGCAGCCCTGGATCGTGTCGGCGACATCGTCCAGGATATCGACGTATTTCTTGTTCTTGATCTTGACGTAGACGGCCGGTCCGCTCATCGCGATGCCGATCCCGTAGGCGATCGACTTGCCGAGGTTCACCTCGTCCGAGGTGCCGCCCGAATAAGCCGCGTTGATCAGCGTCTGCGCACTCTTCACCACATCCTTGGCGATGACCTCGACGTTTTTCTTGTTGAGCTTGCCGTCCTCCTTCAGCACCGCCTTCGTCACCGTGGTCACGCCGGAGAGCGTGGTCTGGACGCCCTTGATGATCATCGCGACTTCATAGGGGTTCTTGGTCACCCCGAGCGCGCCGAGATCGCCGGTGACCGCCGAGGCCGCCCCCGCCAGCCCGTCAATCACGTCCTTCGCGATCCCGAGCCGCTGCATCGCCTCGTCATATTTGCTGAGCCCGTCGGTATAGGCGGAGAGCCGCGTCTCGTATTCGCCGGAGGCGCCGGCGAAGGTGCGCGCCACCTCGCTGTAGCGGTCCGGGATGGCGTTCTCCGGGATCAGCTTGCGCCGCATCAGCGGTGCCCAGATCGCCTCGCTGATCTCCTTGTCGCTGAACAGCGGCTTGCGCGTCGCCGTGTCCTGGGCGCGGCGCAGCTTCTCGACCTCGGTCGCGATGATCGACTGCGCGTTCATCAGCTGGGCGAAGACCTTGCCTTTCTCCTCGTCCTTCATCCCGGTCGCGTCCTTGAGGTCGTGGCCGGTGTCGAATTCCTCGTTCGGGTCCTCGCCGATCGAGGTCATGGTGATCTTGCGGCCCAGGAAGCCGCTCAGCGTGTCGATCTGGAAGTTCTCGCCGACCCTGATGTCGCCGACGCTCTGGTCGATCTTCTCGCGCGCCGCATCCAGCAACTCCTGCTTGCGCGTCTCCATCGCGAGCGCGGTGTCCATCCCCGGCACGGCGCCGGCGGCGTTGTTGATCCACTGGATCTGGGGCGGTGACAAGTCCGAAGGCGGCATGGTGGGTTACTCCACGCAGGTCAGGATGGTATAGCGAAGGCGGTCGAGCCCGCCGTACAGCCGGCGCGGCACGGCGCGCGCGGCCGGGATGGGCGAGGCGGCGAGCAGCTCGGTGAGCGGATGCGCCTGCAGTCCGCGCTGCAGATCGGCGATGCCGGCGAGCGCGTCCTCGCGCGCCTGGCGCCGCTCCTGCTCGGGCCTCGTGTCGTCGGACAGCGCGCCGAGATAGGGGCGCAGCAGGCTGCGGCCCTTGGCGAAGGTCGTGCGATAGGCCTCGACGCGCCGGCCCAGCCGACGCACCGACTTCGCGACCTCGTCGTCGCCCGGATCGTACTCGTCGAGGATTTTCTTCAGCTCGACCAGGTTGGCGGCGGCCTCGGCGCGGGTGTTGCGCCACTCGTTGTAGAGGTCGGGGAGGCTCCGGGCGCGGCGCCGTGCCTCGCCTTCGGGATGCGCCAGCACGAGGTCGATGCGCTGCTGCATGCGGTCCATCGTCTTGGTGGCTTTCGTCACGTCCAGCGCGTCGATCTCGGCTTCCGCCTGCTCGCGCATCCGCTGCAGCTGGTCGATCGCGTTCGTGTCGCCGTCCGCCCCCTTGACCGCCGCGGTTGCCTCCTCCAGCTGCATCTTCAGGCTGTAGAGCCGCTCTTCCAGCGGCTTGCGCGTATCCTTGTCCTGCTGCTTCTTGGCCTTCTCTTCCTGCTTCTTCTGCTGGTGCGTGTCCTCGGCCGCCTGCAGCAGGTCGCGGCTGTTCTTGATGTCCTTGAACGCGGTTTGCAGTTCCCCCAGCAGCTTCTCGAGCGTCGCCCTGGTGGGCGGCGTCTTGTCCAGCTCGTCTGCCAGCGCGTTCAGCGCCACCTGCGGGGCGTTGGGCATCGGCGGCTCGTAGCCCTCCAGCATCACGCCGAGGTAGATGTCGAATTTCTCCCGCTGCACCGGCTTGACGTCGTTCTCGATGTAGTCGCCGAGCGCAATGGCTTCCGGCTGCTTGGCCTCGAAGCTGTTCTTGATCTTGTCGAGCGCGGTGGAGGCCGCCTTCGCCTTGGTGGTCGGCAGGCTCTTCTCCAGCTTCGCCAGATCGTCGCCGACCGCCTTCCACTCCTTGGGGCAGTAGGTGGGGAAGGGCTTGTTCTTGCCGTCGGCGTCCTTGATCGCCTGCTTCAGGCTCGCGAGCCGGGCGTCGAAATTGCCGATCGCGCCGCGGTCGGTGGCGATCCCCTGCACCAGGGTCAGCACCGTCTTGGTCAGTGGCCAGGCGGCGGCGAGGTTCGCGAGCGTCTCGCCGGTCAGACCCGGCGAATCCTTGGTCAGCTGGCTCGGCGGCATCATCCGCGCGATCGACTCCATGGCGGCGTCGATCTGCTTCCAGTCGGCCTTGAACACCGCCATATCCCTGGTGTCCTTGACGGTGCGGATCGCATCGTCGAGCTGCCGGCGCAGATCATCGACATCCCCACGCAGCGTCTTCGCGGTGTTGGCGACGTCCTTTCCGGCGGCGGTGATCCGCTTCACCAGATCCTTCGCCAGCGCATCGGCGTCGAGCGCGGGATCCTGCGGCTTGCTCAGCCTGGCGTGGGTCTGGGCCGCCTCGATGGCAAAACTCTGAAAGCGGCTATCGCCCATCGGCTCGGCGAGCTGGCGGAAGGTCTCGAGCGGACCGTTGACCTGATCGTCGAAGGTCTTCACCGCCTCCTTGCACTGATCGCCCTGGGTGATCGCCTCGCCGGCCGTCTCTGCGTAGTCTTCCGCGTATTTGGCGGCGTCGATCTCCTTCAGCGCCGCCTCGGCCAGGCGCTCGATGGCGGGGGGGTTGAGCAACCCGCCCTCCGGGTACATCGCCGCCTTCAGCTGGGCGAGCTTCAGCGCCAGTGGCGCGCGCGCCACCTCGTCGCCCATGTAGTCTTCCAGGTCCTCCATCACCTTGGCGCCGCGGTCGAGCACATAGGTGTAGTCGGCGACCGCGTTGCGCTGCTCGGCGATGTAGTCCGCCGCCTCCGTGATCGCGCCGCGCAGCTCCTTGATCTCGCTCTCGATCTCGGTCTTGCGCGCGTCGGTGACGATGCTGGCGTTGATCTGCAGGCGGATGCGCTCGGCCTGGCCGTTCAGGGCGAAGCGCGACATCGCCTCCGGCATCAGTACCTGCGGCTTGCCTGTGGTGGCGGTGAAGGTGGTGACGATGGTCTTCGCCACCTCGTCGACCGTTTTGAGCAGCAGCTTCGCCCGCGCCTGATCCTCCTTGGTCGCGGTCTTGGTCTTGAATGTCACCGGTTCGAGCTGGCGCTGCTGCTGCTCCAGCTCCGCGATCTTGGGGCGCACCTCGTTGCAGATGTCGCGTGCGGCGTCGACCAACTCCTGGCGCTTCTGGTTGGTGCGCACCTTGGCGTAGATGGTGTCGCGCGCGGTATCGAGGCGCCCGATCACCTCTTTCGCCTTGTCGCTCTTCGGCAGCTTCAGCGCCCGCGCGCGCAGCGCGGTGACCTCCTCCCGCATCGGCTTGCGTTTTACCTTGCCGATGTGGAACGTGTTGCAGAAACGGTCGCTGAGGCTGGTGCTCATTCGTGTTCCTCCTGAGTCTAGGCGCGGGCCGCGCGGGCGGCGAGGACCGTGCGCAGCTCCGCCAGCGCGGTGAGCGCCGGCGCGGCGATGTCGATGGGCTGCAGCCCGTTGTCTTCGACGATCGCGATCGTCTCGTCGCCTCGCAGCGCCGCCTCGGTCTGGCCGATCCGTTCCAGCACCTGTTGCATCCCCTTGGCGCGCCGCTCCCCGGCGGCGTTGATCGCCGCATCGACCTGATCGGCGAGGCCGATGCTCAGCCGCGCGACGACCGGATCGAGCCGCGCGTCGAGCTCGTCGCGGACCTCGTCGAGTTCTTCGGGCTCGTGCTCGTCTTCGGCGCGCAAGGTCGCGATGATGGTGGCCTTGAAGGCGGCAATGGCGTCGGCCACCTGGGCGCAGGCATCCCGCCAGGCACGGGCGGCGCGCACCACCTCCGCCGCCTCGTCGCCACGGGCGCCGGAGAGGGCACCGGTGATCTGCGGCTCGATCTCCTCCAGCACGGCGGCAACGGTGCTCCACTCGCCGGCCTTGAGCGCGGCGACCCCCTGAGCGAAGCGCTTCGCCAGCGCCACGAAGCCCGGGGTGGCGGAAAGCTCGCGCAAGCGCAGGCCAAGCTCGTTGAGCTGCCCCCGCAGGCCGGGGGGTTCGGACGTGGTACCGCCCGCCGGGTCGATGCCGAGCACGCGCTGCAGCCAGTCGCGCTTCTCATCGACCGCCCTGAGTGTTTCCGACATCCCCCGCTCCCTGTCCCGCAGCGTCGCCCCGCCAGTGGAATATTACCCACGTGCGGGGCGGAGCATTGATGACAGGATTGCAAAACTGTCGGCGCGCGATGTCCGCCGCGGCGGGAGGGGACGCGGCGGCTGCCGTCGCTGGTCTGCCACGCGCCCGGGGCGGCTTCCGCTCAAGGTAGGACCTTGCCGGGGTTCAGGATGCCGTACGGGTCGAGGGCGGCCTTGATGCGGCGCATGGCGTCGAACTCTGCCTCACCACGCCAGTCCGCCATCATGCAGGGCTTGAGGCGGCCGACGCCGTGTTCGGCCGAGAAGCTGCCGTCGAAGCGGCGCACCACCGCGTTCACCGTATCCATGATCGCGTGGCCCTGGTCGAGGAACCGGGCGGGGTCGGCGTCCTTCGGCTGTTCCAGGTTGAAATGAATATTGCCGTCGCCGAGATGGCCGAACGGCACGGTGCGACATGTTGTCTCCTCGGTTTGATGACGCTTGCCCGTGTCACGGAGCGGCTTCAGCGTGTGGCTGCTTGGGTCGATTCCGGGCAGGCCCGATTCGCAGTCTGGTTGTACATATTTCGCGGTCCTGCGGGAGCTTCGCCGTCAACGCGATCCGCTCCTGGTGGCAGATGAGCGGACATTGGCCTCGGAGGAACTGTAGCCCAGTTGCAACGCGACAAGGTCCGGGCGGTGCTGCGGGAGCCACGAGATCAGCGGCCCAAGCGGCGATGTGGCGGCGGCAGGTTGGCGGCGCGGCTCCCGTGATCAGTGCGGGCGGGCAAACACTGCGATGCAGCCGGCGTCACACTGGGCGTCGCTCTTGGTCGCAGTGACCGGGACGAACACCTGCCCCGTGACACCGTCTGCCGCAACCGAGTGGGCGTGCGGACCGGTCGGCACGTTGGCTATCCAGCGATCTATGCGCGCGTCGATCACGCCCAGAACTGGACCGCCAGGATTGGCGACGGCGGCCAGATAGTACACGTCCTGCGCCTTGTTGAACCACACCTCGTCCGAACCGCCGACCTGATGGAAGGTGCGGACGAGCTTGCCGGACGGCAGGTCCAGAATCAGCGATTTGGCAGGGAAACCGTCAGCGACAGCGTCGTCGCTGCAACCGACCAGAAGCTGCTGGTTCGGGCCGATCGCCAGCCCGGCAGGGAGACACTTCGTCACCGGAATCGTACGAAGCACCTTGCGCGTTCGAGGATCGATGACGGCAACGCCGCCTTGCGCGGCATGTCCGTCGAGTTCCGGAATCGGGACATACACGAGGTCGCTCGCCGGATCCGAAACGGGCTGCTCCAGCCCATGGGTGGCCTGCGGCAGAACGAGCCGGCCGGCAACCTTGGGATCGCCCGTCGTCGTGGATATGAAGGTCAGGAAGGGCGGCTTGTCAGCATTGTTTGCCGCGATGACGAGATGGTCGTGTGGATCGTAGGCCAGTTCGTCCACCCGGTGGGAACCCCCGGTGGAGATCGTGTCGACCACCTTGTGAGACCCGATATCGATGATCTTCACTGTGCTGTCACCGTCACCGGCCCAGATCTGTGAAGGGCCGACAGCAACCAGCCCGTTCGGTCCGGCACCGGCGGATCCACCGGTGGCCGGCAGGCCGGCAAATCCTACGGCGCGACCCAGAAAGCTGTCGTCCTGCGCATTGAACAGATCCACCCCATGGTTGGAGCGGTCTGCCAGGGCATAGATGTCGCCATCCACGACGCTGATATCGAAAGACGTCAATGGGTTGCCGGGAACATGAAGCTTTGCGACGCGCCGCAAGCCTTCGTGATTTGTCTTGTCTTGCGCGCTTGCTGATCCGAGGGGCAGCGCAGTCACCAGTAAGGCGGCGGCAACGGCTGCCGCCAAACGACCTTTCGGGCGGTGAGACTGTCGTTGCGCCAAGTTTCTGGCAGATTCGCGCGAGATCAGCCCATGGGCAGTAATATACAAGACCTTCTGGACAGAAAAAATCGCCCTTACGAAAGACGCAAAGACATACGTGCCAGATAAATACGAAGCCAGCTTCTTTACGCGGTATCCCGATGCCACAGTTTTTCCCCCAACGTGCCCTGCGCCGGCAGCGTAATCTTGCGCGGCTTGCGGAGAAGTTGGGGGCACATTCGCTATTGGTAACTTGACGGCCATCTTTGCGGGCCGTGAATCGGCCTCGGGAGGCCCGTGGTGCGCATTCTGTTGATCGAGGACGAACCGGAGACCGCTGCCTATGTCGTCGCCGGGTTGCAGCAGGCGGGGCATGAGGTCGCGGTCGCGGAGGATGGGCGCACCGGTTTGTTCAAAGCGGTCGGTGAGGACTGGAATTTGTTGATCGTCGATCGCATGCTGCCAGCGTTGGACGGGCTGGCACTGGTGCGCATGCTGCGGACTGGCAGCATCTCAGTCCCGGTGCTGTTCCTGACGACGATGGGAGGTGTCGGCGACCGCGTGACCGGTTTGCGGGCCGGAGGCGACGACTATCTGGTAAAGCCCTTCGCTTTCGCCGAACTTGAGGCCCGGGTGGAGGCGCTTGGCCGCCGTTCCAGCAACCTTTTCCCAGGCACGACGCTACGCGCCGGCGATCTTGAGATGGACCTGCTTGCCCACACCGTGACCCGAGCCGGCCGCAAGCTCGATTTGCAGCGGCAGGAGTTCAAGCTGCTCGAATACCTCCTGCGGCACGCCGGCCAGGTGGTGACGCGCGTCATGCTCCTGGAAAATGTCTGGGGCTACCATTTCGAGCCGCGCATCAATGTCGTGGAAAGCCACATCAGCCGCCTTCGGGGAAAGATCGGTACCGACGTCGTTCAAACCGTGCGTGGCGCCGGGTATTGCGTCCGGATACCGGATGCGCCTTCCGACACTGAAATTGCCTGACGGGCGCGCGCATTTGGGACGCTGGTCGTCGCGGTTGGTGCGCACATCCAGCTTCCGGCTGGTGCTTCTCTACACGGGACTGTTCACCGTCTCGGTGCTGGTCCTGCTGGTGGTGATGCTATGGTGGGGCAGCGCGTATGTCACCCGGCAGACCGACGAAATGGTCAGCGACGAACTCGGTGACGTGCAGGCTGCCACGGCCGAGCCCGGGTCAGGTGGGTTGCGCGGCGTTGTGCTCGACTTCTCCCGGCGGGCGAGGTCCCGAGACCGCTACCTTCTGGAGGACCCGACCGGAAAGGTGCTGGCGGGAAACATGCCGCACATCGCCCCCGTTCCCGGCGTGATAACCTGGTATCCGACCGACGGCATCTTCAACTTCTGGCCGTTGGCCAGCGGTGTGCGCGGCGCCGGCATCCGCACTGCTGACGGCGATTTCCTTTTTGTGGGCCGCAGTACCTTCACGCTCAATGAGATGCGGGAGACGGTCACTCAAGCCTTCCTTTCCGTAATCGGCGCAACCTTCCTTTTGGCGGTGGCCGGCGGGATGGTGATGAGCCTGGGATCGCTTCGTCGTGTCGAAGACATCGGGCGCGCCGGCCAGGAGATCGTTGCCGGCGATCTGAGCCGGCGCGTCGCGGTGCACGGCACAGGGGACGAGTTCGACCGCTTGGCGCAAAGCCTTAATGCCATGCTCGATCGCATCCAGGCTTTGATGGAAGGGCTGAACCAGGTCTCCAGCGACATCGCCCACGACCTGCGTACGCCGCTCACGCGCCTGCGTCAGCGGCTTGAGCTGGCCTACCGACCTGAAAGCGACATTGGTGCGTTGCGCCAGTCGTTGGAGGGAGCGATGCGGGATGTGGACGCCATTCTGGAGACTTTCGCCGCCCTGCTGCGTATCGCGCAGATAGAAGCACATTCCAAGGGTATCAAGTTCACCTGTGTGGACGTGAGCGCGCTGATGGAGGAGTTGATTGAGTTCTACGTGCCGCTTGCCGAAGAGCATGGCCATACATTGTACGGTCTGATCGAACCAGAGCTGCGCGTCAACGGCGACGCCGAGTTACTGACCCAGGCATTCTCCAACCTGATCGAGAATGCGATCAGGCACGGCGACGTCGGCATGGTGGCCGTTGCTGCCAAGCGGCGGGATGACGCCGTTCTCGTCGAGATCGTGGATCCCGGCCCGGGGATTCCCAAGGAATTCAGGGAAAAGGTGTTCCAGAGATTTTTCCGCCTTGAGCGAAGCCGAACGACGCCGGGAACCGGGCTTGGGCTGAGCTAGGTCGCGGCGGTTGCACAAATGCACCGGGCCGAAGTGCAATTTGCGTATGATGGGCCCACGTTCACGGTACGGGTTCAAATCCCCGACCGCCCCGATCCTGGCATTTAGCTGAACGTGCGAGTTGGGCGGGGCCGTTGTTTGCCAGCCGACGGCAGGGCTCCGGTTCGGTACCCTATATGCTGATCCGCGAGGTGGCGTGTGCCGCCGGGATCACCAGGCGCGTCTATTCTCCCATCTCATCATGACCTGGAATACACCATGCAACTCGCGCAAGGTGCAAGCTCATTGGCATCACCGCGCGCCGCCAGACCATCGGGCTGACGCCCAACAGCCAAACCTTGATCTGCACCAGCGACTCGCCACCCGAGCCATCCGGCGTTGCATCGTTTCCCGGCTCCAGCCGCTTCGTCCGTCGCTTCACCCCGCCACGCTATCACCTGGCAGGCTGCCCCGCAGCGGTCACGCCCCAGACCGCAGCAGACTCTCATGATCGCCCCGCTCGCCCTGCGGGAGGCAGGCCCGCTCAAGCCGCCGCATGACACCCCCCGAGATCCTGATGCTCTCCCAGAGGTGGGGTTTTTGACAGGAAAGAATTCTTCGGGCGGGAGGTCTTGATAGATGGTAATTCTTCGCAACTATTAATCTTTAATCGCTTGCTGTAACATTGTGGAAACACCTCTCACACACGCATGTAACAGACTGTAACTAGACCCCGGCTCCTGCACGACGAACAAGGAGACGTGATGAGCCGAGGCATAAATTTCATTCCGCGCTCTGTTGGGATGTTGGGCTTGATCCTGGCCCCCTCCGTCGCGGCCGCACAAACGATTAACGCCGGGACGGTGAGCGCATCGGGAGCGGCACCAACTACCACCGACACCGCAGCGCAGGAAGTAACGCCGCAAGCGGTCTTCAAGTCAGATCAGTCCACCAAGGTTCTGAACAAGCAGCAGATCCAGGCTGCTGGTGTCGTCGGAGGGGTGGCAAGAGCGCTTGCACTCGCCCCCGGCGTGAACGTTGCAACCTACGGCGCCAACGGTAACACCAAATCCTCGATCAGTATCGACGGGATAAAGGCCGGTTGGGCAGGATTTTCGGGCGGAAACAACGACAACGGCAGCATTGGCGTCTCGTTCGACGGCGTGCCGATGGTCAACCCGGGCAATGGATTGTGGCAAGCAACCCTGATACCGCAGAACAGCTTGATCGAGTTGATCGGAATTACCTACGGTCCAGGCGATCCAGTCGACCGCTGGTACACGAACATCGGTGGCGGGTTGAACTTCGTGCCAATTCAGCCCTCGGATCACGCCGGCGGCGAGGTTACAGGCACTTACGGCAGTTTCAACACCAAGAACACCACCTTCGTCTTGCAGACCGGGCTTTATCACGGTTGGAAGACCGTTTTCGCCGGTGGCCTGGGGAGCGCGGACAGCTTCCTCAAGGCGCCCGACGGATTCAAGAATGGCAATAACAACTACGCATACTACCTCAAGACGGAGAAAATCTTTAACGGCGGGAATTTCAGTATCGGCGGTTACATATCGCGCACCGCGGCGTACCGGCCCCTCGCGATCCCGGTAGCGCCCATACCGGGCGTGTCGATCAACGGATTCGGCCAGCCTGGCCCGCTCTATAGCGAGCAGACCACAGGCTACTATACGGCGCTGCCCGGATCAGTAAATCGGAAGCTGGATCTCAATGCGATAGCTCTGACGTATGCCCAACTGAATCTTGATCTGGGCCCGGTTACCAGCCTACACAATTTGGTGTATTTTGTGCATGAACACAGGGCGCATCTCACGCCCTTGCACGATTTTGTCCCCGGTGCCACGACGTTGGAAGAGGCGAACAGACCGTTCAGTTGGATGCTGGGCGATAAGCTCTATCTTGAATTTAAGCCCCGGTTCAACGACATAAAAGTCGGTGGTTACTTCCAGATTAGCCGATACTTCTCGCAGGAGCAACTCTGGAACCCGAACCTGGGATTCGCCAATTCTCCCGTCCCGACAACATCGATGGGCTCGGAAACCCTACCGAACGGTCCGTTTGACACCGACAATTTCCGGCAAAAGAACATGGCGGTGTTTCTACAGGACGCCATCACGCCCCTTCGCGGCCTGACGATCACGCCGGGAATACGCTTCATAAACTATGAGACCGACTTTACCCCAAACGAGTTTGTTTACTTCCCGCTTGCCGTCCAGCTTAACCCAGGCGGCGTCCTGTCTCAATTCCCGGCGGCGAGTAAGACCTTTTCCCGGCTGGAACCCTCGCTCGGAATCAACTATCGCGTGCTGCCCTGGCTGGCGGTGTACGGCAACTACGCGCGGGCGTATCGGCTGCCCGAATACGGCGGCGGTACCGGTCCGTTCGTGGCGCTTCCGGCGTCTCAGGTGCAAATCGAGCAAGGCGATTATTATCAGGCAGGGGTTAAGACGCACTGGTCCAGGCTCGGGCCCGCCAGCGATGTGCAATTCGGTGTAAGTCTATTTCATCTCGAATTTTCGCATGAGACGCTCCCAACCGCTCTCGCCAGCGGCGGATCGCTGCTGGCGTTCGGTTCATCCGCCTACAACGGCGTCAACCTGTATGCGGATGGTTCGCCGGTCAACAACCTGTACGTCTTCACGAACGCCAGCTTCATCCACGCATACTACAAGAACTTCACCAATGGCACAGGCACATTCCACGGAGTGCCTGTTTCCTACACACCGAGCATGACCTTCAACATTGGTGCGTATTATCATTATTTCCTGGGACGCTCGCTTATAGAGCCTCGGATAATCTACCAATATGTCGGGCCGCAGAAGATGTATGACAATAGTCAGAACATTACCAGCAATCAAGGCATCGCACCGTATGGCGTGGTCAATCTCTCCGCAAAAGCTTATGTGCCGGTTCATGCGCTGGGCGGGCACGTAAAAATGCTGACACTCTCTGTTGAGGTCGACAACTTGATGGACCTGAAGTACAATCCGTTCGAGTATATCACGGCTGGCGGATTGTACGGGGCGGGCGCCGGCTCCGTCCTGGCACTCCCCGCGCCGGGCCGGGCGGTATACGTGACCGCAGGAATCAAATTCTGATCCTCTGCTGCGGCTCGCCATTCGCGTTCGGTCGAATCCACGCCGCGCGCTTCTAGACAGATCATCAATCCTTCACTCCCCGCCGCGGCTTCTTGCAAGCCGCGGCGGCCCTCCAGCGGGAGCTTCCTATCTTGACTCTCGATTATATTGTGCATCTCGCCAACTACTCCGATGGCGTACTCTACGTCCTTGCCTTCCTGTTGTTGGGCACGCTCGCCGTGTCGTTTGACCGCTTCTGGCACCTCCGCCGGACCATCCTTCGCGGGGAAGCCGTGGTGCGCATGATCGACGATCACGACCGGCTCGATGCAGCGACGCTCGACAAGCTGGCGAAAGATGCCGGGCGGCTGCCCGAGGCGGCGGTGATCGCCACTGCCCTCGACCATCTCGACGAAAACCGGGAGTCGCTTTCGGATCGGATGGATGAGACGATCATGCGCCTCGCGCCACGGATCGACCGCGGGCTTTGGATCCTCGATACGATCGTGACGTTGGCTCCCCTGCTGGGCCTGTTCGGGACGATCATCGGCATGTTTCATGCCTTCTCGGTACTCGCCTCGCCCGGCCATGCGCCGACCGAGGTAACGAGCGGCGTCGCCGATGCGCTCGTCGCCACCGCCTCCGGCATCTTCATTGCCATGCTGGGCCTTGCTACATTCAACACCCTTTCTAACCAGGTGCGTCTGGTCCTGATGCAGCTGGATACCGTGCGGACGATGGTTCTGAACCGGCTCCCAAGAGTGCACGCACATGGCCATGCGATAGATGGCGGCCCGCTCCGCGCCATCTCCGCGGGGGATTAGGTCGATGCGACTACGCTATTTCGAACGCAAGAAAGGTCGCGTCGAGATCATTCCGATGATCGACGTGATGCTGTTCCTTCTGGTCTTCTTCATCATCGTGACGCTGCAAATGATCCCGGATGCCGGGGTCAGCCTTCAGCTGGCCCACTCGTCCCAGACGCAGCACCTGGCGCATCCGAAGTTCACGGTGAACATCCTTCCGGATGGGACGGTTAAGGTGAAGGGTGCCACGCTCACGCCGGACGCACTGACCGTGATGCTTGCCGGCGATGGGGATCCGGCGAAGACGCAGGTGACGATCGCCGCCGACAAAGCCGTCGCGTTTCAGCATTTCATGACGGTGATGGACGCTTCGCGCAAGGCCGGCGTCACCGAGATCGGCGTCGCCGCCCAGCCGGAGACGGATGCCGCGGCTGCTCTGCCCGCGGCCGCACCGGCACCGACGGAACCGACGCCGGCCGCAGCCGCAGCGGGATCGGCGTCCGGCACGTCAGCCGCGGTTCCCGTGTCCGGGCCTGCACAGGCCCGAGCCGCATCCGGTCAGGCGCCGGCACCGTCTTCGGCTCCCTCGCCGCCTGTGGCAGGGCCGACGCCAGGGCCCGCTGCCGTTTCTGCGCCACCGAAGAAGTCCTGAGCGGCTATGCCCAGCCGCCCCAAGCTCCGTGCGCCGGAGAGCGCGCCGTCCCCCGGTGCGCCCGAGCCAGCGCCCAGTTCGCGCAAGCCCACCGGCAAGACCGACCGGCACGCGCCGCGGCTGCTCCTGGCGCGACGTGGTTCCATGCTGCGGCCGCTGGCCGCTGCCGCGATCGTCGAGGCCTTGATGCTGGTCGCGGTTCTCAAGTTCACCTCGCAGACCGGCGCTGTGAAGGCGCCGCATCCAGAGCGTGTGAAGATCGCGATGGTGACACCATCCCCGAAGCCGCCGCCACCCCAGCCCAAGCCACAGCCGCCGCCGTCCCCACCGCCCAAACCACAACCACCCCCACCGAAACCGCAGCCCGCTCCGCCGCCGCCCTTGCCTAAGCCGCCGCCACTGCCCCAGCGGCCCCCGCCGCCACCAAAGCCGGTGGTGCGGCGCAAGCCGGTGCCGCACATCCCGGTCCGCCACGCAAAGCCGCGCCCGGAGACCCCACACGAGCGTGTGCCGCAGCAGCCCACGCCGCAGCCGGTCCGATCCGCGCCGCCAGAGCCGACCCCGGCGGAAGCGGTGAGCGCAGTGATGCAGTACGCCGCAGTACTGAACGCCCGGGTTCAGGCACGACTGAAAGTGCCCGAAGACGTGGAAATGATGCACCTATCGGGCAGCACCGTGGTAGCGATCCGCGTCGCGCCAGGCGGCCGTCTGCTCGGCGCCTCGGTCGTCCGTTCCTCGGGCGCCCCGTCGATCGACGGGGCCGCACTGCAAGCCGTGCGTAGCACGCCGCTGCCGGCCTTCCGGGGCGACATGCCGCACCACGCCGTGACCTTCGAGCTGACGGTCCGGCTGCGGAGCTGACCATTCCTTCCGAACCAGCGAGACCACATCCGGCAGCCGGGTTTCGGGAGAGGAGACCACTGCCCGCCACGGCCCAGAGACAAGTGCCACATCGACGGGTGTTCCTCCGGATCCAGGTGGTGCAACATCATCTCTGGCGTGCCGTGGATCGTATCCTCGTTCAGGACCGGCGTGATACGCGAGTTGTCAATCGCTTCTTCGAGAACTTGCTGAACGGCCTGCGGTACGCGGGTGAGCATTACCGGCGACCTGAAGAGCCACCGTGCGCGGCTATATCGACTTCGCCCTGCTCGGCCTTACCCAGATCTGGCAGCGCGTCAGGTAGGACGCGATCGTTTTAGCCGGACCGTCCCGCGCGCCGCCCGCTGCCGTAGATGGCGGCGAAGAAGGGCTGCAATACGACCTCGGGCGGCGGGCGGGTGATCAGGCTGACGACGACGAACACCACCGCATTGGCGAGCAGCGCCACCAGCCCGGCATTGAGGCCGAAGACGATGCCGTGTTTCGTCAGCAGCAGGGCGGCGGACACCACCCACCCCACCAGCAGCCCGGCGACCACGCCCGGCATGGTCGCGCGGCGCCAGAAGAGCCCGCCGATGATCGCCGCCGGCAGCAACTGGGCGATGAAATCATAGGCGACCAGCAGCACCACCACGATCAGCGCCGGCGCCGCCACGGCCAACCCCAGCGCCGCCAGCGTCACCGGGAAGACCAGCCAGCGCGCCAGCGCGAAGGTGGTGGCCGGGGTGGTGGCCGGGCGCAGCCGGGCATGGACATTATGGGAGAGCAGCGTGCAGCAGGTGACAATGATCGCCCCCGCCGGCACGATCGCCGACAGCACCGCGGCGAGCGCGAAGATCGCGAGGAACCAGCCGGGGAAGCTCTGCTCGGCGAGGCGCATCACCACCGTGTTCCCGGCCACTTTGTGTCCGGCGAAAATCAGCACCGCGGCAAAGCCGATGAGGATCACGGCCACCTTCACGACCTGGTAGAGCGGCATGAACACCGCCTGGAGCTTGAGCGCCCGCGGTCCGCGCGCGGTGAAGCCGACGGCGAACCATTGCGGCCACATCCACTGCCCCAGCCCGGTCAGCAACACGGTGCTGATGAACCAGGACAGCCCCAGCTTGCCGGTGGGGCCGGGCATGGTGATCCGCTGCGGCACCTCGGCGACCAGGCGGTGGAACATCGGCCCGAACCCATTGAAGAAGCGCAGCGGCACCACCACGAACAAGGCGGCGATGGCGATGAACATCAGCACGTCCTTGATCACCGACTGCCAGGCATTGCCGCGGATGCCGCCGACGAACACGCTGACCGACAGCACCAGGAAGGCGATGGTATCGGCCAGGCGCAGATTGATCGCCCCGTGCGTGAGCACGTTCAGGATCGCCCCCAAGCCCTCGATGTTGAGGTCGATATAGGGGACCAGGATCAGCGCGCTGCCGAGCGCGACCAGCACGCCGAGGCCGGGACTGTCGTAGCGACCGGCGATGTAGTCCGCCTGCGTGAGGTAGCCAAAGCGCCGCCCGGCCAGCCACAGGGCGGGCAGGACGAAAAAGCCGAGCGCGTAGGCGACGTCGTTGGTGGCGACGTTGTAGAACACGCCGCCACCGCGCGCATAGGCGAAGCCGGCGAGGCCGAGGAAGGTGAACGAGGTATAGATTTCGGTGCCGAGCAGGAACCACAGCAGCATCGGCCCCATCAGCCGGCTGTTCAGCACCCAGCCTTCGAGCGTGCCGGAGGCGCGCGCGCCGCCGCGAATGCCGACCCAGGTGACACCGAGAACCCCGAGGGCGATGAAAGCGAGGATCATGCCGGCCTCGCTCATCTTTTGTCCTCCACCCCGGTGCCGATACCGCCCGCGGCGCGATCGATCAGATAGACGATCCCGATCAGCACCGGGCTGACCAGCGGCAGCAGCACGAACCAGAAGATCAGCGGGGGCAGGCCGAGAATGGCGGGAGCGGCGTGGTTGAACCACAGCACAGTGCCGACGGTATAGAGCAGCACCAGGACGCTAAACCCGACCGCCCAGGCAATGATCCCGGCGCGCATGACGTTCCCTTCCCTCCCGACGGCCCAGCGCGCCAGCCTCGCCGATCGCCCGCAAGTGTCAAGAGCGAGGAGATCCCCCCGATCCACCGCCGGAGATTGGCGGCAGGGCGCCCGGCAGGAGATCGGGGAAGGATCAGGATTTCGGGGGTATCATGCTGCGGCGGCTTGAGCGGCGCCAATGCAGGCGCTCGAGTTCCTATTGGATTGCCGCCTTCGCTCTGGCGTACGACGGGAGGTGGGAGGCGAGACTGCGCGCGGCCTGCTTCACGTGCTGCAGCCGCATGGCGAGATGAAACCAATCGAGAATGGGCACGGCGGGTTGGCCACCACGTCGGGCCACGAGAGCGTGGAGACCCTCCTCGCCATCCGTCAGCACGGTCAGTCGCGCCGTCGTGCCGCCACTCGGCTGGCGAAGACGCGCCATCACCCGTCCGCCACCGAAACACCGGCCGCTCCCACGGCTGCGAAGACCTGACGCGGCGTACCCGATCGTTCCACGCTCCCGACCAGCACTTGCATGTGCTGCACCCCGGCGGCCGGAATCGCACGGATGAAGGCGCCGTCCAGCGTCACGGTCACCGGCGACGGATCGGAGGCCACCGGCGGAGGTGGGGGCCGACACGCCAGGCGTCGCCCCATCGCCACGGTCCGGGAGCGGATAGCCGTGTGCGAGATCCCCGCCTCGAGTGGCAGGAGGTCGGCGAGCAGGCGTCCGGCGACGCGATAGGGCAGATGCGCTGCCAGCTTTACCTGCATGAGAACCAACTCCGGCGGGGTACGGCTCGAGAGCACCGCGTCGATAGCCGGCTTGGTCTTGCACGATAGGCAGGCTTTGCGGGGTATGCGCAACGTCAGACGACCGAACGGCGTGTCCAGGCGACGCGATCGATAGTCCTTGATGTGCAGACGCGCCCCGCACCGCTCGCAGAGGGCGTTCTGCAGGCACAGTTGATCGACCTGCCAACCCACGAGCTCATGTTGCAAGCGGGCCAGGATCGCCCTGGACTCGGCCAAACGGCGGCCGAGTCCTTCGCAAGGGTTGACGCCCACCGATGCATCCGCTCGCCACAGCTCGACGCCGCGAACCACCTTACCGTCATGCTGCTCTTCGACCCTGACCACGAACGCCATGACCCGTTCCCTCCCGGCACCCTTGCTCCTCCGAGCATTCCGGTGGCCTCGGTCCAGGTCTAGACCCCCAACTTTCTTCCACTCCCATCGGGATATTCTCAAGTATGTGGCAGAAAACGAGAATATCGTGCCTGCTCCCGTCGCCCACTGCCCGGCCCGCACAGGCCTTCGACGGTCCGGGTCTGCCGGTAGCGTGCGATCAGGCGATAGAGGGTTGCCCGGCTGACCCCGAGTTCCCAGGCGACATCTTCGACCACACTGATTCTGAGACGCTTCGGATAGCGGTTCGGCAGGTCGCGGATCGCCGCCTCCCGGCGACAGGCCACATGCCAACCCGCCTGTCTTTCGTCGCCAACCTCAACCATCGATGGCTGCCAACCTTGCTGCAACGTGCCGAGGCGATATTCTCACTTTAACGGCAGGAGGGCCGACCAAATTCGCATTTCTGTCGACATATTCGCAATTTGACAGCAGAAGCCGGCCCTTGAATTTTCAGCAAAAATGTTCGCACCTACAAACGGCAGAGTGACACCCACGGCCGACGTCAGTTGCGAGTACGGGCCGTTGCCATCGCTCGGAACACGCCATCACGGCGGATCAACCCGTGAAAGAGCGCGGCGGCAATGTGCACCAGTACAGTGATGAAGAAGATGTAGGCGAGCACGGTGTGTGCAGACCGCAGGATTGCATGCAGCTGATCAACGTTGCCGAGTGCACTTCATGCGCAATGCGCTCGCCTATGCCGGCAAGACCCAGCGGCGCATCGTCTCCGCCTGGGTCGGCACCGCCTTCGCCCAGGACGACGCCGCGGCGGCCAGCACCCAGTGGCGCAAGGTCGCCGACCAGGTGCGACCCCGCGTGCCGAAGCTCGCCAGCCTGATGGACGAGGCCGAAGCCGACGTGCTGGCCTACATGGGCTTCCCGACCCAGCATCGCGCCAAGCTGCACTCCACCAACCCGCTCGAACGCCTCAACGGCGAGATCAAGCGCCGCAGCGATGTCGTCGGCATATTCCCCAACGAGGCGGCGGTGACCCGACTGATCGGCGCCCTACTGCTGGAACAGAACGATGAGTGGGCCGTCCAACGCGCCCGCTACATGAGCCTGGAAACCATCGCCCCTTTGAGCGATGATCCTACCGTCAGCCTGCCCGCCCTGGCAGCCTGATCCGAGGCAGCTCAACCCTGCCCAGGAGCAGCGCTCCTACACCACGAACCGGGAGTACGTCATGCGAAGCTGATGAGTGCCTATGAGTGAAAGTCTCATCCGGCCAAAGCCGTAGCGGGCAAGCCGGGACCGAGTCTTGCGGGCGTCGTGGTAACGCGGGGTCTGAAGTGTAGACAGGGGCCATGTGGGGTGCGGGATTGAGCCTCGAAATGTGGAAGATCGCGAAGGCCGAGAGGGTTCCCTTTCTCGAAGGCAGCACGTGCGTCATCGTTACGCGAGATGACGTCGCTTCGCCGGGGTCGAAGGCCGTGTCACGCATGGAAAGCATTCATCGGAACATGAGAGGCCCGACCGGGTCCGCTGGATTGGTCTCCGGCGGGGGAGGGCGGCGAGGCGATGCCGGGGCCGTCATCCGAGCTGAGGTCGGGAGTCGGACTGGTTCGTAGTACCGATGACACCGTCGAAGGAAACGAGACGCGCCGAGGGAAGGGGCCAGCCTGGAAGGAACCCACGCGAGGGTGGCAGGGTCCGAACACAGAGCCGGGCAGCTCTGCCATCCAACCTCGCACGGGTGAACGCGGCGGCCCGCGCGGCCGTCCAGACCCGGTTCACTGCCCTGCTGCACCATGTGGACGTCGCGGCGCTCGAACGAGCGTTCCGGCGGCAGAAGCGGCAGGCGAGTGCGGGAGTCGATGGGATCACGGTGGGGGACTACGAACAGAACCTGGAGGCCAACCTCCAGGACCTCTGCGCACGCGTCCACACCGGGCGCTACCGGCCACAGCCGGTCCGGCGTGTCTACATCCCGAAAGCGGATGGCGGGCGGCGACCGCTTGGCGTGCCGACCCTGGAGGACAAGATCGTCCAGGGCGCGGTGGCCGAGACGCTGAGCGCCATCTATGAAGTCGACTTCCTGGGGTTCTCCTACGGCTTCCGGCCGGGGCGTAACCCGCACCAGGCTCTATCGGCGTTGCATACGGCGATCATGAGCCAGCGCGTGACCTGGGTGCTCGATGCCGACATCCGCAGCTTCTTCGACTCGGTTGACCACGAGTGGCTGCTGCGGATGCTGGCGCACAGGGTTGCCGATCCTCGAGTTCTCCGGCTGATCCGGATGTGGCTCGAGGCCGGTATCCTGGAGAGCGATGAGTGGCACGAGACTGACAGGGGAACGCCGCAAGGCGCGGGCATCAGCCCGCTGCTGGCCAACATCTTCCTGCACTACGTCCTCGATCTCTGGGTCCATCAATGGCGCCGCCGGAACGCGTGCGGTCGGGTCTCGATCGTGCGCTACGCCGACGACTTCGTCATGGGCTTCGAGAGCGCGGCCGACGCACGGCGGATGCTGGCCGACCTCAAGGAACGGCTCGCCAAGTTCGGCCTGTCGCTCCACGAGGACAAGACGCGCCTGATCGAGTTTGGCCGCCTACCGGCCATGGCTCGCCGGCAGCGTGGCGAGCGGCGTCCGGAGACCTTCGCCTTTCTCGGGTTCACCCACTATTGCGGGTGGACCCGCGACGGAAGGTTCATCGTCAAGCACAAGACGCAGAGCAAGCGCCTGACGCGCAAGCTGACGGCGCTGCGCCAGGAAGCGTGGCGGCTGATGCACACGCCGCTGGCCGAGCAGCATCGTTGGTACGCCAGCGTGCTGCGCGGCCATTACGGCTACTACGGCATGCCGCACAACTGGCGCTCCCTGAACGGGTTCCTGCAGGAAGTCCGGCGCATCTGGTTCACCTGCCTCAGGCGGCGGAGCCAGAAGAACCGGCGCATGGGCTGGGATCGGTTCCAGGCTCTGACCACGTGCCTGCCCTTGCCTCAGCCGCGGATCACTCATCCTTGGACACCACGAGCGGCTCAATGCGGGTGACTTCCAGGAAGAGCCGGGTGCGGGAAAGCCGCCTGCCCGGATCTGCGAGGGCGGAGCCGAATGGCCGAGCTACTCGACCACGATCGCCGCAATGGTTGGTCTCTGGGTCTGGCGTCATGTGGAACCTAGCATGCTGCGAGGGACGTTGGCGGTCTCGCTGCTATCCGGCCGCCGCGCCGGTCCTGCCAGCACCGGCGCTCATCAGCAGTTCCTGATCGAGATGCTGCACGATCTGCGCCTTGCGGCGTTGTTCTTGCGCGCTCGGAGCGACGCCGCTAGCCCGTTCGGCGCCTTGCACCTGGGATTCGGTCGGCTGATGGTCGAAGCCGCCCCATATGTTGCCGATGCGTGCTGGCGTTTCGTTCGGCCCACGTGCCTCTTGCGCAAGTGCGACCCCAGCGGGAAGAAGGAGCGTGCAGAGCAAAGGTACTGCCGCAACCAGTACGGTTCGGCCTGGTAAGCGTCGTGAGGGCTTGCGCGACGTCTGGCTTTCTCCCGGAGTCGGGCGGGATAAGGTGATCATGGCTATGTTCCCCGATCGTACGGCACGGTTCATGCTGCCGTACAGCGATATTGGCATCGCCACATGCTTCGCCAGTTCAATTTTTCCACCGGGCCATACCTGGCAGGAAAAACACCCATCTTGTGCCGTGCTGATTTTTGGCAACCGCTCTTCCCTTTGCCACGCTGGAGGTATTCGTCAGGCATCGCGGGAAGTGCCGACCCACGAAGAGCGCCGCCGGCGCGCAGGCCGCGCACCCGCTCGTCCATGTCGGATAGCGCGCTGAGGATCAGCCCTGGGGTCTCGATGCTCGCGGTGCGCAGCGTTGCCAGCGTGCGCAGGCCATCGAGCCCGCCTGGCAGCATGCGGTCAAACACGATGGCATCATTCTCGATCCGGTCGAGCGCGCGAACCAGGCAGTCCTGCACCAGATCGTCCGCGTCGCTCGACTGGCGCATCAGGCTCCAGGCGTAGCGGCGCAAGGAGGGGATGTTCTCCTCCAGTTTCGACAGCATCGACATGCCCGAGCACCCACGTTCTGCGGCGGCCCTGGCCGGGCCATGCCAGGGAGACGCCCGAGGATCACTTTTATTCCCGCTCTGCCGACGCGGCCAGGCGTATTGCCGACTCCGTTGCGCGGGGACGCGGCTGCGGGCCCTACCGGGCCGCCCTCCTGACCGACATCGTCGGAAACCGGAGCCCGGCCCCCCCCGACCGGCAGGTGCGGCGATCGCGGCGCCGTGATCGGCAACGGCGGGGAATAATCCCCCGCCGCCTTCGTCTGTCAGCCGAGGCACGACAGCAACGCCGTGACCTCAGGCCTGTCCCACAGGGCCACACGGCCCACGAACCCAAACGGATGGAGTTGACGATGAAGAAATTCTTCGCTGCGTTCCTGATGCTCGGACTGCTGGCATCGGCCGGCGCGACGATGGCGTCCGCCGCGCAGCCGCAGCAGTCGCACTATTATACCTACGCCGGCGGCAACGGCTGAACCAGCAGTGCCCACCCTTTACCTTTCGTTGCCCTTCGCAGCGAAGGTAAGGGGTAGACACTGAAACCGGGATTCCCCCGATGAAGGGCTTCTTCGCCCACCACGCGGGCAGCATATGCCCCGATCCCTGCGTCCAGCAACGGCCGGATCGCCCGTGAACCCAGCAGAGAGGCGCCGTCCGTCCGATGAACGCCGGGAGCGCAGGAATCTGGGCGGGACGTCAACATCGGGGCGCACGTCTCCTGCCATCGGTCGTACCGGCGCCGCGCGGAGCAGCGGCGCGGTGACCGGATACATGGGCGCCTCGGCAAGCTGGTCGGGACTATCACGCCCACCGATCTGCATTACGAAGGGAGCCATTCTGGCAATCCCGGTCTAGATCCGGCGAGCCATTGGTTGCGGTGGGAATGTCAACGGAACGAAATATGCGATGAAGGAAAGTGACCGTGAATGATGTTCCCGTCAAAGGCCAGCGACTGATTGAGAATTATGCGCTCATCGGCGATTGCGAGACGGCGGCCCTTGTTGGTCGTAACGGATCAGTCGACTGGCTCTGCTGGCCCCGTTTCGACTCCGGTGCGTGCTTCGCGGCTCTTCTTGGCGGACCGGAATATGGGCGGTGGCTCATCGCACCAAAGGATCCGGACGCTCGGGTCACACGCGGCTATTTCGACGGGTCGCTCATCCTCGTGACGACTTTCGAGACGACCGAGGGTGTCGTCGAGTTGATCGACTTCATGCCGCCCGGCGACGGCGTCTCCAGTCTCGTCCGCTTGGTGCGTGGGGTTCGGGGGAGCGTCGCACTGCATACCGAATTCTCCCTGCGCTTCGACTACGGCTCGGTCGTGCCCTGGGTCCAGCGTCTCGATGAAGACGGCGCTCTGAGCGCGATCGCCGGACCGGCAAAGGTTGTGCTGCGCACGCCGGTGCCACTTTACGGCCGGGATTTCGCAACCCACGGCGAGTTCACCGTCGGAGCCGGCGACGTGGTACCGTTCGTTCTGAGCTATGGTCCGTCGCACCGGCCGCTGGGCTGGAAGATCTGTGCCGAAGGCGCGCTTCGCGACACCAAAGCATTCTGGCGCGCCTGGTCTGACCGCTGTGCGCCTGCGGGTTCTTGGACCCAGGCAGTGAAACAATCACTCGCGGTCCTGAAGGGGCTGACCTACGCGCCGACCGGCGGCATCGTCGCGGCGCCGACAACGTCGCTTCCTGAGGAGGCTAACGGCATGCGTAATTGGGACTACCGCTATTGCTGGTTACGGGACGCCGCCTTCACGCTGACGGCACTTGGCAGAGCCGGATATTATGACGAGGCGCAGGACTGGCGAGACTGGCTGCTGCGAGCGGTTGCCGGCCGTCCGGATCAATTGCAGATCATGTACGGGATTGCCGGGGAGCGGTGCCTGACGGAATGGGAGGTGCCCTGGCTGCCAGGGTTCGAAGGGGCCCGTCCTGTTCGCATCGGCAACGCTGCCGCTACCCAGCTGCAGCTTGACGTCTACGGCGAAGTCGCCGATGCTACCTTTCAGGCGCGGCTACAAGGTCTGCCATCGCATCCGCGAGGGGATGCGATTGCACGGGCCCAGTGCGAACACCTTGAGACCATTTGGCGCGAGCCGGACGACGGGATCTGGGAGATGCGTGGGCCGCGGCAGCACTTCACCCATTCGAAGGTGATGGCCTGGGTGGCGTTCGACAGAGCGGTGAAGTCGGCTGAACAACTCGGTCTCGGGGGCCCACTTGAACGCTGGCGGGCCATTCGGGACGAAATTCACGCTGATGTCTGCCGCAACGGGTTCGACCCCGAGCTTGGCAGCTTCGTGCAAGCCTATGGATCGAAGACGCTGGACGCCAGCCTCCTGCTGCTGCCGATGGTCGGCTTTCTGCCGCCATCCGATCCGCGCATCATTGGAACCGTGCGCGCCATCGAGCACCGCCTGATGGTGAATGGGCTCGTGTTACGCTATGATACCGGGGAAACCGAAGATGGCTTGCCGCCGGGTGAGGGCGCGTTCCTCGCCTGCAGTTTCTGGTTCGTCGACAATCTGGTGCTGCAGGGGCGCCTCCACGAAGCGCACGCGATGTTCGAGCGGCTGCTGGCGCTACGGAACGATGTCGGGTTGCTCGCCGAGGAATACGATCCCCGATCCCAGTGCCAGATGGGGAACTTCCCGCAGGCATTCAGCCATGTGGCGCTCGTCAACACCGCCTACAATCTCGCGCGCTGTCGGGCTGCAGCGGAACAAGGCGCCAACGACCTGCACTGCCGGGTAGCGGCGTGAGGTCCTGGCCCTTCGCCCGCTGATTTACCGTTTATCGGGAAATTCCTAACCACAGCACGATCCTGCCGTGCTGGCGTGTGTCGTCCATCTGAACCGATGGCGCGTGGATTGTCATGCGGGAGTGGAAGAAAGTTGGGGGTCTAGACCTGGACCGAGGCCACCGGAATGCTCGGAGGAGCAAGGATGCCGGGAGGGAACGGGTCATGGCGTTCGTGGTCAGGGTCGAAGAGCAGCATGACGGTAAGGTGGTTCGCGGCGTCGAGCTGTGGCGAGCGGATGCATCGGTGGGCGTCAACCCTTGCGAAGGACTCGGCCTCCGTTTGGCCGAGTCCAGGGCGATCCTGGCCCGCTTGCAACACGAGCTCGTGGGTTGGCAGGTCGATCAACTGTGCCTGCAGAACGCCCTCTGCGAGCGGTGCGGAGCGCGTCTGCACATCAAGGACTATCGATCGCGTCGCCTGGACACGCCGTTCGGTCGTCTGACGCTGCGCATACCCCGCAAAGCCTGCCCATCGTGCAAGACCAAGCCGACTATCGACGCGGTGCTCTCGAGCCGTACCCCGCCGGAGTTGGTTCTCATGCAGGCAAAGCTGGCAGCGCATCTGCCCTATCGCCTCGCCGGACGCCTGCTCGCCGACCTCCTGCCACTCGAGGCGGGGATCTCGCACACGGGAGCGTGGATCGCCGCATGAACAAGCGCCAGCAGATGCCCTGGTCGCCCGCCGGCGCCCATTACCTCTTGCAGGTCCGAGCCGCGGTATTCAACGATACCCTCCACCTCGCGGCGCTTCGGAAACCGGAATCGATGAACTCCGCGAACGACAATCCCGTATTCCACGCCGCCGCATGCCCCCCTGTTTTCTTCCACTCTCTCTCACTGGTTGCCGGGGCACTATGTCTGGCGCGACGGGGCCAGGGACTCACTTCGTATCGTCCGCCCTCAGAACGAGCGACGTGAGGCGTTTGAGGCCGCGATGGATGTTTACCTTAATGAGCGAGACGGACTGCCCTGTCACCCTTGAAGCCTCTTCGACGCTATAGCCCTCCACCTTTACCAGGCGGATCGCTTCCTCCTGAGCAGGTTTCAATTCGGCGAGCAGATGACGGAACGTCGAACCCGCTACCACAGCATCTTCATGATCGGGCACGTGGAGGTTGTCATCGAGAGGCTCCGTTGCGTCCGCCCTGAGTGTCCGCAATCGGTCAATCCACTTGTAACGCGCGATCGCGGCAAGCCATGGTCCGAACGGACGCGATGGATCATACGTGTGGCGCTTCTCGTGGACCGCAAGCAGAACGTCCTGGATTGCGTCCTCGGTCATGCCAGAGGGGAGACGTCGGGCGTAATACCGACGCAACCACGGCATCAATTCGGCGAGAAGAGCTCTGTATGCATTCGCATCCCCCGCCTGCGCCGCCGCCATCATCCCATCCCAACTTTCACTGGGGGAGTCTGCGCCCCCAACGGTTACTGCCGGGACCATAGCGGACTGGCTTGGAAGGAAGGACACCACTGCACTCGAAGGGCGTCGCAACCAATGGCCCAGCGGGATACATCCGGCGCCGGTCTAGCTGCAGTTACATTGCGGACTGGTAAGGCCGGATAATCCCCCCCTCTGATCGTTGGCCGAATTCGTGTGCACGGCGTGCCGTCAAACGGCGAGCACCCTTGCGGGTCGAGCGCAAGGGATCCGATTGCGCCTGGACTTGAGTAACCCAGTAATTCCACGGCTCCGGTCCTCATATGATGCAGCCCCACTGCCCTCGTCATCCTCCGGGTCTAAACCAGCGTGATATTCGGATTCGAAGGGATCTTGCCCCCAATCTTGCCTCCACAGACATTCTAGAATGGTCGCACTAGAATGGCCAGCCGCTGTAGTTTGGGAGAATCCCGCACAAGCGCCGCCGTGTGATTAGGGCCATGCCCCGGCCGCTGCCGGCGATGACCCGCGTGGTGTTCCGACAGGTCGGATAAGCCCAGAGCCGGTCCAGCACGACGGCGGCGCGGCTGCGTCCTCCAGCGAGCGGGGAAATGTGAAAAAGCGTCCAGGACTTATCAGGCAGGGGCAGCCCGTGTAGCCGACGCCCGACGCTTGTCGAGGAGGTTTTCCGTAGGACGATGAGAAGTGCGCGGAACGACCGCGGGCTCGCAGCGCCATGTCGACTCCGGGCCGGTACCATGCGCATTTGGCTTGCAGCTGCGAAAGAATTTTTGATGCCATCCCTTGCCATAGGACAATCAGTTCATCGACGGATCCTGGGCGAGCTCTTCCCTTCGGTGGGTTGTTCATGGTGTCTGCCAGATCACGCAAAGCTCCCTGAGCTGATCCGAGCCCGTTCAGATCTCCTGCTCACGCTTCACGTGACCTATTGCGGCAATCTCGGTTGGCACGACTCCTATTCGCTCGACCTCCCGACGCAGTTGCAACGCCGCGTTCTTGCCGTCGATATCAGCCCGGAGGTCTACACCCTCGCCTTGATCGCCGGTGGCAAGCTCGGGGCGACTAACATCAATAGTGGGGCCTCCGAACATGCATTCCTGCAGGCGGCGCTGAGCCGCGATACTGCCGCGCAAAAGCTACCGGTGGACCGCAGGTCGACTGGTTTGATGGTGTCAGTCGGTGCAGGGGCTGAAATGGGGGCGCTGGTCCTCACCGGGTATGGCCGCCTCCGCCGAACTCACTCCGGAGGTGGTGAGGACGGCGGCAGAACGCTGGGTGAGGCGTCCAGCGTCCGCCCCGTGTCGGTCGTCAGGCTCTGGCCCGGTAAGCCGGTCCGCCTGCAGGCTTCATATCCAGCCGGTCGGGAGGTGGCTGTTTTCCTCCAGCGGGCCGCCGGACATATCGTCTGGCAGGAGGCGTGGCGACGTCGTTCGCGATTGCCGGCCTCTTCGTTGCGACGATTGGCTTCGCGATTGGCCTCGACGGCGGCTTCTTTCGCGCGATTTCTGCGATTTTGCTGGTTCTCCTGGGAGGCGCGCTGCTGAGTCCGGCCGTGCAGGCACGCCTCGGGGTCGCCGCCGGCGGACTTACCAACATCGGGGATCATGTCATCCGGCGATTATTTCTTACAGGCACGATCGGGCGGTTTGTCGTCGGCGCTCTGCTTGATTGCCCAGAATAAGCAGACGCCTCGCCCATCGTGACGGTTCCGCACGGACATCATTCGACTGCCGACATTCACACCATCGAACACTCAGCCCCGAGTTCTTCGTTGATGTGGACCCGCGCGTGATCGCTTCCGATAACAAAATAAAGCCCGACAGACCTTCGCCTTCGATTGAAAGGGTGGCTCAGTCGTCGAAATACACGCGGCCACCGTGCCAATAAGTCTCGCTTTCGAAGAGGCACCCCAGGATCGGCCCTTTGATACCAAATTTCTGCATAGTGCCCGGCCCCGTCAAACCAACCTTGTGGCCGAACAGGTGATTGTCGCCTGATGCGCGAAGCTGCGCACCAGTGTCATGCAACTCATGTGCTCGGGCGAGACGCAGGACAAAGCTCACTCCGCAAGGCGCGTCCCATGGATCGACGATTACGGAGAATTCATCTGCCAAGGCTGTAACCGTGAGGCCTGTCCGACCGGAAACAGAAGCGGACGCCGAAAGAACCTTGTCGAGCGTCAGTACCACTTCGAGGAGTCATCCATGTTCAAGCGTGTCCCGACCTTCGCCGCCGTCGCTCTGGTTGCTGCGGCTTTCGTAGCCCCAGCCTTCGCGCAAAGCTCGTCGAGCATGTCGCACGACGCCATGACCCACAACAGCATGTCGCATGATAGCATGGGCCATTCCGGTTCCGGGAGCGGTTCGGCGATGACGCACGACACCATGGGCCATACCAGCGCCATGAGCCATGACAGCATGTCCCACGACGGCGGCTCGGGGTCGATGAGCCACGACACGATGGCGAAGCCCCAGTAACGGATCGTTCGACTCCGGTGAGAGGGGTACTCTGACATAGGGCCGCCGTCTCGCCGATAGACAGTGGGATCTTGCCGCGAAGGGGGCGATTCGGTGATCGCCGAATTGCCTACCTCGGGATCCCATGAGTTCGGAAGGTTGTCGCTCGCCCTCGCCGCGCGTGAGGGCGAATCCAGATCCGAGCAGGAGCGCCCAAATATGAATCGACGAGCAGTTCTATCTACATCGAGCGCCTTCGTTGGAGTCTTGATGGCGGGCTTCGTTCGCGCCCGCTTTGTGGACGCGGCAACCCCGTCGGAGCCCGGGACGCGTTACCGCGTCGTTCACACTGATGCGGAATGGCATAGACTCCTGGGCCCTGCCGCCTATCGGATCCTGCGGCAGGCCGGCACTGAACCGCCTTTTTCCTCCCCCCTCCTGCACGAGGAGCAAGCGGGAGTCTTCAACTGTGCCGGCTGTGCGCTGCCACTCTATTCGTCCGTAACCAAGTATGACAGCGGCACTGGCTGGCCGAGCTTCTGGAACCATCTTCCAGGTGCGATCCTCACCTCCGAGGATAACAGCTTCGGCATGAGCCGTACCGAAGTGCATTGTAGTCAATGCGGCGGTCATCTTGGCCATGTGTTCCGGGATGGGCCGCCTCCCACCGGGCTCCGTTACTGCATGAACGGCCTGGCACTGTCCTTCACTCCGAGGAAAGCATGATGCGTAAGCTGATCTTGTCTGCCTGCCTTACCGGCGTCCTGTCAGCCTTTGCTGGCACGAGCGCGTTGGCAGCTGAACCTGTCGTCCTGGCGCCGGTTCCCGCGCTTGATGCTCCGCTCGCGAAAGCCCATGGCAGAGCAACCGCAATTCTATCGGGCGGATGCTTCTGGGGGATGCAGGATGTCTTCCAGCACGTCCTAGGCGTAAAGCAGGCGGTTTCCGGCTATACTGGCGGCGCCGCCGACACGGCGCACTACGAGGTCGTCAGCACCGGAGCGACCGGCCACGCCGAATCGCTGAAGATCGCCTACGACCCGAGTGAGGTCAGCTACGGGACGCTGCTGCGAATCTTCGTCTCTGTCGCGGCGAATCCAACGGAGCTGGACTATCAGGGGCCGGACCAGGGCGATCAATACCGGAGCATGATCTGGGTGGAGAACGCCGAGCAGCGCAAGATCGCGAATGCGTATCTCAAGCAACTCGCAGCGGCACACACGTTCGACGCTCCGATCGTGACGCAAGTCACCGCGGCGATGCCATTCTACCGGGCCGAGAACTATCATCAGAATTACGCAACCTTGCATCCCGACAGCCCGTACATCGCGCTGATCGACGCGCCGAAGGCCGTCGCGCTCGCGAAGCTATTCCCGGAGCTGTACCGCGCAAAGCCGACGCAGGTCCGCATCGCATCGAATGGTTAGAGGTTTTCTATGGACGGCACTCAAGTCGCTGCCACGCTGCCAGCTGGTCGCCACAGAGACATCCCGGCGAGAAAAGTCATCCATCCTTGGCCGCTGCGGGTGATGCACTGGCTAAACGCAGTTGCCATCATCATGCTGATTGGCAGTGGCTGGCAGATCTACAACGCCTCGCCGTTCTTGCCGTTCACCTTTCCCGAGTGGGCGACGATCGGTGAGTGGCTGGGTGGTGCGATCGCCTGGCACCTCGCAGCGATCTGGTTGCTGATGTTGAATGGGCTGACCTATCTGATCTGGGGTTTTGTCAGCGGGCACTTCCGGGAAAAACTGTGGCCGGTCACGCCGCGTGCCGCGCTGCACGATGCCTGGGCCGCGTTGCGCTTTCGCCTGCCTCACGAAGTTGGTGTCTACAATGCGGTGCAGCGCCTGCTCTATCTCGGAGTGATTGCCCTTGGCATCCTTGCCGTGCTCTCTGGCCTCGCAGTGTGGAAGCCGGTCCAGCTGTGGCCGCTCTCCGATCTGCTCGGCGGCTTCTTCATGTCCCGCATCGTGCATTTCATTGCGATGACCGGCATAGCACTGTTTCGGGCAGTACATCTGCTGCTTGTGGCGCTCGTTCCCCGTGTGCTGCCACCGATGATCGTTGGTGGGCATCTTGAGGATCCGGAGACTCACTGATGACGGTGTTCCATTCCTCTCGCCGGAAGCTGCTGGAGCGCGCGCTTGCGTTTGGCGCGGTGAGCCTGCTGCCTGGCTGCAACTTCGACAATGTCCACCATCCGGATCTAGCGGACGACTTTCTCCGGCTGATGTCGGGCTGGAACAATGAGGTGCAGGCCGCCCTGTTCAACCCCCACACGCTGGCGCCGACCTTCAAACCCTCGCAGATCACGCGGCCGCCGCGGTTCAACGCATTCTATGACATCAGCCAGGCACCGCATGTCGATGTCGCCACATGGCGTCTCGAGCTCTCCGGGCAGATTGGCGCCAAGCGGCCCTGGAGTATCGACCGGTTGCGTGCACTGCCGCAGGAGAGCCAGATCACCCGCTTCATCTGCGTCGAGGGCTGGCGCGTGATCGGCCAGTGGAGCGGTGTGCCGTTGCGCCACTTCCTGCGTGCGGTCGATGCCGACACTCGCGCGCATTACGTCGCCTTTCGCTGCGCCGACGGGTACTTCACCAGCATCGACATGGAATCAGCCCTCCATCCGCAGACCATCCTCGCCCTGGACTTTCTGGGCGCACCGCTGACGGCCCCGTTCGGCGCGCCGGTCCGTCTGCGGATCCCCACCAAGCTCGGCTTCAAGAATCCGAAATCGATTATCGCCATGGAGGTCACCAACAAATGGACAGGCGGGTACTGGGCCAATCAAGGTTACAACTGGTTCAGCGGGTCATGACCCGGCACCTTCTTGCCGGCGTCGCCTTCTTCGGCTTGATGACAGGCACTGCGTTTGCTGCCTCCAGGCCTGTCGTGGTGGAGTTGTTCACATCGCAGGGCTGCTCCGACTGCCCGCCAGCCGACGCGCTGCTCCGCCAGGTCAAGGCGACGGATCCGGGTGTCCTCGCCCTGGATCTGCATGTTACCTACTGGGATGACGCTGCTTGGAAGGACCCGTTTTCTCTCCGGGCCGCAACTGAGCTCCAGGGGCATTATGCGTCCCTCGGGGGCGGCACGGAGGTCTACACGCCGGAAGCCGTCGTCGACGGCGAGGCGCAGTTCGTGGGATCGGACAAGGCCACGATGGCTGCGGCGATCAGCCGAGCAAGGGCGGCGATCGCGAGGAGCGACACGACGCCCGTTTCGGTGGAAGCCGTCGACGGACAGGTCTCGGTTCATGTGGGACGGGGCAGCGGAGCGGCAACGGTGTGGCTGTTCGGCTTCGATCCCAAACGCACCACGACGGTCCGTGGAGGTGAAAATGGCGGAGTGACGCTGACGGAAGTGAACGTCGTACGCAGCATCACCAGACTTGGGACCTGGGACGGGCAACCATTGGAGCGGGAGATCCGGGTTCCGGCGGGAATGAGGTTTGCCGCCCTTGTCCAGCGTTCCGATGGAACGATCCTTGGTGCGGCAGAAAACTGAGCGAAGGAGGCTTACCGGCATGCTCTCGTCGGCCCGCAGGTGGTGGTGCCCGCTTCGCGCCGGGCGTGTGAATCGTCCAGCGACGTTTGTGAAGTTGCTCTTCGCCATGATGCTGACGGGCGTTCTGATGGCGCCCGTGGTAGCGCGGGCCGCGGAGAGCAATCGCTTTGTCAGTCACGAGGGCACCGTCTCCATCGTCTCGAAGAGCGACAGCGTCAGCGGTTCGATGCTTCGGCTGGGCCTGCTGTTCCGGCTGTCGAAGGGGTGGCACATCTATTGGAAGAATGCCGGAGATGCCGGCTCGCCGCCGCAGCTTGCATTGACGCAGCCTGCTCACGTCACGACCAGCGCCTTCGACTGGCCCGCGCCGGACTGGTTCGTCATCAACAGGTTGGGCGACTACGTTCTCAGCGGAACGGTGCTCCTGCCGTTCATGGCATCCCTCCCACAAGCTGCGCCGGCACGGGGTGTCGATCTGCACGGCAGCGCCCGATGGCTGGTGTGCAGTGCCGTCATCTGCATACCGCAGCAGGCCAGCTTCAGCCTGCACCTGCCCGAAGGGGCCGCGTCCCCGTCGGCGGAGACCGCGCTTTTCGCGGCGGCGCATGAGGCGGAGCCGAGATCGTCGCCGTTCGTGTCGACCATCTCGGCCAATAGCGTCCTGACCGTTACAGGGAAGGGCCTCGGCCGCTTCAACGTCCGTACCGCCCACTTCTTCCCCGACCGCCCTGTCGCGATCGTCAACGCGGCGCCCCAGCGGTTGGATGTTCAGCCTGCGGGCTTCTCCCTGGCGCTCAAGCCACTCAAATGGTCGCCGAACGAGCCGCTCAGGGGCGTCCTCGAGATCACCGACGCCGCCGGGAACAGGCAGGCGCTGGCGATTGCGCCGAAACCTGCCGCGGCTAACGCCGTTTTGCCTGCCTCCACACAGTTGTGGTCGGCGTTCGGCGCGCTGCTGGGCGGTCTGCTGCTCAATTTGATGCCTTGCGTGTTCCCCGTGCTTGCCATCAAGGCGCTTGGCGTGGCGCAGCTTGGCGGTGAAGACAGGTCCTACATCCGTGCGCAGGGTCTGGCCTATACCGCGGGTGTTGTCGTCACAATGCTGATTATCGGCGGTGTACTGGAAGGCCTGCGCGCTGCCGGCGCCCAGCTCGGATGGGGCTTCCAGCTCCAGTCTCCAGCCTTCGTCACCTTCACCGCGTGGCTCGTCTTCGTGATCGGACTGAACCTCGCGGGGGCTTTCGAGTTCAGCTCCCGGTTCGCCAGCGTCGGCTCCACGCTTGCTGCACGCAAGGGCCTGATGGGGAGCTTCGTCACAGGGCTCGTCGCGGTTGCCGTGGCGACGCCCTGCACGGCCCCCTTCATGGGTGCGGCTGTCGCGTCCGCCCTGGCGGCCCCGACCATCTTCGGGCTCGTTATCTTTCTCCTCCTTGGGGTCGGAATGGCGCTGCCGTTTCTGCTGCTCGGCTTCTTTCCCGGGTTGGGGACTGTGCTACCACGACCCGGGGAATGGATGGGCGTTCTCCGGCAATTCTTGGCCTTTCCGATGTTCGCAACAGCGATCTGGCTTCTCTGGGTCGTGGCCCGGCAGGCGGGCAGCACGGGGATCCTCGTCGCGCTTACGGGCGCGATGCTCCTGGGCTTCGCCCTCTGGCTGCTCAGGTTCCGGGGGCGGATAGCCCTTGCAATGAGGCTTGCCGCCGCGGCGGGCACACTGGGGCTTTTGCCCTTGGTCACGCCGGCCCAGGCGGGTGGCGAGACATCCATATCGGGTGCAATCCCATACTCCGCCGCAAAGCTCGCGAATCTCCGCGCTGCCGGGACGCCAGTTCTGGTCGACATGTCGGCTGCATGGTGCATCACCTGCCTTGTGAACGAACACGTGGCCCTGGAGAATGGTGGCGTCCGGGCCGCGCTGCGTGCCCGCCATGCCGTGATCATGAGGGGCGACTGGACCAACCGCGACCCAGCGATAACGGCATATCTCGAGGCGCAGCATCGTGACGGTGTGCCGCTCTATGTCTATTACCCGCCGGACCACCCATCCCCGGTCGTATTGCCGCAGATCCTCACACCCTCCCTGGTGCAACGGGCTTTGCGCGATGACAAGGGTTGAAGCGCCCGCCACGATCGTCTGCGGCCGGGGGGTAGCCGCGACGCCAGAAGCCGAAGGTGGCCCTCATGCAGCTATCAATCGGACTCGCCATGTTACCATGCGGGGTGTCAGTCCCCTGCGCCAGTATACTGTCTCCACCGGAGGCCCCGAATGTCGTTAAACTCGCTGATCGATCGGCTCTCAAGGGACCTGAAGCCGGTGCGCCGCCAGAGTGTGTGGCGGGACATCGCGATCATTGCGGTGATTTGCATCACTGAGATCATTGTCTTCTTCGTGTTGGGCGCCGCACTACCGGATATGCCCATGAGAATGCACCAACCAACATTCTGGTGGCGCCTGGTGAGCCTCGGTTTGATTGCGGTGATCAGCGGCATCCCGGCTATCCTCTCCTTCACCCCGACATACTCGCCCCGGCGTGCCCTCCGGTGGCTCCTCGTCGTTATCGGTGTCTGTCTTGCCGCCGGTCTGTGCATCGGCGCCGGCCCGGACGATCTCGAAAGCCTCGCCCGCAGGATCGACTGGACAAACGGCATCCAGTGTGCCACGAAAATGATAGCCCTGTCGGTTCCCCCGGTACTTGGGCTCGGTGCGCTGATGCGCCGCGGTGCTGCGACCGACGGGAGCAGAACAGCCTTGTTGGTCGGTATTGCCGGGGCGGCGTGGGGAGCGTTTGTGTTCGTGTTTGCCTGCCCGTTCAACGATCCACTCTACATCGCCGTCTGGTACACTGTCGGCTGCGGCACTGTCGTTCTGGTCTCACGAGCAATACTGCCCCGGCTGTCTCGCTGGTAGGTGCATGCTACCATGACGTCTTCGATATGCTCAGAGAGGCCCGAGAATGGGCCTGCACTCAGGCAGTTCTCCGAGGGTCGGTCAGCGAGTGGCCCGGAAGGCCGCGTCGCAAAGGGACGGCACACGCCTCGCGAGCGGCCATATTCGCGGGCTATTCCGCCAGGTACAATCAGGCTTTCCGTGGCGGGATGCGGCTCGGTCTTCTAGACGATCGAGCAGCGTACCGCCGGCTCATTGTTGAAGAACACGATGACATTGTCGCCGGGTGCCACCGGATAGAGGCCCAGAGGCGTGCCTGAGAGCACGATCTGGCCGGGAGTCAACGCCAATCCGAATTCTGCAAGATGCTGGTGAAGCCAATCGACCGAGGCCGCCGCGCCGCCCGCCATCGGCCACAAGTCACCCAATTCGACAACTCGAGTGCCGATTTTAACTGTGAGCAGTGGACTGCTGCCAGGGTGAGTTAAGGATGATAGCCACCCTTCCTCCGGCACCACGATGCCCGCGTTCAGACCGTTGTTCGCGACCAGCTCCACCAATGTCCTGCGCGGTCGCCTGAAGACGAAGTGATGCAGTTCGATAACCGGGAACGCCGCCGCGATTTTGCCGTTTTCACCGATGCGAATGGCCATTTCGCCTTCTATCGCCAATTGCGCAAAGTCAGCCAGGTCAAGGGTCACGCCTGTCCGGCGAACCTCGCTTTCGTAGAGATAACCCCGGATCGGACCAGCCATTCCAAACTGCGCGGTGGTGCCCGGCCCCGTGCAGCCGACCTTGTAGCCAACGACGCGGTCACCGTCTGCCAGGCGCAACGCCGAGACAGCGCCTTGCAACTCGTAAGCTTTCTGAAGGTCCAACGTAAAGCCCGGATCAGCAAAACATGTGCCAGGATCGCGAGCGCGATAGTCACGCCATTGGCGGTCTGCCAGTGCGGCCAGCGCGCCCGCGGTTGCCGGAGTTGAGTCATAAGACATGCGTCTCTCCCATCGACACGTCCAGGATCGGTCAACACCGGCAATAGCAGCGCGCCAGAGCTCAGTCCTGTTTCCTCGTGTACGCGCCGGAGAGAAAATCCCTCACGGAGGCGGCCGGGTGGTCCGGCTGTGCCGGTGTAAAAGTCCATCGGTGTGAAGCTCTTTGCGTTGAAGGCAGAGGGCTGGGGGATGAAGCTCGTGGAACTGTATGGTCGGGTCCGCTACGCGGTGCGGATTGAGGGGATCAGCCGTCGTGAGGCGGCGCGGCGTTTTGGGATTGACCCTCGGACGGTGGCGAAGATGCTGTCCTTCTCGGTGCCGCCTGGTTACCGGCGCAGCCATGCGCCGACGCGCCCGAAGCTGGATGCATTCGTCGGGATCATCGACCGGATCCTGGAGGATGATAAGGGGCGGCCGGCGAAGCAGCGGCATACGTCCAAGCGGATTTTCGAGCGTTTGCGCGACGAGCACGGCTTCGGCGGCGGCGTGACGATCGTGAAGGACTACGTGCTGGGTCAGCGCCAGCGGCAACGCGAGGTGTTCGTGCCGCTGCGGCATGACCCTGGGCACGCACAGGCGGATTTTGGCGAGGCGCTGGCGGTGATCGGCGGGGTGGAGCGGAAGATCCATTTCTTCGCGATGGACCTGCCGCACAGCGACGCCGGGTTCGTGCAGGCGTATCCGGCGGAGACGACGGAGGCATTTTGCGCCGCACATGTGGCGGCGTTCGCGTTCTTCGGCGGCGTGCCGCTGTCGATCCTTTATGACAACACCAAGTTGGCGGTGGCGCGGATCCTGGGCGACGGGAGGCGGCAGCGCACGCGCGTGTTTGGCGAGTTGCAATCGCAGTACCTGTTCGCCGACCGCTTTGGGCGTCCCGGCAAGGGCAACGACAAGGGCAAGGTGGAGGGGCTGGTCGGGTTCGCTCGGCGGAACCACCTGGTGCCGGTGCCGCACGCCGCCAGTTTCGCGGCGTTGAACGAGCAATTGCTGACGGACTGCCGCCGTCGGCTTGGCGATCGGCTGCGCGGCCACGACACGACGATCGGCGCGCTGCTGGCGCGGGACCAGGCATGCTTTCACGACCTGCCGCCGGCGCCGTACGACGCATGCGACAAGCAGCCTGGGCGGGTGAGTTCGCTGTCGCTGGTGCGCTATCGCGGCACGGATTACTCGGTGCCGACGACCTACGGCCACCACGAGGTGCTGATCCGCGGCTATGTCGACAGCGTGGTGATCTCCTGCGGCGCGGAGGTCATTGCCCGGCATGTGCGGTCCTACGAGCGGGAGGACTTCGTGTTCGACCCGCTGCATTACCTGGCGCTGCTGGAGCGCAAGATTGGCGCGCTCGACCAGGCGGCGCCGCTGGCCGGGTGGGCGTTGCCGGAGGAATTCGCGACGCTGCGCCGCTTGCTGGAGGCGCGCATGGGCAAGGAGGGCAAGCGCGAGTTCGTGCAGGTGCTGCGGCTGATGGAGGTGTTCACCGCCGAGGATGTCGCGGCCGGGGTGCGTGCCGCCATCGCGCGCGGCGCGGTTGGCTTCGACGCGGTGAAGCACCTCGTGCTGTGCCGGATCGAGCGCCGTCCGCCGCGGCTCGACATGACGGTGTATCCGTATCTGCCGCGTGCCCACGTGGCGGCCACCTCGGCCCGGACCTACCTGGACCTGCTGGCCGGGACGGCGTCATGACCGACGCATCGCCGGGGACGCCGCAAATCCTTCTGGCGCATCATCTGAAGACGCTGAAGCTGCCGACCTTCCTGCGCGAGCATGAAAAGCTGGCGCGGCAGTGCGCCAGCGACGGGGTCGATCATGTCCGCTACCTGCTGCGGCTGGCGGAACTGGAACTGATCGAGCGGGAGCGCCGGACAATCGAGCGTCGTATCAAGGAGGCCAGGTTCCCGGCGGTCAAAAGCCTCGACAGCTTCGACTTCCTGGCGCTGGCATCGCTGAACAAGGCGTTGGTGCTGGAACTCGCGCGGTCGGAGTATGTGCTGCGCCGGGAGAACGTGATCGCGGTCGGCAACAGCGGGACGGGCAAGACGCACATTGCGCTCGGCCTGGGGCTGGCCGCCTGCCAGAAGGGCTTGTCGGTCGGCTTCACCACGGCGGCGGCTCTGGTGCACGAACTGATCGAGGCGCGCGACGAGAAGCGGCTGCTGCGGCTGCAACGCCAGCTGGCCGCGTGCAAACTGCTGGTGATCGACGAACTTGGCTACGTGCCGCTATCCCAGACCGGCGCTGAACTGCTGTTCGAGGTGTTCAGTCAGCGTTACGAGCGCGGTTCCACCATCGTCACCAGCAATCTGCCGTTCGATGAATGGACCGGCGTGTTCGCCTCCGAACGGCTCACCGGCGCACTGCTCGACCGGCTGACCCACCACGTCCACATCCTGGAGATGAACGGCGACAGCTATCGGCTCAAGCAGAGCAAGCGGCGTCAACGCGATGCGCGCGCAGCCGATACACCGACCAACCGACCCGAGGGATGATGCGAAAGCGCCCTGCGTGCTCTGGGTTTCGTGACGTCACGCTTCGGAGTGGAACCATGCCCCGCAAATCGATCGGCGAGAGGCCGATGACCGATGCCGAACGCCAGGCCCGCCACCGCGTCGCACGCGTCACCGGCGCGCCGCTCATTCGCACGCGCCGCCCGACCGATCGGCGCAGCCGCGCTCGGCGCTGGTCCGACGCCGTCGCCGAACTGACGGATCTGCAGGCGCAGTATGCCGCCTGGCTGGCGGCGCTGCCGACGAACCTGCAGGACAGCGTCATTGCTGATGCGTTGCAGGCAATCTCCGATCTCGACCTCGCCGAACTTCAGGCCATCGACCCACCGCGAGGGTTTGGCAGGGACTGACCGTCCCAAAGATTCCACCCCTCGCACCGACAGCCCCTCAGCGACCCTTGCCGGCGCGCCCCTCGCACCGAAACGCCAGAAGGCCCCCGCAGGAGCCTTCTGGCGTTCGTCCCTGATGCATTTTTGCTCCGGCACGCCGATGCATTTTCTCTCCGGCGTTGACACTCAGTCCTGTTTCCTCGCCACAGCAGACCTCAAGCGGCTGGAGATCCGGGTGCTGGGCGCGACTAGGCTGGTTCGAGAGCCTGCGACAGAATCTGACCAACCGGCAGCATCTTGGCGATCAGGGTTGTTCTGAATAGATCGAGTGTATGCAAGATCAACTCCTGTGCCGCTTTCGGAGGGGGTGGGCAATTGAGTTCTGCCGTAGAAATCATCTCGTCGGCGATCTCTTCAGCCACCGCCGTCGTTTCGCGACGCAAGCGAGCCAATTCGCCCGATTGTGACAGTGGAGCCAGTAACGCCGCAGCAACCGCCAAACTTCCCGGCCAAAGCGTCAGATGTCGGAAAAGACTTGCGACCATGGCGGGCTGTTCGTCCTCTCCGATGCCATTGACGAAATGAAGTAGTTCCGTCACGTCAGGCGGCAGCGAATCGAGTTTTGGGACTGGGGGAGTGGCGGCGGCCAATAGCCGATGAGGTGCCTCGGTCCAGGCCAACGTCGCGCCGCCTGATGAACGACGAGGGTCGCGTATAATCTGGGAAAGTGCGGTCGCACCCAGAATATTGGCTGCGTTGGTCAGATTGTAGTGGTTGATGAGGGTGCGGATCTCGCTCAGGTTCTGGTCGGAGAGCCCGGCGGTGCGCCAGAGCGCAATCGGAAGGTGGATCACAATTTTGGTGGACGGCATCGCCGACGCGGCGTGCAACAAGCCGTCGTAACCCCAGTTCATTCGGATGCAGCCCCAGACCCATTCGAGTCCGCCCGGAATGGTCGCAAGATGTCTGTAGACAAGATTGACCAGCGACGTGCCTGACGCGCGTTTAATATCGGCATAGATGCGGCCGATCGTGGCGGGCGCGTCCTCCTCCCTCATTTCGGGCAGACGAGGGAGCGTTGCGAAGCTGTTAGGCATAATGTCCCGCCTCCGGCTGATGTAGTTGGTATGTCGGCTGGCCTTCGCCGCGCCAGCCATCGCGGATGCCGGCCTGCAAACCCGAGCGTTCCGATTCCGCCGGAGGCCGCCCGATGTGCACGGCATCGCCGCCGCATTGGTCCTCAATGGTCTTGCTGCTGTTTCCAGCTGCGACGGTCGCGCTTCCGTGCGCTGCAGGGGTGTTCAGGCGACCGAGCATTGCGTCACCGGTTCGTCGTCGATGAAGACAGCGATGTGGTCGGCGGACGCGACCGTTGAGTCAGGCTTTGACAACGGTTTTCGCCGTCTGACCGAACAGCAGTTTCTTCCCTTCCTCCGTGACGGCTGGTTGGGCCGAGAACGGCTCACCCTTGGCATAGGCGCGCTGCGTGGCCGGACGGTCGTGGATGCTGTTGAACCAGCGGCGCAGATTGACGAAGTCGTCGAGGTTCTGCTGCTGTCGCTTCCATGGCACGACCCACGGATAGGACGCCATATCGGCGATGCTATATTCGTCGCCGGCCAGGAACGGGCGGACGGCGAGTCGACGGTCCATGACGCCATAGAGGCGGTTGGTCTCGTTCACGTAGCGGTTGATCGCGTAGGGGATCTTCTCCGGCGCATAAACGCCGAAATGATGGTTCTGCCCGGCCATCGGCCCGAGGCCGCCGACCTGCCAGAACATCCATTCCATCACCGTCTTTCGGCCCCGCAGGTCGGTGGGTAGGAAGCGGCCCGTCTTTTCGGCCAGATAGAGAAGGATGGCCCCCGACTCGAACACTGTGACCGCTTCGCCGCCGTCCGCGGGATCACGATCAATGATCGCGGGCATTCGGTTGTTCGGCGAGAACGCCAGAAACTCCGGTTTGAACTGGTCACCTGCGCTGATGTTGACGGGATGAATCGTGTAATCCAGCCCCACTTCTTCCAGCAACATCGTGACCTTATGGCCGTTCGGCGTCGGCCAATAGTAGAGTTCGATCATCTCTTTCGCATCCTATGCATGGAGATTTTCGGCGGTGAAGCCGCCCCTAAAGCGCTGAGTGGTCTTTCACCGCCTCTTCAAGCGCAGGCTTCAGCCCGAGGAACCGCTCGTCCACCGCAGCCGGGTTTTCCCGGTTGAGCGCGATCATCTGCGCGCGAGCCTCGCCACCCCGGATCACCTCGAAGGCACCCGTCTCGATGCCCTCGACGATGGCCGCGGCGACGTCGGAGGCAGGCTCCCGTCCAAAGCCCAACTCCGGCCCGGCGCGGTTGGACTTCATCATCGGTGTGTCGGTGCCGCTGGGATAGGCGGTCAGTACATGGACGCCTTCGCCCTTCAGTTCCCGCCGCAGCGCCTCACCGAAGCGAGCGAGACCAGCCTTGACAGCGGCATAGGTCGTGTAGAACGGCGCACCAAGCAGGGCGATTCCGGATGTGACGTTCACCACGACGGCGTCCCCGCTCGCCCGCAGTGCCGGCAGTGCCGCACGAGTGAGCAGAATCGGCGCGAGAAGATCGACCGTCACCATCGCCTCGATCTCGGCCTCCGAGGTCGCCTCGAGGCGCCCAGCGCGCACGCCACCAGCGTTGTTGATGAGGATATCCAGCCCACCCAGAGCATCGCGGGCCTTCTGCAAAGTCGCCGCCCGCCCCTTGGCGGTCCCAACATCGGCGGCAATGCTCCAGACTTGGTCACCGGCCCTCTTGAGGTCCTCGGTGGCGGCTGCCAAAACATCGGGGCGGCGGCCGGAAATGACCACCTTCGCACCTTTGGCCAGCAGGATGCGGGCGATGGCGAGCCCGATGCCGCTCGATCCGCCAGTGATGAGGACGCGCTTGCCTTGCAGGTTCATGGCGTTCTCCCCCTTACGCTGCGGGCGGATAGTTGGAGGGGAACAGGGCGCGTTTGGTCTCCTCGTCACTGACCTTCTTGAAAGGGTGGTCCTTCCCGACCGCCCGGGCCCGGGCAACAGCGGGCCGCGCATCGACAGTCTCGAACAGCCGCTTCAAATTCGGAAACGGAGCGAGCGGGTCGGCTTCATCCTTGCGGACGCGGGAGGCGCGGTCGAGCCAGCCCCAGGCGGAAATGTCAGCGATCGTGTAGGTATCACCGACGATAAAATTCCGCCCTTCGAGGTGGTCGTTCAGCACCTGGTAGTGCCGCTCAGCCTCGCGACGGTAGCGGTTCACCGCGTAGTCCAGGCCATTGGGGGCAGCAAACTGAAAATGCACGGCCTGACCCGAGAACGGACCGAGCCCGGAGGCGATGAAAAGCAACCAGGACAACAACTCCGGCCGGTCCTCCGGCGTGCCGAGGAATTTGCCCGTCTTCTCAGCCAGATAGAGCAGGATCGCCGTTGAATCGAAGACCCTTGCCTCCTTGCCGCCGGGACCGTCCGTATCGACGATCGCCGGGACCTTGCCGTTGGGGTTGATCGCGCGGAAGGCAGGCGTGTGCTGCTCGCCCTTGCTGGTATCGACGGGAATGGCCTCGTAGGGCAGGCCTGCCTCTTCCAGGAAGAGCGCGACCTTCGCGGGATTGGGAGTCGGGTGGAAATAGAACCGGATCATGGTGTCTCCTCGGGGTCAAAGTGTTTCCGTCTCTCGTGTGACGGCCGCTATTTCGGGCGGACGCTCTCGCCAGCCCTGTCGGATCACGCCGGGCGCAACGACCCCAGCGCGGTGAGGATGGCGTCGGGCTCCAGGCGATTGCGGTAGTCGACGTCGATGGCGGCGAGAGCGACGTGGCCATCGCGCGCGATGACGTAGGTGGCCGGCACCGGCAGTTCCCAGCTATCGTCGCCGTTGATCTCCGGCAGCGCCTTGTTGTTCGACCGGAGCGCGGCGCGCAATTCTTCAGACAGAGACCAGACGAGCCCGAAGCTGCGGGCCACGTGGTTACCAACGTCGCTGAGCACGTCGAAGGTCAGATTGTTCGCCTCGGCGGTCGAGAGCGAGCCGTCCGGGAGTTGCGGCGAGATCGCGACCAGCCGCGCGCCGAGCGCGGTCACTTCGGGCAGGACCCCCTGGTAGGCGCGGAGCTGGATGTTGCAGTAGGGGCACCAGCCACCGCGATAGAAGGTCACGACCGCCGGCCCCGCCTCCAGCAGGGCGCCGAGCGAGACAACCCTCCCCTGCGGGTCCGGCAGCGTGAAATCAGGCGCCCGGTCGGCGGTTCGGATCGCGCGTTCCAGCGCGAAGCTGGCACGCAATTCCTCGATTTTTGCCGCGTAGAGCGCTGGCCTGCCGGCCGGCGCTGTGCGCGCGAACTCGGCTTTGAAGGCGTCAAGTTGCTGTTGCAGTCCCATCCGGCTGATCCTCTCTGTTCGTGGACGTCGCAGGCGCGACCACTCGCAGCGTGGTTGACCCCATTCTGGCCATCCGCGCCTTGCGTTCTAGTATATGCGTTCTACAATGCGCCCTGGCGGCAGGGATGGCAAGATGCCCTGGAGCAATGGGCAGGTGGTGGGATGGCAAGACCGAGGGAATTCGATGAAGACACCGTACTGGATGCGGCCGTTCAGTGCTTTTGGAAGCAGGGGTATGAGGCGACCTCGGTCAGGGACCTGGTGGCGCACACCGGTATTACCGCAGCGAGCCTCTACAACGCCTTCGGCGACAAGCGCTCGCTCTATGGGAGAGCGTTGGATCACTACGTCGAGGCGAGCATCGCCGACAGAATCCGGCGCTGCGAGGCGTTGCCGCCGCGCCGGGCGATCGAGGTGTTCTTCGAGGAAATCGTGAAACGCTCACTCAGCGATCACGACCGAAAAGGATGCTTGCTTGTGAACGCGGCGCTTGACGTCGCGCCACACGACCCCGGGTTTCGCAGGGTCGTCGCCGCCGTTCTCGTGCAGATCGAGGCGTTCTTCCTGGCATGCGTCAGGGCCGGTCAGGCCGACGGCGCGATCACCCGCTCGCTGTCTGCGGAAACCTTGGCGCAACACCTTCTCGGCGTGTTGATGGGCATTCGCGTGCTCGCGCGCGTCCGGCCCGAGCGCGCCCTGCTTGAGGGTCTTCTTGCGCCAGCGTTGGCACTCCTCCGCGTTGAACCGGGACCAAGCGGCACAGGTGCGGATTGATCGTCTTCTTGCCACGTCACTGGGCGTGATGGCGGAAAGCGACCTGAGATCCCGGTACGAGGTGGCTGTCCTGGGATTGCGCGCGTGGGTTGTGGCACTGCAGGACGAAGCCAGGTCTTCGGAGATGATCGCGCGCGCCGTCCATGCCGAGCGCAGGCGGCTGACCGCCGCTTTCAAGGAGCTCACGCCAGAGCCCCTGCGCTCTCGGATCCGCAGTCGGACGCTTGCCATCTACGGCGATTCCACTGGCCCGACCATCGAGAGTCTCCGGGCTCGGGGCAAGAGCTGGGACGACATCATCGACAGCGCGACCCGTCCTGGTCCCCGGATTTCGTTCGATGGGGGCGGCTGATAACGCCAGCGAGCTGCCAGAGATCGGCTTTTGTCCACTCCTTCGCGATCACCGAAAGAAATCACGGCTCCATGGGCAAGCAACAGATCGGATCCGCAGCCATCATGCGAGGGGAGAACATACGCTGGATAAGTGGGCGGCGCTTTCGTGTTCTGCTCTGCGCATCGGGCATGTGTTTCATGATCATGCTCGATTCCAACATTGTCGCGGTGTCGCTGCCGTCGATCGCGCGTGATCTCGGCGCCGCGTTCTCGGACATCGAATGGGTGGTCAGCGCCTACGTCCTCACCTTTGCGGCGTTGCTGATGCCGTCTGGTGCGCTTGCCGATCGCATCGGCCGCCGCCGCATCGCCCTCGTCGGGCTCTCGGTGTTCACACTGTCATCCTTGCTCTGCGGCCTGGCACCGGGGGCTCTCATCCTCAACATGGCGCGCGCCGTGCAAGGCATCGGCGCGGCCCTGCAGCTTAGCGCCGCGCTGGCGATTCTGGGCCATGAGTTCCGCGGGTCCGACCGAGCACGCGCTTTCGGTTTTTGGGGGACCGTAATCGGTGTCGCCGTGGCGCTTGGTCCGCTCGTCGGCGGTGTCATCACATCCAGCTTTGGCTGGCGGTGGGCGTTCCTGGTTAATGTCCCAATTGGCGCCGTGCTGGTCGTGCTCACTGTCGCCGTCGTGGAAGAGTCGCGAGATCCGGATGCCGTCCGGCTCGACCTCGCGGGCATGGTCCTCTTTGGCGGCGGGCTGTTCTGCCTGGTCTGGGCGCTCATCGACGGCAATGCCGCTGGTTGGTCAAGCCGGCCGATCCTGTTGAAGCTCGCCGCCGCGATTGCCCTGTTCATTCTCTTCGTCGTGGCGGAGCGCGCTCAGATGCGCCCGATGGTGGATTTCTCGCTGTTTCGACGCCGGACCTTTCTCGGAGCGAGCGTCGCCATGCTCGGTTTTGCGTCCTCCGCCCAGGTTATGATGACCTATCTGCCGCTCTATCTGCAGAACGCTTTCGGCCTGGGGGCCGCCGCGGCCGGGTTCGGTATGTTGCCCTTCGCCTTGCCGCTGTTCTTCTGTCCCAGGATCGCTGCCGCGCTGGCGGAGCGAATGTCCGGCCGGACGCTGCTTGCAATCGGCCTCGCCATCGTCGCGCTCGGCAATATCGCGACGGCCGCGCTGATCGCGGCGAACGGGACCTATGCAGCGATCGCTATCGGCATGGTGGTGACTGGCTGTGGTGCGGGGCTGCTCAACGGTGAGACTGCCAAGGTGTCGATGAGTGTCATCCCGCCGGAGCGAGGCGGCATGGCATCAGGCATCGGCGGCACACTGCGATTTGTCGGGCTGGTCACGGGTATCACGGGTCTCGGAGCGGTGCTGGCGAGCGAGACACAGTTACACTTCGTCCGAGCCATCGCGTCGCTCGGCCTTTCTGGCTCGCTCGCGGGCCGCGCTCAATTCATGGTATCGCGGATCATCTCGGGCGACATCAGCGGCGTCGTTGACAAGGTGGTGCCGGCTGCCCGGGGCGCGATGATCGACATCTCCCGTGGTAGCTTTGCCGCTGGATTCACGATCGTGCTGGTCGTCGCCGGCGGCATCGCCACGCTCGCCGCGCTCCTGACCGTGATCCTCGTCAGCGCCGCGGAGACCGCTCCGGCACGGCGACCGCACATGGAATCCTCTCATCCGCCGGAGATGATAGACTGATCGGCCGGGGAATGGCGTGCCATCGCTCTCCGGCCATGTTCAGAAGATTGCGGGCATCCGACGTCTTTTTTCATTTTCCGCGATCTGGACCGGGGTAGGATTGCCTCGAGCGAACCTCCGGCGCATTCTAGGACGGGCGATATAGAACGGATTACCGAGAATGCTGAGGAGAGAGCAGAAATTGCTCATGTGTGCCCTCCTGAGGCGGCGGCCCGACCGGGGGGCTGCCTGAGATGGCGGCGCCGCTTCTCACACTGCGCGCGATCCGAGCCACTGCGGTCGAGGTCCCGATGGCCCGGCCGCTGGGTACCAGCGCGCAGACCATGCGGACCGCACCTATTTTGCTCATCGACCTCGAGACAGAGGAGGGGATCACCGGCCATGCCTATCTGTTCTGTTACACACGGATGGCGCCGGGACTGATTGCAGCAGTCCTGACCGATATCCAGGACGCCGAGCGCGGCGAACGTTTGGCGCCGGTCGATTTTTCTACCCGTTTCCAGCAACGCTATCGCCTGCTTGGCGCGCAAGGCATCGTCCGCATGGCGCTGGCGGGCTTCGACGTCGCTTGCTGGGATGCGCTGTCTCTGGCCGCCGGCCTGCCGCTCGCCAGCTATATCGGCTCGCAACCTCGCCCCGTCCAAGCATACAACAGCAACGGGCTCGGCCTGATGCCGCCGGAGCAGGCGGCCGACGAAGCCGAGGCGCTGCTGGAACAGGGATTCCGGGCGGTCAAGTTGCGCCTCGGGCGGCCGACGGCGGCACAGGACCTGGCCGTCGTGCGCGCCGTCCGGCGCCGGCTGCCCGATACCGTCGCCTTGATGGCGGACTACAACCAGGCCCTGACAGTCACCGAGGCAATTCGGCGCGGCCAACAACTGGATGGTGAGGGGCTCTATTGGATCGAAGAGCCCACCCGGCACGACGACTATGCCGGATGCGCCCGGATCGCCGCTGCGTTGACCACGCCGATGCAGATCGGGGAGAATTTCGCCGGCGCTCAGGCGATGGCCGCAGCCCTCTCCGCCAATGCCTGTGACTATGTGATGCCAGACCTTGAGCGGATCGGCGGCGTCACCGGATGGCAGCGTGCGGCTGCGCTGGCGTCCGCCACCGGAATCGAGATGTCCTCGCACATCTTCCCGGAGGTCAGCGGGCATCTGCTGGCCGCCACCCCCACCTGCCACTGGCTGGAATATGTCGACTGGGCAGCGCCGATCCTGGCGGAACCGCTGCGCATCGCCGGCGGCATGGCGCAGGTGCCGGATCGGGCGGGTTCGGGGGTCTCCTGGGACCCGGACGCCGTCAAACGCTATCGCATCGCATGAGGGCAGCATGAGCGACCCGGTTGCCGCCATCACCGAAGCTGCCGCGACAGGCGAGACCGCGGCGATCTTCGCCGATATCCGCCAGGTCCTGGGCGTCGATGTCGTCAACCTGATCTGGCGTCATCTGGCGACGATCGACGGCGCCTTGCCCTGGGCGTGGGGGGCGCTGCACCCGCTCTACGCCGACGGGTCGGTGCTTGGCGAGGCGACCACGCTGCGGCGGGAGCTGGCGCTGCCGACGATGCCCCCGATCCAAGCGGAGGTGTTCGCGGGGCTGGGCCTGCAGCCGGACGCCCTGGCGGCCATCCGGGACGTGCTGGCAGCCTACGACCATACCAATGCGATGGCCATGGTGGCACTGTCCGCGCTGCGTGCGTGTCTGGATGGGCGTGCGCCGCGCGCCACCCGAGCCGCTGCGCCGGCAACGGTGGCCGCCGCGCCGCGGATCAGGCTGCCGCGGCTGCTCAACCTGACCGACATGCAAGCCGAGACCGCGGCGCTGGTCACCGCGCTGAACGGGTTCGGCACGCGGCGTCCTGGGGCGGTACTGGCCAGCATGTATCGGCATCTCGCTCACTGGCCACCCTATCTGTCATTTGCCTGGCTGCTGCTCGCACCGCTGGATGGCGACGGGCGGCTGGCCGCCGCCATCAATCAAGCACGGCGCGAGGCCCTGGTTCGGGCGGAGCGGTTGTTGGTTCGGCTGGGCGGTTCGGCATCCCCGCCGCCCGCGCTGGCCGCGGCGATCAGTTCGGCTATCGAGCCGTTCGTGGAGGACGTGATCGTCAAGATGCTCGTGATCTGCGCGTTCCTGCGCCGCGTCACGGCTTGAGGGGAAAGTCATGATCGTCAACGCACTGGAAAGCATCGAGGGGTTCCGGGACAAGTGGCCTTTCGCCGCCCGCTATATGCGGGTCAACGGTTGGCGGATGCACTACATCGATGAAGGCGCCGGCGATCCCATCCTGTTGCTCCACGGCAATCCGACCTGGGGCTTTCTCTACCGCGATGTCATTCCGCCGCTGGTGAAGTGCGGCCGCCGCGTCATCGCCCCGACATGATCGGCTTCGGCCTGTCCGAAAAACCGGCTCGCGAGCAGGCGCACACCCTGGACGGCCATATCGCCAACCTGACGGGCCTGGTCCGTCAGCTCGATCTGCAACGCCTGATGGTGGTCTGCCACGACTGGGGTGGGCCGACTGGCCTGGGTTTCGCGATGAGCAACCCGGAGCGAGTGTGCGCGCTGGCCGTCATGAGCACCTGGGCCTGGCCGACGCCGCCGGCCGAATTCCACACCCGCCTGTTTCCGTGGCGCACCATGCACGCGCCGCTGGTCGGGCCCTATCTGCTGGGCCGACACAATGTCCTGGCGCGGCGCGGGGTGTATCTGTCCGTCGTCGGCCGCGACAAATTCCGGCGCGAGGCGCAGGCCGCCTATGAGGCCGTCCTGCCCGATGCCGAGACTCGCCTGTTGACCTGGGTGTGGCCTCGCTGGATTCCCCTGGATGACACGGCCCGCGCCCAGGCCCGCTTCGCCTGGCTGGAAGCGGAACTGGCGAAGTCCAAATTGCCGACGCTGATCATCTGGGGGCGCGAGGATGAGGTGTTCGAAGCCGCGACCTTCGCCGAACGCTTCAAGCGCCTGATGCCGCATGCCGATGGGCCACACATGGTGACCGGCCGGCACTTCCTGCAGGAGGATTCCGGCCCGGAGATCGCCCGGCTGATCGCGGCCTTCCTCGATAGACTGGGAGGTGCGTGATGGCTGACGTCGCGGTCATCGCCAGGCCCGCCACCGAGGGCACGCGCCAGGCGCTGGTGCTGACGGAAGACCGGCTCGGGCACTATCCGGAATTCCGCGCCTTCTTCGTGCGGACATTCGATCTCGATCGGATCGGGCTGTCCGAACCGGGGTTCGTCCGCGCGCCTTCTGGGACGGCTTATGCGCTGGTGTTCGTCGGGCGGAGCGGCGAGCCGTTTCCATCGGGGCTGGAGATCTACGCGATCGTCGAGGCGCTGGAACCGCTTGACGATGCGATGGTCGACAAGGACCTGTGGGCGATCCTCGGCTGGGTGGTCGGCGACGTGGGCGCACCGTGGACAGTGGAGGACCTTCACGCGGCCGGCCGGCTGTATCGCATTCCGGCGGCGGGATGAGCCGATCCGGTTGGAACCGCCAAGAAGGTGTCATACCAGCGGCCCCGGCCGATGACTCGCCCGGCGTCCACCTGGCCGCTGGTATGGCCTTGATTTTGCGCATGGCCGCCCCGCCAACCCCATGCGCGATACCGGCCGGCCGAAGAGGCCGCCGGTATCACATAGGACTGTCTGGCGCGCCGTTGGAACCGCCACCCACACGCAGGGAGTGGAAGAAAGTTGGGGGTCTAGACCTGGACCGAGGCCACCGGAATGCTCGGAGGAGCAAGGATGCCGGGAGGGAACGGGTCATGGCGTTCGTGGTCAGGGTCGAAGAGCAGCATGACGGTAAGGTGGTTCGCGGCGTCGAGCTGTGGCGAGCGGATGCATCGGTGGGCGTCAACCCTTGCGAAGGACTCGGCCTCCGTTTGGCCGAGTCCAGGGCGATCCTGGCCCGCTTGCAACACGAGCTCGTGGGTTGGCAGGTCGATCAACTGTGCCTGCAGAACGCCCTCTGCGAGCGGTGCGGGGCGCGTCTGCACATCAAGGACTATCGATCGCGTCGCCTGGACACGCCGTTCGGTCGTCTGACGCTGCGCATACCCCGCAAAGCCTGCCCATCGTGCAAGACCAAGCCGACTATCGACGCGGTGCTCTCGAGCCGTACCCCGCCGGAGTTGGTTCTCATGCAGGCAAAGCTGGCAGCGCATCTGCCCTATCGCGTCGCCGGACGCCTGCTCGCCGACCTCCTGCCACTCGAGGCGGGGATCTCGCACACGGGAGCGTGGATCGCCGCATGAACAAGCGCCAGCAGATGCCCTGGTCGCCCGCCGGCGCCCATTACCTCTTGCAGGTCCGAGCCGCGGTATTCAACGATACCCTCCACCTCGCGGCGCTTCGGAAACCGGAATCGATGAACTCCGCGAACGACAATCCCGTATTCCACGCCGCCGCATGACCCCCGGTTTTCTTCCACTCTCCAGCGGCGCGCAATTTCGTGCTGCGATATCAAGGTCGTGGCGGAGGGAGGGGGATTCGAACCCCCGGTACGGGTTTACCCCGCACAACGGTTTAGCAAACCGCCGCCTTCAGCCGCTCGGCCATCCCTCCGTCGTCACGGGCTCCCCGATCTAAGCGGGCCGCGGCCCGGCGTCAAACCGCCCACGTCAGCTCAGCGCCACCTCGAACCCGCGCTTGGTCGCAGGGCGCGCCATCATGGTCTCGTACCACCGCTTCACGTTCGGGAAGTCGGCGAGATCGACGAGGTGCCGCTCGTGCCGCCAGGCCCAGCCGAGGATGGCGAAATCCGCCACCGACACCTCGCGCCCGACGAACGGCACGTCGCCCAGCCGCTTGTCCAGCACGCCGTACAGCCGGCGCGTTTCCTTCGTATAGCGCTCCAGCCCATAGCGCCGGTCAGCCTCGTTCTCCACCTGCAGGAAATGGTGCACCTGGCCGGGCATCGGCCCGAAGCCGCCCATCTGCCACATCAGCCATTCCAGCACCGGAACCTGCGCCCGCGGGTCGAGCGGCCAGAACTTGCCGGTCTTCATGCCGAGATACAGCAGGATCGCGCCCGATTCGAACACGCTGATCGGCGCTCCGCCCGGCCCGTCCGGGTCGACGATCGCCGGGATGCGGTTATTCGGGCTGATCTTCAGGAATTCCGGGTCGAACTGCTCGTTCTTGCTGATGTTCACGGGGTGGACCGTGTAGGGCAGGCCCATTTCCTCCAGCGCGACGCTGATCTTGCGTCCGTTCGGCGTGTTCCAGGTCCAGAGCTCGATGGCCATGTCGCGTTTCCCCTTTGCCTGCGCATAGTCTGCGCGGTTGTCGGCCGCGGCTCAAGCCGTCCGGGGTGGGTTTCGGCCGGTCGGTCGCCCCCGCTGTCCTGGATCTGTCCGCCGCGCCGGCGGCGGCGCGCAGCTCTTCCTCGCGGTCGGGGAAGAACAGGGTGCTGCCCATCGTGACCAGGGCCGAGGCGACGAGCCGCCCGATCACCGGACCCGTTTGCGCGCGTTCCGGCGGGGCAGCATGATAGGTGGCGAAGCCTGTCCCGAATCCAGGTGCGTGCCATGAAGTCTCCTCGCTCGACCTCCATTCCCAAGGCCATGCAGGCGACCTACGACGAGGTGGTCGCGCTGACGGACGCATTCTGCCGCGACCACCTGAACGACGAATACCGCGACCTTGCCCGCGCCATGACGGCGGCGCTGTGCCGCAAGCGCCCCAGCCCGCTGGCCTCCGGCCAGCGACGCACCTGGGCCTGTAGCATTATCTACACCTTAGGCCAGCTCAATTTCCTGTCCGACAAGGCAACCAAACCGCACATGACGATGGCCGACGTCTGCGCCGCTTTCGGCGTCGGACCGAGCACGGCCAGCGCCAAAGCCCGGGTTATCTCGGACGCGCTGCACACGCACCGCATGGACCCGGCCTGGATGCTGGCCAGCTTGATCGACCAGAACCCGCTGGTGTGGATGGTCGCGTTCAACGGCATGCTTGTCGACGTGCGTGACATGCCGCGCGACGTGCAGGTGTTCGCCTACGAGAAGGGCGTGATCCCGTATATTCCTGCGGACCGGACGTAGGCGACGGACGTCCGGTTTCCGGTCGCAAGCGCGACCGGTTGCCGCTACCCCTCCTCCCGTTCGATATCCGCCCCGCACGCAGCGAGCTTCCGCTCCACCGCTTCATACCCGCGGTCCAGGTGATAGACCCGGTTCACCACCGTCTCCCCCCGCGCGGCCAGCCCCGCCAGCACCAGCGATACCGAGGCCCGCAGATCCGTCGCCATCACCGGCGCCCCCGACAGCGTCGGCACCCCGCGCACGATCGCCGAGGCCCCGTGCACGTTGATCCGCGCCCCCATCCGGTTCAGTTCCGGAACGTGCATGAAACGGTTCTCGAAGATCGTCTCCGTCACCATCGCCGCCCCTTCCGCCACCGCCATCAGCGCCATGAATTGCGCCTGCATGTCGGTCGGAAACCCGGGATATGGCTCCGTCATCGCATCCGCCCCGTGCAGCCCGTTCAGCCGGCGGACCAACAGTGCACCCGGCTGTTCCTCGATCTCGACCCCCGCCTCGCGCAGCACGCGCGCCACGGCGCCGAGATGTTCCGCTCGCGCACCCAATAGCCGCACCGACCCGCCGGTGATCGCCGCGGCGCAGGCATACGTGCCGGTCTCGATCCGATCCGGCAGGATCGCGTGGCGCGCACCGTGCAGCCGTGCCACCCCCTCGATCACCAGTCGATCGGTGCCGACACCGGTAATCCGTGCGCCCATCGCAACAAGGCAGGCCGCGAGGTCACCGATCTCCGGCTCCCGCGCCGCATTCACCAGCACCGTCTGCCCGTCCGCCAGCGCCGCCGCCATCAGCAGGTTCTCGGTCGCCCCCACCGACGCGAACGGGAGCACAATGGTTGCGCCCCGCAACCGTCCGTGCGTCGCCGCATGGATGTAGCCGGCATCGAGGCGGATCTCGGCGCCCATCTGCTCCAGCCCCTTCAGGTGCAGATCGACCGGCCTGGTGCCGATCGCGCAGCCACCCGGCAGGGAGACCCGCGCCTCCCCCACCCGCGCCAGCAGCGGACCCAGCACCAGCACCGAGGCGCGCATCTTGCGCACGATGTCGTACGGGGCCTCGGTGTTGGTGATCGCGCCGCCGAGGCGCAGCAGGCGCCCCTCCGGGTCCACGGCGATGCCGTGCTGCGACAACAGCGCCGCCATGGTATCGATATCGGCCAGGCGCGGGACGTTGGCCAGTTCCAGCCGCTCGTCGGTCAATAGGCCGGCCGCCATCAGCGGCAATGCCGCATTCTTTGCGCCGCCGATGGCAATGTCGCCCGAAAGCGGGCGGCCGCCCTTGATGCGAATGCGGTCCATTATGCGGGAGCTTTCGTAGGGTGAAGGAAAAGCAAGGCCAGGGGGCTCTGCCCCCTGGACCCAAGGCAAGGGACTGGTCCCTTGCATCCCTCGGGGGGCTTCGCCCGGGAAGGGGGCGCGATTCGGGGCTGGCGGCGGCACGGTCGCGCCCCCTTCCCGGGCGAAGCCGTCGCAGGGGTCCAGGGGGGCAGAGCCCCCCTGGCCTTGCTCCCTTCACAGCCGAGGCAGCGCGACGCCGCGCTGGTGCATGTATTTCCCTGCCTTGTCGGCGTAGCTCGTTTCGCAGGGTTCGTTCCCCTGCAGGAACAGAAACTGGCAGATGCCTTCCCCGGCATGGATCTTCGCCGGCAGCGGCGTGGTGTTGCTGATTTCGATCGTGACCTGGCCTTCCCATTCCGGTTCCAGCGGCGTGACGTTCACGATGATCCCGCAGCGCGCGTAGGTGGATTTGCCGAGGCAGATCACCAGGATGTCGCGCGGGATGCGAAAATACTCCACCGTCCGCGCCAGGGCGAAGCTGTTGGGCGGGATGATGCAGACCTCGGTGCGCCGGTCGACGAAGCTTTGCGGCGCGAACGCCTTGGGGTCGATCACCGCCGAGTCGATGTTGGTGAAGATCTTGAATTCGTCCGCCACGCGCGCGTCGTAGCCGTAGCTGGACAGGCCGTAGCTGATCACGCCCTCGCGTTTCTGGGCTTCGACGAAGGGCTCGATCATGCCGTGGGTGGTCGCCATGTGGCGGATCCAGCGGTCGGACATCACGGGCATCGGGCTGGTGCACTCCCGCGGCCCGGATCAGAAGGGCGCGCTCCGGGCTGTCTCTAGCGCAGCCGGCCGGGGGCGGTAAACGTCCCGGTCAGTCCGGTGGCGGCGGGGGCGCCTGGCGCGCGCGCGCCTGGTCCTTGCGTTTGCGCAGATTGGCACGGAGTGCCGCGGCTTCGCGGGCGCGCCGGGCCTCCGACTCGGTGCCCGGGGCGGGATGCGGTGGGGCGGGATTCGGCGGGGCGGCCTCGCCGGGGCGGCGCGGAGGATCTGGGGGCGGCGCGGGGTTCATGGCGACAAACTCGGACCCGGACGGTCGGACGGTCAAGCCGCGTTACGCCAGGATGGTCCGCAGCGCGTCCAGGGTGCGCGCCCGCCCGGCCTCCTCCGCCACCCGCGCCGCGGCGGCCGAGCGCAGCCGCTCCCACAGCTCCGCATCGCGATAGAGCCGCACCACCGCTGCGGCGAACCCGGCCGGATCGTCGGCCTCGGCCGCCAGCACCGCGTCCTCCCAGCCGAGCTGGCGGGCGAGCAGCCCGGTCGCGACGATCGGCAGCCCGAACGAGGCCGCCTCGTGCAGCTTGTACGGCAGCCCGGCGGCGAATTGGGTCGGCGCCACGAACACCCGGTGCGCGTTGTACAGCGGCTCGACGTCGCCCACCGGCCCGCGCAGCGAAATGCGCGGATGCGCGGCATAGGCGCCGAGATCGACCTCCGGCCCCAGGTAGCCGGCGACGGTGAGCTGTGTCTCCCAGCCCAGCTCCGCGGCAATCCGCGGCAGCACCGTATCGACGAACCACGCCAGCGCGTCGTGGTTCGGCGACCCCGGCTCATGCATCGCGCCCAGGAACAGCAGTCCGGATCGCGCGGCGAACGGTCGCGGCGTCGGGCGCACCTCGCGCACATGGCCGATCACGCTGACCGACGGCAGGCCGCGCTGGCGCAGCACCGAAGCCTCCGCCTCGTTCACCGCAACGACGCGGCGGCAGAGGCCGGCGTCGGCGCATTCCGCCGCCAGAGCGGCGTCGAGATCGAACGTTTCGTCCGCCATGATCCGTGCCCGCTCGGCCGCGCGCAGGGACGCGATCGCCTCGGTATCCAGCACGATCGCCGGGCGGCGCGCGGCGCCGGCGAGCGCGCGCTCGAGCACCGGACGCAGCCGGCGGAGGTTATGCGTGCGCGCGATCCAGATCGCGTCGTAGAATCCCGCGCGCTCGGCGAGCAGGGCTTCGAGATCCTCCGCGCCGCGGTCGTGCAGCAGCTCGACGGTCTCCGGCAGGTCGGCGAACTGGGCCGCCAGGTCGAAGCGCGCCCGCTGCATCCCGAGCACGCTCACCGCCCAGCCGAGCTCGGCCATGGCGCCCAGCAGATCGGCCGAGCGCACGAAGCCCGAGCCGGCGCGCCGCACCGGCGCCCTGTCGTCGATGAACAGCAGCCGCGGCGGCGCCGGTTCCGGCGTGCGAGCAAGCAGGTGCCGTTTCGGATCCGGCAGGAAGCGGAAGCGCAGCACCGCCGCATGCTTCTCGGCCAGGCGTGCCGCCGCGGCAGGTGCGTCCCCGACCGCATCACCGACCGCATCATGGGCCGCATCATGGGCCGCCCCGCCACCCGCCGACACCCCCGCGACCAGCATCTGACCCGCCACTGCCGGATCGTACAGCACCCGCAGCCCGTCGGCGGCGAAGCGCAGCCCAAGCTCCGCCACCGCGGCTTCGGGCGCGTCCGCGAACGCCGTATCGAACCCGCCGCGCGCGGCCAGCGCCTCCCGCCGGGCGAACAGCAGGCCCGGCGCGCAGGCGTCGGCCGGGCGCAGGAACGTCGCCTCCGGCGCCAGCGGGTGCGCGCCTGCCTGGTAGGCGCTCAGGCTGCCGTCGCGCCAGAGAATGAGGCCGGCGTCCGCCAGCACCCCCTCCGGCCGCAGCAGCCGCCCGCCGACCGCCCCCGCCGTGGCGTCCGCCCCCAGCCGCGCCAGCCCGGCGGCGAGGCTGCCCGGCAACACCTCCACGACCGGCGACAGAAACAGCACCACCGGCGCTGTCGCCGCCGCGAGCCCCGCGTTCGCCCCGCGCAGCCAGCCGATGTCCTGCGCGAATCCGAGCCACGCCGCCCCGCGCGCATAGCGCGCGATCTGCCGCGTCTCGTCGGTGGAGCCCGCATCGACCAGGATCAGCTCGATCGTGCCCGCGAACCCGCCGCGCAGCGCGGCCAGTGCGGCCAAAGCGGCGGCGAAGCCGTTGCGCAGCACCATCACCACCGAAACGTCCGCCGGCCCGGCGCAGGTGAAATCGAGCGGCGTGCGCGCCAGCCCCGGCAGCAGCGCCGCCGCACGCCGGGCCAGCAGCGCCGTCGCCGCCGCGCGGTCCGGCAACGAATCGGGCGGCGGCGCGCCGGGAAGCCCGCCTGGCCGCCCGAACAGCAGAAAATGCGAGAACGCCTCGCGCGCCGCCCCGGACTCGATCGCCGCGCGCACCACCGGATGCTGCCCGGCGTACCAGGCAAGATCGAGCGCGGCGCAAGGGCTGCGCAACTCGAACGCGCCATGGTGCAGGAAATGCCGGTAGCCGGAGCGCCAAGTGCCGGCGCGCACCGCCTCGGCCACGTCCGGATAGCGCGCGAGATAGAAAGCCTCCGAGAACCACGGCATCGGATCCCGTGGCGCCTCCCCCGACGGCGCGGTCAGGTAGTGGCGCAGCGCGCCGATCGGCGCGGCCTCCGGATGGCGATCGAGATACCAGGCCGGATCGAACCACGGCGTGGTCGCCGGCCCCGCCCCGCCGGCGGCGCATGCGTCCAGGTACCAGGCGAAACATCCTTGCGCGGCAGCGGCGCCAGCCTCGTCCGGGGCGAGTTGCGCCCGCAACCAGGCGGGATCGAGGAACAGGCTGCCGGAGCGGCCCTCGCGATCGCCCACCCGCAGGTAATGGTTGTAGCCGTTGGCGAAACCGCCGGCGCGCAACGCATCGTCGGTCAGGTCCGGGTAGCGGGCGAGGTAGAACGCTTCGTCGAACAGCCAATGCGGCGCGATGCCGCCGCCGCGGCAATAGGCGTCGAAGCCGGACTCCGCCCCGCCGTCGCGGATCGCGGCCGCCGCGGCCGCGCGCGCGCCGGCTTCGTCGAACCACCGGTTGGGCGCAAGCCCAGCCGCCTGTCCGTGATCGAAATAATGACGCAACGCCGCCGCCGGGTCGGCTGGCGCATCAGGACATTGGGCGGCATAATGCGCCGCGTCGAACACCGCCCAGGCAACGAGCGTCTGCCCTGGCAGCCCGAGCACCTGCCGCGCCGGCCCGGGCGGCGTGCCCGGGGGCGCTCCGGTAGCCGGCGTCCCTTCGTCCGCCGCGCCCATGTCCGGCGGGGCGTCTATCGGCGCCGCTCGCGCAGCACCACGCCGGAGGCCTGCAGCGCGGCAATCTCATCGGCCGAGAACCCGTGCGCCGCCAGCACGTCCGCCCCGTGCTCGCCGAAACGCGGCGGCACCGCGCGCGTGCCCCCCGGCGTGCGCGACAGCTTGATCGGCGTGCCGAGTCCGCGGTACCAGCCCAGCTCCGTCACCATGTTCCGATGCGCGGTGTGCGGCGCGGTCGTCGCCTCATCCACCCACAGCACCGGGCCGGCCGGCACGCCGGCGCGGATCAGCCGCAGCGCGATCTCCTGCCCGTCCGCCTCCGCGAACGCCGCCTTCAATTCCGCCGTCAGCGCCGCCCGGTTGTCGTTGCGCGCCCCGTTGTCGGCGAACCGCGGATCGGCGGCGAGATGCGGCCGGCCGATCACCTCGGCGAGCTTGCGGAACTGGCCGTTGTTGCCGGAAGCGATAAAAATCTCCCCGGTCCGGGTCGGGAACTTGTCGTACGGTACCAGGTTGGGATGCGGATTGCCGGTGCCCACCGGCCGCTTGCCGCTCAGGAAGAAATTCGCCGCCTGCGGATGCAGCAAAGCGAGCCCGCAGTCATACAGCGCCATGTCCAGATACTGCCCGCGCCCGGACCGTCCGCGCTCGGCCAGCGCCATCAGGATCCCGACCGCGGAATAAAGCCCCGTGCCCATATCGACGATCGCCGTGCCGAGCCGCATCGGCCCGGTGGTCGCATCGCCGTTGGCGCTCATCAGCCCCGTCATCGCCTGCAGGATCGCGTCGTACCCCGGCAATCCCCCCAGCGGCCCATCGGCCCCGAAGCCGGAAATGCGACAATGGATCAGCCCGGGGAACCGCGGCGCCAGGTCCGCCTCATACCCCAGCCCCCATTTCTCCATCGAACCGGGCTTGAAGTTCTCGACCAGCACATCGGCGCCGTCGAGCAGGCGCAGCAGCACCTCCCGCCCCTCCGGCCGTCCGAGATCGAGCGCCAGGGAGCGCTTGTTGCGATTGATGCCAATGAAATAGGAAGCGTCCCGCTCTTCCGTCTCCGAACCCGGATGCGCGTGGAACGGCGGTCCCCAGTCGCGCACCTCGTCGCCTTGCGGCGGTTCGATCTTCACGACCTCGGCGCCGTGATCCGACAGGATCATGGTGCAATAGGGCCCGCCCAGCACGCGGGTCAGGTCGATCACCTTGATCCCGGCCAGCGCGCCGGGCGAGCCGGCCAGCCCCTTGCCGGCGGGCCTGTCCGATCCGTCCGTCACGCGGCGGCCTCCTCGCTCGTGCGCCCGAACACGCGGCGGCAGAATTCGGGATAGGTCTCCAGCATCTCGTCGCACACCGGCCCGCGCAGCAGCGCAAGCTGCTCCGGCGTCGGGTCCGCCGTCACGGGCACCGGCGCCGGCGCGTCATAATCGAACCCGGTCGCGGCACGGATGGTCTCCGCCGTCTCCCCCGGATGCACGCTCGCCAGCGCAAACCGCGCCCGCCGGGGATCGAACCGGAACACCGCGCGGCCCGTCACCAGCGCCTGCGCATGGCCGCGTCGGAACACCCCCGGGGCCGAAACACCCGGCGCCGAGATCGCATCGACACGCGGAACCAGCACGCGCGGCGAATGTTCCTCACGAAACAGGATCGTCCGGTGCGCCATCATGTACATGAACGCGGAACCGAAACTGCCCGGAAACCGGGCCCCCATCCCCGGCCAGTCGCCGGTGCCGATCAGGTTGATGTTGGCCTGCCCGTCGATCTGCCCGCCGCCCAGGAAGAACAGATCGATCCGCCCCTGCCCCGTCAGGTCGAACAACTCCCGCGTGCCGGCGGTGAACGGATTGCCGGTCGGTTTGTGCAACAGCGACAGCCGCACCGGATGGCCGGAAAACCGCACCAGCCAGCACGCCGCCGCCGGAATGGGACTCGCCGCCCCCACGGCGATATGCCGCGCCGCCGGGGCAGCAGGATCGAGGATCAGCGCCGCCAGCGCGGCCGCCATCCGCTCCTCGGGCCGGATGCCGGCGGTCATGCGACGGCCTCGGCCGCTACGTGACGGACATACCGGTCGAGATAGGCGCGGAACCCGTCCTCCGTCTTCGCCAGAAGCGCATATTCGGCATAGTGCGCGGCATCGGCGGGGTATTCATCGAGCAGCGCCGCGGGCCATGCACCACGCTCGGCCACCGCCACCGCCTCGATATACGTCGCCGAAATCGTGCCGGCGGCGAGAAGTTCGTCTTCCAGCAGATTCCCCTCGTGCATCCGCTCCACCGTCACCAGGCTGCGCTGCGCGGCATGCGCCATGGTGGCAAGCTCGTGCCGGCGACCGACGTAGACGTTGCCGTACCGGTCGGACATCACGGCATGGAACGCGGCGATGTCGGGGCTGAGTGCCGGCAGCAGCACGATCGGGTCGCCGCCCTCGGCATCCGCGGCGGCGAACGGGTTGTCGATCACCCGCCAGTCCGGCCGGTGCGCCAGGATGTCGCTGCCCAGGATGCCGCGCAGCGGCATGAACGGCACACCTTTCTCCGCCGCCTGCAGCATGGTGTGGATGGCCGGGCAGGTGGCATCCGTCATGGTGATCCGCCCGGCCTTCAGCGCGGCGGTGAAGCGGGGCGCGAACCCGGCCTCCCCCAGGGACACGCCGGAGCTTTGCACCCCGGCCACGCAGCCGGCGCCGATCAGCAGGTCGGTCGCGTAGCCCGACACCGGCACCCCCAGCAACCGCAGGTTGCGTACCCCAGCCCGCACCAGCGCACGGGCGAAGGCCGACGGGGTCAGCGAATTGTCCGGCGGCAGCGCCAGCAGCGCGCCGTCCGGCACCAGGGCAGCCAGCCCGGCGAGATCGAGCGGGCGATCAAGAGCAAGGGAGGGCATGATGGCGGTCTCCTGTCCCGCCCCAGTTATCACCACTTGCGTCGAACGGTCGAGGCGCGGCCGCCCGCCGTGGCGCGCGCCGACCCGAACAGGGAGGCCTGTCGGCATGGCTGACGCATCCGATCCCGCCTTCGGCCAAACCCGGGCGGTGCCGCGGCGCCGCTGGGGGATCGGCGTGCTGCTCGGCTCCGGCATCCTGGTCAATTATTTCGATCGCATCAATCTCTCCGTCGCCGGGCCGTCCCTGCAGCACGCCTTCGGGCTGACCCCGGCGCAGCTCGGCTGGCTGTTCAGCGCCTTCTTCTGGTCGTACGCGCTGTCGCAGATCCCGATCGGCCTGATCCTGGACCGTTTCGGCGTCACCCCGATCGGCCGGATCGGCGCCGTGTTCTGGACGGTGGCGACCGGGCTCACCGCCCTCGCCGGCGGGTATGGCGGGCTGATCGCAGCGCGGGTGCTGCTCGGCATCGCCGAGGCACCGGCCTTCCCCGGCAACGCCAAGGCCACCGGCTACTGGTTCCCCCGCAGCGAACGCAGCCTGGCCACCGCGCTGTTCGATGCGGCGGCGAAATTCTCCAACGTCATCGGCGCGCCGCTGGTCGCCTTCAGCGTCATCCAGTACGGCTGGCGCGGCGCCTTCTGGGGCACCGCGGTCCTGAGCCTGATCTACACGATCGGTTTCTGGGTCTTCTACCGCGATCCCTCCGCCGACCCGAAACTCAGCCCCGAGGAGCGCGCCTACATCCACGCCGGCGGCGCGGCGCGCGAAGGCGCGGCGACGTCCGGCAGCGGGGCCATGCTCGGCTACCTGCTGCGCAGCCGGAAGGTCTGGGGCATGGCCATCGGCTTCGGCGCCTACGACTATGCCTTCTACCTGTTCCTCACCTGGCTGCCCGGCTACCTGGTGCACACGATGCACATGACCCTGCTGAAATCGGCAGGCTACACCGCCATTCCCTGGGTCGTCGCCACGATCGCGGACCTCGCGGTCGGCGGCTGGCTGATCGACCACTTGGTCAGCCGCGGCCACGACGAAACGCGGGTGCGCAAGACGGTACTGGTGGTCGGCATGCTGGTCGGCCTCGCCGTGCTGGGCGCGGCGTTCACCACCGCGGTGGGGTGGGCGATCCTGTGGATCACGATCGCGCTCGCCGGGCTGGCGGCAGCGGCGCCGGTGGGCTGGTCGCTGCCGTCCCTGATTTCCCCCACCGGGGGCACCGGCACCACCGGCGGCATCATGAACTTCGCGGGCAACCTGGCGGGCGTCGCAGCCCCCATCGTCACCGGCTATATCGTCGGCCGGACGCACGGCTTCGCCGGCGCCTTCATCGCCGCAGCGATCGTGCTGCTGATCGGAATCGCGGCCTACGTCGTCCTGCTGGGACGCATCGAGCCGATCGCCGATCCGCCCGGCGGAACCCCCTAGCCGCCGATGCCGGCAGAACCCGCGTCCGACCGCCCCGGCACGGTGCGGATCGGCATCTCCGGCTGGACCTATCCCCCCTGGCGCGGCACCTTCTATCCGAAAGGCCTGCGGCAGAAGGACGAGCTCGAATACGCCGCCTCCCGTTTCCGCAGTATCGAAATCAACGGCACGTTCTACGGCACGCAACGGCCCCCCGTCTTCGCCGACTGGGCCGCCCGCACGCCCGAGGACTTCGTCTTCTCGGTGAAGGCGCCCCGCTACATCACGCATCTCCTGCGCCTTCAAGACGCGGAAACCGCCCTGGCAAATTTCTTCGCCTCCGGCCTACTGCGCCTGGGCACCAAACTCGGCCCCCTGCTCTGGCAACTGCCGCCCAGCTTCAAATTCGATCCCGACCGGATCGAGACCTTCCTGAAACTGCTGCCGCACACCACCGCCGAGGCGGCAAAACTCGCTGGCCACCACGACAAGCGCATGAACGGACGCACGTGGACCGAAGCCGGCCCAAGCCTAAAGATCCGCCACGCGATGGAAATCCGCCACGAGAGCTTCCGCTCTCCGGCCTTCATCAAGCTGCTGCGCACCCACCACGTCGCCCTGGTCTGTGCCGATACGGTGGACTGGCCCCGGCTGATGGATGTCACCGCCGACTTCGTCTACGTCCGGCTGCACGGCTCGGAAGAACTCTACGCCTCCGGCTACGATGACGAAGCATTGGACGCCTGGGCCGCCCGCGTCACCGCCTGGGCACGCGGAAGCGAACCGACGAAGCCCGAGCGCGTAGACGGACCGGCAGAAAAACGAGCGCACCGCGACGTGTTCGTCTACTTCGACAACGACATCAAAATCCGCGCCCCGCGCGACGCCGCCACATTGGCGGAGCGCGTGGTGCGGCGGATCAACGGATAAGACCAGCGAGAGCAGGGCCAGTGAGAAAGGGCCAGGCGGACCGGCCCCAGACCCGCCCCGTTGGTACAACCGCCCGTTGGGGAACGCCTCCGACGCTTTCGGAGGAGTCCTATCGCTGGGTAAGCACGTTGAGCCCGCGGCCTGGCCAGACGTGCCACTCCGGCCGCAGCGGTAGTCGCCCTTCTTGACGAACGCGCCGCCGGTCTTGTTGAATTTCTCGCCGATGCACAGGAAGATTCGAGGCGCTTGTGCGCGACCGGCTACAAAAAGCTCGCCACTCGCCTGCGTGTCATACCAGCGGCCCCGGCCGATGACTCGTCCGGCGTCCACCTGGCCGCTGGTATGTCCTTGATTTCGCGCATGGCCGCCCCGCCAACCCCATGCGCGATACCGGCCTGCCGAAGAGGCCGCCGGTATCATGCGAGAAGGCAACGAAGACGGGTAACCCGCCACCCGCGCTTGATCGCCCGCGCGTATGGCGGGGGTCGTGCTCCCTGGGTAGCGCACGGCCCGTGCCTTGGCGGCTCGCCACCGACAGGCCCTTGGCGGCCGGTCCCACGGGCAACCTACCCACAAGATCCTGCACCCTCTGGGGGACGCACCCCCGAGACTGCGTGACCGCATTGCCCCTCCTATGCTTCCGCACAGCCCTTGAATCGTCCGGCACTTCGCCGTACATAGTCGGGGCCATGACCGTCCCCGCCCCCACCCGCACCGCCCGCCTCGAAGCCCGGATCACCCCGAACGCGCTCGCGGTCGTCCGCCGCGCGGCCGAACTGCAAGGCAGCAGCGTCAGCGAGTTCGTCGTCTCCGCCGCGCAAAAGGAAGCGAACCAGGTGATCGCCGAAACCCAGCTCATCCGCCTCGCGGTCGAGGATCAGCGCGCGATCGCCGAGGCCATTCTCCACCCGCCCCCGCTCAGCCAAGGCATGGAACGGGCGATCGCGCGCCATAACGGGCTGATCACCGCCTCGCGGTGACGCCGCCCTTCGTCGTCGAACCGCTGGGCACCGGCCACGACCGGCGCGGCTTCACCTGCGGCACGGAACCGCTCGATCGCTATTTCCACGAGCGGGTCACCCAGGACATCCGCCGCCGGATCGCCAATTGCTTCGTCGCCGTGGACGGCGCCGGCGCGGTGGCGGGCTACTACACACTGTCCGCGGCCGGCCTGCCGATGACCGATCTGCCGGCCGAGGAAGCGAAACGTCTGCCGCGCTATCCGCTTCTTCCCGCTTGCCGCATCGGCCGCCTGGCCGTTGCCACGACAGCGTCCGGCCAGGGCCTCGGCGCCGCGCTCGTCGTCGATGCCGTCAGCCGCGCGATGCGCGCCGAGCCGGCGATCTTTGCCCTGTTGGTCGATGCCAAAGACGAACCGGCGGCGCGGTTCTATGCCCACCTCGGCTTTCGTCCGCTCGCCAGCCGGAGCCTGGGTTTCTACCTGCCGATGGCCGAGGTCGCGCGGCATGTCGTTGCCGCGCGGCAGGCTTCCGGGCGCTAGCGCAGCCGTGTGCGTCCCTACCCCAGCGCCGCGACCAGCGCTTCGGCGCTGCGGCCGTTGGCGATGGTGGCGGCGCGGCCGTCCCAGTGGACGCCGTTGACGCGGGCGAAGGCGTGGTTTGCGTACGGGTAGACGTGGCAGGTGATGCGAGGGCTCCCTTTCACGGCAGCAATGACTTTGGCACGGCCTTCGGGGGGAAAGAATTCGTCCTGGTCGGCGATGTGGACCAGGAGCGGCTTGGTGATTTTGTTGAGGTCGCCGAGCAGGTTGTCGAGTCCGACGCCATAGTAGGAGATATTTATATCAGAATCGGATTGTTCTGCCATCATGAACGCGAGGCGTCCGCCGAGGCAGAATCCCATGCTGCCGACGCGGCCGTTGGCGACCGGCATCTTGCGCGCGGCGGCGATTGTGGCTTTCAGGTCTTCCATGCCTTTCGCCTGGTCGAAGGTGTTGAACAGTTCGAAGGCGCGTTTCCAGTCGGCTTCGGTCTTGTCGGTGATGTCGATGCCTGGTTCGATGCGCCAGAACAGGTCGGGGCACACGGCGATGAAGCCCATGTCGGCAATCCAGGCGGCGGCGTCGCGCATGGCCTGGTTGACGCCGAAGATCTCCTGGATGAGTACCACGACGCCGGGCTTCCCCCCGCCCGGGGTGGCTTTGGGTTCGACGACGTAGGCGCTGAAGCTGCCCGAACCGTCGGTGGCATTAAGGGTGATGTTCGGCATGGTGTCTGTCTCCTTCTTGCGGACCGGCGTGGAGCGTCGGCAGGTCGGCGCCGCGGGTATGCCAATGATCGGGCGCCGCGCGCCAGTGAAACTCTGTGGGGGCTTCGCGTTGCGCGCAAACCTCCCGCGGATGTGCGCGCCGGGCGGCCGCGGGCGGGCCGTCCGCCGGTCTGCCCTGCGTCGATCTCACGCCTGCCGGCCACCGCCGCATGCTTACACGCCGCGATGATTTCGTTGCTTCCCCTGCTCGGCTTCGCGGTGGTCATGTATATCACCCCCGGCCCGAACAACATCATGGTCGCCAGCTCGGCGGCCGCGCACGGCCTGCCCGCGACCTTGCCGCACATGTTCGGCATCGCGCTCGGCTTCGCCGCGATGCTGGTGCTGGTCGGTGCCGGCGCGGGGGCGGCGGTGGGGGCGTGGCCCGGCCTCGCGCCGGCGATGCGCTGGATCGGCGCCGCGTGGATGGCCTGGCTCGCCTGGAAGATCGCAACCGCGAAGCTGCCGCATGAGGGCGGACGCCGCCGGTTGCTCGGCTTCTGGGGCGCGGTCGGATTCCAGTGGATCAACCCGAAGGCGTGGCTGATCGCGTTGGCGGTGGCCGGCAGTTTCATCGTGCCGGGCCGCGCGCTCGATATTCAGGTGCTGCGCATCGGGCTCGTGTTCCTGGGCTGCGGCATGCCGTGCCTGCTGGTCTGGGCGCTGCTGGGCAGCGGCGCCGGCAGGCTCCTGCGCGCGCCGGCGCAGTTCCGTGCGTTCAACCTAGTGATGGCGGCGCTGCTGGTCGCCTCGGTGGTGCCGGTGCTGGCCGGCTACTAAACAGAAAGTCCCCCCGCGGCCCGGTGCAGCATCGGGGTCGGAGCCGCTTTCACCTGCGAAGGGTCGGCCCCGCCGGTGGCAACTGATACCGGCGGCCTCTTCGGCCGGCCGGTATCGCGCATGGGGTTGGCGGGGCGGCCATGCGCAAAATCAAGGACATACCAGCGGCCAGGTGGACGCCGGACGAGTAAATCGGCCGGGGCCGCTGGTATGAGCCCCTATTCCAGCCGCGCGATCCCGCCCGCGCCGCTGGCGTCCGAGCGAAGCTGGATCGCCACCGCCGGCACCCCCGCGGCCTCCAGCGCCGCCGCGATCGCCTGCGCCCGCGCCAGGCCGAGCTTCATCGCCGCGAGCTGGGCGGTGGGATCGGCCGAGGCGGCGGCGCCCTGCCCCAGCGCCTCGATCGGCCGGCTGCCGCGCCGGGCGGCGAGCGCGCGCAGGTCCGGCAGCGCCCCGGTTGACAGCACGGCGCTGCCCGGGGCGAACGCCACCGTCACCCGGTCGGCGGCAGGGCCGGACATGGAGGCCGGCGGCGGTGCGCCAGCAGCGGGCGCGGCGGGACGAGCCCGGGCGGCGGCCGCGGCCAGCCCGGCCTGGGCCACCTGCGGCATCGGCGGAGGTGCCGCCGGGATCGTGGGCGGCGGCCCGGCCGGAGCGGTCGCGGCAGCGGATTGCCCGGAGCCCGCGGCAGACGTTCCGGCAGTCCCCGCCTGTGCGACCGACGGAGAGGCCCCGGCACCGGTCGAGGCGGGTGTCGCGGATGTTGTCGCCCCGGATGTTGCGGAACCGGCCGGCGTCGGTGCCGGGGAACCGCTTGATGCGCTCGCCCCGGGACCCGCGGGCGTTGCCGGCGGAAGCTCGGCACTCTGCACCGGCGTCACCGGCGCCTTGGCCGGCGGCGCGGCTGGCCGGGGCGGCGCGGCGGAGGCCGGCGCGGGCGGCGCCGTCACCGCGGCCATCGAGGCGCTGGCCGTCCCGCCCGCCGGCAGCGGTACCGGCGGCGGCAGGCTGCCCACACCGAACAGTGCCGGCGCCGTGCTGGGCCGGGAGGGATCGGGCAGCGGCGCCGCCTCGGCGAGTAGCCGCGCGTGCGCCCGGTCGGCCACCAGCCCGTTGCTGATCTGCTGCATCGCCGCAAGATTGGGCGGTGCCGGCGGCGGCGGCACCGTCGCCAGGTTGGGATAGGGCTGGCCCTCCCCGGGGAGCGGCCCTTTCTGCTGGGCGATCACCCCGCCCTCCTGGCGGTGGAACCACCCGGCCGGATCGAGCACGGCACAACCGCCCAGCAGCCCCGCCAGCGCCAGGCCCGTCGCCTGCGCCAGCAGCCGCAACCCCGGCCGTCCCCGCACGGGCGTCTCCCCCGCCGGCATCCCGCCCGCAAGGGGCAGCCTTGCGGCCGCCTCCCTTGCCGTGGCCGGCGTTACGGCTATGCGACCCATGCCTTGAACCCCCTGCCCTCGCCCCCTAGGGTGCGCCCCGATCTTCCGTGCCGACCTCATCGGGCTACGCCCCTCATCCTATATCTCCAGGTCACGAACCAGCGGCCGATGTAGCCGCTGCCGCCCCGCACGAAAAGGACGCCGCATGGCCACCACGGAAACGCCCGACACCGCCGGCTTCAAATTGCCCGATCCGGACGTCGTCAGCCGTTCCATGGCCGATATCGCCGAGCGCTCCCAGCGCCTGGTCACCGAATGGCTCGCGCGCCAGGCGCCCGGGGGCGAAGCGGCCAGCGCCTCTCCCGACCCGCTCAACATCGGCGGCGCCTTCCTGGAGATGACGGCGCGGCTGATGGCCAACCCGGCGCGGATGATGGCGGCGGGGCTCGGCTTCTGGCAGGACTACCTCACGCTCTGGCAGAACACCGCCAAGCGCATGATGGGGATGGGCACCGCGCCGGTGATCGACGCCCCGAGCACCGACCGCCGCTTCAAGGACGAGGCCTGGCGCGAGAACGAGGTGTTCGACTTCATCAAGCAATCCTACCTGCTGTCGGCGCGCTACGTGCAGGACGTGGTGACGCAGGTGGACGGGCTCGATCCGAAGACCGCGCAGAAGGTGGATTTCTACGCCCGCCAGTTCATCGATGCGATGAGCCCGTCGAACTTCCTGCTCACCAATCCCGAAGTGCTGCGCAAGACCGCCGAGACGGGCGGGGAGAATCTGCTCAAGGGCCTGAACAACCTGCTCGCCGATCTGGAACGCGGCAAGGGCAAGCTGCGCATCAAGATGACCGACATGGACGCCTTCCGCCTGGGGGAGAACATCGCCGTCTCCCCCGGAAAGGTGGTGTACCAGAACGACCTGATGCAGCTGATCCAGTACAGCCCGACGACCGAGAGGGTGCTGAAGCGCCCGCTGCTGATCGCCCCGCCGTGGATCAACAAGTTCTACATCCTGGACCTGCGCGCGAAGAACAGCCTGGTGCGCTGGGCGGTGGCGCAAGGCCACACGGTGTTCATGATCTCCTGGGTCAATCCGGATGCAGAACTGGCCGAGAAAGACTTCGGCGACTACATGACCGAGGGATATCTTGCCGCGCTGGACGCGATCGAGAAGGCGACCGGCGAGCGCGAGGTGAATGCGATCGGCTATTGCCTCGGCGGCACCCTGCTCGGCTCGACGCTTGCGTACATGTCGGCGAAGAAAGACGACCGTATCAAATCCGCCACCTTCTTCGTCAGCATGCTGGATTTCGCCGAAGCGGGCGAGCTCGGTGTGTTCATCGACGAGGAACAGTTGCAGGCGCTGGAAGAGAAGATGAACCAGCGCGGCTATCTCGAGGGCAGCGAGATGGCGAACACCTTCAACATGCTGCGCGCCAACGACCTGATCTGGTCGTTCGTGGTGAACAACTACCTGCTAGGCAACGATCCGTTTCCGTTCGACCTGCTGTACTGGAACGCCAATTCCACCCGCATGCCGGCCCGGATGCACAGTTTCTACCTGCGCAAGATGTACCAGGAGAACAGGCTCAAGGATCCGGGCGGGATCAGCCTGAAGGGCGTGCCGATCGACCTCGGCAGGATCAAGGTGCCGGCCTATTTCCTGTCCACGCGGGAAGACCACATCGCGCCGTGGAAAAGCACCTATCGCGGCACCCAGTTGTTGTCGGGGAAGAACAAGTTCGTGCTCGCCGCTTCGGGCCATATCGCCGGGGTGGTGAACCCGCCGGAGGGGGGGAAGTACAGCCACTGGATCAACTCCGACCTGCCGGCCGAACCGGACGCCTGGTTGGCGGGCGCGACCGAGATCGCCGGCTCCTGGTGGCCGGACTGGCAGCGCTGGGTGAGTGCGCTCGGGGCCGAGAAAGTGCCGGCACGCGTCCCGGGGGACGGCAAGCTGAAGCCGATCGAGGACGCCCCGGGCAGCTATGTGGCGGTGCGGCAGAGCTGACCCCCGGGCCCGGCCGGGCGCCCGCACGAATGCTTCACGTGAAGCTATTGTTCGATATCGAAGTTATTGTTAACTTTTCGTAAGTAACTGCGCGCCGCTCCCGTGCGTCGTCCCGAGCTGTCGCCGGGGCGCCCCCGCCGGGGTCGCATCGCTTCGTCTCATCGCATTTTCGCGTAAGCGCCGGCTGCGACGCCGACGCTCCCGCTCGCGGGAAAGGGAGCGGTTGGGGGGCGCCGTTTCCATGCGCCAACTTCGCCTCCTCACCCCGATCCGATCGTGGTCGAGTAGCTCGGCCATTCGGCTCCGCCCTCGCAGATCCGGGCAGGCGGCTTTCCCGCACCCGGCTCTTCCTGGAAGTCACCCGCATTGAGCCGCTCGTGGTGTCCAAGGATGAGTGATCCGCGGCTGAGGCAAGGGCAGGCACGTGGTCAGAGCCTGGAACCGATCCCAGCCCATGCGCCGGTTCTTCTGGCTCCGCCGCCTGAGGCAGGTGAACCAGATGCGCCGGACTTCCTGCAGGAACCCGTTCAGGGAGCGCCAGTTGTGCGGCATGCCGTAGTAGCCGTAATGGCCGCGCAGCACGCTGGCGTACCAACGATGCTGCTCGGCCAGCGGCGTGTGCATCAGCCGCCACGCTTCCTGGCGCAGCGCCGTCAGCTTGCGCGTCAGGCGCTTGCTCTGCGTCTTGTGCTTGACGATGAACCTTCCGTCGCGGGTCCACCCGCAATAGTGGGTGAACCCGAGAAAGGCGAAGGTCTCCGGACGCCGCTCGCCACGCTGCCGGCGAGCCATGGCCGGTAGGCGGCCAAACTCGATCAGGCGCGTCTTGTCCTCGTGGAGCGACAGGCCGAACTTGGCGAGCCGTTCCTTGAGGTCGGCCAGCATCCGCCGTGCGTCGGCCGCGCTCTCGAAGCCCATGACGAAGTCGTCGGCGTAGCGCACGATCGAGACCCGACCGCACGCGTTCCGGCGGCGCCATTGATGGACCCAGAGATCGAGGACGTAGTGCAGGAAGATGTTGGCCAGCAGCGGGCTGATGCCCGCGCCTTGCGGCGTTCCCCTGTCAGTCTCGTGCCACTCATCGCTCTCCAGGATACCGGCCTCGAGCCACATCCGGATCAGCCGGAGAACTCGAGGATCGGCAACCCTGTGCGCCAGCATCCGCAGCAGCCACTCGTGGTCAACCGAGTCGAAGAAGCTGCGGATGTCGGCATCGAGCACCCAGGTCACGCGCTGGCTCATGATCGCCGTATGCAACGCCGATAGAGCCTGGTGCGGGTTACGCCCCGGCCGGAAGCCGTAGGAGAACCCCAGGAAGTCGACTTCATAGATGGCGCTCAGCGTCTCGGCCACCGCGCCCTGGACGATCTTGTCCTCCAGGGTCGGCACGCCAAGCGGTCGCCGCCCGCCATCCGCTTTCGGGATGTAGACACGCCGGACCGGCTGTGGCCGGTAGCGCCCGGTGTGGACGCGTGCGCAGAGGTCCTGGAGGTTGGCCTCCAGGTTCTGTTCGTAGTCCCCCACCGTGATCCCATCGACTCCCGCACTCGCCTGCCGCTTCTGCCGCCGGAACGCTCGTTCGAGCGCCGCGACGTCCACATGGTGCAGCAGGGCAGTGAACCGGGTCTGGACGGCCGCGCGGGCCGCCGCGTTCACCCGTGCGAGGTTGGATGGCAGAGCTGCCCGGCTCTGTGTTCGGACCCTGCCACCCTCGCGTGGGTTCCTTCCAGGCTGGCCCCTTCCCTCGGCGCGTCTCGTTTCCTTCGACGGTGTCATCGGTACTACGAACCAGTCCGACTCCCGACCTCAGCTCGGATGACGGCTCCGGCATCGCCTCGCCGCCCTCCCCCGCCGGAGACCAATCCAGCGGACCCGGTCGGGCCTCTCATGTTCCGATGAATGCTTTCCATGCGTGACACGGCCTTCGACCCCGGCGAAGCGACGTCATCTCGCGTAACGATGACGCACGTGCTGCCTTCGAGAAAGGGAACCCTCTCGGCCTTCGCGATCTTCCACATTTCGAGGCTCAATCCCGCACCCCACATGGCCCCTGTCTACACTTCAGACCCCGCGTTACCACGACGCCCGCAAGACTCGGTCCCGGCTTGCCCGCTACGGCTTTGGCCGGATGAGACTTTCACTCATAGGCACTCATCAGCTTCGCATGACGTACTCCCGGTTCGTGGTGTAGGAGCGCTGCTCCTGGGCAGGGTTGAGCTGCCTCGGATCAGGCTGCCAGGGCGGGCAGGCTGACGGTGGGATCATCGCTCAAAGGGGCGATGGTTTCCAGGCTCATGTAGCGGGCGCGTTGGACGGCCCACTCATCGTTCTGTTCCAGCAGTAGGGCGCCGATCAGTCGGGTCACCGCCGCCTCGTTGGGGAATATGCCGACGACATCGCTGCGGCGCTTGATCTCGCCGTTGAGGCGTTCGAGCGGGTTGGTGGAGTGCAGCTTGGCGCGATGCTGGGTCGGGAAGCCCATGTAGGCCAGCACGTCGGCTTCGGCCTCGTCCATCAGGCTGGCGAGCTTCGGCACGCGGGGTCGCACCTGGTCGGCGACCTTGCGCCACTGGGTGCTGGCCGCCGCGGCGTCGTCCTGGGCGAAGGCGGTGCCGACCCAGGCGGAGACGATGCGCCGCTGGGTCTTGCCGGCATAGGCGAGCGCATTGCGCATGAAGTGCACCCGGCAACGTTGCCAGGTGGCGCACAGCACCTTGGTGATGGCCGCCTTCAGCCCCTCGTGTGCATCGGAGACCACCAGCTTGACGCCGCGCAGGCCGCGCCGGGCCAGGCTGCGCAGGAACTCCACCCAGAACGGCTCGGCCTCGCTGTGGCCGATCGTCATGCCGAGAACCTCGCGCCGTCCGTCGGTGTTCACGCCGACGGCGACGATCACCGCTACCGAGACGATGTGGTGATCGCGCCGGACTTTGACGTAGGTGGCATCGAGCCAGATATATGGCCACTCGCCCTCGATCGAGTGGGTGAGGAAGGCTTGCACCCGTTCGTCGATCTCGCCGCACAGACGGGAAACCTGACTCTTGCTGATCCCCTCCATGCCCAGCGCCTTCACCAGCTCGTCCACCGAGCGGGTGGAGATGCCCTGGACATAAGCTTCCTGGATCACCGCAGTCAGGGCTTTTTCTGCCATCCGACGGGGTTCTAGGAAGGCGGGGAAGTAGGCGCCGTGGCGCAGCTTCGGGATCCGCAGCTCGACCGTGCCGGCACGGGTCTGCCAGTCGCGGTCACGATAGCCGTTGCGCTGGTTGCGCCGCTCGATGGTGCGCTCGCCGGGGGCGGCGCCACACAGCGTCTCGGTCTCCAGCGCCATCAGCCGTTCCGCAGCGAAGCCAATCATCTCGCGCAGCAAGCTGGCGTCGGAACCCTTTTCCAGGAGCTCGCGCAGCGCAATCTTGTCGTCGGTCATCGTGGTGGTCCTTCGGGTTGGGGTTGCGTCTCGCAACCCAACCCTACCCGGAGCCGCCACGGTGACCACCTGGGTGGCCGCCGCTGTGGATAAGTGGCCCGCCTGCGCCAGACTCTTGGCGGTCGCTCCGGCGGGCCACTTACCCACAGCTCCTACACCATCAGGGGGGACACGATCCCCCGATCCTCTCCCGCAAGCCGAGAAGAGGGCTGTCGCGTGGCAGCCAGTGCGCTCGTGCCGGCATTGACTCCCGCCAGGGGCAACCCTACCGTCGAGGCGCGTTCATTTCCGTCCCGCAGCCAGCGCCGCGGTGCGCGAAACACGGCGTTCCAGGCAGCAAATAACCGGGGCCATGACATAACGGCGCCCCGCTCTTCTCGGGAGGAAGGGATGCGCATCACCCGCCGCAAGGCATTGCAGAGTGTCGTCGGCGCCGGCATCGGCGCAAGCCTCGCACCGCTCGCCATGCCGGCGCTCGCCGCGAACAAGCCGATCCGGATCGGGCTGCTCACCGTGCTCACCGGACCGCTCGCCGAGGGCGGCATCCAGATCAAGGCGGGCGCCGAGCTGTTCTTCAGGCAGCGCAACCACACAATCGCCGGGCGCAAGGTCGATGTCATCATCCAGGATACCGGCGGCAACCCGGCCGGGGCCAAGACCAAGGCGCAGGAACTGATCGAGCGCGACCACGTCGACATGATCTTCGGGCCGTACGCCGCGTTCGAGCTGCTGGCCATCAATACCTACCTGATCCAGAACAAGATGCCGACCCTGTCCCTCGCCGCGGCGGACGACCTCACGTCGCGGACGCCCAACCCGTATCTGGTGCGCGTCTCCGCCACTTCCTCGCAGGCGATGTTCCCGCTCGCCGACTATGCCGTGCGGGACATGAAGCTGAAGACCGCCGATACGATCGCCGACGACTTCGCTTTCGGATACGAACAGATCGGCGGGTTCCAGCAGGTGTTCGACGGCGACGGCGGGACGATCCGCAACAGGCTGTGGTCGCCGCTGCACACGCCCGACTATACCCCCTACATCGCCCAGATCGGCGCGGTCGACGGCGTGGTCGTGGGGCTCGCCGGCTCCAACCCGGTGAAGTTCCTCCAGCAATACGCAAGCCTCGGGATGAAGGGCAAGCACAAGCTCCTGGGGGGCGAGACGGCGGCGGACGACGCGCTGCTGAAAAGCTTCGGCGACGAGGCGATCGGCTTCATCAGCGCCTGCCCCTACTCCGCCAGCTACAACGGGGCGGCCAACAAGGAATTCGTCGCCGCCTACACGAAGCAGACCGGCGCCGTTCCCGGGCTCAACGCCGCGACCTTCTACCTCAACGGCGTGGTGGTGGAGGCGGCGCTGCAAAAGACCGGCGGCAAGACCGACGACAAGGCGGCGCTGGTGAAGGCCATGCGCGCCACGTCCTTCACCGACAGCATCCGCGGGCCGTTCCATTTCGACCGCTTCGGCAACATCGTCGGCAACGTCTTCATGCGCCGGATCGACAAGTCGGGCAGCGGGCTGGTGAACACCATCGTCAAGGTCTATCCGAACGTCAGCCAGTTCTGGACCTTCGACGTGAAGAAATACCTTGCGACACCCAATTACACACGCAACGGCATACCCGCGAAGCTGGCGCAGAACGCGGCCGGCGCCGAATAGCCGGAGCGGCCGCGGGTGAACCTCTGGCTGATCCTGGCGGTGAACAGCATCGCACTGGGCGGCCTGTTGTTCCTGCTCGCGGCCGGGTTCTCGCTGATCTTCGGGCTGATGCGCATCCCCAACCTGATGCACGGCTCGTTCTTCATGCTGGGGGCCTATCTCGGCGTGAGCTTCCTCCGGCTCGGCGCCGGGTTCTGGCCGGCCGCCCTGCTCGCGGGCCTCGCCCTGGCCGCGACCGGGGCCATCGTCGAGCGGTTGCTGCTGCGGCGCCTCGCCGGCAAGCCGCAGGCGCAGGTGCTGCTGACCCTGGGGCTCGCGCTGATCGTTGCCGATCTCTGCCTGATGATCTGGGGTGGCGATCCGATCGAGGTGCAGACGCCGGCGGGCCTCACCGGCGCGGTGCCGGTGCTGAGCGTCGTCTTCCCCACCTATCGTCTCGTGGTGGTGGTCATCGCGGTCGCCGTCGCGGCCGGCCTGTGGCTGATGCTAGAGCGCACGCGGCTCGGCGCGATGATCCGCGCCGGGGTGGACGATCCGCAGATGGCGCGCGTGATCGGCATCCGCGTCTCGCGGCTCTTTTCCATCGTGTTTTCGCTCGGCGCCGGGCTTGCCGGCCTGGGCGGGTTCATCGGCGGGCCGATCCTGTCGGTCTATCCGGGGCTCGATCAGGACATGCTGCCGCTCGCTTTGATCATCGTGATCCTGGGCGGCACCGGCAGCCTGGAGGGCGCGCTGCTCGGCAGCTTCGTCATCGGCTTCCTGTATAATTTCGGCCAGGCGTTGTTTCCCGATCTCGCCTACGTGATCCTGTTCCTGCCCCTGCTCGCGGTGCTGGTGATCCGCCCGCAGGGTCTGCTCGGCAAGCTGGCGCCATGAAGCCGCTGCTGGCCGCGACCGGTCTGGCGGTGCTGGCGCTGCTACCGCTGTGGATGCCGGGCGGGCCGTTCGACGTGAACATCGCGAGCCAGGTGATGATCTGGGCGGTATTCGCGCTCGGCCTGAACGTCCTGGTGGGCTACGCCGGGCTTGTCTCCCTCGGCCAGGCGGGGCTGTTCGGCTTCGCCTGCTACGTGGCGGCCTGGCTGGTCGCCGGCGGCACGGCGCAATGGATTGCCGCGCTCGCCGCGATCGGGTTCACCCTGGTGCTGTCCGCGGTGTTCGCCGTGCTGTCCCTGCGCGGCACCGGCATCAGCTTCCTGATGATCACCCTGACCCTGGGCGAGATCGTCTGGGGCATCGCGCAACGCTGGGTGAGCCTGACCGGCGGGGACAACGGCATCAGCGTCGCCACCCGCCCCGCGCCGTTCGGCATTTCGCTGAACGGAGCGACGCCGTTCTTCTACGCGACGTTCCTGATGTTCGTCGTGATGCTGGGGCTGGTGTGGCGGTTCGTGCACTCTCCGCTCGGCGCGGCGCTGCGCGGCACGCGCGACCAGCCGCGGCGGATGGGCGCGCTCGGCTACAATGTGTGGCTGATCCGGTTCCTGGGCTTTTTGATCTCCGGCTTCGCCGCCGCCGTCGCCGGGCTGTTCTTCTTCTACTACAACGAATTCGCGAGCCCCTACGTGCTGTCGCTAACGACCTCGGCCGAGGTGGTGCTGATGGTGATCGCCGGTGGGGCGGCGACCCTGCTGGGGCCGATCGTCGGCGCGGCGCTCGTGCTGCTGATGCAGGATGTGGCCAGCTCCTACATCGCGCACTGGAACCTGGTGCTGGGGGTGATCTTCGTGGCCATCATCCTGTTCATGCCGGAAGGGCTGGTGCCGGGTCTCGCGCGCCTGCTGCGTCGCGCGCCGCGGCCCGGAGCGGCGCAGCCGGCGGCGCGCGGCGGCATGTTCGGCAGGCGGCTATCGTGAGCGCCGCCACGCAGGCGCCACCTGCCGCGCCGGATGCTCGCGACCTGCACCCCGCGCTGGCCGTGCGCGGCCTGCACAAGGTGTTCGGCGGGCTCAAGGTCACGTGCGGCGTTACTCTGACGGTGGCGGCGGGGGAGCGGCGGCTGCTGATCGGGCCCAACGGCGCCGGCAAGACCACCCTGTTCAACCTGATCACCGGCGACCTGCGGCCGACCGAGGGGCGCATCCTGCTGTTCGGGCACGACATCACCGCGCTGCCGAGCCGGCGGCGCGCGCATCTCGGCCTCGCGCGCACCTACCAGATCATCACCTTGTTTCCGAACGAAACCCTGCGCCACAACGTGATGCTGGCGCTGCTAGGGATCTCGACGCGACGGTGGAATCCACTGCGGCGCTTCGATCGCGATCCGGCCCTGGCGGTGGCGGCGGAGGCGGTGCTGGCGCGCGTGGGCCTGTCGCACCTGGCGGCGCGGGACGTGCGGGAGACGGCCTATGGCGAGCAGCGACGGGTGGAGATCGCGCTGGCGCTCGCGCAACGACCGCGCGTGCTGCTGCTGGACGAGCCCTTCGCCGGCCTGTCGGCGGAAGAACGGCGCGACGTCGCCGCGCTGATCGGCGCCATCCCGCCCGAGGTGACGGTGGTGATGATCGAACACGACATGGACGCCGCCCTCGACCTCGCCGACCGGATCACCCTGCTCGATTTCGGCCGGGTGGTGGTGGAGGGCACGCGCGCCGAGGTGGTGGCCGATGCGCGCACGCGGGCGGTGTATCTTGGCGGATGACGCGCTCACGCTGGAGGAGGTGCACGCCTTCTACGGCGACAGCCATGTGTTGCAGGGCATCTCCTTCTCGATCGGCGAGGGCCGGCTGCTGGGGTTGCTGGGGCGCAACGGGGCCGGCAAGACGACGACGCTTGCCACCATCGTCGGCCTGGTGCGGCCGCGCGGCGGGCGCATCGCGGCGTTCGGCCGGACGATCGGCGGGCTGGCGCCGGAGGCGGTTGCGGCGCGGGGCATTGCGCTGGTGCCGCAGGGGCGGCGCATCTTCCGCAGCCTGAGCGTGCGCGAGAACCTGATCGTGGCGGCGCGGCGCGGCATCGACGGCCGCGCCGCCTGGACCCTGCCGCGCGTCTTCGCAACCTTCCCCCGGCTGGCCGAGCGCCAGCAGCACGCCGCCGGCGTGCTGTCGGGCGGCGAGCAGCAGATGCTGGCGATCGGCCGCGCGCTGATGACCAACCCGCGCCTGCTGCTGATGGACGAGCCGTCGGAGGGGCTGGCGCCGCAGATCGTTGCCGAGGTGCTGGCGATCGTGCGGCGGCTGAAGCAGGAAGGGCTGTCGATCGTGCTGGTGGAGCAGAACGCGCGCTTCGTGATGGACCTCGCGGACGATGTCGTGATCCTGAACACGGGGAGCGTGGCGCTGGCGGAGAGCGCCGAGGTGGTGCGGTCGGGGGCGGTGGATCTGCAGCAGTATCTGGGGGTGTTCTGAGGGACGGGGCGCGTCCGCTTCCGCAGCGCCCGTCGCTCAAAGCCCGGTCCACAGCGTATGGGCGAGGTACATCACCAGCGCGATCCCCAGCACCACCATCAAGCCCGCCAACGCCAGATCCATGCGCGCGCCGTCGGCACGCGGCTCCGCGCTGTCGATCGCCCGCCCTGTGCGGATGAAACGGATCGCGGCGATCGCCACCATCAGCGTGCCGGCGACGATGAGCACGATCCCGGCGGCGCCGCCGAACCCGCCGCCGGGCACGGCCGCTGCGCGCCCGCCCCCGGCCAGGGACTGCGCGGCGATCTTCAGGAACAGATTGAACCTCGCCACCAGAAAGCCGAACGCCATCACCGCGATCGCGGTCCGCACCCAGGCCAGGAACGTCCGTTCGTTAGCCGCGTGATCGGAATAATTTCGGATCATTGCCAGGTTTTCCCAAATCGTCGCCGCGGAAGGGGCTCGATGGCCCCCTCCCCCCGGCAATTCCAGCCCGCCGCGTTCTGCTCTATAGCCTGATTGCCACGACCGAATGGGAGGAACCGTCGTCCATGCCAGACGACCGGCCGATGCCGCCGCACGCCGCCGCGGGCTGGCAGCCCGAGCTCGACGAGCTGCGCGCCCGCGAAGCCCTGGCCCGCGAGCTCGGCGGGCCGGACCGCGTCGCCCGCCAGCACGCCGGCGGGCGGCTTACGGTGCGCGAGCGGATCGCGCGCCTGCTCGATCCCGACAGTTTCCACGAGGTCGGCGCGATCGCCGGCAAGGCGACCTACGGCCCCGATCAGCGCATCGCATCCTTCACCCCGGCCAATTGCGTGTTCGGCCGCGGCACGATCGACGGCCGCCCGGTGGTGGTCGCCGGGGACGATTTCACCCTGCGCGGCGGCTCGGCGGATGCGTCGATCAAGGGCAAGCCGCGGATGTCGGAGCAGATGGCGACCCGCTTCCGCCTGCCGCTGATCCGGCTCATCGAGGGCTCCGGCGGCGGCGGTTCGGTGAAGACGATCGAGACCACGGGGCGGGCCAACCTGCCGGGCGGGTTGTCGGACGGGTCCTCGTTCGAACTCTGCGCGGAGAACATGGCGACCGTGCCGGTGGTCGCGCTCGGGCTCGGGTCGGTCGCCGGCCTCGGCGCGGCGCGGCTCGCCGCCAGCCATTATTCGGTGATGGTGAAGGAGATGTCGGCGGTGTTCGTCGCCGGGCCGCCGGTGGTCGAACGGCTCGGCGAGCCGCGCACCAAGCAGGAGCTGGGCGGGTGGGAGATCCAGACCGCGAGCGGCGCGGTGGACGACGCGGTCTCCACGGAAGACGAAGCCTTCGCCGCCGCGCGCCGGTTCCTGTCCTACATGCCAACCTCGGTCCACGCGCTGCCGCCGCGGGTACGCAGCTGGGACGATCCGGACCGGCGCGACGAGGCGCTGCTCGCCGCGGTGCCGCGCGAGCCCAAGCGCGCCTACCACATGCGCCGGATCATCGCGCGCGTGGTGGACGCAGACAGTTTCTTCGAGATGGGCAGCCGGTTCGGCCGCTCGATCATCACCGGATTCGCGCGCCTCGACGGCTGGCCGGTGGCGCTGCTGGCGGGCGACCCGCTGTATCACGGCGGCGCCTGGACCGCGGACGCCTGCCAGAAGATCATCCGCTTCGTCGACCTCGCCGAGACGTTCCACTTCCCGCTCGTGCACCTGGTCGATTGCCCGGGGTTCCAGGTAGGGCTGGCGGCGGAACGATCGGCGGTAATCCGCTGGGGCGTGCGCGCGATCGCGGCGATCTGCCAGACCTCCGTGCCGTGGTGCAGCGTGATCGTGCGCAACGTGTTCGGCGTCGGCGGGTTGGGTCACCAGCCGGGCGGGCGGCTGGCGCTGCGCTACGCCTGGCCGTCGGCGAGCTGGGGCTCCCTGCCGCTGGAAGGGGGCGTGGAGGCGGCGTACCGGGCGGAGATCGATGCGAGCGCGGACCCGGCGGCGAAGCTGGCCGAGATCGAGTTGCGGCTGGAGGCGCTGCGCTCCCCGTTCCGTTCCGCCGAATTGTTTTGGGTGGAGGAGGTCATCGACCCGCGCGACACCCGCCGGCTGCTGTGCGGGTTTGCCGAGCTGGCGGCGCCGTTGCGCACGCCGGGCCTGGCCCGATTCGGAATGCGGCCCTGAGCGTGGGAGCCCGTCCGGTCGCGCCGGGGCGCGCGGGTATTGTCGCGCCGGGGCGCGCGGATATCGTCGCGCCGGCGCGCGCGGGTGCCGCGCGGGGGAACCGGATGGAGGGCCCCGTGCGTCGTGCCCTCAGCCGCCGTGTTGCGCACGGCGACCTCTCGCGCAGCGCGGGAGAGGTGGCTTGCCGGAGGTTCGCCCGATTCCCCTGCGGTGCCGCGCGGGACGACTGGCGCGGCCCGAGCGGCGCCGCTATTGTCCGGCCGCCTTGCCCGACCCGCCGGAGAAACACGCGGCGCGTACCCGGGGGCCTGGCCAACGACCGGAGGCTTACTGTTTGACCCGCTTTCGCGCCGCCCTGCTGGCCCTTGCCTGCTTGTTTCCATGCCTGATCGTCGCCGCCCTGGCGGCGCCGCCCCGCACCGCCCCCCACACTGTCCCGGGGACTTCTCCCGGGACTTCCCCGGGGGGCGCCCCTGGCACTGCTCCCGGCCCATCTGCCGGCGTGCAGCCGGGCGGGGTCATCCGTTCGATCCAGGTGGTCGGCAACAAGCGGATCGAGACCGGAACTATCCTCTCCTACATGCTGGTCCGCCCCGGCGATCCGTTCGATCCCTCCCTGCTCGACCAGAGCCTGAAGACGCTCTATGCTACCGGCCTGTTCCAGGACGTAAGCCTGACTCGCGCCGGGGACGACCTCGTTGTGCACGTGAGCGAGTACGCGCTTGTCAACAAGGTAGTGTTCGAGGGCAACCACGCGCTGACGGACGACGAACTCAACAAAGTCGTGCAGCTGCGCCCGCGCGCGGTGTTCACCCGCGCTGCGGCAGAGGCTGACCGCAAGCGCATCCTGGATGCCTATGCGCAGAAAGGCCATTATGACGCGACGGTCGATCCCGAGATCATCCGCCTGCCGGAGAACCGGGTGAACGTCGTGTTCGAGATCAACGACGGCCCCTCGACCCTCATCAGCCGCATCACCTTCACCGGCAACCACGCCTACAGCGAGAGCCGCCTGGCGGAGGTGATCAACTCGCGCGAGGAGCGCTGGTGGGCATTCCTCTCGACCTCCGACCAGTACAGCCCGCAGCGGCTGGAGCTCGACAAGGAGCTGCTGCGGCAGTTCTACTTCAAGCACGGCTATGCCGCGTTCAGCATCGTCTCGGCGACCGCCGAGCTGGCGCCGGACCGCAAGGCGTTCTTCCTGACGTTCGTCGTGCATGAAGGCCCGCGCTACCGGATCAACAAGGTCACCATCCACTCGACCCTCAAGGGGATCACGCCGGCAGTGCTTGCCGGGGAGCTGCAGTTCGCGCAGGGCGACTGGTTCGACGCCGATGCGATCCGGCGCAGCAGCGACCGGATGGAGGAGTACGTCCGCAGCCACGGCTTCGCCTTCGTCCAGGTGACGCCGCACTACATGCGCGACGAGAAGACCCGGACGATGGCGATCAGCTTCGACGTCGGCCGCGGCCCGCGGGTGTTCATCGAGCGCATCGACATCGTCGGCAACACGCGCACCCAGGACGCCGTGATCCGCCGGCAGTTCCATCTGGCCGAGGGCGACGCGTTCAACGCCGGGTCGATCCGGCGCACCGAGCAGCGCCTGAAGGACCTTGACTACTTCCAGAACGTCGACATCAACGCCGCCCCCGGCTCGGCACCCGACAAGGCGATCGTGACGGCGCGGGTGAGCGAGAAGGCGACCGGCTCGCTCAGCCTGGGCGGCGGCTTCTCCACCGACGTGGGGCTGCTGGCGCAGGCCGGCATTACCGAGAAGAACATCATCGGCAGCGGGGTCGATGCCGGGATCAACGGCATCCTGGCGCAGAAGGAGAGCTCGATCGACCTGTCGATCACCGACCCCTATTTTCAGAACCGCAACCTGCTGCTGGGCGGGGACGTGTTCCTGCTGAACTACAACAACCTCGGCACGGCACCATACAATGAAAGCCGGGTCGGGTTCTCGACCCGCGCCGGGTACAACTTCACCAACCACCTGCAGCAGGTATGGAACTACCAGCTGGTCGGCCGGACGGTGAACAACATCGTGCCGGGGTCGAGCCCCTTCATTTTCGACGAGGCGGGCTACACCCTGCTGTCCCAGGTCGGCCAGGTGCTGACGCTCGACTACCGCGACAGCACGATCGTCCCGACCAGCGGCTACATCGTGTCGCTGGCGACCGACCTTGCAGGCTTCGGCGGCAATGCCAAGTTCCTGCGCACGCGGCTGGACGGCGCGTACTACATCCCGCTCGAACGGCTGCTCGGCGACCAGTGGGGGATACGGCTGCGCGCGAGCGTGGGGCAGTTGTTCCCGCTCGGCCACCAGGAGCAGATCATCGACCGGTTCTTCCTGGGCGGGGACAACCTGCGCGGGTTCCAGACCGGCGGCGCCGGGCCGCACGACACGATCGCGGACGATTCGCTCGGCGGGCGGTTCATCTGGACCGAATCGAACCAGCTCAACTTCCCGCTGCCGGTCTCGCCCGACCTCGGGCTGTCCGGCCATGTGTTCGCCGACATCGGCGCCTTGACCGAGGCGAATTTTGAATCGAACAGTTGCCCGACCCAGCCGGGCGGGACGTGCCCGCCGATCAACGCCTCCTCCGCGCCGCGGGTCGGCGTCGGCTTCGGCATTTCGTGGCGCTCCAGCTTCGGCCTGATCAACATCGATCTCACGCCGTTCGTGATCAAGCAGCCGGGCGACCAGACGCAGCTCTTCCGCTTTGGATTTGGAACGAGGTTCTAGTGCTCCATACTCGACGTTTCGCCGCGGCCGGTCTCGGCCTCGTACTCTCCGCCGCTCTGCTCGCGCCGGCCTCGGCGCAGCAGGCCGACAAGCAGTGGTTCATCCCCCACCAGGAGGCGGCGCCGCATCCGGCGCCGCGCCCGGCCGCCGCGCCCGCAGCGGCGCCGGCCGAGGAAACCCCCGTGCCGGTGGAGCTCCAGCTGCCACCGGCGCCCCCGGTGCCGGCGGTGCCGCGCGGGCTGATGCCGCCGGCGACGGTGGTGGGCGTGCTGTCGGTGCCCGACGTGCTGCGCGAGTCCACCGCCTATCAGCAGGCGGACAAGGTGCTGGCGGTGCGCCGGCAGAAGCTGAACGAGGATGCGCAGAAGGAACAGGTGGCGCTGCGTACGCTCGGCCAGCAGCTCGCCACCGACCGGGGGAAGCTGACGCCGGCGCAGATCCGCGCGCGAGAGAAGACGCTGCAGGACCGCATCGCCACCTCGCGGCGCGAGTTCGCCGAGCGCAACCGCATCATCCAGGAGCAGGGCCAGTTCGCCCTGGCGCAGATCCAGCGCACCTTGCAGGAGGTGGTGCAGAGGGTCGCGTCCTCGCGCGGCATGAACCTCGTGCTGCAGCGCCAGGCGGTGGCAGTGAACGTGCCGGAGTTCGACCTGACGGAGGAGGTGCTGGAAGTGCTGAACAAGGCGCTGCCATCGGTCGTCATTCCGCCGGAGGGCGTGGCACCGCTCACCATGCGCGCCTCGACGGCGGCGGCCGCGCCGGCGCACAAGCCGGTGCACCACTGAGCCGGAGCATGGATCGGACGGATATCGCCGGCGATCCGCGCTTTTTCGACCAGGCCGGACCGCACAGCCTGGCCGCCGTCGCCGCCGCCGCCCAGGGGGAGATAGCCCAGGGGGAGATAGCCCGGGGCGAGATAGCCCGGGGGGACATAGCCCAGGCTGAAGCGGCCGGCGGCGCGGCGGAGGGGCGGCTGCTGCATGGGGTGGCGCCGCTGCAGACGGCGGGGCCGCAGCACGCGAGCTACCTCGACAACGCGAAATACCGCGCCGCCCTCGCCGCCACCGGCGCCGGGGCGGTGCTGGTGCGCGCGGACCTCGTGGGCACGGTGCCGTCGGGCGTGGCCGCGATCGTCGTCGCCGACCCGGCCGCCGCCTGGGCGCGGGTCGCGGCGCTGTTCCATCCGCCGGCCCCCGCCGCCCCGGGGGTGCATCCGAGCGCGGTGGTCGATCCGGCAGCGCGGCTCGACCCCTCGGCCGAAATCGGCCCGCTGGCGGTGATCGGCCCGGGCGCCGAAATCGGGCCCCGCTGCCGGATCGGGCCGGGCGCGGTAATCGGCGCCGGCGTCGTGTTGGGCGCGGACTGCCGCATCGGCACCCACGCGAGCCTCAGCCACGCCCTGCTTGGCGACCGGGTCGTGGTCTATCCGGGCGCGCGGATCGGCCAGGAGGGATTCGGCTTCGTCCCCGGCGAGGCTGGTTTCATATCGGCGCCACAACTCGGGCGTGTGGTGATCGAGCACGATGTCGAGATCGGCGCCAACAGCACGATCGACCGCGGCACACTGCGCGATACCGTGATCGGTGCCGGTTCCCGGCTCGACAATCTCGTGCAGGTCGGCCACAACGTGCGGATCGGCCGGCTGTGCGTGGTGGTGGCGCAGGTCGGCATTTCCGGTTCCACGATCGTGGAAGACCATGTGATGATAGGCGGCCAGGCCGGCTTGACCGGGCACCTGCGGATCGGCCGCGGCGCACGCATCGCCGCGCAGTCGGGCGTGATGTCGGACCTCGCCCCGGGGGTAGAGGTCGGCGGCGCCCCGGCGCAGCCTCTGCGCGCCGTGTTCCGCGAGATCGCCGTGCTGCGGCGGCTGGCGCGGGAGGGCCGTACCCGCCCCGCCCCGGGGAGCCCACCGCCGCGCGGAGAGGTGGAATGAGCGCCACCGAACACCCCGGCACCGATCTGCGCCCCGGCGCCGCCCCTCGCCCAGCCGCCCGGCCCGTGAGCGACCCCCGCCCCGCCGCCGACGGACGCCCGGATGCGAACGCCGAGGCAGACCCGCTTGCCGGCCGCTATCCCGGCGCCGGGGAGCGGGTGGAGAGCATCGATATCGCGCGGATCATGCAGGCGATCCCGCACCGCTACCCGTTCCTGATGATCGACCGGGTGGTGGAGCTGGTGCGCGCCCATTCGGCGATCGGGGTGAAGAACGTCTCGGTCAACGAATCTTTCTTCCAGGGCCATTTCCCCAACCATCCGGTGATGCCCGGCGTGCTCATCATCGAGGCAATGGCGCAGACCGCCGCCGTGCTGGTCGTGGAAACCCTGGGGCCGGAGCAGGCCGGGCGCGTGGTCTATTTCATGTCGGTGGAGGGCGCCAAGTTCCGCCGTCCGGTGGTGCCGGGCGACCAGCTCCGCATCCACGTCGAAGCGCTGCGCAGCCGGGGCAACGTCTGGAAGTTCCACGGCATCGCCCGGGTGGATGGCGCGACGGTGGCCGAGGCCACCTACGCCGCCATGATCATGGAACGCGCTGCCTGAGACCCGACCCGACGGCGCGCGCTCCGTACGCAACCCTTCCGGGCCCGACTGCGTTTCATACCAGCGGCCCCGGCCGATGACTCGTCCGGCGTCCACCTGGCCGCTGGTATGCCCTTGATTTTGCGCATGGCCGCCCCGCCAACCCCATGCGCGATACCGGCCGGCCGAAGAGGCCGCCGGTATCAGACCCGCAGACGGTCGCCGGCCGGCACGCCCCCTTCCCGGGGGATGGCCCGGACCTGCCGCGGTGCCGCAATTTCGCCGAAATTTGCGCCGAAACAATTGGTTACCGGAGTTTCCGGAAATATCCGGCAACAATGAGTGTGTTGGCCGCCAGGCCGCCCGCCGCTAAGCAGAGGGCAACAGTCGTGCCATCGCGCCTGCGGCGGAACCGCGCCGCCCGCGGGAGGGACGTCTGCTGTGCTTACCCGTTTCCTCGCCTGAAAGGTCCCCCGGCATGGATGCCTTTGCCGCCCTGCACGAACCGCTGCTCGCCGGGGTGGAAATCCATCCCACCGCGATCGTCGCCCCCTCGGCCGAACTCGGCCACGGCGTGCGCATCGGGCCGTGGTGCACGGTCGGACCGGACGTAACGATCTCCGACGGCACGCGGCTCGTGTCGCACGTCGTGGTGGACGGCCACACGACGATCGGGGCGGACGTGATCCTGTTCCCCTTCTGCACCGTCGGGCTGGAGCCGCAGGACCTGAAGTATCGCGGCGAACCCACGCGCTGCGAAATCGGCGACCGTACCCAGATCCGCGAGCACTGCACCATCCACCGCGGCACCGTCACCGGCCGCGGCGTCACCCGCGTCGGCGCCGACTGCATGCTGATGGCAGTGGCTCACGTCGCGCACGACTGCCTGCTCGGCGAACACGTGATCATCGCCAACAACGCGGTCATGGGCGGGCACGTCACCATCGGCGACCACGCCGTGATCGGCGGCGCGGCCGCCATCCACCAGTTCGTGCGCATCGGCCGCGCCGCCATGATCGGCGGCGTCTCCGGCGTGGAAGGCGACGTGATCCCATTCGGCAACGTGATCGGCAACCGCGCCAGGCTGGCAGCCCTGAACGTGATCGGCCTCAAACGCCGCGGCTTCGACAAGGCGCAGATCCGCACCCTGCACACCGCCTTCCGCAGCCTGTTCCACGACGGCGGCGTGTTCGCCGCCCGGCTCGCGGAAACCCGCGCCCGCTGCGGCGCCGACCCGCTGGTAGCCGAAATCCTCGCCTTCATCGACGCCCCCAGCCACCGCGGCCTGATCCGCGCCGAGCTGGCGCGGGAGTGAGGCGCCTGCAAGCAAGGCCAGGGGCTCTGCCCCTGGACCCCGCCAAGGGCTCGCCCTTGGAACCCTTCCGTTGGTTCCGTGCGTGTGGGGGGTATCGCGGTTGGGCTGGCGGCGGCGGGGTGGCCGGGGTGCGGGCAGGGACAGGGCGCCAATGCGCCCTGTCCCTGCCCGCACCCCGGCCACCCCGCCGCCGCCAGCCCAACCGCGATACCCCCCACACGCACGGAACGAAAAGAATGGGGTCCAGGGGACGAGTTCCCTGGCGGGGGTCCAGGGGGCAGCGCCCCCTGGCCTTCCTTGTTGACGCCCCACCCCTCGGCCGCCCGGTGTGAGACCGTCGGCGCCGCGGCCCGGGCTATTGGCGCTGTATCTGGGCTTCCTGACGGTCGGCGCGTGCAGTGTGGGCGGAGGATTGGCCGCGTGGACGCGCCGGGTGAGCGTGACCCGGCGCGGCTGGATCGACGACCGGCAGTTTTTGACCTTCTACGCTCTGGCGCAACTGGTGCCGGGGGCGACCAATGCGAACCTGGCGGTGTTCATCGGCACCGAGATGCGCGGCGGCGCGGGAGCGCTCGCGGCGATGGCGGGGCTGATGACGGTGCCGCTTGGCGTTTTCCTGGTGGTGGGCTCGGTGTACTTCACCTTGAGCCGTGGGCCGGCGGGCGCGTGGATTGGGCTGGCGCTGGCCGGCATGGGGGCTTCGGCGGTCGGGCTGATGTTCGCGATCGGGTTCCGACTTGGGCGGCGCAACCTGCATTCGGTGGTTTCGTTCGGCGTGGCCGGCGCCACCGCCCTGGCGGTGGGATTGTTGCGTATCAATCTTCTGGTGGCGCTGCCTGTGCTGATCGCGGCGAGCCTGGCGCTGCATTGGCGGGCGCCGGCCGACCGCACGGGCGGGGGGTCCGCTGACGGCGGGGCGGCGGATCGGGCGGCGCGATGATCGTTGTGCTGTTGCAACTGGCCGGTCTGTTCGCGCTACTGTCGGTGCTGGCGTTCGGCGGCGGCGCGGGCGTGATTCCGCAGATGCAGCATGCGGTGGTGGAGGTGCACCACTGGATGACCGGGCCGCAGTTCCTGGCGCTGTTCGCGCTGTCGCGTTCGGCGCCGGGGCCGGGGTCGCTGATTTCGGTGCTGATCGGGCAGAAGGTGGCCGGGCTGGGCGGAGGGCTGGTATCGGGTATGGCGATGTTCGGCCCGTCGGCGGTGCTCGCCTATATGGTCGCGCGGTTCTGGCTGCGATCCGGTGGCGCGGGCGGCTGGCGGGCGTGGGTGGAGCGGGCGCTGGCGCCGGTGGCGGTGGGGCTCACGCTCGCGAGCGGGATCGCGTTGCTGCGCGGGACCGAACATGGCTGGGCGGCCTATGCCGTGACCCTGGCGGCGACGGTGCTGCTGAGCGTGACCGAGCTGAACCCGGTGGCGATGACGGTCGCCGGCGCGGTGGTGCTGCTGGTGCTGGGCACGCGGTAGCGGCACGGGACGGCCGGGCGGCAGTTCGTGCCGGGCGTCGTGTGCCGGGCGGGCTGTGCCGGGTCGGCGCGCAAGGGCGGTGTGGCAGGCGATACGACGGGCGGTGCGGCGGGCACGGGGGCCTGGGCGCGCCTGGCACGCGGGTTGCTGTGTCGCCGGGGCCAGGTTTTCCGGCGTCATCCCGAGGGAGAGCGCCACCACCGCAGAGGGAGACACGCGCGATGACCGTCAGCCCCGCCGTCAACTCGTTTTCTGCCCCGGACACCACCACGTCGCCCCGCGCGCGGCAGCGTCGGGAGGATGGATTCGACCGGCAATTGCAGTCCAGCGCTCCGGGTCAGATGGCCCAGGCGGCTTCCGGCGCAGGCGCCGGGGGCGTCTCCGGCGGTACGGGGCACCTGCTGTCGAGCGACCTGCTGCGGCAGATCCAGGCCCTGCCGGGGGTTGCCGCCGCGACGCCGACGGGCAGGTAAGCTGGGGGGCGGGCCAGGGCCTTCATCCGGTCGCACCGGCAGGCCGTCGTCCGCGCCCCCCGGGACGCACGCGTTCGGTTTGCCCGGGCGGCCAGATCCGCATCCGCCCGCGGCGACACGACGGTTCCCTTCTCCCTCCCCCCCCCCCCGCAAGCGCGGGAGAGGGAGAAAGGCGGCCCCCCCGCCTGTTTCATCCCTGGTGGCGCATCCGGCCGCCTGATGCGCGGCGTCCGCCCCGCGCGGCGGGAGAAGTGATATGCCGGTCGTTCGCGCGATGGCCCTGGGCATCCGCGGCCGGCTCTCGTGCTGCGGCCTTTGCACATGCTACAGCCTGCGACGACTGCCAACCGCGACAGGGGCCGTGACGCGATGCGGGTGCGAACCGATCAGACCGGGGATTTGTGCCTGTGCCACCCTGCTTGCGGGCGGGGGGGCTGACGCGTGGTGCGGACCCCGGCAGTGCGAGCACGAGCCGGGCGTCGGTCCGCGCCCGGGGCGGACCTTCCCCGGGAGCGCGCCACGCCGGCACCGGCCGCGCCGGCACCGGTCGACCGCGCGCCGGCGGGCCGCGACGAGCACGGCCGGGCGCCCCCGATCGCCGCCCCAATCGCCGCCCTGGCCGACACGCCGTCCGCCCCGTCCCGCGCGCCCGCCGCCCCCCCGCCCCTGCCGGCTGAATTCGACCCCGCGACCTATGCCGCCACCGACACGGCAATCCTGAGCGGCCTGGACCCGGCGGCGCTCGCCCGCCACTACGCGGCACACGGCGCGGCGGAGGGGCGGGTCTGTTCCGCGATCGCCGGCCGCGCGGCGTTCCTCGCCCTGCTCCCGCCGGCGGGCCCGCTGCTGGAGGTCGGACCGTTCTGCACGCCCTGGCCGGCGCCGGCGGGATACGTCGTGCGCTATCTCGACATCATGCCGACCGAGGCCCTGCGCGCCACCGCCGCCGCCCTGCCCTGGGGCGACGCGAGCCGGGTGCCTTCGATCGACTACGTCTGGCGCGGCGAACCGTATCGGGAGCTGATCCGCGCCCGCTTCCCCGCCATCCTGTCCTCGCACTGCATCGAGCATCAGCCGTGCCTGGTCACCCACCTGACCGACCTCGCGTCGGTGCTGGCGCCGGGCGGGCGCGTGTTCCTGGTGGTGCCGGACCATCGCTACGCATTCGACCATTTCGTGCCGGCATCTACCTTGGTCGACGTGCTCGACGCCTATGCGGCGCGGCGCAGCGGGCATGCGCCGCGCAGCACGATCGCGCACCACCTGTTGAAAACCCATAACGATCCGCCGGCGCACTGGGCTGGCGCACATTGGACCGGCGCCCCCCAGAACGGCGCCCCTGGGGCCGATCCGTGGGCGGAGGCGGGGCTGGTCGGGCGGGTCTCCGAAGCGCTGCGCGAGGTCCGCCGCACCGAGCTCGCCTTCGACCTGCACGCCTGGCAGTTCACCCCCGACAGTTTCCGCGCCCTGTTCGACCTGATGGCGGTGGCCGGATTGTCGCCGTTCCGCATCGAGCGGCTGTATCCCACCCTGCGCGACAGCGGCGAGTTCTACGCCGTGCTGCGGATCGCCGCCTGACCGGCCGGGGACCGATGCCGAAGCGGCGCGCGCGCGCAGGCACCACCTCCGGCGATGGCGGCCCGCCGCATCCCGCCGGGCCGGTGGGTACGGGACCCACGGGGACGCGACCGGCGGGTGCCGGACCCGTGGGTGCCGGACCGGCGAGCGCCGGACCCGCGGATGCGGCCGGGCATGCGGCACGCGCGTTGCCGCCGGCGCCGGCGGGGGAAGAGGACTGGCGTGGCTTTGCGCTGCTCCCCGACGCCGGGCTGGCCGCGGCGCCGGCACGGACGGCGGCGGCAGAGCACGCGACTGCGGCGCTCGGCATGTTGTTCGACGCCGACTGGTACCTGCGCCGCTACGCCGATGTCGCCGCGGCCCGCTACGATCCGCTGAAGCATTTCGTCGCCCTGGGGCTGGGCGAGGAGCGCGACCCCAACCCGTTCTTCGCCGGCGGCTGGTACCGCACCCACTACGCGGACGTCGGCGCCAGCGGCCAGCACCCGCTGCTGCACTACCTGCGCATCGGCGCCGCGCGCGGCGACAATCCGCATCCGCGTTTCGACGCCGCCTGGTATGTGGAGCAGCATCCGGAGGCGGCGGGCAATCCGCTGCTCTACCACCTGCGGGTCGGCCGCGCCCGCGGGTGGGCCACCGAGCCGGCGTTCGACCCGGCCGCCTTCCTGCCCTCGGCCGGGCGCGTGCCGGCCGCTCCGCCGGGCGTCGTGGTCGATGTGGTGGTGCCGGTCTATCGCGGCCTCGCCGAGACGCGGCGCTGCCTGGAAAGCGTGCTCGCCGATCCGGCGCGCCCGCCGGGGCGGGTGATCGTGGTGGACGACGCGACGCCGGAGCCGGAACTGGCCGCCTGGCTCGATACGCTCCGGGCCGCGGGACGGATCGTGCTGCTGCGCCAGGCGCGCAATGCGGGGTTCGTGGTGGCGGCGAATTGCGGGATGGACGCCGCGGCGCCGCACGACGTGGTGCTGCTGAATGCGGATACCGAGGTGCCGCCGGGCTGGCTCGGCCGGCTCGCCGGGCACGCTTATGCGGGGGCGCGGATCGCGTCGATCTCCCCCTTCTCCAACAACGCGACGATCTGCGGCTGGCCGAGCCGGGAGGGCGGGCCGCCGGCCTTCGGGCGCAGTGTGGCGGCGCTGGACGCCGTGTGCCAGGCGGCGAATGGCGGGCGGAGCGTGGCGGTGCCGACCACCGTCGGGTTCTGCATGTATATCCGCCGCGCCGCCCTGGATGCGGTGGGCGGCTTCGACGCCGCCACCTTCGGGCGCGGCTATGGCGAGGAGAACGATTTCTGCCTGCGCGCCGCCGCCGCCGGCTGGCAGCACCGGCTCGCCTGCGACATTTTCGTCTACCACGAGGGCGCGGTCAGCTTCGGCGCCGCGCAGCCGGGGCTGGCGGCGGCGCAGACCGTGCTGGCGGCGCGCTGGCCGGCCTATCCGACGCTGGTCGCCCGCCACATCCGCCAGGACCCCGCCACCCCGGCGCGCTTCGCCGCCACCGCCGCGCTGCTGCGCGGGGACGGCCGGCCGGTGGTGCTGCTGGTCGGGCACGGGCTCGGCGGCGGGGTGCGCCGGCACATGGACGAACAGCGGGCGCAGGCGGGCGGGGCGGCGCATTTCGTCCTGCTGGAACCGCATCCGCGCGGGGTCGCGCTGCGCTTCCCCGACCTGCCGGACCAGCCGGAGGCGGCGGTACCGGGTGACGGGCTGGAAGCGCCGCTGGCGCTGCTGCGCTCGGCCGGGGTGAGCCGGGTACACGTGCACCACGTGATGGGGTTCGATTTCGACGTCGCGGCGCTGATCCGAGGGCTGGACGTGGCGTTCGACGTGACGGTGCACGACTACTATCCGCTGTGTCCGCAGGTGAACCTGCTGCCCTGGGGGGATGCGCAGTATTGCGGCGAGCCGGGGCCGGCCGGCTGCAACGCCTGCATCGCCTCCCGCCCGAGCCACGGCGCGCGCGACATCACCGCCTGGCGGCGGCGGCACGGGTTCCTGTTCCTCGCCGCCGAGCGCGTGTTTTGCCCGAGCCGGGATGCGTTCGATCGGCTCGCGCGGCACGGCTGGGCCGGAAGGGCGGTGCTGGCCCCGCACGAGCCGGACCTCGTCTTCCCGGCACCACATCCCGCACGGGCGCTGCGGCGGGACGGCGGGGGGGCGCTGCGGATCGCGCTGCTCGGCGTGCTGGCGCCGCAGAAAGGGGCGGCGATCGTGGCGACGGTGGCGGAGCTGGCCGATCCGCGGCAGTTCGCCTTCCACCTGCTGGGCGCGCCGGAACGGCCGTTGCCGGGCCCGGCGGCGCGGCGGATCGCGGTGACCGGCACCTATGCCGAGGGCGACCTGCCGGAGATGCTCGCCCGGGTGCGCCCGGACGTGGTGTGGTTCCCCGCCCAATGGCCCGAGACCTACAGCTACACGTTGAGCACGGCCCTGGCGGCCGGGCTGCCGATCGTCGCCAGCGCGATCGGGGCGTTTCCGGAGCGGCTGGCCGGGCGGGCGCTGACCTGGCTGGTCGATCCCGCGGCGCCGGCGGGCGAATGGCTGGCGGTGTTCGCGCAGGTGCGGACGGCGCTGGCGGCGGCGGGCGAGGCGACGGCGGTCGCCGTGGCCGAACGCGCGGGCAGCGCACTTGCGGGTCCGATGCGGCTGATGCACGGAGAGACGGGCCGGGAGGCGACCGCGCCGCTGCCCGCCGCGATGCGGACGGCGCGTCGGCGCGCCGCCACCCCGGCGACGCCGGTACCGGACGATCCGGCGGGTGTTGCCGTGCCGAACCATGCCGCCTCCGCAATGGCCCCGCCTGGCACGGCCCCGCTCGGCATATCCCCGCTTGGCATATTCCCGCTTGGCATATCCCCGCTCGGCATATTCCCTCCGGGCACCTCCCCTCTGGGTACCTCCCCCTCGGCGATGTCATCCGCCGTCGCAACGCCCCCCTTGGCCGCACCCGCCATGGGCCGCGCAGCCGCCGACGCTCCCGTGCGGGACGGCCGGTGCACGGCGGACGCGGCGCCGGCGCGCCGGTCTGTCGTCGTCATTCCGGAATGTTTCGACGACGGCACCCTGACCCCTTGCGCCTATATCCGGCTGCTGCTGCCGCTCGACCATCCGCGGATCGGCGCCGGGCTCGACGTCACCCTGGCGCCACACGGCGTGCCGCCCGAGCTGCTGCGCGCCGACATGATCGTCACCCATCGCAACGCCATCGCCACCGCCGGGCAGGCGCAGGCGCTGGTCCGCCATTGCCGGCGCAACGGGATCACCCTCGCCTACGACCTGGACGACGACCTGCTGGCGCTGCCGCCGCAGCATCCCGACGCGGCGCGGCTGGCCCCGCTGGCGCCGGCGGTCGCGCGGCTGCTGGCGGAGGCCGACGTGGTGAGCGTCTCCACCCCCGCGCTCGCCGCCACGCTCGCCCGGCGGCGGGCGGATGCGATGGTGCTGCCCAACGGGCTCGACGAGCGGCTGTGGGCGGACCCGCCGGCCGCCCGGCTGCGGCGCGGCGGACCGGTGCGCATCCTCTACATGGGCAGCCAGACGCACGAGGCCGATTTCGCCCTGATCGTGCCGGCACTGGAACGGCTGCTCGCGTCGTTCGGGCCGCAGATCGGCTTCGACATGATCGGGATCAGCGCGGCGGCGTCGGTGCCGGGCTGGGTGAGCCGGATCGGCCCGCCGCCCACCGCCGCGTCCTACCCGGGGTTCGTCAACTGGCTGGTGCAGCAGGGAAGCTGGGACATCGGCATCGCGCCGCTGGCCCAGGGACGCGCCGGGGGCCGGTTCAACGCCGGCAAGTCGGCGATCAAGGCGCTGGAATACGCAGCACTCGGGATGGCGACGGTGGCCTCGGACGGCCCGGCCTATCGCGGCTCCTGCGCCGACGGGATCGGCGGCATCCTGGTCGCGAACACCGAGGCGGCCTGGTGCGAGGCGCTCGGGCGGCTGGTGCGCGACCCGGGGCTGCGCGCGCGCCTGGCGGCGGGCGGGCGGGAATGGCTGGCGGCGCACGGCACCCTGGGCGCACAGGAAGCGGCGTGGCGGACGGCATGGGGGCCGGACGCCGGCACGCGGCGGACCCCGCGCCCGGGAGCCGCACCGGCAGGCGGGGCACCGGCAGGCGGGGCGCCGACGGGCGCGGCCGCGCTCAGGCGACGAATTCGAGGGTGACGCCGAAGGCTGCCGTGGCCGGTACCAGGATCCGGTCGGGCTCCCGCCGCGCCGTCACCCCGCCGGCGGCCAGCGCCGCGGCGGCGCGGTCGAGCGAATGGGTGCGCAGGGTCAGCACCGCCATGAACTCGGTGCGACCGTCGTCGGGGGGCGCTGCCTCGGCGAAGGCGGCGCGCACCGCGGCCGGCGTAGTGACCTCGCAGCGCGCCAGGCCGAGCAGCAAGGTGCAGCCGTCGGGCCCGGTCCGCACCATCTCGGCACCGAACATGCGGCTGAACAGGGTCCCGAGCACCCCCGGATCGCGCGAGGCGACCACCGCGCGCACGATGCCGAGCGCCCCGTTCGGGTGGTGGCGCCATTCGTCCCGCCAAACCAGATCGCGGGTGAAATGATGGCAGAAATAGAGCCGACCCGGCGCGCCGATACCGGGCAGCAGGCGCACGTTGCGGAACATCGCGTCGCGCGTGCCCTGCGGCAGGCTCACCGGACGGGAGAATTCGAGCGGCGGCCCGACCGGCAGCCCGGCGGCCTGCAGGGTGGCGTAGGTGGCGGCGGAATCTTCGGTGGCAAAGACGATCGCATTCAGGCCCTCCGGCGCGGCCAGGATCTCCTGCCGGCCGGTGGCGCTGGCGGGGGCGGAAATCAGCTCCAGGTAGTCGGTGCCGAACACGGCCAGGTGGTTGGCCGAGCCCAGGGTGTGGAAGCCGCGCGGGGTGAGGGTGAAGCCGAGGCGGCGATAGACGGCCTCGCCGTCGTCGATCCGCTCGCGCAGGTTCACGACCACATGGTCCAGGATGGGCAACGGCAATGCAGGCATCATCCGTCTTCCCCGCTGGGACCGGCGCGGCCGGGGGGCGGCCGCGCGCGGTCTGTTCCGTCTGCCGGTAGTTTCACCATAGCGCAAGTCGTACCGCGGGGCGGGCTCCCTGACGTTACCCGCCGAACACGGAGACCACGGGCCGGCGGCGGTGCGGCGCTACCCCAGCCGCTCCCGCGCCGCCGTCGCCAGCACGTCGGCGCGCTCGTTCATCCGGTCCCCCGCATGGCCGCGGACCCAGCGCCACTCGATCCGGTGCACCGCCGCCGCCGCCAGCAGCCGCCGCCACAAATCCATGTTCGCCACCGGATCGCCCGCCGCGTTGCGCCAGTTGCGCCGCACCCAGCCCTGGTGCCACCGGGTCACGCCGTTGCGCAGATACTCGCTGTCGGTGTGCAGCACGACGGTGCACGGGCGCTTCAACGCTTCCAGCGCCGACAGCGCGGCGGTCAGCTCCATGCGGTTGTTGGTCGTCGCGGCCTCGGCGCCGGACAGTTCCCGCTCGTGATCGCCGAATTGCAGGATCGCCGCCCAGCCGCCGCGGCCCGGATTGGGCTTGCAGCCGCCGTCGGTCCAGATCTCCACATGATCCGTCGGGCCCGAATCACCCGTCGCCGGTTCAAATCCCATAGGCGTGCGCGTCCCGCGCGCTCAGATGGAAGCGCAGCCGGCGCAGGTATTCCATCGGGTCCTTGCGCGTCACCAGTGCCCCCGGCGGCGTGTTCACCCAGTCGAACAGCCGGGTGAGCAGGAACCGCAGCGCCGCCCCCTGGCACAGCACCGGCAGCGCCGCACGCTCCGCCGCCGACAGCGCGCGCACGCCGCCATATCCCGACAGCAGCGCCCGCGACTTGGTCACGTTCAGCGCCCCGTCCGCCTCGAAGCACCAGGCGTTCACGCACACGGCGACGTCGTAGGCCAGCAGATCGGTGGCGGCGAAATAGAAATCGATCAGGCCGGAGATCGCCCCCTCCAGGAAGAAGACATTGTCGGGAAACAGGTCGGCATGGATATGCCCGATCGGCAGATCGACCGGCCAGGCCGCAAGAATGGCCTCGAGCGCGCAGGCAAGCTCGGCGCCGAGCCCGGGCTGCACCGTCTCGGTGCCGGCGCCGCAGCGGGCCAGCAGCGGCGGCCAGCCGGCGGGGCCGAGCGCATTCACCCGGGTCGGCGCATAACCCCGCCCGGCCAGGTGCAGCGCGGCGACCGCGGCCCCCACCGGGGCGCAATGCTCCACCCGGACGCGGCGCGGCCAGACGCCGGGGAGGAAGGTCGTGATCGCCGCCAGCCGGCCGCACAGCGGGCGCAGCGCCACGCCGTCGCGCGCCGCCACCGGGCGCGGGCAGACGATGCTCCGGGCCAGATGGTCCATCAGCCCGAGGAACCAGGGCAGATCGGCCGGATCGACCCGCTTCTCATAGAGGGTGAGGATGAAGTCGCCGGCGGTGGTGCGGAGCGCGTAGTTGCTGTTCTCCACTCCCTCGGCAATGCCGCGGAAGGCGACGATGCGACCGATGTCGTAGGCGGCGAGGAACGCGGCCAGGGCGTCGTCGGAGACTTCGGTATAAACCGCCATCAGCGCGGCGCGGCCGGCGCGTCAATCACCCTGGGCTCCTGTGCATGGTCCAGCACATGCGGGTAGCAGGCGCAGCCCGGCGGCGGCAATACCGACTGCGCCTCGCACCGCCGGAGATGAGCGAGCGGCGACAGGGAAGGCATCTGTCGCGCCCGGGTTCCGTGCCGATGGGGCGGGGGCGTTTCGACCTTTGCGCTCAAGCGCCGCGCCGGGTCGGCATCTCCGGCGCGGGATGCAGGTGCACGATCCGCTGGCCGGTCTCCGCCGCGATCATTTCCGCCACCAGGGTCCGGTGGCAGTGCGCCGGATCGCGCTCGAAACACAGCAGGCAGGCACGGGCTCCGCCGGCCAGGGTGCGCGCTTCCGCCAGCTCCGCCTGCGGGCGGTCGCCGGTCATGTGGGCGCCGTAGATGCGCGCCATGATCTCCGGATGGCCGGCGCGCACCGCGTCCCGCCCCGGCTTCGGCGTGCCGAGCGCCTGCAGGTGCACATAGCCGATCCCCCGCGCGTCGAGCTCGGCGGCAAGCTGGCGCTTGGAGAAGCCGGGCTTGCGCGATTGCGGCACCGCACGGACGTCGATCAGCAGGCGCACGTCCGCGGCGACCAGGGCGTCGGTGACGTCGGCAACGGTGCAGGCTTCGTAGCCGATGGTGAACAGGTCGGGCATGTCGTGTCTCCGGACCGTGGGGAGGGCACCGCAGCGTTCTTGCCGCGCGGCGTTCTTGCCAGTGACGCGCCGGGCGCGCCATGGTCCCGGCCGGCGACAGCGAACGGCGGGTACGCAAGTGAGCGGAACGGAGGGACCTCGGCCGACCGATTCCGACCCGCCGCGCACCGTCAACCCCTGGCGGGAGCTGCCAAGGCCGCCTGGCTGCCGGCGAAAGCCGTTCGGCCCGTGGCAGGGGCTGTGGCTCGTCATCCTGTTCATGCTCGTCCAGGTCGGCGTGGCGACGGCGCTGGCCTTGCTCCGCGGCTTCTTCATCGGGCTGGTGCGAGGGCTGCAGGCGTCGTTGGCCGGCCAGCCCTTCGCGCGCTTCGTGCCGGCCCCGCCGAGCCCCGGCCTGGTGGCCGCCAGCGTCATCGCCGCCTACGTCCTGGCCGCGCTCTGGTGCCTCCGCTACGTGCTGCGGCGAGCCGGCGACCGGCTCGCCCTCGGCACGGCGGAGGGCATCGCCTGGTGTCCGGCCGAGCGCGGCGCCTATCCGGCGGCCGTGGTCCTCGGGATCGGCACCGTTGCGGCGGCGATGGCGATTCTCCACTTGGTGCCGGTCGCGCCGGGCCGGGCGGCGCACTCGGATTTCCAGGCGCTGCTGATGCCGGGCTGGATGCTGGGTCCGTCGCTGCTGTTGCTGCTGGTGGTGGCCCCGCTCACCGAGGAGTTCCTGTTTCGCGGCGCCGCCTTCGCCGCCTTCGCCGCGCGCACCGGCCCGGGCTGGGCGACCGTTATCGTAACCTTGCTGTTCGTGGCGGTGCACGCGCCGGAAAAGAGTCATTACCCGCCGGGATTCATCGACGTGTCGCTGATGGCGCTGGGGGCCGTGTGGCTGCGGCTGCGCTACCGGTCGATCCGGCCGGCGATCCTGCTGCACATCCTCTATAACGTCGGCGTATCGGGGACCGCCCTGCTGCTGCACTGACCGCCCGTCGCCGTTGCCTCGCGCCCCGGGCGCGGGCAGGGTGACTTACGCGCCCCCTGCGCGGGCAGGCTTGGCCGCGGGCACGGCGTCGCGGCGTACCACACCGGAGGGTTTGCATCATGAGCTTCGACTTCAGCGGCAAGCGGGTGATCGTGTGCGGCGGCTCGCGCGGCATCGGACGGGCGATCGCGCTCGGCTTCGCGCAAGCCGGCGCCGGGGTGGCGATCTGCGCCCGCGGCGCCGAGGCCTTGCAGGCCACCGCCGCCGAAGCCTCCCGCTTCGGCCATCCCGTCCACACCGCCTCCTGCGACCTGGCCGATCCCGCCGCAATCGCGCGTACGATCCCCGAGGCTGCCGACGCCCTCGGCGGCGTCGACGTCCTGATCAACAACGCCTCGGCCTTCGCCAACCCCGATACTGCGGAGGCCTGGGCGGCGAGTTTCGCCGTCGACATGATGGCGGTGGTGCACGCGTCCCAGGCGGCGCTGCCGTTCCTGAAAGACAGCAAGGGGGCGATCGTCACCACCACGTCGATCTCCGCGCTGCGCCCGGCGGCGCGCCAGCCGCCGTACGGGGCGATCAAGGCGGCGGCGATCCATTACACCTCGACCCAGGCGGCGATGTACGCCCGCGACGGCATAAGGGTGAACGCCGTCGCCCCCGGCTCGATCGAGTTTCCCGGCGGCGTGTGGGACCGGCGCAAGACCGAGGCGCCGGACCTCTACAAGCGCGTCTTCCGCTCGATCCCGTTCGGCCGTATGGGCCAGCCGGAGGAGGTGGCGAACGTGGTCCTGTTCCTGGCCTCCCCGCTCGCCGCCTGGGTAACCGGGCAGACCATCGTGGTGGACGGCGGCCAGTTGCTGGGCGGCTGAAATTTCGCCCTCCCTTCTCCCCTCCCCTTGCGGGAGGGGAAAAGGGGGCGGCATCCGGCAGTGGCCCTTCGTCCGATCGCCCTGAATCTCCGCCATGCCGCTTGGCAACCCCTCCCCGACCGCCTACGTTACCTGGGCGGAGCTTCCCGGTGCGTCAGGTAAGGCATCCCCGGGGCCAGTAAGCATCTCCCTGGGAGCTGGCTCTGTCGGGATCTTGGTCTCGGTATCCGGTGCCCACCTGCACACGCAGGCTCTGGGAGGATGCGACGCCAACGGCCAGGGCAGCCCCGCACTTTTCCGGCCTTGCCTGCGACCGCCCCGTTTTCCCCGGTCTCCAGCCTCCCCCGGTCTCCAGCTTTCCTGATCGCCAGTTCCATGTCCGCCGCCGATCCGCCCGCCGCGCTCGACGAGGCCAAGCGCTTGGCGCGCGCGCGGGCGCTTGCCGCGCGCGCGACCGGCGACCCGGCGGCAGGCGCCGCCCTGGCCGCGGTGGTGCTGCGCGAGGCGCTCCCACCCGCCGGTGCCGTCGTGGCCGGGTACTGGCCGATCGGCCAGGAGATCGACCTCCGTCCGCTGCTGCACGCGCTGCATGATCGTGGCCACAAGGTCGTGCTGCCGGTCACGCCGCGACGCGGCCAGGCGCTGCATTTCCGGCTCTGGCAGCCGGGAGCCGCGTTGCAGGCCGAGGCATTCGGCACTTTCGCGCCCGGCGGGCCGGACCTCGTCCCCGGCTTCCTCCTTGTGCCGCTGCTGGCCTTCGACCGGGCGGGCAATCGGCTCGGCTATGGGGGAGGCTATTACGATCGCACCCTGGCGGGGATGCCCGGCGCCCTCGCGCTGGGATGCGCCTATGCGGCGCAGGAAATGGAGGCGGTCCCGGCAGGCGCCACCGATGTGCGGCTGGCAGCCATCGCCACCGAGCGCGGTCTGGTCCGCACCGCCGGCCTGACCTGGCCAGAGTCGACAGCGAAACGGTTTTAAGCCCGGGGTTGTCGGGTATTTCATCGTGCGGCGCCCTGTCCGCCCGCGCCCTGTCCGCCCGCGCCCTGTCCGCCCGCGCCCTGTCCGCCCGCGCCCTGTCCGCCCGCGCCCTGTCCGCCCGCGCCCTGTCCGCCCGCGCCCTGTCCGCCGGCGCCCCGTCCGCGTGGCGTGTGTGCGGGCCGGGAATCGCAAACCCTCGACGCATCGCCGGGCCACGACGCGGCAGGCGCGCTCACTCCGAGACCGCCCAACTCTCAGGAGGGCGATCCGTTCCTATCGCGCCTCTGGTATCGTTAGGAAATAATTGACGTATCACCGGCTGCTCTGTCACGACTTGGGTGCGGTCGACGCGATTTTCCATCAGGGACGGCCCCAATGAATTGGAGAAGCCTGCTTACACATGTAGCGGCGATCCCGCTTCTGCCCGTCGTCCTCTCGCCGCTGGCAGCACCTGCGTCGGCCGCGGCATCGCCGGACCGCACCGTGTTCCGCCGTGTCCGCCCGTCCGACCCGGGATGGCCGGGTACCGCGAGCTGGGAGAAGCTGAACCGGGACGTCGGCGGGCATCTGACCAAGGTCCGGCCTCTGCTCGCGGCCTGCACCGACGTAGCGGGCAGCGCGGCCTGCCGGGACGCGCTCGAGGCCGTGCACAATCCGTATTATGTCGGCGATCAGCCTGCCGGGACACAAACTGCCGGCTGGGTCGACGCCTGGATGTCGGCCCCCAGCGCGTACGCCGTTGCGGCCAGAACAACCGACGATGTCGTTGCGGCCGTCGACTTCGCACGCACGCACCGGCTGCGGCTGGTCGTCAAAGGCGGCGGCCACAGTTATCAGGGCACGTCGGACGCAGCCGACTCGCTGCTGATCTGGACACGGGCGATGAACGGCATCGTGCTGCACGATGCATTCGTTGCGCAAGGCTGCGCCGGCGTGCAGGTGCCGCAGCCGGCTGTGACGGTCGGGGCTGGCGCGATCTGGATGCACACCTATACCGCCGTGACGACGAAGGGCGGCCGCTACGTCCAGGGCGGCGGTTGTGCGACAGTCGGTGTCGCCGGGCTGATCCAGAGCGGCGGGTTCGGCAGCTTCTCAAAGCGCTATGGCATCGCCGCGGGTGGGCTGCTGGAAGCCGAGATCGTCACCGCCGATGGCGCCGTGCGGATTGCCAATGCCTGCACGAATTCCGACCTCTTCTGGGGAATCAAGGGCGGTGGCGGCGGCAGTCTCGGCGTCGTCACCAGGCTGACGCTCAGGACCCGTGAATTGCCGGCCATCTTCGGCGGCATGAACGTGAAGATCAAAGCCACCTCGGATCTCGCGTTCCACCGGCTGATCGGACGGTTCGTCGGTTTCTATCGCGACCGCCTCCTGAACCCGCACTGGGGCGAGAGCGTCACCTTCGGCGCCGACAATACGTTTACCGTCACGATGGTGTTTCAGGACCTCGATCAACAGCAGGCGCAAGCTGCTTGGCGTCCGTTCATCGACTGGGTTGCCGCATCGCCGCACGATTATACCCCTATAGATCCGTTCCTGATTAGCACCATGCCGGCGCGGGACTGGTGGAGCGCTGCTTACATGCAGCGGAATCGACCCGGTCGGGGGTTTTTCGATGGGCGGGCGGGGGCACCAGAAGACAACATGTGGTTCTCAGAACAAAATTCCGAGCTCGGTGTGTTTATTCACGGCTTCCAGTCCGCCTGGCTGCCCGCCTCCTTGTTGCAAGAGGATCGCCAAAGTCGCCTAGGCGACGCCTTGTTTGCAGCGACCCGGCACTGGGCCGTCGCGCTCCATTTCAACAAGGGCCTTGCTGGGGCAAATGCCGTCGACGTGGCGGCCGCGAGGGACACGGCGACGAACCCCGCGGTGCTGACAGCGTTTGCCCTCGCGATCATCGCCGGTGGGGATCCGGGGGCTTATGCCGACCTGCTCGGCCATCCGCCCGATCTGGCGACTGCACGCAGGGACGCCGTTTCCATCGGCAATGCCGCAGATGCGTTGCGCAAGGTGGTGCCGAACGCAGGTTCCTACGTCTCGGAAGGCAACTACTTCGAGCGCGACTGGCAACGCTCTTTCTGGGGGACGAACTATCCGCGGCTGCGTGCGGTGAAGCAGAAATATGATCCCGCCAGCCTGTTCTTCGTTCACCACGGCGTGGGCAGCGAAGGCTGGAGTGCCGACGGCTTCAGCCGGTTGGCATGAACTGCGGGCGCACCACGTCCGGCAGTGCGGTCGGCGCACTTTGCCGCCAGGCCCGTGTCGGACATCCCGCAGCCCTCACGCCACGGCCTTCGCGATCATTCAGAAGGCGGTAGCGCCAAGCCTCCATGACCGGTCCCGAGGCCGCAAGGCCAATTCTTGCGCCCTCATGGGGGGAGCCAAAAAACCCTCCACATCTGGTCTGTCGGACTAGCCCGACCCGCGGCGTGCGCCGTAGGGCCTGAACCGTCCCCGTTCCCGCAGAATGCGGTCAGCCCCGGTCAGAGCGGCCGGCGGCGGCGAAGGGCTCTTGACGCGGCGCGGCCGCGCCCGCATGTAGCGCCGGTTCCGAGGACAAGGCTCATGGCGAAGACGAACACCGTTCAGATCAAGCTCGTCTCGAGCGCGGATACCGGGTATTTCTACGTGACCAAGAAGAACGCCCGCGCGCAGACGAACAAGCTCGAGTTGAAGAAATACGATCCCGTCGCGCGCAAGCACGTCGTTTTCCGCGAGGCGAAGATCAAGTAGCGCCGCGCGCGGGCGGTACGCCCGCGACGGCGGCCGGAGTCCCCCGACGAGGACCGTCGGGCGACGAGCATCCATCGCAGCCAAGAGAGACCGCCTGCCCGAAACCCCCAGGGTTGCCGGAAGGGGGCGCTGATACGCGCGCCGTCGCCGACGGAACGCTCAGGCCGTCGGTGCCACCGGCCAGGACTCCCGCGCCAGTTCCACCCGGTTCCGCCCGCTCCGTTTGGCCGCATACAGCGCCCCATCGGCAGCGGCGAGCAGCCCGTCCGCGGTGTCCGCATCCAGGCCCGAAACCGCAACCCCGATACTCACCGAAAGGCGCAGCGCGCCGTTCCCCGCCGGCGCGATCAGCGGCGTGGGCATCCCGGCCACCGCCTCGCGCAGCCGTTCCGCCGCCTGGCCCGCCTGCTCCTGCCCCGCGCCGGGCATGATCACCACGAACTCCTCCCCGCCGTAGCGGGCGAGGGTATCGAAGGCGCGGATGTTGCTGCGCAGGGTCTCGGCCACCACCCGCAACGCCCGGTCGCCGGCGGCGTGGCCATGCGCGTCGTTTACCGCCTTGAAGAAATCGACGTCGATCAGCATCAGCGACAGATGCGGCGGCGGGCTCTGGTCCATCATGCAGCGCAGGTGGCGCATCAGATAGCGGCGGTTATAGAGGCCGGTCAGCGGGTCGATCACGGCGAGCTCGATCGCCTCCCCGAGGTCGGCGCGCAGCCGGTCCTGGTACAGCTTGCGGCGGATCTGGTTGCGCGCCCGCACCCGCAGCTCCTGCGGATCGAGCGGCAGCAGCAGCCAGTCGTTGGCGCCGAGATCGAAGCCCCGATGCAACCGCTCCCGCTCCCCCACGTCCCCCATCAGCAGCAACGGCACGTCGTGCGTGATGTCCGCGGCGCGCAAGCCGGAAGCCAGCGCCAGCGGGTCCTCTTCCGTCAGGCCGAGGCTGAGCAGGATCAGGTCGAGCGGCATCGCCGCCGACAGCGCCATCGCCTCCGCACGGTCGTGGGCACGCAGCACGACGATGCCGTCCTGGCTCAGCGTGGCGCGGATCGTCTCCGCCGCCGCGTCCCAGTCGTCCACCACCATCACCCGCGCCCCGGCCACCGACGGCGGCGGCAGCCGATCAGCGGCAAGGCCCAGCGCCCGCACCGTCTCCCCCCGCGCGCGCCATTCGTCGAGCAGGCGCTTGAGCCGCACCAGGCTGCGCACCCGGCACATCAGGGTCGCGTATTCCACCGGCTTGCTGAGGAAATCATCCGCTCCGGCATCGAGCCCGGCCACCCGTTCCGCCGCCTCCCCCAGCGCCGTCACCATCACCACGGGAATGTGCAGGGTGGCGGGGTCCTCCTTAAGTTTCCGGCAGCATTCCAGCCCGTCCATCCCGGGCATCATCACGTCGAGCAGGATCAGGTCCGGCTGCCAGTTCCGCGCCGCGGCAAGCGCCTCGAACCCGTCGCGGGCGCTCGCAACCTGATGGTACTCGGCGGAGAGCTTGGCTTCCAGCAGGCGCGTGTTGGCCGGGACGTCATCGACGATCAGGATGCGGGCAGTCATGAACGGCGGCCATCCCCTGCCAGCAGGCGCCGCTCACGCGCCCAGTTGCATCCCTACCGCGGCCCTAACCCCAGCGTGCGGCAAAGCAGACCTATCGCATACTTCGTGGCGAACCGGTTTCGGATTACCGAATTTTAATCTTCCTGCGGGATGCTCCCAGGGGGAAGCTGGTCTAGGCATGCCGGCCATGGCGAAGCGCGCGCGGGACGGCACCAAGGCTGCGGCCAAGGCCTGGCTGAAGCACGAAACCAAGCTGGGTGGACGGGCAGCACGGCCGGTACTGCTGGCGGGCCTCGCCGGCACCGCCGTCGCCATCGGCCAGGCCTTCTGCGTCGCCGCCGCCCTCGCCGCTGCGCTCGCCGGGCGCGGCGCGGACATGCCGGCCATTGTCGCATTCGCCGTGCTGGCGCTGCTCCGCGCCGCCCTCGCCTGGGCCGCCGAGCGTGCCGCCGGCGCCGCTGGCGCCGCCTCCCGCCGCCGGCTGCGCAGCGACGTGCTGGGCCGGCTGCTGCATGCCGGGCCGGCGGCGCTGCGCCAGCGTCACTCCGGCGATCTGACTGCCATCGTGGTCGATCGGGTGGAGGCGCTGGACGGGCTCTACGCGCGCTGGATCCCGGCCTCCGCGCTCGCGCTCGCCGGACCGGTGCTGGTGCTGATCGTAGCGCTCTGGGCCGATCCGGTGGCGGCGCTGGTGCTCGGGCTGTGCGGGCTCGCGGTGCCGGTCGGCATGGCGCTCGCAGGCATCGGCGCGGCGGCGGCCTCCCGCCGGCAGTTCCTTGCGATGACGCGGTTGCAGGCGCGGTTCCTGGACCGGGTACGCGGCATCGCCACCATCGTGCTCTATGGCCGTACGGAGGATGAAACCGCCGCTCTCGCCGCCGCGGCCGACGAATTGCGCCGGCGCACCATGCGGGTGCTGCGGGTGGCGTTCCTGTCCTCCGCCGCGCTCGACCTCGCTGCCGCCCTGGCTCTGGTGCTGCTCGCCATCCGCTACGGGCTCGCGATCCTGGCGCACCGGCTGGCGAGCCCGGGGACGGCGTTGTTCGCCCTGCTGCTGGTCCCCGAGTTCTTCGCCCCGCTGCGCGCCTTCGCAGCCGCCTACCAGGATCGGCTGCACGCGGTCGGCGCGGCGGATGCGATGCTCGACCTGCCGCCCGCCCCGGAACCCGCGCCCCCGCGCGAGGTGCGCACCGTCGCCGCCCGCGGCGTCGCCGTGGCGTTCGAGGACGTGCGGCTGACGTGGGACAAGACGCGCGGCCCGGCGCTCGACGGGCTCAACTTCCGTGTCCCCGCGGAGGAAACGCTGATCCTGGCCGGCCCGTCGGGGGCCGGCAAATCGAGCGTGATCGAAATCCTGCTCGGCTTCGTCCGGCCCGACAGCGGCCGGGTCACCCTGAACGGCGCCGACATCGCCACCCTGGTGCCGGCGGCGCTGTCGCGCCTGACCGCCTGGATCGGCCAGCGCCCGGTGCTGTTCGCCGGCACCATCCGCGAGAACATCCGCTTCGCCCGCCCCGAAGCCACCGAAGCCGAGATCGAGGATGCCGCTCGCGCCGCCCGCGTGACCGAGTTCGCTGCCCGGCTTCCCGCCGGCCTCGACACGATCGTCGGCGAAGGCGGCTTCGGCCTGTCCGGCGGCCAGGCGCAGCGGGTCGCGATCGCGCGCGCCTTCCTGAAGAACGCGCCGCTGCTGCTGCTCGACGAGCCGACCGCGCATCTCGACCCCGCCACCGAGGCCGATGTGCTCGACAGCCTGCGCCGACTGGCGATCGGACGCACGGTGATCCTCGCCAGCCATTCCGCCGCCGCCCACGACTTCTCCGGCCGGCGGCTCGACCTGCGCGCCGGGCGCGCTGTGGGCGCGCCAGTGCGGGCCACCGCGTGAAGGATCTGACGGCATGAAGGACCTCCGGCGCATCCTCGGCCTGTGGCGCGGGCGCGCGGGCTGGCTGGCGGCCGGGGTGGCGCTGTCGCTGATCGCGCTCGCCGCCGGGGTCGGGCTGATGGCGGTCGCCGGGCGGACCATCGCCCTCGCGGTCGCCGCGGGCGTGCTGGCCGCGCCGGTGGCGCTGCGCGCGCTCGGCATCCTGCGCGTCGTCGGCCGCTACCTGGAACGGGTGGTGACGCACGAGGCCACGTTCCGCGCGCTGGCCGACCTGCGCGTCTGGTTCTTCCACGGCCTGGCCGGCAGCGCCGCCGGCGGCCTCGGCTTCCGCCGGGCGGGCGACGTGCTGGCGCGGCTGGTGGGCGATGTGGAGGCGCTGGACGGCCTCTACGCCCGCATCATCGTCCCCCTCGCCGGCGCGGTGCTGCTGGTGCCGGCGCTGGTCGTGCTGCTCTGGGGCCTCGGCGCCGGCGCCGCCGTCGCGGTCGGGCTGCTGTTCGCCCTGGCCGCGTTCGTCCTGCCGGCCTTCGCCGCCCGCGGCGCGGCCGCCGCCGGCGGTCGGCTCGCCCCCGCCGCCGCCGGCCTGCGCATCGCCGCGCTGGACGCCTTCACCGGCCTGCGCGAAGTGCGCGCCTTCGCCGCCGAGGGCCGGATGCTCGCCACCGTGCAGGCGCGCGAAGCCACCCTGCTCGCCGCCCAGCACGACCTCACCCGCCATACCGCGCTCGCCGGCGCCGCCGCGCTGCTCTGCGCCCAGGCGGGCATCCTGGTCGCCCTGCTCGCCGCCGGCGGCCATCCGGTGCTCGCGGTCGGCGCGGTGTTCATCGTGGTGGCGGGGTTCGAGGCGGTGGGCGGCCTGCCCCGCGCCGGCGCGCTGGCCGGCCACGCCGCCGCCGCCGCCCACCGGGTGCTGGACGCCGCCGAAGCGCCCCCGCCGGTCGCCGAGCCCACCCAACCCGCGCCCCTGCCCGCCGACACCACCCTGCGCTTCGAAGGCGTGCACTTCCGCTGGCGCCCCGACCACCCCGCGGTGTTCGACGGCCTCACCCTGGAAGTCCCGCCCGGCGCCCGCGTGGCGCTGCTCGGCCCCTCCGGGGCGGGAAAATCGACGCTTGCGGCACTGGCGCTGAAACTGGCAGCCCCGCAACAGGGCCGGGTGCTGCTCGGCGACACCGACCTCGCACGCCTCCCCGCCGCCGCGGTACGCGCCCGCGTCGGCTGGCTCGGCCAAACCACCCACCTGTTCGACGACACCATTCGCCACAACCTGCTGCTCGCCCGCCCCGACGCAGACGACGCAACGCTGTGGGCAGCTCTGGAAGACGCTCAGATCGCCGAGGCGGTGCGCGCCCTGCCCGACGGCCTGGACAGTTGGGTGGGCGAAGGCGGTACCAAATTCTCCGGCGGCCAGGGCCGCAGACTGGCGCTCGCCCGCGCGCTGCTGTCCCCGGCCCCCATCCTGATCCTCGACGAACCCTGCGCCGGCCTGGACGCGGAAACCGAACGCGCCTTCCTCACCACCCTGAACGATATGGCCGACGGCCGCAGCATGATCCTGATCGCCCACCGCCTGACCGGCGTCGAACGCCTCGACCGCATCTGGCGCCTGTCCGCCGGGCACGCGGTGGCGGCGGCGTCGTAAGGCAAGAAAGGCCAGGGGGCGCTGCCCCCTGGACCCCCGCCAGGGAACAAGTCCCCTGGACCCCTGTCTTTTTGGTTCCGATCGGATGGGGGGTGTCTCGGGTCCGGGACGGGCTGCGCGGGGCGGGGCGTGCGGGTGGGACAGGGCGCTTTTGCGCCCTGTCCCACCCGCACGCCCCGCCCCGCGCAGCCCGTCCCGGACCCGAGACACCCCCCATCCGATCGGAACAAACGGATCGGTTCCAAGGGCCGTTGCCCTTGGCGGGGGTCCAGGGGGCAGCGCCCCCTGGCCTTTCTTGCCTTATGCCGCCAGCGCCTCGGTGACCGAGGCGAGGCCGGGCACGCGCTCGGCCGGGCCAAGCACGGCGAGGGTGGGGGTGGCGCGGAAGTGGCGGGCGGCGGCGCGTTCCACGTCGGCGACGGTGACGGCGTTCAGTTTTGCTACCGTTTCCTGGGTCGGGATCACGCGGCCGAACACCTGCAATTGCCGGGCGAGTTGTTCGCAGCGGCTGCCGGTGCTTTCGAGTGACATCAGCAGGGAGGCTTTCACCTGGGCGCGGGCGCGGGCGAGTTCCGGCTCGGTGACGCCATGCTGGACCTTGCGCAGTTCTTCCAGGGTGACGGGCATCAGCTCCGCCGCTTCGCTTTCCCCGGTGCCGGCGTAGATGCCGAACAGGCCGCCGTCCATGAAGGGCGAGGCGAAGGAGTAGACGGAATAGACCAGCCCTCTCTTTTCCCGCACTTCCTGGAACAGGCGCGAGGACATGCCGCCACCGAGCAGGGTGGAGAGCAGCAGGGTCGGGTAGTAGTCGGGCTCGCCGTAGCCGACCGAGGGGAAGCCGAGCACGATGTGCACCTGGTCGAGGTCGCGGGCTTCGCGGAACTCTCCGCCGGCGTAGGTTGCGGCCAGGGCGGCGGGCGGCGGATCGGCGGGCAGGTCGGCGAAGTGCCGCTGCACCAGCGCCACCACCGCGTCGTGATCGAGTGCGCCGGCGGCGGCCACCACGACGTTGCCGGCGGAATAGTGGCGGCGCATGTAGCCGGTCAGGACGCTGCGGGGCATTTCCTTGATCCCGGCCTCCAGGCCCAGCACCGGGCGGCCGATCGGCTGGTCGGGATAGGCGGCTTCCTGGAAGCGGTCGAAGATGATGTCGTCCGGCGTGTCGTTCGCCTGGCCGATCTCCTGGAGGATCACGCCGCGCTCGCGTTCCAGCTCTTCGGGTTCGAAGGTGGAGTGGGTGAGGATGTCGCCGATGATGTCGGCGGCGAGGTCCGTGTCTTCCTTCAGGACCTTGGCGTAGTAGGCGGTCTGCTCGCGCGCGGTATAGGCGTTGAGGTGGCCGCCGACCGCTTCGATCTCCTCGGCGATGGCCGCCGCGCTGCGCCGTTCGGTGCCTTTGAACGCCATGTGTTCCAGGAAGTGGGACACGCCGTTCTCGGCCGCACTCTCGTGACGGGAGCCGGCGGCGACGTAGGCGCCGAGGGAGACGGTCTCGACCCGCTCCATCCGCTCGGTGACGACGGTGAGGCCGGACGGCAGCCGGGTCAGGCGGACGGCGGGGGCGGGTTCGGTCACGGGCAGAGTGTTCCTTGACTGGCGGAAGACGGGCCGGGGAAAGACGGGCCGGCGGAAGCGGCGCGGGGTGAAGCCGGGGCGGCCCCCCGGCAAGCGACAAGCGCCCGATATGGGCCCGGGCTCCCCCCGGCGCGAGGGCGGGGCTGCTATTCGGCGGCCGCGCGCTGCGCGGCCAGCCGATCGATCTCCGCCTGCACCGCCGCCTGCGACTGGGCGCGGAACACGTCGCTGTTGTCGCGAGCGAAGGCGTAGCTGTCCTGGCGCGGCTCGCGCGAGCCCTGGAAGTGCGGCAGGACGTAGCGGGCCATAAGCTCGTAGTGACGCTGCGTCGCCGGCCAGTCGGCCCAGTTGTGCGCGAGCTCCAGGATGGCGCCGAACCCGCCGGCACCGTCCAGCAGCCGCTGGATATAGGCGATCGCGTCGTCGGGGGTGCCGATGCAGGCGGCCTGGTTGTCGAGGAGATATTCGTAGGCGTCGCCGATGCCGGGCGGCACGATCGGGAAGGTGCCGACGTCGCGGAAATACTGGGCGAATTTCTCGATGCCGAAGGCCACGTTCGCGCGCGCCTGTTCGCGGGTTTCGGCGATGTGGAACAGGCTGACCAGGCGCCAGTTGCGCCGGTCCGGGGTCTTGCCGTGGGCGCGCGCCTGTTCTTCGTACAAGGACCAGTTGCTTGCGTGCTGGGTCATGGCGTCGGGCGACGTGCCGCCGATCGAGAGCATACCGATCCCGTGCCGCCCCGCCGCCAGCGCACCGGTCGGCGAGCGGGAGGCGGCGACCGCCATCTCCATCACCGGCTGGCTGTAGCAAGGGAGTTGCAGCCTGGCGTCGGTAAGGTCGTACCAATCGGTCTTTTCCGTCACCGTCTCCCCAGCCAGCAGGCGGACGATGACATCGAGGCTCTGGTTCATCATCGGCCGCTGGTCGGCCGCCGCGACGCCGATCTTCTTGGCGTCGTGCACCAGCGCGCCGGGCCCCATCCCGAACATCGCCCGCCCGCGGGTGAGGTGGTCGAGCAGGACCATGCGGTCGGCGAGGATGAACGGGTTATGGTACGGCAGCGACACGACCCCGGTGCCGAGGCGGATGTGGCGGGTGCGCTCGGCGGCGGTGGCGATGAAGACTTCGGGGGCGGCGATGATCTCGAAGCCGCCGGAATGATGCTCGCCGATCCAGGCCTCGTGGTAGCCGAGGCGGTCGAGATGCTGGACGAGTTCGAGGTCGCGCTCGATCGCGAGGGTAGGGTTTTCTTCGAGCGCGTGGAAAGGCGCGAGGAAGATACCGCTGCGCAGGTAGGGATGGGGCATGGGGGGCGCTTTCGCTGGGTGCGACGACGATAGCCGCGGCGGGCGGGCGGTCAACCGCGCGAGCGCTGTACGCCCCCTCCCCCCAACCCCTGAAGCGAAGAAACCTACTTCCCGAACACGAGGTTGGGCAGCCACAGGGTCATCGCCGGCCAGTAGGTGATGAGCCCCAGCACCAGCAGCAGGATCACCAGGAACGGCAGGATGCCGCGGATCACCTCCCCGATCGGCGCGTCGGAGATGGTGGACAGCACATAGAGGTTCAGCCCCACCGGCGGGTGCACCAGCCCCACTTCCATGTTGTGCGTGAAGATGATGCCGAAATGCACCGGATCGATGCCGAGCGGCACCAGCACCGGCGCCAGGATCGGCATCACCAGCAACAAGGTGCTGACCACTTCCAGGAAGCAGCCGATGATCAGCAGCATGATGTTGGTCGCCAGCAGGAATTCCCAGGTGCTGAACCCCTGGTGGGTGGCGAATTCCACGATCTGCGCCGGCACGCCCGATCCGGTCATCCAGTGGCCGAACACCAGCGCCGTCGCGATGATGAGCATGATGACGCCGGCCGAGGACAGCGCCTCCGCGATCACGTCGAGCGTGCGGGTCCAGCGGAAGCCGCGATAGACGAGGACGCTCACGATCAGCGCGGTGACCGCGGACATCGCCGCCGATTCCGTCACCGTCATGAAACCGCCGTAGATGCCGACCAGCACGACCACCGGCACCGCCATCGCCGGCAGCGCCCGCCAGGTCACGCGCAGCCGCGTGCGGAAGGGCATCGCGGGCTCGGAGGGGAAGTTCTTGTGCCGGGCGTACCACAGCACCCAGACGAAGAACGCGCCCGCCTGCAGCAGGCCGGGGATGATGCCGGCCAGAAACAGCCGCGGCACCGATTGCTCGGTGACGATGCCATACAGGATCAGCGCGAGCGACGGCGGGATGACGACCCCGATCGTGCCCGATGCGCCCAGCACGCCAAGGGCGAAGGAGCGCGGATAGCCCCGCGCGATCATCGCCGGCAGAAGGATGGTGCCCATCGCCAGCGCGGTCGCGACCGAGGAGCCGGAGATCGCCGCGAACAGTGCGCAGGACACCACCGCCACCAGGCCGAGCGAGCCCTTGACGCCGCCCAACCAGGCGGACGCGAGATCGACCAGCGCCTGCGCCACGCCGCCGCGCCGCATGAAGGCGGCTGCCATGACGAACAGCGGCAGGGACATGAGCGTGCTCGAATTGAGCTGGTCGATCATGTTCTGCGCCAACCCGATCATCGGCTGGCCCGACACCTGGTACAGCACCGCGGCGCAGGCGCCGAGCACCAGGAAGATCGGCATCCCGGCCGCGAGCAGGCCGAAGAACAGCACCAGGAACCCGATGGTCCACATCCTGCGCGGCGCCTATTCGGTGAAGGTGGCGAGGAGGTCGGGGGGCGCCTCGTGCGCGAGGTTATGGCCCACGGTCATGGTCGCGGGATCGAAGAAAAAGAGATAGCGGACCAGCCGGATGACATAGCGCCCGAACATCAGCGCGCCGCCGGTGGGCAGCGCCATGTAGTAGATCCAGATCGGGAACTGCAGGTCGGACGAGCTGCGCTGATCGAGCAACAGCGCGGTACCGACCACCGCCCAGCCGTACCAGATCATGCCGAAGGTGAAGGCCAGCGCCACCAGGCAGTTGAAGATCTCCACCCAGCGCTGCACCCGGGCCGGCAGCAGGCGCAGCACGAGATCGGGGCGCACCATGCCGTTGGTGCGCACCAACTGGCTGGCAATGATCATGATCGCCCAGACGGCGACATAGACGATCACCTCCTCGGCCCAGTTGATCGCGTTCGCCGGATCGATGTAGCGGCCGAACACCTGCACCGCCGCGATGATCATCGCGAACGCGCCGAGCAGGCCCACCAATGTGCGTTCGATCCAGTTCCAGGCGGAAGCGGCGCGGGCAAACGCCCGCGCCGCACCCGATCCGGCAAGCCCGGAGGCTTCAGGCGCCGACATCCGCCATGACCAGCTTCACGAGCTGCGGCGACATATGCGCGTCATGCGCGGCCTTGGCCTGCAACGGCAGCATCTTCTTGCGCACCGCGTCACGCTCCGCCTGCGGGAGGTCGATGAACACGACGCCCTGCTTCGCCAGCGCGAGCCGCCCGTCGTGCTGCGCCTTGGCGGTATTCATCCGGTACGCCGGCAGGTTCTCGGTCCAGAGGCTGGTCACGGTTCCCTGCAACTTCGGCCCGAGCTTGGCCCAGAATGCCGCGTTCATCAGCGGCACGTAGAGCCCCATGCCCTGGTTGTCCTGCAGCGAATGCCGTAGTCCGGAGTCGAACAGCTTGGAGCTGTTGGCGCTTTCGTTCGTGGTGATCAGCCCGTCGAAATTGCCCTGCGACATCGCGAGCGGCACGTCCGGCCAGGCGGTCACGTTGGCGATGCCGCCGAAGAAACGGATACGCCAGGAATTGAGCACGCCGCCCGGGCTGCGCAGCTTCATGCCTTTCAGGTCGGCGAGCGAGGTGAGCGGCCGCTTGGTCGAGTACCAGTTGTTGAACCCGAGATCGTACCAGCCGCCGAGCACGTGCAGGTGCAGCTTCTTGGCGATCTCGGCATTGACGAATTTGCCGGCAGCGCCGTCGGCCGCCTTGTGCACCAGATCGATCGGCTGGCCATAGAGGCCCGGAAGCTGGGAGAAATCCGCATCCGGCACGAAACCGGTGATGGTCCAGGTGCCGGGGCAGGCCATTTCCACCTGGCCCTGCACCATGGCCTTCACCACGTGCAGGTCGGGGAACAGCGCGCCACTTTGGAACAGCTTGGTCTGGATCTGGCCGTCCGACGCCTTCTCGACCTTGGCGAGGAAGTCGCGGATGCCGACGTTGCGCGGATGGGACGGCTCGGTATCGAGCGAGCAGCGCAGCACGAGCGGGGCAGCGGCTTCGGCATTGCGGATGAAGGGCGCGGCGAGCGGCACGGCCAGGGCAGCGGTGGCCGCGGCGCCGAAGGCGCGGCGGGTCAGAGTGATGGACATTTGGACCTCCCGGAACGGTGATCTTGGGCGGCCCGGTTACTGCACGGGGGCGGGAGGGGCGTCAAGCGAGTAGCGAGTACAGCCACGGGCCGGGGCGATCGCGACCCCGGTCCGGGATTGCGCCCATCTGATATCGCGCCCTTCCGGTATCGCCCCGATCGGCCGCGCCGCGTCTCCGCGGCGGCACGGCCGGCCGGGCGCGTCCGCCCGACGGCTACGCTCCGGGCGCGGCGAGGCCCCGGGCGACGACGCCCGGGGTTAGGGCCTGAGCCCGGGCAACCGAATCGCAAGATAGAGAATCGGGAGTGCGGCGAGAACGCAACGAACGAATCAGGGATCCGGCGTGACCTGGCGCCTGGGGCGTCTATCCTGACCGGGTGATCGACGCCGCTGCCACCAAGGCCCGCTTCGAGGCGCTTGCGCCAGTCCTGAACGAGAGGGGCGCCGGCTGTTTGCGGCCAGCGAAGCGCGTGCGGCCGGGCGTGGCGGGGTGGTGGCGGTCGCGCGGGCGACCGGGATTGCGCGCAGCATCATCGGCCGTGGCCTGGCCGACCTGCGTTCGGGTGCGGTGATGTCCAGCCCGCGAGTCCGGCGCCATGGCGGCGGCGGCAAGCCGGCGACCGAGACGCAGCCTGGGCTTCTGGACGTCTTGAAGAACCTGGTGCAGTCGTCCATCCGCGGCGATCCGGAAGCGCCCCTGCTGTGGGTGAGCAAGAGCCAGCGCCACCTGTCCGCAGAGCTGGCCGAGCGGGGCTTCCGGCCGGTCAGAAGCTGGTCGGCCGCCTGCTGAAGCGCCTGGGCTTCAGCCTGCAAGCCAATGCCAAGACCCGCGAAGGGGCCAGCCACCCCGATCGAAACGCCCAGTTCGAGCACATCAACGCCCAGGTGACCGCCTTCCAGGCTGCCGGCGAGCCCGCGATCACCGTTTGCCATCTGCCGCCGGGCATCAGCAAGTGGAACCGCATCGAACACCGCCCGTTCGCCTTCATCACCCAGAACTGGCGCGGCAAGCCGCTGCTCAGCCATCAGGTCATCATTCAGCTGATCGCCAACACCCGCACCAGCACCGGCCTCACCGTCGCCTGCCGGATCGATGCCAATGCCTACGACAAAGGCATCAGGGTCTCCGATGCCGAGATGGCCGCCCTCAACATTCAGACCGACGATTTTCATGACGAGTGGAACTATATCTTCACGCCAAGGCAACCAGACGGGTGACGCAATTATCGGGGCTCAGGGCCTTAAGGCGCGGCGACGCTCAGGCGCCGACGCTTGCCATCACCAGCTTCACGAGGTGCAGCGACATATGCGCCTCCGCCGCGGCCTTGGCCTGCTGTGGCAACATCTTCCGGCGCACCGCCTCGCGCTCGGCCGGCGAGACATCGGCGAAATGCACGCCATGCGCGGTCAAGGCGGCGCGCGCCGTGCGCTGGGTGGCGGCGGTATTCGCACGATAGGCCGGCAGGTTCTCCGCCCAGAGCGCGAGCACCTTGTGCTGCAGCTTCGGACCGAGCTTGTTCCAGAACGCATGGTTCATCATCGGGGCGTAATAGGAAAACGCCTGCTCGTCCTGGAGCGAATGGCGCATTCCGGAATCGTACAGCTTGGAGCTGCGGGCGCTTTCGTTCGTGGTGATCAGCCCGTCGAACGTCCCTTGCGACATCGCGAGCGGCACGTCCGGCCAGGCGGTCACGTTGGGCAGGCCGCCGAAGAACCGGATGCGCCAGGAATTGAGCACACCGCCCGGGCTGCGCAGCTTCATCCCGCGCAGGTCGGCGAGCGAAGTCATGGGCTTCCTGGTCGAGAACCAGGCGTTGAACCCCCAGGCCAGCCAGCCGCCCAGGAGCTGGAGCCCCAGCTTGCGGGTCAGCTCGCCGTTGACATAGGTGCCGGGCGCGCCGTCGACCGCCTTGTCCACCTGCGCGCTCGGCACGCCGTAAAGACCCGGCAGTTCGGAGAAGTCCGCGTCCGGCACGAAGCCGGTCAGGGTCCAGGTGCCGGGGCAGGCGAGCTCGACCTGGCCTTGCACCAGCGCCTTGACCACGTGCAGGTCGGGGAACAGGGAGCCGCTTTCGAACAGCCTGGTGCGGACCCTTCCGTCGGAGGCGTGCTCGATCTTCGCCAGGAAGTCACGCAGGGCGATGTTGCGCGGATGCGACGGCGCCGTATCGACCGAGCAGCGCAGCAGCAGCGGTTGGGCAGCCTCGGCGCGGGCGATGAAGGGGGTGGCCAGGACCGGCGCGGCCAGGCCGACGGTCGCGGCGGCGCCGAAGGCACGGCGGGTCAGGATGACGGACATTCTTGGACTCTCCCGGACGGATTGGTTTTCGTTAGGGAGATGTTGGGGCACGGGGACGGGGGAGCGTCAAGCACGGGCGGGACGGTGGCGGCGGATAGTCCCGATTTCAACCCGCTGCCGCTGCCGTCGTTAACGGGCGTCGGGCATCAAGACCGCGAGTTGCGCGGCGCGCACGAGGCGCACCCGGCGCCCCGGCAGGAGGCCGGCGGCGAGCGGCTGCACCACGACCCGGGTGTGTCCGTTGCGCTCACGAATCACGATCTCGGTATATTCCGGCTCCGGTCCGGTGGGCGTCGCGGCGGCATCCTCGCGAAACGCAGCCGGGTCCATGCCGAGCGTGCGCGCGGGCACCGGGCGCAGCGCCACGATCACGCCGATCTGTTCTTCGGACCGCTCCGGCGCGAGGCGGGCGGTTGGCGTCGGCACGGCCGGCGCGGAGCCGGACCCGGGGCGCACCGCGCAGCCCCCCAGGCCCAAGCCCAGCCCCAGACCCAGGCCGAGGGCCAGGCAGATCGGCGCCGCCCGCATCCGATGCCGCTCGCGCATAAGCCTTCCTCGCTGACCCGGCGTACATCCTTACCGGCCGTCGTGGGCGGGGCAAGCGTAATGGCCACGGCGCCGGCGCGGCTGCGAGATATTCTTGCGATGGACTCCGTTCTACGATAAGGGGTTATGGCAAAGTCCTGACTGCCCGCCTGAGCGACGGCCGCCCGGCCGCCGTGCCCTCCGGCTGTTCCCGGCCGCGCCACGACGGAGGTTCCGTTGCCGATCACCCGCCCTGCACGTTCCAGGCTTGCATCCCGTGCTGCGTTCGCGGTGCCGGCGGGGGGCCTGCGAACGTGGCTGCGTGCCTTCGGCTGCCTCGCCGCCGTGGCGACGCTGTCCGCCTGCGCCAGCCAGGGGCCGCAGCTCGGCGCGCGCGAGCAGGCCGCGCGCTACGCGGAGATGGCGCATGGCAACTACGCGCCGCCGGGTCCGCCCGGCGATCCCTGGGGGCCCTACATCCGCCAGGCCTCGACGCGGTTCGACGTGCCGGCGCGCTGGATCCGCGCCGTCATGCACGTGGAATCGGGTGGGAACGAATACATGGACGGCCGGCTCACCACCTCGCCCGTGGGCGCGATGGGGCTGATGCAGGTCATGCCGGATACGTATCAGGATCTGCGCCAGGAGTACGGGCTCGGCGGCGATCCGTACAACCCGCGCGACAACATCATGGCCGGTGCGGCCTATCTGCGCGAGATGTACGACATCTACGGCTTCCCCGGTTTCCTGGCCGCCTACAATGCCGGCCCGCGGCGGCTCGACGACTACCTCGCCGACGAGCGGCCGCTGCCGAACGAGACCCGCCGCTACGTCGCGATGATCGCGCCCGCGATCGCCGGCGCTTATCCGCAGCGCCAGTCGCCGGCGGCCGCCTACGCCATGAACCGGCTGCCGATGGATATCCCGCCCGGCCTGCGCTACGGCCCGGGCGGCTACGCACCGGTGCAGGTCGCGAGCCGCTGGGTGCGGCCGCCGGCGCCCGTGTCCGCACCGTATCAGCCGCAGCAACCGGCGCCCTACCAGCCGCCGGTGCGGATGGCCGAGGCGGCGCCGCCGCCGCGCATCGTGACCCCGCCGCGGGCGCAGGTGGCCTATCTGGCCCCGCCGCCTCGCCTGCCGCCGCCGCCGCGACCGCCGCGGATGGGCTTCCGCCTGGTGCCGACGGCCTTCGCCGAGCCGCCGCCGCCGCCACGCTCCTTCGCGCTGTCGGGTGGCTGGGCGGTGCAGGTGGGCGCGTTCAGCGATCCCGCCCAGGCGCACCGTGCCGCCGGCGAGGCCCAGGCGCGGGCCCGCACGGTGCTGGGGAGCGCGCGTCCGCTGGTGGAGGCCGTGCGGCACGGCCACGCCGTGCTGTGGCGCGCCCGGCTGGGCGGGTTGTCGCGGGAAGCCGCGGTGCGGGCCTGCACGCAGCTTTCGTACCACCATGCGGCGTGCATGGTGCTGTCGCCCGAGGCGCAATCCTGAGCCGAGGCGCGGTTTTGGAGCACCCCGCCTCTCGGTCATGTCGAGAGAACCCTTCCTGCGTGGGATTTGTCGGACGCACGAGGTCTTTGCCCTGCGGTTTCCTGTCGCATTCGCGCGGGCCGCGGCTTCGAATCCTGCTCCCTGCCGATGGTATCGATGCGATAGCGCCCGCTGGGGGAAGCCAACCCGCGTACGGCGTTCTCGTGTCCGGGCTGGGTTCGCACGGACGGCCGCCCCGCAGTGCGACCAGATGGGGTCGAGCGCCACCGCAGGACGGTGTGAAAGTCAAGAAAAACACACATTACAAATTTGCAGACGTTACCCTGAGCGTTCGCCTCCTGTTCACGATCAGGCGCGTGTAGCTCCCGGACGGCCAGTCAACAGAATACGAAAATTATACGGCACACGCCTCCCTCTCAGGGCGTCAGCGTTAGCGCCCTAAGTTCCTTCCGAGCTGTGCCAAAGGTGCCAAGCTGATAGACCGACGCGCCAGCGGCTGAGAACGTAAACGATGCGAATGGCTCCGCCAACATCTCGTTCAAATATGTTTCCGTTCCAACGCCTATCGTCACGTGTGGATTGAATCGCTTGCCCGCTGCGTCTGTGACGAAATTGGCGACGTAGCTGATGAGGAATTTTTGAATGTCGCGTCCGCCCTCGTCGCTGAAGAACGCCGCCGGGGTACCTGTCTTCACGGTGTAGGGCGCGACGGCTGTGATGAGTTCATCTTGCAGCCGATGCAGGTCTTCAGTCGGTTCGACTACGATTCCCGCGAGGCCGAGAGGCGGAGACGGGATGTAGTAATACTTGAACGCCTTCAGCGTCCATGCCGTGGGCTTCTCTTTGGCCATAACCGCGTTCGCCGCCGCAAATACCTTGTCGAGGTCGTCCGTGCGGACGAACTGCTGCAACATAGAGATGTGCGGATGGTGCGTCTCATCCAGAGCAAAGCCCTTCGGGAAAGCCTTGAGCAGACGAGCGTTGGTGGCCATCGCGTGCTGAACCATCGTTGCGTCGGGTTCGAGCGCGATGTCGATTGCCGTCACCGGGTTCTGCTGGGCGACTGACACCTGAGTCGATGCGAGCATTAGCCCAAGCCCTATCCCGATAGCCGTGAAGACCACCAAATGGTCAAGCATCTTCCTCCCTCCCTGTTGCTGCGTGGCCACAGGTGGGGATAACATTAGTAACCTTCTTGACTTGGTGTCAAATCTCTGTGGAAGCTTGGAACCACCTCTGAGCTGGAGGCATCAATGGCGGATGGTCAGTGGCTTCCCTCCTGGAACGACAGCGCGGCGAAATTCGCTATCCTCGACTTTGTCGCGCGTGTGACAAAGCAAGGAGGCACCGAATTCGTGCCGCCAGCCGGGCGCATTGCCACGTTCGACAACGACGGGACACTCTGGTGCGAGCAGCCGCTTCAGGTACAGTTCTTTTTCGCCTTTGACCGCGTGACGCAGTTGTCGGCCAAGGACCCGACAATGAGCGAGCGTCAACCGTTCAAGGCCGTGCTCGAACACGATTACAGAACGCTTTTCAGACTCGGCAAACAGGCGCTGTTCGAACTGGCTTTCGCCACCCATGCGGGCATAACCGATGAGGACTTTGAGCAATCTGCAAGCGGATGGTTAGCGACGGCGAGGCATCCCAAGTTTGGCCGGCTATTCAAGGAATGCACCTATCGCCCGCAGGTCGAGTTGCTCGCATACTTACGGGAAAACGGCTTCAAGACCTATATCGTGTCGGCAGGCGGCGTGGACTTCATGCGCGCGTTCGCGGAGGAAGCTTACGGCGTCCCACGAGAACAGGTGATCGGTTCCAGCGTGAAACTGCGCTACGATTCGAGAGACAACCGGGTTTCGCTCGTGAAGCTTCCGGAGCTCAACAGCTTTGGCGACCGGGAAGTGAAGGCGCTGAACATCGGCCTGCATATTGGCCGTAGACCACTATTGGCGTTCGGCAATTCCGACGGCGATCTTGCCATGATGCGTTACACGAAGTCCGGCTCAGGGCCTCGGCTCGCGTTGCTGCTCCACCATGACGACGCAGCCCGGGAGGCAGCCTACGACCGAGAGTTCCGGCTGAGCCCGTTGTCCGAGGCGCTTGACAAGGCTCAGGACTACGGCATCACCGTCGTGAGCATGAAGCGTGATTGGAACGTTGTGTTTTGATCGCTGCGATGTGACGGCGCTCGTCTTCGCAGATGGGTCTGTGCATAAACTAAGAATTATGCGATGTCGACGTCCGTGCGAGCACTATAGGACAGAAAATTCTTCGGGCAGCTTATCGACGCTGCGCACGCGTAGTTCAAGATAGCGATTCATGATCGTCCAGGCCAGAACTAACGAAAGGCCCTCCCGGTACGCATAAGCGGGAATCGCAACTTTCAGAAGGCGCTTTGTCTAATAAAGTCGATAAGATGTTCGCCGTCCTACCGTCGGGCCGCGTTCGTGCCGATAGCGCATGGAAGGTGTGAATCCCGGCCTGTTCTTCCTGATTTGTCTGCCCTGTGTTCGCTGCCTGTCCCATTATGCGTACCAGGAGCGCGCTTCGTTGGTTCTGGCCCTGGCACAAGCAAAAGGCCCGAGTCAACGAATCATTGATACGCGACCTCCGGGCCATGCTCAAGCACGGCGATGACTTGGTGCGCCTGGAAGGTTCGCCTCCACCTGCGCCCGGTCATCTCATTCAGGATTCCGCGCCGTACCAGCACGTCGATGCCGTGATTGGCGGCCGGAATCGACACTCCGAGGGCTTTGCTCGCCGAGGCCACGGTCTGGACCGGAGCGCCAAGGAAAACGTCCAGAAGCCTTTTGGCGGCGGCGTTGGACCGGACGTGCACCGTCCGGTCTTGCCAGTCGGAGCGCACGGCCAAAAGCGCGGCGGCGGTTTCGGTCTCGTTCGAGGCGGCAGCTTTGATTCCGGCAAGGAAAAATCGCAGCCACGGTGTCCACTCCCCCCGGAGCTGCACTCCTGCCAAGCGGTCGTAGTACATGCGCTGATTCGATTTGAGGTAGCCCGCCAAGTACAGCGGCGGCAGGCCCTCGGCCGCCAGCATCAAGGGCGGCAGCAACCGTCCGACTCTGCCGTTGCCGTCGCTGAAGGGGTGGATGGCTTCGAACTGCGCGTGAGCAATCGCCATGCGGAGCGGGAGCGCCAGCAGGGCCGGGCTATCGAGATCCGCCCGCAGGAACCTTTCCAGGTCGGTCAAGCATTCTTCAAGGTGGTCTGTCGGCGCCGGAACAAGGATTGCGTCCTCGATGCGGCCCCCGCCGCCAATCCAGTTTTGGATCAACCGCGAGGCACCCGACCCCTCGAAATAGGGGTAGATGGTGCCGTCCATGAGGACCCGGTGCAGGTCGCGGATGAGGTCCAAGGTCAGGCCCTTCGTGCCGTCCCGGCGGACGACGCGAAGGCCGTGGTCGAGTGCCCTGACGTAGCCGAGGGTCACAGGGGCGTCGGGCGGCAGGTCCTCGCCGGACCCTGTGGCCTCGTACTCAAGGAGCTGGGTCAGGTCGGTGTGGGTGCCCTCGATTTGCGAGGAAAGCACCGCCTCCCGACGTTCCAGGCTCCTGGTGATGAGGTCGGGTTGCGGCAGGCGCCGGGCAACTGCTGCAACGGTCGCAACCGCACCCTCGGCCGCCAGAAGCGGCCCTAGAACCTCGCGAGCGTCGATTTCCCGGGGGGCCGGAGGCGGAACCAGGGCTTTGACGTTAGGATGGAGAGACCCCGGGACAGGCACCAGGCGTTTGCGGCGGTCGGGGGACAGGTCAGCAGCACGCATCGGCGGATGCTATCCTTCAAATGCCTCAGACGCATTTGAAAGATACGGCCGTATCCTTAAAATGCAAGGATAGGTCGTAAACTTAATTTCTCTCTTGGGCCTCGTCTCCTAGCCCCTCAAGCCACAGCTCGCCTATTGTCCGCTGCTTTGCTCGGGTAGCCACAATGCGACGGCCTGAGACCCTGCATTCTTCGCGCCCGCTGCCCCCGCTGGCGTGGGGGGCTGCTGTTGTACTGGTGCTGAACCTGAGTTTAGGAAACCATCACAAGCCTGCCGGAAGGCCGCGGGGGCGGTTTCGACCTGGTTCTTTTGCAGAGTTTGCCACTTACCAGCCGTTGCGGTCGCCTTCGGGTCTCCGAAGGCCATCTCGTTGTACTTCGTAGTAACAGAGCTAGCGGAGTCCTGACTTCGGTTCGTCGCTCTTGAAATATGATGCCAACGTAGTCGTTGCGCCTACTCCCGTTGTTAGTCCGCTCGCAGGTGCCGATGCCGCGCCGACCGCCGTTATCACGCCACCAGCCACCGTGCCAGCGACACCAACAACAAGAAGCCCGTCGGATATGTCTTTATCCGTCACGTACTGCTTCTCAGCGTCATATGCGCATAGGTTTGCTTCTCCATAATATATTTTCTATGCGAGATAGAAACGTAAAATTCTGTCTGTGCCGGGGTGGAGTACCGGCGTGTCCGGCGACGTCGTCATTGAAGAGACCCACCGCCGCAAATATCCAACGCCTGGCCGCGCCCAGACGATACCTCCGGACCACGGCCGCGATCAGCCCGGCAGACCGAGCGTGAGGCGGCGGGATGGACCGCCTCAAGGACGCTCCCAAGAGGTCGCGCCGCGGAGCGGTCGGCGCCGAAGAAGCGCCGATCCTTGACCCGGCCCACCCCGCCGCGTCCGATTGAGCTACGGCCGGGACGGAGAAACGGCATCCAGCCGAACCGAGAAACCTCCCCGCACACGCGGCCCTTTCCCGCGCCCGATCTGCCCGCACCCGACGGCGCCGCCGTCGACCGCATCGACCCTGCCGCCCCGCCCGATCCCCGGCACAGCCGCGCGCGATCCCCCGCCGGCCCAGCGTGACCGCCCGGGCCGCGGCGGCCCCGGCGCGGAAACAGCTTGACACGGCGGCGGAGTTGTGTTCTTGTTTCGTTCATGTCGGCCGCCGCCCCTTCTCCTCCCGCCACCAGCGCCTGGGCCCTCGCCGGGCGCTTCGCCCGCTTCATCGGCGGGCTGCGGGAAGCGATGGCGACCGGCGCCGAGCACAACCCGGTCCTGATGGACCTCGCGGCCCGGCTGTGGAACCGCCTCACGGAAGCAGCCGAGCGTTTCGCCGCCATCGCCGCCCATCCGGTGGCGAGGTCCCGCCGCCGCCCCGCCGAACCCGCCCCCATGCCCGCCGATGCGGTGCCGGCCACTGCGACGCCGACCTGGCCCCCCGCGCCGCGCCGGACCCTGCCCAGAAGCTACGGCTGGCTGGCGCGGATGGCGCCGGAGACGGTGCCGTTCGGCATCGAGTTCGCCTATCTCCTGGCGCAGCCGGAAATGACGGAACTGCTGGCGACAGCCCCGCGCCTGTGGCGGGTGCTGCGCCCGCTCTGCCGGATGTTCGGCATCACGCCGCACGACGCCCCGCCGTGCCCGCCGCCCGCGCCGGGCGCGGCCCTGCGATGCGCGTCGGAGGCAGCACGCGACCCCGACCGCCCGCGCCGGCGGTCCGAAGCCGCGGCGATCCGGGACCACGGTCCGCTCGGCTACCGCCCGCCGCTTTTCGGCCGCTAGACCGCGGCCGGCGGTCGTGCGCCGATATCGTTCCGATATACCAACGTAATCGCCCCCAACGCCCCCACAGCGCCGGAAGCAGCCCGGGACGGCGCGGGGAGCTCACGGCCCGCGGCAGCGGAACCGCATCGCGCTCCGGGCCGCAGCCGGCGCAACGGCCTGGACGGTGCGACAGAGATGCAGCGATCATTCCGGTTCAGACCCTTACGACCTGACTGCCGCCGTTTCGAACATCGGCCGGCATTCACAATCTCTCAGGCTTCGGCAAGCCGATCGAGCGCCTCCCCCGCCAGCACGTAGTGCATTTTCAGTGACCCGACGGCCCCGATTCCGTCGTAGAGCGCGCGGGCAACCGTGTTGTCGACGCTGGTCGACCATTCCAGCCGCCGGCAGCCGCGGTCCCGCGCGGCGCGGGCCACCGCCGCCATCAGCCGCTGCGCGATGCCGCGGCGGCGCGCAGCGGATCCCACGTAGATCTGCTGGATGTAGGTGAACGCGACCGCGCCGCCGACCGGGAACAAGGACGCGAAGGTCGCGAACCCGACGAGCGTCTCCGCATCGCAGGCGAGCAGGATGTCCACGGTCCGGGCATGGCCGGGCAATTCCGCTTCCACCTGCGTGTCGGCGGCGATGGTCGCGCCATAGGTGTCCGCCATCTCCCGGAGCATCGCCGCCAGGGCGGGCGCGTCGCTATCGGCAAAGGGACGGATCGCGATCATCCGGCGTCCTTTTTCGTCTGCGGGCCGGAGCGGCGCCCGCCGATGCCGCGCCTCAGAACCCGAACATATGGTCGCACGAGAAGCCGCCCGCCGCGTCCATCAGCCCATGATAGCCGAACAGCCGGCAGGTCGTATCGCGCACCAGCATGTAGCCGTCCGTCCCCGCGCGCGCGAGCAGTGCGGCGCCGAACACCGCCTCCGGCCGCACCAGCGCCGAGCCGCCGCAGGCGATCGCCAGCCGCTCCTCCGCGATCGGCTTCCCAGTCGCATCGTGCAGCGCGAGCACGGTGGCGGACTGTGCCGCCCAGGGCGCCGAGGCCGGGTAGATCAGCACCGCGAAGCTGCGCCGCCCGGGCTCGCCCAGGCGCAGGAACAGCCGCGTCGTCAGCCCGGGCGGCGGGCCGGAGTAGGATTGCGGCTCGTCGCGCCAGGTCATCAGCGTGTTGAACATATGCGCGCCGAAGCTCGATTCCGCGGCATGTCCGCTGGCGCGGTGTTCCCAACGGAACAGCGCGTGCAGCCAGCCGTCGGCGCCGCCGCCATCGCGGAAATCATAGACGAGCTCCGCATGGCCCGCCCGCAGTTCGGGGATCGTATCGAGATCGACCGCCAGCCCGTGGTCGCGCGGGAGGCGGCCGAGGAAGCGTTGCGCCACCATCCGCCCGTCCGTGTCGAACAGATCGAGCCGCACCGGCAGGTCCGCCTGCGTCACCGCCATCGGCGTCGGCTGCACGATGGTGCGGAATTCCGCCGGGTCGAGCACCGGGAACGGCAACAGGAAGCCGCGCCCCAGCGCCGGCGGCAGGGCGGGGATGGCGGGCTCGGGGCGCAGGTCGGCGCGTTCGACGTTCACATGCGCGATGCGGGTGCGGCCCGCGCGGGTCACCTCATAGCGCGGGCGGACCACGTGCCGCCCGGCGCGCAGCTCGACCTGCGCCGGCCAGTGCAGCCCGGGCAGCATGTCGGCGACATCGATCGCGACGGTGGCGAACGGCCCCACGGCGCGATCGAGCGGCACCGGGCGCTCCGCCCCCATGCGGTCGAGGCTCACCGCGCCGGGGGGGATCGGCACCGCGTGGCTGTTCTGCAGCCACAGCACCACGCGCTCGTCCGGCCGCGGGGCCGGCAGGCCGGCGTAGCGATCGGACGGCCACGCGTTGGCGTCGTGCGTGCAGGAGAGGCTGGCGCCGCCGTCGGACGCATAGGTATCCAGCGCGTATTTCACGACGTCGTGCCCGGCGGCCCCGATCGCGTGCAGGAACAACTGGCCGGTGAAGGCCGGCAGGCCGAAGCGGGCGCGCACGGCGCGGGTGTCGATCGCGAACCCGCCGGGCCCGTCCGGCAGCGCCTGTTCCCAGGTCGCGAGCGGGGCGCCGGCGGCATCGAACAGCCGCAGCCAGAGGCGGATCGGCCCGGCGCCGTAGCCGGCCCAGTAGTTGGCGGACACGAGGCGGGTGGAAAGTCCGTCCTGGTCGCGGAAGAAGGCGAAGTTCGTGGCGAAGTTCAGCCGGTCCAGGTAGCGCCCCGGATTGGTCAGCAGGGCCGGCGGCAGCTTCGCCTCGTCCAGGCTGCGCAGGGCGGCACCGGGCGGCAGCAGGGCGGCGATGCGGGCGGCCGCGCGCCCGGCGTCGAAGGCGGCGATCAGCACGCTGCGCGCCTCGGCGCGCGGCAGGTCAATGAGCGGGCGGGCGGTCAGGCCGGCGCGGGTTTTCCCGACCGCAGCGACGTCGTGGACATAGAGCGACACCGGCCCCGGCAGGTCGGGATACATCGCCAGCAGCGGGGCGGCGAGGCCGTCGGGGTCATAGAGCGCGACCGGGCCTTCGAGGCCGGCCAGCAGGCGGGCGATCGCCTCCGCCGCCAACGGATGCGCCAAGGCCTTGTAGATGACGTTGCCGCCGGCGCGGGCGTCGAAGGTTTCGATCTCTAGCATCATGTCTCCGCGGCGGTGGCGCCGGTGCGCGACGGAAGTGCCCGCGGGGCCGGATAGGCCAATGCCGGCGGGCGGACAAGGCCGGGAGGCGGCTGCCGGCGCCGCGTGGTCGGGTTCCCGACGGGGAACCACGCGGCGCCGGCACGACGCGGCGTCAGAACAGCACGCCCGTCTCCACCAGGAAGGTCGCCTGGTTCCGCCCGGTCGCGCCGCTGCCGTAGCCGACCGAACCTGGGGTGCCGAGAGCGGTCAGGTGGATCACGCCGAGGTTGCCGCGCACGAACAGGTGCTTGTACTGCCAGGTCGGCGCGATCGAGACCCCGACCCCCTGCGCGCCCGGATTGAGGAACCAGGTATCCGGCCCGTTGCTGGAGAAATATTCCACCCAGGCGCCGAGCGAATAGGGCGACTTGCCGAACTGGTAGTCGGCGAACAGCGCCGCGCCGAAATTGCTGGAAAACCCCGTCATGCTCGCGGACCCCGGCGTCACCAGCGAGGCATTCGGCTTCGCCCAGACATACTGCACCTCCGGCACCAGGTTCAGGTTGCCCCAGGTGAAGCTGTAGTAGGCGCCGATCATCGAGGAGTTGACGTAGTTCGCCCCGAAGGCGCCCACCGTGGATTGGCTGTACGGCAGGGTCGCCGAGCCGTAGATATGCGCGTGCAGCCCGGTCTGCCCGACGTTGGTGGCGCCGAACACGGTCACCGCATTGCTGGAGTTGATCGTGTAGGTCGCCGACGCCTGGAGGAAATTCCACACGTTGGTATCGAAGCCGTCGCCGAAGGTCAGGTTCGCCGCCACCGGCCCGAAGGTGGCGTTCGCGGTCACCCCGACGTTCTGCGTGTTCTCGACAAAGAAGAGGTCGGTCATCAGCAGGTTGCTGTTGTTCCAGTCGATCGCGGATTCGTAGCCTTCCAGCGAGGGAAGCTGGCCGGCGGAGATGCTGAAATGCGACGACGGCGCCAACGTCAGGTAGCCGGCGTACAGCGGGCCGGTGGAGACGGTCTGCACCGAGGTCTGGGTGGGCTTGGTCCCCAGGGTCAAGGTGCCGGTCGATCCCGCCTGCAGCGTGAACTGCACCAGCCCGGTGGATTTCTGCACCTCGATCAGCCCGTTCAGGAACTCGACCCCGGCGGATCGGTCGGTGCCGAGCAGGCCGGGGCTCGTCCCGCTGCCGGCGCCGGTCAGCGCGGCCGCATACCCGTCCGCCCCGCCGCTAAGCTGCAAGGTGCCGAGCGGGCCGCCGTCGAAAGCGATCGGCGCGGGGGGCGTGAACGCGAACGCCGCCGGGATCATCCCAGGTGCGACGCCCACACCGAGCGCGACGCCCGTGCCGAGTGCGGCGCGCAGCATTCCGGATCGCCACCGGATCCTGCCAGTCATGCCAGTTCTCCTTCGTGTGGTTCTGCTACCGCTCGTTCTTCTTGCAACGAGCGTGCCAACCGCCGCCCGGCACGGCGGTGCGTCATGCTGGGCGGCGGTCGGTCCGATCTTCCGTGACGCCTTCGCCGCTTGCGGCGCGGCGACGTCATCCTCGCCGACGGCGGCGCAGGGCGCGCCGATCGGGGAGCAACATTCCATTCTTCGAATTGTATCAGGACACCGATCGTCACTCCAATACCGGGCATCGGCGCCCCGATGAGCGCCGCGCGCCGGGATGTCCGAAAGTCCAGGTTCCGGCATATAGAAGCCATCTCGATCGATCCCCGCCGGCATAGTATTTTCCTATAGGGCGCCGGCCGGCGCTCCGGCTTCGCTCTGGCGGCAGCTGTCGCCGTGCGGAGCGGGATCGCGCGCTGTCCCTACTGCCGCGCGCTGAAGCCCGTGACCCGCCCTATGGAATTCCTATTCCCCGGGCGCCCGACGGGAATGGAGTCTTTATGCGCAGCGGCCGATCTTTGTGCCGTCATGCTGCGCAATCCACGGACGCGGACCGATCAGACGGCATCCCCAGCCGCCGGTGGCGCGTTCGTGACCGCGGCGGGCGCAGCGCGCAGCATGGGTATTGCTATTTCGCATCGGATCCCGCGTGGCCCGACGGGTGTGCGGACCGCAAAGTATCGCAGCTCCGCCTGATGCGATCACCCGGCGGGTGCCACCGCGCCGCGCCCAATCGGCCACCCCCTGCAAGCCGCTCGATACACCGTCCTGCCTCTCTCCGGGAGACCACCATGATGCTTCGCTACGCCCATGCCGACCTCGGCCACCCACGCAACCCCGCAGCCGGCATGCCGAGCGCCGACCCCGATGCCGCCCTGGTTGCGGTCCTGGGCGACGTCACCGACGAGCACATCCTGATCCTCGGGCACGGTGCGCTGGACCTCATGTGCGTGCTGATCCGCGCCGGCTGCGGCGCCATCACCGAATTGCGGCAGCACGAACGGCCGGAGCCGCGGATCGCCGACATCGTCATCCTGCCCAAAGTGGGCTCGCTCGATGCAGCCGCAACGACGATCGGCCACGCCAGGCGCGCCCTCGTGCCGACCGGTCGCATCCTGGTGCGCCCCGCGGCAGACACGGCCGGGCGGCTCGCGCCGGCGATCGTCCGCACGCTCCGGATCCACGGGTTTACCGACGTGCGCCAGCATCGTGTCGGCACCGAGGCGCTGCTCTCCGCCGTGCTGCCGATGTTTGGTCCGCTGACGCACGCATAAGCGTGCAAGGAGCAATCCATGGCCCATGTTCTTGCCGGCATCGACGGCTCGCTGGTCGCTATTGCCACCCCGTTCCGCGACGGCGCGGTGGACACAACCGCCCTGGCGTGTCTCTGCGTTCGGCAGATCACCTGCGGCACCGCCGGCCTCGTCGTCTGCGGCAGCACCGGCGAAGCATCGGCCCTGACCGGCCCCGAGCGGATCCGCGTCCTCCGCACCGTCGTGGAAGCGGCCGCCCGCCGCGTGCCGGTCATCGCCGGCTGCACCGCGACGGCAACCACCCACGCCGAAGCCCTCGCCCTCGAAGCGAAGCAAGCCGGCGCCGATGCCCTGCTCTGCGCCGCCCCGCCCTACGCCAAGCCGACGCAGGAAGGCATCGCCGCACACATCCGGGCCGTGGCGCACGCCGCCGACCTGCCCGTCGTGCTCTACGACGTGCCAGGCCGGGTCGGTGTCGCCATCGCCGATGCCACCGTCGCACGCCTGTTCGAACAGGAATTGATCGTCGCGCTCAAGGACGCCACCGCCGATCTGTCGCGCCCGCCGCGGCTGCGCGCGCTGTGCGGCGATACGTTCCTGCAACTGAGCGGCGACGACGCCACCCAGGCCGGCTATCGTGCCATGGGCGGTCAAGGCTGCATCTCGGTCACCGCAAACGTCGTACCGGCACTGAGCGCCCTGCTGCACCGCGCCTGGGACAACGGCGACCTGGCCGATTTCAACCGTATCCGCGACTGCCTCGATCCGCTGCACAGCGCGCTGTTCGCGGAAAGCAACCCCATCCCCCTGAAAGCAGCCCTCGCGGAACTGGGCCTCTGCACGGACACCGTGCGCCTGCCGCTCACCCGCGCAACACCAGCCACCACGGAGCGCCTACGAAACGTTCTGGCGACCCTGATGCCAATCGAGAACGCCGCCGTCCCGCGACCGCGCTACCGGCTGGTGGGGTGATACCGACCGGCCCGAGGCTCGGTCCTTCGAAAGCAAGGCCAGGGGGCGCTGCCCCCTGGACCCCCGCCAGGGAACTCGTCCCCTGGACCCCGATCTATTGGGTTCCAAGGGCGAGCCCTTGGCGGGGGGTCCAGGGGGGCAGAGCCCCCCTGGCCTTGCTACCAAAGATCCCAGCCCCGGCGCGGCCGGTTCACAGCCCCAGCCGCTGCCGGACCTCGGCGCCGGCGGCTGGCGTGTCGTCGAGGGGGGTGGTGGGCCACAGGTCCAGCCGTCCGGTGAAGCGGCGCACGCGGCCGTCGGCGAGCAGGTCTTCGGTGAACTGGCCGATTCGGCGCGACCGGCCGGGCAGCTCTGCCAGCAGTACGGGGGCGTGGGTGGCGACGGCTTCGGAGACCATGGAGACGCTGTCTTCGGTTGCGACCACGGCGTCGGCCAGCGCCAGGATGCCGAAGTAGGGGTTTTCCCCGGTGCCGTCCCAGATGAAGGCGCCGCGCGGGGCGAGTGCTTCCGTCAGCGCGCGCGTGACTTCCGGATCGGTGCGTCGGGAGGGGGTGAGCATCAGGCCCACATGGTCGCGATCCATCATTGCGGCCAATTGGGCCGCCAGGCGTTGCCCTGTTGGCGCGTCCAGCCTGAGCCGTCCGTTGCTGCCGCCGACCAGGACGGCGACCAGGGGGCGGGGCAGGGCGGCGAAGGTGCTGCGCCAGGCTTCGCCCGCTGCGGCCAGGCGCGCTTGGGTGGCCCGGTGCAGCGCGGTGCGGGTGACGATGACATTGGGACCGGTCAGACGGTCGTGGCGGACCACCACCACCACATCGAAGCGGCGCGGGTCCATGCGCGGGTGCTGCACCTGCACGATGCGAACCCGATCCGATCGTGCCGTGCGGGTGCACAGAGCCGCGCCGACTGCCGCGCCCATCCCGCCGCAGGCGATTGCAAGCGGGGGGTAAGGCGGCGCGATGCTGGCGGCCACGGGGGCGAGCTTGTTCGGCCAGAACCGTGCCGACAGCAGGTGCCAGGGCGGACGCGGGACCAGCTCGTGCAGCTCTGAGGCGAGGCCGGCGGCTTCCGCGAGGCCCAGCCCCTGGGCCTGCAGGCCGGCGTAGCTTTCGCTGAGCAGCCAGCAGCGCGGGTCGCTCACCGCCCCCGGAAGCGGGGCGCCCGCTTTTCCTTGTAGGCGCGGATGCCTTCGGCCATGTCCTCGCTGGAGCGGACGCGGGCGATGGCGCGGCTGGTGGCGACCAGGCGTTCCACGGGACCGACCGGAACGATCTCGGCGGCCAGGCGCTTCAGGGTGCCGAGCACCAGCGGCGCCTGTTCCAGCAGGGTCTCCGCCATGGCGATCGCCTCCGCCTCGTGCTGCCCGGGCGGCGTCACCCGGTTGACGAAGCCCACGTCGTAGGCGCGCTGCGCCGGGATTTTCGAGCCCAGCAGCATCATTTCCATCGCCAGATGGTGCGGCATGCGGGTGACGAGCGAGGAGATCATGCCGCCGGTGGTGCCGAGCTTCGCCTCCGGATAGTAGAACGTCGTGGTTTCGGATGCGACCAGAAGGTCGCACATCATCACCAGCACGACGCCGCCGCCGACGCACCAGCCGGAGGTGGCGGCGATGATCGGCTTTTCCGTGCTGAAGCCGACGCCCGGAATGCAGCGCCACAGTTCCGGCAGGTCGGAGACGTCCGCCCCGGCGGTGAAGGCGCGTTCCCCGGCGGCAGAGATCACCGCGACCCGCTGGTCGGAGGCATCGAACGCCTCGAACGCGCTTTGCAGGTCGCGCGCGACGGCGGCGGAGATCGCGTTGAGCCGGTCGGGGCGGTTGATGCGGATGATCGAGATGGGGCCGCGTTGCTCGACCGTGACGACGTCCATGTCAGGCTTCTCCCAGGAAGGCTTTCATTTGCGCGGCGACGAACTCGGCGGTCGCGGCGAGCCCGGCTTGCACCGGGATCGGGCCGGAGGCAACCCGTGCGGCGTGGCGTGCCGGGTCCGCGCCCCGGGTGGGCAAATGCGCCGCCGCGGCGCCGAGGCTCGCTTGCAGGTCGTTGGCCGGCAGCGCCTTGACCGCGGCGACCGCGGTCGGCGCCGGCGGCGGCAGGGGCGGGGGGTCGATGCGCGCGGGCCCGTCGTTGTCGGGCCGATCGGTCAGAAGGCCGAGCAGGTGCGGCGCGGCGGCGTCGCGCGCAGTGAGCGGGCCGAGGTTCCACAGCGCGCGCAGGGTGGCGATGATGGTGGTGTGGTCGAACGGGGTTTGCCCCGAAGCGCGCAGGACCGTGCCGGCCGGCACGTAGGGCGAGACGATCACCGTCGGCACCCGCACGCCGAAGCGGTCGAAGCGGAATCCGTCCGGATAGGGTCCGCCGGGCGGCGTGGCGTCGGGCGGGGGCACGTGGTCGACGCAGCCGCCGTGCTCGTCGTAGGTGACGATCAGCAGGGTCTGGTGCCAGCCCGGGCCGGCGCGCAGCGCGTTGTACACCGCGGCGATGAGTTGTTCGCCATCGGCGATGCTGTGCGGCGGGTGCTGGTCGTTGGGCAGCAGGCCGGCGACGGTGTCGGTGAAGTAGCGCGGTTCGATGAAGCTGTAGGCGGGCAGGGTGCCGGCGGCGGCGTCCTTGGCGAAATCGTCGAACCGGCGGAAATGCAGCGGGACGTCGAACCAGAGCTGCGAGAGGGTGATCGCGTGCGGGACGTCGTGGAAATAGAGCCGCCAGTCGCGGCCGGCCTCCGACAGCCGGTTGAACACGGTCGGCATGTCGAAGGGCAGCCGCGCCGGCGCGTTGTTCACGAATCCGCCGGCGGTGCCGCAATGGGTGAAGAACCGGTTGGGCCAGGTCTGGCAGGGGGCGGAGGCGAACCAGCGGTCGCTGACCCCGAAGGCGGTCGCGAGCCGGCTCAGCACCGGCACCTGGACGGGCGTGAAATAATGCATCGGCGCGCGCTTGTCGTGGGGCTTCGCGGCCGGTGGCTGGCGCATGTAGTTGTCGACGAACCCGTCCATCGGCGAATCGAGGAACAGGCCGTGCGTCTGCACCTTGATGTCGGCGAAGAGTTCCCCCGGATCGGGGTCGGGGATGGTTGCGGTGGCCGGGGTCAGCCCGGGATCGTTCCAGGCCGGCACGGTCTGCTCGGGGTTGGGCGGATCGTGCCAGGTGTTGGCCCAGCCGTCGGGAAGGCCGTCGAAGTCGGACGCGGGGGCGCGCAGCTTGCCGAGCATGCTGTCGAACGAACGGTTTTCCAGCATCAGGACGACGACGTGGCGGATGTCCATGGCGGTCTCCACGGTTGCGCCGAGGGTACGCGCCCCGGGCCGATTGCCGGCGACGCTCCGGGACCCGATGCCGGGTCCCGGCGGCCTTGCGTCAGACGCCTGCGATCACGCCGCCGAAGCGGGCCCAGGTCTTGCCGTTCCATTTGGCGAGCTGCATCGCCTTGGTCGGGTGGTAGTTGGTCGGGCTGGTGTTCACCAGGATGCCCGGCAGCAGGATCGGCACCTCCAGATCACGGATGCTGGTCACGGCCTTCATGACGTTCGCGCGCGTGAAGTTGCCGTTGCAGTGTTCGAGCGCGCTGCGCATCGTGTAGCACAATCCGTAGGCGGAAACGTAGCCGCCGTCGGTGATATCGCCCTGCGGCAGGTATTTCGCCATGAACGCACGGAACTGCTTCATCCCGGCATCCTCGTCCCACGCCGGATCGGTGGTATCCTTCAGATAGAGCCCGCTGATCATCCCGAGTGCGTTTTCCACCCCGGCCGGGCGGAGCACGGAGCCGACCGAGATCGACACGTTGGTCATGAAGAACATCGGGTGCCAGTTGAGGCTGTGCACCTTGCGGATCGCCTGGGCGGCGAATTTCGGCGTTGCCGCGACCAGCAAGGTATCGGCACCGGAGGCCTGCAGCTCGGTGATTTGCGAATCGACGGTGGGATCCGTCACCTCGTAGCTGGCGACCTTGACCACGCGCTTGCCCCAGGTGCTGCCCAGCACGTCGCGCACGCCGTTCGGGTAGTCCTTGCCGAAATCATCGTTCTGGAACAAGATCCCGAGCTTCGCGTTCGGTCTTGAATGCAGCATGTATTTGGTGTAGATCTGCGCCTCGGCGCGGTAGCTGGGCTGCCAGCCGATGGTCCACGGGTATTGCTTGTAGTCGCCCCATTTGTCGGCGCCGGTGGCGACGAACAGCTGCGGCACCTTGTTGTGATTGCAGTAGCGCTCGATCGCCGAGTTGGTGGGGGTGCCGAGAGTGGCGAACAGGAAATCGACCTTGTCCTGCTCGACCAGCCGGCGCACCTGCTCGACCGTCTTCGGCGGGCTGTAGCCGTCGTCGTAGGAGAGATAGTCGATCGTGTGGCCGGCGATGCCGCCCTGATCGTTGACCATGCGGAAGAAGGCCGTCTCCAGGTGGCCCAGCACGCCGTAGGCCGAGGCCGGTCCGCTGTAGGGGCTGGTGTTGCCGATCCTGAGCCGGTGCGCGCTTACCCCAGGCGTCGCCGCGCGAGCGCCGGGGCTCGCCGCTACCGCCAGGCCGCCGGCCAGGAGCGTTCGTCTGCTGATCCTCATGAACGTTGTTCCTCATGTTTGATGTTTTGTTTGGGCGGCCCGGCCAGCCGGACGAACAGGCTGGGCGGCCGGGCCGCGCCGCCCAGCCTGCCCGTCCGGCTGGCCGGAGACAACGTCGCGCTGTGCCCGGGGCGACAGTTCGGGCATGCCGGCGTCTCTGTCATGCTGAAAAAACGATCCTCCCGGTAAGAAAATAGGCATTTCGGGCTGGCGCCCCCCGACTCCGCCCGGTAAGGTTCCGATCGACTCCCGGGCCATCGCGCGGCTTCGGGTACATGAGGGGGTGCCGCGCGACGCCATGCATGAACGGGAGATCCACTCTGCCCTTGAGGAGGCTCGGATAGCGGCCCGCTACCAGCCGATCGTTCGGCTGGTCGACCGCACCGCCGTGGCGCTGGAAGCGCTCGCCCGGCTGCGCCACCCAGTGCACGGGCTGCTCCCGGCCGGACGTTTCGTGCCGCAGATCGAGCTCGCCGGCCTGTCGCACCAGCTCACCGACCAAGTCGCGGCGTCAATCTTTGCCGATCTCGCCGGCGCCGACCCGGCGATCCTGGACCTGGTGGTCGGGATCAACATCCCCCTCGACCTGCTGCTGCTGCCCTGCACGCTCGACCGGCTGGAAGCCGGACGCGCCGCCGCCGGGCTCGCCGCCGAGCGGCTGGTGATCGAGCTCACGGAAAGCCAGCCGGTGGAGGACGCCGCCGCCCTTGGCCGCACCTTGGAACGGGTGCGCCGGGCCGGCTACGGGGTCGTCATCGACGACGTGGGTCCGGCCATGACGTATGTGGAATCGCTGCTCGACCTGCCGTTCACCGGGCTCAAGCTCGACGCCGGGCTGGTCCTTGCCTGCGGCCAGGATGCGGCCCTGTACGGTTTCGCCGGCGACATCGTCGCCGCGGGCCGGTGCCGCGGCCTGGTCGTGACGGCCGAGGGGGTGGAAGACCCGGCGGCGTGGGAGCGGATGCGCAGCCTCGGGGCCGACCTGGTCCAGGGATATCTCGTGGGGCACGCCATGACGGCCGCCGCGCTGCCCGCGTGGCGGGCGGAGTGGGATCGCCCGTCGGGCCGGGCGGCGACGGGCTGAGCCGAGGGGCCCCCGACCGGGTCAGGCCGGGGGGCGCCTACAGGTTGACCGGCGCGCCGGTCCACACAGCGCGATAGAGCGCCACGATCGCCGCCGCGTCCGGCACCCGCGGGTTGTTGGCCGGACTGCCGGAGGCCAGGGCCTGCTCGGCCATCAGCGCCATCTTATCGTGCCAGGCGGCCTCGGCGATTCCGAATTCCGCCGGGCTGGGCACCGCCAGCTCCCGGTTCCACGCGGCGAGGCCCGCGAGCAGCTTCGCCCCGGCGGCCGCGTCAGCGTCCCCGGCGGCGGCGAAGCCGATGCGCCGCGCGGCCTCGGCGTAGCGCGCGGCGGCGCCGGGCAGCGAATAGGCGGTAACGGCGGGCAGCAGCATGGCGTTGGAGAGGCCATGCGGCACGTGGAAATGCGCCCCGATCGGCCGCGACATCCCGTGCACCAGCGCCACCGAGGCGTTGGAGAACGCGAGGCCGGCCTGGGTCGCACCGAGCATCATCCCCTCCCGCGCCGCGGCGTTGCGGGGTTCATGATAGGCGGTGCGCAGGTGGGTGCCGATGAGCGCCATGGCGGACAGGGCCAAGGCGTCGGAGAACGGGTTGGCACGCTTCGACACATAGGCTTCCAGCGCGTGCGTGAGGCTGTCGATGCCGGTATCGGCGGTGGTGCGTGGCGGCACGGTGTAAGTGAGCTCGTAATCGACCACGGCGGCGAGCGGCAGGGCGCCGAGGCCGGCGATCAGCATCTTCTCGTCGCGCTCGGTGTCCGTGATGACGGTGAAACGGGTGCACTCGCTGCCCGTTCCGGCGGTGGTGGGGACGGCGATGATGGGGACGGCGCCGCGATCGGCCTGCGCGGGGGCCTTGTAGTCGCGCATCTTGCCCCCAGGGACATTGCCCCCTGGGACATTGCCCCCTGGGACATTGCCCCCTGGGACATTGGCGCCGGCGGCGAGGATCGCCATCGCCTTGGCGGTGTCGATCGGCGAGCCGCCGCCGAAGCCGACCAGGCAGTCGAAGTGGCCACCGGCCATGACGGCGACCCCGGCTTCGACCACCGTGTCGGTGGGGTCGGAGACGGTGTCGGAGAACACCTCCGGGTGCATCCCGGCGGCGGTGAGCGGATCGAGGCAACGGGCGATCAGGCCCGTCGCGACCATCACCGGGTCCGAAACGACCAGCGGACGGGAGAGGCCGAATTTGGCGAGCACGTCGGGGAGCTGGCGGACGGCGCCGGCGGCGATCAGCATGTGACGCGGGGCGGCGATGGTGGCGGTGACGGGCATGGCGATTTCTCCCTACGAGCGCTGGGGAGCATAGGCGGCGGGGGCGGGGGGAGCGAGGGGGGGCGACTGGTTCGTGGCCGGGCGGCGCTCCGATTTTCACCCGCCGGGCGTCTCGGCGGGAGGACGCGCGGGGCGCACGCCGCACGGGATTTCGTTGCGGCAACGGAAACGACCGCACCCCTAATCCACCAACGGCGCCCCGGTCGCCGCCCGCACCGCGTCCATCCCCACGCCCGGGGCCAGTTCGCGCACGCGGAACCCCTCCCCGGCCGGTTCGAACAGCCCGAGGTCGGTCGCCACCAGCGTCACCACTCCGCGCGCCGTCACCGGCAGCGTGCAGGCGCGCACAAGCCGCGGCGCGCCGCTGCGCGTGACGTGCTCCATGATGAGGAACACCCGCTGCGCACAGGCGGCGAGGTCCATCGCCCCGCCGATGCCGCCGCCCTTGCCGCGGCCGATCCGCCAGTTGGCGAAATCGCCGCCGCAGGCGACCTCATACGCGCCCATCACGGTGACATCGATCCGGCCGCCGCGGATGATGGCGAAGCTGTCGGCGTGGTGCACCACCGCCGCGCCGGGCCGCAGGGTCACGTTCTGGCCACCGGCGTTGACGAGGTTCGGGTCTTCCTCGCCCGGCGCGGCAATGGCACCGTAACCGATCACGCCATTCTCGGAATGATAGACGATGCGCCGGTCGCCGATATCGGTATTGGAACAAAGCGTGGGCAACCCGACGCCGAGGTTGACGATCCAGCCGTCCCGGAATTCCGCGGCGATGCGGTCGGCCATCTGCTGGCGGGTGAAGCCTTTGCCGGCGTCGCTCATGGGCGCACGCGCTCCTGGCGCTTCTGCGGCCACAGCCCGACGGGCGCCGGCGGGATTTCCACCAGGCGGCGCACGAAGATGCCCGGCGTGTGCACCGCGTCGGGATCGATCGCGCCTTCAGGCAGGATCGTCTCCTCCACCTCGGCGATCGCGATGCGCGCCGCCGTTGCCATCACCGGGTTGAAATTGCGCTGCGAGCGATGGAATTGCAGGTTACCGAACGCGTCCGCACGGCGGGCGCGGAGGAAGGCGTAGTCGACCGGCAGTGCGTATTCCAGCAGGTATTCGCGCCCACCGATGATCCGGGTTTCGCGGCCCTCCGCAAGCTCGGTGCCGATGGCGGTCGGCGTGTAGAACGCCGGGATGCCGGCGCCGGCGGCGCGCAGCCGTTCGGCGAGCGTGCCCTGCGGGACCAGCTCCGCCTCCACCTCCCCGGCCTCGTAATATTTCGTGAACGGCAGGACATCGGAAGCGCGGGTGGCGGCGGTGAACGCGCAGATCACTTTGCGCACCTGGCCGCGCTCGACCAGCATGCCGATATCGGGCATGCGCGGAAGTTGCGCCCCGCCGGTGGTGTTGGCGACCAAGGTCAGGCCGCGCGCGCCCTGTTCGGCCAGGGCGGCAATCAGGTTGAACGGCGTACCGGGCATGGCGAAGCCGCCGAAGGCAATGGTGGCGCCATCGGGGATGTCGGCCACGGCGGCGGCGAAGCTCGGGAGGTGCTTGCCTGGCATCGTGCGGGGCGGGCCTTCGGTGCGTGAAGACGGAGCCGGCGATCAGCCGGCAGGCCGGCGCCGGTGTCAAGCGCGGGGCCCGCTCCCGGTTCGTCGCGCGGCCACCGGGCAACCCCGACCTCAACCCCCGGCACGACTCTCCCTGATCCGTCCGGCCAGCGCCTCCATCGCAAACGGCTTGATCACGACAGGCATGCCCGCCGCCATCGTGGGTCGCACCCTCACCCGCCGTGCTGCGTACGGCGACCTTGCTCCGCTTCGCGGCCCAAGCCCGCGCGGCGGGAGAGGTGACGCGCCGGAGCTTCGCCCGATTGCCCTGCGCTGAGCGCCCTCCCCTCTGGCGTCGCCGGCAGCCGCGGACAATACTCCCCGCGATGGTCTCGTTCGTGAAAGAAGCACACCCGGACGCGACCGGCACGGCCAGCCCCGCCGCGCCGGCGCGGCCCCGGCCCTGGCCCCGCCCCTGGCGGCTGCCGCTGCTACGCCGGCTGGCGCGCGGCGGCATCTACCGCTGGTATGAAGCCCGCCTGCTGCGCGAAATCCACGCCGGCCCGATGCCGCGCCACATCGGCATCATCCTCGACGGCAACCGCCGCCACGGCCGCGACCGCGGCCTCAGCGACTTCCGTGAAATCTATGCCATGGGCGCGCACAAGTTGGATGACGTGCTCGACTGGTGCGGGGAACTCGGCGTCGGCGCGGTCACCCTGTGGGTCTGCTCGACCGACAACCTGGCCCGGCCGGCCGAGGAGCTGACCGGCATCCTGGCCGCCATCGAGGCCAAGATGATCAGCCTCGCCGCCGATCCGCGCATCCACCGCCTCGGCGTGCGGGTCGCGACGATCGGCCGGCTGGACCTGCTGCCCCCCTCGCTGGTCGCCGCACTCGACCAGGCGCGCGAAGCGACGGCGGCGAATCGGCAGATGACCCTGACGATCGCCGCCAATTACGGCGGGCGGGAGGAAATCGTCGACGCCATGCGCTCCCTGATGCGGGAGTTCACCGCCCGCGGCCTCTCGGCCGAGGACGCGGCGGCGGCGGTGACGCCGGAGGCGATCGGGCGGCATCTGTATGCCCCCGGCCTGCCGGACCCCGACCTCATCATCCGCACCTCGGGCGAGTTGCGCCTGTCGGGGTTCCTGCTCTGGCAGTCGGTCTACAGCGAATTCCACTTCACCGACGTGAACTGGCCCGCCTTCCGCCACATCGACTTCCTGCGCGCGATCCGCACCTTCCAGTCCCGCGACCGCCGCTTCGGCCGCTGATGGCGGCGATCCCGGTCACCGACACGCTCAGCATCGACGACCGGGCGCTCAGCGAGACCTTCGTGCGCGCCTCCGGCCCCGGCGGGCAGAACGTGAACAAGCTCGCCACCGCGGTGGAACTGCGGGTGGTGCTGGCGGAGACCGGGCTGCCGGAGGCGGTGACTGCGCGGTTGGCACGGCTGGCGGGGCGGCGGTTGAGCCAGGCGGGCGTGCTGGTGATCACCGCCCAACAGCATCGGACGCAGGAGCGCAACCGGGCGCAGGCGATGGACACCTTGCTCCGCCTGGTGCGCGCCGCCGCGATCCCGCCGGTGCGCCGGGTGCCGACAAGACCGGGCAAGGCGGCACGCGAGCGGCGGCTGACGGAGAAGGCGCACCAGGGCAGTGTGAAGCGCCAGCGCGCCCGCCCGCCGCGGGATTGCTGATCGCGGCCGGGTGGCCAACCGACCCCAGGGCCATCGCACGAACGTCCGGTACGCCACCTCTCCCGCTCTCGCGGGCTTGGGCCGCGAAGCGGACCAAGGTCGTCGTGCGCAGCCGGCGGGTGAGGGCTTGCGGTACGGGGCACCCTCACCCGGTTCGCTGCGCGAACCGACCTCTCCCGCAAGCGCGGGAGAGGGAAGGAGCGGCCGCCCGTGCCGATTTTCCGGCCCAGGCGACGGCCCTGGGACCGCCCCTACCCTCGGCGCGGCGCCGCAGCCCGCCGCAGCCGGTCGTTGATCGCGCGGCCGAGCCCTTCCTCCGGGATCGGCATCGCCGCGATCCCGCGCACCCCCCGCCCGGCACCGAGCGCATCCAGCCAGCGCAGCCCTGCGAACAGCCGCGCCGCCGCCTCCGTCAACGCCCCGCCCGGGCTGAGGTTGAACACCGCCGCGGCCCCCGGCAGTGGGGGCCCGAACGCCAGCAGCGCCTCGTCCGCCCCCACCGTCTCCGCATTCAGCCGCACCGGCAGCGCCGGCGCATAGTGCGACGCAAGTTGCCCCGGCGCCCGCGGCGCCGCGGCGTCCGCCGGCGGCGCACCGAGCGCGAGCGGCCCGATCGCCGCCACCAGCGCCTCCAGCGGCACCCCCCCGGGACGCAGCAGCCGGGGCCGGTCGCCGCTGAGGTCGATCACCGTCAATTCCACCCCGACCGCGCAGGGTCCGCTGTCGAGCACCGCCGCGATCCGCCCCCCCAGCCCTTCCAGCACGTGCGCCGCCGTGGTCGGGCTCACCTGCCCGGACCGGTTGGCCGACGGCGCCGCGACCGGCCGCCCCGCCGCAGCCAGCAACGCCCGCGCCATCGCCGGCGCCGGCACCCGCACCGCCAGCGTATCGAGCCCCGCCCCGGTGAGCGCGGCCACCGCGCTACCGGCCCGGCGCGGCAGCACCAAAGTCAACGGCCCCGGCCAGAACGCCGCCGCCAACGCCCGCGCGTCCGGCCCCGGCACCACGTCGGCAAAGGCGGACTCCGCCTCCGGGTAATGGCAGATCAGCGGGTTGAAGCGCGGCCGCTCCTTGGCGGCGAACACGGCAGCGACGGCGGCGGCGTCGGTCGCGTCCGCGCCGAGGCCGTAGACCGTCTCGGTGCCGAACGCGACCAGCTTCCCCGCGCGCAGCAGCGCCGCAGCGCGCGCGAGCCCGGCCGCGTCAGGGTTCAGGCGTTCGGTCATGTGCGCCAGTCTCATGCGCGCCAATCTCATACGCGCCAATCTCATACGCGCCAATCTCATACGCGCCAGTCTGCCTCATGCGCGCCAGTCTGCGGGATCGCCGCGACGGAACCAAGGCCCGCGGCCCAGGCACCGTGCCGCCCGCTCCGCCCCCCGCCGGCGCGCGGCGTTGATTACGCCTCCCCCCGCGCCTAGCTTCCGGCGCATGCACACGCTCCCCCCCTCCCCTCCGCGCCGCCCGCAGTGAGCGACCTCTTTGCCCCCGAGGGCGGCTGGCGCGTGCGCATCCTCGATCTCTCCGGCGGCGCGACCGACAACGTGGTGGAGGAAATCGCCGGCTTCCCCACCCTGATGCACGCCAACGAATTCGCCCGCCGCTACGTGCGCGACTCGTTCGAACGCTGCCGCGCCCCCGGCATGAACACCAAGGACGTGCTGGAAGCCTGGTTCGCCTGGGGCGAGGACGCCGAAGTGGTTGATGCCGCCGAGGGCGGCTGGCGCAGTGCCGCCGAGCTCGGCGATTTCGCCGACCGCCCCGCCGGCGCGGAAGAATGCGACTGGCGCGCGATCGACCCCCGCCGCCTCGGCGACGATGACGACGACACGGACGGGGACCCTTCGTGACCCCGCCCGTGGTCCGCTTCGCCCCCAGCCCGACCGGCTACCTGCACGTCGGCAACGCGCGCATCGCGCTCGCCAATTTCCTGTTCGCGCGCCGCCACGGCGGCCGCTTCCTGCTCCGCCTCGACGACACCGACGCCGCGCGCGGCAAGCCCGAATATGCCGAGGCGATCGCGCAGGACCTGCGCTGGCTCGGCCTTTACTGGGACGACAGTTTCCACCAGTCCGCCCGGCTCGACCGCTACGCCGAAGCGGCCGAGCGGCTGAAACGCGCCGGCCGGCTCTACCCCTGTTTCGAAAGCGAAGAGGAACTGCGCGCCAAGCGCGAACAGCGCATCCGCCGCCACCAGCCGCCCGTCTACGACCGCGCGATGCTGAAACTCACCGAAGCGCAGCGCGCCGCGGCCGAGGCCAACGGCAAGCGCCCGTACTGGCGCTTCCTGCTGTCGAACGAAACCGTCGAGTGGAACGACCTCGTGCTGGGCCATCGGGCGGTGAAGCTGCCGGCCGTGTCCGATCCGGTGCTGATCCGCGCCGACGGCACGCCGCTCTATACCTTCACCTCGGTCGTCGACGACATCGAAACCGGCATCACCCACGTGATCCGCGGCGAGGACCACGTCACCAACACCGGCATCCAGCGCGACATCTTCGCCGCCCTCGGCGCCGACCCGCGCAGGATCGGCTTCGCCCACCTGCCGCTGCTGACCGACAGCGACGGGGGGAAGCTGTCGAAACGGCTCGACAGCCTGACCCTGCGCAGCCTGCGCGCCGACGGAGTGGAACCGCAGGCGATCACCGCCTACCTGGCCCGCCTCGGCACCTCCGCCGATCCCGAGCCGCTGGAGCTGGCGGCGCTGGCGACGCGCTTCGACCTCGGCGCGTTCTCGCACTCCGCCGCGCGGTTCGACGCGCGGCAGATGCTGGCGCTGAACCGGCGCATCCTGCACGCAGCGCCCTTCGCCGCCATGGCCGAGCGGCTGCCCGCCGGCGCCACCGAGGCGTTCTGGCACGCCGTGCGCGGCAATCTCGATCTGCTGAACGAGGCGCGTGGGTGGTGGGACGTCGCGGCCGGCACGATCACCCCGCCCGTCATCGAGGGCGAACGCAACTACCTCCGCACCGCCCGCGACCTGCTGCCGCCCGAACCCTGGGACGGGGACGTGTGGCACGCCTGGACCGAAACCCTGAAAACCGCCACCGGCCGCAAGGGCCGGGCGCTGTTCCTGCCGCTGCGCCTCGCGCTGACCGGGGAAGAGCACGGGCCGGAACTGCGCGAGCTGCTGCCCCTGATCGGGCGGGCGCGAGCGGCGCGACGGTTGGAGATTGCGGCCGCGTAGCGCGCACCACGTGGCGCAGCGGCGGACGGCGGCAAGCTGGGCCAGGGGGCGGAGCCCTCCCGGCCTTGCTTGCGGGCACCAACCGATTCGGTAGTGGGTGCGTCGCACGGCGTCGTGGCGTAATCTCCCGCGCAAAGGGAGCACGTCCATGGCCAATCCTGCGTATCTCACCGGCCTCGATCGCAACCAGGCGAACCACACCCCGCTCAATCCGGTGACGTTCCTGGAGCGTGCTGCCGCGGTCTATCCCGATCGCCTGGCCGTCGTGCACGGGGCGATGCGGCACACGTGGCGGGAGACGTACGACCGCTGTCGTCGGCTTGCCTCGGCGCTGGCGCGATGCGGCATCGGCCGCGGCGACACGGTCGCTGTGATGGCGCCCAACGTGCCGGCGATCTACGAGGCGCATTTCGGCGTGCCGATGCTGGGCGCGGTGCTGAACACGCTCAACACCAGGCTCGATGCCGAAACCATCGCCTTCATGCTGCGCCATGGCGGCGCGCGCGTACTGATCGCCGACCGCGAGCTCTCGCCCACCGTCGCGCGGGCGCTCGCGCTGCTGGACGACAAGCCGTTGGTGATCGACATCGACGATCCGGACGCCGCCGGCGGCGAACTGCTGGGGGAGATGACCTACGAGGCGTTCCTGGCGACCGGCGATCCCGCCTATGCGTGGGAGAACCCGCCCGACGAGTGGGATGCGATCGCGCTCAATTACACATCCGGCACGACCGGAGACCCGAAAGGCGTGGTCTACCACTATCGCGGCGCCTATCTGAACGCGCTCAGCAACATCGCCGGCTGGGACATGCCGCACCATGCGGTGTATCTCTGGACCCTGCCGATGTTCCACTGCAACGGCTGGTGCTTCCCCTGGTCGGTGGCCGAGCGCGCCGGCACCAACGTCTGCCTGCGCAAGGTAGAGGGTGCCGCGATCTGGCACGCCATCCGCGACCATGGCGTCACGCATATGTGCGGCGCACCGATCGTCTACGCGACCGCGATCAATGCGCCGGCCGAGCTGCGCGCGGGCCTCGCGCACCGCATCGCCGGCCAGGTCGCCGGCGCCGCGCCGCCGGCCGCCATCATTGCGGGTTCGGAAGAGGCGGGCATCGACCTCACGCACGTCTATGGCCTGACCGAAACATACGGTCCGGCCGGGCTCTGCCCCAAACAGCCGGAGTGGGCGGCGCTGCCGCTCGACGCCCGCGCCGAGCGCAACGGGCGCCAGGGCGTGCGGGTGGCGCTGCAGGAGGCGATGACGGTGCTCGATCCCCTGACCATGCAACCGGTACCGGCGGACGGGACGACGATGGGCGAGATCATGTTCCGCGGCAACATCACCATGAAGGGCTACCTGAAGAACCCCTCTGCGACCGAGGCCGCCTTCGCCGGCGGCTGGTTCCACACCGGGGACCTCGCGGTGATGCAGCCGGACGGCTACGCCAAGATCCGCGATCGTTCCAAGGACATCATCATCTCCGGTGGCGAGAACATCAGCTCGCTGGAGGTGGAGGAGGCGCTCTATCGCCACCCCGCCGTCATGACCGCCGCGGTGGTCGCGCAGCCGGACGAGAAATGGGGCGAGACGCCCTGCGCCTTCGTCGAACTGAAGCCCGGCGCCGCGGTCAGCGAAGACGAGCTGCGCGCTTTCTGCCGCGACCACCTGGCCGCGTTCAAGTTGCCGAAACGCATCGTGTTCCGCGAGCTGCCGAAGACGTCGACCGGCAAGATCCAGAAATTCGTCCTCCGCGCGCTCGCCCGCTCGGTCGACGCGATCACCTGAGCCGCACGTCCCCAGGCCCGGGCATCCCCAGCCTGCAGGGCAATCGCGCGAACCTCTCCCGTCACCCGCTTGCGGGAGAGGGAAGCAGCAGCCCGCGGCATTTCTCCGGTCCCCCCGATTGCCCTGCCCCAGCCTGGGCGCCCAGCCTGGGCGTCCCAGCCTGAGCGCCCCAGCCTCGGCGTCCCCTGGTCTTTCCGGCCGACTGCCGGTACCCCGGACGTCCGTGATCCACCTCTGGAGGTCTGCGATGGACCCGACCGCGTTGCCGTTCGATGCCGATACGATGCTGGAGGGCCTGTTCGCCTGGGTCGGCTGCGAAAGCCCCACCTGGGACGCCGCTGCGGTGAACCGGATGATGGACCTGGCGTCCCGTGCCCTCGCGGTCGCCGGCGGGCGGATCGAGCGCATTCCCGGCCGCATGGGCTTCGGCGATTGCGTGCGCGCGCGGTTTCCGCATCCGAAGCCGGGGCTGCCGGGGATTTTGGTGATGGGGCATCTCGACACGGTACATCCGCTCGGCACCAAAGCGCGCCTGCCCGTGCGGCGCGAAGGTGCGCACGCCTGGGGCCCCGGCATCCTGGACATGAAAGGCGGCAACTACCTGGCGCTGGAGGCGATCGCGCAACTGGCCCGTGCCGGGATCGTTCCCAACCTGCCGATCACCGTCCTGTTCACCAGCGACGAGGAGGTGGGCAGCCCCTCCACCCGCGACCTGATCGAGGCGGAGGCGGCGCGCCACCGCTACGTCCTGATCCCCGAACCCGCGCGCACCGACGGCAGCGCCCACGGCGGCGTGGTCACGGGCCGCTACGCGATCGCGCGCTTCAACCTGGAAGCGACCGGGCGCCCGAGCCACGCCGGGGCGCGGCTCGCCGAGGGCCGCTCGGCGATCCGGGAGATGGCGCGCCAGCTGATCGCGATCGAGGACATGACGACCGCCGACTGCACCTTCAGCGTCGGCGTGATCCGCGGCGGGGCGTGGGTGAACTGCGTGCCGTCCGCCTGCACGGCGGAGGCGCTGTCGATGGCGAAGCGCCAGTCCGACCTCGATGCGGCCGTGGCACGGATGGCGGCGCTCGCGGCGACGTCGAACGAGGTTTCGTTCCGTATGACGCCGGGCGTGACGCGGCCGGTGTGGGAAGCGGATGCGCGCGGGATGGCGCTCTATGAGCGGGCGCGCGCGGTGGCCGGGCGGATGGGGATGGAACTCGGGCACCAGAGCGCGGGCGGCGGGTCGGACGGCAATTTTACCGGGGCGATGGGGGTGGCGACCCTGGACGGGCTCGGCGTGCTCGGGGCCGGGGCGCATACCTTGGACGAGCATATCGTGGTGGAGAGCCTGGCGCGGCGGGGGCGGTTGTTCGCGGGACTGCTGGCGGGGCTGGATTGATCGCGTCGGAAATCGCTCGGCCACACCCCGGCTCGGCGGCCTGGCCCCGGTAGCCGCGACATCCGCGTCACACGCCCTCCACCCACGCACGCAGCACCCCCCACAACGTCCGCTCCGCCCCCGCCCCCGCCACCATCCCGATATGCCCCGCCGCCGGCGCGTGCACACGCGCCCGGGGGATCAGTTCCCCGAGCGGCAACGCGCTCTCCGGCGGCACGATCCGGTCCCGCCCCGGCACCACCACCAGGGTCGGCACAGCCAGCGCCGAGGGATCCACCGCCAGCCCCGCCACAATCCACGCCCCGCGCGCCGGCGTGTTCGCCCCGTACCACCCCGCCAGGCACTCCCGCGCCACCGGCCCGGCCAGGGGCACGCCGTCGTTCAGCCAGTCCTCCAGCGCCACGAACAGCAGCGCCCGCGCGCCCCCCGGATCGAGCCGGGCGAAGCCGCGGTATTTCTCCGCCACCCCCCAGGGATCGAGCAGCGCGAACAGCACTTGCAGCGCATCGACGGGCAAAGTGCCAGAAAACGCCAGGGCCGGCTCCAGCAGCGGCAGCAGCCGCGCCACCGCCTGCGCCGCGTCCGCCCCGGCGGCATGGAAGTCCCACGGGGTGGCAAGCAACGCCAACGCACGCACGAGTTCCGGCCGGCGCCCCGCCGCCGCCAGGGCGAGCAGCCCGCCCATGCAGTAGCCCGTCAGCACCACCGGCCCACCCGCAACCGCCGCCGCCGCGGCCAGCGCGCGTTCCAGCCGCCCGGCGATGTAGTCGGTGAGGGTGAACGCCCGCTCCGCCTCCCCCGGCCAGCCCCAGTCGAGCAGCAGCGGCCGTACCCCCTGCCCTGCCAGCCAGCGCAGCATCGACCGCCCGGGCGCGAGGTCGAGCACGTAGGCACGGTTCACGAGGCTCGGCACGAACAGCATCACCGGCCCGGCCGCACCCGGTGCGCCGTAGTCGAGCAACCGGCTGCCGCCCTCGGCCCACAGCGCCGGTGGGTCCGGCAGGGTGCGCGCGTAGGGGTGCCGGCGGTAGGCGGCGATACCCGCGACGAGGGCGCTGTCCTGGCGCAGCGCCTCGGCCAGCACGGCGGCGGGAAAGTCCGCCTCAGACCCGTCGGCGCGGAGCGCGGCGGCGATCGCCTCGGCCGCCGGCGGCATGGAGCCGGGCTTCGAGCTCGGCCAGACGAGATTCAAGGGCGCCGATGCGCCGATGGAGGCGCTCGATCTCAGCATCGCGAGGGTCAGGTGCAGCAGCAGCGGCCGCGGGCCCCTCCGGCGCAGTGGTCCCGGTGCATCGGTCCGCTCGCTCATGGCCGGTCGGCTCGGGCCCGGGCGGCGCGGGGGCGGCAGCGGCGGTCGCCTGCGGGGCGGCGCGCCTTGTAGCCCCCGATGCGGTCCCGGGTGCGGCCTCGGAAGCGCCGGTCCGAGTCGGGGGCCACGCAGGAGCCCAGGCCGGCGGCACGCCACCACCGGGGGACAAATGCTGGAACCCGGCGAGCGCCGCCCCGGCCGCCCCCGCCCACAGAGCGGCCAGGGCCTGCCATCCTTCCTGCACCTCGCGGTCCGTCGCCAGGGCGGCGAGTTCGCTTTGCCAGACGGTCATCCAATCGCCGGCCAGGGATGCCAGGTCGGGTGCGGCGGGACCCGGATCGGCCCGTTTCTGCCCCGCTGGGTCGGCTCCGGCCCGATCCCGATCCGCCCCAACCTCGGTCGCTCCAACTGCGGTCGCCGTGTCCCGCTCCGTCGTGTCGTGGTCTGCGGTGCCGCACTTTGCCGTGGCGCGCTCTGCACTGTTGTGTTCTGCCGGAACCCGGTCCGCCCTGTCCCGGTCGGCGGCAATCTGGTCCGTCCCGTCGCGGTCCGCGCCGCCGTGATTCGCGGTGCCCTCCTCCGCCCGCCTCTGCTCCGCCCGCTCCCGCGCCGCGGCATCGGCCTCCGCCGGGACAGCGTGCGTCCGCGCATCCGACGCGACGCCCTTCGCCGACGCCGCCGGGCCGGGCCGGCCCGGGTCGCGGCTCTCTCTCATGCGCCATCCGCCCCCCGCGCGGGCGGGAAGCGCGAAGGCCGTGGGCGCCGGGCGGCGTAACGGGTTCTGGTCAAAGCTGGTATCGCCTGTATGCTAGTCCCAGGATCGTTCACGACCGGAGGCAGCATGGCCGAGCCGACCCGAAGCGAACCGGACCCGAAAGCGGCCTCGACCGCCCCGGTGGTGGTGAAGAAATACGCCAACCGCCGGCTCTATAACACCGAAACCTCCAGCTACATCACCCTTGACACCCTGGCGGAGATGGTGCGCGCGGGGCGCGACTTCGTGGTGTACGACGCCAAGAGCGGCGAGGACATCACCCGCGGCGTGTTGACGCAGATCATCGTCGAGCAGGAGGGTCGCGGGCAGAATCTACTGCCCACCGGCTTCCTCCGCCAGTTGATCGGCTTCTACGGCGGGCAGATGCAGGGCCTGCTGCCGCGCTACCTGGAACAGGCGATCGGCGCCTTCTCCGCCCAGCAGGAGCAGATGCGGACGGCGATGCAGAAGACCATGGGATCGATGGGCACCCTGTTCCCGTTCGGCAACCCCGCCGCGATCGAGGAAGTCAGCCGGCAGAACATGGCGATGATGGAGCGCGCCATGAGCCTGTTCACCCCGTTCTATCGTCCGACCGAGGCGGAAGGCAGCACTCCCCCCGAGGCCGGCGAAAGCGAGATTGCCGAACTCCGCGCCGAGGTGGAGCAGCTCAGGCGCCAGCTCGCGGCGACCCGCAAGGACAAGGCAGGCGCCGGCGACTAGTGGCCTGCCGGTCCCTGACATGCGAGGGCATGTCAGGGACCGGCAGGCCACTGAAAACAAACAGCCAGCAGCCCCGAAATTCAGGAGCGAAATTCCGGGACGCTGGCGCGGAAGCGGAGCCCCACGCGATGCCTTGCCGCGTCGGCGTGGCCTGAGGCCGTTCTCCCGGGTAGCCGTTCTCCCGGGTGGCCGCTCTTCCAGGTACCGGCATTGGCGACGCCGACGAACCCGTCGCGGGATGCGCCTGCCTGACGAGCGGTTCCGGGGATGGCGTGCCGTGGATTGCGGCAGATGTCGCGACACCGGCATCGTCGGGGTCATGCGGTTGGCCGCGGGCAGGTCCGGCGGCCGACCCAACCAAGCGGGGCGTCTGGCAGGCCCGCGGGAGAGAGCGCCACGTGTTGCGACTGCTAGGCGGATGGCCGCTGGATACCTGGCCGTGGTTCCCCGGCCGGCTCCTGGTGCTGCTCGGGGTCGCCGCCGCTCTCCTGGTCAGCCTCCACGCCCTGCTGCACAAGCGCGACGTCGGCTCGGCGATCGGCTGGATCGGCCTGGCATGGCTCTCGCCGATCGCGGGCGGCATGCTCTATCTGATCTTCGGCATCAACCGGGTGCGCCGACGGGCGCGCCGGCTGCGGGAGAGGCACGGGTCCCATCAGCGCGCGCGCGCCCGGGGGCACGCCCTCCACCCCGACCACAGCTTCGCCGCGCTCGGGCGCGCCGCGGGTCGGATCACCGGCCGAGCGGCGGAAGGCGGCAACGCGGTCCGTATCTTCTGCAATGGCGACGCGGCCTATCCGGCGATGCTCGAAGCCATCGCGGCGGCCGGCCACAGTATCGCGTTGTCGAGTTACATCCTGCGCGACGACACGGCCGGCGGCCCGTTCATCGACGCCCTGATCGCCGCGCAGCGCCGCGGCCTTGCCGTGCGGGTGCTCATCGATGGCATCGGCGGCGGCTATTTCCACTCCCCCGCGTACAACCGCCTGCGTCGCAACGGGGTGCCGGTTGCCCGCTTCCTGCACGCGCTCAGCCCCTGGCGCATGCCGGTCCTCAACCTGCGGACGCACCGGAAGATCCTGGCGGTAGACGGACGCCTTGCCTTCACCGGCGGAATGAACATCGGCGCCGAGAACGTGCTCGCCAACCGGCCGCCGCACCCGGTGCGGGACACGCATTTCGGCTTCGAGGGGCCGGTGGTGGGCCAGTTGGTCGCCGCCTTCGCCGAGGACTGGTGGTTCGAGATGGAACAGGAGCTCACCGGCGATATCTGGTTCCCGCCGCTTGCCCCGATCGGGGGGGCGGTCGCACGGATCATCACCTCCGGCCCCGACCAGGATGTCGAGAAGATCGAATTCCTGATCCTCGAGGCGATCGCCTGCGCGCGCCACTCGGTCCACTTCATGACGCCCTATTTCCTGCCGGACGAGCGGGAGATCACCGCGCTCGCGCTGGCGCAGATGCGCGGCGTGGAGGTGGACATCATCCTGCCCGAGCGCGGCGATCACCGCCTCCTGGATTGGGCGACGCAGGCGCATATCGGCCCGCTGCTCGCCGAGGGCTGCCGTGTCTGGCACAATCCGCCACCGTTCGATCACTCCAAGATCATGGTCGTGGACGGGGAATGGTGCCTCATCGGCAGTGCGAACTGGGACATCCGCAGCCTGCGGCTGAATTTCGAGCTCGACGTGGAAATCTATGACAAGGACCTCGGCGCCCGGCTCGAAACCCTCATGCGGAGCCGCCGGAGCCGGCGCCGTTCGGTCGAAGGTCTCGACGCGCGCAGCCTGCCGACCCGCCTGCGCGACGCTGCTGCCCGGCTGCTGATGCCCTACCTCTGATTCCGGATCTGATACCTTACTGCCTGCCCGTCCAGGAAGCTGGCCCATCTTATATACCCCTTTGCTCAGGGATTCTGGCCTCTCGGTTTGCCCACGAAGTGGAAATTCCGGGAGATCAGAGAGGCGATCTCGGAGCGATAGGCGCCGATGTTGTTGAAGAACCGGTCGATCGCGGCCCTGAAGTCGGCCAGGGTCGGATAGTGCTCGTTCCATAGGGTCTTCTTCTTGAAGAACCACCACAGCCGTTCGATTAGATTGAGGTTGGGTGCGTAGGGCGGCAGGTAGGTCAGTCTGATGCGGCAGTCGTCGCAGGCGAGATACGCCTTGATCGCCGCCGAGTGGTTGTAGCTTGCATTGTCCAGCACGACGTCGATGGCACTGGCAGCAGGATGACGGGCCGCCAACGTGTCGAACAGGTCGATCATCGCCCCGCTCGTGATCTTCTCTGCCTCGCGCTTCACTACCTCTCGGTCAGGCCAGCTCAGCGCACCATTGATATTGACGTTGACACGACCGTGATTGCTTTTCAGCTCCCGTGTCGTCCCGCGCTTGATCCAGCCGAACGCCGGATGCCCGGTATAGGCGGGATGCGTGCCATCGACGAAATACAACGGCCGGCGCGGTCCGGCCGCCGCCATCAGAGGGGCCAGCGTCTGCTCTACGAACGTCCGCTGCACCGCCGCATCCGCCTTGGCGGGAACGCACTTCGGCTTCTTGTAGACGAAGTCCAGCCGCTTCAGCAGCTTGGTCATCGCATTCGGCGTATAGACGCTCCCGAACCGCGCTTGCACGAAGCCGCATACCTCCTTCGCGGTCATATACAAGCGCTCGGTCAGCTCGCCCGTCAGCGCGGCGCGCTGCTCCGCCGTCAGTTCCGGCTCCTGGCCGGTGTAAGAGAGCCGCTCCAGCCCGGCGATCCCGCAGGTCGCGTGGAGCCGGCGATGCTCACGCACCGTCTCGGCGTCGATGTAGAGCGCTTCCGCGATCCGCTCCGCCGTCCAGCCGTCGTCCAGCAGCAGCAGCACGTTCAGCCGCCGATGCACCGCACTGTTCATCTGCCGGCGCATCAGCCGCAGCAGGTGCCCCCGATCCTCAGCGCTCAGAACCAATCCCGACATGGGGGCAGCGAATTGTACCGCCCCGCGTCGGTGCAAGTGAAATCTGGCCGGGTTCCCTCGGATTCGAGGTATATGACTCTCGGCTGCGTCCAACGTCCCACTTGGGTCGATAGCCGGCTTTCGGCCCCCCCTTACTCCGCCGCCAGCACCTTCCGCGGCTTCGTCTGCACCACCGGCGCTAGCTCCGCCGCCCCGAACGACCGCGCCCGCCGTTCGTTACCCACCGGACCGTACAGCGTGCTCCGCTGCGCCGGCGCCCGCTCGATGCCCCGGATCAGCGCCTCCATCGCCTCCGGCGGAAACTCCTGCCCATGCTCGGTCCCCGCCGCGCGCGAGATGCTTTCGTTCATCAGCGTCCCGCCGAGGTCGTTGGCGCCCGCCTGCAAGCACGCCGCCACCCCCTCCGGCCCCATCTTCACCCACGACGTCTGGATATTCGGGATCAAAGGATGCAGCACCAGCCGCGCCACCGCGTGCATCAGCACCGCCTCCCGGAACGTCGGCCCCTTGCGCGCCAGCCCACGCAGATACATCGGCGCTTCCATATGCACGAACGGCAGCGGCACGAACTCGGTGAACCCCCCGGTTTCGGCCTGCGCGTCGCGCAGCGCGAGCAGGTGGCGCGCCCAGGACTCCGATCGCTCGATATGCCCGTACATGATGGTGGCGGTGGTGCGCAGCCCCAACCGATGCGCCGCCTGCACCACGTCCAGCCATTGCCGCGTCATGATCTTGTCGGGCGCAATCACTTCCCGCACCGGATCATCCAGAATCTCCGCCGCCGTCCCCGGCAACGTCCCCAGCCCCGCCTCCTTCAGTTGCGCCAGGAACTCGGGGACCGAAATCCCCAACGTCGCCGCCCCCTGCGTCACTTCCAGCGGCGAGAACGCGTGCACGTGCATCCAAGGCAGCGCCTGCTTGATGGCGCGGCAGATGCCGAGATAGGTCGCCCCCGTATAGTCCGGATGGATGCCCCCTTGCAGGCAGACTTCGGTCGCCCCGCGGTCCCAGGCTTCCACCGCGCGGCGCACGATCTCCTCCAGATCGAGGTCGTACGGCGTGCCGCGCAGCGCCTCGTGCGTCTTGCCCTTCGAAAATGCACAGAACTTGCAGCGATAATAACAGATGTTTGTGTAGTTGATGTTGCGATTGACGACATAGCGCACGGTTTCCCCTGAAACCGTCCGCCGCAGCGCATCCGCCGCGCCGATCAGGTGCGCGTAGTCCACATCCCGCGCGGCGAACAGCCGCACGATCGCCGCCTCGTCCAGCCGCACCCCGCCCGCCGCGCGTTCCACCGCCGCCGCCAGCACGGGATCGACCGCGGCCAGGCGCGGCGCCGGCAGCGCGGGCGCCACCGCGCGGCCGGGGGCCCAGTCGTCCTCGCGCGCGAACCCGTCGGAATCGATCCCCCGCCGGACCGCGGCTGCCAGCGACGGCGCCAGCCAGCGGTCGGCTGCGAAGGCGAACCCGGGATAGACCGGCAGACGCGGCACCAGCACCTTGCCCGCCGTCGCACTGCCCGCCGCCAGCGCCGCGATCGCCGGCCAGGGCGCTTCCGGGTTCACATGGTCGGGCGTGACCGGGGAAACGCCGCCCCAGTCGTCGATCCCGGCCGCGATCAGCCGCGGATAGACGTCGGGCGACAAATTGGGCGGCGCCTGCACATGCACATCGTCGGGCAGGATCAGCCGCGCGACGGCAATGCTCCAGAGCAGGTCGTCCAGATCGGGCTCCGCGGCGCCGGCCATCTTCGTGCCCGCCTTGGCGCGGAAATTCTGCACGATCACTTCCTGGGTGTGCCCGTGCGCGGCATGCAGGTCGCGGATCGCGAGCAGCGACTCGATCCGTTCCGCCCGCGTCTCGCCGATGCCGATCAGGATGCCGGTCGTGAACGGCACCGCCAGTTCCCCGGCCAGACGGATGGTTTCCAACCGCCGTTCCGGCCGCTTGTCGGGGGAGCCGTAATGCACCCCGCCGGGTTCGCACAGCCGAACGGAGATCGATTCCAGCATCACGCCCTGGCTCGCGGAGACGCCGCGCAAAGAAGCGATTTCCTCCCGCGTCATCACGCCGGGATTCACATGCGGCAGCAGGCCGGTTTCCTTGAAGACCGCCGCGCACATGGCTGCCAGATAGGCGATGGTGCTGTCATGGCCGAGCGCTGCCAGCGCCTCCCGCGCCGCGCGATAGCGCAGCTCGGGCTTGTCGCCCAGGGTGAACAGCGCCTCCGTGCAGCCCGCTTGCGCCCCGGCGCGCGCGATCGCCAGCACCTGGTCGGGCGTCAGGAATGCCGGCTGCCCGGCGCGCGGGCTGTGGGCGAAGGTGCAGTAGTGGCATACGTCGCGACAGAGTTGCGTGAGCGGGATGAACACCTTGCGCGAGTAGGAGACGGTTCGCCCGAAGGCCGCGTCGCGCCGGGCGCAGGCGCGCGCCATCAGCTCCGCAAGCGGGGTGTGCAACAGATCGGCGGTCGGGGCTTCGTCGGTCATGGGTTCCATCTCGGGATGCCCCCTCCCCTCGCAACCCTTCCGCAAGGGGAGACGGACGGGAAGACGGTGGCGCACGGCATGAACACGCTCATTCGCGCGCGGGCGCGATCACGTCGGCGGCAAAACGGGCCAGCCGGTCGCCGGTTTCCTCGATCGTCGGCGCCTGCAGCACGACGATGACCTGCCGCACGCCGATCGCTTCCAGGCTGGCCGCATCCTCACGCAGATCGGCGGCGCTGCCGGTGAACATCTGCCGCGCGCCGTCCTGCGTGCGCCGCTCCGTCCATTCCACCGGCTTGAACCAGAGCAGCACGGTCTCGAGCGTGGCCGGATCGCGCCCCGCCGCCTCCGCCACCTGCGCCAGCCGCGCCATGCCGGCGGCCAAGCGGGCCGGCGTGTCGAAGGGCGTCTCCTGGTTGTGGGAGGCGGGATACCAGGCGGTGCCGAACCGCACCGTGCGGCGCATCGCCGCGAGGCTTTCGCCGCCGACCCAGACCGGCACGCGGGGCTGCACGGGTTTCGGGCGGAACAGCAGGTCCTCGAACGCGACATGCGGGCCGGCGACGCTCGGCGCTTCTTCCGTCCACAGCGCCTGCATGGCGGAAAGATAGGCGTCCGTCACCGCGCCGCGGCGGTTGAAGGGGGGCGCCCCGAGCGGTGCGTATTCCTCTTCGAGCCAGCCCACGCCGACGCCGGCGATCAACCGCCCGCCCGACAGCACATCCACCGTGGCGAGCATTTTTGCCGCCACCACCGCGGGGCGGTACGGCACCACCAGCACCGACGGCAGCAGCCGCACGCGGGTCGTGATGCCGGCAAGGAAGCAGAGCGCGCCCAGCACATCCAGGCACTCCCCGGTCTGCGCGCCGACCCACACGCCGTCTTCGGTGTAGGGATACCTTGTGGCGACGGCACGCGGCAGCACAAGCCGATCGGGGATGCCGATCGTGGCGTAGCCCAGCGCCTCGGCCGCCCGCGCCACGATCGCGAGCTGCGCCGGCGCGGCCAGGGCCCCGCGTGCGCCGATATGGATGCCGAACTCCACGCCTGCCGTCCCCCTCCGTGCTGCGGGCGGCATCCTGTGGTAACGTCGCCCCCGACGCAAATCCCCGACCGGAGGAACCCCCCATGCAGATCGGCTGCAGCGCGCCGACCGCCGGCGCCTTGACCGACCCCGACACGATCGCCCGCATCGCCACCGAGGCCGAGATGCTGGGCTTCGCCTACGTCACCGTCAGCGACCACATCATCATCCCGACCGATATCGCCTCCCGCTACCCATATTCCGACAGCGGGGAATTCCCGTCCGGCGCGCGGGTCGATCGGCACGAGCAGTTGATGACGGCGATGTTCATCGCCGCCAAGACGTCGAAACTGCGCATCGTGACGTCCGTGATGGTGGTGCCGCACCGCCCGCCGGTGCTGACGGCGAAGCTGCTCGCGACGTTGGACGTGCTGTCCAAGGGCCGCCTGACCCTCGGCATCGGGGCGGGATGGATGGCGGAGGAATTCGCCGCGGTCGGCACACCGCCGTTCGCCGAGCGCGGCGCCGTGACCGACGAGACGATGCGCGCCTGCAAGGAACTGTGGTCGCGGGAGGACCCGAGCTTCGACGGCAAATACGTGAAGTTCTCCAATGTGGTGTTCCAGCCCAAGCCGGTGCAGCAGCCGATCCCGATCTGGGTGGGCGGCGAGAGCGGCCCGGCGCTCCGCCGCACCGCCGCCTACGCCGACGCCTGGTATCCGATCGGCACCAACCCGGCGCATCCGATGGACACGCTCAGCCGCTACAAGGCCGGCGTCGCGCGGCTGCGGACGCTGGTCGAGAAGGCGGGGCGCGATCCTGCCTCCGTCGCGCTCGCCTATCGCGTGTCGTCCAATCCGGAGGCGCAGCCGAAGGGCACCGTCGATGGCGAACGCAAGCTGTTCACCGGCGGGGCGGCGGATTTCGCGGGCGACATCCGGAGCCTGCGCGACCTCGGCGTGACCGCGGTGGATTTCGGCCTGTTCGGGGCAAGCCTTGCCGCCACGCTCGACAACATGCGCCGCTTCCGCGAGGAGGTGGCGGCGAAGATATGACCGCGGCCGCCGTGCCGGTCGCCCGGACCGCGGCGGCGCTGCACTACCTCGACCGGCTCGACAGCATCGAGGGCTGGCTGTTGCCCACCACGGCGCTCGCGATGATCGAGACCTTGTGGATGCAGGAAGGCGCCGGGATAGCCGGCGACGTGGCGGAGATCGGGGTGTATCGCGGCAAGTCGTTCCTCGCGCTCGCGGCCGGCGCGCGCGCGGGGGAGCGGCTGGTCGCGGTCGACCTGTTTGATGCGGGCGATCCGATGTCGGAACGGCCGGAGCACGATGTGGCCCCGTACGGGAGCGGCAACCGCGCCGCGTTCCTGGCCAACCTGGCGCGCTTCTTCCCCGCGGCGCAGGTGGAGCTGATCGAAGGGTCTTCGCGCCTGTTGCGCGGGGCCGAGGCGGCGTCCGGGCTTGCCGGGCTGCGGATGCTGTCGGTCGACGGCGGCCATACGCGGGACCTGACCGAAAACGACCTGCGGATCGCCGATGCGGCGCTGGGAGCGCGCGGCGTGTGCTGGCTGGACGACGTGTTGAACCCGCACTGGACCGGCGTCGTCTCCGGGCTGTTCGCATTCCTGGAAAGTGCGCCGGGGCTGGTGCCGGTGGCGCTGTTTCCCAACAAGCTCGTGCTGTGCCGGCCGGCCGCATGCGATTTCTACCGCGACGGCTTCCGCGCCCGGTTCGCTCTCGCATTGGAACGAGAAGGGATCGAATTGCACGCCGGCACGATCGACGTGTACGGCGACCGCTGGCCGGAGGTTTCGGCGAGCCTCCGCGCGCCCCATGCCGTGGGGCCGGCCGCCGGGGCGGATGCGGCGATCGCCGCGGCGGAGGCCCGGGCGGTCGCAGCAGAGGCGCGCGCCGTGACGGCGGAATCCGAGGCGCGAGCGGCCGCGCAGGCCGCCGCCACCTATGCGGCCAGCACCTCCTGGCGGCTCACGGCGCCGCTGCGCGCGCTCGCGGACCTGGGCCGGCATCGGCGGGGCTGAGGTTGGCTTGCGGCGGCCGGCCCGCCTATGGTTCGCACCGGATGGAACGAGCGGGAGACGTGCGATGCAACTCGGGATCACCCTGAAACTGGCCGGGGCGACGCCGCAGCCGGACATGGAGACGGTGCTGGAGGCGGAGCGGCTGGGTTTCTCCCAGGTCTGGACGGGCGAGTCCTATTCCACCGACGCCGTCTCCCCGGTTGCCTGGGTGCTCGCGCGCACGACGCGGATCAGGGCGGGGACGGGGATCATGCAGATTCCCGCACGCACGCCGGCCTGCGCGGCGATGACGGCGATGACGCTTGCGACCCTGTCCGGCGGCCGGTTCCTGTTCGGCGTCGGAATGTCCGGCCCGCAGGTCGTGGAGGGCTGGCACGGGGTGCGCTTCGGCAAGCCGATGACGCGGACGAAGGAATACATCACGATCGTGCGGCAGATCCTGGCGCGCGAGGCGCCGCTGACTTTCGCCGGGGAGGAATACACCATCCCCTACGATGGGCCGGACGCGACCGGCCTCGGCAAGCCACTGCGCAGCATCATGCACGGCGATCCCGGGCTGCCGGTCTATACCGCCTCCATCACGCCGGCGGGGCTGCGCACGGCGGGGGAAGTGGCGAACGGCACCCTGCCGATCTTCTATTCGCCGGAGCAGCCGCGGATCGTTTCCGATCCGATCCTGGCGGGGATGCGCGCGGCGGGGCGGCCGGCGAGCCTGGCCGGGTTCGACGTCGCGCCCTATGTGCGCACGCGACTGGGGCCGGACGTGGCGGCGTGCCGCGATGCGATCCGGCCGGAGCTGGCGCTGTATATCGGGGGCATGGGAGCGCGGGCGAAGAATTTCTACAACGATGTCGCCATCAAGCTCGGCTATGCGGACGCGGCGAAGCGCATCCAGGATTTGTATCTGGACGGGAAGAAGGCCGAGGCGGCGGCTTTGGTTCCGGATGCGCTGATCGACGAGATCTCGCTGGTCGGGCCGGCGGAGCGCATCCGCGACCGGCTGGCCGCGTGGAAGGACGCGGCGAAGGACGGGCACGTGGGGACGATGGTGCTGACGGGGGCTTCGAAGGAGGCGATGCGGGTGGTGGCGGAGGCGGTGCTGTAGGCCATGCGCATCCTCACCACCCTCCCGCAGGACGATCTGCGCGACGTGCCGGACGCCGCGCGGGCCGCCGAGGCCGCCGGCTACGACGGGCTGACAACCGCGGAGAACAAGCACGATCCGTTCCTGCCGCTTGCCGTCGCCGCTGTGGGGACGGAGCGGATCGGGCTTGCGACATCGGTCGCGATCGCCTTCGCGCGCAGCCCGATGGTGGTGGCGAATGCGAGCTGGGATTTGCAGGTGGCCTCGCGCGGGCGGTTCGTGCTGGGGCTGGGACCGCAGATCCGGGCGCATAATGAACGCCGGTTCAGCGTGGCATGGTCGCCGCCGGCGCCGCGGCTGCGCGAGTACGTGCAGGCGCTGCGGGCGATCTGGACGGCGTGGGAGAGCGGGGCGCGGCTGGCGTATGAGGGCGCGCACTATCGTTTCACCCTGATGCCGCCCTATTTCGTGCCGCCGTCGCTGCATTTACCGATGGTGCCGGTGACGCTCGCCGCCGTCGGGCCGAACACGTTGCGCCTGGCGGGCGAGGTGGCGAACGGCGTGCGGCTGCATCCGTTCTGCACGCGGGCGTATCTGGAGCGCGAAATCCTGCCCCGTCTGGGCGAAGGTTTCGCGCGCACCGGCCGCGGGCGGGAAAGCTTCGAGATCGTGGGTGGCGGCTTCGTCGCCACCGGCGCGGACGATGCCGCGGTGGCGCGGGCGATCGAGGTCGCGCGCGGACGGATCGCGTTCTACGGCTCCACGCCGGCGTATTGGCCGGTACTGGAGATGCACGGGCTCGGCGATCTCGGCCGCAAGCTAAACGCGATGACCCGGGCGGAGCAGTGGGGGGAGATGGCGGGGGAGGTGGGGGACGAGGTGGTGGCGCTGTTCACCGCGATCGGGCGGTGGGACCGGCTGGAGGCGGCGGTGGCCGCGCGGTTCGGGGGCGCGGTGGATGCGATCGCGGTCGCGCCCGGGTTGCCGGCGGAGGTGGTGGCGGATTTGCGGCGCATCCCGACGCGGTTCGGAGGGTTCGCGATGGGGTGGTGAGCGGGCGGCCCTGGTGCGGGGTGCGTGCGCGGCTGCCCGGCGGCGTCATCCGGCCGCGGCGGGCGGCGGATGCAGGCGCGGGTCGAGGGCGAAGCGTTCCTGCGCCGCCGGCCCGTAGGCCCCCTGGGCCGCCGCGGGATCGAAGATCACGTTCCAACTGTGGGCGGACACCACGCTCGGGATCAGGACGAATCGGTGCGCTTTCAGCAGGGCGTCGCCGAACGCCTGCGCCCCGGCGCTGACGGCGCCGGGGCGCAGCCAGGCCGGGTTCGGCACGTCGGCCGGGGCGACGGCGTGCACCTGGCCGGGTGCCACGATCCGCGCCGAGGTCAGAACATGCGGGACGGTATCGAGCGTCCGGAAGCCGGTGTGCACCGCGACCTCCAGGATGGCAGTGGCGGGGTCGAGCGCGGCATAGACGGCGCGCACCCCGCGCGCGCTCCAGCGCCCGCCGACGCGCCAGCTTCCTTCGCCGCTGTCCCAGGTCGGGGCGAATTGTGCCTGATCCAGCCTCCAGAAGACGAGCGCGCCGGACCCGAGGGGCGGCGGCAGCGGCGTCACGTATAGACGCCGTATTCAAGCCGGGTGAGATGGTCTTCTACCGTGCCGACGCCGGCGGGGGTGGACAGCAGGTCGATCGGCCGGCGCTGGTCGAGCGCCATTACCGGGCGTTCCAGCCATGCCTCGGCCTCGGCCTGGGAGCCGAACAGGGCGGTGGCGCGGGCGAGGATCTCGGCGAATTTCCACGTCCGGCCGCTCTGTTCGGGGCTGAGCTTGCGGTCGGGCGCGTCCTTGCGGCGCTGGTAGGTGCGCAGGCTGATGCCGACGGCTTTCTCCAGGCTGTCGTGGCTTGGGGCACGCAGGATCGCGACGGCGGCGACGAGATGGGCGAGCGCGTGGCCGGGCAGGCCTTCGGCGAGCAGGTCGTGGGCTTCCAGGCGCGAGCGGATGGGGCGGTGCACGGTGCGTCGGCCGCCGAGAAGGGCCACGGTCTGGCCGATGGTGGGGTCTTCGATCTGGGGGTGTGCGTGGGCCATGGTGGGGGTCCGGTCACCTGTCGCTGGGAAGATGACAGGTGACATGGGCGGTTTCAAGGCCGGTGGGAGCGCAGGTCCGTTGCCGTGCGCTCTCTTGTCGCGGGCGGCCGGCGGGGGACCGCGCCTGGGTAAAACCGATGCACATATCCGTTTGCCAGGATATGACAGGTCGAACGCGATCGCCCGCGACAGGACACAGGCCATGAGCGAACTGCGCCGAGTGACGATCGATCCTGCCTTGTGCGGCGGGCGGCCCTGCCTGCGCAGCTTGCGCATCCGGGTCAGAGACGTGCTGGACTTGCTGGCCGCGGGTGCCAGCCGGGAGGAAATCCTTGGCGACTATCCGTTACTCGAGGCCGGGGACATCACGGCCGCGCTGGAATATGCGGCGCGGCAAAGCGACCATTCGGTACTGCGCGTCGCCTGATGCGGTGCCGCCGTAGCGCAGAGACGGAGTGAACTCCTGTGACTCACGCAGTCTTATCGCTCTAGGATGTTGTCACCTGAGAATGTCGGGTAGAATTTGGTGAGTGCCAGCATGTCAGACGCATCTGATGACTCTCGGCGGGAGATTACCCTAGAGCGGGCGTTTCGAATTACTCCGGCTGGCGGTTACGAGGCGGCTTATCTGCGGTTTCTATTCGAACACACCTATCCGAAGCTCATGGAACAGGGAGAAGGCTATTACGGTTCGCTTGTGCGCCCCTCTCCTCCCGGTCTCCGCGATCAAGCAGCAACCATGGCTGTGCTCGCCGAGGAAGTGTGGCTCGGGGGATTTGACTGGGTGTTTAGGGGAAAGGAAGGCCAAGCCAACTACAACGGTAGGACCTTTCGTAACCGTGAGCTGGGTGTTGGTTTCTCCTATCTTAATTTTGGTGAGTGGTATCCCGACCTGACCCGGTTTGTAGGCATGTTAGTAGAGGCAAGGCGCCGTCACAAGAGCCGATCTCGATAGGTTAGCAATGCCGATGGAAAAGCCCCGGCATCACCCCGTCGAGGGAATCGGTAATTTTGAGTCAACGTCATTCCAAGCGCTATGCCGGCTTTTGAATGCCACCCGGACCGCCGGCTCACTTCGTACTGTATTGCTAATGACAGACGAAGACCGAGCCATCTTGAAGCGCATAGGTGAATTCCTGAAGGACCAATGTTGGCCTATCCCCTTCGATATGCCCGATCTGACCACTTTGAATCCAATAGAGGCGGATTCCATAACGCCTGGCGACCGCACCCCGCGCTGGGCGCAGCGAGAGAAGAAGCGGGAGGTTGGAAGCCTGAGCTCATCCAGAACCAGGCTCAGCAGCGCCGCCAAACCATCCCGCGAGAGGGAACCATCCTACGTTACCCTAGGGCCGGCTGCACCGGAATGAGGCCGTCCTGCTCCCGTCCGGATTGGTGACGATGTTCGAGACAACCTGAGGTGATCCGCTGTTCATGCAGTAGATCTGGGCATTCCGTGACGCATCCAGAAGTTCCTGGTCTGTCCGGTAGGTGTAACTGAGATTGGGATTGAACTGCGATGGCTGGGTCATTGGCGCCGTCATGCTCGTGCAGTCGAACACGACGACCTTGCTGCCATCCGGATCCATCGAAAAACGGCTTGCGCGCGGGACGCCGCGATATTGATTGCAGAATGTCGCCGCGCTCTGGTTGACCTGGAGCAATTCCTGGTCGTTGTGATACTTGTAGGTGACGGTCGGATTGGTCGACTGCACCTGCTGCGGCGACGTGTACTGTGGCGCACAGGAGGCCGCCAGGAGACTTGCCAGCGCCGCGGCCGTTCCAACGTACCATCTTCCAATTCGGCGAGAAGTGACGATCATCTGGTAACCCCTTTCCTGTTCTTCTTGTTGACCCGAAGTCACGTTCAAGCCGGTATTCCCCGGATGAACGGCTGATCCGCCCACCCAGAAGGCAGGATAGCGACCGACCGGACGTTCTGCAACGATGACATCGCCTGGGAGGCGGCTGGAGCCTTGCCGACTGGTCGACGATCGCTGGGCAAGCGAGAAACGAGCGAGAAACTGGGCCCACAGGCTTGCGCCGGGACGCACGCCTCCTGCCGACAGCCGGATCGGCCGAGTCTGGCGCTGATCCTCAACATCGGGCGTGCGGCAACGGACGCAGCATCGCGATGGCATCGAGTATCTGCTGGAACAACGCGCAGGGCACCATCACTTCGGCCATCTGAAACGTGATCGACCTCCCGTGCCGGACGATCTTGGCGCCGATCTTCACCAGGCGGTCCCGCAGCGTTGTCATTGACCAGTGACTGACCGCCTCGGGCAGTGCCAGGGTGCGGAGAAAGTTGGCGAGGTTGTAGGCCAGGGCGTGAAACTGGAGCCGCACCGCGTTGGCGGCGAACCGGTGACAGGACAGGCGCGTCCAGGTGACCGCGTTCTTTCCCTCCTTGATGTGCTGCTCCGCCGTGCCGCGCTGGTTCTAGAACAGCGTCACCCGTTCCGGCGGCCGGGTCATGTTGGTCACAATGAACCCGACACGCGGATACAACTCGCCGGGGTGCCACTCGACCTTGGCGACCACCCGGCGGGGCTTGTTCCATGACGCGGCCTGATAGCTGAAGCCGGCGTAATAGCGCCGCGCCGCATGCGGCGGCCGTCCCACCGGACGCTTCAGCAACCAGCCGATCCGCTCCTGCAGGACGGCGTTGGCGGGCAGCCGGATCGTGTATTTGTGGCCCTCGTCTTCCAGAAACTCATAGATGCCGCGGTTGGCGTAGGCGGCGTCACCCCGAAAATACCGGCGCTTCATCGCGTGCCGGTAACGCGCCACCACCAGTGCCAGCACACCGCGCCAGTCGGCGGCGCTGTGGACGTTGCCGGAGCGGCAGGCTGCACCGTTCCAGATCACGGAACTGGTTGAACACGAACAGAGGGTGGTAGCAGGTGCAGCCACAATGCCCATTGTAGACGGACCCTTCCTGAGCACCGTGCGTCTCGCTGACACTGCTGTTCATGTCGAGCACGATGGTCGCCAGCGGGGGGTCGTTTGTGGCCTGCGGGCATGCACCCGGTCGATCCAGGCCCCCGACAGATCGGCCAGCGCCGCGAGGTTCGCCTCGCTGGTCAGCCATCCGGTCTCAAAGCGACCCATCTGGCTGGTTGACGCGGCCTGACGATCCAGGCCGGTGCGATCCACAACAGCTCGCATCGCCGGATGCGTGGGCGAGACGTTCGGCGTCGTTTACATCCTCATACCCGGCGAGGCAGCCAAACACGGACTGGCGCAACAGACCGGTCAGCAGGTGGCGCGTGTTCTTGCCCCGGCGGCACTCCGACAGCGCCGCACCGGCTACGTCGGAAAGGCCGAGCGCATCGTCGAGTTCCCGGTAGGCCAGCAACCCGGCGTCGGAGGTGACGCGGCTGCCGTGGAATTCCAGCTTCAGACGGCGGTCGAAATCGACCCGAAGGGAGCCATCATCCGCTTCACCCGTTGGGTGCTCCATCCGCGCGGGTCCAATCCAACCATAACATACTGATACTCATGCCAGATTTAGCCAGGACGTACAAGGAAATCCAACGTCATATGGGAAATGCGGGATAGAGGGAAGCGAGGCCGTATTCTCAGCAAGCGACGACCGTGTCGGATCATCGAAGCGGATTGCAGATCGCTGCCTGACCGCCGGCGCCGGGCGCGCGCAGGTCCGAAGTCGCAACCCGCTCAGAACGGCTTCAGCACAACGTCCAGCGCGTCCTGGATCCTGCGCTTCGCCTCCTCATCGTCGGCGAAAGAAGCAACAAGCTCGCCCAGCCGATGCACCCCCAGCGTGGCAAGATCGAACGGATTGAGAACGTACCCCTGCCCCCGCACCATCAGCACCGGCGCCACCCGTGCGTGCTCGCTGCCCAGCCGAGGCATGGCGTCCGGCCGCACGAGCGGCGCCACGACCCGGGTCGGCATCCGCGCGAAATCGTCCGACTGCAGCACGATGACGAAGGGGCGCACCGCACTCCGCGACGGCGTCCGGTGCACGTCGAACTGCGCCGCCCCACTCACAGGCTTTGCATTTCCTCGGACAGGCTGCCGTGCGCCTCATAAAGGGCAGAAAACGCGTCGATCGCCCGCTCGACCCGCCGCTTCTCGGCTTCCGCCGCCGCGGCGCGCTTCTCCAGGTCCGCTGCGAGCAGTGCCTCGACATGGGCGGAGAGGTTGCCGACCTCGGACTTGCAGCGCTCGACCAGATCGGCGTTCAGGTTCAGGTTCACGGGGCGCCTCGGCGCGGAATGGTCAAAGCCCACGGCTACCTCCTTTGCGCAAGCCTGCGCAAACTAGGCCGGCGGGCGTGCCCTCGCAAGAGCGTCCGGCGCAGCCGAGGCCCACAAGCGGCGCGCGGACGCCGGTATCGGATCCGTCGGCAGGTGAACGGGGCCGGCAAGGGCAGAAGCGGACCCGCTGCGACATGTATCGCTGACCGAATTCAGGGCTTTCGGAAATCCTGCCTGCTCCTCCGGGCCAATGCCTTGCCTGCCCGGTCGTTCCAGGTAACAAACTCCCCCAAACACCGGGACGCGCCACAAGACAACAGCCGTCCCAAACGGGAGAAACCTCATGGACCTCAACGGCGCAGTCGCCCTCGTCACCGGCGGCAACGGCGGCCTCGGCCAACGCATCTGCCACGCCCTCGCCCAACAAGGCGCCCACATCGCCGTCATGTACGCCCAGAGCCGCGACCAGGCCGAGGCCGTCGCCCGGGACCTCACCGCCCGCCACCAGATCAACGCCGCCGCCTTCGCCTGCGACATCACCGACGGCGCGGCCATCCAGCGCCTGGTCGGCCACGTGACCGCGCGCTTCGGCCGCCTCGACATCCTCGTCAACGACGCCGCCTATAACAAAGCGATCCCCTTCCCCGACCTCGACAGCCTCACGCCCGAAGTCTGGGACCGGATCATTTCCGTCAACCTGACCGGCCCGATGCGCCTCATCAAGGCGGTCGCCCCCGTCATGAAGGCCCAGGGCCGAGGCCGCATCGTCAACATCGCCTCCGTGGCCGGGCTCAGCCCGACCGGCTCGTCCATCGCCTACGCGGTGTCGAAGGCGGGCCTCATCCACCTCACCCGCTGCATGGCGGTGGCACTCGCCCCCGAAACGCTCGTCAACTGCGTCGCCCCTGGCCTCCTGGAGGGCACGCGCGCGACCGAAAACCTCCGCCCCGAGCAGATCGAGCGCTCCTCGGCCGGCTCGCTCCTGAAGAAGGCCGCCGACAAGGACGATTGCGCCGACATGGTGGTCACCATGTGCCGCACCGAGACCATGACCGGCCAGACCATCGTCATCGACGCGGGCCGCATCTTCCACTGAGCAACAAATCCGGTCGTCCGCCCCCCGTTGGCGCTTCCCGGTCCCCGCCCCGCAACTCCGTCAAGGTTCGCGAGCAGGAATCCCGACCAAGAGCAGCGTCGTTGCGCAGAGCCTTCGACCTCGGAGCCCTGAACGTACACCGCCGCCCCATCTGCCCCAGTCGCTGTACATTCCTCCCGCCGGCCACCCGCCGGCACCCGCCCGTGCCCCCGATCACGCCGAACCCCGCGGACATCCGCGCGAATCGCCCCCGCCGCCGCCCCAAACGCCCCAGCCGCCGTACAATCCCCCCGACCGCGCGACGCCACGCCCCAGCACCCCCTCCAGCGCGCCCACCTCCGCGTGGACGCCCTGCCCCACGCCCCCTATCGTCGCACCCCAATGCAAGGGGAAACCGCCATGTCCGAAACCCAACTCGTTCGCCTCGACACCGAAGGCGCGGTCGGCGTCATCACGGTCGACAACCCGCCCGTCAACGCACTCAGCCCCGGCGTGCCCGAAGGCATCATTGCCGCCCTGCGTGCAGCCGAGGCCAACCCGGCGATTCGCGCCATCGTGCTGATCGGCGCCGGCCGCAGCTTCATCGCCGGCGCCGACATCCGCCAGTTCGGCAAGGGCCGTCCGCGTCTGCCGCTGGGAAGCCGCGTCTACGACGTGCTGGACGCCGCAACCAAACCGGTGGTCGCGGCGATCCACGGCTATGCCCTCGGCGGCGGACTGGAAGTGGCGCTGGCGTGCCACTACCGCATCGCGGTGCCGTCGGCGAAGGTCGGGCTGCCGGAAGTGCTGATCGGCATCCTCCCCGGCGGCGGCGGCACGCAGCGCCTGCCGCGGCTGATCGGGCCCCGGGCGGCGGTGGAGATGATCGTCTCCGGCCGCCACGTTCCGGCGCCGGAAGCGCGCGCGCTCGGCATCATCGACGACGTGCTGCCCGACGGCGCCGACCTACGCGCGGGCGCGATCGCCTGCGCCCAAAGGGTGGCCGATATCCGCCCCCTGCCGCGGGTGCGCGACAAGACCGATCGCCTGGCCGAAGCCACCGCCAACCCCGCCTTGTTCGACACCGTCCGCGCATCGATCGCCCGTCGCGCCCGCAACCAGAAGGCCCCGTACGCCTGCATCCTCGCGGTCGAGGCCGCCTGCCGCCTGCCGATCGACCAGGGCCTCGCGCGCGAACAGGAACTGTTCGCCGAGCTGGAGAATTCCGACGAAGCCCGTGCGCTGCGCTACGCTTTCTTTGCCGAGCGCGAGGCAGCCAAGCTCCCCGACCTGCCCCAGGGCATCGCCCCACGCGAGATCCGCTCCGCCGCCGTCATCGGCGCCGGCACCATGGGCGGCGGCATCGCCATGAGCTTCGCCGACTTCGGCTACCCCGTGCAAATCATCGACACCACGCCGGAAGCGCTCGCCCGCGGCATGGAGCGCATCCGGTCGAACTACGCGACCTCGGTCCGCCGCGGCAGCCTGTCCCAGGACGAGATGGACCGCCGCCTCGCCCGCATCCACCCCGCCGCCGGCTACGCCGACATCGCCGGCGCCGACGTGGTGATCGAGGCGGTGTTCGAGGAAATGGACGTCAAGCGCCCGGTCTTCCGCGCCCTCGACCAGACCATGAAATCCGGCGCCCTGATCTTCTCCAACACCTCCGCCCTCGACATCGACGCGCTGGCCGCCGAGACGGGTCGGCCGGCCGACGTGGCGGGGACGCATTTCTTCAGCCCCGCCAACGTGATGAAGCTGCTGGAGGTGGTGCGCGGGACGAAATCCTCCCCCGAAACGCTGATCAGCGCGATGGCACTCGGGCGCAAGATCGGCAAGATCCCGGCGATGGCGGGCAACACGGACGGGTTCGTCGCCAACCGCTCGCGCGCGCCGTTCAACAGCGAAATGGTCATCCTGCTCGAGGAAGGCTGCCTGCCCGAGCAGGTCGACAAGGTGATGGTCGATTTCGGCTACCCGATGGGCCCGTTCGCGGTGGGCGACCTCGCCGGGCTCGACATCGGCGCTGCCGGCCGCCGCCGCCGCGCCGCGGCCAATCCGAACTACCGCACCCTGCCGATCGCCGACAAACTGGTGGAACTCGGCCGCTACGGCCAGAAGACCGGCGCCGGTTGGTATCGGTATGAGAAGGGCGACCGCACCCCGCACCCCGACCCGGACGTGGCGCGCATCATCCGCGAAACGGCGACCGCGATGGGCGTGCCACAGCGCAGCTTCACCGACGAGGAAATCCTGCGCCGGCTGCTGTTCGCCTCGGTCAACGAGGCCTGCCGCATCCTGGAGGAGGGCAAGGCATACCGCGCCTCCGACATCGACGTGATGTGGCTGCACGGCTTCGGCTTCCCCCGCTACCGCGGCGGGCTGATGTTCTGGGCCGATCAGATCGGCCCGCGCGCGGTGCACGACCAGATCGCCGCCTGGCACCAGGCCTACGGGGACCGCTGGGCGCCCGCGCAGCTGCTGGCGAACCTGGCCGAAAGCGACACCCCGTTCCGAGAGGCGAAAGCCGCGCCGATGGCCTGACCGCGGCTTTGCGTCGCGGGCCCGCGCGCGGCCCCGGCGGCCCAACCGGAAAACCCGGCAGCGTGCGAAAGCCTGGCCGCCGAAGCACCCCTCCCCCGGCCTTGGTCCGCTTCGCGGCTCAAGCCCGCAAGGAGAGGGGAGAGACGCGCCGTACTGGGCTGCCGATGCGCCACCGGGGATGAAAGTGGCAAGGGTGCCGCCTTTCTCCCTCTCCCCCGCGCTTGCGGGGGAGAGGGAGAAAGGCGGCATCTCCGCCGCCAGATCCCCCGAAACCGGGCGTTTTCGTAGCAGGGGCGTGACAGTACGCGCCGTTCCATCGAGTGCCCTCGCTCCTGCGTGGCGCCCGGCGGCGCTGCGGCCTATATCTCCGCGACCGCGTCCGCCCGCCCGGCGGCCGGCTGAGGGGCCCGACCATTCGCGCCATCCGTCGCCTCGTCCTCGCTCTGCTGCTTGCCGCGCTGCCCGGCGTGCTCCCCGGGGCGCGCACCGCCGTGCGTGCCGCGGAAAGCACCCCGGCCCGCAGCCCGCGGGCGACGGGCGCGCTGGTCTCCGATACCGACCGGGTTGCCCCCGGCGTGCCGTTCCACGTCGGCCTGCTGCTCCGGCTCGCGCCTGGCTGGCACACCTACTGGCGTAACCCGGGCGATGCCGGCGCGGCACCGGACCTGCACCTGGTCCTGCCCGCCGGCGTCACCGCCGGCCCACTCGCCTGGCCGGCGCCGCAGGTGGTGCGGGAGGGACCGCTGACGACCTACGCCTACACCGGCACTCTCCTCCTGGCCCTGACGGTCATCCCGCCGGCCACCGCTTCCGGCACGGCCCCATTGGGCGCGACCGGCCTGCCGATCGAGGCGCACGCCGACTGGCTTGTCTGCAAGGACATCTGCGTGCCGGAGCACGGCACGTTCCGCCTGACCCTGTCCTTCGGGCCGCCGGCGCCGTCCGCCCAGGCGCCGCTGTTCGCCGCCGCCGCGGATGCGGTGCCGCGCCCCTCGCCCTGGGCTGCGGTGGTGGCGCCGGACGGGCGGCTTTGGCTGCACGGCCCGGGGCTCGATCCGGCGGCGGGCCGCCGCGCCCGGTTCATCCCTGACCGGGCGGGGACGATCCGCGACGATGCGCCGCAGCCGCTCGGCCGCACGCCGCACGGAATCGTGCTGCGGCTGGCGCCGGGGAGCGCGTTCGCGCCGACGCCACTGTCCGGAGTGATCGAGATCGCGGACCGCAGCGGGATGACCACCGCGCTTGCGATCACCGCACGCCCGGGCCCCGTGCCCGCGGTCGTCGCGTCCGCGGCTCCGGCTCCCGGGCGGCAGGCGGCGGGACTGCTCCGGCTGCTGGCGTTCGGCTTTCTCGGCGGGCTGATCCTGAACCTGATGCCGTGCGTATTCCCGGTGCTGGCGCTGAAGGCCATGGCGCTGACGGATGCGGCCAAGCGTGGACGGATGCGCGCGCTGGCGCTGTCCTACACGCTCGGCGTGCTGGCGGCGTTCGCGGCGCTCGGCGGCGCGCTGCTGGCGGCACGGGCGGCAGGACAAAGCGCGGGCTGGGGCTTCCAGTTCGCCTCCCCGGCCGCGGTAGGCGGCATGGCGCTCGTGTTGTTCGCGGTAGGGCTGAACCTGTCGGGCGTGTTCGAGGTCGGCGCGGGGCTGGGCGGCATCGGCAACGGGCTGGCATCGCGCGGCGGGCACGCGGGGAGTTTCTTCACCGGGCTGCTCGCGGTGGTGGTAGCGACACCCTGCACCGCGCCCTTCATGGCCGCGGCGATCGGCGGCGCATTGGCCGCGCCGGCGGCGGGGGCGCTCGCGGTGTTTCTGGCGCTGGGTGCCGGGCTGGCAGCGCCGGTGCTGCTGCTGGCCGTGTTGCCGGGGCTGGGACGGCTGCTGCCGCGGCCGGGGCGGTGGATGGTGCTGCTGCGCCAGGCGCTCGCTTTCCCGATGTATGCCGCCACCGTCTGGCTGGTGTGGGTGGTGAGTACGGAGGCGGGGCCGGCGGGCGTGCTCGCCCTCGGCGCCGCGCTGGTGGCGGCGGGGTTCGCCGCCTGGGTGTTGGGGCTGGCGCAGGCCGCGCAGCGCGGACGGACGACCGGGTACGGGCTGGCTGCAGCGGGGGGCATCGCGGCGCTGGCGGCACTCGGCTGGCTCGCCGCGACGCCGGCGGCGGTGGCGGCGGGGGGCGACGCGGCACCAGGGTCGGCGGCGGCGCTTCCGGGGGCAGGCATCCAAGGGGCAGGCATCAGGGGAGCGGAGTCGTTCTCGCCTGCAAGGCTCGCTGCCCTGCGGGCGTCCGGCCGGCCGGTGTTCGTGGACATGACCGCAACCTGGTGCCTGACCTGTCAGGTGAACCAGCGGATCGCCCTGGCGCCGGCACGGGTGCGCGCCGCCTTCGCCGCGCGGCGGGTGGCGTATCTGTTGGGTGACTGGACCCGCCAGGACCCGGCGATCACCACCTATCTCCGCGCGCACGGGCGGGATGGCGTGCCGCTCTATGTGTTCTATCCGCCCGGTGCGCAGCGCGGGCAGGTGCTGCCGCAGATCCTCACCCCCGGCCTGGTGCTGCAAACGCTGAACGGTGGAACGGAGCAAGGCTGAGGGGCTCCCAGGGGGCTCCTAGGGCGATCATCTGCACAGAGCGCGCCGCGGGAGCGCCTGGTGCCGGCCACGAAAGCGCCGGTGCTTCGTGCGGCCGGCTCCTCCCGCTGCCGACGGGATAAGGGATCAAGCAGCGACTTCCCGAACCCGATGTGTGTGAGCGGCACGAGGGAGGCGCACCGCACGGTCCGGCCAGGGGCACGACCCGACACCTATCGCACGCCGCGGTCGGCACCGCTTGCGTCTGCACGCCGGCCCAGGACTATCGGCAGCCGCCGATTTCAACACAGAGAAGGCAAGGCGAGGAAGATGGAGGTCGCAGAGGGCTGATTGCCTGCCGCAGACGGGATGCGCGGGCCTGCCGGTATCCCACGATAGAGCACACGGCGCGTTGTTCGGGCGATGACCCTCGCTCAGCCCCCCGGCGCGTTGTCGCTCGGACCCGCTGCGCCCATACTCGCGCCATCATTCCGGGGAAGGAAATCACGCTCATGCACTGGACCGCGCGTCGCGACCGCTATCGTTCCGTTCTGGCCGGGGGCGCCTGCATCCACCCCGGTTCGGTGTACGACCCAATCTCGGCGCGCATCGCCGAGGACCTGGGCTTCGAAGTCGGCATGTTCGCCGGGTCGATCGGCTCCTTCGCCGTGCTCGGCGCCCCCGACATCATCGTGCTCACCCTGACCGAGTTCGCCGCGCAATGCTTGCGCATCAACCGCGCCGGCGGGCTGCCCCTGATGGTCGACGCCGACCATGGCTACGGCAACGCGCTCAACGTGATGCGCACGGTCGAAGAACTGGAAACCACCGGCGTCGCGGCCCTGACGATCGAGGACACGGCGCTGCCGCGCGGCTACGCCGAGCCCAAGCCGCGGCTGATCTCCATCGAGGAAGGCGCGGGCAAGATGCGCGCCGCGGTTGCCGCCCGGCAGGACCCCGCGCTCGCGATCATCGGCCGCACCTCCGCCACCGCGATCACCGGCACCGAGGACGCAATCGCCCGCGCCCGCGCCTACGAGGCCGCCGGCGTCGACGGCCTGTTCTTCGCCGGCGGCATGACGCGCGACCAGCTCGACGCGATCGCCGGCGCGGTGAAGCTGCCGCTGCTGCTGGGCGGCGTATCGGGCGATCTGCAGGATCGCGCGTATCTGGCCAGCCGGCGGGTGCGGATCGCGCTGCAAGGCCACCAGCCGTTCTCGGCCGCGGTGCAGGCAGTGTATGCGACCCTGAAGGCGCTGCGCGAGGGCACGCCGCCCGGCAAGCTCACCGGCATCGCCCCGCCCGAGCTGATGGCCCGCGTGCTGCGGGAGAGCGACTACACCGCGCGGACCAAGGACTATCTGGGCGGCTGACCCACCCCGGGTCAGTCGCGCCGGGCGGCAAGACCGCCGCCCGCCCGGCGTCAGCCCGCCGCCGCTAAGCGCCGCACAACCATCGCCTCGAACGCGTCCAGGATGTGCGCCACCGCCGGGTTGCGGTAGGCGAACAGCGGGTTGTCCTCCGGATGAACCAGCATCGTCGCGTTGGCCTCGAACACCAGCAACCGCCCGTCCGGGAGCGGGGTGAAATCGATCCCCGCGAAATCGAGGTCGAGCCGCGCCCCGATCGCCACCAGCGCTGCCATGCCTGCCGCGCTCAGCACCGCGGCCGGGTCGGTCAGGAAGCGCGCTTCCTCCGCCCGCCGCGCCGCGTCCTGCTCCATGCCGGCGGTCCAGTAGTGCACCAGCCAGTCGCGCGCGATCGCCAAATGGTAGGCGTAGGGTACCCGATCGACGAAGATCGCACGGTATTTGCGATACCACCCGTCCGACCCGCGCGACTCCACGAAACGCGTGAGATAGGCCGATCCCGTCTCGGCCAGCGCCGCGGCCAGCGCAGCTGGGGTTTCCACCCGCCGCACCCCATCCCCGCCATGCGCGCCGATCGGGCGGACCAGACCCGGCAACGGACCGGTCGGGATCGCACAGGGCGCCGCCCGCACCGCCTCCGGCACCACGATCCCGGGGATACCGGCGAGCAATCCGGGCAGCTCGGCCCGCCCGGTGCGCGCCACAAGCCCCGGCGGGTTGAGCAGCGGGCGCGGCGGGGCAGCGAACAGCCGTGCCGCAGCCGGCGGCAGCCTGGGCATCTGGTCGGCATCGCCGATCGCGTTGAAGATCAGATCGTAGTCCGGCAGCGCGCGGTCCTGGTTCGGCGTCGCGTAGTCCACGTACCAGCGGATCAACGTCGTGCGCGCGCGCGGCAGCAGGTGGCGCAGCGGAATGTTGCCGATGTCGGCGACGGTCGGCACCAGCACCGTCCGCTCCGCCCGGGCCGCGGGTTCGATGAACACCTGTTGGTCGCGGTAGGCGGCGTCGCGATGGGTGCGCGCCTCCTCCGGCCGTGTGCGGATCAGCAGGCCGGCGAGGTTCTGATGCGCGGCACGCAGATCGGGCGCCAGGACCAGGGTGCGGCGGCACTCGGCCTCGGCGGGCTGGAACCGGCCGCGCCGGACCAGCACCGAGCCCAGGCTGGCCGATGCCGCAGCACTGGCGGGGTCGCACGCCACGGCGCGGCGCAGGCAAGCTTCGGCCTCCGCCAGACGGTCGACCTCGGCATAGGCAGTGCCGAGCGCCAGCAAGATCGCCACGCGACCGGGGGCCAATGCATCCGCGTGTTCCAGATCCGCCGCCGCGGCCGCATAGGCGTGCAGGCGCTTGTTCGCCTCCGCCCGCACCAGCCAAGCCTGCGTCAAGGCGGGATCGGCGGCAAGCGCCTGGTCCGCCGCGGCGATGGCGGCATCCGCCTCCCCGACGGCAAGCAGCGCGGCGGCGAGTTGGGCGCGCACCGGGGCACAGGCGGGATCGCGTGCCAGGATGTCCTGGTAGAAATCGAGATCCGCGGTTGTCGCCGGCATGTCTGCGCCCCCCGAACGGTGCCGCCGGCCTGTGCGGGCCGGCCGGGTGCCTTCTGGCAGCGGAGGATGAAGGCAAGGTGAAGACGCGCCCGCGGAGCGCCGAGATCAGCCCCGGGGCCATCGCCAGCACCGGAAAATCGGCGCGGGCGGCGCTCCTTCACCTCTCCCGCTCTCGCGGGAGAGGTGATGCCCGCACGGTCGCACGATTGCCCGATCAGCCGCCGCCGAGGCGGCGCTCGACCATCACCCGCCAGGGCGCATTCGGGGGGGCGCCGGCGAGCGCGCGGCGGAACAGGGCCGCAGCCTCCGGGGTGACGTGGCCGTTGGCTTCGGTCAAGGCTTCGGCGGTTTCCGCCGCCAGGGTCGGGTCGAAGCGGTCGGCCAGCGCCTTCTGCCAGGCGGCGGCGGCCTCGGGCATGTTGCCGAGCCGGGCCTCGGCGCTGCCGAGCAGAAGGTACCCCGCGCGTGCCTTGGGCGAGGCGGGATCGATCCGGGTCAGCACGGTTTTCAGCTCGGCGATCAGGGCCATTTCCTTCCGCGCACGCGCTTCCGCCGCGGCGATACGTGCGGCGAGCGGCGCCGCCGGCAGCTCGGGCGAGCCGCCGACCAGATACAGCGCGAGCGCCGCCGCCGGCACCAGCAGCAGCGCCGCCCAGAGCGGGGAGCGGCCGGCGGAGACGGGTTCGGGGTCGGCGCGCCCGGCCTCGGCGAGCATCCGCCGTTGCACTTCCAGCACGGCGGCGGCGTGTTCCGGCACGCCGATGCGCTGGTCCGCGAGGTCGCGGTCGAGCTCGGCCAGTTGCGCCCGGTGCAACGCGAGCGCCGCGTCCTGCCGCCCGCGCGCGCGCGCCGTGCTGAACAGGGAGAACCCGAGCGGCGCGAGCACGAGCGCCGCCAGCCCGGCGATGGCCAGCCAGATCATGCGTCCAGGCTCATTTCAACAGGTCGGCGAGGCGCTGCTGCTCGGCAGGCGACAGCGGTTCCGGTAGCGCCGGGTGGCGCCGGCGCGCCAGCACCACCGCAGCGCCGCCGACCGCGAGTGCGATCGCAGGGGCGCCCCACAACACCCAGGTCATCGGGTCGAACGGCGGACGGAGCAGGATGAAGGTGCCGTAGCGCTGCACCATCCAGTCCATGATGCGCTTGTCGGACCAGCCCTCCGTCACCCGGTGGCGGATGATCGCGCGGAACTGGGCGGCCAGGGCGGCGTCGGACTGCTCGATGCTTTCGTTCTGGCAGACGACGCAGCGGAGCTGCATGCCGATCGCCTCGGCGCGCTTTTCTTCCGCCGGGTTGGGCAGCATCTCGGACGGGCTGCTGAGCGCGAAGGCAGGCCCCGCCGCCAGCAACAACAGGCCGAAGGCTGCGGCCACAAGGGGGGGAGCCAGACGGGAGGCGGCCAAGCGGGGGGCAGCCAGGCGGCTCATGCCAGTTTCCGCAGCAACGGCAGGATCGTGTCGCTCACCGAATCGGACGACAGGCCGCCGGCGTAGCGCAGCCGCACGATGCCGGTGCGATCGACCACGTAGGTCTCCGGCACACCGTACAGGCCGAAATTGATCGCCGTCCGCCCGTCCGCGTCGCGCGCCACGCGGTGGTACGGATTGCCATAGCGGGTGAGGAAGCCGGCCGCCGCCGGCATCTTGTCCTTGTAGGCGATGCCCCAGATCGTCACCCCCTGCCGGCGCAACCCGTCCAGCGCCGGAGCTTCCTCGATGCAGGGGATGCACCAGGAAGCAAAGAAATTAACCAGTGCCGGCAGCGGGCCGCGGTTCACGTCGGTGTTGGAGAAGCCCGACGAGGGCGCCTGCCCCGGCAGGGTGAAATCGGGCAGCGGCTTGCCGATCAGCATGCTCTGCAACGCATGCGGATCGTAGCTGCCCTGCTGCATGCGCAGCAGCAGCGCCCAGAACACGCCGCTGCCGGCGGCGGCGAGGCCGAGCGGGCTGAGCATCAGCAGCCGGCGGCGGGTGACGGCGTCCATCCGCTGCCCCCGTCAGGCCGGGACGCCGACCGCGCCGCGCCGCGCCGGGGCGCCCACGCGCAGCCGCCGGTCGACCAGCGACAGCGCGCCTCCGAACGCCATGACCAGCGCGCCCAGCCAGACGAAGGGCGCCAGGATGTTGACATGCAGCCGCAGCACCACCTTGCCGTCCTGCTCGCCGCCGAGGGCGATATAGAGGTCGCGCAGCAGGTTGGTCTGGATCGAGGTGTCGGTGACCGTCTGCTGCTGCTGCCCGAAGGTCCGCAAGGACGGATGCACCACCGCCACCTGCCGGCCGTCGCGCATGATGCGCAGGTCCGCGACATGGGCGGTATAATCCGACCCCGGCACGTCGTGCACGCCGAGCAAGGTCCATTGGTAGCCGCCGAATGCGATCGTCTGCCCCGGCGCCACCGCGACGATGGTGCTGAGCGCGAGCGACATCCCCGCGATCCCGGCCACCGTCACCCCCATGCCGGCATGGGCGATCGCGCCGCCCCACACGCCGAGCGGCTGGGCGCGGAGCCGCGCCCAGGAGTTGCCGAGCGGGATGCGGAACAGTCGGATCCGCTCGACCAGTTCGGCGGAGGCGCCGAGGATCAGCCAGGCGGCACCGGCGAACCCGGCCGCGGCGAAGGCGCGATGCAACCCGAGTTCGGCGGCGATGCCGATCAGCGCCGCGATCGCCCCGGCCCACCACAGCCGCAGCAGCGCCGGTGCCAGATCGGCGCGTTTCCACGCCAGCACCGGCCCGACGCTCATGGCCAGAAACAGCGGCACCAGCAGCGGCACCACGGTCAGGTGGAAATAGGGCGGCCCGACGCTGAGCTGCACATGGAACAGCGCAGCGAACAGCGGATAGGCGGTGCCGGTGAACACCACCGCGCAAAGCGAGCACAGCAGCACGTTGTTCAGCACCAGCGCACCCTCACGCGAGATGGGCGCGAACACCCCGCTCGCCGCCAGCACCGGGGCGCGGAACGCGAACAGGACCAGGCTGCCGCCGATGGTGATGGCGAGCAGGGTCAGGATGAAGACCCCCTGGGTCGGATCGACGGCGAAGCTGTGCACGGAATTGAGGATGCCGGAGCGCACCATGAACGTGCCGCACAGGCTGAGCGAGAAGGTGGCGATGGCGAGCAGGACGGTCCAGGTCTTCAACGTCTCCCGCTTTTCCACCACGATCGCGCAATGCAGCAGCGCGGTGCCGGTCAGCCAGGGCAGCAGGGAGGCGTTCTCCACCGGGTCCCAGAACCAGAACCCGCCCCAGCCCAGCTCGTAATACGCCCACCAGGAGCCGAGCGCGATGCCGCAGGTGAGGAAGCACCAGGCCGCCAGGGTCCAGGGCCGCACCCAGCGCCCCCAGGTGGCATCGACACGCCCTTCCAGCAGGGCTGCGACGGCGAAGGCGAACGGGATCGAGAAGCCGACGTAGCCCGTGTAGAGAATGGGGGGGTGGATCGCGAGCCCGGGGTCCTGCAGCAGCGGGTTGATCGCCGCTCCCTGGATCGGCGGCGGCCACATGCGCCGGAACGGGTTCGATGCCGTCAGGGTGAACAGCAGGAAGCCCGCCGAGACGATCCCCATCACGCCGAGCACCCGCGCCCGCAAGGCCGACGGCAGGCCGCGTCCGAACAACGCCACTGCGCCCCCGCAGATCGCCAGCACCAGGCACCACAGCAGAATCGACCCGTCGTGGTTCCCCCAGGTGCCGGTGATCCGGTAGAACAACGGCTCCGTCGAGGACGAGTTCATCGCCACGTCGTAGACGGAGAAGTCGTTGACCACCGAGCTCCAGATCAGGCAGCCGTAGCAGGCGACCAGCGACATGAGCTGGCCGACCGCAAGCGCCGGCCCCGCCGCCATCAGGCGCGGGTCGCGGCTGCGGGCGCCGACGATCGGCAGCACCGCCTGCGCCGCGGCGAGCGCGACGGCGAGGGCGAGGGCGAAATGGCCGAGTTCGGGGATCATCCGCCGGTGCGTCCCGTGCTTGCGGCCTGGCTCATCGCATCGACCGGTTTGAACTTCGTCTTGTCCCACCACGTGGCGGCCGGCGGCGGCTGCCCGGCGGCGGGATTCCAGTGGCCGGACTTCTTCAGCGCCGCGACCACTTCCTTCGGCATGTAGTCGGAATCGTGCTTGGCCAACACCTCGTCGGCGCGGAACGTTCCGTCCGAACGGATGGAGCCGATGGCAACGATCCCCTGGCCTTCGCGGAACAGATCGGGCAGCACCCCGACGTAATCGACCTTCACGCTGGAACGACCGTCGGTGACGCGGAACAGCGCCTCCGGCTCGGACCCGTCCATCACGTGGCGCACGCTGCCCTGCTGTACCAGGCCGCCGAGCCGCAGCACCTGACCGGGCGGCGGGTCCTTCTGCGCGATCTGGGTGGGGGTGACGAAGAAGGTCAGGCTGCTCTGGAACGCGCTGAGCGCCAGCGCGCTGGCCGAGCCGACGCCGACCGCGCAGGCCAGAAGCAGATAGAGCCGGCGGCGCTTGCGGGTCATGCCCGCTCCTCCGCCCGGGCCCGTTCGTCCGCCGTGGCCGCGGCGCGGCGGGCGCGGCGCGGGTCGATGGCAGCAAGCCGGGCGGTTGCCCCGCGCATCCGCCGCCACGCCGCAAACGCGAACCCGGCCGGGACGACCACCCCCAAGGTGTAGGAGGCGGCGACATAGGGAAGGAAACTCATGCCGCGACCCTTTCCTCGACGCCCCGTTCTTCCACGCGGGCCAGCAGCAGCGCGCGGATACGCCGCTCGATCACCGCCGCGCGCAGCCGCGCCGTGACGATGGCGGCGAACACCAGGGTGTAGCCGAAGGTCGTGAACAGCAGCGGCCACAGCATGGAGATATACATATGCGGCGCGCCGGTCAGGCTGAACGTGTTGCCCTGGTGCAACGTATGCCACCAGTCGACGCTGAACTTGATGATCGGCAGATCGACTGCGCCCACCAGCGCCAGGATCGCCCCCGCACGGTAGCCGCGTTCGGGATTGTCGAAGGCGCGGATCAGCGCGATGTGGCCGAGATAGAGAAAGAACAACACCAAAACGGACGTCAGCCGCGCGTCCCACACCCACCACGCGCCCCACATCGGCTTGCCCCAGAGGCTGCCGGTAACAAGGCAGAGCGCAGTGAAGCCCGCTCCCACCGGCCCGATCTCCTGCGCCGCCAGATCGGCCAGCGGATGGCGCCATACCAGCGAGGCCACCGAGCACGCGGCGATGCCCGCATAGCCGGCGGAGGCGAGCCAGGCGGCGGGCACATGCACATACATGATCCGCACCGCGTCGCCCTGCTGCCAGTCGGCCGGGGAAAAGAACAATCCCCAGACCAGGCCGATCGCGCTCAGCACCAGCCCGCCGACCGCAAGATACGGCAGCACGACGCCGGCCAGCCGCAGGAAGCGTCCGGGATTGGCGAAACGATGCAGGTTGCGCCGCGGTGGCGCGAGACTGGCGGTAGCGTCCACGGTCACTCGGTTCCCTCGTCCGCGTGTCTAGCGCAGGGCCGGCCCCCGCAGAAGGTCCACGGGATTGCATTGCTGTAATGCCCTCCGATGAAGATGCCCGGCCGGGACAATCGTGACCCGGCACGCCGGAAGATAGGGTCGGGTGCGTGCGGCTGGCGGCATCGAGCGGGGCCGGACAAGCCCTCCCCCGGTGCGGCATCCGTGCTACACGAAACGCCGAAGACGAGGTGGAGGCGCGGGTGAGCGAGGCGCGGCGGCAGGAGTGGGATCTGGCGACGTTCCTGACGTGGGAAGCATCCCAGCCGGCGCGCTACGAGCTGGTGGACGGCGCGCCGCGGCTGATGACGGGGGGGAACCAGTCGCATGCCCTGATCGGTGGAAACATCGTCGCGGGCCTCAATCCCCGGCTGCGCGGCTCGCGCTGCCGTCCGACCGGCTCGGATTTGCGCGTCGTCACCGGCAACGGCAACGTGCGCTACCCGGATGTGCTGATCGACTGCGATCCGTTCCGCCCCGAGTCCCACGACGCCTCCGAACCGGTCGCGGTGTTCGAGGTGCTGTCGCGCTCCACCGCCTGGATCGACCCCACCACCAAGCTGCACGATTACGACGCCACGCCCTCGATCCTGCTCTACGCCGTGGTGGCCCAGGACGAGCCGCATGTCGCGGCCTGGCGGCGCGACCCCAGCGGACGGCTCGCGGTCAAGGCCGCGCTGACCGGGCGGGATGCAGTGCTGGCGCTCGATCCGCCAGCCGCCGCCCTGCGCCTGGCCGGGATCTACGACGGCCTGCCCGAATCCGCGGCGACGCCGGCATGACGGGGCGGCGCCAGGTCCTGGCTGGTGAAATCCGAACCCGAAGCGTTCTCCTGGGACCAGCAAGTGGCCGCCGGCGTCGAACCCTGGACCGGGGTGCGCAACCACGCGGCCAAGAACAACCTGAAGGCGATGCAGGTGGGCGATCGCGCATTTTTCTACCACTCTAACACCGGCAAGGAGATCGTCGGCGTCGTGGAGGTCGCGCGCACGGCGTATCCCGACCCCACGGCCGAGGCGGGCGACTGGGTCGCGGTCGACATGCGCGCGGTGGGGCCGATGCCGCGCCCGATCGGGCTGACAGCGATCAAGGCCGACCCGGCGTTCGCCGACCTCGCGCTGGTTCGCCAGTCCCGCCTGTCGGTGCTGCCGGTCTCGGCCGCACATTGGGCGGCGCTGTGCCGAATGGGCGGGTGGGACTGATCCCCCCCGCCGCGCCGCGGCTGCGCCGGCTGTGCGCCGAGGCCGACATCCCCGAAGGCGGCGCGAAGGGGTTCCCGCCGCCCCCGGGCGGGTTCACCGGGCTGTTCGCGGTGCGCGCCGGCGGGCGGATCGCGGTCTATGTCAATGCCTGCCCGCATCTCGGGGTGCCGCTCGACTGGGCGCCGGACCGGTTCCTCTCGGTCGATGGGCAGCACATCGTCTGTGCGACCCACGGGGCGCTGTTCCGGCTGCAGGACGGCAGCTGCGTGCATGGCCCCTGCTACGGCGTGGCGCTGGAGCCGGTGTTGATCGAGATCAACGCCGGCGCGATCTGGGTTCCCGAGGACGCTGCGCTGTAACCGCCGAGCGCGACGCCCCGCCCGAGGGCGATCGCTTGAACCGGCGGCGCGCGCTGCGTAGCCTGCGGGGCCACCGTCCTGCCGGCCGCGCGCGAACCAAGAACGAAAGGAGGGACAAGCCGATGCCCGACACAAACCCCGCCGACACGCTGCTGTTCCCGGTCCGCCCGGAAATTGCCGCCCATGCCCATGTGACCGCAGAACGCTATCGCGAGATGTACGAGCGCGCCGGGCGCGACCCGGATGGCTTCTGGGCCGAACAAGCCCACCGGGTCGCCTGGATGCAGGCGCCGACGAAGATCAGGAATGCCAGTTTCTCCGGCCACGTCGCCATCAAATGGTTCGAGGACGGGGTGCTGAACGCCTCCGTCTCCTGCCTCGATCGCCATGCCGCGGCGCATCCCGAGCGGGTGGCGATCATCTGGGAGGGCGACGATCCCGCCGTCTCGCGCCATGTCACCTACAAGGAACTGCAGGAGCAGGTCTGCCGGCTGGCCAATGCGCTGCGCGGGCTGGGTGCGAAGAAGGGCGACCGCATCACGATCTACCTGCCGATGGTGCCGGAAGCGGCAGTGGCGATGCTCGCCTGCGCGCGCATCGGCGCCATCCATTCGGTGGTATTCGGCGGCTTCTCACCCGACAGCCTGGCGAACCGGCTGATCGATTGCGATTCCACCCTGCTCATCACCGCCGACGAGGGCCGCCGCGGCGGGCGCAAAGTGCCCCTGAAAGCCAACGCGGACGCCGCACTGGCGCAATGCCCCGGGGTGAAGAACGTCGTGGTGGTGAAGGTCACCGGCGCCGACGTGCCGATGGCCGCCGGGCGCGACTACGACTACGCCGCCCTGCTCGCCGCCGCCGCGCCGGTCTGCGAACCGGAGCCGATGGGCGCCGAAGACCCGCTGTTCATCCTCTATACCTCCGGCAGCACCGGCAAACCCAAGGGCGTGCTGCACACGACCGGCGGCTACCTCGTATGGGCGTCGTTCACGCATGAAATCGTCTTCGACTACCGCCCGGGCGAGATCTACTGGTGCACCGCCGACGTCGGCTGGGTCACCGGCCACACCTACATCGTCTACGGCCCGCTCGCGAACGGCGCCACCACGGTGATGTTCGAGGGCGTGCCGAACTACCCCGACAGCTCCCGCTTCTGGCAGGTGTGCGACAAGCACGAAGTCAACATCTTCTACACCGCGCCGACCGCGATCCGCGCCCTGATGCGCGACGGGGAAGCGCCGGTCGAGAAGACCTCGCGCAAATCGATCCGCATCCTGGGCACCGTGGGCGAGCCCATCAATCCGGAAGCCTGGCTCTGGTACCATCGCGTGGTAGGCGCGCGGCGCTGCCCGATCGTCGACACCTGGTGGCAGACCGAAACCGGCGGCATCCTGATCTCCCCCCTGCCCGGCGCGACCGCGCTGAAACCCGGTTCGGCCACCCTGCCGCTGCCCGGAGTGCGGCCGATGATCGTCGATGGCGACGGGACCGAGTTGCACGGCGCCTGCGAGGGCAATCTGTGCCTGGCAAAGTCCTGGCCCGGGCAGATGCGCACCGTGTTCGGCGACCATGAGCGGTTCGTGCAGACCTATTTCTCCACCTTCAAGGGCCTCTATTTCACCGGCGACGGGGCGCGGCGCGATGCCGACGGCTACTACTGGATCACCGGGCGGGTCGACGACGTGATCAACGTCGCCGGCCACCGCATGGGCACCGCCGAGGTCGAAAGCGCGCTCGTCGCCCATCCGAAGGTCGCCGAGGCGGCGGTGGTCGGCTTCCCGCACGATATCAAGGGCCAAGGCATCTATGCTTACGTGACCCTGAAGCTGGGCGAGGAACCGACCGAGGCGCTGCGCCGCGAGCTGGTCGCCTGGGTGCGCAAGGAGATCGGGCCGATCGCCGCGCCGGACGCGATCCAGTGGGCGCCGGCGCTGCCCAAGACCCGCAGCGGCAAGATCATGCGGCGGATCCTGCGCAAGATCGCAGCCAACGAAACCGACAGCCTGGGGGATACGTCCACCCTCGCCGATCCGGCGGTGGTGACGGAACTGGTGGACAATCGCGTAGGATAGGCGCGGCAATAAGCGCCAGAGGGGCGAATGGGGGGGGCGAATGGGCGAGGAGCGAATGGAAGACGAAAAGCGCGGGGGCACCCGCTCCTCGGTGCTGAAGCGTGCCAAGATCACTTTCGGCAATCCGGACCAAACCCACTCGGTCATCGATTGCGTCGTGATGAACACGTCGGCGTCCGGGATAAAGGCGCGTACCACGATCCCGCTCACAGTACCCGAATGGGTCACCCTGGTGTTCCCCGACGGGCCTGCCCTCCGTGCCCGCCGCCGCTGGACGCAAGGGACCGAGATCGGGTTCGAACTGGCTGCCCAGGACGGGGAGAGCCTGCTCGACGCCATGATCGCGGGCCTGACGCCGGAGCAGCGCCGCACCCTGGTGGCGCGGATCGAGGCGTCGCTGCTGCCGAAGGGCGATCCGGGCTAGACCGTGAACTGCTCCGCGATGATGCGTTCCGACAGACCCTGGTCGGGATCGAACAGCACCAGGGCGCAGACCGTGCGATCCTCGCTTACCGCGACCGATACGACGTCGCGCACTTCGTAGGAGTCCGCCACCGCCGCCACCGGCCGTTTCTCCGGCTCCAGGATCTCGAACCGCACCTCGGCCGAGGACGGCAACAAGGCGCCGCGCCAGCGCCGCGGGCGGAACGCGCTGATCGGCGTCATCGGCAGCAGGTTCGCCGATAGCGGCACGATCGGTCCGTGCGCGGACAGGTTGTAGGCGGTCGAGCCGGCCGGAGTGGAAACCAGCACACCGTCGCAGATCAGCTCGGCCAGGCGTACCCTGCCGTCGACCGTGATGCGCAGCTTGGCGGTCTGATGGAGCTGGCGCAACAAGGACACCTCGTTCAGCGCCAGGGCCTCCTCCACCGCGCCGGTGGCGGTGATCGCGTGCATCCGCAACGGGTGCAGCATCGCTTCCTGCGCCGCCTCCAGTCGTTCGATCAGCCGGTCTTCGGCAAACGGATTCATCAGGAAGCCGACCGAGCCGCAATTCATCCCGTACACCGGCGTGGTCCGCCCCAGCACCCGGTGCAGGGTCTCGAGCATGAAGCCGTCGCCGCCCAGCGGCACGACCACCTCCGCCCGGTCGAACGCGCAGTCGCCGTAGCGGGCAATGAGCCGGTCGCGCGCATCGCGCGCCAGATCGGTGGCGGCGGCGGTGAACGCCACACGTCCCGGCGTCACCTTGCGTCGGGACGACACAGCGGCCGGTTCTCCGCCCGGCACGGCCGGGGGGGCGTCGTTCATGCGACTTTCCGATGCGCCTCGACCGGCATGTCCCGCCGCACCCGCGCGGTCAGCGCGGGATCGATTCGCGCCGTCGCCCAGCCCACCCCGTCCGAGACCTGCGCCACGACCTGGCCCCACGGATCGGCCACCAGGGAATGGCCGTAGGTGAACCGCGCTTCCTCCCGCGAGCCGTCCAGGTGCTTGCCCCAGGTGGCGGCGGCGGCGAACCAGCATTGCGTCTCGATCGCGCGGGCACGCAGCAGCGGCTCCCAATGATCCTTGCCGGTCTGCAACGTGAAGGCGGAGGGCAGCATGATGAGCTCGGCGCCGGCCCGGCGCAGCCGCGCGAACATCTCGGGGAAGCGGAGGTCATAACAGATGGCGGCGCCCACGGTGACGTCGCCGGCCCGGTAGGTGACGATCTCGTCGCCGGCGCCGTAGGTGCTGCTTTCGCGGAAACCGGTGCCGTCGGGGGTGGTGATGTCGAACAGATGGATCTTGCGGTAGCGGGCGATCTCCCGGCCGTCCGGGTCGAACACGACGGTGGTGTTGAACAGCCGGTCGCCACCGCGTTCCTGCAGGGACCCGCCGTGCACGTGCAGCCTGGCCCCGCGCGCGACCTCGCGCAGGAACTCGTAGGCCGGGCCGCCGGGTGCGTTGGAGCCTTTGGCGGGCAAGTCCTCCGCCTGCTCGAACTTGCCGGCGCGCGAGCCGCCGAGGCAGGTCCAGACCTCGGGCAGGCTCACGATATCCGGCCGGTCGGCGGCGATCGCCGCGTCCAGCAGGCGGCGGGCCTGCGCGATGTTGGCGGCCTTGTCGGCACCGGGGTTCATCTGCACCACGCTGACGCGCATCGCGTTGCTCCGGATCAGTAGGTCGGGGTCGATGGTTCGCGACCGCACAAGAGCGGATGCGGCAGGGGACCGCAAGCCGTGCCGGTCCCGCCGCCGGCCAGCGCGCCGAGCCGCAGGGCGCCGATCGCGTCATCGGTGTCGCGCCGGTCGCAATACGTGCCGAGCGCCCGCCCGCGCCACAGTAGGGGCGCCAGGTCGGCCATGACGGCGATCAGGTTGGGATAGAGCAGCGCCATGCCGAGTCCCATGACCACCGCCGGTAAGCCAGCCGATCTGCACCCAATCGAGATGGCGGGTACGGAAATAGACCGGGAACAGTGCCCAGACCAGGGTATCGGCGATCTTGTTGGTGACCCCGGCGATGCATCTGTCGCCGAACGAAGGCGGGTCAGGCAGGCGACACTGCCGCATGACCGTGCGTTCCGTTGCCGGGTGATGGCCTGACAATCTACGGCAACGACGCAAGCCACATGCCAGGGGTGCAGAGGTTGACAGTGGCTGATTGCCGAGGAGGCCGCGCACCGCGGATTGCTGCGAACTCTGCCGCTACGGCTGTCGCGCGGGATGCCTGGAAAACCTTCCGATCGCGCTCGAGACTCACGCCGACATATGCCGTATGAATTGGCAATCTGAGTACTTTACAGGCTTTGTGCCGTTTTCTAATGTATATTATCCGGGTTGCCCGATCGATCACGATATGTTATGCACCCATCCTGGGAACGCAGAGACTCCATTCCAGGAATTGCGCAAACCATAGGCGTACGCGGAGGCCGTAGGCATGGAAATTGGCGTGTTCATCCCGATCGGCAACAATGCGTGGCTGATCTCCACCACCTCGCCGCAGTACAAGCCAGGCTTCGACCTCAACCGCGAGATCGTGCGGCGCGCGGAGCGTTGCGGGCTCGATTTCGCGCTGTCCATGATCAAGCTGCGTGGCTTTGGCGGTGAGTCGTGGTTTCGAGATCGTAACATGAAATCCTTCAGGCTGATGGCCGGATTGGCCGCGGTTGCGCATCGCATCCGCCTGTTCACCTCCGTCGCCGTTCTGGCCATTCCGCCACCGATCGTCGCGCGCAAGGCAGTGATGATCGACAGCATCTCGCATGGCCGGTTCGGCATCAACATCGTCTCCGGCTGGCACGCTGCCGAATACAAGCAGAACCTGAACCCCGAACCGACAATGGCGCAGGGTAATGGATCCGACCTGGTCGCACGTCGGCCCTGGCCAGAAAGACCTTCGATCAATTGAATTCTATGAAAGGGAAAAATCGAATGATGAAACTAGGACGGCGCAGCAGCTTGCGTCTTGGCCTGGCCACCGGTGCTCTTCTTGCGGCACGGGGCGCGCAGGCCGCAGACAAGATCCTGACGATCGGCATGAGCGTGCCCCTCACCGGCGCGCAGGCCCAGCAATCGATCGAGGCGAGCACCGCGGCACGGTTTGCCGTGGATGAGGCAAATGCCAAGGGCGGCGTGGCCGGCTACACCCTGCGCCTGATGTTGCTGGACGACGGGTCACCCACGACAGGCCAGTACGATCCGGCGCTCTCCGCCACCAATGCTCGGCGCATGCTCAACGACCACACTGTGATCGCTGCGGTCGGTCCACAGAACAGCGGCTCCGCCAAAGCGATGTCGCCGATCTTCAGCCAAGGCGACATGGCCTTCATCAGCGGCAGCGCCACGAACCCGGACCTGAACGATCCCAAGTTCTTCGCCATCTACCATCCACATGGCAAGCCCAACTTCTTTCGGACCGTCACGACGGATGCGTATCAGGGGCCGGGCCTCGCCAACTACTTCGCCGAGGTGCTCAAGCTCAAGAAGGTCACCGTACTCGACGATACCGGGGCCTACGGGGTAGGCATGGCCAACGCCTTCGCCGCGCAGGCAGCAAAGAAGGGCATGGAGGTGGTGCTCCGCGACCGGCTGGATCCCTTGAACGCCGACTACACATCCATCCTCACCCGCGCGAAAAGCCTCGGGATCGATGCGTTGTATTTTGGCGGTGATCCACTTGCCGGCACCAAGCTGGTAAAGCAGTCCTACGACATCGTTCCGCACGCGGTGAAAGGCGGCGGCGACGGGGTGTACGCGCCCGATATCCTCTCCGGCGGCGGGATGCCGGCAATCGAGGGCTGGTACGCAACGTCGGCGGCATCGCATGTGCTGGACAACCCCAGCGTGCAGCCGTGGATCAAGCATTTCGAGAAAGAAAGCAAGAGTAGCCCGGCGGATTATTCCATCACCTACTACGACGCCGTGCAGGTGATCCTGGATGCTGTCCGCCGGGTTGCTGCCTCCGGCAAGCCAGTCACCCGCGACGCGGTGCGCCAGGCGATGCTCAGCACGAAGCTCAATCTGCTGCAGGGCGAGGTCTCGTTCGACAAGAATGGTGATCTCGCCTCCACCGCCGTATCGATCTTCCAGGTGAAATACAACAAGGCGTATCCGATCGGGGACGTCATCCACCAGTTCCGCTATCTGGGCCCGGCACCGGTGGCGTAGACTAGGGAACCTCTGAACAGTTGGTTTCGGGTGACCCGGAATCCCTTGCCTGCCGTTCAAGTCGGCTGGATTCCGTCGGATGGCATCGACTTTCCCGCGTTTCCCAGCGCTCGCGGCGCCGGGGACAACAGGTTGGACGCACTACGCCCCTTGAAGCCGCAGCAATCGATGGCGGACGACGAACAGATTGCTCAGCGCGCCGGTCACGAACAGCCGGTTCGCGTTCTTATCCAGCCCGCGGTAGCGGACCTTCGCGAAGCCGAACACCCTCTTGATCACGCCGAAGCAGTGCTCGACCTTGGCCCGCACCTTCGACTTGCTGCGGTTGCGCGCCTTCTCCGCCTCATCCACCACCCCGCGGTGCCGATAGCGTCGGTTGGTGAAGTCGCGTGCGCGCGGCGCATGTTCACGGATCACCGCGCGCTGACCGCGATACGCCTGATCGCCCCATACTGTTGTTTCACCACCGTGCAGCAGATCGGGCAGCACCGTCGCATCCGCCACGTTCGCCGCCGTCGCCACCACCGAGTGGATCAGCTTGGTGCGGCTGTCCACGCCGATATGTGCCTTCATCCCGAAATACCACTGGTTGCCCTTCCTGGTCTGATGCATCTCCGGATCGCGCGCCTTGGCGGCGTTCTTCGTCGAACTCGGCGCATGGATGATGGTGGCATCGACGATCGTGCCAGCCGACAGCCTCAGGCCGCGTTGTTCCAGGTGCTCATGCACGCGTTGGAACAGCGCCGATCCCAGATCGTGCCGCTCCAGCAGGTGGCGGAACTTGCACAGCGTGGTCTCGTCCGGCACCGCCTCGCGGCCGAGGTCGATACCGGCGAACCGGCGCATCGCGAGGCTGTCATACAGTGCCTCTTCCGCCCCCGGGTCCGACAGGTTGAACCATGTGTGGACGGCCCGCTGGGTTCAAGGAGGAGTTTGCAAAAATTGGTGGCGGTTCGACTGCGGTCATGTGTCCGGCCTCTGCTTTCGCGGCACGATGACCGCCGGCCTAGATGGGTTCCGCGAACGACATCCAAACACTGCTCCGGCATTTGGTTGCCGGGGTTCAAGGCGGATTTTTGTCGCTCGTCGGATCGACCGATCACCATCTTTTGCTGCGCCCGTGAGCCCGTGGCACCGGCGCGTGGATCAGGCGGCGATCGGCTGACGCCGATATGCCTCGCCACGCGCCATCATGGCCCAGATGATCCGGGCCATCTTGTTGGCCAGAGCCACCGCCGCGACCTTTCGCGGCTTGCGCTCCAGCAGTTGCAATAGCCACGCAGATGCCGACTTGCTGCCGGGCTTGGCATAACGGATCACCGCCATCGCGCCGACCACCAGCAATTGCCGCAATCTTTCATTGCCGGCCTTGCTAATCTTACCGAGACGCTGCTTGCCGCCGGTCGAGTGCTCCCGTGGCGTCAGCCCCAGCCAGGCCGCGAAGTGGCGTCCAGACGCAAAGTTGCTGGGGTCGACCGTCACGGCCATGGTGATCGCGGTGATCGGCCCGACGCCGGGAATCTCGGCGAGCAGCCGGCTGACGGGATTGGCCTTGTGCCGTTCCATGAGCAGTCGATCCAGCGCCTCCAGCTTGGCATCGAGATCGGCGATGTGCTGCCCCATGTGAGCAAACATCGCCTTCGCCGTGGCTGGGGTGGCGGTATCAGCCGCCAGAACCGCGAGCAGGGCGGCCACGTTCTGGCTGCCTTTGGCGGCGACGACACCGAATTCCGCCGCGTGCCCCCGCAACGCATTGATCGCCTGGGTCTGTTGGGCGACCAACATCTCCCGGTGTTTCACGATCATCGTTTCAGCTTGCTGCTCAATGGTCTTGACCGGAACTGAGCGCATACTTGGACGCGCAGCCGCCTCGCTGATCGCCTCGGCGTCATTGCGGTCATTCTTGGACCGCTTGACGAAGGGCTTCACGTATTGCGGCGGGATCAGCCGTACTCGGTGACCCAACCGGTTCAACATGCGTCCCCAGTGGTGCGACCCCCCGCACGCCTCGAGAACAACCTCCGTCGGTGCCAGCTTGCCGAAGAAGGGCTCAATCTGGGCTCTTCTCAGCTCCCGGCGCAGAATCGGACGCTCCTGTTGGTCTACGCCATGGATCGTGAAGACATGTTTGGACGTGTCGATCGCGATGCGCTTAAGCTCCATTTGGGCGGCCCTCCCTTTGGATCATGGATCGACCCAATATTGGCACATCCGATGCCGTGGGGCCGTCCACCCCAACACTGCTGCAGGAAGTAGATGCGCAGCATCCGTTCCAGACCAACCGGCCGGCGGCCCCTGCCTGGCCTGGGGTAGACCGGATCGATCAGCGCGCACAGATCGCGCCACGGCACCACACGGTCCATCTCCGCCAGAAACGCCGCCCGCCGGGTTGGCTTGCTGTAACGCTCGAACCCAGCTGTCGCCAAGGTCGCCTGCCGCATCGTTGCCCTCACCCGCTGCTCCCGGCGACAATTCTATATGACGTTGCGTGAGCGGCGCGAGGGGGGCTTGATCAGAGTGTCCCTAAGGGATGCCGCCCCTGAACAAATCCGACACCGGGGTGGCGGAGGTGTCGCGCCGCCCGAGCGTACCCAAGGTTGAAGATGGCCCCGGCAGTCGCAAGGAACGAACGTTGGGAATACCGGACCCGGCGCGTCACGTCCGCCGCGGACTTTGACGTAAGGGCAATCCGTGGTCGCCCCGTACGCAGGCCATGCGAGGACTTTGATCTCGTCAGTAAACGAACGGGATAAACCGCCACGTGTGGGCGCGATAGGCGTCATACTCGGTGCCGAATTGCACGCGCACTGCTGCAGGAAGTAGATGCGCAGCATCCGTTCCAGACCAACCGGCCGGCGGCCCCTGCCTGGCCTGGGGTAGACCGGATCGATCAGCGCGCACAGATCGCGCCACGGCACCACACGGTCCATCTCCGCCAGAAACGCCGCCCGCCGGGTTGGCTTGCTGTAACGCTCGAACCCAGCTGTCGCCAAGGTCGCCTGCCGCATCGTTGCCCTCACCCGCTGCTCCCGGCGACAATTCTATATGACGTTGCGTGAGCGGCGCGAGGGGGGCTTGATCAGAGTGTCCCTAAGGGATGCCGCCCCTGAACAAATCCGACACCGGGGTGGCGGAGGTGTCGCGCCGCCCGAGCGTACCCAAGGTTGAAGATGGCCCCGGCAGTCGCAAGGAACGAACGTTGGGAATACCGGACCCGGCGCGTCACGTCCGCCGCGGACTTTGACGTAAGGGCAATCCGTGGTCGCCCCGTACGCAGGCCATGCGAGGACTCTGATCTCGTCAGTAAACGAACGGGATAAACCGCCACGTGTGGGCGCGATAGGCGTCATACTCGGTGCCGAATTGCACGCGCACTGCTGCAGGAAGTAGATGCGCAGCATCCGTTCCAGACCAACCGGCCGGCGGCCCCTGCCTGGCCTGGGGTAGACCGGATCGATCAGCGCGCACAGATCGCGCCACGGCACCACACGGTCCATCTCCGCCAGAAACGCCGCCCGCCGGGTTGGCTTGCTGTAACGCTCGAACCCAGCTGTCGCCAAGGTCGCCTGCCGCATCGTTGCCCTCACCCGCTGCTCCCGGCGACAATTCTATATGACGTTGCGTGAGCGGCGCGAGGGGGGCTTGATCAGAGTGTCCCTAAGGGATGCCGCCCCTGAACAAATCCGACACCGGGGTGGCGGAGGTGTCGCGCCGCCCGAGCGTACCCAAGGTTGAAGATGGCCCCGGCAGTCGCAAGGAACGAACGTTGGGAATACCGGACCCGGCGCGTCACGTCCGCCGCGGACTTTGACGTAAGGGCAATCCGTGGTCGCCCCGTACGCAGGCCATGCGAGGACTCTGATCTCGTCAGTAAACGAACGGGATAAACCGCCACGTGTGGGCGCGATAGGCGTCATACTCGGTGCCGAATTGCACGCGCACTGCTGCAGGAAGTAGATGCGCAGCATCCGTTCCAGACCAACCGGCCGGCGGCCCCTGCCTGGCCTGGGGTAGACCGGATCGATCAGCGCGCACAGATCGCGCCACGGCACCACACGGTCCATCTCCGCCAGAAACGCCGCCCGCCGGGTTGGCTTGCTGTAACGCTCGAACCCAGCTGTCGCCAAGGTCGCCTGCCGCATCGTTGCCCTCACCCGCTGCTCCCGGCGACAATTCTATATGACGTTGCGTGAGCGGCGCGAGGGGGGCTTGATCAGAGTGTCCCTAAGGGATGCCGCCCCTGAACAAATCCGACACCGGGGTGGCGGAGGTGTCGCGCCGCCCGAGCGTACCCAAGGTTGAAGATGGCCCCGGCAGTCGCAAGGAACGAACGTTGGGAATACCGGACCCGGCGCGTCACGTCCGCCGCGGACTTTGACGTAAGGGCAATCCGTGGTCGCCCCGTACGCAGGCCATGCGAGGACTTTGATCTCGTCAGTAAACGAACGGGATAAACCGCCACGTGTGGGCGCGATAGGCGTCATACTCGGTGCCGAATTGCACGCGCAGCAGCGCCTCTTCCGAGGCGATGCGGGCGAGTAGCGGCACGAAGGTAAGGGCTGTGAGCAGGATGCCGACGCCCGAGCGGAAGGCGAGCGCCCAGCCGAGCATGCTCACCAGGAGGCCGAGATAGCTCGGGTGGCGGATCATGCGATAGACGCCATTGGTGACGAGCGCATGTCCGGGCTGGATCGCGACCAGGCCGCTGAAGCGACGGCCGAGCACGAAGACCGGCCATATGCGCAGAACGCCGCCCGCGGCGAAGAGCACCACGCCGAACCAGCGGAGCGCATCGCCGCCGAGTATCCAGAAACCGATGCGGTCGGTGTAAGCGGGAAGATAGCCGTCGAGCACGCCGAGCACCGCGAAGGCCGCGAGCACCCAGCGGTTTGCCGCGATCCTCACGCTCGCCGCTCCTGATGCCACCTTGGGTGAAGAGCGCCGCGGCCGAGAGCGCGAGGGTAATGAGCGCGAGCGCCACGAATTGCGGACGGGCCAGGAAGGCGTCGATCCCGCCGGCGCCGAAGACGGAAAGGGCCAGATAGGCGAGCGTGCCTGCGATCACGAAACCCGCCATCGCGCGCGAAACCGTCATCGCCGTCTCCTGTTTTCGCCGTCAGCCGCCGCTGGTCGCCGTCATCACCGGCGTCTCCGCATGCGGGCGGAGGCGTTTCCGCATCTCATCGGCGGTCAGAGCGGATCATCGCCGCCCGGCATACGCGGCGAGCCCGCTGCACGGCCGCGCTATCGCGCTGTTGGGGACAACGCGACGGGATGCTGGCCGCGCGTGCCGCCATGGAGCTGGCGGTCGCCCCCGGCCTCCGGCGATGTGCGCCACCGCATTCCGCGTGGACTACGCCGCGCGGCGGAACGTCTTCGGAATCCCCGCCTTCGCCATCTGCCCGGCCAGCGACTCCGCCGGCAGCCCCGCATGCAGCAGAGCCCGCGCCTCCATCAGCTTCGGCAGGTCGATCCCGGTGGAGAACCCCATGCTCTCCAGCATGAACACCAGATCCTCCGTCACCACATTGCCCGATGCCCCGGGCGCATAGGGGCAGCCACCCAGCCCGCCCAGGCAGGAATCGAACGCGCGGATGCCCTCTTCCAGCCCCGCCAGCGCATTCGCCAGCCCGAGGCCCATGGTGTCGTGCAGATGCAGCCCCCACAGCACCGGCCCGATCGCCGCGCGCACCGCGCGCACCACGTCCTTGATCTGCGCCGGATGGCCGTAGCCCACCGTGTCAGCCAGCATGATCTTGTCGACGCCCGCCTTCGCCAGCCCTGTCGTCACCTCGACCACCTTCGCCGTCGGCACCACGCCGTCGATCGAGCAACCGAACGCGGTCGATGCGCCTGCAATCACTTCCATCCGCCGCGGCTGGGCCTTCACCCACTCCATCAGCCGCGCCATCTCGACAATGCTTTCCGCCGGCGTGCGATTGAGGTTGGCGCGGCTGTGGCCCTCGCTGACGGAGACCGGCACGCTGATCTTGTGCGCGCCCGCGTTGTACGCGTTCTGCGCACCGCGTAGGTTCGGCACCAGCGCGATCACCGTCAGCCCGGGGATCTGCACCGACCGGCGCACCACGTCTTCCGTATCCGCCAACTGCGGAATGACGCGCGCGGGGACGAAGCTGCCGACTTCGATCTCCCGCACGCCGGCCGCCGCCATGGCGGCGATCCAGCCGACCTTGGCGTCCGTGGTCATGCGGGTCTTGGCGATCTGCAGCCCGTCGCGCGGGCCGACTTCGCAGATGTTGACGTGTTCGCTCATGGCGCTGGGACCTCGGTGATCAGGATGCTGCCGGTGGCGGATTCCGTCATCACCAGGCTGCGCCCATCCGGGCTCAGCGCGCAGTTGGTGATGTGCCCGCCGGCACAGCTGTCGATGCGATAGAGCGGCTTGCCGCCGGCGTCCACCACCCACACGCAGCCATGCCCGGGATTGGCGATGAACAGCCGATCATGCGCGTCCATCGCCAGCCCGTCGGGGCCGGAGGTGCCGGGCGGGACGCGGGCAAAACACTGCGCCTTCGCCACCACCGCGTCGTCGCGCAGCAGGAAACGCCACACCTCGCAGGATCGTGTCATCGCCACATACAGATGGGTCTGCGCGGTGTTCAGCACCAGCCCGTTCGGGCTCGGCCCGGTCGCGAGCAGCTTGTCGAGCCGCCCGTCCGCATGTCGCCGCCACACCCGCCCGGTGGGGTCCTGCAACCCGGTCTGGCCCTGGTCGGTGAACAGCACCGAGCCATCCCGATGCAAGGTCAGATCGTTCAACCCCTTGAAGCCCTCGCTCATCACCGCCTGCAACAGCGGCGTCGCCTCACCGGAGCCGGGATCGATGCGCATCAGCCCGCGCCGGTAATCGGCGGCGAGCAGCATCCCGTCCGGCAGCACCTTCAGCCCGTTCGGCCAGCCGTTATACTCGGCAACCAAGGTCCACGAATTGCCCTCGATGCGGAAGATGCGGCCATAGGGGATATCGACCACATGCAGCCGCCCGGCGGCGTCGAAACACGGGCCTTCCAGGAAACCGTCGACCGGCGCGCCGGCGCGGTTGGCGTCGGCCCATTCGCTGCGCTCCAATCGTCGGAACCGGTCGGGCATGCGGGTGAGAACGCGGGCGGCCAGCGGGGCGGGAGGGTCGAACCACATGCGCCCCAGCCTGCGGCGCCGCGACGTCCGGGGCAAGCCCACCCCCAATCGCCTCCCCCCTGGAATCGCCTCCAGGCGCGACTTCCCCTAGCCTGCTGGCCTCGCGCACCGCGGCCAGCCCCTTGGCGCGCGAATCGGAGCCATCGATGCCCCCTCCCCCAAGCACGGCCGCACCGGCCGCTGCCGCTCCCACCTTCACCGCCGGCCTGACCCGCTTCTGGCATGCCGCCTGGCCGGTGCTGGCGCTCGCCAACCTGCTCTGGGCAGGCAACATCGTACTGGCGCGCGGGGTCGCCGGCATGGTCCCGCCGGTGGCGCTCGCCTACTGGCGCTGGACCGGCGCGTTCTGCATCTCGCTCCCGTTCGCCTGGCCCTACCTGCGACGCGACGCGCCCACCCTGCTGGTCCACTGGCGGATGATGCTGCTGCTGTCGGCCACCGGCATCGCCACCTACAACACCATGTCCTACATCGCGCTCGACCAGACCTCGGCGCTGAACGTCCTGCTGCTGCAATCGGCACAGCCGCTCATCATCATCGTCTGGGCGGCGGCGATTTTCGCCGAATGGCCAAGCCCGCGCCAGGCAGCCGGCATACTCGTCTCACTCGTCGGTGTCGCAACGATCGCCGGACGCGGCTCGCTTTCGGTGCTGATCGGACTGCGACTCAACCCTGGGGACTGGTGGATCCTGGGCGGGCTGGCCATCTACGGGGTCTATTGCGTGATGCTGCGCCGACGGCCAAAAGTGCACCCGCTGGCGTTCCTGTCCGCCGCGATGGGCATCGGGTCCTGCCTGATGCTGCCGTTCTACCTGGCCGAACTGGCCGGCGGCGCCCACATCACGGGCGGCAGCCGAGCCCTGCTGGCGATGGGATACATGGCGATCTTTCCGTCCTTCGTAGCCTACCTGCTGTTCAACCGCGGCATCGAACTCATCGGCGCCGGGCCGGCCGGCCAATCCATGCACCTGATGCCCCTGTTCGGCAGCGTGCTCGCCGTCGTCTTCCTGGGCGAACGCTTCCACATCTACCACGCCGCCGGCATCGCCCTGATCGCCGTCGGCATCCTCCTCGCCTCCTGGCGCGGCACCCGCCGACTGACGGCGCACGCATGATGCGGGGCTCGGAGGGGCTGGGGGGCGTGATAGCAAGGCCAGGGGGCGCTGCCCCCTGGACCCCCGCCAAGGGCAGGGCCCTTGGAACCCATCCGTTGGTTCCGTGCGTGTGGGGGGTGGCGCGTCCGGGCGGGCGGTGGCGGCGTGGCATGGACGGCGGAGGGACCAGGCGCCTCCGCGCCTGGTCCCTCCAGCCGTCCATGCCACGCCGCCACCGCCCGCCCGGACGCGCCACCCCCCACACGCACGGAACCCAAAAGAAGGGGTTCAGGGGACTAGTTCCCTGGCGGAGGTCCAGGGGGCAGCGCCCCCTGGCCTTGCTATCACGCCCCCCAGCCATTCGGTGCGCAGCGTGAGCGCCCGGCGTCTCGTTGTCGTGTCGAACCGGGTTCCGCTGCCGACCGAGCGCGGGCCGCGGGCGGGTGGGCTGGCGGTGGCGATGGCGGATGCTTTGGGGCCGGGGTCGCTTTGGTTCGGATGGAGTGGCAGACGGACGGCGCGGGCGGCGACGGCGACGGCGGCGTTCACCGCTGCCGACGGGATCGATTACGCGACCATCGATTTTTCCGAGAACGAGTTTCGGCTGTTCTATTCCGGGTTCAGCAACGGCGTGTTGTGGCCGTTGCTGCATTTCCGGCTCGGCCTCGTGCATTACCGTTCCGAGGAGTACCAGTGCTATCGGGCGATCAACCGCCGTTTTGCCGAGGCATTGACGCCGCTGCTGCGTCCTGACGATTTGATCTGGGTGCATGACTATCATCTGATCCCGCTCGGCGAGGAGTTGCGGGCACGCGGAGTCACCAACCGCATCGGGTTTTTCCTGCATACGCCGTTCGTGCCGCCGGAAGTGCTGCGTGCGTTGCCGCGGGCGGAGCAGATTCTTGCCAGCCTTTGCGCCTATGATGTGGTCGGGTTTCACACTGACGAATTCCGCCAGGGCTTCCTGCGCAGTGTCCATGACATCCTCGGCCTGACGCCTGATGCCGACGGCGGGGTGACGATGGGCGGGCGGCGCGCGCAGACGATCGTCGCGCCGATCGGGATCGATGCTGAGGGTTTCGCTGCTACTGCAGAACGGTCCTGGCATGGCAACGAGGTGCGTCGGATGCGCGCGAGCCTCGCCGGCCGTGCGCTGGCGATCGGCGTGGACCGGCTCGACTATTCCAAAGGCCTGGTGCAGCGATTGGACGCGTTCGGCCGGCTGCTGGCGCGCCATCCCGAGCATCGCCAGCGGGTCAGCTTCCTGCAGGTGGCCGCCCGTTCGCGCGAGGATGTCAGCGAATACCAGGACCTGCGGATCGCGCTCGACCGGATCGTTGGCGACACGATTGGGCAGTATTCCGAGTTCGACTGGGTGCCGGTGCGCTACATGACCCGCCCGCTGCGGCGCGGCACCCTCGCTGGGTTCTACCGGGTGGCGCAGATGGGGGTGGTAACGCCGTTGCGCGACGGGATGAACCTGGTTGCGAAGGAATACGTCGCGGCGCAGGACAGCCGCGATCCCGGCGTGCTGATCCTGTCGCGTTTCGCCGGCGCCGCGGCGGAGCTGACCGAGGCGCTGATCGTCAACCCGTTCGACCCCGACGAGATCGCCGACGCCATGCAGACCGCGCTGACGATGCGGCTGGAGGAACGCCAGGCGCGGCATCGCGCGTTGCGGGAGAAGGTGTGGGCGGCGACGGCGCGCCGGTTCTCCGAGCGTTTCCTTGCCGCGCTGGAGGGCACGGGCGGGTCGGACGGCATTCGCGCCTGACGTATTTCGACCGACCCGCCCGCGTTGCCGGTCCGCGTGCCGGTTTGCCACCGTGCGGCGGCCATCCTAAGCAGACGTGCGTGGTGATGACGGCCTTCCTTCCCCACAACGCAGGGGGGAGTATCTCTTGCTTGGTGTGGCACGGCCCATACGAGGCTGCTGGATGTCCTGCCGCACGGCTTTCCAGGGCGGCAGCCGAAGCCGGGAGGACCAGGATGGACTATGTCTGCGACGCGCCGGGCGACCTCACTTGGTTTCGTATTGTTACCGAAGGCGAGGCGGCGGCGGAATCACGTGAGCTGAGCCACGCGGTGGAGAAATACTTCCGTCGCGAATGGGAGAAAGCGGAAGCGGGCTACCGCCCGCCCACCACCGTCTTCATCGAGCAGGCGATCGGCCTCGCCGACCACATCCGCCGTACCATGCCGCTGTTCCTGACCCTGCGCGACATGGACGGCACCGGCCTCGCCACCGCCATGCTGCCGCCCGGCGGCCGTCCCGATCGCGGCTTCAGCCCGATCATCGTCGGGCCTGCCAACGCCGACCCCTATGCCGACCACGCCGAGGCGATCAGCGCCCTCGCCGAGCATTTCGGCATCGCCCTTGATCGCGCCCGCTGCTACCCATATCGCCGCTGACCCCCGAGGAGGAGGAAGCCCATGCCCATGACCCTCGACCAGTTCACCGCCGAAGCGCACCGCCTGCTCAAGGCCGAACCCGGTCCCGCAGGGCGCGAGAAGGTCTGCGCCCTGGTGCAGCAGGCGCTGCGTGACCCGGATTTCGTCGCCGCCACCCTGCGCGCGGACGGGCCGGAGCGGAAAGTGCTGTACGAAGACCCCGAGCTCGGCTTCACCGTGCTCGCCCATGCCTACCAGGGGGCGAAGAACTCGAAGCCGCACGACCACGGCCCGTCCTGGGCGATCTACGGCCAGGCGGTCGGCGAGACCATCATGACCGACTGGGAGTGCCTGGCCCGCCCGACCGAGACCAGCCCGGGCAAGGCGGCGCGCAAGCGCGACTACGCGCTGACGCCGGGCATGGCCTATCTCTACAATGAGGGCGACCTGCACTCGCCGCGCCGCGACGCCTCGACCGTGCTGCTGCGCATCGAGGGGATTAACATGGACCGGATCAAGCGCCGGCCGTACGAGGCGGTGGAACCGGCCGCGGCGTGAGGCGCCCGCCCGCCCGGCCGGCGCGCCGATGAACGTACTCGGCGTCGTCGGCTGGTCGGGCAGCGGCAAGACCACCCTGATCGAGCGCGTTCTGCCGCTGCTGCGCGCCACCGGGCGCTCCGTATCCACCGTGAAGCACGCGCACCATGGCTTCGACATGGATCGGCCGGGCAAGGACAGCTACCGCCATCGCGCGGCGGGCGCGCACGAAACCCTGGTGGTCTCCGGCACCCGCTGGGCCTTGCTGCACGAGGAGCCGGGGCCAACTCCGGCTCTGCCGGTGCTGCTCGCCCGGCTCGACCCGGTGGATCTGGTGCTGGTCGAAGGCTTCAAGACGCATCCGTTCCCGAAGCTGGAGGTCTTCCGCGCGAGCCTCGGCAAGCCGCCCATCTGGCCCGGGGAGCGGGAAGTGGTGGCGCTCGCCGTCGATGCGCCGCCCCCGGACGCGCCCGACCGCCCGCCGCTGCTGCCGCTCGACGATCCGGCCGCGGTGGCGGAATGGATGCTCTCCCGGATCGGCGCTTGAGCCGCAGGCCGGGAGCCGGCAGAGTGTCGGCGGCGAACTGTTGCGAGCGCAGGAGCCGTTCGTGCCGACCCGCCGCGCGTTTGCGTGTATCCTGCGCCTCTGCCTCTGCGCTCTTTGCCTGGACCCCGCCTCTGGGGCCCTCATCTGGGCGTTTGTCCTCTGGACCTTTGTCCTTTGGGCCTTTGCCCGCCCTGCTTCTTCCGGAGCCTTCTGATGCGGCGTCCCGCCCTGCTCGGCCTGCTGTGCCTCGTCCTCTCGGGCTGCGGCCTGCAAAACCACCTGCCGTACGTTGCCGGGCCCGATCCCTATCGGCCGCCCGGCGACAGCGAAACCATGCAGCGGGTGGAGGGGCGGGCCCCATCGGTACCCCAGTTGCGCCAGGCGCCCGGCGATGTGTGGCCCGGTCCGGTGCCGGCCGAGCCGACCCTGGAAAGCCTGGAGCAGCAGCAGCTTCAGCTCCCTAACCAGGCGACGCCGCCGGCATTGCCGGCCGAGACGGGGTCGTCCACCCCGCCACCCTCCGCCCTGCCGCCCCTGCCCGTGATCCCGGCGGTGCCCCCCGTCGCCGGCGTGCCGGTCGAGCCGCCGCCCAGCCCCCCGAGCGCGGCATTCCCGGTCCAGGGCGGCATGGCGGTGCCGAGCGGCGGCACCTCCGCCTACGGTACCGTCACCCTGCCGGGCGGCGGCACCGGCATCGTGGTGCCGAACGGCAACGGGACCAGCACCGTCATCCGCTCGGACGGGAGTGTGGAAACCGTGCCCACACCCAAATAGAGGCGGATGAGCGACGCCCTGCCCCTCACCGTGCTCTACTTCGCCTGGCTGCGCGAGCGCACCGGCGTGACGGAGGAACGCGTGACCGCCCCGCCGGGTGTCGCCAGCGTAGCGGCCCTGGTTGACTGGCTGGCCGGGCGCAGCGCCGGACATGCGGCGGCCTTCGCCGACCGGGCGGTGGTGCGCTGCGCCGTGAACCAGGCGTTTGCCGACCCGGCTACCCCCTTGCACGCCGGCGACGAGGTGGCGTTCTTCCCCCCGGTCACCGGCGGCTGACCCCGGGAGGGCTGGTGAAAATGGCACGTATCCTCGTGCAGACGGCGGCGTTCGATACTGGGGCGGAGCTGGCCCGCCTGACCGCCGGGCGCAACGACATCGGCGGGATCGGCTGCTTCGTCGGCACCGTGCGCGACACTGCCGCCGGCCGCCCGATCGCCGCGCTAACCCTGGAACACTACCCGGCCATGACCGAGCGCGCCCTGGCCGGGATCGCCGCCGAAGCCGAGCGGCGCTGGGACCTGCTGGGCTGCACCGTGATCCATCGGGTCGGACGGCTGCTGCCGGGTGCGCCGATCGTGCTGGTGCTGGCCGCCTCGGCGCACCGGCAAGCGGCGCTGGAGGCAACGGCGTTCCTGATCGACTGGCTGAAGACCAAGGCGCCGTTCTGGAAGAAAGAGGAACGCGCCGACGGCGCAGCCGCCTGGGTGGAGGCACGGGAAGCCGACACGTACGCCGCGGAGCGCTGGTAGACGGCAGCAAGCAAAGTTACCGACGTGTAGTATCTCGGTTTGAAATCGACTATTGAAATCCTAGCGGCCAGTTCCGTCCGCTAGCACGCTTAGCGGGAAGCATCCGGTAGCAAGGAATGCCTGAATATGAGGTCTGGACATCGAACGTTGCGTCAGAGTGAACGGAATGTCAAGTGACAACAGATGACCGGGAGGAAGCCAAAACGTGGGCTTAACGACCGCTAGACTCCGGGAACTTCCGTTTCGTTGCAATAGACCGGCGCGGCAGGACGATGTGGTCAAACGATCCCGATACACCTGCAGAGACGGATTGATTCGATGCCAAAATGGCAAACCAGCTGTGGGCACTGGAGGATGTGGTCGCGCTGATCGATGCGGCGGCTGAGCCGCCAAAGGCTCGTGGCCCCTCCAAGCTCCAGCAGCCCAGGGCGGCTCCGGGAGCGCCAATTTCAAATTGAGACTATCCAGCGGAGCTGCCTCTAGACCCCGTCAAGGGCAGGGCCCCTGACCTTGCTTGATGCGGTCGGACCGGCTCCGGGTTGCCCCTTACGGTCGCGCCGGCCGGCCGCTCGTGTTCACCCGTTCGCGCAGTTCCTTGCCTGCCTTGAAGAAGGGCACGGATTTTTCTTCCACCGGCACGGCTTCGCCGGTGCGGGGGTTGCGGCCCGTGCGCGCCTCGCGGCGCTTCACCGTGAAGGCGCCGAAGCCGCGCAGCTCGACCCGCTGGCCGCGGGCCAGAGCGTCGGTGATTTCGTCGAACACGGTGGCCACGATGCGTTCCACATCGCCGGCGCGCAAATGCGGGTTGGCCGTGGCCAACTCGGCCATCAGCTCGGATCTCGTCATGGCTGTGCCGGCCTCCCTGCCGCTCCAGGCTCAGCGAATGGAACGCTGCCAGAGCGACCACGCCCCGTCAAGAACAACGCTTTGGGAAAGAACGCTTTTCCAGAACCCCTGGACGATCGGCCCGAAGGTGGCGGCCAGTGCCCGTTGGGCCAGGCCCTCGGGGATGGTCACCGGCTGCACCGGCAGGGTTGCCGGGACGCCGCGGGCGGTGGCGAGCCAGCGCCGCGCCGCGTGCTCCCCGCCGAGTGCATCGATCAGATGGAGGTGCAGCGCCTGGGCGCCGGTATAGGGCCGCCCGTCGGCCAGTTGGCGCACCACCGCCGGGTCCATATGCCGCCCTTGCGCGACCATCGCCACGAACTGGCCATACAGGTCCATGACCAAGCCTTGCAGCATCTGCTTGCCGGCGGGTGTCAGCGGCTCGGTCAGGCTGGGCTGGTCCTTGAGCGGGCCGGACTTCACCACCTCGGCGTCGATGCCGAGCCGGGCGAGCAGGCCTGAGAACTCCACGCTCTGCAGATAGACCCCGATCGAGCCGGTGAGCGTGCCGGCACGGGCGAAGATGCGCGCCGCCGGCACCGCGATCATGTAGCCGGCCGAGGCGGCGACGCCGCCCATCACCGCGACCACCGGCTTTTTCGCCGCCACCGCGGCGATTGCGTCGTGCAACCCCTCCCCGCCGGCGACGCTGCCGCCGGGACTGTCGATCGAGACGATGAGCGCCTTGACCCTGGAGTCATCCGCGAGGTCGCGCACCCGCGCGGCCAGGCGGTCGTCGCTGCCGATGATGCCGTCGACCGTCAGCCGGGCGACATAGGGGCCGCCGCCGAACATCCCGCCGCCGTCTGTGTGCAACCCGGCCAGCAAGGCGGCCAACACGGCAAGCACAGCGACGACGCGCCAGACGACCAAGTGCCGCTTGAGCCGCCGCCGGTCGATCAGCAGGTCGGCATCAAGGGACACGGGCACACCTTATGCACGGGCACACCTTATGGGGGAAATTTCGTCCTGCGGTCGAAGCGCTGCCCCGACCGCAGGACGCAGGCACTTTCGGCCCCTCAGTTCTCGGTCTGGGCCTGCTGGTTGCGCCGGCGGATCGCCGCACCCAGGATGTCGCCGAGCGAGGCGCCCGAGTTCGAGGACCCGAATTCGGCCATCGCCTGCTTCTCCTCCTCCATCTCCTTGCCTTTGATGGTGAGCTGCAGGCGCCGCGCGGCGCGATCGACGGCGGTGATCTTGGCATCCACCTTCTCGCCCACCGCGAACCGGTCCGGCCGCTGGTCGGACTTGTCCCGGGCGAGTTCGGAGCGGCGGATGAAGCCCGTCAGCACGTCGTCGACCTTCACCTCGATGCCGTTCGCCTGCACCGCGGTCACCACGCAGGTGACGACGCTGCCCTTGTGCACGTGCTCGAGCACCGAGGCCGCCGGATCGTCCTTGAGCTGTTTGATGCCGAGGGAGATGCGCTCCTTCTCCACATCGACGTCCAGCACCTTGGCCTTGACGATCGCGCCCTTCTCGTAGGGCGCCATCGCCGCTTCGGTCGCGTCGTCCCAAGAGATGTCGGACATGTGGACCATGCCGTCGAGGTCCGCGGTCAGGCCGATGAACAGGCCGAACTCGGTGATGTTGCGGATCTCGCCTTCGATTTCCGAGCCGATCGGATGCTCGTCGACGAACTGCTCCCACGGGTTGCGCTGGACCTGCTTGAGGCCGAGCGAGATGCGCCGCTTCGCCCCGTCCACGTCCAGCACCATCACCTCCACCTCCTGGCTGGTGGCGACGATCTTGCCGGGGTGGACGTTCTTCTTGGTCCAGGACATTTCGGAGACGTGCACCAGGCCTTCCACGCCCGGTTCCAGCTCCACGAAGGCGCCGTAGTCGGTGATGTTGGTCACGCGGCCGGTGTATTTCGCGCCCGGCGGGTATTTGGCGGTGACACCCTCCCACGGGTCGGCCTCGAGCTGCTTCATGCCGAGGCTGATGCGCTGGGTCTCCGGGTTGAAGCGGATCACCTGCACCTTGACCTGCTGGCCGATCGACAGCGCTTCCGACGGGTGGTTGATGCGGCGCCAGGCGATGTCGGTCACGTGCAGCAGGCCATCGACGCCGCCGAGATCGACGAAGGCGCCGTAGTCGGTGATGTTCTTCACCACGCCGTCCAGGATCTGGCCTTCCTTGAGACCCTGGATCAGCTCGGACCGCTGCTCGGCGCGGGTCTCTTCCAGCACGGCGCGGCGGGAGACGACGATGTTGCCGCGCGCGCGGTCCATCTTCAGGATCTGGAACGGCTGCGGGCTGCCCATCAGCGGCGTGACGTCGCGCACCGGGCGGATATCGACCTGGCTGCCGGGGAGGAACGCCACCGCGCCGCCGAGATCGACGGTGAAGCCGCCCTTTACCCTGCCGTAGATCGTGCCGGTGACCCGCTGCTGGGTCTCGAACGCCTTTTCGAGGTTGGTCCAGGCTTCTTCGCGCCGGGCCTTCTCGCGCGAGAGCACGATGGAGCCGTCGCGGTCTTCGTAGCGTTCCACATACAGTTCGACGAGGTCGCCGGGCTTGATGTCGGGCTTGGCGCCGGGCGGGGCGAATTCCTTGAGCGCGACCCGGCCTTCCGATTTCAGGCCGACATCGACGACGGCGAAATCGGCATCGAGCCGCACGATGCGGCCGGTGACCACCGAACCCTCGAAGCCGGAATCGCGGCCAAGGGTTTCGTCGAGCAGGGAGGCGAAATTTTCGCCCATGAAATGGTCGCCGTCGAGGCCGGTGTCGTATGCTTGGACAGAAGCGGAAGCTGCCATGAGGATGCTGTGTTCCGTGACGGACGGGCCGCGCGCGGCGGGAGGGTCCGATGGGTCTGCGCGTTCCGGGACGGAACACGGCTTGCCTGCGACGACGCGCGGGCCGGTTGCGGATGAAGGCAGAAATGCACGCCGGAGCGTGCGAAAACAGGAGATACGCGCCGGCGTGCGGAAGTCAAGCGCGGCAGCCGCGACCGGCGGCGCGCGACCGGATCGGACGCGACCGGATCTTCCCTTTCTACCAGACCACCGGCACGCCGCAGCCCTGGAACACGGCATCGCCGCTGACGAGCGACATCCCCTGGTCGCGCGTCAGCGCGAGCAGCATACGGTCGAACGGATCCCGATGCGCCCAATCCATCGCTCCGGCCAGCCGGGCCTGCGTCGGCGTGATCGGCAGCGATACGAAGCGGGAACGGCGGAGGAGATCGTCGAAGCCTTCGAGCAGCAGCGCGACCTCCTCCCATTTGCCGAGCCGATGCTTGGTCGCGATCTCCCAGGCGCTGGCGGCACTGACCAGGACGACGTTGGCCGGGGCGGCGATCGCCGCGCGGGCGGCGGTCAGACGCCGGTCGTCGGTCCACCACCAGACCAGCGCGTGGGTGTCGAGCAGCAGCCGCATGCCCGCGACCTCTGCCCGTTCGCTCGTTTCGCGCGGTGCCGCTGCCCCGACACGCCGTGCGGCGATCACTCCCACAGCGCCGTTTCGTCCGCATCGAGCGGGGCGAACAGGGCGTCCGGAACGGCGAGGCCGCGCAGCAGCCCGGGCTGGCGCGGCGCGGCGCCTCCCAGCGCCACCAGCCGCGCGACCGGCTTGCCGGCGCGGGCGATCAGGATGTCCTCCCCGGCGGCGGCACGGTCCACCAAGCGGGAGAGCTGGGTCTTGGCGTCGTATATGTTCACGATGTCGGTCATAGCCGGATCCGGATTGCCACGGGGTTAACACGCCCCGCGACAAATTAGATCAGACCAGATGGTCTGGTCAATTTTTGCCGAGCCGCGCCCGCACTTCCTGCAGCGCCGCGGCGAACGCCGCGTCGGGATCGAGTGCGGTTGTATCCAGCAGCACCGCGTCCGCCGCCGGACGAAGCGGCGCGGCGGTCCGGGCGGCGTCCATCGCGTCGCGGACCCGCATCTCCTCCTCCACCTGGGCCAGGGGGTGTTCCACACCCTTGGCTTCCAGCTCCGCCCAGCGGCGCCGGGCACGGGCCGCGAGACTCGCGGTGACGAACAGCTTCACTGGCGCGTCGGGGAAGATCACGGTGCCGATGTCGCGCCCATCCAGCACCGCCCCGTGGGCGGCGGCGAAGCCGCGCTGGAAATCGAGCAGCGCCGCCCGCACCGCCGGGAGGGAGGCGACCGCGGCCGCCGCCGCATCCGCGGCCGGGCCGCGCAGATCGCCGCGCCGCACGTCGTCCGGCTGCAAGGCAGCGGCGGCGGCGGCGGCGGCGGCGGGATCGGCCGGATCGGCGCCGGCGTCCAGCACGCGCCGGCCGACGGCGCGGTAGAGCAGGCCGGTATCCAGATAGGGCAGCCCCAGCACCTCCGCGAGGCGGCGCGCGAGGGTGCCCTTGCCGGCCGCCGCCGGACCGTCGATGGCGATCACCGGCGGCCGCGGAGCCGCGGGCGCCGGGCCGCGTTCAGACGTCAGGTGGAGCGCCGCCTGCTGCCCTTGCGGGGAGGTTCCCTCGGTTGTCCTTCCCTGGCGCCCGTCCCGGGGCATCATGCTCAGCCCGATCCGGCCGGCGCGAGTATCGCGCCCAGCGCGCTCATCAGCGCGATGAAGCCCGGGAAGCTCGTGTCGATGAACCCCACGTCGTCCACCGCGACCGGCGTCGCGGCGGCCAGGCCGAGCACCACCCCGCTCATCGCCATCCGGTGGTCCATCTGCGTGGCGACCATCCCGCCGCCGGGCGGGGGGGCGCCGGTGCCATGCACGATCAGGTCGTCGCCCTCGATTTCGACCCGCACGCCGTTCGCCGCCAGAAACGCCGCGGTGCCGGCGAGGCGGTCGCTTTCCTTCACCCGCAGTTCCTTCAGCCCGCGCAACCGGCTGACCCCGGTGGCGCAGGCCGCTGCCACCGCCAGGACGGGGTATTCGTCGATCATGCTCGGCGCCCGCCCTGGCGGCACGTCGATCGCGCGCAGCGGACCGCAGCGGGCCGTGAGGTCGCCAAGCGGCTCCCCGCCCTCGATCCGCTCTCCGGTCACGGTCAGGTCGGCGCCCATCTCGCGCAGGCAGTCGAGCAGACCGGTGCGCAGCGGATTGAGCCCGACGCCGGCGATCGTCACCGCGGAGCCGGGGACCAGCAGCGCCGCCACCAGCGGGAAGGCGGCCGAGGACGGATCCCCCGGCACCACCACGTCCGCAGCACGCAACTCCGGCTGGCCGGCAAGTGTAATCACCCGCCCGGCGCCGACTTGTTCCACCGTCACCGTCGCGCCGAAATGGCGCAGCATGTTCTCACTGTGGTCGCGGGTCGCTTCGGGTTCCTCCACCCGCGTGATCCCGGGGGCGTTCAGCCCGGCGAGCAGCACGGCGGACTTCACCTGCGCCGAGGGCACCGGCACGCGGTAGTCGAGCGGCAGGGCCGCGCGTGCACCCTCGATCGCCAGCGGCAGCCGGCCGCCGGCGCGGGAGGCGAAGCGGGCGCCGGTGGCCGACAGCGGGTCGGTCACCCGGCGCATCGGCCGGCTGCGCAGGCTCGCGTCCCCGGTCATCACCGCGAAGATCGGATGCGTGGCGAGGATGCCGCAGAGCAGCCGGGCGGCGGTACCGGAATTGCCCATGTCCAGCACGTCCGCCGGCTCGACCAGGCCGCCGACGCCGCGGCCGGCAACCAGCCAGGCGCCGTCCGGAGCGCGCACCACCTCGGCGCCGAGCGCACGCATGGCCGCGGCGGTGCGCAGCACGTCCTCGCCTTCCAGCAGGCCGGTGATGCGGGTCTCGCCGACCGCCAGGGCGCCGAACATCAGCGCGCGGTGGCTGATCGACTTGTCGCCGGGGACGGCGATGCGCCCGACAAGTGGCCGGGGCGGGGCGGCGGCGCGGAGGCCCGCGGAGGACGGGGTGTTCATGGGCGCGCGATTATCACGCCGGGCAAGGTCTGGCGATGGCGGCGCGGGGCAATCGCGCCACCCGCCGGGTCCGATTTGACACCGCATCGCCGAGGTGGCATGCGGCCCGGCTTCGCGCCGCGCCCAACCCCTACGAGGCCCCTCTCCGATGGCCAAGCCAGAACTCGGCACCAAGCGCGTCTGCGTCAGTTGCAGCACGCGCTTCTATGATCTGGGCACAACGCCCGCGATCTGTCCCAAATGCGGCACCGAGCAGCCGGCCGACCAGCCGCGCGTGCGCCGCCCGGTCGGCAATGTGACCGAAGACAAGCGCCCGAAGAAGCCGATCCCCGCCCCGGGGCTGGAGGACGCGGACGTCGAGGTGGAAGTGGCCGGCGACGAGGTCGAGGAGGACGTGATCGAGGACACCGCCGACCTCGAAGACGACGCCGACGCCATCGGCCCGGATATCGAGGTGGAGCCGGACAGCGACGAGGGCGAGCGCTAGCCTTCTCCCCCCCTTGCGGGGGCCTGGGCCGCGAAGCGGACCGAGCCCCCGCAAGAGGGAGGACGCGACACTGCTACCGCGCCCGCTCGCGCGGCAGGGTCAGGCCGATCGCCACCGGCATCGCCAGCAGCACCAGCGGAAACTGCAGCAGCAGCCCGGAGATGATCGCGATCGCCAGCGGCTGCTGCATCCCCGATCCCGCACCGATCGCGAGCGCCAGCGGCAGCAGGGTCAGGATCGCGGCCAAGGTCGTCATCGCGATCGGCCGCAGCCGGTTGCCCGCCGCCACCGCCAGCGCCTCACGCGGCGGCATGTGGCGGGCCAGCTCGGTGTATTCCGACACGTAGAAGATCGCGAGCTCGGTCGAGATGCCGATGATCATCGTCATCCCCATCAGCGCCGTGATGTTGAGCGCCACCCCCGACACCCAGAGTCCGGTGAACACCGCCGTAGTGGAAAGCAGCGCCGAGCCGATGATGATCGTCGGCAGCCAGAAGCGCTGGTACAGCACCAGCAGCAGCACGAACTCCGCCACCAGCGCGGCGAGGAACACCCGGATCAGCCCGGCGAAGGCGATCTGCTGTTGCTTGTACAACCCACCCAACGAGAACCGCATCCCCGGGGGCACCAGCCCCGGCCGCGCCAGCACCGACTGCACGTCGGCCACCGCCGCGCCGAGGCCGCGCCCCTCGATCCGCCCGGTGACCGCGACCATCTGCTGGAGGTTGTCGCGGTCGATCTGCGGCTGGCCGGAAACCTCGGTCACCCGCGCCACCATGCCGAGCGGAAACAGATGCCCGTCCGGCGCCCGGATCGGCAGGGCATTCAGATCGCTGGTGTATTGACGAAAGCGCGCCGGTACCCACAGTCGCACCCCCTCCATCCGGTGCGCCGCGGGGATCTCCGTCACCACCGTCCCGGACAGGTAGGTATCGAGCGCCTGGCGTACCGCGTCCGGCGTGACGCCCTGCAACGCGGCCTTCACCGGATCGACCCGGATGTCGAGCGCATTGCCCGCCAGTACCACGCCGCTGTGCACCTCCACCACACCGGGGATTTTCCCGATTGCCGCGGCCACCCGCCGCGCGGTCGGGATCAGTGCCGCGGTGTCGTCGGGGTCATAGAGCTTGACCTCGATCGGCTGCGGGACCGCCGTCAGGTCGCCGATCAGATCGCTCATCAACTGCGCCGTATCGACGGTGACGCCGGGCACATCGCGATCGATGCGGCTGCGCACGTCGGCCATCACCTGGTCGATCGGCGCGCGGGGCCCTGTGGTCAGGCGGACGAAAAAATCGCCCTGGTTCGCTTCGTTCAGATCGCCGCCCAGCCCCATGCCGGTGCGGCGGGAGAACGTTTCGATCGCCGGGTCGGCGTGCAGGATCGCTTCTACCTGCCGCAGCTCGCGATCGGTCTCAGTGAGCGAGGTGCCGGGTAGGGTGTAGTAATTCATGACGAAGCCGCCTTCGTCCATGGCCGGCATGAAGCCGGTCGGCACCCGGTGCTCCGCCACCCAGCCGAGCGCCAGCAGCGGGATCAGCACCAGCAGGATCACCCACGGGCGGCGGATCAACCGCGCCAACACCCGCTGGTGGGCGCGCCCGATGCGTCCCGGGCCCGAAGCGCCGGGGTCCTTCCAACGGCGGAAATCGACCAGCCCGCGCGCCAGCAGGGGCACCGCGAACAGGGTGAGCAGCATCGAGATCACCAGCGCCGAACCCATCGTCAGCGCCAGCGCGCGCGAGAACGCGCCGGTGACGCCGCTGAGGAACGCAAGCGGAATGAACACGATGATGGTGGCAAGGCTCGATCCGCCGAGCGGGACCAGGAACTCCCGTCCCGCGAGCAGTACCGCGTCCCGCCCGCCGCGCGAGTCCTCGGGTGTGCCGGCGCGGCGGGCGATGTGCTCGACCATCACGATCACGTCGTCGATCACGAGGCCCACGGCGGCGGCGATCCCGCCCAGGGTCATGATGTTGAAGCTCTGTCCGATCAGACGCAGCGCGAGGATCGTGATGGCGAGGGTCGCCGGCACGCTGATCATGGCGACCAGGGTCACCCGCCAGCTCCGCAGGAAACCGAGCAGCACGAGCCCGGCGAGGCCGAGGCCGATCAGCACCGCGTCGCGCACGCTGCTCGCCGATTGCGTGACCAGCACCGACTGGTCGTACCAGCTCCGCACAACGATCCCGGGCGGCATCGAAAATGCCGCCAGGGTGCGCCGCACCGCGTTCGCGATGCTGACGACGTTGCCGCCCGGCTGCTCGTAGACGTTGAACAGCACGGCGGGCTTGCCGTCCTGCGTCACCCGCACCCATTGCGGCACGACGCTGCCGGTGACGCGGGCGATGTCGCCCACGGTCACCACCCCGCCGGGCCCGGCGGAGACCACCGTGTTGCGGATCTGCGCCAGCCGCGTGATCGTGTCGTTCACCAGCACGAGGTAGAGCAGGTCGTGGTCCTGCAGGCGGCCGACCGCGCTCAGCACGCCGGCGTTGCGCAAGGCGTTCGCCACGTCCGACAGCGCGAGGCCGCGGGCGGCCAGACGGTGCGGATCGACCAGGACGTGCACCTCCGGCGTTTCGCCGCCCTCGACGCCGACCCGCTTCACGCCGGGGATCGCGGAGAGCAGCGGGGCGAGCTGGTAGCGGACGATTTCACGCAGCCGGGTCGGCGGGACGGTCTTCGAGGTCAGGCCGTAGGAGATGATCGGGAAGGTGGTCGGGTCCATCCGCAGCACGGTGGCGGTGGTGCCGGCGGGCAGCGAAGGCATCGCCTCGTTGATTGCCTGCTGCACCTCGAGCGTGGTCTGGATCATGTCCCGACCCCAGCCGAAATCGAGCTGCACCTGGGCCGAGCCGCGCGAAGTGGTGGAGCGCATGGCCGTCAGGCCGGGCACGCTGCGCACCGCCTGCTCCACCGTGCGCGTGACCAGCAACACCATCTGCCGCGCCGGCCGATCGCCGGCCGACAGTTCCACCCGCACGCGCGGGAAGGAGACCTGCGGGAACAACCCGACCGGCAGGCTGGTCGCGGCATAGAGCCCGGCGAGGGCGAGCGCGGCCATGACGAGCAGGATCGCGCGGCGATGCCGCTCGACCACATCGGTGAAGCGCATCAGCCGGCCCCGGAGCCCGAATGCGCGCCGGTCGCGGCCGGCTGTCGAGACGGGAGCGGCTGGGCCGATGGCGCCTGCGGGGGCGCGCCGCGCACCGCCATGCCGGGTGCGAGCTGGTAGTTGCCGGAGACCACGATCGGCCGGTGCGGATCGATCGGCCCGGCGACGACCGTCTGCCCGCCCGCCTCGCCCACCACCCGCACCGCGACCCGGACGGCGTGGCCCTTCGCCACCTGGAACACGGCGGGACCGTCGGCGCCGGTCAGCACCGCGTTCCGCGGCACGATCCAGCCGCGATCCTGCCCGACCTCGATCGCGGCGCGGAAGCCGGCCCCGCCCAGCGGATCGCCGGTGCCGAGCGTGATCGTCGCATCGACCAGGTGCGTCGTCGGATTGAGCATCCCGCCCACGCCGCCCACCCTGCCGGCGATCGGCGAGCCGCCGTCGAGCGGGGTGAGCGTGACCTTCTGCCCGGCCCGCACCGCGCCGGCCGACGCAGGATCGATGCCGACTGCAACGATCAGCGCCTGCTGCCGCGCGAGGCTGAGCAGTGGCGCGTTGGCCGCGATCGCCTGGCCCGGCGCCACCGCGATCGTCGTCACCACGCCGGCGAACGGCGCCCGCACGGTCTGACGCGGATCGGCCCCGCCTTCGCGCACCAGCGCCTGCAGCGCCGCCGCGGCGTCGGTGACCGCCTTGTCCGCCTGCGCGAGCTGGTCGCGTGTCGCCAGTTGTTGCGCGCGCAACTCGGCCATGTGCGCGCGTTCCGAACGGGCGACCGTCAAGGCGGTCAAGGCCTGGTGGTACTGCGCGATCACTGCCGGCGCGGCGGCGATGCTGACCAGCGCCATGTCCTTGTCGACAAGCTGGCCCGGCACGACGAACACGCGCCGCACCATGCCGGCGTGCTGCACGCCGAGCGTGATGGTGCCGTAGGGGGCGGGCCGTGCGGTGCCGTAGGCGATCACGGTGCGGGGCAGCGCGCCCGACTGCGGCGCCTCGGTGCGGATCAGCACCGAAGGCGCGGGCGCGGCGGCCATCAGCGCCACGGCGAGCAGGGGCAGGAGGCTCCGGGCGAACCACGCGCGCCGCCGAGGGCGCTCGGCGCAGGCGGGCGCGGGCCCGCCTGCGGCCGCCCGTGCCAGGGGTTGCAGCACCAACGGCCGCAGCACCGGTGGCCGCCACACCGATGGCCGCCATGTCCGGCCACCGCTCATGCAGAGCCAGCCCTGCCTCACGCCCCGCCTCGCATCACGCCCAGCCTCGCTTCACGATTTCATGTCCACGGCCGCGTGCTCGAGCGCCGGCAGGCGGACCGCCGGCATCCCGGCGCCGACCAGGGTGGCCATCGCCACCTGCTGCTCCGCCAGGCTCTGTTCCAGTCCGAGCACTTCCTGTTCCTTGGCAATGCGCGCGATGACGAAGTCCACATAGGCACGCTCGGTCAGATTGCCGGCGCGGAAGGCCGCCGCCGCGGCGTCGGCGACCCGCCGCGTCTCCGCCAATTGCCGGCGCCCGCGGCGCAACTGGCGCCGGAGCAGCGCCGTATCGGCCAGCATCGCCTGCACGTCCCCCACCGCCGTATCGAGCCGCGCGACGTATTCCGTCCGCAGCCGGCGCCGGGTCGCGCGGGCGACGGCGATCGGCCCCTGGTTGCGGTCGAACACCGGCAGGTCGAGCGTGACCTGCGGCCCGAAACTTCGCACCCCGGTGGTATCGGAGGCGTCGGTTAACCCCACGGTCAGGCGCGGGAACTGCCCCAAGATCTCCGCGCGCAGCTGGGCGTCGGCCGCCCGATAGCCGAGACGCAGCGCAAGCAGGTCCGGCCGCCGCGTCGCGATCCCCGGCAGCAGGCTGCGGACCAGGGAAGCCGGGACCGGCGGCAGGTCGGGCCGGGCGGCGAGCGGCAGCGGGACCGACGGCTGCACCCCGAGCAGCGCGGCCAGCTGGTGCCGGCGCTGCTGCTGGAGCCGGTCGAGGGCGTCGATCTGCTGCTCGATGCCGGTCAGTGCCGCGAGATCGGGGGAGATCACCGCCAGGCTGGCGTTGCCCTCGGCCACCGCGCGGCGGGTAACCGCATAGCGCTGCGCCAGGAGGTCGCGCGACTCATCGAGCAGCCGGCGCAGCCGGGCGCCCTCCATGAGATCGATCGCGAGCAGCCGGGCCTGGCCGATCACCTGCCACTCCTGCCACAGCAGGCTCGCGTTCACCGCGCCGGCGGCGGCGCGGGCGGCGCGCGTGCGGGCATGGAGGGTCACCAGGGCCTGGAGGTTCTCGCCCAGTCCGACGCTCCAGCCGGTGGCGGTCCCCGGGCCGCCGATCACCGGAGTGAGGGCGGCGGAGAGCGACGGATTGGGCAGCACGCCGGCGGCGAGCACCTCGGCCTGCGCCACTCCCATCTGCGCGCGCGCGGCGCGCAACGTCGGGTTGTTCTCCACCGCCAGGTAGGCGACCTCCTGGACGGTCAGCGGGGTATCCGTCGCCACGCGGGCGTGGCGCAACGTGGCGAGCGAATCGGCAAGCCCGGGCGCAGCCGGGAGCGGCAGCGGCCGGTAGGTGGCGCAGCCGGCCAGCAACGCCAGCAGGCTCGCCGCGCCGAGGCGACGTGCCGCGCGGCGCGGCTGCACTCTTTCCGATGACATGGCGCAACCGTAGAAGGAGCAGGGTTGCCGAATGGTTGGATCAACCTTCCCGATCGGTAATCCAATATGCGCTGGCCGGTCCCGGCCAGCCAGGCGTGGGTCGATCGGGCGTGGATCGGCAGGGCGCCGGCCGCCCCGCCTCCCGGCACCCGCCCCGATACCGTGCGGCACGCGACCCTGCTTTGCAACTGCATCAGGTCCCGCGGGGGCGCGGGCCGCCGTTACGAACCGGCCGGTGGAAAGCGTTGCGGGACGTCGCCCCTGGGCGCAGCGGACCATCCCGGGCTTTCCGCATAGCCGAGGGTCTCCAGCAAGGGCCCGATCAACGGCTCCAGCGCCGCGCACTGCGCCGCGGAGAGCTCGCCGTGCCAGCGCCCGATCGCACCGACGGAGACCGCGCCGGCGGCCCGGCGCTCGTCGGGGTCGGCGCCGGTCTCCTCCGCCACCAGCAGACAATCGTGCCAGGGCAGATCGAGAAAATCGAGCAGCGCCCGCAGAACCGGCTCCGGATGGCGCACCAGGTCCTCGTAGCGAACCTCCCAGTAATCCGGGTCGCTGCGATGGCGCAGGCCGGCGCGCACGCAGGCCCGCCACTGCACCCCGCAACGCAGCGCCGCGGCCGGCGTGTCCCAGGCGGCCCCGTCCAGCTTGGCAAATGGCCTGTGCCGCAGCGAGCAGGCGACGTCGCGGCCGTCGCGCAGAATGTGGACGAGCTTCGCCCGCGGGAAGGCACGGCGGACGAAGCCGAACCGCAGCACGTTCAGCGGCGTCTTTTCCGCCCAGATCGGCTTGCCCGACCGGGCGAGCACCGCTGCGTGCAGCCGCTCGATGAACTCCACCTGCGAGCGGCTGGACCGCTGCCAGCGCGCGATGTCCGCCACCGGCCAGCCGAGCCGGCGGGCGATCTCGGCGGGCGGGGAGATGCGCCGCAGGAACACCGTCGTCTCCGGCAGGCTGGCGATCGCCGGATGGCGGCCGAGCAGGGTACGCAGCAGGGTCGTGCCGCTGCGCGGCGCGCCGCCGATGACGACCAGCCCGTCCCGCTCCGATCGGTGGCGCGCGAGCGGGGCCTGAACGAGCCAGCGGCGGCTATAGCCGAGCCACTCCAACGGATCGGGCCGGTGCCATTGCGCTCGCGCGGCGGGGCGCCGGTGCGCCGCTGCCGCGGGCCCCGCCGGCGCGGCTGGCGCGGGCGTCGCAGGGGAAAACGCCACAGGGGGAGATGCCGCAGGGGGAGATGCCGCAGGGGCGGGTGGAGTGGAAGCGCCGTGCTTTGCCGCTCCCTCCCCGGCCTGAGCGCGGTCGTCATGCCCCGCCGCCGTCCGTGCGCCCGTACGGCGCTCCGTCACCGGCGGCGCAGCCACGGGACGGCGCCGAAACCTCCGCGCCATCCGCCGCCCCCAGATCAGCCGGCGCGCCAACACTGCTGCCCGCAGCCGCCGCCGCCACCCGACCGGAGGCCGGGGGCAGCCGCACCCCGCAACGCCGGGCGCGCGCCATGCGCCCGGCCTCGCCAGCCCGGCGCCGACGAAGCGCTGGCCGGCGAGCACGAAGCCGGCCAGCAGCCCGATGCTGGCCGGCAGGTCGTCCAGCACAGGATCGTGCCCCCAGCCGAGCACGTCGATCATCGCGAAGCTCAGCAAGCCGCCGGCGATGAGCAGAAGCGGCAGCATCCAGCTCCCCCACGCGATGCCGGACGCCAACTCCACAGCACTGCCCGTGCCCCGCCGCTGCCTGTCTCGTTGTCGCCCTGCCATGCGCCTCGCCCCCCCCCGAGCACGGCGCCGCGTGGCGCCCGGGGCGATTTTGTGACAGGCTCGCAAGACTGCGGGTGACGAGGTGTTGCGAAGGGTAACCCCGCCCCGTGCGAGGCCTCCGCGCCGGGCGCTGCGATCGAAGGCGGCCCGTCCATGCCGGTGACACCGCCCGGGCGGCGTGCGTGGGGCGCGGGTGACGGAGGTGCCGGTCGCCGCGCGCCAGCCCCGTTCACGCAGGGGCCAAGGCCGCCGCCCGCCCGTCGTCTTGCACATCGCCGCGGCGGCTTGCTGCGGCCGCGATCCGCGCGGTCGCAGCGCGCTCCTGGTCGCGGCTGGGCTTCTGGCCGCAACGGGGCCCCTGCTCCCGACCGGCGCGGCCCGGGCCGCCGGCGGTGGCGGTCACCACCGCCGCGGTCGTCGAGGCGCCGGTGCCGCACGTCCTGCGGACACTGGGCGAGGCCGACAGCCCCGGCAAGACCACGCTCGTCGCTCCCGTCACCGACGCGGTCGTTGGTCCGTTCTTCGCCGCAGGTGGGGTGGCGGCCGGCGCCGTGATCGTGTCGCCTCCCGCAGACCCTACGACACGAGCTGGCGCGGCCGGTAGATCGCGACATGGCGGATGCGCGCCAGCGGACGGTCGGCGCCGGCGAGCACCAGCGCCTCCAGCTCGACGAACCGATGGCCCTTGCGTTCCTCGTTCGCATCGACCCGGGCGCGCACCGAGATCATGTCTCCCACCCGGGCGGCGCCGAGATGCCGCACCGTGCTGCCCACATGGATCCATGGTCCCAGCATCACGTTCTGGCTGAGCGCCCAGTTGCAGGTGCGCAGGATCAGCCCAGGGTAGGCAAGCCCCTCGCGTTGGTACAGCTTGTCGGTCTCGCGCACATCGCACAGATACTGCGCCGCGAACGCGGCGGTGATCGCGAGCGGACGCATCCCGAGCAAGGTGCCCACCGCAAGGCTGGCTTCATCGGCCGGCGGCCGCGCCTCGGGCACCGGCGGCGCCGGCGGCGTCACGAAATCGCCCGGCGGCACGGCGTCCGTAGCAAGCGCGGCATGGCCGGTGGCGCAAACCGCCGCACGGCTCTCCACGCTGAGGGCCAACCCGCGCGCATTCTCGACAGCGGAAATCGCGGCCCGATCGCCGTCATACACCGGCTGAGCAAACCGGCAGTCGGCAGTGCCGCGCTCCAGCCAGGCAAGCCCCCAGCGCGCCACCGCCGGATGGGTCATGTAGGCGTACACGTCCACCCCAGGCACCAGGCCGCCGGTAAACCCGAAGCGGCGCGCCACCATGTCGTCGTGGATCTTGTTCTCGGAATCCTGCGCGGAGTTGTAGGCAATCACACGATACGGTTCGATTTCGGCCATGGCGTTGCATCCCCCTGTGCGCGACCCGCGCGTCGGCGCAGCATGGCACGATCGGTTCTGTTGCGCACGCCGGGGCGTTCGTGGTCACCGATGCAGTCCTTCATCGACACCTTGCCACTGGCGAAGGAGAAGCTGCTGCAGGCCGCGTGACACCGGACATATTCTCTCCGTCGGGCCCCCACCATGGCTGAAAGACCAGACTGTCAGATCAAGTCCACACTTTTATAGCTGGACCGACGGCATCAATTCCTCAAAGCGCGACTTGCTCACGAACTCGTGTACACGGATAAGTTGCCAAAGGGTTGGGTTACGCCGGCGATAATCGAACCTTCACGCGCCCGAAATACAGCAGCCAACGCAGTGTCATCGACAGCGATTAGAGACCGTCTCCGCTGCACAACGATGGGGTGGATACCATGACTCGAGCAAGCCTGCGCCGAGCGTTCCTGACCAGCGTATCGATCGTTACCATGTCCTTGCAAATATCCGCGCCTGTCCTCGCGGCGTCGTTCAACGATCGGCACGGCGGGCATGACAGCGACACGGTGACGCCGATCAAGCACGTGATCATCATCATCGGCGAGAACCGTACGTTTGATCAGGTGTTCGCCACCTACCAGCCGAAGCACGGGCAGAAGGTCCTCAATCTGCTGTCCGAAGGCATCGTCAACGTCGATGGTACCCCCGGCCCCCGCTTCATGGCCGCGGTACAGAACCAGGCCTCCGACACCGGCACGTTCTCGATCAACCCGGCCATCACCGGTCCCTACGCCACTCTGCCGCCGCCGAACACCGACGGCAGCCCGACGACAGCGAGCGATGCCAACCCGCCACCGTTCGCGACCATCGCCGCCGCCACCGCCGCCGACTACGGGCTGCTGCCGCGGGATATCCACCTGCTGACCACCGGCGCCTCCGGCCTGCCGCACGATACCGTCGATACCCGCATCGCCAACGCGACCAAACTGCCGAGCGGGCCGTTCCGCCTCAGCCCCGGGATATCCGACGACGATTATTCGGCGAGCCCCGTGCACCGCTTCTATCAGATGTGGCAGCAGACCGACTGCGCGGTGGCCCACGCCACCGCAGCCAACCCAAGCGGATGCAGCAACGACCTGTTCCCCTGGGTGGAAGTCACGATCGGCGCCGGCTCGAACGGCGCGGCCCAGCCCACGGGCTTCAACGACGAGTCCACCAACGAGGGCTCGGCGTCGATGGGCTTCTACGACATGGCGGAAGGTGACCTGAGCTTCTTCAAGAAGCTCGCCGACGAATACACGATCGGCGACAACTATCACCAGGCCGTGATGGGCGGCACCGGCGCCAACCATATCATGCTCGGCTCCGGCGACGCGTTCTGGTACAGCGACGGCAAGGGCAATCCCACCGTACCGCCGGCGAACGAGATCGAGAACCCGAACCCGCAGCCGGGCACCAACAACTACTACACCCAGGACGGCTATTCGGGCGGCTCCTACTCGGCATGCGCCGACACCGCGCAGCCCGGTGTGGCGCCGATCGTCGACTATCTGACGGCGCTGCCGGACCATCCGAAGCCCAACTGCCAGCCCGGGCACTACTACCTGCTCAACAACTACAATCCCGGCTATTTCGGCAACGGTACCGTCGATACGACGGATACGTACACCATCCCGCCGTCCTCGACGCCCACCATCGCCGATGTGCTGCTGGCGCACAACGTCTCCTGGCACTACTATGGCGAGGGCTGGGACGCCTACGTGCAGAACCCCGCCAACCCGAACAACGTGTACTGCAACATCTGCAACCCGTTCCAGTACGAAACCAAGATCATGACCAACCCGGCGATCCGGGATGCCGACCTCAAGGACACCAAGGATCTCTACCAGGATATCGCTGATGGCCAGCTGCCGGCAGTCTCTTTCGTGAAGCCGGGCGGCCTCAACGATGGCCATCCCGCCTCTTCGAAATACGATGTCTTCGAAGCCTTCGTGAAGAAGATCCTGGTCACCCTGCAGCGTAACCCGCAGGTCTGGAAGTCGACCGCGGTGTTCATCACCAACGACGAGGGCGGCGGCTACTACGACAGCGGCTACATCCAGCCGCTCGACTATTTCGGCGACGGCACGCGCGTGCCGCTGATCGTGGTCTCGCCCTACGCCCGTGGCGGACACGTGGTGCACAGCTACGCCGATCACGTGTCGCTGCTGAAGTTCATCGAGACGAACTGGCGCCTGCCCACAGTCAGCGACCGCAGCCGCGACAACCTGCCCGACCCGGTCGCCGCCGCGGCCAATCCCTACGTGCCGACCAACGGCCCGGCGATCGACAACCTGATGGACTTCTTCCACTTCTGACGCGTTCCCGCCCATGCCGGGCGGCTGCGGGAGGGGGGCGCTGGCGCGCCTCCCTTCTTGCATGTCCGCACCGGTTCCGCTCAGCCCCCCGGGGCAGCGAACAGCCGCCCCGCCGCAGCCAGCACCTGGCGCTGGTACGCCAGGTTCAAGGCCGGCGTGTGCGAATGGTAGTCGCCGATCGCCTGCATGAGGTTATGGGTCACGCCGAGATACGCACGCAGGATGGCGCCCGCCGCGGCGATGTTGAAGCACGGATCGGCGATCAGCCGCGCCCGCACGGTCGCCGGCGGCAGCCTGGTGACCCGCGCCAGCGGCGCGGTCCAGCTTGTGTTGACCTGCATCACCCCGAGATCGGCGCTGCCGTCGGCATCATGATGCACGGCGCCGGGGAAACCACGTTCGACCGCCTGGATCGCTGGCAGCGCCCGCGGCGGCAGTCCGTAGAAGTGTGCAACCACTACCATGCAACGAAGAAAAGGAACCGGCATGGGTCACCTCCGCCTCCGTCGCCGCTCCGCTGTCGTCCGCGGCGCCATCGACACACCCTATCAGCCACCATCCGGGTGTTGCTACAGGCGTCTCGGTTGGCGCGCAAAAATCGTCGCGGGATGGGCGAAGTCGAGAAACGGCATGCAGCACCCGACCGGCGCGCAACGGGCGCGCAACCGCGGCGAAGACGGCTTCACCTTGCTCGAATTGCTGGTCGTCATCGTCATCATCGGCTTGTTGATCGGCCTGGTCGCCCCCGCCGTGCTGCGCCAGCTCGGCAACGCACGGGCCTCGGTGGCGCAGGAATCGATCGCGCGGCTCGGTTCGGTGCTCGATCTCTACAAGCTCGACGTCGGCAGCTATCCCAACTCGGGCCAGGGCCTGGAGGCGCTGCTGCAGCGACCCGCCGGCGTGGAGTCCTGGAACGGACCCTATCTGCAAGGCAACAAGCTGCCGCTCGATCCCTGGAACCATCCCTATGTCTATCGGAGCCCGGCGGTGCGCCAGGGCCTCGACTACGACCTCTGCTCGCACGGACCCGACGATGCGCAGGGCGCGCCCGGCCAGCCCGGTATGATCTGCAACAAATAACGCCGCGGCTCAACCGCGCCCCTGTCCCCAGGCCAAGGTGGTGATCGTGCCGGCGGCGCGATCGACCCGCAGCACGCTGCGGCGGGTGAAGCGCGCGCCGCCCGGCGCCACCGCACGCGCCGTGATCCGCAACGTGCGCGGCCCGCCGGCAGCGGACGGCGGCAGCACGCCGCCGTTGGCATCGGCGAGCGCCGCCTGTACCAGCGGATCGGCCAGCGCCGGATCGACAGGGCCGGCGGTAAAGACGGAAATACGCGGCCGCAGCCGGGCCGCCAGCGCCGGCGTCATGCCGAGCACGAGCGCCAGTTCGCCGGCGCTGCGGAACGACGCACCCGGCGGTCCCCAGGCCAGGCCGGCGGCGCGGTACTGCGGCACTTTGGCACCGAGCGGCGAGGGCGCCGGGCCCGGCGAGCGCCAATCCACGATCGCCGCCGCCAGCCGTGCCGCCGCCGCCGGATCGACCCCGAGCCGACGCAGCAGCGCGACCAGCAGCGTGCCCGTGGCGGTGTTCGGATTGATCCGCCCGTCCTCGTCAGCGATGGCGACCGCGACCGCTGCGCCGCCGATCCGCACGGCGTGCCAGCTTCCGTCCGCCGGCCAGTGCGCAGCGGAGGTATCGAGGTAGCGGAACTCCGCGATCGCTGCGCCGCCATCGGCGGCCGCTTCGGCGATCGCGCTGCCGCGCAGGTTGTCGGCGAGCTCTGCCGCGCTGCGCCCGGCGGCGGTGATCCCGCTCACCAGCAGGGCGAGCAGCACCAGGGTCCAGAGCACGATCAGCAGCGCAAAACCGTGCGGCCGCCGGACTGCGCGACCAGCCCCGGCCGACGCCCGGATTGTACAGCGCCTCACCCCCGTCTCCACTGCCCGCTTACTGGGGCTCGAGCCGACGGCGCAGGTCCTCGCGCAGCCGCCGGTTCGGATCGGTCGCGCCCGACGGCGGCAGCGACTGCAGCTCCTGCGGCACCAGCGCCGCATCGATCAGTTGCTGGCGCATGTCCTCGGTCAGCGCGCGGGCGTCGCGCTGGTCGTGCACCACGTGCGGGGTGATCAGCACCAGTAGTTCGGTGCGTGTGCGCTGGTTGTTCTGCGTCCCTGCCAGCACGCCGAGCAGCGGGATGTCCTTCAGCCACGGAATGCCGGAATTGCCCCGGCTGACGTTGTCGGTGATCAGCCCGGCCAGCCCGACGGTCTGCCCGTCCTGCACCACGACGCGCGAATGCACGGTGCGGTCGAGGAACGTCGGCGACGCCACTGCCTGCGCCTGCACCGGCGGGTTGGTATCGACCTCGCTCACCTGCTGGGTGATGTCGAGCGTCACCAGACCGCCGCTGTTCACCCGCGGAGTGACCACCATCACGACGCCGGTCTGCGCATAGCTCACCGAGTTGATCACCGGAGCGTTGCTGACCAGCGTGCTCTGCGAACTGGACGTGAGATAGGGCACCAGGCTGCCGACCTGCAGCTCGGCCGGCTGGTTGTCGAGCACCATGATCTCGGGCGAGGACAGCACCCGCACCTTGGTCACCGCCTGCAAGGCGGAGATGGCGAGCGGCGCACCCGACAGGCCGCTGCCGCCGATGACGAAGCCGGGAAACCCGGTGGCGAGCTGCGCCGCGGACAGGTTGCCGGCCTGCACCGATTGCGTCGCGTTGCTGAGGATGCCGTTGATGCCGCCGGCACGGAAGAAGAACTGGGTGCCGTATTGCAGCGCGTCGTTCAGGTCCACTTCGACGATGGTGGCGTCGATCTTGACCTGAAACGGCAGGATGTCGATCTTGCGCAGCATCGCCTCAAGGGTGCCGTACTCCGTCGGCGTGGCGTAGACCAGCAGTGCATTGTTCTGGTCGTTCGGAATGATGCGCATGGAGTTGCGCGCGCCCGCCGATGCCGTCTGGTCGAGCCCGCCGAGCAACGGATTGGCCGCCGCCGGCGCGGCACCGGCGCCGACCGACGCCTGGCCGGTCCCCGCGCTCATCCCTTGGCCCGTCCCCGCCGCGGCGGGGACCAGGCCCGGCGTCGCCTGGCCCGACGTGCCGCCGACGGCACCGCCGAGCGGATTGGCGCCGGAGCTGTTGATGCCCGGCAGCTCGGCCGCCTGCCGGGCCGCGACCTGGCCGCTGCTCGGTGGCGCCGCGGTGACGTCGTCCGGCGTGAACGCTTCCTGCAGGACGTATGCGGAGTTGTTCGCGTTGCTGTTCTGCAGGTAATAGACGTGCCAGCTCCTTGTGTTGATCCGCTGGTTGCGCTGCGCCAGCGCATAGACCCGCCGCACATCCGCCAAAGCAGGCGGGGTCGGCGCCACGGCCAGCACCGCGTTCACCCGGTCCATCGGCAGCACCCGGAGGACGCCCGCCAGTGCCTCGCCCTTGGCGGAGCGGAATGCCTGTTCCAGCGCGGCGGCGAACTCCTTCGCCCCGCCCTGGGGCACCGGCAGCAGCGCATAGGACTGCCCGGCGAGCACGTCGGTATCGAAGGTCGCGATCAGGTCGATCAGGGCCGCCCGCGTATCGGGATCACCGCTCACGATCAGCGCATTGCTGCCTTGTTCCGGCGCCACCCGCCCGGCCGGCCCGACATAGGGTGCCAGCACCTTCGCCAGCGCATCGGCGGCAGCGTAATGCAGCGGCACCACCACGCTGCCGGTCGTGCCGTCGCCGCCGATGATGCCTTTGGCAGCGGCGGCCGGCACCACGCGGTACAGGCTGCCGGACCGCACCACGGTGGCCTCGTTGCCCGCCAGCAATGTCTGCAAGGTCGGCAGCAGCTGGTCGCGCCGCAGCGGATGCACGGTGCGCAGGCTGGCGGTGCCGTGCACCGCCGGATCGATGGTGTAATTCACCTTCAGGATGCTGCCGAGGATCTCGGCGGCCACCGCGCGGATGTCGGTCTCGGCGAAGTCGAGCGAGATGGTACCGTCCGGTGCCGCCACCGCCGCGCCTGGGGGCACCCGGTTGAGCGGCGGCACGCCGTAGCTCACCATCGCCGCCGGCGGGGGCGTGGTGCTGCCGACGCTGCCGTCGATGCGCGGCGTGGCCGTGCCTGTGCTGTCATACACACCGGGCAGCGGCGTCAGCGCCGCCAGGAGCGGCGGTTTGGCGGGTGCGGCGCAACCGGTCAGCCCGAGCAGGACGGCCAGCGCCGCCATCAGCTTCATTTCGCCTCCAGCAACCGCGTCGCCATGCTGGAGGGGTGTGCCGCCGGACGGGCCGGTGCGGTCGCCTCCCCGCTCGCCACCGCGCCGCTCACCGCCACGCCGGCAGCCGCTGCGCCGTCGGACGGCAGCAACACGCGCGGCCCGTCGATCCCGGCCACCAGGACGCGGTCGGGCGCGATCGCCCGCACGATCGCACCGCCGACCCGCTCACCCACCCGCACCACCACCGGTTTGCCGCCCTGCGCCGGCTCGAAGATCGCCAGCCGGCCGAACGGCCCGACCACCACACCCGACAGCCGCAAGCTGCCGGCAGCGGCCGGGCCGGCCGGCGGTCGGCGCGAGGGGTCGAACAACGGCCGAGCCAGAATCGTTGCCGCCCGTCGTGCCTCCGCGGCTGCCGTTGGCCGCCAGCCTGCCGCGCGGGCCACGGCAGGACGCGCAGGCGGGGCGACTGCCGGCGGGGGAGGACCGCCGCCGGCGAGTTCCACCAGGATCACCGCGGCGAGCGTCGCCGCCGCGGCGCAGGGGCCGAGGCGTACAAGGCGCCTCATTCTGCCAGCGCCTCCCGAAGATTGCCGCGCCCAGCCAGGATCCCGCCGCGCCGGAAGGCATACACGGTGAACGTGGCATCGATTGTGCGCGGCACCCCGGGGGTTTGCAGCGCCGGCCCGGCGAGGGAGAGATCGTCGATCAGCATCGGCGGTGCGCCGCGCAGCATCGCCTGCAGCAGGCGGACGAGCACCGGAAACGGGGCGCGCACGTCGAGTCGCAGGCCAATCCGCCGCCAGGCGCCCGCCGGTTCGCCGGGCAGGATGGTGACGCTGCTCAGGCTGGCGCCGGTGCCGCTTGCCAACCGCTCGACCGTGCTCTGCAACGCCGCCGCGGCGACCGCGTCGGTGCCGCCGGTCAGCACCGCAGCGGCCGACGGGGCGGCGCGCGTAGCCCGTGCCGCCGCCCGCAGCGCCGGCAAGGTGGCGGCCATCGCCGCCATATGCGCCGCCAGGGTGCGTTGCTCGGCCAGCCCGCGCGCACGCGCCTGGTACCAGCCGGCCAGCGGGGCGGCGATACCGACCCAGGCGAAGGCCAGGGCGATCAGCAGCAGGCCGAGCGCGAGCGCCGTGCCGCGCCGGCCTTCGGGCAAGGCACCCGCCTTCACCGCGCAACCTTCACGGCCCGACCTCGGCGCGGATGGCAAATTCGTCGCCCCCTTCGGGAGCGCGCGTCACCGGCGCCGCAAACGCGGGGTTGCGGATCACGGGGTTGGCGGCGAGCAGCCCGATCAGCCGCGCCGCCCTGGCCGAGCGGCCGGTGACCGCCAGCCGGCGGTGCTGGAGGGTCAGGCTTTCGAGGTAGGTATCGTCCGGCAGGATCCCGGTCAGCGCCGCCAGTACCGCCAGCGGGTCGCCCACCTGCGCGGCCAGCGCACCGAATGCGCCGGCGGCCCCCGTGGCGTGGCCGACCCGCCGGCGCAATGCCGTCGCCTCGTCCACCTGCGGGGTGAGAGCGGCGATCCGCGACGCCACCGCCCGCTCGGCCAGCGACTGCCGGATGAACGGCAGCGCCGCCGCGACCACCGCGAGGACCGCCACCAGCCCGGCGGCAAAACGCAGCCGACGACGCTCCGCCCGCACGGCGGCGGGAGCGGTACCAAGCGCGAGCCGCCGCCAGCCGACGACGCCGGTCGTGGCTGGCCCCGGCACTTCGATCGCCGCCGGCACCAGCCCCAGGGAGGCGAGTGCCGGCAGCGCATCGGCGAACAGGCTCCGCGGCAGCAGCGACAGGCGCAATGACAGAAGCTGGCGCGCGCGGTCGCGCCGGAACCCGCTTGCCTGCCAGACGACGTCGGCGGCGCGGAACGGGGTCAGCCGGTCCATCTCGAAGCCGAGCACCGCTTCCGGGTCGCGCTCGGCGGCCAGCGGCAGCACCACCTCGCGTTCCAGCAACGCCGCCTGCGGCAGCCGCAGCACCACAGGCGCCGGGCGGCGTCGCCCCGCCAGCGCGGCGCGCGCGGTGGCCACGCCGGTGTCGTCGAGAACGATCCGGCAGAGGTGCGTACTGCCGCGCCGGGCGCGCAGCGCGATCTCCGCCACGCCCGGCGCGCCGGCAATGGTACCGAGAGAAACCACAGTCGCTGCGCCGTCGTCGCCGGCGTCCCGCCAGCGCGCCGGCAATGCCCCCGCCAGCTGGCGTAGCCACCAGGACAGCAACGCCTTCAGCATGGGCCGTCGTTCGGCATCATCGCCCGATCACTCGCCGCGGTCGTCGACATCGTACCGCTATGGCTATCGGGGCGCTCGGCCCTGACAAGAGAAACTTTGCTGACAGGAAGCCGTGTCGGCGGCCGTCGGGCGCTCAGCGCAGCCGTTGGCGCCGCGGCCGGGCGACGATGTCGGGCCACAGCCGCGGATCGCCGCGGCGGAAGACGATGCGAATGCGCACCAGCCCCGGCAGCGCGGTACCGCCCCATCGCCGCCGCCAGCTGCCGCCGTGCGCTGGGTCGGCATAGGCGATGGCAAGCCGATCGACATCGTGCAGCAGCACCACCCGACCCCGCGGCGGCGGGCGCAACGCCACGGCATGCGGCGCCAGTTGCCAGGTGAGCACAAGTTCGTGAGCGGAATCGACCAGCAGGATCACCTGCGCCTGCCGTATGCCGTTGATCGCCGCCCCCGTCGGCAGCTCGGTCAGGAACGCCATGCGGTCGGGCGCGCCGGCCAGGGTCGGCGGCGCATCGAAGCCGCCCGGGTCCATGCGCGTGACCAAACCGCGCAAGGTGCGATCCACCGTATCGAGCCCGTCGGCTTTCGCCTGCAAGCCGGCCTGGGTCGCGCGCGCACCGAGGCCGAAACGTATCCCCTGGCTCAGGCCGAGGATCAGGAAGCCGAGCACGACCAGCGCAACGATCGTCTCCAGCAAGGTGAAGCCGGTCTCGCCCTGCCTCATGGTGCGGCTGGAGGCTGCCCCTGTAGCCGGGCCGTCGTCAGTTGCACCTGTCGCCGCTGCCCGTCCGCGCGCCAGGATTCCGTCACGCTCACCCGGTAGAGCAGCGGCCGCCGGGCCGGCGAGCCGGCCAGCGCCGCGGTGGCGACCGGTGCTACCTGCACCTGCCAGCGAAACCCGCTGCCGTCGTCGCCCGACCGCACGCCAGGCACCAGAACCGAGGCATCCCCGCCGACCGCCGCCAGGTGGGATCGGGCCCGCGCCACCGCCTGCTCGTAGCGGCCGGCGCGCGCGGTCGCACGCAGCCCGCCGACCGCGCCGCCGAACAATGCGGCAAGCGCCAGCGCCGCGATCACGAACGCCACCAGCACTTCGAGCAGCAGGAAGCCGCCCTCAGTGCGCCGCGTCGCCATCACTGCGCTCCACCCGCCCAGGCTCCACCCGCCCAGTCAGCCAGTCGGCCCCGATCGCGCGCCGCAGCCGCGCGGCGGCGAGCACGACCGGCCCGCCGGCGGCGGTGCCGTCAGGCGCGAACACCACAAGCACCGGCCGCTCCGCGGGGCCGTCTGTCGGCGCAGCCCCCGCCCCTGCCCCGGCCGCGATCGTCACCCCGGCCGGGAAGTGCCAGACCGGCGCCGCCCCGACCCGCAGAGTGCCCCGCAGCGGATCGACCACCACGGCAACCGGCCGGTCGCGCGCGATCGCCTGCGACCGCGCCAGGCGGAGTGCATCGGCCACCCGGGTCGCCGCCCGGTCGAGCCGGAACCCCGGGCTTGCGTGCGGCGCGCGTCCCGACACCAGCCCGAGCGCCAACCCCAGGACCACGATCACCACCAGCAGTTCGAGCAGGGTGAACCCGCCCGGTGGGGCGCGCTCGGTGCGTGAAAAGGAAGCCGAGCTTGTGAACGAACGTCCGCTGAAAATGCGCGGGTTCTTGCCCGGCTTTGGCGGCTGGCGGGCATCCACGCACAAACTCTCAGTGCGCAAGGTCGTTGAGGCCGAGCATGGCTTGCAGCAGCGAGCCGACGATGCCGGCGACCATCATTCCCATGGCGATCGTGATCACCGGCACCAGCAGCGCCACCAGCCGCTGCACGCCCAGGCGGACCCGCTCTTCGTGGATTTCCGCCGCCCGCAGCGCGGTCGGGCCGAGCTGCGCCGTCTCCTCGCCGAGCCGCAACAGGGAGACGGTGCGAACCGGAAACACCCCGCTGGCGCCAAGCGGCGCGGCCAGACCGCCGCCGTCGCGCACGCTGGTACTGGCGCGGTCGATCGCGGCGATCCCGGCGAGATTACCGACCGTATCGCGCACGATGCCAAGGGCGGCGAGCAGCGGCACGCCATTGACCAGCAAGGTGCCGAGGGTGCGGGTGAATCGCGCCGCCATCGTCTCGCGCAGCAGGCCGCCGGCGACCGGCAGGCGCAGCAGCAGGGCATCGGAGACGCCACGCGGCCCGGGCCGGCGTAGCACCTCCCGCCCGGCCATCCCCAGCAGCAACGCCACCGCCAGCGCATACGGGCCGTAGGCAGACAGCAGGGTGCCGGCATCGATCAGCACTCTCGTCGATGGCGGCAGCGGGACGCCGTTCTGTTCGAACAGCGGGACGAACTGCGGCAGTACCCGGGTCAGCAGCAAAGTCACCGACCCGGCGGCGGTGATCAGCAGCAGCGCCGGGTAGATCATCGCCGACCGCACCGTCGCCACAAGGCTGCGCTCACGCTCGAACAGCACGGCCAGCCGCTCGAGCGTGGGGGCGAGCGCGCCGCCCGCTTCGGCGGCACGCACCATCCCGATCAGCAGCCGGGGAAAGCTGCGTGGCTCGGCGGCCATCGCCGTCGCCACAGTGCCGCCGTCGCGCACCGCATCGCGCACCCGGCCGAACACGGCGCGCACGCGCGTCCGGGCGGCGGTCTCGACCAGGAAGCGCAACGCGCGATCAAGGTCCTGACCGGCGCCCAGCATCGTGGCGAGCTCGCGCAGCGCCTCCGTCAGGTCCTGGCGGGAGAGCGCGCGGCCGCGGCCGATCTCGGTCTGCAGCAGCTGCGCCAGCGCCGAGCCGCGGCTGGCCGGGGTGGCCGAGACCGGAATGTTGCCGGCCCGACGCAACCGCGCAACGACGTGGTCGACGTCCGGCGCCTGCATGCTGCCGCGCGCCAGGCCGCCAGACGGTTCGATGGCGACATAGTGAAACTCGGGCATCAGAGATCGGCCTGCACGCTGCGCGCGAGCTCCTCGAGCGTGGTCTCCCCGGCGAGCACCGCGGCGAGCCCGGCCTGGAACATCGGCACCATGCCGCCGGCGACGGCGGCGCGCTCGATCTCGGCCTCGCCGACGCGGGCGAAGATGTGCTGCGCGACGGCGGCGTCGGGGAGGAGGAATTCGGCGATCGCCATCCGGCCGCGGTAGCCGCTGCCGCGGCAGGCCGGGCAGCCGACGGCGTGCCAGAGCTGCGGCGCCCCTCCGCCGGCCAGGCGATCGAGGCCAAGTCGCGAAGCGAGCGCCGCCGGGGCCGGTTCGGCACGCCGGCAGTCCGGGCACAGCCGGCGCACCAGCCGCTGCGCCAGCACGCCGCGCAGCACGGCGGCCACGAGGTAGTCCTCCAGGCCCATGTCGCGCAGCCGGGTCACCGTCGCCGCCGCCGAGTTGGTATGCAGGGTGGAGAGCACGAGATGCCCGGTGAGTGCCGCCTGCACCGCGATCTGTGCGGTCTCCAGGTCGCGGATCTCGCCCACCATGATGACATCGGGGTCCTGGCGCAGGATGGCGCGCAGGAGGTGCGCGAAATCGAGCCCGATCTGCGGCTTCACCTGGATCTGGTTGATGCCCGGCAACTGGAACTCGATCGGGTCCTCGATCGTCACGATCTTGCGTGCGACCGAATTGAGCCGCAGCAGGCCGGTATAGAGCGTGGTGGTCTTGCCGCTGCCGGTCGGCCCGGTCACCAGCACGATCCCGTTCGGCAGCGCGAAGGTCGCCTCCAGCCGCGCCACCACCGCCGGCGCCAGGCCGAGCCGGTCGTAGTCGAAGGTGACCGCATTGCGGTCGAGCACGCGCAGCACCACCGTCTCCCCGTGCAGGGCGGGCACGCAAGAGACGCGGAAATCGACCTCCTGGCCGCGCACGGCCAGCTTGATCCGCCCATCCTGCGGCAGCCGGCGTTCGGCGATGTCGAGCCGGGCCATGATCTTGATGCGGCTCACGATCGCCGCGGCCAGCCGCGCCGGCGGGCTGTCGGCTTCGGACAACTGGCCGTCGTGGCGGTAGCGGATGCGCAGCCGGTCCTCGAACGGCTCGATATGGATATCGGAGGCGCGGGTCTCGACGGCGCGCGCGATCATCTGGTTGACCAGGCGGATCACCGGCGCCTCGCTCGCCAGATCGCGCAGCCGGTCGGTGTCTTCTTCGACCGGCGCTTCGGCCGCGGCGGCGGGCGTGCCGTTGGGCGTACCATCGGGCGCATCGGCCTCGGGGTAGAGGCGGTCGAGCGCCGCTTCCAGCTCGATCGGCACCGCGATCTCGATCCGGACGTCGCGGCCGACCGCGGCAGCCACCGCGCGCGGGGTGAAGGGATCGAGCGGGTCGGCAGTCGCCAGCACCAGCGCGCCCGCCTCCTCCGCCACCGGCAGCGCGCGGGCGGCGCGCAGGAAGCGGGGTTCCAGCCGATCGGCGAGCAGCGGCTCGGCCGGATAGCGGGCCGCGTTCGCGAGCGGCACGCCGAGCAGGGCGGCATAGGCTTCCGCCAGCCCGCGCTCGGCCACCAGGCCGAGCTGCTTGAGCACGCGATCGAGCCGCTCGCCGGTTTCCGTCGCGACCCGCCGCGCCCGGTCGAGCGCGCGCGCGTCGCAATGTCCGCCGGCGACGATCAGCGCCGCCAGCGCCTCGATCGGGTCGCCATCGTCCCGGAGTGTCATCGTGTCGGGCATGCACGTCGGTCCGCCTGGCCGCTAACGTCCGAGACCAGAGATCATAGGCCGCCACAGCCCGCCCATGCCGGACATTCCCGTGACAGTCGCGCTGCCGGCCTGGCTGGCGGTGGCCTTCGCGCCCTGCGCCGGCAGCCTGCTCGGGGTGCTGATCCGGCGCCTGCCCGCCGGGGGGAAGGTAGCGCTGGCGCGCTCCGCCTGCGCGGGCTGCGGCCGGCCGCTGACCGCGACCGAGCTGGTGCCGATCCTGTCCTACCTGTGGCTGCGCGGCCGGTGCCGCTGCGCGGCGGCAGGGATCGGCCGGTTCCACCTGGCGATCGAATTGGCGGCCGTCGTCGTCCCGGTCTCCGCCCTGCTGGCCGGGCAGGCGGGCGCCGTGCTCTGGGCCGGTTGCCTGCTGGGCTGGGGCCTGCTCGCGCTGGCCTGGATCGATGCCGCGACCTTCACTCTGCCCGACGCACTCACCCTGTCGCTGATCCCGGCCGGCCTCGGCGCGACCTGGTGGCTGTCGCCGCCGGCGCTGGCGGAGCATGCCGCGGGGGCGGCGTTGGGGTGGGCCGGTTTTGCGCTGCTCCGCCACGGCTGGCGCCGCTGGCGCGGCGTGGAGGGGATCGGCGCCGGCGATGCCAAGCTGCTGGGGCTCGCCGGGGCGTGGCTGGGACCCGCCGCGCTTGCGGATGTCGTTCTGGGCGCCGGGCTGGCCGGTCTCGCCCTCGCCGGCGCTCTGCGCCTGGCCGGCCGGCGCATCGGCCCGACGACCCGGCTGCCGTTCGGCCCGCCGCTGACGCTGGCGATCTGGGCCGCGTGGTTGCTGCACGGCGGCGGTGGGCCGGGGTGACCGGCCGGCCGCATGTGCGGAGGGAGCGCCGGATGGGACACTGTCTCGTTGCACGATGTGTCAGTGTCGACATCGGTGCCATCAAGGGGCGGGCGCGATCAAACGATCGAGGGTGATCGGGAACTGGCGAACGCGGAGCCCGGTGGCATGCCAGACCGCGTTGGCGACGGCACCGGCCGTTCCCGTGACCCCGATCTCGCCGACACCCTTGATGCCGAGTGCGTTGACGTACGAGTCGTTCTCCTCGACGAGAATGGCCTCGAGCGAGGGCACGTCGGCGTTCACCGGCACGTGGTACTCGCCAAGATTCGGGTTCATCGGGCGGCCGGAGCGAAGATCCACGATGGCGCGCTCATGCAAGGCGAACGATACGCCCCAGATCATGCCGCCATAGTATTGGCTGCGTACCAGCCGCGGATTGATGACCCGGCCGGCCGCGAAGGCGCCGACGAGACGGGTCGCGCGGATCTGTCCCAGCTCGGGATCGACCTTCACCTCGGCGAACACGGCCCCGTGCGCATGCATGGCGTAGCTTGACTGCGCGGCAGGGTCGGCCGCGCTCTTGCCCCTCCCCTCGATTTCCGTGAGGCCGGCGCGGGCGAGAATTTCGGCATAGCTCTCGCTTCGGCTCTCGTCGTCGCGGCGGAACAGCCGGCCGCGGTGCGCCACCACGCCGGCGTTCCCCGCGCCAAAGAGTGGCGAGCGCTCGTCGCCCGTGGCCAGGTCCGCCAGCCTGGCGATCACGTCCGCGCCGGCGCCGTGGATCGCCATGCCCGCCGTCGCGGTATGGGCTGAGCCGCCGGCGATCCCGGCGTCAGGCAAGTCGGACGTGCCGTACCGGAACGCGACCTGGTCGAGATCGAGCCCGAGGCCGTCGGCCGCGATCTGAGCGAGCGCGGTCCAGGCGCCCTGGCCCATGTCGTGGGCCCCCGTCTCCATGATGCCGGTGCCGTCATTCCGGATGACCGCCCGGGCCTGAGCCTGGAACATCAGCGCCGGAAAGGTCGCCGTGCCCATGCCCCAGCCGACGAGCAGGCCGGCCTCGTCGCGCATCTGCCGCGGCGCAAGCGGGCGTCGCGCCCAGCCAAAGCGTTCGGCGCCTTGCGCGTAGCAGTCGCGCAAGGCTTTCGAGGAGAACGGCTTGCCGGAAATCGGTTCCACCTCTGCGTAGTTCTTGAGACGGAACGCAAGGGGATCCATCCCGCAGGCCTGGGCCATCTCGTCCATCGCGCTCTCGAGCGCGATCGAGCCCGTCGCCTCTCCAGGGGCGCGCATGAAGAGCGGTGTCCCCGTGTCGAGTCGAACCGCTTCATGCGACGTGGCGATGGCCGGACTCGCATAGAGCGTGTGCGAGGCGTCCGAGGCCGGCTCGAAAAAATCGTCGAAGGTGCTCGAAGTCGTCTTCGTGTGATGGCCGATGGCCGTGAGCGCGCCATCGCGATCCGTACCCATGCGCAGCGTCTGCCGCGTCGGTGCCCGATGGCCCACGGGACCGAACATCTGCTCGCGACGGAGCACCAGCTTGACGGGCCTGCCGACCAGCCGGGCCGCCATGATGCCGAGGACCTGCGGCCCGGACATCAGGCCCTTGGAGCCGAACCCGCCGCCCAGGAAGGGGCTGCGGATCTGGATGTTCTCCGGCGGGATCCCGAAGAGCCCCGCGACGCGTCCCTGCGCCATGGCGAGGCCCTGGCTCGGCGTATCGATGGACAGCGAGTCGCCGTCCCATGCGGCCACGATCGCGTGCGGCTCCATCGCGTTGTGGTATTGCGCCGCCGTCTCGTAGGTCGCGTCGATGCGCCTGGTTGCCTCCGCGAGGCCCGCCTCGACATCGCCCCGATGCACCTCGGCCGGGTTGCCGACCCCCACCCCAGGCGGAATGAAGCTCTCGCCGGCATCGAGACCGGCCCGGGCCGGCTCGGTCTCGTAGCGGGGGGACAGGCGTGCTGCGCCTTCCGTCGCGGCCTCGAGGGTCTCGGCGATGACCACCGCGATCGGCTGGTTCGCGTAGCGAACCCGGTCGTTTTGCAGAACGTCAAGCCGAAACATGAAGGGGTTGGTCTTCGCGTCCGGGTCCTGTGCCAGCGGCGGCGTGTTGGCAGGTGTCATGACCTCGACGACACCAGCGTGCGCCTTTGCGGCAGGCACGTCCAGGAAGGTCACGCGGCCGCGGGCGATGCCGCTCACCGCCAGAACGGCATAGAGCATGCCGGGCGGGTGGTTGTCCGCTGCGTAGCGGGCAGCTCCGGTGACCTTCAGGACGCCGTCACGGCGGGTGAGCGGCTGGCCGATATTCGAGCCGTGCCGGACGTGAGCGGGCGCCTGGGTGAGCGCGATCTCAGGCATGGAGGAGAACTCCGGGAACGAGGGCAAAGGGGGAGGCCGGAAGGGCCGGCACGCGCTCAAGCGTTCCGGCCGCGGCCAGCATGAGAGCCCGCGTCACGATCCGTCGTGCGAGCTCGATCTTGAAGGCGTTGTCACCGGACGGCCTGGCATCCGCGAGCGCCGCCTCGGCCGCGCGGCGAAAGGCGGCTTCATCCGGACATGCGCCGGTCAGCATCTCCTCGGCCGCGCGGGCCCGCCAGGGCTTCAGAGCGACGCCGCCGAGCGCGATCCGTGCCGCGACGATCGTGTTGCCCTCGATCTGCAGGGCGGCGGCGGCCGACACGACTGCGAAGGCGTAGGAGGTGCGCTCGCGAATCTTGAGGTAGCGGGCATGTGCCGAGAAGGCAGCCGCCTCGGCCGGCAGACGGACGGCGACGATCAGCTCGCCGGGCTCGAGCACACTCTCGCGCCCGGGCGCGTCTCCGGGCAGACGGTGGAAGCTTTCGAGCGGAACCTCGCGGCGCTGCGCCTTGCCCTCGATCTCGACCACGGCGTCGAGTGCTGCGAGCGGGACGCAGAAATCGGACGGGTTCGTCGCAATGCAGCTCTCGCTCCACCCGAGCACGGCGTGCAGCCTCGTGTCGCCGCCGCGGGCCTCGCAGCCTGCGCCCGGGTCGCGTTTGTTGCAGGCGCTCGCCATGTCGTAGAAATAGGGGCATCGCGTGCGCTGCAGGAGATTGCCGCCGACCGTTGCGGCGTTGCGAAGCTGCGCCGAGGCTCCGGAAAGGAGCGCTTCCGCGACCGAGGGAAAGCGTCGGGCAAAGTCCGGGTCATATGCGAGATCGGCGTTGCGCACGAGCGCTCCGATCCGGACATCGCCCCCTGCGAGATGCTCGATCCGGTCGAGCCCCGGAATGTGACTGACGTCGATGATACAACTCGGGCTGCTGATGCCGCCCTTCATCAGATCGAGAAGATTGGTGCCGCCGGCCAGATAGGCGGCACCGGTCTCGGAGGCGGCCGCGACGGCCTCGGAGATCGTCGCGGGTTTGACATAATCGAAGGTCTTCATGCGGCATCCTCCCGGTCGCGGTCGGCAATCCGTCTTTGGGCATCCAGCACGGCATCCGTGATCCCGGCGTAGGCACCACATCGGCAGAGATTTCCGCTCATGCCTTCCCGCACGCGCTCGGGTTCGTCGCCGGCCTGACCTTCCTGGATCAGGCCCATCGCGCTCATGATCTGGCCTGGCGTGCAGAACCCGCACTGAAAGCCGTCATGTGCGATGAAGGCGGCCTGAACGGGATGGAGCGCCTCACCTTGCGCCAAGCCCTCGATCGTGAGGACATGCGCGCCATCGTAACTGACCGCGAGAGCAAGGCACGAATTGATCCGTCGTCCGTCGACGAGGATCGTACACGCGCCGCACTGGCCGCGGTCGCAGCCCTTCTTGGTCCCGGTCAGATCGAGGCGTTCGCGAAGGAGATCGAGGAGCGTGACCCGCGGGTCGTCCAATGCGACCTTTCGCGCCACACCGTTCACGGTAAGCGAAATCGATAAGCTCATGGGATGCTCCGATCGGTGCTATCATCGAACGAGGGCCCAGCCACGAAGGGGCCTGTGCGGCGAAGGTCAGGACGCCGTGGCACGCACTGTGCGTCGCCCCGGGGAACTCCCACCGCCTGGCAGTTCAAGGCAGGCGGGGGTTGACTGACGCGACCGCTCTGCTTTCGTGCCAACGCCGGCTACATACGGAGGATGCCTCCGCTTTGCAAGGGGCGGGAAACGTGACGGACGATATGGGAGATCAGTCGAGCAAGACCACGAGGAGGCCGCGCGCTGACGCGGTTCGCAATCACGAGCGCGTGCTCGAGGCGGCGAAAGCGGTGTTCAGCGCCGGTGGCCCGGACGCGAGCCTCGAGGCCGTGGCGCGGCGTGCCGGCGTTGGTATCGGCACCCTGTACCGGCATTTCCCGACCCGCGAGGCCTTGTTCGAGGCCGTCTATCGCCGCGAAGTCGACCAGCTCGCCGATCTCGCCGAGCAGTTGAAGGCTGAAGTGGCGCCCGCCGAAGCCTTGCGCCGCTGGCTGCGCTCGAACGTGGAGTTCGTCGCCACGAAAAAGGGCATGTCGGCAGCGCTCGCGCTTGCTGCGCATAGCTCCTCGGAGCTCTCGGCCTATTCGTTCGATCGCCTGACCAAGGCCGTGGGCGCGCTGCTGGACCGAGCCGTCGCGGCCGGCGAGATACGCGCCGATGTCAGCCCCGAAGACCTCCTGCGTGCCCTCGTGGGCATGTGCTATATGAACGACCAGCCTGGCTGGCAGGCGAGCGTGCTGCGCCTGGTCGAGGTCTTCGTCGACGGCTTGTGCCGGCAATCCGCCACGAAGCGCTCCTGAGCCGGCAGCACGCCAGAAACCGCCGTTAGCCTCTTTTGGAACTGCACGTCCGCTCCGTCCCCAAACCTGCGTTGGCCAAAGCCGTTGTCGGAAGACGCATGCCGACCGATTCCGAACAAGTCGGATCCGTTGGGCGGTACGGGGGGCGGGCGACCGCGGTGCGGCGGCGATCGTGGCCCTTCCTGCTGAGTTGGCCGGTCGTTGGCTGTGGCAGCGGGGTCAGCGTGGCGCCTCGGCTTCGGTCGTCTACCGACCGCCAGGCGAACATTGGCCGGCTACGAGGCGATGGCGATGATCAGGCAAGGGCGGGCGGAGCCCCCGTGGCCTTTGCCCTCACACGTCGAGGCCTCTCCCGTCTGGTATCATTCCGCCGGCATCGTGGCGATGCGGCGAGCGCGGCGTTTGCCGAAGCCGGAGAGGGCCAGGTAGACCGCCGGCGTCGTGTACAGCGTCAGCGCCTGGCAGACGATCAGCCCGCCGATCACGGCGATGCCGAGCGGCCGGCGCATCTGGTATCCGGTGCCGACCGAGAATGCGAGCGGCAGCGCGCCGAGCAGTGCGGCGAGGGTTGTCATCATGATCGGCCGGAAGCGTTCCAGGCAGGCTTCCCGGATGGCCTGCGCCGGCGGCAGATTGCGTTCCCGTTCCGCTTCCAGCGCGAAGTCGACCAGCATGATGCCGTTCTTCTTGACGATGCCCATCAGCAGGAAGATGCCGATGATCCCGATCACCGACAGCGGCGTGCCTGTAAGCAGGAACGCGAGCAGCGCGCCGGCGCCGGCCGACGGCAGGGTGGAGAGGATGGTCAGCGGCTGGCTCAGGCTTTCGTACAGCACGCCGAGCACGATGTAGATCGCCACCAGCGCGGCGAGGATCAGCAGCGGTTCGGTCTGCAACGCGGCCAGGAAATACTGCGCATTGCCGCCGAACTTGATCTGCACGTCCGCCGGCAGGCGCATGGCGGCGATCGTGCTCTGCACCTCCGCCACCGCGGGGCCGAGGCTGGTGCCGGGCGCCAGGTTGAAGCTGATCGTTCCGGCCGGCACGCCGTTGAGATGCGCGACCTGGAGCGGTGCGGTGGCGCGCACGAGGTGCGCCACCTGCAGCAGCGGCACAGGCCCGCCGCTGCCGGGGACGAAGATCCGGCTCATGTCGGCGGGCGTGCGCGCGCGTGCGGCGCCGACGGTAAGGACCACGCTGTACTGGTTCTGCGCCTCGTAGATGCGCGAGATCTGCCGCTGCGCGAACGCGCTGCCAAGTGCCGTGTCGATCGCCGAGATCGTCACGCCGAGGCGCGCCGCGGCGGTGCGGTCGATCATCACCGTGATCTGTGTTTCCGCCCGGTCCTGATCGGAGGAGACGTTGCTGATCGCCTTCATCTGGCGCAACCGCGCCTCGATCTCGCCCACAACGCTGTCCAAGCTGGCGAGCGAGGGGTCCTGCACCGAGAAACTGTATTCGCCGCCGTTCGACTGGCCACCAAAATGCAGGTCCTGCTCCACCTGCATGTAGGCGGTGATCCCCGGGATCCGCGCGAGCTTCCGGCGCAGTTGCACGATCACCTGCTGCGCGGAGACGTTGCGCTCCGACAGCGGCTTCAGCCCGATGATCACGTTGCCGCGGTTGGCGGTGGAGAACCCGTTCACCACGCCGATCCGCGAACTGAGCGTGGCGACTGCGGGATTGGCCTGGATCACCTTGACGACCCGCGCCTGCAGACGCTCCATGCGGTCGAACGACACATCGGAGGAGGCGATCGTCTGGCCCATGATGAGGCCGGTATCCTCCTCCGGGATGAACGCCTTCGGCACCTTGACATACAGCACGAGGGTGACCGCGATGGTCAGCACGAACGCCACGAGGGTCAGCCAGTTGTGCGCGAGCGCCCAATCCAGGCTGCGCGCGTAGGCGTCCAAGGTGCGCCGGTAGAACCGGTCGATCGCCCGCGACGGTCCGGAATCCCGCCCGATCTTCGGCGTGCGCCCCATGAAATGCGCGCAGATCATCGGTGTTACGGTGAGCGACACCAGCCCCGAGATCGCGATCGAGACCGACAAGGTCACGGCGAATTCGTTGAACAGGCCGCCGATGATCCCGCCCATCAACGTCAGAGGCAGGAACACCACGATCAACGAGGCGGTGATGGAGAGCACGGTAAAGCCGATCTGCTTCGCACCCACGATCGCCGCCTCGATGCCCGACAGCCCGCGCTCGTGGCAGGAGACGATGTTCTCGATCATCACGATCGCGTCGTCCACGACGAAGCCGACCGAGATCGTCAATGCCAGCAGCGAGAAATTATCCAGCGAGAACCCGAACGCCCACATCGCGGCAAGCGTGCCGGCGATCGACAGCGGCACGGTGATGCCGGCAGCGATCGTGGGCGTCAGCCGGCGCATGAACACCGTGACGACCAGCAGGACCAGCACGATGGTGAGCAGCAGGGTGAACTCGATGTCGGTGACGCTGGCGCGGATCGTCGTGGTGCGGTCCGTCAGGATGCGGAAATGGACCGACGCCGGCAGGTAGCGAGCGATTTCCGGCAGCCGCTGTTTGATCCCCTGCACGGTCTGCAGCACGTTGGCGGTGGCGGTCTTGGTGATCGCCACGACGATGCCGCCGTTGGCGCCGTCGGTGGCGGAGACCTGGGTGTTGGACACGCCGTCGATCACCGAGGCGACGTCGCCGAGCCGCAGCACCGCCCCCGGCGCGGTCTTCAGCACGATCCGCCGGTACTGCGCCGCGCTCGACAATTGCCCGTTGATCGCCAGGATGGAACCGCGGTTAGGCCCCTGGATCACGCCGAGCGGGGCCAGCACGTTCGCGTTGCGAACGGCGTTGTAGATGTCGTTCGGCGTGAGCCCGGAGGCGGCCAGCGCGTGCGGGTCGAACCGGATCCGGACTGCGGGGGACTCGCCGCCGTACAGATCGACCTGCGCGACCCCCGCCACCTGGGAGATCATCTGCACGACGACAGTGTTGGCGAAATCGTACACGTCGCGCAGCGGCATGGTGCGCGAGGACAGGAACATCGTCAGCACCGGCCGCGAGGCCGGGTTGAATACCTTGTAGTAGGGCAGGCTCGGCATGCCCGACGGCAGGTTGGGCAGGGCGGCGTCGATCGCCGCCTGCACCGCATGGGCGTCGGCGTCGATGTTCGATCCGCTGTCGAACAGCAGGACGATCGAGCTCGATCCGTTCGAGTTGACCGAGCGCACCTCCTGCACGCCCGGAATGACGCCAAGGGTCTGTTCCAGCGGCTCAGCGACGGTGCTCGCCATGGTAGCCGGCTCGGCGCCGGGGTCGGAGGCGAACACCACGATCGCCGGCACCGGAACGCTAGGCACCGCGGCGACCGGCAGCGCGTTGAACGCGATCGCGCCGGCGAGCAGCATGCCCATCGCCAGCAGGGCGGTGGCGATCGGCCGGCGGATGAAGAGCTCGGAGAAACCCACCGCTCACTCCGCTGCGCCGGGCGCGGGCGCCGCCGTCGGTGCGCGCCGCGGCCGCAGCCGGTCGAGTGCCAGGTAGATCGCAGGCGTCGTGAACAGGGTCAGCGCCTGGCTCAGCAGCAGCCCGCCGATGATGGTGATGCCGAGCGGCGTGCGCAGCTCCGACCCTGCGCCGCGTTCCAGCACCAGCGGCACGGCGCCGAACAGCGCGGCCATGGTGGTCATCATGATCGGGCGGAAGCGGAGCAGCGCGGCTTCGGTGATCGCCGCCTCGGGCGAGACGCCGCGGGTACGTTCCGCCTCGATGGCGAAATCGACCATGATGATGCCGTTCTTCTTCACGATCCCCATCAGCAGCACGATGCCGACCAGCGCCACCACGGTGAATTCGGTGCCGGTGAGCATCAGCGCCAGCAGCGCCCCGATGCCCGCCGAGGGTAAGGTGGACAGGATCGTCAGCGGATGGATCGTGCTTTCATAGAGCACGCCGAGCACGATGTAGATCACCACCAGCGCCGCCAGGATCAGCCACGGCGTGTCGGCGAGCGAGGACTGGAATTCCGCCGCCGCGCCCGAGAACACCCCGCTCACCGACCCCGGCACGCCGAGCTTCGCCTGCGCGGCGGTGATCGCCTGCTCCGCCGCGCCGAGCGAGGCCCCGGGGGCAAGGTTGAAGCTGAGCGTAACCGAGGGGAACTGGTCCTCCCGCGTGATCACCAGCGGTCCGTGGCGCTGTTCGATCCGCGCGACCTCGTTCAACGGGATTTGCGCGATCGCGGTGGCCGATGCCGCCGTCGCGTTCGTGGTGGAGTTGCCGCTGACCGCCGACCCGGGGCCGCCGGCGGTGGTGGTGGCGGCGCTCGTCAGGCTGCCGGCGGGAACGTAGATCCCCGCCAGCGCGGCGGGCGAGACGGCGAGCTTCGGGTCGATCCCGAGCACCACCCGGTACTGCGCGTTCTGCGCGTAGATCGTCGTGATCTGGCGCTGGCCGAACGCGTCGTACAGAACGTTCTCGATCGCCGACACGGTGACGCCGAGCCGCGCGGCCGCGGCGCGATCGACGTCGATATAGGTTTCCAGCCCCTCGTTCGCCTGGTCGCTCGCGACGTCGCTGAGCTGCGGCAGGGCACGCAACACCTGCTCGATCTTGCCGGCCCAGGCGTCCAGCTCCTGCTGGCTGGTACCCGTCAGCGTGTATTGGTACTGGGTCGGCGAGACGCGCGAGGACAGGGTGATGTCCTGCACCGGCTGCATGTAGAACGTGAGGCCGACCACGTGCGCCAGCGCCTGTTGCAGTTGCGTCATCACCGTGGCGAGCGCCGGCCTGGTGCCGAACGGTTTCAGCACGATCGTGAGCTGGCCGGTATTGGGCGTCGGGTTGGCCACGCCGGCGCCGAGCAGGGACGTGACGCCGGCCACTGCGGGATTGCGGCGGATCGCCGCGATCGCCTGGTTCTGCAGGCGCTGCATCGCATCGAGCGAGGCGGTCTGCCGCCCCTGCGTAACGGCGACGATCTCCCCGGTGTCCTCCTGCGGCAACAGCGCCTTCGGCACAACAACGAACAGCGCGAGGGTGATCGCAACGGTCGCGGCGAACAGGAGCAGCATCAGCCGCTCGTGGCGGATGCACCAGGCAAGGCCGCGGCCGTAGGCGTCGCGGGTGCCGCTCAGCGCCGCCTCGGCGGCGCGCGCGATCCGTCCGGGTGCCGCCTCGTCCGCCGGGCGCAGCAGCCGCGCGCTCATCATCGGCGTCAGGGTGAGCGAGACCACCGCCGAGATCACCACCGCGACGGACAGGGTAACGGCGAATTCCGAGAACAGCCGCCCGACGATGCCGGGCATGAACAGTAGCGGAATGAACACTGCAACCAGGGAGACCGTCAGCGAAACGATGGTGAAGCCGATCTGGCTGGCGCCGAGATAGGCGGCGCGCAGTGGCGACTCCCCGGCCTCGATGAAGCGGACGACGTTCTCGATCATGACGATCGCATCGTCGACCACGAACCCCGAAGCGACGGTCAGCGCCATCAGCGACAGGTTGTCGAGCTGATAGTCGAGCTCGCTCATCACCGCGAAGGTGGCGATGATGGAGAGCGGCAGGGCGACGGCGGGGATCAGCACCGCGCGCGGGTTGGGCAGAAACAGGAAGATCACCAGCACGACCAGCAGCGCCGCGGTCACCAGGGTAATCTGCACGTCGCGCACCGACGCCTCGATCGTGCCGGTGCGGTTGGCGACGACCTGAAGGTCGATCCCCGGCGGCAGGGCGCCGCGCTGGACGCTCAGCGCGGCTTCGATCCGCTGCACGGTGCTGACGATGTTCGCTCCCGGCTGGCGCTGGATATCCATCAGCACCGCCGGGGCGCCATTGTAGCTCGCCAGCTCCTGGTTGTTCTCGAGCCCCGACGCCACCGTCCCGACCGCCGACAGCCGCACCGGCGCCTGGTTGCGATAGGCGATGACCAGCCCGCGGTATTGGTCCGGTCCGGTGATCTGGTCGTTGGCGCCGATCGCATAGGCCTGATGCGCGCCTTGCAGCCCGCCCTTCGCCCCGGCCTGGTTGGCGTTGGCGACCGCGTTGCGCACGTCTTCCAGGGAAATCCCGTAGGCGGCCAGTTGCACCGGGTTGACGTTGATGCGGATTGCCTTGCGCAGGCCGCCCTCGATCGTGACCAGGCCGACGCCGGCGACCTGGGAAAGCTTTTGCAACAGCATCGTCTGCGCGGTGTCGGCGACCTGATAGAGCGGGATGGTCTTCGACGTGAGCGCAAGCGTCAGGATCGCGGCATCCGCCGGGTTCACCTGATTGTAGACCGGCGGATACTGGAGATTGGGCGGCAACGTGCCCGAGGCAGCGTTGATCGCCGCCTGCACGTCCTGCGCGGCGGTGGCCTGCGGCATCGTGAGCTCGAAGCGCAAGGTGATCGTGCTGGTGCCCTGGCTCGAGATCGAGTTCATCGCCGCCAGCCCCGCGATTTCCCCGAACTGGCGTTCGAGCGGTGCGGTGATCAGCTTGGAGACGGTGTCGGGCGACGCGCCGGGCAGTTGCGTCACCACCTGGATGGTCGGGAAATCCACCTGCGGCAGCGACGAGACGGGCAGCGCGCGGTAGCCGAGCGCCCCGATCAGGAGGATCGCCACCGCCAGCAGGGAGGTCGCGACCGGCCGGGCGATGAAGGGGGCCGAGATGCTCATGCGTGCGCGGGCTTCGCCGACGCTGTGGGTGCCGGCGCCGGGGTCGGGACGGGCGCAGGGGTCGGTGCAGGCGCCGGCGCCAAGGCGGGCGGGGTCGCGCTTGTGGCGGCCGGCTTCGGCGGCGGCATGACTCTGACCGGCGAGCCGTCGCGAAGCTGGGCGCTACCTTCGGTGACGACCTGCTGGCCCGCCGCCAGACCTTTGGTAATGACGGTGGTCGTCGCATCCGCATAGCCGACGGTCACCGGCTGCAACGCAACCGTCGGATCGGCGCCCGCCTTGGCCGCGGGCTTCACCAGATAGACGAAGCTGCCCTGCGGCCCCTGCTGCACGGCGACCGGCGGCACCGTCACCGCTCCCTCGATCGTCCGCACCTGGACCACGATGTTGACGAACGCCCCCGGCCACAGATCAAGCTGCGGGTTGGGGAAGCAGCCTTTCAGGGTCAAGGTCCCGGTCGACGCGTTCACCGCGTTGTCCAGCACCGACATCACGCCGTGGTCAAGCACCGGCGCCGTCGCCGGGTTGCCCTGGGCGGTCGCCAGCAGCGGCACCGGACCGGCCTTGCTCGCCGCCAGCAGGTCCGGCAGGTCCTGCTGCGGCAGGCTGAACTGCACCGAGATCGGCTGCAACGTGTTGATCGTCACGATCCCGGTCGTGAGGGTGGGGGTGACGATGTTGCCGGGATCGACCTGCAGGATCCCGGTCTTGCCGGCGATCGGCGCGCGAATCTCGGTATAGCCGAGGTTGATCTGGTCGGTCCGGATGCTGGCCTCGTCCTGCTTGACCAGCGCCGCGTCCTCGAGCGCAGTGGCCTCGGCCGCCGCCGCCTGCTGCTTGGAGGTGTAGTTCTGTTTCACCAGGGAAGCGTACTGGCGTGCCTGCAACTGCGCATTGACCAGGGTCGCCTGGTCCTGGGCGAGCTTGGCCTCCGCCTGAGCGAGCGCGGCTTGGTAAGGAGCCGGATCGATCTCGGCGAGCAGCGCGCCCTTGGCCACGAACTGGCCTTCATGGAACAGCACCTTGACGAGCGGCCCGGTGATCATCGGCTGCACCGTCACGGTCCGGTAGGCGACCACCGTGCCGAGCGCGTCGAGCGTGACCGGCACGTTGCGCACCTCGGCCGCCGTCGCCTCGATCAGGATCGGCGGCGGGGCGGCGGCCTTGTGCGCCCCGTGCGGCGCGACCAGCCGATAGACGATGAACGCGGCGATGACCGCCACGATCCCCACGCCGATCATACGCCTGCGTCTTCTCATCGCCACTGACTTATTGCTCCTGATTGCCCGGCGATTCCCACCCGCCGCCGAGCGCCTTGTAGAGATTCGCGGCGGCGTCGAGGCGGGTGAGGCGGGCCGTGATCAGCGTGTTCTGGTCCGACAGAAGGGTCTGCTCGGCAATCAGCACCGTGCTGATGTCGACCACGCCGGCCTTGAGCTGGGCTTCCGCGGCGTCCAGCGCCTGTTGCGCCAGGGCGACCGCGCCCGCCTGCAACCGCTCCTGCTGTGTGGCGTAGTGCAGCGCGGTCAAGGTCGTCTCCACGTCGGAGAAGGCCTGCACCACCGATGCCTCATAGGCGGCGACGTATTCACTGTAGGTCGCGCGATTGACCCGCAGGGTCGACAGCAGGGCGCCGCCGTCGAAGATCGGCTGGGCGAGCGAGGCCGCCGCCGACAGCACGGATGCGCCCGGGGAGAACAGCGTGTTCAGCGCCGTGCTCTGCCAGCCGGCCGAGCCCGTGAGCGAGATCGATGGGAAGAAGGCCGCGATCGCCTCGCGCACGCTGGCGTTGGCGCTGACGAGGTTCTCCGTCGCCTGGGCGATGTCGGGCCGGCGCGACAGAAGCTCGGAGGGCAGCCCGGGGCGGATCACCGGCACCCGCAGCTCGTCGAGCGAGCCGCCGTGGACGGTCAGGTATTCGGGCGCCTCGCCGGTCAGGATGCCGAGTGCGATCACTTCCTGGCGGTAAAGCGAGATGTAATTGGGGATCGTCGCCGCCTCGGCCGCGACCAGCGCCGCCTGCTGCGCGACCGTCGGCGCATCGGCGACGCCGGCCCGGAATTCCCCCTGCAACTGCGCGAGCAGGCCACGCGCGACGGCGAGGTTCTGCCGCGCTGTGCGGAGCTGGTCGGCATAAGCGAGCGCCTGGAAATAGGTCGTGGCCACCGCTGCCTCCTCGGTCAGCGCGACAGTAGCTGCATTGAACCCTGCCGATGCGGCATTGGCCTCCGCCACTTCCAGCGCGTCGCGGTTCTTGCCCCAGAAATCGAGCTGGTAGGAGGCGTTGAAGCTGGCGGCGTAGCTGTGCGTGTCGATGTTCTTACTGCCGCCGAAACTGCTCGAACGCGAGTTGCCAAAGGAGCTGCCGGAGGAGCTGCCGGAGGAGCTGCCGGTGGCGCCGGTGCCGAACTGCGAGAAGCTGCCGCTGCCCGAGGCGCTGATGTTGGGCAGCAGCGGCGCGCCCGCGCCGAGCACCTCGGCATTGGCGATCTCGAGCTGGGCGATCGCCTCCCTGACCGAGAAATTATGCTGCCTTGCCGCCTCGACCAGGCCGCTGAGCTCCGGAGAGCCGAACGACCGCCACCAGCCGGGCTTCGGCCAGGCCGGCGGCGCGTTCGCCGGCGAGGCCGCGGCGAAGCGGGGGGGCACGGCCAGGGTGGGCGAGCGGAAGGCGGGCCCAACCTGGCAACCCGCCAGCAGCCCCGCCGCAAGCATGGCGGCGATCCGCCCGAGCATCTTTCCCGTCACGCGTAAACCGCCGAAGCCGCCGTCATCACTCTTCCCTGTGCCGACCCGGCTTCAGCGCCGAACGCCGCGGCCGGTCCGGGCAGAGCCACGGAGTTGGCTCGGGCAGCCGGGGCGTACCACGTCCGGGAGTGGCCTGATACCGTCGGGGCCGCCGCCTGGCGGGGAGACAGGCGCGCCGGCGGGGCGAAGGGGGTGGGGGCGATGCGTCATGGCGCCCATATTGGCAGGGTTTGTAACTGCGGTGTTGCGCCGCACGCGCCGCCGCGCTCGGTTGATCTGCGTCAATGACCCGCCTATGGCCGCCTTGAATACTGCGGTCGCGACACGAGAGGAGGCTGCCGATGAACGCCGGTGATATCATGTCAAGCTCGCTCCTTGCGGTGCGGGAGGAGGCGCCGCTCGAACAGGCGGTGCGGCTGATGATCGACAACCGCATCAGCGGCCTGCCGGTGCTGGACGCGACCGGGCGCGTCGTCGGCATCCTGACGGAGGGCGACCTGCTGCGCCGGGTCGAGACCGGCACCGAGGGCAAGCGCCCCGGCTGGCTCGAGATCATCTTCGCCCCCGGCCGGCTCGCCGACGACTACATCCGCACCCATGGGCGCCGTGTGTCGGAGGTCATGACCCCGGACGTGCTGACCGTCGACGCCTCCGCCCCGCTCGACGAAGTGGCGCACACCATGCGCACCAAACGGGTCAAGCGCCTGCCGGTGACCCGCGGTGGCATGGTGGTCGGCATCGTCAGCCGCGCCGACCTCGTGAAGGTGCTGGCCGAGAAACTGGAAGCGGCGACGGAGACCGCCGACGACGCGACCATTCGTGCCGCCATCATGGCCGAGCTCACGAGCCAGAGCTGGGTGCCGCTGCGCTCCATGACCGTGTCGGTGACCGGGGGCGCGGTCGCGATCGACGGGGTGGTGTTCGACGAGCGCCAGCGCCAGGCGATCGGCGTCGCTGCGGAGAACGCGGCGGGGGCGAAATCGGTCGACAACCGGCTGATCGTGGTCGAACCCAACACCGGCATCGTCATGGTCGACCCCCTCGCCGAAACCGAGCAGGCGGCCGCCACCCGGCGCGGACCGCAACCGGCACCCTGAGGGCTGGTGCAGGACGGCCCGCCGGGCTTTTCCTCCCCCGGTCCCACGTGTTCCACTCCATTCGTCCCTATGGGTCGTTCCACGGGTCGTTCCATGGGGCCCTGACCGGGGAAGGCACACCGCATGGCACGCGACGCGATCCTGGCACTCAACGCCGGCTCCTCCTCCGTCAAGTTCGCGCTCTTCGGGCAGAGCACGGGGGACCGTCTGGAGCTCGCCTCGCACGGCGTGGTGGAAGGGATCGGCGGGTCGCCGCATTTCCTCGCCCGCGACCCCCACGGCGCCAGCCTCGCGGAGCGGCACTTCCCCAAGGACACGCAGTACGAGGCGCTGCTCGACGCGCTGCTCGGCTTCGTCGCCGACCATCTGGGCGGCGATCGGCTGGGCGCGGTCGGCCACCGGGTCGTGCACGGAGGGACCGCGTTCGACCGGCCGGTACGGGTCACGGACACGGTCCTGGCCGCCCTCGACGCCCTCACCCCGCTCGCGCCGCTGCACCAGCCGCACAACCTGGCGCCGATCCGCGCGATCGCCGCCAGCCGGCCGGACCTGCCGCAGGTTGCCTGTTTCGACACCGCCTTCCATCACGGCATGCCGGTGCTCGCCACCCGCTTCGCCCTGCCGCGCGAGCTGACGGAGGCTGGCATCCGCCGCTACGGGTTCCACGGCCTGTCCTACGAGTTCATCGCCCGGCGGCTGCGCGCGCTGGCGCCGGAGCTTGCCAAGGGACGGGTCATCGCCGCGCATCTCGGCAACGGCGCCAGCCTCTGCGCCATGGCGGGCGGGCGCAGCGTCGATACAACCATGGGGTTCACCGCGCTGGACGGGCTGATGATGGGAACCCGGTCGGGCAGCCTCGATCCCGGGGCGGTGCTGCACCTGATCGGCCAGCGCGGCATGACGGCGGCGGCGGTGGAGGACCTGCTGTACCACCGCTCCGGCCTGCTCGGCGTGTCCGGCCTGTCGAACGACATGCGGGCGCTGCTCGCCAGCCCCGATCCGCGGGCGAGGGAGGCAGTCGATCTGTTCGTCTTCCGCATCGCGCGGGAGGCCGGCGCGATGGCGGCCTCGCTCGGCGGGCTCGACGGGTTCGTCTTCACCGCCGGCATCGGCGAGCACGCGGCGCCGGTGCGCGAGGCGGTATGCGCCCGGCTCAGCTGGCTCGGCGCGCGGCTCGACCCGGCGGCGAACGCGCGCGGCGAGGGGCAGATCAGCACGCCGGACAGCAAACTTGCGGTCTGGGTGATCCCCACCGATGAAGAAGCGATGATCGCGCACCACACGATGGAGACGTTGCATGGCTAAGAGTGGGCATGGCTGAGAGTGGCCGCCCGCTGGTCGATCTGCGCGGCCAGCGCGACCGGGTCGTTGGCCTCGCCAACGAACACACGATCGCGGCCAGCCGTGCCACGTCCTTCGTCGCGGCGGCCGCATCCTGGAAAGAGACCTGATGAACAAGATTCTCGAGATGATCATAAAGAGAAACGTCGAGGCCGCAGGCTAGCGCGATCCCGGTCTCCATGACCTGGCCCGACTGATGTCCGTCGTCAACGAGGGTTCGCAGCCGAACCCCAATCCCCTGACTGTGATGGTGCGGGATCTCCCCGCCCTCCGGTGGAACGTCAAGGTCATGGGCACCCTCATGGCCCGCTTGCTGCTTGGAACGACCGAGATCGGCCCCCTGCCCTCATCCGCCGAGCCGTTCGTGCCGCAGTGACGCGCCACCTCAGCGACCCTCGCACCGTCGTCGCAGGGCGCGAGCGGCTGGATCGATACCGATCAGCACACCTCTGACCTCGCCGCCGTATGGAAACCGGAGCTTGTTCCGCAAGACGTCTTCCGCTCGCAGGTCAGCCTGCGCCATCTCGACATGAACGACATCCCCCCCGACCTTGAAGGGAAGTTCGACTTCCGCTGGTCGATCTGCGCGCTGGAGCAACTGGGCAGCATCGAGCGAGGCCTCGCGTTCGTGCGGAACTCCCTGAAGACATTGCGGCCGGGCGGGATCGCCGCGCACACGACCGAATTCGATTATTCCTCGGACGATGCGACCATCGACAAACGGGGGAACCGTCCTGCTCCGCAAGCGGGACTTCGGCCGGCTCTACGAGAAGCTTCGGGGCGAAGGCTACGAGCTGCCGCCGGTCTCCTTTGAGACCGGGAACAATCCGATCGACTGGTTCATCGATATCCCTCCGTTTTCGTGGGAGGCCGGCTACGACAGCGCCAATCTGCCGGCGCTGCCGCATCTCAAGCTCAGCATCGACGGGTTTCCGTCCACCTGCTTCGGAATGGTCATCCGTAAATCGGAACGGAATTAACCGGCTCCGGCTGCCGTCCGCCACGGACGGCAGCACGAGGTGCCGATCCCGGCAGATACGCGGGCGTCGGTTCGGCCGCGGTGGCGGGATCATATGCCGGTTGGGATCATATGGCGGTCGGGATCATATGGCAGTGAGGTGACGCGCCGCGGCCGTACCGACCATCGTGCGGGCCTTGGTACGCCGGATTGTCCCGATTATCTCCGATGGTGAACGCTTCCGGATTTTCTCCCGCGTGCAGTTCCGGCGGGACCGGAAATCCCGCTGGCTGACCCACGGCAGCCTTCACGTGCTGTGGTGTGGCCGGTCGTGCAGTGCGCTGCGCGCCGCCATTCATGCCACCTGGCCACCGCATTTGGTGCAACGCGACAGAGGGTCGTCGAATATGGTTCAGCAGTCATCGACAAGCGGAACTTCGACCTACACCGCCCGCGAAGTGGTCGGCGTCTTTCCGGATCCCGAAGCCTTACAGGCGGCGGTCGACGCGCTGCTGCGTGCCGGTTTCGATCGCGCGGCGATTTCGGTGCTGGCGTCCGATCCAGCATCCCAGGACCGGCTGCGACAGCTGTACGGCACGACCGAGGCGGCGGCGGACGACGCCAACGCGCCGCACGCGCCGCATGTGACGAACGAATCGCGGAATGAGGGCAAGGCGGCCGCGATCGGCATCCCGTTCTATATCGCGAGCGTCGCCGGCGCCGCAGCCGTCGTGGCGTCCGGCGGCGTGCTGGCGGCGGCGATCGCTGCCGCGCTCGCCAGCGGCGCGGCCGGCGCGGGTGCCGGTGCCGTGCTTGCCGGCGTCCTCTCGAAGCAGCACAGCGACGCCGTCGCGGACCAGTTGACCCGCGGCGGGCTGCTGCTCTGGGTCGGCGTGCCGGACGCGACGCTGGAAGAGCAGGCACTCGCGGTGCTGCGGCAGTGCAACGGCGACCAGGTCCATGTCCATGCCGTGCAACGCCAGTGGGGCGCCGAGGACAAGCCGCTCGGCACGGTGCAGCCGGATCCGTTCCTCGAGAACCGGCAGGGCGCGACGCGCAGCTGACGGCGCAGCAAAGCCGGAGCGCGGCGGGGGGAGCGCCCGCCGTGCTGTCCGGACCGGCCCGCCCCTACTCCGCCGCCGCGATCGCCATCGGCACCCGTCGCGCCGCCGCGCGGGCGGCCGCGATGCAGCCGAGACTCAGGAGTAGCAGCCCGGCGGCCAACACCAGGATCAGTTCGGGGTGGCCGCGGTCGATCAAGAAGCCGAACGGCACCGGCGTGAGAGCGCTGCCGAGCGGCAGGCCGGCGCTGACGAAGCCGAACACCTTGCCCATTTCGCTGGGCGGCACCGCCTCGCGCAGCATCATGTCGCGCGGCGTTCTTGTGCAGCCGATGGCGAGGCCCGAGGCAAACATGGTGCCGATCGCGACCACCACCGGCAGGCCGATGCCGTTCACCGTCAGCATGAGAGCGGCGGAGGCCAGGGAGACGGCAATCGTAAAGTTCAGCAGGTGGCGGCCGAACGCGTCGGCGAAGAAGCCGCCGATCAGAACCCCCATCGTCGCGCCAACGGTATATCCCGTGAGCGCGCCGGAGGCGTCGGCCAGCCCGATGCCGTGCACCCGGTGCAGCACGGTGATCAGCCACGCCTGCACGCCGGAGCCGGCCATGGAGCCGAGCGCGTAGAAACCGAAAAACAGCAGCATCGGCGAGCTGATCAGCAGCTTGCGGCCGGAGACCGCGGCGGCGCTGCGCGCGGGGTGACGGATCTCCTGTTTCAGGATGCCGCTTTGCGCCAGGATCGCCCCGGCGGCCGCGACGCCGAGCAGCCCCAAGGTGATGACGCTGGCGCGCCAGCCGATGGCGACCATCAGCAGCGCCATGACGGGCGGCGCAGCGGAGAAGCCGACGTTGCCGGCGAAGGTGTGCAGCGCGAAGGATCGTCCGATCCGTTCCTTCTCCACCGACCCGGACAGGATCGCGTAGTCGGCCGGGTGGATCACCGAATTGCCGACGCCCGATGCCACCGCGCAGACCATGATCTGCCAGAACGCGGTGGCGAAGCCCATTGCGGCGATGCCGGCCGACATCAGCACGACGCCGCCCACCAGGAAGCCGCGCGCGCCGTGGCGATCGACCAGGAATCCCACCGGGGTCTGCAACAACGCGGTGGTGGCCGACATCAGGGCCAGTGCCAGGCCGAGCTCGGCAAAGCTCACGTGGAACGTTGCCTGCCAGACGATGAACAGCGGCGGCAGGCACAGCACGTAGAAATGCGCCAGGAAATGCCCGGTGGCGATCAGCCAGTTCACGCGGGTGGAATGACGCAGCGCCATGGGTCCGGCTCCTCCGACCGGGCGGGAACGATGCGATCGGTCGGCGGTGGCGTCAACCGATCCGCGCGCGGGTCAGCGTAGGCCGCACAGCTCCCTCCCGCGTGCGAGGGAGGGAGCGTTCAGGCGGCTTCGCGGAACAGGATGGAGGCGTTGGTGCCGCCGAAGCCAAAGCTGTTCGACAGCGCGATGCGAATGCGCCGTTCCTGCGCCACCTTGGCCACCCGGTCGATCACGCTGTCCCGGCTCGGCGATTCCAGGTTCAACGTCGGCGGCGCCACGCCGTTGCGCACCGCGAGGATGGAGAAGATCGCCTCCACCGCCCCCGCCGCGCCCAGCAGGTGCCCGGTGGCGGATTTGGTGGAGGACATCGCGATGCCGCGTCCCGCGTCACCGAACAGCCGTTCCACCGCTTCCAGTTCCAGATCGTCGCCGAGCGGGGTGGAGGTGCCGTGCGCGTTTACGTACTGCACCTGTTCGGGCGCGATCCCGCCGTTACGCAGCGCGGCCTTCATCGAACGGAATGCGCCCTCGTGGTGCTCGGCCGGGGCGGTGATGTGGTGGGCGTCGCCGGACATGCCGTAGCCGGCGATCTCGGCGTAGATATTCGCCCCGCGCTGCTTCGCGTGTTCGTATTCTTCCAGCACCAGCACGCCGGCGCCCTCGCCCATGACGAACCCGTCGCGGTCCTTGTCCCACGGACGGGAGGCGGCGGGCGGGCTGTCGTTGAAGCCGGTCGACAGCGCACGCGAGGCACAGAACCCGGCGATGCCGATCTCGCACACAGTCGCTTCCGCCCCGCCTGCGACCATGACGTCGGCGTCGCCGAGCATGATGAGGCGGGAGGCGTCGCCGATCGCGTGCACGCCGGTGGCGCAGGCCGTCACGACGCAGTGGTTCGGTCCCTTGAACCCGTATTTGATCGATACGTTGCCGGAGGCGAGATTGGCCAGCGCCGAGGGAATGAAGAACGGCGACAGCCGCCGCGCCCGACCGGAGGCGACCAGCAAGGAGGCGTCGTAGATCGTCTGCAGCCCACCGATGCCCGAGCCGATCATGACGCCGGTGGCGCAACGGTCGTCCTCGGTCTCCGGCGTCCAACCGGAATCTTCCACGGCCTCGGTCGCGGCGACCAGCGCCAGATGGATGAAGCGATCCATCTTCTTCTGGTCCTTGATCGGGATCCATTCGCCGATGTCGAGCCCGCCGCCGACGCGCGTGCCGGGGGGCACCTGGCCCGCCACTTTGCAGGGCAGGTCCTTGGTATCGAAGCTCTGGATGGCACCGATGCCGGACTGGCCCTCGATCAGCCGCCGCCACACATGCTCGACCCCGAGGCCGAGCGGGCAGGCGATTCCCATGCCGGTGACGACCACGCGCCGCATGGCTCGTCCCTCGCCCCGCGCGCCGCTCAGCCGGCCTTCTGCTTTTCGATGTAGTCGATCGCATCCTTCACGGTGCTGATCTTCTCCGCGGCATCTTCCGGGATCTCGACGCTGAACGCCTCCTCGAACGCCATCACCAGCTCGACCGTGTCGAGACTGTCGGCGCCGAGATCGTCGATGAAGGACGCCTCGGGGGTGACCTTCGCCTCCTCCACGCCCAAATGTTCGACCACGATCTGCTTCACCCTGTCGGCGATCTCGCTCATCGGCTTGTCAACTCCTGGCTGTCGTACCCCCGGGCGACGGGGGATGGGAAAACGCGGCGATCAGACCGGCGGCCGCGCCCGAAACTCGGAGCTGACGACGCACCGGCCTCACGGGGGTGGTCGGGCCGCTTAGCATGGTTGCGCGGCCCCGCCAACGGCACCTGATGATATCGTCATGCGGATCCCGCCCGATCGCCGCACTGCGGGCCGCCATTCGATGCGCTTTCCCGCAGTTGGTCAGCCGCCCGGCAATCTGCCGCTGGCCAATTCCCCGCTGGCCGCTTTTTCCGCTGGCCGATTTTCCGCGGGCGGGGCGCCCGCCGGCCGGCCTCCCACCGGGCGGCCGGTCCAACGCGCCGCCAGCGCCTCCATCCGCACCGCGCGCGGATCGAGCGGCCGCGGCGCCGCCTCCTCCGCCCGACGCAGATGGGTGAGCACCACGAGCAGCGCGATCACGCTCATCATCGCCGGCGGAATCCAGATCACCATGCCGCCCACCAACTGGTCGTACAGCGGGCTGATCGCGGGAAAGAACCGCCCGCAATAATTGTAGTAGGGGTAGATGTCATAGCGCGCGAACACGATCAGCGCGCCGATCAGGATCTGCGGGAAGATCACGCCCACCGCCATCGCCGCCCGCGCGCCATATCCCGCCCGCGCCGGCGGCTTCGGCCGCGGGTCCAGCACCTGGCACCAGAACAGCAACCCGTCCAGCACCATGCTCCAGTTCATGACCCAGAAGAGCCGGTGGCCGATCATGGCGGGAAAATGCACTGAAGGGATCAGCCACAGCGCCACCAGCCCGACGAACAGGAACGCCGCCACGAACGGCTGCTGCAACGGCGCCAGGGCGCGCATCACCCAGCGATGCCGCACCAGGCGCGCGACCGGCCGCGGCATGCCGCGCCGGATCGCCTCGCTCGCCAGCCCGAGCGCCACCAGGAACGGGCCCAGATGATGCAACACCACGTGCTGGATGCGGTTGAGGAAGAACTCGTGCTCGGCCAGGTACAGGTACCGGGTTTGCAGCACGCCCCAGATCGTCGCCATACCGAGCAGGAACGCTGCCCGCCGCCACGGGCCCGGGCGCTCGGCCGCGGGCAGCAGCGCCAGGCCGCGCAGATACCACCACACCGGCAGCACGATGCCGAGCCAGGCGAACCAGGAGAAGTCGAACGGCAGCCACACCGGCATCGACGCCGGGGCCGTGGTGGCGGCCCAGTCGAGCAGTGCACCGAGCACGATCAGCGCCGCCGGCACGGCCAGCGCGCAGCGATCGCCGGTCAGGCACCAGGCGCGCCGCTCCGGGCCCGCGTCGATCGGGATCGAAACCGCCATCTCGTCTCCGTTCCCCGGCCAGGAGCGCCCGGCCGAGGGTTCAGAACCGCCGGACCAGCCGGCCGAACCAGCCGCGTTCGCCGCTTGCGCGCAGCAGCCGCCCGAGGTCGGCCGTCGTGCCGGCCAGATCGGGCGTGGTGCTGGCAAGCGAGGGGATCAGCAGGCGGACCGCCCCGGTCCGGTCGAACACGTAGACGGCGGCCGAATGCGTGACCTCATAGGGATGCGATCCGGTCGCCGGGGACACGGAATAGGCCAGCCGGTAGCGCCGCGCCAGCCGGGCAAGCTGGTTCGCGTCCGGCCGCAGGCCCACGATCTGCGGCGCGAACAGCGCCGTGTAGGCGCGCAGCACCGGCAGGCTGTCGCGGTCCGGATCGACGGTGACGAACAGCACCCGCACGTCGTCGGCCGCTTTGCCCAGACGCTGCAGGATCACCGCGATGTTGTGCAAGGTCAGCGGGCAGACGTCCGGACAGTTCGTGTAGCCGAAATAGAGCAGCACGATCCTGCCGCGGAAATCCGCCGCGGTGACCGGCTTCCCGGTCGCCGCGTCGGTCATGTCGAACGCAAGCGGCGGCACCGAGCCGCGCACGTCGATATTGTGCCAGGCTGCGGCCCGCACCGGCACCGCCGTCGCGACAGCCAGTGTCTCCACCAGGGCGAGCGCGACCGCGCTCCGGCCCAGCCCACGGCGGCCGAGCGTCCTGACCGGCCCCTGCCCTGCCCCACCCCGGCAAGGCGATCGCATTCCGGATGGGCCCACCGGCCGCCACCCCAACGCCCCCTCTCCCGCTTGCGGGAGAGGGAGGGATATCGCCCTCACCCCTCCCTCTCCCGCGAGAGCGGGAGAGGGGGCGTTGGGGTGGCGGCCGGTGCGCCCATCCGGAATGCGATCGTTCCGCCCGCCACGCGTCATCATTCCCATTTCTCGGTCTCCGTCGCTGATCCGCCGCGCCCGCTACATGTGCATCTTCGGCATCGTCCCGCTCGGCTCCGTCCCGCTCGGCATCGTCCCGCCGGGTGCCGGCACGCCGTTTGCCCCGCGCACCGCAAAGCGCACGGTGAGGCGGCTGCCGTCGGCGAAGCGCAGGGTCACCGGCACGGCCTCCCCAGGGTGCATCTTCGGCTGCATGCACATCAGGTGATAGCCGCCAGGGGCAAAACGGAACTGCCCATGCCCGGGGATGGTGATTTGCTTCACCCCAACCATGCGGTCGGTCCCGCCGGCTGTCTCGCTCCGGTGCAGCATCACGGCGCCGCAGGCGGGCGACTCGGCGCCGGTCAGCACCGCCGGCGCGGCGCCCGTATTCTCCAAGGTCAGATAGCCGCCGGCCGGGATGCTCGCCAGCAGGTAGCGGAACCAGGGCGTCCGCACCTGCACCGGGCCGGCCGCGCCTGCTGCCCCCGGCGCGAGCAAACCAAGGCCAAGGCCCAGGACGAGGCATGCACCCCATCGCCGGCGCGCCGCAGCCGTGCGCTCAACAGGCGGGTGGTCGGTCATGGGCAACTCCTGAATGGACCTCTGAGGAAGCCGCCGGGCGTGCGAACCACAGCGCGCCGGCGATGGCGAGAACGACGATCAGCCCGGCCGGCAGCCAGGGCCAGGACCGCGCGCCGGCAACCGCCTGATCCGCGCCCGGCGGCAGGCCGGCCAGCCAGCCCGCGGCGAGCACGATCGCCAGCCCCAACCCGGCCTCGACCGCGACCGACCCGCGCAACCGCGCTCGCGCAACCGCGGCACCGGCGCCGTCAAGCCGCGGTGTCAGCACCAAGCGGTTCACCGCCGCCAACGCCAGCGCCGCGGCGAACAAGGCGGTCTTGAGCAGCACGGCCCGGCCGTAGCCGGTGCCGCTCAGCCGCGCCACCCCGCCGACCAGAAACCACCCCTGCGCCGCGCCACCGGCGGCGATCGCCAGCACCGCACCGAGGCTGACCATGGAGAACAGCCGCAGCGTGCGGCCGGCGGTCGCGTCCGTGCCGTCGCGCAGCACGACCAGCAGGGCCGGCAGCCCGCCGAGCCACAACCCGGCGCCCGCCAGGTGAACCAGCTCGGCGCCCGGCAGCACCGCACCGGCGGCTCCGCCTGCTGCCCCGGCATGACCGAGCCACGGCTCGATCCCCAGCGCCGCGCCGGCCAGCACGAACAGCACCCCGAACCGCCATCTCCGCAGCCCCTCCGCGGGTCCCAGGGCCACTCCGGCCAGCACCAGCACGAGCAGCCCCAGGCGGGTCAGCAGCCAGCGGGCGAAACCGAGATAGTCCAGCATCGCTGGCAGGGTCGCGATCGCCTGGCCCAGACTATGGGCATCGCCGAGCACGGCCGCCTCGGCCAGGAACCAGGCCGCGCCGCAGCCGAGCGCCCAGGCTGCGGCCACGAGCTCGGTTTTCCGCAGCGCGCGCCCCAGCTCTGGCGTCACCGCCCGGCCGAGCGTCCAGGCGCGGAATGCCAGCGTGCCGAACAGCACCAGCAGCGCCGCGATCTGCCCGGCTCGCAGCAGCGCCAGCGCCGCCGGGCCGGTGAGGGTCACGGCGCCCTCCCCGCCACGGTGAAGCGGAACCGTCCCTGGGTCCGATGCGTATCGGTGGCCACGGCATGCCACGTCACGGTGTAGAGTCCGGGCGCCAGATGAGGCAACCGCACCAGCAGCACCGTCGGATGTCCCGACGCCGTGTGCGGGCGGCCGGCCGCCACCGCGGCGCCACCCGGTCCGGTGACGCTCACCCGGCAGAAATGCGGCACTACGCCTTCGGTGTAATAAAGAGTGAGCTGCGACGGGGCAGATTTCACCGTGCTGCCGACCCCCGGCACCGCGCGGACCAGGAAAGCGTGCGCAAATGCCGTCGCCGGGGCGAGCCAAAGCCCGGCAAGCACCAGCGCGGCGAGCCGCAGGACAGCCCGGCGGGCGACCGGCAGGCAGGGGCGGCGAACAGGACGAAGAAAGATGCGCATTGGGGTCACCATGACAGGAGGGGTTTGCCGAGCGTGTTCGGGAACAAATCGTCGAAATAGAGATGGAACTGCCCGATCACGCCGAGGCCGTGCCCGGCAGCGCCGTTGAGCGGCCAGAGGATTTCGGTGGAGACCGAATAATAGTCTCCGGTCCAGACCGCGCCGGTACCTGCCAGGAAGGTCGTCGGGTTGCCGGTTGGCCGGCGGGTCGAGTTTGCGGCGGCCGACGTCCAGGCCAGCTCGACAACCGGCGTCAGCCCCGCCAGAAAGTGAGGCAGGCCGTAATTCTTGATCTGCGACTGCAGATAAGGGATTGAGTATTGCACTGAAAGGCCGCCCGACCAGGTGGCGATGCCGCCCGCGCCCGAGCCGAGGCCGGTGTTCGGGATGTTGTAGTCAAGCTCGCCGGTGACGGCGAAAGGGCGGATCGGTGCCCACGGAATATCGCCGAGCCCCTTGCCGAAATAGCCGGAGACGGTGGTCGTATCGAAACCGGAGTCGATGCCGGTCGTGCCGGCGCGGCCGAAGCTTTGCGTGACCGCCACCGAGCTCATGAACTCATGCACCGGCAGCACGATCCAGCGATATTTCAGTTGCACGTAAGGATCGTCGAACCCGCCATGGGTCTTGTTGAAATCATTCAGGTCGTTGGTGATCCAGTTATAATCGGTGCCGATACCGATGCCGAGGTCCGGGGTGATGGTCTTGTCGTATTCGACATTGGCGTCGGTCACCGTGCTCTTGCCGTCCGGGCTCTGGATCGAGATCCGCGGCAGGTTCGCCTCGTCTCCCACCCCGGGGTCGTCGATCAGCAAGGTGTTGACGAAGACCCGGGCACCCGCCACCGCATGGGCGCGGGCGGAGCCGGCCGGGATCAGGGCGGCGGAACAAAGCACGGCGGCGAACGGGGCCAAGGCACGCAGGCCGGCGGCGCCACGGGCGCACGGGCCGGCACGAAGGGACGGGATCCGCATGGATCGAAAAACTCCACTGGCATGGGTCCGGGCGGCGCGCACAAACGCGCCGCAGCGAGCAGCGGGGACTCAGGCCAGGGAGGGCGGGCCGCGCGGCGCGGCGGCAAGCGGGAACAGCGCCGGCGGCGCGATGGCCGGCGGCAGCCGCACCGCGGCCCGTACCACGACCCCGCGCGGAGCCGGTAGCGGCGGCGGGGCGGCGAGCGGCGGGGTGGGCATCGCAACTGCCACGCACAGCGGCGAGACCGCCCCCGCCGGCACGTGCTTGCCCGGCCGTCCCGGCGCATGGCCGCTGCTGTCGGTATGGCAGATCGCGTCGAAGGCCAGCAGCGCCAGCACCGGCTGTGGCACCGTCGCCGCCCAGGCCACCTGCGCCGCCAGCGCCAGGAGCGCAGCGACCATCCCCAGGCGCCGGAGCAGCATACCCTCCGGACGACGGAAACCCTGACCAAGGAAACGGGCGCGCACCATTGCGGCCCCGGCATACCGCCGGCCGCAGGTTGGATCAACCGCCCGGGGCCGCCCTGCCCCCCCTACGTTGACAGCCCCTGACGGCGCCGTTACCCCGCCCCGCGGCGCCGCCGTCCCCCTATCTTCCGGAACCCCACGCCATGCCCGTCACCGCCTTCGTCTTCCCCGGCCAAGGCAGCCAGACGGTGGGCATGGGCCGCGATCTCGCCGCCGCGTTCGCCGCCGCGCGCGAGGTGTTCGAGGAAGTCGACGAAACCCTGAAGCAGAAACTCTCCAGGCTGATGTTCGAAGGGCCGGCCGAGGACCTCATCCTGACCGCCAATACCCAGCCGGCTCTCATGGCCGTCTCGCTCGCCGCGCTGCGCGTGCTGGAAACGGAAGGCGGCTTCACCCTGGCGGAGAAAGCGGCGGTCGTGGCCGGACACTCCCTCGGCGAATACAGCGCCCTCGCCGCCGTCGGCAGCTTCAGCGTCGCCACCGCCGCCCGCCTGCTGCGCCGGCGCGGCGAGGCGATGCAACGCGCCGTCCCACCCGGCGAAGGTGCCATGGCCGCGCTGATCGGCGCCGACCTCGTGGACGCACAAGCCATCTGCGACGAAGCCGCGCCCGTCCCCGACAGCGATCCGCCGGAACGCCAGGTGATCGATCCGGCCAACGACAACGGCGGCCAGGTGGTCATCTCCGGCCACCGCGCCGCCGTGGAACGCGCGGTCGAAATCGCCAAAGCACGCGGCATCCGACGCGCCATGCTGCTGCCGGTCTCCGCCCCGTTCCACTGCGCGCTGATGGCCCCGGCCGCCAAAACCATGGCCGAAGCGCTGGCCGAAACCCCGCCCACCGCCCCCATCGTGCCCGTCATCGCCAACGCCTCGGCCAGCAAAGCCACCAGCCCGGACGACATCCGCTCCCTGCTGGTCCGCCAGATCACCGCCACGGTCCGCTGGCGCGAAAGCGTCACCTACATGACCAGCCTCGGCGTCGACCGCTTCATCGAACTCGGCGCCGGCAAAGTCCTGAGCGGCCTGATCCGCCGCATCGCCCCCGACACCACCACCGCCAGCGCCGGCACGCCGGCCGAACTCGAAACCGTGCTGAAATCGCTCTAGGGTACGGAGGGTATGAGGCAAGCAAGCAAGGCCAGGGGGCGCTGCCCCCTGGACCCCCGCCAAGGGCTCGCCCTTGGAACCCTTCCGTTTTGGTTCGGTGCGAGTGGGGGGTATCGCGGGTCCGGGCCGGGGCTGCGCGGAGGCGGGGAGTGCGCGCTTCGGCGCACTCCCCGCCTCCGCGCAGCCCCGGCCCGGACCCGCGATACCCCCCACTCGCACCGAACCAAAGGTGATGGGGTCCAGGGGACGAGTTCCCTGGCGGGGGGTCCAGGGGGCAGCGCCCCCCTGGCCTTGCTTGCTTGCCTCATCCCCCCCGCATCTAGAAGGATATCCGCAATGTTTCGGCTCAACGGCAAGGCGGCGCTGGTGACTGGGGCTTCGGGGGGGATTGGCGCGGCGATCGCCCGGGCGTTGCACGCGCAGGGGGCGGTGGTGGTGCTTTCGGGCACCAGGCGCGATGCGTTGGAGGTGTTGGCCGGGTCGTTGGGCGAGCGGGTCCATGTATGTCCCGCTGATCTGGCTGATGCGACTGCGCCGGCTTCGTTGGTGACAGCGGCCGAGACGGTGGCGGGTCCGTTGCACATTCTGGTCAACAATGCCGGGTTGACGCGCGACATGCTGGCGTTGCGGATGGAGGATGCGGACTGGCAGGCGGTTCTCGACGTTGATTTGTCGGCGCCATTCCGGCTGGCGCGTGCGGCGCTGCGGGGGATGTTGCGGCGGCGGGCAGGGCGGATCGTTTCGATTTCCTCAATCGTCGGCGCCACCGGCAATGCGGGGCAGGCGAATTATGCTGCTGCCAAGGCGGGGTTGATCGGGTTGACCAAGGCGTTGGCGCAGGAGGTGGCGCCGCGCGGGGTGACGGTAAACGCCGTGGCGCCCGGTTTCATTGCGACCCCGATGACCGACAAGCTGTCCGAGGCGCAGCGGGAGCGCATCATGGGTGCAATTCCGCTACCTCGGCTGGGCCAGCCGGAGGATGTGGCGGCGGCGGTGGTCTACCTGGCCTCCGACGAGGCGGCCTGGGTGACGGGGGCCACCCTGCATGTAAACGGCGGGATGGCAATGCTATGAGCGGGCGCGCCACCGGGCCAGCGCGCGGCTACGCCCTGGTCGGGGTACTGCTGGCGCTGCTGCTGTTCGCCGCGGGCGGGTTCCTGTGGTTCAGCGGCCATCAGGAGGCGGCGGTCGGGGGCCCGTTCACCCTGGTCAACGGCCAGGGTCAGACGGTGACGAACCGAACGTTCCGCGGCAAGTACATGCTGGTCTATTTCGGCTACACGCACTGCCCGGACGTGTGCCCGACGACGTTGTCCGACATCGCGGGCGCCTTGCAGAAGCTGGGGCCGAAGGCGGCGCGGGTGGTGCCCCTGTTCATCACCGTCGATCCGACGCGCGACACGCCCGCGGTGGTCGGGCATTACGCGGCGCTGTTCTCGCCGCGGATCGTGGGATTGAGCGGTTCGGCGGCGCAGATTGCCCGGGTCGCGGACGAATACCACGTCTATTCCGCCAAGCATGTGACCGGCCCCGGGCCGGACGATTATTCGATGGACCACAGCTCGGTGCTGTATCTGATGGGTCCGAACGGACGTTTCGTCGCGCCGATCGCGGCGGAGGGCTCGGTCCGCAGCCTGACGGACAGCCTGGCGCGGCTGGTGTCCTGACCGGGATGGCGCCGCGCGCCGCGCGGAGGGTGAAAAAGCCGTCGAACTCGTGAAAGAATGCCGGCCGAAGATTCGGCGGCCGACGGGCATTTTTCACGACCGGTCGGGAATGTTGGCGGATCTGCCGTGCAGAATGCCGCGCGCGGTCTCGCCCGGACGTTCAGGTTCGGCGGTGCGGATCCGCGGCCGCTCGCGGCCATTTGATGTTTAGCAAATAATATGATCAGCTATGCATGCGCTGCGTATGCGAGCGCAAACGACCGGCCGGGCTCCGGACCATCCCCAGGAAGGTCCCCGACCCGGAACAAGCGTCGTCATCGGGCTGATCCGCCGCCGTCCTGCCGGACCAGTGCCGCCACTGGTCGCTCGCGGCGTGGAAGGACATCGATCTTGCGAAAGAACGCCCTCTGAAAATGCCTCGATTTTGTCGGCCTTTCAGCGACCTGGGGCGTTCTTTCGCCAATTCTCAGGGGGATGAACATGGACGTGCAGACATCGCCGGCGAGACCGGTCCCGATAGCCGAAGCGGACGTCGCAGCGCTCCGTGCGGCCTTGCGGGGAACGGTGTGCCTGCCCGGCGAGCCCGGGTACGACACCGCCCGCAGCATCTGGAACGCCATGGTCGACCGTCGGCCGGCACTCATCATCCAGGCGGTGGGCGCCGCCGATGTGATGGAGGGGGTGACCTTCGCGCGCGCCCATGGCGCCGCCCTGGCCGTGCGCGGCGGCGGCCACAACATCGCCGGCAACGCGGTCTGCGACGGCGGCGTCATGCTCGACCTGTCGCGCATGCGGTCGGTGCACGTCGATCCCGCCGCGCGCCGCGCCCGCGTCGAGGGCGGCGCCTTGCTGAGCGACCTCGACAAGGAGACGCAGGCCTTCGGTCTTGCCGTCCCAGTCGGCATCAATTCCACCACGGGCGTCGCCGGCCTCACGCTCGGCGGCGGGTTCGGCTGGACCAGCCGCCAGTTGGGGCTGAGCATCGACAGCCTGGTATCGCTCGATATCGTCACCGCCGACGGCAGGTTGCGGCGGGCGGACGCGGCGCAGAACGCGGACCTGTTCTGGGCGGCACGCGGCGGCGGCGGCAATTTCGGCGTCGCCACCTCGTTCGAGTTCATGCTGCACGAGGTCGGGCCGCAGGTCGTGGCGGGCCTGCTGGTGCATTCGCTGGAGGACGCGCCGGACCTGATGCGGCAGTACCGGAGCCTGGTCGCTGCGGCCCCGGACGCGCTCACCTGCTGGCTGGTGCTGCGCAAGGCGCCGCCCGTCCCCTTCATCCCCGCCATGTGGCACGGCAAGGAGGTGATCATCATCGCGCTCTGCCACTGCGGTCCGCCGGACGCGGGACAGGAGGCGGTGGCGCCGTTCCGTGCGCTCGGCCGCCCGATCGTCGACCTGGTGCAGCCGCAGCCGTTCGTCGGCTGGCAGTCGGCGTTCGATCCCCTGCTGACCCCCGGCGCGCGCAACTACTGGAAGAGCCACGATTTCGCGGACCTGACGGAGGCGGCCGGGGCGGTGATTGTGGATGCGATCCGCCGGCTGCCGTCCGACGAATGCGAGGTGTTCGTGGGGCATCTCGGCGCTCAGGTCAGCCGGGTTGCCAACGACGCGACGGCGTTTTCCCGCCGGGATGTCCAGTTCATCGTCAACGTGCACACGCGCTGGCGCGATCCTTCGTGGGACACGGCCTGCATCGCTTGGGCCCGCGGCCTGTTCGGCGCCTTGACCCCGCATGCGACCGGATCGGTCTACGTGAACTTCATGCCGGCGGACGAAGCCGACCGCGTCCGCGGCGCCTATGGCGCGAATTACGAGCGTCTGGCGGCGATCAAGCGGCGCTACGATCCGGACAACCTGTTCCGGCTGAACCAGAATATCGCGGCGTGAGCTGTGGCGGCCGGCGGGGTGCCGCCGGCCGCTGCTACATGATCCCGGTTTTCTCGAACACCGAGGCCGTCCGTTCCCCGCGCAGGATCATCTGCCGCACGTCGTCTTCCCCGGCAACCTTCGCCACCGCCTGGCGCACGATCTCCGCTGCATGGTCCTGGGGAACAACCAGCACGCCGTCGATGTCGCCCACGATCAGGTCGCCGGGCGCGACCCGGGTGCCGTTGCGGAAAGCGATCGTGCAGCGGAAGTCGATCACCCGCCCGCGTAGCCGCTGGTCCTGCGCGTAGGCGCCGGACGAGAACACCGGGAAGCCCATCGCGCGGATCTCCCGCGTGTCGCGGTGGAACCCGTCCAGCACCGCCCCGGCCGCGCCCAGCGCCTGCGCGCGGGTGCTCATGAGCCCGCCCCACAGCGCGCAGGTGGGGGAAGCGCCGGTGCAGACGTAGACCTCGCCGGCGCGCAGCTCGTCGAGCGCGCGGAACATCAGGCCGAAGGAATGGGCTTCCCCGGTATGGGCGATGGTCTCGCCGCAGCAATCGGCTTCCAGGACCGGCATCGCCCGGCCGACCAGTACGGCGTCGGGATCGAGGCCGCGGATCTCGGGCGGCAGAAACTGGCGGGTGAGGCCGTTCGCGTCCATCACGTCGCCGATCGCGGCGGTGAAGAGCTTCTCGCGAATGGTCGCGAACAAGGCGGCGTCCTGGTCCATGGCGTTTCCCCTGGCGGTAGGCCGGTCCGCTCGCGACCCGGCGGCCAAGGATAGGGGCGCGACGCGGTGGCCGCCAGCCAAACGGCTGGTGTGATCGCCAGCTCGCCTCACGCGTTCTCCGCCCGGCGCGGCTGCCTTCTGTCGGGCGCGACAGCATTTTGCAACGGTTGCCGCACTACGCACTGCACGGCCCGACCCGACCCGATGCGAGGCCGACCGAGGATGGCGGAGTCTCGGGAGTGCCGGGAACGGAATCTTGTGATGCGGAGAGATCGATGAAAAAGACAGCCGGGTTGATGCTGGCATGCCTGGGCGCCGTGGCGATCGGCATCGGCGCTGCGCCGGCCCGCGCCGAGGTCATTGCATCGGACTCGTTCAATTACACCGCCGGCAGCAGCATCCTCGGTGCCAACGGCGGAACCGGCTGGGGCGGTGCCTGGTTCAATGCCGAGTCGATATTCGGCAATCTCGTGATCGGCGCAGGCAATCTTTCCTATCCTGGTCTTCCGTCTTCCGGCGGTAACGCGCAGAGCCAGGGCAACAGCACCGCCGACGGCCGCGCGCTGGCGGGAGTTTCCACGAGCTACGGCGACGTCGTCTGGGTAAGCTTCGTGAGCAACTTCTCGACGCAAGGCTACGGCTTCGACAATCTCCGGTTCCTGGACAACAGCACGCTGACCGCGGGCATCGGCGGCAACGGCTCCAGCAGCGGCGACTATACCAACTGGTCGATCCTGAACTCCAGCCTCGCCGCCAGCACCTTCACCAATACGCCGCTGAACGGTCAGACGGCTCTGGCGCTGATGGAGATCGACTACACCACGGGCACCAGTTCGCTCTGGATGGATCCGAACCTGAGCACTTTCATCGGGTCGCAGACGCCCGGCATGACCGTCGATTTCGCCCCGGTCTTCACCCAGATCCAGCTTTTCGTGCGCCCGAGCACCACCATCGATCAGCTCACCCTGGCCACGACCTACCAGGAGGCGCTAGGGGAACCCGCGGCCGTGCCGGAACCGCCCTCATCGGCCGTGCTTGCCGGCGGCCTTGTCGTGTTGGGGATGGTCAGTCGCGGCTCGTCCCGTCGCCGCAGAGGCCGCTGACGGCACCTCCATCCTGCCTGCGGGCGCCCGGAGGCGCGGTCGCCATCCCCGAAGCGGGAGGGGATGCCGGCCCGCGCATGCGCCGCTTCCGGTCAACCCGCTCCTCCTGCTATCAGTTGGGGTCGCATTTCCGCGCAAGACCCGAGGTACCCGCCCCCCATGGCTTCCTACGTGCTCGAAGGCTCTACCGGCCCCTGGGAGACCGTGATCGGCCTGGAAGTCCACGCCCAGGTGATCAGCCGCGCCAAACTGTTCTCCGGCGCCCCCACCGATTTCGGCGCAGCCCCGAACACCCAGGTGAGCTTCGTCGATGCCGCCTTCCCCGGCATGCTGCCGGTGATCAACCGCGAATGCGTGGCGCAGGCGGTGCGCACCGGTCTCGGCCTGAACGCGCGGATCAATCCGGTCAGCCGTTTCGACCGCAAGAACTATTTCTACGCCGACCTGCCCGCCGGCTACCAGATCAGCCAGTTTGCGCACCCGATCGTGGGCGAGGGCAAGATCGAGATCGAACTCGCCGACGGCTCGGTGAAGGAGATCGGCGTCACCCGCCTGCACCTGGAACAGGACGCCGGCAAGTCGTTGCACGACCAGCACCCGAGCAAGTCGCTGATCGACCTCAACCGCGCCGGCGTGGCGCTGATGGAGATCGTGAGCGAACCCGACCTGCGCAGCCCGGAGGAAGCCGGTGCCTACCTGCGCAAGCTGCGCACCATCCTGCGCTACCTCGGCACCTGTGACGGCAACATGGACGAAGGCTCCATGCGCGCCGACGTCAACGTGAGCGTGCGCAAGCACGGCGAGCCGTTCCGCACGCGGTGCGAGGTGAAGAACGTCAACTCGATCCGCTTCGTCATGCAGGCGATCGAGGCGGAGGCAAAACGGCAGATCGCGGTATGGGAAGCGGGCGACACGGTCGGGCAGGAAACCCGCCTCTACGATCCCGCGCGCGGCACCACCCGGTCCATGCGATCGAAGGAGGACGCGCACGACTACCGCTACTTCCCCGATCCCGACCTGCTGCCGCTCGTGCTGGACGAGGACTGGATCGCGGCGCTGAAGGCCCAGTTGCCGGAACTGCCGGATGCCAAGAAATCCCGTTTCGTGCGCGACTACGCCCTGCCGGTCTATGATGCCGGCGTGCTGGTGGCCGAGCAGGCGACGGCGGATTTCTACGAAACCGCGGCGCGCGGGCGCGACACGAAGCTCGCCGCCAACTGGGTGATGGGCGATCTGTTCGCCGCGCTGAACCGCACCGGGCGGACGATCGAGGACAGTCCTGTGGCAGCGGACGCGCTGGGCGCGCTGCTCGACCGCATGGCGGACGGCACGATCAACGGCCGCATCGCCAAGGAAGTGTTCGAGGCGATGGTGGAGACCGGCCAGTCCCCGGATGCCATCATCGCCGCGCGCGGGCTGCGCCAGGTCACCGACACCGGGGCGATCGACACGGCGGTGGCCGCGGTGCTGGCGGCGAACGCCGACAAGCTGGCGGAATACCGCGGCGGCAAGGACAAGCTGTTCGGGTTTTTCGTGGGCCAGGTGATGAAGGCCATGGCGGGCAAGGGCAACCCGGCGCTGGTGAACACGGCCCTGAAGCGGGTGCTCGATGCGGGGTGAACCCTGGGTGCGCCGCGCTGCTTGCGCCTGGGCCCCCGAGGTCTGGGCACTCGCGATCCGGGCGCCGGCGATCCGGGTGCTGGCGATCCGGGTGCTGGCAATCGGGGCGCTGGCGATCGGCCTGATCGCCGCCGCCGCTCCTGCGCGGGCGGGCGAACTGCCCTGCCCGCCCGATCCGCCAATGCCCGCGCTGGCGTTGCCGCATCTGCGCGCGGCGCTGGCGGCCGGGCGGCCGGCGGTGATCGTGGCGCTCGGGTCATCCTCCACCAAGGGCGTGATGGCGTCGGGGCCGGAGGAGACCTATCCGGCCGAATTGCAGGACGTGCTGGACGCGGCGCTGCCCGGCCGGTCGGTCCGGGTGGTGAACAGCGGCATCGGCGGACAGGATGCGCGGCGCGAGGTGGCGCGGATGGGACCGGACGTGCTGGCGCTGCATCCGCAGGTGGTGATCTGGCAGGTGGGCGCCAACGCGGCGCTGCGGGGCGGCGACCCGCTGGCGTTCCGCCGGCTGGTGACCGCCGGGGTGAGCCGTATGCAGGCGCACGGGATCGACGTGGTGCTGATGGACAACCAGCGCTCGCCTCGGCTGCTCGCCTCGCCCGAGGATGCGGTGTTCGATCGCGCGCTGGCGGAGATCGCCTGGCACACCGGGGCGGGGCTGTTTTCGCGCGACCGGTTGATGCGGGGGTGGGCTCGGGCGGGGGATCCGCCGGGCCTGTTCATTGCGGTTGACTCGCTGCACCACAATGATCACGGGTATGCGTGCGTGGCGCGGGCGTTGGCGGGGGCGATCGAGGCCGGGTTGCGGGGTGGGGTGACGGAGGTTTCGGCGCGACGGTGAGGGGGCGACGTCGTTCCGGTCGACGAGCGGCGTGGGTGTGGGGAAGGTCCCCGCTTGGTTGTCGCATGCCGACCCGGAGCGGATGTTGAACGGACCCGGGTCTGGTGTCGGTAACCCGCCGGGAGCGGCCAATTGAGCGTGTGATCCGAAAGGACCGGAGTTGGCCGAATCCGGACCGGCAGCTTTGGAGTCCGCAACGGCAACAAGCAGACGTTCGTTCTTGGAATTCGTCGACGGCAAGTAGCGACCCTGGATCGTAGGGTCACCACAAGATTGCAACTAAGCCGAACACTCCAATCAGCATGAGCATGTCTGCAACCGTCATTGCAATTGGCCGCATGGCATTATAGGCAAAATCCGGCCGAGTGAGCCGTTTCAGGATACGGGCGTGCTGAACGATGGCAGCGAGCAAACCGAAGATACCGACGACGATAAAACTTGGCCCAAAGATCGGGGTGGTGTGGATGGGATCGATAGACCTGTGCGGATCAGCCGCGCCCAGGTAGGCCTCGAGCTTGCCGATGCCGAATCCGAAACCGATCAGGGAGAGCGCGGTCCGGATCCATGCCATCAGCGTCCGTTCCGCGGCCTCGCGGTTGCGCTCCCGCGCAAGTTCGTTGGCAATGTTGGCGGTGGCCGGCTTGTCGGTCATTGACGACGCCTCCCCGCCGCACCAAGCGCCAGCCTATCCCGCGCTTTGGGCGCCCCGCAACGGCGGCTGTGTAATGATGTCCGCCTACGAGACTGGGGGCTTGCACCCACTGGAGAACGCCGCCTTTCACGGCGCACACCCAAGGCGGTCTCTTGCCGAAATCGCATAGCTCATCGACGAACCACGTGGTTTGGTGTGACGACACGACCACCGGCCACATCGGCTCATCGTGCGTGCGGCGCCCCCAATCTGGGCCATGCAACCGCGAAGTCGTTCTGGAATTACCCACCCTGACAAAGGAGATCGAGATGGCTAAGACCAGCAGGCCTAACATCCTCATACTATGGGGCGACGACATCGGGATGTGGAACATCAGCCGCTTCAGCCTCGGCATGATGGGCTACCGCACGCCCAATATCGACCGCATCGCGCACGAGGGGGTCACCTTCACCGACTACTATTCCCAGCAAAGCTGCACCGCCGGCCGCGCGTGCTTCATTACCGGCCAGAACCCGATCCGCACGGGTCTGACCAAGGTCGGCATGCCGGGCGCCGCCGTTGGCCTGCAGAAGGAAGACCCGACCATCGCCGAGCTTCTCAAGCCGCTGGGCTATGCCACCGGCCAGTTTGGCAAGAACCATCTGGGCGACCGCGACGAATTCCTGCCGACCGTGCATGGGTTCGACGAATTCTTCGGCAATCTCTATCACCTGAACGCCGAGGAAGAACCCGAACTGCCCGACTATCCCAAGGACCCGGCGTTCAAGAAGCAGTTCGGCCCCCGGGGCGTGCTCCACTGCCTGTCCGACGGCAAGGGCGGTCAGACGGTGGTGGACACCGGTCCGCTCACCAAGAAGCGGATGGAAACCATCGACGAGGAGATCACCGATCGCGCCATGGGGTGGATGGAGACCCAGGCCAAGGCCGAAAAGCCCTTCTTCCTCTGGTACAATTCGACGGCCATGCACTTCCGGACCCACGTCGCCGAAAAAATCTCGGCAAGAGCGGGCAGGACCCCTACAGCGACCGCATGGTCGTCCACGACGAGCAGATCGGCCAGATGCTCGACAAGCTCGATGAACTGGGCATCGCGGACAACACCATCGTCATGTACTCCACCGACAACGGCCCGGAGAACGACACTTGGCCGGATGGCGCCAACAGCCCGTTCCGTGGCCAGAAGAATTCCAACTGGGAGGGCGGCTGGCGGGTGCCTTGCTTCATGCGCTGGCCGGGCAAGATCAAGGCTAGCTCGGTGCTGAACGGTATCGTTTCGCATATCGACATGTTCCCGACGCTGCTGGCCGCCGCAGGGAACCCAGACGTCACCGAGCAGCTTCTCAACGGCTGCACGGTCGATGGCAAGCCCTTCCACGTCCATCTCGACGGCCGCAACCAGATCCCATACCTCACCGGCGAGGTCGCGGAGAGCCAGAGAAACGCCATCGTATATTTCAGCGACGACGGCGACGTTATCGCAGTGCGAGTTGGAGACTGGAAGTTCCAGCTGGCGGAACAGCGCTCCAATCAGATGCGACAGTGGGCCGAGCCGTTCGTGAAGCTTCGAGTACCGTATATCATGAACCTCCGTCGTGACCCATTCGAACGGGCTGAATTCAACTCCAACACCTATCTGGACTGGATGGTTGACCACGTGCCCCAGATGTACCTGATGCAGGCGGTCATCGCGGGGCAACTCGCTGACTTCGTAAAGTTCCCGCCGCGGCAGAGACCCGCCTCGTTCAACCTGGATGCGGTGCTGGCGCAGGTGACGATCAGCCACAGCAGCTAGGCCGCGGCGCCTTCGACGCTTGAAGCCGGTCAGGCGCCCGGCGGTGCGTTCGCCGACCCCTGGTCTAACCGGTCCATGCATGGAATTCTCCCGTGCATGGGCCGGTTTCTTGCGGCCGGAGCTCTTCCGACAAGAGCGGGAACTGGTTTTGCGATCGGGAAGCATGCTCACAGTTTGAGATAGCGCCTTTCTTGTCCGTACCGAGCCGATGCAACTTTGCAGAGAGAGGCTCCAGCCGAGTCATGAACGACAACGAACTCCACGCAGCGACCGCCGCCGCCATCGCCGGGCAGGTGAGCGCCTTTTACGAACGTCATCCCTACCCGCCTCCGGTGGACGACCTGCAAACCTACCGCCAGCTCTGGGACGACCAGCGCCGACGCGCCGACTCCCATCTGTTCTGGCCGGCCGAGCCCTATCGCGACGACCGCAGCATATTGGTGGCCGGCTGCGGCACCACCCAGGCTGCCCACTATGCGCTGCGCTGGCCCCGCGCCCAGGTCATCGGGATCGACGTCAGCTCTAGAAGCATCGCGTTCACGCAAGGGCTGAAGCGCACGCACGCGCTCGCCAACCTCGAGGTGCGCCAGCTCCCGGTGGAGCGCGCCGCCGAACTCCGCCAAAGCTTCGAGCATGTGGTCTGCACCGGCGTGCTGCACCACCTGCCCAACCCCGATGCCGGGCTACGGGCCCTGCGTGACGTGCTCACGCCGACCGGCGCCATCAATGTGATGGTGTACGCACCCTATGGCCGCGCCGGCATCTATATGCTGCAGCACTACTGTCGGCGCCTGGGCATCGGCACGACAGCGCCGGAGATCCGCGACCTGGCTGCGAGCCTCAAGGCGCTCCCGCCGGACCATCCCCTTGCGCCCCTGCTGCGCAACTCGCCCGATTTCACGGACCTGGCTGGGCTGGCCGATGCGCTGCTGCATCCACAGGACCGATCGTACTCGGTCCCGCAACTGCTGGACTTCCTCGGCCGCGCCGGCCTGGCATTCGGGCGCTGGGTGCGTCAGGCGCCTTACCTGCCCTGGTGTGGCGCGCTGGCGTCCACGCCTCACCAATCCAGGCTGGTTGGGCTGACGGCCGAAGCGCAATACGCCGCTGTCGAGCTGTTTCGCGGGACAATGGTCCGCCACGGCGTGGTGGCTTACCGGAAGGACCGACCAGCCCAGGGCGCGTCCGTCGATTTCGAAGGCGAGGCCTGGCTCGGCTACACGCCCATTCGACTGCCCGATACGCTCGCCGTGCGGGAGCGGCTGCCGCCGGGAGCGGCGGCGATTCTGATCAATCGCAATCACACCTATACCGACCTCTATCTGCCCATCAACGCGCGGCAGGAGCGGCTGCTGGCCGCCATCGATGGGAAACGTACCATCGCGGAGGTCTGCGGCGTGCGGGGCGATCAAAGCCTCGCGCGCGCCTTCTTCCAGCAGCTTTGGCGATGGGACCACGTCGTGTTCGATACTTCGCGGGTATCGGCGCAGGGCCCTGCCCCGAAGGATTGAGACGGCGACTTCGAAGCTGATGAGGCCGGGTTCGCCGCACGGTCTGTTCAAAAGACACGCGCCGATACGGTGCTGCAAATACTCAGCGCCAGTCAGGGCGCGGTGATCTTCCACGCATGGCAAGCCGGTAAAGGCTCTGTATATCGGGCCACTGCGTCCCGCGCCGTAGTGGCAGGCCGCCGATAAAGCACCAAGGTCCGGATCCCACCCGCGGCAGAGATTTGAGCAGCTACCTCCGTATTCGGGCGAGTGTCTGCTTTCGAATAACGGCCAGGTGGCCTGGAGCGGCCGCAGTGGGCGCAGAGCGGTCATCAAACCGAGGACGGACAAGATCGACCTTGGGTCAATTGCGGTCAGCGGTTCGCCAATCGCGGCGCGTCCGTTCCCTACTCCAGGCAGACAGCCAAACGAAGAGCCACCAGACCGGACATGGAACATGAAGGAAAGGCTACCGCGAGCCGTCCCCCCTCCTCCCGCAGCAGTCTGGGCTGTTCGTGCGCCTCATCGCTGAAGCGATGCCCCCACCGGTCAGGTAGTACCCCACCCGGAACATGAACGAAACCCCAACCCGAACGGTACCCTTCGCCCCCTCCCGTCGCGAAGGGCACTCACCCCCCCTACGGCAGCAACCGCGCCCGCCCCGCAACCTCCCCCGCCGCGTCCACCACCGCCTCCACCGCGAGCCGAGGCAACCGCCGCAGCAGCCCCGGCGGCCGAGGCCGGAACACCCGCGCCCGCGCCTTCTCCCCGCCCAGATCCCGCACCAGCCCGTCCACATCCGCCAGCCCGTCGATCAGCCCCACCGCCACCGCCTGCTCGCCCAGCATGAAGCTGCCGTCGAACAGCGCCGCATCGTCCGCCGGCAGCCGCCCCGCCCGCCGCTCCCGCACCCAGGATTTGAACCGCGTGTGCAGCGCATCCAGCAGCGTTTGCGTGAACGCCACGTCGTCGGCCTGCTCCGGCAGGAACGGATCAAGCCGCGCCTTGTGTGCCCCCGCCGTATACAGCCGCCGCTCCACCCCGAGCCGCGCCAGCAGTTCCGGAAACCCGAACCCGCCGCCGCGCACGCCGATCGATCCCACGATGCTCATCGGGTTGGCATGGATCCGGTCCGCCGCGCAGGCGATCCAATAGCCGCCGGAGGCGCCGACGTCGCCGATCACCGCATGCACCTCCGCCTTCGCCTTCTCGGCGCGCCTGCGGATCAGGGTGGCGATCAGGTCGGACTGCACCGGCGAGCCGCCCGGGCTGTCGATGTCCAGGATCACCGGGCCGCCATGCGCGGCGGCGAACGCCTTGTCGATCAGCGGCCCCATCGCGCGCAGGTTCACCTGGCCCATCCGCGGCGCGATCATTCCGTGCAGCTCGATCACCGGGATGCGCGGCCCGCGCCAGAACAGCAGCCCGGTCATGCCCGCACCGCCCGCAGCGCGTGGCCCGCCGCGGCCTGGCCGCTGAGCCAGGCGCCGGCCAAGGTCCCGGCCAGCCCGTCGTGGCAGGCCTCCCCGGCGAAACTCAGCCGTCCGCCGGCCAGCGGCTCGCCCAGCCGCGCCCGCGCGTCCGCCCGGCCGGGGACGGCGTAGGAATAGGCGCCGCCGATCAGCGGATCGGCGTCCCAATGGGTGACCAGCAGCGCGCCGCCGGCGAACAGCCGATCGACCCGGCCGCCGAACATCCGCCGCAGCTCGCCCAGCGCGAAATCGGCGGCCGCCGCTTCCCCCGCGCGCGCCAGCTCCCAGGCCGGGGTGCCGCCAATCCAGCCCTGCACGTAGTCGCGCCCGAACGGCCAGCACTGGAACACCATGAAGGGCTCGCCGGAGCGTGCGATCTGGCGATCGAGCGAACAATGCCCCGGCAGGTCCAGCCGGTCGGGTCCTGTCGCGCGCAGTGCCACCTTCATCGCCAGCCCCATGGGAAGGGCGTCGACGCACGCGGCCACCGCCACCGGCAGCGGCGGGTCGAAGCCGATCGCCCCGGCGGCGAGCACACCGGTGGAGACGGTGACGATCGCCGCCCCGGCGCGCACCGTACCGGACGGCGTCTCCACCGCGACCGCACCGCCCGGGCCATCCCAGCGCAGGCGGATGGCCGGGGTATGCAGCCTTATGTCGAGCCCGCTGCCCAGCCGGCGGGCGACGAAGGCGCCGATGCCGCCCTCCGGCACCAGGTTGCTCCCGCTGAGCTGGTTGCGGTGCCAGTCGCGCAGGCTGAACCGGTCGGCATCGACGGCGCAGATGACGGGGCCTTCCCAGGCCTCCACCGTCAGCGCCCAGGGGTCGTCGGGCAGGCTCCGGGCGACCGTGGCGAGCGGCCGGTCGGCCTCTCCGGGAGCGAGCAGCGAGGCGGCCGCGGCGGCGAACCGGTCCCAGGCGCCGTCGTAGTCGGCACGTTCGGCGTCGGTGGCCGGGCGGGAGCCGAGCCGGGTGCATTCCTGGCGGTGCTTGTCGGAACGCAGCAGGGTTTCGCCGGCGGCCCGGGCAATGGGCACCAGCGGGTTCTGTTCGGCGCTGTGCAGCCAGACCGCCCCCATGTCGAACCACACACCGCCGAGCTCCGGAGGATGGAGTGTATGGGCGCGCCCGCCGATCCGCCCGGCGGCTTCGAGTACCAGCACGCGCGCCCCGGCCCGGCGCAGCGTCGTCGCAGCGCCCAGGCCGGCGAGGCCGGCGCCGATCACGACGACATCGAGTTCGTTCATCGCAGCCCCTTTTCCGGCGGCATCCTGACCGCGCGGCGGAGGTCCTGGCAAGCGATCGCCGCGCCTGGTGCGCCAAAGCCCCGGCGCCCCGCATGAGATCGAAGAGCCGGGGGCAAGCCGCCTGCCGGACACGGCTGCCCGAGGATTGGCGCGTCCGGCGCGTGGATGCGCGGGTGATCACCCCAAATCACGAAAACACTATTAATGAGTCTGAATATTATTTTTAAACGTTGTCACGCAGTCCATGATCAGTCATATCACGTGTCACACGTAAAGCGACACATCAGGCGCACATATGGGTGGTCGCTTACTCACTGGAGACCAAAAATGAGACCGATTACTAAATTTGCCATTGCACTGGCACTGTCGGCCCCGCTGGTGGGGTTGGGAAGCCACGGCGCTCAGGCGACCGCGGGCACGTTCGACGGCTCGTTCACAAATCCGGCGTCGTCGCAAACCGATACCGCCGAGGCCGTGTTCAGCGTCTCGGGTCAGGAGCTGACGCTCGTCCTGACCAACACCTCGACGTTCGGCCAGTATCAAAACCCGGATGTGCTGAGCGGCGTGTTTTTTTCCATCAGCGGAAACCCCACGCTCACGGGCGTTTCCGCGACCGCATCAGGTCTGGTCGACCCCTCGACGGAGGATCCGCAGAACGTCAACAAGCACTGGGCATTCCAGCACTCTGCCAGCGGCTTCTCCGGGGGCGATACTGCGCTGCAGCAGACGCAGTACGGCGTGGGGGCCGCAGGATACAGTTCGCTCGACCCGAACTTCGGCAAATCCGGCTTCGGGTCGGGAAAAGCGGGCAACACGCAGGGGCTTGATTATTCCATTGTCGGTCCGGATTTCAGCGGCATAAACGGCAACGGCGCGGGAACCCTGATCGAAGACTCCGTCACGTTCCTGTTCAGCGGGCTGCCCCAGCCGTTCAGCCTCTCGGACATCAGCAATGTCGTGTTCGCTTATGGCACAGCCCCGGATTATACCGTGGCGGCCAGTGGCACGACGGGATCCAGCTCGGGCGGCACGGCGGTGCCCGAACCCGCCAGCCTCGCCCTGCTGGTGCCGGGCCTGATCGCTCTCGGCCTGTTCCGTCGGCGCGCAGCGGCGTAGCCCGCGTTCGCGCCGTACTGCATCCGCCGCCCCCGCCCGGGGGTAGGCGGATGGGCGTCACACGGCGAGAGCCCTGGCTGGCCCGGGATCTCCGGCCCGGCGCCCCGCGCGAAGCGTCCGGCCCCGAGCGGTCCGGGTTAGAGCGGTCCGGGTCAGGGCGGCCCGGGTCAAGGCGGCGGGGCGCGCAACCAGCCCGGCCGGTCCATTGGGTCGGGGGCATGTCGGATCGACATCTCGTCCTCCACCACCCGCACCCCCGGGGTGCTCTCCGCCGCCGCGATCACCGCCTGGCGCTGCGCCGCCGACCGGGCGCTGCCTGACAGACGCACGACCCCGTCGCGCACCAGCACGGCGATCTCGCCCGGCGACGGCGCCCAAGGCTGGGCGCGCAGCTCCGCCAGCAGCGCTTCCCGGATCCGCCGATCGTCGCTGCCCACCGGCGGCCCGAGCCGCAGCGCCAGCGCCCGTAGGAGGTCGGCGCGGGCCACGATGCCCACCAGCCGGCCGTCGCGCAGCACCGGCAGCCGCTTGACCCGATGCCGTTCCATCAAGGTCGCCACGTCCTCCACCGCCGCATCCTCCGCCACCGTCACCACGGGCGCGCTCATCACCTCGCCGGCGGCGCGTCCATGGGTCCGGGCGTAGGAGTCCGCCTCCCGATCCGAGAACCCCTGCATCAGCATCAGCAGCCAGCGCGGGCGAGAAGGAACGGTGCCGAGCTCCGGGCGGCGCAACAGGTCGCCCTCGCTCACGATCCCGACCACGCTGTCGCCATCGACCACCGGCACCGCGCTGATCCTGTGCCGCAGCATGACCTGCACCAGCTCGGAAAGCGGCGTGTCCGGGCGCACGGTGATCACGTCCGGCGTCATGATGTCGCGGGCTTGCATAGATGTGTTCTCCCAGTCAGAGATTGCAACAGGAACCGGACCGACGCGTGAAAGCCCGCGAAAATTGCGGGATTTTGGCCGGCTTCAGTGGCTGGCTTGTATCCATTTGCTCATCGTCAGGCGAGGTGCGACAGGGCGGCGGCCTCGGGCGGGGCCGGCACGGCGGGCGGCGGCGGGGCGCGCACCGCGCGGGCAAGGGCGTCCAGCTCCGGTCCGGCCAGTGTCTCGTGCGTCAACAAGGTTGCCGCGCCCTGACGGAGCAGCGCGAGGTTCGCCTCCAGCACCGCACGGGCAAGCAGGAAGGCGCGCTCGATCAGCGTCCGCACCGCGACGTCGATCGCCGCCGCGGTGGTGTCGCTGTAGCGCCGCGGCTCCCACGCCAGCCCGCCCGGCGCTTGCAGGAACTGCTGGCGCTGCGCCTCGTAGGCCACCTGGCCCAGCCCGGCGTCCATACCGAAGCGGGCGACCATGCCGCGGGCGATGTCGGTCGCCTTGACAAGGTCGTCTTCCGCGCCGGTGGAAATTTCGTCGAAGATCACGCTCTCCGCCGCGCGACCGCCCAGCAGCACGGCCATGCGGTTCATGAGTTCGGTTCGCGTCATCAGGAACCTGTCCTCCAGCGGGCGCTGGATCGTATAGCCGAGCGCGCCGACGCCGCGCGGGATGATCGAGATTTTCTGCACCGGATCGACCCCCGGCAGCGCCATCGCCACCAGCGCGTGGCCGAGCTCGTGATGCGCCACCACCTTCCGCTCGTGCTTGTTGAGCAGGCGGGAGCGCTTCTCCAGCCCGGCGATCACCCGTTCGATCGCCTGGGTGAAATCCTCCAAGGTCACCTCGGTGCCGTCGCGGCGGGTCGCGAGCAGGGCCGCCTCGTTCACCAGTCCGGCCAGGTCGGCGCCGGTAAAGCCCGGGGTCAGCGCCGCGATCTCCGTCACGTCGACGCCGGCGGCGAGGCGGATCTTCTTCAGGTGCACCGCCAGGATCTGCGCCCGACCGGCCCGGTCCGGCCGGTCGACCAGCACCTGGCGGTCGAACCGCCCGGCACGCAGCAGCGCCGGATCGAGGATCTCGGGCCGGTTGGTGGCGCCCAGCAGCACAACACCGCTCGACGGGTCGAACCCGTCGAGCTCGGCGAGCAGCTGGTTCAGGGTCTGCTCCTTCTCGTCGTTGCCGCCCTGCAGCGCGCTGCCGCTGCGCATCCGCCCCAGCGCGTCGAGCTCGTCGATGAACACGATCGCCGGCGCCTGCTCGCGCGCCTTGGCAAACAGGTCGCGCACCCGGGCCGCGCCCACGCCCACGAACATTTCGACGAATTCCGAGCCTGAGATAGAGAAGAACGGCACCCCCGCCTCCCCGGCGACGGCGCGGGCGAGCAGGGTCTTGCCGGTGCCCGGCGGCCCCACCAGCAGGATGCCGCGCGGGATATGCGCGCCAAGGCGGCCGTAGCGTTCCGGGTCCTTCAGGAACGTCACGATCTCCTTCAGCTCGTCCTTCGCCTCATCAACGCCGGCGACGTCGGCGAAGGTCACCTTGACGTCGTTCTCGACATAGATGCGCGCCTTGCTCTGGCCCACGGCCATGAGCCCGCCGGCGCCGCCGGCCATCGGGCGGATCAGGAACATCCACAACAGGACGAAGCCCGCGGCCGGTACGACCCAGGCGAACAGGGTGGCAAGCGGGCCCGGTCCGGGTTCGCCGGAATAGGTCACGCCGGCTTTCGCCAGTTCTCCGGCCAGCCTTGGATCGACCCGGAAGGTGCTGAACCGGTCGGGCTTGCCGGAAGGCGGATGCACGTAGGTGCCGGTAATCTCGTGATCGCCGATGACGAGGTCCTTCACCTGATGGCGGGCCACCAGGTCCTGGAACGCGCTGTACGGGATCTCCGTGCTGGGGGCGAGCGCGACCAGGTTCTGGATCAGGATCACCGCGAGCAGGGCGGCGACCACGTACCAGAAATGGATCTGATGCTCCTTGCGAACCTCCATCGGCTCTATCTCCCGACCCGCTCGCGACGATCGTATCTTCCGTCGCCGTGCGGCGCGCCGCAACCGGCGATCCGCGACGCCGCCCGTCATGGCAGGGCCGGGCGCCAGCTCCGCCGGCTTTCCATATGCCCGCGGCCGCGTCGGGCACGACTGAAATCGGAAGATCGCGCGGCAGTCCGCCCCGACGATCCTCCTGCCCGGAGCCATCGAGACTGGCATAAACCTCGTGGCACGATATATATACGGCGCACCCAATCCCCCAACCTCCCCGAAAGGACCACGCCATGCAGGGCGAGACCCGGCCGCACGCCGGCAACACGGCGATCGGCGACTTCACCACTCGGCCTCGGGTCCTGCTGCTGGCGGCGATGGCGGTCGTGGTGGGCCTTGGGGGCGTGGCCGCTGCCTGGGTGTTGCTGCGGCTGATCGCGCTGGTTACCGGCCTCGTCTATTACGGCACCTTGTCGACCCGGCACGGGATTCTGATTTCGCTCGCCCGGCTGGGCGCCTGGTCGGTTCTGGTGCCGGTGGCGGGCTCGTTCATCGTCGGGCTGATGGCCCGTTTCGGCTCGGACAAGATCCGCGGCCACGGCATCCCGGAGGCGCTGGAAGCCATCCTGATCGGGGAGAGCCGGATCGCGCCGAAGGTGGCGATCCTGAAGCCCTTGTCCTCGGCCATCGCCATCGGCACCGGCGGCCCGTTTGGCGCCGAGGGGCCGATCATCATGACCGGTGGCGCGCTCGGCTCGCTGTTCGCGCAGTTCTTCCACCTGACCTCCCCCGAGCGGAAGACTTTGCTCGTCGCCGGCGCCTCCGCCGGGATGACCGCGATCTTCAACACGCCGATTGCCGGCGTGCTGCTCGCCGTCGAGCTGCTGCTGTTCGAATGGAAGCCGCGCAGCTTCATCCCCGTGCTGGTCGCCTGCATGACGGCCGCGGTGGCGCGCGGCTTCGTGCTGCCGGTGAGCGCGCTGTTCCCGCATCACGGCGTGCTGCCGCTCGACGTGCTGGTTCTGTGCGAGAGCCTTGCCCTCGGGCTCGCCTGCGGCGCGCTGTCCGGCGTGCTGACCGCCATGGTCTACGGGGCGGAGGATGTATTCCACAGGATGCCGATCCACTGGATGTGGTGGCCGTTGATCGGCGGGCTGGTGGTCGGCGTGGGCGGCCTCATAGATCCGCAAGCGCTCGGGGTCGGCTACGTCACGATCGCCGCCCTCCTGCATGGTCACGCGGCGCTCGGGTGGACCGTTCGGCTGCTGCTGGTGAAGGCCGTCATCTGGGCGATCGCGCTCGCGTCTGGCACCTCGGGCGGCGTCGTCGCGCCGCTGCTCATCATGGGGAGCTGCGTGGGCGCCCTGTTCGGGGCAGCCCTGCCGCATGCTTCGGTGGGCGACTGGGCCCTCATCGGCATGGCGGCAACCATGGGGGGGACGATGCGGATCCCGCTCACCGCCATGATGTTCGCCGTCGAGCTGACCGGCGACGGCGGCCTCAGCGTGCCGCTGATGACCGCCTGCGGTGCTAGTTTCGCGTTCACGGTGCTGGTCATGCGGCGGTCGATCCTGACGGAAAAGATCGCGCGCCGGGGCCGCACCATCATGACCGAATACGCGGTGGACCCGCTCGCCCTGGTGAGCGTCGGCGACATCATGGTTCGCACGGTGGAAACCCTGCCGGCGCGTATGACGATGGGCGAAATGGTAGCATTCTTCACCGCCGAGGAGCGGCGTCATCAGGCCTATCCGGTGCTGGACGCGGCGGGGCGGCCTCAGGCACTGGCCACAAGGGCCGATGCGCTCCAGGCCATGACGGCGCCGGAGCGCGCGTCCGTACCGCTGGGCGAGGCGCTGGCTCGGCGCTCCATTGTTGTCGGGCGGCCGGACGAGACGGTGCTGACGCTGGTCATGCGCATGGTCGACCAGGACGCGGGCCGTGCGGTGGTCGTGGCCACGGACGGCACCTTGGCGGGCCTCGTCGCCCGCAAGGACCTGATGCAGGTGCGGGCGCGGTTGCTGCAGGCGGAAGAAGGACGGGAGACGTTCCTGGGCGCGCGTCGCCGCCGCCGCGCGGTGCCGGCCGATGTGCCGGTTCCAACCGCGAGATAGCCGGGGCGGCGGGTGCAGCCCGCCCGGCATGCGGACGGAGCTGCAGGTGCTGTTCAACCTGATCCGTAACGGCATCGAAGCGATGGGAGACGGCCCGCGGCGGGACGGTCTTCTCCTTTACCCTGCCGGAGGCGACGCCGTAAGGCCGCCGGCGCGGACGACGAAGTCTGCGATCTCCGCCACCCCCTGACCGGCGCGGACGTTGGCGAACACGAACGGACGGTCGCCGCGCATGCGCCGAGCGTCGCGCTCCATCACCTCCAGGCTGGCGCCGACGTGCGGGGCGAGATCGATCTTGTTGATCACCAGCAGGTCGCTGCGGGTGATCCCCGGGCCGCCCTTGCGCGGGATCTTGTCGCCGGCCGAGACGTCGATGACGTAGATCGTGAGATCGGCCAGCTCCGGGCTGAAGGTCGCGGCGAGGTTGTCGCCGCCGCTTTCGATCAGGATCAGGTCGAGCGCGGGGAAGCGGCGCGACAGGTCGGCGACACCGGCGAGGTTGATCGAGGCATCCTCCCGGATCGCGGTATGTGGGCAGCCGCCGGTTTCGATGCCGAGGATGCGCTCGGGCGGCAGCGAGCCGGCGCGCGTCAGGAACTCCGCGTCCTCTTTCGTATAGATATCGTTGGTGATGGCGGCGATGTCGTAGCGGGTTCGGAACCTCTTGCACAGCGCGTCCATCAGCGCGGTCTTGCCGGAGCCGACGGGGCCGCCGATGCCGACGCGCAAGGGGCCATTGGATGGGCCGTTGGGATGGATCATGTGCGGAACAGCCTGGTGTACTGGGTTTCGTGGCGCATGGCGGCAAGGTCGGAGCGGAAGGCGCAGCCGCCGATATCATCCAGGGTGGCGGCGCGCGTGGCTTCGGTGAGGTGGCGGATCGTGGGTTCCAACGCGGCAAGCACCCGCAGCCCGGCAGACTGGCCGAGCGGCACCAGCCGCACGGCCGCGGAGATCAGGTTGGCGGCGAAGGCCTGCAGGGCGGCGGCGGCGGTGGCGTCCTCGTCGATCCCGTGCGCGCCTGCGAGCGCGCCGAGCGAGACCGGATACGGCGGTGCCCGCGGCAGGGCCGGGGGCGACCAGGGCGCCGCGGCGGCGGCGAAGGCGGTACCTAGGTCGGTCGTTTCGCTGCGGCGTTCGCGGGCCGGCGCGGCGGCGCGGGCGAGCTCGGCGAGCGCCTCCAGACGCTCGGGATCATGCGCGGCGCGGTGGGCGGCGCGGAGCAGGATGGCTTCCGTGCGGCCCGTGCCGTGGGCGAGTACGTCTTCGAGCCACGCCTGGAGGCTGGTCTCGTCGATGACATCACCGGCCTCGACCGCAAATTCCAGCCCGTGCGAGCAGGCGAAGGCGCCGGTCGGGAAACCGGGGGAGAGCCAGGCGAGCAAGCGGAACAGGGCCGCGCTGTCAGTGCTGGTGATCATGGTCGTGGTGCGGGGCCGCGGCGTAGGCGCCCGCTTCGGGATCAAATGGCGCCGAGACGCGCCGTACCGTGCCGCCGAGCGCTTCGACCATGCCGGCGATCACATGATCGTCCCGGATCCGCAACGCGGCGTGCAGCACCTGCACCGGGAGGTGGCGGTTGCCGAGATGCCAGGCCAGGCGTGCCAGTTCTGCCGCGTCCGCGGCGGTCAACTCCAGCAGCGGTTCGGGCCGTGCGTGGACCCGGACAACGGCGCCGTCCTCGCGTTCCAGCCCGTCGCCGTCGCGCAGATGCGCCGCCTGCGGCAGGTCGAGCAGCAGCTGGTGGCCCGCTTCGGTGTGCAGGGTGATCCGCCGCCGGTGGCGCAGGTCGAAATCGAGCCGCACGCTGTCGGCTTCCCGCGCCGGGTCCCAGCCGCCGGCCGGCAGGACGCGATGGGCGCGCATCAGAACAGGAAGTAGCGCTGCGCCATCGGCAGCACCGTCGCGGGTTCGCAGGTCAGCAGGGCGCCGTCGGCGCGCACCTCGTAGGTTTCCGGATCGACCTCGATATGGGGTGTCGCGTCGTTGTGGATCATCGATCGCTTGCCGATGCTCCCCCGCGTGTCGGCGACGGCGACAAGGCGGCGCGACAGGCGCAGCCTGCGGCCGATGTCGGCGTCCAGCGCCGCGGCGGAGACGAAGGTGACGCAGCTTTCCGCCAGTGCGGCCCCGAAAGCCGCGAACATCGGCCGGTAGTGCACGGGCTGCGGGGTCGGGATCGAGGCGTTGGGATCGCCCATCGCCGCGATGACGATGCTGCCGCCTTTCAGCACCAGATCGGGCTTCACCCCGAAGAACGCCGGCGACCACAGCACGAGATCGGCGAGCTTGCCGGGCTCGATCGAACCGACCTCGCGGGCCAGGCCCTGCGCGATCGCCGGGTTGATGGTGTATTTGGCGACGTAGCGCTTCACCCTGGCGTTGTCGTGCCGGTCCGGGTCGCCGGGCAGGGCGCCGCGCTGCTGCTTCATCTTGTGTGCGGTCTGCCAGGTGCGCAGGATCACCTCCCCCACCCGGCCCATAGCCTGGCTGTCCGAGGAGATCATCGACAGCGCGCCGAGGTCGTGCAGGATGTCCTCGGCGGCGATCGTTTCGCGGCGGATGCGGCTTTCGGCGAAGGCGACGTCTTCGGGGATGTTCGGGTCCAGATGGTGGCAGACCATGAGCATGTCGAGATGCTCGTCGAGCGTGTTCGCCGTGTAGGGGCGCGTGGGGTTGGTGGAGCTGGGCAGGACGTTGGCAAGGCCGGCGACCTTGATGATGTCGGGGGCGTGGCCGCCGCCGGCGCCCTCGGTGTGGAAGGCGTGGATGGTGCGGCCGGCGAAGGCGGCGATAGTGTCCTCGACGAAGCCCAATTCGTTCAACGTGTCGGTGTGGATCATCACCTGCACGTCGTACCGGTCCGCGACCGCCAGGCAGCAGTCGATCGCCGCCGGGGTGGTGCCCCAGTCCTCGTGCAGTTTCAGTGCCGCGGCGCCGGCGCGGACCATCTCCTCCAGCGCGGCGGGGCGGGAAGCGTTGCCCTTGCCGGCGAGCGCAATGTTCACCGGCAGCCCTTCGGCCGCCTGCAGCATGCGCGTAAGGTGGAACGGTCCCGGCGTGCAGGTCGTTGCCGCGGTGCCGGTGGCCGGCCCGGTGCCGCCGCCCACCAGGGTCGTGACGCCGGAGGCCAACGCCTCCTCGATCAGTTGCGGGCAGATGAAGTGGATATGCGCGTCGATGCCGCCGGCGGTGAGGATCTTGCCCTCGCCGGCGATGATCTCGGTGCCCGGGCCGATGATGATGGAGACGTCGGGCTGCACGTCCGGGTTGCCGGCCTTGCCGATGGCGGCGATGCGGCCGTTGCTGATCCCCACATCGGCTTTCACGATGCCCCAATGGTCGATGATGAGCGCGTTGGTGATGACGGTATCGGCAGCACCTTCCGCCTGTGATGCCTGCGACTGGCCCATGCCGTCGCGGATCACCTTGCCGCCGCCGAACTTCACTTCCTCCCCATAGGTGGTGAAATCGCGCTCGACTTCCACGAACAGGTCGGTATCGGCGAGGCGCACGCGGTCGCCGGTGGTGGGGCCGAACATGTCGGCATAGGCGGCGCGGGGGAGGCGGGCCATTCTACAGCGCTCCCATGATCGCGCCGCGGAAGCCGGCGACGACGCGGGCGCCGCGATAGGGGATCAGGATGATGTCGCGAGTCTGGCCGGGTTCGAAACGGACCGCGGTACCGGCGGGGATGTCGAGCCGCTGGCCGCGCGCAGCGGTGCGGTCGAACGACAGGGCGGGGTTGGTTTCCGCAAAATGGTAGTGGCTGCCGACCTGGATCGGGCGGTCGCCGGTGTTGGCGACGGTGATCGTGGTGCGGGGGAGACCGGGATTGAGGTCGATCTCGCCGTCCACGGGGAGGATTTCTCCGGGGATCATCGGATCGGCTCGTGCACGGTGACGAGCTTGGTGCCATCCGGGAACGTTGCCTCCACCTGCACGTCCGGGATCATCTCCGCCACCCCTTCCATCACCTGCGCGCGGGTCAGCACCAGGCCGCCGGCTTCCATCATATCCGCCACGCTGCGCCCGTCGCGCGCGCCTTCCACCACGAAATCGGTGATCAGCGCCACCGCTTCCGGGTAGTTCAGCTTCACCCCTCGTTCCAATCGCCGGCGCGCAACGGCCGCGGCCATCGCGATCAGCAGCTTGTCCTTTTCCCGCGGCGTCAGGTTCATCCCGGCTCCCTATCTCAGCACTGCCATACGCGCGGCAGGCTACGCGCGCCGCGGAAGCTCGCCAATGCCGCCGTGACCATCCGCCGCAGAGCCGCCGAATCAGCCGCCAACAGCCGGGCGAGCAGCATCCCATCCCAGGCGCTGGCGCCTGCATCCGCGCCCTCCAGCGCGGCGCGGACGGCGGGCAGGCGTGCCTCCGCGTCCGGCGCCACGTGCACGATCGTCGCCACCGCGCGCGCGCCGGCGGCGATCGCGGGGCGGGCGAGGGTGGCGGCAATATCGCCCGCCAGCCGCACCGCATCGTGCAGCAGCAGCCGCCCCGCGCGGCGCACCCGGATCAGGTCGCGCAGCATCCCCTGGCGCAGCGTCTCGCCCATGGCGGCGCGCCCGAACACCAGGGATTCCACACCGAGGAACCAGCCGTCCGCGGACATCTCCACGTCCAGCCGGCGATCCAGCGCCGCGCCGTCGAACAGGATGGTTTCCTGCGGCAACCACTCCACCGCCGCACCGGGATCGAGCGTGATCCTGCTCGCCACCCGCGCCGGCGCGCTGTCCGGCAGCGCACGGTAGAACCGCTCCGCCGCCTGCGCCGCCAGGCAGGCCCGCGCACCCGGTTGCAGCCGGAAGTTCAACGTCAGCCGGTCGCCGCCGGCGATGCCGCCCGAGCTGTTCAGCACCACCACGTCCCGCCATCCCGCCGCACCGCCGCGCGGAAAGCGCGCCTTCAGGCAACCCTCCTGGCGCAGCCCGGCAAGCACGGTTTCCCCCCCGCGCCGGCGCAAGGTCACGTCCAGCGCGCCGCGCGCACGTTGCAGGATCGGGGCGACAGCATCAGACGGAGAGACGGCGTCGAACATCGGCTTCGTCCAGCGCCTCCCTGCTTCCGGACAGCACGATGTCGCCGCGGTCCATCACCACGATGGTCTGCGCCAGCTCGCGGGCGAAATCGTAATACTGCTCCACCAGCAGGATGGCGATGTCGCCGCGGTCGCGCAACAGGGAGATCACGCGGCCGATGTCCTTGATGATGCTGGGCTGGATGCCTTCGGTGGGCTCGTCGAGCACGAGGAGGCGCGGGTGCATCACCAGCGCGCGGGCGATCGCAAGCTGCTGCTGCTGACCGCCCGAGAGATCGCCGCCGCGCCGGCGCAGCATGGTCTTCAGCACCGGGAACAGGTCGAAGACCTCGTCCGGCACGCGGCGCTGGCCGCGCGGCAGCACGGCGAATCCGGTTTCCAGATTCTCGCGCACCGTCAGCAGCGGGAAGATGTCGCGGCCCTGCGGTACCCATGCGATGCCGCGGCGGGCGCGCTCGTAGATCGGCAGGCGGGTGATGTCCTGGCCTTCCCAGCGGATCGCGCCGGCGCTGATCGGGTGCGCGCCCACGATCGCGCGCAACAGGCTCGTCTTGCCGACGCCGTTGCGGCCGAGCAGGCAGGTCACCGCGCCCGGCACTGCGGTGATCGAGACCTGGCGCAGCGCGATCGCCGCGCCGTAGTGCAGATCGACGTTGGTCACTTCGAGCATCTAGCGCCCCAGGTAGACTTCGATCACGCGCGGATCCTCGCTCACGTGGTCGATCGAGCCTTCCGACAGCACCGAGCCCTCGTGCAGCACCGTCACCTTCACCCCCAGCGCACGCACGAAGGCCATGTCGTGCTCCACCACCACGACGCTGCGGGTCTTGTTGATCTCGCGCAACAGATCGGCGGTCTGCGCGGTCTCGGCATCCGTCATCCCCGCCACCGGCTCGTCGACCAGCAGCAGGCGCGGCTCCTGCGCGAGCAGCATGCCGATCTCGAGCCACTGCTTCTGCCCGTGCGACAGGTCGGCGCCGCGGCGGGCACGCTGTTCGCCGAGCCGTGTGGTGGCGAGGATCCCCTCGATCCGCGCCCGCTCCTCCGGGGTCTCCTTCGCCCAGAGCGAGAAGCGCGGGCTGCGGTCGCCGGCGAGCGCCAGCAGCAGGTTGTCCCACACCGTCAACGGTTCGAACACGGTCGGCTTCTGGAACTTGCGCCCGATGCCGAGCTCGGCGATCGCCGGCTCATCTAGCTTCGTGAGGTCGGTATCGGCACCGAACACCACGCGTCCGGTATCCGGACGGGTCTTGCCGGTGATGACATCCATCATCGTGGTCTTGCCGGCGCCGTTGGGGCCGATCACCGCGCGCATCTCGCCCGGTTCCAGCACCAGCGACAGCGCGTTCAGCGCGCGGAATCCGTCGAAGGAGACGGTGACGCCATCGAGATACAGCAGCGAGCCGTCCATCACCCCGTGACCTCCCGCGCCGCCGCCACCGCGGCCGGCGCCTGCTCCTTGCGCCCGCGCCGGTGCAAAACGAGCCCGACCAGCCCGCGCGGCAGGAACAAGGTCACGACGATGAACAGCCCGCCGAGTGCGAACAGCCACACCTCCGGCAACGCACCGGTCAGCCAGGTCTTGCCGAGGTTCACCAGCACCGCGCCCAGGATCGCGCCTGACAACGTGCCGCGCCCGCCGACCGCGACCCAGATCACCGCCTCGATCGAGTTGGCCGGCGCGAATTCCGACGGGTTGATGATGCCGACCTGCGGCACATAGAGCGCGCCGCCGATCCCGGCCAGCACCGCGGAGATCACCCACACGACCAGCTTGTAGTGCTCCGGCCGGTAGCCCAGGAAGCGCGTGCGCGATTCCGTGTCGCGCACGGCGATCAGCACCTTGCCATAGCGCGAGCGCACCAGCGCGCGCGACACCAGATAGGCCGCCGCCAGCACCACCGCGGTGACCAGCATCAGCCCCACCGTCGTGCCGTCCCGCCCGATCGGAAAGCCGGCGATGTCCTTGAAATCCGTCATGCCGTTGTTGCCGCCGAACCCCATCTCGTTGCGGAAGAACGCCAGCATCAGCGCATATGTCAGCGCCTGGGTGATGATCGAGAGATAGACGCCCGAGACGCGCGAACGGAACGCCAGCCAGCCGAACACGCCGGCCAGCACCGCCGGCACCACCATCGCCGCCACCAGCGCGACGCCGATATGGCTGAACCCGAACCAGTACCAGGGAAGCTGCTTCCAGCCCAGGAATACCATGAAATCCGGCAGCAGCGGGTTGGCGTAGACGCCGCGCGCGCCGATCTCGCGCATCAGGTACATGCCCATCGCGTAGCCGCCGAGCGCGAAGAACGCCGCGTGGCCCAAGGTCAGGATCCCGGCGTAGCCCCACACCAGATCGACCGCCAGCGCCAGGATCGCGTAGCACAGGTATTTGCCGGTCAGCCCGATCACGAAGCTGGAGACATGCAGCGCGCTGGTCTCCGGCACAGCGAGGTTCAGCACCGCGAGCAGCGCCGCGCCGCCCAGCACGCAGGTAAGCGTGATGACCGCGTCGCGCATCACGCCTCCACCGCGCGGCCCTTGAGCGGGAACAGGCCGCGCGGTCGGCGCTGGATGAACAGAATCAGGAACACGAGCACGATGATCTTGCCCAGCACGGCGCCGGCGAAGGGTTCGACGAACTTGTCGACCACGCCGAGGATCATGGCCCCGAACAACGTGCCCCATAGATTGCCGACCCCGCCCACCACCACCACGATGAAGCTATCGATGATGTAGTTCTGCCCGAGGTTGGGGCTGACGTTGTCGATCTGGCTCAAGGCCACACCCGCCATGCCGGCGATACCCGAGCCGAGGCCGAAGGTCGCCGCGTCGATCCACGGCGTGCGGATGCCCATTGCCGCGGCCATCCGCCGGTTTTGCGTCACCGCGCGGATCGACCGCCCGAGCCCGCCCCAGCGCAGCGCCGCCATCAGCGCCGCCAGCACCAGGAGCGCGAACAGAATGATCCACAGCCGGTTCACCGTCAGGGTCAGCCCGCCCAGATTGACGAATCCGCTCATCCAGTCCGGTGACGACACGTCCTGGTTGGTCGGGCCGAAGATGCTGCGCACCGCCTGCTGCAGCACGAGACTGAGCCCCCAGGTGGCGAGCAAGGTCTCCAGCGGCCGGCCATACAGGAAGCGGATCAACGTCCGCTCGATCAGCACGCCGAGCGCGCCGGCGACCAGGAACGCCGCCGGCACCGAGAACAGCAACCCATATTCGTTCAAGGCCGGGGCGAAGCCGGCGATCGTCTGCTGCACGACGAACGTCGTGTAGGCGCCGATCATCACCATCTCGCCATGCGCCATGTTGATGACGCCCATCACGCCGAAGGTGATGGCAAGCCCGGTGGCGGCGAGCAGCAGCACGGCGCCGAGCGAAATGCCGTAATAGACGTCCTCCACCAGGCTCCACATCTGCAACTGCCGGTTGATCTGCGCGATCGCCGCCGTCGCTGCGGCGGCCACTGCCGGCTTTTGACCTTGCAGGGAGGCGAGCAGGTTGCGCGCGGACAGATCCTCCCGCGTTTCCAGCACCTTGATCGCAGCCAGCCGATCGGGGACGCCGGCGGTCGCGGATTTCAGCTCCGCCGCGGCGCGCGCCTCACGCAGCACGCGGGCAACCCCGGCGTTCTTCTCCTGGGCCAGGGCCCGCTCGATCGTCGGCAGCGCGCCGGGATCGGCCGCCTGGTACAGCGCTTCCGCGGCGGCGCGGCGCCTGGCCGCCCGCGGGGAAAACAGGTCGAGCACGCCGGCGGCGGTTTCGATCGCCGCGCGGACCGTGTCATTCAGGATCACCGGACGCAGGTTCACCGGCATCGGCAGATTGGCCACCGGCGCACCGGTGCGCGCATCGACGAATCCATTCTGGGTACGAATGAACAGCGGCGCATCCGGTCGCGGCCAGCGCCAAGCGACGAGGTTGCCGGCCTGCAGCGCCGCGATCACCGGCCTGGCGCGCGGGCTGGCGGAGACCGCAAGCGCGCGGATACCCTGCGCCACCGTGTCGATATTGGTGGACGCCAGGTCGGCGAACGGATTCCCCGCCGCGAATGCCCGCGGCAGCGGCAGCAGCAGGAACAGCAGCAGCACGGCAGGCAGGCAACGCCAGGGGGAAACGAGTCCCCCTGGCGCCGGCGGCGCATCCGTCCGCTCACGCCTTCCGCTTGCTGAGGCATTTGCCGGCCACCACGTCGTAGTTGCCGCAGGACATCGGCGGCAGCCAGTCGCCGATCAGGTTCTTCAACTCCGGCAGGTAGGGCGACCAGGGCTGCGCGACCACAAGGCCGGAGGTTTGCCAGACCACGTTGAACTGCCCGTTCGCCTGCACTTCGCCGATCAGCACCGGCTTGGTCAGGTGGTGGTTCGGCATCATGGTCGCGTAGTCGCCCGTCAGGTTCGGGTTCGACACGCCGATCATGGCGTCGATCACCGCGTCGGGCTGCGTGGTGCCGGCCTTCTCGACCGCCTTCACCCACATGTTGAAGCCGATGTAGTGCGCCTCCATCGGGTCGTTGAACACGCGCTTGTCGTTCTTGGTAAAGGCCTTGAACGCCGCCACCGTCTCCTTGTTGGCCGGAGTGTCGACGCTCTCGAAATAGTTCCAGGCCGCGAGCTGGCCGACCAGCGGGGCGGTGTTCAGCCCGGCCAGTTCCTGCTCACCGACGCTGAATGCCACCACGGGGATGTCGGTCGCCTTGATGCCCTGGTTGCCGAGCTCCTTGTAGAACGGCACGTTGGCATCGCCGTTGATGGTGGAAACGACGCCGGTCTTCTTCCCGGCCGAGCCGAACGCCTTGATCTTGGCGACGTTCGCTTGCCAGTCGGAATAGCCGAACGGCGTGTAGTTGATCATGATGTCGGCGGGCTTCACGCCCTTCGACTTCAGGTAGGCCTCCAGGATCTTGTTGGTGGTGCGCGGATAGACGTAGTCGGTGCCGGCCAGCACCCAGCGCTTCACGCCCACCTGGTTCATGAAGTAGTCGACCGCCGGGATCGCCTGCTGGTTCGGCGCGGCACCGGTGTAGAAGATGTTGCGGCTGCACTCCTGGCCCTCGTACTGGACCGGGTAGAACAGGATGCCGTCGAGCTGCTCGAACACCGGCAGCACGGACTTGCGCGATACCGACGTCCAGCAGCCGAACACCGCCGCCACCTTGTCGACCGACAGCAACTGCCGCGCCTTCTCGGCGAACAGCGGCCAGTTCGATGCCGGATCGACCACGACGGGCTCGAGCTGGCGGCCCATCACGCCGCCCTTCTTGTTCTGCTCGGCGATCAGCATCAGCATCACGTCCTTCAGCGGCGCCTCGCTGATGGCCATGGTGCCGGAAAGCGAATGCAGGATGCCCACCTTGATCGGGCCGGTCTCGGGCGCCGGCGCGGCCTCGGCGGAAGAAACGAGCGACGGCACGGCGGGCAAGCCGGCTGCGGCGGCGACCAGCCCGGCGCCGAGCAGGCCGAGACTGCGGCGGCCCAAAGTGAAGCCATCGGATGACATGCGGAGCTCCCCAGCTATCTGTTGGCCCGCCGGGGGCGGAGGCGGCCTGCCTTCCCGGCGCGCAAGCGCGGCCTCCCGCGCTTGCGATTTCCAACGCAAGCCGCGTGCCAGGGCATTCCGGAGGGTATTGGGCCCCGCGCGGGGGGCGACCCGCCGGTCGCCGCGCCAAATCACGGCATTTGCCCGAATCGCGGGCAGACCGGCGGGGAGTCTCGCGCGGCGCTACAGCAGGTCGGCCACCGCCGCCTTGTAGCGCCGCAGAGCGTCGATATGGTCGGCCAGGGTCCGCCCGGCGATGCGCGCATGCCCGCCGCGGCCGTGCGTGCTCGCCACCGTCACATGCGTCACCCCGGCGCGCTTCCAGAACAGCAGCTCCTGCCGCCAGTCCGCTTCCGTTCCGGACCCGGTGGAGGTCCAGATCTCGATGCCGATCGATGCCGGATCGCGGCCCTCCGCCTCGATCAGTCGGCGCAACGTGTCGAACGCGGCTTGCGCCTCGGCGCCGGCGGGGTGCGCCAGCATCATCCAGCCGTCGCCCCATTTGGCGATCCGGCGCAACGTGTTCTCGTGATGGCCGCCGAACCACACCGGCACCCGCCCGCCGGGCGGCAGCGGGTTGATGCCGGCGTCCTCCACCTTGTGCCACTTGCCCTCGAACGTCACGTGCGGCGACGCCCACAGCGCCTGCATCACCTGCACCTGCTCTTCCGAACGCTTGCCGCGGTCGTGGAAGTTCTCGTTCAGCCCGGTGAACTCCACCGGGTTCCAGCCGACGCCGACCCCGAAACGGAACCGCCCGTCGCACAGCAACGCCAGGCTCGCCGCCTGCTTCGCCGCCAGCACCGCCTGGCGCTGCGCCAGGATCAGCACGCCGGTCGCGAACCCAAGTTTCGTTACCCCGGCAAGGAAACCGAACATCACGAACGGATCATGGAAGAAATCCGCCGAGGTGTTGCGGTCGCGCGGCCAGTCGGGGCGGGAAGCGGTGTTCACCCCCAGCACATGGTCCGCCCCCAGCAGGTAGTCGTAGCCGTATTCCTCCGCCGCCGCGGCAAAGCTGCGCAGCGCCGGAGCGCTGCCGCCGATGTCGTTCTGCGGGATCATCGCACCGAGTTGCATGCTCGCGATTCCTTATTGCGCGATGGTCAGTTCGAACCGGGTGGTGGTCTCCAGGTCGTTGTCGTACCACGCAACGATCGCCGCCTCCCGCTTGCCCACGAACACCGGCTGGCCGTTCTCCAGCACCATCGGCAGGTCGTGGCCAGGCACCAGCAACGTGCCCGGGCGGCGGCGCCACAGCTCCCACATCGCCTCGATCGAGCCGGCGGTCACCGCGGGATCATAGGTCATGTCGGCCGCACGGGTCAGCAGCTCCACCCGGTTCTTCGCCGCGTCGCCGGTGAAGATCACGTCGCGCTCCTTGCCCGACAGCACGAACATCATGTGCCCCGGCGTGTGGCCGGGCGCGTCGTAGGCCACCAGGCCGGGCAGCACGGCCTGGCCGTGGCGTATCGGTTTCATCTGCGCCGAGCCGGCCAGTTCGCGCACGTAAAGTTCGGGCACGGGCGTCCGGCCCCAGGGCTCCTTCACCGACCACGCCAGCTCCTCCGCGCCGATCCAGATCGCCGCTTTCGGGAACAACACCCAGTTGACCGCATGGTCGTGGTGCGAATGGGTCAGGATCACGTCGGTCACCTCGTCCGGCGACAGGCCGTGGCGCGCAAGTCCCTTGATGAGGTTGTCACGGTGGCTGAACGTGCCGACGTCGATCAGCGCCACATGGCCGTTGCCGCGCAGCAGCACGATCGTGCTCCAGCCCAGCCCGCCGTGGCAGACCGACTTGCCGGGATAGCCCTGCACCAGGATGTCCAGTTGATAGTCTTCCATCACGGTCCCCTCCGGTTCCATTGTCCGCGGCATGGATAGCACGGGACGCGCGCGGCGGGACGACCCGCCGGAACTGCTCACGCCGGCCGAGATGGGGCACGCGGATTCGCTTGCCCCCGGCCTCGGCGCACCCGGGCCGGCGCTGATGGAAGCCGCCGGACGGGCGGTGGCGCGCGCGATCCGGGCGCGGATCCGGCCCTGCCGCACCCTGGTGCTCTGCGGCCCGGGCAACAACGGCGGGGACGGCTACGTGGCGGCGCGGCTGCTCGCGCAACAGGGCTGGCCGGTCGCGGTGGCCGCACGCGCATCCCCGCGCGCCGGATCGGACGCCGCCGCCGCGGCCGCGCGCTGGCACGGACCGACGGTACCGTTCCAGCCCGAGGAAGCCGCCCGCGCCAGCCTCGCCATCGACGCGGTGTTCGGCGCCGGCCTGGCGCGGGACGTGGACCCGGAGGTCGCCGCAGTGCTGGCCGCCGCGCCCCGGATCGTCGCGATCGACGTCCCGAGCGGCATCGACGGCGCCACCGGCGCAGTGCGCGGCTTCGCCCCGCACGCGGCCTTCACCGTCACCTTCTTCCGCCGCAAGCCCGGCCACCTGCTGCTGCCGGGGCGCACGCAGTGCGGCGAAACCCTCCTCGCCGACATCGGCCTGCCCGCCGCCGTCCTGGCATCGGTCCGTCCCGCGACCTTCGCCAACGGCCCCGCCCTCTGGACCCTGCCGCGCCCCGACGCCGCCAGCCACAAATACACCCGCGGCCACGTCACGATCCTGGGCGGCGCCGCCATGACCGGCGCCACCCGGCTGGCGGCCGACGCGGCCCGCCGCGCCGGCGCCGGCCTTGTCACCATCGCCGCCCCCGCCGCCGCCGCAGCCATCTACCGCGCCGGATCGCCCGGCACGATCGTGTCGGACGACACGATCCAAGCCCTGCTCGCCGATCCGCGCCGCACCGTCTGGGTCTGCGGCCCCGGCCTTGGATCGGAAGCTGCCGCGGCCGCGCTCCCCCTACTGCTGGCCGCCGGACGACACGTCGTGGTGGATGCCGACAGCTTCACCGCCTGCGCCGGTCGGCCGGAGGCGTTGGCAGGCGCCGCCGTTCTCACCCCGCATCTCGGCGAATTCACCCGTGTTTTCGGCCCCCCAGGGACCGACCGCCTCGCCGCCGTGCGCGTCGCCGCCACACGCACCGGCGCCGTGGTCCTGCTGAAAGGCGCGGACACGATCATCGCCGCCCCCGACGGACGCGCCGCCATCAACGCAAACGCACCCCCCTGGCTGGCCACCGCCGGCGCCGGCGACGTGCTCGCCGGCATCGTCGCCGGCCTGCTCGCACAAGGAATGCCGCCGTGGGAGGCCGCCGCCGCCGCCGCCTGGTGGCACGGCGCGGCAGCTAACGCCGTGGGCCCGGGCCTGGTCGCCGAGGACCTGCCGGCGGCGCTGGCGGGTGCGGTGCCGGCCGGCAAGTAAGGCCAAAGGGGCTTCACCCCTCTGGCCTTGCTTACAGACCGCCCCGCCTACGCCGGCACCGCCCGTTGGCGGGTGACGGCGCTCACGGCGATCAGCACCACGACGTTTGCCACCAGGGCGATGATGCCGACGTTGAGGTCGCGGATGGTTTCCGGCAGCCCGGGCACGAGGCTGCCGATTGTTGCGTGGGTGAAGGTGAGGATCGTGGCCACGACCACGCCAGTCAGGATGCCGGCGAAGGCACCGGCGGCGGTGACCGGGTTGCGCGGCATCAGGCTGGCGACGACGGTGGGGAACAGTTGCGTGACGAAGCTGTAGCCGACCAGCAGCATCGTGACGATGGTGGAGCTTCCGGTGATGGTGAAATAGACCGCGATCAGCATGATCACGGGCACCAGCCATTTGGCGAGCCCCACCGTCTGGTCGTCGCTGGCGTCCGGGCGCACCAGGCCGACCAGGTTCTTCGACAGCAGGGCTGCGGCCGTCATGGCGATCAGCGATCCCGGCACCAGCGCGGTGAACACCCCTGCCGCGCCGATGATGCCCACCACGGCAGGCGGGAATTGTTGCGTGACCAGCTTGAACAGCGCGAGGTTGGTGGCCGCACCCTTCAGCCCGGGCACGGTCAGCACGGCGGCAAAGCCGACGAAGAACACGAACAGCAGGATCAACTGGTAGATCGGCAGGATGATGGCGTTGCGCCGAAACACCCGTGCGTCGCGCGCCGTGTAGCAGGCCGCGAAGGAATGCGGCCACATGAAGAAGCCGAGCGCGGTCAGCAGCACGGTGGAAACGAACCAGGCGACGCTTTGCCCGCTCGGTGGGAACACCAGGAAGCCGGGCCTGGCGGCGGCGATCTTCTCGAACATCGCGCCGACGCCGCCGTAGAGGTGGATCGGCAGGTAGAGGCCGAGGAACACCACCACGACCAGGATCAGGACGTCCTTCACCACCGCGGTCCAGGCCGAGCCGCGGATACCGGAGACCATCACGTAGGCGGTGACGATCGCCGCCCCCACCCAGATCGCTGCGTCCTTCGGGATGGCCCCGTAGCCCGCCGCCTGCACGATGATGCCGAGCCCGGTCAGCTGCAGCACCAGGTACGGGATCAGCGCCACCAGATCGACGACGGAGACCAGCGCTCCGAGCGCGCGGCTGTCGTATTTGCGCACGAAGAAATCCGGCTGCGAGTGCAGCCCATGCCGCTTGGCGTAGACCCAGATCGGCGGCAGCAGGAAGTAGGCGATCACATAGGCGAGCGAGCCGTAGGCGATGATGTAGTACGCCGGCGCACCGAGCCCGTAGGCGAAGCCGGACGCGCCGAGGAAGGTGAAGGTGGTGTAGATCTCGCCCGCCAGCAGCAGGAAGACGAACACCCAGCCGAAGCCGCGCCCGCCGACGGTCCATTGCTCGAGCCCCATGTCGTGGCCCTTGCGCGCCAGCACGCCGAGGACCAGCGCGCCCAGCGCCGCCAGTCCGATCAGGATCAGGGCGGGGCTCATGGCGCTTCGTCCCCGCGGTTCGCCGGGTCGATCGCATAGATGATCGCCATGACGACCGCGGTCAGCACGACCCAGACCGTGACCCAGCCGAGCGGGAACGGCATGCCGAGGATCAGCGGGTGCACATGGTTGTGCACGACGGGACCGATCAGCATGCCGACGAAGGGGATGAGGGCAATCCAGTGGATGAGCCGCATGGTGCTCTCCTGAATGAAAGTCTGTGACAGTTCGGTGACGTTATCTGCCGGTAAACGCCGGTGCAAGCAAGCCGCTGGGCAGCACTCAGGCTGCAGCGAGCTCCGCCAGGGTCGCCGCCAGCACCCGGGTTCCCGCCGCCAGTTGCGCGGGCGAGGCGTATTCGGCCGGATTGTGGCTGACCCCGCCGCGGCAGGGGACGAAGATCATCCCGCTCGGGCAGACCGGCGCCACGAACTGCGCGTCGTGCCCGGCCCCCGAGGGCATGCGCCGATGGCGGAAGCCCAGCGCCGCGGCCGCGCGTTCGATCCGCGCCACCACGGTGAGGTCGAATGCGGTCGGCGGCGCGTGCGAGGTCTGCACGACCTCCGCCGTCGTGGTGCGCAGCGCGGCCTGCACCACGCCCGCCACCGCGTCGCCGCGCGCAGCCAGTACCGCGGCGTCCGGATGGCGGAGGTCGATGGAGAAGCGCGCGCGGTTCGCCACCGAATTGGGCGCGTTCGGTGCGATCTCGATCCGTCCCACCGTAAAGCGCAGCACGTCGGCGGGGTCTTCCATCAGCGCGTTCAGCGCGGTGAGCGCGCGCAGCATGTCCTGCACCGCGTCGCGGCGCAGCGCGCGCGGCGTGGTGCCGGCATGCGCGGTCTCGCCGTGCAGCGTCACCGAGAACCAGCGGCTGCCCTGGATGCCGGTGACGACGCCGATGTCCTCGCCGGCGGCCTCCAGCAGCGGGCCTTGCTCGATATGCGCTTCCACATAGGCGGCGGGGCGCGGGTCGGGGCCGAGGGCGCGGCGGGGCAGGCCGGCTTCCGCGGCAAGCTGTTCGGCGAGCGCGTCGGCGAAGGCGACGCCGTCGGGGTCGCGCTGCGCGGCGAAGTCGGCCGCGGCAGCCGGCGGCTTGCATCGCCGCCAGCACTTCCAGGCCGGCGATCACGCCGTAGATGCCGTCGAACCGTCCGCCTTCGGGCTGGCTGTCCATGTGGCTGCCGGTCAGCACCGGGGCGGCGGTGGGGTCGGTGCCCTCCCGCCGCAGCCATAGGTTGGCCACGGCGTCGACCGAGATGAGCGCGGAGGCGCCGCTCCAGGTCATGGAGCCCATACAGCCGGGGGCGAACCGGCCCCCTTCCTCGTTGGTCCAGGCGACCACCTCGATCGGGCGACGGGTGTGGCGCCGGCCGCCTGCGCCCAGCCGATCAGCAGTCGGCGGGCCGCGCGGTCGAGCGGGGTGAGGCAGGCGCGGTTCACGCCGTCGCCATCAGCCGCTCCCACTGGCGGGTCTCGTCCACGGCGGCGGCCAAGGGGGCGATGTCGGCAGCGAAGTCAACGGTCATGGCGTGGGTCTCGTGCCCGCGCGCGTCGCGCCGGCTCAGGGGACCTATCACAACGCCCAACCCTCAGGGGAGGGACGAGCGAAGGATTCCACGGGTGCGCGCCCTCGGCCTGGATCCAGGTATATTGGATCCAGGTATATGGGCAGAGCCTCCTGGCCTTGCTTCCTTGCGTTCAACCCGCACGCTTGCCGGCGGGCATCTGGCGCGCGGCGGTGGCGGCGGCGCGTTCGCCGCCGTCGCCGATCACGGCGAAGGGGGCCCAGAAGAACGGGTGCGCCACTTCCGCCGGAAGGTTGTGGCCGGCGTCGGCGAGCATGGCGAGCTGGGCCAGGCGCAGCGCGCCGGCGACGCCGAGTGCCGGGTTGGCGCGCATTCGTTGCAGGGTGTCCGCGATGAGATAGGCGGTCACCTGGTCGTTCACCGACCAGTGGGTGACCATCAGCGCCCGTGCGCCGGCGAAGAAGAAGGCACGCGCCAGGCCGGACAGGCTTTCTCCCGCCGTTTCCCCGCCCGGTCCGCCGGAGTTGCAGGCTGACAGGATCACGAGGTCGGCGTCGAGATGCATTCCCGTCACGTCCGCCGCGGTCAGCAGCGCCCCGGCGGCGTTGGTCGCCCCGGTCGGATCGGAGGTGACGATAGCCGGCTGGCTCTGGCAGCGCAGTTCCGCCGGCAGCAGGGCGTGGGTCGCGAAATGCAGGATGCGGAAGTTCTTGAGGTCGGTACGCAGCACCGCCGGCACGGTGAAGTTCGGCCCGAGCAGCTCGTCGCTGGTGCTGGCGCCCAGCAGCTCGCGGGCCGCCGTGAGTTCCTTGCCCGCATAGGGCAGCGCCGGCAGCCCGGCGAGCAGTTGCGCGGTATCGCCGCAGGCAGCGCCCGGGAAGCTGGCCTCGGCCTGCGCCAGGGTCAGCGGCTGGAAGTCGCCGAAGCCGAACCACGGCTGCGTCGCGCGGGAGGTGCCGGCGACCTTGCGCAGGGAGACGAAGTTGGCCGCCGCCGGCACGTGGGAGATGGTGAAGGCGCGCACCAGCCAGGGCGCGCTGGCCAGGTGGTCGGCCTGGGCCGGACCGGTCAGCAGCACTTCGAACGGCAGCGACAGCAGCGGCCCGGCCGGTGCCACCACCAGGGATTTCACCCCTTTCATGTCCTGCGCCACGCCGCCCAGGGTATCGGTGTACAGGGCCTGCGCGCCGGCGACGTCGAAGACGGGCAGGCTCGTGGTCGTCAGTTCGATGCCGGCACGGACCTGGTGCACCAGCCGCGCCATGGCGGCCAGGCCGCCCGGCACGCGGGAGATCGCGATCCGCCGGTCGCGCAACAGGAACACCCAGCCGTGCTTCGGGCCGAGGGTGATCTGCACGAACGCCTCGTGCGGGTGCAGGGCGGCGAACACCGCGCTCGCCGGCACCATCTGCTGGACGAGCTGGCCGTAGTTGGGCGCCGCGGCCTGCACGGCGCTGTCGGCATCGGCGAGCGTGGTGCGCGCGGCATCGATCTGCTTGTCGAGCGCGGCGAGCGCCGCAGGCGGAAGCGGCGCGCCGCCGCTGCGCGCGGTGGCCTCGGCCTGGTCGCGCTGGCGATAGAGCAGGCGCAGGCGTGCGCCGGCGTCCTGGCGCGCCCGGATCGCCGCTGCCACCTTCGGATCCCGCGCGTTTTCCTGCAGCCGGGCGGTGGCCTCGGCGATCTGCTGGCTGGTGACGCTGCCCTGGGCGAGCTGCGCAGCGGTGAACATTTCGGCCAGCAGCCCCTGGCGCTGCTCCGGCGGGGCCGCGGTCGCGGCAGCGGCATAGACGTCGAGACACGGTTCCATCAGCACGGGCTCGGTGCCGACATGCAGCGCCACCAGGGTGGCGACTGCTTCGCGGCAATTCGGCAATGCGGCTGTCGCCCGGCCGTGGGCGAGCAGAATGGCGGCGTCCAGCAGGTCGGTATCCGCCAGCGGCTTCGATCCCGGCAACGCGACGCCGAAAGCGGCGGAGGCTGCGGCGAGGTCGGTGAGCCCTTGCGCCGCGTGCCCGGAGTCCTCGGCGGTGATGCCCTGGGTGCGCAGCAGCCGTGCCGTGACGATCGGCCTGTCAAGCCCGTTGGCGCGGGCGAGCGTGGTGGCGCTGGCCAGCATCGCCTCGCTTTCCGGCAGGCTGTGCACTTGCCGCAGCACCAGCGCCATGTTCCGCCGCGCCTCGATCAGCCCGAGCAGCGCGCTTTGCGCCGAGGGGTTCGTCAGCAGATCCTGGTTCGGCAGCAGCGAACTGAGGGCGCCGCCGGTCGGCCCGCCAAAGCCGTGCATAGCCGAGACGCCGATCGGGTGCGGATGCAGCACGGTGGCAGGCAGGAGCGCCGCGTAGCCGGCGGCGGCCTGGCGCAGGAGCTTGAGCGAGGCGGTGTAGCGGCCCTGGTTCAGCGCATCGAGGCCGCGGTAGTGCAACAACCGCGCCGACGCCGTGGGATCGGCGGCCTGCGGCGCGAGCTGCTCGGCCTGGGCGAACAGCGGGCCGGCCTCGGCGAAGCGTCCCTCGTCGGAGATTTGCAAGGCAAGCGTCATCAGCGCGGTGACGGTGTTCGGGTTGTTGGGCCCGAGCGCCTTGCGCTGGATCGCGAGCGCGGCGCGGAATGCCGCCTCCGCCGCCGCCGGGTCGTCGGCGAGGTTGGCGCGAGTGCCGGCGGTCATCAGCCCGTTGAACTGGCCGATGTCGCCGGAGCTGAACGCCTGCGCCGCGAGCCGGGTGGCGAGCAGCGCGTCGGCCGCCGAGCTGGGCGGTGCGGCGGAGGCGCTGAGGATGCCGGCGCGCACGCCGATCGCGCGCTCCATCGCCCCGGCGGCGGGCAGCACGCCGTCGGCGTACCAGGCACGACCGCCGACCATCGCCACCATCGCCACATGCGGCCAGCCGCCCAGCCGCTGGGTGCAGGTCAGGAGCTCCGCCGGGTGGCCGCCCAGGATCGAGGTGGCGCGCGGCGCCTGGCACAGGAAGCGTTCGTCGATGCCGACCCGCCAGGGGCTCGCGATGGCGAGCGCGCCGAGTTCCCCGGCGCTGGCCGCGGCGCCTTCGCGCACATGCGCGCTGGGCTGCTGCCAGCTTCCGCAATAGACGTCGGCGCTGCCGTTACCGGTCGATTGTAACGTGCAGGCCTCGCCCACGGAATTGCGCCCGATCGCGATCTGCGCGGCCGGCGTGCCGCTGCCCGTGCCGACTTTGACGTAGGCCGAGGCCGGCGGGCGGGCGCAGGCGGCGAGCGCGAGCGGCGCCAGCAGCGCCAGCCGGAGCACGGGCCGACGCAGCCGGGTCAGGAGGAGCGCAGCCAGGGTGGGGATCGCACGCATGGGTCAGTAGTCCCGGCGGGAGACAAGCGGGAGGAACAGGTCGTCGTCTTCGTCTGAATCGAGCAGCGAACCGAGCGAGAAGCCCTCCAGTGGATTGGCCAGCGGCAGCACCTCCACCGGCAGCACGATGCAATTCACCGAGCCGATGGCGCAGCTATTGAAGCGATAGCGTGCATCGGCCACCGGCGAGATGTCGGCGGCCCCGGCGGCCGACTGGCCGCCGATTCCATCGACGGTGCCCCCGAGATCAGCGCCGCCGCCGGCGCTGCCGACCGGGAAGATCACGTCGAGCCAGCGGACGAACACGTTGCCCGAGGCGGTGCCGAGGGCCCCGCTGCTGTGCAGGTCCAGGATGAGCCAGGTGGACGTGCCATACAGCCCGCCGCTCGGGGAGAAGGTGATGTTGCCGCCGTCGTAGGCGTCGATCCGGACGGTGCTCGGACCGCCGTCCTGCGAGCGGACGGTCACCGCCCCTTGCTGCAGGAAGTCGCTGAAATAGGCGCCGGGCGTGTCCGGCCTGGCGGTGGTGCTGAGCGGGTAGGCGAAACTGCCGGCCGGGCCGTTCGGGCGCGCGGTGCCGCCGGTGACGATCGTGGTGCCGTTGGCGATGGTGATCTGGTTCGGCGTGGCGTCGAACACCATCGTCGGCGCATTGATGACGCCGGCGAGGGTCAGAGCTTCGCCGTCGACAACGTTCAGCACGCTGCCGGCGGTGTAGCTGTTGATCGCGCCGATCCGGTTGCCGCCGCTCGTCAGGCTGGTCGCCCTGCCCGAACTGCCGGTGAGTATCGGAGTATCGAGGGAGCCCGTTTCGCTCACGGCCCCGCCCACGGCGAGCACCACCTTGGTCGTGCCGGTGAGCGTGCCGTCGAGGCTCAGGCTGGCGGCGGTCAGGTTCACCGTCCCGGCGGTAAGCGGGCCGCTCACGGTCAGGGCGCCGGGGAGGGTGATCTGCGCCGCCGGACCGGCGGAGACCGGGCCGGAAACCGTCAGGTCGCCGCCGTCGTCGAGCGTCAGGCCGCCGGCGGCAGTGAAGCCGGCCAGGGTGGCGATGGCGTTGGTGCCGGTCAGGCTGGTGGCGCCGGTGCTGCTGCCGGACAGGGTGCCGCTCGCCAGGGCGCCGGTTTCGGTGATCGCGCCGTCAGTCGCGGTGAGGCTGGTGGTCCCGGCGCCGCCGTCGGTGACCTTGCCGGCGAGGGTCAGGCTGGTGCCGGTCAGGCTGACCGCGCTCGCGCTCACCTGCCCGCTCGCGCCCACCGTCAGCCCGGCGGTGTCGGTAAGCACGGCGAGGCTGCCGCCCGCCACCACACCCGTTACCGCGAGCGCGGTACCGTCGTTCAGGGTCAATCCGCCGGACGCAGAGAAATTGCCCAGTGTGGCGACGGTATTGCTGCCGATCAGGCTGGTGGCACCGGTGCTGCTGCCGGTCAGGGTGCCACTCACCAGAGTGCCGGTTTCGCTGATCGCGCCGTTGGTCGCCACCAGGCTGGTGGCGCCGCCGCCACCGTCCGACACCAGCCCGGCGAGGGTCAGGCTGGCCCCAGTCAGACTGATCGCGCCGGCGCTCAGTGTCCCGGTCCTGCCCACCGTAAGCCCGGCGGTGTCGTTCAGCAGCGCCAGGCCGCCGGCGGCGACCCATCCCGTCACGGTCAGCGCTGCGCCATCGTCCAGGGTCAGCCCGGCGGCGGAGAAATGACCCAGCGCGGCGATGGCGTTGGTTCCGGTCAGGCTGGTCGCGCCGGTGCTGCTGCCGCTCAACGTGCCGCTGACCAGGGCGCCGGTTTCGTCGATCGCGCCGTTGGTCGCCACCAGGCTGGTGGTGCCATCGCCGCCGTCGGACACCAACCCGGCGAGGGTGAGGCTGGTCGCGGTCAGGCTGACTGCGCTGGCGGCCACCTCGGCGCCGGCATTCAGGGTCAGCCCGGCCGTGTCGTCCAGCAGCACGAGGCCCCCGCCGTTCACCATACCCGCCACCGTCAGAGCCGCATTGTCGCGGAGGGTCAGGCCGCCGGACGCGGTGAACGCGCCCAGCGTGGCGACGGTGTTGGTGCCGGTCAGGCTGGTTGCCCCGGTGCTCGATCCGCTGAGCGTGCCGACCTGGAGGATACCGGTTTCACTGAGCGTCCCGCCGGTCGCAATGAGGCTGGTGGTCCCGCCGCCGCCGTCCGATACCAGCCCGGTGAGGGTGAGGCTCGATCCCGTGAGGCTGACCGTGCTGGCGCCCACCGAACCCGTCCCGCCCACAGTCAGCGCGGCCGTGTCATCGATCAGCGCCAGGGCGTGGCCGGCCACCGATCCTGTCACCGTCAGCGGCGCCTGGGCGTCCAGAATGAAGCCGGCGGCGGAGAAGGTGCCGAGCGAGGTGATGGTGTTGTGCCCGGTAAGCTGGGTAGCTCCGGTACTCGACCCGCTCAACGTACCGCTGACCAGGGTGCCGGTTTCGTCGATCGAGCCGTTGCTCGCGATCAGCCTCATCGTACCCGCGCCGCCGCCGTCCGAGACATAACCGCTCAGGATCAGCCCGGGCGCGATCAGGCTGACCGCGTTGGCGATCACGCTGCCGCCGGCGCCCACCGTAAACCCGACGGGGTCATCGAGCAGCGCCAGGCTGCCGCCGGTCACCGGTCCCGTCACCGTCAAGGCTGCGCCGTCGTCCAGGGTCAGTCCCCCGGCCGAGAAATTGCCCATGGCGGCGATAGTGTTGCTGCCGGTCAGGCTGGTCGCGCCGGTGCTGCTGCCGCTCAGCGTACCCACGATCAGCGTGCCGGCCTCGGTGATCAACCCCGCCGTAGCGATCAGGGTCGTCGTCCCGGCGCCACCGTCCGTCACCAGCCCGCCAATCGCCAGGGTTGCCCCGCTCAGCAGGATTGCTCCGGCGTTCACGGTCCCGGGCACCGAAAGCCCCGCCGTGTCGATGATCGCGGCCAGGGTACCCCCGCTCACCGGGCCGTTCACCGCCAGCGCCGCATCCGCATCGAGCGTGAACCCCGCCGCGGTGAAGGATCCGAGCGTGGCGATGGTGTTGCTGCCGGTCAGGCTGGTCGCGTCGGTGCTGCTGCCGCTCAGCGTGCCCACGATCAGCGTGCCGGGCTCGGTGATCGACCCCGCCGTGGCGATCAAGGTCGTCGTCCCGGCGCCACCGTCCGTCACCAGCCCGCCAATCGCCAGAGTTGCCCCGCTCAGCAGGATTGCTCCGGCGTTCACGGTCCCGGGCACCGAAAGCCCCGCCGTGTCGATGATCGCGGCCAGGGTACCCCCGCTCACCGGGCCGTTCACCGCCAGCACCGCACCCGCATCGAGCGTGAATCCCGCCGCGGTGAAGGATCCGAGCGTGGCGATGGTGTTGCTGCCGGTCAGGCTGGTCGCGCCGGTGCTGCCACCGGTCAGGCTGGTGGTGTCGATCACCCCAGTCTCGCCGATCCCGCCGCCGCTGGCCAGTTGCACGAGCCCCGCCGCCACCCCGCCGACCTGGCCCGCGAGGGTGCCGGGAAGGGCGATCGTGGCCCCGGCGGTGATCGCAATCGTCCCGGCATTCGCCGCCAGCGCCGTGCCGCTGACGATCACCGCGCCGGCCCCGCTGGTCCCGGCGTTCAACACCACGTTGCCGGTCTGGCTGCCGTCGATACCGGCGTGCAGCAGGCCGGCGACGGTCAGACTCTGGCCCGCGGCATCAATCTCGGCGGTGGGGGTGGTCGGCAGGGTGACCCCGGGGATGCTGCCGGCAGCCGTGAGCGTGCCCGCGCCCACCCCGGCCAGCACGGTCCCGCCGACGGGAAGGATCAGGTTCTGCGTGTCGTTGACCAGGAGATTGCCCATCGCGGTGGCGCCGGCCAGGGTGCCGATCGTATTTGCTCCGGCCAGCCAGATCGCGCCGCGGGAGACCCCTGCCCCGGCCACCGGCGCCGTGCCGGGCACGTTCGCCTGCGCCACCGTCTCGGTGTCCGGGATCGCGCCCGCCTGGGCAATCAGGGTGGGCGCCACGATGGTCCCGCCGGCGGTCTCATAGACGTTACCGGTCGCTTCCAGCTTCACCACGCCGGCGGGACCGGCGGCGTCGACGACGCCGCCCACCGCCAGATCGCCGATGCCGTAGCCTGCGACCAGAGTGCCCGCCGGCGCCACCGCCAGGGTGATCCCCGGCCCCAAGTCGCGCACCGTCCCGGTCACGGTAAGCGCGGTGCCATCGCGCAGCAGAAATCCGTTACCGGTGGTAAAGCCGGCCAGGGTGCCGACCTGGTTCACCGGCGGCCCGCCGGGCGAGGAGCCGTCTAGCTGGGCGCTGCCGCCGGCGCTGCCGGTCAGCACATTGGCCGCCAAGGTACCCGAGCCGAGCGGCCCCGGCTCCAGGATATCGTTTTGCGCATACAGCCCGACGGTACCGCTCGTCGGGGTGCCGGGAACAAGCGCGGAGACCAGCCCGTCGATCAGGATCGTGCCGCCAGCGCCGGCCGTGTAGGCGAACCCGCTGCCGGATGCGGCGTAGGCCATGCCGGCCGAGACTTCGAGCGTCGGGTTGCTGCCCACCGCGCCACCCGCCAGGGCCGTGCCGCCGCTCGCGATCGTCACGTCGCCGGCGATGCTGCCGTTGCCGGCGTGCAGATAGGCGTTGCCGTTGTCGGCCAGCACCGAGCCCGCCACCAGCAGGCTGCCGGCCACGTCGATTTCCAGCCGTGCCGTCGATTGCTGGCCCGCCGCCACCGTGCGCCCGGCCGGCACGATCAGGTCGCCGCCGCCCAGCACCGTGGCGACGTTGACGATCAAGGTGCCCGCCGCACCCAGGTTGTCCGTGCTCAGCGCCACCGGGGCGTTCAGCACAGTCGTTGCGCCGATCGCGCCGCCGAGGCTGGCGACGTCGTTCGGTCCGGTCAGGAGTATCGCCGCCGCGGCATGGCCCGCATCGCCCGCCTGCCCGACCAGCGCGCCCACCGTGATCCCCGCCCCGATCGCCTGGCTGACCGTGCCGGAGGTGAACAGCGCCAGGGTGGTCGCGGTGTTGCGCAGGTCGAGCGGGGTGGTGAACGCGATCGACCCCGCGCGCTGCGTCGCCCTGCCGTCGGTGCTGCCCAGCACCAGGGTCTGCGCGCCCACCGGCGCCACGCCCGGCACCGTCAGGCTGCCGAAGGTGGACACGAAGCCGAGGCTGCTCGCCGCCACCGACAGGGTGCCCGCGGTCGATCCTGCGGTGGCGTCGATCGACATCGCCGAGCCGGCGGTATAGGGCGCGATCGCGACCATTCCGCCCGGCGCCACGACGATCGGCACTGGAACGCCGGCCGCGGTGGTGCCCTGGATCGACAGCGCGTCGGCCTGCAACGCGATCAGCCCGGCGTTCAACGTGCCGCCCGCGACCGCCCCGTTCGCCAGCAGCGCCCCGGCCGCGGCGATGGTGCCGGTGCCCAGCACGACCGTGGGACCGGTCACGATGTCGATCGACGGCGCGATCAGTTCGAGCGTATCGGGCTGCACCGACAGCCCGGCGGTGACCGGCCCGACCACCGTCAGGCTCGCAGTATCGTTCAGCCGGATGTCGCCGCCCGCCACCAGCGAGGTCTGCGCGCCGAAGCCGCTGGTCTGATAGAGCGTGCCCCCCTGCGCGCGCGCGGTCGCGTTGCCCAGCTCGGCGATCGCGTTGGCGCCGGTGTCGAGTGCGAACGCCGCCGCGCTGCCGGCGAGCGCGGTCACCGACAGCGACCCGCCGCCGAATTCCGCCACCGTCCCGCTCGCCGCCAGGTCGAGCGTGCGCGCCACCGTGCCCAGCACGATGCCGCTGTTGATGTCGATCGCGCCGACCGCGGGCGTGGCGCCGTCCAGGCTGCCGATCAGCAGGGTCTCGGTCCCGGCCGGCCCGGTGGAGGTGCCGAGCGTGGTGATGTCGTTCAGCAATGCGTTCGACAGTCCGAGCGTGCCAGCCGACGAGACCTCGCCCAGCGCGATCACTGTGGCGCCGCGCGGGGCGATCGCCACGCTGCCGTCCGGCGCGCTGACGAGCACGGTGCCGCCGGGAGTGAGGGCCAGGTTGTCCGTGACGAGCTGGATCTGCCCGGGCCGGATGATGCCGCCCGTGATCGTCGCATCGGCGAGGAGCGAGCCGGCCGAGGCGATCGTCTGCCCGGCATAGACCGTCACCGGCGTGCCGCTGCCGTCGACCGTCAGGCTGTCGGCTGTCAGTGCCAAGGTTTGCCCGCCCACGCCGCCGGCACCGGCCTGCACGGCCCCGACCACGTCGAGCGCCGTCCCCGCCGCGTCGGCGAGTGCGATCGGCCCGGTCGCAGTGAACGAGCCGAGGGCGGCGATCGTGTTGGCATTGGTCAGGCTGGCGCCGCTCACGACCGTGGTCCCGGCGCTGGTGTAGGCGGTGATGAAACCGGGCCCCTGCATCCCGGCTGAGCCGCTGAACAGGGTGGCGTCGATCACCCCGCCGGCGCCCTCGGTCAGCGCGCCGGAGGTGTGCAGTTCGACCCAGTCCGCCACCAGCGGCGCGGTGAAGGTGTAGCTGCCCGCCGCGGGGTTGGCCGCGTCCTCGATGTCGATCAGCAGGTGGTTCAGAGCGCCCGGCCCGCCGGCTGCCAGCACGGGCAGGGTCATGCTCGTCGCAGGCCCGGCCGCGGCGCCGGGCGTCACGGCCCCGGTGGTGACCGCGGCGATCGTGGTCGCCCCTGCGGTCACGCCGAGCGCGCCGCCGAAGGACTGGAACCCACCCGCGACCGTGGCGCCGGACAGGCTGACGGTGGCGCCATAGGCGGTGCCGGCGGTCTGCGAGACCGCGCCGCTGCTCGCCAGTGTCAGGCTGCCGCCGGAGGCGATCGTGCCGCCGCTCTGCGTCAGCGACCCGGTGCCGGTAAGCGACAGATTGCCCTCGGCCGCCACCAGCCCGCTGCTGGTGAGGCTGGTGCCCGCGCTCACCGTCGCGGGGCCGAAGGCGAGCACGCTGCCGGCCAGGCTCACGCTGCCCGGCATGTCGATAGAGAGGTTGCCGTCCGAGGCCAGCACCGCGCCCGCCGATTGGGTGAGCCCGCCCGAGCCCCGCACCGACAGCCCGCCCGGCGCCGGATCGAAGGCGGCCGCGAAGATGGTGCCGCCGGTCTGCGTCACGTCGCCGTTGCTGGCGGCGATGCCGATGTCCGGTGCGTCGATCACGCCACCGGTCTGGGTGAAGGCACCGGCCGCGCCGAAATTAGCGCCGGTGGCCGCGCCGATCAGGGCCGGGGCCTCGACCACGATGTCGCCGGCGCCGGTGGTGATCGTCAAGGTTCCGGTCGTCGCCGCCAGATTGCCCGCGATCACCACGCTGCCCGCGTTCGATATCGTGACGTTATCCGCATAGACCGTCACCGCGGCGGGCAGGGTGAGGACCGGCGCCGCGTCGGCCAGGCTGAAATCGCCGTCACCGTTGCCGACCGTTACGTTGCCCAGCGCCGCCACGTCGTTGCCGAGGGCGTTCAGGGTGATCGCGCCCAAGGCAGCGCCGTTACTGTTGGCCGACAGGGTGCCCACCGTCAGGCTGCCGGCGGTCTGCGCGATGGCGCCGTTCGCATCCAGCCGCAACGTCGCCGCATGGCCGGTGAGATCGACCGACTGGTCGAGGCTGATCCCGCTCGCGGTCACCTGGTTGGCGCCGGACGGGTCGGCATATCCACCGATCCGCAGCTCGGACGCGCTGATCGCGGCCGCCACCGTCGGTCCGAGCTGCAATCCGGGGGTGGTGGTGCCGAAGCTCGTCTCGATCGCGGAGGTGGGCGCGATCGCCACCGTCCCGCTCGTCGCCAGCAGCGCGGCCCCCAAGGCGACCGTGAGCGTGTCGCCCTGCACCAGAAGCTGCGACCCCGCGCCGCCGGCGCTGAGCGTGCCGGTGGCGGCGAGGATGACCCCGGCACCCGTCCCCGCCTGCACGAACACATTGTTGGCCGCGGCCGCCACCGAACCGGCGAGGGCGATCCCGGTCGGGCCGGAAAGGCCGATGGTCCCCCCGGAGGCCAGGATCGCCGCGCCCGCGCCCTGCTGCAGCGTGCCGGAAGCCGCCAGGGTCACCGCCCCATCGGTGGTGATCGTGCCGCTGTTCTGGGCGATCCCGTTGCCCGTCCCGGTGGCGACGAGCGAAACCCCCGTCGTCACCGCGCTGCCCACCGTGGCGGCGATGCCCGCATCCAGGGAGAGCGCCCCCGCGTCCACGATCGACACCGCCCCCGCGGTGCCCACGCTGCCGGCCTGGATCGCGCCCACCACATCCAACGCGCCGTTGTCGTTCAGGCTGAAACCCTGGGCGCTGACGATCGGCCCCAGCGCGGCGATCGTGTTGCCGCCGGCCAGCGCGAAGCTGCCCGCCTGCCCCATCAGGCTGCCGCCGCCGACGATGCTGCCGCCGGCCTCCACGATCCCACGGGCGGCGAACAGGCCGAGCGTGGTCGTGCCCGGGATCGCGATGCCGGAGGTGATGCTGATCGCGCTCGCGATCGTTGCGCCGCTGGCCAATTGGCCGATGTCGATCGTGCCGGCGGTGATCTGCGCGAAATCGGCCGCGGACAGCACGAGGCCCGACCCTGCGCTCCCCCCTGCGCTCCCCAGGGTGACCAGGGTGCCGGCGCTGCTCACCGGCGCGATCGCTACCGTCGCCGCCACCAGCGAACCGCTGCCGCCCATGACCAGCCCGTCGGTCCCGAGCCCGATCGTGTGACCGGCGGCCGAAACGGACCCTGCGACCGTGAGCGGCTGGTTGGCCTGCTCGATCAGGATCAGATCGCCGCCCGAAACGACGAAGTTATCGATCTGCCCGATCGCATTGGTGGTGCCGGCCAGGTCGACCGTGCCGACGACGCTGCCGGTGCTTTGCAGAGTGGCGGCGCTCAGCCGGGCCGAGCCGGCTTCGGTGATCCCGCCGCCCGCGGTGGTCAGGTCCACCGTGACCAGCCCGTCGGGGCCGTAGCCCAGCAGCCCGCTGCCCGTCAGCGCGATCCCGCCGGTGCCGGCGACCAGCGCCACGGTGCCCGGCGCGCCGTTCACGCCTACCGTCCCGGTGATGGCGATGGCGCTCGGCGCGGTGCTGCCCGCGCCGAGCGTGACGTTGTTTGCCACCAGCGTCCCGGGCACGGCCAGCGTGCCCGCGGCCTCGCCCGCGTCGGCCAGCACGACGTCCCCGCCGGAGACGGCAAAATTGCCGATGGCGCCGATCGTGTTGGACCCGATCAGGTTTGCCGTGCCGACCACCGTCCCGAGGCTCGCCAGGGTGCCGGCGACGATCGTTCCGGTCTCCGCGACGCCGCCGCCCGCCGCCCCCAGCGCCAGGGTGCCGCTCGCGTTCAGGCTGCCGCCGATCGTGATGCCGCCGGCGCGGGCGTCGAGCGACAGCAAGCTGCCGGTGGCGGTGATGTCGCCCGTCACGGCCAAGGTTCCGGGGCTGAGCGTGCCGCCGCCGATCGTCACGTCCGCCGCCGACACCGGCCCCGCGACGCTCAAGGCGCCGGTCTCCCCGCCGTCGGCCAGGGTGAAATCGGCACCGGAGACGGTGAAGCTGCCCAGGGTGGCGATGGTGTTCGCCCCCCCCAGCGCGACCGCACCGCCCACGGTGCCCTCGCCGCGCAGAATGCCGGCGACGATGATCGCGCTGCCGCTTTGGGTGATCCCGCCCGCCCCCGCGCCCAGCGCCAGGGTGCCGGTGGTACCCGCGTTCACCAGCGCCGTCCCGGCCAGGGTGATGCCGCCGGCACCCGCGCCCAGGGTGACCGCGGTCCCGCCGCTGTTGAGCGCGATCGTCCCGTCGTTCAGCACGATCGACCCCGGCGCACCGATCGCCCCGCCCAGGGTCACGTTGTTCGCCGTCAGAGTGGATGTCAGGGTCAGTGCCCCCGTCTCCCCACCGTCGGCCAGCACGAAATCGCCGTCCAGTACGGCGAAGCTGCCGAGGGCGGCGATCGTGTTCGACCCGACGAGATCGACGCCGCCGCTCACGCCGCCGGCGCTGAACAGGGTGCCGGCGACGATCGTCCCGCCGGACGCCTGAGTGACCCCGCCGCCGCCCGGGCCGACGGTCGAAAGCTCCACGCTCGCCCCGGCGGCGAGCAGGGTCGAGGTGCTTTCGAGGATGATCGTGCCGGGCGTGCCGATGGTGCCGGCATCCAGCGCGATCGTGCCGCCGGCGGCCACGCTCATGGAGCTGGCGACGTCGATGACGGCGGGATCGATCGTGATGTTCTGCCCGAAGAGCGCGCCGGCGATCGTGACGGTGCCGCCCGGGTCGGTGAAGACGAGGTTCTGGAAACCGTCGTTGGCGTTCAGGGCGACGTCGGTCGCGACGTCGTTCAGTGCCAGGGTCTGCCCGACTCCGATCCCGAAACTGCCGATCGCCGCTATGGAATTGCCTGCGGTCAGGTCGGCGCCGAGGCCGGCATAGCCGACCAGCCCGGCGGCGAGGAGCGAGCCGCCGGGCTCCACGATGGTACCGTTCGCATAGAGCCCGAGCGTGGTCCCCGGCCCGACCGAGATCCCGGCGGTGATGCTGATCGCCCCGGCGGCGACATGGGTGCCGCCGTCCAGGCTGCCGATGTCGACCCGCCCGGCGTTGATCTGCGCGAACGCGGAAGCCGGCACATCGAACGCCGTCCCGCCGCTGCCGAGCGTCACGGTCGTTCCGGACGTGACGGGCGCCAGCGCCACCGTCGCCGCCACCAGCGAGCCGGCGCTGCCGAAGGCGAGCCCGTCCGCTCCGAGCGTCAGCCGATGGCCGGCGGCCGAGACCGAGCCGCCGACGGTGAGGGTCTGGCCCGCCATTTCGGTCAGGCTGAAATCCCCGCCCGTGACGCCGAACGCACCCAATGTGCCGACCGTGTTCGCCCCGCCCAGCACGACGCTGCCGCCGTTCACCAGGCCGGTGAGGGTTGCAGCGGTCAGGGCGCCGCTCGCGCCCTCGGTGATCGGGTCGTTGGCGTCGAGTTCCAGGTTGACGGTGCTGACGCCGAACGATCCGTTCACGGCGATCGACCCGGCCACGGTGGTCGCCGCCGACCCACCCGCCGGCGTGACCGCGCCGATGCGCAGCAGGCTCTCGCCGGCGCCGAGCAGGGCATCGAGGTCGAGCGAACTGCTCGCGGGCCCGTTCAGGGTGATCGTCCCGCCGCTGGTGGCCGGCGCCACTTCCAGGGTCGACACGGATTGGATCGAACCCGCAGCCGCAACGATCGTGTCGGCCCGCAGCCCGACCAGCGGCGCGGCGAGCGTGCCGCCGGCACCGAGCGTGACGCCGCCGGCACTCAGCAGCACCTGCGCCGCGCCGGACAGCGATCCGGTCACGTCGATCGTGCCGGCGTTCAGGCTGAGGTGATCGGCCGCGAGCGCCGCGCCGGCGTTCAGCAGCCCGGTATCGACGAGGAAGAAATCGCTCGTGGTCGGCGTCGTGAGCGGCAGGGCCCCGAGTGCGGCGATCGCGTTCGCCGTGCCTGCCAGGGTGACCGCGCCGCCGATGGTCCCGCTGCTCTGCAAGGTCCCCGCGACCACGACCCCGCTGCCCGACTGGCGGATGCCGCCCGAGCCGGTGCTGAGGTCCACGATTCCGCCCGGCGCGCTGATCGTGCCGGGCAGCACGAGCCCGGTGGCGCCGCCGAGCGTGACGTTGTTCGCCGCCAGCGATCCCGTCACCGTCAGGGTGGGAGCGCCGGCGTCCTGCAGCGCGAAATCGCCGCCGGTGACGACAAGGCTGCCGATCGCGGCGATCGTATTACCGCCGCCGAGGTTCACGCTGCCCACAATGCCGTGGCCGCTCTGCAAGGTGCCGGCGACGATCGTGCTGGTGCCGAGCTGGCTCACGCCGCCGGCCGCGGTGCTGAGATCGAGCACCGAACTCGCCGCGATGTGCGCGTTGTTCAGCACCAGCCCGCCGCCGCTGGTGCCGCCTTGCAGGATGACGGTGGATGCGGTCAACGCCACGGCGGCACCGCCGCCGGTCCCGAGCGCAATCGATCCCGGCGCCCCGACGCTTCCGGCCGGGAAGACGAGCCCCGCGCCAAGCGATAACGTGCCGCCCGCCTGCACGGAAACCCCCGCATCGACCAGCAGGTCTCCGCCGGAGTGCATGGTCAGGCTGTTGGCGACGCTGACACTGGCCTGCACGTCGAGCAGGGTGGCCGCCTGCAGGATGACGTTGCCGTTGGCGCCGAGCTGGTGGATCGCGCTGCTGGTGACGGTATCGAGCGAGGTCGTATCGGACGCGCTGGTGGTCCCGGTGTTGTAGGTGATCACGCCGCCCGGGCTCAGGGTGGCATCCAGGCTGCCCGAGCCGATCGCCCCGGACACGATATCGAGCGTGCCGGGATCGAACAGGATCGTCCCGAGATTCCCCGCCGGCGCGCCGACGTCCACCGACCCGTCGAACCCGAGCGTCTGCCCGGAAACCTCCACGAACCCGCCGTCTCCGCCCTGCGGTCCGCCGCGCGCGGCAATCGCGCCCTCCATCACCGTGCTGGCCGCCGACAGCACGGTGACCCGGCCGCCGTTTCCTTTCGCGGTCGCATTCGCCGCGATCGTCGCGCCCTTCGCCACCGTCACGTCATGCGACAGCATCGTGGGCGTCACCGCCGGCCCACCTGCCGCGCGCGCCAGATCGGTGCCGATCGCGACCGTCCCGCCGCCTGCCGCCCCGGATGCATCCACCCGCGCGGTGGCCGCGAGCGACACGCCCCCGCTCGGCGCCACCTCGATCTGCCCGCCCGTCTGCCCCGCCCGGTTGCCCTGCGCGAGCAGCGCGCCCGCCACCACCAGCGACCCACCGATCCCGTTCAGCACGATCTGCCCGGTCTCCCCGCCCGCCGTCGGCGCCGCGATCGTCCCGCCCGCAACCACCAGGTTCTGCACCAGCCCGGCCGCCTGCCGCGCCGTCAGCAGCACCTGCCCGCCGGCGGCGATGATCGTTCCGGTGTTGGTGACCAGCGCCGTCACCGGCTTGCCGTCCGGTCCCACCTGGACCTGCTTCACCTCCCCGTTCACGTCGATGGAAACCAGGCCGTCGCCGTAGAGGTCGAGCGTCGCAGTGCTCGCCCCGGCCAGCACCACCCGGCCGAGCTTCGCTGTGATCACGCCGGAATTGGCCACCTGCGGGGCTACCAGCGCGGCGATGCCGGCCTGGCGGACGGTGATGCGGCCCTCGTTCACCACCGCGGCGTTGGGCGCGGCCGGCTGGTCGAACACCATGTGCCCGGCCATGAAGTTCTTCGTCGTGATCCCCGCCGCCGTGGCCACCAGCCCGGCGGTGTTGATCTGCGCGCCCTTGAGGAAGGTGATGCCGTCCTGGTTCTCCAGGATCACCTGGCCGTTGGCGTTGATCTGCCCGGCGATCTGCGACGGGTTGGGCCCGGTCACCCGGTTCAGCACCACCGCCGCGGCGTTCGGCTGCTGGAAATTCACCGCCTGGTTCGATCCGACGTCGAAGCTCTGCCAGTTCACCGCCGCACGCTGGCTCGACTGGTCGATATTGGTCGCACCCGGCGTCTGGCTGATGCTCGCCGCGCCGCCGACCACCACCCCGCCCACGGGCCGCGCGTTCGGCGCCAGTTGCGCGCGCGCCGGTAGCACGAGCACCAGCGCCACCGTGGCCTGCAACGCCGTGCCGAGTAGCAGGCTCCGGCGCGAGCGCCGCACCACCCCGGCGAGCCGCACCGCGCCGTCCGGCTCCCCCCCGCCCGCGGGATCTCGCCGCCGCGTGACGTCCTGCCTCACCATCGCTGTCTCCCGCGCGGGACGATCCTGGCGCATCAGAACTGTGCCAGCACGCGCCAATAGAAAGCACTGCCCCGCAGCGCCGAGATCGAGGGGCCGGTACCGGTCGGATACAGGTTGATCCGGTGCAGCCCGACGAAATCGAGATCGACGTAGCGCGTGACCGACAGCCGCACGCCACCGCCGATCGAAGAGACATGCACGTCCAGCCCGAACTGCTCGTTCTGCCAGGTCTCGCCCCAGTCGTAGAACGTGTAGAACTGCGTCGGCAGCGCTTCCGCGAGGCCGAGCCGGTGCAGATCGAGCGTGGTGTTGAGCTGCAGCTCCGCCGTGGCCGCGAGGCCCTTGTCGCCGCTCACCTCGCCCGAATAATAGCCGCGCGTGTATTCGAAGCCGCCGAGGTAGAACTGTTCCGCCGGCGGCAGGATGTCGGGCGACCACTGCCCGGTCACCAGCCCCATCAGCGCCACCGAGGCGCCGGACCACGGCTGGAACAACGTCTGCGTGCGGCTCAGGCGGAGATTCACCTTGACGAAATCCGTCCGCTCACCGACCCGGGGCGCATCCGCGGCACCGTCGGGTGTGGCCCCCAGCACCGGCAACCCGTGCGAGACGCTGATGCTCGCCGCATTCAGCGCGCCACGATCGTCGCCCAGGAGCAAGTCAGAGCGCGCGTAGTCGAGCCCCGTGCGCGCGACCCGCAGCGAGTCATAGCTGGCACGCGAGCGCACCCCGCCGGCGACGGTGCTGATGTCGGACTCGATCGCGTCGAGCGAGCCCCACAGCTCCAGGCTTTGCTGGCGGGCGCGGATCAGCGGATAGCTGAGCCGCGCACCGAACACGGTGGTGACGCCGAGATACCCTTCCTCCGCCAGCGCACCGGTCGGCGTCGTCTGCCCGCTGCCGCCGTACACCCGGAGCTTGAGGCCGGAGCCGCCGAGGAACATTTCCTCCGAGATCTGTCCGAAAGTCTCGCTGTCCGGCCAGGTATGATAGAGCGAGATCTGGGTCTGCTCGCCGAATTCGGTCAGGCTGTTGAGGTTGACGACCAGCAGCGATTCTTCCGGACCCGTATAGGTCGAGCCGTAGTTGTCGGTGGTGAACAGGCCGGTGACGATCTGGCGGCTGACCTCGGCGATCAGGGTCAGCGCGCCGGGCTGGTCGGTCGACGGCTGCAGCACCGCGTGCACGCTCACGCCCGGCACACTCTGGGCCAGCAGCAAGGCCCGCTCCAGCGCCGCCGAGGTGATCGGGCGGATCTCGGTCAGCCGGTTCAGGAAGCGCAGCACCTGGGTTCCGGCGGGGCCGATGTTGCCCGACAGCTTCACCGCCGCAATCCGCCCCTCGGTGACCAGGAAGCGCAAGGTGCCGTGCACGCCGAGGCTGGCGGAAACGGCGGTCAGCACGTAGCCGTCGTTCTGATATCGACGCAACAATGCCTCCCGCGCCGCCTCGATCTTCGGCAGCGGGACGGCGGGGCCGACCAGGCCCTGGGTGAGCGCGGCAATCTGCGCCGCGGAATAGGCGGTGACGCCCGCGACGACGACCGTGCGCACCGGCAGTTTTTCGTTGGGCACCGCAGCGCCGATCGCCATCGGCGCTGCCGGCGTGGCAGGCGCCACCGCAAGAGGCGCCGGCGGCAACACACGCGGCAACGGAGAACCCTGCGGCAGGGGCACGCTCACCGGCGGCGCACCCGCCGGTAGCGGTGGCGCGCCCCAGGCAGCACCGAGCGGCGACAGCATAGCCGCAATCGCGATCCAGCCAAGCACCGCTGGCCGCCGAAATCGGTCTGACACGGGCCCCCAGCCGCTCTTTCGTTTCGACACCTGATCCCCGCCCCAGATCGCGTAAAGGTTACACCTTAATAAACTTTTGTCAACCTCCATTTTGATACGATGCAACCTATGGTAGGCGATGCACGTTTTTGAAGAGTCGCGTTCGTCTCTGCAACTTATGGGCGAGTTGCCCGTTCAACCGCCCGCCACGCCCTGCGTGTTCACGTAGAGCGCATACAGCCCATGGCTCGCCGCCATGAACAGCCGGTTGCGCCAACGGCCGCCGAAACAGAGGTTGGCACACCGTTCCGGAAGCGTGATGTGTCCGATCGGCTCGCCCGCCGGATTGAACACGCGCACGCCGTCGAGCGCGGCCTCGCCCATGCCCCAGCCGCACCACAAATTGCCGTCGATATCCACCCGGAACCCGTCCGGCGTGCCGGCGCCGGCATCGATCGCCACCCGGTTGTCCGCCAGCCTGCCGCCCGAAACGTCGAACACCCGGATCTTGCGCGGGTTCTCCCGCGAGGCGACGACATACAGCTTCGATTCGTCGGGCGAGAAAGCCAGCCCGTTCGGTCCCTCGATCTCGTCGGTCATCTTTGCCACCGCGCCAGTCTGCCCGTCGATCCGATACACCGCCGGCGCCAGTTCCGGCGACTTCATCTCCCCCTCGTAATACCCCAGCAACCCGAATACCGGGTCGGTGAACCATACCGAGCCGTCGCGGGCCACCACCACGTCGTTGGGCGAGTTCAACGGCTTGCCCTGGTAGCTGTCGGCCAGCACCGTGATGGTCCCGTCATACTCGGTGCGGGTCACCCGCCGCCCACGATGCTCGCACGTCACCAGCCGCCCCTGGCGATCGCGGGTGTTGCCGTTGGCGTTGAACGAGGTCTTGCGATAAACGCCGACCGCCCCGGTGTCCTCGTCCCACCGCAAAATCCGGTCGTTCGGGATGTCGCTCCACAGCACGCAACGTGCGTCGCCAAAATAAACCGGCCCCTCCGACCACCGGCAGCCGGTGGCAAGCCGCTCCACCGAAGCAAGCGGCAAACGGTATTTATTGAAATCCGCATGCAACACCCGCACTGCGGGGTCCGGATAACGCTCACTCGCTTCCCACATCGTATCATCCTCCCTGCTCAACCCGACCGCCGCGCAAGCTACCCGGTTCCGCCGCCGGCCGGAACCCGGGCGCGCCCAAAGAAAGCAAGGCCAGGGGCTCTGCCCCTGGACCCCGCCAAGGGCTCGCCCCGATTCAGTCGGCGGCGAGTCCCGCCGGCGCCGGTTCGGTTTCGCCGAGGGCCTGGCGGGTCATCAGCAGGGACACCAGTGCGCCGAGCAGTGCCAGCACGCCGGCGAGCACGAAGGCGGAGGTGAAGCTGCCGGTTGCCTGCACGATGTAGCCGGTGACGATGGGTGCCAGCAGCCCGAACACGTTGCCACCCAGCACCAGGAAGGCGAAGGCGCGTCCGCTGTCGGCCGGGGAGCGCAGCAGGTCGTTGGTCAGGGCTGCATTGTTTGCGGTCGTTGTCGTGCTGAAGCTGAGCGGCAGGATGGTGAGCAGCACCACGACGGCGATCGAGCTCACGAACGGGATCAGCATCCCTGCCGCGGTCAGCAGCAGGCAGGCTACCGAGATCAGCCGGCGCCGTCCGGTGCGCATCGTGGCCGGGGTCAGCATGGCATCGCCCACCCAGTTCGTCAGCACGACCAGCACCGAGCCCGCGAGGAACGGCACCGCGGTGAACACGCCCGATTTCAGGATCGAGACGTGCCGCGCCGTGACGAGGTAGTCCGGCAGCCAGCTCAGATAGAGATAAAGCGAGTAGACGGCACAGCCCTGGGAAATGGCGAGCCCCCACATAGACGGCACGGCCAGCAGCCCGCGATAGCCGACGCCACCGTGCGCCGGGGGCGGATCGCCGGCGTGCCGCTCGGCGAGGATGCGCCGCCGCTCCGCCTCGGGCAGCCAGCGCGTACGTTCCGGCGTCCGTACGAGCGCGGCCCAGACCACCACCCACACCAGCCCGATCGCGCCGGTGATGGCGAACGACCAGCGCCAGGACGTGGCCTGGATCAGCCAGGCGACGCCCGGTGCGGCGAGCGCCGGGCCGAGCAAGGTGCCGGCCTGGATCGCACCCACCGCCCGGCCGCGCTCGCTCGCCGGGCCCCAATCGCGCACGGAGCGGTAGCTCACCGGGAACGTCGGCGCCTCGCCGACGCCAAGGCCCAGCCTGGTGAGCAGCAGGGTCGTGAACCCGACGGCCGCCCCGCTGAGCGCCTGCGCCACGGACCATACCGCAGCCCCGATCGCCGCCATTCGGTGCATGCCGAACCGGTCGATGAGTTGCCCGCTCGGCAGCATCATCACGACGTAGGCCCAAAGGAAGGAGGAGAACAGATAACCGAGTGCCACCGGCGACAGATGAAATTCCTGCGCCACCGAATGCCCGGCGAGCGACATGTTCACCCGGTCGATGTAGCAGATCGCGTTGAACAGGAACAAAAGGAAGTAGACCCAGAAACGGCGTCTGGTCATGGTTGGTTTCTCCCCAAGCCGGGCCCATTCGATGCCCTTGGATCGCATCATGTGATGCGCTGCCGCGCCGCGGCAACCCGCCGCGCGCAGCACGGCGCATGAGGGTGCGCGGCACGAGACCCACACCCCGGTTCGCTGCTGCGCGCCGACCTTGCTCCGCTTCGCGGCCCAAGCCCGCAGGCGGGAGAGCAACCGTGTTCTTCGTTTCGCCTTTGTGCCTCCGACCTGGTCGAGTCTGCCGCTGTGCTCGGGGCGGTCAATGACGCTGCGCGCCGCGCAAGGGCGCGGTGGCCTGCCGAGGGGCAGGCCCTCATTGACCGCCCCTGCGCGCAGGGGCCTGCCTGTCGGCAGGTCGGGACGAAGGGATGGTCGCTGCGGTCGAACCAAGGGATGGTGGTCAAGGCAAGCACCGTCCGCGGCGCGGGCGGGGCCGACGCCGGCCTGCGGCGGATCCTGCGGCGCCGCTGCCTCGCCGGCGGCCGCACTGCGTCGCCCCGCCGGCTGCGGGGGCTGTCGTTTCAGGCGGTGGCCTGCCAGTCGGTGCCGTCGCGCAGCATGGCGTTCAGGATGACCAGCAGCTTGCGCATGCAGGCGACCAGGATGACCTTCGGCTTCTTCCCGGCCAGCCGCTCGGCGAAGGCGGCGATGGCCGGGTTGTGGCGCCGCGCCGTCAGGGCCGCCATGTAGAGCACCTCCCGCACCACCGCGCGCCCGCCGTGGACATGGCGCGGGCCGTGCCGTCCGGCGCTGTCGTCGTCGAACGGCGCAACGCCGGCCAGGCTGGCGATCGCCCGGCGCGACAAGGTGCCGAGTTCGGGCAGCAGCGCCACCAGCACCGCCGCCAGCACCGGCCCGACACCGGGCACGGTGCGCAGCCGACGGGCGCGCTCGCGCCACTCCGCGCGCGCTTCGATCAGCGCCGCCAGCTTGGCATCGAGCGCCTTCCGTTGGCGCTCGATGCCGGCTTGCGTCCGCAGGACCTGCCGGCGCAGCGCGGGCGTGCGCACCTGCTCCAACTGGTTGGCGCAGTCGCCAATCCAGCCGACCAAGCGCCGCCGCAGCGCCAGGTGTTCGACCAGCGGGTCAAGCTCGCACCGACGCGGCACCGGCACGGCATCGATCATGGTCGCGGTGAACCGCGCCACCACGCGCGCATCCGCCCGGTCGTTCTTGGCGTGCCGGCCCTGCGCCTGCGCAAACCGGCGCACCTGCAACGCGTTGCAGCGGCAGACCTCGATCCCGCCGCCCGCCAGGCCGTCCATCACACCCCGTTCGTAGCCGCCGGAGGCCTCCAGGCCGACCCAGCCCACCCCCCGCTCCCCCAGCCAGGCGGCCAGCGCCGCCAGGCCGGGCGGGTCGGAGGCAAACCGCGCCTGCGCCTCCCCCGGCCACACCGCGACATCAAGCCAAAGCTTGCTGACATCGATCCCTCCATACCGTAGAGTGCCGCTCATCTTCCGATCCCTTCCTTGCAGATACGGTCTCGCAGGACCCTGCAACCGTGCGGGTTGTGAAGAGGGCGGGGAGGCCCCGGGCTCTCCCTCGGGGTGCTCTCCCGCGGTGACAACGGGCTCCCCCCGCCAGGGCCGGCAGGGGCGCCCGCCCCGCTGGCCCAAAGCGGTTCTCGCAGATATCCGAGATACAAGGTGAAGCTGCCGCCGCCCGCGGCAATTTTCCGGCCCACCCCCCCGGCGGTTGCCCTTCCGCCGGGGGGCGTCTATGCGCCGGCACCGGAGAACACGATGACCGTCCGCACCCGCTTCGCCCCCAGCCCCACCGGCCTGCTGCATATCGGCGGCGCCCGCACGGCGCTGTTCAACTACCTGTTCAGCCGCCACCACGGCGGGGAATACCTGCTGCGGGTAGAGGACACCGACCGCGCCCGCAGCACGGACGAAGCGACGCAGGTAATCCTGGACGGGCTCGCCTGGCTCGGCTTGGCACCCGATGCGCCGCCGGTGTTCCAATCGACCCGCGCCGCCCGCCACGCCGAGGTGGCCCAGGCGCTGCTTGCGAGCGGCCATGCGTACCGCTGCTTCTGCACGCCGCAGGAGCTTGCCGCGATGCGCGAGGCGGCGGTCGCCGCCGGCCGCCCGCCTCGCTACGACGGGCGCTGGCGCGACCGCGACCCCGCCGAGGCGCCGGCCGGGGTCGCCCCGGCCATCCGGCTGAAGGCGCCGCGCGACGGCGAGACGGTGGTGGACGACCTCGTGCAGGGCCCCGTGCGCGTCGCCAACGCCGAACTCGACGATATGATCATCCTGCGCAGCGACGGCAGTCCGACCTACCTGCACGCGGTGGTGGTGGACGACCACGACATGGGGATCACGCATGTGATCCGCGGCGACGACCACCTGACCAACACGTTCCGCCAGGTGCAGATCTACCAGGCGATGGGCTGGGAGCCGCCGCGGTTTGCGCATATCCCGCTGATCCATGGCGCCGACGGCGCCAAGCTGTCGAAGCGCCACGGAGCCGTTTCGGTGCTGGAATTCCGCGAGCAGGGCTACCTGCCGGAGGCACTGTGCAACTACCTGCTGCGGCTCGGCTGGGGGCATGGCGATGCGGAGGTGATCGGGCGGGAAGAGGCGATCGCCCTGTTCGACCTGGCCGGCGTCGGCCGCGCGGCATCGCGCATGGACTACGCCAAGCTCACCCATCTGAACGGGATTTATCTGCGCGCGGCGGACGATGCGCGGCTGGCGCACGACGTGCTGGAACGGCTGGCCCGGCGTGGCGACCTGGCGCTCGGGGCCCTCGCGGCGGCGCGCATCCGGGCACTGATGCCGGGGCTGAAGGAGCGCGCGAAGACCCTGGTGGAACTGGCCAACTCCGCCGCGTTCCTGGCCCGCACCGTGCCGCTGCCGATGGAGCCGAAGGCCGACGCGCTGCTGACGCCGGAGGCGCGGATCATGCTGCGCGAGCTGGCACCGGCGCTGGCGGCGACGGATTTCTCCGCCGCGGCACTCGACGCGGCGTTGCGCGCGTTTGCCGAAGCGACCGAGCGCAAGCTCGGCCAGGTGGCGCAGCCGCTGCGCGCGACGCTGACCGGCAGCACCGTTAGTCCGGGGATCGACGCGACCCTGGCCGCACTCGGGCGGGACGAGGCGCTGGCCCGGATCGCGGCGGTGGCCGGCTGAATCGGCGATAGCCGGCTGCTGATAGCCATCGGCTGCGCCACGGACCGATCGATCCGCCGACCGGCCGTCGCGAAGCTGGGGCCGTGGCCCGGCCGTCGGGCCGCGGCGGCGCGCGGTCGCGACTGATTTCGGATCGGGAGGACCTGCGGCGGATGGTTGTCCCCGCCGGCGCGTCAGCCCGACGGCAGGCGGAGGATTTTCATTGCACCGGACACGCCGATAGAAGAACATATCTTCCGAAACCTCGACAAGAGGGCGACCGCAAATGCGGGAGGGTGCCAAGATGGGGGTGACAGGACAAAGTCCGGCCGCCGGGCTGGGCCGTCGTGCAGTGCTGCGCGGGGCGGCCGCCCTGGGCGCGGCCGGGATGCTCGGTGCCGCCGCCCGGGCGGCCGCCGCCGGCGCGGACAGCGTGCAACTGCCGTTCGCGAACGGCACCCGCCGGATCGTCGCCGCCGGCACCTGGCCCGGTAAAGGGGACATGATCCTGCAACGGGTGCGCGCGCCGCTGCTGGAAACCCCGTGGGACGTCTTCCGCACGCATCTGTTCATCCCCAACGACCAGACCTATGTCCGCTGGCACATCGCGGACTTCCCGACCGAGGTCGATCCGGCCACGTTCCGCCTGCGCGTCACCGGCCATGTGGAGCGCCCGTTCGACCTGACGCTCGATCAACTGGTGCAGCAGTTCCCCGCGGTGCGGACGGCGGCGATGAACCAGTGCTCCGGCAACAGCCGCGGTCTGATCGAGCCCCGCGTGGCGGGCGCGCAATGGGGCCACGGTGCGATGTTCAACGCCATGTGGACGGGCGTGCCACTGAGCCGGCTGCTCGCGCACGCCGGGTTGAAGCCCGGGGCCACCCATGTCGCGTTCCGCAGCCTGGAACAAGGGCTCGACCCGATCCCCCCCGATGCCAGGTTCTGGAAGGTGCTGCCGCTCGCGCGCGCCAACGACGGCGACGTGATGGTCGCCTACGAGCAGAACGGAGCGACGTTGCCGCTGCTCAACGGCTACCCGCTGCGCCTCGTGGTGCCCGGCTGGTACGCCACCTACTGGGTGAAGATGCTGACCGAGATCACCGTCACCACCCATCCCGGCACCGGCTTTTGGATGAAGACCGCATACACGATCCCCGATACGCCGAACGGGTCGATGGAGCCCGGGCAGACCGGCGTCAAATTCGTGCCCATCACCGCGATGAACCCGCGCAGCTTCTTCACCAGCGTGGCGAACGGGGACACGCTTCATGCCGGAAACCAAACGACACTGCGCGGCTTCGCCTTCGGCGGCGGCAGCGCACTGAAATCCGTCTCGGTCTCGGCCGATGGCGACACCACGTGGCAGGATGCGACGCTGGGCAAGGACTGGGGTGCCTATGGCTCGCGTGCCTGGAGGCTCGCTTTCACGCCCCCGCACCAGGGCCCGCTCCGGCTGATGGTGCGCGCGGCGAATGGCGCGGGCGCCGTCCAGCCGATGGTGGCCGGGTGGAATCCCGACGGCTTCATGTTCAACGCGATCGAGCAGGTCGATGTCCATGTTGCATGAACAACGAACCCCGCGGCATCCGCGTCTTGCGCGCGCGGCGGTTCTGGGTGCGATCGCACTGGCCGCGTGCGTCGGCGCCGCGTTCGCCGCGACCGGCGGACCGGGCATCGCGTGGAAATCGGAAAGCATCACCATGCCCTATCCCGGTCCGTTTTTCTCCGGTCAGGGCGGGGACCTGCTCAACCTCAATTGCAGCATCTGCCACTCGGCCGACTTCGTGAACAGCCAGGCGCACCTGCCGCTGGCCACGTGGAAGGCCGAGGTGCTGAAGATGAAGAACGTGTTCCACGCACCATTGGCAGACAAAGACGTGGATGCGCTGGCGCAGGTCCTGTTCGAACGCCATCCCGCGCCGGCGAAGTAGCCGCACTCCCGCGCGACCGCGCGCGCCCGGGAATGCCGTTTGACAGCCGCGGCGGCGCGCCCCATCTTTCCCGACTACCGAGGGGGGTCCCGCCAGATCAGGGGCTGAGAGTCCGGCAGGGGCGCGCAAGCGCCGGCGCCGGTGACCCTTGCACCTGATCCGGGTCATGCCGGCGGAGGGACGGGCACCAGCTTCACCAACCCCCACCGCTCCCGGATCGCCATGAGGAGACGCCCATGACGGTCCAGTCGAAATCCGCCGCCCGCCCCGACAGCGTCACCACCGGCCCGATCGCCGGCTCGCGCAAGATCTACACCTCGCCCGAGGGCCGGCCGGACATCAGCGTGCCGTTCCGCGAAATCGCGCTCGATCCCTCGGCACGCGAGGAACCGTATCGCGCCTACGACACCTCCGGCCCGTTCACCGATCCGGCCGCCGCGATCGACCTCGCCGCCGGCCTGGCCCCGATCCGCAGCAGCTGGATCGCCGCGCGCGGCTTCGCCACCGTGCCTGCGCGCGACGTCCGCCCCGAGGACAACGGCAACATCGGCGCCGAGCACCTGCTCGCACCCTGCCCCGCCGACCACGCGGTCTACGCCGGGCGCGCCGGTCAGCCCGTCACCCAGTACGAATTCGCCCGCGCCGGGATCATAACGGAAGAAATGATCTACGTCGCCCACCGCGAGAACCTCGGCCGCGCCGCGGCGCTGGCCGGTGCGGCCGAACGCCGCGCGGACGGGGAGGATTTCGGCGCCGCCATCCCCGACTTCATCACCCCCGAATTCGTCCGCGACGAAATCGCCCGCGGCCGCGCCATCATCCCCGCCAACATCAACCACCCGGAACTCGAGCCGGTCATCATCGGCCGCAACTTCCTGGTGAAGATCAACGCCAACATCGGCAACTCCGCCGTCACCTCCGGCGCCGCCGAGGAAGTGGAAAAGCTCGTCTGGGCCATCCGCTGGGGCGGCGATACCGTGATGGACCTCTCAACGGGGCGCAACATCCACAACATCCGTGGCTGGATCATGCGCAACTCCCCGGTGCCGATCGGCACCGTGCCGATCTACCAGGCGCTGGAGAAAGTCGGTGGCGAACCCGACAAGCTGACCTGGGAGGTGTTCAAGGACACCTTGATCGAACAGGCCGAGCAGGGCGTCGATTATTTCACCATCCACGCCGGCGTCCGCCTCGCCTACGTGCCGCTGACCGCCACGCGCACCACCGGCATCGTCTCCCGCGGCGGGTCGATCATGGCGCGCTGGTGCCTGTCGCACCACAAGGAGAGCTTCCTCTACGAGCGGTTCGACGAGATCTGCGACATCATGCGCAAATACGACGTCTCGTTCAGCCTCGGCGACGGGCTGCGGCCGGGATCGATCGCCGACGCCAACGACCGCGCGCAGTTCGCCGAGCTGGAAACCCTCGGCGAGCTCACCAAGATCGCCTGGGACAAAGGCTGCCAGGTGATGATCGAAGGCCCCGGCCACGTGCCGATGCACAAGATCAAGGTGAACATGGACAAGCAGCTCGCCGAATGCGGCGAGGCCCCGTTCTACACGCTCGGGCCGCTGACGACCGATATCGCGCCGGGCTACGACCACATCACATCCGCGATCGGCGCGGCAATGATCGGCTGGTTCGGCACCGCCATGCTCTGCTACGTCACGCCGAAGGAACATCTCGGCCTGCCCGACCGCGACGACGTGAAAACCGGCGTCATCACCTACCGCATCGCGGCCCACGCCGCCGACCTCGCCAAAGGCCACCCGGCCGCCAAGCTGCGCGACGACGCAGTCAGCCGCGCCCGGTTCGAGTTCCGCTGGGAGGACCAGTTCAACCTCTCGCTCGACCCCGACACCGCACGCCGCTTCCACGACGAAACCCTACCCAAGGACGCGCACAAGGTCGCGCATTTCTGTTCCATGTGCGGACCCAAGTTCTGCTCGATGAAAATCACGCAGGACCTGCGCGAGGACGCGGCGCGGATGGCTGGAATGGAAGCGAAAAGCGCGGAGTTCGCCGAAAAGGGCAAGACGCTCTACCTGCCGGAAGCCGCCGCCGAGTAGGTCCGGTTGCGTCCCGGCGGCCAAGGCCGTACCAGGTACTGCCATGCTCGCCGGACCCTCCAGCCCGATCGACCCGCGCACCGCGCTCGATGCGGTGGGCCTGCTCGAAGACGACGAGATCGACATCGCGGAAACCGCGCTGCAGTTCGCCCGCATCGACCTGCCGGAGGCGGACGTGGCGGCGGCGCGCACCGCCCTGTCCGCGATCGCCGCCGGCGCCGCCGCGCTCGGCCGCGCCACCCTGCCCGACGACCTGCCGGCCCGCGGCGTCGCACTCGCCCGCCTGCTCGCCGACCGCTATGGGTTTCGCGGCAATGTCGCGGACTACGACAACCCCGCCAACGCCAACCTGATCCGAGTGATCGAACGTCGGCAGGGCCTGCCGGTGGCGCTCGGCGTGCTGTGGTTGCACGCCGCACGCGCAGCCGGATGGCCGGCGCACGGGGTGGACTTCCCGGCCCACTTCCTGATCGCCCTCGAAGGCGCCGGCGGCCAGCTCGTCGTGGACGCATTCGACGGCGGCACCGGCCTGGACGCCCCGGCACTCCGTGCCCTGATCAAGCGCGTGGCCGGCCCGGAAGCGGAACTGCGCCCCGGCCTGCTGCGCCCCGCCGGCACCCGGGCCGTCCTGCTGCGGCTGCAGAACAATATCCGCACCCGCCGCCTGGCCGCCGGCGACGTCCCCGGCGGCCTCGAAGCCACCCGAGACATGCTGCGCATCGCACCCGACCAAGCCGGCCTCTGGCGCGAAGCCGGCACACTCCACCAGCGCCTCGACCAGGTGACCGCCGCCCTCCGCTGCTTCGAACGCTTCCTGACCCTCGTCCCAAACGGCGACGCCTCAGCCCGCCTCCGCCGCGAAATAGCCGACCTGCGCGCGCGGCTGCACTGACGCCCACAGCCGGGTGAGGTGTGTGCCGCATGGCGGCGAAGGCCAGAGGGGCGCTGCCCCCCCTGGCCTTCGCCGCCATGCGGCACACACCTCACCCGGCTGCGGGCAGCATGCGTCCGAGCGGGCGGCCGGCGAACAGATGGACGTGGAAGTGGGCGACTTCCTGGCCCGACTCAGTGCCCATGTTGGCCAGCAGGCGGTAGCCGGGGGCTTCCAGGCCCAGGTGGCGGGCCACGGTGCCGACGGCGCGGACGAAGCCGGCGATTTCCTCTGCTGTGGCCTGGGCACTGAAATCGGCGAAGGAGCAGTACTGACCTTTCGGGATCACCAGCACGTGCACGGGGGCTTGCGGGGCGATGTCGTGGAAGGCGAGTGCCCAGCTGTCCTCGTAGATTTTCCGGCACGGGATTTCCCCGCGCAGAATACGGGCGAAGATGTTGGTCTCGTCGTAGGGGGGAAGTCCGGACACCGCCATCGGGCGCTCCTGCGGTTTTGCGCGCTCAGGGGGATTTGTGCAGTCAGGGGATTTTCCTCGTTTCCAGCCCAAACGCAACCGGCAGGGTGCGCGCGCGGGAGGCTTTCTCGGCAATGCCGCTGATGCCTTCGCGGCGCTTGAGTTCGGTCCACACGTCGTCCGGCGTCACGCCTGCGGCCACCCAGAGGACCATCAGGTGGTAGAGCACGTCCGCGCTTTCGGCCACCAGGGCGTCGCGATTGCCGGCGACTGCCTCGATCAGGCATTCGACCGCTTCCTCGCCGAATTTCTGCGCCACTTTGGGCAGGCCGCGCGACAGCAAGCGGGCGGAGTGGCTCACCGCCGGATCGGTGTCGCGGCGGCTTTGCACCACGGCGTACAGCCGGTCGAGCACCGTCGAGCCGGGGCCGATCGCCAGCGGGGGCAGGGGTGCGGGTTCCGTGCGGGGTTCGGGACGCGCCGGCAGCGCGGGTTCGCGTTTGCTCGTCTTCCCCGTCGCGGCACGTTTGCGGGGGCGCTTCGTTGCCTCCGTCTCACGTTTCTTGCCAGGACGCTTCCCTGGCCGTTTCTTTACCGTCTTCGCCATTCGTGTTCCCTACGCGGTCACGCGCGGCAGACGCACGGGCAGTCCTGCCCGCGCCAGGGCTGCCTTCACCTCGGCGATGCGGAACGTGCCGAAGTGGAACACGCTCGCCGCCAGCAGGCCGGTGGCGCCGGCCTGCGCGCCTGCCACGAAATGCTCCAAGGTGCCGACGCCGCCCGAGGCGATGACCGGCAGCCGCACCGCGCCGCACACGGCGCGCAGCAGATCGAGATCGAAACCTTGCCCGGTGCCGTCCCGGTCCATGCTGGTGAGCAGGACTTCGCCCGCCCCCAGTGCCGCGACCCGGCGGCACCAGTCGAGCACGTCGATCCCGGTGCCGCGCCGGCCGCCGTGGGTGAACACTTCCCAGCGATCCGGCCCCGTTTGCTTGGCATCGACCGCGACCACGACGCACTGGCTGCCGAATTTCTCTGCCGCCTCGGCAACCAGCTCCGGGCGCGCGACCGCGGCCGAGTTCACGCTGCACTTGTCCGCCCCGGCCAGCAGCAGGCGGCGCATGTCCTCCACCGACCGCACGCCGCCGCCGACCGTCAGCGGCAGGAACACGCGGGCGGCGGTGCGGCCGACGACGTCGAGCAGGGTGTCGCGGTTCTCAAAGCTCGCGGTGATGTCGAGGAAGGTCAGTTCGTCGGCGCCGGCGGCGTCGTACAGGGTCGCCTGTTCCACCGGGTCGCCGGCGTCGCGCAGGGAGACGAAGTTCACGCCCTTCACGACGCGGCCGTCTTTGACGTCGAGGCAGGGGATGACACGAAGCTTCAACATAACGGCTTGTCTTACACCGGGGGCACGTGATCGTGGCAAGCGGGGAATGGGGCGGGCAGCGGTCACCCGGGGGCGCCGACCGGCCGCAGGCGCAGCAGCCGGGGTAGATCCGGCGGGCGCATATGTTGCTGCGACCGTCCCGGTGCAAGGGGGCGCACCGCTGCAAGCGGCAGGCGTGCGGCGGCCGGCCTCACTGTCCCAATGCAGCCAGCGCCGCCGCGGGATCGAGCCGCCCGTCGTACAGCGCCCGTCCCACGATCACCCCCGTCAGGCTGGTCCCCGGCGCCGCCGCGCGCAGCGCGACCAGGTCAGCCAGCCCGGCGACACCGCCGGAGGCGATCACGGGCGTTGCGACCAGCCGCGCGAGCGCGACCGTCTGTTCGAGATTGAGGCCCGTCAGCATGCCGTCGCGCGCGATATCCGTGTAGATCAGCGCCGCCGCCCCAGCGTCCTGCAGCCGCAACGCGAGGTCGGTGGAGGCGAGGGTGCTGGTTTCCGCCCAACCCTCGGTGGCGACGAACCCGTCCCGCGCGTCGATCCCGACCGCGATCCGATCGGGGAAGGCGGCGCAGGCCTGGCGCACCAGCTCGGGGTTCTTGGCCGCGGCGCTGCCCAGGATCACCCGGCGCACGCCGGCTTCCAGCCAGGCTTCGATCGCGGCCAGGTCGCGGATGCCGCCGCCGAGCTGCACCGGCAGGGAGGTCGCGGCCAGGATCGCGCGCACCGCGTCGGCGTTCACCGGGCGGCCGGCGAAGGCGCCGTTCAGGTCGACCACGTGCAGCCAGGCGAACCCCGCCTGTTGCCACGTCCGGGCCTGCGCCGCGGGGTCGTCGGCATAGACGGTGACGTCTTCCATCACGCCGCGGCGCAGGCGCACGCACTTTCCGTCCTTGAGGTCGATGGCAGGGAACAGGGTGAGGCTCATGCCGCCCCCTCCCCCCGATGGCGCAACGCCTGGGGTTGCAGCAGTTTGTAGTAGTAGAGGCCGCGCACCGTTCGCCCGTCCACCCGCGCATAGGCCGGATGCTCGCCCCAGCGGACGAAGCCGAGCGATTCGTATAGCCGCCGCGCCGCCGTCTGGGTTTCCCGCACGTCGAGGTTGAGCACCTGGTAGCCGAGCGCGCGTGCTGCCTCCTCCACCTCGCGAGTGAGTAACGTCGCCATGCCGTGGCCGCGGGCGTAGGGGGCGACGAAGCTGTGCATCAGGGTGGCGGCGAAGGCCTGCGCCTCGTTATTGCGCGGCGGGCGGACGAGCTGCGCGGCGCCGACCACCACGCCGTCCAGCCGGGCGAGGAACAGGGATCGTTCCGGCACCAGCAACACGCCGCGGTAATAGCTTTCGAGCGCGCGGTGGCCGGGCGGGGTGACCCAGCCGAAGCCGCCGCCGTCGATGATGGCGGCATGGGTCGCTTCGCACAGGGCGTGCAGATCGTTCTCGTCATCGAAGGATTCGGCACGCTCCACCGCCCGCAGCGATTCGGGCGGCGGATCGGTGGGGGAATCTGCCATCTACGGGGTCCAGCGCAGGAAGTTGGTCAGGATCTGCAGGCCGACCGCCTGGCTTTTCTCGACATGGAACTGGGTGCCGGCGCGGTTGCCGGCGGCGACCATCGCGACGACTTTGCCGCCGTAGTCGGTGGTGGCCAGCACCTCCGCCGGGTCGGCGCCGGTGAGGGCGTAGCTGTGCACGAAATAGGCGTGGTCGCCAGACACCAGGCCGTCGAGCAGCGGATGCGCGCCAGGGCGGAAGTCGAGCGTGTTCCAGCCCATCTGCGGCAGGCGCAGCCCGGGCGCGTCCATCGCCGCGATCTCGCCCTTGATCCAGCCGAAGCCCGGGGTGATGCGGTGTTCCAGCCCGCGTTCGGTCATGAGCTGCATGCCGACGCAGATGCCGAGGAACGGGCGGCCGGCGTCGGTCGCTTCCATGATCGCCTGTTCCATGCCCGGCACGGCGGCGAGACCGTGGGCGCAATCGGCGAACGCCCCCTGGCCGGGCAGCACGATGCGATCGGCGCGCGCCACCACGTCCGGATCGGCGGTGACGGTGACGGCGGCCGCGAGCCCTGCCCGCTCCGCCGCCAGGGCGAGCGCGCGGGAGGCGGAGGCGAGGTTGCCGCTGCCGTAATCGACCACCGCGACTTTCATGGTCCTGCGACTTTCATGCCGCCGTGCCGGCGGCCGGCCCGGCGGGGAAGAACGCGGCGGCCAGTTCCGGCCGCTGCGCGAGCAACCGCAGCAGCGCCGCGTCGGCGTCCGGTGCCGCGACGACATGGGCGAGCGCATAGCCGCGCCAGGCGAGCGAGACGCGCACGAGGTCCCAGCCGCTGAAGCCGAGCCCGACCGCCAGGGCCGCCTCCAAAATGCCGCGCGCCGGGGCGGGCACCAGCGCCGCGATCAGCACCGCGCAAGCGAGCGCGATCGCGCCGGGGACCCAGGCGCGCCGCGCCAGCAGCCAAAGGCCGCCGAACAACAGCGCGCCCCAGGCGAAGCCTTCCTTCACCAGCACCGGCGGCGCGCCAGGGGGCAGTTGTGTCGGGCGCAGATGGGCGGTGAAGATTTTCACAGCGCGCCCTTGGTGGAAGGAATCGCGTCGCCGATGCGCGGGTCGTACGCCGCCGCCACGCGCAGCGCCCGTGCCGCGGCCTTGAAGCAGCTTTCCGCCACGTGGTGCGCGTTATGGCCGGCGCGGCGGGTGATGTGCAGGGTGAGCAGGGCGTTGGCGGCGAAGGCGCGGAAGAATTCCTCGAACAATTCGGTGTCGATCTCACCGATGCGCTGGCGTTCGAACGTGACGGTCCAGGCAAGGTATCCGCGGCCGGAGATGTCGACGGCGGCTTCGGCCAGCGCCTCGTCCATCGGCACCAGGGCGTGGCCGAAGCGGGCGATGCCGCGCTTGTCGCCGATCGCCTCGGCGAAGGCGCGGCCGAGCACGATGCCGACGTCTTCGGTGGTGTGGTGGCAGTCGATCTGCAGATCGCCCTGGGCGCGGACCCGCAGGTCGAACAGCGCATGGCGGGCGAAGGCGGTCAGCATGTGGTCGAGGAAGCCGATCCCGGTATCGATCTCCGACGCGCCGGACCCGTCGAGGTCGAGCGTGAGGGCGATGTCGGTCTCGGCGGTGGCGCGGGTGAGGGATGCGGTGCGGCCCATGGGGGTGCAGTAGCGCAGGCGTGGGGCCGGTGCCAGGGGGTGCGTCGCATGAGGGGAAGCGGGTGCCGGGACGGCGGAGCTCGCAGTCTGGAGGGCGGATGCCGGGCGCCGCTATCGGACATGCCCCTCCCCGTTCCGGTCGCCGGCGGACCCGGCGTCACCATGGCGGCCATCCGCGGCCATCCGGACCTCTCGACATGGCTGGGCTGGACGCGGCCACCGGAGCCCGGCTTTCCGCATTTTGGACCCTATGGCGACCAGGCTCCACGGATCGTCTGGCTGGTGTGGTCGGCTTCAGGTGGTTGTCGGTTCGCTGTCGGGACCATGAAAAAAGTCCGCTCGACGCCACGGCATGCCTGCCGGTGTGGCGATCGCTGCGTCACCGCGCGCCTGGCGCCGCGGCAATGGCTCGGATCCTGCGGACCGATGCGGGCCGCGGTTGGCGCGGTCCCGACGCACTGGCCGCGCTGATCGTACGGTTCGCGAAATCGCCAGCTCCTACCACGGAGGACGTGCGGAGGATCATGGAGGCTCAGAGCGATCGCATTTGGCAGGAACGCACCGGCCACCATGCCAACACTCCCTCTCCCACTTGCGGGAGAGGGCTGGGGTGAGGGTGTCGGGGACGACGCAAGCACCCTCACCCCTCCCTGCTATGAAAAACAGAAATGAGATTCCACGATTACGTTCCTGTGAAGGATTTTCATCCCCGGTGGCGCATCGGCGGCCCGATGCAGTGCATCTCTCCCGCAAGCGGGAGAGGGGGCGTTGGCGTGCCGGCCGGTGCGTTCCGGCCAAATGCGGTCGCCCTGCGCCTCCGTGACCCTCCGTGGTCCTCCGCACGTCCTCCGTGATAAAATCTTGCCGGATCGCGAAGGCACCCGCCCCGTCGTCGTCCCCCGGCTCCGATCAGCAGCCGGCTCGCGAGGTTGCCCCCACGACGCCGCGAAAGTGCGGAAAGTCGAGCTGAGGACCGGCGACACCGCCAGCTGGGTGCGCCTGCCGCCGTCAGTCGCGCGCTACGGTCATCCCCCGTTCCGGCGCGGCGGCTCCTGGATGATGACGCCCGCCCACTCCAGCCCCCGATACGTCTCATAGCCGGGCGTGAGATGGAACGCGGTGGTGCGGCCGTTGCGGTCGTGCTGGACACCGCTGCGCCGGCCGCCCGTCTCGAGCGCGATCCTTTCGCCGAGCTCGCCCTGGCGGTCCGAGGCGGCGAGGACCCGGCCACGCGCATCCACGAGCAGCACACGCGAGCGCGCCGCTTCATCCGGTGAGAGGCGCACGCCCTCGATGACCGCGCGAGCCTGCGAGCCCCAGTCGAAATGGATGCCGAGCACGCCGATCGGCTGCCCGTTCGCCTCTCCCCCCGCGCGCACCGCGGCAGCGTAGGTGGCGACCGGCGCACCTTCCAGGGCCGGGCACGCCATCACGTCGGCGACCGCATAGTCGTCGCCGGAGGCGGAGGCGAGCGCCTGACGGAACCAGTTCTCGCCAGAAACATCGAGGCCGCACACCCCCGGATAGCGATCCGGCCGGCCGTGCGCCACGACCCGCCCGTCCGGGGTGCAGATCCAGAGATCGAGATAGACCGTGTAGGCGGAGAGGATGACGCCGAGCCGACGCTCGGCCTCCGCGCGGTGCTCCACCGTGTGATCGGCTGCCGCCACCACCGCGGCATCGGTTGCCCACCAACGCACATCGCAGGTGCGTTCGTAGAGATTGCGGTCGATGATCTCGATCGCGTTCAGGCAGAGATCGACGAGGCGCTGCCCGCGCACATCTTCTGCCATGCGGCCCCCGACGGCGCGCAATTCGTCGAGGGCGGTCCTGAGCTCGGTTTCCATCTCGGCGGCGAGCCGGCCGATTTCGGCGCTCACGCCTTTTACCTCTCCGGCGACGACGGCGAATCCCTTGCCCGCTTCGCCGGCCCGGGCGGCTTCGATCGTGGCGTTGAGCGCAAGAATCCTGGTCTGGCCGGTGATGCGCTGTATGGCGCGCGCCTTGCTGCCGGCGATCGCGGCGACGCGGTCGGCGAGTTCGACAACCCGCTCCGGCGTGTCGGCCGAGGCAGGTGCTTCCGGAGTTGCAGCCAACGAATCATCCATCGGGGACGCCCACGCCTCTGTTCGGGTCCGAGCGAGTGTGGCGGTGAAATCCTGCCGATCGGTAAACTCCGCCGGCGCGGGGGATGTCCGCCATCGGTCGGTCGGGCAGGCCCGCGCGCTCGGACCTATACGCATCATGGGCAGGTCCGAGCGCGCGGCCGGTTTCGAGTCCACACCGAGAAGGCAGGCGAGGAAGGGCGAGGACATGGGGGCGATGGGCACCTGCCGACCGGACGGCGCTGTACGGCGCACGCGCGGGCCTATTCGCGGCGACCGTATGGTTCTGTTATCCTGGCCGGACAGAAGGAACACATGATGGCGCACGAACTTCGACCGACCACCGCATCCGTCACGGCCACCGTCACGGCCACCCTGGGCAACGTGAACAGGGAGGCCTTGCGGCAGACCCGCATCGATCTTGCCGCCTGCTTCCGCATGGCCGCACGGCTCGGGCTGGAGGAGGGGATCTGCAATCATTTCTCCGCCGTCGTGCCGGGGCGGGACGATCTGTTCCTGGTCAATCCCTACGGCCTGGCGTTCCGGGAGATCACCGCCTCCAGCCTGCTTGTTTGCGATTTCGACGGCAACGTGGTGGAGGGAGACGGCGCGCCGGAGGCGACGGCGTTCTACATCCATGCGCGGCTGCATCTACGCCTGCCGCGCGCACGGGCGGCGTTCCACACGCATATGCCGTACGCGACGGCGCTCAGCATGTTGGAGGGCCCCCCGCTCGCCTGGGCGGGCCAGACGGCGCTGAAATTCTACGGCCGCACGGCCGTGGACGACGCTTACAACGGGCTCGCGCTCGACGCCGGCGAAGGCGACCGCATCGCCGCGGCGATGGGAGATGCCGATGTCGTGTTCCTCCGGAACCACGGCGTGATGACGATCGGGCCTACGATCGCCGAGGCATGGGACGATCTCTATTACCTGGAACGCGCGGCAGAGGTGCAGGTGAAGGCGCTGAGCACGGGACGCGCGCTACTGCCGGTGGCCCCCGAGATCGCGCGGCGCACGGCGGAGCAGATGCGGGTGGGCGATCGCGAGAGCACGCGGCTGCATCTGGAGAGCATCAAGCGGGTGCTGATGCGGGAAGAACCCGGGTTCGCACTGTAAGCTTGTCTGCGAAGGCATCTTCGCAGAAAGATTCTGGTCCGCACCAAGATTATAGACATGGTTTCCGCCGAACAGCCATAACCACGACACAGCTACGAACAGAAGCCCGTCCGAGCGGAACGGTTCGCCACCCAGGAGCATCAAACATGGTTATCACCGATATTTCATAATATATCGTTGTATTATTACCGTCGCACTTAGCTGAGAACATGGCTTCACCCCCCCCCTCCATAGAGCAGCCTGGAGCCAAACATTCTGTTTTTATTATCTAATAAAACGGTATTTTCGACTGCCTCGGCGCCCCCCTGCTCGGGGAAGCCACTGCGCGATCTCGTCTATCAAGTCTTTGCTGCTTACGTCACCTCTGAGGTGAGCCGATGCCCTTCCTTTAATACTGAATAGCAACATCACCTTCTCCGAGGCATGTGATGATGTGCTGCGCGCCGGGCCATCCGCCCCCCTCAGGCCCCCACGCCCCCCGCCGCCGCCAGTGCATCGATCGTCCGCCGCAGCCCGTCCCGCCACGGCGGCAGCGCCGCCTCGAACACCTCGCGCAGCCGCCCGCAGTCCAAGCGCGAATCCGCCGGCCGCCGCGCCGGAGTTGGCCAATCCTCGGTCCGGATCGCCACCACCTCCGGCACCGGAGCGCCATACCGCGCCACCTCCTCGAACACGGCCACCGCCAGGCCGTGCCAGGTCGTCCACCCGGTCCCGGCCGCGTGCACCACGCCGCCGAACCGGTCCTGCCACCCCTCCCCCGTCACCCGCGCCGCGATCGCCAGGATCGCCGCCGCCAGGTCCACCGCCGTCGTCGGGCATCCCTTCTGGTCCGCCACCACCCGCAAGGATCGCGTCTTGCGCGCCGCCCCCAGCATGGTGCGGACGAAATTCCGCCCGGTATGCGCATAGACCCAGGACGTCCGAATCACGATCGCCTGCGCGCCTGACTCCAGTACCGCCAGCTCCCCGGCCAGCTTGCTCGCCCCGTACACCCCCTGCGGGGACACCGGATCGCTCTCCACATAGGGCGCGCCCTTGGCCCCATCGAACACGTAATCGGTCGAGACATGGATCAGCGGCACGCCGGCGTCCCGGCACAGCGCCGCCAGCGCCGCCGGCCCGTCGCGGTTGGCGCGGAACGCCGCCTCCGCGTCGGTTTCCGCCGCATCCACCGCGGTGTAGGCAGCGGCGTTGATCACCAGTTCCGGCGCGGCGTCCCCGAACACCCGAGTGATCGTCTCCTGCCGATCGAAATCGAACTCCGGCCGCCCGACCACGCGCACCAGCCGCGGCGCCGCCGCGCCCAGCGCCGCCGCCCCTATAGCCTGGGCCAGTTGCCCGCTCCCGCCCGTGACCAGCACGGTCATCGTCAGACCGAGAACCAGGGCAGGCAGTCACGCAACCGCGGCAGCACGCGATCCTTGTCCGACAGCACCGCCGCATCCTCGGCCACCGGCCAGGGCAGCGCGAGATCGGGATCGTTCCACACCACCCCGCGCTCGGCCGCACGGTCGTAGTCGGCAGTGACCTTGTAGATCACCTCGGTGTCCGGCTCGAGCGTGCAGAACCCGTGCAGGAAGCCGCCCGGAATCCACAACTGGCACCAATTCTCCGCACTCAGCACCGAAGCAACATGCCGCCCGAACGTTGCCGAACCGTGCCGTACATCCACCGCCACGTCCCAGATCGCGCCGCGCACGCAGCGCACCAGCTTGCCCTGCACGCTCGGCGCGACCTGCAAATGCAGCCCGCGCACCGTCCCGCGCGGGACCGACAGGCTGTGGTTGTCCTGCACGAACGGTCCGGGAATGCCGGCTGCTGCTTCGCGCTTCGCGCTCCAGGTCTCGGAGAAGAACCCGCGCGGGTCATGGTAGCGCGGCGGGGTGAGCAGCTTCACCTCCGGAATGTCCAGCGCCTGCATGGTCATGCGTGCATTCCGTCCGCCAGTTCTCCGAGCACCCGGCCGAGCTCGGTCTTGCCCAGCATGCGCGCCTGCGCGGCCAGCCGGTCGGCGTCGATGTAGCCCATGCGGAACGCCACCTCCTCCGGACAGCCCACCAGCAGGCCGGTGCGCGACTGGATGGTCTGCACGAAGCTCGCCGCCTGCAACAGCGAATCCGGCGTCCCCGCGTCCAGCCAGGCGCAGCCGCGGGACAGCTTCTCGACGTGCAAGGTCCCGTCCTCCAGATACAGCCGGTTGAGATCGGTGATCTCCAGCTCCCCGCGCGCGGAGGGGCGGATGGTCGCGGCCAGTTCGCTCACCCGCCGGTCGTAGAAATAAAGCCCCGTCACCGCCCAGTTGGAGCGCGGCTGCGGCGGCTTTTCCACCAGTTCGGCCGGTCGGCCGGCGAGGTCGAACGTCACCACGCCGTAACGCTCCGGATCGCGCACCTGATAGGCGAACACTGTCGCCCCTTCCGCCCGCTCCACCGCCTGGCGCATGAGCGCGGAGAGGTGGTCGGCATGGATCAGATTGTCGCCCAGCGCCAGCGCGCAGGCCTCCCCGCCGATCCAATCCCGCCCGATCAGGAAAGCCTGCGCGAGCCCGTCCGGGCTCGGCTGTTCCGCGTAGGCGAGCCGCAGGCCGAACTGCGACCCGTCGCCCAGCAGGCGGCGGAACTGCGGCAGGTCGGTGGGCGTGGAGATCAGCAGGATGTCGCGGATGCCCGCCAGCATCAGGGTCGTCAACGGGTAGTAGACCATCGGCTTGTCATAGACCGGCAGCAATTGCTTCGAGGAAACGAGCGTCGCCGGATGCAGCCGCGTACCGGACCCGCCGGCGAGGATGATGCCCTTCATGCCGCCGCTCCCTGGGATGCCGCCCCTTGGGATGCCGCTCCCTGGAATGCCGCCCCCTGGGATGCCGGCGCCGGCGCCGCTCCCAGCCGCTGGCCGGCATAGCGCCCCGCGCGCACGCCCTCCCACCACGCGCGGTTGGCGAGGTACCAGTCGATGGTGCGCGCCAGCCCGGCTTCGAAATCATGCGGCGCGGTCCAGCCGAGCGCCGCCTCGGTCCGCGCCGGATCGATCTCGTAGCGGAAATCATGGCCGGGACGGTCGGCCACGAAATGGATCAGCCGTGCCCGCGGCCCGGCAGGGTCGGGAACGACGCGGTCCAGATGCGCACAGATCGCGCGCACGACGTCCAGGTTGCTGCGCGGCTGGCGCGCGCCGATCGCATAGGTGGCGCCGGCCTCGCCGCGTTCGGCCACCAGCACCAGCGCCGCGGCGTGGTCCTCCACGAACAGCCAGTCGCGCAGGTTGGAGCCGTCGCCGTAGACCGGCAGCTGCTTGCCCTCCAGAGCGTTCAATGTTACCAACGGAATGAGCTTCTCCGGAAACTGCCACGGCCCGTAGTTGTTGGTCGTGTTGCTGACCAGGGTGGGCAGCCCGTAAGTGTGGAACCACGCCCGCGACAGATGGTCCGACGCCGCCTTGGACGCGGAATACGGGCTCCGCGGATCATATGCCGTCGTCTCGGTGAAGGCCGGATCGTCGGTACCGAGCGCGCCGAACACCTCGTCGGTCGAAACGTGATGGAACCGGAACGCCGTCCGCCGCGCCGGCGCCAGCGCCGACCAGTAGCCGCGTGCAGCCTCCAGCAACACGAAGGTGCCGAGCACGTTGGTGCGGATGAAATCCCCCGGCCCGTCGATCGAGCGATCGACATGACTCTCCGCCGCCAGATGCATCACGAGATCAGGCTCGTGCGCGGCGAACACCTGGCGCATCGCCTCCGCATCCGCGACATCGGCGCGCACCAGATGGTGGCGCGGGTCGTGGCGCGCCTCCTCCAGCGCGTCCTCGGACGCCGCGTAGGTCATCTTGTCGACGTTCACCACCGTGTGCCCGGTGTGGCGCAGCAGGTGGCGGATCACCGCGGAGCCGATGAAGCCGCAGCCGCCGGTCAGCAGAATCTTCATCCCAGCCCAGCCCCACAATCGCGTTCCGCGATAGGCCACGGCACACGGCGACCGGTCAACCGGATTGTTGGCCGATCGACCGCCTCCCCCCGCGACCTCCCCGCGCCGCCCATGCTAAGCAGGCGGCGCGCCTCCCCATCCCCTGGTGGGAAGAGGGCTGCGCCGCGCACCTCCCCGCGACCAAAGCCTCTCGGGAAACCACCGCAGGAGCCCGCCCCATGCACACCGCCGCCGTCCCCGCCCTGGCCGAGTTCGCGCCCCGCCGGCGCGACGGCGTGCTCGAATTCCCCGTCCACCACATGCGCGGCGGCACCTCCACCGGCCTCGTCATCCACGACCATTTCGCTCCCGCGGACCGCGCGCTGAAGGAAGAGCTGCTGCGCCACCTGATGGGCCTGCCGCTCGCCGGCACGCGCAAGGGCAACCGGCAGATCACCGGCCTCGGGCGCGGCGCGCCGACCAGCAACAAGGTCTTCTTCGCCGCGCTCGAATCTGACGGGACGCCCCGGCTGGTCAGCACCCTCGCCCAGCTCGCCGCCGACACCGCCGCGATCGACTGGAGCGTGAACTGCGGCAACATGTCCGCCGCCCTGCCGCTCTGGGCGCTCGACACCGGCCTGCTCACCCGCCCGGCCGGCGCCGGCCGGTTCGAAACCATGATCCGCAACACCAACACCGGCGTACTGGCCGTCGCGCGCATGGCGTTCGACGCAGCCGGCCGGCCGGAGACGGCGGAAATCCCAGGCGTCGACGGCGCCTTCCCCGCCGTCGACCTGTCACTCGCCGATCCGGTCGGCGCCAAGACCGGGCGGCTGCTGCCGACCGGAAACCGCACCGACCGGGCCGCCGGGTACACGGTCTCCTGCGTCGATGTCGCCGTGCCGATGGTGATCGCGCGGGCGGAGGATTTCGGCCGCTCCGTCCACGAACCGATCGAGTCGTTCGATTCCGATCCGGCCCTGATGGCGACCTTGCGCCAGGTCTGGGTCGCCGCCGGCCTCGCCATAGGCCTCGCCGGCCGCGACGGGCACAAGCTCACCGCCGAGGAACTCGCGCGCAGCGAAACCATCCCCAAGGTCTGCCTGGTCGGCCCCCCCGCGGGCGACGGCAATATCGCAGCCCGCTACTTCACCCCCCAGGCCGGCCACCGCTCCATGGCCGTCTCCGGCGGCTGCTGCCTCGCCGCCGCGGCCCTGATCCCCGGGACCACCGCCCACGCCGTCGCCCGTGGCCTGTCCGCACCCGGCGCCGCATTCACCGAAATCGCCGTCGGCATCGAAAACCCCGCCGGCATCCTCGCCGCCAAGATCGAGGCCCGCTCCGCCCCCGAAGGCCTCGCATTGCGCCAGGCCGCCTATACCCGCAGCACCCAGATCCTGTTGCGCGGCCACGTGCCGCTCTACCGCGCATCCCAAGCCCTGGAAGCCGCCCTGGACGCAATCATCGCGGGCACGCCCGCACGCGCCGCCGCCTGAGCCGCCGGACGCAGGCGCGGAACCGATACCAGGGCGGCGGAGACATCAGACGCTTGGGGACAAAGGCCAGAAGAGCAGCGCCCGGGGCAGTGTTCCCTCGCAGTATTCCCTGGCTTTTACCCGCAGCACCAAGGCCCTCTCCCGCCTGGTCTCAGTGCCGCAGCAGCACCGGCAGGCGCGCGTGGGCAAGGATGTGGCGGGTGACGCCGCCGAGCAGGGCTTCGCGCCAGGCGCCGTGGGTGAAGGCGCCCATCACCAGGAGATCGGCGCCTTGCGCCTCGGCGGCGGCGAGCAGGGTGGCGCCGACCGGACCTTTTGCCCGCGGCAGGGCGGTGGGGTGCGGCGGCGCGTTTGCGACCTGCAGGCTCGGTGGCAGGGTGAGCGGCCGGTCGTTAGCGACGAGCACCGAGACGTGCGTAGCTTGGCGCAGCAGGGGCAGGGAGGCCCGTACCGCAGCGTCGGCGCGGGGATCGCCGTCGCGCCAGGCGATGGCGACGCTGCGGCCGAAGTCCGGCGCGGGCGCGGCCAGCACCAGCACCGGCTTTGCGGTGTCGAACAGCGCGGCGTGCAGCGCCTCCGGCCCGACCGGCGGATCATGCGGCCGCGGGAGCGCCATGACGATCGCCGACGCCTGCCGTCCGTGCGCCGCGACGACGACGGCGGGATGGCCTTCCACCTCGGACCAGGCGGTGTCAGGCGGGGTCGGCTGGGCGCGCACCCAGGCCGCGAAGGCGGTGCGCAGCGCCCCGAGGTGGTCGCGCCGTATGGCGGCCAGTTCGGCGGCGCGTTCGGCGGTGAGCACCTCCTCGCTCGGCAGGAACGAAGTGGCCGGGGCGGGATGGATCGCCAGCGCCCGCACCGCCCCTCCCCCTTGGAGCGCCTGCCAGCGTGCCGCCGCATCCAGCACCATGCCGGCGGTCTCCGGCCGCTCCAGCACGGCGAGCACGCCGGCCGCGCGCTCCCCCGGCATCGCCCTCGCCGTCGTCTCCCGCCCGGGCCGCAGCCCGACGCCGGCGATATGCCCCACGGCGACCGCGCCGAGGCAGAGCAGGACCGACAAGGCCACGTTGCCGAGCGCCTGGCCCCCGCGCCCGTCGCGCATCAGGTCCAAGGTCTGCAGGCTGAAGGAGGAAAAGGTGGTGTAGCCGCCGCAGAACCCGATCATCAGGAAGGTCCGTAGTTCGCTCAACCCGGACAACCGCCCGTCGGTCGCCGTCAGGCTGCCGACGAAGCCGATCAGGAACGACCCGGTGATGTTGATCAGGATGGTGCCCCAGGGGAACGCCGGTCCCGTCACCCGGGCCATGGCGACAGCAACCCAGGCGCGCGCCATGCTGCCGAGCGCGCCGCCCACCCCGATCAGTACATAGTTCAGCATCCGTCCGCCCCTGCCTGACCCGGGACCGGCACCGCGCCTGGCCGCTACGGGGTGTGGTAGGAGTTATCAGCCCGGTCGGGGCGGTTGAGGGGGGGGGACTCCATCCCCGGCACGCAGGATGCCAAATCGGCGCGCCCGCTGGCAAGCCCGTCGCGATCAGCCCCCGGGCCAATCGGGTGAACCGTAGAATCGGCGCGGGGGCGGGTCCCTTCACCTGCCATGAAAACTCCTGCCCTGAGGGCCTTGGGCGCTAGGCGGCCATTGTGGCGGCCTGCTGTTCGGGGACGATGGCGTAGCCGAGCGGGTTGAACTTGCGGGCGTATCGCTTGAGGGTCTGCTGTTCGGTGCGGCGGTCGAGGTAGCTCTCGCCGAGATCGCGGTAGAGACACCCCTCGGCCAGCATGTGCCAGATGCAGACCAGCAGCTTGTGGCCGATTGCGAGCACGGCCTTGCCGGCGCGCCGATGCGGCTTTTGAGGCTGTGGTATTTGGCCTTCAGGTAGCTGCCTTTCCGGTGCGCGGCACTGACGGCGGCGTTGCACAGGGCGGTGGTGGCGTGGCGGTTGGCGGTGCGGGCCGCGGTGCCCTTCTGCTTGCCTGCACTTTGGTTGTTGGCCGGGCACACGCCGGCCCAGGCGGCGAGATGGCCGGCGGTGGGGAAGACCGACATATCGACGCCGATCTCGGCCAGGATGGTGGCCGCGCCGACCCACTCGATCCCGGGGAATGCTCATCAGCAGGGCCATCTGGGCGCGATAGGGGTCCAGCCGCGTCTCGATCTGTTCGTCGAGCTGCGCGATCTGCTGTTCGGTGGCCTCGATCCGGTGCAGTTGCATCTGCAACACGAAGCGCTGGTGTTCGGCCAGGTGCCCCTCCAAGGCCGTGGTCAGGGGGGCGATTTTTTTGCGCGCGTGCCCTTTGGCCAGTGCGGCCATCTGCGCCGGGGTGGCGGTGCCTGCGATCAGCGCGCGCAGGATATCCCGCCCGGTGACGCCGAACACGTCGCTGAGCACCTCGGCCAGCTTCATGTCGGCGGATTCCAGCAGCTTGAGCAGTCGGCGGCGCTCCGAGGCGGCCACCTCGACCAGGGTCCGGCGGTAGCGGGTCACCTCGCGCAGGTCGCGGATCGGCCGCGGCGGCACGAAGCTCGCCCGCACCAGGGCGTAGCGGATCAGCCGGGCGATCCACTCGGCGTCGATCACGTCGGTCTTGCGCCCCGGTACCGCCTTGATATGGCGCGCATTGGCGACGATCGGGGTCAGCCCGCCGGCGGCCTCCAGCGCGGCATACACCGGCATCCAGTAGACGCCGGTGCCCTCCATGCCGACAGGGGTGACGGCGAAGCCGCGCAGCCAGCTCACCAACCCCACCAGGCCGGCCGCCGTCGCGGCGAAGGACTGCACCGCCTTGCTCACGGGCGCGCCGGCACTCGATGTCAACACGCAGGCCACGATCACCGAGCGGTGAACATCCAGGCCCGCACTCCGTTCCCTCAAAACGTCCATCGCTCTCCTCCGGTTCGGGGACGAGCGGCGGCGTGCGCTGTCATCGGGGGACAAAGAACCTGCTATCCGTGCTCGCCGCAAGCCGCCAAATCGGCGCAGTTCACGGCCGCCACATGCGATGATACCTTGCGACAGCGCGGGCCAATCTCTCCACGGGCTGCGATACACCACAGGGAGGGGCGGCCTCAGGGCAGCCGCCCGGCACCGAGCTTCGCACAGACGCCGCGGTCCGCGCACTCCCGACGTTTTCATCCCCGGTGGCGCATCAGCGGCCCGATGCAGGGCATCTCTCCCGCGCACCTCTCCCGCGCTGCGGGCTTGGGCCGCGAAGCGGACCAAGGTCGGTTCGCGAAGCGAACCGGGCGAGCGAACCGTGTCGCGCGCCCTCACCCGCCGTGCTGCGCACGGCGACCTCTCCCGCAAGCAGGAGATGTGAACGCCCACAGCTTCGTCCGATTGCCCTGGGCGGGCACGCCGAACCGCTTCCGTACCAGTCCGATTTGCGATATGCAGCGGCCGTCGGAACCCACACGGCGGCCGGCACTCGTGTGCCGTCGCAAGCGACGTCCGTTTGCCGTCGCGGGCGGCGCCCCGCATGCTCCACGACGGCGGGAGCGCCGCGATCGTCTGCCTTCTTCCGCGCCGCCCCGAAGCCAAGGCACCGCCCGGCATGTCCGCCCACATCCGCCCCGACGCCTTCCCCAACCCCTCGCCCGCCCCGCCCCCGCCGGGCCACCTGCTCGTGAGCCTGATCGTCGACGCCGAAGAGGACTTCAACTGGTCCCGCCCGGTCGAAGGCACCGCCTATTCCACCGCCTGCATGCACGCGATCGGCCCGCTGCAGGAAATCCTCGCCGCCTACGACCTGCCGCCCACCTACCTGCTCACCTACCCGGTGCTGGAAGACGCCGACGCGGTCCGCCTGCTGCGCCGCCAGCTCGATCGTGGGCGCTGCGAGCTCGGCGTGCAGATGCACCCCTGGGTCAACCCGCCGTTCGGCACCGGCCTGGACCGGCGCCTCTCGTTCCCGCTCAACCTGCCCGCGATGGTGGAGGAGGCGAAGATCGTCCGCCTGACGGAGAAATTCACCGCCGTGTTCGGCTTCCCTCCGCGCGTGTTCAAGGCCGGGCGCTACGGGGTCGGCGGGCAGACGGTGGCGCTGCTCGAACGGCTGGGCTTCCTGATCGACACCTCGATCGCCCCGCGCACCGACCTCGGCGCCGAGGGCGGGCCGGATTTCTTCGCCTACGACGTCCGCCCGTTCTGGTTCGGCACCAGCCGCCGGCTGCTGGAGCTTCCGGTCTGCCGCGACATCGTGGGCTGGGCCGGCGCCCTGGCGCCCGAGCTCTATCGTCCGTTCGCTGGCCCCGGCCCGTCGCTCCCACGCGCCGTCCTGTCGTGGCTGCGGATCGCCGAGCGGATCACTCTTTCGCCGGAGGGCAACGATACGGCGGCGATGCGGCGGCTGATCCGCGGCCAGAAGGCGGCGGACCAGCGGGTGCTGACCTTGAGCTTCCATTCCTCCTCGCTTGCCGTCGGGCACAACCCGTATGTGCAGTCGCACAAGGAGCTGCACATGTTCTACGACCGATTGTCGGCGGTGCTGGACGGGCTGGCGCGGCGGCCGGAGACGCGGTTCGCCGCCGTGCCGGAACTGGCGCAGCTGCTGAGCGAGGCGCCCGCGGCGGCCCGGGGCAGGCCGTGCTGAGCCGGCGCGACGCCACGCGCGACGCCACCTTGGCGGCGGAAGCGGAACGGACAGCCTCGCGCGGCCGCCCCGCCCAGCCCGCCGCGGGGCGCAGGCCGCGTGTGCTACTGGTGGCGAATAATTTCCCTCCCGTGCGCGGCGGCTCCGCGGTCGTCTACGACACCATCGCGCGCTACGGCGACGGCCGGGTGATCGTGCTCGCCGCCACGCACAGCTACACCGACGACCTGCCGCTGATCGGCTGGCGGGAACACGACCGCCAGGCCCCCTACCCCATCCTCCGCCTGCGGCTGCTGCGCACCGTGCTGCAAACGGCGCCGCTGCGCGGCTGGGTCGCGCGGGCGCGGTTCCGGCTGGGCGACCTCGCGATCCGTACCCGCGTGCTGGCGACCGTATTGTGGCTGATCCTGCTGGGCGGTGTGCGCGCCGTCTGCATTGGCGAACTCGTGTCCGCCGGCTGGCTGTTTTCCGTTCTGCGGTTGTTCCCTTTCGTGCGACGAGTCGTCTATATGCACGGCGAGGAGATTACCACGAGCGACGGCTATGACGACGACTTCAGCCGCCGCCGGCGCTACGTGGCGGGTGCGCAACGGATCGTGGCAGTAAGCCGCTTCACCCGCGCCGTCACCGCCCGGCTTCTGGCCGACGGGACCGCCGGCGCGGCTTGTGGGGAAGACGCCGGCGGGCGGATCGTGCTGATCGAGAACGGGGTGGACCCGCAGCGCTTCTGCCCGGGCCCGAAACGAGTGGACCTGTTACGTTACTACGGGATCGAAGGGACGTTCGTGTTCGTTGCGGTCTGCCGGCTGCTGAAGAAGAAGGGGATCGACCATGCCATCCGCGCCTTCGCATCCGTGGCGGCGGCGTTTCCCGACAGCCGCTTCCTGGTGGTGGGCGACGGCGCCTTCCGCGACCGGCTGGAGGGGATTGCGGCCGAGGTCGGCGTAGGGGAACAGGTGGTGTTCACCGGCCTGGTCGCGGAGGAGGAACTGGTGGACCACTACCGGCTGGGGGATGTGTTCGTGATGCCGAACCGGGAACTGCCGAACGGCGATACCGAGGGCTTCGGGCTCGTGTTCCTGGAGGCGAACGCCTGCGGGCTCGCGGTGGTGGCGGGAAACGCGGGGGGCAGCCCGGATGCGGTGACGGATGGGGTGAACGGGCTCGTGGTGGACGGGCGGGACGTGGCCGCGATCGGGACGGCGATGCGGCGGCTGCGGGAAGATGCGGGGCTGCGGGAGGTGCTGGCGGCGCGGGGGCTGGAGGTGGCGGCGGGGGCGGACTGGCGGGGGAAGGCGGCGGGGTTTCTGGAGGTGTGTGTGGGATGAGCGGGCCCGGGGCGATCGCGCGGCGGGTCGTCATGGCGGCCTCGCGCTTCTGTCCGGCGGCGAGACGGGAATCGGGGGTGCGCGCCCCGCTGCGGCATACAACGCGGACACCGGATAACCGCCACCTCTGAGGACGCTGTACTGCCGCGCCCGGCCGCTGTACCGTGCGCGGAGGCGGTCCGGTGCCCGGCAAGAATCCCAGACCGGCGGCCAAGCTACTCTGAAATGGGTCGCACGCATCAGAGCCCGTTAGATCTTCATACCAATCCGCCCGGTGTAGTCCACGCGATGCAGCAGCGGCCGCATTGTGCCGTCGGCGAAATACTCGTCCACCGCGCGGCGGGAGCCGCGCCAGTGGCCATAGTCGCCGATGATCAGCACGCCTCCGGCAACCAGGAGCGGATAGAGATGCTCAAGCTCGTGCCGAGTTGATTCATACCAATCGGTATCGAGACGCAGCAGCGCGAGGGGTCCCGGCAGGGTTTTCGGAATGGTCGTTTCCACCGGCCCCTTAACGAACCGGAACAGGTTCATCGGATAGCCGATGGGTCGCAGATTTTGGGCGACCTCGTCAAGCGGGGCGTAACACCAGATCTGCGACGCCGGGTCTCTGGTCTCTCGCGTCAGCAGCTGTTCCGCAGGCGCGCCGGAGATATCCCGGTCGTGCTCGGTCGGCGGCGTCATGCCCTCAAAGGTATCGAAGAGGTAAATCTTCCGGTCCGTCACCCCGCACGCCAGCAAGGTCGCGGCCATCACCATCACGGAGCCGCCGCGCCATACGCCACATTCCGCAAAGTCGCCCTGCACGCCCGTCTCTGCGATATGGCGGACAGCTTTGTAGAGTGCATACATTCGCTCCGGTGACGTCATGGTGGCGGCGTGACAGGCAGCATGGATCGGCAGGAAGTCGGGGTCAAAATCGCCAAAATCGGCCATCGTAGATTGCGGTCCAGCTTCGGCGCCTCTTCGGACGGTCGTCGGGGGTCTTCCGACCGAAGGCTGCAATTCTCCTAATGAGCGGCCAATTTCTCCCGCCCCAGGTCCAGGCCATGATATCTCTCCTCTGCATCGGTTCGGCGCCGCCATCGGGCGGCCGTTGGGGCCTTCCGACCGGCGGTCCGAGGTTCCCCCGAATGAGCGGGCTGCTCGCCAGCCTCAAGGATAGCATGGGCCCCGATCCCTGCGTTCTGCAATGGCCGACGCGATATCGACCTCACCGAGTTGCCGAGCATGAACACGCAATCGAGCAGTAGATCTGGCACGCGGTTGACCTGGTTCTCTATCCTTCTGTATGCGTCGGCGTCACGGGGCCATCCGCCGAATCCTGCCTCAGGAGTATACTGACGAGATGTCTGTTTTCACTGTTTTGCTTCGGCGAACCCTCCCTCCCCGAGGCTACGAACTCGCTCGGGCGTGTTGGTGGAACCTTTCGATCTACTTCCCCTGTTTGGTCGTCTCCGTGTTTGTGAGGCGCACGCCAGAAGTGCGCGGCTTCGGTGGCGCTGGCGCATCGCGTCTTGTGAAGCAGATACAGACGGTGAACGTGCTGGTTCCGACGAGGATGTGCCGCGTAATGACCAAATACGGCAGTGACAAAGGCAACCGATGGCATAACTACACAACCGTATATTCAGTCCTCTTCAACGGGCGGTGCGATCGACAACTGCGGATATTTGAACTTGGCTTAGGCACCAACAATCCGGAATTGCCTTCCACCATGGGGATCAATGGCCGGCCTGGGGCGTCTCTTCGTGCATGGCGGGAATTCTTCCCACACTCGCTTGTGTACGGGGCCGACATTGATCGTGCCATCCTGTTCCAGGGAGACGAAATCAAGACTTTTTACTGCGATCAACTTAGCCAAGCGGCTATCCGAGATCTGTGGTCGCAGCCAGATCTGCGGGACGGCATGGATATTATCATTGAGGATGGTCTGCACACCTTCGAAGCCAATGTGTCATTCTTGGAAGGGTCACTCGAGCATCTTCGTCCGGGAGGGATTTACGTTATCGAGGATATCGAAGTAGGAACGGTCGCGCGTTGGTACGATCGACTCGAAACGATCTATTCAAAGAGGTATCCAGAGCTTGCGTTCGCATTTGTAGTCCTGCCGAACTCCTTGAACCATGTTGATAACAACTTGCTGGTCATTCGAAGGCCGACATGATGAGCTGACGCGCGCCGCGCGTTCCGCCGAGCAAGATAGGGGCATAGGGCGCGCTCGGGCTGTGTTGCAAAAGCCGGGGCGGGTGTGGTTGAGGTCGCGATCTAGCCTTCCGGATCAGCGACCGCGATCTGGCCGCGATGCTATCGGATCGAGGCATCGTGGTCGACCACACGACGCTGTTCCGCTGGGTGCCGGCCTATGCGGCAACACTGGAGCAGCGGGTCCGCCGGCATCTGCGGCTCTGTACCGGCTCCTGGCGGGTGGACGAGACCTGTATCAAGGTCAAAGGTGTCTGGGCCTATCTGTATCGGGCGGTGGACAGCCTCGGCCAGACGGTTGGCTTCCCGCTCTCAGCCCAGTGGGACGGAGGGCTGCCAAGCGGTTCTTTCGCAAGGCGCTGGCGCAGCCACACACCGTCAATCCGCGCACGATCACGGTGGACAAGACCCCGGCCTATCCGCGGGCGGTGACGGCGCTGAAGCGGAGGGGCGAGCTGTGGCGCTTCTCCCGGCTGCGCCAGTGCAAGTACCTGAACAACATCGTTGAACAGGACCACCGGCGGACCAAACGGCTGGCGCGGCCAGGGCTCGGCTTCGGGAGCTTACCAACCGCCAGGCGAACGTTGTCCGGCTACGAGGCGATGGCGATGATCAGGAAGGGGCAGGTTCACACCATCGACGGTCACGACATTCAGGCACAGACCACCTTTGTTGCCAGCCTGTTCGAGATCGCCGCCTGGCAGCACCCGCTTCCCCGGCCTCGCGTGGCCCGATCCGGCGTTTGCAACAAAGCCCGGTCTCGCGTTCTGTCCGAACCCAACGCTCGTGCATGTCCGCTTTTGAGGCAATCATCTCGTCGCTGTCGGGACTATAAAAAAATCCGCTCGACGTCACGGCATATCTGCCGGGATGGCGATCGCGGCGCCACCGCTCGCCTGGCACCGCGGCAATCGCTCGGATCCTGCGGATCGATGAGGGCCACGGTTGGCGCGGTCCCGACGCACCGGCCGCGCTGATCGTGTGGCTCGCGAAATCGCCAAATTCTATACCCCTTTGCTCAGGGATTCTGGCCTCTCGGTTTGCCCACGAAGTGGAAATTCCGGGAGATCAGAGAGGCGATCTCGGAGCGATAGGCGCCGATGTTGTTGAAGAACCGGTCGATCGCGGCCCTGAAGTCGACCAGGGTCGGATAGTGCTCGTTCCATAGGGTCTTCTTCTTGAAGAACCACCACAGCCGTTCGATTAGATTGAGGTTGGGTGCGTAGGGCGGCAGGTAGGTCAGTCTGATGCGGCAGTCGTCGCAGGCCAGATACGCCTTGATCGCCGCCGAGTGGTTGTAGCTTGCATTGTCCAGCACGACGTCGATGGCACTGGCAGCAGGATGACGGGCCGCCAACGTGTCGAACAGGTCGATCATCGCCCCGCTCGTGATCTTCTCTGCCTCGCGCTTCACTACCTCTCGGTCAGGCCAGCTCAGCGCACCATTGATATTGACGTTGACACGACCGTGATTGCTTTTCAGCTCCCGTGTCGTCCCGCGCTTGATCCAGCCGAACGCCGGATGCCCGGTATAGGCGGGATGCGTGCCATCGACGAAATACAACGGCCGGTGCGGTCCGGCCGCCGCCATCAGAGGGGCCAGCGTCTGCTCTACGAACGTCCGCTGCACCGCCGCATCCGCCTTGGCGGGAACGCACTTCGGCTTCTTGTAGACGAAGTCCAGCCGCTTCAGCAGCTTGGTCATCGCATTCGGCGTATAGACGCTCCCGAACCGCGCTTGCACGAAGCCGCATACCTCCTTCGCGGTCATATACAAGCGCTCGGTCAGCTCGCCCGTCAGCGCGGCGCGCTGCTCCGCCGTCAGTTCCGGCTCCTGGCCGGTGTAAGAGAGCCGCTCCAGCCCGGCGATCCCGCAAGTCGCGTGGAGCCGGCGATGCTCACGCACCGTCTCGGCGTCGATGTAGAGCGCTTCCGCGATCCGCTCCGCCGTCCAGCCGTCGTCCAGCAGCAGCAGCACGTTCAGCCGCCGATGCACCGCACTGTTCATCTGCCGGCGCATCAGTCGCAGCAGGTGCCCCCGATCCTCAGCGCTCAGAACCAATCCCGACATGGGGGCAGCGAATTGTACCGCCCCGCGTCGGTGCAAGTGAAATCTGGCCGGGTTCCCTCGGATTCGAGGTATATCAGTTGGCACCGGCGGGGCCGACCCTTCGTGGATGAAACCTTCGGGAGTAGCCTTTCCCTGCCAGCGGAGAGGTCGGCCGTAGTCATGGTGCGAGCGAGCCCGCGTATCAGTTGGACCCGGGGCACCCGAAGTACCCACGATTGCGCCATGGCCGCAAGGTCCGGGAGCGCGCTGTTTAGACTTTGATCGAGGGGTGTCCTGCGCTGGCGGAGCAGCAACGCAGGAGGTGGTGATGGAGGTGCTCTACCCGCGCTGTGCGGGACTGGACGTTCACAAGGATACGGTAGTCGCCGGGGTGCGGCTGGCGGTGGAAGGCGCGGTGCGGACCGAGGTGCGCACCTTCGACACCACCACGCCGGGGCTTTTGGCCCTGTCGGCGTGGCTTGCCGAGGCAGGCTGCACCCATGTCGCGATGGAGGCGACCGGGGTCTACTGGAAGCCCGTCTGGCATGTCCTGTCGGATGGCGAAGTGACGCTGATCCTGGCCAACGCCGCGCATGTGAAGAACGTGCCGGGGCGCAAGGCCGATGTCGCCGATGCGCTGTGGCTGGCGGATCTGCTGGCGCACGGCCTGATCCGCCCCAGCTTCGTGCCGGAGGCCGCGACCCAGGAGATGCGGGCGCTGTTGCGCACCCGCAAGCGACTGGTGCGCGAGCAGGCCAGCCACATCCAGCGGCTGCAGAAGACGCTGGAGGACGCCAACCTCAAGCTTGCCTCGGTGCTGAGCCAGGTCATGGGCGTCAGCGGTCGCGCCATCGTGCAGGCACTGATCGACGGCGAGACCGATCCGGACCGGCTGCTCGGCCTGGTCCAGCGCGGCGTGAAGGCGCCGGCGGACAAGCTGCGCGCGGCGTTGCAGGGGCGGGTGACCGTGCGGCATCGCTTCCTGCTGCGCCTGCATCTGCGCCAGATCGATGCCCTCACCGCGGCCATGGCCGAGATCGACGCGGAAGTGGAGCGCGATCTCGACCCTTTCCGGACCGCGGTGCGGTTGCTGCGGACCATCCCCGGCGTCAGTGACCTCACCGCTCAGGTGATCGTCTCCGAGATCGGCACCGACATGACGCGCTTCCCCACCGCCGGGCACCTGATCTCCTGGGCCGGGCTGTGCCCGCGCAACGACGAGAGTGCCGGCAAGCGACGCTCCAACCGCCTGCGCAACGGCGCGCCCTGGCTGAAAACCACCCTGGTGCAGTGCGCCTGGGCGGCAAGCCGGAAGAAGGCAAGCTACCTCCAGGCGCCGTTCCAGCGCCTGCGCCACCGACGTGGACCCAAGAAGGCCATCTGCGCCGTCGCCGCCTCGATCCTGACCGCCGCCTACCACATGCTGCGCGACGGAACATTCTACCACGACCTCGGGGCGCAGCACTTCAACAGGACCTCGCCCGAGACCCAGGCCGGACAGCTCGCCAGGCAGATCAAGCGCCTGGGGTTCACCTGCGTCCTGGGGCCACAGGCCAAGCAGGCGGTTTCTGTTTAGGCCGGCTCGGTCGCCAGCCGTGCCAGGGCCTGTTGGAACCGCGCGGCGGCGGCGCGGTAGCGGGGGCTGGTGCGGCCGTCCTTTGCGGCGAGCACGTGCAGGGCGCCGTGTGACCGGGCGAGTTTGCTGCCCGTCAGTCCCCGGGCTTCGAGGAAGCGGGCCATCGGGCAGATTTCGGCGGGCCCACTCATGTTGTCGCCCAGCTGGTTGCCGCGCCACGCCGTTGCCAGGGCTCCGAGTACCGTGCGCGGCGTCCGGACGTCCACCGTCCAGGCGAAGCTGCGCGCCCATTCGGGGATGGCGTCGGGCGGCATCGGCCGGCCGAGCGCGTAGCCCTGGCCGAGGTCGGCCCCCAGCACGGCTGCGGCTTCGACCGTATCGGCGCTTTCCAGCCCTTCCACCACCACTTCGATTTCGAGGTCGCGGCCCAGGTGCACCAGCGCACCGATGAAGCTGACGGTGCGCGCCGGCGCGCGGAACACGCCGTGCAGCAGTCCCTGGTCGAGTTTCGCGCTGCGGAACGGCAGCGCGCGCAGCCGTTGCAGGCTGCTGTAGCCGGAGCCGAGGTCGTCCATCGCGAGGGTTACGCCGAGCTGCGCCAGCGCTGCCAGGGTGGCAGCCGTCGCATCGTCGGCCTCGCTCAGCGCCTGGTCCTCGGTGACTTCGAGCGTCAGCCGTCCCGGTGGCACCGACGCCTCGCGCAGCGCCTGGCGCACCCAGGTGGCGCAGTCCGGCCGCGCCAGGGTAGAGGGGGGAAGGTTCACCGCGACGCCGAGCGTGAGCCCTTCCGCCTCCCACCGCACCGCCTGGCGCAGCGCCTCGGCGATGCCGAGGCGGAACAGCTCGTCGAGATCGCGTGCACCGAGCACCGGCAGGAACTGCGCCGGGCCGACGATCGTGCCGTCATCCTGTTCCAGCTGGGCCAGTGCCTCGGCCTTGACCGGACGTCCGCTGCGCAGATCGACCAACGGCTGGTAGTGCAGCCGCAGGCCGCCGGAAAACAGTCGCCGACGCCAGGCCGCGGCCGTCGTCTCCGGCACCACCACCGCATGCGCCGCACCGCGCCGCTGCCGCCAGAGCAGGGCGAGGCCCTGCGCCATGCCGAGGCAGAAGTGGCGCATCCATGTGGAAACGAACTGCCCAGGCGTGGCGCCGAGCAGGATCAGCGCCGCGACCGGACGATCTTCCGTGTCGCGTACCGGCATCACCGCTCCGCTGCGCACGCCGAACCGCACCGCCACCGGATGCCACGGCGTGGTGCGCGGATCGGCCTGGAAGTTTGCGGCGACGGCGATCTCGCCGCTGCGCCAGGCTTCGGCCAGCAGGCCCTGGCCCTCCGGCTGCGCGGGGTCGAGCATCGGCACGATTTCGCTGGCTTCGCGGATGCGGGAGAAGGACAGGCCGACGGTGCTGCTGCTCGCCAGCACCTGGAAGCGCCCCTCGGCGTCCGGGCGCAGCAGGCCGACGGCGAGGATGCCGGGCAGCCCCGCCAGCGCATCGAGGCGCGCCTGCGCGGCGTCCACCCACGGCGCGTCGGAGCGAGGCGGCCAGCGCAGCAACACATCGAAATAGGCGGCGATGGTATCGGCCCGCGCCTCCATCTGCACCGCCAGGTCTTCCTGCAACCGCGCGGTCGCCACCGAGATCAGGTGCTGCCGGTCGATCGGGCGCAGGGGCTGCGCCGCCAGCCGATCGGTCAGCCGCATCTGGTAGATGGAGATCGCCTGGATCATCAGCGCACCGTCGACGCCGACCAGGGCGTGCACCTGGCCCACCGCCCGCGCCTGGCGGTGCAGCATCTCCCGGTCGATGGTCGGCTCCATCAATCGGAGCAGATGCGCCGCCTGCCGGGTCTTGAGCCGCGCCAGCTCCGCCGGCGCCAGGGCACTCAGGATCGGCGCGGCGAGCGGCTGGCGGGCAAGGTCGCGGTAGAAATCATCCATGAAGCCGGCGGTGACCGCGGGCCAGACGTCGGCGGTTGCGGCGAGCAGACGGGTCGCCTCGGTGCCGAACGGATCGTCGATCGCCGGGACCGGCGCATGCTCCTGGGCGAGATCGGCGGTCCAGCGCTGCCAATTTGCCTCCCGCACGGCTTTGCGGGCCTTGGCGGCATAGAGGGCGGCGTCGGCGCGACGCAGCAGGATGTCGGGGTCGGCCCCGTCGTCGGGAAACACGGCGACCCCGACGCTGAGGCCAACGCGCACGGCGTCCCCCTCCAGGTCGAACGGCGCCGCAATCGTCTCCGACAGGCGTCCGAGCAGCCCGGGCAGCGCCTGCACGCTGCCCAGGTCCTCGATCGCGAGGACGAACTCGTCCCCGCCCAGGCGCGCGACCAGATCGGACCGGCGCATGCTCTCGTGCAGGCGCGCGCCGGCCTGGCGCAGGATGGCATCGCCCGCGTGGTGCCCCCAGCGGTCGTTCACCGGCTTGAAGTCGTCGAGGTCCAGCAGGCACACGGCAAGCGGCGTGCCGCGGCGGCGGGCGCGCGCCAGGGCATGGCCAAGATGCTCCTCGAACAGCAGCCGGTTGGGCAGGCCGGTCAGCGGATCGTGCCGTGCGAGGTGGAACTGGCGGCTGCGTTCCTGTTCCAGTGCCTGCTTGAGGTCGAGCTCGTCGAGGCCGCGACCGAGCAACTGGGCGATGCGCTCGCAGAGGGCGAGCACGTCGGGCGTGAACAGCCCGGCATGCGGGGAGCCGAGCAGCAGTATCGCGACCTGGGTTCCGCCCCGCAGGATCGGCACCGCCGCGGCCGACCGCCAGCCGTCGTGCTCGAACATCTCGCGGTAGCGCACGAGGTGGGGGTCGGCGCGCAGATCGTTCTGCACCAGCGCCCCGCCGGCGCGCCAGCCGCGCGCGATGAAGGAGGGCGGATCGTCGTCGAGCGCCAGGCGCTGCTGCGCCAGCAGGGCCATCCCCGGCCCGGCGCCGGCAAGGGCCTGGAAGATCCCCTCCGCGTCCGGCCGGGCAATCCAGGTGACGTGGAACAGAGTGCTGGTGCCGAGCTGCGCGCAGGTGTTGCGCAGGATCTCGGTCTCGCTGCGCGCCTGCAACAGGATCTCGCCCTCGGTCAGCAGCGCGGTGTGCAGCGCCTGCAGCCGGTCGAGATGGCGCTGCTGGTCGAGCGCCTCCAGCGCGCGGCCCACATCGACCGCCAGTTCCTCGACCAGGCCGAGCAGCTCGGCGTCCAGGATCCCTTCCTCGGCGGCATAGACATGCAGGATCGCCTGGGGAACGCCGCGCAGCAGGAGCGGCAACGCGGCACCGGCGCCGAGGCCGTGGCGACGGGCCGCTTCCAGCCAGGGTGCCAGCATCGTGTCGGGCGCGAAGCGCTGGCGCACCACGGTGCGGAGGTCGCGCCAGGCGGTGCCGGACAGGCCGCGCCCCTCCGGCAGCGCCGGGTCGACGGAAACGAACACTTCGTCCAGGAACGCGATAGCGCCGGCGGCGGCGGCCGGACGCACCACGGCCGCCGGATCCGGCACGCCGATCCAGGCGAGCCGCAGCCCGGCCTGCGCCACCGCGATGCGGCAGACCCCCGCGTACAGGGTCGCTTCGTCGGGCCGGCCGGACGCGAGCTGATTGACCTGCGCCAGCATGGCATTGAAGCCGCTCAACCGCCGCAAGCGCACCGACTGGCGGTGCTGCTCTTCCTGCAAGTCAAGCAGTTGCAGGATGCTGCCGGCGATCGCCGCGGCCTGTTCCAGCAGGCGACGCAGCGCGGCCTCCGGCGCGCCTCCGGTGGCCCCGGCCAGCGTGAAGGTGCCGATTGGCTGGGTCCCCTGCCAGACCGGATGCGACCAGCAGGCACGGATGCCGAAGGTAACGGCCATCCCGCGCTGGGATGCCCAGCGCGGGTCGGTGCGGGCGTCCTCCACCAGGATCGGCGTGCCGTAATGGATCGCCGCGGCACAGGAACCGTTATCCGGTCCCGGCACCAGCCCTTCGATTGCCGCCGGCATTCCTTCCGGGGCGCCGGAGAGGGCCACCGGGTGCAGCAGCCCGTCCGGGCCGAGGCGCATCAGGCAGGCGATCCGCCCGGGCGCGTAGTGGCGGACGAGATGGCACAGCCGCTCGGCCAGCGGACGCGCCGGCTGCCCGGCTGCCATGTCGCGCAGGATGCGGGTCTGTATGCGCAGCAGCTCCGCGAGGCCGGGGCCGGCACGATCGGCCGCGACGACCGTCGGTCCCGCCGGCGCGTCGGACGACGAGTTGGACGACCGCTGGGGCGGGGTATCGATGGGGCGACGGCGGGACATGAGGGTTGGGATCGGCTGGTATCCTTCTGCGCCCGGTTCCGATCACCCTAGCGCGCCCGCCGGGCCGGCGCACGCGACTCCCGTCGTCGGGCAATAGTCTCTGCGCAGTTAACCCGGGGTTACAATTGCAGGCACCCTCGCCCGGTCGATCGGCGGGGCGTCGCGAGGGCGATCGCGTGAACGCCCGGCGCCGTCGCCGCTTCCGCGACGGTGCGGGAGAGATGGCGCGCAGGTGCGGGCGATCGCCCCGGGACCGCGGTGCGGACCGGTTGACCGCCGGGCGGGAGCGTCTTATGTCCGCGGCCGTTGGATGGGTGCGTAGCTCAGCGGGAGAGCATCGCCTTCACACGGCGGGGGTCACAGGTTCAATCCCTGTCGCACCCACCAGGAATTTCCTTAGATTTCCTGGACCTCTATCCGATTTCGGCGAGCCAAGCCGAGCCGCGCTGCACCAGAACGAAGCGCGATTTGCCGGCTCGATCCGTGCATAATCCGTGCAGTCCATTCTTTGAATGTTCCCTTCGGAAGAGCGCCCGTTGTGCCAGATGTCAAGCGCGCGACGTGATCCGAGCTTTGGAAGCGGATGGATCGGCGGAGGTCAGGTTGAGGGAGCTCACTGCCAACTTCGCCAGTTGACGAAGCCCGGACTTGTCATCGGTTCCGCGCGCGGCAGCCCCGATCTGACAATGCGCAGCCGTAGCAGGCCTGACCGCGGGCGCGAGTAGCTACGCATGATCGCGCGCTGCTCGGCCGGATCGCGGTGAAAATCGCACCCGTCAGCGTGCTGGGGCCAGGGCAAATCCTGAGCATTGCCCCTCCTCCAGCCGCGCGATCCGCAGCAGCGGAGCGGCGCTGGGTGAAGCGTCGATGACGCGGTAGCGAATGGAGAGTCTTTTTTGGTGGCACCACGCCGCCGGAGACGGGCCCGGATGAACGCCATGGTACCGGCTTCGCTCTCGAAGTCGCGGCGCCGCGTGCGGCCTTCGCAGCCGATCCGGCCGAAAATGACCCGGGCATTCCAGCGGCCGAAGAGATCCCGATCCGCCTCGTGGACTGTCCCCCTGGAATGAGACACGATAATTAGACACACTGTTCGAGAAGGAGAACATGTGTGTCAGACAAGAAGAAGCGGCGCAGTTTCACCCGGGAGTTCAAGCTCTCGGTGCTGGCGCGGATGCAGCAGGCGGAGAGCATCGTCGGTTTGGCGCAGGAGCTGAAGCTCGAGCGCAAGTTGCTGTATTGCTGGCGCGACAAATATGCGGCTGGCGGCTCGGAGAATCTTCGTCGCGCTGGCCGCCCCTCGGCGACTGGGGCCGCCGAATGCGAGCCGCCGGGCGAACCAGCAGCGCATACGGTGTCGGACGCGCAGCAGCGGATTGCCGAGCTGGAACGCAAGATCGGCCAGCAGCAGTTGGAAGTGGATTTTTTTCGCGCAGCCTTGCAGCAGGTCAGGGGACGACGCCGGACGAACGGCGCGCCTGGCGAGGCGACGTCCACGCCGTGATCCAGGCGACGACGCAGCAGCAAGGCAATCTCGGGATCGAGCGGATGTGCGCGCTGGCCGGTGTCAGCCGGGCCACGTACTATCGGCAGTGGCAGGCCTCGGCGCCGCGCCAGGAGGAGACGGCGTTGCGCGACGAGATCCAGCGTCTGTCGCTGGCGAACCGGCATTACGGCATCCGGCGGATCACCGTGCTGCTGAAGCGATCCGGCTGGCCGGTGAACCACAAGCGGGTGGAACGCATGCGAAAGGGGGACAATCTGCTTTGCGTGCCAAAACGCTCGTTCGTGGTGACGACGGACACGCGGCATCAGCACCGGCTGTATCCGAACCTGGCGCGGACAGTCGTGGCGATGGCGCTCAATCAGCTTTGGGTGGCCGACATCACTTACGTACGGCTGCTGGAGGAGTTCGTGTATCTGGCGGTGGTGTTGGATGCTTTCAGCCGCCGCGCGATCGGCTGGAGCATGGCGCCGCATCTGCAGGCAAGCCTGGCGTTGGCGGCATTGGACATGGCGCTGAGCAAGCGGGAGGTGGTGCCGGGCGGTTTGATCCATCATTCCGATCGTGGCGTTCAGTATGCATGCGCCGAGTATGTCGGTCGTCTGGACGCGGCCGGTATTCAGCCGAGCATGAGCAGGCCTGCCTGCCCATGGGACAATGCGATGGCGGAGAGCTTCATGCGCACGCTGAAGAAGGAGGAGGTGGATGGCCGGCGCTATTGCGACCTGACGGAGGCGCGGGCTTCGATTGGGCGGTTCATCGATGACATATATAATAGTGAGCGGCTACACTCGGCGCTGGACTACCTGTCCCCGCTGACGTTCGAGACAAGGCTGTCGGCGGAGCCGCGCTTGCCGCTAGCGGCAAGCGCGGCTCCGCCGACAAAAGAGACAACGGCAACGTTGTGTGTCTAATTTCGTGTCTCACAGGTGGGGGGCAGTCCATGACATCTCCCGGTTCCCGTGCAGGAAGTGTCGGCAACGGGCCAGGGTCTCAGACTACGTGGGACCGACGGGACACTGGCGATGGCGCACCCCGCCGTGTTGCCTTCCGCTACACGGAGAGCGTCGGCATCCCGGACTGATTTTGTTACGTGGCTCCATACCTGGCCCATCGCCTCCCCTGTCAACGCTTCGCCACGGACCTCGCGGTCCGACACGCATGACTCAGGGCCGATGCCGCTCGCTCTACCTTCTATCGTACGGGACGCGCACCCGCTGCCTCCTGCCGGTCTCCCGGCGCGCCCCTGATAAAACCTTGCCGGATCGCGGAGGCACCCGCCCCGTCGTCCCCTCGGCTCCGATCAGCCGCGGCTCGCGAGATTGCCCCCAGGCGCCGCGAAAGTGCCGAAAGTCGAGCTGAGGGCAGGCGCGCTTTCGCGGGGGCGATGGGCGACTCCCGCCGCACGTGGCGGGAGAGGCGAAGGCCCGGGCCGTCAGGCGATCGTCCTGAGACACGTCGTGCGTGCCCTGGATTTCGGAGGGTCGCAGAGGCCGTTGACCCCGTCCCGGGTGGCGCTTATAAGCCGCGCCCTGAGTTGGCCCCCGTGCCCTGGCGCGCGGTCGGGGCCGCTCCCGCGCAGGCGCGGGATTTCCCTTTTGCGATAGTCGGAGTTTCGGGCGTGAAGCGCACCTACCAACCCTCCAAGCTGGTCCGCAAACGCCGCCACGGGTTTCGCGCGCGCATGGCCACCGTCGGCGGCCGCAAGGTGCTGGCCAACCGCCGCGCCAAGGGCCGCAAGCGTCTGTCCGCCTGAGAGTTCGTGGAAGAATGCCCGTCATTCCCCGGCATCGCCCGAAAAGACGAGATTCCTCGGCGGGTATTCTTGCGCAGGGTCGATTTCCTCACCGGTCCTGAAGACCGGTGTCCTGAGCGTGGGGGGGCCGGAACGCGGGCGCCGCTCTCGCGGCTCGGACGGCCTTGATGTCAGCAGGCTGGACATCAGCAGGCTGGGCATCAGGAGGCCGGGCGGCGGCGTGCCGGAGCGGCCCCAGCCGGTCGGGAAGTCGCCTCCCCGCGCGCGGATCATGGAGCTTCCGGTGACCGCCTCCCCGCCCCACTTGAAACATCCCCGCCTGCAACGCCGAGCCGAGTTCCTGCGCGTCGCCGGTCGCGGCCGCAAGCTGGCCACCCCGGGCCTCGTTCTGCAGGTCCTGCGGCGCGACGACGCGGAGCCCGCGCGGCTGGGTTTCACCGTGACGAAGAAGGTCGGCAACGCCGTGATCCGCAACCGCACTCGCCGCCGCCTGAAGGAAGCCGCCCGGCTGGTGCTGGCCGAACAGCCGGTGCTCGGTGCGGATCTCGTGCTGATCGGCCGGGACCGCACGCGCGCACGCCCGTTCGCCGCCCTGCAGGACGACCTGCGCCAGGCGCTGACCCGCGCCGGCGTGGCGACGAACCCGAGGGCGACCACACCGGCGACAACGACACCGGGGGTCACGACACGCCCACCGGCGTCCCTTCCAGCGGCGGTACCGGCATGAGCCCGGCGGCGCGGCTCGGCATCGGCGCGGTGCGGGCCTATCAATGGACCCTCGGCCCGGTGCTCGGCGGCCAGTGCCGCTTCGCCCCGAGCTGCAGCGAATACGCCGTCGACGCATTTCGCCGGCACGGAGCGCTGCGCGGCAGCGGCCTGGCGGCCTGGCGCCTGCTGCGCTGCCAGCCATGGTGCGACGGCGGCTACGACCCGGTCCCGGAATACGGATGGCGTGACGCCGGACGGCCGGCAGCCAGCCGGATGGACATCGACCAAGCGGGGCATTGAATGGACCAGAAGCGCCTGTTCGTCGCGATCCTGATCTCGCTCGCGATCCTGCTCGGCTACCAGTTCATCGCCACCCGCTACCTGCCGCACCCGCAGGTGCCGGAGACGCAAACAACGGCCACGTCCGATGGCACGCCGACCGGCATGTCCAATGGCACGTCCACGGGCACCGCCACGGCCACCAGTGGCCCGCCCGCCGCCGCCGCGACCGCCGCGGCGGCCAGGGCCGCCGCCCCGCGGGTGGCGATCGACGCTCCCTCGGTGCGCGGCTCGCTCAGCCTGCTCGGCGCGCGCATCGACGACGTGGTGCTGACCAAATATCGCCAGACCGAAGCCCCCGACGCCCCCGATGTCCGCCTGCTCGCCCGCGCCGGGACGAAGCATCCCTATTACGCGCAGTACGGCTGGTCGGCCGCGCCCGGGGAACACGTGGCCCTGCCGGGGCCGGACACCGTCTGGACCGCCTCGGCCAAGACCCTCTCGCCCGGCCACCCGGTCACCCTGTCGTGGGACAACGGCGCTGGCCTCACGTTCCGTATCGCGCTCACGATCGACGACCACTACATGTTCGGCGTCACCCAGTCGGTCAGCAACGCGACCAAGGCGCCGGTCAGGCTGTTCCCCTGGACGCGTATCCGGCGTGACTACACTCCCCCGGTCTCCGGCTACTACATCCTGTTCGAAGGCCTGACCGGCATCGCGCACGACCGGCTGCAGGAGATGGGCTACCCGAAGGCGAAGAGCGACGCCAAGGACAAGCCCGACAATGTCGCCTATGAGGCCACGTCCAAGGGCGGCTGGGCCGGCTTCGCCGACAAATACTGGCTCGCCGCGGCCATCCCGGACCAGGCGATCCCCACCACCTTGCGCTACCGCTACACCCCCGGCGGGGACGGGCACTACCAGGTGGACTATGTCCCCGCCGCGGCCCAGACCGTCGCACCGGGCGGCAGCGCGCAGATGGCGACCCACCTGTTCGCCGGCGCCAAGGTGGTCGACCTGCTCGACCGGTACGAGGCGCAACTCCACATCCCGCAGTTCGACAAGGCGGTGGATTTCGGCTGGTTCTACTTCCTGACCAAGCCGATCTTCTATGCGCTCGACTACCTCAACGCGCTGCTCGGCAATTTCGGCCTGGCGATCATGGCCTTCACGGTCTGCGTGAAGCTGCTGTTCTTCCCGCTGGCCAACTACTCCTACCGCTCCATGAGCAAAATGCGACTGCTGGCGCCGAAGATCCAGGCGATGCGGGAACGTTACAAGGACGACCCGCAGAAGCAGCAGCAGGAGATGATGGCCCTCTACAAGACCGAGAAGGTCAACCCGGCCTCCGGCTGTCTGCCCATGTTGGTGCAGATCCCGGTGTTCTTCTCGCTCTATAAGGACATCTTCGTCACCATCGAGATGCGCCAGGCGCCGTTCTTCGGCTGGATCCACGATCTGTCGCAGGTCGATCCGACCAATCTCTTTACCCTGTTCGGGCTGGTGCACTGGGATCCCACCACGATCTCGCCGTTCCTGCACCTCGGCGCGTGGCCGATCCTCATGGGCTTCACCATGTGGCTGCAGCAGAAGCTCAACCCGCCGCCGCCCGATCCGATGCAGGCGCGGCTGTTCCAGTTCATGCCGATCATCTTCACCTTCATGCTGGCGCGCATGCCGGCCGGGCTGGTGATCTACTGGACCTGGAACAACCTGCTGTCGGTGATGCAGCAATGGATCATCATGCGGCGCACCAAGCTCGCCCGTCCCGGCCTCGCGCGGACATGACCGCAGCGGGGCGGGAGCGGCCCGCCCCGCCCGGTTCGGAGCAGAGGGCCGAACCCAAGGTGGGTGCCGAGGCCGCGGGCGAGAGCGCGGGTGACCCCGCGGTCGACCCGGCCGCCGATCGGGCGGCCGAGCTTGAAGCCGGGCGGCTGCTGTTCGCCGGGACCTGCACCTTCTTCTACGCCGCCCAACGGCTGGACCAGATGCCGCCCATCGGGCTGCCGGAAATCGCCTTCGCGGGCCGGTCCAACGTCGGCAAATCCTCCCTGCTCAACGCGCTGACCGGCCGGCGCGCCCTGGCGCGGGTCTCCGTCACCCCAGGGCGCACCCGGCAACTGAACTTCTTCGACCTCGGCGGCCGGCTGACCCTGGTCGACATGCCGGGCTACGGCTACGCCCGCGCCAGCAAGGATATCCAGCGCGACTGGCAGGGGCTGATGTTCGACTACCTGCGCGGCCGCCCCAGCCTGCGCCGGGTGCTGCTGCTGCTGGACGCACGGGTGGAAGTGAAGGACAGCGACCGCGCCGTCATGGACCTGTTGGACCGCGCCGCCGTGACGTTCCAGATCGTGCTGACGAAGATCGACGACGTCACCCCGGCCGCCCTGGCTGCCAAGGAGCGGGAAGCCGCCGCCCTCGCCCGCGCCCACCCGGCGGCGCATCCGGACGTTCTGCCCACCAGCAGCAACACCGGAACCGGGATCCCCGAGCTGCGCGCCGCGCTCGCCGGACTCGGCGCCTGAACGGGAATGTCTCCCCTCCCCTTGCGCAGGGCTGTCCGGGGAAAGCGTGAGGCTTTTGGCTGCATGCCCCGTCTGAGGCGGTTTTATCCGCTATTCTGTGTTTGCGAGACTCAGAATGGGGGACGGGGCATGTGGTTCAAACCTACCATCTTCGCCAGTGGAGTGCGCCCCTGGGGGCGGACAGATTGAACGGTAGGATTTGACGGTCCTTGCTGGGCTTCCGGAGGATGGAAGCCATGACGAAGCACCGATCCCACAGCGCGGCGTTCAAGCGGCAGGTCGCTGAGGAGTTCCTTGGCGGGGAGACGCTACACGCGCTTTCGCAGCGCCACGACATCTCCCGGCAGCTGATCCGGATCTGGGTTGGCAAGTTCGAGGCGGGCGCGCTGGACGACGACGCGCAAGCCGCCGCTCTGATCCAGGAGTATGAGGCCAGGATCGCTGCCTTGGAACGGATGGTCGGCCGCCAAGCTTTGGAGATTGAGCTGCTAAAGGGGGCCTTGAAGCATGCACCCCGGCCGAGAAGCGCGAGCTCCTCCGTCGTCACCGGCCCCGTGGCATCTCCGTCAGACGAGGGTGCGAGCTGATGGGCCTGGCGCGATCCACCTTCTACGACACGCCGCCTATTCCCCTGGGCGCCGACGAGCTCGTCGGCCGGATCAGTGCGATCTGCGACGAGTTCGAATGCTACGGCTACCGACGCGTAGGGGCGGCACTGCGCCACCAGGGCCTGGTGGTGAATAGCAAGAAGCTCCGGCGGCTGATGCGGGAGCGCGGGCTGCAGCCGAAGCGGCGGCGGCGCTACGTCGTCACGACGGACAGCAATCATGCCGGACCGATCTTCCCGGACCTGGCGAAGGATGTCGTTCCCGACCGCCCCAATCAGTTATGGGTCGCGGACCTGACCTATGTCGCCATCCTGGGCGGTTTCGTCTATCTCGCCGCCATCCTCGATGCCTGGTCGCGCAAGGTCGTCGGCTACTCGATCAGCCGATCGATGGACGCCCGCATTGCTGTCGCTGCCCTGAAGGCGGCCATCAGGGGGCGCAATCCCGCCAAGGGCTGCATCCACCACTCGGACCGAGGCTCGCAATATGCGTCGGAGACATATCGCGCGCTGCTTGCCGCCCATGGCCTGGTTGGTTCGATGAGCCGTCGCGGTAATCCGTACGACAACGCCAAGGCGGAGAGCTTCATGAAGACGTTGAAGGTCGAAGCGGTCTACCTAGCCGCCTACGAGACATTCGAGGATGTCACCGCCGACCTTCCGCGCTTCATTGCGGATTCCAACGCAAGGCGGCCAGGTATTCCGATCTGATGGCGGCCACCATTCCGATCTGATCCCGGCCGCCCTCCGCCAGACAGGAAGAGGGCTTCCGGGCAGAAGAGATCGTCTCGCGGGTCAGTGTTCACCCGGGTTCATGTTTTCCCATCGCAATTGATGGAGGGAACGCGGATGCCGACGGAGAGACTGTCCATGCGACGGATACGGCAGGTGCTGCAATTACACTTCGGTGCCCGCGCCAGCGCTCGGGTGATCGCCGGCGAGGTCGGCGTCGGCCGCAGCACCGTGCAGGATTACCTGGCGCGGGCCGGCGCCGCCGGGCTTGCCTGGCCGCTGCCACCCGAGTTGATGGACGAGGCGCTGGAGCAACGCCTGTTCCCTGCGCCCAGCACCAAGCTGGGTGCTCGCCGCCATCCCGAACCCGACTGGGCTGCGCTGGTGCGCGAGATGAAGCGGCCCGGGGTCAGCCTGCTGATCTTGTGGGAGGAGTATGGCGCGACCCATCCCGAGGGTTACGGCTACAGCCGGTTCTGCGAGCTGTATCGCGCGTTCGAGCGCCGCCTGTCGCCGACCATGCGCCAAACCCACGTCGCCGGCCACAAGGCCTTCGTCGATTATTCCGGCAAGAAGGTCCCGATCGCCGACCCGCTCACCGGCGAGATCCGCATGGCGGAGATCTTCGTCGGTGTGCTTGGCGCCTCGAACCTGACCTACGCCGAGGCAACCTGGACACAGACCCTGCCGGATTGGATCGGCGCCCATGTCCGCATGTTCCGCTTCTTCGGTGCCGCACCGCGCCTGCTGGTGCCGGACAATCTCAAAAGCGCGGTCAACAAGCCGTCCTTCTACGACCCCGAGGTGAACCGCACCTACGCCGCGATGGCCACGCACTACAATGTCGGCGTGCTGCCGGCGCGGCCACGCAAGCCAAAGGACAAAGCCGCGGTCGAAGCCGGTGTCCGCTTCGCCCAGTCCTACATCCTCGGCCAGTTGCGTCACGTTACCTTCTTCTCCCTGGCCGCATGCAACGCCGAGATCACCGTGGCCCTGGAGCGGATGAATGGCCGCGAGATGCGCCGGCTTGGTGTCAGCCGCCGCCAACTGTTCGAGACGGTCGAACGTCCCGCCATGCAGCCATTACCTGAGCAGGACTACGAGTATGCCAAGTGGCGTCTCGCCCGGGTCGGCATCGACTACCACGTCGAGGTACAGGGCTTTTTCTACTCGGTGCCGCATGCCCTGATCCGTGAGCAGGTGGACACCCGCGCCACGATCCGCACGATTGAAATTTTCCACCGCGGCAAGCGCGTTGCCGCGCACGCCCGGCGCTACACCGGACCGCGGCACGGCACTCTGCCCGAGCACATGCCGAGCGCGCACCGGCGGTACGGCGAATGGACACCGGAACGGTTGCAGCATCAGGCCCGCGTCATCGGGCCGAACACCGAAGGGCTGGTCATCGCGGTGCTGGCCCGCCGGCCGCACCCAGAACAAGGCTTCCGCACCTGTCTCGGCGTGCTGCGCCTGTTCCGCGGCATCGATCCCGCCCGGGCCGAGACGGTCAGCCTGCGCGCCGTCGCGATCGGCGCGCTGTCCTACGCCTCGGTCGCCTCGATCCTCAAACACCGGATCGACCAGTCGGCACCGCCGCAAGCCGCGGACGGCACGCCGTTGCTGCACGACAACATCCGCGGCCCCCGCTACTACCATTAGGAGACTGACTTTGCTCACTCATCCAACGCTCGACCTGCTGGCCGACCTTGGCCTGCACGGCATGGCCAAGGGCTTCCGGGATATCGCCGATAACCCGGAGGGTGCGGCACTCGGCCACGCGGAGTGGCTTGGCATTCTGCTCGAACGCGAGAGCACGCTGCGCCAGCAGAAGCGCTTCGAAAGCCGCGCCAAGGCCGCCAAGCTGCGCCATCTGGCCGCGGTCGAGGATGTCGACTACCGCACGCCGCGCGGTCTCGACCGCACGATGTTCCTGAAGTTGGCCGGCTGTGACTGGATCCGTGAGCACCGGCATTGTCTGCTGACCGGTCCGGCCGGGGTCGGCAAGTCGTGGCTCGCCTGCGCGCTTGGCTACAAGGCCTGCCGGGACAATTTGTCGGTGCTCTATCAGCGCGTGCCGCGGCTGTTCGCCGCACTCGCGCTGGCCCGCGGTGATGGTCGCTACCCCAAGCTGCTGAAGCAATTCGCCCGGGTCGATCTCCTGATTCTCGATGACTGGGGACCGGAACCGCTGCTTGCCGAACAGCAGCGCGATCTGTTGGAGATCGTCGAGGACCGCTACAGCGCCGGCTCGCTGATCATCACCAGCCAGGTGCCGATCGACCGTTGGTACGAGATCGTCGGCAACCCGACGCTGGCCGACGCCATCCTCGACCGGATCATCCACAACGCGCACCGGATCGAACTGCGGGGCGAAAGCCTGCGCAAGCCGCGTGCTGGCGGATGAAGCGTCCCCCCCACGGACATTCCGGCCCTCCACTGCAAAGCGTTACGTAACGGAGATCAGGACCATGCCAAGAGGCCAGAAACCCGCTGGCGAGCACGCACTGAGCAACGCCGAACGCCAGGCTCGTTATCGCGCCCGCCACTTGACGCAGCCATCGCCCGTCGTGATCCGAACACGCCGGCCGATCGACCGGCGCAGCCGCCTCCAGCGTTGGGATGACGCGACCAACGTACTGCTGCGGATCCAGGTCGAGTGTGTCGGTTGGTTGGAGGCGCTGCCGGACAGCCTGCGCGGTACCGCCATGGCCGAGGCGCTTGAGGCGATCGCCGATCTCGACCTCACCGTGCTGGCCGAGGTCAAGCCGCCGCGGGGTTACGGGCGGGATTAGGACGCCATGAAGCAAAGAATTGTCCGCCGCCTCGACCCCGACAGCGCACGACTGCTTGACCCGGCCGCGACCGCCATGACATGACCAAAATCGGCCCGCGAGACGACACCAGACCGGCCGCCATCAGATCGGTAGGGTGGCCGCGATCAGATTGGAATACCTGGCCGCCTTCGTCGGAATCCGCACTTCATCGATGAAGTCTATACTGCAAAGAGGCTGCACTCTGCGCTCGGCTATCTCAGCCCCGCGCAATTCGAGGATCAATACGCCCGGCAGGGCGTCAAAACCGAGGCTTGATCCTGTCCGCCCCCAGGGGCGCACTCCAGAAGACGGTCGGGTCCTCGGCCGGCACGCGGTCGATGACGGTCAGCCGCGTCTCGACCGCGGTGCCGTAGCGGGCATAGACGCGGCGATCGATCCCGGCCCAGAACACCACCCGCCCGCGCGCCTGCAGGCGGACGAAATCCCCCCGCCAGGACGGGTTGTCCGGCGCGAGCGAGATGCCGGTGATGGTGACCAGCCGCCCGCCCGGGAGCAGCCGCGCCAGCGCCGCGGCAACATGACGGAAGGCCGCGTCTGCCATACGCCCCTCGACATGCGCCGCGACCGAGAAGGGCGGGTTCATCAGCACCACCGAGGGTGCGATGGCGGGATCCAGATGGTCGTGGATCTGCGCCGCATCGTGGCGGCTGACGGAGGCGCCTGGGAACAGATAGCCGAGCAGGTCCGCGCGCGTGGCGGCGAGCTCGTTCAGCGCCAGGACGCCGCCGGCGAGCGCGACGAAGGCGGCGAGCAGCCCGGTGCCGGCGGACGGTTCGGGCACCAGGTCGCCAGGCGTGATCGTGGCGGCGGCGCTGGCCGCGAAGCCGAGCGCGATCGGCGTCGAGAACTGCTGGAGCGCCTCGCTCTCCTCGGAGCGGCGGGTATGCGTGGGCACCAGCACGGCTAACCTCGCCAGCATGGCGAGCATCCCCACCGGGCTGCCAGCACGGGCGCGCATGGCCGGCCCGTGCCGGCGCAGGAACAGGACCTGCGCGCCCTCGCAGGCCTCGTACGCGTCCTTCCACACCCAGGTGCCGGTCGCGTCGGTGGCGCCGAATGCCGCCTCCATGGCGGCGCGCAGGACGGGAGCGTCGAGGGCTTCGCCGCGCTCCAGCGCAGGCAGCAGCAGACGGGCAGCGTGGAGGATGGCGGACGCCCGATCGGGCGCAGCGGGCGCGGACGGGGATGCGAACATGGCCGACCGCTCGGCCAGCGCGGGGACGATGACTGTCATGGAGGGATTCCGGAGAGCGGGGTTCAGAAGCCGGCGGGCGCTCTCTCGACCCCACCCGGCTCACCCCGTCCCGGCCATCCTCTCGCTTTTGCGCCTCACCACGGTCTCATCGATGGTCGGCACCGCCGGCAGCGGCACCCCAAGGCCGCCGGAATCGGCTGGGGCATCCGCACGTTGTCCCAAGGGGGGGTAATGGCGCAGTCTGAACGTCCTTTATGAGGAGGAGTCGCCATTCGACTAACCGCGATGCGACGGCTCAATTGCGCCCATTCCGGTCACTCTCGGAAGGCGGTCGACATCCCGGAAGCAGACATAACCGTCCGGATCCAGCGTGGCCGAGACGGTGAAGGTTTTCGGACGCCGGCCATCTGGCCGTGCGTCTGGGCATGGGGCCGGCGTCCGAAAACCTTCACCAACTCGGCCGTGGCCCGACCCAGTAGGCGATCCCGGAAGCGGACGTTCAGTGCCGCCCTAACTCGGCAGCATCTTACTCGGGTCCGATCCGAGCGCCTTTCTCTGCGACGGAGCGCTTCATCAGCAGCACAACGAACACAAGTGCGACCATGACAACGGCCAGCACCCAGAACACATCGAAGTAGGCGAGCGCCGATGCCTGTTGCTGGCGCAGGTTCGCGAGCGCCTGCAAGGCCAGTTGGTGCGCGGCGACCGGGTCGCCGGTTTGCCGCAGGAACGGTCCGGAAGCCTGATCAAGGAAGGAACGCGCAGCCGCGTTGAAGGGATCGAGCCATTCGCCAAGACGGAGGCTGTGGAACTGGTCACGGCGCTCCTGCATCGTCTGGGCCAGCGAGGTCCCTACGCTGCCGCCCTCGTTGCGCAGGAGGCTCAACAGGCCGATCGCCGCCCCGCGCAACGCGACCGGCGTATAGAGGTAAGCGGCCACGTTTGCCGGGGCGAAGCACATCGCAAGCCCGACGATGAGCACCACCCGCGGCCAGACGGCCTGCCCGGGACTGATGTCCAGGTTCATCTGCGACATCCAGTAATTCCCCGCGGCCATGGTCAAGAGACCCGCGGCAATCAGCCACCGCGCGTCGGTTCCACGACCGAGCGCGCGCCCCACGAATGGCATGGCAACGACGGCGAAGAAGCCGGCCGGCGACATGACCAGCCCGGCGCTCAGTGCATCGTAGCCGAACAGCGACTGGAGCAAGGCGGGTAACGAGGTGCTGGAAGCATACAGCACCGCGAAGGCGCTAAAGATGATGATGCAGCAGGTGGCGAAATTCCGCTCGCCCAACGGGCTGAAATTGACCACCGGGCTCGGATGGCGCAGTTCCCAGAAGATCAGCCCGGCCAGGCCCACGGCGAACAGGATCGCCAGTGTCTGCACACGCCAGAACGGGTCGCTCAGCCAGTCCCATTCCTGGCCCTTGCTGAGCATCACCTCCCAACAGACGATGACGATGACCAGCAGTGACAGGCCAACGCCGTCAAAACTGAACGGTCGCTTCCGCAACGCCATGCGCTGTGCCGTGAGGTAATCGGGATCGCGGAGTGTGATGGCACACGCACCCAGGGCCAGGAGGCCGACGGGGACGTTGATCCAGAACACCCACCGCCAGGAGTAGCTGTCGGTTATCCAGCCGCCGAGCGTCGGACCGACGACGGGCGCGATCAGCGCGGCCAGGCCGAACAGCGTCATGGCCATGCCTTGCCGCTCGACCGGGAAGGCGTCCAGCAGCACGCCCTGGCTCGACGGTTGAAGACCGCCGCCGGCAAGACCTTGGAGCACGCGGAACAGGATCAGTTGCCCGAGCCCCGTGGCCATGCCGCACAACCCCGAGGCGACGGTGAACACGGCGATCGAAAGCAGGAAATAGTTGCGGCGCCCAAGATGCGCGATCAGCCAGCCGGTAATGGGCAGGATGATCGCGTTGGCGGCAAGGTAGCTGGTGATGACCCATTCGCCGTCATCGACCGTGGCCGACAGCCCGCCCGCGATATAGCGCAGCGCCACGACCGCGATCGTGGTGTCGAGCACCTCCATGAAGGTCGGCACGACGACAACAGCGGCGACGACCCAGGGGTTTGTCGCCGCGCGGGATCGGGCATTCAGGGGTGTCGACGGCAGCACCGCGCTGGTCATGGCCTGGTGCCCGACGCGCTGGCGGCCGGACCAGGGCCCGGAGACGGCGGCATATAGGTCTGGGGCACATAGGCCTGGAGAAACTTCCCGGCATCGGGTCCGGTTGGCGGCTTATAGATATAGACGTAGGGAGCGACCGAGGTGCCGATGAACAGAGGTGTCCGATCGGCGTTGTAGTCGACGAGATCGATCCGGACGGGCAACCGCTGGACCACCTTGACGAAATTGCCCGTGGCGTTCTCGGGCGGCAGCAATGCCAGGGTCGATCCGGTTCCCATGGTGAAGCCGGCGACCCGGCCCTTGAAGATGTGCTTGCCGCCGTACATGTCGACGCGCAGATCGACGGGCTGCCCGATGCGCAGGTAGCGCAACTGCGTTTCCTTGAAGTTGGCGTCAACCCAGATTTCGTTGAGCGAGCGGATCGCCATCAGGTCCTGACCGACCTGAACATAGTCGCCCGGATTGACGTTGCGGCGCGTGACGACGCCGTCGATGTCCGCGGTGATATCGCAGTAACGAAGATTCAGCTCGGCCTGCGCGAGATCGCGTCTGGCGGCTTCGAGTTTCGCCTCGGCCTGCTTGACGGCTGGGGCATTGGCCGTGAACTGGGCGAACGTCGTGTCGATGTCACCCAGTTTTTCGAACTGGTCGAGCATCGCTTTCGGACCCTGGTCAAACGAATGCACGACGCCGAGCTGAGCGGCGCTCTGAATGAGCGCCGCCTGCGCCTCGAGGACGGACGAAAAGGTCTCGTCGAGATCGGGCGGCACCTGGCCGAGATCGCCGCCCCCGTCAGGTTGAGCCGGCAGCCCCAGCGAGACGCGGATCTGGGAGACATCGGCCAGGCTCTGGGCGAGTTCCGCGCCAGCCGTCGTCAGCGCCGCTTGCCGCCGGTCGTACTCCTCACGCGACACATCGGCCCTGGCGACAAGCTGCCGCGCCCGATCGAATTCAACCTGCGCCAGCGCCAGTGCGGCCTTGCTCTTGTCGACAGCGGCGACCCGCGCGCGCAGGATAGCGACCTGGCTGTCGACCGCCTGCACGGCCTGTTGCAGGTCCCAGCGCCGGCTCCTTGCTTGTGCTTCGATCGCGCGCGCCGCCGCGATGGCTGCTTGCAGGTCTGCTTTCGCGGTGTCGACCGCTGCCTGCTTCTCGGAGACCGCAACCCGGTACGGCTCCTTGTCCAACTCGGCGAGGAGATCTCCCTTGTGCACACGGTTGTTGTCATCGACCAGAACGCGGGAAATCTGTCCTGCGACGCGAGGCGCAACAAACGTCACGTGCCCATTCACGAATGCGTCGTCCGTGGAGACGGTGTTGAGCATCTCCTCGACCCACGGGATGCCGAACACGAGGAGAACTGCCAGGACAGCAACACCGAGCACACCGGCCAGAAGCTTTCGCTTCCGCGTCGCCTTTCGGGCCTCCTGCGGCAGGGGGCGGGACTCCGGCGGCGTCTGCGCGGATGTCCCGTCGTGGGCAGCCGAAGCATCTTCATTCGCTGTCGGTTGCGCATTGATCGAACCTGGCTTGTCGCTTTGCTCAATCATGTCAACCACCCGTCGCAGGGGGACGAAACGTTCGAGGAAAAGCGCCCGATTGCGTGGGGTGATGCCACGATAAACATGACCCGCAGGGTCGCCGATGCCATATGGCTCGTCTCGACGATGCGGCCGGCCGCCACGCCTTCGACCAATACCCGCACGAGCATTTTGCCGATGAGAAAACGGGCGAGCTGGACTGTATAGACGGGGATCTCCGCCCGATCCAGCACGCGCGAGCGCGCTGTCGGCGCATCGGTTTCATCCCATTCGTTCAACCAAATGGGCGCGCGAAGGTCCGGGCTCGAAGGGGTCACCAAAGTATTGGGTTTCGCGGGCCACCCTGCCATCCAGGAACTCCATGACGCTCAGCGAGTACGACGGCTGGCCATCATACGTGAGGATGAATTCCGTGACCCAGAGATCACCACTGCCGACGATGCGGCGCACCCTGAAGCGCTTCGCGTTCGGCTGCGCGACGCGTGAGGCCTGGATGTTGTGCCGGCCTCGGATGCGCTCGCCCGATTGCGGGTATTCGAGCACTGCATCCTCTCGGTATATGTCGTGCTCAACCTCGAAGTCATTTGCGTCCGCTGCGGTCCAGTGGCGATTGAGTGCCTCTCGAAGCTCATTCTCATCCATGTTGCCGCTCCCGTTCCTGGTTATCAAAGCCCGGCCGCTCAGTGCCATGGCGCGTTGGCCGTTCACGCGCGTTCGGACACGAGCTGGCGATCTATCCCGCTACCGAGCCCGCCAGCGGAACAAGGTCGTCCAGCATCATGGGTATGAATTCTGCGACTGTAGGGTGAATGTGCATCGCACGCTTGAGCACCGTATAATGTGCCTTCGCATACATTGCGTCGAGCACGCAGTGGATCGCCTCATCGCCGCTGGTGCCCAGGAACGATGCGCCTAGGATTGCCTTGGTCTCGGCATCGACCAGTATCTTCATAAAGCCCTCCGTCTCACCTTTTTCAAAGGCGCGGGACACATCCTCCATGGCGAGTTTGCCGATCAGTGCAGGGCGATCGTTCTTGCGAACATCCGCCTCGGTCATGCCGACACGCCCCAACGGTGGATCAATGTAGAGCGCATAGGCGGGAATGCGGTCACTCACCCGTCTGCTCTCGCCATCGAACAGATTGGCGACGACGATCTCGTAATCATTCCACGATGTGTGGGTGAACGCGCCTTTGCCATTGCAGTCGCCCAGCGCCCAGATGCCAGGGACCGAAGTACGCAGCTCATCGTCCACGACGATATAGCCGCGTTGGTCTCGCTTTACCCCCGCGCGGTCGAGACCGAGATCATCCGTGTTGGGACGGCGCCCCGTTGCAATCAGCAAGTGCGAGCCTCGGAGCTCTGAAGTACCGTCGCAATCGACTGTCAAGACAATGTCGCCACCTTGTTTGTTGATGCGCAGGCATTTCGCGCTGGGGAGAACAGTGATACCTTCCCGCGCCAGGATATCGGCGATTGCCGCCGATACGTCTTCATCCTCGCGCAAAACCAGGCGCGGCCCGAGCTCGACAATGCTGACCTCGCTGCCAAACCGCCGATACATCTGACCGAATTCCAGACCAATGTAGCTGCCGCCCAGCACCAGAAGGTGGCGCGGCAGGAAGTCAATGTCCATCATCGATCCGTTGGTAAGGTAATCGACCTGATCAAGGCCAGGGATGTCAGGCGTCGCCGCACGAGCACCGACATTGATAAAAATCCGGTCGGACGTCAGGACCTCGTTGCCAGCCTGCACCTCGCGCGGCGACACGAATCGCGCATGCGCTTCATAGACCCGGCAGTTCTCGAGATTTTTCAGAGACCGCTCGACCCCGCGATTGGAAAGCCCGACGACGTGATCCTTGCGCGCCTTGACGCGCTTCATATCGACTTTAACGTCGCCGGCGCTGAAGCCATAGTCAGCACCGCGGCGGGCCACGTGCGCGGCATACGCACTGGCGATCAGGGTTTTCGTCGGTGTGCAGCCCGTGTTGACGCAAGTGCCGCCGAAGCGACCGCGCTCGACGACGGCGACTTGCATGCCTAACCCCGCTATGCGTCGCGCTAGCGCTGGACCCGCTTGTCCGGTTCCAATGATGATCGCGTCGTAGGCCGCCATCGTGTCCTCCTGCTTAGCAGTATAGCCTGATATGCCCGCTGGCTCGGTGATTTCGCAGAATTCCGACTGCACGCTGAGCCGACCGATCCGGCGATCATTAAATCGCTGAATGAAGCCTGGCCCAGCCTCAGGCATCGAGCGAGAGCGGTTCGGACGGCACGGCAATGCAGGGGAGTATCTCATCACCCTGAAGCGGAGCGTTCGGCTGGTGCAGGTAACGAACACTGCCGAAGAGGAGGCGCGTCACGCACGTGCCGCAGCTTCCTGCCCTGCAGCCAAAGTCGATCGCTACCAAATGCTCCTCTGCAAGTTCGAGCAATGGAGATGCGCATTGGCTCCACAGGGCGGTCACGCCCGATCGGGCAAATGTCACCTCGATGCCGCAGTTGGGCTAAGTCGTCGGACCGCGAACCGATCGCTTGATCGTTGCGGGGCCGAAGGCTTCAGTGCGCACGCGGTCAGCCGGAACACCCCAGGCCTCTAGATCTCGGGTGACGGAGTCCATCATCGACGGCGGCCCGCATACGTAGAAGTCGTAAGCATTTGTCGGTATTAACCGCTGGATGGCACCCAGATCGATGTATCCGATATGGGTGCTCGGATCGTCTATCTCGCAGCTCGGCTGCGAATAGAAAACGTGCAGGCGGAGGTTCGGATGGGTCCGGGTAACTGCCTCCAAGTATGTCCGCATAATGTGCTCTCGATCATTGCGAACCCCGTACAGGAGCCACGTCTCTCGCGGTGAGGCAGCCGCCACGATGCTGTTGACCATGCTAACCAACGGCGTGAGGCCTATACCGCCGCCGATCAAGACCACGGGGCGGTCGTGCTGCGTGACGTCGATCGTGAACGTGCCGGTCGGTGCTTTTGCCTCGATGCAATCGCCGACGGCAAGCCGGTCGTGGAAATAGGTCGACGCGAGACCGGATGCAGATTGCGAATTCTCCGAACGCGAGGCGATCCGCTTGATCGTGAGGCGGTAATGGTCGTCCCTGGCCACATCGGACAATGAATAGGAGCGGACGACGGGGCGCTCCATACCCGGAATGGGGGCCCGAACAGTCAGATACTGGCCGGGAAGATAGGGTGGCAGAGACTGTCCATCCTTCGGCATCAAATGGAATGAGGCAACATCGTCGCTCTCTCGCACCTTCTCTCGCAGGGTGAAGGGCCGGAATCCCGCCCATGCCGGGGTCTGGGCGAGGCGGGGTCGACCGCGCGCAGACACTTGCCTGATCTGTTCCTCGAAGTAGTCTCGCCAGTCGGTGGGTAGCGCAGCAACCCCCACGATGCGCCGCAGGCCCTCCAGATCATCCTTGTCGCGAGCATAGAGTCGCGTGACCTCCGAGATCGGAACAAAGTCCTCGGCCCAATCGACCACGACGATCGGGTCGTCCGCCGCAACCTCACCCTCGGTGGCCACCTTGAAATAGACGCCTTGACGGTCGCTCGCGAGAAGTCGCTTGACCATATCGTCGCGACCAAATCTCAGCCTCAGCTTGAAGCAGGGTAATCGTGGCTGGGTCACGACGAGCTCGGCCAAGCCGATGCGAAAACGGGCACCAATCTTCAGGGTGTCCTCTTGCAGCCCTTCGGCGGTCAGGTTCTCGCCGAACATGCCCCATGGTAGAGTCATGTCCGGAAGCTCGCGATGCCAATAGGCGTAGTGTTCCGCTGGATAAGCGTAAGCCGCCTTGTCCGGCCCGCCATGTGCCGATAGGTCAGCCTGGCGATCGCCGTCGAAATTAAGGGTCCGCAAGTGGATCCGACCGGACACCGGGGTTTTGAAGATGCCGGTCGAAACCGCCTTGCCCTTCCACTGCACCGTTCGGGGCAGTCCCACATTGACGGAGATGACCTTCATCGGCGGCGACCTCCCTCACTTAGAATTCTCAGTTGATGGCATCGACACAGACGTGAGCAGCGCGAGATGAGTTCAGTTCAACTGACTCGGGGAATAAAGCCAGGCACGCCGGTCCCCACCACCGCGTTGAACCGGACGTTCGTCGTGATGCCCTCTCGGATCTCCTGCATGGCGTCTTCAGGCAGGGCCGATATCTCAAAATTCTCTTGGATGTAGCGAGGTGTGGTCGAGGTCGTCAGGAAAGCGGTACCGCGCTGTACGGCCCAGGCCAGCGCAACTTGAGCAGGCGTCTTGTGGACGCGCCGCGCGATGGTTGTAATTACAGGGTCATCCAGCACTTTCGGACTCAAGCCGTGTCCCAACGCTGCAAACGCCAGCAGTACAATCCCGTGCTCTCGACAAAAATCGAGCAGGTCCCATTCAGGAAGGTACGGATGGGATTCGACTTGCACTACGGCAGGCTTGATCCGCGCGGCCGCGACGATCTCTCGTAGTTTTTCTAAGGTAACATCTGATATGCCGATTGACTTGCAATGACCGGCGTCAACGAGACGCTCGAGCACCCGCCACGTATCAACTAACGTCACTCCGGAATCATAGATTACCCGACCGCGCTCGTCTCTCGGATCCTGCTCGTCGCCGGGTCGAAAAGCAAAAGGGGTATGAATGAGATAGCAATCGGCATAGTCGAGTTGCAGTCGCCGGAGACTCGCGTCAAAGGCGGGATTGACCCGCTCAGGACGATGATTGGTGTTCCATAGTTTCGTGGTAACGAAGACGTCCTCCCGTCGGATCGTCCCCGCCTTGAACGCTGCCTGTAGCGCATCACCAACCGCTTCTTCATTTCGGTATCGTTCCGCGCAATCGAGATGTCGAAATCCCACTTCCAATGCGGTCCTGGTGGCTTGGTCTGTCGCGACAGGATCGGGGATCAGCGTGCCGAACCCGACGGCAGGGATCGCGCCAGATCCGTGCGCAAGAGGGATCCTCGTATAGCGAAGCGCGTCGGGGGTGGCCATAGTCATACTCCTTCGTTCGAGCCTGGTCGGTGCATAATCGGCGAACGAGTTCGATGTTGCGTCTGCATTTCAATGCATCCATTCGATTGACCGGGCGCGGGGACGGTCGACAGCGACATCGGCTCGTTCAGTGTCGTCAGAACCAGCTTCAACGGGGATTCCCCAGATAGCCGTCGATCCCATACCTTTGTCGCTGACCATAGTCATCTCCCAAGCCTCTTGACAATGGTCTCGTATGTTACGGACCGTCGACGCCTCTGCTGCAGTGCAGCGATGGCCAAAATGGAGCGCTTTCCGATCCACAGCGCCAGATTTGGGCGCACGTCCCCATAGGGTAGTCGGGCCGGCCAGCCGAGCCGGCGATCCTCAACATCGGGCCGGCGGCGATGGGCGCAGCGCAGCGATGGCATCCAGGACTGCGGGAACAGCGCGCGGGTCACCATCACCTCGGCCATTTGGAACGCGATCGACCGGCCGTGCCGGACGATCCTGGCACCGATCTTCACCAGCCCGTCGCGCAGCGTCGTCATTGACCACTGCTTGACCTCATCGGGTAGCGCGAGGGTGCGCAGGAAGTTGGCCAGATTGTGGGCCAGGGCGTCAAGTTGCAGCCGAACGGCATTGGCGGCGAAGCGATGGCAGGACAGCCGCGTCCAGGTCACTGCGTTCTTGCCCTCCTTGATGGGCTGTTCCGCCGTGCCGCGATGGTTGTAGAACGCTACCACCCGCTCGGCCGGCCGCGTCAAGTTGGTCACGATGAACCCGACGCGCGGATACAGTTCGCCAGGATACCACTCGACCTTGGCCACCACACGGCGGGCTCGGCTCCACGATCCGGCCCGGTAGCTGAAACTGGCGTGGTAGCGCCGCACCTCGTGCGGCGGACGCCCACCGGGCGCTTCAGCAGCCGGCCGATGCTCTCCTGTAGCACCGCGTTCGCCGGCAGGCGGATCGTGTATTTGTAGCCCTCGGCTTCGAGGAACTCGTAGATATCCGGGTTCGCGTATCCGGCGTCACCCCGGAAGAAGCGGCGCTTCGATGGTGCCGATAGCGTGCCACCACCGGCTCCAGCACCTGGCGCCCGCCATCGGCGCTGTGGACGTTGCCCGGCCGCAGGGCGCACCGCTCCAGGCCGCCGAACTGGTTGAACACGAACAGCGGATGGTAGCACATGCAGGCGAAATGCCCGTTGTAGGCGGTGCCTTCCTGCGCGCCGTGGGTCCCGCTCACGCTGCTGTCCATGTCGAGCACGATGGTGGTCTGTGGCCTGTGAAATCGCGCGCAATTGTGGCTCTGTCGCGAAGTTGGTGCTGGGTCTGCCCTCTTATGGTGTGCTGAGCAGGCGGGCACGAAGCAGATCAAGCTTGGCTCGGCCGTGCATCTGGCGCTTCACCAGCTTGAGCTTGGTGTTCTGTCCTTCTGTCTGTCCATTCGACCATGAGTGGGTAAGGGCGGCTTTCACTGCGGCGCAATCGTTGACGATACCGGTCGCGAAGGAGACCAGCAGGCTTAGTTTCGCATCCGAGATCCAAGTCTCCAGATTGGCACTCTTGCGGTTTTGGATCATGCGGTGGAACCGGTCCATGAGGTCACGTGCCGACACAAGATCCGGCACGGCACGCTCGATGATCGCGGCCATGGAAGCGAGGGTCTTCGACGGACGATCCCGTTCCGTCGTCATCATGCGGGCGATGCCACGGGCGGACGGCGACTTGCGCGGCGGACGATTGCCCGGCGCCATTCCCTCCTCCTTGCGCCGCCCCGTCGCCCACTCCGTCACCACCCGAAGACCGCCGCCAAACCCCGCTGCTTTCACCTGGCGCCAGAGTGCAGCACCGTTGCGGCAGCCGTCCGCCCAAGCCGCCTCAAGCTGCTTGATGAATGGATCGAGCGAATTCATCCGACTGCGGAAGACGTCGGTGCGCCCGCCACGCACCACCTGACGCACAACCCCGCGCGATTTTCCGGTTCGCCGCACGATCTCCTTGATTGCGATCCCCTGACTGGCGAGCGCCAGGATGGCGGCATTCTCCTCCTGGCGGCGAAGCCAGCCGGCATGCTGGCGGCGTTCGGCGCAACTCAGCAGCGTCGGATCAACGACACCCGCACCCACGGCAGTACGGATCGCACGCATCGACCGCTGCACGGCGCTGAGGAACCCGGCACTGGCGTTCTCCATCAGATGCCATCGGTCGGCCACTTGGACGGCTTCCGGGCGCCCCTCGCCGGCAGCCTGGATGTAGCCCGCGCCACGATCGCGCGCGATGACGCTGATCGTGGGATGCTCGGCAAGCCAGGCGGTCACTGTCGCTGCCTCCCGATCCGGCAGGATGTCGATGATACGGCGCTTTTCCAGATCGCAAATGATCGTGCCGTAGCGGTGACCGCGCTTCCAGGCCCAGTCATCGATGCCCACCACCCTTGGTGCCAGATCCGGTCGAGGTGCATTGCGGCGGACCACGCGTAGCAAGGTGTCCTTGCTGACCGGCAGGAGGAGGCGTCGGGCTATGCTTTGACCGGGCCGTCCACCAAGGGCGAGGCCAACATGATGGACAATGCCCTCCAGACGCGTCGTCCGGCGTGCGAAGGGGCGAGACGCCGTCGCTTCGAGCCGCTCGGTAAAAATTTTCTGGTGGCACTCAGTCACCGCGCAGCGGAACCGGCGCGGGCACAGCTTGATGCAGACCAGCCGCCCCTGTGATGGAAGATCCGACAAGGCTCGCTGGTATTGGCTATGGATACGTGTCGAGACGCCGCCACAGGTCGGACAAACCGCAGTCTTCGACATGGGGCGAGCCACAAGAACCAGCTTGTCCGCCTCCGATTCCACGCGTTTGATGACAAGCCCACAAGGCGCCAGCGAGATACCACGGCTCATGACGGCGATTCTCCATCGGGATGCCGCCTATGGTCCCGCCAGATTGCACCAACATTGAGTCTGAGCCGAAGTGGGATCCCACCCCGAAGTTCGGCTATTACATTGATTTTGCTTGCGAAAGCCGCAATGGGCGGGGTCGCTTTTCGCGTCCAAACGAGCCCCCTCCAAACACGTAGAGTCGCAAGCAAAATCAACGAGATGTCCGATTTTTAGGTAGCCGGGGCAAAACCCCGGGCACGCAGGTGCAGCATTGCGGATGACAATCTGCCAAAATGGCGGAATTCTGCGACTGTTGCTTGGCCAGAAGTCACAACGAACGCGGCAGTAGCCGAATTTGCCCGGGGTTTTGCCCCGGCTACATTTTTAGGAGGGGTCACGGTTGGATGCGATTTTACACTATGAGCGGGAGAAAGCCGCGGGTACCGAACTGGCGGCAATCATCGCCGACATGCGCGAGTTCATGGACACCGAGGTGCTCCAGCAGGAAATCGAGGTCGTCGTTCGACAAGACGTTCACTGCCTTGTCCACTTCTCGAGCCATCCTAATGGACATCGCGATCAAGCTCGAGATGTCCTTCAGAGTTGGTTGGCCGACCTCGAAGTCATTCAGCAGCCGATCGACCGAAAGTCCAGCAAAGCTTTGCTCGATCTGCCCGGATGCTGCCCGCAACTTTTTCACCTGCTGAGGCGTCAGCGACGCGCGGGAACGCGGATGAACCACACGATTTCGCCAATGGATAAGCAGCGCGGCACCAGCGATTAGATGACTCTCTGAACCGAGTGCCTCAGCGGCCACATCGGCGAGCTTTTCTGCACGGGACGTGTTGTTATTCCAGGCGTCACGGACAGAGCTGAAGGGGGTAATTGCGCGGTTGCCCACACAAATTCAGAGAGTGCTTCGCCAACACGAACGAGGATAGCCTCAAGCACAAACCTCCTCGATTTGCGCGCGGCAGCCACGCGGTCCCGCGGGTTCCAGGAGATGTTTAGAGTTTCCGGCTTCTCGTGGCCCTTTTCGACAGCATCAAGGCCGACGACAGTCGTGTTGAGGTTGGCCACTGCCTCGCCCACAGCGACGAGGAGGTCTCTGAGCGGCTGGATCGGGCTGGCGGGAGAGCTGCTGGCGCCGTCGGGACTCGAACCCACACTACCTGCTTTCAAGGCGTACTCCTCTAATCGGCAGGTGTGCTATCATTACACTACGATGCCATATGCGCTTGCAATGGCCACCAGTCTGATTATCACGGGACGTTAGTGCACCACGATCCGTCGTCACAGCGATGCTGGCCGGGTTCCGCGATCGGTTAACACCTGCCGGCCGGCGGCGTCCGCTTGCCCTGTCACTGACCCGAAATCGGTCAGGCAGCTCCCTGCCAAAAGATCCCAAGTGCCGGAAAGCCTTTCAGGAAAACGACAGCGACGATGAACAGGACTCCAAGACGTTTCGGCTCTGCAAACGACTTAGACGGAGATTGAGGATGCCGGCGAGTTCGCCGAACGAATACCCGAACGGCATCGACGATGCCTGAACAACCAGAACGGCCCGAGGCCTGAGCAGCTTCGGTTGCCTGCCGCCAGTGGCGGTCAGCCGCGCGCGCCGGCTAGCGTCGCGCCATCAGTATCCATAGGGGTAGTAATACGGCATCCCGTAGGGATACGGATATGGATATGAGTATGCGTATGGGGATGGGTACCGATAGCGGTAACCGTACGGGTAGGGGGCGACGAAGCCGCCATAGCCGTACCCGAAGCCATAACCTCTCCGGCCGCGACCGTGGCCGTACCCCCCGTAACCCCCGCGATAACCACCGTAACCTCGGCCGTGGCCGTTGAAGCCAAAGCCACCGCCGCGAAAGCCTCCGCCACCACCACCCCAGCCGCCCCGAGCAAAGGCCGGTGACATGGTCAGTGCCAGCCCGAGAGCGGCCGCCGAAAGCGAATATCCGATGCGCCTCATGACACGCCTCCCTTCTTTGTTGAGGTGGGGCATGGGTTGTGATTTCACAATAGACGCGGGACCGCCTTCGCTGGCGCGGTCGCCATTCCGCTCCGCGCTGTGGGAGCATGGAGGGTCGAAGCGACCCCCAGGTCAGCGGAAGTTGCTGCCGCCCGCTTCGATCGGCGAAGGCCGCGGGAGGCCAGGCCCCCGGGCCAGGGTCGCTACGCTCTCGGCGGGGCGGCGCAGCATCGTCTCGGGCTGGCCTTTGGGCGCGACGACGCGGATCCCGCCAGCGCTTACGTAGGCCATCAAGAGCGCAGCGCCGTCGGCGGCCGATTCCGGAAGCCAGCAGCGCCTTCCCTGCTCCAGAGCGGCGTCCGCTCCCGGCGAGCCCCACGGGGTCATCGGCGCCCCGGCGTAGCCCATCCGCATGCAGGCGGCACGCGCCTCACTCTGTGTTGTCGGCTTCAGGCTGACGCTTTATTCATAACTGGCGGCTTAATCTGCACGGAACGCGCGTTCGCTTTGGAGTGACACGAAAGGTGTTATGTCGGTCTGTGTTGGGTCGACGGCTGCCGTCGAGGATTTCCAGGAACGAACGTCTGCTTGTCGCCGTTGCGCACTCCAAAGCGGTCGTTCCGCTTTCCGCCCAACTTCGGCCGCTGCCGACCGGCCGGTCGATAGGCAGCTATGAGTGCGAAGCTGCCGCTGGAAGATTTTCGGGCGGACTTCCGATTACCTCCCATCCCCGCCGATCAGCACTGCGCCGGCGATCGGCCGCTTCGGGTCAGCATGAGCCGGTCGTAGCCGCTCCGTCCGGCGTTACCTAGGCGGCAGAACGCGCAGTCCAACTCGGATACCATCCGACCGGGTCCCGAATTCGCCAATATCTTCGTCGACCGGCTACGGTCCGCTCCGCCACCCGGCCGATGCCTCGGAGACCCGTCCATGCAGCTGAACGCCGATCTTTCCCGCCCCGCCACGGTCGATAGCGGCGCGCTCGCCTGGGTTGCATCGCCCTTGGCCGGCGTGGAGCGGCGGATGCTCGACCGCGACGGCGACGAAGTGGCCCGCGCCACCTCGCTCGTGCGCTACGCGCCGGGCTCCGCCTTCTCCCCCCACACCCACGGCGCCGGTGAGGAGTTCCTGGTGCTGGACGGCGTGTTCTCCGACGAGACCGGGGACTTTCCGGCCGGCTTCTACGTGCGCAACCCGCCCGGCTCCCGCCACACGCCCGCCAGCGCTCCGGGCGCGGTGATCCTGGTCAAGCTCCGCCAGATGCCGCCGGAGGAAACCGTGCCGGTCCGTCTCGACACGCGCGATCCCGCGCTCTGGCGCGATCTCGGGCAGGGCCGGCGTGAGGCCGTGCTGTTCGACGCGCCGTGGGAGCGGGTGGTGATGCTGCGCCTCACTCCCGGCCATGCCGGCGCCGCCGAGACCTGGCCGCGCGGCGTCGAACTCTTTGTGGTGGAGGGCGATGTGGCGATCGACGGCACCGCCCACCGTGCGGGCACGTGGCTTCGTCTGCCGCCCGGCAGCCGCTTGGCGCTGGCAAGTCAGGGCGGCGCGCTGCTCTACTGCAAGACCGATCATCTCGGCTGACCAGATGCCCGATCTGGTCGTCATCGGCGCCGGCCTCTCCGGCCTCGCACTCGCGCGGGCAGCGGCGGAGCGTGGCGCCGAATTGGTGGTGCTGGAAGCCCGCGCGCGCATCGGCGGGCGGGTGCTGAGCCATCGCACCGAGGCCGGCCCTTACGACCTCGGCCCTGCCTGGGTCTGGCCCGCCATCCAGCCCCGCATCGCCCGGGCCGTGCGGGCGGGAAGGCTGGCGCTTACCGAGCAGGCGGAGGCGGGTGGCTTCGTCTTTCAGGACCAGACGGGGCGCATACAGCGCCTGCCGCACGGCTTCGCGCAGGAGCCGCCGAGCATGCGCATCACGGGCGGCATCGCGGCGCTGGTGGAAGCCGTCGCTGCCGGCCTCGCGCCCGGGGTGGTTCGGCTGGAACACGCGGTCCGGCGCATCGCGCTGACCGAAACGGGCGTTGCCGTCACCGCCGAAACCCGATCCGGGCCGATGACGCTACATGCCGCCCGCGCGGCACTCGCCCTGCCGCCGCGGCTGATCGGCGGGATCGAGATCGTGCCCACTCTGCCGCCTTCCGTGGGGGGGGCGCTTGCCGCCGTGCCGGGCTGGATGGCGGGACAGGCCAAGGCCCTGGCGCTCTACGACCGCCCGTTCTGGCGCGATGCCGGCCTGTCGGGCAGCGCGTTCAGCCAGGCGGGACCACTCGGGGAACTCCACGACGCGAGCCTCCCCGGCGCGGCCGAGGCTGCGTTGTTCGGCTTCTTCTCCTGGCCACCCGCCCTGCGCGCGGCGCGGCGCGCGGTCTTGCCGGGGCTGGTCGCCCGCCAGCTCGGCACGCTGTTCGGCGCGGAGGCCGCTCGGCCGTGCGAGGTGACCATCCAGGACTGGGCAACTGAACCCTTCACCGCGACCGAAGCCGACCAGGCCAACGGCAACGCACACCCGGACTATCGCCCGATCGCCCTGCCGGCGCGGTGGGGCAAACGGATCACGCTCTCCGGCGCCGAAGTCGCGCCCGAGTTTGGCGGCTATCTGGAGGGCGCGCTCGCCGCGGCCGAGGCGGCCGTTAGCGCGTGAGGTGCCGTCGGCCTCGAAGTCAGGTCAGGTGATCGCCGCGAACGGGTCGACGTCCCTATGGACTGGTTGGGCCCGACCTATCCACGGCTCGGGGCGGATGCGGCGTACCCAGTCGGCGAAGCTCGGGATAAAGCCGAGGTCCTCGCGGACATGCTGCTCGCCGATCAGCCGCAGCGGCACAACGCGCCCGGTCGAGATGGTGATGGTCGGCCCGAAGAATCGCTCCAGCATTATATGGACAGACTCTGCCAGAGAGCGCTTTCGGCGTAGGCTCGACGACGAGTACGACTGGGCTGGAGGTCTGCCATGTCGAACAATTCTATGAGCATTGATGCGCCTGCATTGGGTGGGTTCGACCCGGCTGCATCGCAGTTTTCTGTGTATCTCGATGCGTCGGGATGTTCGCCCAACACCGCGCGCGCATATGCTCAAGATCTTTCGCATCTTCGATCCTTTCTGGTTGAACAAGGTTTGGAATGGCCGAGCCTCACGCCCGCGCTTGCGGTCGATCTGCTGCTTCACCTTCGGAGCAAGCGGAGCCATCGTCGCGGTGCTGCCCAGTATCCCTCGCTCGCGACAGTCAACGGCGAGCGGGGCGCACGTCTCAGCACCGCGACGATCAACCGGGTGTTGGCCGCCGTGTCATCATTCTACGAGTGGGGCAGGATCACCGAGCGGTTCGATGGCCCTAACCCGATCACCCGTGTTCACGATCGCGCCGCCGCTCGGGTCTCGGAACGTCATCGGCCGTTCCTGACCGGCGTTGTGCCACCGCGCCAGATACGCAGCCCGGTGCGGCTACGGCAGGTACATCGCGTGCCCCGCCCGATGTCGAATGAGGACATCGACGCGCTGATCGCGCAGCTCCGCTGCCGTCGCGATCTGGCGATAATTCGCCTGATGCTCGACGGTGGTCTTCGTCCCGGCGAAGTGCTTGGCCTTCATCTGATCGATCTCGCCTACGGCAGACGGCGGGTGATGATCAGGGTCCGCTTCGATCATCCGCGCGGCGTGCGCAGCAAATCTAGAACCGAGCGCGTAGTCGATCTCCACGAGGCGGCGACACTGGAAGCTGTAAGCGCCTATGTGATGCGCGAGCGGCCGCAGGATACCGATACTCCGCACCTCTTCCTCGTTGGCGGACGCGGCCCGCGCCGGCATGAGGCATTGTCCTATTCCGCGTTGGTCAGGCTGTTCGCGCGGGCCTGCACCCGCGCTGGCATTCGGACGCCGTGGATTACACCACACGCGCTGCGCCACACCCATGCGACCCGCATGTGGGAGGGCGGCATGCGCGAGCTGACGCTCCAGCGACGGCTTGGCCACGCCTCGCCCGAAGCGACCCGCGTCTACACACGCGTTTCGGACCCGATCGTCGTCGCTGAGTATCGACGCGCTCTCGGCCTCGGCGACGCGCCTGCAACCGAGCCGGGGACCACAGCGTCGTGAGAGCGGGCCCGGTCTCGGCCGCCGCAATGCAGGCGCGCGCAGTCGAGGAGCCGCGGAACAATCGGAGCCGTCACTGCTCGGCGGACGAGTATGACGCGTTTCTCGCCGGTTGCGAGGTCGCCAAGCACTTCGTCCAGCAGCGCCGCAGTCATCGCAAGCTCTTCGTGCAAGCCTGGCCTGATCTCGAAGAGTGGCTTCACGCACCACTTGCCGATCGCATTGGCCGAATGGACGGGCAGACACGACGCACGCTCACCAACCGGCCATCCTATTACGCGCGCGCCTATCTCTATTATCTGGCGCTCAACGGTCATCTGCGTCTCGACTATCCGTGGCTGCTCGCGATTGGCGACCTGTGTGTCCATGATGTCGCCTATCATATGCGCCTTGATCTGGGGGCGGATACGCTCGCGACCGAGGCCGCCGCGCTCGGCCTTCGCTGCGAGAACGCGAAGCTTGCGATGCGTTGGACGCTGGGCCGCATCGCCGTTCACGGCGGTCCACAATCGATCGACAGGCTCAATGACAACGACATCGACCAGATGCTCGTCGCGGTTCGCGAGTTCAGCAAGCGGCCAGATCTTGCCGCTTACTGGACGTCGGCCGAGCGTTATTGGCAGGTTTCCAAGAGCTGGATCACGAAGATCGGCCAGCTCAGGCTCGTGCTCTATCATCGCGGCCAGGTTCAGGAGGTACCGCGTAAGATAATGCCGTCGGCTGACCTGTGTGCGGGGCAACCGGCGATGGGCGTGCTGGTCGATGCGTGGCTTGAACGTCGTGCGCCTGCCTTGCGACCAGCGACCACATATCATTATGCGCTGACGGCACGCCGGTTTCTCGGGCATCTCGCCGAGTCCCATCCGCAGGTCCAGACCTTCGCCGACGTAAAGCACGATCACATTGTCAGCTGGATGGATGCGATGGCGACCGAGCTGTCGCCGACGACGGGACGGCCGCTCACCGCACGGTCGCAGCGTGAGCGCGTCATTCGTCTGGCGCAGTTTTTCAAGGATGCTGAGGATTGGGCATGGCACAACGTGCCGAGATGGCCGCTGATCGCCAAGCGCGATCTACCGCGCGTCCCAGACCGCATACCACGTTACATTCCTCGTGCTGACCTCGAACGACTGATGGATGCTGTCAGGGCGCTGCCCGACCCGTTTCAGCGGGCTGCGATGATCGTCGCACGCTGGTCGGGCGCGCGGCGCAGCGAGGTGCGGCGTCTTACGACCGACTGCCTCAACAACTATTCCGATGGCACGGCCCGACTGCGCATCCCGGTCGGCAAGACCGCACGCGAACGTATGATCCCACTCCATGACGAAGCGGCCGACGCTCTGCGCGCGGTGCTGGCAATCCGCGCGGAGGTCGCCGACCGGCGCTTGCCCGACGAGCGAACCGGCGATCTGGTCCGGTTCGTGTTCGTCTGGCGAGGCAAGCTTATGAGCGATCGGCATCTGTTCGGAACGCCGCTTAGGCGCGCATGCGAAGCAGCAAGTCTTGTCGACGCTGTCGGCAAACCGACGATCACCATGCATCGCTTTCGCCATACGCTCGGCACCGAACTTGCCGAGCGCGGCGCGAAGCTGCACACGATCATGAGCATCCTCGGCCATGAGAGTCCACAGATGACGATGGTCTATGCGCGGATAAGCGATGCCGAGGTATTGCGCGACTATCGCTCGGTGCTCGAACCAGGCGCCGTGATCGCGGGTGCGGGAGCCGAGGCGATCCGCGCCGGCGCCCTCTGCGACAGTGCGATCGATTGGTTGCGCACCAACTTCCTGAAGACCGAGCTCGAGCTGGGGCATTGCCTGCGGCTGCCCTCGGAAGGGCCGTGCGAATGTGATCTCTATCTGAGTTGCTCGCGGTTCGTGACGACGCCAACTTATGCTCCGAGGCTGCGAGAGCGCCACCGGCTCGAACTGTCTCTTGCAGACGATGCCCGCGAGCGGTCCTGGCCGCGGGAGGTCGAGCGGCACTGCTCGGTCGCCCGCCGTATCGAGCAGTTGCTCACAGATCTTGGACAAGGAGTAGATTGAGATGGCGACAGCGCGTGTGGCCCGGTGCTCGCCCCGGTGGGTCCACAGGCACCTCCCCGCCGCCCGCTCCGCTTGCGCGCTGATACGCGCTACGCGGACGGCGGGGCCCCTCCTATGGACTACCGGGACGACCACCTCCGTCAGTGCCAAGATCAGACCGCGCTTGCATGTCCACATAACCGCCATGAAGATGCCTTCGGCATGATGCCGGAGTGCACGATGTCGAAAATCCGATGTCAGTATCTTCGACTCGTCGAACCACGTGTGCAGGCGCAGGTAGTCGTCCGCGGTCCCGCCCCAGAGGCGCGCCGAGGACAGGGCGTGATGATATGGGTGAGCCATCGTCGCCTCCATCAGAACTCGTGTTCGGAGTAGGAGGTCGTCATCACGCGCTCGTTGTATTCCAAACGGATGGTGCGCTCGGCAACGTCGAAGACGAATTCGCCATATGCGCCGTCTTCGTTCTCCCAGCCGTCATGCACCTCTTCGAGGAAGTCGTAGGCCAGCTTTTCGATCGCGTCGCGCACCGGCATGGTCTCGGTCTGCACGCCGCTTCCGTCCTAGGGACACTCTGATCAAGCCCCCCTCGCGCCGCTCACGCAACGTCATATAGAATTGTCGCCGGGAGCAGCGGGCGAGGGCAACGATGCGGCAGGCGACCTTGGCGACAGCTGGGTTCGAGCGTTACAGCAAGCCAACCCGGCGGGCGGCGTTTTTGGCGGAGATGGACCGTGTGGTGCCGTGGCGCGATCTGTGCGCGCTGATCGATCCGGTCTACCCCAGGCCAGGCAGGGGCCGCCGGCCGGTCGGTCTGGAACGGATGCTGCGCATCTACTTCCTTCAGCAGTGTTGGGGTGGACGGCCCCACGGCATCGGATGTGCCAATATTGGGTCGATCCATGATCCAAAGGGAGGGCCGCCCAAATGGAGCTTAAGCGCATCGCGATCGACACGTCCAAACATGTCTTCACGATCCATGGCGTAGACCAACAGGAGCGTCCGATTCTGCGCCGGGAGCTGAGAAGAGCCCAGATTGAGCCCTTCTTCGGCAAGCTGGCACCGACGGAGGTTGTTCTCGAGGCGTGCGGGGGGTCGCACCACTGGGGACGTATGTTGAACCGGTTGGGTCACCGAGTACGGCTGATCCCGCCGCAATACGTGAAGCCCTTCGTCAAGCGGTCCAAGAATGACCGCAATGACGCCGAGGCGATCAGCGAGGCGGCTGCGCGTCCAAGTATGCGCTCAGTTCCGGTCAAGACCATTGAGCAGCAAGCTGAAACGATGATCGTGAAACACCGGGAGATGTTGGTCGCCCAACAGACCCAGGCGATCAATGCGTTGCGGGGGCACGCGGCGGAATTCGGTGTCGTCGCCGCCAAAGGCAGCCAGAACGTGGCCGCCCTGCTCGCGGTTCTGGCGGCTGATACCGCCACCCCAGCCACGGCGAAGGCGATGTTTGCTCACATGGGGCAGCACATCGCCGATCTCGATGCCAAGCTGGAGGCGCTGGATCGACTGCTCATGGAACGGCACAAGGCCAATCCCGTCAGCCGGCTGCTCGCCGAGATTCCCGGCGTCGGGCCGATCACCGCGATCACCATGGCCGTGACGGTCGACCCCAGCAACTTTGCGTCTGGACGCCACTTCGCGGCCTGGCTGGGGCTGACGCCACGGGAGCACTCGACCGGCGGCAAGCAGCGTCTCGGTAAGATTAGCAAGGCCGGCAATGAAAGATTGCGGCAATTGCTGGTGGTCGGCGCGATGGCGGTGATCCGTTATGCCAAGCCCGGCAGCAAGTCGGCATCTGCGTGGCTATTGCAACTGCTGGAGCGCAAGCCGCGAAAGGTCGCGGCGGTGGCTCTGGCCAACAAGATGGCCCGGATCATCTGGGCCATGATGGCGCGTGGCGAGGCATATCGGCGTCAGCCGATCGCCGCCTGATCCACGCGCCGGTGCCACGGGTTCACGGGCGCAGCAAAAGATGGTGATCGGTCGATCCGACGAGCGACAAAAATCCGCCTTGAACCCCGGCAACCAAATGCCGGAGCAGTGTTTGGATGTCGTTCGCGGAACCCATCTAGGCCGGCGGTCATCGTGCCGCGAAAGCAGAGGCCGGACACATGACCGCAGTCGAACCGCCACCAATTTTTGCAAACTCCTCCTTGAACCCAGCGGGCCGTCCACACATGGTTCAACCTGTCGGACCCGGGGGCGGAAGAGGCACTGTATGACAGCCTCGCGATGCGCCGGTTCGCCGGTATCGACCTCGGCCGCGAGGCGGTGCCGGACGAGACCACGCTGTGCAAGTTCCGCCACCTGCTGGAGCGGCACGATCTGGGATCGGCGCTGTTCCAACGCGTGCATGAGCACCTGGAACAACGCGGCCTGAGGCTGTCGGCTGGCACGATCGTCGATGCCACCATCATCCATGCGCCGAGTTCGACGAAGAACGCCGCCAAGGCGCGCGATCCGGAGATGCATCAGACCAGGAAGGGCAACCAGTGGTATTTCGGGATGAAGGCACATATCGGCGTGGACAGCCGCACCAAGCTGATCCACTCGGTGGTGGCGACGGCGGCGAACGTGGCGGATGCGACGGTGCTGCCCGATCTGCTGCACGGTGGTGAAACAACAGTATGGGGCGATCAGGCGTATCGCGGTCAGCGCGCGGTGATCCGTGAACATGCGCCGCGCGCACGCGACTTCACCAACCGACGCTATCGGCACCGCGGGGTGGTGGATGAGGCGGAGAAGGCGCGCAACCGCAGCAAGTCGAAGGTGCGGGCCAAGGTCGAGCACTGCTTCGGCGTGATCAAGAGGGTGTTCGGCTTCGCGAAGGTCCGCTACCGCGGGCTGGATAAGAACGCGAACCGGCTGTTCGTGACCGGCGCGCTGAGCAATCTGTTCGTCGTCCGCCATCGATTGCTGCGGCTTCAAGGGGCGTAGTGCGTCCAACCTGTTGTCCCCGGCGCCGCGAGCGCTGGGAAACGCGGGAAAGTCGATGCCATCCGACGGAATCCAGCCGACTTGAACGGCAGGCAAGGGATTCCGGGTCACCCGAAACCAACTGTTCAGAGGTTCCTTAACTCGCTGAGCTAATCTAAAAGACTAACTCAGCCTCAATGGAGGAAAGGAGATGCTGACAGATGTTCTATGGTTAATCGCCGGCTCGGCAATTACCGGCTATTGGCTTATATATTCAGGCCCCAATCGGTACTATTATGTTATCGATACCGTCGTTATCTTTAACGAGGCCCTTGGCAAGCTGACTGACATCGACCTCATCGCGGGTGGCGGGGACGGAATGCGGCTCCTATATGATGTCGTACCGAATGGGCGGGGTTATTTCGTGCGCCAGAAGGGACAAGGGCGGAACTTCGCGACTAAGAACTTGGACGTTTTTGACAGCCACGCGGCAGCGAAGCAGAGATTTGATAAAATTGATGGCCTGTTCCTGGAGGCCGATGCTCAAGGCCGGGCCGCGCACCGAATCTTCTTATGGACCGTGATGGCACGCAATCGCGCCGCCGTCCCCAGCCTTCTCCTCAAGCGCAACGGCGATCCGCGCAAGCTCGCCGAGACCGACTACCGTGCGCTGCTCGCGCTGTATCACCAACTGCCTCCCAAGGTCGTTGAGAACGGATAGTGCGAACCTCTATCGATATCAAATCCCCCTACCCCACCAACCACCCCGCCAACGCCCCGCTCATGCACGTAGCGATCGTCCCCGCCAGCACCGACCGCAGCCCCAGCCCCACCACCTCCGCCCGCCGCTCCGGCACCATCGCCCCCAGCCCCCCGATCACGATCCCCAGACTCCCGAAATTCGCAAACCCGCACAGCGCATACGTCAAAACAATCCGTGCCCGAGGATCGAACGCACCCACCGGCGACCCGGCCAAAGCGCGGTAAGCGACGAACTCGTTCAGCACCGTCTTCGTCGCCATCAGCCCCGCCGCGGCCCGCGTCTCCCCCCACGGCACCCCGATCAGCCACATCACCGGCCGGAACGGCCACGCGAACACACGCTGCAAGGTGATCGCCGTCCCGCCCCAAGACCCCAGCAGCCCCAGCGCGCCGTTCACCAGCGCCACCATCGCCACCGCCACGATCAGCACCGCGACGATGCCCGCCAGGATCGGAATCCCGTCCAAGGTCCCTTTCACCAGCGCATCGAGCGCGCTGACCGTCGCCCCCTCCCGCTCCAGCCGCACCGCCGCATCCCCGCCCGGCCCGAACGGCACCATCACCGCCGCGACCGCCACCGCCGCCGGCGTGCTGATCACGGAGGCCGTCAGGATCTGCCCCAGCGCATGGGGGACCAGCGCCGCCAGGAACTCGGCGTAGATCACCATCACCGTCCCGGCGACGCCCGCCATCCCGCAGGTCATCAGCGCGAACAACTCCCCGCGCGACATCCGCGCCAGATACGGCCGCACCAGCAACGGCGCCTCGATCATGCCCACGAACACGTGCACCGCCGCGCCCAACGCGAGCGCGCCACCGATCCCCATCGTCCGGCGCAGCAGCCAGGCGAACGCCGCGGTGATCCGCTGCATGATCCCCCAGTGGAACAACAGGGACGCCAGCGCGCTGATCACCAGCACCAGCGGCAACGCCTGGAACGCCAGGATGAACCCCGCGCCCGGGCGGGTCGGCGCGAACGGCAGCGCGCCGCCGCCCAGGTAGCCGAACACGAACCCCGTCCCGGCCGTGGTCGCGTCCTGCACCGCCGTCGCGGCGCGGTTCAGCAGCAGCACCGCATCGATCGCCGGCGGAAACCGGGTCAGCAGCAAAGCCAGCGCCACCTGCAACACCACGCCCGCCGCCACCGTGCGCCAGCGCACAAGCCAGCGGTCCTCCGAGACCAGCCAGGCGAGGCACAGCAGCCCCGCCTCCCCCGCCACGGCATGGAACATCAGCGACGCTGGTTGAACGGGTAGTAGGCCGGGAACTCGCCCACCTTGGTCATATCGACCTCGACCAGCGACGTCCCGCGATGCTCCAGCGCCTGCGCCACCGTCGGCCCGAACGCATCGGCGCTCTCGGCGCGGAAGAACGGAATGCCCGCCAGCGCCGCCAACCCCGCCAGGTCCGGCCCTTGCAGATCGGCAAAGAACCGCCGCCCCTCGGCCGTCGCGTCCTGGATGCGCTTGATCACCCCGTAGCCGCGATCGTTCATCACGATCACCACCAGGTCGAGCTTCTCCTGCACCGCGGTCCACAACTCGCCCACGTTCAGGAAGAACCCGCCGTCCCCGGTCATCACCACCGTCCGCCGTCCCGCCGCCGCCGCGGCAGCCCCGATCCCGAGCGACAAGCCCTGCCCGATCCCTGCGCCCACCGGATAGACGTTCTGCCGTGGGTCGTGCAGCGGGAACACACGGTTGCCCCAGGTCGTGTTGCTCTGCGTCACGTCGCGCGCGAAGATCGCATCCCGCGGCAGCACCGCCGCCAGTTGCGCCGGGAAGCTGCCGTAGATGCCGAGGCTCGCCAGGAAGTCGCTTCGGGCGCGCGCCTTCATCGCCGCGAAATCGGACTGGAAGGACGGATCGGGGGTAAAACGTCCCGCGATCCGCTCGGCCAGGCCCGCCAGCGCCAGCCCCGCGTCACCGCAGACGAAATACTGGTTCGGATAGGTGCGCCCGTTGGCGAGCGGGTCGACGTCGATCTGGATCAGGTTCTCCGGCAGTTTCAGCGCGAAATCCCCGGTCTCGTGCCCGCGCAGGCGCGCGCCCGCCACGACCAGCAGATCGACCCCGCGCCAGAACTCCGCGACCGCCGGCATCCCGCCGCCGTGCAGCGCGCCGAGCGAGCGCGGATCGTCCTCCGGCACCAACCCCCGCCCCTGCAGGCTGTTGACCATAGTGAATCCGAGGTCGAGCAGCCGCCGCACTGCCGGCCCCGCGTCGCGCGCCCCGCGCCCCACCCATAGCATCGGCCGGCGCGCGCGCAGCACCCGTGCGGCCAGTTCGTCGAGCTCCACGGCCGTCGGCGCGCGCGGCGCGGGCAGCGGCAGCGCGAATCCGTCCAGCACCGCGGGGCGTGGAATCGCGACGCGCTGCAGGTCGATCGGCACTTCCACGCTCACAGGCCCCATCGGCGGGGTCAGCGCATCGACCGCCGCGCGGGTCAGCACGCCCAGCGCCTGCGACGCCGACCGCACACGGTACGCAGCCTTGCTCACCGACCCCATCATGCCGAGCTGGTCGTACGCGTCATGCACGGTCCCCAGCGCGCGGTCGGCGAATTTCGTCGCCGTCTGCCCGGTGATGTGCAGCACGGGGGAGGACGCAAACCGCGCCTCGATCAGCCCACCCACCGCGTTCGCCGCGCCGGGCCCGGTGGAGGAAAAGATCACGCCGAGCCCGCCCGAGGCCCGCGCGTAGCCGTCGGCCATATGCGCCCCACCCAGCTCCCCGCGCGCCATCATGAAGCGGATCGTGTTGCGCCGGCCGATCGCGTCCAGCATCGGAATGTTGTGCACCGAGGCGATGCCGAATGCGGTCGTGACGCCGATCGCGGCAAGGAATTCGGCGACGAGATCGCCGACGGTGTAGTCGCTGGCCATGGCTCGGAAGTCCTCCTTTGCAAAGCGCGCCAAGGCTGATCCGCCACGCACCGCCGGTCAAATCGGGCCGGTCAATCGCCGCCCGGATCAGGCGGTCAGGAAGCCGAGCCGGTCCGCCTCCAGCACCAGACACGTCAGAACCCCGCCCATCACCGCCCCGGTATCGATGCCGATCCGGTTGGGCCGCACCTCGGGCGCCGGCCGCGGGGTGTGCCCGTGCACCACGACCGCGCCGTGCTCGATGGTGGAGGACAGGAACGGTTCGCGGATCCACAGCAGGTCGTGCCGCTCCTGATGTTCCAGCGGCACGCCGGGGCGGATGCCGGCATGGACGAACAGGTAGCCGTCGATGCGTAGGCTCAACGGCCGGGCGCGCAGGAACGCCACCTGTGCCACCGGCAGATACTCGGCCCAGTCCGTGGGCTCCACCTGGCGCGGCACGCGCCAACTGTGCAGCGCCTCCGCGCCGCCGTTCACCACCCATAGCCGGGGCGCCTCATCGGACTCCGGCGCGTCGAGGGCGGCGAGCATCAGCGCCTCGTGGTTGCCAAGCAGGGTGGTGGTCTCGCCGATCCCCTCCGGGCGGGGCTCGCCGGCCAGAAAATCCACTACGCCAGCGGAATCGGGACCGCGGTCGATCAGGTCGCCGAGATGGACCAGCAGCGCGCGCGCCACCGGGCGTTCGGCGAGGTCGGCCGCGATCGCCGCATGCACCGCGTGCAGTCGTTCGAGGCAGCCGTGGATGTCGCCCACCGCATAGACCCGCTGACCGGGGGCGAGAGCGGCCGGCGCAGGCAACAGTTCGAGCATGGGGCACGGGTCCTGGAAGCGGGCAAGGTCGACCGGACAGGCCGCGCCGCGCGAGGGGGCGCGGGGCGCGGTTGTCCGGTCCGGGGGAGCGTGCTATTGCCGGGCCGCTGCTGTCCAGGTGGGGGATAGTTTAGCGGTAGAACTCCCGGCTCTGACCCGGGCAGCCTTGGTTCGAATCCAGGTCCCCCAGCCACCCGATCCGATCGCCGCCCGTCGGCGGTCTATGCGCCCTGCGCCCCAGCTTCTACTCTCCCCCGATCGCGACCCGGCAAGTGCCGTCGGCGCCTCACGCCCAAGGGAGAGAAATGCATGTCCGAGACCCTGCCCCTGATCGCGCAGAAAGCCTCGTACCGGATCGATGTCGAAGCCGGCAAATCCTACTGGTGGTGCGCCTGCGGCAAGTCCGCCAGCCAGCCATTCTGCGACGGCTCCCACAAGGGCACCGGCTTCGCGCCCATCGAGTTCCAGGCGGACGCGTCCGGCCCGATCGGCTTCTGCGGCTGCAAGCGCAGCGCCAAGGCGCCGTGCTGCGACGGCACTCACAAGACTCTGTGACCGCCATGAAGATCGATGACGTTTCGCTCACGATCTTCACCTGGCCCGGCATCCCGGCCACGCGCTACACCGCTGCGTCGCAGACCGCCGGCGCCGCGAGCAGCCTCGGCCTGTTGCGTATCCATACCGACCAGGGGTTGGAAGGTCACGCCTTCCTTGGTACCGCCACCAATCCCGCTGCGATGGACGGCCCGCAACTGATCCGCTCGCTGAAGCCGATGCTGCTCGGCCAGCACCCGCTGCAGCGCGAACGGCTGCACCAGGCGATGCACCTACAATCGCGCAACGTCAGCTACCGCACCATCGGCGCGGTGGACGTGGCGCTGTGGGATCTGGCGGGCAAGATCGCCGGCCTGCCGGTGCACGCGCTGATGGGCACGTTCCGCACCGAGATCCCCGCCTACGCCAGTTCCCAGGTGCTGCCCGATATCGCCGCCTATGTCGACCAGGCGCAGGCGTTCAAGGCCGAAGGCTGGCGCGCCTACAAGATCCATCCGCCGCGCGACCCCGAAACCGATATCAAGGTCTGCGCCGCCGTGCGTCGCGCGGTCGGCGACGACTACCGCCTGATGCTCGATTCCACCTGGAGCTACAGCTACCCGGATGCGCTGCGCGTCGGCCGCGCGATCGAGGAGATGGGCTACTACTGGTTCGAAGATCCGCTCGCCGACGAGGACATCTACAATTACGTCAAGCTGCGCCAGAAGCTGGACATCCCGATCCTCGCCACCGAATACCCCGCCGGCGGGCTCGACACCTACCCGATCTGGCTCACCGAGCGCGCGACGGACTACCTGCGCGGGGACATCCCCAACAAGGGCGGCCTCACGCCCATGCTGAAGACCGCGCATCTCGCCGAAGCCTTCGGCATGAACTACGAAATCCACCACAGCGGCAATTCGCTCAACAACCTCGGCAACCTGCATCTCTGCATGAGCCTGAAGAACACGACGATGTTCGAGGTGCTGCTACCGCACGGCGCGCACAAATACGGCATGGCCCGCGAGATCGAGATCGATGCCGACGGACTGCTGCACGCCCCGACCGGCCCCGGCCTCGAGGCGGAGATCGACTTTGCGCTGATCGAACGACAGACGGAGGCCGTGTTGCGCTGAACCGGAGCTGCCGGCGCGGAACGGAGGATCGGCAGGAGCCCGCTTAACCGTTCTGCAACCATCACCGGCACAGCATCCGGATCGGTATCTGAACTGGCCCATATGAATCCTCCCTCCGTCTGGGCACCGCGGCGGCTCTCACAGCGCATCTGGCGGCTGGGAGCGGGGGCGGCGTGCGTGCTCGGGCTCGGAGGGATGGCGACGATCCCTGCCCTGGCCGTGACCGCGGGGCTACGCGCCGCGGTCCTGGCGGGAGCCTTCTCGGCCGGGGCGGCGCTGCTCGGCTGCCTCACCGACGCCCTCGGGGAAGCACGCTGGCTCGTGGCCCTGCTCGCGGAGAACGGGCGCGATGTGACGGTCCGGGTGGACGCGGAAGGCTGGCTGCTCTTCGTCTCGGCGGCCATGTTGCCGGTGCTGGGATACCGCCCGAAGGCCCTGGTCGGCAGTCCGCTGATCCGCCTGTGCCATCCGGCGGACGCCCCATCGCCTTCCTCGCCCGCCACGATCCGCTGACCCGGCTGCCCAACCGGGCGCTTCTGGAGAAACGGACCGATAACGCAACGGTGCGACTCGCACGTGGCGGCCTGGTGGCGATGCTCTGTCTCGATCTCGACCTGTTCGAGTCAATCAACGATTCCCTGGGTCATGCCGTCGGTGATGCGCTGCTTTGCGAGGTCGCCAGCGGATCGCCGCGAGCGTGCGCCCGGGGGACACGGTTGCGCGCCTCGGTGGGGACAAATTCGCAGTGCTGCACACGGGACTCGACCGTGTGGAGGACGCCGGGCGGCTCGCCTCGCGCCTGCTCAGCACGCTTGCCGTGCCGTTCGCCTTCGCAGGCCAGGTCATGCCGGTCTCCGCGAGCCTCGGCATCGCCATCGCACCCATGGACGGCAGCGACTATCCGACCTTGCTGCGCCGGGCGGACGCCGCACTCTACCGCGCCAAGGCCGACGGCCGCGGCCGCTTCGCCTTCTTGCGTGCCTCGGTCTGGGAGGTGAACCGGCGGCGGTCGAGCGCTTCGCATTCGAGGGTGGCGAAGAAGCTCTCGCCCATGGCGTTGTCGCAGGCTCGCTCACCGAGCCCATAGAGGACGCAACAACCGGATCCCCGACGGCCCGCGACCCGCGGCACCGCGAGGCCGCCGCCGCGCGCGAGCTCGCCGGGACCGGCAAGAGCCCGGACCGCCCGGCACGGCGTCCGGAGACGCGAGGTCCCGGCGTCGCCGCCACGGCGCCGGTTCCGGCGCACCGCATCGTGTCAGCCGCGTCGGCCGGCGGCACCGGGGCCACGGCGCGCGTGCGCCGGACGACTCACGGTTTCGTGACTGTGGTCGGAAGAATAAACCGGCCCCAGCCCCGGTCCTGTTGATCATCGGCAAACGGCAACGCCGATCCCGGACGACGCGAGCCTCTCGATACGATGCCGCGACGTCATCCACTGCCACACACGAAATGAACCAACGGAGATAACAATGAACAAGATCTTTGCTGCGTTCCTGATCCTCGGCCTTCTGGTCTCGGCGGGCGCAACGGTGGCGAGCGCGGCGCAGCCCACGCAGTCCAACGACACCACGTGGGTTGGCGGCAACGGCTGAGCGGCTGCCCGGCCGGCACGAATCCTTCCGTACACCCCTCGCCGCATTGGGCTACGGTAAAGGGTCCGGTCCGGCACCCGTTTTGGTGTCGGACCGGAACACCGCACGCTCCGAGCGCCTGTGCGACGGGTGCCATCCGGGGGTCCTCGTGATTGCCGTGCAAAGAGTGACGCGTAACCGGGGCAAAACCACGGGCATGCAGGTGCCGGAGGAAGTCGTCGATGCCCGGCTTCTCCAGCGCAATGATGGTTGCTGCGCTGATCATCCCGCGGTCATCCTGCACATCGCCGAACCGGCACGTCGCTTCGCGGCGCTATATCGTTTTTGTCCCGGACTGGACAGGCTGATTACAAGACCTTTCGGCTGTGACGCATCATGCGCAGTACCCAAAGAAGGCTCCGGTTCAGGGCCTCGCTGGTGACAACGTCAAATGCCCGCACGATGCTGTCGAGATTGTTGTGCGCGGCCGGCGCCTCCTCTGTGATCAGCGTGCGACCTATCGTCCGACGGTCCGGCAGCCCGGTCAGGCGAAGGGCCAGACCCACAACGACAATGGGCGGATGCTTGCCCTGGCTGGCATAGCGGGCCTGAAACGCCCGGATATCGATCTCAAGCACGTAGCCGAGCGCCAGGCCGTCCGCATCGCGTCCCACGTCGGCGATGCGTCCGCTGCTCTCGAACGCCTCCACCAGCAGGCTCCGCACCAGCACCGGGACCCGGTCGGTCCAGACCGAATCAGCGTAATAGTCGAACCTGGTCCTGCCGAGCGTGAGCGCGATGCGGTCCGTGTCGAGACTTTGCGGTGCCGTCGGCATGGCGATCGCCAACGGGGCGTGCAGCGGCGGCCCGTTGGCGGTATCGATCGTCCCGGGATCCACACGATAGATCCGGGCGGCTGGCGGGTCGGGCAGCAGGCTGCAGCCCGCGAGCGACAGGACCGACGAGGCAGCGACAAGGATATGCCGGCGCGACAGCCGCAGGTTTGTCATTTCGGCCGGAAGCCTCCCTGCGATGCGCCGAACAGGATCCGGCTCGGATCGCGCTCGAGCCCCTGGGAGACGCGATCCAGGCTGGCAACCAGACGGTTTGCCTGATCCAGAAGCTGGTCCAACCGCGCCGCGTCGGTGGTCGTCAGCTTATGCAGCCCCGGGCCAGTGGATTGCACGACCGCGTCCAGATGGGTGGCCAGCCTGCTCGCACGCTCGAATGTGACGTTCGCCGACGCCACCAGCCGGTCGGCCTTGCCGGACGTGCGATCGAGATTCGCCAGCAGCACGTCCAGCGCCGAACTGGCGGCGGCAAGATTGTGCATCGTCCGTCCGCTGTCCGCGATCAACCGATCGATGTCCTTCGACCGATGGGCCAGCGTGCCGGTGGTGTCGCGGATGTTGGCGAGGGTATCAGCGACCGCCCTCCGGTTCCGGTCGTCAAGCAGCGCGTTCAGACGATCGGTGACGACCAGCAGCCGCGCCAGGAGTTCAGGGGTATTGTCGAAGACCTCCTGCAATGACGAAGGGCGCGACTTGATCGTCGGGTACGTCTGCCTCGCCGTCGCGTGGAGCAGCGGTGCCCCGAGCGTCCCGCCTGAAATCTCGATATAGCTGGCGCCCGCCAGGCCCTGCGTATCGAGCGAGGCGACCGCATCGGCGTGAAGCTTCACCGCGTCGCGCACCTGCAACAACACCGCGACACGCGACGGATCGCCAGGGTCCAACCCGATCCGGCTCACCCGCCCGACGTCGATCCCGTTCAGTCGCACCGGCGCGCCCGTGCTCAGGCCGCTCACGGATCCTGAAAAGGAGGTGTTGAAATACCTGTAGCCGGTTTCGAACTGGACGCTCGCCAGCCACAGAAAGGAGGCAACGATGCCCACCAACACCGCCACGACGAACGCCCCGACCGCCACGTAGTTTGCGCGCGTTTCCATGCCATCGCTGTCCGGCTAGCTCACCATCGCCGCTCTGCCGCGCACGCCGGTGAAGTATTCGTGGATCCACGGATGCGGATCGTGCATCAGGCTCGCCATCGTGCCGACCCTGATCTTCCGGTCCACCAGCACCGCAATGCGATCGGTCGTCGCGCGCAGCGTGTCGATGTCGTGCGTCACCATGAAGACGGTCAGATGGAGGCTCCTCTGCAGTTCGCGCACCAGCACGTCGAACTCGGCTGCGGAGATCGGATCAAGGCCCGCGGTTGGCTCGTCGAGGAACAGAAGCTCCGGATCGAGCGCCAGGGCGCGGGCCAGGCCGGCGCGCTTGCGCATCCCGCCGGACAGCTGCGCCGGGTATTTGCCGGCGGCATCGGCCGGCAAGCCCACCATGCTCAGCCGGATCGACGCGATCTCGTTTATCAATCGCTGCGGCAGGTCGGTGTGCTCGCGCAGCGGAATCATGACGTTCTGCGCGACGGTCTGATCGCCGAACAGGGCGCCGTCCTGGAACAGCACGCCCCAGCGCACCTGCATCCGCACCAGCTCACCTCCGTCGAGATCGGCGAGATCGCGCCCCAGCACCGAGATACTGCCTTCCGCCGGCTTCTGCAGACCGACGATCGACCGCAGCAGCAGGGACTTGCCCGAACCGGACCCGCCGACCACGCCCAGTATCTCGCTTCGGAAGACGTCGAGATCCAGGTGGTCATGCAGGACATGTCCATCGATACGTGTGAGCAGTCCCCGGATGCGGATCACGACCGCAGGAGTGGCGGCGGCACTCATACCCCAAGCCGGGAAAAGAGCACCGAAAAGACCGCATCGGCCGCGATGACCAGGAAGATCGACTCGACCACCGCCTGCGTCGTGTGTTTGCCGACGCTCGAGGCATTGCGACCCGCCTGGAAGCCTTGGTGGCAGCCGACCAGCCCGATGATGAAGGCGAACACGGGGGCCTTGATCAGACCGACCCAGAATGTCCATCCCGACAGCGCCCCCTGCAGCTGGTGCAGGAAGACAGGCACGGAGATGCCGAGGTCGAAGTAGCATGTCACCGCCCCCCCGATCAGGCCCATCACGTTCGAGTAGAACGTCAGCAGCGGCAAGGTCAGCATGATGCCAAGGAGCCGCGGCAGGACCAGCACCTCGGTAAGGTTCAGCCCGCTGACCTCGATTGCGTCGATCTCCTCGCTCACGTTCATCGTCCCGATCTGCGCGGCGAATGCGGAGCCCGAGCGGCCGGCGGCGATGATCGCCGCCATCAGGCCTCCGAGCTCGCGCAGCACGCCGACCGCGAGCAGGTTGACGGCGAACACGTCGGCGCCGAACCGGCTCAGCTGGTCGGCACCCTGATAGGCGAAGACCACGCCGATAAGAAATGATAGCAGACCGACGATCGGCAGCGCGTTCAGCCCGGTCTCCTCCATCTGATGGACCAGCGCGGCCAGACGCAGCCGGCGGGGTTGCAGCACCGTCGCGATCGTCTCGAACACGATCAGGCCAAAGAACCCGACCAGCCCATAGCTCTGCTGCGCGGCGTGACCCAGTCCGCGGCCGATGCGCTCCAGCCGCATGGCAAAGGTATGCGGCGGTGGCAGCGTGACCGGGGGCGCCCGGCAGTCGTGGTCGATCGTGTGGACCAACGCGCGGTATTCTGGATCCACATTGATCCCCTGTACCACCACGCCGCGCTGTTCGAGCACCCGCTTGGTCCGCAGCAGGAGCCAGGCCCCAACGGTATCGAGACGGCCGAGCGCGCTGCAGTCCACCTCGACCCGTGCGCACCCCGTAGAGTCCAGCGCGCGCAGGGAGGGGTCGAGACGCCGAGCCTCGCTCCTGACCCAGAACCCGCCAACAACCATGCGCAATGTATCGCCCTGACGTTCGACCCTGTACCATGCCGCGTCGGCTGCTGCCGGCGGGAGCGTTACCGTGTCCATTGCACGCCATGTGCCACGGTGCGGGGCAGGCCCCCTGACGGCAGCGGCACCGGGTCCAAAGCCATACTTCCGGAGGAAGCGTCGCCTTGCTGCACACCGGCGCCGGAGGTCCGGCGATGCCGATCGGAAGGGAGGTGCATGTCAGGCATCATCACGAGCATCGTCCTCCGTGGAGGCCGACTTCGCCAGTCCCCATCCCATGCTCTCCGGGAAGGCGTCGACCTCACCGAGGGAGCAGATCTCGCCGTCCCGGCCCACCTCGGCGATCGCCACCGCGTTCCGTAGCTTCGCCACGTCAATCCCAATGAACGCTTCCGTGCATGCTGCCATGGCCCGTCCTCCTGGTTGAAGGACTTACTCCTGCTTCGGCTACTTCGGCAGAACTCTCTCATAGCTGGGGCGAGCCAAGCCCACCACACGGACATGCGATCTTCCGTCGGGTTTGCCAACCCCCTCGGAGGCGCCTCCCCCAGCCCAGGACACTACGAGCAGGCGGCGGCCGCTGCCTCGACCACCGGCGGATCCGGACTTGCCTCGGAAAAGCGGAGGGGTTCCGGTGGCGCAAGGGAACCCGTTGATGCAGCAGAAGCGATTTACGAAGGAGGACGAAGCGGTTCGCCTGGCGCTGACCAGCGGGCGGACGCAGCGAGCGATTGCCGAAGGCCTTGGTGTGGGTCTTTCGACCTCGGTGCGCTGGATCGGGCGCAGCCGGGATCGACAGTCGGGTGATCCTGGCGCTCCGGAGCAGGCCGACCTGGCGGCCGAGCTGAAGCGGCTGCGACGGGAGAATGTGGTGGTACGCAGCTCAGAATGCCGATCGGCCCTTCTGCTCGCCGCTCGCTCCGCGGGCTGCCTTGATCTGCCGGGGCGTCACCCGTCCGTTCCGGCCGCCGAATTGTGCGATGACGTAGTTTGCGACCGCCGCCAGTTCCTGGTCCGTGTACGCGCGCGTGAAACGGTGCATGAACATCAGGCCCTGGCTGGTTTCGATCTGCGTCCCGTGCGCCAACACCTGCACCAGGTTGGTGCCATCGACATCGCCGGTACTGTGATCGCCACGCAGGGCGGCCCAGGCCGATTGGCGGCCGGCACCGTCGGGCAGGTGACAACCGGCGCAGGCCTCGACGAAAACGCGGGCACCGAGCGCGTCCGGCGGCCGCGGCGTCGCGTCGGACGGCACCGCCGGCGGCCCTCCGGGCCGGGCGCCGATGTCGCGCAGATAGGCGATCATCGCGTGCGTGTCTGCCGGCGTCAGATACCGGAGGCTGAATTCCACGGTCTCCGCCATCGGCCCGGAAGCCGGGCCGCGGCCATCGGCATGGCCGGTCGACAGGTATTGCGCAAGCTGCGCGTCGGACCAGGTGCCGATTCCGGCGGTGCGATCGCTGGTCAGGTTGTAGGCCAGCCAGCCTTGCTGCTTCGCACCGGCGAACGCGTCGCTGCTGCTCAGTCCCATCATGAAGTTGCGCGGCGTATGACACTCCGCGCAGTGGCCCAGCGCTCCCACAAGGTAGGCACCGCGATTGACGTCCGTAGACTTCGCCGGATCGGGTGTGAAGCGTGCATCGGGATTGTTGAACAGGTTCCAGAACACCATCAGCCAGCGCTGGTCGAACGGGAACCGCATCCGGTTCGCCGGGATGCTGACATGCACGGCGGGCCGGCTGAACAGATAGGCCTTGATCGCCAGCGCGTCCTCGCGCGTCATTCGGGTGTAGGACGGATAGGGCATCACCGGATAGAGATGCTTGCCGCCGCGGCCGACGCCCTCGTGCAGCATGCGCACCCACTGCGCGTCGGTATACGCGCCGATCCCGGTCGCCCTGTCCGGCGTGATGTTCGGCGCGTAGAGCACGCCGAACGGCAACTCGAATGCCCGGCCGCCTGCGAACGGCGTCCCGCCCGGCGCCGTGTGGCATCCTGCGCAGTCCGCGGCGCGGGTCAGATACCTGCCTCGATCGACCAGGCCGGGTGCCGCATCCGCCCGCGCGGCCAGCGGGGCGAGGATGAGCAGCGCCATGCTGGCGCCGAACAGGATTCGCCGCATGCCCCCGCCTCCTGCCGATCCTCTCACGAAGCCTCCAGCTGGAAGCTGAACGGCAGCCGCCGCAACCGTCGCCCGGTCGCGGCGAAAATCGCGTTGCCGAGTGACGGCGCCGCTGCGACGGTGCCGGTCTCGCCGATCCCGCCCGGCGCTTCGTCGTTTCTTATCTGGAACACCTCGATCCGCGGCGCTTCATTGATCCTCAGCGTGCGGTAATCGTGAAAGTTGCTCTGCTGCACGCGGCCCTGCGCCACCGTGATCTCGTTGTACATCGCTGTGCCCAGGCCGAGGATCATGCCGCCTTCGATCTGCGCGCGCACCGTATCGGGATTGACGGTGGCGCCGCAATCTACCGCGACGACGACGCGGCGCGGCATGATCTCGCCGCTGCGCCCGACCTCGACCTCCAGCACGCTGGCGAGGTAGGTGCCGAAGGCGAACTGCAGCGACACGCCACGGCCGTGGCCGACCGGCACCGAGCCGCCCCAGCCGGATTTTTCCGCCGCGAGGTTCAGGACCGCGAGCGCGCGCGGGTTGTCTTGCAGCATCGCGCGACGGAACGCGACCGCATCTTGCTTCGCCGCGGCGCCCAGCTCGTCGACGAAGCTCTCCACGACAAAGACGTTGTGCGTTGGCCCCACGCCGCGCCACCAGCCGGTGGTCAGCCCCGGCGGTTCAGCTCGCACGTAGTCGACCAACGTCGCCGGGACCGCGTAGGGTGTTTCCGCCGCACCTTCCACCGCGTCGGGATCAAGCCCGTTCCTGAAGCCGGCCGGCGCCCACCGTGCCATCACGGATGACCCCGTGACGCGGTGCGTCCAGCCCACGAGTTTGCCGGCAGCATCGAGGCCGGCCGAAACCCGATCGTAATAGTACGGCCGATAGATGTCGTGCTGGATGTCCTCCTCGCGGGTCCACAGCAGCTTCACCGGGTAGCTGACCTGCCTGGCCAGCTCGGCCGCGATCGCGATCATGTCGATGTCGAGCCGGCGGCCGAAGGCGCCGCCGCTGTAGAGATTGTTGATCGTGACCTTCTCCGGAGGCAGGCCGGTCGCCTTCGCGACCGCATTCTGCGCCCGCACCGGCACTTGTGTGCCCACCCACACCTCCGCGCCGTCGGGGCGCACATGCAGCGTGCAGTTCACCGGCTCCATCGGCGCATGCGACAGAAACGGCAGCTGATAGATCGCCGAGAGCCTGATCGCCGCCTTGCCGATCGCGCCCTCCGCATCGCCCTGCCGCTTGGCGACGACGCCCGGCTTTTGCGACGCCGTGTCGAGTGCCGCCACGAGCGATTGCATGGACACGCCGCCGTTGGGGCCAGCCTCCCAGACCGGGGCCAACGCCGCCATGCCCTGCCTGGCCGCCCACATGTGATCCCCGATCACGGCGACCGCGTGCCCCCCCGCCCGAGCTACGTCGCGCACGCCGGCAACCTGCCGCGCCGCGACCTCGTTCATCCGCACCAGCCGGCCGCCCTGCACGGGAGAGATCGCGACAGTGCCGATCTTCATTCCCGGCAGCCTGGTGTCGATCCCGTACAGCGCCGAGCCGTTGACCTTCGCCGGCGTGTCCAACCGCTTGGCGCTGGTGCCGATCAGGCGGAACTGCGCGGGCGGTTTCAACGGGATTGGCTGCGGCACCGGCTCGGCCGCGGCAGCGGCGGCCAGGTCGCCGTAACCCAGGGAGCGCCCGCTCGCGGGATGCTGCACGACGCCGCGATCCGCATGGCAGCCCGACGGATCGACACCCCAGCGTTTTGCGGCGGCGCCGATCAGCATGATGCGTGCCGCGGCCCCGGCTTGGCGCAGCCGCATCCAGTCGCCACGGATCGAGGACGACCCGCCGGTCGCCTGCTCGCCGAGGATCGGGTTGGCGTATTTCGCCCCGTCGGGCGGCGAGGGTTGCACGCGGATTTGATCGAGCCCGACCTCCAGTTCCTCCGCGATCAGCATGGCGGCCGAGGTGTAGATGCCCTGCCCCACCTCGGCATCCGGCATGATGAAGATGATCGGCCCTTGCGGGGCGATGCGCACGAAGGCGTTCGGCGCGAACGGGCCGTCCGGTCCCGCCGCACGCGCCAGCGACGGCAGCCGCAGGCTGATCAGCAGCCCGCCGCCCGCAGCCAGCCCGGCGGAGAGAACGGCGCGGCGCGATGGCATGTCGTGCCCCATGTCCATCCTCCTAGGCCGTCGCAGCCGCATGGATCGCGGCGCGGATACGGACATAGGTGCCGCAGCGGCAGATGTTTCCCGCCATCGCGGCATCAATGTCGGCATCGCTCGGGTGCGGCGTGCCGTTCAGCAGCGCGGTCGCAGACATGATCTGGCCGGACTGGCAGTAGCCGCACTGCACGACCTCCTGGTCGAGCCAGGCCTGCTGCACCTTGCGCCCGTTGGGCGTCTCACCGATCGCCTCGATCGTCAGCACCGGCCTGCTGCCGACCGCCCTCATCGGCAGCAGGCAGGACCGCACCGGCTGCCCGCCAAGATGCACCGTGCAGGCCCCGCACTGCGCAATACCGCAGCCGAACTTCGTGCCGGTCAGACCAAGCACGTCGCGCAGCACCCACAGCAGCGGCATGTCCGGCGGGACATCCATCTGGTGAGTCTGGCCGTTCACAGTAACGGTGAACATGCGATCCCCCCTCGCGTGCCCCAGCGGCAAATTTGGGTGCGCGCCCATCACAGCCCAAGACCGCAGCGCGCGCAATCTGCCGACGCCCGGGTATTCAGCGAGCGGAACACCGCCCCGCGCCGCGGCAGTTGATGTCGCGGGCACGTACCCGTGCCATAGTTTCATGTCATAGTCTCGACCAATCTGCGATCCAACGTCTCGGAGGGAAGGCGCACATGGCGGAAAGGTTCAGTACCTACGTCGAGTTCCGGGGCAGCGAGCGTCCCGCTCCGGCCGATGCGACGCTGCTCGCCCCGGTTCCACCGGACGAGGTGATCGAGGTGAGCCTCTATCTCAGGCCGCGCGATGTCGCCGCCGCACCGCCGGAAGCTGCCATCGACACGCGCGCCGAGCTGCGCTCGCGGCGCGAGCAGATGCATCGCGACGACATCCGCCTCGTCGCCGATTTTGCCGCCGCCAATGGGCTCACCGTCGTCACCGCCGATGCGGCGCGACGGCTGGTGCGGCTCGCGGGCCCGGCGAACCGTATGGAGCAGGCGTTCCGCACCAATCTGCAGCACTACCGGGGCGCCGACGACGGGGGCGCCAAGCGCGATTTCCGGGGCCGCTCCGGCGCGCTGCACCTGCCGCGGGAGCTTGCGGACATCGTCGAATCGGTGCTCGGCCTTGATACCCGGCCGGTCGCGCGGCAGCGGCTGGTGCAGCCCCGCGACGCGACAACGCTGCAGGCGCACCTGCCGAACCAGTTCGCCACCCTCTACGATTTCCCGGCGGGCCTCGACGGCAGCGGCCAGACGATCGCGCTCATCGAGCTCGGCGGCGGCTTCACGCAAGACGATACCAGCACCGCCTTCACCGCGATGGGGCTAAGCCCGCCGCGCGTCATCGCCGTCTCGGTGGACCAGGTGAGCAACGCGCCCTCGGGCAGCAGCGCCGACGGCGAGGTGGCGCTCGACATCCAGGTGGCCGGCGGGGTGGCGCCCGGGGCCGAGATTGCCGTCTATTTCGCCCCCAACACCGACGCCGGCTTTGCCGACGCCGTCTCGGCGGCATCGCAGGATGCGATCCACAAGCCCTCCGTGATCTCGATAAGCTGGGGCAGCGCCGAGGCACGCTGGACCGGCCAGGCGGTCCGGACCATGAATTCCCTGCTGCAGGACGCGGCCGGCCTCGGCATATCGGTGTTCGCCGCCGCGGGCGACAGCCTGGCGACCGACGGGATCGCCGATGGCCAGGCGCATGTCGACTTCCCCGCTTCCAGCCCCTGGGCGATCGGCTGCGGCGGCACCGCGACCACCATCTCAGGGCAGACGATCACCGCCCAGCGCGTCTGGAATGATGGCACGAGCGGCACCGGCGGCGGGATCAGCGATCTGTTCGACCCGCCTGATTTCCAGAGCACGGTCGCCCTGCCCCCGAGCATCAACGGCGGCCGGCGAGGCCGCGGGGTGCCGGACGTCGCCGGCAATGCCGCGCCGGAGAGCGGCTATGCGATCGTCGCCGGCGGAGAAGCGCAGGTCGCCGGGGGCACCAGCGCGGTGGCGCCACTCTGGGCCGGGCTGACGGCGCGGATCAACCAGAAGGCGGCGCGGCAGGTTGGGTTCTTCCTGCCGGCGCTCTACGCCCGGCCGGAACTGCTGACCCAGGTTACGGAGGGTTCCAACAGACCCGCGGGATCGCGGATTGGCTATGATGCCGGGCCGGGCTGGAACGCCTGCACGGGCCTCGGCACGCCGCGCGGACAGGCGCTCTCGGACGCGCTGGCCGGCACCGCGGTGACGAGCTGAACGTCGCCGCGCGCTGAGCTGAAGAGGCCGAGGCGACAGGAAGGAGAATAGCAGGTGGCACCGCACTCGACATCCGCAGACGCAATGCCTGTTGCGGATCCAGCCCGGCGGCCGGTCCGGGCCGCGCAAATGGACCAGCCCTTCTTCGACCCGGTTGCCTACGGCAACGGGCCGCAGGATAGCGTGACCGACACATCCGAGAGTGCCGCCGTGACCCGCCACGAGATCGAGCTGGACGGGAGAAGGATTCACTACACCGCGACGGCCGGTCATCTCGTGACGGTGGATTCGAGCAGCTCCAAGCCGGACGCGAAGATCTTCTACGTGGCGTTCACGGCGGATGGCGCGGACCTCACAACGCGCCCGGTCACGTTCTTCTACAACGGCGGTCCGGGCTCCTCCTCTGTCTACGTGCTGCTCGGCTCGTTCGCACCGATGCGCATCCGCACCTCGCTGCCGGGCTTCACGCCGCCGCCGCCCTATACGATCGAGACCAATCCGGACAGCCTGCTCGACCGCAGCGACCTCGTGTTCATCAACCCGGTCGGCACCGGCTACTCGGCGGCGATCGCGCCGAAGGTGAACAAGGATTTCTGGGGCGTCGACCAGGATGCTGCCTCGCTGCGCCAGTTCATCAAGCGCTACCTGACAGCGAACGATCGCTGGAACGCGCCCAAATTCCTGTTTGGCGAATCCTACGGCACCGCACGCACCGCCGTGTTGTCGTACCTGCTGCACGAGGACGGGGTCGATCTGAACGGGCTCACGCTGCAATCCTCCATCCTTGATTATGCGCAGGCCGGCAATTCCATTGGCCTGCTGCCGACCTGGGCGGCGGATGCCTGGGTCCACGGCAAGGTCACGATGCAGCCGCCGCCGAAAGATCTTTCTTCGTATGCGGAGCAGGTCACCCGCTTCGCCGTCACCGACTACGCCGCGGCGCTGAAAGCCTTCCCGAAGACGGACCCGACGACGGTGCGCACGCTCGGCGCGATGATCGGCATCGACCAGACCGTGCTCATGAGCTGGTCGCTCGACGTCGCGGCGGCGAACGATCTCGGGACGGCCCTGTTCCTGCTGACGCTGCTGAAAGGCGAGGGGCTGGCGCTCGGCTCCTATGACGGGCGCGCGACCGGCGTCGACACCGGCATCGCGGCGCGGATCGACCCGAAATCCGGTGGCAACGACCCTACCATGACGGCGGTGAACGGCGTCTACACCGCGATGTGGAACAGCTACCTGAACGACGAACTGCGCTTCACCTCCACCTCGTCGTTCACGGATCTCAACGACCAGGTCTTCCTGAATTGGGACTTCCACCATATCGACCCGACCGGCGCGCAGAAGGGCGTGGACGCGAAAGGCGACGTGATCCTCTATACCGCCGGCGACCTCGCGGCGACGATGAGTTTGAACGTCGATCTGAAGGTCCTTTCGGCGAACGGTTACTATGATTCCGTGACACCATTCTTCCGGACCACGCTCGACCTGCAGCACATGCCGCTGGTGGACGCTGCGATCCGCAGGAATCTGACCATCCGGTATTATCCGTCCGGCCACATGATTTATCTGGACGGCGGCTCCCGGACGGCGCTGAAGGCCGATCTCGCACGGCTCTACGACAGCGCGACCACCGACCGCGGTGCGATGGCGCGCATCCTGTCGCTGCAGAAGGGTGCGTCCCCATAGGCCATTCGCTGACTCCAACTGCTAGCCGCTGCACTGTCGCCACCGGACGCCGGGCGGCATTCCCGTGATATTCTGGAACACGCGAGTGAAATGGTTGGGGTCGGCGCTCAAGGATTGCCACCCTCGGTCAACTCGGGAAACATTGGGAAGTCTCATGATCTGATGGATCCCGATCAGCGCCGGTCGGGAGACTCAGTCTATCCGAACGGCCTCCGTCTTCGCACCCGGGCGAAACAGCCTGGGCGAGCACCATTCCACGGTCATCCGGCCGCGTTTGAACACCACCAGCGGGCGTCGAAGTTCGGCCACCGCCGCCTCTGGCGAGGTGGCGTCCAGGATGACCAGATCGGCGGGGTTGCCCACGGCGATCCCGTAATCCGCCAGATTGAGCAACCGCGCCGAGCGGTCGGTCAGCATGGCAAAACACTCGCGCAAGCCCTCCGGGGTGCCGATCTGCAAGACGTTTGCTTGCAGATTGGCGATACGGATCAGGGAGCAATCGCCGAAGGGCGTTGCCGGGTTCAGGATGTTGTTGCTGGACAGCGAGCAGTTGACGCCATGGGCGACCAGCGCATGGGCGTCCGCCACGCCGCGCGGCACGTTATGGTCGGCATGGCGGCCCATGAGATAGAGATCCGTGGTCGGCACGACGGTCACCGCCACACCGGCATCGGCCAGCCGATGCGCGACCGCAGCGAGCCGGTGGGGCGGCAACGCGGACAGTTTCGTCATGTGCCCGAGCGTGACCCGGCCGCCCAGCCCGTAGGCCTTGGTCAGCTCGCAGACCTGGATCGCGTCGAGATGCTCGGGCGTCGCGCCGACATCAAGGTGCAGATCCACATCGACATCGAACTCACGGGCAAGTTCGAAGATGCGGCGGATCTGCGCCGGCGCGTCGGTATCGTAGCGCGGCGCGCCGCCGATCACCCGGGCGCCGCGGCGCAGACCCTCGACCAGCAGTTCATCGGTGCCGGGGCGGTTGGTCAGTCCTTCCTGCGGGAAAACGCAGAGATCGATGTCGATTGCCCAGGCATAGTCCTGCGCGAGCGACTGCACCGCCTCGAACCCGCGCAGGCCGATGCCGGGATCGACCTCCACATGGGTACGCATCCGCGTCGTGCCGTGCACCAGGCATTCCAGCAGGGCGCGCTCGGCGCGAGCACGCACCTCGGCCACGGTCATCGCCGGCTTGTACGGCGCGACATGGCCAACCGGGTTGATCACCCGGCCGCGTTCCGGCGGGATGACGTCGAGCAGGCGGGCCTTGTCGAGGTGGATATGGGTCTCGATCAACCCGGGGCAGGCCAGCCGGCCGGCGGCGTCGTAGGCCGGCGCATCGGCGGCAAGGTCGGGCGCGATCGCCGCGATGCGACCCGCGGCGATGCCGATATCGACCAGCGCGCCCGCCGGCTGCGCGGCGAGTTGCACGTTCCGCACCACTAAATCCATCGTCGCATCTCCTGCTTCTCCGCTGCCCCGGCCGCCGGCCACCCGGTGGTACCAAGTCTGCCCGGCTTCAGAGGTCGCGTCAGCCTCAATGCCGCAACGGCTCGAATGCCGTCTCCTTCATCCGCAGCACGAAGAACAACGACGCGACAGCGCCGGCGATCACGTAGAACGTCGGTGCCAGCGAACTTCCGGTCCGCGCGATCAGCCATGTCGCGATGAAGGGGGCGAACCCGCCGAAGATCATGACCGCCGTGTTGTATCCGACGGAGAGACCCGAATAGCGCACCCGTGTCGGAAAGAGCTCGGAGAACGCGGCCGGCGCGCCGGCGGTGTAGAGCGCCGTCATCGCCACCAGGACAAGCTGCGCCAGCAATCCGGCGATGAAGGTGCCGGACGAGGCAAAGCGATAGAGCGGGTAGCACAGCACGATGAAGCCGAGGCAGGAAGCGATCAACAGCGGCTTGCGGCCCACCCGGTCCGACAGTGCGCCAAGCGGCGGGATCAGGCAGACAAGCAGGAGAAGCCCGATCGTGCTGATCGCGAGAGACTCGCTTTGCGGCAGCTTGACGACCGAGGTCAACCAGGTCGGGAGGTAGGCGAGCGTAATATAGTAAGTAATCGTATTGTGAATGGTGATCCCGAACTGCGTTACCAGCATGCCGCCGTGGTCTGCAATCAGGTCTCGTAATGGATTTGCACTGATGGACTCCGACCTCTCGACCGCCTCGAACTCCGGCGTGTCCGGCAGGCGCAGGCGGAAATAGATGGCGAACCCGGCGATCAGTATGCCAACGAGGAACGGGATCCGCCACGCCCAGGCCGCCATCGCATCGCGTCCCAGGGTCGCGGCCAACAGCGTTGCGAGCAAGGAGCCGAGCAGCAGACCGCTGCCCACGCTGAACTGCTGCCAACTGCCGATATAGCCGCGCCGCCCGGTGGGGGCATATTCCACCAGGAACGCAGCGGCACCGCCCCATTCCCCTCCTGCCGAGAATCCCTGCACCAGGCGGGCGACGGTCAGCAGGATCGGGGCCCAGATACCCGCCGTCGCGTACGTCGGCAGTAAGCCGATCGCCAATGTCGACAAGCCCATGAGCCCGACGGTCAGAACAAGGGCAGCACGGCGGCCGGCGCGGTCGCCATAAAACCCGATGACGACCGAGCCGATCGGGCGCATGAAAAAGCCCACTCCGAAGACGCCGAACGTATACAGCAGCCGCGCGAACTGCGAGGCGTGGGGGAAGAACGCAATCGCGAGGGAGGGAACGAGAAAGCCATAGACGCCGAAGTCGTACCATTCGAGAATGTTTCCCAACGTCCCAGCGATGACGGCACGACGTTCGGCGCCCGTCAGGGCAGGGTACTGTTGCGATGCAATGGTCGTTGAGCTCATCGACCTACCTCCAATAAATGTCCCATACGAAGCAGAGCTGAGTGATGCCGGGCACGGCCGCCTGGGAGCAGATGCATGGGACTACCCGCCGGCAGAAGGCGCCGCCACGACGGCAGCATGACACAGCGCCGCGTCGATGGCCGCAGTCGCTTCCATGAATCCCGCCACGATATGATTCATGCCGCGGAGCAGATGCGCCTGGGCAAAACCGAGCACGGCGGGCGGGTAGCGGTCCAGCGTTTTTGCCGCCGCCAGCTTTGGCAGCGAAGCCGTCGCGACGCCGGGATCGTGGCGGTACGTGGTCGTGTTTGCATAGTTCAAGGGAACCAGTATGCGGGCCAGGCGTAACAATAATGCGTTAGCCGTCGTGCCGGACATGCCTTCGCCTATCTGCACATGGAGACGCTCAATGCTTTCCGCCAACGCCGCGGCGGCGTCGGCAGCGGGGCCGAGATCGAACCGGCTGCCGGCGGTTTTCTGATAGGCAGCGATCGCGGCGGCGAACTCGGCCGCCAGAGGTCGCCAGTCCAGCGGCAGTACCGCGGCACACGCAAGGCGCAACACAGCAGACAGGTACACTCTCGTGTCAGTGAGGAGCACGGCTTTGTCGGCAATTTCAAGGACATCGCGCTCCGTATGCCACGAGGTGTCGCCCCCGTTGCCCATGACATAGTATGAGCCGCGGGCCTCCAGCTCCGCTCGCGGCAGTCGCGACGATGAGCTGAAGAGGCCGGAGATGCCGATATTGTTGAAACTGTAGTCGCTGCTCTGGCTGGGGCGCTTGCAGGTTGCCACGACGCCGGTGACATCGTGCACCACTTGTTTCACCAGAGCGAAGGTCTCCGCCGTCGCGGGAATATTGTCGTAGGCGACCGCGCCGCGCACCCCCGGAGAGTCGCAGTTCAGATGCGCGACGCAGCCGGCCATCAGCTCATCCGCAAACTGGTCGCAATACCAGGTGCTGCCCGCAAACTTGCCGGTGGAATGGCCTGGCCACCAGGCGATGCGGACTGACCGCCGCAGCAAGGCACGATGCTGCCACAGCACCCGCGCGACCTCCAGCATGGCGGCGTCTCCGGTGGCGTTGTCGGCGACACCTACCGACCAGCTATCGTAGTGGCCGTGCAGCAGCACGAATTTGTCGCGTTCCGAGGTGCCGGGGATTTCAACCAGAGGTAGCACAGAGTCGAACCATCCCTCCTCCAGCTCGGTGTGGACGCGGCAGACCTCGCCGGCATCCGCCGCCTTTTGCAACGCTACCGCGTCGTTACCGCTGACGGCGACGGACGGAATGCGCGGGCGGAACGGCAGCCCGTCCAGGTCCGCGGTGCCCCATACGACGTTGGCCGCCCCCCAATGCACATCGCTGCCGGGGTTGATGGCGATCACTGCGGTAGCACCCGCCTCTTCCAATTGCGCGATGCGCTCGGCATTCAGCAGCCCGCGATAGGCAGCGATGCACCCGCGGATGTCGCCGACGCCGGGCGTGGGATCATAGGCGGAGCCGAACAGCGGAGCGCTGGCGGCAGCATAGCCAAGGGGCCTGGCAATGGCAGCCGGCACCACGACCACGCGCCCTTCGACGCCATCCGGGCAGGACACGGCAAACGACGGCGGCTTGGCGTGCAACACCTGCGTGCCCAGCCGGACGGAGGCACGCTTCGGCAGGCTCAGGTACAGGCGCGGCTCGTGCACCGTGACGGGCACGCCGAGGGCGCGCAATCGGTCGGCAATCATGCAGCCTGCGCGGTTGACCTCGTCCGGGTGCTCACGCACGATGTCGGCGAAGGCTTCGACCAGTGCCCAAGGCTCATCAATCGTGGCGCTCTCGAGTAGCTGGCGCTCGGTGGCACTCGGCAAGTCATATATCATACGGCTCTCGTGACGATCAGACCGATTGCCCGGTCTCGGCGAGCCGGCGCGGTCCCGGTCGGGGGCTTGGGAGAAGATACGGACGCCTACGCCATCACCTCCTGTTGGCTTGGCGCGCTCTGTTCACAACAACAGGGCCCGTGGTGGGCCACCACAGGCCTGCTTTCATGCTACGCAAGTGCCATGCCAGAGGAATTCCACGGCGCCTTCGCTGAGGAATTCCAAGAAAGAGCGAACCATGAGCGGTCTTTGACCGCTTAATCGGCAATTGCCGGAAGGCTATGCAGGCACCCGTCTCGGAGCATCCCGTCGCGGCCATCGCCCGCCATCTCGCGGACACCGTCACCCTGTACGGATGCGGTGCTGGCCCGCGCCGCTTCCATACGGTCATCCTTCCGCTGTTCGCTATCGGATGGGCGATGGATGCGTTTCGAGGGGACGCGACCCGCTGACCGGCTCAGGGATAAGAAGAAATCCCGAGTGCCGTCGCATGGTAGCGAAGATGGTCAGCGATGAACGTGGCGATGAAGAAACAGGAGTGGTCCTAGCCCTCCTGCCACCACAGCGTCAGGGAAATACCCGCAGCACTGCAGGCCTGCTCAAGAAGCTCGGGATGCAAGGGATCCCGGAGGGGGTACCGATCGGGCGATGACCGAGCGCCAGCCGATCCATTACCCGATCGGCCGCCGCGTTGCGGTCATCGCCAGGGTCGCCCCGATGAGCACCAGCGCCGCCGCAAGATCGAATGCAGCATCGAACTGATGCGTGACAGCCACGATATATCCGGTCGCGATCGGCGCCAGGATGCCGAAGCCGTTGCTGAAGGTCAGCAGGAGGCCGATCAGGGTGCCGATCCCCTCTCCTTGCCGCAGCAGGTCGCTGGTCAGCGCGTAGTTCATCGCCAGTGCGCCCTGGATGCAAGCCAATGAGATCGTTGTCAACGTCAGCAGCATGAGATGCGAGGAAGTGAACGGCGACAGCGCCATCACGCTGCCGCCCACCAACAGGATGGCCACCAGACCGCGCCGTTTGCCGGCCCGCATTCCCGCCGGACTCAACGCGCGATCCGCGAGCGCCCCGATCAGGATGGTCAGCACGCAGGCCAGGATGTAGCAGATCGCCGTATCGATGCCGCTGTGCATCACGGTCACGTGCCGGCTCATGACCAGGTAGCCGGGCAGCCACGTCAGCAGCAGGAAGTTGGTGAAGTTGGCGCAAATCTGCACGCCGATCAGGCCCCAGGTCGAGCGCCAGCGGAACAGGGCGGCGACGGAAAGACCCTTCGCGCCCGGCGTGATGTCACGCCCGAGCATTATCGTGTCCCGCTCCGCGGGCGTCAGCCACCAGGCGCTGCGCGGCTCCCGGTAGAACACCAGCCATGCCGCGACCCAGGCGAAGCCGAGCACGCCAAGGCAAGCGAAGGCCGCGCGCCAGCCCGCCACGGTGATCAGCCACGCGGCGCCGATCGCAGTCGCCGCCGTCCCGAACGCCTGGCCGGAGGAGAAGACCGCGGTGGCGAATCCCCTCTCGCTGCCCGGCGCCCATTCGCGGACCGCGCGGTTGCCGACCGGAAAGCCGAATGCCTCGCCGATGCCCAGCATCATGCGGGTGGCGATCAGGAACCATAGGCTGAAGGTCGCGGCCGTCAGCGCCGTCGCCGCCGACCACAGCCCGACCGAGGCGATGGCGGTGCGCCGCGCACCGAACCGGTCGGCGATGATGCCGGACGGCAGGTTCAGGACGAAATAGGTCCAGAGGAACGAGGAAAGCAGATAGCCCATCTCCACCGGCGTCAGCGCGAACTCGCGCGCAATCGCTGGCGCGCCGATGGAAAGTGCGGCGCGATCGCCGTAGTTGATGGCGGACATCAAGAACAGCAGCGCATAGACCAGCACGCGCCGCCGCGGCGCGCCGATTGCTACATTCGCCGTCGTACTCATTGCTGCGTTCTCCGCCATCCCGAAATGCTGCCGATCACCCGTTCCGCGACGTCCGGCAAGACATGGACATGGGTGGAAAGCCGCACGGCGCCGCGCCGCACGGAATGCGCGATCCCATCGCGGTTGAGTGCGGCGCTCAGCCCGTTGATCCAGGGAACCTCGCTGCGGTCATGCCCGGCGCCCTGCTGTTCGGCGATGGAAATTATGTGCGAGCGGTGTCCCGGCGGCACTGCCAGCAGCGGAACGTCCAGGGCCTCCAGCGCCGCGCGCACGCGCTCCGCGGCGCCGACCGCACGCTGCTCCACCGCGGCGGGGCCGATCCGCAGCAGCAGGTCGAGCGAGGCGCCGAGGGCGGCGAGCGCGATGTAGTTGTAATTGCCGACCTCGTAGCGCCCGGCGCCGTCGCGCAGCCGCCAGCCGGCTTCCGGCCCGGCGGCCTCGTGCCCGGCCTCGAGTTCCACCGAAAAGCGGGCCAGCGACACAGGCCTGACCCGCTCGGCCCAGTCCCCGCGCACATACAGCAGGCCCAGTCCGTACAGCCCGAGCAGCCCCTTCTGTACCGCGGTTGCCCATCCATCCACCGGCAGCCGCGCCATGTCCTGGACGAGCACACCGGCTGACTGTGCCGCGTCCACCAGCAGAAAGGCGCCATGGGCGCGGCACGCAACGCCGATCGCGGCGAGGTCGGTGCGCCGGCCGGTGCCGAAATCGACCGCGGTGACCGTGACCAGCCGCGTGCGCGCGTCGATGCGGCGGACGATCGCTTCCTCCAGGCTCTCGCCCGGCGACGGCGCCACGGAGACGACCTCGGCCTCCCGCTCCTGTGCCTGCCAGAGCCAGGGGAAGACGTTGTTCGGGTGTTCCGCCGCCGGGGCGACGACGATCCGGTCGCCGCGTCCGAGCCGCAGCCCGGCGCCGACGATGTTGAGACCGTCGGAGGCGTTCTTGGTGAAGGCCACCTCCTCCGCCCGCGCGCCGATCAGGGCGGCGGCCCGGGCGCGCGCGGTCTCCACCAGCGCGAGCCATTCCGCCTTCGGCACCGCGCCCTCAGCCTGCGCGCGCAGGATGGTCCCGGCGGCGCGTTCGGCGCAGGCAGGCAGCGGTCCGCGCGCCGCCACGTCCAGGTAGGGGCCGCGCAGGGAGGCGAACTCGGCACGGATCAGGGCATCTGCCTCGGTCGCGGGCAATGGGGGCACCGGAGGAGGCGTGGGATTGCGCGCGGGCGCGTCATTGGGTATTTGCATCCTGGATACAGAACCCAGGTTACCGCCTTATGTCAACGCCTCCCTTGACCACAGCCACCCGCCCCATCGGCCAGGGCGCTCCCCTTCACCTGCAGGTCTATGACCATCTCTGGGCCGCGCTGGTCGCCGGCGAACTCCCCGCCGGCGCCCGGCTGAAAGACGGTGACTGGGCGCTCCGCCTCGGCGTCAGCCGCACCCCGGTGCGCGAGGCCTTGCGCAAGCTGGTGCAGGAAGGCGCGCTCGATCCGCTCGATTCGGTCGGTTTCGCCGTGCATGCCTTCACCGCCGCGGAGGTGGTCGGCCTCTACCGCTGCCGTGCCGCGCTGGAGGCGCTGGTCGCCGAGGAGGCCGCCGCCGCGCGCAGCCCCGCGCTGCTGTTCGAACTCGCCGCCAATATCGCCCTGGCCCAGGACGCCCTCGATGCCGGCGACCTCGACGCGTTGCAGCGCCTCAACGGCGAGTTCCACCTGATCATGCTGGATGCGAGCCGGAACCGGCATCTGCGGCGCCTGCTGGAACAGACCGGCCGGTCGGTCCGCATGGCGCGCCGCCAGGTGCTGCGCCATGCCAGCACCGACGCGGTCCGGCGCGAGGATTACCGCCGGAGCCTCCAACCCGTGATCGATGACCACCGCGCCCTGCACGACGCGGTCGCCGCAGGCGATGCCGCGCGCGCGGCGGCGCTGATGCACGAACACCTGCTCGCCACCGCGCGCGACATGATGGCCGTACTCGGCGGCGACGCGGGGGCGGCGCCGTGAGTACAGCCCTGGACGGCGCGCCGGCCGATTGCTGGATCGGCATCGACACCGGCGGCACCTTCACCGACGTCGTGCTGGTGGACCGCGCCAGCGGCCTGTACCGTTTCCGCAAGGTGCCTTCCAACCCGCAGGACCCGGCCGAGGCCATCCTGCGCGGCCTCGACGAGATCCTGGCGGACGCGGCGGCGCCCGGTTCCCGCGTCGGCTTCGTCGGCCTCGGCACCACACTCGCCACCAATGCGGTGCTGGAGGGCAAGACCGGCCGCGCCGCCATGCTCACGACCGCCGGCTTCACCGACCTCCTGGAGCTGGCGCGCCAGCGCCGCCCGCATCTCTACAACCTCGACATCGGCAAGCCGCGCCCGCCGATCGCGCCGGCGCACCGCGTCGGCGTGCCGGAACGGCTGGACGAGACCGGCGCCGTCGTCGCCCCGCTCGACGAGGCGGCGCTCGACGCGGCGCTCGCGGCGCTGCCGGAGGCGGAGGGTTTCGACGCCTTCGCCGTCTGCTTCCTGCACGCCTATCGCAATCCGGAGCACGAGCGCCGCGCCGCCGCGCTGTTGCGTGCCCGGCTGCCCGGCGCGCTCGTCTGCCTGTCGAGCGAGGTGAGCCCGGAATTCCGCGAATACGAGCGCTTCGCCACTACGACGATGAACGCCGCCCTGCTGCCGGTGATGGATCGCTACCTGGCGCGCTTCGGCGAGGGCGTCGGCCGCCGCGGCATCCCGACGCCGGCCTATGTGATCCAGTCGAACGGCGGGCTCGTTTCGCCCGCGACCCTGCGCCGGCTGCCGATCAACACCTTCTTCTCCGGCCCCGCCGGCGGGGTGGTCGGCGCGATCGACGTCGCCCGCGCCTCCGGCATTTCGGATATCATCACGATCGATATCGGCGGCACCAGCACCGACGTCTGCCTCGTGCGCGACGGGCGTCCCGCCTGGGCGAGCCAGCGCGACATGGCGGGCCTGCCGGTGCGCACCGCCAGCATCGATCTGCACACGATCGGCGCCGGCGGTGGCAGCCTCGCCTGGGTCGATGCCGGCGGCCTGCCCAAGGTCGGGCCGGAGAGCGCCGGCGCCAGTCCCGGCCCGGCCTGCTACGGCCGCGGCGGCGAGCGGCCCACCGTGACCGATGCCAATGTCGTGCTGGGACGCCTCAACCCGATCGCGCTGCTCGGCGGGCGCATGAAGGTCGATGCCGCGGCGGCGGAGGCGGCGATCGCGCGGCATATCGGCGCGCCGCTCGGCATCGACTCGGCCCGCGCCGCCGCCGGCATCCTGCAGATCGCCACCGTCGGCATCACCGGCGCGGTGCGGGTGATCTCGGTCGAGCGCGGGGAGGACCCGCGGGAGTACGCGCTCTTCGCCTTCGGCGGCGGCGGCCCGCTGCATGCCGCGGAAGTGGCGGAGGCGATGGACATGCGCCGGGTCGTTGTGCCGCCGCATCCGGGCCTGATGTCGGCGATCGGCCTGCTCGCCGCCGACCTGCGGGCCGATTTCGGCCTCACCTGCCTGGCCGACGCGACGCCGGCAGGCTGGTCGGGCGTGACGGCGGCGCTCGCGGATCTGCTGGGCCGCGCGCACGCCTGGGCCGCGGACGAGCGGCTCGATCCCGCCGCGCTTCGCATCGATCGCATCCTGGAGCTGCGTTATCGCGGCCAGAGCTCGGAGTTGCGCATCCCCCTGCCGGACGGCGTCGCGGACCCGTTGGCGCAGGTCGTCGGCGCCTTCCACGCCGAGCACGCGCGCCGCTTCGGCTATGCGATGACGGAGCGTCCAGTGGAGATCGTCACCGCGCGCCTGACGGCGCTGGCGCCGCGCCCGGCACCACCGCCGGAGCCCGATCCGGGGCCGCTGGCCACGCGCCCGGCCTCGAGCCTTCGCCCGGTCTGGTTCGCGGCCACCGGCTTCGTGGAAACGCCGGTGCTGGACCGCGATGCGATCGGCCGCGGCGATCGCATCGCCGGCCCCGCCATCATCGAACAGATGGACACCACCACCGTCGTGCCGCCCGGCTGGACCGCGACCGTCGATGGCGCCGCCAACCTGCTGCTCCTGCGCGAGGCTTCATGATGCAAGCGGATCCGATTCTCACCGAAGTGGTGGCCCGCTCCCTCACGCTGGCGGCGGAGGAGATGGGGGCGACCCTGATCAGCCTCGCCTTCTCGCCCAATATCAAGGAGCGATGGGATTGCTCCTCGGCGATCTTCGACGCAGCGGGCAACGTGATCGCCCAGGCCAACCGCGTCCCCTTGCATCTCGGCTCGATGATCGGCGCGGTGGAGGCGCTGCGCGCCAAATACCCCGCCGGCCGGATCGGCGCGGGCGATATGTTCCTCGCCAACGACCCGTACAGCGGCGGCGGCACCCATCTGCCGGATATCAACATTATCGCCCCGGTGTTGGCCGGCGGCGAGATCGTTGCCTATGTCGCCAACATTGCCCATCACGCCGATGTCGGCGGCATGGTCTCCGGCTCGGAATCGACGCTCTGCACCAGCATCTTCCAGGAGGGCATCCGCCTGCCGATGGTGCGCGTCGCCCGCGCCGGCGTGATCGAGGACGACATCGTCGACGTCATCCGCCTCAACAGCCGCACGCCGGACGAGCGTCTCGGCGATCTGCAGGCCCAGTTCGCCGCCTGCCGGGTTGGGGTGGAACGTGTCGGCGGCCTGTTCGCCCGCTATGGAATCGCGACAGTCGCGGGCAGCATCGCGCATTTTCTGGCGGCGACCGGGACACGTTTCGCCGCCGCCGTGCAGGCGCTGCCGGAGGGGGAATACGAGAGCGAGGAATTCCTCGACCCCATCGGGGCGGACGTGGAGGCGCGGCTGCACGTCCGCCTTTCGGTTGCCGACGGGAAGTTGCGGTTCGATTTCTCCGACAGCGCGCCGCAGCTGACCGGCAGCAGCCGCAACGTGCCGCGCAAGGCGGTGCTCGCCACGATCTATGCGATCGCCAAGTCGATGCTCGATCCGGACGTGCCACCCAATTCAGGTTATTTCGGCCGCATTGCCGTCACCACCCGTCCCGGCACGCTACCGGATCCGGTTCCTCCGGCTGCGGTCGGCACACGGTCGATCACCTGCGGGGTGCTGGGAGATCTGATCGTTGCGGTTCTGTCCCAGGCTGTCGCCGCGGCAGCGATGGCCGACAGTGGCCCGCACCATCTGGTGGTCTTCGCCGGTCAGGATCCCCGGCACGGCGAGTATTTCGTAGATTACGAGACGATTGCCGGCGGAGCCGGGGGGCGCGCGCGACAGCACGGGCTCGATGGCGTGCGCGTCCATGCCTCCGGTGCTGCCAACCTGCCGATCGAGGCGCTGGAGAACGCCTATCCGTTGCGAATAGAGCGCTACGCGCTGCGTTCCGGGTCCGGCGGCACAGGCCGAATGCACGGCGGCGCCGGCGTGGTACGGGACTACCGGGTGCTGGCTGACGGGCTGCGCGTGAGCCTTTCCTCTGCCCGTCAGTTGCGTCCGGCGCAGGGCCGCGCCGGCGGCGGCGCGGGCCTCTGCGGCGCCTTTCTCCTCAATCCCGGCACGGAGGCCGAATGTCGCCTTCCGGCTGCTGCGGTTGATCTGGAACTGGCGCGGGGAGACCTGGTGCGCGTGCTGACGCCGGGCGGGGGTGGGATGGGGTAGGCTCCGAATACCCGCCGGCAAGAACGTCCGACGACGGACGCTCCCGTGCGGCCAGGTAAAGAACCGGAGCAGTCTGGATGAGAAACGGCGGCGCATCGACCTTGTACTCCGAGGTTTCATGTCGACATCGGCAGCCTGGAGAGGAGGCGCGCTCGCGTGCCTCGTGATGAAGTTGACCCGTTTCGGTGGAGCCCCTCAAGCTTTTGCACGGTGACGACCGTCCGTGCTCGCGTCGAAGGCATCTCGCGGCCAACTCCCCGTAGACACGCTCACGGGAGAACTGGTCCGTGCCACACCCTTGCATTTTGTGTCGTTGACGGAGGAAGTTCCTCGCCCGGTCATAGACATGTTGATCGACGGCCTCATATGCCGACGCAAGGGCGCCATAGGAGAAGCGCCGTGTCCTCACCCAGGCCTGGTCAAGGCCCCGGCGTGCCGGCCGGGGTCAAACACGCGTCAGCTCCTTCGGATATTGGCCGCCACGCTCAAGGAACCGCCACCAGGCCGCTCGCCCGCGTGCCGAGACCAGCAATCTCACATCCCGAGCCGCCGCATAACCCCCAGTTTTCTTCCACTCCCGAAGGTAACGCCGTGCACTGATGACCAGCACCGGGAGGCGTGGGGGAGGCTTCTTATGTAGCGGAATCATTCCTATACATATCCGAACTATACGGAGTCCATCGCTCAGCCTCGCTACTGTTGCCAGCAAATCACCGTTCCTCACGCCGAGCGGCTCTCGCGCTGACGCACCAGTGGTATTTTCGTGCCGAATTTATGCACGGAGGCTCCATTGACCTCTTGCCCGCCCCGCCCCGCCCCGCTAAATCCCTCCCCCATGCGAACCGTGCGCCCTCCCCACCGATTTTGGTACCGCTGGTACACCCCGGCGGCCTGAGGAACGCGTACCCGACGCACCCCCGAAAGCCGCCTCGCCCAGGCGGCTTTCGTGTTTCCGGCACGACCCTTTCCGGTCCCGACCGGCGCCAGGACGAGGCGGCTCCTTCCCCCCACAGGAGCCCGCCATGCGCTTTTCCGCCTTCGACTTCGACGTCGTCACCAGCCCGCCCCCGGATAACCGAGGAGACACCGCCATGACCGCCCCCCAACCGCCGCTCCGCCTCCTGTCCACCCTCGGCGTCATGGGCGCGGTGCAGGCCCGGCAGGCCATGATCGAACGCCAGCTCGGCACCACGCTCGCCGCCGAGTTCGCACCCACCAAGGTGCTGCTCGACCGCCTCGCCGCCGGCGAAACCCCCGACGTTGTCATCCTGACCGCGGAGGCGATCGCGGCCCTCGACAGCCGGGGCAGCCTCGCCCCGGGCAGCGCCCCCCTCGCCGGCTCCCTGGTCGGAATCGCGCAGGCCCCGGGCCAGGCGCATCCCGACATCGGCTCCGCCACCGCACTGATCGCCACCCTGCGCGCGGCACGCTCGATCGCCTACTCCGGCGCCGGCGCCAGCGGCCTGTTTTTCGCAGCCCTGATCGAACGGCTCGGGATCGCAGCCGAGATCAACGCCAAGGCAACCGTCATCCCGCAAGGCCTGACCGGCGCCCTCGTCGCGCGTGGCGAAACCCAATACGCCATCCAGCAGATCAGCGAGCTCAAACTGGTCGACGGCATCGACATCATCGGCCCGCTGCCTGCCGATACTCAGACCCCCACCATCTTCTCCGCCGCAGCGCTGGCGGGGGCGATCCGCCCGCACGCCGCGGCGGACCTGATCCGGCTGCTGACGGGTGCGGAGATGGCTGCGGCGTTCGCAGCGGCGGGGCTGGAGCCGGTGGGCTGACGCGGAAGGGCCAAGGAGCGACGGGATAGCCGCCCCCCCCTCCCCCGCCCGACCGTCGCATCCCCCGCCACCGCGCAATCGCCGCCCGATATTATTGCGGCGCCCCCGCGGACGGCAGACCGTCCGGTTCCGGCACCACATCCTCGATCCGGATCGGCAGCCCCCGCACCCGCCGGCCGGTCGCATGGAACACCGCATTGGCGACGGCAGGCGCCATCCCGACCAGTGCGATCTCCCCCAGCCCCTTCACCCCGAGCGGATTCACGTGCGTATCCGTCTCCTCAACGAACTGCACGTCGAGGCCGGGAACATCAAGGTTCACCGGCACCAGGTAGTCCGCCATATGCGCATTGACCGGCCGCCCGTCACGCGGATCGAGCACGGTGCGCTCCATCAGCGCCATCCCCAGGCCGCCGACCATGCCGCCGATGCACTGGCTGGCGGCGAGCCGCGGATTGACGATTCGCCCCGCGGCATACACCCCGAGCCCGCGCCGGAGCCGCACCATCCCGAGATCGGGGTCCACCGCCACCTCCACGAACACCGCCCCGAACGCGTGCATGGAGAAGCGGCGCGCGTCCTCGGCCGGGCGGGCGACGGAGGTCTCGGCCTCGATTGCTCCGCCGCCGCCGCGCGCGATGATGTCCGCGTAGCTCTGTCCGGGCGACGGATCGCCGCGCCGGCGCAGCCGCCCGGCATGGAACTCCACCGCATCGACCGCCGCGCCGAACACCGACGAGGCCTGATCGGCGACCGCGCGCACCACGATCTCCGCCTGCACCGCCAGGCAGGCCACGCGGATCGCCGAGCCGACCGAGGCCATGGTCTGCGACCCCCCATGCGGCGGCGTCGGCGGGAAATCCGACCGTCCCAGGCTGAAGCGCACCGACCCCGCCGGCAGGCCGAGGCATTCGGCGGCGACCTGCGTCATGGACGTGTAGGTGCCCGGCCCCATGTCGCTCGCCGCCGCCTCCACCTCGGCGCTGCCGTCCGCCAGCAGGCGGACCCGCGCGTGTGCCGGGCTTTGCAGTGCCGGATAGGTGGCCGCGGCGACGCCCCAGCCAATCAGCAGCCGCCCGTCGCGCATGGAACGCGGCGTCGGGTTGCGCCGCGCCCAGCCGAAGCGTTCCGCACCGGCATCGAGGCAGGCCAGCAACGACCGGCTGGAGAACGGGCGGTTCTCGCCCTCGTCGATCGCCGGTTCGTTGCGCCGGCGCAGCGCGACCGGGTCCATGCGCAGCGCGTGCGCCAGCTCGTCCATCGCGCATTCGAGCGCGAACATCCCGCTCGCCTCCCCGGGCCCGCGCATGTAGGTGGGCGTGGCGGTGTCGAGCGGTGCCAGGCGATAGCGGGTGCGGACGTCGGGGCAGGCGTACATGAACGGCGTGGGCGCGGTCACGCCTTCGATGAACTGCTCGTAGCGACTGGTCTCCGTGGTGGCTTCGTGGATCACGGCGGTCAGGCTGCCCGCCGCCGTCGCGCCCAGTGCCACGCGCTGGCCGCAGCGCGGCCGGTGGCCGGTGGCGTCGAACATCTGCCGGCGGGTCAGCACGAGCTTGACGGGACGCCGCACCTGGCGCGCGGCGATGGCGGCCAGGGTCACATGCGGCCAGGTACGCAGGGAGGTGCCGAAAGCGCCGCCGACGAACGGGCAGATCACCTGCACATCCCCGGGGGGAATGCCGAACACGGCGGCGATTTCGGCTGCTTCGTTGACGACGAACTGGCTCTTGCTCCACAGGGTCAGCCTTGTGCCGTGCCAGGCGGCGACGGTTGCATGCGGCTCCATCGGGTTGTGGTTCTCGCGCGCCATCGTGTAGGTCGCGTCGATCCGTACGGCGGCCGCCGCCAGCGCCGCGTCGGCGTCGCCGCGCGCGCTGTCAGCGCGGACGCGCGTGCCGGGCCGGGTCGCCGCTTCCGGGACGATCGGGGCAGCCGCCGGATCGTCCGTGTCCGTCACGGGGCGCTCGGGCGCGTAGGAAATCGCCAGCGCGGCAGCGGCGCGTTCGGCGCAGTCCAGGCTGTCGGCAACCACCGCGGCGACGGGTTGGCCGAAGAAGCGCACCCGATCGTCCTGCAGCACGTGCAGCCGCTCGCCGACCGCGGGGTCGATCCCGCTCTTGTGCGGGCCGTAGGCCAGCTGCGGTGCCGTAAGATGCGTGATGACGGCCACCACGCCGGGCAGGCGCAGCATCGGCGCGATATCGATGCCGGTCACCCGCCCGAGCCCGATCGTGCTGCCGACAACCACCGCATAGGCCTGATCGGGCTGGTTGAATTCGGCCGCGTAGCGCGCGCGGCCCGTCACCTTGGCGTGGCCGTCGACCCGCGGCAGCGGTTGTCCCATCGCACCGGTGCTCATGGGGTCTCTCCCGCCAGTTCGAGCGCGCGCACGATCGTGCGCAGCAGCAACCTGACCTTGTAACGATTGTCGGACAGCGGCCGCACGCCGTCCAGCGCCTGCGCGGCGGCGAAGCGGAAGGCCGCGTGCTCGGGCGCCTTGCCGATCAGCGCCGCTTCCACGGCGCGCATGCGCCAGGGCCTGGTGCCGACGCCGCCGCAGGCGATCCGCGCGGCGCGGATCGTCCCGTCCGCGATCTCCAGCGCCGCGGCCGTCGAGACCAGGGCGAATTCGTACGATGACCGATCGCGGACCTTGAGGTAGCGCGCGCGCCGGGCCCAGGGCGCATCGGGCACGCAGACATCGACGATCAGCTCCCCGGGCGCGAGCGTGTGCTCCAGATGCGGGGTGTGGCCGGGCAGGCGATAGAGATCCTCGACCGGAAAGCGTCGCTCCCCGCCCGGCCCGCGCACCCGCATGACGGCATCCAGCGCCACAAGTGCGACGGCCAGATCGGACGGATGGGTGGCCACGCGCTGCGCGCTGGTGCCAAGGATCGCATGCCCCCCGTTCAGGCCACCGATCGCCGCGCAGCCGGTGCCCGGATCGCGCTTGTTGCAGGCGGCATCGCGCATGCGGAAATACGGACAGCGCACCCGCTGCATCAGGTTACCGCCGATCGAGGCCATGTTGCGCAGTTGCGGCGATGCGCCTTCCACCAAGGCCTCGGCCACCAGCGGCTGGGACCGACGCACGTCGGGATGCGCGGCCACCTCCGCCATGCGCGCGAGCGCGCCGATCTCCAGGCCCTGCGGCGTGGCGCGGATCGTGCGCAGCGGCAGGGCGTTGATGTCGACCAGTAGCTCCGGGCGTTCGACCTCCTCGCGCATCAGGTCGATCAGGGTCGTGCCGCCGGCGATGTAGCGCGCCCCGGCCGCCGCGGCGGCGAGCGCCTCCGCTTCGGTCTGCGCGGTGCGGAACGCGAAGGGCACCATGCTCAGCCCCCTTGCGCGGTCTGCACGATGGCGGCGACGATCCCGGGATAGGCGCCGCAGCGGCAGATGTTGCCGCTCATCCAGAAACGCACGTCGTCCGCCGACGTCGCATGTCCCTCGGAGATGCAGCCGAGGGCGGACATGATCTGGCCGGCGGTGCAGTAGCCGCACTGGAAACCGTCGTGCTCGATGAACGCCGCCTGCAGCGGATGCAGCGCGTCGCCCTCGGCCAGCCCCTCGATCGTGGTGACGACGGCGCCGTCGTGCATGACGGCGAGGGTCAGGCAGGCATTGATCCGGTGGCCATCCAGCAGCACCGTGCAGGCGCCGCAGGCACCCTGGTTGCAGCCCTTCTTGGTGCCGGTCAGTTCCAGCCGTTCACGCAGCAGGTCGAGCAGGGACAGGCGGGGGTCGATCTCGATCCGATGGTAGCGTCCGTTGACCGTCAGGCCGACGCTCACCGCCGGCGCGGCGGGCCCGGGCGAGCGATCGTCGGGAGCGTGCGGGGGCGTGTCGGCCATGATCGTTGCACTCCTTCTCATCTCAGTCCGCGCGATATCGTCCCGTGCGCCCCGGGGCGCTGCCGCGGGTTCAGCCAAGCACGACGAGACCGTCGGCCGCACGGGTTCCCTCGCCGGTCGGCATCACGAAAAGCGGATTGATCTCCGCCTCGATCAGATGCGGGCTGAGCTGCGCGCCCATCCGCGCGAACGCCAGGATGGTCTCGACCACGGCCGCGACGCCGCAGGGCTTGCGGCCGCGGAAACCGCGCAGAAGCCGCGCGGTCTTCAGTTCGCCCACCGTCGCCTCGGGATCGCTTCGGGTCAGCGGCAACAGGCGGATCGCGGTGTCCTTAACCAGTTCGGCCGCGATGCCGCCGGCGCCGAGCAGCACCGCCGGGCCGAGCTGTGGGTCGCGCAGCAGGCTGAGTATCATCTCCACCCCGCCGGTGATGCGTTCCTGCACCAGGAAGCCTTCGGCAGCGGCGCAGTGGGCGTGCAGCGCGGCCGCGATCCCGACGCAGACACCCCGCACGCCTTCCGGCCGCACGCCGACCCGGACGCCGCCGATGTCACTCTTGTGGGCGATGTGCCGCGACAGCGCCTGCACCACGAAAAGGGGGGCCGATGTGTCGTTTCGCTCGATTGTCCCGGGCCGGACCGGAGGGGGACTTGCGGCGGGCGGCCGTCTCTCTTATAATTCACGTATGTTCGAATCATCTCCCGCCGACCAGCACACCGTCACCGCGCTTGCCGCGCTCGCGCACGAGCATCGGCTTGCCCTCTACCGCCTGCTGGTCGAGCGCGGGCCGGACGGGCTCGCCGCCGGGGTGATCGCCGAGCGGCTCGGACTCGCCCCGTCCTCACTGACGTTCCACCTCCAGCACCTCCACCGCGCCGGCCTCATCACCCAGCGCCGGGTCGGACGGAGCCTGATCTACGCTGCGGACTTCGCGGCGATGAACGGGCTGCTCGCCTATCTTACCCGCAACTGTTGCGGCCGGGACGATGCGGCGGCGGACCTCGCCTGCCGCCCCGCCGCCGCCTGCGCCCCGGACCGGAGGACTGCATGAGCCACGCCACCGACACCGAAGCCGCCTGCTGCGCCGCCCCGCCGGAGCCCGCATGCTGCGGCACGCCCGCTACCGAGGACGCGATCAAATCCCTGGTCCGCGCCCGCTACGGCGGCATCGCCGCCGGCACCGGTGCGGCCTGCTGCGGCGGCGATGCGGGCAAGTCCGCGCAGATGGGCTACGCGCCGGAGGACCTCGCCGCGGTGCCCGAAGGCGCCAATCTCGGGCTCGGCTGCGGCAATCCGCAGGCGATCGCCGCACTGCGCCCGGGGGAGGTGGTGATCGACCTCGGCTCGGGTGCAGGCTTCGACTGCCTGCTCGCCGCCCGCGCCGTCGGCCCGGCAGGGCAGGTGATTGGCGTCGACATGACGCACGAGATGCTGGCCAAGGCGCGCGCCAACGCGGCCAGGCTCGGGCAAGCGAACGCATCGTTCCGCCTCGGCGAGATCGAGCACCTGCCGGTCGCCGACAACACCGCCGACGTGATCCTGTCCAACTGCGTGATCAACCTGGTGCCCGACAAGGCGCAGGTGTTCCGCGAGGCGTTCCGGGTGCTGAAGCCCGGCGGGCGGCTCGCCATTTCCGACGTGGTGAACATGGCCCCTCTGCCCGACGCGCTCGCCGCCGATCCCGCCCTGCTCTGCGGCTGCGTGTCCGGCGCGGCGCCGATGGACGCGATCGAGGGCTGGCTGCGCGCGGCCGGCTTCGCCGCCATCGCAGTCACGCCGAAGCCCGAAAGCCGCGACCTGATCGCCACCTGGGCGCCGGGCAGCGGGATCGAAGACTACGTCGTCTCCGCCGCGATCGAGGCACGCAAGCCCGGTCCGCATGACGCCGGCGGTCGCAGCACGACGGGTTGCTGCACGTAAGCTGTCGCGTCGGGCGTCGCCGGCAGCGCGGCGGGATCTCACGTCCGTCACTTTCTGCGCCGACCGCGGGGCGACGAGTTCAACGCGCCCCGCGCTCCGTGCTGCTTCGGCGGGATGACAACGCAGGCACTGCCGAAGGGGCCGGATGGCGCGAACCGCGCCGGGAAAACGCTTGCGCTCTCCAATATTTCTGTCATACTGGAAACATGGAATCTTTGGAAGCCGCAGCCGCCTTCGCCGCCCTCTCCGTGGAGACACGGCTCAACCTGGTGCGCCTGCTCATGGCGGAAGGGGCCAAGGGGCTCCCGGCCGGTGATCTCGCCGCCCGGCTGGGGTTGCCGCCCTCCACGACCTCCTTCCACCTGGCCGCGCTGGAGCGCGCCGGGCTGACCCAGGCAACACGCCAGGGCCGCCAGATCATCCATGCCGTGCGGATTGCCGGCGTTCGGCAATTGCTCGCGTTCCTGACCGAAACCTGCTGCGGCGGCCGGCCCGAACTGTGCGGCGACATCGCCCGCCTGCTTCCCCCCTTCCCTGACGAGGACCGAGGCATGACCCCCGCCTTCAACGTTCTCTTCCTGTGCCGGCACAATTCGGCCCGATCGATCATGGCCGAGGCCATCCTGAAGCGGGTCGGCGGCCATCGCTTCCGCGCCTGGTCCGCAGGCTCCGAGCCGGTTCCAGAACCCAGTCCCGAGGTGCTCGGGAAGCTGCGTGCATTCGGCCACGACACGGACGGCCTGCGCAGCAAGTCCTGGCACGAGTTCACCGGGCCGACCGCGCCGCAGATGGATTTCGTGATCACGCTCTGCGACACGCTGGAAGGCCCGACCTGTCCCGATTTCGGCAACCTCGTGGTCACCGGCGCCTGGCCCCTGCCCGATCCTGCCAAGTTCACCGGCAGCGCACTGGAGCGGACGGCCCTGCTGAACGAGCTATATGCGGGGCTGGAGCGGCGCCTCGGGATTTTCGTCGCCTTGCCGTTCGCCTCGCTCGACCGGATGGCGCTGAAGCGGCGGCTGGATGACATCGGCGGCGGCCGGGACCTGGTCCCGGCGGGAGGCCGCTGATCATGCGGGTGGGCATCAACGGCATGGGGCGGATTGGTCGCCTTGCGCTGCGTGCGGCCCTGGGAGGGATATACCGGCCGGATGACGACCCTCGTGCGGTCGGCCGTCTCGACATCGTACACGTGAACGAAATCAGGGGCGGCGCGGCCACAACCGCCCATCTGCTGGAATTCGACAGCGTGCACGGCCGTTGGCGCGAAAGCTTGGGGGCTGAAGGCGACAGGTCGATCCACATCGGCAGCCGGCACATCGGTTTCAGTGCCGAGCCGGCGCCGGATGGGGTCGCCTGGGGCGATCTCGGCTGCGATATCGTGCTGGAATGCACCGGCAAGTTCCGCAAGATGGAGCAACTGGCTGGGTATTTCGCGCGCGGGGTGAAGCGGGTGATCGTCGCGGCGCCGGTCAAGGAGGCCGCCGCACTCAACATCGTCGTTGGCGTCAATGACGACCGCTACGACCCGCGCACGCACCGGCTGCTGACCGCAGCCTCCTGCACCACCAACTGCCTGGCGCCGGTGGTGAAGGTGCTGCACGAGGCGATCGGCATCCGTCATGGCCAGATCACCACCATCCATGATCCGACCAATACCAACGTCGTGATCGACGCGCCGCACAGGGACCTGCGGCGGGCGCGCTCGGCGATGCTGTCGCTCGCGCCCACCACCACCGGCAGCGCCACCGCCATCGCGCTGATCTATCCCGACCTGAAGGGCAAGCTCGACGGCCATGCGGTGCGGGCGCCGGTGCTGAACGCCAGCCTGACCGATTGCGTGTTCGAGATGGCCCGCCCGGTCTCGGCCGATGCGGTCAATGCCCTGTTCCGCGACGCGGCGGCGGGGTCGCTCGCCGGCATCCTGGGGTTCGAGGCGCGTCCGCTGGTCTCCGCCGACTACGTCAACGACCCGCGCAGCGCGATCGTCGATGGCCCGAGTACCCTGGTCACCGACGGCACCTTGCTCAAGGTCTATGCCTGGTACGACAACGAGGTCGGCTATGCGTGCCGCATGGTCGATCTCGCCAACATCGTCATGGCGCGGGGGGTCTGATGTCTTCCGGAGTCCGCAACTACGCCATCGTCACCACCGCCTATTTCTTGTTCACCATCACCGACGGCGCGCTGCGCATGCTGGTGCTGCTGCATTTCTACAGCTTCGGCTACACGCCGTTCATCCTGGCGTTCATGTTCCTGCTGTATGAGGCGGCGGGCATCTTCGCGAATGCCGGCGGCGGCTGGCTGGCGTCGCGCTACGGCATCCCGCGCATGCTCATGACGGGACAGGTCCTGCAGATCAGCGGGCTCCTCATGCTGTCGGCGCTGGATCCCGCCTGGGGCGCGGCGGCCTCTGTCGCGTGGGTGGTGATGGCGCAGGGCGTCGCCGGCGTTGCCAAGGACCTGACCAAGACCGCGTCGAAAAGCGCGATCAAGGCTTCATCGACGCAGGACATGGGGCAGTTGTTCCGCTGGGTCGCCTGGTTCACCGGATCGAAGAACGCCACCAAGGGCGCCGGCTTCTTCATCGGCGGCTTCCTGCTGCAGGTGGTCGGGTTCCGCCCCGCGCTATGGCTGATGGCCGGCATGCTGGCCGTCGTGCTGATCGGCGCCATGCTGCTGCTGCCGCGCACCCTGGGGAAGGCGAAGTCGTCGAAGAGCTTCCGCGAACTGTTCGCCAAGACGCGCGCCATCAACCTGATCGCGGCGGCGCGCGTGTTCATGTTCGGCTCGCGCGACGTGTGGTTCGTCGTCGGGCTGCCGGTGTACCTCTACGGATTCGGCTGGCAGTACATGCAGGTAGCGGGCTTCGTCGCCGCCTGGACCATCGGTTATGGCGCGGTGCAGGCGCTGGCCCCCATGGTGGTCACGCGCAGCCGCGACGGGCTGAGCCGGGAGGTCCCCGCGGCGCGGCTGTGGGGCGGCATCCTGACGGTCATTCCGGTGGCGCTCGCTTTGCTGCTGGCCGTGCCGGGCATGCCGCGGCCCGACCTGATCCTGGTGGTCGGGCTGCTGGTGTTCGGCTTCGCCTTTGCGGTCATCTCCTCGCTGCATTCCTACCTGATCCTTGCCTATGCGGGGTCGGAGAAGGCGGCCGAGGACGTCGGCTTCTATTATGCCGCCAATGCGGCCGGCCGGCTGATGGGAATCATGCTGTCGGGCGTTCTGACCGAGGCCGGCGGCATGCAGGCGTGCCTGTGGGGATCAGCGGTCATGCTGGCGATCTGCCTGGCGATCACCTTGCTGCTGCCTTCCGGTGCGGCGGCGCGGCGGGTGGCGGCATGAGCACGAGCAGGGCCGCTGCCACGGGCGCCGGCGCACCAGCCCGTGAGCCGGCCATGAGCGTGTTCGAACGCTTCCTGACCGTCTGGGTCGCGCTCTGCATCATCGCCGGCATCACGCTCGGGCAGATGATGCCGGGCCCGTTCCGCGTGATCGGCGACGCGACGGTGGCACAGGTCAATCTCCCCGTCGCGGTGCTGATCTGGCTGATGATCATCCCGATGCTGCTGAAGATCGATCCCTGGGCGTTACGCGAGGTCGGGCGGCACTGGCGCGGCGCCGCGACCACGGTGGGCGTAAACTGGCTGGTGAAACCATTCTCCATGGCGCTGCTTGGCTGGCTGTTCATCGATCACCTGTTCCGCGCCTGGCTGCCGGCGGCGCAGATCGACAGCTACATCGCCGGGCTGATCCTGCTCGCCGCCGCGCCCTGCACGGCGATGGTGTTCGTCTGGTCGAACCTGGTGGACGGGGAGCCGCATTTCACGCTCAGTCAGGTGGCGCTGAACGATACGATCATGGTGGTGGCGTTTGCGCCGATCGTCGGCCTGCTGCTCGGGCTGTCGTCCATCACCGTGCCGTGGAACACGCTGCTGGCCTCGGTCGTGCTGTATATCGTGGTGCCGGTGGTCGCGGCGCAGGTCTGGCGGCGGGCGCTGCTGCGCTCCGGCGGCGGAGCCGCGGCACTGGGGCGAACCTTGCGGCTGCTGGGGCCGGTTTCGCTCGTGGCGCTGCTCGCAACGCTGGTGATCCTGTTCGGGCTGCAGGGGCGGCAGATCGTGGCGCAGCCGCTGGTGATCCTGCTGCTCGCGATCCCGATCATCGTGCAGGTCTATTTCAATTCGTCGCTGGCCTATCTGGCGAACCGGGCGGTGGGCACGGAATGGTGCGTGGCGGGGCCGTCGGCGCTGATCGGGGCTTCGAATTTCTTCGAGCTGGCGGTGGCGGCGGCGATCGCGCTGTTCGGCTTCCAGTCCGGCGCGGCGCTGGCGACGGTGGTGGGCGTGCTGGTGGAGGTGCCGGTGATGCTGTCAGTGGTGCGCATCGTGCGCGCGAGCCGGGGATGGTACGAGCGGGGCGCGGCACGACATTTGGGGTGACGACGCCGCACACGCGGGAGCGGCAATCTTTGAAACAAATGGCTTACCGACGCCGACGATGATGCGTACTTATGTCTACGCCATACCACTCTGAGCAAATGTCATCAGTGGACAGGAAGACAGCCGCAGCTAGTACCTCGACACATTGATTATGACTCTTTGGCGGTACCGGGATAGGTACGGGCCAACTTGTTACGTGTGCGCTCGGTGGTGAACATCCATTTGATACCAGCGGCCCCGGCCGATGACTCGTCCGGCGTCCACCTGGCCGCTGGTATGTCCTTGATTTTGCGCATCGCCGCCCCGCCAACCCCATGCGCGATACCGGCCGGCCGAAGAGGCCGCCGGTATGATACGCGCGCCGGATGCGTTGCGCTGGCGCTGCCACGCCGCCACCTCGGAGACCAGGCGTTCGCGCTCCCCGATGCGCCGGCCGAGGCACTGGCCGCGCAAGACGCCAATCTCGATCTCCACCATGTTCAGCCAGCTGGCGTGTTTGGGCGTGTAGTGAAACTCCAGCCGTTGCAGAATGCGATGCGCCTCTGGTGCCGGGAAGGTTTCGTACAAGGCACCGGCGGTGTGCGTTGAGAGATTGCCCAGCACCACCCGCGTGAGATCGGCCTCAGGATAATGGACATCGACCAAATCGCGCATGCAGTGAGCAAAGTCGCGCGCGGTGCGATGGTCGGTCACCTTCACATGCCGCCATGGGCGATGGGCATCAAGGGATACGAACAGATTGACCGTGCCGTTGCGTCGATATTCGCAATCGTAGCGTTCTGGCTGACCCGGCTCGCCGGGGATTGGCTCGCGCACCTCACCGATCAGTTGGGTCGGGCTTTCATCGAAGCACACGACCGGGCGCTTCGGGTCTGGTTCCTCAGCATAGAGGTCAAGCACGTCCTCCATGCGGGCCACGTAGGTGCCATCCACTTGCGGAATGCACCACATGTCCTTTTGCCGTGGCTTCAACTCGTTCTCGGCCAGGCGCCGGCGCACCGTCTCGCTCGACAGGTCTTCGTGCCCGGTCAGCTTCACCATCTCGCCTGCCAGCAGGTTGAGGGTCCAACGTTTGCGTCCCTCGGGCGGTCGTGTGCAGGCGGTCGCTGTCAGCAGCGCTTCTTCCTTACCGGTTAGTTTGCGCACCGCGCCTGGACGCGCTTCTTCGTTGAGCGCGAACTCCAGATTGCCTTCCACAAAGCGCCGCTTGGTCCGGTGGACAGTGGAACCACCGACCCCGACGCTGGTCGCGATCACCTCATCGCTGACACCAGCGTCGGCCGCCAGCGGGATCTGTGCCCGCTTCAGTCGACGCACCGCGTGCTTGCCACCACTCAGCAAGGCGGTGAGCTGTTCGCGCTCCGCTTGGCCCAGCTCCACCCGATACCGTACATTCATCGATGTTCCCCCGTTGCCGAGGGTCGAGATGAATCCAGGCTGCCGCGATTCGCCCAGCTTCACGACCAGGCAGGGACAGTACCTCGCCTTCATCCATGCCTACACCCTGGTGCTCGGGGCGGCCACCGGCCGAGGCAGACATGCAGCGGTTCTTTCGCGTCACTCCGCCAGCGGTTCACCAGATGGTCGTGTCGCTCGAAAAGGCGGGGTTGATCGCACGTCAGCCGGGTGTAGCACGCAGCATCGCGGTGCTGGTCGACCGCAAGGCCCTGCCAGAGCTGGCCGCTTCGCAAGATCAGCCGGTCAAAACCACTGTGTCGAGGTACTAGCCGAGAAAGAGCAGCATCTGATTTCCGAGCGGACCCGCGCCGCACTGGCGCAGAAAAAGGCGCAGGGGGTTGTGCTCGGCAACCGCACCAATCTCGCCGACGCAGGCGCCAAGGGTGTGGACGCCAACCGGGCGGCGGCGGACGCATTTGCAGCCAACGTGCTGCCGATCGTCCGGCAGATCGAGACAAGCGGCGTGAAGGGGCATCGGGCTATCGCGGCGGCGCTGAACGCCCGCGAGGTGCGGACGGCGCGGGGCGGGGACTGGCACGCCACCACGGTGCGGAACCTGCTGGCGCGGGGCGACGCGGCGATCTGACCGCCGAGCGGTTCCGCCGCTTCCTGCTAGCCCGGTGCTAGCCCGGCAATCCGCGTTTGGGACGGACTTCCCGCAACTGACTGAAAAAATGGTGGGCGCGACAGGGATCGAACCTGTGACCCCTACCGTGTCAAGGTCATTCCGGGGGTTTGCGGGGGCGATAGCTAGCTTGCGCTGGTTTGAGAGATACCCTGTACAGGCTCGCTTTTTCCTTGCCGACCCTTACTCTAGTTTGCTACGGTTTGCGTCGTTCTGCTAGCTATGTGCTAGCTATGAAGTAACCGGAGCGTATCGAATGGGCGAGCGGAAACGGATCGGACTGCGCGACGTGCGCGCCCTGCAACCAGGGCAGACGGTCTGGGACTCGGCGGTGGCGGGCTTCGGCGCGCGGCGCCAGACGGGCGACGCGGTGGCCTATGTGGTGCTCTACCGCACCGCCGAGGGCCGGTCGCGCTGGCAGACGATCGGGCGCCACGGTGCACCCTGGACGCCGGATCAGGCCCGCGAGAAAGCCCGGCGCATCCTCGGCGACGTCGCGAAGGGTGCCGATCCCTCGGCGGAAAAGCAGGCGAAGCGCAAGGCCGTGACGGTCGCCGACCTTTGCGACCAGTACCATGCCGACGCCGTGGCCGGCCGCGTCCTGGTTCGGGGAGGCAAACCGAAGAAGCCCGGAACGCTCGCCTTCGACCGGGGGGCGATCGACGGGCATATCAAACCGCTGCTTGGCCGGCTGGCGGTGGCCGCCGTGACCAAGCAGGACGTTGAACGGTTCATGCATGCGGTCGCGGCTGGCGAGACCGCGCAGACCCGCAAGACCAAGCCGCGCGGCATCTCCAAAGTGCGCGGCGGCCGGGGGATTGCTACTCGGCTGGTCGGGCTTGTCGGGGCGATCTTCACCTATGCGATCGACCATCACATGCGGACGGACAACCCGGCGCATCGGGTGCGGAAATTCGCTGAGAATCGGCGCGAGCGGCGGTTGACCGGGGCCGAATATGCTGCACTCGGCGCGCGGCTGCGGCAGGCCGGGGAAACCATCTGGCCGGCGGCGGTGGCCTGTATGCGGTTCCTCGTCCTGACCGGCTGGCGCAGCGGCGAGGCGGTGGCGCTGCGCTGGCAGGACGTGGACCTGGCACGCCGCACCGCGATCCTGCCCGACACCAAGACCGGCCGTTCCGTGCGCCCGCTGTCGCACGCTGCTTGCGACCTGCTGCGCACGCTGCCCCGGCTGGGCGACGGGGCGCTGGTGTTTCCGGCCAGCCGCGGCGACGGGCTGATGCTCGGCTTCAAGAAATTCGCCCGCCGGATCATCGCCCTGGCCGAGCAGCCGGCGGACGGCCCCGCGGACGTGCCGGCGCGCGTTCTCCCGCCGGACGTGACCCCGCACGTGCTGCGCCATTCCTTCGCCAGCCTCGCCGCCGACCTCGGCTATTCGGAGCCGACCATCGGCGCGCTGATCGGACACAAGGGCGGGGGGATCACCGCCCGCTACATGCACGCCGCCGACGCTGTGCTGCTCGCCGCGGCGGACGCGGTGGCGCGGCGGACTGCGGAGCTGATGGGAATGACAGCGCCGAGTGCTGCTGTGGTTGAATTTCGAGGCGCGGCATGAGCGCCGGCGCTGGGGGAGACGACACGCCGGGGGACCCCGTTCTTCGACGCTTCCACGATCTGCTCGTGAACACGCAAAACCCCGTCTATGCGTGGCTCGCCATTGAGTACTTGTTCCAGGGAAACGACGGTATGTCGCGGGATTGGCCCATCGACAAGGAATTCAGGATGCCAGGGTGGATCGCGGCATATTTGCAGCAGGCAGCCGGCCAGCTCTCCATGCTATCCGCAGGCGTTGATTATCGCATCGAGGTGGCGCCCCCCGATTTCGAGCATTGTTCTACACCCGCCGAGGCAATGAATTCGCCCGAGTTCCGTCAAAGCGTCGAGGCGGCCCGGATCGAACCCGTCGAAGCGATGAAGGCCGTGCCGGCGGCACTCGGCCTCACTAGGACCGGGTGGAACGCCTTCGCGTCCTTCCTGGCGACGACTGATAAAATGCAGCAATTCCGCGCCTATGAAGCGATGAAAGCGAACGGCATAGCGGGGAAGGTTGCGATCGCTGCGATCGGGGAGGGGATTGGAGTCACGGACCCTGCTCATATTCACGGCCGGATCAGGGAAGGCAGACAACTCGCAGACGACGGACAGGTGGGGAATCCGCCCCATGTGGATTCCCCATCGGGGAACTGCCCCCCTTAGATTCCCCACTTCATTTCTGTTCCATTCCGAGAAGAAGGGGAATAGCTGGACGGCCACCGCAACGCGCGCTTATGCGCGCAATCTAAGGGTGGCCAGATGCCCGACCTTGATCCGTCCGACACCACTTCCCTTACAACCGGCGTCGTCTCATTCATCCCGACCGATGCCGACGCGCTTCTGACGCGCGAGCAAGCCGCGAACGCGCTGACCGCCTCCGGCTATCCGGTGCGCCCCGCCACGCTCGCGACGAAGGCAACGCGCGGGGGCGGGCCGCCCTTCTCGAAATTTGGGCCGAGGGCACTTTACCGATGGGGCGATGCTTTGGCGTGGGGGAGGAGCAAGCTCACGCCCCCGCGGTGCAGCACCTCCGAACCAGAACAGCAGCACGCAGCCTAGTCCCCACCCTCGGCGCTGTATCGCCAAGAGCGGGGACGGCTTCAATTCGCAGGGACAGCGGGTTGATACCCTACACGTATGGCGGTTGCAAGCGCGCTCTTTACAGGAGCGCCACACATGGCACCCCCGAAAATCCTAGAGTTTCGCCCCCTGGCGAAAAACAGCCTGATCGGTTTCGCTAAGGTCGAGTTTCCGAGCGGCCTTATCATCTCCGACGTGACTATCCTGACAGGCGAGCGCGGCCCGTATGCGATGCCACCCTCCAAACCGATGGTCGGGCGTGACGGAACCGTGATGAAAGGCGATGACGGGAAGGTGAAGTACTCGCCGATCATCGAGTTTGCATCGAAGGAAATCCGCACCCGCTGGCCGGATGCGGTGATCGCGGCGATGAAGGTTGCGCATCCGGAGGTGTTCACCGATGCGCAGTGAACCCACCGTCATCACGTCCCCGGCGTACGCCTTGGCCCAGAACCGGATCGAGGCTGATCGCATTGCCGTCGCGCAGGCGGCAGAGGCCAGAGAACGCGCCGGCGCGTTCGATTACTCCGCGCTGGACAATGAAATAGCGACGGAGGCTCGGCAGGTTGCCGACCGCCTTCGGAATCGGATCCGCACTTTCACGTACGAAACGGGCAAAGACCTTATCGCGATGAAGGAGAAGATGCCGCACGGCGCCTTCGGCCCATGGATCGAGGCCGAGTTCCAGATGGGCGAGAGGACGGCGCAGAACTACATGAACGCGGCGCGCCTGGTGGAAGGCAAATCCGAAAAAATTGCGCTTTTGCCACCCTCGGCCGTGTATGCACTGGCAGCGCCGTCTACGCCGCCGGAAGTGGTGCAGGAAGTGCTGTCCGAGATCGAGCGCGGCGCCGTCCCCAAGGTGGCGGATATCCGTGAGCGTATCGCCGGCGTGACGAAGGCCCGGAAGGCGGCGGAGAACGCCAAGACCGCCGAACAGATCAAGCGCGAGAAAGAAAATGAAAAGCGCCGCCGCGCGGCCGATGCCGCGCGGGAGCGCAAATTCAGGGAGGAGCAGGAGTTGAACGAGACTCAGCGGAACGATAGAGCAAAGAAAGCCGCGACCTTCCTCGTGGCACAGTTGCGGGCGGAGGGGGCGTTGAAGCTGATCGAGCTGATGCGCGGGACCGACTGGCATAGGGTAGAACGACACTTCACCCGCGGCGGATACATGGGCAGCGAACTGCCTATCGCCGAGATCGAGGCGGCGTTCCCCGCAGCCGCACAATGACCGCCGCCGCCGCGTCGGGAAGCGCCCCCCCGTCCATCAACCCGCCGTCCGCCGCAGAAGCCGCCCGCCTGGCGCAGAACCTCGCCCGCAACCTCGGGTGGCCCGTGTTTCCGTGCGGCTGGCAGACGAAGCGCCCGAGCCGCCCGAAGGCCGAAGGTGGCACCGGCTACAAGGATGCCACCACCGACCCGGACGGGATCGCTGAGTTATGGCGCCGGTGGCCGGGGGCGCTGATCGGCGTCCCGACGGGACCGCTGTCCGGCATCTCCGTTCTGGACGTTGACGTGAAGCACGACGCGGCCCGCGCATGGTGGATCACGAACGAAATCCGCCTGCCGACCACGCGCACCTATCGCACCCGAGGCGGTGGCCTGCATCTCGTATTCCGCCATGCGGAGGGCGTGCGCAACGTCGAAGGGCGTCCAATCCAGGGCGTCGATGTTCGCGGGGAGGGTGGCTACATCATCTTCTGGTTTGCCGCTGGTTGCGAATGCGTAGACCACGCTCCGCCCGCAGCGTGGCCGCATTGGCTGACCCCTCTATTCTGGCCGCCGGCCCAGCCGAGGCAGGAACAGGCAAAGGTGCGCCACAGTGGCGCACCTCTGGCCGATCGGCTGGAACGCATCAAAACCCGCGCCATCGACCTCGTGCGCAGCGCGCAGGAAGGCCAGCGCCACGACCGCCTGCGCAGCTCGGCCCGGCTGCTCGGCGGAATCCAGCGTGCCGCCGGGTTCAATGACAACGAGGCTATCCGCTGGCTTGTGGAGGCGCTGCCGGCCGATGCTGACATTCCGAAATCCGAAGATACCGCCGCCTGGGGACTCGCCGCAGGGCGCGCACTCCCGATTGAGACGGGGGCGGCGCGCTGATGGACGCCACCGATAGCGCCGACCGCCGCAGTTGGGTGCCACCGCCGAGCGAGGAATATCAGGCCGCGCACCCGGGCTGGGATAAGCCGCCCGAGGCCGACATCCCCGACGAACCGCTCCCCGGCCTCGCCGATCTGCTGTCAATCGACGCATGGACGACGCGGCCGATGCCGCCGCCGGACCGGCTGCTAGGCGATCTGGTTACGACCACGACCCGCGTCTTCCTGGTCGGCCGCACCGGCCTCGGCAAGACGCTGGTCGGCCTCGGCATGGCGCTCGGCATGGCGACCGGAGAGGGCTTTCTACACTGGCGCGCCGGCCGCGCCGCGCGGGTGCTCTATCTGGACGGCGAAATGCCGGGCGAGCTGATCCGCCAGCGGGCAATCGACGCCCTGCGGCGAGCGGATATCAAGTCTTGCCCGGGCTTGTTCATCTTCGGCCGCGACCTGGAGGACGAAATCAAGGTCCGGTTCCCCACCATCGGCGAGATGCCGCCCCTCAATACCGAGGCAGGCCACAACTGGCTGCTCGCCCTTATCGCGGGTCTCGGCGGCGTGGACGTGCTGGTGCTGGATAATGTCATGTCGCTCCTGGAGGGAATCCAGAAGGAAGAAGAAGCCTGGTCGGGGGCGCTCCCGCTGGTGCAGCGCCTGACCGGCAAGCGCATCGGGCAAATCTGGCTCGATCACACGGGCCACAACCAGGACCGCCAGTACGGCAGCAGCACAAAGGCGTGGCGCTTCGATGCAGTCGGGGTGATGACCCCGCTCCCTGCCGACCAGAAGGGCAAGCATGAGGTGGCATTCGGCCTGTCGTTCGAGGCGCCCGGCAAAGCCCGGCGGCGGACACCAGACAACTGGGCCGATTTCGAGACCGTCACGGTCCGGCTGGCGGACGACCGCTGGGCCTCGCAACCCAGCGGGGACAGCGGGGGCACCACGGCCAAGGTGGCGCCGTCCAGGGTGCCCTTCTACGACGCGCTGGTGGCGGCCATCACCACCACCGCCGGCCGCACGACTGGCACGACAACGGTGTTCGACTGGCAGGCGGCATGCCAGCGGAAGGGGCTGATCGAGCCGGCAGCCGAGGGCGAAGGCCACGCGCAGCGCAGCGCCCGGTTCACAGCCTTCCGAAAGGCGAAATCAGACCTCATCGCCGCTCTGTGGGTGGCAATCGACGGCGAGATCGTCACCGACCTCAAAGGCCGGTGGTGATGACTTCCACTGCCCCCCGACCGGCACGCGCAACTCGCAGACTTATAGGAGTTTGCGCGTGCCTGCGCGTTAGCGCGCAAGTGGTGCTGCGCGTGGCTGCGCGTGCCCTGCGCGTGGCTGCGCGTGCCATTTCTGCGCGTGCCCTGCGCGTGTGGGGGCACGCGCAGGTGCAGAACTGCCCCTCCGCGCGGCAGCCGTTCGCCTGTTGCCGCTGGCACCACTCATGACCGACATCGCGACCATCACCTTCCGCGTGACATCGCTGCGCCGCCTCCACGACGACGGCCGCATCGTGGCGTTGGCAGAGGTGACCGTTGACCTCGATGGCATCCCGCTGGTGCTGCATGGATTGCAGATCGTTCGGGTGTTGCATGGGTTGGAATGCCGCATGCCGCACTACCGGACGCCAACAGGCGCGTGGGCACCAGCCGTCACCCTGCCGGAAGAACTCGGCGGCGCGATCGGCCGCGAAGTCCTGGACGCGCTGGAATGACCCCACCACCACACCCCCCCGCGAGCCATCCCATGGGACCCGTCCCATTTTGGGTCCTTCCGGGGAGCCACCCCCCATCGCGGGAATTGCGCGCCTCGATGCGTCACCAGCCACAGGTCTCAAAAAGTGGGTAACACCGAAAGGATTGCAGAAATGAAGGTCAGCCAAGCCGAGTTCGCGCGTATGATGCGCGTCAGCCGAAAGACGGTCACAAAGTGGAAGGGCGCAGACCGCATCCTGATGGATGGCGACCTTGTTGACGTGGAAAGGTCGCGGGATCGGCTGCTGCGCTACACCTCCTCCAGCTCAAAAGCGTATCAGGGCGCCGTTACCCTGGCGGATAAACCGGAGGCGCAGGTAACGGATCGCGCGGTATATGCGGACGGTGCTGAGTACGACGAGTTCACGAATCTCCCGCCCGAAGTGCTGACGGCATCGGTGGCGATTGGGAGTGGCGCGTCCGAGATGGCGCTGCTGCTCGCGCGCCATCGGATGCCGATACCCCAAGTGCGGCAAATGGTCGGCGAGTGGGTCGCCGTGCAACGTGCTGGCTGGGTCGGCGGCCCGGGGCTGCCGTCGCCGGTCAGCGACTGTTGGCCAGAAGCGCCAATCGGCTTTGTCGATTGGTATGAGCACCCGCTATTCCTGGGCGATCCTCTCTCGCCCTGCGACTGGGCAGAGATAGTGGCCGAGACCGCCGCGCTCCCGCCGCTTCGCGAGGCGAAGGGAGGGCAGTCGGATGCTCGGTGACCGCATCCCCCCACCGCCCCGTGCGAGCCGCGCTGCCGCCGCCTGGCGGGCGCTGCACCCCACGCCGACCGCCGCCGCGGAGGCCATCCCCGAACCATCGCTGGCCGAGGCGCAGCGCAAGCGGGAGATCGCCCTCGCCCGCCTCCGGCAGCGCGAGCTGCGGACCCGGCTGGGGCAGGTAGTGCCACGCGCCGAGGCCGAGGCGGTGTGGACGCAGATCCGGGAGCACGCCCGCGACCGGCTCCTCCGCCTGCCGGCGGAGATGGCGCCCAACGTGGCGCGGTGCGGCACGCTGGCGGATATCCGGGGGGCCGTCCGAGATGCCACCTATGAGGCCCTGACCGACCTCGCCAGCACCCAATGCGTCGGCGATCCGGCACGCGAACCAACGCCTGAACCGCCTGTATCGGACGAGGCGACGAAGCTACAGGCGGAGACCGCCAAGGTGTCCGCGATCGGCCGTCTCCACCAACTCGACGTGGACATTGCGGACGGCGTGTTCGTGGCGATCCGGTCCTTCATGGCGGCGGGCGGCTCGGCGTTTGCCAATGCTCGCCAACGGCTGCTGGCGCTGGAGACATTGACGCCGCGCCTGCTGGGATTGGACCGCGCTGCGGCCGAGGATGTCATCCGCGCCGCGGTGGACGATGCGCTGCGCGAGCTGCCGCCGCGCGTGCGGCTGGATGGTGACGCGCCTGGCGCCCTCCAGGTTCACGGCGGATGAGCGGCATCGACATGGACACCGAACGCATGGCCCGCCTCGCGTCATTGGCGAACGAAAATGCCGCTGCGCTGCTGCGCCACGCCCCGCAATCCGCCGCCGACTTGCTATGGTTGTCGGGTTTCTTGCAGGGACACGTCGCCACTGCGCCGCTGCTCGCGCCGCCGCCGGAACGGAAGCCCCGATGCCGTCTGCTGCTGCCGGCGGAAAAGCGCACCGCCGAGGAGCGTGCCGCCACCGCGATGCTCGACCTCGCCGAGGCCTGGCCGGCGGATCAGCCTCCGCCGAGCATGCGTAAGACCTGGCTCCGGATGAAGACTCTCGGCATCCCCCGCCGCATCATCGCTACCGCGTACGCGAAGCAATGGCCGCTCTCCTGACTGCGCCAATAGATGCATTGGCGCACCATCGGCGCAGATGACGGCGCAGGCACGCACCATTATGTTCTGCATATGAAAACCGCACAGGTTCCCACCGTGACCACCATGCACCGCGGCACCGTGCCGCCGTTTGTCCACCTGCTCGGCCGCGCGAAGAAGGCGCGGGCCGGGGCTGCAACGGGCAGAAATGCCGTCGCCCCAGTCTCCACGGCGCCGCGGGGCCGTCGGGGCGCGAAGTCCACCTCGGGAGCGGCGACGGCGCCAAGTTCGAGCAAGGTGGACAAGCCCCGCACCTACAAAGCAAAGGCTGCAACGCTGGATTTCTCGCATTTGCATTCGTTCCCAGATGCAGACCCGGAAGCGGCCGCAGCCTTCGCCGAGCCGCAGACCGCGACCGCCCGCAGGATCATCGAAGCCGGCAGCAAGGCGCGGACGCCGACCGGCCGGAAGCCGCCGGCCGCCGGCACGCTGGCCCGCAGGATCATCGAAGCCGGCCGGAAGGGAGTGAAGCTGTGAGCGATGTAATCGACCGCGTGCGCCCGCAAGGCGACACCGTAGCGGCCCTACAGATCGCGCTGGCAACGCTCGCGCAGGAACACGCCGCCGCCCACCAGCGGAAGCAGGAAGCGGCCATTTCCCGTGCTGCGCTGCTGGTCAATGGCAGTGCCGCCGACGTTCGCTCCGCCGAGGAGCGTGCCCGCGACGCCGAGCTTGACGCGCTGCGCCTGGATGCGATGCGCCCGGAGCTGCAACGGCTGCTGACCGACGCGGTGGCCCGCGAGGAATCCGCTGCACGCGACGCGGCGGTGCGCGAGGCTGCCGCCGCTATTGAGCAATTCAACGAATGGGTAGGCAAGCACTACAGCAAAGCCGCTGCGACCATCGCGCAGGGCATGCAGATGGAGAAGGCCGCGCTCGATGCGGTCAACCGTCTGCGCGGCGTCAACACCGCGCCGCCCGCCGGGCTCCCCCCGCTGGCCAAGGCGCACGTTCGTTCGTCCGTGCGCGGGTTTGGTTTCCTCGTGCGGTTGCCGTCCGCCGAACCAGGCGCAGAAGGCCATTGGTGGCCGTAGATAGGAGATTGATAATGGAACAGCAACTTTACGTCGCGCGCGGCCGGACGGTCATCATCGGCAGTGTGTCGTACGGTCCCGGAGAATCCGCGCCGATCGCGCCGGACGACGTGGAGCGGTTGACCAAACTCGGCTTCGTGCAGGACACCGCGCCGGTTTTGACCGCGTCGCACGAATTGAATCCCGCCGGTGTTGGCATGCAGGGCGCCCGCATTCAGGGCGCCGCCTACAACGCCCGATGACGAGATCGCGCGCGGTTGCCATCGCAGGGCCGCGCGTGTGCGGGCCGCGGCCGGTGTGCCTAACGCCGGCCGCGGCTCGTTTTCTAACTGAGGATTGAACAATGTCCGGCAGCGTAAAGACCATCGGGATCACGATCACTGCTGCTGATAAGGCATCGCCGTCGATCGAACGTATCAACAAAACCATCGAACGCCTGCGGGGGCCGGCCGATCGGGCGAGCAAAGTCTTCAAGGGTTTTGGCGAGACGAGCGGCGTGAATAGGATGGCCGAGGGTGTCAAGGTTCTCGGCAACCACAGCCTGAGTTTCGCGCGGAGCATCGAGCGCGCGGCAGCGCCTATGGCGAGCATTACCAGCGCCGCCAGTATCGCGGGCGTCATCGAGCTATCGCGGCAGTGGGCGAAGGCTGGAAACTCGATCCGCAACGTGAGCTACGCGCTCTCGATGCCGGTCGATCGCGTGAGTGCGCTTCAGGGCGGCGCGAAGCTCGCCGGTAGTTCCGTGGAGGCGATGACAAAGAGCTTGCAGGGCGTGAACGAGGCGGTCAAAGACGCGCAGTTCCACCGGCAGGACGCCGCAACGCCCTACTGGCAGATGCTGCATATCGCCCCGGTCGGCCCGGACGGGAAGCCGATCACTCCGGACCAGATGCTGCGACAGTTCGCGGACGCGACCAAGAACATGACCCCTCACGCGCGGATGCGTGCCGAGGGCGCATTCGGGATCGACCCATCCCTGGACCCGATGCTTCGCAATGGATCGAAGGGCTTCGATGCCTACGTTGCCCAGGCGCAGAAGTCGGGCGGCGTGATCACGCAGCAGATGGCCGATGACGCCAAGAAGATGAACAGCGCCTGGCAACGCCTCGGCGAGAACATCGAGGGCGTCGGCAACCGGATCGTCGATAGCTGGTCGGGCACGGCGACGAAGGTTGCGCGCACGACAAGCCGCTGGATCGAGCACAACACCGGCCTCGCCGACAGTTACGCCCAGATCGGAATCGCGGTCGGCGCCTTGAAGTCATCGGCATGGCTGTTGAAGCTATTGGGCTTCGGCACGGCGAGCACCGCTGTGAGCACCGCGGGAACTCTCGCTATGCCGCTGGCCCTCGGTGGCGACACCCCGGCCGGGCCGGCCTATCAGGAAGCGCCCGGGTCAGAATTTTTCGGCGCCAATGGCCCAGTTGCCCGCTGGTGGGACCGGCGCGCCCCCTCATGGGCGGGCGGTGCGCCATCCGGACGCAGCATCACGGCGCCGAAGATGCCGAGCGCCGCCTATGCGACGATGCAGCAGACCCGCACGTTCTGGAAATCGAAGGGCTTCACCGATGCGCAGGTTGCCGGCATCCTCGCCGGTGGCCCCGCAGCGGAGAGTGGTTTCAACCCCGGCCTCTCGGGCGACAACGGCACGTCGTATGGGCTGTATCAGGACCACAACGCCCGTATGCGCGCGTTGTTTGCCCGCTTCGGGCCACACCCCACGACTGCGCAGCAGAACGAATTCGCCTGGGACGAGTTGAACTCCCCGGAGGACCGCCCGTTGCTGCGAGCGCTCCGCAACACGTCCACCCCGGAACAATCGGCCTTGGTCTGGACCTCCGGTTTCGAGCGGCCCGCGGGAGGCGCCTATGAGGCCCAGCGGCGGGCGGACGCGGCTGGGCAGTTCCTGCCGCCGACGCCCCCAACGGGGGCCGTGCACGTCACGGTTGATCTGAATGGCGCGCACCCCGGCACGACCGCAACGGCCACCGCGTCGGGCATCGCCACCGCGGCGCCCCCCAGGATCGCCACCAGCATGCCATACGCCCGATGAGCGGCGCGATGGACACGGGCGAGGGGCTGATAAACGAGCTGGGGACCGCCGCGACCGAAATGGGCACCGCTGCACCTGAGGCGTTGGCCAGTCTGCTTGCCGTCGGTTCGGCCATTGGGTCCGTTTTCACGATCGCCGCGGCGGGGGCGCTGCCGCCGCCTGAGGTGCGGATCGAGATTTCGATCGCCGCCGAGGATGCGGCGACCCGACTGCGCGGCCTCGCCGATAGCGTGCTGGCGACTGCGGCGTTGTTCGACCGGGCGATGACCGCGCTCGGCCCCCGCGCCGATGCGTGATCCCGCCCTCATCGAATCTTTCGGAGCCACCCATGCGCCCCATCCCCACACTCGCCGCACTGCTCCTGCTCGCCATCACCCCCGCCTGGGCGCAGAGTAACCCCGGCTTCACCAGCGGCTCCGTGCTCTCCGCGCCGGCCCTCAACGGCGCGTTCCAGACGAAGGCCGACACCGCCAACGGCGTCCTGAGCAACCCGACCTTCACGGGGCTCGGCACCTTCGGCGCCACCGGCACCAACACCCTCACGATCACCCCCGGCGCCTCGACCTCCGCCCCAACGACGCTGACCCTCTCCGGTAGTGGGGCGTTGGCGTTGCCGGCGTTCACCGCCCCCTCCGCCACGATCACGACGCTAACCGGCACCCTGACCGGCTCCGCGTCCCTCGATCTCCCCCTCACCGGCGGCACTCTGACGGGACCGCTAAGCGTCGGCAGCGGCCCCGGCTTCTCCCTGTCCACCGCTGGCGGCATCAACCTCGGCATCGGTACCGCCGGGAGCAGCCCGGTCACGATCCAGGCGGCGAACAACAACAACATCGTCTTGTCCACGGGCGGCCAGGTGATCGTCGGCAGCCAGTATAGCCCGCTCGTGTCGGGCTACTATGAGAACACCGAAAGCACCTATACGCAGTCCGGCACAGCACCGACCCCGCTGCTCAATCTCGGCGGGCAGTTCACCGGAGCGTTCGGCAGTGGTGGTTACGCCCCGTACTACGCGCTCGGCACGACAAGCGACACCGCCGACGCCAGCGGCATGTCGCAGGGCGCCATGGTGCTGCTCGTGAACGGCAATTGGGGCGGCTCTGGCTTCAAGGGCAGCCGCAGCGGCATCTATGTGCAGCAGACACAGCAGGCCGCGACGACCGATCCCAGCACTGCGATTGCCGGCATCTCGACCAATGAATTTGCCTCCTACAACATGGGCGGCACCGGGACGGGCATCGGGAACGGCGGCGGCGCGATCTACGGCGGCGTGTTGAAAGCCACGGCCGAGGGAACTGCGACGGACCTGTATCGGGTGCTTGGCGCCGAGGTGGATTTCGGCATGTCGGGCTCGTCCACCGCGAGCAAGCAAGGCGCGCTGTCCCTGGTGCTGCTTTCCAATTCGACGAACACTGCGGCGCTGCAAAACTCGTTCTTGAACCTTGCCGCACAGCCGCCGACCGGCGCGACGAACACCATTCCGGCCATCGCCAACGGCATCGCGTTCGGGGAGTACGATGGGCAATGGGCGTTCGGCACCAGCAGCACCTTGATCGGCACCATCGCGCAGACCGTGGCGAACCCCGGCGGTGCGCCGACCTTGGCGATGGACGCCAACTATGGCGTTGACCTCCGCGCCGTCACGTTCACCACCGCAGCCTTCGCCAGCACGGGGTTTTCGGTGGACGGGTCCGGCAACGTGACGGCGGCATCCTACAAGGTCGGCAGTGCTGCCGGCGTTTCATGCCCCGCCGGCACCGTCAGCCTGACCACGCTCACGATCACCAACGGGATCGTAACGCATTGCTGATGATCGACGCGCTTCCGGTGCTGCTGTGACGACCCGCGAACGCCTGCTCGACCTCGCCGACCGGCTCCGCCGGCTGCCGCCACCGGATCACCGGGACCCGGAACGGTTCCACGTCGCGCGCGACGACCTGGCGGCCGAGCTGCGGCGCGTGGCGGCCGAGGGCGAGCCGGGGCGCCCGGCATGAGCGACGGCCCCGACCTCGCTGTGTTGCGCGTGATTGCGGAAGACCCGCTTGCCCGGCCGAGCGAACGAATGGCGGCCCGGGCTGCGCTGAAGGAGGCGGGGGAGCTTCGCCGCCGGCAGTGCACCGACTGCGGCGCCCGGTTCCTGCCGGACTATCCCGGCCGGTGGCGCTGCCAGCCGTGCCGGGCGGGCGAGCTTGCCGGGCTGGTGCAGGATGAGAGGGTGCCGATGGAGACCCGGCAGGCGGCGGCGCCTCAATAGGCGATGAAGGGGCCCGGCTGCCACGTGCCCATGGTATCACCGGCGCTGTTCGGCATGAATGTCAGCGTGCCGGGCACCTCTTCGCCGTCCGAAAACCAGTAGAGGCCACGGCACACGACCTTGCCCGGTACATTCGGTGTCGTAATGTGGGTGATATTGACCACTTGAAACCCCCGCGAAACCAGTGACGGGAAGGTGTTCATCTGCTCAATGAGATTCCGGACCATGGCGGGGTCGCGGCAGGTGTTGTCTGGCGCATTCTCGGCAGCGATTTGGGCCTTCCTGGCGGCCTTCTCTTCGGCTTGGGCTTTCTTCTCCTGTGCCGCCTGTTCTCTCTCCCTCTCGGCGTTTGCGGCATCTTGCGCTGCCCGCTGTGCCGCGAATTGCGCCTGGTATTCCGCCTGTTGTTTCTGCTCGGCGGCAGCCTCGCAGGACGAATCGGCAGGGAATATGCTGCAGTATTGGCTGGACGGCGCACAGCCGGTGAGAAGCGCGAGCGCAAGCAATGAGGCGACGCGATGGGTCATGATCTTCCCCTGGCGGACCGTTGCGGGATCATCGCCCAACACGGCGTCGGCCGCAACGTTTCGGGAAAGGGAAAACGATCGGCTTGACACCCCCCCCGCCCCCGGCGCAGGGTCCGGACCGGAGCCTAGAAAACTCCTTGCAAGAGCGGCCCGCGCCGTCAAAGCGGATTCCGCGTTACATCCGGGGGCGTCGTGCGCATGTCCAGGGGCGAAAGCCCTAAAGGTGCGATGGCCCGCCTCTTGCCGGGTTTTCTACCCCCGGAGCCGCGCGGCTAGAAAACGCGATGCTCCGGCAACATGAGCAAGAGGAGCCTCGCATGCCCCGTGCACGCGACGATGGGCAGACACGCCCGAACACCACCCCCGCCGACAATACCCGCCGCAGCCTGCTCGCCGGCGCTGCTGCCACCCTCGCCGCCGCCCCGTTCGCGGCTCACGCGGCGCAGCTCCGCACGGTCGGGGCGCTGGCACGGGATGCTGGCCCGGATGCCGGGCTGCTCGCCGCCTGCGCGGCCTTCATGGCGACGGACGCCGAGGTGCAGGCATGGAACCGCGACGAGCGTCCCGAATACGCCGATGATGCGGTGTCGGGGCGACTCATGGACCGCTGGCACGAGCTGGCGTGGCAAATCGAAGGCATCCCGGCACGCACGGCTGCCGGGATATCGGCGAAGGCCAGGGTTGCCGCCGAGGCGCTGTACAGTGTGCGCATGCCGGACGGCACGTTCGACGGGGTGGAGGAGACGCTTGCCCTCTCCGCGCTCCGCGACATGGCGGGGAGCGCGGCATAATGGCCCGGAAACCCCTCCCGCCGACCGAGACCATCCCGGCCATGATGCGTTTCCGCCAGATCGCCGCCGAGGCCCGCGACCACCTGTTGTTGGCAGACGGGCCGCCGCATCCCGACGCGGACCTGCTCGACCTCTGCGCCGAGGCCCTGCATCACCTCGCCCGCGCGCAGAAGGCGTTCGATGCCCGGCGGATAAGCAACTGGTGCTATCTTGAAGGAGATGCGCGGAAGGCTGCGGAGGCCGAATATGACCGCCTGCTTCCAGTGGCCCAGGAAGGTGAGCGCGCCGGGAAACCCGCTCTGGTGCGCATCGCCAAGATGAAGGCCACCACCGCCGCCGGCATCTTCGCGAAGGCCATGGTGGTCCGCTGCTCGAAAACCGGGGCGGCAGGGCTGGCGACGACGCTGGCGGAGGACCTGATCGCGTGCCCGGGCTTGCGGGCTGCGCTATGGCCGGCGACGGCGGAGGACTGACCATGCCGCAACACCTATGGCGCAGGTTCTCGACCGTCCGGGCGTGCGAAGTGTGCCTGACCTGCCAGACCGAGACCGCCGGGGAATGGGTGCCGGCGGTCGGGCCGATCTGCCCGGGTGATCGGGATGATGATGCTGGCGGGCGTAGGGGGCGGGGCGGGAAGCCGATGCCGCCGACGGGGGCGCCGAAGGTGCGGGAGCTGGTCGAGGCCTGATCCCGCGGCTGGTGTGACGATGGGGCCGCTTGGGAGACCGGGCGGCCCTTTTTGCATCCGCGCGCTATCGGGCTGGCGTGCCGCCCGGCACGTCGGTCCGGACCCATCCCTCACCATCTGGCCCCGGCGCGTTGTTGTAGCCGCAAGCGGTGCATTCTCGGACTCGAAAAGCCTCCATGCCGAGGCCCTTCCAGCGTCCGATCTCAATCATTGGCGCGGGCGGAAAATGGCGGCGACAGAGCTCGTACCCAAGCCCCACTGCAATCTGCGCCTCGGCGAGTTGTAGCTGCCGCTGCGCCTGTGCGAGCAACTCGCCGATCGCATCCTTACCGCCGCCAGCCGGGAGCGCGCGCTGAACATCCGCCGCCAGCCCCAGAGCGGTCCGGAGCGTATCAAATCCGCTCTTGGCGAGCGCCAACCCTTCGGCGAGCGATGCGATGTCCATGTTGCCCATGACCTTACCCGCCGAGCGCTTCGGCGCCCGGGAAGCTCAAGCTTATCGTCCAACAGCTACGAATCCGCGATTCCTGTTTGCGCCCCTCGTCCGTCAGTTGAACATAGTTCCTCCCGCCCTCCCTGGACGGGTTCTTAACCCACCCTTCGTCAATCAGGGACTGCACCGCCTGGGACACCCGGGGGGGCTCCGCGGGAAGCCCGGCCGCGCGCCCCGCTTCCATGACGTCGAGTTGGGGGTAAGGGACACTGGCAGCTTGCGCCCTGTCGTCCTGCAAGATCGCGAGCAGCAGCCGGTCCCGATATTCGTCCCGCGTCACAGTCTCCCCCAGAGAATCGAGCTAGCCGACATCTCGTGCTAGCTATGTGCTAGCTAGAAAAGCCTCCGGGACCGCCGGCGTCCCGTAACCCATTGAAAGTATGGTGGGCGCGACAGGGATCGAACCTGTGACCCCTACCGTGTCAAGGTAGTGCTCTTCCGCTGAGCTACGCGCCCGTCCAGCCGGCGCCCCGCTTCTACCCGCGCCCGCCCTACCCGGCAAGCCGCGCCCGCGGGTATGAATCCTGTTGCCCGCCCGGCCCCCGCTATGCCACGCTGCGTTGCAACATCCAGCCGGGGCACGACCCGCGCCCCGGCGCCTCCGGGCGGAAACCACCAGTCAGCAGGACTTCGCGCAACCTGGCCGCGCGCTCCTGGCCGCGGCCCCTGTCACGGAGGACGCGCCAATGCTGGATCATCCCCTGGTCAACCTGTTCGCGCACATCAAGCCCGGCGATACCGAATGGAAGGGCGACGGGCTGCGCGACTTTTTCCTCTACAAGGACCTCGGCGTGGCGGAGGCCACCGGCGGGCGCGTGCTCGCCCAGTTGGTGAAAGCCGCCCGCCCGCCCGAACACGGCACCGGCTGGCACCAGCACGTGGCCACGTTCCACATCGTGCTGATGCTGAAAGGCTGGGCCAAGTTCATGTACGAGGACAAGGAGCACCTGGTTGCCGCCGGCGATTGCGTGCATCAGCGCCCGGGGATCACCCACTACCTGTTCGACTACGCGCCCGATATGGAATACTTGGAAGTCATCGCCCCGGCGGATTTCGCCACCATCGACGTCGCCTATCCCGTCCCGGTGCCGCCGCCCACGCCCTGGCCGGAGGCGTGACCGGAAAGGGGCGTGCCCGGCGCGAGGATGGCCGGCGCGGGGGCGTTCAGAACTCGACTTCCAGATCCTCGATCTGCTCGGGTTCCGCCTCGGCCGCCTCGGTCCACTCGCGGAGGTCGGGCCAGTCCAGGATGCGGGCGGCGTATTCCGCTGCCGCACCCGCGAGCCGCACGTCGTAGGTGACGAACCGGGTCACCACCGGGGCGTACATCGCATCGGCCACGGTCAGTTGCCGCCCGAACAGGTACGGGCCGCCCCAGGTTTCCAGGCACTCCTCCCAGATCGCCACGATGCGCGCGATGTCCGCGCGCGCGCCGGACCACACGGTGAACCCCGGGCGCCGGCCGCGCAGGTTCATCGGCAAGGAGGAGCGCAGGGCGGAAAACCCCGAGTGCATCTCCCCCGAGATCGATCGGCAGCGGGCGCGCGCGGCGCGATCGAGCGGATACATCCCGGCTTTCGGCCGGATCTCGTGCAGGTATTCGGCGATCGCCATCGTGTCCCACACCCGCACGCCCTCATGCACCAGGCAGGGCACCAGGATCGACGACGATTGCAGCAGCAGTTCCGCCCGCGTCGCCGGATCGTCCGCCGCCACCACCTGCTCGCGGAACGGCAGGCCGGACAGCCGGGCGAGCAGGAACCCGCGCAGCGACCAGGAGGAGTAGTTCTTGCTGCTGATGAGCAAGGTCGTATCCGACACGGTGGCCTCGGCCATGGCGTCCCCTTCCCGAGCGACTTGCGATGCTGCGGTGCAATGTACCACAATGCCCGGCCGACCGGGACAAAATCCTCCAGCCAGGAGTGCCGCCATCACGTCGATGATCTACCAGCTCTACCAGACCCAGGCGGACCTGCTGGCTCCGTTGCGCCGCGCCGCCGCCATCGCCGCCGGTCTGATGCGCCCCGCCGATCTCGGCGCGGCGACGCCGCCGGTGCTGCGCCAGATGCTGGCCGCCTGCGACGTCCTGTCCACCGGCGGTCTCACCCACCGCCGGCCCCCGTTCGGGTTCGACGCGATGCGGATCGGCAATCACACCGCAACGGTCACCGAGGCGGCGGCGGACACGACCCCCTTTGGCACCCTGCTGCATTTCCGCAAGGATCCGGCGCCGGCCCAGCCCAAGGTACTGCTGGTCGCGCCAATGTCGGGGCATTTCGCCACCCTGCTGCGCGGCACCGTGAAGACGCTGTTACCCGAGAACGACGTCTACATCACCGACTGGCACAACGCGCGCGACATCCCGGCCGACGACGGACGCTTCGGGATGGACGCGTTCATCGAGCACGTCATGCGCTTCCTGCGCGCGATCGGGCCCGGCGCGCATGTGATCGCGGTCTGCCAGCCCGCCGTCGCGGTGCTCGCCGCGGTGGCGCTGCTGGCGCAGGCCGGCGATCCCGCGCAACCGCGCAGCATGACCCTGATGGCCGGCCCGATCGATACGCGGGTGAACCCGACGAAGGTGAACGAGCTCGCCGTCGGGCGGCCGATCGAATGGTTCGAGAAGACCCTGATCGGCGTCGTCCCCTGGCGCTACCGCGGCGCCTGGCGGCGGGTCTATCCGGGCTTCCTGCAGCTCGCCGCCTTCATGACCATGAACCTGGAACGCCACGTGGGCGCTCATTTCAGCCATTTCCGCGCCCTGGTCGGCGGTGATGCCGCCGGCGCGGCGGCGCACCGCGGCTTCTATGACGAATACAACGCGGTGATGGACCTGCCCGCGGAGTTCTACCTGGAAACCGTGCAGCGGGTATTCCAGGACCACGACCTGCCGCTCGGCCGGCTGAAATTCCGGGGTGAGACGGTGCGCCCCGGCGCGATCCGCCGCACCGCGCTGCTGACGGTGGAAGGCGAGCGCGACGATATCTGCGCCATCGGCCAGACCGTCGCCGCGCTCGACCTGTGTACCGGCATCCATCCGGGGATGAAACGGCACCACCTGCAGACCGGGGTCGGCCATTACGGCGTGTTCAGCGGCCGGCGCTGGGCGAGCGAGGTCTATCCGCGCGTGCGCGAGATGATCCAGTCCACCGCTGCCTAGTGGTCCGATGCCGACGCCTGCTTCCGGGCGTTGGCTGAATCGGCCCACAAAACAGGCTGGTGATCTGACGCATCGGGGATCATCCGTATCGTGTCAGAGCATCCGGCTCCTACAGCCCCAGGATCGCCTTCGCCACGATGTTGCGCTGGATCTCGTTCGACCCGCCGTAGATCGAGACCTTGCGCATGTTGAAATACACCGGGCCGGCCGCGGCGGCGTAGTCGGGACCGATGAACGGCTCGTTCTGCCCCGCCTCCGGCGACTGCCAGGGCATCGCATAGGGCCCCACGACCTCCATCGTCAGCTCGGTCAGTTGCTGCTGGATCACTGAGCCTTTCAGCTTCAGGATCGACGACGCCGGATTGGGCTTGCCCTTCGCGTCCTTCCTTTCCTCCGACACCACCCGCAACTGGGTCATCTCCAGCGCTTTCAGCTCGATTTCCACCGAAGCGAGCTTCTCGCGGAAACGCGCATCCTCGATCAGCGGCGTATCGCCGATCCGCTCCAGCGCGGCGAGCTGCTTGATCCGCGCGACGCGCGCCTTCGACGTGCCGACCCGGGCGATGCCGGTACGTTCATTGCCAAGCAGGAACTTCGCATAGTCCCAGCCCTTGTTTTCCTGCCCCACGAGGTTCTCGGCCGGCACCTCGACCGCGTCGAAGAATACCTCGTTCACCTCCCGGCCGCCGTCGATGGTGACGATCGGGCGCACGGTGATCCCCGGCGAGCGCATGTCGATCAGCAGAAAGCTGATTCCCTCCTGCGCCTTCGCGGTCGGATCGGTGCGCACCAGGCAGAAGATCCAGTCGGCATATTGGGCGAGCGTGGTCCAGGTCTTTTGCCCGTTGACGACGTATTTGTCCCCGCGGCGCTCCGCCCGGGTGCGCAGGCTTGCAAGATCGGACCCCGAACCAGGCTCCGAAAACCCCTGACACCAGAAATCGTCGGCATTGGCGGCACGCGGCAGGAAGCGGCGCTTTTGCGCCTCGTTGCCGAACTGCGCGATAACGGGACCCACCATCGAAACGTTGAACGCGATCGGCGGCGGCACATATGCCTGCTGCATCTCGTCCTGATAGAGATAGACCTGCACCGGCGACCAGTCCTGCCCGCCCCACGCCACCGGCCAGTTCGGCGCCGCCCACCCGCGCGCGTTCAAAATGCGCTGGGAAGCAACCATGTCGTCCTTGCCGAGATGCTCCCCGTCACGCAACTTCGCGCGGATGCGCTCGGGAATCGCCGTACAAAAGAACCGGCGCGCCTCCTCGCGGAACGCACGCTCAGATTCAGTGAAAGTCAGGTCCATCGCATCCCCCCGCCGAGGCCCGGCGGCAACTCTGAGCCGCCGGCAACACCGACGTCAATCGGGACCGGTCAGGCGACGGGTGCGGCGTTTCGAAAGGCAGGCCAGGGGGCTCTGCCCAGGCGGACCCGCTGGTCTTCGTGCGTCACGGCCGCGCCCGCGCCGCCGCCTGCCGTGCCAGGGTCAGCACCGCGTGGCGGCACAGCGCCTGGTCCGGAGCGCCGGTGCGCTTGCAGCCGCGCTCGGCCTCGGCGACCGCCGTCATTGCCGTCCGCAACGCCGGTTCCGGCCAGCGCCCGAGCGCCCGGGCGAAGGCGTCCACCCTGCGGAAGAACACCGGCGGGCGCGCCGCTCGTGCCGCTTCCGCCGGCGTTTGCCCGGCATCGACCGCAAGGCGCGCGCGGTGCAGCCGTTGCAGATGCATCAACGTCGCGCGCAGCACGCCGACCGGATTGCCCCCTTCGGCCATCGCCAGTTCCAGCGCCCGGTCGGCGCGCGCGATCTCGCCGGCGGTGGCGGCGAACAGCGCGTCGTCGAGCGACAGCCCCGCCATGTCGCCGATCAATTCCATCGCCGCCGCCAGGTCGACCCGTCCGCCCGGCCCGGCATAGAGCGCGAGTTTCGTCAGTTCCTGGCGGGTTGCCGCACGATCGGCGCCGAGCTGGCCGCCGAGCCAGGCCAGCGCCTCCGGCTCCACCGTCACGCCCGCTTCGGTGAGGGTGGTGCGGATCGTCTCTGCCAGGTTGCGACCTTCGTCGGGATAGCAGCCGATCGCCGCCCCGTCGGGCGCCCCCTCGACCAGCGTTCGCAGGCGCGAACGGGCGGGCAGGCCGGGGGATTCCAGCACAACGAGCGCCGGCGCCGGCCCGGCCAGCACCGCCTTCACCGGCTCGGTCGCGGCGTCCGTCGCCTCCCGCACGCGCACCGCCCGGCGCCCGCCGATCAGCGAAAGGCTGGCCGCCTCGTCGGGCAGCCGTGCGATGTCCTCGCGCGCCAGGTCGGCGACCCGGAACGGATCATCGAGGGAGCCTGCCACCAGACGGATCAACCCCTGCGCCCGTTCGCGAATCAACCCGGTGTCGTCGCCGTACAGCAGCACCACGCGGCAGGCGCCGGGATCGCGGAGGAAGGCGCCGACGCCGCGGGCGTCGAGCTTCATCGCGCGCTCAGCCGGCAACCCGCGTGGCGGCGCGGGTGCGGAACAGGCTCGCCAGCCGCAGGGTGATCTGGTCGGCGATTTCGTTGGCCAGATGATGATAGACGACCGATGTTTCCAGGTTGGAAGCAAAATATTGCTGGTCGAAGATATTCAACCCATCGATCGCGCGGGCGAAGCCGGAGTAGATCCTCGTATGCGCCGGGTCGTTGCTGGTCAGCACCCAGTTGGCGTTGCCGATCATCCGGACGCGGGTCGCGGTCGTGCCGGGCAGGATGCCGATGCCCTGGCCGGAGATCCAGTAACTCACGGTAAGCGTATAGCGCCGCGGTGTGCGGTCGCCGGCGCCCTCGAAGCGCTGCTGCAGCGCCTGGCGCAGCAACTGGCCGGGCCGTTCCGCGATCAGCGCGACATGGATCGCCGCCAACTCCCGCTCCCCCGGTCCCGGCGCGCCGGTGGCCGTCGGCATGTAGACGGGCTGGAAGCCGCAGCCGGCGAGCGGGGCCGCGGCCAACAGACCGAGCAGCGCGCGCCGGGAAAGCTTCATGTTCCGAGCACGAAATTGACGATGCGGTTCGGCACGTGGATCTCCTTGGCGACCCGCTGGCCGTCCAGCGCGCGGGCGACGTTGGGCTCGGCGCGCGCCGCCGCCAGCGCCGGCTCGCGCGGGGTATCGGGCGGCAGGGCGATCGCGGCGCGCAGCTTGCCGTTCACCTGCACCGCGATCGTCACCGTCTCGGCGGCGAGCAGCGTCGGGTCCGCCTCCGGCCAGGGCAGTTCGGCGACCAGGGGCGCGTCGGGGGCGCAGAGCGCATGCACCTCCTCGGCCAGATGCGGCATCATCGGGGCGACGAGCCGGGCCAGGATCGCCACCGCCTCCCGCCGGGCCCAGTCGAGATCCGAGGGGGCGAGATCCGAGGGGGCGAGGTCGGGGGTGGCGGCGGCGCGTTCGGCCTCGGCGATCGCGTTGGCGAATTCATAGAGCCGGGCGACGGCGACGTTGAAGGCGAAGCCCTCCAGCGCCTCGCTCACCGCGGCGATGGTGCGATGGGTGGCGCGGCGCAGCGCCAGCGCGGCGGGCCCGAAGGTTGCCGGCTGCGGCGCGGCGGGGCGGTCGGCGGCGGCCTCGGCCAGGCGGGCGAGACGCTGGGTGAAGCGGTAGGCACCGGCGACGCCGGCCTCGGTCCATTCCATGTCCCGATCGGGCGGGTTGTCGGACAGGATGAACCAGCGGGCGGTGTCGGCGCCGTAGCGGGCGATGATGGCGCCGGGATCGACGGTGTTGCGCTTCGACTTGCTCATCGCCTCCACCCGGCCGACGGTGACCGGGGCGCCGGTGTCACGCTGCACGGCGCTGCCGTCGGGGCGACGCTCCACCTCCTCCGGATACAGCCAGGCGCCGTCCGGCCCGCGATAGCTTTCGTGCGTGACCATTCCCTGGGTGAACAGGCCGGCGAAGGGTTCGGCCACGGTGAGATGTCCGGTGTCGCGCATGGCGCGCGCGAAGAAGCGCGAATAGAGCAGGTGCAGGATCGCGTGCTCGATGCCGCCGATATACTGGTCGACGGGGAGCCAGTGGTCGACCGCGGCACGATCGACCGGCACCGCGGCTTCGGGGCTGCAGAAGCGGGCGTAGTACCAGGAGCTGTCGACGAAGGTATCGAACGTATCGGTCTCGCGTCGCGCCGGGGCGCCGCAGGCGGGGCACGCGACGTGCTTCCAGGTGGGGTGGTGATCGAGCGGGTTGCCCGGGCGGTCGAAGCTCACGTCCTCCGGCAGGCGCACGGGAAGCTGGTCGTCCGGGACCGGCACGACGCCGCAGGCGGCGCAATGGATCACCGGGATCGGGCAGCCCCAGTAGCGCTGACGCGACACGCCCCAGTCGCGCAGCCGCCAGTTCACCTCCCCCGCGCCGACGCCGGCGCGTTCCAGCGCCGCGATTGCCGCGCGCTTGGCCGCATCGACCGCGAGACCGTCGAGGAAGCCCGAATTGAACGCGGTGCCGGGGCCGACATAGGCGGTGTCTTCGATCGCAAAGGGTGCCGGATCGGCGCCGGGCGGCAGCACGACGGGCGTGACCGGCAGGCCGTATTTGCGCGCAAAATCGAGGTCGCGCTGGTCGTGCGCCGGGCAGCCGAAGATCGCGCCGGTGCCGTATTCCATCAGCACGAAATTGGCGATCCAGACCGGGTAGGTCTCGTCCTTGATGAACGGGTGCGCGACGCGCAGGCCGGTCTCAAAGCCGTGCTTCTCCGCGGCCTCGATCGCCGCTTCGCTGGTGCCGAGGCGGCGGCATTCGGCGATGAACGCGGCGACCTGCGGATCGCGCGCGGCGACGGCGGCGGCGAGCGGATGTTCCGGCGCGATCGCCAGGAACGACATGCCGTAGAGCGTGTCGGGGCGGGTGGTGTAGACCTCGACCTCGCGGATGCCATCGGCAGGACGATCCAGCGCGAAGCGCAGGCGGGCGCCTTCGCTGCGGCCGATCCAGTTGGCCTGCATCAGCCGCACCCGCTCCGGCCAGCGGGCCAGGGTGCCGAGCGCGTCCAGCAGTTCCGGAGCATAGTGCGTGATGCGCAGGAACCACTGGGAGAGCTGCTTTTTCTCCACCAGCGCGCCGGAGCGCCAGCCGCGGCCGTCGATCACCTGCTCGTTGGCGAGCACGGTGCCGTCCACCGGGTCCCAGTTGACCCAGCTCTCCTTGCGTTCCACCAGGCCGGCGCGGAGGAAATCGAGGAACAGCTTCTGCTGGTGGCCGTAGTAGGCGGGGTCGCAGGTGGCGAACTCGCGTTCCCATTCGAGCGACAGGCCCATGCGCTGCAGCTCGGCGCGCATGGCGGCGATATTGTCCCAGGTCCATTGCGCCGGGTGGATGCCGCGTTCGCGCGCCGCGTTCTCGGCCGGCAGGCCGAAGGCGTCCCAGCCCATCGGGTGCAGCACGGAGAAGCCGCGGGCGCGCTTGTAGCGGGCGACCACGTCGCCGAGAGTGTAGTTGCGCACGTGGCCCATGTGGATCTTGCCGGAGGGGTAGGGGAACATCTCCAGCACGTAGTATTTGGGGCGGCCGTCGGCCGGCACGTCGGCGACGCGGAAGCAGCCGCGCGCGGCCCAGGCTTCTTGCCAGCGCGGCTCGGCGGCGGCGAAATCGTAGCGGCGGGCGGGCTCGGAGGCGGTGGCCCGAGGTTCGGTCGTGGTCTCGATCATCGCGTCTGTATCGGGCGCGGCCCGGCGGGACGCAAGATGGCGGGGGCTGCGGGATGCGGGTTGTGCCGGGGCGGCGGTTCTTGTAGGAAGCGCGGGCGCTGCCGATGGCGGTGTACTTGGCGCGGTCCCGTTCGTCTAGAGGCCCAGGACGCCGCCCTCTCACGGCGGCAACAGGGGTTCGAATCCCCTACGGGACGCCACTTCAGAACAGAACTGCGAACGCCGAACGCCGCCGATTTCCCGGCTGCGGCGGCGGTGAGGGTGCGCAGCGGCTCGGTCTTCGAGCCGACGATGCGGACCTCGGCCTGGCCGACCTCGACCCGCTGCGCCAGGGCCCGAAGGTGGTCGCGCCGGTAGCCGCCGGGATCGGTGCGCATCCGCCGGCGGGCCCCGGCGGCGAAGCTTGTCAGCAAGGACGGCGTGACGGTCGCTCCCAGCCGCTCGACGGCGGATTCCGCACGCTCGGCGTCGGCGCGGGCCTGGTCGCGGATGGTCGTCAGTTCGGCGATGCGATCCTTCAGCATCGGGTCGGCCAGATCGGCGATGCCGGCCTCGATCGCGTCATGGAGGCTTGCTCGACCGGCTGCTGGGCGAGTTCACCTACCACGCGCAGGCGCGCCGGCTGGCGCTGCGCTTGGTCCGGTCCGGCCTCGCGATCCACAGCGATCCGCGGCTGCTGGGCCAGAGGCTCCGCAACTTGCTGGCCAACGCCGTGAAATATACGGAGCGCGGCAAGGTGCTGCTCGGCTGCCGCCGCCATGGCGACCGGGTGAGCATCGAGATCTGGGACACCGGCATCGGCATTCCCGCGGCGGATCTGGAAACGATCTTCGAGGAGTACCATCAGCTCGATAATCCGGCGCACACGGGCACGTGGTCTCGGGCTGGGTCCCGCGATCGTGCAGCGGCGGGGCACCCTGCTGGGTCATCGGGTGCAGGTCCGTTCGCATCCGGGCAAGGGCTCGGTGTTCGCGGTCGAGGTCATGCTGGCGGCCGCCGCCAGCCCGGGGCCGCCCGTCATCTTTGTCGTGGACGATGACAGCCAGGTGTGCGCCGGGCTCCGAGAGGTGCTCGAGACGGCGGGCGAGATGGTCGAGGACTATGCGTCCGCCGAAGCGTTCCTCGCCGCCTATCGGCCGGGCCGCGCGGCCTGCCTGCTGATCGATGCGTACCTGCCGGGAATGAGCGGGCTGCATCCGCTGCACACGCTGCGCGAGACCGGCCATGCGCTGCCGGCCATCATGATCACCGGCAGCAGCGACGTGTCGATGGCGGTACAGGCCATGAAGGCGGGTGCGCTCGATTTCATCGAGAAGCCGGTCGGCCGCCGCGCCCTGGAGCACGCGCAGGACGCGAACAAGGCGATCGCCTGGCGCGAAGAGGCGGCCGCGCATGTTGCCGGCCTGACGTCACGCCAGCGCCAGATCATGGAGCTGGTGCTCGTCGGCCATCCGAGCAAGAACGTCGCCGCCGACCTCGGCATCAGCCAGCGCACGGTCGAGAACCATCGCGCCGAGATCATGAAACGAACCGGTACCAAATCGCTGCCCGCCCTGGCCCGGCTGGCGCTCGCTGCGGCGACACCGCAGGAGGCCGCGGATCGGCACGGGCCCTCCGACGGCGTCCGGCCCGCCGCTTCTAAGCAGCGATTCGTAGGTTGTCACACGGATGAGGCACTTGATGCTGCTTGTTGAGTTTGGTGATGGCATTATGGATAGCGGCGTGAGGGCGGTGACGTTGCCGAAGATCTGGTGGGCGAGGTGATGACGTTTGAGCTCGTGCCAGACGCCCTTGATGCCGTTCAGCTCAGGAGCATAGCGAGGCAGCCACTCGACCGTGATCCAGGGGCGCGCGACGAGCGCGGTTGTGGCAGCACAATCGTGCCCTCCAAAAACGCCAGCGCAGGACTGAAGATTGCGCGGCGATCCCCAACCGGAAAACTTTGCAGCAGATCCTCTTCTTGTTCATGCGCCGTCTCGCGGCCTTTGTCACGAGGCTCCGGCCCGCCCGATTACCCGATCGAGCCGCTCGTCAGCTACCAGGGTCTACCGACAATTCCCCCGATGGATCCTTCCTCCACTGATGAACCGCGCCGTTCGGGCGCACTGAATAAGATGGGCTAGTGTCCTGGGATCAAAGCCGCCTTTTGGCCGCGCCGGCCTTTGCTCCGGTCCAGCTGCCGCGGCCCTCCGAAGGCATCTCGCGCCGCCGCAAGGATCTCTTCTGACAAGGCAGGATCATCGACAGCCCGGGCGAGCGTCAGCGCCCCCACCATTCCAGCGAGCGTTTTGATCGCGCGCTTGCGCCGGCTTGCCGCAGTACCGTTCCTCAGCAGGCGGGCGAAACGGTCGAGTTGAACACGCACATGCGTGGTCAGCCCGTGGCGAACGCCGTCGCCCTGGCGCACTATATCGGCGCCTAAGGCCGCTACGGCACAGCCATTCGCGCGATCGGCGCAGTGCCGCCCCGACAGGTAGCCTGACACGACATCGTTCAGCTTCGTGTAGCGGCTTTGTTTCTCGACGCTGCTCTCCAGCGCGCGCGTCACCGCTTCGGCGGCGAGATCGTCCTTCGATTGGAAATGACCGTAGAATCCTCCGTGCGTGAGGCCGGCGGCGTTCATGATCGCGTCGACACCGACGCCGTCAAAACCATGCTCACGAAACATCCGTGCGGCAGTTTCCACGATCCGCTCGCGATTCTCCGCCGCCTGCTGCCGACTCACCCGCATCTGTCCCTCTCGTCCTTCCGTGGCCCTTGACAGGATATACGACGAGTATCATGTCTTCGCATGGATGACGATCGACATTTATCGGCCACGATGCACGGAGCCCTCGCCTGAGCAATTCTGCCCTCCGCACAGCCCTTATCGCCCGTCCTCACCTTCTCCCGGTCACTGCAGGCCGAGGTCGGGCCCCGGCCCCTATGTCCAAGCGGTGCTGCCAGGCGCCGTGCACACCGAGATCTGGGCGCAGTCGGCCCGAGACGTCGACGCGATACCCGGGGTGATGGAGGTCGGTGAAGTGGTCGATGCGGCGCTCGTCGGCTTCGACATACCGTGGCTGCGGGGTGTCGAGCAGTGGGAAGGCTTCGCCGTGGCGCCAGGCGATGGTGTCGAATTCACGGCAAGAGCATCCCGCCGTGCGTTATCGCGCATGAGGGCGGGCAATCCGTGATCTGGAGGGTATAGTGATGACGGCTCCACGCTCGGTCGTTCTCTGCGATGCGGTGCGAACCGCGATCGGTACGTTCGGCGGCAGCCTCAAGGACGTCGCCGCGCCTGACCTCGGGGCTATCGCCATCAAGGCGGCCGTTGCGCGCGCCGGGCTCAAGCCCCAGGAAATCGAGGCCTCGGTCATGGGCAACGTCATTCAGGCAGGCGCCAAGATGAATCCGGCGCGTCAGGCAGCGATCCATGCCGGGCTGCCAGTCACGGTCCCGGCCATGACCGTGAACCGGGTCTGCGGCTCTGGGGCGCAGGCCATCGTTTCGGCGGCGCAGGAGATCCTGCTCGGTGGAACGAACGTCGCCGTAGCTGGCGGCATGGAGAACATGGATCTGGCGCCGTTCCTGGTGGCGCGCGGCCGCTGGGGCTATCGCCTCGGCGACGGACAGCTCTATGATAGCGTGCTGCGTGACGGGCTGAACGACGCTTTCTCCGATCAGCCTTCGGGCTGGCACACCGAAGATCTTGTCCGCGAGTTTCAAATCGACCGAGAAGCGCAGGATCAATGGGCGCTGCGCTCGCAGAAGCGCTTCAGCGCGGCGCAGGCTGCCGGCAGGTTCAAGGCCGAGATCGTGGCGGTCGAACTGCCGGGGCGAAAGGGCTCGACGGTGTTCGAGGCGGACGAACACAACCGCCCGGGTGCGACGATCGAGGCATTGGCCGCGCTGAAACCCGCCTTCCGCGAGAGCGGAACCATCACCGCCGGTAACGCGCCGGGACTGAACAGCGGTGCCGCCGCGATGGTGGTGGCCGATGAATCATGGGCGGAGCGGCGCGGCCTCACGCCGATAGCCCGGCTCGTCTCCTATGGCATCGCCGCCGTCGAGCCCGGCATGTTCGGCCTCGGCCCGATCCCGGCCGTCAAGCGGGCGCTCGACCGTGCGGGCTGGAGTCTCGGCACAGTGGAGCGGGTCGAGATCAATGAGGCTTTTGCGGCCATCGCCATCGCGGTGACGCACCAACTCGGACTGCCGCAGGACATCGTCAACGTTGAAGGCGGCGCCATCGCACACGGCCATCCGATTGGCGCCACCGGGGCCGTACTCACCACCCGCCTCATTCATTCGATGCGGCACGATGGTCTCAAGCGCGGCGTCGTCACCTTGTGCATCGGTGGCGGCCAAGGCATCGCGCTCGCGCTCGAAACCATCGCGTAGAGTGGGGGCTGATTTAGACGGGCGAGCGCTACCGCGAAGATTTTGCGGTGGGGCAGACCTTCGGTTCGGGGAAACTGCGCATCAATAAGGACCGGGCCCGCGCGTTCGCTGCCGCGTTCGATCCGCAGCCCTTCCACCTCAGTGAGGCGGCGGCGCGCCGTTCGATCTTCGGCGTGCTGACCGCGAGCGGCTGGTACACCGCTTCTGTGACGATGCGTCTGCTGATCGAGAGCGAGTTCAAGCCGGCTGGCGGCGTCGTCGGCGCTGGTTTCGACGAGTTGCGTTGGCCCCGACCTGTGCACACCGGTGACGAGCTGCGCGTCGAGAGCGAAGTGCTCGAGGTACGACCGTCGAAGTCGCGGCCGGAGCAGGGGTTGATCAAGGTTCGGACGGGCACCTTGAACCAGGACGGTGAGGCCATGCAGATCCTGGTCGCGAATCTCATCGTGCCGTGCCGGAAGTAACACCGTACCGAGGACCGCCGGCAAGATTGGTCAGGGAGAATGGTCATGACGGGAACGACAGGCATCCAAACGGGTTCGAGCACGCGTACCGCCGTCGTAGTGGGCGTCGGCGCCGAGCGCGGGCTTGGCGCAGCGTTGTGCCGGCGTTTTGCGGCCGAAGGCTATCATGTGCTGGTCGCCGGCCGGACGCCGGAGAAGCTTGAGCAGGTCGCTCGGACGATCCGTGGAACCGGTGGCAGCGCGGAAGCCATAGCCATGGACACGACGCGTGAGGACGGCGTGGCGCGCCTCTTCGATCGGGCGATGTCGCCGGGCGATGGCCGCCAGCCGACCGACCTCTTCGTCTTCAACGCCGGCAACAATCAGTGGATCGATTTCCGCGCGCTGACTGCGCAGCAGTTCGAGGATTTCTGGCGCGTCGGCTGCTTTGGCGGCTTTCTGGTCGGCCGCGAGGCGGCCCGGCGACTGGCTCCACTCGGCCGCGGCACGATCATCTTCACCGGCGCATCCGCAAGCCTTCGCGGCAAGCCGGGTTTTGCACAATTTGCTGCGGCCAAGGCCGGCCTTCGCATGATTGCGCAAAGCATGGCGCGGGAGTACGGGCCGCTCGGCCTCCATGTCGCGCACGTGGTGGTGGATGGGGGGATCGATGGCGATCGGCTGCGTCGTCGCGCGCCGATGCTGATTAAGGAACGTGGTGAGGACGGCCTGCTCGGCATCGACGCGATCGCCGAAACCTATTGGAACATCCATCGCCAGCCACGCTCGGCATGGACGCAGGAAGTCGACCTGCGGCCGTTCAAGGAAACGTTCTGAGACACGAAGCGAGTCTTCAAGGGGGTCTGCATGGGTAAGCTCGATGGAAAAATTGCGCTGGTCACCGGCGGCAATAGCGGCATCGGTCTCGCGGCGGCGAAGCAGTTTGTGCGCGAAGGCGCCTACGTCTTCATCACGGGCCGCCGCGAACCGGACCTGGCGGCAGCGGTCAAGGAGATTGGAATGAATGTGGCCGGTGTGCAGGGCGACGTATCAAACCTTGGAGATCTCGATCGCCTATTTGCGCAAATCCAACACGAAAAGGCCAGGCTCGATATCGTGTTCGCGAATGCCGGTGTCGCGAAATATGCCCCCTTCGGCAAGATTACGGAGGAGCTCTACGAAGAGATCTTCGACATCAATGTGAAGGGTCTGTTGTTCACCGTCCAGAAGGCGCTTCCGCTGCTGCCCGACGGTGCCTCGATCATCCTGAATGCATCTATCGTGGCGAGCAAAGGGCTGCCGGAGAACAGTATTTATAGCGCCACGAAAGCTGCCGTCCGCTCGTTCGCACGGACTTGGACGACGGACTTGAAGGGCCGCCGCATTCGCGTCAACGCAGTGAGCCCAGGTTCGATCGACACGCCCGGACTGAATGGCTTGCTGGCTTCCTCGGAAGCTGGCGAGCAACGCCGGAAGATGATTTCCAGCGCGGTCCCGCTGGGGCGGTTCGGCACACCAGATGAGATCGCGAAGGCCGTGGTGTTTCTAGCGTCCGACGACAGCAGCTACATCGCGGGCACCGAACTGTTCGTGGATGGCGGCTTCGCGCAAGTGTAGGCGGCGGCAGATTTTTGCAGCCGCCTCTCAACCGATCCCGCGGCGCTCGCGCGGCCTAGCCCGACATTCGCGGCTGCCCAAACAAGGAGATGTAAAGCCATGATCACGACCGAAGCCCGGAACAAAGCCTTCGTCCTGGAGGCGTTCGACGCGCTTTTCAACAAGCGCGACTACGAGGCGGCGGAGCGTTTCTGGTCGCCAGCCTATATCCAGCACAGCGCGCATATCGCGCCGGGGCGCGCGGGGCTCTTCGAACTCGTCAAGGCCGCACCGAGAGAGCTGCACTACGAGAACGCGCTGATCGTCGCCGAGGGCGACCATGTCATGCTCCACGGCCGGTTTTCCGGGATAGGGCAGCCAGCGAACTGGGTCGTGGTCGACATTCTGCGCATCGAAAACGGCCTGCTCGCCGAGCATTGGGACGTCATCCAGGACGAGGCGACGCGAGAGTTTTCGAAGAGCGGCCTGCCCATGTTCGGGGACAAATTCCCTGCCTGACGGTGGCGGTGCACTGTGGGATCTGAAGGGTCAGACCTGACTGTTCGCCGAAGCGACCCATGAGGCCGACATTCACAAGCAGCGCGCGACGCTGGGTCGCTTCGGCTCGCCTGGTCGGCGCGTCCGCTTCATGCCGGGTCCGCGTATCCTCGAGGACGAAACGGGCGAAGTCGTTGACGTCCGCAACAATCCACGCGATGCCTTCGCCGGCCATACCAACGAGACGCAGTGGGATCGATTTCACGCCGCGTACTTTAACGGGTATGCTCTCTGGACCTATCTGACTCTGCCCTTCCTCTACGCCTATCCCACCCGCAATCAATGAGGTGTTCGTTGCGTTCTTTCGGCCTCTACGATTCTTTTCCATCCGATTCGGCTATTTCGTCCCAAGCCCTTACTCACGTTACGGCCTGCCGGATTGCTCAACCGCCCAACGGCGGCCTTTCTCACGAAGCTCCGGCCCGCCCGGTTACCCGATCGAGCTGCTCGTCAGCTACCAGGGTCTACCGACAATGCCCCGGGCGGAGCCTTCCTCCACTGGTGAACCGCGCCGTTGGGGCGCACTGAATAAGATGGGCTAGGCCAGAGGGCGCTATCCCCGGGGGAACCGGAAAATCGGCGCAGCGGGCGGGTCCTCCACTTCTCCCGCGCTGCGGGCTTGGGCCGAATGCCCTGGCGCTGTCCCCTAGCCTAAACAGAAAGTCCCCCCCGCGGCCCGGTGCAGCATCGGGGTCGGAGCCGCTTTCACCTGCGAAGGGTCGGCCCCGCCGGTGGCAACTTGTACCAGCGGCCCCGGCCGATTTATACCGCCGGCCTCTTCGGCCGGCCGGTATTACCTTCGCGATGCGCCGGTCATTCCAGCGGTCGGCGCGAAACCCCGAAAATCGGGCTCAGGCCGCGGCGGCCAGCGGTGCGGCAACCGCTTCCATTTCCAGCCGGATGACGATCGGGGAATGGTCCGAGGTTTCGCGCGGCAAAACGTGCGCTTCCGTGCAGGCGAGGCCGCGGATCAGGCAGCGATCGATGCGGATAGGGATGATGTCGCCCATGACGTGCGTGGGCCGGCGCGGACCGACGTCGCGGAATCCCGCAAGCAGCGCCGGGCCGAGCAGGTTGAAGTCGCCCACCACCGCAGCGTGGGCGGGGAGTATCCGGGCAATCCGCCGCAGTTGGCGCCGGTTGAGCACCTGTCCGTGCGAGAGGTGCACGTTGGCGATCGCGAGATCCCCGAGATCGACGATCTGGCAAATGCGGCGGATCAGCGTCCCCCGCGGCAGGTGCAGAATCCGCGGCGTGATCGCTGTGGCGCTCCACATTGCGAGGCCGTGGATGTGGTCGGGCAACGGGGTACGCGCATAATGCCCGCCAATCTGCGCCGGCAGAAAGTCGATATCGCTGGTCGCTTCCTGCATCAGCAGCAGGTCCGGATGTTCCCGAAGGATCAAGCCGGCCACGTCGAAGACGGACGCCCCGACCGAGCGCAGGAGATTCCAGCTGATAATCTTCATGGCGTCCAAATGGCTCTCTTTTCGGCGGCCGCAACGCGGCGAATCGACAGCCCGGCTTCCCGTGGCACGGCATTGTCAGCAGATCGTCGCATTCCGGGCTTCGATGGACACGACCGCCCCGCCCATGGGGCAGGCGGGTCGGGCCACGAGCGCAGGAAGTTCGGCTTCTCGTCTCGTCGACACATGAAATCGCCGGAGAGGTAAACCGCAGGTAGGGCCAGCACCGACACCAGGGCCTGCCCCCGAATGGCGTGGGGGCATTTAGGCAGCGGCCACACTTGGCGCAACCGGACTGCCGCTCCTGCATGGCAGGGTGGCATTGCCAGCCTTGGCAGCGTCATCCCTCCGCCGGCGGCCGGATCGGCAGGCGAGCGCGGGCCAGACGCCGGGCACTGGCGCCGCCATTGGGATGCGCCGTCTGGGATATGCGCCGTCTGGGATATGCGGCGACCGGGACGCTCGACCTCGCAGACCGGCGGGCCGGGAAAGCGGCTCCCAACGAACCGGAACCACCCTGACCGGAAGACGCTTCAGGCGGCGCGTGCGGCGGCGATGAAGGCGCGGATCAAGGCCGGGTCCTTCACGCCCGGCGCCCGCTCCACCCCCGAGGACACATCCACCGCCGGGGCCCCGGTGGCGCGGATTGCCGTCGCCACGGTCGCGGGCGCGAGGCCGCCGGCCAGCAGCCACGGCGCCGGCGCGCGCCAGCCACGCAGCAGCGACCAGTCGAACGCGGTGGCGTTGCCGCCAGGCCGGGTGGCCGCGGCGGGAGGCTTGGCTTCCAGGACGAAGCGGTCGGCGCCCCCGGGCTCGGTCGGCAGGTCGGCCGCCCCCGCCACGCCGATCGCGCGCCAGACCGGGCGGCCGAAGCGGGCCCGTAGCGCCGCCACCCGCTCCGCCGCGGCATAGATCTGCAGCGCGTCCAGCGGCAGCGCGCGGAGCACCGCTGCCACCTCCGCGTCGGTCGGATCGACGAACAGCCCGACCCGCGCCGGGCCGCCCGGCAAACCGGCCGACAAGACCGCCGCCTGTGCCGGGGTGAGCGCACGCGGCGAGGGCGGGAAGAATACGAACCCTACCCAGTCCGCCCCCGCCGCCGCCGCCGTCGCCAGCGCCACCGGGTCGGTGATGCCGCAGATTTTCACTTGCATGGATGTCATGCCCGCCGCCCGGAGGGATGCGGCGTGGGGAGGCCGGTCGCGCGCCAGGTATCCGGTGCCGTGTCGCCCCGTGCTGTATCGGCCGGCGCCGCATGGCGGTGTGCCGCAGCACGGGGTGCTGCCGCGTCCAGGGCCGCGTCACCCAGGGTTGCATCGCCAGGCCCGGCGATCGCAGCGGCGATGGCCGCCGCCGCGGCGGCGGGATCGGGGGCCGCCGTGATCGGGCGGCCGACCACGATCCAATCCGCGCCGGCGGCCACCGCCTGCTCCGGGGAGAGCGTGCGCGCCTGATCGCCCAGTGCGGCGCCGGACGGGCGGATGCCGGGCACGACGAGCTTCGGCCCCGGGCCAAGCTCGGTGCGCAACAGCGCCACCTCGAGCGGGCTGCAGACCAGCCCGTCCGCCCCGGCCGCGAGCGCCAGGCGCGCCAGCCGCAGCACCTGCGCCGCCGCCCCTCCGGACACCCCCGTGGCGGCCAGCGCCGCGTCGTCCAGGCTGGTCAGCACCGTGACCGCGAGCAGCAACGGCCGGTCCTTCCCGCCAGCCTCCGCCGCATCCCGCGCCCGCGCGATCATCGCCGCCCCGCCGGCGGCGTGCAGGGTCAGCAGCCGCGGCGCCAGCGGCAGCACCGCACGCACCGCACCGGCTACCGTCGCGGGGATGTCATGCAGCTTGAGGTCGAGGAAAACCGGAAGCCCCGGCGCCGCAGCCGCGATCGCGTGCACCCCGGGGGCGCCATTGGCGAGGAAAAACTCCAGCCCGAGCTTCAACATGCCGACATGCGGTGCGACCGCTCCGGCCCAGGCGGCGGCGCGCGCGGGGTCGGAAGCATCCAGTGCCGCGATCAGTCGCGCCGACATCAGCGCACTCCCGGCGGCGACGCGGGCGCGCGGGGCGGCGGCATAGCGGGTGTGGATGCGGTGGAGGCCGGCTTGGCAGAGGCCGATGTGACGGAGGCGGATGCGACGGACGCCGGCGTGACCGACGCCGCCGCTCCGTATCCCGGCGAGGCCGATGCCGGGGCGACGGACGCCACCCTGCCGGCCGATGCCGGGCCGGTAATCAGCGCCCCCGGCACACGCGCTCCCGGCGATCCGGCCGGCGCGGCGATCGATGCCGCGGCAGGCTCCGGCGCAGCGCTCCGCGGCGCGGCAAGCCGGGCGCGCAGGATCTCCACCTCCCCCTCGAGCCGGCGCACCATCGCCTCGGCACGCCGCGCCCGCCGCCGCTGCGCGAGTTCGTTGACCCACACGACCACCGCCCCCGCCAGGAACGCCACGCCCGCGGCACCGAGCACCACGAGCGACAGCGGCGCCTCCAGATGCAGCCCGGTGGGCCACAGGCCGAGGCTGACCACGGCGCGGTTGGTCAGCGCGAACAGCACGAGCAGCACGAGGAAGGGCGCGGCGATCAACAGGCGCATGTCAGGCCCCCTCCCATCCGCGGGCGTCGTGGCGGTGCCAGATCGGCCCCCCGACCGTCAAGACGGCGCCGGCGGGCTGAGACGCGCAGGTGAACCGCGGTTGCAGACACTCCATACGATCATGTGGCGCGTCGTACCCGGCGGGGCCCGTGTGCCTCGCCCCAGAGACAGGCGCCAGAGACAGCGCCGGCGTCGCAGCATTCCGGCGATGGCCCCGGCGCGCCTGGCGGCCGGGTCTGCGCGAGGCCGGACTCGAACCGGCAAGGAGTTTCCCCCGGGGGTTTTTGAGACCCCTGCGGTTACCATTTCGCCACTCGCGCTCCGGACCGGCCGGAAGTCCCGACAGCCGGGACGCATACTCTATAGCGGCTTCGCGCCGCCGCGTCAGCCCGCCGCGCGCACCAATGGGCGCCGCAATCGATCGAGCAGGCGTCCGATGGCGGGGCGCGTCAGTCCGCCACCCAAATGCGGCGCGACGCCCCGGTCGAACACGCCGGACGCACCCGCATGGGGCACGAGTTGACGCAGCAGGACCTGGGCCTGCCCCGTCGGTGTTGACAGCCGTGTTCGGACGGATCGAGCCTCACCACGCCCCGGAGCTTTCCGATGAAACCCACTCCGCTCCTCGCCGCCCTCGCCCTCACGTCGGCACTCGTCCTCTCCCCTGCGCATGCCCGGCCGGTGGTGGTGGAACTGTTCACCTCCCAGGCCTGTTCGTCCTGCCCCCCGGCGGACGCGCTGCTGCGCCGGCTGGCGGCCCGGGACAAGGACGTGCTGGCGCTCGATCTGCACGTCACCTATTGGAACGACGCCGCCTACCGCGATCCGTTCGCCCTGCCGGCGGCGACCGCCCGCCAGGACTGGTACGCCAGGCTGCGCCACAGCACCGAGGTCTATACGCCGCAGGCAGTGGTCGACGGGCAGGCACAACTGGTCGGCTCGCGCGCCGATGCCCTGCACGCGACTGTTGCTGTGGCAAAACGTCGCGCCGCTGCCGCTGTCTCGGTGCCGGTCGGCGTCGACATCGGCGGCAGCCAGGTGGCGATCACGCTGGGCGGCGGCCCCGCGAGCGGCGCCGCGGCGACGGTGCTGCTGTTCGGCTACGATGCCGCGCACACCACCCGCATCGGCGGCGGCGAGAATGCCGGCGCAACCCTGACCGAAATCGACGTGGTGCGGAGCCTGACCCAACTCGGCTCCTGGCGCGATGCACCGCGCGCTCTCACCGTGCGACGGCCGCCGGGGCAGCACATGGCCGTGCTGGTGCAGGCCGCCGACGGCACGATCCTCGGCGCAGCCGCGCGTTAAGCCAACCGGCGGAGACATCGGAGGCAAAGGCCTTCGCCGATTGCGATCAGACCGCGTCCAGCTCCGGCTGCACCACCCCGAGCAGCCGCGCCTGCAGCGCCGGATCCACCTCCAGCGCCCGCGCGCTGCCGGCGAACGCCACCTGGCCGTTCACCAGCACGTAGGCGCGATCGACGAGCGGCAGCACCGTCTCCGCGTGGTGCTCCACGATCACCATCGCAACCTTGCCGCGCAGCCGGGCCAGCGCCGCCATCACCTCCTGCACGATCGCCGGCGCCAGCCCTTCGAACGGTTCGTCCAGCAGGATCAGTTTTGCCGGCACCATCAGGGCACGCGCGATCGCCAGCATCTGCCGCTCCCCGCCCGACAGGCTTTCTGCCCGCGAGCGCGCCAGCACACGCAGCTTCGGGAACAGGTCGTACACCCCGTCGAGGCTCGCCCCCCCCGCCCGCGCGGCGAGCCGCAAGTTGTCGACCACCGTCAGGTTCGGGAACACCCGCCGCCCTTCCGGCACCAGAGAGATGCCGCGGCGGTTGATCTCGAAGCTCGGCCGCCCGACGATCGCAGCACCGTCCAGCACGATGCCCCCGGAGGAGGCACGCACCGTACCGGTGATCGCGCGCAACAGGGTGGTCTTGCCGACGCCGTTGCGGCCCAGCAGCGCGACCGCCTCGCCCGTGCCCACCACAACGTCGATCCCGTCCAGCACCGTGCTGCCGCCGTAGCCGGCCCGTAGCCCCGCGATCTCCAGCAGCGGCCCCCCGGCTCCGGCCGGCGTCGGCCCCGGCGCGGGGGCCGCGATCGCGGGCGGGGCGCCGTGCGCGGTGCCGAGATAGGCGGTGATCACCTCCGGATTGGCCGCCACCTCGGCCGGCTTGCCGTCGGCGATCAGCCTTCCCTGGTGCAGCACGGAAATGCGGTCCGACAGCGCCAGCACGCGGTCAATGTCGTGCTCGATCAGCAGCACCGCGTGGGTTTCCGCCAGCCGGCGGATCAGCCGCCCGACCACCTCGCGATCAGCCTCGGCGAGCCCCGCCAGCGGCTCGTCGAGCAGCAGCAGCTTGGCGTCGGTCGCCAGGGTGATGGCGATTTCGAGCAGCCGCTTCTCCCCATGCGCCAGGCTCTCGCACGTCTCCGCCGCGCGGTCGGCGAGGCCGACGGCATCGAGCAGCGACCAGGTGCGCGCGTTCACCGCCTCCATCCGATAGGCGTCGCGCCACAGGTTTCCCGCCCCCGCCTCGCGCGCCTGCACCGCGATGCGCACGTTCTCGAACGCCGTCAGGGTGCGGAAGACGCTCAGTATCTGGAACGAGCGGCCGAGCCCAAGCCGCACCCGCCGGTAGTCGGCGAGTTGGGTGATGTCGCGGCCCTGAAACCGGATCACCCCCGCATTGGGAGCCAGCAGCCCGGTCAGCATGTTGAAGAACGTCGTCTTGCCGGCCCCGTTCGGGCCGATGAAGCTGTGCAGCCGGAACGGGAACACGTCCAACCGCAGATCGGCGGCGGTGACCAGGGAGCCGAACCGCTTGTGCAGCCCTTCGACCGACAGGATCGGCCGGGCAGGGTCCAGTTTCAGATGTGCGCTCTGCCAGGGCTCGATGCGCGCCGGACGCAACGGGATGCCCGGCCGGGTCAGGGTCCAGCGCGGGCGCCGGGCGATCCGCTGCACCAGCCCCGTGATCCCTTCCGGCGAGCCGAGCGCGAACACCAGGATGACCGGGGCGAAGATCAGCCACCAGTTCTCGGTCAGCGCCGACAGCCGATCCTCCAGGATGACGAAGGCGATGGCGCCCCACAGCGGGCCGAGGAACTGGTGCACGCCCCCCAGCACGACCATCAGCAGCGCGTCGCCCGCATGCTGCCAGCCGAGGTTGTCGGCATAGGCGCCGCGCAACAGTAGCGCGAGCAGCGACCCCGCAAAGCCGACCACGACCCCCATCACCACGAAGGCGATCAGCTTCAGCAGGAAGGTGTTGTAGCCCAGGCTGCGCACCCGCTGCTCGTTGTCGCGCAGCGCCTGCAGGGTGCGCCCGAACGGCGAATGGGCGATGCGCCAAAGCAGCCACATCCCGAGGGTGACGGTGACCAGGGTGAAAGCGTGGAACACCGTCGGGTCGCTCAGAAGCGGCCGCGGCACGTTCTGCAGCCCGTTCTCCCCGCCGGTGAGCGCGGTCCATTTGAACGCGATCTCGAACGCGGTCTGCGAGAAGGCCAGGGTCAGCAGCGAAAAATAGAGGCCACGCCGGCGCAGGATGATGAGCCCGATCGCCACCGCGAGCAGCAGGCTGAAGCCGATCGCAAAGACCAGCGCTTCGATCTCGTTGCCCATGCCGCGCAGCAGGGCGATCGCGGTCGCGTAGCTGGCGCAGCCGAAGAACACCGCGGCGCCGAACGGCACCAGGCCGGTATAGCCCACCAGCAGATTCACCGCCGCGCCGTACAGGGTGTAGATGGCGATCTCGGCGATCAGGCTCTCGGGCGCGTCGATCGCGTACCACAGCGCGGTCAGCGCCAGCAGCACCACCGCCACCCACAACACCGGGTGGCGCAGCACGCCGGAGAGCGCGGGTCGGCGGATCGCGGCGGCGCTCATTCGAACCGTTCCCAGCGCTCGCCGAGCAGGCCGCGCGGCCGGATCAGCAGCACCGCCGCCATGAAGATGTACATGATCGCGCCGGAGGCGGCGGGGGCGAGCTGGATCGTGATGGTGACGACCTCACCCACCAGCAGCCCGGCGATCACCGCGCCGGGAAAGGACCCGAGCCCGCCGATGGTCACGATCACGAAGGCCGGCATGATTGCGTTTTCCGAGATCGTGGGATCGACCGTCCACAGCGGCGCAGCCAGCACCCCGGCAATGCCGGCGATCGCACAGCCGAGGCCGAACACCGCGGTCAGCACCCGCGGCAGGCGAATGCCGAGCAGGCCGACCATCTCCGGATCGCGCGATCCGGCGCGCAGGATGCGGCCGTAGGGCGTGAATTGCAGGAACGCCCACAGCCCCGCCAGCAGCGCCACCGTCACCAGGAAGACGGCGAACCGGTAGCGGGTGACCAGCACCGGCCCCCAGAGGAAGATGCCGGTCAGGAACGGCGGGGCGTTGAACGGCAGGCCGAGCCCGCCCCAGATTAGCTTCGTCAGCGCCTCGATCATCAGCGCGAGGGCGAAGGTCACGATCAGGCTGATCAGCGGTTCCTTGTCGTACAGGCGATGGATCAGCAGCCGTTCCACCACCATGCCGACCAGCCCGACCAGGATCGGCGCCAGCAGCACCGCCGGCCAGCCGAGCGCGTTGAACAGGGCGACCGCGAAATACGCCCCCAGCGCGAAGAACCCGCCATGGGCGAAATTCACGATCCCGAGCAGACCGAAGATGATGGAAAGGCCGATCGCGATCAGCACATAGAGGCCGCCCAGCACCAGACCATTGGCGAGCTGGGAAAGCCACAGCGACAGCATCGCGACCGGCCTTCCCGGTCAGGCCGGCGGGAAGTGGCAGCCGACCTCGGCTTCGGTGCCGTACACCTTTGCCAGGTCGGCCTTGTTCTTCGGCACCGTGGCGATCACGTTGAAATAATCCCACTTGGTGGTGATCTTCGGCTTGACCTGCACCACCAGGTTGGACAGCAGCATCTGATGGTCCGAGCTGCGGTACGATGTGCCGGTGCCGCTGTCCTTCCAGTGCTCCAGCGCTTCGACGATCGCCATCGGCTCGGTCGATTTCGCCGCCTGGATCGATTCGAACAGGGAGCGGGCGGCGAGCCAGCCCATCCAGGATTTGTCGGCCGCGGGCTTGCCGTATTTCTTCTCGTGCTGGGCGGCCATCGCCTTCTCGGCCGGGGTGTTGGCCTGGTTCCTGTACCACCAGAGCGAGGTATAGAGGCCGGTGGCCGCCTGAGGGCCCACGCCCCAGATGTCGGAATCGCCGATCGCGATCTCGGCGAACGGGATCTTGCCCTTCATCCCCATGTCGTTCCACTGCTTGAGGCAGGTGCCGAGGTCGCCGGCCAGCCCCGCCAGCACCATGTCCGGCTTGGCTTCGCGGATCTTCAGGATGTAGGCGCTGTAGTCGGCGGTGTTGAGCGGCACGGTGTCGTCGCCCACGATCGTGCCGCCGGCGGTCTTCAACAGCGCCTTGAACGAACGGGCGATGTCCTGGCCGAAGGCGTAGGAGGCGGTCAGGAAGTACCACTTCTTGCCGTAGCCCATCAGAAACGGTGCGAACATGCGCGCCTGCACGTCAACCGGCGTGTTCAACCGGAAGGTGTAGCGGCTGCAGTTCTTGCCGGTCATCTCGGTCGCGGCGGCGTTGTTGCAGACGTAGGGGATTTTCAGCTCCTGGGACGCCGCCTCCTCGGCGAGCGCGGAGGAACTCAGCGTGCCGCCCAGCACGGCCACAACCTTCTCCTCCTGCACGAGCTTGCGGAAATTCTGTTCCGCGCCCTGGGTGGAGGGTTCGTCGTACCAAACGAGCTCGATGGGACGGCCGTTGATCTTGTTGCCCCGCTCGGCGGCGGCGAGCTGCGTACCGTCCCACAGATACTGGGCCTGCGCGGCGATGCTCCCGGTCTTGGCGAGCAGCACGCCGATGCGGATCGGACCGGCCGCCTCGGCCGGGCGGATGAACGGCATCCCGAGGCCGGTGGCGGCGCCCGCCGCGGTCAGTAAGCTCCGGCGCGTGGTGCCGGCTTGGCGCAGACTCATCGCGTTTCCTCCCTGGTGCTGCGCGCCTTCAGGACCGCGCGCTTAGGGTTTTCTGGTAGGATGGAACCGGGAAGCGAAGCAAGAGGTTGCAAGCGCGCTTGCAGGGCAATCGGGTGAACCGGAGCATTGCCGCGGGCGGCTGCTTCACCTCTCGCGCGAGAGCGGGAGAGGTCGGTTCGGGTAGCGGACGGGTGGGGGAACCGTGCCTCGCGCCCTCACCCGCCCCGCTGCGTGGGGCGACCTCTCCCGCTCTCGCGAGAGGTGACGCGTCGGAGGTTCACCCGATGCCCTGGGTGCGCTTGTCGGCCGTCATCGCCGCGCGTACTAGAGGTTGCCTCCCTCTCGGTAACCGGACCCTCCCCATGACCTATCTCGTTGCCGCCGACCTCCCCACCGCGCCCGCCGGCGATCGGTTCCGGGCGCTGCTCGCCCGCCCGGAGATCCTGCAGCTCCCCGGCGCGCACAACGGCCAGGCGGCACTTCAGGCGCGCGCGGCCGGGTTCGACGCGCTCTATCTGTCCGGCGCGGCGATGAGCGCGCAGATGGGCCTGCCCGACCTCGGCATCATCACCGTCGACGAGGTCTGCTTCTTCGTCCGCCAGCTCGCCCGCGCGAGCGGCCTGCCGGTGCTGGTCGACGGCGATACCGGCTACGGCGAGGCGCTCAACGTCATGCACATGGTGCGCAGCTTCGAGGATGCCGGCGCCGCCGCCGTGCACATCGAGGACCAGTTGCTGCCGAAGAAATGCGGCCACCTGAACGACAAGAAACTGGCCGACCCGCACGACATGGCGGCCAAGATCGCCGCTGCCGCGCGCGCCCGCCGCCACCTCGTGATCATCGCCCGCACCGACGCCGCCGCCAGCGAGGGGATGGACGGCGCGGTGGCCCGCGCGAAGCTCTATTTGCAGGCCGGAGCCGACGCGATCTTCCCCGAGGCACTGACCACCGCCGAGATGTTCCGCAGCTTCGCCGAACTTGTGGACGCTCCGCTGCTCGCCAACATGACCGAGTTCGGCCGCACGCCGTTCTTCACCGCCACCGAGTTCGCCGCCATGGGCTACAAGATGGTGATCTGGCCGGTCAGCTCGCTGCGGGTGGCGAACAAGGCGCAGGCCGAACTCTATACCGCCATCCGCCGCGACGGCGGCCCCCAGGCGATGATCGACCGCATGCAGACCCGGGCCGAGCTGTACGAGACGATCGGCTACCACGACTACGAGGCACTGGATGTCTCGATCGTCACGACGATCGTCCCACAGGGCATGCCGCAACGCTGACCGCGACGGGCCACGCCAAAGCGGCCATGACGGACGCCGCGCTCCGGCGGCCGATCTATATCGGCAGCGCGATCTATCGCAATTCCAGCTACGGGCCGAAACACCCGCTCGCGGTGCCGCGCGTGTCGGTCTGCACCGATCTCTGCCGCGCGCTCGGCTGGCTGCCCGAGGACGCCTACCGCGACGCGCCGATGGCGACCGAGGCCGAGCTCGCCCGTTTCCACACACCCACCTACATCGCCGCCCTGCGCCGCGCCGAAGCCACGCAGCACGTGGGCGAAACCGATCGCACCCGCCACCGGCTCGGCGTCGAGGGCAATCCAGTCTACCCTGAGATGTTCCGCCGCCCCACAATCTCCGCCGGCGGGGTACTGCTGGCGGCACGGCTCACGGCAGAAGGCGGCATCGTGCACTGCCCCGGCGGCGGCACACACCACGGCAGGGCGGACCGCGCCGCGGGTTTTTGCTTCATCAACGACCCGGTGCTCGGCCTGCTCGCCTGGCGCGACCAGGGCCTCACGCGCATCGCCTACCTCGACATCGACGCCCATCACGGCGACGGCGTGCAGGACGCCTTCCATGACGATCCCGGCGTGCTCACCATCAGCCTGCACGAGGCCGGCCGCTGGCCCTATACCGGCGCCGCCGCCGACCGCGCCGGCGGGGCGGCACGCAACTTCCCCCTGCCGCCGGGCTGCAACGATACCGAGTTCCGGACCATCATCGAAACTGCCGTCCTGCCGCTGATCCGCGCCCACCGGCCGCAGGCGATCATGCTGCAGGCCGGGGCGGACGCGCTGGAGGAAGACCCGCTGGCCCGATTGGCGTTGTCCAACAACGCCCATTGCGCAGTGGCCGCGGCGCTGCGCGACCTGGCCCCGCGGCTGGTCGTGCTCGGCGGCGGCGGCTACAACCCCTGGAGCGTGGGGCGGTGCTGGGCCGTCATCTGGGCCACGCTCAACGACCTGCCGATCCCCGACATCCTGCCGCCGGCGGCCGAGGCGGTGCTGCGCGGCCTGCGCTTCGACCGCGCGGCAGGGCGCAACCCGCCCGGCCATTGGTTCACCACCCTCCGCGATCCCCCCCGCGAAGGCCCGGTGCGGGCGGAGATCCCGCGCCTCGCCGCTGCCGCCCTGAAGGAAAGCCCGTCCGCATGAACCGCCGCATCCTCCTCGCCCTGCTGCTCGCCGCCCCTATCGCCGCCTTCGCCCAATCCGACCCGAAAGGGCCGCAGCCGGAACTGGCCAGAGAGCACCTGACCATCGTCACCAAAGACGGCCAGCGCCATGCCTTCGACGTGGAAATGGCGCGCACGGAGCAGCAGCAGATCACCGGGCTGATGTACCGCACCAAGGTCGCCCCCGACGGCGGGATGCTGTTCGTCTGGCCCACGCCCATCGTCTCGCAGATGTGGATGAAGCACACGCTGGTGCCGCTCGACATGGTGTTCATCAAGGCCGACGGCACGATCAATTCGATCGCCGAGAACACGGTGCCGCAAAGTCTGCGCATCATCGCCAGCCACGGGAAGGTCACCGCCACCTTGGAACTGGCGGGCGGGACCACCAGACGGCTCGGGATCACGGTGGGCGACAAGGTCGAGGGGCCGATGTTTCACCCGGCCGGGTGATGTGCTAGCGGAAAGCCGCCAAGGCTGGGCGTCTCCCTCAGCCTCGGCTTTTTCCCGTTCGGGGCGTGGCGCAGCTTGGTCAGCGCGCGTGTTTTGGGTACACGAGGCCGCCGGTTCAAATCCGGCCGCCCCGACCACAACGTAAGGACAGAACAATCCCCATGCGCGCGCGCATCTACCAGCCGCCGAAAAACGCCATGCAATCCGGCCGCGCCGGCACACATCACTGGGTGCTGGAGTTCGAACCCGCCGCCCCGCGCCGGCCGGACCCCCTGATGGGCTGGATCGGCAGCACGGACACGCAAACGCAAGTCCGCCTCGGCTTCGCCACCAGCGCAGAAGCCGTGGCCTACGCCGAAAAACACGGCATCGCCTACGCACTCGAACGCCCCACCGAACACCGCCAACATCCCAAAGCCTACGCCGACAACTTCCGCTACGGCCGCCGCGAGATGTGGACGCACTGAGAGTTTGTGACGGAACGCCCGCGAGCAGCCGGCATCGCCCGGACGCCTGAGGCTTTTTGAGGGGCTTTCTTTCGCTAGGTCGGTTGCTTTTCACGCACTGAGAGGGAGCGGGCCCGGCACGCCGAAAGGCCGCCCACGAGGCGCGGCGCACCCGCGCGTCCTGGCCCCTGCTATGAAAACTCCCGCTCGGAGGGTCGGCTTGGTTCGACCCCACCTCTCGCGTTTGCGGGAGAGGTCGGTTCGCGAAGCGAACCGGGTGCCGCACGCCGCCCCCTCACCCGCCCCGCTGCGCCCGCCGACCTGCTATGAAAACTCCTGCCCTGAGGGCCTTGGGCGCTAGGCGGCCATTGTGGCGACCTGCTGTTTGGGGACGATGGCGTAGCCGAGCGGGTTGAGCTTGCGGGCGTATCGCTTGAGGGTCTGCTGTTCGGTGCGGCGGTCGAGGTAGCTCTCGCCGAGATCGCGGTAGAGACACCCCTCGGCCAGCATGTGCCAGATGCAGACCAGCAGCTTGTGGCCGATTGCGAGCACGGCCTTGCCGGCGCGCCGATGCGGCTTTTGAGGCTGTGGTATTTGGCCTTCAGGTAGCTGCCTTTCCGGTGCGCGGCACTGACGGCGGCGTTGCACAGGGCGGTGGTGGCGTGGCGGTTGGCGGTGCGGGCCGCGGTGGCCTTCTGCTTGCCTGCACTTTGGTTGTTGGCCGGGCACACGCCGGCCCAGGCGGCGAGATGGCCGGCGGTGGGGAAGACCGACATATCGACGCCGATCTCGGCCAGGATGGTGGCCGCGCCACCCCACTCGATCCCGGGAATGCTCATCAGCAGGGCCATCTGGGCGCGATAGGGGTCCCGCCGCGTCTCGATCTGTTCGTCGAGCTGTGCGATCTGCTGTTCGGTGGCCTCGATCCGGTGCAGTTGCATCTGCAACACGAAGCGCTGGTGTTCGGCCAGGTGCCCCTCCAAGGCCGTGGTCAGGGGGGCGATCTTTTTGCGCGCGTGCCCCGGTACCGCCTTGATATGGCCCGCATTGGCGACGATCGGGGTCAGCCCGCCGGCGGCCTCCAGCGCGGCATACACCGGCATCCAGTAGACGCCGGTGGCCTCCATGCCGACAGGGGTGACGGCGGAGCCGCGCAGCCAGCTCACCAACCCCACCAGGCCGGCCGCCGTCGCGGCGAAGGACTGCACCGCCTTGCTCACGGGCGCGCCGGCACTCGATGTCAACACGCAGGCCACGATCACCGAGCGGTGAACATCCAGGCCCGCACTCCGTTCCCTCAAAACGTCCATCGCTCTCCTCCGGTTCGGGGACGAGCGGCGGCGTGCGCTGTCATCGGGGGACGAAGAACCTGCTATCCGTGCTCGCCGCAAACCGCCAAATCGGCGCAGTTCACGCCCGCCACATGCGATGATACCTTGCGACAGCGCGGGCCAATCTCTCCACGGGCTGCGATACACCACAGGGAGGGGCGGCCTCAGGGCAGCCGCCCGGCACCGAGCTTCGCACAGACGCCGCGGTCCGCGCACTCCCGACGTTTTCATCCCCGGTGGCGCATCAGCGGCCCGATGCAGGGCATCTCTCCAGCTTGCGGGAGAGCGGCCCGATGCAGGGCATCTCTCCAGCTTGCGGGAGAGGTGAACGACCGGAGCTTCGCCCGATCGCCCTGGATCAGCCCCGTTCGACGGTCGCCGCCAGGACGTATCCCCCGCCGCGCACGGTCTTGATGAGCTGGGCGTTGTGCCCGCCGTCTTCCAATTTGCGCCGCAGCCGGCTCACCGCCACGTCGATCGCGCGGTCGAACGGCCCTGCCTGGCGCCCGCGCAGCAGGTCGAGCAGCATGTCGCGAGTCAGCACCCAATTCGCCCGTTCCGCCAGCGCCAGCAGCAGGTCGTATTCCCCCCCGGTCAGGGCGACTTCCGCCCCTTCGGGGTTGAGCAGCCGCCGCCGCGCCGGTTCCAGGGTCCAGCCGGCAAAGCGCAGGCTGCGGCTTGCCGCCTCGGCGCGCGGCCCGGCGGCGTCGCCGGCGCGGCGTAGCACGGCGCGGATGCGGGCCAGCAGTTCGCGCGGATTGAACGGCTTGGCGACATAGTCGTCGGCCCCGAGTTCGAGGCCGATGATGCGGTCGGTTTCCTCCCCCATCGCGGTCAGCATCACGATCGGCACGTTCGACTGGGTGCGCAGGAAGCGCGCAAGGTCGAGGCCGCTTTCCCCCGGCAGCATCAGGTCCAGCACGACCAGGTGATAGTGTCCGTTCGGCCAGGCACGGCGGGCCTCGCGCGCGTCGCGCACGGCGGTGACGCGCACCTGGTGGCGTTCCAGGAAGCGGGCGAGCAAGTCGCGGATTTCCCGGTCGTCGTCCACGACCAGGATATGCGGAACGGTCTCCATCCCGTGATGATAGGCGAACCGCAGGCCGTTCGGCAGTGCGTGTTGCATTCGGTTTCACTTCGTCGCCTGTCCGAGCGGCAGACGCAGGTTCTTCCCCCTATGTCCCGACCTGCCGCACCGGAACCGCGGCAAAAACGGAGAGACATCATGCGGAGAATGACAGTCCTGGCGGCGGCCGCCGCCCTCGCGATCGCCGGCGGCTCGGCCGGTGGAGCGCTGGTGGCCCACGCGGCCCCCCCCCCGTCGCCGTCCGGCCTCGCGGGCGGTCCGCCGCCGCAGGGGCCGCACGGCGCCCCGGGCTGGAAGCACTGGATGCACCGGCCGGGGGCCTGGCATCATCATCGGCGGCTGATCGCGCCGGGCACGTTCGCCCTGCTGTTCCACCCGGCCAACCGCCAGATCACGACCGCCGACGCGCAGGCGATCGCGACCGGGTTCCTGCGCTGGAACGGCAACCACACCTGGAAGGTGGTGGACGTGAAGCAGATGTCGGACGGTCAGATCGGCTTTTCCTATGCCACTTCCGACAACAGCGTGATCGCGAGCTTCACCATCGACAGCCGGACCGGGCGCATCCGCCGGGTCGGCTGACGCGGACGCGGGCCGGAGCCGGGTGCTTGCCACCCGGCTCCGGCGGACGGCGGCCCACGCGCCTCGCACCATGCGCGATTGCGGACCGCGCGGCAGGCGCAGGGACCGTGCCCTGGGCGCGGAGGGGGGTGCCAAGCCGGTGGGCGCGGTGCTTCACTCGCCGCGCATGGAATTCCCCCACCCGCCCTTGCCCGCGCGCGCCGCGCTCGACCGCCTGATCGCCCTCGATCCGGGCCTGGCGGCGATCGAGATGCGAGCCGGACCGCTCCCGTGGCGGGTGCGCCCGGCGGGGTTTCCCGGCTTGCTCGCCGCCATCGTCGGCCAGCAGATCAGCAATCAGGCAGCCGGGGCCGTCTGGCGGCGGCTGCGCGCCCTGCCCGGCGCCGATACCCCCGAAGGGGTGCTGGCGCTGTCGGACGACGCGCTGCGCGGAGCCGGCCTGTCGCGGCCGAAGGTGGCGCACGCCCGCGCCCTCGCGATCGCGTTCGCCGAGGGCATTCTTGATCCGGCGCAACTCGTGGAGATGGACGATGAAGCGGCGATCGCAACGATCGCCACCGTGCGCGGCCTGGGCCGTTGGACGGCCGAGATCTACTTGCTGTTCGCGCTCGGGCGGGAGGACGTGTTCCCCGCCGGGGATCTGGCGCTGGCCGCCGCCATGGCCCACCTCCGCGGCCTGCCCGCGCGTCCGGGACCTGTCGCGCTGCGTGCGCTCGCCGACGCATGGCGCCCGTCGCGCGCCCTGGCAGCGCGACTGCTGTGGCATCACTGGCGCCATGTCACCGGCCGGCCGGCCATGGACGAGATGCCGCCGGGGTGAGCGCGCGGACAGCGGGCGATCGCCGGTCACCTTCCTCCCGCATCGCGAGCGCGGCGGGCTCGAGCGCATCGTGCCGAACCCGTCCGGCGGCCGTGGGTTCTCCATTCTGAACTGGCCGGCCTGAGCTGGCCGGGCGCGCGCGGCGGCTCGAAATCCTGGCCGGCCCGGAAGCGGCGCTGAAGCTGCCGGGCGGCCGAGCCCCGCCGCGGTCAGGCGTCGTACGCGACCAGCGCCTCGCACGGCACATCAAGCCGGCCGCGCCCATTGAGGAACGTGAGCTCGATCAACGCCGCCGTCGCCGGCACCACCGCCCCTACCGAACGGAGCAGCGCAATCCCCGCCGCCATGGTGCCGCCGGTGGCCAGCAGATCATCGACCACCACCACCCGCTGGCCTGGCGCAACCGCATCGGCCTGCAGCTCGATCCGGTCGGTGCCGTATTCCAACGCGTAATCGAGGCCGCGCGTCGCTCCCGGCAGCTTGCCGCGCTTGCGCAACATGACGAAACCGCACCCAAGCTTCAGCGCCAACGGCGCAGCGATCAAAAATCCCCGGCTCTCGATCCCGGCCAGCAGATCAGGCTGGTACGTGCGCACCGCCCGCGCCATGCGCCCCATCGCCACCTGCCAAGCATCGGCGTCGCGCAGCAAAGTGGAGATGTCGTAGAACAGAATGCCGGGCTTCGGAAAATCCGGAATGCCGCGGATGTGGTCCTTGAGATCCATGCGCCGGGAGCCTTTCGTGCGATACGATCGGCGTGCTGCCGGGCGGTTTCGCAAGCAAGGCCAGGGGGGCTTTGCCCCCTGGCCTTGCTTGCGAAACCGCCCGGCAGCACGCCGGTTGATATAATGCCCCGTGCCGGGGCGTCGCAACGCTTGCATCGGGGCCTGCGGGCGAACAGCTTGGGGCTGTCATGTTCTTTGCCCGCCCGATGCGGTCTGCCGCCCATGCCTAGTGCGCCGGACGATCTGTTCGGCCCGCCTGCGGAGCAGGGGGGTGCGCCGGCGCCGGCTGCCCGACCGCTGGCCGACCGGTTGCGGCCGCGCGCGCTCGACCAGGTGGTGGGCCAGGACCATCTGGTCGGGATCGAGGGCAGCCTGACCCGCATGTTGGCGCGCGGGTCGCTGGCGTCGCTGATTTTGTGGGGGCCGCCGGGCACCGGCAAGACGACGATCGCCCGACTGCTGGCGGCGCGCGCGGGGCTGGCGTTCGTGCAGCTCTCGGCCGTGTTCTCCGGCGTTGCCGACCTCAAGCGCGCGTTCGAGGAGGCGGGGCGGCGCCGGCGCACCGGCCAGGGCACATTGCTGTTCGTCGACGAGATCCATCGCTTCAACCGCGCCCAGCAGGACGGATTCCTGCCCGTGGTGGAGGACGGCACCGTCACCCTGATCGGCGCCACCACGGAAAATCCGTCCTTTGCGCTGAACGGCGCACTGCTCTCGCGCTGCCAGGTGCTGGTGCTGCGCCGGCTGGACGATGCGGCGCTGGAGTTGCTGCTGGAGCGCGCCGAGGCCGAGCTGGGCCACACCTTGGCGCTCGATCCGGACGGCCGGGCCAGCCTGCGCGCGATGGCCGACGGCGACGGGCGCTACCTGCTCAACATGGCCGAGCAGATCGCGGCGCTGCCGGCGGAGACCCCGCCGCTCGATCCTGCCGCGCTTGCCGACCTGCTCGCCCGCCGTGCCGCGCTGTACGACAAGGACCGGGAGGAGCACTACAACCTGATCTCCGCGTTGCACAAATCGCTGCGCGGCTCCGACCCCGATGCGGCGTTGTACTGGTTCGCCCGCATGCTGACGGGCGGGGAGGACCCACGCTACATCGCCCGTCGCCTGACCCGTTTCGCCGCCGAGGATATCGGCATGGCCGATCCCGCCGCGCTCGGCCAGACGCTGGCGGCGTGGGAGACCTACGAGCGGCTGGGCAGTCCGGAGGGTGAGCTCGCGCTCGCCCAGGCGATCGTCTATCTCGGTACAGCACCGAAATCGAACGCGGTATACACAGCGCTCAGCGCGGCGCGGCAGGCGGCAAAGGCGACCGGCAGCCTGATGCCACCGGCGCATATCCTGAACGCCCCGACCAAGCTGATGCAGGAGCTCGGCTACGGCGCCGGCTACGCCTACGACCACGAGACCGAGGACGCGTTCTCCGGCCAGAACTACTTCCCCGACGGAATGGAACGGGAGACCTTCTACCGACCGCGCGACCGCGGGTTCGAACGCGAGATCGCCAAGCGCCTCGCATTCTGGGCCAAGCTGCGGGCGGAGCGCGGCTAGGCGACCCGGATCCGATGTTTCGGATCCGCGCGCTGCTCGCGATCGCGCAAGCCGACGATCCTGCACAGCGCAGGTCTGGTCCGGCTTGCGACCCCGGCATGGGGCCGGCTTGCCCTCCGGTGCATCCGCTTGCAGGGTGCGCCCCGACCCTGGAGGGACCATGGAACGACCAACCTGGCAGGCGGATGTCTTCGCCGCGCTGCAAGCTGCCCGTATCACCCAACTCGCCTACGTGCCCGACGCCGGCCACGCGCATCTGATCGAGGCGGCGCACGCCGACCCCGGGATGCAGGCCATCGTCCTGACCACCGAAGAGGAGGGCATCGCGCTCGCCGCCGGCGCCTGGCTCGGCGGGGAGCGCGCCTGTCTGCTCATGCAGTCCTCCGGCGTCGGCAACTGCATCAACATGCTGTCCCTGCCGGTGAACTGCCGGATGCCGTTCCTGACCCTCGTGACCATGCGGGGCGAGTGGGGCGAGTTCAACCCGTGGCAGGTGCCGATGGGCGCCGCCACGCCCACCGTTCTGACCGCCGCCGGCGTGCACGTGCGCCGCGCCGACCATCCGGGGGAAGCCGCCGAGACGGTGGCCGCGGCCGCGTCGTTCGCGTTCAATTCGGCGGTGCCGGTAGCCGTGCTGTTCTCCCAACGCCTGATCGGCAGCAAGGTGTTCGTGAAATGACTCCCGACCGCATGCACAACGAAGGCACGCTCGACCGCCGCGCCGTGGTGGCGGAGCTGGTGAAGGACCCGGGCGAACTGCTGGTCGTGAGCGGGCTCGGCTCGGCCACCTACGACCTCGGCGCCGCCGGCGACCGGGCACTCAATTTCTATCTCTGGGGGGCCATGGGCGGCGCGGCGATGATCGGCCTCGGGCTCGCGCTGGCACAGCCGCGCCGACACGTGCTGGTGCTGACCGGGGACGGGGAGATGCTGATGGGCATCGGCGCGCTTGCCTCCATCGCCGCGGCAAAGCCCCGCAACCTGGCGATCGCCGTGCTGGACAACGCCCGCTTCGGGGAGACGGGGGCGCAGCGCAGCCACACCGGCCACGCAACGGACCTCGCCGCCGTCGCTTCCGCCTGCGGCTGGACCGAAATCGCCACCGCCCGCGATAGGGACGAGGTCGCCGCCCTGAAGCCTCGGTTGCGTAGCGAACCGCTGTTCGCAGTGCTGAAGATCGCGCCCGCCGAGGTGCCGCGCCACCTGCCGCCGCGCGATGGCGCCTATCTTGCGGACCGCTTCCGCCGCGCGCTCGGCGTGGCGGAGGGCTAAGCCCCGCTCTTCTCCCTCCCCCGTTGCGGGAGAGACGCCCCACATCGGGCGGCCGATGCGCCACCGGGGATGAAAAAGGCGGGGGGGCCGCCGTTCTCCCTATCCCTCCGCGCTTGCGGGGAAGAGGGGGTAAGGGGGGCCAATTCGCCCCCCGATCCGCATCTCGTGCCGCCCCCCCCGCCTCACCCCGCCCCTTCCCCCACAAGGGAGAGGGAGACTGGCATGGCGCCCGCTTCCCGTTATGATCGAGTGATGACCACGTTGTTCCTCGAAGACCTCCAGGTCGGCCAGCGCTTCACCAGCGCGCGCGCGACGATCGACGCGGACGCGATCCGCGCCTTCGCCGCCGCCTGGGACCCGCAGCCGTTCCACCTGGACGACGCGGCGGCCGCGGCCACCCTGTTCGGCGGCCTCGCGGCCAGTGGCTGGCACACCGCGGCACTGACCATGCGGCTGCTGGTCACGTCCGGCCTCCCGCTCGCCGGCGGCATCATCGGCTCGGGCGGCACGCTCGCCTGGGAACGGCCGGTGCGCCCCGGCGATACCCTGCATGTGACCTGCGAGGTGCTGGAGATCACCCCTTCCCGCTCGCGTCCCGACCGCGGCACGGTCCGGGTGCGCTGCCTGACCGTGAACCAGAACGGCGAGACGGTGCAGAGCTTCACCCCGAAGCTCGTCGTGACCCGCCGTCCCGCCACGGAGGCCGCCGATGGCTGACACGTTGCTGGCCGGCGACACGGCCCTGGTCACCGGCGCCGCCTCCGGCATCGGCCGCGGCATCGCCCGCGCGCTGGCCGCCGAGGGCGCGCAGCTCGTACTGACCGACATCGACCCCGCCCGCGGCGGCGCGGTCGCCACCGAACTCGGTGCCGCCTTCCTTCCCGCCGATTTGTCGCACCCGGAAGCCGCACGACCGCTGTTCGAGGCCGCGCTCGCCGCCGCCGGCGGACGCCTCTCGCTGTTCGTCCACAGCGCCTCCCCGCGCCGGCCGGAGACGCAGCACTTGCTGGCGCTGACGGAGACCGAGTGGGACGCGATGGTCACGACCAACCTGCGCGCGGGTTTCGTGCTCGGCCAGGCGGCCGGGCGGCACATGATCGTGCAAGGGGTGCGCGGGCGGATGGTCTTCGTCACCTCGCTGCACGCCGAGACCCCGCGCAACCTGCCGCACTACAGCGCCGCCAAGGCCGGCGAGACGATGCTGGTCAAGGAACTGGCCCGCGCCCTCGGCCCGCACGGAATCCGGGTGAACGCGATCGCCCCGGGTGCCATCCCGGGCGGCGGGTTCTCGGCCGACATCGCCTCCCTGGAACGGATGATCCCCCTGCGCCGCACCGGCACGCCGGAGGATATCGCCGCAATGGCGGTCGCGCTCCTGTCCGACCGGTTCGCTGCCTATGTCACCGGTACCACGGTGGCGGTCGATGGTGGCCTGGCACTCTATAATTGGATTGCCCCGCCGGCGGACTGACCGGCGGCGGCGCGGAGGACGATGTCACACGAGCGCGCGCCCGATCCGGCCGAAGCCCTGCTGCGCCAGCAAGGAGTGGCATTGTGGCGGGAGATCGCCGAGCGCCTGCGCGCCGAAATCGCCGCCGGTACGCCCGCCGCCGGTGCGCGCCTGCCGTCCGAGGCCGAGCTCGCCTACCGCTTCGGCGTCAACCGCCACACCCTGCGCCGTGCGCTGGAGGAACTTGCGCGCGCCGGCCTGATCCGCATCGTCCAGGGCCGCGGCAGTTTCGTCTCCGAGGACGTGCTCGATTACACGATCGGGCCGCGCACCCGGTTCTCGGAATGGGTCCGCCGGCACAACAAGGAGCCCTCCGGCCAGGTGCTGCGGCTCGCTGAGGTGTCGGCCGAGCCGCCGGTGGCGCGCGGGCTCGGCATCGCCACGGGTGCGGCGGTGATCCTGCTCGAACGGCTGGGCTTCGCCGACGACCGGCCGGTGAGCCTGACGGCGCATCATTTCCCCGCCACGCTCGGCCCCGGCCTGCTGGAGTCCCTGCGCACAGCCCCCAGCATCACCGAGGCGCTGGCCGCGACCGGCATCGCCGACTATCGCCGCGCGGTCACCCGTGTCACCGCACGCTTGCCGACGCCTGAGGAAGCCGCGCTGCTGCGCACGCCCCGCTCCCGCCCGCTGCTGGTGACGGAGAACGTCAACGTCGATGCCGCGGATCGGGTGGTCGAGTTCGGCCTGGCGCGCTATCCCACCCCGCGCGTGCAAATCGTGTTCGAACCCTGAAGGTCCCCCCAATGTCCGATCTTATTCTCACCGGCGGCGCGGTGCTGCTGCCTGCTGCGGGGCTGCGGCCCGTGGCGCTGACCGTCGCCGACGGGCGTATCGCGGCGGTCGATCGCGCCGGGTCCGGCCGGGAGGCGTCGGGGCGTCGGTTCGACGCCTCCGGCCTCTGGGTGCTACCCGGGGCGATCGATCTGCACGGGGACGCGTTCGAACGCCAGGTGCAGCCGCGTCCGGGTGTCGATTTCCCGATCCCGCTGGCGATCGCGGACACCGAGGCGCAGTTGCTCGCCAACGGCATCACTACCGCCTATCTCGGCGTGACCCTGTCGTGGGAACCCGGGCTGCGCGGGATCGAGACCTGGCGCACGCTGCTCGCCGCGCTGGCCGCGCACCGCGGACACTGCGACCTGCGGGTGCATCTGCGCTGGGAAGCCTACAACCTCGATGCGCTGGAGACGGCCGAGGCCGATATCCGCGCCGGACGGGTGCATCTGCTCGCGTTCAACGACCACACGCCGGCGATCCTGGAGAAGATGGGCGATCCCGCCACCGCGGCGAAATACACCGAGCGTGCCGGGGTGCGTCCGGACGCGTTCCGCGCGCTGGCGACGCAGGTCGCCACACGGGCGGCCGAGGTCCCGGCGGCCCAGGCGCGGCTGGCCGCGGCGGCGCAGGCGGCGGGCATCCCGCTCGCCAGCCATGACGATGCGACCGTGGCCGATCGCGTGCGCTTCCGCGACCTCGGCGCGCGCATCTGCGAATTCCCGATGGCCGAAGCGGTGGGCCAGGCGGCGCGGGACGCGGGCGACGCGGTGGCAATGGGCAGCCCGAACGTGCTGCGCGGGAAGTCGCATCTCGGCTGGGCCTCGGCGGCGCGGCTGGCCGAAGCGGGCATCTGTTCGGTGCTGACGTCGGATTATTTCTACCCCGCGCTGCCGCGCGCGGCGCTGATCCTGGCCGGGCGCGGGGTGCTCGACCTGGAACGGGCGTGGGGGCTGATCTCGGCCGCGCCGGCGGCGGCGGCGGGGCTGGACGATCGCGGCCTGATCGCCGAAGGGCGGCGGGCCGATCTGGTGGTGCTGGCGCCCGGGACGGCGGAGCGGCCGGCGCGGCTGGTGGCGACGATTGCCGGCGGTCGGATCGCCTGGATCGACGGCGAGGGTGCCTCCCGCCTCACGTGATCGTTGGTCGCATCGGGTAACGCCTTCGTGCACAGCGTGACGGCGCTGTTGGCCGGAGGACGCCGCTTTGCCCTGGAATCGCCTGTCTGTCTTCCGGGAGATTCCGTCGCGCTGCGCCCCCGGTGCGGCATTGCGCCTGGACCCCTTCGCGGGGCTTGTCGTGTTGGGCCTGTGCAGTTGTGCCGGCCCCGGCCCCACGCAGCCGGTGTCCGCGGCGGTGGCGGCGCCGCCGGCCTATGCCTCGCCCCAGAAGGTGGGTGACGTCTCCGCCGCGCTGAACGAAAGGCTCGACCACATGCTGGCGGCGCCGGCGACGCGCTCCGGACAATGAACCGCGGCGGGCGCGCGACGGCGCCCGGCTGACTGTCCGGCCATGCGGGGACCTGGCGCGGAGCGGCGGGAGCGGCGGCCTGGACTCAGGTTGGCGCGGACCGGGCGTGGGGCGCGTCCCGGCGCGAGCGGGTTGCTCTCGTGCAGCGGGCCCGGTCTCGGACCGGGGCGATTTTCCCACATGCGGAACGGCGGTTAACCGTCCGGAAAGGTTTCCGGCGGAAGCTGCGGAGCGTCGCCACAGGAGGTCCCCATGGATCGGTGCTCCGCACTTCCCGGCCGGCCCGCGCCCCGCAGGCGTGACCGGCCCGGATTGATCGGTCCGCTGGCATGTCTCGGGCTGCTGATCCTGAGCGGCTGCGCGGGGGAAAGTACGCCGCAGGCGGTGAACGCCGCGGCGCTGGCGCAGCGCGCCTATGCGAGCAACGGGACGATCCGTTCCGTGTCGGATGCGCTCGATCAACGGCTTGATCTGATGCTGGCGGTCCGGATGGCTGGCCTTCAGCCGTAGGGCGTCGGTCGGCGCGATCCGCCGAAGTGCCCGGATCTCAGATCTGTATCATTATTTGCTCTGTAGCCGAGAAAGACATGCAACATATCTAAATAGTGTTTTATCCCGCTATTTTCGGTCTCCTGTCATGCAATCTGCCGAGGATGCGTCGGTTGCGGTTACACTTGACTCTCGAGTTGCATAAACTTTATATTTGTATTCTCAATTTGTGGATGTTCCTATGCGCTCGCTCCTTGCCGCCGGCTCCGCTCTGTGCCTCTCTCTCCTTCTCGCCGCCCCTCCGGCCAGAGCCGCCCTGACGGCGTCGGAGCTTGCGCTGGACGAAGGGGTGTTCAATCAGTTCAACGTCGTCACATTCGGCGACTACACCGCCAATAACGAGACGGAAGGGCGGGTTGCCGTCGGCGGGAATTTCTCCGGCGGGGATCACAACATCTGCTTCAACGGTTGCAGCGGCGAAACCGCCCCGATCGGCGGCGTGACCTATGGCGCGCTGAACGTCTGGGGCAACGTGAGCGGCGGGGCCAACGCCGGCAGTTCAGGGGCCGATTTTTACATCCAGGGCAACAATGCCGGCGGCAGTACGCTCCAGATGCAGGGCGACGGCGGCGTGAATATCGCCGGGACCAACAACGGCACGATCTCCAGCCCCCGCTTCATCAATACCGGTGCCTCCAGCGCAGGCAACACGTCGAATCTCAATGGCGCGCCGGTCAACACCAACCAGCCGACGACGACCACTTTCCCCTTCGCCACCACGATTCCGTTCCGGAGCGCGCTCAACGATCTCGCTTCCAGCATTGCCCTGGACGCGGCGGCGACCACGCCGCAGACCCTGGGCGCCAACGGGAACAACACGCTCGTCACCGCAACCGCGGCGTCAGGCAACTACAACGGCAAGCGGTACGGGTTCATCACCACCACGATGGCCGACCTGGCCTCGCAGCAGAATTTCCAGGGCATCAACACCAACGGCCTCGACACCGTGTTCGTGGTCGTGACCGGGACATCGACAGACGGCTTGCCGAACATGAATTCCAATTATAACGAAACGAACGTGATCTGGGACTTCGTGGATGCCACCACGCTGAACTTCGCCGGCAGCTGGTACGGCCAGATCCTGGCCCCGGACGCCACCGTGTCCAACCCAAGCGGCCAGTTGACCGGCGCGGTCATTGCCAACTCGATCATCCAGGGCGGCGAAATCCACCAGGAAACCGGCGACTACTTCCTGCCCACCGGCGCCCTGAGCGGCCTGCCCACCACGACCGTCAGCCAGAGTTCGCCCGTCGCGGAACCTTCGACGCTCGCCGTGCTTTTCGTCGGCGTCTTCGGTCTCGCGTTTGCGCGGCGCAAAGCCGCCCGCGCCACCGCCTGAGGCGAGAGTTCGACACAGGAAGGCCCCAGGGGCCTTCTGACGCGCTAGCCCGCCAGCACCCGTCCCGCCACCGCGTCCAGCCGGGCCAACGCTGCCGGATCGCGCATGTGGGTCGCCGTAATGATCGCATTATCCAGCGCCCGGTCGCAGCCGCAAGGGCAAGGGCCCCGCGCCCGGCCCAGGGCCGGCACCGCGGCGCGGACCAGGTTGCGCGCCCGGTCGGCGTTCTCCAGCAGCACTTTGACCACCGCTTCCACCGTGACCGCGTCGTGGTCTGGGTGCCAGCAGTCGAAATCCGTCACCATCGCCACGGTGGCGTAGCAAAGCTCGGCTTCGCGGGCGAGCTTGGCCTCCGGCATATTGGTCATGCCGATCACACTGGCGCCCCAGCTTCGGTAGAGCGCGCTTTCCGCCTTGGTGGAGAACTGCGGCCCCTCCATCACCAGGTAGGTCCCGCCGCGACGCACCGGCAGGCCGAGGGTCCGCGCCGCCGCCTCCAGGCCGTCGCCCAATCGCGCGCAGACCGGGTGTGCCATGGAGACGTGGGCGACCACACCATCACCGAAGAAGCTCTTTTCGCGGGCGAAGCTGCGGTCGATGAACTGATCGACAATCACGAACTGCCCGGGCGGCAGGTCTGCCTGCAAGCTGCCGACCGCCGACAGGGAAATGACGTCGGTGACTCCCGAGCGCTTCAGCGCGTCGATATTCGCCCGGTAGTTCAGATGGGTGGGCGACAACGGATGCCCCCGCCCGTGGCGCGGCAGGAACACGCAGCGCACGTCGCCCACCCGCCCGAACAGCAACGAATCGGACGGTTGGCCCCAGGGTGTGGCAACCTGGCGCCAGGTTTTCTCCTCCAGCCCCTCGATATCATAGAGGCCGGAGCCGCCGACGATGCCGATGACCGGTTCCACCGGGGCGCCGATGACCGGCTCCACCCGGGCCGAGCCGCCGGCGATCACACCCCCCGGGGTCAACGCGCGCCGCTCAATGCACGTCGGCCCAGACCTTGCGCTTCAGTGCGTAGGTCAGCCCGGTGAGCAGCAGCAGGAACAGCACGACCCGCACGCCCATCTGCTTGCGCTGGACCATTTCCGGATTGGCGGTCCATTGCAGGAACGTCACCACATCATGCGCCATCTGCGGCACGGTTGCCTTGGTACCGTCGGCATAGGTCACCAGCCCGTCGTGCAGCGGCGGCGGCATCGCGATCAGATGGCCGGGGAAATACGCGTTGTAGTACTTGCCGGCCGGCACCTCGAAGCCCGCCGGCGGCGTCACGAACCCGGTCAGGATGCCATAGACGTAGTTAGGCCCTCCGTCCCGCGCGTTCACGATCAGGGACAGGTCCGGCGGCAGGGCGCCGTTCAGCGCCGCCCGCGCCGCTTCCTCGTTCGGGAAGGGGGAGCGGAACTGGCTCGCCGGAGTAGCCGGCCCGGTCACCGGCTCGCCCTGGCTGTTGACCCCCTGCGGCACCGTCACCGACGCGGCGATCGCCTTGATCTGCGCCGGGGTCAGGCCGATCCCGGCCAGATCCCGGTAGTGCATCTGGTGCATCGCGTGGCAGTTGGAGCAGACGTTGAGATAGACCCAGAAGCCGCGCTGCGCGGCGGCCTCATTAACGCCGCCGAACAGGCCGGAGAAGCTCCACTGCTCGTTCGGCAGCGGCGGGGTTCCGGCGTCCTGCGCCAGCGCCGGCCCGGCAGCGACCATGCCGAACAGCGCGGCGAACAGCAGCGAACGGAGCGCGCGCATCATGCCGTCTCCATCGGCTTGGCTGCGGCGCCGCTGGGAAGCGGTCCGCCCCCCTTGCCCAGCACCGCGCGGCTGATGCTTTCCGGCAGCGGCAGCGGGCGCTCGATCACGCCGAGCAGCGGCATCAGCACCAGGAAATGGAAGAAGTAGTAGATCGTGCACAACCGCCCGAGCGGCACCCAGAAGCCCAGCGGCTTGTGCGCGCCGACCACGCCGAGCACCACGGTCGCCAGGACCCACAGCCAGATCACCTGCCGGTAGATCGGCCGGAACCGCGCGCTGCGCACCCGGGAGGTATCGAGCCAGGGCAGGACGAACAGCACCAGGATGGAGCCGAACATGCAGCACACGCCGCCGAGCTTGTTCGGCACCGAGCGCAGGATGGCGTAGAACGGCAGGAAGTACCACTCCGGCACGATGTCGTTCGGCGTCTGCAGCGGGTTAGCGTGGATGAAGTTGTTCGGGTCCGCCAGCAGGTTCGGCGCGAAGAACACCAAGAACGCCCAGAACGCGAGGAAGGCGCAGACGCCGACGCTGTCCTTGGTCGTGTAGTAGGGATGGAATGGCACCGTATCCTGCGGGCTCTTCACGTCGATGCCGAGAGGGTTGTTCGACCCCGTGATGTGCAGCGCCCAGACGTGCAGGAACACCACCGCCACGATGATGAATGGCAGCAGGTAGTGCAGCGAGAAGAATTGGTTGAGCGTCGGGTTGGCGACGCTGAACCCGCCCCACAGCCAGGTGACGATGCCGTGACCGACGACGGGGAAGGCCGAGAACAGGTTGGTGATGACGGTGGCGCCCCAGTACGACATCTGCCCCCAGGGCAGCACATAGCCCATGAAGGCGGTCGCCATCATCAACAGCAGGATCACGACCCCCAGAATCCACAGCATCTCGCGCGGCGCCTTGTAGGAGCCGTAGTACATGCCGCGGAAAATATGGATGAAGGTGACGATGAAGAACATCGACGCACCGTTCTGGTGCACGTAGCGGATCAGCCAGCCGTAGTTGACGTCCCGCATGATGTGCTGCACCGAATCGAACGCGAGCGCGGTGTTCGGCTGGTAGTTCATCGCCAGGAAAATGCCCGTGGCCATCATGATGACCAGGGTCACCACCGCCAGCGCGCCGAAGTTCCAGAAATAGTTGAAGTTCTTCGGCGTCGGGAACGCCGCGTACTCCTTGTAGAACAGCGACGGGATCGGCAGGCGACTGTCGATCCAGTTGAGCAGCGGGTTCTCGAATTCGCTCTTGTGCAGACCGGCCATAGGGGATCCTCGTGACGAAACAGACCGGCCTCAGCCGATGCGGAAATCCTGAGCGGGCGGGGCGGGGACGGGCCAAACGGGAGCGGGGGGGGCACCGAAGCGCGCGCCGGCGGCGCGCTGGCAGGGATGCGCCGTCATCGCGACGGCGCCAGGCGGCTTGGGCATCGGTCCCCTCGATCCTGTTGTCGTTCCCCGGAGACCGCACGCCGGCGCGCCGGTGCGCGGTCCGGCCGCGGGCGGCTCATATTAGGAAGTCTCGTTCGCCCCTGCAACACACCGCGGCCCCGGGCTAGACTGTCCGCCCGACCCGGACAAGCCCCTCCGGGCAGCGCCGCAACCGACGAGCCACCATCTATCCGGCGTGTGCCCCCGGGACCGAAGGAGACGCCCCGCCGATGACCCCGCCGCCTGCCTACGTGGCGTTGCAGCCGGACGCCAAAGCCTGGTTCGAAACCTTGCGGGACCGGGTCTGCGCCGCCTTCGAAGCGATCGAGGATTCGGCGGGGGACGCCACCACCCTCCCCGGCCGTTTCGCGGCAACGCCCTGGACACGGCCCACCGCCGACGGCAGCCCCGGCGGCGGCGGGGAGATGCGTCTGATGCACGGGCGGGTGTTCGAGAAGGTGGGCGTGAACGTCTCCACCGTCTGGGGCGAATTCGCCCCCGAGTTCCGCGCCCAGATCCCGGGCGCCGCGGAAGACCCGCGCTTCTGGGCGAGCGGGATCAGCCTGGTCGCCCACATGCGCAACCCGCACGTCCCGGCGGCCCATTTCAACACCCGTATGCTGGTCACCACCAAAGGCTGGTTCGGCGGCGGCGGCGACCTGACGCCGATGCGCCCCGAAGCCCCCGAATCGGCGGCAGACGCCGCCCGGTTCCACGCCGCCTTCCGCACCGCCTGCGACCGCCACGACCCGGCCTACTATCCCGAGTTCAAGGCCTGGTGTGACCGCTACTTCTTCCTCCCCCACCGCAATGAGCCGCGCGGTGCCGGCGGCATCTTCTTCGACCACCACGCGACCGCGGACCCCGCCGCCGATTTCGCCTTCGTCCGCGATGTGGGAGAGGCGTTCCTCGACGTCTTCCCGGCCATCGTTCGCGCCCGCATGGCCGCGCCGTTCACCGCCGAGGACCGCGCGCACCAGGCGATCCGCCGCGGCCGCTATGTGGAGTTCAACCTGCTGTACGACCGCGGCACCCTGTTCGGCCTGCGCACCGGCGGTAATATCGAGGCGATCCTCATGAGCCTGCCGCCCGTCGCGCACTGGCCCTGAGCGCCGGTGGCGGCGGACGGCGATCCCGGGCACCTGCCGGCCCGGCCGGACGGCACGGACCACGGTCCCGGCGCGCGTCGCCGGGGGCGCGACGTCCGTCGCCTGTCGGCAGCGGGCCTGGCCTCCTTGGTCCTGCACCTTCTGCTGCTGGGGAGCATCGTCTACGTGGCGCTGCACCGGCCGGCGGCGCGACATGTCAAGCTTTCGCCGGCGCAGCAGGGCGTGCGGGTGGCCCTGGTGTTGCGCGAGCAGAAGGGCGCCGGGCAACCGCAGGCCTCCGCCGCGCCCGCGCCGCGCCCGCCGCAGCCGCAACATCCACAGCCGCATCCGACCGTGACGCATCCGCCGACGCCGCATGTCGCCGCGCCCCACCCGGCCGCTGCCCCGCCGCCGCCGGTCAAGGTGCCGCCGGCGACCCGGCCGGCGCCGGCCCGGCCCGATACGCGCGTCGCCACCACCCATGCGGCCGCCCCCCCGGCGGCACCTGCGCCCCCCATGCCGACCCCGCCGGCACAGCCCGCCCCGCCACCTCCGCAGCCACAGCCGGCACCGCCGCCCCCGCAGCAGCCGGCACCGCCCACCGCGCCCACCCGCGCGGGGTTCCAGTTCAACCTCGGCGGCACCAACAGCGAGACCAATGCCATCGTCCGCGGCGACGCGATCGTGCCGGCCAAGCCCGACGCGCGGTTCCGCAACCACGAGCCGGTTTACCCAGCGGCCGCGGCCCGGCGCGGCGAGCAGGGCACCGTCGTGCTGCTGATCCACGTCGGGCCCGACGGCCGGCCGAGCGCGGTCGACGTGCTGCGCAGTTCCGGCTTCCGCCTGCTCGATCAGTCCGCCGAGCAGGCCGTGGCCGGCTGGCATTTCCTCCCTGCGATCAGCAACGGGCAGGCGGTGCCGGCGTCCATGCCGCTGCGGGTGGAGTTCAGCCTGCGATGACCGACCGGCACGCCGACTGCGGCCGCCGGCGACAGGGCAATCGCGTGAACCGGAATATCGGCGCGGGCAGCTGCTCTTTCACCTCTCCCGCTCTCGCGGGAGAGGTCGGTTCGCGCAGCGAACCGGGTGAGGGCCCGTGCCTCGCACCCTCACCCGCCGTGCTCCGCACGACGACCTTGGTCCGCTTTGCGGCCCAAGCCCGCAGCGCGGGAGAGGTGACTGTTCGGGCGATGGCCCAGCCCCTCCGCGGCAGCGCTTGACACCCCGCGCGCCCTGCGCCGATGCAACCCGCCGACCGACCCCAGGAGGTGCCGCATGACCGCCCTGCCGCTCGAAGGCCTGACGATCCTCGAATTCACCCACACCATCATGGGCCCGAGCTGCGGCGTGGTGCTCGCCGACCTCGGCGCCGACGTGATCCGGGTGGAACCGGCGCCTTTGGGCGACCACACGCGCCGGCTGACCGGCTTCGCCTCCGGCTTCTACGTCTATTTCAATCGGAACAAGCGGGCCATCGGCATCGACCTGAAATCCGACGCCGGGCGCGGCGTGGCGGCGGACCTGGTGGCCCGGGCCGACGCGCTGGTGGAGAATTTCGGCCCCGGCACCATGGAACGGCTCGGGCTCGGCTGGGAACAGGCGCACGCGATCAATCCGCGGCTCGTCTATTGCGCGCTCAAGGGCTTCCTCCCCGGCCCCTACGCGCATCGGCCGGCGCTCGACGAGATCGCGCAGTTCATGTCCGGCCTCGCCTACATGACCGGGCCGCCCGGCCAGCCGCTGCGCGCCGGCGCCTCGGTGATCGACATCATGGGGGGCGTGATGGGGGTGGTGGCGATCCTCGCCGCCCTGCGCCAGCGCGACCGCGACGGGCAGGGGCGCAAGGTCACCGCGTCCCTGTTCGAGGCAGCGGCCTTCCTCACCGGCCAGCACATGGCCGGCGAGGCCGCGACCGGCACGCCGCCGCCGCCGATGCCGGTGCGCCGCAGCGCCTGGGGCGTCTACGAGACCTTCGCCTGCCAGGACGGCGCGCGGCTGTTCATTGGCATCACGTCCGATCCGCATTGGCGCGCCTTCTGCGCCGCGTTCGAGCGCCCCGACCTGCTGGCCGACCCGCGCTTCACGACCAACACCCTGCGGGTGGAGAACCGCGCCGCCCTGCGCGAGATCGTCGCGGGCCTCGCCGCCCAGCGCAGCCTCGACGAGCTTGCCGCGATGATGGACCGAGCGGGCATCCCGTTCTCCCCGGTCAATACGCCGTCCGATCTGTTCCACGATCCGCAGGTGGCGGTGCGCTCCCTGCCGGTGCGGATGCCGAGCGGGGAGACGGTGCGCTTCCCGTCCCTGCCGGTTTGCATCGACGACGAAACCCCCGGCCTGCGCCGCCAGCCGCCGGCGCTCGGCGAACATACGGAAGAAGTGCTGCGCGGCCTCGGCTACGATGAGCCGCGGATCGCCGCCCTGCGCGCCGCCGGCGCGGTGCGCTGAACACGATGCGGGTCCGCCGCGCGCGGGCCACGATTGACCCGTCCGCGGCGCCTGGGCAGCGTGCGCCGCGGCACCAGGAGGGATGGCAATGTCCGACGCACTGACCACGCTCGAAATCGGCGAGGACTATCCGGAGCTGCGCCAGTCCGTGCGCCGCATCTGCGCGGGCTACCCCGGCCCCTATTGGCAGAAGCTGGAAGAGACCGAAGGCTATCCGACCGCGTTCGTGGACGAGCTGACAAGCGCCGGCTTCCTCGGCGCGCTGATCCCGGAGGAATATGGCGGCTCCGGCCTCCCTTTGCGCGCCGCGGCGGTGATCCTGGAGGAGATCAATGCCTCGGGCTGCGTCGCCTCCCAGGGCCACGCACAGATGTACATCATGGGCACCCTGCTGCGCCACGGCAGCGAGGACCAGAAGCGCCGCTACCTGCCGGAGATCGCCGCCGGGCGGTTGCGCCTGCAAGCATTCGGCGTGACCGAGCCCACCACCGGATCGGACACCACGAAACTGAAAACCCGCGCCGTGCGCGACGGCGATCATTACGTGGTGACCGGGCAGAAAGTGTGGACTTCGCGCGCGCTGCATTCGGACATGATGCTGCTGCTGGCGCGCACCACGCCGGCCGACCAGGTGGCGAAGCGGACCGACGGGCTGTCGGTATTCCTCGTCGATCTGCGCGAAGGCCGCGGCAAAGGACTGGAGATTCGCCCGATCAAGGCGATGATCAACCACAACACGACCGAAGTGTTCTTCGACAATCTGCGGGTACCTGCAGAAAACCTGATCGGCGAGGAAGGCCGCGGCTTCCGCTACATCCTGGACGGGATGAACGCGGAACGCATCCTGGTCGCGACCGAGGCGCTCGGCGACGGCCGCTGGTTCGTGCGCAAGGCGACGCAGTATGCCAACGACCGGGTGGTGTTCGGCCGCCCGATCGGCGCCAACCAGGGCGTGCAGTTCCCGATCGCGCGCGCCTGGGCCGAGCTCGAAGCCGCCGACATGGTCTGCCGCCGCGCTGCCGCTCTGTTCGATGCCGGGATGGAGTGCGGGGCCGATGCGAACATCGCCAAGCTGCTCGCCTCCGAGGCCGCATGGCACGCGGGCGAGGCGGCGATGCAGACCTTCGGCGGGTTTTCCTACGCGAAGGAATACGAGATCGAGCGCAAGTGGCGGGAGACGCGGCTCTATCAGATCGCGCCGATCTCGACCAACCTGGTGCTGGCCTACGTGGGCCAGCATGTGCTGGGGATGCCGCGGTCGTATTGAGCCTGCCCTTCCCGCCGCGTCCATCGCTCTGGGGGTGCGACGGCGAAGCGGCGCGCCACGACCGCCGCCGCGGCGAACGCATCCTGGCCGGGCCAGAGCGCGACACCCCAGTTTTGATCGTGGATTGCAACCATGACGGCGTTAGGCAACCGTCCGGGTCGGCCGAGGGGCATAGGACGCACCCCGGCAGGTCCTTCCGCGTTCGGAACACGAACGCGTGCGAAGGCACGCGGCGCCGCGAGCGGCCGGCCGCCTTCGGGAGGGCTTGGCCATGTTCTATGCAGCTAGCCTCTTGCCGGCGTTGCTGATGTGGGAATACGCGGCGGTCAAGGTCAATTTCCGACTCGACCGGACCTCGCGAAAGCGGCTCTTTCGGGTCGGCATGGTGGTGGCGCTCGCCGCCGTCCTTGTGGAACTGCCGATCGCGCCGCTTGTCGCGCGCCTGCACCTCGGGCCGCTTGGCGGCCTTGCCGTGAAAGCCGTCCTGGTCGGGTTGATCGAGGAGGGCATTGATTACGCCGGCCTCGTCTATCTCGCCGATCGCCGGCAGATGGCGGAAATCGGCCCTGCCGCCGCGATCCCGCTCGCGACCGGGGTCGCCCTCGGCTTCGCGGTGCTCGAGAATGTCCTCTACCTGATCGGCGCCGCAGCGCACGGGACGGAACTGACGGTCGCCATCATGCGCGCCTTCACCGCCATCCCGGAGCACGCGCTGGACGGCATGGCAATGGGAGCTTTCTATTGCCTGGCGTGGCAGTCCCGCCGTGGGGTCGATGAGCGCGCGCTGATCGCAGCCCTGCTGGTGCCCGTAGCGATGCACGCAGCCTACGATTTCACCGCGCTGGCGAGTGCGCTGCCCGACCATCCGCGCTGGGCGACGTATGGCTTCCCGTTCCTGCTCCTTGGCGAAGGGCTGCTGACGGCGGCGTTGGTCGCAGTCGCCCAGGGGCCGGCGGCGATATATGGCCGAGTGAGCGCTTCGGATCTGTATGGACGCCGTGCGATCACCATGGGGCTGATCTTTCTCCTGCTCGGCAACGCACTGATCTATCTTGCTCTCCGCTCCTCCTACCCCGCGCGGATCACCGCGATTGCCGCCGCGCCGATGGTGCTTGGCATCGATCTCGGGCTTACGGGCCTGAAGCGGCGGAGCGAAGCGTAGGGACGGCGTTCGCGGAGAGACCGCCGTCCCAGTTCGCCACCGCTTGGTTCAATGCGGGGCGAGAGGGCGGGGCGGATGCGAACATCGCCAAGCTGCTGGCCTACGTGGGCCAGCACGTGCTGGGAATGCCGCGGTCGTATTGAAGCGCTCGACCCGCCCGGCCCGTTCACGCGACGAAGGGCATCCGGCGGTCGGATGGAGGACTTCGCTCCGTCGCGCCCCTGGTCGTGAGTGGATGCCGGCGGCTGTCTCCCCCGTGTCCCCGGCGAAGATCGGTTGTTGTCGTTACGATAACCCCGCGCTATCGCTGCCTCAGGCGGAATCTGCTTTCCCTTCCGACCGGAAGCATCTATTCTCTCTGCCAACTGTCCTGTTGCGGGATACATCAGTAAACAGCCGTGCCGCTGAGGGTATTACATTACGTTTTATTTGTTATCGTGACCGAGCGACGAAACGATGCGATCATGGGAGGATGCGGCGCATGCGATCGCTCTTCGGCTTCCTGCTTGCCGGCCTGCTGCTGACCGGGGCGGCTCCTGCACGCGCGGCGCCCCCCCTGCTCGAAGCAACGATCGGCACCGCCGGGGAGGCGATGTGGTTCGCCTCCGGCGCGCCGGGAATGGTGCTGGTGGTCGTCGATGGACGCCACAGCATCATCGCCGGCTACGGCGAGACGGCGAAGGGGAACGCCACCGAGCCGACGGCCGCGAGCCTGTTCCGTATCGGCTCGATCACCAAGGTGTTCACGACCGAGGTGCTGGCCTCCCTGGTGGTGCAGGGAACGGTGCGCCTGACCGATCCGCTGCAGAAATACGCCGGCTCCGTCACCGTCCCGACGGTCCCGGAGGCGCCACCGATCACCCTTCTCGATCTCGCCACGCACACCGCGGGATTGCCGCGGGAAATGGGCTATGCGCCGGACAAGCCGCCGTTCACCTGGCCGACGCCCGCCGAGCGCTGGGCCTGGCTCGCGAAACAGAAACTCGGCTGGGCGCCGGGATCGATCGGAGTTTATTCCAATATCGGGTTCGATTTCCTGGCCGATGCGCTGACGAAAGCAGCCGGGCATCCCTACCCGGACCTGCTGCGCGCCATCGTCACGAAACCGCTCGGGATGACCGATACCGGCTTCAATCCGACGCCGGCGGCGTGCAAGCGGCTGATGGTCGGCAGCGGCCTCGGCAGCGCGGGGCCGTGTGTCGCCACATCGGCGACGGCCGGCAGCGGCGGGCTCTACAGCACGGGACATGACATGGCGCTCTGGATTCGCCACAACCTCGATAGCGACGATCCGGCACTCCTGCTCAGCCATGCCATCTATCGCCCGCGACAGTCGCTGAAGGCGACGATCGGCTTCGACGAGGCGGGACCGATGGCCGGGCTCGCGCTTGGCTGGGTCATGACGGCAGCGCACGGAGCGATGCCGATGCTGCTCGAAAAAAGCGGCGGGGGCGGCGGTTTCATGACCTACGTCGCCCTCGCGCCGGGTCGCGACGTGGGCGCGTTCGTCGTCGTCAACCGCCTCGATTTCGGGATGTTCGAGGGGCTGACGAAGGGGGTCGACACGCTCATCGCCAATCTCGTGACCCGCTAGTGGCGCCCCCACGATAGCGGCGCCGCCCCTGCTGTGGCACGCTCCCCGGAACCCCCGGAGCCCACCGGGGCCCGCGGAGGAAACCCTATGGAAGCTCCCGTCAGCAACGGCGCCGGCGCCCCGGCCGACCTGCTCGCCGGCATCCGGATCGTCGATTTCACCCAGTTCGAGGCCGGGCCGTCCTGCACCGAAGCCCTCGCCTGGCTCGGCGCCGAAGTGGTCAAGATCGAGAACCCGCGCTCCGGCGACCCCGGCCGCCGTCTGCGTCCCGGCCAGCCGGACGACGATCCGTGGTATTTCCACGTCTTCAACGCCAACAAGAAGTCGCTCGCCGTCAACCTGAAATCCCCACGCGGCCTCGCGCTGGTGAAGGACCTGCTCGGGCGCGCCGACGTCTGCGTGGAGAATTTCGCCCCCGGCACGATCGAGCGCCTCGGCCTCGGCTGGGACGTCGTGCACGCCCTGAACCCGCGCCTGATCTACTGCCAGATCAAGGGTTTCGGCGAGGGAAGCCCATACGAATCCAACCTCGCCTTCGACATGATCGCGCAGGCCTGCGGCGGCACCATGAGCGTGACCGGCGAGCCCGACGGACAGCCGCTGAAACCCGGCGTCTCGCTCGGCGACACCGGCACCGGAATGCTGATGGCCGTCACCATCGCGAGCGCCTTGTTCCGCCGCCAACAAACCGGGCAAGGACGGCGGCTGCAAGTCGCGATGCAGGATTCGATGCTGCACTACATGCGCACCAATTTCGCCACCCAGGCGCGCACCGGCACGCCCGCCACGCGCGGCGGCGCCAAGGTTCCGGGCGTCACCAACGCCCCGCTCGGCCTGTATCCCTGCAAACCCGGCGGCCCGAACGACTACGTCTACATCATGACCAGCCGCGCCAACCCGGAACACTGGACCCGGCTCCTGACCTTGATCGGACGCGAAGACCTGATCGGCGATCCCCGCTACGCCACCCCCGCCGACCGCGTCGCGCGCGAACCGGAGGTCGACGCGCTGATCGCCGACTGGACCCGAAGCCACACCAAGCACGAGGCGATGGCGCTGGTCGGCAGTGTCGGCGTCCCCGCCGGCGCGGTGCTGGACACGATGGAATTGCAGAACGAACCGAGCTTCGCGGCGCGCGGCATCATGCAGACCGTGCAGCGCCCGGGGCAGAAGCCCTTCACCATGCCGGCCTGGCCGGTGCGGGTGGACGGCAAGCCGCCCCGCGTCGCGCCCTCGCCCGGGCTCGGCGAGCACACCGAAGCCGTGCTGGGAGACTGGCTGTCGCTCAGCGCCGACGCGGTCGCGGCATTGCGGGCGGAGGGCGCGCTGTAGCGCCGCCCACACCCAAAGCCCGCACGAGGCAACCCATGCAGTTCGGCTATTTCACCCTCAGCGACAACGCCTACGCCGACAACCCGCGCGGACCCAACCAGTTCGTTGCCGATATCGTCACCGAGGCGATCGCGGCCGAGCAACTCGGTTTCCAGTCCGCCTGGATAGGGGAACATCATTTCAGCACGCTTGGCGTGCTGTCCTGCCCCGATCTCGCGCTCGCCTATATTGCCGCACGCACCGAGCGCATCCGGCTCGCGCCGGCGGTGACGGTGCTGCCGCTGCACCATCCGATCCGGGTCGCGGAGCAATGGGCGAGCCTCGACCTGCTGTCCGGCGGCCGGGTCGATTTCGCCGCCGGGCGCGGCTACGACCGGCGCGAATACGAACCGTTGGGGATCGATTTCGACCGCAACCAGGCGATCTTCGAGGAAGGAATGGCGATCGCGCAGCGGCTGTGGGCCGACCCCGCGCCCTACAGCCACCGCGGGGAGCACTACCGGTTTGACAACGTCTCCATCACCCCGCGCCCGGTGCAGCAGCCGATCCCGTCCTATGTCGCCTCCTTCTCCCGCCCGTCGATCGAGCTGGCAGCAAAGCTCGGCTGCGGGCTGATCGTCGCCCCGTTCGCCGCGGCGATGAGCTTCGGCGGGCTGGCCGAGGTTGCGCGGCTCTATCGCGACACCTGCGCCCGCCACGGCACCCGGCCGGGGCGGCTGATGTGCAGCTACTTCATCCATTTCCACGACACCGACGCGCAGGAACAGGCCGCCCGCGCGCGGCAGATGCGCTACTACCGCGAATGCGTGATCCCGTCCTTCCCCGGCGATCCGGCCACCGCGCCGCCGAGCTACCGGTATTTCATCGACATGGTCGCGAAGCTGAAACAGGCGCGCGCGGAGGACCTGACCGACAACGCCGTGCTGCTCGGCAACGCCGCGCGCATCACGGGCGTGCTGAAACGGGTCGAAACGGCCGGGTTCGACGAGGTGATCCTGTATTTCAACGTCGGCCTCAAGCCACATGCGATGGTGCTGGACGAGATGGGCCGCTTCGCCCAGCAGGTGGCCCCGGCATTCACCTGACCCGCCGCAGCCGACAGGCCAGAATCGCGTCCGCATCCAGGTTCGACCGCACCCGCACGCAGCCCGGTGCGCGCGCCAGGCCGTAGGCGCGCAAGGTCGCATCCGCCGCCCCGGGGCTTTCCGCCGGCGCCTCCAGCCCCCACAACGGCCCACGCTGCGCCGCGATCGCCGCCACCACCGCGCGCGCCATCAAATCGGGCGCACCGGGGCGCACCAGGTTGTTGTCGGCGCCCACGAAGCGCACCGACGCCGGCTCGAACGCCGCCACATAGGCCATCGGCGACGGATCGAGCAGCACCACCAGGCTCCCCGCCGGAAGCGCCGGCGGGCGCACCGCCACCGCCACCGGTCCCGGCGGCGCATGGCCCCAATCGGGATAGATTGTCGCCGCGATCAGCCCCGCCGCCACCGCCCAGGCCGCCGGCACGACCCGCCATGCCCGCATCCGCGCCAGCCATGGCGCCAGCGCGGCCGCCAGCAGCGGACCGCTCAGCAACTCCAGCGGCACCAGGTAGCGCAGGATGGAGAACGCAGCCTCCCACAGCGCATACCCGACGACCCACACCGCCAGCGCCGACACCACCGCCGGCGCCGCCCGCCGCCGCCACAGCGCGCGGCCTGCTACTGCCAGCGCCGCCGCCCAGCCGAGGGCGGTCCGCGGGTCGCGCAGCGGCAGCTCGCTCACCAGGGTGCAGCGCCGGAACGCCCAGAACAGCGGATAGGCGGCCGCCTGCCAGAAATCGCGCGGCATGAAGCGGGTGTCGGTGCCCGCGACCGGCGCTGCCCAGGGCGAGCGGAAGACCTCGTTGAAATACGGAAACACCGGGTCGCCGTAGTGGGCGTAGAGCCAGGCCCACCACGCCCCGGCGCTCAGCGCCGCCCCGGCCGCCGCCGCCAGCGCGAACCACAGGAACGCCGTCGCGCCGCGCCGCCCCCCGCCCCCGGTCAGCGCCGCGGCCAGCGCCAGCCCCACCGCGAACGGCGCCGCCGTCAGCTTCAGCCCCAGCGCCAGCCCGGCCAGCAGCCCGGCCGCTGCGCGCCCCCTGCGCGACGGCACCGTGCCCAGCAGCAATGTCGCGCCCAGCACGCAACAGGCCGGCAGCATCTCGCTCATCGCGCCGGCGAAGGTCGAGACCCCGGCGGCCCCGGTGACCCCGATCAGCGCCGCCGCGCCCGCGATCCACGCCCGCCCCGGCGTTGCCTCGGCCAGCAGGCGCCGGGCCAGGCACCACGTCAGGAACCCGGCCAACCCCTGCGGCAATCCCAGCGCCGCGCCGAGCGCCGCTGGATGGCGGTTCAGCGCCCCGAGCAGCGCGGTATAGAGAAGGTCGAGACCCGGGGCGTAGAAACTCTGCAACTGCGCCGCTGCGAGATCGATCCCGACCCGCCCGTGCAGCAGCGCGAATCCGTTGTACAAATGATAGTTGCGCAGGTCGTAGTCGGCCCCCGGACCGACCAGCACCGCCATCAGCGCCCCGGCCACCGCGGCGGCGGCAAGCCAGGCAGCCAGCACGGCGAGCAGGCGGGAGGAGCCCGCGCGGATACGTGCCGTCGGACGGACAAAGGTCGGTACCGCAGGGCGCGGCCAGGCAAGTGCCGGGGTCATCGCCGCAGCCTGCGGGGGTCAGGCTACCGATCGGTTAATGCCGCAAGGCCAGAGGGCTCTTGCCCCCTGGCCTTGCTTCACGGACCCGCCAGCCCCTCCGCCGCCGCGATCAGCCCCGACTGCCGCATGCGGGCCCGGGACGCGTCCATGGAGTCGGCAACGGCCAGTGCGGCGGCCAGGGCGCGGCGGCCGGCGGCGGCATCGACGGCGACCGGGCTGCCGTCCAGGATGGCGGCGACGAATGCCGCATGCTCGGCTTCCAGCGCATCGTGATCCTGCCAGGAGACTTCCTCGACGCCGAAGCCTTCGATGAAGGGAAGCGCCTGGCCGTGGCCGCGGCGGATGACGGTCATTTTGCGGTTGGCGAAATCGACGGCGAGGTAGCCGTCGGCGGCGAAGATACGCATGCGGCGTTCGGTGCGGGCGGAAACGCGGCTCGCGGTGATGGTGGCGACCGCGCCGGAGACAAAACGGATGCGCGCGTTGGCGATGTCCTCGTGCGCGCTGGCGACGGCGGCGCCGACGGCATCGACGCTCTCGATCGGGCTGTCGGTGAGGGTCAGGATCAGGTCGAGGTCATGAATCATCAGATCCAGGATGACCGAGACATCCGTGCCGCGCGGCTTGAACGGGGCGATGCGGGTGGCCTCGATATAGAGTGCCGCGCCCATGCGGCCGGACAGGGCGCCGTGCGCGGCGGAGAAGCGTTCCAGGTGGCCGACCTGCAGCACGAGGTTTCGTTCTGCGGCCAGTGCGGCGAGGTCGTCGGCTTCGGCGAGGGTGGCGGCGATCGGCTTTTCCACCAGCACGTGCCGGCCGGCGCGCAGGGCCTGGGCCGCAAGGGCGTGGTGGGCGGCGGCGGGCGCGGCGATCACGACCGCGTCGGAGTTGGCGAGCAGGTCGGGCAGGTCGCGCACCGGCGCGCCGGCTTCCCAGGCCACGGCCTGCGCGCGTTCGGGGTTGTGGTCGTAGATGCCGGACAGGGTGGCGCGCGGGGCGGCGGCCAGCTTCAGCGCGTGGTAGCGGCCGAAGTGTCCGGCGCCGATGACGCCGATGCGGAGGCGGTCGGGGGGCGGGAGCATGAGAAGGGTTGTGGACCGGCGCGGGGGGACGCGGCAAGGGCGGGGGTGCCGTCCTTCTCCCTCCCCCCTTGCCGAGGAGGGCAGGGGGTGGGGGCGTTGCGCGTAGGAAGGCGTCCGTCTGGCGACCGCCGACCGGCGGGTATAAGTCCTCGCAAAGGCGGGACATCATCCAGGAGAAGAAAATAGCCCGCGAACTCAAGGGAACGAAGCCATGGCCATGATCTACGGCCCCTTCAACACGGCGGACTGTCTCGACAATGTGGGAGTCGTTGCTGATTGTCTCGCTGCCACCGCCGAGGATCCCAACCCGGCCGTGTTTCTTGCTGCGCTTGGCGATGTCGCCAAAGCGCGCGGCATAGGCCGGATCGTCGAGAATGGCACTCCGGCGCGAAAGCCCGCATGGGGGGTTGAAAAAGTCGGGGCGTGTCCTTTCTGCGCAACCGTCTGTCCCGTGTCGTGGACACCAAGGCCAAAGCTAACGGTTGCCGTGACTCACCCGCAGCAACGATGACACGCCGACCCACGTGAGTTGGCCCGTGGTCGACGATGACGCCGTTGCAGACTCGGATGTTATCGCTTACGATAGATTTCCGGCCTTGAACCGCAAAATGAATGGGGGGCACTAACCCATTTACCCTGGACGAGTATCTTCGGCCTCGCTTCACGGTCCAGCAGCACGACACTCTTCACGCCAAAGTCTATATTAATGAGACGGCTGCGATCGTGGCCTCCGCCAATGCCTCTGCAAACGGTCTTGGCTTTGAAGGACAGGAACAGGCCGCTTGGCATGAGGCTGGGCTGTTCACCGAGGACCGGAAGATGGTGGAGGAAATCGGATGCTGGTTCGAACATATTTGGTGCGCAAGCCGGCCCATAGAAGACGACGACATTATGAATGCGAAAGCGGCTTGGAAAGCGCGGCAAGCTTCGAAGCCATTGCTCAAATCGTTCGGCAATTTCGAGGTGGATACCACCAATCTACCGTTGCTTACTTGGCGTGGAAACAGCGAATGGGAAATGAACCCCAGGTCAGATTAGGGGCAAAAATATTATACAGGCGCGTTGGCTGGAGAGACGCATTGCCGACGGTGTCGACATAGAAGGGCCGGAGGATCGCAAGGTCCTTACCCCCAGGAAATGGGTGCTAATTTTCAGGCTAAATGGACAAGGGCTTCCCGATGGTAACGCTCCTCTCTCGTGGGCTAAAGTCGATTCCATTCTAGAGAATGCTTTCAGATGTAAAGGAGAGACGGAGTGGCAACCCTCGGCGCTGGCTGCCGAGCATCCGGGAGATCCGCCCTTTCCAGTCGACGAAAGAAGATTCCGAGACTCATTCCAGGCTGTGATTACATGTAATAAATTTCAGCAGCTGAGGACGGACGAGTATGATGGAGCTTGGTTCACCTATAAGCGGTTGGCTCTAACGAGATGTTTCTGGCGCGCTTTGCACGCTGATTACCTGGCTCTCAGTGTCCGTCCGGAAACGAATTGAGCCTTTAGAATCGTTTGGTCGCAGGGGGTTGACTGGCTCGAATCGTCTGTGACTCGATGTGTGGGACCGATTCGCGAGGTGCCCAATGTGGACAGACGAGACCCGTATCCGGCATGACCGTAGCGGCCTGCGCTACACGCATGACCTGACAGATGAAGAATGGGCGGAAATCGAGCCGTTGATCCCGCCCGCCAAGCCGGGCGGCAACAAACGCACGGTCGACATCCGGGAGATCGTGAACGGACTTATGTATATCCTCGGCTCAGGCTGCCAATGGCGTGATATCTCGAAGGACCTTCCGCCCAGAAGTACCATCCATGATTACCTCGATCGATGGAGCTACGATGGAACGTTGGATAACATCCATCACCTGCTCTACGTGAAATGCCGCGAACAGGCCGGGCGTCAGGCCAGTCCCACCGCCGCCGTGATTGACAGCCAGAGCGTGAAGAGTGCCGAAAAAGGGGGTCTGCATCGATCCGCATGGCTATGATGCGGGGAAGGCTGGGCAGGGCAACGGCATGATCCCGGACAGATGGGGTGATTGGGGCCTCCCCCCGGTGACCCCGGTGGCTGCCCCTCTCAGGATGATAAGAGCGTGGTCCGTGTGCATCGGCCACAAGCATCGAGGAGGAGCAGCCGTGGGTTACTTTGCCGGGTTGGACGTGTCGTTGGAAGAGGCCGCGATCTGCATCGTCGATGATGCGGGACGCGTTGTGCGCGAGGTGCGCGTGGCCAGCGAGCCGGAGGCGCTGGTCGCGTTCTTCGGGGCGTGCGGGATGAAGATGGAGCGGGTTGGCCTGGAGGCGTGCTCGCTGAGCGCCTGGCTGCACGCCGGGATCACGGCGGCTGGCATCCCGGCGATCTGCATCGAGGCGCGGCAGGCCAAGGCGGCGATGGGTGCCATGCCGAACAAGACCGACCGCAACGACGCGCGCGGGATCGCGCAGATCATGCGCACCGGCTGGTATCGCGCGGTTCACGTCAAAAGTCCGTTCTGCCGCTCCTGGCGCGCGCTGCTGAGCGCGCGGCGGATGGTGCTGAACAAGCGCCAGGATGTCGAGAATGGCATACGGGCGTTGCTGCGCGAGGCCGGGCTGAAGGTCGGCACACCAAGCCGCAAGATATTCCCGGCGCGGGTGCGCGAGCTGGCCGCCGACGACCCGGTGCTGGCAAGCCTGACTGAATCGCTGCTGGCCGTCGTCGAGGTGATGAGCCAGCAGGCCGACGCGCTCAGCAAGCGCGTGCTCGACGAGGTGCGCGTCGAACCGACGTGCCGTCGGTTGATGACGGTGCCGGGCGTCGGGCCGCTGACCGCGCTGGCGTTCCGCGCCACCATCGATCAGCCGGACCGCTTCCGGAAGTCACGCGACGTCGGCGCCCATCTCGGCCTGACGCCGCGACGCTACCAATCGGGTGAGACGGACATCCAAGGCCACATCAGCCGGTGCGGCGACGAACTGGCCCGCACCGCTCTGTATGAAGCAGCGCATTCACTGCTGATCCGCAGCACCAGGTGGTCGGCGTTGCGAGCGTGGGGGATGAGCGTCGCTAAGCGCCGGGGCATGGCGCGCGCCCGTGTCGCGGTCGCGCGCAAGCTGGCGGTGATTTTGCACCGGATGTGGACCGATGGCAGCGAGTTCCGGTGGGGCAAGCAAGCCGCGGCCACCATGACCGCCGCATGAGCCGAGCCGTTCCAGTGTCCGCCTGAAAGGGCGGAGCCGCGTCGTTCCCGTGGGGACGATGGGCGAGGCGATCTCGTTGAGAGTCCGGAACCGGACGGTAGCAATGCCTCCAGGTCGCGGGACAGATTGAGACGCTTCTCCCTCCTGACCCCATCCTGCGGCGGCCATGCGCCGACCGCGAAGAGAAGCGAGTGACCCACGGGCGCTACGTCAAAGACGACAAGCCGCTTGATCCCGGTCTTGCCGGGCAAGGGGCAACCGATTGACGCCGATCCCCCTGCAATGCGTTACGTAACGGAAGGTGAAGCCATGTCGACGGGCCGCAAACCAAATGGCGAGCAGGCGATGAGCAACGCCGAGCGCCAAGCTCGCTATCGCGCAAGGCATTCAATGCGCCCAGCGCCGGCCCAAACCCGCACGCACCGCCCAACCGATCGACGCAGCCGGCCGCAACGGTGGCGAGAGGCCGTCACTGAGTTACTGACACTGCAGGCCGAGTATGCCGGCTGGCTGACCGCATTGCCCAAAAGCCTTCAGGAAAGCCCTACCGCCGACGTGCTCGAAGCTATCGTCGATCTCGACCTCACGGCCATTGCCGACATCGCGTTACCACGCGGCTATGGCCGCGACTGACCAGACATCCGAAAAGGTGCGAGAAACAGCTTGACCCCAGCAGCCCCAATCAGAGAAGACTCTAATTTCGTGCAGCGCAACAACGGCCGTAATGCCGGTCTGCCAGTGGTCTCATGCCAACCGACCGTAGTCCGGACACTCCGCACGCAAGTGGCGGCGTTTGAGCTTTGCAGTCAGCATGCCTCTGCAGCCGGCGTCATCCACATAACGTATGATCCGGTCTCAAGTTCAATGGTGAGGGGGTGGTCAGTGTCCGCGATCTCACCCAACTCTTCGAGCAGAGTTCTCGAGCGTTCCGGGATTATATACGGTGTGATCGAGGTCGGACCTGTAGTCCGGCATGAATCTAAGCCGCGGCTCCACCCGTATCGCCATGACACGGAATGGCGTGCAACCGACCAGAGCCGACCCTGACAATACGATGGCAGGATCCTCGGCGGGGCCGGCCGCTTCAAGCGTGCGCGGCCACTGCATGGGAGGGCAGGGAACTGACATCTCTGAATCCCTTTCGCTGCGTCCGCGGCGACCACCGTGGCAGCCTCATCGCCACTCCTGATCATGCCGCCCGGCAAACCGACAACCACTTACCCGGGGAGACGACGTGCCGCGGGACCAACTCTGACGGCAAGGGAGGCCCTGCGGACGCATTGGCCCACGGCGTTCCAGTCCACCTGTGCTGGGGTCGGGCCGGCAGTTCGATCTCCCGGAGCGCTTCCCGTTCTCCGCCGCGGCCCGGGCACGCATGGCTTTCCCCCTTGCGGGCGGGAGGTATGGTTCCCATCGTGCTCGGCCACGGTCAAGCACTGCGGGCCGCCCCTGGCGCGGCACCCACACAGGTTTATAACGCCACGTATCCATACTCCGGCCGGACTTGGGCCGACACAGGTCGGACATGGTCGGAACCCGTTGCGCAGCGCTGATCAGGCCGCTCGAAGATGACGAAGGATGCACCGCAGGCGTCCGCAGCCGAAGCGCCTTCGGAAACTGCCGGTATTGCTGGGGAAAGGGAGCCACGACCGCTCGGCCTGTGGTCGGTCTGCGGGCTTGCCCTGGTGGTGGGAATCATCACCGGGTGTGGTGCGGTGTTCTTCCGCATGCTGATCGGTCTCTTTCATAACCTGCTGTTCCTCTGTCACATTTCATTTGCGTACGACACCAGCCTCTTCACCCCACCCTCGCCCTGGGGGGCGGCGGTCATCCTGGTGCCGGTCATCGGTTCGATCGGCGTCACCTTCATCGTCAACACGTTCGCTCCCGAGGCGAAGGGACACGGCGTCCCGGAGGTGATGGACGCGATCTACTACCAGCGTGGCCTGATCCGCCCGGTGGTCGCCGTCGCCAAGTCGCTCGCCTCGGCATTGGCGATCGGCAGTGGCGCCGCGGTGGGGCGCGAGGGCCCGATCATTCAGATCGGCTCGGCCATGGGTTCGACCCTCGGCCAGGTGATCGCCATGCCGACGGCGCAACGCATCACGTTGGTGGCGGCCGGCGCCGGCGCCGGCATCGCAGCCACGTTCAACACGCCGATCGGCGGCGTATTGTTCGCGACCGAGCTGATGATGCCTGAAGTCAGCGTCAATACCTTCCTGCCGCTCGCCCTCGCCACCGGCAGTGCCACCTTCATTGGCCGGCTGTTCTTCGGCTCGCAGCCTGCCTTCGCGGTACCGGCGCAGCTCGCAGCGCTTCCCAATGAACCAAGCAGCGCGCTGACGCTGGTGCTGTATGCCGTGCTCGGCGCCATCGTCGGCGTCGCCGCGGCGCTGTTCGTGCGCGCGCTGCATTGGGCCGAAGATTTCTTCGCGCACATCCCTGGCGGCTATCTGCGCCACGCCCTTGGGATGCTTCTGGTTGGCTTGCTGATCTACCTCCTGCTGGTCTCCTGCGGGCATTACTACATACAGGGCGTCGGCTACGCGACGATCCAGGCGACCCTGGCCGGCCAGCTCGCGGGTGGCGCGTTCCTGCTGCTGCTGTTCGCGTGCAAACTTCTCGCGACGACCATCAGCCTCGGGTCGGGTTCGTCGGGCGGCATTTTTTCTCCTTCGCTGTTCATGGGCGCGACTCTCGGTGCTGCCTTCGCCGGGCTGATCGGCGTAGTTCTGCCAGGCGTGCCGATCAGCGCGCCGGCGTTCGCGATGGTCGGGATGGGGGCGATGGTCGGCGGCGGCACCGGCGCAGCCATGACCGCGGTGACGATGATCTTCGAGATGACACGCGACTACAACATCGTGCTGCCGATGATCCTCGCTGTCGGGCTCAGCCTCGGCGTGCGCCGGATACTGTCGCGAGAGAATATCTACACGATGAAGCTGGTCCGCCGCGGTCACGCCGTGCCGCGCGGGTTGCATGCCAACCTGTTCCTCGTGCGCAGTGCCCGGGACGTAATGCTGCGGGACGTGGCGATCCTGGACGGGACGACCACGTTTGCGGCGTTCCTGCGTACGTCCGAGAGCGTAGGAGGGCTGCGCCACGTCGTGGTTACGCGGCACAACCACGTCGCTGGTGTGCTCCGCGTCGATATGGACCTGCGCCGCGCAGTCGGCGCGGCACTGGCAGAAGTCACTCTTGGCGAGCTGGCGCGCCGCAACTTCACTGTGGTGCGGGAGGATTCGGTTGTCTTTGACGTGATCGCCCGGATGCGCCGGAAGAACGCGGCAATGGCGCTGGTGGTTCCACGTGCCCGCGGCCTCGAAGCGGGTCGGGTTCTCGGCGTCATCACGAAGGAGCAGATTGCGGACAGCGTGGCGAGCAGCATCGGGCTGTATTCGCGCTAACGGCATGCGAGCCGCGCCGTGCGAACGGGAGAAGCGCCGCGGCGGGTGGGCCGGGGCACGCTCGGCGCACGAAGCTGCCGAGCAGACGCTCCGCCCGCCCCGGCCGGTCCGAAGCGGGCCGGCGCAGCGCGCCCAGGTCGTCCGGCTTACAGGCCTCCGCTGGGCCAGCTACGGCGACCGGCGCGCTGGTGGACGCGTCGAGCGGCATTAGGAAACCGGCTGATCAGAGTTCCCTAGGCCGCCGCCTGCCGCGCCTCGTAGGTCTGCAGGTGGCACCAGGCCGTGCGCAGCAGCGGTGCCGCCTGGCCGGCGGCGCGGGCCCGCGCCAGCATGTCGCCCACCACATGGGCGGCCTCGGTCGGACCGCCACGCTCCACGTCGCGCAGCATGGACGCGGCGAATGACGACCCGCGCTCTGTCAACGTCGTGCGGGCGGCGGCGAGCCGCGCGGGGCGGGAGGCATGGCCGGCGGCGCCGGCCACCGTGTCGGCCTCGGCCAGCGCTTCGTTCATCAACGCCTCGCCGTCGCCGGCCTGCATGATCTGCCCGACATTGCCGCGCATCTGGCAGGTCATACCGGCCATGGTGGCGAGCAGGACGAACTTCTCCCACATGTCCTGCAGCGGGTCCTCGCTCACCCGCAGCTCGAATCGGGCCGGCGCGGCGACGGCGGCGAAGGCGGCGACAAGCGCCGCCTGGCCCGGCTGACGTGGCCCCAGGGTGAGGGCGTGCAGCTTGTTGAGGTGCCGCACCTCGCCCTCGGCGGTCAGGGTTGCCGCGATATGGCACAGGCCGCCCAGCACCGCCTCCGCGCCGAACGCGGCATCGAGCCGGTCCAGGTGGCGCAGGCCGTTCAGCATTGGCAGGACCGCGGCACCGCCCGCGACCGCGGGCGCGATGGCGGCGATCGCGGGCTCCAGATCGTAGGCCTTGCACGTCAGCAGCACGAGGTCGTAGCGGCCGTCGTCACCCGACGCCCCGGGGCCCAAAGCCTCGGCAGAGGTCGTCCGGACGCGGCGGGTGAAGTCCCCGTGCGGGCTTTTCACCACGAGGCCGTCGGCGGCGAGCTGGGCGGCGCGGCGCGGGCGGACCAGGAAGGTGACGTCGCCGCCGGCCTCGACCAGCCGGCCGCCGAAATAGCCGCCGATCCCGCCGGCGCCGAGGACCAGAATCCGCATCGTTTCAGCTCCATCCCTGCGGCGGCACGAAGGCCCGCCAGCTCTGTTCCAGCAGGTGTGCCACCGCAAGGGTGGTCCGGTCGCCGCCGTACGGCCCGACGATCTGCACCCCGATCGGCAACCCCTCATGCGACAGGCCGAGCGGCGCGACCGAGGCCGGCAGATGGAACGCGCAGGTCAGCCCGGGCCAGAACAGCATGTCGTTATAGGCGATCGAGCGGCCGTCGATCGTGCAGCGCCGCTCCCACGTCTCGCCCTGCTGCATGTGCGGCAGAGCGGGGCGGGCGAAGGCCGGGCAGAGCAGCACGTCCCACTGGCGGAAGAAGCAGCCCCAGACCCGGCGGAGCTGGTGGCGCCGCTCGTGCAGCTTCAGCCAGTCGCGATGCGGCAGATCGACCGCGCGCAGCATGACCGCATCGGCGCTCAGGTCGTCCGCCCGCAGCGCGGCCTTCATCGCCCGCCGCTTCGCCAGCGCGGCCTCGGGGAGGCGGGCGGACAGCGCCGCGTCGAGCAGGGTCAGATAGAGGTGCCAGGCCTCCGTCGCATCGAGATCGGGCCGTGCGATGCGGGAGACCTCGGCGCCTTCGGATTCCAGGTGGCGGGCAAGATCTTCGAGCAGCCCCGTCGTCTCGGCCTCGGTCGCCTGCCCGGGCTCGTGATTCCAGACGGCGATGCGCAGCTCCGACAGCCTGGTGGCGCGCGGGGCCGGCAGGGTGAAGCCGAGGCCGGTATCGGCCGGGTCGAGCCCGACGATCGCCGCGAACGCCAGCCGCAAATCCTCGGCCGAGCGCGCCAGCGGCCCGATCACCGAGATATCGGTGAAGGCCGCCGCGTCGACCAGCGAATGGCCGCGCGGCGAGGCGATCCCCCAGCTCGGCTTGTGCCCGAACAGGCCGCAGAAATGCGCTGGCACCCGGATCGACCCGCCGATGTCGCTGCCGCACTCGAGCCCGCCGAACCCCGCCGCCACCGCCGCCGCCCCGCCGCCCGAGGACCCGCCCGGGGTATGCGCCACGTTCCAGGGATTAGACGCCGCACCGTAGACGGGATTGTAGCTCTGCCAGTCCGCGAGGCTCACCGGTACGTTGGTCTTACCGAACACCACCGCGCCCGCCGCTTCCAGCCGCTGCACGGCGAGCGCATCGGCCTCCGCCCGGTGGTCGGCGCGCTCCTTGTGGCCCCAGGTGGTCGGGTGGCCTTTGAGGTCGAAGCTCTCCTTCACCGTCATCGGCACGCCGAACAGCGGCGGCGCGCCCTCGCGCGGGGCTCGATCGAGCGCATGGGCGCGGGCCCGGGCTCGTTCGAGGTCGCGGACCACCACTGTGTTGATGCGCGGGTTCAGCCGCTCGACCCGGGCGATGAAATGATCGAGCAGCTCGCGGCAGCCGATCTCGCCGGTACGCGTCAGCTCCGCGAGGCGCCAGGCGGGGAGGAAGCTGGGATCGTCCATGCGGGTCCCTTTCGGGCGGGAGTGTGCGCCGGGCCGCATCTTGGCCCGTCCCGCCGGGCCGCGCCAGATGCGCGCAGCCCTGCGACCTGCGGGTTCGCGCGACGCCAGGGTAGCGGATATTCATTCGATCGCGGGGGCACTCGATCGAGGGGGCGGCGTCGCCGTCGCGGCGCAGGCTGCTCGAGTGGCACCGACGGAACAGGGTGGACAGTCATGCCCTGTCCTCGTTCCGCCGCCGCCTCGGCACGGTGGTCCGACACCTGCGCCACGAATCGGCGGCCGAAGGCGGGAGCGCCCTGCCGCCCTGTCCCAGCTGCTACTGGAGCGCGCGGCGGCGGAGGCATGGCGCACCCGTTGCGGCCGGCTGCCGCTCGCCCGCGACCCCAGCCTCAGTCGACGCCTACCTCAGCCGACGCCTACCTCAGCGGACGCCAGCCTCAGCGGACGACGATGACCTGCACCGTGAGCACCGGGCGGCCGGGCAGCAGAGAGACGGTGAAGTGGTCGTGCCCCACGAAACTCGGGCGCGGGGTGTAATCGACCCGGGTCAGGTCGCCCACGGTGTGGATATACACCGTCCCATGCGACGCCGGCGCCATCAGCAGGCCGGCCGCGTATGGTTTCGGCTCCGCCGCGCTGCCCGGCTGTATCAGGCGGATCCCGCACCAGCCGCCGTCGTTGCCAATCCGCATGTCGACGGACGTGGTCTTCCGGGCGATGAGGTGCGGCTGCGGGACGGTGCACAGCTTCGCCCCGCCCGTCATGTCGATGGCGTAGACCGGGGCACCCGTGCGGGTCGCCAGCGGCGAGGGCTTGCCCGCGCAGCCGGCGAGCAACGTCGCCATGCCGAATGCCACTGCCAGGCCTGTCGTCGCGGCCCCGCGGCGGCGGCCGATGCCGCCACCGGCCGGGCGGGACGGGGCCGGAGACGGCATGCGCACGGTTGTCGACGACATCGCCCCGCCGCAATGCGCCGGGCAGTCATGCGGCGAGTCGGCCAGATTGATCTGCAAAGTCGAATGTCTCCTGCGTGGACCCCTGCTCCGGGACGACCCGGGCGGGGCGCTGTCTAGCCCGGTTCGCCGGCCTCGGGATAGTCGGGAGGAACGACGGCACGATCTTCTCGCGCGCGATTGTCCGCCCGTCACGCCTGTTGATGCGGGCGCGGTCCCAGCCGGACGCCCCTCCCCGCCGGCACCACCCCGACCCGCGGCCCCTCGAAAGCGCGCCGCATCGCGGGGAACGCCCGGAAGGCACCCGGCCGCCCGACCTCGCCCCGCCCGCCCGAGGATGATCCCGCAGACGTCCCGCCCCACCCTGGTGCCGGCCGGCACCCGGTGCACGAGGCGGGCGACATCTCCCACTCACCCGGGAAAACGGGCGGCATGCACCATATCAAGCGATGGCCTTCGGGCGCCGCCGCCCACCCCTCGCTGCACCGCGGGAATCCCTGTATAAGCCACCCCGTCCCGCCCGGCCGTCGGCCGCAGGGCCGCACGAGCCCCGCCTTGCCCCCGGCGCGGCCCCCCAGGAGACCGAAACCAGCGTGAGCGATCCGACCACCCCGCCCCCTCCGCCGGAGGGCCAGATGCCCGTGACCATTGAGGAGGAGATGCGCCGCTCCTACCTCGATTACGCGATGAGCGTGATCGTCGCACGCGCCCTGCCCGATGCGCGCGACGGCCTCAAACCGGTGCACCGGCGCATCCTGTTCGCCATGCAGGAAGCCGGCAACACGCCCGACAAGCCCTATCGCAAATCCGCCCGCGTGGTCGGCGACGTGATGGGAAAATACCATCCGCACGGCGACGCCTCGATCTACGACGCGCTGGTGCGGATGGCGCAGTCGTTCTCCATGCGGGTGCCGCTGATCGACGGCCAGGGCAATTTCGGCTCGGTCGACGGCGATCCGCCGGCGGCGATGCGCTACACCGAAGCGCGCCTCGCCAAGGCCGCGATGCTGATGCTGGAGGACATCGACAAGGACACCGTCGATTTCCAGGCCAATTACGACGAATCGGCGGAAGAGCCGAAGGTCCTGCCGTCCAGCTTCCCCAACCTGCTGATCAACGGCGCCGGCGGCATCGCAGTCGGCATGGCGACCAACATCCCGACCCACAACCCCGGGGAGATCATCGACGCCGCGCTGGCGCTGATCGCCGATCCGGACCTCACGCTCGAGGCCTTGCTGCGCATCGTTCCGGGGCCGGATTTCCCGACCGGGGGCATCCTGCTCGGCCGCGGTGGCATCCGCTCCGCGTTCGAGACGGGACGCGGCTCCCTGGTCATCCGCGCCCGCGCCACGATCGAGGAAATCCGCCGTGACCGCATGGCAATCGTGGTCACCGAAATCCCCTACCAGGTGAACAAGGTCACCCTGCAGGAGCGCATGGCCGAGCTGGTCCGCGCCAAGCAGATCGAAGGCATCAGCGAGATCCGCGACGAGAGCGACCGCTCCGGCATGCGACTCGTGATCGAACTGAAGCGCGACGCCACCGGCGAGGTGGTGCTGAACCAGCTCTACCGCTTCACCCAGCTCCAGATCGGCTTCGGCGTGAACATGCTGGCGCTCGACAACGGCCAGCCGCGGCTGATGGGGCTGCGCGATGCGCTCACGTGCTTCATCGCCTTCCGCGAGGACGTGATCCAGCGCCGCTCGCGCCACGAACTCGGCCGCGCGCGCGACCGGGCGCATCTGCTGGTGGGCTTCAGCATCGCGGTCGCCAATATCGACGAGATCATCCGCGTCATCCGCGCCAGCCCCGATCCGCGCTCCGCTCGCGCCGCGCTGATGGCGCGCGACTGGCCGGCCACCGACGTCGGCGTGCTGCTGGCGCTGATCGACGAGCCCGGCAACACGATCGCGCCGGACGGCACCGTGCGGCTGACCGAGGCGCAGGCCGAGGGCATCCTGGAACTGCGCCTGCAACGCCTCACCGGCCTGGAACGCGACAAAGTCGAGAAGGAGCTGGTCGAAGTCGCGCAGCGCATCCGCGACCTGCTGGAGATCCTCGGTTCGCACATCCGCCGGATGGAGGTGATGCGCGAGGAACTGGTCGCCGCGCGCGCCGTGCTCGCCACCCCGCGCCTGACCACGATCGCCGAGGCGGAGGCCGATCAGGACGACGAAAGCCTGATGGAGCCCGGCCAGATGGTGGTCACCATCACCCGCGACGGGTTCATCAAGCGCACGCCGCTCGAGACCTACCGCGCGCAGAACCGCGGCGGGCGCGGGCGCACCGGGGCGGGGACGCGCGGGGACGACATCGTCACCCGCAGCTTCAACGCCCATACGCACCAATGGGTGCTGTTCTTCTCCTCCGGCGGCAAGGCTTTCCGCGAGAAGGTCTGGCGGCTGCCGGAGGCGGCGCCGGCGGCGAAGGGCAGGGCCCTGGTCAACCTGCTGCCGGAGCTTAATTCCGACACCATCACCACCGTGCTGCCGCTGCCGCAGGACGAGGCGCTGTGGGACAGCCTGCACCTCGTGTTCGCCACCGCCTCGGGCAACGTGCGGCGCAACCGGCTGTCGGATTTCCGCAACGTCCGCGCCTCCGGCCTGATCGCCATGAAGCTGGATGAGGGCGACCGGCTGATCGGGGTCGCGACCTGCCGGGAGGGCGACGACGTGCTGCTCGCCGCGCGCAACGGGCGCTGCCTGCGCTTCCAGATCACCGAGGACAGCCTGCGTGTGTTCGCCGGCCGCGACAGCTCAGGCGTGCGCGGCCTTCGCCTCGCCGCCGGCGACGAGGTCGTGAGCCTTTCGGTGCTGCGCCACGTGGAGGTCAGCACCGAGGAGCGTGCCGCCTACCTGCGCGCTGCCGCCGTCCGCCGCCGCGCCGCCGGGGAGGACGATGCGCCCGAGGCCGCGCCCGCGGAAGCCGCGAACGGCGATGGCGACGAGGAAGCCGTGGCCGACGTCACCCTGGACGAGGGCCGGTTCGCCGAGCTGGAAGCCCAGGAGGAGTTCCTGCTCGCCGTCACCACCGGCGGCTTCGGCAAGCGCAGCTCCGCCTACGAGTACCGCACCGCCGGCCGCGGCGGCCAGGGGATTGCCAACATCACCTTGGGCAAGCGAAATGGCGGCGCGGTGGCGGCGACCTTCCCGGTCCGCCCGGGCGACGACGTCATGCTGGTGACCGACGCGGGAAGGCTGATCCGGGTGCCGGCCGACCAGGTGCGCATCACCGGCCGCCAGGCGATGGGGGTGACCCTGTTCCGGGTGAATGCCGGGGAGCACGTGACGAGCGTGTTCCCGGTGCTCGACCAGGGCGAGGACGAAGGCCCCGGCACGGACGGCCCGGACGGCGATGCCGGGCCGGGAGATATGGGGCCGGGAGATATGGGCGCGGGGGACGCCCCCGCCGGCCGCCCGGCGGAGGACGACCTGGCGCCCCCCGGCGCGGAGGCAACGGAGAACGGCAGCGATGGCTGAGGCGACCCGCACGCGGATCGGTCTCTACCCTGGCACCTTCGACCCGGTGACCAACGGGCATCTCGACGTGATCGGCCGCGCCGCGCGGCTGCTCGACAAGCTGATCGTCGGGGTGGCGGTCAACACCGGCAAGGGCCCGATGTTCTCGCTGGAGGAACGGGTGGAGCTGGTGGAGGCGGAGATCGCCGCGATCGCCGATCGCAACGGTACCGCGATCGAGGTCCGCCCGATGCAGGGCCTGCTGGTGCATTTCGCCCGCGAGGTCGGCGCATCGATGATCGTACGCGGATTGCGCGCGGTGTCGGATTTCGACTACGAATTCCAGATGGCGGGGATGAACTACCGCATGGACCCTGGGGTGGAGACGGTGTTCCTGATGGCGAGCGAGCGCCACCAGTTCATCGCCTCCCGCCTGGTCAAGGAGGTGGCGGCGCTGGGGGGCGATATCTCGTCCTTCGTCCCGAGCCTCACGTTGACCCGCACGCTTGCCAAGCTGCGCGGGGCCGCGGCCCGAAGCCCCGCCGCCTGAACGGACCGGCCCGGAACGGCCCGTCTTAGCGGCCCCCCGGGAACGGCCCGCCCTAACGGAGTGACTTGATGCCTTCACCGTTGCACCGACGTACCCTGATCGCGGCTTCCGCGATCGCCACCTTGAGCCTGGGACTGACCATGACCGCGGACGCCGAACCGAAGCTCGACCTGCAGAACACCATCTACATGGACCTGAAATACGGCCGGGTGGTGATCGAGTGCTTCCCCGACATCGCCCCGCTCGCGGTTGCCCGGATCAAGACCCTGTCGAACGATGGGTTCTACGACAACACGCCGTTCCACCGGGTGATCGAGGGCTTCATGGCCCAGGGCGGCGATCCCACCGGCACCGGCACCGGCGGCTCGCCGCTGCCCAACCTGCCGGCCGAGTTCACCACCAAGCGCCACTTCGTCCGCGGCACCTGCGGCATGGCCCGCTCGGCGGATCCGAACAGCGCCAACAGCCAGTTCTTCATCATGTTCGCCGCGGCGCCGCATCTGGATGGGCAGTACACCATCTGGGGCCAGGTGGTGCAGGGGATGGAGTTCGTGGACATGATCAAGCGCGGGTCTGGATCGTCGGGGACAGTGACCGACCCGGACCGGATCGTGCGCATGCGGGTGGCCGCGGACGAGAAGGCCTGATCGCCCGGGGGCCGATGGAGGGTGCCGCCGCCGGGCGATTCGGGCGGCGGTTGACCCGCCGGCCCGCGTGGGGTTGAAGGCCAGCGGAGCGAGCCCGTAGCTCAGTCGGTAGAGCACGAGACTTTTAATCTTGGGGTCGTGGGTTCGAATCCCACCGGGCTCACCAATCTTTTCAATGGGTTCTGGCCCTCGCCGCGCGGGGCACCGCGGCGCGTCCCACGCTCTTCCCCCGAAATCCCCACCGGACCCCCACGACCTCCGCGTGGGAGGGATGTCCCGCGGCGGGCGGGCGCCCGTGCCCCGGAGCAAAAAAAGAAAGCGGCGGGGGGGGCGCCGGCCGCGCGGCCGGCGCCCCCTCCCCCGGCGGGAAGCCGCCGCGTCCCCCGGCGGACGGTCACCCGGGGGCCGCGGCGGCGAACAGCACGTAGCTGCCGCCGCGGCCGGGCAGCCGGGTCGTCGCGAGCTTGCGGCCCGCGCCCGCCGCGCCGGCCCAGCGGTCGAACCGGTCCCGGACGGACGGCACCGGCGTGGGGTCGTCGTCGCCCTCGACGCGCAGCGCCTCGACCAGCAGGTCGCCGTTCCACAGCGTGGCCGAGCCGAGCAGCGCGTCCTCGCTCCCGCCGTCCGGCTCGAACGCGTACACCGGCATCAGGGCGACGGGGGCGGGCTCCGGGTCGGGGGCGGTGCGCTCGGCGGCCGCCAGGGCGGCGTCGGCGAACGGGGCGCCGAGGGACGCGCGGAGGTGGCCGATGACGTCGGCGAAGCCGTAGCCGGGCACCGCCGGCTCGAGGCTGGGGGCCAGGATGAAGCCGTAGTCCCGGACTGCGGCGAGGACGGCGCGGAGGCGCCGCTCCTCGCGGTTGGTCATGTAGACGGTCCGGCCGTAGGTGGTGGCGTCGTAGAGGTTGGCGAACGCCACGGTCGTGGGCCAGGCGGGCGCGGGTTGGCTGCCGAAGTTCATGGTCGCGGGTGTCCCTGTTCGGTCGTTGGATGGATCGCTCCGGGCGGAGCACAGGGATGAAATGCCGTTGGCCCCAGGGTTTGATGCGCCGGCGGACAGAGGGCGGCCGTCGAGACCGAACTGACAGCCGCTTTCCAATGGCCGGAGGGGAAATTGGACAACGCGGCCGGCGCAGCCTCATCCCGCATGCCGAATCCGGACGTAGACCGCCGGGGACAACCCCCGGGGGAAATATCCTGTCCATCCTCACCCGTGCCCATCGCTTGCGCGATCTGACTGGACGCGGGTGAGGATGGAGAGGATGCGTGCCCCGAGGGATCGCTTGCCCTCATGCTGCTGAGTTCGCGACCGTGTCCTCGGGGGATGGAGGCAGCTGAAGCGCGCGCCCGGCGGCAAGACTCGACCGGAAGCCGAAAGCTCGGGCCCCATAATGGTGATGGGCCCGCTCTGCGCCCATCTCGGACGCTCAAGCGCTGTCAATGCTCGTCCGATGGCTGACATCCTCCTAAGTGTGGGTCCCTTCGTCACCATGACGACAAGAGCTCATCGAGCCGGGCGATAGCTTTGCGGACCTCCGATCTGCCAATCTGTGTGCTGCCGTCCCCGGTCAGGTCCAGGCAGAGCAGCAGGAGAGTGCGCAACTTCGCCGCGCTAATCCCGAGCGGGCGCGAAAGGCCAGTCACGGCTAACGCCGCCGTGCGTGCCTCGGCCGCGCTTGCCGGCGTCACATCCTCTCCATCCAACAACTGCCGCTGAAGCTGTGCGGCCGGGCCAGGCGCCTTCACATAGGCCCTGTCGGGTCCACCGAGGCGCTGTGTGAGCAGTTCCTTGCGACCAGGAGTTCCCTTTGTGTTGCCAATAAAGGAACGCAGATCCTGAGGGCTCATTCCGGCCTTGGCAGCGAAATAGCGCATTGGCACCCACTCGTTTGCCGGCATGTCGACGGCGGTGCGCAAGTAGTCGACTGGATCAGCTTGCAGTGCGTCCTTTAGGAAATCGCGGCGGAGATCGTCGCGCGTGACGCTTCCCTTTCTGACGGTCACCGGCGAGGCGGCCTTCACGTCGCCGATTAGGCGCAAGGCAGGTGCGCCCGCGTGGTCCCTGAACTCCCCTTCCTTCACGAGAGTCAGGCGCTGAATGATGTCGTCGCTTAGCTCGATCGAGGTCTGACCGTCGGTCAGCTTGCCGTCGGAAAGGTCGGCGATCATCGCGCGTTCCGGACCGAGCTCAAGCAGTCGTCGGACCATAGGCAAGATGTTCTCGCGGGTCTTGGCGTCGCGCTCGTCTAGGATTACGCGGAGGTCAGCGTATGAAATACGCCGGGACGTTCCAGGGTAGCGGTAAAAGATATCCCCCTCCTTGATTTCGCCACTCCCGCCGTCGTTCTTGGTTGCGATGATTGGACGGCTCGGGTGGCGCTCGACGTGGAGAACCCCAATCATCTTGCCGCCGATCTCGAAGGCCGTCTTCTGAAACCGGGGTGTGGGGTCGAAAGCACTGCGGAGCCGTGTCGCGATCTCTCCGATATCCGTTCTGGCAAACTCATCGCTCGCCAGCCCAACCACCTTGCAAGTTCCTGCTGCGTCCTTGTCGGCGATTCCGAAGAACACATAGCCGCCCCGATTGTTGGCCAGGGCTGCAACAGCACGGAGCCACGCTGCAGCATTTCTAAGGCTGAAGCTCTGTTTGCACTCGGCCGTATCCGTCTCACCCGCGGTCAACCGCCAGTCGCCTGCATGGTCCTTTGCACACATAACGGCCAGAACGGATCTAGAGATCGGGTCTGTCTCGTCGCCAGTCGATGCGATGACGACACCGGGCACATCTGTAGATGGACTACGTTCGGCGAGGAAGATGTTGAGTTCCTCGTCCGTCGCTGCCTGGATTGCCGCCGAATCGCTGTAGCTCCCGTCGCCGATATTGGAGATGCGACCGGAGTTTACCGGCCGGTCAGGGCGGTTGAAGAAGAACTGGATGTCGGTGTTCTTAATTCCCCGCGCGATCATAGCCTTGATCAGCGCAATCTCCTGATCTGTGATCGTACGGGCCATGCATACAGTCACCTTCGAACCATTGGGGCCCGCCCAGCCAACACCGCCGCATGCCGCCTGCGTTTCGAAACGCTAAGCGAGAGACGCATCGACAGGATTGGGGTCTCCTCGGCGGGAGGGTCTGCTTCCTTTGTGTCTGTTCATCATACACTTATCGATCGTTAGGCCGCGAATCGATCATGCAACCTACGCTAGATGGACTGGGCGTCTAGTCTACAGCGTTTGATGACCAAGACCAGTACGCCGAGGGTGAGGTTCCGCTTCTCCGCACTACAGAACCCAAACCAGACCGGCTGCTCCCGACCAACTCCAGTCCCTTGCGTAGTACGCGATCGTGTACCACGGGTGGGGGTCAGGAGGCGACGCTGGCCGAGGGGGCGGAGACCGGACCCACTCTGCCGCGACACGGCGCGCGCGACAGCCCGCCGTGGGACGCGCGAACGCGCGTCCGCGCGGCCCGAACCCCACCCGTTCAGGAGGCACACCGTGAAGATCATCGCACTCGCCGCGGCGAAAGGCGGCGTCGGCAAGAGCACCCTTTCCGCCGCGCTGTCCGTCGCCGCCGCCGCCGACCGGCCCGGCGCCAGGGTCGGCGTCGTCGACCTCGACCCGCAGGGCTCGCTCACCCGCTGGTGGAACGCCCGCGCTCTGCCTGCCCCGCTCCTCCTCCCGCTGGCGCCCGAGGGGCTCGCCCGGGCGCGCGCCACGCTCCGCGGCGAGCGCCTCGACCTGCTGGTGCTCGACTGCCCGCCCGGCTTCTCCTCCATCCTGGAGCGGGCGGTCGCCGCCGCCGACCTGGTGCTGGTGCCGACCGGGCCGGGCGAGCTGGACCTGGCCGCCGTCGCCTCGACCGCGGCGATGGCGGAGCGGGCGGGCACGCCGTTCCGGTTCGTGCTGAACCGCGCGGTGTTCCGGAGCCGCCTGGCCGGGAGTGCGGTGGCGGCGCTGCGCGAGCGCGGCCACCTGCTGGCGGCGCCGGTGCACCAGCGGGTGGCGATCGCCGCGGCGATGGCGGGCGGGCGCACGGCGCTGGAGACCGAGCCGGGCGGCCGCGGCGCGCGAGCTGGCGGCGCTGTTGGAGGCCGTGCGGGAGGCGCTCGCCGGACGGTCGATGTGGCTCCGCCTCAGGACCCTGTACGCGGGGAAGCTCATATGACCCGCGGCCGACGGTCGGGCGGCCCGCTGGTGAGCCGCAAGGGGGAGGCGAGGCCGCCGGCCGAGCCGGCGGTCAGGGTGCGCCGGCCCGCCCGCGGGCGGCGCGTCGGCGCCACCCTGGCGACGGAGCTGCACGTCCGGTTCAAGGCCCACGTGGCGCGGGAGGGCATCACCGGCGAGCGGGCGATCGCCGACGCGATCGAGCGGCTCCTGAGGGGCGGCTGACCGGCGGGTGTCGGCCGGCCGCTCGGAGCCCGAGCGTTGGCACGGCGCCGGCTTGAATGGACGGGAAGGAGGCTGTCCGTATCATTGACAATCAGCGCGCTGAAGCGGACGTTCACGTCTGCACGGCCTAGTAGCAGCTTTCGATCCTAGGCACGAGTTTCCGCTAGTACACGTCTGGCGAAAGACGTCGCAGGACAATCGCGCACAACGAGTCTTTACTCCGCCTCTCTGTCGCGTTGTTGTCTTTCCCCGTTACGTTTTGTGAGTGCCGGTAGGGTGCCGGCAAATCACACTCCGCACTGGGCCTGACATCAAGTTGCAGAAATCCGCCTCGAGCTGATCACGCTCCTTGTTCGTCTTGAACTTTTTCCTCCAGTCCCCCCATTGATACACCAAGTCCAGTCGAGGCTCACCGACGTTGTCGAGCCAAGGCATCGGTTTGCGAGGAATCACCCAGCAATTCGTGCTGCCTCTGCCAGCACATCACGCCCGCGCGTTGCATAGTCCGCGAGGTTGATCTCGGACTTGAAGCGGTCATGCTGGCATTGGCGGACGCGTCGCATCTCGACCCGCATCCCTGGCAGATCGGGATCGCCGTTTCGTATCGCCTCTCGAAGGCGCCCATTGAGCTGCCTCAGATTCGAGTATGAAAGAAGTCCACTGAACTCAGCGAACATGTCTAGGAATCGAATGTCGGAGTTTGCCGAAACTTCGGACTTCAACTTGGCGTTCCATTCCCTTAAGCGGAGCGTGAGTTTTTCCTGGGTATAATCAGGCAGCCCGTTCGATCGCGGCAAGACATGGTTCAGCAGCAAGTGGGCCCGCGCCGGAAGGTCCGGGTAGATCACGAGGAAGCTGTCATCAATCCGGCCCGACCGCTTCGCGGCGGAGTTGATCCGTTCAAAGTAATTGGTGCCAATGATGAAGATGAACTCATTCTTCTTCGCCGCATCCCGGAAATCCTGAAGTTTTGTCAGAAAGCTCGGTGTCAGGAAAGAGAACACGCTGCGCTCTGCTGTGCTGGTGTCCGTCCTGTCTCTGATCAATTCGTCTATCTCATCAAAGAAGTACACGATTCGGCTGCCCGCGGTCAGAGCTTCGAAAATCTCCTGAGAGCGGGCTTCGATGCCCTGGTCGCCGCGGGCAAGGAAGTCGGCCGGGCTGAGTGAGATGAGCGGCCAGCCCAGTTCCGCGGCGATCGCTTTTGCCAGTGTCGTCTTGGAACCGCCCGGCGGGCCATACAGGATTGTAGACCAGAACGAGATCCTTGGGTCTTCCATGGGGTCCGGCAGCCATGGCCCTTCGCTGAGTTGCAGCAGCTTGTGGGGTTCCAGAAGATCCAGCAGTCGCCCAGTCACAGGCTGCCGAGCCTCGACGTCCTCAAGCGCCTCCAGATCAGTCGGTTCGAGCTCCAAAAGCCTATTTTTATCGCTTGGCAAATGTGAGACGAATTTGTCCCGGAGCATGGAGTTAATCCGCAGCTGCTGTATCTCGCGGAAACCAACCAGGAATTCGATTGCCACGGCTGCGAGCCACGAGTGAATACGCCCGGGCTCATGCGCACGTTCGGAGCACCAGCCGTAGAGTTGCTGTCGGCGCGTCCCCGGGCCCGGCGCGCGCAAAGCAGGGGGCTTTGGGAAGGACTGAATGCTACCCGCGAGCCATCTGAAGAACCGATCGACTGCCCCGAATACCGGTTCCAGGGCGAGCGCGACCTCTTCCCTGCTCGCCCCGAAACGCTCGGGGTTGTTCAACAGCATAGCAGCAGCTGACACGATGCTGAGCGCCGTCTCTACGCTCTGCGGATAGGAGACGTTGCCGACGGCGTCCCATCGGAACGGCTGCGTGCAGTCCCAGGTGCCATTCCTTTTCTGCGCCTTGCACACGGTATGCAGCGCGCCGCGGATCACCTCGAAGCGAACATCCGGGCTTATGCGACACACGACTCGGGCCGCTTGTGCCAGCTCTCCGGCGTCCAGTTCGATCATCGCGCTGCTTGAGGCATGGGCGAGTTGGCGCTCCATCAGGATCCCGGCCCACTCCGCCCCAGTTCGCGCTACCGACTCAGCCCTGGTTTCCACATTGTGGATGTCCTCGTTTTTACCTCCAAACAGGCTGATAAGCGCAGCAGAGCTTGCGGTAGGCAAGGCAGCGAACTCTCGGAAAATGTCCAGCACGCCCGTCAGGTAGCGGTTGAATTCCTTCAGAACTTCGACTGCCGTGGCGCAGGCTTCGCTTTGCCGCCGCCAATGTCGCTCAAGAGCATCGTATACTTCGGACGGGTATCGCCTCCCCTCAAACAGCGCACACTGGGTGGATGTCCAGTAGTCTTCATTGCAGATCCATCCGGGCAAACCATCCTTTGCTGCGCCCTTCAAGCTGGGGGCCGAGGTATTCTTCTTCAGAGCGTCGATAGAGCGGTGTAACTGCATTACCCGGTCTTGAATGTTCGTTGCGACTACGAGATTTCCCCTTGCGGCACCCTCAAGTTCTTTGGCTTCGGATTGGCACTCACTCCCGTTGATGGCGCGGGCCAACGCTTGGCAAATTAGGTCGCCGAAATTCGCGTTGTCAGCTGCCGTATCTCGCAGGATAGGATCCTGCTCCCACGCCTTGTACATCTTTGGGAGGGAATTATCGAGGCATAATTCCCTCAGGCGGGCGCGGATGGTACGGACTAGGTTTTTGACTTGATAGCGGTATCCGGCATCGAACAGTTTCTGGGAAAGCAGACCGTCATCCGCGAGTTGGCGGACCACAGTTCTTTGGGTCTCCACGTCCTGCAGTTTGCCAAGAATTTGGAGCAGTTGCTGGAACCGTTTCCGTCGACGCTGAAAGACATCGAGAACCATCTCAAGTGCGTCGATGCATTTCCCTGTGAGGAAGGCCGTGCTCGGACAATCGGTCGTGGCGAGGTTGGGCTGATCGCCGACCGAGCCACGGCGCAGGTTCAGGAACCATAGCACGACTAATAGGGAGTTCCACCAAACGGGTCGGTAGATCTCACGGGATGGCGCCACGGCTCGCAGAGACTGTGCTGCGGTAAATGGGTAGAGGCGCTCGAATAATGGGGAATTCGGTACGTTCTTAGCTTGGGCCAGCCAGCTCAGGCTGTTGTCGATTGTTCCCCGGAGCTTTTTTGGACCCCGCGAGGCTCGAGGTCCCGAAGCGCGTCAGGATCGATATGCTGGAATGGAAGCTCTTTGCTTTCTTGGACACTAGTCTGGAAGCGCCTGACCGCAGGCAAGAGCCTTTGCAGGGCGGCGACGCACTGGGCAGATGTGGTGACGTGCTCGACCGAGCCACCGCCCGCGACGAGGTCGCTGTTCTGCTGGGTTCGGCTTATGCTGGGAATGAAGACGAGTGTGGCATCGTGCGTTATGGCACATTCCGAGAGCGTCGCGGCGCTCAGCAGGCAAAGCCGTTCACTCGCCCTTATGGTCGCAGTGATCCGCCCTATTTCCGATACAGGCGACCAGGTGCCTGAGTGGACGGGCTCGTGCGCCGGTACATCGCCAACAGCCATCGCGTTCCCTTCCCAGAAGTCTGGCTTTTTGTGATGGGAACGTGCCCCCGTTCGAACGTTCCTAGATGCCTTGGCCGTTTCAGCTCATTTTGCTCAGACCGTCGGAGGTCCTTCGCCTACTGCTCGACAGAATGGTTCTTCCTCTGGCGCTTGACAACCACACAGCGGATCTTGCTACCGGACCAGTACTCCTTGATCAAATCATTCGGGTTGGTACGATCGGAACTGACACGAGTGCCAAACAAGGCTGCGCCGATGGCCCTATTTGGAGTGCCGGATGACCGTTATCCACCCCAGTCAGGAAAGGCGCATGGGGCAATGTCCGCTTTTGGGGAGGCGCGCGATGCGGTCGAACGACCGCCATGGCGCATAGCAGTCGCCCTGAGGGTTTGGCCGACGGTCAACTCCGGGTCCCGAGCGGCCATCGGTCGGGCCACTGGCACGGTCCGGCCGGCAACAAGCTGCCCGCGCACCAGCCGACGGCAAAAAAAACAGGCGGGGGGAGAGGCGCCGACGCGCCTCTCCCCCTGCCTGTCCCCAGCACCCGTTCGTCCCTGGTGATCCCGTGCTTTCAACCTGGCGCCTGGGCAGGCATCGCAGCGCCCAGCCGGCGGCACCACCGCCAGAACCACCAGATGGCGGCCGCGGTGATGAGGGTATCCAGCCCCAGCCCGAAGTGCAGGCGCACCTCCGCATCGAGCAGCGCCAGCAGCAGCACCGCGCCGACCGCGACCTTCGCGGCGGCGGGCAGGTCGAACCCCCTCCGGCCGCAGGGCTGTCCGGGGAAAATCAAGCATAGGCGAACCCGAGTTGTCCGGCTGGTGGATGATTTTGTGCTCTGGCCGGATTGACGGGAGGTGGTCGTTCGATGGTGCCGAGGTCGCGGCGCTCGAACAGGCAGCTTGCGACGAGTTCGGTGAAGCGCAGGACCGGCATGCTGACGCGATGCCTGCGGGCGGCGAGACGCAGCAGGGCATAGGCGATCAGGGCGGCGTAGATCTGCAGCCGGATGGCGTTGGGATTGTTGCCGAGGAAGCGGCGGATGCGCAGGTTCTGCTTGAGCCAGCGGAACAGCAACTCGATCTGCCAGCGGCCTTTGTAGAGGGCTGCGATGGCCAGCGCGGAACGGTCGCAGTCGTTGGTCAGCAACGTAATCGTGCTGCCGTCCTGGCGCCTGACGCGCACCCGGCGTAGCCGGATGGGCAGGCGCGAATCGCCCTTGCTGGCGAAGCGCACCTCGGCATCCTCGGTGACGGTGAAGCCGTCGCCGGCGGTCTCCTCACAGGGGCGGAGCGTGACCTGCTCGAGGCGCATGTTGATCTTGGGGCGGGTGACGAAGCTGGCGCCGGCGGCATCGATGGCGTGCCACCAGCCGTAGTGGCAGTATCCCTTGTCGAAGGTGTAGGTTGCACCCGGGTCGATCGCGACCGTGCGGCCGATCTGCGCATCGTTGACGGTGGCATCCGTGATGTCGAGCACGCGCGGGCAGTCGCGCGCGGGATCGAACACGATGTGCAGCTTGAGGCCGCGGATGCGGCCGTTGCAGGTAGCCCAGGAGCAGAGGGTGCCGAGCGGGATCGGGGTCGAGTTGATCACCCGCACCACCTCGCGGCCCTCGCGGCGGGTCCGCGGGTCGAGTTGCATGGCGAGGCCGGCGAAGACCTCGGCGAACACCGCCGGCGGGCGCCGGCGGTTGGCGTCAGCCAAGGTCGAGCGCGCCAGTTTGCCGCCGCCGAGATGATAGTGATGCTGACGGTAAGCGTTCCACTCCACCGCCAGGCCACGCAGGCTGGTGGCCGCGGCGAACTGCGCGAAGATCAGCGCCAGCAGATGATCGCCGCTGTCGAACGATTTGTCGTAGGCCTCGCCGCGATGCCGCGCCGAGATCGCCTTGACCTGACGGCGATCAAGGGGTGCCAACAAACTGGCGAAGATGGTAGGTTTGAACCGCATGCCCCGTCCCCCATTCTGAGTCTCGCAAACACAGAATAGCGGATAAAACCGCCTCAGACGGGGCATGCAGCCAAAAGCCTCACGCTTTCCCCGGACAGCCCTGCTCCGGCCGGGGCCGGGCGGCGGTTCCGGCCGCGTCCGCGCGGCCGTCCGGATGACGGCCCGCACGCCGCGCAGCGTCCGGCCGGGCATCGCCCCGCGCTGCGGCCGGTCGGAGAAGTCGACCACCGCGCCGGCCGACATCAGCGCCAGCACGACGTGGTCGGCGGCGTCCGCCACTGGCTCCCCCGGCCCGCCGCTGACCGTGATCTCTATTTCGTTGTCGTCCATGGTTGCTCTCCTCCCTCCGGCCCAGGGCCTGCACTGTCCGGGTTCGGTTGTTGGGGGGACCGGGGGGTCCCGCCTCCGCGGGGGCCCTCATCGGCGAAGTAGGCGTCCGCCGCCCAGCCGATCGCCTCGGTGAGCGCGGCGGCGGTGGCGGCGTTGATCGCGTTGCCGAGCCCCGGCCACCAGCCGACCAGCCACTGGCTCAGCCCCCGCCCGGCGGCCGCGGCGGAGAACGGCAGGATCAGCTTCGGCGCAACGGCCCGGGGGTTGGGCGCGCCGTGCTGCTGGCCGATGGCGGCGACCATCGCGACCTGGATGGGCGTGATGACCGCGGCGTCGCTGCCCGGCGCCTGGGCGAGGCCCCCGCCGACCGCGGCGCACGCGGCGGCGGCGGTGTGGATCAGCCCGTGGATCTTCTCGGTCCTGGTGGCCATGCGGAATTGCTCCTCGTGGTGGAATGGACTGGCCTGAAGCTGCCCGCGGAAAAGAGAGGGAAAGGCGCGGCGGCGCCTTCCCCTGTCCCTCTCGTTCCGTCAGGCGCTCGGTTCCTCTACTTGCTCGACCTGCCGGCCCGGCCGGCCCGGCGGCGGGTTCCGGCGGCCCGCGCCGCGGCGCCCGCCCCCTCCCCCTCCCGGTCCGTCAGGCGCCCGGTTCCTCTACCTGCTCGACCTGCCGCCCCGGCGGGTCAGGCAGCAGGTTCCAGGCGGTCGAGGCGGTGGCCGCCGTGGCGATCAGCCGCTGCGGCGAGTGGTGGGCGTAGCGGGTGGTGGTCGACAGCTGCGTGTGGCCGAGGACGGTGCCGATCTCGTTCAGCGGCGTCCCGGCGTTGGCGAGCGCAGAGGCGAACGAGTGCCGCAGGTCGTGGATGCGCAGGTCCGCCGGCAGGCCGGCCGCCCGCTTCGCCCGCGCCCACGGCTTCCGCAGCCCCTCCAGCGGCCGCCCGTCGCGCCGCCGGCTCGGGAACACGTGGTCGTTCCCCGCCTCGCGCCGGGCGGCTTGGCGCTCCAGGACCGCCACCGCGAACGGCGCCAGCGGCACGTGCCGCGTGCGCCCGCTCTTCGACCGCGGCACGGTGAGCATGCCGCGGTTCAGGTCGACGTTGGCCCAGGTGGCCAGCAGCACCTCGCTCCGCCGCGCCCCGGTGACGGTGAGCAGCGCGAGCGCCGCCGCGGCGTCCTGGTTCGCCTCCAGGTCCAGCGCGCGGACGAGCGCCTGGGTCTGCTCCGCGGTCAGGTAGCGGTCGCGGTGCGCCTCGCGCAGCATGCCGGGCGAGGCCGCCGGGTTGCGCCCCTCGTACAGCTGCCACCTCAGGGCGAGGTTGAACATCGCCCGCACGGTGGCGAGGTGGCGGTTGACGGTGGCGGCCGCCAGCCCCTCGTCGACCAGCCGCCGGCGCAGCGCGGCGACGTCGTCCTGGCGCACCTCGTCCAGCGGCCTGCGGCCGAGGGCCGGCAGGATGCGCAGGCGCAGCTGGCCCTCGATGTTGCCGCCGCTCCGCAGGCGCTCGCGGACGTGCGGCAGGTAGCGGTCGCGGACGAACTCGGCGAGCGTCGGCACGGCGCGCCGCCTCGCCGCGTCGGCGGCCGGGTCGGCGCCGAGGCTGACGGAGGCCCGGAGCTGCTCGGCGCGCCTGCGGGCCTGGTCGACGGTGACGTCGCCGAGGCGGCCGAGCTTGATCTCGTGCGACCGGTGCCGGGCGTCGGCGTAGCGCAGGTAGAACGTGACGCCGCCGCGCCGCTGCTCGGCGATGAAGCCGGTGACCTTGTCGTCGAAGATGCGGAGCTTCCCGGCGCCCTCTGGCAGCGGGGCGAGATCCCGCATGAGGCTGCGGGTGATCGTGGTTGAGCCCATGGTTTCCTTCTCTTGTTGGTTGCGGGCAGCGCCCGGCGCCCCGGCGGCCGGTGGGCCGCGGGGTAGGGCAGGCGCTGGGGGAGCGGGGTGGGGGCGCGGGGCGGCCGCCCGCGGGGAGAGACGGCGGGCGGCCGCGGCTCAGGCGCTACTCGGCAGTGTTCTTGCGGAGCCGTTCCAGGATGAACGCTTCCAGGTCTTGGTCCCGGTAGCGGATCGTCTTGGAGTTGCAGCGGACGTACGCCGGCCCGTCGCCGGCGCCGCGCCAGCGCTCCAGCGTCTTGGCGGTCACGCCCAGACGCTCTGCCGCCTCCGCCGGCCTGAGGAGGCGAGAGGGCGAGGACTGCGGCGGCGTATGGTCGTCTTTCATGGTGTTGCCCTTCCTGGATCGGGCGGGGCGGTGGCGATTTGCCCCGCCTGGCCTATGGATCTGTTCAGGGCCGGGCCATAGGACGCTAAGTGACTGGAATCGTTTCCTCCGCAGGCGGTCGGAGGGCTTGCCGCCGCCGCGCGCGGCACGGCGCTCCATGGCGCCCCCCGATCGCGCCGCGGACGGGAGGGCCGAGGCAGCGCGCTCGGCGGGGGCGCCCGCCGCGTTGGCGCTACCTCCCTTCGGTCAGCCGGACGAGGCGGGAGCCGCCGGTCGGACGCGGACGGTGTGCACCTTGGTTCGGGGCGGACCCTCCCGGGCGCCCGCGGTGGCGGAGCGCACGGAGGGGGGGAGGACCGCGGGCGCCCTGCCGGCGGGCAGCGCGAGGCGGCGCCCCCACGGCGGGCCGGTCAGGGCGTGAACAGGAGCCACTCGCCCTGGCTGGCGACGGAGACGGCGACGCCCTCCGCCACCCGGAAGCAGTGGAGCTCCTCCTCTTCGGGGTCGGCGTTGATCCTCAGCAGGTCGTCCAGGGTGCGGACGGCGATGCCCAGGCCGGCCAGGTAGGCCAGCACGTCGAGCGGATCGGCGCCCGCCGCCACGGCTGCGGCCAGGCTGACGCGGGGGACGACGGCGGGGATGGCGTCCTGCTCGCAGTACCGGCGGACCAGGTCCGCCAGCGTCTCGGTGGGTTGGGTCATGGCGGGTGCGCTCCAGATGCGGCGAGCCCCGCCGGTCGCGGCGGGGCTCTGGGGGGCGTCCGGTGTGGACACCCCCATCACATCCGTCCGAGGGGGGAGGCTGCCTCGCCCGGGGGCGCCGGGCCGGCCGTAAACGCTTCTGCCGCCGCGCTGTACGGGCCTCTAACCCGCCATCACTGGCCGTCCCTACGGCCGAGGCATGCGCCCGATCCGTCAGAAGCTAAGGCCCCGGCCAGGGGCCATCGAACTTTTTCGACTAAGTGACGAAGCACAACAGTAAATCGTGGGGGGCGGGGGGCGGTGGGTCGGCCCTTTAAGGGGCCGACCCACCGCCCCCGGACGGCCTGCCGCCATTCACGGAACCCGGAGGGCGGCTCTCCGCGTTCTTGGTCCACTTGCTCGGCCCTCAGACCGCATATGCGCCGCACACTCACGCGACCGGTCTCTAAGAGCGATGGAAATCAGCTGATCGCGCTTCCGTGATAATAATTACTAACACTTCATCTTGTTTTCGCCGGACTCTGGCCATGGTGCACATGGGGTTTCGCGGGTCGATTCCGGAAAAGCCCTCCAGCACCATGCATTCGACTTTCTTCGCGTCCTCTGGTCTACGATCTCCGTTGGTCACGGCACGGCGCCTTGGGCAACGAACATCTCAAACGGAGGCGCAACGATGGACGTTATCCGCGATCCAGACTCGGCCCACGACGGCGCAGACCGGGGCTCGCTCTGGCCGACGGAACCGGCAGGCGAGCCGGACACGAGGCACCCGGTTTCGACCGAAGCGCCCTCCCCCGGAGTGGTGCTGACCGCAATGGTTCATCCGGGGGGCGCGCAAGCAGGCAACGGCGACCCCAGGGGCAATCCCTATGAAGCCATTGGCTGCAAGTACCCGGGACCCAAGTTGCTGCTCGACCTGGACGACCTCGACCGCGCAGCCGCCGAACCCGACGACTACGTGTACGGGCACATGGAGCCGGGTCAGGTCGCCCTATTGCTGGGCGAACCGGGCATCGGCAAGAGCACGCTCGGGCTTCACATCGCAGTTTCGGTAGCCACCGGCGCAGAGTTTGGCGGCATCAAGCCGGCAACGGCTCAGCCGGTTTTCTTGCTGTGCCCGGAGGACAGCACCCGCATCGTTGGGAGGCGCGTGAGGGCAGCCGCCACGGCGATGCGTGCGGACAAAGAGTTGCTCAGGCACAACCTGCGCATTGTGAACTGCGAGAGGCCGTTCACGATGTTCAAGAAGGACGGTGACAGTCAGCAAATGACTGAAGAGGGTGATGAGCTGATTAGGCACATCAAAGGCCAGGGTGCACGCTTGGTTATCTTCGACCCCCTGGTCGAGATGCACATGGCCTCAGAGAACGACAACGGCCAAATGCACTGGGTCTTCGGGATGATGCGTCGCATCGCCACGGAGGCTAAGTGCGCGATCTTGATCGCGCACCACGTGAATAAGGATAGCACAGGGAAGGTGGTTCCGGCATCCAGCCGCGGAGCGGGCTCCATCATCGCTTCGGTTCGCCTGATCCAGACTGTCAGCAAGCTGGACAAAGATGAAGTCGCAGCGTTCAGGCGCAAGGACATCGACGCGAACGACATGTTCAAGCTGGACTCTGGGAAAGTCTCCTATCACCGGCGCAATTCTGTGGCAGTGTACTTTCAGCGGATCGACGTCGACTTGGGGGCGTACAAGGCGCCGGCACTGCGGCAGGTTACGATTTAAAGAGCTACCGCGGGCGTCGCACCCGAAATCGGCGCGCCACGGCGGACTGGCGGAGAAGGGTAGCCGAGCGCGCTCGGCTGCCCTGTCCTCGTTCCTTGTCCACTTGTCTACGCATCGGCGTACAGGTTTGGTACTCCAGCGCGCTCGAGGCATCCGGCTGTACGTTGCATCAGGCGACGCGCAGCCCGGCCCACCGCCGGAACTCCCCCGTTCCCCGGAGGTCTGCATGCCGCGGCTGGGGCCAGTCGGTCACTACGTGCGCTGAGCAGCGGGTACTGTCGACGTTCAGCGCACGCCGCTCGCGGCTGTCCTGGAGGGGAGGCAGGTAACCGACGGCGGCCTGAGTCGCCACCGTCCACGGGGGCCGGCCCGCTGTCCGAACCCCCAGGCGATCGACACTTGGAGCAATCGCTGGCGCGGCTGCCCCGAAGATCGTAGCGTGACCGGACTGTCCGAATCGTCTGGGCGAGGTCGCGCTTGAAAGCAATGGACACGTTGGCACCAAGCATGTCCCGGGCGATTCCTATGTGACATACGAAGAAATTGCAAGATGTTGCTCGTTTGGGGCGAAATGCCCCGTGTGTCCCCACTCCGTATTCAAAACGTTGTCAATGAGTGTCAACGAGGATGATGCGCGCTCTCGCGGCCGCCCCTCCAGGGTCCCGATCAGGGCAGCGCCGCATGGCTGGGCTGTCCATTGGGACGGCTGAAGCGGTCGGTGCGGCGCGCCGACACGGCGGCCGCGGGCGCATCCTCTCCAGCCTCACCCGCGCGCGCCGCGTGCACGATCCGAGCGGATGCGGGTGACGATGGAGAGGATTTGCGCCCCGGAGATTGCCAGCCCTCATCGTGCCGCGTTCCCCACCGGGTCGGCGAGAACGGGGACACGGGGGATCGCGCGCGCTGTCGGCATTACCTCGGCGTCCCCCGTTCTTCCCCCGGGCGTATCGATGGCGTTAGGGGGCGGGCGTGGGCAAACAAGGGGATGCCGCGGGGCACGCCTTGGTGCCAAGGTGCCTGAAACGGATTAGGAATGGGCCAATCGCCTATCCGGAACGATGCCACTCGCTGAACTTTTAATCTTGGGGTCGTGGGTTCGAGTCCCACCGGGCTCACCAATCTTTTCAACGCGTTGCGGCCCTCGCCGGGCGGGGTACCGCGGCGCGGCCCACGCTATTCCCCCGAAATCCCCACCGGACGCCCACGACCTCCCCGTGGGAGGGATGTTCCGCGGCGGGCGGGCGGCGGTGCCCCGGAGCAAAAAAAGGAAAGCGGCGGGGGCGCCGGCTGTACGGCCGACGCCCCCTCCCACGGTAGGAAGTCGCCGTGTCCCCCGGCGGACGGTCACTCGGGGGCCGCGGCGGCGAACAGCACGTAGCTGCCGCCGCGGCCCGGCAGCCGGGTCGTCGTGAACTTGCGGCCCGCGCCCGCCGCGCCGACCCAGCGGTCGAACCGGTCCCGGACGGACGGCACCGGCGTGGGGTCGTCGTCGCCCTCGACGCGCAGCGCCTCGACCAGCAGGTTGTCGTTCCACAGCGTGGCCGAGCTGAGCAGCGCGTCCTCGCTCCCGCCGTCCGGCTCGAACGCGTACACCGGCATCAGGGCGACGGGGGCGGGCTCCGGGTCCGGCGCGGTGCGCTCGGCGGCCGCCAGGGCGGCGTCGGCGAAGGGAGCGCCGAGGGACGCGCGGAGGTGGCCGATCACGTCGGCGAAGCCGTAGCCGGGCACCGCCGGCTCGAGGCTGGGGGCCAGGATGAAGCCGTAGTCCTGGACCGCGGCGAGGACGGGCGCGGAGGCGCCGCTCCTCGCGGGCGGTCATGTAGACGGTCCGGCCGTAGGTGGTGGCGTCGTAGAGGTTGGCGAACGCCACGGTGGTGGGCCAGGCGGGCGCGGGTTGGCTGCCGAAGTTCATGGTCGCGGGTGTCCCTGTCCGATCGTTGGATGGATCGCTCCGGGTGGAGCACAGGGATGAAATGCCGTTGGCCCTGGGGTTTGATGCGCCGGCGGACAGAGGGCGGACGTCGAGACCGAACTGACAGCCGCTTTCCAATAGCCGGAGGGGAAATTGGGCAACGCGGCCGGCGCCGCCTCATCCCGCATGCCGAATCCGGACGTAGACTGCCAGGGACAACCCTTGGGGCGCATCCTCTCCATCCTCACCCGTGCCCATCGGTTGCGCGATCTGAGTGGGTGCGGGTGAGGATGGAGAGGATGCGTGCCCCGAGGGATCGCTGGCCCTCATGCTGCTGAGCTCGCGACCGCGTCCTCGGGGGACGGAGGCAGCCGAGGCGCGCGCGCCTGGCGGCAAGACTCGACCGGAAGCCGAAAGCTCGGGCCCCATAATGGTGATGGGTCCGGTCTGCGCACATCCCGGACATCCGACTTGCGCATCACGCTCCTCAGAAGCGGACAAAAATGGACGTACAATGCTCGCGAGCACCCAGCATCTCCTTTGCGGCTGCAGAGCATGGCGTCGGGAATTGTTAGGTGAGGGTCCGGCCGCCGATAGAGCACCTGAATTGCCCCACAGGTTTCGCCGCTAGCCTGTGTCGCCCGCATGGACCCCCGTGCGGTTCGCCGCCACTTCCGTCATAATGTGGTTGTGCTGTATTGACGCTCCGTCACCTGGAGCGTGCGCCATCATGGCGTTGGTCAGATACATATCGGTCCGAAATTTCAGGGGTATAGCCGCCCTCGAATGGGCTCCGCGCGCAGGCATAAATGCGATTATCGGGCCTGGAGATTCGGGAAAATGCACGGTCCTTGAAGCACTGGATCTGGTGCTGGGATCGCGCCGGCAGGCGTTCAATGACGCCGACTTTTACGGGCTCGAGATACAGAGTCCGATAATCATCGACGTGACCATTGGAGATCTGCCGAAAGAGATCTTGAACCTTGAGGCCTATATCCGGTTCTTGCGCGGTTTTGTTGTGTCGACTGCTACGGTTTTGGACGAACCTGCCGACGGGACCGAGCCAGTCCTGACGCTGCGTCTGAAGGTGGATGATGACTGCGAGCCATCGTGGTCGTTGTTCTCCGAGCGCATGGAGTTGAGTGAACTGCCCCGCGATGTCCGTTCTGATCATCGAGCACTGATCTCGGCTCAGCGGCTCGGGACTGGCGTCGCGCAGCATCTGGCTTGGGGCAAGAACTCCGTGCTGACGCGCCTGTCCGACGGCAAGGTCAGTCTGGCCGCGGCGCTGGCCAACGCGAGCCGGGTGGCGCGTTCGGCATTCGATATCGAGGAGGCGAAGGACCTCAAGCCTGCCCTGGGGTCAGCGCGCAAAGTTGCGAAGTCCATGGCCGTCGCCGGTGCGGTCGATGCGCGCGCTGCTCTGGACGCCCGGGCTGTCAACATGAGCAATGGGGCCATCGCCCTGCACGATCCCGCCGGCGTGCCGTTGCGAGCACTCGGACTGGGGTCTTCGCGGCTCATGGCGGCCGGCCTGCAGGCCGCCGCCGCCGCCAAGGTGCCGATCCTGCTGCTTGGAGTGCGCCCCTGGGGGCGGACAGATTGAACGGTAGGATTTGACGGTCCTTGCTGGGCTTCCGGAGGATGGAAGCCATGACGAAGCACCGATCCCACAGCGCGGCGTTCAAGCGCCAGGTCGCTGAGGAGTTCCTTGGCGGGGAGACGCTACACGCGCTTTCGCAGCGCCACGACATCTCCCGGCAGCTGATCCGGATCTGGGTTGGCAAGTTCGAGGCGGGCGCGCTGGACGACGACGCGCAAGCCGCCGCTCTGATCCAGGAGTATGAGGCCAGGAGCGCTGCCTTGGAACGGATGGTCGGCCGCCAAGCTTTGGAGATTGAGCTGCTAAAGGGGGCTTTGAAGCATGCACCCCGGCCGAGAAGCGCGAGCTCCTCCGTCGTCACCGGCCCCGTGGCATCTCCGTCAGACGAGGGTGCGAGCTGATGGGCCTGGCGCGATCCACCTTCTACGACACGCCGCCTATTCCCCTGGGCGCCGACGAGCTCGTCGGCCGGATCAGTGCGATCTGCGACGAGTTCGAATGCTACGGCTACCGACGCGTAGGGGCGGCACTGCGCCACCAGGGCCTGGTGGTGAATAGCAAGAAGCTCCGGCGGCTGATGCGGGAGCGCGGGCTGCAGCCGAAGCGGCGGCGGCGCTACGTCGTCACGACGGACAGCAATCATGCCGGACCGATCTTCCCGGACCTGGCGAAGGATGTCGTTCCCGACCGCCCCAATCAGTTATGGGTCGCGGACCTGACCTATGTCGCCATCCTGGGCGGTTTCGTCTATCTCGCCGCCATCCTCGATGCCTGGTCGCGCAAGGTCGTCGGCTACTCGATCAGCCGATCGATGGACGCCCGCATTGCTGTCGCTGCCCTGAAGGCGGCCATCAGGGGGCGCAATCCCGCCAAGGGCTGCATCCACCACTCGGACCGAGGCTCGCAATATGCGTCGGAGACATATCGCGCGCTGCTTGCCGCCCATGGCCTGGTTGGTTCGATGAGCCGTCGCGGTAATCCGTACGACAACGCCAAGGCGGAGAGCTTCATGAAGACGTTGAAGGTCGAAGCGGTCTACCTAGCCGCCTACGAGACATTCGAGGATGTCACCGCCGACCTTCCGCGCTTCATCGATGAAGTCTATACTGCAAAGAGGCTGCACTCTGCGCTCGGCTATCTCAGCCCCGCGCAATTCGAGGATCAATACGCCCGGCAGGGCGTCAAAACCGAGGCTTGATCCTGTCCGCCCCCAGGGGCGCACTCCAGCGTAGAGCCGCTAGACAGATATTTTCGGACGCAGGCGAGCCAGGACGCGCGGAAGAATATGGCCGCACCTTTTGTGCTGGTTCTGCCGGACGAGACAATCGCTGGCTACTACACGCTCTCGTCGACATCTGTGCAGCTCGGCGAGCTGCCGGAGCAGACGGTGCGAAAGCTGCCGAGATATCCGCTGGTGCCGGCGACGCTCTTGGGGCGGCTCGCGGTAGACCGCCGACACCAAGGGAAGGGCTACGGCCGGTTTCTTCTCGCTGATGCTCTCCACCGTGCCGTAAGGAGTGAGATCGCCTCGTTCGCGGTGATCGTCGATGCGAAGGATGACAATGCCCGCAAGTTCTATGAGCGGGAGAGCTTTCTGCCGTTTCGCGAACAACCCATGAAGCTGTTTCGGCCGACGGCCGACATTAAGAAGCTGTTCGAATGACGAGCCCAGGGGGACTGAATTTTGCACTGCTATTCACGAAACGGACGGCCCTTCGCAGTGTAGGGGACAACCCCTGGGCGAAACGTTGTGCTAGCTTGGCGATAGATGCTGAAAGAACCGAAAAAATGAAAGGGCGGCATTAGATTAGTGCCATGAGGTGATCACTTGAAGTGGAGGGCTGGACACCAGACAAGCATAGGGAAGACCGCGATCGTGCGGCCGCCCAACGCCGGCGTCTCGTTGAGCGACTGCAGGCGCGCGCAAATGCGCCTCCCATACCTATACCCGCTGCCCCTCCACTTGAGATACCCCAACCGCCCCGAATGCATGCGATTGGCGTCGACGCCGCCTTAGCGGCGGCGCGGCGGCTGAAATTCATGCGTCTTGACCCACGCCTTGATATCCAAGTTGGCGCGCCGGAAGGCCTGAACCGGCCAACACTCACACTACTGGCCGCATTTCTCGCATGCCTGCAAACCGGGTCGTCACGAAGCATATTGCAATGGCCGCTTGGCCAACGGGACGTCTTCGTACTGCACCCGTTGGCGATGCTCGCTATCCTGTGCGCGCCTGAGCCGCGTATTCGCGACGGCAACAGTTGGTGCGATTCGGTTAGAGACTTCCGAACGCTCTACTTTCCGTGGCGCAGGGATGCGACCGGCGCGGTACAACGATCAACTCTTGTCGATCGTGCTGAACTTCTAAAGCGCAATGGCCGTCATCTGATGCGTAGACAGATCGGCGAGCCAGATGTCTCTGACGAGATGAGAATGCTTCATGAGACCTTGGGCCATTTATCGCGCCTATCGCTCCGCGACGCATCCAAGCCGCATCTGGCCCACCCCGCGCTCGCCGAATTCTATCCCGTTTTTGCTTCGGAGAACGGCAGTCAACCACCGTTTCACCAGGCCGTCGGTGAGTTGTTTGGCCGAGTAAGCTACGGGGTCGCCTTGGGACGGCTCCGAGATCATCGTGCCGATCTTTGCGTGCCAACCTCCGCTCCGTTTGGGTTCTACGGAGTATCCGCAAATAGTGATTTCGATCGCGCTCTCCAAAAGGACGCGTTCGGCAGTCGTGCCGGATCAGGCCGCGCGCCGGATATTTGCCTCCTCGATCTAGGGCCGCCAGCCATGACCCGGCTAGGGCATAGCTGGGAGGAGTGCGTCGAGAAATTCCTCACCCGAATGATAACTCAATTCCCGGGAACTCCGATCTTGACAGTCTCTCAGGACAGCTACGCCCACCGCCGCGCGGCCGCATTGATCGACGCTGCGCAGCGGGATCGCGCAGGCGGTCCCAAGGTCGTATCGGAGATGTTGCTAAGAGTCAGCGACGACCTTCTCACAACCGATTCACCCATCGAACGGGTTACGCCTACCCGCGTAGAAGTCCATTCCGCGGCCGGAGCTGCGACAGAGGCGCTTTCCGCACTGTCGGAAGCAGCTAAGGACACTCTGATCAAGCCCCCCTCGCGCCGCTCACGCAACGTCATATAGAATTGTCGCCGGGAGCAGCGGGCGAGGGCAACGATGCGGCAGGCGACCTTGGCGACAGCTGGGTTCGAGCGTTACAGCAAGCCAACCCGGCGGGCGGCGTTTTTGGCGGAGATGGACCGTGTGGTGCCGTGGCGCGATCTGTGCGCGCTGATCGATCCGGTCTACCCCAGGCCAGGCAGGGGCCGCCGGCCGGTTGGTCTGGAACGGATGCTGCGCATCTACTTCCTGCAGCAGTGCGCAGCGGGATCGCGCAGGCGGTCCCAAGGTCGTATCGGAGATGTTGCTAAGAGTCAGCGACGACCTTCTCACAACCAATTCACCCATCGAACGGGTTACGCCTACCCGCGTAGAAGTCCATTCCGCGGCCGGAGCTGCGACAGAGGCGCTTTCCGCACTGTCGGAAGCAGCTAAGGACACTCTGATCAAGCCCCCCTCGCGCCGTTCACGCAACGTCATATAGAATTGTCGCCGGGAGCAGCGGGCGAGGGCAACGATGCGGCAGGCGACCATGGCGACAGCTGGGTTCGAGCGTTACAGCAAGCCAACCCGGCGGGCGGCGTTTTTGGCGGAGATGGACCGTGTGGTGCCGTGGCGCGATCTGTGCGCGCTGATCGATCCGGTCTACCCCAGGCCAGGCAGGGGCCGCCGGCCGGTTGGTCTGGAACGGATGCTGCGCATCTACTTCCTGCAGCAGTGTTGGGGTGGACGGCCCCACGGCATCGGATGTGCCAATATTGGGTCGATCCATGATCCAAAGGGAGGGCCGCCCAAATGGAGCTTAAGCGCATCGCGATCGACACGTCCAAACATGTCTTCACGATCCATGGCGTAGACCAACAGGAGCGTCCGATTCTGCGCCGGGAGCTGAGAAGAGCCCAGATTGAGCCCTTCTTCGGCAAGCTGGCACCGACGGAGGTTGTTCTCGAGGCGTGCGGGGGGTCGCACCACTGGGGACGTATGTTGAACCGGTTGGGTCACCGAGTACGGCTGATCCCGCCGCAATACGTGAAGCCCTTCGTCAAGCGGTCCAAGAATGACCGCAATGACGCCGAGGCGATCAGCGAGGCGGCTGCGCGTCCAAGTATGCGCTCAGTTCCGGTCAAGACCATTGAGCAGCAAGCTGAAACGATGATCGTGAAACACCGGGAGATGTTGGTCGCCCAACAGACCCAGGCGATCAATGCGTTGCGGGGGCACGCGGCGGAATTCGGTGTCGTCGCCGCCAAAGGCAGCCAGAACGTGGCCGCCCTGCTCGCGGTTCTGGCGGCTGATACCGCCACCCCAGCCACGGCGAAGGCGATGTTTGCTCACATGGGGCAGCACATCGCCGATCTCGATGCCAAGCTGGAGGCGCTGGATCGACTGCTCATGGAACGGCACAAGGCCAATCCCGTCAGCCGGCTGCTCGCCGAGATTCCCGGCGTCGGGCCGATCACCGCGATCACCATGGCCGTGACGGTCGACCCCAGCAACTTTGCGTCTGGACGCCACTTCGCGGCCTGGCTGGGGCTGACGCCACGGGAGCACTCGACCGGCGGCAAGCAGCGTCTCGGTAAGATTAGCAAGGCCGGCAATGAAAGATTGCGGCAATTGCTGGTGGTCGGCGCGATGGCGGTGATCCGTTATGCCAAGCCCGGCAGCAAGTCGGCATCTGCGTGGCTATTGCAACTGCTGGAGCGCAAGCCGCGAAAGGTCGCGGCGGTGGCTCTGGCCAACAAGATGGCCCGGATCATCTGGGCCATGATGGCGCGTGGCGAGGCATATCGGCGTCAGCCGATCGCCGCCTGATCCACGCGCCGGTGCCACGGGTTCACGGGCGCAGCAAAAGATGGTGATCGGTCGATCCGACGAGCGACAAAAATCCGCCTTGAACCCCGGCAACCAAATGCCGGAGCAGTGTTTGGATGTCGTTCGCGGAACCCATCTAGGCCGGCGGTCATCGTGCCGCGAAAGCAGAGGCCGGACACATGACCGCAGTCGAACCGCCACCAATTTTTGCAAACTCCTCCTTGAACCCAGCGGGCCGTCCACACATGGTTCAACCTGTCGGACCCGGGGGCGGAAGAGGCACTGTATGACAGCCTCGCGATGCGCCGGTTCGCCGGTATCGACCTCGGCCGCGAGGCGGTGCCGGACGAGACCACGCTGTGCAAGTTCCGCCACCTGCTGGAGCGGCACGATCTGGGATCGGCGCTGTTCCAACGCGTGCATGAGCACCTGGAACAACGCGGCCTGAGGCTGTCGGCTGGCACGATCGTCGATGCCACCATCATCCATGCGCCGAGTTCGACGAAGAACGCCGCCAAGGCGCGCGATCCGGAGATGCATCAGACCAGGAAGGGCAACCAGTGGTATTTCGGGATGAAGGCACATATCGGCGTGGACAGCCGCACCAAGCTGATCCACTCGGTGGTGGCGACGGCGGCGAACGTGGCGGATGCGACGGTGCTGCCCGATCTGCTGCACGGTGACGAGACGCGGGTGTGGGGCGATCAGGCGTATCGCGGTCAGCGCGCGGTGATCCGTGAACATGCGCCGCGCGCACGCGACTTCACCAACCGACGCTATCGGCACCGCGGGGTGGTGGATGAGGCGGAGAAGGCGCGCAACCGCAGCAAGTCGAAGGTGCGGGCCAAGGTCGAGCACTGCTTCGGCGTGATCAAGAGGGTGTTCGGCTTCGCGAAGGTCCGCTACCGCGGGCTGGATAAGAACGCGAACCGGCTGTTCGTGACCGGCGCGCTGAGCAATCTGTTCGTCGTCCGCCATCGATTTGGACTGTCCCCCTGGAATGAGACACGATAATTAGACACACTGTTCGAGAAGGAGAACATGTGTGTCAGACAAGAAGAAGCGGCGCAGTTTCACCCGGGAGTTCAAGCTCTCGGTGCTGGCGCGGATGCAGCAGGCGGAGAGCATCGTCGGTTTGGCGCAGGAGCTGAAGCTCGAGCGCAAGTTGCTGTATTGCTGGCGCGACAAATATGCGGCTGGCGGCTCGGAAAATCTTCGTCGCGCTGGCCGCCCCTCGGCGACTGGGGCCGCCGAATGCGAGCCGCCGGGCGAACCAGCAGCGCATACGGTGTCGGACGCGCAGCAGCGGATTGCCGAGCTGGAACGCAAGATCGGCCAGCAGCAGTTGGAAGTGGATTTTTTTCGCGCAGCCTTGCAGCAGGTCAGGGGACGACGCCGGACGAACGGCGCGCCTGGCGAGGCGACGTCCACGCCGTGATCCAGGCGACGACGCAGCAGCAAGGCAATCTCGGGATCGAGCGGATGTGCGCGCTGGCCGGTGTCAGCCGGGCCACGTACTATCGGCAGTGGCAGGCCTCGGCGCCGCGCCAGGAGGAGACGGCGTTGCGCGACGAGATCCAGCGTCTGTCGCTGGCGAACCGGCATTACGGCATCCGGCGGATCACCGTGCTGCTGAAGCGATCCGGCTGGCCGGTGAACCACAAGCGGGTGGAACGCATGCGAAAGGGGGACAATCTGCTTTGCGTGCCAAAACGCTCGTTCGTGGTGACGACGGACACGCGGCATCAGCACCGGCTGTATCCGAACCTGGCGCGGACAGTCGTGGCGATGGCGCTCAATCAGCTTTGGGTGGCCGACATCACTTACGTACGGCTGCTGGAGGAGTTCGTGTATCTGGCGGTGGTGTTGGATGCTTTCAGCCGCCGCGCGATCGGCTGGAGCATGGCGCCGCATCTGCAGGCAAGCCTGGCGTTGGCGGCATTGGACATGGCGCTGAGCAAGCGGGAGGTGGTGCCGGGCGGTTTGATCCATCATTCCGATCGTGGCGTTCAGTATGCATGCGCCGAGTATGTCGGTCGTCTGGACGCGGCCGGTATTCAGCCGAGCATGAGCAGGCCTGCCTGCCCATGGGACAATGCGATGGCGGAGAGCTTCATGCGCACGCTGAAGAAGGAGGAGGTGGATGGCCGGCGCTATTGCGACCTGACGGAGGCGCGGGCTTCGATTGGGCGGTTCATCGATGACATATATAATAGTGAGCGGCTACACTCGGCGCTGGACTACCTGTCCCCGCTGACGTTCGAGACAAGGCTGTCGGCGGAGCCGCGCTTGCCGCTAGCGGCAAGCGCGGCTCCGCCGACAAAAGAGACAACGGCAACGTTGTGTGTCTAATTTCGTGTCTCACAGGTGGGGGGCAGTCCAGATTGCTGCGGCTTCAAGGGGCGTAGTGCGTCCAACCTGTTGTCCCCGGCGCCGCGAGCGCTGGGAAACGCGGGAAATTCGATGCCATCCGACGGAATCCAGCCGACTTGAACGGCAGGCAAGGGATTCCGGGTCACCCGAAACCAACTGTTCAGAGGTTCCTTAGGCGGGCGACCGAGCGCCCCGCATCGTCGCGACGAGAAAGCCAATCGCAACCAATTCACAGAGCGCGCTGACGGTGCCGATCATCGTCAAAGAACCGAAACGTACAGTTGCCGAACCTAGCCCTGCACCAAGAGCCGCAGCCAGATAAGTCGCCGAAGAGTGAAGCGACAGTGTAATCGGCGCAAGATGCGGATCCACGGACAGAAGCCGTGTTTGCTGGACAGAGGGCACCGACCAGCCGAATAAGGCCCAGGCGACGATCGCAATCCCGACGCCAGCCAATGCCCATGCGGCCGGAGCGAAGGCGGCCAGGACGCTGATCATCGCGAAAGAGGCCATGGCTATGGTAATCGCGAGTAGTAGAAATCGCAGTTGGTTCCAATGATCGGCGGCATATCCTCCCAGCGTGTTTCCGCCGGCCGCCGCCACGCCCGCCGCGAAGAGGAAAGATGCGACGCCTGCCGGCGAAACATTAAAGACAATTTCGAGAAAAGCCCCGAAATAGGTGTTTACCAGGAAGGCGCCGGTCACAACCATCACGGTCAGCGAAAGAATGCCGAGCACATCGGGGCGGCGCGCCACCGCGAGCCTCTGCGAAAAACCGATGACCGGTGGGGTTGGCGCTGATTTCAGCTTGACGATGATGCCAGCCAGCGCGACCCCGCCCAAAACCGCAACACCCAGAAATGCGGCCCGCCAGCCTAATCGCGCGGCAAGCAAGGTTCCAAGCGGCACGCCGAGTACGAGAGCGGTGGTCATGCCGCTATAGATAAAGGCAAGTGCCCGCCCCCGACGTTCAGGCACAATTGTCACGGACGCATATGCGCCGGACGCCGGCATGAAGGTGCCGGCCGAAAGCGCCAACAGGACACGCGCGAATGCCAGCGTTCCGTAGTTTGGCGCCCACGCAGCGAGCAGGTTAGCGAGGGTGAAGGCGCCCATGGCACCGATCAGCAAGGCGCGTCTCGGCACGGTCGCCGTCGCGACCGCGATCAACGGCGAGCCGATCGCATAGGCAAACGCGAAGATCGTGACGAGTTGGCCGGCGGTGGCAATGGAGACACCGAGATCACCGGCCATACCGGGCAGTATTCCGGAAATCATGAACCCTTCGGTGCCAATGGCGAAAGCGCCCAGAACAAGCCAAATTAAAGATGAAAACATCAGTCGTCTCGCGCACGGTTCAATAGGTCGAGCAGGCGGGCTCGCATTGCGCTTCCAGCGGCTCCAGTCGGGCGGAGAGCTGGGCGCGCATGACCTGATAGGTGCCGCTGCCGAGTGCGCTCCGCCTGGGTGTAGGCTCCTGGTCGACGCTGGCCGGGCGAGGGCCGGGTGGTATCGGGCGATGATCCGGTTGACCATCCGGAGGGCGATGCGTCGTAGGAGGCTAGCGTGTCGGCGACCCTGGCGTTGCGATTTCGAAAATCGGTGTGCGCCCCACCGAGCCCAACCAGTGTGCAGCCAATGATAGGGGCTTTGGGCATTCCAACCGCGCTGCGTCATTAAGTGTGGCTGCACTATAACGGGCCTTGATAATCGCGATAATTGAGATAAACTGCGATGACGTATCCAGAGATTCGTGACAATGTACAAAAGTGGGTTGATGGAACTCGAGGCGGTCGTCGCCATCGCAAGGCTCGGAAGCTTCCGTGCGGCGGCCGTCGATTTGGACGTGTCGCCGACAGCGATTGGCAATGCCGTTGCCAGTCTCGAGAACCGCCTTGGCGTTCGCCTCTTTAACCGCACGACGCGTAACGTTGCTCTGACGAGTGCCGGCCGCGAATACGTCGAGGCAATCGCGCCGGCGCTGACGGACATCCGCAATGCCACCCAGGCGGTAGCCGATCACAGCCACAAACCGACAGGCACGCTACGGTTCAGTTGCGCGCTGGGCGGGGGACGCCAGCTACTGATGCCCTTCGTCTTCGAATATCTTCGTCGCTATGGTGAGATGAAGGTCGAAATCGTAATCGAGGGGCGGCTGATCGACATCATCACGGATGGGTTCGACGCCGGGGTGCGTCTGGCTGAAGCCGTTCCACAGGACATGATCGCGATCCCGCTTGTTCCACATACGCGGCATGTTGTGGTCGGGGCGCCAAGCTATTTCGCGAACAAGCCCCTGCCCATCGCGCCGTCCGATCTGATGGATCATGAATGCATCCGCGCTCGCCATTCGAGCGGCGCTCTCTACCGCTGGGAGTTTGAACGTCACGGCGAAGCGACGAGGATCGATGTGCCGGGGTCCCTCACACTCAGTGAGCCCGAATTGATGGCGCAGGCGAGCAGGGCCGGTATCGGCCTTGCCTATGTCGGCGAGTGGATGGTTGCTGATGACATCGCCTCAGGCAGGCTGGTTGAAGTTCTAAGCGAGTGGACGCCCTCGTACCCCGGATATCGCCTCTATTATCCAGGACGCCGCCACATGGCCGCGAGCTTGCGCGCCTTCGTCGATCTGGCCCACGAGATTGTCGTTCGGAACCGCGCGAAGGCTTCTTGATGGATGCCGGGCGGGGTCCGAGTTCGATCGAGGCTTCTGTTTTTGCACCACCTCGACCCATGGCAAACTGCCGCTAGGTCCACGCCCGGCACCGTGCAGTAGGATCCGCGCCGGTCGGCCACAGGCTTCCCGATCCGACCATCTCGACCTGAACGTCGGGCCCGGCGCTCCGGCGGATGAGGTCCTCCATCCCGGAGATCAGCGTGTTCACGCTCAGGGGACGAGGATCGAGGGTTTGTCGTCACCTCCGAGAAAGAACTGGATGCTCTGGCTCCCTACCGAGCATTCGCAAAAGGACAATTTTGCGGTTTGCGAACGATCAGATCAATAAGGACTTTATTCGACGCGACATGGCGGGCAACGCGTAAGCCCCTGTTCTGCTTGCGAGAGGAGAGGCTGACTGGAAGGCTTGGTCGTCTGTGGGCGAATTGCCACAAAAACGAGGATGTGCCACGAAAATCCGCTTTTCGCCCGCTTACCCCATGCTTACCCGGCAAGCATCTGAGACCCGGGTAAGCAAAAGGCGCCCCGAAGGGCGCCTTTTATCCGCTTGAAATCTCTGAGAGATTTTGGAGCGGGCGAAGGGATTCGAACCCTCGACCCCAACCTTGGCAAGGTCGCCGGGACGCTTTCGACACGGTAGCCTAGCCTGCGATAGAGCACGCTAGAGCCCTGATTTATAGCGATTCGGAGTGGTGGGCACGCCGCCGATTACACCCTCCTATACGCTCCGACTTGCTTCCAACTGCTTCCAAATTGGGTCCAGAGCCGCTAGAATACCCTCCTTGGAAGCAGAATTCCGGTAACCTATTGGTCTGCCATGGAAAAGCTGACGAAGCGCGCGGTGGATGCATTAAAACCTTCGAAGGTTGGGATCGAAGGTTCGGAACGGTTCCTGTGGGACGGAGAGCTCAAGGGCTTCGGTGTCCGAGCCAGTCCAGGTGGCCGCAAGAGCTTCATCGTCCAGTACCGAACCCAGGACGGAAAGCACCGGCGCACGGTCATCGGGCACTACGGGCTGATGACCGTCGAGCAGGCGCGGGTCATCGCCCGTGAGAAGCTGGTCGCGGTCTCCAAGGGAGTCGACCCAGCGGCGCCGGTCGAGCCCGACGGCAGCACCACGACGGTCGGCGAGATCTGCGATTGGTATCTCCTGGAAGCCAACGCAGGGCGCATTCTCGGCCGGCGCCGGCGGCCGATAAAGGCGTCCACCCTGACGATGGACAAGAGCCGCATCGAAACGCACATCCGCCCGCTTTTGGGCGACCGGCGGGTTTCAAGCCTGAAGCTTGGCGATATCGAGGCGATGCAGGCTGACATTGCCGCAGGCAAGACGGCCAAAGGCCGAGCGGGACCACGGGGCGGCGCGCCGATCGGTGGCGAGGGAGTCGCGGCCCGCACGGTCTCGTCTTTGCACTCGATCTTTGAGCACGCCGTGCGTTGGGGAAAAATCGAGAGCAACCCGGCACGGGGCGTGCGCAAGCTGGCCAGCACACCGCGGGAGCGACGCTTGAGCACCGCCGAGATCGCGCGCCTGGGTGAAGCCATGCGTACCCGCGCCGCCGAGAGTGAGCACCCAACGGGCCTTGCCGCGATCCGGCTCCTGCTGCTCACGGGATTCCGGCGCATGGAGTGCCTTGCCCTCCAGCGCGCATGGGTGGATGCGGAACAGCGGGCCATACGGCTTCCAGAAACCAAGACCGGCCCGCAGATGCGCGTCGTGGGTCAAGTCGCCATCGATCTCATTCTCGCGCAGCCGGTCACTGACGGATCGCCATATGTATTCCCGGCAGACTGGGGGAATGGGCATTTCATCGGTGTCGTGCGGGTGCTCGAACGGGTGTGTGGCGCCGCACGACTGGCCGACGTGACCCCGCACACGCTGCGCCACACATTCGCCAGCGTGGCCGGTGACCTGGGGTTCTCGGAACTGACGATCGCTGCCCTGCTTGGACACGCCGCGCGAGGTGTGACCCAGCGCTACATTCATATCGACGAGGCGCTTCGAGTGGCAGTCGACAAGGTCTCAGCTGAGATCGCTGCGTTGCTCGATGGCCGAAAATCCACCGTGAAGGCCCGAAGCATCAAACAGCAGGAAGAAATTGCCGCTACAACCTTGCGTGTACGCGCCGGAGAGAAAATCCCTCACGGAGGCGGCCGGGTGGTCCGGCTGTGCCGGTGTAAAAGTCCATCGGTGTGAAGCTCTTTGCGTTGAAGGCAGAGGGCTGGGGGATGAAGCTCGTGGAACTGTATGGTCGGGTCCGCTACGCGGTGCGGATTGAGGGGATCAGCCGTCGTGAGGCGGCGCGGCGTTTTGGGATTGACCCTCGGACGGTGGCGAAGATGCTGTCCTTCTCGGTGCCGCCTGGTTACCGGCGCAGCCATGCGCCGACGCGCCCGAAGCTGGATGCATTCGTCGGGATCATCGACCGGATCCTGGAGGATGATAAGGGGCGGCCGGCGAAGCAGCGGCATACGTCCAAGCGGATTTTCGAGCGTTTGCGCGACGAGCACGGCTTCGGCGGCGGCGTGACGATCGTGAAGGACTACGTGCTGGGTCAGCGCCAGCGGCAACGCGAGGTGTTCGTGCCGCTGCGGCATGACCCTGGGCACGCACAGGCGGATTTTGGCGAGGCGCTGGCGGTGATCGGCGGGGTGGAGCGGAAGATCCATTTCTTCGCGATGGACCTGCCGCACAGCGACGCCGGGTTCGTGCAGGCGTATCCGGCGGAGACGACGGAGGCATTTTGCGCCGCACATGTGGCGGCGTTCGCGTTCTTCGGCGGCGTGCCGCTGTCGATCCTTTATGACAACACCAAGTTGGCGGTGGCGCGGATCCTGGGCGACGGGAGGCGGCAGCGCACGCGCGTGTTTGGCGAGTTGCAATCGCAGTACCTGTTCGCCGACCGCTTTGGGCGTCCCGGCAAGGGCAACGACAAGGGCAAGGTGGAGGGGCTGGTCGGGTTCGCTCGGCGGAACCACCTGGTGCCGGTGCCGCACGCCGCCAGTTTCGCGGCGTTGAACGAGCAATTGCTGACGGACTGCCGCCGTCGGCTTGGCGATCGGCTGCGCGGCCACGACACGACGATCGGCGCGCTGCTGGCGCGGGACCAGGCATGCTTTCACGACCTGCCGCCGGCGCCGTACGACGCATGCGACAAGCAGCCTGGGCGGGTGAGTTCGCTGTCGCTGGTGCGCTATCGCGGCACGGATTACTCGGTGCCGACGACCTACGGCCACCACGAGGTGCTGATCCGCGGCTATGTCGACAGCGTGGTGATCTCCTGCGGCGCGGAGGTCATTGCCCGGCATGTGCGGTCCTACGAGCGGGAGGACTTCGTGTTCGACCCGCTGCATTACCTGGCGCTGCTGGAGCGCAAGATTGGCGCGCTCGACCAGGCGGCGCCGCTGGCCGGGTGGGCGTTGCCGGAGGAATTCGCGACGCTGCGCCGCTTGCTGGAGGCGCGCATGGGCAAGGAGGGCAAGCGCGAGTTCGTGCAGGTGCTGCGGCTGATGGAGGTGTTCACCGCCGAGGATGTCGCGGCCGGGGTGCGTGCCGCCATCGCGCGCGGCGCGGTTGGCTTCGACGCGGTGAAGCACCTCGTGCTGTGCCGGATCGAGCGCCGTCCGCCGCGGCTCGACATGACGGTGTATCCGTATCTGCCGCGTGCCCACGTGGCGGCCACCTCGGCCCGGACCTACCTGGACCTGCTGGCCGGGACGGCGTCATGACCGACGCATCGCCGGGGACGCCGCAAATCCTTCTGGCGCATCATCTGAAGACGCTGAAGCTGCCGACCTTCCTGCGCGAGCATGAAAAGCTGGCGCGGCAGTGCGCCAGCGACGGGGTCGATCATGTCCGCTACCTGCTGCGGCTGGCGGAACTGGAACTGATCGAGCGGGAGCGCCGGACAATCGAGCGTCGTATCAAGGAGGCCAGGTTCCCGGCGGTCAAAAGCCTCGACAGCTTCGACTTCCTGGCGCTGGCATCGCTGAACAAGGCGTTGGTGCTGGAACTCGCGCGGTCGGAGTATGTGCTGCGCCGGGAGAACGTGATCGCGGTCGGCAACAGCGGGACGGGCAAGACGCACATTGCGCTCGGCCTGGGGCTGGCCGCCTGCCAGAAGGGCTTGTCGGTCGGCTTCACCACGGCGGCGGCTCTGGTGCACGAACTGATCGAGGCGCGCGACGAGAAGCGGCTGCTGCGGCTGCAACGCCAGCTGGCCGCGTGCAAACTGCTGGTGATCGACGAACTTGGCTACGTGCCGCTATCCCAGACCGGCGCTGAACTGCTGTTCGAGGTGTTCAGTCAGCGTTACGAGCGCGGTTCCACCATCGTCACCAGCAATCTGCCGTTCGATGAATGGACCGGCGTGTTCGCCTCCGAACGGCTCACCGGCGCACTGCTCGACCGGCTGACCCACCACGTCCACATCCTGGAGATGAACGGCGACAGCTATCGGCTCAAGCAGAGCAAGCGGCGTCAACGCGATGCGCGCGCAGCCGATACACCGACCAACCGACCCGAGGGATGATGCGAAAGCGCCCTGCGTGCTCTGGGTTTCGTGACGTCACGCTTCGGAGTGGAACCATGCCCCGCAAATCGATCGGCGAGAGGCCGATGACCGATGCCGAACGCCAGGCCCGCCACCGCGTCGCACGCGTCACCGGCGCGCCGCTCATTCGCACGCGCCGCCCGACCGATCGGCGCAGCCGCGCTCGGCGCTGGTCCGACGCCGTCGCCGAACTGACGGATCTGCAGGCGCAGTATGCCGCCTGGCTGGCGGCGCTGCCGACGAACCTGCAGGACAGCGTCATTGCTGATGCGTTGCAGGCAATCTCCGATCTCGACCTCGCCGAACTTCAGGCCATCGACCCACCGCGAGGGTTTGGCAGGGACTGACCGTCCCAAAGATTCCACCCCTCGCACCGACAGCCCCTCAGCGACCCTTGCCGGCGCGCCCCTCGCACCGAAACGCCAGAAGGCCCCCGCAGGAGCCTTCTGGCGTTCGTCCCTGATGCATTTTTGCTCCGGCACGCCGATGCATTTTCTCTCCGGCGTTGACACTTGCGGTCGCAATAACATCAAGCGGATCCATTCAGCCATCATGCAGAGCTTTCCGAAGCGCGTCCCCGGGGTCCAAGTAGAAGATCGTCTGAACCTTGGCCGCAGCTTCGTCGGAGAGATCAATCAGGGCACGCCGACAGGAAACCGGCATCAGCACCGAGGAGGCCCCCTTCTCGATCGCCAGTTCAACCAGGTCGAGCAGGTTGTGGACCGTCTCGATCGAGCCGCCGACGTCCCGTCTACCGATCAACGCAAGCCCCTTGCGTGCCCGCGTCTTCGTCGGGCCTCTCAACATTGCGGTGGGCCGAAAATCCGCGGGCAGGTCAATTACCTGCCGCTATCTGGATTTCCTCCGTCTTCTCTGCTGACCACCATGCCGGGATCGGTCGCTTCGGCGTCTTAGCGAGAACAGCACGTAGGCCCCGGATTCCGGAGATGTTTCCGTGAGAGCCTGCTTGTAACCTTCGCTACCTTCGCTACCTTCGATCTCTTCAAGTACCAGCCCCCGAACCCGCTGCCAGGGTTGATCCTCTGGCGGAATCAGGTTGAGTGGCGTGAGAATGCCACGTGTTTCCTGAGGCAGTGACAGGACCTCGTCGTGGTCAAACTCCGGAACCCAGCTGCGCCTACCGTAGTCGAAGAGATACTCGAATTTTCCAAAGACGGCGTTGTGCACTCGCACCCGCACCTGTTCCATGCCCGGCGAGGGCTGCGGTCGGAAGGGTCGCGTTGTGGACTTCAGCTCGGGCTGTCGCCGATCGTCAATGAACCAGTCAGCGTCCAGTTCGGCGCCTCCGCCGTCGGATTCGAGGCCCTGCGTCGTGCACCAGAGCGATTTTGTCGCGTTACCAAGATCCGCGAGCGCGGCGGCCGGGGATGATGGCAGGGTGCTGAAGAGGTAGATGTGAACCTCAGTATCGAGCGTCCGAATGCTCCCGCGCAGGGCGCTCGGCAACTCGAAGTAGACGATATCGCCGTCCTTCGGCAGCGGCGAGGATGCTCGGGCGGCAATTACGACAACGGTCCTCTTGCTTTCGGCTTCGTCAGGGTCGGGGGTGTCGCGGGTTTTATCCCGCAACCCTTCCATGAACTGGGTCGTCCACCAAGCGTAAGCATCCTTCATTGTCGGGTCGTAGGGGATCGCCTGGGCCACGGCATCGGCAATGTGCTGGCGTATGGCGATGAACTGCGCCTCGTGCGAAGGGCCTTCGAGCAGCACCCCTGCTTCGCCATTCAAGCCGAGCAACGCGAAACCGGTTAGGTTGTGGGAACCGATGAACGCGGCACTTGTGCCATCCGGCATTTCCATCAAGTAGACCTTGCTGTGGAGCATCGGATGGTAGCGATAAAAACGATGGGTCGCGCTAGACGTTGTCGCCCGAGTATGTCCGAGATGGACGAACAGTGCATTCGACGCAACACCGGCGATTCGGAGCTGATCAAGGGCATCAAAGGCGCGCCACGTTGCAGCTCCGACCACTAATTGTGTCAGCTTGCCGGGATTTGCACGGAGAGGTCGCTCAATAGCCACCACCCCCTCCACTGTCATGAAGCCGGCAACAAGCCACGCCTGGCTACAACGGGAGAGGCGATCACAGAGCAGAGACGCAATTTCATATTGCGGTTTGCCGAAGAGCACCTGCGCCGTAACTGTCATGGGACATCCACTACGTTCAAAGGGGCCGCGTCGCGGGCATGCTGCCGAGACCGCAGACAAGGGCCGCAGACAGGGTCAAGGCGACGTGCCTGCTTGCGGCGGGGCAGGCGGCACCGAACCTGGGTGGTAGGTGGAGTCGAAGATCATGTCCGCCAACCAGCGCTTGAAGTTTGCATTGTCGCTGAACTGCTTGAACAACTCCGTATGGTCATCCAGGAGTTCCAGCACCACCCGGTTGAGGGCCTTGTCGTGCTCCAGGCGGGCATTCTGTCGGCCTGAATTCGCCTGCGCGTTCTGATACGCCTTGTCCTGCGCCACGCGGGCAGGGATATCCTCGGTGATCACTTTGCGAATCTTGTCTCCGTCGTGCCACTCGATGTTGCTGAACAAGTCGTTGAACTGTTGGATGATATTCGAGAGCTTTTCCACCTCAGGTTCGCCGCTACCGCCTCCCCCGGCAGGTGGGAGAGGCTCAACGACGGCGTCGGCATCGTCCATCGCCATCTTCAGCGAAGCCTGGGCCTGAGCGCGGTAGCTATCCATGTCGATCGCTTCGAGAACACCCCTCGACAGGTCCTCTTCCTTCGGCGCGGGCAGCTTTGGAACCAGGAAATTCAGGAAGATCGACAGCTTCTCCCACGTCGGGTGCCCATATGGCAGGATCGCTGACAGGAACCCATAGCTGCGGACGAACGCCTTGGCCTTGCCCTTGAACTTGACCTGGTCGTCCTCGCCCAGCTTCTCCACGTATTCCGCCACACAGGCATCGAGGATCGGGTCCAGCTTGTCGCGCTCGGCGCCCCCTAGATATAGCGCCACCAAATCCTCAACCTGCTGCCAGCTATAGACCTGCTGTGCGTCGAGTTCGCTCTTCAGGTCGTGCAGCTTGTTCGGGTCGGTCTCCCCCACCTGCACGGTGGCGCGATAGTAGTCCTGGAACGCAGCTTTCACCGCCTCGGCATTGCCCGCGAAATCCAGGACGAAGGTGTCAGCCTTCTGTGGATGCGCGCGGTTGAGCCGCGACAGAGTCTGCACCGCCAGCACGCCGGCGAGAGGCTTATCCACATACATCGTATGCAGCAGTGGTTCGTCGAAACCGGTGACGTATTTATTGGCGACGATCAGGAAGCGATAAGGGTCATGTCTGAGCTTGGCGGGAATGTCCTTGCTGGGAAATCCGTTGAGTTCGGCCTCGCTCTTCTTCACGCCGCTGATTTCGAACTCCCCGGAATAGGCCACAATTGCCTTGTAGGGGCTCTTGATCTCGGCCAGGTAGTCGGAAACCTCGCGGAAGTAGTCCACCGCCCGTGCGATGCCATTGCAGACGATCATTGCCCGCGCCTTGCCGCCGATCTTCTTCGCGCCGATCACCTGCGCGGTGAAGTGATCCACCATGATCTCGGCCTTGCGGCGGATCGCCTTGTCGTGGGACTCGACATAATGGCGGATCTTCTTCAGCGCCTTGACCTTGTCGAAATCGGGGTCGTCTTCGACGGTCTTGGCGACGTGGTAGAAGCTGTCCACCGGCGTGTAGTTGGCGATCACGTCCAGGATGAACCCCTCCTGAATCGCCTGTTTCGTCGTGTAGGTCAGCTCCTCCGGCGAGCGGAACCTGACCTCGCTCCCCACAACCTCGCGCTCACCAAAAAGCTCCAGCGTCTTGGGCTTCGGCGTGGCCGTGAACGCGTAGTAGCTGGCGTTGGGCAGCATCTTTCGGGACGTGATCAGCTTGTTGATCACGTCCTCGACGGACTCCTCGTCCTCTTCCTCGCCATCCTCGGCAGTCGCCCCATTCCCCGACAGCGCCAGGTGCATTTTCGCGGTGGTCTTGCCGCCCTGGCTTGAATGGGCCTCGTCGATCAGCAGCGCGAATTTCTTGTCCCCGAGGTCGCCAAGCTCATCAAGGATGAAGGGAAATTTCTGCACCGTCGTGACGATGATCTTCTTTCCCTTCCTCAGGAAGGCCCGCAGTTCCTCGGCATTGTCGGAGTGTCCGAAGATCGAGGCGACGTGGTCGTATGCCTTGATGGTGCGCGTGATCTGCGTGTCCAGCGCCCGGCGGTCCGTGATGACGATCACCGAGTCGAACTGCGCGAGGCTGGCGTCCGCCGCCGTCTTCAGTTCGACAAGCTGGTGCGCCAGCCAGGCGATCGTATTGCTCTTACCGCTCCCGGCCGAATGCTGGACGAGGTATCGCTTGCCCACCCCGTCGCTGCGGCTGCGTCGCAGCAACGCGCGCACGCTGCGCAGCTGATGGAAGCGCGGAAACACCTGCTTGCGCGTCTTCCTTTTCCGCCCTTTGGCGTCCTCCTCCTCTTCCTCGATGATCTGGGCGTAGTTCTCGATGATGTTGGCCAGGGATTCCTTCGCCAGCACCCGCTTCCAGAGGTAATCAGTCTTCAGGCCATGCGGGTTGGGTGGATTGCCGGCGCCGCTGTCCCAGCCTTGGTTGAAGGGCAGGAACCACGAGGTCTTGCCGGTGAGGTGGGTGCAAAACCGCACCTCCGCGTCATCCACCGCCATGTGGGCGAAGCAGCGCCCAAGTTGGAACAGCACTTCGCTCGGGTTGCGGTCGGTCTGGTATTGGACGATCGCGTCCGCCACGGTCTGCTTGGTCAGCGAGTTCTTCAACTCGAACGTCAGCACCGGCAGGCCGTTGATGAAGATCACCATATCCAGCGCACGCTGGGCCTCGTCGGCACTGTAGCGCGCCTGGCGGGTGACGCTGAAGACGTTCTTGGCGAAGGCTTCGGCGGCGGCGGTGTTTCCCGGCGTCGGGAGCAGCCGGTACAGATCGACATGCGACGGGCCATGGCTGACGCCCTTACGCAGCACATCCACCACGCCGCGCTTGGCGATCTCGCCTTGCAGGCGGTGCAGGAACTGCGTGCGCTGGATGCCCTCGCTCCCGAGGTTCAGCGCCGCGACCACCTTCGGCTGGGTAGCCTTGAGGAATGCCATGAGCTGCGGCACGCTCAGCGCCACGTCACGGTTGTAATCGACCGTCTGGCCCTGCACGTATCCGGCGGCGACGAGATCGCGCACGATGAGGGCTTCAAGCCCTTTTTCGCTGGTGTCAGTTGTCGCCATCGGCGTCTTCCTCATCGGTGGTGTCGGCGTCTTCGTCTCCGAGGGCGGCAAGGTCATTCTCGCTCGCCAAGTCATCGGGGCCGGGTTTCCAGCCGCGCACGTCGACCTGACCGGTGACCACATCGGCGATCAGCCGATCACGATATTCCCGGATCAAAGCGATTTCCCCGTCGATTTCTCTCCTTACCGACAGCTCCTCCTTGAAAAATGCCGTGACCTTCTGCTGCAAGCGAAGGGGAGGAACCGGGATCACCTCTTTGAAGAGGGACCGGGGATTCAGCGGCCTATTTCGACCGGCTGCGCCTCTTGAATGGTGGTTCAGAAGAAGGTCTCCCTCCGTGCTGGTGAGGTAGGTCAAGAGATATTCCGGCTCAATGGCTTCAAGGTTGCACTTCACGATAGGATACCTGTGGGAGGCGACACAGCCCGCATCTTCCGCCCTCGCAACAGCAACGGCGCCTTCCCAAGCGAACTGGCCGCTTAGAATGAGGTCGCCGCCTTCAATTGGGAAGAAGGTAGAGTCTCCAAGGTCTTTTCCCAAAGTGGGGGGTTTGTGGAAAATGCCACGTCCGCGATTATACATGCCAATTGGGGTGTAAGATTTTCCCGGCTCTCGAATAATTGGCGTTGATAGCAGTGAAGCAACCCGAGAGAGCCGCACACGTTGGGTCTGTTCCGAACGTTTCGCCTGCTCAGCCAGAACAGCTCGTTGCTCGGTCATCAGGTCGATAACTCCGCGCTTTGCCTTAATATATTTAGAAATATGTGCATCGTGCGAGCGTAGGTAAGCTACAATTTGGTCTTGCTCGGCACGTGGCGGCACGAGCGATGGCATCTGCTTGAAGGATTCCCAGTAAAGGCGATTGCGATCGGCCACAATGCCACGTGAGAACTTGTTGACCTCGCGCATGTAGGCGACGGTGCGGAACAGATAGCTGAAGTATGTGCTGTTCGCCTCAGTATACGGAGCAACCACGACATAAGCCGGGCTGACCAATCCATCTACCGGCGCGGGACCCACAGCACCCTGCCACATCCGCATCATATTGTAGGCGATGTCCCCCTTGATGGCCCGCTTATACTTCTCCTTCTGGCTCATCACCTGTTTGCGCTTCAGGTTCTCCATATCGCGAACGCGCACACCCGTTCGGAGAGACACTTCCAGGACCGGCAACTCAGGAAAGCCTGTTTCCACCCGATGATGAAACAGCCGACCATTTCGCAGCACTTGCCACCCCTCCGGTGCAAGAGGTGCCCAAGGTAGTCCAGACGCATGATATTTCGGATATTTGTGCGCCGCCTGCATCACGCGGTCCCCACGATCTTATGCAGCAGTCCCTCGGTCTGCTGCTCCAGCTTCAGAATGTCAGCGCGGATTTCCTCCAGCGTGCGCAACGGCGCGGGCCTGTAGAAGTAGCGGGCAAAGGAGATTTCGTAGCCGATCTTGGTCGCGTCCTCGGCGATCCAGGCATCGGGCAAGTGCGATAGCACCTCACGCCGGAAGAATGCCTCGATCCCGCCGACTTCCTTGAGTGGAACCTGCTCAGTGTCGCGCAGGTCACTGTCCGCCTCGTACTCGACGACAACCCGGTCCTTGCCGTCATTGACCAGGTAGCGCCCGTCAAGGCCCGGCATGAACTCTTCCTTGCCCTTGAGCCTCGTGCGCTTGGCGATCACCGGCGGCGCAGTCTCATCGCGCCAACTGACGGCCTTGAAGATCGCCTTCTTCTCCGATGCGCTCAGCTTGCGGTCGTGTTTCACCATCGCCTGGTCGAACTGGGCGCGAAAGTCGTTGTGGCCATCGAACACCGCTTCGCCCATCTCCTGCCGTGCCAGGCCAGCCAGCTCAACGAGCGTCCTGTCACGCAGCCAGGTGGCGGAATCGAGCAGCTTCTTGCGCCGCTTCTCTGGCACGGCCTTCTTTGCGGTAGCGCCGTCTTCGTCGCCGCCCTCCTCGCTGTCTTCATCGTCCTCGCTGCTGTCGCCCTTCAGCCAGTCCTCGATTTCTGCCTTGAGTTTGGCGAGGTCGGTGTAGAGCTTGTCGCCATACTTCGCCCACAACTCGCGGCGCAGCGCCTCATCGCCGCTGGCGAAGCGCAGCGTTTCGATGGAGGTGCGCTTGAGTTGGCTCTTCAGGCGAAGCGGGCGTTCAACCGTGATCTTCCAGTAGCCGAAGTCCGCATTGTCGAACCACTTGCATTCGTCTGTCTCGGCGGGGTCAGCAAGATAGCGGTCGAGAATGCGTTGGATATCAGCCTCGGACAGCTCGCAGTTTTTCTTGCCGAGATTACGCCGCAGCGGTTGAAACCACGCGGTGGCGTCGATCAGCTGCACCTTTCCCCTGCGGTGCTCGGCCTTCTTGTTCGTCAGCACCCAGATATAGGTCGCGATGCCGGTGTTGTAGAAGATGTTCAGCGGCAGGGCGATGATGGCTTCCAGCCAGTCATTCTCGATCGCCCACCGCCGGATGTTGCTCTCGCCCTGGCCTGCATCGCCGGTGAAGAGGGCCGAGCCGTTGTGGACCAGCGCAATGCGGCTGCCGAGCGGCGAAGTGTGCTTCATCTTCGACAGCTTGTTCACCAGGAACATCAGCTGGCCGTCGCTGGAGCGGGTGATGAGCTTGAATTCTGGGTCACCGTTGTGCTGGACGATGAAGCGGGAGTCGCCGAACTCCTTCTTGCCGCCGAGCCGTTCAAGATCGGTCTTCCAACTCTTGCCGTAAGGCGGGTTGGAGATCATGAAGTCGAACTCGCGGGAGCGGAACTGATCCGCCGACAGCGTCGATTTGTCCGCGCCGCCGACGATGTTCTCGGCTTCGTCCCCCTCGCCCTTGAGCAGAAGATCGGCCTTGCAGATGGCGTAGGTTTCCGGGTTGATCTCCTGCCCAAACAGGTGGATCGAGACCTCCTTGCCGTGTTCGGCCGCGAGGTCTTGCAACGTCTCTTCGGCGACCGTCAGCATGCCACCGGTGCCGCATGCGCCGTCATAGAGCAGGTAGGTGCCGGAACGGATGGCGTCAGCCACCGGCAGGAACAGCAACTTCGCCATCAGCTTGACCACGTCGCGCGGCGTGAAGTGTTCGCCGGCTTCCTCGTTGTTCTCTTCGTTAAAACGGCGGATCAGTTCCTCGAACACCGTGCCCATGCCGTGATTGTCGAGCGCTGGCAGCTTCACACGGCCATCTACGTCCTTGACCGGCAGTGGGGAGAGATTGACATCGGGGTCGAGAAAATCAGCGATCAGGGCGCCGAGAACTTGGGCGTCAACCAAGGTCTGAATCTGATCGCGGAATTTGAACTTGGCCAGGATTTCCTGGACGTTGGGCGAGAACCCGTCGAGGTAGGCTATGAAGTCTTCACGCAGCCTTTGGTCTTGGCTTGAGGCTTTGAGCTTGGTCAGGGTGAATTCCGAGACGTTGTAGAACGCCTGGCCTGCCGCCATTCGCAGCGCACCGTCCTGTTCGGCGACATTGTGAGTATCCAGGAATTTCTTGCGTTCCAGCACCTTCTGCTTGGTTGTCTCCAACACCGCATCCAACCGGCGCAGCACGGTGAATGGTAGGATGACGTCGCGGTACTTGCCGCGCACGTAAACGTCGCGCAACCGATCGTCGGCGATGTTCCAGATGAAGTCGGAAATCCACTTGATTTGGGTTTGGTCTGTCTGACCTTTTTTTCGCATGGACATGTGTTCTATTCCCCCACCGTCTGGATAGTGTCGACGACCGCCGCCTCATTGCCACGCCGGTCGTCGTAAGAGAGGAACAGATGAGGGGAAATGCGGCCGAGGGCTAACCTGATCACGGTCAAACACCTCCTGAGTGGAGGGATTGTTCCGAAGTGGCCGCATCCATTTCGGGCCAAATAGCCTTCTGTTGCTCAATCAGATTTTGTCGCATTTTTTGGATGTTTTCCTGCATGTCGAAGATCGCGCCCATCTGCGAGGCGATTGCGCGCTGCGCTTCGGTGGATGGTACTGGCACCGGAAGGCGTCGGAGGTCGGCCATCTGCAGCCCGGAGATCACCGAGCCTACTTTGAGGCTCCGGACCGTCATTTGACCCATGGACGAGGACAGGAAGCGGAACAGGTACTGCCGGGTCGATGATTGGGCCACGTCGGCGAAGCCGGAGGACGGCGAAGCTCTGGCTGGCCAGCCAAGCGGGGCCGTCCGGGATGTCACGCACGAAGCCGACTTTTCCTACGCTGCCCTTGATGACGATCAGGACGTCGCCCGGCTCAAGCCGAGCACGCCTGGTGCGCTGAAGAAGCTCGTCGCTGGCAGGAACCGACGTTGCCGGCAAGCGCACGACGCCCGCGTCATCGATGTCGCCGACACCGACCTCGAGCAGTACACCGGCACTGCTATCCGCGATATCGGACGTTTGGCGGCCTTCCCGCCCAGCGCGGTCGCGGCCGACGAGAAGTGCCTGCGGGCGGCTTATCTCTGCCACGTCTTCAAGCGGCACAGCCTCGGCATTCGCCAGCAGGTCCCGCATCCGGCGGGCCTCGGAATCGAGCACGTAACGCTCAACAGAGAGGTTGAAATCATTTCCGGCGATTTCGTCGGCAGAAGCCAGGACCGAGATATCGGTCTCGGCGTGATGCTGCAGGATGTTGGCAAGCTCGCAGAGCGGCTGGTCGTTGTACCGTGATCGGCCACCGTCCCGCTCCCGGCGCCCATCGATCATGAGGACACGCTGCTGCTGGTGTATCGGCGGATGGACCTTGGCCTTCGGGCGGAAAATGAGCATTGCGGCCTGGACCGATGACGACCAGGGGAGTGCCTCCCTCGGCAGGCCAATGACCGCATCCAGGCCGTAGAGCCGGATAGCCTGCTCCTTGAATGCCTGGTCTGCCTTGGTCGTGCGGAAGAGGAAGCCGGTCGGGAGAAGGCACGCTGCGGCGCGGCGGCCGCGCGCCAGGGCAAGGGCCACATACTGGCCCTCCGGCGTGCCCGGTTGCGGAAGGTTCGTGCCGAGGCTGCGGTAATCTTCGCTGCGGCTGCGCACCCCAAACGGCGGGAAGACGATCGCCACATCGTAGGTGTCGTGCTCAGCGAATAAATCATCGTCCTCGCCTGCCGGCTCGAAGAGCGGGTCACGCTCCCGAACAGTCAGCGGCAAGTCGTCGACAACCGCGATGCAGGCGCAGAGGGCTGCGAGCGAGGCCTCCTGAACATCCAGCGTGACCTGAACGCGGCGGATTTCGGCAACGTGCATGGCGACGACCGCCGTCATGGCGTAGGCGCAATAGAGGTGCTCCCCGTCGGTGGGGTCGATGGCGTTCGTGATTAACTGGCAAAGCTCAAAGCTCGCCACGGTGCCGGCCATGGCGTGGCCGTCAGCGATCGCCAGGAGGGCGCGCCGAAACCAGCCGCGCATCGGCGATGGGGCGTCTTCCGCCCCCCCCTGCTTCGCGTGGGTGGCAAGCGCCAAGCGCCTGAGCCGCTCGAGATGACCGGGCGGAAGCGGCCGGAATTCCGGAGCAAACGTTGCCTCGGGCGCTTGCCAGGACCTGGGCCATGCGGCGGGCAGACGGCCAAGCATCGCCTGCCAATCGGGGGCCGTCAGCTCCCTGTCCATGTCGAGGAAGCCCATGCCGTCGGGGCCAGACACCGGAAGCAGGCGGGCTGCAACGCGCATCTGCGCCACAGTGAGGGCAAGGGAAGCCGGATCTTGGCCGCTTTCGGCTGCAGCATGCCGGAGCTCACGCTGGAAGTTCCGGATCAGCTCCATCTGACCGGCTGGCAGGACCGGATAGTGATCAGCGTGCATGAGTGCGCCCGCGGCCATAGGAATCCACGTCGTAAGCGGTGATGAGGGTCCCGTCCGCCTGCACGACGATGACGCCCCCCTTGTCGAGCGCCTGCATTGCCGTGCGCTGGAGATCGCGGAGTTCATCGATGAGTTGCTGGAGGCCTCTCCGTCCGAGGACGCACTTGTCCTGAGCGTCCTCTCCGAATTGGAGGGTGAGGTCAACGAGCGCCCGCTTGATCCCGCGCTGGGACATTCGCTGTCCGATGTGCCTTGTCCTAGCCATGCCAGCCACCCCCGTCCTGATGCCACCGATATATGACGGGGAGATAAAAAAATCAATCCTTCCTTTCTATGGCCTGTCTATCCTTTCGCGGCCCAGCCGTGACAGTGCCAATGTTCCCATTTTGTTCTCATTATTGCGCGCAATTCCACAATCCGCCGCCGGCCAAGCCGACGAAGGAAGGTATATGCGAATCAAACGCTAGCCGAAACCCGGGTGGGGTTCCATTTCGGCGCCGGTTCACAGATTGTGGCTGCGCGTCCCGCCGCTTGCAGCGACGATCTTAGGACGACCTTGCAACCTGTCCTCGATCGACAATCGCAGGCCAGCTCAGCCGTCGACAGCCCGGCGCAGGGGGCCACCAGGGATGGCGTGTCTCCTATTGGGTTTCCGCGGCGCTCAGCGAGGCAGCGATGTCCGTCACGGATCGAAACAGCACCAGCGCGTCATCCTTGGACGGCAGGAACCCGCGGCGGCGCCAGAACACGGCCGCCTCGTCATCGACGGCATTCACGACCAGAGCGCGGCCGCCGATCAGCGCGGCGCCACTGACGCTCCGGGCGAGCGCGTGGTTGAACAGGCCGGTGCCGATCCCCCGTCCGATCCACGCCTGATCGGTGGCTAGCTGGCCGAGCAGAATGCACGGCACCGGGTTCGGCGGCTGGCCGGTGCGGATCGAGCGCGGCAGGGCGGCGGGGACGATGGCGGTCGGCGCCAGGCCGTAATAGCCGACCACACGGCCCGCCACGTGGACGACCATGACCACCGTGAACCCCTTCTGCTGATTGGCGAGCGCCCGGGTCTTCAGCCAATGATCGAGCGAAGGCTTCCCGCAGGAGAACAGGGATACGTCGTGGCTGGCATTCAGTAGCTCGGGCGCGGAGAGCGGCGGCTCCGCCATCAGCGCTTCGCCGCGCCCTTTTCCCACGGCGCCTTACGGCGGAGGGATGTCACCATCTCCGGCACCGGTGTGGCGGGGGCGGAGACGGCTTGGACGAACGCCTCGAAGCCCTCGGGGGTCATGCGCAGCAGCGTGCTTTCCATGAGAACCTCCTCGGCGGCCCGTACCGCTGCGTCCCGCACGAAGTCGGTCCGCGACCGGCCGCGCAGGTCGGCGGCACGGTCGATGATGGCGATGTCGCCTTCCGGGAGGCGCATCGAGAGCGGATAGTCTTTGCGTTTGGCTGCGCCGGTCATGGTGGTCCCCTTCGGCATGGCGCGAATTTAGGAGATCGTAGCGCGTTCTGCAATACGTAACGCGCTGCTGCGCGCTGTCCCAGCCGCGGTCACTCCGACCCGGCGATGGCTGGCTGATCTCCCTCGCGTTCCCGGCTGGACGGCGACTGTTCTGGATGTGGCGGCGGCTTGTGTGGCACGGCCGGTGGCGCCTTGTGCAGAGGGGGCCGAAACGCCCGGTCCGTGGTGATGAACCGCTCGACGATGATCGGCACCAGCTTCTCGACGGGTGGCGCCTCGGACAGGCCGTCCTGCGCCGCGATGGCGGCGGCGTAGTCGCGGATCAGCGCGTCCAGCGCCGCGGTGAACGTGATGGTGCGCTTGACGGGCCGGTCGTCCGGCAGCGGGCCGATGCGGAGTTTCGCCATCCTCGCTCTCCTCACCCGCCCCCATAGGGCCGCAGCACGATATCGCGGTTGACCGTGACGTCGAGCGGGAAGCCCGGGCGCACGGTCAGGGTCGGCTGAACGCCAAGATCCCGGGAGACGATCGACTCCCCGGCCTGGTTGGCGGCCTGGTCGGCGCTCTGGCCGAGGGCAATGATCACGTTGCCCGTCCCAGTACCGCCGACCACGTTGTTGGTTGCGAGCGCGCTGGAGACGCCGAGCAGCGAGGACAGCGCGACGCCGCGCAGCAACCGCCAGAAATGATAATCGACGCCGTCCTCAAGCCCGGCATAACCCTGGGTGTCGGCACCGGGCAGGTTGTCGAGCACGACCGAGCTACCATCGGGCATTATCAGCCGCGTCCAGATCAGCAGCACCCGTGACTGGCCGTAGGCGACGACGCTGTCGTATTTGCCGATCAGCTTCGCACCCTGGGGAACCAACAGATGACGGCCGGAGACGCTGTCATAGACGTCCTGGGTCACCTGGGCGATCACCTGCCCCGGCAGGTCGGAGTTCAGCCCGGTGATCAACGCGGCGGGAATCACGGTGCCGGCCATCAGCTCGTAGGGGCTGAGCGGCGTCTGCAGCCGGTCGGGCGAATAGATCGCGCGATCGACCGGACTGTTCAGGAACGCCTGCTTGGCGTCCTGCTGGTTCTGGTCGCCATGCGGCCCTGCAAGAGCGCCGTTACCGCCCGCAGGTCCGGGAGTCGGCGGGCTGGCCGGAACGGCGCCTGACGCGGGGCCGGCTGCACCGTTGGTGCCGCCGGTGTTCGCAGCCACGGTGAAGAACACCCCCGCATCGGCGGCCCGCGCCCGCAGCCGCGCGGCGGCCTGGTCCCCACTGTTTGGTGGCGCCGCGAAGGCGGTGGGCGCCCCTTGCCCCAACATCGGCCGGCCGAGGTCACCCGGCAGTGGCGGCCCGAGCCGGGGCACTGCTCGCGGTGGGGCTGGCGGCGGCTTTGGCTTGGTGAGGCTGGCATAGCCGTTCGGGAGTGCACCGATCGCATCCGCCGAGGGCCGGACATCCGTGTTGTAGAGCTCCTTGCCGGTGGTGATCCGAAAGCTGTGCAGCGCGAACGCCCACCACACCGCCCCCACCACGCAGACCGCGATGCCGCCAGCTGCCACGATCAGCGCCCGACGCGAGAGGCGCGTCACTGCACGGGGACGCGCCCGCAGCGCGAAGTCGGCCGGGTCAGCCTTGGGTGCCGGTCGCTGCCCAGGCTCCGCATCATCAGGACCCGCCATCAGCCGTGCCCATCGGTCCGCGTGATGCGCACGACCTGCTGCGGCCCGGCGCCGAGGCGGAGTTCGGCGGCGGCAAACAGCCGATCGACGATCATGGTGTTGCCCCGCACGCGGTAATTGACGATCTCCGCCTTGCCGGGCGGCGCGCCGAGAATGAACAGCGGCGGCATGTCGCCCTGAGCGATCCCCGGCGGGAATTGGACGTAAACCTTCGAGCCGTCATCGAAGACCTGCACCGGCCGCCAGGGTGGATCATCGCCGCTGATCCGATACCGGAAATGCAGCGCCGCGATGTTCACATCGTTCGCCGCCACGGCGTTCGCGTAATCCGTCGCCGCGGCGTTCTGCGTCCGCAGCGCCAGCAGATCGTCCTGCGGGTAGTTCCAGGACACCGCGGCCATGTAGGTGTCCTTGGTCGGGTGCACCTCGAGATGATAGGCGCGCCGGTCGGTCATGATGACGATGTTGTTCATCGGCAGATCGGCCGAAATCGGCTTGATCAGGACGTGCACCTGCTGATCGGCCCCCGCGCCGCTGGTGGTGTTGCCGATCTTCCACTGCACGGTGTCGCCGGCGGCGATTGAGATCAGATGCTCGCCCGGTTGGAGCGCGATATCGGTCACGTGCAGTGGCGAGGCGTAGATCTCGTAAAGCGCCCCGGCGGACCAGGGGAATACCTGCATGGCGTTGATGTAGCCGTCGCGCGTCGGGTTGATGCGCGCCGCGGCGTTGGCCAGGGCCACGCGCGCGATGGGGTTGGCGGGCTGCGGTGATGGTCGACCCGCCGAGGCTGGCGGCAGCTTCTTGAGCTGCCCCGGCAACGGCAGTGGCTCGGGCAAGGTCACAACCTGAACCGGAGCCGGAGGCGATGGCACGAGATGCGCAGGCTGAGGCGTGTCGTAGGCGATCTTCGGCACCGGCTGGGCGCAGGCCGAAAGCACCAATGCACCGCCACACGCGAGGAGGAACGAGAATCTCATGGGGTCGATCCTTCGGTCTGGGTGGTGTTCACCTCGCGCGCCCAGCTGATCGCATCGATGTAGATGCCGAGCGGGTTCTGCCGCAGCGCCACCTCGGTGTGCGGGGTCTGGATCACCACGGTCAGGATCGCGGTCCAGTGCTCGGGCGGCAGGGCGGTGCCGTCCTGGAACGGATGCTCGACCCAGGCGACGCGAAAGGAATTCGGGCTGGCGCGGACGACGCTGGTGACATCGACGGTGACCGCACGCTTACCGATCTGTCCGAACGGATCAGCCTGGCGAGCGTAGGCGTCGAGCAGCGGCTTGGCGTGGCTGGTGATCTGCGCATAGGCGTCGAGCCAGGCTTGGCGGACGACAACGGGATCGACCGAGAGGCCGCGCACACGCTCGATGAACTGGGCGAGGAAGTAGGCAATCTCGGTGTCGGTCGGCTGTACCTCCACGCGCGCCGGGGCAACCGCCTGAACCGCGCCGAGATGATCGACCTCGACCACGAACGGGGTGACCATGGCGCGGGAATGCATGCGGATGTCATCGGCGGTGACCACCGCGGCGAGCGCCAGGCAGCCGAACGCCATCAGGCGCCAGTTCGCGGCCTGCACGCGGGCGGACCCGATCCTCTGGTCCCACAGTTGGCCCGCGCGCTGATAGGGCGTGGCCGGCGTCTCGGTATCGCCGAGACGGGAGGAGAAGCGGCGCCACCTCATGTTCCGTCCCCGCGCAAATTGGGCCGCATGCCGCCGGCACGGCCTTCGGCTTCATGGAGGATGTTCTGCGCGGCCCGGGAGACGGTTTGCCGCCGCAGGCGCTGGGCCCAGGCCGGCGCACCGCTGGGCGCCGTTGAGGTCTGGGACGCGCCGGCAGCATCTCCGCCCGATCCGCCGGTTGCCGACCAGGCGGCGCGTTGGCCGGCGGCGAAGCGGTCGCGCAGCGCGGTGGGGGCGCTCTGGGCCGCGCCGCGCAGGCCGCTGGTGGCAGCACCGGCCGCCCCGCGGGCGACACCGGCCAGGCCAGCAGAAACCGATCCGCCGCCGGTGGCGCTGCCGAGCGTGTAGGCACCGCTGGCACCGCCGGCGAGCGAGGCTGCGGCACCAACCCCTCCCGCCACGGCGCGGGCGGCTGCCACCCCTCCCATCCCGGCCAGGGCCGCGGCACCGGCGACAGCGCCGCCCGCCGCGGCGGCGCTGCCAAGGCCCAGTTGTGGCGCGCCAGAGGTGATGCCGGCGGCGAGCCGGTTCGCCGAGAAGGCCAGCCCGGCGATGGTCATCGAGGCGAGCAGAATGGTGAGCGCGTCCTGGAGCGAGAGTTCGGTGGCCGGGTTGCTCGGCAGGATCTGGCCGAAGAGTTGGGTGCCGATGCCGGTGATCACGGCAAAGACCAGAATGCGCACGCCGGAGGTGACGATCTGGCCGAGCACCGGTTCGGCGATGAAGGCGGTCCCGCGCCAGAGCGCGAAGGGGACGAGGATGAAGCCCTTCAGCGTGGTCAGCTTGAATTCGATGATCGCCAGGAACAGCAGGATCGCGAGCACGAAGAAGCCGAGCAGAGTGACGATCCAGGACAGACCCATGACCAGGATCTGGCCGAGGTTCCAGAAGAAGTCTGGAAACCCGGCGAGACGCTGGATCTGCGTGAGCAGGACGTTCGCTCCCTGGACGCCTGCCTGGGCGAGCATTCCTGGTCGCAAAAAGTCCGCATAAGAAAGCGTTGAGCCGGTTGCCTTCAGACCAAGCGCCGCAAAGCTGTTGAAGATGAGCCCGGCAAGGGTGTTCCAGTTATTCAGTATGAATGCGAAGAAGCCCACATACAGGACCTTTTTCGCTAGAGACTGAATCGCGTCATCCTCGCCAAGCGCCCATGCAAGGCCAGCGAGCGTTGCATCGATCCCAATCAGGACGGCAACCAAGAAACCAACGTCGGGCGAGATCAATCCAAAGCCGCTATCGATGTAGCGGCTGAAGATGTCGAGGAAATGGTCGATGATCGAGGTGTTGCTACCCATTGGGCGGTTTCACCGGTGATGGTTTGGGAGGATGCAGGTCCGGAAACGGTGCATTGGGATAAACCTGTGGCCTGCTCGGCGTGTACGTGACCCCACTCCCGAAGAACCGCTTGTTCTCTGCCTGCCACGCCGTTTGGCATCGCGCATCGTCATTTGCCGCCATGCCGAGATGCTTGCAGCGGTCCATCTCGGCGTTGAGCAGTGTTGGGTTGGCGACGAGTTGGTCGATCGTCGGTGCTGCGGACCAAGCCGGTGTTGCGATGCTGAAGATGCCGATGGTGAGCAGAGTTTTGGTATTCATGGTGCAGGTCCTCCGAACACGTTGACCGGGGTCGGAGTATAGCTCACGCCGTTGCCGTAGAAGCGCTGCCAGTTCGCCTCCGCAGCCGACCGAACCTCCGCGTTCTGCATCGCATTGGCGGCCTGCGCGCGGGCATCAGCGGCGATCAGATCCTGCGTCGCGGACAGTTGCCGCGCTTGCAGCGCCAGAAGCTGATTGCTCGCCTGGATCGCCTGCAACGCGCCAACCGCGCCCTGGCTCTGGCCAACGAGCACGGACAGATCGGCCTGATCCTCGGGGATCGAAGCGACGATCTGGCTCTGCACCTGCATGGTGTGCTGAAACGTGTTGACCGATGCCTGCCAGCGCGCGTTGGCGTCCGCCAGCAGGCCGGCCTGTGTGACATTTCCTTGAAAGTTTGCGGACTGGTAGTTCGGGTAGAGTTGCTGGAACTGAGCCTGGACCTGCTGCACGTTGTAGGCGAGGCTTTGCGCCTGCCCCATGAGCTGGTCGATCTGCCCCATGGAGGATTGCAGCTCGGCCAGCACCGAGAACGGCAGCGTCGTCAGGTTCCGTGCCTGGTTCTCCAGCATGGCGATGCCCTGCTGGATCTGGGTGATCTGATTGTTCACCTCTTCCAAGGTGCGTGCCGCCGTCAGCACGTTCTGCGACAGGTTGGCGATGTCGATCACCGGCACTGTCGCACCGGCGGGCAGCACAGGCGCGATCGCCAGCAGCGCCGTCATTAGAGCGGTGCCGACCCCTCGTGTGCCAATGCGCTTGAACCACTCAGGGATCATCTGATCGTCTCCGTCACAGGACGCATCGGCGTCGTGGACCAAGCGGCACCGTCTCCGAAGGGCAGCATGGGCTGCGCGGGATCGGGGCCGATATCGGCGACGGACGCAGCTTCGCCGATGACGGCAGGGTCGTCCGGGATACTCGTCGCGGTTGCTATTCCATGCGCGAACAGCGCCGCTGCCCAATCGAGCCCGCGCTCGCGCAGCCAGGCCGCCGGGAATGCGGCGAGCCCATGCCGTCCCAGAACGCGGTCGATTGCGGCCAGATCTTCCGCCCGGCTCGCGCCACAGAAGGCGAGTGCGATCTCGCCGAGGCCGAGTTCGAACAGTCGGCAGCCGGCGGCGGACTGGAACCAGTAGTCCCGCTTCGGAACCGCGCGCGCGATCGTCTCGATCTGCCGGTCATTCAGGCCGAGGCGGGCGTAGGCGTCGCGGCTCTCCGGCTCGATCGCCCGCGCGTTCGGCAGGAAGATGCGGGAGAGGCAGCTCTCGATGACGGTCGGCGCGACCGGCGAACGGGTGATGTCAGCCAGGCTCTGGGTCGAGAAGAGGACGGAGGTGTTCTTCCGCCGCAAGGTCTTCAGCCACTCACGCAGCTTCGGCGCGAAGATCGGATCGTCGAGTGCGAACCACGCCTCATCCACGGCGATCAAGGTCGGGCGCCCGTCCAGCCCCGCCTCGATGCGGTGGAACAGGTAGGTCAGCACGGCGCGGGCGGCGTGTTTGGAGCCGAGCAGGTCCTCGGTCTCGAAGGCCAGCACGTCGGCGTCTCCGACGCTCTCCTGCTCGGCATCCAGCAGACGGCCGAACGGGCCGGCGATGGTGTACGGTTCGAGCGCCGCCTTCAGCCTGTTGGCTTGCAGCAGTGCGGTGAAACCCGACAGCGTGCGCTCGGGCACCGGTGCCGTGGCGAGCGAGCCGAGCGCTGACCAGATGGCGCCGCGGACCTCCGGCGTCAGCTCGATGCTCTCCTGGACCAGCAAGGTCGCAATCCATTCCGCCGCCCAGGCGCGCTCGGCGGGATCGTCGATCCGCGCCAGCGGCTGGAAGGCAACGGCCTGCTGATGCTGGTACGAAACCTCGCTGCCGAGGGCGAGATCGTGAAATGCGCCGCCCATGCCGAGCGCCGTGGCCTTGGACGAACGACCCTTGTCGAAGATCACCACGCGCGCGCCAGGGTAGCGGCGGAACTGCAGGGCGATCAGCGCGAGCAGCACGCTCTTGCCCGCGCCGGTGGGCCCGACGATCAGCGTGTGGCCGACATCGCCCTGGTGCAGCACGAGGCGGAACGGCGTCGATCCCGCGGTGTGCGCGATCAGCAGTGGCGGGCCGTCGAGATGGGCGTTGCGCTCCGGCCCGGCCCAGACTGCAGAGAGCGGCAGCATGTGGACGAGGTTCAGCGACGAGACCAGCGGCTGGCGGATGTTGGCGTAGCACTGGCCGGGCAGGCTGGAGAGCCAGGCCTCGACCGCGTTCAGCGTCTCCTCGACCGCGACGAAGCCCTGGGCGCGCACCGCGCGGCCGACCAGCCGGACCTTCTCGATGACAGCGGCTTCGTCGGTATCCCAGACCGTCACCGTCGCGGTGAAATAGCCGAAGCTGACGGCGTCCGAGCCGAGCTCCTGCAACGCCGTGTCGGCGTCCACCGACTGGTTCTCGGCGTCGGAATCGACCAGCCGCGTCTCCTGCTGCCAGACCACCTCGCGCAGCAGGGCGGCGATGCCCTTGCGCTTGGCCCACCAGTGCCGGCGCTTCTTGCCGAGTTCCTTCTGCGCCTCCGCCTTCTCGAGCGGCAGCCAGCGCGCGACCCAGCGGTATTCGATGGGCAGCCGATTGAGTTCGTCCAGCAGCCCCGGCCAGGTGCGGTCCGGCAGGCCGCGCAGGGTGAGCGTGCGGAGATCGCAGCGCCCGAGCATCGGCGCGATGCCCGGGGTGAGGTCGCAGTCCGGCAGCAGCCCGTCGAGGTAGAACGGCACTTCGGGAACAGCGACCGGATGCCGCCCGTTGGTCGAGATCGTGAAGTGCAGATAGGCCAGCGTGCCGGCGTCATCGAGCCAGGCGCAGTCCGGCATGAGCGCGGCCAGCAGGTCCAGCACGCGATCGGTCTCGGCCGCAAAGGCGTCGAGGATGCCGCGCCAGTCGATGTCGCCAGGCTCGCCTGGTGCCCGCGCCCCGCTGTTCCGACCGTCATCACCCCGGTCATAAAGCAGCCGGTTGGCCCGTTCGGCGCGCTCGGGCGGCGCGAGGAAGCAGAAGGTCAGGAAATATCCGCTCTCGAAATGCGCACCCTCCTCTTGGAAGGCGTGCCGCCGCTCCTCGTCGATCAGCCAGGACACCGGATCGGGGAAGCGGCTCTCGGGATAGCCGGGCGCGGCGGAGCGCGCCGCCTCGACAAAGATCGCCCAGCCCTCGCCGAGGCGTTTGAGCGCGTTGTTGACCCGTGCGGCGACTGCGATCAGCTCGGCCGGCGTGCTGGCATCGAGGTCCGGCCCGCGGAACCTTGCGGTGCGCTGGAGTGCACCGTCCTTGTTCAGCACGATCCCCGGGCCGACCAGCCCCGCCCATGGGAGGAAGTCGGCGAGTTCCCGGCGCCTGGTGCGATATTCCCGGAGGTCGAGCATGGCCGGCGGCTCCTCCGTCACACGTCCAGATGGCGCCGCGCGGCGCGCAGATGCCGTGCGAACACCGGCCCGAACTGCGGGTCCTGACGGGTCAGGAACAGTGCCGCGGCATGGCCGATCAGGTAGATCGCGATTCCGGCGATCCAGAGCTGGAGGCCAAGCCCGATCGCGGCGGCAAGCGTGCCGAGGGCGATCGCCATGCCGCGCGGCACGCCGCCGAGCAGGATCGGCTCAGTCAGGCTGCGATGCAGCGGCACCGACCACCCGGGAATGTCCGCGGGACCCTTCATCCGACCAGCGCCCCACCGGAGAAGTTGAAGAAGGTCAGGAAGAAGCTCGCGGCGGCGAAGGCGATCGACAGGCCGAACACGATCTGGATCAGGCGGCGCATGCCGCCGGAGGTCTCGCCGAAGGCGAGGCCCAGGCCCGTGCCGATGATGATCAGCACGGCGATGATCTTCGCGACCGGCCCCTGCACGGAATCGAGGATCTGCTGCAGCGGCTGCTCCCACGGCATGTTCGACCCTGCCGCGAAGGCGGAGCCCGGCCAGAGCAGCACCAGCGCAATGAGGGCGGCCGTGCACTGCTGCCCATGACGAAGGATGGTCTTCGGGTTCACGGATGGCTTCCGGGCTGGAGGGGAACGATGTTGGAGGGGCGCACGGCGCCGATCTCCGTCAGCACGTAGTCGCCGGCGGCCAGGACCTTGCCGACCTGCCACAGCCCGGCGAGACGCCGTTGCCGACCGCGGCCATGCAGCACAGCGATCAGGTCGATGGTCTCGGCGATCAGCGGACGCGGCACGTTCACTACCGCCTCCTGGATCAGCTGTTCGAGACGGCGCAGCGCGCCGAGGGCTGAGCCGGCATGGATGGTCCCGATCCCGCCGGGATGGCCGGTGCCCCAGGCCTTCAGCAGGTCGAGCGCCTCGGCGCCGCGGACCTCGCCGATCGGGATGCGGTCGGGACGCAGCCGCAGGCTGGAGCGGACCAGATCGGCGAGCGAGCAGACGCCATCCTTGGTGCGCAGCGAAACGAGGTTCGGGGCTTCGACCCGGAGTTCGCGCGTGTCCTCGATGACCACCACGCGATCGCCGGTCGCGGCGACTTCCTTGAGCAGCGCGTTGGCGAGTGTGGTCTTACCGGTCGAGGTGCCGCCGGCGACCAGGATGTTCCAGTGCTCAATGATCGCCGCCCGCAGCACGGCAGCCTGATCGGCGTGCATGATCCCGGTCTCGACGTAGTCGTCGAGCGAGAACACCGCGATGGCAGGTTTGCGGATGGCAAAAGTGGGGCCGGTCACCACCGGCGGCAACAGGCCTTCGAAGCGCTCGCCGGTCTCCGGTAGCTCCGCGGAGATGCGTGGATTATGGGCGTGCGCCTCGACGCCGACATGATGGGCGACCAGGCGGATGATGCGCTCGCCGTCCGCGGGCAGCATACGCAGCCCGGTATCGGCGAGGCCGGCGCCGAGGCGGTCCACCCAGAGCCGGCCGTCCGGGTTGAGCATTACCTCGACGATGTCGGGCTGTCCCAGCAGGGCCGCGATCGCCGGGCCGAGGGCGGTGCGCAGCATGCGCACCGAGCGGGCCAGCATCACACCGCTGCTGTCAGAGACCGGCATGGACACGCTCCTTCCCGGCCATGTCCTTGTCGGCGGGTGCGAGGTCTTCGTCGGCATCATCGCCGGTGCCTGCCGGTGTGCCGTCACGGCCGTAGTGTTCAGGGGTGATCTCCCGGCTGATCTCGCGGACCAGGGAGTCGCCGCGCTGAAGTCGCCGGCCGAGGGTCTCGATGAAGCCCTGGTAGCGGCTGGCGCCCTGCGCCTTCGCTGCGTCCTGCTGGGCCGCCGGGATCGGCGGCGAGGCTGACAACCAGAAGCGCACGAAGAGGGCCTGCACCTCGATGGCGATGATCAGATCGCGCTCGATTCGCTCCATCTGCCGCGACAGCCGGTCGAGGCGGCGGACGAAGGCGGCTTCGCGACGATCCAGCGCGTCGGGCGAGAGGAAGGAGGTGACGGCGGCCTCGACCAGCTGCGAGCGATGCACGCCCTGGCGCAGCGCGAAAGCGGTGAGCTGATCGGCGAGCTTGGGATCGAAGTAGCAGTTCAGCCGGCTTTTCATCGGCTACATCTCCATCGCCATGCCGTCGCCCCGGTCAATCGCGGCGTTGCGCACGGTCTGCCGTTGCAGCGCCGCCATGGCGCGCTGGCGCTGCGGCTCGTCGTCGGGCTCGTCCTCCAGGATCGCGAACTCGCCGGCCGGCTCGCGGACCGGCGCGATGGCTTCGTGCTCCGGTAGTTCCGGCTCCTGGCGAATGCCCCCATTGGCGGGGTCCGGGACCGCCGCTTCGGCAGTGTCCGCAGCCTGGGCGCCGATCGGTGCCGCGCCGGTCCAGTCGTCGTGTCGGGCCGGTGGGGAATCCGGGTAGCCGCGCTCCGACAGCGTCGGCGCCGGCAGCACCCGGTCCCGGAATGCCGGCTCCTCGTAGTAGCGCAGCTTCTTGGCCCGGATTGGCGGCAGGCCGGCGACCATGACGATCTCGTCGGTCGGCGGCAGCTGCATGACCTCGCCCGGGGTCAGCAGCGGGCGGGCGGTCTCCTGGCGGCTGACCATCAGGTGCGACAACCACGGCGCGAGCCGGTGGCCGGCGTAGTTCTTCATGGCCCGGAGTTCGGTCGCGGTGCCGAGCGCATCCGAGATGCGCTTGGCCGTCCGTTCGTCGTTGGTCGCGAAGCAGACCCGGACATGGCAGTTGTCCAGGATCGCATCGTGCTCGCCATAGGCCTTCTGGATCTGGTTGAGCGACTGCGCGATCAGGAAGGCGCGGATGCCGTAGCCGGCCATGAAGGCCAGTGCGGATTCGAAGAAATCCAGCCGGCCCAGGGCCGGGAACTCGTCGAGCATCATCAGCAGTCGCGATGAACCACGATCCGCCGCCCGGCGCGCGGGATCGTCCAGCGTCTCGGTCAGCCATCGGCCGATCTGGTTGAGCACCAGGCGGATCAGCGGCTTCGTGCGCGAAATGTCCGATGGCGGCACGACGAGGTAGAGCGAGGCGGGCCGCCCGGCCGCGACCAGATCGGCGATCCGCCAGTCGGAATGGGACGTGACCTTCGCAATCACCGGATCGCGGTAGAGGCCGAGAAATGACATCGCCGTGCTGAGCACGCCGGAGCGCTCGTTCTCCGACTTGTTGAGCAGCTCGCGTGCCGACTGCGCGACGACGGGATGGACACCACGCGCGCCGAGATGCGGCGTGGTCATCATCGCCCGCAAGGTCCGCTCGATCGGGCGCGCCGGGTCAGAGAGAAAAGACGCGACGCCGGCCAGCGTCTTGTCCGGCTCGGCGTAGAGCACATGCAGGATGGCACCGACCAGGAGCGAGTGGCTGGTCTTCTCCCAGTGGTTCCGGCGTTCCAGCGCGCCCTCGGGATCGACCAGCACGTCGGCGATGTTCTGGACGTCGCGCACTTCCCATTCGCCGCGGCGGACCTCCAGCAGCGGATTGTAGGCGGCGGAGCGCGGGTTGGTCGGGTCGAACAGCAGGCAGTGGCTGAACTGCGCGCGCCAGCCGGCGGTCAGGGTCCAGTTCTCGCCCTTGATGTCGTGAACGATGACGCTGCCGGTCCATGAGAGCAGGGTGGGCACGACCAGGCCGACGCCCTTGCCCGAGCGCGTCGGGGCGAAGCAGAGCACGTGCTCCGGGCCGTCATGGCGAAGGGCGCGCGCGCCGAGCCGGCCAAGCTGCACGCCGACGTTACCGAACAGGCCCGCCGCCGCGATGTCGTGGCGCGTCGCCCAATGCGCTGAGCCATAGGTGGTGACGTGGCGCGCCTGGCGTGCGCGGAGCACCGAGGCCACGATGGCAAGGAGCGCCGCGCCCAGGCCTCCGGCGGACGCGATCACGGCGCCTTTGGCGAAAACGCCAGGGGCGTAGGCGTCGAAATGGTACCACCACGCGAAGAAGAGCTGCGGCGGATAGACCGGCGCCGCGCCAATTCGGACCCAGGGCAAACCGAGCGCCGGCTGGAAGCCGAGCCGCCAGGCGGTCCATTCCGTAGCGGTCCAGCAGCCCAGCAGCACCATGGCGAGTGCGCCCAGCATCTGGCCCCAGAGAATCTTCGTCCCGGTCATCGACCCCGCTCATGGATGCGAACGGGGCACAGATAGAAAGACGGAAACCCCGCCGCGCAACAGCAAAGAACGGCGATCGTAGGGGATCGAAGAAATAGAAACGGATGGCGGGTTGCGCCCTTCGTTCGAGGCCTCGGGCTCAGATCGCCTGGATCGGTCCTGGATATCGCGCGAGGTTGGCGTCCGCGGTGAGCAGCATGATGCCTTCGACCAGCGCCTGCGCGATCAGCATGCGGTCGAACGGGTCCTTGTGCAGCGGCGGCAGGAGGTCGAGCGCGACGGCGTGCGCACTGGTGACAGGGAGCTCGGCATAGCCGTTATCGAGCAGGCCGCGCCGCAGCAACCGCGCATCCGCACGGAAATCCTCTCGTCCCAGCTGCTGCTTGATCGCCACCTCCCAGAGACTGGCGGCGCTGAACACCAATTCGTTCGCTTCATCCTCAAGCAGTGCCCGCGCGGCGCGCGGCAGCCGCCGCGGGGTGCCCGCCGCCCACAGCAGCACATGGGTATCGAGCAGCAGTTTCATGCCGACGCGCTCAGCCGGCCTCAGTCCCGAACAGGCGCGCGATTTCCTCGGCGCCCATGGTATCGAAATCCTCCGGAACGGCGATCTGGCCCTTGAGGAAGCCGAGGCGGCGCGGGCGCGCCGAGGCCTCGAGCGCCGTGAGCTTCACCAGTGGCTTGCCAGCCTTGGCGATGATCACCTGTTCTCCCTGCGCGGCCTGCTCGATCAGGCGGGACAGATGGGTCTTGGCGTCGTGGATGTTGACGGTGGACATCGGTTGCCTCGAGCGGACTTAGTCTAGTTAGACTAGTCCATAGATCGGGCCTGCGCAACCTAGTGACAAAACTCTGACGCTTGGTGCCGGCAGTAAGCGGCCGGAGTCGACCCGGGTCGGACACCTGTGCGCCGAGCGAGCGATCCCGCAAGCGGCCATTCGCCATCGCCAGAAGACGACGGCGCTGCGTTGGACACGGACGAACGACTGATGGGCAACCTGACCCCAGTCGGGGTGAGCGGCAGCGCCGGTACGCAGATGATCGTGGACACTATCCGGTTAGTCGCATGGATCTGGACGCTCTGCCGGAAATACTGGTCAGCTGGGCTGAGGCGATCTCATATCTGGGTTGCGAGAAATGCGGCGGCGTTTGTCTTGCGCTTGTCACGGGGACGTGCAACGTATGTCCCCGTGACCCGCAGTGAGGCGCAGCAACGCCTCATCCAACAACTCCAACCAGGAGCCTTACATGGAAGAGCGTACAGCAAAACGCATGCTGGCAAAAGCCCGGCGTGCAGCCTCGGTGATCCACCGGGGAGACGAAATCCTCGAATGCGTCGAGGACGAGAAGGACCTGCTGATCGAGGGTGCCGACGAGGGCGTGCCCCCGGTGTCAAAAATCGGCCGCATCCTAGAGGATCGGTTCGGCGACGACGTGAAGCACCTGCCGGTTCGCCAGTGGGTCGGCTCGCTCGTCAGGGCCCTGCTCGCCGTCGAGGGGTACGATGTGGAAGAGCGTGGGGTTCGGTTCAGGGACCCGGTTTTTAAGTCCGGGTCGACCTACCGTCGCGTCGACGAGGACAGCGACCCCGACAACGACGACATGTACGACGACAGCGCCCTCGAGGAGACTTTCGGTCGTCTCATCGAGGGGCTGACCACCCGTGAGCAGCGGATACTGCTCAAAGTGCTCGAGAACGAGCTCGCGTAACCGAAGAAGCTGACGGTCCCGCGGGTCGCACGTCAGCGGGCTGGAAGGGGGCGGAAACGCCCCCTTTTTTTGCCTATACCGCCGGGTTCTTTACCGTCCACCTGATAAGGCCAGCTTTAAATAAGCCCCGAAGAGGCCCCCCGATGGCCGGCGAAGAACTGTTACTGCCTCGGCAGCCCTGAAGGTCAGCGTTTACGTAACCGGCCAGAACTGGCCGCGCGCCGTCTAACTTTGCGCCGAGGTCACTGGGTCTTTAGTTGGGCATCAGATGCCAAAGCCCCGGTCGCGGCCGATCTGCCAGGAAATCCCGCCGTCGGTGACGACCCCGACGACGTCGCGGGCAACGGTTCGCTCGATCACCGGTCGCCAGGGGACCAGGGTGAATTCCTGGGCATTCTCGACGAGGGCGTAGCGACCGGAGGCGAGCTGGATAGCCTCGCGGTAGGTGCCGCGGATCGTGTCGCCGGGCGCCGGCATCCGGAATGGCACGGCGCGCGTCGCCGCCAGTTCGCCGCCGGCTCGCGCGAGTTCGCGGCGCTCCAGCGTCGCGAGCAGGTCCCGGTGATACCGCACGCCCCCGTCCGCGCCCCGACGCGCATCGCCGTGGCTGAGGTGATGCTGGCGGCGGCGCTCAAGGGCGACTTCGACCTCCAACCCGAACGCGCCTTGCGCGAGCGGCACCGGGTCGCGGGCCAGAAGTTGGCGATCGAGCCAGGTCGCCCCGTCGCTGCGGATCTGGGCTTCCAGGTCGAGCGCGGAGAGTACGCGCACACGGGGCGTCTGGCTGCGGCCCGTGTCGTGGCGGGCAGCTCGCTGTTCGAGATCCGGCGGGACGCGCCAATGGTCGGCGTCGAGCCGCTGGACCACGTCAGCGCGGCGCAGCGCCTCCAGGCGGCGGACATGCGCTTCGACATAGGCCTCCGCATCGGCGATGCCGGGATCGGCGCGCGCGGTGGCGAGGTGGTCCGCGGGCCGATAGATGCCGGCGGTCCTGTGCGCCAGGTCGGCGATGTTCCGGTCCGCGGCGCGCGGCGCTCCGCGTTCTGCGCCAAGCTCCACGATGGCCCCGATCGGCGGGTTGGTGGCATCCGCGCCGGCGGCGGGGACCTCGACGTAGTGGACCCGCCCGTCGAGGCCATCGACGATCAGATGGACCCTATCGCCCAGTTCGTCGCCGCCAAGCCCCCGCCCCAGCAGCCGCCCAGTGATCGGTGCGGCGAGCGGCTCGCGGAGGTCGTGGATCGCGAACTGCTCGGCGCCGCGTTCCGCACCATGGCGGGTCAACGCATGGTGCATGGTCTTGATGATGTCCCCGCGTTCCCCGAGGGCGCGCAGCGTCTCCTCCATGCCGGGAACCAGACGCCAGCGGCCGGTGGCGATCTCCTCGGCCAATTCCAGCCGCTCCAGGGCTTGCAGCCGGCCGATCCGTAGCTGCCAGTCGAAGTCGGAGCGCGGCTCCCCGACGACGGTGCGGAGGTCGATCACGCCACCCACCGCCTCACCGGCCTCGCGCAGCAGCGCCCGATCGATCCGGGTCAGCCGTTTCTGGTCGATCTCGCGCACGAGCTTCACCTGTCGTTCCATCGTGCTTTCCGGGCCGAGCTCGATGGTGACCAGCTCCGAGGCGCGCTCCCGGATGCCGTGGGCCAGATAGGCCCCGGCGATCACCAGATTCTCGCCGGCCTCATCGACGCCGCGGATGACGATGTGGGTGTGCGGGTGTGCGGTGTTGAAGTGATCGACTGCGACCCAGTCGAGTCCGGTTCCGAGATCGCGCTCGACCTGCCGCATCAGATCACGGGTGAAGGCGCGGAGGTCGGAGAGCTCCGCGCCGTCCTCCGCGGCAACGATCAGCCGGAACTGACGCGGGTCGCCCTCTGAGCGGTCGAGGAAGGCGCGGCCATCGGCCCGGTCGGCCGTGGCGGAGTAGAGCTGGCCGGGTGAGCCCTCTCGGGTGACGCCGTCACGCTGGAGGTAGCGCAGATGCACCGCCGCCGCGCGGCTCGCGGCGCGCATCTTCACGTAGCGCGCCTTGACGACGACTCGGCGCGCGCCTGGCTGCACCTGCGACCAGCCCCGTGGTGAGGCTGCCCGGCCGCGCGCGAACGCTGCGCCCCTGCCGCGCTTGGCTGGCAGATCGGCGAGGCTCCGCATGCCCGCAGGTGGCCCACCAGCTGATGATCGCGCGAGAGGGCCGGCACGAGAAATCGCGCGCTTGATCTGCGTTGCCGCCAGCACCCGCCCATGATCCCGGCTACGCGTGCGGCCGAGGCGTGGACGAAGGCGCGGGTCATCGTCAGTGCGAGCCATACTCCGAGATTGACGGCAGAGCTGCCACTCGCGAAGGAGCCTTGGTGGCACTGCGAAAATGCGCCGATGAAGGCGGCCTTGAGACGGGGTTGCCGTGCGTCGTTGCGACTCCGCGGCACGGCCTCCACGGTCGATAACCCAATGTGCAGACACTGAAATCGCGACCAATCGCGCGGAGTGGTGCCGCAGGCCTTTATCTTGCCGTCCCTTCTAATCGGAACTTTCGTCTCTCTCCGGTCGTCTTTCTCGAAGCGCAGATCAACAGAAATCGCCGCAAGCAATACGATGCGCTGCGATCTCGCACGGCGGGCCACGATAGTCGGATGGATCGACGCCGCCATGCGAATTGACGGTGCGATCAGCTGCGGACCAGGTGCAGCGCATGTGCAGTTCGACAGCCGGATCTCGCGCCAGGCCGCGACATCGACAGAAGCGGTCGTCAGATCATCCGCGGTGTGCCGGCGTCATTGGAGGGCGACGAACAGCGCACCATGTCCGCGCACATCGAGGGCAGAACCGGAGACGGATCGCGGCACAAGTCCGGCCGCAGCCGAACGGCCCGTGACCACCGCCGGCGCAGACATCGGCGCCCGGCTTGGTCTCACGATCGGCGGAACCGTGCGCGCCGGATAGGCCTCGGGATGCACAACGACGGTCGCGAAGAGGCCGGCGCTGATGGCGTCGCTCGGGCCCGGGACCGGCGGCTCCGGAGGAGACTTCGTGCTCAATCCCGTCGTCGCGACTGCCGCCTGCAACGCACCCGACATGCCGCCGATCTGCGGCGCGAGTGCGGCGAGGTAGCGCTGTGTCTCGGCCGGCAGCGCGCGGCCGGTGCGCAGGAACGCATCGAGCCGCGCCGGCCCGGCGTTGTAGGCAGCGAGGAACCAGGGCACGCCGTAGCGGTCCAGCAACTCGCGCAAATACGCCGCGCCGGCGAGGATGTTGTCGCGCGGCGCATACGGATTGGCCCCCAGCCCGTAGCGGGCACGCAGCGCGGCGTAGGTCTGCGGCATCACCTGCATCAGGCCCATCGCGCCTGCTGGTGAGCGGATTGGCTCGCCGTCCATGGTCGCCTGGCCGCCGCTCTCCGCGCGCATCACGGCGGCAATCCATGCTTCGGGAATGTCGAAGCGGTGCGCCGCCGCGGCGATGTCGGGCTGCCAAACGGCGACCGCTTCGTGTCCGTGGCCGCGCAATAGGGGTGCCGCACTTGCGCACACCGGCGCGCCGCTGAGCGGTACGAACAGCGCCGCGCGGGCCGCAAGACCGCAGGTCGCGACCAGGGTCAGCACGTCCATCGTGAACCCCTCCATGAGCCAAAGCGCTGCCACGCCGCCGACAGGTGAAGCGCTGCCAGCGTGCTCGCTTCGGTCAAGGGTAAAGCGCACCAGGGCGCGCCGGCTTCGCCGCCCTTGACCTTCGCTGCGCGCGCCGGCGATGCGGAAACTGGCCGGGACGGCAGGATGGCCGTCCCTGGGCCGAACAACAGGATGGCGGGGAAGATGCGCGGCACGGTCATCGTGTCCGCCCGCCGGGAAGCCAGAGCGGCGTGACGCGGCCGATGACGGCGCGGATCGGCGTCGGCCCGAAATACCGCCCGTCGAGCGAGGTCGGCACGCTGGGGATCAGCACGAAAATCTCGCCGTTCGGGAGCCTGCCGCAGCCGCTCCATGCGGCCAGGCTGCGTCCGCGTCCGTCCACCGGCAGGGCGCGGGCGACGGTGCGGCCATTGATCGAAACCGCGCCGTCGCGCTCGCACACGGTCTGTCCGGCAACGGCGGCAACGCGCTTCAGCAGCGGCACGCCGCGCGGCAGATAGCCGCGCCCGGCGAACAGCCTGGCGCTACGCCGGTCGGGCCAGAACAGCACGTAATCGCCGACGCGGAGGTGCTTCCGGCTCGCGGCTGGCAGCACGCGCCAAAGGCCGACCGGCGTGCTGGCCGTGGCGTTCCAGACCACCAGCGGCCGTGCCTGCACGGCTGACGCTGCGAGCAAGAGCAGGCCCGCGAGCATGGCGACGAGCACGGCATGCCAATTCCGCCGATTCCGCTTCACGACGCCATCACCCGGCGCCGCAGTAGCCAGGCGCGATGCTGATCGCGGGCATAGGGCCGCGGCTGCTCGCCGCAGAGCAGGCGGTTGTGCACGTGCTGCCAGTAGGCCGGCGCGACATCCGCCGCCTCGACGCCGGCCTGCTCGACCGCGTCGATCAGCGCGAGCAATCGCTGCACACGCGCCCAGCCTGAGAGCCGCAGCAGGATCTCGCCGCCTGGATGCACGCCGGGCACCGTCGCGCAGGGCTCCCCCGCCCCGCAGGCGCAAAGGATGTCGATGCGCGACACGATGGTCCCGAAGTCGTTCGCCTGCCAGCGAACGAAGGCGAAGACCGCGCCGGGGGCGAAGAAGATCAGGCGCCGGCGGCGATCGAGAATGCGCTCGCCGGCATCGCGACCGAAGCGCAGCCAGTGTTCGACCCGATCCCGATAGAACACCAGCCTGACGCTGGTCATAGGCTCCTGCGCGCTCACCGCTCGCCTCCCAGGCCATCCCGGTGTGGTCGCCCCGACACCCGCTCCGCGTCCTTCCCGACGGCGGGAAGGACGCACGAACCGTGAAGCCATCCCTCTCTCGATGCGCCTTCCTTCTGCTGTCCGAGGCACCGAACGGCCGGCGGGAGACGCCTCGCCCGCCGGCGTGCGGAGTGGCGTGACACCCTGGGGTTCTGAGGGTGCGAAGGCCTAACAAAAACAAGAAAGATTCCAGTACTGAGAATCAGGTACTAAAGTAGGGCGCTCCGAATCTGTGATAACACATTGAACAGAAACACAAAAAAATCGCCCTCTGCGTGTGAAGGGCCGTGGTTTTGCGTGTGTTCGGCCGCGGGGGTGCGTGTGATAGGCTGCGCTCACTCACAGATGCGCTCCCGTAACTGTGGATCAAAGCCCGGCTTATCCCCAGGCACCAGCGCGGCACTGTGGATCGCGGTCGGTGATCGGCTGAACCGCAACCCCTCTTCCCCCCGGTGCCGGACCGGTTCGATGCGATACGCTAGCAACCGCCCTGACCGCGACAGCCTACGCAGAGCCGCGACGAAGTCGGAGTGCCGGGCTGCACTTCCGGAACGATCCCGCAGCTGGTCGAGCGAAATCCACCAGCCTGTGGATATCTGCTGGGCGTGTTTGCGCGCCAGTAGCCAGAGCCAGCGTTCGATCCCACCGGTCAGCGCGAAATACCGCGGCTCGACCGCCAGCACCCGGCGCTGGACGATGGAAGCAACCAACCAGTCGGGGACGGTGATCACGATCCCCGCGGGCGTGGCGCGCCAGGCCTCGACCCAGTGGAACCGGGCGAGCAAGCCGTCGGCGGCACCGACCGTGGTCGTGATCTCGGTCGTGGCGAGCCGGTTCAGCGCCGCGGCGAGTCGCACATACTGGCTGCGCCCGGTCTCGCGCCTGACGAAGCGCAGAATGCGCCGCAGCGGCGCGATCAGCGTGGGCGCGGCGCGGAGCTTCTCGTCCTGGGCCTGGATGAGCTGGGCGGTGGCCCAGAACAGGATGTCGGCGTCCCAGATGGTGGCGATGGCGGTGGCGCCCGGCGCCGGCGCGACCAGCACCGAATGACGCCGCCCCTGATAGCGGATCGGCGCCGTGCGCGGCGTCTTGGCCAGGCTGAACCAGGGCCAGTTCATCAGATCGACCGGCGCGCGCGGGCGCGCATGTTCCAGGATCGCCGGCAGGGGAGGCTCGACCATCATCGGCGGGCGAACACCGCCGGGCGCCCCGGCCCGCGCGTGGTGGCGGCACCGAGGCCGGGATCGGAGGTGGAAGTCCGGGCACCGGCTTCGGCCCAATGCTGGAGGTCCTCGAGGCGATAGACGACCCGGCCGCCGATCTTGCGGTAGGCGGGGCCGGTGCCGAAGGTGCGGTGCTTCTCCAGCGTCCGACCGGAGAGGCCGAGGAACTTGGCCGCCTCGGGGGTGCGCAGATAGCGCGGCGGCAGGTTGGGAAGTGGCTCTGGCTGCATGGTGGTGACCCTCGGCGTCGGGCGGCCGGCAATCGGCGCGCGTCCGCACGCAGGATCGGCGTCCGATGGCGCCGTGCTCAGGGCCAATTCTGGGGGGTGGCCGGAATCGGCCAGGGGGACGCGGAGGATGGCGCCGGCGTCGCGTCGGCTTGCGGCTGGCTACCCGGCTAACGAGCGCCGCTGGGGCATCAGCAGCCGGAACACCGCCCCGTCGCGCCAGCGTCGTGCGGTGGCGAGTAAGATGCGGATGCGACTGCGGGCGCCGCTGTCTTCCCAGGGGGCGGGCGGCTCGCCGATGACGGCGCGGTGGATGTCGCGCTCGCTGGCGCCCGCGCCGGCCAGGTCGAGCGCCCAGGCCATATAGGCGACTTTCAGACCGCGCGAGTGCGGCCGAGCCGGTGGGCTGCGCGGCACCGGCGACACCCGGGGCTGGGCGGCGAAATGCCAGAACGCGCGAGCCGCCTCGAGCCGCTCGGGGTGCCATTCATCCCAGGGGATGCATGGCGTCAGGATGGCGCCGGGTGCCGGCGGCTCGGGGCCGGGCAGCAGCAGGTGATGCCGGATGCCCACGTCCGGCGCGACGATCAGGTGGTAGCCGTCCGGCGTCAGCCTGCCGACGTGGCGGGCACCCCATCCGTCCCGCTCGAATCGGATCAGGGCGCGGTCGGCCGCCGCACCTGCGGCGACGACAGCCCGGACGATGCGGGCCGTGGCGTCCGCGTTCCAGAACAGCATCGCGTGGTCGCCAGTCGTGTCAGGGCTTTCGAGGAAATCGCAACCTCCATCGTTCGGAGATTGCGTTCGAGGCTTCGGGCAACGGGTCGTGTTCGACCTGTGTGACCGCCTCGTAGTCTGCACGGTAGGCCGTGCTCCGTCGCTGCAACTCCCAGACCAGCCCGTCCGGCGATAGGCTCTCGATATATCGATACCGGGCGGCCAGCCGCTCTCGCGTGAAGGGCCGCATATCGCTCCTCCGACGCGACAGCGGTTCTGACGCGCCCACCGAGATTGATTCGGACCTGCGGGCGAATTCGCAACCCAAGTCATGGAACTTTCATAATGATCGCAATTGACGCAGGACAGGACGCAGTTGTTCGTGTTTGTTTCTGTTTAACGAGTCTCAGACTTGTCCGTCGAACGAACCGGCGCGCAGCATTTGACGCCAGCCAGAGTTGGCCATCCACTTTGCCCGGGCAAGATGCGTTTCATAAGCGCGACGCGCGCGGGCAGGTTCCGTCAGCGGGTCGATCTGAAGTGCCTCACGTGCAACCTCGTCCCACGGCACGTTCTCGCGCTCGGCATCGAGCAGGATGACGTAGTGGATGATGTGCAGAAGGTCGTAGTCGGTGAGCTGATCCGAGGTGGGAGGCTCGTCGGCGACCGGCGCGTCGAAGCTCGGCCTGATCATCGGTGTTATTCCCCTGCGGCCAATTTTTGGCATGCCACCGTATTCGGAATCGGACGAATAGCGCGCCTTGGGATGTCGCGCACGGCCAGTCCCGTGACAAGTCCGCGTATTATAGTGCGTAGCGCCAGGATACGCGATTGCGCTCCATCCTGCGGATGGACATCCGGAGGATCTTTGGCGCGAATCTGCGGCATTATCGCCTGGCGGCCGGGCTCAGTCAGGAAGCGGTGGCTGAGCGTATGGGCGTTGACCGTGCCCATGTCAGCAGCATGGAGCGTGGCAGACAGAACGTGACACTGATCACGCTCTGGCACCTTGCCGATGCGCTGAAGATCCAGCCTGCCGATCTGCTCGACACCACCCCCAAACCCCCCGTGGAGACGTCCCGCCCCGCGAGACGTCGGCTCAGCACCCCGGTCCGCCGCCGGCGCATCCCCTGATCCGACACAGCGTCGACGCGGCAAGTTGGCCATGGGCCGGACCCGTGCGGGCCCGGCTCGGTCGCCGGCGTTCAGAACGGCACCTCGGCCTCGGTGATCGGCGATTCGTCCCGGCCCCAGAGGATCTCTGTCTCGGTCACGCCGTCGGGCCAATTGTAGGTCTCGACTGCGATGATCTCGTAGCCGGCCTCGGTCATGGCGGCGTTGAGGGCCGGGCAGTCGGTGTGGCGGATGATGGTCACGGTCTGCTCCCTTGCTGGTCAGCCGATTGCTGACGGGAGCGGCTGACGCCGGCCTTCGGGGTGGCTCAGCCCCTGTGGTGCGCAACCGGGCGGGGTCGGGGTGCGACCGGCGCGGACCGCTTGGGGTCTGCGACCGGCGCGGCCTGACCCAGCTGTAGGTTGCGTGCCGAAGCCGCGCGCAGGGCTCTTCCCCTGGGCGCGGCGCCGCAGGCGGGGTTGAACCGGCCCGACCTCCGGCCGGCGTGACAATGGGAAGCCCGCGGAGGCGCCCTCTTCCTCCTTCGGGCGCGCGGGAGGTGACGGCGCCGTCCGCCGGCCGGGCGCGTGCGTACACGCGAAGTGCCCCGCCCGGGTGGGGCGGGGCGCCGCGGTGGTCAGCGGGACCAGATCAGATTGTAGCTGCCCTCCGCCTCGGCCTCGACCAGGCTCGCGTAGATCGGCTGCGGGAAGCTCGGGTCGTCGAGCTTGACCGAGAGGTATTCACGCCCCGTTTCCTTCGCCTTGCGGGTCCAGGCGGCGCCGAGTTCGACGTTGCCGGCGGCGAAGACCCGGAAGTCGGGCGCCTTGTCCGTGCCGCCCTCAGCGGGGACCAGCCGCGCCTTGGCGTTGATGCTGAGGGTGCGGACCGTCCCGGTGTAGCCGTTCGTGTCCTTGCTGAAGCTGCCGATGATCGCCATGGGAAGTCTCCTTCGCTTGGGTTCTCGGGGCCGCCCCGTGCGGCCTCGATGGCGGTCCTGGGGCCGGGAGGCGATCGACCCGCACCGCTTGCGGCCGCAGCGCAGCGGAGGACGGCGCGGCGAGACTTTCTTGTCTCGCGAGGAATGCCGCGCCCGGGCGGCAGGGGAAGAAAGTCGCGCCGACGCCGTTGCGGGCAGGCGATCGGGGCGCAGCCCGCACCCCCTGGCCAAATCCGCCCATCGAGAAGCCGGACGGACGGCACCGCATCCCAGCAGGGAGGCGACGGTGGCGAGCCGCGGCGGGGGTGATCAAGGTGTCACGATGGCACCCTGGCGGGAGACCTCCTGCCAGCACGCCGACCGGATGGCATGGGCGAACGGCGGCGCAGTGAGCTCAGATGCGGGTCTGCGGTGGCGACGATCTCGGCGGATCCAACACGCCGACCGGGTGATACCTCTGGTCGGCAGGTTGCAGTCGCGCCGGTCACTGACACCGACAAACAGCCCGATCTGGCAGGGATCGAGGAGCTGGTCCGCCCGCCAACGCCGGTTACGCGTATCGCCGCGAAGGAGGTCGGGCCGCGAAGACGATGCTCCCAGCCTTGCCGCCTAGCTCAGGAGGCTCTTCGGGACTTGATTGGCGGGTTGATCATCAAGTTGGAGGAAGTGGACGCATGACAAATTGCGCGGCGGGTCTTCCAAGGAAGTGGCCGTAGCAACCGGAATTGCATGACGCACCTATGATGGTGTCATGATCCGAGCGCAATGCACAAGGTTCGCAGACCGTGCTCTAGGTCGTCACGGCGCTCTGGTGCACCGAGAGACAGGCGTACGGCATTGGGGACACGCCCGACCGCAAAGGCTGCGCCGAGAGCAACGCGTACACCCAACTCTAGAGCGCGTTGTGCAGCCTCATCGCTGCGCAATATCGCTGGAAGATGCAGCCATAAATGCAACGATATTGGATGTGTTTGTCTACGCCATCCCGCCGGGAGCAGTTGTGCGGCAAGCGCCTGACGGGCCTCAGCCTCGGCGCGTTTCGCCCGCACCAGGTGGACCGCAGTTCCGTCGGCGACCCAGCGTGAGGCGATAGCGGCGCCCAACGACGGGCTTACCCAGACGGTGGCGCGTACCAGATCGGCCGCACGTCTGGCCTGATCGGGCGTGAAAAGCCACGCGCAACGCAGCCCGGGCGCAAACGCCTTCGAAGTGCCGCAGACGAGCCAAGTTCGCTCAGGCGCCAATGCCGCCAATGGGGCAGCAGCATCTCCCGCAAGCCAGCCATACACGTCGCTCTCGATGATTTGGAAGTCGAGACGGCGAGCCAACGCCACCACCATCTCGCGTCGGCGCACGGACATGACCGCTGATGTGGGATTTTGCACCGTCGGCATGCAATATAGAGCGGCGATCTTGTGCCTACTCGCCACACGGAGCAGTGCGCGTGGACGCAGCCCCCCTTCATCAAGCGGCACGGCGACCACCCGCAGATGAAGCGCCGCTGCCGCTGCCTTGATACCCGGCCAGGTGAGCGCTTCGACGGCTATCGTGTCACCCGGTCGGCACACCGCCAACAGCGCCAGGAAGGTGGCGTGCTGGGAACCGGCGCACACCACGACGCGCCCCGGATCGTTGGGCAGCAAGCCATCGCGCGCAAGCCACGCCGCCCCGGCCGCCCTGTCCTCGTCGCGCCCCGCGTGCGGCTGGTAGCCGGCTAAGCCTGGCTCCCGCCGCAGGATTGCAACCGCTGCCTTGTAGAAGCGGGCAGCAAGGCCGGGCACCGGCATGGCATTGCGCGAAAGGTCCAAGATCCCCTCGGCCTCCGTGCCGAGCCGGAATTCCGCAGCGTCCGCCTGGGCCGGAGCACGAACAAAGCTGCCACGTCCCACCTCGCCGACGGTCAGACCGCGGTTCGCGAGCAACTGCATTGCTCGTGTTGCGGTGTTGACCGCGACGCTGCGTGTCTCAGCGAGTGCCCGGTGGGTTGGCAGCCGCTCGCCGGGTCGCAAGCGACCGGCGCGGATGTCTGCTTCCAGATCGGCGGCAATGGCTACGGCGAGATCGACCACGACGCGTTGTCCCTGAGACAATTCAACTATTGTCGCACCCTACGGTGGTCCGCACAATGACGGTCCAACTCACGAGGTCAGAGCCGATGCTGCGCCGCTTCCAAACCGTTGATGTGTTCACCTCCGTCGCATTCAGCGGGAACCCGCTTGCCGTCGTCCTCGACGCGGAGGGGCTGACGACGGCGCAGATGCAGGCCGTGGCACGCGAGTTTAACTACGTCGAAACCAGCTTCGTCCTGCCTCCGCGGGACCCCGCGCATGCGGCGCACGTCCGGATATTCACGCCCGATCGCGAGCTGCCCTTCGCCGGCCATCCGAATGTCGGCACCGCTTTCGTGCTCGCGCGGCTGGGCGAGGCGTTCGGACGCCCGGTGGGTGACGAGATCATGTTCGAGGAGGGCGCGGGCCTCGTCCCGGTTACGGTGTTGCGGGAGGATGGTGAGGTTGCCGGCGGTGAGTTGACGGCACCCCAACCATTTAGACGCGGTCCGGAAGCGGAACCGAGCCACGTCGCCGCGGCCGTCTCGCTCGACGTCGAGGATATTGCGACGTCCCGGCATGCCCCGGTAGTTGCGTCAGTGGGACTGCCTTTCCTGGTGGCCGAACTCGGTAGCCGGGATGCCCTTCGCCGCGTGGTGCCCGATCCGATGGCGCTGGCGCACGTGCTGAGGCTTGCCGGCGTGTCCGGTCTGTATTTGTACACGCGCGACGTGGCAAAGGGGGACGCTTCCGACACGAGATGTGATCTGAGTGCCCGCATGGTGTGCCGGATTCCGCTAGTGGTCGAGGATCCGGCGACAGGCAGCGCTACGTGCGCCCTCGTGGCCCTGCTCGCGCATCTCGCACCAGACCAAGACTTGGTTGTCGCGACGACGATAGCACAGGGAGTGGATATGGGCCGTCCCAGTTTACTGGAGGCTCATGTGCGCAAGTGTGGCGGATCTGTCGAGGCCGTTCGTGTCGGGGGACGCTGCATCGAGGTGATGCACGGGACCCTGCATTTGCCCAATGGGATATAGGCAAGTTAGTTCCACGGAGCGGATAGACCCGCCAGACGACCTTGACTCCCACAGGCCCCACAGAGCGCAAGGATGGTTCATGACCGAAAGCGATGCGGCGCCGATTCGACGGCTCAACCCGCCGGAGTTGGGCGATCCACCTGGCTATTCGCAGATAGTCGATGTGCGTGCAAATCGAATAGTGTTTATCGCGGGCCAAGCTGCTCTTGATTGTCAAGGAAAGCTGGTCGGGAAGGACGACTTCGCGACGCAGGCCGACCAGGTCTTCCTGAATTTGGCCATGGCCCTCAAGTCGGCTGGTTGCACTGCGAGCAATGTTATGAAGTTAACCGTTTTTCTCAAAGACATGGATAACCTTGCGGCGTATCGAGAAGCGCGGAATCGATTTTTCGCGATGGTCGATCCCCCGGCCGCCCCCGCAGTTACTCTGGTCGAGGTATCACGACTATATGCGCCAGAATTCCTGATTGAGATTGAGGCTATCGCAGCAACTTGGTAGATTTGGCTGCTGTAGACTAGTATAGAACGACCTCGTATCTACGAACGGACTGAGACCTCAAGTGGCAGGAGCGTGCACGATGTCGACTGGAATCACTGTTCTTGCGGCGGTGGCAGGAGATGCCATCGAATGGCAGACCCTCTGGGACGGATATTGTTTTGAACTCAACGCCAGCGTACCCTGAGCGGTGACAGCGGGCATCTGGCAGCGCATTCTTGCACCAAACGAGCCGGTCTGGTGTCTTCTTGCCTGCCGTCCTGAGGATGAGGTCGTGGGCCTGGCCAATTATAACCTCCATCCCCACACTCGGAGTCTTCGCTCCGTCTGCCATCTGGGGGACCTCTTCGTAACTACGGAAGCGCGTGGTACTGGCGCAGGGCGAGCGCTGATCGAGGGTCTGGCTGCGCTCGGCGAGACACACGACAGGCGGCGAGTCTACTGGCACACGCACGAGAGCAACTATCGCGCGCGATCCCTCTACGGCCGGCTTGCACAACGGACAGACTATATCCGCTACGATCGTGACATCGATGCATGACTGGAGGACGGGTCGGCGATTATAGTCATAGTACCGCGATCCGACCGGCTACCTGGTCGTTCGGTAACCGGCCGCGCGCATCAAAGAACAGCCTTGCTGATCACATACTATAGATTTGCCGGATCAGCCGCGCTACGACGGACGCCGGCTTGGGTCTGTGGCCGCGACGCCGGGGCAGTTCTGGGGTAGTCGGTGACCCACCGCTGTTGTCGGCCTTGCGGGTGGGGAACGGCGAATCGACCGCGGGCCGGAGCCGCTTTGCTGCTGGGCAAGGCGGCGCTCACACGCCGCCCTCCCCGAACCGCCACACTGGAATGCCGAGACCCCGGGCCTTGTCAGCAAGGTTCTCGCAGATGCCCGAGCCCGGGAAGACGATCACCCCGATCGGCATCGTCTCGAGCATCCGGTCATTCCGCTTGAACGGTGCCGCCTTGTTGTGCCGTGCCCATTCGGGCTTGAACGCGATCTGCGTGACGTTGCGGGAGTTTGCCCAGCAGGCGGCGATGCGTTCGGCCCCTCGCGGGGTGCCGCCGTGCAGCAGCACCATGTCGGCGTGCTTGCGATACACCCGGTCGAGCACCGCCCAGATGCGCCCGTGGTCGTTGAAATCGACCCCGCCGGCGAAGGCGATCCGCGGCCCGGCGGGCAGCAGCACCTCGGTCTCGGCGCGGCGCTTGGCAGCGATGAAGTCGCGGCTGTCGATCATCGCAGCGGTCAGGGCGCGGTGGTTGACCATCGATCCCGCACGCGGACGCCAGGCCGAGCCGGTGTGGCGTTCGAACAGCTCGGCGGCGTGGTCGCGGAGAAGCTCGAAGGCGTTGCGCCGCTCGATCAAGGTCAGCCCCTCGGCGATCAGGCGTTCCAGCTCGACCGAGCGGATTTCCGAGCCGTCCTGCTCCTGCTGGCTGTGGCGCTGCCGGTCCTCGTTGGCGTCGAGCTCGCGCTGCACGCGGTCCACCGTGCGGTGGAAGAGATTGACCTGCGACCAGAGCAGATCGGCGAGGTCGGGTTCCAGCCGCGTCTCGGAAAGGGTGGAGACGAGGGCGTCGAAGATGTCGGCCAGCGCGCCTTCGAGCCGTGCGGCCTCGGGCAGTGGACGCGGATCCGGGTCGTCCTGGTAGGGGCGATGGCCGTAGAGCTGCAGCTCGTCGAGCAGGCGGGCGGTCGGGGATGCGGCGTGGGCTGGCTCGGCATCGTCGTGGTGCCGGGTGAAGCGGTCGGTCGCCATGATCGGTGTCCTCGTTCGGCTGGCCGCGCCCATCGCGGCCTTCACGGCGATCCCTTGGCCGGGGCCGGGCCGGGGCTGCACCGCCAAGCTCCGCGCGGGCGGCCGGAGCGCAGCGGAGGACGGCGGGCGGCGGCTATTTTGCCTCGCGATGCAAAGCGCCCCTTCTGGGGCGCGGCGGAAAATAGTCACCGCCCGCCGTTGCGTCCCCGGCCCGGTTCTGGCCCGATCGCCGCTCTCAGAAGGCCGTGGGCACGGCCCACTCCCGGACACGAGGCACAACGGCGACCGGCGGCGTTCTTCCGACACGAGGCGTTGCCAGGTCTCTCACGCTGAAGCCACAGGCTGCGTGCCGCCCGATGCAAAGCGCGCGGCACCCTCCGGGGTGAGCTGGACCCTCAGCCGTGCCAACAGAGCGTGGGCACCGAAGCGGCGCAGGTCGGCGTTGAAGTCGTTCGTCACCGGCCAGAGCATGCGCGCCTCGATCCCGGCCGCTTTGGCCCGGTCGCGCAGACGCTTCGCCGCATGACGCCCGGCCGCGTCGTTGTCGCGCGCGATGTAGAGGCGGCGCAGCGCCGGCGGCAGGATCAGGGCGGTGAGGTGGTTCGCCGAGAGCGCCGCCGCCATCGGCATGTCGGGCAAGACGCATCGCAGCGACAGCATTGTCTCGATGCCTTCGCCCGCGATCATGACGTCGGACGCCGTGCCGAAGCGGACGGCGTTGCCGAGGAGATTGCCCAGCGCCCGGCGTGGTGTGGCGATCGGCGCCTTGCCGGCGCCGTCCCGGTCGAGCCAGGTTCGATGCACGCCGGTGATCGCGCCGGCGGCGTCGGTGACCGCGGTGATCAGCGCCGGCCAGGACTCACGGGGGGCAGCGTCATGCGCCCGGTAGAAGCAGCCGGGGTGGAAGCGGAGTGCCGGTATGTCGTCCAGGCGTGCGGTGATGCCACGGTTGCGGAGATAGGTTTCGGCCAGGGTCCCGACGATCGGACGCGAAAGAGCGAACAGCCGCCGGGCCGAGTCCGACGATCCCGCTCGTGCCGGTGCGCGCGCCGGCTCCCGCTGCGGCAGTCCGAGGAAGGCCCGTGCCTCGCCCAGCGTATCGCCCAGGCGATCGAGACCACGGTTGAGCCGGATCAGGTCGAGCAGATCGCCATGCTGACCGGTTGCGGCGTCGGTCTTATGTGCAGTTGAACATAAGACCGATTATGTTGCGCGGCTGGTTATGTTGCGGTCCCGCGCTGGGCGGCGGTGTTGCGAGCGATCGGCGGCTTCTACGCAACATAACCTCAGCCCATCGGGGTGGGTCGCGTGATGCCCCGCGACGCTTCCGAACTGGCGCGTCGGCTCGCCCGCGACGCCGAGGCGGTCTGCCGCCATTACCTCTCCAAGGGACGACGCCAGGGCCGCTACTGGACGGTGGGCGACGTGCGCAACACGCCCGGCCGGTCGATGTTCGTGCGGCTGAGCGGGCCGGACTCCGGCCCCGGCGCCGCCGGGCGCTGGACCGATGCCGCCTCGGCCGAGCACGGCGATCTGCTCGACGTCATCCGCGAGAGCTGCGGGCTCATGCAGTTCCGCGAGGTCGCCGACGAGGCGCGGCGCTTCCTCTCGCTGCCCCGCGCCGAACCGACGGCCGCGCCACTACCACCCGCCCCGCAGGGCTCGCCCGAAGCGGCGCGCAGGCTCTGGGCCATGGCCAAGCCGCTCGCCGGCACCTTGGCCGAGACTTACCTTCACGCCCGCGGGATCAACGATCTGAGGGGCTGTGAGACCCTCCGCTTCCACCCGCGCTGCTGGTATCGCCCGGAGGAGCATGCGCCGACCGAGACCTGGCCGGCGATGATCGCCGCCGTGACTGACCTTTCCGGCGCCATCACCGGCGTGCATCGCACCTGGCTTGCCCGGGACGGCTCGGCCAAGGCGCCGATCGACACGCCACGACGAGCCATGGGTGGTCTCCTCGGCCATGCCGTCCGGTTCGGAACGGCCGGCGACGTCCTCGCGGCCGGCGAAGGCATCGAGACGATGCTGTCGCTGTTGTGCGCGCTGCCCGCCATGCCCATGGCGGCGGCCCTGTCGGCCAGCCATCTCGCCGTTCTCGAGTTCCCGTCGGCGCTCCGTCGGCTCTACATCGCCCGCGACGGCGACACCGCGGGCGACATAGCCGCCGCGGCGCTCACCGAGCGAGCCGAAGCCGCTGGCGTCGAGGCGCTGGTCCTCTCCCCGCAACGGGACGACTTCAACGAGGACCTGCGCGCGTTCGGCCTCAGCGCCGTTCGCGCATCGGTGCGCACCCAGCTCGCGCCGCACGATGCGGTCCGCTTCATGCGCCGGAGGATGGCCAGGACGGGGTGACCGATGCCGGCACCCCGTCCCCAACTCACAAGGCCTTCAGGAAGGCCATGAGATCCTTGTCCTCCTTCCATGAGCGAGCGGGCCGTGGCTGTCCCACTTCGCAGAGCGCAACAGCGTTGGCTTTCAGCGTGAGGTCGATCTCGGCATAAATATTGGTCGTGCTGATCGAGACGTGTCCGAGCCAAGCGCGGATGGTGTTGATGTCCACGCCGGCGAGGACCAAGTGGCAGGCCGTTGTGTGCCGGATCACGTGCGGGGTTATCGTTCGGCCGGCCAGTTCCGGGACTTGGGCCGCACAGCGCTCGATCAGGCGGTAGACCCCGAAGCGGGTAAACGGCGTCCCGAGCCGGCTGACGAACACGGAGTCTTCGCCCGCACGACCGATGATCTCGTCCATCAGGACGCGCTCGGTTTCCGGCCACAGCGGACACTGGCGCGTCCTACCGCCCTTACCGTGCAAGTTGGCCAGATCGTGCCCGCCGTTCCGCGACCCGATTTGCAGATCGCGCACCCTCAGCTGGGTGGCTTCGGAGACTCTTGCGCCGGTGTTGTAGAGGAAGAGCAGAAGCGCGTACTCGCTCCGGCCGCGCCGGGTCTTGCGGTCGGGCGTCGCCAGCATCGCCTCCATCTCCGCCCGTGTCAGCCATCCGACTGGCGGCGGCATAGACCTCTTCGACGCGATGGCCCGGATGTGACCGCACCACTCGACAAGGGTCGGATCCCGGCTGCCGACGAAGCGCGCGAACGCCCGGATGGCGGCAAGCCGCTGATTGCGGGTCCGCGCGGAGCAACCTCGATCCGTCTCGAGATGAGCGAGGAACTGCAGCACGTGTCCGGACGTGAGGTCCGATACGGCCAGCCGGTCCACGGGCTTGCGCGCTTTCCGGCTGACGAAGGGCAGCAACAGGCTGAAGGTGTCGCGGTAGCTTTTGCGGGTGTTCCGGGCGAGATTGCGTTCAGTGACGATGTGCTCGGTGAGGAACCGGCGGAGCCAGGGGCCGAGGATTGAGAGGTCAGGCATGCCGACCTCCCGCCGCATAGTGGGCGAACCGCAGCGACGCCTGTTCCAGCAGCTCCGGCGTCATCGACAGATAGACCTTCGTGCCCTCCAGATCGGCGTGACCGAGATAGGTGGAGAGCACCGGCAGCAGCCGTTGCACATCGGCGCCCTGCCGATACCAGCTCGTCAGGCGATGGACAGCGAAGCTGTGACGAAGATCGTGCAGCCGCGGGATTGTCCGGCCGCCTGCCGCGCGGTGGACCCCGGCGACGCGCCGCAGCGCGTCGAACGCGGCCTGCACGGTGCTGCTCGCGAGCCGCGTTCCATCCTGGTTCGCCAAGAGCAACGCATTCTGGCCGTCCACAAGCCCGGCTTGCCGGTGCTGGGACACGTGGCTGTCCAGCACCGCGGCAAGCTGTGCCCCGACCGGGACCAGCCGGCTCTTGTAGAACTTCGTGGCCCGGATGGTCAGGACGGCGTTCGCCAGATCGACGTCGGCCAAGGTGAGGCGAGTCGCCTCCCCGAAGCGTAACCCCGCGCCGTACAGCACGAGAAGCAAGGTGCGGAACGTCGCCGCATCCAGCTGAACCGCGCCGCGCCGGCTTGCCTCCAGGGTCGCGGGATCGAAGAGGCGCGCAAGCTCATCGCGCGAGTAGATGTAGGGCGGCGCCCGGACGGGCGATCTCGGCGCATCGTCCGGCATCGGCCAGTGAGTGGCGTGGCCGCGGCTGATCGCGTGACGCCAGAAGCCGGCAAGCGCGTAGTACTTGTTCTCGCGGTGACGCGTTGGCGGGCCCTCGCCCGCCAGGTAGGCGAGGAGCTGCCCCGTGGTGATCGCGTCGCAGGCGGCGTCGCCATCGGCGTGGTCGAGGAAGCGGCGCAGGAGATTCGCCGCGGTCGTGTACTTCGCGCCGTGAGCCCGTCGCCATAGGATATATCGCTCGATTGCCTCACGCAGGATCATACAAGGCCCTCCAGGTCGAGAGCGGCCACCTCGCGAAGCGCGACGAGGTCGACCTTGGCGTAGATCGTGGTGGAGGACGGATCGCGATGGCCGAGGAAGTCCCCGATCACCTTCATCGACGTGCCCTGATCCAGCAGATGCTGGGCCGCCGCATGCCGCAGGGCGTGGGCGCCGCGTCGGCCGGTGACGACGCCGATGCCCGCCAGCCGGTCGCGGACCATCTTGCCCAGGGCTTTTCGGTCGAGCGGCCGGATCGGCGCATGCATCGTGAAGAAGAGGCTGCGTCCGAAGCCGGACGGCCGCGCCTCCCTGATGTAGCGCAGGATGGCATGGCCCACGCCCTGCGACAGCGGCCACAGATGGGTTCGGCCCGGTTTCGGGCAGCGGACCCGAAGCATGGCGTTCTCCCAGTCCAGATCGTCCAGCCGCAGGCCGCCGACCTCTCCGGTCCGAAGCCCGTACCCGATGAACAGCATCAGGATAGCCCGGTCGCGCCTGTCGACCGGGCGATCACCTCCAACCGACGCCAGCAGGCGCACGACATCCTCGCGCGGCAGCCCCTTCGGCACGGTCTCGTCGGCCATGAACCGGGGCGCCATGATCCCTGCTGCGACGCCCGCTCGGCACCAGCCGCGCGTCTCGGCGAACAAGAAGAAGGCCCTCAGACGCTGCGCATAATCGTGTCTCGTACGGCGGCCCCAGGCGCCTCGCCCGAGCTCCGTCGCTACGGCATCGTCGATGTCGGTCATTCCTACGGCAATCAGCGGTGTGCCTCTTCCCGCCAGCCATAGGAAGAAGCGGTCGGCAGCCCGACAATAGTCGTGCACGGTCGCCGCAGAGAGACCGCGTTCCTCGCGCATCCACCGCTCGAAGGCGCGGACCTCGGCGTCATGCGGATGGCGACGGTCGTCGGGTTCATCAAGCCAGCCCAGGAAGGCGAGCCATCGAACACCGTGGCTGACGAAGCGGTCGCGCGTCTTGGGCGACGCGGTCCGATCGCAGCGGCGTCCCCTCGGCTGCGACCACAGCACTGCAGCAGCCTCGATCTGCGACGGACTTACCCGCTCGCCATCTTCAAGGTCCAGAAGGCGCACCAGGCTCAGCTGATCGTTGGCGCACTTTCGCAGGGTCGATCGCCTCGCGCCGGTCGCCTTGAGATGAACGAGGTATCGTTCCCGCTGCTCCGCGAGCGGCGCTGCGCGATACCTCTTGGCGGTGTGGGGGAAGAAGATGTCGTCGAACACGTTGGCCTCCACGTTGTTGAAGGCTTGAGCTTCTCGACGGAGCGGGACGGCGGAAGCTATGTTGATCGCACGCGAGGCCTTTCGTCCGGCGCGAGCTGGACGCACAGTCCGTTCCTCAGCACCTCGGCGCCGAGCTGGCGCAGGTCTTCGTTGAAGTCGTTCAGCGCTGGCACGAGCGTCAGCGCCTCGACACCAGCGGCACGCGCGCGGTCGGCCAGGGTCTCCACCGCACGGTGTCCTGCGGGATCATCGTCCCGCGCGAGGTAGAGCCGTCGTAATCCGGCGGGCAGTTCGAGCGCGGCGAGGTGGTTGGCCGAGAGCGCGGCCGCCGCCGGCATCGAGGGCATGACCTGCCGAAGCGAGAGGATCGTTTCCAGCCCTTCTCCTGCGATCAAGACGTCGACCGCGCGGCCGAACCGGACGGCGTTGCCAAGCAGCAGGCCCATGGCGCGGCGGGGCGTCGAGACCGGTGCTTTGCAGGCGGACCCTGGATCCAGCCAGGTGCGGTGCGCACCGGTCATCGCGCCATCGAGCGCCGTGACCGCCGCGATCAGCGCGGGCCAGGCATCCCGAGCCCGGTCACGGAGGTCGTCATCGTCGCCGCGATACCAGCAGCGCGGGTGGAAGCGGAGGGTCTCACAGCCCCTCAGATCGTTGATCCCGCGGGCGTGAAGGTAAGTCTCGGCCAAGGTGCCGGCGAGCGGCTTGGCCATGGCCCAGAGCCTGCGCGCCGCTTCGGGCGAGCCCTGCGGGGCGGGTGGTAGTGGCGCGGCCGTCGGTTCGGCGCGGGGCAGCGAGAGGAAGCGCCGCGCCTCGTCGGCGACCTCGCGGAACTGCATGAGCCCGCAGCTCTCGCGGATGACGTCGAGCAGATCGCCGTGCTCGGCCGAGGCGGCATCGGTCCAGCGCCCGGCGGCGCCGGGGCCGGAGTCCGGCCCGCTCAGCCGCACGAACATCGACCGGCCGGGCGTGTTGCGCACGTCGCCCACCGTCCAGTAGCGGCCCTGGCGTCGTCCCTTGGAGAGGTAATGGCGGCAGACCGCCTCGGCGTCGCGGGCGAGCCGACGCGCCAGTTCGGAAGCGTCGCGGGGCATCACGCGACCCACCCCGATGGGCTGAGGTTATGTTGCGTAGAAGCCGCCGATCGCTCGCAACACCGCCGCCCAGCGCGGGACCGCAACATAACCAGCCGCGCAACATAATCGGTCCATTTGCCGGCGGCACCCCGGCCGGAGTCCGGCCCGGTCAGCCGCACGAACAGGCTGCGGCCCGGCGTGTTCTGGACATCGCCGACCAGCCAGTAGCGGCCTTGGCGGCGGCCGTTGGAGAGGTAGTGGCGGCACACCGCCTCGGCCTTGCGCGCGAGGCGGTGTGCCAGTTCGGCGGCGGACCCGGACATGGAGCAACTCCACCGTCAGGCCGCGACACGATCGACGACTCGAAGGAGCGGCGATCGCTCGAACAGCGCCGAGAGGATCGCGGGTCCGCGTTCAGTGACCGGGACGAACAGCCGCAGCCGCCAGGCGATGATCTCGCTCGTGAGCCCCATCGCCTTGAGCTGATCGACGGCCCCCTCGGTGAAGCCGGCGAGTTCGACGCGGGCGGCACCCATTACCGTCGCGCGGCGGATGGTGAGCCCGCCGGCGAGATGCAGGACGGCGGCATCGGTGCGTACGGCGGACCACGCTTCGTCCGGCGACAGGGTCGGCGCGTCATCCAGCCCGAGCGCCCGGCAGACCTCGCCCATGGCGGCGGGCGAGATCAGGCGGCCAATGACCCGCTCACCATCGTCGGTCTGCATGCGATATACGCGCAGCGATTCGTCGGGCAGCCGGTTCCAGATCGGCAGGAGCAGGCCGGTGACGATGTGGAACGCGCTCTCGGTGAATTCCGGCACCTGGGCCACTTCGGCGGTCCAGGTCGCAGCGAACCTTTCGGCGTCCGCCTCCGTCCAATGGGTGTGATCCAGCGCGTCGAGGGCGAGCGTCTCGCGGGCCATCGGCCGGACGAGACGCACCCGGCGCTGCACCTCGCCGTCATCGAGGGTCAGGCTCGGCGCCGGCATCTGCACCGCGGCACGGCCGGACTGGGCGTTGACCAGCAGCCGCGCTCGCGGGTCCCGCGCCAGGGCAAGCGCGTCGCCGGCGGGAAGCGGCCGGTTGCGGTCCCGCCGCAGCACCTTGAACAGCCGCGTTTCGGCGCCGCTCGCCGCGTGAGTATGGATGGTGCGCCGCTCGGTGATGCGCAGACTGTCCGCCGTCAGCGTCTCGACGCCGACATCGTAGCTGCCGGCGGCGATCGCGTTCTCGATGCGGCTGGTAAGCAGCTCCTCGAACACCGCGAACAGGCCGTTCTGCAGGGCGATCGGCAGCGCCAGCAGCCGGTTGAGGAAGGTGGTGATCGGCGGCAGGTCCTCGCGTAGCGACCCGTCGCGGTCGGAGAGATCAAGCCCGGTCGTCTCCTCGAAACGCTGCAACGAGCAGCACTCCACCTTGCCGGCGAAGATCAGGCCGTAGAACTGCCGAAGTGCCGCGCGGGCATAGTGGCTTTCCAGATTGTCGTCGGCCCGGAACAGGCCTTGACCCCCGGTCTGGCGCTGGCCGCGCGTGATGGCGCCGAGGCTGTCGAGCCGGCGGGCGATGGTGGAGAGGAAACGTTTCTCGCCGCGCACGTCGGTCGCCACCGGGCGGAACAGCGGCGGCTGGCGCTGATTGGTGCGGTTCGAGCGACCCAGCCCTTGGATGGCGGTGTCCGCCTTCCAGCCGGGCTCCAGCAGGTAGTGCACCCGCCGGCGCTGGTTCCGCGCGGCCAGATCGGCGTGATAGCTGCGTCCGGTGCCGCCGGCGTCGGAGAAGACCAGAATGCGCTTCTCATCGTCCATGAAGGCCTGGGTCTCGGCGAGATTGGCCGAGCCGGGCCTTGTCTCGACGGCGAGCCGCTCGGTGCCATCGGCGGCGACCTTGCGCACCACGCGCCGCGACCGCCCGGTGACCTCGGCGACCTGATCGGTGCCGAAGCGCTGCACGATGTGATCCAGTGCGCCCTGCACCGCCGGAAGGGCGGCGAGGTGTTCCATCATCCGATCGCGCCGCTCCACCGCCTCGCGCGACTGCAACGGCTGGCCGTCGCGGAAAACCGGGCGGGAGAGCAAATTGCCCTCGCTGTCGGTGAACACCTCGAACAGCTGCGTCGGGAAACCGTGCGCCAGGTAGTCGAGGACGTATTCGCGCGGGGTGATGTCCACCTGCACGTCGCCCCACTCACCGGCGGGGATGTCGGCCAGCCGCCGGTCCAGCAGTGCTTCGCCGGTGGAGACCAGTTGGACGATGCAGGCGGCGCCTGCGGCGATGTCGCGCTCGATGGCGCCGATCAGCGTCGGCACCTTCATCGCGGTGATGAGGTGGTTGAAGAAGCGCTGCTTGTTCGATTCGAACGCCGATCGTGCCGCCGCTTTCGCCTGGCGGTTCAGCGTGCCGGACGGGCCGGTGACGTTGGCGGCTTCCAGGGCCTCGGTCAGGTTGGCGTGGATCACCTGGAACGCCTCGGCATAGGCATCGTAGATGCGCACCTGCTCGGGGGTGAGCGCGTGCTCGACGATCTCGACCTCGATTCCCTCGTACGATAGCGACCGCGCGGCGTAGAGACCGAGCGCCTTTAGATCCCGCGCCAGCACCTCCATCGCGGCGATGCCGCCGGCCTCCATCGCAGCGACGAATTCCTGTCGCGTCGCGAACGGGAAATCCGCCCCGCCCCAGAGGCCCAGCCTTTGCGCATAGGCGAGGTTCTGCACCGAGGTCGCACCGGTCGCGGAGACATAGAGCACCCGTGCGTCGGGCAGCGCATGTTGCAGGCGCAGCCCGGCGCGGCCCTGCTGGGACGGCCCGCGCTCGCCGCGTTCGGAGGTGTCGCCGGCGGCGTTGGCCATGGCGTGCGCCTCGTCGAACACGACCACCCCGTCGAAATCCCGTCCCAGCCAGTCGATGATCTGATCGAGCCGCGACGCCTTGCCCTCCCGTTCCGCGGAGCGCAGCGTGGCGTAGGTGGTGAACAGGATGCCCTGGTCGAGGCGGATCCGCGTGCCCTGGCGGAAGCGCGCGAGCGGAGTGATCAGCAGCCGCTCCTGGCCGAGTGCGGACCAGTCGCGCTGGGCGTCCTCGATCAGCTTGTCGGACTTCGAGACCCAGAGCGCGCGGCGGCGGCCCTTCAGCCAGTTGTCGAGAATGACGCCGGCAACCTGCCGCCCCTTGCCCGCGCCGGTGCCATCGCCGAGGAACCAGCCGCGGCGGAAGCGCACCGCGCCCTCGGCGTCGTCGGGGGCGGCGGAGACCTCGTCGTAGGTCGCATCCACCAGCCAGGCGCCGGCGAGATGCCCGGCATGGGCTTCGCCTGCGTAGATGACGCTCTCGATCTGCGCATCCGATAGCAGACCGCCCGAGACGATCTCCGACGGTAGATGCGGCCGGTAGCTTGGGCGCGGCGGCGCTACGGACGCCATGGCCGCGGATTGCACGAGCTTCGTCGGATGCGGCTGCGCGTCCGGGATGGCGATGGTCTGGACGGCATAGCCTTCGTAGAGCGCATCGCTGATGCGGCCATGTTCGGCCGGCAGTTCCCCCCGGACCTCGTAGGCGAGCGGGAGGCCGGGATCGATCGCCGGTTCCGGGTGACGGGTCGGGGTGGGATGCAGGCGCGGGACGATCGCGCGTGGGGGCACCGGGCGGGCGGCGGGCGCCGCGACCGCGACTGGGGGCGCTGACAAGGCCGGGCGCGGCGGCACGAGGCGGGTCACCCACTCCAGCAGCGTCGCCGCGTCGGGGGCGATGCCGGGACATGGGGGGAAGACGGTCGGGTCCTCGGCCGGCACGCGGTCGATGACGGTCAGTCGCGTCTCGACCGCGGTGCCGTGGCGAGCATAAACGCGGCGGTCGATCCCGGCCGAGAACACCACCCGCCCGCGCGCCTGCAGCCGGACGAAATCCTCCCGCCAAGACGGGTTGTCCGGCGCGAGCGAGATGCCGGTGATCGCGACCAAGCGCCCGCCCTCGACCAGCCGCGCCAGCGCCGCGGCGACATGGCGGAAGGCCGCGTCTGCCATCCGCCCCTCGAGATGCGCGGCGACCGAGAAAGGCGGGTTCATCAGCACCACCGACGGCGCAATGGCCGGAGCCAGGTAATCGTGGATCTGCGCCGCGTCGTAACGGCTGACGGCGACGCCTGGGAACAGATTGCCGAGCAGGTCGGCGCGGGTCTCGGCGAGCTCGTTCAGTGCCAGGACGCCGCCAGCGAGGGCGGCGAAGACGGCGAGCAGCCCGGTGCCAGCGGACGGTTCCAGCACCAGGTCACCCGGCGTGATCGCGGCGGCGACGCTGGCCGCGAAGCCGAGCGCAATCGGCGTCGAGAACTGCTGGAGTGCCGCACTCTCTTCGGAGCGGCGGGTATGCGTCGGCACCAGCGCGGCCAGCCGGGCCAGCATGGCGAGCATCCCCGCCGGGCTGCCGGCGCGGGCGCGCATGGCCGGGGCGTGCCGGCGCAGGAACAGAACCTGCGCGGCCTCGCAGGCCTCGTAGGCGTCCTTCCACACCCAGGCGCCGCCGGTGTCGGATGCGCCGAACGCCGCCTCCATGGCGGCGCGCAGGATGGCGGCATCGAGGGCCTGGCCCCGCTCCAGCGCGGGCAGCAGCAGCCGGGCGGCGTGCAGGATGGCGGACGCCCGATCGGGCGCAGGGGGCGCGGACGGGGATGCGAGCATGGCCGACCGCTCGGCCAGCGCGGGGACGATGAGGTTCATGGTGGGATTCCGGAGAGTGGGGTTCCGAGGCCGGCGGGCGCTCTCTCGACCCCACCTGGCTCACCCCGTCCCGGCCATCCTCTCGCTTTTGCCCCTCACCACGGTGTCATCGATGGTCGGCGCCGCCGGCAGCGGCACCCAAGGCCGCCGGAATCGGCGTGGGCATCCTCACGTTGTCCCGACGCGGGTTAATGGCGCAGTTTGAACGTCCGCTATGAGGAGGAGTTGCCATTCGACCAACCGCGATGCGACGGGTCAATTGCGCCCGGAGCGGACCTTGGCCAGCCTCCAGGGTCCGGACAGGCATTCCTCTGTCGAGGCAAGCCAAGGTCCACATCCTCCTCACGCCATCGGCGTGACGCTCTTAATGAGTTCATCAGCCAACCTCCTGACCTCCGTCCGTCGAGCTTCGACTTCACCGCGGTTGTCGAGAACCAGTTGAATCCTCTTAGGCGCGAGTTGCTCGGGATCGAGATCCAGGTTCAGCTGGCTTTCCAGATAGTATGAGGAACACACAGAAGTTGTGACTTCGAGCGCCCCGTGGCGCATTCCATGATCCCGCTCGACGGCGACGCGCATGGCCGGCGACAACCGGGGATTTGCAACGAGCCGCATCTTTAGGGGCTCCTTCCATTCTAGGTCCCATTTGCTGCGCGCGACGGTTGGTCCCATCTCTCCGAACTGGCTCAGCCGGCCAATGACAAAGTCGCGAAAGCCCTGACTGCGGAAACAGAAGGCGCGGATGTGCCAGCGCTGGCCGTCGAAGCCGAGTGCATGCGGCGCAATGGTCCGAACCGACGCCTCGTCGCTGGAGAACGACAGATAGCGCACTTTGATTTGAAGCTGCTCCCGGATGCACTGGATCAAACGGCGAAGGACTTCCGGATCGTAGTGGCGCCTGATCCTCGGAGCGCCGGCAAAGTCCGGCGGCCGCCCGATCCAGGAGTCCCCGGGGCCAAGGCCGCCCGTGCTGATCGACCTGAGCTGGGCGAGGTAGCCGTCGGCCGAGGGCGTGATCAGCTTCGGCTGAAACTCAGGACCGGCCACGTAGGTCTTCGCGGTCTTGTCGTAGGCCAAGTTGCCGGGAGCCAGATGGTCATAGCGCGCTAGGTCTTGGGACGCTTGCGGCACGCTGATGCCGAAGAATTCCACCAAGTCCGACCGGTTGATGCGCCCCTCCCAGTAGAGCCTCAGCTCGATGAAGGTCAGCCTGCGTTCGATGTTCCAGCGCAGACGTGCTCGCCCCTCTTCCATGAACCCTCCACCGATTCCGGTCCGCATAGTCTCTTGACCCGTCTCGAAAAACAACCCATATAGTTTTTTTCCCCATCCTGGGGGCGGGTGGTGGCTGCAGAGGACACGAGGATGATGGGCGCCGAACGCGATGACGATGAATTGGAGCGCGAGGAGGATTGCCTCTTGAAGGAGGACCAGGAGCGCCTGGCGCGCGACGTGGAGCGCCTGAAGGAAGGCGAAGCGCGGATCGAAGAGGACCGGAAGGATATCGAGCGCGATGAGGCCCGCCGCGAGCGGCGGCTCCGGATCGAACTGCTGGTCATCGTCAGCGGCGACGAGGTGAAGATCAAGGCGAAGCCCGACGAGTTCCTGTCCAAGGTTGCTGAGCAAGCGCTGGAGAAGAGCGAACATACCGGTCGGCCCCTGTCGGATTGGGTGATGCGCAACGAAGCCGGCGACGTGCTCGACGTGAGCCGGACGGTGGAGTCCTACGGGCTGAAGGACGGCGACATCCTCTCGCTGACCCTCGAAGCCGGGGTCGCTGGGTGAACGAACAAGTCGTCGATCCGGCGGTTTCCCGGGCCAAGTTCGAACGTGAGCTCCACGCCTTCCAACAGCTAAAGGCCATGCATCGGCGACGCGGCTGGTGGGTCAGGTCGGCGGAGTTCCCCGTCGTCGAAGTGGCGTTCTTGACGCCAGCTTGCCGCCCCGCTGCGATCGCAGCCTGCGTCAGGATCGACTTCACCAATTATGACCTATGGCCGCCATCAGTGGTGTTCGTTGACCCGTTTTCCGGGGCCGCCCTGACCATCGACCAGATCACTACCCCATTCGCCCGGATGACGCCGAGTGGCCCGCAGCGCCTAGTGCAAGGCCATCCGGGTCAGCCGGCGTTTCTGTGCTTGCCGGGCGTGCGGGAGTACCACAACCATCCCGGTCACAGCGGGGACGATTGGCTTCTGCACCGCGGCGCCGGCGAAGGCGGTCTTCAGTTTCTGGTCGACAAGATCTCCACCTACGGATCGGAAAGCGTGACCACTTGGGGAGTGCAGATGCAGGTGATCCTTCAGCAGCAACAACTCCCCGCATGATGGTCAGTCTCACGACCGTGGAGCGGGTCCTCGTCCCGCGCAAAATCGCGGACGATACGCAAGCCCATCTGCGCAACGTCGGCCGAAATGGCCTAGAGGGGATGGCACTTTGGGCCGGAGAGCTCGACGGAGCCGACTTCCTCGTTCGCGCCGCCGTGATCCCCCAGCAGCAGGGCCACCGCACCGAACATGGCATAGCCGTTTCCGTCCCCGGCTTCGAATTGCATCGGATCAACATGTGGCTGCACCGTAACCGGCTGCGACTCATCGCCCAGATACACAGCCATCCGACCGAGGCCTATCACAGCGACACAGATGACCGGTACGCTATCGTTACGGCGCTCGGCTCTTTGTCGCTGGTCGTGCCCGATTTCGCCGTGCGGCCGTTCGCCTTGAACGACTGCGCTGGCTACCGCCTGTCCACGCCGCCCTGGTGGCGGCTTTCCAGTAGGCCTCAATGGCGCGCCTTGCCGTTTGAGGAATTGACCCGAACCATTCAAGTCATGTCCTGACCCATGGCCGCCGCCAACTTCTTTGATCGAGCGCTGATGAGCGCTGCACAGGCGCTGCAAGGCGCCGATCCCGCCCAGGTTCAAGCCGAGCTTGACGGCCACGTGGTCGAACTGGCCTGGGATCGGCGCGCCGCTCAAACCGTGGAAGGTCAGGCGGCGCTCGACCTCGGCGTTCGTCTGTTGGCGCGCCTTTATCCGGTTTTGCGCCTGTCGCCATTGGACGCGGCGGCGGCCGGTCGCCGCGCCGGCTTAGAAGCGCTCGCCCTATCCATCAATCCCGCGATTGAGCTGAGTAGCGCCGCCGAGAGTACCGTCCGTTTGGTCTTCGGCGACACTGCTGTCGCCGCCGGCCCGGTGACGATCTACGCTGGCTCCAACGGCTGGCTGGCCAAGGCTTCGACGCGCCGGCCCCAGGGTATCGGATCCACGCTCTTACCGTTCGGCGCCGGCGGCGCAGCCTGCCTCGGCGCGGCGAACGTCTTTCGGGCAATCTTCGCGAACCGACTGCCGTCTGCGGCCCTAGACGAGAAGGCCGCGCTGTCGATGCTGGACTTCAGCACTGGCCGCCAGGCGACCCAAGGGCCGACGATGCTCGATGTCGATCTGGGGCTGACGCCATTGGTCGGCGTGGGTGCAATTGGCAACGGCGTTATCTGGGCGCTGGCTAGAGCGCCGGGGCTGAAGGGCGTCTTGCATCTGATCGACCATGAGCAAGTCGAACTTTCGAACCTTCAGCGCTACGCCTTGGCGACGCAGACCGACGTTGGCCGGGTGAAAGTCGAAATCGCTCGAGATGCGCTTGTCTCCAACTCCTCCTCTCTCACGCCCATGCCGTTCACGGCGCGCTGGGATGAGTATCAGGCGGGGCGCGGCCACGCGGTTCTGAAACGCGTCCTCGTCGCGCTGGATACGGCACGGGATCGGATCGCCGTTCAGGCCGCGTTACCCGGGCGCGCGTTGAATGCCTGGACGCAGGTTGGCGACCTGGGGATTTCGAGGCACGATTTTCTTGGCGAGGAGGCCTGCCTAGCCTGCCTGTATCTGCCGAAGGGCGCGGCGCCTCATGAAGACGAATTAATCGCCCAGGCGCTGGGACTTTCAACGGAAAGACCAGTGCTGCTCGATCTGCGCAACCGTCTGATCGGCAACGAGCCCGTGGGCGAGGCCTTCGTCCGCGAGACCGCAGCGCGAGTGGGCGCGCCTGCTGATACGCTATTAGGATTTGCTAACGATACGTTACGGCAGTTCTACGTCAAGGCGGTTTGTGGTGGGCTACTCCTGAAGCCAAATAGCGGCCGGCCGCCGCTCGAAGCGCCGCTTGCCTTTCAATCGGCGATGGCGGGGATCATGTTGGCCGCCGAAACCGTCGCTGATGCGGGCAGCCTAAGGGCAACACCTTCCGTTACAAAAACCATCCTGGACATAACCCGCCCGTTGGCGTCACACCTCAACGTCCGAGTGCTCAAGTCCGCGCCGTCAGCCGGGCCTCGGTGCATCTGCCAGGATCAGGACTTCGTGACGGTCTATCGCCAAAAGCACGGCATGCCTGAACCCGAGCCAGCCGTGGACTCCAGTCGCCATCACGCACCCAAATGCGGGCCTAGCGAACTTCCGCTATGAGCCAACTTCGGCCACTGCCGACCGGGCGGTCGATAGGCAGCTATGGGTGCGAATCTGCCGTTGGAAGATTTTCGGGCGGACTTCCGCTTACCTCCCATCCCCGCCGATCGGCATCGTGCAGGTGATCGGCCGCTTCGGATCAGCATGAGCCGGTCTTGGCCGGTCCGTCTGATGATGCCTATGCGGCGGAAGGCGCACCCCAACTCGAATACGATCCGACCGGGTCCCAATTCGCCCGTATCTTCGTTGGCCGGCTAATGTCCGCTCTGCCACCCGGCCGATCGCCTCGGAAACCTGCCAATGCAGTTGAACGCCGATCTCCCCCATCCCGCCGCGGTCGATAGCGCGGCGCTCGCCTGGGGTGCCTCGCCCATGACGGGGGTGGAGCGGCGGATGCTCGAGCGCGACGGCGACGAAGTTGCCCGCGCCGCCTCGCTCGTGCGCTACGCGCCCGGCTCCGCCTTCTCCGCCCACACCCACGGCGCCGGCGAGGAGTTCCTGGTGCTGGCGGGCGTGTTCTCCGACGAGACCGGGGATTTCCCGGCCGGCTTCTACGTCCGCAACCCGCCCGGCTCGCGGCACATGCCCGCCAGTGCACGGGGCGCGGTGATCCTGGTCAAGCTCCGCCAGATGCCGCCCGAGGAGACCGAGGCGGTGCGGCTCGACACGCGCGATCCCGCGCTCTGGCGCGACCTCGGGCAGGGCCGGCGTGAGGCTGTGCTGTTCCAGGCGCCGTGGGAGCGGGTGGTGATGTTGCGGCTTGCGCCCGACCATGCCGGCGCCGCCGAGACCTGGCCGCGCGGCGTCGAACTCTTCGTGGTCGAGGGCGATGTCGTGATCGACAGCACGACCCATCGCGCCGGCGCGTGGCTCCGCCGGCCGCCCGGCAGCCGCCTGACGCTGGCAAGCCAGGGCGGGGCGCTGCTCTACCGCAAGACCGGCCATCTCGGCTGACGCAGGGTGCCGGACCTGATCGTCATCGGCGCCGGCCTTTCCGGCTTGGCGCTGGCGCGGGCGGCGACCGGGCGCGGCGCCGAGGTGGTGGTGCTGGAAGCCCGCGCGCGCATCGGCGGCCGGGTGCTGAGCCATCGCACCGCGGCCGGCGCCTACGACCTCGGCCCTGCCTGGGTCTGGCCCGCCATGCAGCCGCGCATCGCCCGGGCCGTGCGGGCGGCGGGGCTGGCGCTCACCGAGCAGGCGGAGGCGGGCGGCTTCGTCTTTCAGGACCAGACGGGGCGCATACAGCGCCTGCCGCATGGGTTCGCGCAGGAGCCGCCGAGCATGCGCATCACGGGCGGCATCGCGGCGCTGGTGGAAGCTGTCGCCGCCGGCCTCGCCCCGGGGTGGTCCGGCTGGAACACGCGGTCCGGCGCATCGCGCTGACCGGAAGCGGCGTTGCCGTCACCGCCGAAAGCTCCTCCGGCCCCGTGATGCTGTATGCCGCGCGCGCCGCGCTCGCCCTGCCGCCGCGCCTGATCGCTGGGATCGAGATCCTGCCCGACCTGCCACCGTCCGTGCAGGCGGCGCTTGCTGCTGTGCCGGGCTGGATGGCGGGCCAGGCCAAGGTGCTGGCGCTCTACAACCGGCCGTTCTGGCGCGAGGCGGGCCTGTCGGGCAGCGCATTCAGCCAGGCGGGACCGCTCGGGGAACTCCACGATGCGAGCCTCGCCGGCGCCGCCGAGGCTGCGTTGTTCGGCTTCTTCTCCTGGCCACCCGCCCTGCGCGCGGGGCGACGCACGGCCTTGCCGGAGCTGGTCGCCCGCCAACTCGGCATGCTGTTCGGCGCCGAGACCGCTCGGCCGCGCGAGGTGATCATCCAGGACTGGGCAACCGAACCCTTCACCGCGACCGAAGCCGACCACGCCAACGGCAACGTGCATCCGGACTATCGCCCGATCGCCCTGCCGGCGCCGTGGGGCGAACGGATTACCCTCGCCGGCGCCGAAATGGCCCCCGAATTCGGTGGCTATCTGGAGGGCGCGCTCGCCGCGGCCGAGGCCGCCACTATCGCGTGATGTGCCGTCGGCCTCGAAGTCGGGGCAGGTGCTCACTGCGAACGGATCGACGTCACGGTGGATCGGCTGGGCGCGGCCCATCCATGGCTCGGGGCGGATGCGGCGTGCCCAGTCGGCGAAGCTCGGGATGAAGCCGAGATCCTCGCGGACATGCTGCTCGCCGATCAACCGCACCGGCAAAACGCACCCGGTCGAGATGGTGATGGTCGGCCCGAAGAATTGCTCCGCCATTATATGGACAGACTCTGCCAGAGAGCGCTTTCGGCGTAGGCTCGACGACGAGTACGACTGGGCTGGAGGTCTGCCATGTCGAACAATTCTATGAGCATTGATGCGCCTGCATTGGGTGGGTTCGACCCGGCTGCATCGCAGTTTTCTGTGTATCTCGATGCGTCGGGATGTTCGCCCAACACCGCGCGCGCATATGCTCAAGATCTTTCGCATCTTCGATCCTTTCTGGTTGAACAAGGTTTGGAATGGCCGAGCCTCACGCCCGCGCTTGCGGTCGATCTGCTGCTTCACCTTCGGAGCAAGCGGAGCCATCGTCGCGGTGCTGCCCAGTATCCCTCGCTCGCGACAGTCAACGGCGAGCGGGGCGCACGTCTCAGCACCGCGACGATCAACCGGGTGTTGGCCGCCGTGTCATCATTCTACGAGTGGGGCAGGATCACCGAGCGGTTCGATGGCCCTAACCCGATCACCCGTGTTCACGATCGCGCCGCCGCTCGGGTCTCGGAACGTCATCGGCCGTTCCTGACCGGCGTTGTGCCACCGCGCCAGATACGCAGCCCGGTGCGGCTACGGCAGGTACATCGCGTGCCCCGCCCGATGTCGAATGAGGACATCGACGCGCTGATCGCGCAGCTCCGCTGCCGTCGCGATCTGGCGATAATTCGCCTGATGCTCGACGGTGGTCTTCGTCCCGGCGAAGTGCTTGGCCTTCATCTGATCGATCTCGCCTACGGCAGACGGCGGGTGATGATCAGGGTCCGCTTCGATCATCCGCGCGGCGTGCGCAGCAAATCTAGAACCGAGCGCGTAGTCGATCTCCACGAGGCGGCGACACTGGAAGCTGTAAGCGCCTATGTGATGCGCGAGCGGCCGCAGGATACCGATACTCCGCACCTCTTCCTCGTTGGCGGACGCGGCCCGCGCCGGCATGAGGCATTGTCCTATTCCGCGTTGGTCAGGCTGTTCGCGCGGGCCTGCACCCGCGCTGGCATTCGGACGCCGTGGATTACACCACACGCGCTGCGCCACACCCATGCGACCCGCATGTGGGAGGGCGGCATGCGCGAGCTGACGCTCCAGCGACGGCTTGGCCACGCCTCGCCCGAAGCGACCCGCGTCTACACACGCGTTTCGGACCCGATCGTCGTCGCTGAGTATCGACGCGCTCTCGGCCTCGGCGACGCGCCTGCAACCGAGCCGGGGACCACAGCGTCGTGAGAGCGGGCCCGGTCTCGGCCGCCGCAATGCAGGCGCGCGCAGTCGAGGAGCCGCGGAACAATCGGAGCCGTCACTGCTCGGCGGACGAGTATGACGCGTTTCTCGCCGGTTGCGAGGTCGCCAAGCACTTCGTCCAGCAGCGCCGCAGTCATCGCAAGCTCTTCGTGCAAGCCTGGCCTGATCTCGAAGAGTGGCTTCACGCACCACTTGCCGATCGCATTGGCCGAATGGACGGGCAGACACGACGCACGCTCACCAACCGGCCATCCTATTACGCGCGCGCCTATCTCTATTATCTGGCGCTCAACGGTCATCTGCGTCTCGACTATCCGTGGCTGCTCGCGATTGGCGACCTGTGTGTCCATGATGTCGCCTATCATATGCGCCTTGATCTGGGGGCGGATACGCTCGCGACCGAGGCCGCCGCGCTCGGCCTTCGCTGCGAGAACGCGAAGCTTGCGATGCGTTGGACGCTGGGCCGCATCGCCGTTCACGGCGGTCCACAATCGATCGACAGGCTCAATGACAACGACATCGACCAGATGCTCGTCGCGGTTCGCGAGTTCAGCAAGCGGCCAGATCTTGCCGCTTACTGGACGTCGGCCGAGCGTTATTGGCAGGTTTCCAAGAGCTGGATCACGAAGATCGGCCAGCTCAGGCTCGTGCTCTATCATCGCGGCCAGGTTCAGGAGGTACCGCGTAAGATAATGCCGTCGGCTGACCTGTGTGCGGGGCAACCGGCGATGGGCGTGCTGGTCGATGCGTGGCTTGAACGTCGTGCGCCTGCCTTGCGACCAGCGACCACATATCATTATGCGCTGACGGCACGCCGGTTTCTCGGGCATCTCGCCGAGTCCCATCCGCAGGTCCAGACCTTCGCCGACGTAAAGCACGATCACATTGTCAGCTGGATGGATGCGATGGCGACCGAGCTGTCGCCGACGACGGGACGGCCGCTCACCGCACGGTCGCAGCGTGAGCGCGTCATTCGTCTGGCGCAGTTTTTCAAGGATGCTGAGGATTGGGCATGGCACAACGTGCCGAGATGGCCGCTGATCGCCAAGCGCGATCTACCGCGCGTCCCAGACCGCATACCACGTTACATTCCTCGTGCTGACCTCGAACGACTGATGGATGCTGTCAGGGCGCTGCCCGACCCGTTTCAGCGGGCTGCGATGATCGTCGCACGCTGGTCGGGCGCGCGGCGCAGCGAGGTGCGGCGTCTTACGACCGACTGCCTCAACAACTATTCCGATGGCACGGCCCGACTGCGCATCCCGGTCGGCAAGACCGCACGCGAACGTATGATCCCACTCCATGACGAAGCGGCCGACGCTCTGCGCGCGGTGCTGGCAATCCGCGCGGAGGTCGCCGACCGGCGCTTGCCCGACGAGCGAACCGGCGATCTGGTCCGGTTCGTGTTCGTCTGGCGAGGCAAGCTTATGAGCGATCGGCATCTGTTCGGAACGCCGCTTAGGCGCGCATGCGAAGCAGCGAGTCTTGTCGACGCTGTCGGCAAACCGACGATCACCATGCATCGCTTTCGCCATACGCTCGGCACCGAACTTGCCGAGCGCGGCGCGAAGCTGCACACGATCATGAGCATCCTCGGCCATGAGAGTCCACAGATGACGATGGTCTATGCGCGGATAAGCGATGCCGAGGTATTGCGCGACTATCGCTCGGTGCTCGAACCAGGCGCCGTGATCGCGGGTGCGGGAGCCGAGGCGATCCGCGCCGGCGCCCTCTGCGACAGTGCGATCGATTGGTTGCGCACCAACTTCCTGAAGACCGAGCTCGAGCTGGGGCATTGCCTGCGGCTGCCCTCGGAAGGGCCGTGCGAATGTGATCTCTATCTGAGTTGCTCGCGGTTCGTGACGACGCCAACTTATGCTCCGAGGCTGCGAGAGCGCCACCGGCTCGAACTGTCTCTTGCAGACGATGCCCGCGAGCGGTCCTGGCCGCGGGAGGTCGAGCGGCACTGCTCGGTCGCCCGCCGTATCGAGCAGTTGCTCACAGATCTTGGACAAGGAGTAGATTGAGATGGCGACAGCGCGTGTGGCCCGGTGCTCGCCCCGGTGGGTCCACAGGCACCTCCCCGCCGCCCGCTCCGCTTGCGCGCTGATACGCGCTACGCGGACGGCGGGGCCCCTCCTATGGACTACCGGGACGACCACCTCCGTCAGTGCCAAGATCAGACCGCGCTTGCATGTCCACATAACCGCCATGAAGATACCTTCCGCATGATGCCGGAGTGCACGATGTCGAAAATCCGAGGTCAACATCTTCGACTCGTCGAACCAGGCGTGGAGCGGCAGGTAATCATCCGCAGTTCCGCCCCAAAGGCGCGCCGAGGACAGGGCGTGATGATATGGATGTGCCATCGTCGCCTCCATCAGAATTCGTGTTCGGAGTAGGAGGTCGTCATCACGCGCTCGTTGTATTCCAAACGGATGGTGCGCTCGCCGACGTCGAAGGTGAATTCGCCATAGGCGCCGTCTTCGTTCTCCCAGCCGTCATGCGCCTCTTCGAGGAAGTCGTAGGCCAGCTTCTCGATGGCGTCGCGCGCCGACATGGTCTCGGTCTGCACGCCACTTCCGTCCCAGAGCGGGGTGCGGATCTCGATGGTGCCGTCGGGCAATGCGGCGGCGGTTTCGTCTGGGTTCGTCGCGTCGATGCTCTCGATCTGTCCGGAATCACCGGCGCCGTCGAAGTGAACGGTGATATGCTGGATGCCAGCCGCCTGAAGCACTGCGAATAGCGCGGCCTTGTTGAGCGGTGTCACCTCGCGGGCCAGATGGGCGCGCAGCCGGGCCTGGGCCTCGTACGGCGCGAAGGCATCGTTCGGGTTGTCGATCATGGGGGTGTTCCTCCGGGGTTCGAGAAAGCCGATGAAGGCCCGAGGCAGGATGCCCCGGGCCGTCATCGGTCACTCAGCGGCGATGGCCTGCGGCACGGCGGGATCTTCGGCGTCGATCAGGAACGCCGGCAGTGCGGTGATCGCGTCGGCGTCACCGCCGGCCGCCTCCTCGGCTTCATCGTCACTGGCGGCGAGAGGGACGGCCGCAGCCTCAGGCAACCCGGGCGTGCGGAGCGGCTCCGGCAGCCAGCCGGTGCCGGCGAGCAGCCGTTCGGCCTCCTGCGCCATCTCCGGCTTCTTCAGGTGGTCGATCAACTGCGCGGCGTGCTCGCTCTTTGCCTCGCGCACCGCCTCCAGGATGCGGGCCTTCGGCACCCGGCCGAGATAGGTCTCGACGGTTGGCACCCAGCCGGCCGCCGCCATGTCGAGACCGACCGCCTGCGCCAGTCGATCGGCGTGGGCCAGCGCGCCCGGACGACGGTTCCAGGGTTCGTGCAGCGCGTTGATCGTCAGTGCGGCGCAATGCGCAAACAGCGCCGCGCGCGTGTCGGTGTCGAACCCGACGAGCGCATCCCAGAGTTCTCTGGACGTCGCGGGCAACTGCTTCACCCACGCCTCGTGCCGCACGTCGATGGCCTGGGCGGACGCGGTGTCGTTCAGTCCCGGAGCCTGGGTCCCGAACCCGGCGCTCTTGGCCTCGATCTCCAGGCACGTGTCGGCGGCGGAGCGATAGAACAGGCGGAGGCAAAACGCGTGGAGCACGGCCAGCAACGCCGTGTCGCAGTCGTTCCCCAAGGCTTCCCGCAACGCGAGCGTCCGGTGTGCGGTGAGTTCCGTCATCAGCCGCTCGGGCAGCGGCTTCAGCCCCTCGTCCTCCTCGGGCACCTCGGCGGACGGATCCGCGGCCGTGATGGTCGTGGTCGAGCGTGCCTGCGGCAGCGACAGATCGCGATCGGTATCGGGCATCGTGCTGGCCGGCTCCGCGGCCTGATCGGGATCGTCGGGCGCAGCGACCGGCGGCTCGTCCTCGGGCCGCACGTAGCCGCGCTCGATGCGCAGCGCGCCGTCCCGGTCGATACTGACGAACGCACCGGCGCGCACGATGTCGTCGCGATCGAACTTCGGCGGACGGTTCTGGAATGCCCCAATCGCCGTCTCGATCTCGACCAGCCGTGCCTCGACCGCGTCCGGCAGTTCGTCGGTCTCGCCATACTGCTCCTCCAGCGCGTCGTATTCGGCCTTCAGCGCCTCGAACTCCGTCTGCTCTGCTTCGATGAGGGGATTGGTGGTGGGCAGCGGACGCAGTCCGTGCCGGTGGCCGTAGGGGAAGTCCGGCGCGGCCTCGACCCATTTCCAGCCCTCGGCGCGGATGGCGTCGGCCTCCCGCGCCAGGCGCTCGGCCACCAGCCGGTCGAGCAATGCCGGATCCTGCAACCAGCCGCCCTCGTCCTCCTGGAACAGGTCGCGCATCACGATGCCGCCTAAGGCTTCGTACGCCTCGATGCCGACGAAGCAGGCGCGCCGGTCGCTTGCGCGTACCGCGCCCTCGGTCAGCATGCGGCGGATGATGTGTGGCTCCTTGTTCCAGCCACGCTGGATCGTCGCCCACACCTGCTCCTGCCGCGCGTGATCGTCGCTGACGCAGAACGCCATCAGCTGATCGAGCGTCATCGCCCCCTCGGCATAGGCGTCGAGCAGCGCCTGGTTGGCGGCGGCGAGCTTGAGCCGCTGGCGCACCACCGCGGCGGTGACACCGAACGCCGCGGCGATCTCCTCCTCGCCCTGGCCCTTCGTGCGCAGCGCCTGGAAGGCGCGGAACTGATCGAGCGGATGCAGCGCCTCGCGGTCGGTGTTCTCGGCGAGGCTGTCCTCCTCGGCGAGGCCCTCGGTCTTGACGATGCAGGGGATGGGCGCGGTCTTGGCCAGGCGCTTCTGCCGGACCAGCAGTTCCAGCGCCCGGAAGCGCCGTCCGCCGGCGGGCACCTCGAACATGCCGGTCTCATTGCCCTCGGCGTCCAGCACCGGGCGCACGCTCAGGCTTTGCAGCAGGGAACGCCGGGCGATGCTCTCGGCCAGCGCCTCGATCGAGACGCCGGCCTTCACGCGCCGGACATTGGCCTGGCTGAGGACGAGCTTGTTGAACGGGATGTCCCGGGACGGGTTCAGGACGATCTTTTGGGTCGCAGCCATCGGTGATCTCCGCGACGGGCCGGCCGGGAGCCGCTCTCCCAGCCCCTCGACCCGTCACGAAAATCCCCTCCGCCCTCTAACTCCCGGCGGCGATGCGAGCCTCACGCGCCGGGGTCATCCGCCGCTGGTTCCGGCAGGTTGACCACGTCGGCGCCGGCGGCGCGGTAGGCCGCCGCGACCGCCACCAGGGGCGCGTAGCTGAACGGGCCATGCGGCGGCGGGTCAGGCGGCGCGCCGACGGCGACCATCGGCCCGCGAATGACGAGCCGCGCCACGGCATCGAAGGCGACGCCACGGCTGTCGATCACCGGCAGGCCCGCTTCGATGCAGGCCGCCTTGATCGGCTCGGAGTCGTATCCCAGGAGCCGGCATCCATCCCCATACCAGAGGATGAAGCCGCCCCGGCCGATCGAGAGATGGCCACCCTCGGTCGCCAGGGCTTCCGCGATCAGGTCGGAATGGTGGGAGTGGAGGTCGGCGTTTTCGGTCGCGTTCATGGCAGATCTCCGCGACGGACCGGCCGGAAGCCTCTCTCCCGACCCTTCGACCCGTCACGGAATGTCGGCGGCCCTCTGGCTCTCGGGCGCCGAGGCCGGCATCGCGAGACCCGCTGGAGCTTCCGGCTCACTTTCATCAACCTGGAACGCCAGCAGATAGTCGGCGGCTTTCGAGGCCGCGCTGGCGGCGCGGATGATCGCGCGATCATCGTCGCGCAGCACCTCGAGCCACGAGCCGACGTAGTCGGCGTGCCGCACAGTCGGCACGATGCCGAGGCTGGCGCAGAGGAACGCCGCCGTCATCTCGGCGACCAGTTCTTCCTTCGCGTAGCTGGCGGAGCCGAAGCCGCCGGACATGTCGCGGGCCAGCCGATGGGCCGCGCCGGACCAGTGGCCGAGCTCGTGGAGAGCCGTGCGATGCCAGTTCACCGGCTCGAAGTATGCTTGCGGCGGTGGCACCTGGATGAAGTCGCCCATGACCGAATAGAACGCGCGGTCGCCGTCGATCCTGATGTCGGCGCCACTGGCCCGGATCAGCGCCTCGGCCTGGGGCAGGATCAGGCCCTCGGGAACCGGTGGTGCCACGGATGCGACCGCGTCGGGCAGTCCGTCGCACTGATCGGTGTTGAACACGGTGAAGCGCTTGAGGAACGGGATGGCGCTCGGCTCGTCGCCGTCGCGGTCGGCGCGCTTACGCTCGGCCTCCGGCACGAAGCGATCGGCGTAGACCACCGTGGTGCCCCGTTCGCCTTTGCGGACATTGCCCCCGAGCCCGAGCGCCTGGCGGAAGGTGAGCCAGGCCTGGCCGGAATAGCCGCGCTCGATCACCGCGCCCCAGAGGATCAGCACGTTGATCCCCGAATAGCGCCGGCCGGTCGCCGCGTTCCTCGGCAGGCCGACGGCCGCCCCGGTGCCCGAGGCGCCCCAGGGCTGGATCCAGGGCAGGCGTCCGGCCTCCAGCTCGGCGATGATCTTGTCGGTGATTTCGGCATAGAGGCTCGCCCGGTCCTGGCCGGCACGAGGGCGAGCGGATGAACGTGACATCGCGGGTCTCCGCGACGGGCGCCGCAAGCCTCTCTCGCGGCCATAAACCCGTCACGGCCAACCCGGCCGAACTCCCACTCTGGAACTTTGCCCTGCCTCAGCCGCAGGTCGCCCACAAACCCGACCACGGAGGCGACGAGCCGGTTCAGCGACGCTCTCGTCACGACCCTTCGTGGGGGCTATGCCTTGAAGCTGCCCAGATTCTCCCACACGACGTCGTCTGCAATCTGATTGACCAGGAAATCCGCCCATGCCTGCGAGTAGGTGTAGGATTTGAAGGGCGGGTGATAGATGCAGAATTTCTTGTCGGTTGTGGCGGGATCGCCTGCGCCGGTCTTGGGGCGGGCCTTGAACATCTTCCACGCACGCTGATGCCTGTCGCTCGTGAAGTTCCGTCCGCTTTTGTCAGCCACCAGATTCACGACGTCGCCTGGCTTTAAGGGATAGAGGTCATCGAGTGGCTTATATTTGAGCAGTACATTCTGGATCTCCTTACCCTCGGCGGAATCGGGTTGGACAAACTGGAAGTGCGCCTTCGCCTTTGATGCGTTAGTGAGCGTATAGACGACCTTGAATTGATACTCGAGATTGTCGGCGTCGCCTTCGTCGAGCCTTGCAGCCAAGTTGGCGTCGAGGGCCGCAATGTGCTCAGGCAACTCGAAGCCTTCCAACGCGGCGATCTCCTCCGTGGTCATCTTGGCGAACTGGAGGGAGAAGCCCAGTTCGCGGCCCAGTGTGAGCCGCGGGCCGAACAACTCGGTCAGGGCTCTCTCAAAGTTTAGACAGGTAGACTGGAACAGGGGTAGCCACTTACGGTCAAAAGACCCGATCGTGCGGTGCTCGACGACGTCCCGGATGTCCTTGAGCGCCGCCAGGTTTTGCTTGCACGCTTTGGAGAGTGGGCAATCGTCGCGTGCAATCATCTGGGAGAGGAGCAGGCTGAATCCATCCTTGTTGATGATCGCAACACCCTTGGACTCATAGAATTCGTGTAGCAGGTAGGTCCAAGCGACATTCGTCAGCATCGAGAAGACCCCAGCCTTGAAGGCGATCCGAGGGGTATTAAACAGTTCGACCGCAAGGATCATTGCCTCACGGGCGCGGACAAGGCGCTCATTGTCGATCGGGCAGAGGCCCGTGACGTGATCGAAAAGCAGCTTCTTCTGCCGAAAAGCATCTACCTGCTGCTTCGTGGCAGGCACGACCATGCCGTCGGCCTTTATCCCTGCGATGCGCCCGAAATTGATGGAAGCGGACCTGCCCGTGTTGATTAGCGCCTGGATATCTTGGTTCCGCCAGCCCTCGTCGAGCAGCGCTTTGATCACCGACCTCTCGATCGGCGTCAGCATCGATTTGGACGGCTTCTTGACCATTACATCACGCTATCATGAAGAGGCATCACTCTCTAGTGGGACGCGAGGTCGGTGGGCGCGGCGAGAGGAGCTTGCGCTCATGCTCCTGTTTGGGGCGCCTTGTCCACAGGGCCGAGCAAGAAGCGTGGCTTCGGATATTCGCCTTTCTGGAGCGCGACTTCGAAGAGCTGAAGCAGGCCGTTCATTAGCCGCGTAGGCGACGGCAGTTTCAGCGCCATCACGTGGAGCGCGGCATATTCGAGGAGGACGGCCGGCGCCCCGCACGCCTGGGCGGCAGCAAGCACCGGTATGCTGCATGCACGATAATCGTCGTCGAACATTTCGCGCACGACGACGAGACCGCAGATCAAGCGGTCGCCGACCACGAGGGTTTGCGGATCATCGTCGTCGCGGATCACGATGGCCTCGCGCCCGAGGATATAGGTCATGGCCCCGCGCAGCTGCGCAGCTCCCTTTTCGATATGCGCCCGAATGGTCGCGCGTTTGCGTTCAATCGAGCGGCGCAGCGCCCGTTCGGTGTTGGGGCTATCCTTGGCTTGGACCACGAGAATGATGTCGTCAGTGATGCACATGACGTCAGCGAGTTCCTTGCCGGTGTCATCGCGAATGGGATTAAGGAAGACGCAGTCAGCAGCAAAGGCCCGGCGAAGCAGACGCGCGATGTCCCGCTCTTGATAAGCGCCGGGCTCCTCGCGTTCGAGGCTGTTAACCGCAGCATCGGCGCCCGCGCCTCGGTAATCGGTGGCCTCCAGCCGGGCATCGATGAACACGAAGTCAGAAGGGTATAGTTCGCTCTCGAGATGGATAGTAAAGGCCGCAGCATCGTCCGATGCGGTGCGATAGGCAAACCAGTCGTGCATCGCGCTTAACATGTCGGGCACCCTGTCGAGGTCCAACATGCTCAGCTTGCTCCCGTTCCAGGTCGCGCCAAGCCGGTCCGCCTCGCCAAGCCTCGCGCTCACCCCTAACAGCTCGCGATCATGCTCGTCGAAAAAATAGAGATTGAAGACACCTTGCCCGAGAAGGAGGCCGAGATCCGTTGCGAGCGCATCCTCGGCAAAGAGTGGGGTATAGATGACCAACGGCTCGTCGTGATCGTCGAAGAAGGCGGTGATACAGCCGTGCGCTCGGCCCGGACTATGCACGTCTGGAATCAGATAGATCTTAATCTGCCGATTAAGGCGGGTGGTGAGGATGGCCTCTTTGTTGATTTTGATGATCAGGCACAAGCGTCCGTCGGGCGGAACTCGCACTGGCTGCAGCCCATAGGCCAGATCGCCCAGATGGGCGAGGATCTGCGGAAACTCAACGGAGAACAACATGTCAGAACTCCGGCGTCCGTATGGGCCATTGGTGTGCTCGCAGCCCCATACGCATGCATAAAGCCTATCGGGTGACGGGCCAACCGCTGCTTCCGTGGCGCGCACCAGAATGAGCTGTATGGCTTCGACGGGCGCGAAGCGGACTCTGCCAGGTCGGGTGACCAGTTTCCGTTCTTGGCGCGCCGCAGTCGTCGGAGACGATGCTGGCGACCCCCTGCTTCCCCGGTCAAGCCGGCTATTGAGCACGGGTGTCGGTTCCAGCGGCCGCAGCTGGCACCCGCATCGCGGCCAACCATTCCCGCAGCTTCGACCAGCGCCGCCGTCCCGTCACGTTCCGTACCGCGATTGCCACCGCCTTCCGGCTGCCGACCAGCACAACCAGCCGCTTGCCGCGGGTGATGCCGGTATAGAGCAGGTTCCGTTGCAGCATGGCGTAGTGCTGCGTCAGCACCGGGATCACCACGGCGGGATATTCCGATCCCTGCGCTTTGTGGATCGTCGCCGCATAGGCCGGTACCAGCGCATCAAGATCGCCAAGGCCATAGGTCACGTCACGCCCGTCGAACCGCACGGTGATCTCGGCCTCCTCGGTATCGATTGCTGCGATGAAGCCGATATCGCCGTTATTGACCTCGCGATCGTAGTCGTTCTCGATCTGCATGACCTTGTCGCCGGGCGCAAAGGTCCAGCCGAATTTCTCGACCTTCGGCGTCGCCTCGCCATTCAGCGCGGCCTGCAAGTCGATGTTCAGCGACCGCGCGCCGACGCCGCCGCGCGCCATCGGGCACAGCACCTGGATGTCGCGCACCGGATCGAGCTCGAACCGGCGGGGAATGCGGATCTTCACCAGATCGATGATGCGCGCGACGGCCGTCTCCGGGTCGTCGGCCTGGACGAAGTGGAAATCGCTCCCTGCCTCGGCGCGGGTCAGGTCCGGCATCTCGCCGCGATTGATCCGGTGCGCGCTGGTGATGATCCGGCTGGAGGCCGCCTGGCGGAAGATCTCGGTCAGCCGCACCACCGGCACCGCGCCGGAGCCGATCAGGTCCGCCAGCACCTGGCCAGGCCCGACCGAGGGCAGCTGATCCACGTCGCCCACCACCAGCAGGGCGGCCGCTGTGGGGATCGCCCGGGTCAGCGCGTGCATCAGCGGCACGTCGACCATGGAGGCCTCGTCGATGACCAGCAGGTCGCACTCCAGGAGGTGATCCGGTCCGCGCCGGAACCCGCCGGTGCGCGGATCGACCTCCAGCAGGCGATGGATCGTCCGAGCCTCGAATCCGGTCGCCTCGCTCATCCGCTTCGCCGCCCGCCCGGTGGGAGCCGCGAGCAGGATGCGCACCGCCTTGGCGGCGAGGATGGCGAGGATCGCCCGCATGATCGTCGTCTTACCGACGCCGGGGCCGCCGGTGATCACCAGCAGCTTCGCGGCAAGGGCAAGGCCGACCGCCTGGCGCTGGCTCTCGGCGAGCGTCATGCCGATCCGCCGCTCGACCCAGGGGATGGCCCTTTCCGCGTCGATCGCCGGCCAGGGCAGCGCGCCGGAGGCGACCGCCCGCAGCCGTTCGGCGATGCCACGCTCCGCGTGGTAGAGGCCGGCGAGGAAGACGCAGTCCGCCTCGTCGACGCGGTCGGCGATCACCGCGCCGTCGGCCAGTTCGAGATCGAGCGCGGTGCGGATCAGCGCCTCCGGCACCTCCAGCAGGCGTTCCGCGAGCGGGATCAGTTCCGCGACGGGCAGCCCGCAATGGCCCTCGTCCATCGCCTCGGAGAGGGCATAGCCGATGCCGGCGCGGACGCGGATCATCGCCGTCTTCTCGATGCCGAGCCGGGCGGCGATGGCATCCGCCGTCTTGAAGCCGATGCCTCTTATGTCGCGCGCGAGCCGGTACGGGTTCTCGCTCATCACCTGGATGGCGTCGGCCCCGTAGGTCTTGAAGATACGCACGGCGCGCGCCGTGCCGACGCCGTGGCTGTGCAGAAACACCATGATCTCGCGGATCACCTTCTGCTCGGCCCAGGCATCGACGATACGCTTCGCCCGGACCTCGCCGATCCCGCCCACCTCACGCAGGCGCTGTGGCGCACCCTCGATGATGTCGAACACCGCCTCGCCGAAGCCGCGGACCAGCTTCTTCGCGTAGACCGGCCCGATGCCGCGGATCATGCCGGAGGCGAGGTAGCGCTCGATTCCCTCGGCGGTGGTGGGTGCTGAGGTCTTCAGGAACCGCGCCTTGAACTGCTGGCCGTGGGTGCGGTCGTTCACCCACTCCCCGGTGGCGGTGATCCACTCGCCGGCGGCGATGGCAGCGGCGTGGCCGACGATGGTGACGAGGTCGCGGTGCCCGCGCGCCTTCACCCGCAGCACGGCGAAGCCGCTCTCGGCATTGTGGAACGTCACCCGCTCGACGATGCCGGCGAGCACTTCGCCATCGGGCCACGGGGCTTGGTGCTCGGTCATCGCCTGGTTCCGTCAGGCGGGCGGAAGCGGGGCGAGCAGGTCGGCGTCGTTGTTGGCTGGCCGGTTGACCAGTGTACTCACCGGCCAAACCCGCAACGTGTCCTTGGCCGCCGGGTGCAGCAGCGATCCGGCGTCGCCCTCGATCTCGCCGAGCCATAGCGGCCAGTCGGGCGGTTCGACAATCACGGGCATGCGGCAGGTTATCCGCACCAAGGCCAGCCATGCCACAATGGCAGGGTCCCCTTCGGCGGAGGCCGCCATGTCCGTGCCCGCGAAAGGCTTCGCCGTCAGAGAGGACCGTGTCGGCAGCCCCTCACACGAGGTCACGGGCACCGCCGGCAGCGTCGAGCCGGCGGTACACGCGTTTCTGCTCGACCTTTTCGTCGCTGATTGCAGCCCGGCCACAGTCAAGTCCTATGCCTTCGCCCTCTGCTCCTGGCTGAACTTCCTCGCCGCGAACGCTACCGCTTGGCAGAACGCCCGGCCGGAGCATCTGCGCGATTATGTCCTTCACCTGCGCACCGCCGACAATCCCCATCGCGCGCGGCATCGAAAGGATGGCCCCGCGCCCGGTAGCGCCAATACCCGTACTGGCAAGCCTTACCTCGCGGCCGGGTACCAACCGGCGACCATCAATCACCGGCTGAGCGTCATTCAGGGCTTCTATGCTTTCCAGCAGCATGCAACCGGATGCGCCGCCTTTGAGCGCTTATTCGTTTTCGGGCGCCGCCGTGCTCACCACAGCCCACTCGACCCCTGGCCGCTGCGCCGGCGAACTGGGTATCGGCAGCGGCAACCGAAGCGCATCCCGCGCGCCTTGACCGACGATCTCTGGAAGGATGTGTTCGCCAGCCTTGCCTTCGACAGGGACCGGGCGATTTTGTGCCTGCTCGTCTCTTCCGGTAGCCGTGCGCAGGAACTGCTCGACATGCGCGCCGCCGACGTCGATTGGGGCGGCCAGCGGGTTTGCCTCACCTGCAAGGGCACGCGGGACCGGACGTGGGTGGCGGCCTCGCCCGAATTCTTCAGGTGGCTGGCCGCCTACCTGACCCAGCGCAGTCATGCCCCGCCGGAAGCGCCACTTTGGGTCACCCTGCGCCGACCGGTGCGTCCACTTCGCTATCCGGCGCTGCGTGCCATCTTCACGCGCGTCAATGCACGGCTCGGCACCAACATCATGGCGCATGACCTACGCCACACCTGTGCGCTCCGCCTTGCAGCGGACCCGGCGGTACCCCTCGTGCACGTGCAGGCTCACATGCGACACCGACACATTGCCACAACCGAGCACTACCTGATCGCGCGGCCGGATGATGTCGTGGCGCAGCTCCGCGCTCACCTTTCCCGCAAACCGTCTGCCGGCGGGAGTGCCGCGGCGGGCGCCGACGCCTGGAATTACGAGCCGAGCGATCTGGCCGTGCTGCTTGGCGGCAACGGGAGCAGGCGATGACAGGCTGGACCACCGTGCGCCCGACAGAAGGCGAGACAATGCGTCTGCTTTACGAGGAGCACTTCGCGCGCTACGAACTCAGCAAGGGCCAGCGGGTGCGCTATCGCAGGGGATTACAGATGTTGCTCGCATGGCTGCGCCCAGCGCCATGCGAATCCTGGCAGGGAGTCTGGGGGACACGCGTTGAAGCCAAGGGCGCATGGAAGGATCTGATCGCTCCCCTGGAGCACAGCGGACGCACCTGCTTGTACAAAGCGGTCCAGGTTCTTGTCGCGAACCGCGTCGTACGCCCGAGCTATGGTTGGCTGCTCGGTCATGGCCTCGGCGATGTCTATTATCTGCTGTTCGACACGACCGAGTGCGAGGCGCGCGATCGTATCGCCGGCGCTGCACGTGAGCTCGGTTACGGTGCTCATACCCTGAACAGCGTCTGGGTCTTGCTCGGCCGTGTCCTGGCGCATACCGGCAAGACCCTCGACGACGTCAGCTCGGCTGACCTGTTGGAGCTACGCGCTGCGGCACACGACACCGACCATGTAGTGGTAGGACATTTCGCGGTGACGCGGCTTCTATTCCACCTCGGAATTGTTCGAGATCCATTGCTCTCACCAGGTTATTTCCGTACCGTCCGACCTACCGTCGAGCAACTGGTAGATGGCTTCGACATTCGCACCTCTGCTGCCCGCGAAGTGTTCGCGCTCTACCTCAAAGAGCGCGAGCCCACACTGGACTTCAACTCCTTGCGTCAGATCGCTAACAGTTTGTTACGACTGTTCTGGTGTGACATCGAGGCGCATCACCCGGACGTGGCGGGTCTCAACCTGTCCGGTGATGTTATCGACCAATGGCGGCGGCGTGTCCGCCTGCTGCCCAGCGGGCAGCCACGCGCCAACTTCGAAGCCGTCTTCTTCACCGTACGGGCCTTCTATCTCGACATCCTGCAGTGGTCGACCACAAACCCAGGCGTATGGGCGCGGTACGCCTGTCCATGCCCGATTCGCGATAGCGACCTTGCATCGAATCGCAAGAGCGTTCTTCAGCAACGTGCGCGCACGCATGCGCGCATTCGTCTCATGCAGCCCATGCTGACGCGCTTCGTCACCCATGTGCGCAAGCACCGTCACGCAGCCGAGCGGCTGCTGGCGGCAGCAAGCGCCTGCCCGGCAGGCGGCACATTCGAGCTGGACGGCGTCCGCTACATTCGGCAACGTCACTCAGTGACGACAGAGCGACAGTGCGGGACAGCCGTGCCAGTAATGATCCGCCAGGTCGATCTGCCCGCAGAGAGAAATCTCAACTGCCGGATCATGGAAGATCGGGCATTCTGGGCGTGGGCAGTGACGGAGATACTGCGCCTGACCGGTCTACGCTGTGAGGAGCTGCTCGAGCTGACTCACGTCAGCTTGCGCGACCACACGATGGCCGATGGTCAGCGTGTGCTCTTACTCCAGATCGCCCCGTCCAAACAGGATCGTGAGCGCGTCCTGCCTGTATGCCCCGAACTCGCGCACGTGCTCGCGCAGGTGGTCGAACGCGCCCGCGGCAAAGCGCGCCAGATTCCCTGCATTCCGCGATACGATCCTTGCGAGCGCAGCATCAGCGCCCCGTTGCCCTACCTGTTCCAGGGTGGCCCGAAGCGCCAGCGGGGCGTGTTCTGTCGTGAACACATTCGCCAGCTGCTTCGGGACGCCAGCGCTTCGGCCGGCTTGGAGGATAGCGACGGTGTCCGGGTCGGCTTCCAGCCGCACGACTTTCGTCGGCTGCTCGCAACCGAGGCCGTCAATAGCGGTCTGCCACTGCACATCGCGGCCAAGCTGCTGGGGCACACCGACTTGAATACGACGCGCGGCTACGTCGCTGTGTATGAGGAGGAGGTGGTTCGCCAATATCAGATCTATCTTGCCCGGCGCCGCACCTTCCGACCGCCGCACGAATACCGTGAGCCGACGACCGCCGAATGGTCCGAGTTCGCCAAGCACTTCCGACGGCGAAGAATGGCCCTTGGCGACTGCTACCGGCCGTATGGCACCGATTGTCCGCACGAGCACGCTTGCATTCGCTGTTCGCAGCTTCGGGTGGACCCGACGCAGCTGCCGCGCCTGCAAGAAATTGAGGTGGACACGCATCGTCTGCTGAATGAAGCACGGCACCACGGCTGGGAAGGTGAAGCCGCGGCTCTGGCGATGACCCTCGCGCACACGCGGGAGAAAAAGACGCAGGCCGAACGGCTTCAAGCTGCCGATACGGCATAGCGTGGGGAGACCTCCTCCAGGTCACCTGAGTTGGCGGTGTCATGACGCACATCAACTCAATCGAGCTCCGCGGCCGGGTGCGGACCCACGGCAAATATCTGGGCCTGCCGCCTATCTAAGCTTGACGCGCGTGGTGCAGATAAGGTCGTGGATGGGCGCCATGGTCGCGTTCGCGGCGGTGACGATGATGGCGAAGCTGCGCAGCACTTCGCCCTCGGGACTGCGCCAGCCTTCCCAGAGACCGGCAAAGGCCAGCGTCTCGCCGTCCCGCCGGGCGATCGCGTAGGGCTGCTTGGAGCCGTTCTCGGTGCGCTGCCATTCGTAGAACGCCTGCGCCGGGATCAGCGCGCGGCGGCGGGCGAAGGCATCGCGGAACATCGGTGAGGTCGCTACCGTCTCCGCTCGCGCGTTGATCGGCCGCCGCGCCACCCGCAGATCCTTCGTCCAGTGCGGCACGAGACCCCAGGTCAGCAGGTCGAGATGCCGCGCTCCGGTTTCCGGGTGCCGCCGCACCACCATCGCCTGGTGGCTGGGGGCGACGTTCCAGGACGGGGCGATGTTGGGCAGCGCGCCGGCGGTGTGAAACAGCCGGGCGATGGCCTCGGGAGGCAAAAAGCTGGCGTAGCGCCCACACATCGGTGGCCGATCACTACACCGCCTGCCGGATCGCTGGCAGTCCTGACCTGGGGCGGGAACCGTAGGTACTGGCTGTGGCTACGAACGGGGCCAATCCTGTCACTGGCCGTCGGGGCGCGGTTTCAGTGCCGTCCACCAGGTGGTCGCCCGTCGCGCGGCAGGCGAGGCCATCCGGGTGCTGTCCCCGCCCAGAGGCGCTTCTACTCCGGATCGGAGCCGCCGAGCTTGCGATTCCGCCGCCGCCGACTTTCTGCATGGTGCTTCCACTCCGCTTCCGAATTGCGGCCGAAGAGGCCTTGGAAGCAAAAACGGCCCTGGAGGGCCGCTTCGAAGTCCTTGATTTTTCTGAGGAAATCTGGAGCGGGCGAAGGGATTCGAACCCTCGACCCCAACCTTGGCAAGGTTGTGCTCTACCCCTGAGCTACGCCCGCGCCCCAGCCATCGGTGCCGCCATCTAGAGACCTTGCCGCCCGAATGCAAGCGCCCCCCCTCACCACGCATCCCTCGCACAAACCCGGCAAGCTTGAACCCACCCCGCGCCTGCCCCCACAGTGCCCCTCCCCCTCCCCGCTCCGGTCTCTCGCATGAACCCGCTCTACCTCGACCCCCGCACCGCCCAGACCTTCCCCCTCGATCCGCCGCGCTGGTGTGGCCCCGACCGCGCCCCCCTGCTGCTCACCCCCCTCTCCGGTCTCACCCGTGCAGACATCGACCGCGCCGCCCGCGGCCCCTGGCGCTACCGCGCGGCGCTCCCCTTTGCCCCCGACGATCCCATCACCCTCGGCGAGGGCGGCACGCCCCTGCTCCCTCGCACCCTGCATGGCGCGCCCGCGCTCCTGAAAGCCGAGTGGATCATGCCCACCGGCAGCTTCAAGGATCGCGGCGCCACCGTCATGCTCTCCCTGTTGCGCGCCCAGGGCGTGCGCGCGGTGCTGGAGGACAGCTCCGGCAACGGCGGCGCCGCCATCGCCGCCTACGCCGCCGCCGGCGGCCTGGCCGCCACCATCCTCGCCCCCGCCTCGACCAGCCCCGCCAAGACCGTGCAGATGCGCGCCCACGGCGCCACGGTGGAGTTGGTCCCCGGCACCAGGCAGGACACCGCGGAAGCCGCGATCCGCCGCGCCGAGCAGATTTTCTACGCGAGCCACAACTGGCACCCGTTCTTCCTGCACGGCACCAAGACGCTCGCCTACGAGCTGTGGGAGGACCTCGGCTTCCGCGCCCCCGACAACGTCATCGTCCCCTGCGGTGCCGGCTCCAACGTGCTCGGCTGCGCGATCGGCTTCGACGAACTGCACCGCGCCGGCCAGATCAGCCGCCCCCCGCGCCTGTTCGCCGCGCAGCCCGCCGCCTGCGCCCCGATCGCCGCCGCGGTCGCCGGCACACGAGCGCCCGCCCCCAGCCCCACCATCGCCGAGGGCACCGCCATCGCCGCCCCGATCCGCCTGCCGGAGGTCGTGGCCGCCCTGCGCGAGAGCGGCGGCGGGGCCGTCACCCTGACCGAGGCGGAAATCGTCGCGGCCACGCTCGACCTCGCCCGCATCGGCGTCTATGTGGAGCCCACCGCGGCACAGCCGTCCGCGGCTTTCGCCAAGCTCCTGGCGGCGGGCCGGATCGCCCCGCAGGAGACGACCGTCCTGGTGCTCACCGGCAGCGGTCTCAAAGCCACGCCGCTGCTCGCCGGACTGCTGGGGATTTCGCTGTGACCATGCCAAGAATTGCCGTGCTCGGCTTCTCGATCGAGTGTAATCGCTTCGCTCCCCCCGCCACCGAGGCCGATTTCGCCGCCCGCACCCTGTTTGCCGGCCCCGCTCTGATCGCCGAGGCCCGCGCCCCCGCCCCGCGCATGCTGGGCGAACTCCCCGGATTCGTTGCCGCCATGGACGCCGCCGGCGCCTGGGAGCCCGTCCCGCTCACCCTCGCCATGGCCGAACCGAACGGCCCGGTGGACCATGCCTTCTTCGCCCGCCTGCTCACGGAATGGGAGGCCGGGTTGCGCGCCGCCGGCAAGCTCGACGGCGTCTACGCCGTGCTGCACGGCGCCGCCCTCACCACGCAGGACGACGACCCGGAAGGGACCCTGCTCGCCCTGGTGCGCCGCATCTGCGGCGACGCGGTTCCCATCGTCGCCAGCTACGACCTGCACGCCAACGTCGCACCGGCGGATGTGGAGCTGGTGGACGCCTACATCGGCTATCGCACCAATCCGCATCTCGACATGCGCGAATGCGGCATCGAGTCGGCGGAGGTACTGCGCCGCCTGCTCGGCGGCCTGCGCACCCACCGCGCCCGGGTGCGCCTGCCGATCGTGCCGCCCACCGTCACCATGCTCACCGGCGCCGAGGTGCCGGACCGGCCGTACGGCGAACTGATCGATCTTGGCCAGAAACGGATGCGCGAAGCGCCCTACGCCGGGCGGGTGGTGAACGTCTCGGTGATGGGCGGCTTCGCTTTTGCCGACACCCCGTTCAACGGCCTGACGGTCGTCGTCACTGCGACCGATGCGGCCGCGGCGCACGCCCTCGCGCAGGAAATCGCCGTGGCCGGCTGGGCCCTTCGCGACCGATTCCGCCCGCGCCTCACCTCGCTGGAAGACGCGACGGCACTGGCGCGCGGCACCGCCGACCGCGCCCGCCCGGCGCTGATCTTCGCCGACGTCGCCGACAACCCCGGCGGCGGCGGACGCGGCAACACCATGCACATCCTGCAAGCCTTCCATGCGGCCGGCGTGCGCGACGCGCTGGTAGGCGTGATCTTCGACCCCGCCCTGGCGGCTGAGGCCGCGGCGCTCGGCGAAGGTGCGGCCTTCACCGCCCGCTTCAACCGACCTGATCCCGCGCGCCAGGGGCGCGACAGCCCCGATCCCGCGCGCCAGGGGCGCGACGGCCCTGATCCCGCGCGCCAGGGGCGCGACGACGCTTTCTCCCACCCCTTCGCCGCCCCGGCCGTGGTGCGCGCGATCCGGCGCGATCCCATCCGCGGCCGGCGTGGCATCTACGCGAACAACACGATCGACCTCGCTCCCGCCGTAGCGCTCACGCTCGACGGCATCACCGTCGTCGTCATCTCCAACCGGGTGCAATGCGCCGACCCCGCGTTCTTCGAGGCGTTCGGCCTCGACATCGCCGCCGCGCGCGCCGTGGTCGTGAAATCGCGCGGGCATTTCCGCGGCGGCTTCGACGAGTTCTTCGCCCACGAGCAGGTGGTCGAGGTCGATGCCCCCGGCCTCACCAGCCCGGTGCTGTCCCGTTTCGACTGGCAGCACCTGCCGCGCCCGGTATTGCCTATCGACGACAGCGCCACCTGGCAGCCGGACGCAGCATGACCCTCGACGACCTGCCCACGCCCTGCCTGATCCTCGACCGCACGATCCTGCGGCGCAACATCGCCGCCATGGCAGCGGCGCTGGCACGCCACGGCATCCCCCTGCGCCCGCACATGAAGACCGCGAAGTCGATCGACGTAGCGCGCCTTGCGCTCGCCGGCCAGCCGGGCGGGATCACGGTCTCCACCCTGGCGGAAGCGGAATATTTCGCCGCCCACGGCATTGCCGACATCCTCTACGCCGTCGGCATCACGCCGCAGAAGCTGGACGCCGTCGCACGACTCAACGCCGATGGCGCCGATATCGCGGTGCTCACCGACGATCCCGACACCGCCGTCGCAATCGCCGCCCACCCGCGCCCGCCGCGCGCACTGATCGAGATCGACAGCGGCGAAGCGCGCGGCGGCCTCACCCCCGACGACGACCGGCTGGCGGCGCTTGCCGCGCGGCTCGGCCCCACGCTCGCCGGCGTGATGACCCATGCCGGCCACTCCTACGCCGGCCGCACCGCCGATGACATGGCGCGCATCGCCGAGACCGAGCGCTCCGGCGTGGTGCGCGCCGCCGAACGCCTGCGCGCCGCGGGCCATCCGGCGCCGATCGTCTCGATGGGCAGCTCGCCCACCGCGCTCGCCGCCGCCCGGCTCGACGGCATCACCGAAGTGCGTGCCGGGGTCTACATGTTCGGTGACCTGTTCCAGGCGGAGATCGGCACGCACGGGATCGACGACATCGCAGTGACGGTGCTGACCAGCGTGATCGGCCGACGCCCGGGCCAGCTTCTGGTCGATGCCGGCGGCCTCGCTTTGTCGAAGGATCGCAGCACGGAGGCGGCACCGAAGGATTGGGGCTTCGGCCGCGTGCTCGACCGCGACGGCCGCCCCGTCTACGGCGAAGCCATGGTTCGCCGCGCCTATCAGGAACACGGCGTGATCGCGCCGGACCCCGCGCGCCCGTTCGACCTGCCGGTGGGCGGGCGTGTCCGCATCGCCCCCAACCACACCTGCATGACCGCCGCCGCACACGACCGCTATTACGTGGTCGACGACTCCGGCACCGAAATCGTCGCGATCTGGCCACGGGTGAACGGCTGGTAGCGCCGCCGCCCGCCACTGAGACTTTCCTCGTGCCCCGCAAGGTCCCATGCTGAACCGATGAACAGCCCAACAGGCGCCCCCGGCGGCAGTTTCCTGCGCGTCAGCAAGCGCACGCGGTTGACCGCGATCATCGTCGCCTGCGCGCTGTTCATGCAGAACCTCGATTCGACCGTCATCGCCACCGCCCTGCCGGCCATGGCCCGTGCCTTCCACGCCGACCCGGTGCACATGAACGTCGCACTGACCGCCTACCTGCTCTCGGTCGCGGTGTTCATTCCCGCCAGCGGCTGGATGGCGGACCGGTTCGGTACCCGCACGGTGTTCCGTGCCGCGATCGTGGTGTTCACCCTCGGCTCGATCCTGTGCGGGCGAGCGGAAACGCTGTCGTTCCTCGTCGCCGCCCGCATCCTGCAAGGCGCCGGCGGCGCCATGATGGTCCCGGTCGGTCGCCTTGTGCTGCTGCGCGCGACCCCGCGCGAGGAACTGGTCGCCGCGATGACCTGGCTCAGCATGCCCGCCCTGCTCGGCCCGGTGCTCGGGCCGCCGGTCGGCGGGTTCATCGTCACCTACGCGTCCTGGCGCTGGATCTTCGACATCAACGTGCCGATCGGACTGCTCGGCGTCGTCGCCGTCACGATGTTCATCGAGGAGGTGCGCGAACCGCCCCCCGGACGGTTCGATACCATCGGCCTGCTCCTATCCGCCGCAGCCCTTTCCGGCCTCATGTTCGGTCTGGAAACCCTGGGCCGCGGCCTCGTCGCCCCCGCCGTCGGCTGGAGCCTGTTCGGCGGCGGAATGGCTGCCGGACTGCTCTACCTGCTGCACGCCCGCTTCCACCCCGCCCCGCTGCTCGACCTGTCGCTGCTACGCCTGCCCTGCTTCCGGGTCGCCCTCAGCGCAATGATGCTGTTCCGTACCGGAATCGGCGCGATCCCGTTCCTCCTGCCGCTCATGCTGCAAGTGGGGTTCGGCAATTCGGCCGCGAAAAGCGGCCTCATCACCTTCGCCAGCTCGGCCGGCGCCCTGGTGATGAAACCCGCCACCCAGACAGCGCTGCGCCGCTTCGGCTTCCGCGATACCCTGGTCTGGAACGGCGTGATCTCCGCCGTGATGGTCGGCATCTGCGCCGCCTTCCGCCCCACCTGGCCCGCCGCCGCCATCTACGCCGCCCTGCTCGTCGGCGGCCTGTTCCGCTCGCTGCAATTCACCGCCTACAACACTCTCGCCTACGGCGACGTGCCACGCAAAAAAATGAGCGGCGCCACCAGCCTCTACACCGCCGGCCAACAACTCGCCGCCACCATCGGCATCTCCGCCGGCGCGCTCGCCCTGGAAGCCGCCACCGGCTTTGCCGGAAACCAAACCCCCGGCCCCTGGGATTTCTCAGTCGCATTCCTCGCCGTCGCCACCGTCACCCTGCTCGCCGCCCCCGTCGCCCTCGCCATGCCCCGCACGGCGGGCGACGACCTCACCGGCCGCGGCGCCCCCCGCCCAGCAGAGGCGGATTGATGCCGATCGGCTGAGGGGCCTGCACTTCCCATAGCAAGGCCAGGGGGCGCTGCCCCCCTGGACCCCCGCCAAGGGCTCGCCCTTGGAACCCTTCCGTTGGTTCCGTGCGTATGGGGGTGTCTCGGGTCCGGGACGGGGCTGCGGGGGCGGAGCGCCGGGTAGGGGACAGGGCGCATCGGCGCCCTGCCCCTACCCGGCGCTCCGCCCCCGCAGCCCCGTCCCGGACCCGAGACACCCCCATACGCACGGAACCAGGTGACGGGGTCCAGGGGACGAGTTCCCTGGCGGGGGGTCCAGGGGGGCAGCGCCCCCCTGGCCTTGCTGTGGGAAGCACAAAGCACCCCAGCCGGTCGGTATTATTCCGCCGCCTGTCGGGTTGGAGTGCGTGCCGCACAGCGGACGAGCGGCCGTTGTCGTTGCGGTAGCACCACATGCCGCCGATCTGGCTGCCGATTTCGAACACGGTGACCTCGAAGCCGACTTCCAACAGGTATTTGGCGGCGCAGAGACCGCAGGCGCCGGCGCCGATCACGGCGACGCGGCGCTCCCCGCGCCGGTTTGGCCCGGCGACCGGCGCGTTCAGGCCGCGCTGAAAGACCGATTGCACCTCGGTCATGGTCTCTCCCGTTGGTGGCTCCGTCGCGGGCGCTACCAGCCGGTAGAGTCAGGTGGCAAGTCCGCCATGGCACGACGTGGCCGTCGCCGATTTCCCGGGCCGCCATGTTTGCGTGGGTGCCCGGTGGCGCACGGTCAGGGCTTGGCGGACGCGGGGGGTGTCGCGAGCGCCGACGGGGTTGCCGCGGACGGAGTTGTTGTCGACGGGGCGGGAGTCGGTTGGGTAGGGGGCCACGGGGTGGGGGCCCATGGGGCGGATGCCGATGGAGCGGGCGGCGGCGGCACCGCGCCGGAAGCCAGCGGGGTGCCACTGGTCGCTGTGCCCAAGGCGCCGGACATCGCTGCGCCGAGCATCGCTGGCGCAGGCACCGTCGCCCCGCCGCCAGGCGCCAGCGGCATGACGTAGATCGGCGCGGCGGCCAGGTCCGGCGTCGTGTTCGCCGGCTTCGCCCCCGGCACCTTCACCGTGTAGTCCGGCACGATCCGCGCCTGCTTCCCCGAGATCACCAGCACGTGCAGGCCGATCGGCAACGCCACCTTGTCGGTCTGCGTGACCGAAACCAGGTGCCCGTTCGGCTCCTGCACGATGTATTCCCAACCCTTGGCGTCGGCGACCGCCTGCTCGACCGCGCTGCCGGCCAGGCCGCCGATCAGGGTGCCACCGATCGCACCGAACGCCGAACCGAGCGTTCCGCCCGGCGCCTGCGCCCCGGTCACCCCGCCCGCCGCGCCGCCGGTCACTGCGCCCACCGTGCCGTCGGAGTTGATCAGCACGGGGCGGACGCCGACGATCACACCGCGCTCCACCTGCGCCGCCTGCTGGGCGGCGGCGGCGGCATAGGTGTTGGGCGAATAGTTTCCGGTGCACCCGCCAAGCGGGAGCAGCGCGAGCAGCAGCAACACGGGAGACAAACGGGGCACGGCACGATCCGGTTCTGGGGGGGCGGCGCTGAGATAGGGTCCGAACGTGGCGCTGTCACGGCACCCCCCACCCAGGGGCGCCACCGCGTGCGCCGGCCAGGCTTTGGCGCCGGCCCGGTTCGGCGCTACCCTGCCGGCGAAAACAGACCGGAGGGGACCGCCATGATCCACGTCATCGCCATCATCACCGCCAAGCCAGGTCAGCGCGGCACCATCCTGGAAGCCTTCCGCGCCAACATGCCCGCCGTGCACGCCGAGCAGGGCTGCATCGAATACGGCCCGGCGACCGACGTCGAGGGCATCGGCAGCTTCCAGACCAAATTCGGCCCCGACACCTTCGTGGTGATCGAGAAATGGGAAAGCAAGGAGGCCCTGGCCGCGCACGCCGCCTCCCCCCACATGGCCGCCTACGGGGCGAAGACGAAGGAGTTGATCGCAAGCCGCGTGATCCACGTGCTGGAACCCGCCGGCTGACCGACACTGCGGCCGGCCCTGCCGGGGTCGGCGCGCACAACACGGAGCGACGGACATGACCGAGGAACCGGCCACCGATCTGGCTACGAATTTGGCTACCCTGGGCGGCGGCTGCTTCTGGTGCCTGGAAGCGGTGTTCAAGGATTTGCGCGGCGTGAGCGCGGTGAAGTCCGGCTACGCCGGCGGCACCGTGCCGGATCCCACCTACAAGCAGGTCTGCACCGGACGCACCGGGCACGCCGAAGTGGTGCAGATCCGCTTCGACCCGGCGGAGATTTCCTACGCCGACCTGCTACGGATGTTCTTCACCATCCACGATCCCACGACCAAGGACCGGCAGGGCCATGACGTGGGCACCCAATACCGCTCGGTCATCCTGACCCACTCGGACGCACAGGCGGAGACGGCGCGCACGGTGATGGCGGAAATCGCGGCTGCGAAGCTGTGGCCGGCACCGCTGGTAACCGAGATCGCCCCGCTCGCCACCTTCTATCCGGCCGAGCCGGAGCACGACGATTATTTCGCCCGCAATCCATGGACCGGCTATTGCCAGGCAGTGGTAGCGCCGAAAGTGACCAAGTTCCGCAAGAGCTTCGCCGACCGGCTGAAGCGCGCCGCGGCGGAATAGCGGCGGGGGGTGCCCTCGGCTGTCACCAAAGTATAAGGCGGGTACGACCAATGCGGGGTTCCGACCGCCGGAATTTCCGCGCAATCTTCCGCCCGTTCCGACGGTCGGGCACTGGGACGGTCGGGCACTGGGGAGCACCGTCCGGCGCACGATGGCCGGCTGATGGCCGATAGGGCCGCCGCGCGGCGACCTGGATCCGCTCTGGACGACGGAGGAGCGTACTACGATGCAGCAGGCGGCACAGTTTCCGGAAGTCGTGCCGGCGCTGGGCGAGATCCCGCGGTTCCGCCGGGGCGATCGCGTCAGGATCGCACTGCGCTCCCCGGTCGGCCACTACCGCGTCCCGCTGTATGTGCGCGGCCGGACGGGAACGATCGAAACGATCATCGTGCCCACCGCCCTCGACAACGAGGAGGAAGGGTTCGGCCGCAACGCCGGATCCCGTCGCCACTACTACCGGATCGCCATCCCGCTCCGCGAGCTGTGGCCGGAGTACGCCGGTGCGCTCGCCGACGGGCTGCGCATCGAAGTGTTCGAGACCTGGCTGGAGGAAGCCTGAGCCATGCCGCACCAGGAGCACGACCACGATCACGCCGATCCGAGCCTCCCCGAAGACCGACCGCCCGGCTATTACGAGGTGATGGAAACCGCCGTACGCGAGCTGCTGGTGGCGCGCGGCCTGATCGCGCCCGGCGAAATCCGCCGGCAGATCGAGGTGCTCGATTCGCGCACGCCGGCGCTCGGCGCCAAGGTGGTCGCACGCGCCTGGGTCGATCCGGCGTTCCGCGCCCGCCTGCTCGCCGACGGGCGCGCCGCCTGCGAAGAACTCGGGATCACCTTCTACGACGACACGCAGCTCATCGTGCTCGAGAACACCGCCTCCGTGCACAATCTGATCGTCTGCACCCTGTGTTCCTGCTACCCGCGGCCGGTGCTCGGCCTGCCGCCCGACTGGTACAAGCTGAAACCGTACCGGGCCCGCGCGGTGAAGGAGCCGCGTGCCGTGCTGGCCGAGTTCGGCACCGTCATTCCCGACGACGTGGAGGTCCGGGTGAGCAACTCGACCGCGCAGGTGCGCTACCTGGTACTGCCGCTGCGCCCCGCCGGCACCGAGGCCTGCACGGAGACGGAGCTCGCCGCACTGGTCACGCGCGATGCGATGATCGGCGTCGTGCCGGTGAACCTGTGATACCGGCGGCCTCTTCGGCCGACCGGTATCGCGCATGGGGTTGGCGGGGCGGCCATGCGCAAAATCAAGGACATACCAGCGGCCAGGTGGACGCCGGACGAGTAAATCGGCCGGGGCCGCTGGTATGAGGCCCGTCCCCATCCGTTCGGAGCGACGCCGATGACCGGCAGCGAAGACCTTCTGAAACGACTTCCGAACGACATCGGCGGCCTGCCGGGCGAACCCATCGAGCGGGTCGAACATGAGCTTGAGCCGTGGGAAAAGCGCTGCCACGCCCTGGCCGACGTGCTCGACTTCCACAAGATCATCAACACGGAAGAGAAACGTCGCGGCGTCGAGGCCCTGGGCGCCGAGATGGTCGGCAGGTTGAGCTATTACGAGCGCTGGATCGCGGCTTTCGCCAACATCCTGTTCCAGAAAATGATTTTGACACCTGGGGAGCTCGCCCGGAAAATGGACGAGGTCGCCGCCCGCCATTCATCCTCCCCAGCGCCGTAGCGCATCCGCACGGCTCTCCACGACAGAACTCGGACCCGAAGGAGATATGTCATGACGGCCGCGCAGGACGCCGATGTCGTCGAGCAGGTCAGCGCCGTTGCCTTCGCGCCGACGCTCGATCGCCTGGTCGAGGCGATCCAGGCAGCGGGCCTCACCGTCTTCGCCCGCATCGACCACGCCGCCGGCGCACGCGGGGCGGGCCTCGCGATGCCGCCGACCACGGTGCTGCTCTACGGCAACCCCAAAGGCGGCACCCCGCTCATGCTGGCCGCGCCGCTCGCGGCCCTCGATCTGCCGCTGCGGGTGCTGGTGCGCGAGGCGGGGGACGGGCGCACCCTGGTGTCGTTCCATCCGGCCGCACCGATGCTGCGCCAGGCCGGCGTGCCGGGCACACTCGTAAACCGGCTGGACCCGGCACAACGATTGCTCTTGAATGCCATCGCGTCGTGATGCCATCGCGTCGTGACCCACGGCGCAACGCCGGCCGCCCGACAGGCATTCGCAATCGCACAGCCGCCGGCCGAACCGGGCGCCGCCGCCGAACTCGCGGACAGCGCCGCAGCCCGTCGCGCTACTTGTTCAAAGGCTGCTTGAGCGCATTCCCCCGCGCCTCACCGCCGACGCCGCTATGGGTCTTGCCGGTGTCGATCTTGGCGGCGCCGTTGCCGCCCGCACCGCTGTTGTATGGGCTTTCCTTCAGCCTGGCAGAGCCGTTCCCGCCCACGCCCTGGTAGGTGTTATTGGGATTGTTGCTGTCAGCCGCGAGCACGATCCCGCCGGTGCCGTGCGCGCCAGCCGCGTTCGCCAGACCAGCACCGCCGCAAGCGACGACTGCTGCCGCAATCGCGGCGATAGTCCATTGTTGCGTGTTCATGTCGGACTCCATTCTGCCGCCGCCGCACCCCGTCGGTGCCGCCACCTCGGGCGCGACGCGGACATGAATGATATACAGCAGACTGAGCGACCTCCAGTGCACCATCGGTTAAATCCGATCACACCAACGCGCGAGTGCGCTCCGCCGAAAGGCATGGCGCAGCCCGACGGTCGCGCGGGCGTGCGCCACTGACCGGCCGAAGGTTGGAGCGTTTGCAAGCAAGGCCAGGGGGGCTCTGCCCCCCATGGGCCCTTGGGCCCCCCCGCCAAGGGCTCGCCCTTGGAACCCTTCCGTTGGTTCCGTGCGGGTGGGGGGACACGGCTAGAGCAGCTTCAGGATGACTGATACCGGCGGCCTCTTCGGCCGGCCGGTATCGCGCATGGGGTTGGCGGGGCGGCCATGCGCAAAATCAAGGACATACCAGCGGCCAGGTGGACGCCGGACGAGTCATCGGCCGGGGCCGCTGGTATGAAACCGGGGTGTCGTGCGGCCACCTCTCCCACTTGCGGGCTTGGGCCGCGAAGCGGACCAAGGTCGGTTCGCACAGCGAACCGGGTGAGGGTGCGTGCCTCCGGCCCTCGCCCGCCGTGCTGCGCACGACGACCTTGGCCCGCTTCGCGGCCCAAGCCCGCAAGCGGGGGAGGTGGCGATGACGTGGCACTTTCCAGTCTGCGTGAACTCGCTCTAGGCGGGCGGCGGCCGACCGCGTCCAGCACCTCGGCATGCGTGCTCTTGCCCGCGATGTCGGAAGCAGGCTCGCGCAGGAGCGACAGCCACCGATGAGACGTTCCGCTTCTTCCGTGACGACACGGAAGATGCCGACGAAGGTGCCATCATCAGGTCTCGCGCGGTCCGAGCGGCGTCGCCCATGCCCGAGGGCACTCCCTTGCCGCTCCGCGGAATCGATCCGGACGATGAGGCCGGCCGATGCCCGCCGCCCTCAGGCCGCCGTCCCGCCCACCGTCAGCCCGGCCAGCTTCAACGTCGGCTGCCCCACGCCCACCGGCACGCCCTGCCCGTTCTTGCCGCAGGTGCCGACGCCGGGATCGAGCGCCATGTCGTCGCCGACCATCGTCACCTTCGTGAGCGCATCCGGACCATTGCCGATCAGGGTCGCGCCCTTCACCGGCGCGCCCACCTTGCCGTCCTCGATCAGATACGCCTCGGACGCGGAGAACACGAACTTGCCGGATGTGATATCCACCTGCCCGCCGCCGAAATTCACCGCATACAGGCCGCGCTTGACGGAGCGGATCATCTCCTCCGGCGCATGCGCGCCGCCCAGCATGACGGTGTTGGTCATGCGCGGCATGGGCGCGTGGGCGTAAGACTGGCGCCGCCCGTTGCCGGTCGGGCGCACGCCCATCAGCCGCGCGTTCAGCCGGTCCTGCATGAAGCCGACCAGCACCCCGTCCTCGATCAGAACCGTGCGTCCTGACGGCGTGCCTTCGTCATCGACCGTCAGGCTGCCGCGCCGGTCGGGGATGGTGCCGTCGTCGACCACCGTCACGCCCGGCGTCGCGATCCGCTGGCCGAGCAGGCCGGCGAAGGCGGAGGTCTTCTTGCGGTTGAAATCGCCTTCCAGCCCGTGCCCGATCGCCTCGTGCAGCAGGATGCCGGGCCAACCCGGCCCCAGCACCACCTCCATCTCGCCCGCCGGGGCGGGCCGGCTGTCGAGGTTGACCAGCGCCTGGCGCAGCGCCTCGTCCACCGCGCCGCGCCAGGCCTCTGGCGTGGTCAGCGGCGCGTAGCCATGGCGTCCGCCGGTGCCGAAGCTGCCGGTCTCCCGCCTCCCGTCCTTCTCCACCACCACGCTGACGTTGAGCCGCACCAGCGGGCGCAGGTCGGCCACCCTGGTGCCGTCGGCGCGCAGGATCTGCACCGCCTGGAACTCACCGCCGAGCGAGGCCATCACCTGCACCACGCGCGCATCCTTGCCGCGGGCATAGGCGTCGATCTCGGCCAGCAGCGCGGCGCGGGCGGGGAATTCGGTGGCGATCAGCGGATTGGCGTCGGTGTAGAGCCGGGCGTTGGTCGCCCGCGGCGGCTCGGACGCGACGCCGGAATGGCCGGCCGCGACGCTCGCGACCGAGGTGCAGGCGCGCGCCAGTGCCGCGTCGGAAATCTCCCCCGCATGGGCGTAGCCCGTCGCCTCCCCGGCCACCGCGCGCAGGCCGAACCCAAGAGCGGTGTCGAACCCGGCGCTGCGGATGCGCCCGTCGTCCAGGCTGAGCTGCTCGGTTTCGCGATATTCGAGGAACAGCTCGCCGTCATCGCTGCCCCCGAGCGCCGTGGAAAGGCGGCGTTCGGCCTGGGCGCGGTCCAACGCAGCGTCCGCACGTTCGAAGAACAACCGGTCCGTGGTGGCGAGCGCGGTCATGGCGGCTCCTGTTCCTGGTTCGCGGCCGGCTTCGCCGCGGCGGCGCGTGGCGCCGGCTTGCGCGCGGGCGGCGCGCCATCCTGCGGCTCCGTTGCCGCCTGCTCAAGTCCCAAAGGCCCCGGCGGTGTTTCCGTCTCGCCGCCACGCCCCGACCCGGGCACGGGCCCGGCCATTGCCGCGACGCCTGCCCCCGGCACCGGCCGCGCCGGCAGCAGCCGATGCCGCGGCAGCCGGACCTCGGCGATGGTTCCCTGGTCCTGGCGGCTGGCAAGGCGCAGAACGCCGCCGTGGCTTTCGACGAGCGCCCTGGCCAGATATAGGCCGAGACCCGCACCCGGAAAGCGCCGTGCCAAGGTGGCGTCGACCTGGGTGAACGGGTCGAACACGCGCACGAGGTCGGCCTCGGCGATGCCGATGCCGGTGTCCGCGATCGACAGCACGAGTTCCTCGTCCTCGCGCCGCGCCGACATCGTCACCGCCCCGCCCGCGGGGGTGAATTTCAGGGCGTTGGAGAGGAGTTGATGCAGCACCTGGCCGAGCCGTCGCCGGTCGGCCAGCACCGCCGGCAGGGTACCCGTCGTCGGCAGGACCGAGGTCAGCACGATCTCCGCCCCCGCCGCGGCGGCCTCGAACCGGCGCTGGGTGCTCAGGATCAGCCGTCCGATGTCGACCGCATCCTCGGCGAGGTCGAACCGCCCGGTCTCCAGCCTGGCGACATCGAGCAGGGTGTCGATCAGCCCGAGCAGCCGCCGCCCCGCCTCGTTCACCGCGCCTGCGTATTCGCCGACCCGGCCGCCAGTGCCGGCAGCTTCCTGCACCAGCGCGTCGGAATAGCCGATCACGGCATTGAGCGGGGTGCGCAGCTCGTGGCTCATGGTGGCGAGGAAGCGGGATTTCGCCTGGCTCGCCGCCTCCGCCACCTCCTTGGCGCGGCGCAGCGCGTGCTCCGCCTCCCGCTGCTCGGTGATGTCGGTGAGGGTGGTGATGTTCATCCCCGCAGCGACGGGGTCGGAGCGGCGCTCGACGAAGCGCCCCGCCGGATTGACGAAGTGGCGCACCCAGGGATGCGACCAGTCGCGGCCCTTGAGCTCGGCGGCCACCGCCTGGGCCAACGGGCCGCTGCCGAGGAACCCGGCGGCCAGCAGGGCGTCGATCAATTCGCCGTGCGGGCGGCCGGGAGACAGGAGTTGCTGCGGCACCCCCATCAGGATCACCGCCATCGGATTGGCGGCCAGCAGCCGCTGGTCCGGCCCCCACAGGATCAGCCCGTGGCGCATGCCGGCGAGCAGGATCTCCGTCTCGTCGCCGCGTCGGGCGAGCGCCTGCTGGGCACCGACCAGGGGGGTGATGTCGCTGCACAGGATGATGAAGCCGCCATCGGCGAGCGGTACCCAGCGGTTTTCCAGGATGGTTCCGTTCGGCCGCCGCCGCCGTCGGGTCTGCGGGCGGGTGAGGTTGTAGGCCCGCTGGCGCGCCAGCAGCACCGCGGGATCGCCAGGCCCGTATTCGCCGGCGGCGATGCGCCGGCGCAGGATGTCGTCGTAACTGTCGCCCAGCGCGACATCGGCGCCCGTCATGACGCGGCCATAGGCGCGGTTCACCAGAGCCACCCGCCGGTCCGGGCCGATCACCAGCAGGCCTTGCGGGAGGGATTCGATGATCTCCTCCAGCCGCGGCCCGGAGACGGCGCTGTGGATCAGGGAATCGGCCGCGTTCATGCGCCATCCCGGGGGCAGTGCGGCATCGATCCGGCCGGGAGCCGTGCGGCGGCGCACGGCCTGCCCCGCCGCGCCGCGGACGCCGCCACCGCGGCAGATGCGTTCGCGCGCCGCGACGCGATCACGACGGCTCCGGACGGCCGAACGAAGATGGCGGCGGGCGCGCGGCGGCCGGGTCCCCGCTTGCATCCCGTGCCCCCGTCGCCGGCGCGACCGCGCCGGGGCCGGCGCGGACCGGCGGCCGGGCGCCCCCCGTCGCGTCCCGCACCCGGCCGGCGGCCAAGCTGCGCGCGGGCAGGCGGCGCAGCGCGTGCAGCGCCACCAGGCCGGCGGTCAGCACCAGCACCGCATTCGCCTGATGCGCCGAGGCCAGCGGCACCGGCACGACCAGCAGCAGGGTCGCCACGCCGAGCGCGAACTGCACCGCCACCAGCCCGGCGAGCACCAGCACCGGCCGGCGCACGAAAGCCGGCACGCCGGGCCGCAGCGCGAGCCGCAGCGCGACCAGGACGGCAAGCACGGTCGCGGTGGCGAGCAGCCGGTGGTCGAACTGCACCGCGGCCAGGTTCTGCGTCAGGTTGCGCAGGAACGGATGCAGCCGCGCATAGCCGGCGGGCACCAGCCGCCCGTCCATCAGCGGAAACGTGTTGTATACCAGCCCCGCATGGGTGCCGGCGACGAACCCGCCGGCCACGATCGTGAGCGCCACGAGCCCCACGGCGCAGGCGATCGCCCGGCGCAGCCCGTGCGTGCCGGCCGGCGCAGCCGGCGCCGGATGCAGCATCGAGAGCCCGGTCCACAGAATCGCCGCATACAGCGCCAGCGCCAGCGCCAGGTGGATCACCAACCGCGCCGGCGCGACCGAGGTGGCGTCGGGAAAGAAGCCGGAGGCGACCATGAACCAGCCGACCGCGCCCTGCAGCCCGCCGAGCACGAAGAACCCGGCCAGCCGCAGCGGCAGCCCGCGCGGCAGACGCCCGCGCACCCAGAACCAGACCAGCGGGACGAAGAACACAACCCCGATCAGCCGGCCCCACAGCCGATGCACCCATTCGAGCCAGAAGATGTGCTGGAAGCCCGCCAGGCCGAAGCCGTCGTTGACCAGCTTGTATTGCGGGATCTTCTGGTAGAGGCGGTACAGGCTTTCCCAGTCGGCGTGGTTGAGCGGCGGCAGCACGCCGGTGACCGGCGCCCATTCCATGATGGAAAGCCCCGAGCCGGTAAGCCGGGTCAGGCCGCCCAGCACGACCATGACCCAGATCATGCCGCAGACCGCGAACAGCCAGAGCGCGATCAGGCGGCGGTGGGCGCCGCGCTCGTGCGGGGGCAGGTCGGGGAACGCGCCGACATCGAAGGGCATGGCCGGCTTATACGACGGCCCGGGGGCGGCCGGCCACTCCCGTTCCCCGCCCCCGACAGGGCGGTCGCTACAGGCCAATCGCTACAGGCCAATCGCTCGAACAGGAATCGCCCGGCAGACTTGGCGCAGCCCCGCGCCCGGGGCAAAGTCCGTCGCACCACCACCACCACCGCCCGCCGCGGAAGGCCGGCCCGGAGACACAAGGGAAGGACGCCCTGGCGCCACCCACCCTGGCGCCACCCACCCTGGCGCCACCCACCCTGGCGCCACCCACCCCGGCGCCATCCACCCTGGGCACGCTCGTCGCCTGCCCAGGGGAATCAGCATGGGGAATCAGCATGGAGACCGATCGGATGGGAGACCGCCGCGTGCTGCTGGGCCTGATCGGCTCCCCGATCGCCCACTCCGCCGCCCCGGCCATGCACGAGGCCGCCGGGCGCGGCATCGGCATGCGTATCCATTACCAGCTCATCGACGTCCCCGGCGCCGATACCGCCACCTTGCGGCTGCTGGCCGAGGGCGTCCGCCGCCTCGGCTTCGCCGGCGTCAACGTGACGTTCCCCTACAAGGAAGCGATGCTGCCCCTGCTCGATGCGATCGACCCGGACGCGGCGCCGGTCGGGGCGGTGAACACGGTCGTGGTCCGCGACGGCAGGCTGATCGGCCACAACACCGACACCACCGGCTTCGCCGCCGCCATCATCGAGGACATCGCCGATCCCGCCGCCGGCCCGGTCGTGCTGGTCGGCGCCGGCGGCGTGGGCCGCGCAGCCGGGTTCGCGCTGGCCCGGCTCGGTGTGCCGGACCTGCGGATCCTGGACAGCGCGCCCGAGAAGGCCGCCGCCCTGGCCCGCGACCTCGCGCGTGTCGGCGCCCCGCGCGCCCGTGCCGCGACCGACCTCGCCACCGCGCTGGCCGGCGCCGTGGGCATCGTGAACGCGACCCCGGTCGGCATGCTGCCCGACCGCGGCACGCCGGTCCCGCCGGCGCTGCTGCACGCCGGGCTGTGGGTCGCGGATGTCGTCTACTACCCGCTGGTGACCCCGCTGCTGGAAGCCGCCCGCGCTGCCGGCGCGCGCACCGTGACCGGGCGTGCGCTCACCATCCGTCAGGCTGCCGACGCCTTCGCGCTGTTCACCGGCGTGCGGCCGCCGATCGCGCCGCTGGGCGCCGCGTTCGACGCGGTGATCGCCGCCCGCGCCGCAGCGCATTGACCGCGCGCCGCCTGCCCCGGACGGAACCGCGCACCACTGCCCCGTTGCCCCCGGCGCGGGGAGCGTCCCGGATGCGTGCCTCGCTGCTGCGTGCCTCGCTGCTCCTGGCCGCCCTGCTGCTGGCGCTGGCGCCGCCGGCCCTGGCGTGCTCGGTGACGCAGCGGACGGTGTTGCCGATCGCGTTCCGCGCCGGTCATCCGCTGGTAACAGCGGTGCTGGACGGGCAGCCGGCGACCTTCATCCTGGACACGGGGGCGCAGCGCAGCCTGCTGACGCCGGCGGCGGTGCAGCGGCTGCACCTGACGCTCGACCCCTGGGTCGGCACCACGGTGGTGGGCATCGGCGGCATCGAGCGCCACCGCAACGCCGAAGTCGCCAGCCTGGTCCTGGGCGGCGTTTCACTGCACCAGGACACGCTGCTGCGCGGCCTCAGCCTGAGCGTCGGCGCGATTCCGGTGAGCCAGATGGGCGGCGTGCCGGTGGACGGTATCCTGGGGCGGGACGTGCTGGCGGCGTTCGACCTGTCGCTCGATTTCGCGCGACGGCGGGTCACGCTGTATCGGGTGCGCGGCTGTTCGGGGCGGTTCCTGCCGTGGCGAGGGCCCTATGCGGCGGTGCCGGCATTGGCGGGGTATCGCGCGCCCCTGGCAGTCGCGGTGCGGGCGGACGGGCATGTGCTGCGGGCGATGATCGATACCGGCTCCACCGCCGACCTGCTGACCGCGTCGGGGATGGCGCGGCTGGGGCTGACGGTGGCGGGGCTGGCGGGGGAGCCGACGGCGCAGGCGCGCGGGATCGGACCGCGGAGCCTGCGGGTGCAGGTGTACCGGCTGGGCTGGCTGGTGGTGGGGGCGAGCGTATCGCAGGGGGTGAACGTGGTGACGGCGCCGGTGATCCTGACGCCGATCCTCGATCTGCTACTGGGGGTGGACTGGTTGGGGACGCACCGGGTGTGGCTGTCGTATGCGACGGGGCAGGTGTTCGTGGGGCGGTGAGGCGGGGGCCGGCGACCGAGCCCCCACATCCGCGGTCCGGCGAAATTTGCAGACTCTAACCCTCGAGTTCCTCCAGTGGGGCACCGACCGGCGCCGGCGATACTTCGGCACCGCCAAGGTAGTGGCGCATGTGCTGGTACAGCAGGCCGCAAACACAGAAACCGCCGCAGGCGCACACCACCAGGTAGACGGGAGCCCCATTTCCGTAGGCCTTCACCAGCCAGGTCAGCACCACGGGCGTGATGCCGCCACCAAGCGCGGTCGCGAGATTGTAGGGAAATGAAAACCCGGTCAGGCGTACCGGTGTGGGAAAGAGGCTGGCTGCCAGGCTGGCGATCAGGCCGACGAACCCCCCGGCCAGTCCCACGACGCACCACAAGACCAGCAGGTTTGCCCCGCCTGCCGACACGGCGGGAAGGCGGGAGAACATCCAGATAGATGCAATGGCGGTACATATTGCTCCCGCCGCCATGGCACGACCACGCCCGATGATATCGCCGAACCAGCCCCACACCAGACACATGAAGGCGTAGACCAGGATCGCCGCGGTATTTGCCCAGAATACGGTCTGCGGCGAAAGCCTGTACTGTTTCAGCAGCAAAGTCGGCATGTACTGAAACAGGACTGTGCTGATTTGGTTAAGGAAGAAGGCAAGACCCGCCACGAACAGACACGCCGGAACGTGCTTCCGCACCACCTCCACGAGCGGCAGCTTCCGGGAAAGCTGCTTGGTCTCGCGTAGCTCAGCGAACAAAGGGGTTTCCTGGAGATATCGGCGAAGATAAACGCTTACCAGGCCGAAGATGCCGCCCGCGATAAATGGAAGCCGCCAGCCATAGCTGTACAAAGCCGCCTTATCCGGAATGAGACTGGACAATAAGCCCGACATGCTGGCGCCGACGGCCAGGCCGAGGAACATGATTCCCTGCAATGTCGCGCAATTGAATCCGATGCGACGGCTATCCGCATGCTCGGAGACGAAGACCATTGCCCCGGGGAGTTCGCCGGCAATGGCGAAGCCTTGCAACAGGCGCATCAGCAACAGCATGCCAGGGGCTATCCAGCCCACCTCGGCGTAGCTGGGCAGAAATCCTATCAGAAGGGTCGGAACGGCCATGAGGAAGACCGAGAATATGAACATCCTCTTGCGACCCAGGAGATCGCCGAAATGGGCAATCACGATCCCGCCGATCGGACGCACAAAATAGCCAAGCGCAAAGATTGCGTAGGTCTCCAGCAACCGGATCCACCCGGGACTCTCGGGAGGGAAGAACACATTGCTGATGATGACCGCCAGGAAGACGAATACCGTGAAGTCGTAATACTCCAAGGCACTGCCTAGGGACGCCAGTACTATGGTTCTGGCGTCGTTCCAAGTTATCTTCCTGGACATGCTCCCCTCCGAGATCACTGGTTGTATTGAGCCGTTGCGCCGCAGAGCTCGCGTCTACGGGGCAACGCCGGGATTCCAAGCCCGGCTTCACCCCTCTGTCGGTGGCCTCGATCTGCGCTCAGACCCGGACCGGCGACGCCCCGCCGCCGACAGATAACATCGCCACGCGCGTGCCACCGCGCTCAGAGCCTCCTGAAAGCCTCGGCGACCGGCTTTGCGTGCCTTCCGACGGGAGAGGATGAACAGAACGGGACGAACCCCGTGTTTTGCCCGGGATCAGTAATAGGCGCTCCCGCCGTTGACGTGGATCGTCTGGCCGGTAATGAAGCCGCTGTCGTCACCGACCAGGAACAGGCAGGTGGCGGCGATCTCGTCCACCATCCCTTGACGCCCCAGCGGAATGCCGGCGGCGCTCGGCGGCCGCCCCTGGTACCACTCGGGATTCGCGCGCATGGTATCTATGATGCCCGGCGAAACCACGTTAACCCGGATGTTGTGCTCGGCGAACTCGGAGGCCAGCCCGCGCGCGAACCCTACGAGGCCCATCTTGGCCGCGGAAACATGCGCCCGCCCGTGACCGCCGATGAAATTCCCTTCGCCGGCAAAGAACAGGATGCGCCCATAACGGTTCTTGACCATCGGCTCGATGAGCGCGCGCGTGAGGTACAGCGCCCCGTCGAGGACGACCCCCCTGACCGCTTCCCAATCCTGCGCCGTCAACTCCGTGAAGGGCTTGTGAGGGCGGATGGCGGCCGTGTTGATCAGGATGTCGACACGGCCGAACTCGGAGAGTGCCCGCGCCGCCATCGCCTCGACCTGATCCTTCTTGCCGAGGTCGGCAATGACGGCGAGCGCCTTGACCCCAAGCCCCTGGGCTTCGCGCACGACGGCATCGGCCTCTTCCCGGTTCGTGCGGGCATTGACGACGACGTGAGCACCTTCCCCGGCCAGCTTCAGCGCCGTCGCCCGGCCGATATTGCGGCCCGCCCCGGTGATCAAAGCGACTTTCCCCTCAAGCTTCCCCATGAGCCAGCTCCACAACGACGAAAGATTCGACGACGACGCACCCCAGCATGTACCTGCGCCGCCTCCTGCACAAGACAGCCGAGGGCGGCTCAACAACGAAGTAAGTTTTGCACAGTCGCTTATGCTAAGATGCCGTCCCACTCGGACGCCCGTCCCTCTTGACACGCTGGCGCACCGTGGCACCCCGTCATTCCGCAACGGCGAGGTCGATCTCAATAGGCACCTTGCGGGCGGTGAGGGGCGAGCAAAACGGCTCGCCGGTCGCCGCGGCTGAGGCGCACGATCCCTGCCGCGGGCAAGCGGTGCAGTGTCCGCGGCCGGTTCTGCAGGGCACGGCGCGCCATGTTCGCCGGTTCGGTGACGGACCGCGGTTCACCGGTGACGATCAGGCGCAGAAGTTCCCGGTTTTTGGCCGCAAGCAGCTTCAGCCCCGGCCGCGGGCGAAGCGACGAGCCTCAAGGCGTTTACCTGGCAGACCAGCCTGATCCGCCAGGACCTGCTGTCCGGCACCGCCCCGCAGTCGGCTGCCGGAACATCACGATGAAGGCCGAAGGGGAGCCCCCGGAGCGACAGTCCTGTGCGGGGATGTATGGCAATTGCGCGAAATCGTCGCGAGCCGGGTTCGTGGCACCTCCCGCCTCCGGCTCCCTCATCATGTCCTTTTGGAGGAACTGCCTAAAACTTGTAGTAAAACAGGGACGCCATGATCGGCTGGAACCTTTGACGGGTAATAGGGCTGGCGCCCGCACGCCCTACGAGCAAGTCAAGGCCCAGTCGCGTGACGATACCCCAGTGTTCGTTGAGTTTATATGTCGATGTCACATTGAAGGACACCCGTTGTACGCCGGCACCGGGACGATACGGCTTGATGATGTTCCCGTATTTCGCCGCATTCTGTGCATCCTGGTCTGTGACGCCAAAGAACGCGTTGTTCAGATTGGCCGAGGCGAATGTCAGCGAAGGTCCGAATTCGGCCGACCAGCTTGGCGACAGCCGAACGTTATAATTGACTGCAACGTCAGCCGAAATTCCGTTGACCGGACCGATGCGCTGCTTGAGGTCAGCTGCCAGCGTTATGGGCCCTGCCTCATAGCTGGCAAACAGGCGCGCCTGGCCGCCCGGCTTGATCTTTGGCAGTCCGCGCAGTTCAGCGTTCTTCCCGGCGTAGCGCGTATCGCCGGCGATGTTGAATGCGGCGCCGACTTGCAGCGACGGAGACCGCCAGACGTAGACGCCGAGCCCCTCGGTGGTGGAGACGAAGACCCGACCGAGGTAGGTCACGCTGAGCAGTGGCACAGGCGAGATGGACGTCTTACCCGACCCGGGATATTCGGGATGGGCCGCTGCACCGAGGCCGATCGTGAAATCCCAGTCGCTTGCAGGACCGAGGTTTACCCGTGGCGACTGCTGGGCCGCCTCAAACGGACCACCCCAATTGGTCGTTGCGCCCTGGTCCAGTTGTGACAGTTGCCCCCCTCCACCTGCGCCCGACGTATCGGTTCCCCCGACGCCGGCGGCTCGCGAGAGAGTACCGGCACCGGATCCGAACAGTGCGGCGAGCGTCAAAACGCTCACCATCAGCCCCCTCCGAGCCGTTCGAGTCGCGAGAGAGTGAGCTGGCATGCTGCCCCGCCATGCATGAATCATTAAAACTTCGGAGCATCTCCCGGATCGAACTCCGGAACGCGCTGACCAGGATCCGAGCGGATACTTCTTGGAGAACGCCTTGAACCCATCGGTACCGGAACGATTCATTCTCGACCATGACTCAGGCAACTTGCAGACGTCTGAAGCGGCGCCCCCACCTGCACGTGCCGGGGTCGGCAATTTGTCGAATAGAGTCTTGATATCGTAAGGATTGACGTTATCCGCCCTCATCATCGTTTGGATCAGGTCGTCGGAGAGCAACGCCTCCAGACCCGGGTCCGGGCAACATATCCGCATGGAGATTTTCTTTCGAAGTTGAGAGCGTTCGGTCCGCAGACGGCTTCCCTGGCATGCGCGAAGAGAGCGGTTGACCGGGCTACCAGACGCCGCAGATCCACAGGGTAAAAGCCAGAATCGGCATCGAAGGCAGCACCAGCCAGGGCACCACGAAGAGGGCGGACAGGAGTCCTGCGCGAAGATGGCGTGACATCAGGCCGGTCCTTTCAGGAGTGGCAAAAGGGCAGACAGACTCGAACGATTTCACGCGCACGCCCGGCATTCATGGGTCGTCCAGGCGCTTGGTCAGGGAGACGGCCGCGATGACGGAACGAAACGGTGATCGACCGTTAGCCGCAACTGAAGGACCGGTTCACAACATGATGGACAGACCTGCCAGCAGAGACAGGTCCCTGCCCTCGAAATCGGTGGACCTGCTGGTCCTTTCATCCGGAAGCTGCCTTCGCTTGCGCCTGTCGTCCCAAATTCCCGCAGCTCCCGCGTCGGTCACGTCGAATGTTGTGACCTCGACACGGTCTCCATAGCGTTCCTCGAGATCGGCCAGACGCTCGACGTTTCTCGTCGTCGCCAGCAGGTGATCGCCATTCTCCAGTACCGCTTCTGCTATCGAACGCCCCAGTCCACGGCCGCTGCCCGTGATCAGCCAAGTCTTTCTCATCGTTGGCTCCTTTCAACCGAATGGAGTGAGGACGCACTCATTAAATTCGGAAAAATTGATGCCTCATCAGGCTGCGATGGAGCCCCACACTGCTTTCCAGCCCAGGTGTCTGTACTGGCCGATTTTGGCAGGATCCTGCACAGCCATCTCAAGAACCATGTCGGAAAGAGCCTCGACGACTCCGCCCAGAAAGGAGATCGGCTGCTCACGGAGAATGCCCGTCTCGAAGCCTTTTTCCAGCAGCGCCCGCAAGTCATGATCCATCGCCTGGACTGCATTTCGGGTCGCCTCGGTGATTTTCTCCGAGACACTCAGCTGCCGCCGCGCCCTCCACTTATCCGGGCTGCGTGCCCCCCAGTCGATATAGAGATTCCAGACATGCTGAATCTGTTTCTTGATGCCTGCATCGACCGGAAAATCAGCGGTGAGAAAGCCCATGAGGTCGGATTTCAAATCCAGGTAGAGCTGATTGAGCAGATCGTCCTTGGTCGGGAAGTACACAAACAAAGTCCCCTCCGCGACCCCCGCATCCTTGGCGATCCTGAGCGTGGATGCGGCAACGCCTGACGACGCCACTGCGCTGGTCGCAGCAGTCAAAAGAGCGTTCCGTTTCTCTTCGCTGAGGGGGCGGGCCATGAACCTATGTCTTGAGTGAGAACATGCGCATTTATGCCGCCAACTCAACGGGCCGTCAAGGGGCAATCGCTCACCACGACGTAAAGCCGCTCGCCTGGCGTGATGCGCTGCCTGGATTTTACGCTTGGCGCGGTCACGGGCGACTCGACCCAAAACGCGGGGTGACCGGCCATACAGACCCCAGCAAGCGGACCGAGCCACAAACTTGCCCGCCGCTTACCGGCCATTGCACCCACCCCGCGCCTGCTGCCCCACGGTTCCCGCCGCCGCCGCTTTGCGCCAAACTCCCCGCCGCCAATCGCAGCGCAGGAGACCGGGACCCATGGCCATCACCGCCGCCCTATCCGACTTTGTCGCCACCCTCACCCTGAACCGCCTGCCGTCCGAGGTCGTCGATCGCGCCCGCTTCCTCGTGCTCGACCTGGTCGGCAACATCGTCCGCGCCCGCTTTGATGCGGAAAGCACCGACAGCTTCCTCCGCGCGGCCCGCGCGCTCGGTTTCGGCGGCGGCAACTCCGGCGTCTTCGGCGATGCCGCCCGCTACACCCCGCCCGGGGCGGCGCTGCTGAACGGCGCGCTCGCGCATTCGCTCGATTTCGACGACACCCACGCCGCCGGCAGTCTGCATCCCGGCGCCCCGGTCATCCCGGCCGCCCTGGCGGCGGGCGAGATGGCGGGCGCCTCGGGGGCGGACGTGCTGGCCGCGATCGTCGCGGGGTACGAGGTCACGTGCCGGATCGCACTCGCGCTGCCGGCCGGGGCGCATTACGACCGCGGCTTCCACCCCTCCGCCACCTGCGGCGCGTTCGGCGCCGCCGCCGCCGCCGGGCGGGTGTTCGGGCTCGATGCCGAGGGGATCGCCGGCGCGCTCGGCACCGCGCTGAGCCAGGCCGCCGGCAGCCTCGAATTCCTGGTCAACGGCGCCTGGACCAAGCGCTTCCAGGTCGGCTGGGCGGCCACCAACGGCCTGGTCGCGGCAACCCTCGTGCGCGAAGGCTTCAAGGGCGCGGCCGAGGCGCTGGAGGGGCGGCACGGCTTCCTCCGCGCCTACGCCCCCGACCCGAAGCCGGAACGTGTCACGCAGGACCTCGGCCAGGTGTTCGAGCTGATGGCGACCGCGGTGAAGCCCTACCCGTCCTGCCGCTACGGCCATGCCAGCATCGACGCGGCGCTCGCCCTGCGCGCTGCGCACGGGCTGCGGGCCGGGGAGATCGAAGCCGTGACCCTCGGCCTGCCCCACTCCGGCATGACCCTGATCGGCCAGCCTGCCGAGAAGAAATCCGACCCGCGCAACGTGGTGGACGGCCAGTTCAGCGGCCCGTTCGTCGTCGCCTGCGCGCTCGCCACCGGGGCGATGGGCTGGGACAGCTACAAGCTGCTGGAAGATGCGGACATACGCGCCCTGCTGCCGAAAATCCGCTGCGAATTCGATCCGGAGATCGAGGCCGAGTTCCCCGCCAACATGTCGGGCAAGGTCACGATCCGCGCCCGCGGGCAGGTGTTCGTGAAGACAGTCGTGGTGCCGAAGGGCGAACCCTCGAATTTCCTGACGGAGGCGGAGCTGCGGGCGAAGTTCCACGGCCTCGCCGACGCGGTGCTGGGCGCCGATCGGGCGGCGCGGCTCGCGGATGCGGTGCTGGGGATCGCGCAGGCCGCCGACGTGTCCGCGCTGATGCGGCTCGCGGCGCCGCTGGAGGCGACCCGCCTCGCCGGGGAGTAGGCCGATCGTCCGGATGGGCATCGTGACCGGAGCCTCGGCTGGACGCCTGGGCGCAAGTGCCCGGCGCGCCCGGCCTGGCGCTGGCCTTCGGCCTCAAGCAATGCGGCGACTGAAACCGGGCACCGCCCGGCGCGCCCGAGCGCGCGATCAACGCTCCGCGAAGGAGATGATCACCCGCCGGCTCATCTGCGACTTCAGCTCGTAGCCGATCGAGCCGAGCGCGAGCTGCCGCACCCCGCTCGCCGGCACGCCATCCGCCGCCAGCTGGTCCGTCACCACCTGCGCCCGCAGTTCCGACAGCAGCCGATTGGCCGTGCCGGAGCCGATGCGGTCGGCTGCGCCGGACACGGTCAGCGCCGCCTCCGGATGCGCCTTCGACCATGCCGCGGCACGGGCGATGACGTGCTGCGCCGGCGCACCGAGCGCGGCGGACCATTCCTGGAAGAACACGACGAAGTTGCGCGCCGGCGCCGCCGCGTACGCCGGCAGGGACAGCAGGCAGAGCAGGACCAGGAGGCTCAGGCGGCGCATGATCACACTCCGGCACAGAACGAACGAGAATCGCCAGATGCCCGCCTTCGCCCCGTTGCGTCAACCGCAGGTCCGCTCCGCGCCCCGAAGGTGGACCCCGGTGGCCCCTGGAGAGGCAACCCCGGGTGCGAACCCCGGCGCGCCCCTTTCGCCTCGCTGCGGAATCTTTATGAAAGACCCAAGCCTTCCACGGACCGGCCACAGGAAACGCCCAAATGCCGACTTTCACCGAAGACCGCCTTCGCGCCGTCACCGCCCTCATCGTCCGCCGCATGGGGAGTGACGCCGAGGAAACCGCGCTGGTCGCCGACCACCTGGTCCGCGCCAACCTCGCCGGCCACGACAGCCACGGCGTCGGCATGCTGCCGGCCTACGTGCGCCTGCTGCAGGACGGGCTGCTGGTGCCGAACCAGGAGCCGGAGACGGTGCTCGACTTCGGCGCCCTGCTGGTGCTCGACGCCCGCCGCGGCTACGGCCAGCACATGGCGGCGGAATCGGTCCGCCGCGCGATCGAGCGGGCGCGCCACACCGGTGCCTGCGTGCTCGGGATGCGCAACTCCTCCCATATCGGCCGGGTCGGCACCTACGGGGAGCAGGCGGTGGCCGCAGGCATGGCGTTCATCGGCTACGTGAACGTCGCCGACCACCACGACATCGCCGCCCCCTGGGGCTGCGCCGAGCCGCGCCTCGGCACCAACCCGTTCGTCACCGCGGTGCCGGGCGCCGAGGGCCCGGTGCTGCTCGACATGGCCACCACCACCATCGCCGCCGGCAAGGCCCGCGTCGCGCGCAACAAGGGCGTCCCGGTGCCCGACGGCTGCCTGATCAGTGCGAGCGGCAACCCGACCAACGATCCGACCCCGTTCATCGACGAGCACATCGGCGCGCTGACCGCATTCGGCCGCCACAAGGGCTCGGGACTTGCCGTGATGTGCGAGATCATGGCCGGCGCCGTGGCCGGCGGCCAGCGCGCCGGCGAGCCCAACCGCGGCGGCATCCTGAACAGCCTGTTCGCCGTCGTGATCGACCTCGCGCGCATCGGCGGCGACGCTGCGCAGGTGCTGGCGGGGGTGGAAGCGACGAAGGCGCATATCCGCTCGTCGCAGGTCGCACCGGGGTTCGAATCGATCCTGCTGCCGGGCGAGCCGGAACGCCGCTCCGCCGCCGCACGGCGGGCGAACGGGATCCCGGTGGACGATCGGACGTGGGAACAGATCCGGGAAGCGGCGGGCAAGCTCGGGATCACCGAGGCGGAGCTGGAACGGGCGAACGCCTAGCCCGCTACCCCTTCCCCGCCGCGCCCGCCTGCACCGGCGGGCCCGGCGGGATCGCCGCCGCAACCGCCCGTCCGCAGAGCTCCGCCCCCGCATCAGGGTCCAGCCGGGTCGAGATCGCCGGCGCGACCATCGCCAGCCCCGCCACCACCAGGAACGCGACCGAGAAATCCCCCAACTTCGGCACCGCGTGCCCATGCACCGCCATCGACGCCCCGAGCGCCGCGGCCGAAATCGCAATCCCGAGCGACAGCATCATCTGCTGCTGCGTCGTGTAGAAACTGGTCGCCGCGCTCATGTCCGGGCGCGGTATCTCGGCATAGGCGATCGTGTTGTAGGCCATGAACATCAGCGACTGGAAAAACCCGCCCACGATCAGCACCAGGTAGATCGCCGGCATCGGCCAGTCCGGGCGGAACCCGGCCATCGCGCCCAGCAGCGCCGTCGCCACGAACCCGATCCAGACCATCACCGGGCGGAAGCCCAGCTTGCGCAGGATGCCCGGCGCCACCGCCCGCATCGCCAACGACCCGAGCGAGCCGGCGAAGGTGATCACCCCGCTGCGCGCCGCCGAATAGCCGAACCCCAGCTGCATCATCATCGGCAGCAGGAACGGCGTCGCGCCGGCGCCGATGCGCGAGAACGCCCCGGAGAACACGGAAAACCGGAACGTCGCGTAGTGCATCAGCCGGAAATCCAGGATCGGATGCGGATGCCGGCGCGCATGCCCGGTATAGAGCGCGCCCACCGCGACGCCCGCCGCCAGCAGCGCCCAGGTCGCAACATTCCCCCCCGCGCCGCGCGCCGCCATCTCGATCCCGAACATCAGGCAGGCGAGCGCGGTGCCCGACAGCGCGAGGCCCACGAGGTCGATCGGCGTCTTCACCGGTTCGCGCATCTCCTCGATGAACAGGGTCACGAGCAGGATGCCGACCGCGCCGATCGGCACGTTGATGAAGAAGATCCACCGCCAGTTGATGTAGGTCACGATGAACCCGCCGAGCGGGGGACCCAGGATCGGCCCGATCGTCGCCGGGATCATCAGCCAGGCCATCGCCGAAACAAGCTCCGCCTTCGAGGCCGTGCGCAGCAGCACGAGCCGCCCGACCGGGGACATCATCGCCCCGCCGGTGCCTTGCAGCATGCGCGCCGCCACCAGCTCCGGCAGGCTCTGCGACACGCCGCACAGGATCGAGCCCAGGGTGAACAGCGCGATCGCGGCACGGAACACGGTCCGCGAGCCGTAGCGGTCGGCCATCTTGCCGCTGGCGGGGATGAACATCGCCAAGGTCAGCAGGTAGCAGGTGAGCGCGATGTTCATCCGCAGCGGCGGCACGTGGAAGGTGTGCGCCATCGCCGGCAGCGCGGTCGCGAGCACGGTGCCGTCGAGCTGCTCCATCAGCATCGAGCTGGCGACGATCAGCGCGATCGTGCGGGTGCTGACCAGGCGCGGCGGGCGCCCCCCCAAGGGAGCCGCGGCAGGAGCCGTGGCGGGAGCCGCGTCGGGAGGCGCGTCGGGCGAGGGTTCAGGCATGGCCCCAGACTCGCGCGATCCGCCCTGCTCCGCCAAGCGCTGACCCGGCATGGCCGCCCCTCCCCCTGCGCGGGCAGATTGCCACGATCCTGCCCCCATCGCACCCTGCCCACCGGCGGCAACGGACGGGGGGACAGCGCATGGCCGAGCCGGGCGAGGCAGCGGGCGGACCGCTCGCCGGCGTGCGGGTGATCGACCTCACCGCCGTGGTGCTGGGACCGTTCGCCACCCAGACGCTCGGCGACATGGGTGCCGACGTGGTGAAGATCGAAACGCCGGAGGGCGATCCCACCAGGCAGATCGGGCCGTCGCGCGGGCCCGGCATGGGGTCCTATTTCGCCAACCTCAACCGCAACAAGCGCAGCGTGGTGCTGGACCTGAAACGTCCGGCGGCGCGTGCGGCGCTCGATCGGCTGATCGCGGGGGCGGATGTGTTCGTGCACAACATGCGGCTGGGGGCGGCGGCGCGGCTCGGGCTGGATGACGCGACCCTGGGGGCGCGCTATCCGCGGCTGATCCATGCGGCGGCGACCGGGTTCCGCGAGGGAAGCTCGATGGCCGAATACCCGGCGTTCGACGACCTGATCCAGGGCATGAGCGGGGCGGCGGCGTTGAACGCGGGACCAGATGGCGCGCCGCGGTATTTCCCGACCGTGGCGGTGGACAAGCTCACCGGGCAGTTGCTGGCGTCGATGATCGGCATGGCGCTGTTCCACCGCGAGCGCACCGGGCAGGGCCAGGCCGTGCACGTGCCGATGATGGAGTCGATGCTGTCGTTCCTGCTGGTCGAGCACATGTGGGGCGCCACGATCGACGAACCGGAGCGGGGCATGGGCTATCCGCGCATGCTGACCCCGCACCGGCGGCCCTATGCGACGCGCGACGGGTTCATCTCGGTCATCTGCGTGAGCGATGCGCAATGGGCGCGGGTGCTGCGCGCCATCGGGCGGGAGGCGCTGGTCGCCGATCCGCGTTTCGCGACCATCGCCGCGCGCTCCGCGCATGTCGATGCGCTGTTGGCGGTGCTGGCCGAGGGACTGACGGCACGGACCACGGCGGAATGGCTCGCGATCCTGCGCCCGCTGGATATTCCGTGCGGGGAGGCATCGAGCCTGCCGGCGCTGCTGGAGAATGCGTATCTGCGCGAGACCGGGTTCTTCGCGCTGGCGGAGCATCCGAGCGAAGGGCGGGTGCGGGTGCCGGCGATCCCGGCGCGGTTCTCGGCGAGCCCGGCGGGCGTGCGGCGGCTGTGGCCTCGGCTGGGGGAGCATGGGGTGGAGGTGTTGGGGGAGGCAGGGTTCGGGGCGGGGGAGATCGCGGAGATTCTGGGTGGGGATGCGTAGAGGGCGGGGCGGCCGGGCGGGCGGTTTGCCCGACCCTCACTGCCGCCAAGGGGCATCGTGAGATCGACGTTGCCGTTGCGGCGTGACGGCGGGGTCGGGGGCATGGCGCAAGTCCCTGTGCAGAATATCAAGGATTTTGCACCAGACACAGCGTCTTGATTCCTTGGGGCTTTTCCGTTGCGGGGCTTTTCCGTTGCGTAAATCAGGTGCACATCAGACCCCATGATCTACGGGTATGCACGGGTCTCGACCGACGGCCAGAGCGTTGACGCCCAGGTGCGCCAGCTCCGGGCGGCAGGGGCCGGCCAGGTGTTCCGGGAGACCGCGAGCGGGGCCAAGACCGACCGGGCGCAGCTCCGCCAGGTGCTCGGCCAGCTTGCCGCCGGCGACGTGCTGATGGTGACCAGGCTCGACCGCCTGGCCCGCTCCACCCGCGACCTGCTCAACACCCTCGCCACGGTCGCCGACCGCAAGGCCGGCTTCCGATCCCTAGGCGACACCTGGGCCGACACCACGACTGCCCACGGCCGGCTGATGCTGACCGTGCTCGGCGGCCTGGCCGAGTTTGAGAGGGAACTTATCCGCGCCCGCACGGGCGAAGGCCGCGCCCGCGCCAAGGCGAACGGCAAGAGCCTTGGCCGACCGTTCAAGGTGACCGCGCACCAGAGGAAGGAAGCGCTTGCGCGGCGCGAGAGCGGGGAGCTACTGACGAAAATTGCCCGCAGCTACAACGTCAGCGCGGCGGCGATTTCCCGGCTAAAGGGCGCATTATTGCAAACTACAACCATTACGTGTCCTTAGGGCGCTACCGCGCCATCTTCGGTTGATTTTATTTCAGAATAACACCGCTATTGTCTATATGATCAGCAATGCCCTTGAACTATGGACGGTTCGTTGCCATGTAGCTCTCGCCGCCAGGGATCAGCTTGGCGGTCGGACTGTTGAGACTGTCAACCTCGATACTGAGACCCGGCACGACGATGCCGAACAGCATTGCCGCGGCCGCCGCCAGATTGAGTGAGACTTTGAGCATCGCTCTGACCTCTACGGTTACACTATACCACCTCGCGTTTCGAGGCCCGTGTTGGCGAGGCGTTTGGAATGGAGACGCTGAACGTATCTGCCGACAGAAGGTGGCGTGCGTTCGGGGGACGCCCAATTTTGGCTGGAGCCTAGGGTCAAGGCCAGTCCCCCGAACTCTGCGACAGGAGGCCAAATGACTCCGGAGTGGTTGAAGCCCCGCCGGTATCGGCACTTTGATTTACCTGTCAACGAGGCTTTTGCCAGAAAAATTACGAATCCTACGCTCGTGTCGCGACATGCCTTCTCACCATTGATCCACTACACGAAGGCGGAAACACGCTACAAAAAATGCCCGGAAACTGGCATTCGGACAATAAGCGTCAAAGAACGACCCATCAAATATGCCTCTCATCGAGATGCATGTATCCTCGCCTACTATGCCCATCACATAAATCTGGCGCTGGATCAGCACTATAGAGCCACAGGCATCTGCGATAGTGTAATTGCCTATCGCGCTCTGGGGCGGGCAAACTATGATTTTGCAGCAGAAGCCTTGGCCTTTGCGTCAGAGAATGCTCCTGTGATGATTCTGGCTTTTGATGTAACGGGCTTCTTTGACACTCTCGATCATAGCTTTCTCAAGAAGCGCTTAAAAGGCCTGCTAGGCGTTCCAGAATTGTCGGATGATTGGTACAAGGTGTTTCGCGCCATCACTCGTTTCTATTACGTTAGCCTTGCTGAACTAAAGGCGCATGAAGTGTTTGGCGCGCGGCTAAAGGTAAGGAGCCGCGATCGGATCGCCAGTATGGAAGAGTTAAAGGCTGAAGCGGTTACTTTTTATGCGAACCCTGAACTGGCGAAGGGTCGTCGGCGTGGCATTCCGCAAGGGACACCTATCAGCGCCGCAGTATCGAACCTCTATATGATCGAGTTTGATGCGAAGGCTCGCGCTTTTTGCGACACGGTCGGCGCGCTTTACCGGCGATATTCCGACGACATTCTAGTTGTCTGCAACCCCAATGATAGTGCGGACGTAGAAGCTACAATAATACGTCTAATTTCTGAAGAGAGACTTGAGATTTCGCCGCACAAGACTGAAAAGACATTGTTCGACAAGGGAAAGACCCTCCCGCGTATAACGAAAGCGGCTCAATATCTTGGTTTCACCATGGGCGAAGGTGGGGCTGCCATTCGAGAAAGCTCGCTTGCACGTCAATGGCGTAAGATGCGGCATGCTATGAAACGGGCACATAAGTCTCGCAGTTGGCGAGTCAAGAAAGGGTTATCAAGTAAGGTTCATACAAAGAAGCTATATCGACGTTTCTCGTATCTTGAAATCAATGACGGCACATGCATCCGGGCGCTACGCAATTTTTCATCCTACGGGCGGCGTAGTGTCGCCGTGTTTGGCGCTGATGAGAAGATATCGAGGCAATTAAACCGATTTGAACGTGCGGCGCGGCGTGAGCTTGCGGCGCTCAAGGCATTAGATTCCTCGCCGTCCGACTTACCATAAAGCATCTTATTCTACACGGAAGCGCAACGCAGAATTCTGTCCGTCCCAGGGTGGAGTACCGGCGTGTCCGGCGACGTCGTCAGCGAAGCGACCCACCGCCGCAAATATCCAACTCCTGGCCGCGTCCAGACGATACCTCCGGACCACGACCGCGATCAGCCCGGCAGACCGAGCGTGACTCGGCGGGATGGACCGCCTCAAGGACGCTCCCAAGAGGTCGCGCCGCGTAGCGGTCGGCGCCGAAGAAGCGCCGATCCTTGACCCGGCCCACCCCGCCGCGTCCGACTGACCTACGGCCGGGACGGAGAAACGGCATCCAGCCGAACCGAGAAACCTCCCCGCACACGCGGCCCCTCCCCGGGCCCGATCTGCCCGCACCCGACGACGCCGCCGCCGACCGCATCGACCCTGCCGCCCCGCCCGATCCCCGGCGCAGCCGCGCGCGATCCCCCGCCGGGCCAGCGTGACCGCCCGGACCGCGGCGCCCCCGGCGCGGGTAGTGTCAGTTTGGCTTTACGCCCTCGCTCAACCGCGGTCATGACTTAGCGGCAATCCTCGTAAGCAGTCATTGCGAAGCCGCGCTTTGACCAATAACTCGGGGCTCCCGCACATAGCCGAAGTCGGCCCCGCCCGACCAAGTCCGTCCGTCAGGGTAACGAAATTCGCTTCCGACGAGATCGCTCTCATCTGCCAGCGACATATTAACGCCCGTCTGGATATTACCGAATTTCGATATGGCGCTCTTCGTCAGCGTAAAATGCGTCGTCGAACCACACCTGCCGCAGAAGTGGATTTCTGCGGCCGGATCGTCTTTGTCTTCCCGGCTATATTTTCTGGTCGCTCCCTCTATGCCGACTTCGGAGGGGTGGAAATAGGACCAGCGAGCGCCAGACTTGCTGCATAGCGTGCAATTGCATTTGTTGATGAAGTCCGGGCGTTTTGCCACTTCGATGCGGACTTGGCCGCAGAGACAGGTAAGCTTCAGCATTCCCGTCTTATATCGGGAGACCCGCTCGCCTGATAGTTGCCGTTGCCTCCCACGCAAAGCTGAAATTCAAACTGAGACACTACCCCGGCGCGAAACCGCTTGACACAGCGGCGGATTCGTGTTCTTGTTTCGTTCATGTCCGCCGCCGCCGCTTCGCCCCCCACCACCAGCGCCTGGGCCCTCGCCGGGCGCTTCGCCCGCTTCATCGGCGGGCTGCGCGAAGCGATGGCGACCGGCGCCGAGCACAACCCGGTCCTGATGGACCTCGCGGCCCGGCTGTGGAACCGCCTCACGGAAGCAGCCGAGCGCTTCGCCGCCATCGCCGCCCATCCGGTAGCAAGGACCCGCCGCCGCCCCGCCGAACCCGCCCCCATGCCCACCGATGCGCTGCCCACCGATGCGCTGCCCGCCGATGCGGTGCCGGCCAATGCGACGCCGACCTGGCCCCCCGCGCCGCGCCGGACCCTGCCCAGAGGCTACGGCTGGCTGGCGCGGATGGCGCCGGAGACGGTGCCGTTCGGCATCGAGTTCGCCTATCTCCTGGCCCAGCCGGAAATGACGGAACTGCTGGCGACAGCCCCGCGCCTGTGGCGGGTGCTGCGCCCGCTCTGCCGGATGTTCGGCATCACGCCACCCGAGACCCCACTGCCCGCGCCGGACACGCCCCCACGGCGCGCGCCGGCGGCAGCGCCCGACCCCGACCGCCCGCGCCGGCGATCTGAAGCCGCGGCGATCCGCGAGCACGGTCCGCTCGGCTACCGCCCACCGCTTTTCGGCTGCTAGGCCGGGGCCGGCGTTCGTGCGCCCATATCGTTATGATATAGCAACGTAACCGCCGGCCCAACGCCTCCCGTCACGGCCGGCCCTGAGCCACGGCCGTGCGGCATGGTTTTTTGATTCCTGAACGCAGCATTTCGCTGTGCAAGTCGTGTGACATTGATTCTACTGAATTTCCGACGTTTCGCGCCCAGCTCCGAAGCCGCCCTACTCCCGCCGCGACTGCCGCAGGATCACCTCCCGCACCCCGCCCGCCGCCTGCTCCGCCACCGCCTCCGCGACTGCCCCCCAGTCATGATCGAGCGACCCCGCCGGCACGACATTGAGCTGCACCACCCGTCCTCCCTCGGCTCCCGCCGCGGTATCGACGATCCATTGCACCTCCACCCGCTGCTGCCCGCCGGGCAGCGGCACCATCCGCACCTGCCCGCGGACGACGAAATCCGCCCCCGCCTTGCTGGGCTGCACCACCTCCCCCGCCGATTTCAGCGCCAGCTGCATGGACCCGCTCAGCAGCGGATCGCCATTCCCAGGCGCGCCCGTCACCCCGCTCACCAGCACCCGGGCGGGCCGGTTGTAGAGGCTGTTCGGATCCGCCTGCATCAGCGCGACCTCCACCCCCGTCAGCAGCTTTGCCAGCTGCGGCGCCGCCTGATCCGCTGCCGCCGTCAACGTGGCCGGCCCGGCGGCAGCCCAGGCGGCGACCGACACCGGCGCGCCCACCACGCGGCCTTGCGCCTGGCCCCGCGGGTTCAGCACGGTGTAGGTCGGGATCACCTCCGCCCCGCGGTCGGCGGCGGCAACCGCGAGCCGCCAGTCCGTCGGCGCCGGCGCCAGCGCGAAGGCGGGCACCTCGTGGGCCCGCAGGCTGTGCGCCAGGACCACGGCGAAGCTGCGCGCCGCCCCGTCCGACAGCAGCGCCGTCGCCGGCGGGGGCACCGCGAGCCGCGGCTCCGGCGGCTGGCGCAGTTGCAACCCGACCGGGCCTGGGTTGCCGAGAAACGGCTCCGGCAATTCCCCGCAGCCGGCGAGCGGCAGCACCATGGCCAAGGCCAGCACCAGGAAGCGCATCAACCCTCCAGCGCCACGATGGAGATCTGGTGCCCGATCGGCCCCCCGTCGCCGAGGGTGCGCCGACGGTGGCTGAAAAACCGCTCCGCATCGGCCGCCGTATCGGCCGCCAGCGCCTCGGCGACGCCCACCCCCGCGGCGAGCAGCCGTGCCAGGCAATAGCCCGACAGGTCGAACTGCCAGCGATCGGCGCGCCGGCCCGGGGCAAGGAAGCGTGCCCCCTTCAGGTCCGCCTCCAGCAGCGCGGCGCGCAGGTCAGGCCCGACCTCGTAGGACGCCTGGCCGATGCACGGGCCGACCGCGGCAGCGATGCGCTCCGCCCGCGCCCCCAGGGTCGCCATCGCCGCCACCGTCGCCTCGATCACGCCGGCCACCGCGCCGCGCCAGCCGGCATGCACGGCGCCGACCACGCCGGCCGCGGGATCGGCCAGCAGCACCGGCGCGCAATCGGCGGTGACGATCCCGAGCCCGACGCCAGGCCGGCCCGTCACCATCGCATCCGCCCGCGGCCCCGCTCCGGCCGGCCACGGCGCGTCCACCACCACCACCTCTGTGCCGTGCACCTGGCTCAGCCCCACCAGCCCCGCCGGCGCCAGGCCGAGCGCCCGTGCCGCACGCGCCCGGTTCTCCGTCACCGCCTCCGCCGTGTCGGCCCCCGACAGGCTGCAATTGAGCGCCGCATAGGGGCCGGTGGAGACCCCGCCCTGGCGGGTAAAGAACCCATGCAAGGTGGGCAGCAGGGCGGAACGCAGCGGCACGGCGGTCATGGCTCGAATCCCGGCGGGGTGGGGCAGTCGGGGTGGCACAGCGCCAGCGCCTTGAACAGCCGGCCCATGCGGTGCGGCTCGGCCAGCCGCCGCGCTGCCGCGATCAGCCCGGCCGCCCGCGCCGGCGGCTGGCCGCGTGCCAGCCGGTCGGTGCGCTGGAACAGCCCGAGGCGGGTCAGCAACACCCCCTGCGCCAGCGGCCCGTGCACCGCAGCGCCGGCAGCCCGGGCGCGGCGGGCGAGCCCGGGGAAATCCACATGCGCCGTCAGGTCGGCCTCCCCCGGCGCGGCCAGCGGGTCGGCCGGGCGGCCGGCGCGCAGCGCCTGCAGGCTGTCGCCGGTCGCAGGCGCGGCCGGCCCGTAGTCGAGGAGGAGCGCCGCCCCCGGATGCCGGGTCAGCCGCGCCGCCAGGGCCCCGACGAACGCGTGCGCGGCCTCGCACACCTCGACGATCTCGCCCGCTGCCTGGTCATTGCCCTCAGGCCGGCCATCATCCCGAGCCCGGCCGTCGCCGCCGACGTGGCTCTCATGCCGAGGACGGCGATCACCCACTTCCCGGCGATCGCCCGTCGCCGGGGGCGCGGTCGGACCAGGGGCGCCGGACCCGACCCAGGCGGGGAGCGCAGCGGGCACCCCCGCCTCCCCCAACGGCGCGGGGCGGGTGACGAAGGCGCCGGCCGCCACGTGGCGTTCCGTCCAGGCCCCATCGTCGCGGACGAACTGGCGGATCGGCAGCGCGTCCAGGAATTCGTTGGCGAGCAGCAGCAGCGGTGCCTCCGGCACGCTGTCCAGGCTGTCGTGCCAGGTGGCGCGGGCCGCCCAGACCCCCGGCAGCGCGGCGGCCTGGGCGGCCCGCAGCCGCGGCGAGGTCTCGATCAGGTGCAGCGACAGCGCGCCCGCAAAGCCCGGAGCGACCTTGCCGATCGCGCGCAGGGCATCGGCCAACAGGGTGCCACGCCCCGGCCCCGCCTCCGCCAGCAGCACCGGGTCCGGCCGGCCGAGCAGCTCCCAGCTCACCGCCGCCCACAGACCGAGGATTTCCCCGAACGCCTGCGCGATCTCGGGCGCGGTGGTGAAATCGGCAAACGGGTCGTGCGTCGCGTAGTAGGCGGCATTGGCGCGCGCCATGAAACGGTCCAGCCGTTCGGCCGACGCCGCTTCCGTCGCTTCCCGGCCGGCGCCCGTCATGCCGTGCCCCTCATCCAGCACCCATCGGGCAGCACCCATCGGGCCGCACCGATCCGGCCGCCATGCCGCCCCGGTACCAGCCAGCGCCCACCATTCGCCGCCCGACGGCCCTCAGCCGGCGTCGGGGCGAACACGGCCGGCACCCGCCGCCACCTCCGCCCGCTCTGCCGGCGCCACCCACGGATGGCGCAGCGCGTACCAGATCAGCCCGGCCCCGATCATCAGCATCGGGATCGACAGGATCTGCCCCATGGTCAGCCCGCCGGCGAGGTAGCCCAGGAACGGGTCCGGCTGGCGGAAGCACTCGGAGACGATGCGGCACACCCCGTAGCCGAACACGAACACCCCGGTAAGCCAGCCCGGCCGCGACCGCCAGTATTCCCGCCGCGCCAGCACCAGCATCACCGCGAGCAGGATGATGCCCTCCAGCGACGCCTCGATCAGCTCGGAGGGATAGCGCGGCACCGGCCCCGCCTCCGGGTAGATCATCGCCACCGGCAGCCAGCAATGCGCCGCGGTGCAGCCCGGCACCGGCCGCCCCCACAGCTCCCCGTTGATGAAATTGGCCACCCGCCCGAGCCCCAGCCCGATCGGCACCGGCGCCGCGATCCGGTCGGCGAAGGCGAGCACGCGCAGCCCGTTCCTGCGGCAGAACCACCAGATCGCGATCCCGACCCCGATCGCCCCGCCGTGGAAGCTCATGCCGCCGTCCCAGACCGCCGGGATCAGCGCCGGATGGGCGAAATAGAGCGACGGCTGGTAGAACAGCACGTAGCCGAGCCGGCCGCCCAGCACGACGCCGAGCGTCGCCCAGGTCAGGAAATCGTCCACCTGCTCCGCCGTCGCCACCACCGGCGCCCGCCGCACGAGGTTCCGCGCCAGCCGCCAGCCCAGCAGCAGCGCGGTGATATATGCCAGCGCATACCAGCGGATGTTGATCGGCCCGAGATGGATCGCCACCGGGTCGAACCCCGGATAGACCATCACCCCCATCATGCGCCCGGCCATCATACCCGCGGCCGCCATGCTTTCACCGGTCATGCGTAGGCGTCCACCTGCGCCAGATAGTCCCGCACGTAGCGGCGGATGCCGTCCTCAAGCGGCGTGAACTGGCCGGGGAAGCCGGCGGCGCGCAGCCGCGCCGTGCTGGCCTCGGTGAACGACTGGTACTGACCGCGCAATTTTTCCGGCATGTCGATGAACGCCACGTCCCGCGCCACCCCGGCGGCGTCGCAGACCGCGTGCGCGAGATCGAGATACGTGCGCGCCTTCCCGGTGCCGACGTTGAACAGCCCGTTCACCGCCGGCGTGTCGAGCAGCCACAGGATCACGTCGACCACGTCGCCCACCCAGATGAAATCCCGCGCCTGTGCCCCGTCCGCCAGCCCGGCGCGATCGGACCGGAACAGGCGCGGGGCCACGCCGGCGGCGACCTCGTCGTATTTCACCTTCACCACCGAGATCATCTTCCCCTTGTGGTATTCGTTCGGCCCGTAGACGTTGAAGAACTTGAGCCCCGCCCACTGCGGCGGCCGTGGCGCGCCCTGCGCGATCAGTGCCGCCACCCGCAGGTCGAAGGCATGCTTGGTCCAGCCGTACAGATTGAGCGGGCGCAGCCGGGCGAGCGCCGCCGGGCTCGGGTCGTCCTCGAATCCCGCCGACCCGTCGCCGTAGGTCGCCGCCGAGGAGGCATAGAGGAACGGCACCCCGCGTGCCGCGCACCAGGTCCAGAGCCGCAACGGCAGCTCCACATTGGTCGCCCACGCCAGGTCGCCGTCGGTGGCGGTGGTCTCGCTCACCGCACCGAGATGCACCAGCGCCTCCAGCGGCGGGCGGGCGGCAAGGAAATCGTCGAGCGCCTCGGGCGGGATCAGCCGGGCGGGCGGATGGGCGGCGAGGTTGCGCCACTTGCCGGCATCGCCCAGCCAGTCGACCACCACCGTTTCCGCCCCGCGGCGGACCAGGGCGGCTTGCAGCATCGAGCCGATGAAACCGGCTCCGCCGGTGACCATAATCATGGGCGCGGCTTATAGAGGCATCCGCCACCGCACGGCAGGGGGTCCCGGCCGGGCCAGAATGAACAAGGGGTTAGAACCATGAGCGAGCGGCCGAAGTTCTTCGACGACCTCGCCGGCGTCGCCGGCGGGGCGATCTCCGCGCTGGCCGGGATGCGCGAGGAGGCGGAGGCGATGATCCGCGCCCGCATCGACGAGGCGCTGCGCCGGCTCGACCTCGTGCGCCGCGACGAGCTGGAAGCGATCCAGCAGATGGCGGCCAACGCCCGCACCGGCCAGGAGGAGGCGGTGGCCAAGCTCGCCGCGGTCGAAGCGCGGCTTGCCGCTCTGGAGCACCGGGTGGCGACGCTCGAGGCAACACGCCCGGAGACGCCGGCGGAAGAAGCCGGCTGAGCGGCGACGCGGTCCGGACGGACGCCCCACGCGCCCGCCCGGACTGCAGCCGTCGCTTTCGATGCTCAAACGCCTTCGATGATACTGCCGAAGCGGACCCAGTTCTGCCCGTCCCAGCGCTGCAACTGCATCTCCCGGATCGGGTAGTAGTTGCTCGGGCTGGTCGCCACCGTGATGCCCGGAAGCAGGGTGCCGACCTCCAGCCGCTTGATCGCGGTCGCCTGCTTCATCACGTGGGCGCGGGAGAAATTGCCCTTGCAGCTCTCCAGCACGTGGCGCATCACGACGCAGGCGGTGTAGCCGTAGACGAAATTGTTGTCCGTCTGGTCGGCATGCGGCATGTACTTGTCCATGAACGTGCGCCACTCGTTCATGCCGGCATCGTTCTTGAACGCAGCCTCGGTCGGATCCTTCATCCAGCCGCTGGTGATGATCCCGACCCCGTTTTCCGCTCCCGCCGGCTTCATCACCGAGCCGGCCGAGATCGACACGTTGGTCATGAAGAACAGCGGCTTCCAGCCGAGGTCGTGCACTTTGCGGATCGACTGCGCCGCCTGCTTGGGTGCCGCGGCACAGACGAACACGTCCGCGCCCGAGGCCTGCAGCTCGGTGATCTGCGAATCGACCGTGGGATCGGTCGCTTCATAGGACAGCGATTTGACGACGTGCTTGCGCCACGCCTTGCCCAGCACGTCGCGCAGGCCGGTCACGTAATCTTTGCCGAAATCGTCGTTCTGATAAAGGATTCCGATCTTGCCGGCCGGCTTGTTCTGCAGGATGTACTTGGCATAGATCTGCGCTTCGGTGCGGTAGCTCGGCTGCAGGCCGATCGTCCAGGGGAACTCCGTGTAGTGGCCCCATTTGCTCGCCCCGGTGGCGACGAACAGCATCGGCACCTGCTCGTGGTTCACGTAGCGCTCGATCGCCGAGTTGGTCGGCGTGCCCAGGGTGTTGAACAGGAAATCGACCTTGTCCTGTTCCAGAAGGCGGCGCACGTCCTCCACCGTACGGGGCGGGAGGTAGCCGTCGTCGTAGGTGATAAAATCGATCTTGTGGCCGGCGATGCCGCCCTTCTCGTTGACCATGTTGAAGAACGCGGTCTCGGCGTGGCCGATCGCCCCGTAGGACGAGGCCGGCCCGCTGTACGGCATGGTGTTGCCGATCTTGAGGCTGGTCTTCGTGACCCCCGGCATCGCCGCGGCCCTGGCGCCCGGTGCCAGGGACGCCGCGGCTGCGGCCGCGCCGCCCGCCAGAATCGATCTCCTGCCGATCATGAACCGTTTGCTCCCGTTTGGTGGTTTTTGCCCGTTGATCCGGTTTGCCTGCCTGTCGCCGACCCGCGCGTCGGCGGGCCAGCACGGCATGATGGCCCGGCCGGCGGGCGGGGCGCAACCGCTACCAGCCGGCGGCGACGGCCTCGGCCAGGCGGGTGAACAGCGGCACCGCCGCGGCAAGCTCGGCCAGGGACACGTGCTCCCCGGGACGATGCGCCACCGCGATATCGCCCGGGCCCAGCACCACGCAGGGCGCCAGCGCCGAGAGCTCGGAAGCGTCCGTCCCGAACGCCGCCGTGCGCGGCGCCGCCCCACTCAGGTCGGCAGCCAGCCGGATCAGCGGATGGTCGGCACCGAGCTCGGGCGGCATCCCCTCCCGCGCCTCGGTGATCGTAACCCCGGCGCGCGCGGCGGCGGCGTGCACCGCCGCACACACCGGCGCGGGGTCGATCTTCGCGGAATAGCGGAACTTGATCCGCGCCGTGGCGTGCGGCACCGTCACGTTCACCGCGGCGCCGTAGTTGTCGATCGTCAGGTTGAAATCGCTGAACGGCGGATCGTAGGCAACGTCCTGCAGTCCCGGATCGGTACGCAGGCGTTCGAACACGGCCGGCATCTCCGCCAGGAACGGGATCAGCGCCCAGTTGGCGTTGCGCCCCAGGCCGGTGCTGCTGTGCGCCTGCACGCCCTCGGCGGTGATGGTGAAGTTGATGCTGCTGCGATGGCCGCGCACGGGGATCAGGCGGGTCGGCTCTACCACCACGATCGCCCGCGGCGCAGCGCGCCGGGCCAGCGCCGAGCGGGCGACGATCTCGCGCGCGCCTTGCTTCGTCGTCTCCTCGTCGGTGGTGAGCAGCAAGGTGACGGGCACCGCCGCCGGCAGCGCGCGCGCGGCAACCACCGCCGCCGCCACCGGTCCCTTCATGTCCGCGCTGCCGAGCCCGTGCAGCACGCCGGCAGCGTCGATCCGGCCGGAAAACGGATCGTCCTGCCAGCCGGTCTCCGGCACGGTATCCATGTGGCCCGACAGCGCGAGCCCGCCCGGCCCGCCGCGATGCGCGACCAGCGCCCGCTTCGCCACGCCGGCGGGGTCGGCATAATCGAGCGCCTCGACCTCGAAACCGGCGAGCGCGGCGGCCAAGCGCTCCGCTACCGGCAGGTTGGAGACGAAGCTGCGGCTGTCGAGGGCGACGAGGTCGCGGGCGAGGTCGGCGAGCAGGTCCATAAGGGCGGGTTCCTTGCGGCGGTGGGCACGCAGACGAGTGGCAAAAATCGGACGCATGGTGGCGCGGAGCCGGTTAGCGTTCCAGTGGGGCGGATCCGTCGCTTCCGGGCCGCGCTATCCTGCGATCCCCTTGCTCATATATACGGTCGTCCCGCCCATGAACGGCTCGTGCCTATCGATGTCGTAGCCGACCGCCCTATAAAGGGCAACATTGGCCTCGAAGGCCGCGTTCGTGAGCAGGCGAATTTCAGGACAACCAGCCCCGGCAGCCCTGCGTTCGGCGTGGTCCAGTAATTGACGACCAAAACCGTTGCCTTGGCTTTCCGGCGTGATTGCGACGTTCTCGATCCAGAGGTGATCGGGGTGTATGATCATCTCGATCAATCCCACCATCCTGCCGTCGACGTATAAAACATCGATCTGGTGTTCCCGGACAGCTCGCTGGTAATCGGCTTTCATCGGCAATGGTTCGCGGCCGAGGACAGGAACCCACGTGGCGTAGGCGGCACGCACCACGTCTCGAATCATGGCAGCATCCGCGGGAACGGCAGGCCGTATTTCCGCGATCGGGACAGGAGGCATTGGATTCCCTTATGCACAGACAACAAAATCCCCGCCGACCGGATGGTGGGCGGGGCGACCCGGATTTCGGGAAGGCGGAAGCGAATTTAGCCTCCCGTGAGCTTTCGTCTTCCCAGAATCACTGTGCCGCTCTGCGCCAGATGCAGAGTCGACGTCGCATTGTGGCGATTGGGGAACGCATGCTCATGCCGCCAGTACGACACACCTCGTCTCGACCGTCAATCGGAAGCTGCAGTGTGTCCAGGGCAATCGGGGGAGGGTCCCGTGCCTCGCATCCTCACCCGCCGTGCTGCGCACGGCGATCTCTTCCGCGAGAGCGGGAGAGGTGACGCGCCGGAGATTCGGTAGCCCTTCGTCCGGTACCATCCGTCTGATTTTATCCAATAGCACGCCCCGCATGGCGGGCGAGCCCCGCGGCGGGTTGCGCCCGTTCCCCTCCCCGCGCAGCATGCCGCGCAATCCGCAGGAGGAAACAACACGCCATGGATGGGTTCGACCTCGTCTCCCGCCTCACCCCGGGAACACCGGCGCCGGCACCGCGCTTCACCGCCTTCCCACCCTATAATTTCATCGGCGGCCACAACGACCCGAGCCTCATCCCCACCGAAGCGCTGGCCGACGCCGCCGCCGCCGTGCTCCGGCGCGAAGGCGCCAAGCTCGCGATGTACAATCTGGCCGAAGGCCCCCAGGGCTACCCCCGCCTGCGCGCCTTCGTCGCCGGCAAGCTCGCCGATCGCCGCGGCTGCGCGGCCGGCGCCGACGACGTACTGATCACTTCCGGCTCCGGCCAGGGCATCGACATCGTGAACCGGATGCTGGTGAGCCCGGGCGATACCGTGCTGATCGAGGAATTCTCCTACGCCGGCGCCATCACCCGGGCGCGCCAGTCCGGTGCCACCGTGCTCCCCATGCCGCTCGACCAACACGGCATCCGCCCGGACGCGCTGGAGACGATCCTCGCCGATCTCGCCGGGCGCGGCATCACGCCGAAATACCTCTACACCATCCCCACCATCCAGAACCCCACCAGCACCATCCTGCCGCTGGAGCGCCGCCAGGCGCTGGTCGCGCTCTCCGCCCGCTTCGGCGTGCCGATCTTCGAGGACGAATGCTACGCCGACCTCCTGTGGCACGACGTCGACGCGCCGCCGGCCCTGCGCGCGCTCGCGCCGGCGCAGGTGATCCATATCGGATCGTTCTCGAAATCCCTCGCCCCCGCGCTCCGCGTCGGCTATGCCACCGCGGACTGGCCGGTGCTGGCACGCATGCTCGCCTGCAAATCCGACGGCGGCACCGGTGCCATCGACCAGATGGTGATCGCGGAATATTTCACGACTGCGTTCGGCGCCCATGTCGAACGACTGAGCGCCGGCCTCAAAACCAAACTCGACGTCATGCAGGAAGCCCTGGCGCGCGAATTCGGCACCGCCATCGAAACCTGGCACCCGAGCGGCGGCATCTTTCTGTGGATGAAACTGCCGACCGAGATCGACGTGCGCCGCCTGATCGCCCCCGCACAAGCCGCCGGCATCGCCTTCAACCCGGGACCGGAATGGGCCGTCGATGCCGAAGCGGCAAGATCACACCTGCGACTCTGCTTCGCCCTCCCCTCCGCCGACCAGATCCGGGACGGCGTCGCCGCCTTCGCCCGCATCTGCCGCGAACAAACCGGCATCCCCCGCCAAAGCGCCAACATCCGCCACCTGGGCACGGCGTAGGCGGACCGAAGACAGCAAGACCAGAGGCTTTGCCCAGGGCAAAGCCTCCTGGCCTTCCTTCAGTCAGCCCGCATGTTCGTCGGTAAGCGGGGCGTCGATGAGCGGGGCGTCGGTGCGGGCTTGCAGTGCTTCGAAGCTGAGCCCTGGGGCCGTTTCGCGCACCACGAAGCCGCGCGGGGTGACGTCGATCACGGCAAGGTTGGTGTAGACCCGTTTCACCGCGCCGAGCGCGGTCAGCGGGTAGCTGCACTGGCGCACCAGTTTGGGCGTGCCGTCCTTGGTGGTGTGTTCCATCATCACCCAGAGCCGCCTGGCTCCAGCGGCAAGGTCCATCGCGCCGCCCACCGCCGGCGCGGTATCGTTCTCGCTGGTCGCCCAGTTGGCGATATCCCCGTTCGCCGCCACCTGGAACGCGCCCAGCACGCACAGATCGAGATGCCCGCCACGGATCATCGCGAAGCTGTCGAAATGGTGGCAGAAGCTGCCGCCCGGCCGCAGGGTCACGTATTGCTTGCCGGCGTTGATCAGCCAGGGATCGATCGCGTCCTTGGCGGGTGCCGGGCCCATGCCGAGGACGCCGTTTTCCGAATGGAACACCACTTCCCGTTCCAGCGGTACGTGGTCGGCGACGGCGGTCGGGATGCCGATGCCGAGGTTGACGTACCAGCCTTCGGGGATGTCGCGCGCGACCCGTGCGGCCATTTCGGTGCGGGTCAGCGGCCTCGTGTCGGCGGTGGCGGACATGGGGGTTCTCCGTTCCTGTCAGAAGCCGGACGGGTCGCCGTACGGCACATGCAGCACGCGGGTGACGAAAATGCCCGGCGTGTGTACGTTGTCGGGGTCGATCTCGCCGAGCCCACGGATGTGCTGGGCCTGCACGATCGTGAGTTTCGCGCCCATCGCCATAACCGGGTTGAAGTTCCGCCCCGATTTGCGGAACGTGAGGTTGCCCCAGCGGTCCGCCTCCCACGCCTCCACCAGCGCGACGTCGCCGTGCAGCGCTTTTTCGGCGACGTAGGTGCGCCCGTCGATGTCGCGCGTTTCCTTGCCCATCGCCATCTTGGTGCCGGCGCCGGTTGCAGTGAAGAACAGGGGAATCCCGGCGCCGGCGGCGTGGATGCGCGCCGCCAGAGTGCCCTGGGGGACGATCTCGAGCTCGATCCTGCCGGCGCGGTACAGGGTTTCGAACACCACCGGGTCGGAGGAGCGGGGGAAGGAGCAGATGATCTTGCGCACCCGCCCGAGTTCCATCAGCCGCGCCAGCCCGGTATGGCCGACACCGGCGTTGTTGGCGGCGATGACGAGGTCCTTGGCGCCCTGCTCGATCAGCCCGTCGATCAGCGCATTGGGCTGGCCGACGGCGCCGAAGCCGCCCACCAGCACGGTGGCGCCGTCCTCGATGCCGGCCATCGCCTCGGCCATGGTGCGGACGGTCTTGTCGATCATGCGGCTTGTTTCCTCCGGAAGCGGTCGTTGCCGAACGTCTGGTTTACCCCCCGCGCGCATGCGCGCCAAGCCATGGCCCGGCATGCGCGCCAAACCACCGCGCCGACGCTCCTTCTGCTATGAAACACCCGGTTCGGAGGATCTGGCGGCGAAGGTGCCGCCCTTCTCCCTCTCCCCCCGCGCTTGCGTGGGGAGAGGGTCGGGTGAGGGGGGGGCGCGGCACCAGATGCGGATCGGGGGACGAGCGGCCTCCCCCCCACCCCGCCCTCTCCCCCGCAAGCGCGGGGGGAGAGGGAGGACTCAGCCGTTATCCGGCTTGCCGGACAGGTTCACCGCGACGAAGGCGGGCTGGCCGTTGTGCAGGATGCGCAGCGCCACCGCGTGGCCGGGCAGATGTGTCGCCGCCTCGATCGCGTGCGCCGCCTCCACCGGGTTGCGCACCGGCTTGGCGCCGACGCCCACGATCACGTCCCCGGCCTCGATCCCGGCCTCCTCCGCCGGCGAGCCCGGCTTCACGGCGGTCACCAACGCGCCCTCGGTACCTTCCGGCAGGTTGAGCTGGCTCGCCATTCCCGGCGACAGTCCACCGAGCGCCAGGCCAAGCCGCGAGCCGGTGTGCCCAGGGCTCAGGTTGTTGGCCAGCTGCTGCTGGCTCGGCATCTCCGCCACTTTCACCGAGACCTCGCGCGGCTTGCCGTTGCGGATCACGTCGAGCTTCGCGTCGGCGTCAGGCTTCACGTCGGCGATGTGATTGGCGAGGTCACGCGGAGTCTTGATCGCGTCGCCGTTGACCTTGATGATCACGTCGCCGGGCTGCAGCCCCGCGTGCTCGGCCGGGGTGTTCGGCTCCACCGCCGCGATCAGCGCACCGCCCTTCTGCGGCAGGCTCAGTGCCGCCGACATCGCACCCGTGACCTGCTGAGCCTCCACCCCGATATAGCCGCGGGTGACGTGGCCGTATTTCTGCAGGTCGTCGGTGATCTTGCGGATCATGTTGGATGGGATGGAGAAGCCGATGCCGATCGACCCGCCCGAGGGCGAGAGGATTGCGGTGTTCATCCCGATCACCTTGCCGTCTTGCGTGAGCAGCGGGCCGCCGGAGTTGCCCTCGTTGATCGGCGCGTCGACCTGGATGAACTTGTCGTACGGGCCGGCGCCGATGTTGCGCCCCAACGCGGAGACGATACCGGCGGTGACCGTCTCCGACAGGCCGAACGGGTTGCCGATGGCGATCACCCATTCGCCCGGCTGGGCGTTATCGGAATCGCCGAGTTGCAGGTAGGGCAGTGGGTGCCCGACCGAGATCTTCAGCAGCGCAATGTCGGTGCGCGGATCGGTGCCCACCACTTTGGCCGGCACCGTCTTGCCGTCATCGAGCGTGACCATGATGCGGCTTGCCCCCTTCACCACGTGGTTGTTGGTGACGATCAGGCCGCCCTGATTGATGATGAAGCCGGAGCCGCGCGCCTCCACCGCCTGCGGATGCGGCACCATCTGGTTGAACGGGAACTGGTTGAACGGGAACGGCAGCTGCGGCCCGTTCGGCCCCTGCTGCTGCGGCTGGGGCTGCTGCTTGAGGTAGTTGGTGACGGAAACCACTGCCGGCTTCACCTTGGCGACGAGATGGGTGAAGCTCGGCAGTCGTTCCGGCATCGCGGCCTGCTGGTTGGTGTTCAGCGCGCCCGCGTGCGGCGCCAGGCTGCCGTTCGGCGGCGTCCCCGTGGACGCGCCAGTGGACGCACCAGTGGACGCGCCGGTGGTGGCGGTGCCGTTGGGGGTGGTCACGGCGGGTGCCGGCGGCGCCGCATGGGCGGCCGGTCCGGGCTGGACCAGTGCCAGCACCCCGCCGCCGGCAAAGGTGGTGCCGGCCAGCAGCACGGCCGCCAGGGTGATGCGCCGCCGCGGCGCGCGTGCGCGCTCCGTCCGGTGATCCATCGATGTCTCCTTCCAGCTTGAGCTTCGGGTTCGAATTCGTCGCAACCCCTTTGGGCACGACGCCGCCTGTGGGGGTCAGATGCCGTCCATCGGGTGACCGTTCCAATGGTGGAGCGATTAAAGCGGGGTCATGTCGGTGACGCCTTTGTCATGTAGTGCGGTCGACCCGCGACGGAAGGGGGGCCGGCCCCCTGTCCGCAGCACCCGCCAGATCGCGAACGGGCTCGCCGGCGCCTCGAATTCTGCCAGCTCGTACGACACCAGCGCGTCGAGCACGGCGTTCACGACCGCCGGGAAAACGCCGATCGTCCCCGCCTCCCCGCAACCTTTGACACCGAGCGGGTTGGTGGTGCAACGCGTCGCGTTGAAGCCGAGGTCGAAATCCGGCAAATCCGCCGCCCTCGGTAATGGATAGTCCATGAACGAGGCGGCCAGCGGCTGGCCGGACGCGGGGTCGAACACCGCGCACTCGCCCAGCGCCTGGCCCACCCCCTGGGCGATCGCGCCGTGCGCCTGGCCGGCGGCGACCATCGGGTTCACCAGCACCCCATAGTCGTCCACCGCAGCGTGGCGGATCAGCGCGACCTGCCCGGTGTCGGGATCGATTTCCACCTCCACCACATGGGCTCCGTTGGGAAATGTCATCGCCTCCCGCGTCCAGGCTTCGTAGGTGTCAAGCGGCGTGCCGGCCGTGCGCGCCCGCCCCGCGACTTCCGCCAGGCCGATCGAGAGGTTCGTGCCTGCCACGGTGAAGCAGCCATCGGCGAAGCCGATATCCGCCTCTGCCGCCTCCAGCACCTCGGCCGCGATGCGGCGGCCCTTGGCGACGATTACCTCCGCCGCGCGCCAGATTGCCGTGCCGCCCATGTAGGTGGCCCGCGAACTGCCGTGCCCGCCGCCGAGCGGGGTGAGGTCGGTGTCCCCCTGCACCAGGCGGATCGCAGCGTTTGGCAGGCCGAGCCGGTCGGCGAGGATCTGCGGGAAGGTGGTCTCGTGCCCCTGGCCGATGGTCTGGGTGCCGGTGATCAGCGCCACCGTGCCGTCGGGAGCGAAGCGGATGTCCACGTTCTCCCGCGGCGCCCCGCCGGTGCCCTTGATGTGGCAGGCGACGCCGAGGCCGCGCAGCCGGCCGCGCGCCGCGCTCGCCTCCCGCCGTGCGGCGAAACCGGCGACGTCGGCGCGGGCCAGGGCGAGATCGAACATCGCCGGGAAATCGCCGCTGTCGATAGTGCAGCCGAGCGCGTTGGTCGCCGGCATCGCCGTGGCCGGCACCAGGTTGCGCCGGCGCAGGGCCAGCCGGTCGAAGCCGCACTGGAGCGCCGCAGCGTCGATCAGCCGCTCGATGATCGCGTTCGATTCCGCGAAGCCGGGGCCGCGCAGCACGCCGATCGGGGGTGTGTTGCTGAACACCGCCGTGATTTCAAGGGCAATCGTGGGAATCGCATAGACCGAGCCTGGCAACTGCGCGTACTGCCCGGTCTGCACGCTGCCGGCGCTGCCCGCCAGGTAGGCGCCGAGATTGGCGAGGCTGTCGACACGCAGCGCCAGGAACCGGCCCTCGGCGTCCAGCGCCAGCGCTGCCTCGGCCGTATGGTCGCGACCCTGGTGGTCGGCGAGGAAAGTCTCGCTGCGGCTGGCGATCCATTTCACCGGCCGGCCGACCCGCCGCGCCGCCCAGGCGAGCAACGCATGCTCCGGATAGGGGAAGTTCTTCGCACCGAAACCGCCCCCCACGTCGGGAGCGATGAAACGAACGTTCGCGGGGAGAACGCCGAGCGCGCGGGCGATGGCATCGCGGTTCGCATGCAGGCTCTGGCTGGAAACATGCAGCGTATAGCGCTCGGAAGCCGGATCGTACCGGCCCACGGCACCGCGCGGTTCCATCGGGTTGGTGACGATCCGCCGCGCCGCCACCCGCAGGCGCACCACATGCGCCGCATCGGCCAACGCCGCCGCGACCGCAGCTGCATCGCCGGTGCGCCACGCGAGGCAGCGATTGCCGGGAACCTCCGCCGCCAGCTCCGGCGCTCCCGGCGCCGCGGCATCGGCAGCTTCGGTCACCGACGGCAGCGGATCGTACTCGACCTCAACCAGCTCGGCCGCGTCCAGCGCCTGCGCTTTCGTATCGGCGACAATCAGCGCCACCGCCTCGCCGACATGGCGCACCCGGTCCTCCGCCAGCAGCGGCTGCGGAAGGAAGGCGAACGGCTCGCCCGTGTGCGGATTGGCCGTGATGGTGGGCAGCAGCGGCTGCAACCCGTCGGCGCGTACGTCGGCCGCAGTGAGCACCGCGCGCACGCCCGGCGCGGCGCGCGCTTGCGCGGTGTCGATGGCGACAACCCGCGCATGGGCGTGCGGGGAGCGCAGCAGCACCGCCTGCGCGAGATCGGGAAAACGGAGATCGTCGAGATAGGCGCCCTGCCCCGTCACGAAGCGCACGTCCTCCCGCCGTCGCGGCGAGGCCCCGATGCTCGATCGTTCCGTCATCCGCGTTTTTCTCCCTCGTCGCCGACACCCCGACCTATCACGCCCCGGCGGTGACGGGGAGTGGCCCGCCCGCCGCCCGCGCTTGCCGGGGTACGGCACGTCCTGCATCATCGGGGCAGGAAAATGGGCGTCAGCGGGGCAGCTCCGTTCCGCCCGCAGCAGGAGGAACGCCTCGATGGCGCAGGACGAACTGCACAACATGCGGCTGCTCGCCCACGACCGGCTTGCCGAATTCGGCGGCGTCGGGGAGGGCATGAGCCTGCAATGCGCACGCGACGGGCGGCGCATCCTCTGGCTCGCGCATGAATCGGCGCCGAAGAATTTCACCGGCGTCGACGTCACTGATCCGCGCAAGCCGCGGGTGATCGTGCAGACCGAGCTGCCGCACCGCACCGTGCGCTCCAACTCGCTCGAAGTGACCGGCGACGTCATGGCGGTCGCCTACCAGACAGCACTGCCCGGCCAGACCCCGGCGGGGATCGAGCTGTTCGACATCTCCACACCGGAGGCGCCGAAGCGCATTTCCTATTTCGATTGCTCCGGGCCGCAGTCGCGCGGCGTGCACCAGCTCTGGTTCGTCGACGGCAAGACGATCCATCTCGCGGGCGGCGCGGCCGACTTCCACCCGCGCAACCAACGCGACGACCAGTGCTACCGTTGCCTCGACGTGAGCAACCCGGCACAGCCGCGCGAAATCGGCCGCTGGTGGTACCCGGGCACGGCCGAGGGCGACTCCGCCGCCCCGCCGCCACGCCACCCGCGCTTCGATTCCGGCTTCCGCGCGCACAACACCAACGTCTACCCGGAGCGGCCGGACCGCGCCTATCTCGGCTACCTCGACGGCGGATCGATCATCCTCGACATCTCCGACATCGGCAGGCCCCGCATGGTTGGCCACTGGAACCCGCACCCGCCCTTCCCCGGCTTCACCCACACGACCCTGCCGCTGTTCTCGCGCGACCTGCTGGTGGTCACGGACGAATGCGTGAAAGACGACGGCGAGGACTGGCCCAAACTCGGCTGGATTCTCGATGCGCGCATGGAACAGAACCTGGTGCCGATCGCAACGCTGCCGGTCCCCCCCGTGGAAGACCAGGCCCACCGCGGCGGCCGCTACGGTGCGCACAACATGCACGAAAATCGTCCCGGCCCCGCCTACCGCTCCGACACCGTGATCTTCAGCACTTGGTTCAACGGCGGGCTCAGGGTCCACGACACCACCAACCCCTTCCAGCCGCGCGAAATCGCGAGCTTCATCCCCGAACCCCCGGCAGGTTCGCGCGTCCCCTCCGCCCAGATCAACGACGTCTACGTCGACGAAAACCGCATGGTCTACGCCGTCGACCGCTTCGCCGGCGGGCTGTACGTGCTCGAAATGAGCATCCCCATCTGACCGCCGCGCCCAGGCCACCGCAGGATCATATCGACTGTCCTGAGAGGATGGCACTGCCGTAAGCAAGGCCAGGGGGCTTTGCCCCCTGGACCCCCACCAGGGAACTCGTCCCCTGGACCCCGTCCACTTTGGTTCGGTGCGGATGGGGGAGCGCGGGTCTGGGACGGGGCTGCGCGGAGTCGGGAAGCGCGCGCCTCGGCGCGCGCTTCCCGACTCCGCGCAGCCCCGTCCCAGACCCGCGCTCCCCCATCCGCACCGAACCAAAACGGAAGGGTTCCAAGGGCGAGCCCTTGGCGGGGTCCAGGGGCAGAGCCCCTGGCCTTGCTTACGGCAGCACCAACCACTCGGAACGGTCGGTATTACCCCGCCGCGGACTCGGCGTGCCAGCGGAGCAGGCGGCGGCGGAGGCGCGCTATCAGGGCGACGGCGATGCCGCCGACGATGGCGGTTTCGACGATGCCGGCATAGACGCCGACGGCGTCGGCGTAGTTTTCGGCGTTCACCATCATGCCGCCGAGGCCGGCGCCGCCCATCAGCATTTCCGCCGCAACTTCGACGATCAGGGCGAGCGGCAGGGCGACCTGCAGGCCGGTGAGGATGTGCGGCATGGCGGCGGGCAGCATGACTTCGAAGAAGATGTCGGTCCGACTGGCGCCCAGGCTTTGTGCCGACCAGGTGAGGTGGCGTTCGACGCCGCGGGTGCCGGCGTCGGCGGCGGCGATCACGGTGAAGACGGCGGAGAAGGCGGTCATGACGATCTTGGACAGGTCGAACACGCCGAACCACAGCATGAAGATCGGCAGGAAAGCGATGGTCGGCATGGGGAAGCCGACCGAGACGATCGGTTCCACGAACCAGCCGACCAGACGCCGGCGCGAGACCATGATACCGAGCGGAATGCCAATCATGCAGGCGATGGCGAAGCCTGCCAGTGCGCGGTACAGGGTCAGGGCGGCGTTCAGTTCGAATGAACCGGAAACGATGTCCTCGCCCAGGCGGGTCAGCACGGCGGAGAGCGGGGGCAGCAGGAAGGGGCGGATCAGGTCGAAGCGGTTGGCGATTTCCCAGCCGGCGAGCAGCACGAGGAAGGCGGCGGAGCGCAGGGCCAGGTGGCGCAGCCGCCGAAGCACCGGGGGCAGCGCGGCAGGGCGCGCGCGGAGCGTGTGGGCACTCATGCGCGCCAGCGCAGCAGCCGCGCCGACAGCGCGGCGAACGCCCGGTCGGCAGCGAACCCGAGCGCCGTGATCGTCAGGATAGCGGCGAACATGGCCGGATACGCGCCGTCGTCGCCGAGCGAGCCGATCAGGTAGCCGAGCCCATTGTTGGCAATGATAAGTTCGGATGCGACCATCAGCAGGAACGCGAACGCGGTGGCGGTGCGCAGCCCGGTCAGGATTTGCGGCATGGCCGCAGGCAGCAGCACTTCAAGCAGCACCGCGCGGCGCGACGCGCCGAGGCTGCGTGCCGACCAGACCAGCACGCGATCGATGCCGCGCAGCCCGTTGTAGGTGCCGAGGATCACGGGCAGCAGGCAGCCCAGGAAGATCAGCACGATCTTCGCCGTCGCGCCGAGCCCGAACCAGACCATCACCAGCGGCACGAGCGCGGTTTTCGGCAGCGGATAGAACGCCTGCACGAGCGGCCCCATGATCGCCTGGAAGCGCCGCCCGAGCGCCATGCCCGCGCCGATGCCGAAGCCCGCCACGATCGCGAGCGCCAGCCCCGCGGCGCCGCGCAGCAGCGAGGGCACGGCGTTGCCGATCAGGGTGCCGTCCGCGAGCATGTGCCAGAACGCAACCAGCACGACGGAAAACGGCGGCAGCAGCGCGCGCGAAACGAGGCCGAGGCGCGTCACCGCCTCCCACAGCAGGGCGAGGATCGCGAGCGGGGCGTAGCGGACGGCGACGCCCATCATGCCCGTTCCACGACCGGTTCCGACATCGGGGCGGACGGCGCGGGGCGGCGCGCCTGGTCGACCTCGGCGCGCACCATTTGCCAGATCTGCTCGACAAGGTCGGTGAAGGCGGGGCGCTTGAACACCGCCGGATCGGCCTCGCGGTTGAAGCCGGCGGCGAGGCTGCGGCTGATCCGCCCGGGCCGCGCGCTCATCACCGAGATGGTGTCGGCGAGATAGACCGCCTCGGCAACGTCATGGGTGACGAAAACGACGGTCTTCTGCGTCTGCCGCCAAATGCCGAGAAGTTCCTCCTGCATGATGCGCCGGGTCTGCGCATCGAGCGCGCCGAACGGTTCGTCCATCAGTAGGATGTCAGGCTCGGCGGCAAGCGTGCGGGCAAGTGCGGCGCGCTGCTGCATACCGCCGGAGAGCTGGCTGGGGAAATTCTCCTCGAAGCCGGTGAGGTGCACGAGGTCGATGAAATGCTGCGCCCGGTCGCGCGCCTCGGCCCCGCGCAGGCCGCGCTTGCCGATGCCGTAGAGCACGTTCTGGCGCACCGTCTTCCAGGGAAACAACGCGAAGTTCTGGAACACCACGCCACGTTCCGGTCCCGGCCCGGCCACGGTGCCGCGCGCGGTGCGGATGCGGCCCGCCTGCACCGGCAGGAAGCCGCCGATACAGTAGAGCAACGTGCTCTTGCCGCAACCGCTCGGCCCGAGCAGCGCGTGGAAGCTGCCGGGCGGGACGATCAGGGACACATCGTCGAGCGCCTGCACGCCGGTCCCGGCGGTGGGCGCGTAGGCGTGCGAGAGATGCTCGACGACGATCCCGAGCGCGTCCGCGGCCGGCGTCATGCGGCCCCGGTGATCCGCTTCTTCGCCTCGGCCAGGTATTGCAATTGCGTATGCGCCGGTGCCACCTGGATCGTCTCTTTCAGCATCCCGATCTGGTGCGCGATGTCGATCGGCTTCTGCACGCCGGGGATGTTGGGCAGGCTCCACGGATCGCGGTAGTAGTCCTGGTGGGTGAAGACGTACTCGAGTTCTGATGTCGGCAGGTGCATGAAGCGGGCGATGATGCCGATCGCGGCGGTGCGGTTCGCGGGGTCGAGGAACCAGCGGCGCGCGCGCACCCAGTCCTCCATGAAGTCCGCAACCACCGCCTGGTGCTTGTGCATGTAGGAAGCGCGACCGGCAAGGAAGACGGTTTCCGACGCGCCGAAAATGTCACGGCCCTGGAACAGCGCGCGGTACTGCCCGGTCTTCAGCATCTGCGCCAGCATCGGCATCAGGATGATCGAGCAGTCCACCTCCCCTTTTTCGAGCAGGGAGGGCATGGCGTTGAACGCCGCCTGGATCACCACGTAGTCGCGGCGATCGACCAGGCCATGGCGCGCCAGCAGCGCACGCATCACGGTGTCGGAGGCCGAACCGATCGCGTTGGTGGCGATGCGCTTGCCCTTCAGGTCCTCGATCTTGTGGGTCGACCCCGCGGCCTTCACGAGCCAGGTGTCGGAGTGCCAGCCGGGCACGCCGTCCTGGATGATGTCGGAAACGATCTGCAGGTCGAGATGCGCGTTAGTCACGCCGAGCGCGAGGGTGGAGCCGGCGGAGGCGAAGAAGTCGAGCTCGCCCCCCGCCATCGCCATCAACTGCGGCGAAGAGCCGCGGAACAGGATCGGCTGCACGGTGTAGGAGGTGCCGTAGTGCTTCAGCCCCTTCTGCGCCGGATTGTCGAACAGCACCGGGATCAGGTGGCCCGGCATGGTCGCCCAGCCGACCCGGATGGCAACCGGTGCCGCGCGCGCCGGCCGCGCCAGCACGGCCGGCGCGAGGCCGGCGGCGCCGGCGATCACGGCACGACGGGACAAGGTTCCCCGGGGCATTGACGTTTCCTCCGACCTGCTTTTTTTCCGGCTGCGTGCGCCGTGTCAGGTCGGCAGTCTTGCCCCGATCGTGCGGGCTGTAAACCGGGTCAGGCGTTCCCCGCCAGGTAATCGACCGCCGCCTGCACGCCCCCCGGCCGATGCGGCACACCGGCAGCGCGCAGCCCCATTTCCACCCCGCCCAAGGTGCCGAGCAATTGCAGGTCGCCGAAATCGCCGAGATGGCCGATACGGAACACACGATCCTTCAGCATCCCGAGCCCGTTGCCCAGGCTCATGTTGAACTTCTCCAGGATGGTGGCGCGCAGCGTGTCGGCGCTGTGGCCCTCCGGCATGCGCACGGCGGTCAGGGACGACGAGTAATGCCGCGGCTCGACGCATTGCACTTCCAGCCCCCAGGCGCGCACGGCGCGGCGGGTTGCTTCGGCGTGGCGGTCGTGACGGGCGAAGACGTTGTCCAGGCCTTCTTCCAGCAGCATCTTCACCGCCTCGTTCAGGCCGAACAGCAGGTTGGTGCCGGGGGTGTAGGGGAAGAAGCCGGTCTTGTTGGCTTCCAGCATCGGCCGCCAGTCCCAGTAGCTGCGCGGCAGCTTTGCGTGCTCCGCCGCCGCCAGGGCCTTGGCGCTGACCGCGTTGAAGCTCAGGCCCGGCGGCAGCATCAGCCCTTTCTGCGAGCCCGCGACGGTGACGTCGACGCCCCATGCGTCGTGCCGGTAGTCGATCGAGGCGAGTGAGGATATCGTATCCACCAGCAGCAGCGCCGGATGCCTGGCCGCATCGATCGCCGCCCGCACTTCGTCGATGCGCGAGGTGCAGCCGGTGGAGGTTTCGTTGTGCACGACGCAGACCGCCTTGATGCGATGCGCCTTGTCTCCCGCCAGCGCCTCCCCGATCGCCGCCGGGTCGGCGCCATGTCGCCAGTCGGTATCGAGGAAGATCGGCGTCAGTCCGAGCTTCGTTGCCATCTCGTTCCACAAGGTGGCGAACCAGCCGGTGCGGCTCATGAGCACGGTATCCCCGGGCGACAGCGTGTTCGCGAGGGCCGCTTCCCACGCGCCGGTGCCGGAGGCGGGATAGACGACGACCGGCCCCTCGGTCTGGAAGATGCGCCGCAGGTTGGTGAGCAGCTCGCTGCCCATGCGCCCGAACGTCGGGCCGCGATGGTCGATCGTCGGCTGGTCGATCGCCCGCAGCACCCGGTCGGGGACGTTGGTGGGGCCTGGGATCTGCAGGAAATGGCGGCCGGCGTGATAGGTCTGGGACATGTGCTGGATCTCGCTGTTTCGGGTTCGCGTCATGCGGAGCCGGCCTGGCTCCAGGGATCGGGCGCGCCAAGCGCGCCGAGGATGATGCCGGCGGTACGCCGGTAGTGTTGGCACAGCAGGCGGGCGGCGTGGTCCGGATCGCCGGCGAGCGCGGCGCGGGCCAGCGCCTCGTGCTCGGCACGGGCGTCACGGGTCGGATAGGCGGCGCGCATCGCGAGCGCCCGGTAGCGGCGGAACTGCTGGTTCAGGGTCTCCCCAAAGCCGGCGATCCAGCGCGAGTGGGCGCCGCCGATCAGGGCGGCGTGGAACTCGGCATGCTGGCGTTCCCATTCCGGATTTTCACGGAAATCCGCAACGGCGGCGGAATTGGGCGTGCGAGCCAGACGGTGAGCGGCGAGCAGCAGCCGCTCCTCCCACGTCGGGTCGGCGGTCTGCATGGAGCGGCGAAGTGCCGCTTCTTCCAGCAGGCAGCGGGTTTCGGTGAGCTCGATGAGGTCGGTGGGGCTGACCTCGGCGGCGGAGAAGCCGCGCTGTTCGGCGAGGATCGCAAGGCCTTCGGCGGCCAGGCGGTTGAGGGCTTCGCGGGCGGGGGTGGGGCCAACATGATAACGTTCTGCGATGAATTCGACCGGAAGCCGCGCGCCGGGAGGGATGGCGCAGCTCAGAATATCGGCACGGAGCCGTTCATAGGCGGCGGCAGCCTTGGTGCGGGGGGTCGGGGGGGCAAGCTGGGTCATGGGCGGCGGCCAGAATTATCGATAAATATTCCCATGTCAAGAGAATCATCGATAATCGTGCCCGCCGCCGCGCACGGACAAGGCGCCCCCCTTGCCCGGGCAATCCAGGGTTTCAGCCCGCCGTCTGCCCGACCCGCCGGAGCTGATCCTTCGCCGCAGTCACCACCTTCTCCGTCGTGAAGCCAAAATGGTCCATCACCTCCTCGATCGGGGCCGACGCACCGAAGGTGTGCATCCCGATCCGGGCGCCCGTGTTGCCCACGTAACGGTCCCACCCGATCACCGCTCCGGCCTCCACCGACACCCTCGCCGCGACACGGGGCGGCAACACTTTGTCGCGGTAGGCCTGGTCCTGGCGTTCGAACAATTCCCACGACGGCATGCTGACGACACGCGCGGCAATGCCCTCCTGCGCGAGCGCCTCATGGGCCTTGAGGCACAGCCCAACTTCGCTGCCGGTGCCGATCAGGATCACCGCCGGCGTACCGCTTGGCGCATCGGCAAGCACATAGGCGCCCTGCGCGAGGCCGGCGGCCGGCGCATAGCGTGTGCGATCCAACGTCGGCAGCGCTTGGCGGCTGAGCACCAGGCAGGCGGGGTCACGTTTCAGTTTCATGACGACTCGCCACGCCTCGACGACCTCATTGGCGTCGGCCGGACGCAAGGTGATGAGGCCGGGGATGCTGCGCAGCGCGACAAGCTGCTCGACCGGCTGGTGCGTCGGCCCGTCCTGGCCGAGGCCGATCGAATCATGCGTGAAGATAAATACGGCCGGCAGTTCCATCAGCGCGCTCAGGCGGATGGGCGGCTTCATGTAGTCGGAGAAAATGAGGAAGCCGGCGCCATAGGGGCGCACACCGGACAGAGCGAGGCCGTTCACCGCCGCGCCCATCGCGTGCTCGCGGATACCAAAATGAAGGTTGCGCCCTGCCGGCGTGTCAATGCCGAACTCGCCGGCGTCCGGGAAGGTCAGCAATGTCTTGGTCGAGGGCGCGAGGTCGGCGGCGCCACCGATCAACCAGGGGTAGTGCAGCGCGATGGCGTTCATCACCTTGCCGGACGCATCACGGCTCGCCACGCCCTTGGCATCGGCGGGGAATGCGGGCAGCGCGGAATCCCAGCCGTCCGGAAGCTCGCCTGCCAGCATTTGTGTGAGCTGGGCGGCAAGCTCCGGATGGTCGCGGCGATAGGCTTCCATCCGCGCGGTCCAGTCGGCGTGCAGCCGCCCGCCGCGGCGGCCGACGCCGCGCGCGAAATGCTCCCGCACGCCGGCCGGCACGAGGAACTTGGCGTCTTCCGGCCAGCCATATGAGCGCTTGGCGAGGCGGACCTCGTCGACGCCGAGCGGTTCCCCATGCGCGGCGGCGGTATCCTGCTTGTGCGGGGCACCGTAGCCGATATGGCTCGCAACGATAATCAGGGTCGGCACATCGTTGTGACGCCGGAAGGAACGGATCGCCTGTGCAACCCGCTGCGTGTCGTTGGCGTCCCCGACCCGGTGCACGTTCCAGCCGTAGGCACGGAAACGCATGGCGACGTCGTCGCTGAACGCGAGGTCCGTGCTGCCTTCGATGGTGATGCGGTTGCTGTCGTAGATCCAGCAGAGGTTGCCGAGCCGCAGATGGCCGGCGAGCGAGGCGGCTTCGCTCGTCACGCCCTCCATCATGTCGCCGTCGCCGCACAGCGTGTAGATGTCATAGTCGAACACCACCGCATCCGGCCGATTGAAATGGCCACCCAGCCAGCGACGCGCAATCGCCATGCCGACGCTGGTGGCGCAGCCCTGCCCGAGCGGGCCGGTCGTCGTTTCGACGCCGGCGGTATGGCGGTATTCCGGATGGCCCGGGCAGGCGCTGCCGAGCTGACGGAACCGCTTGATCTCATCCAACGTCACGGCCGTGCCCGTGCCGTCCGCCCGGACGCCGGCGAGATACAGCAGTGCGTACAGCAGCATCGACGCGTGGCCGTTCGACAGCACGAACCGGTCGCGGTCGGGCCAGCCCGGATCTTCCGGATCGTAGCGGAGGAAGGACTGCCACAGCGTATAGGCGACCGGCGCCAGGCCCATCGGCGTGCCCGGATGGCCGGAGTTCGCCTGCTGCACCGCATCCATCGCCAGGGTCCGGATGGTGTTGATGCAGACCTCGTCGATCGGGCGTTCGGCGAGCGGCGCGCTTTGCGCCTCGTCCGTCCCCGCCCGGCCTACTGCCTGCGTGTTTTCGTCATCCATCATGCGTCCTCCGTTGTACCGGGGATATGCGCGCGCGGCCTCATGCCGTCCAGCGCCAGTTCCGGACTTCCGGCATATCCTCGCCGTGCTCGCTGATATAAAGCTTGTGGCGTTCCATCGCAGTCCAATAGCGCGCCGTCGCACGCTCCACCTCGCCCTCGAGGCGGGGGATGCGCCGGATGGCATCGAGCGCAAGCTGGTAGCGGTCGAGATTGTTCAGCACCACCATGTCGAACGGTGTCGTAGTCGTGCCTTCTTCCTTGTAGCCTCGCACATGGATGTTGTCATGGTTGCGGCGCCGGTAGGTGAGCTTGTGGATCATCGCCGGATAGCCGTGGTAGGCGAAGATGACCGGCCTGTCGGTGGTGAACAACGCATCGAAATCCGCGTCACCCAGGCCGTGCGGATGCTCTGACTGCGGCTGCAATGCCATCAGGTCCACGACATTGACGACCCGGATGCGGATATCCGGAACGTCGTCGCGCAACAAAGTGACCGCGGCCAGTGTCTCGAGCGTGGGCACGTCGCCGGCGCAGGCCATGACCACATCGGGATCGTCCCCCGCGGTGCCGGCCCAGCCCCAGATGCCGGCGCCAACGGTGCAGTGGCGGATGGCGGCGTCAATGTCCAGCCATTGCCATTCGGGCTGCTTGCCGGCGACGATCAGGTTGACGTAGTTGCGGCTGCGCAGGCAGTGATCCGCCACCGACAGCAGGCAGTTCGCGTCCGGCGGCAGATAGATGCGGACAATATCGGATTTCTTGTTGGCGATGTGGTCGATGAACCCCGGGTCCTGATGGGAGAAACCGTTGTGGTCCTGACGCCAGACGTGCGAGGTCAGCAGATAGTTCAGGGACGCGATCGGCTGCCGCCACGGGATGTTCCGGCTCTCCTTCAGCCATTTCGCGTGCTGGTTGAACATCGAATCGATGATGTGGATGAATGCCTCGTAGCAGTTGAACAGGCCGTGGCGCCCGGTCAGCAAGTATCCCTCCAGCCAACCCTCGCAGAGATGCTCGCTCAATACCTCCATCACCCGGCCGTCGGCGCTGAGGTCGATGTCCACATCCTCGACCCCGGCCATCCATTCCTTGCCGGAGACTTCGTAGACGGCATCGAGCCGGTTGGACGCGGTCTCGTCGGGGCCGAAGAGACGGAAATTGCGGGTCGCGAGATTGTCCCGCATGACATCGCGCAGGAATTTCCCGAGCACCCGCGTCGATTCCGCCTCCACACCGCCCGGCGCCGGAACGGAAACGGCGTAGTCGCGGAAATGCGGCATCGCCAGGGGGCGCAGCAGCTCGCCCCCGTTGGCGTGCGGGTTCGCGCCCATGCGGCGATGCCCGGTCGGCGCGAGGGAGGCGAATTCCTCCCGGAACTTCCCGCCGGCGTCGAACAATTCCTGCGGCCGGTAGCTTCGCATCCACGCCTCAAGCTGTTTCAGATGCTCGGGATTACGGAAATCCGCGATCGGGACCTGGTGCGCCCGCCAGGTGCCCTCCACCGGCTTGCCGTCGACGAATTTCGGCCCGGTCCAGCCTTTGGGCGTGCGGAAGACGATCATCGGCCAGCGCGGACGCTGCACACCCGCGGGCGGATCGGCCGCCCGCGCCTCTGCCTGAATGCGGCGGATTTGTGCCAGGATGGTATCGAGCGTGCCAGCCAACGACTGGTGCACGCGCGCAGGATCGTCGCCCTCGACGAAATGCGGCTCGTAGCCGTAGCCGTGCAGCAGGTCGGTCAGTTCCTCGCGGGTGATGCGCGCGAGCAAGGTCGGATTGGCGATCTTGAAACCGTTCAGGTGCAGGATCGGCAGCACCGCGCCGTCGCGGGCGGGGTTGAGGAACTTGTTCGAATGCCAACTGGCGGCGAGCGCGCCGGTCTCCGCCTCCCCGTCGCCCACGATGCAGGCGACGATCAGATCCGGATTGTCGAACGCGGCGCCGTAGGCATGCAGCAGCGAATAGCCGAGCTCGCCGCCTTCGTGGATGGCGCCGGGCGTCTCGGGTGACACATGGCTGGGCGCGCCGTAGGGCCAGGAGAACTGACGAAACAGCCGGTGCAGCCCCTCCCGGCTGCGCTCGATCGCGGGATAGCGCTCCGTGTAGGAGCCTTCCAGGTAGGTCTGCGCCAGCAGGCCCGGACCGCCGTGGCCGGGACCGGTGACGTAGATCATGTCGAGGTCGTTGTCCTTGATCAGCCGGTTCAGATGCACATACAGGAAGTTCAGCCCCGGCGTGGTACCCCAGTGTCCCAGCAGGCGGGACTTGATATGTTCCGCCTGTAACGGAGACTCCAGCAGCGGATTCCCCTCCAGGTAGATCTGCCCGACCGACAGATAATTCGCCGCGCGCCAATAGGCGTCCATACGCGCCAGCAGCTCGGGCGACAACGGATCAGGCATCGGGGATCTCCAACGCTGCTCAGGGCACGAGAACCGCGGCACCCTCGAACCGTCCGGCGCGCAGGTCGGCGAGGGCTTGGTTCGCCGCCGTGAGCGGATAGGTGGTGGTCGCGGTGACGATGCCGATCTCGGGCGCCAGGCGGAGGAAATCAATCCCGTCCTGGCGTGTCAGATTGGCGACGGACAGAACCTGCCGTTCCTCCCACAGCAGCCGGTAGGGGAAAGCCGGGATGTCGCTCATGTGAATGCCGGCGCAGACCACGCGACCGCCCTTGCGGACCGCACGCAACGCGAGCGGGACCAGTTCGCCCGCCGGCGCGAAGATGATCGCGGCATCGAGTGGCTTCGGCGGCGATTCATCGGACCCGCCCGCCCAGGCGGCGCCAAGACTGCGCGCGAACGCCTGCGTGACAGCATCGCCCGAACGCGTGAAGGCGAACACCGTGCGCCCCTGCCAGCGCGCAACCTGGGCGAGAATATGCGCCGCCGCACCGAAACCATAAAGCCCCAGCCGCTTGCCCGGACCGGTGAACCCCAGCGCGCGCCAGCCGATCAGGCCGGCGCAGAGCAGCGGCGCGAGGGCCACGTCATCGCCGGCCTCGCCGAGTGAGAACGCATAGCGCGCATCAGCGATCACCGCCGTCGCGAAGCCGCCGTCGCGCGTGTAGCCGGTGAACAGCGGGCGATCGCACAGATTTTCCTGCTGGCCGAGACAATAGGGGCAAGCCCCGCAGGTGTGGCCGAGCCACGCGATGCCGACGCGTTCGCCGAAGTGCAGATCCATGACGCCGGCGCCGACGGCATCGATGCGGCCGACGATCTCGTGGCCCGGGATGACCGGCACCTGCGGGTTCGCAAGTTCGCCATCGACGACGTGCAGATCCGTGCGACAGACGCCGCAGGCCGCCACCTGCACGCGCACCTCGCCCGGGCCGAGGCACCGGTCGGGGAGCTCGGTCCAGCGGAGGGAGGTCCCGATCTCGTTCAGCACCATCGCCTGCATGGCGTACTCCGGTTCCGCGGGAAGCCCGGGGGTCGCCACGCGACGAACGACGGCCGGCACTGCGCCTGCATAGCACCGACCGGCTGCCCGCGGCAGCACATGCGCCGGCCGGAGCGCCGGTCACAGTCTCGCGATGACGGCCTCCATCCCTCGCGCGGCGCGACGGATGGAGGCCCGGGCGGCTATTCGCCGGCGTGCCCGTGCAGCGGCTGCGGCGCGCCGACCGAATGGCGCAGCGGCCGCAGCACGAAGATCGCCAGCAGCACCACGGCGAAATTCATCACCGCGGTGGTCACGAATACCGCGTGCCAGCTTCCCGTTGCAGCCTTCAGCACGTTTGCCAGCGGCACCAGGAATGCCGACAGCCCTTTGGCGGTATAAAGGAAGGAAGCGTTCACGGTCGCGTATTTCGTTCCGAACGTATCCGTGCAGGTCGACGGGAACAGGCTGAAGATCTCGCCCCAGGTGAAGAAGATCAGGGCCGAGCTGAACACGAAGGCCCACGGGCTCTGGCCCGCCCAGCCCAATATCCAGTACGCGAGGCCGCCGATCCCGAACGCGATCGCCATCGTGTACTCGCGCCCGATGTGGTCCGACACCCAGCCGAAGAACGGCCGCGCCGCCCCGTTCGCGACGTTGTTGATGATGAGGGCCACCGTCAGGGTCGAGCCGCCGAGCAGGATCACCGTGCGCGCGACATGGTAGTTGGTGGCGATCAACGCGATCTGCGCCGTGGCCATCAGGCCGCTCGCGGAGACCAGCACGAACATCACGTACAGGATCCAGAAAACCGGCGTCTTCAGCATCTCGCGCGGCGGGACACTCACGGTCGTCTGCGCGACCTTGCTCGAGGTGACGGGCGGCACCTCATGCGGCAGCGGCCCCTTCAGCAGCCACGCCACCAGGAAGATGATGCCGCCCTGGATCAGGCCGAACCAGAAGAACGTCGAGGCGTAGCCCACCGAAGCGATCATCATCCGGATCGGCACCACCGTGATGGCCGCGCCGGCACCGAAGCCTGCCGCCGTGATCCCCACCGCGAGACCGCGCCGGTCCGGGAACCATTTCACCGCATTGCCGACGCAGGTCGCATACACCGCCCCGGCGCCCACGCCTGAGAGCGCGGCCCCGAAATAGAGCGCCGTCAGCGAACCTGCGAAGGAATTGATGATCCAGGCAATGGCGACCAGGATACCGCCGACCGCGACGACCAGCTTCGGTCCGCGGTGCGGGCCGAGGCTGTCCGCGATCCAGCCTTCGAGCGGCGTCAGCCAGGTCTCCAGGGCCACGAAGATGCTGAAGGCGACCTGGATGCCGGCGACCGGCCATTTGTTCGCGGCCGCCATCGGATGGACGAACAAGGTCCAGCCGTATTGCAGATTGGCGATCAGCACCATGCAGATGACGCCGATGATGAGCTGGGTCCACCAATTCACGGGAACCCCGCTGCCTGCGGTTGATCCGTTCATGTCTTGGACTTCCCCCTTGGATGCGCCGGACAGTTTGTTCTGTTCCTGACGCTCGATACGATCCCGCTAGGGATCAGGAACGATTTTCGTCGTCTCGATGGCGATGGACCTCCATTTTGGTTGCACGCGAGCGGAGATGCCGCGGGCGATGGCCGCCCGCGGCAGGTACGTCACGCGATCAGGCCGGCCCCGCGCGCCCATTTGTATTTCGCGCCGAGTACGGCGACCGGGGTTTCGGTCGTATACGGATAGGCGGGGATGCCGTTGGCGAACAGGTGCTCGGACGCCTGTTCCACCTCCACATCGCCGGCGAGGGACGCAACGATCGGCTTGGTGATCCCCTTCGCGCGCATCTCCTGCACCACTTCCAGCACCACGCGCGCGAACACCATCGGCGGCGTGATGATGGTGTGCCAGTAGCCGAGGATCACCGCGTGGATGCGCTCATCCTCCAGCGCCAGGCGCAAGGTCTTCTGGTAGGTGGTCGGCGGCTCGCCACCGGTGATGTCCACCGGGTTGCCGGCGGCACCGAAGGGCGGGATGAACTTGCGGAACGCCGCGTCGAGATCGGGCGGCATGGTCATCAGGTTCAGCCCGTTGTCGACGCAGGCATCCGACAACAGCACGCCGGAACCGCCGGCGCCCGTCAGGATCATGACATTCTCGCCCTTCGGCGTCGGCAGCACCGGCACCGCGCGGGCGTATTCCAGCAAGTCGCGCAGGCCGGGGGCGCGGATCACGCCGCACTGGCGCAGCACGTCATCGTAGATCTTGTCGTTGCCGGCCAGCGCCGCGGTATGCGAGCTCGCCGCCTTGGCGCCCGCCGCGGTGCGCCCCGCCTTCAGCACCACCACCGGCTTCTTCTTGGTCACCCGCCGCGCCACATCGGCGAACGACCGCCCGTCCTTCAGGTCCTCCAGGTGCATGGCAATGACGGAGGTGTTGTCATCCTGCTCGAAGAACGTCAGCAGGTCATCCTCGTCGAGGTCCGATTTGTTGCCGAGCCCGACGATCGCAGAGACGCCCATCTTCGCCGAGCGGCTGAAGCCGATGATGGCCATGCCGATCCCGCCCGATTGCGACGACAGCGCGGCGTGGCCGCGCACGTCGAACGGCGTGCAGAATGTCGCCGACAGGTTCGACGGCAGGTAGTAGAAGCCGTAGATGTTCGGGCCCATCAGCCGGATGTTGTATTTGCGGCCGATCTGCTGGATCTCGTGCTGGCCTTCGACATTGCCGGTCTCGGCGAACCCGGACGGGATCAGCACCGCGCCGGCGATCCCCTTCTCGCCGCATTCCACCAGCGCCTGCGCCACGAACTTGGCGGGGATGGCGAACACCGCGACATCGATCTCGCCGGGCACGTCCTTGACCGACGCATAGGCCTTGCGGCCCATGATCTCCTGTGCCTTCGGGTGGATCGGGCAGATCTGGCCCTGGTATCCCCCGTTGATCAGGTTCTTCATCACCGAGTTGCCGATCTTGCCGTCCTCGGCGGAGGCGCCGATGACCGCCACCGTCGCCGGCTTCATGATGCGGTTCATCGCCTTCAGGATCTCGTCCTTGCTCGGACGATAGCGTTCCGGCTGCGGCGCGAAATCGACCACGATGCGCACATCCGCCGCGATCGCGCCCTGTGCGGTGGCGAACACCGGGTTGAGGTCGAGCTCGGTGATTTCCGGGAAGTCGGTGACCAGTTCCGAGACCTTGACGATCAGCCCGGCGAGCGCGGCGCGATCGACCGCCGCGCCGCCACGCACGCCGCGCAGCATCTCGGCCGCCTGCACGCCGTCCAGCATGGAGAGCGCATCCGCTTCCGTCGCCGGCGCCAAGCGGAACGTCACGTCCTTCAGCACCTCGACCAGGATGCCGCCCAAACCGAACGCCACCAGCTTGCCGAAGCTGCCGTCGGTCACCGCGCCGACGATCACCTCCTGCCCGCCGGTCAGCATCTGCTGCACCTGCACGCCGTCGATCCTGGCGTCTGCCTGGTGTTTGCGCGCGTTCGCCACGATCTGCGCATAGCCGGACGCGACCTCGTCGGCGGACTTAAGGTCGAGCAGAACGCCCCCAGCCTCGGTCTTGTGCAGGATATCGGGCGAAACGATCTTCAACGCGACGGGAAAGCCCATCGCCGCGGCGGCTTTCGCGGCCTCGGCGGCGGAGCCGGCCAGCGCCTCCTGCGGCACCGGAATGCCGTAGGCGTCGCAGACCAGCTTGCCCTCGGGCGCGGTCAGCGACTGGCGGCCAGCCGCCCGCACCTTGTCGAGCACCCGGCGCACCGCCGCCCGATCGGCGCTTGCGCCTCCCTGGCGTCGGCCTGCGATCGTTATCGTGTCTTGCATGACTTCTCTCCCGGACGTTTCGTTCCCATTCCGTCACCGCGGCAGGGCGCGGACCCGCCCCGCCGCTAGGCGTGCGCGGCGCGGCCGAGCGCGCCCGACGCCTGCAGCTCACCCACGCGCTTGTCGTCGAATTTCAGCACCTGGCGCAGGATCTCGTCGGTATGCGCACCGAGCAGCGGTGAAGGCTTCACCTCCGTGATGCTGTCAGACAGCTTCACCGGATTGCCCACCGTCAGGTATTTTCCCCGGGTCGGGTGGTCCACCTCGACCACCGTGCCGGTCTTGCGCAGAGACGGTTCCTCGGCGAGTTCCTTCATCGACAGGATCGGCCCGCACGGGATGTCGTGCTCGTTCAGGATCTCCATTGCCTCGAACTTGGTCTTGGTCATCGTCCACTCTTCGATGACGCCGAAAATGTCCTTGAGCCGCGGCAGCCGCGCATCCGGCGTCGCGTAGTCCGGATCGGTGATCCAGTCCTCGCGTCCGATCACCTTGCAGATGTCGTTCCACACCGGCGCCTGGGTGATGAAATAGATGTAGGCGTTCGGGTCCGCCTCCCAGCCCTTGCACTTCAGGATCGACCCCGGCTGGCCGCCGCCCGAAGCGTTACCGGCGCGCGGCACCGCATCGCCGAACGTGCCGTGCGGATACTGGGGGTATTCCTTCAGCACGCCGTGCGCCAGGCGCTGCTGGTCGCGCAGCTTGACCCGGCACAGGTTCAGCACGCCGTCCTGCATCGCCGCCAGCACCTTCTGCCCGCGCCCCGTCGCGTTGCGCTGGTACAATGCCGCAACGATGCCGAGCGCCAGATGCAGCCCGGTCCCGCTGTCGCCGATCTGCGCCCCCGTCACCAGCGGCGGACCGTCGTCGAAACCGGTGGTCGAGGCCGCGCCGCCGGCGCATTGCGCAACGTTCTCGTAGACCTTGCAGTTCTCATACGGCCCGGGGCCGAAGCCCTTGACCGAGGCCATGATCATGCGCGGGTTCAGCTCCTGGATGCGCTCCCAGCCGAGCCCCATGCGGTCGAGGGCGCCGGGGGCGAAGTTCTCCACCAGGACGTCGCAGACCTTCACCAGGTCCTCCAGCACCTCCTTGCCCTTCGGGTGCTTGCTGTCGATCGTGATGGAGCGTTTGTTGTGGTTCAGCATCGTGAAATAGAGGCTGTCCACGTTCGGGATGTCGCGCAACTGGCCGCGCGTGATGTCGCCCCCGCCGGGACGTTCCACCTTGATCACGTCCGCACCCAGCCACGCGAGCAGCTGCGTGCACGTCGGCCCCGACTGCACATGGGTGAAATCGAGGATCCGAACGCCGTCCAATGCCTTCGCCATAGTCTGCTCCTGCTCGCTTCTCTCAACCGTGCCGGGAAACGCTGCGCGCCGTCACTTGTACATCGTCTGCGCCTTGGTCCCCGGCGCGTACTCGCGTGGATCGACCCAGATGTTGATCACCGCCGACTTGCCATCCCGCCGCACCGCCTCGCGCGCGCGGAGCAGGGCCGGGGCCACCTGCGCGGCGTCGCGCACCTCCTCGCCGTAGCCGCCCAGCATTTCGGCAAACCTGCCGAACGGCACGTCACCCAACAGGTTGCCCACGTTGCCGCGTTGCTCCCCATATTTCGCAAGCTGGCCGTAGCGGATCTGGTTCATCGCCGAATTATTGCCGATCACGGCGATATAGGGCGCGCCGAACCGGTTCGCCGTCTCCATGTCGAACGCGGTCATGCCGAACGAGCCGTCTCCGTAATAGCACAGCACTTCCTTGCCCGGATGCGCGAGCTTCGCCGCCAAGGCGAACCCGGTGCCGACGCCGAGGCTGCCGAGCGCGCCGGGATCCATCCAATGTCCTGGCCGGTGCGGGCGCACCGCCTGGGCCGAGATCGTCACCACGTCCCCACCGTCGCCGATGTAGATCGTATCGTCGGTCAGGAACTCGTTGATCTCCCACGCCACCCGATAGGGATGGATCGGCGAGGCGTCGGAGCGGAACAGCGGCATCAGCTTCTCGGTCGCCGCCTGTTCCGCCGCGCGCAGCCCCGCCATCCAGTCCTTGCGCGCCTGCGCTGCCGGCTTGGCGATGCGCCCGCTCGCGGCCTGGCGCACCGCGGCCAGGATCACCCCCGGATCGCCGACCAGGCCGAGCGCCACGTCCCGGTTCTTGCCGACGGTGCGGTAGTCCATGTCGATCTGCACGACCTTGGCGCCGCGCCCGAGCCGCTTGCCGTAGCCCATGCGGAAGTCGAACGGCGTGCCGACGATGACGATGACATCGGCCTTGTCGAAGCCCTCCCGCCGCGTGCGGTCGAAATGATGCGGATCGCCGGGCGGCAGCAGGCCGCGCCCGGCGCCGTTGAAATAGGCCGGGATGTCAAGCGCGCGCACCAGATCGAGCGCCGCCTCGTGCCCGCGGCACGTCCAGACCTGGCTGCCGATCAGGATCACCGGCCGCTCGGCGGCCACCAGCATGTCGGCCAGCTTCTCGATATCCGCCGGATCGCCGAGCGCCTTGGTCGACGCGCGGTAATGGCCCGACTGGGGAACGACCGCCTTCGCCACCTCGATCTCCCGGTCCAGCACGTCGCGCGGGATCTCGAGGTAGGACGGCCCCGGCGCGCCGGCGAAACACTCGCGCGCAGCCATGGAGATCATGTCGGCGACCCGCTCGGTGGACCGCACGCTGGCCGCGAACTTGGTGATCGGGCGCATGATGTCGACATGCGGCAAGTCCTGCAGGGAGCCCATCATGTGCTGGGTCAGCGCCCCCTGCCCGCCGATGTGCAGCACCGGGCTTTCGGAGCGGAAGGCGGTGGCGATGCCGGTGATCGCGTTCGTGCAGCCGGGGCCGGCGGTGGTGATGACGCAGCCCAGCTTGCCGGTCTGGCGCGCGTAGCCGTCGGCGGCGTGCGCCGCCACCTGCTCGTGGCGAACGTCGATGATGCGGATGCCCTCATCGACGCAGCCGTCGTAGATGTCGATGATATGGCCGCCGCACAGGGTGAAGATCGTGTCCACGCCTTCGTTCTTCAGCGCCTTGGCGACCAGGTGGCCGCCCGAGACGACGCCGGCGTCCCGGCTCTTGCGGGCCAGGGTGTCGTCCGCGGTCGACCCGCGGGCGGCGGCGGTGGTGGCCTTGGTCTCCGGCGCTGCGGTGGTGGACATGGTCGCTTTTCTCCCTTTGGGCTCGTGTCGCGATGCGCGCGCGCCGATGCCGGACGGCCCCGGTGCGCGCCGTGGATTACCCGTATTTCCGGCGGGCCGGCTCGTGCGGCGAGGCCGGCACGTCGTGCAGGTGGTCGCCGTATTTCTCGACATGCGCGGCGAGGCCGAACGTGTGCTCGCGCACCAGCCGCGCCGCGCGGTCGGCATCGCGCCGCTCCAGCGCGGCGATGATGTTCATGTGGTCCACGATCGACCGCTGCGCCCGGTTGTCCTGGCGGATCGTCACGTCGCGGATCGCCCGCATGTGGATGAACAGGTTCTCGGTAAGCTCGGTCATCAGCTCGCAGCCGCCCAGGCGGATCAGCGCCTTGTGGAAGGCCATGTTCGCCTGCGAGTACTCGGAAATGTGTTCGGACGGATCGACGTCGAAGGTCCCGAACAGCGCCCGCAACCGCGCCAGTTCCTCGTCGCTGGCGCGCTCGCAGGCCAGCCGCGCGGCAAGGCCTTCGATCGCGGCCCAGACGGTGATCATCTCGATGATCTCGCGCTTGCTCTTGCGCACGACGTAGATGCCGCGGCGCGGCACGGAGCGCACGAATCCCTCCTGCTCCAGCACCGTCAGCGCTTCGCGGATCGGGGTGCGGCTGACGCCGAGATCTTCGGAAAGCTGGCGTTCGTCCAGGCGGATGTCGCCGGCGCGGCCGTAGATGTCCATCTCCGTGATGGCGCGCTTGATGGCGTCGCACGCCAACCTGCGCAGGCTGATCGTGACCGACAGGCGTTCGACCTTGAGCCGCGGCAATGCGGTCACGTCCGCCACACGCACCCCTCCCGAGCAGCGTCCCCCCGGGGCTTTCCGCCCCGGGCGCATACATCATGACACAATGCCTAACAAAGTCTTTTGTATACCACAAGCCCCACCGTACCAACCCAGCCCCGCCCCGTCCCACCTCAGCGCCGACGGAACCCCAGCAGCCGCGCCGCCGGGCCAATGGTCCAGCCCTGCACCACCAAGGACGCGACGACGGCGATGAAGATCGAGGCGAACAGCCGTTCGTCGCGCCCCCGCCCCGCCTCCGTCAGCGCCGGGATCAGGCTCAGGTAGATCGGCACCGCCCCGCGCAGCCCGACCCAGGACGCGAACGCGCTCTCCCGCCAGGTAAACCCGAGCGGCGGCAGGCAGGCGAACACCGCAACCGGGCGCGCCACGAAGATCAACACCGCGGTCCCGACCAGCGCCGAGGGGATGAACGGCAGCAGCTTGTGCGGCGTCACCAGCAACCCGAGCATCAGGAACAGCACGATCTGCGCCAGCCAGCCCATGCCCTCGAAGAACGGCTCCAGCCGATCGCGCAGCGCCGGTCCGGTGCGCGCAGCCATGATGCCGGCAAGGTAGGTCGCCAGGAACCCGCTGGTGCCGAGCACCTGCGCCAGGCCGAACACCGCAAGCGCCCCGGCCAGCGCCAGCACCGTCGCCAGCGCCGGCTCCATGCGCAGGCGCCGCAGCGCCACCGCCAGCACCCAGCCGCCGGCAAGGCCGATCGCCGCGCCCCCCAGCATCTCCCGCGCGACATCGAGCGCGATGCCCCCTGCGGTGATCGCACCGGCGGCCACCATCATGCGCATCAGCAGGAAGGTCAGCAGCACGGAGATCGGGTCGTTCAGCCCGGACTCCACCTCGAGCACCGCCAGCAGCCGTTCCGGTACGGCAACACGTGCGCCGCGCAGCAGCACGGCAACGGCCGCGGCATCCGTGGGCGCGACGATCGCGCCGGCCAGCAATCCGGGAACGAACGCCACCCGGTCGAGCAAGGCCACGCCCACACCCGCAATTCCCGCCGTGATCACCACGCCCACCGTCGCCAGCGCCGCCGCCGGCCAGAACGCGCGGCGCAACGTGGCAACCGGCGTCTTCAGCCCGCCCTCGAACAGGATCACCGCAAGCGCCAGGCTGCCGATCAGGTAGGCCGCCGGATAGCTGTCGAACGGTAGGCCGAGCACCCCATCGTCCCCGGCCAGCATGCCGAGGCCGAGGAACGCCAGCAGCATCGGCGCGCCGATCCTGCGCGAGATCACGCCCGCCACCACGCTCAGGATGCCGAGCACGCCGCCGAGCAGGATCAGCTCGTGGGCCTCGCGCAGCGCATCGTGCAGCTCGCCTGCCCCGCTCATGGCGCGTCGCGGGGCGGAAGGCGGCGCGGCAGAACGTGCAGACCGGTCATTGTCCGTGCCTCCGGAGCACGTCTTACCGGTAGTTGACCGGATCATGGAAGCTCGTCAATCTTCGGAATAACATGGGGTTGTTTCGCCCGGGGGAGAACGCGATGCGCCACGCCGGCTTTCCGGTCGCCGCCGCTGCCATCGTCCTGGCATTGCTCGCCTGTGGGCCCGTCGCCGCTGCTCCGCCCGAGCCCACACAAACGGTTGCCGCGCCTGCTGCCGCCGCATCCTGGCCGCACACGATCAGGCGGGACGGCGCGACGGTGACGGTCTATCAACCGCAGGCGGTTTCCTGGCCGGAGCGCAAGACCCTGACCACGCGCGCCGCCGTCGCGATCGTGCCGGCGGGGCAGAAGACGCCGCTGCTCGGCACGATCGAGCTTTCGCTCGCTACCACCACCGATACCGCGCGCGGGGTGGTGCACCTGTCCGATCCGAAGCTGCTCGCCACCCATTTCCCGACGCTCGACACCGCGCAGGCGACGGACCTGGAAGCGAAGCTGCGCGCCGCCTTGCCGACCGCGATGCAGACGCGGGAAGTGCCTCTGGCCACGGTGCTGCTGAGCCTGAACCAGTCACCGGTGCAACCGGTCGCGGTGGACAACACGCCGCCGGCGATCTTCGTCGCGGCGCGGCCGGCGAGCCTCGTGGTGTACGACGGCGCGCCGGTCCTGGCGCCGATCGGCAAGACCGGGCTGTCGTTCGCGGTGAACACGAACTGGGACGTGTTCGTCGATCGCGGCACCTGGTACCTGCTCGCCAACGGGCTGTGGCTGTCAGCCCCGGCGGCGACCGGTCCGTACAAGCCGGTCTCGCATCTTCCCGCGGCATTCGCCGCGCTGCCGAAGACCGCGAATTTCGCTTCCGCACGCGCGCATATCCCGGCGCATCCGGCGAAATCGCCCAGCCTGGTGCCGACCATCTTCGTGAGCACCAGGCCGGCGGAGATCATCGTCACCGATGGGCCGCCGAAATTCGCCCCCATCGCGGGCACCGGGCCGCAACGGGTGGCGAACACCCCGGCGGCACTGTTCTTCGATCCGGCGCACGGGCATTTCTATGTGCTGTTCTCGGGGCGCTGGTTTTCGGCGCCCGGGCTCGACGGCCCGTGGGCCTACGCGACCGATCGTCTGCCGCCCGATTTCGCGCTGATCCCACCAGGGGATCCCGCCGGCGCCGTGCTCGCCGCGGTGCCCGGCACGGTCGCGGCGCAGGAGGCGGTGCTGAAGGCGCAGATCCCAACCACGGCGACGCTGACGCGCGGCAAGGTGAAACCGGTGGTGATCTATTCGGGGCCGCCGCGGTTCGCGCCGATTCCGGGCACGTCGATGCAGTACGCGGTGAACACCGCCGCGGTGGTGCTGAAGGTGGGGGCGAAATACTACGTCTGCCAGAACGGCGCCTGGTTCGTCGCCGCGGCGCCGGGCGGCCCGTGGACGCTCGCCGCCAGCCTCCCGCCAGTGATCCGCACGATCCCGCCGAGCTTCCCGTTCTACAACGTCACCTACGTCCAGGTGTACGCATCGACCCCGACCACCGTCACCTACGGCTACACCGCCGGCTACACGATGGGTTTCGTGAGCGCCGGCGTGCTGGTCTACGGCACCGGGTATTACTATCCGCCGGTCGTGCTGCCGGGGCCGGTGCCGATCTACTACCCCTATCCCTACAGCTACGCGGGTGGGGTCTATTACGATTCCGCCAGCGGCGCCTGGTCGCGCGGCGGCACGATCTATGGGCCGTACGGCACCGCCACCGGCGCGCGCTATTACAACCCAACGACCGGCGCCTGGGCGCAGGGCGGCGCGGTCTACGGGCCGAACGGCGGCGCGGGGGCGTGGTCCGCCTATAATCCTTCCACCGGCAGCTATGCGCACGGCAGTGCGGCGTGGAGCAACGGCAGCGGCAGCGCCAACGGAAATTTCTATAACGCGCGCACCGGCGTGTCGGGATCGACAAACCAGAACTGGAACCAGTACAGCCGTTGGGGAGCCAGCACGTTCTCCGGGCCCAACCAGACGGTGAACACGCAGAGCCGGAGCAACGCGCAAGGCTCGGCGGGGGGATTCAGTTCGTCGTCCGGCGCGCAGGGGGCCGGGTATCACAACAAGGTCACCGGCAGCAGCGGCGGAGTGGTGAAGGGCGCCGGCGGGGACGTATATGCGGGACGAAACGGCAACGTGTACCGCCATAGCGACAGCGGCTGGCAACAGTGGAACAATGGCGGTTGGAATACGGTGAACCCGCCGTCCGGTGGCGGACGGAACCAGGGCAGCGCGCAGCGCAGCACGTTTGGGGGCAGCAACTACCAGCAGCTACAGCAGGATCGGCTGGGACGACAGGCCGGCCAGGGCCGGTTCGGCGGCGGCTTCTCGGGCGGCGGCCGGTTCCGGCGCTGAGGCGCATCCTTGGAAAGGAAGGACGGCATGCGACATTTCATCGTGATGGGCGCAGCAGCTCTGCTGCTGGCGTTCGCCGGCGCGGCGGCGGCGCAACAGCCGACCCAGGCGCAGGCGAGCGCCATCCGTCAGGCCTGCCGCGCGGACTACCAGAGCCATTGCGGCAACGTGCCTACCGGCGGTTCCGCGTCACTCCAATGCCTGCAGCAGAATGCCGCGAGCCTGTCGTTGCCGTGCCAGCAGGCGCTGGCCGCGGTCGGCGGCGGCAGCACGGGCGCGCCCCCGGCTGCCGAGAGCACCGCGCCCACCGGCACGCCGCCGATGTCGCAGCGCCAGGAAATGAGGCTGTTGCGCGCCAGTTGCGGGAGCGACTATCGACAGTTCTGCTCCGGCGTGCAGCCGGGCGGCGGACGCGCGCTGGCCTGCCTGCACGCATACGGTCCGCAGCTCTCGCCGCGCTGCCGCTCCGCGCTGCTGTCGGCACAGCGAGGCCGTTGATGCGCCGCGGCGCAGCCGCGCGGCGGACAGCTCTGGTTGGCAGTCTCGCGGTGCTGCTGCTCGGCGGCTGCCGCAAGCACAACGCCTATGTCGCCCCGCCGCCGCCGAAGGTCGGCGTCGCGCATCCGCTGAGCCGGAACGTGGTGCCGGAGCTCGACGCCACCGGCAGCACCGTCGCCTACAATGCGGTCGATCTGGAAGCCCGCGTGCAGGGCTTCCTGCAAACGATCGACTACCGCGATGGGCAGGAGGTGAAGACCGGCGCGCCTCTGTTCGTGATCGAGCCGGCGCCGTACGAGGCGAAGCTGCAGCAGGCGCAGGCCTCGCTCGCCGCGGCGCAGGCGCAGTTCGTGCAGGCGGACGCCGAATACCACCGCCAGGCCTCGCTCGGGCAACGACAGGTCTCGTCGCAATCCACGGTCGACCAGGCACGTGCGACGCGCGACGCCGACCAGGCGAACGTAGCCAACCAGCAGGCAGGCGTCGCGCTGGCGGCCATCAACCTGAGCTACACGCGCGTGGTCGCGCCGTTCGCCGGGGTGGTGACGCAGCACCTCGCGTCGGTGGGCACCCTGGTCGGCGTCACGGCGCCGACCAAGCTCGCCAGCATCGTCCAGCTCGCGCCGATCTATGTGAGCTTCACCATCAGCGAGCAGGACGTGCAGCGCATCCGCGCCGATCTCGCGCGCGCCGGATTGACGGTCGCCGCGCTCGGCAAGGTCGGGGCCGAGGTGGGGCTGATGACGGAGCAGGGCACGCCGCACCATGGGATGCTGGATTACGCCGCGCCGGAGGTCGCCCCCTCAACCGGTACGCTGACGGTGCGTGCGGTGCTGGCCAATACGAACCGCGCGCTGCTGCCGGGGTATTTCGTCCGGGTGCGGGTGCCGCTCACGCACATGGCCGGCCCGGCGCTGCTGGTGCCCGATGCGGCGCTGGGGGCCGCGCAGTCTGGTCGCTACGTGCTGGTGGTGAACAAGAACGACGTGGTGGAGCAGCGCACGGTGCAGACCGGCGCGCAGGAAGGCGCGCTGCGGGTAATCACCGCCGGGCTCACCGCGCAGGATCGCGTGGTGGTGAGCGGGCTTTCCCGCGCCATCCCGGGCCAGAAGGTCGCCCCGACCGCGACTGCACTGCCGGGCGGTTGAGGGCGCCATGATCTCCAAATTCTTCATCGACCGGCCGGTGCTCGCCAACGTGCTGGCGATCCTGTTCGTGCTGGTCGGCGGCGTGGCGCTGTTCGGCCTGCCGGTGGCGCAGTATCCCAATATCACCCCGCCCACCGTGCAGGTTACCACCCGCTATCCGGGCGCCAGCGCCGAGACCGTGATGAACACCGTTGCCCTGCCGATCGAGCAGTCGGTGAACGGCGTCGACGGCATGCTGTACATGCAATCGACCAGCTCGGCGGACGGGGTCTACACGCTCACGGTCACGTTCCGTATCGGCACGGACCTGAATTTCGCGCAGGTACTGGTGCAGAACCGGGTGTCCTCGGCGCTCGCGCAACTGCCGCAGACGGTGCAGGCGCAGGGCGTGCAGGTGCAACAGAAATCGACCGCGATCCTGCAGATCGTCACCCTGACCTCGCCCGATAAGCGCTACGACAGCTTGTTCCTGAGCAACTATGCGACGCTCAACCTGCTGAACGAGCTGTCGCGCATTCCCGGCGTGGGCAACGTGAACGTGTTCGGCGTCGGGCAGTATGCGATGCGCATCTGGCTCGATCCGCGGCTGCTGCAGGCGCGCGGGCTGACGCCGCAGGACGTGATCCAGGCGGTGCAGCAGCAGAGCCAGCAGGTCGCCGGCGGCCAGGTCGGTGCCCCGCCGGCGCCGGCGGGGCAGGATTTCCAGTACACGGTGAACGTCGCCGGTCGGCTTGCCGATCCGAAGCAGTTCGGCGCCATCATCGTGAAATCGGCGAACGGCGCCGTGACGCGGCTTTCCGACGTGGCACGGGTGGAGCTCGGCGCGCAGACCTATTCGCAAGCCTTCCGGGTGGACGGCGCGCCGGCCGCGGGGCTGGCGATCTTCCTGACACCCGACGCCAACGCGTTGCAGGTGGCTTCCCTGGTGCAGGCCAAGATGCAGGCGCTGGCGCACGGCTTCCCGGCGGGTGTGGCCTATTCCATCCCGTTCGATACCACCCGCTTCGTGACGGCCTCGATCGACGAGGTGTACCGGACCCTGGTCGAAGCCGGGGTGCTCGTGCTGGTGGTGATCCTGCTGTTCCTGCAGGACTGGCGCGCCACCTTGGTGCCGGCGACGACGGTGCCGGTGACGATCATCGGCGCGTTCGCCGTGATGGCCGCACTCGGCTTCACCATCAACCTCTCCACCCTGTTCGCGCTGATCCTGGCGATCGGCATCGTGGTGGACGACGCGATCGTTGTGGTGGAGGGCGCGGCGCACCACGTGGAACGAGGCCTCACGCCGCGCGACGCCGCGGTGCAGGCGATGGGGGAGCTGTTCGGGCCGATCATCGGCATCACCCTCGTGCTGATGTCGGTGTTCCTGCCGGCGGCGTTCCTGCCGGGGTTGACGGGGCGCATGTACGCCCAGTTCGCGCTGGTGATCGCAGCGACCGCGCTGATCAGCGCGATCAACGCGGCCACATTGAAGCCCACGCAATGTGCGCTGTGGCTGCGGCCCCCGGTACCGCCGGAGCAGCGCAACCTGGTGTTCCGCGGTTTCAACCGCGCCTATGCGCCGCTGGAACGGGCCTATGCGCGGCTGATCGGGCGCATGACGGGATCTGCCGCGGTGATGGTGGCGATCGCGCTGGTGCTGGTGGGGCTCAGCGTCTGGGGCCTCGCGCGGCTGCCCACGGCGTTCATTCCGACCGAGGACCAGGGCTATCTCGTGGTGGCGCTGCAATTGCCGGACGGCGCGGCGCTGGAGCGCGCCGAGGCGACACTCGGCCGGGTGAGCCGGATCGCGCGCGCGATCCCCGGGGTGGACCATGTGGTGGAGATCTCCGGGGTATCAGCGCTCGACAACAACGCCTCGCTCTCCAGCGCCGGTGCGGCCTATGTGATCCTGAAGGATTGGGACGCGCGCGGGCAGGCGCGCAACGAGGGGCTGCGCGCGATCTACGAGCGGCTGCAAGGCGCGCTCGACAATCTGCCGGACGGAAGCGCGCTGGTGGTGGTGGTGCCGCCGATCCAGGGCATCGGCAATTCCAATGGCTTCACCATGGAGGTGGAGCTGCGCGACGGCAATTTCGACTGGGAGAAGCTGCAACGGATCACCGGGACGATGGTCGCCGACGCGTCCTCACAGACGGCGTTGCAGCATGTGTTCTCCCCATTCCGCGCCGCGGTGCCGCAGATCACGGTGGATGTCGACCGCACGCGAGCGGAGCAGATGCACGTCCGGGTGGGTGATGTGTTCGATGCGCTCACGGGTTATGTCGGGTCGAGCTACGTCAACCAGTTCAATACATTCGGGCGGACCTTCCAGGTGTATGTGCAGGCGGACGCGCGCTACCGGCTGCGGCCGGCTGATCTCGACCGGCTGTTCGTGCGCAGCACCGACGGCAACATGGTGCCGCTCGGCGCGCTGGTGACGATCCGCCCGACGGTCGGCCCGGGGCTGATCAGCCTCTATGACCTCTATCCGGCGGCGGCGATCGTCGGGCTGCCGGCGTCGGGATTCAGTTCGGGCCAGGCGATCGGGATCATGGAGCAGCTTGCCGGCAAGGTGCTGCCGCCGGGCACCGGCTACGACTGGACGGCGATGTCCTATCAGGAGAAAGCGGTCGGCGGACAGATCTATTACGTGTTCGCCCTGGCGCTGGTGCTGGTGTATCTGTGCCTGGCCGGGCAGTATGAGAGCTGGATCGCGCCCTTGTCCGTGCTGCTGGCGGTGCCGCTCGCGCTCGGCGGGCCGGCGGTGGTGCTGGGCATGCTGGGGCTGGCCGACAACCTCTATACGCAGATCGGCATCGTGCTGCTGATCGCGCTGTCGGCGAAGAACGCGATCCTGATCGTGGAGGTTGCGCGGGCGCGGCGCGCCGAGGGTGCGGGGATCGCGGCAGCGGCGCTGGCGGCGGCGGAGATCCGGTTTCGGCCGATTCTGATGACCTCGTTCGCGTTCATCCTCGGGGTGACGCCGCTCGTGCTGTCGACCGGCGCGGGAGCAGCGGCGCGAATTTCGTTGGGGCTTGCGGTGGTGAGCGGGATGCTCGCTTCCACCTGCCTCACGGTGCTGTTCGTGCCGTCGTTCGTCGTCGTGCTGCAGGGGATCGAGGAACGCCTGCGCGCCCGGCCGCGTGCCGTTGTTGCCATTCCCGATCCTTCGGAGAGCAAGCCATGAAGCGCCTGTTGGTCCTCCTTGCCGGCCTCGCGCTCGCGGGCTGTTCGCAGGGGCACGTGACGACCACCGGCGGTGCGGCGACCGGGCCGCTTCCACCGCCGACGCATGTCGTGGTGACGGATTTCGCGCTGACGCCGGGCGAGGTGCAGCTCGACCAGGGGGTGAGCGCGCGGTTCCTGCGGGCAGCGAACGGGGCGCCGCCCTCGGCCGCGCAGAAGACGGCGGCGCGTGAGACGCAGGCGGCGCTGGCGGAGACCCTGGCCGCCAAGCTGGCGTCCTACGGCCTGCCGGTGGAGCGGCCGGCCGCCGGGGCGATGGCCCCGCCCGGCAGCCTGTTGGTGCAGGGGCAGATCGATGCGATAAACGAGGGCAACCGCACGCGGCGCACGTTGATCGGGTTCGGCGCGGGGAAGAGCAGCATCCGCGCGGAGGCGCAGCTTTATTACGTTTCTGCCCCGGGCCAGCCGGTGTTCCTGCGCGGGTTCACCGGGACCGCCGACAGCGGGCACATGCCGGGAGCGGCGGAGACGATGGGCGCGGGGGCGGTGGCACAGCGGGCGGCGACGTCGGCGGCGGCCAGCGGGGCGATGCATGCGGGGGCGGAGACGCGGCGGACGACGGATACGGCGAATGCGGACAAGATGGGGATGGCGCTGGCACGGGAGATCGGGAACTACGCGGTGGCGGAGGGGTGGATTCCGGCTGGAGCGGTGCGGTGATGGGGGATCAGCACGCTGCTGGCGACGACTGTCGCAGCAATCGAGCAGGTCCACGCCCAATCCCCTGCGGCGGTCAGGCCCGCAGCAGATGCACCGAAAACAGCCCCGCCGCATCGGTCCAGACGCGCTCGCCCTGCCAGCCCGCCGCCGCGGCCAGCTTGGCAAACCCGGCCACAGTGTATTTGTAGCTGTTCTCCGTATGGATCGTTTCGCTTTCCGCAAATCGCACCACCTCGCCGGCCACCTGCACCGTCTGCGCCCGGCGGCTGACGAGGTGCATTTCAACCCGACCTTCGTCCGCATTCCACACCGCGCGGTGGTCGAAGGTCGCAAGGTCGAACGTCGCCCCCGCCTCCCGGTTCAGGCGCGTCAGCAGGTTGCGGTTGAACGCCGCCGTCACCCCGGCAGCATCGTTATAGGCGGGCAGCAGGATCGACGGGTCCTTGCGCAGATCAGCACCCACCAGCAGCCGCGCCCCCTCCCCCAGCGCCGCGTGCACGCCGGCGAGGAACATGCGGGCCTCGTCCGGGTTCAGATTGCCGATCGTGGAGCCGGGAAAGAACCCGAGCCGCGCCAGCCCCCGGACCTCATCCGGCAGCGCGACCGGCTCGAGGAAATCGGCCGCCACGGGAAACACCGCGAGGGCGGGCTGCGCCCGCCGCAGCCGCGCACACAGTGCCGCGAGCGCCGGCGCAGCGATGTCGATCGGCACATAAGCCGCGACCAGCGGCGCGCCGGCGCGCCGCTGGTCGAGCAGGAATCCCGCCTTGGTCTCGTCGCTGGCGCCGTATTCCACCAGTGCGACCGGCATCGGCAGGTACGCCGCAACGTCCTCCGCCACACGCGGCAGCAGAGCCAATTCGGTGCGGGTCAGGTAGTATTCCGGCAGTTCGGTAATGCGATAGAACAGCCGGCAGCCGGCCTCGTCATAGAACAATTGCGCCGGCAGGGCTTTCTGCCGCGCCCGCAATCCCGCCAGCGCCAGCGCTGCGACAGTCCCCGGCCACTGGTGCGGAACGAAATCATCGGGCATCGGCTGCCCCTTTCCTATACGTCGCGGGCCAGTCGCAGCCCGGAAAACTGCCAGCGCTTCTCCGGATGGAAGAAGTTCCGGTAGCTGTCCCGCGCGTGGCCTGCCGGCGTAGCGAGGGAGCCGCCGCGCAGCGCCATCTGCCCGATCATGAATTTGCCGTTGTATTCGCCGACGGCGCCTGGCGCCGGCCGGTAGCCCGGATAGGGCAGGTAGGCGCTGACGGTCCATTGCCAGACCCGGCCGGTGATCTCCGCCATCCCCGGCAGCCGCGCCGCGACCTCCCATTCCGCTTCGGTCGGGAGGCGCGCGCCGGCCCAGCGGGCGAAAGCGTCGGCCTCGTACCAACTGATGTGACGAACCGGCGCGGCGGGATCGATCGGCGCCAGGCCGCCGAGGCCCATCTGCCACCATGCCCCGTCGCGTTCGCGCCAATGCAACGGCGCGGCCCAGCCTTCCGCCGCCACCCGCGCCCAGCCGTCCGACATCCAGAGGGTGGAGGTCCGATAGCCGCCGTCTGCGATGAAATCGGTCCACGCGCCGTTTGCTACCAGGCGGGAGGCAATGGCGTAGGGCTCGAGGAACACGCGGTGCCGGGGGGCTTCGTTATCGAAACAGAAGCTCTCCCCGGCATGGCCGATCTCGACCAGCCCGCCGGCGCAGGACAGGAACCGATCCGGCACCGTCGCGCCGGCCGGCTCCGTCCAGCCGGGCAGCACCGCCGGCGTCAGCGGGTTCTGCGCGAAGCCGTGGAGCATGTCGGTGAGCAGCAGTTCCTGATGCTGTTGTTCGTGCTGCAACCCGAGCTCGACCAGGTCGGCGACGGCGTCCGCCCGCACCGCCAGAAGCTCCCCCATCGCCGCGTCCACATGGGCGCGATAGGCGCCGACCCGCGCCGCCGGGGGGCGGGTCAGCATACCGCGCGCCGGACGCGGATGGCGCGGCCCGATCTGTTCGTAATAGGAATTGAACAGGTAGCCGAAGTCGGGATCGAACACCTCGTAGCCGGGCGCGAAGGGGCGCAGGACGAATGTCTCGAAGAACCAGGTGGTGTGCGCGCGGTGCCATTTGATGGGGCTCGCATCCGGCATCGATTGCAGGCCCTGGTCCTCCGCGCTCAGCGCTCCCGCCAGGGCTTCGGTATGCGCCCGGATCGCGCGGTAGCGGGCGAGCGCTGGCTCCGCCGTCCCGTCCTCCCCGATCATCGCGGACCTTCCGTGCATGTCGCCCTACAGCATCCGCTGCAGGATCAGTTTCTGCACGTCGGAGGTGCCTTCGTAGATCTGGCACACCCGTACGTCGCGATAGATCCTCTCCACCGGGTAGTCGGCCAGGAAGCCGTAGCCGCCCAGGGTCTGGATCGCCGTGGTGCACACCGCCTCGGCCGCTTCGGAGGCGAACAGCTTGGCCATGCAGGCTGCCTCCAGCGCCGGCTCGCCGGCCGCTTTCAGGCGCGCGGCGTGCAGGGTCATCTGGCGGGCGGCTTCCAGCCGCGTCTTGGCATCGACCAGGCGGAACGCGACCGCCTGATGGGCGATGATCGGCTGGCCGAAGGCGGTGCGGTCGCGGGCATAGGCGATCGCGAAATCGAGCGCCGCGCGCGCCATGCCCACGCTCTGCGCGGCGATGCCGATGCGACCCGATTCCAGGGTGGAGAGCGCGATCTTGTAGCCCTCCCCTTCCTGCCCGACGAGCTGATCGGCAGCGAGTTCCATCTCCTCGAACGCCAGCGCACAGGTGTCGGAGGCTTTCTGCCCCAGCTTCTCCTCGACCCGCAGCACCTTGAAGCCCGGGGTCGTCTTGTCGGCGACGAAACAGGAGATACCCTTCTTCCCGGCGCCCGGGTCGGTCACCGCGAAGAAGACGATGCTGCCGGGGAGCGTGGCGTTGGAGATGAACTGCTTGGCGCCGTTGACGATCCAGCGGTCGCCGCGGCGCACTGCGCGGGTGCGCAGGTTGGATGCGTCCGATCCCGCCTGCGGTTCGGTGAGGCCGAACGAGCCGACATGCGCGCCGCTCGCCAGCGGCCGCAGCCAGCGGTCCTTCTGCGCATCGGTGCCGAACTTGTCGAGCACGACGCAGGTCGGCGAGTTGTGCACCGAAACGAGGGTGGACACCGCGCCGTCGCCGGCGGCGATCTCCTCCAGCAGCAGCGCGTAGGTGACCGGATCGAGGTCCGAACCGCCCCATTCGGTGGGGGTAGTGGCACCGAGGATGCCAAGCTCGCCCAGTTCTGCGATGATGCCGGACTCGATCCGCCCGGCCTTCTCGCGTGCCGCCGCGCCGGGGGCGAGGCGTTCGACACCGAACTGGCGGCCCATGTCGAGCACCAGGGGATCTGGGATCATGGCGCGTCCTCCTCTGCCCGTCCTGATTAGCGCCGAACCGGCGGGATTGGAAACCGCGCCGGGAGGGGATTTCCTGGCACCATGCAAGTCATAGATATGCGCGGCGAGGCGGACTGGGACGGCTGGCGGGCCGCCGCTCGCGCGCTTGTGCTGGCGGGCGCGACGCCGGAGACGCTGCGCTGGCGGGTGAACCCGGGCGCCGCCGCGCCGCCGCAGGCCGAGGGCAGGTTCGGGGTGCCGCGTGCGCTGGTCGCCCTCGCCGCCCAGGCGATCCAGGCGCGCGAGCCGGAGCGGTTCGCCCTGCTCTATCGCCTGGTCTGGCGCGCCAACGCCGGCGAAACGGTGATGGAGGATCGCGACGATCCCGACCTGGCGCAGGCCCGCGCGCTGGCCCTCGCGGTCCGGGCGGAAGCGCACCGGATGCGCGCGTTGCTCCGCTACCTGCCGGCGGCAGACGGCACCCGCCTGCTCGGCTGGTATGCTCCCGCCCATTTCGTGCTGGAGGCGAATGCGCAACTGCTGGCACGGTGGTACCGGGGCTTCGCGGTCTCCATCCTCACCCCCGACGGCAGCGCGCACTGGGGCAAGGAGGGAGGCGACGACACCGGCCTTCGCTTCGGCCCGGCGGTAGATCCGGCGACGGTCCCGGACGATGCGGCGCTGCGCGCTTACTGGAGCGCATTCGGCACCGACCTGCTGGCCGCGAGTACGGCGGGGACCTCCCTGCCGGAGGCCGAGGCGTTCGAGGAAGCGCGCCGCCCGCCGGACCGCCCGGCGCTGGGGCCGGTGGTGCCCGGGGGTTTCGGCGCGACGGACCCGGCGCTCGATGCAGCCGCGCGGGAAGCCGTCGCCTGCCGGCGTTGCCCGCTCGGCGCGCCGGCGACGCAGACCGTGTTCGGCGAAGGCCCGGGTGGTGCCCGCGCCATGTTCATCGGCGAGCAGGCGGGGGATCAGGAAGACGTGATCGGCCGGCCCTTCGTCGGCCCCGCCGGCCAATTGCTGGACCGCGCGCTGGAGGAAGCGGGCATCGACCGCCGCGCCGTGTGGATCAGTAACGCGGTGAAGCACTTCAAGTTCATCGAGCGCGGCCGCCGCCGCCTGCACCAGACCCCGCTCGGGCCCGAGATCGAGGCCTGCCGGTTCTGGCTGGACGTGGAACGGGTGCGGCTGCGCCCGGCCCTGCTCGTGCTGCTGGGGGCGACGGCGGCGCGCACGGTGCTCGGGCGGCCGGTGACGATCGGGCGTGAACGTGGACGGCCGATCCGCCTGTCTGCGGACGAAACGGCGCTGGTCACCGTGCATCCGTCGTTCCTGCTGCGGGTACCGGACGAAGCGGCCCGGGCGCGCGAATATGCTGCTTTCGTTGCGGATCTTCGCGTGGCGGCCGGGCTGGGCGCCGCCGCGTCGGCTTGACAACCGAGGGGCCGGGGCTACTCCACCCGGCGGAACCCGCCGCTCCGTGCGCACGGCGCCTCCGCGCCCCGGCATGCGTCCGGAAGCGGGCCCGCAACTGAAAGAGAGGCCAGCCATGTATCCGGATGTCCTGCTACTGATCGACGGCGCCTGGACCAAGTCCAGCTCCGGACGCAGCCTGCCGGTGGTCAATCCCGCCAGCGGCGAGACCAACGGCACGGTCGCGCACGCGGGGCGTGCCGATCTCGACCGCGCCCTGGAGGCCGCCGACAAGGGCTTCCGCGTCTGGCGCAAGATGTCCGCCTACGATCGGTCGAAGCTGATGCGCAAGGCGGCCGAGCTGTTGCGGGAACGGGCCGACGCCGTCGCCCGGCTGATGACCCTGGAACAAGGCAAGCCGCTCGCCGAAGCCAAGGGCGAAACGCTCGCCGGCGCCGACGTGATCGACTGGTTCGCGGAAGAAGCCCGCCGCGCCTACGGCCGCGTGGTCCCCGCCCGCGCCGAAGGCATCTACCAGCTGGTGCTGAAAGAGCCGGTCGGCCCGGTCGCGGCGTTTACGCCGTGGAACTTCCCGATCAACCAGGTGGTGCGCAAGCTGTCCGCGGCACTCGCCGCCGGCTGCTCGATCATCGTCAAGGCGCCGGAGGAAACCCCCGCCTCCCCGGCCGAGCTGATCCGTTGCTTCGTCGATGCCGGCGTGCCGGCCGGGGTGGTGAACCTCGTCTACGGCGTGCCGGCGGAGATTTCCGAATACCTGATCCCGCACCCGGTGATCCGGAAAATCTCGTTCACCGGTTCGACCGCGATCGGCAAGCAGCTTGCCGCGCTGGCCGGGGCGCATATGAAGCGGGTGACGATGGAGCTGGGCGGCCACGCGCCTGCAATCGTATTCGACGACGCCGACATCGATACGGCGGCGAAGATTCTCTCCGCCAATAAGCTGCGCAACGCCGGGCAGGTGTGTATTTCGCCCACCCGCTTCCTGGTGCAGGAGCCGGTGTACGATGCGTTCGTGGAGCAGTTCACGGCCCGGATCAAGGCGGCCAAGCTGGGCGACGGGCTGGAACCCGGTACCACCATGGGCCCGCTCGCCAATCCGCGTCGGATCACGGCGATGGAGAATTTCATCGGCGATGCGGTGAAACACGGAGCAACCGTGCGCATCGGCGGCAACCGTATCGGCAACAAGGGCAATTTCTTCGAGCCCACGGTGCTGACCGACGTGCCGCAGGACGCACGCATCATGAACGAGGAGCCGTTCGGCCCGGTGGCGGTGATCTCCCGCTTCCGCAGCTTCGACGACGTGGTGGCGGAGGCGAACCGGCTGCCTTTCGGCCTGGCCTCCTACGCCTATACGCGCTCCGCCCGCACCGCGAACGCGATCGCCGCAGCGGTGGAGGCGGGTATGATGTCCATCAACCACCACGGGCTCGCCTTGCCGGAGGTTCCGTTCGGCGGGGTGAAGGATTCCGGCTACGGCTCCGAGGGCGGTCTTGAAGCGATCGAAGCGTATCTGAACACGAAATTCGTGTCGCAGGCCGGGTTGTAGCGCGGCCGCGCGGGGCGGGTTCAGGCCGCCCCGCGCCTCGGCCTACAAAAATTCCCTGTAAAACTTGCAGAACCACTGGCAGAATTCGCGCGACGCGGCTAGAGCCGTTGCAGCGACGCGGCAAATCGGCACGCGCCGTGGCCAGATCAAGCAACCGCGCGGCTTTGCCTGGTCCAAGGCGTCGGCGAGCCGCGGCAACACGCTGAGGAGACAGCATGTCGAAAGCCTTCATCGCTCAGGCGATCCAGGAATTTGCCGAGATCACCGGCGCAGCCGCCAATCGCGCCGCCGGCTATGTGATGGAAGCGATCGTCAGGGAGCTCAAGAAGTCCGGCAAGTTCACCCTGCCCAGCTTCGGCACTTTCACCGTACGCAAGACGAAGGCCCGCAAAGGGCTGAACCCGCGCACCGGAGAAGCCATCAAGGTAAAGGCCGGCAAGACGGTGCGGTTCAAGGCCTCCCCCACTTTGAAGAAGACGGTCTGACCGACACGGCGTTCCTCCTGCGGGCCGGAGGGCTTCTTGCTCTCCGGCCATTTTCCTTGCCGGCACGGCATGGGCCGTGAGCGGCAATTTTTTGGCGCGCCGGGCTTGTCCCAGCGTACGGCCTGGGGCGTGTTCGCGGTCCTGCTCGGCACCCTGGTGGTGCCGCTCGATTCCGCGGTCAATGTCGATTTTCCATCGATCACCCAGCATTTCGACCTGGCGATCCCGCTGATCCAATGGATCGTTATCTCCTACACCCTGACGACCGCCAGCCTGATGCTGGTGTTCGGGCGCGCCGCCGACATGCTGGGCTATCAGCGGTTGTTTCTGGCCGGCTGTGCCTGGAACGCGATCGCCTTCATGCTCTGCGCCGTCGCGCCGAGCTACGCTTGGTTGCTCGCCGCCCGAATGCTGCAAGGCATTGGCGCGGGCCTCGTGCTGAGTTGCGGGCCGGCGCTGATCACGGCGCAGTATCCTGAAGCGCAACGGGCACGAGCGCTCGGGCTGTACACCCTCGGCTTCGGTCTTGGCGGCGCGCTGGGGCCGGTGCTCGGCGGGCTGCTGGCGGCCCGCTTCGGCTGGAGCGCCGTGTTCTGGGCGCGCGCGCCGATCGCCGTGGTTGGCGGGCTGGCCGGCCTGGCACTACCGGCGGCGCCACGTCGGGTGCATGGGGAGCGTTTCGACCTTGCCGGCGCAGCGCTGCTGGTGCTGGCGATCGGGGCGCTGCTGCTGGCGCTCAATCGGTTCCGGACCCCGGTCCTCGCCCTGCCTGCCGCCGCGGGTGCGGCGCTGGCGCTCGCCGGCTTCATCCGGCAGGAGGGCCGGGTGCGGCACCCGATGCTCGACCTGCAGCCGTTCCGCGACCCCGGCTTCGCGCTCGCCAACCTTGCAAACGTGCTGATGAACCTGGCCGCGTTCGCGGTGCTGCTGCTGGTGCCGTTCGCCCTGGTGCGGTTGCCGGGCTTGTCCACCGCGGCGGCCGGGCTGGTGCTCGCCGCCTCGCCGGCGGGAGTGATGCTGGGCGGCCCGCTGACCGGCCGGCTGACCCCGCGCGTGCCGCCTGCCGTGCTGATGCCGGCGAGCGCGGGGGTGGTGGCCGCAGGGCTGGCTTGCATCGCCGGGTCGAACTTCGGCGTCGCCGCCTTGGTCCTGGGGATGCTGGCGCAGGGTGTCGGCCTCGGGGTATTTCAAGTGGCGTATTTCGATGTCGTGACGGGGACGATTCCGGTGCGCGACCGGGGAGTGGCCGGCAGCCTCGGGATGCTTACCCGCACGTTCGGGCTGGTGGCCGGCGCCACGGTGCTGATGTCGGTGTTTCAGGTGGTGCGCGACGGGGCGCTGCAACGGGGGGCGGGCGCCGGGATGGCGTTCGGGCTGGGGTTCCGCGCCACGTTCCTGTTCGCGGCCGCCCTGCCCGCGTTGCTCGTAGTCGTGGACCTGGTGCGCTGGCGCGCCGGACGGCAGCCCTGACGGCGATGCGCGCTAGCTGGCGTGCACGAAGTTCCCATCCGCACCGAGCATCGCCAGCACCCCGGTCCGGATGTCGAAATGCGTTCCGTGCAGGCGGAGCCGGCCATCCGCCACGCGGGCCGCAATCCAAGGGAAGGTCAGCAGATTGTCGCAGGACAGGCGCACCGTGGCATACTCGCAAGCCAATTGCGGATCGACCGGATGGCAGGCCAGGACGCGCGCGCAGGCCGGCTCCGCCAGCCGGATCCAGGGGCCGACGAAGGTATCGAGCCCGTCGGGCACGCCTTCAATCAGGGCCCGCACGCCGCCGCACAGACCGTGTCCCATCACGATCAGATCGCGCACGCCGAGGCCGAGCACACCGAATTCCAGCGCCGCGCTGGTGCCGTGGTACGCGCCATCCGGCTGATAGGGCGGCACCAGGTTGGCGACGTTGCGGACCACGAAAATCTCGCCCGGCGCGGCATCAAAGATCATGGCCGGATCGACCCGGCTGTCGGCGCAGGCGATGACCATCGCACGCGGCTGCTGGCCGTACTCGGCAAGCCGCTCCAGCATCTGTCGCCGGTGCGGCCAGGTTTCGGCGCGGAAGCGACGGTAGCCGGCAATCAGGGCGTCCATATGGGGTCTTTCGTGGAGGAGTGGTCGGTGCCCCCGGGAGGCGGTCGGGGAGCCGAATCGGCGGTCGATTCCGGGGAAGGAGACCGTGGGATGCCCGGGAGGGAGCCGGGCCGACAGCGCCATCGACCCGGCAGCGGCCGGCTGCTTTGCACCGGCGCGACACCAGATGTCGTCAAATCCCTCGCTCTCGAGGTCCGTACCGCTCGGCTCCGCCATTGCCGAAGCACCGAGGGCCGGCACCGGGATGCGCGGTTCCGCCGAATTTCGCGGTTTCGTTCCAAGTTGGCGCGCCCGGAAGATTCGAACTCCCAACCCCCAGATCCGTAGTCAAAGAGCGGCTCGGACGATATGCCCACATTGACCTCTTTCCGAACCCCTTCAGGAACTTCGGAACCAAGGCGTGCCCTGCCCCATCCCCCTGTGTGGGTCCTGTCCCCCCGCGTGGGCAGCCACGTCAAGCCCTGAAGTCCTTTTGTACCGCGACCTCAAGGATCGCGATCGCCGGATCGATCGAGCGGTCCACCGCCTGGGCATCCCTGCCGTTCCACCGTGCGCCCACTCGGTGGGCGCCTTCCCCGCTGTCTCGTCAACCTTTCCGGCGCCCGCCTCGACTTTGCCTGGCTCATGCGCACCAATCTGACGCATGCCAACCTCGTCGGAGCCCTGCTGCATGACCCTGGCGAAGGGCGCGGCTCAGGCGGGGACCTGATCGGAGTCAGCGCGGATGCGCGGCCGGTCATGCCGGGTGGAGCGTCAATGCGCCGGGGGCGGCTTCTGGCCCTTGGCCGTCTCCAGCCCCTTCGCCCCGGCCAGCGTCGTATCCTCCAGGATGGTGTTCTTCAGGATCGCATGCTTCAGGATCGCGTCTGTCAGGTCGGCATGGGTAAGATCGGTGCCCGTGAGATCCGCGCCCGTAAGGTCGGCTCCCGAAAGATCCGTATAGACGAGCCGCGCCCCGCGAAGATCAGCACCCGTCAGATCGGCGAAGCGCATCACGGCGTAGGAAAGATTCGTGCCCTCGAAATTCGCATGGCGCAGGTTGGCGCCATCGAAATCGGTGCGCAGCATGCCCATCGACTGGTTGCGGATGTCCGCTCCCAGATCCGCATGCGCGAAGTTGGCGCCTTCGGCGTTGCCGTTGAGCCTCGCGATCACCTTGGCGCCTGACAAGTTCGCCCCGACGAGGATCGGGGCGTCCTTCGGAATGTTCTCCATGCCCGGCGCCACCACCGGGCCATGCAGCAGGGCTCCGATGAGGTTGGCATGCGTCAGATTGCTGCGCATGAGCCAGGCAAGATCGAGGCGGGCGCCCGAAAGGTTGGCGCCGGTCAAGTTTGCGTCTGAGAGATTGGCGGCAAACAGATCCGCGTGGGAGAGGTTCGCACCGGCGAAATTGAGACTGTGCAGGTCAGCACTCTCCAACGACCACCGGGCCAGCTGCGCCGGTTGGCCCGGCAGCGTTTCCTTGAGCACGGCCTCCACCTCGGCCCGCTTCGCCTGATGCGCGGCGACGGCCGGTATCGCCGCCAGGGCCAAGGCGGCAGCAAGGACCACCAGGCAGGTCCGCCGCGGTGATGGTCGGGGTCGGCGCATCGGCATTCCTCCCCGCTGGTACCGGCGTGCCGCGTCGCCCCCGAGAGGCCCACCCGGCCCCCGTTGCCTGGCCGCCGTGGCGGCTAAGCCGGTGCTTCGGTCGTGGGATCGATCATCTTGCGCACTTCGGTGATCCTGGTGGCCGGGAAGCCGCTCAGCTCAGCATGTCGGCGGATAACTGCCTCGTCACGCGCAAGATAGACGCAGAAGGTCTTGTTGTCGGCGACATAACTCTCCATCCACTGGATATCGGGTGCGAGCTGACGCAGGACCTCGTTCGACTTCGCCGCTGCCCCGCGCAACTGTTCGCGCTCGAGGGCGCCAACCTGCGGGATATCCCGTTCGATGATGAATTTGCGCAGCGCCATGAGTTCCTCCCGTTGGCTGGTTGATGCCGATGGTTACGTAACGCGATCGGACGCCCGTCGCGGACGGCTGGCATGATAGCCGGCACGTGGACGACTTGTGTCAAGGCGGGATCGGGCCCCCGGTTGTCGCGACGTCGAACGTCCCTGCCGAGGTACGGGGAGCACGCGCGCGATAGAGATAGGCGAAGTCAACGCCGACGGACGCGTCCTCGGCGATCGCCAGCACTGCATCATGCACCGGCGAAAGGGCGCAGGCGGGATCGGCATCCGCAGCGTCGCCCGTGATCAACATCGCCTGGCAGCGGCAGCCGCCGAAATCTATCTCCCGCCGGTCGCAGGACCGACACGGCTCGTGCATCCACTCCGTGCCGCGGAACGCCCCAAAGGCAGGCGAGCGGGTCCAGATTTCCGCGAGATTCCGATCACGTACCGACCAGAACACGAGACCCGGGATCGTCTCGGCCGCATGGCATGGCAACACCCGGCCCGAGGGCGTGACGTTCAGGGAACGCCGCCCCCATCCACCCATGCATGGCTTCGGCCGGCGGGCGTAATAGTCGGGCACCACCGCGTCGATCACCAGCCTGCCCGCGTAGCGCACGCGCATCTCAGCAAGTTGTTCCGTAGCCAGTTCGACCTGCGAACGTGTCGGCATCAGCGCCGCGCGATTGCGGAGAGCCCAGCCGTAGTATTGGGCGTGCGCCAATTCTACCCGCCCCGCCCCGAGTTCCGCCGCAAGCGCCACGAGATCCCGAAGTCGGGCGACGTTGGCGCGGTGCAGAACGACGTTGATCGTTAGAGCCAACCCCAGTTCGACCACGCTGCGTGCGATCCGGAGCTTGTGCGCGTGCGCTCCGTCGTAGCCGGCGATACGGTCGGCGGTGGATGGCTCCGTATCCTGGACCGAGATCTGCACGTGATCGAGGCCGGCAGCACGAAGGCCGGCCAGCCGGTCGCGGGTGAAGCCGATCGCCGACGTGATCAGGTTGCTATACAGCCCGGCTTCATGTGCTGCCGCGGTGATCTCGGTCAAATCCTGCCGGGCTCCGGGTTCGCCGCCCGACAGATGCAGCTGCAACACGCCGAGCGCCGCCGCCTCGCGGAACACCCGCGCCCATTCGGCGGTGGTGAGCTCACTGTCCCGCGCCGCGAGCGCGACGGGGTTCGAACAATAGGGGCAGGCGAGCGGGCAGCGGTGCGTGAGTTCGGCCAACAGACCGAGCGGGGCGGACAAGGGGTCCATCCCTGCGCCGCTCACAGCGTCACCAATCGTTTCGCGGCAAGCTCATCGAGCAGGGTGAGCACGTCGGTCTCGATATCTTCGCGGCGAGCCACGAAGATCGCGGCGAGCTCATTGACGATCTCGTCGATCGTGCGCCTTCCGTCGCAGCGGCTGAGGATATCGTGCGCCGGCCCCTCGGTCTCGATCAGCCGTTCCGGCGCCAGGAGCACCCAGACCTGCCGGATGGTATCGAAGTGAAGCCGTACGCCGGGCGCAAGACGCGGCTGGGCCGGGCCGGCGGCGGATGAAAAAAGCTCAGGCATCGCCCGGGGCCGGCACGAAAGCGCCTGGGGAGATCAAGCCGGGCGCAACATAGGCATGATGCAACGCATCGAGCATGGCCCAAAGCACGTCGAGCTTGAACGACAGCGCGTCGATCACCGCCTGCTGCTGCTCCGGCGTACGCGCGTGGGCCCTGACATAGGCGAGCACGAAATCTGCATCGCGCTCGGCCTGGGGCGGGCGCCGGCGGAAATACGCCATGGTCTCCGACGTGACGTAGTCGTAGTTGGCGAGCATCCCTTCCAGGCGCTCGGAGATGATCTGGGGCGAAAAGAGCTCGGTCAGCGCCGACGCAACCGCTTCGAGCAGGCTCCGGTCGCGCACGAAGTGCACATAAGCATCGACCGCATAGCGTGTTCCCGGCAGGATCAGATGCGTGGAGACGACCGCGGCGTGATCGAGGCCGAGCCCGTCCGTCAGCTTCAGCCATCGTTCGATACCACCTTCGCCGGCGACGCTGCCGTCGTGATCCTCCAATCGTTGGCGCCAGTGCCGGCGCAACGCCCGGTCCTCGCAGCGCGCAATCAGCGAGGCGTCCTTGACCGGGATCATCGCCTGGTAATAGTAACGATTGAGCGCCCAGGCCTGCACTTGGCCCTTGCTGCACCGGCCGCCATGCAACATGCGGTGGAAAGGGTGCAGGTTATGGTAACGCCTCGCCCCCATGTCCCGCAGATGCGCCTCCAGTTCGTCGGGCGTGAGCGGTTCCATCATGCCGCGACTTCCATGCCGTCGTAGGCGATTTCCCAACCCGCCACCTCGACCATGCGCCGTTCGGGGGAATCCTCGATCAGCGTCGGGTTGGTGTTGTTAAGGTGGATGAAGATGCGCCGCCCCGGAAGATCGGCAAGCCGTGCGAGCGAACCCTCGGGGCCGGACATCGACACGTGCCCCATCCGCCGCCCGGTCTTGGAGCCGACATCTGCTACGAGCATTTCGTCGTCGGTGAACAGCGTACCGTCGAAGAAGACCACATCCGCCTGGCGCAGAATCTCCCGCACCGCAGGTGTGACGTCGGCGCAACTCGGAGCGATCAGGATGCTGCGGCCGCCCCCCCGCACCAGCGCGGCGTAGGTGGGGCCCGGCGCCGGCTGCGCGGCGGCGCGATCCTCGAGGTAGAGCGGACTCTTTCCGGGCATCGGCAGCAGGGTCAAGGTGAGCCCATAGCCGCCGTCGATTTCCTGCCAAGGGGGCACCGCGACCCGCTCCACCAGCGTGGGATCGAGCACGTCAAATACCGGATTGGACTGCAGCACGTCGAGGATCGGCTGGGGAGCGAACACGCGGAAGGCCGCGGCTTCGCGCAAGACCAGCAGCCCACCGATGGCGTCGATATCCGCGTTGAGCACGCCCACCCCGCTGATCGGGGTATGCCTCGCTCCCTCGCGGGGCGTAAGGACGCCGCTCACGCATATTTGTTCGCGCAGGTCGGGCGACGCGCCGACGACGAGCCAATGATCCATATCGGCCGAGATCGCTACGCTCACTTGCGTGCGCCGCCGCACACGAGATCCGTCCGTGCGTGCAAGGGAGCAGACGCGGCATCGGCAGTTCCACTGCGGGACGCCGCCGCCCGCCGCCGAGCCCAAAACCACGGCCCTCAGCTGCGCCTTACCCTCCCGCATACGCGGATACTACGGGCGCGGTTAGAGTTCACCCGGAAAGTAGCCGTTGATCTCCATGCCGATGCAGATTTCGCGGATCGTGGGGCGTTTCCATGCCATGGCGGATTCTCCTGTCTTCTTGGTTGCCGGGCGCATTACTACCGGATCATTGCACCCATTTGTTACTAGCTCTCGCGGTCCCAGCTGTCAACTCCGAATCGTCCCTCCCTAATATGTCAGCACGGTTCTGATACTTTCACCGCGGCGCAGCAAATCAAACCCCGCGTTGATCTGGTCAAACGGCAAGACATGCGTGATCAGATCGTCAATGTTGATCTTCCCGTCCATATACCAGTCAACGATCTTCGGGACGTCGGTCCGCCCGCGGGCGCCGCCGAACGCCGTTCCCTTCCACACCCGGCCGGTGACCAATTGGAACGGCCGAGTCGCGATCTCCTGCCCGGCGCCGGCGACCCCGATGATCACCGACGTGCCCCACCCGCGGTGGCAACACTCGAGCGCCTGGCGCATGAGCTTCACGTTGCCGATGCACTCGAAAGAATAGTCCGCACCGCCGTCGGTCAGTTCGATCAGATGGGCCACCAGGTCCTTTCCGACCTCGTTCGGATTGACGAAATGTGTCATGCCGAACTTCTCCGCCGCTGGCTTCCGCGCGTTGTTGATGTCCACGCCGACGATCATGTTGGCGCCGACCATGCGCGCGCCTTGAATCACATTGAGGCCGATACCGCCGAGCCCGAACACCACGACGTTGTCGCCGGGCTGCACCTTCGCCGTGTTGATGACCGCCCCGATCCCGGTGGTGACACCGCAGCCGATGTAGCAGACCTTGTCGAACGGTGCGTCCTGCCTGATTTTCGCGACCGCGATCTCCGGCAGCACAGTGTAGTTGGCGAAGGTCGAGCAGCCCATGTAGTGCATCACCGGGGCGCCCTGGCACGAGAACCGGCTGGTGCCGTCCGGCATCAGGCCCTTGCCCTGGGTGGCCCGGATCGCGGTGCACAGGTTGGTCTTGCGCGACAGGCAGGCTTTGCACTGCCGGCACTCCGGCGTGTACAGCGGAATCACGTGATCGCCGCGCCCCACGCTTGTAACGCCCGCCCCGATATCGACCACAATGCCGGCGCCCTCATGGCCGAGGATCGCCGGGAAGATGCCTTCCGGATCGGCGCCGGAGAGCGTGTATTCGTCAGTGTGGCAGATCCCGGTAGCCTTGATCTCCACCAGGACCTCGCCGGCCTTCGGTCCCTCCAATTGCACCGTGTCGAGCGACAGCGGGGTAGCGGCCTTCCAGGCGATTGCCGCACGCACATCCATGGTCGCTGGCGCTCCTCAGGCCGGGAGAACGCCGGCAGCCTTCGCGACGTGGGTCGCGATGGCGTCCATCAGCGGCGGCGACAGGCAATCGTAGGGCTCAAGCTGGAGTTCTTCGAGTCGCGCGCGGATCGCGCCCATCTGCGACGGCGCCGTACCGGATTCGATGATGGACGAGACGAACGCCGCGAACCCGGGCGGGGCCCAGCCGCGCTCCGGCGACAGTTCGGTGTGGATGAAGTCGAGGCCATAAAATGGATGGTTCTTGTTCTCGATGCGCCCGAACATGTGCACGCCACAGACCTTGCAGGCATGGCGCTGGATGGTGGCGGAGGGATCCACCACATGCAGTTTCTCGGCGTGCTCGGCGACGGTCAGCTTGTCGCGCGGCACCACACCGACGACCGAGAAGGTGGCTCCTGCCGGCTTCCAGCATTTGGTACAGCCGCAGGCGTGGTTATAGGCGACCTGACTGTCCACCCGCACGACGACCTGGTCGCTCCCGCATTTGCAACGCAAGGTCCCGCCGGCGAAGTCTGGTGCCGCCGCCTTGAGGCCGTTGTCCACCGCCGGGTGAATCGAGATCGCACTTGGCATCGCCCTTCTCCCTGTAGGTCCCGCGTCACTGTTGTGCGGCTATACCGCGCCATGGATGACGTTCGCCCTTGCATGGCCCCCGGTGCGGTCGGCGCCCGGGCAGTCGTCCACTTCCCGCGGTCGCTGCGTGATCCTGAAGCGCGCCGGCAACCGGCGGCGCCCGGCGCTGCTCAATCCCTCCCCGACGGGGTCGCCCGCTCCCGCTTTCAAGTACATCGGCCGCGACTTCCATTGGTGTCTTCAGGGACCGTAGGACAGTTCACCTGTCCGCGGCCATGTCGTGTCGTAGCAGTACATACCGCATTATACCGCAAGAGTTGTGCCAGAACATGCAATTCGCGTAATCTCGCCGGATTCAACCCGTTCGGAGCGTCCGACTGAGACGGCATCCGCGACGATGCATCAAAGGCGTGACAGGCACCCGGAAAAGGGCGACACTCTGTATCGTACACAAGAGACTGGAAGGTCCGGCCCATGCCCTCCTTGCGGGGTGCCGGGACCAAGGGGGACGTCCGGGAATGGTTACAGCCACCTTCGGGACGCAGAGCCAAGATCTGCCGCCGAGCGCAGCAACGGCGAGAAGCCACGTCGCGTCAGACCCGGGCGGCGGCGCCGACGCGGTCACCGAATTCCTCGGTCCGCAGAGCGAGGCTTACGCGGTCGCAGCTTGGGAGCGTTGTCTGACCAGTTACGGCCTCGAACCCCGTGGCCCGCCCCCGAGCGAGCAGATCAGCAGCAAGGTCCTGGAGCGACGGCGGGCTCAGTTGGGGCCCCTCGCCCAGATCGTGCGTGCCGAGATGCGCCGGCTGTTCGGTCAGATTGCGCCGTCTCGCTATCTCCTGCTGCTGACGGATGCGGACGGCGTGATCCTCGAGCGGATGTGCGAGCCCGGCCACGAGGAACTGCTGCGACGGGTCGACCTCGCACCCGGCTTCATCTGGGACGAGCGCCACGAGGGCACCAACGGCCCCGGCACGTGTCTGCACGATCGCCTGCCCCGGCTGATCCATCGCAAGGAGCACTTCTTCGCCCGCAATGCCCGCATGACGTGCTCCGCCGCGCCGCTCTGGGGACCAAACGGCCAGTTGCTGGGCGCTCTCGACGCCTCCCATTTCAATTGCGCCGACAGCCGGCAGAGCCAGGTGCCGACCCTTGCGCTCGTCAGCACGTCGACGCGGATCATCGAGCAGGCGTATTTCACCAGCAGTTTCAAAGATTGCTGGATCCTCCGCTTTCACGAACAGGCGGAAATGGTCGGCCAGCTTCAGGCGGCGATGCTGGCGGTGGACGAGCACGGCCGCATCCGCGCCGCGGACAGCACGGCCCCGGCGCGCCTCGCAACCGACGGACACGAGGCCCTGGTTGGCCGCGGCATCGGCGAACTGTTCGATATTTCTGCCGATCGTCTTTTTGCCGATGCACGTAGTCGCCCTTGCCAAGCCTGGCCGGTGACCAGCCGCAAGGCGCACCTGCTCTATGCCGGCACCTGGCCTCCGCAGGAACCGCCGCCTGCAATCTGGCAGGTTGCCGGCGCAGTGCGCGGCGCCGCAGCGCCGGCATTGCTTCGCATTCGCCGCATGGATCTGTCGCAATGCGGCCGGGGCGATCCCGTCATGGCGCACAACGCATGGTGTGCCGAACGGGTGATGAACCGGGACGTCCATATCCTGCTGCAAGGCGAGACGGGCACCGGGAAGGACACCTTCGCGCGTGCCATCCATCAGAGCGGCGATCGTCGCGACAAGCCATTCGTTGCGCTGAGCTGCGCCGCGATTCCGGAAAGCCTGATCGAAAGTGAGCTGTTCGGCTATGATGCGGGCGCTTTTACCGGCGCCCGCGTCGGCGGCATGCGCGGCAAGGTGGTGGCGGCACAAGGCGGGACGCTGTTTCTCGACGAAATCGGGGACATGCCGCTGCCGCTACAGGCCCGCCTGTTACGCCTGCTCGAGGAGAAGGAGGTGATGCCGCTCGGCAGCACCCGCGCCATCTCGGTCGATGTGCGCGTGATCAGCGCGACAAACTGCGATCTCGGCCGGATGGTGGTCGATGGCACGTTCCGCAAGGACCTTTTCTACCGCCTGGCCGGCCTGGTCCTCACCTTGCCGCCGTTGCGGGAGCGCCAGGATCGCGAGCAGCTCATCCATAGCGTCGCTGCCGAGGAAAGCGGCGATGCCGATATCGCTTTCGCACCGGAAGCGCTGCGTGCGCTGCTTGCGCATCACTGGCCAGGGAATATTCGGGAATTGCGCAACGTACTTGTCACCGCAATCGCGCTCAGCAGTGACCGGCGGATTGAGCGGATGTACCTGCCGCCGAGACTCGGCGAAGCCACGCCCGGCAACCCGCCGGCCCCTCCCGAGCCGGAGAAGCCGGAGGCGGCCGTGAGCCCGCTCGCCGCCGCCGAGCGCGAACGTCTGCTGCTCGAGCTTAAGCGCCGCCATTGGAATGCAACCGCGACTGCAGCGGCGCTCGGTATCAGCCGCAACACGCTCTATCGCAAGCTCCGCAAGTACGGCGTTCGCGTCGCGGCGGACGGCGGGGACGGCGCCTGACGCGCCGGCTCAGCCGCCGGCGAAGATCAGCTGATCGCGGTTGTCGAGCAACGGAATGCCGTAGCTTTCCAGGATTTGCCTGATTTCGGGTTGCGCATGCGCGATCGCCGCGTTGAGGCGCCGACGCCATGCCGTTTCGCCCGTGCGGACACCCATCACGATACTGAATGCCATCGGCGCGGCAGAGGATTCATGCAACAAGGGCGCGATAGCCAGTTCGTCCTTCGACCGTTTGGCGAAATATCCCGCGATCGGTCCCCACAGCACGCCGACGTCGATCTTGCCATGCTCGAGATCCTGCACAAGGTGCCGGGCGGGCGCAAAAAAGCGCAGATTGACCGACAGCTCATACGCATGAACGTGGTCGAGCAGATTGTCCTCGGCAAGGATCGTTGCCGGTGGCGTACCCGCGATGACACCGATCCGCTTGCCTTTGAGCCGCGGGTCTTCCAGGCTGTTGATGCTATGAAATCCGCTGTGGCGCCGATATATCAATGCGTAGACGGATCTATAATAGGCGTTGGAATTGGCCACCTGGGTGAAGCCCTGGGTAAGGCCCATCACCACATCGCAGCGATAGGCATCGAGCGTGAGCTGCAGAAACCCGAACACCTGCGGCTGCCAGGTGAAGCCGAGCTTCTTGCCAAGATCCTTGGCGAGCATGCCGGCGATCTGGTTCTCGAAGCCCTGGCGGGCCTGGTTCGAGAACGGCAGATTGTTCGGATCGGCGCAGACGCGGAACACGTGCGGGTCCACGAGCTCCGCGCCGATGCCGAGCCCGGGAGCCTGGGCCATGGCGCGACCGCCAGCCCCGAACAGGAACAGCAGTGCGAGCAGCCCGCACAGGGTGCGCGCGCCTGCAGTCCGGAACCGTGCCTGGGCTACTGCGGGATGCCAAGGCATTCGTACGAAGCCTTGTCGAAGCCCTTGGGCGGCGGCGCGTGCTTGTCAGGCCGGCCGCGGCCAAGCGCGCCGGTCGATCGGGCGCGCAGATACGAGTAGATCTCGTTTATGAAGCACATCACATTCTTGTTCATCCCCTCGGCCGGCATCACCAGGTCCTGCGACGAACTCACCGCCCGTTTGCCCCCCGCAACCGTGGCGAGGAACTGCGCATAGGTAAGATTCTTGAGCGAATCCGTCAGCGCCGGCGCGTATGAGGAGCCCGAACCATCCGGCCCGTGGCAAACAAGGCAGATGGAATTGTACCGCAGATAGCCGACAAACGTTCCCCAATCGACTGTGCCGTCCTTGGCGATATGATAGGTGGGAACGCCGTCCTTGTCGGTCCACAGGCCGCCGTTCTCGCTAGTGGCTTTGGGATTGCCGGGGCCGGTGGCCCGCGCGGCACCGCCGTCCGTGATCGCAATCGCAACCCCGATCAGAAGAATGCACAGGTAACGCGTCATGACTTTGAGACCCCCTCTCCGGTACGGCAGTTGTAGGGCCCGGCACCCCAGTGGCGGGATGCCGGGCCCAGGTCTTGTCACGTTTCAGTCGGTCGGACGATCACGACGCCGGCAGCGCAAACACCGTGAGCTGGCCGCCAAGTGCCGTATAGTCCTTCAGCGCGGCATAGCCGCCCACCGCCCCGAGGCCGGCATGCGGATCCGTGAGCCCCGCCGCCAGGCCGATGCCCGCCCAACCGCCGACGCCCGACAACACGGCGACGTACTGCTTGCCGTCATGCATGTATGTCATTACGTTGCCGATGATCCCGGATGGCGTCTTGAAGTTGTACAGGACCTTGCCGGTCTTGGCATCGACGACGCGGAGGTAGCCCTTCAGCGTGCCGTACATCACCACGTTGCCGGCGGTGGCGAGCGCGCCGCCCCAGTCGGAGAACTGGTCCTTGATCTGCCAGACGGTCTTGCCTGTCACCGGATTGAACGCGATGAACCGGCCCATGTAGCCGCCCGACCCCGGGAACATCGAGAGCGTCGCGCCGACATAGGGCTGCCCGGCGGTATAGGCGACCGGATACGGCTCATAGTCCATGCAGACATGGTTGGTCGGCACGTAGAACAGCTCGGTATTAGGATCGAACGCCGCCGGCTGCTCGTCTTTCGAGCCGAGCGCGGCCGGGCAGATGCCCTTGTAGTTGACGTTGACGCCATGTGAACCCGGCGCATATTTCGCCACCACCGATGGCCGTCCGTAATCCGGGCTGGACCGGTTCATGTCCACCCCGGTCGTCCAGTTGACGTCGGGGTCGTATTTGTGGACCGCGATCAGCTCGCCGTTGGCGCGGTTCAGCACATAGGCGAGGCCGTTGCGGTCGAAGTGGACCAAGGTCGGCACTTTCTGGCCATGGATGGTGAGATCGGCCAGGATCATCTCGTTCACACCGTCGTAGTCCCATTGGTCGTGCGGCGTCATCTGATAGACCCACTTGGCCACGCCGGTGTCCGGGTCACGCGCGAAGATGGTCATCGACCACCGGTTGTCGCCGGGCCGCTGGTTCGGGTTCCAGGTCGAGGGGTTGCCGGACCCATAGTAGATCAGGTTGAGCCTGGGATCGTAGGACAGCCAGCCCCAGGTATCGCCCCCGCCGATTTTCCACTCGTCGCCCTTCCACGTCTTCAGGCTGGAATCCGGCCCGACCGGCTTGCCCAGCTGGGTGGTGGTCTTCGGATTTATCAGGATCGCGTTGTCTGGCCCCTCCGAGTAGGCCTTCCAGATCAGGTGGCCGTCGGCGAGGCTGTAAGCGGCAAGGAAGCCCTGCACCCCGAATTCGCCGCCGGAAACGCCGACGATGACCTTATCGCCAATGATCAGCGGCGCACCGGTGCCGGTGGCCCCGATCTTGTAGCTCGCCACCTCGGTGCTCCAGTCAACCTTGCCGGTCTTGGCGTCCAGCGCCACCAGGGTGTTGTCCGCCTGATGCAGGATGATTCTGCCGTCGCCATAGGCGACGCCGCGGTTCACCGTATCGCAGCACATCACCGGGATCACTGCCGGGTTCTGGCGCGGCGTGTACTGCCACAGGATGCGTTCGTTGTGGTCGAGATCGAGTGCGTACACGGTATTCGGGAACGGCCCGACCAAGTACATGACGTTCCCGATCACCAGCGGCTGACCCTCATGCCCGCGCAGCACCCCGGTCGAGAAGGTCCACGCGACCTGCAGGCGGCTGGCGTCACCGGAATTGATCTGGTCCAGCTTCGAATACCGCCAGGATGCATAGTTCCCCGATGGTATCACCCAGTCGTTGGGGTTCGCCGCCATGTGCTCGAGCGACATGGACGTTGCGTGCCCCGTTCCGCCCACCTGCCCAGCATGGGCGCCAGGTGGTGCGGCGAACATCGCTATCAGCGCGCCGACCACCGCGCCCACGATCCACTGCGGGTTCCGAAACATTCCTATTCCTCCCTTCGAGCCTTTACCAAGCCCCTTCTTCTGTCGCGGTATGGCGGCGAGCACGCGCCACCCTTTCGGGGGAGCGCGGTACCTGAGCCACCGTGCACGGCTTCCGGATCTGCCCGGCAGACAAGAGCTTGCGGTCTGAACGAACGGCGGTACCGCCGAAGCCCAAACTCTTGAAACCGCAGCTACCCGACGAAATCGCGCGCCTTTCGATTAGCAATCCGCTAGCAAACTGCTAGCAGACTGCATCTGCTAGCAATCTGCGTGCCAGCGCAGCCACGTGTATCCGGGCGGGACATTCCAGCCACATATGCCGGGATCTCGTCCCGGCTCCCCGCGGCCGCGCCTCATGCCCGTGACAGCGCCGGCAAGAATGGGACACTATGTAACGTCAAGGTGACAACGACGCCCCCCTTCGCTCAGAAGCAACGGACCTCGCCCTCAGCCTCGGCCTCACGCAGACGACGGACGATTTCTTTTGCCGTCGCGGTTTGGAATTCCATGCTGAGGAAGCTTTTCTCCTGCTGCATACGGAGCACAGTCTCGGCCGAGACGTAGGTCTTATAGGGCAGGATCGATGCCACGATGTCGATCGAACACGAACAACGGTAGAGCGCTTCCTGCGTCTGGCCGTTCACTTGCATGCAGGCGAAGACATAATCGGCGCGCGCCGAGGTGGGGTAGTCGTTTCCGGAGCCGCTGTTCGATCCACTGCTGGCAGTCCCGGCGAATGCCGTCGCGGGAGCACCGAGCAGGACCAGTATCAGGAGCTTTCTCATATCGCCGATGTCCTTCCATGCTGCTGCATCAGGCTTCGATTGTATCTTGCGGCAAGCCGTACCGCGGCACCATCTTGCGATGGCGCCCCGCCAGGCAAAAGATGTCATCCGCAAGAAAGACCCGGTCAAGCCGGAACAGCACGGTGGATCGCGACGGACACAGCATCCCGGGAGGAACGGGCATCATGCCGGGCACACGTCGGCGGTCGATACTGCCGCGCCGCACCATGCTGGCCGCAGCCGCCTCGCTTGTGCCGGCGACAACCTGGGGCCGCCCGGCGGTTCCGGCGGTGCGGCTTGGTGTCCTCGTCTTCGGCACCGTGCGATGGCTGGCGCGCGTGATCCGGCGCCATCACCTCGATCGTACTCATGGTTTCATGCTGGAGACGGAAGCGCTCGCCGACAACGCGGGCGGGAAGGTGGCGCTGCTGGGACAATCGGTCGAGGTCATCGTCTCCGACTGGCTGTTCGTCGGGATTGAGCGAGCGCACGATCTCCGGCTTAATTTCTCGCCATTGTCTTCCTCGACCGGGGCCCTCCTGCTCGGGCATGGCTCCGACGTGCGCACCTTGCGGGATTTGACGGGCCGCCGCCTCGGCGTCGCGGGCGGGCCCTACGACAAATCCTGGATGATCGTCCGCGCGGCGGCGCGGCAGCAGGACGGCATCGATCTCGCCCGTGCGGCCCGCGTGATCTACGCCGCACCACCGCTGCTGAGTGCCAAGCTCGCGCAGGGAGAGCTCGATGCAGTGCTGACCTTCTGGAACTTTGCCGCCGCGCTGCAGGTCGCCGGCTTCCGCCCTCTGGTCACCGTCGCCGCGTGCGCGCGCATGATCGGCCTGCCGGCCCATCCGCCGATCCTCGGTTACGTGTTCCGGCAAGCCTGGGCAGAGGAGAACAGAAGCCTGATCGCGGGATTTCTGGCCGCCTCCGCCGCCGCCGAGGCTATCCTGGCCCAGTCGGACGCCGAATGGACCGCGATCCGCCCACTGATGAACGCGCCCGACGACCGGCTCTTCACCCGCCTCAGGGCGGGGTTCCGGGCCGGTATCGCGCACCCCGCACCGGCGATGGAGCGGCAAGCAGCGGAGCGGCTGTTCGCCATCCTCCACGCACTCGGCGGTGATGCCGCCACCGGCGGGCTCTCCCGTCTGCCGCGCGGGGTTTTCTGGTCGGCGCCGTCGTGACGCTGCGCGCCACAGCCGGTCGCGTGCTTTCGCTCGCTGCCTTTCTGGGCCTGTGGTGGGCCTGGGCCGTGGTTGCCGGGAAGCCCGCCTTGTTGCCGGCCCCTCCGGCCGTGCTCGGCTTTGCATGGCGGGCCACGCTCTCCGGCGCGATGCCGCGCAACATGGCACTGACCGGCCTGCGCGTCGCCGCGGCCTTCTCGGTCTCCATGCTGATAGGCACCGCCGTCGGCTACCTCGCCGGCCGATCGTTGCGCGCGGATGCACTGATCGATCCGTGGCTGGTCATCCTGCTCAATCTGCCCGTGCTGGTGGTTGTCGTCCTCTGCTACATCTGGATCGGGCTGAACGACGTTGCCGCGGTGCTCGCGGTGGCGCTCGTCAAGATGCCGACGGTCATGGTCACGGTGCGCGAAGGTGCGCGCGCACTCGATCCCGGTCTGGACGAGCTTGCGGCGGTCTATCGGCTTCCCCTGCGCCAGCGCGTGCGGCGCGTCATTGGCCCGCAGTTGGCACCCTATCTGGCCGCCGCAGGCCGCAGCGGGCTTTCGATCAGCTGGAAGATCGTGCTGATCGTGGAACTGCTCGGTCGCCCCAACGGGGTCGGCTTCGCGCTCGACGAACTGTTCCAAACCTTCGATGTGGCGGGCATCCTGGCTTACGGCTTCGCCTTCGCCGCCCTGATGCTGCTGGTCGAAAGCTTCCTGCTGCGGCCATGGGAGCATCACGCCAATGCCTGGCGAGGGTGAGCTTGCCGTGCAGATCGCGTGCAAGGCCTACCGCGATGCTCACGGAGGTCGGCGGGAGGTCTTGCGCGATGTCGGCTTCACCGGCCGGCGGGGAGAAATCCTGGCGCTGCTCGGCCCATCCGGGGTTGGTAAGACCACCGTGCTACGCATCGTCCTCGGGTTGGACCGCACGTTCGAGGGGACGGTCGTGGCGCCGCGCGGGCGGCCCGGCGTGATGTTCCAGGAGCCGCGCCTGCTGCCCTGGCTCACGGTCGCCGCCAATCTGCGCCTCATTGCCGGCGACGCCGCTGCGGACATCCCGGGCCTTCTTGCCGAGCTTGGGCTCGCGGGCACCGAGACGCTGTTTCCCAGGGCGCTTTCGCTCGGGATGGGCCGCCGGGTCGCTCTTGCTCGCGCGCTCATCGGCAGGCCCGAGATGCTCGTGCTCGATGAGCCATTTGCCTCGCTCGATCCGAAATCCGCCGCCGACGTGGCGCAACTGCTGCTTCGCACCGCGCGGCGGGACGGGGCGCTGATCCTGCTGTCGACCCATGACCTGGATCAGGTGCTCGGTGTCGCCGATCGCTTGCTCATGCTCGTGGGCACGCCGGCGCGCCTCGCAGCCGACTGCCCGATGCACGCGGCAAGGGAGCCCGCGGATGTCTCCGGCATTCCCCGTATGCGACAACAGTTGCTGACCCGCTTTCCATTTCTTCGCGCCGAAACCGCGCCGGAGGCGACTTGATGACGCGCCCGCGCCCGAGCCGGATCGCGCGCGGCGGCCCCGCCGGATTCCGACGCGACCTGGCTTGCCTCTGCTGCGATTTTGGTCTCCACTCTTGGGAACACCGCCCGATGCAACGACGGTCACGACCGGGAGGAATGTTCACGCCGTGACGACCACGCGGCCAATCCCAGGCCCGAGCCCCATTTCCCGACGGCGTGCCGCGATCGGCGCGTTCGCTGTCGCGGCGGGCACGGGCCTCACCCCTCCGACGCGGGCTGCCGCGTCGCCCACGCTCACCATCGGCTATGTCCACTGGCTGCATGCGGTGCAAACGATCTCTCTGGTCGCCGCACCTGCTCCGGACAATGGTCGCGCCGGGGCCGAGGTGGCGGTCGCCGACAACAACACCACTGGCCGCTTCATGAACCAGCGTTTCGCGCTGGCTCCGGTCGAGGTTCGCACGCACGACGATCCTGTCGCGGCGCTTGCGCCGCTGATCGCCCGCGGCATCCGCCTGGTGCTCACCGACCGCCCGGCGGAGGACGTGCTCAAACTCGCCGACGCCGGTGCGCCGCACGGCGTCACGATCTTCAATGTCGGCGCGGCAGAGGATGCGCTCCGTCAGGACCAATGCCGACGCAACGTCATTCACACCGCGCCATCCTATGCGATGCTGGCTGACGCGCTGGCGCAGTACCTGATCTGGAAGCGATGGAACCGCTGGTTTCTGGCCTATGGGGAGCATCCGTGCGATCTGTTGCTGGCCACCGCCTATCGGCGCGCGGCGAAGATCTTCGATGCACGCATCGTTGCGGATCGCCAGTACAAGGCCAAGGCCGGCTCGCGCGAAACCGACAGCGGCCTGGTCGAGCTGCAGGAGCAATTGCCGGTCTTCACGCAGAATGTGCCGAGCTACAACGTCCTGGTCGCCGCCGACGAGAACTCGGTGTTCGCCGACTATCTGCCGTACCGCACCTGGGATGCGCGACCGGTGGCAGGATCGGCAGGGCTGATGCCGACGAGTTGGGATCCGAACAGCGTCGCGTACGGCGGCAAGGAGATGCAGGACCGCTTCGTCGCCTACGCTCACCGCTTCATGACCGCCCTGGACATGAACGCCTGGGTGGCAGTGCGCATGATCGGCACCGCCGCGAGCTATGCGCACACGCTCGACCCCGATGCGATCGTCGCCTATATGCGCGGTCCGCAGTTCCAGCTTGGAGCGTATCGGGGCCTTAGCCTATCGCTGCGCGAATGGGACGGGCAGGTGCGCCAGGCCATCCTGCTGTCCAATGCCGGGCGTACCGTCGTCTCGATGTCACCGCAGCCCGGATTCCTGCATGAACGTACCGTGCTCGACACGCTCGGCATCGACAAGCCCGAGAGCAAGTGCAAGCTGCTCCATACGAGCAAAGGCTGAGGCGCGGATGCGATCCTGGCTCGTAACGGGAATGGTTCTCGCCTGCTGCATTGCCGTGCCGGCGATGGCCAATCTGGCATATGTCTCGAACGAGAAGGACAACACGATCAGCGTCATCGATCTATCCAAGATGCAAGTCGTAAGGACGGTACCTACCGGCGAGCGGCCGCGCGGCATGGCGCTGACGCGCGGCGGCAGGCGCCTCTTGGTGTGCGAGGGCGATTCTGACCGTATCGACATCTTCGATACCAGGACGTGGAAGGTGATCGGCGCGATCGATACTCCGGATCCCGAGTTTGCCGCGCTGCGTGAGAACTCGGACAATCCTCTTTACGTTTCGAACGAGAACAATTCCCTGGTGACCGTCTGGAACATCGACACCGAACGGATGCTGGCGCAGTTGCCGACCGGGGTGGAGCCCGAAGGAATGGCAGTGAGCCCGGACGGCCAGCTCATCGTCAACACGACCGAGACCACCGACATGGCGCAGTTCTTCTCCTACAAGACAGGGAAGAACGTCGCCAACGTGCTGGTGCCGCCCAGGCCGCGCTGGGCCGCCTTCACCCACGACGGCAAGCAGGTCTGGGTCTCCTCCGAGCTCGGGGGCACCGTGACGGTGATCGACACCAAGACGTTCCAGGTGCTCGCCACCATCCATTTCGCCGTACCCGGGCTGCGCAGCACATTCCTCCAGCCGGTCGGCATCAGCATCACCCGCGATGACAGGCTCGCCTTCGTGGCCCTTGGTCCCGCCAACCGCGTTGCGGTTGTCAGCGTGCCGTCGCACAAGGTGTTGTCCTACATCGAGACGGACAGGAAAGCGCTCCGGGTCTCCAAATACCTGCTTGTCGGCCAGCGGCCCTGGCACATGACCTTCACGCCGGACGGCAAGTACTTGCTTACCGCCAACGGCCTCTCCAATGATGTCTCTGTCATCCGCGTCGCCGATCAGCGGGTGATCGACACGGTCCCTGTGGGTCAGCAGCCATGGATGGTCCTGGTATCGTCGCAATGAAGGGGGCCCCTGCGCCCGGGGCGGCGGCCGTCGCGGTGTCGGTTCCGGCCCTGGCGGTTGAGGACGTAAGCTACGCTTATGGCGCGCGTCACGCGCTCGACCATGTGAGCTTTACCGTGCCGACGAGCGGGTTCGCCGCGCTGCTCGGCCTGAACGGTGCCGGCAAGACCACGCTGCTGTCGCTCATCACCCGCCTGTTCGATACGCGGCACGGCCGGATCCGTGTGCAAGGTTTCGACGTCGCCCGCCATCCCAGCGCGGCGCTCGCGGAACTCGGGGTGGTGTTCCAGGCACGCACCCTCGACCTCGACCTGAGCGTGCGCGACAACCTGCTCTATCACGCGGCGCTGCACGGCATGGGCTGGGCCGTGGCGCGCAGGCGGGTCGCAGCGGCGTTGCGCGATGTCGGCCTCAGCGAGCGCGCACGCGACAAGGCACGCCATCTCTCCGGCGGCCAGATGCGCCGGATCGAGATCGCGCGGGCCCTGGTGCACGAGCCGAGCGTCCTCGTGCTCGACGAGCCGACCGTTGGGCTCGACGTCGCGTCCAAGGCCGCGATCCTCGAACAGGTGCGCGGCCTGGCGCGCGAGCGCCATGTGGCCGTGCTGTGGGCCACGCATCTCCTCGACGAGATCGACCCCGGCGATCAGGTCATCGTGCTGCACGCGGGGCGGGTGCTTGCGCAGGGTGAACTGAGCGAACTCGTCGCTGCCAGCGGGACCGTGGATCTCCGATCGGCTTTTCGGGTGCTGACCGGGGGGATCACACCGCCTGGCGGCGAAGCGGGTGGCGACGCATGAGCATGACGGCGATCGCCCACCCCCCTCACCGCCTTGGTCCCGGCGGGTACCTGATCTGCATGCGCGGGGTGATGTGGCGGGAGGGACTACGCTTCGTCCATCAGCGCGGGCGTTTCCTGGCCGCGCTGGTACGGCCGCTGGTCTGGCTCGTCATCTTCGCCGCCGGCTGGCGTCAGGTACTCGGCGTTTCGATCATGCCGCCCTATCACACCTACATCCTGTACAGCACTTATGTCGTCCCGGGGCTGCTCGCGATGGTGCAGTTTTTCTACGGCATGCAGTCGTCGCTCTCGATGGTCTACGACCGCGAAATGGGCAATATGCGCGTGCTGTTGGTAAGCCCGTTCCCGCGCTGGTTCCTGCTGATCTCGAAGCTCACCGCCAGCACCGCGATTTCGGTCGTCCAGTGCTACGCGTTCCTGGTGATTGCCTGGCTCTGGGGCATAGATTTGCCGCGTGCGGCCTGGATCACGGTGTTGCCGGCGCTGCTCCTCTGCGGCTTCATGCTGGGCGCCATGGGCATGGTGCTTTCCTCGCTGATACGCCAGCTCGAGAATTTCGCCGGGGTCATGAACTTCATCATTTTTCCGTTGTTTTTCGCTTCGTCGGCGCTCTACCCCCTATGGCAGGTGCAGCAGTCGAGCCCCCTGCTCTACCAGGCCTGCCTGCTCAATCCGTTTACCTATACGGTCGAACTGATCCGCTTCTGCCTCTACGCGACCATGAACCTGACCGCGCTCGGCGTCGTGCTCGGCTGCACTGTGGTGTTCACCGCCGCCGCGATCCTTGCCTACGATCCGGCGCGCGGGCTGATGGCGCGACGCCCGGGCGCAGGAGCGGGCGGGTAAACAAGGAGCACTCCATGCCACGAAGGAGCCCGCCATGAAGAAGCTGTTCGCGGCAGGCCTCGCGTTCCTGATCCTGACTGCGTGCGCGCCAGCGAGCGCCGAGCCGGGCAAGCCGCTCGATCCCGACTGGCCATGCCAGTCGATCAAGATCGAGCACATGTCGCTTGCAGCGGTGTGGGGTGGTCCGCCGCTCGGCAGGTTTCGCACCGACTGGCAACACTATCCGGCCGCCGTATCCCTCGCGCAGAAGCTGGCACAGCGTCGCGTACCGCTCGCCGAGGCCAGATCCGAGCTTGCGGCCTTCGCAAACTCTGCCGGCGTCGACCGCAAGGTCGAGCTTCTGGCGTTCATGGGCGCGTTGTTCGCCTTGCTGGACCAGGAGCGGCAGGAGGTCGTGGACGGGCTCGATCGTTTCGGTGCGCGGCAGATCAGCTACGCCGCTCAGATCCGCGGGGAGATCACTGCCTTGCACGATGCCCAGGATGCCCAACAGCCCGACCAGAAGAAGGTGCGGACCCTGGCAAACCAAGTCTATTGGGACACCCGCGTGTTCAACTCCCGCAAGAGCATGATCTCGTACGCCTGCTTTGTGCCCGACCGGATCGAGCACCGCTTGTTTGCATTGGCGGGCGCCACGGCAGGGCTGCTCCACTGAACTCCGACGTCCGTCGTGAAAAATCCCACCTGCTCGCCAAGGTGGCATTGGTGTGCGCGCATCCCGTGCGCCCGGTATTCCTTCAGAAACGCCGGTCTGGTGCCCGGGTGAAGCACGTACGTGCGTTCTTCCCAGACCATCGTTAATCTACAGCAATATCAGGCGCCGAGGCGAAGCCAGGGGGCGGGATCGACGGCGGTCCCATCGCGGCGCAGCTCCATGTAGAGCGTTGGCCGCCTGCTGACGGCGGGCAGTGCGCCGATGGGCTGCCCGGCTCGGGCGGTGTCGCCTACGGTGGCGTCGAGTTTTGCGAAGCCGGCGATCACGGCGTCGTAGCCGCCGCCGCAATCGAGGATCAGCAACTGCCCGTAGCCGTGGAACGGGGCGGCGAACAGCACCTTTCCCGAGCAGGGGGCGACCACTCGAGCGCCGGGGGCGGCGCGCCACGAGACCCCGGTGGCCGGGCCAGCCGGAGTATGGGCGCCCCAGCGGCGGATGACCGGGCCTGTGACCGGGCGGAGCAACTGATGCGCCGGCCGTGCGCTGGCGGCGAGGTGGATTGGTCCGCTCGGGTGCTCGGCGAGGGCGGTCCCTTTCGGGAGGGGCACGAGATGGCGGCCGGCCGCTTCGTGCGCTGCTTCGCGGGCCGCTGCCGCCCGTTGCGCCGCTTCCTTGCGGGCGGCTTGCCGTTGCGCAGCTTCCAGCCGGGCCAGCAGGTCGCGCAGGGTGGCGGCTTGCGCGCCCAAGTGGGCTGCGCGCTGTGCCGCCGCCCGTTCCGCGTCTGTTGCCGCGGCGTGATCGGCGTTGGCGGCGGCGATTTGCAGGTCGAGCGCGGCGGCGGCCGCAGTTTGCGCCGCCTCCGCCGTTGCCAGCGCCGGTGCTGCCGCGACCAGCGCCTGGCTCGCTGCCGCCACCCGCGCCTGCTCGGCGGTCACCCGGGCCGCGCGCGCGGCGAGCGCGTGGGTCAGGCCGCGCAGGACCACGGCGCCGCGCAACGCCTGCTCCGGCGGCACCGGCGCGGCGAGCAGGGTTTCGGCCGGATAGAGCGACAGCCGCTCGATCAGCGGCAGGAGCGGCGCCAGGGCGCGCGTGCTCGCCTCCAGTCGTGCGGCGGCGCGGCGGCGTTGGTCGGCGAGGGCGGCGAGGTGCTCGGCGGCCTGGCGGGTTGCGGCCTGGGCGGCGCTCAACCTGGCCTCGGCAGCGACCCGGGCGGCGGTCAACTGTGCCGCCCGGGCGGCGGCGTCGGCAGCACGAGCGGCCGCGGCGGCGCGGATGGCGAGCGCGGCGGCGCGGGCTTGCTCGGCCTGCTCGATCTGGCGGCGCGCGGCGTCGGGGGTTGGCGGCTGGGCGGCGCCGACGCGCGGCAGGGTGGCGAACAACCCGGCGAGAACCAGCACGGCAAAGCGGAGGCGCGCGGTCCGTGAGCGGAACGACGCGCCTCCCTCCCCCCTTGTGGGTAGGAGGGAGGCGTCGGATGGAGTTTCGTGCGCTGCGCGCCCCCCTCTCCCGCCCTTCCCCACAAGGCGGCAGGGCGGCGCGCTTGCCTTGCGGGCCAGGATCGACAGGGGCCTGGCCCTGCGCGAAGCGGTACGGTCCGGCGCGTGCGGCCCATCGAGAGGCGACAGGAATGGCGGCGGCCGGAGCGGCATCGCCGCGCGCGCGTCTCAGCCGGCGCCGGAGCCCGGGACGCGGATGAGGCTCGTCCCGGTCATTTCGGCCGGCTGGCGCAGCTCCATTAGCGCGAGCAGGGTAGGTGCGACGTCCGCCAGTCGCCCCTCCGCCAGCCGCGCGCCCGGCGGCACCAGGGCGCCGCCGCCCGCCAGCAGCACCGGCACCCGGTTGGTGGTGTGGGAAGTGTGCGGGCCGCCCGTTTCCGGATCGCGCATCATCTCGCAATTGCCATGATCGGCGGTGACCAGCAGCGCACCGCCCTGTGCGTCGATCGCGGCGGCAATGCGCCCGAGCGCGGCATCCACGGTCTCCACCGCACGGATCGCGGCCTTCAGGCTGCCGGTGTGGCCCACCATGTCGGGGTTGGCGAAATTCAGCACGATCAGGTCGTATTTCCCCGAATCGATCGCCGCCACCACCTTGTCGGTCAGTTCCGGAGCCGACATCTCGGGCTGCAGGTCGTAGGTCGCGACCTTGGGCGAAGGGACCATGATGCGGTCCTCGCCGGGGAACGCCGCCTCCCGTCCGCCGTTCAGGAAATAGGTGACGTGCGGGTATTTCTCCGTCTCGGCAGCGCGGAGCTGAGTGCGTCCGGCAGCGGCGGCTTCCTCGCCCAGCAAGTGGTGCAGTTGCTCAGGCGGAAAGAGCGTCAGCAGGAAACGATCGAGCTCGGTGCTGTACTGCGTCATCCCGGCGGCGACGGCGAAGCGGATCGCGCGCGGGCGGGGGAAGCCGTCGAAATCAGGGGCGAGCAGGGCGGCGAGCAGTTCGCGCACCCGGTCGGCACGGAAGTTGAAACAAAGCAGCCCGTCGCCGTCACGCATGCCGGCGTAGTCGCCGATGACGGCGGGAGGCACGAACTCGTCGAACGTACCGGCGGCGTAGGCAGCCTTCATCACGGCAGCGAGGTCGGCGAAATGCGGGCCCTCGGCGTCCGCCACGACGGCGTAGGCCTTGGCCACCCGATCCCAGCGCTTGTCGCGGTCCATCGCGAAGTAGCGGCCGGAAACGGTGGCGATCGGGATCGTATCGGGCAGGGCCGCGCGCAGGCGAACCAGGTCCTCGGCGCCGGATTGCGGCGGCGTGTCGCGCCCGTCGGTGAAGGCGTGGAGCACGGTCTTGATGCCGGCCTCGTGCAGCAGCCGGCCCAGCGCGGCGGCGTGGTCCTGGTGCGAATGCACTCCGCCGGGGGACACCAGGCCCAGCAGGTGGCAGATGCCGCCCGAGGCCTTGAGCCGCCCGATCAACTCCTGCAGCGCCGGGGCGGCGGCGATCGAGCCGTCGGCGATGGCGCGGCCGATGCGCGGCAGGTCCTGCATCACCACCCGGCCTGCGCCGATGTTGAGGTGGCCGACCTCCGAATTGCCCATCTGCCCGTCTGGCAGGCCGACGTCCAAGCCGGAGGTGCGCAGGAAGCCGTGCGGGCAGGTGCTCCACAGGCGGTCGAAATTGAGCGTCCGGGCGAGGCGCACGGCGTTGTCGGCGGTCTCTTCCCGCCAGCCGAAGCCGTCCAGGATGGTCAGCATCACCGGACGAATGGCTTGTTTCGACATCCTGGCTTCCCTCGATGCGCCGTGATTCGGGGCGATTTCGCTGTGGCCGACTTTCCTCTGGGTAGCGTCGGGCGGTGGCACAAACAAGGCCGGGGGCGAACGCGGCCGGACGATGAGGCGGGGCGTGTGTGAGCCGCCCAACGCTTCCGCTCGCGCGCGGTGCTGGAGTGTTCATCGCGGCCGGCCGGGGCGAGGCGGGATGCGAGGCCGCCCGCGCGGCAGGGCACGCCGCCATGCCCCGCCCCTGCCCCGCGGCCTCTCCCCCGCGCCGGCGGAGGCGGCGCGATCGGGATACGCGCCGGTTAGTCGCGCCCCAGGTCGGCGGGAGCCACGATCTCCCCCGCCCGATAGCCCTGCGCGAACAGCAGCGCCCGCAGGCCGGTATGGTCCACCCGCACCCGCGCCTCCGCCGCCACCACCGGCTTCGCGTGGAACGCGACCCCGAGCCCCGCCTCGCGCAGCATCGCCAGGTCGTTGGCGCCGTCGCCCACCGCCAGGGTCTCCCCCGGCGCCAACCCGTGCTCGGCACGCAGCGCGCGCAATGTGGCGCGCTTGGCGTCGCGGTCCAGGATCGGCTCGGCCACGGTGCCGGCGAGCACCGCCCCGTCGTGTTCGAGCACGTTGGACCGGTGCAGGTCGAAGCCGACCAGCGCCGCCACCCGGCCGGTGAAGAAGGTGAAACCGCCCGAGACCAGCGCCGTCACTGCCCCGTGCGCACGCATCGTCGCCACCAGCTCGGCCGCGCCGGGGCTGAGGCGCACCCGCGCCCAGGTCGCCTCCAGCGCCGCCACCTTCAGGCCCTTCAGCATGCCCACGCGTTCTCGCAACGCGGCCGCGAAGTCGATCTCCCCGTTCATGCTGCGCTTGGTAATCGCCGCGATCTCGGCTTTCAGGCCGGCGAAATCGGCAAGCTCGTCGAGGGTTTCGCCGGTGACGATGGTGCTATCCATGTCGGCGATCAGCAGGCGCTTGCGCCGCCCGGCGGCCGGCAGCACCATCGCGTCGATCGGCGCGCCCTCCAGCGCGGCGCGCGCCCGATCCAGCGCGACGCGCAGCAGGTCTGGCGCGGCGCGTGCGGGGTCCGGTTGCGGCGGGTCAGGAAGGAGGCCGGGAAGCAGGATGTCCGCCGCCTCCCCCGGGGAGAGGATGTCGGGCCGCCCGCCGCCCACCGCCTCGCGCACCCGGGCGAGCAGCGCCGGGATCAGCGGGGCCGATTCCGGGTCGGCCACCAGGGTCAGCACATGCGGCGCAGGGTCGGTCATGGCGGCGGAAACTGGCAGCGGGGCCGGCGGCGGGCAAGCCAGGCCGCCGGATACGCCAGCTCCGTAACCATTCCGTGACGTTCCGCGTGCCAGATCGCGCGGGAAAACGCGGCAATTCAGGAGGGTTGGTCATGCTCGTAGTCACGTCGGAAACGGTCGCCGGACAGCGTGTGCGCCAGACCCTGGGGCAATGCTTCGGGGTGGTGGTGCGCAGCCGCGGCATCGGCGGCAACCTGGCCGCCGGCCTGCGCTCCCTGGTCGGCGGCGAGATCGTCGAATATACGCAGATGCTGGAGGAGGCGCGCAAGCACGCCGTCGACCGGCTGGTGGACAACGCCGCGCTGATGGGAGCGAACGCAATCCTGACTTTGCGCTTCGACAGCTCCGAGATCGGCCAGACGATGAGCGAAATCGTCGCCTACGGCACCGCCGTGATCCTGGAACCCGCCTGAGGTGTTGCGTGCGGCGCTGATCGCGCTGGGCGCATTACTGGCGGCCGGCGCGGCCTTGGCGGTGGCGCTGGGTGCCGGTGCGCACGCCTGGGGCCTCGGTCTGTTCGGCGCCCTGTTGCTGCTCGGCACGCTGTTCGAGCGGCGGCGCTACGGCGCCATCGCCGACCGCCCGCCGGGCGCGGGATGGGAACCGACCGGGGAACGGTTCCGCGATCCCGCCAGCGGCGTGCTGGTGGAGGTGTGGTTCAACCCCACGACCGGGCGGCGCCAGTATGTGCGGACGAATGCCGCGGCGACGTGACCACCAGCAGCGGCTTCCGGTCGAAATCGTTCCGCAGTCGGCGGCGCTAGCCGCCCGCTTCATGCTGGACCGGCGGCCTTGGCCTTCGATCACGGCTGACCGACAATCCTGCCTCGCCGCGCACCGGATCGACGGTCATTTCGATCTGCTGCTGAAAAGCCGGGACGGGCATCACCATCAGCTGTGCCGCTGGTCAGCTGCCGCCGGCGCCTATCGCCCGGTCGGCAAGTGATATCGGCGGCCTCTTCGGCCGGCCGGTATCGCGCATGGGGGTTGGCGGGGCGGCCATGCGCAAAATCAAGGACATACCAGCGGCCAGGTGGACGCCGGACAAGTCATCGGCCGGGGCCCCTGGTATGAGTTGCCACCGGCGGGGCCGACCCTTCGCAGGTGAAAGCGGCTCCGACCCCGATGCTGCACCGGGCCGCGGGGGGACTTTCTGTTTAGGACAGAGCGACGCGCCGGGGCTTCGTCATGGCGCGCCGCCGGCGTCTGGCTCGGCTCGGGCGGCGCCGAGACGGGTTGCTGCATCGTCGAGCGCCCATGTGGCCCAGGCGATATGCCCGGCGTTCAGGTAGCCGAGCGCCTGATTGAGCCGCCCGGCAATCGCAGCCTCGGCCGGATCCTGCGCCGCCCCAGGCGGACGGAGTACCCGCTCGGTGAGCAGCGCCTCCAGGATCTGGCGCGCGCCCGCGACGTCCCCGATGGCAAGATCGCGACGTGCGGTCATGAACCAGTAGCGCGGCGGTCGTGCAGGCTGCTGCGATGGCGCCCCCGCAGCACTGCCCGCCGGCTGCGGTCCGCCCGCGCGGCGCCACTGGGCCAGGAGGTTCTGCACGGCAGCGAAATCCGCCTCGGGGGGTGCGGCCGCCGACGCGGGGACGGCCGTCCGTGCGGGCGCGGGGGTGGGAGCGGCTGTGGGCGCGGACGCAGGGGACGGTCCGGAGGGCGCCTGCCCCGCCGGCTCGGCCGGGGCCGCGCGCCCCTCGGCGCGCAGCCGGACGAGCGCCTGATTCATCGTCGCGATCTGTGCCGCCAGCGCGTGCATCTCGGCCGCCAGCGCCTTCCGCCCGGCGACGTCCATGGCGTCAGGGCGGCCTGATGCCGGCGCTGGTCCGCCCGACGGCGGGGCAGCGGGCGGAGCGGGCGACGACGCCGATGGCGCAGCGGGGGCGGCAACGGCGGCGTGCGGCGGCGATCCAGGCGGCGCCGGCAGAGCGGGCGTGCCCGAAGCGGGGGGCAACACCACCTGAATGTTGGGCACCAGCAGGGCCGATCGTGACGGCGGTGGCGTTGGCGAATGCGGCGTCGCCGCTCGTGCCATCACCGGGAGCGGCTCAGACGGATGCGGCCCGGGCGGATGCGACCCAGGCGGCTGCCGCACCGCCTGCTGCGGCATCGCCGGCGGCAGGATCGCCTGCCGCGGCGTCGAGAGATCGAGCCCCACCGCCAGGGCGCCCACCAAGATCGCAACCATGACGGTGCCGGGCAACGCGTAACGCCACACGCGATCTTTCCCTCCGATCCCTGCCGCACGACCCCCCGCACGCCCCGCTGTCAGGTGGTCCCCCCGATCATGCGATCAACATCCTCGCGTCGGTTGTGACCGGCAGGGTGCGCGGCCCAGCACGCGCCGCACCCGGCGGCAACACACGCAGCGAAAGCCTGGCCGACGACCCCGGCCCGGCACCACGCTCAGGTTGAGGTGCCGGGCGCACCGCGCCATACGCTGGTCGTCCACCCTCGAGCGGCCTTCTTCCCATGTCGCCCCCGCTGCCAGCCCCGCCCGCCCTGATCGTCGCCGGCCCCACGGCCAGCGGCAAATCCGCGCTCGCGCTGGCGCTGGCGGTCCGGCTGGGGGGCGTGGTCATCAACGCCGACGCGATGCAGGTATATCGGGAGCTACGCATTGTCACCGCCCGTCCGACCGCGGAGGACGAAGCAGCGGCCCCGCACGCGCTCTATGGCGTGCGCCCGGCGGCGGCGGCGGGGAGTGCCGCCTGGTGGCGCGCGGCCGCCCTGGGGGAGATGGCGGCCGCCCGTGCCGCCGGCCTGGTGCCGATCCTCTGCGGCGGCAGCGGCCTTTACCTCGCCGCTCTGGTCGGCGGGCTGGCGGACATTCCCGATCCGGGCCCCGCCGCGCGGGCCGAGGCGCGCGTGCTGCTGGCCGAGCTCGGCCCGGCGCGGCTGCACGCCCGCCTCGCCGCGGTCGATCCGGCCACTGCGGCCCGCCTGCGCCCCACCGATGGCCAGCGGCTCGCGCGGGCGTGGGAGGTCTGGCGCGGCACCGGCCGCGGCCTCACCTCGTGGCAGGAGGCCCGCCCCAGCGCCCTTGCCGCAACGATCACGCCCGCGCCGGACCAGGCGGTCCCACCCGAGTGGCGCTTCACCGCGATCGTGCTCGACCCACCGCGGGCGGAGCTGCGCGCCGCCGCCGCCGCCCGCTTCGCCGCGATGCTGGACGCCGGCGCTGTCGCCGAAGTGCGCGCCCTGCTGGCGCTCGGCCTCGATCCCGCGCTGCCGGCGTTGCGCGCGCACGGCGTGCCCGAGCTCGCCGCCCATCTGCGCGGCGATCTGACCCTGGAAGACGCCGCCGCTCGCGCGATCGCTGCCACCGGCCGCTACATGAAGCGCCAGAGCACCTGGCTACGGCACCATGCGCTCGCCCCGCCGGCACGCACGCATACGATCCATGCGCGAATTGCGGGTCTGACGCAACTTTCGGAAAGGAATCTGGCGGAAATCATCGGGTTTATTCGCGTCGCGGCTTGACGCAACGCAGCATGCGCCGTATGCGTGCCGTCCCGCCGCGCGGCCCCGCCGCGTGGCCTTCGGGACAGGAGCTTCGGGATGTCGGCGGAGGCGATGCAATCGGGGGCGGAGGTGCTGCTCCGTGCCCTGAAGGACCAGGGCGTGGAGGTCATCTTCGGCTATCCCGGCGGCGCCGTGCTGCCGATCTACGACGCCATCTTCAACCAGAACGCGATCCGCCACATTCTGGTCCGCCACGAACAGGGCGCGGTGCACGCCGCGGAGGGCTATGCGCGCTCCACCGGCAAGGTCGGCGTGGTGCTGGTCACCTCCGGTCCGGGTGCGACCAACGCAGTCACCGGCCTGCTCGATGCGCTGATGGATTCCGTCCCGGTGGTATGTCTGACGGGCCAGGTGCCGACGCATCTGATCGGCAACGATGCGTTCCAGGAAGCCGACACCACCGGCATCACCCGGCCGGCGACGAAGCACAACTACCTGGTGAAACGCTCGGCCGATCTCGCGCGCGTGCTGCACGAAGCGTTCTACGTCGCCCGCTCCGGCCGGCCCGGGCCGGTGGTGGTCGACCTGCCCAAGGACATCCTGATCGGCAAGGCCCCGTACGCGCCGCCGATGACGACGCACCCGACCTACCGCCCGCGCACCGAACCCGATCCGGCGCAGCTCCGCCGCGCAGCGGCGCTGCTGAAGGGCGCGAAGCGGCCGGTCGTATATGTCGGCGGCGGCGTGGTGAACGCGGGGCCGGAGGCGTCGGCCACACTGACACGATTCGTCCGCGAAACGGGATTCCCCTGCACCAACACCCTGATGGGGCTTGGCACGTTCCCGGCCTCCGACCCGCAGTTCCTCGGCATGCTGGGGATGCACGGCACGTACGAGGCCAACCTCGCGATGCACGGCGCCGACGTGCTGCTCGCGATCGGCGCGAGGTTCGACGACCGGGTGACCGGGCGGCTCAATGCGTTCTGCCCGAACGCACGCAAGATCCATATCGATATCGACCCTTCCAGCATCAACAAGACGGTGCCCGTCGATGTCGCGATCGTGGGCGACGCCGGGCGCGCGATCGCCGGGCTCGCCGCGGCCTGGGCGGCGGAGGACGCGGCGCCGGATCGCGCCGCTCTCGCTTCCTGGTGGCGGCAGATCGACGAATGGCGCGCCAAACAAAGCCTGCGCTTCACCCAGGACATGGCGCCGGACGCGATCATCAAGCCGCAATACGCCATCCGCCGTCTGCACGAACTCACCCGCGCGCAGGCGAAGGACGTGTTCATCACCACCGAAGTGGGCCAGCACCAGATGTGGGCGGCGCAGCATTTCGGTTTCGAACGGCCGAACCACTGGATGACTTCCGGCGGCCTCGGCACCATGGGCTACGGCCTGCCGGCGGCGATGGGCGTGCAGGTCGCGCACCCGGACGCGCTGGTGATCGACATCGCCGGCGAGGCGTCGGTGCTGATGAACATCCAGGAAATGGGCACGCTCGCGCAGTACCGCCTGCCGGTGAAAGTGTTCATCCTGAACAACCAATACATGGGAATGATCCGACAGTGGCAGGAGCTGCTGCACGGCAGCCGCTATTCGGAAAGCTACTCGAATGCGCTGCCGGATTTCGTCAAGCTCGCCGACGCCTTCCACGCGACCGGGCTGCGCGCCGAGACGGTGGATCAGCTCGATGACGTGATCAGCTCGATGCTGGCCTCGCCGCGCGCGGTGATCGCCGATATCGCGGTCGATCCGAAGGAGAACTGCTTCCCGATGATCCCGTCCGGTGCCGCGCACAACGAGATGATCCTCGGGCCGGAGCACGAAGACGAGGCGCGCGGCATCACCGACGAAGGCCTGGTGCTGGTTTAGGGCAATGCCGGGACCCGACAATCACCAGTTGCGCAGCGCCACCATCTCGGTGCTGGTCGATAACGAATCCGGCGTGCTCGCGCGCGTGATCGGCCTGTTTTCCGGCCGCGGCTACAATATCGACAGCCTGACCGTGGCGCCGGTGGACGACGCGCGCGGGCAATCGCGTATCAACGTCGTGACCTCCGGCACCGAAATGGTCATCGAGCAGATCAAGGCCCAGCTCGAGCGGCTGGTACCGGTGCACCGGGTCGCCGACCTGACGCGCGAGGGCGCACATGTCGCCCGCGAGATGGCGCTGGTCAAGGTGCTCGGCACCGGAGACGCGCGGGTCGAAGCACTGCGCATCGCCGAGAGCTTCCGTGCCCGGGTCGTGGACACCGCGATCGAAAGCTTCGTGTTCGAACTGACCGGCGCCACCGACAAGCTCGATGCCTTCATAGAGCTGATGCGTCCGCTCGGCCTCGCCGAGGTCTCCCGCACCGGGGTTGCCGCCATCGCCCGCGGCAGCCGCACGATCTGACCGGATTTCCACCAGAAGGACTGCGAACCATGCGTGTGTATTACGATCGCGACGCCGACGTGAACCTGATCAAGGGCAAGCGCGTCGCCATCATCGGCTACGGCAGCCAGGGCCACGCCCATGCCAACAACCTGAAAGACAGCGGCGTGAAGGAACTCGCCGTCGGCCTGCGCGCGGGCTCCGCCGGCGTGGCTAAGGCCGAGGCCGCCGGGCTCAAGGTGATGGACCCGGCCGACTGCGCCAAATGGGCCGACGTGGTCATGGTGCTGACCCCCGACGAGGGCCAGGGCGACCTCTACCGCGAGAAGCTCGGCCCCAACATGAAGCCGGGCGCGGCGCTTGCGTTCGCACACGGGCTGAACGTGCATTTCAACCTGCTCGATCCGCGGCCCGACATCGACGTCTTCATGATCGCGCCGAAAGGCCCGGGCCACACGGTGCGCAGCGAATACCAGCGCGGCGGCGGCGTGCCCTGCCTTGTCGCGGTGGCGCAGAACCCGTCCGGCAACGCGCTGGAAATCGCGCTTTCCTACGCTTCCGCCATCGGCGGCGGACGCGCCGGCATCATCGAGACCACCTTCAAGGAAGAATGCGAAACCGACCTGTTCGGCGAACAGGTGGTGCTGTGCGGCGGCCTGGTCGAGCTCATCAAGGGCGGCTTCGAGACCCTGGTGGAAGCCGGCTACGCCCCCGAAATGGCCTATTTCGAGTGCCTGCACGAGGTGAAGCTGATCGTCGACCTCATCTACGAGGGCGGCATCGCGAACATGAACTACTCGATCAGCAACACCGCGGAATACGGTGAATATGTCTCCGGCCCGCGCATCGTGACGGACGCGACGAAACAGGAAATGAAGCGCGTGCTGGGCGATATCCAGTCCGGCAAGTTCGCCCGCGACTGGATGCTGGAAAACAAGGTCAACCAGACCAGCTTCAAGGCAATGCGCGCGAAGATGGCCACCCACCCGGTCGAGCAGATCGGCGAGAAACTGCGCGGCATGATGCCGTGGATCGCCAAGAACGCACTCGTGGACAAAAGCCGGAACTAGCCGGCGCGTCCGCATGGCGCGCTGATCGGCGCTTCGAGGAAGCAAGGCCTAGGGACTTTGCCCCTTGGCCTTGCTTCTCGGACCCGCGATCGGCTCAGGCCGCCTGCTGGATTGCGGCGAGGAACGTCTCTGCTTCCGCAGTCAGCCGGTCGGACTGTGCGGCGAGCTCGTTCGCCGCTTCCTGCACGGTGCCGGCTTCGTCGCCGGTCTGGCGCACCGCCTCGGCGACGTGGGCGATGTGGCTGGTGACCTCGTTCGTTCCGGCGGCGGCCTGCTGCACGGCACGGGCGATTTCCTGTGTCGCCGCACCCTGCTGTTCCACCGCGCCCGCGATGGCGGTGGCGATGCCGTTCATCTGCTGGATGGTGCCAGCGATCGAGCGCAGCGCTTCCACCGCCTGGCCGGTGGCGCCCTGCATGGCGGCGATCTGGCTGCCGATCTCCTCGGTCGCGCGCGCCGTCTGGGTGGCGAGCGTTTTCACTTCGGAGGCGACCACGGCGAAGCCTTTGCCGGCCTCCCCGGCGCGGGCCGCCTCGATGGTGGCGTTCAGCGCCAGCAGGTTGGTGCGCCCGGCGATATCGCTGATGAGCCGCACCACCTCGCCGATCCGTCCGGCGGCCTCGCTGAGCCCGGTGACGCTGCGGTCGGTCGCTTCCGCCTCGTGCACCGCCTGGCCGGCGATGCGCGCGGAGTCCGCCACTTGGCGGCTGATCTCGCCGACCGAGGCGGAGAGTTCCTCCGCACTCGCGGCTACCGCGCTCACGTTGGTGGCGGCTTCCTCGGACGCAGCGGCGACCGCGGTGGTGCGCCCGCCGGCGTCGCCCGCGGCGGCGCTCATGCTGCGCGCGGTCTCGCGCATCGCCAGCGCGCGGGTGCCGACGTCGCGCGCGATGGCGCCCACCGTGCCCTCGAAGCGCGACACGAGACGCACCTGCTCGGTCGCCCGGTGCCAAGTCACCATCGGCCCGACATAGGCCCCGTCGCGATCGCGGATCGCGCTCGCGACGAGGTCGAAGGTTTCCTCCCCGAGCGCGATGCGCGCGCGATGCGGCAGGTTGGCCGGATCGGCGAGCAGCGCGCGCACGTGTTCCGGCGCAGGATGGCAGACATCGATGCTCTGGCCGACTAACTCGGCCGGCGGCACCGGCAGGTGGTCCTTCACGAGGTCGAGCAGACGCTCCACCTCGGGGTTGATGTAGGTGATGCGGAAGTCCCCGTCCGGTTCGGCCGTCATCACGCCGGTCGGGAACTGACGGATCATTTCCGCCTTCACGAACGCGTCGCGCACGACCCCGCGCAGCACTTCGAGCGCCGCCGCCATCTGGCCGATCTCGTCGCGCCTTCCGGCGAAGCCGATCGCCGCCCCGGCGTCGCCCGCCGCCATCGCCTGCACGCCGTGTGTCATCGTCCGGATCGGCCGGCCGATCGCCCGCGCGGTAAGGCCGCCGGAAATCACCAGCACCAGCGCGATCGCCGCGGCGATCAGCAGCAGCCGCTGCTGTGCCGCGCTCTGCGCCTGATGCGCTGCCAGGCGCGCCGCCGCCGCCTGACGCGACAGCTCGCGGAAGGCAGCGGCGAGGCTGGTCGCCATGTTGTGCTCCATCATCGAAACCGGTCCGGCGACGAATTTGTCGAGCGTGATGGTCTGCTCGACCGCCGCCTGCGCCGCATGCGCGATGCCGGTGCCGAGCATTCCCACGGTCTGTGCATCCGACTGGGTGGAGGCGGGGATGCCGCTCGCGAGCAGCGCCTTCATCGCCCGGTCGGACTCCGCCACCCCGTCGTCGACGGCGTTGGCGGCGCCGAGATTGCCGGTGGCAAGAAACAGCAGCGCGGCGTTCTGCATCCGCGCCATCGCCAGCCGATAGTCCTCGAACCGGCGCATCGCGGTGGCGATCGCCGCGGCCGATGCCACCGGCGTGGACGCGGCCGCGGGCGCGGACGTGCCGCCGCCGGGCAGGACGGCGGGCGCCCCCCCGGGGAGGGCCTCGGTCCCCGCACCGGGCAGGCCGGCCGTGACGCCATCGACGCCATTCGCCACCGTGCCGCCGTGGGCCAGCTCCTTGGCGAACGAGTTCAGGCTGAACTCGAACGTCGGCCACGCCTGGATCAGGTCGCGGCCGCGCTGCAGCACGATCGTTCGCCGCATCGCCCCGGCCGCGCGCAGCACCGCGGCAAAGCGGTCGAGCGTGATCCCGGCGGCGGCAAGATAGGTCTGTGCCGTCTCGTCGGCCCCGCCGTCGCGCACGGCCTGCAGGATCTTGTGGCCGAGCGCCACCTCCACATCCACATCCCGCAGGCGTGCGGCGAGGTGCGGCACGATCTGCACCGTCGGGATCCGCTGGCCGATCGCCTGCATGTGGGCGCCGACCAGCAGCGCCTCCTCCACCGCGCGCTGCGCCTGCAGCGCCTGCTCGGCGTGGCGCTGCTGCACCGCCACGGTGGCGAGATCGGTCCGCGCCGACCAGTACATGCCGCCCAGCAGCGCCAGGGCGGCCAGCGCCGACAGGCCGAGCTTGCGGCCGATGGACAGATCGCGCAGCAGATGCATCGCAGGCAGCTCCGTACTTCCCGCAACGACCCTGCGCCGCGATACTTAACCGCCGATGAACGCGGCCCGCACCGCGAACAGCCCGCCGATCGCCACCCAGGCGAGCAGCAGGCTCACCGCGGCGTAGCCCGCGTTCCACACCGTGCTCACCCGCCAGGGCGACACGCGCAGCCAGCGCGCCGTGGTGATGGCGCTGGCCGACATCGGCGTGACCCCGACCGCCAGCCCCCAGCCCAGCATGCAAGCGAAAGCCAGCACCGCCGGCGGCACGCCGAGCGCGGCCGGGGCGGGGATTGCCGCCCCGATCAGCGCCACCACCGCAATGGGGTTCAGCCCGATCTGTCCCGTTAGCATCAGCAGCAGCGGCACGGCGAGCGGGATGGCAAGCGGCGGCAGTGCGCCGAGCCACGGCGCCAGCCCCGCCCCCGGCAACGCCCCGCCCAGCGCCACGCCCATGAAGCCGGAGGCGCCGAGCACCGTCGCCTCGGCCCGGAACGCCGGCGCGCGGGCCGCGAATCGCTGCGCCCGGCGGGCAAGCAGCGCCGGCAGAGGCACCGCCAGGCCGCCGGGCGTGCCCAAGCGGGCCGCGCCGTATGCCTGCATGCCGACCCAGGCAAGCGCCACCGCCGGCACCACCAGGGTCACCGCGCTCACGAGGCCGATGCCGAACAGCGCGGCGGCTGCCTCGGCCAGCGCCATCACCAGCCCGACCAGGGCGACCAGGCGCAGATGGATCGCCCAACCGCCGGCGGGCGGGACAGCGGGCGTGGGCTCCGGCCGGCGGCGCCAGAGCAGCCGGTCCTCCGCCCAGCCGAGACCCAGCATCGCCATCGCCACCACGAAACCCGCCGGCAGCAGCAGGCGCATCGGCGCGGTCGGCACGGCGGTCGCGACCACCGCGGTCATGACGTTGAGCGGGCTCCAGCAGTTCATCACGCAGAAACCGCGGAACACCGCCATCAGCATCCGCCGCGCCCGCATCGGCGCGGCGGATGCGTCGGCATTGGCACGGGTCACCATCGCGCCAAGCAGGTCGATGGCGCCGTAGGAGAGGATGATGCCGAACAGATGCCCGCCCCCGGCCAGCGCGGCGTAACGCCGACCGGGGGGCTGGGAGACGAGGTGCCGCCCGCAGGCGCGCACCAGCCGGCTCGTTTCGGCCGCGTCGCGCAGCGCGCTGAGCGCAAAGTAAAACGCCGCGTATTCGGCGCCGCGCCGCCAGCCGGCCAGGAACAACCCGACGGCATCCGTGCCGCCGCGGTGGGCGAGTCCAATCCCGGCGAGGCCCGCAGCGGAGAACCCGATCAGCACCGCGCGCGCGTAGCGGCGCTGGCGCGGAAACTCGAGCAGCAGGAAGCCGAGCAGCGCCAGGCCGGCGATGTCGCCCACCCAACTCAGCCCCGGCAGCAGCCCGACGAGCGATCCGGCCCAGGCGAGCGCGTAGCAGCGGGCGCTGGACGCCGTGCCGGCGACCGGCGCAAGGGGGGGAACGGAGGCGAGGGACACGGCGCAGGGTTCCGGGGCGGAGTCGAGGCGGGCCGCCTATCCTGCCGGGCGCGGTCGCACATGCACAGAGGACGCATGCCCAGAGGACACGTGCCCCCGGAGACCGTCGGGTCCGGACGCACCAGTCGCCCCTTCAACGCCCCCTCTCCTGCCCTTCGCGGGAGAGGGCCGGTATGAGGTCGCCCTTGACAGCCATCACGCTGGACAGCCCCGCGCCGCGCCGGCAGGCTCGCGGTCTCTCCCCCTTCCCCGCAGGATCCCGATGCTCTTCGACCTCGCCGCCCTCGATGCGCAGAACGCCTACAAGCTGCTGGTCTCCACCGTCGTGCCGCGGCCGATCGCCTGGATCACCACCCAGGACATCGACGGCAGCGTGAACGCCGCGCCGTTCTCGTTCTTCAACGCCGTCTCCGGCAACCCGCCGGTGGTCGCGATCGGCATCGGCGGGCGCGCGCCGGGCGACGCCAAGGACACCGGCGGCAACATCCGCCGTACCGGGGAATTCGTCGTGAACCTGGTCAGCGACGCGCTCGCCGAGAAGATGAACATCACGGCAATCGACTTCGACAAGAGCGTGAACGAGCTTTCCGAAGCCGGCCTGACCACCGCGCCGTCCGCAAAAATCCGCCCGCCACGCATCGCCGAAAGCCCGGTGGCGCTGGAGTGCGAGCGGCTGGTGATCGTCGACGTCGGCATCGATCGCTCCGTGGTGCTGGGCCGGGTGCTGGCGATTCATATTGCGGACGACTGCGTGCTCGACCCGGCACGGTGCTATGTCGATACGCACCGGCTCGACCTGATCGGGCGCATGCACGGCGGCGGCTGGTACGCGCGCACCCGCGACAGTTTCGACCTGCCCCGTATCCCCCTCGCCGACTGGCCGCAGCAGAAGACCACAGCCAGCTGAAGGTTCGACGCTTGGAAGGGAAGGCCAGGAGGCAGAGCCCCTTGGCCTTTCTTTCCAAATCTCAAACGTTTCGGTGGACTGCGGCGCCGGTACCACAGGCAACCACCGAATGACCCTCCGGCCACGGCGATCTTGCAGGGCTGCCCTGGCGTAATTCCAGTTTACGCAAGCCTGGCCGAGGCGCACCTCGCGCCGACTTTTCTTGCCTGAACCCCGGCCCGAGGCGCCCCTCCCGTGAAGACTGCGACGGCTGCAGCGAGCGCCTCGCCCGAACTCGTGCTCAAGACCGAGCTCATGATCAGCCGCGTGCTGCGCGGTGGCGTGCTGCTCAGCATCGCGATCGTCGGCATCGGCATCACCGATTTCTTCTTCCTCCGGCTGGCCGGACGCCTGCCGGACGCGACCTTCCCCGATTCGCTGCCGTCGCTGGCGGCCGGGCTGCAGCTTGCGCAGCCGCTGGCGATCGCCTCGCTCGGCCTGTTGGTGCTGATGGCGACGCCGGTGCTACGGGTCGCGGTCTCGATCCCCGCCTTCGCGCTGGAGCGGGACTGGACCTACGTGCGCATCACCACCCTGGTGCTCGCCATCTTGCTGTTCAGCATCTTCGCCGTCGGCGACTGGATGAGCCGGCCGGGCATCCCGCCCATCCAGGGCGCCAACCTGTGGTTCTTCGCCGCGGTGCTGGGGTCCTCTGCGTTCGCGGGCTTTATCGGCGCGCTGGTCGGCCTCGGCGGCGGGGTGTTCGTGGTACCGATCCTCACGCTCGTCTTCCACGTGCCGTTCGACGCGGCGATCGGGGCATCGATCGTTTCGGTGATCGCGACTTCCTCCGGCGCCGCCGCTGCCTATGTGAAGGACCGGCTGACCAACCTGCGGGTCGGCATGTTCCTGGAAGTCGCCACCACGATCGGGGCAATCTGCGGCGCGCTGCTAACCACCGTGCTCGATCCCACCATCCTGTTCCTCGTGTTCGGCGGGGTGCTGGTGATCTCCGCGCTGCCGCTCGTGTTCCGGCTCAGCGAGGAACTGCCGCAGAACGTCCGCCACCACCCCTGGGCGCAGGCGCTGCGGCTGGGCGGTACCTACCCGGACCAGCGCCTGAAGCGGGAGATCGCCTACAACGTCGATCGCGTGCCGCACGGGTTCGGCATCATGTGGCTCGCCGGTACGCTGTCCGGGTTGCTCGGCATCGGCAGCGGCACCTTCAAGGTGCTGGCGCTGGACACCGCCATGCGGCTGCCGATGAAGGTCTCCACCACCACCAGCAACTTCATGATCGGCGTGACAGCAGCAGCCTCGGCCGGCATCTTCTTCCAGCGCGGCGACATCGACCCCGTGATCGCCGCCCCGGTCGCGCTCGGCGTGCTGGCGGGCGCAACGTTGGGCGCGCTGTCGCTCACCCGCATGTCCAACCGGCGGCTGCGCAAGGTGTTCGTTCCCGTCGTGCTGCTGGTCGCCGCCAACATGCTGGCCCGCGGGTTCGGGCTGATTTGACGGCCGGAAGTAAGGCCGAAGGGCGCGCGGCCTCCAGGGCAGATCGGTCCGACGGCGACGGCACGTTAACCGGCGATGCCGACGCGCTCGTGTCGTGGCAGATTCACTGACCTTGCTTCCGGCCAGGCCTGGAGAACGCCTGTGGTCTTTCGTATCCGGTCCGGCCCGCCGATGAGGCCGCCAGTGCGTCTCTCCAGCGGAGATATCGTGAAAACTTGACACCTTTCTTCCGGCCTCAGCGTAATAAGGGTCCTCTCTGATTGGGGCTGCTGGGGTCAAGCTGTTTCTCGCACCTTTTCGGATGTCTGGTCAGTCGCGGCCATAGCCGCGTGGTAACGCGATGTCGGCAATGGCCGTGAGGTCGAGATCGACGATAGCTTCGAGCACGTCGGCGGTAGGGCTTTCCTGAAGGCTTTTGGGCAATGCGGTCAGCCAGCCGGCATACTCGGCCTGCAGTGTCAGTAACTCAGTGACGGCCTCTCGCCACCGTTGCGGCCGGCTGCGTCGATCGGTTGGGCGGTGCGTGCGGGTTTGGGCCGGCGCTGGGCGCATTGAATGCCTTGCGCGATAGCGAGCTTGGCGCTCGGCGTTGCTCATCGCCTGCTCGCCATTTGGTTTGCGGCCCGTCGACATGGCTTCACCTTCCGTTACGTAACGCATTGCAGGGGGATCGGCGTCAATCGGTTGCCCCTTGCCCGGCAAGACCGGGATCAAGCGGCTTGTCGTCTTTGACGTAGCGCCCGTGGGTCACTCGCTTCTCTTCGCGGTCGGCGCATGGCCGCCGCAGGATGGGGTCAGGAGGGAGAAGCGTCTCAATCTGTCCCGCGACCTGGAGGCATTGCTACCGTCCGGTTCCGGACTCTCAACGAGATCGCCTCGCCCATCGTCCCCACGGGAACGACGCGGCTCCGCCCTTTCAGGCGGACACTGGAACGGCTCGGCTCATGCGGCGGTCATGGTGGCCGCGGCTTGCTTGCCCCACCGGAACTCGCTGCCATCGGTCCACATCCGGTGCAAAATCACCGCCAGCTTGCGCGCGACCGCGACACGGGCGCGCGCCATGCCCCGGCGCTTAGCGACGCTCATCCCCCACGCTCGCAACGCCGACCACCTGGTGCTGCGGATCAGCAGTGAATGCGCTGCTTCATACAGAGCGGTGCGGGCCAGTTCGTCGCCGCACCGGCTGATGTGGCCTTGGATGTCCGTCTCACCCGATTGGTAGCGTCGCGGCGTCAGGCCGAGATGGGCGCCGACGTCGCGTGACTTCCGGAAGCGGTCCGGCTGATCGATGGTGGCGCGGAACGCCAGCGCGGTCAGCGGCCCGACGCCCGGCACCGTCATCAACCGACGGCACGTCGGTTCGACGCGCACCTCGTCGAGCACGCGCTTGCTGAGCGCGTCGGCCTGCTGGCTCATCACCTCGACGACGGCCAGCAGCGATTCAGTCAGGCTTGCCAGCACCGGGTCGTCGGCGGCCAGCTCGCGCACCCGCGCCGGGAATATCTTGCGGCTTGGTGTGCCGACCTTCAGCCCGGCCTCGCGCAGCAACGCCCGTATGCCATTCTCGACATCCTGGCGCTTGTTCAGCACCATCCGCCGCGCGCTCAGCAGCGCGCGCCAGGAGCGGCAGAACGGACTTTTGACGTGAACCGCGCGATACCAGCCGGTGCGCATGATCTGCGCGATCCCGCGCGCGTCGTTGCGGTCGGTCTTGTTCGGCATGGCACCCATCGCCGCCTTGGCCTGCCGCGCCTCGATGCAGATCGCCGGGATGCCAGCCGCCGTGATCCCGGCGTGCAGCCAGGCGCTCAGCGAGCACGCCTCCAGGCCAACCCGCTCCATCTTCATCCCGCACGCCCCGAAGAACGCGACCAGCGCCTCCGGCTCGCTGGCCACGCGCACCTCGCGCACAACGCGTCCCGCATCATCGACGATGCAGATCGCGGCCTCTTCCAACGACACGTCCAACCCGGCAAAGTAACCCACGGCTGCTCCTCCTCGATGCTTGTGGCCGATGCACACGGACCACGCTCTTATCATCCTGAGAGGGGCAGCCACCGGGGTCACCGGGGGGAGGCCCCAATCACCCCATCTGTCATGAATGTGTTCGGTCCTCCGGCAGGCCCGGGCTGTGGGGATCAGGAGCTTCCCGCCGCGATGAGACGGACGAATTCTCGATGACGACCGCCGTTGCGTCCAAGCCGCATTACGGCTACATTGACTGCGTTCGTGGCTATGCGGTGCTCATGGTGATGACCGGGCACTTCGCGTACCTGTTTCCCAATCTTCCGTATCCCGTCCACCGGTTGGCGATCATGGGCTGGTACGGGGTGCAGTTGTTTTTCATTACGAGTTGCCTGACGCTCCTGATGTCATGGGAGTTCGAAACCCGCACGCGCGGAAGCCCTGATTCGTCGGCTTTTTTCATCCGTCGATTCTTCCGGATCGCCCCAGCATATTACGCCGCAGGCGTGCTTTATTTCATCATTCTGCCTCCCCGGGGCGGCTTCGATACCGCCCAGGCGCTGGCGACGATGGCATTCGTGAACGTCTGGCACCCGCTGCTCACACCAACGGTCGCCGGACGCTGGGCCGTCGTGCCGGGCGGCTGGAGCATCGGGGTCGAATTCACGTTCTATCTGCTGTTCCCGCTTTTCGCGTCGCTGGTCCGCTCGCTGCGTACCGCGTTTCTCGTCGTGCTCGCTCTGGTTGTTGTCGGCGTGGTTTGTAACCGCCTCGCCCTGGGGGTGCTCAGCGGATTCTATCGCCCGGCGGCCGTGCAGGACTTCCTGTTCTTCTGGTTCCCCAACGAAGCGAGCGTCTTCGGCATGGGCGGCGTGCTGTTCTTCATCATGCGGGGTGCAGCCGGGCCTGGCTCCGGCTTGAGACACCTTCGCTACCCGACCGCCTGGGCGCTCGGCGCCGCTGCCTGCTTCTTCGCTCTCGCCTTTGTCCCGCTCGGTAAGTTTATTGGTGCGCGGCCGTTTATGCCGATCACCTTGGCGGTCTGCCCGCCGCTGATGGTGTTTGTCCTTGCGCTGTCGCGCATGCGATCCGGCTTCCTGGTCAACCCCTATGCGGCGGCAATGGGCAAGGTCAGCTTCAGCGCCTATCTCGTGCATTTCGCCGTTCTACAAGGCTTGGCACTGTTTCCCGGGCTCTATGACGCGCAGGCAGTCGGCTACGCGGCCATCCTGGCCTTTGTGCTCACATGGCCGGTTGCGGCACTGCTCACGTTTGGGACGGCCTGGTGCTCGTATTGGGCGATCGAAGCTCCTGGCATCATGCTCGGACGGGCTTTGATCCGCAGGCGCCGAGCCGACGCCGCCGCACGCAGCCTCCCGGCCCGTTAGGCGCAAGACGACCCAGGCTCATCGTTGGGCGGTGCCTGTGTCGGGCGTCGCCGGCGGTGCCGCAGTTGGTGCGGCACCTGAGGCAAACAAAAGCACCGTCGCCGCCCCGATTTGCGTGCGCGCCACGTGCCGCATCCGCCGTTCCAGCAAGTCGCGCGCGACCGCCGGCGGCCGCCCCCCGGGCAGCACCATCCAGTCCCGCCGCTGGCGGAACGCCGCCGCCGGCGTGCGGATCAGGCGGTCGAAATCCCATTCAGCTGCCACATCGAGCCCGACGAGCTGCCGCCGCGTCCGCCCGAGGTAATAGGCAAGGACCCAGCGCATCGCTGCATCGTCTGACAGGATCACGCCATCCTGCGGCTGCATCCCGGCGCGGATGACCGCCGCCACCTGCGCGGTCGGTTGGTTCGGACTCTCGTAGTAGTTGCGCAGGCCCCACACGTCGCCGACCAGCAGCACGCCGAGCAGCGCCGCGCCCGCTAAGCACGGACGCAGATGGACGATTGCATACGCAAGCAGCACGCTATAGGGCAGCCAAAGGAATACGAACTCCCCGATCACGTAGCCGAACACCGGATAGACCAGCAGGAAGCCGAGCACGCAGACCACCACTGGCACCAGCAGCGGGACCAGCACCGGTATCGTCCGACGGGCGTGGAGCGGCGTCTCCCGATGGGCGTGGATCGCGCGAGACCCCGGGCCACGCACCAGCAGTACCGCGCTTAGCAACGCAGCGCCCAATTGCACGGCCAGCGCCACCGGTTCCGCCCGCCAGAGACTGGCGATGCCGAACACGCCTTCCAGATTGCCCACCACCCCGGCGCCGTCGATCAGGAAATTGGTGTGCCGCACGGCAATCTGTTCCGGCGTAAGATTGATCGCGATCTGGCGCAGGAACCACGGCAGCCAGAGCAACCACACCCCGATCAGCACGAGTTGCGCCACCGTCCAGTTGAGCAGCCAGCGCCGATGCTGCCACGGCCGCGGCAGGACGGCGAACAGCACCGCGCAGTTGCAGCCGAGCAGGAAGAATCCGGCCGGCTGCTGCGTCAGCATCGCGAGGCCGCCGCCCAGCGCGCAGGCAAGCCAGCCGAGGTCGGTACGCGCGGTGCCGATCCGCCGGATGCGCAGCGCCCGCACAACCCCCCGGCCGATCCACTCCTCATGCGCCTCCCGCGCGCACCAGACCTCCACGAAGCCCCAGAACGCGATAGAAAGGAACAGGGTCTGCACCGCATACGGCCGCGCCTTCTGCGCCCAGCCTACGACCAGCGGCGTGAGCGCGAACAGCAGCCCGGCGACCGCCGCGGTGCGGGCATCGAACAGCCGCCGCGCCGCGCCGTACAGCGGCAGGACCGCCAGGGCCATCGCCAGCACCGACAGGGCGCGCAGCACGGCAATGCCGTGGCCCAGCCGCAGCCACAGGCTCAGCACCATGTAGTAGAGCGGCGGCTGGGCGTCCTGGGCGATGAACCGCACCGCCGCCACGGGGCCGCCGCGGGAGACGAAGAAACTGAACGCCTCGTCGTTCCACAGCGACTTGTCGGCCAGCCCGAACGACATCACCCCAGCGGCGAGCAGCACGAGCAGGGCCGGCACCAGGCGGCGGTTGAGGCTCATGCAGGGGGACAACCGAATCTATTGCGGACCTGCCTTCTAGAGCCTGACCACTGCGGATTGAAAGCGGAATGGTGATCGGCTGGGGCCGCGCCGCGCCGGCATCAGCTCCAGCTCTCTCCACGCCAGGCCGTGCCTCTGTGGCGCCCCACCGTCCCGGATGGCCGGTTGTGGAAGCCATCTGCCCCAAGGGGAATCCTCGGCTCGGGGGAGAGACCATGCATCCACCCCGACGGGTTGCACCTGCGTCCGGGGCTGAGCGGGGATTTTTCCGTCTCAGCGCTAATGTCGAAGATCATCCGCTCTAGTCTCGGTTTAAGGGGACATTTTCGCTTTTTTTTCAGCCATATTGTCCTCTTGGAAAAAATCCTTTCCTGTTGAGCGTCGCCCCCGGGTGCGCCCTCCCCTACCCCAGCCGTGTTTGCATTCCAGGCCCCATGATCCCGATTACCCTCGACCCCGCCCGCTTGCGTCTTGCCGTTGCCGGTACCGGCCCCGCCGCCGCGCGCCGGCTGCAGCTCCTGCGCGCCGCCGGCGCCGATCCCCTGGTCCTGACTCCCGCCTCGACAGTCCCGCCGCAGCTCGACCTGCTGTGGATCGCCGACCTGGACGCGGCAAGCGCCGCGGCGCTTGCCGCCGTCGCGCGTGCACGCGGCATTTTGGTCAATGTCGAGGACCGGCCGGAGCTGTGCGATTTCCGCAACGCCGCCGAACTCCGCCGCGGGGATCTGCTGATCGCGGTTTCCACCGGCGGGGCGAGCCCAGGACTGGCGGGGGCAATCCGCAACCGCATCGCCGCGCTGTTCGGTCCGGAATGGGCCGGGCGGGTGGCGGCGCTGGGCGCACGCCGTCGCGCCTGGCGAGCCGAAGGCCACACGCTGCCCGAACTCGCCCGGCTGACTGCCGCGGCGGTGGCCGAGGCCGGGTGGCTCGCGTGACATCGCCCGCCGCCGCGTCCAGGCAGTCATGCACAGCGGATGCGTCCTCCGCGGATACAATCCTTGAGCGTGCGTCTCCCGGACGCACATCCCCGGGACATGTATCCTTCGGCGAGCCGTCGCCCGTGCATGCGTCCCCTGGGCACGCCGCACCCGGCCCCGGCTCCCCTGCCCTGGCACGCGCCGCCGCGCGGCTGCGGGCGCCAACATTCGCCCCCGGCTCGGTCTGGCTTGTCGGCGCCGGCCCGGGCGATCCGGGGTTGCTCACCCTGCACGCAGCCCATGCGCTGGCAACGGCAGACGTGGTGCTGCACGACGCGCTCGTTTCGCCGGAAATCCTCGACCTCGCCGCAACTCCGCACCGCGAACCGGTGGGCAAACGGGCCGGAGGGACGCGCACGGCGCAGTTGCGGATCAACCAGCGACTGATCGCGCTGGCGCGCCAGGGGCGGCGCGTGCTGCGGCTCAAGGGCGGCGACCCCCTAGTGTTCGGCCGCGGCGGGGAAGAAGCCCTGGCGCTCGTCGCCGCCGGCATTCCGTTCCGCATCGTCCCCGGGATCAGCGCCGGAATCGGGGGAACCGCGGCGGCCGGCATCCCGCTCACCCATCGCGGCCTCGCCCGCAGCGTGGCCTTCGTCACCGGCCACGACGCGCACGGCCAGTTGCCGGCGGAGCTCGATCTGGCGGCTCTGGCGCGCGGAGCGGAGGTGCTGGTGTTCTACATGGCCTTGCGCCAGGCCGGGCCGATCGCCGCGGCACTGATCGCCGCCGGCCGAGCACCGGGCGAGGGTGTGGCCTTCCTCGCCGACGCCACGACGCCGCGCCAACGCCTGACCCATGCAACCCTGGCCACCGGCGGCGCCGTGGCCGCCACCCTGCCGCGCGCCGCGCCGACCTTGATCGTGATCGGTCCGGTGCTGGCGCTGCGCGAGGTGCTCGCCCCGTTGCTGCAGGCCACGCCCATGACCGCCGCGCCGCCCTCTGACCTGTCCGCCGCCCCCGACCGGATGGCAGTGCCCGCCGTCCCCACCCGAAATGCCCTGTCCGCCTAGGAGACCGCCCGCATGGCCCCTCCCCCCGCCGCGCTCGCCGCCGCCCCTTTCGCCGAGGACCAACTCGCGCTGATCGAGCGGCTGCTGCGGGACGCCAGCCCCGAACAAGTACAGTGGCTCAGCGGCTACCTTGCCGGCTTCCAGGCTGCCGCCGGCGCCCGCGCGGCCGGCCCTGCCGCGCCCGCCGCACCGCCGGCACGGCGCACTCCGCTCACGATCCTTTACGCGACCGAATCGGGGAATTCCGAGGCATTGGCCGGGGCCGCACGCAAGGCGGCGCAACGCCTCGGGTTCGCAGCGAAACTGCTCGACATGGCGGACACGACGCCGGCGCAGGTCGCCAAGGCGGGGCCGCTGCTGGTGATCGCCTCCACCTGGGGCGAGGGCGACCCGCCGCAGCGCGCCGAGGCGTTCTACACCGCGCTGCTCGGCGCCGACGCGCCCGCGTTTGCCGGCGTGCGCTTCGCGGTGCTGGCGCTCGGCGACCGCGCCTATGTAAATTTCTGCGAGACCGGGCGGCGGATCGATGCCCGCCTGGCCGAACTGGGGGCGGAACGGGTGGCGTCGCTGGTCGAATGTGACCTCGACTACGCCGCCCCGGCGCGCGCCTGGACCGAAACCGTGCTGACGAGCCTGGCGCCGGAGCCGGAGGAGGGCGCCGCGGTGATCCGGGTCGATTTCGCCCGCGCGCCGGCACCCGATGACAGCCCCGCCGCGCCGCGCGTGGCGGAGGCGGAGATCACCGAGCGGGTGCTGCTGAGCTCCAGCCGGTCGTCGGCCGAGACCTGGCACGTGGAACTGGCGCTCGAAGGCACCGGCCTCACCTACGAGCCGGGGGATGCGATCGGCATCGCGCCGCGCAACGATCCGGCGCTGGTGGACGCAGTGCTGGCCGCCACCGGTCTTGCCGGCGACGACGCCCTGCGCACGGCGCTGGCGGACAAGTACGACATCACGACGTTGACCGCGGCGCAGGTCACCGCGCATGCGGTACAGGCCGGCGACGCGGCGCTGACGGCGGTCGCCGCCGATTCGGCGCAGGTGTCGGCCTTCCTGCGCGAGCGCCAGGTGATCGACCTTCTGGAAGCGGCGCCGGCGCGGCTGAGCGCGGCGCAGCTTACCGGGCTGCTGCGGCCGTTGCCGCCGCGGCTCTACTCGGTGGCCTCGGCGCCGGAAGTGGTGGACGGAGCCGCGCATCTGCTGGTGGCGGCGGTGCGGTGGCGAAGCCACGGGCGCGTGCGCAGCGGCGTCGCCTCGGTCGATCTCGCCGACCGGCGTGCGGCGGGCAACCGGCTTTCCGTGCATGTGAAACCGAACCCGCATTTCCGCCTGCCGGCCGACCCGGATCGCCCGATCGTAATGATCGGCCCGGGCACCGGCGTCGCGCCGTTCCGTGGCTTCCTGCAGCGGCGGGAAGCGATGGGCGCGCGCGGGCGGAGCTGGCTGTTCTTCGGCGCGCGGCAGTTCACGCACGACTTCCTGTATCAACTGGAATGGCAGGACTGGCTCGCCTCCGGCGTCCTGTCGCGGGTGGATGTCGCCTTCTCCCGCGACCAGCCGGAGAAGATCTACGTCCAGCAGCGCCTGTGGGAAGCACGGGCGGAGCTGTGGCGCTGGCTCGACGATGGCGCCGTGGTCTATGTCTGCGGCGATGCCAAGGCGATGGCGCGTGACGTGCACGCTACCCTGCTGCGGGTGATCGCCGACGGCGGCGGGCACAACCCCGAGGGCGCCAGCGCCTGGCTGCGCGCGGCGCAGCAGGACGGACGCTACAAGCGGGACGTCTATTGATGCCGGCCGACACCACCGCGGCGCTGCTGCGCAGCCTGATCCACACGCGCTTCGCCGGGCGCATCGCGCTCGTTTCCTCCTTCGGCGCCGAGAGCGCGGTACTGTTGCACATGGTGGCCGGGATCGAGCCCGCGCTGCCGGTGATCTTCCTCGACACCGGCAAGCTGTTCCCGGAGACCCTGGCCTATCGGGACGCGCTGGTGGCGCGGCTCGGCCTCGACGACGTGCGCGCGGCTCGGCCCGACGGCGCAGCGCTGGCAGCGGCCGATCCCACCGGGCGGCTGTGGCGGAGCGACCCCGACCACTGCTGCGCGCTGCGCAAGGTTGCCCCGCTGGCGCGCGCGCTGGCGCCGTTCGACGCCTGGATCAGCGGACGCAAGCGCTTCCAGGGCGGCAGCCGGGACGGGCTGGCGGCGGTGGAGTTCGGCACCGACTGGCGCATCAAGATCAATCCGCTGGCGGATTGGAGCGCTACCGACGTCGCCGCCTACCTCGCCCGCCACGAGCTGCCACTGCATCCGCTGGTAGCGTCCGGCTACCGTTCGATCGGCTGCGCCCCCTGCACCCGCCCGGTGCGAGCGGACGAGGCGCCGCGCGCCGGCCGCTGGGACGGCCTCGACAAGACGGAGTGCGGCATCCATCGCACGCCGGCGTTTTCCGAAAGGGCTCAAGCATGAGCGGCGTTTCCCGTAACGAGACGATCAAGGCCGACAGCCGGCTGCTGCGCGGCACCATCGCCGAGGGCCTGGCCGACGGCATCACCGGCGCGATCGCCGAGGACGATACCCAGCTGACCAAGTTCCACGGCATCTACCAGCAGGACGACCGCGACCTGCGCCCGGAACGGGCGAAGAAGCGGATGGAGAAGGCGTTCAGCTTCATGGCGCGGGTGCGCATCCCGGGCGGCATGCTGACGGGACCGCAATGGCTGGCGCTCGATACGCTGGCGCGGGAACGCACGAGCGGCACCCTACGCCTGACCACGCGGCAGACGATCCAGTTGCACGGCATCATCAAGAGCAACCTGCGCCCGGCGATCCAGGCCATCAACGCGACGATGCTGGACACCATCGCCGCCTGCGGCGACGTCAACCGCAACGTGATCTGCACACCGAACCCGTATCGCGCCGTGCATGCCCAGGCGGCGGAGACGGCGCGCGCGATCAGCACCCACCTGCTGCCGAAATCGCGCGCCTGGCACGAGATTTTCATCGACGGCGCGCAGGTCGCGGGCGGCGAGGAGGAGGACGAGCCGATTCTCGGGCGTACCTACCTGCCGCGCAAGTTCAAGATCGCCATCGCCATCCCGCCGCTGAACGACGTCGACGTCTTCGCCCACGACCTCGGGCTGATCGCGATCGCGCAGGACGGGCGGATCGCCGGCTACAACGTAGTGATCGGCGGCGGCATGGGCATGACCCATGGCGAGCCCGATACCTTCCCGCGCACCGGCGATCTGATCGGCTTCTGCACGCCGGATCAGGTGCTGGCTGTCGCGGAGCAGGTCGTAACGGTGCAGCGCGACTGGGGCGACCGCGCCGACCGCAAGCACGCGCGGCTGAAATACACGATCGAGCGGCACGGGCTTCCTGCATTCCACGCCGAGCTGGAACGCCGCCTGGGCTTCGCCCTGGCGCCCGCGCGGCACTATGCGTTCGACCGCTCGGGCGATCCGTCGGGCTGGCAGCAGGGCGACGACGGGCACTGGCACTTCTGCCTGTTCGTCGAGAACGGGCGGGTGGTCGACCGGCCCGGCCGGGCGCTGCTGTCCGGCCTGCGCGCGGTGGCTTCGGCGCACGACGGCCGCTTCATCCTGACGCCGAACCAGAACCTTATTATCGCCGACGTCGCGCCGGAGCGGAAGGAGGCGATCGCCGCGCTGCTCGCCGCACATGGGCTGGACGGGGCGGTCTCGGCGCTGCGGCGCAACGCGATGGCCTGCGTCGCCTTGCCGACCTGCGGGCTGGCGCTGGCAGAGAGCGAGCGCTTCCTCCCTGACCTGATCGGCAGCCTGGAGCAGGCGGCGGCCGCGGCGGGCCTCACCGATGACGAGATCATCATCCGCATGACCGGCTGCCCGAACGGCTGCGCGCGGCCCTACCTGGCGGAAATCGGCCTCGTGGGCGTCCGACCCGGCATCTACAATCTGTATCTCGGCGGCGCGTTCGACGGCTCGCGGCTCTCGAAACTGTATCGGCGCGAGATCGGCGAGGATGCCATCATGGCGGCGCTGCGCCCGCTGTTCGCCGCCTACGCAAGCGGGCGCGTGCCGGGTGAGCATTTCGCCGATTTCGTCATCCGCACCGGGGTGGTGCGGGCAACCACGGCCGGCAACCGCTTCCACGCGGACCTTGCCCCCGACCTCGCCGCCTGAGCGGAGGGCCCCTTGATGAGCGTCGGGCTTGCGGTGATCTACAGCCTGTTGCATCTGGGCTGGCAGCACGTGAAATCGGTCCGTCCGCGACGGACCGCACGGCAAAATCCGGCCCCGGCCGGCATGGGAGGCATGGCATGAGCGAACGGAAACCCCTGGTGCTCGATCGTCCGCACCGCGGACGCATCTACGACAGCATCGCCGAGACCATCGGCAACACGCCGCTGGTCCGTATCCCGCGCATCTCGGCCGAAGAAGGCATCACCGCGGACATCTGCCTCAAGCTCGAGTTCTTCAACCCGATCGCGAGCGTGAAGGACCGTATCGGCGTCAACATGATCCTGGCGCTGGAGGCGGAGGGCAGACTGAAGCCGGGCGGGACGATCGTCGAAGCCACCTCCGGCAACACCGGCATCGGGCTCGCCTTCATGGCCGCCGCGCGCGGCTACCGGCTGATCCTGACCATGCCGGAATCGGTCTCAATCGAGCGGCGCAAGATGCTGCGCTACCTCGGCGCCGAGGTCGACCTCACCCCGCGCGAGAAGGGCATGAACGGTGCGATCGCACGCGCCGAGGAACTGCTGGCGTCCACGCCGGGCGCGGTGCTGGCGGGGCAGTTCGTCAACAAGGCCAACCCGGAGATCCATCGGCGCACGACGGCGGAAGAAATCTGGTACGACACCGCGGGCGAGGTCGACGCGATCGTCTCCGGGGTCGGCACCGGCGGCACCCTGACCGGCTGCGCGCAGGCACTGAAGCCGCGCCGGCCCGGCCTGCGCATGATCGCCGTGGAACCGGAAGCGAGCCCCGTGCTGTCGGGCGGCAAGCCGGGACCGCATCCGCTGCAGGGGATCGGCGCCGGTTTCGTGCCGGAGGTGCTGGAGACCGGGCTGATCGACGAGATCATAAAAGTCGGCAACGACGAAAGCTTCGCCGCGGCGAAGCGCCTGGCGCACACGGAGGGGATCCCGTGCGGGATTTCGTCCGGCACCGCCCTGGTGGCGGCGTTGCTGGTGGCGAAGCGGCCGGAGATGGCAGGCAAGCGGATCGTGACCATCATCCCCTCGTTCGCCGAACGTTACATCACCACGCCGCTGTTCGAAGGGCTGTAGGCGCCGGGGCGCGCTTCAGGGGGCTGCGCCCCCTGGCCGCCTCCGATCAGAACGCCTGGTCCCACGGCTCCTGGAGCAGCGCGTAACCGGGGCCGCGGCGGACGATATGGGCGAAGCCGGGGAAGTGCACATGCATCCCCGCAATCAGCAGCCGGTCCGAGGCCGCCATATCCAGCGCGCGGCGGCGGGTGGCGATGGCGGCGTGCTGGTCGGTGTCGAACTCGATCGCCACCTCCGGGTGCTCCACCTGGATATCCGGCACGTGCACGATGTCGCCCCAGATCAGCAGTTGCTCGCCGCCTGAGGCGATCAGATAGCCGGTGTGGCCGGGGGTATGGCCGTGCAGCGGCACGGTGGTGACGCCGGGGAAGACTTCCTGCTCGCCGGTGAAGGTCCGCATGCGGTCGGTGTACGGCGCCACCTGCTCGCGCGCGCATTGGAAATAGAGCTTGCGGGCGCGCTCGCTTGCCCGTTCCATAGCCGCATCGTCGTGCCAGTGCTTCGGTTCGTTGGCGTGCACGACCAGCTCCGCATTCGGGAATCGGCGGGCGCCAGTGGCGGGATCGGAGAGGCCGGCCGAGTGGTCGGGATGCATATGCGTCAGCAGCACCGCCTCGATGTCCTGCGGATCGATGCCGGCGGCGGCCAGGTTCCGCGGCAGTTGGCCGGCGGTGGGTTGCAGGTAGGTGCCTGATCCGGTCTCGATCAGTGCCAGCCTGCCGGCGGAGTAGATGGCGAAGCAGTTCACCGCGGTGCGCCTGCCGGGGCGGAAGGCGGCGGTCAACTGCCGCTCGGCCTCCGCCGGTTCGATGTTGCGCAGCACGTCGACGCCGCCGTCGAGGTAGCCGTCGCTGAGCGCGGTCACCACGATCTCGCCGATGCGGCGGTGGTAGACGCCGGGAATCTGATGGGTGGGGACCTGGAGCATGCGTGACCTCCGCCTTTTGCGCAGATGACGGGATAGCACCCGGCCCCTGCGGGCAGAAGCTGGGGGTCAGTCCCTCATCCGCACCGTGAGGTCGAACGTCACCGGCCCGCGCGGCATGTCGCCCTGGAACGGCGGCAACGGCGTGGCCCGCACGGCGGCCAGCGCGGCCCGGTCGATCGGGTCGACGCCGGAAGAGCGCGCGACCGAGACACCAAGAAGAGTGCCGTCGGGCGCCACCCGGATCGCGACCACCGTAGTGCCGGAGAGGCGCATCATCTGCACCTGGTCCGGGACCACCAGCCTTGCCTGCACCCGGGCGTTGAGCAGTGCCGCGTAGCGCATGACCGCGCTGACCGTTTCGGCCGGCGAGGGGGCGGGCGGCGCGGTACGGACCGGCGGCGGGGCCGGTGGCTGCGGGCGGAGCACGTGCGGCTGCGGCTTTTGCGGCCGAGGCCGCGGCCGGGGCGGCGGCGGCGGGGCCTTGGGAGGCGCCGGCGGGGGCGGCGGCAGCGCGGGCGCGGGCTTGGGCGGCGGCGGCTTCGGTACCGGCTTCGGCGGCGGGGGCTTCGGCTTCGGGGGAGGCGGCGGGGGCTTGGGTTTCGGCGGCGGCGGCTTGGGTGCCGGCGGCTTGGGCTTGGGTTTCGGTGCCAGCATCGCAATGCGTACCCGCTGCGGATGCGGCGCACGCACCACGCCGGCACTGGGGGCGAAAACGATAACGGCGGCGGCCAACAGCACCTCGATCACCGCCGCGGCGAGCAGCGGGCGAAGCAGCGAGGACTGCCTGCCGGCGAGCAGCGCCTGAGCGCGGGACGGCGGCGCGCCTTCGGGCGCGCGGGGACGCGTGCGGCGGGACACGGGCGTCAGGATTTCGGCGCGGCCGGGGCGGCGGCGGGTGCAGCTGCAGGTGCTGGCGCGGGCGCTGGTACGGGTCCGGCGGCGGAAGACGCGGCGGCGGCAGCCGGCGCCGACTGGGCGGCCACGCCGATGTCGCTCACGCCCGCGGCGCGCGCCGCATCCATCACGGTCACGAAATGCTGGAATGCGACATGGCGGTCGGCGGCGATCGTCACTTCGGTCTTGGCCGGATCGCCGTCGGCTGCGAACAGCGCGGTGAGCGCGGCCGGCGTCAAGGTGGCGTCCTTCACGTGAATGGTGCCGTCGGCCAGCAGGTTCACCGTGATCTTCGGGTGCGGCAGGTGGTGCGCCTGGTCCGATCGCGGGAGCTGCAGGCTGACCCCCGCATCGGGGATCATCTGCAAAGTGACGATGATGAAGAACACCAGCAGGAACAGCATCACGTCGATCATCGGGATGATCTCGACCCGGCCCTTGCGGTATTCGAAGTAGCGCAACCGCATCGGCCTATGCTCCGGCGGCGACGGCGCGCCGCGCCATCCGCTCGGCAGCGGCGGGCGGCGCCGGCGCGGCCGTGCGGTTCATCACCATCATCTTCACGGTATCGAGCTGCAACAGCACGAGCCGCACACGGTTCTGCAACGTATTGAATGCGGCCAGGCCCAGCATGGCGATGAAGATGCCCGACGCGGTCGCCACCAGCGCGTCCGCCACCCCCGCGGTGACCGCCGTGGGCGCGTGACCGGGCGCGGCGAGCACCGAGAAGGCATGGAACATGCCGACGATGGTGCCGAACAGGCCGAGCAGCGGCGCCAGGGTCACGATCGTGTCGAGAATCCACAGTCCGCGGTCGATGCGCGGGGCGAGCAGCATGATCGCCTCCTCGAGCCGCCCCGACAGTTCCTCCCGCTCGGCGCCACGGTGATCGAGCGCTGTGGCGAGCAGCACCGCCTCCGGCAGAGCCCCGGCCCCGCGGGCCAGCGCGTCCAGTTCCGCGGCATCGAGCCGCTCATGGCCGCCGACCAGGCGCACCACCCGCTCCCCTTGCAGGATGGTGCGACGCAGGTACCAGAAGCGGTCGATCGTCACTGCGAGCGCGACCAGCAGCAGCAGCGCGAGCGCGTAGAGCACGCCGTCGGAATAGGCGGCGAGATGCAGGACATATGCGAGGGTCAAGACGGCGTCTCCACGGAAGCAATATCCCGCGGCGCCTACACGACGCCGCGGGAGGTGTGTGTGAAGGATTGGTTACGGTCAGAATTGCACGCCCACCGTGCCATAGATCGTGAACGGCGCCCCCGGATAGGCGAGCAGGTAGCCCCCCGTGGGAGTGCCGAAATACGAACCGGACGAAATGTACTCGTAGGCGTTGTATTGCCGGTTCAGCACATTGAGCGCGGTAAGCTTCAGGTCCAGCCAGCGCGTGCCGATCCCGTCCGGCAGATGCAGCGGCACCGTCGCCTTCACCGCGAGGTTCAGCGTGCCGTAGGCCGGCATGGTCTGGTTGCTCGGCGCGACGGTCACGTTGTCGAAAATGTGCTGGGAGCCGACGAACTGCACCCAGCCCCGAGGTTCGATCAAGATCCCGTGTACGAAGGTGTTGTAGTAGGCGCCGACGTTGGCGGTGGCAGCGGGCACGTAGGACACCGGGGATCCGTTGTAGGTGACCCCGCCGGTGATGTAGCTCGTGTATTTCGCCGCCTGGATGGAGCCGTTGGCGAAGACGTGGAGCTGATAGACCGGGTTGTCGTCAAGGAACATGTTCACCCCGTTATAGACCGAGGTGCCGTTGGCCGCGATGGTATCGCCGTTGGCAAGCGTCGTGTCGATCTCCTGCTTCGCATAGCGCAGGTGGAAATATGCGGCGCCGAACAGGAAATTGTTCAGCACACCCATGTGACGCACATGCACCTTGAAGCCAAGTTGATAGTACTGTGCCAGCGCCAGGTGATAGCTGTTCGGATCGACGCTGGTGAATAGCCCACCGCCGCCGCCCATCTGCGGCGCCCGTGTGGTTTCCAGGTAGCCGCCGTACAGGCTGAGCCAGGGCAGCGGGTTCAGGGTGGCGTCGATCGAGGGTTCGACCGCGTTGCGACTCTGGTGGTTGTCGCAGGACGCGCCCTGGTCCTTCGTGTTGCCGGGCGTGGAGGCGCCGGTCACCGGGCAATGGCTGCTGAGCACCACGCCCGGCGCGAAGGAGAAGTCCTGCGTCGAGGAATTGGAGTAGGCCGTCTGGTAGCCGACGAAGCGAATGCCCGGGGTGATGTGCAGCATCGGAATCGGATGGATGTCGTCCTGCAGGAACAGCGCCGTATCATCCTGGGCAAAGTAGGACGACCGGATGGTGCCACCGATGTTCACCACCCCCTTGTCGCCGCCGTCAGCCGGATTATAGAAATTGTTTCGGCTGTTATACAGGGCGTGGATGTAGTAGGCGCCGACGTCCACGGTATTGAATGGCAGCTCCTCGGACAGCCATATCTTGTCGCCGATCGTATTGGTGTGCGGGCTGTTGAACTCGTACTGCTGCGGCCCCGCGGCATACACGTCGGTCAGGCGCGAATGCATCCGCGAGATGTGCATGTACCAGGTCAGGTTATGCAAGGTCGTGGTGTCGTCCAGGCGTATGTTCTCCCGCCCGTACAGCAGCCACATCTTGTTGTAGTCTTTCTTGTCGTAGCTCGAGAACGGCAGGGTGCTGTAGTAGCCCGTGGTCTGCTGGCTGTACGGCTGCGCGCCGGGCTGCCCGTTCACCGTGATCGCCGGGTTGGCGGTGGTCGGGATCACCTGCGACCGGTAGCCGCCGCTGCTCGCCGCGTAGCCGCCGAATTCGAAGCTGCCGGTCTGGAAGGTTTTCACCGTCTTCAGGTAGATCGCATAGTCCTCGGACGGATTGGTGAACCCGTCGGTGCCCGTGCGGAAGCTGTTGCCGTTGCCCGCGCCGCCGGCCAGCACCGTGGACCAGCCGTGATAGTCGCCGGTGCGCAGATTGAAGTCGATGTTCTTCTGATCGTAGCTGCCGTAGGTCAGCTCAACCCCGCCGCCCGGCTTGGCGGTCGGCTGCAGCGGGGTGAATTCCACCGAACCGCCGATGTTGGAATACCACCGATCGACCGGATCGCCCGGACCATAGGTCACGTTGGTGTTCTGGATCATACCGGCCTGCGGCAGGGTCGGTGACTGCCACAAGTTCGTGGCCGGATCGACGATCGGCACCCCGTCGAACGTGATCCCGAGCGCGCCGGCGGTCGTCTGCCCGCCGTAGCCGCCCCAGCCCTGGTTCACGCCGTTCAGGTTGATCGTGTATTTCGTTGCGCCGCTGTTGCCGTAGCCCACCACGTTGGCCCCCGGCGTGTAGGACAATATCTGCGCCGAACCGGCCACCGGCCCCGCCGCGTCCATCTGCGCGCGATCCAGCACGCGTACCGTCTGGTTCGAGTTGAAGACCTTCTGCTGCGTCGGCTGCGGCGTTGCCCCGGCGACCGGGGCAGCGGTACCAACCCCGGTGGCGCTCACCTCGCCCGCATTGACGGCCTGCTGTGCTGCCGCCCACTGGCCCGGCACGACCAATCCGAGCACAAGCCCGACCGCGGCGCCCGCGAGCAGGCGCCGTTTCCGGCAGGTCAGTCCTTGCATTTACGTCTCCGCTTGCGTTGTGGGCTGCGTTGGCGGCGCGCTTTATCGCGCACCACACAGTGCGGTCCATCAAGCAGGACTTGCGGTATGATAAACCCACGCGGACACACGCTGTTACAGACTGGAGAGTTCCGCAATACGAAGGTTTGGCGACGTTGCTGTTACATTCACCGCACGCCGCGGCGAGCGCCGCCCCGCCGCGCTGCTGACACGTGGGCGCATCGGGGTTGCGCCCGGCGCGGGTTTCCTCCCAGGATAACGCAAGCGAGAGCGGGAGGAGGCCATGCGCACCCAGGTTGGCATCGTCGGCGCCGGCCCTGCCGGGCTGCTGCTCGCCCACCTGCTGCATCGCGCCGGCATCGATTCGGTCGTGCTGGAAACCCGCTCGCGCGCGTATGTGGAAAACCGCATCCGCGCCGGCGTGCTGGAACACACCACCGAGGACCTGCTGATCGCCGCAGGCGTCGGCGCGCGCATGCAGCGCGAGAGCCTGCCGCACCGTGGCATCCATCTGCGATTCGCCGGGCAGGACCACCGGATCGACTTCGCCGCGCTCACTGGCCGGCACGTCACCGTCTACAGCCAGCACAAGGTGGTGCAGGACCTGGTCGCCGCCCGCCTCGCCGCCGGCCTACCGATCCTGTTCGAAGCCGCCGACGTCGCGGTGCACGACCTCACCGCCGACCGCCCGCGCATCACCTTTCGCCATGACGGCACGGCGCACGACCTCGCCTGCGACGTGATCGCCGGCTGCGACGGCTTCCACGGCATCTGCCGCGCCGCGATCCCGCCCGGGGTCCTCAGCATCTTCGAGCGGGTCTATCCGTTCGCCTGGCTCGGCATCCTGGCCGAAGCGCAGCCATCCGCCGACGAACTGATCTACGCCAGCCACGACCGCGGCTTCGCACTGCTGTCGATGCGGTCGCCGGAACTCGTGCGGCTCTACCTGCAATGCGCCCCGGACGAAGACGTCGAAGCCTGGTCCGACGACCGCATCTGGGCCGAGATTGCTGCCCGCAGCGCCCGCCCCGGGTTCATCCTGAACCAGGGCCCGATCCTGCAACGCAGCCTCACGCCGATGCGCAGCTTCGTCGCCGAACCGATGCGACACGGCCGCCTGTTCCTGGCCGGCGATGCCGCGCATATCGTGCCGCCCACCGGCGCCAAAGGCCTCAACCTGGCCGCCGCGGACGTCGCGGTGCTGGCACGCGCCCTGGACGCGTTCTGCCACCGCGGCGACACCACCGGCTTGGATACCTATTCCGCGGCCTGCCTCGACCGTGTGTGGAAAGTGCAGCGCTTCTCCTGGTGGATGACGTCGATGCTGCACCGCTTCGACAGCCACACCCCTTTCGAACGCCACATGCAACTGGCCGAACTCAAGTACCTCGCGGGATCGACAGCCGCCTCCACAGCGCTGGCCGAGAACTACGTGGGCCTGCCGCTCTGACCTAGACCCCGCCCCAGACCTCCTGCGCCACCTCCACGCACAGGCGCAGCTTGGCCCATTGCTGCTCCTCGGTGAGCGTGTTGCCTTCCTCGGTCGAGGCGAAGCCGCATTGCGGGCTGAGCGCGAGTTGTTCCAACGGCAGATATTTGCTGGCGGCGTCGATCCGGCGCTTGAGCTGCTCCTTGCTTTCCAGCTCCCCGGTCTTGCTGGTGACCAGGCCCAGCACAACGACCTTGCGCCCGCGCGGGACGAAGCGCAGCGGCTCGAATCCGCCGGCACGATCGCTGTCGTATTCCATGAAATAGGCATCGGCGTCGATCTTGTTGAACAGGGTTTCCGCCACCGGCTCGTAGCCGCCGGAGGCGACCCAGGTGGAGCGGAAATTGCCGCGGCAGAGGTGCATGGAGATCGTCATATCCGCCGGGCGGCCGGCGATCGCGTGGTTGATCAGATCGGCGTAGCGGTCGAGCAGCCCTTCCGCGTGTTCCCCGCGCGCCTTGAGACCGGCGATCTGTTCGGGATCGCACAAATAGGCGATGTAGACCTCGTCCAGTTGCAGGTAGCGGCAGCCGGCGGTAACGAAATCGCCAACCGCGCCGCGGTATGCGGAGCCGAGGTCCGCAAAAAAGTGATCGAGGTCAGGGTAGGCGACGCGGTCGATCGCATCCCGCCCGCCGCGGAAATGCACGACCGAGGGCGAGGGGATGGTCTGCTTCGCCACCCCCGTCTTCACCTGCGCCGCCAGGAACCGGTAGTGGTCGACCATGATCGGGTGGCTGTAGCGGATCGGCCCCGTTACCCGCAGCGCATGCGGCAGGATCGCGCCCTTGAAGGCGATCTTCCGTGCCGGCTCGTAGATCTCGACGCCGTCCAGCCCGGCGACGAAATCGTAGTGCCAATAGGCGCGGCGGTATTCGCCGTCGGTAGCGGCGCGCAGCCCGACGGCTTCCTGCCGGGCGATCGCCTCGATGATGCAGGCGTCCTCGACGGCGCGGAGTTCGGCATCCGCCACCCGGCCGGCCTTGTGTGCGGCCCGGGCCTCGGCGAGGCGCTGCGGACGCAGCAGGCTGCCCACGTGGTCGGCACGGAACGGCGGCCGAGCGCGCGCCGCGGCGGCGGGCGGGGCGATGGTGGCGGACATTTGTCGGTCTCCCTGGACGCCGGACTGGTCTGCCTGGATGCCCCCGCACTCTGCCTGGGATCGGCGCGGGGCGCGAACCCCCCAGCGGGAACGCCCAGCGGGAATGCCCAGCGGGAATGCCCAGGGTGACGGCATGGACCGGGGCAGGCGGAGCGACTATTACGCCGGCCGTCATGCCGATCCAGCGCCTGCTCGTCCGCCTCACCGATGCCAGCCGTCGCCGCGCCGCCCTCGTGGTGCTGGGGGGCGTTCTTCTGACCGTGCTGTCGGTGCTGTATGCCGCCGGTCACCTGGGCGTCACCACCAACACCGACGCGATGTTCTCCCCGCGCCTGCCCTGGCGGCAGGCGGCGATGGCCTTCGACCGGGAGTTCCCCCAGTTCAACAACCTGCTCGTGGTGGTGATCAACGCACGCGAGCCGGAAGAGGCCGACGCCACCGCCGCGGCGCTGGCCGCAAAGCTGCGCGCCGATCCGGCTCTGTTCCACGACGTCACCAGGCCGGACAATTCGCCCTTCCTGGAGAAGGAAGGCCTGCTGTTCCTCCCGGTCCCGAAACTGACGGCGCTGATGAACAGCACCATCGATGCCCAGCCGTTCATCGGCCAGTTGGTCGCCGATCCCTCGGCGCGCGGACTGTTCTCGGCGCTGGCCCTGATCGGGCTTGGCGTGCAGAAGGGGGGAGCCGATCTGACCCCCTACGCGCCGGCGCTCGACGCGTTCCATCGTGCGCTCGCCGGGGCGCTGGCCGGCCGCCAGCAACCGCTGTCGTGGGAGACCTTGCTGGGCGGCGATCTCGCGAAGCTCGCCGGGCAGTACCGTTTCGTGCTCGTGCATCCGAAGCTCGACTACGGCGCGCTGGAACCGGGCGGGCGGGCGACGCAGGCGCTCCGCACCATCGCCGCCGGGCTGCCGTTCGTGCGGGCGGGGAACGCGCGGGTGCGGATCACCGGGCAGATCGCTCTGTCGGACGAGGAGTTCGCCTCGGTCGCCGAGGGCATGGTGGTCGGGCTGATCGGCAGCGTACTGCTGATCACGCTCTGGCTGTTCCTGGCGGTACGAAGCTGGCGGCTGATCGTGCCGATCCTGATGACCCTGACGCTCGGCCTCGCGCTGACCCTCCTGTTCGCATCGGCCGCGGTCGGCACGCTCAACCTCGTTTCGGTCGGCTTCGGGGTGCTGTTCGTCGGCATCGCGGTCGATTTCTCGATCCAGTTCTGCGTGCGCTACCGGGAGCGGCGGTTCGAATACGCCGACCCGGCGGAGGCGATGGCGAAGACGGCAGCGCGCGTGGGCGAGCAGATCCTGGTGGCCGCGGTCGCGACCGCGGCTGGGTTCCTCGCCTTCGTCCCCACCGCCTTCAGCGGAGTGGCCGAACTCGGGCTGATCGCCGGGATCGGCATGCTGATCGCGTTCGGCTGCACGATCGGCTTCCTCCCCGCCGCGATCACGCTGTTCCGCCCGCCCGGGGAGCCGGGGATGGTAGGCTTCACCTGGGCGGTGCCGCTCGATCCGCTGATCCGGCGCTGGCGCTGGGCAGTGCTGGGAGGCTTCGCCGTGATCGCCCTGCTGGGCGCGGTACTGGCGCCGCGCATCAGTTTCGACTCCAACCCTCTGGACACCAAGAACCCGCATACCGAGGCGATGCAGACCTTGCGCGACCTGATGGGCTCGCCGCTCACCAACCCGTTCACCATCGACATCATAACGCCGAACGCAGCCGCCGCCTCGGCGCTGGCGGGACGGCTGGCGCCGCTGTCGACCGTCGACAGCGTGCGCAGCGTCGCGAGTTTCGTGCCGGACGATCAGAAGCGGAAGCTCGCCATCATCGCCGATGCGGCGGGGATTCTCGGGCCGACCTTGCTGCCGCTATCGCCGGTGGTGCCGGCGACAGCGGGGCAGATCCGGCTGGCAGCGCAGACCGCGCTGGCGCAGATCGACGCCGCGGGCAACAAGCTCAGGCCCGACAGCCCGCTCCGCACCCTCGCCGGGGATCTGCGCCGGCTTGTCGCCGCCCCCGATTCGGTCGTGATGGCGACGAACGCGGCGCTGACCCGGTTCCTGCCCGCCGAGCTTGACCGGCTGCGCACGGCCCTGTCGGCCACGCCGGTGACGGCGGCCGATATCCCGCCGGCGATCCGCCGCGACTGGGTGCTGGCGGACGGGCGGGCGCGGGTGCAGGTGACACCGAAGGTAGCCGTCAGTCGGAGCAGCGCGGGATTGCACGAATTCGTGCGCCAGGTGCTGGCGGTGGCGCCGGACGCCGGCGGCCCGGCGGTGACCGTGGTGGCGACGTCGCGAACCATCGTCGATGCATTCCGCTCCGCCGCACTCTATGCGCTGGGGGCGATCGCACTGATCCTGGTGCTGGCGCTGCGCCGGTTGCGCGACGTCGCGCTGGTGCTGGCGCCGCTGCTGCTGTCGGCGCTGATGACCCTGCTGGTGGCGGTGCTGCTGCCGCTGCCGCTCAACTACGCCAACATCATCGCGCTGCCGCTACTGCTCGGCGTGGGCGTGGCGTTCAATATCTATTTCGTGATGAACTGGCGCGCCGGGCGACATGCGGTACTGGGCTCGGCGACCGCGCGGGCGATCGTGTTCTCGGCGCTGACCACGGGGACTGCGTTCGGTTCGCTCGCGTTGTCGCATCATCCGGGCACGGCGAGCATGGGCGAACTGCTGCTGATCAGCCTGGCGAGCACGCTGGTGGCGAGCCTGGTGTTCGTTCCCGCCCTGCTCGCGAGCGTGCGCCGGCCGGGACCGCGGTAACACCTGCCGGCCGCACGCATCGCCGCGGCGGCGTGATGGTTTCTCCGGTTACCCCCCGCATCATCCGAGAGATTACCCCCGTGGCCGGCCACGGTGCGGCGCAACGCGCCGCCGACCGCCGGCGTACACCGCGGACGTGCATCCCAACCGCTCACAATTCAGTGTCATAGAGCGACTATTCCATGGCGTTGAACCGGTATTGTGGTTCGTAATCGCATCGCTATATGCAAGCCGTAATCCTTGCCCGACCGCCGTCGCAATCAAACTTTTGTGATAGACATTCGCTACATCGCGTTACGGTGGGTAAGGCTGCGGTGCGACCACCACCAACACAAGGAAGTTCCTCATGCGTAAGAATTTCGGTCTGATCCTGACCCTGCTCGCGCTCATCGGGATGGTGCCGCTGCTGAGTGCCTGCCACACCACCGCCGGCGCCGGCCAGGATATCACGGCCACCGGCCACGCCATCACCAACACCGCCCACAAGGCAACGCCATGATCCGACGCCGGCCGGCCCTCGCGCGGATCGTCCGGCCAGGGACCGTCCTGCCGCTGGCGGTACTGCTGGCGGCGATGGCGCTTGGCGGCTGCGTCTTCGTGCCTGACCGTGGCGGCTACCACGACGGCTATGCCCACGGCGATCACGGCGGCAACCATGACCAGCACGGCGGCGACAACGACGGCCACTGACGGCCGAGTCCGTTTTAACTGAGTATCATTCCGACCAAGGAGACCGACCGTGGGCCTGATCCTGATACTCGTCATTGTTCTTGTTCTGTTTGGGGGCGGCGGCTACTACGGCTACGGCCGCTACGGAACGTTCGGCGGGATCATCCCGCTCCTGATCCTGGTACTGATCCTGTTCTGGCTGTTCGGTGGCGGCGGCTACCACCGCTTCGGCTGACCCCCTGCCCGGCTCGTGACGACCGGCGACGAAGTGGCGCCCAGGACTCTCCGGGGCGCCGCTTCGTCACCGGTCGTCATGCCACCTGAAGCGTGGTTTCACCACTCTCTTCTCTGGGGTCCTCTCCTCCGGGCTTCCTCCCCCTGGATTCCCCTCCCCTGGGTCGTCGCCGGCGCGGTGCTACAACCACGCGTAGCCGCTGCCACACGAGAGACCCGCATGACCGATCTCCCCTCCCCCCTCGGCCAGGCATTGCCGCGCCGCGAAGACCCCCGGCTGCTGCGCGGTCTCGGTCGCTTCCATGACGACGTCGTCCTGCCCGGCGCGTTGCACGCGGCCTTCGTGCGCAGCCCGCACGCGGCGGCGCATATCGTTGCGATCGACACCGCAGCAGCGCGGGCACTGCCGGGCGTCGCCGCAGTGCTGACCGGCGCCGACATCGCCCGCCTCGCCGGCCCGCTGCGCCTCGCCCCGCCGATCGAGGGCCTGTGTCCCGTCAGCATGCCGCCGATGCCGGCCGATGCAGTGCGCATGGTGGGCGACCCGGTCGCGGTCGTGCTGGCATCCAGCTCCACCACTGCCGAGGAAGCCGCCGAACAGGTCGCCGTCACGTGGGAGCCAACGCCGGCCGTCGCCTCGATCGCCGCCGCCTCCCGCGCCGACGCCCCGCTTGTCGATCCCGACGTGCCCGGCAACCTCGTTTCCTACCAGCGCTACGCGACACCTGGATTGGCAGCGGCCTTCGCCGCAGCACCGCATTGCATTACGGCAACGTTCTCCCAGCACCGCCAGACCCATGCGCCGCTGGAACCGCGCGGCTGCCTCGCGTCCTGGGACCCCGGGCGCGCGCACCTGACGATGATCGTCGGCACCCAGGCGCCGCACCCTTACCGCACTGCGCTCGCCGCCCGGCTCGGCCTGTCGGAGGCGCAGGTCACGATCCGCTGCCCCGACATGGGCGGCGGCTTCGGCCAGAAGATCGTGCTGCTGCGTGAGGAACTGGCCTGCGCCGCGGCGTCCCGCCTGCTCGCCCGCCCGGTGCGCTGGCGCGAAAGCCGCAGCGAGAACCTCACCGCCGCCCTGCAGGCCCGCGAAGACCGGGTCACGGTGCGCGCCGCGGTCACCGCCGACGGCACCATCCTCGCGCTCGATGCCGTGCTCGACAACGATTTCGGCGCCTGGTGCTTCTTCCCCGCCAATTACATGGCGCGGATGCTGGTGCTGAACCTGCCGGGACCGTACCGGATCGGCCAGCTCGGCTACGAAGTACGGGTGTGGCTCACCAACAAATGCCCGTCGGGACCGATGCGCGCGCCGATGGCGATCGTCTCCTGGGTCACCGAGGGCACGATCGATGCGATCGCGCATGAACTCGGCCTCGACCCGCTGGAGATGCGACGGCGCAACATGCTGGAAGCGGCACAACTCCCCTATGTCTCCGCCGCCGGGGAGACCCTCGATGCGATCACGCCGCGCCCGACCCTGGAAGCGGCGGTGGCCGCACTCGGCTACGAGCAAGCGCGGGCCGCCCAGCGGACGGCGCTGGTGGAGGGCCGGTTGCTCGGTATCGGCCTCTGCGCGGTACTGGAAAGTACCACCTACGGCTCGGCCTTCTATCGCGCTTCGGGTGTGCCAGGCTCGGGGCACGAGGCGGCCTCGGTGCGCATCGAACCCTCCGGCGCGGTGCTGGCAAGCTGCGGGCTGATGGGCTCCGGCCAGGGCTATGAAACCTCGCTGGCGCAGACCGTCGCCGCGGGGCTCGGGGCGGCGGTGCGCGACGTCACCATGCAGCTCGGTGACACCGACGTCGCCCCCTACGGCATGGGCAGCCGCGGCGCCCGCGGCGGCACCGCCGGGGGCAGCGCGCTCTATCTGGCGGGACAACGGTTGCAGGCGAAAGTCCTGGCGATCGCCGCCAGCATGCTGGGGCTGAACAGCGCCGAGGCCGTCACCCTGCACGACAGCCGCGTGCTGCGCGCCGGCGCCGCCGGCTGGGAGGAAACGGGCGTCACCCTCGCCGATGTCGCCCGATTGGCCCATTTCGACCCGCTGCGCCTGCCGCACGGCATGGAGCCGGGCCTGCACCTCGTCGCCGCCTACGACCCACCCCCGCTCACGTTCAGCAACTCGACCCACGCCTGCCTGGTCGAGATCGAGCGCGACACCGGCACGGTGCACATCCTGCGCTACGTCGCCGCCGAGGATGCCGGCCAGGCGATCAACCCGATCGTCGTCGCCGGGCAGACCCAGGGGGCGATCGCGCTCGGCCTTTCGGGCGTGCTGATGGAACGGACGGTGTACGATACGGACGGGCAATTGCTCAGCGGCAGCTTCATGGACTACGCGCTGATCCGCGCCGCCGACATGCCGCCGATCGACCTGCACCACATGAACACGCCGTCGCACCTGACGCTGGCGGGGATCAAGGGCATGGCCGAGGGCGGCGTGCTCGGCGCGGTGGGTGCGATGATGAACGCCGTCAATGACGCCCTGAGACAGATCGGACGGCACATCGACAGCCAGCCGGTCTCGCCGGAACGGGTCTGGGCCGCGCTGCGGGGCTGACACCGCCGCCGCACGGCGCGGCTTGGCGTCCCGTCCGCCGCGCGACGCCAAGCCGCGCCGCGCGGCGGATGGGGATTACTTGCCCGCGGGAGTGCCGGCGCCTGGGGTACCGGCGCCCTCCGTGCCGGCGCCCTCCGTGCCGGCGCCGGGGCTATCGGAGCCCTGGGCACCCGTCCCCGAGGTTCCGGCCGTCGGGGTGAACATCTGCACCTTCACCCCGGCCCGCGCCTGGGCCACCGCCTTCTCCACGGCGCTCTTGAGAACCTGCTGGCGCAGGGCCTGCTTGGCCTGGTCGAATGTGGGCGCCGGCTCGCGGCGGCGGGCGAGCACCTGGATCACATGCCAGCCGAACTGTGAGTGCACCGGCGTCTTGGTGTATTCGCCGGGCTTCAGCGCGAAGGCAGCATCGGCGAACGCCGGCACCATCTCGTCCTTCTTGAAGAACCCGAGGTCGCCGCCGTCGGCTGCGCCCGGATCCTTACTGTATTTCTTCGCCAGCGCGGCAAAGTTCGCCCCCTTGTTCAACTGGGCGATGATCTTCTCGGCTTCTTCCTTGGTGGGCACGAGGATGTGGCGGGCATGCACCTCCTCGGCGCCCGGCTTGCCGGCCATCGTCTTGTCGAAACGGGCCTGCAGCGCGGCATCGGTGATCTGCGGCGCCACCTCCTTGGTGAGCACCGCATTCTCCAGCACCTGGTCGGTGACGGCAGCGATCTGCTTCTGCACCACCGGCGTCTGCTCGAGCTTCTCCCGCCGCGCCTCGATCACCAGCGCACGGGCGTCGATCATGCGGGTAAGCAGCATCGGATACAGCGTCTGCGGCGGCAGGCCGCGCAGGTTGGACGGCAGGCCGGCGGCGGCCTGCTCCACGTCCTGCAAGTGGATCGGGTGCCCATCGACCGTGGCGAGCACCGGGTTGGCGGCTTCCGACTTGGCCGGATCGGCCGCGCCGGCGGCGAGCGGCCAGCACAGGACGCCCGCGAGGCAGGCAGCGGACAGGCGGGCCAGCAGCCCGGTAGAAACGCGCATCGCAACTCCTGATGGCAAAAGGCGGCGGACTATGCCGAAGCGGCCGGCCGCGAACAAGGCGCCGGCACCGTGCCGAAGGAAGGGCGTCGGCTCAGACCGGCTCGCAGCGGAACCCGTCGCCCCAGCGGGTAAAGCGGGTGAGCGACGGCGAGGGGAAATGCGCGGTGCAGCAGAGGGTGCGCCCTTCGCAGACACGCTCCAGGAAGCTGCGCCGGGTCTTCGACCCCTGCTCCGGGTCGGTGTCGGCGCGCATCGACAGCTCCGGATGACGCGCCTGCAACGGCGAATGGATCAGATCGCCGGTCAGGATCGCGGCAGTCTCGCCGCGGCCAAGCTCGACCGCAAAATGATCCGGTGTGTGCCCCGGCGTCGGGATCAGCCGCACATGATCGTTCACCGCGTGGCTGGAGGAAACCAGATCGGCCCGCTTCGCCTCCATGATCGGGATCACGCTGTCCTCGATGCAGGCGATCGGGGCTTTGGCGTTCTGCTCGGCCCAGTAGGCATACTCGCGTTCGGAGAACAGGTAGCGCGCGCGCGGGAAGGTCGGCACCCAGCGGCCGTCCTCCAGCTTCGTGTTCCAGCCGACATGATCGACGTGCAGATGGGTGCACATCACCATGTCAATGTCGTCGATCGAGAGCCCGACGGCAGCCAGGCCGCGCATCCAGGCGTCGTCCTTCTTCCGGTGCCAGACCGGGCGCGCGGTGCGCTCCTTGTCGTTGCCGACGCAGCTATCGACCAGGATGGTGTGGTGCGGCGTGCGTACGACATAGGACTGGAAGCAGAGCACCAGTTTGCCGGTGACGGGATCGAACGCACCCGCCTCCTGCATCCAGAGCCGGTTCGCCTCCAGCACCGCCGGGGTCAGGCCGGGGAAGAACTCGTAGGGGTCGGTGAACGGGATCTCCATCTCGACGATCCGATGGACGGTCAGATCGCCGACCTTGAACGTGGTGCTCATCGCCCGGTCTCCTTGGCAGCGTTTCCGTCTGCCAGCACGCCACAACCGCGCGGCTGGGGCAAGCGGGCACGCGGCGGCAGCGGCGACGGCAGGTACGCCGCTTGGCCTGCCCGAGCGCGATCCAGCGATGAGGTTCGTTGTTTGTTCGGAAAAACCCGCGATCAGCCCGGACCCGGGGCTCCGGAGGTGTGGGTCTTGTTGTAGTCGGTCAACCGCAGCTCGATCCGCCGGTTGCGCGCATAGGCCGCCTGCGAGTCGCCCGGATCGATCGGGTGGTGGTCGCCGTAACCGGTCGCCGCGAGGTGGTCGGCCGGCACGCCCTCGGCGATCAGCAGACGCACCACGCTGATCGCGCGCGCCGCGGACAGGTCCCAGTTCGACGCGAACGCCCCGCCGTTCACCGGCTGGCGGTCGGCGTAGCCGTCCACGTCCAGCACCCAGTTGATGTTCGGCGGTATCCTGGTGGCGACGCGCTTGACGAGCTGACCGAGCTTGCTCACTTCGATCACCCCGGAGGCGCTGAGATCGGCGCCGCCAACCGGGAACAGGACGTCGCTCGAAATCACGAACCGGTCGCCGACAATCCGGATGCCCTTCTCGTCGGCGAGGATCTGACGCAGGCGGCCGAAGAACTCGCTCCGGTACTGCTGCAGCTCCTGCACCTTGGCGGCCAGCGCGGCGTTCAGGCGCTTGCCCAGGTTGGCGATCTCCACGTCCTTGTCACGACCGGACTGCTTGGCGATATCCAGCGCCTGCGAGACGGCGGCGATCTGCTCGCGCATCTGCGCCACCTGCTGATTGAGCAACGCGATCTGCGCCGCAGCCGAGGCGCCGAGATTCTTCTCCTTCGCAAGCAGCGCCGCCAACGCCGCGTTCCGCTGCTCGGCGGTCGTGGTCCGCGCCGCCGCGGTGGCGACCTGCTGCTGCAACTGGTCGCGCAGCGCCTTCAACGCCGCCACCTCCTGCGCCATCTCGGCGAGGTCGGCGAGCTTGGCCTGGATCGTCGCCTTGTCCGCGGTCACGGTCTGATTGAGCGCCGCCTCGGCGGCACGCAATTCCGCAAGCTCCCGCTTCGCCCCGGCCAGTTGCCCGGCGAGCTGGCCCGCCCGCGTCTCGCTCGCCGTCGCCTGCGCCTCGGCACCGCCCAACTGTGCCTTCAACGCCGCCTGTGCCACCGCTGCCTTGGCGATCTCGTCGCGTAACACCGCAAGCTGCTGCGTCAGGCCGGCCTGCTCCGCGCGGCTGCCGGACAACTCCCGACCAAGCTGGGATACCGCCGCCTCCAGCCGCGAGGCCTTGCCCTTCTCGAGCGACAACGCCTGACTCACCTGCGCCAGGGTCTGATTGACCTTCTCGAGCGCCGCATTGCGCCGCGACAACGCCACCGACAGGAAGGCCTGCGCCAGCACGAACACCAGCAGCACGAAAATGATGACCATCAGCAACGTGGACAGCGCGTCCACGTAACCGGGCCAGGCCTCCATCCCAGCCCCGCCGGCGCGGCGACGCACGGTCACGGCGCGCAGGCCCGTCCCAGACCCGCGACACCCCGCACAAGCACGGAACCTAAAAGAAGACGGGATCCAGGGGACGAGTTCCCTGGCGGGGGGTCCAGGGGGGCAGAGCCGCCCTGGCCTTGCTTGCTTTCCCGCCCGCTCACCGCGGCGCCTCGGCCAGGCCGGCGATGGTGCGGGTCAGCACGCGCAGGTCATTGCGGATTTCGCTGGTGGCCTGTGTGCGGCCTTGTTCGCTTTCGGTCAGCAGGCGTTGCAGGTAGAGCTCGATATTGCGCAGGTGGGCGCGGGCGACGTCGTCGGTGGGGGCTTCGCTGCGCGTGTCGGCCAGGCGTTGCAGCGCGGGGCCGAGGGCGGACTGGGTTTCGGCGATGCGCAGCATGAGTTGCTGGTTGGTGCGCATGGTATCGGCGAACACGCCGAGCCGTTCGGTCAGCGCCAGGATTGCCTGATTCGCCTGGATGCGGCCGTCCTCGCCGCGCGAGAGGATGGTCTGCAGCCCCTCCATGTTTTCCGCGGTCTGTTCCAGCAGCGCCTGGACATAGACCGGCACCGAGCCTTCCCCGTCCGCCAGCACGCCCGAGGACAGCCGGGTCTGCCCGGCAAGCCATTCCTCCAGCTCATTAAAAAACCGGTTCTGCGCCTGCCCGGCGGTGAGGTCGAGGAAGCCCAGGATTAGCGCCGAGGAAAGGCCGAACATGCTGGCCGAGAACGCGATCCCCATGCCGGCGAGCGGCTGCGCCAGCCCCGCCTTGAGCTGCTCGAACAGTTGCGCGATGTCGCCCGAGCCGATGGTCATGCCGTGGATCACCGCGGAGACCGCGCCCACGGTGCGCAGCAGCCCCCAGAACGTGCCGAGCAGGCCGAGGAAGATCAGCAGCCCGGTCATATAGCGCGCCAGCTCCCGATTTTCGTCGAGCCGGGAGGCGAGCGAATCGAGCAGGCCGCGGGTACTGCCCGCCGAGAGGGTCATGCGGTGCGGCTCGCCCGCCCGCGCGGGATCGCGCGCCGCGTCCCGCGCCGCCAGCATTCGCGCCATCGGCGCCAGCAGCTTGGGCGGCACGGCGGGAGGGCGGTTCGCCCGCGCCGCCTCGACCCAGGCGACGTCGCGGTCGAGCCGCTGCACCTGCAGCAGGGTCCAGCCGATGCCGACCAGCAGGATCGCCAGGATCAAGGTGTTGAGGTCGGGATTATTGAAGAAGATACCGATCAGCGCGTCGCGCAGCCAGACCGCGATCGCCGCAACCGCGGCCAGAAAGACCAGCATGCGTATCAGATAAGGCGTGGGGCGGGTCATGGCGTGGTTCCTGCGGCGGCACTGACGCGAAGCTCGGCCCGATCGGGCGCGCCGGGACCATGCGGCGGCCCCACGGCGCGCAGGAAAATACGGCTGCCCGGAACACCGGCGGCGCGCAACGCATCGTGCACCGCAAGGGCCCGGGCCAGCGCCAGACGCCGTGCCGCCGAGGGGTTCTGCGGCGAACCGGCGGCGTAAGCAAGCACCGAAAAGCCGGGAGCTCCGGTCTCCGGCGTCGCGTGCACGAGCCGCGCGATGGCGGCGGTTTCCGCCGGGGTCAGCTCGGCCTGGCCGGGCGAAAAGGGCAGCGTCAAAGCGGCCGCAGGGGGTCCGGCAGGCGCGGCCGGACCACTCGGCGGGGCAAGCCCGGCCAGCGCGGCGGGCGGCGGCGGGACGGCCGGCACAGCGGGCATCGGCGCCGAGGCGCCCGGCGCGGCGCGCGCGCCGGCGGCAGCGGACGCGGCGGCGCCGGCACCTGGCTGAGCGGCGGCCGGCGAAGTGGCGACCGACGCCGGCGCGGAGGCCCGGGCCTGCAAGATCGCCGGAGGTTGCGCGGCCTGGTGCGTCGCGGTTGACACACGCGGGGACAAGGTTGCAGGGGGTCCGGATGCGGCGACCGCTGCCCGGCCACCGCTGCCGCCGGCCAACGGGGACGGCGCGATCACAGCGGCATGGCCGGTGGCCCCGGTGCCCGTAGCCGCCACCCGGGGTGGCCTGGGAACAGCCCTCGGCCGACGCACCGGGGCGGGCGCCGACGACGGCAGGCTCGGCAGCGCATCGAGCGCGCGCAGGTCGAGCGTGACCTGCGCGCACGCGGGTCGGGCGAGCCACACGGCCAGCGGCAGCATGAGGATGAGACGGCGCATATGGCGGCGCACGCTAGACGACCCGGCGCCGCCGCTCAAATCGTCCGTTCGGATCGCGCGCCGCGGCGGAGCCTCCTGGCGGCTCCGAACGGCGCCTCCGGCCCCGCTCCGCGCGAGCATTGGAGACGCCGCGGCAATGACACCGCCTTGCCGCTGCCGAGGCGGCGATGCGGCGAGCGATCACGCAAATGCGAGGTAAATCCCTTGGGATTCCGGTCCCGGCGCCCCCGCACGGCACCGTCCCGCGTCGCACTGGAATGCAAGTCGGCTGCGCCGGCTGACCCGGTTGCGAAAGCGCCGCATTTCCCCGCCTCGCTCAGCCCCCAGCTCCACCCGCCCGCGTGGCGCCGCCACGCCGCCGGCGCGCCAGGTGCGCGTGCGTGCCCCTCGTGTCACACTGCCGCCTGGGAGGACCGCCACATGATCGAACGCAGCTTCGACCTCGCCACTGCCGACGGGGCGATGGAGACCTTTCTCGTCCATCCGGAACGCGGCGGCCCGCATCCGGCGGTGTTCCTGCTGATGGACGCCCCGGGCATCCGCGAGGAACTGCGCGACATGGCACGGCGCCTGGCCACCGTCGGCTACTGCGTGCTGCTGCCCAACCTCTATTACCGCGCGGGCCGTGACAGCTTGTTCAGCCCGGAGGTGCTCGCCCACGGCAGCGCCGAGCACGTGCGGATGCGCGCGATCCGCACGAAGATGACGATCCCGCCGGTGATGGCCGATATCGGCGCGATGCTCGCCTGGCTCGCCGGCGAACCGGCGGTAAAGCCCGGCGCGGTCGGCTGTCACGGCTATTGCATGAGCGGACCGTACGCGCTCGCCGCCGCCGCCCGTTTCCCCGAGCGGATCGCCGCCGCCGCCTCGTTCTACGGCACCTGGCTCGTGAGCGACGCGAAAGCCAGCCCGCATCTCAGCTTCGGGGAGGCGCGCGGCGAGCACTACATCGCCTGCGCCGAGCATGACGAGCTCGCCCCGCTGCCGATGGTCCAGGAGCTGCGCGACCATTTCGCCCGCTCCGGCGCCGCCGGCGAGATCGAGCTCTATCCCGGCGTACACCACGGCTTCGCCTTCCCCGCCCGCTGGTGCTACGACGAGCCGGCAGCGGAACGACACTGGGAACGGCTGATCGCGCTCTATCGCCGTCGGCTGGGCTAGCGGACGCCGTCGTGACACGAGGCGGAGACCTGCTACACTCACTGCGAACGACGCACGCCACGGAGGAACCGCCATGATCTACGAATTGCGCGTCTACGACTGCGTGCCGGGCAAGCTGCCCGACCTGCTGAAGCGCTTCGACACCATCACCCTGAAAATCTGGGAGAAGCACGGCATCCGCCAGGCCGGCTTCTGGACCACCCTGATCGGCGAGTTGAACCAGCGGCTCTATTACATGCTCGCCTGGGACTCGTTTGCCGACCGCGAGCGCAAGTGGAACGCCTTCCAGGCCGACCAGGAGTGGATCAGCGCACGCGCGCAGACCGAAGCGGCCGGCCCGATCGTTGCCCAGGTCACGAACGAGATCCTGGCCCCGACCGGCTTCTCCGCGGTGAAGTGACCCTGCCCACCGCCGGAAGCCCGGTCTCCAGCCCGCAAGGACGCGATCCGGGGCGGTACGACCGCCGCCCCGGATCGCGTTCGCCCCGGCCGGGGCGGAAGGCCAGTCCCGCGATCCTGCTTGCCCGCCGTCCCGCCGCGGGCCAATATTTGCAGCCCGGCCGCCGCCTGGTCGCCCTCTTGGCCGCTGTGGCCGCGGGAGGAACGGCATGAACGTCCTGGCCCCGCCCAAAGCTCGCCTGTCGATCGAGGTCGTGATCGACCTCGTCTGCCCGTGGTGCTTCCTCGGCACCCGCCGGCTGCGCCGTACCCTGCGCCGCCGGCCGGACCTGCTGGTGGAAATCGCCTGGCGCCCATTTCTCCTGAACCCAGACATGCCGCGCGGCGGCATGTCGCGGAACGATTACGTAGTACGCAAGTTCGGCGGCGAGGACCGCGCCCGCCGGCTGTATGCCTCGATCGCCGAGCTCGGCCGCGCCGAGGGCCTGGCCTTCCGCTTCGACCGCATCCGCCGTACCCCCTCCTCGATCGACGCCCACCGGCTGGTCCGCTTCGCCGCCCGCTTCGGCCCGGCCGACCCGGTGGTGGAGGCGCTGTTCTCCGCCCATTTTACCGATGGTCACGATATCGGCGACCCCGCCGTGCTGGCCGCCATCGCCGCCGCTGCAGGGCTCGATCCCGCCCGCTTCCGCCGTCTGCTCGCCGGCGACGAGGATCTCGACGTCATCCATGCGGAAAACCTCCGCGCACATCGCATCGGCATCAACGGCGTGCCGTGCTTCGTCGTCGGCGGCCGGCATGCCATCGCCGGCGCGCAGGAGCCCGAAGTGATCGAGCGCCTGCTCGACGTCGCCGCAGTCGAGGCCGCGCTGGACTGAGCGGGCCGCACGAGGCGGCGGCGGCACGACCGAGGTCCGCTTTGCTCCGCGGAAGTGCGTGGCGCAGAGCACGGGCAGCACATCTCCCACTCCGGGAATTTCGGGCCTCGCGCGGCGCGACCGGAACGAACCGGGTCAGCCGCCGATCAACATGGCGTGCCTCCGCAATCGAACCGGCCGACCGGGCCTCGATGTGCTGGCGGCGCCCGGCCGCCGGACACATATCCCGGCGAACGTCGAGAGGGCCAGACATGACCGTGGTGGTTGTAACCGGCGCCGGCGCCGGGGTCGGCAGGGCGACCGCCCGTGCATTTGCCCGCCGTGGCTGCGACGTCGGCGTGATCTCCCGCGATCCCGAACGGCTCGAAAGCGCCGCGGCCGAGTTGCGCGCGCTCGGCGTACGTGCCTTCCCCGCACCCGCCGATGTCGCGGACCCGGACGCGCTCGACCATGCCGCCTCGGCGATCGAGGCCGATCTCGGCCCGATCGACGTCTGGGTGAACGAGGCGATGGCAACGATCTTCGCCCCGGTCTGCGCGATCGAGCCCGCCGAATACCGGCGCGCCACGGAGGTAACGTACCTCGGCACGGTGTTCGGTGTGCAGGCTGCGCTCAAGCGGATGAGGCCGCGTGGCCACGGGACCATCATCAACGTCGGTTCGGCGCTCGCCTACCGGTCAGTGCCGCTGCAATCGGCCTATTGCGGCGCCAAGTCGGCGATCCGCGGCTTCACCGACAGCCTGCGCAGCGAACTGATGCACGAGGGGCTGGATATTCGCCTCACCATGGTGCACCTGCCAGCGGTGAATACGCCGCAATTCGACTGGGCGCTGAACCGGATGGGCCGCCGCCCGCAGCCGGTACCGCCGATCTACGAGCCGGAGGTGGCCGCCCGCGCCATCGTGTTCGCCGCCTTCCATCCAAGGCGCGAAATCTGGGTCGGCCTGCCGACGGTCGTTGCGATCCTGGCGAACCGGATCGCGCCCGGCCTCGCCGATCGCTACCTGGCGTCCCACGGCTATTCGGGTCAGTTGACGAACGAGCCCGCGCCGGCGGACGCACCGGCGAACCTGTTCGAACCCGTGGCGGGAAATTATGGCGCCCGCGGCCGGTTCAGCGCGCGGTCACGCGACACCAGCCTGGAAATGTTCACCGACCGCCATAAGACCGGCGCATGGCTGGCAGTGGCGGCGGTCGGCCTGTTGGCGGCGGCGCACCTGCTCGCCCGCAAATACGATGTCTGACCGCCGCCCGCGCCTGGGGCCCGGAGCGTGCCGAGGGCGCAGCAAGGATCGTTCGCGGGGAGGATTGTAGATGCTCGTGATCCTCGGCGTCCGCTATCTGCTGGTCGTGCTGTTTTTTCCGTTCAGCGCGCTCGACAAGATCATCAACTTCCGCGGCGCCGTCGGCCAGGCGGAGACGATGTTCCCGCCGGCCCTCGCGACCGGGTCGATCCTGGCCGGGCTGTTCATCGAGATCGTCATGCCGCTCGGGATCCTGACCGGCACGGCCGATCGGCTCGCGGCGTTGATCCTGGCGCTCTATTGCGTCGCCACCGCGATCCTGTTCAAGCAGTTCTGGCGCCCGGGCGACTTCTGGCATCGCGGCGACAGCAAGGGACGCGACCTGTTCTGGGACTTCCTCAAGAACTTCTCGCTCGCCGGCGGCTTCCTGCTGATTACCTTCGGCACCACGGTGCACGGTATGCATGCGTTCGTCGGGCATCCGTTCGGTTCCACCCATCCCTACGCGTTTCATGGCAGCTAGCGCGATGTCGGACACGCCTCCCCGCGTACCCTACTGGCATCTCTGGACCGACGCAGGCGGCGTCAGCCACCAGACACGTTGCGCGCTGAGCCACTTCGTCATGGCGGCGATGGGCGCCGGCGCCGCGCCGCAATGGCAGGGCACCAAGACCCACGACGGCATGACGGTCATGGTGACGGTCCAGCCCGTCGGCTGGGTAGGCGAATGGCACGAGAATCCGCGACCGCAATGGATCATTCCCCTCTCAGGTCGATGGTTTGTTGAATCGATGGACGGAACCGTGGTGGAGATGGGGCCGGGCGAGCTTTCGCTCGGCGAGGACCAGAACACGCGGCCCACGCACGGGCGGACGGGCCATCGATCGGGCACCGTCGGCGACGCGCCCGCCGTACTCATGGTCGTCCAGTTCGACACGCCGCCGACGATCGACCGGCCCTGTCGCTTTTCATGAACGGGCCGCTTTTCATGACGGGCCGCATCACGTGACGAGCCCCGTCGTCATCGATCCGCGCTTCCGCCGCTACGTCCTCGACAACGCGGTCCTGGAGGAACTGGCGAGCGGGTTCCGCTGGATCGAGGGCCCGGTATGGATCGGCGATGCCGACTGCCTGTTGTTCCAGGACCTGCCGCGCAACCGCACCATGCGCTGGAGCGAGGATCACGGCGTCTCAGTGTTCCGTGCGCCGTCCGATTACGCGAACGGCCAGACACGGGACCGCCAGGGCCGCCTGATCGCCTGCTCCCACCACGGCCGCTGCCTCTATCGCACCGAGCATGACGGGCGGGTGACCCGGCTCGTCACCCACCACGCCGGCAAGCGGCTCAATGCGCCGAACGACGTGGTGGTGAAATCCGACGGCAGCATCTGGTTCTCCGACCCGCTGTACGGATTGCTGACCGATTACGAGGGCGGCCGGCAGACCTCCGAGCAGCCGCCGGCCTTGTATCGGTTCGATCCCGAAAGCGGCGAGATCGCGGTGATGGCGGACGATTTCGACGGGCCGAACGGGCTTGCCTTCTCGCCCGACGAACGCCGCCTTTATGTCGCGGAAACCGGCGACCAGTCGCAACCGGACCCGCGCCAGTACATCCGCGTCTTCGATATCGGTGCCGACGGCAGGACCCTCCATGGCGGCGACATCTTCCACAAGATCGCGCCCGGCTATGCCGACGGTTTCCGTGTCGATGAAGATGGCAACCTTTGGAGCAGCGCCGCCGACGGCGTGCACTGCATCGCGCCCGACGGTACCCTGCTGGGCAAGATCCCGATCCCGCACCGCGTTTCCAACCTGACCTTCGGCGGGCTGCACAAGAACCGGTTGTTCATCGGCGGGTCGCACACGTTGTACGCGATCTTCGTCAACACCCGTGGGGTGCAGACGCCATGAGCCCGCGGCTGCGCGGCGTCGCCCTGCTCTCCCGCGCGCCCGCTGCCCTGGCGCGGTTCTACGTGCACGGCCTGGGGTTCACCGCCAAGGCGGCGCCCGGCCCGGGCGGGCTGACCCTGAGCCTCGGGACCGAGCAGGTCCGTCTCATTGCCGCGGCCGCATCGGCTGCGGCATATCCGATCCCGCGTGCGAGCAACGACCCGTGGTTCCAGCATATCGCCATCGTCGTGACCGACATGCAGGATGCTTACCGTCGCGCGCTGGAGCACGGCGCAGTGCCGATTTCCATCGGCGGTCCGCAACGCCTGCCGGACAGCTCCGGCGGGGTCACCGCCTTCAAGTTCCGCGACCCCGAGGGCCATCCGCTGGAACTGCTGGAATTTCCCCCCACCACCTGCCCCGCCTGCTGGCGCGGACGCGGCGGCAGCGATCCCTGCATCGGGATCGACCATTCCGCGATCGTCGTGGCCGATACGGCGCGCAGCCTTCGCTTCTATGCGACGTTCGGCTTCGCGCCCACGGGCGGCTCGCTCAACCGCGGCCCGGAACAGGCGGCGCTGGACGGTCTGGCCGATCCGCTGGTGGCGGTCACCGCGCTCGGCATGCCCGGAAGCGGACCGCCGCACCTCGAACTGCTCGACTACCGCGCACCGGCGCCGGCACACCCCGGGGTGGCATGGGCGGCGGGCGACATCGCCGCAACACGTCTACTGCTGGAGGGGGCGGCGCCGGGGCTGCTGCGCGACCCCGACGGGCACTTCATCACGCCCGCAGCCGTTCCTTGATCCGATCGGCCACGCGCAACGCGTTGGCAATGATCGTCAGGGTCGGGTTCACCGCGCCGATCGAGGGGAAGAAACTGGCGTCGGTGAGATAGAGATTGTCGACCTCATGCGCCTTGCAGTCGAGGTCAAGCACCGATTGCGCCGGATCGGTGCCGAAACGCGCGGTGCCGGCCTGGTGCGCGGTGCCGCCCAAGGGGATGTTCTTGCCGAGGTAGAGCGAGCGTTCGAGCAGCGCGAGATGCGGCGCCGCCTTCTTCAGCGCCAGCTCCAGCTTCCGCTTCAGCCGCCGATGCGCCTCGAGCCCGGTCGGTTCGAGGTCGAGGAACACGCGCCCGTCGCGATGCAGGCTGACCCGGTTCTCCGGCCGCGGCAGATCCTCCCCGGACAGCCAAAAATCCATCGAGTGGCGCGCCATCGTCTCGAACGGCAGCTCGGGTGTGAATCCGAGCCAGGCGGGCAGAGTCTCACCGCGGATCTGATCGGCATGCGAGGTCGCACACATCTGGATCAGACCGAGCGGGAATTCGGAATCCGGGGCGCCGAAATAATAGTCGCTCACCGCCAGGGTCTTCTGGAACACCGTCTCGTTCGCCTGGCGCAGCACCGCCATCAGCACCGACTGGTTATGGCGCATGTAGTTGCGCCCCACCTGGTCCGATCCGTTGGCGAGCCCGTTCGGATGGGCGTCGTTCGCCGAGCGCAGCAACAGCAAGGCCGAGCTCAGCGCACCGCACGCCACCACGACGATATCCGCCGAGTAGCGTTCCTCCGCCCCGCCGCGCGTGACCTTGACGGCGGTGACGCTGCGACCCTGCGGATCGGTCTCCAGCGCGCCGACATAGGCGCCGGTCAGCAGGGTCACGTTGTCATGCCGTGCCAGCATCGGGTCGATGCCGACGACCTGGGCATCCGCCTTGCCGTTCAGCAGGCAGGGGAAGCCGTCGAACGCGTCGCAGCGGATGCAGATGCTGGTGGGGGTCGGCTTGCCGTTCTTCTCGTCGAGCAGGATGCCGAGCGGGAGATGGAACGGATGCAGGCCGTCGCGGCGGAAACTCGCCGCCAGTTCCTCGATGCGCAGCTCGTGGCTCACGGGCGGATGCGGAAATGCCCCGCTCGACCAGGGCTCGTTCGGGTCTTCGCCGCGCTGGCCGTGGACGTGGAACAGGCGCTCGGCGTCGGCGTAGTAGGGCTCGAACACATCGTATTTCAGCGGCCATTCGGGCGAGATCCCGTCCTGGTGGCGGACCGTGCCGAAATCCTGCTCGCGCAGGCGGAACAGGGCCGCGCCGTAGACCTTCGAGTTGCCGCCGACGAAATAATGCAGGCCGGGATGGAAGCTCTCGCCCTTGCGGTTGTACCAGATTTCCGACGTCTGGTATTTCGCATCGACGAACACGGTCCGGGAGTCCCAGTTCTCGCGACCGCGCGGCAGGTAGTCCCCCCGCTCCAGGATCAGGATGCGCTTGCCGGTCGGCGCCAGCCGCTGCGCGAGCGACGCCCCGCCGGGGCCCGTGCCGACAACGATGATGTCGTAGTGATCCCGCTCCATGCCGCTTTCATACCTGTCTGAACCGAGGTCCGACATGGGCATGACGGCCGGGGGCATGAAGGCTGATCCGGAGGCGCTTGGGGCGCGCCAACCAGCTTCACGGTGTTGTGCGGCGAGACGCCCCGCGGGGGCACGGAAGCCGGCCCCTGCCGAACGGCGGGCCCGGCCGGCGCGAGGCCTGCAAGCGCTGCGCTTCCCGGCCCGGATGCTATATTCGCTCGTACTCACCCCTGCAGGAGAGACCCGGATGTCCCCCCACGCCACCCGCAACGATCTGAAGGCCAACGCCAAGAAAGCCTCCATCGCCGTGCTGAACGGGTTGGTCGCGGACAGCATCGATCTCGCGTTGGCGACCAAGCAGGCCCATTGGAACCTGAAGGGTCCCGGCTTCATCGCCGTGCACGAAATGCTGGACGGGTTCCGCACCCAGCTCGACGGCCATGTGGACACGATGTCGGAGCGGGTGGTGCAGCTCGGCGGCACCGCGCTCGGCACCACCCAGGAAGTAGCCGGGCGCACCAGCCTGCCGCCCTACCCGACGGATATCGTCGCGATCGACGCACATCTGCGGGCGCTGATCGACCGCTACGCGCCGGTGGCGAACAAGATGCGCGCCGCGATCGACGAGACATCGGAAGCGGGGGATGCGGATACCGCGGACATCCTGACCGCAGCGTCACGCGACCTCGACAAGGCGCTGTGGTTCCTGGAGGCGCACCAGCCGAAGGCGGGCTGACCCGCTCCGGACCGGACGTCGGACACAGGGCCGAGGGGCAACGTCCCTCGGTCTTGCCGCCCTGACCTCGGCGCGGCCCGGATCAGTTCAGGAACATCTTCCCCGGGTTCATCACCCCGCGCGGATCGAGCGTCTGCTTGATCGCGCGCATCACCCCCAGCGCCTCCGCGCCGTGTTCCTGCTCCAGGAACTCCCGCTTGCCGATGCCGACGCCGTGCTCGCCGCTGCACGAGCCGCCCAGCGCCAGAGCGCGCGCCACGATCTTCTTGTCGAGCGCCCACGCCCGCGCCAGCCCCTCGGCGCCCGGGGGCACCAGGATCACGGTGTGGAAATTGCCGTCGCCGACATGGCCCACCACGGCGGCGGTCACGCCCGATGCGGCGATGTCGGCCTTGGTCCCCAGCACCGCCTCGGCCAGCGCCGAGATCGGCACGATCGAGTCCGTCGTCAGCCCCTGGTAGCCCGGTTTCAGCGCCAGCGCCGCCCACAGCGCATCGTGGCGCGCCTGCCAGAGCTTCGCCCGCTCGGCCGGATCGGTCGCCCAGCGGAAACCCTGCGCGCCGTAGTCGCGCGCGATCGCCTCCGCCTGGCCGGCCTGCTCGGCGACCGAGGCCTCGGTGCCGTGGAACTCGAAGAACAGGGTCGGCCTGGCTTCCAGGCCGGTGAGCTTCGAGTAGGCGATGCAGGCGGCCATCTGCACCTCGTCCAGGAACTCGATGCGCGCGACCGGAATGCCCGACTGCATCACCGTGATGACCGTCTCCACCGCGGCGCGCAGGTCGTCGAACTGGCAGGTGGCGGAGGAAATCGCCTCCGGAATGCCGTGCAACCGCAGCCCCACTTCGGTGATCACCCCCAACGTGCCTTCGGAACCGATGAACAGCCTTGTCAGGTCGTAGCCGGTCGCGGATTTGCGCACCCGTCCCCCGGTGCGGATCACCCGCCCGTCGGCCAGCGCCACCGTCAGCCCCAGCACGTTCTCCCGGATCGTGCCGTAGCGCACCGCGTTGGTGCCGGAGGCGCGGGTGGCGCACATCCCGCCCAGGGTGCAGGCCGAGGTGCCGGGATCGACCGGGAAGAACAGCCCGGCGTCGCGCAGATGGGTGTTGAGCTGCTCGCGGGTGACGCCCGCTTCCACCCGGCAGTCCATGTCCTCCTGGCTCACCGTCAGGATGCGGGTCATGCGCGACAGGTCGAGCGTGATGCCGCCGCGCACCGGGGTCACGTGGCCCTCCAGCGACGTGCCGGCGCCCCAGGGCGTGACGGGGATGGCGTGGGCGTTGCAGAGGGCGAGGATGCGCGCGACCTCGACGGTGGTTTCGACGAAGGCGACCGCATCCGGCAGGTGCGGCGGCTGGGTGTCCTGGCCGTGCGAGTGGTGCTCGCGCAGGGTGGCGTTGGTGGACAGGCGCTCGCCCAGCAGGTCGCGGGCGGCGGCGATGACGGTTTCGAGTGGGGTGGGCATGGCGGGCGGGGCTCCGGGACGGTTCTCCGCGGAGGGTTGTAGCCGGGTGGGCGCCGGGAGCAATGGCCGGGGCGGGGGAAGATCGTTCGATGTCGAACGATGCTTCACGTGAAGCATTCCTTAGGGTTGGTGAACGCACGCGCGGCCGATGAGATCGGGGTCGGACGGCGGGACGGCGGGCGGGGGTGGGAGAGACCGGCAGGGGCGGTGCCGGCGGGTTATTTCGATTTGCTCTTATCGAGAAATTTGATGACCGCCGACGGCGGCCTTGTGCGTCGTCGCACCGTCCGGGCCGTCGTGCCGGCTGCGGCCGGGCGCGCGGTTCGGATCTGCTGGCGCGGTCCCTGCGGTCCCCGCGCCGTCCCGGGGGCTTCCGACGCTGGGGTGGCGCCCCCAGGGGCGATTATGTGGGGCGGTTTTGTGGGGCGGTTATGTTGTCATATCGTAACAATATGGGCGTACGAATGCCGGCTCCGGTCTAGCGGCCGAAAAGCGGTGGGCGATATCCGAGCGGACCATGCTCCCGGATCGCCGCGGCTTCGGACTGCCGGCGCTTGCGGTCGGGGTCGGGCGCCGCCGCCGGCGCGCGCCGCGGGGGCGCGGGCGGCAGGGCCTCGGGTGGGGTGATGCCGAACATCCGGCACAGCGGGCGCAGCACCCGCCACAGCCGGGGCGCGGCCGCCAGCAGTTCCATCATCTCCGGCTGGGCCAGGAGATAGGCGAATTCGATGCCGGAGGGCACCGTCTCCGGCGCCATCCGCGCCAGCCAGCCAAGGCCTCGGGGCAGGGTCCGGCGCGGGGCGGCGGGGCGGGCCGGCAGCGTATCTTCCGGCCGCGTATCTTCCGGCCGCGCATCTTCCGGCAGCGGGGCGGGTGCGGCGGGGCGCCGGCGGGACCGCGCCACCGGGTGGGCGGCGATCGCGGCGAAGCGCTCGGCCGCCTCGGTCAGGCGGTTCCATAGCCGGGCCGCGAGATCCATCACGGCCGGGTGGTTCTCCATGCCGGCCGCCACCGCTTCGCGCAATCCGCTGATGAAGAGGGCGAAGCGCCCGGCGAGGGCCCAGGCGCTGGTGGTCAGGGGGTCCCTGGTGCTGAGGGGGGAAGCGGCGGCGGACATGAACATAACAAGAACACCAATCCGCCGCCGTGTCAAGCTGATTTTGCGGCGGGGGCGCCACGCCGAAATCGGCGATCGGCGGAAATCCCGACCAGCGTCGGTTATGGATGCGCGTCGCCAAAATACCATCGGGAGGCGGCCTTGGCCGGTCCCGAGCAGGACCATTTTGTCCCATCGCGGTGCGGCCGGCCATCGGCCGCTGGCTCATTCTCTCTCTGTGTTTGAAGCGGTGCTGCCGACGGCGCGGGGACCTGGCGGCGGACGCGCGGGGCGGTCGTCCTGGCCCGCGCACCACCCCGGCTTGCCGCTGGGGCCGGGGTCAGGCCAGGCGGAAGACGCGCAGGGCTTCGTCGCCGTAGTGGTTGATGACCTTCACGGCGATGCGGCCGGATTTCGGGGGCGGGAACTTGCGGCTGGTGGTGCTGTAGAGGCTGGCCCAGGCGTCGGGGTCGATCTCGGCTTTCAGGGCGGATTCCAGTTTTTCGTACGGGTCCTTGCCGCCGACGAAAAAGGCCTGGCGGACGAAGAAGCTGTCGGCGTCGTCGTCGGTATCGACGAACCAGCAGGCCACGTCGTCCTCGACCTTGCCGGAGCTGCGGACTTCGCCAGTGGTGGGGTCGAAGATAGCGACGCCGCGGAGGTGGATCGTGCAAGTGCCGTCCTGGGCGCGGTCGCGCGCGATGTCGGGTTCGCCGAACACGACGAACAGGTTGCCGCCGCCGGATTTGCAGGCTTCGGCGGCGTGGCGTTCCTGGCTCATGCGGGCTTTCAGCACCACCAGGCGGCCGAGGTTCATCGTGGTCTCGCCCACTTGCGGGTCGAAGGCGAAGCCGCAGATGACCGGAGCATCGGCCCGGTCGCGGCATTCGCGGGCGGCTTCCCGGACCAGTTCCTGGCCGACGGTGCCGTATTCGGGGCCGATGACGATGACGGCGCGCTTCTGCTTGCCGGCTTCCTCGTAGGTGGTTTCGGCGGCGACGTAGCCTTGGCCAGCGGCGGATGGTGTCTTCGGAATCCCGTCACTGTACCCACCAGGGTTGTGCCAGCGCGGCAGACATTGGTAGCTGATCTAGTGGTGAAAATCTGACGCTTCGTACCGGGTTCGGACTATCGCAACGGGTGGAAAGCGGACGTGGGATACGGAAGCGCCAGCGTCCGGCATGCGCCCAGGGCGGTCATTCAGACGCCCGGATCAGCTTCCCGACAGCGGCCGCTTTCCCGCGGCCGTCGGATGGCGGGAGGGGGCGGAAACCCGACATTCGGTTTCCGAGCAGTCGACCAGGAATTCGGACATTCATCCTGCTCGCCCCGACGGGCCGGTTCCGAGCTGCTAGGTTTCGGGCGATCCTGCGGGAGAGCAGTCCTTTCCAGCCAGCCCACGGTCAATCTTACTTCCAGCATTAGCCCTGCATCGCGGTTTCCGAAAACTCGGTGTGCTGGCAAATTCTTCCTTATCGGCGGTCCATATCCTGGTCCACAATAGAACGTAGGAGTTCAAGTAGCTCAACTCGACTAGAACTTGCAGATGCAGATCGCAACAGATAGTCAAAATTGATGAGCAACCCGGAACCTCGCCTTGGATTCATTAGCAAGCAATCCGACCAGACCTCGTCGTTCTCCTCGATCGATGCTGCGTATTTCAGCAACCAATACATGAGCACCTGCCTGAAGTCTCCGGATACAAAGTTCCTATCGGTATGTTTCACCTCAACAAGTATTGAACCGAGCGTAAAATCTCCAACACCAGAAGCAATCCATCCCAGCCCAGGTATCACAGGACTCCTTCGCAGTGCCATGCTTGGATGTTGACTCTGCACGCTCATTAACATCGCAATAAAATTGTTCGCAGCGTGAGATGCTACGTCCATATCGCACTGTTCCAGCCGAGCTGGGACTTTCGAATCGTAGTGCTGCTTTTGGCGATCGGTAGCAACCATTAAACAGTCATCCCAACGCGGCTCACCCTTACCGTCCAGTATGATTTCGGCTCGAGCCATAGATAACTCAAACAACATCGCCCTTTGCAGATGACTCTTTTCAACAAGGGCGTCTGGTACCGGGACGATCTTCTCAAACGTGAACATTCTCCTATTCAAAGACGCCACTAAGCCACCGGCTAGGCGCGGGAATAGAACATCAAGAAGACCAGGAATGTCGCGCGCTACGGTTCTTGGATCACGAAATGGGAACCTCCTAAGCGCCATTTCTTGCCCAACCCTCATAGCAAGATGCAAACGTGATGCCGTTGTTTGTCTCAAAGCCGAGACGCCATGCCTGGCCGAGCGATCTCCGCAGTTGGGCCCTCGCATGTATGCCGTCATCTCCGAAGCTCCCGGCCGCGAGCCAAACCATTCGCTGTTCATCGGGACCAAGATTTTGCCATTGATTTCTTAGTCGCGTGAAGCTCGCGCGATCACCCCAGTGTTTCCAACAGTCGATGCAAGCACGCCTTACCGCCTGTGATGACGTTTCTGTGTGGATGCGCCTAACCAAACGTCCGCGGGCGTCAGTTCTCCTGAACCGTATCGCCCGCAAGTAATGCAGGGTATTTGCTTCGGGCATCAAAAGGTGAGAGGCAGACCCGGGCACCTTATCCAATAGGTCGTCGATCTGTTGGTAGACCGCTTCAAATTCAACATTGGCCCGCACAGAGTAAACGCCACGCATTATCTTTGACCAAGAAGCTCTGAATGAGTCGAGATTTTTCGGATCGAGCAAAGTGGCGCATAATTGGGCGGCCACTTTTGGTTCCTGGAATTTCAGCGCGCGCCCTATCTGGGCCAATACGAAATTATCTGGCTGGGATTTTTCTTTTTCGAGGTCAAGTAGAAAATTTATATCAATGTCTGCGAATGACTTCTTCAGCTGTTCATATTCAGCCCGCGCCGCGTCGGAGTATGGGTCAAAATGCAAATCAAGTTCCCTTAGGGCAAGGCTTTTATCGTCTTCACCACCAAATTGAGCTGCAATATAGTCTGTGTAATGCTTCGCACTGAGAATTGTGGTTTTGGTACGGTTTAATGATAGCCCGTAGTCAGCAAGTGAGTGAGATAGCTCCGATAGCGCAGCGTAGGCAGCTTGTTGAGACCTGCAGATCAACGTGAAGTCATCGACGTAGCGATGCCAAGCAATCCCCGCGTCGGAGAGTGACAGGTCGATAGGTGTCATCATCACTTCCGCGAGGATGCGCGCGCACTGCCCGCCGACTGGCAAGCCAAACGACCGGCCTGCACACAACTTACTTAGGATGCGATCGATCTGAATAGCGACTGTGGAACTGCCGGCCGCAAGGTCGTTGACGAGGTTTTCTAATCTGTGGTGGTAGATGTGCTCGTAAAAGCTCGAAATATCAGTCTGAATAACCACACAACCGTCGTTCGTAAGCCCTTCTTCCTTAAGCGTCGCCTCCTTGTATGTCATCCATGATTTCGATCTGTCGAAGAAAGAGGGGGCTTCGTCGCCGAGCCGATAGGAATGGGCACGTGCGCTCCGATGTTCTTCGTTGGCTTCGGCAATAGCTAGGCCAAGGCCATTCAGATACAGGTTCCAGAACGGATGTATCTTTGTCGTAATTCGGAACCCGTGTGACCCCGAAGGAGCCAGGAGCCGCTCTGAGCCAATAGTAATCCCATTCATAAATGAAACCGCGTCTTTCTCGGGCTTAGCTTCAATAGACTGAAACAATTGAAAGCAAATTGTCGCCAGGTCCTCTGCCTTGTCACGAATAAACGAGGCATCGATATCATAAGGCAATGTATCGTTTTCGCCGTTTTGGCCGATTTCCAAAGCGGCCCTTGAGAAATGATCTTGCGTTACTTCCAGCACCCTGTGCCCCGATCCAATCTTTGAGGTCCCACTCGCCCCCGACGCGGCTTCGTTCTCAGTAGATTGCGGCAGCCGATCGCCGGAGTTTAGTGACGTCTGGCCCGTTGTCCGTTATTGGGGCGGGAGGTCGGACCATCGAGCGTCCGGCTCGGGTCGGGACCTGCCGGGCCGAGGGCCGGATTTAATGGCGGCTGTGGCCAGCCAAGTGCTTCGAACCCGCCATTCCGCTATCGGCCAAGTTTGGACGAATCTTGTCGAGTTGGAAATGGCGGCTTCGGGTCGACTCCGGCCGGGCCGGGGACGCACTGCAACCCGCGCCCTGATACCTCCGGGATCGCCGCCGGACCATCCGCCGTCTGCCCAGCGCGATGACCCGTCCCCCGCAAGGTTGCCCGTCCCGCCGCGCCGCCCTATGGCCTGGACATGACCCGCCCTTCCCCCGAAGCCGAACTCCGCCGCCTGCTCGACGTGATGGCCGCCCTGCGCCACCCCGAGACCGGCTGCCCCTGGGACAAGGTGCAGGACTTCGCCACCATCGCCCCCTACACGATCGAGGAAGCCTACGAGGTCGCCGACGCCATCGCCCGCCGCGACTTCCCCGCGCTGGAAGACGAACTCGGCGATCTGTTGTTCCAGGTCGTCTACCACGCGCGCCTGGCCGAGGAAGAAGGCCGCTTCGCCTTCGCCGACGTCGCCCGCGCGATCGCCGACAAGATGATCTGCCGCCACCCCCACGTCTTCGGCGACGAAGCCACGCGGGAAGCCGCCGCGCATGCCTCGGCGTGGGAGGCGCAGAAGGCGCAGGAGCGGCAGGCGCGGGCGGAGATCGGCACGCTCGCCGGCGTCCCCGCCGCCCTGCCCGCGCTCACCCGCGCCGAGAAGCTCACGAAGCGCGCCGCGCGCGTCGGCTTCGACTGGCCCGACCCGGCGGCGGTGCTCGACAAGCTGGAGGAGGAAGCGGCCGAACTGCGCGCCGAACTCCCCGGCGCCGACCCCGCACGGCTGGCCGACGAGCTGGGCGACCTGCTGTTCGTGCTGGCCAACCTGGGCCGCAAACTTGGGCTCGATCCGGAAGAATGCCTGCGCGGGGCGAACCGGAAATTCGCCACCCGCTTCGGGCAGATGGAGCAGGCGGCGGAGCGGGGCGGGCGCACCCTGGCCGAGCAAACCCTGGCGGAGATGGAAGCCGGCTGGCAGGCGGTAAAGGCACGCGAACGCGGCGCGTAGGCCCGGTTCACACCGAGCCGGTCAAAGCCCGAGTTGCAGCCGGACGACGCGGCACACGGCCTTCAGGTCGTCCGGTCCAAGCACTCCCAGGCGCCGCTGCAACCGATGCTTGCTGGCGGTGGTGACCTGGTCGGCCATGGCCTTGCGGCGTTCGCCGTTGAGCATGATGAGGGCTTCGGCCGGATAGAGACGGCCGACCTGGCTGGAGACCGGGACCACCTGGACCCGGTTGAGCAGGCCGTTTGCCGGGTCGTTACTCACCACGACCGCCGGGCGGGTTTTCCGGATTTCCCCGCCGAGCGCGGGATCGAAGGATACCAGCCAGACCTCGCCGCGCTGCGGCGCGAGGTCAGGCGCCACGACGGGATGGCTCGTCGGCGACGTCCCCGATGAGACCTTCCGTCCAGGCCTCGGCCGCCGCCTCGCGGCCCTCGTCGGCGGCCATGGCCGCATAGCCGGCGGAGAGATCCCGGCCGACGACGTGCGGGCGGGCGAGGTCGTTGAGGAAGCGGCTGATTCGCCGGCGTCCGATGACATGATGCAGGCCGTCATAGACTTCGGCGTCGATGGTGATGGTGAGTTTCTTCAACATGAGCGGCCTCCAACACGTATAAGAATACGTCTGGCTGGCGGCAATGCAACCGGACGGGCGAAAGACCCTGCTCCCTCTGCCCCGAAACCGGGAGTTGTCCTGACCAGGTAACGCTTTCCGATCGGCGGGACCGCCGGCCCCCCTTGTCCGATCCGGCATGCGGCGGGATCATCGAGCCATGACCTGGTCCCTCCTCGTGCGCGATCCTGCGACCGGCGCGCTCGGTGCCGCCGTCGCCTCCCGGTTCTTCGCCGTTGGCGCGCTGACGATCGCGGTGGAGGGCGGCGTCGCCGCGCTCTCCACCCAGGCGCTGGTGAACCCGATGTACGCCGTGCGGGCGATGCCCCGGCTGCGCGCCGGCGAAGACCCGGCTGCGGTGCTGGCCGCGCTGGTCGGCGCTGATGCGGGGGCCGAGCAGCGGCAGTTCCACATCCTCGATGCGCAGGGGCGGATCGCGCAGCACACCGGCGCCGGCTGCATCGCCTGGGCGGGATCGGTGCGCGGGGCCGACATTTCCGTCGCCGGCAACATGCTGGCCGGGCCGGCGGTGGTGGCGGCCACGCTGGACGCGTTCGCCGCCGCGACCGGCAGCCTGGCCGAGCGGCTGCTGAGCGCGATGGAGGCCGGCGAAGCGGCCGGCGGCGACAAGCGCGGCAAGCAGGCGGCCGCGCTGAAAATCTGCTCGCGCGATCCCTACCCGGACCTCGACCTGCGCGCCGACGACCACCCCGATCCGCTGGCGGAACTGCGGCGGCTGCACCGGATCAGCCTGGAACGGTCGGCGGTGTTCCGCCGCTTCCTGCCGGGCGCCGACAACGCCTGCGGCGTGTTCGACCGCACGGTGATCGAAGCGGCGATGGCGCGCGAGGCGCGTCCGCCGGGGACGTAGCTACCGACGACCGCTCGGCCGCGGCGCAACGGCGGGCCGGCCGCCCCCCTCATCCCGCAGCGGGAAAATCGATCCGCACCCGCAGCCCGGGCCCGGCATCCTCGGCCTCCACCGTGGCCCCGTGCAGTTCCGCCACCGCCGCGACCATCGCCAGCCCCAGGCCGCTGCCCGGCGTCGTGCGGCTGTGTTCGGCGCGGAAGAAGCGTTCGAAAATCCGGCCGCGCTCGGCCTCCGGCACCCCCGGTCCATCGTCGGTCACGGCGAGCGCGACGCCCCCGGCCGTGCGCTCCAGGGTGAGCCGGATCGTGCAACCGACGGGACAATGACGCAGCGCGTTCTCGATCAGATTCGCCAGCACCTGCGCCAGCAATTCCCGGTCGCCGACGATTGCGATTCCCGGCGCCGCTTCGCAGACCAGACGGTGGTCCGCCGCCTCGATCGCCGGCGCGTAGGCCTCGGCCACGGCGAGGACCAGTGCCGAGAGATCGACGGGACGGAAGCGCGCCCGCGGCCCGCCCGCCTCCACCTGGGCGATGCGCAGCACGGCGGCGAAAGTCGCGAGCAGGGTTTCGGCCTCCGCCGCCGCGGCTTCCACCGCGGCGCGGTACTCGGCAACCGTCGTCGCCCCGCTGCGGGCGGTATCGAGCTGCTGCAACAGCCGCGACAGCGGCGTGCGCAGGTCATGCGCCACGTCGGAGGAAACCTGGCGCAGGCTCTCCATCAGCGCGGCGATGCGGTCCAGCATGTGGTTGAGCGTGCCGGCCAGCCGATCGAGATCGTCGCCGACCCCGCTCACCGGAATGCGCCGCCGCAGGTCGCCCTGAATGATCGCCTCCGCGGTGCGGCCGATCGCGTCCACCCGCAGCAGAAAGCCGCGGCTCAACACCAGCCCGCCGCCGATCCCGAGCAGCACGACGAGGCCGGTCGCCCAGGCAAAGGCGCCCAGGATGGCCGTCTCCGCATCCCTCGCCCGATCCAGATCGTCGCCGACCGCGAGCAGCACGCCGCCGCCGAGGCCGGTCACCAGCGCACGCACCCGTTCTTGGTTCTCGCCTTCCTGCGCCTCGTCGCCGTGGCCCAGGGTGAGGTCGATCCAGCCCGGGCGTGGGGCGAGCCGCGGCAGGGCTCCGGCCAGGCCGCGACCGTCGGCCGCTTGCACCCGATAGACGAGCGTCCCGCTGCCGCGCTCGCTCAGCCGCACGTCGTCGATGACCCGGGCCAGGCCGTCGGCCCGTGCCTCGGCCACCAGCGAGGCGGTCTCGGCGCGGATGCGCACCCGCATCTGCCGGTCCAGCGCCCCCTGCGCGATCCAGAACACCACCCCGCCGAGCAGGACCGAGGAGAGGGCGAACAGCAGCACATAGAGCGCCAGGAGCCGGAAGCTCGCGGTGCGCCAGAGGCGCGGCTCAGGCCACGGGATCGGGCGCACGAAGGATATAGCCTGCGCCGCGCACCGTGTGGATCAGTTCGGGATCGCCGCCGCGATCGAGCCGGGCCCGCAGCCGGCAGATGTGCGTGTCCACCACGTTGGTGATCGGGTCGAAATGGAAATCCCAGACCTTTTCCAGCAACATGGTGCGGGTGACGACCTGGCCGGCGTGGCGCAGCAGCACTTCCAGGAGCTGGAACTCGCGCGGCTGCAGCGGGATGCGCGCCCCGCCGCGGGTGACGCTGCGCTGCGCCAGGTTCATTTCGAGATCGGCAACGCGCAAGGTCGCGGGGGCCTCGCGCAGGGGCGGACGGCGGGCGAGCGCCTGCAACCGGGCGAGCAATTCGACGAAGGCGAAGGGCTTCACCAGGTAGTCGTCGCCGCCGGCTTCCAGCCCCTCCACCCGGTCTTCGAGCCCGGCGAGCGTGGTGAGGAACAGCACCGGCGTCTTCACCCCGGCGGCGCGAAGGGTGCGCACCACGGACAGCCCGTCCAGGCCCGGCAGGCGACGGTCGACGACAAGCGCGTCGTAGCCGGTGTCGTCGGCCAGGAACAGCCCGTCGCGGCCGGTGGCGGCGTGGTCGGCGACGTGGCCGTGCTGGGAAAGGCCGCGCAGGATGTAGCCGGCGGTCGCTTCGTCGTCCTCGATGACCAGCAGTCGCATCGTCGCTTGCCTCATGAGTGCGCCCGGTGCCAGGGCGGTCGGTGTCAGGGCTACCGATACTACCAGGGCTGCCGGTATGATGGCCGCCCTTGATGGCGGGGGATATGGGCGCGGCGCGACGCTTGGGCGAGGTCTGCGCCGCCGGCGGGTCAGTCGGTGTCTGCCCCGTCCTTCGCCTGGTGCTTGCCCCTGGTTGCGCGGATGGCGACGACATGACCCGTCTGCGGGTCGATCAGCACCGTGCGCACGCCCTGGGCACTGGCGACTTCGACCGCGATGCGCGCGGCGCCGTTCCCGTTGTCCACCTCGGCACCGATCGCCCGGCCGCCGGCACGCCGCTCGGCAATAGCGATCGCCTGGCCGAGCGAGACCTTCGCCGCGGCCAGGACAGCCGCGTCGCTCCGATCTTCGCTGCTGTCGGCACGGGCGGCGCCGGCGAGGCCGATGGCGAGGGCGCCGACCAGCAGCCAGGGCAGCAGGCGCGCCCGAGCCTTGGTCTGGGAAAGATACGTCGTCATGCTCCGCTCCCCGGTGTTGGCGGCGCCACATCGTTGCGGCGCGCCGCACCATCGCGGCCGGCGGATGGGGATGGCTGGGAGGAAAGCCTACGGTTTGTTCATCGACCACCGGGCACGCAATCCGGCTCAGAACAACGAATATCCCCCGTCGATCACGAAACTGTCCCCGGTGTGATAGGCGGACGCATCACTCATCAGATACACCGCGATGCCGCCGAAATCGGATCCCGTCCCCCAGCGGCGCATCGGGATGCGCGGCATCACGTTGCCGTGGAACTTCGGGTTGCCGACGGCATTGGCCGTCATGTCGGTCTCGATCCATCCGGGCACGATCGCGTGGGCGCGGATGCGATGGCGGGCAAATTCCACCGCCATGGCGCGCACCATGGAGATCATGGCGCCCTTGCTGGCCGCGTAATGTTCCGATCTCGGCGCCGCCTCGATCGCGGCGAGCGAGGCGGTGCCGACCAGTACGCCTCCCTCCCCGCGATGCACCATATGCTTCGCCGCAGCGCGGAACGTGTAGAACGCGCCGTGCAGGTTGACCCGCAGCACGCGGTTCCATTCCTCGGTCGTCATGTCGAGGAAGGACGCGAGTCCGCGTCCGCTCACGCCGGCATTGGCGAAGCAGCCGTCGACCCGGCCCATCGTCTCGACCGTGCGCGCGAATGCGGCGGCGACGGCGGCTTCGTCGCCGACGTTGCAGGCAAGCGCCAGCACGCGCCGGCCGGTCCGTTCCAGCTCGACGCGCGCGGCCTCGTTCTTGGCCGCACTGGTCCCCCAGATGGCGATATCGGCGCCGGCCTCGGCCAGGCAACGCGCCATGCCGAGGCCGATGCCGGAATTGCCGCCGGTGACGAGCGCGACCTTGCCCGAGAGGTCGAACGGCCCCGGCATGGGATCAGCTCCCCAGCCGGTAGAAGCTGCGCGCCGTGCCGGAGAACAGCGCCGCCTTCTCGGCGGCCGAGGCACCGGCGGCCAGGCGCTTGAACGCGTTCCAGCCGACTGCGTAGCTGTACGATCCCTTGTCGACAGGAAAATTGCTTTCGAACATGCAGCGCGCGACGCCGAACGCCGCAATGCAGGTCTCGATATAGGGCTTCCAGGCGGCGGCCAGCGCCTCGGAGCCCGGCGGCTCGGCTTGCGCCTCGAAACCGTAGCCGTTGATCCGCATCCCGAGCCCGCCGAGCTTCACGTGCACGTTGGGACAGGTCGCAAGATCGCGGATCGACTTCTCCCAGACGGCGAACACTTCCTTCTGCTTGCCTGCGTACCGGCCGATACCGAGCGGGCCGCCCACGTGGTCGAGCACGATACGCGCGGTCGGGAAGGCACGCGCGAGCGCGGTGAGCTCGGGGATCTGCGGGTGGTACAGCCAGGAGTTGTACGTGAGATCCATGCCGATCAGTTTCGCGAACCCCTCGCGGAAGGCTGCGGTGCCCATGAGCTCGGCGGGCGCGGGATTGCCGGGATTCAGCATCACCGGATCGGCGTCCCAGGCGGTGATGTGGCGGATGCCGCGGAACCGATCGCCACCGGCGCACAGATGCGCCTCCAGCACCGCTTCCACGCGCGCCCCGAGCGCCAGGTTGGCGTGGCCGACGATGCCGGCGCAGATGCGGGTGGCGCCGTAGCCGCCGGAGGCGCTCATGGCGGCGACGCCGTTGACGAATTCCGTCTCGCCGACCGGACGCAGTTCCTCCGGCCCATGCGCGCGGTGGAAGGCGCGGCACTGGATGAACACGGTATCGGTGATGCGGTGGCCGCTGTTGAGGTCGGCCAGCAGCTCGTCCAGCAGGTAGCGCCAGCCACCACGGTCCCACAGATGATGGTGCGGATCGATGATCGGCAGGTCCGGTTCCAGGGCCGGCTCGACCCTTTTGGCAAGCCAATCCTCGCGGACGGCAAGGTAGTGCGACGACCCCTGGGCGGTGCTGCTCATGTGACGATCCTCCGTGACCGGCCTATGCTAGCTGCCTGGCCGCACCGCCCCAAGAGGGCGCCCCAAAAGGCCGCAGCGATGCACGAGAGGACCGCCCGATGACCGCGATCGATCCCATTCCGTATTCCGACGCAAAACTGCGGCGCATCTTGTCGTCGGTCCGCACGATCGCGCTCGTCGGTGCGTCTTCGAACTGGAACCGGCCGAGCTATTTCGTGATGAAATACCTCCAGGGCAAGGGCTACCGGGTGATCCCCGTGAACCCCGGCCTCGCCGGCCAGGACCTGCTGGGCGAGCGGGCCTATGCCTCCGTGCGCGACATCCCCGAGAAGATCGACATGGTCGATATGTTCCGTGCCTCCGACCAGGTGGGCCCGATCGTCGACGACGCGATCGCGGTCGGCGCGAAGGTGGTGTGGATGCAGCTCGGCGTGCGCAACGACGCGGCCGGTGCGCGCGCCGAAGCGGCTGGGCTGGAAGTGGTGATGAATCGCTGTCCCAAGATCGAATTCGGCCGCCTGGGCGGGGAGCTGTCCTGGAGCGGGGTCAATTCCGGCATCATCCGCAACCAGCCCGCCGCGCCGCCGACCGCGCGCACGCCGCGGGTGGAGGCCCCGCCGTCCGCCAACGTCAGCTACGGTTTCGAGACCCGTGCGGTGCACGCCGGCGCGGCGCCGGATCCTACCACCGGGGCGCGCATCACGCCGATCTACCAGACCGCCGCCTACGTGTTCCAGGACGCCGATCACGCCGCGTCCCTGTTCAATCTGCACAATTTCGGTTACATCTATAACCGCCTGACGAACCCCACGGTCGCGGTGCTGGAGGAGCGGGTGGCGAACCTGGAGGGCGGCCGCGCCGCGCTCGCCGCCGCATCGGGCCATGCGGCGCAGTTCCTGGTCTTCGCGACCCTGCTGGAACCGGGCGACGAGTTCCTGGCCAGCCGCAACCTGTACGGCGGGTCGCTGACCCAGTTCGGCCTGTCGTTCAAGAAGCTCGGCTGGACCTGCCATTTTGTCGATCCGCGCGATCCGGAGAATTTCCGTGCCGCGCTGACGCCACGCTGCAAGGCGATCTTCGTGGAAAGCCTCGCCAACCCGGGCGGCGTGATCGTCGATCTGGAAGCGGTCGCGAAGGTCGCGCATGACGCGGGGATCCCGCTGATCGTCGACAATACCCTGGCAACACCCTACCTGTGCCGTCCGTTCGAGTGGGGCGCGGACATCGTCACCCACTCCACCACAAAGTTCCTCGATGGGCACGGCAATTCGCTGGGCGGCATCATCGTCGAGTCCGGCCGTTTCGACTGGGCGGCCGGCGGGCGGTTTCCTTCCCTGACCGAGCCGGAACCCGCCTACCACGGGCTCCGCTTCTTCGAGAATTTCGGCGATTTCGCGTTCACCACCAAGGCACGCGCGGTCGGCCTGCGCGACTTCGGGCCGACCATGGCGCCGATGAACGCCTTCCTCACCATCACCGGCATCGAAACCTTGCACGTGCGGATGGAGCGTCACTGCGCCAACGCCCAGGCGGTGGCGGAGCATCTGGCGGCGCATCCCGCGGTCGCCTGGGTCTCCTACGCCGGCCTGGAATCCAGCCCGTACCGTGCGCTTGCGCGGCGCTACCTGCCGCTCGGGGCGGGCGCGGTGTTCACCTTCGGCGTCAAGGGCGGCTATGCCGTCGGGGTGAAGCTGGTCGAGGGAGTGCGGCTCTTCTCCCACCTCGCCAATATCGGCGACACGCGCAGCCTGATCCTGCACCCCGCCTCCACCACCCACCGCCAGCTTTCCGACGAGCAGCGGGAGGCGGCCGGCGCGGGGGCCGACGTGATCCGGCTGTCGATCGGGCTGGAAACCGCGGCCGACCTGATCGCCGATCTGGATCAGGCCCTGGCTGTTACGGTATGATCCGGACCAACGGAGGGGCAACCACCGTCAACGGGAGAGCGCAGCATGGCCATCGCATCATTCGAGAAAGAATGGCAGACCATCAAGACCAATTTCGAGAAGGCAACTGCCAAGAAGAAACCGAGCGAGAAGTTCCTCGGTCTGTTCAACAAAAGCTCCGGCATGACCCCGGCGTCGCGCAAGCTCGACCAGGCGATCGCCAGCGAGGACAAGGCCGAGGCCGACAAGGCGCTGGCCGACTTCAACCGGGTCGGCAGCGCCTACCAGCAGGTGCTGGGCAAGGCCGCCGCGGCGGAGGCCGACAAGACGGTGGTCGCCGAGACCAAGGTCATGATCGGCGAGATCACCGGCCTGCAGAAGGAGGCCGAGGAGACGGTCGAGAAGGTCGGCGCCGTCAAGCGGGTCGGCACCCTCGCCCAATGGGCCGCGCAGATGAAGAACAAGGCGCTGGGCGCGCGCATCACCGACTACGCCAAGCGCACCCATAACGACGACCTGCTGCTGTTCCTCGCGACCATGGTCAAGAAGGACTACTCGACGAAGACGTACGATACCTTCGTCAAGCCGGGGTCGAAATACGAGATCAATGTCGACGATACCCTGCGCAGCAAGTTCGATCCCGCGAACCTGCGCGCCGCCCCCTGGGGCGATGCCACGAGCGTCGTGATCGACCTGTTCAACAACAACATCATCAACAAGCTGATGTAGGCGCCGGCCGCCGCGGGACCGGATCACGGTCCCGCAGCGACCGGCCTGTGCCTGGCGTCGCCTATGCCGCGCGGCGCATCCCGCCGCGGCGCCGGTTGCGCGCCGCCCGCGGCGCGGGCGCCGTGTCGTTGGCCGCGGAACGTTCCGGCGACCCCGGCGACCCGGAGGCAACCCCGATCGCCGTCCCCGTCATCCGCTCGATCGCCCGCAGCACGCTGCGTTCGGAGGCGTCGCAGAGCGAAATCGCGATCCCGCTCGCCCCGGCCCGCGCCGTGCGGCCGATCCGGTGCACATAGTCCTCGGCCTGCATCGGCAGGTCGAAATTGATCACGTGCGAAACGCCCGTGACGTCGATGCCACGCGCGGCGATGTCAGTCGCCACCAGCACGCGTGCCCGCCCGGAGCGGAACCGGTCGAGCGCGCGCACCCGCTGCGGCTGGCTCTTGTTGCCGTGCAGCGCGCTGACGGCCACGCCGCCCGTCTCCAAGGCCAGCGCCACCCGGTCGGCACCGTGCTTGGTGCGGGTGAACACGATCACCCGCTCCATCGCCGGATCGTCCAGCAGCCGCCCGAGCAGCGCCCGCTTGCCGGCGGTATCCACGAAATGCACGAGCTGCTCGATCTTCGGGATCGTTGCAGCCACCGGGGCGATGGCGACCCGCACCGGATCGCGCAGCAGCCCCTCGGCAAGCTTCGCCACCTCGGTTGGCATGGTGGCGGAAAACAGCGCCGACTGGCGGGCCGCCGGCAGGGCCGCGACGATGCGGCGGATGTCGCGGATGAAGCCGAGGTCGAGCATGCGGTCCGCCTCGTCGAGCACAAAATGCCGCACCTGGTGCAGCTTCAGCTCTCCGGTGGACATCAGGTCGCAGATCCGCCCGGGCGTGCCGACGACGATGTCGACACCGGGGCGCATCCGCTGCACCTGGGCATGGCGCGAGCAGCCGCCGAGGATGGCGGTCAGGCGGAAGCGCTGGCCCTCGCCGAACGAGCGCAGGCTTTCCTCGATCTGCAACGCCAGCTCGCGGGTCGGCGCCAGGATCAGCGCCGTCGTGGTCTGCGGCTGCGGCCGGCTCGGCGTGGTGGCGAGGTGCTGCAGCAGCGGCAGGCCGAACGCCGCGGTCTTGCCGGAGCCGGTCTGGGCGACGCCGAGCAGGTCGCGGCCGGACAGGAGCGCCGGGATGGCGCCGGACTGGATGGGGGTGGGCGTATGAAAGCCCTGACGGTCGAGGGCCGCCAACAGGGACCCGGCAAGGCCGAGTCCGACGAAATTCGATGACACGATAAGATAAGCTCCAGCGCCACCGCGGGCCAAAGCCCGGGAGCCGCGCCTGATAGTCCGCCGGCCCGCGCGACGTTGGGGCGAACGAGGATGAGGGAGCGCTTCGCGCAGAGCGGGCCAGGACGGCCGGCACCCATCACGCGATCACGAAACGCACCGGAGATATAACCGGGCGGCTGCCGCGGCGCAAGAGGCGCGTGCGGCGGTGCAGCAAGACCGTCACCCCACCGGCAGGCCGCCGCGGACCGGCGACGCCGGTCCGCCCCGAGCGGACCCGGTCAGCCGACGATCCGCGCCACTTCGTCCGGACCCTTGCGCACCAGCGCTTCGTAGTCGCTCAGCAAGGTCTCGCTGATCTGGCCCGGGGTGAACGACAGCTCCCCGATCGCGCGCACCGGGGTCACTTCCGCAGCCGTGCCGGCGAGGAACACCTCGGTCGCCTGCTTCATCTCCTCCGGCCGGATCGCACGCTCGACCACCTTCATCTGCCGGTGCTTCGCCAGCGCCATCACGGACCGGCGGGTGATGCCGTCCAGGAAGCAATCCGGTGTCGGCGTGTGCACTTCCCCGTCGAACACGAAGAAGATGTTCGCCCCGGTCGCTTCCGCCACCAGGCCGCGCCAGTCCAGCATCAGGGCGTCGGCGTATCCCTCCGCCTCCGCCTTGTGCTTGGAAAGCGTGCCGATCATGTAAAGGCCGGTGGCCTTAGCCGCGATCGGCGCAGTCTCCGGCGACGGGCGCTTCCACTCCGCCATCCCGAGCCGGATGCCGGCCATGCGGTCGGCGCCGAAGTAGCTTGGCCAGGGCCAGGTCGCAATCGCCAGATGAATGGTGGTCTGCTGCGCCGAGACCGCCAGCATTTCCGTCCCGCGCCAGGCGATCGGGCGGACGTAGGCGTCGGTCAGGTTGTTCGCCCGCAAGGTCTCGTAGCAGGCGGCATCGATCTGCTCGGCCGTATACGGGATGTCGAAGCCGAGGATGCGGCCGGAATTGATCAGTCGGTCGGTATGCGCGCGCAGCCGGAAGATGTGCCCGCTATAGGCCCGTTCGCCTTCGAAGACGGCTGAGGCATAATGCAGCCCATGCGACAGCACGTGCAGCTTCGCCTCCCGCCACGGCACCAGGGCGCCGTCCCACCAGATGAAGCCGTCACGATCGTCGAACGGAACCAGCGCCATGGGAGCGATCCTCGCAATTTTGTTGCTCTAACCAGACCCAGAGTATAATACCTGCCCATATACGTCAATAACTCTGCCGGAAACCCAAGGAATGCCTGCCATGCCCGACCCGATGGGCGCCGCCTCCCGACGACCCCCTTCCCCCGGCTGTTCCGCCGCGCTCCCGGGCGCCTGCGCATGAGCGCCGCACACCGCCCGGCCCCGCCGCCGCCCGAGCCGAAGCACCCGCAGGCCGCCGGCGCCGGCCTCCTGTTCCTGCGCGAGGAGGAAATCCGCCTCGCCCAGGACCTGATGTTCTTCGCCTATCGCGACTTCACCAATGCCGCCGACGTGATCCTGGACGAGCTCGGCCTCGGCCGCGCGCACCACCGCGCGCTGCATTTCATCGGCCGCAATCCGGGCATCACCGTCTCCGACCTGCTCACCCTGTTGCGCATCACGAAGCAGAGCTTGGCCCGGGTGCTCGGCGCGCTGGTGGAGCAGGGCTACGTCGCGCAAGCGCCCGGCAGCGCCGACCGCCGCCAGCGGCTGCTCAGCCTTACCCCGGCCGGCGCGGCGCTGGAACGCCGCCTGTTCGAGCGCCAGCGCGACCGCCTCGCCGGCGCCTACCGGGAGGCCGGCGGCCCGGCCGTGGACGGCTTCCGCCGGGTGATGCGCGCGATCATGAACAACTCGGCGCGCGCCTACCTCGACCGCGCGGACATTCCGCCCGGCCGGCCCGACACGCCCTGATCCGGGCAGATGTCCGAGGACGCGCATATACTCGTTGTCGATGACGATGCGCGCCTGCGCGCGCTGCTGTCGCGCTACCTCGCCGAGCATGGGTTCCGGGTCACCACGGCAGCCAACGCCGCCGAGGCACGCGCCGGGCTGCGCTCGCTCAGCCCCGACCTGCTGGTGCTCGACGTGATGATGCCGGGGGAAGACGGCCTCGACCTCACCGCTGCCCTGCGTGCCGAGCCAGCGGGCGAACTGCCGGTGCTGCTGCTCACCGCGCGCGGCGCGCCGGAGGACCGCATCGCCGGCTTCGAGGCCGGGGCCGACGACTACCTCGGCAAGCCGTTCGAGCCGCTGGAGCTGGTGCTGCGGATCAAGGCGCTGCTGCGCCGTGCCGCGCCCCCTGCCCTCGCCCCCAGCGCCGCGCCGGTCACGCTCGGTCCGCTGATCTTCGACCCCGCGCGTGGCGAGCTGCGCGGCCCGGCCGGGCCGGTGCGGCTGACCGGCGGCGAGGCCGCCCTGCTCGCCGCCTTCGCCCGCCAGCCCAATGAGGTGCTGTCGCGCGAGACGATCGCCGCCGCCCTCGGCACCGACGAGGCCGGCGAACGCGCGATCGACGTGCAGGTCACAAGGCTGCGTCGCAAGATCGAGCCCGACCCTCGCGAGCCGCGCTTCCTCCACACGGTGCGCGGGCGCGGCTACGTGCTGAAGCCGGGGGCCTGAATGGGCCTTCCACTTCCGTTCAACCGGGCGCTCAAGCGGGTGCTGCCGCGCTCGCTGCTCGGGCGCAGCCTGCTGATGATCCTGGTGCCGCTCGTGCTGCTGCAGGCGGTCGCGCTGCAGATCTACTACGGCAGCCACCTCGACCTCGTGTACCGCCGGCTGTCGGACAGCCTGGCCGGGGAGATCAACTTCGCCCTGGAACTGGTCCGCCGCGACCCGGACCCGGCCCACCGCGCCTGGATCATCGCCATGGCGCAGCGGGAATTCGGGGTAACGATGCGGCTGGAACCCGGGGCGGTGCTGCATCACACCGGCACCATGGTGAACGTGCTCGGACCGATGGACGACGACCTCGACGCGGCGCTGCGCCAGACGTTGCGTGGCCGGTACAACATGGATTGGACCTACAACCCTGAGGCGGTGCTGATCCGGGTGCAACTGCCGGACGGGGTGATGGACGTCCTGGCGCCACGCAAGCGGGTGGACCTCGGCACCATCTGGCTGTTCGTGGCTTGGCTGGTCGGCACCTCGGCGCTGCTGTTCGGCATCGCCGCCCTGTTCATGCGCAACCAGGTGCGCGGCATCCGCCGCCTGGCCAATTCGGTGGAAGCCTTCGGGATCGGCCGCGACCCCGGCCCGATCCACCCCGAAGGCGCGGTGGAGGTGCGCCGCGCCGCCACCGCCTTCAACCGGATGCAGGAGCGCATCCGCCGCTTCCTGACCCAGCGCACCGAAATGCTCGCCGGCGTGTCGCACGACCTGCGCACCCCGCTCACCCGCATGCGCCTCGCGCTCGCGATGCTGCCGGTGCGCGCAGAACAGGCCGAGGACATCGCCGAGATCACCGCCGACGTCGCCGAGATGGAACGGATGATCGAGGCCTACCTCGCCTTCGCCCGCGGCGAGGGCACCGAACAGGCCGAACCCGCCGACCTCGCCATCCTGCTCGAGGAAGTCGCTGCCGACGCCCGCCGCGCGGGGGCGATCGTGACGGTCGACGTGCCGGCCAGCCTGACACTGCGCCTGCGCGCCGACGCGGTGCGCCGGGCTCTGACCAACCTGGTCGATAACGCGCGCCGGCACGCCCGGCACGTGGCGCTGGCCGCCGCACCGATGGGCGGGCGCAACGTGTTGGTAACGGTCGACGACGACGGACCGGGCATCCCGCCCGACCGCCGGGAAAGCGTGTTCCGCCCGTTCGAAAGCGACAGCGCCGGCGGCACCGGCCTCGGCCTGACGATCGCGCGCGACATCGTGCGCGCGCACGGCGGCGAAATCATGCTGGAGGACAGCCCGCTGGGGGGCCTGCGGGCACGCATCCGGCTGCCGGTCTGATATCGGCGGCCTCTTCGGCCGGCCGGTATCGCGCATGGGGTTGGCGGGGCGGCCATGTGCGAAATCAAGGACATACCAGCGGCCAGGTGGACGCCGGACGAGTAAATCGGCCGGGGCCGCCGGTATGAGCAGTCGGCAACAACCCGGCCTCTCTGACCCGGGCCGGATCCACGGGCAGCGTCCCCCGACGCCTACCCGAACCAGGCGAAGCTACCGGCCAGGGCCGCTGCCAGCATGGCCAGCGGAATCGTCCGCCGCCAGCCGGCAAGCCGCGGCAGCGGCACCTCCGCCGGCAAATGTTTGCGTCCAGTCATCATCGGGCGCACCAGGTTCTGGCCCTTGGCCAGCGCATAGACGCCGATCACCGCCACATGCAGCGCCACCGCAGCGACGATTACCCGGAACAGGATCGTGTGCAGATCGGTCAGCAGATTGGCGAGCCAGGCGGGCATGATATCGGTGAACGGCCCCTGGTCCGCCACGTCGTTGTTGACCAGCACGCCGGTCACGCATTCGGCCAGCAGCAGACCGAGCAGGGCCAGCACCATCCACCCGCCGGCCGGGTTGTGCCCCGCCTCGTGATCCGGCTCGCGCACGAATATGTGCCGCAAGTGCCGCAGCGCGGCACGGGGGGAGACGAGGAATCGGACGAAGCGCGCCGTCTCACTGCCCGCGAACCCCCAGAACAGCCGGAACAGCACGAGGCCGAGCAGGATCGTGCCGGCCAGCACATGCCAGCCCATCCAGTTCCACCGCTCGGTCACCCACAGCGCGAACACCAGAGCCGCCGTCAGCCAGTGCCCCAGCCGCACCGGCAGGTCCCACACGCGCACGCTGCGGAGCGGGGCCGATGTCACGTGGCGGTGCGCATCTGGCCGAGCCGGAGCAGGCTGATCACCGTTGCCACCCCGGCCGCCACCGCGCCCACGCCGAGCGCCAGCCGCACCCCGCCGGCGATGCCGCCCCCCGCCGCGCCGGACAGCCCGAACGTCAGCGCCACCAGGGCGCTGCCCACCGTCTGGCCGAGCAGCCGGGCGGTGGAAAGCATCCCGCTCGCCCCCCCGCTGCGCTCCGGCGGCGCGGCGCCGAGCAGCAGCCGATTGTTGGGCGACTGGAAGAAGCCGAAGCCGAAGCCGCACACCGCCATGCGCCAACTCACGTCCAACCAGCCGGCATCGACCGGCAGGGTGAGCAGCAGCACCATCCCCACCGTCATCACGCCGAGCCCCATCGCCCCCAGCAGCGCCGGGGCCGAGCGATCGGACAGCCGTCCGGCGATCGGCGCCACGATCACCACGATCGCCGGCCAGGGCGTCATCAGCAGGCCGGTGGCGATCTGCGAGCGGTGGCCCACGTCCTCGAACAGGAACGGCAGCGCCACATAGGCGAGCGTCTGTGCCATGAACGAGCAGATGGAGGTGCCGACCGACAGCGCAAACACCGGCCGGCGAAACAGATCGACAGGGAGCAGAGGCGCCGTCATGGCGCGCGCACGGTTGATCAGGATCACCCCGAACACCACCGCCCCGGCGATCTCGGCCGCGCCCAGCCAGGGGTTCTCGCCGCGGCCCATCTCATCGACCGCAATCATCAGCAGGCCAAGCGAGGCGGCGTTCAGCAGCGCGCCGGTGAGGTCGAAGCGGTTGCCGGACCGCGGCGTGGCCGGCAGCACCCGTGCCCCGTACCAGAGCGCGATGATCCCGAGCGGCACGTTGACGGCAAACAGCCAGTGCCAGCTCGCCACCGACAGGATGGCGGCGGCGATCGATGGCCCGGTGGCGGAGGCGACCGCGACCATGAAGGCGTTGATCCCGATGCCCCGCCCGAGCTGGTCGCGCGGATAGATGAAACGGACCAGCGCGGTGTTCACGCTCATGATGCCGGCGCCGCCGAAGCCCTGCACCACCCGCGCCACGACCAGCACCGGCAGCGAGCCGGACAGCGCGCAGGCCGCCGACGCAGCGGTGAACACCAGCAGCCCGGTCCAGTAGATCCGCTTGTAGCCGATGATATCGCCGAGCGCCGCACAGGCCAGCAGGGAGACCGTCACGGCAAGCTGGTAGGCGTTCACCACCCAGATCGAGGCCGCCGGCGTCGCGTGCAGCTCCTGCGCGATGGTGGGCAGCGCGATGTTGGCGATCGCCGAATCAAGCACCGACATCCCCACCGCAATGGAGATGGTGGTCATGGCACGCCACCGCTCGGCCGGCGGCAGGCCGTCGCCCGGCAGTTGGCGGGCGGGGAGACGGGCGGCCAGGGGGGCGGCGTCCGCAGGGCCGGGCGGGACGGCCGGAAGAGGGGCAGGAGGCATCGGCCCAGCTTGACCGTCCTCGGCGGGCGCAACAAGCTGCCGTTCCATGCCCCTGCCCCAACACGAAACACGCATCCGGCCGGAGTGGATCGACTCCAACGGACATATGAACCTCGCGTACTACGTCGTGGTGTTCGACCAGGCGACGGATGCCGTATTCGACGCGCTCGACATCGGTGCCGCCTATCGGGCGGCGAGCGGCAACTCCTCCTTCGTCGCCGAGACCCACACCCTGTATGAGCGCGAGGTGACCGAGGGCGAGCATGTCCTGGTGGCGACCAGGCTGCTCGCGGTCGATGCCAAACGGCTGCATTTCGTGCACGAGATGCGACACGCGCAGAGCGGCGAACGGGTGGCGCTGCACGAGCTGCTGTGCCTGCACATCGACATGCGTGCGCGCCGCACCGCGCCCTGGCCACCCGAGCGTCGGGCGGCGCTGGAGGCGGCGGTCGCGGCGGAGCAGGTGCTGCCGACGCCGCGCGGGGTCGGCCGGCGGGTCGGCCAGAAGCCGGAGAAACGGCCGGGCTGAGCGCCCCCGGTTGTCGCCGCCGGCGCGGGCCGTCAGATTGTCCCCACACACCGACCCACCACACCGGCCGGGACGCAACGGAGGAAGACGGGGAATGGCACCAAGAATAGCGGTGGTCGGCGCCGGCGCGGTCGGCGGCTACGTCGGCTCGGGACTGGCCGCGGCGGGACACGACGTCACCCTGATCGACCCCTGGCCTGCGCATGTGGAGGCGATCCGCGCGGGGGGGATGCACCTCTCCGGCATGACCGAGGCGGAAACCCGCGTGGTGCGCGTGCCCGCCCTGCACGTGACCGAGGTGCAGGGGCTCACCCGCCAGCGCCCGATCGACATCGCCTTCGTGGCGGTGAAGTCCTACGACACCGAATGGGCCACGTTGATGATCGCGCCCTATCTGTCGGCGGCCGGCGTGATCGTCTCTCTGCAGAACTGCATCAACGAGGAGCGCATTGCCGCGCTGGTCGGCTGGGGCCGCACCATGGGCACCGTGGTCAGCGGCGGCCTCGCGCTCGATCTCCATGAGCCCGCGCATATCCGCCGCACCATGGCGAAGCTGCCCGGCCGCACCTGCCTTTACGTGGGCGAGCCGAGTGGGCGGGTCAGCGCGCGGGCTCGCATGCTGGCGGCGCTGCTGAGCGCTGTCGACGGGACGCACGCCACCGACGATCTGTGGGGCGAGCGCTGGACCAAGCTCTGCGTCAACGGGATGCGCAACGGCGTGTCCGCCGCCACCGGGATGGGCGGCAACGAACGCGACCGCCACGACGCGGTCCGACGGGTGTGCATCCGGCTCGGTGCCGAATCGGTGCGGGTGGGGCGCGCGCTCGGCTTCCGGGTGGGCAAGGTGGGCGCGCTCGACCCCGAGGCGCTGGCGCGCGCCGGGGACGGCGATCCCGCCGCGCTCGCCGAGGTGGAGCGGCTGATGCTGGCCGGCACCACGGGCGAGGCGCGCAGCGACCTGCAGCGCCCGTCGATGGCGCAAGACATGGCCAAGGGGCGGCGCACCGAGATCGAGTTCATGAACGGCTTCATCGCCGCCAAGGCCGGGGAAGCCGGCGTGCCCGCGCCCACGCACGCTCGTCTGACGGAAGTCGTGAAGCAGGTTGAACGTGGGACCTTGCGCCCCGATCCATCGAATGTCCTGTGGAACTGAACGCCGCAGCGCCGGGCGGGGATTTCCCGCGCCCGGCCGATCGCAGCAGGCGCACGGCAACGGATTGAGCTCATGAGTGCACAGAAAGAGGGGAAGGCGATCACGCCGCCCGACATCGCGCGGCGGAAGGGCGGCGTGCCGCTGGTCTGCCTCACCGCCTACACCACGCCGATGGCCAGGCTCGTCGATGCGCAGTGCGACGTCGCCCTGGTCGGCGACAGCGTCGGGATGGTGCTGCACGGCCTGCCGTCCACGCTCGGAGTGACGCTCGAGATGATGATCCTGCATGGCCGGGCAGTGCGGCGCGGGCTGGAGCGGGCGCTGATGGTCGTCGACCTGCCGTTCGGCAGTTACGAGGCCGGGCCGGAGCAGGCATTCCGCGCCGCCGCGCGGGTGATGGCGGAGACCGGCTGCGCCGCGGTGAAGCTGGAGGGCGGCGTGCCCATGGCCGAGACGATCCGCTTCCTCACGGAGCGCGGCATCCCGGTCATGGGGCATATCGGGCTGACGCCGCAGGCGGTGAACGCACTCGGCGGCTACAAGGTACAGGGACGCGGCGCGGACGGCGCGCGGGTCCTGCGCGACGCCGCCGCGGTCGCGGACGCCGGCGCCTTCGCCGTGGTGCTGGAGAAGCTGCCGGGGGCGTTGGCCGGCCGGATCACGGCGACGATCGCCATTCCGACGATCGGGATCGGCGCCTCTTCCGCCTGCGACGGACAGATCCTGGTGGTGGACGACATGCTGGGGATGTTCACCGACTTCCGGCCGAAATTCGTCCGCCGCTACGCCGAGCTGGGGCGGGACGCCGGGGCGGCGATCGCGGCCTACGCGCGCGATGTGCGGGAGGGCCGCTTCCCCGCTGCCGAGCATGGCTTCGCCGAGGCAACGCCACCGCCCATGCCCCAGGGCTGACCGCACCGGGGCTGACCGCACCGGGGCTGACCGCACCCGGGCGCAGCCGGCCGGATGCGCTCGCCTTGCGGCCCGGCCCGTGTGACAGTCCGCTCGCGCCCGCCTAGACTGACCGCCTTGGCAAAGGGGGCAGGACGATGTTCACGATCCGACCCAACGCGGCGATCCTTGGCGCCACCATCGACGGGCTCGATGCGGCACAGCCGATCGCGCCCGGCGATTTCGCCCGGCTGCTGATCGCGCTCGGCCGCCACGGCGTGCTGCGCCTGCCCGATCAGCACCTGGACGATGCGCAGTTGCGCACTTTCTCCGAGCGCTTCGGCGAGATCCAGGGCTCAGTGGCGAAGGAGGCGGAAGCCGGCCGCACAGTGCCGGAAGTGGGCACCCTCTCCAACATCCGCGAAGGCGGGCGCTACATCGGCTTCCCCGACGCCGGGCAGGACTGGCACACGGACATGTCCTACCGCGACGTCATGGGTTTCGTGAACGTGCTGTACGGCGTGGTCATTCCGCGCCGCGACGGCCGCGCCCTCGGCGGCACCGAGTTCGCCAACATGCACGCCGCCTACGACGCGCTGCCGGCGGAGCTGCGTGCCCGCCTCGCCGGCGCCACCGTGACGCATGATTTCAACCAGTACTGGGAGAACGCCCGCCGCAACGGCGCCGATCGCCCGCCGCTGACCGCCGAGCAGCGCCGCACCCGCCCGCCGGTGGTACACCCGCTGTTCCTGACGCATCCGATCACCGGGCGAAAAGTGCTCTACTGCAACCCGGGCTACGCCGCGCGCATCAACGAGCTGCCGGAAGCCGAAAGCGCCGACATGCTGGCGTTCCTGTTCGCCCACCAGCTGCGCCCCGAGTTCCGCTGGACCCATGTGTGGTCCGAGAACGACCTGCTGGTCTGGGACCATCTCGGCACCATCCATCGCGCCATCGCGGACTACACGCGCGACGAGCCGCGCCTGATTCGCCGCTGCCAGGTGATGGCAACGAAAGTGTTCACCCAGGATTTCCTCGCGCCGGTGCATGCCGCGCACGCGGCGATGTAGCAACGGAGCGCCCCGATGGCCCGCGTCCCCTCGATCGATCCCGCCGACGTGGCGCCCGAGCACCGCGACCTGCTCGTCCGCCCGATCGCGCTGCACCGCGCGCTGGTGAATTCGCCCGGCGCGCTGCGCGCCTTCGGCGGGCTCGGCCAGTACATCCGCCACGGCAGCACGCTCGATCCGCGGCTGCGCGAACTGGCGATCCTACAGGTGGGCTACCTCGCCCGCGCGCCGTACGAATGGTCGCACCACATCAAGATCGGCCATGAGTTCGGCGTGACCGACGAGGATATCCGCGGCCTGATCGCCGAGACCGAAGGCCGCACCTCCCCACTCGACCCGCTCGCCCGTACGGTGCTGCGCGCGGCGCGGGAGATCACCGCCGACGGCGCGGTGACGGACGCGACCTGGAACGTGCTGGCCCGGACGCTCGGCCCGGAGCACCTGGTCGACCTGGTGGTGACCATCAGCTTCTACTGCGGGGTGGTACGGGTGCTGGCGAGCCTGCACATCGAGGTGGAGGAAGACTACATGCCCTACCTGAACCGCTTCCCCCTGCCGGCGTAACCTTTCCTCACCTTCCACGCCAGGAGCCTCGCATGCGCATCGGCGTGCCCAAGGAGATCAAGACCGAGGAATCCCGCGTCGGCCTGACGCCGGCCGGCGCGCACGAACTGGTCCGCCACGGCCATGCGGTGCTGATCGAGCGCGATGCCGCCGCCGGCATCGGCATCCCGGATGCCGCCTATGAAGCCGCCGGCGCCGTCATCGCCCCGGACGCCGCCGCGGTGTTCGCCGAAGCCGAGTTGATCGTGAAGGTGAAGGAACCGCAGCCGGTGGAGATCGCGCGACTGCGCGCGGGCCAGGTGCTGTTCACGTACCTGCATCTCGCCGCCGATCGCGCCCAGGCCGAGGGGCTGCTGGCCGCCGGCGTCACCGCCATCGCCTACGAGACCGTCATCGACGCGCGCGGCACCCTGCCGCTGCTGGCGCCGATGAGCGAGGTGGCCGGGCGGATGGCGGTGCAGGTCGGCGCGCACTGCCTGGAGCGCGAGCAGGGCGGCGCGGGCATCCTGCTCGGCGGGGTGCCGGGCGTGCCGCCGGCGAAGGTGGTGGTGCTGGGTGGCGGCGTCGCCGGCACCAACGCGGCGCGCATGGCGGTGGGGCTGGAAGCCTCGGTGACGATCATCGACAAGTCGTTGCCGCGGCTCTACGAGCTCGACCTGCAATTCGGCCCGCGCGCCACGACGTTGTTCGCCACCACCGAAGCGATCGAGCAGGCGGTGCGGGCGGCCGACCTCGTGATCGGCGCGGTGCTGGTGCCGGGCGCGGCGGCGCCGAAGCTGGTTTCGCGCGAGACGGTCAGGGCGATGCGGCCGGGATCGGTGCTCGTGGACATCGCCATCGACCAGGGCGGCTGTTTCGAAACGAGCCGCCCGACCACCCATGCGGCGCCGACCTTCGTCGAGGCGGGCGTGGTGCATTATTGCGTGACCAACATGCCGGGGGCGGTGGCGCGCACCTCCACCTTCGCGCTGACCAACGCCACCCTGCCCTTCGTGCTGGCGCTCGCCGAGCAGGGTTGGCGGGGGGCGCTGGCCGCCGATCCGCATCTGCGCGCGGGGTTGAACGTCCACGGCGGGCGGCTCGTGCATCCGGCGGTGGCGCGCGCGCTCGGGCTGGCTTGTGTGCCGGCCGATACCATCCTGCAGGGATAAGGAGCATCATGCCGGATCGCACCATCGCCGCCCTGCCCGAGGCCAGTGGGGCGACCGGGATGAGCTTTCGTTCGCTCTACCGGCACGGCTTCGCCCGGGTCGCCGCCTGCACGGTGACGGCGGCGCTGGCGGACCCCGCGACCAATGCGGAAACGATCCTGCATGCCGCACGGACATGCCACGATCGCGGCGCCGCGCTCGCGGTGTTCCCCGAACTCGCGCTGTCGGCCTATGCGATCGACGACCTGCGGCTGGCGGATACCGTGCTGGACGCGGTGGAAGCGGCGGGGCGGACGATCATGGAGGCCTCGCGCGACCTGCTGCCGCTGCTGCTGGTCGGCGCCCCGGTGCGCCACCAGGGGCGGGTCTACAACACCGCGCTGGCGATCCACCGCGGCCGGCTGCTCGGCGTGGCGCCGAAGACCTATCTGCCCAATTATCGGGAATTCTACGAGCCGCGCCAGTTCGCCTCCGGCGATGGCTGGGCGGGTGGTGAGACGCGATTCGCCGGGGAGACGGTGCCGTTCGGGCCCGATCTGCTGTTCGCGGCCGAGGACTGTCCCGACTTCACCGTGCATGCCGAAATCTGCGAGGATTTCTGGATCCCCGTCCCGCCCAGTTCGCTCGCCGCGCTCGCCGGGGCGACGGTGCTTGCGAACCTGTCCGGCAGCCCGATCACCATCGGCAAGGCGGATACGCGCCGGCTGCTCTGCCAGTCGCAATCGGTGCGCTGCCTCGCCGCCTATCTCTACGCCGCCGCCGGCGCCGGCGAGTCCACCACCGATGTCGCGTGGGACGGCCAGGCAACGATCTTCGAGAATGGCACCAAGCTCGCGGAAACCGAACGGTTTCCCGACGGCGAGCGCATCGCGCTGGCCGACGTCGACCTCGACCTGCTGCGCCAGGAGCGCATGCGGATGGGGAGCTTCGACGACAACCGCCGCACCTATGCCGCCACCACCGGCGCCTTCCGCCGCATCGGCTTCACCCTGGATCCGCCGCGCGGCGACCTCGGTCTGCTGCGGGAGGTGGAACGGTTCCCCTTCGTGCCGGCCGATCCGGCGCGGCTGGAACAGGATTGTTACGAAGCCTACAACATCCAGGTCGCGGGCCTCGCGCAGCGGCTGGCGGCGGCGGGGATCCGGCGGGCGGTCATCGGCGTGTCCGGCGGGCTCGATTCCACCCAGGCGCTGCTGGTCACCGCGCGCGCTTTCGACCGGCTGGGGCGCGCGCGCAGCGACATCCTGGCCTACACCATGCCGGGCTTCGCCACCGGGGCAGCGACCAAGGCCAACGCCATCGCACTGATGCAGGCGCTCGGCGTGACGTGGCGGGAGCTCGACATCCGCCCGGCGGCGCGGCTGATGCTGGAGGACCTGGGGCACAAGTTCGCCGCCGGCGAGCCGGTGTACGACGTCACGTTCGAGAACGTGCAGGCCGGCCTGCGCACCGACTACCTGTTCCGGCTGGCGAACCAGAACGACGGCATCGTGATCGGCACCGGGGATTTGTCGGAGTTGGCGCTCGGCTGGTGCACCTACGGCGTCGGCGATCAGATGTCGCATTACAACGTCAACGCCGGGGTGCCGAAGACGCTGATCCAGCACCTGATCCGCTGGGTGATCGCGAGCGGCCAGTTCGCACGCGAGGTCGGCGTCACCCTGGACGCGATCCTGGGCACCGAGATTTCCCCCGAACTGATCCCGGTGGCCGAGGGCGAGACGCCGCAGAGCACGGAGGCCATGGTTGGTCCCTACGCGCTGCAGGATTTCACCTTGTACTATACGCTGCGCTTCGGCTTCCGCCCGTCAAAGATCGCCTTCCTCGCGCTGCATGCGTGGGAAGACGCGGCGCGCGGCACCTGGCCGCCGGGCTTCCCGCCCGATCGCCGCCCGTCCTACGACCTCGCAACGATCCGCCGCTGGATGCGCGTCTTCCTGCACCGGTTCTTCGCCACCAGCCAGTTCAAGCGCTCGGCGCTGCCGAACGGTCCGAAGGTCACCGCCGGCGGATCGCTGTCGCCGCGCGGGGACTGGCGGGCGCCGTCGGACGGCAACGCGCGCGCCTGGCTGGCGGAGCTGGAGCGGAACGTACCTGAAAAGTAACGGAATTCTCAGCCGAATGCGGTCCTCGGGCGCCGGCCGGAGACCTCGACGATCAGCTTGCGCAGCACCGCGCCGGCGAAGCTGCCGATGTCGGTCGCCACTTCGATGAACGAATCCGGGCCACCGATGACATTGTTGCGGTAATAGCCGGCGAGGCCGGGATCGAGCTCCACGATCGGCAGCCCGTTGATCGTGATCCCCGCCGCCACCGCCCGATCGCGCAGCACGTCGGGCGGAGGGCCGTCGTTGTTGATCCCGTCGCCGGAAATGTCGATCACCTTGCGCGCTGCGTCGAACGCGCTCTTGCCAAACAGCGCCGAGGAGAAGCGGATCGCCCCGCTGAGCGAGGTCCAGCCCGGGCCGGCCAGCATGGACGCGGCGATGGCATCGGCGAAGCGGCGGCCGCCGTTGCGGTCGGCGATCAGCATCCAGCCTACGCTCTGGTCCTGGTGGCCGTAGTCGGACCACTCCACCAGGGTTGCGGCGATCAGCCCGCGCGGTCCCTGGCGCACCGCGCGGGCGAGGGCGGCGGAGCGAAATGCCTCGATATAGCCTTGCAGTTGCAGTCGCAACCTCTGCTCGCTCATGCTGCCGGAAACGTCGATCGCGAGCACCAGGGCGACGTCGATCGGGATCGGGCGCTGCGGCGACGCCATTGTCCGCTCAGGGCCCGTCGCCGTGGGATGGCGGTGCCTGCCCTGTCCGCCGCGGCCCGCCGGTATGGAGCAAGCGCAACATTTTCCGACCCTAGGCGGGCGCCAGTCGGTCGGTCAAGCCGAACCTGCCCCCTTCCCGGGCGCCGCCTTCCTACCCGCAGGGCCCAGCCCCGCGCGGGCAGCCATCACCGCGCCGTGGCCAAATGCGCCATGGCCAAATGCGAGGATCAATGCGCGGCGGGGGCGCCCTTCTGGCGTAAGGGCAGGGCACGGGCGAAGGCCTCGCACGCCAGGCACGCGTCGACGATCCGCGCGATGGTGGGGTAGCGCGCGAGGTCGATGCCGAAGCCGCGGGCACCCATCGCCTGGCTCATCAGACAGAGATCGGCCATGCTCGGCGTCTCGCCGTGGCAGAAGGTGCCGGTCTCAGGCTCGGCTGCCAGCCGGGCTTCGCCGATGCGCAGGCCTTCGGAGAACCAGTGGCGGATCCAGGCGGTGCGCCCAGCCTCGTCCAGCCCCACGGTCTCGGCCAGATAGCGGCGCACGCGCGGGACGATCAGCGGATGGTGGTCGGCGGCCCAGATCAGGGACAGCGCACGAACGCGCGCCCGGCCGGGGGCGTCCACCGGCAGCAGCGGCGGGTCGCGATAGATCTCGTCGAGATATTCGATGATGGCGAGCGATTCGTACATCGGCGGGGCGCCGTCGATGATGACGCTTGGTAGCACTTCCTGCGGGTTCACCGCGCGATAGGCAGGCAGATTCTGCTCGCCTGCGTCGAGGTCGATCATTTCCTCCTCGAAGGCGAGGCGCTTCAGGTTGAGCGCGATCCGCACCCGGAACGCCGCGGCGGAGCGCCAGAAGCCGTACATCTTGATCATGGGCGGTGTTCCTCCCGGTTTGGGCGCCGGCAGCGGCGATGTTACACTGGAGGCCCTTCACCGCGGAAGAGCCCCGATGCCGGACGGACGCCTTATCATCGCAAATCGCCGCACGTCCTCCTGGTCGATGCGCGGCTGGCTCGCCGTCAAGCTGGCGGGGCTGGATGTAGAGGAAGTACAGATCCCCCTCACCCGCCCCGGCCCGACGCCGGCGATCGTGCGCGTCTCGCCCAACGGCACGGTGCCCTATCTGGAGCATGCGGGCGCGCGCATCTGGGAATCGCTCGCGATCGTCGAGTACTGCGCCGAGCAGGCACCAGCGCTGTGGCCCGCAGAGCGCATCGCCCGTGCCGCCGCCCGCTCGGCGGCCGCCGAGATGCATGCAGGTTTCACGGGTCTGCGCCGGTCGATGTGGATGAACCTCGGCGGCGCGTTCGCCGGCCGGGGGCGCACGCCGGAGGCACTGGCCGACATCGCGCGGATCGAGGCGCTGTGGACGGATCTGCGCGCGCGTTTCGGCGCCGGCGGGCCATATCTGTTCGGGGCCGTGTTCGGTGCGGCGGATGCAATGTACGCGCCGGTGGTGGCGCGCTTCCTGACCTGGCAGCCGGAACTCAGCGCCGCGTCAGAGGCGTATTGCCAGGCGGTGCGGGCGCATCCGTTGGTCGCCGACTGGTACGAGCGGGCCGGGGCCGAGCCGGAGGCGTGGCGCATTGCGGAGTACGAGACGCCGCCAGCGGTTTAGTGCCCCGAATCTGAAACTTCGTGGAACACTCTATCAGGACTAGCGTGGTCTTGCCGCGGTTTTTCTCCTGCCGGAAGTTGGCGGGCAAAAGCCGCCCGGTGCAGGCTCCGGCCCTTGGCAGACGCCGAGAGATACCCAGCGCCAACGCTGCGGCGTGCCTGCGCTACGGTAAGGACGCCACCCGGTAGCGTTGCCGCAAACGGTCCAGATCAAGAGAACCAGGTTCCAACCGCTAACTTCGCGAGCCGCGCGATCTCCTCAGCGACAGCCCGCACCCGAGGGACGGACCGTTGATCGCGATGATAAACCAGCCACCCTTCAAGCGCGATTCCCATATCTACAGGTATGCGCACAAGCATGTCCGGTTCGATCAACGGGCTATAATCCGGCAGCAGGGCCAGTAGGTATGTGCCCTTCATGACATTCAGCGTGAGGGCCGTGTTGCCAAGGAGAACAGAAGGTCCGATCCGACGCACCAGGGCATTCCAGTTCGCGAACGCAGGATTTATCTCGTAGGAATCGAAGTGCAGTAATTTATGGCCTTCAAGCTCTTCGAGAGATCGCGGGATGCCGGTCGTCGCGGCGCATTCCCGCGTCATGAACATCGAATACCTTACCGTTCCCAACTTCCGCCTGATCAGATGCGTCTCCTGGGGCGTCCACCACCAGATCGCAAGGTCGGCTTGCTCGCCAGGCACCAGGAACTCCCGGTCCATGGTTCGCCACCGCACGCTGATCTCCGGATGCTCCAGCAAGAAAGGTCGCAGCGCCGGGATCAGCCAGAAATTCGCCAGACCCTCGCTGATATTGATCGACACTTGTCCGCGCAGACTGGATGTCTGAGCCGACTGGGCGACAAGTTCGTGCGCAGCGGCCTCCATACGTTTGGCATGCCCGAGTATCAACTGCCCATCCGCGGTCAATTGCAGACGCCCGCCGCGACGCTCGAACAGGAGAAGCCGCAAGCGATCTTCGAGAGATTGCAACCGCCGTCCTACCGTCGTGTGGTCGATCCCGATCATCTGGGCTGCCCGGTAGGTGGAGCCGTACCGCACGACCGACAAGAACACCCGGATGTCGTCCCAGGATGGCGGGCCTCCGCCCTGCTTCGGCTTTTTCAGGTTCACCATGGGAAGCCCGGGCTGGGGTGAAGGTGCATCCGTGCATCAGAGACAGGCATGATTGCACTATCCGCCGTGTTCGGAAACTGCAAGTCTTTGGCACGGCCATCTGGAACCCGATCGATCCGATATATATCCAGAATAAGTGGAGACGAGACAGAAGCCCCCAAGGTCCGCTGCCTCAAAACGTCGTAGCCGGCGTTCCCACAGGAAATCCCCGATCGATTACGCATCCAACATGAGAATATCCCATGACACTGACGGAACAGGAAATGCCCCCCTGGATGCAAAGGCGAACGCAGCAGTGACGCGCAAGGATGGCGGCCGAGGCATGGCCCACCTCATTTACATTCTCTATATCGCAGGATTCCTGACGGGCGTCAGCGCATTGGTGGGAGTTGTACTCGCCTGGACGAACAGGAATGCCGCCACCGCGCCGTTTCAATCACATTTCGATTGGCAAATTCACATTTTCTGGCGCGGCTTGACCTTCCTGGTCGTGATGGTCGCGCTCTATTTCCTGGCGGCGCTCGCGGGTTCCTTGATCCTGGGATTTGGCTTCATTCTGGCCATTTTTTTTGTGCCGATCGGCATCTGGTGGTTCGTCTGGACGATTCTCGCGATAGCCAAAGGAATGACGGCGCTTGGCCGGCAGGAACCGATGCCGCCCTGAACGAGCGTATAGGTCGCTCATCGGCAATGTTTCTCGTAGAATACGCCGGCCGATGATGCTGACGGGTTGCGTATGTGACCTTGCGTGACCGCAAGATCCGGCAATCGCGACACGAACGGTTCAGTCGGCGGGCGATGCCTGCGTGATCGGCCGCTCCCTCATAAAAACGAAACCGGATCCACATCCACCTCCACCCGCGCCCCGCGCGGCACCGCCACAAGCGCCAGCCACGCCCGCAGCACCGGTTGCACCGCCACCTCCCGCCGCGTCTTCAGCAGCAATCGCCGCCGATGCCGCCCCCGCAGCACCGACAGAGGCGCCGGAGCCGGGCCCAGCACCGTCACCCCCGCCCCCGACGGCGCCGCCCGCCCCAGCGCGCCCGCCAGTGCGTCCGCCACCGACGCCTCCTCCGCGCTCACGATCAGCGCCGCCAGGCGCCCAAAGGGCGGCCAGAACCCCGGCCGCCGCGCTTCCGCCTCCCGCGCCACGAACCCGGCCAGATCCCCCGCCATCAACGCCGCCATCACCGGATGCTCGGGCGAGAACGTCTGCAGCAGCACCCGCCCCGGTGCCTCCGCCCGCCCCGCGCGCCCGGCCACCTGGTGCAGCAGTTGCACCGTCCGTTCCGCCGCGCGCAGGTCCCCTCCCCCAAGCCCGAGGTCCGCGTCCACCACCCCCACCAGGGTCAGGTGCGGAAAATGCCAGCCTTTCGCGACGATCTGCGTGCCGATGATGAGATCCACCTCGCGCGCCGCAATCGCGCGCGCCGCCGCCGCCGCGGCGTCCGGGCCGGGCAGGGTGTCGCTCGCCATTACCAGCCGCCGAGCCTCGGGGAACAGGGCGGCGGCTTCCTCGGTGATCCGTTCCACCCCCGGGCCGACCGCGGTCAGGCTGTGCGACGCGCCGCAGCCGGGGCAGGTCTCCGGGATCGGGATCGCGTGGCCGCAATGGTGGCATTGCAGCAGCCGGCGCGCACGGTGCTCCACCAGCCAGGCGGTGCAGTGCGGGCAGGCCATCCGATGCCCGCAGGCGCGGCACAGGGTCAGCGGCGCGTAGCCGCGGCGGTTGAGGAACAGCATCGCCTGCTCGCCACGGGCCAATGTCTCGGTGATCGCCGCGACCAGGGGCGGGGCGAGGAACCGCCCCCGCTCCGGCGGATGCGCGCGCAGGTCGATCGCCGCCACGTCGGGCAGCAGCGCGCCGCCGTGCCGGTGCGGCAGGGTCAGCCGCGCATACCGCCCGGCGTCCACGTTCGTGAGCGTCTCCAGACTGGGGGTGGCGGAAACCAGCACCGCGGGGGCGGATTCGAAGCGTGCGCGCACCACCGCCATGTCGCGGGCGTGGTAGACGACGCCGTCTTCCTGCTTGAACGCGGTCTCGTGCTCCTCGTCGACCACGATCAGCCCGAGGTCGGGGAACGGCAGGAACAGCGCCGACCGCGCGCCCACCACCACCGGTGCGCGGCCCGCCGCCACCTCCCGCCAGGTGATGCGGCGGGTACGCGACGGGAGGTCGGAATGCCACACCGCCGGCGCCACGCCGAAGCGCGCGGTGAAGCGTTCCAGCCATTGCGACGACAGCGCGATTTCCGGCAGCAGCACCAGCGCCTGGCGGCCCGCACGCAGGGCCTCGGCGACGGCTTCCAGGTAGACCTCGGTCTTGCCCGAACCGGTGACGCCGTCGAGCAAGCTCACCGTGAAGCCACGCGCCGCCACCGCCGTCCGGAGCGCCGCCGCCGCCTGCGCCTGCTCCGGCGACAGGATCGGCCCGGGGTGGTCCTGATCGGGGCGAGCGAACGGCGGCGCCTCCGGCAAGGCGACCGGGGTCAGCAGGCCGGCCGCCGCCATGCCGCGCACCACCCCGGCGCTGACGCCGGCGGCGCGTGCCAAGGCGGCGGTCGCCTGCGGCGCAGCCGGGTCGAGTGCCGCCAGCACGCGCCGCCGCGCCGGCGTCAGCCGACCATCGGCCATGAGGCGCGCCGGTTCCGCACCCTCATGCCCCGACGTGTCGGCCGCTGCGCCGTCGCCCCGCCCGGCGCCCTTGCGGCAGTCGGCACCGATGAGGACGACGGCGCTGCGTGCGTCTTCCGGCACATTTCCGCCCAACCTCGCGGCGGCTTTCTCCCGATCGCTTGCCGCCGCCGCTGCCGGGCCAGCCTCCAACCACCCGGCCCCCACCAACCCCGCGCCCAGCGACTCCGCCGCCACCCACCCGATCGGCGGCTGCCCGCTCTCCGGCGCCCCCACCCGCAGCGCCATCGCCATCACCTCCCCGGGAGCAGAGAGCGTGTAGGCCGCCATCCAGTCGATAAAGCGGCGCAACGGCGCGCGCAGGGGCGGCGTATCGAGCAAGGCGATCAGCGGCTTCAGCCGATGCCCGGGCAGCGGCTCGTCCGCCGCCTCCAGCGCATCCCACACCACCCCCACCACCTCCCGGCGATGCAACGGCACCAGCACGACGTCGCCCGGGCTGGGATCGAGCCCGTCCGGCACCACGTAATCGAACGGCCCCGCGAACGGGTACGGCAGCAACACCGGCACCACCTGCCGCATCGCGCTTCCGCCCCGTGCTCCCGGCGGTGTAGGATCGAGCCCGAGCGAACCTTGGGGTAACATCACGGGCCTCACCGACCCCCGGCTCTGGCGCGGCGGCGGACGTGCATCTGCCCCGCCCCGTCCCGGGCAACCGGAGGGGCGCCTACCCAGGGGGCAGAGACGCGAGAGACGCGCACCGACGGGGCGCGGACGAGGCCATCGGCAGCCGGCAACAGGAGTGTTTCCATGAAGTTCTTCGTCGATACCGCCGACGTGGCGGAAATCAAAGTGCTCGCCGAGAGCGGCCTGCTCGACGGCGTCACCACCAACCCGAGCCTGGTGGCAAAGTCGGGGCGCAAGATGCGCGACGTCATCTCCGAGATCTGCGCCCTGGTCCCCGGCCCCGTCAGCGCCGAGGTGGCCGCCACCGAATTCGACGGCATGATGGCCGAGGCCCGCATCCTGCGCGAGATCGCCCGCAACGTGACCATCAAGGTCCCGCTCACGCCGGACGGGCTGCGCGCCTGCCGCAGGCTCGCCAATGACGGCACCATGGTGAATGTCACCCTCTGCTTTTCCCCCGCGCAGGCGTTGCTGGCGGCCAAGGCTGGGGCGACCTTCGTCTCCCCCTTCATCGGCCGGCTGGACGATATCGGCGAGCACGGCATGGGCCTGATCGCCGACATCATGACCATCTTCCGCCAGTATTCTTACCTGAAGACTGAGGTCCTGGTGGCGAGCGTGCGCAGCACGATGCATGTGGTCGAAGCGGCCAAGCTCGGCGCCCATGTGGCCACAGTGCCGCCGGCCGTGCTGCGGCAGTTGTTCAACCACCCGCTGACCGAAAAGGGACTCGCCAACTTCCTGGCTGACTGGAAGAAGGCCGGCCTCTCGATCAGCTGATGCCGGCAGCGACGCGGCGGCCACGCGCATGAGCGACGACCTCGCCGAGGTCGTTGAAGGGTTCTTGCGCGCCCGGCCGTCCTGGCTGGCGGAGAACCCGTCGCTCTACGGCCTGCTCGCGCCGCCCGCCCGGGTGCATGGGGAGACGATGGCCGACCATATGGCGGCGATGCTCGCCGTCGCGCGCGCCCATGCCGCGGCGATGGCCGCGGAGACGCAGGGCGTGCTGGACGCCGGGCGCGCCGCCGCCGGGCTTGCCGGGCGGGTGCAGGCGACAGTGGTAGCGCTGATCGCCTGCCCCGATCCGACCGAGTGGGTCACGCATGCCCTGCCCGGGCTGCTCGGCGTCGACGCCGCCGCCTTGTGTGCCGAGGCCGACCTGCCCGGCATGCGCCGCATCCCGCCCGGCGAGGTGGCGCGGCTGCTGGACGGGCGCAATGTGGTGCACCGCATCGCGCCTGCGGACGCGGCGGTGCTGCACGCCGAGGCGGCACGGCTGGCGCGGCAGGACGCGCTGGTGCGGGTGCCGTGGGCCGGCCCGCCGACCCTGCTCGCGCTCGCGAGCCGGGAAGAAGGGGCCGGCAATGGGCTCGGCGCGCTCGCCTTCCTCGGCCAGGCGATTGGCGCGGCGCTCGATCGCAGGCCATGAGAGAGAAGGCCGCGACTCGGGACGCCGCGACTCGGGACGCCGCGACTGGGGCCGCGGAGACATCGGACGCGGCGACCAAGGAATTGGCCTCCGGAGAACCGACCACCGGAGAACTGGCCACCGGAGAACTGGCCACTGGAAAACTGGCCACCGGGGAAGCCGCGCGCCGCGCCTGGCTCGACTGGCTGGCCGGGGAACGCCGCGCCGCCGCGCTGACGGTAGCGGCCTATGGTGCCGATCTCGCGGGGTTCCTCGGCTTCCTGACCCGGCATCTGGGAGCGGAGCCGGACCTCGTGGCGTTGGCCGCGCTGCGCCCGGCCGACATCCGCGCCTGGCTCGCCGCGCGCCATGCGGACGGGCTGGCGGCGGCGAGCCGGGCGCGCGAACTGGCGGCGGTGCGCGGCTTCTTCCGGTTCCTCGCTCGCCGCCACGGCGTGGACAACCCGGCGGTGCGGCTGATCTCCAGCCCGCGCAGCCCCCGCCCCGCCCCGCGCGCGCTGAGCGAGCCGGACGCCGCGGCGATCGCCGACGAGATCGGCGCGGCCGCCGAGGACCCGGCCCTCGCAGCCCGCGACGTCGCACTGTTCACCCTGCTGTACGGCTGCGGCCTGCGGATCGCGGAGGCGCTGGCGCTCGATGTGCGCGACGCACCGCCGGAGGGTGGGGCGGAGCCGTTGCGGGTGCGCGGCAAAGGGAACAAGGAGCGCCTGGTGCCGGTGCTGCCGGCGGTGCGGGTCGTGCTGGCCGAATGGCTGCGCCATCATCCGGACCGGCGGCCGCAGGCGCCGCTGTTCGTCGGCGCCCGCGGCTTGCGGCTCAATCCCGGGGTGGCGCAGCGCTGCCTGCGCGCGTTCCGCCGTGCTCGTGGCCTGCCCGAGCACGCGACCCCGCATGCGCTGCGCCATTCCTTCGCCACCCACCTGCTCGGCGCGGGGGCCGATCTACGCGCGATCCAGGACCTGCTCGGGCACGCGAGTTTGTCGACCACGCAGCGCTACACCGCGGTCGATGAAGCAGGCCTGCTGCGGGTATGGCGGGCCGCGCATCCGCGCGCGGGCGCGGGCGACGGTGTCGCCCCGGCCGATACGGACATCGCGGCGGACGGCTGACCCGGAGGATCAGGCCCCTTCGCGCACCACCGGGTTGGACAGCACGCCGAGGCCGGATATCTCGATCTCGCACACGTCGCCATGCTTCATGTCGGCGCACTCGCCCTCGGTGCCCATCCACACCATGTCGCCGGGGTAGAGCGTGAGGTACTTGGTCATCTCGACCAGGAAATCGACCACGCCGAACACCATTTCGTTCGTGTGGAACTCGATGATCTGCTTGCCGTTCAGGCGTACCTTGGTGACCATGTCCTCCAGGCGCGCGTCGGTCTCGATCCACGGGCCCATCGGCTTGAAGGTGTCGGTGTTCTTCGAGCGGTACATGGTGCGGTCGGATTTCTGCCAGCTCCGCTCGGACACGTCATTGCCGATCGTGTAGCCGAACACCGCTTCCATCGCATTGTCGCGAGTCAGGTGCTTGCATGTACGGCCGATCACGACGACCAGTTCGCCTTCGTACTGTACTTTGTTGGTGGCATCGGCAGGGATGACGATCGGCGCGCCGGGGCCGATCAGGGCGTTGTTGGCGCGGTAGCCGATCTCCGGCCGAGTAGGCAGGTTCGGCGGCTGGCCGATCTTGGCCGCGACAGCGCGGACGTGCTCGGCGTAGTTCATGCCGCAGGCATAGAAGGTGGGCGGGATCACCGGGGGCAGCAGCTTCGCCTGGGCCAGCGGCAGCTTGGTCGCGGTGCGTTCCCAGGTGGCGAAGGGGGAGCCGCGGACCGGGATCAGGCTCTCGCCCTCCACGATCGCGTAGGCTTGGCTGCCGGCGTGTTCGATACGGGCCCAGCGCATGGCGGTGTCTCCTCCTTCGGTTGCGCCGGAGGCTAGCAGGGGCGCGCGAGGGGGGAAAGCATGCATGGGGCAAAGCCGGCCGGAGGCACGTGAGGGCCGGACGGCGGCGCGGTTCGGCCCCCGGGATCGTGCAGGAGCGAGGCCGCCGGTGCACGATCGTTCCGACCCTGGACGACGACGCATGGTTCAGGAAAAGTAGAACCATGCGTCGCGCTTCCGCCCTCGTGCCGAAAATCGCCCCGCACATCGCCGCGCCGGCTGCGCTGATCGGCGATCCCGCCCGCGCGGCGATCCTGACCGCACTGGCCGACGGCACCGCGCGTCCGACCGGGGAGCTCGCGGCGATCGCCGGGCTGTCGCGCCCGGCCGCCAGCGCGCAGCTCGCGCGGCTGATCGCCGGCAGCCTGCTGGCGGTGGAGCAAGAAGGGCGGCATCGCTACTTCCGCCTGGCCGACGGGCGTGCCGCCGCGGTGCTGGAGGAGCTGGCGCTCTTGGCCGGACCGAAGCCGCCGCGCGCCGCACCGCGCCCGTGGGCGCCAGGCGGACTGCGCGCCGCGCGCAGTTGCTACGACCACCTCGCCGGCGAGCTCGGCGTGGCGCTGGCGGCGGCGCTCACCGCCGAGGGCGCGCTGCGAGCCGGCGACGGCACGCCCCCGGGCGGCAAGCGGCTGCGGGTGACGCGGCGCGGGCGGACGCGCTTCGCGCAAACGTTCGGGATCGACACCGACGCGCTGACGCCGGGCCGGCACGGCATCGCCTGCCGCTGCCTCGACGGGACCGAGCGGCGCTGGCATCTCGGCGGCCCGGTCGGCGGGTGGATGCTGGAACGGATGCGGATCATGGGCTGGATCCTGCGCGAGGACGGCTCGCGCGCGATCCGGGTGACCCGGACCGGGGCGGCGACGCTGGCCCGCGAATTCGGCGTGCGGATCCCGGCTGCGGTTGCCGCTCCCTCGCCCGCTCCGTAGTCTCCCACCTGAACACCGGAGGAGGATCGGGCCATGCTGCTGTCCCTGGACGGGCGACGTGTCGCTTATGACCTGCTGGGATCGGACGAGGCGCCGGTTGTGTGCTTCACCCACTCGCTCGCCGCCGACGGCGGGATGTGGGCCGAGCAGGTGCCGGTGCTGCTGGCCATGGGCTGGCGGGTGCTGCGGCTGGATATGCGCGGACACGGCGGCAGTGATCCAACGGTGGGGCCGTACAGCATGAGCGCGCTGGCCGGGGACGTGGCGGGCGTGCTCGACGTGCTCGGTATCAAGCGGGTGCATTTCGTCGGGCTGTCGATCGGCGGGATGCTGGGCCAGGCCTTTGCGCTCGAGCATCCGGAGCGGCTGATTTCCGCGGTCTGGTGCGACACGCGGCCGTCCACGCCGACCGAGGGCGCCGGTGCCTGGGCCGAGCGCATCGCCACGGTGGAACAGGCGGGATCCCTGGCGCCACTGGCGGATGCGACGGTGGAGCGCTGGTTCACCGACGCGTTCCGCCCGCGCAACCCGGCGCGCTGGACACAGATCCGCGACACCGTCGCCGCCACCACGCCGGCGGGATACGTGGGCTGCTGCCGGGCGATCATGGATTTCGACTTCACCCCACGCCTGCCGGCGGTGAAGACGCCGGTGCTGGTGCTGTGCGGCGCGCAGGACATGGGCACGCCGCCGGCAGAGAACCGTCGCATCGCCGCCCTGGTGACGCAGGGGCAGTACGAGGAGATCGCCGACGCACGGCATTTCCCCAACGTCGAGCACCCCGACGTGTTCAACCACCACCTGGTGGGCTGGCTCGATTCCAAGCGGCACCTGTCGTAACGGGAGGGCATCATGCGGCTGCACGGCAAGATCGGCATCGTTACCGCGGCGGCCTCCGGCATGGGGCGCGCGGGAGCAGTGCGGTTTGCGCGCGAGGGCGCCGCCGTCGCGGTGGTGGACCGCGACGCGGCAGGCGCGCAGGACGTGGTGGCGGAGATCGCAAGTGCCGGCGGGCGGGCGATCGCGCTCGCCGGCGACCTGCGCGACGATGCGTTCGCGCGCGAGATCGTGCACCGCACGGTGCGCGAATGGAGCGGTCTCGATTTCGTCTGGAACCACGTCGGCCATCCGGGGCCAGCGGCGATCGAGGGGTTGGATCTCGCCGATTTCGAGCTGGCGATGGACCTCAATGTGCGCAGCGTGCTGGTGACCACGATCGCGGCCTTGCCGGAGTTGCGGGCGCGCGGCGGCGGAGCATTGCTGTTCACCGCATCCACCTCGGGGCTGACCGGTTCGCAGTTCAGCCCGGTGTACAACGTTGCCAAGTTCGGCATCGTCGGCCTCGTGCACGGGCTGGCGAAGCGCTACGCGCGGGAGGGCATCCGGGTGAACGCGGTCTGTCCGGGACCGACCGACACGCCGATGCTGCGCGTGTTCGTCGCGCGTCCGGACAGCCAGTTGCCGCCCGGAGAGACGCCGGAGAGTCTCGTGAAGAAGCGCGGCGGCCAGGTGCCGATGGGCCGACCGGCACAGGCGGAGGAGGTCGCGAACGCCGCGCTGTTCCTGATTTCCGACGAAGCCTCCTACATCACCGGCGTGGCGCTGCCGGTCGACGGCGGGGCGACAGCATGAAGATCGCGCGGGTCGAGGCGATCCCCATCCGGATCCCGTTGCGGAAAGTGTTCTCCGGCAGTTCCTACCAGGTGGACAGCCGCGCGACGGTGATCACGCGCATCCATACCTCGGGCGGGCTGGTCAGCGAGGTGTACAACGGCGACGATCGCGCCCACGGGCCGGCGATCGCGCGCATCATCGAAGACGAGATCGCCCCGCTGGTGATCGGCGAGCCGGTCACCGCCTACGAGCGTATCTGGGAGAAGATGTTCCGCATCACCATCGCCCGCTCCGACCGGGCGCTCGCGATGAACGCGATCGCCTGCGTCGATACCGCGGTGTGGGACCTGTTGGGCAAGGCGCTGGGGGTGGGCGTGTGCGCGCTGCTCGGCGGGTATCGGGACCGGCTGCCGATCATTGCGATCGCGGGTTACTACCTGCCCGGCAAGACGGCGCGTGACCTGGCGCCGGAGATGGCGTGGCTGCGCTCGGTCGGCATGGCCGGGTGCAAGCTGAAGGTGGGCGGCCTGACGCCGGAGGCGGACGCGGAACGGGTGGCCTGCGCGCGCGAAGGCGGTGGCGCGGACTTCCTGCTGGCAGTCGATGCCAATCGCGGCTGGTCGGTGGCCGAGGCGATCCGGTTCGCGCGGCTGGTGGAACGCTACGATATCGCCTGGTTCGAGGAACCCTGCCACTGGCACGACGACGTGCGCTTCATGGCGGAGGTACGGCGGGCGACGTCGATCCCGATCAACGCCGGGCAGAGCGAGGTGACCGCGGCCGGCGTGCGGCGGCTGTTGGACGCGGGGGCGGTGGATATCGTCAATTTCGATGCTTCCGAGGGCGGCGGCATCACCGAATGGCGGCGGGCGGCGGCGGCTTGTGCGCTCGCGGGTGTGCGGATGGCGCATCACGAGGAACCGCAGATCGCGGCGCACATGCTGGCCGCGGTGCCGCATGGGGTGTGCGTGGAGTGCTTCCCCGATCCGGACCGGGACCCGCTGTTCCCGGGAATGTGGGCGGAAAAGCCCGCGATCGCCGACGGGGTGATGATGGTGCCGAAGGGGCCGGGGTTCGGGATCCGGCTGGACTGGGCGGCGGTGGAGAAGTTCCGGGTGGGCTGAGGCGCGGATCCGCAGGAGACGGTTGCCCCAGGTGCCGGAACCGTTATGTTAGGGGAACAAGACCCGGCATCAGTGGGACGACACGGGAGAAACGCACCATGAAAGTCGGATTCATCGGCCTTGGCACCATGGGCGGGTCCATGGCGGCAAACCTGCAGAAATCCGGCGTGGCGCTGATCGTGCACGATCTGCAGCGCCAGGCGGCCGGGCGGCATCTTGCTTCCGGCGCGGTCTGGGCCGACACCCCGCGCGCGGTCGCCGAAGCCGCCGACGTGGTGTTCACCTCGCTACCCGCACCTCCGGATGTGGAATCCGTCGCCCTCGGGTCGGATGGGCTGCTGGCCGGGATGCGGGCAGGCAGCGCCTGGTTCGACCTTTCCACCAATTCGGTGACGCTGGTTCGCGACCTGCATGCGCGCTGCGCCGCGGCCGGCGTGGTACTGCTGGATGCGCCCGTCAGCGGCGGACCGAAGGGCGCGGCGAGCGGGCGGCTCGCGATCTGGGTGGGCGGGGATCGCGCCGTGTTCGATGTGCATAAGGCGCTGCTCGATGCGATGGGCGACCGCGTCCGCTACATCGGTCCGATCGGGGCCGGATCGATCGCCAAGCTCACCCACAACGCCGCCGGCGCCGCGATCAACCTGGTACTGGCGGAAGTATTTACCATGGGGGTGAAGGCAGGTGTGGAGCCGCTGGAGCTCTGGGAAGCCATCCGCCAGGGCGCCACGGGACGCAACCGCACCTTCGACCGCATGGGCGATCATTTCCTGCAAGGCTCCTACGATCCGCCCGAGTTCGCCTTTCGCCTGATCCACGAGGACGTCTCGCTCGCCGCCGCCCTGGGGCGCGAGGTGGGCGTGCCGATGCGGATGGTGAACCTCGCGCTGGCCGAGATGACCGAGGCGCTCAACCGCGGCTGGGGCGAGCGGGACAGCCGGGTGAGCATGAAGTTGCAGGAGGAACGCGCCGGCATCGCCCCGCTCGCGGTGCCCGCGGCGGCAGTCAAGGCGGTGCTGGAGCGCGACGGCTGAGTGCTTCCGGATGGGCGCCTCAGATCGCGCCGAAATCGATCAACTGGCGCACCGGCTCGCCCGACTTCAACCGCGCAAACCCGTCGTTGATCTCCGCCAGCCGGAGCCGCCCGGAAATCAGGAGGTCGAGCTTCAGCTTGCCCTGCTGCCACAGCGACAGCAGCCGCGGCATATCGACCCGGAAGCGGTTGCCGCCCATCGACGTGCCCTGGATCTTGCGATCGCGCAGGAAATCCGCCCCGTGCAGCTCGATCTTGGTGCCAAACGGGATCATGCCGATGATCGTCGCCGTACCGCCGGGGCGCAGCATGGCGAAAGCCTGTTCCGCGGTGGCCTTGCTGCCGATCGCCTCGAACGAATAGGGCACGCCGCCGCCGGTGAGCTCCTTTACCTCCGCCACGGCATCGGCGTTCGACGCGTTGATCGTGTCGGTCGCGCCCATTGCGTGTGCCAGTTCCAGCTTGGATACGACGGTATCGATCGCGATGATCCGCTCGGCCCCGGCGATCGCCGCGCCGTTCACGGCAGAAAGGCCGATGCCGCCGCAGCCGATCACCGCGACGGTGCTGCCCGGTTCCACCTTGGCGGCGTGGAACACCGCGCCGACGCCCGTCAGGACGCCGCAGCCGACGAGGGTCGCGCGATCGAGCGGAATGGTGGGATCGATCCGCACCACCGCATGCTCATGCACCAGCATCTGCTCGGCAAAGGCGGAGAGGTTGAACGCCTGGTTGAGCACCTGCCCGTTCCAGCGCAGCCGGCGCGCCGCGCCGGGGAGCAGCTTCACCTCGGTGTTCTCGCAGAGGTTGGGATGGCCGGTCATGCATTGCGCGCACTCGCCGCAGAACACAGACAGGCAGGTGATGACGTGATCGCCGGCCTTTACGTAGGTGACGTCTTCGCCCACCGCTTCCACCACGGCGGCGGCCTCGTGGCCGAGCACGCAGGGCAGCGGGAACGGATACAGGCCTTCGATGAAGTGCAGATCGGAATGGCAGAGGCCGGCGAACGCGGTGCGCAACAGCACCTCCCGTCGCCGGGGCTTCTCGATCTCCACGGTTTCGATGGCGAGAGGCGCGTTGGCCTCATGCAGCACGGCGGCGTGCATCGGTTCCTCCTGTTCCGGCCGGTGGGGCTGGGGCCGGATTGCAGTCTGCGCGCGATCGTCGTGGCGTTCCAGTTTCGCCCAGGCGGGCGCACCGACTGCCATCACAGGTGTGACATCCCGCCCGCCGCCGCGTAGGCTGCGCGCCCCTTCTCCTGCAATGGCCCGCACATGAAGCTGCTGATCCCCGGACCGGTCACCACCCATCGCACGGTGCGGGCGGCATTGGCCCATGATTTTGCGCCGTGGGACACGGATTTCGTCCGATTCTATCACGGCCTGGGTGCCCGCCTGCTGCGCGCCGGCGGCGGGCGGGTCGGCACGCATATTGCGCTGACCTTGCCCGGCTGCGGTCATTTCGTTATCGAGGCGGCGATCCGAAGCCTGCTGCCTCCCGGTGGTCGGCTTCTGGTGCCGATGACCGGCGTGTACGCGGAACGAATGGCGCGGCTTGCGCGCGAGGCCGGGCGCGAGGTCGTGCCGCTGCCGGTCGGGCCGGAGGTCCCCGTCGACCCGGTCGCGGTTCGCCGTGCCCTGCACGCCGACCCCGGGATCACGCATGTCGGTCTCGTCTACAGCGAGACCGGGAGCGGCGTCGTGCACGACCCGGCGGCGGTCGGCGCCGAGGTGCGCGCGCTCGGCCGGCGCCTGATCGTCGATGCGGTGTCCGCCTTCGGCGCCCTGCCCCTCGATCTCGCGCAGCAGCCGGAGATCGATGCGGTCGTGTTCAGCGCCAATAAATGCCTGGAGAGCGTGCCCGGGGCGGCCTTCGCGCTGGTACGCAGCGACCGGCTGGAAGCCGCCGCCGGGCAGGCAGGAAGCTGGTCGTTCGATCTGGCCGACGTGGCCGCCCGGCTCGCCGCCGGCGACGGCCCGCGCTTCACGCCCGCCGCTCAGGTGCTCAATGCGCTGTCGGTGGCGCTGGACCGGCTGGAGGCGGAAGGAGGGCCGGCGATGCGACTGGTACGATATCGTGCCAATATGCGCGTGCTGTACGAGGGGATGCGCGGGCTTGGGCTTGTACCCGTGCTTGGGCCCGACGTGCAGGGGCCGATCGTGCTGAACGTGCACGCTCCCGCCGATCCGCGCTGGGATCTGCAACGCTTCGTCGATGCGGTGAAGCGGCGCGGGTTCGTGATCAGCAATTTCTACAACACGGCACGGCCAAGCTTCCGGCTGGGCTGCATCGGCGCGCTGCGCCCGGCCGACATGCGGCGCGCGGTCGGTGCGATCGGGGCGGCGCTGGAGGAGCTTGGCGTGCGGGAACGAAAGGCTGCGTGAGGTGCCAATCACGGTCTCGTCATCATCGACTTGGTATCGTTGCAACCCACGCCTCCTCGCGCCAACCTCGCTGATCGCGACCCGGCTCGGGCTGGAGCTGGCGGACGTGGTGGTAACCAAGGCCGAGTTCGGCGCCGGGGCTATCGCCCGGCCGCCGGCTTCGTGGTGGTAATCTGCGGGGATATCGTGGCGACGCACGGACTGCGGCGGATGCCACTGATGAATACAGCTCGGCCGGATCCAAAGAGTGGCGGATTGGAAGAGTCGGCGTAGGACGCTACAAAGTCGTGCGGCGATATAGCGATACGGTGTCATTCGGTATGGGCCTATCCAAATCCGGGAGCCGACCGACAGATGGATTTGAGAGCGCGGGACCGACGGAGTAGCATTCGGCCGTTCGGTTTTTGACTGCAATTCGGCGAATAATGACGAAAAAAAGCATGGGAAGAACAAAAATTCCCCATGGTGCACGATGAGGATTGAAAATTATCAACAATGGCAGTGCGATGCTCGCAATCAAAATGAGCAGTTCGGCGGTTCCGAACGGTTCACCGCTTTCATGCCGCTCGATGACGACGGCAAGAACTGCGTAGCTTACCATCGGTAGGTCGTAGAACAATGCATAGGGTGTCACCAGGAATGCGCCTACCATGACCGCAGCAGCCGAAAGCAACGTCATACCATGGCGGGAACAAATCCAGATTGTGGCAATGGTGTAAGCTGCCGCAACCAGTTGTGCCGCGTCGGCGGTCACTGGTCCACCCCCCAGTCCACGCACTGCCGACGTAACGGTAGGACACAGATTAACGAATCCAGGATACTGCACGACGAATCGTGAAAGATCGGTCAGCGCAACCGGCAGCTGCGTCCATGCTGCCCAGCCAAACGCCACCCCACTCGCAATCACCGTCGATCCGACCGTCACTGAGGCGGCAATCACGGTTCGCCACTGCTTCGCTGAGATCAGGGCTACCGGCACCAGCAGGCCAAACTGCGGCTTGACCGTAGCCAAACCGAAGAGAATCCCGGCCACGATCGGCCGCCGGTCCACTAGCCGACACCCGCCGATGATGAGAGCGGCAACGAGCAAAGAAAGCTGCCCGTAGTACAGCCCTGCAAGGGTGCTCGGTGATACCAAAGCGAGGGTCGTGATCAGTGGTCCCCATGGCCGGCGCCAGCAGGCCCATATGTAAGCGACCAGGCTCACACCGAGCCAGACCAACAGCGCGATCGCAGGACGCACCAACGCCAGGGGCCAGATCAAGAGCAGCATGGACGGGGGATAGGCGAACGGCAGATAATGTGCATGCCGGCTGATAATGCCACGTTCGAGTGCATAGAGTGCATGCGGGTCATAGACCAAGGCCGCGGGCGAAATCACATGGATGACCTTCGACCAAGTCCAGAACAGGAATAGCTTGTTTACATAGGCCCTGCCGTCACTAAGCAGCTCGCCGATGATCGCGGCATCAATCACCAATGCAAGGAGCGTGGACAACGCGACCAGGAGCCAGAACACGATGCGGGTCTTGCGATCCCGCGTGCCCCAGGCCACGATCGGTCGGCGGACGGCCTTGCTCACCTGGCCAAGGCGGGAGTGAAGCAACGACCGGGGGGCGACGACCGCTTGCCGAAGATCGCTCATCGCTTCGCACTTACACATATACCGGTAACAGCACGGTTGCGATCCAACCCGATCCCTGGTGCCGCGGCGGCGCCATCCCGGTGCGCACCCATCGGTGGTCACGCCATCACAGTCGCTGCATCATAACCCGAGATCGTAATGCGCCGGACGATTAGGCCAAACAGGGAGCCAAGCGCGATCAGCCCCCAAGGCAATGACGGGACCCACACCAGCACAGGCAAGGCCACGACCAACGCCAGGACGACAATTTCGCCGCCCCAGAACGGCTGGCAACTGCGATGCCGCTCAGTCACGAAGATGAGAGCCGCATAACTGACCATCGGCAAGTCGTAATACTGCGCGTACGGCGTCACCAGGAATGCGCCCAGCATCAGCGCCGCGCATCCCAGAGGCGTGACACCGCGGCGAAAGCAAAGCCAGATTGCAATCGCCGCGCCAGCCGCCGCCGCGAGCTGGCCCACTGCCGTCACCGCGGGCCCCGCCCCGAGCAACCGCAGGCCCGACGTTACCGTGACTGAATACTGGTCGAAAACGCGGAATCGCGCCACCAGATGCGACAGACCAGCCAGCGCCATCGGCAGGCGCGCCCAGGCGGTCCAACCGAAGACCTCGCCGCTGGTCAGCACCAGTAGCACGGCGATCGCCGTGGCGGCCATCACGCTCCGCCATTGGCGGGCAGAGACCAGGGCGACCGGCACGAGCAACCCATACTGCGGCTTCATGGTGAGCAGACCGAACAGTATGCCGGCCAGAACCGGGCGTCGGCCGAGCAGGCGGCAGCCGCCAATCATCAGAGCTGCAACCAGCAGCGACGTCTGCGCAGCAAAGACCGCGGTGACCGTACTCGGCACCACCACGCCGAGTACCGCGGTCGAAAAGCCCCATGGCCGCTGCCAACATGCCCAGACGTACAATGCCAGGCTCACGCCGAGCCACAGTGCCCAGGCAGTCACCGGCGAGACCAAAGCGAGAGGCCAGATCAGGAGCAACAGCGAGGGAGGGTAGGCGAACGGCATATGATGACTGTGCGGCATGCCGACGATCCCATGCTCGAACGTATAGAGCACGTGCGGCACGTAGATGGCGCTCGCGGGCGAGATGACGTGGATGAATCTCGACCAGCCCCAGAACAGGAATACCGGGTTCACGTAGCTCCCACCGCGGGTTGCGGCCAAGTTTACGATGCCGACATACATCAGCACTGCAAACAGGCTGGCCGGCACGAGCAGGACCCAGAACAGGACGCGAGTTTTCCGATCCCACGTCCTCCGGGCCAGTGCCGGATGGTCGAGCGCACCCCGAGCCTGGCCAATGTCGAACGGCGCCACCGGTCCACGATCTACCATTCGCTGAAGCACCTTCATCGCCCAGCGTCTAGATCCATCAAGGTAACAACGGGGTTGCGATCGAACCGCTGCCCAGGCTCTACGTGCTGTTTCTCTCGCCCGCCCCCCGCACCCAAACCCGCCCATCGAACAGCCGCCGCGCCGTGCGGTAGAACCCGCCGCTCCGCGCGATCCATGCCCCGTCCGCCCCGCGCCCCACATCGGCCGCGACCGTCAGCACGCCCGAGGGCATGCCAAGCCGCAGCGTCCCCTCCCCCGCCCGCCGCGCCGTCTCCGACACCACCGTCCCCTCGATGCCGGCAGCAATCGCGGTGCAGAGCGAGATCGTGAGCGGCAGCGCGCGGTGCGGCTGGCCGTTGGAAATGACCCGCGCCGTCAGGTCGACCGCCCCGGCCTCGATCACTTCCCCGCCCAGAGTGCGCGCCTCGGCCGGCGGACCGACGAAGCCGATGAACGGCACTACCCGGATCACCCGCGCCGCCTCCACAGTCGGCGCGATCCCCATCGCCACCGAGGCATGGGTGCGGATCGTCTCCAGCCGCCGCAGCAGCGCCGTATCGGCCTCCAGCGCGTCGGGCAATTCGGTTCCACGCAATCCAAGATCGGCGGCGCGGAGGAAGACGCAGGCATTCGCCGCATCGACCATGGAGACCTCGATCGCGCCAAGATCGGGGATTTCCAGTACGTCCCGGACCCGCCCCGTGGGCAACAGCCGTCCGGTGGTGGCCCCGCCAGGGGCAAGGAAGTCAAGCCGGATCGGCGCCCCGGTTCCCCCGACGCCGGGGATCGCCAGCGCGCCATCGGTACGGGCACGGCCGTCGCGCAGCGGGAAGCTGGCGTGGATCAGCTTCTCCGTGTTGGTGTTGAAGATGCGCACCAACGCCGTGTCGCCGCTGGCTGACACCAGCCCCTCGTCGACCGCGAACGGCCCCACCGCCGAGGACATGTTGCCGCAGTTCCCGCGATAATCCACCGCCGCCTCGCGGATCTGCACCTGGGCGAACGTGTAGTCGATATCCGCATCCGCCCGCACCGAGGGGGTAAGCACGCAGACCTTGGACAGCGAAGATACACCCCCGCCCATGCCATCGAGCTGGCGGCCGTACGGGTCGGGGCTGCCCATCGCGGCAAGGAAGATCGGGTCCCACGCCGCCCGCGCCGGGGGCAGATCGCGGGCATGGAACATGATCGCCTTGCTGGTGCCGCCGCGCATGAAAACGGCGGGAATGGCGCTCTGGGTCATGGCAAGCTCCTCCGGCGGCCCCGACGTTACCGGCCGCGCATCGGCAAGACCAGCCTGCCGGTCTCCCCCGGCGCCGGCGATCAGCCCTTCGGCACCGGCCGCCAGGCGCGGCCATCTTCTGCAAGAAGGTGGTGCGCCGCCTCCGGCCCATCGTGCCCGGACGCATAGTTCGGGAAATAGGGCGCGGGCGTGCCGGCCCACGCATCCAGCACGGGCTGTACCACCCGCCAAGTCTCTTCCACCATATCGCCGCGCTGGAACAGGGTCTGATCGCCGATCATGCAGTCGTAGATCAGCGTCTCGTAGCCGACGTTCGGTTCGCGCGGAAACCAGTCGCGATAGCGGAACGCCATCTGTACCGCCGCCAGGTCGACCACCGGCCCGGGGCGCTTCACCTCGAACTGCAGCGAGATCCCCTCATCCGGCTGGATGTTCAGCACCAGCCAGTTGGGCGGCAGGGTGGCGACGTCGGTCTCGGCGAACGGCGCGTAGGGCGCCGGCTTGAAGCGGATCGCCACCTCGGTGGCGCGCCCCGACATGCGCTTGCCGGTGCGCAGGTAGAACGGCACCCCGGCCCAGCGCCAGGTGTCGAGCCCGAGCCGCAGCGCGACGAAGGTTTCGGTATCCGAGTCCGGCGCCACGTCGGGTTCGGCACGATAGCCGGGGACGTCGCGATCGCCGATCTTGCCCGGACCGTACTGGCCGCGCACCGCATCCTCCGGGCGCAGGGTGCGCAGTTGCGCAAACACGTCGGCCTTGCGGTTGCGGATCTGTTCCGACCCGAACCCGCCCGGCGGCTCCATCGCCACCATCGCCAGGATCTGGAACACATGGTTCGGCACCATGTCGCGGAGCGCGCCGGTCGGTTCGTAGAACTTGCCGCGATGCTCCACGCCGAGCTCCTCGGCAACCGTGATCTGCACATGGTCGATACGGTCGCGGTTCCAGATCGGCTCGAACAGCCCGTTGGCGAACCGGAACGCCATGATGTTCTGAACCGTTTCCTTGCCGAGAAAATGGTCGATCCGGTAGATCTGTTCCTCCTCCAGGATACCGCGCAGCTCGCGGTTGAGTGCGCGGGCGGAGGCGACGCCGTGGCCGAACGGCTTTTCGATCACCAGTCGCCGCCACGGCCCCCCGTTCGGGGCATCCTTCTCCTCCGGCTGCGCGAGCAGCCCGGCACGGCCGAGCTGGGCGGCGACGGGGCTGAAGAAGCGGTCGGCCACGGCGAGATAGAACAGACAGTTGCCGCCGGTGCCGCGAGCCTGCGCGACGGATTGCAGATGGTCCTTGAGGCGCTGGTACAGCCCGGCGTCGTTCAGATCGCCCTGCACGGTCGACATCGCCCCGGCCAGTTGCTGCCAGGCCTTGTCGTCGATCTGCGTGAGGCTGTCCTCGCTTTCCTTATTGCCGACGAAGCTCTGCAGCATCGCGCGCAGGCTGGCGGCCCAGCTTTCCGCCGTCATCGCCGCCAGATCGACGCCAACCAGCGCGAAGTGCTCGGGCAGCAGCCCGGTGCGCGCGAGGTTATAGAGCGCCGGGACCAGCAGCCGTTTCGTCAGGTCGCCGCCGGCGCCGAAGATGACCATGGCACATGGGCCTGGCGGCGCCGCCTGGCGACGCGGCGGGGCTGCGAGGACGGTGGTGGTGGCAGCGGGGGGAGCATCGGTCATTTGAAGAGCCTAGGCGCGACCGCGGCCCGGCGGAAGCCGTCGGGGGGCATCATCGGCACACGCCGGCCGCTGAGCGCGCAAACGTGACGCGACCCAAGGCCGGCAACCCGCCGCACCGGCGCGCCGAGACAGGAACGCTGTCTCAGAGCTTCGACCGGCCCCAGGCTACCTGGGCAGCGAGCCGCTGCCGCCACCGGCGGAAGCGCCGCCCCACCCACCCCGGCGAGGCCGCGGAACGGCGCCACCGCAGCAGCAGCGCCCGGCGCCACGGGCGGACGCGCGCCAACATCCTCTCCTGGGCTGCCACCACCGCACGATGCAGGCGCGCGAACCAGGCCACCCGCAGCAGAGCTGGCTCGCAAGCCTGATAGATCCACACCAGGATGACGGTCGCCACCCCCTTGCCGAGCACCGCGAGGCAAGTGGCAGCGATCAGATGGCCGCGGGTCAGCAGCACCGCGGCCCAAAGTTCGGAGGCATGGCTGCACAGGTCGGGCACCAGGAACACCGGCAGCGCCGCGTAGGGGGGCAGCAACCGCAGCCACATATGGGCCGTCCGCACCGCCGCCAACTGGCCGATGCCGCGCAGCAGCGCGCGCGACCCGCCCCACAGCACCTGTTCCGAAAGGACCAGGAGCAGGGCCGGCATGAACAGCAGGAGGTCGATCCCCCTGCCCAACCACCGTGGCACGCGGCGCTTCCTCATGATTGGCCGGAGATTTAGGCCCGCCCGCGGCGTTTTGAAAGCCGGAAGCCGGCAGCTTCGTGCCACGCGGAAGACAGCCTGTCGGATCACTGCGGCTTGTGCTCGTTGCGTTGCGGGGCGGCCTGACGCGCGGCGGGAGCCGGGTGCGGCGGAGCCGCGCGCGGTGCTGCCGGGCGTGGGGCCGGCGCAGGATGGTAGGCCGGCGGCGGTGCCGGACGCGGGGCAGGCACCGGGCGGTACGCGGGCCGCGGCACTACGCGCGGGGCTGGCATCGAACGGTATTCCGGCCGCGACATGGAAGCCGGGTGAGCCATCGGCGGATGATAGGCGGGTGCGGTCGGGCGCACCGGAGCCGCCGGCACGCCTGGATGAGATGCGGAGATGCGGGGCGCCCCCGGCTGTCCGGGCTGCACCACTCGCGGCCCCCCCTGTCCCTCGGGGCCCGGCGAACGCGCTGCGGGCAACGAGATACGCGGGGCCGGCCCTGAAGGGCGCGCGCCCGGCGTGCGCAGGCCCGGCGCTTCGGGCCGCACCGCCGGCCTGGCCTCCGGCCCCGGATGCACGCCGGACGCGGGCGGCGCGGCGCCCGGGCGACCGGCCTGGTGGGGGCCGGCTTCGCCAAGCACGGGTCGCGCGCCCGGCGCACGCAGGGCCGGCAGCGCCGCCGGCCCCGGATGCGCCGGACCCGCGAATGGCGCCCCGCCCCGCGGGGCAACTTCATGCGGCGCACCAGCGCGCGGTGCTGTACTTCCCGGCGACGCAGCGCCCACCCCTGGCGTCCGTTCGCCCGTCGGTTGTCCAGCGGGACTATGTCCTGCCGGAACACGCCCTCCCGGCCCGGCCAGCGGCGGCAATCCGTGCGCCGCGGGACCGCCTGGACCGACCCGCCGGGCCGGACCGGGCGCAGACCGGTGCGCCGGCACCGCAAGGCCGGCCGGCGGCGCCGTGAGATGCTGCTGTCGGGCCAGCGCCGGCGTCACGCCGCGGGTCGCGGTCGTGGGAGCCAGCGGCTCCCGTCCCTGCACCGGCCGCGCCTGCGCCAGCATCCCAGCCGGCGCCGACCGCGCCAGCGGGCGGATCGGCCGCGACGTCGCCAGCGCCGAGGCTGGCACCACCGTCGCCGCCCCCCGATTGCGGAACCGGTCGAGCCTGTCCGGACCCGCCCCGAGGCCGCCCACGTTGCGCACCTGGTGGAAGTTCACCTCGCGCAGATAGCGCGGGCTCGCCCGGAAATACGGATGGTATGGCTCGAACGGGGCGAGCGGCAGCCAGCCCACCGAACCGGCGAACAGCGCGCCCGTCGCGACCCCGGCGGCGAACCCGGCACCGACGTCGAAAAACGTGACCAGTGCCGGCGCATACACCGGATAGGGCGGTGCGTCGGCCACCACCGCCACGGGCGCGGGTACCCAGGCCCAGCGCGGCCCGACCTCCACCCAGCGACCGTAATGGAAGGGTGCGAAACCCCATGGTTCGTCGTCGATCCAGGTCCAGCCCCAGGGCGCGATGTAGGCCCAGTGACCCTCCCGGTACGGCACCCAGCCGGCGGCGACCTGCGGATACCAGACCGGACCGTAGTCCGGACTGGATGCCCAGGTGCCGTAGGTGTCGAGATCGACCCCGCCGGGCATCGCCGCGACCAGCGCCGGCGGCGCCACTGCAGGTCGCGGCTGCGGCCGCTCGCGGGCCAGCATCTGCCCGAGGAAGGCGTCGCGCATCGCCGGGCCGATCTGCACCGTGAACGCCTGATCGCCGGTGATCTGCGCGGTCTGGCCGGAGCGCAAGGTAACGGCCTCCGGCCCTGCGATGCGCGCCGCACCTTGCAGCACCGTGACCAGGGTCGGGCTCGCGGTCGTGCCGGCTGCGATCTCGTAGCGACCGGGCGTCGCGATGGTCACGCTGCCGCGCGGCGTGGCCAGGGTGTAGCTCTCCCCCGGCAGAAGTGCGCCGATGCGGACATACACTTCCCCCTCCGGCTCGGTGGCGGCCAGGGTGGTGGTGTCGAGCCGGTCGAGGTCGAATTCGGTCGAGGGAGCGAGCGCGATCAGGGTGTCGGAGACCTGCATTCCGGCGGCGGCGCCCGGTTGGGTCCAGAGCGAGTCGCCAGCATTGACAGGATAGTTCACCACCGCCGGATCCCACCCGTCCTGCCCCGCGGGACGGAAGGAGACACTGCCGCGGGTCCAGGCCAGTCGCCCGACGCGCACCGGCGGCGTCACGCTGGCCGCCGGCTCTTCCTGCGCATGCGAAGGCACCGACAGGAGCGGCGGCAGGACCAGGCTCAGTGCCAGGATCGAGGCGAATGTGGTCATCCCGGACCTGCGAAGCGGCCCAGAGTTGCGAAGCGGCGGGTGCATCGGGCGAGGCTCCGTTCGGGGCGTGACAGCCGGGGCGCGTGATAGCCGGCGCGGCGGGCGCCGACGCAAAACGCACAAGCGCCGCCAATCTTTCGTGCGGCCCTTGTATCGGTCCCGAGCATGGCGAAATCGAGACGGTACCGCCACCAATCCGCCGTGATGGGCACCTACATGGTATCAGGTCGCGTTGAAGGAGCAGTCCGATGTCCAACCGTCCACGCTTTCGCCTGCTGGCGCCTCTGGTGTTGCTCGGGACTGCGCTGGCGCTTGGCGGGTGTGTCGTCTCTCCCTACGGCTACTACGGCGGGTATGGCTACCCCTACGCCGCCTATCCGTATCCACCTGCGACCGTGAGCTTTGGCTGGGGTGGGGGCTGGTACCACGGCGATCACGACTGGGGTGGCGGCGGCTGGGGCGACCACGGCGGCTGGCATCACTGATGCGCGATCAGGTGCCCTCATTGACGACTGATACCGGCGGCCTCTTCGGCCGGCCGGTATCGCGCATGGGGTTGGCGGGGCGGCCATGCGCAAAATCAAGGACATACCAGCGGCCAGGTGGACGCCGGACGAGTCATCGGCCGGAGCCGCTGGTATGATGCCGCCTCGCCCGTCTGACATGCGGGTCTGACGACCACCACGGTTCTGCCGCCGCGCGGGGCGGTCCGCGCTTCCCGACGCCCCGGTCGCCTCAGCCGTCCATCAGCAGCGGAAACGGCTCGGTCATTTCCACGGCCCGCGCTGCGCGCAGCACCAGGTCATCCCGATACTGCGCCGCAACGAATTGCACCGAGCCGGGCAGCCCGTCCGCACGCAAGCCCATCGGCACGGAGATCGCCGGCTGGCGCGTCAGGTTGAAGGCAAACGTCCAGGGCGCCCATTCGGTCCACAGCGCCTCGACCGGATTCTCGGTCGGCACATCGGCGAGCGGTGGGCCGGCGGGAACAGTGGGGCAAAGCACGAGATCAAAGCGCTGGTGCAGGCGACCCATCACATGCCCGGCAGCGGCGCGCAGCGCATCGGCCTCCAGCATTTCCGCGGCCGTCATCCCGCCCATGTTCGCGGCTACCACGAGCAGGCCCGGATCGAGCAGCGCACGGCGGTCTTCCGGAAAAGAGGCCACCAGGCGGGCGAGCGCCGCACCCCACACGCGCGCGAACACGAGGCGCGTGTCCGGCAGCGCCGGCGCGACGGCCTCGACCTCCGCACCGGCGTCGGCGAGCAGCGCGGCGGCGCGCTCCACCGCGGCGATGCCGTCGGCATCGAGCGGCGCATCGAAGCCAGGCTGCGACAGCACGCCAATGCGCAAGCCCGCGACGCCGGCTTCGATGCCATCGCGCCAGTCGCGCGGATCGTCCGGCAGGCAGAACGGATCGCGCGCATCGAAGCGCGCCAGTGCCGAGAGCATGAGCGCCGCATCGCGCACCGTGCGCGTCATCGGCCCGGCGCAGGCGACATTGGCAAACGCGCCCGCCGGCCACTGCGGCACCCGCCCGTAGGTGGGCTTCAGCCCGACGAGCCCGCACCATGCGGCGGGAATGCGGATCGAGCCGCCGGCATCGGTGCCTATATGCAACGGACCGAATCCCGCCGCTCCCGCCGCTCCCGCACCCGAGGACGAGCCCCCCGGCGTGCGCGCCGGATCCCATGGATTGCGCGTGATACCGGTGAGCGGGCAGTCACCGGGGGATTTCCAGCCGAACTCCGTGGTTGCGGTCTTGCCCAACACCACCGCCCCGGCGGCTTTCAGGCCGAGCACCATCGGCGCGTCGTCGGCCACCGGCGCGGGGTCCGTGAGGCGCGAGCCACGGCGAGTTGGAAAGCCCGCCACGTCGACGAGGTCCTTCACCGTGACCGGCACCCCGTCCAGCAGACCGATCGGGCGGCCGGCACGCCAGCGCGCCGCGCTTTCCGCTGCGGCGTCGAGCGCGCGCGGGTTGAGCACGACGAACGCGTTGAGCTCGGGATTACGCCGGGCGATGCGCTCGGCGATCGCCTGCAGGACGTCGACCGGGGACAGCGCGCCGGTGGCGTAGTGCGCGAGCAGGTCTTCGGCACTGAGCAGCCCGGGGTGGTCGGCCGTCATCGTATTCGCCTTCCGCGACGATCAGCAGCACTATGCCGCAATCGGGCGTTGGCGCAATCGGCGCGGCGTCGCCTCGGTCGTACCCGTGCGCCCGCGGCATGGGGTGTTTGGTCCGTATCGGTAACGTGATGGGCGTGCACGTTTTTCTGGCGTGCGCGGCCGATCGCCGATAGAAGAGGAACGCGGCCTTGATCGTCAGGCCTTGGATCGGGAGGGTGAACGCGACCAGCGAGCCCTGCTACGTCACTGGCCAGGACTTCAAGGTCGACGGCTTCCAGTACAACAATATGCAGGCGCTCGCGATGCAGATCAAATTCGAAGACCGTACCGTCGTCGTCAGCGGAGCCGGCCACGGGTTCGGCCGCTGCATCGCCGAGACCTTCTCCGGCCTTGGCGCACGCGTGTTCGGCTGCGATCTTTCAGCGGAGGAACTGGCTGAAACGGCCCGCGCCGGCGTGACCACCGCCGTCGTCGACCTGACCGACCGCGCCGCCGCTACGGCGTGGATCGCCGCGATCGAACGCACCGCCGGCAGCGCGATCGACGTGCTGGTGAACAACGCCGGCGGCGTGGCGGGGCAGGAGCCGCGCCCGATCGAAGACGTGCCGGATGCCGAGTGGGACCGGATCTTCGCGGTCAACGTCGGCGCGGCCTTTGCCCTCAGCCGGGCTGCCGCCACGGGGATGAAGCGCGCGGGGCGCGGACGAGTGGTGAACATCAGCTCCGGCGCCGGGCTCGCGCCGTCGCTGACCGGCATCCAGGCCTATTGCTCGGCCAAGCACGCGGTGGTGGGGCTGACACGGCAACTGGCGCACGAGCTCGGGCCGTTCGGAATCACCGTCAACAGCGTCGCGCCCGGCCTCGTGCGGACCAACGAAGCGACCGAAAAGCAGTGGGCCGCCTACGGCACCGACGGCCAGCAGGCGCTGGTGCAGCGGATCGCGCTGAAGCAGCTCGGCACCGCGCAGGATATCGCCAATGCCGTCGTCTTCTTCGCCTCCGACCTCGCCCGGTTCGTGAGCGGACAGGTGTTGCAGGTGGACGGCGGAAAATAGCCTGGCTTAACGTTGCCGCCTGCCGCCCGACCGCCTACGTGACACGCGCTCTTGCGAGGAACACCGACCATGCCCGACCGCAGCCCCACCCATCCCGACGGCGAACCCTGGCAGTGGCCGGAAGCGACCTGGCGGCGTATCACCGGCCGCGCCCGCGCCGGGCGCAGCCTGCGCCCCACCTCCTGGCCGGACGGGGCGCGCTGCGCGGTCGCACTGTCGTTCGATGCCGATCACGAAACCATCCCGTTGCGCGACAGCGACGAAAGCCCGATGCGGATCAGCCAGGGCCAGTACGGCCACCGCCAGGCGATGCCGCGCATCCTGCGCCTGCTGGCGCGGGAGGCAATTCCCGCCAGCTTCTTCTATCCCGCCGTCGCCGCGCTGCTCTATCCGGACGAAGTGCGCGCGGTGGCCGGCGCAGGCCACGAGATCGGCATCCATTCCTGGATCCATGAGGCCAACACCACCCTGCCCCCAGGCGCGGAACGCGACCTCACCTTGCGGGCAGCCGAGGTGCTGACCCAACTCGCCGGCACCGCCCCGGTCGGCATCCGCACCGCGAGCTGGGATTTCTCGGTCAACACCCTCGACATCATCCGCGAGATGGGACTGCTGTACGACAGCAGCCTGATGGCCGATGACGACGCCTACGAGCTGACGCACGACGGCGAAGCGACCGGCATCGTCGAACTGCCGCCGGAATGGATCCGCGACGACGCGGTCTATTACAACATGCTGCGCTTCTCGGCGCTGCGGCCCTACACGCCGCCCTCGTCGGTGGAGGAGATTTTCCGTGCCGAGTTCGACGGCGCCTGGGAGGAAGGCGGGCTGTTCCTGCTCACCATGCACCCGCACATCAGCGGCCATCGCTCGCGCCTGCCGGTGCTGGAGCGGCTGATCGCGCATATGAAGGCGAAGCACGGATGCTGGTTCGCGACCCACGCCCAGGTCGCGGCGTGGTGCAAGGAGCAGGCCGGCATGCCCTAAGCGGTGCCGGCCACGCCCTACCCCGGCGGTACTTCCGGCATCATCGCCGTGACCCCGGCGGCTTCGCCGCGCCGTAGTCCGCGCAGCCAGAAGAACAGGCGGCCGGCGATCAGCAGCGCGCTGGCGCCGATGAAGCCGGCACTGATCGGGTGCTGGAGGAACACCGCCATGTTGCCGCGCGACAGCAGCAGCGCGCGGCGGAAATTATCCTCGACCAATGGGCCCAGCACGAAACCCAGCAGGATCGGCGCGACCGGGAAATCGAGCGCCGAGAACACCGCGCCTGCAAGGCCGAATGCCAGCACCTCCCACACCTCGAACAAATTGTTCTGGGTGCTGTAGACGCCGACCGCAATGAAGAACACGGCGGAGGGAAACAGGAAGCGGTAGGGTACCTGCAGCAACTTCACCCACACCCCGATCAGCGGCACGTTCAATACCATCAGCAGCGCGTTGCCGATCCAGAAGCTGGCGATCAGGCCCCAGAACAGATCCGCATGCTCGGTGATCAGTTGCGGCCCCGGCTGGATACCCTGGATCAGCAGCGCCCCCAGGATCAGCGCCATCACGGCATCGCCGGGGATGCCGAGGCTCATGGTCGGGATGAAGTCGACCTGCGTCTTGGAATGCGAGGCCGCCTCCGGCGCCGCCACGCCCTCGATCGCTCCACGGCCGAAGCGCTCCGGGTGCCGGGCGATCTTGTGTTCCAGCGCATAGGCGATGAACGTGGTGATCGTCGGCCCGGTCCCCGGAATGGCGCCGAACAACACGCCGATGCCGGTGCCGCGCAGCATCGCCGGGAAGGCCTGGCGCAATTCCGCAAGGCTCGGGCGCATGTCGCGCATGCGCATCCTGATCGGCGTGCCCACAGTTTGCATGCGGTTGACGCTGCGCAGGAACTCGGCCACGCCAAACAATCCCAGCGCCAGCGCCACCAGTTCCACCCCGTCATCGAGATCGGTGAGGCCGAAGGTGAAACGCTGCGTGCCGGTCAGCACATCCGTTCCGGCAACGCCGAGTAGCAGGCCGATCACCACCATCGCCACGCCTTTGAGCGGCGAGCCGCGCGACATGGTCGCGCCCGCCAGCAGGCCCAACAGCATGATGGAGAAAATCTCCGGCGGACCGAACTTGAAAGATATCTCCACCAGCAGCGGCGAGGCGACGATCATCACGATGATGCCGACCGAGGCTGCGAAGAACGAGCACAGCATGGTAATGCCGAGGGCCGTGCCGCTCTTGCCCTGGAGCGTGAGCGGATAGCCGTCGAGGCAGGTGACGGCATGCGGGGGGTGGCAGGGCAGGTTCAGCAGGATGGCGCCGATCGCGCCGCCGTATTGCGCGCCGTAGAAGATGCCCGCCAGCATCAGGATCGCCGGGATCGGATGCAGCGCATAGGTCAGCGGCAGCAGCATCGAGATTGCCGAGATCGGCCCCAGGCCCGGCAGCACGCCGATCAGGTTGCCGATCAGCACGCCGAAGAACGACCACATCAGGTTGCCCGGCAGCAGCGCGACGCCGAAGCCGTGCCACAGGTCAGTCAGCGACTGGCCGATCATCGTCTCAGCCCCAGCGGATCAGCGGCAACTCGATCCTGAGCAGCCACCAGAAGACGATCAGGCAGACGAGCGTCATGGCCGCCGCCAGCGCGCCCGCCGCCGCCGGCGTATTCTTGCGGTCGCCCAGGGCGGCGAGGAACACCGAAACGAAGGTGGCCGGCAGCAGCCCGCCGTAGCGCCCGATCACGGCGAACGAGGCGACGCCGGCGCAGATGCAGAACCAGCCGCGCCATTCCGGCCGCACCCGCACCGCCGCTACGGCGGCAACGCTGCGCAGGCTGGCAAGCATGATCAGCAATCCCGTTACGGCCAGGATGACGCCGAGTGCCAACGGAAAATAGCCGGGGCCCATGCGGCGCAGCGAGCCGAGCTCGTAATGGGATGCCTGGAAGGCGGCACCGAGGCCCAGCAGCAGCATCAGCCCGCCGCCGAGGAAATCCTTGCGGTTGACCTTGCGCATGCTCAGCCGCCCCTGGACGCGGGGAGCGGCTCGAATCCACCGGCGCGGCGCAGGTCGCGGGAGACCGGCCCGGTCAGCATTGCCACGAGTGCCTGCGCGACCGTCGGCTGCACGGTGCCGGCGCGGACCGCGGCTGCGTAGATCGTGGCGAGGCCGTGCGTCTCCGGCAGCGGCCCTGCCAAGGTCACGCCGGGCGTGTAGGTGATCTCGGTGATCTGGGTGCAGCCGATGGCGTTCTCTTCCGGCGCCTCGGCCAGGTTCCGCATCGCCGTGGCGCCGTTCGGGAAGGGCCGCAGATGCGGCGCCACCGCAGCCTCGATGCCGAGGTCGCGCAGCACGCGCATGACATGGATGCCGGCGGTGGAAGCCTGCGGGTCCGGCACATAGACCCCGCGCGCGGCCAGCAGGGCGGCGCGCAGGCTGTCGGCGGTCGCGACATCCGGCACCGGATGCCCCGCCGGCACGGCCACGCCGGTGCGCACGAGGCCGATCGGGACGGCGGGTCCGGCGAGCAGCCCGCGGCCGCCGAGCTCGTCGAGGAGGTCCCCGGTCAGGACCACCACGTCGCAGGCCTCACCGGCCAGGACCTTCGCGTGGATCATCCCCGCGGCACCGAAGAAGGACGCAATTTCGGCGCCGGTCTCGGCGGTGAAACCGGCCTGCACATCGGCGACAAGTCCCTTGGAGGCGCCGGCTCCCAGAAGATGCAGGATCATGATCGAAGGCTCCAGCAAGCGGCAGAGACGCCGGATGGCCTCAGGCGTGCACGTGGATGTGCGCGAACTTGATGACCTTGGCCCATTTCTTGATGTCGCCCTCAAGGAAGCTGGTGAACTGCGGCGGATTCATGATCACCGGCGCTGCGCCCTGCTTCTCCCACGACGCCCGCATCGCGGGCTGCTCGTCGATTTTGGTGATCAGTGCGTTGAGCTTGTCGACGACGGCCGCCGGGGTGCCCTTCGGCGCCACGACGCCCAGCCAGAGCACGGCCTCGTAGCCCGGCACGCCGCCCTCCGCCACGGTCGGCAGGTTGGGCAACACCGGGGAGCGGGTCTTCCCCGTGGTGGCAATTCCGGTGACCTTGCCCGATTTGATGAGGCCGATCATCGTCGTGATCGCGTCGAACATCATATCGACCTGGCCGCCGATGACGTCGATGCGGGCTTCGGAGCTGCCCTTGAAGGGCACGTGGACGAGGTCGATGCCGGCCATCTGTTTGAACAGCTCGCCGGCCATGTGGTACGGCGTGCCCGGCCCCGAGGACGCGAACGTCAGCTTGCCGGGCTTCTTCTTGGCCAGCGCAATCAGCTCCTCCGGCGTCTTCACGCCGAGCGCCGGGTTGGTCACCAGCACCAGGTCGGCGGAGTTGATCGGTGCGATCGGCACGAAATTGGTCATCAGCTTGTACGGCTTGTGCGGGAACAGGGTCTCGTTGACCGTGTGCGTATTGGAGATCACCAGCAAGGTGTAGCCGTCGGGCCCGCTGGTCGCCACCGCCTCGGAGCCGATGATGGAGCCGGCGCCGGGCCGGTCCTCGACGATGAACGGGCGGCCGGTCGCGGCATTGAGCTGCTGCGCCAGGATGCGCCCGTAGACGTCGGCCGAACCGCCGGCCGCGAAGGGCACGATGATCGTCACCGCCCGGCTTGGATAGGCGTTGGCCGCCCAAGCCGAGGATATGAGGGTCGAGGTTGCGAGCGGTGGCGCCAGGCCGGCCAGCAAGGTACCTGCCAGCCCTTTGCCGACGCTGCGCCGTGTCGGGGAAGGGGTCCGGGACTCTGTCGTCATTGCATTTCCACCCATGTTTCGCCGGGACGGCGTTCGTCATCCTGCCCTGCCGTCACCGCACGCGCCGCCGGCATACCGAGCTGGCGCCGGGGCTCAGGCCGCGACAGTGTTCGTCAGCGTCCCCAGCTTGTCGATCGCGATCTTCATGACGTCCCCGGGGGCCAGGAATTTCGGCGGCTTGAAGCCGATGCCGACGCCCGCCGGCGTGCCGGTGGCGATGATGTCACCGGGCAGCAGGGTGATGCCGGCGGAAATCGTCGCGATGATGGTGGGGATGTCGAAGATCAGGTCGCGCGTGTTGGCGTGCTGGCGCAGCTCCCCGTTGACCCAGCACCGGACTTCGAGATCGGCGGGATCGCCGACCTCGTCGGCGGTGACGATCCACGGGCCCATGGGGCAGAACGTGTCCATCGACTTGCCGAGGAACCACTGCCGGTGCCGCTGCTGCAGGTCCCGGGCGGTGATGTCGTTGACGATCGTGTAGCCCCAGACATGCGCCAGCGCGTCAGCGCGGGTGATGCCGCGGCCCGGCCGGCCGATGACGACGGCGAGCTCCGCCTCGTAATCCAGTTGCTGCGTCACCTCCGCGAACGGCTGCACGGCTTCGCCGTCGGCGATCACGCTGGACGGCGGCTTGGTGAAGACGACCGGAAATTCCGGCGCCGTCTCGCCCTTGGCGGCAGATGTGTCGAATCCGGAATGGGCGAATTCGGCGGCATGCTCGTGATAGTTCTTGCCGACGCAGAAGATGTTGCGGCGCGGGCTGGGGATCGGCGCCAACAGGCGATGGCCGGCGAGGCTCTGCCAGGCGGTGATCCCGCCCAGCGCCTGCACCGGCGACGGCACCTGCGCGATCAGGTCCACGAGGTCGCCGGCGAAGCCGGGAACGAGCCCGCTTGCGGGGACGAAGCCCTGCCCATCCGGGGAGACCACTCCCGGCTGCGCGCGCCCTGCGATCTCGACAGTGGCAAACCGCATGTATCCCCCGAATTGGTTGGTTTTGGTCCAGGACCGACCTGATTGGTTGACCATATCCGCCGCCATTCCGTGGGTCAACGGGGGCATACGGACGTCCGGTGCAAATCGGCCCAACCCAATCTATATCAATCCGGCCGGAGACCGGTTAAGCTCTGGCGGTGGCCTGGAAGGTGTTGCCCGCGTGTCCCTCGCTCGCGATCCGGCTTTTGCGCTGAAACAAACCCTGCTCGCCAACCTGCGCGACGCGCACTGGCATGCGGGCGAGAAACTCCCGACCGAGCGGCAGATGTGTACGCTGTACAATGTCGGCCGCTCGACGGTGCGCCGCGTGCTCGGCGAGATGGCGACACTGGGGCTGGTGACCCGGACCGTCGGCAGCGGCACCTATGTCGCCAGGGACATCGCGGAGACGCTGCGGCACGCGGCACTCCCCAATGTCGGCATCAGCCCGGCAGAACTGATGGAGGCGCGACTGATCTTCGAGCCCGGGCTGATCGACCTCGCGATCCGCAACGGGACGGCCGCCGATTTCGCGGCGCTGGAGAAATGCTGCCGCAATGCCGACGTCGCCCGGACCCTGGAGCAGTTCGAGTACTGGGACGACGCGTTTCATCGCGCACTCGCAACGGCAACGCATAACGGCTTCGTCGGCAGCGTGTTCGCGCTGATCTCCAAGGTCCGCGATGACGGCGAGTGGGGACTGCTGAAGCAGCGCAGCGCCATGCCGGAACGTCGCGCCGAGTACCAGCGCGAGCACTGGGCGATCCTGGCCGCGCTGCGCCAGCGCGACGCCGGGTTGGCGCGCGAGGCGATGGTCGATCACCTGGTCCACGTGCGACGGAACATGTTCGGCTATTGAGTGCCCGGCTGCGGATCCGACGAACCCGTCGTCGGGACTTCGTATCACCGCGATCTATGAAACATCGGGCACAGCCGGACCGAGCACGAGTGCCAACTGCGCGCGACTTCCCGGCTCTGCCGTCTCCAGATTGGAAATCGTCACGCCGAGAAGCCTTACGCCAAGCAGGGGCGGGAAATGCGGTCGCAGCAGCTCGAGACCGATTTCTTCCAGCTCCGTCTGCGCACGGATCGGATCGACACAGGACCGGCTACGGGTGACCTGGCGGAAGTCGGCGTACTTGATCTTCACCGTCACGGTGCGCCCGGAATAACCACCGCGGCTGCAGGCGGCCCAGACTTTAGCGAAGAGGGGCTCCAGAGCCGGCACGACCTCCTCCCAGCGCGTGAGATCGCGCTCGAACGTGGTCTCGGCGCCGACCGACTTCCGTACTCGATCAGCCTCCACGGGACGATCGTCCTGACCGCGCGCCACGCCGTAGTAGTAGCTTCCCGCCTTGCCGAAGTGCTTCGACAGGAACGTCTGCGACTGGTGGCGAAGATCGAGGCCGGTGTGGATGCCGAGCGCATTCATCCTGGCGGCCGTTGCGGGTCCCACGCCATGGAACTTGCCCACCGGCAGGTTCTCCACGAAGGCCGGGCCCATCCTGGGCGTAATGACGAACAGCCCATCCGGTTTGCGGTGATCCGAGGCGAGCTTGGCCAGGAATTTGTTGTAGGAAACGCCGGCAGACGCCGTCAGGCCGGTTTCCGCCCGGATCGCCGCGCGAATCTCTTCGGCGATTGCCGTCGCCGAGCCGCGGTCCATCAGCGGGGCGGTGACGTCGAGATAGGCCTCGTCCAGTGACAATGGCTGGATGAGGAGCGTGTAACGGGCGAAAATGCCTTGGATCTGCTGCGACACCGCCTTGTAGACATCGAAGCGCGGCGGCACGAAGATCAGCTCCGGGCATTTGCGCCGGGCGATGACCGACGCCATGGCGGAGTGCACGCCGAATTTCCGCGCTTCGTAGCTCGCGGCCGCCACCACACCGCGCTTGCGCGATCCGCCGACCGCCACCGGCAGGCCGCGCAGGCTCGGGTCGTCGCGCTGCTCCACGGATGCGTAGAACGCGTCCATGTCGATGTGGATGATTCGCCGATAGAAAGGCGGGGCGCCGGGGGGAGACATGCGGCTTTCGACGCTAGCACAGAACCTGGGACGCGAGAACGAAACGGGGATACCCGTGGCGATTGGTGGCGCGCCGCCAGGGCCGTGGCCTGGCACCCAACCCGGCCGCCCGGCGCAACCGGCCGTGACGATCGCCGACCCGCTGCCGAGGTTTCTTCCATGACGGCAGCTGTGTCTTCGCGTTTCCCCATCGGAATTCAAACCGCAACGCGCCCGCTGCCGAGCAACGGAATGATTTGACAATCCCCCGTGCCGGGCGAACTCTTCCCAGGTCCACCATGGAGGAAACGGCATGCTTCTGGTCGCCGACAGCCGCACCGCACGCGAGACCGCACGCCGTCGCACCGCCAATGGTTGGCACACCTCCTTCATCGGGGCCAATCGCTACACGCGCGCCGCGTCCGATCCGGCCCCGGAGCCGGGCGTGCTCTATCCGGTGGCCTTCCTGGTGGAGAAGGACGCCGGCGCGGTGGTGCACCCGCATTTCCATCAGGCCGACCAGTTCCAGGTGGTGATGGGCGGCTCCGGTCAGCTTGGCCGGCACGAGGTGGCAAGTGTCGCGGTGCACTACACCGATGCCTGGTCGGCCTACGGCCCGATCGTGGCCGCCGGGGATGGTGTGGCCTGGTTCACCCTGCGCAATGCCTGGGACCCCGGGGCCCGCTACATGCCGGGCGCGCGCGCCGAGCTGCGCGCCGGCCGCGGCCACCACCAACACCGGGAGGCGGCCGTGCCACCCGAGCCCGCGGTCGCGACCTCGACCCTGGCGGCCCTGTCCGCGCCGGAATGCCGCCCGGTCCTGGAGCAGGCGGCCGACGGCATGGCGGGCTGGCGCTACCGCCTGCCACCCGGCGCGTCGGTGCGCGGCGCCGACCCGGCCGCCGGCGGTGGGCAGTTCTGGCTGCTGCTGGTCGGCAGCCTCGGTCTGGCCGATCACCCGGCCCTGCCGGCACAGTCCTGCGTATTCGTCTCCCCCGACGAGGTGGCGCTGGATGGCAGCGCCGGCGAGACCGGGGCGGAGCTGCTCTGCCTGCAATTCCCCGCCCGGCATTGAGCGCGACAGTCGGCGCGTATCGCGAATCGATAGCGATAGGATGGTGTCGAGAATGCGCCGAAGCGGCCTGCTCAGGCCGCTCCGAACAGCTCCACAAGCCGCCGACCACTCGCGCCGTAGCCCAGTGGTGGGCGAAGCGGCAATGCGGAGGCCTTACAAGACGTGTAACCTCCCGGCCGGTGTGTGGATCCTCCAAGCAAGCGACACGAGCTTATTGTAAGCCAGCGTCGGAAACGCGACCGGGGCATCCGACCAGGCGGCCGCGCTGGTGAACCAAGGCCAGAGGTTAGCGTCCCCCTGGCCTTGCTCTCAACGGGTCAAACCTTTGGTCGGCCGGTCTGCCGGCGTGTGTGTCCTTCAGGCCGGTTCGAGGCGCGGCATGCGGACGGGACCCACCGCCTACTCCGCTGCGAGGCTCGGCTGCGTGACCGGCACCAACTCGGGTTGAGGTTCCGGCACGCGGTTGTGCAGGTACGAAGCGAGCAGCGCACCGATGATCATGTTCATCACCGAATTGAGCAGCGGCGGCAGCACCGCGAGCGGCGTGAAATTCAGCCCGGCGAGCACGGCGCCGAGGCCGGAGTTATAGACGCCCACGTCGAACATGATGGCCCGGGCCTGGCGCTCCGGCAGGCGCAGCGTCTTGGCGAGCAGATAGGCAACGGCGAGGTTGACCGCGGTCAGCAACGACGTCACGCCCGCCACCACCGGCACCCAATTGAGGTTCCTCTGGATCGCCGGCGCCGCGTGGCTGATCAGCCCGAGCTCGATGCCGTAGAGGAGGATGGCCGAGACCATCGGCAGCAGCGGCTCGGCCCGCTTGATCCGCTTTTCCCCGGCGCCGTAGCGCACCGCGAGGCCGATCACCACCGGCACCACGACGAGCTGCAGCATCTGATGCATCATCGTGAGGAAATTCACTGCCACGTATTTGCTGGCAAGTGCCGAGGTGAAGGCCGGCGTGAGCACCGGCGAGAGCAGCGTATGGATGAAGGTGAGGCTGATCGCCAGCGGCACCGAGCCGTGCGCGATGAAGGTGAACAGATTCGACGACACGCCCGCCGGCACCGAGCCGTCGAGGATGGTGCCGGCCGCCAGGGCCGGCTGATGGCTGTAGAACAGGTGTGCCGCGACCACCGCGGCGAGCGGCACGGTGATCCATTTGATGACGAACCCGCCGATCACGGCCTTGGGTCGTACGAACACCTCCCCCAATGACCCGAAGGTGAGCGTCAGGCTCATGACCATGATCACGCCGCCCAGCATATAGGCGGCATAGGGCGCCAGTCCCGTGAATGGTGCCGGGACCAGATAGGCAAGGACGCCGAACACGATGAGCCAGAACGGCATCAGTTTGTTGATGAGGAAGCGCGCGGTCTGCATGGTTTCTCTCCCCTGCGGCAGGCGTGGCGGTGCTGCGTGCCACCCCGTGGCAGGCAAACCAAATGATGGAAGATCGGTGGGCGGCGGAGAGCTACATGCCTGCGCCCGGGCGCCCTGGCGCCGGGGAAAGCAGGGGGCCCATGGTGATGGAGCCAGGCTCAAGGCCGCACGCGGAACGCGTGCGCGCAGGGTCCAATTCTAATTCGCCGTTCACGTCATCCTCTTGGATCGTTCTGTGAGGTGATCTCAGCATTCTCCGCGAGTCTTGGCAAGACGGCGGACGAGCACGATGAGGCGCATCGGCGGGCAGGTTCAGCCCGTGGGCTCCGGGAACACATGCGACGGGTGGCGCACGCTGTTACTTCTTCAATCGATAGCCGGTCCTGAATATCCAGCCGATCAAGGCCAGGCAGCACGCCAGGAAAGCCAGCGTCATCGCCAGGCTGACGGCGATGGCGACGTCTGCCCTGCCATAGAAGCTCCACCGGAATCCGCTGATCAGATAGACGACCGGATTGAGAAGGACAATCCGGTTCCAGGGGGCCGGCAGCATGTCGATCGAGTAGAATGTGCCCCCGAGAAATGTCAGCGGCGTGACGATCAACAGGGGGATGAGCTGAAGCTTCTCGAAATTGTCGGCCCAGATGCCGATGATGAACCCGAACAGGCTGAACGTCGTTGCCGTCAGCAGCAGAAACAGGACCATCCACGCCGGATGATCGATCTGCAAGGGAACGAACAGGCTTGCCGTTGCGATGATGATCGCCCCGAGGATGATCGATTTCGTTGCTGCGGCGCCAACGTAGCCCATGACGATCTCGAATGCCGACACCGGGGCCGACAGATGTTCGTAAATCGTGCCGACAAAGCGCGGGAAGTAGATGCCGAACGACGCGTTCGCGATGCTCTGCGTCAGCAGGGACAGCATGACCAGCCCGGGCACGATGAACGCGCCGTAGCTGACCCCGTCGATATGGGTCATGCGCGATCCGATCGCACTGCCGAAAACGATGAAGTAGAGCGACGTCGAGAGTACCGGCGAGACGATGCTTTGCAGCAGGGTACGGCGCGTGCGCGCCATCTCGTAGCCATAGATCGCCCGGACGCCATTGATGTTCATGACTGGTTCCGCAGGATGCCAACGAAAATCTCTTCGAGCGAGCTTTCCTTCGTCTGTAGGTCAGCGAACGGAAGCCCGGCGGCTTCCAGCGCCTGGAGCAGGGACCGCACGCCGGTATCCCGATTCGTGGTGTCGCAGGTGTAGGTCACCTCCGCCCCGTCGGGCGACAGCTCAAGCGCGTAGTCGGCAAGGCTTGGGGGGAGGCGATCGACCGGCGTCCGCAAAGTCACCATGACGTGTCGCTTGCCGAACTTGTGCATGATGTCGGCCTTGCCTTCGACCAGGACCATCTCGCCCTTGTTGATCACGCCGATGCGCTCCGCGAGTTGCTCGGCCTCTTCCAGGTAGTGTGTCGTCAGGATGATCGTGACGCCGGAGTCACGGAGCTTGCGGACGAGCTGCCACATGTCCTGGCGCAGCTCGACGTCCACGCCGGCGGTGGGTTCGTCCAGGAAGAGAATCGCGGGTTCGTGCGCCAGCGCCTTCGCGATGAGCACACGGCGCTTCATGCCGCCGCTCAACGTCATGATGGTGCTGTCCCGCTTGTCCCACAGCGACAGGTCGCGCAGCACCCGCTCGATCAGGGTCGGGTTGCGCCTGTGCCCAAACAGACCGCGGCTGAAGCTGACCGTGGCCCAGACGGTCTCGAACGCGTCGGTTGTGAGTTCCTGCGGCACGAGGCCGATCATGGAGCGGGCGGCGCGGTAGTCGGCCACGATGTCGTGGCCGTCGACCAGGACACGGCCTTCCGTGGCGGTGGCGATGCCACAGATGACGCTGATGAGGGTCGTCTTGCCGGCTCCGTTAGGCCCGAGGAGCGCGAATATCTCCCCACGCTGAACGTCGAGGTTGACGCCGTTGAGGGCACGGAAGCCGGTTGCATAGACCTTGGAGACGCCGGAGACGGAAACGATCGGTTGCATCAGGCGTGTCTGAGCCTGCTGCAGCCGCGGAACCTGGATCGCATTCGACATATCCTGGAGTTAGTGAGAGGTGATGGACCGACACCGACGCACGCGACAGGACGCCGAAATCGGCTCGTCCTATGAAAGTTCATTTACTTCCTCCGGATTCTCCCCCTGGATACTCGCTCGATATAATGGCCGCAATCTCGGACCCATCGGTTCCTCTGTCGGCGACGGGATTGGCGCGTATGGTGACGTGTAGAAGTCTAGCAGGCTGCGGAAAATTGCTGAAATCCGAAGGCTTTCCCGCCGTTTTGCCTGGTTCTGGTAGGCAAAAAGGGGGCGGTTTTTGCGGGTTTCCCCGGCCCTGACGGCGAAAATTGCGTCGTCTGGGCCGCTTCGGACAGACCTCGAGCCTCGCTAGGCCGCGGCACCCGGCAGCGTCGGCATCCGCACCAGGTTGTAGGCAGCCGCGGTCAGGGTGAACATCCAGCCGGCCCGCGCCATCCGGGCCTGCCTGCGTGGCGGGTGACATCGCCGTGACGAGCGTGACGGCCGGCCATCTTGTGTGCTGCCTCCTCGCCGGCGCCTCGTAGCGGCGGCGGCCCGTCCGGCGCAGGATCGAGCGCCTCTTGCAGAAAGCCAGCCAGGTGTCACATCCGTGTGCGCCGCAGCGGGTTTCGGCAGTCCGCGGCGCGGGGGGACAGATATGACCAAGCAGCTCCATCTCGGCGCCTTCATGCGCCCGGTCGGCATCCATACCGCCTGGTGGCGCTACCCCGGCGCCTATGCGGACGCGAATTTCAACCTGCGTCACCTGGTGCGCTTCATCCAGACCCTGGAACGCGGCTGCTTCGACGCGTTCTTCATGGCCGACCATCTGGCGGTGCTGAACATGCCGATGGCGGCGCTGCGCCGCAGCGCGACCGCGACGTCGTTCGAGCCGCTGACCCTGCTGTCGGCTCTGGCGATGGTGACGCAGCGCATCGGGCTGATCGCGACCGCCTCTACCACCTTCGAGGAGCCTTACCATATCGCCCGCCGCTTCGCGTCCCTGGACCATATCAGCGGCGGGCGGGCCGGGTGGAACGTGGTGACGACGTCGAACCCGGACGCGGCGCTCAACTTCGGCATGACCGAGCACGTGGAGCATGACGAGCGCTACCGCCGCGCGCGCGAGTTCCACGCGGTCGTCACCGGCCTGTGGGACAGCTGGGCGGACAACGCCTGGCTCCAGGACCAGGCGAGCGGCATCTTTTTCGACCCGGCGCGAATGCACGTGCTCGACCACAAGGGCGAGCACCTGTCGGTACGCGGGCCGCTCAACATCGCCCGCCCGGTCCAGGGCTGGCCGGTCATCGTGCAGGCGGGCGCGTCGGAGGCGGGCCGGCAGCTCGCCGCGGAGACCGCCGAGGTGATCTTCGGCAGCAGCCGCAACATCGCCGATGCGCGCGGCTTCTATGCGGACGTGAAGCAGCGCGTGCGGGCGCTGGGTCGCGCGCCCGACGCGCTCAAGATCCTGCCCGGCGCGCTGGTCGTCGTCGGGCGCTCGCGGATGGAGGCGCAGGACAAGAAGGCGCGGCTCGACAGCCTGGTGCATCCCGACAGCGGAGTGCCGAATCTCTCGATCCGACTTGGCATCGATGCTTCGGGTTTCGACCTCGACGCGCCCTTGCCCGAGATCCCGCAGTCGAACGCTAGCCAGAGCGGACGTGACGCTCTGGTGGCGCTCGCACGGAGGGAGAATCTGACGGTCCGTCAGCTGGCACAGCTCGCCGGCGGGTACGGCGGGCTGCAGATGGTCGGCACCCCGACGGAGATTGCCGACACCATGCAGGAATGGCTGGAGACCCAGGCCTCCGATGGGTTCAACGTCATGTTCCCGACCGTGCCGATGGGCCTCGACGACTTCGTGGACCTTGTGGTGCCGGAACTGCAACGGCGCGGCATCTTCCGCCGCGGGTACGAGGGCGGCACCCTGCGCGAGAATCTCGGTCTGGCCCGGCCCGAGAATCAGTTCTTCCGTGCGCGCCACCCGGACTGATCCGATCGCCGCCGCCGCTGGGGCGGTGATGGGATCATCCGTCCGTGGGATCTGTTGCAAAATTTCCTAGGGAACCTCTGATCAACAGGTTTCCGATGGTCCGGATTGACCCATATGCCGCCGAAATGGACTGAAACGCGCCGACTGGCAGGGGACTGCCGGCATTTCTGGCCGCCTGCGGCGCGGCGATCGGCGTGTTGGACGCACTACGCCCCTCGGAGGCGCGGCAACCGGTGACGCACAAGGAACAACAGATTGGCGAGCGCGCAGGTCACGAACAGCCGGTTCGCGTTCTTGTCCAGCCCGCGGTAGCGGACCTTCACGAAGCCGAACACCCGCTTGATCACCCCGAAGCCGTGCTCGACCTTCGCCCGCACCTGCGACTTGGTGCGGTTGCGCGCCTTCGCGGCGTTCATCGTCGAGCTTGGTGCGCAGATGATGGCCGCATCGACGATCGTGCCAGCCGACAGCTTCAGGCCATGCCGTTCCAGGTGCTCGCGCACGCGTTGGAACAGCGCCGATCCCGGCTCGTGCCGCTCCAGCAGGTGGCGGAACTTGCAGAGGGGTGGTCTCGACCGGCACCGGCTCGCGGCCCAGGTCGATGCCCACGAACCGGCGCATCGTGAGGCTGTCATACAGCGCCTCCTCCGCCCCCGGGTCCGCCAGGGTGAACCATTGCCGCAGGAAGTAGATGCGCGGCATCCGCTCCAGACCGACCGGGACACGGCCCTTGCCGGGCTTCGGATAGACAGGCTCGATCAGGGCGCACAGAGCGCGCCACGGCACCACACGGTCCATCTCCGCCAGAAACGCCGCCCGCCGGGTCGGCTTGCTTTAGCGTTCGAACCCGGCCGCCGCCAAGGTCGCTTGCCGCATCGCTCCCGTTCCCCTGCTGCCCCTGGCAGGGATTCCATATGATGTTCCGCGAGCGGGGCGAGAGGAGCTTGATCAGAGTGTCTCTGGTAGACAATTGCCGTAGATTGCTGTAACCCGATTCGTATCGACGTCCCGGGTTACATTGTTGCCCGTATGTCGAAGGCATTCTTGGGCCGATGGTCGGCGATCCGAGGAATTTCAGCTGAAGGGAAAGTCATGGTCTCTGGTCATTCCAACCCGCTCGGGGCAGCCGCGCAAACCATGCGAGACAAACAGCCAACCGCCTCCTATTACCCGGAGGCGACATGGCAGCACAAAACGCCCTCGGAAGCGGGAATCAATCCTCAGCGTCTGAAGGAGGCAATCGATTTTGCCATTGCCGGCGAGACGAAAGCGCCGCGTGATCTGGTCATGAACCACTATCAAACCTTCGGCCGCGAACCGTTCGGCGACGCGATCGGACCGATCAAGTCACGAGGCGAACCAACCGGGCTGATCATTCATCACGGCTACATCGTCGCTGAATGGGGCGATCCGCTCGGCGTGAATATGACCCACAGCGTGACAAAGAGCTTGCTGTCCAGTGTCGTCGGCGTCGCCGTCGATCGAGGTATGATCAAGAGCATTCATGACGCCGTAAAGGATTATGTCGCGCCGGTGCAACTCTATACCCCCCTCTCCACAGGCAATAAATCGGACCGGCTCGGCACGTCTGATTTGCTGTTCCCGTTTGAAACACCGCACAACCGTACGATCACCTGGGACAATCTATTGCGGCAGACCAGCGATTGGGAAGGCACGCTGTGGGGCAAGCCGGATTGGGCCGACCGGCCCGGTGAGAATCCGGTGGAATGGACGACACGGCCTCGCAACAAACCAGGCACCGCGTACAAATACAATGACACCCGCACCAATGTGCTGGCGCTCGCGGCGCTCAATGTCTGGCGGCGTCCGTTGCCGCAGGTGCTGAAAGAAGCCATCATGGACCCTATCGGCGCCTCGAATACCTGGCGCTGGTTCGGCTACGAGAATTCCTGGATCGTCCTCGATGGAAACCTGGTGCAGTCGGTCACCGGCGGCGGGCACTGGGGCGGCGGAGTGTATATCAACGCGTACGACATGGGGCGTTTCGGCTACCTCACGCTGCGTCACGGCAAATGGAAAGATCGCCAACTGCTCTCTGATCAATGGGTGGATTGGGCGCTCACGCCAACAAAGCCCGAACCCATCTATGGGTTCATGAACTGGCATCTTAACACCGACAAGAAGCGATGGCCGAGCGCACCGGCGGACGCGTTTGCCCATGTCGGGAATGGGACCAACATGATTTATGTCGATCCGAGACATGATATGGTCGCCGTGGTCCGCTGGATTGACGGCGGAGCGATCGATGGCTTCTTGGAACGTCTGACGGCGGCGATCAATCAAGGGTAGGTAGCGAGCGCCACCGAGTTGGGATGTACTCTGCAGAATGGCCGCTTGTCCCGCGCGGAAGGGGCAGGCGGCTCGGAATCCGCACTGAACAAAACCGTCTTGGTGGCGTGCGGGCTGCCTCCTATCCTCGCCTCGTCTGTATTCTCGAACAAGAAGGACGAAAAACGAATGCGATCGGATTCCTGGCACCGCAGCGCGCTGATGGCCGCCTGCCTGATACTTGTAACGGCAAGCCCGGCGCTTGCGCAGAAATCGGCCGATACGCTGCGGATTACCTGGCGCGACGCGATTCCCGATGTCGATCCGTATTACAATTCGCTGCGCACGGGCATGGTCGTGGCGTTCCAGGCCTTCGACTGCCTGATCTATCGCGACCCTGAAACCATGGAGATGAAGCCCGCCCTGGCCACGTCCTGGAAGCAGGTGGACGACACCACGATCGATTTTACGCTGCGGAAAGGTGTGAAATTTCAGAACGGCGATCCGTTCAGCGCGGACGATGTGGTGTACACCATCAACGACATTATTCACGACAAGCGGGTGGCGATACCCAGCTACTTCTCCTACATCGCTGGTGCCGAGAAGATCGACAAATATCACGTGCGGCTCAAACTGAACCGCGTGTATCCGGCCGCGCTGGAAAATCTCGCGATGGTCACGCCAATCTGGCCGAAGGCCTATCGTGAGAAGGTGGGGGCGGATGCGTACGCCCGCGCGCCGATCGGCACCGGCCCCTACAAGATCACCAAGGTCGACGGTGTCACCGAGATCGATATGGAGCGGTTCGATGGCTATTACGCGGGCAGCCCCAAGGGCCGGCCAGCCATCCGCTACATCAAGATCCATGAAGTGCCGGACGCCACCACCGAGATGACCGAGCTTCTGGGCGGACGGGCCGATTGGATCTGGGGCTATAATGCGGACCAATACGACAATATCGGCCGGATGCCGAATTTGCAGACCCTGCGATTTGGCACAATGCGGGTCGATTACATGACCATCGACGCCGGCGGCCGCTCCGGCGCTGGCAATCCTCTGACCAACGTGAAGGTGCGGCAGGCAATTCTCTTGGCGATCGACCGCAAGACCATGGCCAAGCAATTGATCCAGGGCGATTCGCAGGTCATCGATACGCCCTGCTACCCTACCCAGTTCGGCTGCGACGTGTCGGCGGCCGTGAAATACCCGTACGATCCCGCCAAGGCGAAGCGGCTTCTGGCCGAGGCCGGATATCCGAACGGCTTCAACACCGAACTGGTCACCTACGCCCCGCCGCAGCTTGGGGCGGCAGTACAAAGCTATCTCAAAGCCGTCGGCATCAACCTGCGCATCCAACAACTGCAAGTCGGCGCCGCCGACCAATTGATGAGAGCCGGCAAGGCGCCACTGAGTGCGGGCAGTTGGGGCAGCAATTCCATCAACGATATATCGGCGTTCATGCCCTATTTTCTCGGCGGTGGGTCGACAGATTACGCACATGATTCCGATGTGCAAACGCTGCTGACACAGGCGGGCGCCATTGCCGATCCGGCCCTGCGCCGCAAGGACTACAGCGAGGCGATCCACTTGGCTACGGAGCGGGTGGACTTCCTGCCGATGTTCAGCGAAGTCCGGTATGTCGCGTTTTCGAAGCAGCTGAATTTCCAGGGCTTCAAGGACGACGTGCCCCGCTTCTACCTGTCCAGTTGGAAGTAGCGCATCGCCTGTGCCTGGAGCGGTTTCATCAGAATTGGAACTGCTCCAGAGCACGTCCGGCCTTACGCTGTTCCCACCAGCAGGCACTCGACCAGACGGCCATTCCTCCGGATGTTGTCGGGCATCGTCACCGTGCACTTCTCGATCGCTTGCGCGCAACGCGGATGGAAGCGGCAGCCGGGCGGGATATTCGCGGGGTCCGGATAGGCCTCGCCCAGACCGACATCGGGAATCCCGAGACCGGGCTCCGGCGTGAGCATAGAGGCCAAAAGTGCCTGAGTGTACGGATGGGTAGGGGTACGAAACAAATCCTGCACCGGCGCCTGCTCCACGATCCGGCCGAGATACATCACCGCCACTTCCGTGGCTATGTGTTCCACAACCGCCAGATTATGGCTGATGAACAGGTAAGTCAGCCCCAGCTCCCGCCGCAATTCCGCCAACAGGTTCAGAATCTGCGCCTGCACGGACATATCCAGTGCGCTGGTGGGTTCGTCGCACACCACAATGCGCGGATGCAGCACCAAAGCCCGGGCGATGGCCACGCGCTGCCGCTGGCCGCCGGAGAGCTGTGCCGGCCTGCGTTCGGCCATTTCACTGGAGATCCCGACGCGGGCCAGCATCTCCATGACGCGATCGGCCTGCCGCACCTTCGGCAGATCGCCCTGGGCGGCCAAGGGCAGGCCGACGATATCGCGAATGCGATGGCGCGGATTGAGCGAGGAGAACGGGTCCTGGAACACCGGCTGGATCAGCCGCGCGCGCTCGCGCCGATCCATGCTGGCCAGGCTACGCCCATCCACCCAAACCTCGCCCGCGCTCGGCGGCAGCAGCCCCATGATCAGGCGGGCCAGGGTCGACTTGCCACAGCCCGATTCACCCACCACCCCCAGCACATCTCCGGCCGGGAGTGAGAACGTCACCCCGTCCACCGCGCGCACGGACCGGCTGACGCCCATCATGCCGCTGGGCTGCCGGAACTCGCGGTACACATTTCGCAGTTCGATCGCGTATGTCATACGGTAGCAGCTCTCGGTCCATCCGCCGGCAGCCGGCAGAGATAGGAATGATCGCCGCCTGCATCGCCCAGTGGTCCCGCATCACGCAGTGGCACGGGCTGGGCGCAGTCCGGGGTGGCCGAATGGCATCGGTCGCGAAACCCGCAGCCCACAAAGCCGGGCGGTATGCGCGGCACCACGCCCGGAATGCTGCCAAGCGGCTCACCGGTCCGTGCCATCCCGGGCAGGGGAATACAGTCCAGCAGCCCGCGGGTGTAAGGATGCGTCGGGGCTGCGAACACCTCGGACACTGTCCCGCTCTCGACCACCTGGCCCGCATACATCACGGAGACACGGTGCGCCATGCGCGCCACCACGCCGAGGTCATGCGTGATCAGCAGCAGCGCCAGCCCCAGTTCCTGCTGCAGCTTTTGCAGCAGCCGCAGGATTTGCGCTTGCACCGTCACATCGAGCGCCGTGGTGGGTTCGTCGGCGATCAGCAACTCCGGGTCGCACATCAGCGCCATAGCGATCATCACCCGCTGGCGGAGCCCGCCGGAAAGCTGGTGGGGATATTGGCCCAGGCGCATCCCCGGCGCGGTGATTCCCACGCGCGCCAGCAATTCAGCCGCCCGGTCCATTGCCTGCCGCCTCGTGGTGCGACGATGCCGCTCGAACACCTCGGCCATCTGCGACCCCGTGGTATATGCGGGGTTCAGGCTCGTCATCGGCTCCTGAAAGATCATCGCGATCTTGTCGCCGCGCAGCCGGGCCATCTCACGGTCCGACAGCCCCATCAGATCCTGGCCCTGAAAGCGGATATGATCGGCCGTGCGGGTGGCGCCGCGCGGCAGCAGGTTCATCAGCGACAGGGCGGAGATCGATTTGCCGCAGCCGGATTCGCCGACCATGCAATGGGTCTTGCCGCGCCCCACCATCAGCGAAATGCCCCGCACCGCTTCCGTCCGCGCACCGAAGGCCACACGCAGATTGGCGATGCTCAGAACCGGGTTGGTCACCGGGGATGTCATCGCCGCAGTTCCGCCCCCAGCATGTCACGCAGTCCGTCGCCCAGGAGGTTGATGCCCAACACCAGCACGAACAGCGCGACGCCGGGAATCATGATCAGCCATGGGCTGAAGAACATATATTCCTTGGCTTCGGCGATCATCAGCCCCCAGCTTGGCAGCGGCGGCGGCACACCCAGACCGAGAAAGGACAAAGCGGCCTCGAGCAGGATCGCCAGCGCCATCTCCAGCGTCGCTACCACCACCAGGTGATGCGCGATATTGGGCAGTACCTCCCGCAGCAGCACATGCGCGCGCGACGCGCCGGCGGCCTGGGCAGCGGCAATGTAATCGAGGTTGCGCACCTGCATAGTGGTGGTGCGCGCCACTACGGCGAATCGGTCCCATAGCAGCAGCCCGAGCGTGAGGATCACGACCGTCAGCGAACTGCCGACCAGTGCCACCACCGTCAGCGCCACCAGGATCAGCGGGATAGACAGGCGACAGGTGATCAGAAACATCACTAGGTCGTCCGTCCGTCCACCGTAGAATCCGCCGATAATCCCCAGCGTGATGCCGATCAATCCGGATCCGATGACCGTCAGCACGCCGATTAGCATTGAAATGCGCGTGCCGTAGATCAGCCGCGACAGATAATCCCGCCCCAGTTGGTCAGTGCCCAGCAGATGCGCCGGCTGGCTGCCATCCATCCACAGCGGGGGTATCAGGCGCAGATTGAGGTTCTGAGCGAACGGATCGTGCGGCACCAGATAATGGGCGAAGATCGCGACCAGCAACGCAGCACCCACGATGAGTGCCCCCAGCAGCGTGGCCAGGTGGCGCAAGGCCGGCAGCCGCCGCCCGGCCCGCGTGGTTTGAAGAGCCGATATTCCGCTCATCGCCGCAATCTCGGGTCCAGCAAGGCGTTCATCATGTCGGCCAGCAAGGTCAGGGCGATATAGATGACGGCCAGCAAAAGCACGACGGCCTGCACCACCGGAAAATCATTCTTGGCAATCGAATCCCAGGCCAGATAGCCCACCCCCGGCACGGCGAACACAGACTCGATCACCACGGACCCTCCCAACATGAAGCCAAGCTGCACGGCGGCGATGGAGACCACGGGCATCGCCGCGTTGCGCAGGGCGTGCTTCAGGATGATCTTCGTCCGGCTCAGCCCCTTCGCCCGGGCGGTACGAATGTAATCCGCCGCCAGCGCGTCGATCATTCCCGATCGGGTGAGACGCATCAGCGCCGGGATCGCCGAAAAGGCCAGCACGATTCCAGGCATGATGTAGCCCCGCCATGTTTCCACGCCCGAAATCGGCAACCATTGCAGGTCCAATCCCAGCAGGATGATCATGACCAGACCGAACCAGAAGCCCGGCATCGCCTGTCCCAGCAGCGCGACCAGCATGATTCCCCGGTCAATCGCCGTGCCCTCCCGTGCCGCAGCGAGAATGCCGAGAGGCAGGGATACCGTGAGAGCGATCACTAGCCCCGTAAGGCCCAGGGTCAGGGTGATCGGCAGCCGATCCCTGATCAATCCCCAGACCGGCACATGATACAGGAAGGACCGGCCGAGATCGCCTTCGGCGGCATGTCCCGCCCAATCCATGAACTGCACCGCCAACGGCCGATCGAGCCCGTAATTTCGCGTAATGATCGCGATATCGGCCGCGGTGGCATTGGGACCCGCGATGGATGCGGCGAGATCCCCGGAAAGCCGCGTCAACGTAAAGCTGATGACCAGAACGGTCAGACACACCAAGGCGGCCAGTAATAGTCTGCGGACAAGAAATAAGCGCATCGGCGACACCTACGATGGGAGGGCGGATGTCCGCAAGCTCGGAGTATGGGAACAGATAGGCAACTGGATTTGGAATTGCCTGCACTTTCCGCATATACTCGCCAATACGCCCAATATTACAGCAGCGCGCGTCATTCTCATTAGCGGTGGCCCCTAAATCTTACTGTGTCATAAGTCCGTTTTGTGTGGAGGGCGCCGACAGCAAGGGCAGCGGGGAAGGGTGCGAGCAATGGCGCGCGCGGCCCCCCTCCGGTGCCCCGGTCAGCGCGGCGACCCAGGCGACGAAGCAGCGCTGGAATTGCTCGGGGTCCAGGACCGCCAGGATGTCGCCGAGGTAATCGTGCGCTGGCGTGCCGCTCCGGAACGGGCGGAAGCGGTGCAGGAGGTCGCGCTTCTTGCAGCCGAACAGGGCGATAGCGACCATGGTCTCGGCCTTGGCCAGCACCGCGAGCCGGCAAAGGAGCAGGTTATCGTCGAGCGGGTAGTCCACCGCCCCCTGCTGGCGAGGGTCTTTCAGGTCCTTGAAATGACCCAGGAAAACGATGGTCTCGTCAAATGCGGCGCACGCTGCCGTCGGCTTTGCCATGGCTGTTCCCCTCTCGCGAATCGAGGGGACCCATCAGATTCAAGGACTCCGGCAGTTTGTCACGTACTCCTTCACCCGATTGCCCTGGCACCCGAGCCGCGACGGATGGCGGAAACGCCCATCAAGAGATAGCCTGCACCGGTTGCATGGATTCACCGAGGAGGGGCGAGATGCCGGTCAGCACGCGATACATATTCATTGTAAGCATGGATGTAACCCCGGAAAAGGAAGCGCTTTTCAACGAGGTCTACGACCAGGAGCACGTGCCGAACCTGCTGAAGGTGCCGGGCGTTCGCGCGGTCACGCGGCTGCGCAGCGAGCCGGCGCGCTTCACCCTCGGCGGGCAGCCGAAGCTACTGACCGGAGAGGGTGCGCCGAGATACGTGGCGATCTATGAGATCGACCATCCGGACGTCCTCACGAGCGCTGCCTGGGCGGAGGCGACGGAGCAGGGGCGCTGGCCGAACGAGGTTCGGCCGCACACGAGCAACCGACACCACATCGTGCGCGCGGTGATCTAATAGGTCGCGACGGCGACGCGCGGCGGGCGACGGCGCAACCGGCGCAACAGCGGCTGTTCGACCAGCTGGGAAAACACCACGCCGCCCAGTATCGCGATCGCGGCGATAACAAGAAAGGCGGCATCGAGCGGCAGCGGGATATAAGAGCGGAGTCGCAACAGAGCCTGCTCGAGCACCATGATCGTGATCAGGTGCGTGAGATAGACCGAATAGGACGCCGACCCGAGCGCAACCAGCGGCCCCGGCACTGTGAGCGTGCCGGCTCGCTCCGCCCCGACCAGCCCGTAGAGTGCCATCGCTGCGCCAAGCGCATAGGGGAGCTGCCGCGGCGGCCACTCGGGGGGCACGTGGGGGCCGAACGATTCGATCAGGCCGTTGCCGAAGAAGATCACCGCGCCAAGCAGGAGCCAAAGGCGCGGGCACCAGGCTGTCCCTCGGCTGAGGAGCAGCGCGACGCCCATGCCGAAGAAGAATTCGATATTAAAGATACGAAACGGAATGCTTCCGGCAAGGCCGTGGAAGAATGGGCTGCCGGTGGCACAGAATATGGCGATGTTCCAGCCGATGAACACGGCCCACGCGGCGAGCACCAGCCGTCCGGCGGTGCGGTTCAGCAGCAGCACACAGAACAGGGTGTAGAACATCATCTCGTGGCGCAGGGTCCAGGCGACGCCGAGGACGGGCCACTGCACCCGCGGCAGCAGCAGCACGCTGGCGAAGACGTTCGCCGGGCTGGTGACGGCGGGGTTTTTCTCGGGACTGTAGAGCAGTATCAGAGCAAAGCTCGCGAATACGACCCAATAGATAGGGTAGATGCGTACGAAACGCTTCCAGGCGTATCCGGGTACGCGAGACGGTTTGCCGATGTCCTCCCGGTGCACGTGGTAGATGATGAAGCCGCTCAGGACGAAGAAGAAGTCGACGCCGGCATTGCCGAACGTGAACAGGCCGCCCAGCGGCCGCGTACCGAAGTATGTTGGCACCGCGAGAAGGTCCGTTGCGTGCCGCAGGACCACCAGCACCGCCGCGATCCCCCGGCTTGCCTCGACACCCCGGAGCTTCATCGCGGCGCTCCGCCGTCCGGTGGTGCATCGGACACCGGGGACAGGCGCCACGTGGGCGGCGAGCGCATTCCGCCATGCCGGCCCGTTTCGGGCCCCTTCCGCGCCCAGGCCGCTTTTGCCATGCCGCGGGTGGGGCAGGCAGGGGTGATGCGCCGTGCACTGTTGGCCTTCATGTTGTCGGACCACCGACATGTCGAAGGACCACCGGATGCCGCTCCGGCGTCGCGGATGGATCCACGGCGGTGATCCTGGTCGACCACGCGACGTGCCGTCGATCGGGGCTCGATGCCATCGAGCATCCTCCGCAGCCGGGTCCATCGAACTGTGCGGAAGGGGATTGTCTGCCCCACTACGCTTTTGCTACGATAGCAAATGCGTCGCATTCGGTCAAACGAACTGCACTTCGGTTATCCTCGGCGCGATGAGATCACGCGGCGGCGGCCCGGATCGCGTCGCGGCAGCGCCGGTAGATCGCCGGGCGACACCCCTCGGACGCGCCAGTGTTCCGGGCGCGCATGTCCAGCGTGATCGATCCGGGATCGGCAGCGGCGCCGCGTGCCGGGCGGCCGCTCGGATCGGGCCGCGCGCGTCGGGGCGCGCCGCTGCGTATCGCGATTCTGATACCATGCTATAACGAAGCCCTTGCGATTGCGGACGTGGTGGCCGGTTTCTCGGCCGCGCTGCCGGCGGCGGCGATCTACGTCTACGACAACGATTCCAACGACGAAACGGTCACGATCGCCCGTCGCGCCGGGGCAATCGTGCGCCACGAAGGCCTACGCGGCAAGGGCAACGTCGTCCGCCGCATGTTCGCCGACATCGAGGCCGAGATCTACATCCTGGTGGACGGAGACGGCACCTACGACCCCGCGGCCGCGCCGGCGATGGTGGAACTGCTGCTCGATCGCCAGCTGGACATGGTCACCGCGGCCCGGGTGCCCGCCGCGGCCGGCGCCTACCGTGCCGGCCACCAGTTCGGCAACTCGCTGCTGACCGGCGTCGTGCGCACGATCTTCGGGCGCGGCGTGTCGGACATGTTGTCCGGCTACCGGGCGTTTTCGCGGCGCTTCGTCAAATCGTTCCCGGCCCTGGCGGCCGGCTTCGAGACCGAGACCGAATTCACGGTGCACGCCCTCGAACTCCGGATGCCGATCGGCGAAGTCCCGACCCGCTACGGGGAGCGGCCGCCCGGTTCCACCTCCAAGCTGCGCACCTACGCGGACGGGCTGCGCATCCTACGCACCATCCTGGTCCTGGTGAAGGAGGAGCGTCCGCTGCAGTTCTTCTCCGCCACCGCGGCGCTGCTGCTGGCGGCAGGGCTTGCGTTCGGCATCCCGGTGATCGGCGTATTCCTGCGGACGGGCCTGGTCCCGCGCCTGCCGACCGCGGTCCTTGCGACCGGGCTCGTACTGCTGTCCTGCCTCTCGGCGACGTGCGGGCTGATCCTCGATTCCGTCACCCGCGGGCGACGGGAATTGAAGCGTCTCAGCTACCTCGCGATCCCTTCGCCGGCGGCCCAGGACGATGCCTGGCCGACGGGTTCGGAGACACCGCCCGCGCCCTTCGCCACGCGGGCAGGCGACTGACGTCCGCTCCGCGGGTGGCTTCTTTCGGAGCTTCCGTGGCGGCAGGTGCCCGAGGCCCCCGGAGCGCCCGTTCACGACGGGGCCGAGCCGGGGCCGGATCGCCCTTCATGTCGAAGGGCCACCATGCGGCGCTGGGACGCGCGGGGTCGCGGATGGTCCAAGCGACCAGCCAGGGGACCAGGACGAGCGCCAGGAGATAAAGAAGACCACTCATGGAGCTGGCGCACCGCGCGGCAGCACGCCCCCCGACCGCGCCAGCCGCGCGGCGACCGCCGGCCCCGGCACGCGGACCTGCCCGCGTGCCGCTGCGGGAATCCTTACCTCGCCCGACACCTGATCCCCCGACACCTGATCCCCCTGGCGGAGTTCCCGGCGGACCAGCACCAGGGCCATCTGCAGCGCCACCAGCACGGTGAAGTAGATATCCCAGTAGGCGATCGGCAGGAATGTCCCGGTCACTGTGTAGGCGACGATAGACACCTGCACCATCCGCCCCAGGTCGTTCGCCCAGGCGAGGTCCGGCCGGTCACGCGTGAGTTGCATGATGCGGCGTGCGTTGAACAGGCCGACCAGGGTGATACCGACCCAGATGAAGAACACCGGAAACCCCTGCTCGCCCAGAGCCTGGAACCAGATGCTGTGGATCTCGATCGTCCACGTGGCGGGCGCAACCGTCTGAACCACATGGGAAGACAGCGTGGCGCCGAAGCCGACGCCGGTCAGCGGGTGGTGCAGCGCGAGCAGCCAGGCCACGCGCCAGATGAACAGCCGCGATTCGGCCGAGCTGTCGTGGTGGTAATGGTCGATCGTGTGCATGCGCGCGACCCAGTCGGCCGGCATGAACATGATCGCAGCCCCGAGCGCCGCCCCGAGCAGGATCATCCCGAGCACCTTGCTCCGGCTGCGCCACCACAGCACGAGGGTGACCGCGAAAATGCCGAGGAACGCCCCACGCGAATAACTGGCGACGACCGCCAGAAAGCAAATTCCCATGACGAACAGCAAACTGAGCCGCACGATTTTATGGCGCGCCTGCAATCGCAAGTAATTCAGTAGCGGCAGGACGACGAGCAGCGCCGCGGCGAAGATGTTGTTGTCCGAGATCATGGACGACGGCGGACCGACCGCCTTGTGCGCGCCCAAGGTCACCACCGATGCGCCGCCCTGATACAGGATCCAGAAGCCCATCGAGATCGCGATCACCCACATCAGCGCGTCGATCCGCCGCTTGTCGGTCAGCAGGCAGGCGGTGATGATGAAGAACAGGAACATCTTCAGCACCCGCAACCATTCCGGGTACTCGGTCCACGGGGCTGCCAACGCGAACGGCAGGTTCACGGTGACACCGAGCACGAATAGAAGCATCAGGACGGTGGTGGGATTTACCGCGAGCCGCTTCGGTTCGCGCGAAAACGCCCAGCCGATGATCGTCGTCACGAACGAGGCCAGCGCCCAAGGCCAATGCGCCCCGAACCCCCACACCATCTCGTGCGGGTTCATGAACGCGATCCAATCCCACAGCAGCACGCCGACGAACGGCCGCACCGTCACGATGGGCAGCAGACAGAGCATATCGAGGACAAACAGGAGAGAGCGCATACAGGGGCCGCCAGGCGGTTCTCGATCAGTGGCAACGCAGGATACCCGACGGTGCCACTGGCACCGGACGGCAGGCTCCCCCTTTCCCTTCTGGATACGCCTTCCGCACCCACCACCGCAAGCATGCGATCGCTCGCGCCGCCGCTTCCCTCCGCGCGGCCTCCGCCGCATGATCCAACCGAACCTCCAGGATATGGGCACCATGACCTCAGACCCGATCACCGCGGAGCCGATGGCAGCCGACCTGATCGCTGCCCTGGCCCACGCCGCCGGCCTCGACAAGGCGCTCGCCGCATTCCCCGACGATGTCGCCGCCGCCGCGGCCCAGGCGCTCGCCACCGCCGGGGCGATCCGCGTCCCCGCCGATCCCGCCGCCGAGCCCTGGCCGCCGATGCGCCCGGGGATCGGGCTGTGACCACCCCGGCGCCGCACTGGCTCTCCGCCAGCGAGGCCGCGCGCGCTTTCGCCGCCCGCACCCTCTCGCCGGTCGAGCTGCTCACCGCCCTGCTCGCCCGTATCGACGCCCTGCAGCCGACCCTACACGCTTTCATCCGCCTCGACGCCGAAGCCGCGATGGACGCCGCCCGCACCGCCGAACGCGAGCTCGCCGCCCGCCATGTCCGCGGGCCGCTGCATGGCATCCCGATCGGCGTGAAGGACATCATCGACGTCGCCGGCCTGCCGACCACCTGCCATTCGGCCATCCTGCTCGACAACACCGCGGCTGCCGACGCCACCGTGATCGCGAAGCTGCGCCAAGCCGGGGCGATCATCCTCGGCAAGACCGCCACGCACGAGTTCGCGATCGGCGGACCGAGCTTCGACCTGCCATTCCCGCCGGCGCGTAACCCGTGGAACCCGGCGCACCACCCGGGCGGCTCGTCCTCCGGCTCCGGCGCAGGCGTCGCGGCGGGGCTGTTCCCGGTGGCGCTGGGATCGGACACCGGCGGGTCGGTGCGCAACCCGGCAAGCTGCTGCGGGATCGTCGGGCTGAAACCGACCTACGGCCTCGTCTCCCGCCACGGGGTGTTCCCGCTCTCCTACACGCTCGACCACGTGGGCCCGCTGACCCGCACGGTGGCCGACGCCGCGCTGATGCTGGACGCGGTCGCCGGCCACGATCCGGCCGATCCCGCCAGCGCGCCCAGCCAGGCCCGGCTGTTCGGTCGCGAGCTCGACCGCGGCGTGCGCGGCCTGCGCATCGGCTTCGTCCGCCATTTCCACGAGACCGACCTGCCCGCGCACCCGGAAATGACCGCCGCACTCGAAGACGCAGCGCGCGTGCTGCAAGCCGAGGGCGCGGAGGTCCGCACCGTCACTCTCCCCGACCTGACGGAGTTCGCCGGCGTGAACCGGGTGATCCTGACCTCCGAGGCCTGGTCGATCCACGCTCCCTGGCTGCGCACCCGGCCCGGCGACTACGGCGGGCTCTCCCGCCGTCGCCTGCTTCCCGGCGCCTTCATTCCGGCCGGGGACTACGTGGGCGCGCAGCGCCGCCGGACGCAGATGATCGCCGCGGTGGAGGAAACCTTCCGCGACGTCGATGTCCTGCTCTGTGCCAGCTCGATGGACCCGGCCAGCCGGATCGAGGACGCGGCGGAGACCGCCCGCACCTATCCGCGCCAGGCGCGCACCCCTTTCAACGTCACCGGCCACCCGGCGTTGGCGATGATGGCCGGGCTGTCGCGGGACGGCATGCCGCTCTCGCTCCAGTTCGTCGGCCGCTACTTCCAGGACGCGACGGTGCTGCGTGCCGCCGCCGCCTTCGAGCGCGCCACCGCCTGGCACACGCGTCGCCCACCGATCGGCTGAGGGAGATACGCCCGATGCCAGCCGCCCCTCCCCTCCGCATCCGCAAGCGCCCGGTCGTCGCTCTCGCCGGCACGGCGCGCGGCGACGCGGCGCGGACCGGCCGCCCGACGCCCGCAGCACGATGAGCGCCGACGTGCCACCCACCCCACTGGCACCCGCGCCCGGGGGCCCGGTCTCCCGCGTCTATTTCTCCCAGCGGCTGCGGCTGCACTACGTCGATTGGGGCAACCAGGGCGCGCCGCCGCTGATCCTGCTGCACGGCGGGCGCGACCACGCGCGGAGCTGGGACGTCGTCGCCCAGGCGCTGCGTGCCGACTACCACGTGATCGCGCCCGACCTGCGCGGGCACGGCAATTCCGCATGGTCGGCGTCGGGCCACTATGCGATGGCGAGCTATGTCTACGACCTCGCCCAGCTCATCCACTCGCAGGCGCTGGCGCCGGTGTCGGTGGTGGCGCACTCGCTCGGCGGCAACATCGCGCTGCGCTATGCCGGGGTCTACCCGGACAACCTCCGCCGCCTGGTCGCGATCGAGGGCATGGGCCCCGGCCCGCGTGGCGCGGCGGAGCAGGAGGCAAAGCCGATCCACGAGCGCATGGCCGACTGGATCGCCCGCCAACGCGCCCAGGCGGCGGAAGTGCCCTGGCGCTACAAATCCCTCGACGCCGCGCTGGCCCGTATGCAGGAGGCGAACAAGCACCTGTCCGAACCGATGGCCCGGCACCTGACCGAGCACGCCGTGAACCAGAACGAGGACGGCACGTTCTGCTGGAAGTTCGACCCCTACGTCCGCGTCTGGCCGCCCAACGACATGACGCGCGAGGAGGTCGCCGCCCTCTGGTCGCGCATCGCCTGCCCCACCCTGCTCGTGTACGGCCGCGAAAGCTGGGCCACGAGCCCGGCCGCGGACGGCAGGCTGGGCTATTTCCGCACTGCCGAGGTGCTGGAGGTGGAAGGGGCGGGCCACTGGGTGCACCACGACCGTCCGGAGCTGTTCATCGACGCTGTGCGGAAATTCCTGGCCGGGCCCTGACCGCGCCGGGGAGCTTCGCGCAACCGATCAGAAGTCGATACAACGTCCCTTGCGTTCCCAATCGCCGTAGCGGGTCGGGTCCGGCCCCGACGGGCCGCCGATTTCCTTCACCTGCGGCGCCGGCGGTGGCGCCTTGGGCTCCGGGTCCGGAGCGACGGGTAGGGTCGGCGGGATGGCCTCGGTTTTTTCGGGCATGGGAGGCGAGATAGGGGGTAGGGCGGGCTCAGGCAACCGGCCTGGACCTGGGGCACAATGCCGCTACTTCGTCGCCGCCGTTGCGCCAACCCGGCCGTATACGCGGGACTGATCGCTGCATGCACGCGGGGGTTCGCCGCCGCCGTCACGCATCTGCCCCCACGTCCGCGCCATCGCGCACCTGCCCCTGCGCCGCCGCCCCTGTTCCTGCCCACGCCAAGGGGGCAAACTGCGATCCGAAACCGAACCAAGCAGCAGAAGGCAGCGCATGAGCGACGGATTGGAAGACGTGGTCGTGGCGGACACCGTACTGAGCCTGGCCGATTCATCGGCCGGCCGGCTCTGGGTGCGCGGAGTGGAGCTACCCGAGCTCGTGGCGCGCCACGGTTACGAGGGCACCGTGGCGCTGCTGTGGGAAGGCTTCGCCGGCAAGGGGCTGACCCGCGTCGGCGTGCAGCAGCGGCTCGGCGCCGCGCGGGCAGCGGCGTTCGCGCGGCTGGAAACCTGGCTGCCAGCAGCGGCGGCGCTGCCGCTGGCGGTGGGCGTGCGGCTCGGCCTCGCGGGACTTCCCGACGACAGCGCGCCGGAGGCGATCGTCGCCACCCTTGCGGTGGGCGTGCCGGCATTGCTGCGCGCCGCGACCGGCACCGCGCCGCTGGCCCCCGACCCGGCGCTCCCGACCGCGGCCGACCTGCTGCGCACGCTGCACGGCACTGCCCCCACGCCGGCGGCGGCGGGCGCACTCGATACGTATCTGGTCGTCATGGCCGACAGCGGCATGAGCGCATCCAATTTCACCGCCCGCGTCGTCGCCTCCACCCGGGCGAGCCTGCCGGCCGCGGTGCTGGGCGCCTGGTGCGCCTTCACCGGCCCGCTGCACGGGGGCGCGCCGGGACCCACGCTCGACCTGCTCGATGCCCTGGCAGCCGCCGACGACATGGAGGCATGGGTGGAAGCGCGGCTGCGCGCGCGGGAACGGCTGATGGGGTTCGGCCACCGGCTGTTCCGCGGCAATGATCCGCGCGCGGCGGCCATGCGCACGGCGCTGGAGCGGATGGGCCCGGCCGCCGGCCGGCTCGCGCTCGCCGGGCAGGCCGAGGCGGCCGTCGCCGCCGCCGCTGCGCGGGTGAAACCGGGGCTGCGGCTGCCGGCGAACGTGGAGATCATGGCCTCGGTGCTGCTGGAGGCGGTGGGCATCCCCCGCCAGGGCTTCACCCCGGTGTTCGCGGTGGCGCGCACGCCGGGCTGGATCGCGCATGCGCTGGAGCAGCAGGCGACGGGGCGGATGTTCCGCCCGACCTCGCGCTACGTGGGCACGCCGGTCGGGTAGGCGTGCCGCCGCCGCGCCGTGACGCCGCCGGGCGCGGCGGCTAGACTGCGCCCGACAGCGGGAGGCGGCCATGAAAGTCGGCATGTTCATCAATACCCAGTTCCCCGAGGGCGATGACGTCGCCGCGCGGATCCCGGAGCTGGTCGAGCAGGTGCGACTTGCGCGCGAGGCGGGCTTCGCCTCGCTGCTGTTTCCACATCATTACCTGACCGCACCGTTGCAGATGCTGCAGATCGGGCCGATGATGGCCTACCTGCTGCGCGAGGCGCAGGGCATGACGATCGGCGGCAACATCCTGCTGCTGCCGCTGCTCAATCCGGTGCACGTGGCGGAGGAGGCGGCGACGCTCGATGTGCTGAGCGGGGGGAACTTCGTGCTCGGCGTCGGGCTCGGCTATCGCGCGGGCGAGTTCGATGCGTTCGGCGTGTCCTTGAAGGAACGTGCGCCGCGCTTCGCCGAAAGCATCGCGCTGATGCGCCGGCTGTGGACCGAGGACAAGGTGACGTTCGAGGGCCGGTTCTATCGGGTGAAGGACCACGGCATCAGCCTGAAGCCGACCCGTCCGGGCGGACCGCCGGTATGGGTGGCGGGGCTGGTGGAGGCGGCGGTGAAGCGGGCGGCGCGCATCGGGGACGCCTGGCTGATTGCGAATGCGACGACGTTGGGTGCGACCGAGCCGCTGATGGCGGTCTATCGCGCGGCGCTGGCCGAGGCGGGCAAGGAGGTTGCGGAGTTTCCGATCGCGCGTGAATGCTACGTGGGCGCGAGCCACGCGACGGCGCTGGAGGAATGCCGGGCGGCGCTGGAATACAAGTACAACTCCTATGCCGCCTGGGGGATGGAAAGCCCGACCGCGAACATGAGCTTCGCGGAGATGGCGCGCGACCGGTTCATCATCGGCGACAAGGTTTCGGTGAAGGAGGAGATCGCGCGCTGGGCGGAGGTCCTGGGGGTGAACCACTTCGTGATGCGGGTGCAATGGCCGGGACTGCCGCAGGAGAAGGTGCTGGGGTCGATCCGGCGGCTGGGGGAGATTTTCGGGTAGGGGTGGGATGCGGGACCACGGTCGGCGTATGGCTCCGTTGCCGGGGCCTGTGCCGATCCGGCGTCACAAACTATCCGGCCAGCGCTGTCTCCCGTGCAGGGCGCGCAGGATTTCGATGCTGTCGCCGCGCACGCGATAGGCGACGAGGTAGGCGGTTCGCCCCACAACCAGCTCCCGGGTGGCCGGGCGCCGGCCGGGGCGGCCGAGCTCGGAAAACCGCAGCAGGCCGCCGACTGCCGCCAGGACGCGCTCGATCTGGCGGTCCGCCGCGGGGAGGTTATCGGTAGCGATATAGGCTCGGACGGCGGTCAGATCGCGGAGGGCGGACGCGGTCCAGACTATCCGCATTCGGGCATGGGCCGCTCGTCGGGCCGGCCCCAGGAGTGGACCCACGCGACGACGACGTCATGGGCAACGACGCGGCCGGCATCCGCCGCCACGATCCCCTCGTCAATCGCCGCAAGCTGCCACTGCTGGACGGCGACGAAGTCGCGCAGCGCCTGATCGATCACCCAGGATTTCGGGCGGTCGAGGGCGCTGGCGATCGCGTTGAGCTGGTCGTTGAGGGCGGGTTCCAGGCGGACGCTCACGGGAGCGGTTTTGCGCGTATCTGATAGGCTCGTCTTCATGGACGCTACATTGCACTACAACGTAGCGACGGTCAAGAGCGCTATCAACATCGTCCAGCGCCGAACCCCAAGCGCCCGCGCCGTGCCATGCCCCCTACTGGTCCACCACCGACCCGTCCACATGCGGGCGCATCCGGATCGGCCGCGGCCGCATCGGGAAGCGCCGCTCGGCATCGGGAACCAGCTCGACCCCGATCCCCGGTCCGGACGGGATGGCAATGAACCCGCCCTCCTGGTCCGCCAGACCCGTCGCCAGCGCCGCCCCCAGCAGATCGGCCCCACCGTCCAGTTCCGGCGTGCGGGACGGATATTCCTGGATCGCGAAATTCGGGATGCAGGCCGCGATCTGCAGGCAGGCCGCGGTACTCACCGGCGACAGCGGGTTGTGCGGCACCACCTGGGCATCATGCGCCTCGGCGATCGCCGCGATCTTCTTCGCACCCGTGATGCCGCCGCACAGGCACACGTCGGGCCGGAGGTATTCCACCGCGTGCCGGGTCAGCAGGGTCTGGAACTGGTACATGCTGGTGAAGCGCTCACCGGTCGCGATCGGGATGCCGATCTTGTCCGCCACCCAGGCCATCGCGTCGAAGCTGTTCGGGCGCAACGGGTCCTCGAAGAACATCGGCGTGTATTTCTCGATCCCGCGCCCCAGCGCGATCGCCTCCGGCGGTGTCATCCGGCGATGGATTTCGATGCACAGATCGACCTCCGGCCCCACCGCTTCGCGCAGGCGGCGCACGTTGTCGATCGCCTCCTCGATCTTGGCGGCGTGCGGCTTGTAGTAGGGTCGCGTCTCGTCCTCGTCCAGCAACGGATTGAGATGGCCGAGCGCCGAGAACCCGTCCGCCTTCAGCCGCTTCGCCTCGGCCACCAGAGACGCGATGGACCGGCCCTTCACATGGCCGTAGAGCCGCGCCTTGTGGCGCATCTTCCCGCCCAGCAGTTCGTAGACCGGCACGCCGAACGCCTTGCCCTTGATGTCCCACAGCGCGATGTCGATCGCCGACACCGCACCGGTGATCGCGCCGCCGGTGAAATGATTGGCGCGCAGCATCACGTTCCAGTGATGCTCGATCGGCGCCGGGTCCTTGCCCACCAGGTATTCGCCGTATTTCGTGATCGACGCCGCCGACGCTTCCAACTGGCCCCAGGCGCCGGATTCCCCGATGCCGGTGATGCCGGCATCGGTGCTGATGCGGACGAACAGGAAGCGGTCGATCAGCAGCGGCTCGACCTTCGTGATCTTCATGGCACAACTCCGTGGCAGGTCAGTCGGGAACGCGCTCGAGCTTGCCCACCACGAAGATGTAGGAGCAGGCGCCGAGCAGGGCGACGGTGGCGATGAACGCCAGCGGCAGGGTGAAGTCGTTGCGGCGCAGCAGCAGCCCGATGATGATCGGCGCGGAGATGCCGGCCAGGCCGCCGACGCCGTTGAACACGCCGCTGGTCAGCCCGATCAGTCGCTCCGGCGCGGTCGCCGAGACCACCGACCAGTGGATCGAGGCCAGGCCGTTGGCGAAGAAAGCGAGCGAGAGAAACAGGATGATGGCCGCCGGGTCGCTGACGAAATTCGCCCCCACGATGCTGGACGACAGCGCGAGGCCGGTGATGATCGGCGTCTTGCGCGCGACGCTCAGGCTGCAGCCTCGGCGATACATCCAGTCCGACAGCGCGCCGGAGCACAGCACCCCCACGAACGCGGCGAGGAACGGCAAGGAGGCGTAGAAGCCCGCCTTGATGAAATCGAGGTGCCGGTAGGTGATGAGGTAGGTCGGAAACCAGGTCAGGAAGAAGGTCGCCGTCGTGCCCCAGGCGAAATGACCGAAATAGACGCCCCACAGCTTGCGCCGCCCCAGCACGACCCGAAGGTCGCGCCACACCGACCCGCTGCGCGCGGCGCGCCGCCCGGCGATCCGGCCGGACAGGTCGGGAATGCCGCCGCTCGACCGGATCAGGTCGATCTCGGCGGTGTTCACGCCGCGGAACTCCGCCGGGTCGCGATAGTTGCGGTAGAAGACGAACGACCAGACGAGGCCGAGCGCGCCGGTGAAGAAGAACACCGAAGGCCAGCCGAACCGCACCTTCATCCATACCAGCAGCGGCGTGAGGAAAGCAAGACCGACGAACTCCGCCGCGGTGTAGACCGAGATGCAGGTGGCCCGCTCGCGCTCGCCGAACCAGGTGGTGGCGATCCGGTTGTTCATCAGGAAACTCGGCACTTCGCAGACGCCGACGAGCATGCGCAGCAGGATCAGCATGGCAAGCCCGGTGGAGAGACCCAGGCAGAGCGAGGCGATGGACCAGAGGAAAATGGTCGCTGGATACAGCACCCGCGGGTGTATCCGGTCGACCAGCCAGCCGCCCGGGATCTGCAACGGCGTGTAAGTCCAGCCGAAGGCCGAGAACACCACGCCCATCTGCACCGGATGCAGCCCGAACGAACCGGCGATGCTGGGCGCGGCGATCGAGAGGTTGCTGCGATCGAGGTAGTTGATGACGGTGGTCACGAACAGCAGCGCCATCACCACGAAGCGCCGGTTCGATGCCACAACGGACGCCGCAACCGGAATTGCGGAAGACCGAGCCAGGGCCATCGCCGCTTCCTCCCCCGTTTCCCGCCTTCAGTGTCATGCCCGCCGGCAGGTCGCACCAGCGCGCGGCGGGCATGGCGGCATTGCGCTGCCATCCGGGGGGAAGAAACGATCGGCGGCGTCGCGCGACGCCGGCGGCTGCCGCACGGAGCGCCCGTCCTCCGGTTGCGTTCGTGACGAGGGTGCGGTGTCCGCGGCCTACTCCAACGGCCGCGCGACATGCGCCCGGTACGCCGGCCGCGCCAGGAGCCGGTCGTACCACGCGCGCAAGCCCGGCACCTCCGGCCGCTCGAACGCCATCGTGAACCATCGGTGCACGTGCACGCCCCACGGGATATCCGCCAGGGTGAACGTGTCGCCCGCAATGAACGCGTGCCGGGACAGCTCCGCCCCGATCAACCCGTACGCCTTCGCGGTATCCGCCACCCCCTGGGCGATCGCCGCCGGGTCGCGCTTTTCCGCCGGCGTGCGCACCAGGCCCCAGAACACCACGCTCATCGGCCGGTTCAGCACCGTCTGCTGCGCGTCCATCCAGCGGTCGACATGCGCCCGCGCGCGCGGGTCCTGCGGCCACAGCGGCGAGTGCGCTGCGTGCGCATGGCACAGGTAGCGGCAGATCGCATTGCTCTCCCACAGGGTGAAATCGTCTTCCTGCAAGGTCGGCACCAGGCCGGTCGGGTTCATGGATCGGTACGAAGACGTATCCGTCTGGCCGAACTTGCCGCCCACGTCGCGCCGGTCGTACGGCAGTCCCAGTTCCTCGAGCGCCCAGATCGCCTTCATCACGTTGCTCGACGTGGCGCGGCCCCACAGGATACGTTGCATCGCCGGTCCCTCCCTGACTGTCATCTGCGGCCGGCAGGCTAGCCCGGTTGCAGCCGCCCGGAAAGCGAGGCACAGGACACCCATGCGCACCCGGTCGCACCGCCCCGCTGCCCTGTTCGCCATCCTCGCCGGCGCTGCCGCCCTCGGCGTGGCGCTCGGCTCGGAGACTTGGGGCGGTCTCGTGCCCTGCGCGCTCTGCCTGCTGGAACGCTGGCCCTATCGGATCGTGATCGCCCTCGGCCTGCTCGCACTCGTGCTGCCGTGGCGGCCCGGGCGGGCGGTGCTGATGCTGACGGTGGCGGTGTTCCTGGCCGGCGCGGCGCTGGCCTTCGTGCATGTCGGGGTCGAATGGGGCCTCTGGCCGAGCCCCCTGCCGGAATGTGCGGCACCGCATTTCGTCGCGGGCACGATCGCCCAGCGCCTGGCGGCGATGCCCGCGCTCCCGTCCAAGCCGTGCGACGCGCCGACCTACCTCATTCCCTGGCTGCCGGTGTCGATGGCGGCGATGAACCTGATCTATGCCCTGGCGGCGGCCGCGATCCTCACCACCTCGATCCCGAGCGGCACGCGGAGACGGCGATGAGACTTCCCGGCGACCCCTCCCCCCGTGTCCAGGCGGCCCGGATGATCCGGGTCGACCACGCGGGCGAATACGGCGCGGTGCGGATCTACCAGGGCCAGCGCGCGGTGCTGGGCCGTAGTCCCGCGGGTCCGACGCTTGCGCATATGCAGGCGCAGGAGGACGCGCACCTGGCTCGTTTCGCCGCCCTGATCGCCGAGCGCCGGGTGCGCCCGACCGCCCTGCTCCCGCTGTGGCACCTGGCCGGTTTCGCCCTCGGCGCGGCCACCGCCGCGCTCGGGGAGCGTGCTGCGATGGCCTGCACCGTGGCGGTGGAGGAAGCGATCTGCGAGCACTACGCCGCGCAGGAAGCCGCCCTCCCGGAGACGGAGGCCGATCTGCGCACGACGATCGCCGCCTTCCGCGCCGAGGAGGCCGAGCACCGGGACATCGGCCTCGACCATGGGGCCCGTGAGATGCCCGGCTACCGGCTGCTGACCGCGGCGATCAAGACCGGCTGCCGGGCCGCGATCGCGCTGAGCGAGCGGATTTAGGTTGGGTCAGCCGCGCAGGGCGGCGCCCGCCTCGGTGGTTTCGAACCAGTCCAGGATCTGTGCGCCGGTCCAGAAGTGCACACCTTCGAACCGGCGCACATAGTCGTAGATGGCTTCGAGATGCGCGATCCGGTGCGGCTGGCCGGAGATATACGGATGGATCGCCAGCGCCACGATCTTGGCGCGGTCCTGCCCTTCGGCGTAGAGCCGATCGAACTGCGCCTTGGCCCGGTCGAACAGGTAGCGGCCCTCGTGGTGCTGCACGATCATCATGGTGATGTCGTTCAGCTCCACCGTATAGGGCAACGTCGCCAGCGGGCCGTGCGCGGTGCGGATCACGGTCGGCTCGTCGTCGTAGACCCAGTCGCCGATGTAACGAACGCCGGCGGCGGCGAGCAGGTCGGGCGTCTCCATAGTCTGTGTCAGCCCCGGCCCGAGCCAGCCCACCGGGCGGCGGCCCCAGAAACTGCCGAGCGTGTCGAGCGAGCGGGCGATCATCCCCGCCTGGTCCTCGATCTTGTGGATCGGGCCCTGGTCCCAGGCGTGGCCCATCGGTTCCCAGCCGAGTGCGCGGGCTTCCTCGGCGACGCGCGGATAGTCCTCGCAGACGCGGGCGTTGATCGACAGGGTGGGGGTGATGCCGTGGCGGCGGAACAGGTCGAAGAAGCGCCAGACCCCGACCCGCATGCCGTATTCGTGCCAGGACCAGTGCGGCACGTCGGGAAGCAGCGGCTGGCCGGTGGGGGCGGGCAGCACCTGGCGGGCCATGGGGCGATGGATGTCCCAGACCTCCAGGTTGACGATGGACCAGAACACCACCCGCGCGCCGTCCGGCAGGCGCAGTTTCGGACGGTCGACGATCGCCGAAAACTTCACGCGGTCGCGCGGAATCATCGGGTCCGTCATCGCAGGTCTCCGCTCTCGTTGCCGCACGGCAGGATGGCGGGGGTGGGCGCGCCGCGTCAACCGGGCCGGTCAGACCGCGAGTCGGTACGCCATGCCGTCGCGCACGATCCGCCCCGCCGTGACACCGGCGAAATGGGTGCCGAGCACCAGGACGGGTCGATCCGCCAGCGCTGCGTACATCCGCCCGCGGGTCGCCCGCGCCTGGTCGGCATCCCAATCGGCGGTGGAGGACCATTCGGGATGGGCGATCTGGCAGGGATGGTGCAGGAAGTCGCCGGTGATCAGGGCTTCCTCGCCCTTTGATGCGATCCGCACGCTGACATGACCGGGGGTGTGGCCGAAGCTCGGCACCAGGCTGACTTCTTCGCAGAGGACATGATCGGTCTCGACCAGGTCGACCAGCCCGGCGTCGAACACCGGCTGCACGGAATCGGCAAGCACCGTGCGGACGTCGTCGCGGTCGTGCGGGCCGGTCCAGTGGGCGTGCTCGATCCGGCCCATCAGGTAGCGGGCGCGGGGAAAGGTCGGCACCCAACGATCGTCCTGCCGCATCGTATTCCAGCCGACATGATCGACGTGCAGATGGGTGCATAGCACGGTGTCGATGCTCTCGCGGGGATAGCCGGCGGCAGCGAGATCGGCAAGGAACGGGGTGTGCAGGTCGTTCCACCCGGCAATGCGGCGGCCCTGCTTGTCGTTGCCGAGGCATGTGTCGACGACGATACGACGTGTTGGGGTTTCGATCACGAAGGCATGGATGCTCATGCGCAGGCGGCCCTCGTCGTCGGCGAAATGCGGGCGCAGCCAGGCGATCGGGAGGATCGCCTCCCGCGTCGCCTGCGGCAGGATGAAGCGGCTGCCGCCGGTGACCTCCATCTCCACCACTTTGGTGATGGTGACCGCGCCGACTTTCCATCGCATCATGCCGTCGCTCCTGCCCTTGCGTCGAGGTTAGCCTGCGGAGATCGACCGGCGCTATAGTGGCCGCGCATCCAGAGCTCCGGAGGCCGCATGCCCGACGCCCACGATCCCGCCGCCGTCGCCGCCCCGCGGGAGACGCGGCTTGCCGATTATCGCCCGCCGGCGTTCCTGGTGGATACGGTCGATCTCGCTTTCGCGCTCGATCCCCAATCGACGATCGTGCGTTCCCGCCTCGCGCTGCGGCGTAATCCCGCGGCCGCCCCGGATGCACCATTGCGGCTCGATGGTGCGGGGCAGCCGGTGCATGCGATCGCGATCGACGGTGTGGCGCTCGGCGCCAATCGCTGGCGGATCGAGGACGGAGCGCTGATCATCGCCGATCCGCCGGCAGCCGGCGTGCTGGAGATCGAGACGGCGATCGCGCCTGCGGAGAACACGGAACTTTCGGGCCTCTATGTCTCCGGCGGCGCCTTCTTCACCCAGTGCGAGGCGGAGGGATTCCGCCGCATCACCTATTTCCCCGACCGGCCGGACGTGATGGCGCGGTTCACCGTCACCCTCACCGCCGACGCGGCGGCCTGCCCGGTGATGCTGTCGAACGGCAATCCGGGGCCGGTGGAGACATTGCCCGACGGGCGGCACGGGATCGTCTGGACCGATCCGCATCCGAAACCGTGCTACCTGTTCGCGCTGGTCGCGGGCGGTCTGGTCGCGGTGCGCGACCGCTTCGTCACGCGATCCGGACGCGAGATCGCGTTGGCGATCTGGGTGCGCCCGGGCGACCAGGACCGGTGCGCGCACGCCATGCGCTCGCTCAAGAAAGCGATGGCGTGGGACGAGCAGGTGTTCGGGCTGGAATACGACCTTGACGTGTTCAACATCGCCGCCGTGTCGGACTTCAACATGGGGGCGATGGAGAACAAGGGGCTGAACGTCTTCAACACCAAATACGTGCTGGCAAAGCCGGAAACCGCGACGGATGCCGACTACGAGGGCATCGAGTCCGTCATCGCGCACGAGTATTTCCACAACTGGACGGGCAACCGGGTGACCTGCCGGGACTGGTTCCAGTTGTCGCTGAAGGAGGGGCTGACGGTGTATCGGGACCAGGAATTCTCGATGGATCAGGGCTCGCGCGCGGTAAAGCGCATCGGCGACGTACGCGGGCTGCGCGCCGCGCAGTTCCGCGAGGACGCGGGGCCGCTCGCGCATCCCGTGCAGCCGGACCGGTACGAGGCGATCGATAATTTCTATACCGCCACGGTGTACAACAAAGGCGCCGAGGTGATCCGGATGATGGCAACCATCATCGGGCGCGAGGCGTTCCGGCGCGGCATGGATCTGTATTTCGCGCGGCACGACAACCAGGCGGTGACGATCGACGATTTCGTCGCTGCCATGGCGGATGCGTCGGGGGTCGACCTAGCCCGGTTCAAGCTGTGGTACCATCAGGCCGGCACGCCGGAGGTGACGATCCGGGACGCCTACGACCCCGCGACCCGGCGCTACAGCCTGAGCGTCGCGCAGCGCACGCCGCCAACGCCGGACCAACCCGACAAGCAGCCGCTGGTGATCCCGCTGGCGCTCGGCCTGCTGGATGCCGACGGCGCGGCGCTGCCGATGCGGCTGGCGGGGGAGACGGAGGCGCGCGCAGGCACGCGCGTGCTGCTGGCGGAGACGGCGGAGACGGAATTCGTGTTCGAGGACGTGCCGGGCCCGCCGGTGCCATCCCTGCCGCGCGGGTTTTCCGCCCCGATCCGGCTGGCAGGGCTCGCGCCCGAGCGGCTGCGCTTCCTGGCCGCACACGACGCCGATCCCTTCGTGCGCTGGGATTCCTCGCAGCAGTACGCCACCGGCGCGCTGCTCGACATGGCGAAGGCGTGGCGACGGGGCGCGCCGGTGACGCTCGATCCCGGGGTGATCGATGCCGCTTCCGCCACCCTCGCCGGAGCCGACGCCGACCCGGCGTTCGCCGCCGAGGCGTTGAGCCTGCCGGGGGAGGCGTATCTCGCCGACCAGCAGGAGATCGTCGATCCCGATGCGATCCATGCCGCGCGGGATGCCGCGCGCATCGCGATCGGCCAGGCGCTGCACGAGGAATTGCGCGGCTGCTACGCGCGGCTGGACGATCCGGGTCCTTACCTAATTGACGGCGCGGCGATCGGGCGGCGGACGCTGCGCAATACCTGCCTTTCCTACCTCGTGGCCGTGGGCGATCCGGACAGCGTGCGGCTGGCGAAAGCGCAATTCGACCGCGACGCCAACATGACCGACGTGCTGGCCGCGCTGGCGGTGCTGGGCAATGTGGCGTGCCCGGAACGGGAGGCGGCGCTGGCGGCGTTCCATGCGCGCTGGCGGGAGGATGCGCTGGTGCTCGATAAATGGTTCGCGATCCAGGCGATGTCCGCCTTGCCCGAGACCGGGGCGGCAGTGCGGGCACTTGCGGCGCATGCGGATTTCGATTTGCGCAATCCGAACCGGGTGCGGGCGCTGGTAGGGAGTTTCTCCGCCGGCAACCCGGTGCGGTTCCATGCGGCGTCCGGGGACGGCTACCGGTTCCTGGCGGAGACGATCCTGGCGCTCGATCCGCTGAACCCGCAGGTGGCGGCACGGATGGTCTCGCCGCTCGGGCAGTGGCGGCGGATGGACGCCGGGCGGCAGGCGGTGATGCGCGGCGAATTGCAACGGATCCTGGAGGCTGTGGGGTTGAGCCGGAACACGCGGGAGATGGTGGGGCGAAGCCTTGCGGGGTGAGGCCGCGGGCCGAAATCCAGCGTCAGTCGCAGCAGCAGTCTTGGCCGCTCCATGCCTCCCGGCCTTCCCTGACCAGGAACCAGAGGATACCGAGCGACGTCGCGGCATCGAGCCACCAGGCACCGATCAGGCGCTCGGCCACAAGGCCGACCACGACCACGAGGGACAGCCAGCCGCACGTCACGCTCTCCATCGCGTCGGCGCGCATCGCGCGACTGCCGAGCGCTTCGGCGACCGCGATCTTGCGCCGCGCGAGCAGATACATCACCGGCATCGCGAGGATCGTGACGATCAGGCCGGGCCAGGAAAATGCTGCACCTGTCTGCGTCCACAGCTTCCAGGCTGCCGCTGCCACCACATAGGCGGCGAGCGCGAACAGCAGGCCGCCCGCGATCCGGCGCGCCGTGCGTTCCGCGCTTTCGGCGACGACGTGCCCGCGACGGAGTTCGACCGTCAGCCGCCAGATCAGGACCCCCGCCGACGCGAGTTCGATCAGACTGTCGATCCCGAAGGCAAGCAGGCTCACGCTTGCCGCGTGCACTCCGCTCCAAATGGCGACCGCGGCCTCGACCACCATCCAGGCGACGGTCGCGTATTCCAGCCGGAATGCGCGCCGGATCAGCTCCGCCCGCGCCGAGGCGAACGCGGGGGCGGACGACTCCAGCCTGCTTTCACAACGGGGTTCGTTGCAGCATGCTGCCTCCCGCGCGATGACAGCGGAGGATTGGGCCTTCTTCATTACGTCACCTCGATGGAAGCGAGATGGCACCCCATATGAACCCTGTAGCCACTACGGGGTCAAGGAATGGCGGCAGAGACGTTCAGCATCGGCGAGCTGGCGCGTGCGACCGGCACCAAGGTGGAGACCATCCGCTATTACGAGCGGATCGGCCTGCTGCCGGCGCCTGCCCGCACCGGCGGCAACTATCGGGCCTACACCCGGCCTCATCTCGGGCGCTTGCGTTTCATCCGACGCGGTCGCGATCTCGGGTTCACGCTGGACGAGGTGTGGGAACTGCTGCGGCTATCGGACGACCGGGACCGGCCCTGTGCGGAGATCGATCATCTTGCGGGCACCCACATGGCCGCGGTCGAACGCAAGCTCGCCGACCTGACCAGGTTACACGGCGAACTGCGGCAGCTCATCGCACAATGCCGGCACGGCACGGTGGCGGACTGCCGCATCATCGAGACGCTGGTTGCCCGCGCGTAAGCCCCGACCGGCATGGTCCGCCCCGACGGCAGACCGCTGAGGCACGACCCCGACGGGAGGACCCAAATGAAATTCGGCCTGCGCTACTGCAACACCGGCCGCTACACCGACCCGCACGAAGCCGTCGCGCTGCTGCAAGCCGCGGAAGAGGCCGGCTTCGACTCCGCCTGGACCGTGGAACACGTCGTCGTCCCGCACGACTACCGCTCCGCCTACCCCTACGCCCCGGACGGCCGCATGCCCGGCCGCGAGCCCACCTTCAGCATCCCCGACCCACTGATCTGGCTCGCCTATGTCGCCGCTGCCACCAGCCGGATCAGGCTCGCCACCGGCATCCTGATCCTGCCCGAACACAACCCGGTGCTGTGCGCCAAGCAGGTCGCAACCCTGGACCATTTGTCGGGCGGCCGGGTGATCCTCGGCATCGGCGTCGGCTGGCTGGCGGAAGAGTTTGATGCGCTCGGCGTCCCCTTCACCCAGCGCGGCAAGCGCACCGAGGAGTATATTGGCGCCATGCGCGCCCTGTGGGAGCAGGACGCACCCGCCTACGCCGGCGATTTCGTGCGCTTCCAGGGTGCCTACATGCGCCCGAAGCCGCACGCCGGCACGGTCCCGATCGTGATCGGCGGCCATTCCGAAGCCGCCGCCCGCCGCGCCGGCCGCCTGGCGCAAGGCTTCTTCCCCGCCCGCGGCGCTCCGCCCGAATTGCTGGCCGTCCTGCGCGACGCCGCCCACGCCGCCGGCCGCGACCCGGCAGCGATCGAAATCACCGTCGGCGCCCCGGATGACCTCACGCGCATTCCGGACCTGGCGGCAGCCGGGATCGGGCGCGTCCTGGTGCCGGTGACGGCGAATTCCGGCGTCACCCGTCCGATCTCGGGGCCGGAGGACCTGCTGGCCTGGCGCGACGTGATCGCCCGCCACGCGGACTGATCCGCCGCGCCACAGCCCGCATCAGGCGGTGAGGTTCACCGCGCCGGAAGAACCGGGGCTGCCGGCCGAGGACTGCGCCTTGGCCGAGGCAGGGGACTCCACCCCGTGGTCCCCGTTGCCGCCCGGCTTGCCGCTCTTGCTGGCGGCGGGCGGCGGGGCATGCATGGCGATACCGGAAGAAACGGCGCTGATCGAACTCATGGGGGCGATTCCTGTCCTGTGAGAGCGACGTTTTGCCGCAGGTGTCCCGGCCGCTTGGCCGCGGGTGTCCGCATCATGAGACGTGGATGGTTACCGTAGTGCTAACGTCGATCGGCAAAAAGCTGCGTGATCAGCCCGCGCTGCCACCCGGCGCCCCCCAGACCGGCGGCGCCACCGCCCCCACCTGCCCGGTGATCCGCCCGTACGCCTCCGGGCGCCGGTGCCGATCGAACGCGAAGATCGTCGTCCGCCCCAGTTCGCACATACCAAGGTCGCATTCGGCGGTGATCACCTCGTCGTCCCAAGATCCTGCCTGGGCAATGACCTCGCCCTGCGGGTTCACGATGATCGAATGGCCGAACAGCTCGCAGCCGTCCTCGGTCCCGGCCTTGGCGGTGGCGACCGCGAAGCAGGCGTTCTGGTAGCAGCCGGCCTGGATCGACAGATGCGAATGGAACACCCGCAGGTGATGCGCCTCGAACGCGCCGCCCGCCTGGTTCAGGCTCGGCGTGTTGTAGCCGAGCGCCACCAGCTCCACGCTCTGCAACCCGAGCATCCGCCAGGCTTCCGGCCAGCGGCGATCGTTGCAGATCAGCATCCCCATGTTCACACCGGGCAAGGCGCCCATCGGCGCACGGATCACCGGGAAACCCAGGTTGCCGACCTCGAAATAGCGCTTCTCCAGATGCTGCACCTTGCGGGCGGGGTCGAACTCCGCGTGTCCCGGCAGGTGCACCTTGCGGTATTTCAGCAGGATCTCGCCCGCCGGGCTGACCAGGATCGCGGTGTTGAAGCGGCGCGGGCGTGCCACGCCGTCCGCGTCGGGTTCGACGACCAGCTCCGCATAGCCGAGGTGGAAGCCCATGCCGTAGCGCCGCGCCTGCTCGAACAGCGGCGCGGTGTCGTCCGACGGCATCGCGGTTTCGAACCAACCGTCCGCCTCTTCGATCCGCGTGCAGTAGTGGCGGGGGAAGAAGGTCGTCAGCGCGAGCTCGGGGAAGACGATCAGCTCCGCTCCGCGGCGGTGCGCGCGCTCCATCAGCACGAGCATGCGCGCCACCGCGACCGCGCGCGGCTCGGCGCGCTGGATCGGGCCCAATTGCGCGGCGGCGACGATCAGGCGGCGGTCAGTCATTGGGCAGGTCTCCAGAACAGCAAGGGAAGGATACGTACCGTCACCGAAAGCCGCCGGTCCGGCCCGACCAGGCTGGTGACGTAGTGCACGCTGCCTGGGCGCGGGCCGGGCGGCAGCGGGGCATGGCGCAGGCCACCCAGATCGGCGGAGCAGACGAAACGGAAGGCGAGCGGGCCGCCGGCGCTCATGTTGATGTTCTCTATTCGTACCGTTGGCGGCAGCCTGAAATGATCGCGCAGCGCCTGGCGCACGATCGCCAGGACCCGTGGATTGCGGCAGCCGGGCGGCACCACGGTGCGCCGCACATGCACGATGATCGCGCCGATCGCGGCGAGCAGGACGGCACCGGCCAGGAGCATGCCCAGCCGCGCCATCTCATCGCGTCTGCCGCGGCACGAAGCGGCCGGTGCCAGGGGCGGCCAGTACGTGCGCGCCGTCCCACACTGTCTGCCCGCGCAGGATGGTCGCGGCCACCCGCGCGCGCATGGACCTGCCGTGATAGGGCGACCAGCGCTGATCCTCCCGATCCACGATCGCCGCCTGGTCGAAGGCGAAATCGCCGCGCTCCAGCACCGCGAAATCGGCGTCCGACCCGATCCGGATCGCGCCCTTCTTCGGCCACAGCCCGTGCATTTGCGCGCTGCGCTCGGCGCAATAGGTCGCCATCAGGGTCGGCGACAGGCCGCGCTCGTCGAGCAGGGTGAACATCAGCGGCGCGAAGCTCTGCATGCCCGTGAGCCCGGCGGCGCAGGCGAAGATGTCGGAATCGGTCTTGCGCGCACGCGGCCAGGGCGCGTGGTCGGTGGAGACATAGGCGATGCGCCCGGCCAGCAGCGCCTCCCACATGCGAGGAATTTCGTCCGCCGACCGGAACGGCGGATTGCACTTGCCGAAGCCGCGCAGACGAACCACGTCCTCCTCGGTCATGCACAGATACTGGATGCAGGCTTCGCCGGTAGCCTGGCCGCCCATGGCGCGGAAGGCGCTCGCGATGTCGAAGCCGCGCGCGAGCGAGGAATGGGCGATGTGCACGTGCGCGCCGGTGGCAAGGCCCATTTCGAAGATTTCGAGGTCGGCCATGGTCTCCGCCAGCGGCGGTCGGGTCCGGCAGTGCATGATGGGATCGGTGCGTCCGGCGTCGCGCGCCTGCGCGGTCAGGCTCTCCACCAGCTCCTGGTCTTCGTTATGGATCGCCACCGGCAGGCCGGTCTTCGCGATCGCAGCAAACGCCGCCAGCATGGTCGGGTGGTCGATCCGCGGGAAACGGACGGCGTCGTATTCGTAGGTGGAGAGCTTGAACGCGGAAATCCCCGCCGCCGCCAGCTCGGCGATCGCATCGAGGCCGCCGGTCTTGGCGATAGTGCCGTACAGCGCGACATCGACATGCGCGGTGCGGTCCACCCAGCCGATCTTCTCGGCAAGCTTGCCCGCGTCCGTCACCGGCAGCGGCACGTCGTACGGCATGTCGCAGCAGGTGGTGACGCCGCCGGCGGCAGCGCTGCGCGTCGCCCCCTCGATGCCGGCCCAGCCGAGCGCGGAGGAGGTGTGCATGTGCCCGTCCACCAGCCCGGGCAGGATCAACCGCCCGGAATGATCGAGCGTTTCGCCCGCGGGCGGCGGCGCACCCTGGCCGATCGCGGCGATGGTCTCGCCGCGCAGCGCGACATAGCCGTCGCGCAGGATGGTCTCGGTGGTGACCACGTCACCCTGGATCACGCGATCGAACTGCGTTGACATATATATAAGTGTCCTTCTGTCGCAGCGGCCTGGTGCGCAGGCCGGCTTGCCCCCGATTGGCACCGACCTTACGAAGACGCGACCGCATCGTCCACACACCCGTCGGGGAGCGTCCGCATGAAGCTGCACGAGGTTCGCGTCCATCCTTCCAAAGCGGCGCTGCCGCGGGAAGAGCAACTGGCCTGGAAGATCGCCGCCGTCGCCGCCGATCGGGTCGCGGTGGAGCGCGACGTGACGGCGATGATCGTCAACCGCATGATCGACAACGCCGCGGTCGCGATCGCCTCGGTAAACCGTAGCGCGCCCACATCGGCGCGCGGCGCGGCACTCGGTCACGCGCGGCGCGACGGCGCCACCGTGTTCGGCGCGGCTCCGCGGGTGCGGGTCAGCCCGGAATGGGCGGCGTGGGCGAATGGTACCGCGGTGCGCGAGCTTGATATGCACGACACCTTCCTCGCCGCCGATTATTCGCACCCAGGCGACAACATCCCGCCAGTGCTCGCGGTCGCGCAGACAACGGGCCGCTCGGGGCGCGACCTCATTCGCGGCATCGCCACCGGCTACGAGATCCACATCGACCTCGTGCGCGCGATCTGCCTGCACAAGCACAAGATCGACCACATCACCCATCTCTGTGCCGGCCAGGCCGCCGGGATCGGTACCTTGCTCCGGCTGCCGACCGAGACAATCTATCAAGCGGTGCAACAGGCGGTGCATGTGAGCGTGACGACGCGCCAGTCGCGCAAGGGCGAGATCAGCTCCTGGAAGGCGTTCGCGCCCGCCCACGCCGGCAAGCTTGCGGTGGAGGCGGTCGATCGCTGCATGCGCGGCGAAGGCGCGCCGAGCCCGATCTACGAAGGCGAGGACAGCATCATCGCCTGGGTGCTGGACGGGCCCGATGCCGTCTATCAGGTGCCGCTGCCGGAACTGGGCGAGGCCAAGCGCGCCATCCTGTCGAGCTACACCAAGGAACACAGCGCCGAATACCAGGCGCAGGCGCTGATCGACCTCGCCTTCCGCGTCCGCGAGCGCATCGCCGACCTCGAGCAGGTGCAGAAGATCGTCATCCATACGAGCCACCACACCCACTACGTGATCGGCACCGGCGCGGGCGATCCGCAGAAGATGGATCCAAAAGCGAGCCGGGAGACGCTGGATCACTCGATCATGTACATCTTCGCGGTCGCGCTGCAGGACGGAAGGTGGCACCACGTCGAGAGCTATGCGCCGAAGCGCGCTGCGCGGGCCGATACCGTACGGCTGTGGCACAAGATCGAAACGCGGGAAGACCCGGAGTGGACGGCCCGCTACCACGAGACCGATCCCGATCGCATGGCGTTCGGCGGTCGGGTGGAAATCCTGCTGGCCGACGGCAGCCGGATCGAGGACGAGCTGGCGGTGGCCAACGCGCATCCGAACGGCGCCCGCCCGTTCGGCCGCGACGACTACATCCGCAAGTTCCTGGCGATGACGGACGGTATCATCTCCGCCCGCGAGTCGAACCGGTTCCTGGAGGTGGTGCAGGAGCTGCCGCGCCTGCCGGCTGGCGAACTCGGGGCGCTCAACGTCGCGTTGCCCGCCGGGCGACTCGCGGACGGCAAACCCGGAATTTTCTGACAAGGAGAGCAAGGCCCATGAGCGAGACCCAGGCCCCGGCCAACCGGCCGAAGAAATCCGTTGCCCTGTCCGGCGTGCCGGCGGGCAACACCGCGCTGTGCAGCGTCGGCCGCACCGGCAACGACCTGCACTACCGCGGCTACGACATCCTCGACATCGCCGAGGCGGCGGAGTTCGAGGAGATCGCCCATCTGCTGATCCACGGCACCCTGCCGAACGCCGCCGAGCTGCACGCCTACAAGGAGAAGCTGCGCTCCCTGCGCGGCCTGCCGGCGGCAGTGAAGGAAGCGCTGGAGGCATTGCCCGCGGCGGCGCATCCGATGGACGTGATGCGCACGGGGGTTTCCGCGCTCGGCTGCGTGCTGCCGGAGAAGGACGATCACAACCATCCGGGCGCGCGCGACATCGCCGACCGGCTGATCGCCTCGCTCGGCTCGATGCTGCTCTACTGGTTCCACTGGGCGCATAACGGTCGCGCGATCGAGGTGGAGACCGAAGATGCGACCATCGGCGGGCATTTCCTGCACCTGCTGCACGGGCGTCCGCCGTCGGCGAACTGGGTGCGGGCGATGCACACCTCCCTCAACCTCTACGCCGAGCACGAGTTCAACGCCTCCACCTTCGCCTGCCGGGTGGTGACGGGGACGGGGTCGGACATGTATTCGGCCATTACCGCGGGGATCGGTGCGCTGCGCGGGCCGAAGCACGGCGGCGCCAACGAAGTCGCCTTCGAGATCCAGAAGCGCTACGACACGCCGGACGAAGCCGAAGCCGACATCCGCAAGCGGGTCGCGGAGAAAGAGGTGGTGATCGGCTTCGGTCATCCGGTCTACACGATCGCCGATCCGCGCAACAAGGTCATCAAGGAAGTCGCGCGACGGCTGTCGGCCGATGCCGGGGCAATGAAGATGTTCGCGATCGCCGAGCGGATCGAGGCGGTGATGGCGGAGACGAAGAAGATGTTCGCCAACCTCGATTGGTTCAGCGCCGTCAGCTACCACATGTTGGGCGTGCCGACGGCGATGTTCACGCCGCTGTTCGTGATCTCGCGCACCTCCGGCTGGGCGGCGCATGTGATCGAGCAGCGGATCGACGGCAAGATCATCCGTCCCACCGCCAACTACATGGGCCCCGAGGATCTGCGCTACGTGCCGCTGTCCGCGCGCGGCTGAGCCTGTCCGATTGCGCCTCGCACACCGCCGCGGCGACCCTGCCGCGGCGGTGTCGCGTACGGCACTGCGCTCGCGCGGTCACAACGGACGAAAATTCCTGCATCGGAACGCGGCAAAACGATTTCTTTTTGTTGACAGACCGGCGTCAGTCGCAGATAGCGGGCTGACATGCATGCGCACGATTCGCGCGCGAGTCGCGCACGTCCGGTGCCTGCATGTGAAAACGGAAGGACGGTCCATGGACCGCGGCCTTGGCCAGGCATTGCAGAACCGGTTCGGTATCGCGCGCACGTGGCGCCATACCGCGGTTTTTGCCGGAAGCCAGACGCGCGCGGGCCTGTCGTGCGGAGACAATGTGCTCCGCGCGGGATCACGCGATCGCCGATCCCTGAGCCTGGTCCCGGTTCGCGGCGGCGCCGCGCACTCCGGACGCTTGCGGCTCCGGCCGCATCGGCGGCGGACGAACAACCAACCCGACCGCCTTCGTACCGAACCCAGTAAACACGCCAGAATAAGGAGTTTCCTCAGGTGAGCACCGAGGACAGCAATACGGAAACCACCCGCGCACAGCCGATGGCGATGCGCGCCGGCACCCGCAAGACAGGCGGCCGCAAGGCCGCGGCGAAGAAGACGGGCACCCGCAAGACCGCTGCGAAGAAGGCGGGCACGCGCAAGACTGTGGCGAAGAAGGCCGCCGGCACGCGCAAGGCCGCTGGTACCCGCAAGGCCGCCGGCACGCGCAAGGCCGCGGGCCGCAAGACGACGGCGAAGAAGGCTGCAGGCACGCGCAAGACCGCCGCGAAGAAGGCCGCGGGCACGCGCAAGGCAGCGGGTCGCAAGACCGTGGCGAAGAAGGCCGCGGGCACGCGCAAGACCGCCGCGAAGAAGGCCGTCGGCGCGCGCAAGACCGCAGGCCGCAAGCCCGGGCCGCGCAAGGCGGTCGCCGCCACGCGCAAGACCGTCACCCGCCGTCCGCGCAAGACTGCCATGCCGGCGGTCGAAACCCCGATGAACGAGACCTCGACGAACGAGTCGATGGACTAGACTGGTCTCTTTCGGCACCAAGCGAAGGGCGCCCCCGGGCGCCCTTCTTTTTTGCGGTTCAGCCGAAGGTGGCCAGCAGATCGTCCACCTGCGCGCCCGTCAGCAACCGCGGCGTCGCGCCACGCAGCAGCAGCGCGAGCCGCGCCGCTTCCTCCAGCTCCTCCGCCGCGTACACGGCGTCGGTCAAGGTCTTGCCGGAAACCACCGGGCCGTGGTTGGCGAGCAGCACCGCGCGCGCATCGGTCGCCGCCTGCGCGATCGCCGGTTCCATCGCCGGATCTCCGGGACGGTAGTACGGCACCAGCGGCAGCCGCCGGCCGACGCGCATGACGAAATAGGGCGTGAGCGGCGGGATCGGGTTTGCCGCATCGGCTTCCGGCAGGCAGGCGATCGCGGTCGCCATGGTGGAATGCAGATGCACCACCGCCCCGGCATCGGCGCGCACGCGGTAGAAGGCGCGGTGCATGAACACTTCCTTCGACGGCTTGTCGCCGCCGATGTGGCGGAAGTCGGCATCCAGCCGCGCGATGCGCGCGGGATCAAGCCGGCCGAGGCAGGAGTTGGTCGGCGTGATCAGGTAGCCGCCGTCCTCCAGCCGCGCGCTGATGTTACCGGCGGAACCGACGGAGAATCCGCGCGCGAACAGGCTCGCGCCGAATTCGGCCAGCAGGGAGCGGATGTCGGCTTCGGTCATCCCAGCACCTCGAATGCTTTGAGGAAGAAGTCGCGGGCGCCGAAATTGCCGGATTTCAGCGCCAGCAGCAGCGGCGCGCCCCCGCCTTCGGCACCCCCGCCTTCAGCACCCCCGCCTTCAGCATAGGTCCAGGGCACGCCGGGATCGATCTCGGCGCCGATGCGCAAAGAGCGCACGCCTAGGCGCTGCACAACCGCGCCCGCCGTCTCTCCGCCCGCAACGATCAGCCGACGCACGCCGTGCGCGACGAGTCCGGCAGCGATATGCGCCAGCGCCTGTTCCACGAGCACGCCTGCCGCCTCGCGGCCCAGGCGCTGCTGCAGCAGCGCTACCGCATCGGGCGGGGCCGACGCGGCGATCAGTACCGGCGTCGCCCCAAGCTTGTCGCCCGCCCAGCCGAGCGCCTGCGCGGCGAGCGCGTCGGCATTTGGCGTGACCAGCGGATCGAGCGCGAAGCTCGGCACATGCTCGCGCGCAAACGCGACCTGGCCCAATGTGGCGCGCGAGCAGGAACCGGCGAGCACCGCCGCCGGGCCTTCCACCGCCGGCAGGGCACCGGGATCGCTGCGCAGCGGCAACAGCCCGGCGCGGCGAAAATTCTCCGGCAGTCCCATGGCCACGCCGGAGCCGCCGGTGATCAGCGCGTGGCCGGCGGCGGCCTCGCCGATCGCGACCAGGTGGCGGTCGTCGACCGCATCGACGATGGCGTAGCGGCGGCCCTGTTCCTTGAGCACGGTCATGGCGCGTCGGATCGCGCCAGGGCCCTGCTCGACCGTCGCGTAGGGCACCAGCCCCACGGTGCCGTCGGTCTGGCGCGACAGCACGCGCACCAGGTTCGCATCCGTCATCGGCGTGAGCGGATGGTGCTCCATCCCGCTTTCGTTCAGCAGCGTGCTGCCGACGAACAGATGGCCCTGGAACACGCTGCGCGCATTGGCCGGGAAGGCCGGGCAGGCGAGCGCGAAGCCGGCGTCGAGCGCATCGATCAGCGCATCCGCCACCGGGCCGATATTGCCGTGCTCGGTGCTGTCGAAGGTGGAGCAGTATTTGAAGAACACCTGGCGCGCCCCGGCGGCGCGCAGCCAGGCGAGCGCTTGGAGGCTTTCCGCCACCGCCGTTGCTGCCGGTGCGGTGCGGGACTTGAGCGCGACCACCACGGCATCGGCGTCGGGCGCAGGTTCGCCCGCGGGCGGGACACCGATGCGCTGCACCGTGCGCATGCCGTTGCGCACCAGCATGGAGGCAAGATCGGTAGCGCCGGTGAAGTCGTCGGCGATGGCACCGAGCAGCATGGGGGTTCCTCCGCGGACAGGGGCAGACGCCGTCGTGGCGTCGATCGAACACGCGGCGGGGCCGGGGTGCCGCACGCCTCGAGAACCACAGTGTACGCCGCTCTGCCGGATCGGGCGAGTGGGCGATCGGCCGGATGCCGCAGCACGGCAGGCAAGAACGCGACCAAACAAGATCCGTCGAATCGCGGCCAGAAACGTTCCGCGCGGCAAGATCGCGGACTGACCGGCGCAGACTCGCGCGCAGCGTCGGCTGCTGTTGCGGCCAAAGCCTCGTCGTACCGCGGGCATTGCTCTCCGCCCGGCCGGTTCGGTGAAAAGCCGCCGCACTGGGCATGATCGAATCACGATGACCGCGCCTGCGAACGCCGCCGTGCCCGGCACTGGACTGTGCCGGCATCCCTGCGCCATCTTCCGCCCGATCGCACCGAGGCCCCGGCTCGCAAACCGCGCCACCCACGGCCGTCCAACATCAAACGGAGGAAACCCACATGGAACTCGGCATCGTCGGCCTCGGCATCATGGGCTCGGCCATCGCGCGCAACTGCGTCCGCGCCGGCTTCTCCGTCGCCGGCTTCGATACCGATCCGGCCCGATGCCGGGAGCTGGAAGCCGCCGGCGGCACGCCGCGCGCTTCGGCCGCCGCCATCGCCGCGACCGCCGATGTCGTGCTCACCAGCCTGCCCAGCATCGCCGCGCTCGAGCAGACCACCGCCGCGCTCGCGGCCACCGCGCGCCCCGGCCAGATCGTCTGCGAGCTCAGCACCCTGCCGATCGAGGTCAAGCAGCGCGCCAATGACATGCTGGCGAAAGCCGGCATCGTCCTGCTCGACTGTCCGCTCAGCGGCACCGGCGCGCAGGCGGTCAACGCCGATCTCGTCGTGCTGGCCTCCGGCGACACGGCGGCCTGCGAGAAAGTGCAGCCGGTGTTCGCCGGCTTCGCGCGCCTGACCCGCTACGTCGGCGCGTTCGGCAACGGCATGAAGATGAAGATCGTCGCCAACCTGCTGGTCGCAATCCACAACGTCGCCTCGGCCGAGGCCATGGTGCTCGGCATGAAGGCCGGGCTCGACCCGCAGGCGATCGTCGACGTCGTCTCAAGCGGCGCCGGCAACTCCCGCGTGTTCGAGCTGCGCGCGCCCCTGATGGCGGCGCAGAGCTACGAACCGCCGACCATGAAATGCGACATCTGGCAGAAGGACATGGCGATCATCGGCGCCTATGCCGCCAGCCTCGGCGTCGCGGCGCCGCTGTTCGCCGCCTCCGCGCCGATCTACAATGCAGCGATCGGCCAGGGACGCGGGGGCGAGGACACCGCCGCCGTCTGTGCCATCCTGGAACAGATGGCCGGGCTCGCGCGCTGACCGCGTGCCCGCGCCTACGCCACCTTCGCCAGTTCTTGCGCGAACGCCGCCGCCTGCACGGGCCATCCCGGCAGTGCGCGGCCGATGGTCCACGCTGCGTCCGCCATCTCCCGCCGCAGCGCCGCATCGAAGATCAGCCGCCGCAGCGCCTTCGCCAACTGGTCGATCTCCCCCGGCACGCACACCACCCCCGCCTCGGGGGTGACCAGCGCCGCCGCCGCGCCGCCGCTGGTGACCGCGACCGGCAGGCCGTGCTTCAGAGCCTCGGCCACCGCCATTCCGTAGCCCTCCCACCAGGACGCCAGGGCGAACAGGTCGGCCCGGCGCCACAGCGCCTCCAGCGCGGCATCGTCCGCCTCGCCCGCAAAGCGCACCCGGTCGGCGACCCGCAGCGCCTCGACCAGCCCGCGCAGCGCCGCAGCGTGCGCCGGATCGCGCTCGGGGCCCACGATCGTCAGGCGCCAGTCGAGGTCGAACAGCCGCGCCAGCGCCCGGATCAGCACGTCGTGACCCTTGCGCGGGGTGAGCGCGCCGACCGACAGGATCGCGCAGCGCCGGCCGTCACAGCCTGGCCCGCTCGAGCCCTCGCTGCGCGGGGCGTCGTCGCAGCCCGGCACCACCACCGCGATCCGCGCCGGATCGACGCCGAAATCGGCGGCGAGCCGGCCCGCGGTCGCCTCGCTGGTCACCACCACCCGCGCGAGCCGCGGCAGCAGGCGCAGCTCGGTGTTGCGCAGCCCGGCGCGTTCGCTGTCGCCGCGCCCGGGTTCGAGCGCGGTGGGATGGTGGATCAGCCCCACCGTCGGCCGCGCCGCCAGCGCGTCGCCATGCCCGGCAAAGGCGGGCAGCACGAGGCCATCGATCACCGGGCAGGTCCCGGACGGCACCGCGGCCCAGGCGGCAAGCGCGGCGAGGCGCGCGGCTGCGTCCGGCAGCGGGTGGGCGCCCGGCAGCGCGACCAGCTCCACCGCGTGGCCGCCGGCGCGCAGGGCCGCGATCAATCGCCGCCCATAGGCATGGCCGCCCGACGGCGCGGCGAACGAGGCGGCGGCGAACAGCGATATCTCCATCGCGCGGTCAGTCCTGCATGATCCGAAGCGGCGTCCAGTCCAAGCTGCGCCCAGTCTGAGCGCCCGGCCGGCCCGGCTCAACCCGGCGCGGTGACCGGCACCCGCGGTCGCGGCATCAGGGCACGTCGAGGGAGCGGTCGGCGGTGAGCGCCGGCGCGGCGGCCTGGCTCGCGGTCAGAACCATGGTGACGTCGCCGAACCAATCGGTCTGGAAGCGCAGCCGCACCGGCCACAGCGGCCCGCCCGGAACCAGCGGCGCGAACCAGGCGGAGCCGCGCAGTGGCCGGCTGTCGTGCTGCTGCTGGCCGTACAGGAACCCCGCCAGCATGTGCCCCGTGAAGTCACAGCGCAGTGCCGGCCCGGCGAACACCGCCCCGGAGCGGGGTGGCAGCACCGTTGTCCCGGCGTCGCGGGCGACGATCACGCTCAGCCTCCGGCCGTCGAAGGTGCGCACGTGATCGGTGCAGCCGCCGGTGCTGGCGATCTGGCGCAGCAGGTCGACCAGCGCGCTCAGAGTATCGATGGTGCCGCGCTGCGCAGCGGGCGGGACCGGCTCGCGATGGGCGCGGATCGGCGGCAGCACGGTGCGCAGTTCGGGCCGGCCGTCGTCATAAGTCATCGTCAAGTGGTGGGGCGTGCCGTGCCAGACCCCGTCGGAGCGGTACAGGCGAGGTGCCGGATGGCCGTCGTGCCAGACGCCGGACACATGGTCCTCCTGCTGGCCGTGGAAGAAGAAGCCGACCAGTCCGACCGTGCGATACCGCAGCCGCACCTGGTAGCCGCCGGGCCACAGCGCCAGCGCCGCCTGTATACGCAGCACCGGCAACCCATGAGCATAGGCCCGGTAGTCGAGGCGTGCATCGGCCACCGCCGGCACGTCGCCGCGGGCGACGGCCGGCACCGGCAGCAGTGCGAGCAACAGGACGAGCGCACTTCGCATCAGCCGCACCTGACACGCCAGGCACGTATGTGACAAGCAAAACCCGGTCACGCTCCCGCGAACGCAGGGCGGCCGGCACCAAGCCAGGGGGGCGGGGCGGCCCGCAATCCGGGGCGGGCCGGCGGAGCTTGATCCGAGCAGGCTCTCGTCGGGTCGGTGCCCGGCGCGAGGCCGTTTTGGACGATGCCGGCGGGACGAATTCGGGCGGCGGGGTGGGGCTGGAGCGGCGGTTTCGTGCCGGCGCTTCTCCCGATCCTGTAAATCCTGCCATGATAGCGGGAACCGCCGCGCAAGCGGTAAAGACAGCACAGGAGCGTCCATGTCCGCCACGTTCCGTTCCATCCGCCCGCCGTCCTGGCTCAGCGAGTTCAAGGCCTTCATCATGCGCGGGAGCGTGGTGGATCTCGCAGTCGGCATTGTGATCGGCGTCGCCTTCACCGGGGTGGTGAACAGCCTGGTGAAGGACATCATCAACCCGCTGATCGGCGCGCTGATCGGCGGGATCGATTTCTCCAACGTGTTCGTCGCGCTGAACGGGCAGCACTATCCCACCATCGCGGCCGCCAAGGCGGCGGGGGCGGCAACGATCAATGTCGGGCTGTTTATCAATGCCATCATCCAGTTCCTGATCGTGAGCTTCGCGATCTTCTGGGTGATCAAGGCGCTCACCCGGCTCAAGCTGCACAACACGCCGGCGCCGAGCGGGCCAAGTCCGACTGAAACCCTGCTCGCCGAGATCCGCGACGTGCTCAAAGCAAAGCCCGTCGGTTGAACCCGTTGCGCCCTTGGCGGGCGGCGCGAGATGTGCGCCGATCGTCGCCCGGGCCGCACCGTGTTCGCCTGCATGAAGCCGCGCGGCGCGTCCTGGCCGCGGCGGAACCCCGACTGACCGCAGCCGGATGCGCGTGGACCGCGGCGGGGCACGCGTGGCGACGTATACGACGCGCCGGACCGGCGGCGGCGCTCGTCGCACTCGCCGGCTGCACCGCGCTGCCGGGGGGCGGCTATCGCATCGGCGGCGCGTCGGGGCCGGGCTGTGCGCTGTCGCGCGTCGCCACTGTGCCGGTGACCGCATACGACGGGCTGCTGTTCGTCACGGCGCGCGTGGACGGCAAGCCCGTGCGGCTGGTGCTGGATACGGGTGCGCAGCGTAGCCTGCTGACCGAGGCCACCGTGCGCCGGCTCGGCCTGCCCGCCGACCGGGATCACGGCACTCGCACCTGGGGCATCGGCGGGCCGACGACCGCGTTCGATGCGGTGGTGCGCCGCTTCACCCTCGCTGGCGTCGCTTTCACCATGCCGCGCATCACCGTCGGCCGGTTCCGCCTGACCGCGCTGCGCGGGGGCGCGGACGGGATGCTCGGGGCGGACGTACTGACCCTGTTCGGCATCGACCTCGACGCCGCGGCCGGGCGCATGATGCTGTACCGCGATCCCGCCTGCCGGCTCGGCCGGCCGCCCTGGGACGGCCCGGCGGTGGACCTGCCAGGCGTCCAGGCCGGGAACAACCGGCTTCGGCTGCCGATCGCGGTGAACGGCACCTCCGGTATGGCCACCCTGGATACGGGTGCGCAAACCACGGCGATCGGCCTGGGACTCGCGCTGCGGGCCGGCATCACGCCCTCGGCGCTGGCGGCCGACCGCTTCGCTCTGGCACGCGGCGCCGCCCCCGCCGCGGTGCACGTGCGGCTGCAGCAGTTCCACTCCCTGCAGGTCGGACCCTGGCTGGCGCGGAACCCCGTGCTGCCGATTATTCCCCTGCCAGCCGGCGTCGGCGACGGGCTGGTGGGCGAGGATTTCCTACTGCACCGGCGGGTCTGGCTCTCCTTCGCCGCGCCGCAGGTGTTCGTCGCCGTGCAGGGGGAGAAAACACCGCTGGCTTCCCGATAGGCCGGAGGGTAGTTGCTGGGAGGATGCGGCGCGTCCGGGGTCGTGCGGTGCACGTCTCCCCCCCGAACGCCGCCACACCGACTGCCCAACCAACTGTCACGGGGCCGGACATGTGCGGAGTAACGGGCATCTTCGATCTGGCCGGACAGCGGCCGATGGATCGCGCGCTGCTGCGACGGATGACCGCGGCGATCGCGCATCGCGGCCCGGACGGCGACGGGTTCCATGAGGAGCCCGGGGTCGCGCTCGGCCACCGGCGGCTCGCGATCGTCGATCCGCGCGCCGGCCACCAACCGATGTACAACGAGGACGGCGCGGTGGCGATCGTCTTCAACGGCATGATCTACAACTTCCAGTCCCTGCGCCCCCGGCTGGAAGCCGCCGGGCACGTGTTCCGCACGCAGTGCGACACCGAGACGATCATCCACGCCTGGGAGCAATGGGGTCCGGACTGCCTCGACGAGCTGGACGGCATGTTCGCCTTCGCCCTGTGGGACCGGACGCGCGAGGAGCTGTTCCTGGCGCGCGACCGCATGGGCAAGAAGCCGCTCTATTACTCGGTGCTGGACGACGGCCGATTTGTTTTCGGCTCCGAGATGGCGGCGCTTCGGACAGTGCCGGAACTGTCGCGGCGGCTGGCGCCGGAGGCGGTGGAGGATTTCTTCGCCTTCGGCTACGTGCCCGATCCCGAAACGATCTATCGCGATGTCCGCCGCCTGCCGCCGGCGCACGCGCTGCTGCTGCGGCGCGGCCAGGGAATGGCGGCACCGCGGCGCTACTGGCGCGCCGCGACCGCGACCAGGCCGATGAATGAGGCCACGGCCGTGGCCGAGATCGGCCGCCGGCTGAACGAAACGACCGCGGCGCGTCTGATCGCGGACGTGCCCCTCGGCGCCTTCCTCTCGGGCGGCGTCAATTCGAGCGCGGTGGTCGCCACCGCGGCACGGTTGCGCACCGGGATCGACACCTTCACCATCGGCTTCCCGGGCAGCGAGGACGAAACCCCGTTCGCGACGATGGTGGCGCAGCGCTACGGCACCACCCAGCATACCGAACAGGCGGCGGCGATCGACTACATCGAGGCGGCGCGCACCCAAGGCCGCATCTTCGGCGAACCCTTCGGCGACCAGTCGGCCGTGCCCACCTACCATGTCTGCGCGCTCGCCCGTCGGCACGCGAAGGTTGCGATCTCCGGCGACGGCGGCGACGAAGTGTTCGCCGGCTACCGGCGCTACCGCTGGCACGTGCTGGTGGAGGCGGCGCGCGGCTTCCTCCCCGCCGCGGTGCGGCGCGGCGCCATCGGGCGGTTGGCCGCGATCTACCCCAAGCTCGACCGCGCACCGCGCTGGTTGCGCGCGAAACACACGCTGACGGAACTCAGCCTCGACAGCGCGCTCGGCTACTATCGCACGATCGCGCGGGTGCACGCCGAGGCACGGCGGGCGCTGTTCGCCGCGCCGCTGCGCGCAGCACTCGACGGCTACGACCCGACGGCGCGCATCGCGTCGCTGATGGAGGAGAGCGGCAGCGACGACCCGCTGACCCAGGCGCAGTATGTCGATCTCGCCACCTGGCTGCCCGGGGCGATGCTGACCAAGGTCGATCGCGCGAGCATGGCGAACGGGCTCGAGGTGCGGGCCCCGTTCCTCGACCATCGCTTCGTCGAGTTCGGCCTGACCTTGCCGGCAGCGCTGAAACTGCGCGGGCGGGAGGGTAAATACGTGCTCAAACGCGCGCTGGAACCGCTGCTGCCGCGGGAGGTGCTGTACCGTCCGAAACAAGGTTTCGCCATGTCGCTCGCCGGCCTGTTCCGCCGCGAGACCCCGCGGCTGCGGACCCGGCTGCTCGGCCCGACGCTGCTCGACACCGGCCTGTTCGAGGCAGGCGCAATCACACGAATGCTGGACGAGCACGCCTCCGGACGGCTCGACCACAGCCTGGCGCTGTGGCACCTGCTGGCGTTCGAGGGGTTCGCCGCATCGGAGCTGGACAGCGCCGCGATCGGCACTTTGGCGGCGGCCTGAGCACGTCTTCTTTCTAATGAAAGAAACGGGAGGACGCTGCCCTCCTGGCTTTTTTTTCTTCGGCAGCAAACTCCGCGTCACGCGCCATCGCACGACGCGGTTTCGTCGGCCGCCGGGGCATCCGGCAGCAGGCGTGACCAGGCGACGTCGCGCGCGGCTGCCGCGGGCATGGGCCGACCCAGCAGGAACCCTTGCGCCCGGCGGCATCCGAGCTCGCCCACCCGACGGAGCTGTTCGGCCGTTTCGATCCCCTCGGCGGTGGTCACCAGACCGAGATGCGTGCCGAGCGAGCTCACCGCGTCGACGATCGCCGCGCATTCCGACCGGCTCGCCATATCGCAGATGAAGGAGCGATCGATCTTGATCGTGTCGAATTTGAACCGGGTCAGGAAGCTCAACGACGAATAGCCGGTGCCGAAATCGTCGAGTGCGATGCGCACCCCTCGCTCCTGGACCTGGCGCAACAGGGCGAAGGCCGTGTCGGGGTCCTGGATGATGGCGGTCTCCGTCACTTCGAGCTCCAGCCGTGCCGCGGCCAGCCCGGCCTCCCGGAGCGCACGGTCGATCTGCGCCGCCAACCCCGGACGGCTCAGTTGCTGCGCCGACAGGTTCACCGCGACGCCGACGGCGTGCGGCCAGCCGGCGGCCTCGGCGCAGGCCTCGGCCAGCACCCAGGCGCCGATCTCCTCGATCAGCTGGGTTTCTTCCGCCAGGCTGATGAACTCCGTCGGCAGGATCATGCCGCGGTGCGGGTGGTTCCACCGCAGCAGCGCCTCGAAGCCGACCAGCCGGCGCGACGGCAGCGCCCGGATCGGCTGGTACCACAGCTCGAACTGCTGCTCGGCCAGAGCACCCTGGAGCGCCCGTTCCATCGTCGCGCGCCCGGTCAACCGGTCCTCGATCTCGGGCCCGAAACTCCGCACGGCGTTGCGCCCGGATGCCTTGGCCGCATAGAGCGCGAGATCGGCGCGACTCATCAGCCGGTCCGGATCCGCCGCATCCCCGGGCGCCAGGGCGAGGCCGATGCTGGCGCGGAGCCGATACGGCTGGCCGGCGATCTCGCAACTCTGGTTCAGCACGCGCAGCACCCGTCGCGCCAGCCGCTTCGCCTCTGGCGCGCCGACGCCGACCAGCACGACGGCGAACTCGTCGCCGCCGAGACGGTAAGCGGCACCGTCCGTCTGCCGCAGTGACCGGCGCAGCCGGTCGGCGACGGTGCGCAGCAACTGGTCGCCGGCGGGATGGCCGCGGGTGTCGTTGAACTTCTTGAAATGATCGAGGTCGAGCCAGAGCAGCGCGAGCGGCCGCGCCTCGGTCGCCTCCGCCACCTCGTTCGCCAGCCGCGCGGCGAACGCCGCCCGGTTCGGCAGACCTGTCAGCGGATCGTGCTCGGCCATGTAGGCGATCTGCTCCTGGGTCCGCAGCCGTTCGGTGATATCGGCACAGGTGACCAGCCAGCCGCCCTCGGCGGCCGGGCAATAAACCACCTCGATCATGCGGCCGTCATGCGCCTCCTGCTGGACCTTCATCGGCCGCCCGGCCCTGATGAAGGCATGCCGCTCCGCCGCCACCTCGGCGGCGTCGCGGCCGCGGTGGTTGCCGGCGGCGATGCTCGACGTCAGCAGCGCGGGATACGGCACGCCCCGCCGCACCGCCCCCGCCGGCAGCCCGACAATGTCGGAGAACTGGCGGTTGAACACCGTCACGCAGTCATTGCGATCGAAGACGCAGAGACCGTCCGACATGTGGCCGAGGGCAAGTTCGAGCTCTGCCTTGGCGGTGGCGAGCCGCGCCTCGCGCCCTTCGAACTGGATGCCGAGCCATTGGCTGACGCCCACCAGCGCGTAACCGAGCAGGATGAGGGTCAGCAGCGCGGTGCCGATCAGCCCGTCGCGCTCGGTCGTCGCCTGGGCCTCCAGCGGCTCGGCGGGGATCGCGAGCAGCAGCAGCCCGGAGCGGGGAGCTGACACGGTTTTTGTGTCAGGGGAGGCGACGTCGATCGGCGTATAAAGCGTGAACCATCGCTTGCCGGCGACCCATCCCTCACGGAACAGCGGTTGCCCCGCGGCGACGATCTGCTGCGCCAGGGAGGGCGCGAGAAGGTCGGAAAACGGGCCGGCCGCGATTCGCCCGCCCGCGTCGGCCGGCAGATAGGCGAGACGGCCGGCGAACCCACGCGCCAGGGAGGCGATCCGGCGACGCGGTGTGTCCGTGGCACCCCCTTGCGCGATCATGACGCGCACCAGCCATTGTTCGCTGGTCAGCAGATCCTGCGCCTGCACCCGAACCGAGCGGTTGATGAAGCTGGAACCGTTGAGCAAGGTGAGCCCGTCGGACGCGACGGCGACCGCCATGATCATCCAGCCGAGGATAAGCCCGGGCCGCGGTCGCATGAGGCGTTTGCGCCACCGCAGGCCGACGGCGCAGAGACGCCGCCAGGCCGCGGCGGCGCGAGACCGCGAAACACCGGCCGCGGGCAGCGGGCATCCGGACAGCGATTCGGACGTCGGAACATCCTCCGGTTTCTTGTATCGGCGGCCGCACGCGATTTGTGGTACTGTACAGGTTACGATACGGTTACCCGGCGGCGCGCCTGATCATGTAACCGGTATTTAAGGTCTCGTCGACCAGACTGCGACGCCGCGCGCACCCGGCCCGTCGTCGCGCCGCCTGCCGATGGGGGGATTCGATGGAGGATCACGATGTGGATGCTGCTCCTGCTGCCGTTCATCGCCCTGCTCTGGGTGCCGTTCTACGACGCGACCGAACCCACGTTCCTGGGTTTCCCGTTCTTCTACTGGTACCAGTTCGCCTGGATTCCCCTGAGCTCCTTTCTGATCTGGCTGGCATACAAGGCGCAACCGCGTGACGATGCGGATCAGACCGATTGAGATCATCGTCTGCCTGTCGTTCCTGAGCCTTGCTGCCGCCCTCGGGATCTCCGCCCGGTGGTGGAAGCGCGGCGAGCGGCCGATGGCCGAGCTGGGCGAGTGGGGATTGGGGGGGAGGCAATTCGGCACCTGGATCACCTGGTTCCTGCTGGGCGGTGATTTCTACACGGCCTACACCGTGATCGCCGTACCCGCTCTGGTCTACGGCACCGGCGCCGGCGGGTTCTTTGCGCTGTCCTACACCATCATCGTCTATCCGATCGTGTTTGCGACGATGCCGCGACTGTGGGAGTTCGCGCATCGGCATGGCTGCGTCACGGCCGCCGACGTGGTGCAGACCCGGTACGGCGCGCGCCCGCTCACCCTTGCGGTGGCGCTGTCCGGCTGCATCGCCACCATGCCCTATATCGCGCTGCAACTCGTAGGGCTGGAGATCGTCAGCCGCGCCCTTGGTCTGTCGGGCGAGGTGCCACTGCTGATCGCTTTCGTTGCGCTGGCGCTCTACACCTATTTCTCCGGCCTGCGCGCGCCGGCGCTGATCGCCCTCATCAAGGACCTGATGATCTACATCGTGGTGCTGGCGGCGGTGGCGGTGATTCCGGCCCGGCTCGGGGGCTACGCCGCGGTGTTCCATGCCGCCGGCGAGACGCTCGCTGCGCGTGGCGCGGGCGGCCTGCTGCTCGTGCGGGCGCAGGTCGTGCCGTATGCCACCCTCGCATTGGGCTCCGCCCTCGCCGCCTTCCTCTATCCGCATACGCTGACCGGTGTCTTTGCCGCGCGCAGCGCCGGGACCATCCGGCGAAATGCCATCCTCCTGCCGGCGTATACCCTGGTGCTCGGGATGATCGCGCTGATGGGCTACATGGCGCTGGCCGCCGGGATCACCGTCGCGGAACCGAACGAGGTCGTGCCAGCGCTGCTGGCGGCCATGTTCCCCCCGTGGTTCGTGGGCTTCGCGCTGGCCGCGATCGCCGTCTGCGCGCTGGTTCCGGCCACCGTCATGTCGATCGGGGCGGCGAACCTGATCTCGCGCAACGTCTGGCGGGCGTATTTCCGCCCCGCTGCCACCGCACGGGAGGAGACCGAGGTCGCCCAGATGGTCTCGCTGCTGGTGAAAACGGGCGCCCTGCTCTTCGTCATCTTGCTGCCAGTGAAATACGCCGTCTATCTGCAGTTGCTCGGCGGACTTTGGATCCTGCAGACCTTGCCGGCCGTGATCCTCGGGCTGTTCATTCGCGGGCTGAGCCCGTCGGCGCTGATCGCCGGCTGGCTGGCGGGGACCGTCTGGGGAACTGCGACCGCGTTCGCCGACGGCCTGGCACCGGTGCACCAGGTGATCCTGATGGGGACGCAGTTCGGCGTCTACACCGGCCTGCTTGCCGTTGCCTTGAACACGACAGTGGCTTTGGCAGGCACCGCCTATGCGCACCTGCCGCTCGAGCGTCGTCGTATCCGCCTGGCGGCAAAAGCGGCCGAACGGAGCGGCGGCGGCTGAGGGCGCGAGGCGCCGAAAGCGCCCGGCCGGATCTGTCGGGACCGGGACCAGGCGCTGCCCTGTCCAGACCCGGCCTATTGCAACGCGCAGCCCACTGGGAGGCCGAGCGCCTTGAACACGCGCGCGCGGAAATGGCCCGCGTTGGCAGCCGGCGCACTGGTGTGGGCGTTGCTGTACGGGTTCCATCGTCTCGGCGGTTGGCCGCTGCATGCTTGGTGGAAGGCGCTATGGCCCGACGCCGAGGGCGGTGCCTGGGCGCTGTTCATCGCCACCTACGTGTGCATTTCCGGCCGGCTGCCGCGCATGATTGGACGCCCACTGGAGGCAATTGAGCGCATCTGCTTCTCGATCTATCTGTTGCACTTCCCGGTGGCTCTGATCCTTGATTTCCACGGCTGGATCCTGCGCCCATTCGCCAACCCATATGCCGATGCTCTGCTTACCACTGCCGTGATCTTGGTGCCCATCATCCTTGCCAGTGCGCGTTTTTCGTATGCCACCATTGAGGCCCCCTTCCTCGATCTGCGGCGATGCTATGCGCTGGGGGGCGACGGGCAAGGCGGAGGACGCGGCAGCGCGCGCGCCGGTCCATCCAGCCACTCCTGGAAGTATATCGGAGTGATATGATTCTTTCTTGCACGCTGTGCTCGAGCGCACACGAGCGGAGCCGCGGACCGGCTCGTGCACTGAACAACCTGGCACAGATAGGCCCATCGATCAGGCGAAACCGAGCGTCGTGAGAAAGGGCGCAAGCCTCGGCTCCATGCCGACTGCGAGCTGCACCCGCGACACGGGCTCGGGCTCGGGGCTGAAGGTCGCGCTTGACGGGTCGACCCGGCGCTGGTGCTGTGCCGCAACGCCAGCACAACGACGGACACGCCATGACCCGCATCCCCGATCTTTCCCCCGACACAATGACCCCGGAGCAGCACCGGGTGCACGACATGATCGCGTCCGGCCCGCGCGGGCTGGTGCAGGGCCCGCTGCGCGTCTGGCTGCACAGCCCGGAATTGGCTGAGCGGGCGCAGGCGCTGGGGGCGTTCTGCCGTTACGGCTCGTCGCTGCCGCCGCGGCTTTCGGAGCTCGCGATCGTCATCACCGGCGCCCACTGGCGGGCCGGGTTCGAATGGCACGTGCACGCGCCGATCGCGGTGAAAGCGGGGCTCGACCCGGCAGCGGTGGAAGCGATCCGCATCGGCGGCGAACCGCGCTTCGCCCGCGAGGACGAGGCAGCCGTGCACGCCTTCGCCACCGAACTGCTGCGCAACCGCACCGTCAGCGAAGCGACCTTCGCCCGCGCCCGCGCCGCGCTGGGACCGGTCGGAGTGGTCGATCTGGTGGCGGTACTCGGCTATTACGGGTTCATCTCGATGACGATCAACGCCTTCGCGGTGCCGCTGCCCAACGGTGCGGCGGATCCGTTCGCGGCCTGACCGCCCTCCCCCGTCCCGCGCGGACGCAGGGCTGTCCGGGGAAAATCAAGCATAGGCGAACCCGAGTTGTCCGGCTGGTGGATGATTTTGTGCTCTGGCCGGATTGACGGGAGGCGGTCGTTCGATGGTGCCGAGATCGCGGCGCTCGAACAGGCAGCTTGCGACGAGTTCGGTGAAGCGCAGGACCGGCATGCTGACACGATGCCTGCGGGCGGCGAGACGCAGCAGGGCATAGGCGATCAGGGCGGCGTAGATCTGCAGCCGGATGGCGTTGGGATTGTTGCCGAGGAAGCGGCGGATGCGCAGGTTCTGTTTGAGCCAGCGGAACAGCAGCTCGATCTGCCAGCGGCCTTTGTAGAGGGCTGCGATGGCCACCGCGGAGCGGTCGCAGTCGTTGGTCAGCAACGTAATCGTGCTGCCGTCCTGGCGCCTGACGCGCACCCGGCGTAGCCGGATGGGCAGGCGCGAATCGCCCTTGCTGGCGAAGCGCACCTCGGCATCCTCGGTGACGGTGAAGCCGTCGCCGGCGGTCTCCTCACAGGGGCGGAGCGTGACCTGCTCGAGGCGCATGTTGATCTTGGGGCGGGTGACGAAGCTGGCGCCGGCGGCATCGATGGCGTGCCACCAGCCGTAGTGGCAGTATCCCTTGTCGAAGGTGTAGGTTGCACCCGGGTCGATCGCGACCGTGCGGCCGATTTGCGCATCGTTGACGGTGGCATCCGTGATGTCGAGCACGCGCGGGCAGTCGCGCGCGGGATCGAACACGATGTGCAGCTTGAGGCCGCGGATGCGGCCGTTGCAGGTAGCCCAGGAGCAGAGGGTGCCGAGCGGGATCGGGGTCGAGTTGATCACCCGCACCACCTCGCGGCCCTCGCGGCGGGTCCGCGGGTCGAGTTGCATGGCGAGGCCGGCGAAGACCTCGGCGAACACCGCCGGCGGGCGCCGGCGGTTGGCGTCAGCCAAGGTCGAGCGCGCCAGTTTGCCGCCGCCGAGATGATAGTGATGCTGACGGTAAGCGTTCCACTCCACCGCCAGGCCACGCAGGCTGGTGGCCGCGGCGAACTGCGCGAAGATCAGCGCCAGCAGATGATCGCCGCTGTCGAACGATTTGTCGTAGGCCTCACCGCGATGCCGCGCTGAGATCGCCTTGACCTGACGGCGATCAAGGGGTGCCAACAAACTGGCGAAGATGGTAGGTTTGAACCGCATGCCCCGTCCCCCATTCTGAGTCTCGCAAACACAGAATAGCGGATAAAACCGCCTCAGACGGGGCATGCAGCCAAAAGCCTCACGCTTTCCCCGGACAGCCCTGCGCGCGGACGGGGGACCCCAAGTTCACCCGGCGCAGAGCCTCAGCACCGCACCGACGTCCGGCTCCGTCTCCAGCGCCGCCAGCCGCCCGGCCAGGACACCGGCGCGCACCGGGCCCAGCACCGGTTCGGCCAGGGTGCGGAACTTCGCGTCCAGCCGCCGCCCCTGATCGGCCAGGTTGGCCGCCGGCACCCCGGAATCGTGCCGCGCGGCCAGGATCGTGCCGTCGGTCAACGTCAGTTGCAGGTCGGCCAAGGTATGCGGCCGGTCCGGACGAAAATCGAAATCCACCTTGTCGCGCAACGCGACCAGACGAGGATCGGCAGCGGTCGCCTCCGAATAGCTCGCCAGCGCCCCGGTCTCGATCCCGGCCAGCGCCATCGCCGTGGTCAGGCGCAGGCTGAACTTGGCTTCCAGCCCGGTACGGGGGCTGGGGATGTTGCACACCCGGTCGCACGCCTCCGACAGGGTCAGGCGCACCGACGCGATCCGCTCCGGCGCCACGCCTGGACGAGCGCGCAGGGATCGCGCCGCCTCGATCGGCGCGTGCGTCAGGTAGCAGGCGGCGTGGTATTTAAACAAATTGGCAAGGATATGGAATCCGCCGGGCGCGGTCTCCCCGGCCCGCTCCGGATGGAAATCGGGGCTGTGGGTGGCGGCGAAGCCCTGCGCGCACTCGATCGCGTCAGTGCGTGCGGTGAAGCCGCGCGCGGCGAGCCTGGCCGCCAGCAGCCCGGTGCGCGCCGCCGCGCCGGCATGCAGCGGCTTGCAGTCGGTGCCGAACATCGACTTCAGCCCTGCCGCCTGGGTCGCGGCGATGCCGATCGCGATCGCGGTGCGCTCCGCATCCAGCCCGAGCAGGTTGGCGCAGGCCGCCGCTGCCCCCAGGCAGCCGAGGGTCGCGGTGGCGTGGAACCCGAGCCCGTCGTAATGCCCCGGCGCCATCGTCCGCCCGACCCGGCACGCAAGCTCGGTCCCGGCCACCAGTGCCGTCAGCACCGCCGCGCCCGACGTGCCGTGCCCTTCCGCCAGCGCCAGCAGCGCCGGCAGGATGGCGACGGAAGGATGCCCCGGCATTCCCATGTTCACGTCGTCGAAGTCGAGCGCATGGGCCGCCGCGCCGTTGGCGAGTGCCGCGGCGGTCGTGGGCAGCCGGATGCTCCGGCCGATCACCCCAGCCTGCGGCGCGCCCCCCGCTTCGGCCAGCTCGGCCACCAGGATGCCCGACAGCGGCTCCCCGGAGCCGGCGAGCGCACAGCCGATGGTATCGAGTGCTGCTTGGCGGGCGACGACGCGGGCCGGAGCCGGCACGTCTTCCCAGCGCAGCGCCGCCGCCGCGGTCGCCAACCGTCGGGTCAGATCCCGGGCGCCGCTCCTTGCGTCGATCTCGGTCATCACGTTCATCGCGGTTCCCTCCGTTGCTCCCACCGGCGCCGCTATTCGCCGCGAAACCGGGGCTTGCGCTTCTCGTTGAAGGCCAGGATGCCCTCGCGCCGGTCCGCTGTCGGTACCATGCGGTTATAGGCCTCGATCTCGAACGCCATGCCGCTGGCCAGGTCCATGTTCAGCCCGGTGTTCACCGACTGCTTGATCTGGCGGACCGAGATCGGCGCGTTGGCGCAGATCCGTGCCGCGGTGGCGAGCGTGTCGGCAAGCAGGGTCTCGGCCGGGCAGATGCGGTTGACCATGCCCCACTCCAACGCCTCGGCCACCGTGAAGGACGCGCCGGTCAGCATGATCTCCTTCGCCCGCCGTGCGCCCACCGCCCGCGGCAAACTCTGCGTGCCGCCGGCGCCGGGCATGATCCCGAGCGTCACTTCGGTCAGCGCGAAGCGCGCGTGCGGGGCGGCATAGATGAAGTCGGCGGTCAGCGCGATCTCCAGCCCGCCCGCGTAGGCGGCCCCGTTCACCGCGGCGATCAGCGGCACCGGGCAGGCGAGCAGGGCGCGAATCGCCCGCTCGAAGATCAGGTGCTGATCCTGCCACTGCCGGTCGGTCATCCCATTGCGCTCCTTCAGGTCACCGCCGGCGCAGAAGGCACGGCTGCCGGCCCCCGTGAGCACGACGCAGCGCTGCGCCGCGGGATCGGCGGCGATGGAGTCGAACAGCGCCAGAAGATCGCGTCCCAATTGCGTATTCATCGCATTCGCCGCGTCCGGGCGATTCAGGGTGACCAGCAGGGTGTGCTCCTGCGGAGCTTCGACGCGGAGGGTCGCGTAATTGTGCGGCATGACGGACCTGGCAGTATGAGGGAGAGGCATGAAAACACTATGGCGGAGCCGCATGCCCTGTCACGCCCCGCGGCCAAATCGACCACGACAGCCGATTGGTAGTTGACAGAACGGTGACATTGACTACCGTAAAGCGTGGGGGCCGCCATTATCCCACGCAGAGGCGATTCGTTTGAGAGAGGGCCGGCAAAGCAGCGGAGCGAGAAGGTGAGGGGGCATCTGACCACCACAGCGCTGGCAGGAGTAACGATTGCACTACTCGGTGCGATCGCAGCTCTGCAGTTGACCGTTCATGATCCCAACCATGTGTTGCTGACCGCGGTGGCCAGCTGGGGGCTACTGTCGCTTCCCGTGGGCCTGCTGGTCGGGCATTGTGCGTTGGGTGATAGCAGCAGCGTCGGCGAAGAGGATTAGACGGCGGCCCGGGAATCGCCCCGGTCGTGCCCGACGCCCTCGCCGGGCGAGCAGGATGGCCCGTCCCATCATCCGGGAGCACTTTTTCGGCAGGTCTTGTCGCGCGGGGCCAATCGCGCTCGGTCGGCCCCGCGTTCGCGTACCGCTCAGCGCGTCGGGCGTGGGGGATTCTGGCTGTAGTCGTAGAACCCGCGGCCGGTTTTGCGTCCCAGCCAGCCGGCTTCCACGTATTTCACCAGCAGCGGGCACGGCCGGTATTTGCTGTCTGACAGACCCTCATACAGAACCTGCATGATCGACAGGCAGGTATCCAGGCCGATGAAATCCGCCAGTTCCAGCGGTCCCATCGGATGGTTGGCGCCGAGCCGCAGAGAGGTATCGATCGCGCCCACCGAGCCGACGCCCTCATACAGCGCGTACACCGCCTCGTTGATCATCGGCACCAGGATGCGGTTGACGATGAAGGCGGGGAAGTCCTCGGCGACCGCCGTTGTCTTGCCGAGCTTGCGGGCCAGCGCATCGACCGCCTGGAAAGTCGGTTCGTCGGTGGCGATGCCGCGGATGATCTCTACCAGCTTCATCACCGGCACCGGGTTCATGAAGTGCATGCCGATGAATTTCTCGGGCCGGTCGGTGGTGGCGCCCAGCCGGGTGATCGAGATGGACGAGGTGTTCGAGGCCAGCAGGCAGGACGGCTTCAGGTGCGGCACCAGGGTCTTGAAGACCGCCCGCTTGATGTCCTCCTTCTCCGTCGCCGCCTCGATCACGAGGTCCATCTCGGCGAAGGCGGCGTAGTCGGTGCTGGTGCTGATCCGGCCCAGCGCCGCGTCCTTGTCTTCGGCGGTGATCAGCGTGCGGTTCACCTGCCGTTCCATGTTGCGCGCCATGACCGACATCGCCTTGTCCAGCGCCTCGGCCTTCACGTCCAGCATGGTGACCGGCAGCCCGGCCAGCGCCGCGACATGGGCGATGCCGTTGCCCATCTGTCCGGCGCCGATCACGCCGAGCCGCGCAATCTCCGGCGCCGCGGCGAGCAGCGGTGCTGCCGCCGGCGCCGTCGTGACTTCGACATTCATTCAGGAGCGCTCCAGTTCCGCCGCCAGTTCCGGCAGCGCGGTGAAGAGATCGGCCACCAGACCGTAGTCGGCGACCTGGAAAATGGGCGCTTCCTCGTCTTTGTTGATCGCCACGATCACCTTGCTGTCCTTCATCCCCGCCAGGTGCTGGATGGCACCGGAGATGCCGACGGCAATGTAGAGCTCGGGGGCGACGATCTTGCCGGTCTGTCCCACCTGGTAGTCGTTGGGGACGAATCCGGAGTCGACGGCGGCGCGGGAGGCGCCGACGGCGGCTCCCAGCGTATCGGCGATCGGTTCGAGCAGCTTGAAATTATCGCCGCTCTGCATGCCGCGCCCGCCGGAGATCACCACCCGCGCAGCGGTCAGCTCGGGGCGCTCGCTCTTGGACAGATCTGCGGAAACGAAACGCGACACCCCCGGATCGGCAATCTCGAGTGCCGCTTCGATCGTCGCGGAACCACCCTCGGCAGGGGCCGGATCGAAGCTGGAGGCGCGCACGGTGACGATCTTCTTCGTATCCGACGATTTTACCGTGGCGAGCGCGTTGCCCGCATAGATCGGGCGGACGAACGTATCAGCATCGACCACGCCGGCGATGTCGCTGATCGGTTGCACGTCGAGCAGCGCGGCCACGCGCGGCATCACGTTCTTGCCCACCGCGGTCGCCGCGGCGAACAAATGCGTATAGCCGGGCGCGAGCGCCACCAGCAGCGCGGCCAGCGGCTCGGCCAGGATATGCGCGAAGGTCGCTGAATCGGCCACCAGCACTTTGGACAGGCCAGGCAGCTTCGCCGCCGCCTCGGCCGCGGCGCCGATGCCGCTGCCGGCCACGAGGCCGTGCGCCTCACCCAGTTTCGCCGCTGCCGCCAGCGCGCTGCGCGACGGCTGCTTGATGCCGGCCTGGTCGTGTTCCAGCAGAACGAGAGTCGTCATCTGTCGTCGTCCCCCTAAGGCTCAGATTGCGTTCGGGCTCAGATCACTTTGGCTTCGGTGCGCAACTTCGCCACCAGCTCGGCCACCGAGGCGACCTTCACACCCGCCTTGCGCTTCGCCGGCTCCGCCACCGACACCACCACCAGCCGCGGCGCGGGATCGACGCCGAGATCGGCCGGCTTCATCGTCGCGATCGGCTTCTTGCGCGCCTTCATGATGTTGGGCAGCGAGGCATAGCGCGGCTCGTTCAGCCGCAGGTCCGTGGTGACAATCGCCGGCAGCTTCAGCGCCACCGTCTCCAGCCCGCCGTCCACCTCGCGGGTGACGGAGACCGTCTCGCCCTCGACCGCGACCTTGCTCGCGAACGTGCCCTGCGGCCAGCCGAGCAGCGCGGCCAGCATCTGGCCGGTCGCGTTCATGTCGTCGTCGATCGCCTGCTTGCCGAGGATCACGAGCCCCGGCTGCTCCTGCGCCACAATCGCGGCCAGCAGCTTCGCCACCGCCAGCGGCTGCAGGTCGACGTCGGTTTCCACCAGGATGCCGCGGTCGGCCCCCATGGCGAGCGCGGTGCGCAAGGTCTCGGCACACTGGGCGATGCCCAGCGACACCGCCACGATCTCGGTCGCAACGCCTTTTTCCTTTAGGCGGATCGCCTCCTCGACCGCGATTTCGTCGAACGGGTTCATCGACATCTTCACGCCGGCCGTCTCGACGCCGGTGCCGTCGGTCTTCACCCGCACTTTCACGTTGTAATCAACCACCCGCTTGACGGGGACCAGTATCTTCATGGGGAACCGTATCGATTGGAGGGAACGGGCGCAAACCGGCAACGCCGCCGCGGCGGCGTGTTCGCACCTGCAATAGAGCGCGGGACCATAGGCAAGCCCAGGCTACGGTGTCAAACCCGCCTACCGGCGGGTACCGGGCCTCAGGCCGAAGCCATACGCAGCCGTGCGGCCTGCGCCTCCGCTAGGCCGCAACCGGGACCGGGACGGCGGCCACGAACGGCTCCCACGCGCTGCGATCGGCGAGCAGCGCGCGCAGCAGCGCGTTGTTCAGCGCATGGCCGGAGCGGTGGGCGATGAAGCGTCCGGCAATGGCCAATCCCGACAGCGCCAAGTCGCCGACCGCATCCAACAGCTTGTGGCGGGCGAATTCCCGGTCCATGCGCAGGCCGCCCGGGTTCAGCACCCGGTCGCCGTCGACCACCACCGCGTTTTCCAGGTTGCCGCCGCGGGCAAGGCCGGCGGTATGCAGGGCGGCGATGTCCTCCGCCAGGCCGAAGGTGCGGGCGCGGGCGAGCTCACGGCGAAAGCTGTCGGGCGAGAGACGCAGCGCAATCTCCTGCCGCCCGATCGCGGGCGCAGCGAAGTCGATCGACAGCGCCATGTCGAGCATGAGGCCACCGCGGCCGGGCGGGGCCACCGCGGCCGGGCGCAGTTCGGCGAAACCGTCGCCGTCGGCGACGCGCACCGGCCGGCGGACCACGATCGTCTCCTGCGGCAGGTCCTGTTCGACGATGCCGGCGCAGTCGATCAGGAACACGAAATGCGCCGCCGAGCCGTCCAGGATCGGCACTTCCGGCCCGTCCAGGGCCACCAGCGCATTGTCGATACCCATCCCGGCGAGCGCAGCCATCACATGCTCGACGGTACCGACCCGTACTGCCGGCGTCCCCGGCAACGCCAGGGTGGTAGCCAACCGCGCGTCCGCCACGTGGTCGAACCGGGCCGGGATATCGCGGCCGAGGTCGGTGCGGCGGAAGACGATGCCGTGGCCCGCGGGGGCCGGGTGCAGAGTGAGCGACACCCGCCGCCCGGAATGCAGCCCGGTGCCGACGCAGCCGATCGACGCCTTCAGCGTGTGCTGCCGGGCCGGGGCGAGCCGCGAGGGGAGGTCGGGCGGCAATCCATCCATGGGCTGCATGGTCCTTGTAACGCCGATCGCTGCGCCGCAATAAGAAACGGGCGGTCCCTAGTAGGGGACCGCCCGAGGCTTGCGCCAGTCACTCTTTATTTCTCAGTGTTTCTACATAACGCACTGAAATCGGCCGATTATTCTGTGCCGTCTGCTGCCTGCTCGTTACGACTGCTGGCGCCGGAGGAAGGTCGGGATTTCGAGCCCCATCTCCTCCCCCGCCACCGGGCGAACCGAGGCGCGCACCGGCTCCGGCCGAGGCTCGTGCGGCAGGGAGGCGCGCGCCGGCGCCAGCGCGGGGTCCTGCCGCGGCCCCACGCCCGGCTCCGCCGGCGCGGCCACCGGGGCGCCCGGCATGCGGCGGCGGAACACGCCGGTGACGGTACCGAACAGGCTGGAACGGCCCGGCTCGCCCGCGGTTGCCGGCTCCGGCGCGCGCGGCGCGGCGAACAGGCCGGGGCGTGAGCGCGGCGCGTGGCCAGCGAGGCCGCCGCGCGCGGGCGCCGCTTCGCCGCCGTGCATGGCGGCCTCGCCTTCCGCCCCCACGAAGCCCCCCTGCGGCGGGGCAGACGGACGCAGGGCGACGGACGCCGCGCCGGCCCCCATGCCGGAGGCCTCCGGCGCGTGCGGATGCGCCGACCGCGACGGGTAGGCGCCGCCATGCTGGGCGCCGGGGATGAAGCCGCCGGACTGCGACGGCGCGGACATCGGCGTCATGCCGGCTCCCATCGGCCCGGGCGCCGCCGCGACGGCCGGCTGGTCGTGCGGCCCCTCCGCCGCCATCGCACCGCCGCCGCCGACCGCGACCAGCCGCGGGCGCTGCTGCTCGACCCGCACCGGGGTATCGATGCCGGTGGCGATCACCGACACGCGCACCCGGCCGGTCAGGCCCTCATCGATCGCCGAGCCGAAGATGATGTTGGCGTCCTCGTCCACTTCCTCGCGGATGCGGTTGGCGGCCTGGTCGACCTCGAACAGGGTCATGTCGTCGCCGCCGGTGATGTTGATCAGCAGGCCGCGCGCGCCGGACATCGACGTGTCCTCCAGCAGCGGGTTGTTGATCGCCGCTTCGGCGGCACGGATGGCGCGGTTCTCGCCGTCGGCCTCGCCGGTGCCCATCATCGCCTTGCCCATCTCCGCCATGACGGTGCGAATATCGGCGAAGTCGAGGTTCACCTGGCCGGGCGCCATCATCAGGTCGGTGACGCCGCGCACGCCCATGTACAGCACCTGGTCCGCCATCTTGAAGGCGTCCTTCCAGGTGGTACGGTCGTTCGCCATCCTGAACAGGTTCTGGTTCGGGATCACGATCAGGGTATCGACGTGCTGCTGCAGCTCCTCGATGCCCTGCTCGGCGGCGCGGGCGCGGCGCTTGCCCTCGAAGTCGAACGGCTTCGTCACCACGCCGACGGTCAGGATGTTGCGCTCGCGGGCCATGCGCGCAATGACCGGCGCCGCCCCGGTGCCGGTGCCGCCGCCCATGCCGGCGGTGATGAACACCATGTGGCTGCCGTCGAGGTGACGATACAGCTCGTCGGCCGCCTCCTCCGCCGCCGCGCGCCCGATCTCGGGTTTGGCGCCGGCGCCGAGCCCCTGGGTGATGTGCGGCCCCAGCTGGATACGCCGGTCGGCGCGCGAGTGCATCAACTGCTGCGCGTCGGTGTTCGCCACCACGAACTCGACGCCCTGCAGGTTCGCGGCGATCATGTTGTCGACCGCGTTGGTGCCTCCGCCGCCGACGCCGATCACCGTGATCCGCGGCGTGAAGTCGGAGTGGAACTGTTGCGGGATGGTGAGATTGAGCGTCATGGCGACTTGTCCCTCAGGCCACTTTGTTGGTTGAACCTCTTGTCCGCGATTCGGGGCAAGAGCGCAGTGGTATTCCTCACAGCCGGTTGCGAATAAAATCGACGACGCGGCGCAGCATGCCGGCAGGCGGCGCCGAGTCGAGGTCGATATCGGGCATCGCGCGCCCCGCGCCGGCGGCCCAGGCGAGCAACCCGGCGGCGGTGGCGAAGGCCGGACCGGCGGCGGCATCCGGCAGCCCGCGCAAGGCCGACGGCCGGCCCAGCCGCACCTGCTTGCCCAGCATGTGCGCGGCAAGCTCGCGCACTCCGCCGAGCTGGCAGGCGCCCCCGGTCAGCACCACGCGATTGCCGGCCGCGCGCGTCAGGCCGGAGCGTTCGAGCCGTTCCTTCACGAGTTCGAAGGTTTCCTCGATGCGCGGGCGGATGATGTTCACCAGCATGCTGCGCGGTACCTTGGCGATCTGGTGTTCCTCCTCGCCGATCAGCGGCACCGGCAGCAGTTCGCGTTCGTCGTCGGTGCAGCCGGCGGCGTTGCCGTACAGCGCCTTCAGCCGCTCGGCATGCGCCACCGGGGTGGACAGAAGCCGGGCGAGATCGTTGGTCACGTGACCGCCGCCCACCGGAAGCTGCGCGGTGTGCAGCAGCTGCCCCTCGCCGAACACCGCCATGCCGGTGGTGCCCCCGCCCATGTCGATCACGGTGACGCCAAGCTCGCGCTCGTCCTCCACCAGCACCGCGAGCCCGGCCGCCATCGGCGCGGAGACCACCTCGGCGATGTCGAGGTCGCAGCGCGCGACGCAGGCCCCGAGCGAACGCAGCGCGCCGGTCGCGGCATCGATGATGTGCAGCCGTGCGGTGAGGGTGGAGCAGAACAGGCCGCGCGGATCGGCCACGCCCTCGGTCTCGTCGGCCGAAAACGTGAGCGGCATGGCGTGGATCGTTTCGCGCCCGTCGCCCTCCGCGCGGGCGCGGCCCTCGGCGACGACGCGACGGATGTCGCTCTCCTCGACTGCGCGGCCGCCGACCGGCCACTGCACGTTCAGCAGCCGGCTTTCCGGCTGGCCGCAGGTGAGGTTGACGGTGACCTTGTGCAGCCTGGTGTCGGCCATGTCCTCGGCCTGGCCGACGGCGGCGCGGATCGCGCGCTCCGCCTCGTCGAGGTCGACGATGCCGCCGCCGCGCACGCCCTTGCCGCGGTGCCAGCCGAAGCCGAGCACGCGCAAGCGGCCGTCGGCTTCCTGGCGGCCGATCAGGCAGACCACCTTCGTGCTGCCGATATCGAGCACGCCCACCGGACCGGAACGGCCCAGGCGCGGACGCGGCGGATCGTCTGCCCCGGTGTCGGGCGGCGGCAGCAGGCGCTGGGACATCTCGTTCAAGATACCGCTCCGCTCATAAGGGTTTCCGGTCTGGTCATGTCGGTTTCCGTGCCGGGCCCGGCTGCGGATGCGCGCCGGGCTTGCCGGTGTCGGGCGTGGCATCGGCTTCGATCGGGCGCACCACCAGCAGGTTGGGCAGGCGCAGGTCGACGAAGCGCAACGGCCGGTCGAGCAGGTTGAATTTCTGGTCGAGTGCCACGAGCCGCGTGATCGCCGCCACCACGTGGCCCTCCGGCAGGCGCACGGTCAGGCCGGATTTCAGCAGCAGGTTCCACCGCCGCCCGGCGACTCGCACGGCCGCCTCCATGCGCTGCTCGATATCGGGCGCCGCGTTCAGCGCGTCGATCAGCCGCGCCGCCGCTTCCGGCGCGCCAGGACCCACCACCAGCGGCAGGGTGCGGAAATCGGCGACGTTACGGTTGGTGACCACATTGCCGGCGCGGTCGATCAGGGTGAACGTGCCGTGGTCCTGCCAGATCGCGAACGGCCGCCGCTCGATCAGCCGCACCACGATCGTGCCCGGCAGGCGGCGTTCCACCGTTGCGTGATCGACCCAGGACAGGCGCTCGATCCGCGCTTCCGCCGCACGGATCGACACCGCCATGATCGGCTCGCCGAGCCGCACATCGAGCGCGGCGCGCAGCACGGGTTCGGGCGTGTTGGCGCGGCCTTCGACCACGATATGGCTGACCCGCATGCCGGCGCCCGCCGCGTCTTCTGCGAGGCCCTGGCGCAGCCGGTCGAGCCCACCGCCGGGGGCGGCGGAGCGCAGCAGCATCACGCCGAACAGCATCACCAGCACCGCGAAACCACCCCAGGCCGCCGGGCGCAGCATCCAACGCTGCCGGCGCAGCAGCAGCGGCAGCCAGCCCGGCCGGTCGCTGATCGAGTTGCGCGGCCCCCGCGCCCCCTTCACCCCGCGCGGCATGTCGCCTGCTCCACCATCCAGGCGCAGAGCGCGGGAAACCCGATCCCGCGATGCGCCGCCTGTTCCGGCAGCAACGACGTCGGCGTCAGGCCGGGCTGCGTGTTCACTTCCAGCAGCACCAGCCGGCCGGGTTCGCCGCCGGTATCGTCGTAACGGAAATCCGCGCGGCTCGCGCCGCGGCAGCCGAGCGCGCGATGTGCCGCCAGCGCCATTTCCAGCGCGCGCGCATAGGTGTCCGGGTGCACCCCGGCCGGCACGACGTGGCGGGATCCACCGGGCGCGTATTTCGAATCGTAGTCGTAGAAACTGCCCGCTTCGGCGATGATCTCGGTGACCGCAAGCGGGGTTTCACCCATCACGCCGACGGTCAGTTCGCGGCCGGGGATGTATTCCTCCACCAGTGCCACCGGGCCGTAGCGCCAGGCGCGCGCGATCTCGGCACGGCGGTTGTCGCCGCAGCGCACGATCTCCACGCCGACCGACGAGCCTTCATTGGCCGGCTTGATAACATAGGGCAACGACAGCGGATCGGCCGCGGCAAGGTCCTCGCGCCCGACCAGCCGCCCGCGCGGCACAGCCAGACCGGCAGCGGCAAACAGTGCCTTCGCGGCGGTCTTGTCCATCGCCAACGCCGAGGCGCGCACGCCGGAGTGGGTGTAGGGAATGCCGAGCCAGTCGAGCACGCCCTGGATCGCGCCGTCTTCCCCGAACCGCCCGTGCAGCGCATTGAACACCGCATCCGGCGGCGGCGTCAGGGCCGCAAGCAGCACGCCGAGATCGGCGCCGACGTCGATCGGCGTCACCTCGAACCCGGCCTCCCGCAAGGCGGCGATCACCTGCGTGCCGGAAGCGAGGCTGACCTCGCGCTCCACCGAGATGCCGCCGTAGAGCACTGCGACCCGCGTCATCCCCCCCTCCTCTCGCGGGAGGGGACCGGGATCTTCGCAACGCCCGTACCGCTCGCCCCCCTCCCCCCAGCCCCTTCCCGCCGGGGAAGGGGGAGCAGGCGGCCGAGGCGGCGGATTTCCCATTCCAACGTCACGCCGGTCGCGGCGTGCACGCGACGGCGGACTTCCTCACCCAGGCCTTCCAGATCGGCCGCAGTCGCGCCGCCGGTATTGATCAGGAAATTGCAGTGTTTGTCCGAAACGAGCGCACCGCCGCGCACCAGGCCGCGGCAGCCGGCGGCATCGATCAGCTCCCACGCCTTCTGGTCCGGCGGGTTGCGGAAAGTGGAACCGCCGGTGCGCGCCCGAATCGGCTGGCTCGCCTCGCGCGCCGCACGGATCTCAGCCATCCGCGCGGCGATCGCCACCGGCGCGCCCGCGCGCGCGCGCAGCCGGACCCGCACCACCACCGCCCCATGTGGCAATCGCGCATGGCGATAGGCGAAGGCAAGCTCCGCCGCCGAAAGCCGGACCAGCGCACCGGAGCGCGTAACGACCTCGGCCCAGTCCAGCACTGCGGCGATCTCGCTCCCATAGGCGCCGGCGTTCATCGCCACCGCCCCGCCGATCGTGCCGGGAATGCCGCACAGGAATTCCAGCCCGGCCAGGCCGGCGCTCGCCGCATGTTCAGATACCGTTACATCAAGTGCGGCAGCGCCAGCCACCAACCCGTCCGCCTCCGCCACCACGGCAGAAAACCCGCGCGCCAGCCGCAACGTGATGCCCGGCAACCCGCCATCGCGAACGATGAGGTTGGAACACGCCCCCAGCACATGCACCGGCACCTCCGGCGCCAACGCCGCCAGGAACGCCGCAAGATCCGCCGCATCCGCCGGCCGCACCAACACTTCCGCCAGCCCGCCCACCCGAAACCAGGTGACCGGCGCCAGCTCGGCGTCGCGCTGCACCCGCCCGCGCAGCGCTGGCACGTCCGCAGCAGGCGTGCGGAACGCCGCCATCATCGGAGGGCTCCGCTCATGCCGCCGTCCCCGCGCGCTTGCCAACCTGCGCCTGCAGCGCCGCCAGTTCGGTCGGCAGGGTTGCGGCCCATTGCGTGATGTTGCCGGCGCCGAGGCAGACTACGAAGTCGCCTGGGCGGGCGATGGCGAACACCATTTCGGCCAGTCGTGCCGGGCTGGGCAGCGGCACCACGCTGCGGTGGCCGCGGACGCGCAGGCCTTCCACCAGCGCGTCGCGGTTGATGCCCGGAATCGGCGCTTCGCCAGCCGGGTACACGTCGGCCACGATCACCGTGCCGGCGTCGTTCATTGCTGCGCAGAACTCGGGAAACAGCGATTGCAGCCGGGAGTAGCGGTGCGGTTGCACCACCGCGACCACGTTCTTCGCGCCGGCCTGACGGGCAGCCTTCAGCACGGCGGCGATTTCCACCGGGTGGTGACCGTAGTCGTCGATGATGGTGATACCGCCGGTTTCGCCAGTCTTGGTGAAACGCCGCTTTACGCCGCCGAAGGAGGCAAAGGCGCTACGCAAGGTATCGTCGTCGATCATCATTTCCACGCCGACCGCGACCGCGGCAAGCGCGTTCTGCACGTTGTGCTGGCCGAGCATCGGCAGCCGGAACGGCCCCATCTGGCGGGTACGGTTGCGGATGCGATCGGTCACCGTCACATGGAACGTCGCCCCCATGCGGTCGGTGCGTAGTTGTTCCGCTCGCACATCGGCCTGCGGGCTGAACCCGTAGGTGATGATGCGCCGGTCCGCGAGGCGGGGGATCATCTGCTGCACCCCCGGGTGATCGAGGCAGAGCACCGCGAAGCCATAGAACGGAATATTCGCGACGAATTGGTCGTAGCCGGCGACCATCGCCTCGGCGGTGCCCCAATGGTCGAGGTGCTCGGGGTCCATGTTGGTAACCACGGCGATGACCGCGGGCAGGCGGAGGAAGCTGCCGTCGCTTTCGTCGGCCTCCACCACCATCCATTCGCCCTGGCCCATGCGGGTGTTGGAACCGTAGGCGTTGATGATGCCGCCGTTGATGACCGTGGGATCGAGCTTCGCCGCTTCCAGGACCGCGGCGATCAGGCTCGTGGTGGTGGTCTTGCCGTGCGTGCCGCCGACCGCGATCGACCATTTCAGGCGCATCAGCTCGGCGAGCATTTCGGCCCGCCGCACGACGGGGATGAAGCGCGCGCGCGCGGCGGCGACTTCGGGGTTGTCGCGCTTCACCGCCGAGGACACGACCACCACCTGGGCGTCGCCCAGATGCGCGGCGTCGTGGCCGACCGCGACGGAGATGCCGGCCTCGCGCAGCCGGCGGACGTTGGCGGAATCGGCGATGTCGCTGCCTTGCACGCGGTAGCCGAGCGTGTGCAGCACCTCCGCGATGCCGGACATGCCGATGCCGCCGATGCCGACGAAATGGATGGTGCCGATGGACAGCGGCAGGGCCCTCATGCGCTCGCTCCTGCGGCCGTGCCGATCTTTTCGTGACGCATGAGGCTTTCCACCAGGTCGGCGAGGCGGACGGCGGCGTCGGCGCGCGCCACCGACGCGGTTGCGCGCGCGGCGTCTTCCAGCCGCGACGGATCGCCGAGCCAGGCAAGCAGGCGTTCGGCCAGAGCCGCCGGCGTGCATGCCGCCTGAGCAATCGCCTTGGCTGCGCCGGCGGCGACCAGGGCGCGCGCGTTGGCGCTCTGGTGGTCGTCGATCGCGCCCGGCAGCGGCACCAGCAGCGCGGGCCGCCCGGCGACTGCGAGTTCGGCGACGCTGGAGGCGCCGGCGCGCGAAACGACCAGGTGCGTCGCGGCGAGCCGGGCGGCGACATCGGCGAAGAACGGTGCCAGCTCGGCGGCGATGCCGGCAGCGTCGTAGGCGGTGCGCACCCGCGCCAGGTCCTCGGCGCGGCATTGCTGCACAACGGACAGGCGTGTGCGCAGCGCCTCCGGCAGCACGGCCAGCGCCGCCGGCAGCACGTCGGCGAACACCCGCGCGCCGAGTGAGCCGCCAAGCACCAGCAGCCGCAACGGCCCGGTCGCATCCGGCGGCGCGTAGTCCGCACCGGCCAGCGCCGCGATCGCCGGGCGCACCGGGTTGCCGGTCAGCTTCGTTGCGATGCCGACGGGCACCCGAGCGGTATCGGGAAAGCTCAGCGCCATGCAGGCGGCGTAGCGGGCGAGGAAGCGGTTGGCGCGGCCCAGCACCGCGTTCTGCTCGTGCAGCACCACCGGCGGGCGGTCGCGCAGCGTGCGCGCGCCCAGCACCGGTGCCACCGACGGATAGCCGCCGAAGCCGACCACCGTCGCCGCCTCCAGCCTTCCCAGGATCGCCCGCGCCTGCACGGTGCCTGCCGCAAGCGCCGCGATCGCGCGCGCCGACCGCGCGACACCGCGCCCGGCGATGCCGGCGCCCGGCAGCACGAAGCGCTCGCGACCGGCAAACACGGGGCTGTCCAGGGCGCGCGACCTTGCGTCGGTCATCAGCGCGACCCGCCGACCGCGTACGACGAGTTCCGCCGCCAGCGCCTCGGCCGGGAACAGATGTCCGCCCGTGCCGCCGGCTGCGATCACCACCGGTTTCACCGCGGGACCCCTCATGGCAGTTCTCCGCGCGCCCGTCGTCGGGTCAGCGCCAGCAGCATCCCGATCCCCAGCGCCACCGCGATCACCGAGGACCCGCCGTAGGAAATGAACGGCAGGGTCATCCCCTTGGTCGGGATCAGTTCCAGCGAGGACGCCATGTTGACGAACGCCTGCAGCCCGAAGCCCGCCAGCAGGCCGGAGCAGGCGAGCACGGTGAACGGGTCCGGCTCATGCAGCAGGCGCAGCAGGCCGCGCAGCACGATGAAGGCGAACACGCCGACGATCACTGCGCAGATCACCAGCCCGAATTCCTCGCCGGCCACCGCGAAGATGAAATCGGCATGCGCGTCAGGCAGGATGTCCTTGATCCGTCCCTCGCCGGGGCCTCGGCCCCACAGCCCGCCGTTGCCGAAGGCTTCCAGCGCCATCGTCACCTGGTAGGTGTGCGGGCCGTGCGGGTGCAGGAACTCCTCCACCCGCGCACGCACGTGGGCGAACATCAGGTAGGAGCCGATCGCGCCGCCGACCATCATCAGCACGCCGACGCCAGCGAGGAACAGGTTCAGCCCGTCGACGAACAACTGCACGAAGAACACCGCGGCGATGACCGCGGTCATGCCGACGTCCGGCTGTTCCTTCAGCAACAGCACGATCAGCAGGAAGATGCCGCCGGCGATCCAGGCGCCTGGGAAGCGCGGCGCGCGGCGGTGCTCGGCGAGCAGCCACGCGGTGACGACGGCGAAGCAGGGCTTGAGGAACTCGCTCGGCTGCACCGCGAAACCAGGCAGTGCGATCCAGCGCCGTGCGCCCAGGATTTCCACGCCGATCACCAGGGTGGCGGCAGTGAGCAGCATCGCCAGGATCCCGCCGAACAGCGCGACGCGGCGGATCTCGCGCGGCGACAGCAGGGAGATGCCGATCATCACCACGCCGCCGACGGCCAGGAAGAACACCTGTTTCAGGACCAGCGCATCGCGCGCGTCCCCGATCCGTTCCGCAACGGACGGGGAGGACGCGAGGATCAGGATGTAGCCGAACCCGATCAGCAGCCCGACCGCACCCAGGGTCTGGCGGTCGACGGTCCACCACCAGCGGCCGAGGACGGAGGTATCGGCGCGGGAGACGGCCATCACGCGGCCTCCCCGGTATGCGCCGGCGCGGCGGCAGGTGCGGGCGGAGCAGTACGCGCCTGCTCAGGGGTGACGGCGGCGCCGGGTGCAGCTGCGGCGCCGCCGTCGAGGGCGGCGACGAGGGCGGCGAAGCGCGCGCCGCGGGCGTCGAAGCCGGAGAACTGGTCGAAGCTCGCGCAGGCGGGCGAGAGCAGCACGACCGGAGCGGCGGCAGCGATGGCGGCGGCGAAGGCGGCGGGCACGGCGCCCTCCAGGGTTCCGGCGATGACGTGCGGCACGTCGGCGGCGGCCAGGGTGGCGGCGAGCGCCGGCGCGTCCCGCCCGATCAGGAAAGCGCGCGCGATGCGGGGAAAGAACGGCGCCAGCGAGGCGATCCCGCCCTCCTTGACGAGGCCGCCGGCGATCCAGACCAGGCGCGGATAGCAGCCGAGCGCACACCCCGCGGCGTCGGCATTGGTCGCCTTGCTGTCGTTGACGAAGGTGATGCCGCCGATGCGAGCGATCCGCTGCTGACGATGCGGCAGGCCGGGGAAGCTCGCGATCCCGCGCGATACCGCGGCGCGGCCGACGCCGAGGCCAAAGGCCAGTGCGGCCGCCGCGGCAGCGTTCTGCGCGTTGTGCGCGCCGGGCAGCGCCGGCGCCTCGGCCATCGGCAGGATCGGCCCGGTGGCGTCGCGCAGGATGCCGTCCGCGCAGCAGATGTCGGCCGCGCAGGCGCTGTCCGCCGGCGCCGTGCCGGAGACCGCGACCACCGGCGCCGGGCGCGTGCGCAGCTCCGCCGCCAGGTTGCAGGACAACGCGTCGTCGGCCCCCACCACGGCAAGGTCGCCGGCCCCCTGTCGGTCGAAGATTGCCCGCTTGGCCGCGGCATAGCCCGCCATGCCGTCGTGCCGATCAAGATGGTCGGGCGAGAGATTGAGCATTGCCGCCGCATCGAAGCGCACGGTTTCGATTCGCTCCAACATATAGCTCGACATTTCGAGCACATAGACGCCGTCGTCGGGCAGCAGCGGCAGCGCGAGCGCGGCCGGTCCGAGGTTGCCGCCCGCCGCCGCCGGCACGCCGGCGCCGGCCAGGATGTGGGCGAGCAGCGCGGTGGTGGTCGATTTGCCGTTGGTGCCGGTGATGCCGACGAAGCGGGCGCGCGATCCGGCGATGCGCACAGCGCGGAACAGCAACTCCACGTCCGACAGAATCGGCACGCCGGCGGCGCGGGCGCGCACGGTGACCGGGTGCGGTGCCGGCAGGACATGCGGGATGCCGGGCGAGAGCACCAGGGCGTCGAAGGCGAAATCGGTCGCGAGCGGATCGCGAAGGACGAGCGATCCCTCCTCAGGAACAAGCGACCGGCAGGCCGCCGGGTCGTCGTCCCACGCCACCACCTTGGCCCCCATCGCCGCCAGCGCCAGCGCCGCCGGTGCGCCGTTGCGGCCGAGACCAAACACGGCGTAGCGCCGCCCGACGAACAGATCCGGGGGAAAGACGCTCATCGGATTTTCAACGTCGCCAGCCCGACCAGGGCCAGGATCATGGAGACAATCCAGAACCGGATCACAATCGTGGGTTCCGCCCAGCCCTTCTTCTCGAAATGATGATGCAACGGCGCCATCAAGAACACCCGCGTGCCGGTGCGCTTGAACCAGAACACCTGGATGATGACGGAGACGGTCTCGACCACGAACAGCCCACCCACGATCGCCAGCACGAACTCGTTCTTGGTCACCACGGCCACCGCGCCCAGCGCACCGCCCAGCGCCAGGGATCCGGTATCGCCCATGAACACCGCCGCCGGCGGCGCGTTGAACCACAGGAACCCCAGCCCGGCGCCGATCAGCGCCGAGCAGAACACCGTGAGCTCGCCCGCACCCGGAACCGGATGCAGTTGCAAATAATCCGCGAAGATGCGGTTGCCGACCAGATAGGCGATCAGCGCGAACACCCCGGCGGCGATGATCGACGGCACGATCGCAAGCCCGTCCAGTCCGTCGGTCAGGTTTACTGCGTTCGAGCTGCCCATCATCACCAGCGCGCCGAAGGCGGGGAAACCCCAGCCGAGCGGGATCAGCAGGTTCTTGAACACGGGCAGCGCGACCGCCTCGCCGAGGGTACCCCCGGTGGTGTGCATGATCCACGCCGACGCGGCGAGGCCGATCACCGCCTGGCCGAGCAGTTTCAGCCGTCCCGCCAATCCCCTGTGGCTGCGGCGCGACAATTTCAGCCAGTCATCGGCGAAGCCGAGCAGGCCGTAGCCGAACGTCACACCCATCACCGCCCAGACATAGCGGTTGCGCAGGTCGACCCAGAGCACGGTCGAACCCAGGGTGGCGAGCAGGATCAGCATCCCGCCCATGGTCGGCGTGCCGGCCTTCTCGATCAGGTGGCGTTCGGGTCCGTCGGCGCGGATCGGCTGACCGAGGCGCTGGCTCCGCCGCAGCCAGCGAATCAGGCCGGGGCCGATCAGGAAGCTCATCACCAGCGCGGTCAGGCAGGCCGCGCCGGAACGGAACGTGATGTAGTGCAGCACGTTGAAGGCGGAGACATCGCGGGCGAGCGGGCGGGCGAGGGCGAACAGCATCAGATCGCCTCCGCCAGCCGCTCGAGCGCGGCGACGACAAGTTTCATGTTGCTCCCGAGGCTGCCTTTGACCAGCACGGCATCGCCCGACCGGATCGCCGGCACGACGAGGGCGGCGAGGGCGGCGGCATCCGCGGCGTACCAGGCGGGCAGCTCCGCCGGCAGCGCGGCGGACAGATGGCGCATCAGCGGGCCGCAGGCAAACACGCAGTCGGCCGCAGCGACGATCGCGGGGGCGAGGGCGGCGTGCTCGATCGGGCCGTGCGTGCCGAGCTCCAGCATGTCACCCAGCACCGCGACCCGCCGCGCCGCCGGCGTTGCCGCCAGCACCGCAAGGGAGGCGCGCATCGAGGCGCCGTTGGCGTTGTAGCTCTCGTCCAGCAGCAGTGCAGTGCCGCCGGGGACCGCGAGAGGGCGCCGGGCACCGCGCCCTTCCATCGGGGCGAACCCTGCGAGCGCGCGTGCCGCCGCTGCCGGCGCCACGCCGAGCGCCAGGGCGGCGGCCAGCGCCGCGAGCCCATTCAGCGCCATGTGCCGGCCCGGGGCGTGCAGGCGGAAGGCGATGGTTTCGCCGGCGACGGAAGCGCGCACCAGGCTGCCCGCGGAATCGCCGGCGGCCGTCTCGCCGCTCACGGCATCAAGCCGGACATCGGCCGCCGGGTCAGCGCCGAAGGTCACCACCCGCGCCACCCCGGCGGCGCGCGCGGCCGCAAGCAGCTGCGGCAGGTGGTCGCTGTCGGCGGGCAGTACCGCCACTCCGCCCGGCTGCAGCCCGCGCAGGATCGCCGCCTTCTCCTCGGCAATCGCCGCAAGCGAGCCGAGATGGCCGATATGCGCGGCGGCGATCACGGTGATCACCGCGACATGCGGCCGCGCCAGCCGGGCCAGTGGTTCGATCTCCCCGGCGTGATTCATGCCGAGTTCGGCGATGCAGAACGCCGCGTCCGCCGGCAGCCGCGCCAGGGTCAGCGGCACGCCCCAGTGGTTGTTGTGCGAGGCGCTGGCGGCGTGGGTCGGGCCCTGCGCGGTCAGGATGCGGCGCAGCATCTCCTTGGTCGTGGTCTTGCCGACGCTGCCGGTGATGGCAACCACCCGGCCGGCAAAGCGGGCGCGCCCGGCCGCACCCAGCGCGGTCAGGCCGGCCAGGGTGTCTCCCACCAGCAGCAGCGGGGCCCCAAGGGTCAAGGACTGCGGGGTCAAAGACTGGGGCGCTAAAAACTCGGGCACCAACGACCGGGCCGCCAAATTCCTTTCCCCCACCTCGCCCGCCACCATCGCGCCGGCGGCGCCGCGCGCCAGGGCATCGGCGACGAACGCCTCGCCGTCGCGGCGCTCGCCGCGCAGGGCAACGAACAGGTCGCCGGGAGCCAGCGTGCGGGTGTCGATGGCAATACCATTGGCGTCGAACGGCGCCGTGAACCGCCCGCCGGTCGCCGCCGCAAGGTCAGCCGCGGTCCAGAGCACGCTCATGCGCCGCTCCCCGCCAGCCGGCGGATCACCGAAGCGTCGTCAAACGGGATCACCGTGTCACCGACGATCTGGCCCGGCTCGTGGCCCTTGCCGGCCACCACCAGCACATCACCGGGGCGCAGCAGGTCCATCCCGGCGGCAATGGCGGCCGCTCGGTCGCCAATCTCACGCGCATCGGGGCAGGCCGCCCGGATGGCAGCGCGGATCGCGGCGGGATCCTCGCTGCGCGGATTGTCGTCGGTGACGATGGCGATATCCGCCCCGGCCGCCGCCGCCGCGCCCATCAGCGGGCGCTTGCCGCGGTCGCGGTCGCCACCGGCGCCGAACACCACCACCAGCCGCCCCGCCGCATGCGGGCGCAACGCGGCAAGCAACCGGGCCAGCGCGTCCGGCGTGTGCGCATAATCGACATAGGCCGCCGCCCCGCCCGGCAGGCGAGCTGCCAGTTCCAGCCGGCCGCGCACGCCGCGCAGGCCGGGCAGCCGGGCGAGCGCATCCGCCTCGCCCAGTGCCTCGGCGAGGGCGGCGGCGAGCAGCGCGTTCTCCGCCTGGAACCGACCCGGCAACGCCAGCGACAGAACGCGGCGCACTCCGTCCGGTCGCACCACCTCGACGTCCTGCCCGTCCGGGCGCGGGCGAGCAGCGCAGAGTCGGAGCATGGTTCCCGCCGCGCCCACCGTGCGCAGATCGAGCCGGCGGTGTGCTGCGATCGCACCCAGCGCCTCCAGGGTCGCCCGGTCCATGTCGGCGTTGACCACGACCGGGGCGCCGGCGGGCAGCAGTTCGGCGAACAGGCGCAGCTTGGCGGCGCGATAGGCGTCCTCGGTGCCGTGGTAGTCCAGATGATCGCGGGTGAGGTTGGTGAAGCCGGCGGCGGCCAGAAGCACGCCGTCCAGGCGGAATTGGGCGAGGCCGTGCGACGACGCCTCGATCGCCACCTGCGCGATCCCGGCGCGGGCGAGGCGGGCCAACGTGTCGGCGAGCGCGACCGGATCGGGCGTGGTCAGACTGGCGCCGGCGGGCGGGACCGACGCCGCGCCCTCGACCTCCAGGCCGAGGGTGCCGAGGCTCGCCGCCGCCTGCCCGCCGGCCGCCCAGAGCTGGCGAAGGAAGGAGACGGTGCTGGTCTTGCCGTTGGTCCCGGTGACGGCCGCGATACAACGGGGCTGCGGGCCGGCGAAGCGTGCAGCGAACTCGGCGAGGCGCCGGCGCGGCGCCGGGTCCTCGATCAGCGGCCGCGGCGGCACGCCGGGGGGCCAGGCAGTGCCCGGTAGGGCGAGTACGGCGACGGCGCCGCGCGCCACCGCCTCGGCGATAAAGCTGCGCCCGTCGGCGCGCCCCCCTGGCAGCGCGGCGAACAGGAAGCCCGGGGTGACCTGACGGCTGTCGGCGGTGACACCCGCGAGCTCGAGCCCGCCCAAGGCCTGGGCAGCAACCGGGTCGGTCAGGCCGGCGAGGAGCTTAGCGCCGCGCATCTTGCGCCTCCGCCGGCTGGCCTGCGGAGGCGGGGAACGGCAGCGGCGGCGGCAGCGCCACGGCCACCGACCCGGCGGGGAGGCGCCCCGTCACCGGGCGCATCGGCAGGGCGGTGCGCAGCGCGGTACGATGGAAGGCCAGCGGCGCAGGCAGCGCGCCGCCGTCCGACCGGCGCGCAAGCACGTGCCCGGCGGCGTCGGCGCGGCGGGGCGCGGTGCGGTGGGCGCCGCCGGGATGCAGGTAGCTTGCCGGCGTGACCACCTCCGGCGGGCTGCCCACAGTGCTCTGCAGCAGTTGCGGCGCGCCGGGCGGGATCGCCGGCGCGAGCGGCAGATAGAGCGCCTGCTGCAGAGCCGGCAATTGCGACGGCGTCGCGGGCAGAATGCCCAGCATCGGCCCGATGCGCGCGATGGTGCGCTTGATCGCCGGACCCGCGGTCCAGCCACCGGTCGAGAACCCGTAGGTGCTCTTGTTGCCGTGCGGGCTGTCGAGCATGGCGTAGATGATGTAGCGCGGGTGGGTCATCGGGAAGGCGGCGAGCATCGAGCTCAGGTTGGTGTGCAGCCGGTAGCCGCCGCGGGAAACCTTCTGTGACGTACCGGTCTTGGCGCCGACCAGAAAGCCCGGCACCCGGGCCGGCTCGCCGGTGCCGCTCGTGACCACGACCCGCATCAGCTTGCGCATCAGATCCGACACATCCGGGGTGATCACGCGCCGACCCGGCGGGATATCCCCGCGCGGCAGGGCGAGCAGGGTGGGGGCGTGGTATTCCCCGCCGTCGATCAGGCTGGCGGTGCCGGAGATGAGCTGGATCGGCGTCACGGCGATGCCATTGCCGAACGAGACGGTCATCACCGTGGCCTCGCCCCAGACCCGTTTCGGCTGTACCTGGGGCGGGGCCGATTCCGGCAACTGGATCGGTGCGGCGGCGAACATGCCGTTGTTGCGCAGGAACGCGCGCTGGCGATCGCGCCCGACCAGCAGCGCGATGTGCGAGGCGCCGATGTTGGAGGACTGGGCGATGATCTCCGGCAGCGCGTAGTCGCTGCGCGCCGGCTCGAAATCGGTGATGGTGAAGCGGCCGATGTGGATCGGGTGCAGGGTGTCGAAGCGGTCCCAGATGTGGATGATATGGTCGTTCAGCGCCATCGCCGCGGTCTGTAACTTGAAGGTGCTACCCGGCTCGTAGGTGCCGCTGGCAGCGCGGTTGAAGCGCGCGTCGGGCGGCGCGGTCGCGAAATCGTTGGCATCGTAATCGGGCAGGCTGACCATCGCCAGCACCTCCCCGGTATCGACCTTCATCACGATGCCGGTGGCGCCGACGGCCTGGAACTCGTCCATCGCGCGCGCAAGCTCGTCGCGCAGCACCGCCTGCACGCGCACGTCGATCGACAGGCGCAGCGGCTTGGGATCGGTCATCAGGCGCTTGTTGAAATACTTCTCTACCCCGGCGAGGCCGTTTTCGTCCACATCGACGCCGCCCAGCACTTGCGCAGCGAGACGACCCATCGGGTAGCGACGGATCTCGGTAGGCAGGAAATCAAGCCCCGGGATGCCGAGGCCATTGACCGCCTCCTCCTGCTCCGGGGTGATTGCGCGATCGAGATAGACGAATTGGAGCTGGCTGGCGGCCAGCCGGCGCGCCACCACCGCCGGATCGAGGTCGGGCAGCACCTGGTGCAGCTGCGCGGCCACCGCGGCGGGATCGACGATCTGGCGCGGATCGGCATAGAGCGCCGCCGAGGGCAGCGAAATCGCCAGGATCTGGCCATGCCGGTCGGTGATCATGGCCCGCTGCGCGGGCAGCGGGGCGGCGAGTTCGGCCGGATGGTCGAGCAGGCTCGCCACCCGATGGCGCGCCGGCGGCGGGCGCAGCGGGGTGAGTACGGTCGCGAGCGAGAGCTTCACCAGCAGCGCCGCGAACAATGCAATGAAGCCGCCGGTGGCCGCCATCAGCCGGGTACGGGTCCGCTGCTGCAGGGCGCGGCGGCGCAGGTCGGGCGCGGTGACGCGCACGGTTTCCATGCGCGGCACGGCGTCCGCCCGTGCGGCGCCGTGGCGGGTGCGCGGGATGCCGCCCGGCGGTGGGCGTAACGGCGCGTCCGGGGGCGGCGCGTCGGGCGGCGGCGGGGTATCCCAGCCTGACAGGGGGGCATCCTCGTCCGGCCGTACGCCGTCCGGGCCGAAAGCCGCAGGCGTCTCCCATGCAGCGCGGCCCGGCCGGCCGGTCGGACGGCCAAGCGGGCCGACGGCGTCGCGCGGGTCCTGTGGCGGGCGTCCCATCGCCAAGCCTAGCCCCCGCCGCCGCCGGGGCCATACGGCATCGGCATCGGCGCCGGCGGCGCCAGCGGGCCGGCCGCGTAGGTGTGGGCCATGCCGAGCAGCGACCCCCCCGCCTGCGGCCGCGGCGGCAGGCGGTAGGCCGGGGCACGGTAGCGGGCGGCCACCAGGTGGACGGGCGCGGGACGCGGCGGCGCCCAGACCCGGGGATGCTGCGCCGGACGCTGCGCCGCGGCGGTCAGGCGCGGCCGGGCCAGCGGGGCATGGCCTGCTGCGGGCGGCCCCGGGGTTGCATGCACGGCGTCAGCGGCGAGGCGCGCGGAAGACGGATGCGAGAGGGCTACCGGCGCAGCGGCCGGTGCCGCCGCCAAGTGCACCGTTGCCGCCGGAAGCGGGCGCGCCGGCGCCGACGGCCCGACGGCAGCGTCCCCGGCCGAAGAAGATGCCGCTGGCGCGACTGCGACTGCGGCGGCGGGCGCCCCGGCGGGCAACGGCATCGCGCCGCCCGTCGCACCCGTGCCGCTCGTCGCCTCCGCGACCACGGTTCCGGTCCCCGCCACGCCGGTCCCGCCGGCAACCATGCCGGCATCCGGGGTCGGGCTCGCTTGGAGCGGGCCACCGGCGATAGCCGGTCCGGCTGCCGGCGCCGCCGGAACCGGGGGCGGCAGCCGGTCCGCCAGATCGGCCAGGGACACGAACTGCTCCGGACGGGTCGGCTCGAGCGAGAGATACTGGTCGCTCAGGCGCTGCAGCCGCTCGGGTCGGTTCCGCACGGTCCATTCGGCGTGCAACATGCGGATGCGCTCGCGGACGGACCCGGTCTGCTGCAAGGTCTGTTCGATCTGCCGGTCGAGCAGGCTCACCTGGTGGGAGACGTCGTAGACGTAGTACCCGCTCGCGCAGGCCATCAGCACGGCGACGCAGGTGATCGGGCGGATCATGGCGCGCTCCCGGCAGCCGGCTGGTCAGCATCGTCGGCGGCCAGCCGCTCCATCGCCCGCAGCCGGCCGCTGCGGGCGCGTGGGTTGGCCGCCGTCTCGGCCGCGCCGGGTCGCAAGAGCGGGGCGCCGCACAGGCGGAACCGCGGCGCGGCGCGCGCCAGCAGCCCGCGCGGGTCGTGGCGCGATGGCGCCGGCGCACGGCCGGCGGCCTCGGCCATGAAGCGCTTCACCAGCCGGTCCTCCAGCGAATGGAAGGCGACCACCACCAACCGCCCGCCGGGGGCGAGCAGCGCGGCGGCGGCGGCGAGCCCGCGCTCGATCTCGCCCAGCTCGTCGTTCACCCGGATGCGCAGCGCCTGGAAGCTGCGCGTCGCCGGATCGATCCCGGACCGATCCGGCGGCAGCACGGCCCGGACGATGCCGGCGAGCCGCGCGGTCGTTTCGATCGGTGCCACCGCGCGCGCCGCGACGACGGCACGCGCGATGCGCCGCGCCGCCCGTTCCTCGCCCAATTCGTGCAGCAGGTCGGCGAGTTCGCGCTCGGGAAGCCGATTGACGAGGTCGGCTGCGGTCGGGCCGGCTCGGCCCATCCGCATGTCGAGCGGCCCGTCGGCGCGGAACGAGAAGCCGCGCGCCGGATCGTCGAGCTGGAAGGAGGAGACGCCGAAATCGAACACCACCCCATCGAGCGCGCGCACGCCGTGCGCGGCGAGCCAGCCGTCCGGCGCCAGCGCCTCGGCCAGCACGTCGCCGAAGCGGCCGCCCAGCAGATGGAGTCGGCCCGGAAAGCGCGCGGCGAGCGCGGCACCGCGGGCAAGCGCGTCCGGATCACGATCGATCGCGAACAGGGTGCAGGTGGCGGCCGACAGGATCGCCTCGGCATAGCCGCCGCCGCCGAACGTGGCATCGAGATAGATGCCGCCGTCGCGCGGCGCGAGCGCGGCCAGCATCTCGGCGCACAGCACCGGAATGTGACCGCCGGGCACCTGGCCACCGGACGGCGCGGAGGCGACGGGAGCGCTCATGACGCGGCTCCGCTGGCATCGCCGGACATCGCGGCGGCGGGCGCAGGAGGCGCCGCACCCGGAAGCGCCGCGCCAGGGAGCGCGCCCCCAGGGAGCGCGCCCATCGTCACGGTCAGGCCGCGGGCATGGGCGCGGGCGCGCGATTCGGCACGCTGGCGCGCCCCCACGGTCGGATCCCAGATGCGGAAGATGTTGCCGTGGCCGACGAACTCCACCATCTGCCCAAGTCCGGCATGGGCGATCAGCAGGTCGGGCAGCACGATGCGGCCCTCGCGGTCCGTTTCTGCCTCGAATGAATCGGCATAGAGCGCGCTGGCGAGATCGTCGTGCTCGTCGCTGAACAGTGCCATGCGCTCGAGCGGGGCTGCGAGCGCGCGGAACGCCGCTTCCGGCCAGACCTCGATGCAGCGGAACTTGTGCGACGGGCGCAGCACGAAGCGCGAGGTGGCCACCGCCTCCTCGCCGCCGGACTGGCGCAGGGCGGCGCGGAACGGCGCGGGCACCGACACGCGGCCCTTGCCGTCCAACTTGTTCTGGTGGGTGCCCAGGAATTGGGTCATCCGACCGGCCCGCCCTTCGCGCTCGCTCCGATCGGCCCCGCCCGCTGGGATCAGCGCCTCTGTCAGGAACGCGGGGCGGGAGAGCGGAGGTTGGTGGTTGGCCCGTTAATGGGAGATCATGGGATAACATGGGCAACCATGGGCGTCAAAGGGAATTGCCGCGATCGCCGCGGTAATTCCACGGGATTCAGCGGGCGCCGGACACACGGCATACGGGGGCGTGTAAGACGTGGCGCCGTGATCGGGTCAAGGAAGATTCGACGGAAGTTCGGTATTCCTGATTTGTTCCGAAATCGGGCCGGAGCGGACGAAACTGCCGGGAAACGCCGGCCGCCGGAGGCGCTCAAACCGCCCGCGGTGGCGGCACGGATTTGCCGGCGTCGAAAGTGCCAGACGGCCTGTAAGCCGGGTTCTGTCCGTCGCCTCCTGGTTGCCCGGAAGGCGGCGGGACGACCATTCCTCTGGGACGCGCCTCGCGGCGCGCCTCACGCGACCAACCCGGGCGGCGGAGCGGGAATACCCCTGATGCCCGCGACGCCTGCGCGGCGCGGCATCGGCCGCCCCTATTCGGTCTTGCTCCCGGTGGGGTTTACCCTGCCGCCCCCGTTGCCGGGGGCGCGGTGCGCTCTTGCCGCACCGTTTCACCCTTGCCCGCTGCGTCCGGCGTATGTGCCGAGCGGAACGGGCGGTTTGTTTTCTGTGGCACTATCCCTGGGGTCGCCCCCGCCGGCCGTTGGCCGGCACCGTATTCCCGTGGAGCCCGGACTTTCCTCCACCGCGCGGCGGAGAGGCTCCGCCGGCGGCAGCGGCCGTCCGGCCGTCTGGCGAGGCGGAGATGCGCCGGCACCGCAGGCAGGTCAAGCGGCTGCCGCCGGCGGCGACAGCAGACCCTCGCGTCGTCGGCTTGATTGATCCTGAATACGCAATGACTATATGGCCCGTGCCCTGCTCTCTCGCGGGAGAGGGTGGGGGTGCGGTGTGCGCCGCACGGTGCTGCTCAGCGCACCGGCGGATTGCGCGACAGGCCGCGGGCGGCGAGCTCGTTCAGATAGCGTTCCCAGCGCGGCCCCTGCTCGCGGCCGAGCTCGTGCAGGTACTCCCAGGAATAGATCCCGGTGTCGTGCCGGTCGTCGAACACGAGCCGCACCGCGTAGTTGCCGACCGGCTCGATAGCGGTGATGCCGACGTCGCGGCAGCCGGGCACGATGGTGCGCTGGTCGGGACCGTGGCCCTGCACTTCCGCGCTCGGGCTTTCCACCCGCAGATATTCGATCGGCAGGGCGAAGCGGCTGGCATCGTCGAAAGCCACGTGCAGCACCCGCGCGGCGCGGTCCAGCCGGAGTTCGGTAACGGTCCGCATCATTCCTCCAGCTTGCGCGCTTCGTCGGCGAGCATGATCGGGATGCCGTCGCGCACCGGGTAGGCGAGGCCAGCCTTGCGGCTGATCAGTTCGCCGGCCGCGCGGTCGTACTCGAGCGGCCCCTTGGTCAGCGGGCAGACCAGGATCTCGAGCAGCCGCGGGTCGAGCGGCACGGCAGGATCGGCGGTCGGTTCGGACATGATGGGAACCCTCGGAGCGTGACAGGAAATCGGATCGGCGCAGGCCCGGCCGTCAGTTGGCGAAGATGCCGGCAGCCGGGCGGCTGCCGGGCGTGCACGCGCGCTCAGCTCAGGCGGCCGCCGGCGGGCGTGTCGGGTTCGGCGGCGCCCATCTGCAGCAGCGCGAGCACGGCCCCGGCGCGCGCGGCCTCGTCCGGCGCCTCCAGCAGCGCCTGTTTTTCTGCCGGATCGAACGGGCAGACCATGCAGAGCGTGCTGACCAGCACCGGATCGGCCATGCGGCGGATCGCATCCCAGTTGGCGTCGAAGCCGCGACGCGTGAAATAGCCGCGCAGCGCCGTGAGTAGCGCTTCGCGCGGCACGCCCGTCGGCGCCGTGGCGGGCTCGAGATCGGCGCAAAACGGCGCGTATGCGACCCGCACCCGGCGATAACCGCGGCGCGGCGGCAGCTCCGCCTCGATACGGAACCGCACCAGGCCGGTCAGGGTGATGAGGTAGCGGCCGTCATCGGTCTCGCTGAAGGAAGAGAGGCGCCCGAGGCAGCCGACGCGATAGAGGCCCGGCTCCCCATCCGTTCCGGCCTGATCCGAGCCGACCTGAGCCATCGCAATGGGGGCCGGATCGGGCTGCACCATCCCGAACATGCGCCCCAAAGCCAGCGCGTCTTCCACCAGCGCCAGGTAGCGCGGCTCGAAAATGTTGAGCGGCAACTTGCCGCCGGGCAGCAGCAGCGCCCCCGCAAGCGGGAACACCGGGATCTCGTCCGGCAGGTCCTGGCCGCGCGGGTCGACCCCAGCCATCAGGCGAACAGCAGCGCCGACAACTTGCGCCGCGCTGCCATGGTGGCGGCATCGTCGAAGCCCCAGGCTTCGAAAAACTTGAGCAGCAGGAGCCGCGCCGCGTCCTCGTTCCACGCACGCTGGCGGCGGATGATCTCGAGCAGGTGATCGGCCGCCGCATCCCGTTCCCCGAGCGCATTGAGCGCGGTAGCAAGCTCGTAGCGCGCCTGGAAATCGGCCGGGTCGGCAGCCACCCGCGCTTCCACCGCGGCGCGCTGCGCCCCGGCGGCGCGGCCCTCGCGGGCCAGCGCCAGCGCGCTGCGGGCGCCGGCAATCTCGGCATGCTCGGCGATCGCCGGCGGCACCTGGCCAAGCGCTTCCTCCGCCTGCTCCTCGTCGCCGAGCGCCATCAGCGCACGAATGAGGCCGCCCCAGGCGGCAGGATTTTCCGGCTCTTCCTGCAGCACGGCGCCATAGAGTTCGCCCGCGCCCTGCGCATCGCCCGCGTCCGCCGCCGCCTTGGCCTCGCCGAGCAGGTCGGCCGCGGGCATCGCGCCGCCGGCCTGTTTCAGGAGCGCCTCGACGAAACGTTTCACTTCGGATTCGGGGACGGCGCCCTGGAACAGGTCGGCGACCTGGCCCTGCCAAAACGCCGCGACCGTCGGCACCGATTGCAGCGGCAGGCCGAGCTGCACAAGTTGCTGCACCAGCGCGCGATTCTTGTCGATGTCGATCTTGACGAGCTTCACCCGCCCGCCGGCCGCGCGTACAATTTTCTCCAGCGCCGGCGTCAGGGTCTTGCAGGGGCCGCACCAGGTCGCCCAAAAATCGACGAGGACCGGAAGTTGGCGCGATGCCTCGATCACCTCCTGCATGAAGGTCTTCTGGTCGCCCTCGACGATCACGGCGGTGCCGGCGGCGGCGGGCGGGGTCTGGCCGATAAGCGCATCCATCTGGGGGGGATCCTGGGGCATCGCCTGTGTGTCTGAAGGTGGTGTGTCTGAACGCGGCACGTGAATCGAGGCTCGCACCGAAGCTGGTATCTGCGGACGCGGCCGGCAAGCGCACCGTGGCAGGAACCGACCATGCCGCCCGCGCGTGCCGCCGTCCAGGGTGGCCGCGCGCAACGGCGACGCTCCGAGGAGCGCAGAACAGGGATGCGCGGAACAGGGATCCGCAGAACAGGGGCGCACGGAAAGGGGGCGCACAGAATGGTTGCGCTCCCGCCGGCATCCGGCTCATGCTGGCCGCTACCACCGCGCCGCGGAGGGACCGGAATGGCGTCCCGCCAGCAACCGCACGGAACGAGGCCGACCGCCACGCAGCGCCGCGAGGCAGCGTCATCGCGGCGCGCGCCGGAGGGGCTGCCCGGCTGGCGCTCCCTGCTGGCGGCGATCGGCGTCGTGGCGGTGCTCGCCGTCCTGCTGCACCTGCTCTACCGCTGAGCTGTGCGCCGCGCGACATCGTGACCCCGCGGCGCCCTCGCGACCGGGAGCGCCGGGCCCGCCTCCCATCGTTTTTGCTGACGGGCTGCCTCCCGCCCGGTCATAGTGCATTCATGCGGAAGCCTCCGAGCCCCCCGGCGTCCCTGACTCCGGGCGCGATCATGCGGTTGTTGGGCGTGCTGGCGCTGACGTTCGCGCAGCCCGCATTTGCACCGGCAGCATTCGGGCAACCCGCATGGAGCGGGCGCGGGGCCGGGTTCGCTGCGTGCCGGAAGGCGATCGCCGTGGCGTCGCGCGCGGCGGGGCTGCCGGGGGGGCTACTCCTGGCCGTCTCGGTGGTGGAAAGCGGCCGGCCAGATGTGGGCGGCCCGGCGGGCGGGCCACTGCTGCGCGCCGCCGGACGCAGCGTGCTCGACACCGCTGCTACGATACCGCCTGCCGCCTGGAAGCCGTGGCCGTGGACCATTGATGCCGACGGCGTCGGGCAGTTCTTCGCCACCCGCTCGCAGGCGATCGCTGCGGTCGTGGCATTGCAGGCGGCCGGGGTGAGCTCGATCGACGTCGGCTGCCTGCAGGTGAATCTGCGCGACCACCCGCACGCCTTCCGCAGCCTGGCGGAGGCGTTCGATCCGACGGCCAACGCCCGCTATGCGGCCGGCTTCCTCAACCGGCTGTTCGACCGCCTGCACGACTGGCCCGCGGCCGTGGCGGCCTATCATTCGCATACCCCTGCGCTCGGGCTCCCCTACCGCCAGCGCGTATTTGCACGCTGGCGGGCCGGGGCGGCGACGACGACGGCGCGCACCTACGCCGATTTCCTGCCGCGGGCTGACAAATACGCCGACTTCTCCGGCCGCTGATGCGGCAGTCGGCGACCGACGGATCGACAACCGACGCCGGCGGGTGCATGGCCGCCGCCGATGCCCATATTGATACCGATGCGGATACCCGTACCGATACCGATGCTCGAGGCGCGCCCCTGGCCCCTCTCGGCACCCCGCCTCGGCGCCCTGCGCCGGCTGGCAGGCCGGCTGGCAGGCCACTGGGGCATCTTCGACCGGGCTTCGTCCCGCCGGGCCAGCCGCCGGGTACCAGCTGCCTCCGATCGCCTCACCCCGGCGCCTGCTTCGTGCGACTGGCACTGATCCTTGCCCGGCGCGGCCTGCGCGGCGGCACGCGCGGACTGCTGTCGGTGGTGCTCTGTCTCGCCCTCGGCGTCGCCGCGATCGCCGCGGTCGGCAGCCTGCGCGCGGCCACCGAGGCGGGGCTCGCCGGCAACGGCCGCACCCTGCTCGGCGGCGACGTCGCGGTGGGCACCGGCGCCGAGCCGCCGCCGGCCGCCCTGCGCGAGTGGCTCACCGCCCGCGGCGCCCGGCTTTCCACCACCGTGCAGATGCGGACCCTGCTGGTCGGGCCTTCCGGCGCGCGGCAACTGATCAACCTGCGTGCGGCGGGTCCCGGCTGGCCACTGCTTGGTGCCCCGGTGCTGCGCCCTGCGCTGCCGCTGGCACAGGCCCTGGGCCAGCGCGACGGGCGCTACGGGCTGCTCGCCGACCCGCTGGTGCTGTCCCGGCTCGGGCTGCGGCCGGGAGCAACGGCGCGCATCGGGACAAGTACATTCACGGTGCGGGCGGCCCTGGTCAGCACCCCGGACCTTGTGTCCGGCCCGGCGCTGTTCGGCGCCCCGGCGCTGATCGCCGCGGCGGCGCTGCCGGGCACCGGCCTCGTCGTGCCGGGCGCGATCGTCAGTTATACTTTGCGTGCCGCGCTGGCGGACCCGGCGGCCGGGCCGGCACTGCGGGCGGCGCTCCGGGCACGCTTCGCTGCCCAAGGCTGGCGCATCCGCGGGCCGGCCGAGGCCGCCCCCGGCGTGACCCAGTTCATTACCCTCACCACCCGCTTCATGGCCCTGGTCGGGCTGACCGCGCTGCTGATGGGCGGCATCGGTGTGGCGGGCGGCGTGAGCGCCTGGCTGGCAGCGCGGGCCGAGACCCTGGCGATCCTGCGCTGCCTGGGCGCCCCGACGCGACTGGTATTCGCCGTCTGCCTGCTGCAGGTGGCGGCGCTGGCGGCGGCAGGGATTGCACTCGGGCTGGTGGTGGGGGCGCTGGTGCCGGTGCTGGCGGGACGCTGGCTCGGGTCGGTGTTGCCGGTGCCGGTGGCGGCGGGCGTTTTCCCCGGGCCGCTGGCGTTGGCGGCGGCCTATGGGGCGCTGACCGCGGGGGTATTCGCGCTCTGGCCGCTCGGTCAGGCGGCGCAGGTGCCGGGCGGCGCCCTGTTCCGCGGTGCGGCGACCGGGACGTTCGCCGGCGGGCCGGCGCTCACCCTCTGGCCGGTCGGCTGGCGTCCGCGCATCTGGCGCGCCGTACCTGCCGAGCGCGCCGCGCCGACGGGGGATCGCGGCGGGGTGCTCGATCGCGCAGCGCCGGTCGTGGATCCCGCCGAAACAGCCGTTCGCGGCGGCGCGCCCAATCGCGGTAGGCCGACGGACGTCTCGGGCCGTCGCCTGACGCGTACCGTGCTGCTTGCCATCGCCCTGCTCGGCGCCGCCCTGGTCGGGCTGGCCGTCGTGAGCACCGACGACCGACCGCTGACACTGTGGTTCTGCGCCGCCGCGCTTGGCTCCCTGGGCCTGTTCCGCGCTGCGGCCTGGGCGCTGGCCCGGGCGGCGCGCGCGGCACCGGTGCCGCGCCGCCCCTGGGCCAGGCTCGGGCTCGGCAACCTGTATCGCCCCGGGGCGCCCACCGCTCCGATGCTGGTCTCGGTCGGCCTCGGCCTCTCCACCCTCGCCGCGGTGGCGCTGATCCAGGGCAACCTCAACCGCGTCGTGCTGGCAGCGCTGCCAGACCGGGCGCCGAGCTTCTTCTTCATCGACCTCCAGCCGGACCAGCTCGCCCGCTTCCGCGCCCTGGTCCGCGCCACGCCCGGGCCGCACCGCATCGAGACCCTACCCACTTTGCGGGCGCGCATCGTCGCGGTGAACGGCGTGCCGGCGGCGGACGTCCATGCCGCCCCCGGCACCGGCTGGGCGCTGCGCGGCGACCGTGGCCTCACCTACGCCGCCACCCCGCCGGAGGGCACGAAGCTGGTCGCCGGCCGCTGGTGGGCGCCCGATTACCACGGGCCGCCGCTCGTCTCGCTCGATGCGCGACTGGCGCGCGGCTGGGGGGTGCGGCTTGGGGATGTGATCCGGGTCAACGTGCTCGGCCGCGACATCGACCTGCGGATCGCGAGCCTGCGCGACATCCAGTGGCAGCGGCTCGGGCTGAACTTCGTGCTGGTGGCAAGCCCCGGGCTGCTCGGCCAGGCGCCGCACACCGAGATCGCCACGGTGCACGTGGCACGCGACCAGGAGGGCGGGCTGCTGCGCCGTGTCTCCGACGCGCTGCCCAACGTCACCGGCATCGCGGTGCGCGGCCTGCTGGCCGAGGTCGCCACCCTGCTCGACCAGATCGCCGCGGCGCTGGCGGCGACCGGCGCGGTCACCCTGGTGGCCGGGGCGCTGGTGCTGGTCTCGGCCGTGGCGGCGGGGCAGCGGCGGCGGGTGCGCCAGGCGGTGATCCTGAAGACGCTCGGCGCCACGCGGGCGCAGATCCGCGCCGCCTGGATGGTGGAGTTCGGCGCGCTCGGCCTGACCGCGGGGCTGCTCGCCGCCGGGGTCGGCGGGCTCGCGAGCTGGGCGGTGCTGCGCTTCCTGATGCACCTGCCCTGGATGTTCCTGCCCGGACGGCTGGCGATCGGCCTGCTCGCCGCGCTGGCGATGCTGCTCGGTTTCGGCTATGCTGGCACGGCACGGGCGTTGCGGGTGCCGCCGGCGTCGCAGTTGCGCGATGAATGACCGAAGTCTCATTTCGGACCCGCTTGAAGCCGACCTTGCGGCAGTGCATGTTCCTGCCGCACGGGTTTCCCCCGTCTGAAAGAGATGAGAGCACCCATGGCGTACAGCCCCGACTACCGCGCCTACCCCGCCGCTCCCAGCACCGCCGCCTCCGCCGTCCTGGACGCGGGGCTGCGGGCCTACATGCTACAGGTCTACAATTGGATGGCGTCGGGCCTGCTGGTGACCGGCATCATCGCGACCGTGATCGCCCACACCTCGGCGATGAACCTGTTCTACCCGCTGGTGCAGACGCCCTACGGCATGGCGCGCACCGCCGGGCCGCTGGCGATGATCTCCATCTTCGCCCCGCTGGCCTTCGTGCTGGTGCTCAGCCTCGGCGTGAACAAGCTGTCGCGCAGGACGGCGCAGACGCTGTATTGGCTGTTCTGCGCCGCGATGGGCGCCAGCCTGACGAATATCTTCCTGATCTACACCAGCACCTCCATCGTGCGGGTGTTCTTCATCACCGCCGGCACCTTCGCGGCCATGAGCCTCTACGGCTACACGACCAAGGCCGACCTCAGCCGCTGGGGCAGCTTCCTGATGATGGGGCTGATCGGCGTCATCCTGGCGAGCGTCGTGAACATGTTCATGCACTCGACCGCGATGCAGTTCGTCATCAGCCTCGCCGGCGTGCTGGTGTTCACCGGCCTCACCGCCTACGACACCCAGCGGATCAAGGCCACCTACGTCCAGTATGCCTATGCCGAAGGCACCGACCAGGCGGCGAAGCGCAGCGTCTACGACGCGCTGAGCCTCTACCTGAACTTCATCAACCTGTTCATGCTGCTGCTGCAGTTGCTGGGCACGACGAACCGCCGCTGAGCGGAACTCGCCGGCGATCGAGCCGCAAGGCTGCCAACCCATTCAGGCTCCGGGATCCATCCCGGAGCCTTTTCCTTGTCGGCGGCTACAGCTTCACCCCAACCGCATCGCCTCCCGGTGCTGGCCGCGCACCCGGATCGGCGCGTCGCACGCCTGCAGCGTCTCCCCTCTGGCTCTCCCCTTCTGGCTCTCCCCTCTGGCCGGCGCCGCGTGTGAACGGGCGGCCGGCCGCGCCGACAGATGCGCTTTGCCGCGGTCCGCGCGCTCATGGTACAACGGCTGCCGTGGGTTACTGGGGTAAGATCATCGGCGGGATGGCCGGCTTCGCGGTCGGCGGACCGATGGGGGCGGTGTTCGGCGCCGCGCTTGGCCACGCCGCCGACTCCGGTGCGGTGCCGCACCTGCGCCTGCCGTTCTCCGCCACCGATCCCCTGTTCGCCTCCGCCCGGATGGCCGCCCTGCTCGGCCGGCGCGACCAAGTGTTCGCGCTCGGCGTGGTGACCTTGGCCGCCAAACTCGCCAAGACCGACGGCCCGGTGCGACGGGAAGAAATCGCCGCCTTCCGCCGCCAGTTCCGCGTCCCGCCCGAAGCCGTGCACGACATCGGCCGGCTGTTCGACCAGGCGCGCGAAACCGCGGAGGGATACGAAGCCGCCGCCGCCCAGTTGGGCGAGAGCTTCGCCGACAGCCCGGCTGTGCTGGAAGACGTGCTCGCCTCCCTGTTCGGCATCGCCCGCGCCGACGGACCGGTGAACCGGGCGGAACACGAATTCCTGTCGCACGTCCACGCCGCCTTCGGCCTCGACCAGGCCGCATGGGACCGCGCCCGCGGCGCCGCACCGCCGCGCGCGGCAAGCGGAGAGCCGGATCCCTATGCGGTGCTCGGCGTCCCCGCCGGCACCAGCAACGAGGAACTGCGCGCGGCCTGGAAGCGGCTGATGCGCGAACACCACCCGGACAGCCTCGCGGCCCGCGGCGTGCCGGGCGACATCATCGCCCGCGCCGGCGACAAAGTGGCGCGCATCAACGCCGCCTGGGACCGCATCAAACGCGAACGAGGGCTATGACGCCGGCCGTCCCAGCCCTCGCCCCGTCGCCCGCACAACCGGGTGGCGGCCGCCCGGGGCCGCGCTTGTGACCCGCCGACACGACCGGTCGCCGACATGAGCCTCGCCATCCGCGACCTGCCCAGCCCGAACCAGGACGACCGCCCGGCGGACGTTCCGATCGATACCATCGTGCTGCATTACACCGGCATGCGCACCGCGCGCGAGGCGATCGAGCGGCTATGCGATCCCGCCGCCCGCGTCTCCTCCCACTACGTCGTCGACGAGGATGGCGCCGCGCTGCGCCTGGTCCCGGAAAAATGCCGCGCATGGCACGCCGGCGTGTCGTACTGGCGCGGCCACCGCGAACTGAACGACCGCTCAATCGGCATCGAAATCGTCAACCCTGGCCACGAATGGGGCTACCGGGACTTCCCCGCGCTGCAACTCGCCGCCGTGTGCGACCTCTGCCTCGCGATCTTCTCCCGCCACCCAATTCCCCAGCGCAACGTCGTGGCGCACAGCGACATCGCTCCCGACCGCAAGGAAGACCCGGGCGAGAAATTCGACTGGGAACAACTGGCACTGAGCGGCGTCGGCCTGTGGCCGCACGGCACCCAAGACACCGGCACCGGAGCACCCGTGCGCGACGCCGCCAGCCTCGCCCCCGTGCGCGTCGCCCTGGCGGAAATCGGCTACAACGTCAGCCCACACGGCGCCCTCGACCCCGCCCTCGCCACCACCCTGCGCGCCTTCCAACGCCACTGGCGCCCCGAAGCCATCACCGGTCAAGCCGACACCGGCACCCTCCTGCGCCTCGCCGCCATGACGACGCTGCTCCGCGGCCGATAAGCCCAGCCCGCTGCACGACGGGGGGCGGGTTAGCAAGGCCAGGGCAGCGCCCCGGGCCTTAAGCTTACTCTCGCCCCCGTCGTGCAGCCGGTCCGGCTCACATGGCTATGTAGCCGCCGTCGACGTTGTAGCAGGCGCCGGTGACGTAGCTGGCGCGGTCCGAGCAGAGCCAGGCGACCATTTCGGCGATTTCTTCCGGTTCGCCCATGCGGCCGGCGGGGACCATGGCGAGGATGGTTTCGCCGCGGCGGGTCATCACTTCCTCGGTCATTTTGGTTCGGATGTAACCGGGGCAGACGGCGTTCACCCGGATTTTGTCGGCTGCGTATTCGATCGCCGCGGTTTTGGTCAGGCCCAGCACGCCGTGTTTGGCGGCGACGTAGGCCGACGAGGTGGGCAGACCGATCAGGCCGGCGATCGAGCCGGTGTTCACGATGACGCCGCCGCCGTTTGCCTGCATGTGCAGGATTTCGTGTTTCATGCAGAGCCACACGCCTTTCAGGTTGACTGCGATCATGCGGTCGAAAGCGTCGTCGGACCACTCGGCGGTGCGTTTGCCGGCGGCGTCGACCTGATAGCCGGCGATGCCGGCGTTGTTGAACGCGCAATCGAGCCGGCCGTAAGCGCCCAGCGTGTCGCGGATCAGCGCCTGCACGGCGGCGGTGTCGGTCACGTCGCCGCCGAGCGCGAGCGCCTGGCCGCCGGTTGCGTTCACCATTGCGACGGTGTCCTGGGCGGCGTCGCGGGCGGCGTCCGCCAGCGCGATGCGCGCGCCTTCCCGTGCGAAGGCCAGGGCTGCGGCGCGGCCGATCCCACCGCCGCCGCCGGTGATGAGCGCGGTTTTCCCGTCGAGCATGCCTGCCATGGCTGTCCTCCCGTTCTTCTCGCGCCGGCGAGGATGCACGAGGGGGATGGCCGAGGCCACGGGGGTATGTGGGCGACGGATGCGCGGAACGGATGGATCGGCGGATGGAATGGGGCATAGTGCCGTGGTGGGTTCCGGCGCGGCGCGGGGTCGGCCCGACACGGCAGGGATGGCAGAAAATGCAGAGGCGGACCGACGCGGCGGAAGCGAAAGCCGGGCGCGCTGGACCGACGCCGCGCGCGGCGGCCAGGCCGTGATCACCGCCGCCACGCGCGGCAGGGGCGGCGCATGAACACCCCCACCGCCGCGCCGGCCGCCGCCGCTCCGGCCGACGATTCCGGGCCGCCGCCCAACTGGGCGCTGACCCTGTGGACGATGGTGGGGATCCAGCTCGTCATGAGCCTGTCCTTCACCATTCTTGCCCCGATCATGCCGCTCTATTTGCCCGATCTCGGCGTGCACCGGGCGGATCTGATCGACCTCTGGGCCGGCGTGCTTGCGTCGGTGACGTCGTTCGTCGCCACTTTCACCGCGCCGATCTGGGGCCGCATGGCCGATCGCTACGGGCGCAAGCTGATGGTGCTGCGTTCCAGCGTCGGCATCGCCGTGTTCACAGGGCTGATGGGGGTCGCGACCAGCGTGTGGCACCTGTTCGCGTTCCGCATGGCGATGGGGCTGTTCGCCGGGTTCAATTCGGCGGCGATCGCGCTGGTGGCGAGCCAGGTGCCGGACCAGCGGCTGGGGTACGCGCTGGGTTGGCTGTCCACAGGGCAACTGGTGGGCTCGCTGATCGGGCCGATCATCGGCGGGCTGCTGGCGGACGCGACCGGCAGCTATCGGGCACCGTTCTTCTTCGCTGCGGCGATCTCGCTCATCGGGTTTGCGCTGGCGTGGTGGCTGGTGCCGGAGCGGTTCGTCCGCCCGCCGACACCGGCCGGGCGACGCGGCAAGTCGATCCCGGCGGCGATGGCGCTGTTCCGCGCCACGCCGGGGCTGGCGGCGCTGATGCTGGTGCTGCTGCTGGCGCAGTTCGCGGTGCAGGCGGTGCAGCCGATTGTGACCCTGTTCGTCCAGCAGCTCACCGGCCCGGTGCCGCAGCTCGCGACGTTGGCGGGGTTTGCGTTTTCGGTGACGGGACTTGCCGACGTGATCGCCTCCCCGTTCCTCGGCAAGCGCAGCGACGAGCTCGGCTACCGGCGGGTGTTGCTGATCAGCCTGTTCGGCGCGGCGGCGATGACCGCGCCGCAGGCCCTGGCGCACGGCTACTGGGTGTTCGTCGCGGAACGTTTCGGAGTCGGGTGCTTCATTGGCGGCATCCTGCCGACCGCGAACGCGCTGGTGGGGCGGATGGTGTCGGCGAGTTCGCGCGGGTTCGTCTACGGGCTAAGCTCGTCGGCCTCGTTTCTCGGCATCGCGCTCGGGCCGCTGACCGGCGGCCTGGTGGCGGCGAGCGCCGGGCTGCGCTGGGTGTTCGTCGTCACCGCGGTGCTGCTGGTGGTGAACCTCGTGTGGGTGCGCATCGCGGTGCCGGCGACGGTCGATCGCTGACACGGCGGCTCCCTGGGGGCAAAACAACGCTATATCCGAGCTTGCGCATAACTGCTGTGCCGCCGGTGGCGGTAATCGAAACCCTCGGAGAAGCCATCTTCGCCTCGCCGGACGGTCGCCCGACCTGCCCGATCAGGAGACGCATGTATGGACGGATCTCAGCTCGTCGGTCCCGCGGGGCCGGAGGCAGGGGTGAGTGCGCCTGCGCGCCGCCGCCCCTGGCCGCTGCGCCAGCTGGCGATCGCGCTCGGCGTGCTGGTCGTGCTGGTCGGGCTTGGTGACTACGGCCGCTACTACTGGACCACCGGGCAATTCCTGGTCTCCACCGAGGACGCCACCGTGCAGGCCGATTCGGTGATCGTCAGCCCGCGCGTGTCGGGCTACATCGCCGCCGTGCTGGTGCAGGACAACGAGCCGGTGCGGACCGGGCAGGTGCTGGCGCGCATCGACGACCGCGACGATCGCGCCGCCCGCGCCGAGGCCCGCGCCGACCTCGCCGCCGCCACCGCGGGCATCGACAACCTGCGCCAGGAGATCACCCGCCAGCGGCTGGTCGTGACCCAAGCGCGCGCCGGGGTCGCGGCCGACGAGGCGGCGCTGGCGTTCTCGCGCCAGCAAGACGGGCGCTATGCGCGACTGGCGCGCACCGGCGCAGGCACCCAGCAGCTGTCGCAACAATGGCAGGCCGACATCACCGAGAAGCAGGCGGCGCTCGCGCGAGACACCGCCGGCGTCGGCGTCGCCGTGCAGCAGATCGCGGTGCTGCGCACGGCGCTGGCGCGGGCGCAGGCGACATACGCGCAGCGGCAGGCGGCGCTGCGCCAGGCAGACCTGACGCTCAGCTACACCACCATCACCGCGCCCGTCACCGGCACCGTCGGCGACCGCACCTTGCGCGTCGGCCAGTACGTGCGGGCAGGCACCGCGCTGATGGCGGTGGTGCCGCTCGCCGCGGTTTATGTGACGGCCGACTACAAGGAGACGACGCTCACCGACGTCCGTCCCGGCCAGAAGGTCGCGATCGCGGTCGACATGTTCCCCGACGCCACCGTGCATGGCGTCGTCAACAGCATCGCCCCGGCCAGCGGCGCGGAGTTCGCGCTGCTGCCGCCCGACAATGCCACCGGCAACTACACCAAGATCGTGCAGCGCATCCCGGTGAAGATCACGCTCGATCCGCACGATCCGCTCGTCGGCCGGCTGCGTCCGGGCATGTCGGTCGAGCCGACGATCGATACGAATCCGCATACATGATCGCCGCCTGACATGGCCGACATCGCCCCTGCAGGGGAACAGGCCGTCCCGCTGCGCACCTGGATCGCCGTCGGCGGCGCCATCATCGGCGCCTTCATGGCGGTGCTGAACATCCAGATCACCAACGCCTCCCTGCCCTATATCGAGGGCGGGATCGGCACCGGCGGCGTCAACGGCGCCTGGGTGATCACCGCCTACCTGATCGGCGAGATCATCGTCATCCCGATGACCGATTTCCTGAGCCGGGTGTTCTCGCTGCGCCGCTACCTGATCACCAACACGGTGCTGTTTCTGGCCTTCTCCGCTGCCTGCGGCGAGGCGCACACCCTGCCGCAGATGATCCTGCTGCGGGCGCTGCAGGGCTTCACCGGCGGGGTACTGATCCCGCTCGCGTTCACCATCATCGTGGCCATGCTGCCGCCCTCGAAGCGGTCGATCGGCCTGGCGGGATTCGCGATCACGGCGACCTTCGCGCCGGCGATCGGGCCGACGATCGGCGGCTGGCTTACCGACACCTACGGCTGGCCGACGATCTTCTATATCAACCTGGTTCCTGGCGCGATCATGGTGCCGGCCTTGATCTATGGCCTGCCGCGTTCGCCGATGCAGCTTGGCCTGCTGCGCCGCGGCGACTGGCTCGGCATTGCGCTGATGGCCGTGGGACTCGCCGCGTTGCAGACCGTGCTCGACGACGGCAACGTCTACGACTGGTTCGGCTCGCCCTTCATCGTGCGGTTGAGCCTGCTCGCCGCGGTGATGCTGAGCGCGTTCATTTTTGTTGAGCTGCGACGGCGGGAGCCGCTGATCCAGCTGCGCCTGCTGGCGCGGCGCAATTTCGGCCTCGGCACGCTGGGGAATTTCCTGCTCGGCTTCGCGCTGTACGGATCGGCCTACCTGCTGCCGCAGTACCTGGCGGTGGCGCAGGGTTTCAATTCGGAGCAGATCGGCCGGGTGATGGCCTGGACCGGGCTGCCGCAGCTCGTGATCATTCCGTTCGTGCCGCTGCTGATGCGGCGGGTCGATCCGCGGTTCCTGGTGGGATTCGGCCTGCTGGTGTTCGCGGTCAGCTGCTTCATGAACCTGCATCTCGACGCGAATTATGCGGCGCCGCAGCTCCTGGTGCCGGACGTGACGCGGGCGTTGGGCCAGGCACTGGTGATGACGCCGCTGTCGGCCATTGCCATGGTCGGCATCACGTCGATCGAGGCGGGCAGCGCGTCCGGCCTGTTCAACATGCTACGCAACCTGGGTGGCGCGATCGGCACGGCGGCGCTGGAGACGTTCTTCACCCGGCGCGAGCAGTATCATTCCTTCATGATCAACGCCAATGTGTCTATGCTGCAGCCGGCGACCCGAACGCGGCTTGATCTGTTGCAGCAATATTTCATGACGCATGGGACGCCGGACGTCGCGGGCGCCATGCACCGAGCGATGATCGCGGTCGGGCAGAGCATTCGCGCGCAGGCAACATTCATGGGCTACGCCGATTGTTTCGCGATGCTCGGCGCCGTGCTGCTCGCCGCCGTGCTCGCGGTTGCGATGCTACGCAAGGGCGTGGCCGCCGGCGGCGGCGCGCATTAGGCCGGCTGACGACGGGAAGGGCCAGTCAGTCGTCACCTCATTCCGCTTTGCGGGAGAGGTGGAACGACGCATGGCAAACCCGATCAGCATCGACGTGCTTCAAGCACCGGGCCGGCCGGCCCGCAGCACGAGCGTGGTCCACGGCCCTTCCGCCAACCGCGCCGCCAGCACCAGGCCCGACCGGCGGTGCGCCGCCAGCACCGCCCGCGCTTGCGAGCCCAGCAGCCCGGCCAGGATCACGCGCCCGCCGGGGGCGAGATGGCCGGCAAGATCGTGCGCCATCCGGCACAGCGGCCGGGCCAGGATGTTCGCCAGCACGAGGTCGTACGGCCCGCCCGCCCGCACCACCGGGCCCTGCCAGCCGTCCGCCCGCCGGCAGGTGATCCGCGGCCCGACCCCGTTCTGCCGCGCGTTGCGCGCCGCGACCCGCACCGCCCAGGGATCGATATCCACCGCCAGCACGGGCCGGTGCAGCAGCCGCGCCGCCGCCATCGCCAGGATGCCCGACCCGGTGCCGAGATCGAGTACGCGCCGCGGACGGCGCCGCGCCACGGCCTCCAGCGCGCGCAGGCAGCCGCGGGTCGAGCCGTGCTCGCCGGAGCCGAACGCCGCACCGGCATCGAGCGTGAGCGTGATGCGCCCGGCCGCGCTCGGCCCGCGCAGATGCGTGCCGCGCAAGGCAAAGCGGCGACCGACGCGCTGCTCCGGGAAGCCCGCGTAGCTGCGCTCCAGCCAACCCTCCGCCGCCACCGGCTGGCGCGCGAGCGGCGCGGCAACCCCGGTCAGCGCCGCCGCCAGCGCCAGGCCGGCGATAAGGGCGGGGTCGTTTGCGCCGACCTGCTTCACCCCTTCCAGGCGCCAGATTCCGCTCGCCTCGTCGCGGAACAGGCCGACGGTCGCGCAGGTGCTGCGCAGCGCGGCCTCGTAAGCAGGCATGGCGAGATCCGGCACGTCGACGGACACGGTTTCCAGCGGGATAGCTCGGGAGGTCATGAGGGGGGACGTATCGGCTCTTGTGCAGCAAGGCCAGGGGCCTTTCCTCAGGGCACCCCTTCCCCTCCCCCAAGCGATGCGGGCATGCTGGCGGTCCCCGAACACGACCCAGCCGGAGACTGCTTGCCATGACCAAGTTCGGCCTCGCCCAGCCCGTCCGCCGCGTGGAAGACCCGCGCCTGCTGCTCGGCCACGGACGCTACACCGACGACATCCGGCTACCGGGGATGCTGTACGGCGTGGTGCTGCGCAGCCCGCACGCCGCCGCCGCCATCACCTCGATCGACACCGCCGCGGCCGCTTCGCTGCCCGGCGTATCGGCGGTCTATACCGGCGCCGATCTGGCCGCCGACGGCATCGGACCGCTGCCGTGCGCGGTGACGCTCGACAATCGCGACGGCTCGGCGCTGGCCGTGCCGCCGCATCCGGCGCTCGCGCAGGGCGCGGTGCGCCATGTCGGCGATCCGGTGGCCTTCGTCGTCGCCGACAGCGTGAAGACCGCGCGCGATGCGGCGGAGGCGATCGTCGTCGAGTACGAAAACCTGCCCTCGATCACCGACACCGCCGGCGCGCTGGAGCCGGGCGCGCCGCGCGTATGGCCCGACGTTGCGGACAACCGGGCGTTCGACTGGGAAATCGGCGACAAGGCCGCCACCGACGCGCTGTTCGCCAAGGCCGCGCACGTCACGCGGCTGACGGTGGTGAACAACCGCATCATCGTCTCCTCGATGGAGGCGCGCGCCGCGCTGGCCGATTACGACGCCACCGCCGGCCGCTGGACCCTGTATGCGAACACGCAGGGCGGCTGGCTGGTGAAGGGGCTGATCAACAGCGTGTTTGGCGTGGAGGCCGACAAGTTCCGCATCGTCACTCCCGACGTGGGCGGCGGGTTCGGGATGAAACTGTTCCTGTATGCCGAGCACGTGCTGACCTGCTACGCCGCGCGCAAGCTGGAGCGGCCGGTGAAATGGGCGGCGGAGCGGGGGGAGGCATTCCTCTGCGACACCCAGGGCCGCGACAACGTCACCCAGGGCGAGCTCGCGATCGACGCCGACGGCAAGGTACTGGCCCTGCGGACGCGCAACATCTCCAACATGGGCGCCTATTATTCGTCTTTCGCACCGTATATCCCGACCTATGCCGGCACCGGCGTGCTGGGCGGCGTCTATTCCGTGCAGGCGGTATATGCCAACGTGATCGGCGTGTTCACCAACACGGTCCCCGTGGATGCCTATCGCGGCGCCGGACGGCCCGAGGCCAACTACCTGGTGGAACGGCTGATGGACCAGGCAGCGCGCGAGCTCGGCCAGGATCGCGCCGCGTTCCGCCGGCGCAACATGCTGCGCCCGTCCGACCTGCCGCACGCCACGCCGGTGGGCAAGACCTACGACAGCGGTGATTTCCCGCGCGTGCTCGACACCGCGCTCGCCACCATGGACTGGCAGGGATTCCCGGCGCGGCGGGATGCGGCGGCGGCACGCGGCAGGCGGCGTGGAATCGGTATGGCGTACTACCTGGAAGCGACCGGCGGCGATCCCACCGAACGCGCCGAGATCCGCTTCGCCGAGGACGGCGGCGTCGATGTCTATGTCGGCACCCAATCGACCGGTCAGGGGCACGAGACCGCCTATGTGCAACTGATCTCCAACCGGCTGGGCATCGATGCGGAGCTGGTCCGCATCCGCCAGGGCGACACCGACACCATCCCCGTAGGCGGCGGCACCGGCGGCGCGCGCAGCCTCTATTCGGAGGGTCAGGCGATCCTGGTCACCACCGACACCGTGATCGACAAGGGCCGTCGCGCAGCCGCCGAGGAGCTGGAGGCAGCGCTCGGTGACATCGTGTTCGCCGACGGACGGTTCGCCATTGCCGGCACCGATCGCGGCATCGACATCGTCGCCCTGGCCGCAACCCAGCGCCGCAAGGCCGCCGCCGGGCAGGCCGCGATCATCCTCGATGCCGCCGAGGTCGCCGAGATCAAGGCGCACACCTTCCCGAACGGCTGCCACATCGCCGAGGTGGAGATCGATCCCGACACCGGCACGGTGCAATTGGCCCGCTACACCGTGACCGACGACGTGGGCAAGGCCGTCAATCCAATGATCGTACGCGGCCAGGTGCACGGCGGCGTCGCCCAGGGCTTCGGCCAGGCGACGATGGAACGCACGGTGTACGATCCGGAGTCGGGACAGTTGCTGTCCGGCAGCTTCACCGACTACGCCCTGCCGCGCGCCGCCGACATGCCGGAAATCGAGGTGGCGTTCGTGGAGGTGCCCTGCACGACCAACCCGCTCGGCGTGAAGGGCGCCGGCGAGGCGGGCGCGGTGGGCAGTCCGCCAGCGGTGATCAACGCGATCATCGATGCGCTGGCCGCTGACGGCGTGCGGGAGATCGACATGCCGACGACGCCGGAACGGGTCTGGCGCGCACTGCACGCAGCCTGACGCGCGCCGCAATCACATCGGGCAATGGGGCCGGCCGCCGGCCGCGCCCCGTCTTTCGTGTGGGCCTCGGCCGGATAAGCCGATCCACGCCGCTCATACGACCCGCCCGACCGCTACCGCTGGTGGGCCCCGGGCTCGCGGTCGCCGCCATCCTGAGTTTCGTCTTCGCCCGGAACCATTTCCTCTTCGCGCTCGTGCTGTCCGGATTCTCCACCACGCCGCTGGTGGTGGCTTTCAATTTCGCGGGAGAGGGCGTGACCAACTGGGGTGCACTGATGGCGGCGGCTACTCTGATCGGGTTGCCGCCCGTCGTGCTCGCCTTCTTCGTCCAGCGCCATCTGGTCGGCGGGCTGGCGGCGGGAGCGGTGAAGGAATAGCGCCGGAACCGCAGCCGGTGCGGCGCGGAGACCCGAAGGGAACCCCATGACGCGGAAGACAGCCCTGGTGACCGGCGCGGCCCGCGGCATCGGCGCCGCCATCGCGGCTCGCCTCGCCGCCGACGGCTGGCGCGTGGTGGCTGCCGACCGCAACCCCGCCGGCGCCGCCCCGCCCGGCGGGCGGTTCGCGCCCTGCGACGTGGCGGACGAGGCCGCGGTCGCCGCGCTGATCGCCGGCATCGCGGCCGAGGAAGCCCGGCTCGACGGGCTCGTGTGCAACGCCGGGATCATGATCCGCAAGCCGCTTGCGGACCTGAGCCTCGCCGAATGGAACGCGGTGCTCGCGACCAACCTCACCGCCGCCTTCCTCCTGGCCCGCGCGAGCGCGCCGCTGCTGCGCGCCGCGCATGGGGCCGTGGTCACCATCGCCTCCACCCGCGCGCATATGTCCGAGCCGGATACCGAGTCCTACGCCGCCTCCAAGGGTGGCCTCGTCGCGCTGACCCATGCGCTGGCGATCAGCCTGGGGCCTTCGGTGCGGGTGAACGCGATCAGCCCCGGCTGGATCGCGACCAAGGGCCCCCCGCCGCGGCCGGAGGACCACGCCGATCATCCCGCCGGCCGGGTCGGCGTGCCGGCCGACATCGCCGCCCTCGCCGCCTGGCTGCTGGGGCCGGAGAGCGGCTTCGTCACCGGCGCCGAGTTCATCGCCGACGGCGGGATGACACGGAAGATGATCTACCGCGACTGATGCGCCAACCAGCGGTCCCGACCCCGCCCGACTACGTTCCGGTCACGCACACGTGACCGAAGCACGGACCTGAGATCGGCCCGCCTCGGCGCCCCGCGCAACGCCCGGGGCCGTGCCGGACTGCGCTTTTTTCCTTGCCCGCACGCACCGACGGCGGTGCGTGCTCATCGTTTGGCCCTTGCCGCGCCCGGATGCCGCCATGATCTCGGGGCTTTCTCCCGTGGCGCCGCGCGAAGCGGCGCCGGACAGGAGGATAGCCTCATGCATTCGTTTCGCCTGGCCATATTAGCGCTTGCTCTGGCGGGCTCGGCCGTACTGGCTGCCGCCCCGGCCCACGCCGACCGGGATGACTGGCATCATGGCTGGCATGGCCGCTGGCACGGAGACTGGCATCATGGCTGGCGCCGCCCGTGGGGGGTCGCCGTGGCCCCGCCGCCGGTCTACTACCCGCCGCCGGTGTATTACCCACCGCCCCCGGTGTATTACGCGCCGCCCCCGGTGGTCTTCGCTCCCGGCCTCAACATCGGCATCGGAGTTCGGTAGATGAAAGGGCGCGGGATGCGCGGCTCCCGTCTCGTCGGTCTGGGCGCGGCGGGAGTGGGCCTCACCTTGCTGCTCGCCGGCTGCACAAACCCCTATGATCCGGGCCAGCGCGCGCTGGGCGGCGGCGTGCTCGGCGCCGGCGCCGGGGCAGTGATCGGCGGCCTGGCCGGCGGGGGACGCGGTGCGGCGACCGGGGCTCTGATCGGGGGGGCCGTTGGCGCCGTGGGCGGTGCGGCCACCACACCGTCGCCGCCGCCGCAGAACGGCTACTACCGGGAGCAACCCACCTATCCGCCACCGCCGCCCGACTACCGTTAGCAACGCAGCGGCGTGCGATCGCCCGAAGGTCCGCCGCAGGCCCGACACCGGGCGAAAACGTCCGGCGGCCGGTCGGCAGGCACGCCGCCGCGCCGTCTCATACCAGCGGCCCCGGCCGATGACTCGTCCGGCGTCCACCTGGCCGCTGGTATGGCCTTGATTTTGCGCATGGCCGCCCCGCCAACCCCATGCGCGATACCGGCCGGCCGAAGAGGCCGCCGGTATCACCCGCGCGAAAGGTCGCGTGTCTTGCGCTGCAGGCTGGCCATCAGCGCCGTAGCGCCGCCCTGGTCCAGCAGCTGGCGGAAGTCCGAACGCTGCACCGCGACCCGACTGATCGCGCCGTCTGCCAGCACGTCGACCGCCTTCCAGACCCCGTCCTGCTCTTGCATGACGTAGTCCAACTGGTGGGAATCGCCGGACCGGGAGACGATCCTCGTCACCACCACCTGCTCGCCGTCCGGCAGCGCGCGGGTCGCCGGCTGTTCCTCGAAGTGCTGGCCGTCGAACTCGTCGAAATTGTCGACATAGGACGCGACCGTGTAGCGCCGGAACGCACCCAGCAGGCTCGTTTGCAGAGTTGGGTTCAACCCGGACCAGGCGGCCCCCACCGAGACGCGCAGGATGTGCGGCAGATCGAACGCGCGATCGACCGCGGGGGCCAGCATGTCGAACCGCTTCTGGAACGGCGCCGCCTTGCCGGCACGCATGATGCCGAGCAGGGCTTCGTCGAGCGCGCGGATCGGCACGATTGGTTGCTGGGCAACATCCGCGCCCGACGCAGCGCCGGAGGAAGAGTCAGCGAACGACGCGGCAGTGGCCGGCGCAGGCACCCCGGCGCCGACCACGAGCGCCGCCGCCAGCGACAGACCCACCACGCGGCGGCGTGATAACAGGGAGAACTCCATCGACCTTCCTTCGGCTCGGACTGTTACACGGTCCACGGCCAGCCTCCCGGGCGCCCGGCGCATTCCTGGGCGCGGCATGGGGGGGCGGCACGGTCCGGAATGCGCTACGTTACCGCCAATATAGGCCGCGACCACCAAGGGTCGAGTCCATCGCCGCCAAGACCGGGGCGTCGGCGCGCGTCAAGATTTGTAACAAGCCCGCAGTGCGCGGCCCACCAGGCTGCAATCGCCCCCCCGGTCCCCTATGTCAGCAAGGTCATTCCGTGCCGCGCTGCCGATCGGAGGCCCCGGTTGCCCCTCCCTGCCGCCCTGCGTCTTGCCGATTGTCTTGCCGGCGGATGCGGTTATCTCCGCCGGCCGCTGCGACCCGCGGCCCTCATCGCCCAGGCGGTGCGCCGCGCCGGGACGGCCGATTTCGGCGGCATTCCGTTCCAGGAACCATTGAACCAGCTGATTGAGGCCTGCGCCGCCACTTCGGACCCGAGCCTGGTCGGGCGCATCGCCACGCGTTGGGATGTGCTGCGGTTCCTGGGCAATTTGCTACGCCTCGCCGCCGAGGAAGCACGCGACCCCGCCATCCGCGACGAGCCGATCGCGCAGCCGATCTTCATCACCGGCCTGCCGCGCAGTGGCACGAGCTTCCTGCACCGGGTGCTGCTGGAAGATCCCGCCAATCGTGCGCCGCGCGTGTGGGAGACCATTGCTCCCTATCCGCCGCAAACCGGGCCGGATCGCCGGATCGCGCGGGTGGATGCGCAACTGCGCGCCTTCGCCCGCATCGCGCCGGAGTTCCCGGGACTGCACCCGCTGCGCGCCACCTCGCCGCAGGAATGTTCGGAAATCGCAGCGCATGTGTTCCGCAGCCTGCGGTTCGATACCACCTATCGCATTCCTGCCTACCGAAACTGGCTCGACCAGGCCGGCCACGTGCCGGCCTACCAGTTTGAACTTCGGTTCCTCCAGCACCTGCAGCACCAGGACCGTGCCGCCGCGGCGGGCGCGCCACGCCGCTGGGTGCTGAAATGTCCCGACCACGTCTTCGCGCTGCGCGATCTGCGCGCGGCATTCCCGGACGCGCGCATCGTGTTCGTCCATCGCGATCCGGTGAAGGTGTTGCTGTCGGTCGCAAAACTCACCGAGGTGCTACGCCGCCCTTTCACCCGCGCGACCGATCCGCTGGCGATCGGTCGCGACGAAAGCGACCGCTGGCACCTCGGCACGCAGCGCATGATGGAAACCGGCGACCGAGACGGCTTCGTCGCGCCGATCTGCCATGTGCACCACTCGGCGCTGATCGGCGACCCGCTCGGCACCGTGCGACGGGTCTATCGCCATTTCGGGCTGGCGCTGGAACCGCCGGCGGCGGGGGCCATGGGCCGCCTGGTCGGCCGGCACCCGCGCGGCGAGTACGACCACGAGGCATACCGCTTCGCCGATCACGGCCTCGATCCGGCGATGGAGCGGGAGAAGTTCCGCGCCTATATGGAATATTTCGACGTCACCCCGGAAACGGTTCCGCCCCGGGCGGTTCGCACGGCGCTCTCGCGGGCGGCGTAGACGCGGGAGACACGGCGCGGCGGCCATCGGCGCCGAGCCTCGGTTCCGCTGCCCGGCCGCCGATCCTGAGATCCCGGCGGGGCAGTGTCTGCCCCCGCTCGAAGATCACCTGGCTATCGTAGAAATGCATGGACAGGGTCGATCGGGTAAAACCTGTCGGCGCCACCGCTCCGCGCGACAGATCCGCATTCAGTTCGTCGACCAGGGTCTTGGCCAGTTCGATGAACGTCCCCTCCCGCCGCAGCCCGCCGCCGTACTCGGGCCAGTAGGCAGTGTGCAGGTCCTCGACCGCGTAGACGCCGTTGCGGTCGATCCGCGGATACAGGAAGCGGAACGACGCCACCGTGGGCACCGCCAGGTGACCGCCGTCGTCGAGCACGATGTCGGGAATGCCGAACTCCTCGACCACCCGGGCGAGAAAGGCGGGGTCCGCCTGGTCGCCGATCCGCACCGCGATCTGCTGCTCCTCGAAGGCGGCGCATTCGGGCTGGATGTCGAGGCCGACGATCCGCGCGTGCGGCCCGAAATACCGCTTCCACATCTGCAAGGAGCCGCCCTTGCCGCAGCCGATCTCCACGAACAGCAGCGGACGGTTCACGTAGCGGCCGAAGTGGCGCTCATAGACCGGAAAATAATGCGCCCATTTCTGCACCAGCCGGTCGTCGTGGCGGATGAAGTCCGCCCACAGGGTCATCGGCGCAGCGCCGTGTCGAGGGCGTCGCAGACGCGCGCCATGGCCGCCTCGGTGAGGTCGGGATGGATCGGCAGCGCGAGGATGCGGTGCGCCAACGCCTCGGCCACCGGCAGGGCGGCGCCGTCGTGCGCATCGCGGTAGGCCGGCTGCAGATGCAACGGACGCGGGTAGTAGATCGCGGTGGGCACGCCGGCTGCGCGCAAGCCGGCCTGCACCCGGTCCCGCTCCGCGGCATCGGCCAGCAATACCGAATAGATCGCCCAGGCGCTGGTGCTGTCGGGCACGCGGGCCGGGATTTCAACCAGGTTGCCGAGGCGGCGGTCGTAGAACTGCGCGACCTGCTCGCGCGCCGCCAGTTCCTCGGGGAAGACCGATAGCTTCGCCAGCAGCACCGCCGCCTGCAACGTATCGAGCCTTCCGTTCATCCCGGTGCGCAGAACCTCGTAGCGGGTGGTGCCCTCCCCGTGCGTGCGCAAACTGCGGAACAGCGCGGCGCGTTCCGCCGATTCGGTGAACAGCGCCCCGCCGTCGCCATAGGCGCCGAGGGGCTTCGAGGGGAAGAAGCTGGTCGCGGTCGCGTCCGCCGCGGCGCCGAGCGCGCGCCCGTGCAGGGTGCAGCCGAAGCTCTGCGCGAGATCGTCGACGGTAAACAGCCCCTCTCGCGCCGCGATCGCGGCCAATGCCGGCCAGTCCGCCGGCTGGCCGAACAGATCGACGCCGATCAGCGCCCGCGGCCGCAGCCGTCCCGCGGCGCGCACCGCGCCGATGCGGTCGGCCAGATGCGCCGGATCGATCTGGAAGGTGCGCGGATCGACATCGACGAACACCGGCGTGGCGCCGAGCAACAGCGGCACCTCGGCGGTCGCGGTGTAGGTAAAGGCCGGCAGGAACACGGCGTCGCCGGCACCGATGCCTTCGGCCATCAGCGCGATCTGCAACGCATCGGTACCGGAACTGACTGCCACGCAGTGCGCCGCGCCGCAGAAGGACGCGAGCGCCGCTTCCAGCTCCGCCACCTCCGGGCCGAGGATGAACTGGCAATGCGCCAGCACCGCATCGAGCCGCCGGCGCAACTCCGGCGCGATGCGCGCCTGTTGCGCCTTGAGATCGAGGAAGGGGATCGGCTCGGGCGCGGTCATGGCATACCTGTCATCGGGGGCGTACCTGTCATCGGGGTCTGGCCTTCGGCGTTATGGGCGAATTCGGGAATAAGGCGACCGAGCAGCGCGAGCGCGAGCCGCGTATGCCCGCCGCGGCAGGCGGACGCGATCTCGTCCATCGCCCGCCCGACGATCGCCGGGTCGGCGGTGCGCGGCGCGGCCATCAGCAGGCCGGGATAGCCAGTGGGCACGGGGGGTTCCTGGCCGTGGAACAATTCCTCATAGAGCTTCTCCCCCGGACGCAGGCCGGTGAAGCGGATCTCCACGTCCTCGTCCGGGCGCAGGCCGGCGAGCCGGATCATCTGCCGCGCCAGGTCGGCAATCTTCACCGGTTCGCCCATGTCGAGTACGAAGATGCCGCCCTGCTCGCCCCCCGCCCGCTTGCCCCCCGCCTGATCGCGCAACGGCAGCGGCGCGTCGGCCAGCCCCACGACGGTGGCCTGCAGCACGAGCCCCACCGCCTCCCGCACCGTCATGAAATAGCGCCGCATGTCGGGATGCGTGACCGTCAGCGGGCCGCCGCGCGCGAGCTGGCGCTGGAACAGCGGCACGACCGAGCCGGTGCTGCCGAGCACGTTGCCGAAGCGGACCGTGATGCAGCGCATGCCGTCGCGCGCCTGCACGCGCGAGGGATGATCCCGTTCCGCGCGCGCGGCGATATCGAGCGCCTGGCAATACATCTCGGCCAGCCGCTTCGACGCCCCCATCACCGAGGTCGGGTTCACCGCCTTGTCGGTAGAGATCAGCACCATTGCCCGCGCCCCGGCCGCCCGCGCCGCGTCGGCCACGTGGCGGGTGCCGGCGGCGTTGGACAACAGGCCCTCGGCCGGGTTCGCCTCCACCATCGGCACGTGCTTCAGCGCAGCGGCGTGGAACACGAGGTCGGGACGTTCGGCAGCGAACACCGCGCGGATGCGCGCCTCGTCGCGCACGTCGGCGATCAGCGCGAGGCGCGGCACGCCGGGGTGGTGCTCACCCAACTCCAGGTCGATCTGCCACAGCGCGTATTCGCCGTTGTCGAGCAGGATCAGCCGCTCCGGCCCGAGAGCCGCAATCTGGCGCGCGAGTTCGGACCCGATGGTGCCGCCGGCGCCGGTCACGATGACGCGACGCCCCTGCACCAGCCGCGCCATCGCCTCCCGGTCCAGCGGCACCTGGGCACGATTGAGCAGATCGTCGATCTCCACCGGGCGCAGCTCGATCGACCGCCCGGGAGCGGCAAGCGGCGCGGAATCGAGCGCGGTGAGCTGCGGCGCGCGGCGGACCAGCACGCCGAACCTGTCCGCCTCCTCCACCAACGTGGCGAGCGCCGGCCCCGGAAGGTCCGCACTGACCACCACCAGGATGCGCGGCAGCCTTCCCTCCGCGGCCAGGCGGGCGAGCACCGCCCCGGCCTCCGCCACCGTTCCGAGGATCGGCTGGCCCAGGATGCGCCGCCCGGTCTGGCGCGAGCCGAAGGCGAGCAGCCCGATCACCCGCAAGCTCTGCCGCCGGTCCTGCGCCAGGGCGCGCAGGAACAGGTCGGCGTCCTCCCCGGCACCGGCGAGCAGCGCCAGCGCCGGGTCGGCCGCCGGCTCGGGGGCGACGCGCGGGCGCGTGCGGGCATGCCGGTAGCCGATGCGGGGCGCGGCAAGCAGCACGGTCTGCACCAGCGCGAGCACCACCGGAAACGCAGGATTGGGCGAAAGCCGGGCGAACGGCAGTACCACCGCGGCCAGCAGGGCAGCCCCAAGCGCCGCAGTCCCGCCCACCACCGCCAAGTCGCCCAGCCCGGCAAAACGCCAATGCTGGCGCGACAGCCGGAACGGAACCCCGACCACAAGCAGCGCCACCGCCCCGAGCGGCGCAGCCCACAGCGGCGGCGCGGCGCCCGCGGCGGGATCGGCGATCCAGCCGGCCAACGGAACCGCCAGCGCCGCCAGCGCGAAGTCGAGCGCGGCATTCACGGCGATGCGGGTGAGCGATCGGGCAGCGGCCATGCGATCCCCTCTATAGCCCGCAGCGCCGCCCGGCCATAGCGTGGCGGGTGGGAGCAAGGCCAGGGGCTCTGCCCTCCATGGGCCCTTGGGACCCCGCCAAGGGCTCGCCCTTGGAACCCTTCCGTTGGTTCCGTGCGTGTGAGGGTGTCTCGGGGGCAGCGCCTTGCTTCCCACTGTCCGAACCAGGACCGACCATCGCGATGAGTGCCCGTCTGCCACCCGCCGCCCGTCGCCTGCTTGCCGCACGCACCGTGATCAGCCTCGGCCAGGGAGCGATGGGGGTTGATTTCGCGCTGTATGCTCGGGCGCTGCATTGGTCACCGGGGTTTCTTGGCGCGGTGGTTGGGGCCGGAATCCTGTTGGGCGGTGTGCTGACCGGGGCGGCCGGGCCGCTGTCCGACCGGTTCGGGCGCAAGCCGTTCCTGCTCGCCTATCTGGCGGCGGTCGTGGTGGCGGCAGGGCTGGCGGTAGTCTCAGCGCACACCGCGGTGGTAGCCGGGGCAGCGATCGTAGCCGGGTTCGGACGCGGCGCGGTGGGAGTCCCGGGGCTATTCGGGGCCGTGCAACAGGCCTGGCTATCCGACCAGGTGGACGGGCCGGCGCTGAGCCGGGCTTTCGGGCGCAACGCGGCACTGGGGTTCTTTGCCACCGCTGTCGGCACCTTCCTGGGCGGCCTGCCGCATCTGTGGCGCGGGCCGCTGCCGGGGGCGCTTGGCTACCGGCCGCTGTTCGCGCTGGTCGCGGTGACCACTTTGCTCTCGCTCGTGCTGCTCGCCCTGGTCCCGGAGCGGGTGCGCACCGCCCGCGTTCCCGCTCCGCCGGCCGAGGAAGCGCGCGACCAAGCCGCGGAGAACCGGCTGCTGCTGCGGCTGGCGGGGATCAACGCGCTGAACGGGGTGGGAATCGGCCTCTCCGGACCGCTGCTGTCGTGGTGGCTGGCCGAGCGGTTCGACGCCGGGCCCGGGCAGATCGGGCCGGCGATCGGGCTGGTGCTGCTGGCCTCCGGGTTTGCGACCCTGATGGCGGGACGGCTGGCGACACGATTCGGGATGGTGCGGGTGGTGGTGGCGATGCGCACCGCCGGGCTGGGGCTGATGGTGGCGATGCCGTTTGCGCCGACGTTCGGCTGGGCGATCGGGGCCTATGCCGCGCGCACGGTGCTGAACCGCGGCACCGCCGGACAACGCCAGGCGCTGGTCCTCGGCGCGGTGCGCGGCCACCGGCGCGGGTTGGCGGCGAGCGTGAGCGGGGTCTCGACGCAACTGCCACGGGCGGTGGGGCCGTGGCTGGCGGGGCTGATGTTCGGGTCGGGGTGGTTCGTCGCGCCCTTCCTGCTCGCCGCGGCGTTCCAGGGGGTGTACCTGATGCTGTACCGGATCGTGTTCGCGGGGGCGGACCGGAAATAGGGCGGCTCCTTTCTCCGCTCCCCTTGCGGGAAAGGGGGGGCGCGGCGGTCCCGGAGGAATCGACGCCGCGCCGGTCAGGCCAGTTCCACCACCACGGGCACGTGGTCCGAGGGTTGCGCCCGGTCGCGTTCGGCGCGATCCGGGCTTGCCGCAACCAGGCGCTCGGCCAGGTCGGGCGAGAGCAGGACGTGGTCGATGCGCAGGCCGAGGTCGCGCGGCCAGGCGCCGGCCTGGTAGTCCCAGAAGGTGTACATCGGGTCGCGCGGATGCAGCGCACGGATCGCGTCGGTGTAGCCCTGCCAGAGCAACCGGCGGAAATGGGCGCGGGTTTCGGGGCGCACCAGGGCATCGGTGGGGGAGATCGCGCCGGGGGCGGCGTCTTCCAGCGCGGGGCAGACGTTGAAATCGCCGGCCAGCACGGTGGGGCGGTCGGCTTCCAGCAGGCTGGCGGCGCGCTCGGCCAGGCGGTCCATCCAGGCGAGCTTGTAGGCGTAGCCCGCGTCCCCACCGGAATTGCCGTTGGGGAGGTAGAGGCCGGCGACGGTCGTGCCCTCGGTCTCGATCTCGATATAGCGGGCCTGGGTGTCGTCGGGCGGGAGGCCGGGCAGGGCGCGGTGGGTGACGGTGAACTTGTGGCGGGCGAGGACGGCGACGCCGTTGTAGGATTTCTGGCCGACCACGGCTTCCGTGTAGCCCAGGGCGCGGAACGCGAGGGCGGGGAAGGCGTCGGTTTCGCACTTGATCTCCTGCAGCAGCAGCACGTCGGGTTCGGTGCGTTGCAGCCAGGCCAGCACGTGGGATTCGCGCTGGCGGATGGAGTTGACGTTCCAGGTGGCGAGTTTCATGCGCGGCCCCTTGACCCGAACAGCGCCGACCCGGGCGCGGATGTCTGCCATTATTGGCTCCGGCACGCGCTCGTCGGTCCGGCGCGCGCCGGTGGCGTGCGGGTCGCGCACGCGCTGGTGGTCGCAGCGGACCGTGCCGCCGGTCGGCACGCCGCTGCCGTGCAGGCTTACCGCGAATCCGCGCACCCGGGCGAGGCCGGGCTCGGGGGTGATGGGGCGCACGACCGGGGCGGCGGTCAGCTGGTTGAAGGCGCGCGGGTGAGGACCAGGACCGGGCGGGGGCGGGCGCACGGTTCGGGGGCCGCGGGCGGGTCGGGCGGGAGACGCTTGCAGGTTGTACGTCGGGTGGGGCGTCTGGGGCGTGGTTGGGGCGGGGAATCGGCTTGGCGCTGGGACGAGCGGGCGATCGGCGGGGGCGCGGCAGATTCCCGGGTGGAATGTACGTTTGGTGGGGCATTTTTGGGGGGCGTACGCTCGGCGGGGCGTTTGGGGCGGTCGGGTACAGTCCCGATGCCTCCCGCAGGGGACGGCGGTAGCGACCGGGTGGCGTGCTCGGGCGACGTGGGGGGATCGAGGGGATGCTGCCCGAGCGACACACCAGCTTACGCATGATAACGGGCGTTACCATGCGTGGGATTGGGCATGTCAGATTTGCGAGTAATTCGCATTTACGGGAGCGCCGCCACCCACTATATGGTTCGTCAGACGGAGCCCCACCGTCGCGAGGACCGCGATCGCCGTGTATGTCTGCCTTTGCAACGCGCTGACCGATCGCCAGGTAAAGCAAGCCGCCGCGACCACCGGCACCACCAAGCCAAGCAACATCTACGCCGCCTGTGGGTGCCGCGCGCAATGCGGCCAATGCGTCAAGGCGCTTATGGACCTGCTGCGCCACGACGACTGCGTTATACCGGAGCTGCAGGGAGCGGACTGACCCCCTCGGTCCGCTTGCCCCTCAGTGAGACGAAAGTCCTGGCGAACTGGACGGGGAGGATAGCCATGCTGCGCGACCCCAAGGTGATCGAGCACCTCAACACCCAGCTCACCAACGAGCTGACGGCCATCAATCAATATTTTCTGCATGCGCGCACGTTGCAGCATTGGGGCGTCACGAAGCTCGGCAAGCAGGAATATGCGGAGTCAATCGAAGAGATGAAGCATGCGGACGAACTCATCAAACGCATCCTGCTCCTCGATGGCCTGCCGAACGTGCAACGGCTCAACCCGATTCAGGTGGGCGAGGATGTCGATCAGATCCTGAAGGCCGACCAGGCGCTCGAAGAAAAAGCTCTCAATGAGCTACGCGACGGTATCGCCTATTGCGAGAGCGTGCGTGATTTCGTGTCCCGCGACCTGTTGCTTCAGATTCTGGCGGACGAGGAAGACCACGTCGATTTCCTCGATCGCCAGTTCGATCTGATCAAGCAGATCGGCATGGAACGCTATGTCATGCTCAACGCGTCCCCTGCGCCTGACCAGGAGGGCTGAACTGGAAGATCCCTTCTGGGAACGCGCCGCCGTTGCCGCCATCAGCCCCCTTGTCGCCGCCATTGTCGGCACGCTGGGCATTGGCTTGTTTGCCGCCAGGATTACTGAACGCGCTCAGCAACGTCGCCAAGACCGCGGGTTACGCGAGCAGATCATCATCGAGATGACCCAAACTGCCAGTGCGATCTATCTCGAAAGCCAACGCTACTGGCGTGCGACCAAGCGCGAAGACGCCCCCCCGGAGCGCATCGCCGCGCTACGCATGAGCCTCGACGAGCGCTACCATTCCGCTCGCGTCGCTGGCGAGGCGCTGGAAATGCGCCTACGCATCTACTTCGCCACCGACAAACCCCGCCGTTTATGGCACGCCACGATGGACTTGCTGACTGTGCGCTACTTCCAGGTCATCGACCTCGCCACCGACAGCCTCCTCTGTGCCAATGCCGGTCCCGAGCACAGCGGCCTTACGGTCGAAGAACTCAGGAACCCCCAACTCGTGCTCGACACCTACCGCACGCGCCTGCGCGAAGCGACCCTCGCTGTTCTCCGTGAACCGAGCATCACCTTCAGTGAACGGCCTGGCTCCAGACACGAGGCGGCTGGATAAGGCCGCTTTATGGTAAGTCGGCTGAAAGCCGAAAACTGGCAACATCCGCTTTTTACTTACGGAGTCTCGTCTACAAGCTCTTCGCTGAAGATGAATTGGTCGATATCTGGTGCATCTTTCGGGTCGCTCTGAGGCATATTCTTGATAATGCGGAGTGCCATTTCCATGAACGGCACTTCGGGGCGTGATCGAAGATTAAATGGGATGAGCAAGTGCGGCGGGACATCGTCAATTTCAACTGGCCTACCCCAGGTTTCGCTATCCACGTTCTTGATATGGAACCGATACGGTCCCGGCCCATAGAATACCACCTTTCGCAGATAGTCATACATACCCTGCGAAGCGCCGATTTCCGCAACCTGAGCCATCCACTGCACGGTGAACGCTGCTTTTATATCTATTCCACTGACCAAAATACTAAATCCTCGAAAATTGAGGAAGATTGGCGGCCGGAACCTGTATTTTGCGCTGAACGACCGCGAGCGAGTCGCATAGCCTGCAACCCCCAACAGCTTTGCGGCAACCCAAGCCTCCATCGACTTGTTGCCGTAAGTCCATTCACTCGCGTAGCAAGGCCCTCCAAGCGCGCGCCTCATCTCGTCAGAGAGGTATGGGTGGTGAAACAATGGTGCATGGCGAACGAACTCCGCAATCGGAGTATAAATCTGCTCACGAACCACGACATGGATTCGTTTGTCACCTTCGATCAATGCTGCCAATGCTAGAATTTCCCACACGGGCAGCTTTGCGAAGCGCATCGGCCGTAAAACCGGAGTTGCTGCAAATCATCGCGACCGGCGCACCGATGTCTCGTCGTTTGGAGTTTAGAGCGTCGATAAACCCGATGCCAATAGGTCGATTCCAATCTTTGCATTCTATGACGGCCAGTAAAGCGGAACCACCTCCATTCGGACGAATGGCCACGTCAAGATCGCGACGACCGTCCGGCCCATCCATCCATGCTCCTACCTCGATCTCAGCGGATGGGGCTATGCTCTTCGCGACCAATGCAACGGCATCCTGATATGCTTTGCCTCGGTTTATTGCTCGCGAAGACGCAGGACGATCTCTCTTTCGTGTCCTCTTTCGGTTCTTCGGTGCCATCAAGCCGCGTCGCTCTGCAATGCCGCGTAAAGGGTCGCTCGACCTATAGGGCCGGAAGGCCCGCTATTCGGGGTAGTCATGTCGCTAACCTCGAAATCGTCGATTTGCCGACGTTGTAGGTGCGCGCCAGTTCCTTAAGCGTCGCGCCTTCGCTGCCGCGCTGCCGGGCCTCGGCCTGCTGCCGCGGCGTGTGTTTCGGCGGGCGGCCCATATGCTGTCCGCGTGCCTTAGCGCGGCTCCGGCCCTCTGCCGTCCGCGTGCGTATCAGGTCGCGCTCTACGTCGGCAAGGCCGCCGAGGACGGCGATCATCAGCCGCCCTGTGCTGGTGGTAGTGTCGGCCCACGGCTCTGCCAGTGACCGGAATTGTCCCTTGGCGTCCACGATCTGCTTGACGATGGCGAACAGGTCGAAGGTCGAGCGCGCCAGCCGATCGATGCGCGTGACCGTTACCACGTCACCGGAGGAGACAGCCTTCAGCAGCTTCAGCAGTTCCGGCCGGTCGGCCCGTGCGCCCGTGACTTTCTCCCGGTAAATCTTGGTGCATCCTGCCTTGCGTAGCTGATCAAGCTGCGCGTCAAGGGTCTGGCCGTAGGTGCTAACGCGGGCATAGCCAAGGTGACGGTTTTGCGGGTTGTTTTCGGTCACATGTCACGGGAAGCGTAACCCATTGACAAAGCGGGGTCAAGAAAAGTTCCCGAAAGTCTTGAATTATGCAGCAGCCCCGGTCGAGACGCTCCAGACTACTCTCATCACCCGCCCGACGACTCCACCCTCGAAATGGCATGGCCGGGTTAGGTGGGACTGCACACCCCCGCGCCCCACCCCTTCCAGATCTCCAAACCGCCCCCCGGTCACTCCACCGAAAAACTCGTCCCGCACCCGCAGGCCGATTTCGCATTCGGGTTCCGCACCGCGAAATGGCTTCCCATCAGCGCGTCCGTGTAATCCAGCTCCGACCCCGCCAGCAGATCCAGACTCGCCGGATCCACCACCACCCGCGCCCCCCCGCGCGCGATCACCAGATCGTCCGCCTGCGCCGCCGTCTCCAGGTCGAAGCGGTATTGGAACCCGCTGCACCCCCCCGCCAGCACCGCGACCCGCAACGCCGGGGCCTCCCCCCCGGGGGCGGCCTGGGCGTCGGCGATCTCGGCAATGCGGGCGGCGGCGCGCTCGGTCAGCGCGAAAGCGGGTGCGGTTTCCATGAACCCTAGATAGCACCGCACCTGTCCGAATTGAAGCACCACCCCGCGCGGTGTAAGCCCGCCGGCATGAGCGCCCCTCCGCCCGCCTCCCCCCACCCCGCCGCCGGCCGCCCCGCCTGCAGCAGGCGCCCGAGCGCATGTCCCCGGGCATGACCCCATCCGGCATCGCCCCCTACGCCGTCCACCCCGCCACCTCGCGCGGGCGGCTGCATCATGAACCCGAGGCCCCCACCCGCTCCCCCTACCAGCGCGACCGCGACCGCGTGATCCACTCCACCGCCTTCCGCCGCCTCCAGTACAAGACCCAGGTCTTCGTCAACCACGAGGGCGATTTCTTCCGCACCCGCCTGACCCATTCGATCGAGGTGGCGCAGATCGCCCGCTCCATCGCCCGCGCGCTCGGCCTCGATGAGGACCTGACGGAAGCCGTGGCGCTCGCCCACGACCTCGGCCACCCGCCGTTCGGCCATGCGGGAGAGGAAGCGCTGAACCTGGCGATGAAACCCTTCGGCGGCTTCGACCACAACGCGCAGAGCCTGCGCGTGGTGACCATGCTGGAAAGCCGCTACGCCGCCTTCGACGGCCTCAACCTGACGTGGGAGACGCTGGAAGGGCTGGTGAAGCACAACGGCCCGCTGCCCAAGCCCCCCGCCTACATCGCCGACTACGACGCGCGCCAGAAGCTCGACCTCGGCACCCACGCGGGGGCGGAGGCGCAGGTGGCCGCACTCGCCGACGACATCGCCTACCACAGCCACGACCTGGACGACGGCCTGCGCGCCCGCCTGTTCGGCATCGAGGAGATCGGCCACCTGCCGGTGGTGGCGGAGGCCCTGGCCGCCGCCCGCCAGTCCAGCCTCGATGTCCCGCCGCCGCGGCTGCGCTTCGAGACGATCCGCCGCGTGATCGATGCGCTGGTCAGCGACGTGATCGCCGAAACGCAGCGCCGGCTGGTCCGCCTCGCGCCGCGCGACGCCGAGGCGATCCGACGGTCGAAGCGCAAAGTGGTAGGCTTCAGCGAAAACATGGCTGAGGCGAACCAGGCGATCAAGGATTTCCTCTACGCGCGCATGTACCGCCACTGGCGGGTGAACCGTATGACCAGCAAAGCGCGACGGCTCACCGGGGAGCTGTATCGCCTGCTGCACGCCGACCCGTCCCTGCTGCCGGATGACTGGCGCGCCCGCGCCGGGGAAGCCGGCGGGCCGCGCGCCGCGACCACGGTGGGCGATTACGTGGCCGGCATGACCGACCGCTACGCGATGGACGAATACCGACGGCTGACCGACCTGTCGGCGACCGGATGAGCACGGCGCCGCGACAGTTGCGTCGGCAAGGGGATATGTTTCGATGACCGATCTTTTCGCGCACATGCGCGTGCGCGTGCTCGATGCGCTGCACCGGGTTCTGCCCGACCTGACGGACGACCTCGCGGCGCGGGTGGAGGTTTCCCCCGCGCGCGATCCCACGCATGGCGACATGGCGACCAACGCCGCGATGGTCGCGGCCAAGGCGGCACGCCGCAAGCCGGCGGAACTGGCCACCGCGCTCGCCGAAGCCCTGCGCGCCGTCCCGGAAATCGCCGAGGCCGCCGCCGCCGGTCCCGGCTTCGTCAACCTCCGCCTGCGTCCGGACGCGCTGCGCGCGGTGCTGCCGGCGATTCTGCAGGCCGGCGTTGCCTACGGTGACGGCACGAGCGGCGGGAACCTGCCGGTCAACGTCGAATACGTCTCCGCCAACCCGACCGGACCGATGCACATCGGGCATTGTCGCGGTGCCGTGGTGGGCGATGCGCTCGCCAACCTGCTGGCCAAGGCGGGCTACGCGGTGACCAAGGAATACTACATCAACGATGCCGGCGCGCAGGTCACCGCGCTCGCCTGGGCCGCCTACTGGCGCTACCTGCAAGCGATCGGCACGCCGCTGTCGGAGGAGGAATTCGCCGCCGAAGTCCCCGGCGGGCTGCAATACCGCGGCGACTACCTGGTCGCGGTTGGCGCCGAGCTTGCCGCCGCACACGGGACCGCGCTCGCGACCGAGGCGGGCGGGATCGCTGCGCCGGAACGCTGGATCGATATCGTCCGCGACCATACCATCGCTGCGATGATGCGCGCGGTGCGGGAAGACCTGGCCGCCCTCGGCGTGGCGCAAGACGTGTTCACCTCCGAACGCGCGCTGGTCGAAACGGGCGCGGCCGATGCGCTGATCGAACGGCTGCGCAGCGACGGGCTGGTCTACGAGGGCGTGCTGGAACCGCCCAAGGGCAAGACGCCGGAGGACTGGGAACCGCGCCCGCAAACCCTGTTCCGCGCGACGCAATTCGGCGACGACGTCGATCGGCCGCTGCGCAAGTCGGACGGGTCGAACACCTATTTCACCAACGACATCGCCTACCATGCCGACAAGATCGATCGCGGGTTCAAGCTGCTGATCGACGTGCTCGGCGCCGATCACGGCGGCTACGTGCCGCGGCTGAAGGCGGCCGTCGCCGCAGTCTCGCAGGGCGGCGCGGCGCTGGAGGCGGTGCTGTGCCAGATCGTGCACGTGATGCGCGCAGGCGTGCCGGTGCGGATGTCCAAGCGCGCCGGCAGCTACGTGACGTTGCGGGATCTGATCGACGAAGTCGGCAAGGACGCGGTGCGCTTCACCATGCTGACCCGCAAGGCGGACGCGCAGATGGAGTTCGACCTCGATGCCGTGCTCGCGCAGACCCGCGACAACCCGGTGTTCTACGTGCAGTACGCGCACGCCCGCTGCCGCTCCGTCCTGCGCGCCGGGGCGGAGATGTTCGGCGCCGCGGCGACCGCCGATGCGGCCCTGGCGGCGGTGGCGCTGGACAGCCTGGGCGCCGAGCCGGAGTGCGCCGTGATCCGTCGCCTGGCGTCCTGGCCGCGCACGGTGGAGGCCGCCGCCCTGGCCCGCGAACCGCATCGGGTTGCGTTTTTTCTCTATGACTTGGCCGCCGATTTTCATATGCTGTGGAACCGGGGCAAGGACGACGCGGCGCTGCGCTTCCTGCAAGCCGAACGGGGGCAGGAAACCCTCGCCCGGCTCGCGCTGGTGGCGGCGACGGCGGCGGTGATCCGCTCCGGCCTTGCCGTGATGGGGGTGGACCCGGTCGAAGAGATGCGCTGACCGCCCGCCGCCCCGCCCACTGGTTGCGCGAAAGCGAGGCGTCCCGTGTCCGACGACATTCCCCTCCGTACTCCCGCCTATCGAGTTCCCCGCTCGCACGGCATGGACCCTGCGACCCGCCGGCTGGCGCTGATCGCCGCCGGGCTCGGGGGCGCGCTGCTGGTGCTGATCGGGGTCTGGTCGCTGTCCGGCGGCACCAGCGGGGGCGGCAGCAGCGTGCCGGTGATCGCGGCGCCGGCCGGGCCGATGCGGGTGAAGCCCGCGAACCCGGGCGGGCTGAGCGTGCCCGGGGCAGATCAGGCAATCTTCGATCATTCCACCGACGGGCGCGACGCGGGCCAGGGCAGCCTGATGCCGGCCCCGGAGCGGCCGGATCTGCAGGCGTTGCGGGCGCCGGGCGCGACCGCGGTTCCCGGCGGGACGGTACCGGGCGGGACGGCTCCGAGCAGCGCCGCCACGACCGGATCGATCGCGACGCCGACCGGTACTGCGGCGTCCGATCTGCCGCTGCCGCCTGCGTTCCAGCCTCCTTCCGCCGCGGCGGAGCAGACCGCCGCCCTGCCGGCCACGACCACCCTTTCCCGCGGCGCGAGCCAGCCGACCGCGACGGGGTCGGCGCGCCCGGCCGCCGGCGGGGGCACCATCGTGCAACTCGCCGCCCTGCCCACCCGCGCCGCAGCCGAGGCGGAGTGGCAGGCGCTGCGCCGGCGCGTGCCGGGCCTGCTCGGCGGCCGTCAACTCATCCTCGCGCAGGCCACCGTGGCCGGCCGGGTGTGGTGGCGCGTGCGCACCGCGGGCTTCACGAGCCCCGCCCAGGCGCGCGGGTTCTGCACCCGGATGCGCGCCGCTGGGGCGGCGTGCGACGTGACGCCGTTCTGATCCGGCCGCGTCGGCAGGCGCGTGGGGTCCTGGCCCGCGAGGTTCGGCTGCGTGTCCGATGCCGTATCAGCCGACCGCGGCGAGATCGGTGGCCGGGACGTCCTCGCCCTTGAACAGCAGGGGCAAGTCGCGCGTCTTCGCCAGGGCGTAGGACGCGCAGACGCCGAGAATGAGCCCGGCGGGGTGGCGCCCGTTGCCGTCCCGCAGGAAGGCGTCCCGGGCCCGCTTGCGCCAGCGCCGCGTCCTGCGCCACCACCTCCACCCCGGCCTGGGCGATCAGCGCGTCGCACTCGGTCCAGGAGCGCACGTCGCCGCGGCGGCCGGCGAGTGCCAGGCTGGTTTCAACCAGGGTGACGGATGCGAGCAGACAGCGGTCCGCTGTGGCGATGATGTGCAGGAAAGCGTCTGCCTCCGGCGCGCGCCGCAGGATTGCGGCCAGGGCCGAACTGGCAACGACGATCACGCGGGCAGGCCGTTCTCGTTGGTGAAGTCGGCGTCCGCGAACAGGCCGCGGTCCTTCAGCCGTTCCGCGCTGCACAGGCTGCTTGCGCGGAATACTTTGAAGCTTGCGTCGGCGGCTTCCAAGGCCCGGTGCACGCCGTTGCGCGTGACCTGGGCGACCCGCTCACGCCCGCGCCCCGCTTCGAGGCGGCGGATGGTGATCACGGACACGTGGGCCTGGCGGGCGAGGTCGGTCTGTTCGAGGCGCAGGAGCGCGCGGGCAGCGCGGATCTGTTCGGGCGCGATCTCTATGAGTGGAAGATATCTTCCGGACCGGTTCCGTTCAAGGGGCAGGGAGAATGCGGTAGAAGAGCTCTGTCATGTCCTGTAACGTCACTGCACTGCTCATGCAGTTCGTCCACGAGGTCGCGCTGCGATGACGCGTGCGGCAGGCAGCTTGCGGGGGTTCCTCGGCTGCCCGGAGCGACGCCAAAGATCGGGAGCGATGAACGACACCCAAATCAGCATTGTGATAACACAGGCCATCCAAAATCCTTCTTGCTGCCAGGCGCTACCAAACAACAGACCGGCCAGGAGCCAGTGCCACCATCGGCGGCGGCGGACAGGTGCTTTCACGCGTGGTTCATCCTGCCCCTCCGGCTGAAACCCATGCTCTCTTCCGCTCCACCAGTGATAAACTTGCTGACCCATCATGTAGTAACCAAGCACCGCCAGGGCATTCCAGAAACCCACAAACACCATGCCCGAGAACATCGAGGCGAAGAATAGAACCCCTCCCACCAGAAACGGAAAATTATGCGCCGCGCTCGCCATCAGTAGGTTATACTGGATATTTATGGACAATATCGCCATTTGCAGCGACTGGCTCGACCAAACCTCGCCCGCGGCGGCTAGCAGCCTGTCGGAGTGGGGTATCGGATCATTCGGTCGGGTGCAGGTGGCGATTGAGGAGGTTGGCGTCTGCTGGCGGGGCGTAGGGCGGTCACATCGGTATTTTCGGCGTTCCTGAGCGGCACGATCGGGCCGTGGCGGTCGGCGGCGCCTTCGATCGTCCCCAACAGGGCCTGATCTGGCTCAGATCGTGCTCGCCAGGACGAACATCCGCTTCATGTTCCAGGCCATGGTCACGAGGTTCCACTCGCCGCGGACGTTGTCGAGGCCGCGCAGCAGGAACTGGCGGAACCCAAGCACCGACTTGATGATGCCGAACACCGGCTCGGGCGTCTGCTTGCGCAAGGCGTAGAGCCGCTTGCCCTCGCGGGTCTTGAGCCGATGCTCCATCGCCGCAAGCGGCGCGGGGTTCTGTGCCGGCGGCGGCGGCGCGGCAAAACGCTCGTCGAGCGATGGATGATGCGCTTCGCGCCCCATCGCGATCACCGGATCGATCCCCGCCGCGGCACAGGCGTTCACATTGCCCTCGCTGAAATATCCGTTGTCCGCAAGCAACGCGCCAACCTTGCCCAACGCAGCGGGCAGGTTGGCGATCTTGCCCAGCATCGGCTCCAACTGCTGCTTGTCGTTGGGCGCCTGCACCACATCGGCCGCGATCACCAGCAGGCTGCCCGCCGCCACCACCGCCTGCGCGTTGTAGCACTGCTCGAACCCGCCACCCGCCACCGGCATGATGCGCAATTCCTCGTCCGTCAGGTTGACCTGATCGGTGGGCAGCGGCCCGTCCGCCGGTGGCGCCGGTGGCGCCGGTGGCCTGCCGCCGGGCTTGCGGCCCGTCGCCGCAGTCTTGGCTGCACGCGCCTTGAGCTTGGCTTCATACTCGGCCCGTTCGCGCGCATGGCGCTCCTTCGCCCGCGCCTCGATCGTGGCGCGGGCCCGGGCAATCGCCGCCAGACGCTGCTCGCGCCGCGCCAGTTCCTCAGGCACCTGCATCCCGTCCGGCACGTCCGCCTGATCGGCCGCCTCGGCCTTCGCCATCAGATCGGCCACTTCGGCCTGCAACTGCGCCTCGATCTTGCCCGCGTGTTCATACGACAGCGCGCTGTGGCGGCTGGCGTTGGCGTGGATCTTGGTCCCGTCCAACGCCACCGTGCCCAGCTTCAGCACGCCCATCTCGCGGGCCACGCCCAGAACCTGAACGAACAGCGCCTCGATTTGCTTCAGAAAACGCCGCCGGAACGCGGCGATCGTGTCGTGATCAGGATGCTCGTTGGCGGCGATGAAGCGGAACGCCACCGAGTCATAGGTCGCCCGTTCCAGCTTGCGGCTCGAAAACACGCCGGTGGCGTAGCCATAGATGATGAGGCCGAGCAGGAGTTGGGGGTGGTAGGACGCCTCCCCCGATCCACGGTAGCTGCCGGTCATCGCCCGCACATCGAGGCCATCGACCACCTCCACCACGAACCGGGCCAGATGCCGCTGTGGCAGCCACTCGTCCACCGACGGCGGCATCAGAAAGCCAGTGTCGCGGTCGATCAGGCGGAAGTTGCTCATCGGGTCGACGTCCGGGCAGGGAAAGCACGAAGCGATGCCCCGAGGCTAACACCCGCCGCCGCGTCGCGTTAAGTCCGACAGGCTGCTAGGGCTGCGGCTACCAGCAGCGAGGCGCCGATCCAGCGCGCGACGATTGCGGCCTTGGCGACGCGCTTCGGCGCAGCCGACGCTCGCGCCGCGCCGGCGGCGGGCCGCCCGACGGCCAGATCGGGATCCGTCATCCGCCGAGGGTCTCCACGGGTTGCGGCTGAGACGGCCGGGCCAGGCCGCGGAGATAGCACCGCTGGGCGGGACGTGATCGACGGAACGGAAGCCGACCTCTCGGATGGGGTGCGCCCCGGCTTTCCCGGTCGATCGCTCCCTCAGGCTCGGCGGGTAGGGGCGGCGGACGCGCGATGTGTCGGGGTATTCCTGGACGTTCTGATACCGGGTCTATCTTGTTGTTGCGGGGGAGACGAACGGCACGATCCATCAATGACCGATGGTGCCGCGAAATCCTTACTCAACCCTTAACGACATAAAGAAGTCCTGCCGCGTGGAGTACACGCCTCGTCCTGGTCGGGGCCGGGGCCGCCTCACCGATCGCGGATCGTGGCCACGCGCTTAAGGCGATCACCTCGCGATTGCACAGGCGCCCGTTTCCAGCCAACCCCATGCCCGCGGCGCCCGAAGCTGCTCCGTCGCGCCCGCCGCGCCTATGTCGCCAGCACGAGCCGCCCGAAGACGCCGCGCAGCGCGACCCGCTCCGCGGTGGTAAGGAGTCGTCCGGCAACAACCGAATCGGGTTCGCGGGCCGTCTCGAGTCCGCCGCTGCGACTTTGGCGGCGATGTTGAGCGATTATTGCCGGACGACCCCTAAGCGTCGTCTGTCCATGAAAGGCGCGGCCGGTCGGCAGCAGGGCGCGGTCCTGCTCCGCCGGCACCTGGGGATCGGTCGCGAACCGCGCCTTCCGCGCGGCAAGCTTGGCCGGAGGAAGCGTGGCGATCAGCGGGGCAACCACCGCATTCAGCGCGGTGTTGCTAGGAGCCTCGACTATTGCGGACGGTACCACTGGCGGGGTGCCGGAGGAACGCCCGCACCGTCGTCGCATTCCATTCCGTGGATGGTATCGGCTTCCTATCGCAACGATAGGCTCCGGTTGGCGCGGCCGGGTGCGATGCCTGCCAGATGCGTACGCCGAACCGCCGCGCGAGCACGACGCCCACCCGGACCTCCGCATCGTCCGAGACCAGCGCGGCGTCGGTCACCACGTGATTGCAGGCAAGACCGGCCCTGCCGGTAACGATCAGCACTCCCCCCGTCTGTTCGCCGGCCCGACTGGCCTGCCCGAACCAGACCTCGATATCGGCGACTGCCCGCTGTTCCGCGCGCAGGCTCTACAGGTAGGCGCCAGGTGCATCGGCCCGCGGGTCCCGGGCGGCGGGCAAGCTTCGATTTCAACACTGAGAAGAAAGGCGAGGAAGATCGAGGTCGCAGAGAGTCGGAGCCTGGTTCACGCAAGTGCCCCCCCTCCAACAGACCCGCGGCCCAGCGAGGCCGCACGGCCACTGCCCCGCCAACCGAAGCCCCGCTTCGCGCGCAGGTCGCGCCGGATCGCCGTGCCAGGGGCCGCACCCGGCCGCGGAGGGCGACGGACCCTCTGCAACCCCGATCGTCCTCGCCTTATCTTCCCCGTGCTGAAATTGAAGCATGCCTTGCGCACCGGTCCCGGCTTCCTCCCGCGGCGACACCGCGCCGGACCACGAAGACCGTCATCGCGCCATGGCACGCCCTCAGGCTGGCGAGATCACCCGAAGGCCAGGAAAATAAGTCCGATACCGCGCCGCATCCCGCGTCAGCAACCGGTAGCCTGCGATCGCGGCATGGGCACCGATCAGGAAATCCGGCAGCGGCGACCGTTTCGTCCCGCCGCGCCGCCGATAGGCCAGGAATACTTTTCCCGCCAGAAAGGCAGCCGCATAGGGAATCGTCTCGCGTTCGATCATCGCGTTCGGCAGCGCCTCTTCCAGGTCCTCGATGCGCGAATAGCGGACCGAGACCTCGGCATAGACGATCGCGTTGATCACCAGCCGAGCGCGGTCGGCCGCGTTTGCCACGGCGGCCGCCGACCAGGCGAACCAGTCCGGATCCTCGGTCATGAGGTCGAGCAGGACGTTGCTGTCGATCAGAACGGCGGTCACTCAGTCGCCCCGGGTCAGTGCCATGATGGCCTCGGTCGTCATCGCGACATCGCCGCGTCCCCGCAAATGGGCGACCAGGCGCGCGCCTCGGCTCTCGTTGCGCCCCCGGGCGGAGGGGACAATCCGTACGACCTTGCCGTCAAACTCGAAATCGACCTCGGTGTGCGGCATCAGGCCGGCTTGTTCGCGGATTTCGGCCGGGATTGTGACCTGGCCCTTCGACGTGATGCGCATGCTCATCTCCTTACTCTTACCGGTAAGAGTAAGACCGCTTGCCCCGAATGACAAGGCAGAGCCCGCTCCCTCGGCCGCCCCCTTTCGTCTTCCGGCTTCGGGTTTGGCACCACCGCAAGCCGGGTCTCAGCAAAAATGCCCAGGCGCGGTATCCGTCTGGGCGAAGAGCGCGGGCCGGCGTCAAAGCGCGTCCCCCAAACCCCTCCCCAGACCAGCGCGTATGACCGCCCCCCGGGAACAGCACGGCGTCGGTCCTCGCACGCGCCAGCCGACGTACGCTCCCGCCCCAAACGCCCCAAGGAACGTACGCTCCCGGTAAGCGCCGCGTCCCCCAAAACGGCCAATTGTACAACGCACCCACCCGGCGTATCGCCGCCCCCGCCCGTCCCATGCTACGCCCGCGTAAACGCGCCCGGCGCCCACGCTCAAAGGCCCACACCCCGGGTGCCTCCTCACCCCAGCCACCACCCGCACGCCCATGCAAGCCGTCATCGTCGGCCTCGCCGGCCCCACCCTCCGGCCCGAGGAAACCGCGCTTCTCCGCGCCCACCCGCCCGCCGGGGTGATCCTGTTCGCCCGCAACATCCAGGACCCGCCGCAACTCGCCACCCTCATCGCCGCCCTCCGCGCCGCCCTCCCCCCCGAAGCCCACCTGATGCTCGACCAGGAAGGCGGCCGCGTCGCCCGTCTCCGCCCTCCGCACTGGCGCGCCCACCCCGCCGCCGGGGCCATCGGCGCCCGCTACGCCGCCACCCCCGAGGCCGTCACCCGCGCCGCCTGGCTGCACGGCGCCCTGATCGGCGCGGAGGCGGCGCAGGCCGGCTTCGACATCGTCACCGCTCCGGTGCTGGACCGCGCCGTCCCCGGCGCCTCCGCCGTGATCGGCGACCGCGCCTTCGGCCCCGACCCCAACGCCGTGGCCGCCCTGGGCCGCGCGATGGCCGAGGGCCTGCTCGCCGCCGGCGTGATTCCCGTCGCCAAGCACATCCCCGGCCACGGGCGCGCCACCGCCGACAGCCACCACGCCCTCCCCGTGGTCACCGCACCCGACCCGGAGCCCGATCTGCGGCCCTTTGCCTTGAACGCGGACCTGCCCTGGGCCATGACAGCGCATATCCTGTTCCCCGCCTGGGACCCGGCGCTGCCGGCCACCCTGTCGCCGGCGGTGATCGGGCGGATCATCCGCGCCAGGATCGGCTTTGAAGGAGTGTTGGTGACCGACGATCTGGCCATGCGCGCGCTGACGGGTGCGCCGGAAGACCTGGCCCGGGCCGCGCTCGCCGCCGGTTGCGACGTCGCGCTCTATTGCAGCGGGGAGTACGCCCCCACCGCGGCGCTACTCGCCGCCTGCCCGGAGCCGACACCCCAGGCCGCCGCCCGGCTGGCCGCGGCGCGCCGCCGCGCCGCGGCCAGCCGCCGCCCGCTCGACCCCGATGCGCTCGGCGCCGAGCGGGATCGGCTGCTCGCGTGATCGACACCATCGGTACGATCGCGCTGGCGGCGATCGCCGCCATCCTCGCCATCACCCTGCACGAGGCGGCGCACGGCTATGCCGCGCTGGCGCTGGGCGACACCACGGCTCGGGATGCGCACCGGCTGTCGCTCAATCCGCTGCGCCATGTCGATCCGATGGGTACCCTGCTGCTCCCGGGCGTACTGCTGGTGGGCCAGTTGCTGACGCTCGGGCGGGTGGTGTTCATGTTCGGCTGGGCGAAGCCGGTGCCGGTGGCGGCCTGGAAATTCCGCGATCCGCGGCGCGGCATGATGGTGGTGGCGGCCGCCGGGCCGGCGATGAACTTCCTGCTGGCGATCGCGGGGGGGCTGCTGCTGCCGCGCGCACCCGGGTCGTTGCCGGGCGTGTTCGCCTACCTGGACCGCGCCGCCGCCGCCCACCCGGTGCTCAGCGCCTTCCTGGTCCCGTTCATCCTCTACAATCTGGTACTCGGCCTGTTCAACCTGCTGCCGATCCCGCCGCTGGACGGCGGGCGGATCGCGGTCGGGCTGCTGCCGCTGGCCCTCGCCCGGGTCTGGGCGCGGCTGGAACGGGCGGGGATTGTGATCGTGCTGCTGGTCGTGTTCCTGCTGCCGGCACTGCTCGGCGAGTTCGGCATCCGGTTCGATCCCTTCCGGGCCGCGCTGGGCCGGGTGCTGCCCTGGGCGCTGCGTCTGGTGCTCGGGCTGACGGGCCACCACATGGGTCCGCCGATGCATGAACAATTTCTCTGACCCTACGCCGGACCCCAGGACGGCGGAGCCTGCGCCGGCAGCACCGATGCCGACCGGGCCTATGCCGACTGGGCCGATGCCGACTGGGCCGATGCCGGCAAACCCCCTGGCGGCGGTGGTCGGCGCTGACGTACCCACCACCGTGGAGGGCGCCGGCGGGCTGATGCTGCACCTCGACGGTTTCGAGGGGCCGCTCGACCTGCTGCTGGACCTCGCCCGGGGGCAGAAGGTCGACCTCGCGCGCATCTCCATCCTGGCCCTGGTCGAACAGTACCTGGCGGTGATCGAGGGGGCGCGCCGGGTGCGGCTGGAACTTGCCGCCGACTGGCTGGTCATGGCCGCGTGGCTCACTTGGTTGAAATCGCGCCTGCTGCTACCTGCCGGCACCGACGCGGCGGAGGAAGCCGAGGATGCGGCCGGCGTCCTTGCCGCCCGCCTGGCCGAGCTACTGGCGATGCGGGCGGCGGCGCAGTGGCTGGCAGCGCGGCCGGTGCTGGGCCAGGACGTGTTCGCCCGCGGGGTGCCGGAGGACCATACGGAGATCGACCGCTCCGGCCTGTTGCTCGGAATGCCGGGGCTGCTGCGGGCGTATCTCGCGGCGCTGCGGCGGGGCGGCGGCAAGCGGCGCTACCGGCCGCGCCCGCTGACCGTCTGGACGGTGCAGGATGCGCTCGGCCGGCTGCGCGCGATGCTGGGGAGCCTGCCCGACGGGGCGAGCCTGGAGCGCTTCCTCCCCGACTTCCCCGCGACCGCCACGGAACGGCGGGCGGCGCTGGCGAGCACCCTGCTCGCCGGCCTGGAGCTGGCGCGGGACGGCGCGGCGCGGGTGGACCAGGAGCGCCCGTTCGGACCGGTGCTGCTGCGCCCGGCTGCGCCGACGACAGGTCGCGCATGAACGATCCCGCGTCCCGCGACCCTGCCCTCCCGCCCGCCGAAGCGACCGCGCCGGCCGAGGCGGCAGCCGCCGATCCCGCCGCCACGCCCGCGCCTGCGCCCGCGCCCACGCCTGCGCCCACGCCTGCGCCCACGCCTGCGCCTGCGCCTGCGCCTGCGCCTGCGCCCGAAGGCGCCGTGACCTCGGAACCGGCGCCGTCAACGCTCGCATCGCCGGCCGATACCGCCACCGTCCCGCGCGAATGGCTGCGCCTGGCGGAGGCCGCGGTGTTCGCCGCCGCCGCTCCGGTGGCCCCCCGCACCCTTGCGGCGATGTTGCCCGAAGGCGCCGACGTCGCCACCGTCCTCGCCGCCCTCCGCGCCAGCACCGCCGGCCGCGGCGTGGAACTTGTGGAGGTGGCCGGCGGCGTGCAGTTTCGCACCGCGCCCGACCTTGCCCCGGCGCTGCGCAAACTCGTGGAAATCCCGCGCCGCCTGCCCCGCGCCGCGATGGAGACCCTGGCGATCGTCGCCTGGCACCAGCCCGTCACCCGCGCCGAGATCGAGGAGATCCGCGGCGCCAGCCTCTCCCAATCGACCTTGGATGCCCTGCTGGAAGCCGATCTCGTCGCCCCGCGCGGCCGACGGGACACGCCCGGCCGGCCTACGCTATGGGCCACCACGCCCGCCTTCCTGACCCGCTTCGGCCTGCGCGACCTGCGCGAACTGCCCCGGCGGGAGGAACTCCTGACCGAATCCGCCGTCCTGCCCGCCGAGCCCCCGACCGGGCACACCGACGAACCCGCCGCCGACCCGGAGGGCGACCGGGAGGGCGACGCGGAGGGCGACTCTGGGGACCAGCCAGGGCCCGCTTCCCCGGGCCGTCCCGATCCCCCGGGCTGAGGCCCTCCGCCACGCGTGTTTCCGCGCGCGCCGTTTCCTGCTAGCAAGCCGCCCGGAGCCGCATTCCCCTCATGTTCAATTTCGCCTGGTCCGAGCTGGCCGTCATCGTCGCCGTCGCGCTGATCCTGATCGGGCCGAAGGACATGCCGGTCGCGATCCGCGCGATGACCGGCGCGATCAAGAAAGCACGCCGCATGGCCAGCGAGTTCCAGGGTCATGTGGACGAGATGGTGCGCGAGGCGAATCTCGAGGACGTGCGCGATACCTTGAGCGAATTCCGGGGCCTCAACGTCGCCAACATGCTGGAGCGCACGGTCGATCCCGACGGCAGCCTGCGCGGCAGCTTCACCGGCGACGGTCTGTCCGGAGCCTCCGCGGGGATGGAGACCGAACCGGTCGGCGAACTCTCGGTCGCCGATATGCCGCGCCCGGACGACGCCGACCCGGTTGTGACCGGCGAGGCGCCGGCCTTCATCCCGCCGACCGCCGCCGCGACGACGCAGGACGCGCCGGCCGAGGCCTTCGCCCCCCCTGCTTTCGTGCCGCCCGCCTTCGTTCCTCCGGACATCGCCGCCCGCGGCGTGCGCTGACCCCGGCCCACCCGAGCACCCGGACCCGACGTGGACCAGCACGCACCGATCGAAGACCCGATCAACGACAAGCCGATGCCGCTGCTCGAGCACCTGATGGAGCTGCGGCGGCGGCTCATGTACGCGATCGCCGCCTTCATGATCATGTTCGTCGTGTGCTACTATTTCTCAGGCGACATCTACTACTTCCTGGCCGAACCGCTGGCCCACGTGCTGGAAGGCCAGGGGATGCACACGCCGCATCTCATCTACACCCAGCTCTATGAAGTGTTCTTCACCAAGATCAAGGTCGCGATGTTCGGCGCGGCGTTCAGCGCCTTTCCGATCATCGCCTCCCAGCTCTGGCTGTTCATCGCCCCCGGGCTCTATCGCAGCGAAAAGCGCGCGCTGGCCCCGTTCCTGGTCGCGAGCCCGGTGCTGTTCCTGATGGGCGGCGCGCTTGCCTACTACGTGGTGTTCCCGTTCGCCTGGAAGTTCTTCGCCAGCTTCCAATCGAACACCGGCGGCGGCGGCGTACCGATCGAGCTGTTGCCGCGCGTCTCCGAATATCTCGACCTGGTGATGAAGCTGATCTTCGCCTTCGGGCTGACGTTCCAGTTGCCGGTGCTGCTGACCCTGCTCGCGAAGGTCGGGATCGTCTCGTCGAAGACGCTGAAGCGGTTCCGCCGCTACGCCTATGTGGCCATGTTCGTGGTCGCGGCGATCCTGGCGCCGCCCGACGTGTTCACCCAGATCAGCCTCGCGCTGCCGCTGATCCTGCTGTACGAAATCTCCGTGCTGATGGCGCGGATCGTGGAACCCAAGCCGGTCGAGATTTGAGCCGATGCACGACATCCGCATGATCCGCGCCGACCCGGCGGCATTCGACGCGGCAATGGCGCGCCGCGGCCTGGCGCCGGTGGCCGCCGCGCTGCTGGCCCAGGACGCCGACCGCCGCGCGGCGCAGACCGCCCTGCAGGAACAGCAGGCCCGCCGCAACGCGTTGGCCCGCGAGATCGGCCAGGGCAAGCGGACGGGTGCGGACACCGCGGCGCTTGAGGCCGAGGCGACTGCGCTGCGGACGGAGATGGAAGGCCTGGAAGCCCGCGCCGCCGCCCTGGACGCGGCGATCCGCGGCGTGCTGGAGGCGCTGCCCAACATCCTCGATCCGGACGTGCCGGACGGCGCGGACGAGCGCGCCAACGTCGTACTGAGCCAGAGCGGGGAGCCCCGCGACTTCGACTTCCCGCCCAAACAGCACTTCGAACTGGGGGAAGCACTGGGGCTGATGGATTTCGCCACCGCCGCCAAGCTCGCCGGCGCGCGCTTCGTCGTGCTGCGCGGGGCCTTAGCGCGGCTGGAGCGCGCGCTCGGGCAGTTCATGCTCGATCTGCATACCCTGGAGCATGGCTACACCGAGATGGTGGTGCCGTCGCTGGTGAACGACACGACGGTGTACGGCACCGGGCAGCTGCCGAAATTCGCCGACGATCTGTTCCGCACCACCGACGGGCGCTGGTTGATCCCGACCGCGGAAGTGCCGCTCACCAACACCGTGGCCGGGGAGATCATGCCGGCGGGGAGCCTGCCGCTGCGGCTGACGGCGCTGACGGATTGCTACCGCAGCGAAGCCGGCGCGGCCGGGCGGGACACACGCGGAATGATGCGCCAGCACCAGTTCCGCAAGGTGGAACTGGTCTCGGTGGTCGCACCCGACGCCAGTACCGCCGAGCACGAACGCATGACCGGCTGCGCCGAGGCGGTGCTACGGGCGCTCGAATTGACGTTCCGGCGGGTGGTGCTGTGCGCGGGCGACACCAGCGCCACCGCGGCACGGACGTTCGATCTGGAAGTGTGGCTGCCGGGGCAGCAGGCGTGGCGGGAAATCTCGTCCTGCTCGAACTGCCGGGAGTTCCAGGCGCGGCGAATGAACGCCCGGATCCGCGGCGCGGACGGCAAGCCGGCGGGGTTTGCCCACACGTTGAACGGATCGGGCGTGGCGGTCGGCCGGGCGCTGATCGCGGTGCTGGAGACGCACCAGCAGGCAGACGGGTCGGTGCTGATCCCGCAGGTGCTGCGGCGATATATGGGCGGAATCGAGCGGATCGGACCGCGCTGACCGCGCTCCCCACCGGCCGGCATCAGGCGACGAAGAACTCCCCGAATGCCGCCAGCACCAAGTCCGGACGGTGCTCGGCCGGGTAGTGCCCGGTCGGGATCGCCCAGCCGCGGTAGTCGGCGAGCCACGGCGCCCAGGCTTCCAGCGGACGGAAGTGGCGGCCGACGTGGCTGTTGCTCCCCCACAGTACCAGGGCCGGACATTCGATCCGCCTGCGGCCGAAATCGGCGCCGTCCATCGCGAAATCGAGGCTCACCGTGGCACGGTAGTCCTCGCACACCGCATGGATCTGTTCCGGCGTGGTGCAGCGGGCATATTCCGCCATCGCCTCGGGGGCGAAAATCTGCAGGCCGACGCCCTGCTTGTTCAGTTTGTACTGGATGTAATAGTCGAGGTCGGCGCAGATCAGCCGTTCCGGGAACGGCGCTTTCTGCGCCATGAAGAACCAGTGGTAGGATTCGAGCGCCCAGCCCAGCGGCGGCGCGCTCAGCACATGATGCGTCGGGACGATGTCGAGCAGCGCCAGCCGGGCGACCGCTCCCGGATGATCGAGCGCTATGCGGAAGCCGACCCGCGCACCGCGGTCGTGCCCGGCGACGCCGAACCGGTCGAACCCGAGCGCCGCCATCACCTCGACCCCGTCCTGGGCCATGGCGCGGAACGTGTAGGCGGCATGGTCCGGCCCGCCGTCCGGCTTGGAACTGTCGCCGTAGCCGCGCAGGTCCATCGCCACCACGGTAAAGCTGCGCGCCAGCTCCGGCGCCACCTTATGCCACGACACATGGGTCAGCGGATTGCCGTGCAGCAGCAGCAGCGGCGGCCCCTCCCCGCCGACCGCAAGATTGATCTCAGCCCCCGCGGTGGCGATGCGGCGATGGGTGAAGCCCGGCAGCAGGGCGCTCGCGTTCATCGGCTTGCCGCGTCGATCAGTGCGATCGCGTCCGCGTCGAGCGCGATCGCCGGCGCGGTCATGAGTTCCGCCAGTTGCTCGGGATTGGTCGCGCTCGCGATCGGCGCGGTGATCGACGGCCGGGCGATCATCCAGGCAAGCGCCACCTGCCCCGGCTTCGCCCCCACTTGCGCCGCCACCGTATCGAGCGCAGCCAGCACGGCGAGCCCCTTCGGGTTCAGGTATTTTTCCGCCCGCGAGCCGCGGGTGCGGCCCACCGCGTCCGCGGCCGAGCGATATTTCCCGGTCAGGAAGCCGCTCGCCAGGGAATAGTAGGGGATCACGCCGATCTGCTCGCGCAGGCAGAGCGCTTCCATCTCGCCTTCGAATGCGGTGCGCTCCACCAGGTTGTGCAGCGGCTGCAGGCTCTCGAACCGCGGCAGGCCGAGCCGGGCGGATGTCTCCAGCGCTTCGGCCAGGCGGGGCGCGGTGTAGTTGGAAGCGCCGATCGCGCGCACCTTGCCCTGGGCGATCAGGTCGGCGAAGGCGGCGAGCGTCTCCTCCAGCGGCGTCTCAGGGTCGTCGCGATGGGCCTGATACAGGTCGATGTAGTCAGTCTGCAGGCGCGCGAGTGACGCCTCGACCGCCTGCATGATGTAGCGCCGCGACAGGCCCTTCATCCCAGGCCCCATCTCGATCCCGCATTTGCTGGCTATGACCACCCGCTCCCGCCCGCCACGTGCGGCGAGCCACGCGCCGATGATCGTCTCCGACTCTCCGCCCGTGTTACCGGGATGGAAACGCGAATAGACGTCGGCGGTATCGACGAAGTCGAACCCGGCGGCGACGAACTGATCGAGCAGCCGGAACGACATCGCCTTGTCCGCGGTCCAGCCGAAGACGTTGGCCCCGAACGCCAGCGGCACCAGAGTGATGGCCGAGCGGCCCAGCCTGCGCTTTTCCATGCTTGTATTCCCTTCCGCAGGCCGCGTTGCGCCGCGGCCTCTCCGGCCCCAGACTGCCCGGCAAAGCACGAACGAACAAGCGGAGGCGCGTTTCCATGGAGTTCGGCATCTTCCACGAGTTCCCGGCGCTCGGCGCCACTGCGGACGGCGCGGCGTTGGCGCAGGGCTTCGACCTGATCGACGGGGCGGAGCGCTGGGGGCTCGATGCGGTATGGCTGGCCGAGCTGCATTTCGATCCCGAACGCTCGGTGGCCTCCGCGCCGCTCTGCCTCGCCGCCGCGGCCGCCGCGCGCACCGAGCGGCTGAAGATCGGCATCGGCGTGCAGGTGCTGCCGCTGTGCCACCCGCTGCGGCTCGCCGAGGAAACCGCGACGATCGACCAGATCAGCCGCGGCCGGCTGATCCTGGGCGTGGGCCGCAGTGGCGTCGCGCGCACCTACGAAGCGTACGGCGTGCCCTACGCGGAAAGCCGCGACCGTTTCGCCGAGGTGCTGGAAGTCCTGCAAGGCGCCTGGACCCGCACCGACTACAGCCACGCCGGCACCTACTACCGATTCGAGTCCGTGACCGTCACGCCACGCCCGTTCCGCCCCTCGGGCCCGCCGATCCGGGTAGCCGCGACCAGCCCGGGGAGCTGCGCGACGATCGGCCGCCAGGGGTTCCCTGTCTTCGTCGGCGTGCGGCACGAGCCGGCCAGCTCCCTGGCGCCGATGATCGCCGCCTACCGCGCCGCCTGGCGGGACGCGGGCCACCCCGGCCGCGGCCAGGTGTTCATCCGCTTCCCCGCCTACCTCGCCGCTACCGAGTCACAGGCACGGGCGGAGGCGGAGGCAAGCCTGATCCACTACTACCGGGCGCAGGGCGCGCTGCTCGCCGACAGCTCCCGCCGTGCCGGCGTGGCGGAAGCGGAGGAGCGGGGGCGCCAGGCAAGGGTGCTCAAAGAGATCACCTTCGAGGAAGCGCGCCGCGGCCTCGTGCTGATCGGCACGCCGTCGAAGGTCGCCACCCGGCTGATGGAGGTGCGGGAGGAACTGGGGGTCGACGGCGTCCTCGCCGAGATCAACACCGGCGGCCAGATCCCGCACGCCCAGGTGATGACCGCGCTGCGGCTGTTGTGCGAGGAGGTGCGGCCGCGGTTCCAGTGACCGCGGGTTCGGGCTACGGGCGGCGTTCCCGATGATAGGGGTGGCCGGCGGCGATGGACCGCGCCCGGTAGAGCTGCTCGGCCAGCATCGCGCGCGCCAGGAAATGCGGCCAGGTCAGCCGCCCGAGCGACAGCGCGTAGTCCGCGCGGGCGAGCACGGTGGCGTCCAGCCCCTCCGCGCCGCCGATCAGGAACGCCACCGGGCGGCCGAGCGCCAGCCAGCGCTCCAGCAGCCCCGCCAGCGCCGCGCTGTCCGGCGCCGCCCCGGCGGGATCGAGCGCCACCGCGAAAGCCCCGGCCGGCAGTGCGGCAAGCAGCGCCGCCCCCTCGCGCCGCTTCACCTCCGGGGCCGCGCCGCGCGCCTCGGGGAGTTCGGTCAGGATCGGGGGCGGGCGGAGGCGCGCGGCGTAGCGGGTGAACAGCGCGGCCTCCGGGGCCGCGCGCAGGCGGCCGACCGCGATCACATGCAACGCGGGCATCGGCCGGGGTCCCGATCGAGGATGCGCCCGGCAGGATTCGCACCTGCAACCAAGCCGTTACGAGCGACCGCCGTCAACGCAAAGGCAGAAGGCATGGGGCAACATTCTTTCCGGATATCCGTCGAAAACGCTCTTGCTGCGAAGCCTGTTGCCTGCTGGCTGCGTCGGGCTGGGCGGCAGAGGGCCGTGTTTGGCTTCCCGTGCCCGGTGCCGGTGCAAGGAAGCAAGGAATTTCAACCGCAGATGTACGCGGATGCACGCAGATGCACCGTGCCGCCGCAGCCATCCCATCCAACTTCGGACGACCGAGGATGCCGCCGGCCGCTCGGTCCATCGGCGTGCATCCGCGTACATCTGCGGTTGAATCATTCTTCTGTCCGGCTTCTTTTCGACGGAATTCGTAATAAAAGCGGTCGAAAACCATTTCCACGGCCTTGGTGTATCCGGTCGGGCTCAGCGCCGCGAGTCGACCGGAAGCGGACCGGCGCCTGCCGGCCCGGAAGGCTGCGTTGCATGGCCGGCGCCGGCATCCTGCCTCTCCAGCCGGGCCGTCGCCGCATGGCTGATCACCGGATGTTTATCGACCCCCACCTGAATGTCGCGTAATCACGAGCCCATGCGCGTCCCGCGCGGTCGCGAGCCCATGCGCGTCCCGCGCAATGCTGGGCGGCCCGGCCCGGAGCAGACCATGCCAGCAGCAAGGGAGCCGGTGCGAATGCTGGGGACCGCCCGACGCGGACGCCGGGCGCTCCTGCTTGGCACCGCCTTGCAGGCGACCGGCGTGCTGGTCCTGGCGCTGCCGCTCCATCCGGCCCAGGCCCAGCCAGCGCCCGGCGCCCAGCCCACGGGCGGCCTCGTGGTCGCAGGGACGGCAAGCATCAGCCGGAGCGCGACCGCCACCACCATCGACCAGGCGACCCAGCGCGCCGCGGTGAACTGGCAGAGCTTCGACGTCGGCGCGCGCCAGTCGGTCGACTTCCAACAGCCCTCGGCGCAGGCAACGACCCTGAACAGGGTCGTCGGCCCCAATCCTTCGCAGATTGCCGGGCGCATCACCGCCAACGGCCAGGTCATCCTGCAGAACCAGGACGGGATCACCTTCTACAAGGGCGCGCAGGTCAACACCGCCGGGTTCCTCGCCACCGCTCCCGGAATCACCAACCGTAATTTCATGGCCGGGCGGATGGTGTTTGACCAGCCGGCCGCGCCGGGAGCGCGGATCGAGAACCAGGGCCATATCACCGTCCGCGATGCCGGGCTCGCCGCTTTGGTCGCCCCCCAGGTCGCCAATTCCGGGGTGATCACGGCGCGGCTCGGGCGGGTCGTGCTGGCGGGCGCGAAGACCTATGCCCTCGATCTCTATGGCGACGGGCTCGTTTCGATCGACGTCAACGGCGCGGTGACGCAGGTCCCGGTCGGACCGGACGGCAAGCCGGTCACCGCTTTGGTGACGAACAGCGGAACGATCGTCGCCGCCGGCGGGGTGGTCGAGCTGACCGCCCGCGAAGCCGCCGGGGTGGTGCAGAACCTGGTGACCGCGGGGGGAACGATTGCCGCCCCCACGGTCGGGGCGAAGACCGGGGAGATCGTGCTGAACGGCATCGGCGGCTCGATCGTGGTCGCGGGCCGCCTGCTGGCCAACGGCCGGGCGCCGGGCGAGCAGGGCGGGCAGATCGAAATCGCACCCGACGGCGGCGTATCGCTGGCCGCGACGACGCGGCTGGAGGCATCCGGCCCGGCCGGCGGCGGCGTGGTGGCGGTGGGCACGACGCTCAACCGTGCCCAAGGCGGCCCCGGCGTGACGGCGGCGATGACGTCGCAGAGCGTGGCGGTGGCACGGGGGGCGCGGATCGCGGCCGATGCCACGGTGAAAGGCGACGGCGGGCATATCGCCGTGCTCTCCACCGACGCCACGGTGATGGATGGGGCGATCAGTGCGCGCGGCGGGCCACAGGGCGGCAACGGAGGGTTCGCCGAGGTCTCCGGGAAGACCCTTGGCTTCGACGGTTCGGTGGACCTCGGCGCGCCAGTCGGGAACCTGGGAACGATCCTGTTCGACCCGGGCACGCTCGACGTCGTGGCTTTTGGGACCAACAGTCTCGACAACTTGTTGCCGACCATCCCGTTCACTGCCGGCGGAACGTACAATACAGTGACCAACACGGCGATCGAGGCCGCCGGGTCCCTCTCCAACGTCATCCTGCAAGCGACGACCCTGCTCGAAGTGTTCGCCCCGGTGAGCGTGACTAACGGCCTGACGATGCAATCCGGCGGCGATTTGTCCATTCAGGCCAGCGTGTCGGCGAGCGCGCTCACCGTGGATGCCGGCAGGAACCTCACCGTCGGCAGCATCGACTTGCCGGTCGCCGTAACGGCAACCGGCAACGTCGTCATGGCGGCCGGCCAGACCGATGCAACAGGCGTGATGACCCTCGATGGCCCAGTCACCTCGCAGACCGGCGGCGTCTTCCTCTCCTCGGGCGCCGGCGGCAGCATCGCCGTCAACGCGGCCGTCATCGCCAACCAGGGTGATACGTTCCCACCCACCTCCGGCGGGGTGGTCAGCCTGCGCACCGACAACCTCAGCTTCGGAGTGGGCGGGACCTTGCAAGCCAATTTCGGCAGCATCGAGCTGGCGCCGGCGACGCCGGGCCTCGCCATGACGGTCGGCGGGTCGGTCGCCGCGAGCGGGCCGGGCCTCGACGTGGCGGACCTGCCGGTGAACGGCACGCCGAACCTCGTGCTCGGCGCCACCACCAATCCGACCACCGGCGTCGCCACGACCACCGCCGGCAGCATCACCCTGGCCGGAGCGCTCTACCAGGGCGGATTGGGCTTCGCGAACCTCACGCTGAACTCGACCGGGCCCGTCACCCAAACGGCATCGCTGGTCGCAGTCGGCACCCTCAGCGGCACGACCGGGCCTGTCACGTTGACCGATTCCGGTAACGAAATCTCCACGCTCGGGCCTTTCAGCGCGACCGGCGATTTCCAACTGGCCGATCTGTTCGGCCTGACCGTTGAGGGCGACGTCGCCGCCAACAATATCCTGCTCGAAGTGGGCGCGCCGAATGCCAACAATTTCCTCTTCCTGGGTAACGGCGCAACCCCAACGGCGCTGACCGTGCCGCAAGGCGGGCGCATCTCCCTGGTTGCAGACAATCTTTTCGTCAACCAACCCGCGACGATCATCGCGCCGGGCGGCACGGTGGAAATCGCCCCGCGCACGCCGGGGCTCGATACCAGTTTCGCCGAACAGGCCCTGCCGGCCGATCCCGTCATCAGCGCCGCCGACCTCGCGGCGCTCCAACCCGGCATCGCGGTGTTGCGGATCGGCAGCATCACCGGCCTGCCGGTCCTCTACACGACCAACATCACATTCGATGAGCCGGTGAACCTCACCGGTATCGTCGGTCGGCTGGAACTCGACGCCACCGGCACGATCAGCCAGGTCGGCGGCGCGACCCTGGCCGTCGGCGCGCTAAGCGGCGCAGCCGCGACCATGACGCTCAGTGACGCCAACACCATCGGCACCCTCGGGGCCTTCGCCGCCGCCGGCGCCGTGGTCCTGAACGATACCGGGCCGCTCGTCATCGCCGGGCCGGTCAGCGGCACGGCCGTCGCACTGTCCTCGGTCGGCACCATGACGCTCGCCGGCAACATCCTGCCGCCGGGCGCAACCGGTCCCGACGTGCTGTTGCAGGTCGCGGCGGACACGGCGGGACACGCGCAGTTCATCCAGACCGGGGCCGTCACGGTCGGCACCAGCGGCACCTTGGCAATCGCATTGCCCGCGACAGGCGGCAGCGCCACGCTGGCCGACCTCCAGGCGCCAGGGATGCAGGTCGATCTGCTGCTCGGCAGCGGGACGGCCGTCGGCACGCTCGCGGCGGGGGGGCTGCTGGTCGCGGGGGCGGGCGGCAGCGCCACCTTGTTCGGCAGCGTCGCCGGCAACACCACGCCAGGGGCGGCGCTGATCGCGCAGATCACGCCGCAGCCCAATCCCGCCTACACCTTGAACGGCTGCGAGATCGCCGGCGCGTCCTGCCCGCAACCGCCGCCGCCGCTGGTCCCCCCGCCCCCATCGCCTCCGCTCACACCGCCGGCCCAGCCGCCGTCGCTGCAGACCGCGTTCACGGCGAGCTTCGGCAGCCTCGTCCAGCTCCTTCCTGGCTGGCTGCCGCCCGTGCCCAGGCTCGCGGGGCTCGGCCTCGTGGTGCTCGGCGCGCCGCCGGTGCTCCCCGACCGGCTGACCGATCCGGACGTGGTGCCGCCCAACATCGGCGCCGTGGACTACTGAGATGCGCCGGTGCCTCGCCTGGCTGGCCTGCCTCCTGCTCGCCGCCTGCGCCGCCCCCTCGCCGGCCGAATATGCCGGCGGTGCTCCCGGCACCGGGGCCGGCATCGCGCTCGGCCGCGACAGCGCGGGCGAGTCCTGCGTCCAATTGGCCGCCGCCGGCCCGCAGAGCGCGGAGATCTATTGCGGCGGCTGGACCGAGCCGGCGGCACGGGTCGCCGCTTCCGGCCCGGCGCCCGACTCCCCGCAGGCGCTACGCACACTGGCGCTGACCGGCCCGTGGCGGGTGCAGCTCGACCAGCGCTTCGCCTGCGGCGCGCCGGCAACGACCACGATCCTGCGCGGAGCGCCGGCGCTGGTGCTGCGCTGCACCCGCCGGGTCGGCGGCTGGCCGCAGATCGCGCTCGTCGCCGCGGTGGACGGGCGGACCTATGTCGCCGACGGCATCATCCCGACCTTGCCGGTGATGCAGCGGGCGATCGGCGTGCTGTCCGGCCTGACGCCGCGCGCTGCTGCCGCCCTGCCGCCCTCGGCGGCGGACAGCCTGCTCGCCGGCGCGCTCGCCGCGCAGGCGTTCAGCGCCGGCGACATGGCGCACTACCAGCGGCTGATGACGCTCGGCGCCCACGCCAACCTCGCGGAAAACTTTGCCGCCGCCGAGACCGCCTACCGGGCCGCGCTCGCCCTGCAGCAGCGGCTGCTGGGAAACGACAATCCGAACACCGTGGCGCCGTTGATGGCCCTGGCGCTCCAGCTCTCCGACCAGGGGCGCTTTCCGGAGGCGGAGGCGCTGTTCCGCCGCGCCGGCACGCTCGCGCCGCAGGCCGCCGATCCTGCCGCCCCCGCCCGCCTGCTGCACTACCGGGCCCTGGACGCGCTCAACCAGGGCCGGAACGCGCAGGGGCTGGCGCTGCTGCGCCAGGCCGGCGAGGCCTATGCTTCCCTGTTGCCCGCCGGCACTCTGGCCGCCGCAGCATCCGCCCCGGGCCCGCGGTCCATGGTCGCGACCGCGGGGCCGGGGCTGGACCTGACGGGAGCGGCGCTGTCCGGGGACCCCACCGCGCAATCCGCGCTGATGGGTCTGATCGAGACCTTGCGCTACCAGGCCGTGGCGCAGCGCCGCCTCGGCAACCTCGCGGCGGCGCGGGCCGCAGTCGGCCGGGCGCAGGCGCTGGCGCAGGCCACCGGCATGAACGTGCCGCTGGTCACCGCGCGCCTGGTTCGGACCGCTGCCGTCACCGACGAATCCCAGGGAAAACTGGTTCCGGCCGAGTCCGGGCTGGCGCAGGCGGTGTCAGGCTTCGGGGAGATCCTGCCGGAGACCCGCCCGGTGGCGGAAACCGAGCTGCTGCAAGCAGCCGACGCGTTGCGCCAGGGGCAGCCGGAGCGCGCGGTACGGCTCTGCCGCGCCGGAACGAAACTGCTGGGGGAGCTGGAAGTCGGCACCGCACCGGACCTGCTGGCACCTTGCCTGACCGCCATGGACACCGAGGCGGCGCATGATCCGGCGCACCGGCAGGCGTTGCTGGCGGAAATGTTCGCAATCGCCGAGCTGGGCCAGGGCAGCGTCACCAGCCGCCAGATCGCCGAGGCGGCGGCGCGGCTCGCCGCGCATGCCCGCAACCCGCTGGTCGCGGCGGCGATCCGCCGGCGCCAGGACGCCGCGGTCCGGCTCGATACGCTCTATCGCCAGCGCGACGCCCTGGCGCGCGGCCCGACCAGCGGGACCGAGCCGGCCGGATCGCTGCCGCAAAACCCGGCGGCGGTGGACGCGGCGATCGCCAAGGCGCAGGCGGACCTCGCGGAGGCGAGTTCCGCATTGCAGGCGGCGGCACCGAACTATCGCCAACTGGTGCAGCAGGTGGTGCCCACCGCCGCGGTGCTGAAGGCGCTCGACCCGCGGGAGGCCTTCGTCGCCATCACCCTGACCGCGCGGAGCGGATGGACCTTCCTGCTGCGCGACGGGCAGATCGCGGCCGCCCCGCTGTCCGTCGGGACGACCCAGATCGGCCGGCTGGTCCGGGCGGTGCGCGCCAGCATCGCGCCGAACGACAGCGGCGCCTTGCCCGCCTACGACACGGCGGCGGCAGCGGCGATCTACCGGGACGTGCTGGGGCCGGTGGCCGTGCGGCTTGCCGGCGCCTCCGACCTTATTGTCGCACCGTCCGGCCCGCTGCTGTCGATCCCGTTCGGCATCCTGCTGACCGGCCCGGCCCGGACAGACGACCTGGCGGGGGCGCCCTGGCTGATCCGGCAGTTCCCGATCGCGCATGTGCCGGCGGCGGCGAATTTCGTTGCCCTGCGCAAGCTGGTCGGCGGGTCGCGCGCGCCGCAGCCCTGGTTCGGCTTCGGCGACCCGGTGCCGGTGACCCTGGCGCAGGCGCAGCACAGCTTCCCCGCGGGCGCCTGCGCCGACAGCGCCCAGTTGTTCGCCGGCCTGCCGCGGCTGCCGTTCGCGCTGCGCGAGCTGACGGCGGCGCGGGAGCTGCTCGGCGGCGCGCCGGGCGATCAGTTGGTCGGTCCCGCCTTCACCACCGCGGCGGTGGCGCGGATCGACCTCAAGCGCTTCCGGGTGCTGCATTTCGCCACCCACGCCCTGCTGCCGGCGGAACTGCGCTGCGAGAGCCAGCCGGCGATCGTGACCTCCGACCCGCCGGGGGCGGCGAGCGCCAACGGCGCGCTGCTGACCGCCGGCGAGGTGCTGGGGCTCGACCTCGACGCCAACGCGGTGATCCTGTCGGCCTGCAATTCGGGCGGGATCGGCTCGCACCCGGGCGGGGAAAGCCTGTCGGCGCTGGCGCGCGCCTTCTTCTTCGCCGGCGCGCGGTCGCTGCTGGTGACGCATTGGGCGATCAGCGACCAGGCCTCGGCGTTCCTCGTCGCCGAGACGTTGCGTCGCTATGCGGCCGGTGCGGACGGAGGGCTGGCGGCGGCGTTGCGCACCGCGCAACTGACGATGGTCGACGGCGCCGGGCACACCCTGCCGGCGGCGCTGGCGGACCCGTTCTACTGGGGCGCCTTCGCGTTGGTGGGCGAGGGGCGGATCGGCGCCGCCCACCTCTCGGCCGGCGCGCCCGTCGTGCGGGCATCCCGCCACCAGGACGGCGCGCTGCACCTTGTTGCGCAGCGCGGCCTCTGACGTCCCCACCCGCTGCGCGCCGATGCGCCGGCGATCCTAGCGATACCGGTGGAACTGCACACATGACTGCCGGGCCTTGCGGCCACCCGCCGGCCACCGGTACGCGACGCATGAAGCGACAGGAGCGCCCCCCGGGGACGCGGGGCTACGGCAACACAGGCGGCACGCATGAACTGGAATGCCTTCGACCTCAATCTCCTGGTGGTCTTCGACGCGGTGACGCTAGAAAAGAACCTGACTCGCGCCGGGCGGCGCCTCGGCATCAGCCAGCCCGCCGTGAGCCATGCGCTGGCGCGGCTGCGCCACATGCTCAACGACGAGTTATTCGTCCGCACCCCCGAAGGCATGCGCCCCACCCCGCGGGCCGAGCGCATGATCGGGCCCGTCCGGGCCGCGCTGCGAGAGCTGGAGGCGAGCCTGGCTCCCGATGCGTTCGATCCGGCGCAGCAGGCGCGCAGCTTCACGATCGCCGCCAACAACTATGCCGCCCGGGCGGTCATCCCGGCGCTGGCGCGTCGGGTCGCCGCGCTCGCCCCTGAGGTGGTGCTCGACGTCCGGCCGCTCGGCATGCTGCACATGCTCGACCAGCTCGACGGCGGTGCCGTGGAACTGGCGCTGAGCACCCTGACCGAGGGCGGCGACCGGTTCAAATGCGCCGCCCTGCTTGAGGATGAGTATGTCGCAATGCTCGCGGCCGACAACCGGGTGGCCGCCGGACCCGAGCTCACGATCCGGCAGTTCGCCGAGCTGCCGCATATCACAGTCACTTCCAGCGGCGACGACACACATTTCATCGACGACGCGCTCGCCGAACGCGGCCTGACCCGGTTCGTGTCCGCCCGGGTGCCGCTGCATTCGCTGATCCTGATGCTGATCGGCTCCGGCGCGCTCGCCGTGGTGCCGCGACGGGTCGCCGCCGACCTCGCCGCGATCTGTCCGCTGACCATGCGCGCGCTGCCGTTCCCCGCACCGCCGGTACGGCTGTCGATGATCTGGCATCGCCGGCTGGACAACCATCCCGCACACCGTTGGCTGCGCGCAACGTTACGATCCTGCGTGGCCGGGACGTAGCGCAGGCCCGCAGGCCGCACCATTCGCCGGGAACATGCAGGGATAAGCAGAGAGCATACCCGGTCGCCGTGCGGGCGCCCATATCGGGGGTCGGGCGAGGCTCGTGCGCCGATCGCCGTGGCCGTTTCTCCGTGCCGACCGTGCAACCCGATTAGGACCTGTCGATGAACGCGAAGCGCATGATTGTCGGCCTTGCGGTCGGGACCGTCTGTGCCCTCGGGCTGGCGGTCTGGCGCGTGGATGCAGTCGAGCCGCCGCGGCCGCCGCAGTCCTCCCTCCCCGCCTCGGTTCCCGTAGTCGCAGCGCCCGTCCAGGCGTCGAATTTCCCACTCGTGCTGACGGGGATCGGCACGGTGATGCCGTACAATGTCGTGGACGTCCACGCTCAGGTGACCGGAACCATCGAGCACATCGGCTTCGTCGAGGGCCAGTCCGTGCATCCCGGCAGCCTCATCGCCCAGCTCGATCCGCGGCCCTACCAGGCGGCGCTCGTGCAGGCGCAAGCGAACCTGGCGCGCGACACGGCAAATCTCACCAATGCGCGGGCCAACCTCGGTCGCTACGTGCCCCTGCTGCGGCGCGGCTTCGCCTCCGGCCAGCAGGTGGCCGACCAGGCGGCGACCGTCAGCGAGGATGAGGCCGCTGTCGCCGCCGACCGCGCCGCCGTGTCCAACGCGACGACGCAGCTCAGCTACACTACCATCACCTCGCCGATCGACGGCGTGAGCGGGATCCGCCGGGTCGATGTCGGCAATATCGTGCAGCCCGCCTCGACCACGCCGATCGTGACGATCACGCAAGTCCAGCCGATCGCCGTCGTGTTCACCCTGCCGCAGAAGGACGTGCCGGCAGTGCAAAAGGCGATGGCGAAAGCGCAGCTCACGGCGATCGCCTATGGCGAGGACGGCAGTAGCAAGCTCGGCACCGGCAAGCTGCTGCTGATGAACAACACGATCAGCCAGAGCTCGGGCACCGTGCAGCTCAAGGCGATCTTCCCCAACCGGAACCGCGCGCTCTGGCCAGGAGAATTCGTCAACGTACGGCTGATCGTCGGTGTGCACCACCATGGGATCAGCGTGCCGCTCGACGCGGTGCAGCAGGGGCAGCAGGGGCCGTTCGTCTTCGCGGTGCAACCGGGCGGCACGGTGCAGCAGCGCACGGTAACGGTAGCGGAAACCCTCGACGGGCGCGCCCTGGTGACCCGCGGCCTGCAGGCCGGCGACCGCGTCGTCACGGCCGGCCAGTACCGCCTCAGCAACGGGATCAGGATCGCCGAGGTCTCGCCCGGCGACCCGCGGGTGCAGAATTCCTCCGAAGCCGCCGCGGGCATGTTGTGATGAGCCTCTCGGCCCCATTCATCCGCCGGCCGATCGCGACCGCGCTGCTGATGGTCGCGATCGTGCTGCTGGGCGGCACCGCGTACCGTCTGCTGCCGGTCGCCGCACTGCCGAACGTCTCGTATCCGACCATATCCGTCACGGCGCAATTGCCTGGGGCGGATCCGCAGACGATGGCCTCCTCGGTGGCGACGCCGCTCGAGAAGCAGTTCGGCCAGATCCCGTATCTCACGCAGATGACCTCGACGAGTTCGCTCGGCTACACGCAGATCATGCTGCAGTTCTCGTTGAGCGACAACATCAATGCCGCGGCGCAGCTCGTGCAGACGGCGATCAACGCGGCCGCGGGCCAGCTGCCTAAGGACATGCCGACGCCGCCCACGTATCGCGAAACGAACCCGGCCGATGCGCCGATCCTCGTGCTTGGCCTCACCTCGAAGACCCTGCCGATCACCACCGTCGATGACTACGCCGAGAGCATCCTGGCGCAGAAACTGTCGCAGGTGCCGGGGGTCGGGCAGGTCAGCATCGGCGGCGAGCAGCACCCGGCCATCCGACTTCAGTTCAACCCGGGCCAACTCGCGGCCGAGGGGCTCGATCTCGAGGACGTGCGCACCGCGCTGACGAATGTCAGCGTCGATCAGCCCAAGGGCAGCCTGTACGGCGCCAACCGCGCCTATACGTTGCAGACCGATGACCAGATCCTGTCGCCGGCCGGATGGGACCGGCAGATCATCGCCTATCGCAACGGCGGCCCGATCCGGGTCTCCGACATCGGCACGACGGTGATCGGACCGCAGGACACCACCTTGATGGGCTGGGTCAACCGCCACCGCGGCATCGTGCTCGCAATCCAACGGCTGCCCGGGGCGAACGTGATCGCCACCGTGCAGGCGATCAAGGCGGCGCTACCGCAACTGGAAGCCTCGATCCCGCCCACCATCAAGCTCTCGGTGATCTCGGACCGCACGACCACCATTCGCGCCTCGGTTGCCGACGTGCAGTTCACCTTGCTGCTCACCGTCGCCCTGGTGGTCGGTGTGATCTTCCTGTTCCTGCGCAGCGTCTGGGCGACGATCATTCCCGCCGTCGCGGTGCCGGTCTCGATCGTCGGCACCTTCGGGGTGATGTACCTGTTCGGCTACAGCCTGGACAACCTGTCGCTGATGGGCCTCTCCATCGCCGTCGGCTTCGTCGTCGATGACGCGATCGTCATGGTCGAGAACATCGCGCGGCATATCGAGATGGGCAAGACGCCCATGCAGGCCGCGCTCGACGGCGCCGGCGAGATCGGCTTCACCATCCTGTCGATCTCCGTCTCCCTGGTGGCGGTATTCATCCCGCTGCTGCTCATGAGCGGCATGGTCGGGCGGATGTTCCAGGAATTCGCCGTGACCGTGACGGTCGCGATCGCCGTCTCGGCGCTGGTGTCGCTGACCCTGACGCCGATGATGGGCGCGCGCCTGCTTGCGGACACGCACGGTGCATCCCCGGGGCGCCTGTCACGCGGCCTGGAGTGGTGCTTCGACGCGCTGCTTTCCGGCTACGACCGCATCCTGGTCAAGGCGGTGCGGCACCGTTTCATCACCCTGATGGTGATGCTGGGCACGGTGGCGCTGACGGGCTGGCTGTTCGTCGTGATCCCGAAGGGCTTCTTTCCGGAACAGGACACCGGGCTGATCCTCGGCGTGACAGAGGCGGCCGAGGACATCTCACCCGCCGGCATGGCCGTCCTGCAGCAGCGGGTGATCGACCTCGCGCTGCACAACCCGGCGGTGGAGTCGGTGGGCGCCTATATCGGCGCCGGCGGCGCCACCTCGACCGAGAACCAGGGCCGCATCTTCATCGCCCTGAAACCGCAGTCGCAGCGCGCACCGATCACGACGGTCATGGCACAGCTCGATCATGCGATGCAGGGCGTGATCGGCGTACATCTGTTCATGCAGGCGGTGCAGGACATCAATATCGGCGGCCGCCTGACGGCGACGCAGTACCAGTACACGCTGACGGATGTCGATCTGTCCGAGCTCGACCGCTGGGCGCCGATCGTGCAGCGCGCGCTGTCGCATCTGCCGCAGGTGACCGACCTGACGAGCGACCAGCAGTCGGCCGCGCCGCAGCTCGAGATGACGATCAACCGCAGCGTCGCCTCCCGCCTCGGCATCACACCAGCGACCATCGATTCGGTGCTGTACGACGCCTTCGGGCAGCGGCCGATCGCGCAGCTCTACACCAGCCTGAACCAGTACTACGTCATCATGGAGGTCAATCCGCGCGACCAGCGCGGACCGGCGGCCTTGCAGAGGATCTACGTGAAATCGCAGACCGCGGGGATGGTGCCGCTGAGCGAGCTCGTCACCGAGCACACGGTGCTGGCCCCACTGTCGGTCAACCACCAGGGGCAGTTCCCTTCCGTCACCCTGAGCTTCAACCTCAAGGGCAACGCGCCGCTCGGGCCGGCTGTCACCGCCATCGACCAGGCGGTGAAGGGACTGCACCTGCCGCCCACGATCCAGGCGAGCTTCCAGGGGAGCGCGCAGGCGTTCCAATCCTCGCTGTCCAGCACGCCGGTGCTGATCGTGGCGGCGCTGATCACCGTGTACATCATTCTGGGGATGCTGTACGAGAACGTGGCCCACCCGCTGACGATCATTTCCACCCTTCCCGCAGCAGGCCTCGGTGCGTTGCTGGTGTTGCTGCTATTCGGCTTCGGCCTCGACGTGATGGGGATCATCGGCATCATCCTGCTGATCGGGATCGTCAAGAAGAATGGGATCATGCTGGTGGATTTCGCGCTCGAGGCCGAACGGGAACGCGGGCTCTCCCCCGAGGAATCGATCGTCGAGGCCTGCCGGATCCGCTTCCGCCCGATCCTGATGACGACGATGTGCGCGCTGCTCGGCGGGCTGCCGCTGATGCTGGGCTCGGGCACCGGCGCGGAGCTACGGCGGCCGCTCGGCTATGCGCTGGTCGGTGGGCTTCTGGTATCGCAACTGCTGACGTTGTTCACCACGCCGATCATCTATCTCTACATGGAGCAGCTTGTGCGGCTCGTGTCGTCGTGGCGCACACACGGGCGGGCACGGGTGCCGGCACCGGCCGAGTGATACCGGCGGCCTCTTCGGCCGGCCGGTATCGCGCATGGGGTTGGCGGGGCGGCCATGCGCAAAGTCAAAGACATACCAGCGGCCAGGTGGACGCCGGACGAGTCATCGGCCGGGGCCGCTGGTATGACCGTCGCGCCCCGCAGCGGATTGTCATGGAACGCTCTTGCGTGCGTGCTGCGGCACCACGAACAGCGCCAGGTGTTACCCCGAGGTGACGCACAGGGGGCGGCTTCTCAAAAATCTTTTCATGAATGAACGGTTTGCTGGTGCGCCCGGCAGGACTCGAACCTGCAACCAAGCCGTTATGAGCGGCCCGCTCTGACCAGTTGAGCTACGGGCGCCTGGGCTCCGGATGTGCCCCGAGACGCGCTTGTGTGCAAGCAATATCCGGGACCGAACCGGCAAGCCTATCCGTGGCCGGTCGGCGGCGGCGGGACGCGAACGATGCGGCCGCCCGGTGAGGCGCCCGGCGTCAGCCCCGCGGGCGGCGCCAGGCTGATCGCGAACAATGCCAGCACCAGCAGGGCGAACGCGATCGCGCTGTTGCGCAGGCATTTCTGCGCATTTGAAAGATGCAGGAACCGCCAGGTATTCAGGATCGTCGCGGTCCGGTAGTTCAGCAGGATTCGGAGCGCGAGTTCGCGCACGATGTCGTCGGCCCCACCCGCCGCCTGCATGATCTCGCGCAGCTCCGACGAGCCGACGGCCGGGTAGCCAAGGCCGCCGATGCTGCGCAGCGCACTGACCGTCAGCAGCACGGTCTGGATCACCAGGTAGAACGCCAGCCCGGCCAAGGCCGCACCGCGCCAACCGGCGAACATCCCGAGGTGGCCGAGCGCCGCCCCGCCCAACGACAGCAGCGCGCTCAGGAAGGCCTGCGCCACCAGCAGGCCCTGCCCGCGTGACAGGATCAATTCCTGGCGCGCGCGCTCGGCAGCCAGGTGCTCCTTCGCCTGCGCATGGATCAGGTCGGCGCTGTCCCGCGGCAGCAGCCGCAACGCCGCGGTCAGCCCCGCGGTGTTGGCGATGTAGGTGGGATCGGTCTCCGCCGCGGTTCGATAGCGCCGGTCATCCGCAGCCGCGAGCGACAGCGGGAAGAGGGCGGCGAGGGTGCGCCGGCACATCCTCAACCCCACGCCCGGTCGCGACCGTCGAGCACCCCCGCCAGGGCTGCGGCGATCGGCAGACCGGCGCCCAGTTCCAGCCATCCCCACTGGCCGGCAGGATTGGTTTCGAGGAAACAGAACTCGCCGGCGGGCGTTTCGATCAGGTCATGGGTCGCGAACACGAGGTCGCTCCGGGCGCAGAGGGAGAGAATCATCCGCCCTACCTCGGCCGGCAGCTCGGCCGGCTCGAAAATCGTGTCCGGTGCTTCGCTGCGCCGCCAGTCGATCGGATCCACGGCGGCCCCGTCGCGGGTGCGGGCGGCGAATACGCGCGCGCCGACGGTCGTGAGCCGCCACTCCCGCCGCTTCGCCACGCGCTCCTGGAACAGGCCGGGACAGACGGCGAGACCCGTCCAGTCGGCATCGAGGCCCACCGCACTGGTGTAGGCAACCTGCCCCGCCGGATCACCCAGCGCCCCAAAGGAGATCGCCTTGGTGACCACCGCGCCGTGCACCAAAACGAACGTCCGCGCCGCATCCGCGTCCTGGGTGAGGAGAGTTTCGGGCACCCGAAACCCGGCCTGCCGCGCCCGGGCAGCCTGCAGGAGGCGATTCCCCGCGAGGCGGTCCGCTTCGAAGCGGTTGACCTGAAGACCCGGGACCGATTCCAGGAATCCGTCCAGGGCCGCCGCGAGTTCGCGTGCCACGAAGTCCCGATACGCCGGTGCCACGGCCTCGAGCACCGCCGGAGGGGCGAAGCGACGGTACCAGACGGAAGCGATCCCGGCGGCAGCCACGTGCCGTCCCCGGCAGGCCAGCATCGGGCCATCCGCGCCCACCGAGATGCGGCAGGGCGGCGTTCCGAGCTCATCGGTGTTCAATCGCAGATAGGCTGCACCTCGCCGCTGCAAATGCCGGATGACCGGATCGGCGCCGAGATCCTGGCTGTGGGTGACCACCAGGATCATGGGAGACCAAGCCGACCGACCTCACCGCGCACGCCGGACTGCGAACCGGATGACGTCGGGATCGGGCGCGACGGTCACGATATCGGTGCCCAGCCCTGCCGCCCGGCACGCAGCCCGGCCATTCGCTCTACGAACAACGTCGGGGTCCGGCTGATCCGCGTTCACCTTGGTGAGGATCGTGGCCAGGGTCCCGCCAACCCGGGCATCGTCGTCCAGCACCGGCCGATCGGCTCCCGCGCAACGCAGCAAGCCGGCGTCGTCCTGGACGTAACGGACGCGGGACGGCACGTCGGTCGTTCGAGCGAACTGCGCCAGGAACGGGGCGGCGAGCCAGGGCATGGGATCCTCCGTGGATCGGCGGCGGCTATTCCGGAGCCGAAGCCAGGGCTGCTTGCGACCTTGCTTGACCCTCCGCCCCACACCCGACGGTATCGGGCCCGGAGCCTTCATTCACCCGCAGCGTGTCGGGTGCTGCCCGGCCTGTCAAGCTCGGGGAGCAAATCCGACATGCGCCGGAAGCATGGATCAACGACGCCGGCACCCGCGGGGCGGTGGTTTGCCTGCCTGCGCCGGTTCTGGCATAGGCTGGCAACCTTTTCGTTCCGTCCGGCTGGCCTTGGCGCCCCGACTTTCTCTCCGTGGGACGCTGCGGCAGCCGTCGCGCCGACCACCAGGGGAACATTTCGGATGGGTTTTTCGTTCGTCATCATCATCATCTGCGGCGTACTGGCGCTGGTCTACGGCCTGGTCAGCGCCCGGCAGGTGCTGGCCGCCGATGCCGGCACGGCACGGATGCAGGAAATCTCCGCGGCCGTGCAAGAAGGCGCCCGCGCCTACCTGAACCGGCAGTACACCACCATCGCCATGGTGGGCGTGGTCGTGGTCATCTTCCTTGGCCTCACCCTCGGCATCCATGTGGCCATCGGCTTCCTGATCGGCTCGATCCTGTCCGGATCGGCCGGTTATATCGGCATGAACGTCTCGGTGCGCGCCAACGTGCGCACCGCCCAGGCGTCACGCAACGGGCTGGCCGCAGGGCTCGACATCGCCTTCAAGGCCGGCGCCATCACCGGCCTGATCGTGGTCGGCCTCGCGCTGCTCGGCGTCACGATCTACTACATGATCCTGCGCAGCACGATCGCCGGGCCGGACCTGCGGCCGGTGCTCGAATCGCTGGTCGGGCTGTCGTTCGGCGCCAGCCTGATCTCCATCTTCGCCCGGCTCGGCGGCGGCATCTTCACCAAGGGCGCCGACGTGGGCGCCGACCTCGTGGGCAAGGTCGAGGCCGGCATCCCCGAAGACGACCCCCGCAACCCCGCCGTGATCGCCGACAACGTGGGCGACAATGTCGGCGACTGCGCCGGCATGGCCGCAGACCTGTTCGAGACCTACGTCGTCACCATCGTCGCCACCATGCTGCTGGCGGCTATCTTCTTCACCGGCGCAGTGCGCGACGACGTGCTGATGCTGCCGCTCGGGATCGGTGGCATCTGCATCCTGACCTCGGTCGTCGGCACGTATTTCGTGAAGCTCGGCCGCGACAACGGGATCATGAAGGCGCTGTACAAGGGCCTGGCAGTCACCGGCGCGCTGTCGGTGGTGGGCATCGCCATCGTCATCGCCTGGTTCGTGGGCTTCACCACGCCGCTGACGGAGACCGGGGCCGCCTCGGTCACCGGCTTCGATCTGTTCGTCTGCGCGCTGATCGGCCTTGGGCTCACCGGCGCGATCGTCATGATCACCGAATACTACACCTCGACCGAATACCGCCCGGTGCGCAGCATCGCCAATTCCTCCACCACCGGCCACGGCACCAATGTGATCCAGGGCCTGGCGATCTCGATGGAAGCGACCGCCGGACCGGTGGTCGCGATCGCGATCGCCATCATCCTGTCCTACATGATGGCCGGCCTGTTCGGCATCGCCATCGCCGCCACCACCATGCTGGCGCTCGCCGGCATGATCGTGGCGCTCGATGCCTACGGTCCCGTCACCGACAACGCCGGCGGCATCGCCGAAATGGCGGACCTGCCGAAGGACGTGCGCGTCACCACCGACGCGCTCGATGCGGTAGGCAACACCACCAAGGCGGTGACCAAGGGCTATGCGATCGGCTCCGCCGGCCTCGCTTCGCTGGTGCTGTTCGCCGCCTACACGCAGGACCTGAAGCACTACTTCCCGACGCTGCACGTGAACTTCCAGCTCGAGGACCCGTACGTGGTCATCGGCCTGTTCATCGGCGGCCTGCTGCCCTACCTGTTCGGGGCGATGGGCATGACCGCCGTGGGCCGCGCGGCGGGATCGGTGGTGGTGGAAGTGCGGCGGCAGTTCCGCGAGATCCCCGGCATCATGGAAGGCACCGGCAAGCCGGAATACGGCCGCGCAGTCGACTTGCTGACCAAGGCGGCGATCCGCGAAATGATCGTGCCGTCCCTGCTGCCGGTGCTGGCGCCGGTCGTGCTGTGGCTCGTGATCTGGGCGATCGGCGGCATGGTGCACGCCTTCGCCGCACTGGGCGCGATGTTGCTCGGCACCATCGTCACCGGCCTGTTCGTCGCCATCTCCATGACCTCGGGCGGCGGCGCCTGGGACAACGCGAAGAAATACATCGAGGAAGGCCACCACGGCGGCAAAGGCTCCGACGCGCACAAGGCGGCGGTGACCGGCGATACCGTGGGCGATCCGTACAAGGACACCGCCGGGCCGGCGGTGAATCCGATGATCAAGATCACCAACATCGTCGCGTTGCTGATGCTGGCGATCCTCGCGGGTTGGCTGCACTGAGCCCGGCCGGGACCTGAGGGCGCAAGCCTGCTAGTGTACGGGTCCGGGACGCGCGTCCCGGACCCGTTGCTACAGGAGACCGGACTATGGACGTCAGCAAGATCCCGATCGGCCAGGAACCCCCGCACGACATCAACGTGGTGATCGAGATCCCGCAAGGCTCGGCGGTGAAATACGAGGTCGACAAAGCCTCCGGCGCATTGTTCGTCGACCGCTTCCTGTTCACCGCCACCGCCTATCCCGCCGCCTACGGCTTCATCCCCGGCACCCTGGCCGAGGACGGCGACCCGCTGGACGCGCTGGTCCTGATCCCTTCCCAGGTCGTGCCCGGCGCCGTGGTGCGCGCCCGCCCGATCGGGATGTTGCGGATGGAGGACGAGAAAGGGCCGGACGAAAAAATCATCTGCGTGCCACACGATCGGGTGCACCCGCACCACAGCGCGGTGGAAACCGTGGACGACCTGCCGCCGATCACACGCGCGGCGATCGAACACTTCTTCGAGCGCTACAAGGATCTCGAAGCCGACAAATGGGTGAAGGTGATGGGCTGGGAGGGCCGGGTCGCCGCCGAGGCCTGCATCCGCGCGGCGATCGCCGCCGCCCGGCACTGATCGCGGCGCACATGGAAGCGGGCGTGCTTGTCATGGTGGTCGGCCCGAGTGGCGCCGGCAAGGACACGGTGATCGACGCGGCGCGCCAGGCGCTGGCCGTCGAGCCCCGCTTCCACTTTCCCCGCCGGGTCATCACCCGCCCCGCCAACGCCGGCAGCGAGGACCACGAACCGGCCACCGAAGCCGCCTTCGCCGCCCGCGCCTTCGCCCTGCAATGGCAAGCGCACGGCCTGCGCTACGGCATCCCCGCCGCCATCGCCGACGAGCTCGCGCGCGGCCGTGTGGTGGTAGCCAACGTCTCCCGCACCGTGCTCGCGGAGGCCGCACGCCGCTTCCCGGCTCGGGCGATCCTGGTCACCGCCCCGGCGGCGGTGCTGGCGGGCCGGCTGGCGCACCGCGGGCGGGAAGCCGCCGCCGCCATTGCCACCCGCCTGGCCCGCGAGGTGGCACTGCCGCCCGGCCTGCCGGTGGAAACGATCCTCAACGACGCCACGCCGCAGGTGGGCGCGGCACGCTTCCTCGCCGCCCTCAGCCGCGCAGCGGCAGCCGGGCCGCCAGGCGGAACGGCACCCCCCGCTCCATCTGGGTGAACAGACAGATCGCCCCCACCCGCCGCGGCACGGCAAGCGCCGGCGCCAGATGCCGTTCCGTCGCGGCGCGCCACAATTCCCGCTCGGCCGGCCCAAGCCGGCAGGTCAGGGTCAGGTGGAAGAACCAGGTGCCGAACACATAAGGGTAGCCCCAGCGCAGCAGCATCGCCTCCTGCGCTGCGCTCAGCCCGACACGACGCCGGCGGGTAAGCTCGTCCTCCCCCGGCGGGGCGCGGAAGGCATCCAGCCCTGCCACGCACAAATCCGCCAGCGCCTGCAACGACGGGCACGGCGCCGTCTCGCGCAGCGCCAGAAATCCATGCACGTCCGCCACCGCCAGCGGCGGCAGGTCGAACGGCGCAATCCCCCCGGCCAGGGCGCACGCAGCCGCCTCGAACGCTGCCCAGGAGACGTCAGGCAACAGCCGCATCGGCGGCTTCAACGTGGCATGGAACCCGTAAAGCCGCGGCTCCGCCGTCACCTCCGCAATACCCTCGATCGGCGGCTGTGCCACCGAAGCCCCGGTCTCTGCGTCCCGCCCCAGCCAGCCCGCCGCCGCAGCAGCCAACGGATCGTCCGCCTCGGGCGCGTAGTAGACCGCAATGCGGGGGGTCATGCCGGCCGTCGAACGGTTTGATACCCCGTAAGGAAGGCCAGGGGGCGCTGCCCCCTGGACCCCCGCCAGGGGACAGTCGTCCCCTGGACCCCTCGGTGGGTTCCGTGCCGGTGGGGGGTGTCGCGGCTGGGCACGCGGCGGCTGAGCGGCGTGGGCGATGGGCGAGAACGGGGCGCTTTTGCACCTCGTTCTCGCCCATCGCCCACGCCGCTCAGCCGCCGCGTGCCCAGCCGCGACACCCCCCACCGGCACGGAACCAATGGATGCGTTCCAAGGGCGCTGCCCTTGGCGGGGGTCCAGGGGGCAGCGCCCCCTGGCCTTCCTTGCGGGGTGCCAAACATCCCGATAGCCGGCATCACGCCACCCGGTCGCCGGCGCGCCAGACGGCGCGAACGATCGGTAGACCTTCGTGGACGTGGACGTGCACCAGGTCGGCGCGCAGTCCCGGTTCCAGGCGACCGCGATCGGAGAGGCCGGCAAGACGCGCCGGGCGGTCGGTGACCAGTGCCACCGCGTCGGGAAGCGCGCCGGCGGCGCGGTGGAATGCGGCTTCGATCAGGCTGGTCGGCACGTAGTCGGATGCGAGGGCGTCGACGGCGCGTGCCTCCAGCAGGTCGGCGACGCCGACGTTACCGGAATGCGAGCCGCCGCGCACCAGGTTGGGTGCGCCAGCGATCACGCGCATCCCGTGTGCGTGTGCGGCGCGGGCGGCGGCCAGCGTCACGGGAAATTCGCTCACGGTGATGCCGGCGGCGGCGTTCTCGGCCACCTCGACCTCGGTGCGGTCGTCGTGGCTTGCCACTGCGATGTCGCGTCCAGCGAGGCGGGCGAGCAGGGCGTGCCGGTTCGGGCCGCGGAGCCGCCCCCGTTGCGCCTGGAGCTCGAACATGCGCCGTTCGATCTCGCCCGCTTCCAGGCCGCCGTCGCGGCGCAGCTTGCGATAGCGGTCGAGGTCGGCGTACTGGCCGACGCCGGGCGTGTGGTCCATCAGGCTTACCATCCGCACCAGCGGATGCTCCGCGACCGGATCGAACAGGCCCAGCATGTCGGGTGCCGGGACTTCGCAGCGCAGATGCAAAAAATGCTCCGCCCGGAGCAGCCCGGCGGCGGTCAGCGCGTCGAGATCGGCGACACCCTCGTGAAACGTCCGCACTCGGTCCTTGTCGAAGCCGAGGTCACCGAGGCAGAGCGCGTCGAACACCGTGGTGATGCCCGCGGTGGCGCATTGGGCATCGTGCGCGACCATCGCCGAGCGCGATGGCCAGCGTGCATTGGTGCGCGGCTGCACCTGGCGTTCCAGATTATCGGTGTGCAGGTCGACGATGCCGGGCAGCAGGAAGTCGCCGTCCAGCGCCAGCGCACCGGCGGCGGCAGAAGGGCCGGGAGCGATCTCGGCAATGTGCCCGTCGCGGATCACCAGGGTGCCGGGCAGCACGGCGTGCGGCAGCACCAGCGTCGCCGCGGTCAGAATCGTTTCATGTCTCATGCGGCTTCCTGCAGGGCGGTCATCGGGAATGCGCGGTCGGCGGCGGCGGTCAGGGTCTCGGCATCGTGCAGGATCGTTACGATCGCCGCTCCCCGCGCCTTCGCCTCGCCAATCAGCGCCAGAACCGTCGCGCGGTTCGCCGCGTCCAGCGCCGCAGTGGGCTCATCGAGCAGCAGGATCGGGTGGCCGGCGACGAAGCCGCGCGCCAGGTTCACCCGCTGCTGCTCCCCGCCGGAGAAGGTGGCCGGCGGCAGGCCGTGCAGCCGCGCCGGGATGGCGAGACGCAGCAGCAGCGCCTCCGCCGCCGCGCGCGCCGCCGCCGGCGCCTGGCCGCGGGCGATCGCTGCTTCCGCCACGATCTCGCGCGCCGGCACCCGCGGCACCACGCGCAGGAACTGCGAGACGTAGCCAAGGGTTTCGGTGCGCACGGCAAGGATGGCACGCGGATCGGCCTGCGCCAGATCGATCAGCGCGCCACGATGGCGGATCAGGATCCGCCCACCGTCGGCGCGGCAGGTGCCGTATAGGCTGCGCAACAACGTGGTCTTGCCGGCGCCGGAAGGACCGGTGAGCGCAACGCACTCCCCCGCCCGCACGGCGAGATCGATCCCCGCCAGCACAGCCAGCCGCAGGCCGCCTTGCAGATGCAGGGTGAAGCCTTTGGCCAGCCCCTCGGTGCGCAGCATCACGTCGGGCATGGCAAGGCTTCGTTCAGGATGGACAGCGTAAGCCGAAAAATGCGGCGGCCCCGGATGATCGGGCGTCCGGCCCGGTCGCCCAAGACGCCGCCGCCATCGAAGGTGACCCATGCAGGTACGCATGGTGATCGCTTTCCGGTGGGATCGGCGGCGGATCCGCGTTGAGCTCGTGATCCGTCTCTTACCCGCCGGGAGCCGGAGCGGGGACCCTCATCCCCGCTCCGGTATGCCGCATACCACGCACCTGCCAGCAGCAACGAAATCTCCGATCGCATACATCCGTAAGTGGTCATGCCTGTAACACCGAACTGACCAGCAATTGCGTGTAGGGATGCTGCGGGTCTTCCAGCACCTGGTCGGTCAGCCCGGTCTCCACCGCCAGCCCGCGGCGCATCACCACGATCCGCTGCGCCAGCAGCCGCGCGACCGCGAGATCGTGCGTCACCAGTACGACGGCCAACCCGTGCCGCGCCACCAGCCGGCGGATCAGGTCGAGCAGCCGCGCCTGTACCGAAACATCCAGGCCGCCGGTCGGCTCGTCCATGAACACGAGCCTGGGGTGCGTCGCCAGGGTGCGCGCGACCTGGAGGCGTTGCAGCATCCCACCGGAGAAGGTGCGTGGCAGGTCGTCGATGCGCGCGCGATCGATCTCCACCTCGGCCAGCCAGTCGAGTGCTGCGGCACGGATCCGGCCGTAGTGGCGGGCGCCGGCGGCCATCAGCCGCTCACCAACGTTGCCGCCGGCGCTCACGCCCATGCGCAGGCTCTGGCGCGGGTCCTGGTGTACGAAACCCCAGTCGGATCGATGCAGCCGGCGCAACAGCGGCGCGGCCATCGCATGCACGTCATGCAGCGCTCCGTCCGGATCGCGGTACCAGACGACCCCGGCATCCGGGCGCACCCGCCCGGACAGCACGTTGAGCAGGGTGGTCTTGCCCGACCCGGATTCGCCCACTACCGCCAGAACCTCGCCAGGCCAGAGATCGAGATCGACGCCGGCGAGCGCCGGGATCGCCCCGAACGCGAGCCGCAGGCCGCGGGCGGAGAGCAAGGTCGGGTCGCTCATGCCGCAGCCCCTTGCGCGCCGACGTGGCCGCGAGCGCGGCGGGACGCACAGTGATCGGTATCGGAACAGACGAACATCCGTCCGCCGCGATTGTCGATCACGACCTCGTCGAGATAGGACTGCCTCGATCCGCACAGCGCGCAGGCCGCGTCCGCCCGGTGCGGGCGGAACGGATGGTCCTCGAAATCGAGCGAGCGCACGTCGGTATAGGGCGGGATCGCGTAGATCCGCTTTTCCCGCCCGGCGCCGAACAATTGCAGCGCCGGCATGCGGTGCAGCTTCGGATTGTCGAAGGCGGGGATGGGGCTCGGCGAGGTCAGGTAGCGCCCGTTCACCATCACCGGATAGTCGTAGCTGATCGCCACCTGGCCGAGCCGGGCGATGTCCTCATAAAGTTTCACGTGCATCGCGCCATATTCGGCGAGCGCGTGCATCCGCCGGGTTTCGGTGCGCGAGGGTTCCAGACGGTACAACGGCTCCGGCTGCGGCACCTGATAGACCAGGATTTGCCGCTCGGTCAGCAGCGCCTCCGGAATGCGGTGGCGGGTCTGGATCACCGAGGCGTCCTCGGTGCGCGTGGTCGTCTGCACCCCCGCGGTGGCTGCGAAGAAGCGGCGGATAGAGACGGCGTTGGTGGTGTCGTCGGCGCCCTGGTCGATGACCTTGAGCACGTCGTCCCGCCCCAAGATCGACGCCGTCACCTGGATGCCCCCGGTGCCCCAGCCATAGGGCAACGGCATCTCGCGCGAGGCGAACGGAACCTGATGGCCCGGGATCGCCACCGCCTTCAGGATGGCGCGGCGGATCATGCGCTTGGTCTGCTCGTCGAGATAGGCGAAGTTGTAGCCGTTCATTCTGCCGCCTCCGCCGTTTCGATGCCGGCGGCCTCTGCGACGGCTGCCGCGGCGCGCAGCCGGCGTACCGCCTCGATCTCGCTCTGGAAATCGACGTAGTGCGGCAATTTCAGGTGCTCCACGAACCCGGTCGCCTCGATGTTGTCGGCATGCGACAGGACGAATTCCGCATCCTGCGCCGGCGCGGTCGCGTCTTCGCCGAGCTCGCCCGCCTGCAACGCCCGGTCGACCAGCGCCATCGCCATCGCCCGCCGGTCGGCCTGGCCGAAGGCGAGACCGTAGCCGGTGGTGAAGCGCGCCGGTTCGGTCTTCGTGCCCTTGAACTGGTTCACCATCTGGCATTCGGTCAGCACGATCTCGCCGATGTCGATGGCGAAACCGAGCTCTTCCGGAACGATTTCGACCCGCACCGCGCCCATGCGGATCTCGCCGGCAAACGGGTGGCTGCCGCCGTAGCCGCGCTGGGTCGAATAGCCGAGGCCGAGCAGAAAGCCCTCGTCGCCGCGCGCGAGGCCCTGCAGCCTGGCGTCGCGCGGCGGCGGGAATCCGGGTGCGGCGCGGGTGATATCGGCGGGTTCGGCCTCGGATGGCGGATCGGGGCGAATCAGGTCTTCCGCGGCCAGGATGTCAGCCACGCGCGGCATCGACTCCCGATCCGGATCGGCGACCGGCGCGGCCGGCGGCGCCTGTCCGTCGAGCAATCCGAAATCGAGCAGTCGGTGGGTGTAGTCCGTCGTCGGTCCCAGCACCTGCCCGCCCGGCAGGTCCTTGAAGATCGCCGAGATGCGCCGGCGGATCGCCATCGCCGCGGTATCGAGCGGCAGGGAGGCGCCGAAGCGCGGCAAGGTGGTGCGATAGGCGCGCAGCAGGAACGCCGCCTCGATCAGGTCGCCCTCGGCCTGCGCGATCGCCAGCGCCGCCAGGGCGCGGTCATACAGCGAGCCCTCCGCCATGGCGCGATCGACCGCCCGGCCCAGCTGGCCCTCGATCTGCGCGGGATCGAGCACCGGTTGGCCGGGATCGCCGCGCCGCGCCTCGGCGCGCCAGGCGTGCGCCGCCGCGATCGCCTGCTCCCCGCCTTTTACCGCCACATAGGCCATCAGAGCGCCTCCACTGAGACCGAGCGCGGCAGCGCCGCAAGGGCAGTGCCGGCACAAAGCAGCAGGTCGATCCCACGCGGGAACAAGGCCCGGTTCGCCGCCCAGGCGGCGACGAACCCGGGGCCGAGCCCGGTCGCGGCGAAATCGGCCGGCGCGGCAAGACCCGGCCCCGACAGGCGCACCCGTGGCCCGGTGCCAAGTGCGGCGAGTTGCAGGATCACGCTCGCGCCCGCCTCCGGCGCCTCGTCGCTGCCCGCGGCCAGGCGGTCGAGTGGCGGCAGCACGGTGGTAACGAGGAACGCTGCCGCACCCGGGTCCGCCACCAGCGGCGCGCCGCAGTGGAACATGATCCAGTCCCGTGCCGGAGCGAGCGCCGGATCGAGCCAGACCGGCGTATCGGGATCGACCAGGGTGAGCAGCAGAGCCGCCGTGGCCGGGGCGAGCGGGGCCGGCGGCTCCAGCCCCATTCCCGCCGAATGGATGCGACCGGGGCGCGCCAGGGCGTCGAGCACCGCACGGAATGCGGCCTGGGCATCCGTCACCGGATCGGCAAAACCCGGCCGGTCCGGCGGGACGATCGCGGGCGAAGCGGCGCTCATGTGCGCATCGTCTGCAAGGCGAAGAACTGCACGCGGGTCGCGGCCGCGCGAGCGGCGACCGCATCCCGCGCCGCCTCCTGCTCGGCAGCCAACGAAGCAATCAGGTCGGCGTGCAGGCGGTCGTGGTGGGCGGGGTCCTGCAGCAGCGCATCGGCCAGCGCGGCCAGCTCCGCGTGGCGCGCGTCCTGACCTGCGATGGTGGCGTGCCCGACCTCCCCGGTGATCAGCCGCAGAGTGCAGCGGGTGACGGTCATCTCGGCCAGGTTGAACGGGGCGCCGGCGCCGCCGGTCCGTGCGCGCAGCATGATGAGCCCCGATTCCGGACCGCGCAGCAGACGCCAGGCCGGCAGGCAGTCGGCCGGCGGCAGGCGGGGGGCGATCGCGGCGGCATCGGCGCGGGCGAGGACGGCCATCCAGCGCTGGCGCGGCGTTTTCGCGGCGAGGTTCGACGTGGGTTCAGGTGCCAACATGTCTAGACGTCTAGATGATCGACCCAGCCTCTGTCAACGACCGCCGCGCGTCGCATCGCCCGATGATACACGTCCCTGCCGACCGCCGGCCCGGCGGCCCCCATTCTTCACTGACCCGTCACACGGCCCCGCCGCACCGGCATGGCTGCCTCGCCCCGCCGCACCTTGCTTGACAACCCCTCCCCCGGCTTCATCATCGCCGCGACAGGGACGCATCCGCAAAAGGATCGTCCTGAAGGGGACACGATGCCCCAAGGGGAGAACAACGCCGATGACCGCGCTCGACCGCTGCTACAACGTGAACGACCTGCGCGCGGCGGCAAAACGCCGGCTGCCGCGCGGCGTGTTCGAATTCGTCGATCGCGCCACCGAGGACGAAGTCGCCCTGCGCAACAACCGCGCCGCCTTCGAACGCATCAAGCTGCGCCACCGCGCCCTGGTGGACGTCTCCGGTCGCAGCACCAAAACCACTCTGTTCGGCAAGGAAATCGCCCTGCCGATGGCGATCGCACCCACCGGAGCCGCCGGCCTCTGCTGGCATGAGGGTGAGCTCGAGCTCGCCAAAGCCGCCGCGGCGGCGAAAATCCCCTTCACGCTCGCCACCGGCGCCATGACGTCGATGGAGAAGATCGCCAAGGAGGCCAATTTCCGCCTCTGGTTCCAGCTCTATGTCTGGAAGCAGCGCGAACTCTCCTACCAGCTCATCGAGCGCGCCAAGAACAACGGCTTCGAGGCGTTGATCGTCACGACCGACACGATCGTGCCGCCGAACCGCGAATACAACGCCCGCAACGGCTTCCTGCTGCCGTTCCACCCGACGGTGCGCTTCACCGTCGACATCATGCGCCACCCGACCTGGTTTGCCACCGTGCTGATGAAATACTTCACCACCATCGGCATGCCGCGCAACGAGAACTACCCCGACCCCTACCGCCGCCCGATCGGCACCGACCCCGGCACCCGCGAAGTGATGCGCCAGGATTCGCTCGACTGGGACGACATCCGCATCTTCCGCGACAAATGGCCCGGCATCCTGATGCTGAAAGGCATCAACCGCCCGGACGACGCCCTGAAAGCCATCAGCTACGGCGTCGACGGCATCATCGTCTCCAACCACGGCGGCCGGAACATGGACAGCGCCGCCGCCACCATCGACCTGCTGCCGGAAATCGCCGAAGCCGTCGGCGACAAGGCCACCGTCATCCTCGATTCCGGCGTGCGCCGCGGCTCCGACATCGCCAAGGCTCTGGCACTCGGCGCGAAATGCGTCCTGACCGGCCGCGCCACCCTCTACGGCACCGCGGTCGGCGGCCAGGCCGGCGCGGCGCAGGCGGTGAACTTCATCCGCACCGAACTCGACAAGACCATGGCCTACACCGGCTGCCGCAGCCCCGACGAAATCACCACCGATATCTTCTTCGGCCTGCGCGAGGGCAACCGCATGCGCGCCATGGCCGAGGCCTGACGCGCGGCGCGATCAGCCGACCACGACCGGGCCCGCCGGCGCGCGCAGCCGCGCCACTGCCTCGGCGACCAGCGGATCGAGCGTTACTTCGCCGCGATCGACCGCCGCCAGGATCGCGCTGCGCATCCGCTTGTCCCAGAACTTGCGCAGGTGGTCCTCGATCGCAGCCACGGCCGTGTCGTGCGGCTGGTGGGCGAAGAACTTGCCGATCTGGTTGGCCATATAGGCCAGTCGGTCAGGCGACATGCTGCGTGGCCTCCGCCGGCAGCGCGATCCGCTGCGGATGGGTGAAAATCTCGAACCCGTCGTCGCGCGCCACGCCGACCAGGGTCAGCCCAGCTGCGTCCGCCATGCGCACGGCGAGCGCGGTTGGCGCCGAGACCGCGACCACCACCGGCGCGCCGATCGCGGCGGCCTTCTGCACCAGTTCGACGGAAAGCCGGCTCGACAGCACCACGACCCCGTCCTCTGCGCTGCGGCCGGTGCGGGCGAGCGCGCCGGCCAGCTTGTCGAGGGCGTTGTGCCGCCCGACGTCCTCGCGCAGCGCGACCAGCCCCTCGGCCTGGGTCCAGAATCCGGCGGCGTGGGTGGCGCGGGTTGCCGCGTTCAACCGTTGCGCCGGCGGCAGGGCGGCGATCGCGGTCGCGATCTCGGCGGACGTGAAACGCGCGATGGCGCTCACCGGCGGAGGCGTGCGGATGGCCGCGGCAAGGCTGTCGATCCCGCACAACCCGCAGCCGCCGGGCCCGGTCAGCCGCCGGCGGCGCGCCTCTGCCGCCGCGGCGCGGGCCTCAGTCAGCCACATGCGCAGTTCGATGCCCGCCGGTACGGCGACGACGGCCAGTTCCTCGATCTCCGCCGGCGCCATGACGACGCCCTCCGTCAGACTGAAGCCGATCGCGAAATCCTCGAGATCGGCCGGCGTGGCGAGCATTACCGCCAGGGTCGCCCGGTTGTAGCTGAGCGCGACGGGCGTCTCCTCGGCCAGCACCCGCCGCCCGGCGGTGGCGGTGCCGTCACGCCAGGCGGTGCGCGCAACGGCGCGAGTGGAGGCAGGCGGGGCGGTCATTTGGCCGGAACGGTCTCGATCCGCCGGCTGCGCTTCGTGAGAGCGCTGTAGGTCTCCTGCCATTCCGTCGGCCCATTGGCCGGCGAGACCTGCACCGCGGTCACCTTGTATTCCGGGCAGTTCGTCGCCCAGTCGGAATACTCCGTCGTGACCACATTCGCCTGCGTCTCCGGGTGATGGAAAGTCGTGTAGACCACCCCCGGCGCCACCCGGTCGGTGATCTTCGCCGGCAGCGCTGTGGCGCCGGCGCGGGAGGCGAGCCGCACCAGGTCGCCGTCCTTGATCCCGCGCTCCTCGGCGTCGTGCGGATGCATCTCCAGCACGTCCTGCTCGTGCCAGACGGAATTTTCCGTGCGCCTTGTCTGGGCGCCGACGTTGTACTGGCTCAGGATCCGCCCGGTGGTCAGCAGCAGCGGGAAGCGCGGGCCGACCCGTTCGTCGGTCGGCACGTATTCGGTAACGACGAACAGCCCCTTGCCGCGCACGAAGGCCGCCTCGTGCATGATCGGCGTGCCGGCAGGCGCCGCCTCGTTGCACGGCCATTGGACCGAGCCCAGCGCACCCAGCTTGGCGTAGGTCACGCTGGCAAACGTGGGCGTGGTGCGGGCGATCTCGTCCATGATCTCCGACGGGTGGCGATACGCCCAGTGTTCGCCCATCGCGTTGGCGATCAACTGGGTGATCTCCCAGTCGGCGTAGCCGTTGCGCGGCGCCATCACCCGCCGCACCCGGCCGATCCGGCGCTCGGCGTTGGTGAAGGTGCCGTCCTTCTCCAGGAACGAACAGCCGGGCAAGAACACATGCGCATAGGATGCGGTTTCGTTCAGGAACAGATCCTGCACTACGACCAGTTCCATCGCCGCAAGGCCCGCGGTGATGTGGCGCGTGTCGGGATCGGACTGCACGATGTCCTCGCCCTGGATGTAGATGCCGCGGAAACTGCCGTCGAGCGCGGCGTCGATCATGTTGGGGATGCGCAGCCCCGGCTCGGGATCGAGCGCCACGCCCCATTCGCGCTCATAGATCGCCCGCACCCCAGGCTCGGAGATGTGGCGGTAGCCGGGCAGCTCGTGCGGGAAGCTGCCCATGTCGCAGGAGCCCTGCACGTTGTTCTGCCCACGCAGCGGATTCACCCCGCCGCCCGCCTTGCCGACGTTGCCGGTGGCCATCGCCAGGTTGGCGAGCCCCATCACCGCGGTGCTGCCCTGGCTGTGCTCGGTGACGCCGAGCCCATAGTAGATCGCCGCCGTGCCGCCGGTGGCATAGAGCCGCGCCGCGGCGCGGACCTCCGCCGCCGGCACGCCGGTGAGGGCTTCCATCGCCTCCGGGCTGTTGCGCGGCTCGGCGACGAAGGCGGCCCAGTCGGCGAACGCCTCCGCATCGCAGCGCGCGCGCACGTACGCCTCGTCGACCAGCCCCTCGGTCACGATCACATGCGCCAGCGCGTCCAGCATCGCGACGTTGGTGCCCGGCCGCAGCGGCAGGTGAAAATCCGCCCGCACATGCGGCGTGTGCACGAGGTCGATCCGCCGCGGGTCGACCACGATCAGCTTCGCGCCTTCCCGCAGCCTGCGCTTGAGGTGGGACGCGAACACCGGGTGTCCGTCGGTAGGATTCGCGCCCATCACCAGCACCACGTCGGCGTGCTCGACCGAATCGAACTCGTTGGTGCCGGCCGAGGTGCCGAAGGTGGTTTTCAGCCCGTAGCCCGTGGGCGAATGGCAGACGCGGGCGCAGGTGTCGGTGTTGTTGTTGCGGAACACCCCGCGCGCCAGCTTCTGCACCAGGTAGGTTTCCTCGTTGGTGCAGCGCGAGGAGGTGATGACCCCGATCGATTCGCGCCCGTGCGCGGCCTGCAGGCGGCGGAACTCGGCGGCGACATGCGCGATCGCCGCGTCCCAGCTCACTTCCCGCCAGGGATCAGTGATGGCCGCGCGGACCATCGGCTTCAGGATGCGGTCACGGTGCTGCGCGTAGCCCCAGGCGAAGCGGCCCTTCACGCAGGAATGCCCGTGGTTGGCCTTGCCGGATTTGGCCGGGACCATGCGCACCACCGTTTCGCCCTGCATCTCGGCGCGGAAGGTGCAGCCCACGCCGCAATAGGCGCAGGTGGTTTCAACCGCATGTTCCGGTTGGCCGAGGGCGACGACGGATTTCTCGATCAGCGACCCGGTCGGGCAGGCCTGCACGCAGGCGCCGCAGGAGACGCATTCGGACGTCAGGAACGGCTCATCCATGCCGGCAACGATCTTGGAGGCGAAACCGCGGCCTTCGACCGTGAGCGCGAAGGTGCCCTGGGTTTCCTCGCAGGCGCGCACGCAGCGCGAACAGACGATGCAGCGCGCCGGATCGAACTGAAAATAGGGGTTGGAGGCGTCAAGCGGCGCGTCCAGGTGATTCGCGCCGTCGTGGCCGTAGCGCACCGTCCGCACGCCGACGAGGCCGGCCATCTCGTGCATCTCGCAATTGCCGGCGGTGGGCGCGGTCAGGGTCTCGACCGGATGATCGGAGAGGTAAAGCTCCATCACCCCGCGCCGCAGCCGGCGCACCCTCTCGGACCCGGTCGCGACCTTCATCCCCGGCGCGACCGGGGTGGTGCAGGAGGCAGGGGTGCCGTTGCGACCCTCGATCTCCACCAGGCACAACCGGCAGGAGCCGAACGCGGCCAGGCTATCGGTGGCGCAGAGCTTTGGGATCTTGATCCCGGCTTCCATCGCCGCCCGCATCACGGAGGTCCCTTCCGGCACCGTGACCGTCTGGCCGTCGATCGTCAGGGTCACGCTCGTTGCGGCGCCGGTCTCCGGCGTGCCGTAATCGGTCTCGGCCAGCAGGGTCATCGCGACCTCCTCACTCCGCCGCCAGCGCGGGGCGGCGGAAATCCTCGGGGAAATGGGTCAGCGCGCTCATCACCGGATATGGGATGAAGCCGCCGAGCGCGCAGAGCGAGCCGAATTTCATCGTCTCGCACAGATCGCGCAGAAGTTCCAGGTTGGCATCGACATCGCGGCCGGCCAGGACGCGGTCGATCACCTCCATGCCGCGCACCGAGCCGATCCGGCAGGGGGTGCACTTGCCGCAGGATTCCACGGCACAGAACTCCATGGCGAAGCGCGCCTGGTGCAGCATGTCGACCGTATCGTCGAACACCACCACCCCGCCATGGCCGATCAGCCCGTCGCGCGCGGCAAAGGATTCGTAGTCGAACACGGTGTCGAACAGGGCGGGCGGGAAATAGGCGCCGAGCGGGCCGCCCACCTGCACCGCGCGCACCGGCCGGCCGGTAGCGGTGCCGGCGCCGAGGTCCTCGACGATCTCACCCAGGGTCAGGCCGAACCCCGCCTCGAACAGCCCGGCATGGCGGATATTGCCGGCGAGCTGGATCGGCATGGTGCCGCGCGACCGCCCGTAGCCGACGCCCTGATACGTCGCGGCGCCCTCGGCCAGGATGAACGGGACCGAGGCCAGGGTGATGACGTTGTTGATCACCGTAGGCTGGCCGAACAGCCCCTTGATCGCCGGCAGCGGCGGCTTGGCGCGCACCTGGCCGCGCCGCCCTTCCAGGCTGTCGAGCAGGGAGGTTTCCTCGCCGCAGATATAGGCGCCCGCGCCGACCCGCTGCTCGATCTCGAACGCCGTGCCGGAGCCGAGCACGTCCGGCCCGAGCAGGCCCCCGGCGCGCGCCGCAGCCAGGGCACGCTCGAACGCGGCGATCGCGTGCGGGTATTCGGAGCGGGTGTAGACGAAGCCTTTCGTCGCGCCGACGGCGAGGCCGGCGATCGCCATGCCCTCGATCAGCGCGAACGGATCGCCCTCCATCAGCATGCGGTCGGCGAAGGTGCCGGAATCGCCCTCGTCGGCGTTGGCGACGATGAATTTCCGGCCCGCTGCTGCATCCGCCGCGGTCTTCCACTTGATCCCGGTCGGGAATCCGGCGCCGCCGCGGCCGCGCAGCCCGGAGGCTGTCACCTCGGCGATGGTGGCCGCCGGCCCGATCTCGAGCGCCCGCTGGAGGCCTTTCAGCCCCCCCGCCGCACGATAGTCGTCGAGCGAGGTCGGATCGACCACGCCGCAGCGGGCGAAGGTGAATCGGGTCTGCCCGGCGAGGAAGGGAATGTCCTCCGGCCGCCCCTGCCGCAGCGCATGCGCCCCGCCAGTCAGCATGCCCGCGGCGAGCAACCCGTCGAGGTCGGCCGCCCGCACCGGCCCGTAGGCGATACGCCCGGCGGGCGTTTCCACCTCCACCATCGGTTCCAGCCAGAACATCCCGCGCGAGCCGGTACGGACCACCTGCGCCCCGGCGGCGGCCAAGCGGGTCGCCACCGCCTCCGCCCCCAGCGCCAGCGCGGCGGCATCGCGCGGGACGAAGACGCGGGTCATCGCGCGCCCTCCAGCGCTGCATCCAGGCCGGCGGCGTCGAGCCGGCCGAGCGGCGCGCCATCCAGCATCCCCGACGGCGCCACGGCACAGAGGCCGAGGCAGAACACCGGTTCGAGCGTCACCGCCCCGTCCGCCGTGGTTTCGTGCCAGCCGATGCCGAGCCGGCGGCGGGCGGCGTCGTGCAACCGGTCCGCCCCCATCGCCTGGCAGGCCTCGGCGCGGCACAGGTGCAACATGTGCCGGCCCGGCGGAGTGCGGCGGAACTCGTGGTAGAAACTGGCGATGCCATGGACTTCGGCACGGGTCAGATTGAGCGCGGCGGCAACCAGCGGGACCGCTTCCGCCGGCACATAGCCGAACTCCTCCTGTAGCGCATGGAGGATCGGCAGCGCCGCGCCGTCACGGTCTCGGTGCCCGGCAATGACGGACGCGGCTCGATCTGCGTTCCATGGTGCGCGCTCGCCCATGCATTCCTCCCGGCGGGGTTCGTTCATAGCGGAGAATTCGGGCGTCTGACGGGAAATGCAAGCGCGGCGGCGGGCGCGGGCCCACCGGGCCTTGCGTGGCGGCGCGGCCGTCGGCCGGACGCGCGGGCCTACCCCCCCGTCATGCTCATGTGCCGCCCGACGGACGGCTGATCGTGGCGGCGGTCGATAATGAAATCGTGCCCTTTCGGCTTGCGGGAGATCGCCTCGCGAATCGCCGCCGCCAGGGCCGCATCATCAGCGCCGGCGCGCAGCACCGCGCGCAGGTCGGCCTGGTCGTCCTGGCCCAGGCACATGAACAAGGTGCCGGTGCAGGTCAGCCGCACCCGGTTGCAGCTTTCGCAGAAATTATGCGTCATCGGGGTGATGAAACCGATCCGCTGCCCGGTTTCGCGCACGCCGAAGTAACGCGCCGGACCGCCGGTGCGATAGTCCGTCTCGTCCAGGGTCCAGCGCCGGCGCAGACGCGAGCGCACGAGCGACAGCGGTAGATACTGCTCGGTGCGGTCCTCGCCGATCTCGCCCATCGGCATGGTTTCGATCAGGCAGAGGTCGAAGCCCTGCTGGCCGCACCAGGCGATCAGTTCGTCGAAATCGTCCTCGTTGACGCCTTTCATGGCCACCGTGTTGATCTTCACGGCAAGCCCGGCCGCCTTTGCCGCGGCGATCCCGTCCAGGGTCGGCCCGATCCGGCCCCAGCGGGTCAGCATGGTGAACTTGGCAGGATCGAGCGTATCGAGCGAAACGTTGATCCGCCGCATCCCCGCCGCCGCCAGCCCGGCCGCGCAGCGGGCAAGCTGGGAGCCGTTGGTGGTCAGGGTCAGCTCCTCCAGCCCGCGGTCCGCCCCCGGGTCGGCCGTTGGCCCGAGCCGGGCGCCGAGCCGCTGCACCAGCCGCATCACGTCACGCCGGACCAGCGGTTCCCCCCCGGTCAGGCGGATCTTGCGGGTGCCGAGACCGATGAAGGCGACGGACAAACGTTCCAATTCTTCGAGCGTCAGCACGTCCTTCTTCGGCAGAAAGTGCATCTCCTCGGCCATGCAATAGACGCAGCGCAGGTCGCACCGGTCGGTGACCGAGACCCGCAAATAGGTGATCGCGCGGCCGAACGGGTCGAGCATAGGTGAGGGCAAAGGGCTCATGGCGTATTCACTTGCGCTATCCCTTGCCCGGCTTCAAGCGGGGGGCCGGTGTCAAGCATAGGCGCGCCGGCCCGGGCTCAGTCCGACGGCTCCTCACAAGGATCGAGCTGCACGACCACGGTGTTTACCAGCACCTTGCCGGCATGCAGGAAATTGACCGTAACCCGCGCCCCGATCACCGACTGCACCTGACCAGGTCCCCAATCCGGGCGCCCCGGATGGCACACCCATTGCCCGGGTTCGATGGCGGTATCGGGGGATGGGGGCATGACGTGCTCCGGTGCGACGGAAGGGGCGCGGGCAGCGGCCGACGGTAAAATTGACGACTGTCTCAAACTATCGATGGTTATCGACCGTCAGAGAAGGATTGAGACTGTGCGCGATTGCCTCCGCCTTGCCGAACTGATGTGCGCCCGGATATGCCACGATCTCGGCGGCCCGCTCGGCAGCCTGACCGATACGATCGAACTTTCGCAAGGGCAGCCGGATTCCACCGCACGCTTGAGCCCGCCGCGACGGAATTATTTGCCGTGCGTCGGGCCGGCGGGGAGTACGATGCTCGCCCGCCCGCGCAGCAGCAGCCGTCCGGTCGCCGCCCGCAGCACGAAGCCATAGATCATCCCCCCCGGCGCCGCCCCTTCCAGCCGCGCCGAGACCGCCAGCGCGCCGAACCCCGGCACGTCCAGCCGCTCGACACAGAGCTCGGCCCGGCGCAATGCGGCGAACCATCCGGGCAGCGGCGGGAGTTCGCCCATGTCCAGCGCGCGCAGCGCCCCATGCAGGGCAGCCGCTTGCAATCCGTATTCGATGCCACAAGCCGCGCCCAACCGGCCCTCCCGCCGCAGCGGGTTGTCGGGCGCAAGGTGGGAAGTGGCGCGGCACAGGATGTCCGTGCGATCCCAGCGCAACGCCGCGTCCAGCAGGCACATCGCCCCCTGGTGCGGGATCAGCGCGCGAATGCGACCGGGGCCGAGCATGGTTTCAGCTCCACATCCACCCGCCCGTCGAACAGGGCGAGCGAAACGCGGTCTGCGCGACGGGCAGCAAGGACCTCCAACAGCCGCAGCGACCGCGCCGCCGGATTGGCGCCCGCCAGGTCGTGCAACTCGCGCCGCTGCGGCAGCACCCACGCTGTAGCCGCCGGCGCGGCAACGAATTCGAGCCCGAACTCGGCCAACACCGCGCCGCCGGCGCTGTGTGACGCAGCAGTGGTCAGCGATGGTCGTTCCGCGGCGGGCAGCGATGACGCCTCTGCCGCCGGCGCGAGCACCAGTGCGGTCGCGAACGCGAAACGCGTGCCGCGCAGCGCCATCATTGGCGGCGGCACCGGCAAGTCGAAGACCACCAGCAGCACCGGCTCTCCGGCGCTGCACACCTCCGCCGTCGCCCGTAGCAGGCCGGCGGCGAAACTGCCGTCATGTCCGCTCAGGCACGTAACCGGCGCCCGCGAAGCGGTCGCGATCGTCCAGTAGCCGGCCGCCGCGTTATGCACCGAGTTGTGGAACTGGGTGGGCGAGACCTGCGGCGTCTCGCTCGCCAGAGTTTCGAGCAACGCCCCCACCACGGCACCATCCCCGTTCGAGGTGGCGAAGACCCCCGGGATGCTGCCGGCGGCGAGCCCGGCCCCGACGCAAGCCTCGGCCGCGACCGTCAGCGCCAGTCGCGCCGCGGCGCCGGCCCGCCGCCGTTCCGCCGGGGGCAGCAACGCCGGCGCAGGCGGCAGGTGCTCGCCCGGCTGCCAGGGCGCCGCACCGGCCAGCACCGCCCGCGCCGCGGCCCAGCCGGCGAACCCCGGCCCCCAGACGCCCACCCCGCGGATCGCCGCCCGGATCACGCCGCCCCCAGCACGAGGCTGCAATTGATCCCACCGAACCCGAACGAATTGCTGATCACCCGGCGCACCGGCGCCGTCGCATTCGCGGTCAAGATGCGGGCGCGCAACGCCGGATCGGGCGCATCGAGACCGAGGCAGCCGGGCAGCAGCCCCTCCCGGACGCACAGCGCCGCGATCAGCGCCTCCAACACCCCGGCCGCGCCCAAGGTGTGGCCGGACCAGCCCTTGGTCGCGCTGCACGGCGTGTCGATCCCGAACACCGAGGCCACCGCCGTATCCTCCATCGCATCGTTCTGCGGCGTGCCGGTCCCGTGGAGGTTCACATAGTCGATGTCCCCCGGCGCCAGTCCGGCGGCGACGAGCGCCGCCCGCATCGCCGCCGCAGCGCCGATCCCCTCGGGATGCGGGGCAGACATGTGGTGGCCGTCGCTGCTGGCCCCGCTGCCGAGCAGCGCCATCCCCTCGCCCGTTTGTTCCAGCAGCACGAAGCCCGCCGCCTCGCCGACCGACAGCCCGGCACGATCAGCGGCACATGGCCGGCAGGGCACCGGGGAGATCAGCTCCAACGCCGCGAACCCGCGCAGGGTCATACCGCACAGACTGTCCGCGCCGCCGACCACCGCGGCGTCGACGAGCCCGGCGGCGATCAGCATCGCCGCGTCGGCAAACGCCTTGGCCGAGGACGCGCAGGCGGTAGAGACGACGAAGGCCGGGCCTTCGAGCCTGAGCGCCGCAGCAACGAAGCGGGCGAGCGCCGCCATGTCGTAGGTGTGTGCATAGTCAAACCAAGCCGGCAGCACGCCGGTCAGGGGATCGCGGTCGCGATACGCCGCCTCGCCGGAGAGGATCCCCGAGGTGCTGGTGCCCAGCACCACCGCGATGCGCGCGGCCCCATACCGGGCCCGGGCGGCGGCGACCGTGTCGACGAATCCGTCGGTGCGCAGTGCGAGATCGGCCAGCCGGTGATTGCGACAGTCGAAGCGGGCAAGCGCCGGCGGCAGAGTATGCGTCTCGATCCCGTCAACCTGGCCGACATAGCCGAAATCGACGCCGGCAAACGCGCAGCGACGCAGCCCCGAGCGGCGCGCGCGCAACGCGGCGAGCGTCGCTTCCGTGCCGCGCCCCATGGCGCTGACCATGGTGGAGGCCGTCAGGAACAACGGGCGCGCGCGCGTGTTCACCTACGCGCGGCCCCGGTGACGATCATGTGGGTCGGATCCTGCATTCAGCCCCCCCTCCCTGACGGGTCCCGGCCACCGGCCGGCGAACAGGAACGCGGTTATCATGGACGCAGCGGCCCCGATGACAACCGCGACGCCGATCTGGCGCAACAGCGGCGTGCGCGCGGTAGCGAGCAGGCCGAACGTCAGCAGCGTCATGGCGTTGCAGGTCATCAAGGTGCGCAGGGTGCGCGCCCGCTCCTCGGCGTCCAACCTCGCACGGGCAAAAAACAAAGCATAATCCAGCCCGACCCCTGCGGCGAACTGCAAAGCGACGATCTGCAACAGGGAGAATCGCACGCCGATGACGGTCAACAGCGCCACCGCGAGCAGCAGCGCCGCCAGCACGGCACCCGCCACCCGCAGCACATGCCAAGGATCGCGCAGCCCCAGCACCAGGAGGATCACGGCCGCCAGCCCGCCCCAACCGAGCCGGCGGAGCGCCGCGGCGGTGGAACCGGTGACGATCCGGCTGGTCTCCGCCGCCACGTCGACATAAAGGACCCCAGCCGCCCGCAGCCGCGCGGCCACGAAGGCCGGGTCGGTCACACCCTCGGGCGCGATCAGCCCGTACCAGCGTTCAGCCCCCGGGCGCACAGCCCCTTGGGGCCCTTCCGCCTGGCCATCGCGGCGAAACAGGAGCGCCGCCAGCCTGGCCGCCAGCACGGGATCGCTCACCGCCCCCGGTCCGAGCGGCGCGGCGCGGCGGGCGGCCGCCACATCGGCGAGGAAGGGCGCGAACGCCGCGCTCCGGAAGCCCAGGCCAATGGCCGCGGTCTGCAGCCGCCGCGCCAACACCTCGGACGGCGGCAGCGCCGCCTGGCGGGCCCGCTGCGTGGCGCGGCTCGGCAACAGCCGGGCAGCATCCTCGACACCCGCCATCTTACCTGCCGCGCGCAACCCGGCGAGCACTGGGGCCAGACGTTCTTCGGCCTGTAGGACCGCCTCGGCGCTCGCGCCCTCGATCAGGCCGAGCTGACCCGCGTCCGGAGCGCCGACCTCGACGCGCAACTGCGCATCGGCGGCTAACGCGGGCGCGGGCACCGGGCTCAACGCCGCCAGGTCATGCGCGGTGCGCGGGCCGCCGGAGATCACCAGGATCAGCGCAGCCGCGGCGCAGATGGCGAAGCCGAGCGGGCGGAAGCGCCGCCAGGGCTCGATCCGCCACACCAGCGCGACGTCGCCGAAGGCCACCGGCGCCAGGTCCGCGGCCACGATCAGCGGCGGCAACAGGAAACCGGTGGCGAGCGTCGCCGTCGCCAGCCCGGTCACGGCGAACAGGCCCAACTGCCCGATCGCCGGAAACCCGGCGAACACCATGCCGGAAAGCCCGAGGATCGCGGTCGCCGCCGCGAGGGCGAAGGCCTGGCCGATGCGGCGGAAGGTGGCCGAGGGCGCCTCGCCCGGCTTGCGATGGCCGACCAGCAGCACCGGGTAATCGACGCTCACCCCAAGCATGGTCATGCCGAAGCCGAACGCGATCCCTTGCACCGAGCCGTAGACGGCCTGCACCGCGAGACCCGCCGCCCCCAGCCCTAGGACGATCGGGATAGCGATCGCGGCGATCACGAGCGGCGCCCGGAACCGCCACAGCAGCAGCGCGACGACGATCAGGGCAGAGAGGATCGACAGCCGCTCGGCATCCGCCCGCACCGCCTGCGCGGCGGCGGCGCTCAGGATCGCCGTGCCGCCAAGGACCAATCGCGCCCCGGGCGGTGCCACCGTGGCGAAAGCGGTGCGGATAGCGGCGATCGCCCGTCCCTGGGCGGTAAGATCCGTGCCGCCCGCCCGCGTCTCCGCCAGGATAAGCGCCCGCGGCCGGCCTGCTGCCCGGTCGGCGGCAAACCACACGCCATCGGCGACGCCGATATGGCTGCCGCCCATCCAGACCCGGGCCACCGCAAGGAAAGCCCCCGGCGGATCAGCCAGCCCGAAATGCTCCACCAGCGGCGCCGCCGAGGACCGCAGACCGACGAGCAGCCGCTGCAGATCGGCTCGCAATGCCCCGGTGGTGAAGGCCTCGGGCGTGACGGCCGGGGAGAGCAGGAAGCGGTGCGCGAACAGGAACTGCGCCTCGGGCGAGGCTGCGAGGCTGCCGGCGCCGTTGCGCACCAGCGTGAACGCCCCTGTGGCGGCGAGCCGGGCGGTGAGCGTACGGCTCGCTTGCGCAAGCTGCGCCTGGCTCGGGTGCCGCTGGGCTAGTTGCGTTTGGGCACGCTGCGTCGGAGTAAGCCCGGGAGGGGCAAGCCGGGCCGCTGGCGGACCCTCGATCCCGATCAGAATCAGGCGGTTGGCGGCGCCCGAGCGAAGTTCGCGCAGCATGAAACGGGCTGCCGGGTCCTGCCCGCGCGGAAGCAACGCAGCCATGTCGGTGCGGATCCGACAGAGGCTCAGGGCGAGGCCGGTGAACAGCAGGGCGAATGCCAGCGCAAGCAGGATCGGCAGCCGACGGGGCCGGGGCGGCGGCGTGCGCCCGCGGGACGCGCCCACCGGGCTGGGCGGGATCGGCGGCCCGGCGGTCGGGAAGGACCGGGTCACGCGCGGGCGGGAACGGTCATGCGATGCCCACGATCATGCGGGGTGGATGGTCATGACGGAGGTATCGCCGTTGGCCTCGACCATGCGCAGGCGGGTCAACCGCGCCCCCGCGCCGTCGACCACCGCTTCGCGGATGAATTTCGCCAGGGCAGCGGAGCGCGGGCGCAGGGTGAGCCGCCAGACCGCCTGCGTGCCGGTCGCTGCAACGTGGTACCAGCGCCGCAGCCCGGGCAGGTCGCCGGCAAGCGTGCCCAGGATCGCTTCCACCAGCGCGCCGATCGCCGGTTCGGCGGCAAGCACGATGGTGCGCGTGGCACCATCGTTGGTGAGCCACAACTTTCCGGCGCGCACCACCAGCACCTCGGGTTGCGGCCATTCGGTAATCTTCTCCAACCGGTCGGGCCGGCGGTAGGCGAGCCGGCCGGAGCTTTGCAGCGGAATGCGCAAGGCGGCGAGGGTCTTCTCTTCGGTGAACCGGGCCTGGCTCTGCTGTACCGCGGCAAGGCGACGCATCACCGTCGCCAGCAAGGACGCGTCGGGCGAAACCCCCGCGAGGACAGGATCGGACTGAACATACGGGGCGTGCTCAAGGGTAACCCCGCGCGAGCCGTCCAACCGGTGACCCAGGTCGTTCCCGCCAGCCGGCCCTGGCTCAGTCCCCCGGGCCAGCTTCGACCACACGAAGGGGCCGAGCAGCAGCAGCAGTCGCAGACGGGCGTGCATTCGCCGGAGCCTCCCGGGTTGGACCCCACAGATCGTGGAAATTGAACCATTGGAACGGATACGCCCGCGCGCGCTCCGCAAGCCGGTCGGCATAGCACAGGACCGCCCGGTGCAGCGCCGCCGCCCGATCGGCGCGCGGCAAGTCGAGCCGCGTCGCGAACGGGTCGAACCGCAGCTCGTAGTGCCGCGGCTTGGTGCACAGGCCGAAGAACAGCAGCACCGGCGCCTCGAGGCCGGCGGCGAGCAGGAAGGGCCCGGCCGGGAAGTCGGCCTCGGCGCCAAGGAACGGCACCCGCACCCGGCGGAACGCACCGCCACTCCCCCCCGCCGCGGTACCGGCCCGCATCGGCGGTTCCGGCGCGCGATCGGCGAGGATGCCGACGATCTCCCCGCGCAAGATCGCCTCGCGCACCTGCAGCATCGCCTCCGGCGCGCCGATCTCGATTACCGAGGCGGCGAGCGTCGGGTCGAGTTTTTCCATTGCCCGGCTGAACCCCCCGCGATTGGCGCGATACATCAGCATGCGCACCGGTACCGGCGCGGTGCGGCCGAACGCGCGTAACGCCTCGAAACTGCCGAGATGGCCGCCGAGCAGCACAACGCCGCGCCCTTGCGCGATCGCGGCGTCGAGATGCTCCAGCCCCGTCACCGACAGACTGAAATCCTCGGTTCGGCCGGCGAGGAAGAACGCCCGGTCGAGTAGCATCGCGGCGAAGCTGTGGAGGTGGCGAAACACCCGGGCCGCACCCGCCGGTCGGCCCAACGTCCGGCCGAGGAAGCAGGCGGAGGCGCGTCGCGCAGTCGGTGCGGCAAGGAAGAAATAAGCGGTGATCGGGTAGAGCAGCAGCCGTCCGGTACGCCAACCGAGACGCAGCGCGAGCCAGATCATCAGGCGGCTCAGCAGGGCGTTGCCGCGCTCGGCGCGGTGGTTCCAGGCCGGGGGAGACGGGGCCAGGGCGGCGGTCACGACAGCGGGTCCGCCGGCGCCGCGATCCAGGTGGCGCGGCCGGAGAGCACCCGGCTGCCGTCTGCCTCCGCGTGGAAACTGGCCTGCCCAGGGGCGGTTTCGGTCCAGCGCAGCGCCACCACTTGGCCGGGCCGGACGGGAGCGATGAATTTCACCGCCTCCAGGACCAGGGTCGCAGGCTGCGCCGGACGCAGCGCGACGGTCAGCATGTCGAGCAACAGCACGCCGGGCAGGATCGGCTGGCCGGGGAAATGCCCGGCGAGGCAGGGATCGTCCGGGTCGACCCGCAGCACCACCTCCGGGTCGCGGCGCTGGTCCGCACCTGCCCTCGGCGGATCGGTCTCCCGCGGGGTGCCTCGCGCCGGGTCGATTCCCCACGGTTCCGGCGGCGGGGTGATCACGCGGTGTCCCCGCCCGGGAGCCGCGCCTGCAATTCGGCAAAGGCGCGGGCCGGCAGCTTGCCGAGCGGATCGCGCGGCAGTCGGTCGAGCCGGATCACGCGCCGTGGCAGGAAAAGCGGATCGATGCGGGTGCGCAGCTCCGCCAGGATCGCCTCCGCCGGCAGGTCGGGCGCCACTGCGAAGACGAGTAGCCGGGCGGTCGGGCGCGTCTCCAGATCGTCTGGGGCTACGAAAATCCCGTCCTCCACGCCGGCGATGCCGGTCAGGACGCGGGTGAGACCGGCGAGCGAGGCACGGCGCCCGCCGAGCTTGATCAAGTCGCCATTGCGTCCGAGCAGGCGGAAGCGCGTCGCATCCAGCAGGTCCAGCCGATCGTTGAGAGGGAAGGGCGCGCTGAACGGCGCCCGCACGACGACGAGGCTGCCCGGCGCAACGTGCCCGTCCACCTCCGGGTTATCGGTTGTTGCCTCTGTCGCCCGGTTATGGCCGGACGCCGCGCTGTCTGACGCCCCCCGGTCCGACGCCTCCGCGTCCGGCGCCGGCAACGGATCGAGCCGCACCCGCGGATAGCAGCGCCAGGTCGGCCCGGCGACGGTGCGGCGGCTGGCGATCGAGCCCACTTCGGTCGCCCCGAAAATCTCCCACATCTCGGTGCCCCAGCGCCGTTCGGCCTGATCGGCCATCGCCGGGTCGAGCGGCGCGGTCGCGGAGATCACCCGCGCCAGCGGCGGCGACGCGATGTCGGCGCCCAGCAGCGCGCGCAGTTGCAGCGGTGTGGTGACGAGCACGCGCGGGGCCGGGCAGGCGGCCAGCGCGGCGGCGACATCGACCGGATAGAAGGCCGGGCCGCACCAGCTTGCCGCCGCGGCGTGGAACGGCAGCAGCACGGTCGTCTCGAACCCGTACATGTGCTGCGGCGGCACGGTGCCGATGATGGCGGCCGGCTGCGTCGCGGCCAAGCCGAAGCGGCGCCCGGCATCACGCGAGCGCGCCGCCAGTGCGCCCCAGCGCTTGTGGTGCCCGACCGGCTCGCCCGTGCTGCCCGAGGTGAAGACGATGGCGGCGAGCCGGTCCGCCGGGATCATCGGGACAGCGGCGGCAAGCTCACCACGGCGCGTCATATTCGCGGGCTGCGAAGCAACCGCCGACACGGGCAACACCGGCACGGGCATCGCCACAGCCGTATCGCTGAGCGCGATCAGACCCGGGAAACGCTCCGCCAGCGCCGCAAGCCAGGCGGGCGAGCGGTCTCCGGTGAGCAGGCTCACCCGCCCGCGCAGCAGGCAGGCGGCGAAGCCGAGGGCAAAGCAATAGCGATCCACGCAGAGGTTGAGTACCGGCCCCTGCCCCGGCATCCCGTCCGGCATCAACTCCGGCAGGGTCGCGGCCAGGCGCACAGCCTCGGCGAAGAAGGCGGCGGCGGTCACCGGACCGTTGGGGCGGTGGAACAGGACCGCCTCAGGCGGGCGGCCCAGCAATGGGACCACGGGTCCCGAAGGCACCGGCATCCGAGGTTACCTGGCCCGCGTCTCGTCGATATACGCGACCAGGCTGCGCAAGGAGGCGAACACTTGCCGGTTGCGCGCGTCATCCGAACGGAGTTCGAGGCCATATTCACGCGAAATGGCCAGCGCGAGCTCGAGCGCGTCGATCGAATCGAGGCCCAGCCCCTCGCCGAACAACGGCGCGTCGGGTGCGATCGCCTCCGGCGCGAGGTCGAGGTTGAGCGCCTGGACGATCAGCCGGGCGACTTCAAGCTCGGACGTGGCGGAACGGGCGCTCATCTGGCAGCGGCGGCGGAGGGGCGCATGGCGGCCTGGGTATCGCAAGACGTGCGGCAAGTCCACTGCGGGCAAGGCGTCATGCCAACGCCGTGTTGTCCGCCGACGGCTCTCGCGTGACCGTGAAAGGCGCCCGTGTGGGTTGCTTGGGGGGCACGATGTCGGGCTGGGCGCCGCTGCCGGGCGGGGCGCGTCGGGAGAGGCGGCCGCGGAACTCGCCGCCGCGACCGCGATGGCCGGGCGTCCGGCAGCGGCGGTGGCGCTGCCGGACGCCCGGCCGATCAGGTGGCGGCGGTGCGGGGTTATGCCGCGCTGGTCGGACCGGCCGACGACGCCCCGATCCCAGCAGCCTCTCCCGTCCGGCGGGCCGGCGGCTGATCGCCCGGCACGTCCCCCGGCAGCGCAATCGTCAGCATCAGCGCGCTCAGCGCCTTGCCGTGCGGATCGATGCGCAGGGAACGGGTGACGCCGCCACCCAGCACCCCCTCGATGACGAAGTTCAGCGCGCGTAGCTTCGGCAGCTCGTAGCGGCGGACCGGCCCATCGGTCAGGTGGCGGAACGCGGCCAGCACGCGCTCGGGCGTCAGCGTGCTGCGCAGGATGTCCCAGCCCGCCTCGGTATAGGCCGTCACCGAAATGTTCGACGTATTGCCCTTGTCGCCGGCGCGGGCGTGGGCGAGGTCGTAGACTTTCATGGGCCGCGCTCCAGCAGGATCTCGGGATGCACCAGCGCGCGGTCGAGCAGCACGGATTTTACCGCCAGTATCTCCCGCGCGCCGAGGTTGATACCGCCGCCCGCCATCCCGGGGCCCTGCATATGCAGCGCGCGGACCTCGGCGCCGACCGCCTCGGCCGCGCGGCGGTTCTCGGTGCGGGCGGCGACGCGCAGGCGGACTTCGTAGGGTTCGGGCTTGGGAGAGCCGTTGTCGCCGTGCAGGCTGGTCATGCCGATCAGGTCGCAACGCATCTCGCTGTAGGTGAAGCCGCGCCGGCGCAGCCGTTCGGCCACCACCTCGCCCGCCAGCCGGGCGCGGGCCACCGCGTTGGGGCCCGCGTAGCCCATCTCGCCCGAGCCGATGTAGCCGTCGAAATACCCGACCACGACCTTGTAGGTAGGTGTGCGCGGCCGCCCCGCCGCCCCCAGCACCGCGACCCGATCCGCCGCGTCCTGGCGGAACGTCACGCCGGTGATGTCCAGCACGCAATCGGGGGTGAGGTAGGCTGCCGGGTCGTGGATTTCATAAAGGATCTGTTCCGTGCAGGTGGCGCGGTCGAGCCGCCCGCCCGACCCCGGCGTCTTGCCGAGCGTGATCGCTCCGTCCGGCGTGACATCGACGAACGGGTAGCCAAGCCCGGCCAGGTCCTCCACGTCCTTCATTCCCGGATCGGCGAAGCAGCCGCCGGTAAGTTGGCCGGTGCATTCCAGCATGTGCCCCGCGAGCGTCCCCGCCGCCAGCCGTGCCCAATCGTGCTGCGTCGGGGCGTCGTAGGACCAGCCGAACGCGTGCAGCATCGGCCCGAGGAACAGCGACGGATCGGCCACCCGCCCGGTGATGACGACCTCCGCCCCGGTCGCCAGCCCCGCGGCCACCACATCCGCGCCGAGATAGGCGTTGGCCGAGGCCATGCGCGGCAGGATCGATTCGAGCGGTGTGCCATCTTCCATGAAGGCGAGCCCCGGCATGCCGCGGACGATCTCCGTCACGTCGTCGCCCAGCACCACGGCGCAGGTCGTGTCCGGACAGCCCCAGCCGGGCGCTGCCTCCAGCACCGCGCGCGCGGCGCCGCGCGGATTGGCCGCGCCCATGTTGGAGACGATCCGCACCCCGCGCGCGTGCGCCGGCGGCAGGATCGCCGCCATGCGTTCGAGCAGAGTGGGCGTGAACCCGCGCGCCGGATTGCGGGCGCGATCCAGCGCTTCGCGGGCGATGGTGCGTTCGGCGAGACATTCGCAGCAGATGTAGTCGAGTTCGCCGCGTTCGATCAGCTCGACGGCGGGCGGGATCCGGTCGTCCGACATGCCGCAGCCGGCACCGATTCGGATCATGGCTGGGGTGGGAATGGCGCGTCTCCTGTGGGCGGTGGTTTCTGGATCATCCGATCACAATCCCGTGTGCGATTTTACGCAGGAATGACGTCAAGCCCACGGTAGCGACTCTTCAATAGTGAAAATATCCGCTCATCAAGTCGGCGCCGAGGTGTCGGCAAGGAACCGACGAGTAACCATCCCCACCAATCCAGACAAAAGGAGCTGTTGCCATGTCCGACTCCACCCGCTCTGTTGCCGCTATCCTGTCCGCGACCGCCGATGTCGGCAAGGTTCGTCTGGGCGCGTTTGCGCCGACATTGGCGCCGAGCACGGACGCGGGCAAGGTCCGCCTCGGCGCCTTCACCCCCACCCTGGCCCCCATCGCCGACGCTGCCAAGGTTCGGCTGGGCGCCTTTGCCCCGACCCTGGCTTCCACCACCGACGCCGGCAAGGTGCGCCTGGGAGCTTTCGCCCGCACACTCGCCCCGACGGCCGATGCCGGCAAGGTCCGGCTGGGCGCCTTCGCCCCGACCTTGGCCGCCGCCCGTACGTAACGCGCGAACCCCGATCTTTCTCGGCCTGACGGGCGGCGCGGCGGCACCGCCCGCTCTGTCCGGCGCTACAGGGACGGGCGCGCCTGCGGACGCCGCCGTATCGCGGCCGGCACGTGCCGGAAGTTCAATGTCGCCGGATCCGCCACCACCGGCCCCGGCGCGATCGCCACCAGTACAGCTTGCGCGATCGGTCCGAAATCCGCCCGGAAATGCACCGAGGATTTCAGCGCCAGGATCGCGCACGCCGCCGGTTCGATCCCGACATGGCGCAGGATCGCCTGGTCGAGCGCCTGCATCTTGCGGCTGACCACGATCACCCGCACGCCGCCGATGGCGATCAGCGCGGTCAGTCCGAGGTCGGCCGGATTGCCCGCTCCCATCGGCCCGGTGAGGGTGAAGCGCCCGTCGGTCAGAAGTTCCACCGTCGCGGTACAGGCGAGCGGCATCCCGTCCGATCTGCCGCCGAGCGACAATGTCACCACCGCCCCCTCCCCCGCCGCATGGCAGGCCCGGGCGCTTTCGGCATCGTTGATCAGGCAGAGCACCGCGCCGGTCGCCCCCTGGTGGACCAGTTCGGCGAGCAGGCCGGTGGTGTCGCCATGCCCGCCGCCGCCAGGATTGTCCTGCGTGTCGGCCAGCACCACCGGGCCGCCGGCACCGGCGCGGCGCAGCGCCTCCGCCACCGCCTCGGCCGCCGGCCAGGTCTCCTGCACGAAATCGGCCTCGCGCGCGGCGACGAACCCCGCCAGCGCATCGGCCGCCGCGGCGGTGGCCGCCTCGGTCTCGCCCCAGGCCGCCACCGCCGGGCCGCAGCCGGGGAAATCCGCATAGGGAAAGCCAAAGCACCAGGCGAGTTCCGTGACGCCCGGCGCCGCCGCCAGCCGCGCCCGCTCCGCCAGCACGCCATCCATCGGCGCCATCAGGGTACATTGGCTGCCGAGCGGGATCCAGAACCCGAGCGGGCGGAACGCCCGCGCCCAGGATGCCCCGCGGGCGATCCGCGCGAGCAGCAATTCCATCGCCCGCACCCCGGCCGCTTTCATATCGACATGCGGATAGGTACGGAACGGCACCGCCACGTCGGCCAGCCGCACCATCTCCGCCGTCAGGTTCGCATGCGGATCGAGGCTGATCGCCACCGGCACCGCAGCGCCCACGATCGCGCGCACCCGGCGCAGCACCTCGCCCTCGGCATCGGGAAAACTCTCGGCCAGCGCGGCGCCGTGCAGGTCGAGATAGACGCCGTCCAGCGGCCCGTCGTCCAGCGCCGCCGACAGGCCGGCGCCGAGCAGTGCGGCGATGCGCTCGAACGCTTCGTCCTCGATCGGGCCGGCGGGATTGGCGATCGTCCAGGCGAGCGGCACCAGGATCACCCCAGCCGCTTCCGCCGCCGCAATCGCGCCTGCGATCGGCACCGAACTGCCGCGCACCGCCGCGATCAGCGCGTCCCCGCGGCACAGGCCCGGAAATCCGCCGGGCTGGACGAACTCCGCCCAGGTGGTCGGGCGCGGGGCGAAGGAGTGGCTTTCGTGCAGGAACCCGCCGACCGCGATCCGCCGACTCATGCCCGCACCAGGTTGGACGGGGTGCGACCTTCGAGCAGCGCAGCGATCCCGTCGAGCGCCATGAACCCCATTGCGTCCCGCGTCTCCCGCGTGGCGCTGCCGAGGTGCGGAAACAGCACCACGTTCTCGAGCGTGCGGTACTCCGAATGCAGGGCCGGTTCGTTGTTGTAGACATCAAGGCCGGCGGCGGCGACCTGGCCCGAGCGCAGCGCCGCGATCAGCGCCGCGTCGTCGATCAGGCTGCCACGCGCCGCATTGGCAACGATCGCGCCCTTCGGCAGGCGCGCGATCCGTTCCGCGTTCAGCCAGGCGCGCGTGCCGTCCCCGCCCGGCGCGTGCAACGACAGCACATCGCAGACCGGCAGGAACGTCTCGTCCGAGGAGTGGAACACCGCGCCCTGTTCCAACTCCGCCGGCAGGCGCTGCTGATCGAGGTAGTGCACCTCCATCCCAAAGCCGCGCGCCATGCGCGCCAGTTCCCGCCCGATCCGCCCGAGGCCGAAAATCCCCAGCCGGCGGCCCGAGACCTGGGTGCCGAGCAACTGGGTCGGCGCCCAGCCGCTCCAGCCGCCGGCGCGCACCAGCCGCTCGCCCTCGGGGCCGCGGCGCGCGGCGGCGAGGATCAGCAGCATCGCGGTCTCGGCGGTGGCGACGCTCAGCACGTCGGGCGTGTTGCACACGGCGATGCCGCGCGCGGCGGCGGCCGGCACGTCCACATGGTCGAAGCCGACGCTGAACGTGCCGATCGCCCGCACCTCGGCGGGCAATGCGGCGATGGTGGCGGCATCCAGCTTCTCGGCCGGGCAGCACAGCACTGCGTCGGCGCCGGCGGCGAGCCGCACCACGTCGGCGCTGCTCCGCGGCGAATCCTCCGGGTTGAACCGGGCGTCGAACAATTCCGCGGCGCGCGCTTCGACCGCTTCCGGCAGGCGGCGGGTGATCAGCAGGACGGGCTTGGCCATGATGTGTCAGCTCCAGAGAGGATCGATCGGCCCGCGTCCGGCGAGCACGGCGGCAATGTTGTCGAGCGCACGGAACCCCATCGCACTGCGCGTCTCCTCCGACCCGCTGCCGATATGCGGCGACAGGATCACGTTCGGCAGCGCGGCGAAGCGGCGGTCAAAATCGGGTTCGGAACGGAACACGTCGAGCCCGGCGGCAAACAACTGGCCTGATGTCAGCGCGGCGAACAGCGCGTCCTCATCAACCAGGCCGCCGCGCGCGACGTTCACGAGCACCGCGCCGCGTGGCAGCAGCGCCAGGGTTTCGGCGTTGACGATCCGGTCCGTTTCCGGCGTCGCCGGCGCGTGCAGCGAAAGGAAACGGCAGTGCGGCAGCATGGCACGAAACTCGGGGAACCAGGTGGCGCCCTGTTCGACTTCCGGCGGCAGCCGGCGGCGGGAATGGTACAGCACCCGCATGTCGAAGCCTCGCGCGCGGCGCGCCATCGCCTGGCCAATGCGGCCCATGCCGAGGATACCCAACGTCTCCCCGTTCACCCGCACCCCGAGCAACTCGCCCTGGCCGATCCGCCGGCGCCAGCCCGCGCGCATGATCGCATCGTATTCGTGCGCGCGCCGGGCCGCGGCGAGCAGCAGCATGAAGGCGAAATCGGCGGTGCAGTCGCTCAGCACGCCGGGGGTGTTGGTGACCGCGATCCCGCGTGCCTGTGCCGCCGCGACGTCGATATGATCGAAACCGACGCTGCAGGTGGCGCCGATGCGGAGGCTTTCCGGCAGGCGGGCGATCAGCGGGGCGTCGAAGCGCAGGGTATTGACGAACAGGATGGCTTGGACGCCGTGCGCCACGGCGGCGGAAACCACCTCGTCGGCAGTCATGTCGGCGGGGCCGGGATGGACCAGGGCGGCGAACTCGGTCTTCGCCCGTGCCACCGCCGCGTCCGGCAGCAGGGCGGAAACCAGCAGGCGTCCGGTCATCGCCTTGCCGCCGCCGCACCCGAGTCCCGTGCCGTCGCCGGGCCTGCATTCCGTCGCGCTGCCACCATGCCTCGCCTCTCCCGCTGCCGCCGACATGTTATGGCCAAGCCGGCCGGGTTGCGGAAGGCCGCGTGGCGCGCCAGCCTGACCTAATCCGCGGAGAATGAAGATGCGCCCCAACCTCACCCCCGATGTCGCCCTCGCCGCTCGCCTGTTCGAGGGATTGCACGAACGCAGTTTCGACGGCGTCGGCGTCACGCGGGACGCCTATGGCCCCGGCGAGCAGGCGGCGCACGATTTCGTGCGCGCCACCGCCGAGGGGCTGCGTCTGGAAACCGACATCGATGCCGCGGGCAACCTCTACATGACCCTGCCGGGGACGGATCGGACGGCGAAGCGGATCGTGCTCGGCAGCCATCTCGATTCGGTGGCGCGCGGCGGCAATTACGACGGCGCGGCGGGCGTGCTCGCCGGGCTGGCGGTGGTCGCGGGGATGCAGGCGACAGGATTCGCACCGGCGCGCGACATCACGGTACTCGCCATCCGCGCCGAGGAAGCGGGGGCCTGGTTCCCCACCTCCTACCCCGGCAGCCGCGCCGCGCTGGGGCGGCTGCCGGCCGAGGCGTTGGACGTGCGCCGGCTCGACACCGACCGCACCTTGGCGGAACACATGCGTGCGCAGGGTTTCGATCCGGAGGCGGTGCGCGCCGGCGCCGGCCGGCTGGGGGCGGAAAACACCGCCGCTTACCTGGAGGTGCATATCGAGCAGGGACCGGTGCTGGATTCGGAACGAATCCCGGTCGGCATCGTTACCGGCATCCCCGGCTCGCGGCGCCTGCGCGACGCGCGGGTGCTGGGGGAATACAATCACTCCGGCGCCACACCGCGGCGCTACCGGGCGGACGCGGCGATCGCACTGGCCGAGCTCGCGCACCGATTGGACGATCACTGGGCGGCGCTGGAGGCGCAGGGCCACACCCTCGTCGCCACGTTCTGCGTGCTGGCGACGACGGCGGAGGCGGGGTTCACCAAAATCCCCGGCGAGGCGCGGTTCCAGCTCGATGTGCGCAGCGTGCATCCCGGATGCGTCGATGCGATGATGGACGAACTGCACCGGCTGGTGCCGCGGATCGAGGCGCGGCGCGGGGTGCGGATCGCGCTGGGGGAAGAGACGATCAGCCGGGCGGCGCCGATGGACGCTGCGGTGCAGGCGGGGCTTGCGGGCGCAGCGGCGGCGCTCGGCATCGCGTGCAAGCCCATGCCGTCGGGCGGCGGCCACGACGCGGCGGCGTTCGCGCAGGCCGGGGTGCCGGCCGGGATGCTGTTCGTGCGCAACCAGAACGGCAGCCACAATCCGCACGAGGCGATGCGCATGGAGGATTTCGCCGCCGCCTGTGCCGTGCTCACCCGCTGGGCGGCGGACGCCGCGGGGTAACAGGCAATCCCTTCTTTCTCCTCCGTAAGGGGGGGAAGAGTCCGTACTGGCTCGGTCCGTATCTACCGGAACAATCCGCCCAATGCCGCCAGCCGTGCCAGGTGCTGATCCGCATCGCCGAAGGTCTGGTCGATCATCGTCAGGCGCTTGAAATAATGCCCGGCGGCGTATTCCATCGTCATGCCGATGCCGCCGTGCAACTGGATCGCCTCCTGCCCCACCAACCGGGCGGAGCGGCCGATCTGCGCCTTGGCGGCGGCGATCGCGCGGGCGCGTTCTGTGGGGTCGGGCTCCTCGGCCATCATGGTGGCAAGCAGGGCCATGCTGCGCGCCTGTTCCACCGCGGTCAGCATATCCACGGCACGGTGCTGCAGCGCCTGGAAGCTCCCGATCGGACGGCCGAACTGCGTGCGGGTCTTCAGGTAGTCCAAGGTGAGCTGCTGCAGCGCGGTCATCGCTCCGACCGCCTCGGCGCAGAGGGCCGCGATGGCGGCATCGACGGCCGCCTCGATCATCGGCAGCGCGCGGCCGGGCTCGCCGAGCACGGCTTCGGCGCGCGCGCCGTCCAGCACGACCTCGGCGGCGCGCAGGCTGTCCTGCGTCGGGTAGCCGCGGCGGGTGACGCCGGGGGCAGCGGGGTCGAGCAGGAACAGGCCGATCCCGTCGCGATCGGTCCGGCCGCCGGACACCCGCGCAGTGACCAGCAGGCGGTCCGCCGTATCGCCGTGCAGCACCACGCCCTTGGCCCCTTGCAGCACCCAGCCATCGCCGTCCTGGCGCACTTCCGTGCCGACATCGGCCAGGTTCCAGCGTGCCTGGCGTTCCAGATGCGCGAAGGCGAGCCGCAACGTGCCGGCGGCGATCGCCGGTACCCACTCCGCTTGCTGCGACCCGCTGGCGAGCCGGCGGATCAGGCCACCGCCCAGCACCACGGTTGCGAAATAGGGCTCCAGGATCAGCCCGCGGCCGAAGGCTTCCATGACGATCATGGTCTCCACCGGCCCGCCGCCGAAACCACCCTGGGCTTCAGGGAACGGCAGGCCGAGCAGGCCGAGTTCGGCGTAGCGCGACCAGCAGGGGAAACCGGCGGGGGCGGCGAGGTATTTCTTGCGATGCTCAAAGCCGTAGTGGTCGGCGATCAGGCGATCGACGCTGTCCTTGAGGAGGCGCTGGTCGTCGCTAAGGTCGAAATCCATCGCGGCGGTTTCCTTCCCTTGATTGGGGCCACGATAGCGGCGGGGGGCGAGGCGGCAAGAGCGCCGCTCGGCCGCTGTTGGGAATGACGTCCGCAAGGTCGTCACGCTTGGCAACCCCGGTACGTCAAACGTGGCGACCGCCTGACGCTTACGATAGTACGGGCGGGCTGGGCTGGACCTTCTCCACGCCCGCCTCCGTGCCGCATAACGCCCGCCGAACCCCTGCACCAAATGTGGGGAAGAGCCCGGGCTGAGCGCCGGTTCACACACAGCGCGCGACTCAGGAACGAGCCGCCACGCCAAACGGGGGAACTTTCAGCCGCCCGATTTGGGGGAAATACGGGCGCTGGCGACACCGGGCTCCGGCCGGGCAATCCTCGCGCCCGGACCGTCCTTCAGCCGCCTCGGGCGAGGACGAGGAGGGATTTCGTCAGCGCCTCGATCGCCCACGGGATGTCGTTCTCATCGATATCGAACCGGGGCGTGTGGTGGCCGGAGGGAAGGTCCGAGCCGATCACCGCATAGATCGCCTGCCCGCCGCGCTCCTGCACGCGGCGCATGAAGTAGGTCGCGTCCTCGCTGCCGCCGGTGCGGTGTGGGGCAGCATCGATCGCCACGCCTTCCAGCCCGGCCGCCGCCGCCGCCACACGCGCGGCCAACGCGGCGTCCGAATTCGCCGTGGTAGTGCGACCGACGAGGCGGATGTCCACGTCCAGCTCCTGCGCGTCCGCCGCGCCGCGCAGCACCGCCTCGGCGCGCTTCAGCATGTAATCGGTGATCTCCGCGGTCTCCCCGCGCACTTCCATCTGTAGTACCGCCTCGTCGGCGATCACGTTCCGCCCGGAACCGGCGCGCAACGTGCCGACATTGACCCGCGAGCGCCCGGCCCGGTGGCGCGAGATGCCGTAGAGCCCGAGCACCGCCGTCGCCGCGCCGAGCAGCGCGTTCCGCCCCTCCTCCGGGTTGCCGCCGGCGTGCGCGGCCTGGCCGCGGAATGTCACGTCGAGCTTGGCGCTGGCGAGATGGCCGAGCACGTCGGGGCGGAAGGTGCGGCTCGGCACGCCCGTGCCGAGATGGATGGCGATGAAATGATCGACGTCGTCCACGACGCCGGCCTTGACCATCGGCAGGGCGCCGCGCCCGCCTTCCTCCGCGGGCTGGAAGATGAACTTCACCGTGCCGGCGAGGCGGTCCTTCATCCCGCTCAGTACCTCGGCCACCGCCAGCCCGATCGCGGTGTGGGCGTCGTGCGCGCAGGCGTGCATCACGCCGGGATGCGCCGAGACGAAGCCCTCGCGCGCCGGCAGGTGCGCCTGGGTGTCGTCCTCGAGGATCGGCAGCGCATCCATGTCCACCCGCAGCGCCACCACCGGGCCGGGGGCGACGCCGACCAAGGTGCCAAGCACCGCCGTATGCCCGCCGGCGAGCGCGGGGAGGAACGCGGCCGGTGCTCCCTCTGCCTCGGCGCGGCGATAGGCGCGGTCAAGCTCGGCTTCCGGCGGCAGCCCGACCCGACTGGCGGAATCCATCACCTCCCGTCCGAGCTGCACGCCGAGGCCGAGCTCGCTCAGCCGCTGCGCGACCAGGCTCGCGGTGCGGAACTCGGTCAGGCCGAGCTCGGGATGCCGATGCAGGTCGCGGCGCAGCGCGATCGCGCGCGCGGCGGCGGTAGCCAGGGAGGCGGCGAGATCGGGCGTGGTCATGGAGCGGTCCTTTCGATGGCGGCCGGTGCGGTCGGGCCGATGGGAGCCGGTGCGGCCGGCTTGCGCCGGCGGCGGCGGTAATGCGGGTCCAGCACGTCGCGCACCCAGTCCCCGACCAGGTTCTCGCACAAGACCAGCAGCACGAGCGCGAGGCCGGGCAGCACCGAGGGCCACCAGGCACCGCTGAACAGGTATTGGTAGCCCTGGGCAATGCGCAGCCCGAGCGAGGGCGTGGTGACCGCGACGCCGAGGCCGAGAAAGGAGAGCGAGGCCTCCAACTCCACCGCGCGCGGAATATCGACCGAGACCTGCACGAACAGCGGCCCGAGCACGTTCGGCAGCAGGTGGCGGAAGATCACCCGCGTGGGCGAGGCCCCGAGCAGCCGCGCCGCCAGCACATAGTCCTTCTGCCGTTCCGCCAGCACGCTCGCGCGCACGAGCCGCGCGTAGTGCGCCCAGCCGACGAGGCCGATCACCAGGATGACCTTCCCGAGACCCCGCCCGGTCAGCGCCAGCACGGCGAGCGCGATCAGGACGACCGGGATCGACAACTGGATGTCCACGAGCCGCATCAGCACCGCATCGAACCAGCCGTCGCCGGCAGCACCCGCGACCAGCCCGGTCACGCCGCCGAGCACCACGCTGATCGCGACCGAGACGATGCCGGCGAGCAGGCTGACCCGCAGCCCGTAGATCATGTTGGAGGCGACATCCCGCCCCAGCCCGTCGGTCCCGAACGGATAGGCCCAGCTTCCGCCCTGCACCCAGGCCGGCGGGGTGAGGCGCATCATCAGATTCTGCTGCTGCGGGTCGTGCGGCGCGATCAGCGGCGCGAAGATCGCCGCCAGCACGAGCACCAGCAGGATCGAAGTCGGAACGAACGGCGGGCGGGAGAACCTACCCACGGTGGCGCACCCGCGGATCGAGCATGCCGTAGGCGAGGTCCACAAGGAAGTTGATCGTCACGAACATCGCAGCCACCACCAGGACGTAGGCAAGGATGACCGGATAGTCGAGCCGATAGAGCGCCTGCAATGCCATCCGGTTCATCCCCGGCAGGGCGAAGATCGTCTCCGTGATCACCGCGCCCGCGAACAACTGCCCGAATTGCAGGCCGAACACGGTGACCAACGGCAGCAGCGCGGTGCGCAGCGCGTGCTTGAGGATCACCACCGGCTCCGCCACCCCCTTCGCCCGCGCGGTGCGCACGTGGTTCTGGTTCAGCGTCTCCAGCAAGGTGCTGCGCACCAGCCGGGTGAACAGGGCGATACGGAAGAACGCAAGCGTGAAGGCCGGCATGATGTAATGCTGCAGGCTGCCGGCGCCGGACGCCGGCAAGACATTGAACGCCACGCTGAAGAAGTAGATCAGCAGGATGCCGAGAAAGAAGGTCGGCACCGAGGAGCCGAGGACCGAGAGGCTGCGCAGCACCCGGTCCGCCATCCGGTCCGGCCGCACCGCCGCCCAGATGCCGAACGGCACGCCGAGCAGGAGGGCGACGCCGATGGAAAGCCCGACCAGCTCCAGGGTGACCGGCACCCGCTCGAGGATCAGGCGCATCGCCGGCTGCCCGCTGTAGTAGGACACGCCGAGATTGCCGTGCAGTACGCCCGCCAGGTAGCGGACGTACTGCACGGCGAGCGGTCGGTCCAGGCCCAGCGCGGCTCGCAGGACCGCCCGGGAATGCGCGCTCATCTGCTCCGGCGCCAGCACGGCGATGGGATCGCCGGTGGCGTGGATCAGCAGGAACACGAGGCTGACCACCACCCACAGAGTGAACAGCGCCTGCAAGGCCCGCGTGAGCAGGAAGCGACCCATCGGCGGGTATTATTTGCGCTGCATCTGCCAGGCCAGGATCAGCCCGTTCGGCTGTTCGCTCCAGACGACGCCGTTGGCGACGCCGGCGATCTCGTCCTGGTAATAGAGCGGAATGTAGGCGATGTCCTGCCGGTCGGCGAGCGCATAGGCCGCGCGTTCCAGCTTGACGCGCGCGGCATCATCGAAGCTGCCGCTCGCCTTCGCGATCAGCGCGTCGGCCACCTCGCTGCAATAATGCTCGCGGTTGACATGGCCGAACCCGAGCTTCGCATCGCGGCAGTGGAACATCGAATTCCAGGTGGAGAGGGGATCGGTGCTGCCCCAGCCTGCGAGGTACACGGTGAAATCGCCGCGGTTCATCTGCGGGAAGAATACCGCCTTCGGGATCGCGTTCACCTGCACGGTGATCCCCACCTGCTGCAGCATCCCGGCCAGCGCCTGCGCGACCAGTGAATCTTCCAGATAGCGGTCGTTGGTCGCGTCCAGGCGCACAGTGAAGCCGTGCGGATAACCCGCCGCCGCCAGCAGCTTGCGCGCATCAGCGAGGCTGTACGGGAAACGCTTCAGGCCGGGGTCGAAGGATTCCATCAGCGGCGGCATGAACTGGGTCGCGACGGTTGCCGCGTCGTTGAAGATCTTCTCGCGCAGCAAGCCGACCTCGATCGCCTCATAGACCGCCTTGCGCACCCTCGCATCGAGGAACGGGTTCTTTTCCCCGGCAGCCATGCCCGGCGACCCGGTCTTCCGCCAGTCGTCCATCGCCAGGTACATCGTACGCGTGCCGGGGACGGAGGTGATGTGCGCCCGGTCGCTGTTCTTCACGCGCGCGAAATCTTCCGGATTGATCTTCTCGGCGACCTCGATCTGCCCCGACAGCAGGGCGGCGAGCCGGGTCGCGCCGTTCGGGATGCTCTCCAGCCGTACGAATTTGAAGGCGACGGGGCGGCCCCAATAGCCCTTCCACGCCTGCAGATCGAGATGGTCCTCCGCGAGCCAGGACACGAAGCGATAGGCGCCGGTGCCGATCGGATGGGCGGCGAAGGCGGCTCGCCCTTCTTTCTTGATCAGCGCTTCCGGCATGACCGGAATGCTGGAGAGATGGATCGGGAACAGCGGGTCCGGTCGGCTGAACACCACCTCGAGCGTGGTCGGGTTCACCACCTTATAGCCGGTGACGTCGTTCACGAACTCCCGCATCTGCGATTTCGGGTTGTTCGCCGCATCCATGATCGATCGGCCGACGTCGTCGGCGGTCATCGGCATGCCGTTCTGGAACGTCACCCCGGTGCGCAGCGTGAGCTGCCAGGACAGCGGCGAGAGGTTCTTCCACGCCGTCGCGATGCGCGGGACCGGCTTGCCCCGCGAGCTGAGGATCGTAATCGTGTCGAAGATATTGCGCTGCCAGGATTCCGTGGTCGTTTCGCTGCGCATGATCGGATCGAGCGTGGTGGCCCCACCCTTGAACGCAACGACCAGCGGGTGCTGCGCGCTGTCGCCGATCGCCGCCCGGGCGGAGGGCGACAGGGCGAACAGGCAAGCTGCGATTCCGCAGGCGCCCAGCAGCCGGGTGGTCCAGGATGGCATCGGTCTTATCCTCCGGTGGGTGTGGAGACGGCGCGTGTGCCGGCGTCGCGGGTCGCGTCGTGCGCAGCCTTTAGCCATGTCACGCCGGTACCTCAATCGCGCCGGCGTGCACGATGTCGTCGCGGATGCAGGCGCTGAAACGCCCCGGTTCGACCTCGCGCAGCGCTGGCCGGGCCTCGGCGCAGGCGGGCAGCGCATGGCGGCAGCGGGTGCGGAACGGGCAGCCGGAGGGCGGGTTGGCCGGGCTCGGCATCTCGCCCTCCAGCACGATGCGCCGGCGGGGCGCCGTCGGGTCGGGCACCGGCACGGCCGACAGCAGCGCCGCGGTGTAGGGATGCAACGGCCGGCGGCACAGCGCGCGGCTTTCCGCCACCTCGACGATATGGCCGAGATACATCACAGCGATGCGGTCGGCGATGTATTCCACCACGGCAAGGTCGTGCGCGATGAACAGCAGGGTCAGCCCCAGCCGTGCGCGCAGGTCGGCGAGCAAGTTCACCACCTGCGCCTGGATCGACACGTCGAGCGCGGACACCGGCTCGTCGGCGACGATGAAGTCCGGCTCGCAGGCGAGTGCCCGGGCGATGCCGATGCGCTGGCGCTGGCCGCCGGAGAAAGCGTGCGGGAACCGTTGCATCGCCGCCGCCGGGAGCCCGACCATGGCGAGCAGCGCCGCCACCCGCTCCCGCCGCGCGGCGCGGTTCGGCGCCAGGTGGTGGATCAGCAGCGGCTCGGCGAGCGCCTGCTCGATCGTCAGGCGCGGATTGAGCGCGGAGAACGGGTCCTGAAACACGAGCTGCATCCGCCGCCGGAACGGTCGCAGCCCCGCTTCGTCCAGCCCGGCGATGTCGGTGCCGTCGAACACGATGCGCCCGGCGCCCGGCGGCAGCGCCCGCAGCACTGCGCGCCCCACCGTGGTCTTGCCGGAGCCCGATTCCCCTACAAGGCCGAGGATCTCGCCGCGTCCGATCGTGAAGCTCACCTCTTCCACCGCGCGCACGGCGCCCCCGCCGCGGCCGAACATCCCGCGCCGGATGGGGAAGCTTTTAGACAGCCCCTCCACCTGCAGCAGTGCCCCGCTCACACCGTCGCCTCTGCGAGCATCCGCCAGCGGGCGCAGCGCACCGCATGATCGTCTCCGCATGCTTCCATGGCGGGCACGGCGGCATCGCAGGTGCCGGGCAGCGCATGGGCGCAGCGCGGGTGGAAGCTGCAGCCGTTGGGCTGATGGAACGGGCTTGGGGCATCGCCGGGAATCGCTTCTAGACGTTGCAGGGCCGTGCCATCGGTGGACAGGCGCGGCACCGAGCGCAGCAGCCCCTGCGTGTAGGGCATGCGCGGGGCGGCAAACAGCGCTGCCGCCGGCGCCTGCTCCACCACCCGGCCGGCGTACATCACGGTCACCCGGTCGGCGATCTCCGCCACCACGCCGAGGTGGTGGGTGATGAACAGCACCGCCATCCCGATCTCGCGCTTCATCCACGCGATCAGATCGAGCACCTGCGCCTGGATCGTCACATCGAGCGCGGTACTCGGTTCGTCGGCGATCAGGAGCCGCGGTCGGCAGGCGAGCGCCATGGCGATCATCACCCGCTGCGCCATCCCGCCCGAGATCTGGTGTGGATAGGCCGCAAGCCGCGCCTCGGGATCCGGAATGCCGAGCAGCGCCAGCATGTCCGCGGCCACGCGCAGCGCCGCGCGCCGCTCCCTGCCCTGGTGCAGTCTCACCGTCTCGGCGATCTGCTCGCCGAGTGTGTACACCGGGTTCAGCGAACTCATCGGCTCCTGAAACACCATCGCGATCTCGTCACCGCGGATGCGCCGCAGGTCGCGTCGGGACAGCGTGAGCAGGTCCCGTGTCTTCCCATCGCGTCCGCGGAACAACACATGGCCGCCGACGACTTCTCCGGGTGGGCATGGCACCAGGCCCATCACCGCGAGGCTGCTGACCGACTTGCCCGAGCCGGATTCGCCGACCACTGCAAGCGTCTCGCCTTCGCGCACCTCGAAGCTCACGCCATCGACGGCGTCGGCGACCCCCTCGTCGGTGGTGAACCGCACCCGGAGGTCGTGCACGCTCAGCAGCGGATCTCTTGAGGCGGCCATTATCGGGCGAGGCTAACCGCGGGACCGGGTAGCGTCAAACAGCGCAACAGTCCCGATCGGCAGGAGAATCAGCGGCTTTTGTCGCGACCCAGCGTGGGTTGGGCCAACACAACCACCGACTGCAACCCCTGAGTGCTGGCGCCTCAACGAATTGCCAAACCTTACGGAAGCGGGCTGCCGACGGGCACCGACCAGGACGCCAACGGGCGATCGGCCTGGCACTCGATGGCGCTGACCACACTACGCCGTGTGAGTGGGGGCGAATTCGCCCCACTTTAGGCGGCTGGGACGTTCCCGGTTTGACGTGTCGGCGCTGGCGTGAGTACCAGGCGTCGCCCTCCGGTAGCCCACGTCGCCCTCGATGCGAACCGGCAGCCAACTTGGGACCCACTCGAATTCATGCGCAACGCTTTGAAATAACGGGATGAACCCGTCGTTTGTTGGGATCCCGGCCGACGCCGATCGGGACTGCACCCCGAACGAATTTCTCCGATCCAATCCGGCCGGATTGCAAGCCAGAAGCTGCCTTTACCCCGGACCACACCCGGGTGCACGGATCGGATAAATCGGTGAAAGCGAGCGGGGTGGAACGGCCGCCGTTCCCGATAGACAAAACCACGAATGCCTCGCTTTATCTATGTTCAAGCAAACGCAGACTATGCGTGCTGCGGACAGAAAGGAGAGTTCGATTGATAGCGCAGTCGGCTGCGACCGTGACTTGCGCGTATCGGAGTCCAAACAGGTCGCATCGGCTATCTGGCGAATGACCGCCGCATCGTTCACGGAGCCAGGGCATCCGGCAGGTCCACGGTCCGCCGTGAGTGCGGCCTCCACGAGATCCGGCCCCAGACGCGCCCGAGGACATAAGACAGCGCACCGATGCTGCCGACAAAAAAGCCCACGGGCCAGTTGGTGGCATAGGACAGGCCGACCGCGGCCCACACGGTGACCAACGAGATGCCAACCGAGAAGAGCATGGCAAGAACCGGCCGGTCGGTCAGTGCCCGCGCGGCGGCCGCCGGCCCGACCATGAGGCTGAAGACCAGGAGCGCGCCGACCACGGGAAGGGCCATGGACGTCGCGAACGCGAGAACCGTCAGGAACCACAGCTCCATGCGGCGGCTGGATACACCCCTGGCCTCCGCCAGTTCGGGGGAAACCGAACTGAGGAGGAGCGGGCGGAACATCACGGCGATGGCCAAAATCGAGATGGCGCTCATGGCTGCCACCGCGATGATCTGGTCTACGCTGACACCGAGCACCTGCCCGAAGAGCAAGTCATAGACGCCCTGCGAATACTCCCTGGTCATGCTGAGGAACAGCGTCCCGAGGCCGAGCAGCGTGACCAGGCAGAGCGCCGTCGCGACCTCGTGGCGCCCCCGGCGGCTGAGCTGGCTGATGCCGATCACGCCGACCACGGAGAACGCGATCAAGCCGGAGAGCTGGTTGATACCCAGGAGGTTCGCCATGGCAGCGCCGGGAAAAGTGCCAAGCGGCAAGGCGTGCGCGGCGAAGGATGAGCCCCGGAGCACGACAAAGAAACCGACCATACCCGCGACAATGGCAACGAGGGTGGAGACGATCCAGGTATTGGTCATGAAGCTCGAGAACATGGTCAGCCCTCCGCCTGGGCACCGGCGCCGACGCTGATCGAGGCGCGGTGCTCCCGCGCTTGCCGACGCTCTGGGATGGCGGCGACGAGATAGAACGCGAAGATGAGTGACACGATGAAGAAGCTCACGGGCCAGCCGTGGCCAGGTGTCCAGTAGAAGCTGTCATAGGCGAGAAGAATTCCACCCCAGGTAGCGACCAGGCCGACCAACACGGAAACGGCGATCGCCCAGCCCGGCCGCTTCGCCAGCCGGAGCGCGATCGCGGGCGGTCCGATCAACAGCGCCGTAGACAGGATGGCACCCACGGTCATGGCCGAAAGAGAGACAGCGAATGCCAGCACCAGCAGGTGCAGGAGCCCCGTTAGGCGGACCCGCACCCCCTGGACCGCGGCGAGTTCCGGAGACAGGGAGGCGAGGAGCAGAGGACGATAGAAGAGACCGCTGATCACGAGCGCCGTCACGCCGACCGCGAGGGTGAGGGGAATGATGGAAGCTGCAATGGAAAACATGGACCCGAACATGACCGTGATCGCCGCGCCGGTCGTGCTCATGGATGTCACGTCGAAATACAGAAACAGCGCTGCCAAACCGAGGCCCGCGCCCAGCACGATTCCGGTCACGAGATCGCGCTCCCGGACGAGACGAGCTCCAGCCAGTTCCATTCCTCCAGCCGCGATGACGGCCATGCCCAGAAAACCGAGCAGCGGGTTGATCCCCAGGAGGAACGAGGCCGACCCGCCGGCGCTGCTCACATCGGCAAGGGCATGACCGGCAAAGGACTGGCCGCGCATGACGGTAAAGACGCCGACGACGCCCGAGACCACCGCAGCTCCCCCGCCGACGATCATCGCGGTCTGCACGGGTGCGCTGGTGAAGAAGCCCGGTTCGAAAATCAGCGTGAGCAAGGATTGCATGGGCGATCACGGAATCTGCGCGACATGGGCGGGGTATTTCTCGATGGCTGAGACGATCTCACCGGGAGCATCGGCGGCGATCACCAGGACCCGCCCGTGAACGCGGATGACATCGATGTGGTAGCCGTAAAGCCGGCTCAGAACGTCCGTGCGGATCACCTCATCCGTCCTTCCGCTCGCGGCATGTCCATTGGCCAGGTAGACGATCCGGTCCATCGCCGGGAGCAACGGATTCATGTCATGAGCGGAGAGCAGGACCGTGATCCGGTGCTCCGTGGAGAGCTGGTGCAGCAGGGCGACGATCTCCGCCGCACTGCGCATGTCGAGGTTGGCGAGCGGCTCGTCGAGCAGCAGGAGTCGGGGGCGGCGGACCAGGGCATGAGCGATCAAAACCCGTTGCTGCTGCCCGCCGGAGAGACTGCCGATCCGCTGGTCCGCAAACTTCTCCGCATCTACGGCTGCGAGCATCTCGGCAACGAAACCTCGGTGCGCCCTTGATGGAAATGGGAGACCAAATCGATGGCCATCGAGCCCGAGAGCCACAACGTCTCGTGCTCTTAAGGGCATATAAGGGTCGAGGGCGATCTTCTGCGGCACGTAACCGATCGAGCGCAAGCCGCCGGGGCCACTTGTCCGATCAAACCTGACGTGACCTGCCCCCGGCGTCTGAAAGCCGAGGATCGTGCGCAACAGCGTGGTCTTACCGGAACCGTTCGTCCCAATAAGACCGCAGAACTCGCCGGCACGCAGGGTGAAGCTCACCCCCTCAAGGACCGCTCGCCCGGAGAACGAGACGCTCACCTGATCGACCGTGAGCACGTCGCACTCCTGTTGCGGCATTTACTGGCCTCCCGCCTGGAGCCTGTAGGTGGAGACCTTGTCGGTGACCGCTTTCCGCAGGGCGTCGACCTCCGCCACCATCCAGGACTGGTAGTGATACCCGGTCGGCATGGTCTCGTAGACGCCTACGACCGGAATGCCGTTCTTCTTGGCAAGGCTGAGGAACGACGCCGTGAGCGAATCGGTCACCTGCTGATTGTAGAGAAACACCTTCACCTTGTGCCCGGTGAAGAGCTCATTCTGGGTCGTGACGTCCTGGGGCGACGGGTCGGTGCCGTTCATGATCGCCGCCTGAAGGCTGAACGGCGTCCGGATGTCGCAGCCGACGGCCTGGATCATGTAGTCGGCCACCGGCTCGGTGACGGAGACTGGCGTGCCATTGTAGCTTGCCTTGAAGGACGCTATGGCGGCGAACCACGGCTTCAGGGATTCGTCGAACTTCGCCGCATTGGCCTGGAAATACGATGCGCGCGCCGGATCAAGGGCAGCAAGATCGGCCGCCACCGCCTTCGCCACCGCCGGCATCGTCTTGGGATCGTACCACAGATGGGGGTTGGGCGTGCTGTCGGGCAGGCCCAGCAGGTGCTGAACGTCGATCACCTTGCGATCGGCGTTGGGCGCCGCCGCGATGATCTTGTCAATCCAGGAGTCGTAGCCCACGCCGTTCTTGACGACGAGCCCGGCTGCCGCGATCTGACTGGCTACCTTTGGACTCACCTCGAACGTGTGCGGGTCCGTGTTGGGGTCGGTCTCGATCGCGGTGACCTGAACATACCGGCCGCCGATCTGGGAGATGACATCGGCATATTCGTTTTCCACCCCGACGGCATTGATACCCCCGGCGGCAAAGGCGTTTCCGTACCCCACGGATGTGACGCCCAGCGCGATCAGCAGACCGCCGATCACCCTTCTCCGCCTTGTCCCGATAGCGGCTGTGGCTTTCGATTGCAGTGAACCGCCCTGAGCCAAGGCGTCGCGCTGGTCCATTTTTATCCCCATCCTCTGAGAAGCTATTTGATCATTGGTATGATATAACATAGCGTTTTTTCTGTCAAGGGGAGCGCAATAATATACCATAGCGCCTATCGGACTACGACGACCTCCTCGGGGAAAGGGTGACGATGGCTCTTTAGCTTGTTGGCGATGACCGCGCTCACCCTACCAAGAGGGCGGCTGCCTATGCGGCAAGCTACGCTACATCACGGAGGCCGAGCTGGCCTTCGTCGGCATTTGCCACTGCCGCAACTGCAGAACGCCACCGGCGGCGCCTTCTCCGTCGTAGCCGGCATCCCCCGGAAGCAGCCCTGACGATCACCAGCAAGTCGAAAACGTTCCGCGATGCCGGTGACAGCGGTAAGGCGATGTTCCGCCGCTTCTGCCCCAACTGCGGATCCACGCTGTTCGACACGGCCGAAGCGATACCCGGCGCCGTGATGGTTATGACCCGCACCCTGGACGACCCAAGCTGGGCAAAGCCCGCCATGGAGATTTTCTGCGACAGCGCCCAGCCCTGGGTTTCGCTCGGCGGCGATATGCAGCGGTTCCCGCGGATGATTGGCTGAACACTATCGCCGCTGAGCCTACGGCAAGGCAAGATAGGGCACCCTGGCGCAGCAGCGCCGGAGCGCGGGGTGCCGCGGCGCAGTAGGGGCAAATCAGGCCTGCCGTGATATGGGCGGCGCCATGCCGCCCCCCCTCCTCTCCCTCCAGGACATCGCCCTCACCTTCGGCACCGCGCCGCTACTCGCCGGCGCCGCGCTGGCGGTCGGCGCCGGCGACCGCATCTGCCTGGTCGGGCGCAACGGCAGCGGCAAATCGAGCCTGCTGCGCATTGCCGCCGGCCTGCTCGCCCCCGATGCCGGGACCCGCTTCGCCCAGCCGGGCGCCACCATCCGCTACCTGCCGCAGGAACCCGACCTGTCGGGGTTCCCCACCACCAGCGCCTACGTGACCTCCGGCCTCAACCCCGACGCCACCGAGGCCGACCACCACGCCGCGGCGACCATGCTCGCGGCACTCGGCCTCACCGGCGCCGAAGACCCCGCCACCCTCTCCGGCGGGGAGGCGCGGCGCGCCGCCCTGGCCCGCACCCTCGCCCCCCGCCCCGACATCCTGCTGCTCGACGAGCCGACCAACCATCTCGACCTCCCCGGCATCGAATGGCTGGAGCGGGAACTCGCGGGCCTGCGCTCCGGCATCATCGTCATCAGCCATGACCGGCGGCTGCTGGAGCGCCTCTCGCGCACCACGATCTGGCTCGACCGTGGCATCACCCGCACGCTCGACCGCGGGTTCACCGCCTTCGAACCCTGGCGCGATGAGGTGCTGGCGCAGGAGGAGACCGACCGCCACAAGCTCGGCCGCAAGATCGCGATGGAGGAGGACTGGCTGCGCTACGGCGTCACCGCCCGGCGCAAGCGCAACCAGAAGCGGCTCGCCGACCTGCACGGGTTGCGCGAACGCCGCCGCCAGCACCGCGCCGCCGCCGGCAAGGTGCGGATGGAAGCCGCCGGCGCCGATCTCTCCGGCCGGCTGGTCGCGGTCGCCGAGAACGTCTCGGTCTCTTATGGCGACCGCCCGATCGTGCGCGATTTCTCGACCCGCATCCTGCGCGGCGACCGGGTCGGCATCGTCGGCGCCAACGGCGCGGGCAAGACCACCCTGCTCAATCTGCTGACCGGCGCGCTGGCGCCCGACGGCGGGGAGGTCCGGCTCGGTACCAATCTCGCCCAGGTCACCCTCGACCAGCGGCGCGAGACGCTTGATCCGACGCAGACCTTGCGCCAGGCGCTGACCGGCGGGTCCGGCGACACCGTGACGGTAGGCGGCCAGATCCGCCACGTGGCGAGCTACATGAAGGACTTCCTGTTCGGCCCGGAGCAGACCAACACCCCGGTCGGCGTGCTGTCGGGGGGCGAGCGCGGCCGGCTGACCCTGGCGCGCGCCTTTGCCCGCCCGTCGAATCTGCTGGTGCTGGACGAGCCGACCAACGACCTCGACCTCGAAACGCTGGAACTGTTGCAGGAGCAACTGGCCGAGTATGCCGGCACGGTGCTGCTGGTCAGCCATGATCGCGACTTCCTGGATCGCGTGGTGACCTCGGTGATCGCGGCCGAGGGCGACGGGCGCTGGATCGAATACGCCGGCGGCTACACCGACATGCTGGCGCAGCGCGGGCCGGCCGCCGCTGCGCCCGCCGCAACAAGCGCGCCGAAATCCAGGCCCGCGCTGCCGCCGCGTCAGGGGGCGCCGACCCGGCGGATGAGCTTCAAGGACCGTCACGCCCTGCAAACCCTGCCGGCGCAGATGGAGCGGTTGCACGCCGAAATCGCTCGGCTCGGCGCCGTCCTGGCGGATGGCAGCCTGTATGTGCGCGACCCCGCCCGTTTCGCCGCCACCGCCGCGGCCCTGACCGCGGCACAGGCGGCGCTGGCGGCGGCGGAGGAACAGTGGCTCGCCCTGGAGATCCAGCGCGAGACGCTGGAAGGCTGATCCGGGGGCGCCTGGCCAGGGAAGCCAGGTTCGGCTTGATTTTTGCCCGGACCGCTCCCTACTTCGTATCATCGGCGGGCGGGGATGAGGCCCCGAGGACACCCCCAGCCAGGCCGCGTCGGCCGCTCGCCCGCTGCCGACGCCCCATCACCGCGCGGTCCATGGATCCACTCAGGCTGTTTCACCCCGCCGTCGCAGCTTGGTTCGCCAGCAGCTTCGCCGCGCCCACGCCGGCGCAGACGGGGGCTTGGTCCGCCATCCAGGCCGGCAAGCACAGCCTGGTCGCCGCCCCCACCGGGTCGGGCAAGACCTTGGCTGCCTTCCTGGCTGCGATCGACGCGCTGGTCCGCCAGGGCGTGCAGGAGCCGCTCCCCGACGCAACCCAGGTGCTTTACGTCTCGCCGCTGAAGGCGCTGTCCAACGACATCCAGCGCAACCTGGAAGCGCCGCTGGCCGGCATCCGGGCGGAGTTGCGCGCGCGCGGCCTGCCGGATGTCGAGATCCGCACCTGGGTCCGCACCGGCGACACCCCGCCGGCCGAGCGCAACCGCATGCGCCGCCGTCCGCCGCATATCGTCGTCACCACGCCGGAGTCCCTTTACATCCTGCTCGGCTCCACCTCCGGCCGCGCCATGCTGGCGACGACGCGCTCGGTGATCGTCGACGAGATTCACGCCATCGCCCCGAGCAAGCGCGGCAGCCACCTCGCCCTGTCGCTCGAACGGCTGGCGGCGCTGTGCGGTGACCGGTTGCAGCGGATCGGGCTGTCGGCGACGCAGAACCCGATCGCTTCGGTCGCGCATTTCCTGGTCGGCGCCGGAGCGGCCGGCGCGCCGGCCGCTGAACCGACGATCATCGATGCCGGCCACCAACGCCCGCGCGACCTCGTGCTGGAAATGCCGGATTCGCCGCTGGAAGCGGTGATGTCGGCTGAGGTCTGGCAGCAGGTCTACGATCGGCTGGTCGGCCTGATCGCGACGCATCGCACCACCCTGGTGTTCGTTAACACCCGCCGCATGGCCGAACGGGTGGCGCGGCAATTGTCGGACCGCCTCGGCGAGACGGCGGTGACCGCGCATCACGGCAGCATGGCGAAGGAGCAGCGGCTGGCGGCGGAGCAGAAGCTCAAGTCCGGTGCGCTGCGGGCGCTGGTGGCGACGGCATCGTTGGAACTCGGCATCGACATCGGCGATGTCGACCTGGTCTGCCAGCTTGGGTCGCCACGCTCGATCGCGAGCTTCCTGCAACGGGTCGGCCGCTCGGGCCACGCCATCGGCGGCACGCCGAAGGGTCGGCTGTTCCCGCTCTCGCGCGACGAGCTGGCGGAATGCGCGGCGCTGCTCGACAGTGTGCGCCGCGGCGAGCTCGATCTTCTGGTGATGCCGGACCAACCGCTCGACGTGCTGGCGCAGCAGATCGCGGCCGAGGTGTCGGCGCAGGACTGGCCGGAGGCGGCGCTGTTCGAGCGGTTCCGCCGCGCCTGGCCGTATCGCGCCCTCGATCGCGCGGACTTCACTGCCGTGCTGCGCATGCTGGCCGAGGGCTTCGCCACCAGCCGCGGCCGGCGCGGCGCGCTGATCCATCACGACACCATCAACCACATGTTGCGCGGCCGGCGCGGCGCGCGGCTGACGGCGCTCACCTCCGGCGGCACCATCCCTGATACCGCCGACTACCAAGTCGTTCTCGAACCGGAAAGCCTGGTGATCGGCAGCGTCAACGAGGATTTCGCAGTCGAGAGCCTGACCGGCGACGTGTTCCAGCTCGGCAACACCGCCTATCGCATCCAGCGCATCGAGCGCGGCATCGTGCGGGTGGAGGACGCGCACGGCCAGCCGCCCAATATCCCGTTCTGGCTTGGCGAGGCGCCCGCGCGCAGCGACGCCTTGTCGTTCGCAGTCTCCCGCCTGCGCGCCGCGGTCGCCGCGCGGCTGCGCACCGATCCCGATCCCGCCGGCGTGCAAGAGTGGCTGACCGGAGAGCTCGGCCTCACCGCGCCCGCCGCCGACCAAATGGCCGAGCATCTGGCTGCCGCCTTCGCAGCGCTCGGCTGCCTGCCGACGCAGGACGTGCTGGTGCTGGAACGCTTCTTCGACGAGGCGGGCGGCATGCAGCTCGTGATCCATGCGCCGTTCGGCAGCCGGATCAACCGCGCCTTCGGCCTCGCGCTGCGCAAGCGCTTCTGCCGCAAGTTCAATTTCGAGCTGCAGGCGGCGGCGACCGAGGACAACATCGTGCTGTCCTTGACCGCGACGCATAGTTTCGAGCTGGCCGAGGTCGCCCACTACCTGCGCGCCGCCACCGTCCGGCCGTTGCTCGTACAGGCGCTGCTGGATGCACCGATGTTCGCCACCCGCTGGCGCTGGGTCGCCGGCGTCGCCCTGGCGCTGCCGCGCTTCCGCGGCGGGCGCAAGGTCGCGCCGCAGATCGCGCGCATGGAGGCGGAGGACCTGATTGCCGCCGTGTTCCCCGACCAACTCGCCTGCGCGGAAAACCTGGTGGGCGAGCGCGAAATTCCCGACCATCCGCTGACACGGCAGACGATCTCCGACTGCCTGCACGAGGCGATGGACATCACGGGGCTGGAAACACTGCTGGCGCGGCTGGAAGCCGGCGCGATCCGCGTGGTCGCCTGCGACCTGACGGAGCCCTCGCCGCTGGCGCGCGAGGTGCTGTCGGCGCGGCCCTACGCCTTCCTCGACGGCGCGCCGCTGGAAGAGCGGCGGACGCAGGCGGTGATGGGCCGACGCTGGCTGACGCCGGAGACCGCGGCGGAGCTGGGCCGGCTCGATCCCGACGCGATCGCGCGGGTGCGCGGCGAGGCTTGGCCGGACGCCGCCTCGGCCGAGGAACTCCACGAGGCGCTGCTCTGGCTCGGCTGCCTCAGCGCGGACGAAGTGCAGACGCAGCCCGAGTGGGCCGGCTGGCTGGCGGCGCTGGCGCAGGCCGGCCGCGTGGCGCGGCTGGAAACCGCGACGGCGACGCTTTGGGTCGCTGCGGAGCGGCTGGGCCAGTTCCGCGCCGTCTGGCCGGCCGCGCAGGCTCAGCCGCCGATCGTGCTGCCCCCGGACGCGACGCCGCGGTCATGGTCGGTCGACGAGGCCCTGGTGGAAATCGTGCGCGGCCGGCTGGAAGGCCTCGGCCCCGTCACGCAGGATGCGCTGGCCGCGCCACTCGGGCTGGAGCCGCGGCAGATCGGCGCCACGCTGGCTGCGCTGGAGGTCGAAGGCTTCGCCCTGCGCGGGCAGTACACTGCCGGGGCCAACGCCGAGGAATGGTGCGACCGGCGGCTGCTGGCCCGCATCCACCACTACACCGTCCGCCGCCTGCGCGCGGAGATCGAGCCGGCGGCGGCGCGCGACTTCCTGCGCTTCCTGTTTGCCTGGCAGCGGGTCACGCCGGAGGAACGCCAGGAAGGCCCGGACGCGGTCGCTGCCGCGGTTGCCCTGCTCGAGGGCTTCGAGGCGCCAGCCAACGCCTGGGAGACAGAAATCTTGCCGGCGCGGGTCGCCGATTACGAGCCGGCATGGCTGGACGACCACTGTCGGGCCGGGCGCATCGTCTGGGCACGGCTGACGCCATGTGCGGCGGCCAGCCGCGAGCGTGCCGCAAGCCCGGTCCGTTCCACGCCCATCGCCCTGCTGGCGCGGCGTCATGCGCCGTTCTGGACCCTGTTGGCGGGCACCGCGGACGGGACGCGCCAGCCCGGACCGTGGGGACAGGCGGTGCTCGACGTCCTGCGTGTCCAGGGCGCCTCGTTCTTCGACGAACTGGTGGAAGCGACCGGCCTGCTGCGCGCGCAGGCGGAGGGCGCGCTCGGCGAACTGGTGGCCCTGGGGCTGGTGAACTCGGACAGCTTCGGCGGGCTGCGCGCGCTGCTGGTGCCCACCGACCGGCGCAAATCGTCGGGCGGGACGGGGCGGCGCCGCCGCGCCCTGACGTTCGGCATGGAAGACGCCGGCCGCTGGACGCTCACCCGCCGCCCGCCGCCGTTGGTCGCAGGGATGCAGGCCGGAACGCCCGCAGTGGAGCACGTGGCGCAGACGCTACTCCGCCGGTACGGCGTCGTTTTCTGGCGCCTGCTCGCGCGTGAAGCCGCCTGGCTGCCGCCGTGGCGGGACCTGCTGCGCGTCTATCGCCGGCTGGAGGCGCGCGGGGAGATCCGGGGCGGGCGGTTCGTCGCCGGGTTTTCCGGCGAGCAATACGCGCTGCCGGAAGCGGTCGGCCTGCTGCGCGCGCAGCGCCGGCGGCCCCCTTCCGGCGCCTGGGTTTCGCTGTCGGCTGCGGATCCGCTCAACCTCGGCGGTATCCTGACGCCAGGGCCGAAAGTGCCGGCGCTGACCGGCAACCGGGTGCTGTTCCGCGACGGCCTGCCGATCGCCTGGCTCGCTGGCGGGGAGGTGCAGTTTGCCGCCGCGCCCGATGCGGCGACGCAATGGGAAGCCCGCAAGCATCTTCTGCGTTCCGCCGCACCGGCACAGCTCGCGGATCTCGCCTGAATGGGCGCCTATCCGACGGGCGGCGGGTTTCGCTCCACGAAGCCGCGCTGGTGCCAGTACGGGTAGGGCAGCGGGCCCGCGCTGGCGGCATCCAGCCGGGCGATCTGCTCGGGGGAGAGCGACCAGCCGACTGCCTGCAGGTTCTGCCGAAGCTGCTCTTCGTTGCGCGCACCGATAATCACACTCGCCACCGTCGGTCGTTGCAGCAGCCAGTTGAGCGCAATCTGCGGCACCGATTTTCCGGTCTCGCGCGCCACCGCATCGAGCGCGTCCACCACGTCGAACAGGTAGGAATCCTCGACCTGCGGGCCCTTGTCCGCAGTCTTGTGCAACCGGCTCGTCGCCGGCAGCGCCGCGCCGCGTCGGAGCTTGCCGGTCAGCCGGCCCCAGCCGAGCGGGCTCCAGACCACCGTGCCCACGCCCTGATCGAGCGCGAGCGGCATCAGCTCTGCCTCATAGTCCCGCCCGATCAGCGAATAATAGGCCTGATGCGCGATGTAGCGCGGCAGGTTGTGGCGATCCGCCGCCGCTAACGCCTTCATCAGATGCCAGCCGGAGAAGTTGGAGCAGCCGACGTAGCGGATCTTGCCGGCCCGCACGAGATCGTCCAGCGCGGAGAGGGTCTCCTCGACCGGGGTCAGGGCGTCGAAGCCGTGCAACTGGAAGAGATCGATATGATCGGTCTGCAGCCGCTGAAGGGCGGCGTCGCACGCATTGATGAGATGCCAGCGGGAGGAGCCGATATCGTTCGGCCCCGGGCCGGAGCGGAACGTGGCTTTGGTCGAGATCAGCACGCGGTTGCGCCGTCCCTTGACGGCCTCGCCCAGGACCTGCTCGGCGGCGCCGTCGGAGTAAACGTCGGCGCTGTCAAACATCGTCAGCCCGGCATCCAGGCAGATATCAATCAGGCGGCGGGCCGTCGCGACATCGGTGTCGCCCCAGGCGCCGAAGAATTCGCCTTTGCCGCCGAATGTCCCGGTCCCAAAACTCAGCACGGGCACGCTGAAGCCGGATCGGCCAAGTCGCCTGTATTCCATGTGATCGCATTCCTGGTTCAATGAGGCGCACGGGCGAGGGCCCCGTCCGGCCCCGCCAACATCGGGACGAAATCCGGTGCCGCAAGGTGGCCGGGACTGCGGGAATGCCGCGCTGCCGGTGCAGTCGCCGCGCCCGTCGATACCGTCGTTGCTTATACGCACCGTACCGTGCCTGGCACCCGCCGGCGGGTGCCAGGCGTCACCAGACGAAGGCATTGCCGAACAGGGCGAGGCCAAGCATCGTCCACACGATGTCGTCGCCGATATGGCCCGGGGGGACCCGATCGAGCGGCCGGGCAGCCGGGGCCGTGACGGCGCCGATCAGGCCGAGCGCAAAATCAGAAGCCGCTCACGCTGACGCGATGAACAGGACGCTCTTCCGGATAATGCTGGTCTGACCCCATGCGGAACGTGCCGCCCGCGACGAAGGCCATGTCCGCGAAGCGCACCCGCTCGGGAGCGTCAGCCCGTCCGCCCTTCGTTGGGCTAGCGACCGTCATGACGGCTGGTCCTTGGGAGATAGGGGAGAGACCGGGCGAGGCGACGCCCTCACACCGACATGGCTGGGGATGGCACGGCTCGCCCCCGTCGACGAAGGACCCGCATCAAAGGGCTATATGTGCGCTAGGTCCTCATCGCATTTCCTTCTCTCAGATCCAGCAGTGGACCGACGTACACTTTAGAAGCGGAAGTTAGCCACCAGGATCGCACCGCTGAGCGAGAGATTGTGCACGGCGGCGCTGCCATTGCCCTGGAAGGTGAGGTATCGATAGCCGACCGATATGTCGGCCCAGCTCGCGGCCCGGTAAGCGACGCCCCCATAGGCCTCCCACGTCAGCGGCACGCCGCCACCGCCGGCATCCAAGTAGAAGGGTAGGTAGAATCTGGTGTTCGGGATGTTGATCCGGCCGGTAATGCCCCCGATCGCATTGAAATAAGTCTTGCCGATGTCGAGCCTGCCGCTGCGCGAGAGAGCGATCGTGCGATTGGGCCCCGAAATGTCGGCGCTCAGCTCGTAGTTGGTGGTGTCGCCGACTGCCAGCATACGCATTCCGACGAGGGTGTCGAGATTCCCCCACTCGCCGCGAAGCAGCGTGTAACCGCCGGCGAGCGACCAGACGGTCGCGGCCAATCGGGAGCCAGTACTAAGTTGCTGGGAGCGCGGAATATTAATCGGTCCAGGACCGAGGTTTACGGACGAGAGGTGGTTCACGCTCGTGGTGAGACTGGCGTTCATGTAGATGAGATCCGTCATCACCGAGAAGCGATCGTGGCGGGCCACGGCGCTGAGCATCAGCCCGAAGTTGATGTCCGAGATATAATCGCCGACGCCGGCGCTGACCGAGGTGCTCACTGTGCCGCCGCGCGGTCCGGTGGCTTGCAGGTCGGCCGAGAGCGTGGGCAGCCAAATGTAGGGCGTGATCGCAAAGGACCAGCCGGACGACGGTCCTTGAGGTGACGGGCTGGACGCTATCTGGGCGCGTGCGGGCAATGAGGCAACGGTGACAGTGCACAGCGCTGCGGCGGCCAACCCGAGTCCACCACGCATCCAACGCACTCCTCTCTTCCTGGAACCGGGAAACAAGGCTGCTGCATCGGCGCTATGTTTGGGCGGGACCGGACGTCTGGCTATGCAGTTTTGGCCGATCTCGTCCTTGACGGCTTCGGTGGGTCGAGATCTTCTACTGCCCTGCCGCGGAGATCCCGCAATCGGAGCCGGCTCGGTCAGTGCTTATCCAGGGCCAACGCCGTTCCCGCGGCCGCCCCCCCTGGCCGAGGGCCTTTGCCAGAGGCTCCAGACACACCAGGACCTGCGTGAAGTCCCGACCCTGGGCGGTGGGCGGCGATCTCCCCCGTTTGGCCAGGCACTTCATCGGAAAGGGCTGGCCGCGTACGGCCTTGCCGGCAACGGAGCATGGCCCGAAGCCGACAGATTGCCAGCCTGTTGCGTCGTTCGGGTAAAAGGCGCGTATCTCGCGTAGGCTGCACAAGTGATTGAACGGCCGCCAGTTTTGCCGGGAGGGACCGGTCAATACTCGGTGCTTGGCACGGTTTCTTCGCGGTCGCTAGGGGCGGCCTGCCAATTCCGCATAGCGGCACATCATAAGGTGTCGGCTACCAACATGACCCGACACGACCTCCCGCGCACAACCGCGGGTGGCAGGCGCGCCTCGGTTCTTATCGCGTGGCCGTGGCGGAAGAAACTCGCGTCAGCCTTAGCATGAAGGATCCGAGACCGTGAGCAGCGACGACAGACATGACCGCTCCCACCTCCCGATGCCGAACACGGGCCGACGTGGTCTGATTACCTATGACGCGAAGGATCCGGACACGACGTTCCCTCCGATCGAGCAACTGCGTCCGCCCAAAGGCGCGCCCAACGTGTTGCTCATTCTCCTGGACGATGCGGGCTTCGGCTCCTCGAGTGCGTTCGGCGGGCCCTGCCAAACGCCCACAGCGGAGAAGCTCGCAGCGAGTGGACTGAAGTACAATCGCTTCCACACGACCGCTCTCTGCTCACCGACCCGCCAGGCGCTGCTGACCGGGCGCAACCACCATTCTGCCGGCATGGGCGGCATCACCGAGATCGCCAGCGGCTCGCCAGGCTATAGTTCCGTACTTCCCAACACGATCTCGCCTTTGGCACGGACGCTGAAGCTCAACGGCTATTCGACCGCCCAGTTCGGCAAATGCCACGAAGTGCCGGTGTGGGAGACAAGCCAGGTCGGGCCGTTCGACGCCTGGCCAACGGGTGGTGGTGGATTCGAGTATTTCTACGGCTTCCTCGGCGGCGAAGCGAACCAGTGGTACCCGACGATCTACGAAGGGACCACACCGGTGGAGCCGCGGAAGACGCCCGAAGAGGGCTACCACTTCATGGCCGACATGACCGACAGGGCCATGGCCTGGATCTCGCAGCAGAAGGCGCTGGCGGCCGACAAGCCGTTCTTCGCCTACTTCGCTCCAGGTGCCACCCATGCCCCCCATCACGTGCCGCAGGAATGGGCCGACAAATACAAGGGCAGGTTCGACCAGGGCTGGGACAAGCTCCGCGAGGAGACCTTCGCACGGCAGAAAGCGCTGGGTGTCATTCCGCCGGAGTGCCAGCTTACCCCGCGCCACAAGGAGATCCCGGCGTGGGACGAGATGCCGGAGGCGCTGAAACCGGCGTTGCGCCGGCAAATGGAAGTCTATGCAGGTTTCCTGGAGTACACCGATCATCACATCGGCCGCCTGCTTGATGGCCTGAGCAAGCTGGGCATCCTCGACGACACGCTAGTCTACTACATCATCGGCGACAACGGCGCCTCGGGCGAGGGGACGCTGAACGGTACGTACAACGAGATGCTGAACTTTAACGGCATGTCTGCGGTCGAGACAGCGGAATTCCTCAGCAGCCGAATCGACAAACTTGGTGGACCGGACTCCTACAACCACTACGCGGTCGGCTGGGCGCATGCCATGGACACGCCCTATCAGTGGACCAAGCAGGTCGCCTCGCACTGGGGCGGGACACGTAACGGAACGATCATCCACTGGCCGAACGGCATCGCGAAGCGCGGCGAAATGCGGTGGCAGTTCCACCATGTCATCGACGTCGCACCCACGATCCTGGAAGCGGCAGGATTGCCTGAGCCGGTTTCGGTCAACGGCGTGCAGCAGCACCCTATCGAGGGCGTGAGCATGCACTACTCGTTCGACAACGCCAACGCGCCGGAACGGCACCAAACACAGTATTTCGAGATGTTCGGCAACCGCGGCATCTACCACAAGGGCTGGACCGCGGTAACGCGGCACAAGACGCCCTGGCTGCTCATCGGCGAGAAGACCCCGGCTTTCGACGACGACGTCTGGGAACTCTACGACACCGAAAAGGACTGGAGCCAGAACAACGACCTGTCGAAGCAGATGCCAGAGAAACTGCACGAGCTGCAGCGCCTATGGTTGATCGAGGCCACGCGCTACAACGTATTGCCGATGGACGACGACCTCGCACGACGCATAAACCCGGACGTGGCGGGCCGCCCGGTGCTGATCAAGGGACGGACCCAACTCCTGTTCCCCGGCATGGGCCGATTGTCCGAGAATTGTGTCATCAGCATCAAGAACAAATCCCACTCGGTCACCGCCGAGATCGAGGTGCCGGCGTCGGGCGCCGAGGGTGTGATCATCGCCCAAGGAGGCAACATCGGCGGCTGGAGCCTGTACGTGAAAGACGGCAAGCTCAAGTACTGCTACAATCTCGGTGGCGTGCAACACTTCTATGCTGAGGCCGCAGACAAATTGCCGGCCGGTGCGCACCAGGTACGCATGGAGTTCACCTATGCCGGTGGCGGACTGGGCAAGGGCGGCACGGCGGCGCTCTACGTCGACGGTAACAAGGTCGGCGAGGGGAATGTTCCCATGACCCTGGCGATGGTGTTCTCGGCCGATGACGGCTGCGACGTCGGCGAGGACAGCGGTGCACCCGTATCCCCGGACTACGGCCCGCGCGGCAATGGCTTCAACGGCCGGATCAAGGGCGTCCAGATCGCCATCGCCGACGCGGCCGAGAGTTCGGATCACCTCGTTTCGCCAGAGGAAGCCCTCCGCATTGCCATGGCGCGGCAGTAGTACCCTAAGCGCCCGGTCGGTCCCACCTACGATGTGTCGTGAGATTACGGTATGATGATACTCAGGCAGCGTTACGCTGATCCGGCCTCGCCTGGACGCCGATGAGGTTCCACGGCAACAGTTCATGGGCCTGCCCGACCAGATCTTCGGCGATGCGTTTCAGCACTTGGCGGAGGTAATCTTCGCGATCGAGGGCGTTCAGCTTCGCGGTGGCGGTCTGGCTCGCCTCTGGCAGCGCCTTGGCCGCCGCCAGGGCGTAGGCATCGCCGCGATCCCTGGCGACGATCGCGATCTGAGGTTGGTCTGGACTGTCCCCCTGGAATGAGACACGATAATTAGACACACTGTTCGAGAAGGAGAACATGTGTGTCAGACAAGAAGAAGCGGCGCAGTTTCACCCGGGAGTTCAAGCTCTCGGTGCTGGCGCGGATGCAGCAGGCGGAGAGCATCGTCGGTTTGGCGCAGGAGCTGAAGCTCGAGCGCAAGTTGCTGTATTGCTGGCGCGACAAATATGCGGCTGGCGGCTCGGAGAATCTTCGTCGCGCTGGCCGCCCCTCGGCGACTGGGGCCGCCGAATGCGAGCCGCCGGGCGAACCAGCAGCGCATACGGTGTCGGACGCGCAGCAGCGGATTGCCGAGCTGGAACGCAAGATCGGCCAGCAGCAGTTGGAAGTGGATTTTTTTCGCGCAGCCTTGCAGCAGGTCAGGGGACGACGCCGGACGAACGGCGCGCCTGGCGAGGCGACGTCCACGCCGTGATCCAGGCGACGACGCAGCAGCAAGGCAATCTCGGGATCGAGCGGATGTGCGCGCTGGCCGGTGTCAGCCGGGCCACGTACTATCGGCAGTGGCAGGCCTCGGCGCCGCGCCAGGAGGAGACGGCGTTGCGCGACGAGATCCAGCGTCTGTCGCTGGCGAACCGGCATTACGGCATCCGGCGGATCACCGTGCTGCTGAAGCGATCCGGCTGGCCGGTGAACCACAAGCGGGTGGAACGCATGCGAAAGGGGGACAATCTGCTTTGCGTGCCAAAACGCTCGTTCGTGGTGACGACGGACACGCGGCATCAGCACCGGCTGTATCCGAACCTGGCGCGGACAGTCGTGGCGATGGCGCTCAATCAGCTTTGGGTGGCCGACATCACTTACGTACGGCTGCTGGAGGAGTTCGTGTATCTGGCGGTGGTGTTGGATGCTTTCAGCCGCCGCGCGATCGGCTGGAGCATGGCGCCGCATCTGCAGGCAAGCCTGGCGTTGGCGGCATTGGACATGGCGCTGAGCAAGCGGGAGGTGGTGCCGGGCGGTTTGATCCATCATTCCGATCGTGGCGTTCAGTATGCATGCGCCGAGTATGTCGGTCGTCTGGACGCGGCCGGTATTCAGCCGAGCATGAGCAGGCCTGCCTGCCCATGGGACAATGCGATGGCGGAGAGCTTCATGCGCACGCTGAAGAAGGAGGAGGTGGATGGCCGGCGCTATTGCGACCTGACGGAGGCGCGGGCTTCGATTGGGCGGTTCATCGATGACATATATAATAGTGAGCGGCTACACTCGGCGCTGGACTACCTGTCCCCGCTGACGTTCGAGACAAGGCTGTCGGCGGAGCCGCGCTTGCCGCTAGCGGCAAGCGCGGCTCCGCCGACAAAAGAGACAACGGCAACGTTGTGTGTCTAATTTCGTGTCTCACAGGTGGGGGGCAGTCCAGTCCGAGGGTTCTGTTGCAAACGCCGGGACAGGCGGCGCGAAGCGATAGGAGTGTTGATCCGCACGGAACTGGGACCCCTCTCGATGGCCGCGCATCACATTGATTTCGTACGGTAAATTCGTTCGGGGTGGTGTCCCGATCGGCGCCGATCGGAACCCCGGCTGATGGTCAGTTATTTCAACGATTCCATGATCTTATTGCCGATAGGCCGCGGGGTCCCGTTTGGGTGCTGATTCACAGTCAGCACGGCACGGCGCACGCGGGCTTCGCTTGGATGCTCGCGCCCGGCTCGCATTTCTCAAACTCAAATCGCTGCAAGAACATCTGCACCCGCACGGGCCTCCGGCGCGATGTCAGCAACGGAGGGCGAAGCTTCTCGCGACACCGTGCTGCCAGGATCGACCGTCTATTCCCCGGCTTCATCCTCCCACCGGTGCGCGGTCCCCGTTGCATGGGGGTCCGATGTCGGTTACCCGATCGACCGCGCCCGGTCGATGGGCTCATTGGAAGGCGGCCTCACCGGCCCGCTCGACTGCTTTCCGGGGGCAGCCTTTCCGCCCGTCCCCGTTATGCCGGTGTGTGCGGGGGGATCGCTCGCAGAAAAACTATCGCTGATCGTATTGTCCGGACGACGATCCGACTTGCCGGATTGGTTACGTTCTTTTCTGTCCATGCATATTCTCCTGCGGCATTGCTTGCGGGATATATCCCGGGCTGCGTGTGACGCTGCGGACGTTTCCTCCACGCGACCGGAAGGCGCGTGTCCCATCGGCCCATTCGACCGGAATCGTTGATCGGATGGACGGTTGCCGCATAGACTTTCCGGCATGGCCTGCCCCGGGCGAACGCGCGACGATGCCGTAGGAACGCCGGAGCCCGAACAATCGGCGGGCAGTTTCGGCGAGGCGCTCGTGCTGGCCGGGCTTGCGGGGTGGGTGGACGCGATCGGCCTGACCCGGCTGGGTGGCACCTTCGTGTCGTTCATGAGCGGCAACACCACGAGCTTCGCCGCGGCGATCGTGCAGGGCAACCGAAAGGCACTTAGCCTTGGCATCGTCATCGCGCTGTTCGTCGCCGGTGTCACGCTCGGCGAGTGGTTGTGCCGGACGGGGCGGCACGACGGCAAACGCCTCGTGCTCGCGGCGGAAGCGTCGCTCCTGGCGGGCGCCGCCTGGGTCGCCTGGCAGCAGGGGCCGGGCATCGAGGTGCAGTGGCTGCTGGCGATGGCGATGGGCACACAGAACGCGTCGGTGCACCGAGCTGGCGGCATCAGCGTCAGCCTCACCTATGTGACCGGCACCCTGGTCCATGTCGGCGCGGCACTGGCGCAGGCCCTCCGCGGCGCCGGTCTGGCCGCCGCGGGGCCTTACCTGGCGCTCTGGGCGGCGCTGGCCTGCGGGGCGGGCCTGGGCGCCGAAGCGGCATCGCTTTCCACGCCGGCAGCGCTGGCAGCCGCCGCGGGCTGCGCGGGCGTGTTCGCGATCATCGGCTGACCCCTCCTGGACGGAAAAGCCTCAGGCCTCGGCCTCCAGCTTGGCCCGCGCCGCCGCCAGCGCCGCCTCGGCGGCCGCGTCCAACGGCGGGATGCGCAGGTCGAGCCGGTCCAGCGCCTCGATCAGCGCCGCGCTCACGACCAGCCGGGTGAACCATTTGTTGTCCGCCGGCACCACGAACCACGGCGCCCAGGGCGCGGCAGTGGCCTCGATCGCCGCCTGATAGGCCGCCTGGTAGGCGTCCCAGTGGTCGCGCTCGGCAAGATCGGCGGTGCTGAACTTCCAATGCTTGTCGGGCTCGTCCAGCCTCGCGAGGAAGCGGCGCTTCTGCTCCTCGCGCGACAGATGCAGGAAGAACTTCAGCACCACGGTACCCTGGCGCGCCAGGTAGCGCTCGAACCCGCCGATCGCGCGCAGCCGCTGGTCCCAAAGCTTCTTGCCCATGACTTCGTGCGGCAGGCGCTGGCGGGCCAGGATTTCGGGGTGGACGCGTACCACCAACACCTCTTCGTAATGACTGCGGTTGAAAATGCCGATCCGCCCGCGTTCCGGCAGCGCCCGCACCGACCGCCAGAGAAAATCGTGCGCAAGCTCGTCCGGCCCAGGAGCCTTGAAGCTCGTCACCCGCACCCCAGCGGGGTTCACGCCGGACATCACGTGCTTGATGGTGCCGTCCTTGCCGGCGGCGTCGATCGCCTGGAACACGCACAGCACCGACCACCGGTCCTGAGCCGCCAGCTTCTCCTGCAACGCGGCGAGACGATCAGTGCTGGCGGCGAGCAGGTGGTGCGCCTGCTCCGCCGTGATCAGATGCCCCGCTGTGTCGGCGGGATTGTGGTCCTTCAGCTGGAAGTTCTTGCCGCGGGTGACGCGGTATCGATCCAGCAGCTTGCGCACCTGCTTGCGCGGCAGTTCGAGCGTCTGGGCGACGTCCGCCAGGGCATCCATGTTTCAGAGTATGCGCGCAAGCGGCGCAAAAAGAAACCGAACATCGACGGGCGCTGCCGGCGCAGGGCGGGCATCCGGCCACGAATTCTCACCCCGGCGGCCGGAACCACACCGAAACCGGGCAATGGTCGGATAGGCGCTTCTCCCACACGCCCCCGCGCTCGCGGAACACCAGTACGCGCAGGGTGCGCGGTTGCAGCCAGCCGCGCGCCGCACCGCCGGCGATGATGTGGTCGATGAACCGCTCGCCGCCCACGCACGGGCTGGCGTAGCCCGCGGTGGCGCGGATCAGCGGCGCGACCGCGTCCAGCCGGGTCCACAGCTCGTCGGGACGGAAGTTGCGCGTGTCCATCCAGCGGTTGAAATCCCCCAGCACGACGAAGGCCTCGGCCGCCGACGCCCGGGCGCGGATCCAGGCGGCGAGCGCGGGCACCTGGCGCGCCAGTTCCGCGCAAGCGGGGCGATCGCCGCGGAGCGAGGAAAAATGGCAGCCGGCCTTGAGATGAACCGCAAGCACGCGCAGATCGCCGCCTGGCAGGTGCAGGGTGATATCGGCCCCGCTGCGCAATCCGGAATGCGGGGGCACGAGCGCGATGTCGTCGGGATTGACCGTGAACGGAATGCCGCGCCGAACGACCAACCCGACCCGCTGCACCACCGGGTCCTGGGTCATGTGGATAACGTAGCGACCGGGTGGGAAGACCTGGGCGGCCATGTGCGCGCCGTCGACTTCCTGGATCGCAATCACATCGGCGTTCATCTTCGCCGCGTAACCGCGCAACTCAGCCATCTCCGCCGGGCGCTTCGGCCGTACGTCGGCGGGCAAGGACGGGCTGCCGGCCGGCCGGTCGGTGAGCCATTCGAGGTTCCAGGTCGCGAATTTCAGGTGTGCCGCGAGCACAAGCCGTGCCCCGCCCGTGACCAGCACCAGCACCAGGAGCGAGCGCGCCAGCGCCTTCCCCGCCGCCACACGGCAGCGCCGGACTGCCGGTATCGGACAGCCTGGCAGGCGGGAAAGGCGCCGGCTGCCGCCGTGGTTCATTCTGTCGGCCGTTGCCCGGACCTCCCACCTCCCCCACGGCCGCAGCCTGCACGCCAGCGGTAAACAACCGATGATCGATCGGCCGCGTTGCCCGCGGACGCGGCGGCTTGTAGCGTCCGCCGTGATGACCGCATCCCCGACCGAACCTCGCCACGCGCCGTGCCTGCCCCGGCGTGCACCGTTCCGCTCGTTGCTCGTGCTTGCCCTGCTGGCGGCCACGGCCGGCCCGGCAGCGGCCCGCGAACTGACCCTGGCGGTCCGCTCGCCGGCGAGGCTGGCCGCGGTGCAAAGAACCTTTGTCGTCCCGTTCCAGGCCGCCACTGGCATCCCCGTACTGGCGCAAAGCTGGCCCGGCGGAATGCCGGCGCTCACCACCGGGCTCGCCGGCAAGGATCCGGCCTGGGATCTCGTGGAGGTGGACGGCGTCGAACTGCTCGACGGCTGCGACAAGGGGCTGTTCGCGAAGCTCGATCCGAACCAGATCGGCGGCACGGCGCACTACCTGCCGATGGCCGTCTCCCCCTGCGGCATCGGCGCGACCGTGGCCAGCACTGCGCTCGCCTGGGACCGCGACAAATTCCCCGGCACGCCGGACTGGGCCGATTTCTGGGACGAGGCGAAATACCCCGGCAAGCGCGGCCTGCGCCAGGGCGTGCGCGGCAACCTGGAAATCGCGCTGATGGCGGACGGGGTGGCGCCGGGCGACGTGTACAAGGTGCTCTCCACGCCGGCCGGCGTGGACCGTGCGTTCCGCAAGCTCGACCAATTGCGCCCCTATATCGTGTGGTGGAAGACGCCGGCCGAGGCGGCGCAGATTCTCGCCTCCGGCGGAGTGCTGATGACCAGCGCGCCGTCGGCGGCGATCAGCCTCGCGGCGCGCACCACGCACCGCAATTTCGGCCTCGTCTGGTCTGGCAGCCTGTATGACGTGCTGAGCTGGGCGGTGGCGAAGACCAGCCCGAACCAGGCGGCGGCGCTGCAGTTCCTCTATTTCGTCGGGACGCCCGCGATCGAGGGCCAGCTCACCGCCCACTTCGCCGAGGGCGGCCTGGCGGTCGGCGCCAACGACGACCTGCCGCCGGCCATCGCTGCTGCCTCCCCCACCACGCCGGCCCACCTCAAGGCTGCGCTACGGATCGACGACGCGTTCTGGCGCGCCAACCTGGCAAAGCTGCGGCAACGATTCGATGCCTGGCTCGCGCACTGAACCAGACACTCCCTTCCCCATTGCGGGGGAGGGGCGGGGTGGGGAGTGCGCGCTGCACCGAGTTTTGCAGGGCGCACTCCCTACCCTGATCCTCCCCCGCAGGGGGGAAGGGAGAAATGTTGTCCACGCACGCACCCGTGCACAAACTGCCCGGGCAGCGCGCTCCGGCACGGCGGCATGAACGCAACTCCGCCTGCCGAGCTGACCCCCGCCGAGCTGACGACGCAGGCGAGCGCCGAGGGAACTGTGCTTGCCTTCTCCGGCCGACTGGACGCCGCCGGCGCGGCGCGGCTCTGGCGGCCGACCCTGCGCGCCGCCCGCGCGGCCGGCGCCGGCCCGCTCGGGTTCGACCTGCACGCGCTGAGCGGGATCGACATGCTCGGCGCCACCCTGCTCGCCGCGGCCGAGGCCGCACACGGCAGCCCGGCCGCGATCACCGGCGCCGACGCGAGAACCAGCACCTTACTCGCCCGCGCCCGCACCGCCGGCACGCAGCCCAAGGCCGTACCGCGGCCGCCGCGCATCACCGTGCGACAGATGCTCGCCGCCGGCTACGGCGTCGTCGCCGGCGCCCTCGCCTTCCTGGGCGAAGCTGTGATCGCCGTCATCCGCCTGCCCGCCCGGTGGCGGATGTTCCGCCTGGGCGACGTGCTGCGCGAGGCCGACCAGGCGGGCTTCCGCGCCCTGCCACTGGTGCTGCTGCTCGGCTACCTGATCGGGCTGATCCTCGCCTTCCAGTCTTCCATCCCGATGCGCCAGTTCGGTGCCGACCTGTTCGTCGCCAACCTGGTTTCCATCAGCCTGTTGCGCGAACTGGGCCCGCTGCTCGCCGCGGTGATCCTTGCCGGGCGCACCGGATCGGCCTTCGCCGCCGAGATCGGCACGATGAAAGTGAACCAGGAGATCGATGCGCTGGTCGTAATGGGGATCGATCCCATGACCCTGCTCGTGCTGCCGCGCATGCTCGCCGCCCTGCTGGTGATGCCGGTGCTGACCCTGCTGCTCGACTTCGCCGGGCTGCTCGGCATGACCACGGTGATGACCGGGTTCGGCTACTCCCTGCCGGCGATCCAGGCGCAGGTGCAGTCCGCCGCCAGCGTGCACGACCTCATGGGCGGTCTGGCAAAGGCGGCGGTGTTCGGTGCCGCGGTGGCAGCGATCGGCTGCCGCTCCGGGCTCGGCACCGGGATCGGGCCGCGCGCGGTCGGTTTCTCCGCCACAGCCGCAGTGGTGGGCGGCATCGTCGCAACTATCGTGATCGACGGGCTGTTCGCCGTGCTGTTCTACCGGTTGGGCCTGTGACCGAGGCCCCGCCGCTGCTGCAGGCGATCGGGCTGGCGCAGCGCTTCGGCGCACGCGCCATCTACCGCGACGTCTCCTTCAGTGTCGCTCCGGGCGAGGTGTTCGCCATCCTGGGCGGCTCCGGCTCCGGCAAGTCGACCGTGCTGCGCCAGGCGGTCGGGCTGCTTACTCCCACCGCGGGCAGTATCGAGATCGCCGGCCACATGATCACCGGCAGGACGGGCCTGGAAGGACGGCGCGCAGCGCGGCGGCTGATCGGGGTCATGTTCCAGGCGGGTGCGCTGTTCGGCTCGCTCTCTTTGCTCGGCAACGTCACCCTGCCGCTGGAGATATTCACCGACCTGCCGGCGGAGGCGCGCGACGCCGTGGCGCGGGTGAAGTTGGGCCAGGTGGGGCTTGCCGACGCCGCGGCGCTGTTTCCGGCCGAGATTTCGGGCGGCATGGCCAAGCGGGCGGCGATCGCTCGGGCGATGGCGCTCGACCCACCCTTGCTGTTTCTCGACGAACCCTCTGCCGGCCTGGATCCGATTACCTCGGCCGAGCTCGACCGGCTGATCCTCGACCTGCGTGACGACCTCGGCACCACCTTCGTCGTGGTGACGCACGAGCTGGCCTCGATCATGGCGATCGCCGATCGTTGCCTGATGCTCGACCGCAACGCCTATCCCGACGCAGGCGGGGTGATCGCGATCGGCGATCCGCGCGTGCTGGCGGCGGAGAGCACGCACCCGGTGGTGCGCGCGTTCTTCCGCCGCACCTTGATGCCGGCAACGGCGGGAGAGCCATGATGGACGGAAGCGGCGTCTTCCTGCGCGTCGGCGCATTGATCGTACTCGGTCTCGGGCTGCTGCTCGGGATCGTCTGGTTCCTCGGCGGCCAGCGGTTCGGCCACGGCGACGTGTTCGAGAGCTATTTCCACGAATCCGTGCAGGGGCTGGAAGTGGGAGCCCCGGTGAAATACCGCGGAGTCACCGTGGGCCGGGTGACGGCGGTCGGGTTGGTCAGCGCCGAATATGGCCACTCGGCCGCCGATATCGACAGCAGCGCCTATCGTCAGGTGTTCGTGCGCTACCTGGTGGACGTGGCGAAGATCGGGCCGATGCCGAAGCTCTCGACGGCGATCCGCCTTGGGCTTCGGGCGCGCATCGTCTCGCAGGTGCTGACCGGCGTCGGCTTTATCGAACTCGATTTCTCCAATCCGATGCTGTACCCGGCGGTGGCGCCGCCCTGGCGGCCGCAGGCGGAGTATATTCCCTCGATCCCGAGCACCTTCACCCAGGTGCAGGACGCGGCGCAGGCGCTGCTCGCGAAACTCGACAAGATCGACCTCGACCGGCTGTCGCGCTCGTTGCAGGGGGTAATCGATACGCTGGACGACGACCTCACCTCCGGCGACATCCACAAGACCCTGGGCGACGCGCAGGCGTTGCTGGTAACGACTCGAAGCGCCGTGCAGAAGGCCGACCTGCCCGGCCTGTCGGCCGAGTTGCGACAGACCGCGGTGGCGCTGCAATCGGTGGCGAGGAATCCGGCGCTGGCGCGGACGCTCACCAACAGCGCCGCGGCGAGTGGGCGGCTGATCAGCCTCACCCGACAAATGAGCGCACTGGCCGTCAACCTGCAGACCGCGGTCGAGACCGGCACCGAGAGCGCACGCGCCCTCGATGCGAGGCTCGCCCCGATCCTGCGCGACCTGCGCGGGACTGCGGCCAACCTGCGCGCCACCACCGACAGCCTGCGGCAGTATCCGGCCCAACTGCTGACCGGTCCGCCGCCGCCCGAGCGCGGCCTGGGGCGCTGAGCGCGATCGCCGCCGAGATGGCCGTCCGTCGAGGAAGCAAGCCAGGGGCAAAGCTCCATACGCGTTCATGGCACTTGACCCGACGCGAATCGGTACGGTGCCAGGGGCAGATGCAGCACACGGCATCTCTCCCGGCCAACCAGCATTGCGACCTCCTTGGCCGGCTCCCCCCGATCTCGATCTCGACGCGCTTGCCGTTCAGACCAAGGCGATCAAGCGCAAGCGCAAGATCGGCAGCGGCACCGCGCTGCTGCGGCTGGCGCTGGCGCGTGGTCCCGGCGGCCTGTCGCTCAGCGCGACGGCTGCGTGGGCCACGACGTTCCGCTTTCCCCGGTCTTGCTTGCGCGGCCTCCGGCCGTCTCCGGGCCGGTGTGACCGCGCCCCCCGTCCTACGCCGACACGCGCCGGTCGCGGGGGATGCTGGTTTCGGCGGCGGCGATGTAGTCACGAGTGAGAGGGACGGCGTCCTGGCGGTGGGCGAGCTGGATCTGGAATACCATCATGTTTTCTTTTCGGAACGACAATTCGGATCCGGCCAGGTAGAATTCAAACATCCGGCAGAACCGTTCATCGTAGAGGGAGGCGATGGTGTCGCGGTTGGCGGCGAAGCGGCGGCGCCAGTGGCGCAGGGTTTCGGCGTACTGCAGCCGCAGGATTTCGATGTCGGTGAGTAGCAGGCCGGAGCGTTCGCTGGCGGCCAGGGTTTCTGATACGGCCGGGCAGTAGCCGCCGGGGAAGATGTATTTGGCGAGCCAGGGGTTGGTGCTGCCGGGGCCTTCGTTGCGGCCGATTGCGTGCAGCAGGGCGACGCCGTCGGGGTTCAGGCAGCGCGACATAGTTTCGAAGAAGGTGCGGTAGTGGTCGACGCCGACGTGCTCGAACATACCTATGGAAACGATCCGGTCGAAGCGGCCGGCAACTGCGCGGTAGTCCATCAGCTCGAACGTCACTCGGTCCGCCAATCCGGCGGCGGCGGTGCGGGCGCGGGCCTCGTTCAGTTGCTCGACCGAAAGGGTGATGCCGAGGACTTTGGCCCCGTAGTCCTGCGCCAGGGTGATAGCCATGCCGCCCCAGCCGCAGCCGATGTCCAGCACTGACAGATCGGGGCGGTCGAGGCACAGCTTGGCGGCGATATGACGCTTCTTCGCCGCCTGGGCGGCTTCCAGCGTTTCGTTGCCGGTCGGGAAGTAGGCGCAGGAGTATTGTCGGTCGCGGTCCAGGAACAGGCTGTAGAGACGTCCGTTCAGATCGTAATGATGCGCGACGTTGCGCTGTGCGCGCCCAACCGGGTTGAACTGGTCGAACCGCCGGCGTGCCCGGCGCAAGGTCGCGTTCAGCCGGGCGAGGGGATGGCTGTCGCCATTGTCCATCAGATTGGTGATCAGCACCTCCAGCACGTCGTAGATCGGGCAGCCGAGCGGTTCCAGCCCACCGTCCATGTACGACTCCCCCACGCTCAGGGTGGGGTTCAGCACCAGGCGGCGCACGCTGCGAGCGTCGTTCAGCCGGATTGCCGCTTCCGGTCCGGAGCCAGGCGGACCGCCGAAGTCCTGCGTGCTGCCGTCGGGCCACTGCACCCGCAGCCGGCCGTGGATGACGAACCGCTTCAGCATTGCTGCGCATGCTGCCTGCATCGTTCTATCCCCCGTTTCTTTCCGGCACCTCACCAGCCGATCATCGCGCGGTCATGTGGCCCCCGTCAAACCTGCGTCAAGCGGCGAAGCGGACCAGCCGGCCCTCGGGCGAGCCCAGCACTTCGTCCTCCCGCATCACGGTTCGGCCGCGCACGATCGTCGCAACTGGCCAGCCGGTCACAGGAGTTCCGGCAAACGGGGTCCAGCCGCAGGGGGAGACGATCCAGCTCTCTTCGATACGGCGCCGGCGCTGCATGTCCACCAAAGTAAAATCAGCGTCATAGCCGGCGGCGAGCCGGCCTTTACCAACCGCGCCGTAGACCCGGGCGGGGCCGGCGCACATCAGATCGACCAGGCGCGGCAACGACAGGCGGCCGGCGCTGATGTGGTTCAGCATCAATGGTACGATTGTCTGCACGCCGGTGAGTCCCGCGGCGCAGTCGGGCCAGGGCAGCGTTTTCTTTTCGCGTGCGTGCGGGGCATGGTCCGATCCGACCGTATCGACCGTACCGTCGGCGATCGCCGCCCAGGCTGCTTCGTAGTGGCGCCGGCCCCGGATCGGCGGGTTCATCACCGCGAAGCCGCCCAGAGTCTCGTAGGCTTCGGGGGCGATCTGGGTAAGGTGGTTGAGCAGCACCTCGCAGGTGGCGACGTCGCGGAAGTCCTTGAGGTAGGCGAGTTCCTCGGCGGTGGAGACGTGCAGGATATGCGCCGGGCGGCCGGTCACGCGGGCCAGCGCCATCAGCCGGCGGGTGCCGAGGAAGGCGGTTTCCTCGTCGCGCCAATCCATGTGCCGCGCGTAGGGCTCGCCGCGGTGGAATAGTGGCTTGCGGGCCTGCAGGCGGTATTCGTCCTCCGAGTGGTAGGCGATGCGGCGGCGACCGGCACGCATGACGCGTTCCAGGTGTTCGTCGTCCTCCACCAGCAGGTCGCCGGTGGAGCTGCCGGCGAAGACCTTGATCCCGCATACGCCGCGACCGGTCTCAAGCGCGGCGAGGGCGGGGATGTTGGTCTTGGTGCCGCCGACGTAGAGGCCGATGTCGCACCAGGAGGTGCGCTCGGCATAGTCCTGCTTCCAGGCCAGGCGCTCGGTATCGGTGATCGAGGGGGCCGTGTTCGGCATGTCGAACACGGCGGCGAGGCCGCCCAGGATGGCCGCTTTGGTGCCGGTCGCGATCGTTTCCACCGCCGGGTCGCCGGGGTCACGCAGGTGCACGTGCGGGTCGATCAGGCCGGGCAGGACGTGCAGGTCGGCGGCGTCGATGGTCGCGTCGGCGGTGGCGGCGGCGGGCACGCCGAGGGCCGCGATGCGGCCGTCGCGCACGCCGATATCGGTGGCCTCCATGCCCCAGGGGAGGACGGCGGTGCCGCCCCGGATCAGCAGGTCGTAGTGCTCGGGCATTGGGGGCGGCCTCCGGTTGGCTGTTCGACCCGTCATACAAATCCCCAGCGAGTCATGCCAGATTGCCGGGTCACGACGGGAATCGGCGGAGGGAGCGAGCGTGGACGCGGCGGACGATCGCTGGGGCGCGGCGGTACGGGCGGAATGGACGCTCGATCCCGATTTCGTCTCGATCAACCACGGCTCCTACGGCGCGACCCCGCGCGCGGTCCTGGCGGCGCAGGCGTCGTGGCGGGAGCGGATGGAGGCGCAGCCGGGGCGCTTCATGCGCGCAGAACTGCCCGGCGCGCTGCGCACCGCTGCCGCGCACCTGGCTGGCTTTCTCGGCGCCGCGGGCGAGGACGTCGCGTTCGTGGCCAACGCGACCGAGGGCTGCAACGCCGTCCTGCGCTCGTTCGACCTGGTGGCCGACGACGAAATCCTGGTGCTGAGCCACGGCTACGGCGCAGTCCGCAACACGGTGCGCCATGTCGCCGCCCGCGCCGGCGCACGGGTGGTCGAGGCCGCGGTGCCGTTCCCTCGTCCCGAACCGGCGGCGCTGGTTGCTGCCGTGGCGGCCGCGCTGAGCCCGCACACGCGGCTCGCGGTGCTCGACCACATCACTTCCCCCAGCGCGATCGTGCTGCCGCTGGTGGAGATCGTTGCCGCCTGCCGGGCGGCTGACGTGGCGGTGCTGGTCGATGGCGCGCACGCGGCGGGGCAGGTGCCGCTCGATCTGCCGGCGCTCGGCGCCGACTGGTACGTCGGCAACTGCCACAAGTGGCTGTGCGCGCCGAAGGGGGCGGGGTTCCTGTGGGCAGCGCCGGCGCGCCAGGCAGGAGTGCACCCCGTGGTGATCTCGCACGGCTACGGCCAGGGCTTCATCGCGGAGTTCGACTGGACCGGCACGCGCGATCCGACTGCCTTCCTTGCCGTGCCGGCGGCGCTCGACTTCTGCACCCGGCTGGGCGGCCCGGCGCTGGTCGCGCGCAACCGGACGCTGGCCGCGGCGGCGGGGGCGTGGCTCGCCGAACGTCTCGGCACCGAGGTCGGAACCGCGGGCTCCACCGCCGGCAGCATGGCGAGCGTGCGGCTGCCGCTGGCCGGGCCGGTCACACAGCCGCGGGTGGCCGCGCTCGCCGCGGCGCTGCTCGCCGCCGGCACCGACGCGCCGCCGCACTTGATCGACGGCGCGGCGTGGCTGCGTCTGTCGGCGCACGCCTACAACACGATGGACGACTGCGCGCGTCTGGTCGACATCCTGGCCCGCGTCCTGCCCGCCGCCTGAGCTGCGCGGTCAGCGTGTGCGGTGCGGGCCGAGCCAACCCATCCGCGCGTCGGGTTCCGCATCGGTGCTGGGGAGGTAGGGCTTCACGTCGAGCAGCGGTGTGCTGTCCAGGCAATCGAGGTAGCGGACCAGCAACGTGTCCGGCCCGTCGAACCCGTCGAACGCGACCACCGAAAGCCCGATCGGGTTCGGCCGGGCCGGGGAGCGGGTGGCGAACACGCCGCGTTCCTCGGTATCGAAGGGTGGGGTGAACACGAGCTTTGGCGCCCGGCCGCGATGCAGCCAGTAGAGAAGGATCAGGTGGCTGAACCCATCCAGGCTGCGCAGCCCGGGGGCAAACTCCGCCAGCAGCCGCACGCGGCAGACCGGGGGTGGGTCCGGCTGGCGGCCGTTGCGCGGGCAGGCGTCCAGGGTGTGGAACGGCGTCGTGATGGTCCCGATCGGGCACAGGGTGATGGCATCGTCGGTCATCATGGCTCCTTCCGCTGCGACGCCAGCAAACGGGTGCGGCGTCGGCCCCGGTGTGACAACACGCGCCGTCCTGCCTAGCATCGGCGCGACCCCGCAGGAAGGAACCTCGCCATGCCCAGCGCTTTCCCGTTGCCCGAGAGCGATCCCGCCAGCCTCGGCTTCGCGCCCCGCCCGCTCGCCGCGCTCGATGCTCTGATCGCCGAGCATATCGAGGACGGGCGCTATCCCGGCGCCCAGATCGCGCTGGCGCGGCACGGCAAGCTCGCGCTGTTCCGCAGCTTCGGTCGCGCCCGCGACGGCGCCGAGACGATGCCGACGACCAACGACACGCTGTTCCTGCTGTTCTCGCAGACCAAGGTGCTGACCTCGGCAACCGTCTGGACCTTGATCGAGGACGGGGCGCTGTCGCCGATGGACCGCATCGCCGACCACCTGCCGGAGTTCGCCGCTCGCGGCAAAGCCGACATCACCCTGCACCAGGTGATGACCCACCAGGGCGGATTCCCGAGCAGCGACGTCACACCGGCAACCTGGGTCGATCACGCGCGGATGCGCGCCGAAGTGTGCGACTTCTCGCTCGACTGGACGCCCGGCACGCGCATGCAATACCACGGCCGCGCCGCGCACCTGACCCAGGCGATGGTGATCGAGGCCGTCACCGGCCGCGACTATCGCGAGGTGATCGCCGAACGCATTATCGCCCCGTTGGGCCTACAGAACGAGATATTCGTGGGCGTCCCAGCGGAGCAGCAGCACCGCTGCGCGGACACCTACGGGCCGGAGCTGCGCGACAACTCGGCCGAGTTCCGCGCCGCCGGCCTGCCGCACTCGGGCGGCTACGCCACCGCGCGCGGCATGGCGGCATTCTACCAGATGCTGCTGGCCGGCGGACGGCTGGGGCCGGCGCGCGTGCTGTCGCCACGGATGATCGCCTACGCGACGCGCAACCAGACCGGCGAATCCCCGGACCTGCAAATGGAGGGCATCCCGATGCACCGCGGCCTCGGCCCGCACGGGCGCGGGGAAAGCGACCGCATCCGCGGGCTGGGCACCATCGCCGCCCCGGCAACCTTCGGCCACGGCGGAGTCGGAACGTCGTATTCCTGGGCTGATCCCACCAGCGGCGTGTCGTTCACCTACGTCACGAACTACGTGCAGCCCGACCCGTGGCACTCGCTACGGCTGGACCGTATCAGCAACATGGCGCACGCGGCGATCGATTGAGGGGGCAAGAGGGGGCTCTGCCCCTGGCCCCCCACACGCACGGAACCAACGGAAGGGTTCCAAGGGCGAGCCCTTGGCGGGGTCCAGGGGCAGAGCCCCTGGCCTTGCTTCCTTACCCCTCCGCGACCTCGGTCATGGCGCGGGCCGATTGGATGCGATCGAGCAGGGCGTCTTCGGTGGTGGGATCGGACGTATCGGCGGCAGCGTAGGCGGCTTCGGCTTCCGACAGGCGGCGCTGGCCTTCGGTGCGCGACAAATTAGCCACCGGGATGGCTTCGTTGGCGAGCACGGTGCAGCGTTCGGGGGTCACTTCCGCGAAACCGCCGGCGACGAACAGACGTTCGCTGACCTGTTCGCCGCTGTAGATATCGATCGGGCCGCCGCGCAGCATGACGATCATGGGGGTGTGGCCTTCCAGCACACCCATATCGCCTTCGCTGGCCGGGATGACGACCATGTCCACCGGGCGCGACAGCAGGAGTTTCTCCGGGCTGACGATTTCCAGCGCGACCGGCATCAGGCGGTGGCCTTGAGGGATTCGGCTTTCTTCACCGCTTCCTCGATGGTGCCGACCATGTAGAACGCGGCTTCCGGCAGGTGGTCGTATTCGCCGGCGCAGATCGCCTTGAAGCTGCGGACCGTGTCGGCGATGGGCACGAACACGCCGGGGAAGCCGGTGAAGACTTCGGCCACGTGGAACGGCTGGGACAGGAAGCGCTGGATCTTGCGGGCGCGGGCGACCACCAGTTTGTCTTCTTCGGACAGCTCGTCCATCCCGAGGATGGCGATGATGTCCTGCAACGACTTGTAGGTCTGCAGGATGCGCTGGGTTTCACGCGCCACCTGGTAGTGTTCGTCGCCGACGATGCGCGGGTCGAGCGAGCGCGAGGTGGAGTCCAGCGGATCGACTGCGGGGTAGATGCCGAGCTCGGCGATCTGCCGCGACAGCACCGTGGTCGCGTCAAGGTGGGCGAAGGACGTGGCGGGCGCCGGGTCGGTCAGGTCGTCGGCGGGCACGTAGATCGCCTGCACCGAGGTGATCGAGCCTTTGTTGGTCGAGGTGATCCGTTCCTGCAGCGCGCCCATGTCGGTCGCGAGCGTGGGCTGGTAACCCACCGCCGACGGGATGCGGCCCAGCAGCGCCGAGACTTCGGCGCCCGCCTGGGTGAAGCGGAAGATGTTGTCGACGAAGAACAGCACGTCTTGGCCTTCCTCGTCGCGGAAGTATTCCGCGACCGTCAGGCCGGACAGGCCGACGCGCGCGCGCGCGCCCGGCGGCTCGTTCATCTGCCCGTAGACCAGCGCCACTTTCGATCCCTCGGTGGAGCCGTTCTCGCCCAGCTTGATCACCCCGGCGTCGATCATTTCGTGATAGAGGTCGTTGCCTTCGCGGGTGCGTTCGCCCACGCCGGCGAACACCGAAACGCCGCCGTGCGCCTTGGCGATGTTGTTGATCAGCTCCTGGATCAGCACCGTCTTGCCGACCCCGGCGCCGCCGAACAGCCCGACCTTGCCGCCTTTCAGGTAGGGGGCAAGCAGGTCGACCACCTTGATCCCGGTCACCAGGATTTCGGACGAGGTCGCCTGTTCCTCGAAGCTCGGAGCGTCGCGGTGGATCGGGTAGCGCTGCTTGGTGACGATCGGGCCGCGCTCGTCGACCGGATTGCCGATCACGTTCAGGATGCGGCCGAGGGTTTCCGGGCCGACCGGCATGGTGATCGGCTCGCCGGTGTCGGTCACTTCCTGGCCGCGCACCAGGCCGTCGGTGCTGTCCATGGCGATGCAGCGCACGGTGCGCTCGCCGAGTTCCTGTGCCACTTCCAGCACCAGGGTGTAGTCCGGCATCTTGGTGAGCAGCGCGTTCTGGATGAACGGCAGATCGCCGTCGAATTGCACGTCCACGACGGCGCCCATCACCTGGGTCACGCGGCCGACGATGTTGCTTGCCATGCTCGAAGTTCCTTGCAGCGACACCTCTCCCGCTGGCGGGAAAGGTCGCCCCGCGCAGCGGGGCGGGTGAGGGTCAGACGGCTTCGGCGCCGGAGATGATCTCGATCAGTTCCTTGGTGATGTTCGCCTGGCGGGCGCGGTTGTAGTTGAGCGTCAGCCGCTTGATCATGTCGCCGGCGTTGCGCGTCGCGCTGTCCATCGCGGTCATCTGCGAGGCAAAGAACCCGGCGCTGCTTTCCAAAAGCGCGCGATAGACCTGGATCGCCAGGTTCTGCGGCAGCAGGCGGGACAGGATGGTTTCCTCGTCCGGCTCGAAATCATAGGTGGCGCCCCCCAGCGCGTCCGCCGCGCCGGCGTCTTCCGGGATCGGGGCGGGCACCAGTTGCTGCTCCGTGACGACCTGGGAGATGACCGAGCGGAACTGGTTGTAGACCAGGGTCACCACGTCGACTTCGCCGGCTTCGACCATGGCGGTCACGCGCAGCGCGAGTTCCTCGGCGTCGGTGAACTCGATGCGCCGCTTGCCGGCGTACGACACGTCCCCGATCATGCGGCTGGACAGTTCGCGCTTGAGGAAGTCGCGCCCCTTGCGGCCGACCGCGAGCAGCTTGACCGTCTTGCCCTCGGATTCCAGCCGCCGCGCCAGGGTGCGGGTGGCACGGCCGATGCTGGCGTTGAACGCGCCGGCGAGGCCGCGGTCGGCGGTGACCGCGATCAGCAGGTGGATCTGGTCCTTACCGGTGCCGACCAGCAGCTTCGGCGCCGCCGGGCTGCCGGCGACCGAGGCGGCGAGCGCGCCCAGCATCCGCTCCATGCGCTCGGCGTAGGGCCGCGACGCCTCGGCCTGCGCCTGCGCACGCCGCAGCTTCGACGCCGCCACCATCTTCATGGCCGACGTGATCTTCTGCGTCGACTTGACGCTGTTGATCCGGGTACGGAGCGCTTTCAGGCTGGGCATCGGCGCACCCCGCTCAGGCGAACGACTTGGCGAAGCCGTCGAGGAAGGCGATCAGCTTCTTCTCGGTTTCCGGCTTGATTTCCAGATCGGTGCGGATCGCCTCCAGCAGGCCGGGTTCGCGGGCCTTGAGGTCGGCCAGGAACTGGGTTTCGAACGGTCCCACACGGCCCACGTCGATCTTGTCAAGGTAGCCGCGCACGCCGGCGAAGATCGCCACCACCTGTTCCTCCACCGGAACCGGTCGGTACTGCGGTTGCTTCAGCAATTCCGTCAACCGCGCCCCGCGCGCCAGCAGCGCCTGGGTGGAGGCATCGAGGTCGGAGGCGAACTGCGCGAACGCCGCCATCTCGCGGTACTGCGCGAGTTCCAGCTTCACGCGCCCGGCGACCTGCTTCATCGCCTTGATCTGCGCGGCGGAGCCGACGCGGGAGACCGAGATCCCGACGTTCACCGCCGGGCGGATGCCGCGGAAGAACAATTCGGTTTCCAGGAAGATCTGCCCGTCGGTGATGGAGATCACGTTGGTCGGGATGTAGGCGGACACGTCGCCCGCCTGCGTCTCGATTACCGGCAGCGCGGTGAGCGAACCCGAGCCGTTGGCGTCGCTCATTTTCGCCGCGCGCTCCAGCAGGCGCGAGTGCAGGTAGAACACGTCGCCCGGGTAGGCCTCGCGGCCCGGCGGGCGGCGCAGCAGCAGCGACATCTGGCGATAGGCGACCGCCTGCTTGGACAGGTCGTCATAGAAGATCACCGCGTGGCGGCCGTTGTCGCGGAAGAACTCGCCCATGGTGCAGCCGGTGTACGGCGCCAGGAACTGCATCGGCGCCGGGTCGGACGCGGTCGCGGCGACCACGATCGAGTACTGCAGCGCGCCGTTTTCCTCCAGCGTCTTCACGAGCTGCGCGACGGTGGAGCGCTTCTGCCCGATCGCGACGTAGATGCAATAGAGCTTCTTCTTCTCGTCGCTGCCGGCGTTGATCGACTTCTGGTTGATGATCGTGTCGATGATCACCGCGGTCTTGCCGGTCTGCCGGTCGCCGATGATGAGCTCCCGCTGGCCGCGGCCCACGGGGATCAGCGCGTCGATCGCCTTCAGCCCGGTCTGCATCGGCTCGTGCACCGACTTGCGCGGGATGATGCCGGGGGCTTTCACTTCGACCCGCTGGCGGGTCACGCCGACCAGCGGGCCCTTGCCGTCGATCGGGTTGCCGAGCGCGTCGACCACACGGCCGAGCAGCGCGTCCCCCACCGGCACTTCCACGATCGCACCGGTGCGGGCGACGGTGTCGCCCTCGCGGATCTGGCGGTCGTCGCCGAAGATCACCACGCCGACGTTGTCGGTTTCCAGATTGAGCGCCATGCCGCGCAGGCCGGCGCCGGGGAATTCCACCATCTCCCCGGCCATCACGTTCTGCAGGCCGAACACGCGGGCGATGCCGTCGCCGACCGACAGCACCTGGCCCGTTTCGGCGATGTTCGCTTCGGTGTCGAACGCGGCGATCTGCTTCTTCAGAATCTCCGAGATCTCGGCTGGGCGGATCTCCATATCAGGCGGCTCCCTTCATGGCGTACTGCAGGCGCTGCAGCCGGGATTTGAGACTGGTGTCGTAGAGCCTTGCGCCGACGCGCACGACGAGGCCGCCGAGCAGGTCGGGCTGCACCTGCTCGACGATGTTGACGTTGCCGTAGCCCGCCTCGATCAGCCGCGCGCGCAACTGAGTGCGTTGTACGTCCGATAGGGGATGGGCGGAATCGACGAAAGCGGTGACGATGCCGCGCTTGGCCGCGACCAGGGCGGCGAAGGCGGCGATGATAGCGCGCAGGCTGCGCAACCGGCGGTTCGATGCGATGACGCCGACGAAATCGCGCACCGGCTTGCCGAAGCCGGCCTGCTCCAGCACCGCGAAAGCAGCGCGGCGGGCCTGCTGCACGTCGATCAGGGGCGATTCGATCAGCCGGCGCAGGTCGGCGCTGGTGTCGATCATGCGGCCGAGCTGCTCCATTTCGGCCACCACCGCATCGAGCGCGTGAGCGTCCTCCGCGAAGGAATAGAGCGCCGCGGCGTAACGGTCGGCGAGGCCACCGCCGGAGGCGACGGTCGTGCCGGAGGCCGCGGGCACTTGCGTGCTCGGGGCGGCAGACGTGGTCTGGCCGCCCGATGACGTGGAAGCTGAGGCCACGAGTGAGGTCTTCCCGAACCGGTTGGAACCGCGCGGCGCGCGGACAAGAAATCCGACCAACCCCGTCCGCACATCGGGCATCCGACAGCGGTCCAGGCCAGCGGCGGGCGTCTAGCATGGGGTTTTGACCCTTGCAACACGCCGCACCCCACAGGTTTACCTTCCGCCGGCAGTGAAGGCGTTGAAAGCGATCAGGGTGTAGGTGTCGCGCACCCCCGGCAGCGCCTGCACCCGCTCGGTGACGAAGCGCCCGGTGTCCTGCTCCGGATCCAGGTAGAATTTCCCCAGCAGGTCGTATTGGCCGGAGGTGGAATGGAGCTCCGACAATTCCTCGATCCGATCCGCCGCGTCCTGCGCCACCTGGTAGGCGCGTCCCATTTCGCACTTGATCATCACGAAGATCGCTCGCATGAACCCTCTCCCGCGGTGCCCCGGCAGAATAGGGCGGCCGGCTCCGCCTGTCTCGTTCGACGGATACGGCATCGCGCCCACCGTCGCGCCGCACTTTTGTCTCCGGGGGGAACCGCATGGATCTGTCGCAGGCCCGCAAGGGTCGCCTCGCGCCCCGCATGGGCGGGAAAATCCTGGCCGACGCGCTGGTCGCACAGGGCATCGACCACGTGTTCGCCGTGCCGGGCGAGAGCTACCTCGATGTGCTCGACGGTCTCTACGACAACCACCAGAAGCTGAAGCTCGTCACCTGCCGGTTCGAGGGGGCTGCGGTGCACATGGCGGAGGCCTACGGCAAGCTGACCGGCCGACCCGCCGCGGCCTTCGTCACCCGCGGCCCGGGCGCCTGCCACGGGTCGATCGGCGTGCACGTGGCGATGCAGGACAGCACGCCGCTGCTGCTGTTCGTGGGCCAGATCCCGCTTGCCGACACCGGGCGCGACGCATTCCAGGAAGTCGACTACCGGCAGATGTTCGCCCCGCTGGCGAAATGGACCACCCAGATCGACCAGGCCGCCCGCATCCCCGAAGTAGTGGCACACGCGGTCGACGTCGCGCTTTCCGGCCGCCCCGGCCCGGTGGTGATCGCGCTGTCGGAGGAAATGCAGCGCGACATCGTGGAGGTCCCGGACGTGCCGCGCGCGCCGGTGGCCGCGGCGGTCGCCGATCCGGCGGCGCTGGCGCGGATGGAAGCGCTGCTCGGCCAGGCGCGTCGGCCGCTGCTGGTGCTGGGCGGCTCGGGCTGGACCCCGGCCGGGCGGGAGGCGATCACGGAATACGCCACGACGCGCGGCCTGCCGGTCGCTGTCGGCTTCCGCCGCCAGGCGCTGTACGATGGGACGCGGGACAATTTCGTGGGCGACCTCGGCGTCGGCGCCGATCCGGCGCTGCTCGCCAAGGCCAAGGATGCCGACCTCATCCTGGCGATCGGCTCCCGGCTCGGCGATGCGGTAACCCAGGGCTATTCTTTGTTCACCCCACCGGGGGACGTGCCGATCGTGCAGGTGCATCCCGACGGGGCAGAGATCGGGCGGGTGTATCGCCCGGCGCTCGGCATCGTTGCCGACCTCAACGCCTTCGCCATCGCCGCTGCGGCCTGCAAGGCGCCGGCCGCGCCGCATCCGTGGGACGGCTGGACGGCGGAGCTGCGCCGGCTGCGCGAGACGGGGCGGGAGGTACCGGACTACGTCGGCCCGCTCAACCTCGGCACCGCGATGCGCGCGCTCGACGGGGTGCTGGCGAACGATGCGATCGTCACCACCGACGCCGGTAATTTCGCGACCTGGGCGCCGCGCTTCATCAATTTCAGCGAGGACCAGCGCTACATCGGCCCCACCAACGGGGCGATGGGCTACGCCGTGCCGGCCGCCGTCGGCGCCAAGATCGCCTTTCCGGACCGCATGGTGGTCGCGATGGTCGGCGACGGCGGATTCCTGATGACCGGTCAGGAGATCGCCACCGCCTTCCACCACGGCGTGGCGCCGATCGTGCTGGTGTTCAACAACCAGATGTACGGCACCATCCGGATGCACCAGGAGCGCACCTACCCCGCCCGCGTCTCCGGTACCGCTCTGACGAACCCCGATTTCGTCAAGTTCATCGAGGCGTTCGGCGGCTACGGCGAACTGGTGACCGCCACCGAGGCCTTCGTGCCCGCGTTCCAGCGTGCCGTGGCCAGCGGCCGGCCGGCGGTGATCGAGCTTGCGGTCAACCCGGAGCAGATCACCACCCGCGCCACGATTGCCGACCTGCGCGCCGGCCGGGCGGCGGCGAAGCCGGCCGCGAAACCGACGCGCGCCCCGGCGGCGGGACCGCGCCCGACCGGCGCGGCGCGCGGCAAGCCGGCGGGCACCCGCGCCTGAGCGGTGGCGGCCAGACCTCCCTCGCCGGTTCGCCGTCATCGTCGTTCCCTCGTCGTCGTTCCCTGGGCCTGTCGCCGCGGCGACGCGGTGCCGGCTGAGCCACCGCTTCCGGATCGCCCTTTCCGACCGGCCGGCGCCCCCCGCCCCGCGCGCCCGTCCCGGACCCCCAGACGCCCCCACACGCACGGAACCAACGGAAGGGTTCCAAGGGCGAGCCCTTGGCGGGGGGCCAGGGGGCAGAGCCCCTTGGCCTTGCTCCCCCCGAAGGTCGGTCATCCGGCGGCAAAATGTCGATGGCCTACCCGATCAGCACGGCCTTGCCGATCACGGCGCGGTCGATCACTGCCTGCACGGCTGTGGCGGCTTGGTCGAGGGGGAAGCGGTGGGAGATGCGCGGCCGCAATTTGCCGGCTGCGGCGAGGTTGGCGAGGGCTTGTGCGTTGGCGGCTGCGAGCGCCGGGTTTGCTTCGGCCAGTCCGCCGATGCGCACGCCGACGGCATCGATGCCTTTGATCAGGAGGTAGTTGCTGCGGATTGTCGCCGGTCCGCCCCCGAGGAACCCGAGGATCAGCAGCCGTCCACCCCAAGCGAGGCAGCGCAGCGATTCCTCGCTTACGCCCGCGCCGATCGGATCGTAGACAATATCTACGCCGCGTCCGCCGGTGAGCGCTTTCACCTGGTCGAGGAAGCCGTTGCGGTAGTCGATCGCGTGGTCGGCGCCTTCTTCCAGGCAGGCGGTTCGTTTGGCCTCGGTGCTGGCGGTGGCGATCACCTTGGTGCCGAACAGCTTGGCCACCTGGATGGCAGCGATGCCGATACCGCCGGCGGCGCCGTGGACCAGCACCGTTTCGCCGGCGGCGAGCCGGCCGCGTTGCAGCAGGGCATGGTAGGCGGTGGCGTGGGCGGCGCGGAACACGCCGGCCTGTTCCAGCGATAGTCCCTCGGGCACCGGGTCGCAGGCGTCTTCCGGGACGTTGGCGCGTTCGGCGAAGGCGCCGAGCCGGTGGCGGCTCATCACCTGGTCGCCGGGGCGGAAGCGGGTCACGCCGGGCCCGACCGCCAGCACCTCGCCGGCGGCTTCGCTGCCGGGGATGAACGGCGGCTCCGGGCGGAACTGATATTTGCCGGCGAGCATCAGTACATCGACATATTGCACCCCCCGGGCGCGCAGGCGGAGCTGGATTTCGCCGGGGCCGGGGGGCGGCGGGTCCGGCACCTCCCGCAGCGCCAGCACCTCCGGCCCGCCGAACGCTTCGCAGACCATCGCTTTCATGATGTTCCTGTCTCCCATGTGTGCAGGCACATTACAAATTGCACAATAAGCAATTCGCCGTTTGCCGCTGTGCCGGACGCGGCCCAAACTGTTGCCGGTACGACCGGCAAGGAGACAATTCGATGCGACCTGGCGCAAAGACCCTGCGCGGCATCCCGGTGTTCGCGCGGCTGCGTGACACGGCGGTGGACGAACTCGACGCGGCGGGCGAGATGATCAGCCTGGAGCGCGGGGCCGAGCTGTTCCGTCAGGGCACGTTGCCGGTCGTGCTGTATTTCCTGCTCGACGGGCTGATGGCGCTGTCGAGCGCGACGTCGGACGGCAACACCGCGGTGGTCGACGTGGTCCGGCCGATGGGCGATCTGGTGCTCGCCTCGGTGATCGGCACGTTGCCCTACCTGCAATCGGCGCATGCCGTGACCCGCGCCCGGCTGGTGGCGATCGACGCCGCCGTGGTCCGCAAGCTGATCGAGCGCGAGCCGGCGCTGGCCTCCCTGCTGCTGCAGTCGATGTCGCGCGACATCCGCGGGCTGGTGCGTCATGTTCGCGACCTCAAGCTGCGCACGGCGGCGCAACGCCTGGGCGCATTCCTGCTGTCGCATGTGGAGGACTCGGCCGCCCGCCGGGCCGAGTTCCGCCTGCCGTTCGAGAAGGGCTTGCTCGCCGCCAGGCTGGGCTGCCGACAGGAGAACCTGTCGCGCGCCTTTGCCACCTTGCGCGACTACGGGGTGGAAACGCATGGCGCCCAGGTCATCCTGCACAGCATCCCCAAGCTCACCGCCTATGCCGTGCCCGACTATCTGAACGACGCGGAGCTGACAAAGCCGGTTCGCACGAAACCTGCGCCGGTGAAGGTGCCTACGAAGGCGGGGGCGGCGAAGCCGGCGGCACGCAAGCCTAGCGCCCGGGCGTCGGCATGACGAATTCCGCCCCCCGGCGCTTGCCGGTGGGCCAGCGCTGCGTGATCGCCTTGTAGCGGGTGTAGAAGCGCACGCCTTCCGGCCCGTAGACGTGGTGGTCGCCGAACAGCGACGATTTCCAGCCCCCGAAGCTGTGGAAGGCCATCGGCACCGGGATCGGCACGTTCACGCCGACCATGCCGATCTGCACGCCTGACGCGAAATCCCGCGCCGCGCCGCCGTCGGCGGTGAAGATCGCGACGCCGTTGCCGTAGGCGTGGCGGTTGATCATCGCGGTCGCCGCGCCGAGGTCGGGCGCGCGGACCACGCCCAGCACGGGGCCGAAAATCTCGTCGCGGTAGATGCGCATGTCGGTGCCGACCCGGTCGAACAGGCTGCCGCCGAGGAAGAACCCGTTCTCATAGCCCTGCAGCTTCAGCCCACGCCCGTCCACCACCAGTTCGGCGCCCTCGGCGACGCCCTGATCGACGTAGCCGGCGACCTTGGCGCGATGCTCGGCGGTGACCAGCGGGCCCATCTCGGCCTCCGGGTCGGTGCCGGGGCCGATCTTCAGGGCCCGCACCCGCGGTTCCAGCCGCTCCACCAGCCGATCGCCGGCGGAGCCGACCGCGACGGCGACCGAGACCGACATGCAGCGTTCGCCGGCGGCGCCGTAGGCGGCACCCATCAGCGCATCGACCGCGTCGTCGAGATCGGCGTCCGGCATCACCACCAAGTGGTTCTTCGCCCCGCCGAGGGCCTGCACCCGCTTGCCTGCCGCGGTGCCGCCGCGCCAGATGGTCTCGGCGATCGCGGTGGAGCCCACGAAGCTGATGGCGGCGATGCCGGGATGGGCGATCAGCGCCTCCACCGCGTCCCGCGCGCCCTGCACCACCTGGAAGACACCTTCGGGCAGTCCGGCCTCGGCCAGCAGCTCGGCCAGGATGAGGCTGGCGGAGGGGTCCTTCTCGGACGGCTTCAGGATGAAGCAGTTGCCGGTGGCGAGCGCCACCGGGACCATCCACAGCGGCACCATCAGCGGGAAGTTGAAGGGCGTGATGCCGGCCACGACGCCGAGCGGCTGACGCACCGACCAGGCATCGATGCCGGTGCCGACCTGTTCGGTGTATTCGCCCTTGAGCAGGTGCGGGATGCCGCAGGCGAACTCCACCACTTCCAGCCCGCGCTGCACTTCGCCGTCGGCGTCCGACAGCACCTTGCCGTGCTCAGCGGTGATGGCGGCGGAGAGGCGCGCGCGATCGCGTTCCAGCAGGTCCTTGAGCTTGAACATCACCCGGGCGCGCCGCAGCGGCGGGGTGGCGGCCCAGGCCGGCCAGGCGGCCGCGGCGATGCCGACTGCACGGTCGACTTCTGCGGCGGAAGCGAGCGCCACCCGGGCGGTCACTTCGCCGAGAGCCGGATTGAACACGTCGCCGTAGCGCCCGCTGGTGCCGGCGGTCGGGCGGCCGGCGATGAAATGGCCGATCTCGCGCATGGGGCGGGTCCTCCTGGCTGTTCGGGCCGTTATGGGCCCAGGGCCTGCTGCTCCCGGGCGGTCTCGTTGCCCTGGGCTTTCTCCTTCCGGCCTTCTAGCCCAGAGTCCGGCCGCGGTCATCCAGGCGGCGAACCGGAGCGGGCGGAATTCGTGCTTGCCGCCGCCGGGTCGGCTCTGCGATGGGAAGCGGAATATCGCGAAGGAGCACGGAGGATCCATGCGCGCACGAGAACTCGGGCTGGGCTGCGGCGCGTTGCCGCCGGGGGCCCGCAATACCATCGCCGACGTGCCGGGCGTGCTGGTCGGCCACTGCACGCGCGCCGACGGGGCGCTGCGCACTGGCGTGACCGCGATCCTGCCGCATGACGGGGACCTGTTCCAGGTGAAGCCGCTCGCCGCGGCGGTGGTGACGAACGGCTTCGGCAAGAGCGTCGGGCTGGTGCAACTGGGCGAACTGGGGACGCTGGAAACCCCGATCCTGCTCACCAACACCTTCGCCGTAGGGGCCTGCTCCGGCGCGCTGATCCGCCGCGCCATCACCGCCGATCCCGAGATCGGCCGGCGCACCGCCACGGTCAATCCCGTCGTGCTGGAATGCAACGACGGCTACCTGAACGACATCCAGGCGATGGCGGTGACCGAGACCGACGCGCTGGAGGCGATCGATACCGCGGCGGAGGAGTTCGCGCTCGGCGCGGTCGGCGCCGGAACGGGGATGAGCTGCTTCGGCTTCAAGGGCGGCATAGGCAGCGCGTCCCGCCGGCTGCGGCTGGACGGGGCGACATATCACCTGGGCGTGCTGGTGCTGGCGAATTTCGGCCGCGCGGGGGATCTGCGGCTGCCGGACGGGCGGCGGGTGGATCCGCAGTCGGGGGTGATGGAGGAACAGGGCTCCTGCATCGTGGTGATCGGCACCGACATCCCGGTGGAATGCCGGCAGTTGGAGCGGGTGGCGCGGCGGGCGGGGGCGGGGCTTGCGTGGTGCGGCTCGTTCTGGGGCAACGGGTCGGGGGACATCGCAGTGGCGTTCACGACCGCGGGTCCGGTGGCGCAGGAGCCGGACGGGGATTTCCAGGAGCGACGGGTGCTGGCCGAGGGGCGGATCGACCGGCTGTTCCAGGCGGCGGCGGAGGCGACGCAGGAGGCGGTGCTGGACGCGCTGGCGGGGGCGGAGACGACGGTGGGGCGCAACGGGCACCGGCGGGTGGGGTTGGCGGAGGTATTGGGGTAGGGGGCGGTTGCTTGCGTTTGCCTGGCTCCGCCGTCTTTCGTGGCGCGACGGCTCGGCTTACGGCTCGGCCGCCAGGCTGTTCGCGAGGTTGCCGATCATGGTCCGGCGGCGCTCTCCGTCGCGCCAGAGCTGGGCAGCATAAGCGAGGAAGTCGATCTCCTCATCCTCTGGCGCGCCCTCGATCATATCGACCAGCCAGGGGTTGGTGATCCACCATGAGGGGTAACTCAGACTGAAGTCCGGCACCGCGTCTCGCAGCACGCCGAACACCGACGTTCCGTCATCGTTGCGCGAGAATTCGATGGTCAGGTCCATCCAGGACAGGTCCCACGAGCGGTCGTCGATCCGTAGCTCGATGGACTGCCCCACGCGCGACAATGACGCGAGCCCCTGTTTGGTGACACTGAAGAAACCCGAGATCGCGTCAGCGGTCGGCTCGGGCAGATGGTTGATCTCCCGCAACGTGCCGCCGGGCAGACGCTCGAACCAGGCCACGTTGTTCGGTTCATCGAAATTGAGGAGAGGGAAAGCCATGATGTTTCCTTTTGGGGGCGCCGCCCGGCGGAACAGGCCCGGGCGGGTCCGTGCGGTATCGGTTCCGGCATCCGCCATTGCGGGCGCGGGCGCCCCGGGCCGGTCACTTCAACTGGGGATAAGGAAAGACGGACGGGTTCATCAGCCCGACCAGTGCATCCAGGCTGAATTCTGACTTGGCGGAGCCTTGAAGGGTCATCTCATTCAGCTCCCTCTTGGTAGGCGCCTTGCCGTAGCGCTTCTGGAAGGCGGTAGCCACGCTCTTGAGCGCTGCTTCGGGCGAGGGGCCGAGCGGATCGAGGTATTTGGCGACGTTGCGAAGATCGAGAATGAACGCTCCGTCTTCCATCCCCATTTCCCGCATCATGTCGCGTATGATGCGCTTGGAGTCATTCCGCTTTTCTACCACCATCTCGACCTGTTTGGACTGCTCCTCCTCATCGGTCGGGATCGTGCTGGCGATTTCCCGGATATCGTCCTCGAGTTTGTGGTATGTCTGCCGGCATTTGAGCAAGGCGACGCATTTTTCCCAGTTGTACGGGTCGAATCCGACTTCGATCTCGGCCACCAGTTCCCAATTCAGTTCCTTCTTCTGGTCGTCCCAGAATCGCGTCGCGCTGAATGCCTTGATCACGATCTCTTTCGGTACTTTCTTCAAGGCGGTCTTCTGCTTTTCGATTTCCTCGGGAGCGAGGAGCCGCTTCAGCCACTCCGACGAGCCGGTCGGCTTGTAGCCGGAAAAGGCCTCCTTGTCAGGGACGACGCCCTTCGTGGCCAAGGCGGACTCGATCTTCTCTGTTCCCTTGTCATGATATATTTCATAGGTCGGATCCAGCTCTTCGCCGCCGTACTGGGCCAACTCCTGCGTGATTTCCGCATACTCGAACGTGCCGTACAGAAATCTGTTCCTCTCGAACTTCTTCGTCACCGCCGTGCGCGCATCGATAATATATTCCGGTACCGATTCGATATCGACGTTCACGTATTTGTATTTTATTTGGTCTGTTACGGTACTGAATGTGAAGGATTGCGTTTTGATAGAGGTCTTAAATGCCTTGAAGAATTTCTGCTTCCCGGAAAAACTCAGGAACTCCTTCGTCATTTTCATCGCGATTTCTCCGCCGCTGTCGATGTCTTCCCGGGTCTCATGCCTGCTTGAGCTGACCTTCCAGAAGATCGCCCAGCTTCTCCAGAATCGGATCGAGAGCGCCCAGGATCTCGACATTCACGTCCACTGGATTGCTCTCGCAGGCCGACACTCTCAGATCGGTCAGCAGATTTCTACCGCACTCTCTCGTTCTCTCGAGGGCTTCCTTTGTCGCGGCTGCATCGAGCGGGCGGGGCCGCGACAACCCCTCGGCAACGACAACGAACCGTTCGTTCAGCTGCTTGCAGAAATCCTGGAAGGCCGCGTCGGCGAGCTCCGCCAGCGTCGGGTCCCCGGAGTCTCCGAGAGCGGCCCCGAGCGCGTCGAGCTGACCGCCAACGGTGTGCGTCCGCTCGATCCATTTGTCCCGCAACACCGTCCAGGCACGCTCGCGGTCTGCAGAGACCGTGGCGCCCCCGTCGATCGCCGCCACTTCAAGCTCGTCGAGTTCCGCGAGCGCACGATTCCGGCAGATCGCCGCCCAACGGGCGTCGCCATCGCGTTCCGCCGCTGCGGCCTGCTCCATCACTTTGCGCACCATGGTCAAAGACGATGCCATCGCCGGTGTACGGCCCGCCGTCTGCGACAAAACCGCGAGACGTGTCTCCAACCCAGATGAGTCCGGCACGCCGAAGCTGACGCCGAGAACCCGTGCGACCCACTCATCCTCGGCTGCGCGGTCATTGTTTGCCATCGCACTGACGTCCCTTCACGACGGCACAAGAATACTGTGGATGCCGGGCCGTGGCTAGACAAACGCCGCGGGTGGCCAGGGCAATCGGGCGAACGCCCGGGTCGCCCCATGGCCGGCGCCCCATGCCCGGCCGCGAGAGACCTTGTGGCCACCCGGATACCGCCCCAAGCCCCGGGGGGAGACAATTGGATTCGATACCGCAACAATAAGGTCGCGCGTCCGCCGCACCCGCTCAGCCCGGAATTTGCGTCCCATCCGCCAGCGCCAGCCCCGCGCACCCGCGCCAGACCGGCCGCCGGTCCCGCCGACCCGCGGCGGGCAGGCACCACAGCGCGATAATGTCCGTCACGGAAACATCCTTCGCCCGCGCGCAAGCGTAGTCGGCCGCCGCCGCCTCGGCCTCCGCGCGCCCGCCGAGCACCAGGATCACGGGCCGGCACCGCCGTCGCGCGGCGGGCAGCAGTGCGCGTTCCACCCCGAGCATCCAGCCAAGCGGGCGCAGGATCGGCCCCAGCCGGGGATCGGCGGCCAGCATCTCCGCCATCGCGGGGTCTCGCAGCAGGTCTTCCATCTGCGCGCGCCCGGCGGCGGCTTGCGGGAGCAGCCGCAGCAGCCAGCGCCAGGTCCGCGGCAGCCCGGTGCGTTCGGGCGGCGGGTCCGCTGGAGCGAAGCGCAAGCTGTGGGTGGGAACGAATCTCGGTTCGGCGGGCTTGGGAGCGGGCTTCGGGGGCGGGATCGGGGTGGAGGCGACGGCGCGGAACCGGGCGGCGAGATGGCGCAGCCGGGCCAGCAGGGCGCCGGCGTGGGCGGGCGCCAGGCCCGCCCGATGGGTCCCCGCCTGATCGTCCCCCGCCTGATCGCACAAGCCGCCGATGCGGTCGGCCAGCCAGGCGATGAGGCTGCTAAGGCGGTCGAGGAGGGGGGTGGGGGTCATGGGTTGCGAACAAATATAGAACATACGCCGGGGGCGAAGCAACAGGTTTGTGCGGGCGGCACAGCGCAATCGGGTGAAGAGTGTTCCGCGGCGATGAATGCCGGGTGCGAACCGATCACGCCCCGGCCAACTTCACCACCATCAAACACATGACCTGCAACCTGCTCCGCAGGGCGCCGGGGAAAGAATCACTGCGCCTCAGGCGTAAGCCTGCCACGTGGGATGACAGATTTCTCGAAAGTCTGGTCATAGGGTGATTTTTTCGCCCGATTCCCCTGCGCGGGTGGCCCGAGGACCGGAAACGGGCTGACGCCGCCTACCCATTGTGCTGCGCGGACCTCTTTTTGCCGGCCCGCATCCTGCCCGGGCCGTCCGCGCGTCGGGTCTCCGTTCTGGCCCGGGGTGAGAGTCGCACGCCGGTGGGGAGCGGCGGTCGGCGCCCGCGACCCCACCTGGCGCGCCGCCAGCCCGCCGCTGCACCCCTGGCGGACCTGTACCCCAACGCCCCATCTGCCCCACGAAATGTACATTTCGGCGCCTCCCGCCCGTAGCCCCGGTGTGCACCCAAAATCGCCCGCTCCGCGTAGAGCAAGGCTGGCTCCCCTCCGACCCGCGCCCCAAACATCCCACCAGATGTACAATACCGCGCCTGCGCTCCGCCCTCGCCCCGCCCGAGGTCCGCGCCCCGCCCGAGCCCTCCTACCAGCGGCCCCGGCCGATGACTCGTCCGGCGTCCACCTGGCCGCTGGTATGTCCTTGATTTTGCGCATGGCCGCCCCGCCAACCCCATGCGCGATACCGGCTGGCCGAAGAGGCCGCCGGTATCAGTCGCCCGCCACCCCCAGCACCTCCCGATAAACCCCCAACGTCGCCGCCTGCATCCCCGCCGTCGTGCACCGCCCCAGCACCGCCTCCCGCGCCGCTGCCCCCACCGCCGCAAGAGCCTCCCCCGGCAATCCCAGCACCGCATCGATCGCCGCCGCCAGCGCCGCCGGATCGCCCGGAGGCACGCGCCACCCCGTCACCCCCTCCGCCACCGTCTCCACCGGCCCGCCCAGATCGGCCGCGATCACCGGCCGGCCCATCGCCTGCGCCTCGATCACCACCCGCCCGAACGCCTCCGGCGCCGTCGAGGCGTGCACCACCACATCCGCCAGCAGCAGCGCCGCCGGCATATCGGCGCACTCGCCCACCACGCGCAGCCGCCCCGCCACGCCCAGCGCCTCCGCCTGCCGCCGCAGTCCGGCGGTGTATCCGGCGCGGCCTTGGTCCGACCCCACCAGCACCCCCACCGCATCCGTCCGCTGCAACCGCGCCAGGGCCGCGATCAGCACCGCCTGGCCCTTCCAGCCCGTCAGCCGCCCGGGCAGCATCACCACCGGCGCGTGGTCCGGCAGGTCCCACGCCAGCGCCAGCCGCGCCAGCCGTGCACCGGACACCGCAGCGGGATCGAATGCCGCCGGGTCGATCCCGCGCGGGATCACCCGGATGCGCCGCGGATCGACCCCGTGCCGCGCGGCGACCAGCCCGGCGATGTAGGAACTGGCGGCGATCACCACCTCGCCGCGCGCCATCACCGCGTTGTAGTGCCGCTTGAACGGCAAATCCTCGCCATAGGTGCCGTGGTAGGTGGTCACGAACCGCGCCCCGGTGCGCCGCGCCGCGAGCAAGGCGGACCACGCCGGCGCGCGCGAGCGGGCATGCACCAGGCTTACCCCCTCGGCGCGGATCAGCCGCGCCAGCCGCCCTGCGTTGCGCCAGATAGCCGCCAGGTTCTTCGTGTCCAGCGGCAGGGTGATGTGCCGCCCCCCGGCGTGCTCCACCGCGCCCACCAGCCGCCCGCCGGCCGAGGCCACCAGCGCGGTCCAGCCGGCCGCCGCGATCGCCGCGGTGATCTCGACCGTGCCGCGCTCCACCCCGCCGGTGACCAGCGAGGGCAGGACCTGCAACACGACAGGGGCGGAGGCAGGGGGCATGGCCGGCGTTGGTAGAACATCGCAGCCCGAACACCCAGGGGGGGGACGGCCACGGGCACCGCCCGCACCCGGCCGCGGGTCAGTCCAGCGCCGTGTGCGCCTCCGGCGCCGGTGCCGCCGCGCGCGGCCGGCGCATCAGCAGCAACAGCAGCAGCGCGGGCAGGGTCGTGAAGATCATCAGCCGGTAGGTATCGACATAGGCAATGATCTGCGCCTGGCGGTCGATTATCCCGTCGAGCAGCGCCGCCCCGCCCGCGGTCGCCGGATCGAGCAGCGCGTGCGCCGCCCCCGTCCCCAGCGCCCGGTTGAACGGCGTCACGTTCGCCCCGATCATCGCATGCAGCCCCTGCGTTTCGCGCGCCAGCAGGGTGGAGGTGATGGACACGCCGATCGCCGCGCCGATGTTGCGGAACAGCGCGAACAGGGACGCGCCGTCGGTGCGCAACTCCGGCGCCAGGGTCGCGAAGGCCAGCACCTGCAACGGAATGAACACGAACCCGAGCCCGACCCCCTGCACCACGATCGTCAGGATCAGCCGCTGCTCCGACACGTCGGGCGTCCAGCGCGTCATCTCCCAGAACGACCAGCAGACCAGCAGCACGCCGAGCGCCATCAGCTTGCGCGGATCGGTCCGCGACGCGAGCCGGCCGGAGATCATCATCGCCGCCATGGTGCCGATGCCGCGCGGTGCCATGACCAGCCCCGCCGTATCCACCGGATAGTTGCCGAGCCCCTGCAACCACGGCGCCATCAGCGCCGAGGTCGACACGAGAATGGTCCCCATCGCGAACATCATCGCCAGCGAGGCGGAAAAATTCACGTCGCGGAACAGGTCGGGCCGGATGAAGGGTCGCCGCGACGAGGCAAGGTGCACCAGGAACAGGTAAACCCCGAGGCCGGCCAGCACCGCCTCCGTCACGATCTCCCCCGAGCCGAACCAGTCCCGGTCCTGGCCGCGGTCCAGCATCATCTGCAACGCGCCGATGCCGAGCGCGAGCGCACCGAAGCCGACCCAGTGGAAGCGCAGCGTGTCCTGCCCGCGCCCGCGCGGCATGCAGAACAGCAGCCCCAGGCTGGCCAGGATGCCGAACGGCAGGTTGATGTAGAATACCCAGCGCCAGTTGTAGATCTCGGTGAGGTACCCACCCAGGGTCGGCCCCAGGATCGGCCCGATCATCACGCCGACGCCCCACAGCGCCATCGCGCTGCCGCGCTGCTCGGGCGGGTAGATATCGAGCATGGTCGCCTGCGACAGCGGCACCAGCGCGGCGCCGCACATGCCCTGCAGCAGCCGGAACGCCACCATCTGCGCCAGCGACTGCGCTGCCCCGCACAGCATGGAGGTGACGGTGAAACCGATCAGGCAGACGATGAACAGCCGCTTGCGCCCGTAGCGCTGCGCCATCCAGCCCACCGGCGCGGTCATGATCGCCGCGGCGGTGATGTAGGACGTGAGAACCCAGGTGATCTCGTCGAAACTCGCCGACAGGCTGCCCTGCATATAGGGCAGCGCCACGTTGGCGATCGTCTGGTCGAGCGCCTGCATCAGGGTCGCGCCCATGGCGCAGGCGGTGATGATGCCGCGGTACGGAACCCGCTCCGTCCCCGCGGCTTCCGTCACAAGATCAGAACAGGTCGGAGAGGTGGCGGACGTGGCCGGTGTCGATATCCGCCTCCACGCTCATGCCGGCGCGCAAGGGCGGGTCGCCCGGCTTGCGATCGACCCGGATGCGCACCGGGATCCGCTGCACCACCTTCACCCAGTTGCCCGAGGTGTTCTGCGCCGGCAGGATCGAGAACTCGGAACCCGAGTTGGGCGCGATGCTTTCCACCACGCCCTTCCAGACGCGACCGGGGTAGGTATCGACCTCGACGGTGACCGGATCGCCTGCCTTCACCCAGGTCAGCTCGGTCTCCTTCGGATTGGCCTCGACCCAGACATGCTCGGTGGAAACGAGACCGAAGGCCGCCGTGGCGGCGCGCAGGTACATGCCGCGCTGGGTGCTGTCGACGTTGGTCACGACACCGGCGAAGGGCGCGCGGATGATGCTGTCGCCGTAATTCAGCTCGGCCTCGTCGAGCCTCGCCGCCGCCGCCTGATAGTCCGGCAGGCTGCTGATCGGCGAGGTGAGCGAGCCGCCCAGCTTCGCCATCTGCACCTCGGCCTGCAGCCGCGCCGCCGCGACCGCCTGCTGGTCGGAGGCGAGCTTGAACCTGGCGTCGTCGTATTCGGCCCGCGTGATGCCGCCGCTTTTCACCAACTTGGCGTAACGGTCGAAATTCGCCTGGTCGGAACGGACCTGTGCCGCCTTCGCATCGGCGTCGCGCACCATCCGCGCGTAGTCCCGCCGCATCGCGCGCAAGGTGAGTTCGGTTTCGGCGAGGTTCGCACGCGCCTCGGCGATCGCCACCTTGAAGTGGCTCGGGATCAGCCGCACCAGCACCTGGCCCTTGGCGACGTATTGCCCCTCCTTCACCGGCACGTCCTGCACGATGCCGGAGACGTCGGTGGACAGCGCCTCCTTCGCCGCATGGACATAGGCATCGTCGATCGAGACGTAGCGGCCGCCCTGCAGCCAGAACACAAGCGCGCCGGCGGCGACGGCGACGATGCCGGCGATCATCAGCATCGGGCCAAGCGCATGGCGGCTGATGCGCATCCGCGACGGGCGGCCGGCGACGTCGGCGCCCACGTCGCGAGGGGTGGGTGCTGCGGCAGATTGCGACATCACACCGTCTCCGTTTCTACGCCGGCGGGCGTGCCGCTTTCGTCCGCGCCAGGGGGATCGGGCTCGGCGCGGCGCGCGGCCATCAGGTTGGCTTTCATGGCCACGAGGGCATCCGTCATGGTTTGCAGGGTGGCGGGGTCCAGCCCGGCGGCGAGCATGCGGGTGATGTCCGCCCGCTGAACGTCGATCTCGCGGAGCACGGCAGCGGCGGGAGAGAGCAGGTGCAGGCGCCAGATGCGGCGGTCGCGCGGATCGGCGCGGCGCTCCACCATGCCGCGCGCCTCCAGCCGGTCGATCAGCCGGGCGACGGTGATCGGCTCCACTTCCAGCAGTTCGGCGAGTTCCTTCTGCGACAGGCCCGGCTGGCGCTCGAGCCAGATCAGGATCGCCCATTGCGCCCGGGTCATGCCCTGGCCGCGGGCGCGTTTGTCGGCGTCGACCCGCAGCAGGCGGGCGACGTCGTGCAGCAGGAACAGCAGGTCGCGACGGGAGTCGGGCAAGGTGGTTGCTTTCCGGGACGAACGCTTATCATAAGCAGCGTTATCATGACTCTGCCAGCAGTCAACCTATGCGACAGGCGCAGAACGGACCCAAGGTGCACGGGGGCCTCACCGGCCGTCTTCGGACGCGGCCACGGGCGGTCAGGCCGCGACCTGCTCCGCCGTCGGGGCATCGCCGGCGACCGTGGTGCGGCGCATGTCGCGCGGCTCTCGGTCGTCGAACCGGCGCACCCGGTGCATGGTCTGGCGGTTGTCCCACATCACGAGGTCCCACTGCCGCCAGCGGTGCACGTAGACGAACGCCGACTGGGTGGCGTGCTCGGCGAGGTCGCGGATGAAGGCCATCGCCTCCGGCCGCGGCCAGCCGACGATCGTGCCGATGTGCGAGGCCAGATAGAGCGACTTCCGCCCGCTGACCGGATGGGTTCGCACCAGGGACTGCCGCACCGGGCGGAACATCGCCCTCTCCTCCTCGGTGAGTTCGGTGAAACCGAGCGTGCCGCGCGAGTAGATCAGCGAATGTTCGCAGATCAGGCCTTCCGCTTCGGCCCTGGTGGTGGCGTCGAGCGCGTTGTAGGCGGCGCGCATGTCGGCGAATTCGGTGTTGCCGCCGCGATTGGCCGGCAGCCGGCACGACAGGATGGAATATTTCGCCGGCACCGCGCGAAATGAACTGTCCGAGTGCCAGAGCTGGTTGCCGAGGTTGAACAGCCGCCGACGGTCGTCGCGCGCCAGCGGACGGTTGTCCTGGCCGAGGTTGGACACGTCGTTCATGCCCTGCGGCAGGCGGTGCTCGCCCGGCTTGGTGACGTTGCCGCCGCGCGCGTTCTCGATCGCGCCGAAATTGCGGGTGAACGCCATCTGCTGCTCGTCGGTCAGCCGCTGGTCGTGGAACACCAGGACGGCATAGCGGTCCATGCCCGCCTCGATGGCGGCCACGTCGCCGGCGGACAGCTTACGGGTCAGATCGACGCCGGAAACCTCGCCCGCGAAACCGGACTGCAGCGGTTGGATGGCCAGGGCCACGATCGTATCCTCCTGAACGTTTTCACCACCATAGGGGAGGCTGCGGCGGCTGTCTGCCCCCGCGCATCACGGCCGCAGGGTAAGAGTGTCACCTTTCCCACGCTGCGGGCTCGGGCCGCGAAGCGGACCAAGGTCGCCGTGCGCAGCAGGGCGGGTGAGGGCGTGAGGCACGGTTTCCTCACCCGGTTCGCTCCGCGAACCGATCTTGGTCCGCTTCGCGGCCCAAGCCGGCCGCGCGGGAGAGGTGAAAGAGACCGCCGCCCGCGCCGATTTTCCGTCTCGCCCGATTGCTCCGGTCATGGGCCGGCCTGCGGCCCGGCTCAGTCGGCCGCCGCACGCAGATCGGCGATGAAGCGGTCGCGCCAGGCATCGAGGCTGTTGGTGCGCAGCACGTCCAGCATGGCGGCATGGCGGCCGCGGCGTTCCTCGATGCTCATGGCCAGCGCCTGGTCGAGCGCGCCGGCGATGCCCGCCTCGTCGTAGGGGTTCACGATCAGCGCGGCGGCGAGCTCGCGCGCCGCGCCGGCGAATTGCGACAGGACCAGCACCCCGGGGTCCTCCGGGTCCTGCGCGGCGACGTATTCCTTCGCCACCAGGTTCATCCCGTCGCGCAGCGGGGTAACGAGCCCGACCCGGGCTTCCGCATACAGCGGCATCAGCGCCGCGCGGGGGAAGCTGCGGTTCAGGTAGCGCAGTGGCTCCCAGTCCACATCGGCGAAGCGGCCGTTGATGCGTCCGGCCTCGGCTTCCAGTTCGTGGCGGATCTCGCGGTAGGTCTGGATGTCGGAGCGGGACGGAGGCGCGATCTGCATGAAGATCACCTGGCCGTGGGCGGCGGGGGTGTCGGCCAGGAAGCGCTCGAAGGCGACGAAGCGCTGGCGCAGGCCCTTGGCGTAGTCCAGGCGATCGACGCTCAGGATCAGGCTGCGGCCGTGCAGGTTGGTGCGCAGGCGCAGCGCCTGGCGGCGGTTGGCCGGCAGTTCGGCCTCGGCGCGGATTTCGTCCACGTGCACGCCGATCGGATAGACGCCGGTGCGGAAGATGCGGCCGAAGGCGCGCAGCCGGTCGCCGGGCAGCGCCTCGCCGCCGGCCTGGCGGAGCACGTAGTCGGTGAAGGCAGTACGGTCCGGCTCGGTCTGGAAGCCGATCAGGTCGTAGGCGGCCATGGCACGGATCATCTCGGCGTGCGACGGCACGGTCATCAGCACGCCGGGTTCGGGGAAAGGCGTGTGCAGGAACAGCCCCATGCGGTTGCCCACCCCGGCCTCCCGCAACGCCTCGGCGAGGCCGAGCAGGTGGTAGTCGTGCGCCCAGATCAAATCGTCCGGTCGCAGCACCGCGTGCAGCGAGCAGGCGAACAGCGCGTTCACCCGCCGGTAGCCGGCGAACTCGCCCCAGTCGAAGCGCGCGAGGCCCATCTGGTAGTGCAGCACCGGCCAAAGGGTGCCATTGGCGAAACCGCGGTAGAATTCGTCGTAGTCGCGCTGCGACAGGTCGATGGTGCGCAGGGTGATCCGGCCGACGTCGCGGCCGGGATTGGGCAGGATCTCGGCGTCGTTGGAGACCTGCCCGCTCCAGCCGAACCACACGCCGCCCTCGGCGCGCAGGGCGTCGAGCACGCCGACGGCGAGCCCGCCGGCAGCGGGCTCGCCCTCAGTGATCGGCGCCACCCGGTTGGAGACGACGACCAGGCGCGACATCGCTTGCGGCCGCCGCTGGGGCGGGGCGGATCAGGCCGCGGCCGGCACCGGGTCCATCTGCTGCTTGCGCAGCAACTCGCGATAGGGGCCGGGGCGCTGGGCCAGGACCTCAGGCGCGCCTTCCTCGATGATGCGTCCGCCGTCCATCACGATGATGCGATCGAAATGCGCCAGGGTGGACAGCCGATGGGCGATGGCGACGACGGTGCGCCCGCGCATCAGCTTCTCGAGCGCCGCCTGGATCGCGTGCTCGCTTTCCGAATCGAGCGCGCTGGTCGCCTCGTCGAGCAGCAGGATCGGCGCGTCCTTCAACAGCGCCCGCGCGATCGCGAGGCGCTGACGCTGCCCGCCGGACAGCTTCACGCCGCGATCGCCGACGACGGTGTCGAAGCCTTCCGGCAGCGCCTCGATGAAGTCGCGGCAGTGGGCGGAGGTGCAGGCGGCGAGCACCTGTTCGTGGGTCGCATCGGGCCGGGCGTAGCGGATGTTCTCCAGCACCGTGCGGTGGAACAGGCTGATGTCCTGCGGCACCACCGCCATCGACTGGCGCAGGCTGTCCTGCGTCACGGTGCGGATGTCCTGGCCGTCGAACAGGATGCGTCCGCCGTCGACGTCGTGGAAGCGCTGCAGCAGCGCGAGCACGGTCGATTTGCCGGCGCCCGAGGTGCCGACCAGACCGACCCGCTCGCCGGGACGGATGGTGAGGTCGAAACCGCGCAGCACGGCGTTCCGGCCGGGGTAGGAGAAACGCACGTCCTCGAACGCGACCGCGCCCTCGCCCGGCACGATCGGCCTGGCATCGGCCCGGTCCGGCAGGTCGTGCGGGGTCAGCACGGCGCCGATCGCTTCTTCCAGCCGCGCCACGTCCTGCGTGAGCGCGACCAGCGCCACCGCGAGGTCGCGGGTCGCGCTCAGGATGGTCATCGCCAGGGTGGTGAGCAGCACGATGTCGCCCACGGTCGCCTCGTGGCGCTGCCACATCACGATGCCGTAGGCGACCACGCCGGCGGTCAGCACGGCGGTCAGCACGGCATGCAGCAGCCGTAGCCGTTCCAGGTAGAACAGGCTGGCGCGGCGGGCGTTCATTTCCTCGTCGATGCGCGCGCCGAGGCGGCGGCGTTCGCGCAGGGTGGCGCCGAATGCGCGGACCACGTTCATGTTACCGACGATATCGACGAGTTCGCCATCGACCGCGGCCGCGCGCGTGGCGTAGGCGCGGTGCAGCGGCGTGCCGCCGCGGGCGAGGCGGTAGATGAGCGCGCCGAGGCCGAGCGCCAGCGCGACCAGAACCGCGGCGAGCCCGGGGTTCACCGACCCGATGAAGCCGATCGAGAACAGCACGGCGATGATCGGCGGCAGGACGTTCCAGGCACCGGTGTTGGAAACCGTGAAGGCGGCGGCTGCCGTAGCCGAGATGCGCCCGGCCAGGGTGCCCGGCAGCCGGTCGGCGAACCAGGCCGGGGAATGGCCGGAGAGGTGGGCGAACAGATCGCGGCGGATGTCGCCGGTGACGGCGACAAAGCTCCTGGCCGCGGTGAAGCCGCCGACCCGCCAGAGCAGGTTGTCGGCCGCGATGAAGCCGACCAGAATCAGGAACGCGCCCCACACATTGCCACCGGCATCTGGGCCCGCGGCCACCACGTCGATCAGGTGCTTGAGCCCGTACTGGGTCGAGACGCTGGCGCCCACGGCGGCCAGCACGGAGGCGAAGATGATGGCATGGCCGAGCGCGTGGCGGCGGGCGTAGTGCGCCAGGAAACCGAGCGGACGCGACCGCAGCGCGCCGAGGGCGGCATCGGGGGGGGCGGGGGGCGTGAACTTGTGCACGGAACCCATCGGGATAGGCACCTTCCAACCGGCAAGGGGACGACGGTGCGTATCTGGAGGGCAATCGCAGCAATCGTGAGGCAAAGCTGCCGGAATCTCGCCACATTCGATTTCTATATCGGATCGGTGACAAGTGGCGGCGGCAGGTGAAGTCGAACGTGAATACTGGACAGTATCCGCTGCTGCAGGCCAAGTAATCCACGGGCCAAGTAAAAAAGGGGTCTCCGTCTATGCGTATCGCTCAGATCGCGCCGCTGTTCGAGGCGGTGCCGCCGAAGCTGTACGGTGGCACCGAACGGGTCGTCTATTCGCTCACCGAAGAACTCGTGGCCATGGGGCACGACGTGACCCTGTTCGCCAGCGGGGATTCCGTCACCTCCGCGACCCTGGCGCCGATGCGCGACCAAGCCATCCGGCTCGATCCCGCCGTCAAGGACTGGATCGCCTACTACATGCGGATGATGGAGCTCGTCTATCGCCGCGCCGACGAGTTCGACGTGTTGCACTTCCACACCGACTACTTCCCGCTGTCGTTGTTCGCCCGCCAGCTCACGCCGTTCCTGACCACCTTGCACGGCCGGCTCGACCTGCCGGAGTTCAAGGAGGTCTACGAGACGTTCCCGAATGCGCCGTTCGTCTCCATCTCCGACCACCAGCGCCGGCCAATCCCGAATCTGAACTGGGTCCGCACGGTACTGCACGGCATGCCGGCCCGGCTACTGACGCCGCAACCGGTGGAGCAGCGCTACTTCGCCTTCCTCGGCCGCATCTCGCCGGAGAAGGGCGCCGACAAGGCGATCCGCATCGCCGCCGCCGCCGGCGTCAAGCTGAAGATGGCCGCCAAGGTCGATAACGCCGACCGGGCCTATTACGAACGCGAGATAGCCCCGCTGATCGCCGCCAGCCCGCACGTGGAATTCATTGGCGAAATCAACGACGCGCAGAAGCCCGACTTCCTCTCCGGCGCGCACGCGCTGCTGTTCCCGATCGACTGGCCGGAGCCCTTCGGCCTGGTGATGATCGAATCGATGGCGTGCGGCACGCCGGTGATCGCGTTCAACCGCGGGTCGGTGCCGGAAGTGATCGACCATGGCGTGACCGGCTTCATCGTCCCGGACGAGGCTGCCGCCATCGCCGCGATCGGCAGCATCGACAAGCTCGACCGCCGCGCCGTGCGCGCCACGTTCGACCGCCGCTTCACCGCCCGCCGCATGGCCGAGGACTACCTCGACGTCTATGAGGAACTGATCGTCGGCCGCCGTCCGCTGCTGCGCGCCGTCGGCGACTGATCTGGGAAGACTCGCGACGCCCCTTCTCCCGCGCCGGGAGAAGGGGCGTCGACGCCCTACCGGTGCGCTCTCCGGCAATAGGCCCCACCACTGCGCTGTGTCCAACGACGTGACGCGGATATGCGCTTCTGCGGGCAGCCGCAGCCCTTGCAACGGCGCCACGATTACCACGGCGCCGACCGCGACCCTGCGCAGGTGCAGCCCGGCAGGCCAGGCCTCCGGAGTGCGACGCGGTGGCCCCGAGCCTAGACGCTGTGGTTCAGCGGCCCGTTGCCTGCGCCGAGGCCGGGGGCGGCGAGAATGGCGGCGCGGACGAATCCGCGAGCCCGGAGCACGGCGTCGCGCAGGGGCACCCCTTGGGCCAGACCGCAGGCGATGGCGCTGCCGAGGGTGCAGCCGGTGCCGTGGGTGTGGCGTCCGGGCAAGCGGGGGGCGGCGAATTCTTCCACACCGTCTTCGGTTGCCAGCAGGTCGACCACGGTGTCTCCCGGCAGGTGTCCGCCTTTCAGCAAGACCGCCGGCACGCCGAGGGTGAGCAGGACGGCCGCCGCGTGATGCATGGCGGCGAGGTCGGGGATGGGCATGCCAGCCAGCATTTCGGCTTCCGGCAGGTTGGGGGTGAGCAGGGCGGCTCGGGGCAGCAGCCGGCGTTTCAGCCCTGTCAGCGCCGCCCCGACGAGTAGTTGCTGGCCGGTGGAGGCACGCAGCACCGGGTCGACCACCAGCGGCACCTCGGACGACGCGGCAGCGAGGGCGTCGCACACGGCCTCCACCACCTCCAGGTTGCCGAGCATGCCGGTCTTGATCGCGTCAGCGCCGATGTCAGCGAGCACCACCTCGATCTGCGCGCGCAGGAAGGCCGGCGGCACGATCATGATATCGTGGACGGCGCGCGTGTCCTGCACGGTGAGGGCGGTGATGGCGGTGGCGCCGTAGGCGCCGAAGGCAGCAATGGTTTTGAGGTCGGCCTGGATTCCCGCGCCGCCTCCCGAATCCGATCCGCCGATGGCCAGTACCCGCCCGGACAGATGTGCCATCCGCTACGCCGCCATCCGGGCGGCGTCGGCGATCACGGCGCAGAGCGTATCGACGACCTCGGCTACCAGGGCGTCGTCCTCGGCTTCTGCCATCACCCGGACCAGCGGCTCGGTGCCGCTTTCGCGGATCAGCAGGCGACCGGTACTGCCCAGCCGCGCCTCCGCCGCGGCGATCGCCGCCTGCACGGGGCGGGCATCCAGCGGCGAGGCGTCGGCGAAGCGGACGTTGCGCAGCACCTGTGGCAAAGGGGCGAAGACGCGGCCGACTTCGCTCGCCGGACGCCCCCGCTCGACCAGCACCGCGAGCACCTGCAGCGCGGCCACGAGGCCATCGCCGGTGGTGGCGTAGTCGGACAGAATCATGTGGCCGGATTGCTCGCCGCCGACGTTCATCCCGTCGGCCCGCATGCGTTCGGCGACGTAGCGATCGCCGACCTGGGTACGGTACAGGCGCAAGTCGGCGCCGGCGAGGAAGCGCTCGAGCCCCAGATTGGACATCACGGTGGCGACGATCCCGCCGCCACGCAGCCGGCCGGTGCGGGCCCAGGAGCGGGCGATCAGCGCCAGGATCTGGTCGCCGTCGATCAATTCCCCCTGTTCGTCGGCCAGCAGCACCCGGTCCGCGTCGCCGTCGAGCGCGATGCCGAGGTCGGCGCCATGTTCGGCCACCTGCGCGCAGAGATAGCCCGGCACCGTGGAGCCGCAGCCCTGATTGATGTTGAACCCGTCGGGGCTGACGCCGACGGGGATCACGGTGGCGCCAAGTTCCCACAGCACGGTGGGGGCGACCCGGTAGGCCGCGCCGTGTGCGCAGTCGACGACGATTTTCAGGTCGTCGAGCCGCAGGCCGCGCGGGAAGGTGGCCTTGGCGGCCTCGATATAGCGGCCGGCGGCGTCGTCCAGCCGGGCGGCGCGGCCAAGTGCGCGCGGGGCGGCGAGGCGGGCGGACACGTCGGCGGCCATCAGCGCCTCGATCTCGCGTTCCGTCGCGTCGGACAGTTTGCAGCCGTCGGGGTCGAACAGCTTGATGCCGTTGTCCTCGAACGGGTTGTGGGAGGCCGACAGCATCACCCCGAGGTCTGCGCGCAGGCTGCGCGTCAGCATGGCAATCGCCGGGGTCGGCAGCGGGCCGACGAGGGTCACGTCCATCCCGGCGCCGATGAAGCCGGCAGTGAGCGCGGGTTCCAGCATGTAGCCCGAGAGCCTGGTGTCCTTGCCGATCACCACCCGGTGGCGATGTGGCCCGCGGGTGAACAGGAGCCCGGCGGCCTGGCCGAGGCGGAGCGCGGTTTCCGCGGTCATCGGATCGATATTGGCGGTACCGCGGATACCGTCGGTGCCGAACAGGCGGCGGGGGGGGATCATGCGTTCGTCCTCGGGGCGACAGGAGGTCGGCGGGTCGGCCGCGGCCCATGACGGTTTAGCGGCGCGAGGCCGATCAGGGAAGCGGTGAGACGTCTGGTGGCCCCTTTACCTTTGGCGGCTTCTGGTACCCCGGGGGCCAGCCTGACTGCATAACCCGACCAATCTTAGTCCGACACGACCTTCCCTCTCTACGATTGCCAAGTATGCGAACATGGTACGTGTGTTGACAAGCATACGACGGTTACGTCGGTTTCTTGTCCGCAATGTCGTTCCGCATCGGTAATTCCCGCCTGGTTGCCCGTCGTTGGTGGATCGTCATCCATCCGGGCAACGTTGCAGGGAGAGCATGATGACGAGATCGTTGGCGACAAGCAACCGGAAGGGACGTCGAGGGTTTGCCGCCCCGCAGGGGCTGATCCTGGCTGCGGCAGTTGCAGCGTGTGGGCTGGGGGCGGTACCGGCGGCGCACGCGTTGCCGGTCGCCATCATGCTGACCGAGAGCGGCTATACCAGCCAGACGTTTCCCGGTGCAGGTGGCAGCGCCTGTACCTGCGTCGCAGGGCCGCCGCCCAGCAGCACGGTCACGTTCGGGACGTTCACCGTTCAGGCGTCGGGGACGGGAAGCCCGATTGTCCCGACACCGGAGTTCCTGAGCAACAGCATCAACGTCTCGAGCGCGGCTGCCGGCACGCTCTTCATCTTGGCCACGGAGACCGGAATCACGTCGCCGCTCGGCGCCAACCTCGGATTTCTGAGCTCCTTCACGACCAATGAGGTCGACCCAGGCCTGACGGTGACAGAGACGACGTACGTCGATCCGGGCGATGCCGCCTTTGCCACAACCGACATGCTCGACAGCGCCACCTTCAGCGGCATCGGAACGGATGTACTGACAAACGTTGCCACTTTGCCATCGACTTATTCGGAGACCGAGGTCTTCGAGATCACGGCGACCCGCGCCGGCAGCACCAACGACACGATTGAGATCGACCCCGTACCGGAGCCAGGGAGCTTCACCATCCTCGGCGTCGGGCTTCTGGGCCTACTGGGGTTCCGGGGTCGGTATTCGCGTACGTAAACCCCCTTCCCTCCCGCCCCGCCTTGCCCACCATACGAGGCGGCTTCGGCCGCCTCTTTTTTTCGCTCTGATTGCCAGATCGCAGCACAATTTAGACTGACGGTCCCTCTCCGGGCCTCGATGGGGCGCGGCTATGCCCGGAGCCGGGCGGTCTGTCCTATTTTTGCGACTGCGATCAGCCTGTGACGTCTCTTCCGTGCCGTATCATTATGGCCCTACGTCGCCGAATACCCCAGGCCCGCGCGATAATCGGCGCGGCCCTCCGCGGGCGCCATCGAATGGGTTCGGCTTGGCCGCGGGGCGGGAGAGAAATAAAAAAATAGACGCCGGGCGATCGCGGCTCGGCCCCGTTGCCTTTGTCACCGTTCCCCCTGCGCCATGACCCGGGAGAGCCGTGCTGGTCCTATGTCTGGCACGCCAGGTGATCGCACGATGACGCTTCCTTCCGGTCAAATGTTAATCAACGTAAAACGTACACATACATTTACAGGCGCTTCGTCGTTTTTTTCCGATCAATCCTTCGTTTACGGCGTAGCACCGTATCGAAGCCCCGTAAGCCGCTCATAGCCTACGGACTAGCCACCGCAGGTTGCAGTGCAAAACGAGTTCCACGGGCGCACGGGTATGGAGTCCTGCGGAATGCTGACATGGTCACGTATGCTGCAGCGCCGAAAGGCCAGGACGAGCCGAGTGGTCTCCGGTTTCTTCCCGCAGACCGACGCATTTTCCGGCCGGCGCGGGGTGGGCTCGCCGATCTCCGCTTCGTTCGCCGAGAAGCAGAACGTGCCGAGCAGGGCCGCGCGCCACCTCCGGGAGATGACCAGCGAACAACGGCGAACCGGCCGGAATCGCCATGACCGGCCCAGCGGCGCGCCGAGAAGTGACTTGACATTATCCACCTTATTAGACGATTGGTTGCGAGCTTCGCCTGGGGAAGTCCTTCGCAGCCGAGAACTGTCCCGTTCTATGGAACGCGAGGAGAGCCCATGTTGACGATCGCGCGCTCACCCGATCCCGTCGCTGTCACTCAGGTGCCCCAACCTACCCACCCGCCAAAGACCACACTCCCGTCAGACGTGCCGCCAGCCGTGATCGCGGAAAGCCAGGCCATGCGGGCCGTGCTCGAGAAAGCCAGGCAGTTCGCGGCGACCGACCTTCCCGTCCTGATCACCGGTGAAATCGGTACCGGGAAGTCGATGCTGGCGCGCTTCATCCACGATCGGTCCCGTCGCCGGGGCTCGGCTTTTGTCTCCAAGCATTGCGGGACCATCCCGGCGTCACTGACCGATCTCGAACTGTTCGGCCATGGTCGCACGTTGGTGCCCGGTGCCGGGCTCAAGCGCGGCTTGGTCGAGCGTGCCCATGGCGGCACGATCTTCCTCGATGAAGTCAGCGAACTTCCAGCCTCGTCCCAGACAGGCCTGCTGCATCTGCTGCACACGCGGGAGATCGTGCGCGTTGGCGAGCGGGTGCCGATCCAGGTGGACGTCCGGCTGATTACCGGCATCACTCTGTCGGAATCGGAACGACCTGTTTCCGCGTCATTGCGCCCCGATCTCTATTATCGACTGAGCGTGCTGCGTCTGCATCTGCCACCGCTACGACAGCGGATCGAGGATATCGGGCCGCTCGCGCAGCTTTTCCTGGATCAGGTCGGCAGCCGCCTGCAGGGACGCCGCTACGCCTTCAGCCCCGATGCGATCGCCCGTCTGAGAGACCATCCCTGGCCGGGGAACGTGCGCGAACTGATCGGGGTCGTTCAACGCGCGGCGATACGTTCCCGTGGGGAACAGATCGGCCCGGCGGAGATCGATATCGAAGAGCCGGCCCCGGTCGCTCCGGCAGCACCAGCCACGGACAACCCCACGCGGCCCCCGCCTGGATCAAGCGGGGAGCTGAGCCTGATGCTCGAGGCCCTGGAGCGGACCCGGTTCAACATCACCCGCGCGGCATCGGAACTGAAGGTGTCCCGGGTGACGTTCTATCGCATGTTGAAGCGCAACAAAGTGGAGCTGCGGCAGGATTGGGTGCTGGGCCATCCGACGAAGGAGGATGATACCTAGCCGACGGACTGCCGCTCTTCGGCAGATGGCGGCGTCCAGTCATCAGCCCGCGAGCATGCTTGGCCGACGATGTTCGTCCAGCACGCGCCACACGCGCACGGCCTCTACCGTTGAGCGGACATCGTGCACCCGCAGGATGTCCGCCCCGCGGGAGAGCGCGAACAGCCCGGCGGCCAACGACCCGGCCAGTCGGTTGCGCGGCTCGGCGACGCCGGAGAGCCGGCCGATGAAGCCCTTGCGGGAAACACCGACCAGCAGCGGGTAGCCGAGCGCGGCAAGCTCGGGCAGGCGGCGCAGGAGCTCGATCGAGTGGGCGGGTTGCTTGGCGAAGCCGATGCCGGGATCGAGGCAGATGGCGTCCCGGGCGATGCCGGCGGCCTCGGCAGCAGCGATCCGGGCGGCAAGTTCGACAGCGACGTCGGCGGCGATGTCGCCGTAGGCGGCCTGCGCCATCATGGTGGCCGGCGTGCCGCGCATGTGCATGAGCACCACCGGCACGTGGCGGGCGGCGAGCAGCGGGGCGGCGGCAGGATCATGCGCCAGGGCGGAGACGTCGTTGACGATCGCCGCGCCGGCGTCCAGCGCGGCTTCCATGGTGGCGGCGTTGCGCGTGTCGATGGAGACGCGGACCCCGGCCTCGGCGAGGGCGCGGATGACCGGGATCGTGCGACGGATTTCCTCGGCGGGATCGATCGGGGGCGCGCCGGGGCGGGTGGATTCGCCGCCGACATCGACGATGTCGGCCCCGGCGACGGCCAGCGCGCGGCCTGCGGCGATGGCGCCGGCGAGATCGGCATAGGCGCCGCCGTCGCTGAAGCTGTCCGGGGTGACGTTGAGGATGCCCATGACGCGCGGGCGGTCCAACGCGAGCCCGGCCCAGACGGGAGACGTCATGGCGATCGGCGTTGCGCCGCCGTGGAGGAGCCCCGCATTCACCCCGGCTGCGGCGCTGCCCCCAGCCCGCCCGGCGGCGGCGTCGGCGTGGCCGGGCGCGCCGTGGTTGGCACCGACGCGCGCCGGTTCTCCGGCGCCGGCTCGTCGACCACTTTGCGGATCACCGGCTCGCCACGCAGGATCGTGCGGATCTCGTCACCCGACAGGGTCTCGTGCTCCAGCAGACCGCGCGCCAGCCTGTGCAGCTCCTCGATGTTCTCGGTCAGGATGTGGCGCGCCTTGCCGTAGGCGCGGTCGATCATGTCCTTGATCTCGGCATCGATCTCACGCGCCGTCGCCTCCGACACGTTCTTGTTCTGGGTCACCGAGTGGCCGAGGAACACCTCCTGGCTGTTGTCGCCATAAGCGATCATGCCGAGCTTCTCGCTCATGCCCCATTCGGTGATCATCCGCCGCGCCTGGTCGGTCGCCATCTTGATGTCGCCGGCGGCGCCGTTGGAGACTTTGTCAGGCCCGAAGATGATCTCCTCCGCCGCACGGCCGCCCATCGCCATGGTGAGCTCGCCCAGCAGCTTCGACTTCGACTTGGAGTAGCGATCGCCCTCCGGCAGGCTCATCACCAGGCCGAGCGCCCGGCCGCGCGGGATGATGGTCGCCTTGTGCACCGGGTCGCATTCGGGCTCGTGCAGGGCACAGAGCGCGTGGCCGCCCTCATGGTAGGCGGTCATGCGCTTCTCGGCTTCCGACATGACCAGGGACCGCCGCTCGGCGCCCATCATCACCTTGTCCTTGGCGTGTTCGAACTCGGCCATCGCCACCACCCGCTTGCCGATACGGGCCGCGAGCAGCGCCGCCTCGTTCACGAGGTTCGCCAGGTCGGCGCCCGAGAAGCCGGGGGTGCCGCGGGCGATTGTCTTGGGATCGACGTCCGACCCCAGCGGCACCTTGCGCATGTGCACGCGCAGGATCTTCTCGCGCCCGTTCACGTCCGGGTTCGGCACCACCACCTGGCGGTCGAACCTTCCGGGGCGCAGCAGCGCCGGGTCGAGCACGTCGGGGCGGTTGGTGGCGGCGATCAGGATGACGCCTTCGTTGGATTCGAAGCCGTCCATCTCGACCAGCATCTGGTTGAGCGTCTGCTCCCGCTCGTCGTTGCCGCCGCCGAGGCCGGCGCCGCGATGGCGGCCGACCGCGTCGATCTCGTCAATGAAGATGATGCAGGGAGCGTTCTTCTTGCCCTGCTCGAACATGTCGCGCACGCGACTGGCGCCGACGCCCACGAACATCTCGACGAAGTCCGAGCCGGAGATGGTGAAGAACGGCACGTTCGCCTCGCCAGCGATGGCGCGCGCGAGCAAGGTCTTGCCGGTGCCGGGGGGGCCGACCAGCAGCACGCCCTTGGGGATCTTGCCGCCAAGGCGCTGGAATTTCTGCGGGTCGCGGAGGAATTCCACGATTTCCTGCAGCTCGCTCTTGGCTTCGTCGATGCCGGCCACGTCCTCGAACGTCACGCGGCCCTGTTTTTCGGTGAGCAGGCGGGCGCGGGATTTGCCGAAGCCCATGGCCCGCCCACCGCCGGACTGCATCTGGCGCATGAAGAAGACCCAGACGCCGATCAGCAGCAGCATCGGGAACCACGACAGCAGGTAATGCAGCAGCGGGTTCTCATCGGCGTCGCGCGGCTTGGCGATCACCCGGACATTGTGGCTGGTGAGCTTGCTCACCAGGGTGGGGTCGTCGGGCGTGTAGGTGGCGAAGGTCTGCCCGTCCGAAAGCTGCCCGCTGACGGTGCGGCCCTGGATCACCACGTCGCGTACCCGGCCCTGGTTCACCTGGTTCAGGAAGTCCGAATAGGCGACCTGGGTGGACGGCGCCTGGGTGGTGCCCGGCTGGAACAGGTTGAACAGAACCACGAGCAGCAGGAGAATGATCACCCAAAGCGCGAGGTTGCGGCCAAAATTGCTCATGCGTTCGTGCTCACGTTCATGCCCACACGGAAAGGGCCGCTTGACCTCTGCGACGTCCGGCGCGCTGCCGGGGCCGGAAGGCTCCAGTCCGATAACATAGTGTGTTGCCTGCCACCGCGCATCCCCGCCTGCGGCGCTTTCACCGCAGGTCAGCGGCGCAGCGCCGCGGGCACGAACGGCGCGCCGGAAGCGGGCCGGGCAGGCGCGAAAAGCACGAGGAACCCCTCACTCCCTGGCAAATGGTAGCCGAGGTGCGGCACCGCGAGAAGGGTCCCGTCGCGATACAGCGCCGGCAGGGTGCGCAGGACTGCGGCGGGGAGCACCGAACGCCGCCGCAAGGCCGCCGCCCCCGCGGCCCCGAGGCCACCCATGGTGACGCCTGCTGCGATATACGGATCGGCATCCAGGGACGGCACGCCGGCTAATCGGAAGCGCCCGTCCCAGACGACTCCCGGTGCGGCCGGAACCTGGGGGGCCAGCCGCGCTGCCTCCCGCACCAGCAGCAGGCGGCCGGGAGCGAGCCGCCCGGCGGGCAACAGCCGCGCGCCGCCAAGCGTGGCCGGCCGCGGAGCCGCAGCCAGGACAGCGAGGCCCCTACTGCGCGGCGGATGTTCGGTGCCGGCCACCGCCTGGATCAGGGCACCCAATGCCTCCGCGGGCAATGGCGCCGGATCGAGCAAGGCGAATCCCTCGGGGCGGAATACCGCGCGTGCGGCCAGCAGTGCCGCCCGGGCCGCCTCGGTCGTTGCCCGGGCGGTGCCTGCTCCGGCCGCAGCGGCAACCAGGGCGCACGTTGCCGGGCCGGCGCCGGCGCGATCGGCGCGCAGGGCGCGCAGCCGGACGCGGGTGGCTGCGGGATCGGCATTGGACGGATCTTCCGCCCAGCCGAGCCCGGCCACGCGCAAGGTGGCGCGCAGCCGCACCGGCGGAACGTCGAGCAGCGGGCGCAGCCAGCGCAGTCGCGACGTTTCCACGAGCGCCGCCATCCCCGCCATCCCCGCCGCACCGCTGCCGCCGAGTGCACGCAGGATCACCGTCTCCGCCTGGTCGGCGGCGTGGTGGCCGAGCAGCAAGTGGACGATCCCCGCTTCCCCGCAGGCGGCTTCCAGCGCGGCGTAGCGCGCCAGCCGTGCCCGCTCAGCCAGCCCCGGCCCACGCGCCAGACTGGAAAGGCTGAGAACGCGCGCCGAGACGCCGATGCGCGCGAGCCGGGCTTGCGCCTCAGCCGCTTCGGCGGCCGCCTCTGGGCGCAGCCCGTGATCGACGATCAGCCCGAGCAGTGCGCCCCCGCGGGCCGCCGCCCAGGCCCGCGCGAGCAACGCCAGCGCCAGGCTGTCGGCGCCGCCGGAAACCGCAACGGCGAGCAGCGGCGCCGGCTCGAACGGACCGAGCGAATCGAGCCGGGCGGCGAATGCGGCAGTGCTGATCGGAGCATCGCTGCCGACGTCCTGGCCGGGGGGGGCCAGGCCGGTAACGGCGGGGCCGGCGGCGTCAAGGGCGGCGGGATCAAGTCCGGCGGGCGGTGTGCCATCGCGTCGAGCCGTAGCGGCCGGAAGGTCCGGCATGCGACGCCGTCCGCACCCTGTGTCGGTCCGGCAAGGTCGCGGCGCGCGGGACACGCTGAGCGGTCCGCCCCGGCCTCATCCCCTCCCGCACGCGGGAAAGGGATGGGGTGGCATTTCTCCCGCCCACGCGCGAGAGTGAGGCGGAGCGCGCTCGCCCGTGCCGGGGGGCGGCACTTGAGGCGGCCCTCCGTCAGCCGCAGCCGGCGCGATGCGCAACGGCTGCAGCCTGGGTTTTCAGCGCGTTACCCTGACGCGGGTATTGCGCGTGCAGCTTGGAGAGCGTTTCGCAGGCGGCGCGGCGTTCGTTGATCGCGGCCAGCGATTCCGCCAGGCCGAGCAGCGCAGCCGGCGCGTGTGCGCCGCTCTTGGAGCGGTTGTAGGCGTCGTCGTAGGCGATGGCCGCGCGCGACCATTGGTGCTGACCGGCCAGTGCCTCGGCCAGGACAAACTGCGCGTCATAGGCGCCCGGTGCGGCGCGGCGTGCCAGCACGCTCTGCGCGCCGCGCTCCGCCGCGGGATAGTCGCGGCGGTCAAGCGCGGCATAGGCCGCCTGCAAAGGGCCGGCGGCCCGGCGGGCAGACGGTGTAGGGCCCGGGGCAAGCGGGCGCGGCTCGCTTCTCTGCAAGTCGGCCCGGTGGGCCGGCGGCGGCGGTTCGGACGGCCGCGCGCCCGGCGCTGTCAGAGTGCCCGTCGGCGGTCCGGCCTGGGACGGCGCGGGGCCACCGGGCGCGGCCGAGCCGGGATGCTCGACCTCGAACTTGAGGTCATCGATCCGCTTGCCGAGGTCGGCGATCTTTTGGGTCTCATCGTTCTGCAACTCGTCGACCCGGCCGCGCAGTTGGCGGATATCGTCTTCCAGGCCGTTCATGCGGTCGAGCAGATGCGCCACCATGTCGGACGTGCCGCTCGCCGGCGCGGCCTGCGTGGGGGCGGCTCCGCCCAGGTAGGAGCCGCCGCCGTTGGCGACCTGCGCGCGCAGCGCGTCGACCTCCTGACGCAGTTCCAGGATCTGGTCGCGCAGGGCGATCCCCTCCCGACTTTCGATCTGCGCCGCCGCGGGGCGCGCCTGCATGAGCAGGAACGCCGCAGGCAACAGCGGCAGGACGGCGATCACGAGCGCTTTCACGGGCGGCAGACGCATACGCGGCATCCTTGCGTGGACCTGGGAGTGGAACCGGGAGGGGTGGGACGCGCGGCGGGACTTCCGTTCCGAGGACGGGCGATCGCCGCAGCGGCCCTTCGCCGGCCGACGTTCCGCCAGAAGGCGGATGCGGGCGGGATGGACCGCTGCACCCAGTCTATCTGCTCGGCGGCCGCAGCGGAACCGCCGGGCATGGCGGCAGGGCGCGACGGCGAGCCCCGACCGATGGAAGCGCAACGAGGCGCCACCGGATCAACCGGTGGCGCCTCGCGATCGTATCGTCGGACGGGTCGCCCCTCGCTGCTCGCCTGGTGCCGGTCAGGACGGCCGAGCCTGTCGGTCGTTCGGCCGACATGTCGCGGCAGACACGACGACGACGACCAGCGGCGAGGATCGGTTCCGTGTAATTAGTTCCCCTGCGGGTTGTCGCCCTGCACAGAGGTGATCGCGTTGCGGTTCTGCGCCCACGCCTGCTCGTTGTCACCCAGCGCGACCGGACGATCCTTGCCGTAGCTGATCGTCCTGATGCGCGACGGGCTCACGCCCTTGGCCACCAGGTATTCGCGGGCGGCGTTGGCGCGACGATGGCCGAGTGCCAGGTTGTACTCTTCGGTGCCGCGATCATCGGCGTTGCCGGCAACCAGCACCTGAACCTGCGGATATTTCCCAAGCCATCCGGCCTGACGGTCCAGGGTCGCCTGGTCGGAGGAGGTCAGGACCGACCGGTTGAACGCATAGAAGACGCGATCGCCGACATTGGCGACCAGGTCTTGTTCGCTGCCCGGGGCCGGGCCCGAGGTGGCAGCGGCGGCGCCGGCGCCGCTGGCCATGCCGGTCGTGGCCGGCTTGTTCGCGCACGCCGCCAACAGGGCAACGGCGGCGAAGGCGCCGAGAATCTTGATGTTCATTGGGAGTGGTCCCTGGATGAAGGGTGCAGCGTCAAGTACGGAGAACGCGGCGCAACGGCGAGACCGTTGCGACCGAGACCCGGATTAGTCGGCGGCGCCCGCGGCGTCAAGTTTGCGGAGACCGGCAATCAGCTCATGGCTTGCATGCACGCAACAACTGCGTCCGGAATGTCACAGTCCCAGTCGCCCTTGCGCTGCTGCCCCCGACGGCCCTGGTGTGCGCCGCTGCGGCCCCGGATCGACCTGCGCCGGGCCGGGCGGATCGGCCGTTGCTCCAACGGTACCGTCGGCAAACCGCAGCCGCAGTGGCGCGCCCGGCGCCACTGCGGCCGCCGCGGTAAGCGCATGACCGGCCGGATCGGTGACCAGCGCATAGCCGCGGGTCAGCACTGCGAGCGGAGAGACCGCCTCCAGCCGCGCCCCCGCGCCCTCGGTGTGCGCCCGCGCCTCACGCAGAAGTGCACCGATCGGGGCGGGAGTCAGCCGGGCCAGCGTGGTCCCGGCCCGGCGGTGCACCCGCGCCACGGCCTGGCGCAGAGCGAAGCCGAGCCGCTGACCGCCGAGCGCCAGCCCGCCGCGCCGACGTTCGAGCAGGGCCGGGAGGGCGCGCTGCAGCCGCACCTCGGCCTCCGTCGTTCCGCGCCGCGCCTGCGCGATCAGCCGCGGCAGGTCCGGCAGCCGCGCCAGCACGCGATCGAGCCCGGCCCGGCGTGCCGCCAGCAGGTTCGGCAGCGCGAGGGTCAGCCGTTCGCCGCGATCGTCCAGGCGCTGGCGCGCGGTGCCGAGCAGGGCGGGGAGGTCGGGAAGCCCGCGCTCGGCGCGGCCGAGGCGCAGGCGGCGTTCCTGCGCGTGCCGGTTCAGCGCGCCGGCCAGCCGCGCGCCGGTCTGTGCCAGGGCGGCGGCGAACTCGGCGCGGGAGGGCACGACGAGCTCCGCTGCGGCGGTGGGGGTGGGAGCGCGGCGGTCAGAGACGAAGTCGATCAGGGTGGTGTCGGTCTCGTGGCCGACGGCGGAGATAAGGGGGATGGCGCAGGCGGCGACCGCGCGCAGGACGGCCTCGTCGTTGAAGGCCATCAGGTCTTCCAGGCTGCCGCCGCCGCGGGCGACGATCAGGACGTCGGGGCGCGGGATCGGGCCGTGCGCTGGGAGCGCGTCGAAGCCGCGGATGGCGGCGGCGATGCGCTCGGCCGCGCCGTCGCCCTGCACGGGGACGGGCCAGAGCAGGATAGGGCGGGGGAAGCGGCGGGCGATGGTGGTGCGGATGTCCTGGATCACCGCGCCGCGTTCGGACGTGACGACGCCGATCACGGTTGGGAGCAGGGGGATTTTTCGCTTGCGGGCAGGGTCGAACAGGCCTTCGGCGGCCAGGCGCTGCTTCAGGGCCTCGATGCGGGCGAGCAAGGCGCCGGCGCCGGCGTATTCCAGGCGTTCGACGATGAGCTGGTAGGAGGAGCGATCGGCGTAGGTGGTGATGCGGCCGGTGGCGATGACCTCGACGCCGTTTTCCGGAGCCATGCCGAGACGGGGGACGGCGTTCTTCCACACCACGCCGGCGAGCTTGGCGGTCTCGTCCTTGAGGGAGAAATAGATGTGGCCGGAGGGGTAGCGCTTCAGCTCGGTGATCTCGCCGCGCACACGGACGCGGCCGAAGGTGCCTTCGAGGGCGCGTTTGATGGCGCCGGAGAGGTCGGAGACGGTGAATTCGGGGAGGTTGGAGAGGGGGGCGGGGGCGTCCATGCGGGGAGGGTAGGATGCGGAGGGGGTGGGGGTGAAGCCGGGGGCGTGCGCCCGGTGACGGCGCGGCAGGCGGGGCCGGGTGGGCCGCGTGGCGAGACGGACATTTGCCCGGGCTCAGGCCGCCGGTGTGTCGGGATTGTACATCGGGTGGGGCATTTGGGGCGGCGGTGTCCAGACCGGCGGACGGCCTGGATCGGGGTTAGTGCGTGGGGGCTTGTGTCCGGCGGGCGGGGCGTTTGGGGCACGGATGTACGGAAGCGGTTTGCCTCGCGGGTGCGGGTGCCAGGGGGCTCGCGGCGGATCGGGGTGGTGTTGGCGCGGCGGAGAGGTGGCCGCGGTATGGGAGGGTTCTGAATTGGAGCGGGTTCGGAACCCATGCCTATCAATCTGTCGGTCAAGAACACTCCGGACGAGATGGTCCGGTGACTGCGGCGGCGGCCCGAGCGGCATCATCGGTCGTTGCACGGGGAGTTGCTTGCCGTCATCGAGGCGGCGGTACGGTCGGAGGAGGCACTGAGTCGACGGAAGTGCTGCCGGAGGTCCGCCGGCTTGACGTGCGGACGGGTACGGCGAGTTCGCTGCGATCGTCAGGACCGATCGTGACCGGGATTTGGGTGGTGGACGTCTTGGCGCTCGCGGCGCTGTTATTTGGGGAGGCGGCGACGATCGCGGCGCGGCTGGAGGGGGCCCGGCTGGCGGCGCCGGCCCTGTTCGGTTTCGAACTGGCCAACGTGTGCCTGATCCGGCTGGAGGCATTGCGCGACGACAGCCGGGGCCAGTTCAGCGTCCGCATCGACGCGCATTGGCGGATCTGCTTCGCCCAGCCGGCCTGTGCACCCGGCCCGACTCCGGTCGAGACCGTAAACTACTGTATTATTGAACGGAGATCGCCCCATGCTCCGCCCTCGAAGCTCGGGTTGGCGTCGCGAAGGGTGATAGTGCGGAGCACGATCGAACATGTGGCGCGCGGACGCTCGTGCGAGGCGTCGGGCGCCCCGCGCTTCAGCCCCTGGCGTCGGGCATGTCGCCGCTTATCGTCCGTCCCGCATCGGCAGTGCGGCGAGCATGCGATCAAGCTTACCGCTCAGCGCGTGGGAGACAACGTCGACTTCCTGTGCCGGCGCATAGGCCGGCGGAGCCGCCGTTGTGCTGGACGCGCGGGCCGCGGACCCGGACCCAGGACCGGCGCAGCCGCCCAGGATCAGAAGCGCGACGCATGCAATCATTCGGTTTGGCAAACACGTTCGACCGGTGGCGGGGCGCTTCGGACGTAAGCATGCAGTGGCAACGCTTCCCGTCATCACGGCCTCCGGATCTGGACGGTGGCACGCTGTGCCGAAACGAGTTGCAATTCTCTGACAACCCGTAAATCGCACGTAGGCCCGATGTCGACACGTTGCGCTCGACGCCGTAGGGGGCAGTTCCGAAGCGCCGGATGATGGTGTTCCACCCATCCGGCCTGCCGCACGCGACGGCGTTGACAACGACGGCCGGGAAGGCTTCATCGCCAGTCGACAGGGCTGCGGGAAGATCCTCGGCTTCACGCGCGGCGCGCCGCGGTTGATGCCACCGGGCGCAGCCGCCGGGGGGCTTGGCCGGGAATGGCGTCAACGCCGGGACAATTCGGCCAAGGAGACGGTGCATGCGCGTACTGGTGGTCGGATCGGGCGGACGCGAACACGCCCTGTGCTGGGCGCTCGCCGCCAGTCCGCTGCTCACCCGGCTCTACGCCGCCCCCGGCAACCCCGGCATCGCCGAACTCGCCACCTGCGCACCCATCTCCAGCACCGACATTCCCGCCCTGGTCGCCTTCGCCCAAGCCAACGCGATCGACCTCGTGTTCCCCGGGCCTGAAGCCCCGCTCGCCGCCGGCCTGACGGACGCGATGGAAGCCGCCGGCATCCCCTGCTGCGGCCCCACCGCCGCCGCAGCCCGGCTGGAAAGCAGCAAGACCTTCGCCAAGACCCTCTGCGACGAGGCCGGCATCCCGACCGCCGCCTGGGAACGCTTCGACAGCGCCGCCGCCGCCGTGGACTTCATCCGCCGCCGCGGCGCGCCGATCGTGGTGAAGGCCGACGGCCTCGCCGCCGGCAAAGGTGTCGTGGTCGCCGCGACCGAAGCCGAGGCGCTCGCCGCCATCGACGCCATCATGACCGACCGCACCCTGGGCGAGGCCGGTGCGTCGGTGGTGATCGAGGAATGCCTGAGCGGAGAGGAAATCTCCTTCTTCGCGCTGTGCGACGGCACGCACGCGATCCCGCTCGGCGCCGCGCAGGACCACAAGCGGGTGGGCGATGGCGACACCGGCCCCAACACCGGCGGCATGGGCGCGTACGGCCCGGTCGCAGCGTTCCCGCCCGCGGCGGAACAGGCGATCATGGAGCGGATCATCCGCCCCGCCCTCGCCGCCATGGCCGCGCGCGGCACGCCGTTCCGCGGGATCCTGTTCGCCGGCCTGATGCTGACCGCGGACGGGGCGAAGGTGATCGAATTCAACGTCCGCTTCGGCGACCCCGAATGCCAGGTGCTGCTGCTGCGACTGAAATCCGATCTGCTGCCCGCGCTGCTCGCCGCCTGCGAGGGCGAACTCGCCCAGTTCGACCTGCGCTGGCACGACCACGCCGCCATCGCCGTGGTGCTGGCCGCGCGCGGCTATCCGGCGGCGCCGGAACGCGGCAGCGCGATCCGCGGCCTTGATGCCGCCGCCGCGCTGCCGGGGGTGCAGATTTTCCACGCCGGCACCGCGCGCGATGCCGAGGGCCGGCTGGTGGCCGCCGGCGGTCGGGTGCTGAACGTCTGCGCCACCGGCCCCGACCTGCCGACCGCGCGGGCGCGCGCCTACGCCGCCGTCGCCGCGATCGACTGGCCGGAGGGGTTCTGCCGCCAGGACATCGGCGCCCGCGCCGCCGGCGCATGACCCACCGCGCGGTCATCATCGCCTGCGCCCGCGACGAGACGGCGTATATCGCCGAATGGCTCGCCTACCACCGCGCCATCGGCTTCGGGCACGTGTACCTCTATTGCAACGACGACGACCCGGCGTCGCTGTTCGCCGCGGTGCTGCCATTCCTGCAAGGTCCCGATCCGTTCGTGACGTTCCACCACTACCTGCCGCAGGGCGAGCAGTTCCGGATGTATATGGACGCGCTCACCCGCTACCGCACGGCGGCGGAATGGATCGCCTTCCTCGACATCGACGAGTTCCTGGCGCTGCGCGCCGGTGGCACGCTCGACGACCTGCTGGACGAGGTGCCGCCCAACCAGGGCTGCCTGCTGCTGCACTGGCTGATGTTCGGCCCCAACGGCCATACCACCCCGCCGCCGGGCGGCGTGCCGGAGAACTACACCCGCCGCGCCGAGCGCCCCTGGGTCGCCACCAAGACCATCACCCGCAGCGCCTGCATCGACCTCTCCCGGATCGACCGCCGCATCTACGTCTGGCATGGCTGGGAAGGCACCCTCGCGGGGGACGCGGCAAGCCGCAGCGTGGCCGGGCTGGAGCGCGAGGCGATGCCCGCCGACGGCCATTTCCTCACCGACCCGGCGATGATCGCGGCGATCCTGGGCCGCGCCGCAGTCCACCACTACACCTTCCGCTCGGAGGCGGCGCTGGCGCAGCGCGTGGCACGTGGCCTGGGCGGCGATTTCGGCGGTCAGAAGATGTGGCAGCGGGTGCTCGAAAACGGAACCGGGCCGGCGACGATGGCGGAACTGGACGCGGTGGAGGACCGCTTTCTCGCCGAGGATTGGGCCCGCCGGCGCCGGCGCCACATCGCCGCCGGCGCGGTGCTGCCCTGCCCCGCCTGGCCCGACCTCGCGCAGGGCCGGCCGATAGCCTCGGGCGGGCAACGCACGGGGCTGGCCGCCGGTGAGGCGGACAATCGGATCGCCGCCACGCCGCCCTCCTGGCAGGTCGATCTCGGCGCCGCAGCCCTCGTGCACGAAATCCGCGTCATCCAGTCGCTGGAGGGCTGGTACCCGGCGGAGCCGCGCCGGATCGACATCGAGACTTCCTCCGATGGGCGCCACTGGCTGCGGGTCGGCCACGCCGCCGCCGCGCCTTCCGGCGGACCCGCCGTCGCGCCCGCCCGCTTCGTCGCCTCCACCCCGATCCCGGCGCGTTTCGTCCGCCTCCGTCCCGAGTTGCCGGCGGCGCCGCCGCCCGATCGGGTGGAGATCTACGGCGCGTCCGGCGGCAACGGCCGGTAGCCGCGCGCCGCGCCCACCGCCAGGTAATGGTGGTGGAAATCGAGGAAATCGCCCTGCCCCACCTCCACCGCCGCCAGTGGATAGGCGCGCGCGTACCAAACGCGATCGAGCCGGAACGGCATGCGCTGCTCGGCGAGGCCTTCTTGCAAATAATGGTCCCGTCCGGTGGCGTAGCCGCCGTTGGCCACCGACGCGGCCACGTCCGGGTAGCATTCCAGGTAGAACGCCTCCTCGAACGCGGCACGCAGCGCAAAGGGGTCGGGGCGGAAGCGCGGGCGCGCCAGGCGCAGCGCGGCCAGCATCTCCGGGCGCAGCAGACGCCACGTGCCGGCCATCGCGCGGTGCGTCGGCAGCACGCGATCGGCCGGAACGGCGTAGTTGATCGGAAACCGGTAGAACCGGTAGCGCGGATCCGCGAGCGGCAGCAGATCGACCTCCGGGCACTGCGCGGGGTTGAGGAAGCCCGTCACCGGCAGGAACACGCGCTCCGCCCGGCCGATCCAGGCCGCGGTCCAGGCGAAGGTGCTGACGCTCGGAACGATATTCGTTGCATGACGCAGAACGGCGAAATCAGCCATCGGATCGCGGCTGGCGATGAAACGCGCATGCGGAAAAGCGCGCCGCAGCCGCACGGTGTAGGGATTGGGATCGAGCTGGCCGAGGAAGACCGGCGCGAGCCCCGTCTGTGCCACGAGCTCCCGATAGAAGCCAATTGGGACCAAGGTGTAGTCGGGGTGCGGGGCGGCGAAAATCTCGTCACCACGGATGCTGATGAGCAACGTATCCCGGCCGCAGCGCTCGCGCGGGACCGCCGTGTCGGGAAACAGCGCGGCGGCTACCTCCCGCGGCGGGAAATTATTCAGGTGCTGGGCGTAGTGCGCGAGATCGACGCGCGCCAGCACGCCGGCGTTCAGCGCCTCGGCCAGCAGCGCAAGATCGAGCGCGAAGCCGGTCACCGGATCGCGGTGGTCCACCCGCACCGAGGCGCCCGGCCCGCGTGGCAAGGCCGGATGTACCAGCCCCCATTCCGGCAGCGCCACGCCCGACAGGCGCGCGCCGGGCACGAGCGAGGCCAGCCGCCAGGCGGCCAGGAACTGCAGCATGCGGTTGCCGAGCCGGCCCAGCGGGTCGATATGCACGATCGGAGCGGGCGGTGCGGCTCCGCTCATCGCCGGCGCGCTCGCACGGCGATCCCGATGCGATAGCGATCGATCTTCATTCCGGATCCGGCGAAGCGGTGGCTGCGCCGGGCCGGCGGGCGGCGAAGAAGTGGCGCAGCAGGGCCTGGGCCTCGCGCTCGCGCACCCCGCCCACGACCTCCGGCCGATGGTGGCAGGACGCGGCATCGAACACGCGCGCGCCGTGCTCCACCCCACCGCCCTTGGGGTCGTAGGCGGCGAACACCAGGCGGCGAATCCGGAACAGGCTCGCCGCCTGGGCGCACATCGGGCACGGCTCCAGGGTCGCGACCAGATCGCAGTCCGGCAGGCGCGGCACCCCACGCGCCGCCGCCGCCGCCCGCAAGGCCAGCAGCTCGGCATGGGCGGAGGCGTCGGCCCGGCCCTCCGTCTCGTTGCCGGCACGGGCCAATACCGCGCCGTCCGGGCCGAGCACGACCGCGCCCACCGGCACTTCCCCGCGCGCGCCGGCCGCCGCCGCCTCGGCCAGCGCCAGCGCCATCGGCCCGTCCCCCGTCGCGCGCGGAGCGACCGGAGCGGGCGCCGTCAGGTCTGGCGGGAGCGTCTTCATGCAAACCGCTTCTTGCCCGCTGCCCGGTGCGGGGTCTAGCACGATCGGATGAACGCACCCGCGCAACGCCCGCTGATCGGCGTCACCCTCGATGCCGAGCCGCCCGGCGGCTACTCGGCCTACCCCTGGTACGCCCTGCGCCGCAACTACGCCGAGGCGATCGGCGCCGCCGGCGGCCTGCCCGTCGCGCTGCCGCACGATCCCGCCCTGGCGGCGGCATTCCTCGACCGCATCGACGCCCTGGTGGTCACCGGCGGCGCCTTCGATGTCGACCCGACACTGTACGGCGCTGGAACCCGTCACGCCACCGTCAGCCTGAAACAGGACCGCACCGCCGCCGAACTCGCCCTCACCCGCGGCGCACTGGACCGCAACCTGCCCATCCTCGGCATCTGCGGCGGGGAACAACTGCTGGCCGTCGCGCTTGGCGGGACGTTGGTCCAACACATCCCCGATACGATCCCCACCGCGCTGGAACACGAACAACCCAACCCACGCCACGAACCCGGCCACCAGGTCACCATCGTCCCCGGCACCCAACTCGCCGCCATCGTCAACACCCGAACGATGAACGTGAACTCCGCCCACCACCAGGCCGTCGCCAGCCCCGGCCCGCACGCCGTCATCAACGCCACCGCCCCCGACGGCGTGATCGAAGGACTGGAAGACCCGTCAGCCCGCTTCTGCCTCGGCGTACAATGGCATCCCGAATTCCTGATCGACCCCGCCGACCGCCGCATCTTCGATGCCCTCATCGCCGCCTGCGCACCATGACGCGAACTGGCGATCTCTGCGTGGGTCCGCAAGGAAGGCCAGGGGCTCTGCCCCTGGACCCCGCCAGGGAACTCGTCCCCTGGACCCCGTCATCTGGTTCCGTGCGGGTGGGGGGTATCGCGGGTCCGGTCCGGGGCTGCGCGGAGGCGGGGCGTGCGCGCTTTGGCGCGCACGCCCCGCCTCCGCGCAGCCCCGGACCGGACCCGCGATACCCCCCACCCGCACGGAACCAAAACGGAAGGGTTCCAAGGGCGAGCCCTTGGCGGGGGTCCAGGGGGCAGCGCCCCCTGGCCTTCCTTGCGGACCCACACAGAGATCGGCGGTTCGCGTGACGGCGGCGGAGGATGGGGCGCGGGGGGAGCGGATTGCCAAGTTCCTGGCGCGGGCGGGGGTGGCGAGCCGGCGCGATGCGGAGCGGTTGATCGGCGAAGGCCGGGTGCGCTGCAACAATGTTGTGGTGACGCATCCAGCGACGTTTGTCGGTCCGGCTGATCTCGTGGTGGTCAACGGGACTTTGGTGGAGCCGCCGGCGCGCACCCGGCTGTGGCGCTACCACAAGCCCGAGGGCCTGGTGACGACCCACCGCGATCCGGAGGGGCGGCCGACCGTGTTCCAGAAGCTGCCGTCGGTGTTGGGGCGGGTGATCAGCATTGGCCGGCTCGACCTCAACAGCGAGGGGTTGTTGCTTCTTACCAACGACGGCGCATTGGCGCGGCGGTTGGAGCTGCCGTCCAACGGCTGGCTGCGCCGCTATCGGGTGCGCGTGCATGGACGGCCGGAGCCGCAGGCACTGGCGGCGCTGGCTCGGGGGATTACGGTCGAGGGGGTGCGCTACGGGCCGATCGAGGCCGGGCTCGATGCGGTGAAGGGGGAGAATGCCTGGCTGACCATCAGCCTGAGCGAGGGGCGCAACCGGGAGGTGCGTCGGGTGATGGCAGCGCTGCATCTGCCGGTGAGCCGGCTGATCCGGGTCGCCTATGGACCGTTCCAGCTCGGCAATTTGCCGCGCGGGGCGGTGGAAGAGGTTCCGGCACGGGTTCTGCGCGACCAGTTGGGGCACGGGGCATAGGCGAGGGGATGCGCGCGGCGGCGATGACCCTGGCGATGCCGGCGGCAGGCGTGCCCGGGGCGGCGCGGCGGGGTGAGCCGGGGCTGCCTCGGCTGATTGGTTTCGGATTGCTGGCTGCGGCCTTGTTCAGCGTCACCTTCGTGCTGAACCGCGCCATGAGCCTGGCGGGCGGACCGTGGGTCTGGACGGCGGCGCTGCGCTATGTCGATACGGCAGCGATCCTGTCAGGGTGGCTCCTGTTGCGGCGGGGGCCGCGGGCGTTGGCGGCGGTCTTGCGGTTGTTCCTGCGGCGGGCGGGGCTGTGGCTCACGGCGGGCGGGATCGGGTTCGGGGTGTTCTACCTCGGCATCTGCTACGCGGCGGGTCATGCGCCGGGCTGGGTGGTTGCGGCCACCTGGCAGGTCACGATCCTGGCGACGCCGCTGGTGCTGCGCGGATTCGGCAGCCGGGTGCCGCGACATGGGGTTTTGTTCGCGGCGGTGATCCTGCTGGGTATCGTGCTCGTGAACCTGCACGCGCTGGCGGGTGCGGGCGGCGCCGTGCGGACCTTGATGCGCGGCTTGCCCGTGCTGGTCGCGGCGTTCGCCTATCCGTTCGGCAACCAGCTCCTCAATCGGGCGCGCCATGGCGGGCGCGATCCCGAGCGCGTGCTGGCGGACCCCGCGGCCTGCGTGCTGCTGATGACGCTCGGGTCGCTGCCGGTCTTCCTCGGCGCGGTGCTGCTGGCCGCGCCGCCGCCGCCCACGGCCGGGCAATGGGTGAGCACGGCGGTGGTCGCGCTCGTGGCCGGCTGCGGCGCGACCACGCTGTTCTTGCACGCGCGCAACAGCACGGCCGATCCGTATCGGATCGCGGCGGTGGATGCGACGCAGGCCGGGGAGGTGGGGTTTGCGCTGCTCGGCGAGATTGCGCTGCTGGGGGCGGCGTTGCCGGACGCGGCGGGGTGGCTCGGGCTGGTTGCCGTGACCGCGGGGCTGATCGGGTTCGCCGTGCGGCCGGGATACCCGCGGGCGGGCTGAGCGGGTGGGGTTTCCGGGACAGGCCGATGCCGGAGCGAACGACGGCCCCCGGTGAACCGGCAGGGAAACGGTCCTCGGAAACCTCGCGGGAAACCTTCCCGGAGCGGCCGCTTACGGGTTCGTCGTCAGCATCGCCTCGCCGCCGGTGGGGTCGTTCACGGTGCTGACCAGCATGAGCCATTTGCGGTCGCCGGCCGCGGCATCGTAGGCCCGGTTGCGCAGATCCTTCTCCAGCGGGTCGGGGCCGTCCGCGGTAACCTTGTAGGCGATGCCGGCGGATTTCAGGTCGGCGTCGAGCTGATCGAGCAGCAGCTTCCCTTGCGCGTTCTCCGCCACCACCGAGCAGGAACCGCCATCCTGCGACACCAGCACGAGCTTCCCCGCGGGGGTGGTCGCGTCATAGACCACACCTGGCAGCCCGTACAGGAAGTCGTTGGCGTAGGGAGCGGGGACGCGCGTCAGGTGCTTGCTCGCGACCCAGCGCCGCAGCGCGCCCGGCTGCGCGGCGAAGCGGACGCAGCTTTGCATGAACAGTCCCGCGGCTTGCGCGGCCGGGTCGCGGGCCGCGGCGCCCGCAGCGGACGGCGGGGCGGTGGGATCGGCGCCGCACGCCATGGGCGTCGCAGCCAGCACCAGCGCGGCGACCAAGCCGGCCACACGGAACCTTGTCGCATCGATCATGCAGGCAGCATAGCGCCATCCGCGACAGCACGGAACACGCGACGATAGTGCCCCCGCAGCCGGAGGGAACGGACGCGCGGAACGCATTCCCGGGCCGGGGGACACCGGCATGGCGGCGGGGCGCGGCTTGCCGCGCGGCCCGCCGCAAGGGCAAGATGGACGCAACGAACCCGTGGCAGGAGGAGCGTCGTGGTTGCACCGTCTCCCGACCGGCCGCGCGTGCCCGAAGCCCCGAGCATCCCGAGGCGCAGCATGACCCGCACTCCCGCCGTTCCGTCCACGCCGGTCCGCGGCGCGTTGGGCGCGACCCCTCCGCTCGAATTCGGCAATCGCGCGTTCGTCGGCCTCGCCACCCAGGCCGGCCGGGCGATCGTGATCGATTCGCCGCGCGAGTTCGATGCCTCCCTGGTGCCGATCGCGCCGGCGCGCGACGTGCTGGTGCACGGGGCCTACATGGCTGAGGCGGTGGCCGTCAGCCTCCTGCGCCGGGGCTTGCGCGGGATCATCGGCGTCGATGCCGGCATCGGGCGGAATGATGCCGGCGTCGCCGGGCTCGCGGTAGCGGACGGGCTCGGCGTGCCGGCGGCGTCGGTCAGCGTCTACAGTTGCGAGATGTGCGACGGGCGTTCGGTCTGGACCGAGGGCGTGATCAGCCGGGTCAACGCCGCCGCGGCCGCGCTCGGCGCCGAGCCGGGCCAGGGCGTGCCGGCCGCGGCGGAGCGGATGCTCGCCGGGCCGGAGGGGCGGGTCCGCGAGGTCCCTTCCCGCCTGCCGGAGGCGCCGCAGCGCCTGGCGGCGGGGGACGGCGGGGACGTTTGGGGCTGCTGGAGCATGAGCCTGATCCGCGCCCCCCATCCGCGCGACGTGTTCTGCGTCGGCACGCCGGTCGATACCACCATGACGGTCTACATGTATCGCCACGGTGTGCGACCGGCGGGGGTGATCGGCTCGGACGGCGGGTTCGGGCGCGCGCAGATGGCGATCGCCGGGCTCGGCATCCTGGAGCGCATGGGCATTGCCTGCGCTGCCGTGTCGCATCTGTCGGCCGATCTCGGCGACGGGGCGAGCATCTACCGTGACGGGCGGATCACGAAGGCGAACCGCCAGGCCGCCGCCGCCGGTGTGGTGGCGGGGATGCGCGCGACGGAAGCGGCGGCGCTGCTACTGCGCCATGCGGCGCACAGCACGGAAGCCGAGGCATGAGCGAGACCTTCGCCTTCACCCTGAACGGCCGTCCGGCCAGCCTGGACGGACGCAGCGACGACGTGCTGCTGCACGCGCTGCGCGGGAAGCTCGGCCTGCCCGCGACCCGCTTCGGCTGCGGCGCGGAGGCGTGCGGCGCCTGCATGGTGCTGCTGGACGCCGCGCCGGTGCAGAGTTGCACCTTGACCCTCGATGTTGTGGCGGGGCGGGCGGTCGTCACGGTGGAGGGGCTGGGGACGGCGGAGGCGCCGCATCCGCTGCAGGCGGCGTTGCTCGACGAACAGGCCGGGCAGTGCGGCTATTGCCTGTCGGGCATCCAGATCGCCGCCGCGGCGCTGCTCGCGCACACGCCCGATCCTTCGCGGGCGGAGATTGCCGCCGCGCTCGCCGGCAACCTCTGCCGCTGCGGCGCGCAGAACCGCATGATCGCCGCGGTGCAGCGCGCGGCCCGCACCTTGCGCGGAGAGGCGTCATGAGCGAGCGCGTGCTTCCCACAAGCGTTCTGCCCACAAGCCTGCGCGACAACCCGCGCGCCGAGCAATGGATCGGCTTCGAACCGGACCGGCGGGTGCGCCTGTCCACCGGCAAGGTGGAGCTGGGTCAGGGCATCCTGACCGCGCTGGCGCAGATCGCCGCGGAAGAGCTGGATGTCGCCCCGGAACGGTTCCGCGTCGTCTCGGGCGATACCGACGCCGCGCCGGAGGAAGGCTTCACCGCCGGCAGCCAGTCGATCGAGGCTTCCGGCGGTGCCATCCGCCTGGTCGCCGCCGAGGTGCGGACAAGGTTCCTGGAAGCCGCGGCCTTGCGGCTGAATTGCGCGCCCGATGCGCTGCGGGTCGAGGATGGGGCGATCCTGCAGGACGGCGCGGCCACGGCGCTGGATTACTGGTCGCTGGCGCCGATGGTGGACCTGGCGCGCCCGGTGGCGGGCACCGCGGTGCTGCGCGCGCCGGCGGCGTTCCGCTACATCGGCCGGGCGCTGCCGCGCATCGACCTGCCCGGCAAGCTGTTCGGCGGCGGCTTCATCCACGACATCGCGCCGGAGGGTGTGCTGCACGGGCGCAGTCTGCACCGGCCCTGGCCCGGCGCCGTGCTCGGCCCGCTCGATGAGGCGGCGATCGCACGCGCGGCGGGCGGCGCGGTGGAACTGCTGCGGATCGGTGATTTCGCCGCCGTCATCGCCGAGACCGAGGCGTTGGCGGATCGCGCCCTGGCCGCCGCCGAGGCGCGGGCGCACTGGACCGGCGGGACGCCGCGGCCGGTCGTGGCCTCCGAACCGCTGGCGCTGATCGGCGCCCCAGCCATCGATCGGCTGCTGGAAATCCCGGCCAAACGCACCGATGCCGCGCCAGCAGCAGACCGCTTCGCCGCGCGCTACCTGCGGCCGTTCCTGGCTCATGCGTCGATCGGGCCTTCGGTCGCGCTGGCCCAATGGAATATGGGGCGGGACGGCGGGCGACTGGATGTGCAAACCCATTCGCAAGGGGTGGGGATGCTGCGGGTGGCACTGGCGCAGGCGCTGGGGCTCGACCCCGCTGCCGTGTCCGTGCACCACCGGCCGGGCGCGGGCTGCTACGGGCACAACGGGGCGGACGACGTGGCGCTGGACGCGGCGCTGATCGCGCGGGCGCGACCGGGGCGGCCGGTGCGGGTGCAGTGGTCGCGGGCGCAGGAATTGTCGGTGGTGCCGTTCGGCTCGGCGATGGTGGTCGACCTGGCGGCCGGGCTCGATGCGCGGGGCCGGCCGGTCGAGTGGTTGATGGAGGTCTGGAGCGGCACGCACGGCCAGCGGCCGGGGCATAACGGGCGGACCAATCTGCTCGCCGCCGAGGCGCTGCCGGGCGCCGTGCCCACCCCGCCGGCGCCGGATGTGCCGGACGCGGCGGGCTTCGGGGGGTTGCGCAACGCGGTGGCGCTGTACGACTTGCCGGCGCAGCGGATCACACACCACCTGGTGGCGCGGCCGCGGCTGCGCACGTCCTCGATGCGCGGGCTCGGCACGCATGGCAACGTGTTCGCCTTAGAGGGCTTCATCGACGAGCTCGCGCTTCGCGCCGGCGAAGACCCGCTGGCCTACCGGCTGTCCCTGCTGTCCGATCCGCGGGCGCGCCGGGTGCTGGAAGCGGTGGGCCACCTGTCCGGCTGGGCGGCCCGGCCCGCCGGCGGAGAAGGCACCGGCTGGGGCATCACCTTCAGCCGCTACAAGAATCGCGCCGCCTACGTGGGCCTGGTGGCGGAGATCGCGGTCGACCAGGCGATCGCGCTGCGCCGCATCTGGTGCACGGTCGATGCCGGGCTGGTCATCAACCCCGACGGTGCGGCCAACCAGATCGAAGGCGGGATAATTCAAGCGGCAAGCTGGACGGTGAAGGAAGAGGTACGGGTGGATGAAACCGGCGTGCTGACGAACGCCTGGGAGCACTACCCGATCCTGACTTTCCCCGAAGTGCCGGAGGTGACGGTGCGCTTCGTCGGCGATCCGGCGGACCCTTCGCTGGGGCTGGGCGAGGCGGCGCTCGGCCCGACCGCGGCGGCGATCGGCAATGCGCTGGCGCACGCGCTCGGCGCGCGGGTACGGGAGATGCCGCTGACGCGGGAGCGGATCGCGGCGGCGCTGCTGGGGTAAGGGACAGAGCAGGCGGCGTTCCTGCTGCGGCGGGAGCATCCGGCGCGGCGGGGCAGCGCCCGTCTTGCCGTCGCCCCTGCTTCGACCCATGTGAAGCCGGCTGGCCACTCACGGAGGAACCGCCATGTCCGAACAGGGTTCAACCGATATCGCCCGCCTGATGCTGCGCCGTCACGGGTTACAGGCTCGTGCGGTTGCATTCGAAAGGGCGCGGGAGCTGCGGCTTGCCGGCGATACCGCCGGCCTCGATCGCTGGCAGCAGGTGCTGGCCGCGATCGAGGACCGACGCTATGCAGCCGGGCGCCCGGCTGCCGTTGAAGGCGCCGGTCGGGCACATTGACAGACGGGCACATTGACAGACGGGCACATTGACAGACGGGCACACTGACAGACAGCGAACCGGGGCGAGCGCCGCCCACCGGCGGAGAGCTGTTCGGGGGAAGCAGGGGCGCACTTGGCCCTTCATCGACGTGTCGTCCCGGATGCACGCACTCGGCTTCCCCCCGCTCGGCTCCCCCTTGGCCCCGCCGCACAGGCAGGACTATGCTCCCCCCATGGCCTCGGACCCTCCTCGCGCGCATCACGACATGGGCGGCATCCCGCGCTATGCGTGCGAGCCGGTCGATACCGAACCGCACACGCTGACCGATTTCGACAAGGAGGTGGACGCCCTGCGCCAGGTGCTCGGCCTCAAGGGCGTCATGACCGTGGACGAGTTGCGGCGCGGCATCGAGGCGATCCCGGAAGGCGAGTACCATCGCCTGTCCTACTATCGGCGCTGGATCCGCTCGATCGCCGATACCCTGTTGCGCAAGGGCCTCATCACGGAAGCCGAATTGCGCGCTGCGCTGGACGGCGCGCCGTGACGGATATCGCGCCGGGCACGCGCGTGCGGGTGAAGGACGACTGGCCGGAGGCGCGCGGGCCCTGCCACATCCGCACGCCGCACTACGTGCGCGGGCGGCAGGGCGTAGTGGTGCGCCGCCTGGGCGCCTTCCCCAATCCCGAAGACCTCGCCTTCGCCCGTCCGGCGCCGCGGCGCGCACTCTACCACGTGCTGTTCGACGAAACCGCGCTATGGCCGGACGGGCGCGCCGGCGATGACCTGTTGGTGGAATTGTTCGAGCATTGGCTGGAACCGGCATGAGCACGATCCTGGATACCGATGGCGAGGCGCTGCTCGGCGCGCTGCGCGGACTGCTCGCGGCCAAGGGCCTCGCGACCCCGGCCGAGGTCGCCGAACGCCTGGCGCTGACCGAACGCGCCTCCCCCGCCCAGGGCGCGCGGATCGTGGCGAAGGCGTGGACCGATCCCGCCTTCCGCGCCCGCCTGCTGGCGGACGGCACGGCGACGGTGGAGGCGCTCGGTATTCCGATGCGCGGCGCGCCGCCGCTCGGCGTGCTGGAGAACACGCCCAGTCTGCATCATCTCGTGGTCTGCACCCTGTGCAGTTGCTATCCGCGTGCGGTGCTGGGCTACCCGCCGTTCTGGTACAAATCCGCCGGCTACCGCGCCCGCGCCGTGCGCGACCCGCGCGGGCTGATCGCCGAATGGGGCACCGTGCTGCCCGCCGGCACCGCCATCCGCGTGGTCGATTCCACCGCCGATTATCGCTGGATGGTGCTGCCGCTGCGCCCCGCCGGCACCGACGGCTGGACCGAGGCCGCGCTCGCCGCGCTCGTCCGCGAGGGCGACATGGTGGGAGTGACCGTTCCGGTCGCTCCCTGAATCGCCGGCCCGCGAGGTCCGGCTTGCTGCAAGGAACCGCCGATGCCCACCCCTGAATCCCGCCTGCACACGCTTGGCCTCGTCTTGCCGCCGCCGCCGACGCCGCTTGGCACCTATGTGCCGTTCCGCCAGGCCGGAGGGCTGCTGTTCCTCTCCGGCGTCGGGCCGCGGCTGGCCGACGGGGGCATCGTGCGCGGGCAGGTCGGGAGCGACCTGTCGATCGGGCAGGGGATCGAGGCGGCGCGGCAGTGCGGGCTCAATCTGCTCACCAACATCCGCGCGGCGACCGGCAGCCTGGACGCGGTCGATACGGTGCTGAAAGTATTCGGCATGGTCAACGCAGCACCTGGCTTCGGCGACCACCCGAAGGTGATCGACGGCTGCACCGATCTGTTCGTGGCGGTCTTCGGCGAGGCCGGGCGACCGGCGCGCTCCGCCGTCGGCATGGGGAGCCTGCCGCAGAACATCGCCGTCGAGATCGAAGCGATCGTGCTGCTGCGCGGCTGACGGCGCGCGCCTGCGACGGCGCGGCGTGACCGTTGCGGTCCGGCTGTTTTCATTGCAGAGTCGGATGCGGACGTTTCGTGCTTCCGCCCCCCTGGGCGGCGTCGCTGAGCGGGGATACAGGATGTCCCGTCTGCACACGGTCTGCGAAAAAATGTTGTGCACAGCAGCATCGTTGGCACGCACAGCCACGGCAGCCGATAAGCCGGCGTATCCTGCGTGACGACGACCGCCCGGGGCCCCGGCTCGGGCGGCGTTCGTTTGTACAGCCCGCTATCGAACGGCCGGTGCCGCAAGCCGGCGCGTGCCACTGCGGGCGCGCCGCGGTGTGCGGCACGGCCCAGAAGGAGGGCTGGCCGTTGCCGCTCAGCGCGGTCCGTCCACCACAAGCATCAGGTCGGTATCCCCGGTCGCTTCGCCTCCAGCGGTGATCAGCGCGTGCACCTGGCCGCGATGATGGGTCTGGTGGTTGAAGAAATGCGTCACCAGGAACGTCCGCGGCGCGCGCATCTCCCGCTGGGCGGCACCGCTGAACCAGACGAGGTCCTGGCTGAGCCAGGCGTCGTCCACTCGTTCCGCCCATTCCTCGATCCGCGCGTCGTCCTCTGCGCGCTGCGCTGCCAGATCGGCGAAATCGGCGATCATGGCCCCGCTTTCCCGGATCGGCATCGCCGGTCGGTTCCAGCCGTCGAAGCGCGACATCCACATATGGTCGCCCCAGACGAGGTGGCTCAGGGTGGCGTGGATCGAGCCCCAGAACGCGCCGCGCTCCGCCCGTCGATCGGTATCCGGGAGCCGTGCCGCAGCGGCGTAGAGCCGGCGGTTCATCTCCCTGTTGTAGGCCGCCATGGTGCGCACGTACGAAGGCGTGATCATGCAGGGTTCCCCCTTGCCCGCGGATGACGGGCGGCAGGGGAGCGCGGGGCCGCGGGGCCGTCAATCCGCGCCTGCGGTTGGCCGCGGGCAAGGTCACCCACCGGGTTCGGCGGGCGTCCCGCCTTATACCAGCGGCCCCGGCCAATTCCTCGTCCGGCGTCCACCTGGCCGCTGGTATGTCCTTGATTTTGCGCATGGCCGCCCCGCCAACCCCATGCGCGATACCGGCCGGCCGAAGAGGCCGCCGGTATCACTCCTGGCGGATCGCCGCCGCGGCGGCGCCAGTCAGGCGGCGAAGCTCGGCGGCAGTGGTGCGAAATACGTGGCGGGGAGAGCCGGCGGCGGCCCAGATCGGGTCCAGCACCAGCAGGTCCTCATCCAGCAGCAGCAGCGGGGGGCTGATGTGGCCGACCGGGGCGACGCCGCCGACCGCGAAACCGGTGGCCGTGCGCACCCAGTCGGCGTCCGCGCGGGCCAGCGCGACACCGAGCGCGGCAGCTGCCTTCGCCGGATCGACCCGGTTGGCCCCTGAGGTGACGACGATCGCCGCGCGCGTGCCGCCGGCGCGGAAGACAATGGATTTGGCGATCTGCGCGACGGCGCAGCCGACCGCGGCAGCGGCATCGGCGGCAGTACGGGTGCCGGCGGGGAACTCGGTGATGGTGTCGGGGTGGCCGGCGGCCTGGAGGGCGGCGCGGACGCGCGCGATGGCTGACGGGGCGGGGTCGGGCATGGGAACGGACGCCTCGGTGGTGGGCGCTCGATCTATAGCGGCGGCGGCCCAATGGCGACCAGGGGCCGGGAGTGCATCGGGGCAAGCGGGGGCATAGCGTTGGAACGGGCCGGTCCGCGGGTGCGGAGTGTGGCGTCCGATTATGTCAAGACGCCGCATCGCGTTCGGAAGAAAGCGGTCGGTGTCGCTCGGCACCAATCCGCGCCTTACCGGAACACCCCGCTGTCGCGCAGTCCGTCGAACAGGAACTGCATCGCGAGCGCGGCCAGCAGCACGCCCGACACCCGTGCGACCACATTCGCCCCGGTTCGCCCGAGCAGCCGCACCAGCCGGTCCGCCGCCAGCATCGCCGCCAGGGTCACGCCCATCACCGCGACCAGCGCCACCGCCGCAACCGCCCCTTGCACGCCCACCGGCTCGGACCCCGACAGCAGCACCATCGCCGTCATGCTGCCCGGGCCGGCGATCAGAGGGATCGCCAGCGGAAATACCGCGATGTCGGGCAGGGCTGCCGCCTCGGCCTCCTCATGCGCGGTGATCGAGGACAGGCCGGAATGTTGCGCGAACAGCTGATCGCGCGCCACCCCCAGCAGCAGCACGCCGCCGGCGGCGCGGAACGCCGGCAGCCCGATCCGCATAGCCGCCAGCAGCCCGGCGCCGCCCAGACCGAACGCAAGCAGGACTCCGAACGCAATGGCACTCCCGCGCCACGCCAGCCGTCGCCGCGCCTCCGGCGGCCGGCCCACGGTCAGCGCCAGAAACATCGCCGCCACCTCAACCGGCCCCACGGTCACCAGCAAGGTGACCAGCGCGCGGAGCAAGGCTTGGGTCATGCCACTGCGCGGAGCGCGGGCCGGATCACTCCGGCACTGAGCGGGCCTTGCGTCACGGCCGCGCGCTACAGCCCGAGCGGGCCGAGGAAACCCCCGATCGCCTCGGCCACCAGCGCCGGCGTCTGCACCGCCATGAAATGCCCGGTCTCCAGCGCGCGGAACCGCGCATTCGGCAGCCGCCCCGCCAGCGGCTCCACCAGCGCCGGCGGGCGCAGCTTGTCGCGCGTGCCGGCGAGCAGCAACGCCGGGCAGGCGATCCCGGGCAGCGCCGCGTCGAGCCGGCTTTCCACCAGCATACGGTAGATCGCGGCGTAGCTTTCCGGGTCGTTGGCCAGCCAGCGGGCGCGGAAGCGGCGGTACTGCTCGGCGTCGTGGCGCACTTCCGGCGGGTAGGAGCCGGCGAAACTTTCCTCTATCACCCCGCGCGGGCCGAGCGTCGCGATCGCATCCGCCCGCGCCATTGTGGCGGCGCGGCGGTCGGGGGCGACGCCGGTCGCGGGACCCATCGCCACCAGGGCGGCGACGCGGGCGGGGAAGCGGGCGGCGAAGGTCAGCACGATGCCGCCACCCACGGCGCAGCCGGCAAGCGCCACCGGACCCGCGATCGCCAGCGCGTCGAGCAGGGCGGCGAGGTCGTCGGCCATCGTCTCGAAGCTGACGGCGCCGCGGATCTTCTCCGACTGGCCCGCGCCGCGGGTGTCGTAGCGGAGGATGCGACGGCCGGGCGACAGGGCGGGCAGCACCTGGTCCCAGCTTTCCAGGGTGCCGCCCATTTCGTGCACCAGCACGAGCGTGCGCTTGCCGTCCCCGCTCAGCTCGTAGCGCAGGCTGGTGCCGTTCACCTCGATCCAGTCCATGCCCCCGACCTCCCGTTGCGCTGCGTTCGGTGGCAGGGTGCGCGGGAGGAGAAAGCCATGCAACCCAAGATGACTTTGCACTGGTCGCCGCGGTCCCCCTACGTGCGCAAGGTGATGATCGTGGCGCACGAGCTGGGGCTTGCGGACCGTATCGCGCCGGTGCGCACCGTGGTGGGCGGCACGACGCCGCACCGCGGGCTGATGGCGCGCGCGCCGTTGGGGAAGATCCCGGTGCTGGAACTGGCGGACGGGACGGTGCTGTACAATTCGCCGGTGATCTGCGACTATCTGGACAACCTGCACGACGGGGCGAAGCTGTTCCCCCCGGCCTGGCCGGAGCGCGGGGTGGCGCTGCGGCGGCTCGCGCTCGGCGACGGGATGCTGGACGTGGCGCTCGCCTGGCTGGGCGAGCGATTCCGTCCAGCTGAGCGCCAGTCGGCGCCGCACATGGCGCTCTGTGGCGGGAGAAGCTGACGGCCTGCGTCGCGGCGCTGGAGGCGGAGGCGCTGGCGGAGGGAAGGTTCACGATCGGGCATATCGCGGTGGGGGTGGCGCTCGGGTACCTCGATTTCCGCTTTGGCGAACTGGCGTGGCGGGACGGGCACCCGGCGCTGGCGGAATGGTACGAGGGGTTTGCGCGGCGGAAGTCGGTGCTGGCCAGCCCGCAGGTGGACGACCGGTAGCCGGGGGCGGCGATTCCCGGCGCCTGGGCAAAGCGGCGGGGTGGACAGGAGGATGGGACGGCTGGCTGCTCCGCGGCGTACGAGGCTCCCCTGATTTGGCGGCCATCTGGGAAAGGTACCCGGGCGCGTCGGCGCATACCGCCGCCCGGCCCTGGCCTGCACCGGCGGCACGCTTGGGTGCGATGGCGTTCTCGGCGCGCTCCTGGCCGGGACTGCTACCGGTTTGCAGCTTACCCTTCGCTCCGTTGCTCCGTGCGCCCGGGGTTTTTTGCCACTCCAGCCGGTGTTGACCGGGTAGCAGCCCACCCCCCGACCGGTGCAAAGTGCTGCGGTTTGGGAGCCCTGACGATCATGAGCCAGGAGGCTGGCGAGCCGGTTGATTCGCCGAGAGCGCAATCGCCCGCCCACCGTTCGCGCCGCTGGTTGCTCATGCTGGGCAGCGGCGTGGTCGGCGGGGCGGTGGTCGGCGGGGTGATCGGGGCCCTGACGAGCAAGGACGGCAATGCCGGAATCGAGCGTCTCGATCCTCTTCCGACCGCGGCCCTGTCGCAGATCCGGGAGACGCTCTCGCCGGATCGGGCCGCGCAGGTGCTGGAGGAGGCACGCCGCTGCCGTGTGCCGCTTGCCCGCGTCGCTGTCTGGCACAGCCCGGGGACGCGCGGGGGCGCCATCAGTATTATCTCTGGCGAATATCGATCACCAAGCTTCACGCTGACGCCCGTCCCGCGGCTTGTAGCGATTCCGTACCCTTCCGCCTACTCTACGGGGAGCGGCATACTGACGTTTATCGGCGACGCCCGTAAGGTCAATATCTCGCTGCGGCCAGGCGCGTTCGGGCTCATTCTTAAAGGGAGCCTGCATATTCCTGTCTGGTGGAACCCGGTGAAGGGCTGCCCATGAGCGCACACGGAAAGACCCTGCTGGAACGCCATCCACTCGTCGCAACGTTCGTGCTTCTCGTCATTTCGAGTATCGTCGCCGCCCTGGTGGTTCGCAACGTCTCGAGCGTCGGCGGGGCGGTGGGGAGCGGGTTGCTTGCGGCCTTGCCGTGGATCGCGATCACGGCCGCGGGCATCGCCGTAGTGGCGCTTCTGTGCATGGGCGTGCAGATCGTCGCGTCCTGGCCGAAGCGACTGCCCAGCGGCGTTCTTCGAGTTGGGTCTACCCGGCTTTTAACGCCCCTCGCACCTCTCACCATACCGCAGACCAGGCCGCGGGCGCTCCCCGCGGACCTCGCGCTCGCCGAGCTTGAAGGAATGGTCGGCCTCGCGAGCGTCAAGGAGGAGGTCAACCTCCTGATCGCCCAGTTGCAGGTAGAGCGGATGCGGGCGGAGCAGGGGCTGCCGAACCTGCCGATGAGCCGGCACATGGTCTTCCTTGGTCCCCCCGGGGTCGGGAAGACGGTCGTCGCGCGGGCCCTGGGCAGCATCTTTGCCGGCGTCGGGTGCCTGCGGCACGGCCATGTCGTCGAGGTCGAACGGGCCGACCTGGTGGCGGGCTTCGTCGGCCAGACTGCGCCCAAGACGATGGCCAAGTGCCGGGAAGCGCTCGACGGCATCCTGTTCATCGATGAAGCCTATGCACTGGCATCCGGTTCCGCGAACGATTTCGGGCCGGAGGCGATCACCACGATCCTGAAGTTCATGGAGGACAACCGCGACCGCGTCGTCGTCATCGTCGCCGGCTACCCGGACAAGATGCGGCGCTTCCTGGCCAGCAATCCGGGACTGGCAAGCCGCTTTTCCCGCCCGATCGACTTCCCCCCGTACAGCGAAGAGGAGCTGGTGGAGATCTTCGGCCGCCTGGCCAGGCAGCAGCAATTCATCCTTCCCGAGGGCTTCGGGCTGCGCCTGCGGCCATGGGTCGCCGCGGCGCGTCGGATGGAAAACTGGGGCAACGTGCGCGCAATCCGGGCGTTGCTGGAGCGGGTGCGCGAGGCCCAGGCGGTTCGCATTGCCGCCAGTCCCACCGCCGATCTGCGCGAACTGACGATGGAGGACATCGCGCGCGGGGTCGATAAGATGGGGATGACGGCATGAGTGAGTTCGTTCCGGGCAACCAGTCGCGGCTGCGTGTGGCGCACCGCTATCTTTGGGAGTCGAGCTGGACGTATCGGCTGAGCGGATGGGTGGCGCCCCTGGCGGTGGTGGTCGCCATCGCCGCGGGGGCGGGGCAGCTCCTTCGACCGCGGCCGATACCGTTGCCGCCTCCCGCGGTCCCGGTGGCGGCGTCGGAGCCGTCGATGCCGGTGCCGACCGCCTCGGCGGCGGGCCCGACGGCGCCGGCACCTGCCCCGGTCGTCGATAACAAATCGCTACGCAACGAGGCCGTGACCGATCCAACGGCCCTGGCCGTGCTACGGCGGCGGGCCGACAGCGGCAACGCCAGCGCGCAATTCTACCTCGCCACCCTATACGATCCGCTGCTGACATCGCTGCAGTTCAAGAAGGATGTCACCGTTGCGCTGCAATGGTACAGGAAGGCCGCAGATCAAGGAGACAGCGCAGCCGAGCGTAATCTAGGTAACCTTTACACGGCCGGTCCCGGTATCGGTCGGAACTACACCGAGGCATTGCGCTGGCTTAAGAAGGCGGCTGCCCAAGGGGATATCGTAGCCGAATTCAACACCGGCGTCGCCTACCTCAAGGGGCATGGCGTCACGCAGAGTTACGCCGAAGCGATGCGCTGGTACCAAATGGCCGCGAATCAGGGAAACGCCCGGGCACAACTCGATGTCGGTGTCATGTACACTCACGGGGAGGGTGTCGGGCAGAGTTATGTCCAGGCCGTGCACTGGTTCCGGATGGCTGCCGCGCAGGGAAACATTCTGGCACTCCGCAATCTCGGCATCATGTATGACGTCGGACGCGGGGTCCGACAGAATTATACGGAGGCGGTGCGTTGGTTCCGCAAGGCCGCGGACTTGGGGGACCCCATTGCGGAATTTAATCTTGGCTATTTGTACGAGCGGGGACTTGGCGTTCCGCAAAGCGACGCCTTGTCCGTCTTCTGGAACCGGAAGGCTGCGGAGCGGGGAGACGCCCAGGCTCAATTCGTCATGGGCGTGCGCTATGCGAAGGGTCAAGGCGTCGCGCAGAATACCGCCGAGGCCAACGAATGGATGCAGAAGGCGGCTGCGGGCGGCAATGCGAGCGCCAAGTTTTGGCTCGCGGCACATTGACGCAGGGAGGATCATGCCGGCGGCATGCATCGCTCCGGGAGTGACCACAGGTCAGCAATAGATCACGGACCGGCTACGGGCTGCGCGGAGCGAGAGGCGAGGCTCAGCCCGACGCCTCGAACAGGTCGGCCAGCGCGGCCAGGCTGGTGCAGCGCAGGTCATAGTGCACGTCCGGCGGTGGCGGCACGGTTGCGCCCCAACCCGCATCTCCTCCGGCCGCGCCCTGGCCCGCCCGGCGGTCGATCCAGGCCGAGGCGATCCCCGCCCGGTTCGCCGGCCCATGATCGTGGAACAGGCTCTGTGCCACGTGCAGCAGGCCGCTCCGCGCCACGCCGAACCCGGTGACGCAGTCGAGCAGCGCCGCGAAATTGCGCGGATCGGGCTTGTACGACCCGATCGCCTCGGCGGTCAGCACGGCGTCGAAATTCACCCCAAGCTTGGGCGCCGTCACGGCGAAACCGGCATGGTCCACGTTGGACAGGATCACCAGCCGGTGCCGTGCCTTGAGGCGCCGCAGCGCCGCTTTGGTATCGGGAAACGCCGGCCAGTCGGCGATGCTGGCGGCAAAGGCGCGGTCCGCCGCCGGGTCCGCCGCCACGCCCCAGGCACGCGCCAGCCCCGCGTGCACCGTCTCCAGCACTACGGCATAGAGCGGCGCGGGATCGGCCGCTTCGATCGCGCTCTCGGTGGCGGCGAAATCCGCCAGCGCCGCCTCCCGCGCGATGTCGCCGCCGGCGCGTGCGACCAACGGGGCGAGCGCGGCCCAGATGCCGCTCTCCCAGTCGATCAGGGTCCCGAAGCAGTCGAAACTCAGCACCTGGATGCCGTCGAGCCGCATCGTTACCACCCGTGTTCCGCCGCCCGGCCCAACCAGGCGCGCACCTCCGCCGGACCGCCGAACGCCTCATGCACCCAGAGGCCGACGCCGCCGAGCGCGCGCGCAGCCTCGATCGCGTCGCGATCGGTGACATCGTCGCCGATGAACACCGGCAGCCGGCCGGCGAACGGCGCAGCCCGCATCAGAACGCCGAGCGCGGTCCCTTTGTCGGCGCCGCGCGGGCGCAGTTCCCAGGCCATGTTGGCTTCCAGCACCGCAAATTCCGGCGCGTCGGCGATCAGCGCGCGCAGACCCGCCACCAGGGCGGGACCAGCGGCGGGGGCGCCGCGGTAGTGCAGGACGAAGCCGCGCGCTTTCGGCTCCAACCGGGCGCCGGAATGGGCGGCCACCAGGGCCTCCGCGGCGGCGCGCCAGGCGGCGGGCGGGTTCGGCAGGTCGGGGCGTTCCAGCGCCGCCCCGGGGGCGAGGCGCAGCGCGCCGCCGTGCTCCCCGGCGACGGCGTAGGCGACGTCGGGAAACAGCGCCTCCACCTCGGCGACCGGCCGCCCGCTGATCAGTGCGAGCGCGCCGCCCAGCCGCTCGCGCAGGCGGCGCAGACTGGCGGGGAGGGTCGGCGGCACCACCACCAGGTCGGGTGCCGGGGCGAAATCGAGCAACGTGCCGTCGACGTCGAGAAGCAGCGCGGCGCGCTCCGGCGGCGGCAGCGGGCCGGCCACGTGCGGCAGCCCCTCGCTCATGTGCTGCAGCCGACCACGCGGACGTCGTAGAGCGGGTTCTGGTACATCGACAGGAACGGCTCGTTCTTCAGGGTCCAGCCCTTGAAGCCGGGATCGCCCTGAGCGTGATCGGCGATGCCGAGGAAGGCCGCCGCATCGCCGGGCATCGTCGGCGGGCGCACCACGCAAGCGCGCACGGTGACGGTGAGCGGGCCGACCTGCGCGGACTGCCCGACCGCCACCGTCAGGGTGCGGACAGCGGCAGTTTCCTTGTTGAGTACCTGCAGCACCGCGGTGGGGCGCGGCACCCAGTCGGCGGGCAGCGGCGTGCCCTGGTCGGTCGGCGCCCCGGCGGGCGACCCCCCGGTCGGTGCCTGGGCTGTCGCGCCCGCGCCAGGCGGGTTCGCAGCCGCTGCGGCGGGTGGCGCTGCCGGCGTGGCGCCCGGGCCGGCAGCCGGAGCAGCGCCCGTCGGTGTAGCACCTGTGGGGACGGCGCCTGACGGCCCGCCTGTGGGGACGGCGCCTGACGGCCCGCCTGTCGGCCCGGTCGCTGGTTGTGACGGCGCGGTGGAAGCACCTCCGGCCGCAGCACCCGGCGCTGCCGGACCGCCCCCCGCAGCCTGCGCGCCCGCCGCCGGGCCCGCGGGCGCCCCTGGAGCCGCTCCGGGGGCCGCAGGCGCGCCCGACAGACCGGGCGGCGGCGGCAACGGCGTAGCGACGATCGCGCCCCCGCCCTCGCCGGGCGACGTCCCGCCGGGATACACCACGGCCGGACTGCCGCCGCCGTATTGCGGCGCGGGGTACGACGGTGCGACCGCCGCGGGCGCCGGGGCGTACGGCGCCGCCCCACCGGCCGGCACCCCGCCTCCGGTGCCCTGAGCTGCGGCAGCAAGCGGCCAGAGCAGCAGAATTGCGGCGAGACCGCGTCTCACTGCGCCCGCTTCGGGCTCTCCAGCCCCTCGACCATACCGAGCAGGATGCGGCGCATCGCCTGCTCGTCCACGCCCATCAGCACCGCGTCCTCGAACGCATCGGTCAGCGCCTGGGCGAGTTCGGCATGGGTCTCGGCCAGCATCCGCAGCTTCTCCCGGCAGGAGATCTGCGCCCCATCGGCCTGCGGCCAGGTTGCAGGCGGCGGCGGAATCATTTCGATCCCGCCGCCGCGGCAGGCGCCGCCGGCGCTCCCGGCCCCGCGGGCGCCGCCGAGCCGGACGCACCGGCCGGCTGACCGCCCTTCGTGCTGCCCATCGCGCTCACCATGTTGGTGGCGCTGAAGATGAACTTGCCCAACAGCTCCTCCAGACTGACCGCGCCCTGGGTGATGGTGATGGTCTGGCCGGGCTTCAACGTCGTCTCGTCCGCCCCGGGCTCGATCGCCAGGTACTCGCCGCCGAGCAGGCTTTCGCTCGATACCGTGACGCTGCTGTCCTTCGGCAGATCGACCCCGCGACGGATCGTCATGCGCACATTGGCGAGATAGGTCTTCTGATCCACCTCCTCGCTGTCCACCCGCCCCACCTGCACGCCGGCAAGCCGCACCGGCGCGCCCACGTTCAGCCCGGCCACGTTGTCGAACCGCGCATACAACGTGTAGCCCGTGCCGATGCTGTTCTGCCCGGAATGCGCGAGGGCATAGGCCAGGAACCCGAAGGCCACCGCCAGCACGAGCAGCCCGGTCAATACTTCGGTCGTGTTGCGGCGGAGCATGCGAGCGGAACCGAAAACCGGAGGGGCGAAAAACGGCAGATCAGGCGTCAGGCGACCAGGCTTCATAATCGCCCGTAGCAATGGCACGCGTCCCGCCGCGATAATCATGCCCCGGCGGTCGATAGCTGCCCGCCGTGCCGGTGAGGTTCGGAACATGCGGCTGCTGCCACGGCCGGCGTGCCGCCACCGGCAACGGAGCGTCAGTGGTGTAGTGCAGCCATGCATGCCACTCCGGTGGAACCTTCGACGCCTCCGGCACACCGGCATACATCACCCACCGCCGGACCCGCTGACCGGCCGGGCCGCTGCGCGCGACGTAATAGGTGTTGCCGTCGGCATCAGTGCCGACGCGACGGCCGAACAGACGCGTGTGAAGCCATGTGCCCAGGGTCATGAGCGCAGATATACGCAGCCCCACCCCCGCGGTCCATGGGGCGGCGCCAAGCAAGCAAGACATGGGGGGCCCCCCTGGAACCCCCGCCAGGAAACTCGTCCCGGCCCCCCATCGTCTGAGTCCGAGCGTGTGGGGGTGTCGCGGGTCCGAGGAGGCGGGGGCCAGGGGGACAGAGCGCCCTGGGCAGAGCGCGCCCCCTTGCCTTCCTGCTATGCGCCGCTTGCCGGGCGGCCCGGGGCACGCCATCTGGAGGCGCCATGAACCCCATTCCCTTCTCCCTTCCCGATCCGATCGGCTGGCACGGCACCACGATCCTGTGTGTGCGCGCGGGCGGTCACGTTGCCATGGCGGGCGATGGCCAGGTGACGCTTGGCCAGACGGTCATCAAGGGCAATGCCCGCAAGGTGCGTCGCATCGGCCCGGGCGCGAGCATTCTCGCCGGTTTTGCCGGTGCGACGGCGGATGCCTTCACTTTACTGGAGCGGCTGGAGGCGAAGCTCGAGCGTTTTCCGGGCCAGCTCGAGCGTGCCTGTGTCGAGCTTGCCAAGGACTGGCGCACCGACCGCTATTTGCGGCGGCTGGAAGCGATGATGGCAGTGGCCGACCAGGACCGCAGCTTCACCCTGACCGGCAACGGCGACGTGCTGGAGCCGGAGGACGGGGTGATCGCCATCGGTTCCGGCGGCAACTACGCGCTTGCCGCGGCGCGTGCGCTGCTGTCGGTCGAAGGGCTTCCCGCCGAGGAGATTGCCCGCCGGGCGATGCGGATTGCCGGCGACATCTGCGTCTATACCAATCACAATGTGATCGTCGAGACCATCTGATGGACGTTCCCACCTATTCCCCCCGCGAAATCGTCTCCGAGCTCGACCGGTTCATCGTCGGCCAGGACGACGCCAAGCGCGCCGTCGCCATTGCCCTGCGCAACCGCTGGCGTCGCCAGCAGCTGCCGGAGGGAATGCGCGAGGAGGTGGTGCCGAAGAACATCCTCATGATCGGCCCCACTGGATGCGGCAAGACCGAGATCGCGCGCCGGCTGGCGAAGCTCGCGCAGGCGCCGTTCCTGAAGGTGGAGGCGACCAAGTTCACCGAAGTGGGCTATGTCGGGCGCGACGTCGAGAGCATCGTGCGCGACCTGGTGGAAGCCAGCCTGACCATGCTGCGCGACACCTCGCGCAAGGAAGTGCAGGCGAAAGCCGAGCTCGCCGCGGAGGAGCGGCTGATCACCGCGCTGGTGGGCGAGGGGGCGGCGGCCGACACGCGCTCCAAGTTCCGCCGCATGCTGCGCAACGGCGAGTTCGAGCAGAAGGAGATCGAGGTCGCAGTCGCCGACGGCGGCGGGATGCCGATCGGGCAGTTGGACATTCCGGGCATGCCGCCGGGGCAGATGATCAACCTCGGCGAAATGATGAAGAACATGATGGGCCGTCCGCCGCAGCCGCGGCGGATGACGGTGGCCGCCGCGCGCACCGCGCTGGAGCGCGAGGAGGCGGACCGGCTGCTCGACAACGATCGCCTCGCCAAGGACGCGGTGGCGCATGCCGAGAACAACGGCATCGTGTTCATCGACGAGATCGACAAGATTTGCGCGCGCACCAGCGAGGGCGGGTTCCGCGGCGGCGATGTCTCGCGTGAGGGCGTGCAGCGCGATCTGCTGCCGCTGATCGAGGGCACCTCTGTCTCGACCAAATACGGGCCGGTGAAGACCGACCATGTGCTGTTCATCGCCTCCGGCGCGTTCCATCTGGCGAAGCCCGCCGATCTGCTGCCGGAGCTGCAGGGGCGGCTGCCGATCCGGGTGGAGCTGGCGGCGCTGTCGCGCACCGATCTGCGGCGCATCCTGACCGAGCCGGAGCATTCCCTGGTGAAGCAGTATGCGGCGCTGCTGGGCACCGAGAACGTCACCCTGGTGTTCACCGAGGATGCGGTGGACGCGCTCGCCGATCTTGCGGCCGACATCAACGACCGGGTGGAGAACATCGGCGCGCGGCGGCTGCACACGGTGCTGGAGCGGCTGCTGGAGGAGATCAGCTTCACCGCTACCGATCGCGGCGGGGAGACGATCACGGTGGATGCGGCTTATGTGCGCGACCGGGTGGCGCCGCTGGCGCAGAAGGGCGACCTGAGCCGGTTCATCCTGTAGCGCGACGTTCGGACATATGTTATAACCGGATCGGACAGGAGGTCCGGTGATGACCGCTTTGAAACTGACCGGGATCGGCAATTCGGTGGGCGTCGTGCTGCCGAAGGAGCTGCTGGCGAAGCTCGGCGTGGGCAAGGGCGACACGCTCTACGCGGTCGAGACCCAGGACGGGCTGCGGCTGACCGTGGCGGATGCCGAGTTCGAGGCGCAGATGCAGGTCGCACGGCGGGTCATGCACGAGCGCCGGGCGGTGCTGCGCGAACTGGCGAAGTGACGGTCTGGCTGTCGCGGCCCCTGATCCTCGCGATCCACGAAGAGCAGATCGCCGCGCATGGCGGCGCGCCCGGGCTGCGCGACGCCGGGCTACTGGACAGCGCGCTGGCCCGGCCGCTGAACCGGGCCGGCTACACCGATCCGGACGTGGCCGAGCTTGCCGCGGTCTACGCGCTCGCCATCGCGCACAATCATCCGTTCATCGACGGCAACAAGCGCACCGCCTACGTGGCGCTGGAAACCTTCCTGGCGCTCAACGGCCTGCGCTTTCCAGTGAGCGACGCCGACGCGGTGATCACGACCCTGCGGATGGCGGCGGGGGACCTGCCGGATACGGATTTCATCGCCTGGGTGCGCGCCCATGCGGAGACGCCGCCCGGCTGAGCGCGCCTACGCCGCCTCGGCCAGCACCAGCCGCCGACGCGGCGCGGCGCGCAGCGGCACCGCGGCGTACACGTCCTTCACCGCTTCGGTGATCGTAACCCCGGCCAGCCCCGGGGCGACACGCCGGCCGGCCCGTTCCCACAGCGGGGCGCCGCGCAGGATCACCCGGCGGCGCGACGGCGGCAGGTAGAGCGCGGTATCCCGCCGCTCCACCCGGAACAGCGAGCCCGCCAGCAGCCGGCCGAGCTGGCCCGAGGAATAGGGCTGACCGTGGCCGAACGGCGTCGATTCCAGGTAAGCCCAAGGGCCACTGCGGTTCGGCGCCACGATCAGCAGCCGGCCGTCGTCCTTCAGCACGCGCCACAACTCGCGCAGCAGGCGGCGCGCGTTCTCCGCCGTTTCCAGGCCGTGGATCAGCAGGACACGGTCGAACAGCAGATCGGGGAACGGCAGCGAGTCTTCCTCGGCCGTGCATGTGAGGTTGGGGGCGCCAGCGGGCCAGCGTGCGGCGCCGGTCTGCGCCGGGATCACGGCGATGCAGCGGGCCGCCGTCTCCCGCCACAGGCGCAGGTAAGGCAGCGGGTAGCCGAGGCCGAGCACGCTCTGGCCGGCGAGGCTCGGCCAGAACTCGGCCAGCCGCTCGCGCAGCAGCCGCGCCGCCACCGCGCCGCGGGCGGTGGCGTAGAACTGCGCCTGGCCATGCACATCCGCCATCGCCGGAGCTTACCGCAGGCACCGGACGGGCAGAAGCGCGGATCGGAGCCGGGCGGTGTGGAGTTGACGCGGCGGGCCGGGCCGCCCTATCTCCCGCCGCGGATCGGATGGCGGCGTAGCTCAGCGGTAGAGCAGGGGAATCATAATCCCTTGGTCGGTGGTTCAAATCCGCCCGCCGCTACCATCCGAAACCCGGCGCAAATAAGCACTTAGGCGGAAAGGCCACTTCCCCGGTTGGCCTTTTTCATGTTGTAGCTTCAAGAAAATACAAGGGGCTACAGGAATGCCCGGCGGGTCCGCGCGACAAGGCTGTGGCAGCGGCGATTCGGGGGCCTCCGCGGCCAAGTTCCGCGACGCCACGGACTCGTCCATGTCGCGGCTTGTCGCAAACCCCCTCCCCCGCCCGCCTGCCAGTGCCACCACCGGGGGCAGCACGGGCGGCAGGTGTGGCAGCCGCGAAGGCGCGCCGACCCCTGCCGCGTCTTCGCCACGCTCGTTGCTGGCCGACGCACAAATTCAGGCGCATGTCAAATCAAAAGGAGTTGATCAGAGACATGTTGACGCGCACCGAAGCTCTCGGTTATGTTCCGTCTGCCCGCTACCCCCGATACCTAACCCGAGGGGTTGCCGGCCTACAAAAAGGGTCCCTGCGGGGACCCTTTCTACGTTCTGGGGGTCGAAATGTCGAGCGTCGCGGTCTTTGTTGACGCAGGGTATCTATTTGCGCAAGGTTCCGTCGCGCTTACGGGCGCCAAAAAGCCTCGCATAGCGCTTCGTCTTAATGAAACGGCCGCTCTTGCAGAGCTAAATGCGATCGCCCACGCGAAAAGTGGGAATCTTCCGCTATTGCGAGTGTATTGGTACGATGGCTCCAGAAGCTCTACCGGCCTTACGCTAGAGCATTCAACGTTAGCGCATACCGATTACATCAAATTGCGCCTCGGCGTCATGAATAGTATGGGGCAGCAAAAGGGTGTTGATTCTTTAATAGTAACGGATTTAATCGAATTAGCGAGGAATCATGCCATTAACGATGCTGTGCTTTTGTCAGGAGATGAAGACGTAAGAGTCGGGGTAAGTATAGCCCAAAGTTTTGGCGTGCGGCTCCATCTGATTGGAATCGCTCCATGCCGCGGCTCGCAATCTCCAGCGCTCATGCAGGAGGCCGATACAACGACCGAATGGGACGCTGCGGTTATCGGAAGATTTTTATCAGTTGTGCCGGAATCTCACGTAGTTATTGCAACCGACCCCACCGCTCCAAACGTCGTGTCGGCGCCTCCAGCCGCCCTTTCTATCGACCCGAGCACGCGCGCCGCGATAGATGTCGTTGCTATTTCAATACATACTGCCCTGGATAGCGCAGCGATTACCGGCGTGAGAACGTTCTGGGCGACAAGCAATGGACTGCCCCATGAACTAGATTCTAAACTCCTTGGAAGGTGCCGGTCTGAGGTGGGCAGAAACATGACTTTCGAGGAAAAGCGGTACGCGCGCCGCAAGTTAAGTGGACTGATCGGTACGGCTTCTTCTGCTAGCGCCGTGGACTCTTAACTGGTGACATTGCAGCCAAAGATCTAAGATCGATTATCTCGGTCGCCAATCCCCGCACCAGTCCGCCGATAGCCGGCAAGCAATCGCCAGCCCGATGACCACCTGGACCGACCGACTATCGTCAATCTGAGAGTGATGGCGCTGCACGCCATGGCGCCGCAAACCCAACGGCGGCAGACCTTTCCCACAACTCCCCCTGCCGCAGATCGGCCCGCGCTTGATCCCCACCTCCCGCGCCAGCACCTCGACCGGCATGATGCGCCCCCAGCTGTCGTTCCACTGCACGTAGCGCCGCTGCCGCCGCTCCCGGAAGTCATAGACCCGTGCTGGCGTCTCCCCGAACCCGGCGGGTTGATGTTCGGTCGGTGCTGTCGGGCGGGATCAGTCGGCAGAGTCGGGCGGAGGCGTGCCCGCGGACTCCAGCGACCATTCCGCCGCCAGCCGTCCGCGCCGGGCACGCAGGCGCGCCGCCTGCGCCGCGGCTGCGGCGTCCAGCACCAATCGCAACCCGAACGGGCAGAGTTCCGCCAGCAGCCACCCCGCCGCCCCGGCCACCCAGGCGGTCGCCAGCAGCCGCGGATCGCCGAGCAACGCCGTGGCGGCCGCCAGCCCGTGACCGCCCGCCCACAGGGCGCGCACCGGGGCGACGCAGCCGCTGGCGTTGCACAGCGCGACGCTGCGCAGCACCGGCCGGCCGGACGCGCGTTCGAGCGCCAGCGCCAGGAGGCTGGGCGCGAGCAGCACCGTCAGCAGCACCGCCAGCGCAGGTGCCATGGCGACCAGCGCACCGCACAGCAGCCCCTGCAGCCAGGTCAGCGAACGCGGCGGGCTGGCGCCCTGCTCCGCCGCGCGCCGCCTGGCCTTGCGGCCCGCGAGCTTGGCGCCCGCGGTTCCGGCCGCCTTCGCCGCTTTCGCGGCCTTAGCCAAGGGCCGCCATCCCCAGCACGGCGGCCAGGGCCGCGATACCCAGGGTCGCGGCAAGCTCCTGGCCCCACTGGCGCGCCAGCGCAGCACGCTCCGGTCCCCCTGCCTCGACCGCGGCCAGTGCCGCGTCGATGCGCGCCAGATCCAGCCGTGCCGCCAGGAAGCCGCGCTCGTCAGCGAGGCGGCTCGACGGGTCGCGCAGCAGGGCCAGCATCGGCGCGATCATCCCGACCTCGGCCGCCGCGGCAAGCTGATCGGCGACCTCCGCACGGCGCCCGTGGTGGCGCCAGTCGGCGATGAGCGGCTTCGCCACCGCAGCCAGCCAACGCGCCAGGCCTGGCAACGGCGTAGGGTGGAAGCGGGATTGCAGCCGCGCGAGCACCTCCATCTGCACCAGCGGGGGCACGCTGGCGGGTGTACCCCCGCGCTCGGCGCGCCCCGCCAGATCCGGAGACGGGCCGCCACCGAGTTCCTGCCGCGCGGCAATGAAGGCCATGATGTCGGCATCGATCGGCCCGTCGCCGGCCGGCGGCGTCGGCGTCGCCACCGCATTCAGCGCCGCCGGCAAGATCGCGAGCAAGGCTACGGCGCGGCCGGCCAGCCGCGAGCTGGTGCAGGGCAGCAGCGGGTTGAGCGCGTAGACGAGCCGGCGCACGCCCCCCGTCGGCCCTTGGATTTGCAGCCACGCACGCCACTGCCGCGCCTCCGCCCGGTGGGCAAGTGGATCGGTGCGGACGCTGCGGGCGTCGGCCCAGGCGGCCACCGCCTCGGCCTGGATCATACTGATAAGGCGCCGGGCGGATTCGGCCGCGGTTGGAGAGACGGATCCGCCGGGCTCCGGCGCCGTGCCGGCAAGTGCACCCGCCTGGCTCGCGCCTTCCGCCTGGGCCGCCGCCAGCGCCGGTCCCAGCCCGTCCGGCCAAACCACCGTCCCCGGCCAGCACACCGGCGCCAGCGGATCGAGCGTGGCGACCGCACGCACCAGCATCAGCGCCTCGGCCCGTGAATCCTCGATGCCGCGATCGACGGCGCGCAGGCGCAACGTCTCCTCCAGACGCATCGACAGGGTGGTGTCGCCGAGGTCCCGCCGCAGCCACAGGTCGACAGCGCCGGAACGCAGCGCGCGCAACCCGGCCTCCGGCGCACTGGCGATCGCGTAGGCGAGCGACCGCGCGCCGCTGACCCCGAGCGCGCCGACCCGCAGCGGATGCTGCGCCCGCCGTGGTGGGCGCGCCGCCACCCGCCGTGCCCGCGCCGTCGCCGGATCGGCGAGCAGGGACGGCGGCGGCCGGTGCTCCGGATCCTCCGCCAGCATCCCGCGCAGCAGGTCGGCGAGCAAGGCCGGTAGCCGGATCTCCCCCGCCAACGCCTCGAAGCTGCCGAGTTCCAGCTTGCGGCGTATCACCGTGGCCGGATCGAGCCCGGCCAGCGGCGGGGCGCCGGCGGCCAGGGTGAGCAGCAGGACGCCGAGGGCATAGATGTCGTCGGCAATGCTGCCCTCGCCGCGGCCGGCGGGCAGGCACATGGCAACATAGGGCGGCTCGTTCGCCGCCGGCTGGTGCATCGCGGGCGGCGCGGCCCAGGCTGCGCCCAGCACCACCGGCTGGCCCGGCGCGGCGCGGAAGACGTTATCGGGGCGGATCGCGCGGTGGGTGAGCCCGCGGTCGGCGAGCCCGTGCAGCACGCGCGCCGCCGGGCGCAGCACCTGGTCGAGCAGCGCCCCCTCGGTCCAGGATGCCGGCGTGGCGGCGAGCGAGGGCCCAGGCGGCCCCGGGCAGATGACGTAGGAGGTCCGCTCCCCGGGACGGCCGCCCGCCAGCGGGCCGGGCCCGTGCGCCATCGGGGCCAGCAGCAACCCGTCGATCGGCGCCGCCAGCCCGGCGAGCGCCCGCGCCCGCGGCGGCAAGCCGGGCGGCACCGCCAGCGCCATGAGGTCACGCCGGCCGGAGCGGCGGTCCACGACCGCGAACGCCGCGACCCCGGCGCCGGCGCCCGGCAACGGGCGGGTGAGGTCGACGGCGAAAGCGCCCGCGATCAGCAGCTCGGCGACCGCGGTCGCCGGTAGGCCCGGCGGGGCGGATGCGGAAGGGATGGACAAATCGGAGGCCATGATCGCGCCAGCATGGCCGCCAATGGTTGCCGAAATCGCAACGCCGGCTCGGGGCGGGAAGCGCCGGTCGGGATGAAGCCGGCCGGAGCGAGGCGGGGCAGTCCCCGGCGCGCGTCTGCGCCGGAGACCGGGACGGTCAGTGCAGGAAGCCTTCCAGCTCGTCCTTCGCCCATTTCATCGACTGCTCCGGCGTGCCGCCGGCGAGCATCTTCGCCACCATGGTCGGGATGGTACCGCGGTTCCACATCTGCACCGCGATATCGGCCGGACCGGCCATGCCGGTGATGTAGTAGCGCGCGTCGTGCCAGGAGCGGACCGGGTAGTTGTAGACCGTGCCTTTGGGCGGCTCCACATCGCCCCAGACCGGAAAGTTCGCCATCGATTTGAACGGCGGGATGTCGTAGCCGTCCACCGCGGTGGTGAGGTATTCGGTCTGTGGCCGTTCCATGATGTAGTGGGCAAGCTCCTTCGCCGCACTCGGGTTCTTGGCGAATTTCCAGATGCCCCAGAAATACGGCCGGTGCGGCACCAACCTGCCCTTCACCCCGACCGGGTTCGGGAAGGTCCAGCAGTCCGCTGCAACTTTCGGCGCATCGCGCTTGGCCACCGCCCAGGCCGAGGGCGGATTCCAGATCAGCGCCGCCTTGCCCGAGATCAATGCCCGGTTGTTCGACGCATCGTCGTAGCTGACCGAATCCCTGGGCAGGAACGGCACCATCTTCTTCGCGTATTCCAGAGCCGCGTGCACGCCGTCTGAATCGACCGTAACCTTGCCGTTGGCATCGATCAGATCGCCGCCGAACGCACCGAAGATGGCGCCCCAGGTCTGCACCGAATCGGTGGTGGTGCCGCAGCCGATACCGAACGGATAGCCGGCCTTGGCGCACGCCTCGGCGGCCTTCAGGTGCTCGGCGTAGGTCCAGGCGGCGCCTTCGCCCGATTTGATCTCATGGGCCGGATACATCGTGGTCACGTCGATGCCGGCGAATTTCTTCAGCATGCTGACCCGCGCGCAGGGCGGCAGCGGCGCACTGCCGGGGCCGACCGGGACCGCCATCCAATGGCCGTCGATCTTCGACAGGTATTCGATGCCGTCGATCACCGGGCCGTTGAGCTTGAGCAAGGAGCTCATCACGTCGTCGACCGGAAGCAGTTTTTTGTGCCACTGGTGCACGGTCCACTGGTCGAAGGCGAAGATGTCGTGGCCGGAGTTGGCGATCGCCTCGGCGCCCATCGTGAGGTCGATCTTGTTGCCGATGGCGGTGAGGAAATCGAGGTGTACGTCGACGTGGTTCTTCGCCGCCCATTCGGCGACGATCTTGCGCATGGCGTCGTTGCCGGCGGGGACCCAATGGTCCCACAGCGCGCAGGTCAGCTTCCCCGCGGCACCGGCGGTCTGGATATGTACCAGCGGCAACGCAGTAGACGCGGCGGCGAGCTTCAACGCGCCGCGACGGGTTATTTTTCTGCTCATGGACGGTCGGTTCCCCTGCGAGCCCGGCATGCGCCGGGCGTTTTGTTGTCGTTCGGATCGAGTCTCTATTCGTTCGGCACGAACCGGATCCCGCGGCGGGATCGTAACATGCGGTCGATAGCCACCGCCGGAACCACCTTCAGTATTGAACAATGTCAGGGCCGCAAACATGAATAATCTGTCATTTGTTCCGAGCGCGGAGTCTGGCGAGGCGGCGTCTGCGACCGTCGTACCCGCGGTCCTTGGGGGGCATCCCGGCGACGGCCCCAATGGACGGCCCCACTGGAAGAGAGCGATGGTGGAAGAGAGCGGAGAGAGACGGCGGGGAGACTGTCGGGAGATCGGCGGCGATCCCCGTGGCCATCCAGGTGGCGATCCGGATGGCGATCCGAACCGCGATATCCCGAGGCGGCTGCCGTGCAACCCAATGAACTGCCCAAGACGCGGCGGACTGCCCAAGACGCGACCCTGGGTCACGTTCGCGGGGGACATCGCGTGTGCCGCTGGGCAACGCCGGGCGGGGCGGGATAAAATCGCACCGATGCGCGCTCTGCCGCTCCAGGGAGACCGCGCCGTGCCGCCGCTGTCGCGGCAGCGGCGCGATGGCCGGTCCGGACCGATGCCTGGCGGCGTCCGGTGATGAGCCGCCCGCCCGGCTCGGCCGCGGCATGCGGCGCCGCGGCGCCGGACCCGCCGCAAGGGTCTCGTCGCCCAACCCGATCGCTGCTCCGGGCGGCGCTGCCGGCCGGCGTCCTGGTCGCCGGCGTCCTGGTCGGTGGTGCCACGCCTGCGCACGCCTCCCTGCTCGACCGGGTGGTGCCCTGGTTCACCGGCGCGGTGCGAACCCGGGGTCTTTCCATTGGCTGGGACCTCCGCATCACCGCGCAGCGGATCGCCCTGCGCGATGCCGGCGGCACCTGGGCAACCTTCGACGGGGTGAGCCTGCGCTGGGCGCCGCTCCGCCTGGTGCACGGGGCGCTGGATGTGCGCAGCCTGCGCGTGCAGGACGCGACTTTTGACCGGCTGCCGCGCAGCACTGCGAAAAAGAGCAGCGGCAGCAGCGATCCGCTGCCGGAGCGGTCGGCACTGCACGCGCTGGTGGTCCGCCGGCTGACCCTGGGGCCGGCGCTCGCCGGCACGGCGGTGTCGCTGCGCGTGGACGGCGCCGCTTCGCGCAGTGCTGCGAACCTGGCCGAGGCGCGGCTGCGCGCATCCGAGATCGGCGGGACGGCGCGCTATCGGGTGCAGTTCCGGATGACGCCGTCCGGCGTGCAGGCCAGGGTGACGGCACGGGAGCCGCCCGGCGGCCCACTGGAACGGCTGGCCGGCCTGCCTCCGCCGGCCTCCCGTGCGTCCGCCGCCGGGGCGGAGGCACCGGGAGCGGGGCGACCGGCGCCAGCCGCTGCGTCCCCCACGGCGCTGGCGGGCGTAGGCGGCAGTCTCGCCTTCGTCGCCACCGCATCCGGCCCGCTCGCGGCGGTGGCGACGAACGTCAGCCTGACCCTGGGTGCGGCGCAGGCGACGGCGCATGGGACGATCGACCTCACGGATCGACGCGTACACCTGAAGCTATCCGTCGCGACGCCCGCCATGGCGCCACGGGCGGACGTGCGCTGGAACAGTGCCCGGCTGGCGCTGCAGGTCGACGGCAGTTTCGCCGCACCCGAGGCCAGCGGGCAGCTCGACCTCGGAGGCCTCGCCGCCGAGGGCGTGGGAGCCCGCGCTCTGGTGCTGCACCTCGCCGCGACGACGGCCGCCGCACAACTGCATGGACAGCTTGACGGCCTGCGCCTCCCGGGCGGCCAGCCGGACGTCCTGGGCGCGGCCCCGGTCCGCTTCACCGCCCGGCTGCAGCGGGGGAGCACGACGCAGGTGGTGGTCTTCGCGCTCGACCATCCGCTGCTGCAGGCCCACGGCCGGCTGGACCTCGGGACCACGGAGCAGCTGACAGCTCAGCTCACCGTGCCCGACCTCGGAGCGTTCTCGGCGCTGACCGGCGTGGCGGCGGCGGGGAACGCGCAGCTCGCGGTGCGCGCGACCGATGCGGCGGGCACCGCACAGGTGACCGCGGACGGCACGATCGGCCTGACCGGCGGCCCCGCGCCGTCGGTCGCGCTGCTCGGGCCGGAGACGCGGATCGCCGCTGCGGCCACCTACGCCAGCGGCGGCCTGACCGTGCAGCGGCTGCACATTGCCGGACGAGATCTGACCCTGGACCTGCACGGCGCACTGGCCCCGGCGCGAGTCGATCTGGCCTGGCAGATCGCGCTCGCCCGGCTGGGCGCCGTCAACCCGCAGGTGACCGGGCATCTGGACGGCGCCGGACGCGTCTTCGGACCCACCAACTCGCTGTCGATGACGGCCGAGCTTTCCGGCGCCGTGACCCGGGCACCGCAGCCGGCGACCGCCGCCCGCGCCATGGCGCCCCCTCCCGCGACGCCATCGGGCGCCCTCCCCTCCACCGCCGGCGGCTTCACCGCGCGGCTCGCCCTCGAAGGCCTCCCTCGCCAGCCGCACGGCAGCCTGGATGCCGACGGCGAAGTGCTCGGTGCGCCGCTGCGCCTCGGGCTGCGCGCAGCGGAGACGACGGACGGCGCGGTGACCCTCGTCATCCGCCAGGCTGTCTGGAAAAGCGCACAGGCCGAGGGCAGCCTCGGCGTGCCCTTCCTGTCCGGGCTGACCAGCCGCCTCCCCACCGGCGACCTGCGCCTGACGGTGGGAAGGCTGGCCGATTTCGGGCCGCTCCTCGGCAGCACCCTTGCCGGCAGCCTGCGCGCCGAGCTGCGGGCGACGCCGGCCAGCGCGACCCTGACGGCCGCGGCGCGCGGCGTGCAGGTCCCCGGCGCCGCGGTGGGCGACGCGCAGGTGAATGCCACGCTTGCCGCGCCGCTGCCGCGCGGGGCGCTGCACGCGCGGGTACTGCTCGCCGGGGTGCAGGCGGGGCGGATCGGCGGGACGATGCGGCTCGACGCCGGCGGGACGCTTGCGGCGCCGGACCTGCGCGTGACCGCATCGGTGCCGCGGCTCGACGGGGCGGCGCTCGCGCTGACGGCTGCGGGGCGCGCCGATCTTACCGCGCGGTCGTTCACCTTGGCGGCGCTGGACGCGAACTGGCACGGCCGGCGCCTGCGGCTGCTGGCCCCGACCCGGCTGGCGCTGGCGCCGAACGGCGGGATCGCGATCACCGGGCTGCGCGCCGACCTGGCTGGGGGGACCTTGGCGGCCAACGGGCAGGTGGGGTCGGTGCTCGCCCTCACGGCCAGCCTGCACCGGCTGCCGGCCAGCCTCGTAACCTTGTTCGCGCCAACCTTGCCGGCGGCGGGGATGCTGTCGGCGGACCTGCGGCTCTCCGGCCCGCTGACCCGTCCGGTCGGGACGATCTCGGCGCAGGGGACGGGGCTACGCCTGCTTACCGGCCCGGGTGAAGCGTTGCCGCCGGCCCGGCTCGACGCCAGCGCGGACCTGGCCGGGACGACGGCGCGGCTCACCGCACGCTTCGCTGCGGGCGGCTCGCATCTGGCGCTGACGGGGACCGTCGGCGGACCGGGCGGTCTGATCGCCACCGTCCCGATGGCGCTGCGGACGGACGGGACGATCGACCTCGCGCTGGCGAACCCGCTTCTCGCGGCGACGGGAGAGCAAGTGGGGGGGCGGCTCACGATCGCCGTCCGCATCGACGGCGCGGCAGACGCGCCGCGGCTCGGCGGTCGCGTGCAGCTCAGCGGCGGAGATTTCCGCGACGCGGTGCAGGGCGTGCACCTGCGCGACCTGGCGGGAAGTTTCGTTGCCAGCGGGGACAGCCTGCGGATCGTCGGGCTGACCGGGCAGGCAGGCAGCGGCACGATCGGCGTCGACGGCTCGGTGGGGCTGCTGCAACCGGACCTGCCGGTGGCGCTGCGGCTCACGGCGCGCAACGCCACCGTCTTGTCGGGCGGGCTGGTCACGGCCGATCTCGACGCCGATCTCGCGCTGCGCGGCCTCCTGCAGCCCGGGAGGGCGGTGCGACCGGGAGCGGTACCAAGTGCGGCACCACCGGGAGGTGCAGCACCAGACGGGACCGAACCAAGCGGGGCGGGTTCCCGCGCGGGCGGTGCCGGCACGGCGGTGGCCGCGGGTGCCGCGGCAGCGTTGCACGGAACGGTGCGGATACGCACCGCCACGATCCACATTCCGAACCAGCTACCGGCGTCCGTGCAGACCATCCCGGTGCGCATCGCCGGCGCGCCGCTCCCGCGCGCCGCTCCGGGAGCAACCGGGCCGGGAGCAGCCGATCCGGGAGCAGCCGCTCCGCCAGCGGGGCCCGCCGTCCCGCCCGTCGCGCTGGCATTGCAGATCGTGGCGCCGCAACAGGTGTTCGTGCGCGGGCGCGGCCTGACGGCGGAGCTGGGCGGGACGGTGGACATCGGCGGCAGCCTGGCGGCGATGCAGCCGCACGGTGCGTTCCGGCTGATCCGCGGCTCGTTCAACTTGGTCGGGCAGAGCCTGAACTTCACCTCGGGCGAGATCCGCTTCGCCGGCGGCGGCATCGCCGATCCGCTGCTGCATCTGGTCGCCAGCACGATCAGCGGGGGCACCACCGCGACCCTGATCGTGGGCGGCACCGCATCGGCGCCGAAGATCACTCTCACTTCGGTACCGGAGCTGCCGCAGGACCAGATCCTGGCGCAACTGCTGTTCCACACCGGCGCCGGCAGCCTGACCCCGTTGCAGCTCGCCTCGGTCGCCGCGGGGCTCGCCGAAATCTCGGGGAGCGGCAGCGCGCTGCCCAACCCGCTCGATGCGCTGCGCGGGGCGCTCGGGCTGGACCAACTCGGCGTCGGCAGCGGGGCGAACGGGGCGAGCACCTTGCAGGCAGGGCGGTATATCGGGCGCCGGCTTTATGTCGGCGCGCAACAAGGAACGGGCGGGCAGAGCACGCAGGGGACGGTCACCTACGATCTGACGAAGCGGGTGCAACTGCACGCCACGGCCGGAGCGGGGGAGACGACCTCGGCGATCGGCGCCAGCGGCGCGTCGAGCGGGGAGAGCGTCGGGATCCGCTACCAGTTCCAGTACCGACCGCGCCCCTCCCCTCGCGGAAGGAGGGTGGGGCAGAGCCGCGTGGCCTTGCTTGTCCTTATGGCGGTCCCACCGTCGGCCCACGGAGGGCTTCGCGCAGCGGGGGGAGCAGCGCAGCGGCATAGGCGGCGGGGTTGTCGATCAGGAAGTGTGCCACTTCCAGGTCGAGTTCCTGACCGACGGCGGCGGGGCAGGCGTTGCGGATTGCCACTGCCTCGGCGGGCGGAACCGGGGCGCGGACGGTGCGTTCGCGCAAGATCGCCGACGCCATCGGCTGGGTTCCGTCGTTCAGCGCTTCGAGCTGATGTTCCACCGTGCGCTGCCCCAGGCTGGTGCAGACCTGCGGCAGCACGCCGAGCCCTTGCAGCGGCCAGCCGCGCGGTGCGAGCACGCGGCTCCAGGTCACGAACAGCTCCCCGCCGCCGGGCAGACGGGTAAAAGTCTGCACCAGGCCCTTGCCGAAGGTGGCGCTGCCGACCACGACGGCCCGCCCGCGATCCGCCAGTGCGGCGGCCAGGATCTCGGCGGCACTGGCGGTGCGGCCGTCGACCAGCACGACCACCGGTACACCGGGAGCCAGTTCCCCGGGCGTTGACCGCCACATCTGCGAGGCCATCGGGTCGCGCCCTTCCGTCCGTGCCACCACGCCGGCAGGCAGCAGCCCGTCGGCGACCGTCACCGCCTGACCCAACAGCCCGCCTGGATCGCCGCGCAGATCGAGCACGATCCCGTCCGGCGGGGTACGCGAGGCCAAGGCCTGCTCGATGGGCGCGGCGAAGCCGGTTGCGGTTTCGCGGTTGAAGCGGGTGATGCGGATCAGCAGCATTCCCGCGAGCCGGTCGCTGAACACGGTGCGCGGCGGCACGCGGGCGCGGACGATGGCGGTGCTGCGCTCCGACCCGACGGTCGGCAGCCAGCGGAGCACGACGGCCGAGCCCTCGGCGCCGGCGAGCTGGGCTGCGACGGCGCCGGCGGAGCGCCGCGCCGTGGGCTGCCCATCCACCGCCAGAATAGCGTCGCCCGGCCGCACGCCGGCCCGCGCTGCCGGTCCGTCCGGGGTGACCGTGCCAGCCAGGATCGCCCCCCCCTTGCGGATCAGACGGAGCCCGATGCCGACGTCGCCGCCGCGCGCCGTCTCGTCCGCCGCCGCAGCGAAGGGGGCTTCGTAGCGGGAGTAGGGGTCGAGATGATTGAACATCTCGTCGAAGAAGGCCTGGATCACCCCCTGGGTTCCGGCGCTGCGCACCGCGGGCGAGGCGTTCCACGCCGCCGCCGCCATTGCCGTCGCCGCGTCGGCCCAGGCGGCAGGCGCCTCGTCGCGCGGCGCCGGCGCGGCGTAGAACGTGCCGGCGCGCCCGCTGAGTTCCAGCCGCCCGGAGCGAAGGACGGCGGTGAGATCGGGGTCGAGGGCGGTCAGGCCGCGCAGTCCCCATACGGTCAGCTCCGGCACGTTCACCGGTTCCAGCGCCCGTGGCGTGATGAAGGTCAGCGCCGCGGCGTAGACCTGCCGGGTCAGCGCGGCGTCGAATCCTGGCGCCGACGCGGCGTTGAACGCGACAGCCGGGCCGGCTCGCGCGGGGCCCGCGAACGCCAGCAACAGGAACAGGAGACCGAAGCCTCTCACCGACGGCGGAACCGATTCCCCACTTGCCCGCCGCGATACGAGGGACGCGACGGAAGGCCCTGCATGAGCTGGAACACGAGGCCTCCGGTCACCGGCGTTGCCTCGGCCAGCCGGACCTCGGCGGGTTCGCCAAGGCGGAAGACGAGGCCGGTGCGCCGTCCGGTCAGGGTCTGTGCGCGCGGATCATGCTGCCAGAAATCATCCGGCAGCGCGGAGCGCGGGACAATGCCGCTGGCGCCATTTTCCGCAAGCGTGACAAAAAGGCCGAAGCGTGTGACCCCGGAGACACGGGCCGCGAACACCGCGCCCACCCGGTCGGCGAGGAAGGCGGACAGGTAGCGGTCGATCGCCTCCCGTTCCGCCGCCTGGGCACGGCGTTCGGTGGCTGTGATGTGGGTGGCAATGTCGGGGAAGTCGGCGTCCGCGTGCGGCGGCAGGCCGTCGGGACCGAGCTTCAGCGCGCGGATCAGGGCACGATGGACCAGCAGGTCGGCGTAGCGGCGGATCGGGCTGGTGAAATGCGCGTACTGGCGCAGCGCGAGGCCGAAATGGCCGATGTTGTCGGGGCTGTAGGCGGCCTGCGACTGGCTGCGCAGCATCACCTCGTTCACCAGCGGCGCTTCCGGTTTGCCCGCGACCTGGCGCAGCACGCGGTCGAGGTCGCGCGGGTGCACCTGGTCGCCCGGCGGGAGCGACACGCCGAGGCCGTGCAGGATGGTGCGCAGTTCCTCCAGCTTTTCAGCGGTGGGGGGCGGGTGGATGCGATACAGGCAGGGGGCGTGGTGGCGACCCAGCTCCTCGGCCGCGGCGACGTTGGCCGCGATCATGAATTCCTCGATCAGCCGATGGCTGTCGAGGCGCGGGCGCGGGATCACGTCCGCCACCCGGCCGTTCGGATGCAGGATCACCTGACGTTCGGGCAGGTCGAGATCGAGCGTCCCGCGGGCGATGCGGGCGGCGAGCAGGGCGCGGAAGGCGGCGTAGAGGGCGGGGAGCAACGCCTGCGGCGTGGGGTCGAGGCGCGCGGTGCCGTCGTGCGCCTGCTGCACCTGTTCGTAGGTCAGGCGCGCGGCGCTGCGCATCAGGCCGCGGCCGAAGCGGTGCGCGGTTTTGCGGCCCTCGGCGTCGATATGGAGTTCGGCGAACAGACAGCCGCGCTCCTCGGCGGGGCGCAGGCTGCACCAGCCGTTCGATAGCGGCTCGGGCAGCATCGGCACGACGCGGTCGGGGAAATAGACGCTGTTGCCGCGCTCGCACGCCGTGCGGTCGAGCGCGGAACCGGGGCCGACGTAGTGGGCGACGTCGGCGATCGCGACGATCAGGCGGTGGCCGCCGCCAGCGGCGGGTTCGGCGAAGACGGCGTCGTCGAAATCGCGCGCGTCGGCGCCGTCGATGGTGACCAGCGGCAGCGCGCGCAGGTCTTCGCGCGCGCCGAGGGCCGCGGCGCCCGCGGCGTCGGCTTCGTCCAGGGCCTCCTGCGGGAAGACGTGCGGGATGTCGTTTCCGGCGATCGCGATCAGGCTGACCGAGCGGGCGTCCCCCATGCGGCCGAGGCGCTCGATGATGCGCGCCGGCTTGAGGCCGAGCCGGTGGTGCGGGAGGGGTTCGGCCAGCACGATCTCATCGGCCTCGGCGCCCGCAGTTTCCCCGGCGGGGACGGTCCATTCGGCTTTGCTGCGCCGGTCGGTGGGGGTGATGCGGGCTTCGCGATGGGTGGCCGGATCGGCGGGACGGTAGATGCCGATGACCCGGCCGGGAGATTCGGCCAGGCGCTTGAGCGTGCGGCCCTCGTAGCGGCCCGGGCCGGCGGGGCGCAGGCGCGCGAGCACACGCTGGCCGGGAGCGAGCGCGGGGTGGCCGTGCGGCTCCGGCGCCATGAGGATCTGCGGCGGCGGGCCGGCGTCGTCCCAGGACACGGGGCGCGCGAGGGCGTCGCCGTCCGTGTCGGTGCCGGTGATCTGCACCAGGGTGACGGGCGGAAGCTGGCCCGAGGCGCGGGGAGCGCGGGCGTCCTGGGCGGTGCGCCAGGGTGATCGGGGCTTGGGCGATCGGGGTTTGGGCGATCGGGGCTTGGCGCTGGGTGGGCGGGGCAATGGGCGGTGCTTTGGGCGAGAGGTGGCGCGGTGCAGGAAAGTTCCCGACGCTCCGGATCAGGCGGGAAAACCGGAAGGGATGCAAGCGGGGCGAGACGGGCAGGAGGATGGCCCCCCGTGCCGGCGTCGCGTGCGTACGTCGCGTCCGGACCGGTACGCCGCGGGCGCCCCCACCCGTCGGCCGCAAGGCCATGCCCCCATATCGGGATCGGTTGGGCCGCCGCGACGGTTGGCAGCAACGCCGCCGCGGCGCATGAACCCGCCGATGCGAGACCCGACCCGGATGCAAGACCCGACCCGCGATGCCGCCTTCGCCCTGCTGAGTTCGGTCCTGGATCGCCATCGGCCGCTGGAGGAGGCGCTGGACGCCCTGCCCCCGCTCGCCCCACGCGACCGGGCAGCGGCGCACCGGCTCGCCGCGGCAACCCTGCGCCGGCTCGGCACTCTGGACGCGGTGCTGGATCCCCTCTTGCGCAAGGCGCCGCCCGATCCGGTGCGCCATATCCTCCGCCTCGGCGCCGCCGGGCTGCTGCTGCTGGACACGCCGGGCCATGCCGCGGTCGCCACTGCCGTCGCACTGGCGCGCACGCGCGGGTTCGCCCCGTTCACCGGCCTGGTGAACGCCGTGCTGCGCCGCCTGGCCGCCGCCGGTCCGGCCGCGCTGGAGGGGCTCGATGGCCCGCGGCTCGATACGCCCGCCTGGCTCTGGACCGCCTGGGGCAGCGCGGCTCGCCCGATCGCCGTCGCGCACCAGGTCCCCGCGCCGCTCGACTTTTCGCTGCGGCCTGGCACGCCGGCGCCGGAGGGGAGCGTGCTGCTACCCACCGGGTCCGTCCGCTTCCCGCCCGGGACACGGGTGGACGATGTCCCCGCCTTCGTCGCCGGCGACGCCTGGGTGCAGGACGCCGCCGCCGCGCTGCCGGCGATGCTGCTTGCGGCCCGGCCGGGAGAACGGGTTGCCGATCTCTGCGCGGCGCCGGGGGGCAAGACCGCCCAGCTCGCCGCCACCGGAGCCAAGGTCGTCGCGGTGGAACGCGATCCGGGACGCCTCTCCCGCCTGCGCGAGACCCTGGCGCGCACCCGGCTGGAGGCCGAAACGGTCGCCGCCGACGCGGCAACCTGGGCACCGGGCGAGACCTTCGACGCCATACTGCTGGATGCACCATGCAGCGCCACCGGAACGATCCGCCGCCACCCTGACGTCGCGCATCTGAAACGCCCGCGCGACATCGCCGCACTGACCCAATCCCAGGACCGCCTGCTCGCCGCCGCCGCCGCCCTGCTGCGTCCCGGCGGGCGGCTGATCTACGCCGTGTGCTCGCTTCAGCCCGAGGAAGCCGAACCCCGAATCGCCGCCGCCCTCGCCACCGGCGGACTGCGCCACGATCCGTTCACCGCCGCCGAAGTCACCGCGCTGCCTGAGGCCCGCACGGCGGATGGGTTCCTGCGCACGAACCCGGCGCTCTGGCCCGAGTACGACGGGATGGATGGCTTCTTCGCCGCTCGGCTGGTGCGGCACTGAAGAGAAAGCAAGGCCGGGAGGCTTCGCCCCCTGGCCGTCCTACCTCTCCCGCAGTGCCGCCTCGCGCGCCGCGAACGCGCTCAGGTTCACGATCCCCCGCGCCGTCACGCTGGGGACCAGCACGTGGATCGGCCGCGACATCCCGAGCAACAGCGGCCCGACCGACAGTGCATCGGCTGCGGCTTTCAGCAGGGTGAACGCGATGTTCGCGGCGTCCAGGTTGGGCATCACCAGCAGGTTGGCTGTGCCCTTGATCCGGCTATCCGTCACGGCGCGGGCGCGGATTGCCTCCACCAGCGCCGATTCCGCGTTCATTTCGCCGTCCACCGCGAGGCTTGGCTGGCGCGCGCGGACCAACTCGAGCGCGCTACGCATCTTGCGCGCGGAGTCGGAATCGCTGGCACCGAAATTGGAGTGCGACAGCAGCGCCACGTTGGGCACGATGCCGAACCCGGCGACGGCGTCGGCGGCGAGCAGGGTCATCTCGGCGATCTGTTCCGCGGTAGGATCAACCACCATGTGCGTGTCGCACAGGAACAGAGTGCCGGTGGGCAGGATCAGCGCCGCCAGCGCGTAGACCCGGCTGGCGCCTGCGCAGCGCGGAATGATCGGCAGGATGTACTGGATCTGCCGCCACCAGTTGGCGAGCCCGCCGACCAGCGCGGCGTCCGCCTCCCCTGCATGGAGCAGCATCGCGGCGGCGATGGAGCCGCGTCCGCGCAGGCTGCGCACGGCGATGTCGGGTGGCACGCCGCGCCGGCCTGCCAGGCGGACGTATTCGGCCGCCAGCCGGTCGAAGATTCCATTGTCGGCAGCGGGATCGATCACCCGCACCGCGCCGCCGAGATCGAGCCGCAGGCCCATCGCCGCCGCCTTCGCCGCGATCGCGTCACGCTTGCCGAGCAGGATCGGCCGGGCGATCCGATCATCGACCAGTGTCTGCGCAGCGCGCAGCACCCGTTCGTCCTCGCCCTCCGCCAGCACGATGCGCTGGAGCGACTTGCGCGCCGCCTCGAACACCGGACGCATGAACTGGCCGGAGCGGAATACGAAGCGCTCCAGCTCGTGGCGGTAGGCGTCAAAATCGGCGATCGGGCGGCGCGCCACGCCGCTCGCCATCGCCGCGCGCGCCACTGCGGGCGCGATCTCCAGGATGAGCCGTGGGTCGAAGGGCTTGGGGATGATGTAGTCCGGGCCGAACACTGGCGCCGTGCCGCCATAGGCCGCGGCCACGACCTCGCTCGCTTCCATGCGCGCGAGGCCGGCCAGCGCCTCGACCGCCGCGATCTCCATGCCGCGGTCGATCGTGCTGGCGCCCACATCCAGCGCGCCGCGGAAGATGAACGGAAAGCAGAGGACGTTGTTGACCTGGTTCGGATAGTCGCTGCGCCCGGTGGCGACGATTGCGTCCGGCCGCGCGGCGCGGGCAAGCTCCGGCAGGATCTCGGGTTCGGGATTCGCGAGCGCCAGGATCAGCGGTTTTTCGGCGAGCCGGCCGAGCCATTCCGGTTTCAGCACCCGTGGCGCCGAGAGGCCGAGGAACAGGTCCACGCCCTCCAGCGCCTCTTCCAGGGTCGTGACGTTCGTCTCCCGCGCGTAGCGGGCCATGTTGTCCAGCATCCCCGGCCGCCCGGCCCGCACCACGCCGCCGATGTCCGTGAGGGTCACGTTCTCGACCCGCACACCCATGCTCACGAGCAGATCGACGCAGGCGAGCGCTGCAGCGCCGGCGCCGGAGGTGACAAGTTTCACCTGGTCGAGCGTCTTGCCCTGCAGCCGCAGCCCGTTGATCACCGCCGCAGCCACCGTGATGGCGGTGCCGTGCTGGTCGTCGTGGAAGACCGGGATGGACATGCGCTCGCGCAGGCAGGATTCGATCGCGAAGCACTCGGGGGCCTTGATGTCCTCCAGGTTGATCGCGCCGAAGGTGGGTTCCAGCGCGGCAACGACGTCGCAGAACCGGTCCGGGTCGGCGGCGTCCACTTCGATATCGAACACGTCGATGCCGGCGAATTTCTTGAACAGCGCGGCCTTGCCCTCCATCACCGGCTTGCCGGCCAGCGCGCCGATGTTGCCGAGGCCGAGCACGGCGGTGCCGTTGGAGATCACCGCCACTAGGTTGCCGCGGATCGTGTAGTCGTGCGCGGTGGCGGGATCGGCGCGGATCGCCTCGCAGGCGGCGGCGACGCCGGGGGAATAGGCGAGCGCCAGGTCGCGCTGGGTGGCCATGCGCTTGGTCGGCTCGACGCTGAGCTTCCCGGGCCGCGGCAGGCGGTGGTAGTCGAGCGCTGCGCGGCGGAAATCGTCATCCATGGAGGCTTCCTGTGTCCGGCCATATTCTGCGAAGCATGGCAATAAATTGAGGTTTGTCCTATATCCCCGGCCATGGATCGACAAGAGGGACCCCCATGACAGCGCAGCGCGCCAGGCTTGCCGAAGGCGGCCGGCTGGTGATTCCCGCCGAGTTCCGCCGCGAACTTGCGCTCACTCCCGGGGAAAGCCTGGTGCTCGATATCAGGGACGGGGAGTTGCGCGTCCGCTCGTTGCGCCGTGCGGTGGAACGGGCGCAGGCGCTGGTGCGCCCTTACGTTCCTGACGGCGTCCGTCTGTCCGACGAGCTCATCGCGCAGCGCCGGGTGGACGCGGCACGTGACTGAACCAGGCGGGCCGGTGGTGCTGGACGCCTCGGCCGTGTTGGCACTGCTGGGCAACGAACCGGGCACCGAGGCGGTGCTCGCGGCCCTGCCGCGCGCCACGATCAGCGCGGTGAACCTGTCGGAAGTGGTGTCGACGCTTGCCGAGCGCGGGATGCCGGAGGCGACGATACGGGCGGCACTCGACGGGCTCGACCTCGATCCGCGGCCGTTCGACGCGGAGGCGGCCTGTTCGGCCGGCGTGCTGCGCCCGGCGACGTGCGCCGCAGGCCTGGGGTTCGGCGACCGGGCGTGCCTCGCGCTGGCGGCCCAACTCGGCGGCGTGGCGCTCACGGCCGATCGCGCCTGGACCGAGGTCGCGTTGCCTGGGGTGCGGGTCAGTCTGGTGCGCTGAGGCGGCGGCGCCCTCCTCTTGCAGGCAGAGGATGTTTCCGCACTTATCCTGTCCATGTCCCAGGCCGCTGCCCCTACCAGCCCCACGCCGACCGCGACCACCCCCACCCTGGCAGCAAACGTCATGCATTTCGCCCGGCTGCTACGCCGCGCCGGCTTGCCGGTCGGCCCGGCGGAGACCCTGGCGGCACAGCAGGCGCTCGGCCTGGTCAATATCGGGGCGCGGGAGGAAGCGCGCACCGCGCTCCGCGCCGCCATGATCCATCGCCACGAGCACCAGGAGGTGTTCGACCACGCCTTCGCCCTGTTCTGGCGCGACCCCGCCGCCGGCAAGCAGGCCGCCGCGATGGCCCTGATGGCGGCGGAAAAGACCCGCAAGCCCGAACGCCCGCCGCCCGCCGCCCGCCGGGTCGCCGAGGCGATGGCCCCGCCGCGCGACGCCAAGCCCCGCGACGAACCGCCGCCGGAGCTGGATGCCACCTTCGCCGCCAGCGCCAGCGAGCGCCTGCAGCGGATGGATTTCGAATCCATGTCGGCCGAGGAGATCGCCGCGGCGAAGCGGGAGATCAGCCGCCTCACCCTGCCGCTCGATCTACGCCGCACCCGCCGCGTCCGACCCGACCCGACGGGGCCGATCGCCGACCTCCGCCGTACCATCCGCACCAGCCTGCGCCACGGCGGGGAGATTTTCGACCTCGCCCGCGCCCGGCGCACCACCCGGCCGCCGCCGCTCGTGGTGCTGTGCGACATCTCCGGCTCGATGGGGCGCTACGCCCAGGTCCTGCTGCATTTCCTGCACGCGGTCACGAACGACCGCGACCGGGTGCACGTGTTCCTGTTCGGCACCAGGCTGACCAACATCACCCGCCAGCTCCGCTACCGCGATCCGGAGGTGGCGTTCCAGACCATCGCCCATGTGGTGCCCGACTGGTCCGGCGGGACCCGCATCGGCGAGGCGCTGGCCCGGTTCAACCGGCTCTGGGCGCGCCGGGTGCTGGGCCAGGGCGCGGTGGTGCTGCTGATCACCGACGGGCTCGACCGGCCGCGCGAACAGGACGGCACGCGCGAGCTGGCCGAGAACATGGCGCGGCTGCGCCGGTCCTGCCGGCGGTTGATCTGGCTCAATCCGCTGTTGCGCTGGACGGGGTTCGAACCAAAATCCCAGGGCATCCGGGCGATGCTGCCCTACGTGGACGAGTTCCGCCCGGTGCACAACCTGGACAGCCTGCGCGCGCTGGTCGCGTTGCTCTCGCGCCCGGTGCCGCGCCGGCCCATACTGCCCCCGGCAGACCGGGGATAGGAGCGGCGCATGAGTGGAGATGTGGAAGACGTACTGGCCCAGGCCGCGGCCTGGCGCAACGCCGGCGAGCAGGTGGCGATCGCCACCGTTACCGAAACCTGGGGCAGTTCCCCACGCCCGGCCGGCAGCCAGATGGCGGTGACGAAATCGGGCCGCATGGCGGGCTCCGTCTCCGGCGGCTGCATCGAGGGCGCGGTGGCCGACGCCGCGCTGCGCACGATGGAAACCGGCACGCCGCAACTGCTCGATTTCGGCGTGACGAACGAGCGCGCGTGGGAAGTGGGCCTCGCCTGCGGGGGGAAGGTAAAAGTGTTCGTGGAGCCTCTGGCGTGACGCCCGCCCTGCTCGCCGCGCTGGCAGCGGCGCGGGCGGCCAAGCGCCCGGTGGTGCTGGCAACCCGCCTGCCGGACGGTGCCCAGTGCCTGCTGCCCGACCCCGCCCAGCCGGCGGCGCTGAACGCGGCCGCGACGCATGCGCTGGAAGAAGACGAAAGCGGCACGGTGAAGCTCGACGGGACCGACTGGTTCCTGCACGCCTACACGCCGCCCTTGCGGCTGATCGTGGTGGGCGCGGTGCATATCGCCCAGGCGCTCGTGCCGTTCGCCTCTGAAGTGGGCTACGCCGTTACCGTGGTCGATCCGCGGCGGTCGTTCGCCTCCGACGAGCGTTTCCCGAACGTCACGGTGCGCACCGACTGGCCGGACGAGGCAATGGCGGCGCTGGCGCCCGATTCCCGCACCGCGGTCGTGACACTCACGCATGATCCGAAGCTGGACGATCCGGCGCTCGATCGCGCGCTGCGCTCGGACGCGTTCTACATCGGCGCCCTGGGCTCGCGCCGCACCCATGCGGCGCGGCTCGGCCGGCTGGCCGCGCTCGGCCACGATCCTGCGGCGTTGGCACGGATCAAGGGCCCTGTCGGGCTCGATCTGGAAGCGGTGACGGCGCCGGAGATCGGACTTTCCATCGCCGCCGAGCTGGTCGCGGCGCGCCGCGGCTCCCCCCTCGCCCCCGCCCGACCGGCGGCGCGCGCCGCATGAGGTTCGGCCCGGTTCCGCTTGCCGAGGCGAAAGGCGCCATCCTCGCTCAGTCGCACCGTCTTTCCGACCGCATGATCCGTAAAGGATCGGTGCTGGACGAGGCGGCGCTGGCGGCGCTGCGGGCGGCCGGACATACCGACGTGGTCGCCGCCCGGCTGGAACCGGGCGACGTGCCGGAGGACATCGCCGCCGACCGGCTGGCCGCCCCGCTCGTGGCGCCGCTGCTCGGGCGCACCCGTGCGGCCACCGGGCGGGTGAACCTGGCCGCCGAGGCGGCGGGCGTGCTGCGGGTCGATGCCGCCAAGATCGACCGGCTGAACGGAGTGGACGAGTCGCTTACCGTCGGCACTCTGCCGGACGGCGCGGTCGTCGCGGCGCGCGACCTGGTGGCCACCGTCAAGATCATCCCCTTCGCCGTGCCGGGCACAATGGTGTCGGTCGCCGAAGCAGTGGCGGCACATGGCGGCCCGGCGCTGCGGCTCCATCCGTTCCGCCCGCTGAAGGTCGGCCTGGTGGCGACCCAGCTTCCGGGTCTGAAGGAAAGCGTCACCGAAAAAACAATCGCCGTGACCGAGGCGCGGGTGGTCGCGCTGACCGGCACCCTGCTGCCGGCGCTGCGCACGCCGCACGAGACCGCGCCGATCGCGGCGGCGCTGGAGGCCCTGATCGCCCAGGGGGCGGACCTGCTGCTGATCGTCGGTGCCTCGGCGGTGGTGGATCGGCGCGACGTGGGGCCGGAGGGCATCGTGCGGGCGGGGGGCGAGATCCTGCATTTCGGCATGCCGGTCGATCCCGGCAACCTGATCTGCGTCGGGCGGATCGGCACCCGGCCGGCGCTCGTGTTGCCCGGCTGCGCGCGCAGCCCGAAGCAGAACGGGATCGACCTCGTGCTGCCGCGGCTGTTCGCCGGGTTGCCGGTGGGCTCGGCGGAGATCATGCGCATGGGGGTGGGTGGCTTGCTCAAGGAAACCGACCTGCGACCGCTGCCGCGCGAGAAAGCCACCGCCGAGGCCCGCGTGGGACCGGCGCCGCGCAGTGCCCCGGTGATCGCCGGGGTCGTGCTGGCCGCCGGGCGGTCGCGCCGGATGGCGCCGCTCAACAAGCTGCTGCTGGCGGACCGGGCCGGCAAGCCGATGGTCGCGCGGGTGGTGGACAACGTGCTGTCGTCCAAGGCGCATCCGATCGTGGTGGTGACCGGGCATCAGGCCGAGCAGGTGGCGCACGCGCTGGGCGGCCGGCCGGTGCGGGTGGTGCACGCGCCCGACTACGCCGACGGCCTGTCGGCCAGCCTGCGCGCCGGCATCGCCGCCGTCCCGCCGGACGCCGCCGCCGCCATCGTCTGCCTCGGCGACATGCCGCTGGTGACGGGCCGGATGATCGACCGGCTGCTGGAGGCCTACGACCCCGACGAAGGACGGCTGATCGTGCTGCCGACGTTCCGCGGCAAGCAAGGCAACCCGATGCTGTGGGACCGCCGCTTCTTCCCCGAAATCCTGCGCATCACGGGCGATTCCGGCGCCCGCTTCCTCCTCGGCCAGCATATGGAGAACGTCGCGGAGGTCGAGATGGCCGACGACGCGGTGCTGCGCGATTTCGACACCGCGGAATCGCTCACCACCCTGCCGCCGCGGCTGCGCCCGGCCGCCCCGGGCTGAGGGCGATGCCGATCTGCGAGGCCGATCCCTGGCGCTTGCAGTATTTCGCCGCCGCCGCCTGTCCGGACGACGTGCGGATTTCCACCGAAGATGCGGATTCCTGGGAATGGTACCCGGCGCACCGCTGGATCTACGACAAGCTGGCGGTCGCCTTGTCGCAGGGGCTGGAGGCGGCGCCGCACGGGGTGAAGCCGCCGTTCTTCCCGGTGTTCTCCAAGCCGATCATGAACCTGCGCGGGATGGGGACGGGGAGCCGGGTGATCGCCTCGGCGGCCGAGTATGCGGCGGCGCTGACGCCGGGGCATTTCTGGTCCCGGCTGCTGACCGGGCGGCACGTCAGTTCCGATGTGGCGCTGGTGGACGGCGCGCCGCGGTGGTGGCGGCACGCGACGGGCGCGGCGGGCGAGGGCGGGGTGTTCGACCACTGGCATATCCACGCGGAGGGGATGGAGGAAGTGGAGGCGTGGTGCGGCGCCTGGGCGCGCACGCACCTGGCGGGATATACCGGGATGGCGAATTTCGAAACGATCGGCGGGCGCATCATCGAAGCGCATCTGCGGTTCGCGGATCAATGGCCGGATCTGTACGGGACGGAGTGGGTGGAGGCGCTGGTGCGGCTCTACGCCTCCGGGGTGTGGCAGTTCACCGATGCGGACCGCACGGACGGGTTCAGCGTGGTGTTGTTCGCCCCGCACGGGCGCCGCTATCGGCATCCTCCGGCGTCGGTGGTGGAGCGGGTGCGGGCGATACCGGGGGTGTCTAGCGTGCAGATCACGTTCCACGAGGATCGGGAGCCAGGGCGGCACCCGATGCCGCCGGGAGGGTTCCGGGTGGCGATCGTCAATGCCGCGAGCCTGGCGGCGGGGATGGCGGGGCGGGACGTGCTGGCGGAGGTGATGGTTGAGAGGGGATGACGGATCGGCTCGGATCGGGTGCCGTTCGGTCGCAGCGCGAGGTACGCGCCCACACCTCGGTTGAGGTGGCATCCTGGCGGACGGTCGCGGGAGCGGACGATGTCGTCGGAGTGGTCCATTGGCTGTGCCAAGCCGCTCTCCCGGGCGACGCCTACCACCAAATTGAAGAATAGCCAGCAGCAAGTGGGATGGGACCCGCTATGCGCCGGAGTAGATCGTGGGGGACCGCGTGGACGTTTCCGGCGATTCTTCCGCGGACATGCGTACCGGTAGACAAACCGCAAATTTTTGGTATGATTTTCTTTCCCTGAGCGGTGAGTCTGGCAGTAATGGACCTGACTGGCATGGACCTTACCGAGCGGCAAAGGCGCGAGTACGAATATCATCGCGAACGAGCCCACGCTCTTGCCGACACCAAGGCGGCCGAACCGATCGCCATGGATGTCTTGCAGCCGGACCGGCGGCGTTGGTGGAATGCTTACTGGTTCACCTATACTTGCCTGCTGGGCATGGATCTGAGAGGGAAGCGCGTCCTCATTCCCGGCTGTGGCTTCGGTGAAGACGCCGTGCGTCTGGCGGCAATGGGCGCCCAAGTCTATGCCTGCGACCTCTCGGTCGAGAGCCTGGACATCGCGCGACGGCGGGCGGGCAGCCTGGCCGATCGCATTCAGTTCGATTCTTTTGCCTGCGAAGATATGCGCTATCCCGACAATTTCTTCGACATGGTGCTGTTCCTTAACATGCTGCACCATGTCGATATCCCGCGTAGCATCGAGGAGACAATCCGGATCCTCCGGCCAGGTGCGCTCGTCGTCGGCAACGAGCTCTATACCCACTCGTGGATCCAGAAGGTCCGCGATAGCGCCCTCGTCTCCAGGGGGCTCTATCCTCGTATGAGACGCTACATCTACGGGACCGAAGATCCGTACATCACCGAAGATGAACACAAAATTGATGAACGCGAGCTCGATCTCATTCTTTCCCGGTTGCAGAGCCCGAAGCTGGATTATTTTGCGTTGTTCTCAGGCCGGCTGGTGCCGGTGCATTGGCACGGTCCTGCCAGGGTCGACCGGCTGGCTCTGATGGCGCTCGGGCGCTTCGGCCGGGTGCTGGCAGGACGGGTCCTGTTCATGGGCACGGTCGGCAAGGGACGTGATTCCACCCACACGTAGCGTCGCGTGCGGGAATCGTGCGATCCCCGCCCGCCCTGGTTTCCCTCTGCTGCCCCCCTGCCCGAAGTGCAGGCGGCGTTCCAGCGATCGCTATGGGGATTTGGAATGATAACAACCCCGAGACGAATCCGAGGGCGGCCGCAGCCAAACGAGAACACGGCATCGCCCAACATGAGCACGCCGCCGTCAGGGAAGTTGATCTGCCTGCAAGTGAGCCCGGGCGTGGCGATCGCTCGCGCCGACGCATGTATCCGTCTCTAAGTGGCTGGCATAACGCGCTGCGTTTGGCCGGAATCCGGTTGCGAGCTCGAACCGGGAGAAATCGGAGAAGAAATGCTCCCACAGCCACGCCCGGTCATCATCGGCAAGCCCCGGAACGGCTTGTGTGATCACCCGTTTGGCACGGGAGTGCAAGAGACGCGGCAGCAACCGGGAAATGACCCCCGACGCCAACTTGAGTCCCCGCTCTCCGACGCGGTCGCGCGCGAATTGACCAAGCCGATTGTATTGAAACCCCTGATTCTTGGGCCCCGTGTCGAGAAATCGGAAATCGGGCTGCGTCGCGCCCAGAAATCGCGCGCACTCCGCGGCGACCGCGACTGGCTCCCCGATCAGACGTTCGAACGGCACAAAAAGGAACTTCTCCAGCGGAAAGAACCGCAGGAACCCACCGAGTTGACGATGGTAGTAGCTTGCGTGCGTGTAATAGGCGCGCTGCCTTACCGCGTCCCGCAGGCTTCGCCTTTCCCGGCCCACCCGCACCTCATGCCAATAGGCCGAATGGCAGCGTTCCGCGGGATCACGCACGAGATAGATGAAGCGCGCCCGCGGCTGCAGCGCGTGGATCCGTTCGGGAACCGCCTCCGTGTCGCCGAGATCCGGCGCGGCCATCGTGTAGCTTGGCGAGGCATCGACCAGGATGTCGCGAGGCTCGGGGAAGCAACTGCGGTACCAGTCGATTCCACGATCCCAATTCGAGTGGAAAAAATCCGGCTCCTTCGGCTGTGCCACCGCGATCTCGGGATGCTGGTCGAGCATGGCGGCCAGGGTGGTCGTGCCGGCCTTCTGGGCCCCGATGATGAAGCCCTCGGGGGGAAAGCTGCCCCACCTGGCAAGGCGGGGGGCTACATCGAGCTGCGGTGTCGAGACCTGCGCCGCCAATCCCTCGTGCCCGGCCTCGACAAACGGCGAGTGCATCGTTCGATAGCCGGACACGCGGTCGGCATCGTCCGCCATCCAACCGGGCGCGCTCCCGGCGGCCCTGCTGCTCACCATCGCTTGGTCCCGTCCCGTCCGGCTGCCCGTCGCTACCGGACCGTGCATTTGTAAACCTAGTATGCACCTGTACACAGGCGGTGGCAATGAGTCGTTCATGCTGCCCGGGCGCCTGCCGCCCGTCCGCCGTCACGACCCCGAAGTGCGGCCCGGGCCGGCGCGTTGATCCGGATCGACCCCGGTCCGCACGCTTGGTTCGAAACGGCACACGCCGCTGGCGTGGCCCGTGCAGGCTTCTGCGCCCGGCGCGGCCATGCGGGGGAAGGATCGGCAGCCAGGTTGCCCCCGGTCCTTCCCACCTCATACCAGCGGCCCCGGCCAATTCCTCGTCCGGCGTCCACCTGGCCGCTGGTATGTCCTTGATTTTGCGCATGGCCGCCCCGCCAACCCCATGCGCGATACCGGCCGGCCGAAGAGGCCGCCGGTATCACACCGGCTTGCTACGACAGGATGCCGACGGCACCCCGGCGTGGTGCCGCCCGGCCAGACCTGGGCGAGACGCCGCCGGTCGTCGCCGAGATTACGCCCGTCCGTCCGCCGGACCGGCGCGCATCTGCCGGGCCACGGCAACCAGGTTCTCGAGCGCCGGCCGGACCTCCTCCCACCGGCGGGTCTTCAGGCCGCAATCGGGATTGACCCAGATCTGCCAGTCCTGCAGCCGTACCCGCGCGCGGCCCAGCAACTCCGCCATCTCCGCCGCGTCCGGCACCCGAGGGCTGTGGATGTCCCACACACCCGGCCCGATCTCGGCCGGGTAGCTCGCCCCGCCGTCCGCCGTGCGCAGCGCGAAGGCGTCGAGCAGCTCCATCCGGCTGCGGCTCGCCTCGATGGAGATCGCGTCGGCGTCCATCGCCGCGATCGCGTCCATGATGTCGTTGAACTCGGAGTAGCACATGTGGCTGTGGATCGCGGTCGCGTCGCGCACCCCGGCCGTCGCCAAGCGGAAGCACGCCACCGCCCAGCGCAGATAGCCTTCCCATTCGACGCGGCGCAGCGGCAGGCCTTCGCGAAACGCCGGCTCGTCCACCTGGATTACCGGGATACCGGCCGCTTCCAGGTCGGCGACCTCGTCGCGGATGGCAAGCGCGATCTGCCGGCACACCGCCTCCCGCGGCAGGTCATCACGTACGAACGACCATTGCAGCAAGGTGACGGGGCCGGTCAGCATGCCCTTCATCGGCCGCGCGGTGAGCGATTGCGCGTAGGCGGACCAGCGCACGGTCATCGGTTCCGGGCGCGACACGTCGCCCCAGATCACCGGCGGCGCGACGCAGCGGCTGCCGTAGGACTGCACCCAGCCGTGCCGGGTGAAGGCGTAGCCGTGCAGCCGCTCGCCGAAATACTGCACCATGTCGTTGCGCTCGAACTCCCCGTGCACCAGCACGTCGAGGCCGACGTCCTCCTGCCAGCGCACCGCCTCGGCGATCCGGGTCTCGATCGCCTGGTCGTACTCGGCTTCGGTCAACGCGCCGCGGCCGAGGTCGGCGCGCAGCCGGCGCACTTCCGCGGTCTGCGGGAAGGAGCCGATGGTGGTGGTGGGGAACGCGGGCAGGCCCAGCCGCGCCTGCTGCGCGATGCGGCGGGCGGGGAACGGGCTGGCGCGGCACTCCATCGCCGGCGCCAGCGCCTCCATGCGGGCGGCGACGTCGGGCCGGTGTACGCGGGTGCTGGCGCGACGCGCGTGCACTACCGCGTCGCTCGCCTCCAGCGGGCCGCGGATCGCTGCCTCGCCTTCGTCGAGCCCGCGTGCCAGGGCCGCGACCTCCCCCAACTTCTGCGCCGCGAAAGCGAGCCAGCTCGCGATCTCCGGATCGAGCGCGGTCTCCTGCGCCAGATCCAACGGCACGTGCAGCAGGCTGCAGGACGGTGCGACCATCAGCCGGCGTGTGCCGCCGCGCGCGGCGGCCACCCGCTGCGCGGTCGCCAGGGCGGCGCGCAGGTCGGTGCGCCAGACGTTGCGGCCGTCGATCAGGCCGAGCGACAGCCACTGCTCGGGCCGCGCGGCGGCCAGCACCGTCTCCAGGTCGGCGGCACCGCGCACCAGGTCGAGATGCAGCCCGGCCACCGGCAGCCGCAGGGCGGTGCCAAGGTTGTCTCCAAGGGCGCCGAAATAGCTGGCCAGCAGCATCTCCGGCGTCGGCCCGCGCGCCAATGTGGCGTAGGCCAGCGCGAAGGCGAGGCGCGCCTTCTCCGCAAGATCGAGCGCCAGCACCGGTTCGTCCACCTGCACCCAGGTGCAGCCCGCCTCGGCCAGCTCGGCCAGTACGCAGGCATAAAGGGGCAGCACGCCGTCGAGCAGGTCGAGCGGGTCGGAGCCATCCGTCGTCTTGGACAGCATCAGGAACGAGACCGGGCCGAGCAGCACCGGCCGGGTGCGGGTGCCGGCGGCCAGAGCCTCGCGGAACAACGCGAGCGGGCGGTTCCCGGTCAGCGCGAATCGCTGCCCGGCGGCCAGGCGCGGCACCAGGTAGTGATAGTTGGTGTCGAACCATTTGGTCATTTCGAGCGCGGGCAGGCCGGGGGAGATACCGGCATCCCGCTCGGCCTCGGCGCCGCGCGAGCCACGGGCCAGCGCGAAGTAGGTCGGCAAGGACACCGGCCCGGCCGTCCAGCCGTACCCCGGCGGCAGCGCGCCGAGCAGGCAGGCGGTGTCCAGCACGTGGTCATAGAGCGAGAAATCGCCGCTGGGTACGTGGCTGATGCCGGCGCCCTGCTGGGTGCGCCAATGCGCGGCGCGCAAGCCTGCCGCGGTGTCGTGCAGCGCCGCGGCGTCGGTCTCGCCGGTCCAGTGCCGCTCGAGGGCGAATTTGAGGGCGCGGCGGGCGCCGATGCGGGGAAAGCCGAGGTTGGCGGCGACGGTCATGCCCGGCCTCCATCGCGGCGGGTGGACAGGGTAACGGCGGTGGGGAAAGGGTGCGCGGCGGCGCCGCGGAAGGTGGCGGTCATGGTCGTCTCCAGCCTCCGGTACACCCCGCCCGGCGGCGTTGCTCGTGCGACGACGGCAGGTCTCCTGGCTCGCGGGTCATAGCTGCCGGCCCCGCCTTCCCGGACCGTGCGGTCCAGTGGCTCGCCCGCATGCCCGTTCCGGGGTGTGCGGGGCGGAAGGGCCAGCGGCTCGCCGCTGACAGTTGCGGGGGCAGCCGCCGACTTGCCCCCGGACCACGAAGGCCCAGCCGGGACGCACGGCGTTCCCTTTTCACCCGCTCGCGCGGGACCGACGACCCGGGAAGGCTAGGCGGAACGACGGGACGCGGCAAGCGGGTGCTAGGGGCACGCGGACGCCGGTGGTAACCGCGGGCCCACCCTATGCCACCGACAGACCTACCCCGGCTCGAACGCCACCAGCCGCCGATACAGGTGCCAGGTCGCGTGCCCCAGCACCGGGATCACCACCGCCAGCCCGAGCAGGAACGGCACCGACCCCAGCACCAGCCCGACTGCCACGATCAGCCCCCAGCCCACCATCGCGCGCTTGTTGGCCCGCACGGCGCGCAGCGAGGTCTGCATCGCCAGTTCGACCGATACCCCGCGATCCACCATCATGGGGAACGACACCACCCCCAGCACCAGGGCGGCCACGGCGAACAGGAAGCCGACGCCGTTGCCCACCACCAGCAGGATCCAGCCGCGCCAGGTGAACAGCACCGCGTGCAGCAGCGCGGCGGGCGAGGCCGGCGCCAGCGGGCCGACGGTCAGCAGGAAAATCCCCTCCGCGGCCACCAGCCACAGTACGAACAACCCGGCGAGCAGCAGCCCGAGCTTCAGTGTTCCGCCGAACGCGGGCGAGTCGATCACGTCGAACGCATGCCACCAGGCAATTTCCGCTCCAGCCTCGCGCCGGCGGCTGAGCTCATAGAGGCCCACCGCGGCGAACGGTCCGAGCAAGGAAAACCCCGCCACCAGGGGAAAGATCAGCGGCAGCGCGTGCACACCCGAGGCAAGCCGGGCGAGCACCAGCCCCAGCGCCGGATACAACGCGCAGAGGACCACGTAATGCGTGGGATCGGCGCGGAAGTCCGCAATGCCCCCGGCAACCGCAGCGCGCAGGTCGGCCGTGCCGATGCGGCGGATGAGCAGCGCAGGAACCTCATGGGTGGCGGGCCGGTGACGCGCCGCCTCCATGCCCACCAGGGCCGACCGGATCTGATCCCACCCCCAGACCACGGGGTTGCGTGCCGGATTGCCGACGGTCATGGCCGCCCTCCTCCCGAACGTTGCGCACGGGACGCGGGCAGGGGGCGACGCAGGACAAGAAAATGCCGGTCACGTCCAGCCGCGACCTCACGAACCGCCATCTTAACACAGGACGGGCAGGAGGTGCGAAATTTTCGCGGCCCGGTCACGCGGTTTCGGTCGGCACTCTCTTCTCCCTCCGCCTTCGGGGGGTTGGAGAACGGTTCCTACCCGGCGCCGAACACCGGTTTGCGCTTCTCCAGGAACGCCCGCTTCGCCTCCATCGCATCGGGCATGCGACCGAGTTGCATGGTCATGTCCTGCTCGAATCGGTAGCCGTCGCGCAGGCTCATGGTTTCGATCGTGTTGACCGAGTGCTTGGCAAGCTGCACCGCGGTCGGGCTCAGCTCGGCAATGCGCGCGGCGATCGCGCGTGCCGCCGGCAGCAGCTCGGTCTGCGGCACGCAGGCTTCCACGACGCCGCGGCGGTACAACTCCGGGCCGCGCAGGCGCTCCCCGGTGAACATCATCCGCCGCACGGTGGAATGACCGAACAGGCGCATCGCGTGCCGGCACCCGCCCATCAGGCCGACGGTGACCTCCGGCAGGCCGAGCTCGGCCTCCTCCGCCGCCAGCAGAATGTCGCAGCTTGCAACCAGCGCCAGGCCTGCCCCGAGGGCAGGACCGTTGATCGCCGCGATCACCGGCTTCCTGCACTCCATGATGGCATGATAACTCTCGCGCGCACTGCGCAAATGCTGGCGATCGCCGCCGGGCGCCGGCGCCGCGGCAACGCGCGCCTTGATGTCGGCACCGGCGGAAAACACCCGCCCTGCCCCGGTCAGAATCACGGCACGCACCTCGGCCAGATCGGACAGCTCGTCGAAACAAAGCGCGATTTCGTCCTGGGTGGCGCGGGTCTGCGCATTCACCGGCGGCCGGTCGAGCGTGACAACGGCAATGTAATCCGCAATCGACAGGTGCAGCGCGTGGAACGCAGTCTGACTCATGGCGAACCCCCTTCGCGGAACGAAGCAGCAGCATAACCCTGTCCGGGGCGCCGCCACCAACCGGCAATGGTTCGACTGCTCGGAAGCAAGGCCAGGAGGCAGCGCCCTTTGACCTTGCTTCGCTTCCGAGCGGTCAGACGTTCTCGGTGGCCGGCGAAGCCAGCCGGGCGGCGATCTCGCCGTACGCGGTGCGGTCTTTGCCGCCGCCTTTCGCCGCGTAGAGCAATCGGTCCGCGGCGACCAGGGCGGCCACCGAATCGGCAGGCGGCCCGGCGAACATGGCGGCGCCCACCGAGGCCGAGACCGGGGCCCCGCTGGCCGTGGTTGCCCGTCGGATCGACACGCGGATGCGTTCGGCCACCTCACGCACGTCCCGACCGTCGCCGCCGACGACCAGGACGGCGAATTCGTCGCCGCCGATGCGTGCCACGACATCCTCGCGCCGGGTGCAGGCCCGCAGGGATCGGGCGACGGCGCCCAGCACCGCGTCGCCGGCGCCGTGGCCGTGCCGGTCGTTGACGGATTTGAAGCCGTCGAGGTCGACGCAGACCAGTCCGAACCCTTCGGCATCACGACGCTGGCGCGCGATGGCGCGGTCGAGCGCGCCGAAGAATGCCGGACGGTTGGCGAGCCCGGTCAGCGCGTCGGTCAGCACCATTTCACGCAATTGTCCCGCCGCTTGCCGCAGCTCGAGGGCGGACGCCACCGCGCGCGCCAGCGCCGCCAGCCCTTCCCGCTGATCGGCGGGCAGTTCGCGCGGCTGGTAGTCGATCACGCACAACGTGCCGAGTGCGTGGCCGTGGCGATCGAGCAGCGCGGCGCCGGCGTAGAAACGGATTCCGGGCGGCCCCCTCACCAGCGGATTGGCGGCGAAACGCGGATCCGCCGCGGCATCCGGCACCACGAGCAGCCACCCCGGCTGCAGCAGGGCCAGGGCGCAGAAGGCGCTCTCGCGCGGAGTTTCCGGGATGTCGGCGCCGAACCGACCACGGAAATATTGCAAATCGTTATCCATCATCGAAACGAGCGCGAGCGGGCAGCCGGTGAGGCGCGCGGCAACCGAGGCGAGGTCTTCGAGACCCGCAGCGGCAGCCGTGTCCAGAACGTCATAGGCGCGCACCGAAGCCAGGCGCTCGGCCTCGTAGGCCGGGAGGGCGATGGGTTTCATGATCAGGCGTCCGGGTTAGCCTCATGCCGGTAACGGAACGGTTGCAATCCTGCCCGCCAATTCGCCCGTCGGCGTCGCCGACGTGCTATACGACATGTCGGCGGGGGGAGCGGACGGCCGCGCCCCTGCCTGAACAGCACCGCATCGCGCCGGCCGCCCGGACCTGGGGCGGGCCGAGCCGGTAGCGGTGCGCGCCGCCACAGGAGGAAACAGCCATGCAGATGCGTCCCTTGGGCCGAACCGGTCTTTCCGTCTCCGTTCTCGGCTTCGGCTGCGGCGCGGTGGGCGGCCTGATGGTCCGCGGCGCGGCGGCGGACCGGGAGCGCGCGGTGGCCATGGCGATCGACGCCGGCGTGACTTATTTCGACACCGCACCGCAATACGGAGACGGCGTATCGGAGACGCATCTCGGCCAGGTGCTGGCGAAGCTGAAGCCGGACGTGCGGGTCGGCACCAAGGTGCGGCTTGCAGATGCCGACCGGGGCGATATCGGCGCCGCTGTTGCGGCGTCGCTGGAGGCCAGCCTGCGCCGGCTGGGGCGCGACCATGTCGATCTGTTCCAGTTGCACAACCCGATCACGGAAGCGGACGCTCCTGGCACCCTCGCGGCCCGGCGCGTGCTGGAGGAGGTCGTGCCGGCGTTTGAACGGCTGGTCGCCGCCGGCAAGACGCGGTTCTTCGGCATCACCGCGATCGGCGAGACGCCTGCCGTGCTGCGGGTGGTCGATTCCGGGCGGATGTTCACCGGGCAGGTGAGCTACAACCTGCTCAATCCCTCGGCCGGGTTCCGTCTGCCGGCGGGCTATCCGGCGCAGGATTACGATCTGCTGCTGCAGCGGATGGCGGCCGCCGGGATGGGTGCGATCGGCATCCGCGCGCTCGCCGGCGGGGCGCTGAGCGGTGAGGCGGTGCGGCACGCGATCGCCAGCCCGCCGCCGGCACCGATCGGCTCGGCGCAGAACTACGAGGCGGACCTTGCCCGCGCCCGCCGGCTGGCCCCGCTGGCGACGGAGGGGCACGCGGCGAGCCTGGCGGAAGCGGCGCTGCGCTTCGTGATCGGGCAGCCGGCGCTCAGCACGGCGCTGATCGGGATCGCGACGGTCGAGCAGTTCGCCGCCGCCCTCGCCGCGGTCGCCAAGGGCCCGCTGCCGGCGGCCGCGCTCGATCGGACGGCGGCGCTTTGGGCCGGCTTCGCCGGCGAGGCACGGTAGCCGTCCTTCACCGCCTCCCCCTGGGGACGGGGAAAAGGTACCCGCATCCGTCAGGGCACGGGCGAAGGGAGGTCCGGCTCCCGACCAGCGCCGTTCAGCAGATCCAGGAAGGCCTGCGGTGCGGGGTCGGCCGGGACCGGCTCGGCCCCCGCGCCGGCCGCGTAGGCCACCACCAGTTCCCAGCACAGTTCCGGTCCGGCCAGTTCGGCCACGCCGACCGAGGGACGGCGGGCGCGCGCGATCGCCTCGGGGATCAGAGCGATGCCGAGGCCGCGGCCGACCAGGTCGAGCAGAGTCTCGAGGTCGCTGACCTCGAAAGCGATGCGCCGCTCGACCCCGGCTTCGAGGAAGCCGCGATCGACCAGTCGGCGGGTCCCCCACTCCGGCTCGAAATCGACGAACGCCGCGTCCTGCAGCTCCGCGAACGTCACGTCCCGCCGCCCGTCGAGCGGATGGCCCGGCGCGCAGGCCACCATCAGCGCCTCGCAGGCGATCAGCCTGGTGGCGACGTCTGCCGGCGGTTCGCCGAGCGGTAGGAAGGCGAGATCGAGCCGCCCGCTGCGCACCCTGTCCAGCAAGTCCGCGGCGCTGCCCTGGCAAAGCCGGACCTCGACGTCGGGATGGGCGGCATGGAAGCGCGCCAGCAGTGGCGGCAGGTCGAGGAAGGCAGGCAGGCTCTGCACGGTGCCGATGCCGAGCGTGCCGCGGCGCAGGCCCTGCACCGCCGCCACGGCGCTGCGCGCGTCGCGCACCGCCTCCAGCGCGAGCCGCGCCTTGCCGAGCAGCGCCTTGCCCGCCGCCGTCAGCCGCACCTGGCGGGTGTTGCGGACGAACAGCCGGGCATCGAGATCGGATTCCAACTGGCGGATCGAGTTGGAGAGCGCCGACTGGACGATGTTCACCCGGCGCGCGGCGCGGGTGAAATGCTGCTCCTCGGCAACCGCGACGAAATGCTGCAACTGCCGGAATTCCATGGACACCACCTCGATTGATCTGCACAATCGCTGAATGTGATCAATATATTCCACTTGCGCGCTGGACAACCGGTCTCATCTGGCCGGGCAACAGAGGAGTTGCCCCCATGGACCAGACCATCGCTTCCCGCACCACGTCCCTACCGACAACCCGGCTCGGCCGCACCGATATGAAGATCACCCGCGTGGGCTTCGGCGCCTGGGCGATCGGCGGCCCGGACTGGGCGGTGGGCTGGGGCGCACAGGACGACCGCGAGTCGGTCGCCGCCATCCGCCACGCGCTGGCGCGCGGGATCAACTGGATCGACACCGCCGCGATCTACGGCCTCGGTCATTCGGAGGAAGTGGTGCGGCAGGCGCTGGCGGAGGTTCCGGCCGCCGAGCGGCCCTACGTGTTCACCAAATGCGGCCTGGTGTGGGACGAGAACGATCGCCAGGCGCCGCCGCGCCAGGTCGGCGCTCCGGCCAGCCTGCGGCGCGAGGTGGAAGCCTCGCTGCGCCGGCTGGGCGTGGAGCGGATCGACCTCTACCAGATGCACTGGCCGGCAGAAGATGGCACGCCGCTCGACGCGTATTGGGAAACCCTGCTCGACCTGAAGCGGGAGGGGAAGGTGCGCGCGGTCGGGCTTTCCAACCACAACGCGACCCAACTGGAAGCGGCCGAGCGGCTCGGCCATGTGGACACCTTGCAGCCGCCGTTCTCGGCGATCCGCCGCGCCGTCGCCGCGGCCGAGCTGCCGTGGTGCCACGCGCACGGGACCGGGGTGATCGTCTATTCCCCGATGCAGTCCGGCCTGCTGACGGGACGCTTCACCGAGGCGCGCACGCGCGCCCTGCCGCAGAACGACTGGCGGTCGCGCAACGCGGAATATGCGGGCGAGAAACTGGCGCGGAATCTGCGGCTGGCCGACGCGCTGAGGCCGATCGCCGAGCGGTATTCCAGCAGCGTCGCCGCGGTTGCGGTCGCCTGGACCCTGGCCTGGCCCGGGGTGACCGGGGCGATCGTCGGCGCGCGCAGCCCGGCCCAGGTGGATGGCTGGCTCGACGCGGCGCGGCTCGTGCTGACGCAGAATGATCTTGACGAGGTCGCGCGCGCCCTTCAGCAGACTGGTGCCGGCAGCGGCCCGTTCGCGCCGGCGCGCTGAACGCCTGCGAGCGGCTGCACGTCGGCCGCGAGGGCGGGCGTTTCTGGTCTGGTTCGTTTCACGCGCTGCGGCGGCCGTCCGGTCCCGGCCGCCGCGGGGCCAATGGGGGGGATGGCACCGATGGAGATGCTGATCGCGCACACGCGGCTGCTCGGCCTGTGCGGCAGCCTGCGCAGGGAATCCTATTCACGCGCCGTCCTGCATGGGCTGGAGCCGAGGCTGCCCGCGGGGACGGTGCTCGACGGCCACGACCTGCGGCTGCCGCTGTACGACGAGGACGAGGACGGGCCGGCGACTCCCGGTCAGGTGCGCGCGTTCCGGCAGTTGATCGCCGATTGCGACGGGCTGCTGATTGTCACGCCCGAGTATAATCACGGCATTCCCGGGGTGTTGAAGAACGCGCTCGACTGGGCGTCGCGGCCGTACGGGGAATGCGTGCTGATCGACAAGCCGGCGCTGATCATTTCCACCTCGCCGGGCTTCGTCGGCGGAGCGCGGGCGCAGGCGCAGATAAACGAGACCTTGCTCTCGTGCCAGGTACGCATCGTGACGGGGCCGCAGGTGGTGATCGGCAATATTGCCGAGAAGATCCGCGACGGGCGGCTCGTCGACGAGCCCACCTTGCGGTTCGCCGCCGCGGCGGTCGACCGGCTGCTGGCGATCTGCCACGATATGCGCCGTTCGGTCCCTGCCTGATCGGAACGGGGGCGCGCGCCGCCTCTGCATGCCTGCCGGCGCGTTGCGAATGCGTGCGAAACGGGGCGATTTTTCGTCACTTCCCGCAAAACCCCGTGCTATAGGAGCGCCCATCCGGTCACTTTTGGAGGAAAGCCCGTGCGCGCGTTCGTACTGTCTCTGCTGGCCGCACCCCTGGCGCTGGCGACGGTGCCCGCGCTGGCGCAGAACGCGCCGTCTGCGAGCCAGATCATCGACTCCCTCAAGCCGCATGGCGACCTGACCGCCGGCGGCACCCGCGGCATCCGCCTCGTCGCGCCGGGTCAGTCCGCGGCGCAGCCGGTGGCGATGTCGCAGGTGCCGGCGCGGACGAATTCGGGGATGCACGTGGCGCACCACGCCTCGGTGGCAAGCAGTGCGTCCGCGGGCGCGCCGTCGGTCAACCTGACGGTCGATTTCGCCACCGGCTCGGCGGAGCTGACGCCGCAGGCACGGCAGACGCTCGACCAGCTCGGCAAGGCGCTGAGCAGTCAGGATCTCGGGAAATACCGGTTCCGGATCGAAGGCCATACCGACACGGTAGGCTCGGCGGCAACCAACCTGACCTTGTCGCAGCAGCGGGCCCAGGCGGTGGCGGCGTATCTGGAACGCACCTACGCCATCGCCCCCACCCGGCTGCAGCCGATCGGCATGGGCGAGCAGGGGCTGCTGGTCCGGACGCCGCCGCAAACGCCGGATGCACGTAACCGCCGGGTCGAAGTGATCAATCTCGGAGCCTGACGGCCCTTCGGACCCCGAACGCGTGCGCGACCCGTCAGACCCGGCCGACGCGCGCCTGATCAGGCGCGCGGGCGGTGCGGTGCGGCCGCGGGTGCCGTCCGCCGACCCGGACGACACCGTACGGCTGAAGCGACCGTTCCGGGCGGGCACGGCCGGCCTCTCCCCGCTGCTGCCCTGGATCGGGGGGGGCGCCCTCGGGCTGCTGCTGGCCGCGGTGCTCGCCTGGGTACTGTGGCCGGGGCCGCGGCACGTCCTCCCGTCGCCGATCCACCCACCGCCCGCCGCCGCGCCGCTTGTTGCTGCGCCACCTGCTGCACCGGGCCGCATCAGCGGATCCGCTCCCCCCGCCGCCGCGCCGGCGACGACCGCGGCGCCGGCGCCGGCCTTTGCCATCAGGACCGCCACCCGGCAGCAGATCCTGGCGGCGACACCGACCACGCTCGCGGTGTTCCGCTACGCAAGCAATCTGAATATCGTGGTGCTGGACTTCCCCACCCTGCGCGAACAGGGGCTGATGCTCGACCGGGTCGCCGCGCTGGTGGAAAAAGCCGGCCTGCCGCGCGACCGGGTGGTATCCTGGCCGGAGCTGGAAGCGGTGATCCACGCCCATGGCGACACGATCGCCACCTATTATTACGGCCACGACTATTCCGCCGCCGCGCTCGCCCGCTTCTTCGCGCTGGCGGAACGGGACCACCGCCGGCTCAATCCGGAGGAACAGGCGCTGCACGCGCTGCTCGACCAGCTCGGCTGGCTGCGGCCGGGGGTGGTTGCCGGGTTGATCACGCTGCCGCGAGTCGGCGCCAACCGCTACGTCACCGCCGCCGCCTGCGACGTCATCCTGACCCACGAACTGTCGCACGGAGAATTTTTCAGCAATCCGGCCTACGCCGCCTATGTGCAGCGGTTCTGGGACCGGGAGCTCACCGCGGCGCAACGCGCGGGCATGCGCCGGTTCCTCGCTTCTGAGGAATACGACATCCACAGCCACGAAGTGGTGGTGAACGAAATGCAGGCCTACCTGATGTTCACCCGCGCCCCGGAATTCTTCCGCGCCACCGATATCGGCATCACCCCGGCCGAGCGCGTGCGGCTGGAAAAAACGTTCCTGGCCGGAATGCCCCCGGGCTGGCTGCGCGACCGGCTGGCGGCCCTGAACGCGGAACACTGAGGGGGCGGCCGGGGGTTCGGCTCGCCGAAAGCGCGGCCAGAGGGTTTCCCCGGTCCGGATAGCACGGCAGGAACGCATCCCCTGCCCTGCGTGCGATGAGCCAGACCTTCGGACCTCGGCATTACCGGCTCGCCAGCGCTGCGGCGGCCGCCAGCGCCGCCGCAGCGACGATCGACGGGACCAGGAAACTGCCCAGCCGATCGGACAGGGCGCCGGCGAAGCTGGGGCCGAGGATCTGCCCCAGCCCGAAAGCGCTGGTCATCAGCGCCAGCACCTGCCGCGCGTCGCCGCGGGCGAGTTCCCGCCCGCGCACCAACCCGAGCGCCGTCAGCCCCATGAAGGTCCCGCCCACCAGGACGGCGGCGAGGAACACGCCCGCCGTGCTCGGCCAGGCGACGCTGGCGAGGACGCCGAGCGCCTCCGTCAGCGCCGCCAGCGCAAACGCCGCCGGGATGCCGATCCGGCGCGCCAACGCGCTCCACAGCGCCACCGACGGTGCCGCGGCCAGGCCGAAGACCACCCAAACCACCGGTTCCAGCGGGCGCAGCGCCGGGGTGCCGCGTACGATGGCGACCAGGAACGTCGCGGTGATGACGTAGCCGAAGCCGAACAGCCCGTAGGCGAGGGCCAGGCCGAGCAGGCGCCGGTCGAGGGGGCTCCGGTCGGGGGGGCTCCGGTCGATGGAAGGCGCTTCGGCGGGGCGCAGGTCGGCCGGGACGGCGGCGATCGCGGTGGCGATCGGGGGTGAGCCGGACGCGGCGGGGATCAGCCATCCCGCGGCAAGCGCACCGAACGCCGACAGCCCGCCGCTCGCCAGCCACAGCGCCGGCCACGCACCCCCGGCCGCTTGCAGCACCGAGACCAGCAGCGCCGAGGCGGCGACGCCGCTGCCGACGCCGGCGAACAGGAGAGCGGAAAGATCGGACCGCCCGGCCTCGGCAAGAAACTCCAGCACGATGGCGGAGACGAGGATCAGCACCACCGCGCTCGCGACCCCGCCGGCGAAACGCAGCGCCAGGAACGCGGGGAGGGCTGCGGTGAGGCCCATCGCCCCCGTCGTGACGGCGCTGCCCCCGAGCCCGGCCAACAGCCAGGCGCGGCGTCCGCCCGGCAGCCGCCCCCGGGCGGTGAGCAGAGCGCCGGTCAGGTAGCCGGCGAAATTGGCCGAGGCGATCAGCCCGGCCGCGAATTTCGACAACCCGAGCGCCGCCATCATCGGCGGCAGGATCGGCGTATAGACGAACCGCCCGATGCCGATCCCCACTGCCAGGGCCAGCAGCCCGCCGAGCGCCGACCGCAGCGGCGCGACATGGAGAGGTGCGATGGACGGACGGGCGATAGCGCGCGGGCGGGTCATGGCGTAGCTTTCCTCGGTCGGGTGGCGAGGGTGGCCTCCCTCGCCCATTCCGGGAAGCGATTGTTTGTGATCCCGGCGATCTCTCAGAGAGATGATTGCCGGAGATGGGCGCCTAAGATGATCGCCGCGGGAGAGGGACGCATGGATGCCGCCGACCCTGCGCCTGTTCGAAACGGTGGCCCGCCTTGGCGTGATGGGGCGGGCGGCAACCGAGCTGCACACCGTCCAATCCAACGTCACCGCCCGCATCCGCGCCCTGGAGGACACGCTGGGCTGCCGCCTGTTCGACCGCCACGCCGGCGGCGTGACCCTGACCGACGCCGGTCGCCGGCTGCTGCCCTATGCGCAGCGCATCCTGCGCCTGCTGGCGGACGCCGCGCGGGCGGCACGCGACGACGGCACCCCGCGCGGGAGCCTGGTCATCGGCGCACTGGAAACCACGGCAGCGCTGCGCCTGGCCCCGCTGCTCGCCGCTTATGCCCAGGCTTGCCCGGAGGTCGACCTGGCCTTGCGCCCGGGAACGACGTGCGAACTGATGGACGCCGTCCGCGACGGGGCGGTGGACGGCGCCTTCGTCTGCGGCCCGGTGACTGCGCCCGGGCTTGAAGCCCGGCCGATGTTCCGCGAAGAACTGGCCGTCCTGGCCCCGCCCGGCACGCAGTCCTTCGAGGCGCTGATCGGCGCCGGCGGCGTGCGGATCGTCGTCCTGCGTGCCGGCTGCTCCTACCGCCAGCGGTTGGAGGCGCTGCTGGCGCGCCGCGGCGTGCCGGCCCCGCGGATGATGGAGTTCGGGACCCTGGAGGCGATCTTCGCCTGCGTGGTGGCGGGGCTCGGGATCACCCTGCTGCCGCGGGCGCTGGTGGGCCGGGTATGCGCCGCCGGGCGGGTTGCCGTGCTGGCGCTGCCGCCGGGGGAGGCGCTGGTGGAGACGGTGTTCCTCCGCCGGCAGGATGCGTTCGCGTCTTCAGCCCTGACGGCGTTCCTCGACCATGCGGAACGGGCGTCAGAACTGGCCGCGGCGGCGTAGTGGCACCACCGATGCGGCCTTCGACACGGGGCCGCGCCCGGGACAGCTCGTCCCGGCCCTGGTCGTCGCGGACCGACAGTCCGATGTCGAGCGGCATCATACCCACAGGGCAATCGCTTGAACCGGAAAATCGGCACGGGCGGCGGCTCCGCTACCTCTCCCGCCCGGCGGGAGAGGTCGCCGTGCGCAGCATGGCGGGTGAGGGTGCGACGCACGGGACCCTCACCCGGTTCGCTCCGCGAACCGACCTCTCCCGCAGCGCGGGAGAGGTGAAGCAGCAGCAGCCCGTGCCGATTTCCCGGTTCAAGCAATTGCCCTGATCACACCCACACCAGGCTCAGCACCGCCAGCACCGGCACGAGCAGCGCCGCGGCCCAGGCGAAATAGACGAGAAATCCTGGCATGCGCACGCCGCGGTGCGAGGCGATGGCGCGCAGCATCAGGTTGGGGGCGTTGCCCAGGTAGGTGAGGCCGCCAAAGAACACGGCGCCGCCGGAAATCGCTTTCAGGGCATGGTCTGCGCCGCCTGTCAGGGCCTCGGGTCGAATGCCGGCCAATCCCCAGGCGACCAGGTAGCTCGGCGCATTGTCGAGCACGGCGGAAAGGCCGCCGGTCACCCAGAACAGGACGGCGGGCCTCGGCTGCCCGGCGGAGTCCGTGGCGAGGGCGAGCAGGGGGGCGAAGGGCCCCGCCGGTCCGGCTGCCAGCATGCGCAGCACCGGTTCAAGGGTCAGGAACAGGGCGAGGAAGAACCAGGCGACCTCGGCCATCGGCCGCCAGGAGAAGTCGTTGCCCTGGTGGACGGCGCGCGGGGTGAAGCCGGCGGAGAGGGCGGTGGCCACCAGGAAAACCCCCGTGGCAGCGAAGCGTGCCGTGGGGATGGTGGCACCGGCAATGCGGAGCGTGCCGGCCTGGATCAGCGCCTCGGCGAACACCGTCGCGCCGACCGCCAGGATCAGCAGCAGATTGCCGGTCCCGCGCAGGCGAAACCGTTCACGGGGGGGCGCGGGAAGTGGCTCGTCGCGGGCCAGCCGGCGGTCGATCGCCCAGACCACGACCAGCACGAAGCCGGCCAGCAGTGCCAGCGGCGGCCCCAGCCGCAGGGCCGGCCAGAAGAACCCGACCCCGCGGAGGAAGCCGAGGTAGAGCGGCGGCCCGAGCGGCGACAGCGCGCCGCCCGCGTTGGCGACCAATACGATGAACCCGAGCACGAGGTGCAGCTTGTGCTGGCGGTGCGCGTTGGCACGCAGCAGCGGGTGGATCAGTACCATGGCCGCCGCGGTGGTGCCCATCACCCCCGCCGCCAGGGTGCCGACCGCCAGCATCGCCGTGTTCCCAGCCGGCGTGCCACGGAATCCGCCGCGCACCAGCACGCCCCCACCCGCCGCATACAGGGCGAGCAGCAGGGTGATGAATGGCAGGTACGACCCCAGCACCTCCTGCCAGGCGAGGGTTGCCGCCGCGGCCGGCCCGGCGCTCGCCGCCTGTGGGAGCAGCCACGCCAGCGCCCAGCCCGCGGCCACCCATCCCTGCCGCTTATGCCACCACCGCGGCGCCACGATCGGCAGCAGTGCGAAGCAGGCGAGCAGGCCTGCGAACGGCAGCGCCCAGAGCAGCCCGGGCACCGGCGGCGTCGCCCCGTGGATGGCAAGCCCCCGGATCGCGCCCCCTGGGGCAGCGAGACCCTGGACAGCGAGACCCTGGGCTGTGGAAACCGCTGCCGTGCTCGGTTGCATGACGGGGACCCTGCAAGTAACGTCCGCCGCGCGCAACGGGGACCCTGAACGGATGGATATGAGCGGTGAGCGGCGCCTCCCGGCGCCGCGGCAGAAGGTGTGGGACGCGCTGAACGACCCGGCGGTGCTGAAAGCGGCGATCCCGGGCTGCGAGAAGCTGGACGCGTCCTCCCCGACGGAAATGGCGGCCACCGCCGCGGTACGTATCGGCCCGATCGCCGCGCGGTTCAACGGCAAGGTCCATCTGTCGGACATCGACCCGCCGAACGGCTACCGCATCAGCGGGGAGGGCCAGGGCGGCGTCGCCGGCTTCGCCAAGGGCGGCGCCACGGTGCATCTCGAGGATGCCGACGACGGTGGGACCCTTCTCAGCTACGAGGTGCAGGCCCAGGTAGGGGGGAAGATCGCCCAGCTCGGCGCCCGGCTGATCGATTCCACCGCCAAGCAGATGGCCGACGCCTTCTTCGATAATTTCGCCAAGGAGCTTGCCCCCGTCATGGCCCCGACCCAAGAAGCCGCCGCCCCGTCCCGGGTTTCCGCGCCGCCTGCGCCAAGCGTGAACTGGCTCGCCATGGTACCGCGCGAGCCGATGGGGCTGCCGCTTGCGCTGTGGATCGGCGGGCTCATCTGGCTGGTGATCCTGTACCTCATCGTGGTGCCGCTGCTGTAATGCCGCTCGACTCGCTACCGGCTTCGGTCGACGACACCGCCCGCCTGCTTGCCGCGGAGGGCTATATCGCCGACCGCGCGCTGGCGACCACGATCCACCTGGCACTGGCGATGCGCCGGCCGCTGTTCCTGGAAGGCGAGCCGGGGACCGGCAAGACCGAGATCGCCAATGTGCTGGCGGCCGGGCTGCGGCGCCGGCTGGTGCGGCTGCAGTGCTACGACGGGATGGACCTCGCGGCCGCGGCCTATGAATGGGACCACGCGCGGCAGTTGATGGCGATCCGGCTGGCGGAGGCGGCGGGACAGACCGACCGGGACGAGCTGGCGCGGGATATCTACACGCGCGAATTCCTGGCCGCCCGGCCGCTGCTGTCGGCGATCGATCCCGACCTGCCGCCCGCGGTGCTGCTGATCGACGAGCTGGATCGGGCGGACGAGCCGTTCGAGGCTTTCCTGTTGGAATTGCTGGCGGATTTCCAGATCACCGTGCCCGAATACGGGACCGTGCGGGCGGCCGTGGCGCCCGTCGTGGTGCTGACGTCGAACCGGACGCGAGAGGTGCACGACGCGATCCGGCGGCGGTGCCTGTATCATTGGGTGGACTACCCGGACGCGGCGCGGGAGCGGGCGATCCTGGCTGCGAAAGCCCCCGGCGTGCCGGCGGCGCTGGCGGCGCAGGTGGTGGCGTTCGTGCAGCGGCTGCGCGGGGAGGAACTGTTCAAGCTGCCCGGCGTCGCGGAGACGATCGATTGGGCGAGCGCGTTGCGGGCGCTGAACCAGATCGAGCTGACCCCGGGGGTGGTGGATGAGACCCTGGGGGCGCTGCTGAAGTACCAGGACGATATTGCGAAGGTGCGGGGGGCGGAGGCGGCGCGGTTGCTGGGGGAGACGGAGGAGCCGGGGGGGACGTAGGCGGGCTGATTCGCGTTGTGCGTCAGCCCGTTTTGGAGGCCGTGCCGGCTGGGCGGCGTTTGCGCCGGCTGGGGGCATCCGCGGCGAAGCGTACAGCCGCTTGGGCGGACTGGCGGCCTTGCGCTGGTGCCCTGCCCCTGAGCGGCTTGCGGCGCCGGCGGATGGTTACGTTGTCATGTCGTAACGATATCGGCGCGCGGGCACCGGGCCTGGCCTAGTGGCCGAAAAGCGCGGGGCGATACCCGAGCGGACCGTGGTCCCGGGTTGCCGCGGCTTCGGACCGCCGGCGCGTACGGTGGAGGTCGGACGCTGCCGCCGGCGCGCGCGGCGCGGGCGTGTCGGGCGGGGGCGGCAGGGCCTCGGGTGGGGTGATGCCGAACATCCGGCAGAGCGGGCGCAGCACCCGCCACAGGCGTGGCGCTGTCGCCAGCAGTTCCGTCATTTCCGGCTGGGCCAGGAGATAGGCGAACTCGATGCCGAACGGCACCGTCTCCGGCGCCATCCGCGCCAGCCAGCCGTAGCCTCTGGGCAGGGTCCGGCGCGGCGCGGCGGGCCAGGTCGGCGCCGCATCGGCGGGCACCGCATCGGCGGGCACCGCATCGGCGGGCACCGCATCGGCGGGCACCGCATCGGCGGGCACCGCATCGGCGGGCACCGCATCGGCGGGCATGGGGGCGGGTTCGGCGGGACGGCGGCCGGTCCTCGCCACCGGATGGGCGGCGATGGCGGCGAAGCGCTCCGCCGCCTCCGTGAGGCGGTTCCACAGCCGGGCCGCGAGGTCCATCAGGACCGGGTTGTGCTCGGCGCCGGCCGCCATCGCTTCGCGCAGCCCGCCGATGAAGCGGGCGAAGCGCCCGGCGAGGGCCCAGGCGCTGGTGGTAGGGGGAGAAGCGGCGGCGGTGGACATGAACGAAACAAGAACATAACTCCGCCGCCGTGTCAAGCGATTTCCGACCTACCGAACCCCCGCGGTCCGATACGCCGCGCGCAGCGGGGCCGCGAAGCCGATCCAGTCGAGCCGCAATTCGCCCTCGGCACCGATCATGTCCGCCTGTTCCGGCCAGGTGCCGTCCGGCCGCCGCCGCAGCACCTCGGCCGCCACCGCGCTGGAGCGCAGGAGGGCGATTTCGGCCACCGTCGGGATGGTCGTGTAGGCCCACACGTTCGCCCGCGTCTCCGCCTCGTTCGACGGCGACAGGATTTCGATCAGCACCACCGGGTCCGGCAAGGTCGCGCCCCCCGACGGCGGCGCGCAGGTGATGCCGAGCGCGGGAACGAGGCAGTTTTCCGCCGATCGTGCCTGGGGGACGACGCCCGGCGCGGCAACGACCCGGCAGGTGCCGGGGCGGCCATCCAGATGCGCGATCAGAAGATACGCGAGCTGTGCCTGGATGGACCCGTGCGCGTCCGAGGCGGGGGCGATCCTCTCCGGGGTGCCGTCGCGGAGCTGCCAGAGCGCGCCGGTTCGGTCGTCCGAATCCCAGGCGAGGAACTCAGTCACCGTCATGTGGCGCGGTGGCGGCTTGAGGGCAGTGGGCATGCGCGAACGATGCTCCGTTTCGCGCCCCGATCGCAAGCGCTGCGGCGGCAGGCGCAGCGTGCCAGTTAAAACGTCGGTTATCGACCCAAGGCGGGCGTTGGCTGGCTTGGGACGTAATCTCAGGAGCGGTCGTTCAGCCTCACCTAGTGCGGACGGTAACGCGCCCAACCCGGTAATTATCGGCCGTAGGCACGCCTGCCGATAGCAGACATAACGTCTTTACCTGTGGAGACGCTGTTCTCTCATGAGGCAAATCAACCTCAACTAGCCCGCCAGTCCATGCCATGTCATGCCTCTGCCCACGCCATGCGACACCGATCGCTTCCACCACGGGCCTGAATATCAGGCCAATCCTGTCCTGATTGGCAACATCAGTTCTGATTTCATGTTTGAAGCCTGAGATCTGCCCGCCTCTGTACGACTTGCTGGCCTTGGTCTCATGGAGATATAGCCAACCGCCGATGAGTGCCTCGGCCTCCTGATCGTTGAGGAACCAATAGCCAGATATAAAATCCGATGTGCCCCCGATATGGCTGACATTCATGGCGTGGCCGTTTGCCAGTTTGACGCATTTAAGATGAATTGACTTCGCCATTCTTCCTTGAGCCTCCAATTTCACATCATTGTTTCTTGGTCATAGCCATATTCCGATCTCGCCATGGCCTCGCGCTCCGATTGAAGCTCTTCCAATGGCACATCGATCAGCTTGAATTCCAAATTGTACATCGGCATTTGCCATGAATGGTATAATGCACTCACATGCTTCTGGCCCGCTCTCTCCAGCGGGAGGTCTGCCTCTATGAGGCGCTTGAGCATCAATTCGGTTAGCTTCTGGGCATCCTGGTGATCTTCGCTTTCTTTAAATTCAACCTGGCCCCAGACCTCTGAAACGATCTTCAGACCCGCCTCAGTAAAAGCGCCCACAGCGAGCAGCGCGTCCACGGCGTCCAGAACTGTGGGCCGAAGCTCAAATCCGAACTGATGCGGGATGCTGTGGGGGATGTTCCAAACCAGGGCACCGTTTTCATATGCCTCGATATCGGCATATAGAACGCTCTCCCGGCGAGCCACTGTCGAATTCGGCAAGATATATTCTCCAGCATAGCCTTCCAGATAATGCGCTCTGCGCTCCTGGTCGACATACTCCCTCAATTGCTTCATGTGCATCGGCTTCCAATGCTGTGCTTCAGCATAAATCAGCCGCGCCAGGTGATCATAAAAATGCCCGACCACCTTGTTCAGCTTCGAGGATATGAGTTTGGCCGGGCATCGCACGGCATCAATTAAGATCAGGGCTTTGGCGGCCTCTTCATGCGCAAAGTTTTCCAGCACCTCCATCTCACGAGGTTTGTCCTGGAGCTGCCGTGATGCAGACCAAAAGCTTTCAGCGCTTTCAGCGATGATCGGCAGCCCTTCTGCCAAGAACTTGAGACGGTCTTTTTGAGACATCTGGCAAAGCTTGATGGCCTGCCGGCCGCCGAATGTGACCTTGGTCATGTACTGCCCCCGCGGATCCAATCAAAATGGCAGATCATCGTCCAATGATTTGGCATTTGATTTCACCTTTATAGCTGCCGCGGGAAGCTGTGTGTTGCTCACAACGAACAGATTGAAAATATCATCGCGATCCATGAACATGATTCTGCTTCGCTTTGTCACATCCAGATTTCGGCCAAGCCAAAGTCTGGCCGACTTGGTGATTTCTCCGCCGGCGACAATATAGGCATGATCAACCAGAACCTCTCGGCTGAACTCGGGGTCAAATAGAACGCTATCCAGCATCATCAGGACCTGATTGTGGATCACGGCGATGTTGGTATTGGCGCCCTCGCGGTTCTTGCTATCAGCTGACGCATCAAGCTTCCCCTTTTTGGCCTGGATACCGAAATAGAGCATGTGCTGACTCGGCAAGGCGAAGCGCATCCACACATCCTTGCCATGCTCGAGGTTCTTATCCTTATGACCCGCCGACGTGATGCGGTGGTATCCGAGCTGGCGCAGCAAAGGCAGCAATACCTCTTCGATCAACTCGTCCTCAGAGCATGTATCGAGGTAGGCCGACAGTTGCGCCCGTTTCTGTGTCTCGGCCGGAGTAAATGGCCGATGGGGATTAGCCTGAACGGATACAGTTCGGGTGGCTATATGCCGAACATACAGGTGATTGTCCTCACCATAGAAGGCTTCAAACCCCTCACGACCCAGAGGTTCGTTCAGCGCTGCCAGAGCGGCAGACCTGTCCAGGTCACCGTCCTGGGCCTCCCGCTTGTCCATCAGAACCCGGAGCAGATTGACGAACCTATTTGGCAGGGTGTTGGCGGCTGGAGATGCCTCCGCCAGTAGCTTTTCCAGCACGCCGGCAGTCCAGATGCTGCGGGTGGTACCATCATGCGCATCATCGAGATCGCATTCCTGCATGAACGTGGTGATGTAATAGCTTGATCGACGTTGAAAATGCGGCACGTCGCCGATCACCATATCAGCGATCGCGCGGAGGTTTCGCGGTTTGAACTGCATTTTCCGTCTCCGATCCCTATTCGGTCCTATTATTCTGAGTCGACAATCAAACCAAGGTGAGAAATCGCCAGCGCGTTCAGATTGCCAAGTCCCTACCTCGCTCTGGCCGTAGATGTCTGCTTTCCCATTTGGCTGCCCGAAACCCGCCAGTCTGCTTTCGGCCCGGCTTCGTCATAAGGCATATGTCCAGTGCCCGCTTCCCGTGGTCGTAAGCTGACGGGCAGAAATCCACCCATAGCGGAAATTCAAAGCCAAGAGACGCCGTTGGCCCCCCTACGCCGCCTTATGCCGCTCCCGCAGGAACTGGAAGAACTCCACCCCCTCCCGCAGCCGCCGCTTCATCATCTGCGGGCTGCGCACCATCTCCCCCACGATGGAAGCAATCTTCGGCGCGCGGAAATAGAACCGTTTGTAGAACGTCTCCACGTTGTCGAAAATCTCCGTGTGCGACAGGTGCGGATAGTGCAGCGGCGCGATCTGGATGCCGTGGTCGTCCACCAGCTCCGCATGATCCGCGTCCAGCCACCCGTTCGCCAGCGCCTGGTCGTACAGGAACGTCCCCGGATAGGGTGCCGCGAGCGACACCTGGATCGTGTGGGGATTGATCTCGGTCGCGAACCGGATCGTCTCCTCGATCGTCTCCTTCGTCTCCCCCGGCAGACCCAGGATGAAGGTGCCGTGGATCTTGATCCCCAGCTCGTGGCAGTCCTTCGTGAACTGCTTCGCGACCTCGATCCGCATGCCCTTCTTGATGTTGTGCAGGATCTTCTGGTTGCCGCTCTCGTAGCCCACCAGCAGCAGCCGCAGCCCGTTGTCCTTCAGCACCTTCAAGGTCGCCCGCGGCACGTTCGCCTTGGCGTTGCACGACCACACCACACCGAGCTTACCCAGCTCCCGCGCGATCGCCTCCGCCCGCGGCAGGTTGTCGGTGAAGGTGTCGTCGTCGAAGAAGAATTCCCGCACCTGCGGGAAATACGACTTCGCCAGCCGGATTTCCTCCGCCACATGCCCGGGCGAGCGCACCCGGTAGCGGTGCCCGCCCACCGTCTGCGGCCACAGGCAGAAGGTGCAGTGCGACTTGCAGCCCCGGCCCGTGTACAGCGACACGTAGGGATGCATCAGGTAGCCGATGAAATAATCCTCGATGCGCAGGTCGCGCTTGTAGACCTCGGTGACGAACGGAAGCTGGTCCATGTCCTCCAGCACCGCGCGGTCCTTGTTGTGCACGATCGCGCCGGCGGCGTTGCGGAACGAAATACCGTCGATGGCGGTGAAATCACGCCCCTCGGCGACTTCCTTCACCGTGAAATCGAATTCGTTGCGCGCCACGAAATCGATCGGCGCGCCCTGGGTCAGGCTTTCCGCCGGCTGCACCGCGACCTTGGCGCCCACGAAGCCGATCTTCAGCCCCGGATTGGCATCCTTCAGCGCTTGCGCCACCTTCACGTCGGAGGCGAAGGACGGGGTGGAGGTGTGCATCACGCACAGCTCATACCCCCGCGCCGCTGCGAGCACCGTCTCCAGGCTGGTGCCCGCCGGCGGGGCGTCGATCAACCGGCTGCCTTCCACCAGGGCGGCCGGCTGGGCGAGCCAGGTCGGGTACCAGAAGGAGCGGATTTCCCGCTTCGCCTGGTAGCGGGAGCCGGCGCCACCGTCGAAACCGTCGAACGAGGGGGGATGCAGGAACAGCGTCTTCATCATCGGGGCGGGGATCCCTGGTCGACTGGGTCTCGGGGGGGACGATCGGCGGTCAGGCGGTGGCCACGCCACTCCACCCGGTTGCCGGCAAAAGCGGCGAGCAGCACGGCCATGGACATAAGCTCGCGCAGCGGCAGAAGCCAGAGCGGCAGCGCAAACGCAAGGGGTACGCGGCATCCGCGCAACGCCCGGTCGATCCCCTGCCCCGCCGCGGCGCGTGCCGCCCAGGCGGCGGCCAACACGCCCCAGCTCCACCAGGCGCCCCCGGCCAGCGCCACCGCGGCCAGCGCCCAGGCGATCCCGTATTGCAGCGCCGAGGCGGCGAACGGCACCGGCGCCAGCGCGCGGATGGTGCGCGCCCAGCGCAGTTCGTGCCGCCACAGGGCGCCTGGGGTGGTCTCCGGCACCGTGGTCAGCGGCACGGTGGCGGCCAGCGCCACCTCCAGCCCCAGCGCGCGCACTTTCTGGCCGAGCACATTGTCGTCGGCGAGGTGGTCCACCAGGGCGGCGAATCCGCCGATCCGCTCCAACGTGGCGCGGCGCAGGACCATGGTCGCACCCAGGCAGTCCTGCCGCCCGAGCGCGCGGGCGAGCAGCGTGCCGGGGAGGAACGCATGGGTGATCTGCTCGGCGCCCAGCCGCTGCACCCACCCCCCGTCCGCCGGCAGCCCCGCATAGAGCGTGGTGACCAGCCCGGTCCCGGGCGTCCCCAGCGCCGCGGCCAGGCGATCGAGCCAATCGGGCGCGACATGCAGGTCCGAATCCGCGATCGCCAGCACCGGATGCCGCGCCGCCGGCAGCATGTTCATCAGGTTGGCGACCTTGCGGTTCGCCCCGTGCGGGGTGGGGTCGATCACCAGGACCAGTCGGCGGCCGGGGAATCGCGTCTGCAGCCGGCGCACCACGCCGATGGCAGGGTCGGCCGGATCCTGCACGCCGAACACCACCTGGAAGTCGGGGTAGTCCTGGCGGCAGAGGCTGGCGAGCGCATCCTCCAGCAACGGCTCGTCCCCGTGCAGCGGCTTGAGCACGGTGATGGGCGGGCGGTGCGCTGGCGCGGAAGCCTCGCGTGCGGCGAAGCGCACGACGGCGCGCCAGCCGGCAAGCGCCTGTGCGGCGCCGATCGCCGCCAGCGCCGCCGCCAGGACCGCGAGGATCATTGCGGCAAGGCTCATCCGTCCCGGTGGCGGGCCGCCGGCTGCTCAGCCAGGGGCGAGGGCATCAGGAGCGACGGCATACTGGGCGTCGCTCACCTTTTCGAACCACTGCGTCGAGCCGCCTGTATCGGTGCTCTCCGACATCGCGATATGCGCGAACAGCCGGTCCGGCGCGGCGCCGTGCCAGTGACGCACGTCGGGCGGGATCACCACGGTATCGCCGGGAAACAGCGCCTGCACCGGCCCGCCGGCGAACTGCACGCGGCCCACGCCGGACAGGCAATAGAGCGTCTGCCCGACCGGATGTGCGTGCCAGGCGGTGCGTGCCCCGGGCGTGAAGGACACCATCGCGGCACGCATGCGCGACGGTGCGGTGGGCGCCACGATCTCGTCGTTGAACACGGTGCCGGTGAAATGGTCGGCAGGGGCGGATCTGCTCGCCCGGGCGGCGGCGCGGAGCACGGTCATGGACGGGGCCTTTCTGATGCCGGCGGTAGCCTCGCCCGGCATCATGGGAGCGCGCGCGGTGCGGCGCAAACGCGCCCCGCGCAGGCTGGCGTGGGTCGTCACGGATCGGGAGCCGGATCCCGTGGCGGCGTCGCCCGGCTCAGGCCCTGATTTGCGCGCAAACCGCCAGGCGTTTGCTTAGCGTTCCGGTCCCAGGTCGCGCGCCACCTCGGGCCGGTGCAGCAAGGTCTCGATCGCCGCCGCCTGGTCGATCGTGTGGTCCGGCTGGAAGCTCAACGCCGGCGCGACGCGCAGCGGCAGCGCATGCGCCACCACCCCGCGCAGATAGGCCGCCGCGCGCGCCAGCGCCGGCAGCAGCGCATCGATATCCGACCGCCCCAGCCGGGCGACGAACACCGTGGCGTTCTTCAGATCCGGGCTGAGCCGCACTTCGGTCACGGTGATGTCCGCCGACGCGAGCTCCGGGTCGCGGAACTCGTGGCGGGCGAACACGCCGGCCAGCACGTGGCGGATTTCCTCCGCCACGCGCAATTGCCGCTGCGTCGGGCCGCGCTTTGCCGCCGCGACCCGGGCGGGCTTCTTCAGGCCGGGACCAGCTCGGTCTCGAAGCATTCGACCACGTCCCCTTCCTGCAGGTCATGGAAATTGGCGAAGCTCAGGCCGCATTCGTAACCGCGCGCCACTTCGCGCACGTCGTCCTTGAAGCGCTTCAGCTGCGACAGCTCGCCGTTGTGGATCACCACGCCCTCGCGCAGCACGCGCACGCCGGCGCCGCGCTTCACCAGGCCCTCGGTCACCATGCAGCCGGCGACCTTGCCGACCTTGGTGATGCTGAACACCTGCCGCACTTCCGCGTAGCCGAGGAACTTCTCGCGTGCCTTGGGCGCGGTCTTGCCTGTGACCAGCTTCGCGATGTCGTCGGCGACGTCGTAGATGATCGAGTAGTAGTGGATCTGCACCCCGTCGCGGGTCGCCATTTCACGCGCCTGTGCGGTGGCGCGGACGTTGAAGGCGATCACCGCGGCGGACGAGGCTTTCGCCAGTTGCACGTCGCTTTCGGTGATCTGCCCGACGGCGGCGTGCAGCACGCGGACCTTCACCTCCTCGGTCGCCTGCTTCAGCACGGTGGCGGAGATCGCCTCGGCGCTGCCCTGCACGTCCGCCTTGATCAGCACCGCGACTTCTTTCTGCTCGCCGGCCTGGATGCGCGCCAGCATCTGGTCGAGCGTGCCGCGCGCCGCCGTGGTGCCGGCGGCGACCTTGTCGCGCAGGCGGCGGGTGCGGAACTCGGCGATCTCGCGGGCGCGACTTTCGCTTTCCACCGCGACGAACGGCTCGCCCGCCGCCGGGACGCCGGCGAGGCCTTGCAGCTCGACCGGCATCGACGGTCCGGCGTCCTTCAGCGCGCGGCCCTTGTCGTCCAGCATCGCGCGCACCCGGCCCCATTCGGCGCCGGCCACGACGATATCGCCCTGGTGCAACGTGCCTTTCTGCACCAGCACGGTCGCCACCGGGCCGCGGCCGCGATCGAGCCGGCTTTCGATCACCGAGCCTTCCGCCGCGCGCTCCGGGTTGGCCGTCAGGCCGAGCACTTCGGCCTGCAGCAGGATCGCTTCTTCCAGCGCGTCGAGCCCGGTGCGCTTGGTGGCGGAGACCTCGACGTCCTGGGTCTCGCCGCCCATCGCTTCCACGACAACCTCGTGGCTGAGCAGTTCCTGGCGCACCCGGTCGGGGTTGGCGCCGGGCTTGTCCATCTTGTTGATGGCGATGATGAGCGGCGCGCCGGCGGCCTTGGCGTGCCGGATCGCCTCGATCGTCTGCGGCATCACGCCGTCATCCGCCGCGACCACCAGCACGACGATGTCGGTGACGGAGGCGCCGCGGGCGCGCATGGCGGTGAACGCCTCGTGGCCCGGCGTGTCGATGAAGGTGATGCGCTGGCCGGACGGCAGCGCCACCTGGTAGGCGCCGATGTGCTGGGTGATGCCGCCGGCTTCGTGCGCGGCGACGTCGGTGGCGCGCAGCGCGTCCAGCAAGGACGTCTTGCCGTGATCGACATGGCCCATGACGGTGACGACCGGCGGACGGACCAGCAGCTCGGCGTCGGTATCGACCGCGCCTTCCAGCCCCAGCTCGACGTCCGATTCCGACACGCGCCGCACGCGGTGGCCGAATTCGGCCACCACCAGCTCGGCGGTGTCGGCATCCAGCACCTGCGTCACGGTCGCCATGATGCCGAGCTTCATCAGGGTCTTGATGACCTCGGGCGTGCGGGCGGCCATGCGGTTGGCGAGTTCCTGCACGGTGATCTGTTCTGGCAGAATGACGTCACGCACGACTTTCACCTGATCGGAGCGCAACCGCTCCAGTTCCGCCTGGCGGCGTTCGCGTTCGCGCTGGCGGCGCACCGAGGCGAGCGAGCGGACGCGTTCGTCCTCGCCCTCGATCGCCGCCTGAACGTCGATGCGGCCGGGACGCCGGCGGTCGTCGGTGGTGGGCTTGCGAGGGGCGACGACCGGAGGCTTGCGCGCGGTGGCGCCACCGGGGCCGGTGCGGCGGACGGGACGGGAGTCGTCTTCCTCCTCCCCGCCGCGGCGCAGGCGCAGGGTTTCGGTCGGCGTGGGCGGCGCGGCAGGCGCGGCGGCGGTGCCGGGACGGCGGCGCGCGTCCTCGCCCGGTCGGGCGGTGACGGTACGGCTGGCCGGTCCTTGACGCGAGGGTACGCCGACGCCCGACACGCCCGCGGCGGGCTGCCCGGACGCGGCATCGGCCCGGACGGCACCCGGCTGGGGGGCGCCCACCTCGGGAGTACCAGCCTGGGCGCCACCAGACTGGACGGCCCCTTGGGCCGCATCCGCCTCATCGGCGCCGGTCTCCACGGCCCCCGGGTCGGCGGCGGCACGGTCGGCGGCGTTCTCGGCCTCCTCCCGTGCGGCGGCTTCGGCTTTGCGGCGGGCGAGGTCCTCGGCTTCCGCGGCACGGCGCGCTTCTTCCTCGCGCCGGCGGGCTTCCTCGGCGGCGGAGAGGATCGAGATCTTCTCCTGCTCGCGCCGTTCCGCTTCGCGCCGGGCGGTTTCCTTCTGCTGCTCGACCAGCGCACGCTGGCGGGCGGCCAGCTCGGTCGCGGTCAGCGCGCGGGCGGGGCCGGCGGGCGGACGACCGCCGCCTTGCGGGCGCGCGCCGCCCGGCGCACCGGAGCCGCCACCCGGCACCGGCGGCGGCGGGGCTGCGCCCGGGGCGCGCTTCTTACGCACCTCGACCTGCACCACCTTGGAGCGGCCATGGCTGAAGCTTTGCCGTACCGAGCCCGCATCGACCGTACGCCCGATCTCGAGCCGTGCTGCCGGCCGCAACGAAAGCCTACCCTTGCTCGCGTCCTGATCCTTGCCTTCGCTCATCACCCCGCCTGTCGGGCCATGCCCGTTCGCCTGTCTGCTTCGCCGGCGCCGGTCCCGCCGAGCCGCCCATCCTGCCGTCGGCCGTCTTGCCGCTGGCCATCATTCCGTGGCGCGCCCGCGGATCGGGCGGGCGAACCCACCTGCCGGGCCACGCGCCCGTGCTCCGCTTCGCCGCCGTCCGGAGCGGCCAGTCCGGCCAGCCGTTCCGCCTCGATCCGCAGCGCCGCGGCGAGCTTGCCCGGCGCCACCGCCACATGCACCGCGCGATCGCGGCCGAAGATCGCGCCCAGCGCCGACGCCGGCAAAGGCGCCACCGTCGGGATGTCCCGCCCGGAGAGGAAGCGTCGTCGCTCCTCGGCGCTGCCGTCCGCAGCTTGCACGACCAGGACGGCCCGACCGGTCCGCACCCACTCCCCGGCCTTGTCGAAGCCGGCAACCGCCTGGCCCGCACGGCGGGTCAGCCCCAGAAGCTCGGCAATGCGTCTTTCCAGCCCGGCGCGCAACCGTGCCAATAAATCGGGCGGCACCGCCACCACGCCGCGCGCGGCCCTGGCAAAGGCCCCACGTGTGCGGGCAGTTTCTACCACATCGGCTCGCGCGCTCAACCACATTCCCCGACCGGGCAGCCGCGCGGAAAGATCAGGCACCAGCGCGCGGTCGGGACCCACCACGAAGCGGATCATGCGCGCCTTCTCCACCCGCTCGCGCGTGACCAGGCAGCGCCGCAGGGGGCCGGTCTCCGGCGCGTCGTCGTCGGCGTCCGACGCGGGAGATAACTCGGCGTCCGACGCGGGAGAAGGCTCGGCGTCCGACGCGGGAGATAGCTCCGCGTCGGACGCGCCATGCCGGTCGGCGTCTGACGCAACAGGCGCATCGGGGACGAACGCGGCGCGCGCGTGGTCAGCCGGCGCGGCAAGATCGGCGGCGGCGGGCGGGGCGTGCGGATCGGGGGAGATGGGATCTGGATCAGGCGTCGTGACTGCCCTCCTCCGCCGTCCCGGAGATTTCGGTATCGGAAGATTCAGCGGCGGGCGCTTCATCGTCGACCACTTCGGCATCCGATGCTTCGGCCTCGTCCCCTTCGGCATCACGCGCCGCGGCGCCGGCCGCGGCCGGTTCCGCGGCGGTCTCCCCGTCGTCGAACCAATGCGCGCGCGCGGCCATGATGACGGCGTTGGCGGTGTCCTCGTCCATATGCTCGGCGCCGACGATCTCGATCAGCTCGTCGGAGGCGAGATCGGCGAGGTCATCGAGCGTCTTCACGCCCTTCTCGCCGAGTGCCACCAGCATCGCCGGGCTCAGCACTTCCATCGCCGCCACCTCGTCGCTCACGCCGAGCGCCATCCGCTGCTCGGTGAGCTCGCTGTCGCGGCGTTCCAGGAACGCCTCGGCGCGGCGGATCAGCTCGGCGGCGATGTTCTCGTCGAAGCCCTCGATCGAGGCGAGCTCCTCCAGCGGCACCGCAGCCAGTTCTTCCACCGAACCAAAATCCTCGGTCACCAGCAGGCCGGCGATGACGTCGTCGACATCCAGCGCCTCGACGAAGGTGCCGCTGCGGCGCCGGAACTCCTCCTGGCGGCGTTCGCTTTCCTCGGCCTCGGTGAGGATATCGATGTCCCAGCGGGTGAGCTGGGACGCAAGCCGCACGTTCTGCCCGCGCCGCCCGATCGCCAGGCTGAGCTGGTCCTCCGGCACCACGACTTCGACCCGTCCGGCTTCCTCGTCCATCACGACCTTTGAGACTTCGGCCGGGGCGAGCGCGTTCACCACGAAGGTCGCCGCCTGCGGCGACCAGGGGATGATGTCGATCTTCTCGCCCTGCAACTCCGCCACCACCGCCTGGACGCGCGAGCCGCGCATGCCGACGCAGGCGCCTACCGGGTCGATCGAGGAATCGCGGCTGATCACCGCCATCTTGGCGCGCGAGCCGGGATCGCGGGACACCGCCTTGATCTCGATGATGCCGTCGTAGATTTCCGGCACTTCCTGCGCAAACAGCTTGGCAAGGAAGCCGGGATGGGTGCGGGACAGGAAGATCTGGGGCCCGCGCATCTCGTCGCGCACATCGTAGATATAGGCGCGCACGCGGTCGCCGTTGCGGAACAATTCGCGCCCGATCAGCTCGTCACGGCGCAGCAGCGCCTCGGCGCGGCCGAGCTCTACCATCAGGTTGCCGTACTCGGTGCGCTTGACCACGCCGTTGATGATCTCGCCGACCCGGTCCTTGAATTCGTCGTATTGCTTCTTGCGCTCGTATTCGCGCACCCGCTGCACGATCACCTGCTTCGCCGTCTGCGCGGCGATGCGGCCGAAATCGATCGGCGGCAGCGGATCGATGATGTGCTCGCCGATGTTGATGCCGGGCTTGAACTTGCGCGCGATGTGGACGGGGATCTGGGTCTCCTCGTTCTCCACCGTCTCCACCGCCTCGGTCCAGCGCGACAGGCGCACGTCGCCGGTCTTGCGGTCGATGGTGGCGCGGATGTCCTTCTCGTGGCCGTACTTGGCGCGGCCGGCCTTCTGGATGGCCTGCTCCATCGCCTCGATCACTTCGTCGCGGTCGATGTTCTTCTCCCGCGCGACGGCGTCGGCGACCAGCAGCAGTTCAGGACGGGCGACGGCGGTATCCATGGCGGGTTCCTCAGTTCATGCCGTTTTTTGCGAAGCGGTAGGCGTTTGCGGAGCGGTGGCGGCGATCAGCGCGTCGGTCAGCACGAGGCGGGCACGGCGCAGGGAGGCGAACGGCAGCGCCACCTCCCGCCCGTCCTCCAGCCGCAGGCGGGCCTCCGTCGCGTCAGCGCCGAGCACGATGCCGGCGAAGCGCTTGCGGCCGTCGATCGGCACGTCGGTCTCGGCGCGGGCCGTGTGGCCGGCGAAACGGTTCCAGTCCTTGGGCCGGGTCAGCGGACGGTCGATGCCGGCCGAGCTGACCTCCAGGTTCCAGGCGCCGGGCAGCGGGTCCTCCACGTCGAGCAGGGCGCCGACCGCGTGGCTGATCGCCTCGCAATCCTCTACCGCGATCAGGCTGCCGTCGGCACGGTCGGCCATCACCTGCACCGTCGGGCGGTCGCGGCCGAGCACGGCGAGCCGGACAAGCTCATAGCCCATCGCTTCCAGGGATGGCGCAATGAGGGCGGCCAGCCGAACTTCCAAGGGGCGGACCTCCTGGCCAGGGGACGATCGATTGGCCGATCGATTGGCCGGGCGATGGGACGGGTGATCGGGTTCGGACAAACAAAAAAGGCGGCCGGTTAAGGCCACCCCTCCGTAAGCGCGGCGGAGATGTGAAGTTGGAGGGGAGATAGCTTGTCGAGGCCGGGATTGCAAGCCGGGGGGTGAACACTCCTCGCGTGTGCCATTGCGATGCCGGTCGCGCAAGGATAGAATCACCCAGCGGGACGGCCGGACCATACCGGCACCCTCGGGCCAACCCAAGTCCCAACGGGACTCATCGGGTCCGCGGGAATTGCCGGCGGGAAAGAGCAGGCAGGCCATAGCGGGCGGGAAGCAACGGGAATGAGCGGCGCGATCGAGGCTAGAAACGATTGGGTGCGGCGGGTTCTTGGCGTGGCACTGCCCGGGGGCGGCACCACGTCTCCGGACACGGGGTCTGCGAGCCCGGCCCAGACCCAGGGTCGGGCCGCGCAGGGTCGGGCCACGCAGGATTGGGCCGCGGTCCGGGCGACCTGGCAAGCCGCCAGCGACACCGTGGATGCGCAGATCGCCGCCCTGCAGGCCGCGTTGCGCGCGGAGGGTGACGACACCCTGAAACAGATCGCCGAGTTTGGCATGAACGGTCTCACCGGCAACCACAAGGTGCCGCTGATGGCCGCGCTGGCGGAGCTTGCCGGCGGCGATCCCGCGGTCGTCGCGAAGGTCGGCCCCAAGGCGCTCGGGGTCATCCAGGCGTTCCGCAGCTTCCTCGACGGAGACGAGAAGGTCGCCGTCTGCGACGACAATCCGTTCGGCGTGCCGGTCGCCATCCGCGCCACGCTCGGCGCCGCGCTGGCGCAGATGGCAGCCATGCTGACGGCCGCGCCGGTCGCCGCGGCGGCCGGCCCGTGACGATTTTCCCCGCCACCGGAGAGCATCGATGCCAGTGAAACTGTCGCGCTTCGTCCGCGTGATGTCCGGCGGGAGGATCGTCACCGACGAATTGGTGGGGGTGCGCGAGGCGAAGGTGAACGATGCCCTCGACCTGGTGCAGGCCGAGATCGACCGCCTGGGCGTCGCCGGACTGCGCATCCCGGCACTGTCGGACCGGCTGCGCACGCTCACGGCCGACCGTGACGCCGCGCTGCGCGCGGGGTCGAACAAGGACGTCTGCGCGGCGCTGGAGGACGTGAAATTCGACGCCCGCGACGCCGCCCGCGACGCCGTGCCCGAGGTGAACGCGGCGCTGCTGGTCGCGCAGACAAAAGCGGACCGGCTGGGCGAGGTGGATGCCGCGATGACGACCCTGCGCCGGGCCGAGGCGGCGATCGCCGCGCCCGCCTGCAAGGGCCCAGCCACGGCCTCGATCGTGCCGCTCCAGCGGCGGCGCGATGCGCTGGCCGACGCTTCCGAGCTTGCCACCGTGACCACCCAGGTCGGGCTGGCGCCGGCGCTGGTGGCCGACATCGGCGCCGCCACCCGGGCCGCGGCACAGGCCGGCCGCGACGCGGCGGCGTTCAACAAGGCCGTGCAGGACGTGAACGCCGCCCTGGCGGCACTGGTACGCAAGCAGGCGGCGATTCCCGTGGCCGCCTACAAGTCGCCGCTCACGGCGGCGATCCAGCCGCTCGCCGCCCGCCGCGACAGCCTGGTCGGCGCCGCCGATCCGGGCGCGGCGGCAACCCAGGTGGGCCTGGCGCCGGCGCTGCTGAACGACATCGGCACCGTCCAGGCGACGGTCGATCAGGCCGATCGGGATGCGCGGGCGTACGCCACCGCGAAAGCCGACGTCACCCTGGCGCTCGGCGCGCTGCGCCTGGCCGAGGCGGCGATCTCCGTGCCGGCCTACAAGGGACCGATCACCGCCTTGGTCGGCCCGCTCGCGATCCGCGCCGATGCGCTGACCGGGGCTGCCAACGTCGGCGCGATGGCAACGCAGGTGGGGCTGGCGCCGGGGCTGCTGGTCGATCTCGGCAACGCCGAGGGCCGGGCGAATACCGCCAAGGTGGCCGCGGAACAGTTCCTGACCAGGACCGCCGCAATCGACAGGTCAATCGCCAATTCCAGCGGCTGGATCGGCATCCTCAAGGCCGGCACCGATACGCAACTGAAGCTCGACCGCGACAAGCTGCTGGCCGACCGTGCGGCGTTGAATACCACCGCACCGGCCGCCATGAACGCCGCGCTGACCGCGATCGAAGTGGCGATGAACAAATTATATGCGGATGCGACCACCGCATCGGCAAACCAGAATAAAACGAACGCCGATACGTGGCCGCCGGCCTTCGCGGGATGGAAGAGCCGGATCGGCAAGATCACGGCGCATAATCCGGTGGACGCCGAAGTGACGGCCCTGCTCCAGGAGAAGGCCAACGCGGATGCCGTGGTCGAGCCGGGGGCTCGTTCGAACGCGCTGAACGCCTTCATCACCCATGCGGCGGCCCTGCAGACCAAGGTCCAGGGCATGGAGCGGGCCAAGAAAGAGGTCGAACAGGTCGGCATGACGATCGTGGCGCTGCTGACGATGAAGCCGCCGCCGGTCCCTGGGCCCGACGCGCTCGCGCTCGAACGGTTGAACGAGCTTGCAAAGATGCCCGCCGCGTTCAACCAGGCCACCACCGACCTCGTCATGACCCAGCTCGGCACGCTGAAGGTGGCGATGGCGACGATCAAGGGAAAAGCCGAGGACTGGCGCGCTGCCCAGCTCGGTCTTGTCAAGCAGAAGGCCAGCGTGGCGCAGTCGCTCGCCGAGGCCCGCGTGGCAGTGGACGCTCTTGCCGGCGGCGATCCCAAGACCCAGCTCGACGCCGCGTTGCAGGCGCTGGTGGTGCGCAAGACCGCGACCGACACGATGGCCGAGGCGGCGGCGAACAAGGCCCTGTTCGCGCTCGGCAAGGACGCGCTCGTGTTGCTGGAACGGGCGCACAAGGAGGCGTTCACCGCGCAGCTTGCCGCGCCCGATGGCAAGACGAAGATCGACGACCTGATCAAGGCCCTGGGCGATACCGCCGCCGATCCGCAGGCCGAAGCCAAATGCCGCGCCGCGCTGGCTGCACGCTTCAAGCTACAGGTCGATGTGCTGGAAGGACTTTCCGTCGATCGGCTGCCCCAGCTCTATGCGATGTTCGCACTGGTGCCGGAAGCCCACGTCGGGCACGACAAGCTGACCAAGCTGGAATACAACACCGACGCCAGCCTGAGCGCGAGCTACTACCAGGGTGCCGACAACAAGATCGTGCTGTGGATGCCGGGGGCGGAGACGGATGCGCCGTACCAGCCGCAGGACGGCGTCGGCGCGGTCGAGAACCTCAATTACTTCAAGGCCACCGCTTTGCACGAGATCGGCCACGCGGTCGATACCAAGCAGGGCATCATGTCCGACAGCCGCATGGCTGGTCCGGACCTCGGCGGGTGGAAGAAGGAAACCATCGAAACCGTGGCGGATGCGTATTATACCAACGCCTTCGCGTCCTTCGTCGCCGCCAGCGGCCCGACCGAGGCCGACCTGCGGCGCTTTATCAAATCCGTGCTCGAGACAGGCGATTGCGCCAAACCGGCCTCGGCCGGCGTGGCGTTGGGCTCGCTGTTCGCCAAGTGGGACGAGATATACGCCAGCGCCGGCTGCGCGAACTGCAAGAAGATCCGCAACGCCGACCTCAGCCCCTGGGATCACCCGGTACCGGTGGGCGAGCGCGCCTACCATGAAGGCTACGGCGGGAGCTGGTTCAGCTACCTGGTGAGCGCCCGGTCCAAGGGCGTCAGCAACTACCAGTGGCGCGCGCCGCCGGAATGGTTCGCCGAGTTGTACGCATACTACCACATGACGAAGAAGGACGTGCCGGCCAGCGTCAAAGGGTACATCATGGGCACCGAGACCGCCAGTTGACCAGGCTGCGCGCCCAAGCAGCCTTACGCCTCGGTGCCGCCACCGGCGGATAGACAGGAGCACGCATGTCGCTGTTCAACCACGCCACGGTCACCTGCCCACGCTGCAGCGCCGGTTTCGATGTCGATGTGGTCGCCAGCGTCAACGCCGACCGCCGACCCGATCTGCGCCGGGAGATACTGGATGGCGTGTTTCAGGTGCAGACCTGCGCCGCCTGCGGCACGCGCTTCCGCCTGCCGCCAAGCTTCTCCTACATCGATGTCGGCCGCAGCCAGTGGATCATGGCATACCCTGCCGCCGAGATGGTGAACTGGGCGGCGCTGGAGGCGCAGGCGGCGGATATCTTCGCCAGTGCCTACGGTGCCGCGGCCCCGCCCGCCGCCCGCGCCATCGGCGCGGGGCTCGTCCCGCGCATCACCTTCGGCTGGCCGGCGATGCGCGAAAAACTGCTCTGCCCGGAGCTGGGGTTGGACGATCTGACCCTGGAACTGCTGAAAGCCGCCGTCATGCGTACCGTACAGAAGCCGCCGTTCGCCGACAGCACCGAATTCCGGCTGCTCGACGCCGCGCACGGTGCGCTCAGCCTGGCGTGGCTGAACAGCATGACGGAAGCGACACTCGCCGCGGTCGACGTGCCGCGCGACATCTACAACGATATCGCCGGCGACACCGCGGCATGGGCCGCCATGCGGGCGCGGCTCACAGACCACAGCTTCACGGATCTCAACCGGCTGCTGGTGCCGTCGCTGGCGGCCTGAGGGGACGCACGACCGGGGGACGCGCTCCCTCGCCTTGCATTCGACCGCAGCCGCCGCGGCAACATGCGCGGCACAGATTGTCACATCCGAACCGACCTCCTCTTCCCCTTGCGGCGGGGAGCGAGCGGGAGGGGGCACGTCCGGCGCCCTCGACGCGCCCGGCACCCGGACGTAAGCTTCCTCCACGGCGTAAGACCGGTTGTGGAGGAGTGACGGCAATGGTGTCCAACGGGGCGGAAACGAGCGGGGCGGAAACCTGTCTGGCGGGCGTGAAGGTCCTGGACCTCACGCAGTTCGAGGCAGGCCCGTCCTGCACCGAGGCGCTGGCCTGGATGGGTGCGGAGGTCGTGAAGGTCGAGAACCCGAAATCGGGCGACCCCGGCCGCTCGATCAACCCGCCGCCCGGCCAGGATGCGCATTATTTCCTGCAATACAACGCCAACAAGAAATCGCTCACCGTCAACCTGAAGGACAAGCGCGGCCTCGACCTGGTCAAGCAGCTTGCGGCCAAGGCCGACGTGTTCACCGAGAACTTCGCCCCCGGCGCGATCGAGCGCCTCGGCCTCGGCGCCGACGTGATCCGCGCGCTGAACCCGTCGATCATCTACGCCCAGGTGAAAGGTTTCGGCGCCGGCTCGCCGTTCGAGAACAATCTGGCGTTCGACATGATCGCCCAGGCCTGCGGCGGCACCATGAGCATCACCGGGGAGGCCGATGGGCCACCGCTGAAACCCGGTCCCACCTTGGGCGACACCGGAACGGGGATGCTGCTCGCGATCTCGATCCTCGGCGCGCTCTATCGCCGCGCCCGCACCGGGCAGGGCGAGCACCTGCAGGTCGCGATGCAGGATGCGATGCTGCAATACATCCGTGGTGCCTTCGCCACCCAGACGCGCAGCGGCCACGCGGCGCATCGCGCAGGGTCGGGCAGCGTGCTGGCGAAGAACCCGCCGATGGGCACCTTCCCCTGCAAGGGCGGCAGGCCGAATGATTACGTCTATGTCTATACCAGCCGCGCCAACCCCGAGCACTGGCGCCGCCTGCTCGGCGTGATCGGGCGGGAGGAACTGATCGGCGATCCCCGCTACGACACACCTGCCGCGCGGCTGGAACACGAGGCGGAGGTCAATGCGATGGTCACCGCCTGGACCAGCCGGCACGACAAGCACGAGGCGATGCGCATCATCGGCGCGGCGGGGATCCCCGCCGGCGCGGTGCTCGACACCTCGGAACTGATCGCCGACCCCAGCTTCGAGCAGCGCGGCATCATGCAGACGGTGCAGCACCCGGTGATCGGTCCGTACAAGATGACCACCTGGCCGGTGCGCTTTTCCGGCCGTCCGCCGCAGGCGAAGCCGGCGCCGCTGCTTGGCCAGCACACGGCGGAGGTGCTCGGCGAATGGCTCGGCCTCGGCGCCGACCAGGTGGCCGCGCTGCGCGGCGATAGCGTCATCGGCTGAACGACACAGAAGGAGGAAACGACCATGGCGGAACTCACAGGCTCGGAAATCCTGGCCAAATGCCTGAAGAAGGAAGGGGTGGAAGACCTCTTCTTCATCATGGGCGGCCCGATGCTGCTGGCGGAAGCCACCTGCGTGAAGGAGGGCATCCGCATGATCGACGTCCGCCACGAGCAGGCGGCGGCGTTCTCCTGCCAGGCCTACAGCCGGTTGTTGCAGAAGCCGTCGGTCTGCATGGCCGCGAGCGGCCCGGGCGTGACCAATCTCGTCACGGGGGTCGCCAACGCGCTGGTCGATTGCTGCCCGGTGGTGGCGATCGGCGGTTCCTCGCCGATCAGCCAGTTCGGCCGGCAGGTGTTCCAGGAGATCGACCAGGTCGCGATCATGCGCGGCTGCGTGAAATACGCCGACCGCATCCATAACCTGAAGCGCATTCCCCAGCAGGTGAACTTCGCGTTCCAGAAGGCGATGTCGGGCAAGCCGGGACCGGTCTACCTCGATTTCCCCGGCGACATCCTCTACCAGAAGATTGACGAATCGCAGGTGGATTGGTCGTTCGCCGGCCGGCCGCTGCTGGATGCGCGCCCGCTCGGCAATCCCGCGCAGGTGGCGAAACTGGTCGATGCGCTGGCGAAGGCGAAGCAGCCGCTGCTCGTCTCCGGCAGCGGCGTGATCTGGTCGCAGGCATGGACGGAGATGCAGGCGCTGGTCGAGAAGATCGGCATCCCGTTCTACACCACCCCGCAGGGCCGCGGCGTGGTGCCGGACGATCATCCCTGTTCCTACCTGGCGATGCGGTCGTCGGCGTTCCGCGACGCCGACCTGATCGTGGTGCTGGGCACGCGGATGAACTACATCATCGGCCACGGCGCGCCGCCGCGGTTCGGCGGCAACGCGACGATCGCACGCATCGATGTCGATCCGGACGAGATCGCCACCGCGGCGCGCTACGTCGACATCCCCATCGTCGGCGACTGCAAGATGGTGCTGCAGCAGGTGCTGGAGGGCATCGGCGGCAAGATCACCACCGACAGCTACAAGCCCTGGCGGCAGAAGCTCGCCGAGGGCGAGGCGGCCAAGCGCGCCGGCGCGGGGGCCAACAAATACGCCGAGGACGGCGATATCCATCCGGTGCGCCTGCTGGAGGAGATCAAGAACTTCGCCAAGCGCGACGCGATCCTGTGCGTCGATGGGCAGGAGATCCTGAACTTCGGCCGCCAGACCCTGCCAACCTTCTCCCCCGGGCACCGGCTGAATTCGGGCCCGTTCGGCACCATGGGCGTCGGCTTGCCGTTCGGCGTCGGCGCCAAGGTGGCCAAGCCCGATACCCAGGTGATCGTGGTGCACGGCGACGGCAGCTTCGGGCTGAACGCGATGGAGTTGGACACCGCCATCCGGCACAAGATCCCGATCCTGGTGGTGATCAGCCTGAACGGCGGCTGGACCGCCGACCCGAAGCGGGAGAAGCCGGGGCGCGACCTCGGCTACACGCGGTTCGACAAGATGTGCGAGGCGCTCGGGGGGTACGGCGAATATGTGGAGCGGCCAGAGGACATCCGCCCGGCGCTGGAGCGCGCGCAGGCGAAGGTGGACGAGGGCATGGTCGCGCTGGTGAACGTGCGGACCGACTATCGCGCCCGCTTCGCCGGGGCGGCGTTCTCCGACTACTCCACCTGAGGCCCGACTTGGCCTTGGCACCCCGGATCGGGACGGCGGCGGCGGCCCGAGGCGCCGCCGCCGCCGTCCCTGGCATGCGAGTGGGAGGGGCGGCGTCACCCAACCGTCACCCATATGTGAAATCGTGATGGCGGTCGCCTCTTTCGCCTGCCGCGCGTCTCGACGAAGAAGCAATTCCAGCGCAGTATGAGGCGTTGGCAGGCGGAATGGCCGGGTGTAGAGGGCGCGCTTCCCTCACCGGCGTGCTTGCGCGTTTCGGCGACTGAGGACGGGAACGGGGTCGGGCTGCCGTGTTGCAGGACCGCAGATCGAGATTGGCGGACGACCATTTTGCACTGAAAGCCAGCTTGGCTCCGGGCGAAGGCGCCTCGGCGCCGCGGGTCGGCGCGGATCTGGCGCTGGCGCGCGAGCGCCTGGGCCGCACCTTGCCCGAAATGTCCCGCGTGCTGCGCATCCGGCAGCCGTATCTGGAAGCGCTGGAGCAGGGGCGGATCAACGCCCTGCCCGGCCGCGCCTATGCGCTGGCCTTCCTGCGCACCTACGCCACCGCGCTCGGCCTCGACGCCGACGAGGCAGTGCGCCGCTTCAAGGCCGAGGCGGCGGAAATCTGCGACCGCACCGAACTCGACTTTCCTGCCCCGCTGCCCGAGCGTGGCCTGCCGACCGGGGCGTTGATCCTGCTCGGCCTCGTGCTGGCGGTGGGCGCTTATGCCGGCTGGTATCGGCTGTCCGGGGAAGGACGGTTGCCTGCCGAAACGGTGATGCCGGTGCCGGTGCGGCTGGCGAGGCTGACGGCGTCCGCACCGTCGACTGCCCCCGGGGCCCTACCGGCTCTTCCCGGCGGGACGGCTGCGAACCCCGGCGAGGCGGCAAGCCGCGGCAAGACATTGGCGCAAGCGACACCGGGACTGGTGGGCGCGGCCGGGTCCGGCGCACCGGCGCCGGCATCAACGGGGCCGACGACTGGGGCCCCGACCGGCGGAACCGTCGTCACCACGGGCACGCAGGCTGCCCTGGCCGGTGCCGGTGGGAACGGCACCCCGGTCGCGATCCCGGCCGGTAGTCTGCCAGCATCGCCGATGCCGGATGTCGCCTCGGGGTCGGCCGCCGCCGCGACCCCCACGCCGGCGCAGGACGCCGCCATGCTGGCCGCCGGCAGCCCGGGCGCCTCCGGGCTGCTGGTGCTCGCCACTGCCGATGCTTGGGTACAGGTGCGGAGCGACAGCGGAACGGTGGTGTTCAGCCGCCTGTTGCATGCAGGGCAGAGCTGGCCGGTGCCGGCGGGACCGAACCTCGTGCTGACGACCGGCAATGCCGGAGGCACGGTGCTGGTGCGGCGCGGAGTCGCCTCGGCCCCGTTGGGCGGAACCGGGATGGTGCTGCATAACGTGGTGCTCGACCCAGTGCCCGGCGCCCCGGCCGCGGGGTCGCCCGCTGCCGCGGCCCCAGCCGTTACGGGTTCAGGCGAGGGAATGGCACCCGCCGGCGCAAACGCCGCACGCTGAGCCGAGATGTGCGGTGCATGAGATAAACTGGCCTTCTCCCTCCCCGGAGGGAGACTCTTTCGCCTTGCGGGACACCACCGGCCCGCGCCTGTGGCGCGGCGGGCGCAGCAAGATGGATGTCCTCGGCGTCAGCCTGACACCCCCCCACCGGTGCATTGGCGCCCCGCGCGGACGCCCCCATGTGTCGACTACCCCCATCTCAGGGCCCTGAGGCCCACCGACGGAGACCGTGATCCGATGAGCAGCTATCGCCCCTACCAGGACATCACCCGCCGCAAATCCCGCCAGGTCATGGTCGGCCGGGTGCCGGTGGGCGGGGACGCGCCGATCACGGTGCAGACCATGACCAACACGCTCACCACCGACGTGGCGGGCACCATCGCGCAGATCCGCCGCGCCGAGCTGGCCGGCGTCGATATCGTCCGCGTCTCCTGCCCCGATCGCGAAAGCGCGCTGGCGTTGAAGGAGATCGTGCACGAGGTGAACGTGCCGATCGTCGCCGACATCCATTTCCACTACCGCCGCGCGATCGAGGCCGCCGAGAGCGGCGCCGCCTGCCTGCGCATCAATCCCGGCAACATCGGCTCCGACGAGCGGGTGCGGGAGGTCATCAAGGCGGCGCGCGACCACGGCTGCTCGATGCGCATCGGCGTCAACGCCGGGTCGCTGGAGAAGCACCTGCTGGAAAAATACGGCGAACCCAACCCGGAAGCGCTGGTGGAAAGCGCGCTCTATCACGCCGACATCCTGCAGCAGCACGATTTCCACGACTTCAAGATCAGCGTGAAGGCGTCCGACGTGTTCCTCGCCGTCGCCGCCTACCAGCAGCTGGCGGAAGTGTGCGACCACCCGCTGCACATCGGCATCACCGAGGCCGGCGGCCGGCGCATGGGCACCGTGAAATCGGCGATCGGTCTCGGCTCCCTGCTCTGGGCCGGGATCGGCGACACCTTGCGCGTCTCCTTGTCCGACGAGCCGGAAGAAGAGGTGCGGGTGGGTTGGGATCTGCTGAAGTCCCTCGGCATCCGCCATCGCGGCGTGAAGGTGATCTCCTGCCCGTCCTGTGCGCGACAGGGGTTCAACGTGATCGCGACGGTGCAGGAGCTGGAGGAGCGGCTGGCGCATATCGAGACGCCGCTGACCCTTTCCATCATCGGCTGCGTGGTGAACGGGCCGGGGGAGGCGCTGATGACGGATATCGGCGTGACCGGGGGCGGCGCCGGGCGGCACATGGTCTACGCGGCCGGCAAGACCGACCACACGATGGAGGCCGGCGGGATGGTCGACCACATCGTGGAACTGGTGGAGGCGAAGGCGGCGGCGCTGCAGGCCGCAGCGGCGGTGGAGAAGATCGCGGCCGAGTAGGGGAGCGGAGTAGCGCCTTCCCGGCGTCGGTAGCGGACGCGGCACTCCCGGGGCAGCATCGTCCCCGGGGGATCAGACGCCCGACCCCCGAAGCACGCCGTCGGCAAGCAAGGTTTCGATGAATCCCCTGTCCGCCAAGGGCCGGCACGACCGGCATGCGCGTGTGGTCCCGCCCGATTTCCTCCGAGGGTCGGGATCACGCCCGGCATCCGGCGGCGTCGCGACGGCACCGACCGGGACGCCTGGTGGATCGCGCCGATGAGACAAGTCATCGCGTAAGGAGCAAGCGTCAGCGTCCGGCGAGTATCGTTTTGTTGTGACATCGGAGGGCTTCGGGGTCTTCCGACCTCAGGGTTGTGCATCAGGTCTTCGCCTGCCGGTTCGGACCGCGGCAACGTCGACTGAGACTTGCTATGCGTGACCTCCGCATCGGCGTGCAGAGAACGATTGGGCCGTGCGATGGTTTCGAGCCTCAGCGCACCGAGACTGCTCAGGCCTCGCAGGAGGTACGGCGGGCCGTGCGTCGGCCGACGCGGTTGCACGCTGCCGCCGTGCAGGGACGCCTTGGGTCCGTGACTGGCGCAATTTCCTATTGTCAAATTCTTCTTGTCGTCACGTGCCACTTTGTGATAACCAGTCACACAGTACTATCCAGACGATCAGGCGCCCTTAGTCTAGCGGCGTCTCCCCGGGAAGCGCTCGGTGAGGCAACGCGGGGAAGCCATGAATGGTAACGATATACCGACGGTTTCTACCATAACGGATATTCCGCTTACGAGTTACATCGGTCAACCAAGCAGCGGAGGGCAGTGCCCCTGCAGCGGCAGCCGCCGGTCGCCCTGTCGTGCCCGAACGCGTTTCGTCGGAGGTACCCGAAAGGGGGCGGCCGAATTGTGGCACGTCACAGCGTGGAGGATTGAGTAATGGCCGAAGAAACAGAGCTTGCACCGGCCGTCTCGCTGCCCAAAGACTTCAGGATCGAGGAGGTGTCCAGCCTCGCGATACCCAAGAAGCCCATGCTTCTGAGTTCAACCCCCAGTCTGGGGCCGCTCGCCGCCTTCGTCGGCACGTGGACGGGCAGCGGCTTCAACACCATCTTCCGGCCCGACAGCCCCCAGACGCCGACGGTCCTGCCCGTTCCCGTCGCCGGAAGCGATAACGTTCTCGAATTGAATCTGACCTCCGAAATCCTGTCTTTTTCGGGCAGCCTGGGTTCCGTTCCCAACCGCGGCATGGTGCAGGGTGACGTCTTCCTCAACGGCGTGCCTTACCTGCAGACGATCAACGACGTCACCACCTCCAGCCCCGGCGTTGGCATCCACCTCGAGCCGGGGTTGTGGGTCATCGTTCCAATAACGTCCGATCCCGCCGAGGGGCAGACGCTGGGGCGCATGGCGTCTATCCCGCACGGCACCACGATCGTGGCCCAAGGGACGTCGACGACCATCAGCGGGAAACCGACCATCCCCGCCGTCGATATCACCCCGTTCTCCACGGCCAATCCGGCGAACAAGATCACATTCCCAAGCCAGACCGCGACGGACAAAACCACGCCACGGATTCCACAGGATCTGACCTCGTTCATCGGCGCCGGTACCATCACGCAGGCCATGTTGACCGATCCCAACACGGTCCTCCGCAACCACATCGCCGGGCAGACGATCACTTCCACCACCGCGATATCCATCTCCACCAGCCCGGCTGCGCCGCTGTTCGGCGGCGGGACCGACAACATCGCCTTTCTGCTGGGCAACGCTGCGGCCAGCGCCCCGAACGCCCAGACGACGAAGATGACGGCGACATTCTGGATCGAGACCGTCGAACACGTCATCCACGTGCCGATCTTCAAACCCGGCCAGCCGCCGCTGACGATCGCAGCCGCGCCGGCGAGTGCTTCCCGCCAACCCGTGCCGAAATTTCTCGTAAACCCGCCGATCGCAATCACGGCGCCGCGTACGATCACCGTCAAGTCGACGCAGATCCAATACTCGCAGCAAGTCTTCCTGAACTTCAACACCCTCACCTGGCCGCATGTTTCCGTGGCCACGCTGGTTCCGAGTGGCGCCATCCCGGTTCCGCCCTCCCTCTGGGCCTGAGCCGAGGAATGAGCCGATCCCCGCGGGGGCGGCGCCGATGCCGGGTGTCGAGTGTCGGTCCGCGGGCACGAAAGCGGGCGCCGAGGACGTAGGATGGGCCGTAGCACCGGTTGCTGTTTGGTAAAGCGTGCGAAGCGGCGTCCAAAGTCTGACTGCCCGCACATCATTTGGCGCAGAAGCCCCTTGTCGCTCGGCGGTGAATGGCTGAATCGGAAGCACATCGCCGCAGCGCGGCGCGCTCACGGCCCTGCCTCTGCGGCAATGCGCGGTTTACGTTCGCGTCTCCTGTTACGAGATCGTTCCAGACGCACCGCTCCTTGACAGGATTTGCGGCGCCCCAGGATTGGGGGCCCGCCCGGCCGCACGCCAGCCATTCCGGATCTGCCAAGGTTTGTAACGGAACCGGATCGTCGATGGCCCGCGGCGATACGACCCACCGCCATGCGGCGGCGCCCTGGGCGCGGTGGTCATCGGCGAGCCTACCGAGGGGAAGCCGAACGCGAGGTCGGGACCGTGCAGACGTCCACATGTCTACACTGTCTCAATTGCGCTCCGCCGTGAAATACGGCGCCCAACTCCTTGCAATGACGTCGAGTGCGCCGCATCATTGGTTTCTGTCCCCACGACCCGCGCCACGCTTTCCCAATCACGGCGATCAAAACCTGCGTACCGGTGCCCCACAACGATCGAATCGGTTTAGCGCTGGCACGATTTTTGTTCGGCCCTCCGGGGACGGTTGACCGCCCCTCCCGCCGGGCGGATACACTGCCCTGTACCGGGCAAAGGACTCGCCGGACCCTCATGCGCGCCGCCTCATCTCTCTCCCTCGCCGTCCGTCCCGCCGCCCCCGAAGCCGGGAACGCCGAATGCGACGTCGCGCGCGCGGTGCTCGCCACCGAGGCGGCGGGGATCACGGCGCTCGCGGCCGGGCTCGATCACCGGTTCGCGGCCGCGGTCGCGCTGCTCGGGGCCACGACCGGGCGGGTGGTCGTCTCCGGCATGGGCAAATCCGGCCACGTGGCGCGCAAGATCGCGGCCACCCTCGCCTCCACCGGCACGCCGGCGCTGTTCGTGCACCCGGGGGAGGCCTCGCACGGCGACCTCGGCATGATCGTCCCCGGCGACGCGGTGCTGGCGCTGTCCAATTCCGGCGAAACCCCCGAACTCGCCGACCTGGTCGCTCATACGCGGCGGTTCGGCATCGGGCTGGTGGCGATCACCGCCGGGGCGGACTCGGCGCTGGCCACCGCGGCGGACGTGCTGCTGCTGTTGCCGCGCGCGGCCGAGGCCTGCCCGCTGGGCCTCGCGCCCACGACCAGCACCGTGATGCAGATGGCGCTCGGCGACGCGCTGGCGGTCGCGCTGCTCACCAGGCGCGGCTTCGATGCCGCCGATTTCCGTCGCATCCACCCCGGCGGGCGGCTCGGCGCGCGGCTCATGCGGGTGGGCGAGCTCATGCACACCGGCGCCGAGGTGCCGCTGGTAGCGCCCGAGGTGCCGATGCACCAGGCGCTGTTGACCATGACCGAGAAGCGCTTCGGCTGCCTCGGCGTGGTCGATGCCGCCGGCCGGCTGGTTGGCGTGGTGACGGACGGCGACCTGCGCCGCCACATGGGCCCCGACCTGCTCGGCCGCCCGGTGTCGGGGATCATGACCGCCGAGCCCCGCCACATCGGCCCCGACGCCCTGGCCGGGGAAGCGCTGGCATTGATGAACGCGCCGACCCGGCCGATCACCAGCCTGTTCGTGCTCGACCCCACCGGCCGCCCGGTGGGTGTCCTGCACATCCACGATCTGCTGCGCGCGGGGACGGCATGAGCGGCGCCTGGCGTCCCGAGCCGCAGCCCGGCCGCCTGGACGCCGGCCAGCTGGACAAGGGTCGCCCGGACAAGGGCCGTCTCGAGACGGGGCGCCTCGATCCCGGAAGGGCCGACGCCGGCCTGCGCATCGTCGGCCCGTCACCGTCGCCGCGTGGCGAGCCGGACGCCCCGCCCGGCGCTTCCCCCCCCAGTGCTTCCCCTGGCGCCTCCCCCAGTGCGTCCCTGGGGCCGCGCCGGCCGATCGGCGTCGCTTTCACCCGGCTGCGCCGCGCGCCCAACGTACGCTGGCTCGCCCGCCGGCGGCGCACCATCCGCCTCGCCAAACTCGTGCTGCCCAGCATCGCGCTGGTGCTGCTGACCGCGCTCGCGCTGTGGCCACAGATCGCCGGCGACCACACCCCCGCGCGGCTCGATTTCCGCACCCTGGCGCAGGTGGCGCAGGGCGACACGGTGTTCGGCGCCCGCTACCACGGGATGGACCAGCAGAACCGACCCTATACCGTCACCGCCGCCGTCGCCCAGCGCATCGGGCCCGATCGGGTGAACCTGCGCCAGCCGCAGGGGGATCTCCTGATGCACTCCGGCGGCGCGATCATCCTGGAGGCGCAGCGCGGCGTGTACTGGCGGGCGGCACGGGCGCTCGACCTGTCCCGGAACGTGACCCTGAGCCGCGACGACGGGACCACCCTCATCACCGCCAGCGCCGCAATCGACCTGAAGCGCGGGGCGGCGGCGGGGGCGGCGCCGGTGGACGCCACCGGGCCGTTCGGCACGCTCCACGCGAACCACGGGTTCACCCTGCTCGACAAGGGCGCCGACATCGAATTCATCGGCCCGGCGCGACTGGTGCTCAGCGGGGTCACGAAATGAGCCGGTCGGGGCGCCCCGCCTGGTGGCGGGCGGCCGGGCCGGGGACGACGGCGCTGGCGCTGCTGCTGCTCGCCGTCCCGCCGGCGGCGGCGCAGGGGCTGGACCTGACCCAGGGCGGCCCGATCGCGATCACCGCGCGCGACGGGATCACCTGGCTGCGCGCGGAGCGCGAGGTGATCGCCCGCGGCGACGCGCAGGCGGTGCGGCAGAACGTGACCGTCACCGCGAACCGGCTGATCGCCTGGTACCGGCCCAAGGGGGCCGCGCCGGGCGGAACCGCTGCCGCCGCCACACCCGGCGGGACGCCCGCCGCCAAGCCCGCCGCGGCGCCGGTCGCAACCTCCGCAGTTCCGGACACGGGCGACGACAACGGCGGCGGCAACGAGATCTATCGGCTGGAAGCCGAAGGTAACGTGCACATCTTCACCCCCACCGAGCGGGCCCGGTGCGACCGGGCGGTCTACGACCTCGATCAGGCGGTGCTGGTGATGACCGGGCACAACCTGCGGCTGGTCACCCCGAACGACGTGCTGACCGCCAGGCGGGACCTGGAATACTGGTCCGCCAAGCACATGGCGGTGGCGCGCGGCGACGCGGTCGTGGTGACGCGCGACGCCCGCCGCATCTCCGCCGACGTGCTGGTAGCCTACACCACGCCGGCCGCGCCGGCCCCCGGGACGACCCCGTCCAGAGCGACCCCGTCCGGCACGACCCCATCCGGTACGACCCCGGCAGGCCCGACGCCGCCAGGCACAACCTCGGCGGCCGCGACACAGGCGGGGAAGACGCCTGCGGGCAAAACGTCGGCAGCCAGCACGGACGATCCGCTTGCGGCAACCGGCAAGCTGCGGGAGGTCCAAGCGTTCGGCCATGTTGTGCTGCGCACGCCGACCGACATCGTCACCGGCGACCGCGCGGTCTATGTCCCCGCCACCGGCATGGCGCGGCTCCAGGGCAACGTGCGGATCACCCGCGGCAACAACCAGTTGGCGGGCCAGGCGGCGGATGTGGACCTGAAGACCGGCGTCGCCACTCTGCTGTCCAACCGCAGCGCCCGGGTGCAGGGGCTGATCGTCCCCGACCGGCAGACTTCCCAGGCGCTGACGGACGAACCGGCCGCCGGGCCGACAGGGCCGCCGGCCGCAAAGCATCCCGCCCCCGTGGGGCAGGCACCAAAGGCACCGCACGGATGAGCGAGACGAACCGCGGACAGACCTCGCGCGGGACCGACGCCCGCCGCACCGACCTGCGCGTGCTGCCGGGTGGTGGCGGGCTCGCCGCGGTCAGCGTCGGCAAGACCTACAACAAGCGCCCGGTGGTGCGGAACGTCACCATCACCCTGCGCCGCGGCGAGGCGGTCGGGCTGCTCGGCCCCAACGGCGCCGGCAAAACGACCACGTTCTACATGATCGTCGGCCTCGTGCGCCCCGACACCGGCGCGATCAGCCTGGACGGCACCGACATCACCACGCTGCCGATGTACCGCCGCGCCCGGCTCGGCATCGGCTACCTGCCGCAGGAAGCGAGCGTGTTCCGCGGGCTGAACGTGGAACAGAACATCATGGCCGCACTCGAAGTGGCCGAGCCGGACGCCGACAGGCGCGAGGCGGTGCTGGACGAGTTGCTGGCCGAGTTCGGCATCGGCCACCTGCGCCGCACTCCGGCGCTGGCGCTCTCGGGCGGCGAGCGGCGGCGGGTGGAGATCGCCCGCGCGCTGGCGTCGCAACCCTCCTACATCCTGCTCGACGAGCCGCTGGCCGGCATCGATCCGATCGCGGTCGGCGACATCCGCGATCTCGTTTCGCACCTGAAGCACCGCGGCATCGGCGTGCTGATCACCGACCACAACGTGCGCGAAACGCTGGAGATCATCGACCGCGCCTACATCCTGCACGACGGCCAGGTGTTGATGGAGGGCCGTCCGCAGGAAGTGGTGGCGCACGCCGACGTGCGCCGGGTCTATCTCGGCGAACGCTTCACCTTGTAGCAGGCCCGCGCATGGCGATCGGCCCCCGGCTGGAGCTGCGCCAGAGCCAGTCCCTGGTGATGACGCCGCAACTGCGGCAGGCGATCAAGCTGCTGCAGTTCACCAACCTGGAAGTCGCCGCCTTCGTCGAGGAGGAGCTGGAACGCAACCCGCTGCTCGAACGCAGCGCGCCGGGGACCGATACGCCCGAGCCGGAACGTCCCGCGCTCGACCAGCTCGGCCCCGCGCCCGGGGGCGATACCGCCGATCTCGCCCGCGCCGAGACCCTGCCGAGCGCCGCAGCCGATCCGCTCGATGCCGAGCATGCCGAGAGCTACGATCCGGGCGGCGTCGCCGACGGCGGCCCGGGCCGGTCCGAACGCGGCGGAGCACAGGATTTCGGCACCGACGAACGCGGGATCGACAGCATCGCCGCCGCCCGGCCGAGCTTGCGCGAGCATCTCGGCGAACAGCTTCGCCTGAATATCGCCGACCCGGCGGACCGGCTGATCGGCGCGCATCTGATCGCGCTGCTATGCCCCGCCGGGCGGCTCACCGCGGAGCCCGCGGCGATCGCGCAGGCGATGGGCGTCAGCCTGGAGCGGGTGGAGGCGGTGCGCGCCCGCATGCTGCGCTTCGACCCGCCGGGTCTGTTCGCGCGCAGCCTGAAGGAGTGCCTGGCGGCGCAGTTGGCCGAGCGCAACCGGCTCGATCCGGCGATGGAGACCCTGCTCGACAACCTCGACCTGCTGGCCAGGCGGGAGACGCGCCGGCTCATGGCGGTGTGCGGCGTCGATGCCGGGGACATGGCGGAGATGGTGGCGGAGCTGCGCGCGCTCGACCCCAAGCCGGCCTGGAGCTGGGAGGCGGCGGACGTGCCGCCGGTGATCCCGGACGTGCTGATGCGCGCCGCCCCCGACGGCGGCTGGCTGCTGGAGCTGAACCCGGAAACCCTGCCGCGGGTGCTGGTGAACCAGCCCTTCTACGCCCGCATCGCCCCGCGCGCGGCGAAGGAGGACCGCATCTTCCTCGCCGAGCGCCTGGCCGTGGCCACCTGGCTCGTGAAGTCGCTCGCCCAGCGCAGTCACACGATTCTGAAGGTGGCGAGCGAGATCGTCCGCCAACAGGACGGCTTCCTGCGCCACGGCATCGAGCATCTGCGCCCGCTGATCCTGCGCGACATCGCCGCGGCAACCGACCTGCACGAGAGCACCATCAGCCGGGTGACCGCGAATAAATACATCGCGACGCCACGCGGCACCTTCGAGCTCAAGTATTTCTTTACCACTGCGATCGCAGGAACGCACGGGATCACGCATAGCGCGGAACGGGTGCGCCACCGCATCCGCACCCTTGTGGAGGCGGAGCGGGCGGACGACATCCTGTCCGACGACGCGCTGGTCGCGGCGTTGCGGGCCGAAGGCGTGGACATCGCGCGTCGGACCGTGGCCAAATACCGGGAGGCGCTGCGCATCCCGAGCTCGGTGCAGCGCAAGCGCGAGAAGGCGGAGCCGGCCTGACGGCCGACACTGCCGGTAGCTCGGTCGATGGTGCGCCGCGTCGGGCTCGCCCGGCCGGTCGGCCGAAGGAGAAGGCAGGATGGAGATCACGGTTTCCGGCAAGCAGGTGGAATTGTCCGATGCGCTGCGGATCCGGGTGGCCAACCATCTGGACGCGATCGCCGGCAAATACTTCGACCATGCGCTGGAGGCGCTGGTCACCTTCAGCCGGGCGCGCAGCTTCTTCACCTGCGACATCAATCTGCACGCCGGCCGCGGCCTGAGCCTGCGCGGCGAGGGGGAGGCGGCGGACGCGCACGGCGCCTTCGACGACGCCGCCGAACACATCGCCAAGCGCCTGCGCCGCTACCGCCGCCGGGTGAGCGACCACGCCCGCGACCTGGCCCATCGCAAGCGCCCCGAAGCGGCGCGGCTCTATGTCCTGGGCCAGACCGAGGAGAGCGCGACCGAGCCGGTGGTGGCGGCCAACGGGGAGATCGGCGTCTTCGCCACCGTGATCGCCGAGCAGGCCGCCGAGATCAGCCTGCTGTCGGTGGGCGAGGCGGTGATGCGGATGGATCTCGCCGACCAGCCGGTACTGATGTTCCGCAACAGCGCCTCGGGCGAGTTCAACGTGGTCTATCGCCGGTCGGACGGCAACATCGGCTGGATCGATCCGGGTTCGTAAGCCGGACGATGGTGGCGGAGACTGCGCTGGTGGCGATGCGCGACGGCGTGCGCCTCGCCACCGACATCCACCGCCCGCCCGGCGCCGGGCCGTTCCCGGTGGTGCTGGAGCGCACGCCCTACGGGCGACATCTGGCCAGCCGGAGCGAGATCACCGCGGCCGACCGCACCCCCGCCTCCCGCGCCGCGCTGACCGCGCCGTTCGTCGCCGCGGGCTATGCGGTGGTCTATCAGGACACGCGCGGGCGCTACGGGTCCGAAGGAAAATTCGAGAAATACCTGGCGGACGGGGAGGACGGGTTCGACACCTGCGCCTGGCTGCGCGCGCAGCCCTGGTGCGACGGGCGGATCGCGACCATGGGGCTGTCCTATGCGGCACATACCCAGGCGGCGCTCGGCTGCCTCGATCCGCCGGGGCTTGCCGCGCAGGCGCTGGATTGCGGCGGGTTCGCCGATGCGTGGCGATCGGGCATCCGCCAGTCCGGCGCCTTCGAACTGAAGCAGGTCACCTGGGCGCTCAAGAACGCGCAGGTCTCCCCGGAAGCGGTCGCCGATCCGGTGCTGGCCGCGGCGCTGGCGGGGGAGGACATCCGGGACTGGTTCACCCGCCTGCCCTGGCGGCCGGGCCGGTCGCCGCTGCGGTATCATCCGGATTACGAGGCCTATCTGTTCGCGCAATGGACGCACGGGGCGGACGGACCGTTCTGGCACCGGCTCGGCATCAATATGGCCGACTGGTACGAGTGCTACAGCCGCTGCGCAATGGTGCACATGTCGTCCTGGTTCGATCCCTACACGTTGACGGCGGTTTCCAACTATACCGGATTGCGCCGCGCCGGACGGGGGCCACAGCGGCTGATCCTGGGTCCGTGGACGCATGGCGACCGCAGCGAGCGGGTGTTCGGCGACGTGGATTTCGGGCCTGACGCGCCGATCGACACCTGGGCCGGCGACTGGCAGGCGTACCGGTTGCGTTTCTTCGAGCACGTGCTGCGCGGGGCGGCGTTCGACGAGCCCGCGGTGCGGGTGTTCGTGATGGGCGGCGGGTCGGGGCGGCGCACACCGACGGGGCATCTCGATCACGGCGGGCACTGGATTTCCGCCGCCGACTGGCCGCTGCCGGGGACTGCGTTCACCGCATTTTATCTGCACGGCGACGGCAGGCTCGATCCCGCGCGGCCGGCGGCGGACGCAGAACCGGTTTCGTTTGATTTCGACCCGTCCCGTCCGGTGCCGACGATCGGCGGCGCGTTCAGCAGCCTGGAGCCGCTGGCCGCGGCAGGTGCCTACGACCAGATGGAAGGTCCCGCGTTCTTCGGCTGCGTCGCCCCGTTCCTGCCGCTCGCTTCGCGCCCCGACGTGCTGGTGTTCGAGACGGCGCCCCTCGCGCACGCGGTGCAGATTGCCGGCCCGATGGAGGTGGAACTGCTGGTGGCGACCGACGCACCGGACACCGATTTCACCGCCAAGCTGATCGACGTTCATCCGGCCTCGGCGGACTACCCGCGCGGCTATGCGATGAACCTGACCGACGGGATCCTGCGGCTGCGCTACGCCGAGGACCCGACGACGCCGCGGCTACGCCGGGTTGGCGAGGTCGTGGTCGCGCGGATCACCCTGTTCCCGACCGCGAACCTGTTCCTCCCCGGCCACCGCATCCGGCTTGATGTGTCGTCGAGCAATTTCCCCAAGTTCGACGTAAACCCGAACACGGGGGAGGCCGAGGGCCGGGCGCGGCGGCGGCGGATTGCGGTAAATACGGTGTTTGTCGATGCCACCCGGGCGAGCCGGGTGATGCTGCCGGTGATGCCTGTTGGCAAATACTTCGATATCAAATAATATACCATGTCATTTACGCATGTCTCCCATTGACTCGAAGCATGACTCCTCTCTAGCCTGACCCTCGGGTCGCGGCCGCGCCCGTGCCGGACCCTGCCCGCCGCGCGGGCACAAGGAAGCGTTCATAACCTTGAGGAGGCCGGGAAATGTCAACGACCACAGGGGCCGCAGACGCGCAGCCATGGTGGCGGGAACCCAGCAAGGATCAGTGGATGGCCTATGTGGCCGCCTGGCTCGGCTGGACTCTGGACGCGTTCGACTTCACGATCTTCCTGTTGATCATGGTACCGATTTCGAAATATTTCGGCGTACCGCTGCTCGCCGTCACCGCAGTGTTCACGGTGACCTTGTGGTTGCGTCTGCTTGGCGCGACGGCGTCGGGCTGGCTTGCCGATCGGGTGGGACGGAAGCTGCCGCTGATGATTTCGATCCTGTGGTATTCGATCTGTAACTTTCTTGCCGGACTGGCGCCAAGCTTCTTGCTGTTGTTCCTGTTCCGCGCACTGCTTGGCATCGGAATGGGGGCGGAATGGCCGGCCGGCGCGGCGCTGGCGATGGAATCCTGGCCGCCGCGCTCGCGCGGGTTCATGAGCGGCATCCTGCAAGGCTCCTGGGCGCTCGGCTTCCTGCTGGCGAGCGGGGTCTATGGGCTGCTGTATTCGAGCTGGGGCTGGCGCGGCATGCTGCTGATCGGCGTGCTGCCGGCGCTGGTGGTACTGTGGGTGCGCAAATACGTGAACGAGCCCAAAGTCTGGGTGGAGAATTGGCGCAAGCAGCGTGAGCAGAGCCACGAGGTCCGCACGCCGCTGTTCGAGATCTTCCGTCCCCGCGTGCTGGGCAACACCCTCACCGCGTGCCTGTGGATGGCAAGCGGTTTCGTGATCTACTACACGGTGTTCGGCCTGTTCGCGACACATCTGGAGAGGGACCTGCACTTCAGCCCCGGCGCGGTGGCACTGCCGCTCGCGTTGACCAACATCGCGACGTTCCTCGCCAGCGGGTTCTGGGGCGTGATGTCGGACCGCATCGGCCGCCGCTGGGGCATGATCATTCCGGCGCTCCTCGGGGTCGCGATCACGCCGTTCTATCTGTTCCCGTCGAGCTACACGATGCTGGTGGCGACGTTCACCCTGCAGGGGTTCTTCCTGGGCGCAATCTACGGACAGAACCCGGCCTATCTGTCGGAACGCTTCCCTACCGAAGTGCGCGCGACCGCGGCGGGCTTCTGCTACCACCAGGGCGCAGTATGGGCCGGCTTCGCCGGGCCGCTGCTGACCGCCTGGGCCGCCACGCAAAGCAGCGGCTTCGCAATGCCGATGCTCTACACGACGTTCGGCGCCGCGGCAGTGTTCATCGTCGCACTGCTGCTGGGGCCCGAAACGAAGGGCAAGGTACTGGTCTCCGACCTCACGCTGGTCGCGGAACTCTGAGACCAACCCTGAAGACATCGGTTGCCAAGGCCAGGGGAGGCTGCTTCCCGGCCTTGGCAGCCGTCAGGCCGCCCGGCTTGCCCGCGCCAGTACCGCCCCGAACAGCACCTGCCCCCCTGCCTCCGCCTCCTCCGGCTTGATCTCTTCCGCCTCGTTGTGGCTCAGGCCGTCCTTGCAGGGTGTGAAGATCATTGCCGTCGGCACGTGCCGCGCCACGTACACCGCGTCGTGCCCGGCGCCCGAGACGATCTCGCGCGCCGGATAGCCGAGTTGCTCCGCGGCCTGGCGGACCAGGGCAATGCACTCGGGATCGAACGGCTGCGCCGGGATGCGAAACAGCCGCGTCAGATCCAGCTTCACGCCGCAGTCGCGCGCGATGAAGGCTGCTTCGCGCGGGAATTGCGCATCGAGGCGTTCCACTTCCGCCTCGTCGGGGTGCCGGAACTCGACCGAGAACCGCACCTCGCCGGGAATGACGTTGCGCGAGTTGGGCGAGACGACCAACTGCCCCACCGTTCCCCGCCCCTCCTCGCCGCGGGCGCGCATCATCCGGTCCACCAGATCGACGATCCGGGATGCGCACACCAGCGCATCCTTGCGCGCGGACGGTGGTGTCGTTCCGGCATGCGAATCCTGTCCGGTCACCACCGCGTCGTACCACACCTGCGCCTGCGCGCCGGTGACGATGCCGATCGCACGGCCTTCCCGCTCCAGGATCGGCCCCTGCTCGATATGCAGCTCGAAATAGGCGTCCGCCGGGAAGGCCGCGGCGGGCGCGTCGCCGCGATAGCCGATCCCGTCGAGCGCGGCGCCCACCGAAACCCCCTCGGGATCGGTCAGGGCGCAGGCATGATCGAGCCCGAACACCCCGGCCCAGACCCCTGATCCCATCAGGCTGTGGCCGAACCGGCTGCCCTCCTCGTCGGTCCAGTTCACCAGCTCCACCGGCGCCTCGGTGACGATCCCGAGGTCGTTCAGGCTGCGCATCACTTCGAGCCCCGCCATCACGCCGAGGGCGCCGTCGAACTTGCCGCCCGAGGGCTGGCTGTCGAGGTGGCTGCCGAACAGCACCGGCTTGCGCGCCGGATCCCGCCCCTCGCGCCGGGCGAACATGTTGCCGATCGCATCGATCCGCACCGTGAGACCGGCCGCCTCGCAGAGCGCGCGAAACCGGTCCCGCCCGCGCTTGTCCACCTCGGTCAGGGTCAGGCGGCGCACGCCGCCTTTGGGTGTGGCGCCGATCTCGGCCATCGCCATGAGACTGTCCCACAGCCGTTTGCCGTCGATGCGGAGGTTGTTGCGGGGCAATGCCGGGTCGGTCATGCTGGGTCACCTGAGGCAAGGGGAAGCGCCGGGAAGAAGCACCGGCTGCATCTTGCCCCCTGCTCCGCTTCCTGCAAGTTTCCCGGCCGCAGCGGAGACCGCACGGTGCCGAGCCCCCTTTCTTCCCGCGCGCCGGTGCGCGCCCGCCCGGCCGCGACGACTGCGGTCAAGCTATCCACCAAGTCGCTCCCTCGCCCGCCCCTGGAGCCGTTCCCGGATCGACGGCGGCGTGCCGCGGCATCCCGTGGTGTCACGCTGCTCGCGCTCCTCGGGCTGCTCGCACTCGCCGGCTGCAAGCTGGTCGATCAAACCACCTTCGCCCCCGCACCGGCCGCCGCCCCGACCGCCGCCGCGTCGCCCCGGGCCACGCCGGTGACGAAGATCAATGTCCGCGCCCCGCTGCTCACCGTCGGTCCGGACACGCCGGTCTCCGGGTACCGCCCTCTGCTGTCGTTCGCCGTCCGCACCGCCGAGCGGCGGGACCGGAACGTGCGTTTCGACGTGACCGCCGTGGCCCCGGCGCACCTGGCGCCTGCCCGCCAGACAGCGGAGACGGACGCCGCCGAGGCGCAGGCGACACAGGTCATGCGCGCAATCGTGCAGGCCGGCGTCCCGCCCGATCGCATCCTGCTGCACGTCGTGCTCGATCCGGCAACGACGCGTCACGCCGTCCGGGTCTATGTCCGCTGACCATGTCAGCTGACTATGACCGCTGACCCTCGGACCACTGACCCTCGCACCGCTGACCCTGGGCTGCCGGCCGTATCGAGCGCCCCTGGCACCCGGCCGCTGCACACCGACGCGCAAGCCGTCCCGCCGCGCCGCCTGTCGGGCGGGCGGATCGAGGGGCTGGCGATGCTCGCCATCACCGCCTGCTCCTGGGGCTTCAACTGGCCGGTTTCGAAATACCTGCTGTCCGAGCTGCCGCCCTTCGCCATGCGGACCTTGTGCTGCGGCGGCGGCGCGGCTTTCGCCTTCGCCGTCGCGCGCGCCCGCGGGGAGGTGCTGTGGCCGCCGCCGCATCAATGGGGGCGCCTGGTGCTGTTCGCGATGCTCAACTACGGGGCCTTTACGATCCTGACGACCCTCGCCCTCTATTGGCTGCCGGCGTCGGAGGCCGTCATCGTCACCTACACCCTGCCGATATGGGCGGGCGCGCTCGCCTGGCCGATGCTGGGAGAGCAGCCGACCCTCGGGCGAGTGGCGGCGATGGTGCTGGGCCTCGGCGGCGTCGCGCTGCTGGTGGGAGTCGGGATATCCGCCTCCTGGAGCCAAATTCCCGGCGTGCTCTGCGGCTTCGCCGCCGCCTGGGTGTTCGCTCTGGGCACCGTGATCGCCAAACGGGCGCCGCTTGCGATGCCGCCGGTGGCCGGCGTCGGCTGGCTGGCCCTGATCGGCACCGTCCCGGTGGCGCTACTGGCCCTGACCGAGCATACAAGCTGGGGCGCGATCACACCGCTCGGCTGGGGGGCGGTGGCCTACGTCGCGATCCTCCCGATGAGCCTTGCCTACCTGACCTGGTTCCGCGCACTACGGCTGCTGCCGGCGGGAGCGGCGGCCACCGGCGTGCTGGCGGCTCCGGTGGTCGGCGTCTTCGCCTCGGCCGCCCTGCTGGGCGAGCCGCTCGGGCTGCGCCAGCTTGCGGCGCTGGCGATGACCCTGTGCGGCGTCGCGCTCGCCGCGCGAAGCTGAATTGGCGTCCATACGGGTTTCGACGCATTGCCGCCCCCGCTGGCAGGGCGCTAAACGACACTTATACTATCGTGCGGCGCCCGCACTTCCCCTCCCCCGGCGCCCAGCCCGGACCCCGACCATGCACCCATTCCATGACCTCTGCCGCCACGCCCTCGCCGATATCCGGGCCCAGGGGCGCTACCGCGAGTTCACGCCACTGCAGAAGCAGGCGGAGGGTTTCCCGCTCTACCGCCGGCCGGACGGGACCGAGATCCTGGTCTGGTCGTCCAACGACTACCTGGGCATGGGCGGACATCCGGTCGTCATCGAGGCCGCTTGCGCTGCCGCCCGGTCCATGGGCGCGGGCGCCGGCGGCACGCGCAACATCGGCGGCACCAGCCCGGCGCACGACGCGCTGGAGGCGGAACTGGCCGACCTGCACGGCAAGGACCGGGCGCTGCTGTTCACCTCGGGCTTCGTTTCCAACCAGGCTGGGCTTTCGACCATCCTGAACGCGCTGCCGGGCTTCATCGCGTTCTCGGACGCCAAGAACCACGCCTCCATGATCGCCGGGATCAAGGGGTCGAAGGCCGCCTGCCAGATTTTCCGCCACAATGACGTGGCGCATCTGGAGGCGTTGCTCAGGGATGCACCGGTCGAGGCGCCGAAGCTGATCGCCTTCGAATCGGTCTATTCGATGGACGCTGATATCGCGCCGATCGGCGCCATCTGCGACCTCGCCGAGCGCTACGGCGCCATGACGTACCTCGACGAGGTGCACGCCGTCGGGCTGTACGGTCCCCAGGGCGGCGGCGTAGCGGAGCGCGACGGAGTAGCCCACCAGGTCGATCTCATCGAAGGGACGCTTGCCAAGGGCTTCGGCTGCCACGGCGGCTATATCGCCGGCGACGCGACGGTGATCGACTACATCCGCTCCTGCGCGCCCGGCTTCATCTTCACGACCTCCCTGCCGCCGATGGTGGCCGCCGCGGCACTTGCCAGTGTCCGCCATGTCCGCGCGGACAGCGCGCGCCGCGACATGCTGTTCGCACGGGCGGAGGCGCTGAAGACTCGCTTCGATGCCGCCGGGCTGCCGCGCATTCCCTCCGTCAGCCATATCGTGCCGCTGCACATCGGCGAGGCCGCACTCTGCAAGGATGTCAGCCGCCGGCTGCTCACCGAGTACGGAATGTATGCGACCCCGATCAACTACCCCACGGTGCCGCGGGGCGAGGAACGGCTGCGCTTCACCCCCACACCGCTGCATACCGAGGCGATGATGGACCGGCTGGTGGACGCGCTGGTGGCGTTGCTGCGCCCCTCGGCCGTGCGCGCCGCAGCCTGACCGACAGCCCAGCCTGATCGCCCGGCCAGCCTTTTCGGCACTCCCGGCCGATCGGGCCGCGGTCCGGGTTTCAGGTCGACTTTCCGCACCTAAACAGAAAGTCCCCCCCGCGGCCCGGTGCAGCATCGGGGTCGGAGCCGCTTTCACCTGCGAAGGGTCGGCCCCGCCGGTGGCAACTGATACTGGCGGACTCTTCGGCCGGCCGGTATCAGGCCGGCTGCAGCCGGACCGCCCGGGGAGCGCCGTCACTGCGCAGCCGCCCGACCAGGGTTTGCAACGCGGCGGGTCCCTGGAACCCTTCGATCAACCCGGCTGCCGACACGAGGGCCGGGGTGCCGTCGATGCCGAGGCCGGCGCCCGCGCGCAGGCTGCGATGGAGTAGCCCGGTGACATCCGGTGTGGTCACGTCCGTGGTCAGCCGACGCGGATCGGCTCCGATCGCTGCGGCCAACGGGGCGACCATTTGCAGGCTGTAGGTTCCCCCCTCCTGGCGCATCAGCCACTGATGCGCCGCCCAGTAGCGTCCCTGTCGCGCGGCGGCGAGGGCGAGTTGCGCCGCGACCACGGAATCCGGAGCCAGGATCGGGTAGTCGGCGAAAATCAGCCGCAGGTCCCGATTGGCCATGGCGAGCGCCGGCAGATAGGGATCCATCGCCCGGCAATACGGGCAGTGGTAGTCGAAGAAATTCACCACCCTCAGCGGCGCCGCGGCCGTCCCGAGGCCCGGCAAGCCCCATCCGGGCACCGCGGCCAGGAACCGCGCCTCCGCCGGGGAGGCCGCGACCGGCATCACCCGCGGCGCCGGCAAGGCGCGCGCCAGCACGCCGCCGCCCGCGACCGCCCCGGCCACGGTAAGCGCGAACTCCCGTCGCTTCACGCGGCCGGCTCCGCGACGAGTTCGGTGACGACGCGCGAGGGGCGTTGCAGGGTGCGGCTCACCGGGCATTTCTCGGCGATTTCCAGCAGCCGCTGGCGTTGTTCGGTGGTAAGGGGGCCGGTCAGGGTGATCCGCCGCTCGAACCGGTCGATCGGTCCTGTGGACCCGGATTCCGCCACATGGCGCAGGGAGACGCTGATCTGCCGGACCGGCCAGCCATGCCGGTCGGCGTACATGCGGATCGTCATGGAGGTGCAGGCGCCGAGTGCCGCGAGCAGATATTCGTACGCCGACATGCCGGTATCGTGGCCGCCGACCCGTTCCGGCTCGTCGGCGCCGGTAATGTGGTGGCCGGCGAAGACGACCTGGCCGTAGGGACCGTCGCCGCTTTCGCGAACCACGACCTGGTCGGGGGCGGCGTCCATGGGCGGTCTCCGGGCGGGGTGTCGTCTGCCGCGAGGCGTCTGCGCGCCCTGCGCGGGGGTGGAGATAGCAGACAACCGGGCGGGGAGGCGACCCCGGTCTCGCCCGTGGTCGTGGGTCGGTTTGGATGTCTCCTACCGATCCACAGCTGCCTTTCGCCTGGCCGGTTGGCAGCGGCAGAAGTTGGGCGAAAGCAGTCGATCCGTTTTCTGGCCGTTTTCTGGCCGAAATCGCGACAAGCGGACCTTTGCGAAGACGCTCTTCCATGGTTGGGGGCAACAGAGATCGTCACTGGCGTTGGCGTCCGCGATCGTGTGCAGATCAGCACCTGTGTTTCACCCTCTCGCGAACATTGAACGGTCTATGCCTCAGCCTTCAGGCCGAGGATTATCACGTTAGGCCTTTTAGTTACCTACAGCGCTCTTCGTCGTACCACCCGGCATTGCCGACTAGCTAATGTGGACAAGGACACCCAATATATTTCCCGTATGAAAATCGCTCTCTCGACATATTGGATAAGTGGTTTGGAGGTCGGGATACATATGCATCCACGTGCGCCCGGACCTCCGGCTGGAAATTGGCCCAATGGTTGCAAGAACGAGGAAAAGACGATGTCAACGTTTTCACGAAGGTCGATTCTGGCTGCCGGCGCCGCCGGCGGCGTGATGGCGACGACGGCGGTCGCCCAGGCCGCAGCCGTGTTCGGCAATCCGGATCTGCCGCCGCAGGGCGCGATCAATTCCAGCGCCCAGGCGCTCTCGGATCCCGGCCCGCAGACCCCGGCGCTGGCGAACAACGAGCAGCCGTTTCTCAACCCGCCGCCGACCGATGTCGGCAGCAATCCGCAGTTCTGGTCGTCGTTCAACATCGCGCCCAAGCGGGTTCAGGCCGGCGGCTGGGCACGCCAGGTCACCACGGCGATGTTCCCGATCTCGACGGCAATCGCCGGCGTGGACATGCGGCTGGCGGCCGGCGGGATTCGCGAACTCCACTGGCACCAACAGGCCGAATGGGCGGTGATGACCTATGGGCATTGCCGGGTGACGACGCTGGATGTCGAAGGACGCCCCTATGTCGCGGATGTGAAGGCCGGCGATTTGTGGTATTTCCCGCCCGGCCTGCCACATTCGCTGCAGGGACTCGGGCCGGACGGCGCCGAATTCGTTCTCGCCTTCGATAATGGTGCGGCGGGCGAATTCAACACATTGCTGGTCACCGACTGGTTCGCGCACACCCCGCCCGAAGTGCTGGCGAAGAATTTCGGCGTGCCCGCCGATGCCTTCAAGAACATTCCGCTGCAGCAGCGCTGGATTTTCCAGGGCGAGCTGCCCGGCTCGCTCGCCGCCGATCAACAGGCGATCGTGGCGGACGCCGGCGCACCGCCCTACCCGTTCATCTACCGCCTCGCGGACATGAAGCCGGACAAGGCGAATGCCTCCGGTTCGATCCGCATCGCCGACACCAGCAACTTCCACGCATCGCTGACCGTCGCCGCGGCGATGGTCACCGTGAAGCCGGGCTGCCTGCGCGATCTGCACTGGCACCCGAACGCCGACGAGTGGCAGTACTACATCGAGGGCAAGGGACGGATGACGGTGTTCAACACCGGGCCGAACGCCAACACCGCCGAATTCCAGCCGGGCGATATCGGCTACGTGCCGAAAAGCCTCGGCCACTATGTCGAGAATATCGGCGATACCGACCTGGTGTTCATGGCGGTCTTCAAGACCGCCCGATACGAGGAAATCTCGCTCTCCGACTGGCTCGCCCATACGCCGCCGGCGATGGTCGCGCAGACGCTCAACCTCGATCCGGCGGTGATCGCCAAGTTCCCGAAGAACAGCCCCGGCATCATGCCGGCCTGAGCACCGCGCGATGGCGCGCGGGACCGGAGCCTCGCTCCGGCCCCGCCGAACGCCGTGAAGGCGAGGGCGGCCATGTAAAGCGGCGTCACGTTGCCGAACACGTTGAACCAGGTCAGCCCGATGATCAGGTAGACCATGTTCCTCTCGCTATCATGAATGAAGAACGAGGCGGGAATTCGAGCGAACGTCTGCTGTCGGGATCGGGCATAGCGGCGTACCACCGGCAAGGGCGCAAAGTTGCCGTTGAAACGACATTCGAACGGAATTCCGCTTACCCCCCCCCGCCGACCCTCAAATCGACCCACCACCCGCGCCATCCCGGCACATCCCGTCCCGCCGGTTCCTCGCACCCAGCCCCACCACAACCGATACGACGCGCCGAGGGGTGATCGGAAAGCCTGTTGCCAAGCCGCCGTCCCGGTCGTAGCGGATCGGGTATGATCGCGCGCGGCGACCTGCTGTGGCTGGGGATCGGCGCCGGGCTGGCCGGCGGGCTGGTGGGCGGCGTGCTGCTCGGCATCGGCATCGCTCTGATCCTGAACGGCGCGCTGCCCGGCTGGGCGCTGCTGGTGGCCGCGGTGCCGCTGTCGGCGGCGCCGGGGTGGGTGCTGGCGCTGCGGCTCGCGCAGCAAACGCCGCCGGGATAGGCCGCCGATGCGCTTCGGAATCACGCTCGCCAACCGAGGCGTGCTGCTGGGCCTCGCCACTCCGCGGTCGCTGCTGGCGTTGGCCGATGCGGTGGAAGCCGCGCCGGTGTTCGATTCCGTCTGGGTGGGCGACGCGCTGTTCGTCAACCGCCGGCTGGATGCGCTGACCCTGCTGGCGGCCGTCGCCGGACGGACCGAGCGGGTGCTGTTGGGCCCGGCCTGCATGGGCTCCTTCGCGCTGCGCGATCCGCGGGTGTTCGCCTACGAATGGGCCTCGCTCGACGTGCTGTCGGGCGGGCGCACCCGGCTCGCGGTCTGTGCCGGCGGCGGCGCCGGCCCGGTGTGGGAGGGCGAGAGCGAAGCGATGGGCATCCCGCCGCGGGAACGCCGGGCGCGGATGATCGAGAATATCGCCGTGCTGCGCCATCTCTGGACCCGCGACGGCGCGCCGTTCGAAGGCCGGTTCCTCCGCTTCCCCGGCATCACCTTGGAACCAAAGCCGGTGCAGGCGCCCTGCCCGATCTGGCTCACCACCAACGCCGGGCGGCTCGGCAACGGCCAGGACGACGCCGGCGGCGCGCCCGCCGCGCTGCGCCGGGTCGGCGAACTGGCCGACGGCTGGATGACCCACTCGGTGAGCCCCGAGGGCTTCCGCCGCGCCTGGGCGACGATCGAGGCCGCCGCCGCAGCAGCCGGGCGCGATCCCGCCGCGCTCGACAACGTCCTGTGCCACCATGTGAATATCGGTCCCGACCGGGAGGCGGCGCTGGCCGACGCCAAACGCTACCTCGATCTCTATTACGGCGCGAACTACACGCGCGAGCGGCTGGAAGCCTGGTTGGCGTTCGGCTCGCCCGCCGACTGCATCGCCGCGCTGCGACGCTACCGCGACACCGGTTGCCGGCGGATCACTTTCCGCCTGGTGACCATGGGCGACGCCGGGACGCAGTTCCGCCGACTGACGGAGGAGGTCCTGCCGTTCGTGTGACAGCGGCGGTCGACCGACGAGCGGCAATATAATAGTATATGACATGTATATCGCGCTCTCCGGGGAGGGTTTCTCCATGCGCGTCCTGATCGACCTGCCCGAAGACGAACTCAGCCTGCTGAGCGAACTCGGCCATCGGCAGGGCGCCTCCCACGTCGCCGTGATTCGCTAGGCCGTCCACACCTACCTTGCCGCCCGGCGTATCCCGGCGGAGGCGGCGGCGTTCGGTCTGTGGGGCCCCGGGCCAGGGGGAGAGGGAGAACGGGCTCGCGTATCAGGAGCGGATGCGCGCCGAGTGGTGAAGTGATGGCCGGCGCCCCGCCCGGCACCGAGGCTGCGACCCGGGCCTTCCGGGGCGCCTTCACCACGGTCGCGCTCGACCCGACGGTGGCGGAGCGAGCGATGGAAATCCGCCGGATGCAGCGGCTTAAACTGACGGGCGCAATCGTCCGCGCCTCCGCCGAGGTGCAGGACAGGGTGCTGGTGACCCGCGACCACCGCGCCTTTCCCGGCAACGACCCTGGAATCCGGGTGCCCTACCGGCTCTGAACCGGCACCGGTGCAGGTGCGGCGTCCTCCGCCGGGGCCGCGGCGACGTGGAGCAGGCATCCGGCCAGTCCCAACGCGAGCAGCGGCGGCACCGCGAGCCCGAGGAACGCGAAGCGCCAGCCGACCCAGCCGATCAGCGCGCCGCCCAACGCGTTGGACAGGGAAGCGCCGATCCCCTGCACCGTCATCACCGCCCCCAGGGCGGCCTGGGTCCGCCCGGAGCCCCAGGACAGGTCGGCGACCAGCGGCGCGGTGATCACCCCGAGCGTGCCGGCGCCCAGCGCGTCCATGAGCTCGATCGGGATCAGCCATCCGGGCGCCTGACCGAACGCGGCCATCATCCCGCGGAGCGGCAGCACGAGGCAGGCGGCGAACAGCAGCGGGCGTTCCCCGAACCGTTGCGCCAGCCGCCCGGCGCCGATCGCCACCCCGACCATCGCCAGTTGCGAAACGATGACGCAGGCCGACATCCACTGCGTCGCCTGGCCGCCGCCGTAGCGCGCGAGCCGCAGCCCGAGCAGCGGCAGCATCGCCGCGTTGCCGAGATGAAAGCAGAGCAGGCACAGTGCGAACAGCACGAGCCCGCGCTGGCGCAACAGCCCCGCAAGCCGCGCCGGCGCCGCCCCCGCAGGCAGGCCGAGCCGCCGCGTCGGCCCGCGCGGGCCGGTCAGGAAGCCGAGCGCCGCCAAGGTGGCTGCCGCCATCGCGCCGAGCACCAGCAGCGGCGCCCGCACACCGAGGGCATGCGCGCCGAGCAGCACCAGCACCGCGGCGCAAACGTTGCCGGCATTGCTCCAGGCCGCGTTGCGTCCCTGCTGGCCCGGGAAACGCTCCGGGCCAACATAGGCGAGGCTGGCGGCCGCGATCGACGGCCCGATCGCCGATCCGCCGATCGCGGTGAGCCCCAGCCCCGCCAGCACGCACAGGAGCGCGCCGCCCGGCAGGAACACCCCCCAGACCATGACCAGAGTTCCCCCCAGGATCAGCACCGAGGCCGCGGCGATCATCGCCCGCGGCGCCCCGAGCCGATCGACCAGCGCGCCGGCCGGCAGGTTGCAGGCGAGGCCGGCGATGCCCCCGAACGTCATCGCCCAGCCGATCCGCTCAGGCGGCCAGTGCAGCGCCGTCGCGAGCCAGGTCGGCAGGAACGGGCCAAGGCCGCCCGCCACGTCGGCGAGGAAAAAATTTACGGCGTTGAAGCCGCGCGGGGCCCGGCGCGGGGTGGCGCCGTTACTCGGCCGTGCTGGCGAGGGCCCGGACATTCCCCGTTGGTATCAGTCCTGCGCCGGCGGACGCAGCCCCCGACCGAGGAAGATGTCCACCCGGCGCAACACGACACCGCGATCCATGATCGTGGCCGGCGGCAATGCCGTCACGGAAGCAAAATATCCCGCAAGATTGCGTGCCGCCCCGGCGCCCGGCGCCAGCACCAGGAGGGTGCGCCCGGCGAAGCGCGCAGCCGGCGCATCGAAGCCGAACTGCCGCGCGTCCGGGTTCAGGCAGACCACCCGCACCCCCGGCCCCAGCGCATAGGCGATCTTGCCGCCCACCGACCAGCTCGGCACGCCCACCAAGGTGCCGGGCGAGAGCAGGCCACGCGCAGTCAGTTGCGTGCGCAAGGACGTCCAGTCGATGCCGGCGAGATCCGGATCGTGGCGGGCGAAGGCTGCGATCGCCGGGTGCATCCAGTCCAGCCGGATCTGCGTGCCGACGACGGCAACGGCGGCGACGGTCGCGACTGCGGTCCCAACGATCCATCGCCGCACCGCAGGCAGCCGCACCCGCGGCGCCAGCGCGGCGCCGAGAAGCGGGAACAGCATCAGGTACCCGGGCGCGGCCCAGTGGAACAGCACCCGATCGCGCGAAACCACCGCGATCAGCGCGAAGACGAGGATCGGCGGGAAGCCCAGGCACACGAGCAGCCAGGCGCGCCAGTCTGCCGCCCCGCGGCGCAGCGCGGCGAGGAAAGCCGCCATCATCGGCGCCCAGATCCAGGGCAGCACGAACAGCGCCTCCCCGCCCAGCACCACGAAGACCTGCAGCGGGCGGAAGCGCAGGCCGAGCGCGCGGTCGCCCTGGAAGGCGAACGACGCCCAGTGATGCGTCGCGTTCCACACCAGTACCGGGGCGAACACCGCGACCGCCAGCAGTCCTGCGACATAGGGCTCGGGCCGGGCCAGCCAGCGCCGGTGCCCCGGGCTGGTCAGCAGATAGACGAACGCGCCGCCGATCGTGAGCACCGCTGTGTATTTCGAGAACAAGGCCAGCCCGGCGCAGATCCCCGTGCCGATCCACCACAGCGTCCCCGCCTGCCCGCGCGCCGGCAGCGCGTGCACGAGGCAGAGCCCCGCGCCAAGCAGGGCGAGATCGAGCGGCCCGTCCGGCAGCACCCAGCTTGCGGTCGTCAGTCCGAAGACCGGCGACAGGGTCAGCGCCACCGCCGCCCACAGCCCCGCGCGCCGGTCCGCGACCGCACTGCCGAGCCGGTACATGAGCCACGTCGACAGCGCGAAGGCGGCAATGAAGGGCAGGCGCACCGCGAGCGGCGCCTCGGTGCCGAACAGATGGGCGCCGGCCCACTGCATCCACCAAGATGCCGGCGGGTGATCGAAATAGCCGAACCGGAGGCTGCGCCCGGTCGCGACCATGTAGGATTCGTCCACGCCGAGGCCGAGCGCCCAGGCGAAACCCACCCGCACCAGGCTCGCCGCCAGGATCAGCCAGAGGACGCAGGTGGTTTCGAACGCGATCGCCCGCCCTGCCCGCGCGCGCGCGGGCAGGGCGGCGACGTCGGCCTCAGGCTTCGACAACGCGCTGGGTCTGCACGCCGAGGCCTTCGACCGACAGGCGCATCACGTTGCCGGGGCGGAGGAACACCGGCTCGGGCTTCTTGCCCATGCCGACGCCGGGCGGCGTGCCGGTGGCAATCACGTCGCCGGCGTGCAGGGTAATGAAGTGGCTGACGTAGCTGACGAGCTTGCGCACGCCGAAGATCATGGTGGCGGTCGTGCCGTCCTGCATCCGCACGCCGTCGACCTCGGTCCACAGGCGGAGTTTCTGCGGGTCGGGGATTTCGTCGCGCGTCACCATCCACGGGCCGGTGGGGCCGAAGGTATCGCAGCCCTTGCCCTTGTCCCAGGTGCCGCCGCGCTCGATCTGGTATTCGCGCTCGCTGACGTCGTTGCAGACACAGTAGCCGGCGACGTGCTCCATCGCCGCATGTTCCGGAACGTAGCGTGCCGTCTTGCCGATGACGATGCCGAGCTCGACTTCCCAGTCGAGCTTGGTCGAGCCGCGCGGCAGGCGCACGTCGTCGGAGGGGCCCGAAAAAGCGCCGAGGGACTTCAGGAACACGATCGGTTCCTTAGGCACCGCTGCGCCGGTTTCGGCGGCGTGGTCGGCGTAGTTGAGGCCGATGCAGACGTAGTTGACGGGGCGGACGACGCAGGGGCCGATGCGCGGGTTACCGGTGACCTTGGGCAAGGTGGCCGGGTCGATACGGCGGATCATGTCGAGCGCGGCATCCGACAGCGCGAAGCCGTCGACGTCGCGCAGCACCGCCGCGAGGCAGCGGAGGTCGCCGGCGGCGTCGAGCAGCGCGGGCTTCTCGGCGCCGGCGGGGCCGTAGCGGAGCAGTTTCATGCGGTTTCTCCCTGGTGGTGTCGTGTCGGTTGCGGCGGCGGCGTGGTTCGTTACAGGGTCATGCCGCCGTCGATGACCACCGCCTGGCCGGTGACGAAGGCGGCGGCGTCGGAGGCGAGATAGACCGCGAGCGCCGCGATCTCCTCGGCGGTGCCGAGCCGTCCCATCGGCTGGCGGGCGACGAAGGCGGCGCGCGCGGCGTCCATCGAGCCCGCTTCGGCGGCGTTGACGGCGATGCGCTCGTCGAGGCTCGGCGTCGCCACCGTGCCGGGGCAGATGCAGTTGCAGCGCACGCCGCGCGCCACGTAGTCCGCCGCCGCCGATTTCGTGAGGCCGATGACGGCGGCCTTGGTGGCGCCGTACAGCGCGCGGTTCGGCACGCCCTTCAGGCTACTCGCGACCGAGGCGATGTTGACGATCGCGCCGTTGCCGCGCGCGAGCATCCCCGGGAGGAAGGCGCGCATCGTGCGGAACATCGAACGGACGTTGAGCTCGAAGGCGAACGTGAAATCGTCTTCGGTCGCGTCGAGGATGCTGCCCTGGTGGACGAAGCCGGCGCAGTTGCAAAGGATATCGATCGGGCCGGCATCGGCGGCGGCGCGGGCGATCGCGTCCGGGCGCAGCACGTCGAGCGCCGCGGTGCGGATCGGCCCGCCGGCGAGGTCGCGCAGCTTGGCTTCGGCGACATCAGTGGCGATCACCGCGGCGCCCTCGGCGGCGAGCGCGCGCGCGATGGCGCGGCCAATTCCCTGGCCGGCGGCGGTGACGAATGCGGTCTTGCTGGCGAGCGCGGAGCCCATGGCGACGGCACCTGTCCTGTCCCTGCCCGCGCTTTGCCCGCTCCGGCCCGCTTCCGCAAGGGGCGGGGCGTGCGTACACGCGCGGGCGCGCGGTCGGCCACATGTAGTCTTCGCGCTGGCGTCTCGTTCATCTTTGCCGGCCGGTGCGGGATGCCGGCGAGGTTTACCCTTTGTTGGTGGTTCCCCGCGCAGCATCGCCCGGCCCGCAGCCTGACGAGGACGCGCGATGGACGACCTGCTCGCCGAGTTCCTGACCGAGACGAACGAGAACATCGCCGAGCTCGACGTGGCGCTGGTCCGGCTGGAAACCACGCCGGAGGACGGGGAGACCCTGTCCGGCATTTTCCGCCTGGTCCACACGATCAAGGGCACCTGCGGCTTCCTCGGCTTGCCGCGGCTCGAGAAAGTGGCGCATGCGGGTGAGAACGTGCTGAGCCGGATGCGCGACGGTAGCCTTCGCCCCACCCCGGCCCTGGTGAGCCTGGTGCTGGAGGCGCTGGACCGGATCAAGCTCATCGTCGCCGACCTCGCCGCCACCGGCACCGAACAGGCGGGTGAGGACGGACCCCTGATCGCCGCCCTGGACCGCGCCGCCGAGGGCGAGACGCCGGCGCCGGCTCGCGCGGAACCATCTGCCGTGGCCACCTTGGCGCCGATCGCGGCGCCCGCCGCGGCGGCCCCGCAGCCGGAGGCGGTGGTATCGGGGACGTCGGAGGCGGTGATGCCGGAGGCACCAGCCGAGGCCGCGGAGCCGGCGGCCGGTGCCGGCCCGCGGGCCGGCACCGAAGCTGCCCCGGCCGCGGCCGCCGCGCCAGTCGGGGCCGCACAGACCATCCGTGTCGGCGTCGACGTGCTCGACGACCTCATGACCCTCGTGAGCGAGCTCGTGCTGACCCGCAACCAGCTCCTGCAGCTCGCGCGCACGCAGGAGAACAGCACCTTCGCCGTGCCGCTGCAGCGGCTGTCGCATATCACCTCCGATCTGCAGGAAGGGGTGATGAAGACGCGGATGCAGCCGATCGGCAACGCCTGGAACAAGCTGCCGCGGGTGGTGCGCGATCTCGCACACGAGCTCGGCAAGAAGATCGACCTCGTCATGCTGGGCGCGGAGACCGAGCTCGACCGGCAGGTGCTGGAGCTGATCAAGGACCCGCTGACCCACATGGTCCGCAACTCCGCCGACCATGGGCTCGAATCCACCGCGCAGCGCCACGCCGCCGGCAAGCCGGACGCCGGGCGGATCACCTTGACCGCCTTCCACGAAGGCGGGCACATCATCATCGAGATCGCCGACGACGGCCGCGGGCTGCCGGTCGATCGCATCCGCGCCAAGGTGGTGGCGCAGGGGCTCGCCACCGAGGCCGAGCTTGCCGGCATGACGGACGCGCAGATCCAGCGCTTCATCTTCCGCCCCGGGTTCTCCACCGCCGCCGCGGTCACCGCCGTCTCCGGTCGCGGCGTCGGGATGGACGTGGTCCGCACCAATATCGAGCGGATCGGGGGCACGATCGAGCTGCGCAGCGTCGCCGGCGCCGGCACCACCTTCACCATCAAGATCCCGCTTACCCTCGCGATCGTCTCCGCCCTGATCCTGGAAGCGGGCGGGGAGCGGTTCGCGATCCCGCAGACGAGCGTCGCCGAGCTGGTGCGTGCCGGCGTCGCCGCCGCGACGGGGGCGGCGACAGCGGAACAGGGGGGCGTGATCGAACGGATCAACGAGACCCCGGTCTTGCGCCTGCGCGACCGGCTTCTGCCGCTGGTCAGCCTGAAGGAGCTGCTGCGGCTCGACGGCGGGACCGCCGGCGGGGAACCGCCGACGATCGTCGTGACCCAGATCGGCGCGACCCTGCTCGGCCTGATCGTCGATCGCGTGTTCGACACCGAGGAGATCGTGGTCAAGCCGGTGGCGCCGATCCTGCGCCACGTGACGATGTTCAGCGGCAACACGATCCTGGGCGACGGCTCGGTCATCATGATCCTGGACCCGAGCGGCATCGCGCGCGCCACCGGCGCCGGCACCGCCGACAGCCGCGCGGGCGCGGCCGTCCCGGTCGAAGCCGCGCAACATTCGAACGAGCGCAACGCGATCCTGCTGTTCCGCGCCGGCGATGCGGCCGCGCCGCCGATGGCGGTGCCGCTCGCGCTGGTCGCGCGGCTCGAGGAAATTCCGCGCGAACGGATCGAACGCTGCGGCGACGCACTCGCCACCCAGTACCGTGGCCGGCTGATGCCGCTGCTGTCGCTGTCGGGCACGGTCGATCCGGACCGCGCGCAGCACCCGGCGCTGGTATTCGCCGACGGTGACCGCCGCATGGGGCTGCTGGTCGACGCGATCATCGACGTGGTGGAGGACAAACTGACGATCGAGCTCGGCGCCGCCCGGCCCGGGCTGCTCGGCACCGCCGTGATTGCCGGGCACGCGACCGACGTGATCGACACCGGCTACTGGCTCACCCGCGCCTTCGGCGACTGGTTCCGCCCCGACGCGGCGCGCGGCGCGCCGCCGCGGCTGCTCGCGGTGGAGAACAGCGACTTCTTCCGCGCCCTGCTGGTGCCGGCGCTCGCCGCCGCCGGCTTCGAGGTGGTGGCCGCCAGCTCGGCCGCCGAGGCGCTGCGCCTGCGCGACGCCGGCGCGCGGTTCGCCGCCGTGGTGTCCGATATCGAGATGCCGGACATGAACGGTTTCGAACTGGCCCGCACCCTGCGCGCCGGCGGCGCCTGGGCGGGCCTGCCGCTGATCGCCCTGTCGGGCCGGGCCACGGCCGCGGACCGCGCCACCGCGCTGGCCGCGGGGTTCACCGACCACGTGGCGAAATTCGACCGCGACGCACTGCTCGCCACCCTGCGCGCAGCACTTGCCGCGCCCGATCCCACCAACGGAGCGGCACATGCCAGGCAGCCGCAGCCTGCCGCCGCGCCACGCCCCGGCAGGGAGATCGCGGCATGAGCGAGACCGTTCTCGACCGGCGCCCGGCGGCGACCCCCGTAACGGCCGAAGATCCGCAGAGCGAACGCCAGTTCCTCACCCTGCTCCTGGCCGGCCAGCTCTGCGGCATCCCGGTGCTGGCGGTGCGCGACGTGCTGGGCGATCAGGCGATCGCGCGCATCCCGCTCGCGCCGCCTGACGTCGCCGGCAGCCTGAACCTGCGCGGGCGCATCGTCACCGCGATCGACCTGCGGCGCCGGCTGCGCCTGCCCCCGGCGCCGCCGGAGACGCGGCGGATGTCGGTGGTGACCGAACAGGGCGGCGAGCTCTATGCGTTCCTGGTCGATCAGGTGGCCGAGGTGATGAATCTGCCCGCCAGCGCCTTCGAGCACAGCCCGCCGACCTTGCCCGCCGAATGGGCGGAACATTGCCAGGGCGTCTATCGCCTGGAGGGCCGACTGCTGGTCGTGCTCGACGTGGCCCGGCTGCTCGCCGTGGCCGTTCCGGCGTGATCCGTCCCGCCGGTATCGGTCCCGGCACGATCCGTCTCCCGGAAGGAACAGGCACGGTGCGCGCATGAGCCGGAGCTGCCTGGTGGTCGATGACAGCCGCGTGGTGCGCAAGCTCGCCCGGCGCATCCTGGAAGCGAACGACTTCACCGTGACCGAGGCCGAGGACGGAGCCAAGGCGCTGGACGCCTGCCGAACCGCGCTGCCGGACGGGGTGTTGCTCGACTGGAACATGCCGGTGATGAACGGGCTCGAGTTCCTGCGTGCGCTGCGCGCCGAATTTGGTCCCGACCATCCGGTGGTCCTGTTCTGCACCACCGAGACCGAAATGAGCTTCATCGTCCAGGCGCTGGAGGCCGGCGCCCAGGAATACATCATGAAGCCGTTCGACGCCGACATCCTGCTCGGCAAGTTCTCCGAGGCCGGGCTCGCGTGACCACCCCCTCCGTCGTGCCGTCGGCGCGGGTGATGATCTGCGACAATTCCGCGGTGATCCGTGGCGCCATCACCCGCGTCCTGGAAGCGGATCCGGCGATTCGCGTGGTCGCGCGCGCCGCCAACGGGCGCGACGCGGTGGAGAGCCTGCGCCGAACCCCGGTCGACGTGATCGTGCTCGATATCGAAATGCCGGTGCTGGACGGGATCGCCGCGCTGCCGATGCTGCTCGCGGTCGATCCCGGCGTGCGGATCGTCATGGCCTCCACTCTCACCACCCGCGGGGCGGATATCGCGCTGCGGGCGCTGCGGCTGGGGGCGGCTGACTACATCCCGAAGCCTTCGGCGATCGGGCCGCTCGGCGAGGCGGCGTTCCGCGACGAGCTGGTGGCGAAGGTGAAGGGGCTCGCGCGACTGCGCCGGGCGGCCGCCGCCGGGCCGCAGCCGCGCCCCGGAAGCGCTCCCACGGCCCCCCCTGCCCCGCCGCGCCCCCCGCCCGCACGCACGCCACATCTGCTCGCGATCGGCAGTTCCACCGGGGGGCCGCAGGCGCTGCTTGCGCTCGTCACCGGGCTGGGACGCAACGTGCCGGTGCCGGTGGCGATCACGCAGCATATGCCGCCCGCCTTCACCGCCATGCTGGCCACCCATATCACGGCGCTCGGCGGCCTTCCCTGCGCGGAGGCCACAGATCAGGCGCCGATGCTGCCGGGCCGCATCTACCTGGCGCCCGGCAATCGCCACCTCATGATCGAGGCCGGCCCGGTCGCGGGCCTGCGCACGCGGCTGTCGGACGGGCCGCCGGTGAACTATTGCCGTCCTGCCGTCGATCCCATGCTCGAAAGCGCGGCCGTCGCCGCCCAGGGCAGGGTGCTGGTCGCCATGCTCACCGGCATGGGCCACGACGGCCTGGCCGGCACCAGCGCGGTGGTCGCCGCCGGCGGCACCGCGATCGCCCAGGACGAAGCCACCAGCGTCGTCTGGGGGATGCCCGGCGCCATCGCCCAGGCCGGGCTGTGCCACGCGATCCTGCCGCTGCCGCGCCTGGCTCCGCGACTCCTCGAACTCCTGCGGAGCGGGCGGACGTGAGCACCCCGAACGCCAGCGCCCCCTTGCCGCAGGCTGCGTTCGACACCCTGGCCGAGCTGTTGCGCGCACGCTCCGGCCTCGTGATCGGGCCCGACAAGATCTATCTGCTCGATTCCCGGCTCGGCCCGATCGCGCGGCGGGAGAGACTGCCCAATCTTGCCGCCCTCGCCGCCAGGCTGCGCGCCCCCGGCAGCGAGCGGCTGGCACGCGACGTGGTCGAGGCAATGACCACGAACGAGAGCCTCTTTTTCCGCGACACCAAGCCCTTCCTCCATTTCCGCACCCTGGCGCTACCGCGGCTGCATGCCGCGCGCGCGGCCGGCACGCCGCTGCGCGTGTGGTCCGCAGCGGCCTCCACCGGTCAGGAAGCCTATTCGCTGGCGATGATCGTGGCCGATCTCCGTCCCCTCCTGGGCGATCGGCGGGTGGAGATCCTCGGCACGGATCTCGCCCGCAAGCCGCTGATACGCGCCCGCGAGGGGCTCTATTCCCAGTTCGAGGTGCAGCGCGGCCTGCCGGTACAGATGCTGGTCAGGCATTTCCGCAAAGAAGAGCAGAACTGGCGCATCTCCGACGCGCTGCGCGCGGCCGTCATGTTCCGCGAATGGAACCTGCTCGACGATCCCGGCCCGCTTGGCCGGTTCGACGTGGTGTTCTGCCGTAACGTGCTGATCTATTTCGATCCGCCGACGAAGGCGCGGGTGCTGGCGGCCGTTACGCGCCAGCTGGCGCCGGACGGGGTGCTCTATCTCGGCGGGGCGGAGACGGTGCTCGGCGTGACCGACCGGCTGGTGCCGCTGGCGGACCAGCCGGGCACATACGGACCGGCCGCACCGGCGCGCGGCCTGGCCGAACCGGCCGCCTCTTGGCCGCAAGCCAAATCCGCGCTCTTGTGCGCGCCGCAATCGCAGCAGGAGTACGAAGCGTGGCGCGCAAACACCGCATCGCCGTCATCCCCGGCGACGGCATCGGCAAGGAGACCGTTCCCGAAGCCCTGAAAGTACTCGACGCCGCGGCGTCGCGGTTCGGCTTCACCCTCGACCTCGCCCCCTACGACTGGTCCTGCGAGACCTACAAGAAAACCGGCGCCATGATGCCGGCCGACGGGATGGACCGGCTCCGCCAGTCGGACAGCATCCTGCTCGGTGCCGTGGGCTGGCCCGACGTCCCCGACCACGTCTCGCTCTGGGGCCTGCTGATCCCGATCCGTCGCGGCTTCGACCAGTACGTGAACCTGCGCCCCTGCAAGCTGATGCCGGGCGTGCGCACCCCGCTCGCCGGCCGCACCGAGGCCGATATCGACTTCTACGTGGTACGTGAGAACACCGAGGGCGAGTATTCCTCGGTCGGCGGCCGCATGTTCGAGGGCACGGACCGCGAGTTCGTCACCCAGCAATCCGTGTTCACCCGCCAGGGCGTCGACCGGGTACTGCGCTTCGCCTTCGACCTCGCCGCCTCCCGCCCGAAACGCCATCTGACGTCGGCCACGAAGTCGAACGGCATCACCTTCACGATGCCTTACTGGGACGAACGCTTCGCCGCACTCGGCCAAGCTTACCCTGGGGTGCGCACCGATCAGTACCATATCGACATCCTGACCGCGCATTTCGTGCAGCATCCGGACTGGTTCGACGTGGTGGTGGGATCGAACTTGTTCGGCGACATCCTGTCCGACCTCGGCCCCGCGGTCGCCGGCTCGATCGGCATCGCCCCCTCGGCGAACATCAACCCCGAGCGCATCTTCCCCTCCATGTTCGAACCCGTGCACGGCTCGGCGCCGGATATCGCGGGCAAGCACATCTGCAACCCGATCGGCCAGATCTGGTCGGCCGGGCTGATGCTTGAACATCTCGGAGAGGCCGCCGCGGGCGCGGCGATCGTGACCGCGATCGAGACCTTGCTGCGCGAGAGCGGCCCGCGCACCCGCGACATGGGCGGCCAGGCCGGCACCGCGGAAGTGGGCGACGCACTCGCCGCCCTGGTCGCGCGCGGCTGATCGCGGGACGCGCGTGGGCCGCCAGGCACGACGCCTGGCGGCCCGATCCGGCGGAATGGGGGCACGGTGCGGGCCCGGCGGCGCGCCGCCCCACTCCGTCGGTGGGCGCGGCCGGCGTGTCGATAAGCGCGGGCGGTCGACGGGCCAGCTACCTCACCGACGGGTTCGGCAGCATTTCGCATCGGAACCTGGCCTTGGCCGCCCCGCCCCCGCAGATCCCCGCCGCATGTCGTTCACCACATCGGGATCGTCGATGACGACCCCGCGGTGCGCGAATCACCGCACCTCCTGTTGGACGTATCGGGCTACCCCGCAGCCATGTTCGCGTCGGCCGAGGATTTCGAGATCCGCCGCGATCATGCCGGCCTGGCCGGGCTGATTCTCGATCATCACATGCCGCTGGTGACCGGACTTGAACGGGTTACCCGGCTGCGCGCAGCGGGGGACACGTTGCCGGTCTTGCTGATCACCGGTTCTCTCTCGCCGGCGATCGCAGCGCAAGCGGCGGCGCTGGGGGTCGCGCGGGCAGTGGCGAAACCGCCAGCCGAAGACGATCTGCTGCGCTTCGTCGCCTCCGTCCCGGGCTGGTCTCGCCCCACGCATCCGCCCGTTCCGTCCACGACCGGTCGGGCCGGGATCGACTGGACCAGCGCCGTGACAATGAGCGCGATCCCCTCCTTGTGCCAACGCTGCACCGCCTTGTGGTCGGCGCCCAGCACCCCGCCCAGTCGGCGCCAAGGGAACAAGTGACGCTCGGTCACCGGATGCACGAGGCTGCGGGCACCAACGATGCGCCGCAGCACGTAGCGCTCGAGCGGGATATGCGCGATCCACCCCAGGGCCACATCCATGCGCGTGATCTTGGCTGCCGAGGGCACCGGCGGGCGCAGCCGCCCCTCGGTCCAGCCATAGCTCTCGGCGGCGCTGCGCACGATGTCGAGCGTGCTCGAGCGGAGCCCGGTGGACCAGCCGGAGGGCGGCAGCGCAAGGAGGGTCGCCCCGGCCTCCTCAAGCCGCCAGATAACGTAGGCGGCATCGATTTCGGGCACGGTGGCGCTGTCGGCGTCAAACATGAGCTGCATCTGGAGCGTATCCTGCGGCCGGAGAAACCAAAAAGGGGGCGGGGGCATTCAGGAGGCGAAGACCGGTAGCGGGTAGGTCACGCCCTCCAGGACGGTGCCCGCGGTGATGGCGCCCCAACTGTGCGGGTGGCCGGGGGGGAGCGGACCGCGCCCGGGGTCTTCCGGCGGTGGGATGAAATCGGCAGGGGGCAGGCGGGCGCCGACGCGCCGGCCGCGTTCGATCGCCGCCCAGCGGGTGACACCGAAGAACGCGGCAATGCTGTCCCAGTTGGCGCCTTCCGCGCGGAGTCGGCGGAGTTGCGCGTCCTGGGCGTCGGTCCAGGGGAGTTTCTTGGGCATGGGCGGGGCCTCCGGCGTTCGAACAAAAAGGGAACTAACGGAGGATGGTTATTATTTCTGACAGGCGCATGTCAAGAATAATAACACAGTTCTGCGGATTTTCCTTGCTGCCGTTAGTAGGGCTGACGTATAGAAGAACCTATGGACATGCAGATCGACATCGGCCGGCGTATCCGGTCCGCCCGCCAGGAACGCGGCCTGACCCAGGAGGCGCTGGCTGCCGCCATCGGTGTTTCTCGCAGTGCAGTTGCCCAGTGGGAAACCGGGCGGGCCGGCCAGCTCACCACGCATCTGGCGGCGATCGCCGGTGCGCTGGAGGTCGGCGTGGAATTCCTGATGCATGGCGACGACAAACGCGCCCCGGCGCTGGCGGCGAGCGGGGATGAGTTGGCGCTGTTGCGGCTTTACCGGGAGTGTGCGGACGAGGACCGGCAGTTCCTACTGCGTACCGCCCGCCGGATGGCGCGGCTCGGCGGACGTCCCGAGGCGGCCTGATACCGGCGGCCTCTTCGGCCGATCGGTATCGCGCATGGGGTTGGCGGGGCGGCCATGCGCAAAATCAAGGACATACCAGCGGCCAGGTGGACGCCGGACGAGTGGTCGGCCGGGGCCGCTGGTATGAGAATTCGCGGAACACGCCCGACAGGCGGCGGCGTTGTCCAAAAACGCAAGCATTTTCAATGGACGTTCTCGCGCAGCAGGGCTTGCTTTCGACGCTCCCCAGTGACGCCGCCACGCTCCCCTTCCCGCGGCCCTGTTAGGGGGCGGCTGCGACGGCCTGAGGCGGTCGCCCCGGTTGGGCGACCCGCGTGTGCGATCGGGCCCCGTACGGCCGCGACTACCGGCTGCGGCGGGCGAAAGGGTTCTTGGCACCGGCCTTGCCGAACATGCGACTCCAGGCCGCTTCGCGCAGCAGGCGGCGCATTTCCTCATCGGGCCCGGGGGGAGCCGTGACGGCTGGCCGAGGCAATGATTTGTGAGCCGCTGTGGCTGCACTGGGTTTCGTTGGTGACGCCATATCTGGCCTCCCTCGGGCGCGACTGCGCCTGCGGTCGATCCCAGCATCGGCTGCCGGTTTTGTCCACCGGTTTGCGTAGGTCGGTCGGGGGTGTGCCGAGTTCGCCCAAACAAGTGGCAGGTACCGCTCCGGGACCGAGCGATTGCTGCCTGCGACGCGGAGCACGGCTGCATCGGCAGAAACGACTGGAAGCATTTCGTCCGAAGCATGCCGACGGGGACCGGTTAATCAATTTTTAGGAATACGATCGTAGTCTCGCCATGGGACCGGCATTTCATTCCATGTCTGCCTTTCCATCCCGGAGATGCTTCGTCGTGCAGCGTCGTCCCCATCTCTCTGCCGCCATCCGGCCGGCCCCACCCAGCGGGTTTCCCGCGTCCGCCGCGGCCTGCACGCCACACCCAAAAAAAACTCTCGCGACTCCGGGTCAATCAGCTACGTTTGCGCCCATCTTGCATGAAGGCGCGAGGTGTTTCCCTCATACACGGAGCCGCCGATGCACTCGCTCGATGACGTTTTCGCAACCTACGCGCGCAACTTCGAGGCGCACCGCGAAGCTGACCTGACGCTCGCGGAGTACCTGGAAGCCTGCCGCGACCACCCGATGATGTACGCCACCGCGACCGAGCGTCTGCTCGCCGCGATCGGCGAGGCGGAGATGGTCGATACGTCCAAGGACCCGCGCCTCGGCCGTATCTTCATGAACCGCACCATCCGGGTCTATCCCTCGTTCAGCGAGTTCTACGGCATGGAGGAGACGATCGAGCGGATCGTCGGCTTCCTCCGCCACGCCGCGCAGGGACTCGAAGAGCGCAAGCAGATCATGTACCTGCTGGGCCCGGTGGGCGGCGGCAAGTCCTCGCTCGCCGAGCGGATCAAGGCCCTGATGGAGGTGCATCCGATCTACGTGCTGAAGGCGGGCGACCAGCTCAGCCCGGTGTTCGAAAGCCCGCTTGGCCTGTTCGATCCCGACCGTATGGGCACGCTGCTGGAGGACCGCTACGGTATCCCGCGCCGGCGGCTGAACGGGCTCATGAGCCCGTGGTGTATCAAGCGGTTGGATGAATTCGGCGGCGATATCTCCCGCTTCCGGGTGGTCAAGCTGATGCCGTCGCGGCTGCGCCAGATCGCCATCGCCAAGACCGAGCCAGGGGACGAGAACAACCAGGACATCTCCTCCCTGGTCGGCAAGGTCGATATCCGCAAGCTGGAGCTGCACGCGCAGAACGATCCGGACGCCTACAGCTACTCGGGCGGGTTGAACCGCGGCAACCAGGGCGTGCTCGAATTCGTCGAGATGTTCAAGGCGCCGATCAAGATGCTGCACCCGCTGCTGACCGCGACGCAGGAGGGCAATTACATCGGCACCGAGAACATCGGCGCCATCCCGTTCTCCGGCATCATCCTCGCGCACTCGAACGAGGCGGAGTGGCAGAGCTTCAAGAACAACCGCAACAACGAAGCCTTCATCGACCGCATCTACGTCATCAAGGTGCCGTACTGCCTGCGGGTGACGGAGGAGCAGAAGATCTACGACAAGCTGGTGGTCAGCTCCGAACTGGCGACGGCGCCCTGCGCCCCGGCCACGTTGGAAATGCTCGCCCGCTTCTCGGTGCTAAGCCGGCTGCGCCGGCACGAGAACTCCACGCTCTACGCCAAGATGCGGGTCTATGACGGCGAATCGCTGAAGGAGACCGACCCCCGCGCCCGTTCCTTGCAGGAATACAAGGATGCCGCCGGGGTGGAGGAAGGGATGGACGGCGCATCCACCCGCTTCGCCTTCAAGGTGCTGGCCGCGACCTTCAACCACGACACGACGGAAATCGCCGCCGACCCGGTGCACCTGATGTACGTGCTGGAACAGTCGATCCGGCGCGAACAGCTCCCGGCCGAGACCGAGAAGCGATACCTCGAATTCATCAAGGGCGAGCTCGCGCCGCGCTACGCCGAGTTCATCGGCAACGAGATCCAGAAAGCCTACCTCGAGTCCTACCACGACTACGGCCAGAACCTGTTCGACCGCTACGTTTCCTACGCCGACGCCTGGATCGAGGATGTCGATTACAAGGACCCGGACACCGGGCAGATGCTCAACCGCGAGCTGCTGAACCAGGAGCTGACCAAGGTCGAGAAGCCGGCCGGCATCGCCAACCCGAAGGACTTCCGCAACGAGGTGGTGAAGTTCAGCCTCCGCGCGCGTGCCAACAACAACGGCAAGAACCCGTCCTGGACCAGTTACGAGAAGATCCGTGAAGTGATCGAGCGGCGGATGTTCTCCCAGGTCGAGGAACTGCTCCCGGTGATCAGCTTCGGATCGAAAAAGGACGGCGACACCGAGAAGAAACACGCCGAGTTCGTGAGCCGCATGACCGAGCGCGGCTACACCGAACGTCAGGTCCGCCGGCTGGTGGAGTGGTACATGCGTGTCAAGCAGGCCGGCTAGTCCCGGACCCAACCCCAGGGGACCCGCGCGCCTTATGCATATCGTCGATCGTCGTCTCAATCCTGGCGGGAAAAGCCTCGCCAACCGCCAGCGCTTCATGCGCCGCGCCAAATCGCTGATCCGCAAGGCGGTGCATGAAAGCGCCGCCAGCCGCGGCATCAGGGACGCGGACGAGGGCGGCGAGGTCTCGCTGCCCTCCCAGGGGGTGCACGAACCGGGCTTCCACCGCGACCGTGCAGGCGGCATGCGCGACCACGTGCTGCCGGGCAACAAGGAATACGTGGCAGGCGATACGATCCCCCGTCCGCCGGGTGGCGCCGGCGGCGGCGGGTCGGAGGGCAGCCCGGACGGGGAAGGCGAGGATGATTTTCGCTTCACCCTGACTCGTGACGAGTTCGTGGAGCTGTTCCTGGAAGACCTGGAACTGCCCGACCTCGCCAAGCGCCGGGTGGTGGACACCGAAAGCCTGAGCTGGGAACGGGCGGGCTATTCGATGACCGGCTCGCCGGCGAACCTCGCGCTGTTGCGCACGGTGCGCAACGGCCTGTCCCGCCGCATCGCGCTGCGTCGGCCCAAGCCCGAGGAAATGGCGGCGCTACGCGACGAGATCGCCACGTTGGACGAGGCCGATCCGCGCCGCGCCGAGCTCATGGAAGAGCTTGAACGCAAGCTGCGCCGCCTCAGCGTCATCCCCTACATCGACCCGCTGGATGTGCGCTACAGGCGGTTCGACCCGCACCCGAAGCCGGTGGCGCAGGCGGTCATGTTCTGCCTGATGGACGTCTCGGGTTCGATGACCGAGCACATGAAGGACCTGGCGAAGCGGTTCTACGTGCTGCTGTACATCTTCCTCCGCCGCAAGTACAAGCACGTGGAAGTGGTATTCATCCGCCACACCCACCAGGCCTCGGAGGTGGACGAGGACACGTTCTTCAACTCGCCCGAAACCGGCGGCACCGTGGTCTCAACCGCGCTCGAGGAGATGCGCGGGGTGGTGGCCGAACGCTACAGCCCGGATGCGTGGAACATCTACGCCGCCCAGGCCTCAGACGGGGACAACACCGCGTCCGACAACGAACGCACGGCAGAGCTGCTGATCCACGCGATCCTGCCGGTCTGCCAGTACTACGCCTACCTGGAAGTGGGGCGCGAATCGGAACATTTCCCGCCCGGCTTCATCCGCCGCGACAGCGACCTGTGGCAGGCCTACGCTGACATCGTGCGCAGCGGCGCGCCGATGGCGATGCGCAAGGTCAACCACCGGCGCGACATCTACCCGGTGTTCCGCGAGTTGTTCGCCCGCAAGCAGGCCCACGCCGGAGCCGATCCCGCATGACCCTCGCCACGCCCGCCCCCACCCGTCCCCTGTTCGAAGGTGCCGACTGGGAATTCGCCACCGTCCAGCGCGCCTACGAGGCGATCGAGCAAATCGCGCTCGGCGAACTCGGTCTCGACGTCTATCCCAACCAGATCGAGGTCATCGGCACCGAGCAGATGCTGGATGCCTATTCCTCGATCGGCATGCCGCTGTTCTACAAGCACTGGTCGTTCGGCAAGCAGTTCGCCCGCAACGAAGCGCTGTACCGCGCCGGCATGCAGGGACTGGCGTACGAGATCGTCATCAACTCCAACCCCTGCATCTCCTACATCATGGAGGAGAACACCGCGACCTTGCAGGCGCTGGTGATCGCGCACGCGGCGTTTGGCCACAACCATTTCTTCAAGAACAACTACCTGTTCCGCCAGTGGACCGATGCCAACGGCATCCTGGACTACCTCGAATTCGCCAAGTCCTACATCGCCGAGTGCGAGGAAAAGCACGGCGAGGCGGCGGTCGAACGCCTGCTGGACGCCGCCCACGCACTGATGACCCACGGTGTCCACCGCTACCCGCGCCCACGCGCGATAGACCTGCGCGGCGAGGAACGGCGCGAACGCGAGCGCCGCGCCTACGACGAATCCGTCTTCAATGACCTCTGGCGCACCGTGCCGGGCAAGGACAACACCCGCAAGGACCCCACGGCGGGCGAGCGCCGGCGCGCGCTGCTGCAACTGCCGCAGGAGAACATCCTCTACTTCCTCGAAAAGACCGCGCCCCGCCTGGCTCCCTGGCAGCGCGAGGTCCTGCGCATCGTCCGCCAGATCGCGCAGTATTTCTACCCGCAGAGCCAGACCAAGCTGATGAACGAGGGCTGCGCCACCTACGTGCACTACCGGATCATGAACCGGCTGCACGAGAAGGGCCTGCTCACCGACGGCGCCATGGTCGAATTCCTGCGCAGCCACACCAATGTGGTGTTCCAGCCCGAGTTCGACGATCCGCGCTATTCCGGTATCAACCCCTACGCGCTCGGCTTCGCCATGATGCAGGATATCGCGCGTATCTGCAACGAACCGACCGCGGAAGACCAGCAGTGGTTCCCCGCCATCGCCGGCACCGGCGACGAAATGGCGGTGCTGCGCGACGTCTGGGCGAACTACCGCGATGAGAGCTTCATCCTGCAGTTCCTCAGCCCGCGCCTCATCCGCCAGTTCGGCCTGTTCCACGTGCTGGACGATGCGGAGGACCCGCACCTGACCGTGCAGGCCATCCACGACGAGCGCGGTTACCGCAAGATCCAGCGCGCGCTCGCCAGGCAATACGACATCGCCTGGACCCTGCCGGATATCCAGGTGGTCGACGTCGATCTCGACGGTGACCGCAAGCTCGTGCTGCACCACCGCGCGCTCAATCGCGTGCTGCTCGAGGAGAAGGATGCCCGCGCGGTCCTGCAGCACCTGGCCGACCTGTGGGGCTACAACGTCGTCATGAAGGAGATCGATCCCACCGGCGAGCAGGTCATGAAGGAACACGCCGTCACCCCCCGCCCCGGGATCGTGCGCCCGATCTGACTGCTACGGCGCGCCGTCCTCCTCCGATTGCTACGGTGCACCGCCGCGGGCGCGCATGGTCTCGCTGCAATCGAATAGCCGCATCGGCACGCCGGCCACCACCACCCCGGTCAGGGCGCGCACCAGCGGCGCCGCCCGTGTGATGTCGCCGATCCCAAGGGTGATTGCCGCCATGGCGCCCACCAGCAGCAGCCCCTGTGCACCGGGCCCCAGCGCGAACCGCGGCAATGCGAAGGATAGCGCTCCCACGGCCAGAGTGCCCCCAGCCACCGCATTGGCCGCGGCAGATGCGCGAAGTCGCGCGGCCGGCGGGTGCGGGTGATCGCCAGTATCTGCCGGCGCCGCGCCAGGCAGTCGTTCCGGGGCCGCCCATCGGCAGGATCAGCCCGACGATCGAGACGACATGCGAGCAGGACGCCGCTGCCCGGTCGGCGCTACCGCCGGATCTGCGCGGCCGGCCCGGGGTGCGCCCGCACGCCGGGCCCTCTATGTAGGACGGCGCATGACCGTACCCGATCCCGATGCCGGGCTGCGCCGCATCCTGGCACGCCACAAAGCCTTCGCCACCACGCTGCTGCTGCTGATGGCCGCGCTCATGCTGGGCAGCTACGCGCTCCCCCCGCACTGGGGCGACGGCTGGCCCGTCGGCCTGCTCGGCAACGCCGCACGGGCGGGGTTCATCGGCGGCATCGCCGACTGGTTCGCGGTGACGGCGCTGTTCCGCCACCCGCTCGGCCTGCCGATCCCGCACACCGCGATCATTCCCCGCCAGAAGGAACGCCTGGGCCAGGCGCTCGGCCGCTTCGTCGCGAGCCATGTGTTCACCGACGCGGAAGTGTCGGGCGTGCTGCGCCGGCTCGACCTTCCGGCCATCCTCCACCGGTTCCTCGCCGACCCCGCGTCCGCCGCGCCCGCCGCGCAGGCGATCGCCGCCAGCCTGCCGCGCCTCGTTGCCTCCCTGGAGGACGGGCGGGCCCGCCGCCTCGCTGCGCGGCTGCTGCCGCGGGTCCTGGGCGGGCCAGGATCGGGCCTGGTGGTGGCCCGCGCGCTGCGCGGACTGGTGGAAGGGGGCCGGCACCAGGAAGTGTTCGGCTTCCTGCTGGGCCAGATCCGCGACCTGCTCGCCAGCAAGGAGGAAACCCTGCAGATCGCCATCGCCGAACGGGTACGCGAGCAGGGGGGGCGGCTGGTGGGCTGGGCACTCGGCGCCTCGATCGCGCGGCGGGTGATGGCAACCCTGTCCCACGAACTCGACAAGATGAGCCCCGACGGCTCCGAGCTCCGCGCCGCTTTCGACGAATGGGTGCGCCGCGAGATCGCCCGCGTGGAGGAAGATCCCGCCCGCGCCGCCGAAATCGGCGCGGCGATCCGCCGGGTGGTCGCGCACGAGACGGTGCTCGCCTGGCTGTGGGACATCTGGACCAGGTTGCGGCTGGCATTGGAGGCGGACGCCGCGCGCCCCTCGGGCCGCACCGTCGCCACGATCCAGGGGGCCCTCGCAAACCTGGGCGACCTCCTGGAAACCGATCCCGCCGCCCGCCTGCGCGTGCAAACGGCAACGGAGAGCATCGTCCACGGCCTCCTGCCCGCAGCACAGGCACAATTGTCCGACTTCATCGCGCAAGTGGTAGGCGGCTGGGACGCGGCAACCGTCACCGACAAGCTCGAACTCCGCGTGGGCAAGGATCTGCAGTTCGTGCGGGTCAACGGAACCCTGGTCGGCTTCCTGGTGGGCGCAGTCCTCTACGCACTGCTCCGCGCCGGGTTCGGCATCGGCTGATGCCGACCGGCAGAGAAGATGCCTCTCGAAGGTCAGGGGGCACTACCCCTCCCTATACTTCTCCGAGAGGCATCCTCTCCGCCGGTTGGTGCGACATGGCGCGGATCGTGCTTGACCGCCGCGCCCAATCGGCCACGATCCACCCGCACACAAGGAGATACCTCCGTATGGCCACTCATCGTCTCGCTGCCTCCCCCGCTACGGTCCGCTGGGGCAGTTTCGATGCCGCCTATCCCCCGCTGCTCACGATCGCCTCAGGCGAGACCGTGGTGCTGGAATGCGTCTCCGCCGGCTCGCCGGACGTCTTGCCGCCCGTTGAGTCAGGCTTGGCGATCCCGCCGGCACTGAGCGCCATTCTTGCAGCCAATCCCCCGCGCCTGGGGGGCCATATTCTCACCGGCCCGGTGGCGGTTGCAGGCGCAGCGCCGGGGGACATGCTGGAGGTGAAGGTCGAGGCGATCGAACTCGGCGCCGACTGGGGCTACTGCGGCTTCCGCCCGCTCGCCGGCACCCTGCCGGAGGACTTCCCCGAGCGCTACCTGAGCCACATCCCGATCGACCGCGCCGCGCGCACCTGCCGCCTCCCCTGGGGCACCGAGCTCAAGCTGGCGCCATTCTTCGGCGTGATGGGGGTAGCCCCGCCGCCCGAGTGGGGTACGATCTCCACGGTGGAGCCGCGCGCCCATGGCGGCAACATCGACAATAAGGAGCTTGGGGCCGGCGCCACGCTTTATCTGCCGGTCTTCGCGCCCGGCGGCCTGTTTTCGGCCGGCGACGGCCATGGGGTGCAGGGCGACGGAGAAGTGTGCATCAACGCGCTGGAGACCTGCCTGACCGGCACGTTCACCCTGAGCCTGCACAAGGGCGGCGGGATGCGCGATCCGCTGCTGCGCTATCCGCGGGCGGAAACCGCCACCCATTTCATCACCATGGGCATGCACGAGGACCTGGACGTGGCGATGAAGACCGCGCTGCGCGAGATGATCGCGTTCATCGCCGCGCGCACCAACCTCTCGCGCCAGCAGGCCTATCAGTTCTGCTCCCTGGCGGTGGATTTCCATGTGACGCAGACGGTCAACCGGGAAAAGGGCGTTCACGGCATGCTACGCAAGGGGTTGTTGTTCTAGGCGGGGTTTTCCACAAGTTTTTGTGGTTTCACCCGATTGCGTGCTTGCTGCGGCCGATGAAGCCCGCTACCAGATAATGCGTGTCTGGTGCGGGAGGCCACAAGATGGAGTGGACGGAAGAAACGATCCAGCGCCTGCGTGCGTTCTGGACGGAAGGGCTGTCCACCGCGGAGATCGGTCGCCGGCTCGGGGTCTCCAAGAATGCGGTGGTCGGTAAGGCGCACCGGCTGGACCTCACGGCGCGGCCCTCGCCGATCCGGTGGGATGCGGTCGGTGATACCACCCGCCGGCGCAGTCGCCGACCGGCAGCGACCCCAAGGCCGGAAGGGCCGACCCTGCCGCCACTCAGCAGCGTGGCCGGTCCGACGCAGCCGCCCGCTGCCGCGCGATCACGGCTTGCGCGACCGGCACCTGCGGCGGCGCAGGCGGTGGCGGGCCATTCTTCTGCGGCACCCCAGGCGACGGCTGCGCCTGTGGCGGCGCCGCGGCCGGTCGTGCCGGCCGCGAACCCGCTGCCGGCACCGCCGCGGTTGCAGGCATTGCCGGCCCGGCCCTACGGCCGGGTGGTCACCTGCTGCTGGCCTCTGGGCGAACCCGGCACGAAGAGCTTCCGGTTCTGCGACGCCGCCTCGGTTCCCGGAAAGCCGTATTGCGACGAACACGCCCAACTTGCGTATGTGAAGGTGCGGGATCGGCGGGAAGACGCAGCCTGACGGCCGGAGCGGCTGGCCCGCGGCGTCGTCCGGCTCGCCGCCCGGGGCCGCGGGTGCAGGTGCCGGTTGCCGCTGTCAAATCAGCTTCGCCTCGAAGGGCGGCGCGAAGTCGGGGGTTTCGAACTCGATCACCCAGAGATCGGGGTCGCGGTGGAGTTGGCGGGCGACGTACTCATCGGCCGTCGCCTGGTCGACCGGATCGGTGCCGGTGCCGCGCACCCAGGCGGCCACGCCGGCGGCGGTGCGCACCTGTGTCAGCACCACCACTCCGGTGCGGCCGTGCAGCGCCACCAGCACGCCGCCCGCGTCGGCGTCCCCCTTACGCAGCACCATTCCCGGCTGGCCTGCCAGGTCGCCCATCCGCAGCGCCATATGCACCCAAAGGCCGGCTTTGACCCGCGGCTCCGTCATGGCGCGGCGCACCAAGCCCCGGCGTCGCGGGCGGGGATGGCTTCGTCGAGGCGGGCGGGGGCGGGGCGGGACATGGGGGCGGACCGGAGGTGGCAGGCGGTCCCAGCATCGCACGCCGGCGCGGCCGATGTCAGATGCCCGTTCCCTGCGGTACCCGGTCGCCCCGATGGCCGCCGCGCCGCGCCCCTACCCTGCCCGACGCAGGGCCCGTTCGTGGAAGATCGCGCCGATAAAATCCAGGCTGACCCGCGCCGCCAGCAGCGATGTGATCCCGGAAGGATCGTAGGGCGGCGACACCTCGACGAAATCGACGCCGACGACCTCGGTGCGGCGGGCCAGGTCCTTCAGGATGTCGCGCGCCTCGACATAGGCGAGGCCGCCGTGGCTGATGGTGGCGGTGCCCGGCGCGATGGCGGGATCGAAAGCATCGATGTCGATCGACACATACACCCGCTGGCCGTCCGGAATGTGCCGCAACGCCGCCGCAATCCCCTCGGTGCGCAGCTTACGCATCGAGGTGACATGGGTGCCGTAGGCGCGCGCCGCCTCCCAGTCCTTGCGGCTGACGGCGGCCATGTTGCGCGCGCCGAGGGTAGTGATGCCGGTCACATGCGCCATCTCCGACGCGCGCCGCATCGGGCTGCCGTGCCCCCAGGAGATGCCGTTGCGCGCATCGATGAAATCGAAATGCGCGTCGAGATGCACGATATGGATCGGCGCCTGGCCCGCATAGGCGGCAACCGTCGCCATCGTGATCGCGTGGTCGCCACCGAGGATGTACGGCATCGTCCCGGCATCGAGCAGCGCCCGCACCGCCTGCTCGGCATTCGCCAGGCTGCGCCGCGTGTCCGCATAGATCATGTCCGCATCGCCGGCGTCGACGATCCTGACCTCCTCGGCCGTCAGGTACGTCGTCTCGTCCTCGAAATCGAAGACGCCGTCCGGGCCGAAGCCGTGGAACATGGACGCCTCGCGGATCGCGCGCGGCCCGAACCTTGTGCCGACCCGGTAGCTCGATGCGGTATCGAGCGGAATGCCGAGGACGGCGACGTCCGCGCCGTCGAGCCGGTTCCAGTCGGGGCAGGCCGGCTGGCGGGCGAAGGTGACGAGCCCGACGAAGGGCAGGTCCATGCGGTCGGGCGTGTTCCGCCCGGAATGCGTGGTGGTCATGGCGTGCTCCCTGGACGGGACTGCCGCGGCGGTCCCGTGCCGTTCAAACAGGACTGTTCAGCAGATCAATTCGAGGATGCCTTCCTGGGCATAGGCGCGCCGCACGGCGGGCCGCGCGGTCATGGCATCGAGCAGGCGTGCGATATGCGGGCGGGCGCGGGGCGGCGTGGTCATCGGCCGCGCCCAGCGGGCCAGCATGACGAGATAGAGGTCGGCGGCGCTCGGTTCGGCGCCGAGGAAGAACGGGCCATGCGCTGCCAGGTGCCGCTCGATGACGTCGAGGAACCCGCCCGCGCGCTCCTCGGCCCCGCGACGGACGATCGCCGCGGCCGCAATGTCGTCGCCCGCCAGGCGTTCCGGATACTGGTAGATCATCAGTTCCTCCTGCAACGAATTCGTCAGGAAGGCGAGCCACTGGTAGAACGCCGCGCGCTGCGGCGTGCCGACTGGCGGCGCGAAGCCCGCCTCGGGGTGCTGGTCAACGAGATGCAGCACGATCGCGGCGGCCTCGAACAGGACCATGCCGCCGTCTTCCAGCGCCGGGATGCGTCCGTTGGGATTGATCTTGAGGTAGGCAGCGGATTTTTGCGCGTTCGTGGTGCGGTCCACAAGCGCCAGCACGTAGTCCTCGCCGATCTCTTCCAGCAGCATGTGTGGCGCTGCATTGGCGTTGGCCGGGTAGTAGTGCAACCGGTACATCGGTGGAGTCCTTCCGTGGCTATGGCGACGCAAGGAAGGTAGGCTCGGCGGGTACGGCCGCCATGCGCATCAGCCGTCGGATTCGGCCAAAGCCCCGCGCGATCCGGCCACCGGCCCGTACGACGGCGCTCCGGTTGCGGGCGGAATGTGCGGCGGCGCGTGCGGCACCGGCGGAAGGAGGACCGATGAGCGGAACACCCGAGCCGATCAAGGTCGCGATCGCGGTGCCGCCGAACGCGCAGTCGCTCGACGTGTCGGGCCCGCTGGACGTCTTCGTGGAAGCCGGGCGCCAGTCCGGCGGGGCGGCGTCCTACGCGGTGCGGCTGATCGGTCTCGAACCCGGGCCGGTTATCCGGGCGGGGGGGTCTCGGGCTGCTCGCCGACGGGTCGATCCATGATCCGGATACGCCGGTCGACACCCTGCTGGTGGCCGGCACGCCGGACTTCGCGCAGGCGGATGCGCGGGCGGACTTTCTGGCCTGGCTGCGGCGGCGCGCCCCCACCGTGCGCCGCTACGGGTCGGTCTGCACCGGGGCGTTCTTCCTCGGCGCCGCCGGGCTGCTGGACGGGCGACACGTCACAACCCATTGGCAGCACGCAGCGGAACTCGCATCGCGCTATCCGGCCGCGCTGGTGGAGCCGGACCGGATCTTCGTGCAGGACGGGCCGCTGTCGACCTCCGCCGGGGTCACCGCCGGGATCGATCTGGCGCTGCACCTGATCGAGGAGGATTACGGGCGCGCGCTGGCGCTGACCGTCGCGCGTCGGCTGGTGGTGTTCCTGAAGCGTCCCGGCGGACAGTCGCAGTTCAGCGCCCACCTGGCGGCGCAGCTTGCGACCGAGAGCCGGATCCAGGGCGTACAGCGCTGGATCCTCGATCATCTCGATACCGATCTGTCGTTGGCCGCGCTGGCCGCGCGGGCGGCGATGTCTGTGCGCAGTTTCACCCGCACCTTCCAGCGCGAGACCGGCGGCACGAGTGCCGATTTCATCGAGCTGGCGCGGGTGGATGCCGCGCGCCGGCTGCTGGAAGACACCGACGTGCCGTTGCAGCTTGTGGCGTTCCGCTGCGGGTTCGTCACCGCGGACACGATGCGGCGCGCGTTCCTGCGCCGCATCGGGACCGGTCCGCACAGTTATCGCGCGCGGTTCCGTCGCTGACCCGCGGGTGCGGTCAGAACCCGCCGCAAGCCCGGGTCAGCAGGAGGCCCACCGAGCGTTGGCGGAACCGCTGCCGGTACGCGGCGATCGCCTGCCGCACCCGCATGAGCCCCACCGGCCGGTCTGGCAGTGCCGCCAGCACGTCCTTGGTCGCCTCGGCGATCATGCGTCCGGAGGCGGGGTCGCGCCACGCGCCGGCGGCGTCGCGCACGGTAAACCCATCGGGAAAGCTGTGGGCGAGCGTGTCGGCGGCGAAGCGGTTCCAGTCTACCGCGGTTACGTGCGCCGGGTGCGCGCCGCCGCCGATCGCGCGGCCGAAGAACAATTCCGCTACCAGCATCCGCTGCGTGCCGGTCGGGCAGGCTGCCCCGGAGGACGCCAGAGCGGGGACCGGCGCCACCCCAGTCGCGGCCGTCCCGGTCGGCGCGGTCCCGACGGGCACTGTCCCACTCGGGTTAGGCCCGAAGGGCGCTGCGTCGCACCCTGCCAGCAGCAAGGCAAGCCCCGCCGCCAGCCAGGGCCGCGGCCGGGACGCACGGCGCCGGCGCGGGCCCGGCGGCTGCCCGCACGCCCCGCGTCGGGCAGCCGCGGGCGCCGCCGGGGCAGCCTGGCTCAGAGCGCCGCCAGGATCGATTCCGCCTTGCTCACCTCGAACCCGCCCGGCTGTTCCACCGCCAGGTGCGTCACCTTGCCGTTATCCGCCACCAGCGCGTAGCGCTGGCTGCGCACGCCCATGCCGCGACCCATCAGGTCGAGCTCCAGTCCCAGCGCCTTGGCGAAGGCGGCCGAGCCATCCGCCAGCATCAGGACCTTTCCGTCGGTGCCCTGGTCCTTGGCCCAGGCGCCCATCACGAACGCGTCGTTCACCGCAATGCACGCGACGGTATCGACGCCCTTGGCGCGCAGCGCCTCGATGTTCTGCACGAAGCCGGGCAGGTGCCGCGCGCTGCAGGTGGGCGTGAAGGCGCCGGGCACTGCAAACAGCACCACCTTCTTGCCCTTGAAAATCTCGTCGGTGGAGATTTCCTTCGGCCCCTCGGCGGTGGCCTGCATCAGTTTCATCGGCGGAATCGTGTCGCCAACCTTGATGGTCATGGCTTGCCTCGCTCCTCGTTGTGTTTCTGCGCCCGCGCATGGCGGACAGCCTTCTGGCCGCGCCGTCGGGTGTGCCGACCGGGCCGGGACTCCTAGCCCGGCGGGCCGGCGCTGTCACGCCGCTTGCGGGGCGCGGGGGGCCGCCCCACATTCGCCGCCATGGCAAAGTCACATATCGCCAAGGCAGGAGCGGAGAAGGCTGGTGCGGAGAAGGCTGAGAAGGCGGGCGCGGATGCGTTCCTGACCGGCCAGTTGCTGATCGCCATGCCGGCGATGCAGGATCCGCGCTTCGCCCAGAGCGTGATCTACGTCTGCGCCCACACCGCCGACGGCGCGATGGGGCTCGTCATCAACCGCCCGCTCGCCCGCCCGAGCTTCGACGAACTGCTCCGCCAGTTGGAGATCGCCCCGGTGCCGCCGGCGCGGCGCATCCGCCTCTGGGCCGGCGGCCCGGTCGACGGCGGTCGCGGCTTCGTGCTGCACACCGCCGACTGGACCGGGGAAGGCAGCCTGCGGGTGAACGAGGCGCTGGCGCTGACCGCCAGCCTCGATGTGCTGAAAGCGATCGCCGAGGGCGGCGGCCCGCGGGAGGGCCTGCTGGCGCTCGGCTACGCCGGTTGGGGCCCGGGGCAGTTGGACACGGAGATGCAGCAGAACGCCTGGCTGTCGGTGCCGGCGGACGAGGCGCTGGTGTTCGCCTCCGAGCACGACAGCAAGTGGCGCCGCGCGCTTGCAAGCCTGCATATCGACCCGCTGGCCCTGTCGTCCTTCGCCGGCCACGCCTGAACCCTTCCCCCTCCCCCGCAAAGGGGGAGGGAGAAGAACGGTTACCCCGCGAAATACGCCATCGCGGCGTCCACGCCCCCCTTGCCGTGCGGCACGCCGTTCACCCGGAGCGCCATCTCGATCGCGGCCAGGGTGCCGAGCACCATTGGTTCGTTCAGATCGCCCATATGGCCGATCCGGAACACATGCCCCGAGAGCTTGCCGAGCCCGCCGCCCAGGCTGACGTTGTAGCGGGTCCGCGCGGTGCGCCGCAGCGCGTCGGCGTCGTGGCCTTCCGGCATCCACACCGCGGTGACGGAATCGGACACCCGCGCGGGGTTGGTGCAGAACAGTTGCGGCCCGTTGTTGCCGGCCCAGACGGCCACCGCGCGGCGCACGCCCTCGGCCAGGCGATGGTGGCGGGCGACCACCGCGTCCATCGCTTCCTCCTCCAGCAGGCGCACCGCCTCGTGCAGCCCGTAGAAGGCGTTGATCGGCACCGTGCCGACGAAACTGTCGTGCGGCTTGCGGGTCAGCATCACCGACCAGTCGAAATAATACCGGCCGAGCTTCGCCTTCTGGTGCGCCGCGAAACCCTTGTCGGACACGGCCGTGAAGCTCATGCCCGTCGGGTTCATCAGCCCCTTCTGGCTACCGCCCACCACCGCATCGATGCCCCATTCGTCCATGCGGAACTCGAGGCTGGCGAGCGAGGAGATGGTATCGACCAGGAACAGCGCCGGGTGCTTCGCCGCATCGATCGCCGCGCGCACCTCGGCCGGCGGGATCATCAACCCGGTGGCGGTTTCATTGTGCACGACGCAGACCGCTTTGATCACGTGGCCGCGGTCGGCTTCCAGCGCTTCGCGTATCCGCGGGATTTCCACGCCGTGGCGCCAGTCGGCGGCAACGGTCTGCACCTCCACCCCATGCGCGGCGGCCATTTTGCCCCATTCTTCCGAAAAATGGCCGGATTCCACCACCAGGATCGTCTCGCCCGGTGACAGCAGGTTGGTGAGCGTCGCTTCCCAGGCGGCGTGGCCGGAGCCGGTGTACATGAACAGGTGGTGCTTCGTGCCGATCACCCGCTTGATGCCGGCGAACACGTCCCGATAGACCGGCATGAAGTCGGGATCGTTGAAATCGAGGGTCGGCCGGTCGATCGCGCGCAGGATCGAATCCGGAATGTTGGTCGGTCCCGGATTGGCGAAGAAATGCCGGCCCCGCAGGGTCTTCGGCGTGGCATTGTCCATGCGAGGTGTTCCTTCTGTTTTTATTCCGGCTTGCCGGCTATTCCCACTCGATGGTGCCGGGCGGCTTGCTGGTGATGTTGTAGGTCACGCGGTTGATGCCGCGCACTTCGTTCACGATGCGCCCGGCGACGCGGGAAAGGAACCCGGGGTCGAACGGGAAGACGTCCGCCGTCATCCCGTCGGAGCTGGTGACGGCGCGCAGCGCGCAGGCGTGGTTGTAGGTGCGCCCGTCGCCCATCACGCCCACGGTGCGCACCGGCAGCAGAACGGCGAAGGCCTGCCAGATCGCGTCGTACAGGCCGGCGGCGCGGATCTCCTCCAGGAAGATCGCATCGGCCCGGCGCAGCAGCGCCAGCCGCTCCCGCGTGATCGGCCCCGGGATGCGGATCGCGAGGCCTGGCCCGGGGAACGGATGCCGTCCGACGATGCTCTCCGGCAGGCCAAGGGTGCGGCCGAGCGCGCGCACCTCGTCCTTGAACAGCTCGCGCAGCGGCTCGACCAGCTTCATCCGCATCCGGTCCGGCAGCCCGCCCACGTTGTGGTGCGACTTGATGGTCGCGGACGGGCCGCCGCGCGGGGCGACGGACTCGATCACGTCCGGATAGAGCGTGCCCTGGGCAAGGAAATCCGCGCCGCCAAGCTTTGCCGCTTCTTCCTCGAACACCTCGATGAACAGCCGGCCGATCGTCTTGCGCTTGGTCTCCGGGTCGGTCACCCCGTCGAGCGCGGTCAGGAACAGATCGGACGCGTCGCGGTGCACCAGGCGGATGTTGAAGCGGTCCCGGAAGGTTTCCACCACCTCCGCCGCCTCGCCTTCGCGCAGAAGGCCGTGGTCGACGAAGATACACGTCAACTGATCGCCGATCGCCTCATGGATCAGCACCGCGGCGACCGAGCTGTCGACCCCGCCCGACAGGCCGCAGATCACCTGCCCGGTGCCGACCTGGGCGCGGATACGGGCGAGCTCGGTGGTACGGAAATTCGCCATCGTCCAGGTGCCGGCCAGGCCGGCGACGTGGTGGACGAAGTTGCGCAGTAGGGCGGCGCCATGCGGGGTGTGCACGACCTCGGGGTGGAACTGCACGCCGTAGAAGCGCCTGGCGTCGTCGGCGATGACAGCAAAGGGCGCGCCCTCGGTCGCGGCGACCGGGCGGAAGCCGGCGGGCAGGCGGGTCACACGGTCGCCGTGGCTCATCCAGACCTGCTCTTGCGCGCCCTTCGGCCAGACGCCGGCGAACAGGGCGCAGTCCTCGGCCACGGTGATCTCGGCGCGGCCGAATTCGCGATGCTCATGGGTTTCCACCGCGCCGCCCAGCTGGTGGCACAGCAGTTGCTGCCCGTAGCAGATGCCCAGGATCGGGATGCCGAGGCTGAAAATCCCCTCCGGCGCCAGCGGCGCGCCGGGCTCGTGCACGGACGCCGGGCCGCCGGACAGGATGATCGCGCCGGGCCGCCAGGCCGCGATGCGGGCGGGATCAACGTGATAGGGCCAGATCTCGGAATAGACGCCCGCCTCGCGCAGCCGTCGCGCGATGAGCTGGGTCACCTGGGAACCGAAATCGAGGATCAGGGCGCGATGCGAAGCCGCGTCCGGGACGGTGTCGGGCATGGTCGGGGAACCGGGGGTCACGGTCCCCGGGCACGTGGCACGTGCATCGGAGGTTGGCAAGAGGCGGCACGTCTCTCTCGCCTCCCCTTGCCGGCCGCCCTTGCCGTGCCCCGCGCCCTCCCGTTGAATGCCCCCCGCAGCAAAATATGGAGGGAAGGTCATGGGTAAGCTGAGTGGCAAAATCGCCTGGGTCACCGGCGCCGGCAGCGGAATTGGCGAGGCCGCCGCATTCGCGCTGGCCGGGGAGGGCGCGGCCATCGTACTAACCGGCCGCCGCCGCGCGCCGCTGGAAGCCGTCGCCGCCCGGATCGAAGCCGCCGGGGGCACCGCGCATGTGCAGCCCGCCGACCTGATGCGCGCGGCCGAGGTAAAGCAGGTCGGCGCCTTCATCGCCGGCACGGTCGGCCGGCTCGACATCCTGGTGAACAACGCCGGGCTCAACATCGTCGAACGCCATTGGGCCCAGCTCACGCCGGAGGGGATCGACGAGGTTGTGGGCGGCAACCTGAACGCGCCGCTCTATTGCGTGACGGTGGCGCTGCCGCTGATGCGGGCACGCAAGGACGGGGTCATCATCCACACCGCCTCGATGGCCGGCCGCTTCATCGGCGGGTTCTCAGGGCCGATCTACACCGCCGCCAAGCACGGCCTGGTCGCCGCCAGCCACACGATCAACATGGAGGAATGCGTGCACGGCATCCGCTCCACCGTGATGCTGCCCGGCGAGGTTGCCACGCCGATCCTGGACAAGCGCCCCAACCCGGTCAGCGCCGAGGACCGCGCGCGTATGGTCCAGCCCGAGGATTGCGGCGACCTGGTACGCTACATCGCGACCCTGCCGCCGCACGTGGTCATCAACGAAGTGATGATCGCTCCCACCTGGAACCGCACCTACGTCGCCAACCTGCAACGCAAGCTGTAACGAAGGACGCACGCCGACATGGCCACCAACCGCAAGCTCGTGCTCGTGCCGCACACCATGGGCCGCGCCGGCACCGACCTGTTGTCGGCACGCGAGGATATCGAGATGAAGGTGTATCCCGCCGACATCACCCAGGCAGCGCTGCTGCCGCTGCTGGGCGACGCTGCCGGCATCGCGCTGTCCGGCACGCCGTACCGGCAGAAGGAGCTCGATGCCTCCCCGGCGATCGACGTGGTGGCGCGCATCGGCGTGGGTTACGACGCGGTGGAGGTGCCGGCCCTGACGGCGCGCGGCGTGCCGCTGATGACGGCGGGCACGTCCAATTCCACCTCGGTCGCGGAACATGCACTCTATCTGATCATGACGCTCGCCAAGCGCGGGCCGGCGATGGACGCGCTGGTGCGCAGCGGGCGCTGGAAGGACCGCCACGACGCACTGCCGGCCGAGCTTGCGGGCAAGACGGTGCTGATCGTGGGCTTCGGGCGCATCGGTACCCGCTCTGCCCGCCGCTGCGCGGCGATGGAGATGAACGTGCTGATCCACGATCCCTACATCGCCCCCGAAATCATCCGTGACGCCGGCTACGAGCCGGTGGCCGATCTTGACACCGATCTCGTGCGGGCCGATTTCGTCTCCATCCATTGTCCGAAGAACGCCGAGACGGTCGGAATGTTCGACGCCGCCCGGCTGGCGCGGATGCCGCGCGGGGCGGCGATCGTGAACACCGCACGCGGCGGGATCATCGACGAGGCAGCGCTGGCCGCGGCGCTGCGGTCCGGCCACCTGTCCGGTGCCGGGCTCGATGTGCTGGCGGAGGAACCGACGCCGGTGGACAACCCGCTGCTCGCTCTGCCGCAGGTCATCGTCTCGCCGCACATGGCCGGGGTCACCACCGAATCGGTCGCCGGCATGGCGCGCACCACGGCGGAGAACATCCTGTCCGTGCTGGACGGCCACCCGATCCGGGCCCACGCCGTCAATCCGGAGGTATTCGACTGATGCCCCAGCCCAACCATATCTCGCGCCTCGGCGTGCCGGATCCGGCCACCCTGGACGACGACCTCAAGGCGATCTGGCAGAAATGCGAGGAGAAACTGGGGTTCGTGCCCGCGGTGTACAGCGCCTACAGCCTGAAGCCGCAGCGGCTGCGGAACTTCATGGCGATGTACAACGAGATCATGCTGGCTCCGTCCAACCTTTCCAAGCTGGAACGCGAGATGATCGCGGTGGTCGTCTCCTCGGCCAACCGCTGCTACTACTGCCTGGTCGCGCATGGTGCCGCGGTGCGCCAGTTGTCGAACGACCCCGAGTTGGGGGAGATGATGGCGCTCAACTACCGGGTGGCCCGGCTCGAACTCCCGCCAACGGGCCATGCTCGATTTCGCATGGAAGATGACCACCACGCCCTGGCTGATCGAGAACACGGATCGCGACGGCCTGCGCGCGGAGGGATTGTCCGAGCACGACATCTTCGATCTTTCCGAGACCATCGCCTTCTTCAACCTGTCGAACCGCATGGCTTCGGCGACCGACATGATGCCGAACCCGGAGTACCATCGGGCGGCGCGCGGCCAGGCGGCCGGCGCCGTCTAGCCCCCGATCAGGGACTTCACCCGCGCAAGGCTCGCCGGCGCGATCCAGTCCTGCGCGCCCTCGATCCAGCCGGCCTCCGCGCCCGTCTGGGTCACGAGGTAGGTCGTGGGCACGCCACGCACGTGCAGTGCGGACAGCACGGCCCCGTCAGGATCGAGCAGCACCGGCAGGACGGTGATGTGGTGCGCGGCGTAGAAGCGCTGCACGACCTTGGCGCCGCCGAGATCGGACGACAGCGCCAGCACGGCGATGCGGCTGCCCCGCAGCACCGCCGCCGCCCGGTCGAGCGAGGGCAGTTCCGCCACGCAGGGCGCGCACCAGGTGGCCCACAGGTTCAGCACGACACCCTGCCCATGATACTCCGCCAAGGTATGCACGCGCCCGGCGGCATCGCGGAAGCGCAACGGCGGCAGCGGCTTCGGCGGTGCCAGCACATGCAGGTCGGGCAGCCCCGCGGGTTCGGCGGCGCGCGGTTTGCGCGGGACCAGCCCCGCGGCTAGGGTCCCGCCGGCCAGAACCGCACGTCGGGTCAGTGTCTGCATGGAAGAACGCCTCCGGTGAACGATACGCAGGATCCTCCGGGCCCCGCGCCCGCCGCCAATCCGCAATGGGGCGGGCGATTCGCCGCCGGCCCGGCCGCGGTGATGCGCGAGATCAATGCCTCGATCGGCTTCGACCGCAAGCTCTGGCGGCAGGATATCGCGGGGTCGCGCGCGCACGCGGCGATGCTGGCGCAAACCGGCATCATCGCCGCGCCCGACGCGAGCGCGATCGACGCCGGGCTCGCTGCGATCGCCGCCGAGATCGAGGCCGGGCGCTTCGCCTTCGATGAAGCGCTGGAAGACATCCACATGAACATCGAGGCGCGACTGGCCGAGCGCGCCGGCGAGGCCGGCAAGCGCCTGCACACCGCACGCAGCCGCAACGACCAGGTGGCGACCGACTTCCGCCTGTGGGTGCGGGAGGCGATCAACGGCCTGTCGGCGCAGATCGCCGACGTGATGCGCGCGCTGGCGGGACGGGCGGCGGAACATGCGGCCGACCCGATGCCCGGGTTCACACATCTTCAGACGGCGCAGCCGGTGACGTTCGGGCACCACCTGCTCGCCTATGTGGAGATGCTGGCACGCGACCGTGGGCGGCTGACCGACTGCCGGCGGCGGCTGAACGAATCGCCCCTCGGCGCGGCGGCGCTGGCCGGCACGTCGTTCCCGATCGACCGGCACATGACCGCGGCGGCGCTGGGGTTCGACCGGCCGGCGGCCAATTCGCTCGATGCGGTATCGGACCGGGATTTCGCGCTCGAGTTCCTGGCCGCGGCGGCGATCTCGGCAATGCACCTGTCGCGCTTCGCCGAGGAGGTGGTGATCTGGTGCAGCGCGCCTTATCGCTTCATCCGCCTGTCGGACGCCTTCACCACCGGCAGTTCCATCATGCCGCAGAAGCGCAACCCGGACGCGGCCGAGCTTGTCCGCGCCAAGACCGGGCGGATCACCGGGGCGCTGGTGGGTCTGCTCACGGTGATGAAGGGCCTGCCGCTCGCGTACGCGAAGGACATGCAGGAGGACAAGGAAGGCGTGTTCGATGCGGCTGCCGCCTGGGCTCTGGCGCTTGCCGCGACGGCGGGCATGGTGCGCGACCTGACGGCGGACACCGCGCGGATGCGGGCGCTCGCGGGATCTGGCTTCGCCACCGCGACCGATCTCGCGGACTGGCTGGTGCGGGTCCTGCGCCTGCCGTTCCGCGACGCGCACCACGTGACCGGCCGGATCGTCGCACTGGCGGAGGCCAAGGGGGTCGATCTCGCCGGGCTGTCGCTGGCGGAGATGCAGGGCGCGGAACCGCGCATCACCGCGGAGGTGTTCGCCGTGCTTTCGGTAGAGGCGTCGGTGGCGTCGCGCACCAGCTACGGCGGCACGGCGCCGGCCAATGTCGCGGCGGCGGCGGCGCGCTGGATCGAGGCGCTGGGATGAGGGGCGCGCTGCTGCTCGCCGGGCTGCTCGCGGTGCTGGCGCTGGCGGGGTGCGGGAAGAAGGGGCCGCCGTCGCCCCCGGGGCCGGCCAGCCAGATCACCTGGCCGCGGAGCTATCCGACGTATTGAGGGGCCGCGCGCACGCCGGGACCGCGAGGCGTCGCGTCCTACGCCCCCGCCTTCCACCACCCGCGGGCCGGCCGCGCCAGGCCCAGGTTCTCTCGCAACGTCGCCCCCCGGTACTCGCGCTGGAACAGCCCGCGCCGCTGCAACTCCGGCACCACGAAGCGCACGAAATCCTCGAACGTGCCGGGCGTGTGCGTACCGGCGATCACGTAGCCGTCGCAGCCGCGTTCGACGAACCATTGTTCCAGCCGGTCGGCGATCTCCTTCGGGCCGCCCACGATCGCCTCCCGCGGGCGGCCTCGGCGGGTGATCTCCAGGAAGTCGCGGGGGGTCGGGTTGGGTTTGCGGCTGGTCACCCGCTCGCGCATCGCCTGCATGCCGGACATCGAGGCCAGCTCCTCGGTGCTGAAAGGCTCGTCGATCCCCTTGCTGGCGAAATCGAAGTTCAGGGCTTCCGACAGCAGGGACAGCCCGTCGACCTCGCGGTAGCCGGCCTCGATCACCGCCATCTTGTCCTCTGCCTCGGCGCATGTGGCGGCGCAGACCGGATAGGCGATGGTATTGAGCGTGACACTGTCCGGATCGCGCCCGTGGCGGGCGATGTCCGCTTTCGTTTCGGCGTATTCGCGTTTGGCCGAGGCCAGGTCGCCATAGGCCACGAATACCGTCTCCGCCCAGCGCGCCGAGAACTGCTTGCCGCGGCCGGACGAGCCGGCCTGGATTAGCACCGGATGGCCCTGCGCCGAGCGCGGCACGGTGAACGGCCCGCGCGAGCGGAAGAACCGCCCTTCGTGGTCCAGCCGGTGCACCTTGTCGGGATGCGCGAACAGGCCCGACATTTTGTCCACCACCAGCGCATCGTCTTCCCACGAATCCCAGTGGCCGAGCACCACCTCCATGAACTCGTCGGCACGGTCGTAGCGCAGATCGTGTTCCATGTGGTGGGCGAGACCCATGTTCGCGGCCTCCCCATCGTTGACGGACGTGACGATGTTCCACGCCGCCCTCCCGCCGGTCATCAGATCGACGGTGGCGAACACGCGCGCCACATGGAACGGTTCGTAGTAGGTGGTGGAATAGGTCGAGCCGAGCCCCAGCCGCTCGGTCGCCGCGCCCAGCGCCATCAGCACCGTGATCGGATCGAGCTTCACGCAGCGGATGCCGTTGCCCACCGTGTGCGCATGATCGCCGCCCAGCATGTCCGGCATCGCCAGCCGGTCGTCGAAGAACGCAAGCTGGAACTTCCCGGCTTCGAGGATCCTGCCGATGGTCTGGAAATAATCCGCGGTCAGGAAGTCGGTGCGCGAGTCCGGATGCCGCCAGGAGCTTGCGAGCGTGGTGCAGTTCTGCGCCTGCAGGAAGCCGACCAGGACCATCTGGCGATCTTGCGACATGTACGGCCCTCCCCCGGCCCCCTCCCCCGCGGGGAGAGTGTGATTTCCTTCAGAACTGATACCGGCGCAACCCGCCGTCCACCGGGATCACGGTCCCGGTGATGTAGCGGGCCAGCGGCGAGGCGAGGAACACCGCCATGACCGCCAGATCCTCCGGCTCGCCCCAGAAATGCACCGGGATTTCCGTCTCCGCGAAATGCTTGCGGTAGTCCTCCGGGTAGTTGCGGCGGATCTGTTCGCTCATGATCCGGCCTGGCGGGATGGAGTTCACCGTGATCCCGTGCTGGCCGATCTCGCGCGACAGGCCCTTCGCCCAGGCGTGCACCGCGGCCTTGGCGGCGAAGGCGGCGTTCAGGCTTTCCGGTTCGGACTTGCCCGTGATGTTGATGATCCGGCCCCATTTGTGCGCGATCATCTGCGGTAGCAGCGCATGGGTGATCTGGCGCTGGCGGGTGAAGTTCAGGGTCAGCGCCTCGGTCCAGGCTGCCTCCGGGGCGTCGATCGGCAGCTTGCGGCTGCCGCCGGCATTGTTGACCAGGATGTCCACCTGGCCGAGCGCGGCCAGCGCGGCGTCGCGGATGCGCAGGGCGGCGTCCTCGGCCATGATGTCCTGCACGATCAGCGCGGGGCGCGGGTCACCGGCGGCGTCGATCTCGGCGGCGAGCGTCTCCAGCAGGTCGGAGCGGCGGGCGAGCACGGCCACCCGCACCCCCTCGGCCGCCAAGCCCTTGGCGATCGCCCGGCCGATCCCCATCGAAGCGCCGGTCACCAGCGCAGTCTTGCCGCGAAGCTGCAGCTCCATCCCGTTCTCCTGCCGTTCGATCCCGCGCCGCCTGGGCGCTTTCCCCGCGCGCGGGGGCCGGGTACGCTCTAGGCGAAGAGCAAAGCAACGGCAAGGAAGCGTCCGATGTCGATCTACGCCCGGGATCTCGACCGCGCGACCCCGAACTACGTGCCGCTTTCGCCGGTGTCCTTCCTGCTGCGCGCAGCGCTGGTCGCCCCGCACCGGATCGCCATCGTGCACGGGGCGCGGCGGATCACCTACGCGGAATTCCTGGAGCGCACCCGCCGGCTGGCCTCGGCGCTCGCCCGCGCCGGGGTGGGCAAGGGCGACACGGTCGCGATCCTGGCGCCCAATGTCCCCGAGATGCTGGAGGCGCATTACGCCGTCCCCGGCCTCGGCGCGGTGCTGTGCCCGATCAACACCAGGCTCGATCCCGCGGCGATCGGGTTCATCCTGGGCCACAGCGAGGCGAAAGTGCTGCTGGCGGACCGCGAGTTCGCCGCCACCGTGGCCCGCGCGCTGGAGGGGCTCGCGCGCGCGCCGCTCGTGATCGACATCGATGATCCGGCCGGGCCGGGCGGGGTGCCGATCGGCGGCACCGACTACGAAACCTTCCTCGCCGGCGGCGACCCCGCGCATGAGCTGCTGCTGCCGGAAGACGAGTGGCGGGCGATCTCCTTGAACTACACCTCCGGCACCACCGGCAATCCGAAGGGCGTCGTGCTGCACCACCGCGGCGCCTATCTCAACGCCTGCGCCAACGCGCTGGCGTTCGGATTGAGCCCGCGCAGCGTCTATTTGTGGACGTTGCCGATGTTCCATTGCAACGGCTGGACCTACACCTGGGCCGTGACGCTCGCCGGCGGCACCCATGTCTGCCTGCGCCGGGTCGATCCCGCGCCGATTTTCGCCGCCGTCGCCACGGAGGGCGTGACGCATATGTGCGGTGCACCGGTCGTGCTGACCTTGCTGATCCATGCGCCCGACACCGCGCGGCGAAACTTCCCGCAGACGGTGCAGATCGCCACCGGGGGCGCCGCGCCACCGTCGTCGGTGATCGCGCGGATGGAGGCGATGGGCTTCGCGGTCACCCATCTGTACGGCCTGACCGAAAGCTACGGTCCCTCCGCAATCTGCCAGTGGCAGCCGGAACTCGATGCCATGGACACTGACCGCAAGGCCGCGTTCATGGCGCGCCAGGGCGTGGCGCACCCGCTGCTGGAGGAAGCGTCGGTGCGCGATCCCGACACGATGGCACCGGTGCCGGCGGACGGGACGACGATGGGCGAGCTGATGCTGCGCTCCAATACCATCATGATGGGCTACCTGAAGAACCCGCAGGCCACCACAGCGGCGTTCGCCGGTGGGATGTTCCACACCGGGGACCTCGCGGTGCTGCACAAGGACAACTACATCGAGATCAAGGACCGGGCGAAGGACATCATCATCTCCGGCGGGGAGAACATCAGCTCGCTGGAGGTGGAGGAAACGCTCTACAAGCACCCCCAGGTGATGGAAGCCGCGGTGGTGGCGCAGCCGGATGCGACATGGGGCGAGACCCCGCACGCCTTCGTCACGTTGAAGCCGGATGCCGGCCCGGTGCGCGCGGCGGATATCGTCGCTTGGTGCCGCGAGCGGCTGGCGCACTACAAATGCCCGCGCCACGTGACGTTCGGGCCGCTGCCGAAGACGTCCACGGGGAAGATCCAGAAGTTCGAACTGCGGGCACGCGCGCGGGCCGGGGGCGCGCTCGCGCCGGACGTCTGATCAGCCCGCGGACCGAGGTGCGATCAAGCCGCGGGCTTCCATCAGCGGGTAGATGCCGCCGCCCTGCATGATCGCCAGCAGTTGCCCCGGCACCGGCGTGACCGCCAGTACCTGGCCGGTGCGACCCTTGCGCACGGTCCAGCCGTCCAGCGACAGTTCCGCGATGTCGCCCTCGGTGAAGGCCGCGGCGACGCCGGGGCACTCGCAGGCCAGCAGCCCGTAGTTCACGCTGTTGCGGAAGAACAGGCCGTTGATCGTCTCCGCCAGCACGAAGCCGACGCCGCCCAGGCGCAGCGATCGCGCGGCCGGCCGGCTCGATCCCATGCCGAAATTAAAGCCGCCGACGATCGCGTCGCCCGGGCGCACCTGATCGACCCAGCCGGGGCGGTTGGCCTGGAACACCGCGCGAGCCTGCTCCTCCGGGCTGCGGTACAGGTACGGACCCGGCAGGATCAGGTCGGTGTTGATGTTGTCGCCGAAGCACCACACGCGCGCGCCACTCATGCAAACACCTCCTCCGCCCCCGCGATCCGTCCGGCCAGCGCCGAGGCCGCCACCGTCGCCGGCGATGCCATGTAGATGCGCGCCGAGGGATCGCCCATCCGTCCCTTGAAATTCCGCGTGCTGGCGGTGATGCAGACCTCGTCCGGCCCCAGCCTACGGCATTCGCACAATTTTCTAGGTGCGACGCGGGCTGGTGTGGTTCTGCGCGCTGATCGGTGCGGGGAGGTTGGTGATGGAGGTTTTTGCCGGCGCCTATGGCGACAAGCCTCGTGCGGCGGCGATCAGCCGCCTGAGTGAGCGGATCGTGGCGCGCGGCTCGCTGGTGGTCCACGAACTTGGTGGCGACCGCAAGGGCGAGTTGGCGGCGCATCGGGTGCTGGACTCGGCGCACGTCACGCCGGGCGAGACGGTGCGGTATGTGGCGCGGCGCACGGCGGCCGCCTGCGTGGGGCGTCGGATCGTGGTGGCGCAGGATACCACCGAGACCAACCATTTCGGCTATCGCGACCGTGGCCTGGGCGGAGCCGGGCGAGACGGGCAGGCGCCTGGGGCGACATCTACGAGGTGTTTGCCGGCCGGCCTGCGAACACTGAGCTGATCGTCCGTGCCGCGCAGGAGCGCCTGCTGGCCGACGGCGGCAAGCTGTTGGCTGCCCCGGAGCAATGGCCGGAGCTGGATCGGCGGCAGGTGCGGGTGCCATCGCGCGGTCCTGGCGACAAAGGCCGCATCGCGACGGTGAGCCTGCGCGCCGGTCGGGTGCGGGTCTGCCAGCCATTGCATGGCCGGCGCAGCGCGCCGGCCGAGGTTGAACTCACCCTGGTGGAAGCGATCAAGATCGCTCCGCCGCGCGGAGCGAAACCGCTGCTGTGGCGGCTGCTGACCACGCTGCCTGCCGGCACGGCGGCCGACGCCGCCGAAGTGGTGCGGCTGTACCGGCTGCGCTGGCGCATCGAACAGACCTTTCGCATGCTCAAGAGCGATGGGCTGAAGCTCGAGCAATGCCAGACCTACACGGCATGGCGGCTGTTCAATCTGGCGGCTCTCGCCTTGCATGGTGCGGTCAGGATCATCCAGCTGGTCGATGCCCGGGACGCCAGCACCCGGCCCGCCGAGGATGTCGCCAGCCAGGCCGAGATCACCGCCGCGGCCGCGCTCGGGCCAAGCCTCGAAGGCAACACCGACCGGCAACGCAATCCGCATCCACAAGGCACCCTGTCCTGGCTGACCTGGATCGTCTCGCGGCTCGGCGGTTGGGATTGCTACTACAAGCCGCCCGGCCCCAAGACCATCCGACGCGGCTGGGATCGCCTGGCAACCTTGGCGCAGGGCTTCACCCTCGGATGCTCGCTCGCCAGCATGGAGAAAAATGTGCGAATCCCGTAGCGCGAGAGCGGGAGAGGTGAAGCAGCCGTCCGCGGCAATGCTCCGGTTCACCCGGTTGCCCTGGATGACCCCGCGCGACGACTGTTCGCCGCCGCACCGTGTATGGTATGTTCCAAGAACAAGGAGCCTGGTCCGCGCGCTGACGCGCCATGCCGTCGGTTCCGGAACGCGGAGGATCACATGGGATACAGCAAAGGCCTCGGCCTGCGGAGCGCGCTCGCCGCCGCAGTGCTGGCAGCGGGGCTTGCCACCGCCGCCGCGCCGGTCTCGGCGCAGACGATCGTCGACGACTGGGCCACGATCAAGGCACCGCCGCCGCCGGCGCTGCAGACGGTCACGGTCGATCCGCACACCACCGCGCTGCTGGTGCTCGACCTCGTCAAGCAGGTCTGCAATCCGACCTACCGGCCGCGCTGCCTCGCCACCCTGCCGAAAGTGGCGGTGCTGCTGAAAGAGGCGCGGGCGCACAAGGTGCTGGTCGTCTACACCCTGGTGATGGCGAACAAGAGCCTCGCCGAGGTGTTGCCGCAGGTGGCAGCCCGCGGCAGCGAGCCGGTGGTCAAAAGCGGGCCGGACAAGTTCCTGCACACCGATCTCGCGCAGGTGCTGAAGGCGCACGGCATCACCACCGTCATTCCGGTGGGCTCGGCGGCGGACGGGGCGGTGATGTACACGGCGAGCCACGCCGCGCTGCTCGGCTACCGCGTGCTGCTGCCGGTGGACGGCATGTCCTCGCACCTCGCCTATACCGAACAGTACGTGACCTGGAACATGTCCCATGCGCCGCAGGTCTCGTTGCATGTAACCCTGACCTCGATCGACCGGCTGCATTTCTAGCCGGCATGACGCGAACCGGCGGCGTTCCGCCACCAACGCCCGCGAGCGCCCCGCACGACCGCGTCGGATGCCGATGACCTGCGCCTCCGTGAACCGGCTCCGCTTCATCGCCGCCTGCCTCAGGGGGCAGACTCTCTTTCAAATTGCAGGAGTTCCGGGGCCCAGGTCACCTGTCCGGCGCTGATTTCCATTGACTATCAATCGGGTAGGACAGAATTTGGCGGGGTCCCGGTCAGGACCTTCGCACACCGGAGCCCGGCAAAGGGCTTCGAGAAAGGATATTGATACTCCCGTCCTCATAGGATTGCCGCCTTCGCGGCCCAGGTCCCGGGAAGTCTGCCAAAAGGTCGCGCCGTGCCTCACCGTCAGCCTTACCGACCGACCGTGGCAGCCCCGGAGTTGCACGATGGTCCGGCCATCGATGACGCCCTGCCTGCTGCGGGGTTCTGCCGCATCGAACGGAAGCGGAGGTTTGCCGCGCGATCCATGCACCCTGTCGTCGATGCCCCCCCCGTCGTCGATACCGATGTCCGGGGGGAATGCCAAACCTGGCGGGACGCCGAGGCCGTCGCTCAGGATTCCAGCACCCACGAGGAACTCAGCGATCCTTCCGAAGCCGACGCCGCTGCGGCCGCATCCCCGCCAGGGCAGGAATTCGCGTGGTCGGATATCTGGGCCCTGGCCATCGAGGGCAGCGGAACCGGGGTTTGGGATCGCAACGCGGTCACGGGCGAGATCCGGTATTCAGCCAGCTGGCATGCGATCCTCGGCTACCAGGACGCGGAACTCTCGAACCGCATCGAAGATAGCTACACCCGTGTTCATCCCGACGATCTCGCCTATGTCCAGGCGACGATCCAGGCCCATTTCGACCGGAAGACCGAGAGCTACGAGGTCGAGCATCGGCTCCGCTGCAAGGACGGCCGCTACAAATGGGTGCTGAGCCGCGGCAAGGTGATCTCTCGCGATGCCGCCGGCCGGGCGCTCAGGATGGTCGGCACGACCACCGACATCACGTCGATGCGGACCCTCTCCGAGGAGCTTCGCAAGAGTATGGACCTGATCACCAACCTTACCAACGAGATACCGGGTCTGGTGTTCCAGTATCGACGCACGCCGGATGGTACCGGAAGCTTTCCCTATGTGAGCAATCGGCTGTGGGATATCTACGAGATGACGCCCCAGCAGATTGCCGAAACCGATGCGCCGGTCCTGGAACGCCTCCATCCCGAGGATCGCGACCGGTATCGAACGTCTCTCGTCCTTTCGGCTGCCAATCTCACGCCCTGGCATCTCGAATACCGGGCCGTGCTCCCGCAACAGGGCTTGCGCTGGCGGCAAGCCGCAGCGCATCCGACGCGGCTTCGCGACGGCAGTACCGTGTGGCACGGTCTGATTACCGACATCACCGAACGTAAGCACGTGGAGAACGAGCTCCACAGATTGGCCAGGATCGACGATCTCACCCAATTGTCGAACCGGCGCGACTTCAGGGAGCGGATGCAGGTCGAGCTGTTCCGGCTGAGAAGCGGCCTGCACGCGCAATCCGTGATTGCGGTGATCGACATCGACCATTTCAAGGACATCAACGACACGTTCGGCCATACGACCGGGGATTTCGTCATCGAGCACTTCGCGAAAGTTCTGAAGAAAGAACTCCGGAAGAACGATATCGCAGGCTGTCTCGGCGGCGACGAATTTGCCGTCGTGCTGTCCGACGCGGGGCTCGCGGAGGCGCGGGCTTTCGCCAACCGGATGAAGGAGACGATCGCCAGGAGTCCCGCCGTCGTGAACAGCCGCGTTATCGGCTTTACCGTCAGCATCGGTATCGCCATCATGGGCCGTGACGACAGGGACCCCGACGATCCGCTCGCGCGCGCGGACGCCGCGCTCTATAGCGCCAAGCAGCATGGCCGCAACCGCTCCGAGGTCCGGTCAAACTCGCTCTAGAGTTCGTCCACATGCATGCTTCCGTGCGACGGTCCGCCGCACGATCACGATCCGCTTGCGTCCGCCGCGTCCGGCCGGCGGGCGCAGCGGTGCGATATTCCCGGTCGGTCAGATCGCGCAGCTCGTCCCGCTCGGCGCGGGCAGTCGTCTCATACCAGCGGCCCCGGCCGATGACTCGTCCGGCGTCCACCTGGCCGCTGGTATGTCCTTGATTTTGCGCATGGCCGCCCCGCCAACCCCATGCGTGATACCGGCCGGCCGAAGAGGCCGCCGGTATCACGCGCCATCTATCGGATCACGAATGACCCAATAGCTTCAAGGCGCTCATCCCCATCGTGGGGCTACGATCCGGACGGTTCGGGTCGTCCGCGGACGGACGCTCAGGGATGCGCCGCGGCAGGGCTGGTTCGGGGAGCGGTTGCCGGCCGCGGTTTCGGCTCGGCGGGCGCAGCCGGCACGGCGGCCGGCGCGCCCAGCGCCTGCGACAGCTTCCCCGCCGCTTCCATTACTTGCGGCAGCAAGGCGCGCGGGCGCGGCGGGCGCATGCGCATGGACGGCGCGGTGACGCTGAGCGCCGCCACCACCTGCCCGCCGGCGTCGCGCACCGGGGCGGTGACGGAGACGGCGCCCGGCGTGACCTCGTCGGAGGTGATCAGATAGCCGCGCGAGCGGATGCGCTGCAGATCGGCCGCAATCCAGGCCGGGTCGGTGCGGGTCGCCGGCGTGAAGCGCGGCAGGCGCTGCGCCAGCACCTGGGTCTGCACCGCCTCCGGCGCGTAAGCCAGCAGCAGCCGCGCGGCACCGGCGTGCAGCGGCTTGCGATCGCCGGCGAGCGTGTAGAGCCGCAGCGCCGGATCGGCCTGGAACACGCCGAGGGTTTCCGATTCCAGCGCGTCGCGCCGGCGCAGATACACGTTCTCCCCCACCGCCTGGCCAAGCTCGGCCAGGAACGGCGTGGCAGTGGCGAGCAGCGCGCCCTGGTCCTGCGCCGCCTGGCCGAGCATGGCCCAGCGGGCGCCGAGCCGCCACACGCCGCGCGCCTCATCCTGGATCGCGAAGCCGCGCGCTTCCAGGGTGCGCAGCAGACGGAAGGCCGCGGTCCGGGTGCAGCCGGCGGATTCCGCCAGCGCGACCAGCGGCGCGGGGGCGACGCGGGCGAGCGCTTCCAGCAGATCGAGCGCGCGATCGACCGCCGCGATGCTGTAATCCAGCACCTTGTCCGCCGTCGGCGCCGCGCGCGCGGCGGCGGGCGGGCGCGCCGGCCGTGCGGGGCGCGCCGGGGCGCCTTTCTGCGGCTTAGTCACCTGCATGGCACAGACCCGCCCCTTGGGGCGCGGCCGATCCCGCGACGGCGGATGAATTTTGTACTACAACGACCTGGATCACGGTAACCGCGGCAAAAATCCGATCTGAGAACGCAGACACGTCGGCAGGCGCCACGCCTGCGCCGCAATTTTGTCACCGTCCCGGCATGAGGTCAAAGGAGAAAGCGCCCGGAGGCCCGCACCGGACGCAGCCCTGGGGAGGCGGATCCGGCACGTCGGCCAGGGATGAATTTTTGGTGTACGCGTCCCGTCATTCCCGCCTCCCTCCGCCACCGAGGCCGATCGGATTGCCGCAGGGTGCCGCGGCCGCGACCGCCGCGCCCTCCGTAACCGCGCTTTTGCCGACCCGCGCGCGGCGCTGCGCCGGCCCCGGGCGTCCGGGCGGTCGGCACGATCTGCACGCCATTCGGCCCATCGCCCCGGACCCCCGAGCGTGCGGCGACCCACCGTTCCGCTGGCCCCGCGCCGCCGCCGCCGCTATGATCACCGTCATGCCAGATTCTGCTCGCAGCGACGCGTTCGCCCACCTGGCCGCACTGGCCGCCCGCCCGGGAGCGCGGCGCATCGGCGCCCGCCTCGCCGCTGATCCCGAGCGCGCCCGCCGGCTCACCTTCGCGCTCGACGATCTCAGCCTTGACCTCTCGCGCACCGCGCTCGACGAGACGGTGCTGGCGGGGCTGTTCGCGCTGGCCGCCGCCGCCGATCTCGAGGGCTTCCGCGCCCGGATGTTCGCCGGCGCGGCGGTGAACGTGACCGAGCACCGCGCGGCGATGCACATGGCCCTGCGCGCCCCCGCCGACGCCGGCCTGCGCGCCGCCCTGGCCGGTGGCGGATCCGAGGACGCCAGCGCGCTGGCCGCCGGCGAACGCGACCGCATGCGCGAGTTCGTGACCGCGATCCATGACGGACGCCTGCGCGGCGCCACCGGGGAGCGCTTCACCCATGTGGTGAACATCGGCATGGGCGGCTCCGACCTTGGGCCACGGGTGGCGACCGAGGCGCTGACCCTCGGGCGCACCGACGCCCGGATGGAAGCGCGCTTCCTCGCCAATATCGACGGGCATGCTTTCGCCGCCGCGATCGCCGGGCTCGATCCCGCGCGCACCCTGTTCCTGATCGCGTCGAAATCCTTCACCACCCAGGAAACCGCGGCCAATGCCGCCGCCGCCCGCGCCTGGGTTGCGCAGGCGCTGGGCGAAGCCGCGGTGGGCGCGCATTTCGTGGCGCTTTCCACTAACCTGAAAGCCGTGGCCGCTTTCGGCATCGCACCGGAGCGCGTGTTCGGCTTCCGCGACTGGGTCGGCGGGCGCTATTCGCTATGGTCGCCGGTCGGGCTCGTGATCGCGCTCGCCGCCGGGTGGGACAAGTTCCAGGCGCTGCTGGACGGCGCCTGGGCGATGGATTGTCATTTCCGCGACGCCCCACTCCAGCAGAATCTGCCGGTGCTGCTGGCGCTCGCCGGGGTGTGGCATCGCAACGTGCTCGGCTGCACCACGCACTGCGTGCTCGCCTACGACGAGCGGCTGCGCCGGCTGCCGGCGCATCTCCAGCAGGTGGAGATGGAGAGCAACGGCAAGCGGGTCGCGCTGGACGGCAGCCTCGCCGAACAGGCGACCGCGCCGGTGATCTTCGGTGAGCCCGGCACCAGCGCGCAGCACAGTTTCATGCAGCTCGTGCACCAGGGACCGGCGGTGATCCCGGTGGATTTCATCCTCGCCGCCACCCCCGACCACGACCGGATCGACGCGCACCGCGCGCTCGCCGCCAACGCCTTCGCCCAGGCCGCCGCGCTCGCCTTTGGCCGCGACGAGGCCGCGGTGCGGGCCGAGATGCAAGCGGCCGGCAAGTCCCAGGCGGAGATCGACCTCGTTGCCCCGGCGCGGGTCTGCCCCGGCGACCGACCGTCCGCCTTCATCCTGTTCCGCCGGCTCGACGCCTTCAGCCTGGGCCGGCTGATCGCGCTCTACGAACACAAGGTGGCGGTGCAGGGCTGTCTGTGGGGGATCGACAGTTTCGACCAATGGGGGGTCGAGCTCGGCAAGCAACTGGCCGGCGGCATCCTGCCCGCGCTGACCCCCGGCTCGGGCCACGCCGCGCCCGATCCCGCCACCGCTGCCTCCATCGCCCGCTTCCAGGCGCTACGCGGCGAGACGTAATGCCCGCCATCCGCCTGCTGCCGGAGGGGCTGGTCAATCGGATCGCCGCCGGCGAGGTGATCGAGCGGCCCGCGGCGGCGGTAAAGGAGCTGGTGGAGAACGCGCTCGACGCCGGCGCCACCCGCATCGCGGTGGCGCTGACCGGCGGCGGCATCGACCGCATCGAAGTCACCGACGACGGCGCTGGCATGGACGCGGCAGAGCTGGCGCTGGCCGTGCGCCGGCATGCCACCTCCAAACTGCCGGACGACGACCTGGTGCGCATCGCGACCTTGGGGTTCCGCGGCGAGGCGCTGCCTTCGATCGGCGCGGCGGCGCGGCTCGCGCTGACCTCCCGTCCCGCCGGGGCGGCGCATGCCTGGACGATCGCGGTGGAGGGCGGCGCGGTATCGGAGGTGGCGCCGGCAGCCGGTGCGCCCGGCACGCGGGTGGTGGTGCGCGAGATGTTCTTCGCCACCCCGGCGCGGCGGAAGTTCCTGAAAACCCCGCGCACCGAGGCCGAGCACACCGAAACCGTGCTGCGCCGCCTGGCGCTCGCCGCGCCCGGGGTGGCGCTGCGGCTGGAAAGCGACGGGCGGGTGGTGTTCGACCTGCCGGCGCAGGACCGCGCGGCACGCGCCGCCGCGCTGCTCGGCGCCGATGCGGCAGCGGCGCTACTGGCCGTTGCGGGCGAACGCGGGGCGCTGCGGCTCGACGGCTTCGTCGCCAACCCCGCCGTGACCCGGATCAGCCCGGCGTCGCAGGCGCTGACGGTGAACGGACGGCCGGTGACGGACCCGGTGCTGAAGACGGCCATCCGGGTAGCGTTCCGCCCGGTAATCGCCGCCGGGCGGCATCCGGTGGCGGCGCTGTGGCTCGATCTGCCGCCGGAGGAGCTGGACGTGAACGTCCATCCGGCCAAGGCGGAGCTGCGGTTCCGCGACCCCGCTTCGGTGCGAGCATTGGTCATCGGCGCGATCGGGCGGGCGCTGGCGGGGGCTGCGGGCACGGATGTGCCGGCCGGGCGGCCGGCGCTGAGCCTGGGAGGATCCCGCTACGCCTCTGCCCCCGGGTCCCGTTGGGCCTTCCATCCCAACACGAATGCCGCGCAGGCGGCCGGTGTGCCGGGAGGAATGGCCGAGGCGCGGCTGCCGTTTGCCGCCCCGCCGGCGGCCCGCCGCGGCGAGACCGGCGACGCGGCGCCCTGGGGCGGGCCGGACGGCGGGGGCGGCAATCATCCCCCTGGCAATCATCCCCCTGGCGATCATCCGTTGGGAGCGCCGCTCGGCCAGGTGGCGGAGACCTACATCGTCGCGGTCGCAGCCGATGGCGCGCTGGTCCTGGTCGATCAGCACGCCGCGCATGAGCGGCTGACGCATGAGGCGCTGGCGGCGCAATTGCTGGATGGCGGGGTGCGCAGCCAGCCGCTGCTGACCCCCGCGGTGGTCGACCTGCCGGCGGCCGACGCGGCCCGGCTGGCGGCGCACGCATCGGCGCTGGCGCAGCTCGGGCTGGAGATCGAACCCTTCGGCGCCGGCGCGGTGCTGGTCCGCGCGCTGCCGGCGCTGCTGGGCGCGCCCGACCCGACGCCGCTGCTGCGCGATCTCGCCGAGGAACTGGCGGAGTGGGAAGCGAGCGGCACAGCCACGGACGGCGCTGACGCCGCGATCGCCCCGGCGGGTGCCGGATTGCGGGATGGCGGGGGGAGGGACGCGGGAGGAACGGCCACCCTGGCGGATCCCGCTACGGCCGACGGCATTCCCGCCGTCGCGCTGCGGACGCGGCTGGAGGCGGCGGTGGCGCGGCTCGCGTGCCACGGCTCGGTGCGCGCCGGGCGGCGGCTGCTGCCGGCGGAGATGGATGCGCTGCTGCGCACGATGGAAGCCACCCCGCGGGCGGCGACGTGCAGCCACGGGCGGCCGACGTTCCTCCGCTTCAGCGTCGCCGAACTGGCGAGCCTGTTCCACCGCGGGTGAGGCGGTGCAGGCCGCCAGTTCGCACGCCTTCTCCGCCACCTAGCCGATCGAGCAATTGGCATCCCACATTAGCGGGCCTCTAAATCCAGGGCTGCGGCGGACGTGCGAGGATGACTTCCGCTGCGGGACCGAAGAACGAGCGGGCGGTGGAGAAGAAGGGCGCCAGCTTGCCCTGATCGTCGGGCAGCAAGCGGTTTCCGGCCAGAACCAACAGCCCCTCGTCGCGCCTTGCCGGCCCCAGCGCGTCCAGGTCCTGGAACGCAGCCGCCAACACGGCGCGGACCGCTTCCCGCTGGTGGCAAAGACGGCCGACATTCAGACCAAGCCCAAAGATATGTGCGTCTACGATCGCTGGATCTATGCCGTGCTGTACGCAGCCGGCCTGATCGCTGCGAAGCTGTCCTTCCTCATCGACCCGCACCACCGGCGGTTGGGCCGGAACGTTCCTTGGGTCCAGGAACTCCCCTGCCGGCCGGTCTCCTTTAGCTGCGTCACAACTGAGGTTCTTGGCGGCCGGCGGCAGGAACCGGGCCGGATCGGGCGCCGAAGCAGACGGCCCAAAGGCGGCGTTGCTGCCGCCCATGCAGACCGCCAGCAGATTCGCCGGATTGCAGGCCAATTCGGCTCCCTGGATGGGGTCGCTCTGGGGCACGAAATGCTCCACTCGCGAGTCCCACGTGACCAAGGCGATTTCGCAATAGGCGCAGAGGCCGTGCTGGCGCTGCGTCAGTGCCGCAGTCAGTTCGCGCTTGGCCGCCCCGGCCTCGAAGCTGCCGAAATCCTCCCAGGTCCCGCCAGCGGTTGGGGCTGCGGCAAAGCGCACCAACCCAGCGGGCGGCGCGGATAGGCCGGCGATCCGCTTCATCGGCGCGTGGAGAGCTCGTGCATCACCCGCCGGCGCGCGATCTCGACATCGGCCCCGGCCAGGGCCGGATCATCAGGGGAGAGGCGATCCAGCTGAGCCCGCAGCGTCCTCGCCGCTACCGTCTCCCCCTGGTCGGCGGCAATCAGCGTGCGATACTCCGCGAGCTTGCGGCTGAATTCGTTGTTCGGTCGCTGCTCCACCTCCATAACAGCTTGCAGGACATCGCCGGCCTTTGCGCCGAAGGTGGGGCCGGTTTCCTGCTCGGCCACGATGCCCTCGGGCGTGGCACGCAGATGCACGATATTCTGCGGTGCCACGGTAGTGAGCACCTGTGGGCTATGGGTGGAGACGATGAATTGCGCGTTCGGAAAAGTCCGCCGCAGATCGTCCAGGATGCGTTGCTGCCAGTCCGGATGGAGGTGCAGCTCCACCTCGTCGATCAGGACGATGGCCTCGGACTGCAACGGATCGGGCAGATGCGGGTTGGCGAGCGACATGCGCAGGGCGAGGTCGGCGGCGAGCGCCAGGACGATGCGGTAGCCACCGCTCAATTGTTCGAGCGCGAGCTTTTCATCTCGACGCCCGGCCGCCTTGCGTCGAACCACAAACTGAGCTGGATATTCTATATGTGGGTCCATTATATCTGGCATCATTGTCGTAATCGCACCGCGTACCGCTTGTAGGTCGGGACGGCGGAACTCGAAACTGCCCTGCTCGCGTTGCTGTCGCAGTTCTGCGTTCTCCTGCGCGTAGAACCATTCGACCAACGCTTTGAAGCTAGTCTTGCGGGCCAGAGCGTCGATGTAGGCATCAAAGCGATGGAATTCGCGTCGAAAATTACGCTTCCGCTCAGGCATATCGAAGACCGCGCGATCGGTATCGTAAAAGGTAAAGATCGGAATCGTAGTCGTATTGGGAGCGCGTTCGACATCTTCCCGGAGCTTCGAGAAAAAATCGCGCAGTGACTCCGTGCCGGCGACCTTATCCACGCTCGATCTTACGAGAAGCCCGCTTCGTGTTTCGATACGGGTCCACCGGAGACCCTCCGGCTCCCCCAAGGTCTCGATGCGGATACGGGCTTCCGTGGCACCAAATCGGCGGTCGGATCGGCGGAAGTTGATGCCGCCAGCGCGCGCCAGGAGGGTCGGGATGGCACCAAGCCCCACCGCAATGGCTGCTAGAAGACTGGTCTTCCCGTGCGCGTTGTTGCCATGCAGAACCGTCAACGCCGGATCGAGCGGCACCCTGAGCGCGCGGATCGCCCGGAAGTTTTCCACCTGCACGGACCGGAGCTTCATGCTTCTTTGCATACCCTACTGATCGGACTGTTGAAAGCCGGCGGCGTCGGTCGTAGCCCGCGCAGCCCTCCCACTCTCTACCCCGGCAGGTGAATGCGGAAAGCCGACCTCAGCCCCCCAGTGCCGCCCGCACCGCCTGCAATGCCGCGTCCGCCCGCGCCGCCTCCGGTCCGCCGGCCTGCGCGAGATCGGGCCGCCCGCCGCCGCCCTTGCCGCCCACCGCGGCGGCCGCCGCGCGCACCAGTTCCACCGCGCTGAAGCGGGTGAGCAGGTCGGGTGAGACGCCGACCACGATGCTGGCCTTGCCCTCGGCGGTGGACACGAGCGCCACGACGCCGCTGCCGAACTGCTTGCCGATCGTCTCCGCCAGCCCCTTCAGTTCGCGCGGCGCGATCTCGCCGAGGTTGCGCGCGGTGAGCGCGACGCCGGCGATCGTCTCCGGCCCCGCCGCGCCGGTCCCGCCGGTGGCCAGTTTCTTCTGCAACTCCGCGGCCAGGCGTTCCAGCCGGCGGCGCTCGTCCTGCAAGGCGGCGATGCGGGCGGGCAGGTCCACCGGGCTGGCGCGCAGCGCACCGGCGGCTTCGCGCAGCAGGCGGGTCTCTTCCGCCACGAGCTGTTCCGCTGCCGCACCGGTCACCGCCTCGATCCGGCGCACCCCGGCACTGACCGCGGTTTCGGCAACGATGCGGAAATAGCCGATATCGCCGGTGCGGCGGACGTGCGTGCCGCCGCAAAGCTCGATCGACCAGGCGAGCCGGTTGCCGTCCGCCCCGCCCATCGTCACCACCCGCACCTCCTCGCCGTATTTCTCCCCGAACAACGCCATCGCGCCCAGCTCCACCGCCGCCGCCGGCGTCATCAGCCGGGTCACGACCTCGGAGTTTTCGCGGATGCGCGCGTTCACCTCCGTCTCCACCGCGGCGAGCTCGTCCTCCGTGATCGGACGCGGTTGGGAGACGTCGAAGCGCAGGCGGTCGGGCGCGTTCAGGCTGCCCTTCTGCGCGACATGGGTGCCGAGCCGGCGGCGCAGCGCCTCGTGCAACAGGTGGGTGGCGGAATGATGCGCGCGGATCGCGCTGCGCCGGACGTGATCGACCTCGGCCAGCACCGCCGTCCCGACCCGCGCGGTGCCTTCGGCCACGCGGCCGAGATGCACGATCACGTCGCCGAGCTTGCGTTGCGTATCCGTGACGTCGATGCGCAGGCCGGCCGCGGTGATGGTGCCGGTATCGCCGACCTGGCCGCCGCTTTCGCCGTAGAACGGGGTCTGGTTCAGCACCACCGCCACCTCGGTGCCGGGGCCGGCGCTATCGACCGGCGCGCCGCCCGCAACCAGGGCGCGGATCTCGCCCTCCGCCGTTTCGGTGCTGTAGCCGAGGAATTCCGACGCGCCGATGCGGTCGCGCAGCTCGAACCACACCGTTTCGGTGGCGGCCTCGCCGGAGCCGGCCCAGGCGGCCCGCGCCCGGGCCCGCTGCGCGTCCATCGCCGCGGTGAAGCCGGCGAGATCGACGGCGAAGCCCTGCTCGCGCAGCGCGTCCTGCGTCAGGTCGAGCGGAAAGCCGTAGGTGTCGTACAGTCGGAACGCGACCGCGCCGGGCAGGGTGCCCCCGTTCCCGAGCCGGGCGGTTTCCTCGGCAAGCAAATGCAGGCCGCGGTCGAGCATGGCGGTGAAGCGGGATTCCTCGAGCCGCAGGGTTTCCTCGATCAGCCCCTCGGCGCGCGGCAGTTCCGGATAGGCGGTGCCCATCTGGCGGACGAGCGCGGGGACCAGGCGCCACATCACCGGGTCCTTGGCGCCCATCATGTGGATGTGGCGCATGGCACGGCGCATGATCCGGCGCAGCACGTAGCCGCGGCCTTCGTTCCCCGGCAGCACGCCGTCGGCAATCAGAAAGCTGGTGCTGCGCAGATGGTCGGCCACCACCCGGTGGCTGCTGCGGAACGGCCCGTCCGGGCCGGTGCCGGTGGCCTCGGCGGAGGCCAGGATCAGGGCGCGGAACGTATCGGTATCGTAGTTGTCGTGCTTGCCCTGCAGGATGGCGGCGATGCGTTCCAGCCCCATGCCGGTGTCGATCGACGGCCGCGGCAGGGGGGTGCGCACCCCCGGCGGCCCTTCCTCGAACTGCATGAACACGAGGTTCCAGATCTCGATGAAGCGGTCCCCGTCGGCATCCGCGCTGCCGGGCGGCCCGCCCGGGATGCCCGGGCCGTGGTCGTAGAAGATTTCCGAGCACGGGCCGCAGGGCCCGGTATCGCCCATGCGCCAGAAATTATCCGACGTCGGGATGCGGATGATGCGCCGGTCCGGCAGGCCAGCGACGTCGCGCCAGTGTCGGGCGGCGTCGTCGTCTTCCGCGTAGACCGTGACCAGCAGGCGGTCCTTCGGCAGCGCATAGTCGCGGGTGACGAGCTCCCAGGCGTAGGCGATCGCCTGCTCCTTGAAATAGTCGCCGAAGCTGAAATTGCCCAGCATCTCGAAGAACGTGTGGTGGCGCGCGGTATAGCCGACGTTGTCCAGATCGTTGTGCTTGCCGCCGGCGCGCACGCATTTCTGCGCCGTGGTGGCGCGGTTGTAGGGCCGTTTCTCCTGGCCGGTGAAGACGTTCTTGAACTGCACCATGCCGGCATTGGTGAACAGCAGGGTGGGGTCGTTGCGCGGGACCAGCGGCGAGCTTTCCACGACCTCGTGGCCGTGGCGGGCGAAGTAGCCGAGGAAGGCGGCGCGGATGTCGTTGCTGCTGGCCATGGGGCGGGGACGGGTCCTGGGCTTGGGCGAAGGGGAAGGCATTAGCGCAGGGGGGCTGTCCTGTCACGCGGCGGACAGGGATCCGAGCCCTGCCGGCGCCGGCAGGGGCGCATACCTGGCGGGGAAGGTGGTTGCCTTTGCATCGGTATCCGACCCGGAAGATGATCGGTGCGGCCGGCGTGCGGGTGCAGCCGGCCCGGGGGAACGGACGCGGGCGGGGAGCGCCTCGGCGATTAAGGCTTTGTAGAGGCTTCTCGTGTTTCCTCGACGCCTGGAACAACGCAGGGAGACCCCCCATGCTCCTGGCCCCGTCCGCGCCCCGCCCCGTGCTCGCCGAAGTGACCGCCATTCTGCGCGACGTACTGGACGATCCGCACATCGATCTCACCCCGGACACCGTCGCCGCCGACGTGCCGGGCTGGGACTCGATGGCCCATATCGCCCTGGTGGTGGAGACGGAATGCCGCTTCGGCATCACCTTCCAGACCGCCGAGATCGAGGGGCTGCACCGGGTCGGCGACCTGGTGCGGCTGGTCGAGGCGAAGCGCGGACCGGCCTGATCCGTCGATCCGACGCCGATCCGGCTCCCCCGTGCTGTTCAACTCCTGCGTTTTCCTGCTGGGATTCCTCCCGGCGGCGCTGGCGGGAGTCTTCGCCACCGCCCGCCTGGGCGGGGCGCGCGCGGCGGGGACGTTCCTGGTCGGGGCCTCCCTGCTGTTCTACGGCTGGTGGAACCCGGCGTTCCTGCCGCTCCTGCTCGGGTCCATCGCGGTCAACTATGCCGCTTCGCGCGCGATCGCCGCCACCGCGGGGCGGGAGCGGGTCCAGGCGGCGCTGCTCGCGGCGGCGATCGCAGCGAACCTCGGGGCGCTGATCTATTTCAAGTATCTCGCCGACCTGCTGGGCTTCCTGCACGCGCGGCTCGCGATCGGGCCGACGATGGCGGCGCCGGCGCTGCCGCTCGGGATCAGCTTCTTCACCTTCACCCAGATCGGCTACCTGGTCGACTGCCGCGCCGGCACCGCGCGCGGGCGCGGCGTGCTCGACTACCTGCTGTTCGTGACCTTCTTCCCGCACCTGATCGCGGGGCCGATCCTGCACCACCGGGAGATCATGCCGCAGTTCGCGGACCCCGCGACCTGGCGCGGGTCGGGGCGCAATCTTGCGATCGGCGGCAGCATCTTTCTGATCGGTCTGCTGAAGAAAACGCTGCTGGCCGATCCTCTGGCACCGGTGGTCGCGGCCGGCTTCGGCCATGCCGGCACGTTGCCGCTGGCGGCGGCATGGCAGGCGGCGGCGGCGTATTCGTTGCAGCTCTATTTCGACTTCTCCGGCTATTCGGACATGGCGATCGGCCTCGCGCGGATGTTCAACCTGCGGTTCCCGCTCAATTTCAATTCGCCCTACAAGGCGGAGAGCATCATCGACTACTGGCAGCGCTGGCACATGACCCTGACGCGCGCCCTGACGCTCTATCTGTTCAACCCGCTGGCGCTGGCCGCGGCGCGACGGCGGGCGGCGCGCGGGCGGAAGGTGGGGCGGGCGGGGCAGGCGAGCGCGGGCGGGTTCGCCGCGCTGGTTCTGGTTCCGATCGGGATCACCATGACCCTGGCCGGCATCTGGCACGGCAGCGGGCTCACCTTCGTGGCCTTCGGGCTGCTGCACGCGGCCTATCTTTCGGTCAACCACGCCTGGAGGGTGTTCGGGCCACGCCGGGCCGATCCGGCCAGGGGATCGGCGGCGGGGCGGGCGGGGGCTCGGCTTGGGCGAATCGCGCTCACCTATCTCGCGGGACTGGTCGGCGCGGTGGTCTTCCGCGCGCCCAGCCTCGACGTGGCCGGGCAGGTGCTGGCGGGGATGGCGGGGCTGCACGGGGCGGGCGCGGCGGGCGCGCTCGGGGCGCGCGGGCTGCTGCACGCGGGCCGCGCGACGGGGTGGCTCGCCGCGCTGTACGGGATCGTGTGGTTCGCCCCGAATACGCAGCAGATCATGCGCCGCATCGGCCCGGCGCTGGAACCGGTGCGCCCCGGGCCGCTGCCGGGCCTGGTCTGGCGGCCGAGCCTGCCCTGGGCGCTCGCCATGGGCGGCGGCGCGGCGCTCGGCTTGCTGTCGCTCGGGGGAACCAGTGAGTTTCTCTATTTCCGGTTCTGAGACCGGCGTGACCCCGACCGGCCTGACCCCGACCGGCCTGACCCCCACCGGCCTGACCCCCACCGGCCTGACCCCGGCGCGCTATCTGGCGGTCGCCGGCGCGACCTGCGTCGCGGCGTTCGCGCTGGTGTGGGCCTGGGTGGCGTTCATGCCGCTGGCGTATCTGGACCCGGAATACCCCGCCTGGCTCGCCAAGGAACGCATGCTGGCGGCCTGCGACGTCGGCTCCGTCCTGGTGGTGGGGGATTCGCGCGCCGCGGTGGACGTGATGCCGCGCCTGCTGCCCGGGCGCGTCGTGAACCTCGCGGTGGGCGGCGGCGAGCCGATCGAGGCCTATTCCGTGCTCCGCCGCGCGCTCGCCTGCCCGCACCCGCCGCGGCGTGTGGTGGTTTCGTTCGATGCCGGGCATTTCACCCGCCCGGATCTGTTCTGGGAACGCAGCGTGGCGTTCGGGTTCGTCGGCCGCGCGGGGGTGGCGCGGCTGCGGCTTGTCTCAGGCCGGCTCGACGACTGGTCCGTCTATGCGCGGCGCCGGCCGGACGGGCTGGCGCCGCGGCTGCGGGCGGCGCTGTACGACGTGCGCTTCCCCTCGCTCTATTTCGGCGCCCTGGCACGCGCCGGCGGCTTTCTGCGCTGGTGGGAGAACCGCCGCACCCTGGCCGACGTGCTGGCCGCGCGCGGGCAGTATTTTTTCGGCACCGCGCCGGGCTCGGCAGTGGTGGCGGCGGACGGGACCTTGCGCCGCTTCCGCCCGCTGCCGGTGCTCGACTGGTATTTCGACCGGCTGCTTGGGCTCGCCGCGGCGCGCGGCATCCCGGTGGATTTCGTCGCCATGCCGATGAACACGGCCACCTGGCGCGCGGTGCGGCCGGACGTGCGCGCGGGCTTCGCCGCCTATCTGGCGGGCTACGCGGCACGCTATCCGAACTTCTCCATCGTCGGGGACGTGACGCCGCACTGGCCGGATCGGTATTTCGGCGACGGCTTCTCCCACCTCAATCCCGCCGGGGCGGTCCGCTACAGCGCGGGGTTCGGCCGCTGGCTCGGCCGCCGGCAGACGGCTCAGCGCCCGCGGAAGGCCGGGCGGCGTTTCTCGATGAAGGAAGCCGTGGCCTCGCGGTAGTCCTCGCTCTCGGCCGCGCGCTGCTGCGCCGCCAGGATGTCGGCGCCGCGGGCCTCCACCTCGCCGCGCGCCAGGGCCTCCAGGGTCAGCTTGGCGCCGCGCTGGGACAGCGGCGCGCAGGCGGCGAGTTCATGCGCCAGCCGTTTTGCCGCGGCCAGCGCCCCGTCCTCCCCCACCTCGTCGAGCAACCCCATGGTCCGGCAGGCCTGCATCGGGAAAATCCGGCCCGAATAGAGCACGAGCTTGGCGTTCGGCAGCCCCACCGTGCGCAGCAGGTTCTGGCTGTCGAGCACGTTGTAGACGATTCCCCGTTTCGCCGCCGGGATGCCCATCCGCGTCGTTTCGTCGCCCACCCGGAAATCGCAGGCGAGCGCGATCCCGCAGCCCCCGCCCACCCCGTAGCCCGGGATGGCGGCGATCGTGGGCATCGGCAGGTCGCGGATCGCGATCGTCGCCGCGTGCCCGGCTTCGCCATAGGCCTTGATCCCCTCCGGCGTGCTGCGCAGGCGAGGAAACTCGGAGATATCCGCCCCGGCCGAGAAATTGCCGCCGGCGCCGGTCAGGATGACGGTGCGCACATCGGCGCGATCGCGGAAGCCGGCGAAAATCCCGGAGAGCTTGCGCCACATCTCGTACGTGACGGCATTGCGCTTGCGCGGGTTGCGCAAGGTGACGACGGCGATGCCCGCCTCGTCCTGCTCCACCAGCACGTCGGGCTCGTCGGTCATGTTTCCGTCCCTTTGCCTGAGGGCACGGAGCATGCCATCACCATGGGGCAGCGCCAAGCCGGCGCACCACAGCGGGAGTGCGACGATGCCCGGAGCCCTTGAAGGCCTGCGCGTGCTGGACCTGACCAGCAATCTCTCGGGTCCCTATTGCTGCATGCTGCTCGCCGACCACGGCGCCGATGTGCTGAAGCTCGAACAGCCGGGCAAGGGCGATTCCGCACGCCAGATGCCGCCGTTCGTGAATGGCGAAAGCGCGCCGTTCATGATCTGGAACCGCAACAAGCGCTCGGTCGAGATCGATCTGAAAACCGATCGGGCGCGGTTTCTGGACCTCGTGGACGGCGCCGATTTCGTGGTGGAGAACTTCCGCCCCGGGGTGATGGACCGGCTCGGCCTCGGGTGGGAGGCGATCCATGCGCGCAACCCGCGCGTCATCATGGGGTCGATCTCCGGCTTCGGTCAGACCGGGCCGTACGCGGCGCGCGGCGGCTTCGACCTCATCTCGCAGGCGATGTCCGGGCTGATGAGCATCAACGGGCCGGAGGACGGGCCGCCGTATCGCCTGCCGATCGCGATTTCCGACGTGGCGGCGGGCATGTTCCTCGCCTTCGGCCTGCTGGCGGCGCTGGAGGCGCGGCATGTCTCCGGCCAGGGCCAGCACGTGGAGACGTCGCTGCTGGAAGCCGCCACCTCGTTCTGCGTCTACGAGGCGGCGCATTATTTCGCCACCCAAACGCGCCCGCCGCGCATCGGCCAGCAGCATCGCGGCAGCTCGCCCTACCAGGTGTTCGCGACCGCGGACGGGTTCATCACCATCGGCGCCGCGCAGCAGAAGTTCTTCGTCGCGTTCTGCCGCATCGTCGGCCTGCCCGAACTGGTCGACGATCCGCGCTTCGCCTCGGTGGCCGAGCGGGTGGCGCACAACAAGGACCTCGTTGCGCTGCTGGCGGGGCCGTTGCGCACGCAGCCGTCCGCACACTGGCTGGAAGCGCTGGAGGCGGCGGGGATCCCCGCCGGGCCGGTGCTGGGATTCGATCAGGTGTTCACCGATCCGCACATGCTGGCGCGCGGGATGGTGGCGGAGACGACGCACCCGGTCACCGGGACGTTCCGCACTCTCGGCGTGCCGGTGAAGCTGTCGGCGACGCCGGGGTCCGTGCGCCGGCCGGCCCCGCGCCTCGGCGAGCACACGGAAGACGTGCTGGGCTAGCCGCGCCCCGTTCAACGCAGGAGACGCCCATGCTGTTCCTGGTCATCAGCGACCCCGCGCCCCAGCCGCCGTCGACCGTCACGGCATCCCGTCAGCACTACTGGCAGTGGATCCAGCCGCTGATCGACGCCGGCACCGTGCGGAGCGTCCACGCGAAGCTGGGCCGCGGCGCGGTGGTGCTGTTCGACGTGCCGTCCCATGAAGCGCTGCACGCGCACCTGAACGCCTGGGCGGACATCATCCCGGCGCGGTTCGCGTTGCACCCGCTGCTCGAACCCGCCGCGGCGCAGGACTTCCTGCACGCGCAGGCGGCGGCGCGCTGACCCGACGCGCCGCTGCCGCGGGAGAACTCAGAAGATGCCCCGGTCGCGGAGAGCTTAGAAGATGCCGCTGCCGCGGAGAGCTTGGAAGATGCCGCTGCCGCGGCGGGGGCTCAGAAGATCTTGTTGATCAGGTCGTCGCCGAGGCCAAACCCGGCGCCCATCTCGATCGCCCGCCCGAAGCCGGAATTCAGGAAGCCGCCCAGCATGCCGCCGAAGCCGCCGGCCTGCTGGCCGTAGCCCTGGGGCGGATAGCCCTGCTGGGGATATCCAGGCTGCTGGTAGCCCTGCGGCGGATAGCCCGGCTGTTGTTGCGGCGCGCCGCCCCAGGGCTGGCCCGCCGGCGGCACCGCGACCTGCTGCTGCTGCGCCTGGTTGGCGACGAACCCGTGCAGCGCGGTCAGCAGCCCGCCCACCTGGTTCTGCTCGGCCTGCATGGCGAGCGCGATCTCGCGCAGGTCGAGCAGCCATTCCCGCGCGTCCTGGTTGCCGCCCTTGGCCGCATCCTGCAGCTTGCCGGCGAGCGTCGTCAGGTGCTGCACGGTCTGCTGCGCCTGGGTCTGCAGTTGCTGGTACTGCTGGTCGATCGTGTCCACGTCCATGACGGTCTCCTGGGGTCGGGGTGCGGCGGATGTGGGGGCGGAGCGGGGCAAAACGCAAGCCCTCGCCGAAGGGCAGGGCAATCGCCGGAACGGAAAATCGGCGCGGTCCTTCACCTCTCCCGCGCGGCGGGAGAGGGGACATGCCGGAGGTTCGCCCGCTTGCCCTGCCGGCGGGTCTAATCGAGCGTAGTCAGCCGGGCGATGAACCGCTCCTTGCGGGCATGGCGGTCGCGGATGTCCGCCAGGCGAGCGGCGAAGCCCGCCAACCCGTCGTTCTCCGCGGCAAGGGTGCGCAGATCGGCCAGCAACGCCGCCGCCGCCGCGTAGCCGGAAGCGTTGCGGCGCTCGATCTCCGCTTCCAGCGTCCGCCATGCGGCTTCGCCCCGTTGCGCCAGCGCGTCGAGCCGTGCCCGGCGCGCCTGTTCGGCCGCCGCGGCGGCACGTTGGCGTTCGGCTTCCTGCCGCGTGGCCTCGGCTTCCTCCCGCGTGCGGCAGATCGCGACGGCCTGGGCACGCAGCGCGCCGGCGGTGCGCGGGGCGGGAGCGACGACGGGCGGGGGCAGGCGGTCGCGCAGCGCGCGCCGCAGGGCAACCCCGATATGCGGATCGCCGGCATAGGCCTGCGCGAGCAGCTCGATCGTCTCCGCCGGGTCCAGCGCCGCGATCGCCGCACACACCGCAGCCGGATCGGGCGCCCCGACCACCGCGGAGCGTTCGGCGGCGGCAGCCACAAGGTCGGGGTCGAGGGCGAAGAGAAATCCGCGAACGCCTCCAGCGGCGCGGTCAGCGGCCCGAGGCCGGGCGGCGGCTCGGGCGCGTCGTCCCCCACCGCCTCCTCTTCGACCGCGGCCAGCCACAGCAGATCAGAGCAGCCGCAGGTCGCCCGCCAACAGGTCCCCGCGCAGCGGCGCGAGGCCGGCGAGCCGGCCGCTGCCGTCGTCGTTCCCGTCGTCCTCCACTTCCTGGCGGGTCATGTCGAGGATCAGATGCTCGCCCGCGACCAGCAGCGCGGTGTCTTCGACCGGGCGGAGGATGGCGGCGAACCGGCACCGATCGACAAGCCGCGCCGGCAGGCGGATCATCAGGCGGCGGGTGCCCCTTAACAACGCGGGCTATGAACCCCTCGTCATTAGGCGCAGGTTTTGCACTGCCGCGCCTGCGGCACCTTTGCCCAGATTGTCGAGAACCCCGCTCAAGACGATCTGACCTGTGCGCTCATTGCATGCAACAGCCAAAGTCATCTCGTTTGTACCGTTGTGGACTTGCGGGTCCAGTTCGGTCAGCGGTGCGTCGGAAGACATCGGCATCACATGCACATGCGCCGCATCGCGGTATCGCTCCCTGAGGCATTCGTAGATGCGCATGCCAGAAACATCGGCGGGAAGCATTCGCGTGTGCAGTCCAATGGTGAGCACGATGCCCTGCCGGTAGCTGGCAAGGGCCGGCACGAAGATAGGGCGGGTCGTCAAGCCGGCGTAGGCCTCAATTTCCGGCACGTGCTTGTGCTCGAGTGCAAGGCCGTAGACCTTCAGCGAATGCGCCCCCGCGCCGGCCTCGTGCGCTTCCGCCCCTGCCCTGCCCCCACCCGAATAACCTGCGACGGCGTGGATGACGAGCGGATAATCGGTGGGCAATAGGCCCGCATCCGTCAGCGGTCGCAGCAGTGCGACTGCGGCCGTCGGGTAGCAGCCCGGATTTGTGACCCGCAGTGCCGAGGCGATACGTTCGCCTTGCCGTGCATCGAGCTCCGGCAGGCCGTAGATCCAACCCGGGCTGATGCGGTGCGCCGAGCTGGCATCGATGACACGCACCGAAGGGTTCTCGATCATCGCCACCGCGTCTCGCGCCGCTGCATCGGGCAGGCAAAGAATTGCGATGTCGCTCTCGTTGAGAGCGGCCCGGCGGGCAGCCGCGTCCTTGCGCAAGTTTGTCGGTAATGTGCGGATGCGAAATTCCCCACCCTGGAGTTGATTCTGCAGATCAAGGCCGGTGGTGCCCTGGTCGCCGTCGATGAAAATATTGAGGTCCATAGGGCGTACCCATTTTGAGGTCCGTAGGGCGCGGCCATAGCGAAATGACCACTATGTGTCAACGATGGGTCAGCCTCTTAACGCCAAATCGGCCGGGACGGCCGCTTCGACGGCATTGAGGAAGCGTATGAACTCCTGAGTTGGCGGCGTAGAGATGCAGGTCGAACCAGTGCTCCATCAGCGCCACCGGATCGCCCTTGAAATCGCCCCACTGATAGGAATTGGTGAAACTGGTGGCGGTGATCCGCGCCCGCGATGATACCGGCGGCCTCTTCGGCCGGCCGGTATCGCGCATGGGGTTGGCGGGGCGGCCATGCGCAAAATCAAGGAAATACCAGCGGCCAGGTGGACGCCGGACGAGGAATCGGCCGGGGCCGCTGGTATGAGATGTCGCACAACGTCGCGCGGGCGTCGGCATCGAGCGGCCGATCGATCGCGAGGAATTCGTCGTACTGGTATTCGCTCACGACGAGCGCTACCCCAGCAGCGCCTGCGCGCACGCATCCAGGATCGCGTCGGTATCCATCCCGTATTCCCGATACAAATCCGGAATGTCCCCGCTCTGCCCGAACCGATCGGGCCCCAGCGGCACCACACGCTGCCCACGCACCGCGCCCAGCCAGGCGTGGCTCGCCGGATGCCCGTCCAGCACCGTCACCAGCGCCGCTCCGGGGGCGAGCGGGGCCAGCAGCCGTTCCACGAACGACACGGCGCCGCGATCCCCGGTCCGCCGCGCGCGCTGCGCCGCCAGCCAGCCGGCGTGCAGCCGGTCAGGGCTCGTGATCGCCAGCAGCCCGGCGCCGGGTTCTTCCGCGGCCAGTTCGGCAAACGCCGTCGTCGCTTCCGGCGCCACCGGCCCCTGGTAGGCCAGCGCGATGCGCGCCCCCGCCGCCGGCGGCACCACCCAATGCGCGCCCGCAATGACCGCAGCCGGGTCCAGCACCCGCTCCGGCTGGTCCAGCTGCCGCGTGGATAGCCGCAGCCACACCGCCGAACCGTCCGGCGCCTGCATATGCGCAAACGCGTGGCGCAGCAGGATACCGAGCTCGTCCACATGCGCCGGCTCGAAGCTCGCCAGCCGGTCGGCCGCCATGCCGATCAGCGGCGTGTTCACCGACTGGTGCTGCCCGCCCTCCGGCGCCAGGGTGATCCCGGACGGGGTCGAAACGAGCAGGAAGCGCGCGTCCTGGTAGCAGGCGTAGATCAGCGCATCCAGGCCGCGGTTCACGAACGGGTCGTACACCGTACCGACCGGCAAGAGCCGCGCCCCGGTCAGCGCGTGCGCGAGGCCTGCGGCGCCCAGCAGCAGGAACAGATTCTGCTCGGCGATGCCGAGTTCCACATGCTGCCCTCGTGGCGACATCCCCCAGCGCTGCGCGGACGCGAGCTTGGCGTCGCGGAACACGTCGTTGCGCGTGTGCCGATCGAAGATGCCGCGCCGGTTCACCCAGGGGCCGAGGTTGGTGGACACCGTCACGTCCGGGCTGGTGGTGACGATATGCGCCGCCAGCTCCTTATACTCGCCCTGACCGCGGCCGATCTCGGCCAGGATGTCGCCGAAGCCGCCCTGGGTGGACATCCGCCGCCCGACGGTGGACGGGACCGGCAGCGCCGGCGGCACCGCAACGACCGGGGCGCGCAGCGCGCGGCCTTCCGGCGTCAGCTTCGCCGCGAAGGGACAGGCGTCCAGGAAGGACTGGAGTTCGGCTGCCGGGACGTCCAGCCCCTCGAACCGGTCCCATTCATGGCCGGGACGGATCCGCATCACCTCGCGGAACGTCTCCATCTGCTCCTTCGTCATCAACCCGGCGTGGTTGTCCTTGTGCCCGGCGAAGGGCAGGCCCATGCCCTTCACGGTGTAGGCGATGAAGCACGTCGGCTGGTCGCCCTCGGCGTCGGCCGCGCAGAACGTTTCGATCAACGTCTCGATGTCGTGGCCGCCGAGGTTGGTCATCAGCGCGCCCAGCTCGTCGTCGGACAGCGGATCGAGGATCGCGCGCACGCCTGTGGTGCGCCCAAGCTCGGCCAGCAGCGCCGCGCGCCAGGCCGCACCGCCCTGGAACGTGAGCGCGGAATAGAGGCTGTTCGGGCAGTCGTCGATCCAGCGCCGCAACGCCTCGCCACCCGGGCGGGCGAAGGCGGCTTCCAGCTTGCGGCCGTATTTGATGGTGACGACGTTCCAGCCCATGTCGCGGAACAGGCCCTCGATGCGGCCGAACAGCCGGTCGGGGACCACGGAATCGAGGCTCTGGCGGTTGTAGTCGATCACCCACCAGACGTCGCGCACGTCGTGCTTCCAGCCCTCCAGCAGGGCTTCGTAGATGTTGCCCTCATCCAGTTCGGCATCGCCCGCGATGGCGATGTGCCGACCCGCCGGCAGCCCCTCGCGCGCCAGCCCGTGCAGCCGCGCATAATCCTGCATCAGCGCGGAGAAGGTCGTCATCGCGACGCCGAGGCCGACCGATCCGGTGGAGAAATCGACCTCGCCGCCGTCCTTGAAGCGCGACGGGTAGGGCTGCACGCCGCCGAGCGCGCGCAGACCCGCCATCTTCTCGATGGTCTGCCGGCCGAGCAGGTAGTTGATGGCGTGGAACACCGGCCCCGCGTGCGGCTTCACCGCGATGCGGTCCTGCGGTCGGGCGATCTCGAAATAGAGCGCCGCCATGATGGAGATCACTGACGCGCAGGACGCCTGGTGCCCGCCAACCTTCAGCCCGTCCCGGTTCGGCCGGATATGGTTGGCGTTGTGCACCATCCACGCCGACAGCCACAGCAGCTTGTGTTCGAGCTGGTGCAGCAGCGCCACCCGCTCGGGGTCCATCCCCGTCGCGGCAGCGGGCGGCGGCGCGGTCAGAATGTTCATGCGGAGGCTCCCGGCTGGCGGAAGATGCCCGTCTGCCCGCCGGTCACCGACCATTGCCGCCCGAGCAGCCGGCGCACCCCGGAGGACGCATTGCGCCGTCCTTCCCCCGCGTAATCCTCGTGCCAGTCCTCGATCTTCCCGAGGTCGTAGAGGTAGTTCACCATCACCGTAGCGCTGGCCTTCATGCCCTTGTCCGACGTATCGGCGCCGATGCTGATCCGTTCCAGACGCGCCCCGTTCGACATGTGGAAATGCGCCACCGGGTCGAGCGCCCGCTTGCCGTTGCCTTCCCGCAGCAGGTAGTGCGCGCAGAGCCGGAGCAGCGCCGGTTCGACCGCGCGCAGCAGCGCGGGATCGCGCCAGAAGCCGCGTCGGCCGAGGATCTCACGCACCGCCGCGGCCGGCGGGCCAGGCACCACGGACGCCAGCGCCTGCGCCTCGCCCTCCGTCAGCAGCCCCGGCTCGTCGGCGGCGAGCTTCGGGTCGAGCCAGCGACGGAAGCCCGGGACCGGCGACAGGGTCGCGAAGGTCTTGAGGTTGCGGAACTCCCCCGACAATTCCTCCGCCACCCGCTTGATCAGGAAATTGCCGAAGCTGATCCCGGCCAGCCCGCGCTGGCAGTTGCTGATGGAATAGAAGATCGCGGTATCGGCGTCGCGCGGGTCGAGCACCGGCGCCTTCTCGTCGAGCAACTTCTGCACGCTGCCGGCAAGCCCCTTCACCAGCGCCACTTCCACGAAGATCAGCGGCTCCCCGGGCATGCGCGGGTGGAAGAAGGCGTAGCAGCGGCGGTCGGAATCGAGCCGGTTCTTGAGATCGCGCCAGGAGCGGATCTCGTGCACCGCCTCGTAGCCGACCAGCTTTTCCAGCAGGATCGCCGGGCTTGACCAGTCGATCCGTTGCAGTTCCAGAAAGCCGATGTCGAACCAGGCGGCGAGCAGGCCGCGCAGGTCGGATTCCAGCGCCGCCAGCAGCTTGTCGTTCTTGCGATGGGCGAGCAGGAACTCGCGCAGATCGACCAGGAACTTGCGCCCGTCGGGGATCGAGGTGAACTGGGTCAGCAGTCTGAGCCGCGGCGGTTCCAGCGCCCGGCGCAGCGCGGCCTGCGCTTCCGCGCGCTCCGCCGGATCGGCGGCATGCTGCACGGCGGCGTAGGCACGTGCCACCGCTTCGGGGTCGGAATCGTAGCCGGCGAGGGTGCGCAGCAGGTCGCGCCGGCCGGGGATGTCGAGCGAGAGATAGGTTTCCGCCAGCTTGGCGGCGCGGTTGCGCGCGCTGACCTCGCCGCCGCGGCCGTGCAGGCAGGCGCGGATCTGGGCTTCGACGCTGTCGCCTTCCTCGGCGCCGACGCTCGCCGCCATTTCGCGCCAGACGGAGGTGAGGCGGCGCAGCGCGCGATCGAACAGCCCGGGCGCGGCTATGGGAAGGGACATCGGGGCCGGGGCGGGGACCGGGGCGGTGGTCGCGACGTCGCTCATGGCAGCACCATCAGGCTTATGGGGGTCTTTCGCTTGCGCGCTCCACTATAGCCGCCCGGAGCGCCGGCGCGACCCGGACGTGAGCGCATCAGGCATCGGCACGGCGGGGGAACTGCATGGCCAGCAGATCAAGTCCCGCGGCGCCGGCGCGCGCGGCCAGCCCCGGCTCGTCGGGGGCGACGAACAGGCAGGAGTGCGGGATCAGCGCCACGTCGTCGCGGTGCAGGCTGCCGCCCAGCACCAGCCAGTACTGGCCGGCGCCGGCGGCGGGATCGGGGCCGGCGAGCGACGCGCCGGCGGGCAGGCGGTAGCGCCAGGCGGCGAGACCGTCCGGCCCTGCCGGCAACGCCGGCTCGCAGCGCGGCGCGGCGGCCGGATCGGCAGCCGCCGGTGACGGCGCGCCGATCGCCTCCCGGTGGCGGCGCGGGCGGGGCAGGTCGCCGCGTGCACCGGGCATATAGCGCGCGCCGGGGTCCCAGCCGTTGCGCAAGGTGAAATACGCGAGGCCGGCGGCGCCGGCGCGGATCGGCCCATAGGCCGAGAACGCGGCGGTGAAATGCACCGCGACCGGCGCCACCGCGTGCGTGCCGAGCGTGCCATCACCGTCCACCACCACCTGGAACTGGTCGGCCTGGTGGAAATGCGCCTGCACGATGCTGTCCGGGTCCTGTTCGACCAGGAAGGCCATCGCATAGAGCGCGCCGGGCGGCGGCGGCGGCCCGGGGTCGGGCCGGTAGCGGCTCCCGCCGAGGCAGGTGGTGTGCCAGAATCCGGTGCCGTTCGAAGTGGCGCGGCGGCGGGTGGCGTGGGCGGCTTCGGCGGCGGCGATCAGGGGCATGCATCGGTCTCCGGCGCCGGGGCGGCGGCGCAGGACGCGCACAGCCCCTCGGCTTCGATGGTGGCGGTGCCGACCGCGAACCCGTGGCGCGCGGCGGCGGCGGCAAGCGCGTGGGGAAGCTCCGGATCGTCGAGCTCGATCACCCGGCGGCAGCGGCGGCAGATCAGGAACTGGGCGGTGTGGGTCTGCGCGTGCGGCGCCGGCGTGGTCCCGTCCGATTCGGGGTGGGCGACGCAGCCGACGAACGCCGCGAGTTGCTCCACCCGGTGCACCAGGCCCTGGGCGCCGAGGAAATCGAGCGCACGATAGACCGTGGGCGGCGCCGCGTTGCCGCGCGAGCGGCGCAGCCGATCCAGCAGGTCGTACGCGCCGACCGGCGTATCCGCTTCCAGGATCAGGCCGAGCACGTCGCGGCGCAACGCGGTCAGCTTCGCGCCGCGGCCGGTGCAGATGGCATCCGCGCGGTCCAGCAGGTGTTCGGTGCGGGGCGAAAATTCGGCCTCGCTCACGGGTCGGACCCCCTTATCCTTTGATCCGGCGGCATCTCGACCCAAGATAGCACGCATGAGCGAACAGGACACCACGGCGGCCGTGCTGGCCGCATTGCACTTCGATGCAGCCGGACTGGTGCCGGCGATCGCCCAGCAGCACGACACCGGGGAGGTGCTGATGCTGGCCTGGATGAACGCCGCCGCGGTGGCCGAGACCCTGGCGACCGGGCGGGGGTGCTACTTCAGCCGCTCGCGCGGGCGGTTGTGGCGCAAGGGGGAGACCTCGGGCCAGGTGCAGCGGCTGGTGGAGCTGCGGGTGGATTGCGACGGGGACGCGGTGCTGCTGCTGGTCGATCAGACCGGGGTGGCGTGCCACACGGGGCGGCGGTCGTGTTTCTTCCGGGCGGTGCGGGAGGAGAGGCTGGTGGAGATCATGGCGCCGGAGGTGGACGAGGCGGTGTTGTACGGGGGGTTGTAGGGGGCGGGGCTTGGCATACGCCAGGCCGCCATACTGTCGCGTCAGACATTTTGGTCGCTTGGCAATGACCGAAATATGATCCGGCGGCCTGACCTTCGCTGCAACGACGCGGCGCTTCTCTACGCCGGGGCGCGCGACTGGATGGTATCACTCCTTACCTCTGCGATCTCTGCGTTGAATTGGCCGCAACGGTCTGAAGGGGAGCGAACGGGCTGGGAAGCGCGCTTGCACGGCGTAAGTCTCCACGGGCGACAAACGGTCGCGGGTATGTCGATGCCGTTTGTTGGCCGGATCGTGTCGTTCCAGTTGCCGTGGAAGTCGGCGCGGGTGATGTTGATTGCATTCATCTCCTGCTTGGAGACGGTGATGCCTTTGGGACAGGTGTTGGTGTCGAGTTCACAGCGCACGGTGGGGCCCGTATCGGTGGTGGTGGCGCTGATCAGATCGACGATGACGCGGTAACTGACCAACGGCTTGGCTCGCCAGTTCATGCTGATAAACGAGAACAAGCGGTGCTCGATCTTGTTTCACTTTCTGGTCCCGGGCGGCAGGTGATGAACCTCGATGGCAATGCCAAGTTCGGTCGCGAGGCATTGCAATTCGCGCTTCCACAATCGCACGCGCGAACCGTTGCTGCCGCCACCGTCGGCGGTGATCACCAGGCGCGTGGCGCCGGGGTAGCGCGTGCAGCCGATCTTGTGCCACCAGCGGCGGATCGTCTGTACCGCAAAGGCGGACGTGTCATGGTCCGTGCCGAGGGCGTCCGGGGCCGATGTCACGGCAGGCCGCAATCTCAGCGGATGAGATGGGTGAGGATGTCCGGGGTACCCCCAGATCCTGATGCTTCCGCGCGGCAGGCGCGCCTGTCGGCCGGTCAGCAGCCTCGTCCGGCGAATAGCCGCGGCGATGCGGCTCCGGGGAGCGTGCCATCCCGGCTCGCCGCGGCCTGGACACGCGGCCTGGACACGGGCGCACACCACCGGGCATCCTCGGCACCACATGCAGTCCTCCCTCGCCGCGCGGCTGAAGGGCCTTCGCGACATTGCCAGCCTGGTCAATGCGGGCAGCGACCTGCCGACAATACTGGAGCACATCGTCTCCGCGGTGTGCCGGCACACCGCCTGGTCCAGCAGCGGCGTCATGAAGGTGAACCTCGAATCCGGCTTCTCGGAACTGATGGTGCGGCACGATCCGGGCCACGCCGCACCGCACAATCTGCCGACGCGATGGCGGCTGACCACGAGCCCGGCGCTGCGCGTCGCCGGCACCGGCATGCCGATCATCATCCCGGATGCGCAGAACTCGGACGAGTTCCCCGACTACCGCGCCGATGCGACCGCACGCGGTTATCACACCGTGGTGGTGCTGCCCGTCGCTGCCACCGACGCACTGGGCAATCGCATGGTGCTGTCGGTGCAATCGCCGCAGGTGGTGCCGGTCGCCGACATGGAACTCGCCTTCCTGACCACGATCGCCCATCTTGGCGCGATTGCGGTGGAAAAGGTGAAACGGCTGGAGGCCGAACGTGCCCAGTCGGAGCGCCTGCGCCGCGTGCTGGCAGTGAACGAGAGCCTGCTGGCACGCGCGCTCGCCGGCGAGTCCATGCTCACTCTCCTCGGCACCGTGGAAGCGCTGTTGCCGGAACCGCTGGTGGTGGTGGACCTGACCACGCACACCGTGCTGGCACGCCGCTCGCCGGCGCCGGATGTGGTCAGTGAGCCGGACTGGCGCCGCTTCGTGCGGCGCAAGGCAGCGGGCATGTTGATGGAACTGGCGCGCAGCACATCGCCCAGCGGCTTCAACGCCCGCGTCACCATCGATTTCGCCGGTCTCGGCCTCGACCTGCAGCTTGCCGCGATCGTCGAGCCGATGGAGATCGACGGCGAGCAGGTCGGCGCGCTGCTGCTGTTTCCCCGCACGGCCGAGGGGAACCCGCTGGATCTGCTGCTCGCGCAGGAGGCGAAGCTGGCGATCAACGTCCACCTGCTGCGCGGCTATGTCCGCGCGCAGAGCCGCACCGAATCGGCCGGCGAACTGATCGGCGCGCTGGTCAGCGGCGCCCCCCTCGGCACCGACGCGGTGTGGTCGCGCGCCGAACAACTGGGCGTGGAACTCGCCCAGCCCGCCTGCCTGCTTGCGGTCGGTCTGCCGGACGCGGCCAGCGCAGCGCCGCCGCCGTTGCGCCACGCGCTCACCCTGCTGACGGCACGCGCCTGGCCCGGTGCGCTGGTCGCCTCGCAGGGCGCCGAACTCGCCGTGCTGCTACCGGGCGCGGCCGACCAGCTCGCGCGGGTAAGGCTGCTGGCAAAGCGCATCGCCCGCGGCCTGAGCTGGCACGGCGACGCGCCCGCGGTGGCGATCGGCGGCCCATGCCACGCACTGGCGGATTACCCGCAGGCCTGGCGCGAATGCCTGCGCCTGCTGGGGCTCGGCCGTACATTCAAGCGCTCGGGCGTGCTGGAGCCGGCGTCCTTCGGCCCGTTCGCCGAACTGCTGTCGGCACTCAACGGCAATGCGGTACAGGACTTCATCGCGCGCACGCTCGGCGCCGCCGCCGGCTACGACGCGCGCCACAATGCCCACCTGGTGGACACGGTCGCCAGCTTCATCGAGGGCGGCTGCCGCTATCAGCCCTGTGCGGAAAAGCTGGGCATCCACGTGTCCACGCTGCGCTACCGCATCGACCGCTTCCAGGACCTGACCGGCGCCGACCTCGCCGATCCGGAGACGCGCTTCTCCTTCGCGCTGGCGGTCCGCCTGCGCGGGGTGGACCGGGCGAGGCCGGCGGGTTCCGACGATTCGTAGGAAACTCGGATCAATCTGTCCCGCGTATCGTAGGAAGACGCCGGCCATCGCTGCCGCCTAGGCTTTCGGCCGGGGAGCAGGAACGGAGGCACAGCGCGTGAAATTCTCGATCGCCGTCAACCTGGAGCGGTTCGACAGCAGCCAGGACATGCGGCAGGTGGCGCGTGACGCCCTGGAACTCGTGCAACTGGCGGAAGCCGGGGGCTTCGAAATCGCCTGGGCGGCCGAACATCACACGGTCGAACTGACCGCGGGTCCCAATCCCTTCACCATCCTGACCCATTGGGCCGCGCATACGACGCGCATCCGCCTCGGCACCGCGGTGGTGGTGGCGCCCTACTGGCATCCGATCCGCGTCGCCGGCGAGGCCGCGCTGTTCGACCTGTTCAGCGACGGGCGGCTGGAACTCGGCCTTGGCCGCGGCGCGTTCCAGTACCAGTTCGACCGCATGGCACGTGGCATCGACCAGCGACAGGGTGGCCAGTACCTGCGGGAGATGCTGCCGGTGGTACGTGCCCTGTGGCAGGGCGACATCGAACACCATGGCGAGATCTGGCAGTTTCCGCGTGCGACGTCGGTGCCGAAACCGCTGCAGACGCCGGGCCCGCCGGTCTGGGTCGCGGCGCGCGATCCGGACACCTTCGCCTGGGCCATGGCATGCGGCGCCAACATCATGGCCACGCCGCTGTCGCGCCCGCATGCCGAAGTGGCAATCCTTGGACAGCGGTTCGCCGAGACGTTGGCAGGCTTGCCCGGCATCCGCCGGCCACGCTTCCTGATGTTGCGCCGCGCCTGCGTCTATGCAAGCCCGGACGACTGGGCGATGCCGGTGGAGGTCTCCTCCACCTATGCGCGGCATTTCGAGAACCTGTTCCGCAATATCGGGCAGGTCTGCAACGGCTTTCCCGAACCCGCCGACATGGCCCAGGTCGCCAGCCGCGGCGAGTACCAGCCGGAGACGATCCGTGACAGCATGGTGTTCGGCACCCCCGATGAGGTGGTGGCCAAGCTGAAACAGTACGAGGCAGCCGGCGTGGATCAGTTCTGCTACGGTGCATCCTTCGGCCTGCCGCATGCCTTCGCGCGACGCTCGCTGGAACTGTTCATCGCCGATGTCATGCCGCACTTCGCCACAGAGCCGACTGCAGGCGAAACCATGGCAACGTGATACGACGCAGGCTGAACCTTCGCCTAGGGGCAACAGGGAGTCCGAGAATGACAAACGCGATCTGGCAGGCACACGATCCCACCTTCACGCGTCGGGCGCTGCTGCGCGCAGCCGGCCTTGCCGGCGTCGGCGGCGCGCTGGTGGGGCTATCGGGCGCCGATGCGTCGGCGGCAGGAAAATTCGCCGGCAAATCGGTTACATTCGCGAGCTGGGGCGGTTCGTACCAGGATGCCCAGGCCGCATGCTACTGCGCGCCGTTCACCGCAGCGACCGGTGCCAGGGTATTGCAGGCCGGCCCGGTGAGCTACGCCAAGCTGCGCACCATGGTGCAGGCGGGCGATCCGGTGTGGGACATCGCCGATGTCACCATCGAGTTCCTCTACACCGCGGCGAAGGATGGGTTGTTCGAGAAGATCGATCCCAAGGCGGTGCATGTCGATCGCGTCAAGCCGGTGTTCCGCCATGAATACGGCGTGGGCGACATCGTCTGGTCGTACAATATCGCCTATGGCAGCAGCGCGTTTCCCGGCGGCAAGGGGCCGCAGAGCTGGGCCGACGTGTTCGACATCAAGCGTTTCCCAGGCACGCGCACGCTGCGCGATCGCGTCGCGCCGATGCTGGAGATCGCCCTGATGGCGGACGGCGTGCCGCCCGGCAAGCTGTATCCGCTGGACGTCGATCGTGCCTTCAAGAAGCTTGACACCATCAAGCGGCATACGATCTTCTGGACCACCAACTCGCAGTCGCAGCAGCTGTTCACCGATGGCGAGGTGAGCTGCGGCATGATACTGAACGGCCGCGCCTACGACGCGGTGAAGAAAGGTGCCAAGATCACCCTGGAGTGGAACCAGAACGTCCAATCGGTGGATTATCTCGTCGTGCTGAAAGGCAGCCGCAACCGCGACGTGGCGATGGGCCTGATCGACACCATGACGGTTGCCGCGAACCAGGCGAAGCTCGCCAACATGATCGCCTACTCACCGACCAATCCGGACGCGTTCAGCTCGATCGACAAGGCGATCTCGCCCTGGCTGTCGACCAATCCGGACAACGCCGCCAAGGGCTTCGTGATCAACGCGGAGTACTGGCGCGACCGATATGAAAAGCTGGCCGAGCGGTGGGAGAATTGGAAGCTGTCTTGAGCGTGGAACGGCCGGTGACGGCCGGCCGGTCGCGGCTGCGGCGCATTGATGGCAATCTGCTGCTGGTCCTGCCGGCAGCGTTGCTCATGGCCGCCTGCTTCGCCTGGCCCGTGGCGCGGTTGCTGGTGCAGAGCATCAGCCAGCCGGTCTGGGGACTGGGCAACTATCGCGCGCTGGTCAGCCATCCCGTGTTCATCCGCGTGCTGTGGAACACCGTGGTGATCAGCGCCAGTGTCGACCTGTGCTGCCTGCTGATCGGCTATCCGGTTGCCTACACCATGGCGACCGTCCCGCCACACATCCGCCGGCTGCTGGTCTTCATGATCCTGATCCCGTTCTGGAGCAGCGTCCTGGTGCGCAGTTTCGCCTGGATGGTACTGCTGCAGCGCAACGGCCTCGTGAACGACGTGCTGGTCGGCATCGGCCTGCTGCAGCAGCCGGCGCAGCTCGTCTACAATCGAATCGGCGTGCTGATCGGCATGGTGCAGATCCTGCTGCCCTTCATGATCTTCCCGCTGTACACCACGATGGCGCGCATCGACCCGGCCTATGTGCAGGCCGCCGCCACACTCGGCGCACCTCCGGCCCGCAGCTTCCGGCGCGTGTATCTGCCGTTGACGCTGCCAGGCGTGCTCACCGGCGGCGTGCTCGTGTTCGTCATCGCCCTGGGCTACTATATCGTTCCCGCGCTGCTTGGCGGGCTCGGCGATACGATGGTGGCGCAGCTCATCGAACAGCAGGTGGCGGATTTCGGCAACTGGGGCATGGCCGGCACGCTGTCGGCGGTGCTGCTCGCTGGCACCTGCGTCACGCTTGCGCTGATCCTGCGCGTCTACGGCGTACGCAACGCATGGCGGCGATGACCGAAAGCTGGCGCAGTGATCGTGCATGGGCCGCGTTGCGCATCTTGCTGTGCGGCCTTCTCGCGGTATACATGCTGGCGCCGATGATCGTGGTCGTGGTGATCTCGTTCAGCTCCGCGCCATTCCTGCATTTCCCGCCGCCCGGCCTGTCGCTGCAATGGTACAGGCGCCTGCTGCATACGCCTGCGTGGACCGACTCGTTGCTCACCAGCATCGAGATCATGCTGCCGACCGGGCTGGCAGCCACCGCACTCGGCACCGCGGCGGCGGTGGGCCTGGCCCGTGCGCGGTTCCGCGGGGCCGCAATGATCGGCGCGCTGCTGATGGCACCGATGGTCGTGCCGGTGATCATCATCGCCGCCGCGGTATTCACCCTGTTCCAAGGCTGGGGGTTGAACGGCACGCTGCTTGGCCTGATCATCGCGCATACGCTGCTGACGACGCCCTATGTGCTGGCCAACGTGCGCAGCGCGATGGAAACCGTGGACCGGAGTCTCGAGCAGGCGGCGCTGACCCTGGGCGCCACGCCCTGGCGCGGCTTCTGGCGTGTGACGTTCCCGCTGATCCTGCCGGGCGTGCTGTCCGGCCTGCTGTTCGCCATGGTGGTATCGTTCGATGAGCTTATCGTCTCGCTGTTCATCAGCACGCCGGAGGTACGGCCGGTGACCGTGCAGATGTGGTCGGATGTGCGCGGCGCGGTCGATCCGACGATCTCGGCCATTGCCACCGTGCTGTTCGCGTTCTCGTTCGTCGTGCTGCTGACCGAGAGCCTGCTGCGCCGCCACGGCGACCGGCGGGGACCGGGTAAGGGACAGGTCCCGGGCGAAGGATTGGTGCCGTGATGGCGGGTTCGCTGGAGCTGCGGCAACTGCGCAAGAGCTATGGCACCATGCACGCCGTGGACAACGTATCGCTCACCGTCGCCGCCGGCGAATTCGTTACGCTACTTGGCCCCTCCGGATCGGGCAAGACCACGACGCTCAGCATGATCGCCGGCCTGACGCAGCCGAGTGCCGGCAGCATGCTGCTGGACGGCCGGCCCCTGGATCCGCTGCCGCCGTACCGGCGCGATATCGGCGTGGTGTTCCAGAACTACGCATTGTTCCCGCACATGACGGTGGCGCGCAACGTCGCGTTCCCGCTGGAGATGCGGCGCACGCCGGCCGTGGAGGTGGCGCGCAAGGTCGCCCGCGCGCTGCAACAGGTCGGACTGGCGCAGCATGGCGCGCGCTTTCCGCGGCAGCTGTCCGGCGGCCAGCAGCAACGGGTCGCACTGGCCCGCGCGATGGTCTTCGAACCGCGCATCCTGCTGATGGACGAGCCGCTGGGCGCACTCGACCGCAAGCTGCGCGAGCAGATGCAGGTCGAGATCATGCGGCTGCACCGCGAACTCGGCGTGTCGATCATCTATGTGACGCACGATCAGGACGAGGCACTGATGATGAGCGACCGCATCGCGGTGTTCAATCACGGCCGCATCGAGCAGGTCGGGCCGCCCGACAGGCTGTACGAACGGCCGGCCACCGCCTTCGTTGCCGGATTCCTGGGCGAATCGAACTTCTTCCACGCCCATGTGGTGGAAACCACGCCGACGCATTGCCGGCTGAACGGCGGCGGGCTGCACTTGGCCGCGCAGGGCAGCGGTCTGGCGAACGGCAGTTCCGCCGTCGTGATGGTGCGGCCGGAACGCGTCCGCCTGGCGCGGGCCAACGACGCGGTGCCGACCGGCGAGAACACCATGGGCGGCACGGTGACCGACGTGATCTATCTCGGACGGGCAAAGAAATACATCGTGCGCCTCGGCTCCGGCCAGGAGGTCACGGCAGTCGAGCAGGCCATCGCCGGCGGCGAACGCGCGCCCGAGCGCGGCGATGCGGTGCACCTGCTCTGGTTCCCCGACGATGCCATCGCGCTGCCGGCAACCTGATAGCGCAACGAATCAAGGGCGGAGACCGACATGGCGGAACGGATGCTGCAACGGGAACGTGCGCCGGCGCTGCGTTACTGGATCGAAGGCCAGGGCCCGGTGGTGCTGCTGATCCACGGCGTCGGCGCCGACGGCACGAGCTGGGACCGCATTGCCGGGAACCTGGTCCCGCGGTTCCGGGTACTGCGGCTGGACCTGCGCGGCCATGGCCGATCGGGACATATCGAAGGCGGGTTGTCGCTGGACGATTTCGTGCAGGACGTTGCCGACGTGCTCGCGGCCTGCAATGCGGCGTCGGCCCACGTCGTCGGCTTCTCCCTCGGCGGGATCATTGCGCAGGCGATGGCGCTGCGGCATCCGGACAAGGTGGACCGGCTGGTGCTCCTCAGCGCGGTGGCGGGCCGCACCGATGCGGAGCGTGAAAGGGTACGCCAGCGTCTGGAGGTATTGCGCACGCAAGGCGTCACCGCGATCGTCGGAGCGGCGCAGGACCGCTGGTTCACCCCGGGTTTTATCAGCAACAATCCTGATGTGGTCGCTCGCCGGATGCAGCAACTGCAGCAGAACCACCCGGCGTCCTATGCCGCCGCATATACCGTATTCTCCACCAGCGACCTCGGCGCGGCGTTGCACGCGATCCGCCATCCCACGCTGATCGCCACGGGTGAACACGACGCCGGTTCCAGCCCGCGCATGGCGCGCTTCATGCACGCGGAAATCCACGGGTCTCGGCTGGAGATCCTGCCGGCGCTGCGCCACAGCATCCTGCTGGAAGCACCGGATGTCGTCACACGGCTGCTGCTGGATTTCCTGGCCGATGCACCGCCCCCGCGATAGCAGGAAGCCCGGACGAGCGCAGCGCCGGGATCCGCGAGCGGGCTGACCGGCAACTGCCTCAGTAAGGCGTCGGCGCGCCGCCGCCGCTGGCGGCGCCGGGCGACCCGGCGCTGTCCAGCCCGCCCGGGTTGAACCGGCCGGTATTGGCCAGAACCAACGAAACGGCCCCCTGGTACGCAGAAGGCTTCAGACAGCCTGTCGGAAAACCTCGCGGACGAGGTTCCCGTACAATCTCCAATCCGACGGGGTTTTTCGCCCGGCCTAGAACTCGGATACCGGGCTCAATCCGCGACCGATCCGGAGTACGTGCGGAAAACCAGTGATTCCCGACACCGTGCCAGCATCGACGGCGACCGCTGTCCGGAGATTTTCGGCGAATTTCTGCGGCTGTCGTAACGTCCTCGACCGCTCCAAGAGCGCCGGTGATGTTCGCCACCGAACACGTCACCTATCAGCCGTGATCATCGCTGACGGCAAGATGTTCCAGCTCTTCCCTCGCGGCTGCGATGATCTCCCGGGACAGGTCCGGATCGGTTTTCTCCAAAGCGCGAGCCATGGCGACGCTTCCGACCATCGCCGAGACCAGAGTGAGCGCACGCCGGCGCACCACCTCCTTCGAGGTCCCTTCTGGAAGGGCATCCTCGATAAGCGCGACCAAGTCCTGGAAGCCCTCGGCAAAAGCCGCGCCGATCGTTTCGTCCTGTCGCCGCACGTCCGAGACACAGGCAGCCATCAGGCAACCCGATCCCGCGTCCTTCATGTGCGACTCGCAGAGATAGGCGTCGAGATAGGCCGAAAGCGGATTGGGCACGGCCTTGCGAAGTTCGCGCCAGCTCGCGGTCCCGTCCGCAAACGCCTTGCAGGCCGCTTCCCTGGCAAGAGCGTTTTTCGACTTGAACTGACCATACAGGGCACCCTGGGTAAGACCGGCTTCGCGACTGATCTCGGCGACGCCGGCCCCATCGAACCCCCGCTCTTGAAGCAATCGCCTCGCCGTCGCCACCAGCGCGGCGCGATGCTCGGCCATCTTTCGTCCCGAAACCTTCACGGGTCGCTCTCCGGTAGCCACTTGACCTATTGATAGAGGTCTCCATCTATCGGCGCGATGATAGAGATCACTACGATTACGGGTGCCTATGTGGGTCGTGCTGTCGGAATCTCAAGAGACGAGACCCACACGGAGCCCGAGCCGCTCACCCCCCCGCCGTCACGTGCCGCCAAGCGGCCTCGTCCCCAACTCCCACCACTCATCGGCGCCATCACGACATGAGCAGAATCACGGGCTGAAGGTCGCGACATGGACAACATCTCCGCGACCGACCAGGACGTCGCCGAACGCGCCCGCGTCGCCGACGGCAGCCGTTTCCCCGCCCGTCGCGGGAGACGGTGGCGCGCGCTCGCACTCGTCGGCGTCGTGGCGATGTTGGCCGCCTTGGGCGGCGAGCGCGTCTGGCGGGCCGGCGAACACCCTGCCGCCCCGCCACCCCCGCCGCCGCAGGTGACCGTGAGCCTGCCGCTGCGGCAGACGGTGTCGGCCACCGGCCGCTTCCTCGGCCAGTTCTCGGCGGTGGACAGCGTGGAACTGCGGGCGCAAGTCGGCGGCACCCTGACCGCGATCGAATTCCGGGACGGGCAGATCGTGCGCAAGGGCGATCCGCTCTTCGTCATCGACCCACGGCCGTTCCAGATCGGGCTCGATCGGGCCGTCGCGCAGTTCCAGACCGCGCAGGCGAAGGAGACCCTGAGCAAGGCGGAACTCTGGAGGGCGCAGCAGCTCAAGCGGACCGATTTCGGCACGGCGGAATCGGTCGATGAGCGCGCCGCCGATCAGCGCAGCGCACGCGCCGCCATCGAGACCGCCAAGGCGGCGATCATGGACGCCCGGCTTGACCTCGAATTCTCGCGCGTCACCGCACCGTTCACCGGGCGCATCGGCGCGCATCTCGTCTCCGTGGGCAGCCTGGTGAGCGGCAGCCGTGGCGGCACGAGCCCGACGACGCTGCTGGCGACGATCGTCTCGCTCGACCCGATCCATCTGGATTTCGACATGAGCGAGTTCTGACTACCGGACCTATCAGCAGGCCCATCACGGCGCCGCGCCACACGACGAGGTCGCCATCAGCCTCGACGGCGATGGGCATTTCGACCTCCACGGCACGCTCGACTTCATCGACAACGCCGTGAACCGGAGCAGCGGGACGATCCACGCGCGCGTGACGGTGCCCAATCCGGACCTCACCATCACACCCGGCCAGTTCGCACGCCTGCGCGTCGCACTCGGGCCTCCCGCGCCGGCGCTGCTGGTCCCAGCCGCCGCCGTCGTCCCCGACCAGTCGCGGCAGATCGTGATGACCGTGGCGGTGGACGGCACGGTCGTTCCGAAGCCGGTCGAGACCGGCGAGCTTTATCACGGACTGCGCGTCATCCGCCGCGGCCTCGCGGCCAACGACCGCGTCGTCATCGACGGTCTGGTGCGCGTCCGCCCCGGGATCAAGGTCACGCCGATCAACGGCGCGATCACGCCCGATCCCGGCGGCGACGCGGAATAGGGAGAGCGCGATGCGCTTCACGCACCGCTTCATCGACCGCCCCATCCTGGCGACGGTGATCAGCGTGTTCCTCACGCTCATTGGGCTCGGCGCGCTGGTGGTGCTGCCGGTCGCACAATATCCCGAGATCGTGCCGCCGACGGTGCAGGTGACGACGAGCTACCCCGGCGCGTCTGCCCAGGTCGTCAGCCAGACGGTCGCGACGCCGCTCGAGCAGGAGATCAACGGCGTCGAGGACATGCTCTACATGAGCAGCCAGTCCACCGGGGACGGCAAGCTCACCATCACGGTCACCTTTCGCATCGGCACGGACCTCAACGTGGCGCAGATGCTCACCCAGAACCGGGTGCAGGACGCGCTGCCGCGGCTGCCGGACGACGTTCAGCGCCTCGGTGTGCAGGTGCGGAAGGCGACGCCGAACATCCTGCTCGCCGTGCATCTGTTCTCGCCCGACGGGTCGCGCGACAACCTCTATCTCTCGAACTATGCGACGCTGCACGTGAAGGACGCGCTGGCGCGTCTGCCCGGCGTGGGCGACGTGCAACTGTTCGGCGCCCGTGACTACGCGATGCGCATCTGGCTCGATCCGGACAAGGTGGCGGCCTACAAGCTCGACGCCGGCGAGGTGCTCGCCGCTCTGCGCGCGCAGAACGTGCAGGTCTCCGCCGGCATCCTGAACCAGCCGCCGATTTCCGGTAATGCGGCATATCAGCTCAACGTCCAGACGCTCGGCCGTCTGACCACACCCGAGCAGTTCGCCGACATCATCCTCAAGACCGACGAGCGGGGACGCCCGACCCGCATCCGCGACGTCGGCCGCGTCGAGATCGGCGCGGCCGATTACGGCTCCACCGCCTTCATGGACCGCAGCGAAGGCCTGCCCCTGCTGATCTTCGCGCAGCCCGGCGCGAACTCGCTGGCGGTGGAGCACGAAGTCCTCAGGACGATGCAGGATCTGAAGAAGGATTTTCCGCCCGGCGTCGCGTCCATCGTCATCTACGATCCGACGATCTTCGTTGCGAAGTCCGTGCGCGAGGTGGTGACCACGATCTTTGTCGCGATCCTGCTCGTCGTCGGCGTGGTGTTCCTGTTCCTGCAAACCTGGCGCGCCTCGCTCATCCCGGTGATCGCCATCCCGGTCTCGCTCGTCGGCACCTTCACCATCTTGTTTGCGCTCGGCATATCGCTGAACAACCTCTCGCTGTTCGGCCTGGTGCTGGCAGTCGGCATCGTCGTCGATGACGCGATCGTCGTCGTCGAGAATGTCGAGCGCAACATCGCCGCCGGCATGACGCCGAAGGAGGCCGCCCATCGGACGATGGACGAGGTCGGCGGCGCGCTCGTCTCCATCGCGCTGACGCTGTGCGCGGTGTTCGTTCCGTCGGCCTTCCTGTCCGGCATTTCAGGGCAGTTCTTTCGCCAATTCGCCGTGACCATCGCGGCATCGACGGTGATCTCGTGCTTCGTCTCGCTCACCCTCAGCCCGGCGCTCTGCGCCCTGCTGCTCGGCAGGCACGACCCGCACCAGGCCGGCCGCGGCAGTCTGGCGGGGCGGCTCATGCACGCCGCCTTCGCGCGCTTCAACCGCGGGTTCGAGCGACTTTCGGACGCCTACGGCCGACTGACCCAGCGACTGGTACGCGGCCTCGCGGTCGTCGTGGTCATCTACGTCGCCCTGATCGGTGCCGCCAGCTTCGAATTCGCCCGCGTACCAACCGGCTTCATCCCTGAGCAGGACCAGGGATACCTCATCACCGTCCTGCAGCTTCCGCCCGGCGCCAGCCTGGGGCGGACCGAGCAGGTGGTGAAGCGGGCGACCGACATCATCCTGAAAACGCCGGGCATCGAGCATGTCGCGCCGTTCGCGGGCCTCGACGCGACCACGTTCACCGTCGCGTCCAATTCGGGGACGATCTTCTCCGGCCTGCCCTCGCTCTACAACCACTCGATCCCCGGGATCACGGCGAACTCGGTGCTGGCGGATCTGCGCAAACGGCTCTCGGTCATCCAGGATGCCTACGTGCTGACGATCCCGCCGCCGCCGGTGCAGGGAATCGGCAATTCCGGCGGCTTCAAGATGATGCTGGAGGATCGCGCGGGGCTCGGCACCCAGGCCCTCGTGAACGCCGCAAACGCGCTGGTGGCTGCGGCCAACAAGGACCCGAGCTTCGCCGGCGTGTTCACGCTGCTCAACACGGGATCGCCGTCGGTCTATGCCGACATCGACCGGCTCAAGGCCGAGAAAGTCGGGCTCACGCCGACCGACGTGTTCGACACGCTGCAGCTCTATCTCGGCTCGCAATACGTCAACGACTTCAATTTCCTGGGCCGAACCTACGAGGTGATCGCCCAGGCGGACGGCCGGTTTCGGCGTGACCGGCAGGATCTCATGGGCCTGAAGGCGCGCAACGCGAGCGGCGATATGGTGCCGATCGGTACGGTCGCGCAGCTGCGTGAAACGACGATCCCCTATCGCGTGCCGCGCTACAATCTCTATGCGGCGGCTGAGGTCCAGGGCGTGGCGGCGCCGGGCGTGGCCACCGGCACGGCGCTGCACCGGATGGAGACGCTGGCGGCGCAGGTGCTGCCACCGGGCATCGGCTACGAATGGACCGAGATCGCCTATCAGCAGGAGCAGAAGGGCACGCCGACGATGCTGGTGTTCGGCGCCGCGGCGCTGTTCGTCTTCCTGGTGCTGGCGGCGAATTACGAGAGCTGGAAGCTGCCGCTCTCGGTGGTGCTGATCGTGCCGATGTGCCTGCTCGCCTCCGTCACGGGGCTGCTGTTCCGCGGCATGCCGATCGACATCCTCGCGCAGATCGGTTTCGTGGTCCTGGTCGGACTGGCGGCAAAGAATGCGATCCTGATCGTCGAATTCGCGCGCCAGGCGCAGGACGCCGGCAGTCCGCCCGCCGAGGCGGCAGTCAGTGCCGCGCGGCGGCGGTTGCGGCCGATCCTGATGACGTCGCTCGCCTTCATTCTCGGTGTGGCGCCGCTGGTTGTCGCAACCGGCGCCGGGGCCGAGATGCGGCAATCCCTGGGCACCGCCGTCTTCGGCGGCATGCTCGGCGTCACCGGTTTCGGCCTGATCTTTACGCCGGCGTTCTACACGCTGGTGCAGCGGATCGGCATCGCCCGCAGCCGAGCGTCATCTGATCTGCGCGAGCCGCGAAAGCAGGGCCACGAAGGCCAAGGGGCTGCAATTGCAGCGACACGGCCGCAAGCCGGCAATTGAGGATCAGGAGAGCTACGGACTCAAACGACGTAATAAGGTCTGTGCGCGGAACGCTTGAGCCGATGCGGTGCGATCTGATACCGGCGGCCTCTTCGGCCGGCCGGTATCGCGCATGGGGTTGGCGGGGCGGCCATGCGCAAAATCAAGGCCATACCAGCGGCCAGGTGGACGCCGGACGAGTCATCGGCCGGAGCCGCTGGTATGATTCGATCGTTGCCGCGATTGAGCGGAGGCAATGGTGGCGCGACGTCGGATTGGGCAAGAGAGGCTTAGCCGGTCCTGTTGCAAACGCCGGAGCTGGCCGCCTGAGTTCGGGGGGCGGGTGCTGTCAGGCGGCGATCTCGAACAGGCTGGCAACGAAGACGGTCTGTGCCTGGATGTCGTGACCCAACCACGCCCGCACCAGCGTTTGCAACAGAGCCAGGTGTCGGTGTCCGAGCCGAGCTGGCTGTTCGGGAACAGCGTGATCTGGACCTGCCCGCCGGTTGCTTCCTTGATCCGCCCGATCGCCTCCAACCGGCGCGCCGACATCGGATGGGTGAGCGGGACGTTGTTGGCGAGCTTGAAGGTGAGCGGCGCGGCGTCGGCCGGGCGGGTACGGAGGGCGACCAACGGCAGCGCGGCGGAGCCGGCCAGGATGGCGCGGCGGGACAGGGCGGGGATGAAGAACGTTTTCTTGATTGGGCTGCAGCGACGGAAGGCTGCAACGACGGGGAGCACGAAACGGACGGCGGCCCGAAACGGAAACCGCCGCACCATAGCCGCCGATCCGGCCCTGGCAACCGTGCCCGGCGCGCCCTAGCATTGCACCGCCGTGCTTTGCTCGGAGGAAACCCATGCCGCCAGCCCCGGCCCGCCTGCCGCGTTCGATCGCGACGGTCACCCTCTCCGGCACCCTGCCCGACAAGCTGGACGCCGCCGCGCGCGCCGGGTTCGACGCGGTGGAAATTTTCGACGCCGACCTGATGACGTTCGACGGCAGCCCCGCCGACATCCGCCGCATCGCCGGCGACCTTGGCCTTGCGATCGCGCTTTGGCAGCCGTTCCGCGATTTCGAGGCGGTTGAGCCCGACCGCCTGGCCCGCAACCTCGATCGCGCCGAACGCAAGTTCGACGTGATGGCGGCCCTCGGCGCACCGCTGATGCTGGTCTGTTCCAGCACCGACCCGGCGGCGCTTGCGGACGACGCACGGGCCGCGGCCGATCTCGCCGCGCTGGCCGCCCGCGGCGCCGCGCGCGGCCTTGCGATCGGCTACGAAGCGCTGGCCTGGGGGCGGCACGTCAACCGATGGCGTCACGCCTGGCGGATCGTGGAGCAGGCGGGGCATCCGGCGCTGGGGCTGATCCTCGACAGTTTCCATGTGCTGGCGGTGGGCGACGACCTGGCGGGGATCGAGCGGGTGCCGGCGGAAAAACTCGCCTTCGTCCAGCTTGCCGACGCGCCGGCGCTGTCGATGGACGTGCTGTCCTGGAGCCGCCACCACCGGGTCTTTCCCGGCCAGGGCCAGTTGCCGGTGGTGCGCTTCCTCGCCGACGTGCTCGCCGCGGGCTATGCCGGGCCGCTGTCGCTGGAGATTTTCAACGACGAGATGCGCGCCGCCCCCGCCCGGCTCACGGCGCGCGACGGGCTGCGCGCGCTCGTGCTCGCCGAGGCGGAGGCGCGGCCCACGGTGCCGGCCGCCGCCCTGCCGCCGCCGGCCGCGTATGACGGGATCGAGTTCCTGGAATTCGCTGTCGATGTCGCCTCACGCGAGGAACTCGCGCGCTACCTGGACACGCTCGGCTTCGCCTACGCCGGGCAGCACCGGTCGAAATCGGTGGAGCTGTACCGCCAGGGCCGCGCCAACCTGATCCTGAACAGCGAGCCCGACAGCGCCGCCGCCGAGCATTTCCACCTGCACGGCCCCTCGGTCTGCGCCATGGCGTTCCGGGTGGACGATCCGGCCAGGGCCACGGCGCGCGCCAGCGCCCTGCTCGCCCCGCCCTGGCACGAGCGCACCGGCGCCGGGGAACGCCCGCTGCCCGCGGTGCGCGCGCCCGACGGCACCCTGATCTTCCTGGTCGGGCCGGACCGCGCCGGGCGCACGATCTACGATGACGATTTCGTGCTCGATCCTACCGCGGCGGCGCCGGATGCGGCCTTGCTCGGCATCGACCACGTGGCGCAGGCGCTGCCGGCCGGGCGGATGGACAGCTTCGTGCTGTTCTACAAGGCGGTGTTCGGCTTCGAGCCGCAGTCCCTGTGGGAGCTGCCGGACCCGTACGGGCTGATCCGCTCGCGCGCCCTGGTCAGCGCCGACCGCTCGATCCGCCTGCCGCTGAACATCTCCGAAGGACGGGAGACGGCGACGGGACGCTTCGTCTCCGCCTACGCCGGCGCCGGGGTGCACCATGTCGCCTTCGCCTGCACCGACATCGAGGACGCGGTGAGCACGGCCCTGGCACGCGGCGCCCGGATGCTGCCGATCCCGCCCAACTACTACGACGATCTGGCGGCACGGCTCGATCTCGCGCCCGAGCTGCTGGCCAAACTGCGACGTCTGCGCCTGATGTACGACCGCGACGAGGGCGGGGAATATTTCCAGGCCTACACGACCTCCTTCCAGGATCGCTTCTTCTGCGAGATCGTGGAGCGGCGCGGCTATCGGCAGTTCGGTGCCGCCAACGCCGGCGCGCGTCTGGCGGCGCAGGCGCAGCGGCGTGCCGACGCCACCCTGGCGGCGCGTCTCGCGCTGCTGTAGCGGCCCGGCGCGGTGGCGCCGGCACGCGCCTGATCCGCCTCGCATGGCGCGATCTCATCCGTGCGCCGCCCGGCGCGACGCTATTCCCGACGGGCCGGAGGGCGCCGAGAGGGGGCGTCTGGCCAGGGCGGGTGGGCTGGGCTAAACCCACCAAATGTCATGGCGGCCGGAGCGCAGTTCCCCCACCCCCTGTGGCCGGCCTGCAACAGGTGGCATCGGTTGTGCTCCGGGCAGCGGCGACACTCCACCCGCGCACCGATATGTCCTTCTCGGCCATGACATCCTGTCCCCAGATTACAGTATGGACCCCGTGCGCATGAGCGTTCCGCCGGCCGAACCGCTGAACGTGCCTGCCCTCCCCGACGCCCTGGCGCATGCCGCGCGCGAAGTCGAAGCCGCGCTCGACACCCTGCTGCCGCTGCCGGAGGGGCCGGAGGCACGGCTCGCCGAGGCAATGCGCTACGCCGCGCTGGGCGGCGGCAAGCGACTGCGCGGCTTCCTCGCGATCGAGACCGCGGCGCTGTTCGGCGTCTCCGCCACCTGCGCCGCCCGGGTCGCCGCCGCGATCGAGATGCTGCACGCCTATTCCCTGGTCCACGACGACCTGCCGGCGATGGACGACGACGACCTGCGCCGCGGCAAGCCGTCCTGCCACCGCGCTTTCGACGAGGCGACCGCGATCCTGGCCGGCGACGCCCTGCAAACCCGCGCCTTCGAGGTGCTGGCCGAGCCGAACACCCATTCCGACCCGCTCGCGCGCGCCGAGCTCGTGCTGGGCCTCGCCGCCGCTGCCGGCGCGCGCGGCATGGTGGGCGGGCAGATGATCGACATGCTGACCGAGGGCCGTGAGCTCGATACCGCCGAGGTCAGTCGGCTGCAGGCGCTGAAGACCGGCCGGCTGATCCAGTTCAGCGCCGAGTCGGGCGCCATCCTCGGGCGTGCCGCACCGGCGCAACGCCATCTGTTCGCCGCCTACGGCCGCGACCTCGGTGCCGCGTTCCAGATCGCCGACGATCTGCTCGATGCGGAGGGCACCACCGAGGAAACCGGCAAGACCGCCGGGAAGGACGCTGCGGCCGGCAAGGCCACGATGGTCGCAGCACTCGGCCCCGAGCGGGCGCGGGCACATGCGGCGATGCTTGCCCGCCAGGCGGCCGACCATCTGGCCGGCTTCGGACCGCGCGCCGATCCCTTGCGCGAACTCGCCGATTTCGTCGTGACGCGCCGCAGCTGAGAGGCACATCGCATGAGCCCCCCCAAGACGCCTCTGCTGGACCGGGTCCACATCCCGGCGGACCTCCGCAATTTCTCTCCGGAGCAGTTGCGGCAATTGGCCGACGAACTACGGGCCGAGACGATCGATGCCGTCTCGGTGACCGGCGGGCACCTCGGCTCCGCGCTCGGCGTGGTGGAGCTGACGGTGGCGCTGCATGCGGTGTTCGACACGCCGCACGACCGGCTGTTGTGGGATGTCGGCCACCAGGCCTATCCGCATAAGATCCTGACCGGGCGGCGCGACCGCATCCGCACCCTGCGCCAGGGCGGCGGCCTGTCGGGATTCACCCGGCGGGTGGAGAGCGAATACGACCCGTTCGGTGCCGCGCATTCGTCCACGTCGATCTCCGCCGGGTTGGGGATGGCGGTGGCGCGCGACCTCAAGACCGCGCGCGGGGAGCACGATGACCGCAACGTTGTCGCGGTGATCGGCGACGGGGCGATGAGCGCCGGCATGGCCTACGAGGCGATGAACAACGCCGGTGCGCTGCATTCCCGGCTGATCGTGGTGCTGAACGACAATGACATGTCGATCGCCCCGCCTGTGGGGGCGATGAGCGCCTATCTGTCACGGCTGATTTCCTCGCGCAGCTTCTTGGGCTTGCGCGACCTCGGGATCAAGATGGTCCGACGCTTCCCGCGCGGGATCGAACGCACCGCGCGCCGCGCCGAGGAATATGCCCGCGGCATCCTGACCGGCGGAACGTTGTTCGAGGAACTCGGCTTCTACTACGTGGGCCCGATCGACGGCCACAACCTGGACCATCTGCTGCCCGTGCTGCGCAATGTGCGCGAGGCGGAGGAGCAGGGGCCGATCCTGGTCCATGCCATCACGACCAAGGGCAAGGGCTACGCGCCGGCGGAGCAATCCGCGGACAAATACCACGGCGTCTCCAAGTTCAACGTCATCACCGGCGAGCAGGCCAAGGCGCCGCCGGGACCGCCGGGCTACACGAAGGTGTTCGCCGATGCGCTGATCGCCGAAGCCGAACGGGATCCGAACGTCGTCGCCATCACCGCGGCGATGCCGTCCGGCACCGGGCTCGACCGCTTCGCCAAGCGCTTCCCGGACCGCTGCTTCGACGTCGGCATCGCCGAGCAGCACGCGGTGACCTTCGCCGCCGGCCTGGCGACCGAGGGGATGCGGCCGTTCTGCGCGATCTATTCCACCTTCCTCCAGCGCGCCTACGATCAGGTGGTGCACGACGTGGCGATCCAGTCGCTTCCCGTTCGCTTTGCCCTCGACCGCGCCGGGCCGGTGGGGGCGGACGGGGCGACCCATGCGGGCAGTTTCGACATCGCCTATCTCAGCTGCCTGCCAGGCATGGTGGTGATGGCGCCGGCGGACGAGGCGGAACTGGTGCACGCGGTCGCCACCGCGGCGCGGATCGACGACCGGCCGAGCGCGTTCCGCTATCCGCGCGGCGAAGGTGTCGGCGTGGCCCTGCCGGAGCGTGGCGTGCCCTGGGAGCTGGGCAAGGGGCGGCTGCTGCGCGAAGGCAACAGCATCGCGATCGTCTCCCTGGGCACAAGGCTCGGGGACGCGCTGCGCGCGGCGGACGAACTGGCCGCGCGGGGCCTGCCGGCCACGGTGGTGGACGCGCGCTTCGCCAAGCCGCTGGATACCGCGCTGGTCGAGCAGATCGCCCGGCACCACGAGGTGGTGATCACCATCGAGGAAGGGGCGGCGGGCGGCTTCGGCTCCGCCGTGCTGCACCACCTGGCCTGGAAGGGGTTGCTGGATACCGGGTTGAAGGTACGGCCGATGGTGCTGCCGGACCGGTTCATCGACCACGATTCGCAGGCGAAGCAACTGGCCGCGGCCGGGCTGACGGCGAAGGACATCGTCGCCGCGGCGCTGAACGCCCTCGGGGTGCCGACACGGGCGACCCTGATCGCCCCGGCGGGGTGATGACCCTGCGGCGGAACGTGGCGCCCCCCTTCTCTCTTCCCCCTGGCGGAGGAGGGCTGGGGTGCCAGCCGCACGGACCGTCGCGGGGCGGGTTACCCTCCACCCCGACCCTCCCCCGCATGGGGGGAGGGAGGCCGTTGCCCGCGTGAGATGAATGGAGCCGCTCGCGCTCTACCTGCACTGGCCGTTCTGCCTGGCGAAATGCCCCTACTGTGACTTCAATTCCCACGTGCGGGAGCGGATCGACCGGACGCGCTTCGCCGCCGCGCTGCGGCGTGAACTGGCCTGGGAGGCGGCGCGGCTGGGACGGCGGCGGCTCGGCTCGATCTTCTTCGGCGGTGGCACGCCGAGCCTGATGGACCCGGCCACCGTGGCGGCGCTCATCGACGATGCGACGCACTGGTTCGATCCGGTGGCGGGGATGGAGATCACCTTGGAGGCCAACCCGACCTCGGTGGAGGCGGAGCGGTTCGTGGGGTTCCGCGCGGCGGGGGTGAACCGGGTCTCGGTGGGGGTGCAGAGCCTCGATTCCGCGGCGCTGGCGTTCCTCGGTCGGCAGCATTCGGCTGACCAGGCGGTGGCAGCGTTGGAACTGGCGCGGCGCGTGTTCCCGCGCGTCTCCTTCGATCTGATCTACGCCCGGCCGGGACAGACGGAAGCGGCGTGGCGAGCCGAATTGCGCACGGCGCTGGCGTTGGCGGCGGACCATCTGTCGCTGTACCAACTCACCATCGAACCGGGCACGCGCTTCGCCACGATGGCGGCGCGCGGCGAGATCGTGCTGCCGGAGGGCGACGCCGCGGCGGCGCTGTACGAGGCGACAGGAGAGGAAGCCGGGGCGTTCGGCCTCGTGGCCTATGAAGTGTCCAACTACGCCCGCCCCGGGGCGGAGAGCCGGCACAATCTGAGTTATTGGCGCTACGAGGACTACGCCGGGATCGGCCCCGGCGCGCACGGGCGGGTGACGGTGGACGGCACCCTGCGCGCCACCCGCCGCCACCGCGCGCCCGAAGCCTGGGCCGACCTCGTGGAGCGGGACGGTCACGGGACGGTGGAGGAAACCCCGGTGCCGCCCGGGGAGGCGGCGCGGGAGGCGCTGCTGATGGGGCTGCGCCTGGCCGAGGGGGTGGCTGCGGCGCGGTTCGCTTCGCGTACCGGCGTGACGCTGGACACGGCGCTGGACCTGCCGATGGTCGAAGCGGCGGTGGACGAGGGCTACCTGCTGCGGGAGCCGGGCCGGTTGCGCGCGACACCCGCCGGCCGGCTGCGGCTGGACGCGCTGCTGGCCGCGATCGTGGCGTGAACGCGACGGTATCGCCGCTTGGCAATCCGCCTACGATGCGATCCTGACGTATTCGAAATCGCCCGGCTTGTTGTCGATCCCGGCCCGAGGCGGCGCGATCCAGGACGCGTACTGCCCCGGCACGGCGACCGGCCGCATCAGGCTTTCGATATAGGCGCCGTCGGCGGCCGAGGGCAGGAAGTCGTCGCGCCGTGCCTGCCACGCGGCCGCATCCAGCACCGCCCCGTCGGGAGCGATCGGTGCGCCGGCGAAAGCGCCGATGCGGCGATTGAAGCCGACGTGTGGGAGGGTCAGGCGGAAGCCGTAACCGGCCTGCGCAATCGCCTTGTTCCAGCGCGCAACGCCATGCTCGCACTCGGCCACGTAATCGTCGCGCAGGCGCATATTGAGCGCCGACAGCGCCGGAGCGGGTTCGCTGGCCGCCGTGCCGTCGCGCCAGCGCAGTACCGGATAGGTTGCCTCGCGCAACAGATGGTCGTCGTCGATCTTGTCTTCCCGGTAGCGGCCCTTCAGCCCGGCGGTGTAGGCGCTGGCGGCGTTGCTGCTCAGTTCGTTACCGAACAGGTCCAGGGTCAGCGAGAAATGCAGGTTCATCTTGCGCTGCAAGGTGGGCAGGTCGATCACGCCGAGCGCGCGCACCCGGCCGCTGTCGGCGGGATCGTCGATGCCGGCAGCGCGCATCGCCTCCAACGTGCGCTGCACCACGCGCTGGATGCCGGTGTCGCCCACGAACATGTGGTGCGCTTCCTCGGTCAGCATGAAGCGGCAGGTGCGCGACAGCGGATCGAAGCCCGATTGCGCCAGGGCGGCGAGCTGCATCTTGCCGTCGCGGTCGGTGAAGAAGGTGAACAGGAAGAAGCTGAGCCAGTCCGGCGTCGCCTCGTTGAACGCGCCCAGCATGCGCGGGGCGTCGGGATCGCCGGAGCGGCGGCGCAGCAGGTCTTCGGCTTCCTCCCGCCCGTCGCGGCCGAAGTATCTCTGCAGCAGGTAGACCATGGCCCAGAGGTGGCGGCCTTCCTCCACGTTCACCTGGAACAGGTTGCGCAGGTCGTACAGGGACGGCGCGGTGGCGCCGAGATGGCGTTGTTGTTCCACGGATGCCGGTTCGGTATCGCCCTGGATCACCAGCAGGCGGCGGAGCGCGGCGCGGTATTCGCCCGGAACCTCTTGCCAGGCCGGCTCGCCCTTGTGCGCGCCGAAGCCGATGCGCCGGCCTTCGACCGCGGGGGCGAGCAGGATGCCCCAGCGATAGTCGGGCATTTTCACGAAGCCGAAGCGGGCCCAGCCCTCGGGATCGACGCCGATCGCGGTGCGCAGATAGACGAGACTGTCCTGGAAGCCCGACGGGCCGCTGCCTTTCCACCAGTCGATATAGCCGGGGTGCCAGGTCTCCAGCGCCCGGCGGAGCTTGGCGTCGGCGTTGAGGCCGACGTTGTTCGGGATGAGACCGTCGTAGTCCACCTGCGATCCGGTTTGCATCGGTTGGTTCCTCCGTGCGGGCGCGCACGACGTAGTTTCATCCGCCGGCCAGGCATCCGGCAAGAGCCGGGGTACCCACAGGCGCCGTCGCGCTTCGTGTTGGCGCGCTTGACCGCGGCCCAGGCGACGCGGTGGGCGGTGACTCCATCGCCGCTGGCACCATAGCGCGCCCAGGCACGGTTGAACGCGACGCCGTGGATTTCCCGCGCGTCGCGCCGGCCCGGACCCTGGCGCTGCTTCAGGGCGCGTTGGAGCCGGGCGCGCGCCAAGCTGGCCGGCACCCCTGGACAAGGACCTGGTGACGACGCCCGACGCCGCGCTGGCGGTGCATCTGCATCCGTGGGATCTGCATCCCCCGGGCAGCGCGTAAGCGGCGCGGGGCGCTACACCCGTTCCGGGTCGAACGCCGGTTTCGTGCCGCTGCCGTAGCGGTGCAGCGCGCCCGCGTCCCCCACCGCGCCGGGGCGTTGGAACACCCAGTTCTGCCAGGCGGACAGGCGGCCGAAGATGCGGGTCTCCATCGTTTCGGGTCCGGCGAAGCGGAGGTTCGCCTCCAACGCCGACAGGGCGTCGGGGGAGAAGCTGGCGCGCTGCTCCAGAAATAGCCGCAGCTCGGTGTCCCAGTCGATGGGGTCGATCGCTTCGGTGACGAGGCCGATCTCCGCGGCGGCGTCGCTGTCGAGCGCCGTGCCGATCGCGGCCTGCGCCCGTGCCAGGCTGTCCGGCTCGCCGAGGAAACGGGTGGCGAGGCGGGTAAGCCCGTTGCCCATCGGATAGGCGCCGAAATTGAGCGGGCTCAGCGCCAAGGTGGGGGGCGCACGGTTGGCGCCCGCACCGGGGCCGGCGTGCATCACCGAGCGGTCGGCGGCAAAGGCCAGCTCCGCCAAGGTGCCGGCGAAACAACTCCCCGGCTCGATCAGCGCGACCAGGGAGCGCGACGTCACGTCCAGCCGTTTCAGCACCCGCTTCCAATACAGGCGGATCTCGCGCACCAGCCAGTCGGCCGCATGCGTTTCCAGCAGCGCGTCGGCGGCGAGGACGGCGGCGGGATCGCCCTCGGTGCGCAGGACCCAGAGGCCGAGTCCCGGTTCGTTGCTGCGCAGGTGCAGGATGGCATCGTCCAGTTCGCGCGCGGCGGCGAGCAGCCAGAACGCAGCGCCGGCAGCATGCAAGCCCGCAAGATCGGCGGGCAGGGTATCAGGGCCGCGCAGGGTCAGCACGGCGCGTCGGCCGGGGCGGTCCAGCGCGACGGAGAGATGCGGATAGCTCACGGCATCGGGCGCGAACCGGCGATCGAGCGGCGTAAGCGCAATCCCCCGCGCGTCCGCCGGTCGGTCGGACCCGGAAGCCAGCGCGGCGGCGCGCGCGGCCACCGCGGCATCCCAGCGCGAGGGGGGCACCAGCTCATCGACCAGCCGCCAGTCGCGCGCGCGGGCGCCGCGGCAGCCTTCCTCGGTGGTGCAGAACAGGTCGGCGCGGTCGCGGCGCACACGGCGCTTGTCGGTCAGCCGGGTGAGCCCGCCGGTGGCCGGCAGCACGCCGAGCAGCGGCACTTCCGGCAAGGACACCGCCGCGCGGCGGTCGTCGATCAGCATGATGTGCGCGCAGGCGAGCGCGAGTTCATAGCCGCCGCCGGCGGCCGCAGCGTGCAGCGCGGCGAGCCAGGGCTGACCGGAATGTTCCGATGCGTCCTCGATCGCGAGGCGCGTTTCGTTGGTGAACTTGCAGAAATTCACCTTGTGGCCGTGGGTCGCGGCGGCGAGCATGCGGATGTTGGCGCCGGCGCAGAACACGCCGGGCTTGGCCGAGCGCAGCACGACGGCGCGGACTTCCGGGTGCTCGAAGCGGAGGCGCTGGACCGCGTCGGCGAGCTCGATATCCACGCCGAGGTCGTAGGAATTCAGTTTCAGCTCGCAGCCGGGGAACAGGGAGGCCGTGGGGTCGACATCCATTGCGAGCTCGGCGACCGGGCCGGCGGTCGCGAGGCGCCAGTGGCGGTAGCGGGACGGATCGGTCTGGAAATCAATCCGCATGGGGCGGCTCCTGTAGGATGTCACGGGCGAAGGCGACGATCGCGGCGACGGTGGCCTCGGTCGCTTCCACATGCGGGGCGTGGCCGGCGTCCAGCAGCACGATGCGCGCGCCGGCGGGGATTTCCTGCGCCGCCCGATGCGCCTGCGCGTCGGTGCCGTACGGGTCCTGCCGGCCCTGCACCACCAGGGTCGGCAGGCGGATGCGGCGTAGTTCCGGCGTGAGGTCGAAAGCGGCGGGAAAGCCGGGGTCGAGCCAGGCGCCGGCCCATCCGTGGAAGGCGCCGTCCACATCGTCGTGGTGGCGGGCGAGGCGGGCGCGCAGGCCATCCGTTTCGTACTCGGCGCGGATCGCGGCGATGCTGGCGACCGAGATCGGTTCCACGAAGAAATGCGGCGCGATCAGTGCGAGGCCACGCAGGCGCGGATCGTCGCGCGTGCCGGCGGCGATCGCCGCGATCGAGCCGCCGTCGGAATGGCCGACCAGTACCGCGCGGCGGATGCCGGCAGCGTCGAGCACGCGCGGCAGCACCTCGCGCGCCTCGCGCTGCATGTAGTCGAGCGGGCGGGGCAGCGCGACCGGGGCGGAGCGGCCGTAGCCGAAGCGGGAATAGGCGAACACGCCGGCCCCGGTGGCAGCGGCGAGGCGCGCGGGGAAGTCACGCCACAGGCCGACCGAGCCAAGCCCTTCGTGCAGCAGGACAAGAGTGGGCGCCGCGTCGGGCGGCGGTCCCCACCAGGCGGCTTCGATCCGGCGGCCGTCGAGGGAGAGGTCGGCGTCACGGCGCGCCCGTGCGGTCACGCCGTGTCCCCGCGCAGCTTGTAGCGCTGGATCTTGCCGGTGGCGGTCTTCGGCAGGCTGGCGACGATCTCGATCCACCGGGGGTATTTCCATACGCCGATGCGGTGCTGCACCTCGGCCTTCAGCTCTTCCCGCAAAACGTCCGCCGAGGTTTCGGCGTGCGTGTCGCGCAGCACGAGGAAGGCTTTCGGCTTGATCAGGCCGTCCGCGTCCTGCTGCCCCACGACCGCGGCTTCCAGCACCGCGGGGTGGGTGAGCAGCGCGGCTTCCACCTCGAACGGGGAGACCCAGATGCCGCCCACTTTCAGCATGTCGTCGGCGCGGCCCTGGTAGCGGTAGCTGCCGTCCGGCTCGCGCACGTAGGTGTCCCCGGTATGGGTCCATTCGCCGCGGAAGGTGCGGCGGGATTTCTCGCGCTGGTTCCAGTAGCCCTCGGCGGCGGAGGGGCCACGCACGATCAGTTCGCCCGCGGTCCCGTCGGGCACGCCGGCGCCGTCGGGATCGACGATGCGGGCCTCGTAGCCGGGCACCGGACGGCCGGTGGTGCCGTAGCGCACCGCGCCGGGCGTGTTGGAGATGAAAATGTGCAGCATCTCGGTGGAACCGAGACCGTCCAGGATTTCCACTCCGACCGTTTCGTCCCAGCGCCTTCCCACCGGTTCGGGCAGCGCCTCGCCGGCGGAGATGCAGCGGCGCAGGCGGGACGAGCCGGCGCCCGGGCCGATGGAGGGGTGTGCGAGCAGGCCGGCGTACAAGGTCGGCACGCCGGCGAAGATGGTCGGCTGGAAGCGGGCCATCGTGGCCAGCACCGCCTCCGGCGTCGGGCGGTCGGGCAACAGCACGGCGGAGGCGCCGACCGCCATCGGGAAGGTCATGGCGTTGCCGAGGCCGTAGGCGAAGAACAGTTTCGCCGCCGAATACACGACATCGTCCGGTTCGATGCCGAGCACCTGCGCGCCATAGGTGTCGGCGGTCGCGCGCAGACTGGAATGGACGTGCCGCGCGCCCTTGGGCAGGCCGGTGGAACCGGAAGAATAGAGCCAGAACGCGACCTCGTCGGGCGAGACCGCCACCGGCTCGCGCGCCTGGATACCGGCATCGGCACCGATCGCAAGGAAATCGTCCCAGCCGATCTCCTGCGCGGCGGCCGGGGCAGCGGCCCTCCCGTCGGGGGCGGCAACGATGACCTGGCGCAGCGCGGGCAGATGCGCGAGCAGCCGGCGCAGCGGCGCGGCGAGCGGGGCGGAGACGACCAGCGCCTCCGCCCGGCTGTCGGCCAGGACGTAGGTGGTCTGCTCCGGGGTGAGCAGGGTGTTCACCGGCACCGGCACGACGCCGGCGGCGAGCGCGCCCCAGAAGGCGATCGGGAAATCCACCGTGTCGAGCAGCACCAGCGCGATGCGGCGTTCGCGGCCGATGCCGGCGGCAAGCAGCGCGGCGGCGAAGCGGGTCGCGGCGGCGGCGAGCTCAGCGTAGGTCAGACGGCGGTGCGGGTCCTGGAAGGCCAGGCGGTCGCCGCGGCCCTCCGCCAGGTGGCGGTGCAGGAAATACCAGGCGGCGTTGCCGTGCGGCGACATGGTGGTCGGCGGGCTCCCCGGGTTCCGCGCGCGGTTGGGGGCGGGCGGTTGGCCTGGGGCATCATCGCCGGGGTTGGGTGGGCGAACAAGCGCGACATGCCGAGGGTAGTAGGTCAGCTCGAATCGCCGCTTCCAACCGCAATCGTGTTTCCCCACGGCCTCGATCCAGAGCGGATATCCACACCAGGCGTCTGCACCATCTAAGCCGTTGAAAGAACGAGAGCTGGCGCCGCGGTGCAGAACTCTTGAATCATGCGCGATGGGACCTTTCGCCCCTCCCGGCCAGAGCGGAGGCCTTATTTGATAGACGGCGGGCTTGTCCAATGCTCCTGCGGCGTATCTGTCCATGTCGAGCCTAGCGGCTGCAACGAGAGCCACGTCTCGACCAGCTTGCCCCCCTCGATTCGGTAGGACTGCATACCGGCACGGCTCCGCGCCTCGCCGGTCTTGGGGTCGGTCCACGTGAAGGCAAAGCGGAACCACGCCCGGTCGCCCTTAAACGAGTGGTCATAGACGACAACCCGAATACCGGGCCGCTCCTGCCGGATTTTGGCGATCTCAGCGGCATAGGCGTCTCGCGTCACCGTTCGGTCGCCGCTCTCGTCATGACGAATGTAGTAGTTGCCAACGCAGCTTGGCACCAAGTCAAACTGGCCTTCATGCCAAACCTGTTCCCATCGGTTGAAAAGACCGATCATTATTCTCTGTTCGGACATTGAGGAATTCCTTTCTGCTTGCGGCTTTGGCGCTGAGGGCGCGCTGTCATCTGCACGAGCGGCAACGTTGCTCATTGACAAAAGCGCAATAAGTAGCCGACGAGCGATTGGCTTCATTCTTCCTCCGCGTCACTGAGCCGCGCGCCCTACGCGCGTTCCCTCTCGTATTGACGGGACTATTGTCAGGGGGAAGACCCCTACGATATCACTCCTGACAGCGTTGTGTCAGGAGACTGTCAGGAGCACGGATGCGCCGCGCGGATCGCCTTTTTGAGATCATCCAAATACTGCGCCGGAAGAAGGCAACGCGGGCATTCGATCTTGCCGCGCTTTTGGGAGTGTCCGAACGGACCATCTACCGCGATATCGGCGATATGGTCTCAAGGGGTGTCCCTATCGAGGGCGAAGCGGGCGTCGGCTATATCTTGCGACCGGGCTTCGATCTACCGCCGCTTATGTTCAATGAGAACGAGATTGAAGCGCTGCTACTAGGAGCGCGCATCGTCCAATCGTGGGCGGATCCTGAGCTTGCCGCCGCTGCGGCGACCGCGATTGACAAAGTCCGGGAGGTATCGCCGGAGGCGCTGCGCCAGCACTTTGACCTAGCGAGGCTGTGGGCACCTGCCGATCATGCCCGACAAACTATTACCATCGATCAAGCGGCTCTGCGGCACGCCATACGCGACAGACGCAAAATACAGTTCGTCTATCAGGACCTTGACGGCAACTCGACGGAGCGTGTGGCCCGTCCCTTGATCATGGCGTTTTACGGCCCGGTCTGGTTGCTCGCCGCATGGTGCGAAATCCGCGACGGCTTTCGGATATTCCGTATCGACCGCATGTCTGCGTTCGTCGTTCTTGATACGATATTCGAGATGACACCGGGGCAGACGGCACAAGACTTTCTGAAGCAGGATGCTGCGCGTAAGGCGCGTTTACCGGTGCATAATTCTTGAGATATGCAGTGGGCTTCTGCTCTGGGTGGGTTTCGGCCTGTCTGCATTCGGGTGGCGCTCGTCAGAACCGGCCATTCGCTTCGCAGGGCAGTCTGACTATGCTGGCGGCGAGTTGAGGAAGACGTACAGGGTGGCGATCTTCCCGTTCCGGACGATAATGACATCGAGCCCTGTGTAGCGCGGCGGCTCGGCGGGCGGCCCGGAACCCCATGCCAGGCGCCCACCGTCCTGAACGGCCTGTGGCGGGCGATGTGGCGTGTAGACGAAGTTCGGATGCGTGGCGCGCAACTCGCCGGCGACCCGATCGAGCGCCGCGGGGCCGACATAACGGCCGATGGAAAGAAGAACCGTACAGTCTCCGGTGTAGAGTTCTTCGATGGCGGCGCGCCGGCGCGTTGGATCGCCTTCGCCAAAGACCTCCTGCAGGTTGCGCAGCAGGAGCGTTTCGATGATGTCCGGCATGATCGTGATCCTCTCTCGAAAATTAAAGCGCCGCGCCGCGAGCGCGGTGCGTGGACGTGACGCCTCATACCAGCGGCCCCGGCCAATTCCTCGTCCGGCGTCCACCTGGCCGCTGGTATGTCCTTGATTTTGCGCATGGCCGCCCCACCAACCCCATACGCGATACCCGCCGGCCGAAGAGGCCGCCGGTATCAGACCTGCGCCTGCCCGCCGTCGACGAAGAGTTCGGCGCCGGCCACGAAGCTCGCGTCATCGGACGCCAGAAAGGCAACGGCCTTGGCGATCTCGTCCGGGTCTGCGACGCGGCCGATCGGCACCTGGGTCGCCATGTGGTCGAGAAGGTCCTGCTGCCGCACGGCGTCAGGCCCCGCAAGGCCAGCCAGGCCAGGCGTCTTCACAGGGCCTGGGCTAACGACGTTGACGCGGATGCCGCGCTCCTTGAGGTCCAGTGTCCAGCTGCGCGCGAGATTGCGTACCGCGGCCTTGGAGGCGCCGTAGATGCTGAACGCAGCCGTGCCCGTCGCGCCCGCCGTGGACCCCATCAGGATCACCGCCGCGCCGTCCCGCAGCAGGGGAAGCGCTTTCTGCACCGTGAAGATCACGCCCTTCACGTTGCGGCCAAACGTATCCTCGTATTGCTCTTCGGTGATGGCGCCGAGGGGCAGCATCGAGCCGCCACCGGCATTCGTGAACAGGACATCTATCTGCGAATGCTTCTGCTGGACCGCGTCATAGAGGCGGTCGATGTCGGCGAGCTTCGATGTGTCGGCGCGCACGCCGCTCACCTTGCCGCCGATCCCCTTGACCGCCGCGTCCAGTTCTTCCTGCCGGCGGCCGGTGATGAAGACGGATGCGCCTTCGGCCGCGAAATGCCTGGCGGTGGCGAGGCCGATGCCGCTCGTGCCGCCGGTTACGACCACGACCTTGTTCTCGAACTTGCCGCTCATTGTCTGTCTCCTCGACCCCTGCGGCTGATTGCCGGCCGCATGGGAATAAGGATGTTCATGGGACACTGGATGCGGTAGAGACCGAGACTGAGCTTCAGTGTTCCCTGAATGAGACGATGATGGCGCCCGACCTCAACGACTACGCCTTGTTCGCCGAGGTGGTGACCCATGGCGGTTTCGCCGCGGCTGGACGGGCGATGCGATCACCAAAATCGACGCTGAGCCGCCGGATCGGCTGCCTGGAGGCGCGTCTCGGCGTGCGCCTGATCGAGCGCTCCACGCGCCGTTTCCGAGTGACCGAGATTGGGCAGGCCTTCTACGACCGCTGCCGCATGATCATGATGGACGTGCAGCAGGCTGACGCCCTCGTGTCCGAGGCGCTTGGTGAGCCACGCGGCGTCGTCCGCTGTAGCTGCCCGTTGGGTCTGGTCGAAGCGCTTTCGCCGACCTTCTGCCGCTTCATGCAGACATTCCCAAAGGCGAAGTTACAGGTTGTGGCTATCGATCGGCCGGTTGATTTGATCGATGAGCGGGTCGATGTCGCGATCCGCGTCCGCAGGACGCTCGAGACCGACGCTGCCCTGACAACGCGCAGCCTGGGCCGATCCACCCGGATCCTCGTCGCTGCGCCGACTCTGGCTGCCTCATGCGCCGGCGGCGATGTGGCGGCGCTGTCTGACCTGCCGACGCTGGCCACGACCGACCAGATGGGCGAGATCACCTGGACATTCTCCGGACCGGATGGCGCGCAACGCACGGTCCGCCACGAACCTCGCTTGACCTGTGTCGATTTCCTCGCCCTTCGCGACGCGGCGGTTGCCGGCCTCGGGGTGGCGCTCCTGCCGGACCATACCTGCCGGAGCGAACTGGCGAGGGGAAGCCTGGTCCATGTCTTCCCGCAATGGGAAACCGAGGACGGGATAGTGCACCTCGTTTTCACAACTCGCCGCGGCCTGCTGCCAGTCGTTCGCGCCTTCATCGACCATCTGGCGGGGGCCTTCCGGCTTGGGAAGATCGTGAGCTGAAGACACCATTCAACCGCGGCTGTAAGGAGTAATGTCCGCTTTCAGCAACGACACAGGCGCCTCGAATTGACCGGACCTTCATGCCGAGGAATTTCATATCTCGGCCGCAACACGCACATCTCGATGTGCGCGACCAGACCGTGCGGGGCGGATGCGCGCAGGAAGGCGGTCAGCGGTATCAGCGAGCGGCGAGGATCGCCTCGACCACTTCCTGCACGGCCAGCGCCTCGCCCACCGTCGCCAGCGTGTGCGCCTCCCCGCGCGTCATCGCGGCAACCGCCGTGAGTTGGCGACGCAGCACCATCGGACGGGCGCGCTCGTGCGGCATGGCGTCCGGATTGGCGTGCCACGCGCCGTCCGGCCCGAGCCGTTCCGCGATCGCCCAGTCGTGCAGGCGGACGGCGCCGTTTGGGCCCTGCAACGTCCAGGTGTTGTGGTCGTCCTTCGGCGTGGTGCCGACCGAACCGATGAGTGTCACCGGCAGGGCCCCGGCGCGCAGCCGCGCGCGCACGGCTCGCTCGCTGCATCCCGGCACCGGAAAGGCGGCGAACGCCTCCTCCAGACGGGGCGGACCGGCGAGGCGGCCGGTGAGGAACAGGAAATGCGACAGGACCTCGCGGGTGAAGCCACCCTGCTCCGGCCGGTCCAGCCAGGACGCGGCCTCACGCTGCCATCCGCGCGGCCACGTGGCGAAGGCGACCTCGATGTCCAGCGTCCGCGGCGTACCGACCGCGCCCTGCGCGATCCAGTCGCGCAACTGCTCGACTGCGAAGCTCGAGGCCATGGGGAAGTTCACCGCGATTCGCGCGCCCTGCGTTTCGGCCGCGAAGGCTCGGGCCTCGGCGACATCGACCGCCAGCGGCTTTTCGCAGAACACCGCCCGGCCCGCGGCGAGCCCGGCCCGCGCGTGGGCGAGATGGGTCGCGGGGGGCGAGGCGATGTAGAGACAATCACAGTCCTTGACCACCTCTGCGGCGCTGCCGGCAACCGGCAGGCCGGGGAACGACGCGACCATGCGTGCCCGTGCCCCCTCCGCCGGGTCCCAGATCCCGGTCACGCGCACCACCTCCGCCGCATGTTCGAGGGCGGCGCGCAGCAGCCGCTCCCCCATGATGCCGGCTCCGAGAATCCCCAGCCTGATCATCGTCATCCGAACGCGCTCCCGCTGTTCTGTCCGGCCCCGCTGATAGAGCCGGCCGCGCCGTGCTTCAATCTGGCGATCCGATACCGATCACTACGCACTCGGCGAAAGGATTACGCTATTCGTGAAATGCAGATCAGCCTCGGCGGCGAAAAGCCTGGCGTCCAGGCGCACGGCGGCAGCCAAGACCACGGCGGCGCTACCCGGCCGCCCCCACCACCACGCCCCGCCGCTCCGCCGCGATCCACCACAGCACCACCAGATGCGGCGCCGCTGCCGCGATCCGCACCGCCTGCTCCGCATCGCTCTCCACGAAATGCGTGCAGCCCCAGCGCGTCGCCACCCGGGCCTTGTAGTCCGCCACCGTTGCCGGATCGTGCGCCAGGTCGGCAGGCCGGCATTCCAGCGGCAAACCCCCGTGCCCGCAGCGCGCCAGCCAGGCCGAGGTCATCGCCCGGTCGCACTCCGGCCGGCCGGTGATCACCACCGCCCGGGCCGGGTCGAAGCCCGGCAGGTGCGGAAGCGGATCGAGCGCCAGGCGTGCCGCCAGTGCCGCCTCCAGCCCCGCCCCGTACTCCGCCGGCGGCAGGTCCGGCAGGAACACCCCGTCCAGATCGAGGCCGAAGAATGGTGCCTCCACAAGCCGGTCCGGCGGCGCCCCGGCTGCCCGGGCGGCGCGGGAGGTAGGCGTGGCTTCCCCCCGTTCCCAGGGAAACCGGAACAGCGCCGTCATCGGGTGCGACAGGTCGGGCACGTAGGCGGAGCGCTCCGGGTCGTAGGCCACTGTCAGGGTCAGGCAGTCCCGGCCCTCGGCGGCCAGGGCGGCGCGCGCCGTCAGCATCGTCTCCCCGGTGGAGCAGGCGTCATCGACCAGCAGCAGCCGCTTGCCCGCCGGCGCCGGGCCCAGCCAGGACACCGCGCCGCCGCGGGCTACCGACAGCATCGCGAGCGGCAAAGCGAGCAGGCTCGCGACCATGCTCGCCGGAACCAAACCCCCGCGGGCGATGCCGGCCACCGCGTCCGGCCCCCAGGCGCTTGCGCGGTCGAGCAGCGCGTTCAGCATCCGCTCGGCCTGATCGTAGCCGATGAAATGCGGCATCCGGCTGGTATCGAGGCCTTTCCAGTGCGCCGCCATGCCTGACCCTAAGGCTTCCCGCCCATGCCGACCCGGCGATCGACGAACTGCAACGTGTAGCCCTGCTTCACGTCGATCCCCTTCGGATAGACCCCGACCGCGGCCATGGCGTCGTAATACGCGGCCCAGCGTGCATCGGCCATCGCCCCGATGCCGAGCCGCCTGGCGTCGCCGGAATCGACGATCCCGTGCGCCAGCATCACCTTCCGCCCGTAGTCGATCAGCGCCTGCGGCATGTCCGGGTTGGCTGCGCGGATCAGTGCATCCGCCGGCGCGGGGTCGTCGTACAGATACGAATACCACCCCTCGATCGAGGCATCGACGAAACGCTGCACCAATCCCGGGTTGGTCGCGATCAGCCGCCGGCTGGTGGCGATGACGTTGCCGTAGCCCTGGTAGCCGGCGTCGGCGATCGGCAGCACCACCGGGGTGAAATGTGCCTGCTGCTCGATCAGGAATGGCTCCGACCCCAGGTAGCCCTCCTGCACCATCTGCCGGTTCGCCAGGAACGGCGCCAGGCTGAACGTGTAGGGGCGGATCTGGCTGTCGCTGTAGCCGTATTTGGCCGCCAGGAACCGCCACCAGCCGGCGCGCACATCGGCTGCGACCTCGATCGGGCGGCCGCGCAGGTCGGCGAAACCGTGCACCCCGGTGCCGGGATGGGCGATCAGCACGGAGGGGTCCTTCTGGAAGATCGCCGCGACCGCCACGAACGGCAGGTGGTGGTGCGCGAATTCCACCGTCCGGCCGCCGGCAAGGTCGAACTGCTGCCGCCCGGCCAGCAGCAACTGAACATGGTTGAGCTGCGGGCCACCCTGCACGATCGTCACGTCCAGCCCGTGGCGCGTGTAGATCCCCCGCGCCACCGCCTGGTAGAAGCCGCCGTATTCGGCCTCGGCCTGCCAATCGAGGCCGAAGACCACCTTGTCCGCGCGCGGCGCGTCCGCCGCCGCCGGACGCGCCGCCGCCAGCGCCAGCAGCGGCGCGAGCAGGGCGGTCCGCCGGCGCATCGCGCGGTTCAGCCCCGGCCGACGAACGGCATCTTGGTTGCCATGATGGTGATGAACTGCACGTTGGTATCGGGCGGCAGGTCGGCCATGAAGCGGACGGCGTTGCCGACGTGATCGGCATCCATCGTCGGTTCCACCTTCGTCTCCCCGTTCGCCTGCGGCACGCCGCGGGCCATGCGCGCGGTCATCGGCGTGGCGGCGTTGCCGATGTCGATCTGCCCGCAGGCGATTTCGAAGGTGCGCCCGTCGAGCGCGATCGACTTCGTGAGCCCGGTGATCGCGTGTTTGGTGGAGGTGTACGCCACCGACCCCGGCCGCGGCGCATGCGCCGAGATCGAGCCGTTGTTGATGATCCGCCCGCCCTGCGGCGACTGGTCGCGCATCATGCGGAACGCGGCGTTCGCACACAGGAACATGCCGTTCAGATTGACGGCGACCACGGACGTCCATTGCTCCCACGTGAAATCGCCGAAATTCGTGCTGGGCACGTTGCCGCCGGCGTTGTTGAACAGCACGTCGAGCCGGCCGAAGCGGGACTTGATCGCGGCGAACAGCGCGGCCACCGAGTCCGGATCGCGCACGTCGGTGGGGACCGCCAGCGCGTTGCCGGATTTCGCCATCCCGGCCGTCTCTTCCAGCGCGTCCTTGCGCCGCCCGGCGAGCGCGACCGCCCAGCCGTCGTTCAGCAGCGCGAGCGCCGCCGCGCGTCCCACCCCGCTGCCCGCACCCGTCACCACCGCCACACGTTCGGCCATCTGATCCTCCCTGCTCCGTTACCGCAGTGTGGACCGCGCGCGCGGGGTTTGCCAACCGGCCGGCGGGGGGTTGCAGCCATGGCGTCGGCAAGCCATTTTTTGCGCATGGCCCAGGACCGTTTGCCGCCCCAGATCGAAATGCGCCTCGACGGCGATTTGTTGCCCCCGCGCCCGACCTGGCCGATGCGCCTGGCGGGGGCCGCGATCATCGTCGCGGTACTGACCGGGGTGATCGCGGTGGCGGCGCTCGCCTTCTGGCTGGCGCTCGCGCTCATTCCGGTGGCGCTGGTGGCCGGGGTGGTGGCCTGGGCGGCGATCCGTTTCCAGCTTTGGCGGAACGGCCGCCGTTTCGGCCGCGGGGGCGAGGGCTCGCTGTTCCGCTGAGCGGCCCGTACGGGCGTCCGTGCGTTATTCTCCGTGCGCGTTATGATGCGATCAAGGACCGGCTTGACGAACGAGGTCCGGCCGCGCCCCCGGCGTGCCGGTCGCATGGACGGCGCGGCAGCCGCCGACGGCATCGACCCTCCGGCGCGGGTAGTGTCTCAGTTTGAATTCCCCATTTTATAGACGGTCGGGCGCTTGGCCGGCTCGGCTCGCGCGTCGATCAGGGCCAGGATGTTGTCCATGGTCCAGAGGGTCGGAGAGATACCGGCCGCCATCGCGGGGGTGCAGCGCAGCGTCTTGTGCATCCGAACGAAGTTGTAATGCACATAGAACAGCGCCAGCATGTGTCGGTGGCTTTCAACCCGCTTTGAGAAGCCGTTCGTTAGGCGGGCGAAGCGGCGCATCCCCATCCGCATGGTGAGGTTCTGGCGTTCCACGTAAGACGTGGAGACGTGCGCCGGGTCCGGGCTGCCTTCGATCCGGTCCTTACGAGCACCGAGGCACGCCGCTGGACTGTAGCGGCCGGCCGTCCCGGGAGCGTCGCCATAGAGCTTCACAAGCTGGGCGTAGTCCACAGCCGCTTCGAAGGCACCTTCTACGGCCTGTAGGTAAGGCTTGTGGCCGTCCGTCGTAAGCTGCACCCGGTTCGCCAGGCGGCCCGCGACGTCGTCCATGAAAACGCTGGCATAGCCCGCGTCCCGACCGCCGACATTCCAGGAAATGATGAGCTTGGAGTCGGCATCGATCGCGGTCCAGGTCCAGATGTCCCCAGCGCCTTCCGGTGCGGCCTTCGCCGTGGCGACGTTCTTGGCCTTGGCGTGGCAGAACGCCCAAATTTCATCGCACTGGACCCGCTGGGCCTTCACGCCGCGGACGGTCTCGTCGTGGAAGGCTTCGCAAGCCACCCTGGCCTCGGCCAGCAGCTTCGCCACCGTATTGATGCTCACGTCCGCCACGCGGCTGATGGACCGCATGGACGAGCCTTCCACCAGCATGGAGAGGATTTGGGTGCGCTTGGCGGCGGGGAGCTTGTTCATACCCCCAACAATATTGCGATCCACCGGAAATAGCAGGCATTATGTTCATTTTATCTGCGATAGGGCTGCTACCACGATCGCATGATCTTTCCGGGGCAGGCTCTTGATGTCGCGGCAGAACGCCTCTAATGCTGCGGCCACCACTGACGGGCAGTCTCCGATCACAACCGCCTGGAAAAGTGCGAGCTGCCGCGCATTGGCCCGCACCAATTGGGAAAAGCTTACCACTGATTGTCCGGTAGGCGACGGGGGAAGGCACGGGAATGACCCATCAGGGAAAACGCAATCAGCGTTAAACCCTGACTTAGAGTTTATAAATAGGAAGCAAGCTGACCCATCAGGCAGACAAGGCTGTACGCACAGGTGGTATTTTAGTTTACCGGCCTGTGGATTGCGATATTCAACAATATTACCTACCGCAAGATTTACGGTTCTTAGAGAGATATAGGACCACTTCCGCCTGCTCTGGATCTGCGTTCTCGAAGAACAACGAATAACTCATCGGGCTACTTAGCGACTCGTCCGGGTTCCAAGCTTCTACGTAAGCCGGGTCTTCATGGGTAAGGCGCTTTATCTGCCCAAATGTTAGGCTCTTAACCGCTACGAGTGCATCCCTCAGAGCTTCCACGTCACTCTCAGAGAGCACATCCTCGTCCCACTCGGCCTTTGCGCCGAAGTAAACATTCGCGTTCGGACTTATCTCCGGGGCCTCCCGCCGACTCCATGGTAACTCAGAGATGCGGTGGCGGCGTAGGCCAGAAAGAAAACCCTTTAGAAGATCATATGCCAAGCTAGGCACCGGGCCATGAGGCATGGCGCGATAGTTATCGAACGTGATGGGTCTGCCATACGCATTCAGGTGAGCCTTGTCAGCGAAGAACAGCGTCTTCACGATATCGTATTGAGTGACCGTTAGGCCGCGCCGCGTCGCCTCCGCAATCACAAAGGCGATTGCTTCAACGATCTTGTCTTCAGCGGGCTCCAGATCGACCACCGGCGCCCGGCTGCGGCCTATGTGAGATAGCTGGTTCATTCCCACCTTACCTGCGCCGCCCGGCGGCCGATCTCCTGCCGCTTCTCCGGCGCCAAACTATTCGCCCGCGCCTTCGCTTCCGCATGCCCACTACGCACCCGGCCAGACGGCTCCCGCAACTCCTCCGCCTCCAACCCGACCGACAACCGCGCCACCTGGACGGCGCAGCCGATCACGTCGGCCGGGCGTTCCTGGCCTTGGGGTCCTCGCGGCATCGTCGCAGCCTCCACGTGAATCGTAGCCATCGCACCAAAATCCTATGCCAAAGTCCTGGGCGCGGCACGGTCGGGCGCCTTCGTCAAGCAGTTTCTTAGGTGCCGCACCCTACTCCAAGTCCAAGGGCGAGGATAGAGAGAAATTCCACGCGGCGCCGCGGTAGCCACGGCGTCACCCGCTGGTGAAGGAGAAGGAATTTCTTCATTCCTAGCGGAGACGGCCTTCCGGGCGGCGCGCCCGCCTGTCTCATGGCATGGGAAATCCGAACTGAGACACCACCCCGGCGCGAAAACCGCTTGACACGGCGGCGGATTTGTGTTCTTGTTTCGTTCATGTCCGCCGCCGCCGCCGCTTCCACCACCAGCGCCTGGGCCCTCGCCGGGCGCTTCGCCCGCTTCATCGGCGGGTTGCGGGAAGCGATGGCGACCGGCGCCGAGCACAACCCGGTCCTGATGGACCTTGCGGCCCGGCTGTGGAACCGCCTCACGGAGGCGGCGGAGCGCTTCGCCGCCATCGCCGCCCATCCGGTGGCAAGGTCCCGCCGCCACCCCGCCGAACCTGCCCCCATGCCCGCCGATGCGGTGCCGGCCTGGTCCCGTGCGCCCCGCCGGATCCTGCCCAGAACCTATGGCTGGCTGGCGCGGATGGCGCCGGAAACGGTCCCGTCCGGCATCGAATTCGCCTATCTCCTGGCGCAGCCGGAAATGACGGAACTGCTGGCGACAGCCCCGCGCCTGTGGCGGGTGCTGCGCCCGCTCTGCCGGATGTTCGGCATCACGCCCCCCGAAGCCCCACCGCCCGCGCCGGACACGCCCCCGCGGCGCGCGCCGGAGGCAACGCCCGACCCCGACCGCCCGCGCCGGCGGTCCGAAGCCGCGGCGATCCGCGAGCACGGTCCGCTCGGATATCGCCCACCGCTTTTCGGCCACTAGGCCGGGGCGGGCGGTCGTGCGCCGATATCGTTACGATATAACAACATACTCGCCCACCCAAGCACCGCAAGCAGCCCGGGACGGCACGGGGCGCTCACGGCCCGCGGCCGCGGAACCGCATCGCGCCCCGGACCGCAGCCGGCGCAACGGCCTGCACGGTGCTACGAAGATGCAGCGATCATTCCGGCTCGGACCCCAAGGTCGAACTCCCGCGCGAGCAGGCTGTAGGACTGCCGCCGGGCTTCCGGATCGTGCACGGTGGTCAGCACCGCGATCTCGCCCACGCCATGCGTCGCGGCGAGCGCGCGCAGCTTCTCGCCCACTGCGGCTTGCGTGCCGGCCAGCGCGCGGGCACGGAGCCGGACGATGCGGGCGCGTTCGGCGTCCGTGTAGGGGTGCGCCAACGCCTCCTCGGGCGACGGCAACGCGGCGTAGACCCCGCGATCGCGGCCGAGCCGCCACAGCGCGCGCGACGCGAACAGATGCTCCGCCTCCGCCTCGGTCGGCGCCGCCAGCGCCCAGACGCACAGCGCGGCGTGGGGGGTCGGGTGGCGCGGGCTCGGGCGGTATTGCGCGCGGTAGAGCGAGAGCGCCTCCTCCGTTCCCGCCCCGTCGGTGATGAAATGGGCGAAGCAGAACGGCAGGCCGAAGAAGGCCGCGACCTGGGCGCCGTAATCGGAACTGCCGAGCAGCCACACCTCCGGCACCGTCGGCCCTTGCGGTTGCGCGACGATGTCGTGAAACGGATGCCCTGCCACCAGCGGTTCCCCGGCGAGCCAGGCGAGCAGGTCGCGCACCTGCGCCGGGAACTCCGCCGCCGCGGTTTCCGCCAGCGGGTTGAGCGCATAGGCGGTGCGGCCGTCCGAGCCGGGCGCGCGGCCAAGCCCAAGGTCGATCCGCCCCGGCGCGATCGCTTCCAGCACGCGGAACTGCTCGGCCACCTTCAAGGTCGCGTAGTGCGGCAGCATCACCCCCGCGCTGCCGACCCGGATCCGTTGCGTCGTCGCGGCGATGGCGGCGATCAGCACTTCCGGCGCGGTGCCGGCGATGGAGGCGGAGTTGTGGTGCTCGGCCACCCAGTAGCGGGCGTAGCCGAGCGCCTCGCAATGGCGGGCCAGCGCGAGGGACTCGCGGATCGAGGTATCCGGCGCGCGGCCGGTGACGACGGTGGATTGGTCGAGCACCGAGAGCCGGAGCATGGGCGGGGTCCTTGGCGGGGATGCGGAAGATGAGGGGACGGCTGCGCACGACGCAAGGCCGCGCCAGGGATCAGCCCTGCGCGAACCGCGCCCGCAGATCTCGTGCCGCCAGGATCGGCATCGGCGCGATGGCGCGCAGCGCCGCGAGGTCACCGTCGCCCGAGACGAGGAAGGCCGCCCTGGAGGCCAGGGTCAGGTGCAGAAATACCGCATCGTCGCGGTCGCGGCAGGCAACGGGCAATCGCGGGAGCGGGTGCGGCAGACTGACGGCCTCGGCAAACGGGAGATAGTCTTCCAGCAGCGCCTCCCGAGCGGCCTGGTCGAGCCGGAATTTCGGATAGGCCAGCACGCGGAGCAGCTCCGCCGTCGTCTCCCGGCACACGACCGGGGTCACCGCGCCGCGCGCCCATACGCTCCGCAACCATGCCAGCCGCCGACCGAAGACCAGCGCCGAAACGACGACATTGGTGTCGAAGACGGCCCGCTCCGGGCGGTGTGCCTTGGGCGGTGTCAGCGGGGTTTGCGCGCCCAGGCGACCGCGTCCGCGACATCGGCCTCGGTAATCCCGAGCTCGGCGAGCTTGCGCCGTACCGCCGCTGCCGCGCCGATGCGGGCCGGGGTCAGGACCAGCCGGTCTCCCTCCACCTCCACCTGGAAATGCGACACCGTTCCAAGCGCTTCGAGCGCCTGTCGGGGAAGGGTGAGCTGGTTCTTGCCGGTGAGCTTGGCGAGCATTGGCGGAAAGTAAGGGAACAAGGATTCCTTGGCAAGCCACCTGCTCCGCCTGCCCTTCCGCGCCTGCGAAGCATTTGCATTGTTCCGTTCGTGACTTGACGCCGCCTGCCGCGACCGCACATACGCCCCCATGCGCGATTTCTCCGACCTCAGCGAACGCGAAGTCCTGGCCCTGGCGATCGCCAACGAGGAAGAGGACGCGCGCATCTACGCCGACATCGCCGAAGGCCTGCGGGAGACCTACCCCGCCTCCGCCCGCGTCTTCTCCGAAATGCTGACCGAGGAGGGCGACCACCGTCGGCGCCTGATCGAGCTCTACCGGCAGAAATTCGGCGAGCATATCCCGCTGATCCGCCGCCAGGACGTGCGTGGCTTCCTGACCCACAAGCCTATCTGGCAGATCCGCCCGCTTGGCCTCGATGCCGTGCGCGCGCTGGCGGAAAGCATGGAGCTGGAAACCCAGCGCTTCTACCGCCGCGCCGCGGCGCGCACCTCGGATGCGTCGGTCCGCAGCCTGCTCGGCGACCTCGCGGACGCCGAGGCGCACCACGAGGCGATTGCCGAGCAACTGACCGCCGCGAATCTGACCGAGGGCGTGCGCGCCGAGGAAGACCGTGCCGCGCGCCGGCAGTTCCTGCTCCGCGTGATCCAGCCCGGCCTGGCCGGGCTGATGGACGGATCGGTCTCCACCCTGGCGCCGGTGTTCGCCTCGGCCTTCGCCACCGGCCATTCCTGGGATGCCTTCCTCGTCGGGATGGCTGCGTCGATCGGCGCCGGCATCTCGATGGGCTTCGCCGAGGCGCTATCGGACAACGGCAGCCTGACCGGGCGCGGCCAGCCGCTGGTGCGCGGGGCGATCACCGGGCTGATGACGACGGTCGGCGGCATCGGCCACACCCTGCCGTTCCTGATCGCCGACTTCCGCACGGCGATCGTCGTCGCCATCGCGGTGGTGATCGTGGAACTGGCGGTGATCGCCTGGGTGCGCTGGAAATACATGGATACGCCGCCCGTCTCCGCGGCATTCCAGGTGATGGTCGGCGGCGCGCTGGTGTTCGCGTGCGGGATCCTGATCGGTAGCAGTTAGGATAGTTCCATATATGTCGACGACCCGGCCGACACCCGCCGTTGCGGTGCGCTACGACGCCGCCTCGATCGCCCTGCACTGGGCGACCGCCCTGTTGGTCGCCGCGTTGTGGATCATCGGCCAGACCATCAACGACTGGCCGAAAGGGCCGCTGCGGGTGGACTACCGGTCGGTCCACATTCTGCTGGGCACGCTCCTGGCGTGCGTCATCGTGGCCCGGCTGGCCTGGCGCGCCTCGCGCGGCACCCGCCTGCCGATCGAGGGGCCCTGGATCCTCGCGCTTGCCGCCCGGGCCGTGCATTGGGCGTTGTATGCGTTGGTCTGCGTTACCGTCGTGCTCGGGCTGCTGACCGCCTTCGGCCAGGCGGACAGCCTTTTCGGCCTTTTCAGCCTGCCGAGCTTCACGGCGCCGAACGGGACCTTGCCGCATACGTTGCGTGGCTGGCACAGCCTTTGCGCCAATGCGGTGCTGATCCTGGCCGGGCTGCATGCCGCCGCGGCGCTCGGGCATCATTACGTGTTGCGCGATCCAACGTTGCGACGGATGCTTCCGCGCCGGCTCGGCGGCTGAAAGCGGGGGGCCGACTCCCGGCGGCGCCCGCTGGCCCGGAGAGCCGAAGCGCCAGCCGCTTTCCTTCGCGCGCCTGTCGCAGCCGCTCATCGCATGCTGGATTGCACGGTCGCGGTGGTGGTAGGGACAGGCCATGAACCTTCCCGTCGCGCTTCCGGCCTGGCTGCCCTGGTGGGCCTCGCTCGTTCTGCTGGTCGCGGTGGTCCTGTGGGGCCTGGCGTTCCTGCTCGTGCCGTTCAGCGTGATCGGAGTGAAGGCCAGGCTGGAGGGGCTGGAAGCGCGGCTGGACGAAATTCAGGGCGAGATCCGCACCTTGGCGTTGCGGCTGCCCGAGCATCCCTCGGCGCTCCCGTTCGACGAGGTCTATACCATCCCGAACGAGTTGCCGGCGCGTGCGGGGCCGTCGCTCGGGGCGCCACGGCGTCCGCCCGGCATCGTCCGGCCGCCGATTCCGCCGGCTTCGCCCGATCCGCGCCCCCGGCAGTACGAAGCGGAGCCGCCACTCTCCGCCCCGCCCTTCTCCGCTTCGCGCCAGCAGCGGCGCGAACCGCGCGTTGAGCCCCGGGTGGAACCGCGCGTCGAGCCGCGTTTCGACCGCCGTCCCTGAACGCCGGCCGGTTCCCCTTCCGCCCGATATAGGCTGCATCCGCCGTCTGCGGGGACGCCGGGGGTCCCGCTGTCGGGAAGGCTCCGGTTCAGCCGAACCCGATTTCGCGCGCCGCGGCGGCGTAGCCGCGCCGGCGGTGCGGGGGCAGGGGGTACCGGCCGGCGACCCGTTCCAGCAACAGGGTCGCGTCTTCCTTCAGGCCGGCGGCCATGGCGGCATCGAGAAACAGTTGCTCCAGCACATCCTGTTGGGCATGGCTGCCGCCCAGCCCGCTCATGGCGCCTAGCGCCGGGCGCATCAGCGCCACCGCGCCGGCGGGGTCGCCCCGCGCTGCTGCCAGGATGGCCGCGCTGATCGGCAGCGCCACGTCGCGCACCTGGGTGGCGATCAGGCCGGTCCCCGCGGCGCCGTCCCGCATGCCGTCGAGAAGGCGTTCCGCCGCGCCCCACCGCCGGGCGCCGGCCAGCGCCATGGCCCAGTGTGGCAGGGTGAACACGGACAGGCAGTCGCCCACCCGCGCCTCCGCCTTGTCCGCCAGCTCCTCCCAGCGGGTGCCGACATCGATCCCCTGCCGGGCGAGGCGGTAGAGCATCGACACGGCGTTCTGGATGTCGATGTAGAGATCAGGCTGCGCCGCGGTCAGCGGCGCGGCGAGGTTGCGGAAGGCAGTGTCGTAGAGCGCCAGGACGCGGTCGAAGGCGCCGCGCTCAAAATGGAACAGGGCTGCGTGCCAGTGCAGGTGGTGGCGCAGATTGTTGGCGCCTTCCCAGCCCGGGGCGAGCTGCGTGATCCAGGCGATGCCCTCGGCCCGCCTTCCCTGCATTTCGAGCACGTGCGCCACGCCGTGCGCGGCCCAGAGGTCGGTGGGATCGCGGGCGATCGCCTCCCGCCCGGCCGCCTCGGCCTCGGTGTAAAGGCCGCATTCCTCGAAGGCGAAGCAGCGGCAGGCGAGCAGGGTGACATAAGTCGGGGCATCGCGGTCCCAGTGCGGCTCCACGGCCAGCAAGGCCGCGCGCATCCGGTCGGGCCGGCCAAGCCAGAAACTGACGAAATGGTGCAGGCGGAAGGCCAGCGCGTCGCGCGGATGGGCGGCGAGGATCTGCTCCCAGATCTCGACCGCGCGATCGAGCGATCCGGCGCGCCAGGCGTCCGTCGCGGCGAGATGCGCCTGCTCGCGCGGGGTGGCGGCGGCGAGCAACGGGCGGGCACGGTCCGCCGCCGCTGCGGCTGCCGGCAGCAGGGCGGCGTTAAAGCCAAGCAGCGCGAAATACGCGCTGAGGCAGTGCGCCATGCCGAAGTCGGGATAGGCAGCGAGGACGGCGGCAAGGCGGCTCGACGTGTCGGCCCGGTAGCCGAGATAACCGGCGATCGTGTGATCCCACGCTGCGACGGCGGCGACGGAAGCGGCAGTGAGTTCGAGGCCCTGGGCGTCGTGGTGCATGGCGGTGGCGTTTCCGTGATGGGCGTTCCTGGGCCGATCTCGTCCCGTCCGATGCGGCCGGCGTTGAGACGGCTTGCGGTCACGCGGCAAATGCCACGATGGTGTGAGCATTGCACGCGCGGCGCGGCTCGACTACAGGCTGACGCTGGCTGAAACGGACGGGGGGCTGGTGACCGCTTTGTTTCAGAGTGTTGCAGGGATTCGCTGATTTGACGCGTGATGGCTTGGATATGCTGATGTCGCTACATGTTTTTGACCCCGTCTCGGCGTGCCGGTTACGCGGCCTTCCGATCCTGACGCTGGCCGACGCGGATTCTATCCGTACTCGGAATGCGTTCAACGTTGGCTTAGCCGTGTCATATCGATATAAATACGACCTGTACCTGCAGGCGAAAGCCCCGCGTAGCGGTAGCCCGGGTAGGAGCAGGACGACGTCGTCCTGGTCCCACCCGACTTGGAAATCTGCCCCCATGGGTATGGCCGCCATTGGCGCCGCCCGCACCCGCGATCTGTGGCGCTGCGCCGCGCTTGGGTGCCGCTGCCCGGCGCTGCACGCATGGGGGATGCGCGCGGCGAACCTTGGCCGCGTCATCGCGCGCCGGAGTCCCGATCCTGCCCGGCGTGATGCGGCGGCGATCAGACGGCGGCCGACGCGGCCCCGCTGCCGGTTCGACCGGACACGCTTCGGTTTCGTTCGCATTGGCCGAGCCTGGCGGCAACGATCTGCTCGGTGGGCTGGTGCGCCGAGCATGATCATGCTTTTTCCCGGAGAGTGTTCCACCGTCGGTCGCGTTGCTGTACCTCCTCCGCTTCACCGCTCGTTTGGTTCGCCCTTCACGCCATGACATCTCCCGCGACCGCCCACCTGCGCCTCCTTGAGGCTGAAAGCCTGCATATCCTGCGCGAGGCTGCCGCGCAGGCGATGCCGTCGGTGCTTATGTATTCGATCGGCAAGGATTCCTCGGTTCTGCTGCATCTGGCACGCAAGGCGTTCCATCCGGCGCCGCCGCCGTTCCCGCTGCTGCATATCGACACGACCTGGAAATTCCGGGCGATGATCGACTTCCGCGATGCCGTCGCGGACCGTTACGGGATCGATCTGCATGTGCACACCAACCCGGACGGCCTGCGCCAGGGCATCAACCCGTTCGACCACGATCCGGCAACCTATACGCGGATCATGAAGACCGAGGCCCTGAAGCAGGCCCTGGACGCAGGCGGCTACACCTGCGCCATCGGTGGCGCGCGCCGGGACGAGGAACGCTCGCGCGCCAAGGAACGCATCTTCTCGGTGCGCGGTCCCGGCCATAGCTGGGACCCGAAGCGCCAGCGCCCGGAGTTGTGGCAGCTCTACAACGGCCAGCACGCGCCGGGCGAGACGTTGCGGGTGTTCCCGCTGTCGAATTGGACCGAACTCGACGTCTGGACCTACATCTTGGCAGAGGGGATCGAGGTGGTACCGCTCTATTTCGCCGCACCGCGTCCCACGGTGGAGCGAGACGGCGTGCTGATCGTGGTCGATGACGACCGGATGCGCCTGGCACCAGGCGAAGCCCCGGTGACGCGGATGGTGCGCTTCCGCTCGCTCGGCTGCTATCCGTTGTCGGCCGCGGTGGAATCCGAGGCCGCCGACCTGCCGGCGATCATCGCCGAGATGCGCGGCGTGCGGCTGTCGGAACGGGCCGGCCGGCTGATCGACCACGACGAGGGCGCCTCGATGGAGCTGAAGAAGCGCGAGGGCTATTTCTGATGCCCGAGCAGCTTCTGCGCGTGCTCGCCTGCGGCAGCGTCGATGACGGCAAATCCACTTTGATCGGGCGGCTGCTGTTCGAATCCGGCGCAGTTCCGGACGATACCATGGCGACTCTGGAACAGGACAGCCGGCGGTTCGGGACGGTGCCGGGCGACCTCGATTTCGCGCTGCTGGTCGACGGGCTCGCCGCCGAGCGCGAACAGGGTGTGACCATCGACGTCGCCTATCGCTATTTCGAAACCCCGCGACGGCGCTTCATCCTGGCCGACGCGCCGGGCCACCAGCAATACACCCGCAACATGGCCACCGGCGCGTCCACCGCCGATGTGGCGGTGCTGCTGGTCGATGCCACCAAAGGCGTCCTGGCACAGACAAGGCGCCACGCGGCAATCGCCGCGCTGATGGGCGTGCGGCATTTCGTGCTGGCGGTGAACAAGATGGACCTCGCCGGTTTTGCCGAGGAACCGTTTGACAGCGCGACGACCGAGATCCACCTGCTGCTCGATCGGCTGGGCGCCGGCAGCCTGACCGCCATCCCGGTGGCGGCGCGCGACGGCGACAACGTGACCCGACCCAGCCCGCGGACGGGCTGGTACCGCGGTCCCACCCTGCTCGCCGCGCTGGAAGCGGCACCGATCCCGACGCCTGCCGCCGATGCGCCGGTCCGGCTGCCGGTACAACTCGTGTTGCGTCCGAACGCCGACTTCCGCGGCTACGCCGGGACCCTCCGCGGCGGCATTCTGCGGGTCGGCGACACGCTCGTGAACGTCGGCGCCGGAACCAGCGCCCGGGTGGCGCGGCTCGCCGGCATGGATGGCGATCGCGCCGCGGCAGAGCCGGGCCAGGCCGTCACCGTGGTGCTGGACCGCGACATCGACGTCTCCCGCGGCGACGTGCTCGCCGCTGCGCCGACACCGGCGCGCCGGCACGACGATGTGCCCGTCGGGGCCCCCCTGCCGGAGTCGACGCAGCAGATCACCGCGCGCGTGGTCTGGATGGACGACACCGACCTGTTCCGTGGCCGGGCCTATCTGCTGATGCTCGGCGCGGCGACCAGCATCGCAACGGTCACCGAAATCGGCGGGCGGCTCGATCTCGACCGCATGGAGGACGAACCGGCCCGCGAGCTCTCTGGCAACGAAATCGGCACCGTCACCCTCTCGCTGGCACAGCCGGTCGTCTGCGAGCCCTATGCGACCAGCCGGGCGCTCGGCGGGTTCATCCTGGTCGATCGGCTGACCCGGGCCACCGTGGGCGCGGGGATGATCACCCAAATCCAGCCGAACGGGCGGGCGATCTATTGGCACCGGCTCGACGTGGACAAGGCGGCGCGCGCGGCACTGAAAGGCCAGCGCCCGGCGGTGCTGTGGTTCACCGGCCTGTCCGGCGCCGGCAAATCCACCATCGCCAACCTGGTGGAAAAGCGCCTGCACGCGCTCGGACTGCACACCATGAGCCTGGACGGCGACAATGTCCGCCACGGGCTCAACCGCGACCTCGGCTTTACCGAAGCGGACCGGGTGGAGAACATCCGCCGCATCGCCGAGGTGGCGAAGCTGTTCGTCGATGCCGGGCTGATCGTACTGGTATCCTTCATTTCCCCCTATCGCGCCGAGCGCAGCATGGCGCGCGAACGGGTGGAAGCGGGCGAGTTCCTGGAAATCTTCGTCGATACGCCCGTGGACGAATGCCGCCGGCGCGACCCCAAGGGCCTGTATGCGCGCGCCGATGCCGGCAAGCTGCGCAACTTCACCGGCGTCGATGCGCCGTATGAGGCACCGGCAGCGCCCGAGATCCGGCTGCGTACCCTCGAAGCGGAACCGGAACGCCTGGCCGAACAGGTGGTGGCGGAGTTGCGGCAGCGTGGAATCGTCACCTGACCGCAGCGCAATTGCGGCCCGGCTCGCGGCGCTGACTGCCGAGATCGGCGCCTGCCGTGCGTGCGCTGCACACTTGCCGCTCGGCCCGCGCCCGGTCGTGCGCGTTTCCGCCACCGCGCGGGTGCTGATTGCAGGACAGGCGCCCGGAACCCGCGTGCACGAGACCGGGATTCCCTGGAACGATGCGTCCGGGGAACGCCTGCGTGACTGGCTTGGTCTGACCAGCGAGCGGTTCTACGACACGGCCCGCATCGCGATCGTGCCGATGGGTTTCTGCTACCCGGGCCGGCTGCCGAACGGCGGGGACGCGCCGCCGCGGCGGGAATGCGCGCCGCTGTGGCGGGCGCGGCTGCTTGCCCTGATGCCGGAGCTGCACCTGACCTTATTGGTGGGAAGCTACGCGATTGCCCACATCTTGGGACCGGGACCGATGACCGCCCAGGTGGCCCGATTCCGCGACTTGCTGCCAAGCCGCTGCGCGCTGCCCCATCCGTCCTGGCGCACCATTGCCTGGGAACGGCGCAATCCCTGGTTCATTGCCGACCTTCTGCCTGCTCTGCGCGGGACCTTGCACGCGGTCCTGGATCGATGATGCCCTGAAGCTCTGCGGCGCTGAACTCATACCACCACGGGCGCCCGTTCGGCGGCGGCGCGGGACCATGCGGCCTCGGCGTCTTCGTCGAACAGTTCCGTCAGCTTCTTCATCATCGTGCCGCCCAGCTCCTCGGCATCGACGATCGTGACCGCGCGGCGATAGTAGCGGGTCACGTCATGGCCGATGCCGATGGCGATCAGCTCGACCTGGTCGCGGCTTTCGATCTCGCGGATCACGTCGCGCAGGTGTTTTTCCAGGTAGTTGCCCGGGTTCACCGACAGGGTGGAGTCATCGACCGGCGCGCCGTCGGAGATCACCATCAGGATGCGGCGGTGCTCGGGGCGCGAGAGCAGGCGGCGATAGGCGAACAGCAGGGCCTCGCCGTCGATGTTCTCCTTCAGCAGCCCTTCGCGCAGCATTAGTCCGAGGTTCTTGCGCGCCCGGCGCCAGGGATTGTCGGCGGCCTTGTAGATGATGTGGCGCAGGTCGTTGAGCCGGCCGGGATTGCGCGGCTTGCCGTCCTGCACCCATTTCTCGCGCGACTGCCCGCCCTTCCAGGCGCGGGTGGTGAAGCCCAGGATCTCCGTCTTCACCGCGCAGCGTTCCAGGGTGCGGGCCAGGATGTCGCCGCACATCGCCGCCACCGTGATCGGCCGGCCGCGCATGGAGCCGGAGTTGTCGATCAGCAACGACACGACGGTGTCGCGGAACTCCATTTCGTGCTCGCGCTTGTAGGACAGCGCCAGCAGCGGGTTTACCACGACGCGCGACAGGCGGCCGGCGTCGAGCAGGCCCTCGTCCAGGTCGAATTCCCAGGCGCGGGTCTGCTGCGCGAGCAGGCGGCGCTGCAGCCGGTTCGCCAGCTTGGAGATCACGCCCTGCAGGTGCTGCAACTGCTGGTCGAGCTGCTGGCGCAGGCGGGTGAGTTCGTCGGGATCGCAGAGGTCCTCGGCCGCGACCTCCTCGTCGAACTGCCGTGTGTACGCGCGGTAGGCGGTGCCGTCGTCGAGGTTCGGGCGCTCGCGCCGCGGCTGCGGGCCGCCGGGGCGGTCGTCACCCTCGGCGATGGCGGCTTCGTCCTCGGATTCTTCGCCGGTGTCGTCGGCGGCCTCGCCCTCCATCTCCTCCGGCTGGGCGCCGAGGGCGCTTTCCTGGTCGGAGTCCGACTGGCCTTCGCCTTGTTCCGGATTGTCCTGTTCGCCGGATTGCTCGCCGCCCTGTTCGCCGTCCTGCTCCTGGTCGTCGGGTTCCGCATCGGCTTCGGCTTCGGCGAGCTCCATCGCCGCGAGTAGCTTGCGCGCCGCGCGGGTGAAGGCGCGCTGGTCGTCCTTGGTGCGGCCAAGCTCGCCGAGCGCGTCTTCGACATTGGCAGCCAATCCCTCGCGCCAGAGGTCCAGCACGCGGCGGGCGGCGTCCGGCGCCGGCTGGCCGGACATGCGCTCGCGGGCGAGCAGGGAGAGCGCGGCGGTGACCGGCATCTGCTCCTTCCGCGTCATGCGGTCGTAGCCTTCGGTCTCGCATTCCTCCGCGAGCTTGGCGTGCAGGTTGGCGGCAACGCCGGCCATGTGGCGGGCGCCGACGGTTTCCACCCGCGCCTGCTCCAGCGCGTCGTACACGTCGCGCGCCTCGCGCCGGTTCGGCATGCGTGCGTTGTGCACGGCATCGTCGTGGTGGCGCAGGCGGAGCGCGATCGCATCCGACGCGCCGCGGAGCTTCGCCATCTCGGCCGGCGGCAGCGCACGGGTGGGCAGCGGCAGGCGCGCGCGCTTGCCGGAGACGCCGGAGGGTCCGGGCTGGAAGTTCACCTGTACGTCCGGGACTTCGGCGATCGCGCGCAACACGCCGGCGGTGGCGCGCTTGAAGTCCTCGGTGCGGGCGTTGTCCTTGGTGGTGCCGCTCATGGCGGTGGGCTCACCCCATCTTCCGCGTGAAGCCGCCCGTCGGGATCTCCTCGTTGAAACAGCGTTGGTAGTATTCGGCCACCGTGCTCCGCTCCGCCTCATCGCACTTGTTCAGGAACGTCATCCGGAACGCGAAGCCGACGTCGCCGAAAATCCGCGCGTTCTCCGCCCAGGTGATCACGGTGCGCGGCGACATCACGGTGGAGATGTCGCCGTTGATGAAGCCGGCGCGGGTCAGGTCGGCCAGCGCCACCATCGCCTCCACCTGCTTCTTCATTTTCGTGTCCGTCGGGTCGACACCCATCTTCGCCAGCACGATCCCGGTTTCCATCGCGTGCGGCAGGTAGTTCAACGTGGCGACGATGTTCCAGCGGTCCATCTGGCCCTGGTTGATCTGCTGCGTGCCGTGATAGAGGCCCGTGGTGTCCCCCAACCCTACCGTATTGGCAGTGGAGAACAGGCGAAACGACGGATGCGGCCGAATCACCCGGTTCTGGTCGAGCAAGGTCAGCTTGCCTTCCACTTCCAGCACCCGCTGGATCACGAACATGACGTCCGGCCGGCCGGCGTCGTATTCGTCGAACACCAGGGCGCAGGCGTGCTGCAGCGCCCAGGGCAGGATGCCTTCGCGGAACTCGGTGATCTGCTTGCCGTCGCGCAGGACGATCGCGTCCTTGCCGATGAGGTCGATGCGGCTGATATGACTGTCCAGGTTCACCCGGATGCAGGGCCAGTTCAGCCGCGCCGCCACCTGTTCGATATGGGTCGATTTCCCGGTGCCGTGGTAGCCCTGGATCATCACTCGCCGGTTGAAGGCGAACCCGGCCAGGATCGCGAGTGTGGTCTCCCGGTCGAACTGGTAGGCGGTGTCGACGTCGGGCACATGCTCGGTGCGGACGGAGAAGGCGGGCACCACCATGTCGGTGTCGATGCCGAACACCTCGCGCGCAACCACCTCGGCGTCCGGCAGGTCGATCGCGGAGGTGGGGCGGAGTTCAGCGAGGGCGGCGACGTTGCTCATCAGTGCGTGTATCCTGTTCGTTCGGACGAAAGTCTAAGCCCCGGAGGGTTCCTGTCAAACGTCCGGCTCAGCCCACCGCGGCGGCGGCCGGGGCCGCGAGGCGGGAGCGCAAGGCGGCATAGGCGAGGTTGATCGTCTTGATCCGCTCCTCCGCCGCCGGATCGCCGCCGTTGGCATCCGGGTGGTGGCGCTTGGCGAGTTCCTTGTAACGGGTCTTCACCGCCGCGATGGTCACCGGCCAGCTCAGTCCGAGGGTCGCCAGCGGCTCCCGCAGTTCTGCCGGCGCCTGGTCGGCCGCCGGCGCCGCCGCCCCGCGTCGCAGCCGCCCGGCCTCAAGCAGGCCGAGCGGGTCGCGGGCCAGCGCGTCTTCCCACGCCGAAGCCCCCAGGCTCCCAAGCGGCCAGGACGGGCGCTGCCAGGCGCTGTCGCGGCGCAGTTCGGTCTCAATCTCGCCCGGGCTCATGCCCTTGTAGTAGTCCCAGGCGGCGTTGTAGGCCCGCACGTGCTCCAGGCAGAACCACCAGTATTCACTCAGGTTCGACCGGGATTTCGGTGCCCGGTATTCCCCCTGGGCGGTGCAGCCCGGCATGTCGCAGCACCGGCCCGGCGCCGCCGGGTCGGGAGCGTAGGCCCGGGGTCGTGCGGGGCGTCGGGGCATGCGTCCTATGTGCGTCGGCTCCCGCGGGTTGGCAATGCCCGCTTGGCAGGGGGCCGCAGTCGGCCGATATGAACCGCATGCAGACCCGCGCCCAGCGGCTGGAAGCCGCGCTTCGCCAGTCCCTCACGCCCGAGTGCGTCGTCGTCACCGACGACAGCGCCCGCCACGCCGGCCACGCCGGCGCGCAGCCGGGCGGTGAGACCCATTACAGCGTGCTGGTCGTCGCGGACGCCTTCCGCGGTGTCTCGCGGGTGGAGCGCTCGCGCCAGGTACACGCCCTGCTCGCCGCCGAATTCGCCTCCGGCCTGCACGCCCTGGCGCTGACCCTGCGCACGCCGGAGGAGCAGGCGCGCGCAGGTTGACCCGCCGCTACAGCTTCGCCCGCGTGTAGAGGCGCCGCGCGTTGCCGGAGAAGACCTTCTCGCGGTCGGCGTCCGCCAGCCAGGCGATCGCCTTCACCATCGGCACGGTGTCGTCGTAGCAGCGACCGGTGGAAGGATCGATCGCCTTCGCCGTGCCGAACATCTCGCTCGCATACAGCACGTTGTCCGGCCCCATGCGGCGGATCAGCAGTTCGAGCAAATCCTGGTCATAGAGGGCGGCATCGAAATAGAGGTGTTTCACCATCTCCTCGAACGGCCGCCGCTTCTCGAGCGCATGCAGCGCCGAATGCCGCCGCCACTGGAACGGGATCGCCCCGCCGCCGTGCGGGATGATCAGCTTCAGCTTCGGGAAGTCGTCGAACACGCGGGAATTGCACAGCTCCACCACCGCCGCGGTGTCCCAGTTCACGTAGTGCGAGCCGTTCACGTGCAGCCCCGGGTTCAGGGTGGAACTGGCGTGGATCATCCCCGGCACGTCGAGCGCCACCATCTTTTCCCACAGCGGATACCACCACTCGGAGCCGAGCGAGGGCGTGAACGGCTGCGCGCCGCCGGAGACGTCGGGGTTGATGTTGAACCCCACGAAGCCCCATTCGTGCACGCAGCGGTCCATCTCCTCCAGGCAGTTTTTCGGCGACACGCCCGGCGTCTGCGGCAGTTGCCCGACCGGGGAGAATTGCTCGGGGAACAGCTTGCAGACCCGCCCGATCAGGTCGTTGTTCGTCTCCGTCCAGTAGCGGCTGACCAGCTCGTTGCCGAAATCATGCCCCATGCCGGAGGCACGCGGGGAGAACATCAGCCGGTCGATCCCCCGGTCTTTCATCTGCCGGAGGTTGCCGGCAAGCGCGCCCGCGATTTCGTCGTCGGAAATCCCGAGCGCGCCCTTGGACGGTTTGTTCTGTGCGGAAACCTGCCGGCCGCGATAGGCGTCGAGCTTCGGCGACGCCTGGGTGTAGTGCGCATGCACATCGATGATCATGACGTGTGTCCTTTCCCGCTCAGGGCATGACAAGCAATCGAACTCGCGAAAGGATGCCTGCGGGAATCATTACGGGTTTCCGCGAAAATTCGTGCGAGGCAGGCATTCTTCCACAAACGCTCAGCGCCCGGCCAGCTTCCGGCCCTGTTCCAGCGCCGCGTAGGACGGCACCGGGGCGGCCATCAGCCAGCGGAAGCCCTGCGCCAGCACGGCCTCCACGTTCTTCGTATCCACATGCGGATGGCCGCAGGGGACGTTGTACTGCTTGCAGATCGCCACCACGTCGGCGATCGCCGAGGCCACGCTGGGATGCTCATACTGGCGCGGATGGCCGAGGTCCTGCGACAGGTCGCCCTCCCCTACCAGCACCACGCCGATGCCCGGTACCTGCTCCAGCATCTTCGGCAGGTTGGCGATGGCGCGCTTCTCCTCGCACATGATCGCCACCAGGATCTCCCCGTCCGGCGCCAGCGGCCAGACATCGGCGCGCTTGTAGTATTCCTGCGCCGTCAGCCCCCAGTAGCGCGCGGCGGCGGTGGGCGCGTCGCCGCGCTGGCCGGGCGGGTCGTAGTGCGGCGCTTCGCGCGGGCGCGGATAGCGGCAGGCGACGACTGCGTTGCGGGCGTCTTCCACGGTGCTGACATGCGGCCAGACGACGCCGTAGACGCCGACGTCCAGCACCTGCTTGGCGATCCACTGGCTGTTCTCGCCGCCATTGGGCGGGATGCGCACCATCGGCGTCACCGCCGGGGCGAGGCTGCCGCCGTCCAGGATCTGCTTGCGGTTCAGCATGTACTGCAGGCAGTGACGCAGCATCGCGATGTCGTACGGGTTGTGTTCCATTTCGAACACCACCGCGTCGTAGGCCGCGGTGCCGACCGCGAGCGCGCTGCCGATCTCCGGCGGGGCGAAGGTGGTGAAGGCGGGCTTGCCGGCTTCCAGCGCGCGGATGGCGCCGTTCAGGCGGGGGATTGCGGGCATGAGTGGACGTTCCTCCAGGCAACAGGCGTTTCTTGTCAGGCGGCGAACAGGTCCTCCGCGCGGACGGCCGCGGGGATCAGGCCTTGCGCGGCGGCGTAGCGGGTCAGGGTCTCGATCGCGGCGCGATTCGCTGCCAGCCCGTAGGGCAGCGGATCGCCGGCGGCAAGCGGGTGCGGCGGCGGCGGGGCGGCGGCCTTGGCGGCGGCGAACAACGTCATCAGCTCCGCGGCCAGCCAGGGATGCGCGGCCAGCAGGTCCTCGCGCAGCGCCAGGGCGTGGTTGACGGGATAGATGCCGGTGCGGCGGCACCAAGCGGCAGCGGCGTGGTCGGGGTTCGGGATGACGCTGCGGACCTGGGCGGGATCGAGGCCGCTCAACGCGATCCCGGCGTCCAGCGCGCCGTCGCGCAGCAGTGTGGTGAGGTCCGCGCCTGGCGGCGCACGGGTCACCCAGGGCGGGTCGGGGCAGTCGGCGACATGCGCCCCCTCCGTCGTGACCCAGGTGATCTGCGCCGGGTCGACGCCGTGCTCCTCGGCCAGGATGCCGCGCAGCCACACGCCTGTTGTCTGGGAGAACGCGCGCACGCCGACGCGGCAGCCCGGCAGGTCCGCCGGGCCGGCGATCGGGCCGTCCCGCCGGCAGACCAGCGCGCCGTGATGGAAGCCGCGCATCAGGACCGCCGCGAGGCCGACGATCGGCACCGCCCGGGCACGCGCCTGCGCGAGCGTCGCCACCGCCATCTCCGACAGGTCGAACGCAAGCTCCCGCGCCATCGGGCGGAACGCGCGCGAGATCGGGGTGACGGACACGAAGTCGAAGGCGATGCGCGGTGAGGCGACGCGCCCGTCGCGCAGCGCACGCACGTGCGGGTAGTCGCCGATCGCGGTGCGCAGGATGAGGGGCGCGGACATGCGGTGGCTCCTACCCGCGGCCGAAGACGCGAACCGAAACAGGGTGCCTGGGTCTGTGGCAAAGACCTGACTCTACGACGAACACCCAGGCGTGCGACGAAGACTGGCACGCGGCGGCAAACCGGGCAAACGGGCGGACGATCGCGCCCAAGGCAACCGTTCGAATGCCCCGCGCCTGCACCTCTCCCGCTTGGCGGGAAAGGTCTCCGTGCGCAGCACGGCGGGTGAGGGCGCGTGGTACGGGACCCTTGTAACTTGCCTGGGCCGTCGCGGAGTAAGCTAGGCGCTGCGGTGGCGGCGCAGCACGCGTCTGGTCGCGCCTTATTCCTCGGCGAACGGGTTTCGCGTGCCGCGCAACTGCAACCGGATCGGCACCCCGGGTAACCCGAAGCGGTCCCGGATGCTGTTCACCAGATAACGCTGGTAGTCTTCCGGTAACGCCTCTGCCCGCGTACCGAACGCAATGAACGTCGGCGGACGCGCCTTGGCCTGGGTGATGTAGCGCAGCTTGATCCGCCCACGCCCCAGCATCGGCGGCGGATGGCGTGACAGCGCTTCGGCGAACCAGCGGTTCAGCTCCGCCGTCGGCAGCCGCGTGTTCCATACCGCATGTACCTGGCGTACCACCGGCAGCAACCGCGCCATGCCGGCCCCGGTCAGTGCCGACAATGTCACCACCGGCAGGCCCTTCATCTGCGACAGCGACTCCTCCAGCCGCTCGGTCACCGCCCGACGCGCCGCGGTGCGATCGGCCACCGCGTCCCACTTGGTCAATGCCAGCACGCAGGCGCGGCCCTCGCGCGCAATCAACTGCGCGATCTGCAGATCCTGGTCGTGCAACCCCTCCGTTCCGTCGACCGCCAGAACCACCACCTCGGCCATTTTCAGCGCCCCGATCGCGGCACCGACGGACAATTTCTCCAGTGGCGCCTCGATCCGCGCCCGCCGGCGCAAGCCCGCCGTGTCCACCAGCTCGATCGGCCCCTCCGGGTCCGCCAGCACGACCGCCACCGCATCGCGGGTCAGGCCGGGCTCGGGCCCGGTCACCATCCGCTCCTCGCCCACCAGGCGATTGAGCAGCGTGGATTTTCCGGCGTTCGGGCGGCCGACGATCGCAAGCTTCAGCGGATGCGCCTCCGCCTCGGCGGTCGCGACCACCTCGGGCAGACGTGCGGCAATCTCCGACATCAGATCGGCCACGCCTTCGCCGTGCTCGGCGGAAACCGCCACCGGATCGCCCAGCCCGAGCTCATATCCTTCCAACGTCGCAGCGGCAGCGGAACGGCCCTCCGCCTTGTTCGCGACCAGCAGCACCGGGCGTCCCTGTCGGCGCAGCCACTGCGCGAAATGCCGGTCTGTGGGCGTAATCCCCGCCCGCGCATCGATCACGAACAAAACCAGGTCAGCCTGCCCCACGCCGACAGCGGCGGAGGCCGCGGTCCGCCCGGCCATACTGTCCGGCGGCGCCTCTTCCAGCCCCGCCGTGTCGACCAGCATGACCCGCCGGCCGCGCAGCAAAGCCTCGGCCTCCTTGCGATCGCGCGTTACCCCCGGCGTGTCGGCAACCAACGCCGTCCGGCGCCCGACCAGCCGATTGAACAACGTGCTCTTGCCTACGTTCGGCCGGCCCGCGATCACGACCAGTGGGAGCCGCTCGCCCGTCATGCTGGTCACTCGGCGTGGCTGGGGCGCAAGAAAACAAGGCCAGGGGGCGCTGCCCCCTGGACCCCCGCCAGGGGACAGTCGTCCCCTGGACCCCTCGGTGTGTTCCGTGCCGTTGGGGGGTGTCGCGGCTGGGCGTGCGGCAGCGGGGTGGCGGCGGCGGGAACAGGGCGCAGGCGCCCTGTTCCCGATCGCCACCACTCCGCTGCCGCACGCCCAGCCGCGACACCCCCCAACGGCATGGAACAAATGGAAGCGTTCCAAGGGCGCTGCCCTTGGCGGGGGTCCAGGGGGCAGCGCCCCCTGGCCTTGCTTCCTGCGTCCGACCCACGCCGACCGACCGGCATCACGGGCAAGCCGGTCACCGCAGGGCGATCAGGCGGCCGTCCTGGGACAGCAGCAGGAGGGTTCCGCCGGCGAGGACGGGCTGCACCGGGGCGGCTGGACCGGGCAGTTTCTGGCGGCCGAGGATGGCGCCGGTATAGGGGCTGACGGCCAGCGCCTCGCCGCTGGTGCCGGTGACGACAAGGCGGTCGGCGGCCAGCACGGGACCGAACCAGGTCAGCGGGTTGCTGTGGTTCTTGGCGTTTTTCCAGCGCGGCAACTGGGTGGCCCAGGCGACGATGCCGTCGTCGATCCGGATGGCGGTGATGATCTGGTCGAGGGTGATGAGGAACGCCCATTCCCCTGCCACCCAGGGACTGTCTCCTCCGGCGACGGCGTGGCTCCAGAGCCGCCGGCCGGAGGGCAGGTCGATGCCGACCGCGAGGCCGCCCATGCCGATCGCCACCACCCGTCCGTCGATGATGGCCGGCAGTCCGCGAATGGAGGCGATGTCGGGCAGCGTACCGCCGATGGCCGGCGCATAGAGCGTATCGGTCCACACCACGTTGCCCGATTCGGCGCGCAAGGTCGCGATCTCGCCGGAGGCGAAGCCGGCCACCACCAGGCCGTCGGCGAAGGCCGGTGCCGGTTCGCCGAGCAGTGCGGTGACGGCATTGCTGGCCTGGTAGGACCACAACGCCTGCCCATGCGCGGTATCGAGCGCGAGCACCTGGTCGTCGATCGTGGTGAGGAACACCCGTCCGGCGACGATCGTGGGGCCGGAGCGCGCCGGGGCGCCGAGGTCGACGTGCCAGCGTTCCCTGCCATGCGCGGCATCCAGCGCCACCAGGTCGCCGAGGCCGTTGGCGGCGTACACCACACCGTCGGCGATCCCGAGCCCACCGCCGACATTGGTGCTGCGGACGTGCTTCCCTCGCGTTTCGGCCGCCCAGCGCGGGGTGCCGTTGGCGAGGTCGAAGGCGCGGACCCGGGCACGCGCGTCCATCGTGTAGACGACGCCGTCGGCGACCACGGGGGAGGCGAGCAGGTTCTGCCGGTAGCCGCCCCCGGCGCCGATGCCGGTGGCCCACGCCTCGGCGAGCATCGGCCGGGCGGCGAGCTGGCCCATATCGTGCGCCGGATTGCCGCCCGGTTGCGGCCAATCGGCATTGGTGACCGGCGGCGGCAGCATGACGGTGGGCGGCGTCTTGCCGACCGCCAGGGTGTTGCGTGCGGTCAGCACCGGCTCGCGCACGCCGGGCAGCTTCGGCTTGACCTTGCCGAACCAGTCGCTCCCGAGGCCGCAGCCGGAGAGGGCCAGTGGGAAGGCGAGTGCGGCACGACGAGACAGTTGTGCAGGCGACAGGACACGACGAGCGATCATCCGTTCAGATCCGCGAGCAGGGCGTTGGCGCGCTGGCGCAGGCCGCCGGAGGCGGTCGTGTCCTGCAGCAGGTCGGTCAGGCGTCGTTTCGCCTCCGCAGTGCGGTGCTGGCGCAGGTCGAGCAGGGCGAGATCCTCCTCGGCCAGGTTGCGCCACGCGCCGCCGGGCATCGCGAGCGGGCGGAGCCTTGCGGCGAGCAGGCCGGGGTCGGCCGTGTCGAGTTGCCGGCTGGCCCACAGCAAGCTGGCCAGGCCGCGGAGCAGCGGATCGGCGGCGGGATCGGCCGCCACCGCATTCCACAACGCCAGTGCGGTGGCGGCATGGCCGTCGTCGGCATCCAGGGCCGCGGCGCGGAGCCGGGCCAGGGTGCGGTATCCGGGCGGGGCGGAGCGGGCGAGGGCGTCGAATGCGGCAAGGGCGCTTGCGTGCGCGGCGGCGGCGGTCGGGCCGGTGGCCTCGGCCTCCAGCATCGCCGTGACGTAGATCTGCGCCGCCTTCCGGTCCTGCCGCGCTTCGTACCAACGCCAGCCCTGCCAGCCGGCGACGCCGCCGATGGCGAGCAGCGCGAGGGTCAGGACGACGCCGGCGTAGCGGGTGAGGAGGTGGCGCATGCGCTCGGCACGCAGATCCTCCTCGACCTCGTCAAAGATGTCGGGCACGCACTTACTCCCGCCTGGCCGCTGGCCGGTCCTGGGTTCCTGGGGCGGCGGACCATAGCGATCGCGCCGCGCGGCGGCAAACGCCGCAGTAAAAGCCCTTGCGCCGTCCCGACGGGCGGCCGGCTGCGCCGACGGCACTGCGACGTTTCGACAACAAGGCGCGGGCGCCGGGCGGACCCTTCCTTGCCTCCCGCCCCGATCCGCCTGCTATAAGCCGGCCAATGGAGCCGATCCGATGACCCCCGCCCTCCGCGCCGTCTGCTGTGCCGCGTTCCTGCTGCTGCTCTCCGGCTGCGGCGGGTCCGACACGCCCAAGCCCGGCGCGCCGGGCATTCCGCCGGCCCCGGTGGACGTGCTGTACAACCACGGCATCGACGCACTGAACGCGCAGCGGTACCAGACGGCTGCCGACCAGTTCACCTCGGTGGAGGAGAATTATCCCTATTCGGAATGGGCGACGAAGGCGCAGCTCATGCTGGGCTACAGCCAGTATCTGCAACAGAACTACACCGAAGCGTTGGCCACTATCGGGCGCTATATCCAGTTGCACCCCGCCAGCCGCGACGTCGCCTATGCCCACTACCTGCGCGCGCTCTGCTATTACGAGCAGATCGAGGACGTCGAACGCGACCAGGACAACACGTTGAAAGCGATCGCGGCGCTGCGCGAGGTGGTCGACCGCTTCCCCGGCACCGCCTATGCGCGCGACGCGCGGCTCAAGATCGACCTCGCGCGCGACCATCTTGCCGGCCACGAGATGGCGATTGGGCTGTTCTACGAGCACCAGCACCTGTACGAGGCCGCGATCGGCCGCTATCAGCGGGTGGTGGAGGATTTCCAGACCACCAACCACGTCGCCGAGGCGCTGCACCGGCTGGTGGAGGTCTATCTGCAACTCGGGATGCGCCAGCAGGCGATGCGGGCCGCCTCCGTGCTCGGCTACAATTACCCTGGCAGCCCCTGGTATGCCGATACCTATGCTGACCTTTACAACAACAAGCTCGTGAAGGGGTTGCCGCCGCCCACGGGCGCCGGGCACGGCTTCCTCGGCCGCACCTTCGGCTGGCTGTTCTGAGCCGACCTGGACCGTGCTGACCGCGCTCGCCATCCGCGACGTGGTGTTGATCGAACGGCTGGACCTTGGATTCGGCCCGGGGCTGACGGTGCTGACCGGGGAGACCGGGGCCGGCAAGTCGATCCTGCTGGACAGCCTGGGCTTGGCGCTCGGCGCTCGCGCCGAGGCCGGTCTGGTGCGTCCCGGCGCTGCGCAGGCCAGCGTGACCGCATGCTTCGCCCCGCCGGCCGGGCACCCCGTGGCGGCGTTGCTGGGTGAAGACGGGATCGCGGCAGAGGCGGGGGAGGAGATCGTGCTGCGCCGGGTACTCGGCGGCGACGGGCGTTCGCGCGCCTTCGTCAACGACCAGCCGGTGGGGGTGGCGCTGCTGCGCCGAATCGGCGCAGCGCTGGTGGAAGTGCAGGGCCAGCACGAGCAGATGGGGCTCGCCGATCCGGCGAGCCACGCCACGCTGCTGGATGCCTTCGGCGTTCCGCCGCCGCTGCGGGCGGAAGTGGCCGCGGCCTGGACCGCCTGGCGCGGCGCGCGGGATGCGCTGGCGGCCGCCCGGGAGGCGATCGCGGCGGCGCGCCGGGATGAGGAATGGTTGACCCACGCCGTCTCGGAACTTGCGACCCTGGCGCCGCAGCCGGGCGAGGAGGAGGCGCTCGCCGGCGAACGCCAACGCCTGCAGCAGGCCGAGCGCCGGGCCGAGGCGATCGCCGCCGCCGCGGCCGAGCTCTCCCCCGGCAACCACGGCCGCGACCGCCGCAATCCCGGCCCGGGTGCCGCGCTGCGCGCCGCCGCGCGCGCCTTGCAGCGGCTGATCCCGACGACGCCGCGGGAGCTGGCGGCACAACCGGCGCCGGCACCGGAAAACCCCGTGGACCCCGCGCTGGCGGCGCTGGAACGCGCCGAGGAGGCGTTGGCCGAGGCGGAAACCCTGCTCTCGCGTCTGGCGGCGGAGGCGGACGCCGATCCGCGCCGGCTGGAACAGGCCGAGGAACGGCTGTTCGCCTTGCGCGCCGCCGCTCGCAAGCACGCGGTGGCGGTGGTCGACCTGCCCGGTCTGCTCGACAGCCTGTCCGCGCGGCTGGCGGCGTTGCAGACCGGGGAGGCGGAGGTGGCGGCGCTGGAGCGCGCCGCCGCGGCTGCCCGGACGCGCTATGAGGCGGCGGCCGGCGCGCTGTCGGCAGCTCGAATGGCGGCGGCGCGCAAGCTCGATCGCGCGGTAGGACGCGAATTGCCGCCGCTGCGGCTGGAGAAGGCACGGTTCCGTGCCGAGGCGACGCCGCTGGCCGAGGCCGAATGGGGTCCGGGCGGGGCAGATTCGGTACGCTTCCTGATCGCCACCAACCCGGGGCAGGAGCTGGGATCGCTGGCGCGGGTGGCCTCGGGCGGCGAGCTGTCGCGGCTGATGCTGGCGCTGAAAGTGGTGCTGGCGGCGGGCTCGCCGGTGCCGACCTTGGTGTTCGACGAGGTCGATGCCGGCATCGGGGGCGCCACCGCCGCGTCGGTGGGCGAACGGCTGGCGCGGGTGGCGGAGGGCGTGCAGGTGCTCGTGGTCACGCACAGCCCGCAGGTGGCGGCGCGCGGCTCGGCCCATCTACGGGTCGCGAAGGCGAGCGCGGCCGGCCGCACGGCGACAACGGTGGAGGCGCTGGACCCGGCAGCGCGGCGGGAGGAGATCGCGCGGATGCTGGCCGGCGAGACGGTGACCCAGGCGGCGCGGGCCGCGGCGGCGGAGCTGCTGGGGGCAGGATGAGGGGGGCGCGGTGCGCGCCGCGATGATTTCCGGCGCGACTTCGACCGTCCGGCCGCGCCTGGGAATTCAGGCCGGCGGTCCACACCCGGAACAGGTGCGTTCGCCGATCCGAACTACATTCGGCGTTCGACCATCAACTGCTTGATCGACGCGATCGCCTTGGCCGGGTTGAGGTTCTTCGGGCAGGTATCGGTGCAGTTCATGATGGTATGGCAGCGATACAGCTTGAACGGGTCTTCCAGCGCATCGAGCCGGTCACCGGTCGCCTCGTCGCGCGAATCCGCGATCCAGCGATAGGCCTGCAGCAGCACCGCGGGGCCGAGGTAGCGGTCGCCGTTCCACCAGTAGCTCGGGCACGACGTGGTGCAGCAGAAACACAGGATGCATTCCCACAGACCGTCGAGCTGGGCGCGCTCCTCCCGGCTCTGCTGGCGTTCTGCGTCCGGCGGTGGCGGGGTGTCGGATTTCAGCCAGGGCTCGATGCTGCGCAACTGCGCGTAGGCCTGGCTCAGGTCGGGCACCAGGTCCTTCACCACCGGCATGTGCGGCAGCGGCGAGATGCGCACCGCCCCGTTCACGTCCTCGATCGGCTTGAGGCAGGCGAGCGTGTTGCCGCCGTCGATGTTCATCGCGCAGGAGCCGCAGATGCCTTCGCGGCAGGAGCGGCGGAAGGTCAGGGTCGGATCGACCTCGTTCTTGATCTTGATCAGCGCGTCGAGCACCATCGGCCCGCAGGCGTCGAGGTCGATCTCATAGGTGTCGGTGCGCGGGTTCTGCCCGTCGTCGGGGTTCCAGCGATAGACGCGGAACGCGCGCACGCGCTTGGCCCCGGCGGGGGCGGGATAGGTGCGGCCCTGGCCGATGCGGCTGTTGGCGGGGAGGGTGAAGGCGACCATCGTTGCGTTCTTTCCTTTGCCGCTCAGTACACCCGCTTCTTCGGCGGAAACACCGAAACCTCGTTCGTGAGCGTCTGCATCTTCACCGGCCGGTAATCCAGCCGCACGTCCCCGGAATCGTCGCACCAGGCCAGGGTGTGCTTCATCCAGTGCGCGTCATCGCGGTCCGGATAGTCGTCATGGGCGTGCGCACCGCGGCTTTCGGTGCGCGCCGCGGCGCCGAACATGGTCACCATGGCGTTGCCCATCAGGTTCTGCAGCTCCAGCGCCTCCATCAGGTCGCTGTTCCAGATGAGGCTGCTGTCGGCCACCGACATATCGTCCATGCCGCCCCAGAGCTGGCGCATCTTCTCCACGCCCTCGGCCAGGGTCTTGCTGTTGCGGAACACCGCCGCGTGGCTCTGCATCGTGCGCTGCATCGCCAGCCGCAGGTCGGCGACCTTGGTGCCGCCCTTGGCATGGCGCGCGCGGTCGAACCGGTCGAGCGATCCCTCTCCGGCGCGTGCCGGCAGCTGCGGCTGCGAGGCGCCGGATTTCACGATCTCCGCGGCTCGCTGCGCCGCGGCGCGCCCGAACACCACGAGATCGAGCAGCGAGTTCGTGCCCAGCCGGTTCGCCCCGTGCACCGAGACGCAGGCGCATTCGCCGACCGCCATCAGCCCCGGGATCACCGCATCGGGATTTTCCGGCGTCGGACGCAGCACCTCGCCGCGGTAGTTCGTGGGGATGCCGCCCATGTTGTAGTGCACGGTCGGCAGCACCGGGATCGGCGCCTTCGTGACATCCACGCCGGCGAACACCTTGGCGGTCTCGGAAATCCCCGGCAGGCGTTCGTGCAGCAGCTCGGCGCCCAGATGTTCCAGGTGCAGCATGATGTGGTCCTTGTCCGGCCCGCAGCCGCGTCCTTCGGCGATCTCGATCGTCATGGAGCGGGAGACGACGTCGCGCGAGGCAAGGTCCTTTGCGGTGGGCGCATAGCGCTCCATGAAGCGCTCGCCCTCGGCATTCGTCAGGTAGCCCCCTTCGCCGCGCGCGCCTTCGGTGATCAGGCAGCCGGCCGGGAAGATGCCGGTGGGATGGAACTGCACGAACTCCATGTCCTGGCAGGGCAGGCCGGCGCGCAGCACCATGCCGTTGCCGTCGCCGGTGCAGGTATGGGCGGAGGTGCAGGAGAGGAACGCGCGGCCGTAGCCGCCCGTCGCCATCACCACCGTCTGGGCGCGGAAGCGGTGGATCGAGCCGTCGTCCAGGCACCAGGCGGTGACGCCGCGGCAGACGCCTTCCTCGTCCAGGATCAGGTCGAGCGCGAAATATTCGACGAAGAACTCCACCTCGTGCTTCAGGCTCTGCTGGTAGAGCGTGTGCAGGATCGCGTGACCGGTGCGGTCGGCGGCGGCGCAGGCGCGCATCGCCGGTTCTTTGCCGTAGTCCTTCATGTGGCCGCCGAAGGGACGTTGGTAGATCTTGCCTTCTTCGGTGCGGCTGAAGGGCACGCCAAAATGCTCGAGCTCGTAGACCGCCGGAATGGCCTCCCGGCACATGTATTCGATCGCATCCTGGTCGCCGAGCCAGTCCGACCCTTTCACGGTGTCGTACATGTGCCAGCGCCAGTCGTCCTGCCCCATGTTGCCGAGCGCGGCGCCGATGCCCCCCTGCGCCGCCACGGTATGGCTGCGGGTGGGGAACACCTTGGTGATGCACGCGGTCTTCAGCCCGGCCGCCCCCATGCCGAGGGTGGCCCGGAGCCCGGACCCGCCGGCGCCGACCACCACCACGTCATAGGTGTGGTCCACCACCGAATAGGCGCGCGAGGACGGCATGGTGATCGCGTTCATCCCGAAATCCCTTCTGTCCGCCCCGGCGGCTACAGTCCGAGCCGCAGCGCCGCCACCGTGCACAGCAGCGCCAGCACCACCGACCCGCCGCGCACGACCAGCACCAGGGCGAGGCGCGCGGATTCACGATGAACATAGTCCTCGATCACCACGCACAAGCCTAAGGCCATATGCCAGAAACTGGCGAGGATCAGGCACAGCAGCAGCACGAGCGAGACCGGTCCGTGCAGCCAGTTCGCCACCGCATCGGGGCCGCTGCCTTCCATTCCCATCATCGTGGCAATGAACCACAACGACAGCGGCACCAGCGCCAGCGCGGTGACCCGCTGCACCCACCACTGCGCCGATCCGGTGCGCGCCGAGCCGAGCCCGCGCACCCTCCCGAGCTGCGAGCGGCGGATGACGACATGCGGCGTCGGGTCCGAACCGGCCATCACCACACCACCAATCCGACGATCCACACGATCACTGTGGCCGCTGCCGTCGCCGCCACCACCGCCCAACCGGTCGTACGATAGGCCCGGTCGTCGAAGCCGCGCCCGATGTCCCAGAACAGATGCCGGATTCCGGTGAACAGGTGGAAGATCAGCGCCGCCGCCCAGCCAAGCAGCAGCAGCACACCGATCGGCGAGCCCAGGAACCCCTGCACCACGGCAAAGCTGGCATTCCCAAGCGCCGCGGCAACCAGCCACCAGGTCAACAGCAAGGTGCCGAGCGCCAGGCCCACGCCGGTAACCCGGTGGCTGATCGACAACGCCATGCTGACCGGCCAGCGATAGACTTGCAGATGGGGTGACAGCGGGCGGCGAACCAGCTTGCCCTCGGAAGTGCGCGCTACCATCAGCGCGTCGCGGACATCCTGCACGGCGGCATCCTGTTGCTCCGGCCGGCGCACTGCACCAAGCCGTTGCGGTCCCTTACTCTGGGGCTTCCCGAGGGTCAACGCGGGCGGCCCGGCTGGCGGGCGTGTTGGCCTGCGTCTCCGGCATGGCCGCCCCCAGCAGCGCCACGCCGGCCAGCCCGACCGCGGCCAGGCAGAAGAACGCCACCCGGTTGCCCGCCATGTCCGCCACCGCTCCGCCGAAAGCGGTGCCGAGCGTCGCTCCCCCCGCGGCGCACAGGCCGAACAGGCCGATGCAGAGGTTGAAGTGCCCGCTTTTGCGGGTGAGGTCGGCGGCGGTCAGAGGCAGCATCACGCCGACGACTGCGGCGCTGATCCCGCCCACCGCTTGGCCGGCCAGCAACACCGCCGGCGTCGGCAGCAACGCCAGCAACAGCCCAGGGAGCGGCAGAATGGTCCAGCCCAACAGCAGGAGCGGGCGGCGCCCGCGCCGCTCGGCCTCACGCCCGACCCAACCGGATGTGATCGCCACCACCGCCTGCGGCAGCACGATCGCGGCGGCGATGATCAGGCTGGCGCGCATGCCGACCTGCTGGGTTATCAGCGACGCGGCCAGTGGCAGCACGGCCGCGTTGGCCAGGAAGAACAACACGATGGCACCGGCGAACACGAGCAGCCGCCGGTCACCGAGCAGCGCGGCGACTTCGGCTCTGAAGGGGGGAGCCGTGCGCGACGCCCCGGCCGTCGCCGTGCCGGATGCATCCTGCGACGCCGCGGCTCCGGCAGCGGTGCGACCGCCCCGGCGTCCGCGCCCGCGATACCAGGCGCGGCGCGCGGTGGGAGCCTCACCGGGCGCGGACGCTCGTATCGCAGCCCCTGGCGGCGCGGCCTCCGGCGATGCAAACCCTGGTGACGCAGCCCCGGAACTTGCGTGGCGCGGGATCATTGCCAACGCCGCCAGCGCCGGCAGCCCGAGCGCTGCGGTGAGCCAGAACACCGAGCGGGTGCCGAGCGTGCTGCCCGCCGCGCCCATTGCCGCCGCCGCGAGTCCGTTGCCGAGGGCGCCGAAGGCTGCGTTGCGTCCCAGCCGCGCGCCCAGTGCCGCACGGCCCACGAGGCCGAGGCTGAGTGCCGCGATCGCCGGGGTCAGTACGCTGCTTGCGACCCCATGCAGTACCTCGGCCACCAAGACCGATAGCGCCACCGGCCAGACCGCCAGCAACAGCGCCGCCGCCATCACGCCGCCGATCGCTGCCGCCGCCGCTGCCCGCTTTGACTCCGCGGCATCGACGAGCGCGCCGGTCGGCAACTGGCTCGCCACGCTGACGATGGAGCCGACGCTGAGCATGAGGCCGATGTCGCCTTCGGTCCATTTCTGCGCGGTCAGGTAGACGGCGACGAACGGGCCGAAGCCGGTCTGCACGTTGGCGAGGAAGAAATTCAGCAGATCGAGGGCGCGCTGGCCGTGGCCAGGACCCGGTGAGCGGGGATCGGGCATCGGCTAGGGGTCCGATGCCAACGCCCCCTTCCGGGCGTTGGCTGAATCGGCCCACAAAATCAGGCTAGTACTCTGATGCATCTCGAATCATCTGTTTGTGTCAGAGCACTAGCGGGGAGCGGTGGTCGCGCCCGAGGGGGCAGCGGCCGGCGGCGCGGCCAGAGGCGCGGCGCCAGGCACGACGCCGGGCACGGCGCCGGGTGCGGCGAGGGGCGCGGCCTGCGGAATGGCGAGCGGATCGGCCTGTGGGTTGGTGGAGAGAGTGGTGGCGGGAGCGTCAAATGGGATGGGGGTGGCAACCTGGGGAACGGTCGGGGCCGGTGGTGCCGCCGTCGGGGCGGTTGCGGCCGCGACCCCGGGACGGGGGGGGGCGGGCCCCGGCGTCCCCTGGACCGGGGCGCCGGGTGTGGGTGCGGGTGCAGGCGCGGGTGCAGGTGCGGGCGTGGGTGCGGGTGCGGGCATGGGTGCCGAACCCGGGGCGGACACCGGCGAGCTTGGGTGTGCGACGACGACCGGGGCCGGGCGCTGCGTACCTTTATATTGCGGAGCGGCACCGATCTCCGCCGGTAGCAGCGTGATGCTGATCCGGTTCTGCGCCGCGCCCGGATGGAACCGTAACGTGCTCCAATGCACGGCGATGGTGCGGCTGCCCACGCCCATGAACCCGCCGAAGTCGATCACCGCCGCCTCCGGCACGCCTGCCGCGTTGACCAGTACGTCGGTCAGGCGCCCGATCTCCTTGCCGTTCGGCCCGGTCACCGACTGGCCGAGCACCGCGATCATCTGGTTCGGCGGCACGCGGCGCACCTGCGGGTGAAGTGCGGTCGCCGGTGTGGGGGCCGGAGGCGTGTGGGCTGGCGGCGTGTGAGCGTGGGAAGTGCCGGCCGGAGCGGCACCAGCCGTCGGGGCGCCGGACAGAGGGGCACCAGCCGGAGGAGCGCCGGCCGGAGGAGCAACGGCCGGAGGAGCAACGGCCCTGGGGGCGCCGGCGGGAGTGGTCGGGGCTGGCGCTCTCGGCGCGTTTCCCGTCGGGCTGGAGGCCGCCCCTGACGGGGCGATGGCAGGACCGGGGATGGACGCCGCCATCGCCACGGGCGCCGCCGCCACGAACACGGCAAGTTGCGCCACGACCCCAACGCAGCAGGCGCGTCTCATGCGCCTGAGCCCGTTTGCGGCGCATTCTCGACCGCACCTGCCGCAAAAAAGCCCAATCCGCCGGCTTTAAAGGATCCAACGGCCGCCGAATCCCGCAGGCGGACCAAGGAGACAAGCCCGCCATGCGAATTGCGCAGATTGCACCGCTGACCGAGTCCGTTCCGCCCCGCCTCTATGGCGGCACCGAACGGGTGGTTTCCTTCCTCACCGAAGAACTGGTCCGTCAGGGCCACGACGTGACCTTGTTCGCCAGCGGCAATTCCGTCACCGCGGCCGATCTTGTGCCGATGGCCCCGCGCGCGCTGCGCTTTCAGCCCGATCTGCGCGACGCCATGGCGCCGATGCTGCTGATGCTGGAGGAGGTCTACCGCCGCGCGGACGAGTTCGACGTGCTGCATTTCCACCTGGACTACTGGTCCTACCCCTTGTTCAGCCGCCAGCGCACGCCCTTCGTGACCACACTGCACGGCCGTCTCGACCTGCCGGAGTTGCGGCCGGTCTATAGCCGGTTCAGCGATGCTCCCGTCGTCTCGATCTCCGACGCCCAGCGCCGGCCGCTGCCGGAGGCGAATTTCGTGGCCACCGTGTATCACGGATTGCCGCTTGACCTGCTGACACCGCGCCCGGTCAAGCCGGCGTATCTCGCCTTCCTCGGCCGCATCGCCCCGGAAAAATCGCCCGATCGCGCCATCCGCATCGCCCGGCGCGCCGGGATCCCGCTGAAGATCGCCGCCAAGGTCGATCGGGTGGACGAAGAGTATTTCCGTACCAAGATCCGCCCGATGATCGACGGCCGCCACGTGGAAATGATCGGCGAGATCGGCGATGCCGACAAGCCCGAGTTCCTCAGCGGTGCGCTGGGCCTGCTTCTGCCGATCGACTGGCCGGAGCCGTTCGGCCTCGTGATGATCGAGGCGATGGCCTGCGGCACGCCGGTCATCGCCTTCCCCGCCGGCTCCGTGCCGGAGGTGGTCGATGACGGCCTGACCGGCTTCGTGGTGCGCGACGAGGCCGCTGCGGTCGCCGCGGTCGGACGGCTCGGCGCGCTTTCCCGCAGCGCGATCCGGGCGCGGTTCGAAGAGCGGTTCAGCGTGGAACGCATGGCTGCCGACTACCTCACCTTGTATCGCGGGCTGGGGGCGAAGGCCAGGCCGCGGCTGCGGGCGGTGGGCTGATCGGGGCGGTCTGGCGGGGTACCGCTGTCTGTTTCGTTACTTAGCGCACGATCACTTAAAAGCGTGACCCCAGGGGCGGCGCGCGCGCAAATGACAGGCCCTTCGTCACGTCCCGATTGTTCGGCGCACAGGCCGCCAGGAAGATACCACGGCCAGGGAAACGCATGGGGGAAACGCACGAGGGGAACGTCAGGGCCAAGACTTGCCGGCGCAATCGGGGTCGGCGAACGCGACGGGAACCCAACGCAGGACGGCGTGGGCAGTTGCCGTTATTTCCATGAGGCGATATCGTCAGCCGACCCTATCGCAACGGCCTCGAGGATCTCGCCCATGCTCTCCCGTCGCCGGACGCTCGCCGCGCCGCTGCTCGCTGCCGTGCCGACCCTCGCCGGACGCGCCGCCGCCGCGCCGCCGTTCCGTGTCGCCTACGCCGGCTCGATGGGCGCGCTGATGGACGACGGCATCGGGCCGGCGTTCGCGGCCATGGACCACGTCGCCTACCAGGGCATCGGCCAGGGGGCCTTCGCCCTGGCCCGGCTGATCGCGGCCAAGCAACTCGTCGCCGACGTGTTCATCCCCATCACCGCCGCTCCGTTCGAGGTGGTGCGCCAGGCCGGGCTCGGGCCGCACGCGGTGCCGGTGGCGAGCACGCAGATGTGCATCCCCTACAGTCCGAAAAGCCGCTTCGCCAAGGAGTTCGCCGCCGCCGCCACAGGCCGGCTCCCCTGGTATGAGGTGCTCCTGAAGTCCGGTGTCCGCTTCGGCCGCACCGATCCGCGCACCGATCCGCAGGGGCGCAACATCCTGTTCACCCTGCGGCTTGCCGAGATTTTCTATCACCGTCCCGGCCTGGCGGCGAAGCTGCTCGGCCCGGCGCTCAACCCGAAGCAGATCTTCACCGAGCCGTCCTTGCTGGCGCGGTTGGAGGCGGGGCAGATCGACGCCTCCTCCGGCTATCTCAGCGCGGTGCACTCCCAGCATCTGCCGTTCATCCCGCTGCCGGCGGAGATCAACCTCGGCGATCCGACCATGGCGGCGCGCTGGTACAGCCGCGCCCGCATCCCGGTGCCGGGGCCGCACGGGACCACCCTCACGGCGAGCCCGCAGCCGCTCGAATTCTACGCCGTGGTCCTCGCCAACGCGCCCGATCCCGCGGCGGCGCAGCGATTCATCCGCTTCCTGCGCAGCCCGGCCGGCCAGAAGCTGTTCGCCGACTATGGCTACAGCAAGCCCGGCGGCCCCGTCCTGAACACCTGATGTCCCTGAACATCTGATGTCCCTGGGCACCTGATGTCGGCCAGCGCCGAGCCGCTGCTGTCCGCCGGGCCGCCCGCCCGGGGACCGAGCCTCGGCGGCGGGGCCGCCGTGCCGGCCCGCTCCTGGACCCTGCCGGTGCTGGGGCTGCTGGCGCTCGGCTTCCTGCTGCTGCCGTACGCCGGCCTGGTTCTGACCACGCCTTGGACCCGGGTGGCGCCCGACGCCGGGGACTGGGCGTCGGTGCGGACCTCGGTGACGGGGACCTTGCTGGCGCTGGGGCTGGTGGTGCTGGGGGGCACGCCGCTCGCCTGGTGGATGGCGCGGCGCGGGCGGCGCGGCCGTGCGTTGCTCGATGGGCTGTTGCTGGTGCCGCTGCTCACCCCGCCCCTGGCGATGGGGCTGCTGCTGGCGATGGCCTACGGCCCGTACAGCGCCATCGGCCGAGCCGCGGGCGGGCTGGGGCTCGATCTCTCCAACACCCCGGCGGCGTTCCTGCTGGCCCAGGTCTATGCCAGCGCACCCTACTACGTGCTCGCCGCCCGCGCCGCGTTCGAGGGCGTGCCGCGCGAATACGAGGACATCGCCCGCACTCTCGGCCGCGGGCCGTGGCATACGTTCTGGCACGTCAGCCTGCCGCTGGCACGGCTCGGGCTGGCAACCGGGATGGCGCTCGCCTGGGTGCGTGCGCTGGGGGAGTTCGGGATCGCGCTGATCATCGCCTATTATCCACAAGGCATTCCGGTCCGGCTGTGGGTCGATCTGCAGGACACGGGGCTGTCGGCGGTGTATCCGGTGGTGTGGGTGTTCTTCCTGATCGGGCTGCCGCTGCCGCTGCTGCTGGGGCTGTGGGGACGCGGGCGACATGTGGCCTGACCCGGCTCCGCGCCCCGATCCGGATGTGCCGCCCGCCCCTGTCGCCGCCGGACTGGCGGTCGACCTGCGGCTGACCCGGCCGGTGACGCTGGCCGCACGCTTTGCCATCCGCGGCTTCACCGTGCTGCTCGGGGCGAGCGGAGAGGGCAAGTCGTCGCTGCTCAAGGCGCTCGCCGGGTTGTTGCCGGCGGCCGGCGAGCCGTTCGGGGGGCTACCCGCGCATCGGCGGCCGGTGGGCTATCTGCCGCAGGGCTCGGCGCTGTTCCCGCACCTGCCGGTGTGGCGCAACGTCGCCTATGCGCTGGACGGCTCGCGGGCGGAGCGGCGGGCGGCGGCGGCGGCCTGGCTCGACCGGCTGGGCCTCGGGGCGCTCGCCGAACGCTATCCGGCACAACTTTCCGGTGGGCAGAAGCAGCGGGTGGCGCTGCTGCGGGCCTTGGCGCGGCACCCGGCGCTGCTGTTGCTCGACGAGCCCACCGCGTCCCTGGACGCCGCCACCGGGGAGGCGATCATGGCCGAGCTGATCGCGCGCACCCGCGAACTGGGCCTGCCGGCGCTGGTCGCCACCCATGACGCGCTGCTGGCGGCGATGGCTGACCATGTGGCGGTGATGCACGGACGGCGCGTGGTCCAGGAAGGGCCGCCGGAGGAGGTGTTCGCCGCGCCCGTCGACCCGGAGGCCGCCGCGCTGCTCGGGTGGCGCAACCTGTTCACGGGCAGCCTGCGCGGGGCAGACGCCGCCGGCGGCGGGCTGCTGGCGTGGGAGGCGGCCGGGGCGGTGCTGCGGCTGCGGGCGCGTCCGCCGACGCTGCCGGGCGCTGCGGTATCGTGGGGCATTTCGGCCGGCGCGGTGCACCTGCTGCCGCCGGGGCCGCTCGGCGGCGCCGGGCGGGAGAACAAGGTGGCGGGGGAGGTGGTCGCACGGCATGCGCTCAGCGACCGTTCCGTCTGCGTGGTGCGCTGCGGCGCGGCCGAGGTGATGGTGGCGGCGCCGCTTGGAGCCGGGCTGCGACCGGGGGAGCCGGTGATCCTGGGCTTCCCGGCGGAGGCCATCCGGCTGTGGGGAGCCGGCTGAGCGCCGCGCTGCGTCCACGCTTCAGACGCCGCAATGCGCCCGTGCCCTGTGTCGGCTCTTGACAGTCGTCGGTACCGCACCTGATGAACATGTAATCCAGATATGGCGCGCGGCAGTCTCCGACCAACAGGATACGATCATGATCGACAGGACGCGCGGCCTCTGCCTGCTTGCGCTCGCGACGCTGTTGCCCCTGACGCGCCCGGCCCGTGCGGCGGCGCCGGCGGGGAGCGACGGCACGTTGACCGTGCGCATCGAGAACGACGCGCTGAACGGTACCGACCGTTATTATACCGCCGGCGAGTCCGTCGGATGGACCGGACCGGTGGGGGAAGTACCGGACGTACTCGGTCAGCTCGGCCATCGGCTATGGGGCGACGGACAGCAGCAGATCTCCCTCGGGGTATCGCAGCTGCTGTTCACCCCGGCCAATACCCAGATCAGCCCCCCCGATCCCAAGGACCGACCGTATGCCGGGCTGCTGCTCGGCGGCCTGTCGCTGATCCAGGACACCCCTACCCGCCGCGACGTGCTGCGCCTCGACCTCGGGGTGATCGGCCCGGACGCGCTTGGCGAGCAGGTGCAGAACGGCTTCCATCGTCTGATCGGCGACGCGACCAATAAGGGCTGGTCGTATCAGCTTCCCAACCAGCCGGTCGTGGAAGTGATCGAGCAACGGATCTGGCGCGTCCGACTCGGCACGGCCGGCCCGCTGGAAGTCGACATGCTGCCGGAACTGACCGGCTCGGTCGGCACCTGGCGCGTGGCGGGGGAGGCCGGCGCGATGCTGCGCATCGGTCAGGGGCTGGGGGCGGATTTCGGCGCCCCGCGCATCCGCCCGGGCCTCACCGGCGACGACGCCTATGAGACCGCGCGTCACTTCGCCTGGTACGCCTTCGCTGGCGTCGACGGCCAGGCTGTGGCATGGGATGAAACCATCGAGGGCGAGCCGTTCGCCAGCACCCGCCATGTCACGCTCGAGCCGCTGCTGGGCGAAGCGGAGATCGGGATCGCGGTCATCGTCAACGGCGTGCGGGCCAGCTTCACCCACGTGATGCAGACGCAAAGCTTCCGCGGCCAGTCGGGCGGGCTGTTCTGGTTCGATTCGGTGTCCGTGTCGGTTCCGTTTTAGCCGGGCGGCGCGCTTGCATGCCGGCCGGTAGGCCGCCGGCATGCAAGCGAGGCGATCAATCAGCGGCTTCGGCGGCTTCCGGCTGCTCGATCGCCAGGACGTGCTGATCGAGCCGGGCGAGGGCCTTCTGCAGGGTGGTCCACTCGGCGCGGCCGAGACCCTGGGACAGTTCCTCCTCCAGTCCGTGGGCGAGCGGCATCAGGCTTTGGCAGGCGCCGGCGCCCTTGCGCGTCAGGCGAAGCAGGCGGCCGCGCCCGTCGGTTGGGTCCTGGCTCTGCTTCAGCAGGCCGCGGGCGACCAGGCTTGCGGCCGCGCGACTTACTTTCACTTTGTCCATGTTGGTGCGCTCGCCGACGACGCTCGGCGACAGCACCCCGAAGCGGGCGATCACTGCCAGCACTCGCCATTCGGGGATGGAAACGCCGCTCGCTTCCTCGAAGCGGCGAGACATCAGGCGATTCACCCGCGTGGCGGCAACTGCCAGGCGGTGGGGGAGGAAGTCTTCGAGCTTGAAGTCGTCGGAGACGCTCTCCGGATCGGCCTCGCGAACGGCGGATTTGGCTCTCATAATCGGTGTCTTCTCCTTCGTATCGGAAACCGGTCGCGCCCTGCGGGTCGTGCCGGCGGTTCCGGTCGCGGCGTCGTGTAGCCTGGATCGACGCAGACCGGAATGGCCTCCGGACATCTTTTTTGTTTCATCACCCAGAGGAGACGGTTCGTCACAAAATTTCCCGCGCGGCGGCAGCCCCAGCCGGGCGCCCTGCGCCCGCAACCGAAGGACGCTTGACAGCGGATCGCCGCCGCCGCTGTCCTGTCGCGGAGAATCGGTGGCCGGTGCGCCGGATCGCCGCAAACACCACAATTCCGGGGAACAGTCCGATGGCCGAGCTCGCCTCCGCCGCCGATCGTGCCGGGAAGCGCGTTTCCTTCGCCGAAGCTTGCTCCGGCCTTCGCGTGGAGACTGGCGAGGATGACAGGGTAACGATGGTCGACACCCAGACCATGTCCGTGTTGCGTGTCTGCGTTGCCATCTGCGGCGGGACAAAAATGGGCCCAAGCATTCCGATACATTACCATGGCGCACATGACCGCGCTGCGTCGGTGCGCAGCATCTCCGGCCGTGGCGGTGGTGGGATCATCTGCTCCGATGTCACCCGGAACAGGATCGACCGCCCGCGCATCCGAACCATCCGGTCCGACCGGGAGGTGTGGCGCGCACGGCCAGGCTGAGCGCCGCCATGCCGACCTACACCTCTCCGACCTATCGGGCTGCGGCCCGTCCCAAGCGGGAGGCGCACCATCGCGTCGTCGTGGCAGGTGGCGGGATGGTGGGGCTCACCGTCGCGCTCGACCTCGCCCGGCGCGGGATCGCCGTTGTGGTGCTCAATGCGGCCGCCACCGTCGGCGCCGGCTCGCGCGCGATCTGCATGGCCAAGCGGTCGCTGGAGATTTTCGACCGGCTGGGCGTTGGCGCGCGGATGCTGGACAAGGGGGTGACCTGGAATCGCGGCGAGGTCCTGTTCCACGATCGCACGGTGTACCGTTTCGATCTGTTGGCCGAGGAGGGCCATCATTTCCCGGCCTTCATCAACCTGCAGCAATACTATGTGGAAGAATACCTGGTCGACGCCTGCCATGCCAGCGGCCTCGTCGAGCTGCGCTGGCAGCATCGGGTGGCGGCGATCGCACCGGCCGCCGACGGGGTGGCGCTGACGGTGGAAACGCCTGAAGGGCCGTACCGGATGGCAGCGGATTGGCTGCTCGCCTGCGATGGCGCGCACAGCACGATTCGTGCCGGCCTCAGGCTCGATTTCGTGGGGCAAGTGTTCCACGACCAATTCCTGATTGTCGACGTGGTGATGGACGCCGCGTTCCCCCCGGTCCGCCGTTTCTGGTTCCACCCGCCGTTCCACCCCGACGGCTCCGTCCTGCTGCACCGCCAGCCGGACCACCTCTGGCGGATCGACTTCCGGCTCGGGTGGGACGCCGATCCGGAGGTCGAGCGGGACCCCGCCCGGGTGCGCGCGCGGGTGGCCAGGATGCTGGGGCCGGAGATCCGGTTCGAGATCGAATGGATCAGCGTCTACACCTTCCGCTGTCGCCGACTGGAACGGTTCCGACACGGGCGCATCCTGTTCCTGGGTGACGCGGCCCACCAGGTAAGTCCGTTCGGCGCCCGCGGCGGCAACGCCGGCGTGCAGGACGCGGACAACCTCGCCTGGAAGCTGGCCGCCGTGCTAGGGGGCTTGGCACCGGAGTGGCTGCTCGACAGCTATGACGCCGAGCGGATCCCGGCCAACGACGAGAACATCCTGCATTCAACCCGCGGTACTGATTTCATCACCCCGAAGTCGGACGCCGCGCGGGCGTACCGGGACGCAGTGCTGGAGCTCGCCGGGCATTACGCGTTCGCCTGGGGACTGGTGAACTCGGGCAGGCTGTCGCGTCCTGCCATGCTGACGGACAGCCCGCTCAATACGGCGGACGACGCGGCGTGGGACGGCGGCATCCCGCCCGGTAGCGCCGCCATAGACGCGCCGGTAGGGGAATCCGGCTGGCTGCTGGACCGGCTCAACCGCGCGTCGGGCTTCGCACTGCTGCGCTTCTCTGGGCCTGAAGCGGCCGACCTGCCCGAGATCGAGACGATCTTCGTCACGCCGACGCCGCAGGCCGGCGCGCTGCACGATCGCGTCGGGCTGGTCGCGCGGCGCTATGCGGCCGCCGCAGACGATGCGATCCTGTTCCGCCCCGACAAGCATGTGGCCGCGCGCTGGCACCGTTTCGATCCCGCGACCGTCGGGGTGGCGCGCGACCGCGCCCTGGCGCGCGTCCCGCGGGCGGCACAAATCGAGGAGTGCGTGCATGCCGGCGCTTGATACCACCCCCCGCCTCGATGACCCGGACGCACTGTTCGCGGCCCTGGTGGCAGCGCATAGCGGCCTGTCAGTGGAGGCGTCGCGCCGGCTGGACGCGCGGCTGATCCTGCTGCTCGCCAACCATATCGGCGATGCCGCGGTGATTGCCGAGGCGATCGCCGCCGCGCGCGCAACCGGAGAAGACGCACCTTGTTCTCCGTTCCCATGAGGCTAGCATGACCGAACTGCGCATGCTTTCCGGTTTCGGCAACGAGTTCGCCACCGAGGCGCTGCCGGGCGCCCTCCCACCGGGGCAGAACGCGCCGCAGCGCCACAAGCTCGGGCTCTATACCGAGCAGATTTCCGGCACGCCCTTCACCGCGCCGCGACGGGAGGCACGACGGACGTGGCTGTATCGCATTCGCCCCTCGGCGGCGCATCCGGCGTACCGGCGGATCGACAGCGACGCCTTGGGCGCGCCGCTGGCCGAGCCCACGCCCAACCGGTTGCGCTGGGATCCGCTGCCGTTGCCGGAGGGGGAGGTGGATTTCGTGGCCGGGCTTTTCACCCTCGCCGCCGCGGCGGAAGCGCCGACGGCCGGCGTGTCCGTGCATCTCTATCGTGCCAACCGTCCGATGCAACGCGTGTTCTGGACCGCCGACGGGGAATGGCTGATCGTACCGCAACAGGGACGGCTCGCGCTCGCGACCGAGCTCGGCCGGCTTGCAGTGGCTCCGGGGGAGATTGCGGTTATTCCGCGCGGTATTCGGTTCCGCGTCGCCCTGCCGGATGGCACTGCGCGCGGCTATGTCTGCGAGAACCACGGCGCCGCGTTGCGCCTGCCCGAGCTCGGTCCGATCGGCGCCAACGGCCTCGCGAACCCGCGCGACTTCCTCGCCCCCGTCGCGTGGTTCGAGGATCGCGAGGAGCTGACCGAACTCGTGCAGAAATTCCAGGGCACGCTCTGGGCCACCACGCTCGATCATTCGCCGCTCGACGTCGTGGCCTGGCACGGCAACCTGACGCCCTATACCTACGACCTTGCGCGCTTCATGACGATCAACACGGTCAGCTTCGATCATTGCGACCCGTCGATCTTCACCGTGCTGACCGCGCCCACCGACACGCCGGGCACTGCCAACCTCGATTTCGTCATTTTCCCGCCGCGCTGGTCGGTGGCCGAGCGCAGTTTCCGCCCGCCGTGGTTCCATCGCAACGTGATGAACGAGTTCATGGGCCTGATCCATGGAGCCTATGACGGCAAGCGCGGCGGCTTCCTGCCCGGCGGGGCCAGCCTGCACGGGATGATGAGCGCGCACGGACCCGATGCTCCGGTGACGGAGGCGGCGATGGCGGCCGAGCTCGTGCCGCAGAAGATCGACAACACGCTCGCCTTCATGTTCGAAACCCTGGCTCTGCTCCGCCCCACCCGCCAGGCGCTGGCGTTGCCCGAGTTGCAACAGGATTACGACGCGGTCTGGAACGGTCTCCGGCGGCATTTCACCGGCGGGCGGGCGTGATCGACGGCACCGTTGCGCCTCAGAAGTCCGTGAAGAAATCGAGCTTGCGAAAGAATATCCACCGGAATCATTGCGGTTCCATTCGACACTTCGTGCACTGCGGGCATTCTTTCACAAACTCTCAGGCGCGATGCAGCGTGACGTCGCCCAGGCGGTAGCGGGCCAGCACCTCCGGATCGGGGTCGCGCCCGAGGCCCGGCCCGTCCGGCACCATGACGTGTCCGTCCGTCGCCGTCACCAGCTCATGGTACGGGCTGGCTTCCAGATCGATGAACAGCCGCTCGAACGGTTCTCCCGGCGCCACCGTCGCGTTCAGATGCAGCGACGCCAGATAGCCGGCGCCGAAATACGCGTTGTGCGGCACCAGCCGCACGCCGGCGGCGCGCGCCAGCGCCGCGATCTCCAGCAGCGCCGACGGGCCGCCGATCTTGATCACGCTCGGTTGCGCCACATCCAGCGCGCCGGCGGCGAAGGCGGCGCGAAAATCCATTGCGCCCCCGGCATTCTCCCCCGCCGCGATCGGCATGCCGCCGGCGGCGCGCACGCGGGCGAGGCCGGCGAAATCCTCCGGCGGCCAGACCGGCTCCTCCAGCCAGGCGAGGTCGCACGGGGCGAGCGCGCGGGCCATCACCGTCGCCTCCGCCACCGTCCAGGGGCAATTCGTATCGACCATCAGTCGCGGCCCGGCGCCGATCGCGTCGCGCGCCGCGCGCACCATCGGAACCTCGATCTCATGCAGCTTGAGATCGGCGTAGCCGCGCGCGGCGGCGCGTTCGGCCGCAGCCGCGACCAGGTCTGGGGCGCCGTAGCGCAACAGGCTGGCATAGGCGCGCAGCTTTCCCGAAGGCGTGGCGCCCCACAGCCGCCACAGCGGCAGCCCGGCCGCCTTGCCGGCGATGTCCCACAGCGCGATGTCCAATGCAGACAGCGCGTACACATGCGGCCCGTTGCGGCCAAACAGGTGCAGGGTCCTGGACAGTCGTGCACGCAGCCCTGCGATGTCGCGCGCGTCCTGGCCGAGCACTAGCGGCGCCACCTGCGTATCGAGCACCGTTCGGGTCGCGGCGACGCAGGCATGGCCGAACCCCTCGCCCCAGCCCTCGATCCCGGCATCGGTGACGACCCGCAACCACAGGCTGTTGATCGCCTGCCAGCCGACGCCACCGAAGGAGACGGGCTTGGCGCCCATGTCGAACGGGATGCGGGTCAGGCTGGTCTCAATCGCGACGATCTGCATGGCGCGGTTTCCCCTGGGCGATCTTCGGTGACGGTCGGCCAGTTTCGCCCCGGCGGCCGCACGCGGCAAGGCGCGGGCGGCGGCGCAGGTTGCACCCCCGGGCGGGTGGAAACGTCTCGCGGTCGGTCCCATCTTCGCTGCGTCACCCAGGTGTCGTGCTATGTCCCCTCTGTTGTCCACGCTCGTCACCGGTCTCTGGCTGCTCTGGATTGCATATTGGCTGGTCTCCGCCCGTGGCACCAAGCCGGTCGCGCGCAGAGAAGGGGCGTGGGCCAGCCTGCTTCATCTCGTCCCGGCCGCGCTTGGCGTGTGGCTGCTGGTCGGGCCGGTTCCGGCGCGGCTCGATCGGCGGTGGCTCCCGCACGGCTCCCCCCTGGCGTGGCTTGGTCTGGCGCTGCTCGCGCTCGGTCTCGGCTGGACGGTCTGGGCGCGCCGGCGGTTGGGACGGGAATGGAGCGGGCGCGTGACGCTCAAGCAGGACCATGTCCTGATCCAGGACGGGCCGTATCGTCTCAGTCGGCATCCGATCTATACCGGGCTCCTGGCGGGCTTCGCCGGCACGGCGCTGGCCTTCGGCGGCTGGCGCGGTCTGGTCGCGTTCGTGTTGCTGCTTGTCGCGTTCCTGCGCAAGAGCGCGGCGGAGGAACGGCTGCTCGCCGCCAGGTTTCCCGACCAGTACGCGCGTTACCGGGCGGCGGTGCCACGCCTGCTGCCTCGGCCACGCCGACGCGCCTGATCGAGGCGTTCGCATTCGGCACGTTTGCCTTGACGGTTCGATGGCAGACCTGTCCAATGCCGAAGCGGGCAATCGTTCGACCCGCCCAAGTCATAACAAATCACCCTGGGAGAACCTCCATGTCCGTATCCCGCCGCACCGTCCTCGGCGGCGCCGCCGCGCTGTCTACGCTTCCGTTGGCGACCCTTCCGCTCGCGCGCGCTCGTGCCGCGGCCGAACCCGTGATCAAGGTCGGGGTGCTCACCGATCTGTCCGGCACCTATCGTGACAACACCGGTCCGACCAGCGTGATCTGCGCCCGCCAGGCGGTCGCCGAGTTCAACCCGTCCGCCCATGGTTTCACCGTCGACGTGCGCGAGGCGGATCATCAGAACAAGCCCGATCTCGCCGCCTCGATCGCCCGGCAGTGGTTCGACCAGGGTGTCGATGCGGTGATCGACGTGCCGACCTCCTCGGTCGCGCTGGCCGTTGCCCAGGTGGCGCGCGAGAAGGACAAGATCATGCTCAACGCCTCGGCGACGGTCACCGACATCACCGACAGCCAGTGCAGCCCGAACAGCATCGTCTGGAGCTTCGACACTTACGAGAATGCCGTCTCCACCGGCGGCGCGATGGTGAAGGCCGGCCAGAAGTCATGGTTCTTCATCACCGCCGACTACGTGTTCGGCCATATCCTGGAGCAGCAGAACGCCGCGTTGGTGAAGAAGGCGGGCGGCGTGGTCAAGGGCGCCGTGCGCTACCCGTTCCCGACCACGACCGATTTCTCCGCCTATCTGGAGCAGGCTCTGGCCAGCGGTGCGACCACGCTCGGGCTCGCCAACGCCGGGCTCGACACCCAGAATTGCGTCAAGCAGGCGCACGAATTCGGCCTCGAAAAGAAGATGAAGATCGTGCCGCTGCTGATGTTCATCACCGACGTACATGCGCTCGGCCTCCCGCTCGCGCAAGGGTTGGTGACGACCGAGACCTTCTACTGGAACCTGAACGATCGTACCCGCGCCTTCACCAAGCGCGTGCTGCCGAAGACCCCGAACAACTACCCCAACCAGGCGCACGCCAGCAGCTACGCGATCACCTTGCACTATCTGAAGACGGCGGCGGCGATGGGCGCCGCCGAGGCGAAACAAAGCGGTCGGGCGACGGTCGCGCGCATGAAGGGCATCCCCACCGACGACGACGCCTTCGGCAAGGGGCGCATTCGGGCCGACGGGCGCGGCGAGGTTCCGGCCTATCTCTTCGAGGTGAAGACGCCCGCCGAAAGCAAGATGCCGTGGGATTACTACAAGCTGCTGCACGTCACCCCGGCGGCCGAGGCACTGCATCCGCTCAATCCGAAGTGCCGGTTCCCGATCACCAGCGCCTGAGGCCGGGCAGCGCTTGCCGCGGCAGCATCCCTGCCGCGGCGAGGCGAACGAACCGGGGCGCTACTGGTCCGATGCCAACGCCTGCTTCGAGGTGTTGGCTGAATTGGCCCACAAAACCAAGCTAGTGCTCTGACGCATGATGAATCACCTGTTTGTGTCAGAGCGCTAGCGTGTCGCCTCGGTCACCATCGCTTCGGGCAGCGGGGACGGCGCTTCCAGCTCGGCCTCCGTGAGGATCCGCCAAGCCCCGCCCAGCAGCACTTCGCTCGGCCGGAACCGCGTCTTGTAGGCCATCTTGCGGCTCTCCGCGACCCAGTAGCCGAGATAGACGTACGGCAGCCCCAGCGCCTTCGCCCGGTCGATCAGCCACAGAACGGTATAGGTGCCAAGCGAGCGACGCTCCAACTCGGGCGCAAAGAAACTGTACACGGCCGACAGCCCGTCCGCCAGACGGTCGGCAAGGCAGGCGCCCACCAGCAGGTCGTCCGGATCGCGGTATTCCACGATGAACGTTTCGATGGGCGTGTCTTCCACCATGGCGCGGTAGTCGTAGAAGCTCATGGTGGCCATGTCGCCGTCGCCGTGGCGGGCGTTCTGGTAGCGCTGGAAAAGATGAAACTGCTCGGCGGTGGCGCGCGCCGGCACCTCGAACCCGTCCAGCCGGACGTTGGCGCGCACGATGCGGCGCTGCACCCGGTCGGGCTGGAACGTGGCCACGGGAATGCGGATCGGCACGCAGGCCTGGCAGGACGGGCACACCGGGGCGTAGGCGATGTTGTGGCTGCGGCGGAACCCCGCGCGGGACAGCCGGTCGTGCAGCGCCTCGGCATCCGGGCCGGTGATTTCGGTCACCACCTTCCGCTCCGTCCGGCCTGCCAGATACGGGCAGGGCAGCGGCGCGGTGGTATAGAAGAATTGCGGGCGGCGCGGTGGTTTGTAGGTCATGCGATGGGCGTCCGGTGGTATGTTCCAGGACCCGGGGCGCCGGGTCAATGGCAAGCGGTCGTCGCGCCCCCCCGGCTTCCGCCCTGCGTCTCTCCATGGCACACATCGCTCATGACCGGCCACACGCTCGATTGTTTGAAATGCCCGAGCCTCTGCTGCCGCATGGCTGGCTATGTGGAAGTGACCCGCGCCGACATCCGCCGCCTCGCGAAGTTCCTCGGTCTCACGGTGCCGGAGTTCGAGCGGCGCCACATCGTGGAGCGCACCCGCAAGGGCGCGAAGCGCATCAAGTCCGGCTATGACACCTGCCAGTTCCTCGGCGAAGACCGGATGTGCACCGTCTATGCCGGCCGCCCGAAAGATTGCCGTGGGTATTTCTGCTGGGACCAGGCCGATACCACGGTCTACGAGTTCGCCCGCTTCTTCCAGACCGCGCCTGCGGCCCTGCGCGCGGAGGAGGCCAAGGACCGCTGAACCGCTCCCCAGCCTTGTGCCCCGCCGCGCGACGCGCGATATAGCGCGTGGGAGGCCGGCCGCGGACGGGCGCCTTGCCAACCCGGTCAGGTCCGGAAGGAAGCAGCCGCAGCGAGTTTCCGCCCGGGTCGCCGGTCCGGCCTCCCACCCCGCAACGCCGACCGCTTTGTCCGAGGGGGCCGCCGCGGCGGCTGAACAAGCTCCGCATGTCCGGCCTGTTCCAGGACGATCCTGCGCCACCGGAGTTGCCGCCGGAGCCGCCTGCCGGCCCCGGCCTGTTCGGCGATGCTCTCCCGATCGTCCCGCCGCCTGCTGAGCTTGCCACCCCGTATCGGGTGCTGGCCCGCAAATACCGCCCCACGTCCTTCGCCGACCTGATCGGGCAGGAGGCGATGGTGCGCACCCTGCGCAACGCCTTCGCCGCCGGGCGGGTCGCGCATGCCTTCATGCTCACCGGCGTGCGCGGCGTCGGCAAGACCACCACCGCGCGCATCATCGCGCGCTGCCTGAATTGCACCGGACCCGACGGGCAGGGCGGCCCGACCGCTGAGCCGTGCGGCGTCTGCGCCGAATGCCGCGCGATCCTCGCCGACCGGCATCCCGATGTGATGGAGATGGATGCCGCCTCCCGCACCGGCGTCGACGATGTGCGCGAGATCATCGAGGCGACGCGGTTCCGCCCGTTGCAGGCACGCACCAAGGTCTTCATCGTCGACGAAGTCCACATGCTGTCGCGCAACGCCTTCAACGCCCTGCTGAAGACGCTGGAAGAGCCCCCGCCGCATGTGAAATTCGTCTTTGCCACCACGGAATTGCGCAAGGTGCCGATCACGGTGCTGTCGCGCTGCCAACGCTTCGACCTGCGTCGGGTTCGCGTCGCCGAGCTCGCTGGGCATTTTGCCCGCATCAGCGCGGCGGAGGGCGTCGCGGCCGACCCCGCCGCACTCGATCTGATCGCGCGCGCGGCGGACGGCTCGGTGCGCGACGGGCTGTCGATGCTCGATCAGGCGATCGCCCAGCGCGAACAGGGCGAAGACGCACCGATCACCGCGGCCCAGGTTGCCGAGATGCTGGGGCTGGCGGACCGGGAGGCGGTGTTCGACCTCATGGACGCCGTCATGGCCGGCAAACCAGCCGCCGCCCTGGCGCTGACCGAACGCGCCTATGAACGCGGCGCCGATCTCGGCCTGCTGCTCGCCGACCTGCTCGAGCTCGTGCACACGATCACCCGGCTGAAATCCATCCCCGAGTTGCGCAGCTCGACCGAGCTGCCGGAGGCGGAACGGACCCGCGGCGCCGCACTTGCCGAGCGCCTGTCCGTGCCGGTGCTGGCACGTGCCTGGCAGATGCTGCTGAAAGGTGTCGGCGAGGTCGAATTCGCCCCCGATCGTCGCGCCGCGGCGGAGATGGTGCTGATCCGTCTGTGTCACGTCGCCGACCTGCCGCCGCCGGGCGATCTGGTCCGCCGCCTCACCGCCGGCGGCGCCGCGCCCAGCCCCGCCGCGCCCGCGGGCGGCGGTGGCGGCGGCAACGGCGGGACCCGCATGGTGGCAGGCGGCGCCGCGCTCGCCGTCGAATCGGCGCCGGCCGCTCCGCGCCCCACCAGCTTCCGCGCCGTCGCCGCCCTGGTGGCCGAGCAGCGGGAGGCACTGCTGCACGCCCACCTCGTCCACTCCGTCCGCCTGGTCCGCTTTGCCCCCCCGGTGATCGAGCTGCGCCCGCTGCCTGAAGCTCCGCGCGACCTGGCCTCGAAGCTCGCCGCCGCCCTGCTCGCCGCCACCGGCCAGCGCTGGACCATCGCGATGTCGGCGGAGCAGGGCGAGCCCACCCTGGCCGAACAGGGCAGCGTCGCCGATGCCGGCCGTCGTGCCGAGGCCGCGCTGCACCCGCTGGTCCGCGCCATCCTCGACGCCTTCCCCGGTGCGCGCATCGAAGCCGTGCACGACGCCGGCGCCGACGCCTATGGGCTGCCCGTACTTCCCCCGGATCTACCCGATTTCGCGCCTGCCGATGCCGAACCGGCGGACGGCGAGCCGCCCGTCGCCTTCGACCAGATGGAGCCAGAGCCATGAAGAACCTCGCCGGCCTGATGAAACAGGCGCAGCAGATGCAGGACCGCATGCAGGAGATGCAGGCGCGGCTGGAAGTGATGGAGATGGAGGGCGAATCCGGCGCAGGCCTGGTCGGCGTGGTGCTGAGCGGCAAGGGCGAGCTGAAACGCCTGCGGCTCGATCCGAAGGTGGTCGATCCGGCGGATATCGAGATGCTGGCCGATCTGATCGTCGCCGCCCACGCGGACGCGAAACGCAAGATCGAGGCGACCAACGCCGCCGAGATGCAGAAACTCACCGCGGGAATGCCGCTGCCGCCCGGGATGAAGCTGCCGTTCTGAACCTTCTCCCCCTCCCCTTGCGGGAGGGGCGGGTGGAGGGGGGCGAGCGCCACCAGAAATCGTGCCGTGTGTCCCCTCCTCCCAACCCTTTCCCGCAAGGGGAGGGGACGAAACTGCCGGCCCAGCGCGGAGGAGACGACAATGGCTGCCCGACCAAAAATCCGCCGCCGTCGGCGTACCAAGATCATTGCGACCCTAGGGCCCGCCAGCTCCTCGCCCGAGGTGCTGGCGCGGCTCTTCCATGCCGGCGCGGACGTGTTCCGGCTGAATTTCAGCCACGGCACGCACGACGACCACGCCGCCCGCTTCGCCATGATCCGCGAGCTCGAGGCCCGCGTGGGCCGGCCTATCGGGATCCTTGCGGATGTGCAGGGGCCCAAGCTGCGGGTCGGGCAGTTCGCCGGCGGCCGCGTGCACCTGCAGACCGGGCAGACGTTCCGGCTCGATCTCAATGCGACCCCGGGCAATGCGCAGCGGGTGAACCTGCCGCATCCGGAGATCATCGAGGCCGCCGCGATCGGGACGACCCTGCTGCTCGATGACGGTAAGCTGCGCCTGCGCGTCGCGCACAAGCGCCCCGATGCGCTGGAGACCGAGGTGGTCGTGGGCGGCCCGCTGTCGGACCGCAAGGGCGTGAACGTGCCGGACGTGGTGCTGCCCATCCCCGCATTGACCGTCAAGGATCGCGAGGACCTTGCTTTCGCGCTCGACCACGGCGTCAACTACATCGGCCTGTCGTTCGTGCAGCGGCCGGAGGACGTGGCGGAGGCGAAAGACCTGGTGCAGGGCCGGGCCTGGATCATGACCAAGATGGAGAAACCGCAGGCGCTCGAGAACCTCGACGAGATCGTGCGCCTGTCGGATGCGGTCATGGTGGCCCGCGGGGATCTCGGCGTGGAATTGCCGCCCGAGGAAGTGCCGCTGGCACAGAAGCGCATCGTCCGCGCCGCCCGCGCGCTCGGTCGCCCGGTGGTGGTGGCGACGCAGATGCTGGAGAGCATGATCTCCGCCCCCGCGCCCACCCGCGCCGAGGCTTCCGACGTCGCCACCGCCGTGTTCGACGGTGCGGATGCGGTGATGCTGTCGGCGGAAACCGCCGCCGGGCAGTACCCGTTCGAGGCGGTGAACATCATGGACCGCATCCTCGCCCGGGTGGAGCAGGATCAGGGCTGGCGCGCAATGATCGAGGCCAGCCGGGCGGAGCCGGAACATTCGGCGGCCGACGCGATCGCCGCCGCCGCACGCCAGATCTGCCATACCATCGGCGCCGCCGCGATCGTCGCGTTCACCGCCTCCGGCGCCACCGCGTTGCGGGTGGCACGAGAGCGGCCGGAAAGCGCAATCATCGGCTTCACCCCGCACCTGGTCACGGCGCGCCGGCTTGCCGTGGTCTGGGGGGTGCACGCGGTGATCAGCCCCGACGCGCATTCGCTGAGCGAGGCCGTGACGCGCGCGGTGCGGATCGCCCAGGCCGAGGGGTTTGCCGAGCAGGGCCAGGAGATCGTGGTGGCGGCGGGAGTGCCGTTCGGGCATTCGGGGACGACGAACGTGCTGCGGGTCGCGACGGTGCAGCGGCGTTCCGCGGCGGACACGGGCGGGCAGGAGGAGTGATCAGGGGCGTAAGGAAGGCCAGGGGGCGCTGCCCCCTGGACCCTTCCGTTGGTTTTGGGGGCGCTTATTCCGCGGCGGGCTTTCCGGCGGGGGTGCGTTCCAGGCTTCGGTCTTGCGGTGCCGGGTCCGCCTCCGGCGGGCTAAAGCGGCGCAGCAGCTCGATCAGAGTTGGGCGGATCGCCTGCAGCTCACGCACGTGAGCGGTGGAGAGATCGCGCAGGATTGTCTCGGCGCGCGCGGTCAGGCTGAGCTGGGCACGACGGTGGTCCTCGGGATCTTCCCGGCGCTCCACCAGGCCGAACTCGACCAGGCGGTCGATCAGTTCCACCGCGCTGTGTGGCCGGATCAGCAATTGCGTGGCGAGCGCGCCAACGCCGAGGGGCTGCGGGCCCGGCGCACCCTTGATCGCGAGCAATGCCTGGTGCTGGCGCGGGGTCAGACCGGCCGCATGCGCCTGCGCTTCGCTGAACGCGGTGAAGCTGCGCAGTGCGTGGCGGAACGCAGCCAGCGCGGTGTAATCCGGCGCGGCCGGCGGCGCGATCTGGCCGATCGCAGCGGCAGCGGCTAGGGAACGGGTCGGACGGGGAGAGGATCGGGAAGGCATGGCCGGCTTCTGCATCCCGCACCCGGCGAGCGGGCGCAAGATCGGGATCGTCGATCGGCTGCGGCGCACGCCGGCCGATGCTGTGCTGTACGGCGGTACCGACCGGCCGCCGGCGATGGTTCCGCATGCCCTCCATCCGACGGGAGTGGGGCGCCGGTGGGGACGCCGGGTCGCAGCGGCCGCGAAAGGAAACAGCTTGACGCCTTAGCGCGAACCTATCTAGAACGATGCGCCGGTTGCTCATTTGTTCCGAATCGGCCTGCCGGCACGGCGATACGGCGGGACACGGTTCTGGCGCGCACGAAAGGAAACCTCGTCTGCCATGCTCACCCGCAAGCAGCACGAATTACTGGTCTACATCGATCGCCATCTGCGCCAGACCGGCGTTTCCCCCTCGTTCGAGGAGATGAAGGACGCGCTCGGGCTGCGGTCGAAATCCGGCATCCACCGTCTGATCTCGGCGCTGGAGGAACGGGGGTTCCTGCGCCGCCACCACCATCGGGCCCGCGCGCTGGAGGTGCTGCGTCTGCCGGAAGACCGGCTGCCGCGCGCTGCGGCGGCACCGATGGAGGACACGGCGGATCGCGCCGCACCCGGCTTTGCGCCCACGGTGATCCGCGGCGATTTCTCACCCCGCCTGTCCGGCGTGCGCGCTGCGAACGACGCTGCGGCGGTGCAGATCCCGTTATACGGCCGGATTGCCGCTGGCTTGCCGATCGAGGCCCTGCGTGCCGATCCCTCGGCCCAATTCGATGTGCCGATGGCGCTGCTCGGCAGTGGGGAGCACTACGCCCTGGAAGTGGCCGGCAACTCGATGATCGAGGCGGGCATCCTGGATGGCGATACGGTGATCATCCGCAAGGACGAGACCGCCGAGAACGGGCAGATCGTGGTCGCCCTCGTCGATGAAACCGAGGTGACCCTGAAGCGGCTGCGCCGGCGCGGCAATTCGATCGCGCTGGAACCGGCGAACCCGCGGCACGAGACGCGCATATTCCCGGCCGATCGGGTCAAGGTGCAGGGACGGCTGGTGGCGCTGTTGCGGCGCTACTGAGCGGGTCTCACCGCGGAGACTCTGGCGGACGCTTCACCGGCCCTGCCCCGGCGCGGGCGGGATGGTCGCCCGTGGGCTCCGGAGCGGTTCCAGGAGCTTGCCGCCGTGATCGGCCGCCGCATGAGGTTGGCCGCCCCAAAGTTGCCTGTGATGTACGCCTCGGGCCACCGAAGCGGCGGTATTGTACGTTGTGCCCAACCCGGAAACCGGGTTTCAGGGTCAGTTGTACAACGCGCATCCGACAGCGTGCCGACATCCGGCCGCCCTCTCCGATCGCCCCGGCATGCTATCCCGCGCGCGCCGTCCGGTACTCCCGCCGCACGATCTCCAGCAGCTCAGCGGGGGAGGTTTCCGCAGCATGGCTCTCGTAGGTCACCTCTCCATGCTGCATCAGCATCACGCGATCGCAGATCTCGAGCGTCTGCGCGTAGTTATGCGCGATCATCACGATCGCGATATCCCCGCGCGCCTTGAGCCGTTCGATCAGCCCGATGATGAGACCGGCCTCGCGCGCGCCCATCGCCGCCAGCGGCTCATCCAGCAGCAGGATGCGCGCGTTCGAGGCGACCGCGCGCGCCACCGCGATCGCCTGACGCTGGCCGCCCGAGAGCGCCCCCACTTCTAAGTCCACCGAAGCGACGTTCACGCCGATATCCGCCAGCGCGGCCTCGGCGCGCCGCCGCATCGTGCGATGGTCAAGCAGCCGGAACGGTCCGCGGCGCAGGATCTCGCGGTTCAGAAACAGGTTGTGGTAGATCGACAGCCCGTTGACCAGCGCGAGGTCCTGGTAGACGCACTCGATGCCCAGCGCCCGCGCCTGATCGACCGAACCCAGATGGGCGGCCGCCCCGTCGACGAACACCTGCCCCGTGGTGGGCTGGTGGTAGCCGGTCAGGATCTTCATCAGGGTCGACTTGCCGGCGCCGTTGTCACCCAGGATACCGAGCATTTCGCCGCGCGCCACATGCATCGATACGCCGTTCAAGGCAGTGACCCGGCCGAATGTCTTGACGATGCCCTCGGCCCGTAGCGCCTCTGCGCCGGGGCTCATTGCCGTGGCGCTCATCCTTGCCCTGCCCCGCGCAATCGCGCCAGGTGGATGTTCGCCACCATGGCCAGCAGGATCGCCGCGCCGATGATGATATCGAAAGTGAAGGCATTGATGCCCTGCAAGGTGAACCCGTCCTGCAGCACGCCGAGCACGATGCCGCCGACCAGCCCGCCCACGATCGTGCCGGCACCGCCCGCAATCGCGGTGCCCCCGATCACGCCCGATGCGACACCGAGGAACATGATGTTGCTGCCGCCCGCCAGCGGGTCGGTGGAGCCGATGCGGAACGCTTCCAGCAGCCCGGCAAACCCGCCGAGGGTGCTGGTCAGGACGAAGTTCCCCATCCGGATACGGTTGATGTTGATCCCGGCCTCGGCGGCCGCAACCACGTTGCCGCCGGTGGCAATCGTGTGCAGCCCCCAGCGCGTGTGCCGCAGCACGACGTGCATGGCCACTACGATGCCCAGCGCCCAGACGATCTCCGCGTAGCCCCAGTTGCCCATGATATTGGTCAGCAGCGGCCCGCCCGGCGTGTTGGCCGGGAAGCCGCGCGAGATCGTCAAGGTGACGCCGGTGATCAGGAACAGCATCCCGAGCGTCGTGATGAAGGACGGCACGCTGAGCCGGATGGTGATCAGCCCGATCACATAGCCGATCAGCGCGCAGACCGCGAGCGCGGCCACGATCGCAAGAACCACAGGCGCCCCGGCCTGCGCGGCGCGCTCCATCACGAAGGGCGCGAGCGCGAACACCTGACCGACCGACAGGTCGATCTCGCGGCAGATCAGCAACATGATCTCGCCACAGGCGATGATGACCGGCGCGGCGATGAACTGCGACACCGTCTGCAGATTCGCGTCGGTCAGGAAGTTCGCGTTGGTGAACTGGAAATAGAGCACCAGCACCACCGCGACGACGATGACGCTGGCCTCCGGGCGCAGCAGGAAGCCATGGAGGCGCCGGAAAAGGCCACGGCGCGAGCCGGCGTTCGCCGACCCTCCCGCCGCCGCGGTTTGATCCACCGCCAAGACTCAGCTCGCGATCGGCCCGGAGCGCGGAACGATCTCAGCGGTGCCGGAACTGCCTTCGTAACGGGTCTTGGTGGTGAGGTAAGGCTTGACCGCGCCCTTGGTGACGAACTTGAGGCCGGTGTTGATGTCCGCGGGTCCGACCAGGCCGCCCGAGGCCTTGAACATGAACATCTCCATTACCGTATAGAACCCCTGCAGATAGGGCTGCTGGTCGATGACGAAGTCGAGATACCCGTCGTTGACGGCCTGCAGCGACTTCGGCAGCATGTCGAACCCGCCGCCGTGGACGCCTTTCTTCGGCAGATTATATTGTTGCATGACAAGGCCGACGTTCATGGTGTCGCCGCCGCCGGTGCCGAACATGCCCTTCACGTCCTGGTTGCCAAGGTAGTAGGCGCGGATCTTCGACAGCGCCACGTTCACGGTCGGATCGGTCGCGATCATCGTTGCGGTGATCTTGGCGCCGGACTTCTTGATCGCGTCCATCGCTCCATCGACGCGCGGCTGCAGATTGAGCTGGCCAGGCGTGGCGATGAACAGTGCCACCTTGCCGGAACCCACCAGCTTGACGATCCGCTCGCCCATCATCTGTCCCGACAGGAACAGGTCCTGGCCGATATAGGCAAGCCGCCGATTCGGGCTGCCCCGCGGCGCATCGGCATTGTAGCTGAACACCGGAATGCCGGCCGCGAGCGCGCGCGCTATCGGGCGATCGAAACCGCGCGGATCGACGATACAGGTTGCGATCGCGTCGACCTTGCCGGCGATCGCCGTGTTCATCGCGTTGACCATTTGCGCGACGTCGGAGGTCTCCGACCCGGTCCACTGGTAATCGCACCCCAGCAGCGCGCATGCATCGTGGATGCCATACTGGCACGGCACGAAGAACGGGCTGGTGGTAACGTGGTTGACGAACACGAACTTCCAGCGCGGGTGCGCCGGGAACGGTCCTGTGCCCGCAGCGTGAGCGCGCGTTGCAGCGGCGGCCAGCAGCGCCGCAGCGCCCCCTGCGGTGACGCCATGCATCATGGCGCGGCGCGGCAGACGTTTGGTGACGATGTCTTGCGCCGCGTCCTCGGCAGCCGGATTGGTGCGGTCGGGCATTGTGACGTTCCTCCGTTATCGGTTCGGGACGGACCGCGGGATACGATCCCACGGTCAATCCCTTGCGCTCTTATCCGGGGGAGTCACACGGGATTACCGTCCTGTCAAGTTGTCTGACAGGCTGGCTCCTGAAATGATTCCGAACGCTCGGTTCGCGCCAGGCAGCGGGCTGGGTGCCGGCGTTGGCGCCGGCCACCACTGCACCCAAATGATGCGTCTCCCACTGCCCCTTGGGTCCGCCCGATGTCCCTGCCGCGCTCCCCTGCCGCCTGGCTTCACCCCCGGCCGCAGGGCCTGTTCTGCGAGCCCGGGGGGTTCTTCATCGACCCCATTACCGCGGTTGATCGCGCCGTCATCACCCATGCCCATTCCGATCATGCGCGCCCCGGCCATTCCCACGTGCTTGCGCATCCCGACACGCTCGCGCTGATGCGGCTACGGCTCGGCGATGCGGGAGCCGGGCGGACCCAGCAACCGCTCGCCTGGGGGGAGCGGCTGGAGCATGGCGGGGTGCAGATCGCGCTGGCTCCTGCGGGGCATGTGCTGGGCAGTGCCCAGATCATCCTCGAGTACGCCGGCAGCCGGGTCGTGATCAGCGGCGACTACAAGCGCCAGCCGGACACTACCTGCGCCGCCTTCACGCCCGTGCCTTGCGATGTGTTCGTCACCGAAGCGACCTTCGCGCTGCCGGTCTTCCGCTTCCCCAGGCCGGAGCAGGAGATTGCCCGGCTGCTCGCCAGCCTGACCGTTTTCCCGGAACGGACGCACCTGGTCGGCTGCTACCCGCTCGGCAAATGCCAACGGCTGATCGCGCTGCTGCGGGCTGCAGGGTGGGACCGGCCGATCTTCCTGCATGGCGCGCAGATCGCGCTCTGTGCGGCGTATGAGGCGCGCGACGTGCCGCTCGGACCGTTGCGTCCGGCGACCGGTGCGGCAAAGGCCGAGCTCGCCGGCGCGATCGTGCTTGCCCCGCCCGGTGCGGCAGCGGAACCCTGGGCGCGGAGGCTGGTCGATCCGGTGGTGGCCCTCGCTTCCGGATGGATGGCGTTGCGCCAGCGGGTCCGTGCGCGCGGGGTGGAACTGCCGCTGGTGATTTCCGACCACGCCGATTGGGACGGGCTGCTCACGACGATCGTGGAAACCGGGGCGGCTGAAGTCTGGGTGACGCACGGGCGCGAGGAGGCGCTGATCCACGCCCTGTCGCAGCAAGGATTACGCGGTCGGGACCTACGGCTGCTCGGCTACGGCGACGAAGCGGAGGCAGCGGCGATCGACAGCGACCCCGGCTGATCCTGGCTTTTGCCCGGGATGGGGGCGTTCCCACGAAATGGTGTGGGGACGCCTATGCGCCGGCCAAGGTCATGCCCTCGACCCGTACCGTCGGCGAATCGGTGCCGCGCCGAAACAGCAGGTCGCTGGCAGGCGTGAGGTGGGCGAACATCTCGGGCAAGGTGCCAGCGATCGTGATTTCGGCTACCGGCTCGGCCAGCGCGCCGTCTCGGATCATGAAGCCGGCGGCGCCGCGGCTGTAGTCGCCGGTCACCCCGTTCACACCCATGCCGATCAGTTCGGTCACGTAGAGACCGAGCTTGATGTCGGCCATCAGCGCCGCCGGGGACAAGGCACCGGCAGCCAGATAGAGGTTGCTCGGCGCCGGCGACGGCGGCCCACCGGTCCCGCGCGAGGCATGACCGGTGGACCGCAGCCCCAACTGTCGCGCCGAGCGGCTGTCGAGCAACCAGGTGGTCAACACGCCGTCGTCGATCAGCGCACGCGCCGCGGTCGGGGTGCCCTCGCCGTCGAACAGCCGCGAGCGCAGCCCGCGCACCCGGCGTGGGTCCTCATGCACGACAATGCCCGGGGCGAAGATGCGGGCACCCATCCGGTCCTTCAGGAAGGAGGTGCCGCGCGCGATCGACGCCCCGTTGATTGCGCCCATCAGATGCCCGAGCAGGCCGCCGGCGACGCGCGGATCGTACACGACCGGCAGCTTCGCGGTCTTCGGCCGGATCGGATCGAGCCGCGCCACCGCGCGCTCGCCGGCGCTCCGGCCGATCGCCGCCGGATCGTCGAGATCGGCCAGATGCACGACGGAGTGATAGTCGAAATCCCGTTGCATCCCGGTCCCGCTTCCGGCCAGGGCGCTGGCGGAGACGGAATGCCCGGTCCGCACCGTGCGGCCGGCGAACCCGGCGGAGGTGACCAGCATCGCCTCGGTACGGCTCCAGCCTGCCTCGGCACCTTCGGAATTGGTGACGCCGGAGACCCCAAGCGCCGCGTCTTCCGCTGCGGCGGCACGGGCAAGGAGGGCGTCGGCGTCGGGCTCGGCGGGATCCTCGAGGTCGAGCGACAGCGCCTCCGGCGGCGCGGCGGTGTCGGCGAGACCGGCATATGGGTCGTCGGGCACCACGCGGGCCATCGCCACGGCGCGTTCAGCCAGTGTCGCGAACCCCGCGGGATCGATGGTGGTGGCGGAGACGATAGCGGATTTGGCACCGACGAAGACGCGCAGGCCGAGGTCGCGGCCCTCGGCACGCTCGATGTGCTCTGTGCGGCCCAGACGGCGTTGGACGGAGAGCGCAGCACCGGCGATCAGCACTGCATCGGCGGCGTCCGCCCCGGCGGCACGGGCACGGGCGATCAGGTCGGCGAGCAGGTCGCGATGGTCCATGGGTCTCCTTCGGGCATGCCGCGACACTTGCCGGCCCGCCCCGTTGCGCGGAGGGCAAGCTGGCCCCGGCGGCCCGGCGGATCAAGTCTGCTGCGGTATCCGGGCCGCAGCCACCGGTGCCGATCCGACGCGATGGACCGACGCGCGGCGGGCCTGTTGGCCGTCATGGGCCAGCAGCAAGGTGCGCGGCGGGGTTGCCGGCTGCACACGCAGGAAGCGTTTCAGATCGGTACAGTAGAACGTGTTGCACAGGTCGGAGCGTAGCGCGCGATCCAGCCGGCAGCCCGACGGGCCGTGGAACACACAGGAGCCTTCGTAGCTCTCCGGGCCCAGGGCGGCGCGGTAGCGGCCCAGGATTGCAGCCCGGCCGAGGTCAGGTTCCGTCCGGCGCAACCGGCGGATCGTGTCGGCATCCACATAGGCGTGCTCGCCGCCGCGCGAGCAGCAGTGGCCGCGGCAGCAGGCGCAGGCCGCCCCCGCCAAGGTCGTGAGGCCGGGCGCAAGCGGCGGCTCGGGCTTGCTCGGCGGCGCGGCGGGGTCGCCGACCGCTTCAGCGATCGCCTCGGTCAGATGCCGGGTGAAGGCGCGGCGACGTGCGGCCGGCAGCGGCACAAGCCTTCCCTGATAGGCTGGCAGGACCAGGACCGGGTCGGCCTCGGAGAGGCCGTGACGACGGCGGGCAGCATGGATCGTCTCGGGAAAACTCATGGCCGCGTGTCCTAGGGGCACCGAGACTGCATGTCATCCCGGGGCCCGCGTCCGGATGGACGAAACGCACCTTCTCCGGTCTACTGCGCCGCAGGACCAGCCGTACCGGACCATCGGTGCGGCCGAGCACTGCACGGGGACGCATGAGCCGACAACCGCCCGGCCGCCGGGCCGACTATCGCTGGTTCCACGACATCACCACCCGGTGGATGGACAACGATGTGTTCCGGCATGTCAACAACGTCACCTATTTCTCGTTCTTCGACACCGCGGTGACCTATTTCGAAATGTCGCACGAGGTGGTCGATCTGCTGGATGGGCCGGTGCACTGCGTGGTGGCGGAGGTGGCGTGCCGCTACCACAGCTCGATCGCCTGGCCCGACCGGGTGGCGGTGGGCATCCGGGTCGCGCGGATCGGCGGCAGCTCGGTGCGCTATGAGATCGGGATTTTCCGCGGCGGCGACGAGACGGCGGCGGCGGAGGGGCATTTCGTGCACGTTTTCGTCACCCGCGGCGATCAGCGGCCCACACCGATCCCAGCCTCCGCGCGGGCCATTCTGCAAACCATATCGATCTCATAACAGGGGAAACAGTACACATGGATCTTGGCATCAAGGGCCGCACGGCGATCGTCTGCGCGGCAAGCAAAGGGCTCGGCCGGGCCTGCGCCTTCTCCCTCGCGCGCGAGGGGGTGGACCTGGTCATCACGGCGCGAACTGCCGAGGCACTGGAGGCGACCGCGGCGGAGATCCGCGCCGCGACCGGGGTGAAGGTGACCGCCGTACCGGGCGATATCAGCACCGAAGCCGGCCGTGCCGCCGCGCTGGCCGCCTGCCCCAAACCCGATATCCTGGTGAACAATGCCGGCGGGCCGCCGCCCGGCGATTTCCGCGACTGGGGGAGGGAGGACTGGATCAAGGCGATCGACGCCAACATGCTGGCACCGATCTTCATGATCAAGGCGGTGGTCGACGGGATGGCCGAGCGCAGGTTCGGGCGGATCGTGAACATTACCTCGGCCTCGGTGAAGTCGCCGATCCCGCAGCTTGGCATGAGCAACGGCGCGCGGACGGGGCTGACGGGTTTCGTTGCCGGCTTGGCGCGGCAGATGGCGAAGCACAACGTGACGATCAACAACCTGCTCCCCGGGCCGTTCCTGACCGACCGGCTGCGCAGCGGCGCGGCCTTCGCGGCGAAGAAGGCGGGGCGGCCGGTCGAAGAGGTGCTGGCGGAACGGGGGAAGGAGAACCCCACCGGCCGGGTGGGCGATCCGGCGGAGTTCGGCGAGGCATGCGCGTTCCTGTGCGCCGCATCCTCGGGATTCATCGTCGGGCACAACCTGCTGCTGGACGGAGGGGCGTTCAACTCCTCGATCGCGTGATGGCGAACGACGAGCGGCTTCCTCCGGAGGCCGCTCGTTCACCTCGCCGGGCGGCGACGCGCGTGGCCCTTCTACTCCGCGGGTAGCGCCCGGATGAATGTTCGCAGCGCGGGCGCCCATTTGTCCGCGTCCAGCCCTGACGCCAGATGGCCGAAGGGGCTGTCCAGCGGGACGAATTCCGCTGAAACCCCGGCGGCGCGCAGGGCATCCATTACCTCCGGCGCAAGCGAGGGCGGGAACAGCTTGTCGGTGCTCGACAGGACGTACAAGACGCGTGCGCGGATGCGCGACAGCCGGGGCGTGACGTCATAGCGCAGCATCGCTTTGCGCAGGATCACCAGCGAATTTGCATCGAATTGCTCGGCCCAGGCACGGGCGATGCGGTGCAGCTCGATCGCTCGCGCTGCGGGGTCCGGAAAGCGTGCCGCCAGCCCGGCGTCGAGGCCGTAGTCCTTCCGCGTTTCGATCCGCATCTCGGTCGTGGTGTCGGTGACCCCGCCGCGGTCGTAGTAGTCACCGCCGTTCCAGTTCGGATTGCGTTCCAACTGCGCCAGCAGCGGCTTGATCCCGGCCACCGAGGACCGCAGACCGGTCACCACCGCGACGATGCCGCGCATGAAATCCGGGTAGTCCACGGCCCATTGGAAGGCCTGGTATCCGCCGTAGGACGGGCCCGCCACCGCGACCAGGTGACGCACGCCGAGCGTATCCAGCAGGTGCTTCTGCGCCGCCACGATGTCGCTTACCGTCAGTTCGGGAAAGCGCGGGCCGTACGGGCGCCCGGTTGCCGGATCGATGCTGGCTGCGTTGGTCGAACCGAAGGACGAGCCCAGCATGTTCGACGCGACGACGAAATACCTCTCGGTGTCAATCGGCCGCCCGGGTCCGACAAGCGCCGCCCAGGAGCCTTCGGACGCGCTCTCGCCGCCCTCGATCATGCGCGGGCCGCTGGTGTAGCCGTGGGTGACCAGGACCGCGTTCCGCCCGTCCGCCGCCAGATGCCCCATGGTGAGATAGGCGATCCGCGCCTCCGCCAGTGCTGTGCCGCCGCTGAGGCGGAAGTCCCGGATGGTGTGGAATTGCATGGGCAACATCGAAGACCCCCTTTCTTATCGCCGGAGCCGGAATCCCACCGGCGTCCCGATCATTCTCGTCCCACCCGCCGACGGCAACCGTCGACCCCCTCCGACCGTCAGCGGCATCGCTCCGTCGGCGAACGCAAATTCTGCCGCAGGCGAAGCCCGAAGCATGGACAACGCAGCCCGCCAAGCTATCGGCCCGATTGATCTTCCTGGCCCGGCGCGGAATGGTGAGGTCATGCATATCGTCTCCGCCAGGGCGCGAGTCGCCGGCATCGCCGGCTGGCCGGTCGCCCATTCCCGCTCACCGCGCATCCACGGATTCTGGCTTGATCGCTACGGGATCGACGGCGCCTACGTGCCGCTGCCGGTCGAGCCCGCCTCGTTCGTCGCCGCTATGCGGGGGCTGCGAGCTGCGGGATTCGCCGGTGCCAACGTCACCGTGCCGCACAAGCTCGCCGCGTTCGCCTTGTGCGACAGGGTGGACGACAGCGCGCGGCGCGCCGGTGCCGTGAATACCTTGATATTCAAGCCCGAGCGGATCGAAGGCAGCAACACCGACGGTTTCGGATTCCTCGCGGGGCTGCGTGACGAGCAGGTGGACCCGACCGCCGGGCCGGCATTGATCCTGGGGGCTGGCGGTGCCGCGCGGGCGGTCGCCGCGGTATTGCTGGATCAGGGGGTGGCCGTCAGCATCGCCAACCGGACGCCGGAACGCGCGGCGGCGTTGGCCCGCGACCTGCCCGGGCTGCGGGTGATCGTATGGGAGGATCGCTCGGCCGCGCTCGCCGACCATGGGTTGCTGGTCAATTCGACGACGCTCGGTATGGGGGGGCAGGGCGATCTTGGGCTCGCCCTCGATCGGGCCAACGCGGCGCTGGTGGTTGCCGATCTGGTCTATGTGCCGTTGGAAACGCCGCTGCTGGCAGCGGCGCGACGGCACGGGCTGCGCACGGTCGATGGTCTGGGGATGCTGCTGCACCAGGCGCGGCCGGGCTTCGCTGCCTGGTTCGGGATCGACCCCGCGGTGGATGCGGTGCTCCGCGCTTTCGTGCTGGCCGATCTGCCGCCGGCATGATCATCGTCGGGCTGACTGGCGGCATGGGAATGGGCAAATCCACCGCGGCTGGGGTGTTCCGTCGGGCCGGCATACCGGTATTCGATGCCGATGGCGCGGTGCATCGGTTGCAGGCCCGCGGCGGACGGGCGGTGCGGCGGATCGGCGCCGCGTTTCCGGACTGCGTGCGCAAGGGTGCCGTGGATCGTGCCTGTCTGCGCCGCGCGGTGCTCGAGCGGCCCGACAATCTGGGTATCCTGGAGCGGATACTGCATCCCATGGTCCGCCGGGAGGAGGCGGCGTTTCTCGCCCGTGCGCGGCGCGGCGGACACCGCATCGCCGTGTTGGACATTCCGCTTTTGCTGGAAACCGGTGGCGACCGCCGGGTCGACCGGATCGTCGTGGTCTCCGCCCCGGCCGCCGTGCAGCGTCGCCGGGTGGCGTTGCGCCGGCAGATGACCGTGGCCGAGGCCGATGCGATGATCCGACATCAGATGCCGGATGCCGAGAAGCGGCGGCGCGCCGACGTCGTGATCCGCACCGGTCTGTCCCGCCGCCATGCGCTGCGTGTCTTGAGCCGTTTCATCCAGGAGCTTCGCGATGTGCCGTAGTGTCTTGTTCGACACGGAAACCACCGGGCTCGACCCGGCTGCGGGGCATCGGATCGTGGAGATCGCGGCGCTGGAACTGATCAACGAGCTGCCGACGGGACGGCATTTCCACGCCGAGATCGATCCGGAGCGAGATATTCCCGAAGAGGCCGCGCGGATCCATGGGCTGACCGCGGCGCGCCTGGCGGGCAAGCCGCGCTTCGAGGCGATCATCGACGAATTGCTGGCCTTCCTTGGCGACGGCCCGCTGATCGCGCACAACGCGCCCTTCGATTTCGGGTTCCTGAACGCGGAATTTGCGCGGGTCAGCCGTCCCGCGCTTGATGCCGTTCGCATGATCGATACGCTGGCGCTTGCCAAGCAACGCTTTCCGGGGATGCCGAACAGCCTGGATGCGCTGTGCCGCCGCTTCTCCGTCGATCTTTCTGCGCGGTCCACCCACAACGCACTGCTGGACTGCCGGCTGCTTGCGGCCGTGTATGTGGAACTGACCGGCGGCCGCCAACGCGGGTTGACCCTGGAGAGCGAGGCCGGCCCCGCCCAGTCGATCGTCTATACATATGAAGGACGACGAACCCCCCGGCCGGTGGTGCCGGATGCCGCCGAACGGGCGGCCCATGGCGCATTCTTGGACCGGCTGAAGGATCCGTTGTGGCGGGATGGCGCCGCCTGAAATCCGTCAGGCCGGCATCAACCCCAGGCACGAGCCACTCTGGCCGGCGCGGAAGAGGAACTCGACGACTTCCCCGATTTCCGGCAGCACCAGGTACCGGGCGACAGCCGACAGGTCGCATAATTCTTCGATCGCCTCCGCCGCGCCGATCAGCGCCGGGTTGCCGCCGGTAAGAAGCATGAGCGGCAGGGTCCGGTCGTGCTCGGCGATGCGCATCATTACATAGCCGCCGTCTTGCGACCGACCGTCCATTTCGGCGAGCACGGCCATCGGCCGGGAGTCGCGCAAGGTGCGGACGAGGTCGCTCTCCCCGCCCACGGTCGCGACGCCGATGCGCAGGAACTCGCAGAGGCCACAGATGGCGTCGCTCAGCTTGGTACCGTCTTCCACCACCAGGACCAACGGCGTCCGGCCCGGGCGGGACGCGATGGCACGGGGGTGCGAGGCGGATGAGATGCGGAGAGGTTCTGCGAGATGGTTCATGACTTTCCCCAACGGTACGGTGTCGTCGATGGTTGCCGGAGTGGCGCGATGCCGCATCCTGCCGCATGACGCTTGACAGAAAATAGCGGGTCCTATCGTCAAATCCGCTCACGCGATCGTGAATATCCGTCAAAAATGGCGGCCGAAGGAATCACGCTCGGGATGAGGCCCTCCTGGTGGTCGTCGGCACTGTGGTACAAGAGAGGAATGTAGTCTTCTGTTAAGAAAAAAAGCCTTGCCCAGTCGCCCCAGTTTCGGGTATACAAACCGGTATGATGGCGGTTTGCGCGGACGGCACAGCAGCGCGGCGCCTCGGCGCCAGTGCTTCGGTCTGAGCGGCCAGCGGTTCCTGCGTTCTTCGCCTCCGTCCTCGCCACAGATCGATGTCGTGCGCCCCTGGCCGCTCGGAGAGGCCTGCGCCCGACCGACCCGAACCAAGCCCGGCATCCGAGACGATCCGGGACAATCTGGTGGCATGGGCCGAACATGTCATGGGTGCGGACGGACTCGTGCCGGCCGCGCATCATCGGCTGCTCATTGCGCGGCTGCAGGCGGTCTCCGAGGGGACGATCGACCGGCTCATGGTGCTGATGCCCCCAGGGGCGGCGAAGTCGACCTATTCCTCGATATTGTTTCCGGTCTGGTGGTTTGCCCGCCATCCGGGTACCTCAATCATTGCGGCATGCCATACCGCTGACCTGGCCAAGCATTTCGGCCGCCAGGCCCGGAGCCTGGTGATCGAGCATGCGGCAGCCCTGGGCTATGAGCTGCAGAGCGGCGAGCGCGCGACGTCACGCTGGGTCACCTCGGCCCGCGGTCAGTATTTTGCCACCGGCGTCCGCGGACCGATCACCGGGCGGCGGGCCGACCTCGCAATCATCGACGACCCGATCCGCGGCCTGGCCGACGCCGAAAGCCCGCGTCAGCGCAACCACCTGTGGGACTGGTACCGTTCCGATCTGGTCACCCGGATGAAGCCGCGAGGACGGATCGTGATCGTGATGACCCGCTGGCATCAGGACGATCTGGCGGCACGACTGCTCGACCACAACCCGGGGGAGTGGTCCGTGCTGCGGCTGCCCGCCCTGGCCGAGGCGGATGACCCGCTGGGCCGGCTGCCCGGCCAGGCGTTGTGGCCGGAATGGGAGGACGAGGCGGCGCTTCTGCGCAAGCGTGACCAGGTCGGCGAACGGGTCTGGTCGGCACTCTTCCAACAGACACCACGACCGTCGCAGGGCAGTCTGTTCAAGGTCACCAAGATCGAGATCATCTCCACACCGCCAAACTTGGCGGGTGGGGTGATCGTGCGGGCCTGGGACCTCGCCGCGACTGCCTCCGATGGACGCAACGATCCCGATTATACGGTAGGCATCAAGTTGCTGCGTGACGCCGCCGGAAGGTTGGTCGTGCTGGATATGGTACGACAACGGACCAGCGCGCTCGAGGTGGAGGAGGCCCTGCTTGGCGCGGCGGCAGAGGACGGCAAATCGGTGCTCGTCAGCCTGCCGGAGGATCCAGGCCAGGCTGGCAAATCCCAGGTAGCGAGCTACGTGCGCAAGCTCGCTGGTTACCAGGTGATCACATCGCGCGAGACCGGATCAAAACTGACCCGGGCTCTGCCGGTCGCGGCCCAGATCGAGGCCGGGAACCTCGCGCTGGTCCATGCCGCATGGAACCACGACTTCATCGACGAGCTGCGTGACTTTCCCTACGGCCGCAAGGACGATCAGGTCGATGCGCTGTCACGCGGCTTTGCGGTTGCCGCCGAGATGAGCGCGCCGAGCCGCCGGATCGCGGTCCCGTTCCTCGCCCGTTAGCAGACCAGGACAGCATGTTCGAAACCATCTGCGACCTGATCCCGCGCGATCCGGACTATTCGGCGCGCAGCCGGATGCTGGACATCCTGAAGCGGGTGCTGGACGGCACGTTGTATGACGTGCTGCCGCACCAGTTCCACGAGGAACGCGGCGCCGGCGGGGAGTACATTCCGCTGCGCAACCGGCGCCCGAGCGTACGCTACGCGCTCAGCCGGATCGTCGTGGAAGACAGCGTCGCGCTGCTGTTCAGCGAGGGGCACTTCCCGGCGATCGACTGCACCGATCCGACGATCCGTGGCGTGTTCGCCGATCTGGTGAAGGATTCGCGGCTCAACCAGGTGATGACCGAGGCGGCGCTGCGCGGCTCGATCGGCTCGGTCGCGATCCTGATGCGGGTGCTCCGCGGGCGGCTGTTCTTCAGCGCGCTGGAGACCACCTATCTCGTGCCCTCCTGGGATCCGGAAGCCCCGGACACCCTGATTGCGGTGCACGAGAAGTACAAGGTCACCGGCGCGCAACTGGTAGCCGAAGGATATGCGATCGACGATCCCGGGGCCGAATACTGGTTCATGCGCCGCTGGGATCGGCAGACGGAGACCTGGTACCTGCCGGTACCGGTGGGCGTCGTGGCGCCGCCGGAAGTCGACCCGACCCGGACGGTGACACACGACCTTGGCTTTGTGCCGATGGTGTGGGTGCGCAACCTGCCCGGCCCCTCGGCATCGGGCGACCCGAATGACGGCGCCTGTACGTTCCGTGCTGCGATCGAGACCCAGATCGAGATCGACTACCAGTTGAGCCAGGCCGGGCGCGGCCTGAAATACAGCAGCGACCCCACCCTGCTCATCAAGGAGCCGGCGACCAGCGACAGCGAGATCGTCAAGGGCGCGGGCAACGCGTTGGTCGTGAGCGAGAAGGGCGACGCGAAGCTGCTGGAGATCGGCGGCACCGCATCCGCCGCGGTACTCGACTATGTGCGCGTCCTGCGGGAGATGGCGCTCGAGAGCATCCATGGCAACCGCGCCAGTGCCGACCGGCTGACCGCAGCGCAGTCGGGTCGCGCCATCGAGCTGATGAACCAGGGGCTGATCTCGCTCGCCGATACGTTGCGGGTGAGCTACGGCGAGGGTGCCCTGCTGGGCCTCGCGCGCATGGTCCTGCGGGCGGCGCAGCGCTACCGGCTGGTTGTCATGGGCGAGGAGATCCCACCCCTCGATCCGACCGCGCGTCTCAGCCTGAACTGGCCGCGTTGGGTGGCACCCACTGCGGACGACCGGATGAAGGACGCGCAGACGCTCGCCACCCTGGCCGCCGCACGCCAGATCAGTCGCGAAACGGCGGTGAAGTCGATTGCCGCTACCTATGACATCGAGGACGTGCCGGCCGAACTCGCCCGCATCGCCACCGATCCCCCTGTTCAATTACCAAGGACGCCCTGATGCCGGAACCGGAGACCCCACCCGACGCGGAACCTGCCGCGGATGGGATGGCCGAACTACGCGCCCGCGCCGAGACGCTGGAACGCCAGCTTGGCGAACTGCAGCGGGAAGCACAATCCCGCCTAGTGCTCGCGGAGCTGAAGGCCGAGGCGCTGCGCGCGGGCATCATCGACCTGGACGGGTTGAAGCTGATCGACCTGTCCGGAGTGAAACTCAACGCGAACGGGGAGATCGAGGGCGGCAGTGCGCTGATCTCTGGACTGAAGCGATCGAAGCCGTGGCTGTTCGGATCTGCCTCCTCCTCCGCCAGCGCCAAGCCGCCGGCGGCACAGCCGCCGCGCCAGAAGCTCGCTACCGAAATGACCGACGACGAGTATCGGGCCGCACGCGCGGCTTTGCTGAAGCGCCGCGGCTGATCGCGGACCTCGTTTCCCACTGATCCGAAGGAGCTCCCGGCATGGGTATCCAGAATTTCCCCGCCGCCCTGCAGCCGATCATCCAGCAGGGCTTCCTGGAACGCGAGTTCGAGCAGGCGCTGCGTTCCCGCCTGGGTTATCGGGCGATCGCCGACCGCGAGGATATTGCGGTGGGCATCGGCGAGACGCTCACCAAGACCCGCGCTGGCTTGAAGCCCAGCGTGACCACGCCGCTGCCGCCGGCGTCGAACAACAATTTCGACAATGGGCTGTCGCCGACCACCTGGGGCGTGGAGCAGTACACGATCACCATCAACCACTACGCCGCCACCACCGACTTGAACATGGTGACGAGCCGGGTGGGGATCGCCAGCCAGTTCCTGCAGAACGCCTATGTGAACGGCGAGCAGGCGGCGCGCAGCCTGGACGAGCTGGCGCGCAATGCGCTGTTCAACAGCTATTTTGGCGGCAACACTCGGGTGCGCGTGACGCTCGGAGCGGCCGGGCCGGCACTGGCGGTCGATGACGTCCGCGGCTTCTTGACCGGGTTCGTGAACGGCGTGCAGCAGTCGGTGAGCAGCGCCAATCCGCTGACGGTCACGGTCGGGGCGGACGCCTATACGTTGATCGGCAGCGTGGCGGATGCCACGAACGTGTCCACCGCGCCGAACGGGATTTCCGGCGTGCTGACGTTCTCCACCAACGTGTCGGTGTTGGACGGGACCGCGGGCAACACCGTGACCGCGGCCAATGCCTCGGTCATCCTCCGCCCGGCGGCGCGCGGCAATACCGGCGGGCTGCTGGCCGGCGACACGCTGACCATGGGCAATCTGCTCGATGCGGTCTCCAAGTTGCGGATGAACGCGGTGCCGGAAGTGGACGGCGTCTACAACTGCTATCTTGATCCCGTCTCGGCGCGGCAGTTGTTCGCCGATCCGGATTTCAAGCAGTTGTTCCAGGGTGCCACCTCGGCCAACCAGGTGTTCCGCCGCGGCATGGTGAACCAGTTCCTGGGCCTGCGCTTCATTCCGACCACCGAGGCGTTCGTGCAGCCGCATCCGACCCTGGCGGGCCTGATGGTGCGCCGACCGATCATCTGCGGCCAGGGTGCGCTGATCGAGGGCGATTTTGCGGGCATGGCAGCGGACGACGTGGCGCCGAAGGACTCGATCGTGCATCTGGTCGATGGCGTTGCGATGGTGACCCGAGAGCCGCTCGATCGGCTGCAGCAGATCATCGCCCAGTCCTGGTACTGGATCGGCGGGTTCTGCACCCCGTCGGACACGACCACCAACCCGACCATCATCCCGACCGCGACCAACGCCGCGTTCAAGCGCGCGGTGATGATCGAGCACATCGGCTGAACCACGAAGGGGCGGAAGTGACATGGCGATCGGATCAACCCAGCCGTTCCGCCCCGCCGGGACGGTGAGCCTGGCTTCCGGTACCAGCTCGGCGAGTGTCGCGCTGGCCGGCGGGGGTGAGACGGTGGTGGTGACCAACACCACCGCTGCGCTCGCGTTCGTGCGTTTCGGTGCCGATCCTTCGGTCACGGCGACGCCGGCGGACATGCCGGTGCTGCCGGGCGCGCGGGTGATGCTGGCGGCAAATCCGCTCATTACCTACGCCGCTTCGGTTCTGGCGAGCGGGTCCGGCAGCGTTCTGTTTACCCGTGGCGACGGGTCCTACCTCTGATGTTCACCGATGCGCAGAAGACGGACATCCGCCAATTCTGCGGCTATCCGGCCTACGGCGCGACGCCGGCGGGGTTCGACAACTGGCGATTCTATCAGGTGTACGGCCTGCTGGAATTCCGGCTGAACAATCTCTCGGCGGCCGAGACCAACGTGGTGCTGACCTATCTGGCGCAACTCGCGGCATTGGAATTCGCGGTGCCGCGCGCCGGGGATGGGATGGACACCGACCAGGCGGCCGTCTGGACCCGCAACCGGGATGAGGCGCGCGACCGCGCACGGCTGTTCGACGACTGGCGGCGCCGGCTGTGCGGGTTCCTGGGCGTCCCGCCCGGGCCTGCGCTCACCGACGGCGGCATCACCTGGGTGGTGTAGATGGCGCAGAATCGTATCCAGGACCGTATCCAGTGGGGGTTCAACGTCGCCGCCCGCGCGGCGGGCGCCAGTGTGGACGCCTACCGCCCGAGTGATGTGGCCAACCCGCTCGATCCCACCAACCGCTACTTGCGGCTGCACGCGCTGTTCACCGGGATGATGGGGAAGTTCGTGCGGCCCGAAGGGTACGGCAAGTCGTTGGTGCACGGCATCTTCGATGCGGCCTACACCCAGCCGGGTGACTACCTGGTGCAGCAGGGTGGCGCGATCTGGTTCATCGCCTCGCAGGAACCGCTGCTGCCGGTGCTGTGCGTGCGTACAAGCCGGGTGGTCTCCTTCGCGCGCGCCGTCGCCCCGTCCACGACGGGGGTGAACGCCTATGGCGGCGTGACCGCAACCACCACCACGCCGCTGCTCACCAGCTGGCCGGCGAGCGTGATGGGCGCGGCGGGGGGTGGGCAGCCGGAGGCGGGGCTGCCGTCCGACAGCACCGTGCCGTACTGGACCGTGCTGCTGCCGGCATTTCCCGGAGTGGTGCTGCTGCCGGCGGACCTGATGACCGACGATCTGGGGCGCAGCGCTGTCGTCTCCGCGGCGGAGCTGACCGCGCTGGGCTGGCGACTGACCGTGAAGCAGGCGATCACCTGATGGCCGACCAGGCGGATGTCGAAACGGCGCTGGTGGAGCTGGTGGCGACCGCGCTCTATCCGAACGGTCCCGATACGGCGAGCGTGCCGGGGCCGGATTGCCGGATCTATCGCGGCTGGCCGAACGCGGCGGCCCTGGATGCCGATCTGCGCGCGGGGAAGGTGAATGTGACCGTATACCCGGCCTCCGGGACGGGACGAGTGAGCACGCGCTACGTGCAGGAATGGGTCGGCACGCCGGTGGCGCCGAGCCTGACGGTGCAGGTGGCGGGCGTATCGGTGAGCTTCGGCGGGTCGGTCGCACTGGGCCAGGTCGCGGGGCTGGCGATCGACGGCGTCGCCTATGCGTATCGGGTGCAGGCGAGCGACAACCCGGCGCTGGTGGCGGCGAACCTGGCGGTGCTGGTGCGGGCAAACCGAATGGCGCAGGTCTCCGGCTCCACGATCACCTTGCCGGGTGCGGGCGAAGTGCTGGCGCGGGTGGTGGCCGATGCGCCGGCGCGGCAGGAAGTGCGGCGGCAGACGCAGGTGTTCCGGGTGACATGCTGGTGCCCGACGCCGCAGACCCGCGATGCGGCGGCCGGGGCGATCGATCTGGCGATGGCGCCGCTGACGTTTCTCGATCTCGCGGACGGATCGCAGGGGCGGGTGATCTACGCGGGGACCACGGTGTTCGATCAGTCGCAGGACGCGCTGCTGTATCGGCGGGACCTGCTTTATTCCGTGGAATACGCGACTGTGCTGACGGCGACGCAGCCGACGATGCTGTTCGGGGAACTGGGGGTGAACGCGGCGCAGGTCGTGGCCTGAGGTGGTGTGCGTGGACGATATTCGCATTCCCTGTGTCGTGTGGTTCCATGGCGACCCGCCGCCCGATCTGACCGGGTTCGCCGATCCGATCCGAATCCCCTTCACTCTTCGAAGACCCGCAACCCAATATGATGACTGGACGACATCGACGGGCGATTTTTCGAACGATGGAGAGCCAATGGCTACCAGTCCGAGCGATGCTCCCGTGCTCCGACTTGCTGCCAGCACGACGGATCCAGGGTGGACTGTCCCCCTGGAATGAGACACGATAATTAGACACACTGTTCGAGAAGGAGAACATGTGTGTCAGACAAGAAGAAGCGGCGCAGTTTCACCCGGGAGTTCAAGCTCTCGGTGCTGGCGCGGATGCAGCAGGCGGAGAGCATCGTCGGTTTGGCGCAGGAGCTGAAGCTCGAGCGCAAGTTGCTGTATTGCTGGCGCGACAAATATGCGGCTGGCGGCTCGGAGAATCTTCGTCGCGCTGGCCGCCCCTCGGCGACCTGGGCCGCCGGATGCGAGCCGCCGGGCGAACCAGCAGCGCATACGGTGTCGGACGCGCAGCAGCGGATTGCCGAGCTGGAACGCAAGATCGGCCAGCAGCAGTTGGAAGTGGATTTTTTTCGCGCAGCCTTGCAGCAGGTCAGGGGACGACGCCGGACGAACGGCGCGCCTGGCGAGGCGACGTCCACGCCGTGATCCAGGCGACGACGCAGCAGCAAGGCAATCTCGGGATCGAGCGGATGTGCGCGCTGGCCGGTGTCAGCCGGGCCACGTACTATCGGCAGTGGCAGGCCTCGGCGCCGCGCCAGGAGGAGACGGCGTTGCGCGACGAGATCCAGCGTCTGTCGCTGGCGAACCGGCATTACGGCATCCGGCGGATCACCGTGCTGCTGAAGCGATCCGGCTGGCCGGTGAACCACAAGCGGGTGGAACGCATGCGAAAGGGGGACAATCTGCTTTGCGTGCCAAAACGCTCGTTCGTGGTGACGACGGACACGCGGCATCAGCACCGGCTGTATCCGAACCTGGCGCGGACAGTCGTGGCGATGGCGCTCAATCAGCTTTGGGTGGCCGACATCACTTACGTACGGCTGCTGGAGGAGTTCGTGTATCTGGCGGTGGTGTTGGATGCTTTCAGCCGCCGCGCGATCGGCTGGAGCATGGCGCCGCATCTGCAGGCAAGCCTGGCGTTGGCGGCATTGGACATGGCGCTGAGCAAGCGGGAGGTGGTGCCGGGCGGTTTGATCCATCATTCCGATCGTGGCGTTCAGTATGCATGCGCCGAGTATGTCGGTCGTCTGGACGCGGCCGGTATTCAGCCGAGCATGAGCAGGCCTGCCTGCCCATGGGACAATGCGATGGCGGAGAGCTTCATGCGCACGCTGAAGAAGGAGGAGGTGGATGGCCGGCGCTATTGCGACCTGACGGAGGCGCGGGCTTCGATTGGGCGGTTCATCGATGACATATATAATAGTGAGCGGCTACACTCGGCGCTGGACTACCTGTCCCCGCTGACGTTCGAGACAAGGCTGTCGGCGGAGCCGCGCTTGCCGCTAGCGGCAAGCGCGGCTCCGCCGACAAAAGAGACAACGGCAACGTTGTGTGTCTAATTTCGTGTCTCACAGGTGGGGGGCAGTCCAAGGGTATGCGGCCAAAATGCTCGATTACGACCGAAATGCTTTCGGCGAGATGATCCACAAATTTAAGCCCTTTTACGGACTCGCTCCCGGTGATAACGTCGTCTTCCACGATGATGGAGATGTGTTTTTCCGCGGCATGTACATCGGGAACATACATGACTTCGCCCCCTGAACCTTCGGTACGAGAGAGGCCGCCGGAACGATTGGCTTCAGCGTCCGTGACGATTTCCGGCGATACGCTCGATCCAGAGCTCTGGACCGAGTACTTTGGCGTCGCACCATCCATGCAAGTGAAAAAGGGGGAGTTGTTCACAACGCCTTCGGGTCGCTTGAGTCGCGCTCCAGGCCGGACGGGCGTATGGGGAATATCGAGCACGCTTGCTGTTGTCAGCGATGAGTTAGATCCTCATATAAGCTATCTTATTCGCACACTGTGCCTTCCTAGGGAAGGGCTTGCCACTCTGCTGATGCAAAGGGGCGAGAAGATGCGGTTCTTGTGTTACTGGGTGACGCGAAACGGTACGCGAGTGCCGGAAGTCGGTCAGGCGCTGCAATCAATCATTCACGCCTGCGGGGCGGCATTGGAAATCGACAAGTATTGGTAGTGGCGCGGCGAATTCTCTTGCCAGCTCTGCGACTTACCCCATATTGGCAAGTATCGATGGTTCGATCATGAAGGGGTCTTTGTTTTGGGCCCGCACAGCGTCCCGCAGTCCCTTTTGCAAGCACGCGATCAGGCGATAAGTTTCATAACGACAATTCCTTCCATATGACGTGGATCATCACTGCCCGCAGCAGCGTTCCGTCCCGCACTTCCATCGTCCGGCCCCTCTGGCCCTCCGCCCCTCCATCCCAACCCGGAGACCCCATGAACATGCACCTTGTCGTGGTGAGGCCGTTCGCCGGCCTCGCACGCGGCGACATCGTCGCCGACGCGGCGCGCATCGCCGAAATCCTGAAAAGCGAGCACGCGCATGACGTCGTTCGCGTCGTCGCCCCTGCGAAGGAGGGCTGAGCCATGCCGATCGTCCAGCAAGGCAGCGTCAACACCACCGCGTTGGTGGTGCCTGACCTGTATGTTCAGATCGTCCCGCCGCAGAACCTGGTATTGAATGGTGTGCCCACCAACGTGGTCGGCGTCATCGGCGCCGCGTCCTGGGGCCCGGTCGGTCAGCCGGTGATCGTTGCTACCATGGCCGACTACGCGCAGAGCTTCGGCCCCATCGTTGCGCGCAAATACGACCTGGGCACCCAGGTTGCCACCGCAGTCCAGCAGGGTGCGCAAAACTTCCGCTGTGTGCGGGTGACCGACGGCACCGACGCCGCCGCGCAGGTGATGGTGCCCAGCACCACGTTCACTTTCACGGCGCTTTATACCGGTTCGCTCGGCAACCAAGTGGTGCTTACTCTTGGCGCCGGTTCCAAGGCCAATACCTGGCGGTTGACCATCACCCTGCCCGGCTTGCAGCCCGAAGTGTACGACAACATCGCCGGTACCGGAGCGGCGTTTTGGGCCGCGCTGGCTGCGGCGGTGAACCAGGGGCTGGGACCGCAGCGCGGGCCGTCGCAGTTGGTGGTGGCGCATGCGGGCGGCGTGACGGTTGCTCCGGCCGCGTTCTCGCTCAACCTGGGCGCCGGCACCGCGGGCGCGGACGGCGCCAACACCATCACCGCAGCGCTGCTGGTGGGCAACGACCTCCCCCCGCGCACCGGGATGTATGCCCTGCGCGGTCAGGGCTGCGGGATCGCCCTGCTGGCCGATGCCGATGATCCCTCGCAATGGACGACCCAGGCCGGGTTCGGACTGCAGGAGGGGATCTACATGATCCTCACCGGTCCCGCCGGCGACACCATCCTGGATGCAGTTGCAATCAAGAGCCAGGCGGGCCTCGACAGCTATTCCGCCAAGCTGATGTTCGGCGACTGGCTGTGGTGGTCGGATCAGGTGAACAATACGATCCGACTGGTCTCCCCGCAGGGCTTCGCCGCCGGACGGCTGGCCAATCTGTCGCCTGAACAGTCGAGCCTCAACAAGCCTCTGTATGGCGTGATCGGCAGCCAGAAATCGGGCACCCCGGGTTCGGGACAGAGCACGTCCTATTCGTCGGCCGATCTCGCCGCCCTGCTGAGTGCCGGGATCGACGTGATCGCCAACCCGCAGCCGGGCGGCAGCTTCTGGGGCGTGCGTGGGGGACACAACTCCTCCTCCAACCCCGCGGTCAACGGCGACAACTACACCCGCCTGACCAACTACATCGCCGCCACCCTGGCCGCTGGCATGGGCCAGTATGTGGGCCAGGTGATCAACGCCAACCTGTTCCAGCGCATTCGTGCGACCCAGCTCAGTTTCCTGCAGAACATGCTGAGCCAGGGGCTGCTCGGCAGCACCGACGGCAGCCTGCCGTTCAGCGTGGTCTGCGACACGTCGAACAACCCCGCTACCCGCACCGGCCTCGGCTACGTCCAGTCCGACACGCAGGTGCAGTACCAGGCGATCAACGAGAAATTCATCGTCAACATGGAAGGCGGCCAGACGGTGCAGGTGTCCCGGCAGACCCTGCCCACCGGCCAGCCGGCGTAAGGAGACGCGAACATGGCTCTGACCAATTTCTCCGTCGGCCGCGACACCCAGCTGGTGGTGATGGGGCCGGCCGGTCGCGTGGATCTCGCGCATGTCACCGGGTTCGAGGCGCGCCAGGTTACGCAATCGGTGCGGGTGAGCCGGCTGGACGGCACGCCGATGGGCACCGAACTGCCGAAGGGCTGGGAAGGCAGCTTCGATCTGGAACGCGGTAATTCAGCGGCGGATGACTTCATTGCTGCGGCCGAGCAGCAGTATTTCAACGGCACGATCGCTACGCCGGGCACCATGTACCAGTACGTGACCGAGACGGACGGATCGACGTCCACCTACCAGTATGACAGCGTGACGTTCAAGCTGGCCAGCTCCGGGCAGTGGAAGGGCGATGCAAGCGTGAAGCAGACGCTGGACTTCTTTGCCTCTCGCCGGCGGCGCGTCTGATGACGCCGTCCGAGGCGATCCTAGCCACCGCCGGCGCAGCGTCGGTGGTGACGGATGCGGAGGGGCGGCGCATCGCGTTGCGCCGACTGTCCGCGCTCGACAAGCTGCGGCTGTTCAAGGCTGCGGGGCCGGTGTTGGCGCAGAACCAGCCGTGGCTCGGGATGGCGGTGCTCGCATGCTCGGTCACTGCGATCGACGACGTGCCGGTGCCGGCGCTCGCGACCGAACAGCAGATCGAGTCGATGGTTGCGCGGCTGGGGGATGCCGGCATCAACGCGATCGCCGTCGCGCTTGACGCCGAACTGGCCGCGGAGTCGCCCCAGGCGGTGGCCACGGCGGGAAACTGAGTCGGCACCCCGACCTGATCGACTGCCTTTACCTGGTCAGGAACGGGGTGCCATTCGACGTGGCCTTCAGCCTGCCGGAGGACGAGCGCCTGGCCTTCGTGGTCGCGCTCGGCACGCTCGACGGATTGGTATTCGACTGGAACGATCTGAGCTGGAAGGAACCACCGTGATCCGTATCGAAGGGCTGCAGCGGCTGACCGACCGGCTGACCCGGCTCGATTTCGCCGCTACCGAACGCGCGGCGCTGGAGCAGGCGGCAACCGGGCTGCAGGATGCGGTGCGCCAGCGTCTGTCGCGGACGCCCGGCGAGTCGCACGATGCGCCCTGGCTGCGCAGCGGCACCTTGAGAAGCTCCATCACGCACGAGGTCGATGGGGAAGAGGCGGCGGTTGGCTCGGCGGACCCCGTTGCGGCCGATCAGGAGTGTGGGACCCGCACCGACCCGCCGCGGCCGTTCCTGGCTCCGGTGGCCGCGGCCGAGGCGGACGGGCTCGTGACCGGCATTGCGGTGGCCGTGCTCGGCCGGTTGCGTGCGGCACTGACATGATCGACGCATACACGATCGGCGTTCGGCTGGCGCTGAGCGACGAAATCTCGGCTGGGCTCAAGACCGTGCGGCGCGAACTGGTCGCGCTGGACCGTGCTGTGACGGTCAGCGGCGCCGGACTGCGGGCGCTGGGCCAGATCGGCGGGGAGATCGGCTCGCAGGCGCGGGCGGGCGCAGAGGCGAGCGGCGCGGGCCGGGCTCGGCCGGCGCGGCCGACGGCGCCCGCCGCGAACCGGGGCGGCGGGGTACCGGCAGCGCAATCGGCTGCGGCCGAACCGGTGCGGCGGCCGCGTACCGGCCCGGAAAGTGCCGGCTTTCCGCTCGAAATGGCGATGTCGCTGGCTCGACGCATCGTCGGCGTCGGGCGGGGAGGTCCCCCGGTGCTCCCGCCTGCGTCCCCGAGGTCCGTCACGGTCACGGCCGCTTCGACGGTGGGGTACCGTGCGGCGACTACGCCGGCCGCTCAGCGGCCGACGACCAACCCACGACCTGCTTCCGTGGACGACCATCCCGCACCCGCCAGGCGCTCGATTGTCGCCCCGGAGCAATCAAGGCCGGCATCAAGGAGCGGTCCCGGACCAAATCTGCTGGTTTGCACCGCACCGCACCGCGCCCCGGATCCCAGATCCATCCGGGAGGCCGCCGGGGCGCCGCGCACGGCCGCTCCCGGTAGCGCACAGCCGGCGCGGCGGGGGGCGCCAGTGGCATCGGAAAACTTTGCTGCTTTGGCCCGTCGCCTGCTGACGGGCAGGATGCTCTCGGTGCCCGCCGTGGCGGCCCAGATGCCCGCAATGCGCGTGGCGTCACAGCCTCCCCCGGGTTCGCACTTGACGGCTGGCACCCGCCGGCTCGGCAACGGTCCCGTTCAGCGGCCAATCTTGCCGCATGCCCGGGATAGGTCACGGGATGAGAGGGGGGCGGCACCCCAACCGGCTGCGGACACCCGCCCAAAAGCGCCCTCCGCGCATGGGCGGCAGCCAGCATGGCTGGGTCGGCCTCTCTTGGCGGCAGCATCAACGCAACCCCGTGCACCGAGCCTTACCCGCCCCACAGCCCCGGGCCCGATGCGCCGGCATCAGGCTCCCGCGCTCCCCAGGTCAGATCCGGATAGCGCACCGGCGAGCCGAGCCAATGCTGGCGACATCGTCCTGGACGGAGTGCGGTTCGGACGGCTTATGGCAGAGCGACTGGCGCGCCATCTCGACCGGCCGCGGGCTGGTTTCACCGGGACGGACCCAAGAGCGACGCCGACCTGGCCCGGCGCGTCGATTGGCTGATCGGACATGGACGATATCCACATTCCTTGCATCGTCTGGTTCCACGGGGACCCGCCGCCTGACTTGTCGCAAATCTCAGATCCGATAAGGATTCCGTTTACCTTCTTGCCGCACCGGAATGCTGTTGCGCCTGGCCCGAATGCGATCGTGTCGGCCACGCTCACCGAGCTCTGCCTGGCTGAGCGCCCAAACCAGGGTATCCCGGTGGTTGTGGCCCATCTTACAGGCGCCATGCACGCGACGAGTGCTCCGGTCGAAGACCGAGCAACGCCACTCGGACGATCCGATGGCTATTCGAGCGGTCAGCATATCGCTTTGCCGTCTGCCGGCGGGACGGCTGCGACCCTGACGCTCACTTTGAGCGGCCCAGGTCTGGAGAATGTTCGGACACCGCCGGCCTCCGCAAACGACAGGGTTTCCGTACCGGCGAATTCGGGTGTAGCGAATGTGGGCTACTTGACGACCGATGCCGGTGCCGCTGCTCAAGGCTAAGGTATGTCCTCGGCCGAGTTCCGTCGGGCCATTCATGCTCTCAAGGATGCAGCGGGTTTGGGCGGCGCCGATAATGTACGTATTCACGTTCCATCGGGAGACGTATATTTCAACGGTGAACGCATTGGGAACCTGCGAGATGAGTGACACTCCAGAAGCCGAGGAAGACGGAGTCTTCGCCCTACTGGACTTTAAGGGCGACGACCTTGATCCGGCACCGCTCATATCATTGATCCCTCTAACGCCTGTTCGGCCCAGGAAGAAGGGGGATCCTCAGGGGCCTGACAAGGGTGGAAAAGTTCCCGTCGCAAAAACAGGATACTGTGGCTTCACGACGGCCGGCAAGATCCTGTCAAAAAGCGCGAATGATCATGTCAGTGCGATTTTGGACATTGTTGACGACCAGCTCGTCGCAATACGTGAGGTGATGTCTCTTCAATCGCTTGCATGGAAAGCGGTTCTCTTTGAGGGTCGTTCCAAAGAACAGGCGTTTTCCAGTCTGAATCCCGAACTCTCCCGTAGAGCCTCTGGACTAGGGCTGCCGCTCCTTCCGAAGGGTGAAGAAGCAATGACTTTTATCGGTGACGTCTGTCAAAGTGTTCCACAACGTAAGTGATTATGACCTGCCGTGCAGCCAGACATGGTTTTCTCGCGGGACCAAGGACGGTTATTGCTCATGCTCCTGTGTCGTTAGTCTTGATAGGTCACTTGGGCGCGATGCGTGCCCGACGTCGAAGCGGTACCCGCTCAGAGCGGCCCACGCAGATAGGTAGCAAAGCCACATGTTCGACATCGCGCTGCTGCTGGGACCCGTCGCCTTCCGCGACTTCGAAATACCGTCCGGGATCAATTTCGGCGGTGCCCAGCGCCTCGCCATCCACAAATTGGCCGGCGGGACCCGAGTAATCGATTCCCTCGGTCGCGACGATGCGGACATCACGTTCTCAGGAACATTCTCCGGCAGTGATGCAACCTTGCGGGCGAGGCTGCTCGATGAGCTGCGCGCCAGCGGGCTCACCCTGCCGCTGACGTGGGATGTGTTCTTCTACACCGTGGTGATCAGCAAATTCCAGGCCGACTACCAGAACGGTGGGTGGATCCCCTACCGCGTAACCTGCACGGTCCTGCGTGACGAAGCGAGCGCGCTGATCGAGACCGCGGTCTCCCTGGCGGCCAACGCGCTCTCCGACATCGGCACTGCGCTCGGCCTCGCCGCGCCGGCGGGGATCGATCTCACGCCGGCGCAGACGGCCCTGTCCGCACCTGGCGCGACCGTGCGGGACACCGGCGCCTACGTGAGCGCCCAGACCGTGGTGGCGGGCGTGCAGACATCGCTGAGCCAGGCTCTTGCCACCGCCGAAGGGGCGCTCACCGGCGCCGGCCCGTTCGCCGCCGGATCGGCTGCGGCCGGCGTCGCCGGACTGACGGGCGCCACGGCGGCGTCCCAGCAGCTCGCGTCCCTGACGGCGGCGCAGGGGTATCTCGGGCGCACCAGTGTGAACCTTGCCAACGCCGGGACCTGAACGATGCAAACCATGACGATTGCGGGGGGGAACCTGTTCCGGCTCGCCGCGACAGAACTCGGGGATGCCACTCAGTGGATTCGTATCGCCCAGCTCAACAACCTGTCGGATCCGACGCTCTCGGGGGTCGTCACCCTGCTCATTCCCGACCGGAACCCCAACGCTGGGGGCGGCATTGCTGCTCAATAGCCCCCTGCTCCCCTGGCGAACGCCGACCGCGCGTCTGCTGATCAACGGGCAGGAAGTTGCCGGGGTCACGCAGGCGGAAGTGATCGCCAACAATCACTATGCCGCCGATAGCTTCCGCGTGGAGCTGGCGCTGGACGCGGATGCGACGTTCACCGCGCCGTTCTGGGCGGGCACGACCGGGGTTCTGGTCGATCTGCAATTCAGCCTGGATGGAACCGGCTTCGTAAGCTTAATCCAGGGTGCGGTGGACAGTGTGGAACTCGACCCGATCACCGGCACCTTGCACGTGCAGGGCCGCGATCTAACGGCGGCGCTGATCGAGGCCCGCACCCAGGAGACCTTCAGCAACCGCACGGCCAGCGAGATCGCCACACTGCTCGCCCAGCGGCACAACCTGTTGCCCGTCGTGACGCCGACCACGACTCCGGTCGGACGCTACTACCAGAGCGAGCATGATCGAATCACGCTCGACCAGTTCAGCCACGCGACGACGGAGTGGGATCTGCTGGTCTTCCTAGCCCGCCAGGAGGGGTTCGACGTCTTCGTCCAGGGCACGTCGCTCTATTTCCAGCCGCCGACGACGGCAACGGTACCGCCGTTCATGCTGCGTCCGGACATGCTGATCGACCTCCAGCTTCGGCGCTCGCTGACCCTGGCGCGGGACATCGAGGTGACCGTGAAGAGCTGGAACTCCCGGCAGAAAAATGCCTTCACCCAGACGGCGCGGGCGTCGGGCCTGCCGGCGGTCGGGGGCAGCGGCGGCCTTCCGGCTCCGCCGCAGCAGTATGTCTATGTCCGTCCGAACCTCACGCCCAACCAGGCGCTGCAATTCGCGCAACAAAGACTGAGCGAGCTGACCCTGCACGAGCGGGTCATCGACCTCCAGATGCCCGGAGAGTTGAGCCTCACGCCCCGTAGCACCCTGCTGCTGACGCAAACCGGCACCGATTTCGATCAGGCCTACCTGGTCGATGTCATCGAGCGCGAGTTGCGTTGGAATGATGGTTTCACCCAGCGCATCCGGGCCAAGAACACCTCCCCGCGCGTGCAGACCGCCACCCCGGCCGATACGGTCGGTGCGGTTACCGGGTAGCGCCATGGACCGGCTTCTGAACGTCCTGAAGGCGCACGCAAGCGCGCTGGACAATGGGCACGCGCGTCCCCGCTTCGCCCTGGTCACCTCGGTCGATCCCGCCACAGCAACCGCGCGGGTCAGCTTGCAGCCGGAAGGCGTGCTGAGCGGTTGGCTGCCGATTCTCACGCCCAGCGCCGGCGCCGGCTGGGGCATCTGGTGCCCGCCAAGCCCGGGTGATCAGGTCCTGGTTCTGGCACAGGAAGGGGATGCGGAGCAGGGGGTGATCGTCGGTCGCGCGTTCTCGCTTGTCGACGCCCCGCCGGCCGCCGCTGCCGGGGAGTTGTGGCTCGTGCACGCCAGCGGGTCGTCGATCCGACTGCTGAACGGCGGCACGATCGAGATGACCGGACCGGTGACCATTCAGGGTACCGTGACCGTCACCGGGGACGTTATGGTGGCTGGCAATGTCTCCGATCAGCATGCCTCGCTTGCCGATCTCCGGTCGCATTATGACACGCACACGCATATCGATTCACGAGGCGGCGCGACCTCGGTTCCGACCCAGCAGGACTGATCCGCCATGCCCGATCTTTCGCACCAATGGGGGGCCGACCTGTCGGTCGGCCCGACCGGAGATCTTGCCGTCGCGACGGGCCCTGCGCTCGGTCAGCAGCGCGTGTTGCGCCGGCTGTTGACCAACCCGGGCGAATACATATGGCAGCTCGACTACGGCGCGGGCCTTGCCCGGTTCATCGGCCAACCCGCCAGCCCGCTCCAGATCCAGGCGTTGATTCGCAGCCAGATTTTCAAGGAGAGCACCGTGGCACGCACGCCGGAACCGGTCATCGACGTGTCCGTATCGCCTGCCGGCGCAGCGGGCACCGTGTACGTCTATATCCGGTACCAGGACGCCAGCTCGGGTCAGACCCAGGTCCTTTCGTTCTCCGTGGGCGCATAGATAATGCAACTCTCTCTGCAAACGTTCACGTCCCTGGTGCAGAACATGGCCGCGGCTGTCCAGGCGGCAGCGACACAATTGCTCGATCTCACGGTGGGGTCGGCCATGCGGGCGGTGCTGGAAGCGAACGCCTCCGTCGCACTGTGGATGCAATGGATGATCCTGCAGGTCCTGCAGACCACCCGCGCCGCCACCAGTACCGGCCCTGATCTGGACAGCTGGATGGCGGACATGTCGTTGACGCGCCTGCCGGCCGTGGCGGCGACCGGGATGGTAACCTTTTCCCGCTACACACCGACCGCAACCGCCCTGATACCGGCCGGCGCACTGGTGCGGACCGCGGACGGGTCGCAGACTTTCGCTGTTATCGTCGATCCGACCAATCCGGCCTGGTCGGCCGGATCGAATGGATGCGTGGTCGCAGCGGGCGTTGCATCACTGACGGTCGCCGTGGCTGCGCAGACCCCGGGCAGCGCCGGCAATGTGCAAGCCGGCTCCATCACCCTGCTTGCCAGCGCTATCCCGGGTATCGACACCGTGGCCAATCCGGCGCCGATGCAGGGCGGGCTCGATGCGGAATCGGATGTCGCGCTGCGGGCGCGTTTCCAGAATTTTGTGCAGAGCCGGTCCCGCGCCACCCCTCTGGCGGTTGGCTACGCGGTCAGCAGCATCCAGCAAGGCTTGAATTACGCCCTGCAGGAGAATGTGGACCCAAGCGGCGCGACCCGAATGGGAAGCTTCGTGATCACGCTGGATGACGGCTCCGGGCATCCGTCCGCCTCGCTGCTCGCCACGGCGACAACGGCGGTGGAAGCGGTTCGCCCGGTCGGGTCGACCTTCACGGTCCAGCCGCCCGCCGTCGTGGTCGCAAATGTCAGCATGGTTCTCACGGTTCCTGCTCCGACGAACAAGCCGCCCGTCGTAGCGATGGTCGCCCAGGCCATCCAGACCTACACCAACTCCCTGCCGATCGGTGCTACCCTGCCGTTGACCAAGCTGGCGCAGATTGCGTATGCGGCCAGCTCAAGCGTAACGAATGTAGCGCAGCTCCAGATCAACGGTGCAACGAGCGACCTGGTGCCCCCGCTCTCCGGGGTGGTGAAGGCCGGCGTGGTGGCGGTCAGCTGACATGCAGGGCGACAGTGAGGACATGCTGAGCCGGCTACAGGCAGTTCTGCCCGCCCGGTGGTTTCCCGACAATGCGCCGACCCTGGGTGCGCTGCTGCAGGGGCTGGCCTGGGCATGGGCCTGGTCCTTCGGCCTGCTTGCCTATGTGCGTGCACAGACCCGGATAGCAACGGCCACCGAAGTCTGGCTTGATATCGTTGCCGAGGACTTCTTCGGCGCCTCTCTTATGCGCGCGCCCGGCCAGGACGATGGCGGGCTGCGCCGGCGTATCCAGCTTGAGCTCTTCCGCGATCGTGCCACGCGCGCCGCGCTGTCGCGCGTGCTGCTGGATATGACTGGGCGACCACCGGTGATCTTTGAGCCGGCGCGAACGACCGACACGGGCGGCTATGGCGGTGCAGCGGCCGTCGGCACCGGCCTCGGCTACGGGGTGGCGGGCGGTTGGGGCAGCCTGGATCTGCCGTTCCAGTGCTTCGTCACCGCGTTTCGCCCCAATGGATCTGGTATCGCCACGGTCTCCGGCTGGGGCGATCCCGCCGGTGGGTACGGTGCCGGAGCCGTCCAGTACGCCACCCTCGCGATGGTGCAGGGACAGGTTACCGACGCCGATATCGCCGGCGCGATCGCCGCTGTCATGCCTGCAGCCAGCACCGCCTGGGTCCAGATCAGCAGCTGACCGGCTGCGTCAACAGAGGAAGCCATGGACAGAAACATCGTCTATCCGGGCAGCATTCCACTCGATACGGATATGTTGTCAGTGAACCGCAACGTCATGGTCGCGCTGGGCTACCTGGCGCAGGCGGTCCTGGGCGGCAACACGGTTGTGGACGGCCTCACCTGCTCCCCCACCGCGCCGGCGTCAATGAGCCTGACCGTCGGGCCGGGCAGCATCACCCAGATGTTGGTGGTGGACGCGCTGTCATACGGCTCGCTGCCGGCAGACTCTGGTGATCCTCTGGTGAAGATGGGGATCAACACCACCCCCATAACCTTCACATTGGTTGCGCCGACCAGTTCGGGGCAGGCGGTCAACTATCTTATCGAGGCATCACTCCAGGAAAGCGATGCCAATCCCATCGTGCTGCCCTATTACAATGCGGCCAATCCCGCCCAGCCGTACAGCGGTCCCAACAACGCGGGCACCGCGCAGAACACGCAACGAATTCAGCGCGTGGCGCTCCAGCTTAAGCCCGGTGCTGCGGCCAATGCTGGCTCGCAGACAACACCTCCAGTGGATAGCGGGTGGGTCGGTCTCTATGTAGTCACGGTTTCGTATGGGCAAACCGCCGTCTCGGCTACAAACATCTCGACGCTACCGACGGCGCCGTTTCTGACGTGGAAGCTGCCTCATCTGGTACCGGGATTCGGATCGGGGGTCCAAGTGCTCACGACCAGCGGGACGTTTAGCGTTCCCGCGGGAATATCCCAGGTGGAGGTTGAGGTCTGGGGTGCCGGCGCCGGCTCCTTCGCCTCTACCAGCACCGTCGCAAGCGGTGGGGGGGCTGGCGGAGGCTACGCGCGCAAACGAGTCACCGGTCTCACGCCGGGCCAGGCGATCCCGGTCACGATCGGTCTCGGCGGGACCGGCGGAACTACGGCAGGAGTTCCTGCGACCGCCGGCGGCAGTTCGAGTTTCGGGACATATGTGAGCGCGACCGGTGGCGCCCTGAACGCGACGGCGTCCGTCAGCAGCCCACAGAACGGTGCGACACCTGGCGGTATCGGCATCGGCGGTGACCTCAACCTGATGGGGTCGTCCGGCCAATCCGCGTTCATGAGCGCGGCCGGGGTCGGAGGCGCCGCCCCGCTCGGCGGGATGCAGAGTTCGGGCAGCGTCGGTGTGGCCGGGGTATTCCCGGGTGGGGGTGCCGGGGGCGCCGGCACGGGCGCAAACGGAAGCACGCCGTACAATGGGGCAGCGGGCGCAAACGGGCTTGTGGTAGTGAGATGGTAATGACCTTGAAAACCTATGCTCGCGTCCAGGACGGCATTGTCGCCGAACTTATGCGTACCGACGCGGTGATTTCGACCTTGTTTCATCCCGGCCTGACCTGGATCGATGTTTCCGGCCAGCCAACCGTCGCCGAGGGGTGGACGTTCGACGGGACGCGGTTTGCGCCGGTCGCAACGCCGGTGGAGCCGGCTGGATTGCCGACCATGCCGCAGATTCTGGCCGATCTCGCCTCTCTGAAGGCCGAGGTTGCAGCAATGAAGGCGCAAGGAACGCCTCCTGGCAAGAACTCCTGACAGGCTTCCCGGAGCAATCCATGTCCACACCGGCCACGCACGTCTCCAAGCCCAGCTCAGCACGCGTCGTCGTGCTTGATTCGTTCATCCCGGTGCCGCGTGGAGCGGCGGCCGCGGCGCCACCGCCATTGAATTGGCCGACCAAGGATCCGGGTGATGTCCTCGACTATGGCTTCGACATATCTCCTGCACTTGTCGGTAATCCGGGGGATTCGATCGCGACGCTGGACATCACGATCAGGCCGAACAACCCGGGTGACCTGGTCATGAATTCGGCCTCGGCCGACGGGAGCGTCGCGGTGCTTTGGCTCTCGGCCGGGCAGACGGGAACAGTTTACGTGATCACGATCGTGATCGGGACGACCAGCGGCCGGACGCTCCAACGCAGTATTCTGCTTCCGGTCCTGTTCCTCTCGACGCCGGCCATTCCGCCGACCGCGATCGAGACCAACGCGGGTCTGGTGATTACCGATCAGAACGGCAATCCGGTGCTCACCGGGTAGTCCTGCCGACGCGCCGGCACCGCGCGGCCACATTGCCCGCATCGTGCGGACCGGTGGTTCCGTGCGTCGCATCCGCTTGCGGCGGTCCGGCCAACGCACCATTGGCCGCGAACTGCACGCCTGATCCCGGTTTCTCCTGGCCCTTCCCGATCCTATTTGCGCGGAGACCTCTCCCGATGCCGACGATCGACCAACTCGCTCCGGCAACCGCCTCGTCCGATACCGACGAGCTCATCGTGAACCAGAGCGGGGTGACCCTGCGTGCGACACGAGCGCAGATTCTCGCTGGCGTGCAGCCCGAGTTTGCGTTGCCGAGCGGCTCGGTACTCGGTCGTGCCAGCGCCGGCGTGGGGAATGTGGAGACACTGACCGTCGGCGCAAACTTGGTCCTGTCCGCCGGGACGCTGTCTGCCGTGGCCTCCAGCTATGCGGTGGCACAGTTGCCAACCGGGACGGTTCCTGCGGCGGCCGACCTGGTCCCACTGGGGCAAGGAGGGGTCAACACCGCGGTGCCGCTCGCGCAGTTCGCGAATGGGCTGATGAATGTAGGCAGTCTCAATGCCTCGGGGCTTCTGGTGCAGCCGACGGGATCGAGCGCGGCCCAGACCTTGGGTGCATTCGCGGCGGGCGTGCTCATGACCGCCGGCGGGACGATGACCGGGACGTTGACGTTGGCCGCCGATCCCACCGCGCCCCTGGGAGCGGCGACCAAAGAGTATGTGGATAACCATGCGACAGGCGGACTGCCCCTGAGCGGCGGCACGCTGAGCGGTCCTTTGATGCTGGCCGCCAATCCGACCGCGCCTTTGCAGGCCGCGACCAAACAATATGTCGATAGCCAATCGTCCGGGCCGGCGGCCCTGCCCCTGAGCGGTGGGACGTTGAGCGGTGCGCTGACCTTGCCCGGCAGCCCGTCGGCCCCGTTGCAAGCGGTACCGAAGCAATACATCGATGCGGCCATCGCCACCGTGCTGCCGCTGGCTGGTGGTACCCTGACGGGTGCCCTCGCTGTTCCCGCCAATCCTTCGGCGGCGCTGGACGCGACGCCGAAGGAATATGTCGATGGCCTGTTCGCGGCAGCGCTGCCACTGAGTGGGGGCACCTTGACCGGCGCCCTGACCCTGGCGGGGGACCCCGTCGCCGCCCTCGCGCCGGCCACGAAGGAATATGTAGACCTTCATGTGGCGTCTGGGCTACCGCTGGCGGGTGGAACGCTGAGCGGCCCCCTGACCCTGGCAGCCAATCCAGCGGCCCCACTGCAGGCAGCGACGAAGCAGTACGTCGACAGCCAGACGGCAGGCCCGGCCGCCCTGCCGTTGAGCGGCGGCACGCTGAGCGGCGCGCTGATCCTGTCCGCCAACCCGACCGCCCCGCTGCAGGCGACGCCGAAACAATACGTAGATAGCGCGATCGGGACATCACTGCCACTGGCCGGCGGCACTCTCACCGGCGCGCTCGTTCTACCCGCCAATCCGTCGGCCCCGCTGGATGCCGCACCCAAGGGGTACGTCGACGCCTCATTCGCCGCGGCGCTCCCGCTCAGCGGCGGCACCATGGCGGGGTCACTGGTCCTCGCCGGCAACCCCACCTCCGTCCTGGCGGCGGCGCCCCGGCAGTACGTGGATGCCGTTGCCGTGGCGAGCCTGCCGGTGGCCGGCGGCACGATGACCGGAGCCCTCTCTCTGGACGTGGCCCCGACGGCACCGTTGCACGCCGCGTCTAAAGCCTATGTGGACAGCACGGTGGCGACCGCGCTCCCGCTCACAGGCGGCACGCTGTCCGGCGGGCTGACCCTGCCCGGAAATCCTACCAGCAGCCTCGCCGCAGCACCCAAGCAATATGTCGATGCTGCCATCGCTTCGGTGCTTCCGCTGGCGGGAGGGACATTGAGCGGCCCCTTGGGCTTGGCCGGCGACCCCACCTCGGGGCTCCAAGCGGCGACCAAGCAATATGTGGACACGCATGCAGGTGCGGCACTGCCTCTTTCGGGCGGCACGATGACAGGCACGCTGTTTTTGGCGGGATCTCCGATCGTCCCACTGGCTGCCGCGCCGAAGCAGTACGTCGATGCGGCCGCTGCGGCGGCCCTTCCGCTTGCGGGCGGAACGCTGACCGGTGCGATCACCCTCGCCGCGGATCCGGTCGCTCCGTTACAGGCGGCGTCCAAGCATTATGTGGACTCGCAGACAGCGCTGAGCGTACCGCTGTCGGGAGGGACCCTGGCCGGTGCCCTGACTGTGCCAACCGTGACCGCCACCGGATCCGCGGTGGTCCAGGGCTCGCTCTCTGCGGGGTCACTGAATGTCACGCAGACCGGAACCCAGACAACGACGCTCCCATCGGAGATCAATCTGACACGTCCCAGCTCCGGCCCGAGCGATGCCCCCGCGATCACCAGCAATATCATAGTCAGTCATTCGGGCGGGGCGCCCAATGCCTATTCCAACGTCGCGTTGACCAGCACCGTCAACGATGCAGTCGATAGCTCCGGCAATTTCGTCGATGGCACGACAAGCAACGTCTATGCCTTCATGTCGAACCTGAATGTGAATGCGGTGACCGGCTCCGGAGCGTCACCGACTGCGTCCCAACATGTCGCCGTCACCGGCGCCGCCACCAAGAAGACACCCGCGGGTGGGTACCCGACCGGTCGCACCGGGGCACAGGTCTGGAGTCTCTGGCTTCCTACGGTCGACGGAACGAATTTGTCGAGCGCCAGCTCCGGTGCGACGACAGGCATAGAGCTTGATACGGTCGCAAACAACATTGATCCAGGTAACAACCGCAAGGGGTTCCAATTCGTCCTGGGGGAGGCGGAGGCACTGACGTCCGGCGGCTACCCGAACGAATGGGGATATGGCATTTACTTTACGACATCCCCAAGCGGATTCTACAAATTCCAGATATCAGCTGGGGGGAACTATTCGATTGCGGTACTGGACACACGTAATGCGTTCCCTGGGAAGGCGAAGGTCGCGACGGGCCTCACTGCCCCCAGTTCGACACTCGCCGTAGATACCGCATTGCCGTTCACCTCGGCAGGTGTTTATGGATCGCCAGTCTCGTCGACGAATGCGGCCCAGATCAAGGTCGGGAACAACACCTACACCCAGGTAGGCTGCACGCTGGACGGTCCAGGAAAAACATCCGGGGTGCTGACGTTCACTACACCGATCTCCGTAACGGACGGCGCTTCGGGAAGCGCGGTGGTCGGCGCCTCGCGGACGATCTGGATGGCCAGCGGCCAGCAGATCGCATTCGACTACGAGGGTGAGGTCAATCTTTTCTACAATTCGGCGGCAAGCGCAGCCCATTTGACCGCGTCTCTGCTCGTCGATGGACAGGTGAACGCCTCGGGGGGGGTGGTTACGACGAGCGCGACCGTGAATGGGGTTGCGACCTTCAACGGGGGAGTGCAAGCGAACGGCTCGGTTTCATCGTCCGGAGGGTTTACCGGAACGAGCCTCGCGCTGACCGGCAATTTGCTTGCGTACGGCAGCGGGCAATTCAACGGCATGTTGACCGCCAGTGGTGGCGTGAGCGTCGGAGGAGGATATCTGGCGCTGCCGAGCTATACCGTCGCAAGCCTTCCGACCGCGCCAAATGGAGCGCTCGCCTATGCCAGCAACGGACGCAAACCCGGGGAGGCAGCTGGGGCCGGCACCGGCGTCATGGTTTGGGTCAGTGGTTATAGATGGCTTTCCAGCCTGAGCGGGACACTAGTCCTCGCCTGATGTTTCGATAGAACGTTCCATAGCAGGCGGACGCGATGCCCACAATCTCCCAATTACCCCAGGCAGCGCCGGTTGGTGCGGCCGATTTGGTTCCCGTCAGCCAGTCCGGTATCACAGCAGCTACCACCGTCGGCAATCTACTTGCCGGCGTGCAGCCTGCAATTCTTGCCCCTACCGGTTCGCTGCTGGGTCGCAACAGCCTCGGCGTCGGCGGACCCGAAGCCGTCAGTGTCGGCGCCGGCCTGGGGCTGAATACCGGCACGCTTTCGGCCATCGGGATCACGGGCCTGACCGAGACAGGGACGATCTCGGCCACGGACCTGGTCGGCATCAGCCAGGGCGGCGCCGATCGCAACATTCCGTACGCGGCCTTTCTTGACGGGATGACGATCGATCTGGCGCAACCGGCTTCCCCGGCAACGGACAGCGATACTCTCTGGGTTGCGCAGGGAACAAGCACGATGCTGCGGCAGACCTTTGCCGCGATCTGGAGCTGGGTCGCCACCAAACTACCCAGCTACAAGCGCCCGGTGGTGGAAATCACGACCAACACGATCTTGGACGGTACAGTGCACAATGGCACCGTGCTCGTCTGCAGTCAGGCAGTAACGTTAAGTCCGGCATTTATTAACATGGGCAGCGGATTCTCCTGCGACGTCATCAACCTGAGCAGTGGTGGAGTCACATTTGCATCAGGGATTACCACGTCCACAGGGAACGCGACACTGCCACCTGGGCAGTGGGCGATGCTGCGCTGTGCCAGCTATTCTGGTGGCAGCGTGGTCTATGCGGGCATCTTGGGCAGCACGCTGGCTGCCCCCGGCCAGGCAACAGGTCTGGCAGCGAGCGGAGCCACGTCCAGCACGATGACGCTGTCCTGGAGCGCGCCAATCACCGGGGGGGCACCCACCAGCTATACGGTGCAATTCAGGGTGACGGGTACCACCAGTTGGGCGACGGCAAGCGGAGCGGTCAGCGGGACTACCTTCACGCTCACCGGTCTTGCAGCCAGTACCAGTTACGATTATCAGGTCTTCGGCGTGAACGCCGGCGGTGCCGGGCCAGCTTCATCCGCGGTCACTGCGTCCACATTGGCCGCGGCCGGCGCCGTCAGTGCAATCACCTGGAACGTTGCTCCTTCCGGCAGTTATGTGCACGGCAGCGGTACGATCGGCGTGAACGCCCACATCACCCCAAGCACTGCGGCGGTGCAGTTTGGGTTCTCAACGTCAGCGACCGTAGCCCCGCTTAGCTGGACGCCAGGTAGTCTTGTGAACACTGACCTATGGGGGGCCTTCGTACCGATCCCGGCCACTGCGGGCAGCTGGTATGCATGGTGCGAAGGCTCCGATGGCAGCAGCCCAACGGTGTATGCTACTCCGTTTACGGTGACCTGACATGAGCGTCGCTCTGGTCGCACCCGCTGCGTCTATGCGCATCGGCGTCGGGAGGGTTGCGTTGTGGCGGCCACTGCGAGGGATCGCTCCCTCCGCCCCCTCTGGGTTCACAGGCCCGTTGCCAAACGCATTGACCGGTCTGTCAGGGTGGTGGGACGGCGGCACGGTCAGCGCGGTCCTTGATCCCAGTGGCTTCCCATTAAGCAGCTGGAATGAACCGGTCGGCGGCCTGACAGATAAATCCGGTGCCGGTTCTGCCCTGGTCCCGTATTCTTTCGTTACCCCCGCCGGTCCGCCGATTGCAACCCCACGCTTGAACGCGTTCCTGGGCGGCGTTGGACGTGTGGCAGGCGGTGCGGCTACCCTGGCTCCGGCGCTTGATCCGGATATCGGCTTCCGCCGCGTGTCCGGCGGGTTGGCGTCAACAACGGCCTGGACCCGCTATCTGGTCTGGTCGCGTCCGAACCGAAGACAGAATTCGGGACGGGACACGAACCCAATCACATTGATCTCCGTCGGCGGCATACCCGTGCTCCAGGCGGACAGTCCTCTCGGTACGGGGCGGCTGGTGCTGTTTCCCGGATTATCGGGGCCTGTGCTGACGACCAACCTGGAACGGCGGCACACCCACTCGGTCATTCTTCGGTTCACTCCGGGGGAGGGCATCGATGTCTGGCTGGATGGGGCCAAGGTGTTCACGGCGGCTGCAAACGCGCTGGCAAGCACGGCAACCGGTCCCGAGGTTCTGCTCCATGATCAAACTCCGCTAGGCGCCGCCCAATGCTGGTTTCACGAGGCGGCATCCTGGGAGCGGGCATTGACCGACGCCGAAATCACAACGCTACTGGCTGCCGCCGGTCGCTGGATCCGGGGACCTCGCCGCGGTGTGATGCTTGTGATTGATGGACAATCGAACGCCATTAATTACGCCATGAATGATAACGGCGCACAACTGTTGGCACAGGGGATCGCTTGGTACCTTGGGGCACTTGCTTACAATGTCCTCGCAACTACGGGAAATCCGTCTAGCTATACAATGCAGAGCGGGCATGGGATCTATCCGGCGGTCAATGGCGCGTATCCCGGGAGCTTCCTGAGTGACCCGAATGACGGATCTTCACCCGGTACCTGGGGTCTCGGGGTAGACGGCGTTGCGGTGGAGACAGCGATCGCAAGCCTGAACGTGGAGGATCAGGCCGACATCGCGGCTCTGGTGTGGCCATGGAACGAAACCGACAGCCTGCGCAGCTATAGCGAGAAGCCGACGTTTCTTGCTGCGGCCCAGAGGCTGGCCGCCCTGGAACGCGGAATGCTCGGACGAGTGGCAACCGACTTGCCGCTAATCTGGTGGAACGCCATTCCGTATGGCGCGAATGACGGCATCCAGATGCACCGGGAGGTGGTTGCGGCGCTCGCGGCCGACCCGGCCAACAATGTGGTCATCGGCAATCCACAAACCACGGACAGCAATCCTCGGGGATCCAGTTGGAACCCTGCAACCGGTCTCGCAACCGGAGGCGACGCGGCACACCGCGACAGCACTGACAATCAGCGCTTTGCCCGGCTGGCCGTAGGTCCGGTTGCCCGGGCAGTCATGCGGACCGGCCGCGGGGACACCCTGACTGCCATTCCATCGGGGCTGCCGATGGTAGGGGGGCCTCAAATCGTCCATGTCTTCCGGCAGACTGCGACGACTCTCATTCTGACGGTGCTGCATGACGCAGGCACCGACCTGGAAGTGCCCCTTCAGGCCGCCAACGGAGCCGGCTTCGCAGTGATGGACGGTGGTTCGATTACCAGCCCCGGCACAATCGTCCCGGCGACGTCATGTACCCGCATAGACACGACGCACCTACAGCTCATTCTGGCAGACCCCCTTGTAAGTATCAGCAGTGCCTGCTGGCTTTACTATCCCTTTGGTTCCATCGCCATCGGGCGCGGCAACTCCGTCACAGACAACTTTGCGTCCCTGGCCGCGCCCGCAGGATGGAACATCGCCGGCGACCTGGGAAGCGCGTGGAGCGTGAACTACCCACTGGCCGCTACCACGACGCCAGTCGCGCTCAGCGATCAACCCCAGTAGCGGCTCTCCGCTTCCGCAGCACCGCAGACCGAGAGGATCATATGCGACCATCCAGTCAAGCGACCAAGGTTGGTCCCCTCGTCGCCGTGGCCGACGAACTGGTGGAACGGTTGGCCAGACTGGAGGAGCAGATGCGACAAGTGCTGACGGCGGTCGAACGACTGTCTAACCGCGACGCCGAGTTGGAGGCGAGCCTCCGCGCCCTGGCCGATCGGTTCGCCGCAGGTCTGGATGCGCAGGCCGAAACATTCCGTGACAGCTTGCGGGACGTGACTGATAAGTTCGTGAGCCGCGAAGACTGGGCTTTTTGGAAAAGTCTTCTGACTGCGGCGCTTCTGGCGTTGATAGCGTACGGCTGGACCACACTGATCAGCAGAAGAGGCTGATCAGATCGACCGGAAGCTCTCGGCAAACGGCCGACGAGTAACAACGCCATGGCAGAAGAAGCGGAAACCGCACCAAACCGACGGATATCTTCGTCAACGTATCGTGAAACCGGAAACTACGGCATGGATAGCTTCGACCGATGCTTCGAGATTGTTCTTGGAATGGAGGGAGCATTCACCAGCGACTCCGCCGATCCCGGGAACTGGACGGGCGGGGGTGTGGGCCTTGGCGTCTGCAATGGGACGAAGTTTGGCATCAGTGCTGCGGCCTACCCTGATCTGGACATCTTTGCGCTGACCGCGGATCAGGCAAAGGCGCTGTACCGTCGTGACTACTGGGCGAAAGTATCCGGTGATCAGCTGCCGCCGCCGCTTGCATTGATGGTCTTCGACGCCGCGGTGAACAACGGCGGCCACCGTGCTTGTGTCTGGCTCCAACAGGCAGTCGGGGTCGTAGTGGACGGAGTGGTTGGCGCGATAACGCTGGGTGCGGTCACGGAGGCTGCGGCACGTCCCGACGGCGCGACGGCGCTGTGTGTCGAGTTCCTCACGCAGCGCCTTCTGTTCATGGTCGAACTGTCAACCTGGCCAACATTTGGGCAGGGATGGGCGCGTCGCCTGTTCCGGTTACCCTACGACGCTAGGGTTCTCGGAGCCCAGGCGTCCGCTGGGACCTGAACTGCTCGCGGACTGCAACGTCACGGACAAAGCTTGGGCGACGTCGGAAATCACCTCGGTCCAGGTTCCCGGCTGGCGCTGACGAAACAATCTGGCCGTCGGGTACCACGGGCTGTCGGATCGATCGAGCAGCCATCGCCAGTCGCTTGCCTTCGCCAGCATGATCCATACCTGCTTGCCGAGAGCACCACTGAGATGACCTACGGAGGTATCAACAGTGATCACCAGATCCAGGTTGGTGATAAGCCCCGCTGTTTCTTCGAAATCATTCAATTCGTTCGACAGATCGATCAGGCCGGAAAAGCCACCAAGATCCGGAACGTCGGTTGCCGGAAGCGGCTTCTGAAGAGAGATGAATATTGCCGGTCCTGCGCCGGCCAGAGGTGTCAGCTGAGCAAGGCGAAGCGACCGGCGCCGATCGTTCGGATGGGTCGGGCGCCCACTCCATGCAAGGCCAATTCGCTGCGCGGGCCTAGGTGCGATTTCGGCGAGGCGTGTCGCCCATTTCGCCTGTCGAACCGGGTCGGCGGTAAGATAGGGAACCCGACCGGGAACCGTGTCGAGTGTCGTGTGGAACAAGCCCGGCAGGCTCGACAGGCGGGTATAAGCGGCGTGCCCGGGGATCTCGTTCCAGCGGTGGCAGCAGAGCGCAACGCCAGGGACCCTGGCCAGCAAAGACGCCATTTCCGCGCTGCAGCCGAGGATTACCTCCTTACATCTCTCTGCAACTAACGGGACATATCGGACGAACTGCAAGGTGTCTCCATAGCCCTGGTCACCAACGAGCAGCACGCGGCCGCTCGGGATCCTCATGCCGTTCCACGGCGCGGAGGTAATTCGCGGTAGTTGGCCTCGGCCCGCCTCTGTTTCATTGCGCCATTCGTATTCAGTCCACCCAGGTTCGAGCTCCCCCTGGGCAAGCAGATTCTGGGCCAGCGCCAAGCGGGCATCCGCATGTGACGGATTAAGTCCAATCGCGCGGAGGAGGCACGCGATCGCGCTCTCGCGCTCATCGAGGTCGGTAAAGGCCAGCGAAAGATTGACCAGGTTGTCGGCACTGTCGGGTGCCAGGCGCACGGCCTCCCGCCCCGAGGCGACTGCCTCTTCTACGCGGTTAAGAATGCGATAGAGCGAGCAGAGGTTGGCATGCCACGAGGCGACGCCAGGGTGCCGGTGCAGCGCACGGTCGAGCAACTCGATCGCCCGTTCCGGGTTGCCCGTATGGGCTGCAATCACGCCCTGAAGCGCAAGGGCGCTGGGGTGGTCGGGACTGCTGGAGAGCACATCCTGGCAGATGCCGAGCGCTTCGCCGAAGCGCTTGGCGTGGCTCGCCGCCTGAGCACGCGCCAGAGCCTGTTCGGCGGTTTCTTTGCCCGCGGACGTCCCGGTGCCATTCATGGTCATCCTCGCGACAAATGCCGGTGGGCAAGGGGGGCGATCATGAAACGGCCTCCGTCGTAATCACGCTGCCGACCGGCCCATGTCGGTCGGCTTCGGATGGATGGTAACTCGTATCTGCTTGCCATGTCCGGCTGCCACCGCACAACCGGCCTTCGGCGTGATCGTGTTCGTCCAGCAGGAGCCGGTGGCGGTCAAGGTCCCCCGCCAATGCCGTGAAACTGTCCGCTTCGCCGGCTGCGTCCGGGGTCATCCCGTGATCAATCCGGCTTCCGATGCCCCGGTCATCCACCTCGATGGTTCGGGCCGTTGCACCACCAGGAGATAGTACTATGGAGATCGACCTTGCGCCGCTCGTGCAGGCGCTGGCGCCGCTTGCGCTCGCGGCGTTCACCGCGGCAGTGCCTTATGGGCTCGTCCTCGCGCGGCGGGCAATCGGATTGAAGCTTACGTCGCAGCAGCAAGCGAGCGTTATCGCTGCTGTCGACTCCGGCGCACAGGCAGCTTACGGCTTTCTGGCTACGAGTGGTGGGAGCGTCTTTGACGCGCCGACGCGAACCGCCGCGATCGCCATGGGGGCGAGCCATGTGGTGGCGGACGTCGCGCCGGCGCTCAAGGCGCTGAACATCACGCCTCAGCGCGTGCACACGATGGTTGATGCACGGCTGGGTGGCCTGCTGGCGGCAGACCCAACCGTAAGGGTCGCCCAGGTAACGAACGGAGTTCAGCCGGTCACCCAAGCCGGCGCGGCGATCGTGTCCGGCGAAGGGCAGCCTTCGGCGTAGGTGTAAGCTAACGATGTCGAGCCTGACGCCATGCGAAGTCCGAGGCCGAGTAGCGGCCGGTAAATGGCCGGGCCGTATCGGGCCATCGCAGTCCAGCAATCCCGAGAACATTCGGCCGGTAGGTCGCCACTGTGTTGGGCGATGCACGTCGCCGTGCCGAATTGGGTCTCCCCGGAGTCCCAATATCGGCACCCGGCCGCGACGCGGGCCGATTGGCCCGATGACCGCTTATCACTCGATGGCACGGTTCGCGGCCGACCCCGCAGCATAGCAATTGGCCGCTTTTGCAAACCGCGGATCACCGCGCTTTCCGCAGAGCGATAGGCACCTCGTCACGTAGATGAACCGCGAACCGGACGCTGGGGTCGGAGCGCCGATCGCCCGGGGATTTTCCGAGGCCCCCCCGACGTTCTCAACCGCCCGCGCCGGGCGGCCGTTGCCCGGCGCATTTCAAAGAATATGGAGAAGTTTAATGCGACAGGTCTTGCTCGCGGTTGGCGCCGCGTGCCTGCTGGCCGGCTGCGCCCTCTCACCGGCACAGAAGACGGTGGCCCTCCAGGTGGGGTGCGCTGTAGACGGGGTCGTGCAGCCTCTGGCTTTGCCGGTAGTTGCGAGCCTTGGTGCGGCCGGCACAAGCGTGGCGACGGCCGATGCCCTGTTGGTTCATCCGGCGGTGGTGGCGGCCTGCGCGCAGCTTGGCGGTAAGCCTGCAGTCGTCGCGGCATCTGCTGCGGCGCCCCCAATGGTGACCGCAGCGTCGCCCGGCGCGACGGGGCCCACCAAGTGAGCCTACGCCTCGTGTTCACTGCCGGCGAAGGGGTGACCGGTGCGGTGATCCGCGCCGGCACCTGGTCGCGGGCAGCTCACGTTGGTGGGCTCCTGAACGATGACCTGGTGCTCGATGCCACGCCATCGGCTGGCGTGGCGCTGCACCCCGGCATCGCCGGTCGGGTGGTCGGATTGTTCGCTGTGGGGTGCCCACCCGAGATCGAGCGAGCGGCCATCACCTGGGCACGCCGCCAGATCGGCAAGCCTTACGACTGGACGGCGATCGCCGGCTTCTTTGTCCGCCGGGATTGGCATGACCCGGCGGCATGGTTCTGCATGGAGCTTTGGCTGGCGGCATTCGAGGCTGCGGGTTGGCCGCTATTGCAGCTACGGCACTTGAACCGCGGCAGCCCGAGGGATGGGCTCTTGTCGCCTCGGTTGCGGGAGCTCCCGGTGACGGAAGACTTGCGGGCACTGCTCGCGGTCCCTCGTTGAACAGGCGGATTGCGACCGAATGCGGCCCCGGGGAGCAATCCCGGGGCCGCATTTGTCGTTTCTGGCCGCACACGGGGGCATGACCGCGATTCCCCAGTCTCTCCCGTTTACTTATGAGCGGCCTAAAATCAGGGTCCTTCGCCGGATTATCTGCGGGGCGACGCGACGTACTCGTCCGGCCCCCTCAGGTTCATTGGCTGGACCAAACGATACGATGCAACCAAGAGACCTCCGCCAGGTCGAAGCTATAATTCGGGTAGGTCGGGTTCAAGCTGCGCAGATCTACGCGCCGGGCTGAGCGTCGTGCGAGCTGTTTCGCCATGACTTCGCCGCTCATCGTTCGGGCTACCACCCTGTCGCCACGGCGGATCGGAGCGGATGGCGAGACGATCACAAGGTCGCCGTCACGAAACACCGGGTCCATCGAGTCGCCGCTTATCTCGAGGGCATATGCGTTCGGATCGGCGATATCCGGCAGGGTGACCTCATCCCAACCCCCGCCGACGGGATAGCCTCCGTCGTCAAAGAAGCCTTCGCCCCCCGCCTGAGCCAGCCCGATCAGGGGAATGCGTCGCTGAACCTGCCGGATGCTCCCACCGCTCGTCAGGGCACGAGCGCCTGTAATCAGCGCCGTGAATGCCTCCAAGCTTGCGCCGGTCGCCTCCAAGACCTTGGCGAGGCTTTCCGTGCCCGGCCAGCGCGCCCGACCATCCGGCATCCGCCGCTTCGAGGGGTTGAAGGTCGTCGGATCGAGGCCGGCCCGCTTTGCCAAGCCTGAGGCTGATAACCCATGCTCTGCCGCGAGGGTGTCGAGAGCGCGCCAAATGTCCGCATGTTTCATCAAACGGGTCCAAGGCTGTCAGTACCAACCGGCCCAATATACCGGCAGCCATCTCGTATAGGATTTTTAGCCAAGAAAATAGGAAATTCACCTTAGCCCTTGCCATGGTATGCAACCTATGGTTATATGTCTGCGGATATTTCTCTCATTGCGTGTAGTTGTCGGGAGAACCGTGATGCCGAGCATGGCCAGTCGTCCCAGGGGTGTCGACCTCCCCCGCTCCCATAGTTGTGCCAGCGGGGAGCCGTTCCGATCGGCCGATGATACCTGGTTTTGGACCATGGCGGCGTTGGGCGCCCGGCGGGATGGCGCCCGATTCACGGCCAATCAGGGGCAAACGACGCGGCCTTGCGAGCCGGACGACATCGTCAAGTGCCTCGACGCACTATACCGGCGCCAACGCATCAGCCTGGACCACGTTCGGGTACTCCGAGTCTGGGGCGACAGGCAGGTCAGCCCCAATCCGACGTGCTTTGGCGAGCGCGGCGACTGGAAACTTTGGCGCGAGGCGTTGGACCGGCTGGAGTGGCCGCTGCGCATAAAAGGCATCGTCGGCTGATCTTCAAGACCGAACGCGCCGTTGCCTCGGTGCGGCGACGGTAGGAGATCCGACCGGATGAGAGCTAGGACTGGAATGGCTTGGACTGGTGCCCGGTAGCCAAACGAATGGAGGCCAGGGCTTCGGGGTGCGACGGCACGATGACGCTGAGCGCGCTTAGTTCCCACCAAAATGCTTTGTCAACGAGAAACTAGGAAAATAATCCTTGACTTGCGCCGTGTGGCCCGATTAAGCTGCCGATGTCAACGGGGTCACTGTGCCCGCGCTCCCCATCCCGCCCCGCCCGATCACGCGCCGCTGCGACCGCAGCGGCGCTTTTTTTGTACAGAAGGAGCCTCTTCCATGGCTTTCACTATCCGCAACCTGTCAGTCCTCGCATATGCCAACGGGTTCACCCTCTGGCACTATCGCGCCGGCAAGGAGCTGCTGGAAGATGTCGCCACCCGAGACTTTTTTGCCGATGCAGCGGACATGTTGGTCGCGGGCGACATCATGATGGTGTCGGCCGCCGATGGAGCGCGTATTCTATGCATCGGCGGCCCTGCGGACCCAAATGATCCGAGGACTCAGTGCGATGACGTCAGACTCGTCCAACTGGCGTGATCGGGCTGCCGATCTCCCTGGCGTGACGAGCCTTCCCTGCGGGTGTCGCCTCGTACCAACCGTCCGGTCGGCGCTGCGCAAGTTCGCTATCTGCCAACCGCCGCAGGCATGGCCCGTCCTTCTCCTCAGGCGGGCGGCCGACCTCACCGCTCAGAAGCAGCCGATGCAAGGCCGATCGGCAGCACGTCTCAAGGTATAGCTGATCCCACATCCTCTACTGCTTCTGGAGCGAGACCCCTCGCTTGGCAAGCGGCACCGGACGCTCACAGGGTCAGGCCCCCATGGCGGAGGTGCTGGCGGCGAGTGGCCTGCTGGAGCGACCACCGAGCATCTGGTGTAGACAAGTCACAACTATAGCCGCCATGGTGGAAACCGAAGACTGTGCGGTGCCGGGCATGGCGAACGGGGTGCCCACTTTCGGGCCTTCCTCGAGTTGCGGCGGGTAGGCCAGCTGGATCGGTCATGCGCCCGCCCAGGACGACGTAACGGCGGCCCGCCGCAGGTAGCGGCACAAGACCCCCGACCAAGCGTCTTCGCGCGTCCCGAAGTCGCCGCCTGCTGCCCTGGCAGCGTGACCATGGCAGCTCAATCCGTCTGGGAGAGGTGGCTCCTTCACCACATTCGGGCACAGGACCGTCGCGCCGTTCGTCCGCAAACTCGTAACCCTTCCGCTTGCCGCGGTACGCAGGCATAATTCCTCGTTCGATGATTGACCCTCTCGCCCAGCTCGCCCAGCCACTTCTGCGTCGGATCGATCCCGAGAGGGCGCATCGTCTCGCGCTCATCGCCTTACGGGCGGGACTTGCGGGCATTGATCGGATACCGGATGATCCAGGACTGGCCGTCGAAACGTTAGGTCTCCGATTCCGCAATCCGCTGGGCTTGGCCGCGGGATTCGACAAAGACGCGGTCGCGATCGGCAGTCTCGCTCGCCTCGGCTTCGGCTTTGTCGAGGTCGGCACCATCACGCCTCGAGCGCAGCCAGGCAATCCGCCCCCACGCCTGTTCCGCCTCGCTGAAGACCGGGCTGCCATCAACCGAATGGGGTTTAATGGTGCCGGCCTTGCCGCTGTCCTACCTCGGCTGGCGCGCAGCCGCCCAGCTGGCGTGCTGGTGGGTGCCAATATTGGCGTCAATAAAGAAGGCGCCGACCCGGAACGGGACTATCCCGCATTGCTCGCAGCCGTCGGGCCATGGGTCGATTACGCAGTCATTAACGTCTCCTCCCCTAATACTCCGGGGCTGCGTGATCTGCAGGGCCCGAGCAGGCTGCGAGCGCTCCTGGCCGCAATTACCGCAGAGGTTCCGCATCGGCCGCCGGTGCTCGTGAAGATTTCTCCTGACGTGGCGCCTGCCGATCTGCCGGGACTTGTGGAAACCTGCATCTCCGCGGGGATAGAGGGATTGATCGTCTCCAACACCACCCTCTCCCGTCCCCCGGATTTGCACAGTGCCGCGTCTGCGGAGGCTGGGGGGCTATCCGGCGCACCGCTGTTCCGGTTATCCACGGCGATCCTCGCCCGGGTCCGATTGCTGGCGCGCGGGCGATTGGTACTGATCGGCGTGGGCGGCGTCTTCACGGGCCAGGATGCGCTCACCAAGCTTCAAGCTGGAGCCTCACTCGTGCAAATCTATACCAGCTTCGCCTACGGTGGACCTGCCCTCGTACCGCGGATCAAGCGCGAGCTGACTTTAGCCCTCCACGCGGCCGGGTTTGCTGGCGCTACCGACGCGATTGGGAGTGATGCGGAACGTTTGGCAGGTCTTGCCTGATGAAACATCTCCCCGGCTTCGCTCCGCTGGCAGCCCACTACGACGGATTTATCCTCGATCTTTGGGGAGTAATCCATGATGGGGTGACTGCCTTTCCACATGCGGTGGATTGCCTGAGCCGTCTACGTCATGCCGGAAAGCGGACCCTGCTGCTCTCGAACGTGCCTCGGCCTAACGAGGCTGTCCGGATTATGATGCGTCGTATGGACATCCCGGACCATCTCTACGGCGGTATCCTGACGAGCGGCGAGGCGGTTCGGCGCGCGCTCGCCAACCCACCCGACCCCTGGTGGGCGAAACTGGGTCGACGCGTGTTCCATCTCGGGCCGGAACGGGATCGGCCGGTTCTCGAGAGTCTCGCGTATCAGCCGGTAGAGCGACCGGATGAGGCCGATTTCGTGCTCAACACCGGTCCTGACGACCACTCCGATCCCACCGATCTCGCAGCGTTCGAGACGGTTCTTGGGACCTGCGCCCGCCATCACCTGCCGATGATTTGCGCCAATCCGGACATGGAGGTCATTCGCGGCGGCGTGCGCATCCTGTGTGCTGGCGCTCTTGCTGCACGCTATGGCGAACTGGGCGGCGATGTGCGATCGTTGGGCAAGCCCGACCCGGCTATCTACAGGTCGGCACTGGCCGCACTCGGACTGGCGCCGGAGCGGGTTCTGGCGGTGGGCGACTCTCTGCGCACCGACATTGCCGGAGCAACCGGCGTCGGTCTTGCCTCGTGCTGGGTACTGGGCGGCCTGCATGGCGCCGACCTCTGCAACGGCCTCGACAGCGGATTCGACATAGCACGAGCGGAAGCCGCGGTTACAGAAGCCGGACTCTCGCTGCCGCTGGCGAGCGTAGGTCGCTTCGCCTGGTAGCCCGGTGGATCACCGCTCTCGAAACCCAGCCGAAGCCGCCGGATCCCGGCGCGTCAACGTGTCGCGTACGGCAGCAGCAATGACACCGCAGTTCCTGCCTCTGGCAAGGCCTCTATCTGAAACCGTCCGCCGGCCTCCTGCACGAAAGCAGCAACCCCGGTGAGTCCGAGGCCCACCCTCGTTGCATCTTTCGTGGTGAAGAACGGCTCTGCGGCGCGCGCCGCCACCTCCGGTGCCACGCCAATGCCGCTGTCGACGAGCCGCACCCGGACGAACAGCCCCTCCGCCAGGGTGCATGTAGCCAAATCGAGGGCGATATCGCCTCCTTCGTTCATAGCCTCTCGCGCATTGAGACACAATGCAACCAATGCTGCCTTCAGGCGGCCAGGGTCGGCTGCCACCAGTGGCAGATCCGGGGCGATCGTTGCCTGCAGCCGCACCCGGCGTCCGACGACAGAACCCAATAATGGCATAAGCCCGTTGACAAGCGGACCAAGGTCTATTGGATGCGTGCCTTCGGATTTCAGATGGGATAGGGTATGAAGGCCTGCTGAGAGGTCGGCCGCGCGCTGCACCGCGTGGCGGGCCCGAACAACGAGCCGCATCAGATTCGCAGACGGCGCATCCGCTTCGGCCTCGATTCGATGCTCCAGCAGGTCAAGGCTGCCAGAAATAATCGCAAGACAATTATTGAAGTCATGCGCGACGCTACCGGCGATCTGGCCGGCCATACGCTGCGACTGCGTTATGCGCAGGAGCGATTCAAAGCGCTGTTCCTGCGTGGGCGCCCGGTAGACTGATGGCAGCCACCGCGGCGGCATCAAGGGTGGGCGCATACGAACAAACAGCGGTATTTCGCCAGCTTTTCGCCGTCCATCTCCTAGTTTGCGCCGTAGCCAGCCGAACGACATCCCGCCATCATGACCACTTCACCCGGTTTGGATAATCCCCACGCGAGGGTCATGTGATCACGAAAGCGTGAATTTTGTCCACTTCCGGGGCGGCGGGAAAGTGGCGACCGGAGGCACCCATCTGGCGGCAGCGAACGCGCCCTGCATGCGAAGGAGTCAAACAGACGCTGGAGGCGCACGCGCAACGCGAGGATATGACGTCTGCCGTCGGGGCCCGGCAGACAAGCCCCGCAGCCTGAACTATTCCGAAAATCGCGCAGTCGTTCGCATACCGAATCTCCTTATCGTACCATCGAAATCGGAACATTTAGAGCAAAATGCTGACTGATGATCGCAGAGCCTGCATTTACCCTAGCAGCTGGATGCCGCGGAATATTTGCGGCCGTTTAAACCGAAAGATCAAGCAGGGACCCTCTAGGTAGCAGCCGCGCCGGCTGGCCTACGTCCCCTTGCACGCTCGCACCCGGCTCGGCGGGGATGGCCGACAGGCCTCCCGGCCGCATCTGGGTCCCCGGTGGTCGTCCGGCGGTCAGGGGACGCAGATCCGAGAATCCAGCTGCAGATGAGAAAGCCGTAAGGGACGCCGAGGAAATCATGACAGTGATGGTAGCATGAGGAGATTAACAATATACCAACACGCTCTTATTCTTACTGTGTCATAAGACCATCCTGCGTGTGGCCTGCTGGCAACATGGGCAGCGCGGCAGGGTTCTTGCGATGGCGCGCGCTATCGCGATCCGGACAGATGTGATTGAGGTCGGGACATGACGTTCAGGTCTGATGGGTGGATCCGCGGGGTCGATAACCGTCGGGAAGGCGATGTTCTTGGATGAGAACGGTGTTGCATGGTCCTGAGGGGGGAATCGCTCGCCTTTCGGAGATCAGGAATCCGTAGGCAGCGATGCACAGCGTGGCGTGATGGTGAAAGCCACGCCACCCTCGCCCCTCGTAATGGCCGAGCCCAAGTTCCTGCTTGAGGTCCTGGTAGTCCCGCTCGATCCGCCAGCGCAGCTTGGTAGCGTTCGCCAGTGCTCGCCGGCTGATGTTTTCTGGCAGTGTGGACAGAAAGTATTTCGTCGGCTCGGGTTCGCCCGCCGGCCATTCGATCAGGCACCATTCCTCGGGGCGCGGTGAGGAACGGTGATAATCGCGATGCGCGGGACGCACACGCACCGCCGCGAAGCGCGAAGCGAGTTTGGTGTTGGTCCCTTCGCGCCAGGTGACCCGCCGCCACGCCTTTTTGGGAAGATCGAGCGCCAGTTGCCTGGCCGAGATCGGCTGATGCGCTCCGTCACGACGGATCGCGGACGTCGGACGACCGCGCCCGCTCCATGGCTTCGGTGGCAGCGGTTCCACCCCGGGCGGCCACAGGCTGGTGGAGGATTGGATGCCGACGGCATAGGCAAGGCCGATCCCGGTGATGCCATCGCGGAAGTCGGTGTCGTTGCCGTATCCCGCGTCGGCCAACACGACCGCGGCGTCGATTCCGGCCGCGCGGGCAGCACGAAGCTGGTCCAGCGCGATCTGCGGCTTGGTCTGGAAGACAACATCATCGGGTACGCCTGCCGCGGCGCGCCGGTCAGGGTCATCCGCCCATTCCTGCGGCAGATACAGACGATAGGCGATCGGCAGGCTGGCGTGATCGTTGGCGGCCGACAGGCTCACCGCGACCTGGCAGTTGTCCTGCTTGCCGAGCTGTCCGCAGTACTGCCGCGCCACCCCGACCGAGTGCTTACCCTTCTTCGGCATGCCGGTGTCGTCGATGATGAGCGCCCGGATCGGACCGCGTGGCTCGATGATCGGCAGGACGCGGGCACGCACCGCCTCGAGCACCGCATCGTCGGACCAATCGGACTTCGCCACGAAGTGATGCAGCGACTGATGCGCCGCCTGCACGCGCCCCGGTTCCACCCGGGCGGCCATCGGCTCGACGCTCTTGCGATCGCCGGGCAGCAGCAGTCCGGCGCAATACGATCGGAACGGCGCCGCGCGATCGGCGTGACCCAGCGCCGACGTAATCGCCTCGACATAGGCCGCGAACCGTGATTCGCTGCCGTCAACGCCCGATTCGAGACCCACGACCCGCCTCCACGAGTGAGAATCTCCATCCCTGGCAAACTCACGCCGAATCAGTCAAGAGGTTTATGATACAGTAAGATTATCCTGGGTCCGACTTTCCCGACCAGGGCATCCTGGCTCGATCTCGTCGCGCGGTTCCACGCCGATCTGACCGGAGACGGGATCGAGCCGGCAACTTTGCTTCGATCCGGGCGCAATACCGCCCCTACCTCGCCGACCGGAATGCCAATCCGGAGTCGGCACAGGCGGAGGGCCAAGGAATCCCAAATCCTGCCAAAAATCGGACGTGTCCGAACCGCGCTCAATCGCGTTCAGGCAGTCATGTGAGGATAATTGAGAGCCGGGACTACGGCGAAAGCGCTGCTACCCCCGGCAGCTTCTTGCCCTCCATCCACTCCAGAAACGCCCCTCCTGCGGTCGAGACGTAGCTGATCTGCTCCAGTACCCCGGCGTTCTGCAGCGCCGCGACAGTGTCGCCGCCTCCGGCAACGCTGCGCAGGGCGCCCCTCGCCGTCGCCGTCGCCGTCGCCACTGCCCGAGCAAGTGCCGTAGTTCCCGCGTCGAACGGCGAGGTTTCGAACGCGCCCAGAGGGCCGTTCCAGACCAGGGTCCGTATTTCCGGCAGGCGCGCCGTGATCGTCGCGACAGTCGCCGGCCCTACGTCCAGGATCATGCTCCCAGGCGGTACCGCGCCTACCGGCACCGTCTGCGTTCGCACTCCAGGTTGCAGTGCCGACGCGACCACGGCGTCCTCGGGCAGCAGCACGGCACAGCCCACAGCCGCCGCTTGCTCCAGGATGCCGAGCGCCGTCGCATGCAGGTCCAACTCCTGCAGGGATCGCCCAACATCATAACCTTGCGCAGCGAGGAAGGTGTTGGCCATCGCACCGCCGATCACCAGCATCTCGACCCGCTCGACGAGGTTGCCGAGCAGACCGAGCTTGCTGGAAACCTTGGCGCCCCCCACCACAGCCGCCACCGGCCGGATCGGATGGCCCAGCGCACACTCCAGTGCTTCCAGTTCCGCCTGCATCAACCTTCCGGCATAGGCGGGCAGCAGGTGGGCCACGCCCTCGGTACTCGCGTGGGCCCGGTGCGCGGCGGAGAAAGCGTCATTCACATACAAATCTGCCAGCTCAGCAAGACGCGCTGCAAAATCGGGATCGTTCTTCGCCTCCTCCGGATGGAAGCGGGTGTTCTCCAGTACCAGCACGTCACCAGGCGCCATGCGGGCCACCGATTCCGCCGCCACCGGGCCAATGCAGTCCTGTACGAAACCTACGTCACGCCCCAGCGCTCGCCCCAGTGCCCGCGCGACCGGTGCGAGCGACATCTCTGCCACCGGCTTGCCTTTGGGGCGGCCGAAATGGCTGCACACGATGACTTTGGCTCCCTTGCCAGCCAGTTCGCGGATGGTCGGCGTCAATCGATCAATTCGTGTCAGATCAGAAATCCGACCATCGTGCACAGGAACATTCAGGTCGGCACGCAGCAGCACGCGTCTATCCCCGACCACCACACCGTCAAGTGTTCGAAACGCCATTTCCGCGTCGCCCGCCTAAAGGGTGCCGAACAGCGCCGCGGTGTCGGCCATCCGGTTCGAGAAGCCCCACTCGTTATCATACCAGCCCATGACCCGCACCATCGCGCCATCAACCACCGCGGTCTGCGTCGCGTCAAAAGTGCAAGATGCCGGGCAGTGGTTGAAATCGATGCTGACCAGCTTTTCGGTGTTATAGTCCAGGATCCCGTGCAGCTCGCCGGCCGCCGCGCGTTGCATCGCGGCATTCACCGAAGCGACGTCGGTTGGCGTCGCCAGGTTCACGTCCAGCGACACAAGCGACACGTTCGGCATCGGAACGCGAATCGCGGTGCCGTCCAGCTTCCCCTTCAATTCCGGCAGCACGAGCCCGACAGCCCGCGCTGCACCGGTCGTGGTCGGGATCGCCGAAACAGCCGCGGCGCGGGCGCGGTGCAGGTCCTTGTGCAAGGTGTCCTGGATACGCTGGTCCCCGGTATACGCATGTATCGTCACCATATAGCCGCGCAGGATGCCGAAGCTCTCATGCAGCACCTTGGCCATCGGCGCCAGGCAGTTGGTGGTGCAGGATGCGTTGGAAACCACCGTCATCTCGCGCGTCAGGATATGGTGATTCACCCCATAGACGATCGTGGCGTCCACCCCGTCGGCCGGGGCTGAGATCAGCACTTTGCGGGCGCCGGCCTTGAGCAGCGCACCAGCGGAATCCTTGCTCGTGAAATGTCCGGTGCATTCCAGCGCCACATCGACCCCGTTGTAGGGCACCTTGGTCGGATCCCGTTCGGCGGACACCTTGATCGGACCCCAGACGCGTCCGCCGTGACGGATCGTGATCGAATCGCCCGCTACCTCGAGCTGGCCCGGAAAGCGGCCATGCACGCTATCGTAATGAAAGAGGTGCGCGTTGGCCTCGGCGCTGCCGAGATCATTGATCGCGACCGGCACGACATCGTCCCGCCCGCTCTCGACCAGCGCGCGCAGCACGAGGCGTCCGATCCGCCCGAACCCGTTGATGGCGACCTTGACGGACATTGTTTCAGTTCCCCTATATCTGGCTGCAGACTATTCCAGACGCTTCCGTACCGCAGCGACTGCCGCTTCAGGCGTGATCCCGAACTCCTTGTATAGGTCCTCGAACGAGCCCGAGGCCCCGAAACCGGTCATGCCGATGAAGACGCCGTCCGGCCCCAGCCAGCGTTCCCACCCTTGTGCTCCGGCTGCCTCGATCCCGATCCGTGGGGCATCCCCCAGTACCGCGTCACGGTAAGCTCGCTCCTGAGCGGCGAACAATTCCCAGCAGGGCAGAGAGACGACAGCAACGCCGATCCCCTGGGCGGCCAGCATCGCGCGTGCCTCCATGGCGATCGCTACTTCCGTGCCGGTGGCGATCAGGGTAGCGCGCCGAGGTCCATTCGCCTCGACCAGCACGTAACCGCCCGAGGCACACCGGCTCTCCTCGGCATCCGTCCGCAACGTCGGGACCACCTGACGGCTGAGCACGATCAGGCTCGGGCCATCAGTGCGACGGAGGGCAAGTTCCCAGCATTCCGCAGTTTCGAGTGCGTCCGCCGGGCGGTACACGTGCACATGCGGCATCGCTCGCACGGATGCCAGGTGCTCCACCGGTTGGTGGGTGGGCCCGTCCTCGCCCAGGCCGATGGAGTCGTGCGTCAGCACATAGATGACCCGCTGGCGCATCAGTGCGGACAGGCGCAGGGCCGGACGCAGGTAGTCAGTGAATACGAAGAATGTGCCGACGTACGGGATAAGTCCGCCGTGCAGCGCCAAGCCGTTGGCGCAGGCGGCCATGCCGTGCTCACGGATCCCGAAATGCAGATAGCGCCCGCCGAAATTTCCCGGGGCCACCGTGCCCATAGATTTCACAAAGGTGAGGTTGGAACTGGTGAGGTCGGCTGAACCGCCCACCAGGTCCGGTATGGCCGGAACCAACGCCTCCAGGGCCCGCTGCCCGGCAGCGCGGGTCGCCAGCTTCGGTTTCGCCTCCGCGACTTCGGTCTTCAACGCCGACACCGCTTCGTGCCAGCCCTCGGGCAACCTGCCGGCCAGCGCACGCTCGAACTCCATGCGGTGGGCATGGCGCGCAAGGCGCTTCAGCCAACCACGTCGCGTGCCGGCACCGCGGTTGCCCGCCGCCTGCCACATATCGGCAAGATCATCCGGCATGGTGAATGGTGGGTGGTGCCAGCCAAGGAGCGCCTTCGCTCCCTCGGCTTCCCGGGCGCCGAGCGGCGCCCCGTGTGCCGCCGCGGTGCCGGCCTTGGTCGGGGCGCCGAAGCCGATGATGGTACGACAGGCGATCAGAGTCGGCTTTTTTGACCGCACCGCAAAAGACAGTGCTGCGGCGATCTGTGTCGGATCATGGCCATCCACTGTCTTGGTGGCCCAGCCCGCCGCGGCAAACCGCTTGAGAGGGTCCTCGGACCGCGCGAGCGCCGTGTCCCCGTCGATCGAAATATGGTTGTCGTCATAGAGAAGGGTCAATTTGTCGAGACGCAGGTGGCCGGCAATTCCGATCGCCTCGTGGCTGATCCCTTCCATCAGGTCGCCATCCGAGCAGATCACCCAGGTACGATGATCGACCAGCGAGCGGCCGAACCGCGCCGCCATCATGCGTTCGGCCAACGCCATCCCGACGGCAGTGGCGAGGCCCTGACCCAGCGGGCCGGTCGTGGTCTCAATTCCGGGATGGGCGCCATGTTCCGGATGGCCGGCGGCAGGGGAATGAAGTTGGCGGAAGCGCCTCAGGTCCTCGATGCCCATGCCGGCAAAGCCGGTCAGGTAGAGCAACCCGTAGAGCAGCATCGAACCGTGCCCCGACGACAGCACGAAGCGATCGCGGTCCGCCCAGTGTGGGTCGGCCGCATCGAATTTCAGGAACCGGGTCCACAGCACGGTGGCGACGTCTGCCATGCCCATCGGCAGGCCTGGATGGCCGGACTTCGCCGCCTCTACCGCGTCGATCGCGAGCACGCGAATGGCGTCCGCCATACGGCGGGCCACAGTGAGAGGGCGAGCGAGTATCTCCGCCTGACAGGCAAGTGCGGGGTTCGGGGCGGCGAGTGGTTCGGCGACGCTGGCCATGGACGCTCCTGTAGTACGAAGGCCTATAAGCGGGCGGTGCGGGGGCGGGCAACCCCCGGCACCCGGTCGGCTGCCCGGCCGGCATGCCCGCAGTAGCCGGGAACAGGCCCCACGTTTCGATCGCTGCGTTGCCGGGCCCGATTGCCCGTGAAGGCTCGCTTGCGGGATTTCTACCGGGACCAATATACCCTGCCTGGGTATAATCCGAAGGGGATCCCGGTGATGCAGAAAGCAGCGAAGCGTAGCGTGGCAGCAATCCGGATCTGTGAGCAGCCGGTCGGGCTGCCGCAGGCGGGGAACGGGCGGTTTCGCGTCGACAACCCCACGAGCGATGGTTCGGCGCCAGACAACCCGGAGACCGGCACCGTCGGTCGGCCGAACGAGCGGGCCCACGACGCCGCTGATCGGATTGAGAAAGAGACGGAATTGCCCGCGTGCGGGTTGCTGTCCCGTCGCCGACTGCTGGCTGCCGGCGCGGCCGCGGCATCGCTCGCCGTGCTGCCGCCGGCCCGTGCCACTGCCGCCGGCGCCATCCGGCTCACCGTCGAACGTCGCAACCTGGAAGTGAACGGCAAGCCTGCTTCGGTGTTCGGCATCCGTCAGGACAACGGGGCGTTCGGCATCGCTCTCGATCCAGGGCAGCGTTTCGCCGTCGATCTGCGTAATCGCGCCGGCGCGCCGACCATCATCCACTGGCACGGCCAGATTCCGCCGGTCCGCCAGGACGGCGTGACCCAAACCGGGCTCGAGACGCTGATCCCGCCCGGGGCCGATCAGGCCTACGATTATGCGCCTCGCGGCGGCACTTATTGGATGCACTCCCACCACGGGCTGCAGGAGCAGCAGTTGATGGCAGCGCCGCTTATCGTGCGTACGCCGGCGGACCTGCGCACCGACGCGCAGGACGTGACGGTGCTGCTGCAGGATTTCACCTTCCGCGATCCGCGGGAGATCCTGGCCGGGCTCCGGCATGCCGCTGCCCATGGCGGCCGCATGCCGATGCGGGCACCGGCCGCCATGGGCGGCAGTGGTCTCGGCACCTCGGGGATGGCGATGGCCATGTGCGGCGGGCGGGCGATGCCCGATGCGGCGAAGTCCGGCGCGGTGATGCGGATGGGGTCCGGCGCGCCGGCCGCGGGCGGCATGGACCTCAACGATGTCCACTACGACGCCTATCTCGCCAACGATCGGACCCTGGCCGACCCCGAGGTCGTGCGCACCGAACGTGGCGGCTGGGTGCGGCTGCGGCTGATCAACGGAGCCGCCGCCACCGCGTTCTGGATCGATCTTGGCGCGCTCGAGGGCACGGTCGTTGCGGTCGATGGCGATCCGGTGCTTCCGGTGGTGGTCCGCCGCTTCCCGATGGCTGAAGCGCAGCGGGTCGACGTGCTCCTGCGCCTCCCCGCCGGGGGCGGCGAGTTCCCGGTGCTCGCGCAGCGCGAAGGCGACCGGCCGCGCACCGGCATCGTCCTGGCGACGCCGGGCGCCGCGGTCAGCAAACTGCCGCCCGAGGCACAGGCCGCGGCGGGCCCGGTCGACCTGTCGCTGGAACGCCGCCTCCGCGCGCGCTTCCCGCTGGCCCCGCGCCGCCCCGACCTTGTGTATCGCGTGGCGCTGACCGGGCAGATGATGCCGTTCGTCTGGGGCGTCGACGGGCGGACCTGGGCCGATCGCCTGCCGCTGGAGGTCGCGCAGGGCAAGCGTGTCGCTTTCGATCTCGTCAACCGCACGGCGATGGCGCATCCGATGCACCTGCACGGGCATCATTTCCAGGTGCAGGCGCTGAACGGTGTCCGGTTCGGCGGTGCCATGCGCGACACCGTGCTGGTGCCGGCCGGCGGCACGGTGCGCATCGCCTTCGACGCGGACAGCCCGGGCCGCTGGTTGTTCCATTGTCATAACATGTACCACATGGCGAGCGGCATGATGACTGAAGTCGCCTATGCCGGCTTCCGGGCCGGATACTGAACGCGCGCCGGAGCGTCGCGGGAGACAGACGATGCGCACCCGTTCGCGGCCGACACATTCCGCCCGGCGCCCCGGCGTCCCGCCCGCGGCGGCGGCCCGCGCGCCATCGGGTTGGCGAGGCAGCCTGCCGGGCCGGATCGTCGCCGGTTGGGGCGCCGCGCAGCGCCCCACCCTGGCCGGCGGGATCTGGATGGCCGTGCTGCTCGGCCTTCTGGTCTGGCTGGCGGGCCGGCACGACGGGGTCTTCCTGGTGCCTCCTTTTGCCGCGACGATGACGATCCTGCTCTGCCTGCCCGAGGTCGCGATTGCGCAGCCGTTCGCCGCCGTGGCCGGGTCCACCTTGGGCGCGGCGGTCGGAACGCTTGTCGTCTGGGCGTTCGGCTTCGGTGCAGGACCGGCGATGGTGGCGGCGCTCGCCGCGCTGATCGTGCTGCCGCGAGCGCGGGCCTACCATCCGCCCGGGGTGGCGCTGGCGCTGTATCCCGCGCTGCTGCATCCCGGGCCGTGGTTTGCCGCTGCGGTGGTGCTGCCGTTCGTGCTCACCGCGGTCGCCTCGGCCGCGGCTCTGAGCCGGCTGCTGCGCGGTTGGCCACGCTATCCCGTACCGCTCTGAGCGGCGCCGCGCCGGCGGTTCGTGCTTCCGGCGGCCGGCTCCCTCCCGTTCTTCCCTGGCCCGGCGCTTGCAAGCCTCCGCTCCGGCGCCCACGCTTCCCGTCCCGTGCCGAGGCCTGTCGTGATCCTTTCCGACTATGCCGCTCCCGGATACTACTGCGAGATGACGGACACCGCCGCCGCCGCCCCGGTGCGCGAGCGCCTCGCCGCCCTGTCCATCGACGCGCTGCACCGCCGCGCCGCCGCCGCCGAGGCCGAGCTCTACAACCTCGGCATCACCTTCACCGTCTATTCCGACAAGGATGCGATCGACCGCATCCTGCCGTTCGACGTCATTCCCCGCGTGCTGTCGGCCGCCGAGTGGCGCCAGATCGAGACCGGGGTGATCCAGCGGGTGGCCGCGCTCAACCTGCTGCTCGAAGACCTCTACCACGGTCAGCGCATCCTGAAGGATGGCGTGCTGCCGCCCGACCTCATTCTGGGCCACGCCCAGTTCCGCCCGGAAATGCGGGGGATCGACCTGCCGCACGGCACCTATGTGCATATCTGCGGCACCGACATCATCCGCGACACCAACGGCGGCTTCCTGGTGCTGGAGGACAACGTGCGCACCCCCTCCGGCGTCAGCTACGTGATCGAAAACCGCCACATGATGCTGCGCGCCTTCCCCGATCTGGTGGACGGTGTCGCGCTCCGCCCGATCGACAGCTACGGGTTGCAACTGCTCGCCGCTCTGCGCGAGACCGCGCCGCGCACCGAAGGCGATCCCGCGGTCGTCCTGCTGTCGCCCGGCAGCTACAACTCCGCCTTCTTCGAGCATGTGTTCCTGGCGCGCGAGATGGGGGTGCCGCTGGTCGAGGGCCGCGATCTCGTGGTGGAGGACGAGCGGGTTTACATGCGCACCACCGGCGGCCTCGCCCCTGTCGATGCGATCTACCGTCGGATCAACGACGATTTCCTCGATCCGGAGGTGTTCCGTCCGGATAGCGCGCTCGGCGTGCCCGGGCTGATGCGCGCCTACCGAGCCGGCAACGTCAGCCTGGCGAACGCGGTCGGTACGGGCGTCGCCGACGACAAGGCCGTCTATGCCTACATGCCGCGCATCATCCGCTATTATCTTGGGCAGGACCCGGTCCTGGCGAACGTGGAAACCCATCTCTGCCGCGAACCCGAGGGGCTCGCCTACACGCTCGGCCATCTCGACCAGCTCGTGGTCAAGCCGGTGGGGGAGGCGGGCGGCTACGGCATCACCATCGGTCCCCGCGCTTCCCGCGCGGAGCTTGACGCCTGCCGCGACCGGCTGCTCGCCGACCCGGCCAACTACATCAGCCAGCCCTGCATCTCGCTCTCGGTCTCCCCCACCCTGGTCGGCGGCCAAGTGGCGCCGCGGCACGTCGATCTGCGCCCGTTCGCCATCACCGGCGCGAAGACCTGGGTGCTGCCAGGCGGGCTCACCCGGGTCGCGCTCCGCGAGGGGTCGCTGATCGTCAATTCGTCGCAGGGCGGCGGCTCGAAGGATACCTGGGTCCTTGAGTGACACCCTGCTCGCCCGTTCGGCGGATGCGCTGTTCTGGCTCGCCCGCTATGTCGAGCGGGCGGAGAACCTGGCCCGCATCCTGGATGTGAACGACACCTTCTCCCGCGATCGCGCCGGCGGGCAGAACTGGCTGTCGATCGTGCAGTTGCATGCGGAGGAGGAGGCGTTCTTCGCCCGCCACAGTATCGCCACCGCAGCGAACGTGCTCGGCTTCTACGTGATCGACCCAACCAACCCGAGCTCGATCGCCAGCGCGGTGCGCGCGGCGCGGGAGAACGCGCGCACCCTGCGCCCGCTGATCTCGACCGAGATGTGGGTGCAATTGAACATGTTCCACAGCCGGATGGCGGCGCTCGGCCCCGCCGACCTCGCGCCCGGCCGGCTCAGCCCGCTGTTCGCCTGGATCAAGGAGGCCTGCCAGCTCCATACAGGCATCACCGAGGGCACGTTCTATCGCGACCAGGGCTGGTATTTTTACCAGCTCGGTCGCTACCTGGAACGTGCCGACCAGACCACGCGCCTGCTCGATATCAAATACCACGTGCTGCTGCCGGATCCGCGCGACCACGGTTCGCCAATCGACGTCAGCCAGTGGAACGCGCTGCTGCGTTCGGCGGCGGGCTATCATGCGTACCGGCGGCTGCACGCGACCGGGATCACGCCGCGCCAGGTGGCGGGGTTCCTGCTGCTCAATCGGCGCTTCCCGCGCTCGGTGTATCTTTGTGTGCGGGAGGCGGAGCTGCTGCTCGCCGAGCTCAAGGCCCGCTACGGGCTGCGGCGGGGCAACGAGGCGGCGGAACAGCTCGACGGGCTGCGCGCCCTGCTGAGCGGGGTCGGGATCGGCGAAATCCTGGTCCAGGGGCTACACGAGTTCCTTGACCTTGTGCAACAGCGGCTCAACTTGCTCGGGGAGGCGCTCGGCACCGGATTCTTCGGCTATCCTGCTGGCCCGCCTCCCGAACTCTCCGTACCGCCCGCCGGGCCTCCCCCTGGGCCGCCCGTCCCGGCGCAATAGGCCGCGCATGTCCCTGATTTCGATCCACCACGTCACCACCTATCGCTACCGTCAGCCGGTCGCCTTCGGCGAGCACCGGATCATGTTCCGCCCGCATGACGGCCACGACCAGCGGCTGGTCTCGGCCGAGATCGCGATCGATCCGGCGCCTGCCAGTCTGCGCTGGGTGCACGACGTGTTCGGCAATTGCGTGGCGCTGGCCCGTTTCGACCGCCGCGCCGACCTGCTGCGCTTCGCGTGCAGCAGCGCGATCGACCACCTGCCCGTGCATCCGCTCGCCTTCGCCCTCGACGAGCACGCCGCGACCTACCCGTTCAGCTACGACGCCGAGGACATGCCCGACCTGCTGCGCTCGATCGAGCGGCAATGGCCCGATCCCGAGCGGATCGTCGATACCTGGGTGCGCCAGTTCCTCCACTACGGCCGGTCCACCCCGACCGAGGCGCTGCTGGCCGACATCACCCGCGCGATCCACCAGGGGTTCAGCTATGTCGCGCGCGAGGCCGCCGGCATCCAGGACCCGCTGGTCACCCTGGCCAGCCGCAGCGGCACATGCCGGGATTTCGCGCTGCTGATGATGGAGGCAGTGCGCGCGCTCGGCCTCGCCGCGCAATTCGTCTCCGGCTACCTGCACAGCCCGGGCCCGGGCGCGGGGCGCCGCGTGGGCGGCGGTGCCACACACGCCTGGGTGCAGGTGTTCCTGCCCGGCGCGGGGTGGGTGGAGTTTGATCCGACCAACGGGATCGCCGGGTCCAACCGCGACCTGATCCGGGTGGCGGTGGCGCGCGATCCCCGCCAGGCGGTGCCGTTGTCGGGAAGCTGGACCGGGTTCCCTTCCGACAGCCTGGGGATGACCGTGGAAGTGAATGTCATCGCGGTCGGGGACGAACCGGACGCCGCCGAAGGGGTGGCTCGGCAGAGCGTCGTTGCAGGATAGCGCGCTCGGCGGGCGCGCAGCGGGGCAAAGGCGTGAGCCCGGTCAGGGCGCGTTCGGGAGCAATGCCAGAGGGCGCCGCCGCGCCCCCTTGCCATCGTCGGGCCGCCGCTGGACAGCCCCTGGCCCTGCTGGCAGCGTCCCCGCATCGTCGCCCGGGATCCGCGCTCCATGCAATTCGATCTCACCCCAGCCCAGCAGGACCTCCGCGCCCTCGCCCGCCGCATCGCCGAGACCGCGATCGCCCCGCACGCCGCGGCGACCGACCGCGATGAAGCCTATCCCTGGGCGAATGTCGCTGCCCTGCACGATGCCGGCCTGCTTGGCCTCACCCTCCCCGCCGAGCTCGGCGGGAACGGCGGAAGCCTCCTCGACGCCGTCCTGGTCGTCGAGGAGATGGCCCGGGTCTGCGGCGTCACCGGCCGGATTGCGGTGGAGGCAAACATGGGGGCGCTCTCCGCCATCCTCCGCTATGGCACCGAGGTGCAGCGCCGGCTCGCCGCCCGCCTGGTGCTGGACGGCGACAAACCCGCGATCTGCATCACCGAACCGGACGCCGGATCGGCTGCCACTGAGATGACCACCTGCGCCCGGCGCAGCGCGGACGGCTGGCGGATAACCGGGCGCAAGCACTGGATCACCGGCGCCGGCGTCTCCCGCCTGCACCTGATTTTCGCGCGCGTTCTCGACGCGGACGGGACGGACCGCGGCATCGGCGGCTTCCTCGCCGTGCGCGACCCGGCCAGCGGCACGCCTGCCGGGCTCCGGGTCGGCAAGCGCGAACCCACCATGGGGTTGCGCGGCATCCCCGAGGCCGAGCTGATCTTCGAGAACCTGCATATCCCCGATGACATGGTCCTGCGCCGCCCGGACGGTGCGCTGGTCGGCTTCGGCGCGTTGATGGACGCCTACAACACGCAGCGGGTCGGTGCGGCGACCGTGGCCCTCGGCCTCGCCCAGGGCGCGTTCGACGCGGCGCTCGACTTCGCCCGCACCCGCCACCAGTTCGGCCGCCCGATCGGCGAGTTTCAGGGCCTGCAGTGGATGCTGGCCGACATGGCAACCCAGCTCAACGCCGCGCGGCTGTCGATATGGCGGGCCGCCGCCTCCGCCGATCCGTTCCCGGATCCGCTGCTGGCGGCCGAGGCGAAGCTGTTCGCCTCCGAAATGGCGATCAAAGTCACCAATGACGCGCTGCAGATTTTCGGCGCCCGCGGCTATTCGCGCGACTGGCCGCTGGAACGCATGGTGCGGGATGCACGCATGTTCACCATCGGCGGCGGCACCGCGCAGGTGCTGCGCACCATGATCGCCGGGCGGCTGCTGGGCTGGAAGTTGCCGCAGACGCGGGACGGTTTCGCGCGGCGGTGAACCCGGGCGGGCTTTCCTCGGCGCCCCGGGTTCTCTACCACCCGCCAACCATGCCCAAGCCCAGCCCCGGCGCGATACCCGCGCCATGACCTGGTTCGCCCTGCTACGCCATCTGGCCTTCGCCGCCGGGTTGGCGGCGTTGTCGGCCGTCGTGGTTCGGCTGATGATCGCCGCCCGGGTGATGGACACCCCGGATGCACGCAAGGCGCACGACCGCCCGATTCCGAAAGGGGGAGGGGTCGGGATCGTCGTGGCGTTCCTGGTCGGCGTGGCGGTGCTGTACGCCTTCGCCCGCTTCTCGCGGATCGCCGAACCCTATTTCCTGGGCGTGATCGGCGCCGCGCTACTGATCGCCGGCGTCGCGCTGCTGGACGACGTGTGGGACTGGCCGTTCACGGTGAAGCTCGGGGCACAACTGCTGGCCGCGCTAGCGGCAGTGGGCAGCGGGATCTACGTGCGCGACTACCGGGTGCCTTATCTTGGCGGGTTCTATGTCGGCTGGGTCGGGGCGCCGGCGACCCTGGTCTGGATCCTGTTCGCCACCAACGCGATGAATTTCATCGACGGGCTGAACGGCCTCGCCGCGGGGGTGGCGCTGATCGCGGCGGCGTTTCTGGCCGGGATCGCGGCGTCGCAGGGAAGTTGGTTCGCCTATTTTGCGGCGCTCCTGCTGGCGGCAGGGCTGATCGGGTTCCTGCCGTTCAATTTTCCCCGCGCACGCATCTTCATGGGTGACGTCGGCAGCCAGTTCTGCGGCTTCATGCTGGCGATGCTCGGAGTGGTGGCCGGACGGTTCGACGGGGTGGAGCTGTCCTTGCTGCTGGTGCCCATGCTGCTTTCGGGCGTGCTGTGCGACGTGGCCTTCACCCTGGCCCGCCGCGCGCTGGCCGGTGAACGGCTGACCGTGCCGCATCGCGGCCACCTCTATCAGGTGGCGCAGCGATCCGGCGTGCCGGCACCGGCGGTGGCGCTGGTGCACTGGGGGTTTGCGGCGTGGGGCGGCGTGTGCTGCCTGGCGTTCATCGCCGCACCGCCGGCCTGGAAGCCCTACGTGCCGTTGCTGACCTTGCCGCCGCAGGTGGTGTGGTGGTGGTTCGTGCGCACGCGGGCGCGGGCGGCGGCCATTGGGCGCTGGTAGGGACCGCCGACCCCGACGAAGCGAGGACCACGCCGGTCAGGACGCTCCCCGGACATCGCGCGATGCGTCGGCGTGGACCATGCGCAGGCCATGGGCGCCAGGCTCGCCCAGGCAGGTAATCGCGGCGACCGTTGCGAGCGCACGTCGATCGGCGCAACGAATTGAGATCCTCGCTGGCACCTACCCTGCGTGCCCCTCCATCGGTGTCGCCGCCAGCAGTGCCCAGCCCGACACCAGCAGGACCACGACTACCGCCATCCCCGCGCGCTGGCTGGCGAACGCTGCCGTCACTGCACCCAACGCGGCCGGACCCACGAACCCGGTGACCCGCCCCGACAGGGCATAGAGGCCGAAATGGGCGTTACGAGTCTCTTCCGGCGCCAGCCGCGCCATCAGGCTGCGGCTCGCCGACTGCGCCGGCCCCACGAACAACCCCAGCCCCAGCGCCAGCAGCCAGAACACCGAAGCCGAGTGCGCCAGCAGGACGAGCGTGCCGAGTCCTGCCAGCCCTCCCACCGCCACCAGTACCGTCGTCCGATCGCCAATTCGGTCCTGTGCAAGCGCGAATCCCGCCGCGCCGATCCCGGCTGTGACATTGAGCGCGATGCCCAGCAGTAGTACCTGGCGTGCGCCCATCCCGAAGGTGCCGGCGGCGAAGATACCGCCGAAGGCAAACAAGGTATTCAGCCCGTCCGTGTAGAGCATCCGTGCTAACAGGAACCGCCGCAGGACCCGATCCGCCGCCGCAGCGCGGAGGCTCGCCCCGAGCGCGCGCAACCCCTGGCGCAGCGCCATCCGCAAGGGAGCGCGCCGCGCCGGCGCAGGGGCGAGGGCCAGCAGCGGCAAGGCGAAAGCTGCGATCCAGGCGGCTGCGAACAGTGCCGTGGCGCGAACCGGTTCCGCCTGTGCACCGCTCAGTCCGAACAACGGCGGCTGCGGATCGATCAGCAGCATCAGGCAGAGGCCGAGGCAGACGATCCCGCCCGCATAGCCCATCCCCCAGCCAAGACCGGAAATCCGACCGAGTCGCGTCGGCCCCGCAATATCGGGCAGCATCGCGTTGTAGAACACGAAGGCGATTTCGAAGGCCACCGTAGCGCCGGCGACCAGCGCCAGCGCCAGCGGCGCGTCGGCTGCGTGCGGGCGCACGAACCAGAGCGCCGCGGTGCACGTCACCAGCAGTGCGGTGCAGACCCCGAGCAGCGCTCGGCCGGACCCGCCTCGGTCGGCCACCGCGCCGAGCGGCGCCGCGGCGAGCGCGATGGTCAGGCCGGCGGCGGTCTGCGCCGCGGCCCAGGCGGCGGTGCCGGCGACCGGATCGGGAGCCACCGCGCGGACGAAATAGGTGGCGAAAACAAAGGTGACGATGATCGTGTTGAAAGCGCTGCCCGCCCAATCGAACAGGCACCATGAGAGGATGGCGGCGCGTCCGGCGCGACGCGAGAGCGGGGTCATGTGCTCGACCGGCGATACGTCGCCGACCCGGATCGGATGCCATCCGGCCACCCGCCATGACGGCGCCTGCGTGGAAGGACGCGGCGGGTGGGCTGTCCGGCTCTCACCCGCGGCGGCGGTAACCGGGGCGACGGCTCAGCGGGCGGACCCTCGTTTCGAACCGGCTTCGGATTTCCGCCCGCCGCTCGCCGCCGTGGCCATGATGGAGCGAAGGTCGCGAATGTAGGCGTTACCCCGGGGCGTGCGCTGTACCAGTACGCTGCGACGATCGGCAGGGTCGGGCTTGCGGCGCGCGAGATCGAACTCCGCCAGTCGGTCGAGCGCGCGCGTGATCGCCGGCTTCGATACGTTCAGCTCCGCAGCGAGCCCGCGCACTGTGTGGCCGCCGTCCTGCAGATAGCAGGTCAGCAGCACACCGAGTTGACGGGCCGAAAGATCGCTCCCCTCGCGGCGCACAAGCGCTACGATTGTATCACGGAAGAGGTTCAGCATCTGGTCGGGAGCGGTAGCAGGAGATGTTGCCATGGTGGTTCCTTTCATGCGTGCCGCATCGCGGGCCGGGAGCGACTCGGCGCATCGCCCGCGTTCCGTTGCGCAAACCCTAGGTCGAAATGGGCGCCAGCGGAGTGGTCTGCGCCGTTGACTCGCGAAGATGTTACCACGTTGTTTCGGTGCGCGCCAGCGTCGGTCTCGGCCCCGCACCCGCATGCGACCGGAGGCTCACGCGCGATGCAGGGTTCCGACAAGTGATTGACATTCCGCATATTTTTCTTGCCAATCCGACATGCGTGCGCTTCGACGCAGCTGAATATACAGACCGCCTCTGAGGACAAGAGGTCGAACAAAGCCAAAACCGTGGCGGCGGCCGAACGGGGCGCACACCGCAACCAACCTCATGCCGCGCCAAACCGCCCGGCGATAGCGGTGAAAGCCGCACGTAGCGTTTGCGCCTCGCCGCCTTCCGGTCGGCCGGGACGCGACTGGTCGTTCCACGCATAAAGGTCGATATGGGCCCACGGCACACTTGCCGCAACGAAGCGGCGAAGAAATAACGCCGCGGTCACCGCTCCGGCAAATGGCTTCGATGAAACATTGTTCACGTCGGCCACTGGACTGTCCAACCATGGGTTGTAGGCATCCCACAGCGGCAACCGCCACAGCGGATCGCTGCGCGCGGTTCCAGCGGCGAGCAGCGCGGTTGCCCAGCTCTCGTCGTTGCAGAACAGCGCGGGTAGATCCGGACCCAGCGCCACCCGGGCTGCACCGGTCAGGGTGGCGCAGTCTAGCAGCAGCGCCGGCGCCTCGGCCGCAGCTTCGGCCAGCAGATCGCACAGCACCAGCCGGCCCTCGGCGTCGGTATTGCCGACTTCCACCGATAGCCCCGCCTTGGTCGCGAGCACGTCGGAGGGACGCATGGCCGTGCCGGAGACGGAATTCTCCACGCAGCCGATCCGCACCGTTAGCCGTATGGGTAGGTCCGCCACCATGATGCGCTGCGCCAGCCCGAGCACGGTCGCCGCGCCGCCCATGTCCTTCTTCATCCGCAGCATACCCGCCGAGGGCTTGAGGTCGTATCCCCCGGTATCGAAACACACACCCTTGCCGCACAGCGCTACCAACGGCGCGCTCTCCGCGGCCTTGCTGCCGGACCATCGCAGGGTGACAACACGCGGGGCGCGGGCGGAGCCGCGACCGACTGCGGCGACCGCGGGGTAGTCGCGCCCCAAACCCACATCCGCCGTGATCGCGACCGCGGCCCCATGCCGACGGCCCAGTTCCGCCGCCGCCTCTGCCAGCTCCTCGGGGCCCAAAAGATTTGCCGGCAGATTGATCAGGTCGCGCACCATCCATATCGCCTCGGCATCGGCGCATGCGCCCGCCGTCGCTTCAGCCGGCAGCACCAGGCGCGCCGGCGTTCGCTTGCTCGGGCGGAACGCAGTAAATCGGTAGGCACCCAGGCAGAACCCCAGTACCGCGTCCGCCGGATCGTAGTCGCCAGGCTGCAAGCGCCACGAGGTGCCCTCCGGCAACCGCAGCGCGGCGCCGCCGAAGGCATGCGGGGAGCGATCGCCGCCCAGCCCCAGCACTGCGCCGGCGAGCCCGGCCTCGCCCGCCAGTAGTACGGGGTCACCGGTCGCACCGGTGAAGCCGGCCTGGCGCAGGAACAGCGCCTGCCCCTCGGGCAAGGTGGCGAGAAACGCCGCCAGCCCCTGGGGGCGCACGGCATGTAGTGGCAGGACATCGGCGCCAGGCTCGGCCAGGCAGTCCAGGGGATGATCGAGCATCGGGGAGCGCTCCGGAAGTGCGATTGCCCTGCCAGAATGCCCCGCTGCCTGTCCGGGCGCCACCACGTAACGTTCCCGACGCGGGTGCGCCACTCCCTCCGGGTTGAAGTGCGCCCGGCGAAATCGCCACCCGGGCCGTCCGCGTCAGCCGTGCAGCCGCGCCAGCGCCTCGGTATTGGCGCGCAGCACCAGCAGGCGGCGAACCTTGTGCGACGGGGTCAACAATCCGTTTTCAACTGTAAACGCTCCCACCACCGCGTGGTGGCGAATGCGCTCAGTGACCGACAGCCGCAGGTTCGCCCGCGACACGGCGAGGGCGACCCCGATTTCGTCTTGCCCTTCCGCCGGCACCACCAGCGCCGAAAGCCCGGCCCGCCCGTCGCCGGCCACCACCGCCTGGGCGATTTCCGGTTCGGCCACCAGCATCCCCTCGATCTTGGCCGGCGAGACGTTCTCCCCACCTGAGAGCACGATCATGTCCTTCTTGCGGTCGGTGATCCGCAGGTAGCCGTCGATGTCCAACGCGCCGATGTCGCCGGTGTGCAGCCAGCCGTCGCGGATCGTCGCGGCGGTGTCGTCCGGGCGGTGCCAGTAGCCGTCCATCACCAGGTCGCCGCGCACCAGGATTTCGTGGTCCTCGGCCAGCCGCAATTCCACTCCGCGCAGCGGCCGGCCGACGGTGTCGATGCGGATGGCGTCCGGCGGGTTGGCGCTGATGACCGGCCCGGCCTCGGTCTGGCCGTATCCCTGCATGACGGGCAGACCGAGGGCGAGGAAGAACCGTCCTACCTCCGGCTCCAGCCGCGCCCCGCCGGACATGATGCCCTTCACCTGCCCACCGAACCGCGCCCGCACCCTCGCGCGCACCAGCCGGTCGAGCAGCGGGTCGGCCAGGCGCTCCGCCAACCCGAGCGGCAACCGGTCGAGCCGCTTGGTCCCGAGCGCCAGCGCACGGGCGAACAGCGCCTGTCGCCAGGGCGGCTGGCGCGCCACTTGGCCTAGCACCCGTCCGCGCACCGCCTCCAGTACCCGCGGCACCGCGGTCAGGATGGTGGGGCGCACCGTGCGCAGGTCGCTCGCCAGATGCTCGATCCCGCGCGCATAGACGATTTCGACGCCGAGGCTGGGGAGGAAGAACAGCCCCACCGTGTGCTCGTAGCTGTGCGCGCAGGGGAGGAACGACAGGTAGACCTCGTTCTCCCCCAGCCGCAGCGGCCGCAGCAGCTCGACTGCGCCGCGGCAGTTGGACAGGATGGAACGGTGCGGCAGCATCACCCCGCGCGGCGCGCCGCCGGTGCCGGAGGTGTAGATCAGACAGGCAAGCGTGTCGGTCGGAATGGCGGCGGCGGTGCGCGCCACGTCGTCCGGCGCCGCAGTGTCGGCGGCGAGCACCCGCCACGGCAGCAGGCGCGGCCGCCCGGCTGCGGCCTCCGGCGCACCGTCCATCACCACCAGCAGATCAAGCCCGCCGACACGCGCCCCCGCCTCCCGCACCCGCGCGGCCAGCGCCTGGGAGCCGACGATCGCCACCCGCGCCCCGGAATCGCGCAGCAGATGGGCGTGGTCCTCGACCGTGTTGCTGACATAGGCGGGCACTGGCACGGCGCGGATGGCCATCAGTGCGGTCTCGGCGATCGGGTATTCCGGTCGATTGTCCGCCACGATCAGCACCCGGTCGCCGGAGCCGACGCCGGCCGCGGTCAGGCCGCGGGCTACCGAGGCGCACGCACGCCCGAATCCGCCCCAGGTGGTGCGCTGCCAGGCGCCGTCGCGGAAGGTGCGCAGCATCGGCCGATTCGGCCATGAGCGGGCCCGCGCGAGCATCATCGCCGGCAGGTTGGGCCAGATAGGGTCGTGCTGCACGTCGCCTCCGCCATTGCGCACCGCCCCGCTTGCGGGGACTCGCGATCAATATAGCAGGGCGGCCCCGCTTGGCCTTGGGGGGCTTGGCCTGGGCGGCTGCGGGGTCAATATCCAGTACGACCGGGACGGGATCGTGCCGGGGCCATAGCAACAGGGACTCCCCGCCCGATGCGGACGACCGACGCTTCCGACGCCTCCCGCGCGCCCGCCGACGATGCGGCCGGCGCCCCCGTCGCAGACCTGCCCCGGTGGGACCTGTCCGACCTCTATCCCGCCGCGGACAGCCCCGCAGTCGAGCAGGATTTCCGGGCCGCCGGGCAGGCGGCGAAGGCGTTCGCCGCCGCCCATGCAGGCAAGCTCGGCACGCTGTCCGGCCGGGCGCTGGCGGCGGCGATCGGGGAATACGAGCGGATCGACGAGACCCTGGGCCGCCTCGCGTCCTACGCCCAGCTGCTGTTCGCAGCCGATTCGACCGATGCGGCAATTGGCCGGTTCTACCAGACCGTGGTGGAACGGGTGACGGAGATCGGCAGCGACCTTCTGTTCTTCATCCTGGAACTGAACCGGCTGGACGACGCCGCGCTGGAGGCGAAGCTTGCCGATCCCGCCCTGGCGCCCTGGCGCCCCTGGCTGCGCGACCTGCGCGTGTTCCGCCCGCACCAGCTTTCCGACGAGCTGGAGAAGTTGCTGCACGAGAAGGAGGTGACCGGGCATTCCGCCTGGAGCCGGCTGTTCGATGAGACCACCGCCGGAATGAGAGTGACGGTCGGCGGCGAGGAGGTGACGGTAAGCGCCGCGCTCAACAAGCTGTCCGACGGCGACCGATCGGTGCGCGAAGCCGCCGGGCACGCGATCGGCGCGGCCTTCGGAGAGCGGGTGAAGCTGTTTGCGCTGATCACCAATACGCTCGCCAAGGACAAGGCGATCCTCGATGACTGGCGTCACTACCCGACCCCCGGGAGCGCGCGCAACCGCGCCAACATGGTGGAAGACGAGGTGGTGGCCGCGCTCGTTGCCGCCGTGCGCGACGACTACCCGCGGCTGGCGCATCGCTATTACGCCATGAAGGCGAAATGGCTCGGGCTGGCGAAGCTGCAGCACTGGGACCGCAACGCGCCGTTGCCGGAGGACGATGATCGGCAGATCCCCTGGCCCGAGGCAAAATCCCGCGTGCTGGCCGCCTACGGCGCGTTCAGCCCGGAACTCGCCGAGGTCGGCGGCCGGTTCTTCGCGCAGCCATGGATCGACGCCACTCTGCATCCGGGCAAGGCCGGCGGGGCGTTCGCGCATCCCACCGTGCCGTCCGTGCACCCTTATCTGCTGCTGAACTACCACGGCCGCACCCGCGACGTGATGACCCTGGCGCACGAGCTCGGCCACGGCGTGCATCAGGTGCTCGCGGGCGAGGCGCAGGGCTACCTGCGGTCGTCGACGCCGCTGACCCTGGCGGAAACCGCGAGCGTGTTCGGCGAGATGCTGACCTTCCGCGCCCTGCTGGATGCGGAGACCGATCCGCGCCGGCGGCGGATCATGCTGGCAGCGAAAGTGGAGGACATGCTGAACACGGTGGTGCGCCAGATCGCGTTCTACCGGTTCGAGACCTTGCTGCATGATGAACGCCGGTCGGGCGAATTGTTGCCGGAACGGATCGGCGAACTGTGGCGCCAGGTGCAGGTGGAAAGCCTGGGGCCGGCGTTCGAGTTCACCCCCGAATACGACGTGTTCTGGGCCTATGTGCCGCATTTCATCCACTCGCCGTTCTATGTCTACGCCTATGCGTTCGGCGACTGCCTCGTGAATGCGCTCTACGCCGTGTTCCGTGGCGGGCATCCGGGATTCCAGGCCAAGTATCTCGATCTGCTGCGCGCGGGTGGGACGAAACGGCACCGCGAACTGCTGGCACCGTTCGGGCTGGACGCGGCGGATCCGGCATTCTGGAAGAAGGGCCTCGACGTGATCGCCGGGTTCATCGACGAACTGGAGGCCATGGGCTGATGGCCGAACGGGACGAGGCCAGCACGCTGTTCGGCGAGCTGCGGCGGATGGCGCGCACCTCGGGGGCGGTGGGCGGGATCGCGGCGCGGGTCGCGGGGGCGCGCGTGTTCGGGATCAAGACCGACCGCGCGGCGCACGCGGAAGATCTGCGTGCGATCCTGGGCGGCCTGAAGGGCCCGTTGATGAAGGTGGCGCAGTTCTTGTCCACCGTGCCGGACGCGCTGCCGGCGGAATACGCCGAGGAACTGGCGCAGTTGCAATCGAACGCGCCGGCTATGGGATGGAACTTCGTGCGCCGGCGCATGGCGAGCGAGCTCGGGCCGAACTGGGAACGGAAATTCGCCTCCTTCTCGCGCGAAGCGGCGGCGGCGGCAAGCCTGGGGCAGGTGCACCGCGCAGTGCTGCCGGACGGCACCGAGGTAGCCTGCAAGCTGCAATATCCCGACATGGCGAGCACGGTGGAGGCCGACCTGCGCCAGTTGAAACTGGCGATGGCCATCTATCACCGCATGGATAACGCGATCCAGCACGAGGAGATCTATAAGGAACTCACTGCGCGGCTGCGCGAGGAGCTGGATTACGAGCGCGAAGCGGCGCAGATGCGGCTCTATGGCCTGATGCTCGCCGACCAGCCGGACGTGCACGTGCCGGTGCCGATCGCCGGCTATTGCACCAAGCGTCTGCTGACCATGACATGGCTGGAAGGCCGCCCGCTGATGCGGCGGCTGGAGGAGGACCCGCCGGCTTCAGAGCGCAACCGGATTGCGGCGGCCCTGTTCCGCGCCTGGTATGTGCCGTTCTACCGCTACGGCGTGATCCATGGCGATCCGCATCTCGGAAACTATCAGGTGCGGCCCGACGGGTCGGTGAACCTGCTCGATTTCGGCGCCATCCGGGTGTTCGCGCCGCGTTTCGTGCAGGGCGTCATCGACCTCTACGAAGCGGTGCGAGATGGGGACGATGCGAAGGCGCATCGGGCGTACGAGACCTGGGGTTTCGTCGGCCTGTCCGACGAGAAGATGGCGGTGCTGAACGACTGGGCCCGGTTCCTGTACGAGCCGCTGATCGAGGACCGGGCGCGGCCGATCCAGGAAAGCTACGACCCGCAGTTCGGGCGGGAAGTGGCGGAACGGGTGCACGCCGGCCTGCAGCGCACAGGCGGGGTGAAGCCGCCGCGGGAGTTCGTGCTGATGGACCGATCGGCAATCGGGCTCGGCGGCGTGTTTGTGCGGCTGAAGGCGGAGCTGAACTGGTTCCGGTTATTTTCGGGTCTGGTGGAAGGGTTCGACGAAGGGGCGCTTGCGGATCGGCAGGCGGCGGCGCTGGCGCAGACGGGGGTTCCGACGGCGGGGTAGTTGCGCCGCGACCCGTTATCCCGTCGTCCGGCGCCGGTTTCGCGCGGATCAGGCGACGCAGAATGGCCCCTCACGCCGCGTCGTGGAAAATGATCCCCAGGGTCGTCCGCGCGCCTTCCCGCACCCGGCTCACCCCATGCCGCATCACGGCTCGCGACACGCCACGCGGCCCCGCCACCGGCCGGTGATGCACCGGAAACACCACCGCATCGCCCTGTGCCAGCGGCACGACCTCCACCCGCGACTGCATGCGAGCCCGCTGCTCGGTCAGCACGAACTCCCCGCCGCGGAAGCCGGTCCCCGGCGGCGACAGCAGCACCACGACCTGCAGCGGGAACACCTCGGCGCCGTAGACGTCCTGGTGCAACCGGTTGTAGTCGCCCGGGCCATAGCGCAGCAGCAGCGGTGTCGGGCGGGTCTGCCCGGCCGCATGGCAGCGGGCCAGGAACCCGGTATGGTCGGCGGGGAATCGGGCTGCCTCCTCCAATGCCGCTGCCCAGCGGTTGGCAATGGCGGCCAGCGGCGGATAGAGCGCGGTCCGCAGCCCCGCCACCACCTGCGGTAGCGGATAGGCGAAATACTGGTATTCGCCGCGCCCGTAGGCGTGCGCTTCCATCACCACCCGCTTGCGAAAGCGTGCCGGATCATCGAACAGGCGCGCCATCGCTACGCAGGCATCCGCATCGAGCAGTCCCGGGATCACGACTGCCCCATCCGCATCCAACGCGGCGCCCACCGTATCCTGATCGAACCCGCCGATCCGGAGCTCATCGGCCACGGCATACCGCTCCGCCATCTGGTTCATGCACTGAATCTCCCGCGCCCGCTTGGCACTGGCGCGCAGGATAGCGCCGAACGCCGCGGCGCGCCCTCCGGTCCGTGCGCCGGACCCACCGGGGACCGTAGCGCGGCGGACGCAGCACGGCGGATCAGTCGGCGGCGCACGCCTCCGGCGCGGCGCACGTGTCCACATCCCAGGCGATCGAACGGAAGCCGGCCTGGGCGGCCGACAGATGCACCCAGGAGCGGGCGTCGTCGTAGTCCGCGAAGGCATTGGTGTCCGACGGCGCCGGTTCCGGAGCAGCGTCCCCCGCATCGCGCACGCCGCAGCGGGCACGGAACGCATTGTCCAGCCGCTCTACCCGACCCCAGAACACGCCTGCCGGCCTGGTGCGCGGCTCAGTCATCAAGGTCGCCCGACCAGACAGTGAGCACCTGGTCGTCCGCATGCGGGCGCGCGCGCAGCTTGCCGAGCGCGATCCGCTCGATCCGCGAACGCACCTTGCCGAAGCAGTCGAGCAGCCGCGCCCCATCGTGAAAGCGCCGCCCGCTCGCATCCTGGATTGCCTGCAACGAAATCGCGCAGGCGACGCGCCGGCCATCGTCCTCGATCTCGAACAGCACTCGGTTGCGGTCCCAGCGTGGCGGGGCAGCTACGAAGCCGGAAGGTTCGCTCATCCTGCCGCACTCCGGCGCAACGCCGCGGCGGGCGCCGCGGGGGTGGGATCGTTAAGATCGCCAGCATTCACGTGGATGGTGCGCACCGGCCCGCCGGCTGCGGCGCGATGTCGGTCGCGGGCGATGCGTTCGATGCGTGGTCGCAACCGGTTGAACGCCTCCAGCAACTGCCAGCGGCGGGCGCTGAGGCCGGGGCCGGCTTCCTCCAGCGCCTCGACGGAGACCGAGCAGGCGATCTCCTGCTGGCCTTCTTCGATCTCGAACAGGACCTGATGGTCGTCCCACCGTCCCGGTGCGGCCTTGGCGTGCATGCGCGATGTCCTTGGTTGCCCGGACTTCGCTCAGCGGCGCCAGTGCGCCGGCCAGCGGGAGAACGGAAGGAGACGTGCAGATGGGACCGGCGCCGTCGCATTACAACGACACGGAGCGGCGCGGTTGCGGTCCGGGTCGGAAGACGCAGGCTCCAGCAGGGAGGAAATGATCATGCTGAACGGCAAGACGGCCCTGATCACAGGCTCGCTCGGCGGAATCGACTTCGCCACGGTGCGCGCGCTGGCCGCCGCCGGCGCGGCGGTGATGCCGCACGGTCTGGCCGACCCGACGACGGTCGCTTCCCACTTGGCTGAGCTGCGCGCGTCGCCGCCCTGGCCGCGTTCCTCTGCGGCCCGTTTGGTGCCGACATCAACGGCATCGCCCTGTCGACCGACACCGCGTGGTCCGCAGGCCTCTGAACCGTTCGATACGACATATAACTTGTGCGGCGGGCGACGCGGCATCCGCCGCGCCTGCCCATCGCCTCGGTCAGCCGCGCCAGAACGGCTTGTTGGCCTCGTGCTCGGCCTCGGCGTACGTCACGCCGATGTCGCGCAGCATATGCGCGTCCAGCCCGGCGATCCGCCCCCGGGAGCGCTGCCGCACCCAAGCTGCACGCACCAGTGCCGAGATGCGCGCAAGCGATCGCGCGACCCATGGGCCGCGGCGTCGCGGGACCGGTACGGTCCAGGCCCCGCCGCCGGACGCGGCAGGCAATGTGGGGGCGAAGAACGCAGCGATGCGCGGCGAGCCGGACATGGGGACCTCCCGGGCCAGCAGATGTTTCGGACAACCACGAGATAGGCGCCCGGTCGGCATCAGGAAAACGAATTGTAGTGATGCTTCAGATCAGATATATTGATGATATGAGCCAGCCTGCCACCCTCGACCCCGACCTGCTGCGTGCCTTCGTCCTGATCGCCGAAGGTCGCAGCTTCACCACCGCCGCGAACCTCGTCTCGCGCACCCAATCCGCCGTCTCGATGCAGATCAAACGGCTGGAGGCAGCGCTGGGTCAGCCGGTGCTGCACCGGGGCAAGGGCAACGCGATCGAGCTCACCCCGCACGGCCAGTTCCTGCTCATCCGCGCGCGGCAGATCCTGGCGCTGAACGACGAGGTGGTGGCGACGTTCCGCGCGCCGCAGATCGCCGGCACGGTCCGGCTCGGCACGCCGGATGACTATGCGTTCGGCTACCTGCCGCCGGTGCTGAAGGCGTTCGCCGATACCCATCCTGCGGTCCAGGTCGACGTCCTGTGCGAGCCCTCCAGCGGCCTCGTCGATCGGTTGAAACGCGGCGAACTCGACCTCGCCCTGCTGTCGGACGGCTCCGAGCCGCGCGGCATGACGGGCGTCCTGCTCTGGCGCGGACAGCTCGTCTGGGTCACGTCCACCCGCTACGCGCCGCACCGGCTCGACCCGCTGCCGTTAGCATTGGCCAGCCCCGATCCGCTGGCAGAACGACGTGGCTGCGACTGGGGGCGGGCGGCGGTGCAGGCATTGGAACGGGCCGGACGGCGGTTCCGCATCGCCTACACCTCCGGCTCGCAGGTCGGTACCCACGCGCCGGTACTGGCCGGGCTTGCCGTCACCGTTTCGGCGCAGGCGTGGCTGCCGGACGGACTGCGACCGGTGCGGCCGGAGGAAGGGCTGCCGGCGCTGCCCGACTACGGCATCGTGCTGGTTCGCGGCCGCGGCGCCGGCCAGAAAGTTGCCGATGCCCTGGCCGAGCATATTGAGGAAAGCTGCCGGCTCGACGGCCGCCAGGGCCGCGCGGCATAGGCCGAGGAGCGAGGTATCGCATACGGGAAGAACCGCATACCCGATATACATTGTTGACATATCTCGCTAAAAGATGTAATCAAACGCAACCCGCGGCCGGTTCGTCATTCTTCATCCGGAACCGCAGGCGTCGATCGACGACGACCGGACCCGGCCCGGAATCGCGTGCCGATCGTAGCGCGCGGGCCCCCGGGGTGTCGCGGGCGAGTCAATCTTCGCTGCCGCCGCCGGCAAACATGGCAGCACCGTCCTTCGAACGGCGTCCGGTCCCCGGTTCACATCCTGGGAGGGACAACGTCAATGAACGAATTCGGCACCGCGATCGCGCAGCCGACCGGACTCCGCGCCGTCACCCGCTACCAATGGCTGGTCTTCTTCGTGGTCTGGCTGGGCTGGACGCTCGATGCGGCGGATTTCGGTCTATATGCACTGGTACTCCGGCCGGCGCTCACGGAACTGCTCGGCGGCCACCCGCCGCTGGCACTGATCGGCCGGGTCGGCGGGCTGCTCAGCATGGCCGGGTTGCTGGGCTGGGCCTTCGGCGGCTTCCTGTTCGGCATCATCGCCGACTATATCGGCAGCATCCGGGCGCTCGCGTTCAGCATCCTGCTCTACAGCGTGTTCACGGCGCTGCAGGGGGTATCGCACAACGTCTGGGAGTTCGGCGCCTATCGCTTCCTGGCCGGCCTCGGCACCGGCGCCGAGCTGATGGTCGGCATCCCGCTGCTTGCCGAGACCCTGGGCGAGACGCATCGGGCGAAGATCGCCGGCGTGATGATGACGGGCGGCGCGCTCGGCACCTTCCTCGGCGCTTTTGCCTATGGCTTGGTCGGCAGCTACGGGTGGCGCGTGGTCTTCTTCGTCGGGCTGGTGCCGGCGCTGCTGCTTGCGGTGATCCGCCGGCGCATGATCGAGCCAGATCGCTTCGAAGCGGTGCGCGATCGTCGCCGCACTATCGCTGTCACGCAACGGGCTGCGACGGACGACCGCGAGTTCATGCGCTTCGTGCCGATGCAACTGTTCACCCGCGGGCATCGCTACAACACCATGGTCGGGGTCCTGTTCGGGCTTGGCGCCCTCCTCGCCATCTGGACCACCAACATCTGGTTGCCTACCATCCTGTCGTTGATGGTCCAGAAAAACGGATACGTCGGCGCCGCCGCCGTTCCTTTCGTCAGCCGCGGGATCATGCTCTGGAGCCTTGGCGGCGTGCTGGGTTACATCGTCTTCGGCTTCACCGCCGATGCGATCGGCCGGCGCGGAACCATCGTGCTCTATAGCGTCGGCACGATTGCGGCCGGCCTGACCTTGTACCTGGGCTTGCCGACCTATGAGCCGTGGTACCCTGTCGTGTTGCCAATCTTCGGGTTCTTCGTCTTCGGCGTGTTCTCCGGTTTCGCGATCTACCTGCCCGAGCTGTTCCCGACGCAAGTCCGTGCGACCGCCGTCGGCTTCTGCACCGGCAGCGCGCGCGTCGTGACCAGCTTCGGTCCGCTGGTTGCCGGGCTGATGGTGGGCGCCTTCGGCGGCAGCTTCAACAACGTGACGGCGTTCATGACCTGCTTTGCGGGATTGAGTATTCTGGCCATGATCCTGGGGCGGGAAACCAAGGGCGCCGCCCTGCCCCGATAGCGAGGGAGGCCAGGGGCCGCCGCCCCTGGCCTCCTGCGACCGATGTCATGACCGTGCCCGCGCGGGATCAGCCCCGAAAGCGCGCGATCGCCGCCGGATCGAAGCTGAAGCCCCAGCCTGGCCGGTCCGGCACGATGGCGTTCCCGTCCGCGTCGAGCTCGATCCGCTCCCGGTAGATCTTCTCGAACCACGGCATGTGTTCCAGGTAGTGGCCGCCGGGCAGCGCGGCGAGCAGCGCGAGGCTCATTTCCGGGAACAGATGCGAGGCGCAGGGGATGTGGAACGCCTCGCACAGATGTCCCGCCTTCAGGAATTCAGTCGGCCCGCCCATACGTTGCAGATCAGGCATGATCACGTCGGCGGCGTTCGCTTCCAGCATCGTCAGCACGCCGCGGTGCGTATAGACGGTCTCCCCCGAGGCGATCGGCGTATCGAGCGCCGCGGCGATCGTCGCCTCGCCTTCGTGGTCGTGGCAGATCACCGGCTCCTCGAACCAGGCGAGGTCGAGTTCCTCCATCATTCGTCCGATGCGGATCGCCTGCTTCACCGACATCTGCTGGTTGGCATCGACCATCAGCGCCACGTCCGGTCCAACCGCCTCACGCACCGCGCGCACCCGGGCCACCATCTTCTCGGGCTCGGTCGGCCCCACGCGCGTCTTCATGGCGCGGAAGCCGCGCGAGACGAAGCCCGCGGCTTCCTTCTGCAATTCATCGATCGAGGCGCCGAGCCACAGGCCGCCGCTCGCGTAGGTGGGCTGGGCGGGCCGGCAGGCGCCGATCAGATGCGCGACGTTCAACCCCGCCGCCTTGCCGCGCAGATCCCACAGCGCGTTGTCGATCGCCGCCAGGCCGACAATGGAAATCCCCTCGTAGCCGAGGAAATTGAGCTCCTTCCAGGCCCGCGCATTGAGTGTCCCGCCCTCGCGCAGATCGAGCCCTACGACCAGGTCCGCTAGCTCGCGGATCATGGTGTGGATCACAGGCAGGCGGCGGTTATTAATCGAGCACACCAGCCCTTCGCCCACCAAACCCTCGTCGGTCTCGAGGAAGGTCAAGACGCAGTCGGCGGAGCGGATCGAGCCCAGGATCGCAGTCAGGATCGGCGGGTCGATCGGCAGGTGCACCACCTCGGTGCGCAGGCGGGTAATCTTCATGGCGGCACGGCTCCTTGTTCCGCGGGCACGCGATGCGCCCGCGGGCGTGGGGTAGGGGGCCGGGCGGCCGCCCGCAAGCCGGGCCGGCTACGGCGCCAGCAGTGGGGGCAGTTCGACGAGGGTGCGGATCTCCCGGTCTGGCGCCCCCGGCAGCCGCTCCCGACGCTGGCCGTAACGGTTGCACCACACGGCCCGCATCCCGAATGCCGAGGCCGCGTGAGCGTCCCAGGCGTTGGAGGATTGGAACGATACCGAAGCGGCCGGCACGCCCAGCCGGTCCAGCGCGCGCTGGTAGACCGACGGATGCGGCTTGAACACGCCCACTTCGTCGACAGAGATCACGGCGTCGAACAGCGAGCCGAGTTTATTGCCCTCGACCGCGCTTGCCAGCATCGCCGGCGAGCCGTTGGACAGGATCGCGGTGGCGAACCCCCCGTCGCGCAGCGCGCGCAGCACGCCGGGCACTTCAGGAAATGCCGCCAGGGTGCGGTACAGCCCGAGCAGCCGGTCGCGCACGCCGGCGGGGGCGATGTCCATCGTTTCCAGGGTAAAATCGAGCGAATCCTGCGTCACCTGCCAGAAATCGACGTAGGTGCCGGCCAGGCCGCGCAGCCAGGAATATTGCAACTGCTTGTCCCGCCACAGCGCGGCGAGCGGGCCGGTGCGCTCGCCCAGCACGTCACGGCAGGCGGCCGCCGCAGCGGCGACGTCGAACAGCGTCCCATAGGCGTCAAACACGCAGGCACGGATGCCGGTCAGCGGGGTGGACATGACAGTTCCTTCCGGTTGGATCAGGTGTCGAAACCGAGGTTCTTCCTTGCCAGGCCGTCGTACAGGTCGAGCAGTCGCTCTCGCCAGTCGCGCACGGGATCATCGGCGGCGAGCAACGGGAGCGGGCTGACCGCACGCGCCCATTGGAACGAGCCGAACACGGCATAGTCGGCGTAGTCCGGCGCGGCGCCGCCGAGGAAGGGCTGGGCGCGCAGCGCACTGCGTAGCGGCGCCAGCAGCCGGCGGAACTCCGGCAGGCGCTGTTCCCGCCCTGCAGTGACCTGTTCCAGGGTCCCGCCGAGCCTGGCCTCCCGGCTGGTGCGGAAATAGGTGCGCGCGCTGGCGTCGACCAGCGGTTCGATATCGCTTACGATCAGACGGACCAGCGCCGGGTTCACGGTCTGGTCGGTCCAGGCGGCGATGAAGCGGATGGCGGGTTTCGCGCCCCCGAACAGGGACGGGCGGTCGGGATAGGTGCGCTCGAGATATTCCGCGATCGCCCAGGAATCCCCCACCGCTGTCTCGCCATCCACCAGCACCGGAACCTTGTCGTGGTTGGCGAAGGCGAGCCGTTCCGTTTCGGTGAAGCGCCACGGCACCGGTGTGGCGTCCAATCCCTTGTGCGCGAGCGCCATGCGCGCACGCCAGCAATACGGGCTGAAGCGTCGTTGCGGATCAGAACCAACGAGTTCATAGAGTTCGCGCGCCATCGGTTAGCCTCCCTTCGTCACGGCGGCGGTCTGGCCGAACAGCACTGCGCGGGATGCTTCGTCTACTGTCGGCGCCATGTTGATCTGCTCGGCCTTCGCATAGGCGCGCATCGTCGCCGGGCGGGCGCGGATCGCGGCGAACCAGCGGGCGACGTGCGGGAATTCCGCCAGGTCCTGGCGTTGGCGCTTGTGCGGCACGACCCAGGGATAGGTCGCCATGTCGGCGATTGTGTAGTCGGCTCCGGCCATGAAGTCACGGTCGGCGAGGCGGCGGTTCAGCACGCCGTACAGCCGGTTCGTTTCCCCGACATAACGGTCGATCGCATACTGGATCGGCTCCGGCGCGTACTGGACGAAATGGTGGTTTTGTCCGGCCATCGGGCCAAGGCCGCCCATCTGCCAGAACAGCCATTGCAGCGCCTCGGCGCGCGCGTGCACCTGCGCGGGCGTGGGAATGAAGCGGCCGATCTTGTCGGCAAGGTAGAGCAGGATCGCCCCGCTCTCGAACAGCGACACTGGCGCGCCGTCGCCGGCGGGCGCGTGGTCGATGATGGCGGGAATGCGGTTGTTGGGCGCGACCATCAGGAATTCCGGACGGAACTGCTCGCCCTTGGAAATGTTGACCGGGACGATGCGGTAGTCGAGCCCCGCTTCTTCCAGGAACATCGTGATCTTGTGGCCGTTCGGCGTGGTCCAGTAGTAGAGGTCGATCATTGCGGTTTCTCCTGGGCTGGGGGATCGAGCACGGCGAGCGCCTGGTCGGCGATCCCGCGCAGAAGGTCGGGTTCGGGCCCTGTGCGTGCCAGCACGCGCAGGCCGATCACGGTGGCGACGAACAGCCGCGCCATGCCGACCGGCTCGGCCGCGGCGGCGATCGTGCCGTCACGCCGCCCGGTGCCGATGGCGCGGTGGAAAAAGGCTTCGAGCTCGGCCAGGCGCGCGCCAACGACGGCGCCGATGTCGGGGTCGTGAGGGGCAAGTTCGACCGCGGTATTCACCAGCAGGCAGCCGCGCCGGTCGCACAGCGACAGCGCGACGATGTCGGCGAAGAACCCGGCGATCGCCGCCCGCGGCGGCAGCTCGCTTTCCAGGCGCTTGATCCGCGCGCGCATTGAGGCATCGAGATAGCGGTCAAGTGCGCGGACGAATAACGCGCGCTTGTCGCCGAAGCAGTTGTACAGGCTGGCGGCACCAAGGCCCATCGCGGCGCCGAGCTCACGCACCGAGGTGGCGACATAGCCGTCCGACCAGAAACGGTCGATCGCCGCGTCCAGGACCGTCGCCTCGTCGAAGTTGCGCGGTCGCGCCAAGCGGTGTCTCTGCGGATGAATGTTCTGGAGCGAACGCTACAAAACTACGCCGCCGCGCGCAACCGGCAGGGCCGTCGGGCGCGCACCTGCGTGCCTCGGCAGCTTCGCGCGCGGGGCACGCGCCCGCCGGCCTCGCGGCCGACGGACGGTCCCGCGTTCGTTCTCAGTGCAGGATGATCTCCACCCGCCGGTTCTGCGGCTCGCGCACGCCGGGGCCGGTGGGCACCAGCGGGTGGGTCTCGCCGTAGCCGCGGATGACGATCGTGCGCGCCGCTACGCCGTCGCGCACCAGTTCGGCCGCTACCGACCGGCCCCGACGTTCCGACAACGCCCGGTTGTAGGCGACGCTGCCGGAGGTGTCGGTGTAGCCGTTCACCATGATGCGGGTGACCTGTACCCTGGCGGCGTTCTCGGCCGCGGCATGCACAATCGCGCGGGCGCGGGTCGTCAGCGCGGCGCTGTCCCAGTCAAAAAACACGAGATAGGTGCGTTCCGGCGCCGGGGCGGGGGCCGCCGGCGCCACGGGCGATACCGCGGGGGAGGGCGGTGGCGCTGGCGGCGGTACGTCGAAGGCGTAGCGCACACCGAGTAAGAACCGGTGATCGTATTGCGGCCCGAGCTTCAGCGTCCCCGGCGCCCCGCCGGTCCCGGTACCCCCGAAGGTCTCGCCGCTGGTGATGTCGCGGAACCGATATTCGGCAGTGAACGACAGGCCCGGCATGTTCGGGACCGGGAATGCCGACCCCAGAATCGCCTGCCAGGCGAAGGCCCCCGAGGTCGCGTTGCTGTGGAATACCGCGGTGGACCCCGCCTCGGCGGTGCCGAAATTGTCGAGATGCGACCACATGTAGCCCGCCCCGAAACCCAGATAGGGGAAGACGTAGCGGTTGCCGATGTCGAGATCGTACAGCGCGTTGACCATGACGCCGTAGGTTTGCATCCGCCCGCTGGTGCTGCTGGGCAGCGGGGTGCGGGTCAGGCCCTCGATCCCAGTGCGGGCGTAGTCTCCTTCGAGCTCGAACCGCCAGCCGTCGCCCAGCGCGTAGCCGGCGCTGCCGAGCAGGGCGAAGCCGTCGTTCCGCTCGAAGCGCAGCCGCCCGGAACCGAAGCCTGAAGCGGGCGGTGTGGCCATCGTATTCTGCGGCAGATCCAGGCCGGCGCCGGCGCCGACATAGGGACCTTGGATCGGCTGTGCGCGCACATCCTGCGGCATCGCCAGGAGGTTGGCGGCCAGCGCCGCCGCACCAAGCCAAGCACCAAGAAAGCGCATGCGTCTTCGTCTCCTGCTTCCGCTCACAGCGGTATCCGCCCACGCTTAAAGGCGGATCGGCAGCGCGTGGCAAGGGATCGTGATGCACCCTGCCGAAGTACAACGAAAAACGGGGCGCCCGAAGGCGCCCCGTTCCTCAGGTAGCCGGGTGGCGGCGAGGCATCACTGGATGACGATCTCGACGCGGCGGTTCTGCGGCTCGCGCACACCCGGACCGGTCGGCACCAGCAGGTGGGTTTCGCCAAAGCCGTGGATGGCGATGGCGTTCTTGGGCACGCCGTCGCGCACCAGTTCCCCTGCGACTGCGTCGGCGCGGCGGATCGACAGGCCCATGTTGTATTTCGGGCTGCCGGAGGTGTCGGTGTAGCCGTTCACGGCGATCTGCGTGTACTGGACGTGCGTCGAGTTCTCCGCCGCTTCGTGGATGATCTGGCGGGCGCGGCCGGTGAGGGTCGCCTTATCCCAGTCGAAGAACACGAGGTAGGAGCGGGCCGGCGCCGGGGCGGGTGCGGCGACCGGGGCGGGCGCCGGGGCCGGCGGAGGCGGCGGGGCGCCGAAGTCGTACCGGACGCCGATCAGGAAGGTATGGTTGTAATCGTTGCCGAGTTTGACCGAGGCCGGGCTGACCACACCGGTCGGCGAAGTCGCCGTGCCGCTGTAGGTGCGGTCACCGACCAGCGCCATGAACCGGTACTCGGCGGTCAGGGAGAGGCCGGGAATGGCGGTCAGCGGCATCGAGGCGCCCAGGATCGCCTGCGTGGCGAAGGAGCCCTCGGTGTTGTTCGAGGCATTGAAGCTGCCGCCCGGACCATAGGCCTTCAGGCCCTGCTCGTTGGCCCACTCGTAGCCGACGCCGATACCGACATAGGGCGTGACCACCGGGATCAGGCCGTTGAAGTCGTAGTAGCCGTTCACCATCACGCCGTAGAGCTGCTCATGCCCACCGGCCGCGCTGAAGGCGGAGGTGCCGCCGAGCTTGTTGAACTTGTTGTTGTAGTAATTGCCCTCGATCTCGGCGCGGAACCCGTTGCCGAAGCCATAGCCCCCGGCGCCGACGAATGCCGGGCCCACGTCGGATTGAAGGTTGCCTCCGCCTGCCCCAAGAGAACGGCCACCAATGCTGGCCCCCTCCAGGTTAAGGTTCTGCTTGAGGTTCACGCCGGCGCCAAGGCTGACGTAGGGGCCGGTTACCGGCTGCGCCTGCACGGCGACAGAGCCAGCTACCATGGGAGCTGCCAGCACGGTGGCCGCCAGAAGCGCGGTCCGAAGGTTCATCTGTTTTCTCCTCGTTGACGTCAGCAGCCCGGCGGCGGCGGCCTGAACGGCACGACCATCCGCACCTATCGGATCGGAAACCCGGCGCAACAGTCCGGTTCCGCTACGCTATTGATAGCCCTGTCCACGCGCCAAGACGAGAGGGGCGGCTTCGTTTGAGCCCGCCTGTTGCCGTGGTGCCACAGGTCACACCTGGGCGCCACAGTCCCCGCCGCCGGCCGTGGCGCTGGCGCGCCATTCCGCCTGATCTGGCATGGCAGGCTTCGAGCGCCGCAGGGGCGCGGCCGGTCGGGGTCGGCGCGCCCCGTCAGCGCGCCGACCACCCCGCGCGCCGGCCGGCGTCGCCGCGCCTGCTATCAACTTCCGGCGAGAAGCGGCTTAGCCGTGCCCGCCGGTCTCGGCCCGGCGGATCGCGTGGTCGAACGCCGCCAGCACCTCGGCGTGGGTCGAGCGGTCGTTCATCTTTTCGACATGGCTGTAGCCGCGGATCAGCGCCTCGGTGCGCAGATAGTCGCGCGCCTGGTCGAACGCGCCGGGGTGGCGCAGCACCCGCGCTGCGGCCTGCAGCGCGCCCATGGCGCAGCGCCGGCCGCGCAGGGTCTCGTAGCGCCCCTGCACCCAGCGATCCTCCTGCTCGATCAACGCGCGGGCGGCGCGCAGCAGGTGCGCCGGCGTGACCTCCGGACGGACCTCGCCGGGGGTGAAAGCCCAGAGCGGGCGGGCGCGCAGCCGCTCCGCTAGGCCGCGCAGCCAGGACGTCCCGGCAGCTGGCGGCAGCGCCGCCTCCGCCGGGCCGGAACCCGGGCAATATTCCGAACCATCGAATGGCATGGGTGGCCCCTTTCGTCGCAAACGCCGCCGCCGTAGGGCGCGGGAGGGGCATGCTCGCCGGCCCGCCGGCCGGGAGCGGCGGGGACGCGCCCGGCCGACACCGATGCTACGCCATCCCGACGAGAAAAACACCGATAACGAAGCACACGATACGCCGAGGCGCCGCCGCTGGAGGAGCGCTACCGGGACGGCGGGGGTGGCCGGCGGAGCGGCGAGGGCTCGCGGGCGGTTCGCACCACGGCGCGCAGGCTCAGCCGCGGCTGCCCTCGAAGAATTCCTTCACCTTGGCAAAAAAACCTTCGCTTTCGGGGTGGTGCTTGTCGCCCTTCTCGGCATCCGTCTCGAACGCTTCCAGCAGTTCGCGCTGGCGGCGGGTCAGGTGCTGCGGGGTTTCCACCATCATCTGGAGGAACAGATCGCCCCGGGCAGCGCTGCGCAGCACCGAGAACCCCTTGCCGCGCAGGCGCATCTGCTCGCCGGTCTGGGTCCCCGCAGGGATCTTTACCTTGGTCTTGCTGCCGTCGATCGAGGGTACCTCGATCTCCCCGCCAAGCGCGGCCAGGGTCATGCGCAGCGGCACCCGCAGGATGAGGTTCGCGCCCTCGCGGTGGAAGATCGGATGCGGCCGGACCGCGACATGCACGTACAGATCGCCCGGCGGGGCGCCGGCCGCGCCCGCTTCGCCTTCGCCGGCGAGGCGGATGCGAGTGCCGTCCTCCACCCCGCCGGGGATCGTGACGGTCAGGCTGCGTTCCCGCTGCACCGTGCCGGCGCCGCGGCAAACGCGGCAGGGGTTACGGATCACCCGGCCGGAGCCACCGCAGGTGGGGCAGGTGCGCTCCACCAGGAACAGTCCCTGCTGGGCGCGCACCCGGCCGTGCCCCTGGCAGGTCGGGCAGGTGTCGCCGCTGCTGCGTGCCTTGTCTTCCGAGCCGGTACCGGCGCAGGCCTCGCAGGCCACGCGGGTGGCGATGCGGATCGGGGCCTTCGTGCCGGCGAACGCTTCGGCGAGATCGATCTCCACCGCCTGGCGGATATCGGCCCCGGCCCGGCCGCGCCCGCCGCCGCTCCGTCGGCCGCTGCCGCCCATGAAGTCGCCGAACACCTGGTCGAAGATGTCGCCCAACCCGCCGGCGCCCGAGAAGTCGAACCCGCCGCCGAACGGGCCGGCGCCGCCGTTGCCCTGCTCGAACGCGGCATGGCCGAAACGGTCGTAGGCGGCGCGCTTCTGCTCGTCCTTTAGCACGTCGTAGGCTTCACTGACCTCCTTGAAGCGCGCCTCGGCCTGCTTGTCCCCCGGGTTGCGGTCCGGATGGAACTGCATGGCGAGCTTGCGGTAGGCCTTCTTGAGATCCTCGGGGCCGGCGTCGCGCGGCACGCCCAGGGTGGCGTAATAATCCTGCTTCGCCATCTCAGTCTTTCATCGTGCCGGTTTTTGTCGTGTCGGAAAAAAGAATCATTCCGGGAACGACGACGGAGGAAACGACCGCGGAACGCTGCGCGCCCGCGTGCGGGGGCACGCGGGCGCGTTGCGAACAGACGGGGTGCCGTCGTCGGGGCATGGAGGTCAGGCGGATTTCCGCTTGTCGTCCACTTCCTCGAACTCGGCGTCCACCACCTTCTCGTCGGGCGCCGCACCGCCGGCCTGCGGTCCGGCCGCGCCGGGCTCGGCGGGACCGCCACCCGCGGATTGGGCCTTGTACATCGCCTCGCCGAGCTTCATCGCCGCCTGGCTCAGCCGTTCGCCGGCCTGCTTGATGGCCGCCTCGTCGGTGCCTTCCAGCGCGCTGCGCGCGGCGGCCAGGGCTGCCTCCGCCTCGCCCTTGTCCTGCGCACCCACCTTGTCGCCGGCTTCCTTCAGGCTGCGGTCGACCTGATGGACCAGCGCTTCCGTCTGGTTGCGTGTTTCCACCAGCTCGCGGCGTTGCTTGTCGGCCGCGGCGTTGGCCTCGGCCTCCTTCACCATGCGCTGGATCTCTGCCTCGTTCAGCCCGCCGGAGGCCTGGATGCGGATCTGCTGCTCCTTGCCGGTGGCCTTGTCCTTCGCCTGAACCGAAACAATGCCGTTGGCGTCGATATCGAACGTCACCTCGATCTGCGGCACGCCGCGCGGCGCCGACGGGATGCCGGTAAGATCGAAATTGCCGAGCAGCTTGTTGTCGGCCGCCATCTCCCGCTCGCCCTGGTAGACCTTGATGGTCACCGCCTGCTGGTTGTCGTCGGCGGTAGAGAAGGTCTGGGACTTCTTGGTCGGGATGGTGGTGTTGCGCTCGATCAGTCGGGTGAACACCCCGCCCAAGGTTTCGATGCCGAGCGACAGCGGCGTCACGTCGAGCAGGAGCACGTCCTTGACGTCGCCCTTCAGCACCGCCGCCTGCACCGCGGCACCGATCGCAACCACCTCGTCGGGATTGACGTTGCGGGCGGGGTCGCGGCCGAAGAACTGCTTCACCGCTTCGATCACCTTCGGCATGCGGGTCATGCCGCCGACCAGGATCACGTCGTTGATCTCCCCGGCCGTCACGCCGGCGTCCTTCAACGCGGCGCGGCAGGGCTCCAGGGTACGGGCGATCAGGTCATCAACCAGTTGTTCCAGCTTGGCGCGCGACAGCTTCATCACGAGGTGCTTCGGCCCAGAGGCGTCGGCGGTGATGAACGGCAGGTTGATCTCGGTCTCCTTGGCGGACGACAGCTCGATCTTCGCCTTCTCGGCCGCTTCCTTCAGGCGCTGCAGCGCCAGCCGGTCGCGGCGCAGGTCGATGCCCTGCTCGCGCTTGAACTCGTCGGCCAGCCAGTCGATCACCCGCTGGTCGAAATCCTCGCCGCCCAGGAACGTGTCGCCGTTGGTGGATTTCACCTCGAACACGCCGTCCCCGATTTCCAGCACGGAAATGTCGAAGGTGCCGCCGCCGAGGTCATAGACCGCGATGGTGCCGGCGCCCTTCTTGTCCATTCCGTACGCCAGCGCGGCGGCGGTCGGTTCGTTGATGATGCGCAGCACTTCCAGCCCGGCGATCCGGCCGGCGTCCTTGGTGGCCTGGCGCTGGCTGTCGTTGAAGTAGGCCGGAACTGTGATCACCGCCTGGGCGACCGGCTCGCCCAGATATGCCTCCGCGGTCTCCTTCATCTTGCCGAGGATGAAGGCGCTGATCTGAGACGGGGCGTATTTCTCGCCGCGCGATTCCACCCAGGCGTCGCCGTTGTCGCCGCGAACGATCTTGTAGGGAACGAGGCCCTTGTCCTTGTCCACCATCGGATCGTCGAAGCGCCGGCCGATCAGACGTTTGATGGCATACAGCGTATTGGTCGGGTTGGTGACCGCCTGGCGCTTGGCGGACTGGCCCACTAGCCGCTCCCCGCCTTCGGTGAAGGCAACCATGCTGGGGGTGGTGCGGGCGCCTTCCGCATTCTCGATCACGCGGACATCCTTGCCCTCCATGATCGCGACGCAGGAATTGGTGGTGCCGAGGTCGATCCCGATGACCTTGCTCATGTATGTCGTTCTCCTTGCAGCGGACGCCGGTGGCCCGAGGCACCGCCCGCGTCCCTAAGAGTGGATTTTTGGCTTTCCGGATGTATTGAGCCGGCTGCCGCGCGGCAAGGGCCGAGGCGGCGGGGCGGCGTATTTTCCGCCCGCCGGCAGGCCTTCAGCCGCGCCCTCCGCTGCCGGAAAGCTCGGCCAGCGGCGCCTTCGCCACCACGACCATCGCCGGGCGCAGCAATCGCCCATGCAGGGTCCAGGCCGGGGTCCAGGCCTGAATCACCGTACCGGGCGCGTGGGCAGAGGTTTCCTGCTCGGCCATCGCCTGGTGGAAATTCGGATCGAACGCCTGGCCAGTGGGGTCTTCGCGCTTGATCCCGTTGCGCTCCATCAGGGCGAGGAAGCTGCGCTCCACGCCCTCGAACCCGTCGCGCAGGCGGGCGACGATGGGTGGGTCGTCCGCCTGCGGCGGCGGCAGGCTGTCGAGCCCACGGCGCAGGTTCTCCGCCGCCTCCACCACATCGGCGGCGAATTTCTGCACCGCGTACTGGCGCGCCTCGTCCACCTCGCGGCGGGCGCGGGCGCGCACGTTGGCCATCTCGGCCTCGGCGCGGACCCAACGGTCCTTGAAATCGGCGGCTTCGGCCTCCAACGCCGCGATGCGGGCGGTGGCGGCTGCCATCAGCTCCTCGGCGGTGCGCGGCGGAGCGGTGGGGTCGGCCTGATCCGACGACGGATCGGCCGAATTCGGTTCGGGGTCGATGCTCATGGGCCGATCAGTTAGGGCGCTCGGCCGGCGCGGACAAGCGGGCGCAGAAGAGGCCGCAGCGAAACCGCCGCGCCGGTCGCCTTGAGCCGGTCGCGTTCAGCCGGCCGCGGTCAGCAGCGGGGCTGGCGCGTCTTCCGACCAGCGCAGGGTTCCGGCGGCGTCGCAGGCGGGACAGGCGGGCGCCCATCGTGCGGCGACCGTCTGACAGGCGGTGCAGCGCCAGACCGGATCGGGGGCGGCGTCGGCCGCGTGGCGCAGGGCGTCGCGCTGGGCGGCGCGGCCGGCTTCACTACTGCCGTCCGCCGCTTCCTCGATCGCCGCGCGCAGCAGCCACACGCGCCGCTGCGTCAGCCCGGCCCGGGCCGCCGCCTCGATGTGCCGGCGCGCCTCCCCGAGCAGGCCGGCGTCGAGCGCGGTGCGCGCGAGCAACAAATGCGCTTCCGGATGCTCCGGCCGCACCGCGGCCAGGTGCTGTGCGGCCTGCACCCGGCCCAGCTTGTCGGTCGTTGGCGCGAGGGCGAACGCCGCCAGATCCGGGTGCGGCGCCAGGGCCCAACTGCGGCGAATCACTGCCTGCGCCCGCCGCTCCCGCCCCGCCGCGCGCAGTCGTGTCGCATAGGCGAGCGCTGCCGGAGCCAGCGCCGGATCGTCCTTCCAGGCCCGCCGCGCCAGCATCCGCGCCCGCGCCGGATCGGTGGCCGCCTCCGCCGCGCCGACCCCGAGAGCGGCCTTCGGCGCGTCGGCATCGGCCAAGGCCAGTGCCTCCTCCCAGCGACCGGCCCGAACCGCGAGCCGGGTACGTTCGCCGCGCAGCCAGACCGCGCCGGGATGTGCCGCCTCGGCGGCCCGGGCGAGCTGCGCCGCCGCCTCCCAGTCGCCGCGCTCGGTGGCGCGGCGGAGCAGGCCGCGGAAGCCGAGGAACGCCGTCTCCGGCCGGCGGGTCAGGACCTGGAGCGCGGCTTCTGCCTCCTCAGGCCGGCCGGCGAGGCGGGCGGCCTGGGCGGACAGCAGCAAGGTCTGCGCAGTCTCGCCGAGCAGGCGGCGGGCGTAGGAGGCCTGCTGTCGTGCCGCGCCGGCCTCGCCGGCAGCCAGCGCCACCATCGCGCTTGTGGCGGCGATCTCGCCCAGGCGGCGGTGGCGGGCGTCGCGCCAGAAGTGCACCCGCCGTGGCAGGTGCCACAGGCCGCCGAGCAGGCGCAGCAGGCCGTGCATCAGCAGGAACAGGACCACGGCGGCAAAGGCGGCGACCGGGGTCGGCGCCTCGATCGTGGTCGCACCGATCCGTGCGGTGATGGTGCCGGGCAGACCGGCCACATACCAGGCCGCGGCGAGGACCACTGCCGTCACCAGTAGGATGGCCAGCACCCGGCGCATCAGCCGTCCGCGCCCGCAGCGTCAGCTGCCGCGGCATCCAGCGCTGCGCGCGCCGCCAGCACCGCCTGGGCCTGGTCACGCCAGGGCGCCATCGCCGCGGCGGCTGGACGTTCCAACGCGCCGAGCGCGGCAACCGCTCCGGCAAGATCGCCGGCGTGCAGCCGCGTGGCCGCAGTGGCCAGCGGTGCGGCCGCCGGGTCGCCCAGGATGACCCGGTCACCCTGGCGCACGGTCACCAGGTTCTGCGCCCGCGTCCAGAGTTGGTCGAGGAACGGTTGCCCGGCGGCGGACGGCCGGCTCGCCGCCAGGGCGGCGCGGGCCGCAGCGGGGAACGACAGACGAAGCGCCGCCTCGGTGGGCGGTGCGGTGGTGGCGAACCGGGTGAGTGCCGGCGGCGCGTCCGGCAACGGACCCAGCGGCCGCCCGGCCGCCAGCGCTGCGCGCGCTGCCTGTATCCGCGCCAGCTGCGCGGCCTGGCCGGCCGCTTTGGTGAGCGTGGCGACCTGCTCGCTGAGCGCCGCGACGGTCGCCTGCCGAGCCTCAAGGTCGTGGCGCAGCTCCATGATGGCACTTTGCGTCGCCGCTGCGCGCGCGCCGCGCCGGGCCGCGAGGGCCGCCACTCGTTCGTCCGAGGCGGCGAGATGTTGGCCCTGGGCCGCGACCTGCTGGGTGAGCGCGCCGAGTTGCTGTACGGCAGCATCCTGGTGCTGCGACAGGCCGCCGACCTGCGCCGTAAGCGCGTCGAGCTTCTGCGTCAGCGCCGCCACCTGCCGGGACAGCGCCGCAATGCGCCCGTTGGCGGCGTCGAGCTCCGGTACGTGTGCGGCGGCCTGCGCGGGCGTGCCGGCGGCCGACCGCTGTTCCAGCGCCGTGACCCGCTGTGCCTGTGCGGCGAGCGCCGCGGCGGTGGCGGCGTATTGGCGGGCGATGGTGGCGCGCAGCCCGGCAACCTCGCCGGGCAACGCGGCCACCGGCGCCGCCTGCCCGCCCGGCGGCGCGACTTGGTGCTGCCACAGCCAGACCAGGCCGGCGGCCAGGATCACGAATCCGGCGGCGGTTAGCCACGGACCGACGTTCCGCCCGACAACCGGCGATGCCGCTGTGGCGGTCGGCGGAGTTCCGAGCGACGGGCCGCTCGCAGAGGTGCCGCCGGCAGACGTCCCACCCGCAGATGTTCCGCTTACCGACGTCCCGTTGCGTGACGTGCCTTGGGCCGGTCTACCTTTGGACGACGGATCAGCCCACGACGTGCTCTCGGGCGGCGCGTCGTTGGGCGGCGAGACCTCGGCTGTGCTCGAGCGCAGGCCGGCGGCCGGGCCACCGGTCGCGTCGGAGCCCGCACCGCCGCCGCCGGGGGTAACCGACCCGGTCGCCCCACCGACGGCTTCCTTCGGCACGGTCGTCGGCATCGTCCCTCGCCCCGGCTGCGGCTCCGAAGCCGGCGCTCCCGCCCCCGGTACGGGAGATGATGCCCCGCTTGGCGGAGTGATGTCCGGCCGGGCCGCGGCGCCGCTCGCAGGGCCTGTCACTACCCGCCCCGCAGCCGTGTCCGGATGGTCGGTCGCATCCGCCGCCCCGGACGCGCGATCCGAGCGCGACGCGTCACGGGCGCCATTCGGCGCCGGCACAGCCTCGGAACCGGGCGCAGACGAGCGGGGCGGGGGCGACGGTTCGGTCATTGCAGCAGCGCGAGCATCGCATCCTGGGTGGGGTGGGAGGCCTGGCGAATCTCGCGCCAGCGGAGGACCCGTAATGCCACGACGGTGGGTGCACTGATAGCGCAAGCACGCACCCCTCCCACAGCATCCGCCAGTCCCGCCGCCATCGCGAGCCGCACGAAAGCCCGCGCCGTCTCAGCCGAGAAGAACAACGCCGCCGCCACCGTCCCGGACCGCAGCGCCGCCACCGTCTCCGCCGGCAGCTCGGCCGCCGGCTCGGCGGCGTAGAGCACGCGGCGATGCACCTCCCGCCCCTGCGCCAGCAGTGTCTGCTCCAGCGTCCCGCCCTGCCCCTCCCCAACCGCAAGTAGCAACGGCCCCGGCGGCGCCCGCTGCGCCAGTAGTCCCGCCAACGCCGCCGCATCGGCGCCGGCACTGGTCACCTCGGCGAACCCGGCGCTCCTCGCCCGTGCCGCAGTGGCATCGCCAACCGCGAACAACGGCACTCGATGCAAAAAAACCGGCAACCCCGGGAGCGCATTACCGCTGGTCACCGCAATTGCAGCCAACCCCGCCGGCAGCGCCTCTATCTCTCGCGGGCGAATCACCAAAACCGGCGCCAGCAGCGGCACGAGGCCCAGGGCAGCAACCGCCCCGGCAGTCTTCGCCCCGGCCGGCAACGGACGGGTGATCAGCACGTGCATGGCAGCCGTCAGCCGAGCACGTCCGCCGGTGCGTCGGTGCGCAGGGCGGCGCCGAGTTCGGTGCCGAGGCGGGCGGCTTCGGTTGTCGGCCCGCTCAGGTGGCGTCGGTCGAGGTACGTGCCGTCGGCGCGCGCCAGCAGTCCGGTCAGGTGCAGCATGCCGTTCGCATCGCAATGCGCGTAGGCGCCGATCGGGGTGCGGCAGGAGCCGTCGAGCGCGGCGAGCAGGCTGCGCTCGGCGCTCGCGGCACAGCTTGCCTCATCGTCCGCGATGCGGGCTAGCAGGGCGCGCAGTTCGGTGTCGTCGGCGCGCGCGGTGATGCCGACTATGCCCTGGCCGGCGGCGGGCACGATCACGTCGGGATCGATCGCCACGGCGGCGTGGTGAGCAAGGTCGAGCCTGCGCAGCCCGGCCAGGGCCAGCATGGTGGCGTCGGCGGCGCCGGCGGCGAGCTTGTCCAGTCGGGTCTGCACGTTGCCGCGCAGTATCGTCACGTGCAGGTCGGGCCGGGCGTGCAACAGCTGCGCCTGACGGCGGAGCGAGGCGGTGCCGACGGTCGTGCCGGCGGGAAGGGCGGCGAAGGGATGCATGGGGTCGATCGGGCCGGCAGCGGCGGCGCGCAGGATCAGGGCGTCGCGCGCGTCCTCCCGCGGCAGCACGCAGGCGAGCACGATGCCGGGCGGCAGCGCGGTTTCCAGGTCCTTGAGACTGTGCACCGCGCAGTCGATGCGGCGATCGGCCAGCGCTTCATGGATTTCCTTGGCGAACAGGCCTTTGCCGCCGATGTCGGCGAGCCGGCGGTCCTGCACCGTATCGCCGGTGGTGCGGATGACGACCTCCTGCACCCCCTCCCGGTCGCGCAGTGTTGCGCCCGCGGCGTTGAGCAGAGCGATGAAGCCGCGGGTCTGGATCAGCGCCAGCGGGGAGGGGCGGGTGCCGACGCGCAGCGGCCGGGCACCGGCGCGCGCCGCCGTGCCCTCGGGCTGCGCGGGCGCGGCCGACGGGGTCAGGCCGAGGGCGCGCGGCTCGGGCGCTGTGGCCGGGTTCATCGGCCTGTCCTATTACCGCGGGGCGCGGCCGGTAAAGGGGCGCTGGGATGTCGTGCGGGTGACGGACGTGCTGGCGTGAGAGGAATCATGAGCTGATGGACCCGGCGGACATGCGCCCGGTACTGGGAATTGAAAGCTCCTGCGACGAAACCGCCGCGGCGGTACTCGCCGGCGACGGGCGTGTGCTGGCAGCGCTAGTGGCGAGCCAAGAGGCGCAGCACGCCCCGTTCGGCGGCGTGGTGCCGGAGATCGCGGCGCGGGCGCATCTGGCACTGCTGCCCGGGCTGGTGCGGGAGGCGATGGGGCGCGCCGGCCTTGGGTTTGGCGACCTGGGCGGGGTGGCGGCGACCACCGGCCCGGGGCTGATCGGCGGGCTGATCGTTGGCAGCCAGATGGGCAAGGGGATCGCGCTGGCCGCAGGGTTGCCCTTCGTCGCCGTGAATCACCTGGAGGCGCATGCGCTGACCGCGCGCCTGCCCGGCCTGGTGCCCGGCGGCGCGCCGTTCCCGTACCTGCTGCTGCTGATCTCAGGCGGCCATTGTCAGTGCGTGGCGGTAGAGGGGGTGGGGCGGCATGGGCGCCTCGGCGGCACGGTGGATGATGCGGCAGGCGAGGCGTTCGACAAGGTGGCCAAGCTGCTCGGGCTGCCCTGGCCGGGCGGGCCGGCGCTGGAACGGCTGGCGGCGGCGGGTGATCCCGCGCGGTTTGCGTTCCCGCGGCCGATGTTGGGACGGGCGGGGTGCGATTTCAGTTTTTCCGGGTTGAAGACTTCGGTGGCGCAGGCGGTGGCGCGGTTCGGCGACGGCGCGCTGGCGCCGGAGGTGGCGGCGGACCTGGCGGCGGGGTTCCAGGCTTCGGTGGCGGACGTGCTGGCGGACCGGGCCGGGCACGCGATGGAGATGTTCTCGGAACATTATCCGGGCGTCTCCGGGCTTCTGGTGGTGGCCGGGGGTGTGGCGGCGAATGGGGCGGTTCGGGCGGCGCTGGGGACGGCGACGGCGGCGCGCGGGTTCGGGCTTGCAGTGCCGCCGGTCGCGTTGTGCACCGACAACGCGGTCATGGTGGCCTGGACGGGTATCGAGCGCCTGCGGCTCGGGCTGGTCGATCGGTTGGATACGGCGCCGCGGCCGCGCTGGCCGTTGCAGGAGTTGGCGGGGGCGGTTGCGGCGCGGGTGGTGACGGTGGCCTGAGTGTGGCGTTGGCGCGCGACAGGCGCGTGGCGCGATGTCAATGCCCGCCGGGGAACTCTGTCGCATGGCGGCTGTTCACCTCCGCGATGCGCGCGAAGTCGAAGCCGGTGCCCGCCTGCAAGGCGTCGATCTCCTCGAAATACCGATCCTGGCCGCCGGGCAGGCTCCAGTCCAGCATCGCCGCGTCGGTGGTGCCGACATTGCTGAAACTATGTACCGTACCGTTGGGGACGAAGATCAAGGTCCCGGGTCCCACCTCGCGCGCGGGCGTGTCGCCGACCTGCACGCGGTACGTCCCGGAAAGGACGAGGAAATACTCCTGCTGCTCGCGGTGCAGGTGCGGCGGCGGGCCCTCGCCGGGGCGGTGGATGCAATGGATGGCGGAGAACAGGCCGCCGGTGTCCGAACTGCGCAGCATCACGCGCATTTGCAGGCCGAAGGGGGCGATCGGGGCGACGTCGTCGGGGGTGACCACCCGTGCCGTCAGCGGGGCGTCGTCAGCCATGGCGCACCTTCCCTCCATTGGTTGTGAGGGAATCTATGCTGCCCGGGCCGACGTGTCACGCGTGCTTGTCATGGCCCGGAACCATGGCGCAGGGAAATTCACGGGCCCCCTGAATTCATGGGCTCTGACACGCCGACGCGCCCGTGCGGGCGCGTCGGTCATCGTCTGATACGCCCCACCGGGGCTCCCCTAGGGCGCGGTCTTTCTGCGCCTAGCGAGCGCCGGCGCCTTCCGCCGCGCCGATCCGTCCGGCGCCCTGCATGCGCTGCTCGGCGATCGCGGCCTTCATTGCCTTCTGCAGCTTCTCGAATCCGCGCACCTCGATCTGCCGCACCCGCTCGCGCGATATGTTGTACTGCTGCGACAGATCTTCGAGCGTGGTTGGATTGTCCTTCAGCCGCCGTTCGATCAGGATATGGCGTTCGCGTTCGTTCAACGTCTTCAACGCGTTGGCCAGCAGTGCCTTGCGGCCGGTCAGTTCCTCACGATCGCCGATCGCCGTTTCCTGGCTTTCGGTCTCGTCGACCAGCCAATCCTGCCATTCGCCTTCCGAATTGGCGCGCACCGGCGCGTTCAGGCTGTGGTCGGGCGCGGCCAGGCGGCGGTTCATGCTGACCACATCCTGTTCCGGCACGTCCAGCATGTGGGCGATCTTGGCCACCTGCTCGGGCTGCAGATCGCCGTCTTCGATCGCCTGCATCTGCCCCTTCAGCCGGCGCAGGTTGAAGAACAATTTCTTTTGCGCGGCGGTCGTGCCCATCTTCACCAGCGACCAGCTATGCAGGATGTACTCCTGAATTGCAGCGCGGATCCACCACATGGCGTAGGTGGCGAGGCGGAAGCCGCGGTCCGGATCGAACCGTTTCACCGCCTGCATCATGCCGACGTTGCCTTCGCTGATCAGTTCGCCCACCGGCAGGCCGTAGCCGCGGTAGCCCATCGCGATCTTGGCAACGAGCCGCAAATGCGACGTCACGAGTTTGTGCGCCGCGTCCATATCCTCCTTGTCCCGCCAGCGACGAGCGAGGTCGAGCTCCTCCTCGGCGGTGAGCATCGGAAACTTGCGGATCTCCTGGAGATACCGCGTGAGATTGCCTTCGGGCGCGATGTTGATGACGGCAGAGGCCACGATCGGCTCCTTTCGCCTGGCGGCGTTGTGTCGCGTGCAGATGTGTCGCTATCACACTGGCACAAGACGGCGACGCCGTGGACTGAATAACAGTCCATGAAATGGCAAGGGTCAAACGTTCCGGTGAGGTGGCTGCCGCTGCGATGGCGCAAAACAGCAGTGCAGGCCGGGACGACCGCCGGAGGAGGGGCTTGCCGATCCGTCCCCGACGCCGTGCTTAATACAGGACTAATTCAGTCCTGTCAATATCACTGACCTTTTGCAGGTCAGGGTTGTCCTTTCCGCGACCCTGCCACCGTAGCGTCCAAAGCGGCCAGCAAGGCCGTCATATCGGGCGGTGGCGGGGTCTCGAACGCCAGGGCCACGCCGGTGCGCGGATGGACAAACCCGAGCTGCGCTGCGTGCAACGCTTGGCGCGGGAAATCGAGCAGCCGGTCGCGCAGCCCCGCCTCCAGTCCGCGCGCCTGGGCCGGCACTCGGCGCAGATAGACCGGATCGCCCACCAGCGGATGCCCGCGGGCCGCCAGGTGCACCCGAATTTGATGCGTTCGCCCGGTCGCCAGCCGGCATTCCAGCAGGCTCACCGCCCCGCCCGCCCATGCGCGCAGGGTGCGGTAGCGGGTCAGCGCCTCCCTCCCGCCGCCGTGCGGGCGGATTGCCATCCGCTTGCGATCGCGCGGATCGCGCCCGATCGCGCCCTCGATCTCCCCCGTGGTCGGCGCCGGGCAGCCCCAGACCAGGGCGAGGTAGGCACGATCGGTCGTGCGCGCGGCAAAGGCGGCGGCGAGCCCGGCCATCGCGACCTCCGTCTTCGCTGCCACCATCACGCCGGTGGTGTCCTTGTCCAGCCGATGCACGATGCCTGGGCGCCGCTCCCCACCCACCGCCAGATCGGTCCCGCAATGGGCGATCAGCGCGTTGACCAGGGTCCCGTCTTCGTTGCCCGGTGCGGGGTGGACCACGAGGCCGGCCGGCTTGTCGAGCACGATCAGGTCGCGGTCCTCGAACAGGATGGCGAGCGGAATCGCCTGCCCCGCCGGCCGCGCCGGCCGCGGCGGCGGAACGGTCACCGTGTAGGTCGCGCCGGCGCGCACCGGCTCAGCCGCATCGCGCAACGGCGCCCCGTCGCGGCAGACCGCGCCGGCGGCGATCAGCGCCTGGAGGCGAGCGCGCGACAGTGCGGGCAGGCGACGGGCGAGGAATCGGTCCACCCGCTCCCCCACCTCCGCCGCTTCGGCACGCACGTGCGCGGGACCGGGCGGGAGGCCCGGACGCAGATCGGGGGCAGCCGCCGGAGGCGAGGAGGCCGCAGCGAGTCCAGGTGTGGGCAGCCGGGCGGGCGGCTTGTCGGGCATGGGGGATGCGGATAACCCGAGGCGGGTCCGGGCGCGAGGGCGCGGCCGTCGAGCGGCAGGAGCGGAACAGACCATGCGGGTGCTGACGGCGGCGACGATAGCGATGGGCGTGCTGATCCTGCTCGGCTCCACGGTGCTGGTGGTGACCGTCATCCACCGCGTGACCATCCCCCATCCCGCCGCGCCGGCGGCGCCGATCGCGCTCACCTTGCATGAGCCGGCGGGCACCGCCATTGCCGGGATCGCCGACGCCGGCGGCCGACTGGGGATCGCGCTGCACGGCGGTGGCCCGGACCGGGTGATCCTCGTCGATCCGCGCAGCGGGGCGGTGGCGGGGCGGATCGCGCTCCAGCCGTAAGCGCCCCGCCGGCGAACGTCGGCCATGAGCTTCCGCCGGCGGACGCCGGCCGTGAGCCTCCCCAGCGCATGTTGCCAATTCCCCCGTCGGCGTTCGTCGGCCGGCATCGCCCGTCGGTGCTTTCCGGCCGTCATCCGCCGCCATCGTTCGCCCCCCGTTAATCCCTCGCCGCCATGCTCCCCACCGGAGGGTTCCGGGTGCGACGACTGACTTGTTTCGACGGGCTGCGCGGGGCGCTGGCGGTGTACGTGATGCTGTCGCACATGGCGCCGTTTGCGGTGCTGCCCGACTGGATCGCACGGCTGCTGTCGCACGGCGGTGCCGCGGTCGACGTGTTCTTCGTGCTCAGCGGGATGGTGATCGTCCGCTCGCTCGACCGTTTCGGCTGGCGTGCCAGCCCGTTCCTGCGCGCTCGTGCTTGGCGGATCTTCCCGCTGTTCCTGGTCGCCCTGGCTTTTGCCACCGCGCTCCAGCCACTGTCGCTGCCGTTCCCGGCGATGCCCTGGATCGGCCCGGCCAGTCCGGCGCGGGAGATCTGGTCCGGCGGCTGGCCGGCCGCCTGGGCCGGCGAGTTGGCGGCGCATCTCACCCTGACGCACGGGCTGCTTCCCCACGCCGTGCTGCCCTACGCATGGGTGAGCTTCCTCGGCGCCGCCTGGAGCCTGAGTACCGAGTGGCAGTTCTACGTCCTGCTTGCCGCCCTGGCGGCCGCGCGCGGGCCGCGCGCGCGCGCCGGCCTGCCCTGGCTGTTCCTCGCCCTGGCGACCGCCGGCCTGGCCTGGAGCCACTGGGCGCCGCCGGCCTGGCGGTTCAGCCGCGCGTTCCTGGGCAACGAGGCGCAGTATTTCGCCCTCGGCGTCGCGGGGGCGGACTGGTTGGACCGGGCGGAGACTGGCCGCCGTCACCTCGTCGTGTTCGTCTGCGTGTTGCTGCTGTGCCTCGGGATAGGTGGGCCCGGCAAGCTGGCGGCACCACTCGTCTGGATCGTCTGCCTGCTGGCCGAGCGCGGTGACGGTTCGGCGCAGCGGCTGCTGGCCCCGCTCGCCGCGGTGCTCCGACTGCCGGTGACGCAATGGCTGGGGGCGCTATCGTATGCGTTATATTTGGTGAACGAGCCGGTGCAGAAATTGCTCGGGCTCGGTCTCGCGCGTGTGGCGCACGGGAATGCGACTCTGTTCTCCACGCTGTGGCTGCCGGGCGCGGCGGCGCTGCCGGTTGTCAGTGCCTGGGTGCTGCACGTCACGATCGAGCGACACTGGAGCGGTCCGCGGTCTCAGCGGCTGCGGCTTACGGCCAAGTAATCTTACTGTGTCATAAACCTCTTGACCGATTCGGCGTGAGTTTGCCAGGGATGGAGATTCTCACTCGTGGAGGCGGGTCGTGGGTCTCGAATCGGGCGTTGACGGCAGCGAATCACGGTTCGCGGCCTATGTCGAGGCGATTACGTCGGCGCTGGGTCACGCCGATCGCGCGGCGCCGTTCCGATCGTATTGCGCCGGACTGCTGCTGCCCGGCGATCGCAAGAGCGTCGAGCCGATGGCCGCCCGGGTGGAACCGGGGCGCGTGCAGGCGGCGCATCAGTCGCTGCATCACTTCGTGGCGAAGTCCGATTGGTCCGACGATGCGGTGCTCGAGGCGGTGCGTGCCCGCGTCCTGCCGATCATCGAGCCACGCGGTCCGATCCGGGCGCTCATCATCGACGACACCGGCATGCCGAAGAAGGGTAAGCACTCGGTCGGGGTGGCGCGGCAGTACTGCGGACAGCTCGGCAAGCAGGACAACTGCCAGGTCGCGGTGAGCCTGTCGGCCGCCAACGATCACGCCAGCCTGCCGATCGCCTATCGTCTGTATCTGCCGCAGGAATGGGCGGATGACCCTGACCGGCGCGCCGCGGCAGGCGTACCCGATGATGTTGTCTTCCAGACCAAGCCGCAGATCGCGCTGGACCAGCTTCGTGCTGCCCGCGCGGCCGGAATCGACGCCGCGGTCGTGTTGGCCGACGCGGGATACGGCAACGACACCGACTTCCGCGATGGCATCACCGGGATCGGCCTTGCCTATGCCGTCGGCATCCAATCCTCCACCAGCCTGTGGCCGCCCGGGGTGGAACCGCTGCCACCGAAGCCATGGAGCGGGCGCGGTCGTCCGACGTCCGCGATCCGTCGTGACGGAGCGCATCAGCCGATCTCGGCCAGGCAACTGGCGCTCGATCTTCCCAAAAAGGCGTGGCGGCGGGTCACCTGGCGCGAAGGGACCAACACCAAACTCGCTTCGCGCTTCGCGGCGGTGCGTGTGCGTCCCGCGCATCGCGATTATCACCGTTCCTCACCGCGCCCCGAGGAATGGTGCCTGATCGAATGGCCGGCGGGCGAACCCGAGCCGACGAAATACTTTCTGTCCACACTGCCAGAAAACATCAGCCGGCGAGCACTGGCGAACGCTACCAAGCTGCGCTGGCGGATCGAGCGGGACTACCAGGACCTCAAGCAGGAACTTGGGCTCGGCCATTACGAGGGGCGAGGGTGGCGTGGCTTTCACCATCACGCCACGCTGTGCATCGCTGCCTACGGATTCCTGATCTCCGAAAGGCGAGCAATTCCCCCCTCAGGACCATGCAACACCGTTCTCATCCAAGAACATCGCCTTCCCGACGGTTATCGACCCCGCGGATCCACCCATCAGACCTGAACGTCATGTCCCGACCTCAATCACATCTGTCCGGATCGCGATAGCGCGCGCCATCGCAAGAACCCTGCCGCGCTGCCCTTGCTGCCAGCGGGCCACACGCAGGATGGTCTTATGACACAGTAAGAGTAAGAGGCTCGCAGCTAGGTAAGGGGCAAGTCTTCGGGACCCGCCCGCGGCGGCGCCTGACCGGGATCACAACCTGCGTCGTCCCGTTCGTGACCCCCTGTCCGGACCGGCGTGCCGCGCCCTATGTTGACTACCGCGCTCCCGATCGCCGCCCCACGACAGGAATCTGCGCCCGTGCGCCTGCCCGTAAGCCGTGTCGTCATGACCGCCCTACTGCTGCTCGGCGGATGCAAGTCGGTGTCCCACCTCCCCCCGCCGCCCCCGACGCCGCTGCTGCCGCTGCCGCCGATCCGCCCGCCGCCCCCGGCCGAGGTCCGTGAGCCGGCGATTTGGCATTTCGGCTCCTCCACCGGTGCCTGCACCGCGGCGGCGATCGGGCGCACCGCCCGGCTGCAGATCACCCTGCGGGCCGGGCATGTGGCGCTGTTCGTGCTCTACGCGGCGCGCGGCATGGAGCGGCAAGGTCCGACGGCGCCCGGCGCGCTGGGCTTCCGTGGTGCCGCCGGGGGCTGGACGGCGCCCGCGCAGATCGGCCCGGGTAGCCTGGCGGTCGCCGCCCTGCAGCTGAACGACCAGACCGTCAGTCGGGTGGCCCTGCTGCTCGACGGCGGCACGCTGGCCCCGGTGGGCGCGGGGGAGGTGCTCCCGGTGATGCTCCTGCCCTCCGCCGGCGCCGCCGGCCGGCGCTGGTTCGGCTGCGCCCGCGGCCTGTTGTTCTGATGCCGGTAATTCGGGCGCCGTGACTTGGTGCCCATAATTTTTGTGCCTATTGATTCTGGCGCCGGCAATTCTGCGCCGATGATCTGAAGTCGATGTCCTGGTGCCGCGGTCTGATGACGGCGTTCTGTGCTGGGGCCGATGCCGCCGCCCCCTGGCCGCACAGGATAGCGCCGCCTGGGATGGCTGCTCGGGGGAGCATGGGTGCGCCGCAATGGCAACCGCATCGTTCCGTGGCGACGGTTCGGGCGACCATCGCGCTCGGGCTGCTGGCGCTCGGCACAGCTGCAACGCCGACGGCGGAGCGGGAAGCGGCGCGATTCCGACACGCCCCGCCCTCGGTCGGGCGCCACCGCTTGGCCTCATTCGTCCTGCCGCTGCTATGCTGACCGTCCGGCTCTTACCCCCGATTCGCAAGGCCAGCCCGCATGGACAGCTCTCCCCCCTCGCGCTCCGCCGACGAACACAAGGTGAGCTTCGACCTGTTGACCGAGAACCCGGTCTACAAGCCGTTCCGCTATCCCTGGGCCTACGAGGCCTGGCTCACCCAGCAGCGCGTGCACTGGCTACCCGAGGAAGTGCCGCTCGCCGACGACGTGAAGGACTGGCACCGCAACCTGACGGGCGCCGAGCGCAACTTGCTGACGCAGATCTTTCGCTTCTTCACCCAGGCAGATGTCGAGGTGAACAATTGCTACATGAAGCACTACAGCCGGGTCTTCAAACCCACCGAAGTGCTGATGATGCTGTCCGCCTTCTCCAACACCGAGACCATCCACATCGCCGCCTATTCGCATTTGCTGGATACGATCGGGATGCCCGAGCTCGAGTATCAGGCCTTCCTGAAATACAAGGAGATGAAGGACAAATACGATTTCATGCAGGGGTTCTCGGTCGACAGCCGCCCCGAGATCGCCAAGACGCTGGCCGCCTTCGGGGCCTTTACCGAGGGGCTGCAACTTTTTGCCTCGTTCGCCATCCTGCTGAATTTCCCGCGCTTCGGGAAAATGAAAGGGATGGGCCAGATCATCTCCTGGTCTGTGCGCGACGAAACCCTGCACTGCGATTCCGTCATCCGCCTGTTCCGCACCTTCGTCGGCGAGAACCCCGAGATCTGGACCGAGGCGCTGCGCCGGGAGCTGTATCTCACCTGCGCCACCATCGTCGATCACGAGGACGCCTTCATCGACCTGGCGTTCGGCCAGGGTCCGGTGGAGGGTCTGACCGCAACCGAAGTGAAGCAGTACATCCGCTACATCGCTGATCGCCGGCTGGTGCAGCTCGGCCTGCAGCCGCTGTACCGACTGGAGCGCAACCCATTGCCCTGGCTGGACGAGATGCTGAACGCGGTCGAGCATACCAATTTTTTCGAGAATCGTGCCACGGAATACAGCCGTGCCTCCACCACCGGGAGCTGGGAAGATGCATTCGACGACCCGTCGGCGGCCGTACCGGTGGCGCCTGCCGCCGCCCCGGTGCTGCCGGTCTCCGGCTCAGAAGGATTGCCCCTTGCCGCGACGCGGCTGGGAGCATAGGTTTCCTCGCTGGTTCCGTCTTATGACGCGTCGCGGGCCGGTCGAAATCACGGTGGCATGGCGGGCCGTTGACGCAATTGGTCGCGCCGTGTCGCAAAATATGATCCATCGTGCCTGTCGGGGGGTGCCTGGCGGGCACGCCCCCGCTGCGCCGGGGACGCTCAACCAAGGTTCGTGATGAGGGGTGCCTTGAGTCAGACCGAAGATCACCCAGTCAGGGACTCGGCAGCCCTCGGCGCATCGGGGAGTGCCTCCCAACCGTCGCAAGGTGGCGACAAGGCCGGCGCGCCGCAGCGCTATACGCGCCGATTGTCCGACAAGGTCCTGGTGGCATTTCATCACGCCTGCGACCAGGGCGATTTCGAGGTCGCCGAACAATTGCTCCATGTGCTCGAAATGATGCTGACCCGGCGCCCGCTGACGCCGGACGGCACCCGCCGGCGCAATATGGAAAGCCTGGTTGCGGCACACGAGCGACTATGGCACCTGCGCCACCCGGAGTCCGCCGAAACCTGAGCCGGAGGCTGGCTCCAACGCCGTCCTCTGAGTCCGTCTTCCTAATTGAGCGCGTCTTCCTCTGGGCCATCCGTCGAGCTGGCTTGGTGCGGGCGGCCGTCCCGGGTCAGCCGAGGCACGCCGCGCGAAGCTGCGCGAACGCCCGGGAGCGGTGGCTGACCTTCTCCTTGGCCTGCGGCGCCATTTCGCCGAAAGTCGCCGCCGATCCGGCCGGGCAGAACATCGGATCGAAGCCGAAGCCGTACGTGCCGCGCGGCGGCCACACCGCCACCCCGTCTACCCGGCCAAGGAAGCTTGCTGTCTCCCCGTCCGGCCAGGCCAGGCACAGGGCGGCGACGAACCACGCGCGGCGGTCGGCGGACGCGGCCAGCCCGGCGTTCGCCCGCGCCATCGCGGCGGCGAAGTCCTTCTCCAAGCCAGCCCAGCGCGCCGAATGGACCCCGGGCGCGCCATCGAGGGCGGCAAGGCAGAACCCCGAATCGTCGGCCAGCGCCACGAATCCCGCCCCGCGCGCTGCCGCCAGCGCCTTGATTCGCGCATTGCCAACGAAATCGGGCGCGTCCTCGGTCGGTTCCGGCAGCCCGAGCGCGGCAGCGGAAACGACAGCGAACTCGAACGGGGCGAGCAGCGCCGCGATCTCCCGCAACTTGCCCGGGTTGTGGCTGGCGAGCACCAGCCGGCCGCCGCGACCCAGCCGGCGCGCCATCAGCCGACGTCCAGCACCGCGCGCTGGGCGGCGAACAGGGATCCGGTGCCGGCTCGAGCGAGGCCGAGCAGGGTGGTGAACTGCGCCTCCGAGAACGGCGCCCGTTCGGCGGTGCCCTGGAGCTCGACGATGCCGCCCGCATCGGTCAGGACGAAATTGGCGTCGGCGTCGGCGCCGGAATCCTCGGCGTAGTCGAGGTCAAGCACCGCCTCCCCGCCGACCAGACCGCAGGAAACGGCGGCCACCTGGCCGGACAGCGGGTCGCGCGCCAGCACGTTCATCTTGCGCAGGTGACGGAAGGCGAGCGCGAGCGCCACGAAGGCCCCGGTGATCGCGGCGCAGCGGGTGCCGCCGTCGGCGTTGAGCACGTCGCAGTCGAGCGTGATGCTCATTTCGCCCATCGCCTTGCGGTCCACCACCGCGCGCAATGAACGGCCGATCAGGCGCTGGATCTCTTGCGTGCGGCCGGATTGCTTGCCGCGCGCGGCCTCGCGGTCGCCGCGGGTGTGCGTGGCGCGCGGTAGCATGCCGTATTCGGCGGTGACCCAGCCCTGGCCGGAGCCGCGGAGGAACGGGGGCACCCGGCCCTCGACGCTGGCAGCGCAAAGGACCTCCGTGTTGCCCATGCGGATGAGGCAGGAACCCTCCGCATGGCGAGCGTACCCGGGGGTGAGGCTGAGCGGGCGGAGTTCGTCGACGGCGCGGCCGGAGGGGCGCATGGGCAGGGGATCCGTGAGGTCTGTGGGGTCGCGAAAAGGGGAATGTCGCACGTTTGAGGTCGAGGCGGCTATCGGAGGATCGGCGGCCCCGCCAGCGGCCTGGCCTGCGCCCCGGCGATGCCACCCCGATCGGCCCATGCGCCGGCTTGTCGCGCGCGCCGGTTCAGCGCCCATCCTCGTTCATCGCCCATCCTTGATGAGTTCATCGGCAGACGGGCCGATTGCCGGAGAGGGCGACTGGACGGCCTGCCGAAAGTTCATCACCTCGGCGCCCGCTTCGGCGCCTGCCAACTCGGCGCGGCGATCCCTGCACGGCGCGCGTGCTGGGCATCCGTAGGGTACCGTCAATGCCGACCCCGGCCAGCGGGTGGCGAGGTCGGAGCGGCCGCGATCCGGACGGGTCGCGATCCGGCCGGCCTCGACGACACGGCGATGGGAAATGCCGGATCACCCGCCGGCGCCGCGGCCGTTGGCAAGACGCGGCCGGAGGTGACAAGCTCCCGCTCCGCCAACGGCCTCAAGGAGGAAACGCACCATGGTGACCACGGGCACCGGCGAATACACTTACGAACCGGTCGGCGACTGGGCGAAGCTCCCGCCCGGCTGGTCGTTCAAGGAGATCGGCTCGGTCGGCGTCGACGCGAACGACAACGTCTACGTCTTCAATCGCGGCGAGCATCCGATGATCGTGTTCGACCGCGACGGCAACTTCCTGCGTTCCTGGGGCGAAGGGGTGTTCCCGCGCGCGCACGGGCTGCACATGGCGCCCGACGGGACCGTGTGGCTGACCGACGACGGCGACCATTCGGTGCGCCAGTGCACCCTGGACGGCAAGGTGCTGATGACGCTTGGCCTCCCCGGCAAGCCGGCGCCTTACATGAGCGGGGAGCCGTTCCATCGCTGTACTCATACGGCGATGTCGCCGCAGGGCGACATCTACGTCTCGGATGGTTACGGCAACGCGCGGGTGCATAAATATTCGCCGGACGGCAATCTGCTGTTCTCCTGGGGCGGCCCGGGCACCGATCCCGGTGAATTCAATATCGTCCACAACATCACCTGCGATGGCGACGGCTGGGTGTACGTGGCTGACCGGGAGAACCACCGGGTGCAGGTGTTCGACGGCAACGGACGGTACGAGACGCAATGGAATAATCTGCACCGTCCCTGCGGTCTGTTCATGCCGCCGGGCAAGTGTCCGGTTTGCTACATCGGCGAGCTGGGGCCCGGGATGCCGGTCAACCTCAATACGCCGAACCTCGGGCCGCGCATCAGCATCCACGACCATACGGGCAAGCGCCTCGCGCGGCTGGGCGGGCTGCATTCCGGCACGGGCCCGACCGAGTTCATGGCGCCGCACGGCCTGTGCGTCGATTCGCGTGGCGATCTTTACGTGGGCGAGGTATCCTGGACAAACTGGCCGACCACGAATCCCGGCGTGCCGCGGCCTGACAACCTGCGCAGCCTGCAAAAATTCCGCAGAGTCTCTTAGCTGGCCGCCGGGCATTCGTCCCCCCCGGCGTCGCCGCCTCCGGCTGGCCGGGGGGACGGTCTTGCCGCGGGCAGCCTGTTGATGGTCGCGATGAGCGTCCTACAGGGCCCGCGGCCGCCCGCCGCCGACGGACCGGCCACCGCCCCGAGAGAGCAAGAGCCGGGTCCGACCGTCCGCTATGACCGGATGGCAGCGTTGTCCGGATCGATCGCGCGCAGCAGGATGTCGTTGGCAAGCGGTGCGTAGCGGTCCCACAGCGCGCGCAGCGCGACGACCGGCGCTGGATCCCAGTCGACTCGCAGATCGACCAGCGGCAGGTCGCGCCCCGCCATCACCCGCAGGAACGCGCTTTGCGGCGGCGCCTGGTTGCCGCCCGCGGCATCGCCCTCCTCCAGCGCCAGCATCAGCCGTTCCGTCAACGGCAGGCCGGGATCGGCCAGCAGCGCCTGCAGCATCGCCGGCGGCACCATGGCGGAAGCGAGGCCGGCACCGATCGCGCAGGCATCCTGCGCAGGCGCCTCGCTCATTTCGGGCAGGATCCGGGCGCCGCTGTACACCGCGGTGTCACCCGCGGCGTCGAGTACCGCGATCTGGCGCCACTGCGCATGCGGGGTGGAGGCAACCATCGCGTCCACGGTCTCCTGCGCCGTGAGCCCGCCGGCGAGCAGCGTCATCCCGTGCGCTCCGAGTTGCGCATCGGAGCGGGATTGCGTCACCACTGCGCCGACTCCTGCGGCGCAGTGGACGACTCGGGCACCGGCTGCCATGGCGACAGCACAGGACACCGCGCCGATGTGATTCGTGCGCGGACACCGCGCGATCAGGGAAAAGGCCATTTCCGCTTATGTCACGCTGCTTTTACGATAAGCAACCCACGCCCGGCGAGCACGCCGCCCCCGCTGGCGTGCCGCAACGAACGCCGGACGCGGCGGGCCGCGGCTTCGCCACCCTGTTGCTCTCCGTCATGTTCCTGAGCAGTGGCTGGCCGCTGACCAAGCTCGCCATCGACCTCGGTGCCAGCCCGTTGTGGTTCGCCGAGGGCCGCGCGGTGCTCTCCGGCCTGGTCCCGGCCGCGGTGCTGGCCGTGCGTGGGCGCCTGCGGCTGCCGCAGCACGGGGACTGGCCGGCGGTGGTCGCGGTCGGCGCGTTCCAGCTCGGCGCATTTTTCGCCTTTGCCCATCTTGCGCTCGCCTGGGTGGCGGCCGGGCGCACCGCCGTCCTGTCCAACACCACGACCATCTTCGTCGTACCGCTGTCGCTGCTGGTGCTGCGGGAGCCGATCCCGGCGCGCCGCTGGATTGCGACGGGAATCGCGTTGGCCGGCGTCGCGGTACTGATCGGACCCTGGGCGATCGACTGGAGCGCGCGGCGAACCCTGATCGGCAATTTCTTCCTGCTCGCCGCGGCGCTGAGTTGGACCCTCGCCATCCTCGTGCTGCGCCGGGCGCCGCCGCGCTCGCCGATGTTCGACCTGCTGCCCTGGTGCTTCCTGGTCGGCGCGCTGGTGCTGCTGCCGCTGCTCCTGTGGGAGGCGCCGCACGGCGGCATCGGACCGCATTGGGGAGCCTGGGCGGCGCTCGGCTACGTGGGCCTGATCGCCGGGCCGTTCGGCACCTGGGGGGTCATCGAGGCGACGGTGGTGCTGCCGGCGGTGGTGGCGTCGGTGGGCTTCCTTGCCACGCCGGCATTCGGCATCCTGCTGTCGAACTGGATACTGGGGGAGCCGATCACGCCCGATCTGATCCTGGGCACGGCGCTGATCCTGGCCGGCGTGGGGCTGGCCGCCTGGCCGGCGCGGCGACGATGATCCTGGGGGCGCGCACCGGCTTCGATCAGGGGCCGGCCCTGCCGCGGGGCGCAGCGGCGCGCCACCATCGGCCGGCGATCCGGATCGGCTCGCTCAGGCGCCAACTGATGGAGCGCAGCAGGCCGTCGCGCTCGGCGGCAAGGAGATCGCGTTCGGCGATCCGTCGGTCCCGATCGACGGCCAGCGCGTTGCGTTCCGCGACGCGCCGATCCCGTTCGGCGGCGGTCATGTTCCGCTCGGCGATCAGTCGCTCCCGCTCGGCCGCCAGGCTGTCGCGCGCGCCGATCAGCCGCTCGCGTTCCTGCGCCAGTTCCGCGCGCTCGGCGCGGACCTGCGCGAGGACCGCGGCGAGCGACGACGTGTAATGCGCATACCGCGCGTATTCCCTGACCATTGCGTCGATCGCCGCGACTGCAAATTTCTGCCCGGCCCCGCCGGGCGTCATGCTCAGTGCGAGATCCAGCATCGGGCGTAGCGCCTCCGCCAGCGCTGCGTGGGTGCCGGCGTCGACGGTGGAATAGGCGATCCCGGTTCGCGCGCCCGCGAGGTCGACCGTGAGCCCGCTCGCCGCCCTGATCCGCTGTTCCGTTGTGCTGCGATAGGCCGGTTCGTTCGCCAGCCGGTCGATGTCGATCACGAGATCGGCTGCGTTCACGGCGTGCGCGTAGAGATAGGCGTGCACCGCGGCGAAGGCGAGGAACTGGCGTCGATCGGCCGGATCCGCCTGCTCGAAGGGCCACAGATCGTGCACCACCCGCAGGAACCGGTCGTGTCCGCTGCCCTCGATCGTCCGCTTCAACGTATCCAGGAAATACGGATTGTTGCATCCGTATTGTTCCGTGTAGGAGCACCATTGCCGGAACATATTGCGATAGAGCACGATATGCAGCCCGGGAAACGCGCGCCGGATGCCGCCTGTCCGGCCGAGGCTGCGGGTCGCGGTCAGGACCGGGACCTTGCCGAGGCCGTCGGCATGGGCAATCAGGCTGGCGATATAGGCCTGCTCGTCGGCGCCGATATCCCCCGCTGGCCCGTCCGGTGGCACGAAGCGCGCGAATGCCATTGCGGAATCGAACCCGGCTACACCCCCCTCGTTGCCGATGAAGGGAAGGAACTCCAGGAAGTAGGGCACGGTCGCCGGGTGCTTCGAATACCAACTGGCAGGGGTCGCCCGCACCACCGCCGCGCAGGTGATGGCGGCGAGCTGTTCGTTGAAGATCTCGCAATAGGCAACGGTCCCCTCCGCCTGCCGGAACCGCGACCACAGCCAGGTGCTGGCGACACGAAAGCTTGAGTGGACGAAGATCAATCCGACTTGTCCTGGCAATGCGGAACAGACGCGGGGGCGAGCGCGGTGCGCGCAGGCCGGCGTGGGACAGCCGCGCGGCGGTCCACACCGCCGCTGCAGCGTATCGACGGGGGTGCGCCGGGACAAGCGCGCCGGGCGGCGCGGCCGGGGCTTCCGCGCCGCAGCGGGCTCCGGCATTCTGGGCAGCGTACCTGCTTGGCAACGCACAGACGCATGGAAGTCCCGATCACGCCGGCTTCGGTTCCCATCCCCCCCCTGCGCGGCGCCGGCCGCGCGGCGCCCGTGATCCTGCACGCCGTCGAGGCCGGCGCCGGCCACCCCGTCGCGCTGCTGCACGGGCTGTTCGGCTCGGCGCGCAATTTCGGCCTGGTGCAGCGGCGGCTGGCCGCGACCCACCGGGTGATCGCCCTCAACCTGCGCAATCACGGCGCGAGCCCGCACGCGGCGGCGACGGACTACCCGGCGATGGCGGCGGACGTGATCGAAACCCTGGCGGCGCGCGACGCGCTGCCCGCGGTGCTGATCGGCCATTCCATGGGCGGCAAGGCGGCGATGCGCGCCGCGCTCGATCGGCCCGAGGCGGTGACGGCGCTCCTGGTCGCCGATATCGCCCCGGTGCCGTACCCGCCGCATTTTCAGGAGATCGCCGCGGCGATGGCGGCGGTGCCGCTGCGCCCCGGCCTGACCCGCGCGGCGGCCGATGCGGCGCTGGCGGACGCGGTGCCCGATCCGGCGCTGCGGGCGTTCCTGCTGCAGAATTTCGCGCCCGGCGCCGGGCCGGACGCGCTGCCGCAGTGGCGGATCGGACTCGATGAGATCATCGCCGCGCTGCCGACGATCGGCGGGTGGGACGCGCCGGAGGGGGCGCGCTATCCCGGGCCGGTGCTGGTGCTGTCCGGCGCGGAGTCCGATTACGTGTTGCCCGAGCACCGGCCCGCCTTCCGGGCCCTGTTCCCTGCCTGCCGCTTCGTCTCCCTGCGCCATGCCGGCCACTGGCTGCACGCCGACAACCCGGAGGGATTCATCGCGGTGGTGGAAGAATTTCTGCGCGCACGCGCCGAGGTCGGAGGCTGAGATGCACTTGTCCGAGGAAGAACGCGCCCTGGCAGCCGGCGCGGGCGGCCCCGCCCGGCAATGGGCGATCGGCCACCAGATCGCCGTCGGCCGCTACCTGGGTGCGGAGGATTTCGTCCCCGTCTCCCAGGCGCACATCATGGCCGACACGGAATCGCTCGGCCTGGCCGGCGTCGAATGGCTGGAGCGCTGGGCCGTGCTGCCGGAGGCGGAGCGCCAGGTCCGCATCCCCACCATCACCGACCCGCGCGGCACCGATTTCGCCGCCGCCACGCGGCTGCGCCAGCAGGACTGGATGCTGGCGCTGGAACGCCGCGCCATCGCCGCGTTCCAGGCGCTGGGCATCCTGATGACCGACACCTGCATCAACTACCAGACCATCATGCCCGCGGTGCGCGGCGAGCACATGGCCTATGGCGATACCGGCGTGGTGATCTACACCAACAGCGTGCTCGGCGCGCGCTCCAATTTCGAGGGCGGACCGTCCGCGCTGGCGGCCGGGCTGACCGGGCGGACGCCGCGCTACGGCTACCATCTGGACGCGCATCGCCGTGCCACCTTGCATATTGCGGTGCGCGAGACGCCGCGCGCGCTGCACGAATGGGGCGCGCTCGGCGCGCTGGTGGGGCGGCTCGCTGGCGACTACTGGCAGGTGCCGGTGCTGAGCGGGATCGACCGCGCGCCCGGCTCCGACGAGCTCAAGCATTTCGGCGCCGCGCTGGCGAGCTACGGATCGGTGGCGCTGTTCCACATGGTTGGCATCACGCCGGAAGCGGAACGTCTGTCCGACGTGGCCGATCCGGCGCTGCCGCTGCGCGCGACGATCGGGGCCGACGACCTGGCCGCGTTCCGATGCGGCACCGATCGCGATGCGGGGGACGCGGTGGACGTCGTCGTGTTCTCCGCCCCGCAGCTCAGCCTGCTGGAACTGCGCGAACTCGCCGGCCTGCTCGACGGACGGCGAACCACGGTGCCGCTGCTCGCGGTCACCAGCCCGCAGGTGAAGCCGGATGCCGACCGCATGGGGCTGACGGCGCGGATCGAGGCCGCCGGCGGCCTGCTGCTGGCCGGGATGTGCTTCTACCAGAGCTATGCGCGGGAGATGGCGGAGGCGAACGGCTGGCAGCGCCTCGCCACCAATTCCGCCAAGCTGGTCAACATCCTGGGTGGCTACGGCTACCGCCCGGTGCTGGCTTCGATGGAGGCCTGCGTGGCGGCCGCCTGCGATGGGAGGTTGCCGTCGTGACGACATTCGTGGCCGCGGCGGGCATGGGCGCGCCGGTGCGCGGACGGGCGCTGGTCGCATCGGACGGATTCTCCGCCCGCTACGATCTGGATCGGCTGCGCGGCGTCTTCTCCCGCCCCGACCACGCGCTGGCGGGACACTCCTATGTCGGGCGCATCCTGGTGCTGGACGCGGCGAAGGGCGGCGTCGCCACGGCGTGGATGCTGCACGAGATGGCAGCGCGCGGGGTCGCGCCGGCGGCTCTGGTGCTGAACCGGGTCAATCCGATCATGGTGCAGGGCGCGGCGCTGGCGGGGTTCACCCTGCTGTCCGGGTTTGCGACCGACATCACCCGCGCGGTGCCGGACGGGGCGCTGGTGGAGCTCGATCCGATGGCCGATCCGCCGGTGCTGCGGCTGGTGGGCTGAACCGGCCGCTCAGCGCGCGGCGAGCCGGCTCTGATAGACCATCAGATGGGCGAACGCCGTCGCGAGCAGCGGTGCCGCCACACCAAACCCGCGCGCGCGGACCAGCAGGCCGCCGAGGATGTGCTCGGCCTCCACCGGCAGCCCCTGGCTCAGGTCGCGATACATCGATGATGCGAGGCCCGACCCGGCGGCGGTCAGCATCGCCTCGGTGCGCACACGGAATGCAGCCTCCGGCGGGAAGCCGGCGGCTGCTGCGATGGCGGCGCATTCATCGAGCATCTGTCGTGCGAGGTCCGCCCCGCCGGGCGCTGCCGCGATCTCCCCCACCGTGCCGCGCAGCAGGCAGGTGATGGCGCCGAGTGCGGCGAGCATCACCCATTTCTCCCACATCGCCTGCAGGATGGCAGGCGAGGCCGCGGCGGCGAACCCGGCGCCGCCCAGGGTCGCGTCCAGCGCGGCGATCCGGTCCGACGCGGCGCCGTCCAGCTCCCCATAGGTGAGCTTCTGCATGTCGGTGAGTTGGACAATGCGTCCTGCCGGGTCCAGCATGGTCGCCACGTAGCAGACGCCGCCCAGCAGGCCGGCCGCGCCGAATCGTTCCCCGATGGCATCCAGATGGCGCATGCCGTTGAGCAGCGGCAGGATCATCGTGCCGGGGCCGATTGCCGGCACGATATCCGCGAGCACCTGATCGAGCGCAAGGGCCTTCACGGTCAGCAGCACGAGGTCATACGGCGCCACGATTTCCGGGGCGGTCACGAGCTGCGGGGCGAGCGTGAGGTCGCCGTGCGGGCTGGTGATGCGCAGCCCATCGGCGCGCAACTGCGCGGCACGCCCCGGGCGGACGAGGAAGGTGACGTCCCGGCCGGCCTCGGCCAGCCGGCCCCCGAAATAGCCGCCGATCGCGCCGGCGCCGGCCACCAGGATGCGCATCATGTGCCTCGTTCGTTACGGCGGCCGGACGCGGGATGCGCCGGCGCTGGCGGACGCCGGGCTGTGCAACGGCGCCGCGCTGCGTCGGGCGACGCGGCGGATCTCGCTGCTCTACGACCAGGTGCTGGCCCCCTGCGGCCTGCGCGCCACGCAGCACGCAATCCTGGTGCAGCTTGCGCGGGCGGGGGAGCCGCCGGCGCTGGGGGAGCTGGCGCGCGCGCTGGTGATCGATCCCTCGGCGTTGGCGCACAATCTGCGGCCGCTGGAGCGCGACGGGTTCGTTGCGCTGGCGGACAACCCGCGCGACCAGCGCAGCCGGCTGGTGCGGCTGACGCCGGCAGGACGGGCGAAGCTCGCGGAGTCGCGCGCCTTGTGGCGGCAGGCGCAGTCTCGGTTCGAGACGGCATTCGGGCCGGACCGTGCGGCGCGGCTGCGGGAGGTGCTGGGCGAGCTGGCGTCGGACGCGTTCGTGGAAGGTTTCGCCGCGGCGGCGGGAACGAAGTCGGGCCCTCCATCGGGTGGGTCACGGCGGGCACCGCGCGGCCCGGTTCGGGCTGACAGCGGATCGGTCTGATCCCGGTCGGGCGGCCCGGCCGTTGGCGCGAATGGCCCGCCCCTGGCCCCGGGCGGAGACGCGCGCTAGGCTCCCGACAAGCAACATGCGGGAGGAAACCACCCATGGGCATGACCATCACCGAGAAAATCCTCGCCCACGCCAGCGGCGCCGCACAGGTGGCGCCCGGCGACGTGGCGGTGGTGGAGGTGGACACCGCCGTCCTGCTCGACCTGTCCTTCCTGCCCGAAGGCTGGCGGGACGTGCTGAAAGTTCACGACCCGTCCCGCATTGCGATCGTGTTCGACCACCTAGTGCCCGCCGCCACGGTGCAGGCCGCCACCTGTCACAAGACCGGGCGCGCATTCGCCGCGAAATTCGGCATCGAGCGGCTGCACGACGTCGGCCCCGACCAGGGCATCAGCCACGCGGTGATCGCCGACCGCGCCTACGCGCTGCCCGGCAAGGTGCTGGTGAACGCCGATTCCCACACCTGCGCGGGCGGCGCCTTCAATTGCGCCGCGCGCGGCGTCGGCGGGCCGGACATGCTGTGGGCGGTCACGACCGGCACCGCCTGGTTCCGCGTGGGGGAAACGATCCGCTACGATTTCACCGGCATCCTGCGCCCCGGGGTGACGGCGAAGGATTTGTTCCTGCACATCGCCGGCACTTAGGGGGCGCATGTGAACCAGAACATCGAATATGGCGGCCCGGGAATGTCGGGCCTGTCGCTCAACGCCCGCCGCACGCTCGCCACCATGGGCGCCGAGCTTTCCGCCGAGTTCACCATCTTCGAGCCCGACGACGCGCTGATCGACTATGTGCGTGCCCGCAACGACCGTCCGTTCGAGCCGGTGTGGCCGGACGCGGATGCATCCTACCGGGAACGCCGCACGATCGACCTCGGTACCTTGCAACCGCTGGTCGCGCTACCTGATGCGGTGGTGAACCAGTCGGTGCCGGTGGCCGAGGTCGCGGGCACGAAGATCGACCAGGCCTTCATCGGCTCCTGCGCCAACGGCACGTTGGACGATCTGGAGATCGCCGCCCGTGTCGTGCGCGGGCGCAAGGTGGCGCGCGGCACAAGGTTCATCGTGACGCCAGGCACGCAGGCGATCTTCCGCGCCGCACTGCGGGCCGGCTATGTCGAAATCCTGCTGGAGGCGGGCGCGGTGGTCACGCCCGCAACCTGCGGCGCCTGCATCGGCGGCCACATGGGCGTGCTGGGGCCGCTACGGGATTCGCACATTTTTCTCCATGCTGGCGAGCGAGCATCCGAGGGTGAAGCCCTGCGCCAAGGTTGCCAGGCGATCCCAGCCGCTTCGGATGGTCTTGGGGCCGGGCGGCTTGTAGTAGCAATCCCAACCGCCGAGCCGCGAGACGATCCAGGTCAGCCAGGACAGGGTGCCTTGTGGATGCGGATTGCGTTGCCGGTCGGTGTTGCCTTCGAGGCTTGGCCCGAGCGCGGCCGCGGCGGTGATCTCGGCCTGGCTGGCGACATCCTCGGCGGGCCGGGTGCTGGCGTCCCGGGCATCGACCAGCTGGATGATCCTGACCGCACCATGCAAGGCGAGAGCCGCCAGATTGAACAGCCGCCATGCCGTGTAGGTCTGGCATTGCTCGAGCTTCAGCCCATCGCTCTTGAGCATGCGAAAGGTCTGTTCGATGCGCCAGCGCAGCCGGTACAGCCGCACCACTTCGGCGGCGTCGGCCGCCGTGCCGGCAGGCAGCGTGGTCAGCAGCCGCCACAGCAGCGGTTTCGCTCCGCGCGGCGGAGCGATCTCGATCGCTTCCACCAGGGTGAGTTCAACCTCGGCCGGCGCGCTGCGCCGGCCATGCAATGGCTGGCAGACCCGCACCTGACCGGCGCGCAGGCTCACCGTCGCGATGCGGCCTTTGTCGCCAGGACCGCGCGATGGCACCCGCACCTGCCGCCGATCCAGCTCCGGCCATTGCTCCGGGGCAGCCAACAGCCTGCCGCCGTCGGCCAGCAGGCGATCCTGCGCGGCACGGACGATCAGCTCAGTGTTCGCAGGCCGGCCGGCAAACACCTCGTAGATGTCGCCCCAGGCGTCTGCCCGTCTCGCCCGGCTCCGCCCAGGCCACGGTCGCGATAGCCGAAATAGTTGGTCTCGGTGGTATCCTGCGCCACCACGATCCGACGCCCCACGCAGGCGACCGCCGTGCGCCGCGCCACATACCGCACCGTCTCACCCGGCGTGACGTGCGCCGAGTCCAGCACCCGATGCGCCGCCAACTCGCCCTTGCGGTCGCCACCGAGTTCGCGGACCACCAGCGAGCCGCGCGCCACGATCCGCTCACTCAGGCGGCTGATCGCCGCCGCACCACGCTTGTCGCCATAGGCGCCGGCAAAAACCTCCATCACCAACCTCCCCGCACCGATCAGCGCGCAGAACCACACCAGCCCGCGTCGCACCCAGAAAATTGTGCGAATGCCGTAGCGCGAGAGCGGGAGAGCAACCGTGTTCTTCGTTTCGCCTTTGTGCCTCCGACCTGGTCGAGTCTGCCGCTGTGCTCGGGGCGGTCAATGACGCTGCGCGCCGCGCAAGGGCGCGGTGGCCTGCCGAGGGGCAGGCCCTCATTGACCGCCCCTGCGCGCAGGGGCCTGCCTGTCGGCAGGTCGGGACGAAGGGATGGTCGCTGCGGTCGAACCAAGGGATGGTGGTCAAGGCAAGCACCGTCCGCGGCGCGGGCGGGGCCGACGCCGGCCTGCGGCGGATCCTGCGGCGCCGCTGCCTCGCCGGCGGCCGCACTGCGTCGCCCCGCCGGCTGCGGGGGCTGTCGTTTCAGGCGGTGGCCTGCCAGTCGGTGCCGTCGCGCAGCATGGCGTTCAGGATGACCAGCAGCTTGCGCATGCAGGCGACCAGGATGACCTTCGGCTTCTTCCCGGCCAGCCGCTCGGCGAAGGCGGCGATGGCCGGGTTGTGGCGCCGCGCCGTCAGGGCCGCCATGTAGAGCATCTCCCGCACCACCGCGCGCCCGCCGTGGATATGGCGCGTGCCGTGCCGTCCGGCGCTGTCGTCGTCGAACGGTGCGACGCCGGCCAGGCTGGCGATCGCCCGGCGCGACAAGGTGCCGAGTTCGGGCAGCAGCGCCACCAGCACCGCCGCCAGCACCGGCCCGACACCGGGCACGGTGCGCAGCCGGCGGGCGCGCTCGCGCCACTCCGCGCGCGCTTCGATCAGCGCCGCCAGCTTGGCATCGAGCGCCTTCCGTTGGCGCTCGAAGCCGGCTTGCGTCCGCAGGACCTGCCGGCGCAGCGCGGGCGTGCGCACCTGCTCCAACTGGTTGGCGCAGTCGCCAATCCAGCCGACCAAGCGCCGCCGCAGCGCCAGGTGTTCGACCAGCGGGTCAAGCTCGCACCGACGCGGCACCGGCACGGCATCGATCATGGTCGCGGTGAACCGCGCCACCACGCGCGCATCCGCCCGGTCGTTCTTGGCGTGCCGGCCCTGCGCCTGCGCAAACCGGCGCACCTGCAACGCGTTGCAGCGGCAGACCTCGATCCCGCCGCCCGCCAGGCCGTCCATCACACCCCGTTCGTAGCCGCCGGAGGCCTCCAGGCCGACCCGGCCCACCCCCCGCTCCCCCAGCCAGGCGGCCAGCGCCGCCAGGCCGGGCGGGTCGGAGACAAACCGCGCCTGCGCCTCCCCCGGCCACACCGCGACATCAAGCCAAAGCTTGCTGACATCGATCCCTCCATACCGTAGAGTGCCGCTCATCTTCCGATCCCTTCCTTGCAGATACGGTCTCGCAGACCCTGCAACCGTGCGGGTTGTGAAGAGGGCGGGGAGGCCCCGGGCTCTCCCTCGGGGTGCTCTCCCGCGGTGACAACGGGCTCCCCCCGCCAGGGCCGGCAGGGGCGCCCGCCCCGCCGGCCCAAAGCGGTTCTCGCAGATATCCGAGATACAAGGTGACGCGCCGGTGGTTCACCCGATGGCCCTGCGGGGTCATCTGGGCGGTCATGCTCGGCATGAGTGTGGCGGGGGTACGCCCATGCCGGAGGCGCGGATCGTGGCGCGTGTCTTGTGTTCTCACGCGCCGGTGTCGCGGCGGGTCACCCCAGCGCCGCCACCGCCGCCATCACCGCTGCCGCGTGCCCGGTCACGCTCACTTTGCGCCAGGCCTTCGCCACGCGCCCGTCGCGGCCGATCAGGAAGGTGCTGCGCTCCATCCCCATGTATTTCCGGCCGTACATCGATTTCTCCACCCAGGTGCCGTACGCCTCCGCCACGCCGGTCGTCGCATCCGACGCCAGCGGGAACGCCAGCCCGTATTTGGCGGCGAATTTCTCCAGCGCCGGAACCTTGTCCTTGGACACGCCGATCACCGTGACGCCGGTCCGCCCGAACGCCGGCAGCGCCTCCTGGAAGGCGCTGGCCTCCTTGGTGCAGCCGGGCGTGTCGGCCTTCGGATAGAAATATAGCACGAACGGCGTGCCCTTCAGCTCATCCAGGCTTACCACCCGCCCGCCGGTCGCCGGCATCTCGAATGCCGGCGCCGCATCGCCTTCCGCCACGCTCATGCCGCGATCTCCCCTATCAGGCGCACGAAGATCGCGCGCACCTCGCCTGCCGTCGCCTCCAGGCTGACACGCAGCGCCGGCAGGTCAAGCGGGGCCGGCCGGTCGAGCGGGGTCATCGCCGGAACCGCCGAGCCGGCGCGCCCGCTGCCTTCCACCTCTCCCGCAGGCGGGAGAGGCGGGAGAGGTGACAAGGGAGGTGGCACCACCCCGGCCACCGCGCGAAGCAGCGCCCGCGCCGAGGCCTCCGGCAGAGTGTCCGGCGGCGTCCGGCCCACGGTGATGCGCAGCATCCCCTGCACGCTGCGCCAGAGCAGATCGGCGCGCACCAGCGCCGCCGCGTCCGCCGCCGCCAGCAGCCCGCCGGCTTCCAGCCGGCGCAGCGCCTCTCGCAAGGTCGGGTGGCACAGCTCCGCCCGGCCGGACGCGGCGGCGACCAGTTGCAGCGCCTGGCCGATGAACTCCACTTCGATCTGCCCGCCGGGGCGCAGCTTCACGTCCCACGGGCCGGTCGGCGGCAGGTCGCGCGCCAGCCGGGCGCGCATCGAAGCAGCATCGGCGCGGATGCGCTCGGGCGGTCCGGAGGCCGCCAGCGCTTCGGTGATTGCCGCCGCCACCTTTGCCCGCAAGCCCGCCGGCCCGGCCACCACCCGCGCCCGGGTCAGCGCCATCCGCTCCCAGGTCCAGGCCGCCTCCGCATGGTAGCGGCGGAAGGCGGCGAGCGAGACCGCCACCGGGCCTTTGTTGCCCGACGGGCGCAGCCGCATATCGACCGCATACATCTGTCCGTCCGCCCCCGGCGCGGTCAGCGCCGCCACATAGGCGTGCGCGGCGCGGATGAAATACTGCCCCGCCGGCAGCGCGCGTGGCCCGTGTGCGGAGTCCGTCACGCCCTCCGGATGGTCGTAGACCAGCATGAGGTCGAGGTCGGAGCCGGCCATCATCTCCCGCCCGCCCGCCTTGCCGAGCAGCACCACCGCCATCGCGCCCCCCTGCACCCGCCCGTAGCGCTCCGCGAAATCGGCCAGCACTGGCCCGAGCAGCGCGGCCAGCGCGGCGTCGGCGACCGCGGCGCGGCGCACCCCGGCGGTATCGGCGTCGATCCGCGCTTCCAAGGTGGCGGCCGAGATGGCGAAATCCTCCTCCCGCACCAGCCGCCTTGTGATCAGGATGGCGTCTTCCAGGCTGGTCGCGTCCGCCAGCCGGGCGCGCAGCAGCCGCGCCGGGTCGGCCGGCGCGTCGGCGTCGGCGAGCAGCGCGTCGAGCGCGGCCGGATGGTTCGCCAGATGCTCGGCGAGCGAGGGCGCCGCGCCCAGGATCGCCGCCAGCCGCTCGATCAGCGCCGGGTGGCGCTCGAACAGCGACAGGATCGGCACCCCCGCCGGCAGCCGGGCGAGGAGCTGGTCGCAGCGGGCGAAGGCGGCGTCCGGCTGCGGCTGGCGGGCGAGCGCGTCGAGCAGCGCCGGCAGCAGGCGCGCCATCAGCTCGCGCGCCCGCTCCGAGCGCAGCGCCCGCACCCGCCCGGCCCGCCAGCCGCGCAAGGTGGCGATCAGGCGCACCGGTTCGGCGAAGCCGAGCGCGGCCAGTGCCGCCACCGTCTCGGGCGGCGCCGGATCGTCGCCGCTGAGGTCGATCTCGCCCACCCGGCTCGCCGGTCCCAGCGGATCGGGGATGCGCTCGAACACCGCGGCGTAGTGCGCGCGCACCCGGTCGAGGCGGGCGGCGAGGTCTCGGGCGAAGGCGGCCGCGTCGGCGTAGCCCATGAAGGTGGCGAAGGCCGCGAGGTCCTCGGCTCGTGCCGGCAGGCTGTGCACCTGGCGGTCGGCGACCATCTGCAACCGGTGTTCGACCCGGCGGAGGAAGCCGTAGGCCGCGGCGAGCTCTCCCGCCGCGCGACGCGGCAGCAGCCCGGCGCGGACGAGCGCGGCCAGCGCGCCCAGGGTGGTCGGCTGGCGCAGCGCCGGATCGCGCCCGCCCCAGACCAGGGCCAGGGTCTGCGCCAGGAACTCGATCTCGCGGATGCCGCCGGGGGAGAGCTTCACGTTGACCCCGGCCACGCGCGCTACCGGGTCGGCCGCCGCCGCGCTCGGGTCGCCGGCGCGCCCGGTCTTATTCCGTCCCGTCTTGTTTCGCCCCGTCTTGTCCCGATAGGCGTCGATCCGCCGCTTCATGGCGTGGATGTCGGCGATCAGTGCGAAATCGAGCCCGCGCCGCCAGACGAAGGGGCGGATGGCGTCGAGGAACGCCTGGCCCGCGGCCAGGTCGCCGGCCACCGGACGCGCCTTGATCATCGCCGCGCGTTCCCAGTTCTGGCCCATGCTCTCGTAATAGGCGATGGCGGCCGGCAGGGCGATCGCCGGCGGGGTGGCGGCCGGATCGGGGCGCAGGCGCAGGTCCGTGCGGAAGACGTAGCCGTTGGCGTCGCGCGCTTCCATCAAAGTCACGAGATCGCGCGCCAGGCGGCTCATCACGCCGCCGGCGTGCGCGTCAGAATCATCCGCGGGGGCCTCGCCGCCGGCGCGCGACGTGTATATCGGGGCGGCAGGATCATAGATGAGTATGAGGTCGATATCGCTCGAATAGTTCAGCTCGCGGGCACCGAGCTTGCCCATGCCGAGGACAATGAGGCCGCTGGCCTCGGCCGGGCGGTCCGGGTCGGGCAGTGCCAGGGTGCCGGCAGTGTGGGCGGCGCGCAGGAGATGCGCGACCGCGAGGGTCAGGGTGGCCTGTGCCAGATCGGACAGCGCCTCGGTCACCCGCGCGAGCGACCATATGGTGCCGAGATCGGCCAGCGCCACCACCAGCGCCGCCACCCGCTTGGCCCGCCGCAGCGCCGCCGCGATCTGTGGGCGGGGCGCGGCGGGGGGGACGGCGGCCAGGGCTGCCATGGCCTCCGCCATGACCGGCTCCGGCCCGTCGGCGAGAAAACCGCGCAGCGCGGCGGGTTCGCGCAGCACCAGATCGGACAGGAACGGGCTGTTGCCGCCGACGGCTTCCAGCACGGCGGCCACGTCCGGCCGCGCCGCCAGCTTTGCCTCCGCGCGCCCGAGCGCGCCGAAGCGCTCGATCAGCCGCGCCGCCGCCGCGGTGTCGTGCGCCGCGGGCCATCCGGGCCCGCGCCGGTCGGGGGCTGGAACGGGCGTTGCGGGTTGGCGGCGCGGACGTGCGGATGCCACGGCGACTACTGCCCCGCCTCGGCCGGCCGCGCGCATGCTGTCGATACCGGAAGGCTCAACACCAGGGAACGCAGCGCCAGTCGACGCCGCGCCAGGGGACCCAACGCCAGGGGACACAGCGCCCCGGAATGCAGCACCGGGGAACGCAGCGCCGGCGATGCGGAGCGGAAGGCGCGCATGGAATTCGGGTCCGAGGTAAGGTGCCGCGCCGGGGCGGCGCCGCTCGGCGCAGGCTCGCCATGAGGCGGCTCTCCGGTCAAGCGGCGCGGCTGCTGTGGCGGGCGCTGCACGGGGCCGTCACGGTCGCGCTGACGGTGGCGCTGCTCGCCGGTACCGGCCTCGGGCTGCTCGCCTGGCGGCTGGGGCGCGGGCCGATCGCGCTACCCTGGCTGAGCGCACGGATCGAGGCGGCGGCCGACCGTCAGTTCGCCCCGGACCGCCTGCGCCTCGGCCAGGTGGCGCTGGCCTGGGAGGGATTCCACGGCGGGCTCGGCGCTCCGCTCGACTTGCGGCTGACCGATGTCGCCGTGCGCAATGCCGCAGGACGGCGGCTGATGGCGGTGCCGAGCGCGGCGGTCACCTTGTCGCTGCCGGCGCTGCTGCGACTGCGGCTGGTGCCGCGCACCGTGGCGATCGACCGGCCGCGCATCCTGCTGCGGCGGACGGCCCGCGGAACGATCGGCCTCGCTGTCGGCACCGCTCCACCCGGGGCGCCGGAGGCCGGAGCGGCGCCCGCGGCGGCGCCGTCCCCCGTCGCCCATAGCGCCGCACCGCCCGCCCCCGGCGCCGCGCCGCAGCTCGACCCGGCCGCGATCCTCGCCGAACTCGCCCGCCCCCCCGCCGGCGCGCGGGAGCCGTCGCGCTTCGGCCTGCTCTCGGAACTGCAGCGGCTGCTGGTGCGCGACGCCAACCTGGAGGTGGTGGACCGCCAGCTCGGCGCCGTATGGCGGGCGCCGCACGCCTTCCTCGACCTCGCGCGCGCCCCCGGCGGCGGCGTGATCGGGGCGGCAAGGCTCGGGCTGAGCCTCGGCGGCAAGGTGGCGGACGTCACTCTGACCGTCCAGTTGCCGCCCGGCGGCCAGACGGCGCAGGTGGCGGCGCGGCTGGATCGCATCTCCCCGGCCGCGCTGGCGGGCGACGCGCCGGGGCTGGCGGCGCTCACCGCAGTCGATGCCCCGGTCGGGGGCACCGTCTCCTTCGATCTCGGCGCCGATCTGCGGCCGCGACAGATCGTGCTGGCGCTCGATGCCGGGCCGGGCCTCGTGCGCGTGGCCGGCGCGGCGGTGCCGATCACGGCGGCGGAGCTGCGCGCCGGCGGCACGCAAGAGCGGGTGGCGCTGCACCTGCTGCGGCTCACCCTGCCGGGGGCGCCGGGTACGCCGCCGACCGTGCTCAGTCTGCGCGGCACGCTCGCCCGCGCCGACAGGACGATCATGGCCGCGCTCGGGCTGCACTTCGATCAGGTGGCATTCGCCCGGCTGCCGGTGTTCTGGCCCGCTGGCGTGGCCCGCGACGCCCGCCGCTGGATCCTGGAGAACATCCCGCGCGGGGAAGCGCGGGACGGGGTGTTCAGCTTCGGACTCGCTATGGACGCCGACTTCTCGCACGTGAACCTGTTCGAGGCGGCCGGCACCCTGCGCGGCACCGGCCTCGTCGTGCACTGGCTGCGCCCGGTGCCGCCGCTGATCGACGGCACCGCCGAGCTGCGCCTGCATGACCCCGACCGGCTGGATATCGCGGTCACCGGCGGGCGCCAAGCGGGGGAGGCGGGGCAGCCGGCCGGGCTCGCGGTGCGGGACGGCACCCTGCGCATCACCGGCCTCGCTCATCACGACCAGGACATGCGGATCGAGGCGCGGATCGCCGGGCCGATACCGGCCGCGCTGGCGCTGCTGCAGGAGCCGCGGCTCGGGCTGCTGTCCCGCCATCCCTTGCCGCTGACCGATCCGGCCGGCCAGGTTGCCGCCCGGCTTTCGGTGGCTTTTCCGCTGCTGGCGAAGCTGCGGGTCGCACAGGTGCAGGTGAGCGCGACGGCGCAGCTCGCCGGCGTGCATCTGACGCGGGTGGTGAACGGATGGAACCTCGATGACGGGCAGTTCGACCTGACTGCCGGCACCGACGGACTGACCCTGTCCGGGAACGGCCGGCTGGGCGGCTTCCCGGCCCGGCTGGGCGGGCAGATGGACTTCCGCACCGGACCGCCGGACCAGGTACAGCAACGCCTGACCGCGGCGACGGAAACCACCGCGGCGGCACTGGCGGCGGCCGGCGTGTCGACCTTTGGGCTGGTGTCCGGCCCGGTCGGGGTCTCCACCGTGCTGACCGAGCGGCGCGATGGCCAGGGCACCGTCGCTGTCGACGCCGACATCACCCGCGCGCGCGTCGCCGTCGCGCCGTTGCACTGGGACAAACCGGCAGGGCAGCCGGCCCGGTTGCGCGCGGAGCTGCCGCTGGTGCACGACCGGCTGGAAGGAGCGGCGTCGATCGTGCTGACCGCCCCCTCCGACGAGGTGCCCGCCACGGGCGCGCGCACGGCGCTGGGGGGGACAGCCAGCGCCGGGTTCGTCGCCGGGCGACTGGCGCAGCTGCACCTGACCCGGCTGCGCCTTGGCCGCACCGAGGTGAGCGGCGAGGTCGACTTCCCCGGCGTTGGCCAGCCGATCATCGTAGACCTGTCCGGCCCGGCGCTCGACCTGGCGGCGCGTCTCGCCCCCCGGCCGGCAGCGCCGGCATCGCCCCCCGCATCTTCCCCAAAATCCGCGCCCGCGGCGGCACCTGCACCCGCGCCGCCGCCACACCGCGGGCCGCCCTGGACCCTCGTCGCGCATATCGCCACCGTCTACCTGGCTGGCGGAGAGACCCTGACGGACCTCGCCGCCACCGGATCGAATGACGGCTTCGTGTGGCAGCGCCTGCACGTCGACGCAAAGATCGGCGGCCCCGGCCGGCTTACGCTGCGCATCGATCCGACCGCCGCCGGCCGCTCGCTTCTGGTCCACGCCAGCAACGCCGGCGCCCTCGCGCACGGCCTCGACCTGCCCGGCGCCTTGCAAGGCGGCACGCTCGCCATCACCGGACAGTTCGGCCCCGGTCCGGTCTCCACGCTCGCCGGCACGGCCACGCTCGAGAACTTCCGTCTGCGCGACGCCCCGATCCTGGCCCGGCTGCTGCAAGCCGTCACGCTCTACGGCGTGGTGGAACTGCTGCGCGGCCCCGGGCTCGGCGTGAGCCGCCTGGTCGCGCCGTTCCGCCAGCGCGGCGGCGAACTCACCCTGACCGGCGCACGCGCCTTCAGCGCCTCGCTGGGCGTCACGGCGCAGGGAACGGTCGACGTCGACCGCAACCGCATCGACCTGAAAGGCACCATCGTGCCGGCGTATTTCTTCAACGCACTGCTCGGCCATGTGCCGCTGGTAGGGCGCCTGTTCAGCCCGGAACGTGGCGGCGGCGTGTTCGCCGCGAGCTACACCGTGCAGGGAGCACTGAAAAACCCAACCGTCAGGGTGAACCCCCTGACCGCCCTGACCCCAGGGTTCCTCCGCGGGCTATTCGGGCTGTTCTGAGGTCGTAAGAAAGGCCGGGGGCTCTGCCCCTGGACCCCGCCAGGGAACGCGTCCCCTGGACCCCGTCTTTTGGGTTCCAAGGGCGAGCCCTTGGTGGGGGTCCAGGGGGCAAAGCCCCCTAGCCTTGCTTAGGGCTCAGCCCACCGCACGCCGCCGGCGTGGTACGACGGGGGCGAGCGCCGGGGCGGGGACGTCTTCGGGGTTTGCCAGGGCGGCGAGCAGGGCGGTGCGCAACTGGCGCAGTTTCTGTTCGTTTTCGACTTTCAGGCCGAACACGTCCTTCACGTAGAACACGTCCACGGCGCGCACGCCGTAGGTGGTGACGTGGGCGGAGGCGATTTGCAGGCCTTGTTCGCTGATGGCGGCGGTGACGTCGTGCAGCAGGCCGGGGCGGTCGCGGCCGTTCACTTCGAGGACGGTGTGGGTGTTCGATGCACGGTTGTCGATCACCACGCGGGGCGGAACGTGGATGGCGCGCATGCGCCGGCCGACGAGGATTTTCGACAGTTTGTGGATTTCCACCGACAGGCGCAGGCGGCCGGAGAGGGCTTGTTCGATCAGGGCGGAGAGGCGTGCGAGCCGGTGGGGTGCTTCGAACGTGCCGTCGGCGGCGTCCTGCACCCAGAACGTATCGAGTGCCATGCCGTTGGTCATGGTATGAATGCGCGCATCGACGATCGAGGCGCCGGCGACGGCCAGCGCGCCGGAAATCTTGCTGAACAGCCCGGCGTGGTCGGCGCAGTAGACGGTGACTTCCGTCACGGCGCGGGCCGGCAGCGGTTCGGTGTGGACGGTGAGGGGGGCATTGCGTCGTTCCGCCTCGCGGATCAGCCTGGCGTGGCGGACGTGGGTTTCCGGATCGAACGACAGCCAGTAGCCGGGATAGCCGAGGGCGGCGAATTCCGCGATCTCTTCCGCCGACCAGTCGGCCAGCAGCGCGGCGGCGGCTTCCTTCGCGCGACTGACGCGCACGTCGCGTTCGGTGGTGGCGAGGCCGCCTTCGAGTACTTCCGCCACCCGCGTGTAGAGTTCGCGCAGCAGGGTGGCTTTCCAGCCGTTCCAGACTTTCTTCGACACCGCCCGCATGTCGGCGACGGTCAGGACCAGCAGCAGGCGGAGCCGTTCCGGCGACTGGATGGTATCGGCGAGGTCGAGGATGGTTTTCGGATCGTCGATGTCGCGTTTGAACGCGGTCTCGCTCAGCATCAGGTGATACAGTACGAGCCAGGAGACGGTTTCCGTTTCCTCCGCGGACAGGCCGAGCGCCGGGCCCACTTCCAGCGCGATCTCGGCGCCGATGCGGGAATGATCGCCGCCGCGTCCCTTGGCGATGTCGTGCAGCAGCATCGCGAGATACAATGCCCGGCGCGACTGGATGTGGTCCACCAGACCGGACGCGATCGGCGCCACCTGCGCAAGCTCGCCGCGTTCCAGGGTGTTGAGCACACGGATCGCTTCGATCGTGTGCTCGTCGACGGTGAAGACGTGGTAGGTGTCGAACTGCATCTGCCCGACGATGCGGCCCCAGTCGGGCAGGAAGCGGCCGAGGAATCCGGCCTCGTTCAGGATCGCGAGCCAGCGCGCCCCGTCCGGATGGCGGCTTTCGTGTGGGTGCGCCGGACTGCGTTCCGGCGGATGGCCGCACAGCAGATCCATGAACAGCTCGGCGGCTTCCGGATCGCCGCGGAGCTGCGCCGCGGCGCGTTCGTTGCGGATCAGCGAACGGATCGCCAGCGGGTGCAGTTCGAGGTCGCGATCGCGCGCGAGCTTCAGGATGCGCAGCATCTGGATCGGCTCGATGTCGAAATCACGCCCCGGGATCGGCATCAGGTCGCCTTCCGCCAGCACGAAGCCGGCGGCGATCAATGCCTTGTCGGTCTCCGCCGCGATCGCCGGCGGACCCAGGGCGGCACGCAGGATGGCGGGCTCGAGTATACGGGTCAGGCGGGCGATGTCGCGGGCGGTAAGGAAATAGTGGCGCATGAAACGCTCCACCCCGTCCTGGCGGCCGTGGCGGGTGTAGCCCATGCGCGCGCCGACCACCGGCTGCAGGTCGAAGGTCAGGCGCTCTTCGGCGCGGCCGGCGACGTAGTGCAGGTGAAAGCGCAACGTCCACAGGAATTCCCAGGACCGGCGGGCATGGCGCGCTTCCACCGGCGACAGCACGCCGGCGACGTCGGCGAGCTCGCCCATGGTGTAAGTTTCGAAAACGTAGCGAGCAATCCAGTAGAGGGTTTGCAGGTCGCGCAGCCCGCCGCGGCCTTCCTTGATGTTCGGCTCGACCACGAACGGGCTGTCGCCGAAGCGGCGATGGCGCGCCTCGCGCTCGGCCTGCTTGGCGGCGATGTATTCGCCCACGCCGGAGGCCTTGCAGGCGGCGCGGAAGCGGTGGTGGAAGTCCTCGAACAGCGCCGCGTCGCCGGCGAGCAACCGGGCGTCGAGCAGCGCGGTGCGGATGGTGATGTCCGTCGCGCCTTCGTTCAGGCATTCCTCGATCGAACGGGTGGCGTGGCCGACCTTCAGCCCGAGATCCCAGAGGAAATAGAGCATGTATTCGACCACCGCGAGCGTATGCGGGGATGGTTCATGCGGGGTCAGGAACAGCAGGTCGATATCGCTGAACGGCGCCAGGGTTCCGCGGCCGTAGCCGCCGGTGGCGGCGATGGTCAGGGTCTCGACCCCGCCGAGCGCGGCCGCGGCGTGGGCAAAGAGCGCACTCACCAGCCCGTCGGTCAGTTCAGCGAGCTGATGGCCGGCCTGCAGGCCGGTGATCTCCCCCTGCTCGAAGGTTTCGCGCACCTGCGCCTGGATGCGCGCGAGGTGGCGGCGGAAGGCGGCAAGTGCCGCATCGCGCGGCGCCGTCCCGTCGGGCTCCGCCAAGGCCGCCAGAGTTTCTGACAGCGGAAGGGCGGAGCCGACGGCAGGCGGTTCGGGGACGTGGGTCAACATCAGGTGATGCTTACTCGGCAGTGCCGCCGGCGCAAGCCGGTAGCAACGATTTCAGACGGTAGAGCGCGTCGAGCGCCTCGCGCGGCGAAAGCCGATCCGGATCGAGTTCGGCCAGGGCCACGAGCGCGGGGGGCTCGTCTTCACTTAGGGGTGCGGAAGGCTCCGGCGTAGCGGCGGCGGCGAACAGCGGCAATGCGCCAAGGGCGGAGCCGGCGCCGAGCGGACTGCCCGCGGCCTCCAGCGCCGTCAGCAAAGTCGCCGCCCGACGGACCACCGGGGCCGGCACGCCGGCCAGCTCCGCGACATGCACGCCCCAGGAGCGGCCGGCGGCGCCTTCCGCCACTTCGTGCAGGAATACGACCGTACGCTTCCATTCCTTAACCCGCATGGTATGTGGCTTCAGCCGCGGCAAACGCTCGGCCAGCGCCGCAAGTTCGTGGAAATGTGTGGCAAAAATAGTACGGCAGCGGATCGCCCCGTGCAGCGCCTCCAGCACCGCCCAGGCGATCGCGAGCCCATCCAGCGTGGCGGTGCCGCGGCCGATCTCGTCGACCACAACCAGGGAGCGTGGGCCGGCCTGGTGCAGGATGGAGGCCGTCTCGGTCATTTCCACCATGAAGGTGGACCGGCCGCGCGCAAGGTCGTCGGCGGCGCCGACGCGGGAGAACAGCCGATCGACCACGCCGAGGCGGAAGGCCTCGGCCGGCACCGGCAGGCCGGCCTGGGCGAGCACAACCAGCAGCGCGTTCTGCCGCAGGAAGGTGGACTTGCCGGCCATGTTCGGCCCGGTCAGCAGCAGCAGGCGGCGGTCGGGGGACAGATCGCAATCGTTAGGAACGAAGGCGGTGGCGGAACCTGCCAGCGCCGCCTCCACCACCGGATGGCGGGCGCCGCGGGCCAGGAAGTCGGTCTCGCACGTTAGCACCGGACGGCACCAGCGCCCGGCCTCGGCGAGTTTCGTCGCCGATTGCGCCACGTCCAGCAGCGCCAGCGCCTCCGCCGCGCCCGCGATCGCCGGCGCCTCGTTCAGCACCTGGCGCACCAGATGGGCAAACACCGCGCGCTCCCGGGTCGCGGCGCGCTCGGCCGCCTCGGCAATGCGGCGATCGAGCGCGGCGAGTTCGGCGGTGGCGAAGCGGGCGCCGTTCGCCATCGACTGACGCAAGGTCAGCGTGGGATCGGCGCGCAGCCGTTCCGCCGCCGTCGCCGGCACCTCGATCACGTAGCCGAGCTGGGCGTGGTGGCGGATCTTCAGGCTGGCGACACCGAACCGCTGCGCGTAGTCGAGCTGCATGCCGGCCAGCACCCGGCGGCTGTCGTCGCGCAAGGCGCGTTCGGCATCCAGTTCCGCATCGAAACCGGCGCGGATGGCGGGGCCATCGTCGAGCCGCAGCGGCGCCGGCTCGGCGAGCGCGGCGGCAAGCGCGTCCTCCAGCGCCGGGTTGGTGGCCAGCGCGGCGCGCGCCTCCTCCAGCAGCGCGGGCAGCGGCGGGACCAGCGCGGCGGCCGCTTCCCGCGCCGCGGCCAGCCCGGCGCGCAGGGCGGCGAGGTCGCGCGGGCCGCCGCGCTGCATCGAAAGCCGCCCGAGGGCGCGGGCCATGTCGGGCACGGCGCGCAGCGCGGCGCGCAGCCGCGCGGTGGCGTCCGGGTTCGCCCCCATCCAGGACCACATGTCCTGGCGTGCCGCGATCGCCGCCGGCGCAGTCAGCGGCGCGGCGATCCAGGCGCCGAGCCGGCGTGCCCCCGGCGCAGTCAGAGTGCGGTCGATCGCGGCGAACAGGCTGTGCGGCGTCCCCCCGTCGCGCGCGCGCAGGAGTTCCAAGCTGGTCCGCGTCGCGGGGTCGAGCGCCAGCACCCCCTCCGCCCCCCGCGGGGCCGGGCGCGACAGATGCGGCAGCGCCCCGGCGGCAGTGGTGCGCACGTAGTCGAGCGCGGCAGCGGCGGCGCAGGCCTCCGCGTCGGCGAAGCTGCCGAAGGCATCGAGGCTGGCGGCACCGAACGCCTCGGCCAGCCGCCGGCGCGCCGCGGCCGGCGGCAGCGGCAGCGTCTCCGGCCCGCGCCGCGGCTCCCACTCGCCGAGCGGCAGCGCCTGCGGGGCGAGGATCTCGGCGGGATCGAGCCGCGCCAGCAGGCCGGGCAGCTCGGCCGCCGGCAGCGCCGCCGTCTCGAACAGGCCGGTGGAGATGTCGAGCCAGGCGGCGCCCAGCTCCGCCCGCTCGGCCGCCACGGCGAGCAGCAGGTTCGGGCGGGCGGCCTCCAGCAGACTGTCCTCGGTGAGGGTGCCGGGGGTGACCAGACGGACCACCGCGCGGCGGATCGGCGCCTTGCCGGTGCGGGTCTTCGGGTCCTCCATCTGCTCGGCGACCGCGACCCGAAAGCCGCGGCGGATCAGGCGGGCGAGATAGGCCTCGGCCGCGTGCACCGGCACGCCGCACATTGGGATCGGCGCACCGGCCTGCTCGCCGCGGGCGGTGAGGGCGATATCGAGCGCACTGGCAGCGGCTTCGGCATCGGCGAAGAACAACTCATAGAAATCCCCCATGCGCAGGAACAACAGCGCATCGGGATGTTCCGCCTTGAGCGCGAACCACTGCGCCATGACGGGCGAGGCGCCGTCGGAGGAAGGCAAGCGGGCGGGCGGCGCGGCGACTGGCATGGGGAAGGACGGGCGCCGCGCGGGGTCAGCCGCCGGCCACTTCGTCGAGGTCGGCGCTCCACATTTTTTCGAGCGCGTACATCGTCCGTGCGTCCGGCTTGAACAGGTGCACGACGATATCCCCGGCGTCGATCAGCACCCAGTCCGACCCGCCGGCACCCTCCACCTGCACGCGCTTGAGCCCGGCGGTGTTCAGCTTTTCCACCAGATGCTCGGCCATCGCCGCGATCTGGCGGTCGGCCAGGCCGCTCGCAATCACCATGCGGTCGCAGAACGAGGCGCGGCCGGCGAGATCGAGGGTGACGATCGCTTCCGCCTTGTCGTCCTCCAGGCTGGCAACGATCACCTTCTGCAGCCGTTCGATAGCCGCCTCCGGCGCCGGCGCCGGCGCCGGCGCGGCGGTGCGGTCGGCGGCGCGGCGCGCGGGGCCGGCCATGACGGCCTTCTTGCGCGGCGAGCCGGGCGACTTGTCCGCCGCCGGCAGCGGCCGCGGTGCCTTGCGCGGCGGCTGCTTGCCCGGCGCCTGCGTGCGTGGTCCGGAGCCGCGGGAGGCCGGGGCGCGGGGACCGGAGGACGAGGGCGGCTTGGCTATGGCACGGCTCCTTTGCGGGCAGCGCGGATCGCGCTCGCCGAGGCAGGATGTTGCGGCGCTGGCAGGAACACCCAGGCCGGCGGCGCCGCATCCGCCAGCCTCGGCGCCGCCTGCGACGACAAGCGCGCCGACCGCAGCCGGCGCGCCGCCTGCCCGGACAGCGCGCGCAGGTTATACGACGGACGCGGCATCACAAGAAACGGCACGCTGCTGACAAATGATTCCCACTGCCGCCACCGTGGCAACTGCTCCAGAATGTCGGCGCCCATCACCCAGACGAAGCGAACGTGCGGGAAACGGGTTCGAAGCTGCCGAACCGTGTCGATACTGTAGCGGACGTGCAGCACGCCCTCGATCCCGCTTGCCACGATCCGCCGCCCGTCGGCCAAAGCCCGCGCACCGGCCAGCCGAACCGCGAACGGCGCCATCCCCGCACGCGGCTTCAACACGTTGCCCGGAGAAACCAGCAGCCACACCTGATCCAGCCGCAGCCGCCGCCGCACCAGCTCCGCCACATGACGATGCCCCGCATGCGCCGGATTGAACGACCCCCCCAACAACCCAACCCGCATCCGCCGCCCATCGCCAAATCTGGGCGGCGCCGCCGGGCCGGGCCTCGGCACGACTGCGCGCATGCTATGCGGGCCGCCTGGGTGAGCGGCCTTCCAGGAAGCAAGGCCAGGGGGCGCTGCCCCCTGGACCCCGTCTACTGGTTCCGTGTGCGTGGGGGGTGTCTCGGGTCGGGGCTGGGGCTGCCGGGGCGGGCGGGTTGGGGCAGGGACTGGGCGCGACTGCGCCCAGTCCCTGCCCCAACCCGCCCGCCCCGGCAGCCCCAGCCCCGACCCGAGACACCCCCCACGCACACGGAACCAACGGAAGGGTTCCAAGGGCGAGCCCTTGGCGGGGTCCAGGGGCAGAGCCCCTGGCCTTACTTCCTGGAAGGCCGCTCACTCCCACGGTCGGCGTAGTCTGCGCGAGGCTGCGCTCAGGGCCGCACCTGGCCGGTGCCTTCCACGATGTAGCGGTAGGTGGTGAGTTGGTCGGGGCCGACCGGGCCGCGGGCGTGGAGGCGGCCGGTGGCGATGCCGATTTCGGCGCCGAAGCCGAATTCGCTGCCGTCGCAGAATTGGGTGGAGGCGTTCCACAGGGCGACCGCGCTGTCGATGTTGCGCAGGAACTGCCGGGCGGCGGCTTCGTCGTTGGTGACGATGGCGTCGGTATGGCCGCTGCCGTGGCAGCCGATGTGGGTAAGGGCTGCGTCCACCCCGTCGATCACGGCGACCGACAGGATGGCGTCGTGCCATTCGGTGTCGAAATCTTCTGTCGCGGCGGCGGGCAGGTCTGGCACGATCGCGCGGGCAGCGGGGTCGGCGCGGAAGTCGCAGCCGAGGGTTCGGAGGTCGGCCACCAGCAGGGGCAGCAGGCTGGGGGCGATGGTGCGGTCGATCAGCAGGGTTTCGGTGGCGCCGCAGATGCCGGTGCGGCGCATCTTGGCGTTGGCGAGCACGCTGCGCGCCATGGCCGGGTCGGCGCTGGCGTGGATGTAGGTGTGGCAGATGCCCTCGGCGTGGGCGAGCACCGGCACGCGGGCGTCCCGCTGCACGCGTTCCACCAGGGATTTGCCGCCGCGCGGGATGATGAGGTCGATCAGCCCGACGGCGCCCAGCATGGCGGCGACGTAGGCGCGGTCGGTGCCGGGTGCGATCTGGACCGCGGCGTCCGGCAGGCCGGCGGTGCGCAGGCCGGCGGTGACCGCGGCGTGGAGGGCGGCGGCACTGCGGACGCTGTCCGAGCCGCCGCGCAGGATGACCGCGTTGCCCGATTTCAGGCAGATCGCGGCGGCATCGGCGCCGACGTTCGGGCGGCTTTCGTAGATCATGCCGATCACCCCGATCGGCGCCGGGATGCGGGCGATGGCGAGCCCGTTGGGGCGGGTCCAGCGGCCGAGATCCCGCGCCAGCGGGTCCGGCAGCACGGCCACCGCTTCGAGGCCGGCGGCGATCGCTTCGAGCCGGGACGGGTCGAGCGCGAGGCGGTCGCGGAAGGCGGCGCCGGCGGAGGAGGCGGTGAGGTCCGCGGCATTGGCGGCCAGGATCTCGGGCGCGTGCGCGCGCACGGCGGCGGCCATGGCCCGCAGCGCCGCGTCGCGCCCGGCGGCGGGCGTGCGGGCGAGGACGCGGGCGGCGTCCCTCGCGGCGGTGGCGGCGCGCTGAAGCTGGCGGGTGGGTTCGGATTCGATGTGCATGGCGTTTCGACCAACTGTGACACTATGGCGCCGGACGCGCCGGAGGCCAACGGCGTTGGACGCGCGGGTGGCCCGCGCGGCGGGAAAGGCGAGGGGGACGGACATGGGCTCGGCCGCACGGGCCGCCGCCGGCACCGGGCCATCCGGCGGGGAGAACCGAGGGACGTTAACGGACCGTGATTTCGGGATCAACCCGCCCCCCGAGCCCGGCAGGAGAGCCGGGTGCGGGAACGGCCGGCCCTCCGCCTCGGCGCGATCATGACCCGGCGTCACCAGAACGTCATGCCCGGCCGGCGGATTTCCGGTTAGGTCGCCGTCCGTATATGGTCACTCTTTGCCGAGGTGTCATGCGTCATCGCACCGTTCGACTGGCTCCCGCCGCCGGGGCGCTCTGCGCCGGCCTTCTCGTCGGCGCTCTCGCCGCACCTGGTGCAGCGTCCGCCACACCGCCGACGACGGGCGCGGTGGCGCCGGCCGGCGGTGCCGGCCGCAACCCGGCCGATACGGCCAGGACCGCGACGCCGATCAAGCACCTGGTGGTGATCTACGACGAGAACGTCTCGTTTGATCATTATTTCGCCACCTACCCGAAGGCCGCCAATCCGAAGGGCGAGCCGCCGTTCGTCGCCGCCCCCGGCACGCCGCGCGCCAATACCCTGGCCGCCGCGCATCTGCTGACCGGCAACCCCAACTTCAGCAACAAGGAGAACGGCGCCGACGCGGCGGAGCCGTTCCGGCTCGACCGCACCCAGGCCGCCACCGCCGACCAGAACCACGCCTATACGGCCGAGCAGATGGCCTACGACCACGGCCGCGCCGATCTGTTCCCGAAATACACCGGCAAGGCCACGCCGGGCGGGGTCGGCGCCTTCGGCACCAAGGGCCAGGTCATGGGCTATTTCGACGGCAACACCGTCGGCGCGATATGGCGCTACGCGCAGCATTACGCGATGAGCGACAATGCCTATACCGACACCTACGGTCCCTCCACGCCCGGGGCGCTGGAAGTGGTGTCCGGCCAGACCGACGGCATGCAGATCGTCGCCACCACCAAAAAGCCGTCCACCGTGACCGCCGTGTCCTATTACATCAACGACGGCCAGGGCGGCCTGGGGATGATCAACGACGTCGATCCGGCGCATGATGCCTGTTCGTCCCCCACCAACCAGGTGATGATGACGGGGAAGAACATCGGCGACCTGCTGAACGCGGCGGATGTGACCTGGGGCGGCTTCATGGGTGGCTTCGATCTGGCCAGCCATAACCCGAACGGCACCACGGGCTGCAAGCGCAGCACCCACTCGGTGGTGGTCGGCGCCAACGTGGTCGATTACATTCCGCACCACAACTGGTTCCAGTACTACGCGACCACCGCCAACCCGACGCACGCGCGGCCGCACGCGCTTGCCGACATCGGCTACAGTTTCGAGCATGACGGCAAGACCCCCGACCCGGCCAACCACCAGTACGGGCTGGCGGATTTCTACCGCGCCGTGCGCGACGGCAAGCTGCCCGCAGTCTCCTACATCAAGCTGCCCGCCTACCAGGACGGCCATGCGGGCTATTCCGATCCGCTGGATGAGCAGGCGGGCGTCGTGCGCCTGATCAACTTCCTGCAGCACCAGCCGGACTGGAGGAGCACGGCGGTGGTCATCACCTGGGACGATTCGGACGGCTGGTACGACCACGCCTTCGCCAAGACGACGAACCCGTCCTTCGACAAGCAGGCCGACCAGCTCGACGGGCCCGGCGTCTGCGGCAGCGGCACGCCGCTGCCCGGCGTGGACGGCAAGCCGGTGAACGGGCGCTGCGGCCCGGGGACGCGCCTTCCGTTCCTGGTGATCTCGCCCTGGGCGAAGCCTGACCATATCAGCCATACCGAGATCACCCAGGCCTCGGTCGTGCGCTTCATCGAGGACAACTGGCTGCACGGGGAGCGCCTGGGCGGCGGCTCGTTCGACGCCACCACCGGGTCGATCATGAGCATGTTCGACTTCGCCCATGGCGGCGGACGGGTGGCGCCGCTCTATCTCAACCCGGTGACCGGCATGCCGCTGCCGGGCCGCCGGTAGACGCGATCCGCGGCGGATGCGGATCGGCCGGATTCTGCTCGGCCGGCCGGGGCGCCATCGGTGGATTCGTTACGGTGCCGGCTTGCTGTTCGCAGCCCTGGCCGGCACCGGCGTCTTTTTCGTGGCGCGCAGCCCGGTTCCGCTTGGCGCCTGGCTGCGCCACCCGCGGGCGAGCTTCCTGCTCGCGCAAGGGCTGAACCCGCACCCGGTGCGGCTGATCCGCCCGCCGGTGGCGCCGCTGTCGGCGATGGCGCGGCTGGGGCGGCGGATTTTCTTCGACCCCAGCCTGTCGTCCTCCGGGCGTCTGTCCTGCGCGTCCTGCCATAGCCCGGCCCGCGCCTACGGGCCGCCCAATGCGCAGCCGGCGATGTTCGGCGGCCCGCGCCTGACCCGCCAGGGCGTCCGCGCCGTGCCGTCGCTCATGTATCTGGAGCGGCAGCCGAATTTCAGCGTCGGTCCCGATAACGAAGAAAACGAGACCGTCACCCTGGCGCAGCTCGCCGCCGCGGGGCAGCAGGCGTCGCGCACGGACAAGACCGCGCAGGACACCGCGGCGACAGCCGCCAACCTGGTGCCGCAGGGCGGGCTGTTCTGGGACGGCCGCGCCGACACGTTGCAGGACCAGGCGATGGGCCCGCTGCTCAGCCCGTTCGAAATGGACGGCGGCAGCATCGCCCGGGTGGCCGGCGTGCTGCAGCACGCGCCCTACGTCGCGAGCTTCGTGCAGTTGTTCGGGCCGTCGATCTTCGCCAACCCCGGCATGGCGGTATCGGAAGCCCTGTTCGCGGTGGCGCGGTACGAGATCGAGGACCGGGCCTTTCATCCCTATACCAGCCGCTACGACGACTGGCTGGAGGGCAAGGCCCGCCTCACCCCGGCCGAGCTGCGCGGCTACCTGCTGTTCAACGATCCGCGCAAGGGCGATTGCGCCGCCTGCCACCTGGATCAGCCCACCCCGGACGGGCGGCCGCCGCTGTTCACCGATCACCAGTTCGAGGCGCTGGGCGTGCCGCGCAATCCCGCGCTGCGCGTCAATCGCGATCCCGCGTATTTCGACCTCGGCATCTGCGGGCCGTACCGCACCGATATGGCGAGGCAGACGCAGTATTGCGGCCTGTTCCTGACGCCCACCCTGCGCAACGTCGCCACGCGGCACGTGTTCTTCCACAACGGCATCTATCATTCCCTGCGGCAGGTGCTGGATTTCTACGATTTCCGCGACACCGAGCCGGGGCGGATCTATCCGCGCGGGCCGGGGGGGAAGATCGATAAGTTCAACGATCTGCCGGCGCGCGATCGCGGCAACATCGATGTGGTCGATCCGCCTTTCACCCTGAAGCGCGGCGATCTGCCGCCGCTGAGTGCCGCCGAGGAACGCGACATCATCGCCTTCCTCGGCAGCCTGACGGACGGGTACCGACCGAAGCCGGCGCGCTGAACCGCGGCCCGCCGATTTGTGCCGGCGGCGTGCGGCGTGAGAACATGCGCCCAGTTCGCCCCGCCGCGCGGGGCACCGGAAGGATGCCGCCATGCCCGCCGATGCCACCGACACCGTGCTCCGCCACGCCGACGCCACGCTCCCCGCCGCGCGCGAGGCGCTGTTCGAGCTGCTGCGCATCCCCTCCATCAGTGCCCGGCCGGAGCGCGCGGCGGACTGCCGGCGCGCAGCGGAATGGGTGCGGGACTTCCTGGGCGGGGTGGGGTTCACCGCCTCCCTCCGTCCCACCGCGGGCCATCCGATCGTGGTCGCGCACCATCCCGGCCCGACCGGCTACCGCGGCCCGCACGTGCTGTTCTACGGCCATTACGACGTGCAGCCGGTCGATCCGGTCGCGCTTTGGGCCAGCCCGCCGTTCGAGCCGCAGCTGGTCGAGGGCCCGCGCGGCCCGCGCTTCGTCGCCCGGGGCGCGGTGGACGACAAGGGCCAGGTGATGATGTTCCTCTCGGCGCTCCGCGCCTGGCACGATGCCGGCGGCGGCGTCCCCGCCCGCATCACCGTGTTGCTGGAAGGGGAGGAGGAGGTCGGCAGCCTCAACCTCGACCCGTTCCTGGAAGCCAACAAGGCCGAGCTTGCGGCCGACCTGGCGCTGATCAGCGATACCGGCATGTGGGACGTCGACACGCCGGCGATCACCACGCGGCTGCGCGGCCTCGTCTATACCGAGGTGACCTTGCGCGCGGCGAAGCGGGATTTGCATTCGGGACTGTTCGGCGGCTCGGCGCGCAACCCGATCAACGCGCTGTGCGCCGCGCTGGGTGGCCTCGCGGACGCGGCGGGACGGATCCAGATTCCCGGGTTCTACGATGCGGTGAAGCCGGTCAGCGCGGCGCAGGCGGCGGAATGGCAGGCGATGGGGTTCGACGAGGCGGCGTTCCTTGGCGACATCGGCCTGCGTCTCCCAGCCGGCGAGCAGGACCGGCCGGCGCTGGAACGGCTGTGGGCGCGGCCGACGGCGGATATCAACGGCATCTGGGGCGGCTACACCGGCCCGGGGTCGAAGACCGTGATCGCGTCGGAGGCGTTCGCCAAGGTCTCGTTCCGCCTGGTGCCGGACCAGGACCCGGACGCGGTGGCGGACGGGTTTCGCCGCTTCCTCGCTGCCCGGGTGCCGGCGGACACGACGGTGGAGGTCGCGGTGCTGAGCGCGGCGCCGGGGATCGAGATCGCCGCCGACAGCCCTTACGTGCGCAGCGCGCGGGAGGTGTTGGCGGAGGAATTCGGCCGCCCCGCGCTGCTGATGGGCAGCGGCGGCTCGATCCCGGTTGTGGCGTCGCTGCGCCGGGTGCTCGGGATCGACAGCCTGCTGATGGGCTTCGGGCTGGACGACGACCAGGTGCACAGCCCGAACGAGAAGTTCGAGCAGCGCTGCTTCCACCACGGCATCCGCGCGCACGTGCGGCTGCTGGGAAGGTTCGGCGGGTAAGGCCTCTCCCTCCCCGCGAAGGGGGAGGGAAAAGAGGGGTCAGGCGTTCACTTTCGCTTGCAACTCCGCCCAGCGGTCGAGGATCGGCAGCACGTCGGCGGCCTTCGCCGACGGCAGGGCCACGGTGACGCGTGCGACATCGAGATCACGGAAGCGCTTCAACGTGTCGAGGTCCTCCGTGGCGGAGAACATGCTGATCGGCAGGGTTGCGGGATCGCGCCCGGCCTCCTGCGCCATCTTGCGGAACTCCGGGATCTGGTCGAGGACGTCGCCGCGGCCGGCGATCGGGATCCAGCCCTGGCCGTAGCGGATCGCGCGGCGCGCGGCGTGCGGGAAGGCGCCGCCCACGATCACCGGCGGGTGCGGCTTCTGCACCGGCTTGGGCCAGGTCATCATCGGCGGGAAATCGACGAACTCGCCGTGGTACTCAGGCTTCGATTTGGTCCAGATCTGCACCATCGCCTCGATCTGCTCGCGCATCCTCTTGAAGCGGGTGGCGAAGGCAGTGCCGTGGTCTTCCATCTCCTCGGCATTCCAGCCGCCGCCGACGCCGAACAGGAAGCGCCCGCCGCTCACCTGGTCGAGCGAGGCAACGAGCTTCGCAGTCTGGATGGTATCGCGCTGGATCACCAGGCAGATACCGGTGCCGAGCATCAATCGTTTCGTTACCATCGCGGCGGCGGTGAGGGTGACGAAGGGATCGAGCACGTCGTAATAGGGCTTGGGCAGGTCACCGCCGCCGGGATAGGGGGAGCGGCGGGAGGTCGGGATATGCGAATGCTCCGGTGCCCAGAGCGATTCGAAGCCGCGCGCCTCCATCGCCGGGCCCAGCTCCATGGGCGTGATCGAAGAGTCGGTGAAGAAGATCGAAGCGCCGAAGTCCATGGTGGTTCTCCCTGGCCGTGCTGTCCTGCGGAGGCTAGCGCGGTTTGCCGCCGGCGCGCCAATCGGGTTTCATCGCCCGGCCCGCCGCCCGTGGGGCGGATGGGGCCGCGCCGGGGCACTCGGCGGGAATGGAGGCAAGACGATGCCGTTCGATGAAACCAATGGGCGTCCGGGCCGTCGGTCCTCGCGCAACGTGCTGGGCGGGATGCTGGAGCTGTGCTCGACCCGCCCGATGACCGGGTTCTTCCGCAACGGCTGCTGCGACACCGGGCCGGAGGATCTCGGCAGTCACACGGTCTGCGTGGTGATGACGGCGGAGTTCCTGGCGTTCAGCAAGGCCGCCGGCAACGACCTGTCCACGCCGCGGCCGGAGTTCGACTTTCCCGGGCTGCGCCCCGGCGACCGCTGGTGCCTGTGCGCGCCGCGCTGGCAGGAGGCACTGGCGGCGGGAACGGCGCCGGGTGTCGTGCTGGCGGCAACGGCGGAGGGCGCGCTGGAGTACTGCGCGCTTGCGGATCTGCGGCAGTTCGCGGTCGCGGCGCCGTGAGCGCAGCCGGAGGCAGGACGCGGATCATGCGCCGGGCGGGCCAGCCTGCCCAACCAGACGTCGCAGCCCGTCGCGGAACGTGCGAAAGCTTGGCGAGGCGTTGTTCTCAACATCCATCCGTGGACCGATCCGGTCGGCCCACTCGTGCTTGATCTGGCCCGGCAACGGCCAGCCGGCCTGCCGGATCGCCGCCGCTCCGCCATCGTGGACCACGTCAGCGAGCCTCTCCCAGGTGCCGCAGATACTGTCCTGGACATAGCTGTCGAGCGGCTGATGCCGGGCGTGCGGATAGGCCGCCAGCAGCGCCGGCCGGTCACCAAGATACCAGGCCTCGATCTCCTCGATCGCAAGGCGGAACAGCGTGCTAAGCGCGGGTGCACAGGTTCCGGCGATGTGTTTCAGGTCACGCAAGAAGCCCACGCATTCATGGGAGTCGGTATCTAGCACGACGAGCACGGCATCGACACCAGGCGTCCGCTCGTACCCACGTAACAGTCGCGGTAGTTGATCCAGCAGGATCCGTCGCGCCGGATCGCTCTCCGGCCGCAAGTTGCGTGGAATGCGACCGATCCCCTTGTAGGCGTGCAGGCGCCACGTGTGCGGTTGAGCCTGCGGACCGATCACGGCGGGTAGAAGATGCTCAAGCAGGCGCCTGCCAGAGCTGTCTTCCACGAGAACCTCGATATGCACGTATCACCCTACATCGAGATAGTCGCTGTACCACAGGCCGCCGAGCGGCAGATCCTCGGCGACCATGTTACGTACAATCGCGAGATCGGACACGCGACGAATCACCGAGAACCCGTCCGCCGCTTTTTCCAGGATCCAGACCTCCTCAGGTGCCAGGGCATCGACAAGATAAGGTTGGTGAGTTGTCACGAAAATCTGTGGGGCACCCCGCTTGCCGGAGGCGCGCAGACGGAATTCTAGCGCCAGCAACTCGAGCAGCTTGTGATACAGACCGTTCTCCGGCTCCTCGATACAGATGAATGGTGGTGGCTCGGGGTCTTCCAGCAGCAGAAGATAGGCAAACATCTTCAGCGTGCCGTCTGACATCTGCTGTGCGAAAAACGGGTCCTTGAAAGCCCCATCATTGAATTGCAGCAACACGCGCCGATCTTCGGTAATATGCGTATCGATGCTCGAGATGCCCGGGATTTTGCCGGCGATGCTGTTAAGAATGGCCTTGAATTGTCCCTTGTGCTCCCGCTCCATGAACTGCACGACGTTGCCGATGTTGTCGCCATGCACATTGAGATGCTTCTGCGGCCCCGCGCTGGGCAGTCCACGTGCAGCATCGGGATAGAAATAGGACAAATACCAGCCCTTCAGGAAATTACGAAATCGCTCGATGCGCGGATGCTCCTTAAGCGTCCCGAGCGTCGCGATGCCAAGTTGCCGCAGGTCCGTGAGCGCGACCGGTGCGTGATCTCGGCTCTCTTCCCCTTCAGCCTCTAAGGCATCCTCGCCGGCCCAGACCAACCCATTGCCCCGCTCCAATCGCAGGAACGGATGCGGACGACCGTGCTTCTGCCCCTTCCGGCGCTGGGTCAGCAATTCGGAGCGGACATAGGGTCGCCCGCCGTGATCGAGGTCGATGGCAAGCTCGTAGGTGATCGGTCGTTCGCCGGTTGCCTCGCGGTAATAGATGTCGAACGCGATGGGCTCCGCACAACCCAGGGAGCGCAGTCGCTCGAATCCCCCCCGCTGCTTGGCATCGCAGGCGGTCTCCACATCCGTGGCGAGGCAATCAGCGACGAAGCCGAACGCATCGAACAGGGTACTCTTGCCTGTTCCGTTCTTGCCGATCACAACGCTGAACGGCGTCAGGGGGGCGCGGTCACGCTGCGCGGAGAGCCGCCCGATCGTGACGTCGCGCAGGCAGCGGTAGTTCCTGACGCGGAAGCCTTCGATCAAGGCCATAGCGACAACCTGAACTGCTGATGGGTTAATCAACCTACCGGCGTTCCGCCGACGTTGCAAACGCGTTGCTGCCGGGACCTGGGCCCTGCCGCTAACCCGCCGCCCGCTAGCGCGATCCGCCGGGCTGCCCGAAGTTGCATTGAGAGCGCCGGCGGACCTGCGACGGCTCGCGATGACCGCGGACGAAATAATGTCCGGCCGCGGTGCGGGCGTCAGGTCGCGCGGCGCCGGCCGAACGGGACGAGCAGCGACAGCGCAACGACGTAAAGGAACACCGCGACATAGATCGCGGTAAACACCCACATCGGCAGATCCCAATAGATCAGGCGGTCGACGAAACGCATGATCAGCGGCGGCGCCGCCGCGGCCCGCCCGGTCAGCTCGTCCTGCCAGAGCGTCAGGAAGCACGCCCGCCCGGCCAGCGCCTGACCCGCGACGACGGCCAGCAGTGCAAGATGCAGCAGGCGCAGCCAGAAGATGCGCACAAGCCGCCAGCCGCGCCAGGCGCCGATCGGGATGACGATCAGCCCGGCGACGTTGAACGCGATCACGACGAGATGGACCGCCAGGATCGCCTCGGCCAGGAGCATCGCGCGCATGGCGACCGAGGGTGCCAGACGGCGCGCCGCTATGCGAGCCCTCGACCGCGTGCGCCCGGCCGCCCCGGCGGTTGCGCATGACCCCAGGCTGCCGGACACTGCGGCCCATGATCCGAGGACCAGCATGAGCGAACCAGGCGTTTCGCATTCCATCGACGGGCGCGGCGTCGCGACCGTCACGATCGCCAACGCGGGCAAGCTCAATACGCTGACGCCGGCGCTGATGCGGGCGTTCGTCGCCGCGATCGACGGTCTCGTCGCCGCACCCGCCCTGCGCGCCGTCGTGCTGCGCGGCGCCGGCGAGCGTGCCTTCATCGGCGGCGCCGACATCGAAGTGATGGCCGCGCTGGATGCCGCCGGCGCGCGCGCGTTCATCACCCAGATCCATGCGTGCTGCGCCGCGCTGCGCCGCTGCCCGGTGCCGGTGATCGCCCGCCTGAGCGGCTGGACCCTGGGCGCGGGGCTGGAAATCGCCGCCGCCTGCGACCTCCGCATCGCCGCCGCCACCGCCCGGTTCGGGATGCCGGAGGTGCGGATCGGCATCCCGTCCGTGGTGGAAGCCGCGCTGCTCCCCGGCCTGATCGGCTGGGGCCGCACCCGCCGGATGCTGCTGACCGGCGAGACGATCGACGCGACGCAGGCGCTGGCCTGGGGCCTCGTTGAGCAGATGGTGGCGGCGGACATGCTGGATCGCGCGGTGGAACACACGGTCGGGAACATCCTCGCCGGCGGTCCGCGGGCAATCCGCTTGCAGAAGGAATTGATCGCCGCCTGGGAAGAACTGCCCCCGGAGGCCGCGATCGCCCGCGGCGTCGAAAGCTTCGTGCAGGCATGGGACAGCGACGAGCCGACGCGCATGATGGCGGCGTTCCTGGAGGCGATGCGGGGCCGCAAGCCCGCATAGCCGGCGCCGGCGCGGCGGCATATTGTTCCGGCCATGGGCTGCTGGACCGAGGTCTTCATCGTCGTGGGCGCTGGCGCGCTGGCCGGGATGCTTGCGGTCGCGACCCGCCGGCTCGTCCCGCTCGCGGTGCTACGCAGCCATCACGAGGTCGGCAGCGCCGGCGGCATCGTCAGGTGCGGGCCATTGATCGCCATGGCGGTGCTGCTCGTGCTTGCCCGCATGGGCGCGGTCGACGCCGACGCATTGGTGCAGGTGGCGCCACATCGTGCAGGCCTGCGCCCGGAGCGGAACGGGCCGCCGCTGCTCGGCTATCTGGCGCGCCCTGCCGGCCCCGGACCCTTTCCCGCGGTGGTGGAGCTGCATGGGTGCGGGGGCATGTCGGCGCATGACGTCGCGCTGGCGGCGATGCTGCGGTCCTGGGGCTACGTGGCGCTGGTGCTCGACAGCCTGGGCGACGCGAACACATGCCAGCATCCCGGCGGGGCGCTCGCGGAAGCATTCGATGCCTATGCGTCGCTGCGCTACCTGTCCGGCCTCGCGTTCGTGGACCGTCGGCGGGTCGCCGTGCTCGGCGAATCGATGGGCGGGGTGGCGGTGCTGCAGATCGCGGAACGCGGGCTGATGGAACAGCTCTTCCCGCTGCATTTCCGCGCCGCCGTCGCCGACTATCCGCAATGCCGGTACTCGGGCGGGGTGATGACCGTTCCGACCCTGATTCTGGTCGGCGATCGCGATGACTGGGCCCCCGCGCAGGCCTGTCGCGCCATGCTGGCCCGCCGTGCCGGCAACGGCGCGCCGGTGCAGCTTGTGGTGCTGCCCGGTGCGACGCATGCGTTCGATGTTCCCGAACCCCGTCGGCATTATCTCGGCCACCTGCTGGAATACGATCCGGACGCCACCCGCATCGCCGCGGCGCAGATGCACGTGTTCCTGCAAGCGGCCTTCACCGCCCGGCCCGCTTTGCCCCCGGCGCCGCCCGGCGGTACAGTCGCGCCGAAATAGCGCGGGGGAAAAACGGAGATGGGTGACGCAAGTCCGGTCACCGGCTCTGCGCGCCATCGGACCCTTGGAGGGAACATGATCCGTTACGACCTCGCCGGCCGCACCGCACTGGTGACCGGCGCCGCCTCCGGCATCGGTTTCGCCACCGCGCGCACGCTGGCGCAGAACGGCGCCACCGTGGCGGTGAACTTCCTGCCCGACGATCCGCGCGGTGCGGAGGCTGTGGGCAAGCTCATCGCCGAGGGATTCAAGGCGATCGCCGCACCCGGCAATGTCGGCAGCGCCGGGGAGGCGGAGCGGATGGTGACGGCGGCGGTTGAGGCGCTCGGCCGGCTCGATCTGCTGGTGAACAACGCGGGCACGCCGGGGACCACGCGGCGGATTCCGCCTGCCGAGCTTGATGCCATTACGGAAGAGTTGTGGAGCACCCTGCTGTCGGTGAACCTGCTCGGCGTGTTCCGCTGCGCGCATGCCGCGGCGCCGGCGCTGCGGGCAGCGGGGGGCGCGATCGTCAACACCGCCTCCATCGCCGGGCTGGGGCGGGCGGGGTCCAGCCTGGCCTATGGCGCCACCAAGGCGGGGGTGGTCAGCCTCACGCAGAACCTGGCACGTGCGCTGGGGCCGGAAGTGCGGGTGAACGCCATCGCCCCGGGGGCGGTGGACAGTTCCTGGATGGTCGATTGGACCGCGGAGGAACGGCAGCGCTCGATCGAGAACGCGGCGCTCAAGCGCCGCTGCACGCCGGAGGACCTGGCCGAGGTGATCCTGTTCCTCGGCTTCGGCGCGGCGATGGTGACGGGGCAGACGATCGTGGTCGATGGCGGACTGACCTTGTAGGCGCGGCTCAGCCCTCCGCCAGAAGCCGGCGGGCGAGCGCGATCGCCCGGTGCGCCTCGTGCGAGAGGCCGTAGGCATCCAGCGCGTCGAGCCGCGCCCACACGGCTTCGCCCACGTCCGATCCGGCGCGGGGCTCGCCCGTGTGCCAGCGGGCGGCAAAGTCGATGATCGTGTAATGGTAGTGCACGCGGCCGGCGGGATCGGGGCGGATGTTGTCCACCACGGCGGCGAGGTGCAGCGGGCCGACGGCGACCCCGGTTTCTTCTTCCAGTTCGCGCCGCGCAGCCTGCTCCACCGTCTCGCCCACCTCCTGCGCGCCGCCGGGAAGGCTCCAGCTGCCGATGTTGGGGGGCTTGGCACGGCGGATCAGGAGGACGTGGTCGTCCTTGAGCACGACGACGCCGATGCCGACGATCGGGCGCGGGGGATATTCGCGGTCGCTCATGCGGCAGGCGGGGAAGCGGGCACTGGCGGGTTCTCCTGGCGGGATCCGGTCCGACCGGGGCGTCGGCGGTGGACAGATGGCTGCCATAGTGGTTCAGGCCGCCCAAGTCGGCCAGACTGCCCGTGTCGACCAGACCGCCGCGGCGCTGTGCCTGCGCCTCTCCCGCTTCGCGGCCCAAGCCCGCAAAGCGGGAGAGGTGTGATGCGCCGGGAGGATCGAGCGACGGCCCTGCGGCCGCGGTGTTCGGCTTGACTCCCCCGAACCCCCGGCGTTTCTCTCCCGGCCCTTCTGCCCCCCCTCCTGACCCGAGAGCAAATCCGCGATGCACGCCTATCGCACCCATACCTGCGCCGCGCTGCGTGCCGCCGACGCCGGGCAGACCGCGCGCCTGTCAGGCTGGGTGCATGCCAGGCGCGACCATGGCGGCCTGCTGTTCATCGACCTGCGCGACCATTACGGCATCACCCAGTGCGTGTTCCCCGCCGGCAGCCCCGCCTTCGCCGCCGCCGAGACGGCGCGGCCGGAGAGCGTCATCACCGTCACCGGCACCGTCGTCCCGCGCGCCGAAGGCACGGTGAACCCGCGCCTGCCCACCGGGGAGATCGAGTTGCGCGCCGAGGCGCTTGCGGTGCAATCCGCCGCCGAGGTGCTGCCGATCCAGGTGGCGGGCGAGGAGAAATATCCGGAAGACCTGCGCCTGACCTACCGCTTCCTCGACCTCCGGCGCGAGAAGCTGCACCGGAACATGATCCTGCGCGCCGGCGTGATCGCGTCGATCCGCCGGCGGATGATCGAGGCGGGGTTCACCGAATTCACCACCCCGATCCTGACCGCGTCCTCCCCCGAAGGGGCGCGCGACTTCCTGGTGCCGGCGCGGCTGCATCCGGGCAAGTTCTATGCGCTGCCGCAGGCGCCGCAGCAGTTCAAGCAGTTGCTGATGGTGGCGGGCTTCGACCGCTATTTCCAGATCGCGCCCTGTTTCCGCGACGAGGCCTCGCGCGCCGACCGTTCCCCGGGCGAGTTCTACCAGCTCGATTTCGAAATGAGCTTCGTGACGCAGGACGACGTGTTCGCCACTATCGAACCGGTGATCGCCGGCGTGTTCGAGGAATTCGCCGCCGGCCGCGCGGTGAGCCCGGCGCCGTTCGTGCGCATTCCCTACGCCACCGCTCTGGCCGAATTCGGCACCGACAAGCCCGACCTGCGCAACCCGCTGCGCATCAGCGACGTGACCGCGCAGTTCGCCGGGTCGAGCTTCGGCCTGTTCGCCCGCATCGCCGCGTCCGGAGGCGTGGTGCGCGCCATCCCCGCGCCTGGCTCGGGGGCGAATCCGCGCAGCTTTTTCGACAAGCTGAACGACTGGGCGAAGGAGCAGGGTGCCGGCGGGCTCGGCTACATCACCTTCGACACGGAGGGCGCGAAGGGTCCGATCGCGCGCAACCTTGAAGCGGACCGGGCCGAGGCGATCCGTGCTACCTGCGGGCTCGGCGCCGGGGACGCGGTGTTCTTCGCGGCCGGCAAGCCGGACGAGGTGTGGAAATTCGCGGGCGCCGTGCGCACGAGGCTCGGCACCGAGCTCGGGCTGGTGGAACAGGGCGCGTTCCGCTTCTGCTGGATCACCGATTTCCCGATGTACGAGCTGAACGAGGAAACCGGGCAGATCGACTTCAGCCACAACCCGTTCAGCATGCCGCAGGGCGGGCTGGAGGCACTGAACACGCAGGACCCGCTGACCATCAAGGCGTTCCAGTACGATATCGTCTGCAACGGGGTGGAGCTGTCGTCGGGCGCGATCCGCAACCACCGCCCGGACATCATGCTCCGCGCGTTCGAGATCGCGGGCTACCCGGCCTCCGAGGTGGAAGCGCGCTTCGGCGGCATGCTGAACGCGTTCCGCTACGGCGCCCCCCCGCACGGCGGCTCGGCGCCCGGGATCGACCGCATCGTGATGCTGCTGGCCGAGGAGCCCAACATCCGGGAGGTGATCCTGTTCCCGCTGAACCAGCAGGGGCAGGATCTGATGATGGGGGCGCCGGCGCCGGTGAGCCCGACGCGGCTGAAGGAGCTGTCGCTCAAGCTCGACCTGCCGCCGAAGGCGAAGGCCCCATGATCCCGCCGGCCAACGCGGCGGGTCCGTCCCGGCGGAAAGTTCCGGCCGGCCGGCGTCGCGCCCTGTCACCGCACCGCTGAAAGCCGCGCCGCGCAGCCGGCGGCCTGTCGCGCAATCTCCGGTGTCGTGGCGCCGGACGACCGCCGCAGGGTTTCCCGCCGAACCGTCGCCGTGCCCGCGCCGAGCACCCATATGGCAGACTGGCGGGTTGCGCCCGGTGCGCCCTGGCGCGGTGCCAGGTCCCCCCGTATCGTCGCCTTCCCTCCGTACCCGGAGTTCCCGATGCGCCGTCTGGTCGTGCTGGCCGCCCTGCTCCTGCTCGCACTGCCCGCCGCGGCGGAGGTGCCGCCGATCCACCTCGCCGCCCACCAGGCGCTGTATCGCCTGACCCTGAAGAACGGTCGCGACCAGGTGGTCGGCGCCACCGGCATCATGGGCTACGAGGTCATCGACGCGTGCCGCAGTTGGACCGTGCACCAGCGGCTGGATATGACCCTCACCAACACCGCGGGCGACACCACCCACCTCGTGTCCGACTACACGACGAACGAGGCGAAGAACGGCCTCACCCTCCGCTTCCACACCACTCAGACCACCGACGGCGCAGCCACCAGCCAGACCCAGGGCGAAGCCCGGCTGGACCGCCCAGGCGGCCCCGGCGTCGCCGACTACGCCGAGCCGGAGGTGAAGCAAGTCGCCCTGCCCGCCGGCACCCTGTTCCCGATGGCGCACACGGCGGCGGTGATCCGCGCCGGCGAGGAGGGGCGCAAATTCTTCACTCTGCCGGTGTTCGACGGCACCGACGACACCGGCGCCGAACTCAGCAGCATCGTCCCGCTCGAGCGCCGCGGCCCAACCCCGGGCCCGTGGCCGGCGTTGGCCGCGTTGCCCAGCGTGGTCGTGCACATCGCCTTTTTCGGCACCGCCCCGACCGACGTCCTGCCCGACTACGAGGTGGGTATGCGTTACTGGACCAACGGCGTGGCCAACGATCTGCGCATGGATTTCGGCGATTTCGTCATGGCGGGCAAGTTGATCGGTTTCCGGCTGCTGCCGAGCCACTGCTGATCCCGCCGCCTCACGGACCCTGATCCCACCGCCTCACGGACCCTGATCCCACCGCCTCACGGACCTTGATCCCGCCGCCTCACGGCGGTGGCGCGAGCAGCAGGCGGTTGGCGTGTTGCAGCGTCCGGAAGGTCTCCGACCAGGCGCGGGCGAAGGCGGCGGGCGCGGTCCCGCGCGCTTCCAGCGCGGCGGCGATGGCCCCGACGGAGCGCACGCCGTCGGCCAGGCCGAGGATCGCGGGGGCCAGCGCCGGCAGCCGCACCGGCACGCGCAGCCCGTCCATCACCAGGGTCAGGCCGCCGTCGGGTTGCAGGAAGCGCGGCATCTCCGGCCCCGGCACCTCACGGCCGATCGGGACCGCGGCGGGGTCGAGCGGATCGGCGCGCGCCACCGGCTCGGACGCGCGGCGGCAGTAGAGCACATGCACGCACATGTTGCCGGCCAGCGCCTCGGCGAGGGCGGCGCGGCCGGTGGGATCGAGCGCCTCGGCGCGGGCGCGCAAGCGGGGGTCGGGCAGCAGCGGCAGCGGGTCGTAGCGCAGCGGCTCCATCCAGGCGGTGACCTCCAGCCCGGCCTCGGCCAGCAGGGCGGCCAGCTGCGGGACGGTGAAGGCGCGGTCGCGCGGATTGAGGAACAGGTCGTACACCCCGGCGGCGCCGCCGCTGATGTGGTCCTGGAAGTTGCGGTTGAAGCGGAACCAGGCGGTCTCCGGCAGGTGGCGCAGCACGCGGCGGGCGGTTTCGATGCGCGCGGGCGGGGCCTCGTTTTCCGGGGCGAGCAGGCGCAGCGCGTCCTGCAGCATGTAGACGCCGGTGCGTCCGTGCGGCGCATAGACCATCAGCCCGATCCCGCCGCCAGGCGCCAGCACCGAAGTCAGCGCGCGCAGCCCCGCCGCCGGGTCGGGCAAATGGTGCAGCACGCCGCAGCAGTCGATGTAGTCGAACGGCCCGAGATCGGAACCCGGCAGATCGAGCAGCGACCGCTGTTCCCAGACGATATTGCCCAGTCCCCGCACCGACGCCCGTTCGCGCGCCACGCGCAGCGCGGCGGCCGAGCGGTCGAGCCAGGTCACCTCGCCTGGCCGGCCGGCGCGGGCCATCTGCTGGGCGAGCATGATGGTCGCATCCCCGGTGCCGCCGCCGGCGATCAGCGCGTGCAGGGGGCGGCTCGCTGGGCGGGTGGCGCCGAACACCCAGTGGTCGATCTCCCGCAGATGGCCGGGGCTGCCGACGATCAGGCGTTTGGCTTCCTCGCGCGGGTCGCGCTTGGGGTAGGGATAGGCCTCGTACTGGGCGGCGAGCAGGGCGTCGGTTGCATCGGTCATGCGCGGGGGCATAGACCAGGGGCCATGCAGGGCACCAGCGCGCGCGGCTATTTCGGCATCGGGGTGGAGGGCGTGTCGAAATCCGCCAATGTCGGGGCGCTGCTGCGCACGGCGCATGCGTTCGGGGCGTCGTTCTGCTTCACGATCGGCGCCGGCTGGGATTCGCGGGCGGCGCGGCTGGCCGATACCGCCGACACGCCGACGCATGTGCCGCTGTGGCGCTTCGCCGATTTGGACGCGATGGCGCTGCCGGCCGGCTGCGCGCTGGTAGGGATCGAGCTGCTGGACGGGGCCACCGAACTGCCGTCGTTCCGCCATCCGCTGAGCGCGGCCTATGTGCTGGGGCCGGAGCGGGCAGAATTGTCTCCGGCGCTGTTGGCGCGCTGCCGGCATGTGGTGCGGATCCCGACGAAGTTCTCCTTGAACCTGGCGGTGGCGGGCGCGCTGGTGCTGTACGACCGGCTGCTGCAGCAGGGGCGGTTCGCCGAGCGGCCGGTGGGGAGCGCGGCGGGAACGCCGGTCGAGGCGGCCACTGCGACGGGATCGCCGGCGTGCCACGGTGTCCCGCGATTCCGGCGCGTGGTGCCGGAGTGGGCCGCGAGGGCGGTGGCGAAGGACAAGCCGGCGGGGTAGGCGGACCGGGATCGGCCGGGGCGCCGACGGCGGTCTTGCACCGCACATCGCCGCGCAGATGTGTGTTCGTATCCGGTTTGATCGTCCGGTCTCGCCTTGTCCCGTCCGTCCGGGCGCCGTATCTGTTCGCCCATGCACGCACCACTCCATCGTCCCCGTTCGCTCGCCGCGCTGCTCGCCGTGGCGGTGTCTCTGACCTTCGCCCCGGCGCTGGCACCGCCGGCTGCTGCCGCGCCGCGCCATCCGCCCGCCGCCGCGGCACCGAAGGAGCTCGGTGCGTTCGGTTCCTGGATCGCTGCCACCCACGGGGTCGGGCACGACAAGCTCTGCTACGCGTTCACCCGCGCCAACGGGCAGGACGCGGCCACCGGCACCGGCCCGGTGCTCAGCATCACCGACCGGGCGACCGGGCGCGATCAGGTCGCGGTCAGCGGCGGGCCGCTGTATCCCAAGGGCGCGGGGGTGATGGTGGAGGTCGAGCAGACGGCACTCGATTTCTACACCTCTGGTCACGACGCCTTTGCCCGCGACGGCCACGCGGCGGCGGCGGCGTTCGCGCGCGGCGCCAGCGCGGTGCTACATCCGCCCGGCAAGGATGCCCACCCGCTGACCTTCAGCCTGACCGGTTTCACCGCCGCGCACGCCGCGATCGTCAAGGCGTGCCCCGCGCGATGAGGCGCCCGGCCCCGCCCCGGCCGGCCTGATGTCCGCCGTGGTGGCCGCGCCGGCCGAGGCCGCCCTGACGACGGCCGAGCGTGACCGCATCCTGGCGAAATCCGCCCTGTTCGACCCGCCGCCGGCGCAGCTTCCGGACGGGCGGCGCGATCTGGTGGGCCTGTCACGGGCGGAGCTGGCCGCCGAACTCGCCGCGATCGGGGAGGCGCCGTTTCGCGCCCGCCAGGTCTGGCACTGGGTCTACCACCAGGGCGTGACCGACTTCGCCGCCATGAGCACGATCGCCCGACCCACGCAGGGCAAGCTGGCAGAGCGTTTCGTGATCGGCCGGCCGGAGGCGGCGGTGGTGCAGACCAGCACCGACGACACCCGCAAGTGGCTGTTCCGCTTCCGCGACGGCCAGGAGGCGGAGACGGTCTATATCCCCGACCGGGCCGAGGATCGCGGCGCGGTCTGCCTGTCCTCCCAGGTCGGGTGCACCCTGTCCTGCCGGTTCTGCCACACCGGGACGCAGCGGCTGACCCGCAACCTCGGTGCCGCCGAGATCGTTGGTCAGTTCATGGCGGCGCGGGATTCGTATGGCGAGTGGCCGAGCCCGAAGGGAGAGACGCCGCGGCTGCTGTCCACCATCGTGCTGATGGGGATGGGCGAGCCGCTGTACAACTACGCCAACGTTGCCAAGGCGATGACGATCGTGATGGACAACGAGGGGATCGGCCTGTCGCGCCGGCGGATCACCTTGTCCACCTCGGGCGTGGTGCCGATGATGGACCGGGCGGGGGCGGAGCTCGGGGTGAACCTGGCGGTGTCCCTGCACGCCGTGCGCGATGCGCTGCGCGACGAGCTCGTGCCGCTGAACCGGAAATACCCGATCGCCGAGCTGATCGCCGCCTGCCGGCGCTATCCGGGCGCGTCGAACGCGCGGCGGATCACGTTCGAATACGTGATGTTGCGAGGTGTGAACGACAGTGCGGCCGATGCGCGCGAGCTGGTGCGGCTGATCGCGGGGATTCCGGCGAAGGTGAACCTGATCCCGTTCAATCCCTGGCCGGGATCGGCCTACGAAACCAGCACCGCCTCGGCGATCGCGCGGTTCGCGGGAATCGTGATGGACGCTGGGTTTTCCTCCCCGGTGCGCACCCCGCGCGGGCGGGATATCCTCGCCGCCTGCGGGCAGTTGCGGACCGAAGGCGGGAGCCGGCTACAGGCGGGCTGAGCCGGGGGCACTCCCTGGCATCACTCCCGCGGGGGCCGGCCGCTTTCGTGAGCCAGGCGCGGGCCGGACGGGATGGCCGGCGCGCCGACCGGTGGCAGCCAGGTATCGGTCACGAAGTCCAGACCACAGAGCGCGCGGATGTGGTGGCGTGCCGCATAGCTGCGGACCCGGGCCGCATAGCCCGGCCGCTCCGGGTTGGCGAAATTCCAGTCCGGCGGGCTGAAGGTGGACGTTCCATTGATCGTCGGCAGGTGGTCGTAGGTGGCGACAATCATGGCCGCGACGTTGTTGCTGTAGAATCCATCCAGTGCGGGAAGAAACGCCGGCGGCTGCGCGGTGGCGGCATAGAACGCTCGGCAGCCCGGCGGCGGCGGCGGCACGGCACGCAGGAACCGCATCTCGACATGGCGGTTCAGGACCAGCGGCCCCGTCCGGCCCGGCACGTTCACCTGCTCGAGCAGCAGCACCGCGCCGATACTCGCAACCGCAACCAGGGGCACGCGCTGCGCCAGCTGTGCGATTCCCCATGCGGCAACCAAGGTCACCGGAAGGTCAAGGAACACTTGCAGCCGGGACGTGGCCCGGATCGCCTTCGCCCCGGGGACCACGGCATAGATCAGGCGCCACGCGGTGAACCCGCCGACCTGCAGGGCCGCCGCCCACAGCACCAGGGTCGTGACCGCCAGGACAAGGACGAACGCGCCCTGGGGAGTGGCACGCCGGCGCCATGCGCCGATGGTGCCCAGCGCGAACATTGCCAGCAGCAGCGGCGGCAGCCCGGAGGCGCGCTCGCTGAAGGCCGGCGCGCCATGTCCCAGCCAGCGACTCACATCGGTGCCGAGCGCGCCGTACAGCAGGTTTCCGGCTCCCACGTTGACGACGTCGAGCGGCGAGGGCGCGTAATCCAGCACCTCGCTGAACGGATGCATCCCGGTCTGCGCCGCGGTCGGCAGGTACACGACCAGAAACGGCACGAGGGCCACGCCGAGCCCGACGGCGATGACGCCGAGTGCGAGCGCTTCCCGCCGGGCGGTCCGCATCACCACGGCACGCCCCCCAGGCCCGGCGCACAGCGCCGCCACCGGGATCATCGCCAGCAGGAACAAGCTGAAGAACCAGGCCATGTACCACCCGGTCAACAGCCAGGCGCCGTACCACGCCGCCGCTCCGAGCCCCCACGCGATGCCCGCTGCCGAGCGCCCCGCGACCAGCGCAGCCGCGGCCTCGAACAGCAGCAACGCCATGACCGGGCCAAAGCACAGGGTCAGCATCTGGGCATGGCCGGCCTGCAGGAAGCTGTTGTCGGCGATCACGAACAGCACGGTGCCGAGCAGGGCCGGCCGGAAGTCGAGCTGCACGACATGGCGGGCAAGGCGGAAGAAGGCAAAGAAGCCGATCACCTTGACCGCGACATTGGTCAGTTCGGACCCGAGGAAGGGATCGGCCCCGAGCGCGCGAAATCCGGAATACATCAGGCCATAGAGGACAAACCCGTCATTGTATCCAAGCGTATCAGGGTGCGGATAGAAATAGCCGGTGACGTTCCAGTGCGCGAGCCCGCGCAGCACGTCATACCAGTGCTCCAGGATCGCGATTTCGATGACGCCATCATAGCGGTCCCCGAAGAGCACGGAAAATCCGTTCAGGATCTGGGTTCGGAAGAAGATCCCGACCGACACGATGCACAGCAGCACGACGATCGCCGCACGGCCGCGACCTCGCGCCGTGTCATCTGCGCGCGGAGCGGAGCGCGGCTGATCCCATGTCTTGTTCATAAGCGACCGAACCGGGACCCGGCGCAGCACTCCGCCACGGGGCGGGTCTCCTGCGAACCCCGGGCCGCGGCTGCCGGGATCGGCAGCCACAAGCCGAGCTTAGTGCCTTCCTGGAAAAAAGCATCAAAAAACATCCCGCCAGGGCATCGTTATGGATGACAGTTGCCTAGCTCCAGGCGATAAGGAAACGATGGTTAACTTATTATGATCGTCGCCCCGGCGGCAGGAACCGCGCCGCCGCCGCCCGGCGTCAGCGCAGCTCGGGGATCACCCACAGCGGCGCCTCGCCGCGCGCCACCCGCTGCACGTTGTCGAAGGCGTTACGGAAGCGACTGTACTGGTTGTCCCAGGTCGGCCCCGCGTAGTGCGGCGTCAGGATCACGTTGTCTAACCCGAACAACGGATTGTCCGCCGCCGGCGGCTCCTGGTCGAACACGTCCAACCCGGCACCCGCGATCGTGCCGTCGGTCAGCGCCGCGTGCAGCGCCGTCTCGTCCACCACCGGCCCGCGGCTGGTGTTGATCAGATACGCGGTCTTCTGCATCAGCTTCAGTTCCGGCGCGCCGATCATGTGCTTCGTGCGCGGGGTCAGCGGCACGTGCAGGGTCACGATATCGGACGTGCGCAGCAGCTCGCCCAGCAGCCGGAAGCGCACGCCGAGCGCATCCGCCTGGTCCTCGGTCAGCCGCGCGATATCGTAATATTGCACCGCCATGCCGAACGCCTTCGCGAGCCGCGCGGTCTTCTTGCCGATGGTGCCGAGACCGACGATCCCGAGCGTCCGCCCATGCAGCTCATACAGTCGCACATTGGCGACATCGTTGCCGCGCCAGCGCCCGGCCACCACGTTGCCGTGCAGCCACGTGAGCCGCCGGCTGACCGCGAGCATCAGCAGCATCGCATGCTCCGACACCGCGACCGAGTTGGCGCCGCCATTGTTGCACACCGGCACCCGCGCGCGCCGCGCCGCCTCGATATCCACCCGGTCGTAGCCGGCGGAGAGAAGCTGCACCAGTTTCAGCTTCGGGCTGGCATGATAGAAGGCCGCGTCCATCGACGCCTCGCCCAGGCCCACCAGGTATTCGGTCTCCGCCAGCGCGGCATGGAACTCGGGGCTGCCGGCCGGCGCCACGACGATGTCGAAGGCGGAGGGGGCGAGCTCGCGCATCACATCGAGCGAGCTCAGCGGATTGGCGGTCACCAGGATGCGCGGGGCCATCGTGTCTCCTCCGGGTTTGTGGTTGGGAGGAGCATAGCGGCCCTCGCCGGCGCCGCCCAGGGCGCGGGCGGACCGTTGCGGCGGCACCGCCGCAACGCATGCCTGTCCGTTGCGTCGCCGGTCCGGCATCGCTACGGGCGTTTGCCGCGAGGCAGGCGCGCGCCGCTATCCTCCGAGCCCGGCCACGAACCCCGCCAGCCCGACCAGCCGCGGCGTCGCCACCCGTGCCGCCGCCAGAACGGCGGCGACCGCGTCCACCGTTGCGCCCAGGTCGTCGTTCACCACGACGTGATCGAACTCGGCGCAATGGGTCATCTCGGCCAGCGCCAGCGCCATCCGCCGCGCCACCTCCGCCGCCGGGTCGCCGGCGCGCGCCTCCAGCCGGGCGCGCAGCGCGGCGAGCGACGGCGGCAGCAGGTACACCCCTACCACATCGCCAGGCAGCGCGGCGCGCAGGCTGCGGAACCCTTGCCAGTCGATGTCGAAGATCATGTCCTGCCCGGAAGCCAGCGCCGCCTCCACCGGCGCACGCGGCGTGCCGTAGCAATCGCGCCCCAGCACGCGCGCCCATTCCAGCATGCCGCCCGCCGCCGCCAGCGCTTCGAACGCCGCCAGGTCGCGAAAATGGTAATCCACCCCGTCCCGCTCGCCCGGCCGCGGTGCGCGGGTGGTGACGCTGACCGACACCCCGAGCCCCGGTTCGCGCGCCCGCAGCGCCCGCGCCACCGTGCTCTTGCCCGTCCCCGAAGGGGCGGCGAGCACCAGGCACACCCCGCGCCGCGCGATCGCGGTCATGCCACCGGCCCCGCGCGCCCGGGGTCACTCAATGTTCTGTACCTGCTCGCGCAACTGCTCGATCGTCGCCTTCAGCTTGAGCCCGGTGGCGGTCAGCGCGGCGGAGGCGGACTTGCTGCACAGGGTGTTGGCCTCGCGGTTGAACTCCTGCACCAGGAAATCGAAGCGCCGGCCGACCGCGCCGGCTTCCTCCAGCAGCGCGCGCGCCGCGACGATGTGGCTCGACAGCCGGTCAAGCTCCTCGCGCACGTCGGAACGGGCAGCGAGCAGCGCGACTTCCTGGGCGATGCGCTCCTCCGGCAGGGCGGGGGTTTCGCTCATCAGGATGGCGACGGATTCGAGCATCCGCGCCCGCTGGCGCGCCGGCTGCTCCGCCGCCGCCTCCGTCGCCGCCGCATGCAGGGCGGTGATCTCGTCGAGCAGGCCGGACAGGGTGACAGCGAGGCGTGCCCCCTCGGCGGCGCGGGCGGCGATCAGACCGGACAGTGCCTCGGCGAAGCCGCTGCGCAGCTTGAGGGTGGCAGCAGCGGACGGCCCGGTGGTTTCGCTCGCGGCGGGGCGCAGCACGCCGGGCAGGGCGAGCAGCGCCTCGGCCCGCGGCGGCGGGCAGCCGGGGATACGCGCGGCCAGTTCCAGCGCCAGGTCGAGCACTTGGGTGAGTGCCGCCGGATCGGGTGCCAGCACCGGTTCGACTTCCCGTTTTGCGGTCAGGGTAGCTGCGACGTTGCCGCGGCGCAGGGCCTGCGATGCCGCCTCCCGCAGCCCGGGTTCCAGCGCGTCCCAGCCGGGCGGCAGGCGAAGGCGCAGGTCGAGGCCGCGGCCGTTTACCGAACGCAATTCCCAGGCCCAGATCAGGCCGTCGGCGCGGCCCTCGGTACGGGCGAAACCGGTCATGGAAGCGAGGCTGGCCATAGATACTCCGAATACGCGGACTGATCACCGTGCTCCCCCGTTCGCCGGCAGGGAGGGCACAAAGGCCTCCTTAGAGGGTCTCGCGCCGGCGGGAAACGCCCCATCTTCGGGGGCCCGCGTCTACATCCGCTCCAGCCGCCCGGCGAACAGCACCGGGCCGGTCGGCAGCCCGGTCGGCGAGCCACCGGCGGGCTCCAGGCTTACCATGATCTCGGTTCCCGGGCGCAGCGGCATGCTGAGCCGCCTGCCCTCCGGCGGCAGCGCGCCGAGCGGACGCGGCCGATGCGCGCCCTGCGGCAGCGCCCACAGCTCCATCTCCAGCCCCGGCGGCACCGGGGCCAGCGCGCCGGTCGGGCGGATCGTGATCTCCCCGGGCCGCGTGCCGAGCGCGAGCAGCGCCGGACCGCCACCGCGGGGGGCTAGCACGGCGAGGCTGCCCTGCGGCGGCTGGCGCAGCACGATCAGCCCGGCCAGCACCGCCGCCAGCGCCAACGCCCCGGCGGTGCTCGCCCGCCATAACCGCAGGCCGCGGCGGGCGCGGCGGACAGCGGCAACCTCCGCCGTCGCGCCGGCGGCGCGGTTTGCCGCCGCATCCGCCATCGGGCCGGCGACGACCCCGGCCGGCACGGGATGTGCCGCCGGAGCAGCGCTGAGGGAGGCTTCGATGCGCGTCCACAGCTCTGCGGGCGGCGGTGCCGACCGGGCCAGCTCGGCGAGCGGCGTCAACCGCTGCTCCCATGCCGCCACGGCGCGGGCAAAGCCGGGGTCCACCGCGGCCAGCGCGGCGGCGGCATCGCGCTCGGCCAGGCTAAGCGTGCCAAGCACATATTCGCCGGCCAGCAGGTCCCGTTCGGGATCGTCGCGCACGGGATCGTCGCTCATGAACTCGAGACACGCACGCAACGCCGCGAGACCGCGGCGGATCCAGGACTTCACCGTGCCCAGCGGGGTATCGAGCCGCGTCGCCAGTTCCGTGTGCGACAGGCCCTGGACGAAGGCGAGCAGGATCACGCCCCGCCGCTCCGCGTCCAATTGGTCGAGGCAGCGGTGCAGTGCCGCCCCTTCCGTGCTCTGCGCCAGGAGGGCGAATGCGTCGGGGCCGGTGTCCGCTTGCTCCGGCGGTTCCTCGGTCAGGACTTCGCGACCGCGCCGGCGCACGATGTCGAGCGCGCGATAGCGGGCGAGGCTGACGAGCCAGGCCTCGCCGCTGCCGCGCCCCGGGTCGAAGCGGGCGGCCTGCTGCCAGACCTGCACGAAGGCGTCGTGCGTGGCGTCGGCAGCGAGCGCCGGCTGGCGGGTGATCCGCAGCGCAATGCCGTGCAGCCGGCCGGACCAGCCTTCGTAGAGGCGGCGCAGCGCGGCGCGGTCCCCGCCGGCGCAGCGGCGGATCAGCACGGCGGGGTCGTCCTCGTCGAGCGCGGCAGCGTCGGCCAGCAGGGGACCTCCCGGGATGGGTGACGCGGACTATACGCGGCGGGGGGCGAACGGATGCAAGTGCATGTGTCCGCCGCATGTGCCCGTCTGGGGGCGGGGCGAGCGGGACCGGATCAGGGCAGCGGGCGCGGGGTGGTGAAGGGACGCCGATGTCGCGGGGGGATCGAGGGACGTGTCGGGCGGGCGGGCCGCCCTCGGATCACGGTCCCCGCCGCCGGCGTGGTGCACCGCGCCGCTTCGGATCGTAGCCGCCGCCGCCCGGCCCCAGTGGCTCCGGCGCCCACTCCTTCGCGCCGCGTCCGCCAGCCCGGCCCGCGCCGGGCCGCTGCGTGACCGAGGCGGCGGGCGGCGGGGCGATCCCGAGCTCCAGCGCCTCCAGCCGACGGATCTCGTCGCGCAGCCGCGCCGCCTGTTCGAACTCGAGGTCGGCCGCCGCAGCGCGCATCCGCTTTTCCAGCTCGGCGATGGAGGATTTCAGGTCCTTGCCGACGAATTCCGCGGTGCCCGCGTCGGCCACCGGCGCCACCGTCACGTAATCCTGCTCGAACACCGAGGCGAGCACGTTGCCGATCTGCTTGCGGATCGACAGCGGGGTGATGCCGTGCGCGGCGTTCCACGCGGTCTGGCGCGTGCGGCGGCGGTCGGTCTCCTCGATCGCCCGGCGCAGGCTGCGGGTCATCACGTCGGCATACAGGATCACCCGCCCGTCGACGTTGCGCGCCGCCCGGCCGATGGTCTGGATCAGGCTGGTGGCCGAGCGCAGGAAGCCTTCCTTGTCGGCGTCCAGGATCGCCACCAGCATGCATTCGGGGATGTCGAGCCCCTCGCGCAGCAGGTTGATGCCCACCAGCACATCGATCACGCCGAGCCGCAGGTCGCGGATGATGTCGATCCGTTCCAAGGTGTCGATGTCGGAATGGAGGTAGCGGACCTTCACCCCGTGTTCGGTGAGGTAGTCGGTGAGGTCCTCGGCCATGCGCTTGGTGAGCGTCGTCACCAGCACGCGCCCGCCGCGCGCGGCGACGGCGCGGCATTCGCCGAGCAGGTCGTCGACCTGGTGTTCCACCGGGCGGATTTCCGTCATCGGGTCCACCAGGCCGGTGGGGCGGATCACCTGTTCGGCGAATACCCCGCCGGTGCGTTCCATCTCCCACGGGCCGGGGGTGGCGGAGACGAACAGGGTCAGGGGACGGTAGGTCTCCCACTCCTCGAACTTGAGGGGGCGGTTGTCGATGCAGGACGGCAGGCGGAAGCCGAAATCGGCCAGCACCGACTTGCGGTTGAAGTCGCCGCGGTACATGCCGCCGATCTGCGGCACGGTGACGTGGCTTTCGTCGACGATCAGCAGCGCGTCTTCCGGCAGGTATTCGAACAAAGTCGGCGGCGGCTCGCCGGGGTTGCGGCCGGTCAGATAGCGCGAGTAGTTCTCGATCCCCTTGCAGGAGCCGGTGGTCTCCATCATTTCGATATCGAAGGTGCAGCGCTGCTGCAGGCGCTCCGCTTCCAGCAGCTTGCCCTCGGCGTTCAGTTCCTCCAGACGGACTTTCAGTTCGCGTTTGATATCGACCACCGCCTGCGCGAGGGTCGGGCGCGGGGTGATGTAGTGGCTGTTGGCGTAAACCGTGATCGCCGGCAGCGCGGCCGTCTTTTCGCCGGTCAGCGGGTCGAATTCATGGATCAATTCGATCTCGTCGCCGAACAGGGTCACCCGCCAGGCGCGGTCCTCGTAGTGGCTGGGGAAGATGTCGACGATCTCGCCGCGCAGGCGGAAGGTGCCGCGCTGGAACGCGGCGTCGTTGCGGCGGTATTGCAGTTCCGCCAGCGCCTTGGCGAGCTTGTCGCGGTCGATGCGCCCGCCCTGTTCCAGCTTCACCACCATGCGCGCATAGGACTCGACCGAGCCGATGCCGTAGATGCAGGATACCGAGGCGACGATCACCACGTCGTTGCGTTCCAGCAGCGCCTGGGTGGCGGCGTGGCGCATGCGGTCGATCTGCTCGTTGATCTGGGCGTCTTTCTCGATATAGGTGTCGGTGCGCGGGACGTAGGCCTCCGGCTGATAATAGTCGTAGTAGGAGACGAAATATTCCACCGCGTTGTCGGGGAAGAAGCCCTTCATCTCGGCGTAGAGCTGGGCGGCGAGGGTCTTGTTCGGCGCCAGGATCAGCGTGGGCTTCTGCACCGCCTCGATCACCTTGGCCATGGTGAAGGTCTTGCCGGAGCCGGTGACGCCGAGCAGCACCTGGTCGCGTTCGCCCGCTTCCACGCCGCCGGTCAGGGTGGCGATGGCGGTGGGCTGGTCGCCGGCGGGCTGGTAGTCGGATACCACGCGCAGCCGGGTGGTGCGCGGGCGGGCGGGCTGCTTCTGCGGGATGAACAGGACCGGCGCCGGGGCGCGGAGCATGGTGGCGGACATGGGGGGAAGATGGGGCCGCCGGGGCCGGCTGGCCAGAGGGGGCGCATCGGGTCAAGGCCCCGGCCACGACGGGGGATTCCGGTCCGACGCCGTCTCACCGATAAGCGGCGCTTTCGCCGGCCGCGCTACCGGACGGCCGCCGCCATGCCGCGCGTGGCAGGTGCAGCCGGTTACGGCGAACGCGATGCGGGCGCAGCGGTGCCGTCGGGAGCCACGGGGCCCGGTCCGGTCCCGGGTGGCGGCGCGAGGGGGTGCGTCTCGATCATCGGTTGGGTCGGCTGCTGGCCGAATGGCTGCGTCGGCCCCGCCGGTGCCGGATTGCCCGTCGATTGCAGCGTCCGCTCGCTCAGATCGCGGACACACACGGCGAACGTGTGGTCGACGGCATTGGATCCCGCCAGCGAAATCCGCCAGGGCGCCTCGGTCCCGTCAGGGAAGCGCAATGTCATCGTGCTGGCGTTGCGGAACTGCGAAGGGAACGGCGCGGCCTGCTCGGCGTCGAGGCTCCAGTCAAGGTGAGTCGCATCACCGGTGGTTCGGTAGGCGATCGCGTCGCCGTTTCCGATGCGCATGAACACTGTCACCGAGGTGCCTTGCGGGATTTGCCAGGTCGGCTTGGAGAGGCGGAAGAACAGCCCCTCCGTGCCGATCACCGCGGTGATCGTGACGTGGCTGGCATCGGTTGGGCTCGACGTATCCATCCCGCAGACCAGACGGCCGGCCTCGTCGCGCCCGCTGAAGACGTGCCAGTCGCCGGCGTGATAGTAGGTGACCAGTGCCGCGTCGGCCGATGTCACACCCAGGACCGTCAAAGCCGCCGCGCCGACCAGCGACCGAAGTGTTGGCATCACGCACTCCCTCCATCCGAACCCGTGCCCGCGGTGGCGGCGGGCGATCCAGGATGGTAGCGAGCCGGCGTTTCCGCGCCTATGGGCAACGTCGTTGCCGGCGGCGGTGCGGCTGTCTCCCACGGGACGATCGCGCCGGCCAGCAGCGCCGGGTTCGTCTCCCGCATGGCCACCCGCAGGCGCTCGCGCATGTGCGCCCCCCGCGCGAGCCGCGGGCGCGCACGGCGCCGGCCGCCTGGCAGCGTGACGACAACGAGGTCCGCCCGCATTCCGCACTTGGCGGCCTGAGTCCGGCGGAGGTGGGCGGCGTCGGCCCGACCTGCCCCAGCCTGGCGCCGTGCGCGCCGCCTGCAGCGGGAGAGCTCCGGTCAGGCACCATGCGCGGCGGCGGGGAGGTCTGGTTCAACGGCGACGGCGCGGTGATCCCGCTCAATGGCTGACCACATTCCTGGCGGAACTCCACTGATCTGAAGAGATCGAACTGCCCGTATCTACTCGCATTTGCAACCTCTCACCAATAAAGAGAGATATCAAAGTATACCTTGTGAGGCGGACCGAAAGGGCGTCTAGTGTTTGCCAAGCTGACTGTCCAACTGAGCTATCCAGGTCGAGGTGGCGAGAAGCCCGTACGCGGTTTCCTGACGTGAAAATGTTCAGGGTCAGCCAGATGTGCTCGGGCCGGCACGCGGGCCAACCGGGTCGTGACGATCCGCTATCCAGACCGGGCGACCTGCGGCAAGGCGATGCAGACGTTGGCCGGCGATTCCGCCTATCAGAAGCACCTGACCGAGACGGCTGCGGTGCTTCACCTGGAGGGTCGCACCGTCCTTGCCGGACTCGACGTGTAGGTTTTCTGCCCGGCTCGGGCGGCCGCTTCGAGCCGGAGCTTGCCGCGCCGCGCGAGGGCTCCGAGACGATCGACAAAGATCGGCGACAGCTGCGCCGACCTCTTCCGGTGCAGGGGAAGCCTGCAGCCGATCGACGCGCCTTCTTCGGCCCGAGCCGTCAGGACGGACACCGGTGCGCTTGTAGCCAGCGCCGGCAGGAGACGCCGCCGCGCCAGGGTCCGACCGGATCCACACCAACCAAGGAGACCGAGCATGCCGCTCTATATGTATCAGGCAGCCTATACTCCGGAGTCCTGGGCAGCCCAGCTCAAGCATCCGCAGGATCGGGTCGACGCGGTCGGCCAGCAGGCATGCGAAGCCGTCGGGGGCAAGATGGTCGGCGGCTGGTACTGCTTCGGCGAGTACGATCTCCTCCTCATTGCCGACGTCCCGGACAATGAAAGCATGGCGGCCATCGCTTTGGCGATCGCTGCGGGAGGCGCGATCAAGGCCAGCAAGACGACCGCCCTGATGTCGGGCGCGGAAGGCGTCGGGGGAATGAAGAAGGCGGCTGCCGTCGCCAAGGTCTATAAGCCCGCGCGATAGGCAGGTTGCCGGCCCGCGATCCCGCGGCTGGGCGCTCCAGGTTTGTCGGCGGTTCGCGGCTGTGGACCGAGAGGCGCGTGTTCGGCTTGCGAACGATATCAGCAAGCCGTGCGCTATCGTCCGGGCCCGCTCAGCGCGGCGGCAGGAATCCCACCAGCCGCTCCGCCTCCGCCACGATCGGATCGGCGATCGCGGCAGCCCGGGCTGCGCCCGCCCGCAAAGTGGCGTCGATCTCCCCCGGGTCCGCCAGCAGCCGGTCGGTCTCGCGCGCGATCGGCGCCAGCACGCTCACCAACAGGTCCGCGAGCAGCGGCTTGAAGGCGCCGAAGCCCTTGCCGCCGTACTCGGCCAGCACCTGCGCGGGGGAGGCGCCGGTCAGGGCGGCATAGATGCCGACCAGGTTGCGGGCTTCTGGGCGGTTCGCCAGGCCCTCCAGCTCGGACGGCAACGGCTCCGGGTCCGTCTTCGCGCGGCGGATCTTGAGCACGATGGTGTCGGCATCGTCGTTCAGGTTGATCCGGCTCTGGTCGGACGGATCGGATTTCGACATTTTCTTCGTGCCGTCGCGCAGGCTCATCACCCGCGCCGCCGGGCCCATGATCAGCGGCTCGATCGGCGGGAAGAACGTGGCATCGTAGTCGTGGTTGAATTTCTGCGCGATGTCGTTCGCCAGTTCCAGGTGCTGGCGCTGGTCGTCGCCCACCGGGACCTTCGTCGCGTGGTAGGCCAGGATGTCGGCGGCCATCAGGTTGGGATAGACGAACAGGCCGGACGACGCCGCTTCCCGATCCTTGCCCGCCTTGTCCTTGAACTGGGTCATCCGGTTCAGCCAGCCCAGCCGCGCCACGCAGTTGAAGATCCACGCCAACTGCGCGTGCGCGCGCACGTGCGACTGCACGAACAACACATGCCGCGCGGGATCGACGCCGCAGGCGAGCAGCACCGCCGCCATCTCCCGCGTCTGCCGCGCCAGCGTAGCCGGCTCCTGCCACACGGTGATCGCGTGCAGATCGACCACGCACCACAGGCACTCGTGGGCGTCCTGCAACGTCACCCAGTTGCGGATGGCGCCGAGGTAGTTGCCGAGCGTCGGGATGCCGGACGGCTGGATGCCGGAGAAGATGCGGGCCATGGATCGATGCTTCAGTGGTCGGAGGCGGCGGGGGTGATGGCCGATCCCCCGCTCGAGCGCAAGCGGCGCCGGGTGAGCAGGCGCAGCGCCTGGCGCGCGCGATAGGCGCCGAACAGCGGCAGAGCGCCGAAATAGGCGACCCCGCCCGCCGCCACCAGCCCGGCCAGCGCCGCCCAGCGCAGCACGCCTCTTGTCCCCAGTGCCCCGCCCAGCAGGTGCTGCACCACGACCAGCACGACAGCCATCGCCCCCGCCGCCGCCAGCATCCGCGGCGCCCGCCGGCGCAGGGCCGGGTCCAGCCGCAAGTGCCCGCGCCGTGCCAGTACCACGGCAAGTCCGCCCAGGTTGAAGAGTGCCGCGACGCTGGTCGCCAGCGCCGGCCCCATCTGCTGCAACGGCCGCATGAACGCGAGATTGAGCGCCAGGTTCAGCGCCACCGCCGCCACCCCGATCTTCACCGGCGTCGCCATGTCGCCGCGCGCGAAGAACCCGGGCGCCAGCACCTTCACCAGCACGAAGGCCGGCAGCCCCAGCGCATAGGCGGACAGCGCATGCGCCGACAGGACGACATCCGCCTGGTCGAAATGGCCGCGCCCGAACAGCACCCCCACGATCGACCCCGAAGCCACCAGCAGCGCCAGCGCCGCCGGCAGGGTGAGGAACAGCGCATACTCGATCGCCCGGTTCTGCGTGTCCGCCGCCGCCGCGTCCTGCCCTGTGCGCACCTGGCGCGACAGCAGCGGGAGCATCGCCGTGCCCACCGCCGAGCCGATCACGCCGAGCGGCAGTTGCTGCACCCGGTCGGCGTAATAGAGGACCGACACCGTGCCCGCCGGCAGCAGGCTGGCGATGATGACGTCCACCGCCAGGTTGAGCTGCGTCACCCCGGCCCCCACCAGCCCCGGTACCATCCGCCGCAGTAGCAGGCGCATCGCCGGCGTGAGGCGCGGCCGGCGCAGCCGCAGCCGCATCCCCGGCCGCCGCGCCGCCAGCAGCAGCACCGCAAGTTGCGCCACGCCGGAGACCGTCACCCCCACCGCCAGCGCATGCCCCGCGCTGGGCAGGTACGGCGTCAGCCACAGCAGCGCCGCGATCGTCACCACGTTGAACAGGATGTAGCTCGCCGAGGCCGCGGTGAACCGGTCGAGCCCGTTCAGCACGCCGGAGACCAGGGCGGCGAGGCAGATCAGCAGCAGATAGGGAAACGTCAGCCGGGACAGCGTCACGGCAAGGGCGAACTTGGCCGGAACGGCGGCGAACCCCGGCGCCAGGCCGAGCATCACCTGCGGCATGAAGATCTCGCCGGCGATCGTGAGCAGGCCGAGGATGAGCAGCATGCCGGCGAAGGCCTGCTCGGCGAAGTCGCGCGCCGCGTCGCGGCCGTCGGCGGCGAGCGTGCCGGAGAAGCTGGGGACGAAGGCGGCGTTGAACGCGCCCTCGCCGAACAGGCGGCGGAACAGGTTGGGCAGGCGCAGGGCGACGAAGAACGCATCCGCAATCGGGCCGGCGCCGAGACGCGCGGCGATCAGCATGTCGCGGGCGAAGCCGAGGATGCGGCTCGCGAGGGTCCACAAGCCGACAGTCAGGATGCCGCGTAGCATGGGCGGCACGGAAGGGACGCGGGCGGGGCTTTGTCAACCGCAATGGGACGGCTGGTCTTACCGACCGGCAGTCGCCCCGGCGAGGGCGGCCAGCGCCAGCGCGGCGGCCTGTTGGCAGGGCTCGATCACCGGCACGCCGGCGGCGGCTTCCACGGCGGCGCGGTGGTGCGCCATGCCGGTGCAGCCGAGGATCACGGTCTGCGCGCCGGCGTCGGCGCAGGACCGGGCGGCGGCGATCAGGGCGGCGCGCGCGGCCTCGGGGTCGAGCAACGTGTCCATGCTCACGTTCAGCGCGTGCTCGGCGGCGAGGCGCGCCTCCAGCCCCAAGGCGCGCAAGGCGGCGAGGTGGCGGGCCTTGGACGCCTCGACGATCGCGACCACGCCGAAGCGCTCGGCGCGCGCGACCGCGCAAGCAACGGCAGCGCGGAAGACGCCGAACACCGGGCGATCGGTGGCGGCGCGGGCGGCCTCGATCCCGGGGTCGGAGGCGCAGGCGATCACGTAGGCGTCGGCCGGCTCGGCGGCGATGCGGCGCAGGATCGGGCCGACGGCGGCGTGCCAGTCGGCCCAGGTGTAGATCGCCGGCGGGCCGTCCGGCAGCGAGACCACGTCGAATCGCGGGCCGTCCACGCCGGCGAGCGGGGCGATGGCCGCTGCGATCCCGGCGCCGCAGGCTTCCGAGCTGTTGGGGTTGATGACGAGGACGCGCGTCATGCGGCGGGTTTCGCCGGTCAGGCGGGACGGGCGCGGGCGATGCGCTCCACGGCGCGCAGCCACCCCTCCGCGTCGCGTTCCTGCGGCTCGACCAGCAGGTGCTGCACACCGGCCGCGGCGAAGGCGGCGAAGGCGGCGTGCATGGCGGGCTCGTCGGCGCCGTCCCAGCGCACGCGCAAAGAGAGGGTGAAGCCCGGGTCGGGGCGGAGCGCGCGCAGCCTGGCGACGAGCGGGCCGGCCTGCTCGGGCGCGATCCGGCTGCCGTGCCAGCCGTCGTGGCGGGCGGCGCGGGCGAGCGCCGCGTCCGACGCGCCGCCGATCCAGACCGGGATGGGGGCGCAGGGCGGCGGTTGCATGCGCATCTCGTGCACCACCGCCTCGATATGGCGGGTCGGGAAGGTGACCGGGTCCTGGGTCCAGACCGCGCGCATCAGCGCCAGGCCTTCGTCCATGCGCTTGCCGCGTTCGTTGAACCTGGCGCCGAGGGCGGCGAATTCCGCCGCCATCCAGCCGACGCCGGCGCCGAGGATCAGGCGGCCCTCGGACAGGTTCTGCAACGTCGCGAGTTCCTTGGCGAGCGGCAGCGGGTGGCGCATCGGCAGCACCAGCACCGAAGTGCCGAGCCGGATCCGGTTGGTGGCCGCGGCGGCCCAGGCGAGGGTGAGGACCGGCTCGTAGAACGCAGGCGACGGCGGGTAGGGCGCGCCGGCGGGGACGATGATGTGCTCGCTGACCCAGACGTCGTCGAAGGCGAGGGACTCGGCCTGTTCGGCGGCACGGCGGATGAGGGTCGGGGTGGCCTTGCGGCCGATGTGGGGGAGGTGGACGCCGAAGTGCATGCGTGTGGTCCTCGGCTGGCGGGGGTCGAGGTGGGAGGATGGACCCGGGGGCGCGGGGCGTCGAGCGGGGGCAGTGGGTGTCCGTCGGGCCTGACCGAGGTGCCGGGCCGGTCCGAAGGGTATCGGTCACGGACTGCTGCGCTCAGGGCAGCCCGACGAACGGATCGCGCGCCGCCACGCCGAGCGGCCGAAAGTGCCGCATGTTCCGCGTCAGGATCGTCAGCCCATGCGCCTCGGCTGTCGCGGCGATCGCCAGATCCGCAAACCCGGGCGCATGGCCGCCTTCCCGCGCCCGGTCCGAAAGTCTCCCGGCGATCCGGGCGGCGGTCGTATCGAACGCCAGCACCCGCTCTCCGTACAGGTGCAGCACTGCCTCGATCCACGCGGCCAATGCCGCCGCCTTGCGACGGGCGCCTAGCCGACGCGCCCGCGCGATCCCGTCCTCAACCTCGGCAACGGTGATCGCCGACAGGTAGAGAACATCGGAATTCCGCTCCATCCAGGCCGCAAGCTCCGGCGACGCGCGCGCCTTGGTGGGCGCGTCCGCGGAAATCACATTGGTATCGACCAGATACAATCGCTCACAGGCCCGGGTCGCGCAGCCGGCCGGCCCGTCGCTTCGGCAGATCGTCCGGCGCGAGGGGCGCTGCCATCAGCAGCCGCCCGAACGACGGCACGTGCGTGAGCTTCTCCCACTCCTCGAAACCGAGGACGACCGCCGCGGGCTTGCCGTGCCGGGTGATGACCGACGGCTCGCCCCGGGACGCGCCATCCACCACCGCGGACAGGGTTGCCTTCGCATCCCGGAGCTGGATTTCACGCATCGCACGCCGCCTTGTGACCACACTGGTCACTATATGCCCCTGCCCTCCGTCACCCGCAAGCCGGCGCCTGCGCGACGCCCGGTCGAGCCTGACAGCGACCCGATCCGCCAGCCACCCCGATGCCGGTGCCTATCGCCGGTGCAGGCATCGGCATCATCGAACGGTGATGCTTGGGTCCTGGTCAAGGGCCGCGAGGGCCGGCGCTACGCACGCATGACCATCTCCGCTCCTTTCTCGCCGATCATGATCGCCGCGGCATTCGTATTGCCCGAAATCACCGTCGGCATCACCGCCGCATCGATCACCCGCAGCCGCTCCACCCCGCGCACCCGCAGCTCCGGATCGACCACGGCGGTCGGGTGCGTTCCCATCGTGCAGGTGCTGGTGGGGTGGTAGGTCGTCCCGCCGGTCGCGCGCACGTGCGCGAGCCAGTCCGCGTCCGCCTCCACCGCCGCGCCGGGCATGTATTCCTCGGTGACCAGCCGGCGCATCGCCGCGCTTTGGAACACGCGGCGCAGGATGCGCATCCCGGCCACCATGGTGTCGCGGTCGCCCTGGGTTGCCAGGTAGTTCGGCTGGATCGCCGGATACACGGCGGGATCGGGCGAACGGATGCGCAACCACCCCCGGCTTTCCGGGCGGCACGGGATCGTGACGGCCGAGCAGCCGGGAAAGCGGTGCATCGGCGCGCCGGCACGATCGAGGCTACCGGCGAGGAACTGGTATTGCACGTCGGGCGAAGCGAGCTCCGGCCGGGTGCGCACGAACATCCCGATCGGCCCCGCACCGGTCATCAACGGCCCGCCGGCGCCGAGCACGTAGTGCAATCCCGCAATCCCCTGCAGCACCCGGCTGTGGGAAATCTCGTTGTAGGTGTTCCCGCGCACCGCGCGGTAGGTGATGCGGCCGCCGATATGATCCTGCAGGTTCTCGCCGACGCCGGGGAGGTCCTGCAGCACCGGGATGCCATGCTCCTGCAACAACGCGCCGGGCCCGATCCCCGACAATTGCAATAGTTGCGGGGAATTGATCGAGCCGCCCGCGAGCAGAACCTCGCCCCGAGCGCGCACCTGGCGCCGCGCGTCGCCCTGCGCGAATTCCACCCCAATCGCGCGCCGGCCGTCGAACAGCACGCGATGCGCCAGCGCGCCGGTCTCCACCTTCAGGTTCCCCCGCCGCAGCGCCGGGCGGAGATAGGCCACCGCCGCGCTGCACCGTCGCCGCCCGCGTACCGTGACCTGCAACGGTCCCACGCCTTCCTGCTGCGCGCCGTTGAAATCGGGGTTGAACGGAATGCCGCATTCGACCGCTCCCGCAATGAACGCGTCGTTCAGCTCGTGGCGGGAGCGGAGGTCGGAGACGGCAAGCGGGCCGCCCGCGCCGTGGTATTCGTCGCTGCCGCGCTCCTGGTCCTCGGCGCGACGGAAATACGGCAGCACGTCGTCGTACGACCAGCCGGTGCAGCCCAGTTGCCGCCACAGGTCGAAATCTTCCTTCTGCCCGCGGATGTAGATCAGCCCGTTGATGGAGCTCGACCCGCCCAGCACGCGCCCGCGCGGCCAGGGCATCCGGCGGTTGTCCAGCGTCGGGATCGGTTCGGTCTCGAACACCCAGGTGAGGTCGGGGTGGAAGATATTGCGATAGAAACCGGCAGGGATGTGGATCCACAGGTTGCGGTCCCGCCCGCCGGCTTCCAGCAGCAGCACTCGTGTCTGCGGGTTCGCGCTCAGCCGGTTGGCCAGCACGCAGCCGGCCGAGCCGGCGCCGACGATCACGTAGTCGAATTCTTCCGCGGCCTGCATCGACCCGTTTCCCCCGTTGTCCCGACGGGGATGCTCGGCCCGGAGCGCGCCGGGCGCAAGCCCGCGCGGCGGCCGGCTGGTTTCAGTGGCCTGCTAATCCCTGAAATGCAAGCGCATTTCAGGGGCAGGACACTACCGCCGGTCGCTCAGGTAGCGCCGCGCGATCGCCATGCGATGCACCTCGCTCGGGCCCTCGTAGACCCGCATCACCCGGACCTGCTGGGCGAGCAATTGCAGCGGCAGTTCCTTGGTCATGCCCATGGCGCCAAAAATCTGCATCGCGTGGTCGGTCACCGAGCCGGCCATTTCGGTCGCGAACACCTTGATCATCGATGCTTCGGTGCGTACGTCCTGGCCGGCGTCGTGCTTGGCGGCGGCGTCCATCACCATCAGCCGGCAGGCGTGGATCTGGGTCGCGGCCTCGGCCACCCACCACTGGACCGCCTGGCGGTCCGCCAGCCTGGCGCCGAACGTAACCCGGTTGCGCGCCTGCTCGCACAGCATCTCCAGCGCGCGCCGCGCGATGCCGAGGCACCAGGCGCCCATCTGCAGCCGCCGCACGGTCAGCCGCAACTGCATCGGCGCGAAGCCGCGGCCGAGCTGGCCGAGCACCTGGGCGGAGGGGACGCGGCAGTCCTCGAACACCAGTTCATAGGTCCGCCGACCGCCGATCATGGCGATCTCGCGCTCGATGACAAAGCCCTTGGCGCCACGCTCGACGATGAAGGCGCTGATGCCGTCGTGGCGCTTGCCTTCGCCGGTGCGCGCCATGACGATAACGAAATCGGCCTGTGGCACGCGGCTGACCCAGATCTTGCGGCCGTTGATCACCCAGTCGGTGCCGTCCTGCACCGCGCGCGTGGTCATCCCCGCCGGATCGCCGCCGGCGCCCGGTTCGGAAATGGCGATGCAGGAGGTCGCCCGGCCCTCGGCATAAGGCTTCAGATACGTCTCCCGCTGCCGTTCGTCGGCGACCGCGAGCAGCATGTGCAGGTTGGGGCTGTCGGGAGGGAAGGTGAACGGGACGACGGTGCGGCCCAGCTCCTCGTTGATCGCCATCAGCGCCACGGTGGGCAGGTTGGCGCCGCCCAGCTCCTCCGGCACATCAAGCGCCCAGAGCCCGAGTTCCCGGCACTTCGCGAGCAGGGGGGCTTCTTCCTCGGGCGTCAGGCCGTATTTCTGGCCGGCAGCCTCGCGCGCGAGCACCGGCTTTTCCAGCGGCATCAGTTCGCGATCGACGAATTTCGCGACCAGCTCGGCCAGCATGCGGTGTTCTTCGGCGAGGTCGTTGGGCATCCCGTGCGTCTCCTGAACTCTATCGGAGGGTAGGAGCGCGGGCGGGCGGCGTCCATCGCGGACCGCTCAGGCCTGACACGCCCGGGACGGGTAGCCGGCGGGGCCCCGGCGCGGCAGCCGATCGTTGACCTCCGCGACCGTCGGCAGGAAGCTTCGGCCGCGATGCAGGGGAGGTACGACGATGCGGATCCATAACCTTTACACCGACGCTGCCGGCGAAAGTCATTTCCGCGACGTCGCGGTGGAATGGGTGGAGCAGCGGAATGCGAGCAAGCTGTCCGCACGCCTGCCGGCGACGGGCATCATCTTCCGGGAGACCGGGGGAGACTACAACCTGAGCTGGCACCCGGCGCCGCGGCGGCAGTACATCATCAATCTGGATGGCGGGGTGCGGCTCACGGCAAGCGACGGGGAAAGCCGGGTGATCGGTGCGGGAGAAGTCGTTCTGGTCGAGGATACTTCCGGCAAGGGGCATCTCTCGCAATCGGTCGGTGGCCAGATGCGACGGTCTATCTTCGTGCCCATAGAATGATTGGAACGCGCGCCGCGGTCACGAAAACTTGCGTTTACGGGTGGAACATCCACGCGATCGTCACATCGGGGCTGGCGCGGCGGGCACACGCGCTCCTTGACGGCCGGGAGAAAAAGGCGAGACTCGCCACAGGTCGGAAACCGACCGGCTCAGGTCAGTCTCGGACCAAGGCTGGTTGCGCGGAAATCGCGATGCACCCTGCGCGAAGCAGCGTCCCTCCCGCCCGGGATCAATGCCCCTGGACCGGAACCGCAGGATACAGCACGTGACGACAACTGATCAGATCCCGCGTCTCGGCAACTTACCGTGAGCGACGCGGGACCTGCCCGGCTGCCGATCGTCGGTATCGGCGCCTCCGCGGGCGGCGTCGAGGCGTTTCGAGGATTTTTTGAAAACATGCCGCCCGACAGCGGTATGGGGTTCGTCGTGGTGCTCCACTTGCCCGCGGACCGCAGGAGCATCCTGCCCGAGATCCTGAGCCGCTGGACCTCCATGCGGATCGTGGAGGCAACGGAGGGCTGCCTCGTCGAGGCGAATTGCATCTACGTGCCGCCGCCGGGTGTCGCGGTGCTGCTGCGGGACGGCCGCCTGCACTTGCACGCGCGCGCGTCGGATGCGCCTCGGGAGCCCAGCCCGATCAGCATGTTCTTCGACTCCCTCGCAGCGGCGCTGCACGAGGATGCGATCGGGGTGATACTGTCCGGAACGGGTAACGACGGTGCGCTCGGCCTGAAGGCGATCAAGACGTGCGGCGGCCTGACTCTGGCCCAGGGAGCGGACGGCAGCCGGCCGCAGCATGACGGGATGCCCGCAAGCGCGATCGCAACCGGCGCCGTGGACATCGTCGTGCCGGTCGAAGCGATGCCCGCACGCATCATGGCCGTGCAGGAAGCGCGTCGGACCGACGATACGCGCCCCGGGGCGCTGGCCGACCAGCTCAAGGCGGCGCGGCTGGCGATCTGTGCGGTCCTGCACCGACAGGTCGGCCACGACTTCAGCGGCTACAAGGAGAAGACGTTTCTGCGCCGGGTGCAGCGGCGGATGCAGGTGCTGGCCTTGACGACGCTCGATGCCTATGTCGCGCGCCTGGAGGCCGACCCCGCCGAAGTCGCCATGCTGTTGCAGGACCTGCTGATCGGCGTGACCGGCTTCTTCCGCGATGCGGAGACGTTTGAGGCGCTACGCCGGAGCGTCGCGCCGCAGCTGTTCCACGACAAGGGAATGTACGGCACGATCCGGGTCTGGGTTCCCGGCTGCGCGACCGGCGAGGAGGCCTATTCGCTGGCGATGCTTCTGTGCGAGTACACCGACACGCTCAAGGGGGAAGTGCCCAAGCTCCAGATTTTCGCGACCGACATCGACGAGGCGGCAATCGCGACCGCACGCGCCGGGCGCTATCCGCCCACCTTGCTGCAAGAACTGTCGCCGGAGCGCCTGTCGCGGTTTTTTGTCAGCGACGCCGACGGGAGCTACACCGTCGCGAAAGAGATGCGCGCGCTCTGCACGTTTTCGGCGCACAGCCTGACCCGCGATCCGCCGTTTTCCCGCATCGACCTCATCTCCTGCCGTAACCTCCTGATCTGCCTGGACAGCGACCTGCAGGCGGCCGTCATCCCCGCCTTCCACTATTCCCTGGTCCCGGGCGGGATTCTCCTGCTTGGCAGCTTGGGGGCCATCTCCCGCCACGAGAACCTGTTCGTCCCGCTCGACAAGGCACACCGGATATTCCAGCGTCGCGAGGGCCCGGCGGCACCGTTGCAACTGACCGGCGAGGGGGGAGTGCACCAGACCGAGCCGGCAACCGGCCGGTCTTTCGGCACGCAAGACACCGCCAGGACGCCAACGTCGCGTATCACCAGCCGGGCCAGCGCGCGGGTACTGGATCGTTTCGCGCCTGCGTTCGTGGTGGTCAACGCGGACGGCGAGATCGTTCAGTATTCGAGCCGGACCGGCCGCTACCTGGAGCCGCCCTCCGGGCAGCCGAGCCAGAATGTGCTGGTCATCGCCCGCCGCGGCCTTGGCGCCCCGTTGCGGGCCGCCCTGAGGCAGGCGGCCGAGACCGGCCGTGCGGTCGAGAAGCCCGGCGTGTCGGTCGCTGTGCCGGGCGAAGGAGCGCAGCGGATCACCTTGGCCGTGGAACCCATCTCCGAGCCCGGCGCGGGTAGGTTCTACATCATCGTGTTCGTGGCCACCGACCTGGCGCGCGCGGACGACGACGCCCGCCACGCCGCGGATGCCGCCCCGGACATCGGCGTCGACCGGCATCTCGAGACCGAGCCGCGCGACACGCGTGAGCAGTTGCAGTCCGGGACAGAGGAGCACGAGACTGCGCTCGAGGAACTGCACTCGGTCAACGAGGAGCTGCAATCCACCAACGAGGAACTGAAAACCTCGAAGGAGGAGATCCAGTCCATCAACGAGGAGCTGCAGACCGTCAACGTCCAGCTGGCCGGCAAGGTGGAAGAGCTGGACCACAAGAACAGCGATCTGCAGAATCTGTTCGAGAGCACGCAGGTCGCCACCATCTTCCTCGATCCCTACCTCGTGATCCGCGGTTTCACGCCGGCGGTGGCAAGCATCTACAACCTCATCCCGAGCGACCAGGGCCGGCCGCTGACGGACATCGTGAGCAGGCTACGCTATACGCAGCTGCGCGAGGATGTGCGCCAGGTGCTCGACACCCTGGAGCCGCTGGAACGGCGGGTGGGATGCAAGGACGGCCGCACCCACTACCTCATGCGGATCCTGCCCTACCGGACCCCCGACAGCACGGTTGACGGCACGATCATGACGTTCGTGGACGTGAGCAGCATCGTCCAGGCCGAGCAGCACCAGCGGCTGCTGGTCGACGAGCTCAATCATCGCGTCAAGAACATGCTCGCGGTCGTCGTTTCGCTCGCCACCCAGACGTTGCGCGGCGCCAGGACCCTGCAGGAATTCTCGGACAACTACCTCGGCCGGATCGACGCGCTCAGCCGCGCCTACTCCCTCCTGAGCAACGAAGCCTGGCAGACCGTGTCCCTGCGCGACGTCGTGATGGAGGAGCTGGGGCCGTTCGTCGCCGGGGATCAGGCCAACATTGTCCTGGAGGGACCGCCGGTGTCGCTGGAGCCCCGGGCAAGCCTGGCCTTCGGTATGGCTATTCACGAACTGACGACAAACGCCGTCAAGTATGGCGCGTTATCGGTTCCGGAAGGCACTATAGGCGTGAAATGGGGCCTGGAACCTGGAACGGACGGTGACCAGCTGGTCCTGGAATGGGCGGAGAGGGGCGGCCCTCCGGTCGTCGTGCCCGTGCGTCACGGCTTTGGCATGAAACTGATCGAGCGTGGCCTCAAACAGGATATGTCGGCGGAGGTTCGGATGGAATTTGCCGTTGAAGGGGTCCGGGCCACGTTGCGGGGACCGCTCCGGACCGAGGCGACCGTCCGCGCTGCGGACCGCCCGGGGGCATGAACATGGAACGCACCGCCCTGGCGGGACGACGCGTGCTCGTTGTCGAAGACGAAATGCTGGTGTCGCTGCTGATCGAGGACATGCTGGCCGAGGAACAATGCACGATCGTCGGTCCGTACAACCGGATCGCCGATGCCCTGGAGGCGGCCCGGACAGAGGAGCTCGATCTGGCGATCCTGGACGTGAACATCGCCGGCGCCGAAGTCTATCCGGTCGCCGAGATCCTGGCAGCGCGGCATGTTCCGTTCCTGTTCCTTTCCGGTTACGGTCGGAACGCCATCCCCGATGACCATCCGGAATGGCGTGTGTGCAGCAAGCCGTTCCGGCTGCAGGAGCTGGTCGGTATGCTGGTCGAGCAGCTCGGGGAACAGGGCGCAGGCTGACGTCGGAAGGGTCGCACAGCGCGCAGACCCAGTTGTGGCCTTCGCCGATCACCACGCCGTCGGCCACCAGTACGGCACCGATCGGCGCGGCGCTGTCCGTGCGTTCGCCTGGTCGTGCCAGGGCGAACGCGCGGCGCATGAAGGCCTCGTCCGCGGTGCTCATGCGGCGCCCGCAGGTGCTTGCTTATCCGTGTCCGATGTAATCCATCCTCCCGCCGTCCACCACCAGGGTCTGGCCGGTCACGAAGCCGGAGTCCGGCGCGGCCAGGAAGGCAACGGCATTGGCGATATCCTCCGGCGCCCCTGCCCGTCCCACCATCGTGCGCGCCGCCATCCCGCGCACCCGCTCGGCGAACTCGGGTTCGGACGCCGCGCCGCGCGTCATGTCGGTTACGATCCATCCCGGCGCCACCGCGTTCACCGTGATTCCCTTGCCGCCCAGCTCCAGCGCGAAGCGCCGGGTCAGCGCCAGCACTTCCGCCTTGGTCGCGGCATAGAAGGTCGTGCCCGCGAGGGCCGTGCCGATCGCGGCGTTGGAGGCGATGGTGACGATCCGCCCGTATCCCGCCGCCGCCATCGCCGGCGCCACCGCGCGCACGCAATGGATCACCCCGTCGGCATTCACCCGCCGCATCCGCACCATCGCTTCGGGATCGAAGCTTTCCAGCGTCCCCGGCACGGAGATCCCGGCGTTGGTCACGAGCACCGTCACCGGTCCGAGCGCCGCAGTGACGGCTTCGACCATCCGCGCCACGGCGGCGGGATCCCCCACGTCGCCGCCCACCGCGATCGCGCGTGGCCCCAGCTCGGCGGCCAGCGCCTCCGCCGCCGCGGCCTGGGTCGCATAGTTCACCGCCACCGCCGCGCCCCGGCGCGCAAGCTCCCGCGCGATCGCCCGGCCGATGCCTCGTGCCGATCCGGTTACCAGCGCCACCTGCTCGTTCCAGCCCATCGCCTGCCCCTTCGCCCGCCGTTCCGCCGCGGCGACAGTACCCGCGGCGCGGCCCCCGGCCATCGCAAAATCCGGTGTGCCGCCGCACGATCGTGCTTGCGCCGCGCCCCGGTTCCCAACTACGTCCCGCAGGACAAGGCGGCCCGCAGGGCGGCCACGCGACGCGCCGGAGGGGCCGGGGCCATGCGGACGGAATTTCCGCTCGAGATGCTGTCCATGGGGCGCCGCGCCCGCCGCCCCGCAAGCCCGCGTGCGCGGCGCCTCGGCTGGTGCGTGCTCGCGGTGCTGATCGGCCTCGGCGCTGCCAGCGCGGTGCTAGGCGCCCGCGCCGCTTTCGCGCCCCGCACGGTCGCACGGCGGATGTTCGCCGACATACGGACCACCGCGCTGCTGACCGGCCGCGATCCCGCCGCGGCGGTGGCCAAGGCGCGCTTCCGCACCGGTGTGATGATGCACGACTTCGGCATGACCCGCGATCAGGCCGCTGCCTACGTCGCACGGGTGATGATCGAGGAAGCCGGCAGCCTTTGTTCCGGTATCTGAGCACTCGTGTCGCACGATGCCCAGGCCGACAGCCTCGCCAAGCGTGTGTGACGTCCCCATGTGGCACGCAGGGCACGGGGCGGGAGGCAGGCGGGTGGCGGCAGGCGACAGGATGGTTCGCCGGTATGGGCCCGCGGCACTTGTGCTGCTCGCTTGCCTGGCGCCCGTCGTCGCGTGCGCGGCCGAACGGTTCCCGCTCGACCCGCGCTACGGCAGCATCGCCGTCACCGTGCGCGATCTTGGCCTGTTCCACACGACCGCGACCTTCGCACGCTACGCCGGCCGACTGACCCTCGACCTCGCCGATCCCACCGCCACGCGGATTGCCGTCACCGTCGCGGCGGGGTCGCTACACATGTCGTGGGCGCGAGGAGCGGCGTTGATGCGTTCGGCGGCGTTCCTGGACGTGACGCGGCACAAGGTGATCCGGTTCGAGAGCCAGGGCGTAACGGCGGACGGCCCGGGCCGCTACCTCGTGCACGGGCAGCTTGAGCTGCGCGGCGTCACCCGCCCGATCGTCTTCGCCGCCCGCCTCAGGCAGGTGTCGCGGGATCCGGCCACCGGCCGGCGGGTTGAGGACTTCGCCCTTACGGGCCATGTGGACCGGCGCGATTTCGGCATGACCGCCGATCCGCTGATCATCGCGAACCAGGTGGCGATCGCGATCGAGGCGCGCGTCACCCTCGGCCCCGCGGCACCCGGCGGATAGACGGCGCCGCGGGTAGACAGTGGCGCGCGGGGGCCGCTTCGTGGGCACGTTGCGGAGGGAGCCGGCCATGAAGATCGCGCGCGTCGAAACGTTCCTGTTCGACCCGGGTACGGCGAAGGGTTCTGATGCAATTTGCTCGCTGCCCTATGCTCGTGCGCATCCGGAGGGTTTGAGGGCGGCGCGATGGCCAGATTCCTGGGTTGGGAGAAGCTTTTCGAGAGGCGGCACCTCGACCGCAAGATCATCGTCCTGAGCGTGCTGCCAGCAGGATCTGTGCCCGCTTCAGTCGACGCACCGCGTGCTTGCCGCCACTCAGCAAGGCGGTGAGCTGTTCGCGCTCCGCTTGGCCCAGCTCCACCCGATACCGTACATTCATCGATGTTCCCCCGTTGCCGAGGGTCGAGATGAATCCAGGCTGCCGCGATTCGCCCAGCTTCACGACCAGGCAGGGGCAGTACCTCGCCTTCATCCATGCCTACACCCTGGTGCTCGGGCGGCCACCGGCCGAGGCAGACATGCAGCGGTTCTTTCGCGTCACTCCGCCGGCGGTTCACCAGATGGTCGTGTCGCTCGAAAAGGCGGGGTTAATCGCACGTCAGCCGGGTGTAGCACGCAGCATCGCGGTGCTGGTCGACCGCAAGGCCCTGCCAGAGCTGGCCGCTTCGCAAGATCAGCCGGTCAAAACCACTGTGTCGAGGTACTCTCATGTTCGCCGTTTCAAGCTGCAGGCGTAGAAATTCCTTGCTCGTTCTTCAAGCTGTTCAGCGTGGCCGCCGCTGGGCAACGCAGGAGGCACGATCATGAAACGACGGTTGATCATGCTCTGATGCGCGGGTTGGTTACCGCCGGACCGGTGATGCGTCGCGGAGCTGCCTCGGTCTAGACCAGATGTTCGCCTGAGATAGGGGCGACCCGTCTCACAGTATGCAGGCTTCGAGGGTTGTGCCGGGTGGTCCGGTACCGAGCCTCATGCATAGGAGACGGGTCATGGCGAAGTCTATCACATACATCGGTCTGGACGTGCACAAAGATACGATAGCGATCGCGATTGCCGAAGCGGGCTTACGGGGAGAAGTGCGCGAGCACGGGAAGATCGCCAATACGCCTGCCGCCTTGAAGGCGCTTGCTGTGAAGCTGGCTCCTGCAGGGGGAGACCTGCGGTTTTGCTATGAGGCCGGACCGTGCGGCTACGGCATTCAACGACAGCTCACCGGAGCGGGGCACGACTGTGCGGTGGTCGCTCCATCGTTGATCCCGCGCAAGCCAGGCGAGCGGATCAAGACTGACCGGCGGGATGCGATCAACCTTGCCAAGCTGCACCGGGCGGGTGAACTGACCACGGTCTGGGTGCCGGATCAGGCCCATGAGGCGATCCGCGATCTGGTGCGTGCGCGTCAGGCGGCGGTGCGCACCCTGCGCCAAGCCCGTCAGCAATTGTCGGGCTTCCTGCTGCGCCACGGCCATCACTACCATCGGCCGGCCTGGACGCAGTTGCATCGGCGCTGGCTGGCAGGTCTCAAGTTCGAGCAGGCTGTGCATCATATCGTGCTGGAAGACTGCATCGCAGCCATTGAGGCGGCGACGGCACGGCGCGACCGCCTGGAGGGACATATAGAAGCAGTGTTGCCGGAGTGGTCTCTCGCACCGGTGGTACAAGCACTGCAAGCCCTGCGCGGCGTGGGTCTGGTGGCCGCGGCCACACTGGCGGCTGAGCTTGGCGACATCACCCGCTTCACCAATCCCCGTCAGCTCATGGCGTATCTCGGTCTGGTGCCGTCCGAGCACTCCAGCGGTCGCTCGCGCCGCCAGGGCGGGATCACCAAGGCAGGCAACGGAGCGGCGCGACACATGCTGATCGAGGCCGCCTGGAGCTATCGGTTTCCGGCGCGGATCGGCCGAGAGCAGCTGTTGCGGCAGGAGGCACTGGCCAAGCCCGTCCGCGATATCGCATGGAACGCTCAGGAGCGGCTGTGCCGACGGTATCGCAAGCTCGCCCGGGCAGGAAAGTTGCCGACGGTGATCACTGCCGCGATCGCGCGCGAGCTGGCGGGCTTCATCTGGGCGATCGCCAGACAGGTGCAGCCCACGACTATCTGAAGGCCACGACCATCTGAAGGCTGAGACACGATAGCGGAAACCATTCGGAAGGAACTCGCCATACGCCACACCACATCCAAAGCTGCGCAAGGCTGGAGGCACGGTCACGGCCAGGAGAACCCTCGTGGGTACTATCAGCCGGATTTCATCCGACGCTGGACACTAGACCCAGGCAGCTCCGCGACGCATCACCGGTCCGGCGGTAACCAACCCGTGCATCAGAGCATGATCAACCGTCGTTTCATGATCGTGCCTCCTGCCTTGCCCAGCGGCGGCCACGCTGAACAGCTTGAAGAACGAGCAAGGAATTTCTACGCCTGCAGCTTGAAACGGCGAACATGAAGATACCCTGAATCACCAAGCGAACGGGCGATGTCATCGTCTGGGTGCTGCTGCTGAGTTTGCCGTACTGGATCGACTGGGCCGGCGGCTATACCTCGCTCGGCACCCGCATGCTGGTGCTGGGGCTGGCCGCCATGGCCCTCAACTTTCTCCTGGGCTTCACCGGCGTCCTGTCGTTTGGCCACGCTGCCTATTTCGGCCTCGGCGCCTACGGCGCCGGCATGACCATCAAGTACCTGGTGCCGAACTCGCTACTCGGCATCGCCGTCGGCGTTCTGGTGGGCACGGCCGCGGCGGCGGCCATCGGCGCGCTGATCGTGCGGCTCCGGGGCATCTACTTCGCGGTGGCGACGATCGCCTTCGGCCAGGTATTCTACTTCATCGCCTTTCGGTGGAACACCGCCACCGGCGGTGACGACGGGCTGTCCGGCTGGCACCGGATGCCCATCAGGATCGGCCCCGTCACGCTCGACATCCTGGGCAACGACAAGATCTTCTACTACTTGGTCCTGGCCTCGTTCGTGGTCGCCGTCACGGCCATGGGGGCGCTGCTGCGCTCGCCCTTCGGGCGAACCCTGCTGGCGATCCGCGAGAACGAGAGCCGCGCGCGCTTCCTCGGCATTCCGGTCGATCGCCACATCTGGCTCTCGTGGGTGGTCTCGTGCCTCTTCGTCAGCCTCGCCGGCACCTACTACGCGTTGCTGAACAATTTCGCCGATCCGCACGATCTGCGCTGGGACCAGTCGGGCGATTTCGTGATCATGGCAGTGCTGGGCGGCATGCGCTCCTTCTGGGGACCGCTGGTCGGCGCCGCGATCTTCGTCCTGCTGCAGGACTATGTTTCGAGCTGGACCCAGGACTGGATGTGGTACATTGGTCTGTTCTTCGTGCTCGTCGTGCTGTTCCTGCCACGCGGCGTGCTCGGCCTCGCCCGGCGGGGGGCGGTTCCGTCACGCCTCGGCTGAAGGTCGGGGCCGACGCGCGCGCGTCACGATGATGGCCCCGCCTTGGCCAACCGATCGAACGCCGCCAGCCGCGCCACCAGCGCCGGCATCTCCCGCAACGGAATCATGTTCGGCCCGTCGGAGGGCGCCCGGTCCGGATCCGGATGCGTCTCGATGAACACTGCCGCGCAGCCCACCGCCAGCGCCGCCCGCGCCAGCATCGGCGCGAACTCCCGCTGGCCGCCGGACGACGTGCCCGCACCGCCCGGCAACTGCACCGAATGCGTGGCGTCGAACACCACCGGATAGCCGGTGCGTGCCATGATCGGCAGCGATCGGAAATCCGTTACCAGCATGTTGTAGCCGAAGCTCGCGCCGCGTTCGCACAGCAGGATGTTCCGGTTGCCGGTGGAGGCGATCTTTGCCGCCACGTTCGCCATGTCCCACGGCGCCAGGAACTGGCCCTTCTTCACGTTGATCGGCTTGCCGGTGGCGCCGGCGGCCAGCAGCAGGTCGGTCTGGCGGCAGAGGAAGGCGGGGATCTGCAAGACGTCCACCGCTTCGGCGGCCGGCGCGCATTGTTCGGGGGCGTGCACGTCGGTCAGCACCGGCAGGCCGGTTGCCGCGCGGACGTCGGCCAGGATCGCCAGCCCCTCGGCCATCCCGATCCCGCGCACCGCGGAGGCGGACGTGCGGTTGGCCTTGTCGAAACTGGATTTGTAGATCACCGGCACGCCGCTATTGCGCGACAACTCCGCCAGCGCGGCGGCCACTTCCAACGCGTGGGCGCGGAACTCGATCTGGCATGGGCCGGCGATCAGCACGAACGGCAGGTGGTTGCCGATCGGGACGGCGCCGACATGAACGATGCTTGGGGCGGTCATCTTGGGTCACCTCGGCGGTTGGGTGGGCGCGGCTGGGCCGGACGGGTCCCGCCAGGCACGGGCAGTCGCGCGCTGCCGTGCCCGGGCCCGGTCGCGGATCGCGCTGCCGCCGTCAAGCCCAGGATCGTTGGGCCCGGGGTTGTCGCGGCGGGGGTCGTCAAACCCAGGGCCGTCACGCCCGACGTCGTACCGGCGCCCGCGCCGCCGCGGGCGTTCATGCGTCCGGCCCGAGAAAGGCGGTGCGTTCTGCGGCATTCGCGATATGGGTCGCCAGCCGCCGACGCACATCCGCCTCCGATCCGCCCTGCGCCGCGGCCCGCGCCACCAGCACCCGGGCGATCGGGCCCACCACGAGGGTCAGCTCGCGCTGCACCCGCTCCAGCACCGCGGCCGGCAGGCCGGGCGCGGCCGCCGGCCGCGCCACGGAGCCGGTTCCGGTCCGGGCACCGCTGCCAGTGCCGGTCGCCGGGCCGCGCAGGATCGAGTGCAGGAACGCCTCCCGCTCCTCCGCGCGCTCGATGTTGCGTCCCAGCCGCACGCACAGGTCTTCCAGCGAGCCACCCAGACGCGCCGCCTCCCGCACCAGATGCCGCGCGATCGGCCCGACATGGCCGGCCAGCCGGCGCTCGATGGTGGCGAGCAACGCCGGATCGAGCGTGCCCGCATCGTCGGCAAGCGGATCGGTGCGCGCCGGTCCGCCGGTTCCCGGACCGCGGCGCCGCGAATCGAGCGTCGTGTCCCCGCCGATCATCAGGGTCGCGTCGCCGGCCGGGAAGCCGTCCGTCCCCACCTGGACGGCCCGCAGCGCCGCGGCCATCGCCGCGGCCGAGGCGAAGCGCTCCTCCGCCCGCTTGGCCAACGCCCGCCGCACCACCGCGGCGAGCGCCGGCGGCTGGCCGGCGAGCAGCGTCCCCGGCTCGATCGGCGCCGGGTCCATCAGCGCCTGCGTGATCGCGGTGAAGGTGCGGCCGGGGAACGGCCGCTCGCCGCTCAGCAGTTCGAACAGCACCGCGCCGGCGGAAAACAGGTCGCTGCGCCCGTCCACCGGATCGCCGCGGCACTGCTCGGGCGACATGTAGCTCGGCGTGCCGAGCACGGTGCCGGCCAAGGTCATCCCCACGCTGTCGATGCGCGCGATGCCGAAATCCGTCACCTTCACCCGCCCGTCCGCCAGCAGCAGGATGTTCGCGGGCTTCACGTCGCGATGCACGATCCCGAGCGCGTGCGCCGCGCCCAGCGCGTCGAGCACCTGCGTCATCACCGCGATCGCCGCCGCCGGCGCGAAGCGGCCCGCCCGGCGCAGCGCCGCGGCCAGGCTGTCGCCCTGCACATATTCCATCGCCAGGAACGGGTTGCCGTCGTGCAGCGCGAAATCATGGATGGTGACGATGTTCGGATGCGTGCAGCGGCCGGCGGCCTGCGCTTCCTGGCGGAAGCGGGCGAGGAATTCCTCGCGCTCCTCGCCCTCCAGCAGGTCGGCGCGGACCAGCTTGAGCGCCACGGTGCGGTCGATCACCGGATCATGCGCCCGGTAGATCACCCCCATGGCGCCGCGGCCGAGCACCGCTTCCACCCGGTAGCGGCCGATCGCGGCGGGCAGCGGGGCGTCGGGATGCGAAATGTCTCAGCCTTCCAGCATCTTCATGGCGTTCACCAGGCTGCGTCGCATGCGGTTGAACGACTGCGCGAGGGAGCCGATCTCGTCGTGCCCGCGCACCTCGAACTCCGGCGCGTCGGCATTGCCGAGGCTCACTTCGCCCGCGATCGCCGCCATCCGGCGCACCGGGCGAATGATAACATAGTGCAGCAGCAGGTTCAGCAGCAGGAGGGTCAGGGCGAACACTGCCGCCAGCCCGATCAGGTAGACCACGAACAGCCGGTTGGCGCGGGCGAGCGCGACCCGCATCGGCACCGAGACGATCTGCGCGCCCTGCACGCTGCCGAGCGTCCAGCCGAACCCGTTCTTGCTGCCGTAGAGATCGACCATCGCCGGCGGCGCCGCGGCGGGCGTGGAATGGCAGGTCAGGCAGTCCTTGCTGTCGATCCGCACCGGATGCGCCAGGGACAGGATCGGTCCCTGCGGTGTTTCCCGGGTACTGACGAACGAGGTCATGGTCGGGTTCTGGCGCAGCTCGGCGATGATCGCGGCTTCCCAGTCGGTCGGGCGGTCGGCCGGGTTGGTGGGATCGAGGGCGGCCTCCTTGAAGGTGTAGTCGGGGAACTTCTTGGTCATCGCGCGCAGGTTGGCCTCGGCGGCGAAGAACGGCACGCTTTGCGGCAGGAAGCGCAGCTTCTGCTGGTCGACCAGCAGCGGCTCTATCTCCTGCGTGGTGTAGTCGATCACCGCATCGGCCTGCGCCATCATGATGCCGGCCTCGGCCAGCACCTCGCGCCGTGCGTTGCGCTGCACGATCCGCCAGGAGACGAAGGCGGCGAGCCCCAGCCCGAGTACGAAGGCCGCCAGCAGCATCAGGTTGAATTTCGCGCGCAGGCCCATGGGAGGATTACCGGAGGTTACGGGTGACGAGGGTCGTGGCTTCGCCGGCGGTAAGGGTGCCGGTCATCGGCGCGTGCAGCTCGTGCTGGAAGCGGCGGATGGCGGCACGGGTGTCGGAACCGAAGATCCCGTCCACCGTGCCGTCATAATAGCCGAGCCCGGAGAGCGCGGTCTGCACCTGCCGGCGTTGTGCGTCGGTCATGTCGGCTTCCGCCGGCAGCTGGGCGGAAGACGCCGGTGCGGTGGTGGGCGGCGTCTGGGTCGCTGTTTTCGCGGCGGGCGCAGCCGGCGGCGGCGCTCCGGCCAGGAAGACCGAGGTCGCCGGCGGGTGCAGCGCCACGACCGTGGCCGCGGGGCCGGCCTTGGCAAGCCCGGCGCGGAGGCCGGCGAACAAGGCGTCGGTCCCCACCTGCGGTCCCGCCAGCCCGGCCACCAGGCCGGTGGCAAGCGGCGTCGGCGTGTCGGCGGTGGCCGCCTCCCGGATGACGACCATGCCGAGCGGCGCGGGGACCGGCCCGGTCCCGGAGATGCCGAGATCGGGCGGTCCCGGCACGTCCGGCCGCGCCGCGAGGTCGAGCGCCAGAACGGCGGCACGCGAACGCGACGCCAGCACGCGCAGCAGCGGCGCGACCAGCACGCCCTGGGTCAGCACGTCGGTCGGCCGCGCCAGAGTGGCGGATGCCGGCAGGTAGAAGCTGCGCCCACCCAGACCGACGGCGTAGCCGCAGAGATAGGCGAAGGCGGGCGCGGAGGGGGCTGCGGTGAGCCGGCTGGAGAAATCGCCGATCGCGCCGTCGACCTGGCCCAGCGCCCCGTCCTCGCGTTCGACCACCTGGAACCCGAGGCGGCGCAGCGCAGCCGCAACGGCATGTGCCGACAGCGCGCAGGCGGGCAGCGGCGGCAAGGCGGCGTAACTGGCGGTGCCGATCACCAGGGCGATGCCCGATGCGGGCGGTACCGAAGGTGCGGCGGGGGCCGCTGCTCCGGCCGGCGCGGCCGCCGTCGCCGATCCTGCCGCCGCCAGCAGCAGCGCGGCCGGCAGGACGCACCGCAGGGTGCGTGACCCCCTGAGCAGATTTCGGTGCAGAACCATGATACGTCCCCGCCGTTCCCGTCACACGCCCGAAATGGCCGGACAGCTCCCGTCTAACCGAGATGGCGCGCGCTGGGTAGACGGTTGTTGGTACCACCGGTTGCAGGCATCCGGCGCGACTGCCCGCGCCGGCGCGGCTAGACGGCCAGAAATCCTACCGTCGTCCCCTCCAACACCACCGCGGTCAGCTTGCCGCCGAATACCGCGCCGGTGTCGATCGCGATCCGATTGTCCCGCACCACCGGGGCTTTGACCGGCGTGTGACCGTGCACCACCACCGCGCCCAGCTTCTGCTCGGTGTAGAGGAAGGGCTGGCGGATGCGCAGCAGGTCCTCCGGCGCCTGCGCGTCCAGCGGGACGCCGGGGCGGACGCCGGCGTGCACGAACAGATACCCCCCCTCGGCGCGCTGCAGCGCGAGGCCGCGGAGGAATGCCAGGTGCCCCGGCGGCAGGCCGGGCACCCAGGCCTCGCGCGGGCCGTCCGGGTCGATGCCATAGCTTTCCAACGTGGGCCGGCCGCCCTGGAACAGCCAGTCGGTGCCGGCGGCGCGGTCGCCGTCCAGCGCGTCCAGCATGGTGCGCTCGTGGTTGCCCATCAGGTTCACTACCTCGACCCCCACCGGGACCCCCACCGGCAGGGCGGGGCCGGCGAGCAGGCGGGCGATCACGCCCGCGCTGTCCGGGCCGCGGTCGACATAATCGCCGATATGCAGCAGCAGTGGCGCGGCCACCGGGCGACGGGCGAGGTCCTCGGCGATCGCCGCGTGCAGGGCGCCGAGCTGTCCGGCGCAGCCATGCACGTCGCCCACCGCGTAGACACGCCGCCCTGGCGGCAGCGCGGCGGGGGCGGGGGAGAGGTCGATCATCGGGGCAGGACCTGTTGCGGGCCACCGGTGTCGCCGGGCGGCCACGGCGGCGTCAAGCCCGCCGGGTGGGGTGGACGGGGCGATCTGTTGCCCGGGCAAATCGGCGCGGACAGCGGGCTTCTTCGCCTCTCCCGCGCTGAGGGAGAGGCGGAAGAGACCGCGCCGATGTTCCGGGTCAGGCGATCACCCTGGCCGGATACCCGCATCGCTTGCATCGGCGCCCGCGGTCTGCGACCTTCCGATGCCATCGTAATTAAACCAGCCGGAGGTCGGACGTGGACGAGCAGGGTTCAGGGCCGGGGGGCAGCGATAGCCCCACCGGGATCACCCCTACCGGGATCGCCCCCACCGGAATAGCGCTGTCGGCGTTCAATCCCGAATTCCGGGAATGCCCGCACCAGGTCCTGAACCGGCTGCGTGCCACCGAGCCGGTGCACCAGGACCGCCAGTTCGATCGTGTGGTGCTGACCCGCCACGCCGATATCGAAGCCGTGCTGGGCGACCGTTCGCTCGGCGCCGATCCGCGCAAATCCCGCCCCGGCTCGTTCGTGCGCATGGCGCAGATCGTCGACGAGACCTACCAGCCCACCATGCTCAACACCGACGATCCCGAGCACAAGCGGCTGCGCAGCCTGGTCGCGCAAGGCTTCAACCTGCGCGCGGTGGAGGCGATGCGCGGACGCATCGCCGCGGTCGCGGGCAATCTGCTGGATGCGCTGGCCGGGCGCGACCACTTCGACCTGGTGGAGGAGTTCGCCGGTCCGCTGCCCACCATCGTGATCGCCGAGATGCTCGGTGTGGATGCCGCCGACCAGAAGGATTTCAAGCGCTGGTCGGATGCACTGGTGATGTGCCTCAACCCGCGCCGCTCGGCCGAGCAGGACACGGCGCTGGCCTGGAGTCGGGAGAATCTGGGCACCTATTTCCGCCGGGTGATCGGGGAACGGCGCGCGAAGCGCGGCACCGATCTCATCAGCGCGTTGGTCGCGGCCGAGGAGGACGGGGAGAAGCTGACTGAGCAGGAGGTCGTCAACACCGCGAACCTGCTGCTCGCGGCGGGCAACGTCACCACCACGGACCTGATCGGCAACGCGGCGCTGACCCTGCTGCGCCATCCCGACCAGATGCAGAAGCTGCGCGACCGGCCTGAGCTGATCCGCAACGCGATCGAGGAGGTGCTGCGCTTCGACCCGCCGGTGACCTCCACCTTGCGGATCACGCATGTGGAGCGCGAGATCGACGGCGTGCGCATGGCGCCGGGACAGACACTGGATTGCGTGATCCTGGGCGCCGGGCACGATCCGGCCTTGCATGCGGATGCCGAGCGGTTCGATATCGAGCGCGCCAATACGACCCATTCGGCGTTCGGCGGCGGGGCGCATTTCTGCCTCGGCGCGCCGCTGGCGCGGGCAGAGTCGCAGATCGCGATCCCGTTGCTGCTGGCGCGGTTCCCCCGACTGCGGCTCGATCCGGAGCGGCCGGCGGAGCACAAGGTGGCGCCGCCGTTCAACGGGCCGGCCGCGCTATGGGTGCGGACGGACTGACGGGGGGGCGGGGCGCGCCAGGATATTGTCCGTCGAGGCTGTGCCCTGTGCCCCGAGCGGTCATCTCCCCCCGATCTGCTTGGACGAACGGCGTCGCGATCCGCTTCTCCGCATGCGCGGCACCGCGGCCAATGGGCCTCGTCTATCATATCAATGATCTTTACTGACCCGGTCGCCGCCGGCCGCTATGTCCGCGCGGCATAGAGCCGCCGGCCGATCGGCGCCGCGGCGGATTGGCGTCGCCTATCGTGTCATCGCCGATGACGGCACCCTGACCTGAGAAGCGGCCCACGTTACGGCTATGCCCGCGGGGCCTGCTCACGGTCGGTTGGACCCTTGATAACTGTTATTAAGACTGCCACTTTGGGGCAACTGGAGGACCGAAGATGATTAGTGCTGACCTTGGACAACAGCTTGAAAGCTTCGTCGTGAAGCTGGTCGAGTTTGGCCGCTACAACTCGAAAAGCGAAGTGTTGCGCGAAGGCGTTCGGCTCATTCAGGACCGGGAGGCCCGGCTAGCCGCGTTGGACGCCTCCATCGCGCGCGGCATCACCGATGCCGACGCCGGCCGTACCAAGCCCGCGGACGAGGTTTTTGACCGCCTCGAAGATAAGTACCGCGCGATGGCAACCAAGTCGGCATGATTGTCCATGTCTCAGCCGAAGCTGAGGCCGATTTGGAATCCATCGGCGACTACATCGCGCGGGACAACCCCATGCGGGCCGTGAGCTTCGTTCAGGAGCTGCGCGCGAAGTGCATGGACCTCTCAGATATGCCTGATGCGTTCCCGCTTGTCCCGCGTTACGAACGTCGCGGCATCCGTCGCCGCGCACATGGGAATTACCTGATTTTCTATCGTGGTCAAAACGACAAGGTTGCTGTCATCCATGTTCTACATGGGGCGATGGATTACGCCCCGATCCTCTTTCCGTCCTAACCCGGTTCGAGCCGTCGCCATCGCCTCACAGCCGCGAAACAGGCGACGCTCCGCCAGCGCCGACGTGCTGCTCACGGCGCGGCCCCGGCCTCGGCCAAGGGCCGCGGCGATCCACCGAGCGGCGCGAGGCGCGCGCTCTCATGGGCGAGCAACCACCGCTTGCGCTCCAGGCCGCCGCCATAGCCGGTCAACGAGGCGTCGGCGCCGATCACCCGATGGCAGGGGATGACGATGGCGACGGGGTTGGCGCCATTCGCTAGGCCCACGGCGCGCGTCGCCGAGGGCCGCCCGATGCCGGCCGCGAGCGTGCCATAGCTGACGGTGCGCCCGACCGGGATGCGGCGCAGCGCGTCCCAGACCGTGCGCTGGAACGCCGTGCCGCCGGTCGCGGTCGGCAGTGCGGCGACGGCGTCGAGGTCGCCATCGAAATAGGCTTCCAGCGCCCGCCGGGCAGCGGAGGGGCGCGCGGCCTCGCGCAGCCGGAGCGTGCCGGCGCCGCAATACCGCCGCAGCAGGGTCAGCATGCGCGGCTCGTGGTCTTCCCATTCCAGCGCGCGCAGGCGGCGTTCGTCATCCGTGACGATCAGCATCCGGCCGGTCGGCGTGTTGGGGCGTTCGAGGGAGAAGGTCTGCACGGGCATGGCGACGTCTCCGCGGTTTTGGACGCCGCACACATGGCCCCTGCGGCGGCCGTTCTCTGGCGGTTTTCGGACGTCATTGACGCGGCCGCGCTCATGATGACGATGTCCGAAAACCGCTAGACCGTGCGGTGGCGCGTCGCCAACATAGCCGCATGGACCTCGATCACGACGCCTGCTACCGCGCTATGAGCCTGCGCGATGCCCGCTTCGACGGCCGGTTCTTCATCGCCGTCAGGACCACGGGCATCTATTGCCGGCCGATCTGTCCTGCGCGCACGCCGCGGTCGGAGAACGTCGTCTTCTACCCCACCGCGGCGGCAGCGCAGGAGGCGGGCTTTCGTCCGTGCCTGCGCTGCCGGCCGGAGACCGCGCCCGACCTGGGCGCGTGGCGCGGCACGTCGAATACCGTCTCGCGCGGCCTGGCGCTGATCGAGCTGGGCGCCCTGGACGAGGCCCCGGCCGAGGCCCTGGCCGGCCGCCTCGGCGTCGGCGAGCGGCAGTTGCGGCGGCTGTTCCGCCAGCATCTCGGCGCCTCACCGGTCGCCGTCGCACAGACCCGCCGCGTGCTGCTCGCCAAGCAGCTCATCCACGAGACGCGCCTGCCGATGGCTGAGGTCGCCTTTGCCGCGGGCTTCGGCAGCGTGCGCCGGTTCAACGAGACCTTCCTCGCACTGTTCGGCCGGCCGCCCGGTGCGCTGCGCCGCGCGAGCGGGCCGGACGTTTCGGCCGGACCGCAAGGCGAGATCAGTCTTTTGCTCCGGTATCATCCGCCGTACGACTGGCCGGCGATGCTGGAGTTCTTGCGCCGGCGGGCAATTGCCGGCATCGAGCGCGTCACCGCCGATGGCTACGCGCGAACGGTGCAGTTGGACGGCGTTCAGGGGACGGTCGCGGTGCGGCTCGGCGACCGGAACGCGCTGCGCGCGACGGTGCGGTTTCCCAGGCTGTCGGCCTTGCCCGCGCTCATCGCACGGCTGCGGCGGGTGTTCGACCTGGCGGCCGATCCGGTCGCGATCGCAGCCCATCTCGCCCAAGATCCGGTGCTGGCGCCGCTGGTGAAGGAGCGGCCGGGGCTGCGCGTGCCGGGCGCCTGGGACGGCTTCGAGCTGGCGATCCGCGCCGTGTTGGGGCAGCAGATCACGGTTTCCGCCGCCGTGCGTCTGGCGGGGAGGATGGTGGCCGCGCATGGCGAGCACCTCGCGGCGCCGGACGGCGCGCTGACGCATGTGTTTCCGTGCCCGGAGGTTTTGGCGGCGGCCGACCTCGCAACGCTCGGGATGCCAGGTAGCCGGGCGGCGGCGCTGTCGGCGGTGGCTGCGGCCGCCGTGGCCGACCGGCACCTGTTCGACACGACCGGCGGCCTCGACGATGCCGTGCGGCGGCTGCGTTCGATCCGTGGCGTGGGCGAATGGACGGCGCAGTACATTGCCCTGCGGCAGCTTCGCGAGCCGGACGCCTTTCCCGCCACCGATATCGGCCTGATGCGCGCCATCGCCCGGCAGGGGGGACGCGGGCATTCGTCGGCCGAACTGCTGGACCGGGCCGATGCGTGGCGGCCCTGGCGCGCCTATGCCGCGCAACATCTGTGGGCTTCGGCCTGAGCGGGGTGATTGCGCCATGCGCCATGACGGTGCGGTTCAAGGACCGCACGCCTCGCCCTTCGCCGACGGGGGGTCGAAATATCCGGGCGGTCCCGATTTGCCTTCGCTCATTGCGCCGCCCCGGTTTGAGTGATGGGTGACGCCGCCGCGAGCAGCCACCGACATAGGAGCTCGACGGGGTGGCATGGCGGCGCAGGTAGAGAGGCCCAGCGCGGCCAGGAGCCGCCCGGCTGTAGCGCTATGTCGCAGACATGCTGTAGCGCTATGTCGCAGACATAGAGCTGGACGCATACAACGCTCGGCAGCGTGGAGCCGTAGAGGAAAGACCACGGCGCCATCGTTGCCCTGCACGGGCATCTGCCGCGTCGCGGCGTAGCGGTTCGCGAGCGCGACCCCCCTTGCTTCCTTTGGCGTCAACGGCACCGGCGCCCGATGTTAAGCAGCCCCGCCCACGCGAGCCGATGCGACCGACGGTAGAAGACGTGCGGCCAAATGTGGATTTTCCGCTCAGATTCCCGCGCTCCTGGCGTCCATCGGCCGACCGGCAGCTCTGCTGGATTCACCAGCGATCCGGCCGTTGCGGGGACGGAGGGATCGGGGCATATGCTGCCCTCGTGGCCGGCGAAGAAGCCCTTCATCCGGGGAATCCGGGGTTAAGCGTCCCTTGCCCCGACGGCGTCGGACGCCATATCGGGCGGCAGGGCGGTTCGGCTCGACGCGCCCGCCTGTGGAGACCGGTCCCATGACGCAGCTCCTGGCGAGCGGCAAGTCCGCGCGCTTCGATCTCAACGAGATCGCGAAATCCTTTCCCCCCAGTGCCGACACTTTGCTCCTCGACACCTATTTGACGAACGAGGACGCGGCGAGTTCGCGGGTGTTCCGCGTCTACCGCCCGACGCCGCCGCACTACCACGCGACCTGCGACGAATATCTGTATGTGCTGTCCGGGCGCGGAACCTTCTGGATGGAGACCGCCGAGAACGGCGGCACGTTCGGCCCCGGGCAATTGCTGTTCTTCCGGCGCAGCGTGGTGCACGCCCTGCCGGACATCATCGAAGGGCCGGTCGTCTTCCTGTCGGTCGACACGCCCCGCCGCGATCCCCGCGACATCATCTTCGTCAATCCGGCGGACGGCACGCCGGAGAGTTTCATTCGCGACAAGAGCCGCTGAGTCGCTGCGTGGACGTCCGCCGCCATCATGGCTGCCGCCTTCGGGCGGGCGGGCTAAGGGCGGTTGCATATGTGCGCATTGCATCCACTCAATTGGCTCCGCGTTATCAATTGTATAGGCGGACAGTTACGCGTAATCGCTCGATCCGCCAAATTAACTCTTTGCTTTTCCGGGAGGCCCTTGCCCGCCTTTTGGCGCCAGCGACCATCCGATGATGGCGATTTTCCGCCGTCCGTCAGACCTTGCTGCCGGCCACCGGCAGGGTGATCGCCGCTGTCGCCTGCAGCTCCGGTTCCGGTTGCACCTGCAACAAGCGCGCGGCCCAGCCCGCCAGCAGCGCGCCGGCGAGGGGCGCCAGCCAGAACAGCCAAAGCTGGAAGATCCAGGGTCCGCCCGCGAACAGCGCGGGGCCCAGGCTGCGCGCCGGATTGACCGAGGTGTTGGTCACCGGGATCGAAACCAGGTGGATCAGGGTGAGCGACAGTCCGATCGCGACCCCGGCGAAGCCGGCCGGGGCGCGCGGCGACGTTGCGCCGAGGATGACGGTCACGAAGAAGAACGTCATCACGACCTCGCACACGAGGCAGGCGAACAGGCCATAATGGCCGGGGCTGAGCACGCCGTACCCGTTCGCGGCGAAACTGCCGGCGGCGAAACCGGGCTTGCCGGCGGCGATCACATAGAGCACCGCGGACGCGACGATCGCACCCAGCACCTGCGCGACCCAGTAGGGCACGATGTCGGAGGCGGGTGCGCGCCCGCTGGCCCACACCCCGAGGGTAACGGCAGGATTGAAGTGCCCGCCCGAGATGTGGCCGACCGCATAGACCATCGTCAGCACGGTGAGCCCGAAGGCCAGCGCCACACCCATAAAGCCGATGCCGAGTGCCGGGAATGCCGCAGCCAGCACGGCGCTGCCGCATCCGCCGAAGACGAGCCAGAACGTGCCGAGGAACTCGGCGGCGAATTTTCGGGGCATGATGCAATCCTCCCGGATGCACCGGGTCGTGCATCCTTTTCTTGCCGGGTCCAGGATGCGCGCGGGCCTGTCGCGTCGCAGCCTGATGGGGTTGATCGCCAAGCTTCACGCGGTAATCTACACTAAGCTGGCCCAATTTGAAACCGATTTAGCGTATGCGGAGGGCGGACAGCCGCCACCGGGACGCGGGACATGGGCCGGGACGAAGCGCGCGCGATCCGGTCCGGGGAGCTTCTATGCCTGCCCCGTGTCCGGGCGCGCGATCCCTGGCACCGGCCCTGGCACCGGCGCCAGGAAACCGTCGGCGTTGGACAGAACCCGTTGCAGGACCGGGGATCCGTTGGACCTGTGGTAGCCGACGGCGAGCGTGATCGTGGGCGCCCGCCCGTGCAGCTTCCGGCCCACCACCGACGGCGGCAACAGCCTTTGCGCATAGGCGGGCAGCAAGCTGAATCCGCCCGTCGAGAGGATCAGGGAGATCACCATCGGCAGGGTCTCCGCTTCATGCGCGGAGACAATATGCAGTCCCGACCGGCCCAGGTAGTCGTCGATGACGCGCCGCAGCGCAGGGGCATAGGCGGCAGGAAAATTGATGAAGGGCGCGTCCGCGATCTCCTCGAGGCGGAGCGACCTGCGCGATGCCAGGCGATGGTCTGCCGGCAGCAGCACGAACAGGGCTTCATCGGCGACCGGCCGGAACGCGAGGCCCGGCGCGGTCATGTCCGGGCGGAGGAACGCCATGTCGATCCTTCCCTCCAGCAGCGCGTGCGTCAGCTCCGGCGAGGACGCGCTGTGGATGGTGAGGTAGGTGGTCTGCAGTTCCTCGCGCAAGGTCGCCAGGACCTTCGGCAGCCACTCCAGCTCGTATCCGGTGAGGAAGCCAACCGTGAAGGAGGTCTTGCTCGGCCGGCCCGCCCGCCGGGCCGCGTCCCGCGCCGTTTCGACCTGCAACAGGATCATCCGCGCATGGTCGAGGAAGACCCGTCCCGCCGGCGTCAGCTCGATCGCGCGCGGGCCGCGGAGGATCAGCGGCGTGCCCAGCTCGGTTTCCAGGTCGCGGATCTGCCGGCTCAGGGAGGGCTGGGCGGTGTGCAGCCGCTTCCCGGCGGCGTGGGTGAAGCTGCCTTCCTCGGCGACCGCGACGAAGTAGCGCAGGTGCCGCAGTTCCATGCATGCCATACCTTCGCAGTCTGGGATGCAGCCTACAAAGTCTTTTTCCGCCGCACCAGGACGGCCTAGATGCCGTCCTGCACCGGCGCACCCCGCGCCGGGCCGGCAGGTCCCACCACGGCGGTGCGATACCCCGGCACTATCGAAGGAGCGATCGCCATGGAACCCCAGGTTGTGCTCATCACGGGGGCCCTGACCGGCATCGGCCGCGCCACCGCGCTCGCCTTCGCCCGCAAGGGCGCCCGGATCGTCGTCTCCGGCCGCCGCGACGAGGCCGGCGAGGCCCTGGCGCGCGAACTGAACGCGATCAGCGGCGCCGCCCACTACATCCGCGCCGATGTGCGGCACGAGGAAGACGTGCGGACTCTGGTCGACGAGACCGTGGCGCGCTTCGGCCGGCTGGATGTCGCCGTCAACAACGCCGGCACCGAAGGCACGCCCGGCCCGGTGACCGAGCAGACCGCGGAAAGCTACGCCGCGACCTTCGATACGAACGTGCTCGGCACCGTGCTCAGCCTGAAGCACGAGATGCGCGTGATGCTGGCGCAGGGGCACGGCAGCATCATCAACCTGTCGTCCACGATGGGCCACAAGGGCGCGCCGGGCGCCTCCATCTACACGGCGAGCAAGCACGCGGTCGAAGGGCTGACCAAGGCGGCGGCGCTGGAAGGTGCCGCGTCCGGCGTGCGGGTGAACGCCATCGCACCCGGCCCGATCGATACGGACATGCTGACCCGCTTCACCGGCAGTCCCGACCGGAAGGCGGGCCTGATTGCGGGCGTGCCGGCCAGGCGGTCGGGGACGCCGGAGGAGATCGCGGGAGCGATCGTGTTTCTCGCCTCCGATCAGGCGTCGTTCGTCACCGGCCAGATCGTATCGGTGGACGGCGGCAAGTCGGCGCAGTGAGCGGTGGTGCCGGCGCGCCCGGCCCGAACCGCTGGGCGACCCTGGCCGGTGCCTTCCTCGCACCGCTCGATTTCTTCGCGGATCGGCGCCGCAGCGGCCGTGTGCGCCTTGTGATGCGCATCACCGCAGGGAGTGCACCGCGGGCGCGGCGTCCCGGTTGTCCCTTGCTGCGCCTCGCGCTTCCGCACCCCCGCAGCGCACGAAGAAACTGACGTTGCCGGGGGATCTGCGGCGCGTGATCTCGGGATCAACCTCTCCCGGGCCTGCGAGCGGGGACGTGCCGCCGAGGTTGCGACTGCCTGCCGGCAACGGTGGCTGGCCGAGAACCGCGAGGCGATGCAGGTCCGTAACGACCACGTTGCCGCACACGGACTGCCGCTTGCCGACGACCGGCCGTTCTGATGGCCCGTCTCGACGTGCATCCGATGCCCGGCAGGGGCGAGGGGCAAAGAGCGTCACCTTCGACATCGCCGTCCGATCGACGCGGTGGCCTTGATCGTGGTGGCCATCGCGACGTCCAGGCCATTCGCGGGGATCGGGCATGCGAACGACTGCGACCATGTTGTTCGCAGCCCGATGGGTAAACGGGGTTGCCCCCGCCGTTTCCAAAAAGCATCGTTGGTGGGAGTGAGCTTACCACGTGACCAAGGTGCCGAACGCCACGCCCTGCGACCGTACGTCGTTGTAGGCGGTGCCGACCGCGTTGGTGGCGAAGTTGAAGTCGCCCTGGTGACGGGCGCTGTACAGGTACTCGAGCCAGAGCGTGAGGCCGGGCGCGGCGGTGTAGGTGGCGGCGACGTCGAACGCATATTCATGCCGCTGGGAGACGCCGACGAGCTGGTATGCGCCCTGCGAGTCGTACTGGCTGTACACCGCGCCGATCGTGTACGGGCCGAAGGTGTATTTCGTGCCCGCGCCCCAGCCGACGGCGTTCGGTGCGCCGGAGGGCTTGGCGGCCAGGATGCCGTTGTAGGCGCCATACATGACGTTGCCGAACACCGCGAGCCCGGCGATAGTCACGTTGGCACCGAACATGCCCAGGCTCAGGTCCTCGAACTGCCCCGTGTAGCGAGGGTTGGGCGTCGCACCGGTGTCGCCCGCAATGGCTGCCGCCTGTGCCGCCGCCGCGGTGCCTGTGTAGTTGGTGTGTCCGCTGCCCATGTACACGCCGTACGCCAGCACCGTCGCCGGACCGATAGAGCCCTGGTAGCGGGCGCCGACCGCATACTGGTTCTGGACCAGCGAACCCGACCCGGGGAGCGACGAGGAGGCCAGGTTGGCGCAACCGCCTGTACCGACCGTCGGCCCAATTGCTGCCGTCGTAGAGCCCTGCCCCGCACTCGTGCACACCGCACCATCCGTGAACCCGTTGAATGGGTTCGGCGCGTACTGGAAGCCGAAATCGAATCCGTCGAACGACGGCGTCAGATAGACCAACTTGGTGTTGCCATACTCGTTGCCGATCTGCGCCGCGAAATACGGTGTGAGGGTGGCGTTGGGCGGGAACGTGATTTGAAATTCGCCCCCGGCGAGGATGCCGCTGGGCGCGAGGAACGCACCGGTGGTGGTGCCGCCCTCATCATAGGTGCCGATCAGCCCATCCATCTCACCGAGGCGGACGATACCCCACCGGTCGCCGGCCACATAGGCGAAGGCACGGCGGACGAACAATGTCTGCGTCGAGGTGTTGGCCGTGCCGCCATTGGCGCTGAATTCAGCCTGCGGTGCCGCCCCGAAGTTCTGGCGGATTTCCACCGCGGCGCCGTAACGCAGGCCGTTGGCGGCCATCGCGTCCATGCCCGGATAGATCCGGACATACTCGTTGAACTGTACCGGAGACAGCTTCGCGCCGCCGACAGCCGTGCTGCCGGAGCCGGCCGGGCCGGGCCCCGAGTACTGATAGAGGTTCGACCATGTCCCGTCGGCCATGAGGAGGAACCGCAGGCCGAGGCGGATCACCATGGTGCCGGGCGTCGGGTTCGCCACCGGCCCCTTCAGCATATTGCCGGACATGTAGTTGTTGTCGCCGTAGACGCTCGCGAAGTTGCCGTTGGCCGGCGTCGCCACATTGCCCTGCAGTGATTGCACCTGCGCCGCGGCGATCCCCATCGTCGCCATCGACGCCCCGACCACGGCCGCCGTGGCCAACAGGAGCTTCCGCATGACCGTTTCCTCCGTTTGCGCCGAGATTCCCCCGATGGCCGGCCTATTCGGCCGCTCCACCGGCAGGTTCGCCTCCGATCCAAGCGTCCTGACCGGTTGGAGCGCCGGGCGGCGCGCCACATCCCGCGCAGGCGGCCGATGATAGCTGTGTGAGCCGATAGTCCGATACGGATCCTGCACCCGGACGCTCCTCTCCAGCCGCCAATCAGACAGACCGGGGCCTGTTACAGGAAGCCTCAAGATCGGACCGGTGGCAACGGGCGGAGTTCAGCGATCGCTGCCGGGATGCACCGGAACGAACTGCGCGGCACCATGACCTCGGCCGTCTGGAAGGGGATCGACCGGGCGTGGCGGGCGATCCTGGTGCCGATCTTCACCCATCTGTCACCCAGCGTCGTCATTGACCACCGTGCCACCTGCCACCGGCAGCACCAGCCTGCGCAGGAAGCTGGTGAGGTTGGAGACCAACGCATGCGATTGCAGCCGCACGGCAGTCACCTTGCAGCGTTCGCCTTGCAACTGTGGCAGGATAGCCGGGTGACGGCGTTGTTGCCTTCCTCGATCCGCCGCTCCGGCGTGCCGCGATGGCTGAGAGCAACGACCAACACCCCGACAAACCGGCCGCCTTTACAAAACCGGTCACGTCAGGCGCCGGCTGATCGGGAATGCCGGATGTTGTATCGGTCGGCCGGGACGGCGCGCGACAGCCTGCCGGACATCGCGCGGCGCGCGGCATCGAACCCATCCCACTCAGCCTTGTCGGGAAGGGATGGGATCGTGACGATCTCTCCCTGGTCGAGACCGGCGAGGGCGGCGTCGACCATGTCCTCGGCCGACATCACGATATGCGCGGGCAGATCGCGTACCGGACGCCCGGCGATGTCCCAGAACTCCGTCGCCGTCGCCCCGGGCAGAACCGCCTGGACGCGCACGCCCTTGCCCGCAAGCTCATGCTGCAGCGATTGGCTGAAGGCCAGCACGAAAGCTTTGCTGCCGCCATAGACCCCGTTGAGCGCTTCCGGCGAGATCGCCACGATCGAAGCGATGTTGATGATGGCGCCGCCACCGCGCGCGACGAAGCCGGGTGCCGCCGCGTAGGTCAGCCGGGTGAGCGTGCCGACATTGAGGCGGATCATCTCGTCCATCTTCTCGACGTCCGAATCGAGAAGCGGTGCGGTTGCGCCGACCCCGGCATTGTTCAGCAGCAGCGTCATGCGTGCGTTCGTGCGCAAGATGGCCTCGATCCGGGCCAGTTCCGCCTTGTCGGTGAGATCGGCGGCGATCGTCTCGACGGGCTGGCCGGTCTCGTTCTCCAGGCGTCGTGCCAGTGCCGCCAGCCGGTTCCCGTTTCGTGCGACCAGGATCAGATCGTAGCCGCGCCTGGCAAGGCGGTCAGCGTAGATCGCGCCGATGCCTGCGGAGGCGCCGGTAATCAGCGCCGTCCCCTTCGTTGCCGTGGCGCTCACCGTTTGCCTCCTCCGTCCGCAGACAACCGCCAAGCTTCCGATGAGGAGGTCTAGCCTTGCAGGCACTTGGCTCATATGTCATATAAACGGCGTTTTCGGACATGGCGCGAGGTGGCCCGTGCAACGCATCGATTTTATCGTGTTCCCCGGCTTTCAGGTGATGAGCCTCGCCGCGCTCTCCGTCTTCGAATTCGCGAACAGAGAGAAGGGCGCGCCGGTCTACGACGTGCGTGTGCTGTCCGAGACCGGCGGCCCCATTCGCAGTTCGTTCGGCGTCAGTGTCGGGACGGAGGCGTTCGACGATGCGGATGACGACACACTGATGGTCGGCGGCAGCACCGTGACCGAAACGCCGACGCCGGGCGTGATCGACTTCGTGCGCCGGGCTTTGGGGCGATACCGGCGGGTCGCCGCGACGTGCACCGGCGCGTTCATCCTGGCTGAGGCAGGTCTCCTCGACGGCCGACGGGCGACCACGCACTGGAACCGCGCGCGCGACTTGCAGGCCCGGTTTCCAATGGTGAAAGTGGAGGAGGACCGAATCTTCATCGTCGACGGCCCGGTATGGACCTCGGCCGGGATGACCGCGGGTATTGATCTGGCTCTGGCCATGATCGAAAGGGACCTGGGCGCGGACGTGGCCCGGGCCGTGGCCAGGAAGCTCGTGGTCTATCACCGGCGCGCGGGTGGCCAGTCGCAGTTTTCGGCGCTGCTGGAGCTGGAACCCAAATCGGACCGTATCCAGAGCGCACTGGCCTATGCGAAACGGAATCTCCATACGCCGCTGCCGGTTGAACAGCTCGCCGAAGCGGCGCATCTCAGTCCGCGCCAGTTCAGCCGCGCCTTCCGCGCCGAGACAGGCCAAACGCCGGCCAAGGCGATCGAGAACCTGCGGGTCGAGGCCGCCCGGCTGATGATGGAGCAGAGCCGCCATCCGATCGAAATCATCGCTCAGCAAACCGGGTTTGCCGATCGCGAGCGTATGCGCCGTGCCTTTCTGCGCGCCTTCGGACAGCCGCCGCAGGTGATCCGGCGCAACGCGCGTACAGAGGTGACGGCCTGAATGACGGGTGGTCGCCCGGGCCGCCAATTTCCTGCCGTGCGGCGAAATCTCGGCTCGGGTAACGGTAAGCACCGGAACGATTTTCACCTGCTGGTCATGGTGCATCCGCGTCACCGGGTCCGGTGTCACATGACGGCTTCGGGCCCAAAAGGGGACGGCACGTAATGCAGCTGTTACAAAGCCCGTCGCGCCGCATGCCAGAGCTTGCCACTGGAACATGATTGGTCACGCCGTCAGACCTGGCGCTGTATTTTCGACGTTTGCGGCATGAAGTCGCCGGTTTTCGCCAACACGCGTTGCGAGAGCGGAGAGGTGTTGGTTTTGTCGTAGCCGATAGCGAGCACGATCGTTGGTGCCCACCCGTGCAGCCTCCGGCTCACGATCGAAGGCGGCAGCAGCCTTTGCGCGCAGGGGGGCAGCATACCGATCCCACAGTATGTATCCCTGCCCCTCTGCGCTCGCGAGGACTGCAGCCCGATCCTTCGATGCGCTCGCATGAAAAATCATGCGAGCGCATCCTGTAGTCTCGAAAATCCCGGCTTGGGCCTATTCTCCGTCAATTCCGTCCGCCAGCATCGCCCTTACCGGACCGCAGCGGAACGAGATCCTTCGGTAAGGACGCCAACAAAAGCACCACGCATACGCAGAGTAGAGCAACGTCCTTATACAAGAACTCACCGGTCAAATTCCACGCGATGGGGTCGGTGGAAATGCTCCATTTCACTACGCCGGGCGTCGAGAAGAAAAACGACCAGGTAATAATGAAAGTTCCTACCCCCATCAGGGAGCCGAGGGCAGATAAAACAGGGATGAAAGATCCCAGGGCCAACAAAACGGCAATTGTCAGCTCGATGATACCAAGCAGATCCGCCTCACCCCTAACGCCGAAAACCGACAGCCAGGAGACCAATGGGCTATTGGAGATATACAGGACGATTCCGTGCGCCGATTGCGGCGTGAATTTCTGGATGCCAAATGACAGGAAGATCAAGACCATTACCCATCGCAAAATGGCAAGCGAACTGTACGAACCAGAACCTCTCTCGGCGACGTAGAATTTATCCAGCATGGTTCTCTCACTTGTTCGGTTGGAACTTCTGGGATGGGGACAAGGGGCCGGTCATTCTGCTGAGGCTCACCGGCACGGGCGGCATCAGGTGATGCGAGGCAACGATGAACCCCTCAGGGCTCAGCGAGCCCCCTCTCCACCGCGGAAGGAGAAGGGGGTGTGGTAGCGGGTTCGGGCTCAGCCGTTGCCTCCCACGCAACTGTCGGCCCAAGAGGGGGGGCGGATCCTTCGCGGAGCCATTGGCGGCGCAACCGGCCGGCGCCATTGGCCCGAGCATCAGGAACGCGGCAAGGAACCTGGTCGTCGTGATCTCCGTCTGTTGGTGTCGGGTCGCTGCGAACGAAGCCGTGGCGTTGCACAGGTGCCGGAGTTCTGCGCTTCGCCCCCCCATAGACGCCGCACCGGGCGCGTTATTCCCGGGTTTCGATCATCACGACGCGGTGATGGCCCCGCGTCGCGGCGGTCGGCTGGCCTCGTCACAGAGGCGGGAATAAATCCGTGCGCCTGCGTCTGTCTGCCGTGGCCCGGGCGGTTCTGGTGCAATTTGCTCGATCCCCCATTTTCGCGACTATCCGGAGGGTTTGCGGGCGGTGCGCTGGCCAGATTGCTCGATTTGGAGGGGCTGTTGGAGCGTCGGCACTTCGATCGCGAGATCATCGTCTTGTGCGTGCGGTGGTATCTGCGCTTCAAGCTCAGCGTCCGGAACCTGGTGGAGAGAGGTCCATCGCCGCCTGAAACTCCGTGCCGCCCAGCACGGCTGTCAATCGGCGTGCAAAAGGGACCCCCTTGGGGGCGAGATTCGGAGCGCCCGGTCCTGGCCGTGGTGGGGTATCAATCTCTGCCGAATCCGCGCGGAGGGTTGATGGCTTGGAGGTCGGTGAGGTCGAGGTCGCAGATCGCCTGTAATGCCTCGGCGGTCGCGGTGTCCTGCAGGCTGTCCGGCAGGGAGGCCAGCCAAGCGGTATAATGAGCCTGCGATGTGGCCAGCTCTGCGACGGCATCGTGCCAACGCTGGGCCCGGCTGCGGTGATCGGTTGGTCGACGTGTGCGGACGACCGGGATGCCGGCGGCACGAACCGCGCGGCAGCGCGCCTGGCGCTCGGCATCGGTCATCGGCCGGTCACCGATCGACGTGCGTGGCATGGGCTCACTCCGAAGCGTGACGTCACGAAACCTCAGTCGCCGGGAACGCTCAGGCGCGGTTCTTGAAGCGCCAGCTCTCGTTGCCGGTCTCGACGATGTCGCAGTGGTGGGTCAGGCGGTCGAGCAGCGCGGTCGTCATCTTGGCGTCGCTGAACACGCTCGGCCATTCGCCGAAGGCCAGGTTGGTGGTCACCAGCACCGAGGTCTGCTCGTAGAGGCGGCTGATCAGATGGAACAGCAGTTGGCCGCCGGACTGGGCAAACGGCAGGTAGCCAAGCTCGTCGAGAACGATGAAGTCCATCCGGCAGAGAGAGTTGGCCATCCGTCCTTGCCGGCCAGCACGCCCCTCAGCCTCGAGTTTGTTGACCAGATCGACGACATTGAAGAAGCGGCCGCGGGCGCCGCTGCGGATGCAACTGCGCGCGATCGCGATGGCGATGTGCGTCTTGCCGGTGCCGGTGCCGCCCACCAGCACGACATTGCGCTGGTGCGCCAGGAAGTTGCCGCCCAGCAGATCCCGCACCAGGGTCTCGTTGATCGGCGTGCCGTCGAAGCTGAAGTCTTCGATGTCCTTGGCCAGCGGTAGCTTGGCGATGGTGATCTGGTAGCGAATCGAGCGGGCCTGCTTTTCGGTGATCTCCGCGCTCAGCAGGTCCCCCACGATGCGCTGTGGTTCATGCTGGCGCTTCACCGCGGTGGCGATGATCTCGTCGAATGCCGCCTTCATGCCATAGAGCTTCAGTTCGCTCATGGCGGCGAGGATCTCGGAACGCTCCATCAGACGGTCCTCCTGAGGCTGTCGTATCGTGCGCAGTCGGCAGCCGGGATGTGCCGCAAGCGCAGCGCATCCGGCGTCATGATCGTGACCGGGGGACATGGCTCGCGCCGGAGAGAAAATCCCTCACGGAGGCGGCCGGGTGGTCCGGCTGTGCCGGTGTAAAAGTCCATCGGTGTGAAGCTCTTTGCGTTGAAGGCAGAGGGCTGGGGGATGAAGCTCGTGGAACTGTATGGTCGGGTCCGCTACGCGGTGCGGATTGAGGGGATCAGCCGTCGTGAGGCGGCGCGGCGTTTTGGGATTGACCCTCGGACGGTGGCGAAGATGCTGTCCTTCTCGGTGCCGCCTGGTTACCGGCGCAGCCATGCGCCGACGCGCCCGAAGCTGGATGCATTCGTCGGGATCATCGACCGGATCCTGGAGGATGATAAGGGGCGGCCGGCGAAGCAGCGGCATACGTCCAAGCGGATTTTCGAGCGTTTGCGCGACGAGCACGGCTTCGGCGGCGGCGTGACGATCGTGAAGGACTACGTGCTGGGTCAGCGCCAGCGGCAACGCGAGGTGTTCGTGCCGCTGCGGCATGACCCTGGGCACGCACAGGCGGATTTTGGCGAGGCGCTGGCGGTGATCGGCGGGGTGGAGCGGAAGATCCATTTCTTCGCGATGGACCTGCCGCACAGCGACGCCGGGTTCGTGCAGGCGTATCCGGCGGAGACGACGGAGGCATTTTGCGCCGCACATGTGGCGGCGTTCGCGTTCTTCGGCGGCGTGCCGCTGTCGATCCTTTATGACAACACCAAGTTGGCGGTGGCGCGGATCCTGGGCGACGGGAGGCGGCAGCGCACGCGCGTGTTTGGCGAGTTGCAATCGCAGTACCTGTTCGCCGACCGCTTTGGGCGTCCCGGCAAGGGCAACGACAAGGGCAAGGTGGAGGGGCTGGTCGGGTTCGCTCGGCGGAACCACCTGGTGCCGGTGCCGCACGCCGCCAGTTTCGCGGCGTTGAACGAGCAATTGCTGACGGACTGCCGCCGTCGGCTTGGCGATCGGCTGCGCGGCCACGACACGACGATCGGCGCGCTGCTGGCGCGGGACCAGGCATGCTTTCACGACCTGCCGCCGGCGCCGTACGACGCATGCGACAAGCAGCCTGGGCGGGTGAGTTCGCTGTCGCTGGTGCGCTATCGCGGCACGGATTACTCGGTGCCGACGACCTACGGCCACCACGAGGTGCTGATCCGCGGCTATGTCGACAGCGTGGTGATCTCCTGCGGCGCGGAGGTCATTGCCCGGCATGTGCGGTCCTACGAGCGGGAGGACTTCGTGTTCGACCCGCTGCATTACCTGGCGCTGCTGGAGCGCAAGATTGGCGCGCTCGACCAGGCGGCGCCGCTGGCCGGGTGGGCGTTGCCGGAGGAATTCGCGACGCTGCGCCGCTTGCTGGAGGCGCGCATGGGCAAGGAGGGCAAGCGCGAGTTCGTGCAGGTGCTGCGGCTGATGGAGGTGTTCACCGCCGAGGATGTCGCGGCCGGGGTGCGTGCCGCCATCGCGCGCGGCGCGGTTGGCTTCGACGCGGTGAAGCACCTCGTGCTGTGCCGGATCGAGCGCCGTCCGCCGCGGCTCGACATGACGGTGTATCCGTATCTGCCGCGTGCCCACGTGGCGGCCACCTCGGCCCGGACCTACCTGGACCTGCTGGCCGGGACGGCGTCATGACCGACGCATCGCCGGGGACGCCGCAAATCCTTCTGGCGCATCATCTGAAGACGCTGAAGCTGCCGACCTTCCTGCGCGAGCATGAAAAGCTGGCGCGGCAGTGCGCCAGCGACGGGGTCGATCATGTCCGCTACCTGCTGCGGCTGGCGGAACTGGAACTGATCGAGCGGGAGCGCCGGACAATCGAGCGTCGTATCAAGGAGGCCAGGTTCCCGGCGGTCAAAAGCCTCGACAGCTTCGACTTCCTGGCGCTGGCATCGCTGAACAAGGCGTTGGTGCTGGAACTCGCGCGGTCGGAGTATGTGCTGCGCCGGGAGAACGTGATCGCGGTCGGCAACAGCGGGACGGGCAAGACGCACATTGCGCTCGGCCTGGGGCTGGCCGCCTGCCAGAAGGGCTTGTCGGTCGGCTTCACCACGGCGGCGGCTCTGGTGCACGAACTGATCGAGGCGCGCGACGAGAAGCGGCTGCTGCGGCTGCAACGCCAGCTGGCCGCGTGCAAACTGCTGGTGATCGACGAACTTGGCTACGTGCCGCTATCCCAGACCGGCGCTGAACTGCTGTTCGAGGTGTTCAGTCAGCGTTACGAGCGCGGTTCCACCATCGTCACCAGCAATCTGCCGTTCGATGAATGGACCGGCGTGTTCGCCTCCGAACGGCTCACCGGCGCACTGCTCGACCGGCTGACCCACCACGTCCACATCCTGGAGATGAACGGCGACAGCTATCGGCTCAAGCAGAGCAAGCGGCGTCAACGCGATGCGCGCGCAGCCGATACACCGACCAACCGACCCGAGGGATGATGCGAAAGCGCCCTGCGTGCTCTGGGTTTCGTGACGTCACGCTTCGGAGTGGAACCATGCCCCGCAAATCGATCGGCGAGAGGCCGATGACCGATGCCGAACGCCAGGCCCGCCACCGCGTCGCACGCGTCACCGGCGCGCCGCTCATTCGCACGCGCCGCCCGACCGATCGGCGCAGCCGCGCTCGGCGCTGGTCCGACGCCGTCGCCGAACTGACGGATCTGCAGGCGCAGTATGCCGCCTGGCTGGCGGCGCTGCCGACGAACCTGCAGGACAGCGTCATTGCTGATGCGTTGCAGGCAATCTCCGATCTCGACCTCGCCGAACTTCAGGCCATCGACCCACCGCGAGGGTTTGGCAGGGACTGACCGTCCCAAAGATTCCACCCCTCGCACCGACAGCCCCTCAGCGACCCTTGCCGGCGCGCCCCTCGCACCGAAACGCCAGAAGGCCCCCGCAGGAGCCTTCTGGCGTTCGTCCCTGATGCATTTTTGCTCCGGCACGCCGATGCATTTTCTCTCCGGCGTTGACATTCCTGCCCTTACACAGGATCAGCCCGATCGTCGGCGCGTCGGCCGGGTGGCGCAGCAGGTCGTCGACGGCCGACAGGTAGAAGTTCATCTTGCCGGCGTACTCGGGCTTGAAGTCGTCGACCTTGAGGTCGATGACGACGAAGCACCGCAAGCGCAGGTGATAGAAGAGAAGATCGAGATAGAAGTCCTGGTCGCCGATCTCGAGGTGATACTGGCTGCCGACAAAGGCGAAGCCCTTGCCGAGCTCCAGGAGGAGTTCCCGCAGGTTGTCGAGCAGGCCCCGCTCGAGCTCACGCTCCGAGATGTCCGCCGCGGCCGCCAGGAACTCGAAATCGTACGGGTCCTTCAGCAGTTCGCGGGCAAGGTCCGATTGCGGGCTCGGCAGAGTTCGTCCAAAGTTGGTGGGCGCCTTGCCGGCGCGATCGATCAGCCGTCCCTCGATCTGGTGTGTCAGGACGGCCCGGCTCCAGCCGTGTTCGAGCGCCTGGTGAGCGTACCAGCTGCGCTCTTCTGCGGACTTGAGACCTTCTAGCAGGCGGATGTTATGACCCCAGGGGAGTTGTGCAACAAGCTGTTGCACGATTGCCGGGTCCGGCCAGGCCTCGGCGAAAGCCCGCATATATTTCAGATTGCGGGGAGAGAGGCCGGTCATCTCGGGAAAGTCCCGGCGCAGGTCGCGGGCCAAGCGATCGATGACAGCTGTCCCCCCAACCCTCCGCGGACTGTCGGAGCAGGATGTCGCGGCCGATCTCCCAATACAGCAGGATCAGTTCCCGGTTGACGCTGACCGCGGTGCGCAGGCGCGCGTCGCGGATCCGCGCTTTCAGCGTCGCCAGCAAGTCGGGATAGATTTGCGGTGTCGGTAGAGACTCGGTCATGGGCTGAAACTAGCAGTCCGGTGCCGTTTCGGCACGGTTGGGCGAGGGAGCTATGGCGGCACCGTGCGTCCCATCCACTATCGACCGCAGGGCCAATCGGGATGTGCGGACGACCGCGTCGAGATGGGCCATGGCCTCCTCGAGGGCGGTGTAATCGAAGGCCCGGCGCCCGATCGGCGTGAGGGGCGGCAACGGGGACGGCGCCGCCTCGGGCACATCCTCCTCGATGTCGTGGCGGGGGCGGCCGGGGCCACGGTCCGGATCGGGCCGGTAAGGCGGCCGCACCACGTGCCGCAGCGGGGTCAGCCCCTGCAGCCCGAACAGCCGGCGCTTGGAGCGTTGCGTCACCTCGATGGCGGTCCCGGCGGCCAGCAGCTCGTCGAGGATACGGATGGCGTTCTTAACCGCGATCCCGAGAATGCGGGCGAGTGTGGTCGCGGAGAGCGCTGGCGCCGCCGCCAGCAGATCGACGGCGGCTGTGACATGCGAGTCCTTGCGGCGGCCGGCGATGCTGTGCCGGGCTTCAAACCAGGCGCGCTCCATCGTGTAGAGCAGATCGAGGCCGTCGGCCGCCTCGCGCTCGATGGCCCGCAGGAAGGCCGGCAGCCATTCTTCCAGGTCCCAGTTCTGGCCGGACCCAAGCGCCGCCGCGCCGGTCAGCGGAACGGGCACCCGGAAGAGGTGGCGTCTGCGCCAGAAGCGGATCATCGCGGAGCGCATGGCCGGGCGGGTTTCGCCCGCCTCGATCCATTTCCGGAGGCCCTGTGCCGCGGCGATCAGGGGCGGCAGCGACCCGGGCTGCATCGCCAGCATCGCCTCGGCGCGCTGCACCTCGCCTTGCTGATCAAAATCCGGCTCGACGATCCACTGGTGCAGGGTCAGGGCCGCTCGTGCTTTATCAAGGATGTCGCCGCGGTCGATGATGAGCAAATACGGGTCCATGCGCAGCCGCAGGCCCTCGATCGTCGCGGCGAGGTGCCAAGGATCGATGAGTTGCCCGTCGACGGCGGCCTGCCGGCGGTGTCACGTTGCCGAAAATGTGGAGAAAAGTGCTGGTTCGCGCATTTGCTGCCATTTTCTATGAGACCCATCCAGGCGGCGAGTCTCAATATTGCGGCAAATGATGCAACTATCCTCGAGCGCTCTCGCGGCGGCAAGCCTCCGTCCAGGCCAGGTGATCTTCGGCGACACCGCCCGACATCGATCATTGACCTTGCAGCAACGTGCGCAGCCAAACGTCTCATATTTGCGACACCAATGGCAAGCAAATTCTCAGATAAATGGCAACGTCTTACAGTTTATGGCAATCGGAACCCATTGATAACAACGACTTCCCAGTCTCATCATTTTTAGCTACGCGACAAGGGGTGCATCGAAAGCAAGTGGTGCATGTCGCTGCTCATGATGACATCCGCTCCGCCAGCGGCAGCTAACGCCAGGCAAGGCCTATCGTGCCGCCCCGACCAGCCAACGCCAAAGCGCGCTGCGCGCTCGGTTCGATCGCATCTTCCGCCGCCGCGCCGGCTTCGTCGTCCTCGATCGCCTGCTGGCGCGGTTGCACGCCAACAAGCCGGAACTGCTGAGGGTGCTCAACCGGCCCGTTGATCCGCTTTGTGGCTCAACCCCGCTGCACACCAATGGCTCCGAGCGCGACATCCGTGCTTTTGTCACCAAACGCAAGGTCAGCGGCGGAACTCACAGCGACGCCGGCCGCGACTGCCGCGACGCTTTCCTCGGTCTGATGCTCACCTGCTCCAAGCTCGGCATCGCTTTCTGGGACTACCTCGGCGACCGGCTCGCCGCTCCCGATCATCCAGACGTCCCCAGCCTGCCCGACCTCATCCGTTGCCGCGGCAAGCCAGCTTGACGCCCATGCCCGGGGGTTTTGCCCCGGTTACGCTTCTGTCTGGGGCCCTACTTCGGCGTCGATCCACACCGAGGGGGACTGAGTAGTTTCCGACCCTGCCGGTACCGCCCGGCACCGCCTAACTTCGTATCGTCGGTCACGAGAGCGTACCCGCTTTGCCCGTTCAGGGCGACCATGCCGTTGTCATCAAAGGTGGCGGCGTGTTGTCGACGCAGCACCGACAGCCATCAGAGGCCATAAAATGGACACAATCACAGCAGCGGTCGCCCTATTGGACCACCAAGAACAAGTCATCGAGCCGGAAGCAGTCTCCCGCGCGGACGAGCTGCGCCTAATGGACTGCTACTGGCGCGCCGCCAACTATCTATCGGTCGGCCAGATCTATCTCTATGACAATCCCATGCTGCGCGAGCCGCTGACGCTTGAGCATGTCAAGCCGTTGGTGGTAGGGCATTGGGGCACGACGCCGGGCCAAAACTTCATCTACGTGCACCTGAACCGGATCATCAAGAAGCACGACCTCGACATGTTCTATATCGCCGGTCCCGGCCATGGCGGCCCGGCGCTGGTCGCGAACACCTATCTCGAGGGCAGCTACAGCGAGATCTACCCGGACATCAGCCAGGATGAAGGGGGGATGAAGAAGCTGTTCACCCAGTTCTCTTTTCCTGGCGGCATCTCCAGCCACGTCGCACCGACGACGCCGGGCTCCATCCACGAGGGCGGCGAGCTTGGCTATTCCCTCAGCCATGCCTTCGGCGCCGCGTTCGACAACCCCGGCCTGATCGTGGCCTGCATCATCGGCGACGGCGAGGCCGAAACCGGCCCGCTGGCCACGGCTTGGCAATCCAACAAGCTGCTCAACCCGGTCACCGATGGCGCTGTGCTGCCCATCCTGCACCTCAATGGGTTCAAGATCAGCAATCCTACCATCCTGTCGCGGATTGAGCCGGAGGAGCTCGAGCACTTCCTGCTCGGCTGCGGCTGGGCGCCCTATTTCGTGGAGGGCGACGATCCGGAAACGATGCACCGGCTCATGGCCGACACGCTGGACCAGGTGATCGATGACATCCGGCAGGCCAAGCATGCGGCCTGCTCCTCGGACCAGCCGACACGCCCTCGGTGGCCCATGATCGTGCTGCGCTCGCCGAAGGGCTGGACCGGGCCGAAGGTCATCGACGGACTCAAGATCGAGGGCACGTTCCGGGCACACCAGGTGCCGATCCTGGTTGACCCTGCCCATCCCGACCACGTCGCCGACCTCGAGAACTGGATGCGCAGCTACAGGGCCGTGGAACTGTTCGACGGGAACGGCCGCCTGATGCCCGAACTGGCCGCGCTTGCGCCCAAGGGCGACCGGCGCATGGGCGCCAACCCGCACGCCAATGGCGGGATGCTCCTGCACGACCTGCGCATGCCGGACTTCCGGGACCACGCGGTCGATGTGCCGTCGCCGGGCGCCGTCACCGCGCAGGATACGATGGTGCTGGGGGAGTTCCTCCGTGACGTGGCGGTGCTGAACCAGGAGCGGCGGAACTTCCGCGTCTTCGGCCCTGACGAGACGCTGTCGAATCTGCTTGGCGCCATCTTCGAGGTCACCGACCGGCAATGGGATGCCCGCGAAGTGGCAAACGACGAGTTCCTGGCGCCGAACGGCCGCGTCGTCGACTCCATGCTGAGCGAACACCAGTGCGAGGGCTTCCTGGAGGGCTATCTGCTGACGGGCCGGCATGGCCTGTTCAACAGCTACGAGGCGTTCATCCGCATCGTCGATTCCATGTTCAGCCAGCACGCCAAGTGGCTGAAGGTGACGTCCGAACTACCCTGGCGGCGGCCGATCTCGTCGCTCAACTACCTGCTGGCCTCCCATGTCTGGCAGCAGGACCACAACGGCTTCACCCACCAGGACCCGGGCTTCCTAGATCACGTCGTGAACAAGAAGGCCGACGTCGTCCGCTGCTACCTGCCAGCCGACGCCAACTGCCTGCTGTCGGTGTTCGACCATTGCCTGCGAAGCCGGAACTACGTGAACGTCGTCGTCGCCGGCAAGCACGCATTGCCGCAATGGCTGACGATGGAGCAGGCCGTCATCCACTGCACCGAAGGGCTCGGCATCTGGCAGTGGGCCAGCAACGACCAGGACGAGGAGCCGGACGTGGTGATGGCCAGCTGTGGCGACACGCCGACGCTGGAAAGCCTCGCCGCCGTCTCGATCCTGCGCCAGCACTTGCCGGACCTGAAAATTCGTGTCGTCAACGTCGTCGACCTGATGCGGCTGCAGCCGGAATGCGAGCATCCGCATGGCCTGAGCGAGATCGACTACGATCAGATGTTCACCCGCGACAAGCATATCGTCTTCGCATTCCACGGCTATCCTGGGCTGATCCATCGCCTGACCTATCGGCGGACCAACCGCAACCTCCACGTCCGCGGCTACAAGGAAGAGGGCACGATCACGACGGCCTTCGACATGCGGGTGCAGAACGAACTGGACCGGTTCCACCTGGTGATGGACGTGGTCGACCGCGTGCCGGGCCTGGGCACCAAGGGCGCTTACCTGAAACAGGTCATGACCGACAAGCTGGTCGAGCATAAGCACTACATCGACAAGCACGGAGAGGACCTGCCCGAGATCCGCAACTGGATGTGGGGCCAGCCGTCATGACGGCTGCACTCGTGGCGACGGCGCAGGCGCTGGTCGGCGCCGGCAAGGGGTTGCTGGCTATGGATGAGAGCAATCCGACCTGCAACAAGCGCTTCGCCACGGCCGGCATCCCGCAGACGGTCGAGGCGCGGCGCGCCTACCGCGAGCTGATCGTGACCACGCCTGGCCTGGGCGAGTACATCAGCGGAGCGATCCTGTACGACGAAACCATCCGGCAACGCGACCGACACGGCGCTTTGCTCGTCGACCGGCTGACCAGCGCCGGCATCATCCCCGGCATCAAGGTCGATCTCGGCGCGAAGGACCTGGCGCTGCATCCCGGCGAGACCGTCACCGAGGGCTTGGACGGGCTGCGCGCGCGCCTGGCGGAGTATAGGGGCATGGGCGCCCGCTTCGCCAAGTGGCGCGCGGTGCTCGGCCTTGAGGGCGAACAGCCCAGCCAGGCCTGCATCCGGGCCAACGCACAGGCCCTGGCCCGCTACGCCGCACTCTGCCAGGAGGCCGGACTGGTCCCGGTCGTGGAACCCGAGGTGCTCATGGCGGGCGGCCACGCCATGGCGCGATGCGAGGCGGTGACCGGCGAGGTGCTGGCGGCGGTGTTCGACGAGCTGCGCACCCAGTCGGTCGTGTTGGAGGCGATGGTCCTGAAACCGAACATGGTGCTGCCGGGCCTGGCCTGCACGCAGCAGGACCCAGTCGAGGCCGTGGCGGCGGCAACGGTGCGGTGCCTGCGCCGGACCGTGCCCGCCGCCGTCGCCGGGGTCGCCTTCCTGTCGGGCGGGCAACCCGGCGAACTCGCCTCTGCCCGGCTGAATGCCATGAATGCCGGCGACAAAACGGGCGGGCGCTCGCCATGGCCGCTCGTGTTCTCCTTCGCACGCGCGATCCAGCAACCCGCCCTCGGGACATGGCGCGGGGAGGAGGCCAACGTCGTGGAGGCCCAGCATGCCCTGATACACCGCGCCCGATGCAACCATGCGGCCCTGCACGGCGAGTATCAGGAGTCCATGGAGGACGAGCCCGCCTACCGGCTCGCGTCGTAACTCGGTGAACGATCGATCATCGGCCGTCGACCAGAGCCTCCGGCTCCGCCTGCTCCGGCACGGCGAGACCGAGTGGTCGGTGTCTGGCCAGCACACTGGACGGACCGACGTTGCGCTGACCAGTCACGGCGAGGCGCAGGCCCGTTCGCTCCAGCCTCTCCTGGGTCACATCCGCTTCGACACCGTGTTGACCAGCCCCGCGCTGCGGGCCCGGCGGACCTGCGAGCTGGTCGGCCCGGGCCTGCCAGCGGCCGCAATAGAACCGGATTTGGCCGAGTGGAACTACGGACACTATGAGGGCGAGGCCTCCGGCGACATCCGTAAAGATCGGCCAGGCTGGAACTGCTATCGCGACGGCTGTCCCGGCGGCGAGAGTGCTGGCGACGTGTCGGACCGCGCCGACCGCCTCCTCGCCCGGCTCTGCCGGCTCCACGGAAATGTCGCGCTGTTCTCCCACGGTCAGTTCGGCTGCAGCCTGGCGGCACGTTGGATCGGATTGCCGGTGCTGCAGGGCGAGCACCTTCAGCTTGGGACGGCGCCGCTGAGCATCCTCGGCTTAAATCCGAGCCATCCCGGGCTGCACGTGATCGCGCAGTGGAACATGTCAGCGCCGACGGCCGATGCCGCTCTGACCCGACCGGTTTCAACTGAGCGCCGTGCCAACATGCCGATCATCCGCAAGCGGTTCGAAGCATGAGCGCGGGGCCGTTGCGGGCCGCGATCTTCGACGTCGATGGCGTCCTGCTGGCATCGCCGCACGAGCGGGCGTGGCGCGAAGCCTTGGCAGGCCTCACCGACCCGGCACGGTTCACCACGGCGGTGTATCAGGCAGCCGTCGCAGGCAAGCCGCGCATGAGCGGCGCGTTGGCTGCCCTGGAGGCCCTTGGCATACCGGACGCGGCCGGGCAGGTGACCGCCTACGCCGGCCGCAAGCAGGCCCGGCTTCAGGCGCTGATCGCAGGCGGGCACGTCGCCGCATTCCCCGACGCCTTGCGCTTCGTAACAGCCGTCTCGGCGCTCGGGTGGCCGATGGCCGTGGCGTCGTCCTCCAAGAACGCCAATGCCATGCTGAAGCAGATCCATCTCGCCGATGGGCGCGACCTGCTCGGTCTCTTCCAGGCCAATGTATGCGGGCGCGACCTGCGGCACGGCAAGCCCGATCCCGAGATCTTCCAACTCGCCGCGACGGAACTGCATGCAATGCCCGGTCACTGCTTCGTCGTGGAAGACGCCCCGGCTGGCGTAGAGGCTGCGCGCGCGGGCGGCATGGCCGCACTCGGCGTGGCACGGCTTCACGACCAGGCTGGCTTGCAGGCGGCGCACGCCGACATCGTGGTGACAAGCCTCGATGACGTGGGGCTCGACGCGCTCGCGGGTGGGCGGCTTTGCCGGACACCGGCGTGACCGCGCAACGGACAGCGGAGCAGGTGCTGACGCCGAACGCCGATCCGGCCAGGACGCTTCACCAGCAGGGATTCGATCCGCTGCGCGATCGCAGCCGCGAGTCGCGCTTCGCGATCAGCAACGGATTCCTAGGCATCCGCGGCAGACACCCTCGGGGGTGCCCGCGCCAAGGCCAAGCGCATGGGATGGCGCGGCGCCATGTACGCTCGGGAGTCCGCCGGAACCGGAGCGGAGACATGCCCGGAGCACGCCATCGGCCCGGACCGCCACGTGGTGGGCATCCTGTGCGGCACGCAGGAGCTGCACATCAGCGCGGAGGTCGCCTACGCAGTCTGCCAATATTGGATCGCAACCGGGGACGACTTATTCCTGCGGGATACAGGTGCCGAGATCCTGCTGGAGACGGCGCGGTTCTGGTCGAGCCGGGCGCAGGCCGAAGCCGACGGCCTCCATCACATACGCGACGTGATCGGGCCGGGCGAATACCACGAGACGATCGACGACAACGCATTCACCAACGTCATGGCGCGCTGGAACATCCGGCGCGGGCTCGACGTGGCGGCCCTGGTGCGGCAGCGATGGCCCGAGCGGTGGGCGGCGCTGTCCCGCGAGGTCGGCCTGGACGACGTGGAGTTGCGCCAGTGGGCCGGCGTCGCCGACACGATCGCCACCGGATTCGATCCGCAGACGGGGCTGTTCGAGCAATTCGCCGGGTTCTTCAAGCTGGAAGGCATCGACCTGGCGGCTTACGCGGGCCGCTCCGTGCCGATGGACGTGGTGCTTGGACGAGCGCAGACGCAATCCTCGCAAATCATCAAGCAGGCTGATGTGGTGGCGCTCCTGACCATACTGCCCGAGGAGTTCGCGAACGGGGCGGCGGCCACGAATTTCAGCTGCTACGAGCCGCGCTGCGGTCAAGGCAGCTCGCTGAGCGCTGCCCTGCACGGGGTGGCCGCGGCCCGGCTGGGCCAGCCCGAGATGGCGATGCGCTTCTTTCGGCAGACTGCGGCGGCCAACCTGGCCGACACCCATGCCGCGATCGATGGCGGCGTGCACATCACAGTCCTCGGAGGCATGTGGATGATGGCGGTGCTTGGGTTCGCCGGCTTGACGATGGATGAGTCCGGCCTGGGCTTTGATCCGCAACTGCCGGATGGTTGGCAAGGCCTCGCCTTCAATGTGCAGTGGCGAGGCCGCCATGTCTCGCTGAGTCTCGACAGGGACCGTCGAACACTGCAGGCGACGCTGACGGCGGGCGAGCCGATGGCGATAACGATTTGCGAAAAGCAGCACGGGCAGGCGCCGGACGTGCCACTCGTCGTCGCGTTCGATGCCACATGCAGGGCGAAGCTGCCGTCCAGGGGCGGAACGTAGCGCTATGAGCCGCACCGATGTGGGACAGATGAGAGCAGAGCCCGTTGGAGAGTGCGGCAGCCGGTATTGTTTGGCCGCACGGTCTGCCCTGCTGAGGAGGACGCAATGAACAAGATCACACAGGTGCGAATGGCAGGGGAATGGTCGCTCGTTTTCGACGGCTACGACCCGGCGCGCGAGGGCATCCGCGAATCGCTCTGCACCTTGGGCAACGGGTATTTCGCGACGCGTGCAGCAGCGGTTTGGGCGGCAGCGGACGGCACTCATTATCCCGGCACCTACCTCGCCGGCGGTTACAACAGGCTGCGGACCGATATCGCGGGCCGGACGGTCGAAAACGAGGAGCTGGTCAATCTACCCAACTGGCTCGCACTGGACGTTCGGATCGGCGATCATGACTGGTTTGAAGAGAAAAACACGACGTTGTTGGACTATCGCCAGGAACTCGATTTACGGCACGGCCTGTTGCTGCGGACGGTCCGCTTTGAAGATGCAAGCGGCCGACGCACTCTGTTGCAAGAGCAACGACTAGTTTCGATGGCCGACATGCATCTGGGTGCGCTGGAGGTGACGATAACGGCTGAGAATTGGTCGGGCCGGGTCGCCATCCGGTCCGCCATCGACGGTCGCGTCGTCAATGCTGGTGCGAAGCTCTACCGAACGTTCAACGGCAAGCATCTGGAGCCCCTGGTGGCCGAGGCCGTCGGCAACGACGGCGCCTACCTCCTGGCGCGCACCTGCCAATCCGACATCCGGATCGCCCAGGTGGCGCGAACGCAAGCGTTCCTCGACGGCGGGCTTCTCGAAACCCGGCGCACCGTCGTCAAGGAAGCGGGCTACGTCGGCCAGGAGTTTGCGATCGACCTTGTTCAGGGCCAGACATTGTCGATGGAGAAGCTGGTCTTCCTCTACACGTCACGCGACTACGCGATTTCGGAGTGTGGACTGGAGGCGCACAAAGCCATGGCGCGTGCCGGCCGCTTCCAGGCGGCAAAGGCGGCCCACACCTTGATCTGGGCACATCATTGGCATCGGTTTGACGTCGTGATCCGGCCCGCTGATCCCGGGTTCAAGTTAGATGTGCCGATGTTGCTTCGCTTGAACATGTTCCACCTGCTGCAGACCGTGTCGGTACATTCCATCGGCCTCGATATCGGCATACCGGCCCGCGGTTGGACCGGCGAAGCTTATCAGGGGCACATCTTCTGGGACGAGCTGTTTATCTTTCCCTTCTTCAACTACCGCATTCCCGAGATCACCCGGGCGCTGTTGACATACCGCTTTCGGCGGCTCGGCGAAGCGCGCGCCGCCGCCGAAAGCGCCGGGCACAAGGGAGCCATGTTTCCCTGGCAGAGCGGCAGTGATGGCGCGGAGGAAACCGAGAAGCTCAACCTGAACCCTCGTTCGCAACGCTGGGTGCCGGACAATTCCTATCTGCAGCGCCACGTGGGAAGCGCGATCGCATACAACGTATGGCAATATTTCCAGGTGACCGAGGACATAGAGTTCCTACAGTTCTATGGTGCCGAACTGATCCTGGACATTGCCCGCTTCTGGTCGAGCATGGCGGTATTCGACGACAAGCGCGGGCGTTACGAGATCCGCGGGGTGGTGGGTCCTGACGAATTCCATGACGGCTACCCGGATGCGGCGACGGCTGGCGTCAACAACAATGCGTACACCAACGTGATGGCAGTTTGGGTGCTGTGCCGTGCAAAGGATGTGCTCAATCTTCTGCCCACGATGCGCCGCGATGAATTGACGAGACTACTCAGCATATCGCCGGAGGAGATCGCTCGCTGGGATGATGTCAGCCGCCGGATGTACGTGCCGTTCCATGACGACGGAGTCATCAGCCAGTTTGAGGGGTATGACTCCCTGCGCGAGCTTGATTGGGACGATTACCGGACTCGCTACGGCAATATACAGCGCCTCGATCTCATCCTAGAATCGGAGAACGATAGCCCCAATCGCTACAAGCTTTCGAAGCAGGCCGACGTGCTGATGCTGTTCTACCTGTTTTCCGCCGAGGAGCTCGAGGAGCTGCTCACGAGGCTCGGCTATCCGTTCAGCCACGATGCGATCCCAAAGAGCGTCGCCTATTATGCCGCACGGACCTCCCAGGGGTCGACATTGTGCCGCGTTGTGTTCGCCTGGGTTCTGGCGCGTTCGGACCGGCCTCGTTCGATGACGTTCTTTGCTGATGCGCTGCAAAGCGACGTGACGGACATTCAGCAGGGCACCACTTCTGAGGGCGTGCATCTTGGGGCGATGGCAGGCACCGTTGACCTGATACAGCGGGTCTCCACCGGCATCGAGGCAAAGGGCGGTGTTCTGAAGCTCAACCCGGAATTGCCGCTCGAAATGGAAGCATTGGACATGCGCATCCGATACCGGGGACATTCGATCGATTTGCAGCTGACGCGCGACGCTCTCACGGTCCGCGGGTATGATCATGAGGCCGCACCAATTTCCCTGTGCGTGGCGGGCGAGATGTGCGACTTCGTCGGCGGCTCCACCCGCGTGTTTCGTTTGCGTAAATGAGCTAACGCGAGCCTGTGGGCGTCGTGTCCAAGGAACACACAAATCATCCCCTCTTGTAGCATCTGTCAAATCGCTTCCGATCACGACCACCTTTTGGAGTGCGCCCCTGGGGGCGGACAGGATCAAGCCTCGGTTTTGACGCCCTGCCGGGCGTATTGATCCTCGAATTGCGCGGGGCTGAGATAGCCGAGCGCAGAGTGCTGCCTCTTTGCAGTATAGACTTCATCGATGAAGCGCGGAAGGTCGGCGGTGACATCCTCGAATGTCTCGTAGGCGGCTAGGTAGACCGCTTCGACCTTCAACGTCTTCATGAAGCTCTCCGCCTTGGCGTTGTCGTACGGATTACCGCGACGGCTCATCGAACCAACCAGGCCATGGGCGGCAAGCAGCGCGCGATATGTCTCCGACGCATATTGCGAGCCTCGGTCCGAGTGGTGGATGCAGCCCTTGGCGGGATTGCGCCCCCTGATGGCCGCCTTCAGGGCAGCGACAGCAATGCGGGCGTCCATCGATCGGCTGATCGAGTAGCCGACGACCTTGCGCGACCAGGCATCGAGGATGGCGGCGAGATAGACGAAACCGCCCAGGATGGCGACATAGGTCAGGTCCGCGACCCATAACTGATTGGGGCGGTCGGGAACGACATCCTTCGCCAGGTCCGGGAAGATCGGTCCGGCATGATTGCTGTCCGTCGTGACGACGTAGCGCCGCCGCCGCTTCGGCTGCAGCCCGCGCTCCCGCATCAGCCGCCGGAGCTTCTTGCTATTCACCACCAGGCCCTGGTGGCGCAGTGCCGCCCCTACGCGTCGGTAGCCGTAGCATTCGAACTCGTCGCAGATCGCACTGATCCGGCCGACGAGCTCGTCGGCGCCCAGGGGAATAGGCGGCGTGTCGTAGAAGGTGGATCGCGCCAGGCCCATCAGCTCGCACCCTCGTCTGACGGAGATGCCACGGGGCCGGTGACGACGGAGGAGCTCGCGCTTCTCGGCCGGGGTGCATGCTTCAAGGCCCCCTTTAGCAGCTCAATCTCCAAAGCTTGGCGGCCGACCATCCGTTCCAAGGCAGCGATCCTGGCCTCATACTCCTGGATCAGAGCGGCGGCTTGCGCGTCGTCGTCCAGCGCGCCCGCCTCGAACTTGCCAACCCAGATCCGGATCAGCTGCCGGGAGATGTCGTGGCGCTGCGAAAGCGCGTGTAGCGTCTCCCCGCCAAGGAACTCCTCAGCGACCTGCCGCTTGAACGCCGCGCTGTGGGATCGGTGCTTCGTCATGGCTTCCATCCTCCGGAAGCCCAGCAAGGACCGTCAAATCCTACCGTTCAATCTGTCCGCCCCCAGGGGCGCACTCCAAATTCACAGGCTGGACCACCGGATGCCATCGCGGCTGAGTAGATTCCGATGCTGCCGGCGAGGCCGGCGCGCGGATAGCTTGCCCGCTGCCGTCGAAGTATGCGCAGACACGGGGCGCGCAAACACGGGGGGCGGCCGCTTCTGCGCGGCCGCATCGTCGAGAACCGCTCGGGGCCGCGCACCACAATGGCCACCCCGTGGGCACGTCGAAGATAGGAAAAGCAACATGGCGACCTTGAGTGCCGCCCACACCAGGTCTCCGGGCGCAATGCCCGCCTCGTCATCCGACGCGAAGGACGACCTGAAGACGCTGCCGGTCGCGGAGGTCGAGAAGCGGCTAGGCTCATCTCCGGATGGCTTGACCCAGGCCGAAGCGGCGAAGCGGCTCACCCAGTACGGACCGAACGAGATCGCGGAAAAGAAGACCAACGCCTTCCTGAAATTCCTTTTGTATTTCTGGGGCCCGATCCCTTGGATGATCGAAGTCGCCGTCGTGCTGTCCGGCATCGTCCGGCATTGGCCCGACTTCTTGATCATCCTGGTGCTGCTCTGCGCCAACGCTTGCATCGGGTTCTGGGAGGAGCGGCAGGCGGGCAACGCCATCGATGCCCTAAAGGCCAAGCTGGCGATCAAGGCCCGGGTGAAGCGGGACGGAAAATGGATCACCCCTCCCTCCAAGGAGGTCGTGCCGGGCGACCTCATCCGCCTGCGCCTGGGCGACATCGTGCCAGCGGACGCCCGACTGCTGGACGGCGACGAGGTGTCCGTCGACCAGGCCGCATTGACCGGGGAGTCGCTTCCCGCCAGCAAGAAGCCGGGCGATGCCGTATTCTCTGGTTCAATCATTCGGCGCGGAGAGATTGGCGCACTGATCTATGCCACCGGCGGCAAGACGTATTTCGGCAAGACCGCCAACCTGGTGCAGACCGCGCACACCGTCAGCCACTTCCAGAAAGCCGTGCTGCGGATCGGCAACTACCTGATTGGCCTCGCGGTCGTGTTGGTCGGAGTCATTATCGGCGTCGGCCTCTACCGCGGCGATCCCATCCTCACCACGCTACAGTTCGCCCTCGTGCTAACGGTCGCCGCGATTCCGGTGGCGATGCCAACGGTACTCTCGGTGACGATGGCGGTGGGCGCGCGCCTGCTCGCGAAGCAGCAGGCGATCGTCAGCAAGCTCGTCGCCATCGAGGAGCTGGCGGGCGTGGACATGTTCTGCGCCGACAAGACGGGAACACTGACGCAAAACAAGCTGACGCTGGGCGATCCGTTCTGCATCGGCGACGCAACGCCCGCCGAGGTCATTCTCGCCGGCGCCCTGGCGTCGCGCGCCGAAGACAACGACGTTATCGACCTGGCCGTGCTCGGCGGCCTGAAGGACGACAAAGTCCTGCAAGCCTACGACGTGCAGAGATTCCAGCCGTTCGATCCCGTGCACAAGCGGACCGAGGCCACGGTGAAAGGCGGGGATGGGTCCGTCTTCAAGGTCACCAAAGGGGCGCCCCAGGTCATCCTGGCACTCGCTGCTAACGCTGCGGCGGTAAAGGACGCAATCGACAAGGCGGTCAACGACTTCGCCGCCTGCGGCTTCCGGGCGCTTGGCGTGGCGCGGGCGGATGGGGACGGTGGCTGGCAGCTGCTCGGCGTGCTGCCGCTGTTCGATCCGCCGCGCGAGGACGCGAAATCAACTGTCGCCACGGCGCGGCAAATGGGTGTGCAGCTCAAGATGGTGACAGGCGATGCGCTCGCGATCGCGCGCGAGACCGCCAAGACGCTCGGCATGGGAGCCAACATCCTCGACGGCGCCAGCCTGGGCAACTCCAAGCAGGACGCAACCGATGCCGTTGCGAAGTCCATCGAGCAGGCGGACGGCTTCGCCCAGGTGTTCCCCGAGCACAAGTTCCACATCGTCGACGTGCTGCAGAAGCACGGCCACATCGTCGGCATGACTGGCGACGGCGTGAACGATGCCCCCGCGCTCAAGCAGGCCGATTGCGGCATCGCCGTCTCGGGCGCGACCGACGCGGCGCGCGCGGCCGCGGCGATCGTGCTGATGACGCCCGGCCTGTCGGTGATCATCGAGGCGATCAAGGAAAGCCGCAAGATCTTCCAGCGCATGAACAGCTACGCGATCTACCGCATCACGGAGACGCTGCGTGTGCTGCTGTTCATGACGCTAGCGATCCTGATCTTCGATTTTTATCCGCTGACTGCGGTGATGATCGTCATGCTGGCGTTGCTGAACGATGGCGCCATCCTATCGATCGCATACGACAACGTCCGCTACCGGGACCAGCCGGAAGCCTGGAACATGCGCGTGGTGCTGGGCGTCGCCACCGTGCTGGGCTTGGTTGGCCCCTTGGCGGCGTTCGGTCTGTTCTATCTCGGCGACCGCGTTTTCCACCTGGACCGTCCGCATCTGCAGACAATGATGTACCTGATGCTGTCGGTCGCCGGGCATCTCACTATCTTCCAGACCCGCACGCGCGGTCCGTTTTGGTCAATCCGGCCGGCGTGGATCCTGCTGGCCGCGGTGTTCGGCACCCAGGCGATCGCGACGCTGGTGGCCGTATACGGCGTCTGGGTCGTGCCCCCGCTCGGATGGCGGCTCGCCGGCCTGGTCTGGGGTTATGCCGTGGCCTGGTTCCTGGTGACCGACCCCATCAAGCTGCTCGCCTACAAGGTTCTGGATCGCTTGAACATCAGCGAGAAGACTGGAGCCGCAGCACTGCAACGGCAGGTCTCCGCGGCTCCTGCGTCCGGAGCCAAGAGTGACAAGGCCGATGCCGAGCCCGTGCCGACGAGCGGACCGGCGCCGGCCGCGACGCCTGTTGCCCAACAGGGGCGCCTTCACAGAGGCATCCGGGCGCCGACGAGGGATTTCCGATGATAGCCGTCAGATTCCTTTGAAGCGTAAACTCCCGGGGGAAGCAGATCCACGAATTGGCGATCCGGAATATCCCCTAGATCGGCGACTGCGCACATCGGGAAGGGGCCGCGTAAGTCGGGATGTTGGCGTACTCTAGTTCACCATTCACGAGTTTTTTGGGCCAATTCCCGCGCATCGCCTCTTCAAGGACATCTAACCGGCGCCCGCCCTGCCGATTGGGCGGCCCATGCACCCGCATCGTCATCCCGATCATCCGCAGGCCCCAGCCCGAGTCAGGTTCGCGGTGGACCGCTGACACTGGGTGGTCGAACGGGCTCTGTTGCAAACCTCGTCGCCATCTGTCGGGATTGGTTCTGCGCAAGGGAGGGTGGCCGGGCGATGTCGGACTTCAAGGGGCGTCACTTCGAGGGAGAGATCGTGCTCTGGGCGGTCCGGTGGTATTGCCGATATGGGGTGAGCTATCGCGATCTCGAGCGGATGATGGGCGAGCGCGGCGTCGCGGTTGACCATTCGACGATCTACCGCTGGGTCCAGAGGTATGTGCCCGAGATCGAGAAACGGCTGCGTTGGCAGTGGCGCGGTCCGCGTTCGACCAGCTGGCGCACCGACGAGACGTACGTGAAGGTCCGAGGCCAGTGGACCTACCTCTACAGGGCCGTCGACAAGTACGGGAACACCATCGACTTCTACCTTTCACCGACGCGCAACACGGCGGCGGCAAAGCGCTTCCTCGGCAAGGCGCTGACCGGCCTGAAAGACTGGCAGAAGCCGAGGGTCATCAACACCGATAAGGCGCCGACCTACGCCGCCGCTCTCGCCGAACTGAAGAAGGAGGGCAAATGTCCAGAGGAGACGCTGCATCGACAGATCAAATACCTGAATAACATCATCGAGGCTGACCACGGGAAGCTGAAGCAGCTGATCCGACCGGTCAGAGGCTTCAAAACACCGAAGACGGCCTACGTGCGGATTCCAACGCAAGGCGGCCAGGTATTCCGATCTGATGGCGGCCACCATTCCGATCTGATCCCGGCCGCCCTCCGCCAGACAGGAAGAGGGCTTCCGGGCAGAAGAGATCGTCTCGCGGGTCAGTGTTCACCCGGGTTCATGTTTTCCCATCGCAATTGATGGAGGGAACGCGGATGCCGACGGAGAGACTGTCCATGCGACGGATACGGCAGGTGCTGCAATTACACTTCGGTGCCCGCGCCAGCGCTCGGGTGATCGCCGGCGAGGTCGGCGTCGGCCGCAGCACCGTGCAGGATTACCTGGCGCGGGCCGGCGCCGCCGGGCTTGCCTGGCCGCTGCCACCCGAGTTGATGGACGAGGCGCTGGAGCAACGCCTGTTCCCTGCGCCCAGCACCAAGCTGGGTGCTCGCCGCCATCCCGAACCCGACTGGGCTGCGCTGGTGCGCGAGATGAAGCGGCCCGGGGTCAGCCTGCTGATCTTGTGGGAGGAGTATGGCGCGACCCATCCCGAGGGTTACGGCTACAGCCGGTTCTGCGAGCTGTATCGCGCGTTCGAGCGCCGCCTGTCGCCGACCATGCGCCAAACCCACGTCGCCGGCCACAAGGCCTTCGTCGATTATTCCGGCAAGAAGGTCCCGATCGCCGACCCGCTCACCGGCGAGATCCGCATGGCGGAGATCTTCGTCGGTGTGCTTGGCGCCTCGAACCTGACCTACGCCGAGGCAACCTGGACACAGACCCTGCCGGATTGGATCGGCGCCCATGTCCGCATGTTCCGCTTCTTCGGTGCCGCACCGCGCCTGCTGGTGCCGGACAATCTCAAAAGCGCGGTCAACAAGCCGTCCTTCTACGACCCCGAGGTGAACCGCACCTACGCCGCGATGGCCACGCACTACAATGTCGGCGTGCTGCCGGCGCGGCCACGCAAGCCAAAGGACAAAGCCGCGGTCGAAGCCGGTGTCCGCTTCGCCCAGTCCTACATCCTCGGCCAGTTGCGTCACGTTACCTTCTTCTCCCTGGCCGCATGCAACGCCGAGATCACCGTGGCCCTGGAGCGGATGAATGGCCGCGAGATGCGCCGGCTTGGTGTCAGCCGCCGCCAACTGTTCGAGACGGTCGAACGTCCCGCCATGCAGCCATTACCTGAGCAGGACTACGAGTATGCCAAGTGGCGTCTCGCCCGGGTCGGCATCGACTACCACGTCGAGGTACAGGGCTTTTTCTACTCGGTGCCGCATGCCCTGATCCGTGAGCAGGTGGACACCCGCGCCACGATCCGCACGATTGAAATTTTCCACCGCGGCAAGCGCGTTGCCGCGCACGCCCGGCGCTACACCGGACCGCGGCACGGCACTCTGCCCGAGCACATGCCGAGCGCGCACCGGCGGTACGGCGAATGGACACCGGAACGGTTGCAGCATCAGGCCCGCGTCATCGGGCCGAACACCGAAGGGCTGGTCATCGCGGTGCTGGCCCGCCGGCCGCACCCAGAACAAGGCTTCCGCACCTGTCTCGGCGTGCTGCGCCTGTTCCGCGGCATCGATCCCGCCCGGGCCGAGACGGTCAGCCTGCGCGCCGTCGCGATCGGCGCGCTGTCCTACGCCTCGGTCGCCTCGATCCTCAAACACCGGATCGACCAGTCGGCACCGCCGCAAGCCGCGGACGGCACGCCGTTGCTGCACGACAACATCCGCGGCCCCCGCTACTACCATTAGGAGACTGACTTTGCTCACTCATCCAACGCTCGACCTGCTGGCCGACCTTGGCCTGCACGGCATGGCCAAGGGCTTCCGGGATATCGCCGATAACCCGGAGGGTGCGGCACTCGGCCACGCGGAGTGGCTTGGCATTCTGCTCGAACGCGAGAGCACGCTGCGCCAGCAGAAGCGCTTCGAAAGCCGCGCCAAGGCCGCCAAGCTGCGCCATCTGGCCGCGGTCGAGGATGTCGACTACCGCACGCCGCGCGGTCTCGACCGCACGATGTTCCTGAAGTTGGCCGGCTGTGACTGGATCCGTGAGCACCGGCATTGTCTGCTGACCGGTCCGGCCGGGGTCGGCAAGTCGTGGCTCGCCTGCGCGCTTGGCTACAAGGCCTGCCGGGACAATTTGTCGGTGCTCTATCAGCGCGTGCCGCGGCTGTTCGCCGCACTCGCGCTGGCCCGCGGTGATGGTCGCTACCCCAAGCTGCTGAAGCAATTCGCCCGGGTCGATCTCCTGATTCTCGATGACTGGGGACCGGAACCGCTGCTTGCCGAACAGCAGCGCGATCTGTTGGAGATCGTCGAGGACCGCTACAGCGCCGGCTCGCTGATCATCACCAGCCAGGTGCCGATCGACCGTTGGTACGAGATCGTCGGCAACCCGACGCTGGCCGACGCCATCCTCGACCGGATCATCCACAACGCGCACCGGATCGAACTGCGGGGCGAAAGCCTGCGCAAGCCGCGTGCTGGCGGATGAAGCGTCCCCCCCACGGACATTCCGGCCCTCCACTGCAAAGCGTTACGTAACGGAGATCAGGACCATGCCAAGAGGCCAGAAACCCGCTGGCGAGCACGCACTGAGCAACGCCGAACGCCAGGCTCGTTATCGCGCCCGCCACTTGACGCAGCCATCGCCCGTCGTGATCCGAACACGCCGGCCGATCGACCGGCGCAGCCGCCTCCAGCGTTGGGATGACGCGACCAACGTACTGCTGCGGATCCAGGTCGAGTGTGTCGGTTGGTTGGAGGCGCTGCCGGACAGCCTGCGCGGTACCGCCATGGCCGAGGCGCTTGAGGCGATCGCCGATCTCGACCTCACCGTGCTGGCCGAGGTCAAGCCGCCGCGGGGTTACGGGCGGGATTAGGACGCCATGAAGCAAAGAATTGTCCGCCGCCTCGACCCCGACAGCGCACGACTGCTTGACCCGGCCGCGACCGCCATGACATGACCAAAATCGGCCCGCGAGACGACACCAGACCGGCCGCCATCAGATCGGTAGGGTGGCCGCGATCAGATTGGAATACCTGGCCGCCTTCGTCGGAATCCGCAGCCTACGCAACGATCAAGGGCTTTGAAGTGATGCGCGCGCTCCACAAGGGACAGGCATCAGCCTTCAACATCACGCGCGACATCCGCGGCGAGGCCCGCATCGTCGAGCGTGCCTTCGGTCTCGGTGCCTCTATCTTGGCCGACGCGGTCCAGTTTGTCGGCGAGCAGCTCGAGCTCGCGGCGGCCTGACAGGCCCACTGACCAACCCGGCGCCTTCGTGCGCCTTCAACGACGGATTGCAACAGAGCCTTCCAGACCGCCTCGCCGTCACTCGAATGCGGCCGTTCGCCCACGGCTGAAACCGGAAGCTTAGCTCTCCGACACGACCAGCGCGGCAGCTCGGCCACGGATATCGTCGGGCCAGCGGGCGGGGCGGCGTGCGTCGAGATCGAGGTTAACGCCATACTGGCTCAGCCGCGCGACCTCGGCGCCCGTCCGTGGATCGGTCATGCGATGGATCATGCGCAGCGAGGAATTGCCAAGATGGCCGATACCGGTTTCGATCAGATAGGGCGCATCGAGCCGCAACACGCCGGACACCTGCAAAATCTGTTCGAAGGTCGAAAAGCCGCGCCGCTGTCGCTGCATGAAGGCGCGATTGATGCCGATCGCAGCACTCAGCTGACCGGACGCGCTGGAAAAGCGATACACCATCGCACCAAGAGCGAAATGTCCGGCCGCGTCGACATCCCCGGGCTTCACCCGCCCGCGCGCGGTGGGGATGAAGCCGTCTGTCGTGGCCGGTTCGGGCCTCGCTTCCGGGGCCGGACCGTTCCAGGCGGCGAGCCGGGATCCGATTGCGCCGCGTTGGTGAGAGGTCAGTGGCGCGGCGGAGAGATCCCAGTGTTCGTTAAACCAGGTCACGACCTCGCCGTTGGCCGAATCGACGAACCGATGGCCGAGGCGCAACCCGGGCTCGACGCTGAATATCGCGCTCTCGACGTGAAAGCTGGCGCCGGCGCGCAGTTCGCGCTCGAAGCGGCCGATGATCCGGCGAGGTAAGTCGGCGCGGCGCAGCAACGTGCCAAGGCCCAGTTCGTCGGCGAGATTGGCTTCCGCCTCTTCCAGCCGATCGAAGTAACAGGCGACCGTGAAATGCTCGGTCAGGTCGCACTGCCAGGGCGGCACCGTGCCGCGATAGGTCTCAGTCCAGCTCGTCATCAGGTTTCCGCCATTGCGAAGGTGGATGGGAAGAGCAGCCCGGCAGGCTCGCATCAGCGCAAACCGTGGGACGTATTCGGCAATTGCTTTAGACGAGTTCGGGTGCGGGTATAGGCGTGCCCGGCCTACTGGCCTCAAGGCCCTGGTCTGGACGCATCCAGAAGGTGGCAATCGCGCCAACGATCTGCAGGCAGATTGAGCCCGCGAAAGGCAACGTCCAGTTGCCGGTCTGATCGACGATGATGCCGAAAACGACCGGCGTGATGATGCCGGCGATCGCGGCGCGGTGTTCAGGATGCCGCTGGCCGTCCCGGCATAATCGGGCGCGATGTCCATCGGAACGGCCCCGATCGGTCCGATGACCATCTCGAGGAAGAAGAAGGCGCCGGACAGGCACAGCGCAATGGTCGTAAGGTCCCGCGCGAAGAGCACCGGGACAAGGCAGACGAGAGATCCGATTATCACCGTCGCGATCAGCCAGCAGCGTGCGATCACTAAGCTGCCCGTTCGCTTCAACAGCCAGTCGCTGGCGCGGCCTCCCGCCATATCGCCCACCACCCCCGCAAAGAACACGCCCGCCGCAAAAAGTGCCGACTTCTTGATGTCCAGATGATAGCCATTGAGGAAAAAGGTCGGCAACCAGGTGAAGAACAGAACACCGGTCCAACCGCTGCAGAAGTAAACGATGGTCGTCGGCAGCATGCGGCGGAGCAGTTTGGACCACGGCACAGGGGCCGGCTTGGCTGCGGCATGCCGTCCCTGGTCCGGGAGGCGATCGAGTTCGGCTTGTGTGATATTGCCGTGGGTGCGCGGATCGTCCCGGAAGTAGTAGAGCCAGATCACGGCCCATACAGCGCTGATGCCGCTCAGCACCCAAAAGGAGGCGCGCCAGGAGAGGGCAGTGACGAGGGCGGCGACGATCGGCGGGGTCACAGCGTTACCGAAGCGCGAGAAGGAATGAGTGAGACCCTGCACGAAGCCGCGCTGGGATTTGGGCGTCCAGTTGCTGATCGCGCGCGCCGAGGTGGGCAGCGTGGCACCCTCCCCGATTCCGAGCACCATTCGCACGAAAACCAGAGAGGCAAGCCCGCCGACGAAGCCAGTCAGGGCCGTCGTTATCGTCCAGATCAGGGCGCAAAGCGCAAGCGTAATGCGCGGCCCGAAGCGGTCGCCGAGCCATCCCCCGATGATCTGGAATACAGCATAACTCCAGGCGAATGCCGAGAACGCAATGCCGAGCTTGGTATTGGTGAGACCAAACTCCTTCTGAATGGACCCGGCCGCGGTCGAGAGATTCAGCCGATCGATATAGAGTATGAAACTCATCGCACACAAAATGAACACGATCCGGATCGATGCTTTTCCTTTGATCAATGCTGTTCCCCTATCATTGTTGCCTACCCATTATTCAAGTCCGTCGTCGTACCCTGCCTCGGTTCGCTCGTCTAGGCTTGACGCCATATCGCAATGAGTAAATTAGGTTGGCGATGTCGGCCACAAGGGCCAGGTACTCCTTTGAATGCGAAGCAGCCGGTCGTGCTGTCCGAGGAGGAATGGCAGATTCATCAACACCACCGGCTCGACTTTGGCCAGTTCAGGCGACGTAGCAGAACAGTCCCGGTGTCAGATGATCTTTCTATCTTTGAAGTCTTTAATCTGCACCGCGCTATAGCCGAGTTCCGAGAGGACGGATTCGTTGTGTTCACCTAATGTCGGGGCACGACAAACCTTCGCTGGCGTTTCGGAAAAATGCCAGGGTGAGCCGTGGACTTTCAGCGTCTTGCCGTGCGTTGGATACTCGACCTCCGTGACGTATCCGTTGGCCAGCACATCGGGATCATTGGAGGCCTCAAGCAAGGTATTGATTGGTGCGGAGACGATGTCCGCGCCGCGCAGCCTCGCCACCCAGTCGTCGCGTGTGCCCGTTGCGAATAAATCATCCAACAGGCGCAGAAGGATCGTCCGCTCCCCGTCCGAGGCGATTGCCACGCCGAGATCGCCGAACCCCGCCTTCTCGAGCGTCTCGTAGAAACCCAGCGCGGCCATGGCCTCGCGCCATTTGCGGGCGCCGTTCAGTTGAAAGACCAGCGGCCGGCCGTCTTGGTCGTTGAAGCTGGCACTGAGGCCGGGGTTCCCCGGAGTGCCGGTGACGCGGGCTTGGCCGGTGACTGGATTGCGGTCTCGCCACATGGTCGTGGTGAGCGTCCAGCCCATGAGGCGGATCTGACCACCCAGCAGCGAGCAGTCGACCTTCTGTCCGATACCCGTGGTACGGGCGTAAGTCAGGGCAGCGAGAGCACCGCCAAAGGCAAGGATAGCACAGGTTTCATCAGCGACGGAAACGACGCCTGTCCGCAACGGCTGGCCCGGTGTCGAATAGGCCTCCGCGATGCCGCCAAGCGCCTGGGCCATGGAATCGGTACCGGGAAGGTCGGCATGCGGTCCCCTCGGGCCGTAACCCGAGATCGAGATATACACGAGTTTCGGATTGACCCTGCAGAGTTCTTCGTAGCCGAAGCCGTTCTTCTCCGCCGCGCCAGGGCGGAAATTCTGGCCGAACATCTCCGCCTTCGCAACGAGCTTATGGAGAATTTCTCGCCCTTCCCGGGTTTTCAGGTTCAGCGTGGCGCTCTTCACACCGCGGTTGTTCGTTTCGAAGTAGGTGCTGGGGAAACCGGGCATGACGCTCGATCCACGGGAGTTGTCACCGACCTCCGGTACCTCGATTTTGATGACCTCCGCGCCGAGATCGGCCATGAGCATATAGGGCACCGTACCGGCTTGCGCAGTGGAGCAGGCGACGACCTTCACACCGTGAAGCGGACCCTGTGGTTCAGTCATGTCGAACGACCTCATGTCTTGTTACGGGTTTTGCGCCCGGCGCGCACACCAGTCAGCACTTCGAGACGCTGGTATTACTGAGCCGGCCGGTCGAGTTTTGGCAGGCGGTAGCGGTCCTCCGGATCGTCCCATCCCTTGAACCGAGGCGGACGCTTTTCGGCGAAGGCCGCCCGCGACTCCGTGAGGTCGCTTTTGGCGCCGTGGTCGTGCAGGGCGGTGGCAAGACGCTCAAACTCCGGTCCCACGGCGGGGCGCATCTGGCGCATCATGTGCACCGTGTTGACGCGCGAGGCCGGCGGCAGGGTCAGCAGATGCTCCGCCATCTCAAACGCGGTCGGCATCAACGCATCCGGTTCGACCAGACGGTTGACGAAGCCGACTTCGTAAAAGCGTTCGGCGGTGAAGCGAAAGCCAAGCGCCATCTCCATTGCGATCGGGTAGGACAGATTGGCGATGTGGCCATGGTTGTAGCCGCCGAGCAGCCAGCGCTTGGCTTCCGAGACCTCGAACACCACGCCACGCGACGCGACGCGCAGGTCGGTGCGCTCCACCAGCATGAAGCCTCCGCCCATCGCGAAGCCGTTAACCGCCGCGATGACGGGCTTTTCCAGCGCGCCGGTCATGAACGGGTCAGTCGCCGCGGGGCGCCGTCCGCCAGGGGCACCATCCTGGAGCAATTCCTTCATGTCCTCGCCGGCGCAGAAGGCGCGCCCCGCCCCGGTGAAGATGGCGACCTCCAGCTCGTTGTCATGCCGGAACTCGGTCCAGGTTTCGGCAAGTTGAGACCGCAACCCATGGTTCAGGGCATTGAGGCGTTCGGGACGATTCATTCGTACCACGAGGATCTGTCCGTGACGTTCAGTCTCGACGACAGCCATAGTTGCTGGCTCCTATGTTACGAAGGTAACGACAGTCCGTTTCCGCTTCCTTGGCAGTGTAGAGGTGGTGCGATTGCGCGCCAAGCCCCGCCATTCGCTTAAGAGGTGCCATTTTGGAACGAAGGGGGCTGCTCGGCGAGGCTGGATTGGCGTCTCGAACGAATGAAACGCCGAGCAACCCGCTGACGACGAGGCCCAGGCGCGGACCAGATCCGGGGGGCACGAGTACTAAGTTTATGTAATCTACCAAGGGGTAGCTTGCCACGTCGAGCAGAGAATGCAGGGCTCTGCGCTTGAGAAAGACCGAGAGAATCATTTGAACAACGATCCGGAATCAAACTCGCGCACGCGAAGCAGGGTGCCAGACCGGCCCCCTCTCCGCTCCCCGACGATCGCCCGCTTGGCCGTCCCGTTGGGCTGTAGTCCCATAAGGGGCACCTTCGACGAGGGCATACTCCCACCGGAGCTAGGCGATCTAGCTGCGGCCTTCTCGCGATGGGTCGATTCTGGGATAAACGCGAGTAGCCGCGCTGATGCCGTCGATGACCCTGTCTTTCACTACACCACCAGATCGCACACCAAGCACCTGCCCCACTTTCCATAAAGCGGCTACGATGCGGACAAGGCCCGGCTCCGGAATGTCGGCTCCCGGCGCAGCGCCGCCACCCCGAGCAGCCCCGCGCGAGGGCCGCAAGGGGCCGAGGCCTACCAATGCAGCCGCCCAACAAAAGCATCCGCTCTGCTGCGCTTCGCGCCCGAAGGCAGGCCGTCCGCTTTCGTGAAGAGTTTCGGACGCTGGTAGGCGTACGAAAGTCTCCGATACCGGACTGGTGGGTTTCGGGCGATCTGCACGCCGGAGCAAACGCTCATGTTCGCGGGGTCAAATGGCGGTTCTTGACCTCAACCAGTCCTAGCCGGCGCCCAGGCCCGAATCGCCACTGTCGACCCTGGACGTGTCGCTCAGGGCGACCGGCGTACTCCTGAAGGCGCGGCTATCGCTTTACCGCCGCGATCAGAACCTCGATGAAGTCCTTCAGCTTCATGCCAACCCGGCCTCCGCGCAGGGAAGCCGGGCCGTTGACGTGCGACAGGATGCCGTCGTGGTAGAGCGCGCGGGAATCTCCAATGGGAGCGCTGTCCGCGGAAGTGGCGCCCGCGACGATCCCTTTTCGGTCGAGATCGTCGAGCCGTGCGATGCCGGCCCGGTCCATGCCGCCGCCGGCATCGCTGAAGAATACCGCATGGATGTCCAGGGGAACCGTATTGTCCGGACGACCTCCGGAAAGCGCGCCGTGCGACGCCGTTACGACAATCCGGCCCGCATCGTCGGGCTGCAGCATGCCGATGGAGTTGGCGCAAACCAGCATCGGCTCGCCAGGAACGTCTCGCATGACGAAGCGGGCGCCCTCGATGATCGGTGGTGGCACGACCGTCGGCACGCTTGCCGCGCGCATGCGCTCGGCGCAGTTCCGAACGCTTTGGCCGGGCGCGCAGCCAAGCGCGGCGGCAGTGTGATTGACGTAGCTGATGATGCCGTGCGCGAGCATGTGGTCGCCGTCGCCGATGTGGCATGTCCGCGCATCTGCGGTCGCTGCGGCCAGGTCGATCTGATCGAGAAAATCCAGGCCGACAATACCGGCCTTGTCCTTGCCGATGCCGGCATCGTTCATGATCACAGCACGAACCGGCCACTTGGCCACATTGAAGGCGTTGTAGCGGCCGCCATAGGACCCGGAGACGACGACATGCGAGCGGTGCTCGGCGCGGACGTTCGAGCAACTGGCGACTGTCAGGATTCTTACCTCTTCGTTTGCAGCGCTCATCGATGTTTCCTTCTGTGCGGGATACCCTGATGCGGTCGAGCTGCTTCCGTCAGCCAGCCCATCGATTGCAGAGTCGCTGCAAGCGGTGGCCTCCCGCGACGTATAAAGGCAACTTGAGTAGTATTGGACTGGGGGTCCGATCGCCCCCATCTTCCGCGTCACGCCTGAATTCGTCAAATCCGTAGCTTCCGTCCGGATGTGAGAACAGGTCAACGCATCTGTCGTGTTCAAAATTACTGTAGTGGGCCGGGGCACGAACGCCTGCCGCGAATGGACTAAACCAACCTGATACAGTAGCCCTGGCAGCCCTGCACTCGGCAAGGGAACGCAAGCTGCGGCAGCAGCAGTCATAACGACAGGGACAAGGTCATGGACTCGTCAACAATCCTCGGCACCGGCGACTTCTGCTACCGTCTGATCCCCGATTGGGCCCGCCTGCCGGACGGCTGGGACTTCCATGAAGTCGCCGCCGTCGCCGTCGACTCCCTCGACCAAGTCTACGTATTAAGCCGCAGCGCCCACCCCGTCACCGTGTTCGACCGCGACGGCAACTTCCTGCGCTCCTGGGGCGAAGGCGTGTTCAAGCGCCCGCATGGCCTCAGCATGGCGCCCGACGACACGATCTTCTGCACCGACGACGGCGACCATAGTGGACTGTCCCCCTGGAATGAGACACGATAATTAGACACACTGTTCGAGAAGGAGAACATGTGTGTCAGACAAGAAGAAGCGGCGCAGTTTCACCCGGGAGTTCAAGCTCTCGGTGCTGGCGCGGATGCAGCAGGCGGAGAGCATCGTCGGTTTGGCGCAGGAGCTGAAGCTCGAGCGCAAGTTGCTGTATTGCTGGCGCGACAAATATGCGGCTGGCGGCTCGGAGAATCTTCGTCGCGCTGGCCGCCCCTCGGCGACTGGGGCCGCCGAATGCGAGCCGCCGGGCGAACCAGCAGCGCATACGGTGTCGGACGCGCAGCAGCGGATTGCCGAGCTGGAACGCAAGATCGGCCAGCAGCAGTTGGAAGTGGATTTTTTTCGCGCAGCCTTGCAGCAGGTCAGGGGACGACGCCGGACGAACGGCGCGCCTGGCGAGGCGACGTCCACGCCGTGATCCAGGCGACGACGCAGCAGCAAGGCAATCTCGGGATCGAGCGGATGTGCGCGCTGGCCGGTGTCAGCCGGGCCACGTACTATCGGCAGTGGCAGGCCTCGGCGCCGCGCCAGGAGGAGACGGCGTTGCGCGACGAGATCCAGCGTCTGTCGCTGGCGAACCGGCATTACGGCATCCGGCGGATCACCGTGCTGCTGAAGCGATCCGGCTGGCCGGTGAACCACAAGCGGGTGGAACGCATGCGAAAGGGGGACAATCTGCTTTGCGTGCCAAAACGCTCGTTCGTGGTGACGACGGACACGCGGCATCAGCACCGGCTGTATCCGAACCTGGCGCGGACAGTCGTGGCGATGGCGCTCAATCAGCTTTGGGTGGCCGACATCACTTACGTACGGCTGCTGGAGGAGTTCGTGTATCTGGCGGTGGTGTTGGATGCTTTCAGCCGCCGCGCGATCGGCTGGAGCATGGCGCCGCATCTGCAGGCAAGCCTGGCGTTGGCGGCATTGGACATGGCGCTGAGCAAGCGGGAGGTGGTGCCGGGCGGTTTGATCCATCATTCCGATCGTGGCGTTCAGTATGCATGCGCCGAGTATGTCGGTCGTCTGGACGCGGCCGGTATTCAGCCGAGCATGAGCAGGCCTGCCTGCCCATGGGACAATGCGATGGCGGAGAGCTTCATGCGCACGCTGAAGAAGGAGGAGGTGGATGGCCGGCGCTATTGCGACCTGACGGAGGCGCGGGCTTCGATTGGGCGGTTCATCGATGACATATATAATAGTGAGCGGCTACACTCGGCGCTGGACTACCTGTCCCCGCTGACGTTCGAGACAAGGCTGTCGGCGGAGCCGCGCTTGCCGCTAGCGGCAAGCGCGGCTCCGCCGACAAAAGAGACAACGGCAACGTTGTGTGTCTAATTTCGTGTCTCACAGGTGGGGGGCAGTCCAATAGCGTCCGCCGGTGCACGCCCGAAGGCAAGGTCCTGCTGACCCTCGGCACGCCCGGCACGCCGCAGCCCTATATGGGCGGCGCGCCGTTCTGCCAGTGCACCCACACCGCGCTGGCGCCGAACGGCGACATCTACGTGTCCGACGGCTACGGCAACGCCCGTGTACACAGATACTCGCCCGACGGCCGCCTGATCATGTCCTGGGGCACGTCAGGCGTCGGCCAGGGCGAGTTCAATCTGCCGCACAACATCTGCTGCGACGACGATGGCTGGGTCTATGTCGCCGACCGCAGAACCATCGCGTGCAGATCTTCGACGGCAACGGCAAATACGCAACCGAGTGGCGCAACCTGCACTGCCCCAGCGCGCTGTTCCTGCCGAAGGGCCGTTGTCCTTACTGCTACATCGGCGAGTGTGGCCCCACCTTCGGCTTCAGCCGCAACGCGTCGAATCTCGGCCCGCGCGTCTCCGTCGTCAGCCGGCAGGACGGCAGGATCCTCGCCCGACTGGGCGACCGCACGCCGGCGAACTTCCCCGGGCCGTTCACCTCGCCGCACGGCATCGCGGCTGATTCGCGCGGCGACATCTACGTGGGCGAGGTTGCCAGGACCGGCTGGGGCAACCTGTTCCCCGGGGTGACACCGGGAAAGCCAAGAGCTGTGCTGCAAAAACTGGTAAAGCTGACATGACGGACTGGATCGAGACCTACCGCGGCGCGGTGCCCCCCTGGCAGTGCGACGTGACCGAGCATTTCACCATCGCCTACTACTTCGACCGGCTGGAGGAGGCGGAGGCAAACCTCGCCGACACGCTCAGCCTCGGCGATCTGCCACGCCGCGAGGATGTGCCGCGCCGGATCGACGCCCGTTTCGTGCGCGAGTTGCGCGAAGGCGCCAGCTTCCATGTCGAGAGCGCGGCGCTCGGCGTCGATGATGGGCTGCGGCTGGGCCATCGCTTTATCAATTCGGCCAATGGTGACGTCGTCACGTGGTTCGACGAGCACTGGGACCTGTCCGCCGCGCCCTTGACGCCGCAGCAGCGCAGCACGGTTGCGGCGCGGCTGGCGGACTGGAACGGCCCCGATGCGGAACAACGCGGCGAGCCTGTCAGCACCGCCGGCTTCATCCCCACCGCGCGCGGACGGGTCAAGCGCCTTGACGTCGATGCGGCCGGCCATTTCGCGCTCGGCGCCATCGTGCATCGCTTCTCCGATGCGTCGGGCCAGCTTGGCGCCGCGATCGGCATGGACGCGGCGTTTCTGCAACAACAGCGGCGCGGCTTTTCCACCTTCGAGCTGATCCTGCACCTGTCCAGCGTGTTGCCGCTCGACGCGTCCTATCTCGTGGAGACCGGCATCGCGCACCTCGGTAATTCGTCGCTGCGCATGATTCATCGCATGACCAATGCGCCCACCGGCGCAGAAGTCGCGCGGCTCAGCCAGTACGGCGTCAATCTTGATCTCGACGCACGTCGTCCCGCGCGCTGGGCCGATGCGCTGCGCAGCCGAGCGGAGGTGCTGGTGGCGCCGGTCGGCTGAGGCCTATTCCGCTAGCTCGTAGCGCTCCGGCTGCGCCACCGTCGGTCCGTCACCCCGTACCGTGGTGCGCTTGCCCCTCACGTCACGCGCGGAATTTCTCGACCGCTTGCCAGTCGATCTTCTGTCGAAACCCGGCGCCTCCGACAAGTGCACCATGCCGTCGCTACCTCCACGCCGCCGCCATAGATGGCATGATGGATCGGATGGTGGTGCGGATCGCCATGCAACTCGGCGGCGAAGGCGGCGTCACCGAATGCGCGCTCCTCCAGGAACATCTCGAACAGCGCCCGCAGCTCCGGCGTGCCTGCCAGCCCCTCGATCGCGTTATTGCGCTGCCCCGCCGCGGACGCCACCCGTGCCGCCGCCAAGGCCGCCTCGTCCAGCGATCTGAACCGCAGCTCGCGCAGCATCTGCCGGTACGGCTCGATCACCGCCCATGCCCCTGGTCGAGCGCCCGCGGGACGCATCGCGCCCGATCGTGACCTCCTCCCCCTGCCGGAGCCCGCGCGTCTCCGCACGCAGGGCTCCGGTCTCACGCTGCACGAATAGCGTCCCGCCCTGCCCCCACGGAACGGCGTGCGTCCCGTCGCGCAGCTGTGCCCGACCCTCGTAGGTGAAGGTCCCCTCATGCTCCGCCGTCCAGGTCTGATACCGGGCCTCCGGGAACCGCGCCGCCAACGCCGGTGTCGAGTTGCCTTAAAATGTGAGAAGGCCGACTGAGGGAACGCAAGGGCTTGCGATTGCCGCTAATTTGCGAAGTTGCCGTTAGATCTGCGAATTTGGATTGGGTCGCTGCCCCTAATGTAAGAAAGTGGGCCCCCCACGTAGCACGCACGTTGGCGGGTGAATGACCGAGGGCGGCTCCGAGGAGGATTCCGATTGGGACGAGGACGCCTTCAGGGACTGCTCGATCCGGTAAGTGGTGAGGCGCGCTGAGGCGGCACCAAGTTCGCATAGATTGCGGCAATATTGCGAACTTTGGCTCTGAGAGTTCGCAGATAAAGAGGCGGCGCAGCCGCACGCCGTCAACCCGCGCACCATCATCGTGGACAAGAATCCAGCCTCCCCGCGCGCGACTGCGGAGCTGAAGCAGACGGGCGAATTATGGCGCTTCTCGCGGCTGCGGCAGTGCAAGTATCTGAACAACATCGTCGAGCAGGATCACAGACGGATCAGGCGTTTGGTCTGGCCCGGGCTCGGCTTCGGCGGCATGAGAACGGCCAGGCGAACTTTGGCGGGCTACGAGACGATGGCAATGACCAGGAAAGGGCAGGTCCACAACATCGGCGGCCACGACATCCAGGCACAAACCACATTCATTGCCAGCTTCTTCCAGGTCGCCGCCTGACAACGTCCGCTTGCGCCGCCCCCCAACCCGACCCCGGAGTTTGCAACAGAACCGTCTTGCGTGCACAGAACGCGGCCGGATCGACCGTGCCGGGGCAACGCCGCGGGGGGCCAACGAATGCAGGTCTGGGGGCGCTGCCCCCCGCTGGGTCCACGGGGGGAGAGCCTCTGGCCTTCTCTTTATTGGCCAAGCGCCATGGCGCGGATGGCGGAGCTGTCGGCGCGGCCGCCTTCGACCACGTAGCCCACATCGGCCCCGCAGGTCAGGTAGCGCACGCCGAGCTCCAGCAGTTCGGCCTGCAGCGCCCGGTCGCCGCGCGCCCCGCCGACCCCCATGGACCGGCCGTGCGCCCGCGCCGCCGCCGCCACCCTGGCGTACGCCGCCCTGAGGCGCGGATGCGCGACCTGGCCGGGCAGCCCCAGCTCCACGCTGAGGTCATTGGCGCCGACGTGCAGGGTATCGATTCCCGGGACGGCCGCGATGGCCTCCACGTTGGCCAGGCCTTCCTCGGTCTCGATGATGGGCATCACCAGGGTTTCCTGGTTGACCAGCTGATTCACTGCGTCCTGCGGCAGCGGTCGGTAGCCGAGCGAAGGCAGCGTGCCGGAGGCGGAGCGCCGGCCGAGCGGCTTGAACAGGGCCGCGTCGACGACCCGTCGGGCTTCGTCTGCGGTGTTGACGTGTGCCACCATGACGCCCTGCGCCCCGAGATCGAGCGCGCGACTGACGTCCTGCGGTTCCGAGGCGGCAACGCGCACGATCGGCGTGATGTCCGCTGCCAGCGCGCCGATGCAGATCGCCGCCGTGGTCTCCAGATCGGTCGGGTTGTGCTCGAGGTCGATGTAGATCGCATCGAAGCCGGCGCTCGCCGCGATAATGCCGACATTGGGCGTGCGCATCTGGTTGACCGCCATGCACAGCACCACCTTGCCGGCCTTGAGCTTCGCCTTGGCGAAGTTCGTTCCGATTTCGCGTGTCATCCTGTCGTCCTTTCTCTTCGGCTTACGGCCGGCCTCAGGCAGTCACCCTGACGAGCTTGCGGAAAGTGCGGAGGCCGACGGGAACCGGCTGCCCGGGGAAAAGCGACGGCCAGCTGTGGTTCGCCGTTTCGCCCACGTAGATGTCGCCGCGCGAATCCACCGCGATGCCGTGCACCGACACGAATTCGTCCTTCCCAAGCCCGGGCGGCTTGCAGCCGAGCTGGGCCAGCAGCTTGCCGGCCGGCGTCAGCACCGCTACGCGCGGCCCGATGTTCGGCCACTGCCGGTTGATCCCGAGCCCGGCGCCGGCCTCGGCGATGTAGCAGAGCGCCCCGGCTTCACGCCGCATGTACATCCCGCAGGGCCGGTGGAGGTTGTTCCACTGCGTCTCGAACCGGCCGTCGCGGTCGAACACTTGCACACGGTGGTTTTCCCGGTCCGCGACATAGACCCAGCCGTCGGTATCGACTGAGATGCTGTGCACCACGTTGAACTGGCCGGGCCGCGTGCCGGGCTCGCCCCACGACATCTCCAGCCTGCCGTCCGGCGAGAAGCGGTGCACGCGCGCGTTGCCGTAGCCGTCGGAGACGTAGACCTCGCCAGCCGGCGAGAAGGCGGTGTTGGTGCAGCGGTTGAAGGGCTTTCCCTCCATGAAGCCGCCCGGCCGGTCCGGCTCGCCGAGCTGCAGCAGGAGCCTGCCCTCGGGGGTGAACTTGCGGACCGTATGGCCGGCGTCGTCGGTGCACCAGAGCGCGCCGTCGGGGCCGACCCTGAGGCCGTGCGGACGGCGGAACAGGCCCTCGCCCCAGCAGCGCACATAGGTGCCGTCGCGCTCCAGCACCACCACCGGGTGCTCGCCGCGATTGAACAGGTAGACCCGGTCATCATCGTCGATGCCGATGTCCGATACATCGCCCAGCACCAGCCCGGGCGGCAGCTTCGCCCAGCCGTCCGCCACGCTGTAGCAGTACTCGCCGGCACCCAGATCGACCGTCATAAGCCGTTCCTCCTTGTGAGTGGTGTTCATCTCTTGCGCGCCTCCGGGGTCACGCCGAAGCGACCGGCAGCGACGTGCGCCGCTGGTGACGCTGGTCGAAGAATTGCAGAGCGACAACGATCAGGCCGTTGACCACCAGGATGGCGGCCAGGAAGCCGAGCGACAGCCGATAGCCGCCGGAGATCTGCCTGAGCCAGCCGATGACGAAGGGGCCAAAGAAGCCGCCCAAATTGCCGACCGAGTTGACCAGGGCGAGGCCGGACGCGAGCGCTGCGCCGGAGAGGTATTTCGGCGACAGCGTCCAGGCGACCACGTTCGAGGTCCAAAAGCCGATGGTGGCGATCGAGATGCCGATGGCGCCGATGACCAGGCTGTTGGTGCCGACCACCATGAGCAAGCCCGCCGCCCCGGCGAACGCCGGAAGCGCCGTGTGCCAAGTGCGCTCCCCGGTCCGGTCGGAGTGGCGGCTCACGACGATGGCGATGCCGGCTGCCAGCAGGAACGGCACGCCGTTGACGAAGCTCACCTGCAGCATGGTGAGGTGGCCGAGCGAGGCGATGATCTGGGGAAGCCACATCACCACGCCGATGCTGCACGACAGGTCGAGGAACTTGCAGACCGAGAGCGCGAGCGTGGGGCCGTTGCGGAGCGAGTTCGAGCACCCTGGTCTCCACGGCGACCTTGGTCGCTTCCTCCGTCCGGGCCTGCTCGGCGAGCCAGCGTTTCTCGGGGTCGGTCAACCAGCGTGCGTCGGCAGGACGGTCGTCGAGATAGAGCAGCACGAACACGCCGAGGAGGAGGGCCGGCAGCGCCTCGATGATGAACAACCACTGCCAGTTGCGGAGTCCGAGCCCCAGCGCGGGCATGACCAGGATGGCTGCCGACAGGGGCGCACCGAGGATGATCGCGATCGGATTGCCCGCGGTGAAGGTGGCGAAGGCATGCCCGCGATTGGCCGCCGGGAACCACTGGGTCAGGTAGAGCAGTATGCCCGGGGTAAACCCGGCCTCGGCGACGCCCAGCAACAGACGGGCGGAGTTGAACGACCACTTGTCGAAGACGAACCCCGTCCCGAGCGCGATCACCCCCCAGGCGATGGTGATCGAGCCCAACCAGCGGCGGGCCCCGATCCGGTGGAAGGCGATGTTGGCCGGAATGCCGCACAGCGCGTAGGCCAGCGAGAAGATGCCGGCGGCGAAGCCGTAATCGAGGGGACTGAGATGGAGGTCGGCGTTCATGACCAGCGCGGCAACGCCGATGTTCGCGCGGTCGAGGTAGTTCACGAAGAACATAACGACGAACAGCGGAATCAGCCGGCGCGTGAGCTTCCGGACGGTGGAGCTGCCGGTGGCGGCAACATCTTGTGCTGTCTCAGGCATGGCGATCGTCAAACCTTGTGCAAGAGATCCCGATCGGCGCGTCATCCGCCGGAGCGGCGGAACTTCTGGAAGGCGTGCGGCGTAAGCGGCGCGAGCAGCGCCACGGCGCCGCCGCGCACGATGACCTCGCCTACGTAGAGGTCGCCGCGGGAGTCGCACCACAGCCCGTGTGGGGCGATGAAGTTGCCGGGCAGGATCGGGTCCGGCCCGCCGAAGCGTGCGACGATCCTGCCGTCGGGATCACAGACCGTCACCCGCGCCACCGGGTCGTGGCCGGGCGGCGGATGCTGCATCGCCTTGTCGTGCACGTGGTAGTGCACCTTCTTCGACCAGGCGAGCTCGGCGATGTGGATGAAGTCCTGGTCGTCGATGAAGATGTCGTTCGGCCGACTGACCCAGTCCCACGCCTTCAGGAACACGCCTTCGGCCGAGAAGATCTGCACCCGCGAGTTCTCGCGGTCGGCGACGTAGACGCGCCCGGCGCTGTCGATGGCGATGGCGTGCGGGAGGTTGAACTGTCCCGGCTCCGATCCGGGCTGGCCCCAGGAGGTCAGGTGGGTGCCGTCGGGAGCGAAGCGGTGCACGCGCGCGTTGCCGTAGCCGTCGCTGATGTAGAGATCGCCGTTGCGGCCCCTGGCGACGTTGGTGACCCGGTTGAACGGATTGCTGGCGAACAGCACCGGGCACTCGTCCACCCGGTAGCCGGTCTCCGCCGCCACCCCGGGCTTGCCCAGCATCATCTTCAGGCGGCCTTCGGTGTCGAAGAGGCGCACGGTGTGGTCGTAGTCGTCGGAGAGGTAGAGGGTGTCGTCCCTGTCGATGAAGATGCCGTGCGGACTGCTGAAGATTCCCTTGCCCCAGGCGTTGAGGAACCGCCCTTCTTTGTCGAACACGATGAGCGGCACCTCGCCGCGGCAGAACACGTATACCCGGTCACGGGAATCGACTGCGACGCCGGCCACCTCGACGAACGCCATGCCGTCGGGCAACTTCCCCCAGCCCTCGATCACCTCGAATTCGAACTTGTGCGGTCCCTTGGACATGAGCGCTCTCCTTCAGGCTGCGATGCCGGGCCCCGGTGTCGGGCCAGCGGCGGTTGGCGCGGCACGACCCAGCCGGTGACGACCGTCACGACGCCGGCCAGCGCCAGCACTGCGGCGAACATGACGTAGGCCCATGTGTAGTTGGTGGTCGCACCGCGGATCAGGCCGGTGAGGTACGGGCCGACGAAGCCGCCAAGATTGCCGACGCTGTTGATCAGGGCGAGGCCGGCGGCGGCCGACATGCCCGCGAGCAGGCTGGTCGGCAGCGTCCAGAACACGGTGTTCGACACCCAGAGGCCGGTATAGGCGATGGTGATGGCGATCATAGCGACGAGCGGGCTGCCGGCGACGCCGGCCCAGGCGAACGCCGCCGCGCCCACGAAGGCGGGCGTCGCGATATGCCAGATGCGTTCGCCGGTTTGGTCCGAATGGCGGCCGACCACGATGCTGGCCGCGACCGCCACCGCCGAGGGGATGGCGCTCAGGAAGCCGACCTCGAGGTTGCTCAGGTTGTTGCCGAAGCCCTTGATGATCTGCGGCAGCCACAGCGACAGCCCGTAGGATGCGATCAGCGTCAGGAACTTGGCGAGCGTGAGACAAAGGGTCGCGGGATCGCGGAACACGCCGACGAAGCTGTGCGGCGAGGTGTTCGCCTTCATGGCGGCTTCACTCCGCAGGCGGCCGGCGAGCCAGCTCCGTTCGCCTGCGGTCAGCCATCCTGCCTCCTGCGGCCCCTCGGTCAGCCACCATAGCGCCACGATGCCGACCACGATCGAGGGGATGCCCTCCAGCACGAACAGCCAGCGCCAGCCCGGAATGCCCAGGATTCCGTTCATCGAGAGGATGGCCCCCGAAAGCGGGCCGCCGACGATGCTGGCGATCGGGTTGCCGGCCAGGTAGATGGTCACGGCTCGGCCGCGGTCCTCGTCGGGGAAGAAGCGCATCAGGTAGACCATGACGCCCGGCGCGAAGCCGGCCTCGGCGACGCCCAACAGGCTGCGCGCGGCCAGCAGCGAGTAGTTGTCGAACACGAAGGCGGTGGCGATCGCGACCACGCCCCAGCTGATCATGATGCGGGCGAGCCACCGTCCGGCGCCGACGCGTTCGAGGATCAGATTGCTCGGGATTTCGCAGACCAGGTAGGCGATGAAGAACAGGCCCGCCGCGAAACCGTACTCCGCCGGCGTCAGCGTGAGGTCGTGGTTCATCTGCAGGGCGGCGAAGGAGATGTTTACCCGGTCGATCGTGTTCAGGGCAAACATCAGCATGAGGAACGGGATCAGCCGCTGGGTCGCCTTGGCGACGGCCCCGCGATGGAGCGTTTCCTCTTCGGTCGTTGCCGTGCCGGCGGGGCTGGTTTGCGTCCGGGCCATGATGAGGGTTCCTCCTGGGCACGCGGCCGCCGGCGAACCACCGACGCCGATTGCTCCCGTGCAGAGGAGCCGAACCGGACGGTCGAGTATCCGTCAGTCGACGTGACGCCCTTTCATTTCCTGGCCGGCGATCGAGCGCCGGCCAGCAGCCCGAGTGTGTTATTCGCATTGCAAATAACTCACTCGATATGCGCATGCTATGATTGAGGTCCAAATGAGTCAACCGTTCGCCCGGGCAGAGCTTCGCCCCAAACGAGTGCGGATCTGGGGGCGCTCGCCCCCAGCGGGGTCCAAGCCGGGTTCCCATCGCGCGAGCGCGATGGGGCCGGGCGCGGAGCCCCTGGCCTTTTTCTTGCTATTCCAGCCCAGAGTCGGCAGCTCAACGGCTGTGCGGATTGCCCTCGAGCAGCGTGCGCAGTCGGGCCACCGCGCTTTCCGGGCTCGCGACCACCGGCCAATCGACCGCCGCCGTGGTTGCTGGCAGGGCGCGCGAGGTCGAGAAATGCGCGAGCAGCACGGCGTCGTGGCGGCCGAGCCCGAGCGCCGCCTCGGCGACCAACCGGTTGTGCGCTGCCTCGTCGCCGGCCTTGAGCGCGGCCATGGCCGCGGGGACGCAGGCGATGTCGAGGCGCGCCGCTCCGCGCCCCGCCTGATCGGCAAGCTCACGGAACTCCGCCTCCATCGAGGCAACGGAGGGCGCGAAGGTGGCCACCATGGCGAGGCGGTCGCCGAGCGCGAGGGCCGCCTCGAACATCGCCTGGTTCGGCTTCAGCACCGGCACCGGTGCCGTCGCGGCCACGCGCTCGATCGCCGCGCCGAAGGCCGAGCAGGTGAACAGGATGCCCTCGGCGCCCGCCAGCAGGGCGTAGTCGGCCAGCATCCCGATGCGCCGGCTCATCGTCTCCGTCAGCCGGTCGTCGCGCTCGCGGTCCGGGCTCAGCGAATCGTCGTGGATCCCGATGCAGTCGGCGGCCGGCCAGAGCGCGCGGAACGCCGCCTGCACCGGCGCGATCGCTACGGTGACGGCGTGGACGAGGGCAATGCGATGCGCCATCGGGGGGCTCTTTCGGCTCGGATCAGGCGACGGGAATGGCGACGTGGCGGTGATACACCGGCCGCGCGAGCAACCGCTCGTACCACGCACGGAGATGCGGCTGCTCCGGCCGCTCCACGGGATAGGCGAACCAGCGGTGGACATGCACGCCGAGCGTGATGTCCGCCAGGGTAAAGTCGCCGCCCGCAACGTACGGCGTCCGCGCCAGGGCACGGTCGAGGATCGACCAGAAATGCCTGAGCTCGGCCGCGGCCGCGTAAATCACCCGGGGATCGCGCCGTTCCGGCGGCGTGCGCACCAAGCGCTGCAGCAGCACGCGCTGCGGCGCGTCTACCGTGGTCTGCTGCCAGTCCATCCAGCGGTCGATGTTGGCGCGTGCGCGCAAATCCTTGGGCCACATCGGCGAGTCCGGCGCATTCGCCGCGCACAGGAAGCGCAGGATGGCGTTGCTCTCCCACAGGATGAAGCCGTCCGGTTCTTCCAGCGTCGGCACCTTGCCGTTCGGGTTCATGGCCAAGTATTCGGGCTTGTCGTTGCCACCAAACGGACCGCCCACGTCAAACCGCTCGTAAGGCAACCCGAGTTCCTCGAGCAGCCAGACGATCTTCATGACATTACTGGAATTCGCGCGGCCCCAAAGGCATCGCATCATCAGGTTCCGTGAGGTTCGGGGGGGAGTCTACGGCATCGCTCAGGCCGGCAGACCGGCGGAGCGCGCCGCCGGCGCGACAGGTTCCAGCATGCGGGCGAGTTCGAGCAGATCGCGGCCGACCCGCTCGAGCATGGCGGGCGGGAGCGCCTCGCTCATGCCGCCGCAACTGAGGGCGAGGATTCCCTTGGGATCGTCCGACCGGATGGTGACGGCGGCCGAGGACGCCTCGGGCGACAGCGCCCCCTCGATGACGATGAAGCCCCGCTCGGCGAAGCGCGGCAGGGCAGCCTCGAAATCGCGCTCCAAGCGCGCGGCCTCCGGCCGGCCCGTGGCCAGTTCCACTTCGAGCAGCCGCCGCCGGCACTGCGCCGGCAGGGCCGCCAGGCACGCCCATCCCATCGCCGAGTCCAGCATCCGCACGCGCGAGCCGATGGTCCAGTTGGCGAAGCGGACCGAGCCGCCAATGCAGCGCTGCAGATAGATCACCTGGTTACCGTCGCGGATGCCAAGCGACACGCCGGCCCGGTAGCGCGTGGCGATGTCCTGCATGTAGGGGCGCGCCAGTTGCCCGAAATCCTCGCCCGCCAGCATGGCGTAGCCGAGCTGCAGCACCGGCAGGCCGAGCCTGAGCTTGCGGTCGCTCTCATGCTGGACCAGGTAGCCGAGCGCCATGAGGGTCTGGCACAGGCGCCAGACGGTGGGCTGGGTCAGGCCGGTCGCGCGCGCGATCTCCGAGGCGCCCAGCGTCGCACGTTCGGGGGTGAAGCAGCGCAGTACCTGCAGGCCACGCGCCAGCGCGGTGACGAAGTGCCGCTCCCGCCGTTCCGCCGGGCGAGGCGGGGGGGCAGCCTCTTTCACCGGGCGGCGGCGCGAAGTTCGCGCCGGGGATTTGCCGCCTGCCGGCGGCGCTGAGGATGCTCGCAATTCCGGGTAGCCTTTTCGGAGATCGGACGGTTACTCGAACTGCGAGTAGCGCCGCGGCTTCTCCCTGGCAAGCGACCCCATGGCCCGACGCGACGGAGGCCAGAGACCGTGTCCTCCGCCGACTGGCAGAGATGTCCGACCCCGCCCCATTGGAGCGCTTGCTGCCACAGGCCCCGGCGGGGGACGAAGGGGCGGCACTTAGGGGTCGTCCGGCAATAATCGCTCAACATCGCCGCCAAAGTCGCAGCGGCGGACTCGAGACGGCCCGCGAACCCGATTCGGTTGTTGCCGGACGACTCCTTAGCTCGCTGCGGCGGCGGTCCGGCTGGGCCAACACCCCAATCGCCTGTCTGGAGCTCGCCAAATAGGGTGCGGTCGCCACGACGCAGGACGGCAGTTTTGCGCCGATCCTGGTGAGTAGGGACCCGGCGATAGCGTCGGCCGGCCACGATCGCGAGGCCGCCGGTGGCCGAGACGTGTCTGGTCCCGGATAGAGCCCGACTGCCGGGAACGCGCTCCGCCACCATTGGGCGTCTGGACGTGGAAGGACCGAAGCCATCCGGCCGCCCCTCATTGGCAGGGTTCGGGGCGGCGCCGTCGCCAAGAGGTCGCCAAGCGGGTGTCGGTTTTTCTTGAAGACCGGACAGATTTTCTCTGATAACGGTCTCATCCCGGTTCTGTTGCGAACGCCGGAGCAGGCTGCGCGGGGCCGGGGGAGTGGGTGCTGTCAGGCAGCAATCTGGAAGAGGCTGGCAACGAAAGCGGTCTGTGCCGGCGTATCGTGACCGTGGATGTTGTGAACCTACCCCTTCCTGATCATCGCCATCGCCCCGTCCGCCCGCCGTTCTCTGTCTCGCGACCTCAATCACACCCGCCTCGGTTTTTGCAACGCAGCCGTGCAGAAATACTAGGTGCCCAAGCTCGATGAGCGTGAAGCACAGCCGCCACACCGTCGGCTGAGGCAAGCCGAGCATACGCGCGATCTCCGACGCGCCGAGAACCGGACGCTCCGGAGTGAAACAACCCAGCACGTCCAGTCCCCGCGCGAGTGCCGTGACGAAATGTCGCGGCCTGGCAGCCTCCACGGCGCGCGGCGCACTGGGTTTGGCCGGCGTGCCAGCTTCATTTTGGCGACCGTCATCCATTGACCTGTCTCCCCAAGTTCTCCTACCATCTGCATTGCGGTTTGTCTGTCTGCCCTGCGAATAACGCTGGCAACACAAAGCAACGGCCGCACCCGGCGGCACCAAAAGGGGAAACGGCGATGGCTGCAGAGGTATCGCGTCTGACGATCAGCAGGCTGAATTGGCGGATCGCGCTGGTGACCATGCTCCTGTTCGTTTTCAGCTATCTCGACCGCTCGAACGTCAGCATGGTCGCGATCCAGGTGAACCGGGACTTGCGTTTCTCCGGAGCCGTGTACGGTCTTGGGGCCGGCATATTCTTCGTCGGTTATGCCGTGTTTGAGGTGCCTAGCAATCTGATACTGTACCGGGTCGGCCCGCGGGTTTGGATCGGCCGCATCATGATCACCTGGGGCGTCCTGGCGACCTGCATGGCGTTTGTCCAAGGAGTCGCCAGCTTCTACGCCCTGCGCTTTCTGATCGGCGTGGCTGAGGCCGGGTTTCAGCCGGGTATCGTCTATTATCTTGCTCAGTGGTACCCGGATCGGGAGCGCGGACAGGCGATTTCTATCTTCAACAGCGCAGGCCCGCTGTCGGTCGTCCTTGGTGCGCCCGTCACCGGCCTGCTGCTGATGCTGACATCCGGCACGCTCGGGTTTGCCGGGTGGCGATGGGTGTTCGTCCTGGAAGGTCTGCCGTCCATCCTGCTCGGCATCTGGACCATCTTCCGCCTGCCGGAGCACCCGGAGACGGCAGCTTTCCTACCGGCGGAGGAACGCGAACGGCTCGCTGCGGCGATTGCGCATGACCGGCACACGGCCGAGCTGACGCACCGCTATACGACGTTCGGCTGGCTGCGCGATGCCCGCGTACTGGGCTACGCCATGCTGTTCTTCTGCATGGCTGGAGCGAACTGGGGTGTGCTCTTCTGGCTGCCGCAGATCATCAACGGAATGGGACATCTGTCCTCGGTCCAGGTCGGCCTGCTCACCGCCTTGCCGTTCCTCTGCGCGTTCCTGGTCATGCGCATTGTCGCGCGGTACGCCGACCGTACCGGCAACCGCAAGCGCGTGGTCGCTCTGTGCGCCTTCCTGGCCGGCGCCGGTTTGCTCGGCAGTGCGCTGCTACTGACGTCACCGGTGCTTTCCCTGGCCTGCATGTGCCTCGCCACGGCGAGTATCTGGAGTTGCTACAGCCCGTTTTGGACCATGCCGAGCGCAGTGCTGACCGGTGCGGCCGCAGCCACCGGCCTCGCCTTCATCAACAGCATCGGTCAGGTGGCCGGCGTGGTCGCCCCGTACAGCGTCGGCCTCCTGAGGGATGCCACGAATAGCTATGTGATCGCGCTCGCCGGTCTCGCCGCCGCCTGCTTCGTCGCCTGCGTCATTGCACTTGCCGTGGGCGACGGGGGACGCCGGCAAGCCGCCGTCAGCGACCGGAACCTGGCGGCAGAGTGAACGCCGCACTACTGGAGCCAAACATATGACCACACTTATCGGATCGGACCGCTTCACCTATCGGGTCGCGGAGGGCTGGGGCAGGTTGCCCGAGGGCTGGGCGCTTGGCGACGTCGCCGCGGTCGGCGTAGACCGCCACGACCGCGTCTACGCGTTCAACCGCGGCGCGCATCCGATGGTCGTCTTCGACCGCGAAGGGACGTTCGTGACGTCCTGGGGCGAGGACATCTTCACGCGGGCGCACGGGGTCCATATGGCGCCAGACGACACGATGTACTGCACGGACGAGGGCGACCATACGGTGCGCCGCTGCACGCTGGAGGGGAAGGTGCTGCTGGAGATCGGCATTCCGGGCAAATCGGCACCATACATGAGCGGCGAGCCCTTCAACCGCTGCACCCATACCGCGTTATCGCCGAAGGGAGATATCTACGTTTCCGACGGCTACGGCAATTCCCGCGTGCACAAATTTTCGCCCGACGGACGGTTGCTGCTATCGTGGGGCGAACCGGGCACCGAGCCGGGCCAATTCAACATCGCCCACAACATCTGCTGCGACGACGACGGTTGGGTGTATGTCGCCGATCGGGAGAACCACCGCGTCCAGGTGTTCGACGGCGACGGCCGATTCGAGACGCAATGGGTGAACCTGCACCGACCGAGCGGGCTGTTCATGACCACCGGCAAATGCCCGCTGTGCTATATCGCCGAATTGGGGCCGCATCTCGCCGTAAATCGCGACCTGCCGAATATCGGACCGCGAATCAGCGTGCTGGACTCGCAGGGCACGTTGCTGGCGCGCGTTGCCGCCACCCCACCGCGCGGCACGGCGCCGGGGCAGTTTATCTCACCGCACGGTATTGCCGCCGATTCCGCCGGCAATCTCTATGTGGGCGAGGTCTCCTATACGTCCTGGTCGCGCTCCTTCCCTGACCTGCCGCGACCGCAGTACATCCGCTGCCTGCACAAGCTGGAGCGGATCGCCTAGCAGCCTGTCGGACTTAACGCGACGCGGCGGCGGGTGTTAGCCTCGGGGCATCGCTTCGTGCTTTCCCTGCCCGGACGTCGGCCCCATGAGCAACTTCCGCCTGATCGACCGCGACACCGGCTTTCTGATGCCGCCGTCGGTGGACGAGTGGCTGCCACAGCGGCATCTGGCCCGGTTCGTGGTTGTCACGTTGCCGAAAATGTGGAGAAAAGTGCTGGTTCGCGCATTTGCTGCCATTTTCTATGAGACCCATCCGGACGGTGAGTATCAATATTGCCGCAAACTATGCGACTATCCTCGAGCGCTCTCGCGGCGGCAAGCCTCGGTCCAGGCCAGGTCATCTTCGGCGACACCGTCCGACATCGACCATTGACCTTGCAGCAACGTGCGCAGCCAAACGTCCCATATTTGCGGCACTAATGGCAAGCAAATTCTCAGATAAACGGCAACGTCTCACAGTTTATGGCAATCGGAACCCATTGATAACAACGACTTCCCAGTCTCATCATTTTTAGCTACGCGACAGCCGCGCCCCGTCCGGCGCCACCACAACAATCGGCCCGTCCGTCGCCGATCGGTCCAGCAGCCGCAGCAACCGGTGCGGCAGCATGCCCGCGAGCTCGGCGATCCACCAGGACACCAGTTGGCGGGTCAACCGACCGAGCGCCGAAGTGCGGCGAGCGAGGCGCGCGACCATCATCGTATCCTTCGGCAACCGGACTCGGCGGGATCGTAGATGCAGGCGGCGGTCGCGGTCACCTGTGGTTGCGCGATCAGATCGGGCCAGCCAGGCAGGCCGGGACCATTGCGCGCGATATGTAGCCGCACCAGCGTGGGCAGCCGGGTGGCGCCGGACCAGCGATCGGACCAGCGGGCCGGATTGCCGGGCGCGGGTTGGCCGAAATAGCTGAAACGGATGGTCCCGACGTGGTCGAGCAGCGGCACGAGGTGTTCGGGCGCGCTGGTCCCGGGCACCGTGCCCGGCAAGTCGAGCCGCCATGCCAGGACCAGTGTCTGTCCGCCGGCCTGCGAGGTGAGGAAGAACCGTTCCACCGCGAACACCCCCGGTTCGATCGCCGCCGGCAATGGCGCGACCAGGGTCAACGAGGTCGGGCCGCCGTCGAAAACGATTCTGCGGTCGGCAAGATCGGCGGAGGCGAATTCGGGATAGGCGCCGCGCACCGCTTGGCGGAACACGCGATCCACGGCGTCCAGGTCCATGAACGCCCGATCCTGCCGTGTCACCTCGGCGCGTGCGTGCATCCCGAAGCGTATCCCGCCGGCGATCAACAACGTCAGTAGCGAAAGCAGCACGACCACCACCAGCAGTTCCAGCAGGGTCAGGCCGGAGTCGCGCGGGCTCATGCACCCAGCCTCGGCAACACCAGGCGCAACCCGGTCAGCCGCACCTGGTGCACGGCGTCGCGATCGCGCCAGCGCACCCGCACCTCCACCCGGCGCGCGACCCAGCCCGGGGGACCGGCGCCGGTCCGTAGGGCGCGATGTCTATCCGCCAGCTGTAGCCGTCGATCGTGCGACCGGCGAGATGACCGGGGTGCAGCGGAATGTCGTTGCCGACCCGCGCCAGGATCGCGCTGGCGAACACTGTCGCCGTCGCGTCCTGGCGCGCGCGCTCCTGGGCGAAGAAGCTTTGCGAGAACGCGCGGAATGCGAAACCGAACGCCAACCCCAAGATCACCAGCGCGACCAGCACCTCGATCAGGGTGAACCCCGCCGCGTCATCGGTGCGGGGGCTAGCGCGCAGCATGCCGCGCGATCCGCCCGGTCAGCCAGTCGATCGCAATCACCTCCACCACCCACCCATGCGTCAGGCGGATTGTGGTCGCGGTCGCGCTGCCATCCGGGTAGAAATGGATTTCCGGATCGCGCCCTAGCGGCAGCGGCGACGCCGTACTGATCCCGACCTGTTCCACCACTGGCGGAAACGCCACCGGCACAGGGGTGAAAGTCGTGGTGTAGCGTCGCCCGACCGGATCGAGCGTTAGCTCGGTCGCTGCGCCGCGCCGCAACGCCTGATCCCGCAGCGCCTGCATGCGCTGCACCAGCCCGTCCGCCGCTGCACGCAGCCGCAACGCGGGTAGCCCGGCAGTGATCGAAGGCACGATCGTAAGCAGGGCCGCGATGATCAGCAGGACCACCAGCAGCTCGATCAGGGTAAACCCGCCCTGTTGCCGGTCTGGCGTGCAATTCGCTGCCATGGCCCTGCCCTTACATCGCCAGGTTGTTGATGCTGATCAGCGCTGTCAGGATCGTGCTCACGATCAGCGCCACGATCAGCCCCATGACGATCGTCAGCCCCGGCACCAGCACCGCAAGCAGCCGATCCAGCAGGCGCTGCACGTCCTGCTCGTACAACGCCGCCACCTCGCCCAGCATGTCCTCCAGCCGTCCGGTTTCCTCGCCGATGCGGATCAGTTGCGTCGCCAGCGGCGGGAATCGGCCGCTGCGCGCCAGCGGGGCCGACAGGCCCTCGCCTTCCTTGAAGCGTCGCGCAACGATAGTGATCGCGCTGGCCAGTGCTCGGTTGCGCACCACTGCCCCGCTGAGTGTCAGCGCCGCCGGCGCGGCGACCCCGCTGGCGAGCAGCACCCCGAGCGTGCGGGAAAAGCGCCCGATCTCAAGCTTGCCCACCAGCGAGCGCAGCAGCGGCAGCGCCAGCACCAGCCGGTCGCGCCGCAACGCCATGTCCGGCCGGCGCATCACCACCCGCCAGCCCAGGCCGCAAGCCAGCAGCGCCGGCAGAAGCATCCACCCGTCGGCGCGCAACGCATCGCCGATCCGCATCAGCAGCCGCGCATCTTCCGGCAGCTGCGCACCGGCGGCGCGGAACATCGGCGCGAACTGCGGCAGCACCAACGTCAGTACGATGCCGACCGAGCCGATCGCGACCACCGCCAGGAGAGCCGGGTAGATCAGTGCAGAAACGACCTGCTGGCGCATCGCTTCCGCCCGCGTCAGGAAATCGGCCACCCGCGCCAGCACCACGGGCAGCGCCCCGCCGGCTTCCCCTGCGCGCACCATGCTGACGAAGGAACGCGGAAAAGCGGGCGCCTGCGCGTCCATCGCTTCCGCCAGGCTCGCCCCGTCGCGCACCAGCCCCAAGGTGCCGCGCCAAACCCGCGCCACGCGCGCCCCTCCCGCCAGGTTCGCCAGGATTTCCAGCGCCCGGTCCAGCGGCAGGCCGGCGCCGAGCAGCCGGGCGAGTTGCGCGCTCGCCAGCGCCAATTGCCGCCCCGGCAGGGCGCGCACCGGGAACAGCGCGATCTCGTGCCAGCGCGCTGATCGTTCCGCCTCCGCCGCGATCGGCAGCAGGGCGCGCGCGTGCAGCTGCGCGATCGCGGCGGCGCTGTCCGCGGCGGTCAAGTCGCCGCGGATCAGCTCGCCCGTCGCGGACAGCGCGCTATAGTGGAAACTCGGCATCGCTTCATCCGTCTCGGATCACTCGCGCCACTTCTTCCGCCGTCGTCACGCCGGCGAGCGCCTTGCGCATCCCGTGCACATACATGGGTTGCATGCCCGCGCGCAGGGCTTCGGCGTGCAGTTCCTGCGCTTCGGCGTGGCGCAGCACGTGGGAGCGAAGCGCATCGGTCATCACCATCAGCTCCAGGATCATGGTCCGGCCGCGATAGCCGGTGCCCCCGCACTCGGGGCAGCCGACGGCGCGATGCAGATGGAACGGCCCGGGCAGGCCGAGCTCGTCCAGCCGCAGCCGGCGGACCAGATCGCTTGTCGGCACGTAACATTCCCGGCAGACTTCGCACAGCCGCCGCACCAGCCGCTGCGCCAGCACGCCAGCAATGGTGGAAGTCAGCAGGTAGTCCTCGATCCCCATATCCAGCAGGCGGGTCATGGCGCTGGCGGCATCGTTGGTGTGCACGGTGCGAAAGCACCAGATGCCCGGTCAGCGCCGCCTGCACCGCGACCTGCGCTGTTTCCAGGTCGCGGATCTCCCCCACCAGCATGATGTCGGGGTCCTGGCGCAGGAAACTGCGCAAGGCGGAGGCGAACGTCAGCCCGATCTGGGGGCGCACTTGGGTCTGGTTGATGCCGTCCAGCAGATATTCCACCGGGTCCTCGATGGTCAGGATTTTCACCTCCGGCGCGTTCAACGTGGCGAGCGAGGCATAGAGCGTGGTGGTCTTGCCGCTGCCGGTCGGGCCGCTGACCAGCACGATCCCGTGCGGACGGGCGATCACGCGCAGCCACGGGTCGCGCAACGCGGCATCGAAGCCCAGGTCTTCGAACCGCAGCGCCAGCGCACCGCGATCCAGGATGCGCAGCACCACGCTTTCCCCATGCACCGAGGGCGTGGTGGAGACGCGGAAATCGATCTCCTTGCCGCGCACCGGCTGGCGGATGCGCCCGTCCTGTGCCAGCCGCCGCTCGGCGATGTTGAGCCGCGCCATGATCTTCACTCGCGAGACGATGGCGTTGCGCAACCGCGCCGGTGGCGGCTCCTGCTCGCGCAGCACGCCGTCGATGCGGTAGCGCACGCGCAGCCCGGAGTCGGTCGCTTCGAGATGGATGTCGGAGGCGCGCAGCTCCACCGCGCTGATGATCAGCGCGTTGACCAGGCGGATCACCGGCGCCTCGCTGGCGAGGTCTTTGAGCCGTTCCAGGTCGGCGTCGCGGTCTTCATCGATCCGGTCGCCGGTTTCGGCATCCGCACGTTCGGCGGCGGAGGCGGCGTCGCCATACAGCCGGTCGAGCTGGGCTTCCAGCTCGGCCGGTACCGCGACCCGACGGCGCAACGGTTTGTCGAGCGCGAATTCCACCGCCCGGGCGACGGCCTGGTCCAGCGGGTCGGCCATCGCCGCGACCAGTTCGGACTCGGTTTCGGTCAGCGGAACGATTCGGGCGTGGCGGAGGAAGTCCCCGGCCAGCCGGTCGGCCGCGACCGGGGTGGAAGGGAAGTCCGCTGCGGTGAGCACCGGACTACCGAGCAGCGCGGCATAGGCCTGGGCCAGGTCGTGGTCCGACACCAGGCCGAGCTTGGCGGCGATGCGATCGATCCGTTCGCCGCTTTCCGCTTCCAGCCGGCACACGCGATCAAGCGCGGGGCCGGTGAGCAGGCGGCGCTCGGTCAGGATGGCGGTGAGGTTGGGGTTATGTCCGTCCGGCATGGGGGGGTTCCGGCGGGAAGCGGGGCGACAGGATAGCCGATCGGGACGCAACGACCCAGGAAAAATGATGCGCGGCGGCGTGGCGCGGTCAGATGGTGTGCGTGGACGGAAAGGCCCGTTCCACGGTGACATAGAAACCGTTGATCAGCCAGCGGTCGAAGCAGCGCCAGAGGTTCTTCGCCTCAGTCAGCTTCAAGAACGGCGTGTCCTCGGCACAGAACCACGCCGCCCGGCACTGGTCCAAGTCTCGGAAGCGGCAGAGCCCGCGCATATTGGGTGCCCGCCATAATTCCGTGCGGACCGGCGCCAGACTTAACGGCACCGTTCCCGTTTTCGCCGCACCCTGCGGACTGGAAAGGCATGATCAGCCGCCTACACCATACCTCTATAGGCTATCAATTGAGCAGTCTTGCCTTGGCAATATGCAATATCTGAGCAATCGCTTGTTTCAACGCAACGCAATCACCTGGTGTGATATATTTGGGAGATATCGCTTGGATTGAACTCTTGATGCTCTCCGCGAATATCCCGAGCTTTCTGCCTTGGGATGACGACTCCCATGCTTTGTAATCGATCTGACTGCCAACGAAGACAGAGCCCTCCTTCCGGTTAAACTTTGAGTAGTCCCTCGGAGGGACAGCGACGGCCGGATCGATGATCGCTGGCGTGATAACGACCCTCTTCACAGGAGAGTTGAATACGTGGTCCGCAGTCAGCCCAGGCAATTCGTCTTCGAACAGAGTGAACGGATAACGAGTATCGACGCCAATGGTCGTGAACGGCCGGACCATCAACTTGAACGGGACATCTGTCCGTGAGGAGGCGGTCACTCGCTTACTCCACTCGATTGGCCCCGGTTGCACTATCACCCTCCCTATGGAACAGAACTCAAAGGTGGCAAGGCTCCACTTTCGAGGAAGTAACCCCCTGTCAAGGCAAGCTCGTGCGCCCTGGCAAATCCTCTGTTCGAATAGGAAGTGATCACTTGCATTTGGGCGTTATTCCGTTCGTAGAACGTCGCAGAGTAGCGCGCTTGCGGATTCGGCTGCGATGTGATTCCGTACTTTAGAACAGCGCCTGTCGTTCTGTCGGTTAAGGACACTCTGATCAAGCCCCCCTCGCGCCGTTCACGCAACGTCATATAGAATTGTCGCCGGGAGCAGCGGGCGAGGGCAACGATGCGGCAGGCGACCATGGCGACAGCTGGGTTCGAGCGTTACAGCAAGCCAACCCGGCGGGCGGCGTTTCTGGCGGAGATGGACCGTGTGGTGCCGTGGCGCGATCTGTGCGCGCTGATCGATCCGGTCTACCCCAGGCCAGGCAGGGGCCGCCGGCCGGTTGGTCTGGGACGGATGCTGCGCATCTACTTCCTGCAGCAGTGTTGGGGTGGACGGCCCCACGGCATCGGATGTGCCAATATTGGGTCGATCCATGATCCAAAGGGAGGGCCGCCCAAATGGAGCTTAAGCGCATCGCGATCGACACGTCCAAACATGTCTTCACGATCCATGGCGTAGACCAACAGGAGCGTCCGATTCTGCGCCGGGAGCTGAGAAGAGCCCAGATTGAGCCCTTCTTCGGCAAGCTGGCACCGACGGAGGTTGTGTCAACGCCGGAGAGAAAATGCATCGGCGTGCCGGAGCAAAAATGCATCAGGGACGAACGCCAGAAGGCTCCTGCGGGGGCCTTCTGGCGTTTCGGTGCGAGGGGCGCGCCGGCAAGGGTCGCTGAGGGGCTGTCGGTGCGAGGGGTGGAATCTTTGGGACGGTCAGTCCCTGCCAAACCCTCGCGGTGGGTCGATGGCCTGAAGTTCGGCGAGGTCGAGATCGGAGATTGCCTGCAACGCATCAGCAATGACGCTGTCCTGCAGGTTCGTCGGCAGCGCCGCCAGCCAGGCGGCATACTGCGCCTGCAGATCCGTCAGTTCGGCGACGGCGTCGGACCAGCGCCGAGCGCGGCTGCGCCGATCGGTCGGGCGGCGCGTGCGAATGAGCGGCGCGCCGGTGACGCGTGCGACGCGGTGGCGGGCCTGGCGTTCGGCATCGGTCATCGGCCTCTCGCCGATCGATTTGCGGGGCATGGTTCCACTCCGAAGCGTGACGTCACGAAACCCAGAGCACGCAGGGCGCTTTCGCATCATCCCTCGGGTCGGTTGGTCGGTGTATCGGCTGCGCGCGCATCGCGTTGACGCCGCTTGCTCTGCTTGAGCCGATAGCTGTCGCCGTTCATCTCCAGGATGTGGACGTGGTGGGTCAGCCGGTCGAGCAGTGCGCCGGTGAGCCGTTCGGAGGCGAACACGCCGGTCCATTCATCGAACGGCAGATTGCTGGTGACGATGGTGGAACCGCGCTCGTAACGCTGACTGAACACCTCGAACAGCAGTTCAGCGCCGGTCTGGGATAGCGGCACGTAGCCAAGTTCGTCGATCACCAGCAGTTTGCACGCGGCCAGCTGGCGTTGCAGCCGCAGCAGCCGCTTCTCGTCGCGCGCCTCGATCAGTTCGTGCACCAGAGCCGCCGCCGTGGTGAAGCCGACCGACAAGCCCTTCTGGCAGGCGGCCAGCCCCAGGCCGAGCGCAATGTGCGTCTTGCCCGTCCCGCTGTTGCCGACCGCGATCACGTTCTCCCGGCGCAGCACATACTCCGACCGCGCGAGTTCCAGCACCAACGCCTTGTTCAGCGATGCCAGCGCCAGGAAGTCGAAGCTGTCGAGGCTTTTGACCGCCGGGAACCTGGCCTCCTTGATACGACGCTCGATTGTCCGGCGCTCCCGCTCGATCAGTTCCAGTTCCGCCAGCCGCAGCAGGTAGCGGACATGATCGACCCCGTCGCTGGCGCACTGCCGCGCCAGCTTTTCATGCTCGCGCAGGAAGGTCGGCAGCTTCAGCGTCTTCAGATGATGCGCCAGAAGGATTTGCGGCGTCCCCGGCGATGCGTCGGTCATGACGCCGTCCCGGCCAGCAGGTCCAGGTAGGTCCGGGCCGAGGTGGCCGCCACGTGGGCACGCGGCAGATACGGATACACCGTCATGTCGAGCCGCGGCGGACGGCGCTCGATCCGGCACAGCACGAGGTGCTTCACCGCGTCGAAGCCAACCGCGCCGCGCGCGATGGCGGCACGCACCCCGGCCGCGACATCCTCGGCGGTGAACACCTCCATCAGCCGCAGCACCTGCACGAACTCGCGCTTGCCCTCCTTGCCCATGCGCGCCTCCAGCAAGCGGCGCAGCGTCGCGAATTCCTCCGGCAACGCCCACCCGGCCAGCGGCGCCGCCTGGTCGAGCGCGCCAATCTTGCGCTCCAGCAGCGCCAGGTAATGCAGCGGGTCGAACACGAAGTCCTCCCGCTCGTAGGACCGCACATGCCGGGCAATGACCTCCGCGCCGCAGGAGATCACCACGCTGTCGACATAGCCGCGGATCAGCACCTCGTGGTGGCCGTAGGTCGTCGGCACCGAGTAATCCGTGCCGCGATAGCGCACCAGCGACAGCGAACTCACCCGCCCAGGCTGCTTGTCGCATGCGTCGTACGGCGCCGGCGGCAGGTCGTGAAAGCATGCCTGGTCCCGCGCCAGCAGCGCGCCGATCGTCGTGTCGTGGCCGCGCAGCCGATCGCCAAGCCGACGGCGGCAGTCCGTCAGCAATTGCTCGTTCAACGCCGCGAAACTGGCGGCGTGCGGCACCGGCACCAGGTGGTTCCGCCGAGCGAACCCGACCAGCCCCTCCACCTTGCCCTTGTCGTTGCCCTTGCCGGGACGCCCAAAGCGGTCGGCGAACAGGTACTGCGATTGCAACTCGCCAAACACGCGCGTGCGCTGCCGCCTCCCGTCGCCCAGGATCCGCGCCACCGCCAACTTGGTGTTGTCATAAAGGATCGACAGCGGCACGCCGCCGAAGAACGCGAACGCCGCCACATGTGCGGCGCAAAATGCCTCCGTCGTCTCCGCCGGATACGCCTGCACGAACCCGGCGTCGCTGTGCGGCAGGTCCATCGCGAAGAAATGGATCTTCCGCTCCACCCCGCCGATCACCGCCAGCGCCTCGCCAAAATCCGCCTGTGCGTGCCCAGGGTCATGCCGCAGCGGCACGAACACCTCGCGTTGCCGCTGGCGCTGACCCAGCACGTAGTCCTTCACGATCGTCACGCCGCCGCCGAAGCCGTGCTCGTCGCGCAAACGCTCGAAAATCCGCTTGGACGTATGCCGCTGCTTCGCCGGCCGCCCCTTATCATCCTCCAGGATCCGGTCGATGATCCCGACGAATGCATCCAGCTTCGGGCGCGTCGGCGCATGGCTGCGCCGGTAACCAGGCGGCACCGAGAAGGACAGCATCTTCGCCACCGTCCGAGGGTCAATCCCAAAACGCCGCGCCGCCTCACGACGGCTGATCCCCTCAATCCGCACCGCGTAGCGGACCCGACCATACAGTTCCACGAGCTTCATCCCCCAGCCCTCTGCCTTCAACGCAAAGAGCTTCACACCGATGGACTTTTACACCGGCACAGCCGGACCACCCGGCCGCCTCCGTGAGGGATTTTCTCTCCGGCGCGTACACTTCATCGATGAAGTCTATACTGCAAAGAGGCTGCACTCTGCGCTCGGCTATCTCAGCCCCGCGCAATTCGAGGATCAATACGCCCGGCAGGGCGTCAAAACCGAGGCTTGATCCTGTCCGCCCCCAGGGGCGCACTCCACCGCCTTCGCCCAGGACGACGCCGCGGCGGCCAGCACCCAGTGGCGCAAGGTCGCCGACCAGGTGCGACCCCGCGTGCCGAAGCTCGCCAGCCTGATGGACGAGGCCGAAGCCGACGTGCTGGCCTACATGGGCTTCCCGACCCAGCATCGCGCCAAGCTGCACTCCACCAACCCGCTCGAACGCCTCAACGGCGAAATCAAGCGCCGCAGCGATGTCGTCGGGATATTCCCCAACGAGGCGGCGGTGACCCGACTGATCGGCGCCCTACTGCTGGAACAGAACGATGAGTGGGCCGTCCAACGCGCCCGCTACATGAGCCTGGAAACCATCGCCCCTTTGAGCGATGATCCCACCGTCAGCCTGCCCGCCCTGGCAGCCTGATCCGAGGCAGCTCAACCCTGCCCAGGAGCAGCGCTCCTACACCACGAACCGGGACACGATCCATTCGGTGGGCTGAAGCGGACAGCGCGGTCGCGCAACCGGTGCTCGCGATCCAGCCAGAACCTGGTGGCCCAGACGTGCTGGGGTTTCAGCGCTTGTTTGGCGCCAAGCTTCCGGCCCGCGTTCCATGGTCGCCGACTTTTGGCGCCCGGATCGAACTCGGAATGTCCCCTAACCTGCTTCCTCCTGGCCACCTCGGCCAGGGGGAGAGTACGGTCTCGTCACACTCGACGCTGAAGGTTGGCCGACAGCTGCCGGTCCGCCTTCCAGCGCCGAACCGAACAATGCGTACGTTCAGCAGCTTGCTCGTTCCGTTTGGGTGCAGAGCCCTGCTCTAAGCGGGCAACTTCACCGCCCCGTCGGGGGTTCGCTCCAGTGGCACGACCGAGACCACTGCATCGACTGGCAATACTCCATAGACGTGCGGGAAAAGCTGTCCACCGCGCGAGGGCTCCCAACGCACCGCACCGCCGAGCCGCGACAGGTCCACCGCCGCCAGCATGAGGCCGCTAACGCCACTGAAGTATTTTTCCAAGGTCGCGGCCAACTGAGAACCACACGACAGATGGATGTAGCCGTCGGCAATGTCTGCGGGCGATCCCCGGAACAGGCCGTCGCGCTGCATCTGCTCCATCTCCGTCGCCAACATGACCTTGTACGCGATCCGATCCGGCATGGCACCTCGCTCACATCTCGGTGGTAGGCGCTGACAAACGCCTGTGTGCGCAGACGCCCGGCGGTGTCCGGAGCCACAACGCCAGGTCAGCCAGCGCGGACATGGCAATGGCGACTGTCATCCCATCCGGCAAAAGAAGCCGATACCTGCCAACACTGCGGTGGCAGTCTCCGACTTTGAAGCGGACCGTGGCCAATCGGCTGCCGAGATTGGCCAGACGCCACCCAGCATATATACTGACATCCTCGCACCGCCGAGGAGTACGTCTATGGTCCCCCGGAGCATGAAAACGCACATCACGGAGGCGGGGGGCTTCCTCGCCGCGCTCGATCAGAGCGGCGGGTCGACACCTGGGGCGCTGCGCCTCTATGGCATTCCGGAGAGCGCCTATAGCGGTGAGGCCGAGATGTTCGCCCGCATGCACGAGATGCGGGTCCGGGTGATGACGGCGCCGGCCTTCACCGGCGACAAGGTGATTGGCGCGATCCTGTTCGAGCGCACGATGGACGGCGAGGTTCAGGGCAAGCCGGTCCCTTCCTATCTTTGGGAGGATCGGGGATGCGTGCCCTTCCTCAAGGTCGACAAGGGGCTGGAGGCAGAAGCCGACGGCGTCAGCCTGATGAAGCCGATCCCGGGGCTCTACACGCTGCTCGACCGGGCGGTCAGGCTCGGTGTCTTCGGCACCAAGATGCGCGCGACGATCAACCTGCCATCCGAGAGCGGTATCGCCGCGATCGCCAAGCAGCAGTTCGAGATCGGCGCACAGATCGCAAGGCACGGTCTGGTTCCCATTCTTGAGCCGGAGGTGCTCATCAAGAGCCCCGACAAGCCGAACGCCGAAGCTCTCCTCCGGGATGCGCTGGCCCGGCATCTGGATGCGCTGCCGTCGGACCAGCAGGTGATGCTGAAGCTGACGATCCCGGACGTTCCCGACCTCTACAAGGACCTGATCGCCCATGACCGGGTGGTTCGCGTCGTGGCCTTGTCGGGCGGCTATAGCCGCGCCGATGCTTGCCGGCGCCTGGCCCGGAACCACGGCATGATCGCCAGCTTCTCGCGCGCGCTGCTGGAGGAGCTGCGGGCTTCCATGAGCGAGGCGGAATTCAACGCAGCCTTGGCACAAGCCATCGACGAGATCTATACGGCATCCACCGTGAAGGTGTGATCGGGCGAACCCCCGCCAATCTGTAGTCGGCGCGACTCTCCCCGACTGCCTGCGCCGCTGACCTGTCCGACCGGCAATGTCCGCTTCGGAGCAGCCCTCGCGGTCAGCGGAATGCCCAGGAGGGGCGCGTCGTGGCCGGGAGCAGAATGGCGGCTTAGGGGAAGCCAGGGCGAAAAGCTGCCATTCCCCAACCTTGGCTTGGCGGCCGTTCCCAACCCTACCAAGTCATCGGGGAGGAGGGCCGCCGGTCCCTAAAGCAGTCATTCACGGCACCCGCGTGCGCCGGACCTCGGGAAGCGACGTGACGACTTCATCCAAGGGGGCGGCACCTCTTGGTTCTCCTTCATGGCCGACAGTGGGCCATAATTGAGCGGGTACGCGCGGTCCCGCTGTTTGCGCCTTGACCCTGCTGGTAGGTTGATGATCGCGCGCCTACGCCTCGTGTGCGGTCCTTGCTTCTCAGCGATTTATGTGTAGATTCTCATAAAGCCATGTGCTCAGATCGAAAGACAGCGATCGTTGACCTATGCGGAATTCCTCGCTGAGCTGGATCAGGCGGCCCTGAGCGTGCGGGAGTTTGCCGCTCTCGTGCGTATGAACCCCAATTCGGTGTCGAACTATGCGCGTTCGGGCGAGGTTCCGACCCATCTGGCCGTGATCGCTGCTTTGCTTGCGGAGCTTCGCAGGAACAGCATCGACCATCGGCCGGTGTTTTCGCGCATTCGAATAACTGCCAAACGCCCCCGCGGCGGAGCTGAACGAGGTCGGTTCGGCGGTAACCCGCAACGGCGGCTGGGGTTCTGACATGGACCGCCAACCGCTATCGCTCGAACATGTGGCGGCCTGCCTGGATTGGCCCGAAGCCAGCGCTCTTCTCTACCCGGCAGGCGGTGGCCCGGCCGTTCTGGCTGAGCGGGCGCGTGGGAAAATCGGACGCGGGTTGTCGCACCTCGTCGCGCCGGGTGCGTTTCGGACGGGGATACTGACCGCTGATCCTGATGCCAACCACACCGAGGCTCCGCTAGCCATTATCGTAGAGTTCTCTTCTGTCGTCGGTACCGAGGTTTTGCGCGAGGCGCATCGGCTCGCCTGGAATTTCTCCCAAAGCCCGACGCTCATCACGATCGAGCCTGATCTCGTTCGGGTATGGACGTGCTGCGAGACGCCACCGGCCGCAGATCGCCCCATGGATCAGCTTAAGGTTCATGAGATTCGCGCGGAGGCGCTGGCGAGCGAAGGCGCTGCGCTGGAACAGCAGGCGGCGCGAGCCCTGCATTGGCTGAACCTGGTTTCAGGCGAATTTTTCGCCCAACACGCCGCGCGCTTCGACCGTGATGGGCGGGCCGACCAACTCCTGCTGCGCAACCTGCGGCACATCCGTTCGATACTCGCGGCCGAAGGCTTGGATGATGACGACATCTGCCACGACCTGCTTGCGCGCGTCATCTTCGTCCAGTTCCTGTTCGACCGTCGTGACGCCGACGGCAACGCGGCGCTCAACGCAGAACGCCTCAAGCGACTGCAGGCCGAAGGCATTCTGTGCCGGTCCTACGATACGTTTGCGGCGATCCTGGCCGACTATGATGACAGCTATCGCCTGTTCGCTTGGCTGAATCTACGCTTTAACGGCGATCTCTTTCCAGGCAAGGGCGACACCCCTGAAGAGCGCGCGGCCGGCTGGGCGCGCGAGCAGGAGCTGGTGAAGCCGCGCCACTTGGCACTGTTGGCGGAATTCATTCGCGGCGACCTCGACATGCCATCTGGCCAGGGATGCCTATGGCCGATCTACTCGTTCGACGTTATCCCGCTCGAATTCATCAGCAGCATCTACGAGACCTTCGTCACCGAACGTGCGGCGCGAGACGGCATTTTTTATACCCCCCCGCACCTCGTCGATTTCGTGCTGGATCAGGTGCTGCCGTGGCGCGGGACCGACTGGAACCTGAAGATCCTGGATCCCGCATGCGGCTCGGGCGTGTTTCTCGTCAAGGCATTCCAGCGCCTCGTCCATCGCTGGAAGCAGGCCTATCCTGGCGAGACGATCAAGGCTGACGTTCTTCGGCGGCTGCTGACCGATAACCTGCTTGGCGTCGACAAAGATCCGCACGCCGTTCGCGTCGCCTGTTTCAGCCTGTACCTCGCCATGTGCGACGAGATCGAACCGCGTCATTACTGGGCGCAGATCCGTTTTCCCACCATGCGGGACCGGCGCCTGATCTGCTCGGACTTCTTCGATACGGACGAGGGCCTCGACGACGCCTTGGCCGCCGGCCGCTTCGATCTTGTAGTTGGCAATGCTCCTTGGGGCGACGGTCTGGCGACGGAGCTGTCGAACAGTTGGGCGGCGGAGAACGACTGGGAGGTCGCCAACAAGGACATCGGCGGTCTCTTTCTCGCCAAGGGCGCGCGGCTGGTTCATACCGGCGGTCGGGTGGCGATGATCCAATCGGCGAACGCCCTTCTCTTCAATGCGAGTGGGCCCGCAAAGAGGTTCCGAAAGAAACTATTTACCCGACACCGCGTGGACGCGGTGTTCAATCTTTCGGCGCTGCGCTTTAAGGTGTTCAAGCGCAAAACGCATACCACCAAGACCTCGATCGCGCCCGCGTGCGTCGTCGTGCTTCGTCCTGATGCGGCGCAGGCACAGGACGTGCTGCTCTATGCGAGCCCGAAGGCGCTGGACCTACAGATCGATGACTTCGCGATCGTCATTGAGCCGCATCACGTTCATCGCATGCCGATGGACGTCGCTCGTGAGGATCCTGCGATCTGGACGGCGCTGATGTGGGGGACGCCGCGAGACGCGCAGTTGCTGCGCAAGCTTGAGCGGTTCTCAAGGCTGGCGACGTCGAAGGGCATTGAGGGCGTTCGGACCCGCCAAGGCGTAGTCTTCGGCGATCAGCGACGACCTGTTCCGGAACTTGATGGGCGGCGGCTGTTTGTGGCTACGCATTTCCCGGAAGGACCGCTGTTGGAATTGGAAGCGTCCGAGCTTCCACGGATTGCGCGTCTTAAAATCCATTCTCGGGATTCAAGCGACTTTAGAGCGTTCGACGCACCGCAACTTTTGATCAAGCAAGGCTATCAGGCCTCGCTGGGTCGCTTCCAAGCCCGCATGGTTGTGAATGGCGAGGGCAAAGGCATCATTTGCAGCGAGAGCTACATAAGCGCGACTGGCCCCCTGCCATTAATGAAAGCAGCCTGCCTCATGTACAACAGCCGTGTCGGGACCTATTTCATGCAGCTGCGGAGCGGGCGGATGGCTGCGTATCGTCCCGAGGCGAGTGTTCACGAAATTCTGGATGTGCCTATTCCTCCGCCGGAGACCCTGCCTGTGGCCTCTGTTGATACGCTCGATGACGTCGATCAGATTGTATTCGAGGGCTTTGGCCTGAAAGAAGCCGAGCGCATCCTCGTCGAGGATATGACGGCTATCACCATCCCAGATTTCCGGGGAGCACGCCCATCTCCTGGTTCGAGGACGACACATGATGCGTCCGGCCGTGAGGATATCCTTCGTCCCTATTGCGAGACGTTCTTCAAGGTGCTGAAGGCCGGCTTTGGCGCGTCCAAGCAGCTCGGCGCGGCGATCTTCGCATCCCCTGTGGAGGAACCGGCGCCCTATCGGCTGGTGGCGATCCAGTTGCTTGATGACGGTTCGCGACAGACTGGCGTCCGCATCGAACCGATTGGCCATCTCGGACTGATCAAGGAGTTGCGACGCATGAGCGCGTCCCGTCCAACGGGCGGTGGACGTTTGCTGGTACAACGGATCGCCCGGTTCTACGACGCCAGTTCGGGCACGCCGACGATCTTCATGTTCAAGCCGGATGCGGTGCGATATTGGACACGCAGCGTGGCGTTGAACGACGCTGATGAGGTTTCGGCCGACCTGTTCCACTGGATGTCGGCGTCCAGGAGTGCCACCGATTGATGACGCAGGGAATGTTTCTCCGGGCGTCACAGACGCCGCCGGCTGACGCGGCGTTCATTGAACTGGCGGCCCGCTGGATAGGGGATGTCGAACCTGATTTTATTGATCACGTCTGGGCCGGATTTGAACGGCTCAAGGTAGCGCCGGCGACGTTTAACGGGCGGGACCTCGAGCGCAGCATCACACAATTGCTGGCGGCAGCGATCGACGACGTCGTGCCGGGAGAAGCACCATACTACATCCAGCATGGACCTTATGAGCGAGAGACAATGCTCGCGCCGCCGGCCCAACCGCCTGCGTATGACTTGGCCTTTGTCCTGAGGGCGGATCCGCGGGTGATGTGGCCGGCCGAGGCAAAAGTCCTGAGTTCGACCAAGGCTCTGGCGGACTACCTGGCCGACATTCGCGAGCAGTATCTGACTTGTCGATATGCCCCGTTTTCAGCCTCGGGCGCCATGCTGGGTTACCTGCTCGGCGGCGGCGCGGAGGAGGTTCTCGAGAACATCGCTCAGCGCCTGGGTGTCGCCTTCATGGAAACGACGCCGATCAGTCCCGAACGTCCGCATCGAAGCACGGTTCATGACCGGCTCGTTCCGGCCGGCAAGTCGTATCCCACGCCATTCCGCTGCCACCATATCGTTCTTGGGTTCCATGGCCTTCGGCGCCACCAATGAATGTCGATTTTGCATCCGAGGGTCGTGAGATCGAGTCGCAGTCGGAATTTAGGTGAACGGCTGTCCGCATAGCTATATCGAAAGCCGACCTGACGCCTCTCGGCTAGACCCGGCCATGGGCGGAATGTCGAGTTTCCCGTCGCGCTGTCCCGAAAGCGGACGGACCGGAATCCACCTATCTTGGCTGGCCAGTCGATTGGTAGGTATGTCCGCTTCTCGGGCTCCAGCCAGGCCCGCTGGATGACCGGAATGGGCGCAGAGCAGACATCGATGCGACAAGCCCTCTATGTCCGGTTTCCACCCCAAACGGTCATAGCCTCATAGGAGTATACGCCAGCGAGGCGCTGGCATGAGACACTTTCCACCCTTCGATAGGGTTGCTCACGGCATTCTGGGCCGACGGCATCCCAGGGTCTTGACCCTATCGGGGCAAAATGACCGCGTAGGGCTACGCCCGCGCCGGGCTTCTGGCGAGATCCCGGCCGTCGTATGCCGCCGGTAATCTATTGCGCCTTCGTCTCACCGATTGTGGGTTCAGTCTCAGCCATTGCGCGTCGCTACAGCTTACCCCTCCCCCTCCGGCTCGCCCCCCGCCGCCATCCCCGCCCGCAGCACCGCCAGCAGCCCGTCCAACTGATCCAGATCCGCATACCGGATCCGCACGAGCCCGCCCCGCCCCGACGGCAGCAGGTCCACCCGCAGCCCGAGCTGCTCCGACAATTCCCGCTCCAGCGCCTGGACGTCCGGATCGAGCCGCGGCCGCCGCTTCGGCGTGGTCAGCCCGGCGCCGAGCCGCATGGCCAGCGCCTCGGTCTGGCGCACCGACAGCCCGCGTTCCAGCACCAGCGCCAGGATCGCCTCCGGCGCCCGGTGCGCGATCAGCGCCCGTGCGTGCCCGGCCGAGATGGACCCCGCCCGCAGAGCCTCGCGCACCCGCTCGGGCAGCCCCAGCAGCCGCATGGTGTTGCTGATATGCCCGCGGGATTTTCCGACCGCGAGCGCCAGGGTGTCCTGGGTCAGCCCGAACTCGTCGAGCAGCCGGTTGTAGCCCTCGGCCTCCTCCAGGGGATTGAGGTCCGCGCGCTGCAGGTTCTCCACCAGCGCCGCGGCCATGGCGTCGCCGTCCGCGAGCGGGCGCACCAGCGCCGGCACCTCGTGCAGCCCGGCCAGCGCCGCGGCCCGCCAGCGCCGTTCTCCGGCGATGATCTGGTAGCGCCCCGCGTCCGCCGGGGCGGGTCGCACCAGCAGGGGCTGGAGGATGCCGCGGGCGCGGATCGATTCCGCGAGCTCGTGCAGCGCGCCGGGGTCCATCGCCCCGCGCGGCTGGAACGGCCCGGGTTCCACCAGGTCGAGCGGCAGGTTCCGCACCCCGCCCGCCGCCGGGTCCGGCGCGAGCGCGGAATCCCCGAGCAGCGCGGCGAGCCCCCGGCCCAGCCGCTGCGCCGGCTCGCGCGGGCTCATGCCCCCGCTCCGGCGGCGCGTTCCCGGCGCAGCAGTTCCGCCGCCAGCTGCACGTAGGCCTGCGCCCCGGGGGAGCGGAAGTCGTAGAGCAGCACGGGCTTGCCGTAGCTCGGCGCCTCGGTGATGCGGATGTTGCGCGGGATGATGGTGTCGAACACCGATTTGCCGAAGAACCCGCGCGCGTCGGCGGCCACCTGGTCGGCCAGGTTGTTGCGCTTGTCATACATGGTCAGCACGATCCCGGAAAGACGAAGCGAAGGGTTGTGGCCGCGCCGCACCGCTTCGATGGTGCGCATGAGGCCGGAGATGCCCTCCAGCGCGTAGAACTCGCACTGCAGCGGCACCAGCACGGCGGAGGCCGCGACCAGCGCGTTGACGGTGAGGAGGCCGAGGCTGGGCGGGCAGTCGATGATCACGTAGTCGTAACGGGGCTTTCCTGCGCGCAGCGGCGCCAGCGCGTCGCGTAGGCGGCTCTGCCGCCGGTCCAGCGCGACCAGCTCGATTTCCGCCCCCGCCAGGTCGGGTTCGGCCGGAATGACATCGAGATTGGGAATCCCGCTCGGCCGCGCCGCGTCTTCGGGCGGCGTATGCAGGACCAGGACGCAATAGCTGCCGAGGGTCCGTTCCTCCGCCCCGATGCCAAGCCCGGTGGAGGCGTTGCCCTGCGGATCAAGGTCGATCAGCAGCACCGCGCACCCGGAGGCGGCGAGGGCGGTGGCCAGGTTGACGGCGGTGGTGGTCTTGCCGACCCCGCCCTTCTGATTCGATATCGCAATAATCTGCGTGGGCGCGGCGGCCGGTTCAGGTTCGGGCTGGGGCACGTGCGATCTCTGTGATGCGGAGGATGACGGCTCCGGCGGCGGTGCGGCTCGGGATCTGCTCCACGTGCATGTGCCATCCTTCCCGGGCGGCGGTCAATTCCGCCGCGACGCCGGCGCCCTTCGGGAACAGTGCGGTGCCGCCCGGGGCGAGCAGGGGCGCGGCCAGCTCCAGCAGTCGCGGCAGGGGTGCGAGGGCGCGGGCGGTAACCAGCGGGGCGGGGGGCAGGGCGGCAGCCTCGATCCGGATGGCGTGCACCTGGACCGGAGCGCCGAGGACCCGGGCCGCTTCGCGGAGGAACGCCGCCTTGCGCTGGTCCGCCTCGATCAGGTCGAACGGGATGCCCGTGGCGGCGGCGAGGACCAGCCCCGGGAAGCCGGCGCCGGAGCCGAGGTCGATCCCCCGGGCGGTCCCCGTCGGAATCAGCGGCGCAAGTTGCAGCGCATCCGCCAGGTGGCGCTCGGCGGCATGGGCCACATCGCCCCGCCCGATCAGGTTGATGGTGCGGTTCCAGCGCTCCAGAAGGATCAGGTAGGGGGCGAAGCGGGCGGGTGCTTCACGTGAAGCATTCTTCGATATCGAACAATGCTTCACGTGAAGCGGTCCGACAAGGCGCTCCCCCGTGCGGTCGGGGTCAGCGGCACCGCCAGAGGCTTGGCGGCAGGGAGCGGGCCGCCCAAATCTGGTCGGAGGTCCGGCCGGGGAGTGAATGCTTCACGTGAAGCATTCTTCGATATCGAACAATGCTTCACGTGAAGCGGTCCGCGGGGAGGGCCCGACGTAGGTGCGCGGCCAGGATCGCCAGCGCCGCCGGGGTGATCCCCTCCAGCCGGGATGCCATCCCAAGGGAGGCGGGGCGGCTCTGGATCAGCCGCGCCCGGACCTCCGCCGACAGCCCGGGAACCTGGTCAAACGGGACGGCGGCGAGCGACAGGTCCTCGGTGCGCCGGAACGCGCGCATCTCGGCGGTCTGCCGAGGGAGGTAGCCCTGGTACAGCGCCTCCGTGCGGAGATGCGCGGCCACCCTCGGGGGCAGGTCCCGCAGCCAGGGAAAGGCGGTCTCCAACGCCGTAGGGGGCACCGCGTCCGATCCCAGCAGGCCCAGGACCGAGCGGCGGCGGCCGTCCGCCCGAACCTCGATCCCGCGCCGGGCCAGGTCCGCCGGCAGACCGCCTTCGGCGGCGGCGCGTGCCATGGCGGCGGACACGGCGGCGGCGTAGGCGCCGAAGTGATGCGCCCGATCCGGGCCAACGCAGCCCCAGGCCAGGCCGACCGGGGTGAGGCGGTGGTCGGCGTTGTCCGCCCGCAAGGTCAGACGAAACTCGGAGCGGGAGGTGAACATGCGGTAGGGCTCGGTCACCCCGCGCAGGGTCAGGTCGTCGATCAGGACGCCGATATAGGCCTCCGACCGGTCGAGGCCTACCGGCGGCAGGCCGCCCGCGCGCCGGGCGGCGTTGACGCCGGCGATCAGGCCCTGGGCGGCGGCTTCCTCGTACCCGGTGGTGCCGTTGATCTGGCCGGCGAGGAACAGGCCGGGGACTGAGCGGACCTCCAGGGACGGGGTCAGGGCGCGGGGATCTATATAATCGTACTCGACCGCGTAGCCGGGGCGGATCATCTCCGCCCGCTCCAGCCCCGGGATGGTGCGCAGCAGGGCGCGCTGGATATCTTCCGGCAAACTGGTTGAGATTCCGTTAGGATAGACGGTCGGATCGTCCAGCCCCTCGGGTTCCAGGAAAATCTGGTGGCGGGCGCGGTCGGGAAAGCGCGTCACCTTGTCCTCGATAGAGGGGCAATAGCGCGGGCCTCGGCCGGAAATGCCGCCGCCGTAGACCGCGGAGCGGTGCAGGTTGGCGCGAATCACGGCGTGCGTCGCCTCGGTGGTGGCGGTCACGCGGCAGGCGATCTGGGGGGAGGGGATGCGCTCGGTCAGGGGGCTGAAGGGCTCGGGGGGATCGTCGCCGCGATCCTCGGGCAGGCTGTCCCAGGCGATGCTCGCGCGATGCAGACGCGGGGGGGTGCCGGTCTTCAGGCGCCCGAGGGGGAGGTTCAGGCGGGCCAGGGTGTGGGCCAGGCCGATCGCGGGGGCCTCGCCCACCCGACCGGCCGGTGTCTGAGTGGTGCCGATGTGCACCATGCCGCGGAGGAAGGTGCCGGTGGTCAGGACCGCGGCGGCGCAGGGGTGGCGGGCGCCGTCGGCGGTGAGGACGGCGACCAGGCGGCCGTCGGGGGCGAGGTCCAGGTCCTCCACCGCGGCTTCGGCGATGGTGAGGTTCGGGGTCTCGGCCAGCAGGTCCTGGATGGCGGCGCGGTAGAGGGCGCGGTCGGCCTGGGCGCGCGGGCCCCGGACGGCGGGACCCTTGCTGCGGTTCAGGAGCTTGAAATGGATCCCCGCGCGGTCGGTGGCGCGGGCCATGATCCCGTCCAGCGCGTCGATCTCGCGCACCAGGTGGCCTTTGCCGATGCCGCCGATGGCCGGGTTGCAGGACATCTCCCCGATCGTGGCGCGGCGGTGGGTGAGCAGGAGGGTCCGGGCGCCGAGGCGGGCCGCGGCGGCGGCGGCCTCCGTGCCGGCGTGGCCGCCGCCGATGACGATGACGTCGTAGGGGAGGGGCATTTTGGGTCCTGGCGGATGGTGCGGGGCAGGGGCGGGTTATAGCAGAGGAAACGGGGGGTGCGCCCGGATGGGGTTGGGGTAGAGTGCGAGGATGGGGCTGGACCTGACGCCGCTTGATACCGCCATCGCCCGCCTGACGGAGGCGCTGGCCGCGTACGCGCGTGATCCCTCCCAGACCCTGATCCGGGACGGCCTGGTACACCGCTTCGAATTCACCTACGAAGTGGCCCACAAGATGCTGAAGCGGGCGCTGGAGACGACAGCGCCATCCCCGGAACATTACGACCGGATGGTATTCGCGGATCTGGTCCGGTCTGGCAACGAGGCCGGCCTGCTGCTGGGGGACTGGCCCACGTGGCGTCGGTATCGGGAGATGCGGGCGAAGACAAGTCATACCTACAACGAACAGGTCGCGCTGGACGTGGTCGCGGGGATCGGGGCGTTCCTGCGGGAGGCGGCGTATTTGCGCGATCAGCTGCGGGCGCGGGGGATATGAGCGCGACACTGGCGCTGGGGGCGGCGGAGACCGCGATCGTGCGCGACATCCTGCGCGCGCATCTGCCCCCGGGGACGCTTGTCTGGGCGTTCGGGTCGCGGGCGGCCGGGCGGGCGAAGCCTTATTCCGATCTTGATCTGGCGATCGACGCGGGGCGGGCGCTGGAGATCGACGAGCTGGCGGCGCTGGGGGAGGCGTTCAGCGAGAGCGATCTGCCGTGGAAGGTGGATGTGGTGGATTGGCGGACGGCGGAGGCGGGGTTCCGCAACCGTGTGGAAGCGGGGATGGTGGCGGTGGGGTGGGCGTGAGGGGGCGGGCGTTGCTCCGTCGCGATAGGCGCCCATGTCCGCCTGGCGTAGCTTGGCCGCCGGAGAATTGCCGTTATCCCGCTGCTTGACGCGCGCCGCGCCGAAATTGCCGCCCTGTGCCGTCGCTTTCATGTGCGCCGGCTGAAGGTGTTCGGCTCCGCCGTGCGGGGGACGGATTTCGATCCGGCGCGGTCGGACGTGGGCCTGCTCGTCACTTGCAACCCGGACATGAAGCGCCCGAGCCTGGGCGAGCATTTCGAGTTGCCGGCCCTCGATACGGAAATACTCGTCGAACAGGGTTCAGTGCAGCCGTTCGGATGATGCCGTTGGACTGCGGCCAAACGACCTGGGCGCGCTTGTGCACGATGCCTTCGAGTTGGAGGAATAGCTCGTAGGGGTGCTGGCCTGAGCCACCCGCTAGCCCCCATCAGCCAAGCGACTTGACAGACACGCCGAGGCAGCGATAGCTACCACGATAGCTATCAAGAAAGACCCCCGATGGCCGGCGCCGGCACCGCCAAGCTGTTCACGCACGGCCGCAGCCAGGCCGTGCGCCTGCCGAAGGAATTCCGCCTGCCGGGCCGCGAGGTCCGGGTCAGCCGCGCCGGCAACAAGATCATCCTCGAACCGCTCGACCCCCCGCCCTTCGACCCGGTGGCGTGGCGCACCCGGCTGGACGCCTTGGGCGCGTCCGATTTCCTGCTTGAAGGCCCGCCAGAGGACCCGCCGGTTCCACCGGAAGATGCGCCCGGGTTCGACTGAACCGCGCGCGTGTTCTGCCTCGACACGAACGCCGTCATCTTCGCCATCAACCGGCGGCGCCCTGCCGTCGCCGAACGGCTGGAAGCCGAACTCTCCGTCGGCACGAAGCTGTGGCTTCCGTCCGTCGCGCTGTTCGAGCTCGCCTACGGCATCGCCAAAAGCGATCGCCGCGAACAATTCGCGGCACTGCTGGCCGAGTTCCTGGCTGCCGGGATCGCCGTCACCCCGTTCGACTCCGACGACGCGCACCACGCCGGCGACATCCGCGCGCATCTGGCGCGGCAGGGCACTCCGATCGGCCACTACAACCTGCTGATCGCCGCCCAGGCGCGCCGACGCGGCGCCACCCTGGTCACCGCCAACGGGCGCGAATTCCTGCGCGTGCCCGGTCTGGCGTGCGAGGACTGGGGCGCGTGAGGGGGCGTGCGGTCCGGCCGGGAACGGTTACTTCGGATCGTGACCCGGGCACAGCGAAACCGCGCGTGGCGCCCGTCGACCTCAACGCCGCCGGCTATCATCCCCCCATGCCCCCGCCCCTCGTCCTCCCCGACCTGCTCGACCCCGTGGTGGCCTATTTCCGCCCCGCCGCGTGATCCTGTTCGGCTCCGCCGCCCGTGGCCAGGCCGGCCCGGACAGCGATATCGACCTGCTGGTGGTGGTCGATGACGACACGCCGCCGGAGAAGCTCACGCTCAAGGCCGGCACCGAGGCCCGCGCCGCCTACCACCACCCCGCCGACGTCATCCCGGTGCGGGAGGAAACGTTCCGCCGCAAATCCCGCATCCCCGGCACCCTGTCCCGCGCCGCGACGTTGGAAGGCGTGGTCGTCTATGAACGCCCCTGACCCGGACGAGCTGTGGGAGGAAGTCGTCGGCTGGCTCCGCGTGGCCCAGGCCGACCAGCGTATGGCCCGCATCGGCTTGATGGCCGACCCGCCGCTGTGCGGGGCCGCGGCGTTCCATTGCCAGCAGGCGGCGGAGAAGCTGCTGAAGGGCTGCCTGGTTCTCGGCCTGGTCGATTTCGGCAAGACCCACGACCTGGACCGGCCGGGCCGATCGGTGCTTGCCCGCTTCTCCTATCTCGGGCCCATGGTGACCCCGCTGCGACCCTGGACAGCCTGGAGCGTGGCGTATCGCTATCGAGGCGAAGCCGGCGCGGACCCGGAACCCTCGGTAGCCGAACTGTCGGCGGCGCTGGACCGGATCGTCCGCCTGGAAGCGGCGCTAGCGCTCCGGCCCCGAATGGACCGGACACCGCACCGGCCGCCTGATCGCGGCCCCGCCCGTCGCCCCTACAGCTTGATCACCGCCGCCAGCGCCGCAACCGCGGCCGCCACCATGAACCCCAGCCGCACCGTGATCCGCAGCCCCAGGGTCTCGATCATCCCGCGCAGCTCGTCCTTGACCACCGTCAGGTCCTGCCGCACCGCCAGGATATCGTGTCGGGTCGCGATCTCGCTCATGATGAAATCCCGTGCCGCCTCGGCATGCGCCTCAGCCTCGGCCGTCGAAACGCCAGCATGACGCAAATGCTTGGAATAGCCAAGCGTGTCGAACACAAAAGACATAATGCCCCTCTGACTACAACGGCTTGCACCCGGCACCGCCCGCGCATGCTGCCCGCCAGAAGTTAAGAAACCTAAGCCTGCTTCAGCTCGATCAGGCTCCGCCGGATCTTCCGCCCGCGTTCCACCTTGTCCTCGATATACCCCGCGTCGCCCCACCGCACCGCGCGCGCCATCGCCTGCGCGTCTTCCAGGAAGCGCGCCAGCATCTCCAGCAGCGCTTCCCGGTTGTTCAGGAACACGTCCCGCCACATCACCGGATCCGAAGCCGCGATGCGCGTGAAATCGCGGAAGCCGGAGGCCGCGAAGCGCAGCACCTCCGACCGGCTTTCGTCCGCCAGGTCGTCGGCGGTGCCGCAGATCGTGAACGCGAGCAGATGCGGCAGATGCGAAACGATCGCCAGCACCCGGTCGTGGTGCGCCGGCTCCATCCGTTCCACCATCGATCCGCAGCGGCGCCACAGCTCGGCCACGCGTTCGATCGCGTCCTCGTCGGTGCCGGGTGGCGGCACGATCAGGGTGTAGCGGCCCTGGAACAGGGTGGTGAACCCCGCGTCGGGACCGGAATATTCCGTCCCCGCCAGCGGGTGGGCCGGCACGAAATGCACGCCCGCAGGCACCATGGGCCCGACGTCGCGGATCACCGATTGCTTGGTCGATCCCACGTCGGTCAGAATCGCGCCGGCTGCCAGGTGCGGCGCGATCGCCGCCGCCAGCTCGGCGAACGTGCCCACCGGGGCCGCCAGCATCACGCAATCGGCGCCGGCCACCGCGCGCGCGGGGTCTGCCTCGATCACGTCGGCCAGCCCGAGTTCGGCCACCCGCGCCCGCGTGCGCTCGGTTGGCGCGCAGGCGACGATGGTTGCCGCCAGATCGCCCCGCTCGCGCGCGATCCGCGCGACGGAGCTGCCGATCAGTCCGATGCCGATCAGCGCCAGCCGGCGGAACAGCGGCGCGGCGTCAGCCACGGGACGCAGCCTCGGGGGACTGCCGCATGAACGCGCCCAGCGCCTCGATCACCAGCCCCACCTCCTCGGCGGTGCCGACGGTGATGCGCAGGCAGTGCGGCAGCCCGTAGCCGCCGACGGGGCGGACGATGATCCCGCGCGTGCGCAGGAACGCATCCGCCGCCTGCGCCCGTTCCGGTACCCCGAAATCGGCCAGTACGAAATTGCCCTCGCTCGGCCAGACCTTGATCCCCGCGTCTTCCAGCCCGCGGGTCAGCACCGGCCGGTAGTGCAGGTTGTGGTCGCGCCCCTTCTCCACCCACCCCGGCTCGGCCAGCGCGGCAATGGCGGCCGCCTGCGCCGCGATGGACACATTGAACGGCGCCCGGACCCGGTTCAGCACGTCGATCACCGCAGCCGGCGCATAGGCCCAGCCGATCCGCATCCCGCCCAGCCCGAACACCTTGCTGAACGTCCGCGTCATCACCGTATTGTCGCCGGCGTCGACAAACCGCGCCCCCGCCTCGTAATCCGCCCGCGCCACGTATTCGGCATAGGCGGCATCGAGCACCAGCAGCACGTCCGCGGGCAGCCCGGCGCGCAGCCGCGCGACCTCCTCATACGGCAGCATCGTTCCGGTCGGGTTGTTCGGGTTCGCCAGGAACACGAGCCTGGTGGATGCCGACACCGACGCCAGCAGCGCGTCCACGTCCGCGGTCAACGCCCGCTCCGGCGCCTTCACCACCGCGCTCCCCGCGTAGGTCGCGGCGATGTGGTAGATCGAGAACCCGTGCGCCGACATCACCACGTCCCGCCCCTTGCCCCCATACGCAAGGCAAAGCTGGTAGATGATGTCGTCCGATCCCGCCCCGCACACGATCCGCGCCGGATCGAGCTTGAAGCGCGCCCCGATCGCCCGCCGCAGGCTGGAAGCCCCGCCGTCCGGATACCGGTGCAATTCGCCGGCCATCTGCGTGAACGCCGCCTGTGCGCCGGGCGGCACGCCGAACGCGCCCTCGTTCGACGACAGCTTGATGGTGCGGTTCACGCCGGGGATGGTCAATTCGCCTCCGACATAAGGCGAGATGCGCAGGATTTCCGGCCGCGGCGCAGGCGCCGTCATGGCTTCGTCCCCTCGATCGGCACGGCATAGGCGCCGAGCACCACCGGCGGGCGCAGCGCCGCCGCCAGCCGCGCCAGCCGTGGGTCGTCGTCGCCCACGTAGCCGGCAACCTCCACCAGCGCCTGCGCCACCGGCGCATCGGCGTCGCGGCGCAGGATCACGCCGCCTGGGATGGCCCCGCCGCCGGGCACCGTGCCGTCCAGCACGAAATCGGCCGTCGCCAGGGCCGTCGCAAGCCGCGCGCGGCTCATCTCCCGGTCCAGTTCCAGGCCGATCAGGGAGCGGTCGTTGCCGCTCGGGTCCGGGGCGACCGCGGCGAGGACGAAGGCAGGGGCGTCGGGGGTGCCCTCGGCGCGGCGGGACCAGAACGGCAGGCGGCCGACGATGTGGATGCGCGGGTCGTCCTTGTGCAGCAGCCAGGTCCACCAGGCCTCGCGCGGCGGCTCGGTATCGGTGGGCAGCGGCAGCACCGCCACCGCAGCGCGGCCCGCGCTGACATCGGCGATCGCCTGTGCGGCCGAACCATGCGAGCGCAGCGGTGTCAGTGCGCCGAACTGCTCGCGCGCCGCCTGGGTGAAGGCGGCACCCGTCCCGGGGTCGCACACGGCGATGCTGAACGGCCCCTGCATGGCAGTGGTAGCGGCGAGCAGCTCGCGCCAGATCCGCACGATCCCCTGCGCCGGCAGCGGGCCGGTGTGGCGGGCGAGCAGGCGGCGCATGATCGCCGCCTCCCGTCCCGGGCGCAGCGCGCTGGTGCCGTTCGGCTTGGTGGTGGCGACGTGGGCCACCACCTCGGCCCGCCGCAGCAGCAGGTCATGCAGCGCGTCGTCGATCCGGTCGAGCTCGGCCCGCAACCCCGCAAGATCGCCGCGCCAGTGATCCAGCGGCGACGGCTCGGCCCCCGCCGGGACGGGCACGGGGGACACAGGCGCAAAGGAAATGGGGCTGGACATGAACCTTCGGGGGCAGGTTTCGGGCCTCCCTGCGGCGCCGAAATCGCGGGCGCGGCGTCGCAAGGGGCCGGAACAGATACAGGAAGGCAGCCGACCTGCAAACCCGCTGGTTGCGGGGCAGCCGCACCTGCGCCTAAGTGGCGGCTGACCATGGATCAAATCGTGCCCCTGCAGGACGTCCCGCACCAGCACGTCGTCTTCGGCGACGGCATGGCGCTCGACTGCGGCGTGACCCTGCCCAGCCTGACCGTGGCCTACCGCACCTACGGCAGCCTCAACCCGGCGCGCAGCAACGCCGTGCTGGTCTGCCACGCGCTGACCGGGGACCAGTACGTCGCGGAACCGCACCCGCTCACCGGCAAGGACGGCTGGTGGGAGGCGGTGGTGGGACCCGGCAAGCCGCTGGACACCGACCGGTTCTTCGTCATCTGTGCCAACGTGCTGGGTGGCTGCATGGGCTCGACCGGACCCCGGAGTGCGCGCGGCGACGGCGACGACGTTTGGGGCATCGACTTCCCGCCGGTGACGATCCGCGACATGGTGCGCGCGCAGAAGCGGCTGATCGAGCATCTCGGCATCACCCGGCTGTTCGCGGTGATCGGCGGCTCGATGGGCGGCATGCAGGTGCTGCAATGGGCGGCCGACTATCCGGACGCGGTGTTCGCGGCCCTGCCGATCGCCACCGCGTCCTATCATTCGGCACAGAACATCGCGTTCAACGAAGTCGGCCGTCAGGCGATCTTCGCCGATCCGGACTGGTGCGGCGGCCGCTACCGCGACGCCGGCACCACGCCGGCGCGCGGTCTCGCCGTGGCGCGCATGTGCGCGCACATCACCTACCTCTCCGAGCAGGCGCTCGCCCGCAAATTCGGCCGCCGCCTGCAAGGCGCGCCGAAAACCGCCGACGAAGCCATGAGCCTGTTCGGCGACATGTTCGAGGTCGAAAGCTACCTGCACCACCAGGGCAGCACGTTCGTCCGCCGCTTCGATGCCAATTCCTACCTGACGATCACACGGGCGATGGACTATTTCGACCTCGTCGCCGACCACGGCGGCGACCTGGCCGCCGCCTTCCGCGGCACGAAAACGCGGTTCCTGCTGGTCTCCTTCAGCTCCGACTGGCTGTTCCCGACGGAAGAAAGCCGCACGGTGGCGCGCGCGCTGAACCGCGCCGGGGCGAACGTGAGCTTCGTCGAGATCGGATCCGACAAGGGCCACGACGCCTTCCTGCTCGACGAACCCGATTTCCACCGCACCCTCGCCGGCTTCCTGGCAGGCTGCGCGATCCACGCCGCGCTGTGACCGCGGTGGGCGGCAAGGAAGCAAGGCCAGGGGGCGCTGCCCCCTGGACCCCCGCCAAGGGCAAGCCCTTGGAACCCTTCCGTTGGTTCCGTGCGGGTGGGGGGTGTCTCGGGTCCGGGGCGGGGCTGCGCGGGGCGCGGGTGGCTTGGAGGGACAGGGCGCATCTGCGCCCTGTCCCTCCAAGCCACCCGCGCCCCGCGCAGCCCCGCCCCGGACCCGAGACACCCCCCACCCGCACGGAACCCAATAGAAAGGGGTCCAGGGGACTTGTTCCCTGGCGGGGTCCAGGGGCAGAGCCCCTGGCCTTGCTTCCTTGCTGCCGGGATCGGTTCGCATGAGCCCGCACGACCCGGTTCGTTTCGTTGCCAAGAACCTGCGGGTCGATCTGCGCCTGATCGCCGAGATGATCGCACCGCACGCGCGGGTGCTGGATATCGGTTGCGGCGACGGCACGTTGATCGACGAGCTGTTCACCACCAAGGGCTGCGACGCGCGCGGGATCGAGATCGACATGGCGTTGGTGACGCGGGCGGTGGCGCATGGGTTGCCGGTGATGCACGGCGATGCGGATTCCGATTTGTCGTACTATCCGGACGATGCGTTCGACTATGTGGTGCTTTCGCGCACGTTGCAGGCGGTGGAGCGGCCGCGCGAGGTGCTGGCGCAGATGTTGCGCATCGGGGCGCGGGCGGTGGTGAGTTTCCCGAATTTCGGTCATTGGCAGGTGCGCTGGCAGTTGCTGCGGCGCGGGCGGATGCCGATGACCGCGACGTGGGGCCGGATGTGGTACGAGACGCCGAACATCCATCCGTGCACGATCCAGGATTTCTTCGACCTGTGCGCGGCGGAGGGGTATGCGGTGGAGCGCTGGCTGGCGGCGGACGACGCCGGGCGGCGGGCGCCGTGGCGGCGGTTCCCCCGGCTGGCGAATTTGTTCGGGGAGCAGGCGTTGTTTCTGCTGCGGCGGCAGAAATAGGGCTGGGTTGCAGCCGCCGGGTTCGCTCCGCCTTCGTCGCCGCCCCGTGGGCAGGCCGGATTCCTGTCCAGCAAGATCGTGCGCGGAGTGGTGGCACGTGACCGCGCCTCCTTCACCTCTCCCGCGCTGCGGGCTTGGGCCGCGAAGCGGACCAAGGTCGGTTCGCGGAGCGAACCGGGTGAGGGGTCCCGTGCCTCCCGCCCTCTCCCGCCAAGCGGGAGTGGTGACGCGCCGGAGGTTCGCCCGATTGCCTGCCTGTGGCCTGCCATGAGGGTGGGCCTTCTTGATCGGGGCTGCGTGCGGGGCCGGGGGCGTTCAGGGCCGGGATGGCGGAGCGGGTCGACTGCCGAACCGAAAAACATCCTCCGGAGGGCGCGCGGAGAGCCGCACCGGGGCGTGCACAAAAAAGAGACAAAACGTCTTGAAATTGAAGCTTGACGTCCGTCGCGGTTGCAGCTTAACTAATGTTAACGGTTGTCGGATGTAAAGGAAATCTCCATGTCATTCAGACGGGTTCTGGCGGTGGGTGTGTCGGCCATCGCGTTATCCGGGTTCGCTCACGGGGCGTACGCGTATCCTGCGCTACCGAATTTGGTCAATCTGAATTTCCAGGATTCCAACAACAGCAGCCCGAACCCACATCCCCCTAAGACGTCGTTCGGGAACTTCAATCCGGTCGGCTGGACTGGCGGCAGCGGCCTGATCGCCATCGACAGCACGACGCCGGGCGAGCAGGCCACGGACCCCGGCGCCCTGGCGACTTACGGCAATCCCGTCGGGTCTTATGTCGGGAACTACGTGCAGGCCGACGGCAATCCCAGCTTTGAGAGTGGGTTCAACTACCTCGTGACGGGCCTGACCAAGGGGCAGACCTACACGCTGACCTTCTACCAGGGGGCCAGCGAGCAAACGGGGTTCGGCTTGATCAATGGCAATCCGATTCCCACCACGAATCAGTGGATCGTCTCGCTGGGCACGGCAGGGCTCACCCTTAGCGGCGGCGGCCCGGTGGATCCGACGTACGGCCCAACCGACGTATATTCCAACGCGGACGCGACCGCGAGTATCGAGGCCTCGCCGCTGATGACGGTTCCCTATCAGGGCACCGTCGGATGGCAGTATGTTTCGGTCAATCTTACGGCCGACGCCAGCACCGACCTGCTGAGCTTCCTGGCCTGGGGCGACAACGGGAGCACCGTCAATCTCCCGCCGATCGCGTTCCTCGCCGGCGTCAATTCGCCGGCCGGCCTCGGGGCACCACCGGTGCCGGAGCCGGCAAGTCTGGCGATCCTTGGTGTCGGTCTCGTGGGCCTGGGCGGCGTGGCACGGCGCCGGCGCAAAAAGGCCGCCACACCGGTCTGACCCGCTTATGAGGTGAGGCAACCGGGCCGGATCAGCCACGCCCCTTCCGGGCGACGGCATCGGTCCGGCCCTTGCCAATTCGATCAGGATCGCTCCGTTGCTCGCATTCCTGCATCATCACCCGCACCTGTTCGCGTATGCGCTGAGCGTGCTCAGGCTCTCCCTCTGGCTCCTGATCATCACCGTCATCTTCCTGCCGCTCGAACTTCTCTTTGCGGTCCGCCCGCAGAAAATCCTCCGCAAATCGGTCCTCGGCGACCTCGGGTTCTATTTCGTCAGCGGCCTGGTACCGAACCTGTTGCTTACGATACCGCTGGCGCTGGCCGCCTACGTCGCCTACCATTTCGTTCCGTGGCGCGTGCACGCCGCGGTTGCGACCTGGCCGCTCTGGCTCCGCGGCGTGGCTGCGTTCGTCGTCGGCGATCTCGGCTTCTACTGGGGCCACCGCTGGACCCATGAGATCCCGTTCCTGTGGCGCTTCCACTCCATCCACCACAGCCCCGAGCACGTCTATTTCCTGATCAGCGCGCGCGCCCATCCGGTCGACTTCGTGTTCATCCGCCTGTGCGGCCTGATCCCCATCTACATCCTCGGCCTGGGCGCCCCGCAAAGCGTCCAGGGCACCCTGGTGGCCACCCTGGTCATGCTGCTCGTCACGGTGTGGGGATTCTTCATCCACGCGAACGTCCGCTGGCGGCTCGGCCCGCTGGAATGGCTGATCTCCACACCCGCCTTCCACCACTGGCACCACACGCGCGCCGAGCCGCGGGACCGCAACTACGCCTCGATGCTGCCGTGGATGGACCGGCTGTTCGGCACCCATTACCTGCCGCGCCGGCAATGGCCGACGGACTACGGGATCGATGCGGAGCTGCCCCGTTCGCTGGTCGGGCAACTGATCCATCCGTTCCGCGCGCAACCGGAGCCGGCCGCGCAACAGCCGGCCGCCGCCAACCCGCGCTAATCGACGCTCAGGATCAACCCGATTGGGCGAAGAAGGCAGCGCGCTCATAGCCACCTCTCCCGCCACGCGGGAGAGGTGGTCTTCGTCTATGGCAGCAGACCGGGCGTGATGCTGCTCGGTGGCCGGACAGCCGCCGCCGTTTTCATCCCTGGGGGCGCATCGGCCGCCGATGCGGGGCGTCTCTCCCGCAATCGCGGGAGAGATCGAAATTTGCGCCGGTTGGCATGACAGAGGGGGGCGCCGACACGGACACCCCGCTCCTCAGCCGCCCGCCAACGCCTCCAGCAGCGGCCGCAGCAGCGCTTCGTCCGGCCGCCACCGCCCGACGGAGCTGCGATAGATCGGCTGGCGCACCTGGGTCATGCTCGCCGTGTGCACCGGCCGGGACGTCTTGTAGAACTCCAGGCACGCCGGGTCCCACTCCAGGCCGCAATACGCCACCATCCGGCGCGCCTCGGCATCGAAATTCTCCACCAGGGCCTCGTACTCCACTTCCAGCATCGCGCCCGAAGGCAGGACCGATCGCCAGTGCGCCATCAGGCGGCGATACGCGCGATGATAGCGGCCCAGCTCCGCGAGGTCGTAGCTGAACGGCTGCTCGCCCGTGAACAGCTTCGAAAAGCAGGACAGGCACGTATCCACCGGGTCGCGCAGAACATGGATGATCCGCGCGTTCGGCAGGATCAGGCGGATGAGCCCGACGAAAAGGAAATTGGCGGGCATCTTGTCTGTGATGCGCGCGGCGTCGGGAGCCAGCGCCCGCAGGGCGGCCACGTACTCCGCGCCCATCCGGTGGAACTCCGCGCCGCTCATGGTCCAGACGGCTTCCGGAAACGCCCCTGCACCGAGCCGCACCGCGCCCAGGCGGGCGATCGCCTGCGACAATTCAGGCCGCTCCCCGGCGCCGAAGACCGCATGGTGGCTCGCCAAGGTTTGTTCCACCAGCGTAGTGCCGGAACGCGGCATGCCGACGATGAATACCGGGACCGGCGACGGATCGCCCAGGCCCTGACGCGCTGCCATCAGCTCGGCGGTGAGAACCCGGGGGATGTGGTCCATCGCCGCCAAGGTCGCCGCCTCGTCGTATTTTATCTCGGAACGCTTGGTCGCGTTGCCTTCCAGCAGATGGGCGAAGCCGCGATCCCGCTCGCCGGTATCGTCGCACGCCTTGGCAAGGGCGAAATGCAGCAGGCACTGCTCCTGTGCCGAGAGCGACGCACGGCGCGGCAGCGCCGCTTCCAGGGCAAGCAGCGCGTCGTCGCCAGGCCGGACCTTGGCCAGTTGCACCAGATAGTAGAGGAACTCAGGCCGGCCGGGTGCGAGCGCCAGCGCGCGCCGGAACTGCGCCAGGGCCTCGTCCATCGACCCTATTTCCGCGAGGATGGACCCCAGCAGACCGGCAGCCGGCGCCAGATCCGGCCGTAGCGCAACCACGCGGCGCGCCGCTGCAAGCGCTTCCTCATGCCGACCGATATTCTTCAAGGCGTTCGCCATGCCCGCCATGGCGTCGATGTGGTCCGGGTCGCGCGCCAGGGCGGCGCGGTAGTGCAGGATGGCTTCGGCGTGACGCCGCTGGCGGTCCAGCAGGATGCCCATCCCGTTGTGCGCGTCGGGATGGTCGGGTTCGGCCGCGAGCACCGCACGAAACGCCGCAAACGCCTCGTCGTCCCGGTGCCGCCGCGACAGGGTGGCCCCGAGAGCCGCCCGTGCCTCGGTATAGTCCGGATCGACATCGAGCGCCTGGCGGAAGCACGCCACGGCTTCCTCCGGCCTGTCGCTGCGTGCGAGCAGCCTGCCCAGCCCGCAACTTGCCTCCGCAAAGTCCGGATCGGCGGCGAGCGCGGCGCGATACCGCATCGCCGCTTCGTCCGTCCGACCGAGCTGGGCGAGCAAGGTCGCGAGCCCGTAATTCGCCTCCGGATGGGCGGGCGTGGCGGCGAGGATGGTTTCGTAGCAGGCGATTGCTGCCTCGGTGCGCCCGGACGCCTGCAGGCAGGCGGCCAGGCCGAAGCGCGCGTCCGTCATTTCCGGCTTGTGCGCGAGCGCGCGTTCGTACTGCACGGCAGCCTCTTCGTGGCGGCCCAGCGCCTGGAGTGCCGCGCCGAGATTGCCGAGCGCTTCGGCGGACTCCGGCGACAGGATTGCCGCCTGCCGCAGCAACGCCTCCGCGGCGCCGGCGCGGCCCTGCGCGAGGCGTAGCGCACCGAGGTGGATCAAGGCCTCGAGATGTGCCGGTGCGCCGCGAAGAATCTGTTCATAGGCAGAGGCGGCGTCGTCGATCCGGCCCTGGCGATGCAGCGCGCGTGCCTGCTCGAACTCCACCGGAGTGATCCCGCTTCCGTTCCGTCGCGGTGATAGACCGCGCGCTTGTGTGGTGCCAAGGCTTGGGGTGCTGCTCCCTCCCCCCTTGCGGGTCGGCGTGGCCCGCCACGGGATGTTTCGTGCGGCGCGCGCCCCCCGCCCCGACCCCCGAGCGGGTGTTTTCAGAGCAGGGCGATGAGGTACCTTGCCCTCCCGGTCGCGATCTTGCAGCCTGACGTCATGCCATCTCCCGAACCCCTCCACGTCGTCGTCATCGGTGCCGGCATCGTCGGCGCTGCGACGGCGGTGGAATTGTTGCGCGACGGGCATCGGGTCACGCTCGTCGAACCCGGTGATCCGGGCGGGGAACAGGCCGCCAGCTACGGCAACGGGTGCTGGTTGAGCACCGCCTCGGTGGTGCCGATGTCGGCGCCGGGGATCTGGCGCAAGGTGCCGGGCTGGCTCGCCGATCCGCTCGGGCCGCTGACGATCCGCTGGCGCCACCTGCCGCGGCTGCTGCCTTGGCTGCTGCGCTTCGTGCGCGCCGGCGCCACGGAAGAACGGGTGATGGCGACCGGGCGGGCGCTGCGCCCGCTGATCGCCGACTGCCCGGAACGGCACCGGGTTCTCGCCGAGGAAGCCGGGGTGGGCGCGCTGATCCAGCGTCAGGGGCTGCTGTATGTATTCCCCTCACGTGCCGAATTCGCCGCCGAGGCGCTGGCCTGGCGGGTGCGGCGCGCCAACGGGGTGGACTGGACCGAGCTCGATACGGACGAGCTGCGCCAGTTCGAACCGGTGCTGGACCGGCGCTACACCTTCGGCGCGTTCGTGGAATCGAGCGGGCATTGCCTGGACCCCGGCGCCTATGTCGCCGCCCTGGTCGCGCATGCCGAGGCGCAGGGCGCGGTGCTGCGGCGCACCCGCGCCACCGGGTTCCGGATCGAGGCCGGGCGCCTCCGCGCCGTGCGCACCGAGGCCGGGGAGATCGCCGCCGACCGCGCGGTGATCGCCGCCGGCGCCTGGTCGCGCACGCTCGCCGCCGCGGCCGGCGACGACGTGCCGCTGGAGACCGAGCGCGGCTACCACGCCGTGATCGCCGCGCCGGAGGTGGCGCCGCGGCACCCGGTGATGCCCTCGGACGGCAAGATGTCGATCACCCACATGGCGGGCGGCCTGCGGCTGGCGGGCCAGGTGGAGCTCGCGGGGCTGGCGGCGGCGCCGAACTGGCGGCGTGCCGGCATCCTGCGCGACTTCGCGCTGCGCCTGTTCCCCGGCCTGCCGCGCGAGCTGCCGGCGGAGCGGGTGAAGGTCTGGATGGGACATCGGCCGTCGATCGCCGACGGGCTGCCCTGCATCGGCCCGGCGCGCGCGAGCGCCGACGTGGTGCACGCGTTCGGGCACGGGCATGTGGGGCTGGCGGCGGGGGCGATGACCGGGCGGCTGGTGGCCGATCTGGTGGGCGGCCGGCCGCCGGTGATCGATCCGGCACCGTATGCATCCGGGCGGTTCAGGGGCCGCGCCGCGTGAGCCGTCGCCCGGACCTCGGGGCGGCCCGGTCCGGGGCGGTGCCGCGGTGGTTGCGAAGAGTTTACTCGCGATCCCGTGACCCAAGGTGCGGCAGGCTGCTAAGCAGCGGCACACGCGCGCGGACAGGAATTCTCTCTCTCCCGCAACGGGGGAGGGAGCAGCATTTGGGCAAGCCGCCCCCGGGGAGACGCCGAGACATGATAAAACGCTTGTCCGCAGCTGTCGCGCTGCTGCTCGTTGCGGCCGGGGGGGCAAGTGCCGCCACCCTGCATGTCGGGCCGGGCCAGGAATACACGGCGCCAAGCCAGGCGATCGCGGCTGCTCACAATGGCGATACGGTGGCGATCGCCGCCGGCACCTATTTCGACTGCGCCAGCGTCAGGCAGAACAACCTGACCATCGAGGGCGTCGGTCCGAAGACCGTGATGACCGACAAGACCTGCGCCGGCAAGGCGATCCTGGTGATCGACGGCAGCAACGACACGGTGAAGAACCTCACCCTGCAGCGCGCCCGGGTGCCGGACGGCAACGGCGGCGGCATCCGCGCCGAGGGTGGCAACCTGACGCTCGACGGCGTCGACGTCATCAACAACCAGGACGGGCTGCTGGCGGCGTCCAACCCGAAGGCGACGATCCGCATCCTCGACAGCAACTTCGTCGGCAACGGCAGTTGCGCCAGCAATGGCGGCTGCGCGCATGCGATCTATGTCAACGCGCTGGCGCTGCTCGACGTCGAGCACACGCGGATCTACGACACCCAGCATGGCCATAGCGTGAAGTCCCGCGCGCTGAAGACGATCGTGAAGGACTGCGCGATCGAGGACGGGCCGGATGGCACATCGAGCTACCAGATCGACATCCCCTCCGGCGGCAGCCTGATCGCCGATGGCAATACTTTCGAGAAGGGGCCGAAGGCGGAGAACCACGGCACCGCGATCACGATCGGGGAAGAAGGCGTGAGCCAGCCGACCGACGTGATCGAGGTGAAGGGCAATACCCTGATCAACAACACCGGCTTCCCCACGGTGTTCGTCCACAATATCACCGCCACCCCGGCGCAGCTTTCGGGGAATACCTTCAAGGGGGGGAAGGTCACCCCTTTAGAGGGGGATGGTTCAGCGCACTGAAGCTGAGCCTGGTGCTGGCTGCCAAGCGCGACGCACACCGCATCATCGATACGACGAAGGCCGCGCTGCATCTGCTGATCGATAACCCGGAGGCGGCGGCCGCGCGGGCGATCCGGATGCTGCTGTAGCCCTGGGCGGCGCGATCGCGTCGGCCTCGATGAACTGGCCGAGCCGGATGCCGGCGTCAAATCCTTGGGCAGCGATATCGACCAGATCCGCGCTTGCGGCGATCTCCACCTCGACCTCGGGATAGGCTTGGCAGAACGACGCGATCAGCGGCTCCAGCAGGATCGGCACCACCGCCCGCAGCACCGTGAGGCGTAACAGTCCGGCCGGCCGCTGCCCAAGGTCACGCGCAACCTCGCTTGCGGCGACAAGCTCCTCGAAGGCGGGCTTTGCACGCGAAAGAAACCGCTCGCCGGCTTCGCTCAGGCCGACACTGCGCGTCGTGCGGATGAAAAGTGCTGCGCCGACGCGCGCCTCAAGGGCACGTACCGCCTGGCTGATCGCCGATGGTGTTACCCCGAGCACCGCGGCCGCTTTGCGAAAACTGCGGTGATGGGCAACGCTCAGGAACGCCTCTACGCCGTCGAGCGCGCCTTGCCTGACCGTGAAGTTCTGCTTCATAGCCCATCAATGTTATCGCGGATAGTCGATCGCCGGAAGCACTCGTATGTCTGCGGCGAGGATCTGAAGCCGTGGAGGAATGCTGCAATGATCGATGTTCTTGACGGCGTGCGCGACCACTATCGCGCGACCGGCCTGACCGAGCGGCTGAAGACGGCGCTAGCTGCCCTCGGACCGGAAGATCAGCAACTCACGCCCCAGAAACTGGCCGCCCTCGACCAGTTTCATACCCGCGGGCTCGCTGCAACCGCCGAGCTTGGCAAGTTGGTCGGGGTCACCGCCGACATGTCGGTTCTGGATGTCGGCTCGGGCGTCGGTGGGCCGGCGCGCTTTCTGGCCGCGACCTGTGGCTGCCAGGTTACAGGCGTCGACCTCAGCGAGCCATTCGTGGATGCCGCGCGCTATCTGACCAAGCGTACGGGACAGAGCGGACAGGTGTCGTTTGAGACCGCCAGCGCGCTCGAGCTTCCATTTGACGACGGCCGCTTTGACGTCGTGTTGCTGCAGCATGTGGCGATGAACATCTCCGACCGGGCGCGGCTCTACCGGGAAATCCGCCGCGTGCTGAAGTCAGGCGGCAGGTTTGCGACCTTCGACGTCGTGTTGAACAGCGGCGAGCCGCACTATCCCGTCCCCTGGGCGCGGACGCCGGCAACGAGCTTTCTCTTGACAGCCGCCGCGACGCGCGAGGCGATCGAGCCGGCCGGTTTCCGCACACTGGCATGGCACGACGACACCGAGGTGGCCAATGCCTGGATCGCCCAGCTGCGCGCGTCGGGTCCGCCGCCTTCGCCAAACCTCGGCGTGGTGATGGGGCCAGATTTCGCGCAGCTCTCCGCTAATTTGGGACGAAACCTCATGGAAGGCCGGCTGGGCATCCTGACAGCGGTGTTCGAGGCTGCGCCAATAAACACCTGATAGGAATCCAAATGTCGGCAGGTACCCGTCCACTTCGCACCGAGGGCGCCGTGACTGTCCAGACGTCTCTATCACCGGGCGCCGCAATTCGGGCAGCCGCCACCACCGCGCACCCCGCTGCGGCGCCGCGCCACGCCTGGATGATCGTCGCCCTCTTGTTCCTGTTCATGGTGATCAACTTCGCCGACAAGGCGGTCATCGGCATCGCCGCGGTGCCGATCATGGACGAGCTGCTTCTCAGCCCGCGCGAGTTCGGCCTGCTCGGCTCGAGCTTTTTCCTGCTGTTTGCGGTCTCGGCGGTCGTCACCGGCTTTATCGTCAACCGGGTCGAGACGCGCTGGGCGCTGTTGGTCATGGGGCTCGTCTGGGCGTTGACCCAGTTCCCGATGCTCGGGAGCGTCGGCTTTGCGACGATCATCGCTGCGCGCATCGCGCTCGGCGCCGGCGAGGGGCCGGCTTATCCCGTGGCAATGCACTCGGCCTACAAATGGTTTCCGAACGAGCTGCGTACCTTGCCCACCGCCATCGTTGCGCAGGGCGCCGGCATCGGCATCATGATGGCGCTGCCGCTGCTCAACTGGGTCATCGTCCGTTATTCCTGGCATTGGGCATTCGGCGTGCTCGGCATCGCCGGCCTCGTCTGGACGGCGGCGTGGTTCGCGCTCGGCCGCGAAGGCCCCCTGACGGCAGCTGCCGCTGCCGCCGCCAGGGCAACGACGACGGCGCCGGCACCCGAACGGATCGCCTACGGACAGCTATTGTTCAGCCCGACGGTCATTGCCAGTTGGTGCGCGAGTTTCGGGGCCCAGTGGGGGTTATCGCAAACGCTCTCCTGGCAGGGTGCGTTTCTGATCAAGGGGCTCGGTTTCACGCAGGGCTCGATCGGCCTATTGGGTGCGCTTCCGGCGGGCGTCAGCGTGATCCTGGTAATTTCAGCCGGCTGGTTCTCGCAACGTCTGCTCGCCCGCGGGGCATCGAGCCGGATGGCGCGCGGGATCTTCGGCGGCGCTTGCGTCGCGTTCGGCGGTGCCGCTCTGACGATCATGCCCTATGCACCGGGCATTTCCGCCAAGATCGCCCTGACAACAATCGGGGTGGCGCTACCTTCGGTCATCTTCGTGATCGCTAATGCGGTTGTTAGCGAAATCGTGCCGGTCGCTCAGCGCGGTGCTCTGCTCGCTATCGGCACTGCCGTTAGCGCTTCGGCAGGGCTTCTCGCCCCCTACGTCATGGGCAGCGTTGTCGAGGCGGCAACAACACCGCTCAACGGCTTCAATACCGGCTTCATGATCTGCGGCGCCATCATGCTTGTGGGCGGCCTGATCGGCATGGCGCTGATCCGACCCGAGCGCGACGCGCTGCGCTGGACGAACCTGATCACGGTTGCGGCGGCCGACCCGGCGTGAGCAACTAAGGCTGCGCGGGGGTGGCGCTGACGGTCTTTTTACGCCGCTGAACGGACGGTAGTGCTCTGTGGCGGACGCTGAAAAACGGCCGATCGACGCCGATGGTTGCTGAAACCGAGCAGATTTTGAATCGCCGGAATTCGTATTTGAAATCAAGAGCGCAAATTTCTGACGGATCGGCTGGTCAGTCTTTGACCGCACGTAAAAAGATTTGGATGTTAGATCAACAGGTTGCCGTGCTTTGGAACAATCGCAAGGGAGTGACAGAAGAGCAGCGCGGGATAGAGTAGGTTAGCGTGGCGTATTGGATGCGATGTTGTCTCTGCAATAGCAGTCGATAGGTCTCGTATCGTGGTTTGATGCACATAGTGACTTCAATCCATTCCGGTCCGCGCTGCCCCAGGTCAGCGCATTTTCACGCCGCGATTGCGCCCGTCATCAATGTGACCTCGGGTTTTGTTGGTAGCGCCCGAGCGGCTCTTCACGTGATCGATGAAGGCTCGCAGCTTCGGCATCATTTGCCGGTAGCCGGGATAGTAGAGAAACACACCCGGCGCCAGGGGTGCGAAGGGTTCCAGCACGCGCACGAGTTTCCCCGCTTTCACCGCGCCGGCTGCGATCGGGTCGGGCACCTGCGCAAGGCCCAGTCCTTCGACGGCCGCGCCAAGCATTGTGGGCATGTCGTTGGCGATAAAAGGTCCTGAAACGATGACTTCGACTGCCTCGTTGCCGTTGACAAAGGACCAGGGCGCGATCGACCCGTTCGAGCGGCGCATGCGCAGGCAGGCGTGCCGGCGCAGATCGTCGATGAGTTCCGGCCGCTGCCGCCGGTGCAGATAGTCGGGGCTGCCGACCACAGTCAGCGGGAACGGCGGCGTCAGACGCACCGCGATCATATCGGCCTCGATGAACTGGCCGAGCCGGATGCCGGCGTCAAATCCTTGGGCAGCGATATCGACCAGATCCGCGCTTGCGGCGATCTCCACCTCGACCTCGGGATAGGCTTGGCAGAACGACGCGATCAGCGGCTCCAGCAGGATCGGCACCACCGCCCGCGGCACCGTGAGGCGCAACAGTCCGGCCGGCCGCTGCCCAAGGTCACGCGCAACCTCGCTTGCGGCGACAAGCTCCTCGAAGGCGGGCTTTGCCCGCGAAAGAAACCGCTCGCCGGCTTCGCTCAGGCCGACACTGCGCGTCGTGCGGATGAAAAGTGCTGCGCCGACGCGCGCCTCGAGTGCACGTACCGCCTGGCTGATCGCCGATGGTGTTACCCCGAGCGCCGCGGCCGCTTTGCGAAAACTGCGGTGATGGGCAACGCTCAGGAACGCCTCTACGCCGTCGAGCGCGCCCTGCCTGACCGTGAAGTTCTGCTTCATAGCCCATCAATGTTATCGCGGATAGTCGATCGCCGGAAGTGGTCGTACATGTGACGTGCAAATCAGTAGTTACACATGGAGGACCGCTGATGACTGCCGCCGCTGTTCCCGCCGGTATCGTCCCGCCTGGTCCCGCCTGGCGCAGCCTGCTTTGGCTCATCCTGCTGACGGTCCTGTGGATTGTGTTGATCACCTGGCAGCCGTTCATCCCGGCGAGCGGCGTTCCGACCTCGGCACACCAGTTGATGGCCCATGGGCTTATCGCGGTCGGTTTGTGGCTCGGCCTCGAGAGCACCGACCTGACGCCGAGCCAACGCCGCACGACCTGGCTGGCGGTCATGATCCCGGACACTCTTTGGTTCGCTGTCGCCTGGAGCGCGGCGATCAATGGTGTCTTCATCACGGGCGCCTCATCCTTACCGTTGCTGCCGTTGGCGATCTTCCTGCCGGTGATCATCGGCGCGCCCCTGCTGCTGTTGTCGAAGCGTGCGGGGCAGGTGCTCGACGCGATGCCGGCGACCTGGCTCGTCGCTCTTCAGCTTTACCGCGTATTCGGCAGCTGGGCTCTCGCTGCCTGGCTGCGTGCGGCGTTGCCCGGCGTGTTCGCGTTGCCGGCGGGAATTGGCGATGTGCTGACCGGCCTGTTTGCCGTGCCGGCGGCGATTGCCGTGGCGACCGGCACGGCTCAGGGCCGAAGGGCCGCGATGATCTGGAATATCTTCGGCCTGGCCGACTTCGCCGTCGCGATCACCTTGGGGATGGTCACCTCGCCCGGCCGGTTCCAGCTGATCGTTCCGAATTTGCCGAGCATCGGCGCCGGCGCTTATCCGAATGTGCTGACCCCCGCTTTCGTGGTGCCAAGCTCGATCCTGCTGCACGCGCTGTCGCTGCGCCAGCTGCGCCGGCGCGGCCGGGCGGAGGCGGCGCGGCGCTAGACGCGCCTCTGCACGTCCGAATGTCGCCAATAGAGCGAAACCCACGCTGCGTGTCCGCTTTTGCCTTCCTATGGCCGTAAGCCGCCTGTCCGCTTTCGGCCAACTTCGGCCGCTACCAACCGGCAGATCGACAGGCAGCTATGGGTCGGGGCCGGACGCTCACCGCAAGCCGGCGCCGCGCGCGCGCCTGGGTACCATACCGTCTGATTTTCACCGTTATTCCGGCGGCGGAAAGCGCCGAGGCCGAACCCCCGCCCGCAGCCAGGTGACCAGCGAATAGATGTCGAACACCGGCCGGTCCAGCGCGCGGCGCAAGGCCGCGGCGTAGGGCGGCATGTTGGTGCATTCCAGCACGATCGCGCCGACATCAGGGTGGCGGCGGACCAGCTCGGCGCCGGCATCGAGGATGTCGGCCTCGGCGGCGGCGACGTCGAGGTCCTCCGTCTCGCCCAGGATCAGGGTGCGGAAGAACGCCCGCCCGCCCTCGGTGCCCACGATCGGCGTGTCGGCGGGCACGCCGGCAGCGGCCAGGTGCTGCGGCGACAGCGAGCCGGCGGAGACGGTGACGACGCCGACCCGCTGCCCTTTTGGCAGCAGCGCCTGCACCCAGGGCACTTGCAGCAGCGCGCTGGTGGCGACAGGCACGCCGACCGCTTCGGCCAGCTCGCGCTGGAACAGGGCGAGGAAGCCGCAGTTGGTGGTGATCGCCTCGGCGCCCTGGGCGACGAGGTCGCGTGCGGCGGCGATGAAATCGTCGAGCAGGCCGGCGGCGCCGCGCAGGACCACGCGTTCCGGGCTCGCGCCGGCGACGACGCGATAGAGGACCGGGAACGGCCAGGTCTCCGCGTTGCCCATGTCGCCGGGGATGCGCGCGAAGCGGGCCTCCAGCATCAGGATTCCAAGGGGGGCGCCGTAGATCGCGCGGCCGCCGCGTGCGATGGTGCTGTCCATGCGCGCGAGCTTGCCGCAAACCACGGCCCGGCGCGAGACTGCCCCATCCCCACGGAGGAGACGAACCCATGGCCGACCGGCTTTTCACCCAGGCTGACCTCGACGTGCTCAAGGCGTGGGACACGCCGACGATCTGCAACGGGCTCGAGATCACCAATCCGGAACGCCGCGCGATCGGCTTCACCACCACGCCGCTGGTCGCGCACGACCCGAAGCTGCCGCCGATCGTCGGCCTGGCGCGGGTGGGCATGATCCGTTCGAAGGAGCCGCCGCACGGCAAGGTGGTGAACCGGGTCGATTGGTACGACTACGTGGCGGAGGCGGACCTGCCGACCATCGTGCTGTTGCAGGACCTGGACGACACGCCCGGCTACGGGGCGTTCTGGGGCGAGGTGCATTCGACCGTGCACAAGGCGCTCGGCGCGCTCGGCTGCGTGACGAACGGGTCGTATCGGGATCTGGACGCCTGGGCGCCGGGGTTCCAGATCCTGGGCGGGATGGTGAACCCGAGCCATGCGCATGTGCATCTGGTCTCGTTCGGCCAGCCGGTGAACATCCATGGGATGAACGCGGCGCATGACGACGTGATCCATGCCGACCGGCATGGGGCGGTGGTGATCCCGGCGGAGTCGGTGAAGAAGCTGCCGGCGGCGATCGACCTGATTGCTCGCCGCGAGAAGGTGATCCTCGATATGTGCGCCGATCCGAGCTTCACCTCGGCGAAGCTGCGCGAGGCGATCCGGCGCTCGGGCGAGATCCACTGAGGGGCGGGCGGCAGCGGTCGGAGGGAGCGTTTTCCTCCGGCCGCGGTCGTCGCACGGTGCGTCGCGCTGCGAGCTTGCTGCCGTCACGCTGCGAGCGCGAGATCTGTCAAACAGCAACCCCGCCGCGCTTGGAGTCGCGCTGGCGGGGTTGGCCGCCGAAGCGGTCTTGAGGCGCAACGGGCTACGCCCGCGCGCGGACAGGAGACATCTGGCGTCGGGACGCCAGCGGGTCAAGGAAAAAACCCGAGCGCGTGCAGCACACATCGCTCGACTCTTTTCATGTCCTCGGCCGCCAGCCGCGGGCGGACGTAGCGTCGCTTCCCGTCGGGATGGCGCGGCAGCCGCAGCAGATCCAGTCGCCCGATCCCCACCGTCGCCAACATGTCGGCCTTCACCCACGCCACGGGCGCGTTGAACGGGGTGGGCAGTGGAGGCGACAGGCGCAGCTCGCAGACATAAGGGAGGTCGGCCGGCGGCGCGGTGGTGCTGAGCGGGACGACGGTCGCCAGGTGCTCCCGGTGCGCGAGCCGTGGCGACAGGATGATCACCGGCCGTCACTTGACCATCTCCGGCGGCCGGAACCCGGTGTAGTCACAGAGGACGATCGTCCCGCGAGCGACCGGGAATTGCAGCGGCACCCGGCCTCACGCGGCGGGTGGGTCGCGCCGCCGGGCGCCGCCGGCTTGAAGGGCGGCGTGCGCCGCCGCGACGTTCGCCACAACCTTGCACGCCGCGCCGTTGGTGCCCGGGGGGAAGCGGAGCGCGCGCCCGTCGCCGTACCAGGGCGACAGGTTGGGGCTGTGGAACGGATCGGCGGCGAAGGCTTCGGGGAACCGGGCCAGCAGCCGGGCCCGGTCGGCGCGATTGCGGGCGGCCTCGTCGGGGCCATAGTGGCGGCCGAAGCTGCGGGATTCGGCGTGAGTCAGCTCCGCCTCCGCGGCCAGCACGACGCCGGCGCCGGCGGCGCGGGCGCGCAAGCAGAAATCGACGTCATTGAAGGCAGTGGCGAAGGCTTCGTCCAGGCCGCCGAGCCGGTCCCACAAATCGCGCCTCGTCAGCAGGCAGGCGCCGGTGACGGCGGCGCATTCCTGCGAGAGACGCGCGCGACCTCCGTAGCCCGCCGCCGTGGCGGGCAGGGAGCGGTACCAGTGGCTGCCGGTGCCGTCCGGGCGCAGCAGGATGCCGGCATGCTGCACCGTGCCGTCCGGATAGAGCAGCCGGGCGCCAACCACGCCCGCCGCCGGATCGGCCAGGTATCCTACCATGGCGGCGAGCCAGCCGGGGTCCCGCGGGGCAACGTCGTCGTTCAGGAGGCACAGCAACTCGCCGCGCGCCGCCGCGGCGCCGTGGTTGCAGGCGGCGGCGAAGTTGAACGCCGGCGTGTCCACCAGCACCGGCGTGTTCACCAGCACTGGGCGCACCCGCGGATCGGCCGCCAGCCGGTCCAGCCGCCGACGCTGGGCCGCGTCCGGCGGACCGGGGCGAGCGAGCACCAGCACCAGTTCAAGCTCGGCATAGTCGGTGCGTGCGAGCACGGCATCGAGGCATGAGGTGGCATAGGCGGTGCGCAGGGCGGAGGGGACGATCAGGCTGACACGCGGCCGGGCGCCCGGCGGGGCGGCGAGGCGAATCCCGAGCGGCCAAGCGGGGACGATGCGTGCCGGCAGCCTGGTGCGGGCGCAATGCGCCTGCGCGACCGCCGCCAGGACCGCCGGCGGCGCCGTTTCGGTATCCGCGCGGCGGTGGGCGAGGACCAGCGGGACGTGGTGGGATGCGGCGGCGCCGCCGGCTTCCTGCAGCCGCAGCCAGGTATCGAGCCGCACCGCTTCCGCCCAGGCGGGGGCGTTGGGGACGGCGGAGGCGACAGGCGGGAGGGCAAGGGGGACGGCGGCGCGGGGTGCAGGGTGGGCTGCGTCCGGCAGCGCTCGGGGTGCGGCGGTGGCGGTCGGCATCGCGCCGGTCGGGTCGTCAGACGGGTCTAAGACGCCGCCGTTCAGCGACGTGCGCGTGCCGTTCGGCAGGGTGCCGGGTGCGGCGATCGGTGCGGCCAGCAGGTCGCGGCGGATCAGCCAGACGCCGGTGGCGAGCACGCCGGACAACATCAAGCTGCGGCTCGGGGCCGGCTTGAACTGGGGATCGCAGCGGGTCCCGTCGACGGTCAGGCGGTCCTCGTCGGCGTACAGGATCGCCGGTCGCCCGAGTGCGTCCACCTGGGCGGCGAGCCGGGCGAGGGCGTGCGGCGGCAGGATTTCCCCGGCTTGCAGCAGCGCCACGTAGTCGGTCTCGGTCGCGGCCAGCGCCTGGTCGAGGGAGATCCCGGCGGGGCCGACCGCGATCGGTCCGGGCGGTGCGGCGCTTGTCGGGACGGGCAGCGCGGCCAGGGCCGTGGCGGCGGCGGCGAGGCTGGCGGCGAGCGCGGCACCGGCCCCGGCCGTGTGCAGGACCAGGACCGCGATTGACGGGCCATTGGGCGGGGCGGGAGCGCCGTCCTCGAACAGGCGGATCCAGAGGGCGTAGGCGGCGGCCGGGTCCGGCGGCACCCCCTCCATCGCGCCGGCGCCGAGTTCGGCCCGCAATCGGCCGGGCAAGGCGCGCGGGGCGGCGAACAGGCCGCGCAGAAGGATGGCCGCCAGATGCGGCAGCCGGCGCGCCGCCAGCGTCAGCGCCGCGGCGGGACGGGACAGGCGGGTGCAGCGGAGCGTGAGGTCCGGGTCTGTCGCGACGGCGCCGAACAGGCGCAATCGCACCCCGGTCGCGGCGGCGGGGAGGAAGGCGATGGCCCGGCGAGTCCGGCGGCGGCCCCGTAGCGGCAGGATGGCCACGGGATCGTCGTTCGCCTCGATGTCGAGCTGCGTCCAGGCGGCGGACAGCGGCGCGGGCAGGCGGAGGCTGAAGCGGCACCAGGTCCCGGTCGCGGCGGCCGGCAGTGCGGCAGCCGCCACGCCGTCGGGACCGGCGCGCAGGGCCAGCTGCCAGTCGCCGGCGGGGGCATGCGGCGGCGCGAACCACGCGATCGGCGCCGTGGGCGTAGGGAGCGGGTGCAGCGCCGGACCAGCCGCCAGGCGTGCGACGGCGATGCCCTCGCCGACCGCGGGGGCGCCCAGCCGGGCCAGGGTCAGCCGGGCCAGGGTCCGGATCCGCCCTCCCGTCGGCCCGACGGGGACGTCGTGCGTGGCAGGGCGCAGTGGCGGGGCCGCGGCACGGAGGCTGGTGCTCATGCGCCCAGTTTGCCGCGCAGATGATGAACGCCAGGTTGCTCGCCGCGCGAATCCCGGCTTGGCTGCGCTGCGCCGGTCGGGGCACGCCCGCGCTTGCGGCGGCGCCGGGCTGCCGGGACGCGCGCCGGCCGCGTGCCGCCGGCGGGAGACTGCGCGGATGAACATCCTCTCCATCGCCTCGTCCGTCGCCTACGGGCATGTCGGCAATTCCGCCGCGGTGTTCCCGTTGCAGTTGCTGGGTGCGGAGGTGTGGCCGATCGCGACGGTCCGGTTGTCGAACCACCCCGGCTATGGCGGCTTCTCCGGGGCGGTGACGGAGCCGGCGGAAGTTCGCGCGCTGGTGGATGGGATCGCCGCGCGCGGGGTGCTCGGGGGGTGCGATGCGGTGCTGTCCGGCTACCTGGGGGCGGCGGAGACCGGGGATGCGGTGCTGCACGCGGTGGGGCTGGTGCGCGCGGCCAATCCGGGGGCGCTCTATTGCTGCGACCCGGTGATCGGCGACGACGGGCCGGGCGTCTATGTGCGCCCCGGCGTGGCCGCCTTCCTGACCGGGGAGGGGATGGCGGCGGCGGATATCGTCACGCCGAACCGGTTCGAGCTCGGCTGGCTGACAGGGCGCGAAGTGGGCACGCTGGCAGCGGCGAAGGATGCGGCGGCGGCGCTGGCGGCGCGGCTGCGCCCGGGCGGCCCGCAGGTGGTGGTGGTGACGAGCCTGCGCACGGAGGCAACCCCGGCGGAGGCGATCGATCTGCTGGCGGCCGAGGGCGGGCGGTGCTGGCTGCTGCGCACGCCGCTGCTGCCGATGGCGGTGAATGGGGCGGGGGACGCCCTGGCGGCGTTGTTCCTGTTCCATTTCCTGCGGAGCCGGGACGCGGGGGCAGCGCTGTCGGCGGCGGGCTCGGCGATCCAGGGGGTCCTGCGGCGGACCCTGGCTGTGGGGGGGAGGGAGTTGGCGCTCGTTTCGGCGCGGGAGGAGATCGTGGCGCCGTCGGTGCGGTTCGCGGTGGAGGCGTGTTGAGGGGCGGCCCGTGGCGGGGGCCGACGGTGGCTCCCAGCGGGCTCTATGGCCGCCGTGCACCGTCGAAAGCCGCAAAAGCTACGCAGGAGCTGCCGAGTACAGGTACGAAAACGAGCGCTCCTCAAAACGAAGGTCATCGAATTGGTTCAACGCTTGGGCGTGGCCACCCCCAAGGATTTTGCGGAGATTGGCGTTACCCGCCATTACCCGCCATTACCTTTGCAAGCTTTGTGCAGAAGGCGTCCTCGTTCGGCTAGGCTGGTCTCAATACGCGGCGCCGGCCGTCGCGGCGTAGCGGTCCCTCGCGCATCCCACGCCATCGACGGAACCTGATTCCGTTCAGCGTTATTCGTCTGTGGCCGGCACCAATCATCGCCTTTCCATTCCTGGCCGAACGGGTGATCCCGCTCGGTCGCATTGCGCAGTTCCCATCGCCTCTCAGGCGGAGGGCGACCCTCGAGTAGTGGCCTTGTAGGCGGCCGCCAGCGCCTTCGCCGCCGCCGCGATCCTGGGCGCGGCCGTCGCCGGAAACGGCACCACGCAACTGATGTTGATCTCGCAGAGGACGAAGCTGTCTTCGCCGCCGGGCGCCGCGGGGCGATAGAAGAAATCGGCATCCCACAGCACCGGCAGCGCCGTCGCCTCGATATCAAGCAGCGCCTGGAGGCCGGGTGTCCAATCCCGTTCCATGCTGCGGCGCAGGCCTTGGAAGCGCGGCTCGGTCTCCTCGTGCATGATTTTGTCCACCGCCATGCCGAAGGCGGGCGCCGCGTCGTCCGGGGCCTTTTGCCTCGGAAACTGTTCGGAGAAACCAACGACCCGATCCTGGCACATGTAGCAGCGCACCATGCCCTCGCCGACGCGCGGCTGGAGGTCCTGGTCGATCAAGAGCCGGCCATCGGCCAGGTAGTCGTCGAACCTGTCCAGGAAGTCGCCCAGCCGGACGCCGGTCTCCGTGACGTCGCCGCGCGCCTCGACCACGGTCAGCAAACTGTCGGCATCGACGCCGGCGGCGGGGGCAGCGAGCTCCACCTTCAACACGCCTCGGCTGCCGTTCCCCCGGTTCGGCTTCAGGACCCTGACGCCATAGTTTGCCAGCCGCGTCGGGAACTGGCTGCGGAAGGCATCGACCGAATCGTAGCCGTGGGCGTCAGAGCCCCAGCCCAGGGTCTTGGTCCGCATCAGCACCTCCTTGACGCCCATTTTCAGGATGACATCGGGATGGGCGCTAACCCAGACGCCGCGCCCGGCGACGTCGCGCAGCAGGGCGTCGAACTGGATGCGATCGACCCCGTCGGTGACCGGATTGACCCACACCAGGGCGCCGTCGCACGCCAGCAACTCGGCGCAGACCCGCTCTTTGTTGGCCTCCGCATAGACGAGCGGCGTCGCTTCGACGCCCAGCGCCTCCAGCGCGGCGAACATCGGCTCGAGCATCGGATGGCGACCTGGCCGCATGGTCGGGCTGCCGCGCCCGACGATGGCGATCCTAAGGCGGCTAGTGGTAGTCACACTTCGAACCTCACGGTGGTTTCAGGCGACAGGATTGGCAGGGCAATCGTGCGGGAGTTAGGCGCACGACCTTGCCTCAGTCTGATATGATGTTCGGTGGGTTTCGGCGCGTCCATTCCACGACTCCATGCGCTCGCGCTCACACGCGAGGTTGGAGCAGGAACTTGGACGGCAAGCCGTCTTCAGCCGGGCGCCCGCTTTGGCCCGACGACCCCATCAATAGCGCCAGACGAAGGGATTGAACAGCCTTCCACGGGGCTTCGATGCCGGCGCGCCGCCGTTCACGCCGGGATATGAAATGTTGGCTTCCTCGTTATCGCGCGTCGCAACTTTGACGTGCCGACGAGGCGGCATTCGCGACTGCGCCGCGGCTGCGGGAAGCTGATCCTGCTCAGTGCGAAATGGCTGCAACTACGCCGGGCGCAAGTATTTGCACGCTAACACCGCCGATTCCACGCCAAGCTATGATCAGGGGCCGGGCGATCTGGTTCTGGTTAGTCCGCTACGCCAATGTCTTCCTGATTTCGATCGGCTTCCCGATCCTCTGCCGGCCAAACCAGCAGGATCGAAGCGGATCGTAGCATCGGGAAGTTCTGAACGCTGGCGCGCGATCTGGCGCCGCAGCGTACGGCAAAGCCTGGCTCCCGGAGTAGGACTCGAACCTACGACCCAGCGGTTAACAGCCGCTTGCTCTACCAACTGAGCTATCCGGGATCAGGGCGGGGCCTCCTATAGCCAAGCCGCCAGCGGGACGCAAACACCCAAGCTCCGTTATCGGCTGCCCGCCCCGGACGCCGGCAGCAGCACCACCTCGGCCGAGACCGTGGCGCTGACCGCCACATCCTCCGCCACCGCGCTCGGCGGCGGCCCACCCGCCCGCATCGCGCTGGCGAACATCGGCCGCGGCCCGATCTCCGGCGGCGGACCCAGCCGCACCGTGCGGAACGACCCGAAGCGCAGCCCGAGCACCTGCGCCGCCGCCGTCGCCCGGCCGCGCAGCCGCCCCAGCGCGGCGTCCGTCGCCCGGTCGCGCGCCTTCCGCTGCGCCGCCGCCGACAGCTCCCAGCCGAGCTGGTCCACCGCCAGCCCCTGCGCCTGCAAGCTGCCGAGCAGGTGCAGCAGCGCCGGGCCGTCATGGGCTTTCAGCACAAGGCTCTGGCTCGCCTGCCAGGCGCCGCCGCCGGGACTGCCGGGCGGGCGCTGCCACGTGGTGTAGCCGGCGGTCGTCGCCCGCACCCCGGCCACCGCGCGCGCGGCGGTGAGCGCGGTCGCCATAGCGCGGTTGACCTCGGCCTGGGCGCGCTCCGCGCCCGGAGCTTCGGCGGTGGCGCGCAGGCTGGCGGTCAGCTCGTCGGGCGGGACGGAGACCGAGGCGGTGGCGGACAGGCTCAGCACCGTGGCGGCGGCCGCGGCGGCGGGTGGCTCGGCCGCGCGGGGGGCAACGGCCGGTGTGATGCCGAACGCGAGCGCGGCCACGACGAGGGCGCGCGCCCGGCCGTCCACCTGTCCGCGCCATCTGCGAAACCTCATCCGGGACCCTCCCCTGTCGAACCGTCCGGCACGTCCCGCGAGCCTGCGCCGGGCGGCCGCCCGGCGGCAAGCGGTCGCGCGCCTCGCACGCTGCGCCGAGGCCTCGCTTGCCCCCGGCGCCGACCGCTCTACGCTCACCTTCCGCCGGCGCCGTCCGGCCCGACCCCGGACAGCGGAACGACCCCCATGCCCTTGTGGATCCCGATCACCGTCACGGCGGCACTGTTCCAGTGCTGGCGTACCGCCATGCAGCAGAAGCTGCGCGGGGTGCTGTCGGTGAACGGCGCCGCCTTCATCCGGTTCCTGTACGGCGCGCCGGTCGCGATCGCCTTCCTGCTGGCGGCCCTGATCGTCACCCGCACGCCGTTGCCCGGGCTGACGCCGTGGCTGCTGGTGTTTGCCTCGGCCGGCGGGCTCACGCAGATCATCGGCACCAACCTGCTGATCATGGCGTTCGGCTTCCGCAACTTCGCCGTCGGCAGCGCCTACGCGAAGACCGAGGCGATGCAGACCGGCCTCGTCGCCCTGGTGGTGCTGCACGAGCAATTGCGTCCGCTCGCCTGGGCCGGCATCGGCGTCGGGCTGGTGGGGGTGCTGACCCTGTCGCTCGCCGGACGCGGACTGCGGTTGGGGCAGATCGCGGCGGCGACGGTGCAGCCGGCGGCACTGTGCGGGCTGGGGGCGGGGTTTTTCCTCGGCACCACCGGCGTGTTGATCAAGATCGCGACCCACGGCGTCCAGGCGCAGGGGCTGGTGGTGCGTGCGCTGTTCGTGCTGGTGACGATGACGGTGCTGCAGACGGCGATGCAGGGCGCCTATCTCGCGCTGCGCGATCCGGAGGAATTGCGCAAGGCGTTCCGCCACTGGCGCAGCGCGGCCTGGGTGGGGCTGCTGTCGGCGTCCGGCTCGGCCTGCTGGTTCACGGGATTTGCGCTGACCGACGTCGCGCTGGTGCGTGCGCTGGGGCAGATCGAGGTGGTGTTCACCCTGGGGTTCAGCCGCTTCTACCTGAAGGAACGGCTGAAACGAGGCGAGGTCAGCGGGCTGCTGCTGGTGGTGGCCGGGGTGCTGATGGTAGCGATCAGCAGCGGCTGAAACCTTACGTCGGCACGCCGAGTTCCGTCACGCGCCGGGCAAGCGCGCGCCGCGCCGCCGCGGCGTCCCGCGCCAGGCCGAGCAGCGCCGGCACCTGCCCGGGATGGGCGAGCACCGAGGCGAGCACGCGGCCGATCCCGATCGCCCCGCGCCCGTCCAGCGCAATCAGCGCGGCCGGCGGCAGCCCGCGCCCGGCCGGGTCGCACACCGCGCGCAGCACCGCGAAGGGCAGCACGTGCGCGGCCGCCACCACCGCCACCGCACCGGTTTCGAGATCGACCGCGGCGCAACCCGTCTCCCGCCACAGCCGCGCCTTGTCGGCCTCGGTCGCCGCGGTGGTCGTGCCGCACAGCAGGGTGTGAGTATCGGGTTCGCCGAGGGCCCGCGCCAGCGCCGCGTCCACCGCGATCGTCCGCCCGTCCAGCCGCACCGCCCCCGGCACCAGCAAGGTCCCGGCCGGCAGCGCCGGATCGAGCCCGCCGGCCAGGCCGAAGCTGACCAGCCCCGCAACGCCGCACGCCGCCAGATGCTCCGCCGCGCGGCGGGCACCTGCTGCGTCGCCGCCGCCCACCGCCACCGTGGCGCCGAGCGGCCGGGCGAGGCGGGCTTCGGCGGCGAGCCCGACCACGATGCCGATCCGGTGCAAGGACGGAGCGATACCGGCGGCCTCGGGCCGGGGCAGAAGGGGGCGCGGCGGCGTGGTCATGCCCGGCAGTCTCGGGCCGGACTTCGGCGGCGGCAACGCCGGTGAGGCAACAGATGACGAACGCTCGGCGGCGTCCGGTCCGGACATGGCGCAGTCGAAGCCTCAGGTGCCAGGCGCGCTCCTTGGGCCGCCAGGAGCTGCCAGCTTCAAGACGTTCGCAGACGCCGTCCGGCCAGTTCCTGCATCGCCGCGACGGGTCGCGGTACCGATTGCCAGAATAGCACGATAGTGCTACATGCGTGGACCATTCGGAGAGTTCCCTTCCATGGCGATGACCACCACCATCCGCATCGACGACGAACTGAAAGCACGGGTTGCCGCCGCGGCGGAGCGCGCAGGGAAGACGGCCCACGCCTTCATCCTTGACGCTATCGCCCGGACGGTGGAGCAGGTGGAGCTGGACGAGGCGTTCCATCGCATCGCCGACGAGCGCTGGGCGACGATACTGGCGACCGGGAAGACCGTCCCGTGGGACGATGCGAAAGCCTGGCTTGAGGCGCGATCGCGCGGAGAACGCCCTCGCAGACCGGCGGCGCGTACGCCGCGGCGCTGACCGGCCGCATGGCTCGCATCGAACTGGCGCCGGAAGTCTTCGATGATTTCAATCGCTTTCTGGACCACATGGACCGGTTCGAGGTCGAGGACGCACCCGCGAGGATCGGAGATATCGTGCAAGCGATACAAATCCTGGTCCACAGTCCGCTCATCGGCCGGCCGGTGAAAGGGTCCAGGCGTGAACTGGTGATCGGCCGTGATTCGCATGGCTACATAGCGCTTTATCGCTTCGTCGCCGCTATCGACACGGTCTTCGTCCTGGCGATACGAAGCCAACGCGAGGCGGGCTATAAGCACAAGTCTTGAGCGCGTGGTCTCATTCCCGATCGCCGCCCCTCCCCGGCTTGCCGCCGCCGCCCCGGCGCGGTCAACTGCGCCCGCGTGCAGGAGGAAATCCCCATGACCGCCACCGCAGCGGCGGACCGGCGCGACGTCCAGGTGCTGGCCGACAACGTCACCGACCCGCTGTCGACCGTTCCCGCCTTCGTCATCCGGGAACAGCGGGTACGGCGTCGCAACGGCATGCCGCGCAGCACCGGCGCGGCGATTGAAACGAAAGGAACCAGCCCATGAAATTCGGCATCATGATCCGCGGCCAGTATCCGCAGGGCGACGACATGCGCGTGCGCCTGCGCGAAGACCTGGAGACCGCGCGCCAGGCGGAAGCGCTCGGCTACGATTCGATCCTGAAGGGCTCGCACTACAGTTCGTATCCGTTCCAGAGCGTGCAGCAGATCCCGTTTCTGGCACAAGTCGCGGCGCTGTTCCCGAAACTGCGCATCGTCGCCGGGGTGGTCCTGCTGCCATTGCACAAGCCGATCGATCTCGCCGAACAGCTCGCCACGCTCGATATCATGAGCGACGGCAAGTTCGTGTTCGGCGTCGGCGTGGGATACCGGGAGGTGGAATTCCAGGCCTTCGGCACGACGATGAAGGAGTCCGGGCCCCGCTTCGAGGAATGCCTGACCGCGATCCGCCGCCTGTGGGCGGAGGAGTTCGTGACCATGGAGGGCAGTCACTTCCGGCTCGATCACGCCAACAGCACGGTGAAGCCGATCCAGCAGCCTGGCCCGCCGGTGTGGTTCGGCGCCAACGCCGATATCGGCATCCGCCGCGCCGCGCGCATGGGCGATTGCTGGTACATCAATCCGCACAACAAGCTCGCCACGATCGCACGCCAGATGGAGGTGTACAAGCGCGCCCTGGACGCCGCCGGCAAGCCGCTGCCGGCGGAGTTCCCGATCATGCGCGAGGTGTTCGTGGCCAAATCCCGCGCCGAGGCGATCCGCCTCGCCCGGCCGTCGCTGGAGGTGAAATACGCCGCCTACCGCGCCTGGGGGCAGGACAAGGTGATGCCGAAGGACGATAATTTCGAGGCCGATTTCGATGCCCTGCTCGACGATCGCTTCCTGTTCGGCTCGCCGGCGGAGGTGACGGAGCAGATACTGGAACTGAAGCGGCGCTTCGGCGTGAACTACGTGGTGTTCGGCGCCCACTGGCCGGGGATGTCGCTGGCGCAGTCGCTGGAGCAGATGCATTGGCTGGCGGAGGATGTGGTGCCGGCCGTCCGCGCGGCGGCGTAGGCGCTATGGGTGCCCGGCGCCGCCGACGGCGGCGCCGGGCTCAGCCCTCGGCGCTAGCGCCGCGCTCCGCCGGGCGCGCTTCGGCTTCGGCCAGCAGATCCAGCACCGCCGCCGCCGCCGCCTCCGACGGCGTGCCCGCCGGGGCGTGCAGGCGGCCCAGCGCGACGCCGGTCGCCGCGACCTGGGCCGCGGCGGCGGCGGGATCGGTCAGCAGCAAGCGCAGCGCGTCGGCCAGCCGGTCCGGCGTGCAGGCCTCCTGGATGAACTCCGGCACCATCGGCGTCTCCGCCAGCAGGTTCAGGATCGAGGCATAGCGCACCGTCACCAGCCGCCGCGCGATCGCCGCCGACAGGGGGTTCACCCGATAGGCCACCAGCATCGGCACCCGCGCCATCGCGAGTTCCAGGGTGGAGGTGCCGGATTTGGTCAGCGCAGCGGCAGCGGCGGCGAAGGCGTCGTATTTCTCCGCCGGGTCGGAGACCAGGATGGGCGGCACCGGCCAGGCGGCGGTGCCGGCGCGCACCGCCTCGGCGACCGGCCCGGCGAGCGGGACGACCGGGACCAGGCCCGGCACGGCCGGCCGCAGCCGGTCCAGTGCGGCGCCGAGGATGGGCAGCAGCCGGGAGGTCTCCGTGCGTCGGCTGCCCGGCATCAGGATGAGGACGCGGGCCTCCGGCGGCAGCGCGTGGCGGGCGCGGAAGCGGCCGGCGTCCCCCTGGTCGGCACCGGATTCCAGCACCGGGTGGCCGACGAAGCTTGCCGGCAGGTGGTGGCGGGCGAAGAACGCCGGTTCGAACGGCAGCAGGCAGAGCAGGCGGTCCCACAGGCCGGGGTAGTGGCGGACCCGGGATTCGCGCCAGGCCCAGACCTGCGGGGCGACGTAGTGGGCGCGTTTGATGCCGAGCGGGGCGATGGCGCGCAGCACCCGCAAGGTGAAGCCCGGGCTGTCGATCGTGACGACGACGGCGGGGCAGCGGGCGGCAATGTCGCCCGCGGTCTCAGTGAGGCGACGGCGCAGGAGACGCAGGCGGGGAAGGATTTCGAGCAGGCCCATCAGCGCGAGCTCGCGCAGCGGGAACAGGGACGTCAGGCCCTGGCCTGCCATGGCCTCGCCGCCGATGCCGGCGAAACGGAGGTCCGGGCGGCGGGCGCGCAGGGCCGCGATCAGGCGGGCACCGAGGGCGTCGCCGCTGGCCTCGCCGGCGATGAGGTAGATGAGGGGGGCGTTGTCCGCGGGGGGGATTGTCACGATCCGATGCTACGCAAGCGCCGCCTGGGTGGGAAATGCGGCGGGACCAGGCCGGCGAAATCGGCGTCGGATCGTGCTATCGATCAGCGTATGACCTGCGACGCCATCCTGGCCTGCCTACGGGCGAACGAAGCAACGCTGCGCCGGCGCGGCGTGGATCACGCCGCGCTGTTTGGCTCGCGGGCGCGGGGAACGCGCCGACAGCGACACGGAGTCTTACGGCGTCTGACAGTCGCCTCACGGTTCCCGTCCCGTTCGCTTCGGCCGCCTCGCAACTACTTGATTTAATTGGTGGGCGCAGTAGGACTCGAACCTACGGCCCGCTGATTAAGAGTTTCCCCCGGCGCGGACACGGCGCCACGTGTCCGCACTCGACAACGGCATAAAGCCTTGAATTTCGGCGCTTCTACGATGAAGCCGCAAGAAAGCTATTGCATGGGAAGGAACCGAAGCGCATACCTCGTGCGGACACAGTGCGGACACGGGGTTAGGTGCGATGGCGGTTCAATTGACGGACAAGCTGGTGAAGGCGCTGCCGGCGCCCCCCAGCGGGAACCGGATCAGCTACGACGCCGAGGTGCGCGGCCTCGGCGTGCGCGTCACCAGCGCGGGCGCGAAGGCGTGGGTGTTCGGCTATCGGGCCGGCGGGATCGAGCGGCGGATGACGATCGGGGATGCCTCCGCCTGGACCGTGCGGCAGGCGCGGGATCGAGCGCGGGAGCTTCGCCGGCAGGTTGACGCGGGGGAAGACCCCATGGCCGCCCGGCACGCCGATCGGGCGGCCCCGACCGTAAACGACCTGGCAGACCGTTTCGAGGCCGAGCATCTTCCGAAGAAGCGGGCCAGCACGCAGGACGAATACCGCCGGCTGCTCCGGAACCACATCCGACCGGCCCTCGGCGGCAAGCGCGTTGCCGACCTGCGGCATGCGGATGTGGACGGCATGCACCGGAAGATCGCCGTCAGCGCGCCCTACGCGGCGAACCGGGCGGTTGCCGTCGTCTCCAAGATGCTGAGCCTCGCGGTTAAGTGGGAGATCGTGCAGATCAACGTCGCCCGGGGGATCGAGCGCGCACCGGAGGAAAAACGCGAACGGTATCTCACCCCGGCCGAGATCGTCCGGCTCGGCGAGGTGATCGCGGCCCACCCCGAGCGCGTGAGCGCGAACGCGGTGCGGTTCTTACTGCTCACCGGCGCGCGGAAGAGCGAGGTGCTCGGCGCGCCGTGGACCGCCTTCGACCTGGCGGCCGGCGTGTGGGTGAAGCCATCCGCCGCGACCAAGCAGGCGAAGCTTCACCGCGTGCCGCTCTCCGCCCCGGCCCGGGCTCTGCTCGCCGCGATACGGGTGGAGGCCGACCGGGAGAACGCGCGCCGCCTGGCGGACGGTCTGGCGCCGCTGCCGTGGGTGTTCCCGGGCGCGAACGATAACGCGCTCGGCGACATCAAGCACTTCTGGGCGGCGGTCACGGAGAAGGCCGGCCTCGGCGAATACGTCGAGACGAAGGGGCCGGATGGGAAGCGGGCGTTGGGGCCGGACGGCAAGCCCGTGATGGCGTGGCGGGCGAACGTGCGGATACACGACCTCCGCCATACCTACGCTTCCGTCCTGGCCTCGGCTGGGTTGTCCCTGCCGGTGATCGGCGCGCTGCTCGGGCACACCCAAGCGTCAACCACCCAACGGTACGCACACCTCATGGACGATCCGCTGCGGGCCGCGACCGAGCGGGCGGGGGCGATCATCACCCGCGCCGCGCAGGCTGGCGGCGAGGTGGTGCCGATGATGGGGGGGCGGCCATGAGCGACCTGGACGCAAGCTACCCGACGGGCAGCTGCGACGCTGAAAGGTTGGAGGTTGAGATGTTCCTCGATCCCCGCCGCGGGTTTCCGATCGCCCGCGCGATGGGGTGGTACGGCGATCAAGACGTGGCACGCCGCTGCGGCGATCTATGGCTTTTGGGGCAGATGGCCGGCGGCGAACATAGGGTGCGTGCCGAACTGCGCTTGGAAGCCGCGACCCTCCGCCGGCGGTTATTGGACGAGCTGATGATCCGGCTGCGCGCTGGGGAACTTGTGGCACGCGGCTTTCGCCCCGGGGAGGCCACCCAAACCGAGTTGCCCGCGGAATGGTGGCGTGGGTGCGCCCCGACGCAGATCGACCTTTTGGAGAACGCAGTGGAAGCGCATGGCGCCCGATTCACCGGCATTCTTGTCTATCCCGCCGCGCAGAAAGACCCCGCGGTGACGACGACCGTCGAGCGGGCGACCCTGCTATCCGCAGCCGGCCCGTTGCCTCCGTTCGACGTGAAAGAGGCCCGCGGGATAATGGTGGGGTTGAAGGTACAGAAAACCCTGCGCCCCACCGAGGAGGCTGCCGTCGCCATGATGAAACGGCATTTTGCGAAGGCGCCGCGTGACAGGGTGCGGGAAATTGTCCGCCAAACGTGGGGAGAGGGAAAGCGCGGCCCGCGAAACTCCGCGAAATAGCGGGGCTGAACCCCGCAGAAAACCTAGCTTTTTAGCACCACGTCCGCGAAATTATCCGCGAAACTAGCCGCGAAATTACAGCCTATGTTGAAACGCTTCGCACCGACACGCGGAGCTTCGGCGAAACGCTCCGCACCAACCCGCGGAGCTTTCAAATGCCTTCACTTCTCGACTCCACTGCAATCCCGCAGAACCCCAGCGCGGAGTTCGCCACCCCGCCGGCCCTGGCCGAGCTGATCGGCAACCGCTGGAACTATCAGCAGATCGCGGCGGCCCTCGGCTGCACCGAACGCGCGATCTACATGCTGATCGACAAGTACAGCATCCCCTACGTCCGGGTTCTGAATCGCCGCTATGTGGAACCGTCCGCGATCCGGACGGCGCTTCTGCGCGATCAGGCCAACGCGCCAGCCCGCGGCCGAGGCCGCCCCCGCAAGAACGCAGCCTAATCCCCACCCTGGCGCTGTATCGCCAAGGCGGGGACGGCTTCAATTCACGGGACGGTGGTTGATACCCTCTACGCTCGGCGGTTGCAAGCGCTCCTTTACGGAGCCTACCACAATGACAATCAAGATTCTCGACTGGCGCGAAATGCGCCGCAACACCTTGCTCGGTTTCGCAAAGGTTGAGTTCCCTTCCGGCCTCATTATTGCCGACGTAACCGTATTCAAAGGCGAGCGCGGTTGCTGGGCATCGCCGCCGTCGAAACCGATGTTTGGGCGTGATGGTATCGTCATGAAGGACGATGCCGGCAAATTGCGATATTCGATCATAATCGAGTTCACGTCGAAGGACATCCGCAACCGCTGGTCCAATTCGGTGATCGAAGCGCTGCGCGCGGCGCAGCCCGAGGTGTTCGCGTGACCGCCGATCGCGACGAACAGCGCCGCCAGTCCCGCGAAGCCGACCGGGCCGAGCGCGACCGCAACCGGCGCCTGCGTCATCTGGCGCTGCAGGTGATCGCCGGGCTGGCCGAGGCCGATGACACCGTATCGGGTGCGACGTTGTTCCTGCCGGACGGGAGCCGGCAGTTTATCGACGCCGGGGTGCTGCGCACCGGGAGCCGGGCGTGAGTGACGTTGCGGCGCCGGGGGGCGCCGCGAATCTGCCGCTTACCGTGTCCTGGTTCTCCGCCGCAGTCGCGAGCGGCCCCGCGATCGGCGATCCGGAGCGCACCACCTGGGCCGAGTTTGCCGGCGTGTTCACCTGGCGCCGGGAGGGGCCAAAGGACGGCCCGAACTTTGTCCCCGCTCGCTTCGTCCTTGAGCCCGATGGGCGGCATGTGCATCGGGTCAAACGCAACCTGATCGCGCGCACCGCGATTGCCCTGGATATCGAGACCAACAAAGAAACCGGAGAGGTTCCGCCCGACGTTGCCGACGCAGTAGCGCGCGTCCGTACCACCGGCTGGGCCGCGGTGCTCTACACGTCGCACAGTCACCAGCCGCAGGCGCCACGCTACAGGGTGGTGCTGCCCCTGTCGGGGGAGATCGACCACAACCTGCCGGCGCCGGAGGTGGTGGCGGACCGGCTCGATCTGGCGGGCGTGCTCGATCGCAGCAAGCTCGGCGCGGCCAGCTTGTTCTACTTGCCGAGCGCCGAGTACGACCAGCTCGACCACCACCAGACGGCGCTGCTCGCCGGCGCCGCCGTGGACGCCGCCTGGATGCGGGAAACCGCTGGCGCCATCCTTGCCGCGCGGCAGGCCGAGGCCGAGCGGGTGGCCGCCGAGGCGCATGCGGAGGCCGCCGCGCGGAGAGAGGCCAAGGTCGCGGCCGGCTTCAACCCCGATGACAGCCTGATCGAGAAACTACGCTCCCGCTTCGACCTTGGCGCCGTCCTGCTCGCCCATGGATACGACAAGGCCGGCACGAAATACCGGCATGCCAACTCCATGTCCGGGAGCTACGGCGCGGATATCAAACTGCTCGGCGGGATCGAGCGCGTCTATTCGCACAACGGGACCGACCCGCTGCACGCCGCCAACTTGCCCGCCTGGTGCACGTGCACCGCGATCGACGCCTTCGACGTGGTGGTGATCCTGGACTTCGGCGGCGATCGCGCGAAGGCGCTGCGGGCGCTGTCGGAACGGTTCGGGTTGACGAAAGCCGCCGAGCGCAAGGCCGTTGCCGGTCTGCTGTTCCGCCTGATCCGCCGGCAGGCGCCGCAGGCCACGATCGAAGCCGCTGCAATCGCGGAAGGCGACCGGCTCGGCCTGTCCCGGGCGGAGGTGTGCGCCGTGGCCGCCTGGGTGACGGGGCACGCAGCCATGAAGGCGGCGGCGTGATGGACGGCTTCCCCAGTTTCGACAGCGCGAAGGCGAGCGCCGCCAACGACAAACCCAAACGCCACCCACCCGATCCCGGTGCGCTCGGCATCTGGGATGCAGGCGACGACGACTACATCATCCCGCCCCGCGGCTGGCTTCTGGGCACCACGTTCTGCCGGCGGTTCCTGTCCTCCCTGGTGGCGGACGGCGGCACCGGCAAGACCGCGCTCCGCATCGCGCAACTGCTGTCCCTGGCCATCGGCCGCAGCCTGACCGGGGAGCATGTGTTCATCCGCTGCAAGGTGCTGATCGTCTCCCTGGAAGATGACCGGGATGAACTGCGCCGCCGCGTCTTCGCCGCCCTCAAGCACTACGACATCCCGCCCGCCGAGGTGAAAGGCTGGCTGTTCCTGGCCGCTCCGAAGGGCCTCCGCCTGGCAGAGATGGAGAACGGGGCGCCCGCCGAGGGGCACCTCAAAGAACTGCTGGAGACAACCATCAAAGTGCACGGCATCGACGTCGTGTCGCTCGACCCGTTCATCAAAGCGCACGGCCTGGAGGAGAACAGCAACGGCGCGATCGACTACGTCTGCACCCTGCTCGCCAAGATCGCGATCGAGCACGACTGCGCGATAGACCTCCCGCACCACACGAAGAAAGGCATCGGTGGCGCCGGTGATGCCGACCGCAGCCGTGGCGCCAGCGCCATGAAGGATGCCGCCCGGCTCGTCTACACCCTGACCCCTATGTCGCCGGAGGAAGCGCAGACATTCGGTATCGACGAAGCCGAGCGCCGCAGCCTGATCCGTTTGGACAGCGGCAAGGTGAACATCGCCCCGCCATCCCGTGATGCCACCTGGTTCCGCATCGTCGGCGAACCGCTCGGCAACGGCAACGGCATCTATCCCGCCGGGGACAATATCCAGACCGTCGAGCGCTGGGACCCGCCCGACACCTGGGCCGGTCTCGACCGCCCGCTGCTCAACAGGATGCTCGACGACATCGAGGCCGGGCGCGCCGACGGCTCCCGCTACTCGACGTCATCCGGTGCCAAGGATCGGGCCGCCTGGCACGTCGTGGTCCACCATGCGCCTGACAAGACGGAGAAGCAGGCGCGCGACGTCATCAAAGCATGGCTCAAGTCCGGCGCGCTCTACACGGAAGAGTACGAGGACGTTGCCGCCCGGAAGCGGTTTCTCGGCCTTCGCGTCAATCCAACCAAGAGGCCGTGATGGCCTGCGCAGTTACCGCCACAAACAACTGCGCACCAACTGCGCACAAAACCTGCGCAGTTGTTGCGCGGCGCCTAAGGAAAAAGGTAACTGCGCAACTGCGCGCAGCCTACCATTTCCAACGGCGCACCAACTGCGCAACCGCGCTTGCGTTGCACCCCTCAGTGCCGCCTACCAACGCGGCGCCGACCCGGCCTTCCCGGTGCCGATGCCGAGACCCCGCATCCCGACGCCATACCCCCACCGCATACCTGCGGCGGCAGTCATGCGCGCCAGGGGTAGGGGGGTGTCAGCCCATCGCGGATGGTCGCTGTGGACTGCTCCCCCGTCAGGTTTTTACGGACGCTGCCCCCGTTCAACGCAGATTTTTATCACCGAGGAGTTCCCATGCTGAAACCTGCGCCCAAAAAACCGTCCGCAGCCCCTGCGCATCTTAGTGGCGCAACACGCGATTGGTTCGCCAATGTCGCGGCCGAGTATGAACTGGAGCCGCATCACGCGCGGCTGTTGCAGCTCGCCGCGGAAAGCTGGGACCGCTGCCAGGCCGCCCGCGCCGTTCTGGATCGCGACGGGATTTCCTATCTCGACCGCTTCGGTGCACCGCGCGCCCGTCCTGAAGTCGCCGTGGAACGCGATTGCCGCTTGGCCTTCGCCCGGCTCATCCGCGAACTCGACTTGGACATCGAACCGCCGTCGTCAACACCGCGACCGCCGGGGCTGCGATCCAATCGGAGATCTTGAACATGCCTGTGAAGCGCCGCAACCCGAAAGCTCGGATCGAGGGCGTAAGCCCGCTGGCCCTTGCCATGCTGAGTGACGAGCCGCGCCCGACGGACGCGGATTCGTTCGAGGAGTTCGGACTGGACGAGTATTCCGCCGCTCTAAAGTCCTGGGGACGGCCGACCCTCCGCGGGCTGTGGAACCTGCACAGGGGGGAGATACTCGCTACGTGGGCCGTCGAGCGGCCCGGAAGCCGCCCGGCCGTGTGGTGGCGCTGGGATGCCCCCCGCTGCGACTGCACAGACCACCGCGTAGACCTCGGCCCTGAACTTCGCCGGCGCCTGGGTGGCATCGGTGATGCGTTTCCGCGTCAGGTTACCCACACGTCCCAATCTGTGTGCGGCATCCCGTGGCAATGGGTGACCCAGCCGCAGATTGATCTTTACAACGGGCGGACCCTCAAAGGGCCGCGCTGCGTGTGGACGAAGGACTGGGTGGAAGGGCATTTCCCTTACGCCGCGCCTGATCCGGCAGACCCGCCCCGGTTCGAGTCGCAGGCCAGCTATTTGCAACGGCACAACCTGCTGTTTCCCGGCGAGGGCGAGCGGCTGACGGCCGAAGACTTCCAGCCGGAGGTGATCGGGGCGCCTGGGGGCGACGATGCCGCATAGCGCCCCCCACCCGCTGGACGCTTTGCGCACCGTGCGCGACCTGCTGTTGGCGGTAGAGGACCCCGAGGCGCAGCCGGCGGCGCTGGTGGTGGTCGGGGCGATCGACGCCTGGTTCGCCGAGGGGGGCGATTTCGCGGCGCACTTGGGCCTCGCCCCCGGGTGGCATTCGGCGATGCGCCAACGGGAGCAGCGCCGGGCGATCCGTGAGGCCGCCGAGCGGCATTTCGGTGGCATGTCCTGCCACAAGCAAGCCCGCGCCATGGCTGCCGCCGCGCTGGCGTACGAAACGACACGCTGGCCGCAGGACCGCGCAGCCCGGCACCGTCCCGATGGCTTGAGCGGCTGTCTGTTCGACATCCTCTCGGCCGGTCCGATGCTCGCCGCCGAGACATTGCGGAAATGCATTGGGTAATAATGACGGTTGGAAATACCCAACCGGTCCAGGATTATGCTTCCACAAGGAGACCAAAAATGTCACTTCTATCCACTCGCACAGCGCGCCCCGACCCGGCCGAAACGGTGATCCCGCAGTTGCGCGACGATCCCGAATATGCCGCAGCGGCGGCGCTGCTGGCGGCGTTCCGCGATCGGCTCGCACAGATCGAGCGCGACCGGCAGATCATCGATTATGAGGCGCACTTCGCCGGCCGCGCGCCCGAATCCGATGGCGAGTCGGATGCGCAGCTTCGTCGCCGCCTGGCAGAACTGCGGGCGGCTGCGCAGGGTGTGGCACCCGTCGCCCCGGTGGCCGCGGCTAAGTCCCCGGCGCCATCCCCCGCGATCGCCGCAGCGCGGGCCATGCTGGCCGGGGAGGTGGTTCCCGCCGCGCCCGATCACCGGGCACGGCTGCTGCAACTCGACCACGACCGCGCGATTGTCATGGCCGCGATCACCGCGCAGACCGAGGCCGTTGACGCGATAGCCGGCGAGCTGACGCTGAAATACGCGACGCAGCTCCGGCCGGCGTGGAACGCGCTGCAACTCGAAATGTATCGCGCCGCGCAGGAACTCGCCCGTTCCGCCGCCCGCGTTCGGGAGTTCCGGGCCGCGATCACGGCGGCCGGGATCGGAAGCCGGAGCGACATTCTGGCGATGCCGAACGTCCGAGCGCCGCTGATTCTGGGAAGCGAGTCGCAATTCGATAGCGAAATTTCCGGTTGGCGGCGCATACTCGAAAACATGGGAATCTTGAAATGACAACTGCACCTCTCGCGACCTGGCGAGCCGAAATTGCGACGGAATTGGCCGAGGCCGAACAGGCTCTTGCCGAGGCGCGGCATGCAAAAGCCGGCGCAGCCGCCGACCACGCTGCTGCTGGCGAACGTCACCGGGCAGCGCAGGAATTGGGCGCCACGTTCCGCCAGCCGATCCCCGCCAGTCTCGCGCGCCGGCTCGATCCTACGGGCGTCGAGTTGCGCCGAACTGAAGGCGTGATGACGCGCACGCATCTGATCGCCGAGGGTGCCGAGCGCAAAGCGCAGGACTTGCGGGAAGGGCTGGCTGAGGTGGAACGGCTGCTCACCGAGGCTGCCGCCCTGGAAGCGATCGAGACCGAGACCGCGGCGGCAGTGTCGTGATCGCGCCCGATGCCGACGTGACCCTGCCGGCTCTGCTGCCGCCCGTGGTGGACGATATCCAGGCACACGGCAGCGCCACCATCATCGTTTTCGGCCCGGAGTGTTGGGCCTTCCTATCGGCAGAAGGTGGGGGCCACCCCCTTCGCGCCGAGGCCGGCCGCCGGCAAAGTGGTTCCCTGCCGGCGGCCGGATTTTCTTCCGTTAAGGAGACGATCTGATGGCAGCGCCCACCGCCCGCAGCACGTCCCCGCGCTGGCCGGCCAAATTCCTCGCCACTGTCAGCGCGCGGCAGATCAAGGTGATTGCGAGCGACGCGACACCGGATCGGATGGGCGACATCCTGGAACCGAGCGGCTGCGTGCTGGCAAACTACAAGCGCAACCCGATCGTGTTGGCCCAACATAACTACGAGGCACCGATCGGACGATGCGTCACGATTGCCGTCGAAGGCGGCGCAGTGGTGGCAACCATCGAGTTTCCGCCTGAGGGCACCAGCGCGCTAGCCGACGAATATGCCAGGCTGGCGAAGGGCGGCGTCCTGAGTGCTGTTTCTGTCGGGTTTCTGCCGCTGGCACGCAAGCCGCTCGACGGCGGCGGCTGGCGGTACACGGCCTGGGAAATGTTAGAGCTGAGCATTGTTAGCGTGCCCGCGAATCCTTCCGCGCTGGTGACCGAACGGGGCTTCGCAGGGCGCCGCGCGCCGGACAGCGTAGCCGCGCACCTGCGCCGTGCCCGGGCATGGAAAGACCGGATCGAGGGCCGCGAAGGCGCGTTGCCGGTCCCCACCTGGACCCCGCGGCCGACGCCGACCGAGATCGAGGCGCGTGCGGAAGCCGAACGGCGCGAGCGGGCCGCGAGTGCGTTGCGTGTGGCGGCAGCGCTGCAATGGTGACGAAACCGGATCGCCTCGCGGCGGCCCCAGTAGGAGCACGAGTCGATGGCCGGTAGCGGTTTCAGCGTGACCATAAGCGCCGCCGATAAAGCGTCGGCGACACTCGACCGGGTCAATAAGCGCATCGCCGCGCTTCGGGCGCCCGCAGATCGGTTCGGAAAGGCGCTCGCCAAATTCAGCGATGTGTCCGGCGTCAACCGGATGGCCGAGGGCGTCAAGGTTCTTGGCAATCACAGCTTGAGCTTTGCGCGCTCCATCGAAAAAGCCGCCGGCCCGATGGCGACGATCACGAGCGCCGCCAGTATCGCGGGTGTCATCGAGCTTTCGCGGCAGTGGGCAAAGGCTGGAAACTCGATCCGCAACGTGAGCTACGCGCTCGCGATGCCGGTCGATCGCGTGAGCGCCCTCCAGGGTGGCGCGAAGCTCGCCGGCAGTTCTGTGGAGGCGATGACAAAGAGCCTCCAGGGCGCGAACGACGCGATCAAAGATGCGCAGTTCCACCGGCAGGACGCCGCAACGCCCTACTGGCAGATGCTGCACATCGCCCCCGTAGGACCGGACGGCAAGCCGATCACGCCCGACCAGATGCTGCGCCAGTTCGCCGACGCGACCAAGAACATGACCCCGCACGCGCGGATGCGTGCCGAGGGGGCGTTCGGGATTGACCCGTCCCTGGATCCGATGCTCCGCAATGGATCCAAGGGCTTCGATGCCTACGTCGCCCAGGCGCAGAAGTCGGGCGGCGTGATGACGCAGCAGATGGCCGATGACGCCAAGAAGATGAACACCGCCTGGCAAAAACTCGGGCTTTCCCTGGAGGGCGTCGAGAACACGATCATCGACAAGCTGGCGCCCGATATCACAAACATCACAGATCGGGTCTCCAACTGGGCTTCTGCGAATCGGAGCGTTGTCGCCTCCGGGTTTCTCCAATGGCTTGAGAAAATCGGCCGTTGGTTTGAGACGCACCCGCAGCTTGCGGGGGCTGTTCTGGGTGCGGTTGCGGGCGGCAAGGTCGCGGGGCCGGTAGGAGCCGTCGTTGGCGCCGCTGGTGGTGCGCTGGCCGGAACCGGCCCCCTCCCGGCCGACCTCGGCAACGCCCCAGCCGGACGAGTGCCGTTTTCCTATCTCAATCCGGGGTCCTGGCTTGCGCAAGGCAACTCCGGGGGGCGCGGCGCCTCCCCGCTCGGCAACGCGCCACGCCTGCCGACCACTGCGGCGGGTGCGAACGTGATGAACCAAGCGAGCCGGTATTTCCGCAATCACGGCTGGTCCGCGGCGCAGACGGCCGGGTTGTTGGCGAACATGTCGAGCGAGTCCGGCTTCAATCCGGAGGCGGCTGGCGACTACGACAAGAACGGGCGCCCGACCAGCTTCGGCCTGTTCCAGTTCCACGGCCCCAGGACGCGGGCGCTGGAACAATATGCGCGGCAACACGGCTGGCAGGGCGGCGATCCCCGCACGATCCCGGCGGCGGACCAGCTTGGTTTCGCGCAATGGGAGCTGACGAAGGGCGATCAGACCGGCGCCGGGGCATCTTTGGCGCGCCAGACAAACGCCCGGGGCGCCGGTTATTCCGTCTCTGACCATTTCGAGCGGCCGGCTGGCGGAGGCGCCACGGACGCCATGCGAGGCAGTGGCGCGGACCAGTTCATGGCGGCCGCCGGGGCCGTCAAGGTGGACGTGCATCTGCACGGCGCGCCCCCCGGCACGACCGCAACGGCCACCGCGTCGGGCATCGCTACTGCGGCGCCGCCGAGGATCGCTACCAGCATGCCGTTCGCCCGATGAGCGGCGCGATGGAGACGGCCGAGGGGCTGATAAACGAGCTGGGGAACGCCGCGACCGAGCTGGGGGCCGCTGCGCCGGAGGCGATTTCGTGCCTGTTGGCTGTCGGCTCGGCCATTGGGTCCGTTTTCACGATCGCCGCGGCGGGGGCGCTTCCACCGCCGGAGGTGCGAATCGAGATTGCGACCGCCGCCGAGGATGCGGCGACCCGACTGCGCGCCCTGGCCGATAGCGTGGTGGCGATTGCGGCGTTGTTCGACCGGGCAATGACCGCGCTTGGCCCCCGTGCCGATGCCTGATCCGGCCCCCGACCTGTTCCAGCCCGGGCCGATGCTGCGCCCGGTGCCCGAGCGGCTGCGGGTGCCGAGTTGGGCCGACCCCGCCGCGCGGCCCGAGTCCGGGCCACGGTGTGCCGTGTGCTGGGGCGGCTTGTGGTGGACCGAGGCCACGGAACCCCGGCGGGGCTGGCGCTGCTGGTGTTGCATCCCCGCGCCGGTCGGGATGGCGGGGACCGAGGTGGAGACGTGACGACGCGCGAACGCCTGCTCGACCTGGCCGACCGGCTCCGCCGCCTGCCGCCACCGGATCACCGGGACCCGGAACGGTTCCACGTCGCGCGCGACGACCTGGCGGCCGAGCTGCGGCGCGTGGCGGCCGAGGGCGAGCCGGGGCGCCCGGCATGAGCGACGGCCCCGACCTCGCTGTGTTGCGCGTGATTGCGGAGGATCCGCTTGCCCGGCCGAGCGAACGAATGGCGGCCCGGGCTGCGCTGAAGGAGGCGGGGGAGCCTCGCCGCCGGCAGTGCACCGACTGCGGCGCCCGGTTCCTGCCGGACTATCCCGGCCGGTGGCGCTGCCAGCCGTGCCGATCGGCCGAGCTTGCCGGGCTGGTGCAGGACGAGCGCGTGCCGATGGAGACCCGGCAGGCGGCAGCGCTGGCGTTGGGGGCGCGGCGGTAGGTGATCGCCCGCGAAATCTCGTCCCCCCGTTACTCCATGTTCCGGTAACAGATATTCCTAGTTGCGACTGATTCGCGGCAACGGATTTTGCGGGTTGTGCAACGCGAGATCGCGGAGAACCTGCACCGCGCCGACCTGACGGTGCAGGAGCGCGCGGACCATATCGCGGAGTGGGTACGGATCACGGGGGAGAAGCTGGCCCAACAGCCGGCGCAAGTTGCGCCGCCTGTTCGAAAGCACGGCCACGCCCAGGCCCCCACCGGCATCAACGCCGCCGTCCGCGACCTCGGCATAGACCGCACGGAAGCCCAGCGCGCCGTCAAGATCGCCAGCATCGCCCCGGAGGCGAAGGAGGCGGCCCGCGCGCGCCGGCGAGACCCTTACTGTTGACACTGCGGCGTAACCCGGCGCAGCGTATCTGCGCTCGCGGGATCGCGAGCGGCCGGACGCGGCGCTTGCAGGCACCACGCCCGACCTAACCCCCAGCACGTGAGGACTCACGATGCCAAAGGCTATCGACGCCCGTAGCACGGGCGCGCCGTCCATGTCATCGGCCGAGCGGGCCACCCCGCCGGCCCTTCCTTCCCCCCATCGCCGTGGCCTGCTTGCCAGCGCTGCCGCAGCCCTGGCCGCCGCACCGTTCACCGCGTCATACGCCGACCAGCTCCGGTCCGTAGCGGCACAGCTACGGACCGTAGGGACGCAGGCCCGCGATGCCGACGCGGATGCCGGGCTGCTCGCCGACATCGCCGAGTTGCTGGCAATGTCTCGTTACCACGACGCGCTGTGCGACGAAGAAGCCGACATGCTGGCCTCCCACCCGCGGGCGCGGGAGATCGCCGCGATCTACGCCGCCGACTTCGGTCGCTTCCACGAATTGAGGGCGCGCATAGCCACGACGCCGGCCACGACGCCCGGAGCGGCGAAGGCGAAAGCCGCGCTGGCGATCGAGCGGTTCAAGTGGTCCTACAGCGGGATGCCGTCCGACGATTGGGACGCCGACGAGGCTTTGGCCTATTCGGCACTGCTCGACCTTATGGGAAGGGCGGCGGCATGAGCGCGGCCAAGACGACCCGGACGCGGCCCGTGCTCCCCGCGCGCATTCATTACCTGCCCGGGATGCGCGACCCGGAGCGCGCCCCTACCGCCCCGGCCCAGGCTCCCGTTCCGCGCCCCCATCTTGAGGCGTACTTCTTGCCTTCCGCGGTCCTGGCGCCGCCGGTCCGAGGGAGAGGCCCATCAAAGCGCCGGCTGGACCCTCCCCGGTGGGAGCTTCTAGAGGCAATCGACCGAGCCGAGGCGCACATGACCCGCATCCTGAGCAGATGGGTGCGGGAGCCTCTTGACGGAACGCCAGCCGCCGCACCCGGCACAGTGCGGGCGGAGTTGCACGAGGTAGGGGCGCCGCTGCTCGATCTATTACAGCGCGCTGGCCGGCGCTGATCCTGCCGGTGGGGTGACGATGGGGCCGCTCGGGAGACCGGGCGGCCCTTTCTGCGCCCGGGAGGGCGATCCTGGCCGCGCTTGACCCCGGCCGAGGCTATCTCCGCCCGGCAACAGGACGTGGCACGTCCCACTCCTCGGGCCGCTCCGGCGGTTCTTCCGCCTCAGGGTCCGCCCGATGCGGGGAGCGGAGCACCGGCACCAGTCCCGGGCTGACATAGACGCGACGCCCGGGACGGCGGCGGTCGATCGGTGCCGCCCAATTCTGTGGTGGAGGGCGACCGGGCGGCGGGTCTGTGTCGCGGGCCATGGCCGGTTGTCGCAGGGGTGTTCCTACAAATCGGTTACGGGGTGGCGCGGGCGGGCGGGGCCGTGTCCGCTCCCGTGTCCGCACTACCACCTGATTCCGGCCAGCCCTGGCAGATGCGCCCCGCAGGCGTCGTGCATCTTGTCCGCCTGGCGCCGGGGGCAGTCGGCCTCGATGTGGGCAACCTGGGCGGCCGGAGTGTCCTCGGTAGCGGCCTCGGCGCGCTTGACGGTGCCGAGGCCGACTGCATCGGCGGCGGCTTTGGCTTCTGGTGTGAGGCTTTCGGCGGCGACTGCGCGGGCTACGGTGTCCTTGGAGATACCAAGGTCCTTTGCGGCCTTGCTGATCGCGCCTTCGTTGCCGCGGCCCTCGACGGTGCCGCGCTTAGAAACCGCCGCATCGTGCGGCAGTTTCTCCGCCGTCAGCCGTACCCACTCAGCGATATGCTGGCGCCGCTCCGCCTCGGTCAGGTCCGCCCGGTGCAGGTTCTCCGCGATCTCCCACAGCCTGGCATCGTCGGCGTCGCCGTCGAAGATCGCGCACTCGACCAGGACGCCAAGCTGGTCGCAGGCCGCCAGCCGGTGACGGCCCGCGATCAGGACCGGGCACCGCGCCGTCAGATCGTTCGGATCAATGCCGGCTTCCAGGCGCACGCTGACCGGGTGCATCAAGCCGAGCTTGCGGATGCTTTCGGCAAGCTCGCCGACGCGCGCTTTGTCGAGCGGGCGCAGACGGTCGCGCACCGTGACATCCGAAGCCCAGAACAATTCGACCCGGATCGGTTTCATGCGACTGCGGGAAGCTCGTACGACTTGGCCCATTCCCAACTACGGGGAGCCGAGACGCCGTTCGCGTGCGCCCGCCACGCCAGCAGGATAACCGCGACTTCCTTATGGGTGCGCTCACGTCCACCGCGGGCCAAAGGTCCACGCTTAAGCAACACGCGGAGGCGTAGGACCGGACTTTTTTCCCCGAGCTCGAAGCCGGTTCCGGGTGTGGCGCTACTGCCGCCGCTACGGCACGACGCGGGCCGAGCTGGTGGCGCGGACGCGCAACCCCTGGGTCTGATCCTGCCGGTGGGGTGACGATGGGGCCGCTCGGGAGACCGGGCGGCCCTTTTTGTTTGTCCGCCAGTCTATGCGGACCGCGAAGGCAGCGGCCTACTTACGTTCCAGAGCATCCAGAGCAATTACCCCTTCTTGATATGTGCGGGTACGTAGATTGTTCCCCTCGAACCATGCGAGCGCCGCCCCCTCGGGGAAGACATGGGTAATCGTCATCGGCGGCCCTCCGGACTTGAGCTTCACCACATCGCCCGGCTTGAGCGTGTCTGCCATGCCATCCTCCCGTTTCCGTGATGACGGCATGTTGCACCCGTAAACGGCGGCAGGCGAGTCCCTTTCAATGCCCGCTCGCACCCCGGCCAGCCGGGAGGCCGTGTCCGCGCGGCGTGTCCGCACTCAGGCGCTATGGTCATCCGCGACGGCGAATCCGGGCCACCTTGCAGCCTCTGCCGCGTCGCGGAAAATTACCGCCGCGATATCCCCCAGATGCCAGCGAAGGCCCGCGGACAGACCGTTGAGCACGGCCGCCGGGGCGCCGGCAACGAGACCCGCAGGGGCCGGGAACGCCAGAATTGTCCCGATCTTCCGACGACCGGAGAGTTCCGCAGCTATCCGGTTCGCCATGATCTACTGCTCTCCGATTTGCGGACACTGTGCGGACATTTTCCGGGGATATTCGGGGGAGGGGCGCTAACCCCTTGATATCTTGGTGGGCGCAGTAGGACTCGAACCTACGGCCCGCTGATTAAGAGTCAGCTGCTCTACCAACTGAGCTATGCGCCCACCGATGCCGGGACCACCAACCCCCCGGCCAGGGCCGCTGCCCTATACCAAGCCCGGCCCCGCGAGAAAACCCCCCGCCCGCCGTGCCAAGGAGCGCGCCGACCTCTCCCGCACGCGGGAGAGGGAAGGAGGCGCGGTCCGGACCGATTTTCCGGTTCACCCGACTACTCTGGGATCGGCCCTTCCCAGTCCCGACGGAACAGCGGACCAAGCGGGGACATCCCGAACCCGGCGCGCTTGCATTTGGCGCGGTGTGAGGGGCGCCCACCGCAGGGTTCCGAACAGGTGGCATGACCCGGCTTCTGTCGTGCGAGCCGCGGCCGGCACCTCTTACTGCACCCCGGCCTGGGGCGGCCGGCTGCCGCCGATTCCAACACGGAGTAAGGCAACGCGAGGAAGAATGAGGCCGCAGAGGGGGTTGGGTGCCTGCCGCAGCCAGGTGCGCCCCGTGCAGCGAGATGCGTGGGTGGATGCAAGCGTGCCGCCGGGATGACGCGTCAGGAGGCCGCAGGAACGCGCGTCGCGCTCCGCCTCCTCTGTGGCCTCCTTCTTCCTCGCCTTGTCTTCTCCGTGTTGGAGTCTACGCGATGTTGGAATCTGCGCGATCCGCCGGCACCCGCACCGCGTCCCATGGACCGCACGTCACCCGCGACACATCTGATATGCAACCTACGGCCATTGCCGGTCCGTCCCGCGACATAAGCAACGACCTGCATCGCAGAGCGCCCGTCGTGTTCCAGACCGAACGAAAAGGAACGCAAAAGAAACCTAGGCCGTCAGCGGGTGATGCAGAGATCTGCTCCCGTGCGCAGACAGGCACTTGCATATTGCCCATTGCATGACGATGCGTAATCAGGACGTATTGCAGCGGGATAATCTTCGTGGCTCCTCCGGACCCTGTGAACAGCCACGACAGGACGGAAACCTTGCTGTCATATTGGGAGAAATATCGAGACTCACGATTCCGTGATCGCGCGTAGACGCCTGCCGGGACCACCCCATCCTGTGCACGTCGCACCGGTGGGACCTTCTGCGAACCATCGCTGCACGCACGTCGCTCATTTGTTGTAAGTCACCGACTTGAATGTTGTACTGCCGGGCAGGATAGCGATTTCCGGGCGGCGTCGCGAAACTACCCTGGCGCGCAATGCGACCTCGTTGCGCGCCCGTCATCCCAAGTGACGCCGGTACGACAGTCCCAGGTGAATCTTCGTAAGGTATGCGATCCATGGCAAACCGACCAGCACCCCTGTCGCGGGCACTGACGGCAGAGTTCATCGGCACGTTCGCGCTCATCTTTGTCGGCGCCGGCGCGGCGACCGCACTCGGAGGCAACCACGATCCCGCCGTGGCGTTCGCGCACGGGTTGACCATCATGGTGTTCGCCTCGGCGTTCGGCGACATCAGCGGCTGCCACATCAATCCGGCGGTCTCCCTCGGCCTCGCCACAGCCGGCGAGTTTCCGCTCCGACGCCTCACGCCCTACCTGCTGGCGCAGTTCGCCGGCGCCATCGTTGCCGCCTATTGCCTGCGCGTCGTGTTCGGCGGGCCGGTGAACCACCTCGGCGCCACGGTCGTCGATACGCACCGCATCACCTACGGCGGGGCCTTCCTCCTCGAGGCCATCGGCACGTTCTTCCTGGTCAACACCGTGCTGCACACGGCGGTCCGCGGCAGTGCCGGCAGGCTGGCGCCATTCGCGATCGGGATGACAGTGACGATCTGCATCCTCTTCTTCGGCGTGCTGACGGGCGGCAGCGTCAACCCGGCGCGCACCCTGGGCCCGGCAGTCGCCACGGGCATCTACACCGGTGTGCCGATCTACTTCCTGGCGCAGATCGTGGGATCGATGGGCGCGGGAATGCTCTACCGCTGGTTCTGGATGCCGCAGCCGCAGGCGCTGTCGGTGCTGCAGGCCGGGGACGACTGACCGGCGATGGCCTGGCCTCCCTCCGTGCGGGTAAAGGATGCCCGCACGGAGATCGCCGGCGAGCGACGGGCTGTGGGCCGACATGAGTCATGGGGATAACGCGCCCCCCTGTCGGTCACCTTCCGGCGCAACGGGGATAACTATCCCCGAGCGGCGATCGGGGGAACGATCGGCAAGCTCCGCCCCGTCACCGGGGATAACCCGGAAAACCTTTTCTGCCCTGGGACTTGGCTCCCGCATCTGCTGTGGACAGGCGTCGGGTCATCGCTGCCGCAACCGGAATCCCCACACTCCCGGGGCTCTGCTTCTCCTTCCGAAGCTCTTCTTTATCTTTTCTCTTCTGGTAGAAGCCCTGCATGCGCAGCACGTCGGATACGGTCGCAGGGACGGACGGCAGCGCGGGCGGTAAACCCCTGCTGGCGGTGCTGGGTGGCGAGGCGGTGTGGCCGCCGCCGCTGTGGCTGATGCGCCAGGCGGGGCGCTACCTGCCGGAATATCGGGCGATCCGGGCGCAGGCGGACGATTTCATTGCCCTCTGCACCACGCCGGAGTTGGCAGCGGAGGTCACCCTGCAGCCGATCCGTCGGTTCGGTTTCGATGCCGCCATCCTGTTCAGCGACATCCTGATGCTGCCCTGGGCTCTGGGGCACGGGCTCGCCTTTCGCGAGGGCGAGGGGCCGGTGCTGCCGCCGCTCGCCGACGCGGCCGGCGTGGCGCGGCTCGATCCCGCACGCCTGCTGGACGCGATCGCGCCGATCCTGGAGACGGTGCGCCGCGTGCGCACCAAACTGGCCGCCGAAGGCTTCGACCGCACCGCGCTGATCGGTTTCGCCGGCGCCCCGTTCACCGTCGCCTGCTACCTGGTGGAAGGCGGCGGGTCGAAGGAGTTCGCCGCGACCCGCACCATGGCCTATGCGCAGCCGGTACTGTTCGCAGCCCTGATCGAGCGGTTGACGGAAGCGACAACGGCCTATCTCTCAGCCCAGGTCGAAGCGGGTGCGGAGGCGGTGATGCTGTTCGATTCCTGGGCCGGCGTGCTGTCACCGCGATTGTTCCGCGCGCACGCGGTCGCCCCGGCGGCGCGCATCGTCGCGGCCTTGCGGGCACGGTTCCCGGGCCTGAAGGTGATCGGTTTTCCGCGGCTGGCCGGGGGCCTGCTCGGCGAATATGCCGCGGCGACCGGTGTGGCGGCGGTCGGCGTCGACACCGCGACCGATCCGGTGCTGGCACGGCGACAGGTGGGCCCCGGGGTTGCGTTGCAGGGCAACATCGATCCGCTGGCCCTGCTCGCCGGCGGCCCGGCGCTGACGACGGCGACGGAGGAGGTGCTGGCGGCGGGGCGCGACGGCCGGCTCATCGTCAACCTCGGCCACGGCATCCTGCCGGCGACGCCGCTCGCCCATGTCGCGGCCCTGGTCACGCAGGTGCGGGCGGTGGGGATGGCATGACCGCGCCGCGGGTTGCGATCGTCCTGTTCAACCTCGGCGGCCCGGACCGGCCGGAGGCGATCGGGCCGTTCCTGCGCAACCTGTTTTCCGACCCGGCGATCCTGCGGGTGCCGTTCTTCGTCCGCCCGTTCCTCGCCCGGCTGATCGCATCGCGGCGGCTGAAGCCGGCCACCGAGAACTATGCACTGCTGGGCGGGCGCTCGCCGCTGCTCGGCCTGACCGAGGAACAAGGCGCGGCGCTCGCGCTGGCGCTGCCGGAGATCGAGGCGCGCTGCTTCATCGCCATGCGCTATTGGCACCCGTTCAGCGACGCGGCGGCGCGGGCGGTGAAGGCCTGGGGGCCGGACGAGATCGTGCTGCTGCCGCTCTATCCGCAATATTCCACCACCACGACCGGCAGCTCGCTCGACGCCTGGCGCGAGGCAGCGTGCAATGCGGCGCTGGTTGCCGACGTGTCCTCCTTGTGCTGCTATCCGGACGATACCGCGTTCGCCGCCGCCACCGCCGAAGGCGTGCGGGCGGGATGGCAGGCGGCGCGGGCCGCACTCGATCCTTGGGTGAAGCTGCGGGTACTGTTTTCCGCGCACGGCCTGCCGGAGACGATCGTGCGCGCCGGCGATCCCTACCAGTGGCAGGTGGAGCGCACGGTGGCCGCGGTACGCGCCGCCTGGGGGGCGGACGCGCCGGACGACCATGCGATCTGCTACCAGTCGCGCGCGACGCCGCAGAAATGGCTGGAGCCGAGCACCGAGCAGGAAATCGAACGCGCGGCGCACGACAAGGTGGCGCTGCTCGTGGTGCCGATCGCCTTCGTCTCCGAACATTCCGAGACCCTGGTGGAGCTGGATGTCGAGTACCGCACCCTGGCCGAGCGGTTGGGCGTGCCGGGGTATTTCCGGGTGCCGACGCAGAATGCCGGGGTGGCGTTCATCGCTTCGCTGGCCGGGCTGGTGCGGCGGGCCCGGGCGGCGGGGCCGGGGATGTGCAGCCACGCCGGGCACCGGATCTGCCCGGCGGGGTTCGGCGGCTGCCCGCTGCGGGCCGGGTGAACCGGCGATGCGGGGCCGGTGTAGCATCTGGAGGCCGGGCGGGAGGTCAGGGATCGGGCGTGCGCCATGCTTGTGTCTGAACCTGCCCGTCGGAATGACATCGTGAGCGCGTCGGCCGCGGCGGCTCTGCGGGCACGCACCGAGCCGGTGCGGCTGGTGGTGTTCGATTGCGACGGCGTGCTGATCGACAGCGAGGGGGTGGCCAACCGGGTGACAGCTGCAGCGCTCGCCGAGCTTGGTTGGATGATGACCGCCGCGGACTGCCAGGCGCGTTTCCTGGGCATGAGCCTCGCCGACATGTGCGGCGCCATCGCCGACGAACTGCGCGCGCCGTTGCCGCCGGGCTGGAAGTCGGAGCTGGCGGCGCGGCTCGCTGCCGCGCTCGGGCGCGAGGCGGTCCTCGTGCCGGGGGCGGAGGCGGCATTGCGCGGCGTAGGGGCGCTCGGGCTGGACTGGCGGGTCGCGTCCAATTCCGGTGTCGCGGAACTGGCCGCGAAATTCGCCTGCACCGGTCTGGCGGCGCTGGTGGACGGGCGGGTGTGGAGTGCCGAGACGGTGATCGCGCGCGGCGGGCGGGGCAAGCCGGCGCCCGATCTGTTCCTGGCCGCGGCGGCCTCGGCCGGGGTCGCGCCGGCGGCGTGCCTGGTGATCGAGGATTCACTGCCCGGCGTGCACGGCGCGGTGGCGGCCGGAATGGCCTGTCTCGGGTTTTCCCCGGACGGAGATGGTGCGGCGTTGCGCGCGGCCGGTGCGGTGCCGTTCCACGATCTGGCGGCGCTGCCGGCGCTGCTGCGGGGGGGCATGGCGGCATGACGATCCCGGCGCTGGCACCGTTCTATCCGTGGCTCAAGGCGCTGCACATCATCTCGGTGATCGCCTGGATGGCCGGGGTGCTCTACCTGCCGCGTCTCTTTGTGTACCACTGCGAAGTACGGCCCGGATCGGCGGCGAGCGAGCGGTTCAAGGTGATGGAGCGGCGGCTGCTGCGCGGGATCACCAACCCGGCGATGATCGCCACCTGGACCTTCGGCATCCTGCTCGTGCTGACCCCGGGGGTGATCGACTGGTCCGCCGGGTGGTGGCATGTAAAACTGGCGTCGGTGATCCTGATGTCGGGGCTGCACGGCGCTTTTTCCGGCTGGCGGCGGGATTTCCTGCACGACCGCAACCGCCGCAGTGCGCGGTTCTATCGGATCGCCAACGAGCTGCCGACGGTGCTGATGATCCTGATCGTGATCATGGTGATCGTGCGGCCGTTCTGAGCCGACGGCCGCCTTCCCGTTCGACAAACCTGGGCTATCGCGTGAACGCCCCGCGCCTGCACCTCTCCCGCTCTCGCGGGCTTGGGCCGCGAAGCGGGCCAAGGTCGACGCGCACCGCGCGCGGGTGAGGGCGGGAGCGACATTGTTGCCGGCGGTGCAGCAGGTGCAGGCACGGGGCGTTCAAGCGATGGCCCTGCTTGACAAACCGCCCCCGCTTGACAAACCGCCCCCGCTTGACAAACCGCCCTGCGAAGGCCATCTGCCCCGATTGACCGGGACCGGGCCTGAGGCTAGGTTCAGGGCCTTCCCTTCCTTTCGCGCGGCCTCTGGCCGCCTTTTCGTCCTTCCAGGTTGGAACGGTCCGGCCCTTGGCGGGTTTTTCCGCCGGCCGGTGGTGCGTCCGCCCAAACCGTCTCCCCTCCCCCGCCTGTCTGCCGACACGTCTCTCCTCCCCCCTCGGACCACGCCAAGGCATCGCGATGCATCTCGCCGAACTCAAGGCAAAATCCCCCGCCGACCTGCTGTCCTACGCCGAATCGCTTCAGATCGAGAACGCATCGTCCCTGCGCAAGCAGGACATGATGTTCGCGATCCTGAAGAACCTGGCCGAGAACGACCAGGCGATCCACGGCGAGGGCACGCTCGAAATCCTCCCCGACGGCTTCGGCTTCCTGCGCAGTCCGCAGGCCAATTACCTGCCGGGACCGGACGACATCTACGTGAGCCCGACCCAGGTCCGCCGCTTTGCGCTGCGCACCGGGGACACGGTGGAGGGCCAGATCCGCGCCCCCAAGGATGGCGAGCGGTATTTCGCCCTGCTCAAGCTCAACACCATCAATTTTGAGCCGCCGGATGCGGTGCGCCACCGCATCAATTTCGACAACCTGACGCCGTTGTATCCCGACCGCCGCCTGAAGATGGAAGTCGAGAACTTCCAGTCGGTGGCGAAAGGCCCGGGCAAGGACTTCACCCCCCGCGTGATCGACCTGATCGCCCCGATCGGCCTCGGTCAGCGCGCGCTGATTGTCGCCCCGCCGCGTACCGGCAAGACGGTGATGCTGCAGAACATCGCCACCGCGATCGCCGCCAACCACCCCGAAGTCTTCCTGATCGTGCTGCTGATCGACGAGCGGCCGGAAGAAGTCACCGACATGTCGCGCTCGGTGAAAGGTGAGGTCGTGGCGTCAACCTTCGACGAACCGGCCACGCGGCACGTCCAGGTGACCGACATGGTGCTGGAGAAGGCCAAGCGCCTGGTCGAGCACAAGCGCGACGTGGTCATCCTGCTCGATTCCATCACCCGCCTGGCGCGCGCTTACAACACGGTGGTGCCGTCGTCGGGCAAGGTGCTGACCGGCGGCGTGGACGCCAACGCGCTGCAGCGGCCGAAGCGCTTCTTCGGCGCGGCGCGCAATATCGAGGAAGGCGGCTCGCTGACGATCATCGCCACCGCCCTGATCGACACCGGCAGCCGGATGGACGAGGTGATCTTCGAGGAGTTCAAGGGCACCGGCAACTCGGAAATCATCTTGGACCGCAAGCTGTCCGACAAGCGCAGCTTCCCGGCGATCGACATCACGAAGTCCGGCACCCGCAAGGAAGAGCTGCTGGTGGAAAAGAGCACCTTGTCCAAGATGTGGGTGCTGCGCCGTATCCTGAACCCGATGGGGACGGTGGATGCGATGGAGTTCCTGCTGGACAAGCTGAAATACAGCAAGACCAACAACGATTTCTTCGACGCGATGAACACGTAGGCGCCGCTCTCCGTCTCCCCTTGGGGCAAACGCCCGCAAGGGGGGAGAGAAACGGGGGCGCTTACCCCTCGAACGCCAGGATCGACATCCCGCCGTTGTTGTCGGTCAGGTACAGCGTGCCGTCGGCAGCCGCGAACACGTCGGAGGATTGGGTGACGCATTCCGCCTTGGCATCGACCATCCGCTCCGGCGGCGGCGGCACGTAGCGGGCGATCTCCTTCGGCGCATAGGCGTCGGCGATGTCGAACACGCGCAGGCCGGCATTCTGGTAGGTGGCGAAGATCAGGGTCTCGCTGACCAGCGAGCCGGGGCGGTTCTCGTGCAGATTGTGCGGGCCGAACTTGCCGCCCTTGGAACAGAAATCCTCCTCCGCGGGGCTCGGCAGGGTGGCGATGGTGACGGGGTTTTCCGGCGCCCGCATGTCGATGACCCAGGTGTAGGCCATGCCTTTGGCGCACCGGGGCGCGGTCGCCTCGTCGGCGACCACGGCGAGGCCGCGGCCGGGCAGCGGCAGCGGCGTGTGCGTGCCGCCGGCGTAGGGTGGTGCCCAGCGGCGGTGCGACACAAGCTTCGGCGCGACCGGATCCGCCAGGTCCATCACCGTGAAGCCGCCGTCGCGCCAGGCGGCGTAGCCCAGGGTGCCGGCTGAGATGGTGCCGGCCGGGATCATGTGGTGCAGTGCCCAGCGCTGACCCTGGGGGGCAACCGGCGTTTCCCCGCCGGCAGCGTGCATTCCCGGCAACCACCATTGCCCGGCGACCGCGGGCTTCGTCGGGTCCGCCAGGTCGATCACCGCCAGGATGTGGTCGGTGAATCCCTCGAAATGCACGGAGGCGTAGGCATAGCGCCCGCCCGCCCACCAGATGCGGTGCGGTCCCAGCCCGTCGATCGGCAGGAAGCCGATCTCGCGCGGGCCCGCGGGGTCGTCCAGGCTGAAAACCCTGATGCCGGCGATGAAGTCCCGTTCCCGCCCGGCCAGCGTCTGCGTCAGGGACTGACCGAAATAATCCCCCTTCATCGCCGCCGGCGCCGCCCACACCGCCGGCGCGTTCACCGCGAGCAGCAGCCCGTCGTGCACCTGGATATGGTGCGAGCGCGTATTGGGCGGGCAGGCGATGAAATGCACCGCGCGCGGCGCCCGCGGGTCGGAGACGTCGAGCGTCGTGATCCCGCCCGACAGCATGTGCCCGACATAGGCGTGCCCGCGCGCCGCCATCACCTGCACCCCGTCCGGTCGGCCGCCCTGGTCGGAACGGCCGAGCAGACGGAGGCGCGCTTCGTTGGCCATCGTTTCGGTCTCCGGTTCAGCCCGTCGGCGGCGCAATGACGTCGAGCGACAGCCCGCGCGCCTCCGGCCCCAGCAACGTCACGGTCCAGGCGGCGATCACCAGCAGCGCAGCGACGCAGCCGAACACCGCCCCGACCCCGTAGCCGTTCTCGATCCACAGGATTGCCGGGATGATGAACGCGGTGGCGAGCCGCCCGGTGCCGGCGGCGACGCCGAACCCGGAGGCCCGCGCGTTGGTCGGGAACACTTCGGAGGCGAAAATCTGCGCCGAATTGCCCGCCAGCTGGATGAAGAACATCATGCAGAACCCGACGATCAGCAGCATGGCGGCGCTGGTCGCGTTGGCGAAGGCGGCAGCGAACAGCCCGGCGAGGATGAAGGAGGCCACCGAGACCGGTTTCCGCCCGTAGCGTTCCAGGGCGAACATCATGAACAGGCTGGCGCAGGGGAACGCGAGCTGGATGATCAGGGTGTAGGTCAGCGACTTGGTGATCGTCATGCCGCTGCGCGCCATGATGTTGGGCAGCCACACGCCGAGCCCGATCGCCACGCCGAAGAAGGCGACGAAGCAGAACATGCCCGCCAGCACCCGGCCGCGGTAGTCGCGGAACACCACCGCGAAGGGATCGCTATGCGTGTTGCTCGCCGCATCCTGCGTGAGCGTGGTCCCCGGCGCGGGGCGCGGCAGGCCCATGCGCTCGAGCAGATCGAGCGCACGCTCGCCCTTGCCGTGCGTCGCGAGCCAGCGCGGCGATTCGGGCAAGGAGAAGCGCAGCACGAACACGATGAGCGCACCCACGCCGAGCACGATCCAGATGCCGCGCCAGCCGATCGAGCCCAGCGCGAACAGCGCGAACAGGGTGGACAACGGCCAGACCAGCGCGCCGCCGATGAGCTGGATGCCGGCCAGCACGCGCCCGCGGATGCGTTTCGGCGCATATTCGCCGGCGTAGGCGAAGCACAACGGCTGCTCGGCGCCGAGGCCGATCCCGGCGATGAAGCGTAGCAGCGCCAGCCAGGCGTAATTGGGCGTGAAGGCCGACAGGATCGTGGCGACGCCGAACAGCAGCAGGTTGAACTGGTAGACCGCCTTGCGGCCGAACCGATCGGTGAACTCCCCCTGCCCCACGGTGCCGACGAACAACCCGAAGGTCTGCGCGCTGGCGACGGTGGCGACCTGTCCCGCGGTCAGGAAATTGCTGTGGATCATGTTCGGCACCAACGCGCCGAGCACGATGAAATTGGATACGTCGAAGAAGTAGCCGGCGGCGATCAGCGCGAAGACGCGGTAGTGGATCGGGCTGAGCCTTGCATCGTCCATCGCCGCGCCGACGTAGCCCTCGATCGTCTGGGCCATCGTTTCCCCCTTTTACGGCAGGTCGTGCCTGCCTGTTGTCATTGCAGTTTGGTTAGACGGTACGCTAGCGACCACCCAACCCGCGGTCAAGCGGATCGTCGCCGACCGTTTGCAGCGCGTCATTTGTCGGCGTTTGGCGCCGCCGTCCGCGGGGTGAACAGGGTCGGCGCGGCGGTGCCGCATGGCCGGCTGCGGAGACGGAGCGCGGCAGGACTATGCGATCGGGAGAGGGGAGCGCGGTCCGCTATTCCGTCATGATCGCCACCGCCCGCGTCCACCCGGCCGAGGCGCGATGCAGCTTCACCGGGAAACACACGACCTCGAACCCGTCCGCCGGCAGCACTTCCAGGTTGTGCAGCTTTTCAAGGTGCGAATAGCCGATCTCGCGCCCCGCGCGGTGGCCTTCCCAGATCAGGGCGGCGTCGCCGGTCTCGGCCACTCGCTTGCGGGTGAAACTGAATGGGGCGTCCCAGCTCCAGGCGTCGGTGCCGACCAGGCGGATGCCGCGCTCCAGCAGCCATAGTGTCACGGCCTTGCCCATGCCGCAGCCGCGATCGACGTAATCGGGTTCCCCGTAGCGCGTGCCGGCGGCGGTGTTGACCACTACGATTTCCAGCGGGCGCAGGGTGTGGCCAATTCGTTTCAGTTCCGCCTCCACGTCGCCGGGCGTCGCCACGTAGCCGTCCGGCAGGTGGCGGAAGTCGAGCTTCAGCGCCGGCTGGAAGCACCAGTCGAGCGGCACCTCGTCGATCCGCCAGGACTTCTCGCCGCCGGGTTTCAGGGCGTGGTTCATCGAAGAGAAATAGTGGTACGGCGCATCGAGATGGGTGCCGTTGTGGCTGCTGATCTGCACCTTCTCCACCGCCGCGTATTCGCCGTTGGGCAGGTCATCGACCCGCACGCCCATATACTCGGCCATCTGGCCGGCGGTCTGATGGTGGTCGAAATATTCGATCTGCGGGAGCATGTACGGCGGGTCGCTGGCGATCCCGGCCTCGAGCGGGACGGAGATGTCGATCAGGCGGCGGGGCATGGCGTGTCCTCCCTCTGTGGGCGCCGCCAGCATCCGCGCCGGCGGCGGGGCACGCAATCCCGGGGGCGGCACGATACGATCGGGCACCCGTCCCGCGTGCCACCTCTCCCGCTTGCTGCGGGAGAGGTAAAGGCGAGCCGCCCGCCGATCTTCCCGTTCAAGCGATTGCCACGCGGTGCGGGCTTTCAGGTCGCAGCCGGCACGCAGCCTGCAGCTTTGAGGACCCGCCTGGTGGACGCGGGGTGGCGCGCGAGCATCGCTTGTAGGGGGATCGGCCTCGGAACGAGATTCCCGCCGCAGTTCGGGCAGATGCCGGCGAGCACGCCGTCCGCGCACGCGGCGCAGAACGTGCATTCATAGGTGCAGATGCGTGCCTCCGCGCTGGCTGGCGGAAGGTCGCGATCGCAGCACTCGCAGCCAGGACGCAATTCCAGCATGTCCGCCTCCGTCACCGTGCGCGGCGCAGGCTAGCAGCGGGCAGGGGGCGGCGCACGCTTCGGTTTGCGCGCCGGCCGGTTTGCACGCGGGGGCAAAGCTGCGCAGGTTTGCGGCATGCGGTTTCTGCGCCCAGCCCCGCTCCGTCCGCGGCCCCGGCCGGCACGCGGCACCCGGCCGTGAGCGCGGTCGCGCCGGACGATGCTGCGCAGGCCGATGCCGGCGACGCCCGCGGGCCCGCCGCCGTGGCAGCGCATGCGTCCGCCGCACCGGACGGGCCCGCGATCGCCGCCGTGCCCGTGCCCGCACCTCTGCACACGCCGCCGGCCGCATGCGGGGCCGAACCCGGGGCCGACCCGGGGGCCGCGCAGCTGCGCCTGCGCCGCCTGGTCCTGACCGGCTTCCGCAGCTATCCCACGCTGACCTGGCGCCCGGGCGCGCGCATCGCCGTGCTGTTCGGCCCGAACGGCAGCGGCAAGACCAACCTGCTGGAAGCCGTCTCCCTCCTGGTGCCCGGCCGCGGCCTGCGGGGCGCGCGCGCCGTCGACCTGCCGCACCGGCCCGGCCCCGATGCGGCGCCCCCCGCCTGGGCCGTGGCTGCCCGGTTCGCCACCCCGGACGGGCCGCTCGACGTCGGCACCGGCTGCCCGCCCGAAGGCCCCCCCGATCGCCGCGTGTTCCGCCTGGACGGCGTCCCGCCGCGCAGCCAGGCGGAGGTCGCGGCCAGGCTCGCCGCGGTCTGGCTCACCCCGCAGATGGATCGGCTGTTCCAGGACGGCGCCTCCGGCCGACGCCGCTTCCTCGACCGCCTGGTCTGGGCGCTGGAGCCGGGCCACGCGCGGGAGGTGGCGGCGCATGACGCGGCCATGACCGGCCGCAACCGGCTGCTCGCGCGCAGCGGCCGCCGCGACCCCGCCTGGCTCGCGGCGCTGGAGGACGCGATGGCCCGCCACGGCACTGCCGCCACCGCCGCCCGCGCCGCCCTGGCGGCCCGGCTGGACGCCATCCTGGCGGCGGGGCTGGTGGAGGGGTTCCCCCGCGTTCGAGTCGGCCTGGACTCGGCGGTGGCGACGCGGCTCGCGACCGCGCCCGCGGTCGCGGTGGAGGACTGGCTGCGCACCAGCCTCGCCGCCAACCGCGACCGCGATGCGGCGGCCGGGACCGCAACCCTGGGGGCGCAACGCTGCGATCTGGTGCTGCACGACGCCGCCGGCCGCCCGGCGGCGCTCGCCAGCACCGGGGAGCAGAAGGCGATGCTGGTGGGGCTGGTGCTCGCCCACGCCGGGCTGATCGCCGCGGCGCGCGGCTTCGCGCCCCTGCTGCTGCTGGACGAGCCGGTCGTGCATCTCGATCCCGCCCGGCGGGAGGCGCTGTTCGCCGCGCTCGCGGCCCTGCCGGCGCAGGTGCTGTTGACCGGGACGGATGCGGAGGTGTTCCTGCCGCTGGCCGGGAGCGCCGAGGGGCTCGCCGTCGGCGGGGGCGTGCTGACCGCGGACCCGAGGTTCCGCGGCGCCTGGGGGCCGCAGCAGCTTCCGGGCGCGAGCGGGTAAACGCCCGTGCCCTTCGCCGAGGGCTGCTCCTTCACCTCTCCCGCGAGAGCGGGAGGGGTGACGCGCCGGAGGGTCGCCCGATTGCCCTGGGGAGCCCCTCGCCCCCCTGTCGCGCCGGCGCTGTAGCGGTTATATATCTAGAGTATCCCGCAGCATCCCGGAGCGACCCCTCGGCATGTCCGAACCCGCCGCCACGCCCCCCGAAAACGACGCCTACGACGCCGCTTCCATCTCCGTCCTGCGCGGACTCGACGCCGTCCGCAAGCGCCCCGGCATGTATATCGGGGACACCGACGACGGCTCCGGCCTGCACCACATGGCCTTCGAGATCATCGACAACGCCGTCGACGAAGCCCAGGCCGGCTTCGCCTCCCATGTCGAACTCGTGCTGAACGGCGACGGCAGCGTCACGGTGCGCGATGACGGTCGCGGCATCCCGACCGACATCCACGCCGAGGAAGGCGTCTCCGCGGCCGAAGTGGTGCTGACCCGCCTGCACGCGGGGGGAAAATTCAACCAGAATTCCTACAAGGTCTCGGGCGGCCTGCACGGCGTCGGCGCAGCCGTTGTCAACGCGCTGTCGGAATGGATGGAGGTGCGGATCTGGCGCCACGGCCAGGAGCATTTCATCCGGTTCGAGAACGGCGACGCCGTCGCCCCGCTGACGATCGCCGGCCCCACCGCGCGGGCGAGCGGCACCGAAGTGAGCTTCAAGCCGAGCCCCGCTACCTTTACCCACACCGACTTCGACTACGCGCTGCTGGAACGCCGGCTGCGCGAACTCGCCTTCCTCAATTCCGGGCTGGAGATCGTGCTGCGCGACGAACGCCACACGCCGGCGCAGGAGGTCGTGCTGCGCTACGACGGCGGGCTGGTGGCCTTCGTCCAATGGCTCGATCGCGCCAAGACGCCGGTCTTCACCCCGCCCGTGAGCCTGCGTACCGCCGACGACGCATTGGGTATCCGGGTGGAATTCGCATTGTCGTGGAACGACAGTTTCCACGAGACTATGCTCTGTTTCACCAACAATATCCCGCAGCGCGACGGCGGCAGCCACCTGGCCGGGTTCCGCGCTGCGATGACGCGGGTGGTGAGCAAATACGCGGAAGGCATGGGCAAGAAGGACAGCCTGCAGCTCGCGCCGGAAGACATCCGCGAGGGCATGACCGCGGTGCTGTCGGTGAAGGTGCCGGACCCGAAGTTCTCCTCCCAGACCAAGGACAAGCTGGTCAGCTCGGAAGTGCAGCCGGTGGTGCAGGCGGCGGTGGCCGATGCGCTGTCGCACTGGCTGGAGACGCATCCCAGGGAAGCGAAATCCCTGGTCGGCAAGGTGATGGACGCGGCGGCGGCGCGGGAGGCGGCGCGCAAGGCGCGCGAGCTCACGCGGCGCAAGGGCGTGCTCGACGTGTCGTCCCTGCCCGGCAAGCTCGCCGACTGCCAGGAACGCGATCCGGCCAAGTGCGAGATTTTCATCGTCGAGGGCAATTCGGCCGGCGGGTCGGCCAAGCAGGGGCGCGACCGCAAGTTCCAGGCGATCCTGCCGCTGAAGGGCAAGATCCTGAACGTGGAACGCGCGCGCTTCGACCGCATGCTCGGCAGCGCCGAGATCGGCACGTTGATCACGGCGCTCGGCACCGGCATCGGCCAGGGCGAGCCGGAGCAGGGCGGCTTCGATGCGTCCAAGCTGCGCTACCACCGCATCGTCATCATGACCGACGCCGACGTGGACGGCTCGCATATCCGCACCCTGCTGCTGACGTTCTTCTTCCGCCAGATGCCGGAGCTGATCGCGCGCGGGCACCTGTTCATCGCCCAGCCGCCGCTGTTCCGCGCCAAGCGCGGCAACGACGATCGTTACCTGAAGGACGATCGCGCGCTGGAGGAATTCCTGCTCGACAAGGCGCTCGCCGCCGCCACCCTGACCTACGCCGACGGCCGCGGCTTCGCCGGCCCCGAGCTGCGCACCGAAGTGGTGTGGCTGCGCGAGGCCGCCGCGCGGCTGCGGCGCCTGGCGGGCGGGATTCCGTTGCCGCTGCTGGAACAGGCCGCGATCGCCGGCGCGCTGGCCGCCGATCCGGCACGCGCGGCCGCGGCGGCGCAAGGCCTGGCCGCACGGCTCGATGCCGTGTCCGCGCCGACCGAGCGCGGCTGGGTGGTTGCCGCCGACGGCACCGGGCTGACCCTGGGGCGCGTCGTGCGCGGCGTGACCGAGAAGCACACGCTCGATGCCGCCGCGCTGCGCAGCGCCGAGGCACGCTGGCTCGCCGAACGCGCCGGTGCGCTGTCGGATCGGTTCGCAGCGGCCGCGCGGCTGAAGCTCGATGCGCAGGAGGCGCAGGCGAACGGCCCGGCCTCGGCGTACGACCGCATCCTGGCGCACGGGCGGCGCGGGCTGACGGTGCAGCGCTTCAAAGGGCTGGGGGAGATGAACCCGGACCAGCTCTGGCACACCACGCTCGATCCCGCGGCGCGCACCCTGTTGCAGGTGAAAGTAGGGGACGCGGAGGACGCGGCGCAGGTGTTCAGCACCCTGATGGGCGACGTGGTGGAGCCGCGGCGGGAGTTCATCGTGAGCAACGCGCTGAAAGTAGCGAATCTGGACGTGTAGCGAGAGGCGCGTAACGCGACACATAACCTCGCAATGCGCGTCGCATAAAACCTGCAACCTCCGGTGTCGCGGCGGCTTCCGCAGCTCCGCCTGCCCTGCCGGGGACCCGGCACCCTGTTCCCAGACCGCCCCGGAACGCGCGATACTGGCCCCGCGCCGGATCGCGGCGAAGTAGAGGCCCAGGCCGCGCGTCAACCGTGCGCGGGGGCCGGCTGACAGGCGAAGCGAGAGAAACGAATGACGGAGCCTGTGCTGATCGTCGGGGCGGGCCCGGTCGGCCTCACCATGGCCGCCGCCCTCGCGCGGCGCGACGTGCCGGTCCGCATCATCGAGCGGGCGGCGGCGCGGACCGACAAATCGAAAGCCCTGGTGCTCTGGTCGCGCACCCTGGAACTGCTCGACATCCAGGGTTGCGTCTCCCCGTTCCTCGCCGCCGGTCTGAAAGGTGCAGGCGCCCGCATCATCGCCGGCGGGCGGGAGATCGTGCACCTCGCGCTCGACCGCGCCGCGACACCCTACAACTACGCCCTGTTCGTTCCGCAAAGCGAGACCGAGCGCCTGCTGGAGGGGGAACTGGCGCGCCTCGGCGTCACCGTCGAGCGGCAGGTGGAACTCGCCGCCTTCACCGTGGAACCCGACGGCGTCGGCGCCACTCTGCGCCATCTCCCCGACGGGGACGAGGAGACCGCGCGCACCCGTTGGCTCTGCGCCTGCGACGGCGCGCACAGCACCGTCCGCCACGGGCTGGGGGTGGAGTTCGCCGGCGACACCGAACCCTCCATCTGGATCCTTGCCGATGTCATGATTTCCGGCGCGCTGCCTGTCGAAGTGACGGTGTGCTGGCAGGAGGACGGCATCCTGGCTTTCTTCCCGATCGGCGCCGGCCGCTTCCGCATCATCGCCGATGTGGCGGTCGCCCCGGACGGCGGCGCGCCGAGCCTGGCCGACGTGCAGGCCCTGCTCGACCGTCGCGGGCCGCCCGGCCTCACCGTGCACGACCCGATCTGGCTCAGCGAGTTCCGCATCAACGAGCGCAAGCTGAAGGACTACCGCGTCGGCCCGGTCTTCCTCGCCGGCGACGCCGCGCATGTGCACAGCCCGGCCGGCGGCCAGGGCATGAACACCGGCATGCAGGATGCGATGAACCTGGCCTGGAAGCTCGCCCTCGTCTGGCATGGCGCAGCACGGCCGTCCGTGCTCGACAGCTACTCGCCGGAGCGCAGCGCGATCGGCGACCAGGTGCTGCGCAATGCCGGGCGGATGACGCATGTCGCGATCCTGCGCAACCCGATCCTGCAGCAGTTGCGCAACGCCGCCGCCGGCGTGCTCGGCCATATACCAGCCTTGCGCCAGCGCCTCGTGGACCAGCTCTGCGAGCTCGATCTGCACTACGCGGAGAGCCCGCTCGCCGTCCGGGCGCCGCACGCCGCCGCCCATCCCGCGCCCGGCGACCGCACGCCCGACTGCGCGGTGACCGCGCCGGATGGAGCCGGGGCCGGGCCGGGCGGCGCGCGGGATCGGCTGCACGAGGCGCTGCGGGATGGCAAGTTCCTCGCCCTGTCCGTGGGGGCGCCGGCGCTGAGCCTGCCGGCGTCCTTCGCCCGCCTCGCCAGTGCAGCGCAAACGCGGCCGACCGGCCCGTACGAGGCCGGCTTCTGCTACCTGATCCGACCCGATGCCTATCTGGCGCTCAGCACGCCCGCCACGGCGCCGCAGCCGGTAGTCGACTACCTGCACACCATCGCCACGCCCTGACGTCCCCCTGCCGGCCTGATCGGCCAATTCCTGGGCCTGTGGATCGGCATCCAGGTTCGCGGGTTGATTGCAGCCATATCCGTCGAGCAACGGCGAGCGTCGTCGGTCGCACCGCGATCATCAATGCCGGATCGCGCCGGATGCCGGGATACGTCATCGGCCGCCCAACGCCGCCCGCTTCGTTGCGACTGCCATCACAGCGGCGGTCGGCGCACAAATGACGGAGCGGACCCCTGCGAGGACCCGCTCCGCAGGCTCGAACGACACCCTGGCTATCTCCGCGGAAGCTATCTCCGCCGGGACCCGCCCCGGTCCGCGCGGCGGTCGGGAACGGTCCCTCCCGTTACCGGCGCGGGCAAGTCCGGATGTCGCGTGGTGATTGGATCAGAGCGACGGCTCAGCCGTTGCCACCCGGGGAAGAGTAGGCGCTCTGATCGGACGCTGACTGCGCGGCCGATGCCACCGTGGCGCTCGCCGAGACCAGCAGGCCGAGCATCAGAATGGCTGCAAAGTACTTCTTCATCGTGACCTCCTCCTGTTTGTGTCGCAGTACGGTGCATGAAGCGGGTTTGCACCGCCGTGCCGACGAGCGGGATTGCACATCGGCTGGTCCGCCGATCGAGGCTCTCTCGCCGTCCGGCAGTCGCGAGAGACGGCCTCTGTGCGGTGGACCAGCCGCACCGTGGACCGCTCGGTGTGAGCCGAGCGTCACGCCGCGGAGCGAGAACAGGTCACGCTGACTTCACGCTTCGGCTGGAATTTGTCCCACCCACCGTGCAAGGGAACGAGCGGCCGGATGGAGTCTCTGAGCGATCTCTTCGAGCGTGCGGCCGGAACGGTGGAGTCCGCATCCGGGAGCGCGATGCCGCCCCCCGATGTCGCAGGGCTGCTCGGGTTGCTTGGGTATCGAGATGCGGATCCGGTCGCAGCCCCGCACCGCGCCGCTCTCCTGCGCGCGGCCGCCCGGTTCCGGCGCCTGTTCCGTCTCGCCGTGCCCGATGCGCCCGGCCTGTGCTTCTTCGGTGCCGAAGTCGACCCGGCGACATTCGGGGCGCCCGTGGGGACGCCTCTGGGGGCGCTCGGCCACGGGCTGCCACCGGTGAGTTCCGCGGGCTCCGGGCTGAGCTGGGGAACCGCCTTCGAATGCTGCGTCGGCGAGGGGATCGAGTATCTCGCCGGGATCCGCCCGACGCATTTCGGCGAAAAGACAGCGGCGTCACCGGAGGGGATGGCGTCGCTCGATCCGGCGTCGCAGGCTTTCGTCGCGGCCGTACTGGACCATTGCCGCGTGCCCGCGGGGCGCCCGATCGGCTGGACTCCAGCCCTGCGGCTGCGCGACCGCGCGCAAGGCCACTTCCCGCTTGATCTCTGCGTGCGGCGCAGTCCGGCCGAACGTGACTTCACGCCGCCGCTCAAACTTGGGACCGGTTGTGCGGCAGGCACATCGGCCACGGCCGCGACCCTGCACGCGCTGCTGGAACTGGTGGAGCGCGACGCCGCTGCGCTCTGGTGGCGTGGCGGCGCACGCGGGCGCCTGCTGCCGGCGGCCAGCGCCGCCGCGTGTCGTGCGGCCGCGCTCATCCGCAAGCTGCGCGGCAACGCCTCGGGCCGGGAGACCTGGCTGCTCGACATCACCACCGACCTCGGCATTCCGGTCGTTGCCGCCGTTTCGGCGCGCCCCGGCGGGCGTGGTTTCACCTACGGACTGGCGTGCCGCCTGACCCGCGTCGCGGCGGCGGCGGCAGCGGTGTTCGAACTCTGCCAGATGGAACTTGGTTACCGGTTGGCCGCGCACAGGCGACAGGAGCAGGGCGACGCAGCGCTCACCGAAGGCGACCACGGCCACCTTCACCGTGCCGACCTCATCGACGTGGCGCGCTGTGCCCTGTTGCATCCGACTGCGCGGGACCGCCCGGCCTGGACGGGCCCCGCGACGGCAGGCGAGGCGCCAGCGCTGCACCACCTGGTCGCGTGGTTGGCAAGCCGGAGGGTCGAAGCTTACGTGATCGATCTGACCCGCCCGGAGCTTGGCGTCCCGGTGGTCCGAGTCATCGCCCCGGCGCTGCAGCTTGATCCCTGCGCGATCATGAGCGAACGCCTCGCGCGGATGATTGCCCGCACCGGCGGCGGAGACCGATCTACCGGCGGCGTTGCATTGTTCCAGACGTCCGGTTAGATATGTTATCTGCTAAAATTTGATGAGTGGCGCCGATGGCGGACGCCCCGACGTCCGGGTGGACGGCTGGTCAGGCCGGCGGGACTGCAAGCCCGGCTGAAGGCCGCCTTGTCGCCTCGCTCCTGGGACCGACGACGTTCGTCTTTGCCGGCCGCCCGCTCCGAAGGCTTGGGCGCAAGGCGCGCGCTGCGCTTGCCTACCTGCTGCTGAGCAGCGGCCCGCACGAAACCCGTGAGCGTCTGGTTGGCCTGTTGTGGAGCGAATCGGATGAGGTGCGCGCCAGGGCGTCGCTGCGCCAGACCTTGCGCGAAATCCGGCAGGCTTTCGCGGAAGCGGGCTATGACGGCCTGCGGAGCGACAAGCTCGCGATCGGGCTCGAGATGGACGGCCCGCAGCTCGACGTCGCCGCCGTGCTGAAGGATGCGGAAGAAGGCCGCGCGCATCCGCTGCTGCTGCACCAGCCGAGACTCGCCGATACGCTGCTGCAGGACCTGGACGATATCGATCCGGCATTCCACGTCTGGTTGCTGGCGAAGCGCCACGGTTTGCAGGAGCGGCTGTTGCGTGCGCTGGAAGCCGGCATGCGACGCGAGGACCTCAGCCGTCAGACCCGCGGCCATCTTGCGGAAGCGGCCATCAATCTCGACCCCACGCAAGAGGAGGCATGTCGGCTTCTGATGCGGGCACGTGCCGAGGCGGGCGACATCGGTGGCGCGCTGAAGGTCTACAAGCAGCTCTGGCAGCTGCTCGATGACGAGTACGGCATGGAACCGTCGCAGCCGACCCAGCATCTTGTCGCCGACATCAAGTCGGGTGCCCTGGAGCCTGCGACCCACCCGGCCGCGACGCTCCCGGCCGCGGGCACCGGGTCCAGCAGCAGGCTCCTGCTATCGGTCCGGGCCGCGGACGTGCATGGCCTGGATGCGGACAAGCCGTATCTGGTCGATGGATTCCGCCAGCATCTGATCGCCTGTCTGGTGCGGTTCCGCGAGTGGTATGTCACCGATCACGCGCTGCAGGCGACCGCCGCCGCGAAGCCGGTCGACGCGGGGGCGTGCTATGAGATCAACATTCTTGCGCAGCAGGCCGGCGGCGCCATCGAGCTGATGCTGACCTTGAAAGAGATCGACAGCAACATCTTCGTCTGGAGCGAGGCATTCGAACTGGACCTGGAGGGTTGGCTCGATGTCCAGTCGCGGATCGTGATGCGAATCGCCGGGGCGTTGCAAGTGCATCTCTCCACGGAACGGATCATGCGCCTCGCCGGCAAGCCTGATGTCTCGCTCAGCCTCTACGACCGATGGCTGCGGTGCCAAAGGCAGATCCTCACCTTCGGCCCCGAAGACTGGAAGCGGGCGGAGCGGGAGTTCGCCGGCATCGCCGCGGCGGCCCCGAACTTCACCGCCGCTTATTGCAGCCTCGTGCAGATGCACAACATCGATCACATCGTGCATCCCGGCGTCATGCGCAGCCGGGAACGCGCGCAGCGCGCGCTCGATCTGGCACGCAAGGCAGTCCAGATTGATCCGATCGACACTCGTGCGCAACTTTGCATGGGATGGGCCTATGCCATGGCGGACCAGTACGAGGCGGCTGATCTGCACATGAGCCTGGCATGCGAATTCAATCCGCAGGACCCCTGGACCTTGATCGCCGTGGCGTTATTCGATGCGTTCCGTGGCCGGTTTGACGAAGCCAGCGCGTTGGCGCGTCGGGCGCTCGACCGGGCGCTCCAGCCGAGCCTCGCGCATTGGGCCTACCAGGTCAGTATCGCCTATCTCAGCGGCGACGATGAAGGCGTGCTGCGGGCGGCGGACCACGCCATGGACACCATCAAGACGTTGCCGGCCTGGCGGGCGGCGGCGCTTTACAGGCTTGGGCGCCACCACGAGGCGCGCGCGCATGCTGCGCAGTTCCTGGCGACGATCCGCCGGGCCTGGTGCGCCACCGGGCCGCCGACCGACGCGGCCATCATGGGATGGCTGTTGCATCTCTACCCAATCAGCCATCGCGCGAATTGGGAGCAGCTTCGCGACGGGTTGCGTGGTGCCGGGCTGCCGCTCGGCACCACGCAATACGGCGCCTGGTGGGGTGAGCCTACGCGCAGTTGTTGATCGTGTACTCGCCAACCCGCCGATCGTTGAACTCCAACAGCTCGTCCAAGTCGAAGGCCTTCTGGTAGCTGCTCCACGCCTCGAGGTAGAAGTCCGGCAGCGGGTACGGCGCGCTGCTGCGGTTTGCGGCAAGCCCCTCGATCTGCTGTTCGGTTGCATCGATCATCTCGGCGGACGGCAACCGCAGCACCAGGGTGTCGCTGTCGCCCTGTACGATCACAAGTTTCGTCACACCATCCGGGATCACCACGCCGCATTTGGCCTGTTGGGTCTGCCGTTTGAATTCTTCAAGGTTGCTGGGGCGCGGGTACGGATTCCCATCTCCGACATGGTCATCGCCGGTTGCCCAGGTCTTCACCAGCCGGCCCCAGTTCAGATAGTCGCCCACCCCATAGCCTCCATAGCCTGAGCCTCCATAGGCTGGTATCGTCATGGCCCTGCCCTCCTCTCGTTGCCCTTGCTTCGTCGCGTTTGCCGCGCCTTCCCGTGCCCGGGTGCGCGCGGTCTCAGATGGCGTCTGCAGCGTGAAGCGAGCGTGAAAGGCTCAACCCCCAGGCGCGCCGTGCGCCCGGCGCTGCATGCCCGGCGGTCCGAAGTCGGCGATCCTCGCGACCGTCGTGGACCACGCGTCCTTCCGGGGTGGCGGACGCGGTTGATTTTATCTGGCGGACGTGCCTGTACCTTCTGGTCTTCCTTTGAGTACAGATTGCAGCATGACCTGTGTCGTGCTGCAGGTGTCGTTGTGGATCGGTCGCCAGGCGTGACCCCGCGCCTCGGGTGCGGACCACGCTTGCGGCGCGACAACGCGCGGATTGGGGGAACATCCTGCTGTCATGGCCGCCTGGCCATGACAGCAGAACGAAGGGGCTCATCCCGATGGCCGTCACCATGAATCTCGGCAATCGCACCGCCCTCGTCACCGGCGGATCGCGCGGGATCGGCCGGGCCGTCGCGCTGATGCTCGCGGAGGCCGGCGCCGACGTCGCCGTAAACTACCGCGTGCGTGCGGACGAGGCGCGCGCCGTCGCCGAAACGATCCGCGCGATGGGCCGCCGCGCGATCGCGGTCGGCGCGGACGTGTCCGACAGCGCCGCCGTCGCGACCATGGTGCAGGCGATTGCCGGCGAGCTTGCCCCTGTGGACATCCTGGTCAACAACGCCGGCATCGCCCTGATCCGTTCGGTGGACGAGCTGACGGAAGCGGAGTTCGACACCACCCTGGCGGTGAACCTGAAATCGACCTTCCTCTGCACCCAGGCTGTCCTGCCGCACATGCGTGCCCAACGCTGGGGTCGCATCGTCAACATCTCGTCAGGTGCTGCGCGTGGGGCGGGCGGCATCGGCGTGCACTACAATGCGTCGAAGGCGGGCATGGAGGGCCTTACCCGCGGCTATGCGGTGCGCCTCGTCGGCGACGGCATCACGGTCAACGCCGTGGCGCCGTCCCTGATCGAGACCGACATGATGGCGGCGCGGCGGGACGAGTACGTGAAGCGCATCCCGCTCGGCCGCATGGGCACGGCCGAGGAGGTCGCGCAAGCGGTGCTGATGGTGATCGGCAATCCCTACATGATCGGCCAGACCGTTCAGCTCAACGGCGGTATCCAGTTCCTCTAGACGAGGCCGGCCATCCGGGCGTGCCCCGAAGCGGCAATCGGTTTTTCACTTTCTTCATGAACCCTGGCGCGGTACTTCGGCTACACCGTCGCCCGAGCGCCACAGGTTGAACCGCACCATGCCGGACCAGCACGATACTGCCCTGCCGCTGCCTTGGGTCCGGCCGGGCGCCTTTGTCGAAACAGCCGACCCGGCGGATCGGGCGCCCGACCCGATCGCCCGCGACCGCGCCGATCTCGATCCCGCCGATTGGGCCGCCTTCCGCGCCACCGCGCACCAGGCGCTCGACGGCATTCTGGACCACCTCGCCACCCTGCGCGACCAGCCGGTCTGGCAGCCGACGCCGGAGGGCGTGCGCACCGCGCTCCGCACCGGCCTGCCGGACCAGGGCGAGGGCATTGCCGCGGTGCTCGACCAGTTCGAGCGGCTGATCCAGCCCTACGCCACCGGCAATACGCACCCGCGCTTCATGGGCTGGGTGCATGGCGGCGGCAACGTCGCCGGCCTGCTCGGCGAAATGCTGGCCGCCGGGCTGAACGCCAACCTGGGCGGCCGGGACCACGCGCCGATCCTGGTGGAGCGCCAGGTGATCGGCTGGATGGCGTCCCTGTTCGGCCTGCCGGCGGAAACCGGGGGCCTGCTGGTGACCGGCACCTCGATCGCCAACCTGATCGGCGTGCTGATCGCCCGCGCCGCCGCCGCCGGGCCCGCCGTGCGGCGCGACGGGGTGGGGGGACTGCGGCTGGCCGCCTACACCTCGGCCGCCGCGCACGGGTGCATCCCGCGCGCGATGGACATGGCGGGCCTCGGCACCGACGCGCTGCGGCTGATCCCGACCGACGTGCTGGGGCGGATCGATGTCGCGGCGCTGGAAGCCGCCATCGCCCGCGACCGCGCCGCCGGCGTGCGGCCGTTCCTGCTGGTCGGCACCGCGGGCACGGTCGATATCGGCGCGATCGACGACCTCGCCGCCCTCGCCGCCCTCGCCCGGCGGGAAGGGATGTGGTTCCACGTGGACGGCGCGTTCGGTGCGCTCGCCGCCTTCGCCCCCGACCTGCGCCCGCTGCTGGCCGGGATCGAGGCGGCCGACAGCCTGGCCTTCGACTTCCACAAATGGGGCCAGGTGCCCTACGACGCCGGCTGCATCCTGGTGCGCAACCCAAGCCTGGCCGAGCAGGCCTTCGCCGCTCCCGCCGCCTACCTGCGACGGGAAGTCCGCGGCCTCGCCGGCGGCGCACCCTGGCCCTGCGACCTTGGCCCCGACCTCTCGCGCGGTTTCCGCGCGCTGAAGGTCTGGTTCACCCTCAAAACCTTCGGCGCCGCCCACCTGGGCCGGGCCATTGCCCATACCTGCGCCCTGGCACAGGACCTGGCCGCGCGGGTCGATGCCGAGCTGGAACTGGAACGCCTCGCTCCGGTGGCGCTGAACATCGTCTGCTTCCGCTACCGTTTCGAGGCCGACAGCGACACCCACAACGCAGAACTGGTCGCCGACATGCAGGAGGCCGGGATCGCCGCACCCTCCACCACCACGATCGACGGCAAGCTCGCCATCCGCGCCGCCCTCGTGAACCACCGCACCCGCGCCGAAGACATCGCCATCCTGGTCGATGCGGTGCTGGCCCTCGGCCGCCGCCGGGCAGCGGCGATCGGGGTGTGAGGTAGAAAGCAAGGCCAGGGGGGCGCTGCCCCCTGGCCTTTCTTTCACCCCACCCCCCGACTGCCGCGGCCCGGGAGGGCGCTGAGGCCGATCCCGCACAGCACCAGGGTGGTGCCGGCCAGGAAGCGCAGGTCCAGGCGGTCGCCGAAGATGGCTGCCGACGCGGCGATGCCGATCAGGGGTTGGCCGTATTGGGAGGCGCCAGCGATGCGGACCGGCAGTCGGCCGAGGGCGCGCAGCCAGATCCAGATTCCCAGCGCCGTGACCATCAGGCCCAGGTACAGCACGACGCCGATGGCGGTTGGGGTGATGTGGATGGCGCGGGCCGGTGTCAGCCACAGTCCCGGCGCCAGGCCGGCGGCGGCGAACAGGGAGCTCCAGGCGGCGGTGGCGATCACGCCTTCGCGCGCGGCGACTTCCACGCTGAACACGTAATAACCGGCGACGCAGAAGGACGAGAGCAGCATCAGCGCCTCGCCGGCCGGTGTGGAGGCGGTGGGGCCGCTGGTGGGCGCGGCGGAGATGGCCAGTCCCACACCGCCCAGCGCGAGCACGAATCCCATTGCGTGCGGCGGGCGCGCCGGCTGGCGCAGCCGCAGGCTGGCGAGCAGGACGGTGAGCACGGGAATGATGGCGGTGATCATGGTGGCGACGGCGGCCGAGCAGCGCGCCACGCCGAACATCTGCGCCGACTGGCCGGCATCGATGCCGAACAGGCCGAGCGCGGCCATGGCGGCGAGGTTGCGGCGCCGCGGCAGCTTGCGGCCGATCAGCATCAGGGCGAAGCAGGGGACGGCGGCCAGGTAGCGGAACGCCACCAGCGCCGCGGCCGGCACGTCGCGCAGGCCGAGTTTCGTGAGCGGTACCGACAGGCCCCAGATCAAGGTGAGCAGTGCCAGGAGGGCGAGCGGGGCGAGGCTGGGGCGCACGGGGCTCGCGGCGGGCGGGCTGGCGGCGGCCTCCATCCTGGGTCTCCGGCGGCCGGTGGGGGCGGGTCGTCCGGGTCAGCCCGTCGTGGCTGGGCAGGGCCGGATGACCGGAGTCCGTTTCGACGCTTCCGACATCCCTACGCCCTCCGCCGCGCCTTGGCCCGCACCGGGGCCGGTGCGGCGAGCCTCGGCGCCAGCATGGGCGCCAGGAACCGCCCCGTATAGCTGTCGGGGCAGGCAGCGATGTCCTCCGGCGTGCCTTCCGCCACGATCCGCCCGCCGCCGTCCCCGCCCTCCGGCCCCAGGTCCAGCAGCCAGTCCGCGGTCTTGATGACTTCCAGATTGTGCTCGATCACCACCACCGTGTTGCCCTGGGCCACCAGCGCGTGCAGCACTTCCAGCAGTTTCCGCACGTCTTCGAAATGGAGCCCCGTGGTGGGTTCGTCGAGGATGTACAGGGTCCGCCCGGTGGCCCGGCGCGCGAGTTCCTTCGACAGCTTGATCCGCTGCGCCTCCCCGCCCGACAAGGTGGTCGCCTGCTGGCCGAGGCTGATGTAGCCGAGCCCAACCTGCTGCAGGATTTTCAACCGGTCGCGGATGCGCGGCTGGGCGGAGAAATACGGCACCGCCTCATCGACCGTCATCGCCAGCACGTCGGCGATCGACTTGTCGCGGAACTTGATTTCAAGCGTTTCGCGATTGTAGCGCTGGCCCTTGCAGGTGTCGCAGGTCACGAAGACGTCGGGCAGGAAGTGCATCTCGATCTTCAGCACGCCGTCGCCCTGGCAGGCCTCGCAGCGGCCGCCCTTGACGTTGAAGCTGAAACGACCCGGTTTGTAGCCGCGCGCGCGGGCGTCCGGCAGCTCGGCGAACCAGTCGCGGATCGGCGCGAACAGGTCGGTGTAGGTGGCGGGGTTGGACCGCGGCGTGCGGCCGATCGGCGACTGGTCGATGTCGATGATCTTGTCGAGCAGGTCGAGCCCCTCGATCCGTTCGTGCGGCGCCGGCAATTCGCCAGAGCCCATCAGCCGGCGCGACGCGGCGCGGTACAAGGTATCGACCACCAGGGTGGACTTGCCGCCGCCGGAGACGCCGGTGACGCAGGTGAAGGTGCCGAGCGGAAAGGACGCCGTCAGGTCCTTCAGATTGTTGCCGCGCGCGCCCACCACGCGCACCGCGCGGTCCTGCTGCGCCGGCCGGCGCAGCCGCGGCACCTCGATGCGCTTGCGGCCCGACAGATAGGCGCCGGTGAGCGAGTTCGGATTCGCGGCGACCTCGGCCGGCGTGCCCTCCGCGATCACGTTGCCGCCGTTGATGCCGGCTTCCGGTCCCATGTCGATCAGGTGGTCGGCGGCGCGGATCGCCTCCTCGTCGTGTTCCACTACCAGAACGGTGTTGCCGATGTCGCGCAGCCGCCGCAAGGTACCGAGCAGGCGGTCGTTGTCGCGCTGGTGCAGCCCGATCGAGGGTTCGTCCAGCACGTACAGCACGCCGGTCAGGCCCGAGCCGATCTGGCTCGCGAGCCGGATGCGCTGGCTTTCCCCGCCCGAAAGCGTGGCGGAACCGCGCGCCAACGTCAGGTAATCGAGCCCGACATCGACCAGGAAGCGCAGCCGCTCGACGATCTCGCGTAGGATGCGGCGCGCGATCTCGGCGCGCTGCGGGGTGAGCGTGTCGATCACCTGGTCGAACCACGGAAGCGCGGCGGCGATCGGCAGTTCGGAGGCCTCGGCGATGTTCTTGCCCGCCACGCGCACCGCCAGCGCTTCCGGTTTCAGCCGCGCGCCGTGGCAGACGGCACAGGGGCGTTCGGCCTGGTAGCGCGACAGTTCCTCCCGCACCCAGACGCTGTCGGTTTCCTTGTAGCGTCGTTGCAGGTTACGGATGACACCCTCGAACGGCTTGTTCACGCTGTAGGCGCGCACGCCGTCCTTGTAGGTGAGCTCGACCGGCGTATCGGTGGTGCCGTACAGAATCGCGTCGCGCACCGTCTGCGGCAGCTCGTCCCAGGGTGTGCGGGTGGTGACCTTGAAGTGACGCGCGAGGCTGGCGAGCGTCTGGTCGTAATAGGGCGACGATGCGCCGGTCCAGGGCGCGATCGCGCCCGCCGCCAGGGACAGGCGTTCGTCGGGCACCACCAGCGCGGGGTCGAAGAAGCTTTCGGTGCCGAGCCCGTCGCATTTGGGGCAGGCGCCGTGCGGGCTGTTGAAGCTGAACAGGCGGGGCTCGATCTCCTCGATCGTGAAGCCGGAGACCGGGCAGGCAAAGCGGGAGGAGAAGACGGTGCGGTCCTCGGTGTCCGCGTTCTCCGCGTAGGCGATGCCGTCCGACAGGGCCAGTGCAGTTTCGAAACTGTCGGCGAGCCGCTGGGCCAGGCCCTCGCGCACCACGAGGCGATCGACCACCGCCTCGATCTCGTGCTTGATCTTGCGGTTCAAGGTCGGCACGTCGCCGATTTCATACAGTGTGCCGTCGACTTTCACGCGGGTGAAGCCGCGGCGCTGCAATTCGGCGAGCTCCTTGCGGTACTCGCCCTTGCGGTCGCGCACCACCGGGGCGAGCAGCAGCAGCCGCGTGCCTTCCGCCATCGCCAGTACCCGATCGACCATCTGCGAGACGGTCTGCGCCTCGATCGGCAGGCCGGTGGCGGGCGAATAGGGTACGCCGGCGCGCGCCCAGAGCAGGCGCATGTAGTCGTGGATTTCCGTCACCGTGCCGACGGTGGAGCGCGGATTGCGGCTGGTGGTCTTCTGGTCGATGGAGATGGCCGGCGACAGGCCCTCGATGCTGTCGACATCGGGCTTGCCGGCGAGCTCCAGGAACTGGCGCGCGTAGGAGGACAGGCTTTCGACGTAGCGGCGCTGGCCCTCCGCATAGATCGTGTCGAAGGCGAGCGAGGATTTGCCGGAACCCGACAGGCCGGTGATGACGGTCAGGCTGTCGCGCGGGATGACGACGTCGACGTTCTTGAGGTTGTGTTCGCGCGCGCCGCGTACGTGGATGGAGCCGGTCATGCAGGCTTGGTCCTTGGGTGCCCGGTTCTGGGATGTCCGGTCCTTGGTTGTCCGGCCCTGGCCGGGTCGGGCAGGGCGCAGCGTGGTGCGGCAGGCACGAATCTGGTTGTTCCCGAGATGTTCCTGGGTTATAGGGGAAAATCCATCGTGTGTGGAAGGGCTGTTAACGGACGCCGGCGTAGGGTGCCAGGGATTAAGGTATGGGGGGTGCGGGAGCGGATGTCGGGTCGGCGCGGCCGGCGTCGGGCCGCGTTCCCGGCGAGACACGGGCAGGCGGGATCGGGTAGTCTCGATCCCTTGGCATAGGATTTTGGTGCGATGGCAGGCAGCGTCAACAAGGTCATCCTGGTCGGCAACCTGGGTAAGGACCCGGAGGTGCGAACCACCCAGGACGGCACGAAAATCGTCAATTTCACCCTGGCGACCAGCGAGACCTGGAACGACCGCGCCTCCGGCGAGCGCAAGGAGCGCACCGAGTGGCACCGGGTGGTGATCTTCAACGACCGGGTTGCCGATGTGGCGGAGAAATACCTGCGCAAGGGCCGCAAGGTCTATGTGGAAGGGGCGCTGCAGACCCGCAAGTGGACCGACCAGTCGGGCCAGGAGCGCTACACGACGGAGGTGGTGATCGGCCGCTTCCGCGGCGAGCTCGTGCTGATCGACAGCAACCGCGGCGAAGACGCCGGCGGGGCGGCCGAAGGCGGCGGCTACCGGAGCGAGCGGGCGCCGGCGGCGGCGCGGCCCTCGGGCGGCGGCGGTGGCGGCGGCGGCGCACCGTCGTGGGACGCGCCGAAGGGTGGCGACCTGGACGACGAAATCCCGTTCTGAGGCGGGGCATTCTTCCCCTCCCCCTTGCGGGGGAGACTCCCTGCAAACGGGGACGGAGCGAAAGACGCGCGCGCGTGATAATCCTCGCCCGACCGCAGCGCGTGAGGCCGCCATGAACCAGACCACCCTCGCCAATACCGACCTCGAAACCGCGCTCGGCGAAGCCAGGCAGGCCTACGTCGCGCGCAACCCGCGTTCGCTGGCGCGCTTCAACGACGCCACCGCGGCGATGCCCGGCGGCAACACGCGCACCGTCCTGCACTACGACCCGTTCCCGCTGGCGATGGCGCGCGGGCAGGGGTGCCGGCTGTGGGACCTGGACGGGGCCGAATACATCGACTTCCTCGGCGAATACACCGCCGGCCTCTATGGCCACTCCCACCCGGTCATCCGCGCCGCGATCGACCGGGCGCTCGATCAGGGCATCAGCTTCGGCGCCTCCAACGCCACCGAGGCGCGCTTTGCCGCCGCCGTCTGCGCCCGTTTCGCCCTCGATCGGGTGCGATTCACCAATTCCGGCACCGAGGCGAACCTGATGGCGCTCGCGACCGCCTGCGCCGTCACCGGAAGGCGCGGGGTGATGGCGTTCGGCGGCGGCTACCACGGCGGGGTGTTCACCTTCGCCGGCGGCGGCAGCAAGATCAACGCGCCGTTCGACTTCGTCGTAGCACCCTACAACGACACCGAGGCGACGCTGGCCCTGATCGACCGCCACGGTGCCGGCCTCGCCGCGATCATCCTGGAGCCGATGCAGGGGAGCGGCGGCTGCCTGCCGGCCGAGCCAGCGTTCCTCGCCGCGCTGCGCGCCGCCGCCACAAGGATCGGCGCGGTGCTGATCCTGGATGAGGTCATGACCTCCCGCCTGGCCCCCGGCGGCCTCGCCGCGGTGCACGGCGTGCAGCCCGATCTGACCACGCTCGGCAAGTATATCGGCGGCGGGATGTCGTTCGGCGCGTTCGGCGGTCGGGCGGAGCTGATGGACCGTTTCGATCCGCGCCGGCCGGACGCCTTCCCGCACGCCGGTACGTTCAACAACAACGTGTTGACTATGTCCGCCGGCCTCGCCGGGCTGACCGAGGTCTACACGCCGGCGGCCGCGGCGGCGCTGAATGCGCGCGGGGAGGCGCTGCGCGCGCGGCTGAACGCGCTGTGCCGGGCCGCGGACGCGCCGATGCAGTTCACCGGCATCGGCTCCATGCTGGCGGTGCACACGCAGCGCGGTGCGATCCGCACGCCGGCGGACGCGGCGCGGGACGATGGGAAGCTGAAGGAGCTGCTCTTTTTCGACCTGCTGGCGCAGGGCATTTGGCTGGCGCGGCGGGGGATGATGGCATTGAGCCTGCCGATCGGCGCGCCGGAATGCGATCTTCTGGCCGCGGCGGTGGAGGAATTTCTGGCCTCACGCCGGTCCCTGCTGGAGGGTGCGGGGTAACATCCCAGCTCGGCGGCCGGGGCGCCGGTGGTACCAGTACCCTTCCCCCGCCCGCGCGTCGACAAGGAGGCCCGTGTGGGGCGGCCGCTCGGGATGGCCGCCGGAATTGGAGCTGGGTCCGGGTGGCCCCCCCGAACCATCGGATCGCACGATCAGGCTGCTTGCCCCGCTGCGGACGGGCCGATAGGGTTTACCTGTCGTTCGGCAAAGGCATTCCCCGCATGTCCGTGGCCCCGGCCAACGCTTCCGCCTCCCTCAGCCCGGCCGAGATGCAGGTGCTGATGGCGCGCGCCGGGCTGGTGCTCAATCCGGGCCAGATGGCGGACCTGGTGCTGGTCTGGCGGCAGTTGGCCGGGCTGATCGCGTCGTTGCCGCGGGAGCGGCCGATGGTCGACGATCAGGCCTTCACCTTCCGCCTGCCGGCCCCCGCCGAGCCGTCCGGCGGACCGAAGCGGATGGCGTCCGGCCGTGCCGCACCCCAAGCGGCGAGGTCCGCGCGCGCCCGACCGGCGCGCACCGCTCCTGCCGTGGCCAGACCCGTCGTCACCAGGCCTGCTGCGGCCAAACCGGTCCCGGCCAAAGCACCGCCCACCAAATCGGCCCGGGCGAAGTCACAGCCCGCCAAACCATCCTCCGGCAAATCCGCAGCCGCCAAACCGCCGGCGCCCAAACCTGCCCTTGGCTCGACCGCCCGCGGCCGATCGACCGCATCGCCCGTGCCCCGGTCCCGAACGCCCCGAAAACCCGCCCGGCCGAGGCGATGACGGGGACGACGCCGCCTTTCCTCACCATCGCCGAGGCCGCCGGCCTGATCGCCGCTCGCAAGCTCGGCCCGGTCGAGCTTACCCGTGCCATGCTCGCCCGCATCGCCGCGATCGACCCCGCCCTGAACGCCTTCATCACCGTGACCGAGCGTCCGGCGCTCGCCGCCGCGCGGGCCGCCGAGCGTGCCCTGGCGACCGGTGCCCGCCACAAGCTGCTCGGCATCCCGCTGGCGTTCAAGGATATATACGAGACGGCCGGCATCCGCACGACCGCGCATTCGAAGCTGCTCGCCGACAACGTCCCGGCGCGGGACGCCGAGACGGTGCACCGGCTGCGCGCGGCCGGCGCGGTCATGCTGGGCAAGCTTGCCACGCATGAATTCGCCATCGGCGGGCCGGCCTTCGACCTGCCCTGGCCGCCGGCGCGCAACCCGTGGGACACGCGCCGCTTCACTGGCGGGTCGAGCTCCGGCTCCGGCGCCGCGGTGGCGGCCGGGCTGGCGCTCGGGGCGCTGGGTTCGGACACCGGGGGGTCGATCCGGCTGCCGGCGGCCTATTGCGGTATCGCCGGGCTGAAGCCGACGGCGGGACTTGTCTCGCGCCGCGGCGTGATCCCGCTGGCGCCGAGCCTCGATACCGCCGGGCCGATGGCCTGGACGGCCGAGGATTGCGCGATCCTTCTGGACACGTTGGCCGGGCACGATCCGGCCGATCCGGCCTCGGTCCCGGGGCCGCGCGTGTCCTACACCCAGGCGTTGCGCGAGCCGGTCAAGGGCCTGCGGGTCGGCGTGCTGCGCCGCTTCTTCGAGCGCGACGCCCCGGCCGCGCCGGAAACCCTGCACATGATGGCGGACGCGCTCCGCCTGCTGCGCGACCTCGGCTGCCGGGTGGAGGAGGCGGAGCCGCCGCCGCTCGCCGAATTCAACGCCGTCGGGCGGGTGATCATCTCGGCCGAGGCCTATGCGCTGCACGAGGGGCGGCTGAAGACCAGGCTTGCCGACTACTCGCGCGCGTTCCGGGTACGCGTGCTGGGTGGGGCGCTGATCAGCGCCGCGGATTACCTGGCGGCGCAGCGCTACCGGACCGATCTGATCGCGTCCATGGCGGAGCTGTTCCGGCATTTCGACGTGCTGGTGTCCGCCCCGGTCGCGGGGCCGGCGCCGCTGCTGGCCGAGCAGCGGCCGGATGACGGCTTCGCCCGCCCGATGGCGACCACGGTGGCGAATGTGGCGGCGGTGCCGTCGCTCGTGGTGTGCGGCGGGTTCAGCGCCAGCGGGCTGCCGCTCGGGATCGAGTTCATAGGGCCGGCCTGGGGGGATGCGACGGTCCTGCGGCTTGGGCATCAGTTCGAGCAGGCGGCGGGGACGCGGATGCGGCGACCGGAGATGTAGGCCGTCCAGGCGATTGCCCTGGGGTGTTCCCAGGGCAATCGCCTGCACGCCCCGCGCCTGCACCTCTCCCGCTTTTGCGGGCTTGGGCCGCGAAACGGACCAAGGTCGCCGTACGCAGCACGGCGGGTGAGGGCCGTGCGGCACCCCACCCGAGCGTGTCCCGACCGCCCGACAACCACAACGCCGATGCTGCGCGGCCCGCAACGACGTCGCTTCCGCCCTCACCCGGCGCGCGGTGCGCGCCGGCCTTGGTCCGCTTCGCGGCCCAAGCCCGCGAGAGCGGGAGAGGTGAAAGACACGGGGCGTTCACACGATTGCCCTCGGGTTGTTCCCCGGGGCGGTTGTTCCCGACTTGGCTCCCCGGCACACTGGCCCCGCATGCCCGACACCGTCTCCCGTGTCCTCCCCACCCTGGCCGCCACCGAGGCGCTGGCGGCCGCCGTCGCCCGCCTCGCCCGTCCGGGCGATGCGATCCTGCTGGAAGGACCGCTCGGTGCCGGCAAGACCGCGTTCGCCCGCGCGTTCCTCCGCGCCGCCGCCGCCAGCCTGGCGCTGGAGGTGCCCAGCCCCAGCTTCACCCTGGTGCAGAGCTACGAAACCGCCCTCGGCATGGTGCATCATTTCGATCTCTGGCGGCTCGACGGTCCCGCCGCGCTGCCCGAGCTGGGCTGGGACGACGCGCGGACCGACATCGTGCTGGTCGAATGGCCGGACCGGCTCGGACCGTTCCGGCCGGCGGACGCGCTGACCGTTGCCCTGAGCCAAGCCGACCCGCTTATCCCCATCGGCGCCCAGACCCCGGGCGGTGCGTCGACCGCCGCCGGGGACAGCGCGCGAACCGCCGTCCTGTCGGGCTGGTCGGACCGCCTCGGAGAGCTGGCATGAGCCGGGACGCGCTGATCGCCGACTTCCTCGCCCGGCACGGCTTCGCCGCCGCGCGCGCGCTGCCGCTGGCGCAGGACGCGAGTTTCCGCCGCTATCTTCGCCTCGCCGGCGGCCCGCGCCCCGCGGTGCTGATGGATGCGCCGCCGCCGGAAGACGTGCGCCCGTTCCTGCGCATCGCCGCGCATCTCGCCGGCCTCGGCCTGTCGGCGCCGGAGATCATCGCCGCCGACCCCGCCGCCGGCCTGGTGCTCGAGGAAGACCTGGGCGACAGCCTGTTCGCCGCCCGGCTGGACCGCGCTCCACCCTCCGACCCGCCGGCCGCCGACGTGCTCGCCTTGTTCGACGCCGCGATCGACACGCTCGCCAACCTGCAACGCGCCGCGCCGCCGCCCGACCTGCCCGCCTGGGACTCCCGCGCGATGACGGCCGCCACCTTGGACCCGCTGTTCGACTGGTGGTGGCCCGTCACCTTCGGTGCGCCGGCGCCCGACGCCGCCCGCGCCGACATCGCGGCCGCGCTACGCGCCACCCTCGCGCCGCTCGAACATGCCCCGAAGGGTTTCGTCCATCGCGACTTCTTCGCTGGCAACCTGCTGTGGCTGCCCGAACGGGTCGGCCAACGTCGCGTCGGTATCCTCGATTTCCAAAGCGCGGCCCTGGGCCATCCCGCCTACGACCTCGTCTCCCTGGTCCAGGATGCGCGACGCGACCTTCCCGCCAGCCTGACGGAGCACGCCGTCGCCCGCCTGCTCGCCGCCCGCCCCGAGCTCGACCCCGCCGCTTTCCGCACCGTCTTCGCCGCCTGCGCGGCGCAGCGCCACCTGCGCGTGGCGACCCAATGGGTCCGCCTCGCCCGCCGCGATCAGCGTCCCCAGTACCTGGCACACGGCCCGCACACCTGGCGCCTGCTTGCCGCCGCCTTGCGCCACCCGATCGCCGCCCCACTGGCGGCCGCGCTCGACCGGTGGGTGCCGATGGGGATGCGGGGGACTCCGGAGGTGGGCAAGCAAGGCCAAGGGGCTTTGCCCCCTGGACCCCCACCAGGGGACAAGTCCCCTGGACCCCTCGGGGTTGGTTCCGTGGGGGTGGGGGGTGTCGCGGCTGGGGGTGGGGCGACGGAGTGGCCTGGGCGGTGGGCGGGGACGCCCACCGCCCAGGCCACTCCGCCGCCCCACCCCCAGCCGCGACACCCCCCACCCCCACGGAACCAACGGAAGGGTTCCAAGGGCCCTGCCCTTGGCGGGGGTCCAGGGGGCAGCGCCCCTTGGCCTTGCTTACCCATCCCCGGATCCCCCCACACCGCCATGGTCCTCGCCGCCGGCCTTGGCACCAGGATGCGGCCGTTGACCGACGCGACGGCCAAGCCCCTGCTGCCGCTCGGCGGACGCTCGCTGCTGAACCATGCGCTGGACCGGCTGGCGGCGGTGGGGGTCGAGTTCGCCGTGGTGAACGCTTTCTGGCAGGCCGATCGTGTGGTGGCCGCCCTGGCGAGGCGGCGGGACCCGCTGGTGGAGGTGGTGCAGGAAGCGGCATTGCTCGACACCGGCGGCGGGGTGCGGGCGGTGCTCGACCGGCTCGGGGACGATCCGTTCTTCGTCGTGAACGGCGATGCGGTTTGGCTGGACGGACCGCGGCCGGCCCTGGCCCGGCTCGTCGCAGCGTTCGACCCGGCGGCGGTGGACGGCGTACTGCTCGTGCACCGCACCTGCCAGGTGCATGCCGACGTGGGCCTCGGGGATTTCGTCCTCGATCCGTGGGGCGGCTTGCGGCGCCGTAGGGAGCGGGAGGTAGCGCCGTATATTTACGCCGGTGTGCAACTGATCGCGCCCGCCCTGCTGGCCAGGATGCCGGAGGGCAGGTTCAGCATGAATCTCGCCTGGGACCGGGCGCTCGCCGCCGGGCGCCTGCGCGCCATCGTGCACGACGGGCTGTGGTTCCACCTCTCGACCCCGCCCGACCTCGCCGAGGCGGAGGCGGTGCTGCACGAAAACCGCACCGGCGAGACCCGATGAACCTGTTCACCCTGCCGCCGGACGCTCCGTTCCTGGACGCAATCGCCGCCGCCTGGCTCGCCCGTGCCGGTACGGACGACCCGCTGGCGACGGCGCGCGGCCTCATCCTCCTGCCCACGCGACGCGCGGCGCGGGCGCTGGCGGAGGCGTTCCTGCGCGTCTCCGGCGGCCGCGCCCTGGTCCTGCCGCGCATCATCGCGATCGGCGCGCTGGACGAGGCACCGCTGGAACTCTCCGGCGCGCTCGATCTGCCGCCGCCGGTCGATTCTCCCTTGCGCCTGGCGGCGTTGGCGCAGCTGATCCTTGGGATGGGCGGGGCCTACGGCACGCCCGACACCGCGGACCGCGCCTGGGCGCTGGCGGCGGAGCTGGCCGCGCTGATGGACGAGGCCGAACGGGCGGAGATCGACCTCGGCGCCCGCCTGCCTGCCGCCGCGGATCCTGCGTTTGCCGCGCACTGGGCGGTGACGGTGGCGTTCCTGCACATCGTGACCGCCACCTGGCCGCGCTGGCTCGACGAGCAGGGGCTGGTCAACCCGACCGCGCGCGCGGTGACCCTGCTCGATGCTCAGGCGGCGGCGTGGGAGCGGCAGGCGCCGGCCGACCCGGTCTGGTTGCTCGGCAGTACTGGCGGGATCCCGGCGGTCGGCCGACTGGCGCGGGTCGTGGCACGGCTGCCGGAGGGTGCCGTGGTGCTGCCCGGGCTGGACCTCGCTCTGGACGAAGCGGCGTGGGAGGCGCTGGACCCGCAGCATCCGCAGGCCGGGCTGCGGATGCTGCTGGACCGGCTGGGCGCGACCCGGTCGGACGTACGGATCTGGCCGCAGCCGCCCGCCGCCGACCCGATAACCGTCCGCGTACCGGCGGGCCGGGTCGCCCTGCTGCGGCGGGCGCTGTTGCCCGGAACGGCGCTCGATGACTGGCAGGACCGGACGGCGGACGCGACGGACGCCCTGTCCGGGCTGTTCCGCCTGGATCCCGATGATCCGCGCGAGGAAGCGGCGGCGATTGCGCTGATGCTGCGCGGCGCGCTCGAACGCCCGGGCGCTCGCGCCGCGTTGGTCACGCCCGACCGCGCACTGGCGGCCCGGGTGACGGCGGAATTGCTGCGCTACGGCGTGATCGCCGACGACAGCGCCGGCGAAAAACTGGCCGAAACCCCACCCGCCGTGCTGCTCCGCCTGTTGGTGCGCGCGGTGGCCGACGACCTGGCGCCGGTGCCGCTGCTGGCGTTGCTGAAGCATCCGCTGGCCGCGGCGGGGCTGGCGCCGGCCGCCTGTCGCGCGGCCGCCCGCGCGCTCGAGATCGCGATCCTGCGCGGCCCGCGCCCGCCGCCGGGCCTTACCGGCCTGCGCACCGTGATCGCCGGCCTGGCCCCGGACGCGCGCGCGCGCCACGACGCCTTCCTCGCCCGGATGGAAACCTGCCTCGCCCCCGCCCTGCGTATCGAGGCCGGCGTCGCCGCGGCGCCGGCCGAGGCGCTGGACGGGCTGATCGCAGCCGCCGAACGCCTGGCCGCCACCGACGATGCTGAAGGTCCCGCAAGGCTCTGGGCCGGCGAGGAAGGCGCGGCCCTGGCCGAGCACCTGGGCGCGCTCCGCGAAGCCCTCCCCCTGCTCCCCGACCAGCGCCGGGCCGTTTTCCCCGCCCTGCTCGATGCGGTGCTGGAAGGCCCGGTCGTGCGCTCCCGCCGCGCGCTGCGCGGGCGCGAGGGCACGGAGCACCCGCGCGTGTTCATTTGGGGCCTGCTGGAAGCCCGGTTGCAGCAGGCGGACACCATCGTCCTCGGCGGCCTGGTGGAGGGCGTGTGGCCGCCCGCCGTCGATCCCGGCCCCTGGCTGTCGCGGCCGATGCGCGCGCGTATCGGCCTGCCGTCGCCCGAGGAAGCGGTCGGCCAGGCGGCGCATGATTTCGTGTCTGCCGCCTGCGCCGCGCCGGAGGTCGTGCTGTCCTGCCCCCGCCGGCGCGACGGTGCGCCCGCGGTGCCGGCACGCTGGCTGGCGCGGATCGAAGCCTTCCTCGCCGGGCGCGGCGCGGCTCTGCCGGTGCATTCGGCGCTCGGCTGGGCCCGCACGCTCGATCAGCCCGACGGCCCGCCGCGCGCCGCCGCCCCACCGGCGCCGCGCCCGCCGCTGGGCCGCCGGCCGCGCCGGCTGAGCGTGACGGAGATCGAAACCTGGCTGCGCGATCCCTACGCGATCTACGCGCGCCACGTGCTGCGCCTGGCCCCGCTCGATCCGGTGGAGCAGGAAACCGACGCCGCGGATTACGGCACCCTGGTGCATCGTGGCCTGCACGCGTTCCTGGCGGAAGCGGGCGCGCGCTGGCCGCCGGGCGCGGCTGCGCGGCTGCGGCATCATCTCCTGGCGGCGCTGCAACGGGCGGGGTTGCGCCCCGCACTCGCGAACTGGTGGGCGCCACGGCTGGAACGCATCGCCGACTGGGTGGCGGAGACCGAGCGCGATCGCCGCGCGCCGCACCCGGTGGCGGCGCTGTGGCCCGAACTGCCGGGCAAATGGGAGCTGGCGCGCCCCGGCGGGCGGTTCGAGCTGCACGGGCGGGCCGACCGGATCGAGCGCTGGGCGGACGGCCGGCTGGCGATCGTGGACTACAAGACCGGCCGGCCGCCCTCGCCGGGCGAGGTGGCGGCCGGGCTGGCGCCGCAGTTGTTGCTGGAATCCGCCATGGCGGAAGCCGGGGGCTTTGGGCCGGAGCGGATCGAGGCGGTGGCGGAGCTCGCCTACTGGCACGTAAGCGGAGGCTACGTGCCGGGGAAGGTCGTGAGCCTGTTCAAGGGCGACCAGGCGGCGATCGCGGCCGCGGTTTCCGCCGCAGCGGCGGCGCTGGCGGCGCTGATCGATGCGTTCGACGATCCCGCGCGGGCGTATCTGTCGCAGCCGCATCCCGGCCGCGCGCCGCGGTTTCCCGAATATGCGCAGCTGGCGCGGGTGGCGGAGCGGGCGGCGGCGGGGGAGGGAGACGCGGAATGACTCGGCGGGGCCGGCCGGAGCGGATGGCGGAGCTGCTGGCGACACGCGCGCGGGAGGGACGCCCGGCGGAGCTGCGCGATACCATGATCGCCGGGATCGCCGAAGCGTGCCGTGCCGCAATCGCCACCGGGAATACGCGGCATTTCGCGGATCTGACCGTTCCGGTGGTGGACCCATGGGCGGCGGTGGCGTGAACCTCCCCCTTACCCCCCGCGCCCGCGCCAACGCCGACCAGCGCGCCGCGGCCGACCCCGGCGTTTCCGCCTTCGTCGCCGCCTCGGCCGGCTCGGGCAAGACGAAGCTGCTCACCGACCGCCTGCTGCGCCTGATGCTCGGCGGCGCGGCGCCCGAGCGCATCCTGTGCCTGACGTTCACCAAGGCCGCCGCGGCCGAGATGGCGCTGCGCCTGCAACGCCGCCTCGGCGCCTGGGTGATCCTGGACGACGCGGCGCTGGGGGAGAAGCTCGCCGAGCTCGACGTGCCGGCGACGGAGGCCACGCGCCGCACCGCCCGCGCCTTGTTCGCCCGCGTGCTCGACCTGCCGGGCGGCATGCGGATCGGCACCATCCACGCCTTCTGCCAGTCGCTGCTGCGCCGCTTCCCGCTGGAGGCGCGGATCAGCCCGCATTTCCAGCTGGTGGACGACCGCGACGCCGCCGACGACCTCGCCGAGGCGCGGGAGGACATGCTGCGCGACGCCAATCTCGGCCCGCGCCGCGATGCGCTCGTGACCCTGGCCGGTCTGGTCGGCGCGGGCGAATTCCAGGGGTTGCTCGCCGCCCTGCTGGCAAGGCGCGACCGGCTGGAGGCGGCGCTGGCGCTCGGCCCGGAGGGGCTGGAAGCGGCGCAGCGCCGCGTGCTCGGCGTGACCGCGACCGACGAAGCCGCGGTCATCGCCGCCGCCGTGACCTGGCCGGAGGAAGCCGTACTGCGCGCTGCCCTCGGCCGGATCGCCGCCAGGGGGTCGCCGAAGATCCAGGAGAAGGCCACGGCTCTGCTGGGCTGGCTTGGCTGCGAGGCCGAGGACCGTGCCGCCAACTGGGTGGTCTGGGCCGAAGGATTCCTCAAGGATGGCGATGAACCCCGCGGCGACGGCGCCTTCGTCAACAAGAACCTGGCCGCCGTCGCGCCGGAACTGCTGGCCGCCTGCCGGGCCGAGGCCGACCGGGTCGCCGCGGTGCAGGACCAGCGCCGGGCGCTCGGGATGGCCGCGCTCTCCGCCGCGCTGCTCCGTCTCGCCGCCCCGGTGGCGCAGGCCTACGCCGCCCGCAAGGACACGGCGGGGCGGCTCGATTACGACGATCTGATCGGCCGCACCTCGCGCCTGCTGGTCGATCCCGGCGCCGCCTGGGTGCTGTACAAGCTGGACGGCGGGCTCGACCACCTGCTGCTCGACGAGGTGCAGGACACCGCGCCGGCGCAGTGGCGCATCGCCGAGGCGATTACGGCGGAATTCTTCGCCGGCATCGGCGCGCGCGAACCGCCCGGCCCGGGTGCCGACGCTGCCCCGCGCGGCGTGTTCGCCGTCGGCGACGGCAAGCAATCCATCTTCTCCTTCCAGGGCGCCGACGCGACGGAGTTCGACCGTGCCCGGGTCCGGCTCGGCGAGCGGGTGCGCGCGGCGGGGCTCAGGTGGGAGGAACGGCCGCTCGAAGTGTCCTTCCGCTCCACCGCCCCGGTGCTGGACCTGGTGGATGCGGTGTTCGCCGATCCGCTCGCCGCCGCCGGCGTGGCGCCGGCCGGGACATTGCGGCACTTCGCCGATCGCGCCGGCCACGCGGGGACGGTGGAGCTCTGGCCGCTCGCCCCGCCGCCGGAGGCCGAAGACCCGCCGCCCTGGACGGTGCCGGAGGACTGCCTGGCGCAGGGCTCGGCGCCCCAGGCTCTGGCCGAGACCCTGGCGCGCTGGATCGCCGCGCAGATCGGCACGATGGAGCTGCCTGCCCGCAGCCGGCGGCTACGCGCCGGCGACGTGCTGGTGCTGGTGCGCCGGCGCAACGCCTTCGCCCGCGCCCTGCTGCGGGCGCTGAAATCCGCGGGCGTCCCGGCTGCCGGCCTCGATCGCATGGTGCTGACCGAGCAGCCCGCGGTCGCCGACTTCCTGACCCTCGCCGATGCGCTGCTGCTGCCGGACGACGACCTGACCTTCGCGTGCTTCCTGACAAGCCCGCTCGGCGGCATTTCCGATCCCGAGCTGATGGAGCTGGCGATGGACCGCCCCGGCTCCCTGGCCGACGCGCTGCGGGCGCGCGCCGGAGAACGGCCAGCGTGGGGGGCGGCCTGGCGGTTCTTCGTGACCCTGCTCGCGCGCGTGGACTATGCCACGCCGCATGCGCTGTTCGCCGAGGCGCTGGGCCCGCTCGGCGGCCGGGCGCGGTTGTTCGCACGGTTGGGGGCGGAGGCGGGGGAGCCGGTGGACGAGCTGCTCGCCGCCGCGCTCGACTACGGCCGCGCCCATCCGCCCGCGCTGCAGGGCTTCCTGCACTGGCTGCGCCGCTCCGCCGCGGAGGTGACGCGCGAGCAGGAAGCGGCGGGGGAGACGGTGCGGATCCTGACGGTGCATGGTGCCAAGGGGTTGCAGGCGCCGCTCGTGATCCTGCCCGACACCACCGCCCTGCCGCCCGACGACGGTTCGTTGCTCTGGGGTGACGATCCGCGTACCGGCGTCGCGGTTCCGCTGTGGGCGCCGCGCAAGGTGCTGCGCTGCGGCGCGGCCGAACGGCTGCGTGCGGGCCTGTCGGCGCGACGGACCGAGGAGCACAACCGGCTCCTGTACGTCGCGCTGACTCGGGCCGAGGACCGGCTGCTGGTCTGCGGCTGGGCGCCGGCCCGGCCGGCGCCGGAGACGTGCTGGTACAGCCTGGTCGCGAAAGGTTTCGCCGCTCTGCCGGCCCAGGCGGAGCCGTTCGGCCCGCCGCTCGCGCCCTGGTCCGGCGTCGCGCTGCGCCATGAAAGCGCGCAGACCGTGCCTCCGCGTCGGGAGGCGGACTCCGTCCCGGTCCCCGCGCCGCCGCCGCCGTCGTGGCTCGGCGCCGCACCGGGGTGGATCGCCGCGTCGCCGCCCGCGGAACCGCCACGCCCGCAGCCGCTTGCGCCCAGCCGACCGGAGGGGGTCACCTTCGGTCCGGTACCGCCTGCGCTCTCCCCGCTGGCGGCGCGCGAGGCGGGGGCGCTTCGCCGCGGGCGCCTGCTGCACGCGCTGCTGCAACACCTGCCGAACCTGCCGGCACCGCAACGGGCCCCCGCCGCTCGCGCCTGGCTCGCCCGCGCGGGGACCGGGTTGGGCGAAGCCGCGGTGGCGGATCTGGCGGACAAGGTGCTTGCGGTTCTGTGCCACCCCGCACTGCAGCCGCTGTTCGGCCCCGAAAGCCGCGCCGAGGTGCCGCTGTCGGGCGTGATCGACGGGATGGTGATCGGCGGTCTGGTCGATCGCCTGGCGGTGCTGGAAAATGAAGTCCTGGTCGCCGATTACAAAACCAACCGCCGTCCGCCGGCGGATGCCGCCCATACCCCCGTCGCCTACCTGCGCCAGATGGCCGCCTATCGCGCGGTGCTGCGCGCAGCAATCCCCGGCCGGACCGTGCGCGGATTCCTGGTCTGGACCGAGTCCGGGGAGGTGATGGAACTGCCGCCGTCGTTGCTCGACGCGTATGTGCCGGGCGCGGTAACGGACGTGCTGCCAGGGGCGGAAAGGTAGCGGGACTCTCCGGTATTGGGGTGCAACCCCCGCCGAGGCGAACTATTCCTTCGTTCGCTCTCGCGCGTCGCCTATGGGACGTGCTGGCGCTCTTCGAATGGCGAGGAAGTACATTTCGCGGGTCTGGCCGGTCGGGCACGCGGACAACGCGCCGGTTGGGCCGGTGGCGCGGCGTGACGGGTGGCGCGGGTTCGACGCCATGACCGCTCGTATCGTATCGCCTTCCCCGTGAGGCTCCACGTCGCCCCACCCTCCGCGTTAACGCAGAGGTCGCAGAGGGCCAGAGTTCGCAGAGAAGGCCAGATGCCTATGGGGCAAAGTGTCGTATCCCATCCTTCGGCAGGACGGTATTGAAATTCAGCAGCAGACCAAATTTGCGGCCGCTCATGCGCCAGATTCGCCTGCTCCAGCTCCCAACAAAGGCTAGCTTCATAGACCGACTCCAGCAGCCCCGGGTCGAGCCGGCGATGCACCTTGATGGCAAGCCACGGCGAGGTGGACCAGTGGTGCCCGTTGCTGAATGGCGACGGGACTCTCCCTGGTGGCCGGCGTCAGATGCCCGCCCCGCCGATGAAGCTCTCCTCCAGGGCGCGGCGGAGGTCGGCGACCTGGGTGGCGAGGCCGGCGCGGGGGCGGGGGCGCGGCACGTCGATCGTGATGTCGTGCGCCACGCGGGCGGGGCTGCCGGCGAGCAGCACGACCCGGTCGGCGAGGTAGGCGGCTTCGTCCAGATCGTGCGTGACGAACAGTACCGACGCGCCGGTTTCCCGCCACACCCGCAACAGTTCGTCCTGCAACGTGTGCCGGGTGATGGCGTCGAGCGCGCTGAACGGCTCGTCCATCAGCAGCAGGTCGGGGGCGACGGCCAGCGCGCGCGCGAGCCCGACCCGCTGGCGCTGGCCGCCGGAGAGTTGCGCCGGCCACTTGTTCGCTTCGGTGCCGAGGCCCACGAGTTCGAGCGCTGCGCGTGCCCGCCGGCGCCGTTCCGCCGCATCGAGGCGCAGGCCCTCCAGCCCGAACGCGACGTTCGCCGCCACCCGTCGCCACGGCATCAGCCTCGCGTCCTGGAACACGAGCGCGGCCGGGCGGCGGTCCGGGGTCGGGCGCGCCAGCAGCCGCGCCTCTCCGGCGGAGGGCTGCACCAGGCCGGCGACCACGCGCAGCAGGGTGGACTTGCCGACGCCGGACGGCCCGACGATCGCGGTGAACCCGCCGCGCGGCAGGTCGAGGTCGAGGTCGGCGAGGACGTTGCGCCCGGTCGTATCGCCCGGATGGGCGAACGCAAGGCCGCGCAGCGCGACGATCGGTTCGCCGGGCGCCGCGGGTGCGCCGGGCGCGGGCGCGGCCGTCACGGGCGCGTCCATGCCAGCACCCGTTGCGTGACCGCTTCGAACACCAGGTCCGTCAGCCCATAGAGCAGCGCGATGGTCAGCATGTAGAGCACCAGCACGTCGGTCGCGAGCAGCCCCGCCGCTTCCGTCATGCGCTGGCCGATGCCGGGGATGCCGAACAATTCGGCCGCCACCACCGCCATCCAGCCCTGGCCGAGACCGGCGCGCATGCCGGAAAAAATCCCAGGCGATGCTGCCGGCAGCACCACTTTCCACAAGCGGCGGAAGAAGCCGCCCTGACCGAACGCGGCGGCGAGCTCGATCAGCCCCGGATCGACCGCGCGCACCGCCGATTGGGAGGCGAAATAATTCAGCCAGAACACGCCGATGCCGATGATGAACGCCGCCGCCGTTTCGCTGGCGCCGAACCAGATCAGCGCGAACGGGATCCACGCCAGCGGCGGGATCGGGCGGAGCAGCCGCGCCACCCAGGCCTGCGCGGCGTCGAAGCGCGGCAGCAGCGCGACCGCCGTACCCACTGCGATGCCGAGCAGGCTGCCGGCGATCACGCCGGTTGCGTAATGGCTCAGACTGTCACCCACCGCGGCGAACCAGATGCCGTCCCGAAGTTCACGCAGGAGCGCCCCCGGCACCGCGCTCGGCGCCGGCACCCAGGCCGGCGGCAGCAGGCCGGTGCGGACCAGCGCCTCCCACAGGCCGAGGAACGCGGCGAGGCCCGCGGCCGAGAGCAGCGCCGGATGGCGCGGTCCGGCGCGGGTCATCCCGCCTGCTTGGCCGTCGCGGCAAGGTAGAAGGACGGATCGAACATCCCCGCCACGTCGGCGAGCTTGCTCATGTGGTCGAGCTGCGCCTGGTAGGCGTTGAGCTTCTCGGTCGCGGCGATGATGGCGCGCGGATCGTCGATCGGGTTCGTGGACGGCGAGGTGACGGCTTTGAACAAGGTTTCCTTCGTCAGCAACCCCTTGCCCAAGGTCGCCGCCAGATCGGCCGCCGCCCGGTGCGGATGGGTGCGGAGCAGGGCGGTGGCGCCGATGTGCAGCTCCACCAGGGTCTGCACCGCGGCGCGGTTGGTTGCGATCAGCCGGGCCGGTACCGCAAGCACCGCGCCCGGCTCGCCGGGGAACATCGCGCCGCCGCGCAGCAGCACCCGCGCGCTGGGATCGCGTTCCTGCACCAGGGTCAGCGCCGGTTCCAGGGTGGAGGCGGCATCGACGGAGCCCGACAGCAGCGCCTGCTGCACCCGGTTTTCGCCGAAGCCCAGCACCTGCACGTCTCCCGGCGCGACATGGGCGACGCGGTCGAGCCAGTAGTGCAGCACCGTATCGGGCACCGCGCCCCGGGGCAGGGTGGCGATGCGCACCGGCCGCCCGGCCGTTTTATGGAACGCGGCAAAGGCTGCCGCCGGGGATGCCGCCTTGGCCCAGGCAGCGGCGAGCCCGCCGCGGGCGAGCAGCGCCGTCTGGTCGATCCCGTTGGCGGCGACGACCTTCAGATCGACCCCGTGCGCGCGCGCCACCATCGCCGGCCCGATGCCGATATAGGCGACGTCGAACCGGCCGGAGGCGAGCGCCTGCACCATCGCCGGGCCCGAGGAGAAGCTGGTGGTGGCGAGATCGAGCCCGGCCTGCCTCGCCCATCCCTCCGCCTCGATGACGAACAGTTGCGCCATCGCCAGGATCGGGATGGTGGCCACGCGCAGGGTGGTGGCGGCGCGGGCGCGGCGGGCGGCGAGGGCGCCCGCCGCGGCGGCGCCAAGCAGCACCTGGCGGCGGCTGGGGGCGGGGAGGTGCTCGGTCGGCATCATGGATTCCTGTGGTGGCACGGCGGCCGGTCTGTAGGCCGATCCGTGACGGCCCTGCAAGGCGGCGGTCTCAGATGCAACGTCTATGACGCGGTAGGGGCGGTCGGGGGAATTTCCTGCCCGCCGCGCGCCCGGATGAAGAAATTCGGCCCGAACCATTCTCCCTTCCCCCTTGCAGGGGAGGGAGAATGGGTGGGGCTACACCGGCTTCCAGGTCCGTTCCACGGTTACGTCGATCAGGGTCGGCCCCTCCGCGGCCAGGCCGGCCGCCAGCAGCTCCTTCACCTCCGCAACGGTGCGGGCGCGGTGGGCGGCGAGGCCCAGGCCGCGCGCGACAGTAACGAAATCTACCGCCGGATTGTCGAGGTCCATGCCCACGTAACGATCCGTCTGATGCGCGAAGCCGGCCATGGCGTTGGTGCGCTGCTTCAGGATCCGGTACGAACTGTTGTTGATAATGACGAACACCACCGACAGCTTCTCGTGCGCCGCCGTCCACAGCCCCTGGATCGTGTACATCGCCGAGCCGTCGCCGATCAGCGCCACCACCGGCCGATCCGGCAGCGCGAGCTTGGCGCCGATCGCCGCCGGCAGGCCCCAGCCGATGCCGCCGCCGCGCAGGCCGAAGAAGCTCTGCGCATCGTCGCTGGCGAGCAGCCGGCGCAGCCCGGCGCCGGACGAAACGGTCTCGTCGATCACCACCGCGTTCGCCGGCAACACCGATGCCGCCGCGCCCATCAGCGCGAGGGCTGCGATCGGGCTGCGCCCGGCGGCCGCCTCGGCGCTCGCGCGCAGCTTGGCGAGGCTCGCGCGTCCCTCCGCCTCGGCCGCGGCGCGCCGCGCCTGCGCCCGCGCCGCGCCCGACCCGGCGTACGCGGCCGCGACGGCAACCGTCAGCTCCGGCAGGGTGGCCTTGGGGCAGCCGAGGATCGAGGCCGCTTCCGCGTAATTCTTTCCCAGCTCCCACGCGTCGGTGTCCAGGTGCACGATCGGCATCCCGTCCGGCATCGAGTCGACAGCGCCCGGCAGCGACAAGGTGAACAGGTCGGCACCGATCGAGACCAGCAGGTCGTGCTCGGCCAGGATGCCGCGGATGGTCGCCGGCAGGCGCGCGAAGGAGCCGCGGTAGAGCGGGTGCGAGGACGGGAACATTGCCCGGCTCGCCATCCCCTCGTCCCACACGGGCGCGCCGATCGCCTCGGCGAGTGCCACCAGCTCGGCCAGCGCTCCGGAAGCCGGCACCGCGTCCCCGGCCATGATCACCGGCCGTTCCGCCCGCGCGATCAGCGCCGCCGCCTGCGCGATCGCCGCCGCGTCGCCGCGCATCCCGGCCGCGACGCGGGACGGCGCGCCGAGGTCGAGCTCGGCCGAGGCGGTCAGCACGTCGCCCGGCAAGGAGAGGAACACCGGCCCCATGGGCGGGGCGAGCGCGGTCTTGGCGGCGCGGTGGATGGCGCGCGGCAGGTCTTCCAGCCGGCGCACCTCGTGCGACCATTTCACGAAGGGCGCGGCGATGCGCGGCAGGTCCGCCCACAGCAGCGGCTCGGTGAAGTTGAAAGTCTGCTCGTGCTGGCCGGCGGTGACCAGCACCGGGCTGCCCGCCTTCTGCGCGTCGTACAGCATGCCCATGGCGTTGCCGAGGCCGGGCGCGACGTGCAGGTTCACCACCGCAAGCCCGCCGGAGGCGAGCGCGTAGCCGTCCGCCATCGCCATCGCCGGGGCTTCCTGCAAGGCGAGCACGTAGCGCAGGTCCTGCTCCACCGCGAGCGCGTCCATCAGCGGCAGTTCGGTGGTGCCGGGATTGCCGAACATCACCCGCACGCCCTCCTGCTTCAGCAGTTCGAGCAGCGCGGTCTTTCCCGAAAGCGACGGCATGGCAGGCGTTCCTTCCCCGGCGACAGACAGGCGGCAGGGTGGCCCGAACCCGCCGGGCCGGCAACATGACAGCAGATTTAATGACGTAACGGCAACGGGAGGCCGTCGCCGCCGGGTTTCGGCTGGACCAAATCCACCCGACGGGGCAATGTCGCGCCGCCTCACGGCCGAGAACGTCCCGGCCGGCGGCATCCGGAGCAGGCCTCCGGCCGTCCAAAGAAACAGAGAAGGTCAATACCCGATGACGACATCCTGGCGAATGACCAGACGCGGCGCGCTCAAGCTCGGTGCCGCCGCCACCGCACTGCCGCTGGTCCACATCCGCAGCGGCCACGCCGCGGGCCGGCTCAAGGTGGGGTTCTGGGACCACTGGGTTCCCGGCGCCGACGTGATCATGAAGAAGCAGGTCGATGCGTGGGGCAAGAAGAACAATGTCGACATCGAAGTCGACTTCATCACCAGTAACGGCAACAAGCTGGAGGTGACCGCGGCGGCCGAGGCGCAGGCCGGCACCGGCCATGACATGATGACCTTCAGCACCTGGGACACCCTGAATTACCACGACAAGCTCGAGCCAGTCGATGACGTGATCAAGGAACTGACCTCCCAGGCCGGTCCGTTCAACGAGGTTTCGCAGTATCTGGCCAAGGTCAAGGGCCATTGGATGTCGGTGCCAGCCACCTGGGGCACGCAGAGCAAGCCGTCGTGCGCGCGCATCAGCCTGATGAAGAAATACATCGATGTCGATGTGACGCAGATGTACCCGGCGCACGAGGTGAAGCCGCCGGAAGGTGCCGACTGGACCTACGATGGCAACTTCTTCAAGGCGGCCGAGGCTGCGTTCAACGACAAGCACGCGTTCGGCCTCGGCCTCGGCCAGACCTCCGACAGCATCGACTGGTGCGGCGCACTGTTCCACGCCTACGGAGCCGATCTGGTGGACAAGTCCGGCGCGTCGCAGGTGAAGTCCGAGGCGGTCAACACGGTGCTGGAATACGCGCAGAAGCTGGTGAAGTTCCTGCCGCCCGACACCGTGAGCTACGACGACGCCTCGAACAATCGGTCGTTGATCTCGGGCCAGGGGGCGCTGATCTTCAACCCGCCGTCGGCCTGGGCGGTCGCCAAGCGCGACGCCCCGAAAGTCGCCGCCGACTGCTGGACCTTCCCCAACCCGGCCGGGCCGAAGGGACGGTTCATCCCGTTCCTGGGCTTCTTCTGGGGTGCCTGGAAATTCGGCAAGAACAAGCCGGCAGTCAAGGAACTGATGACGTTCCTGATGCAGCGCGCGCAGGTGGAGCAGCGGGAGCCCTATACCCAGGGCTACGATCTCCCACCGCAAGACAGCATGATGAACTTCGACATCTGGGCCGAAGTGGAGCCGCCGAAGGGGACGATCTATAACTATCCGATCCGCCCCTGGCACCAGGCGATACCGAGCATCGCCGCCTCGCCGGCGCCGCCGGACATCGCGGTGCAGATCTACAACGGCGCCGTGATGCCGACGATGCTCGCCAAGCTCAAGGGTGGCAGCTCGATCAAGGACGTGGTGGCCTGGGCCGACAACGAGGTGCAGGGCTACATGCAGCCCTGACCGCTGCGGGGCCGGAGCGGGGAACACCCGTCCCGGCCCCGCGCCGCTTTCCTCCGGGCGCGGAATTGGGCAAACTGGTCCCAGAACAACACGCCCCGAGGGAGGCATCCGTCCATGAATCCGATCACCCGTCGCGCCGCACTTGGCGCGCTGGCGGCGGCGCCGTTGGCCCGGCCGGCCATCGTACGCGCGCAGAGTACCTCCAAGCCGGTCAAGATCGGGCTGCTGTCCGATATGAACGGGCCTTACCGCGGGGTCGGCGGGCCCGGTTCGAAAATCGTCACGCAATTGGCGATCGAGGATTTCGGCGGTTCCGTGCTCGACCGGCCGATCGAGATCCTGCAGGCCGACTGCCAGAACAAACCCAACGTTTCCAGCGCCATCGCCCGCCAATGGATCGATTCCGACGGCGTGAACCTGCTGGGCGACGGGGCGGCCACGTCCTCGGGCCTCGGCATCCAGCAGGCGTCGACCGAGAAGAAGGTGATCTACCTCGTCACCGGGCCGGCGGCGACCGATTTCACCGACAAGCTCTGCTCACCCGTCAGCTTTCACTTCGGATACGATACCTACGCGCTGGCCAAGAACGTCGGCGGCACCCTGACGAAGCAGGGCGGCAAGACCTGGTTCTTCATCACCGCCGACTATGAGTTCGGCTATTCGCTGCGCGACAACACCGAGAAATTCATCAAGGCGGCCGGCGGCAAGGTACTGGGCGACGTGCGCGCCCCGCTCGGGACCGCGGATTTCTCCTCCTACCTGATCCGCGCCAAGGCGTCCGGCGCGCAGGTGATCGGGCTTGCCAACGCCGGCACCGATCTGCAGAACTGCCTGAAGCAGGCAGCGGAATTCGGCATCACCAAGGGCGGCCAGCGGCTCGCCACCCTGCTGATGGCGCTGGTCGACGTGATCGCGGTCGGGCAGAAGAACTGCGAGGGCCTGGTGCTGACGAACTCGTTCTACTGGGACCTGTCGCCCAAAACCCGTGCCTGGACCAAGCGGTTCGAGGCCAAGATCAACCAGCCGCCGGTGCAGCAGCACGCCGCACTCTATACCGGCGTGCTGCACTGGCTGAAGGCGGTGAAAGCGACCGGCAGCCTGGACGGGCCAACCGTGGCGGCGAAAATGCGCGAAACGAAGGTGAATGATTTCTACAACACCGACGTGAGCATCGAGTCGAACGGGCGTGTGCTCAACAACATGTATCTGTGGGAAGTGAAACCGCCGGCACCGGCCCAGGCGAAATGGGACTACTACAGGCACCTGGCAACCACGCCCGGAAAAGACGCGTTCCAGCCGCTGTCGGAGACCGACTGCCCGCTGCTGAAGGCCTGAATCCCCCGGACGGAGCTTCAACTCTTTGAGGCGAAGGCCAGGGGGCAGCGCCCCCTGGCCTTTGCCCTCAAGGGTCGAGTCTCCGCCGGTTGGACCTACAGGTCCGCGAGCCGCACCCAGGCCGCGACTGCCGCCGCGGCGACGAGTCCGGTCGCGGCGGCGGCGGCGCCACCCAGCCCCAGTTCCCATGCGGCGGCGATCCACAGTGCCAGCACGCAGGCGCCGGTGGCCAGGCCGCCGATCAGGCTGGCGCGACCGCGCTTGATGCGTCCGGGCGGAAACGGGGTGGCCATCGTCGCTACTCGGCCGCCGCTGTCCGTGCGTGGCCGATGGCCGGATCGTCGGCTCCTGCCCGCACGCGCTTGAGGTCGGTACGCACGAAGCGCGTGTCGGTTCCGTTGAACACGTGCCGCAGCAGGCCGCAGGCGAGGTCGGACGTGCCGAAGAACCAGTCTGCCACCGGATAGGTCAGGTTGAAGTTCCGCTCCATCATCAGCGCGGGATTGTGGTGCGCGATGTGGTGCCGGCGGATCGAGTTCACGAGCGGGATGTGCCGCACGATCCGGTCGTCCTTCACGTGGCAGCAATAGTGGAACAACTCGTAATTGAGATAGAGAGCCACGTTGGTGATGAGCAGCAGCCAGCCGGCGTTGGGCAGCCCGAGCGCCATCAGAGCCGCCGCCGGCGGAATCGACAGCGCGATGAACGCGACCAGCGCATAGGGCGGGAAGAAGACGATGCGGAAATCGCGGCTGGAGTCGAAGCTCGGCTCGATGTCGGTGAAGAACTGGTGGTGCGCCAGGGTATGGCGCTTGTAGATGCCCATGAAGCCGCGTACCGGGCGGTGCATGATGAAGCGGTGGATCCACCATTCGAACACGTTCGACAGCGCGAAGGCGGCCGGGATCACCAGGAACTCGTAACCTGCGGGGTGCGCGATCTGCCGCGCGGCGACGAAGATCGCGCCCCCGCCGATGGCGAAGATCAGCGCGACATGCGCCCAGCCGGAATAGGCACGCGCGATGCGGGCGCGGAAATCGGCGCGGAACGCGGACTGCCGGCGGCTGATCGTGGAGGCGGACATCGGATCCTCCTGGTAGTCTTGCCGGCGATCATAGCGCGGCGGGGCGGACGGCCCAACCCCGGGGGCTCAGCGCCCCCTGGTTAAGCGCTCCGCACTCAGCGCCACGGCGCGCAGACCTGCAGCACCACCATCCAGGGATAGCGCGTGTCCAGCACCACCCCGTCCGGCCCGGCGAGCCTGCCGTCCGCGGTCACCGGCACGTGCTTCATCGTCACCGCGTTGTCGACGTTGCCGCCAACCACGCTGATCTCCGGCGGGATCGCGCTCGGCTGCGCGTTCGCCACGACGAAATCGCAATGGCCGGGGAAGCGCTCGGCGGGAAGCTGGTCGTAGGTGATGCCGGACGCCCAGTCGCGGCCCAGGCAGATCAGGTCGCCGCGGTGCGGGGCGTAGGCGTCCGGCCGTTCCGCCACCACCAACCAGCCATGCGCGCGGTGTTCCGCCATGTCCTTGGCGATGTCGATATAGGTGGCGTGCGCGTCGGAATACGGAAACCGCGACCCGGCGCCGGCGATGCGCATCACGTAGGAAACGAAGGCGGCGGACCAGGCGTAGGTGCCGTTCACCGCGGCGGGGAACACCTGGCCGGCGGCATCGTGCTTGCCGGTCCAGCGCGATTCCGGCGTGCCGGCGTTCATCCCCAGCCACCAGTATTCGCCGACCCGTTCCCACATGCCGGGCATCCGCTCCGGCATGTCTTCGGGGGCCTGGGGGGGCAAGGTGCCGGGCGGGGCGTCATCCACGGGTTCGCCCCAGAGCCGCCATTCACGCAGCGCGATCGCCACGATGCTGCGCCGGGTGATGGGCTGGTAGGGTACACGCGCGAACGGCGGTACATGCGCATTCGGCGCTCTTGCACAGGCGCCGAGCGCGGCGAGCAGGAGGAGAGACGCAAGCCGGCAGGCAGGCGGCATCGGCGGTGGGGGATCCGGACAGAGGCTGGGCGGGCGGATCAGGCCCCGGATTGCCGGGCCGGCACAAGCCCGGCGGCGGCCGCACGGTGTGCGACCGCCGCTGGGCGCAGCACTCAGCGCTGCAGCGTGCGGCGTCGCCGCCAGCCGAAGCCGGTGACGCCGACCAGCCCAAGGAGGCCAATCGCCAGCAGCGAGACGGACCCGGGTTCCGGCACCGACGAGGGGGCGTAGACCCCGATGCAGCCGCCGGAGCAGATCGAGTTGCCCGCGGCGAGCGGCACGAACACCTCGTTGGAGACCGGATCGACTGCCACCGAATGCGAGCCCACAGAGGTCGCAACGGTGCCGAGGAACGCGTCGTTCGCGCCGTTGATGATGCCGAGTTCCCCCCCGGTGGAATCGGTGACGAAGAACAGGTTGTTGCTGGGATCGAAGGCAACCTCGTCGGCACCGCTGAAGGGAATGGTCGCGACCACGGCCCCGGCGCCCCCGTTGGCGGTGGGATCAAACACGATCGTCTGGCTGCCCGCAGTGCCGCAGCCGATCAGGAGCTGGTTGCCGTTCCCCTTCACGAGACCTGTGGGGCCGCAGGCGCTGATGCCGAAGCTCGCCAGGTTGAAGGTCTGGATCACCGCGCCGGTGACAGGATTGATCTCGGTGATACCCCCGGATTGCCGGCGGCGCCGATCTGCGGGATCGAGGTATAGAACCTATCGTTGCTCGGCATCCACACCGTCTGTTCGATGCCGCCGGTCGCGTTGGGCGTGTTATTGCTTCCGTTGAGCACGGTCTGCGTAACCACGGCATGGGTCGAGGCATTGATCAAACTGAGGTACGGGGACGGTGTCGCGGCGTCATTTGCCACGATCAACACGTTGTTTGTCGGGTCGAATGCCATCTCGTCGGCGCGTGAATTGGAGGCGGCGCCGGTGGAGATGATCGTCGACGGCGTATAGGTCGTGCCGCTGATGTTGAACACGTGCACCGTGCTGTCGCCGTTGCCGGCGTACAGCTGGTTGTTCGCGACCAGCACGCCGTTCGGCCCGGAGATATCGGAACTTGATTTCACCCCGGAGAACGTGCCCGTACCGACCTGGGTGACCACGGAGTTGGTCGCAGCCGACAGCACGTCGACCGTGTTGTTGGAACGATCGGCCAGGTAGTAGTTCTGGGTGTTGCCGTCGAAATAGCTGATATCGAAGGTGGTCAGTTGACCCCCTGTCGTGTTGGAGCCGGTCGTTGGAACGGCGATGGTGGTAAGCAGGCTATAGGGCACCGCCAGCGCGGGAGCCGCCCCGAGGCCGAGCACGCCGAGGCAGCCAGCCGCCCACGGCAACAGGCGGCGCCGCAAGCATCTTGTGTTGCGCATCGAACAATCTCCTCCCTGACGGATCCGCATCTCTGCATCCGTCTTGTGCATCCAAATGGTCCAGTCGTTGCCCGGCAGCGGTTGGCAGAGCCGTCCCCGATCGTCGCAACCGATTCAACTTATCACCGGTCGCGCTGCAAAGGGCGTTACCTCGCGCGGACGTGAAATTCCGGATATGTGCGGGTAAGGTGCGGTATGCCGCGGTATGCCGTAACCGGACGTTCGCGGTCGCCATCCCGCTCCCGATATCGTGAAGACGGTGCGGGGAGCTGGACCCGCTACACGCATTCGTGAGCGTGGAGTTGGCGGGCTCCGGCGGGGAAGCGTCGGGCCGCCGATGATGGTGCGGTGTCGGGACGATCGGCGCACGCTCCATTGTGTTGATACCGCAAAGAAGCGATCCGGCCTGACGGACCTCGTCTCTGCGGACTCCGTGCCCGCCCGATTAATGTTCCGATTCCGGACGAAACGGAACGGCACCATTGCCGGGTCTGCCGTCACTTTTCTGTCAAGCGGCGGTGCCTTTCATAGTAGAGCTGCCTCGGGACCGCCACATCGGAGCCGGGTAGTCACGGCCTTACCCGGGCCACATTTCTGTCGCCGCCGAGGTCCCCGTCATGCGGGCCGGCGTGTGTGGCGGAACGGACCTGAGATCCGAACGGAATGCCTGAGATCCATTCTCCGCAGCGCTCCCTGTCCGCAACCAGGCCGCCCGACAGGCCGGCGGGCACGCTGCTGCCGATCGTCATGCTGCTGCTCGGCTGCGCCGTCGTGCCGCGGGGGGCCCGGGCGCAAACCCCGTCGCCCCTCGCCGAATGGCAGTATTCCGCCGGAGTTCCCCTGGAGAGACTGTTCACGCCGACGCTGCCCCGGTGGCAGATCGAGCTCGGCGCGGCCACCACGCTCGAGCCGCTGTACGACGGCGCGCAGCGCTACCGGGTGATGGGCGGTCCCACCATCGATATCCGCTACCGCGACCGGTATTTTGCCTCCACCGGGGAGGGCATCGGGGCGAACGTGCTGGGCGGCCGGAACTGGCGGGTGGGCATCGCGCTCACCTACGATCTGGGCCGCCGGGCGGCCGACTACGCCAGCCACCTGCACGGGCTCGGCAACATCTCGCCGGCGCCGGTGGCGAAACTGTTCGGGGAATATGTGATTTCGAAGCAATTCCCGCTGGTACTGCGCGCCGATATCCGGCGCGATTTCGGCGGGGCCGACGGCTGGATCGGCGATGTGGGCGCCTACATGCCCATGCCGGGCAGCTCGAAGGACTTCTTCTGGTTTGCTGGCCCCACCGCGACTTTCGCGGATGCCAACTACATGAACCGCTGGTTCGGCATCAGCCGCTCGCAATCCGCTTTGTCCGGCTATGCCCCCTACAAGGCGAACGCAGGGCTCAAGTCGTTCGGCTTCGGCGTCAGCAGCGTGTGGTTCTTCCGCAAACACTGGTTCTTGAATGCCGACGTGGCGATAGAGCAACTGGTCGGCAGCGCCGCGCGCAGCCCGATCACTGAAAGCGCGAGCAACGGGGTGTTCGACCTTACGATCGCCTACCAGTTCTGAACGCGGCCGGATTTTGTGGGCCGATTCAGCCAACGCCCGGCGTCAGCATCGGACCATTAGCCCGCCTCGATCCGCAACATCGTCGGCGGTTCCAGTACGGCCTCGAGCGTGCCGATGCGGTCGAGCGCGGCGCGCATCGCGCTCTCCTGCGTCTCATGCGTGACCAGCACCACCGCCACCGTTTCCCCCGGCGCCCGGCCGCGCTGCAGCATGCTTTCCAGCGACACGCCGTGGTCGCGCAGCACCGCGGCCACGTCGGCGATCACGCCGGGCCGATCGACCACCATCAGCCGCAGGTAGTAGCAGCCGACGTGCGCGGCGATCGGCACGGACGGCGCATCCGACAGCGCCCCCGCCGCCGCGCCCCAGACCGGCGTGGCGCGTCCGCGCGCGAGATCGATCAGATCCGCGACCACGGCCGATGCCGTCGGCCCCGCCCCGGCGCCGCGGCCTTCCAGCATCAGCCGGCCGACGAAATCGCCCTCCGTCACGACCGCGTTGTAGACTCCGTCCACCCGCGCCAGCGGCGCGTCCTCGGCGACCAGCGCCGGATAGACCCGCGCCGAAATCCCGTCTTGCGTCGCGTGCGCAAGGCCCAGCAGCTTGATCCGGTAGCCAAGCTCCCCGGCGAAGCGGATATCGCACGCGGAGATGCCGCGGATCCCCTCGATATGCACCGCGCCGAACGCGACCGGCCGGCCGAACGCCAGCGCGGCCAGGATCGCGAGCTTATGCGCCGCGTCGATGCCGTCGATGTCGAACGACGGGTCCGCCTCGGCGTAGCCGAGACGTTGCGCGTCGCCCAGGATTTCAGCGAAGTCGCGACCCTCGGCGCGCATGCGGGTGAGAATGTAGTTACAGGTCCCGTTCAATATGCCGCTGATGCGGGAAATCCGATTGCCGGCCAGGCCTTCGCGCACGGCCTTGATGACCGGGATACCGCCGGCGACCGCGGCCTCGAACGCCAGCGCCACGCCGGCGGCTTCGGCCGCGCGCGCCAGCTCGGCGCCGTGCACGGCGAGCATCGCCTTGTTCGCCGTCACCACCGGGCGGCGCACGGCCAGCGCCGCCTCCACCAGGGCGCGGGCGGGACCGTCGGCGCCGCCGATCAGCTCCACCACCACGTCCACCTCCGGGTCGGCGGCGAGCGCGACCGGATCGTCGTGCCAGCGCATGCCGGCCAGCGACACGCCGCGGTCGCGTGTGCGGCAGCGCGCCGAGACGGCGGTGACCGCCACCTCCCGTCCCGCGCGGGCCGTCACCACGTCGGCATTGGCGGCGAGCAGGTGCAGCACGCCGGCCCCGATCGTGCCGAGGCCGGCGATCCCGACCCGCAGTTTGCCGCTCATGCCGAGGTATGCGCGAGCACGGGTTCCGCCTGGTTCGATCCCGCCTGGAGGAAGCCGCGGATCGAGCGGCAGGCCTGGCGGAGCCGGTGCGTGTTCTCCACCAGGGCGATGCGCACATAGCCTTCGCCGTGCTCGCCGAAGCCGAGCCCCGGGGCGACCGCGACCTTGGCCCGTTCCAGCAGCAGCTTGCTGAACTCGACGCTGCCGAGGGAGGCATAGCGCGGCGGGATCGGCGCCCAGGCGAACATCGACCCTTCCGGGGACGGCACGTCCCAGCCGGCGGCGGCGAGCCCGCGGATCAGCACGTCGCGGCGTTCCTTGTACAGCGCGCGCATCTCCGCCACGCAGTCCTGCGGCCCGTTCAGCGCCGCCGTGGCGGCCACCTGGATCGGCGTGAAGGCGCCGTAGTCGAGGTAGGATTTCATCCGCGCCAGCGCCGAGATGAGCCGCGGATTGCCGGCCGCGAACCCCATCCGCCAGCCTGGCATGGAATAGGTCTTGGACATCGAGGTGAACTCGACCGCGATGTCCTTCGCGCCGGGGATCTGCAGCAGGGACGGCGGCGGGTTGTCGCTGAAATAGATCTCGGCATAGGCGAGATCGGACATCACCCAGATGTCGTGGCGGCGGGCGAAGGCCACGATCTCGCGGTAGAAATCGAGGTCCGCGAGATAGGCCGTGGGATTGGACGGGAAGTTCACGATCAGCGCGGTCGGCTTCGGCACCGAATGGCGCACGGCGCGGTCGAGTGCGCGCAGCATGTCCTCATCCGGGGCGGCGGGTACCGAGCGCACGGCGGCGCCGGCGATGATGAAGCCGAACTGGTGGATGGGGTAGGACGGGTTCGGCACCAGGATGGTATCGCCCGGGGAGGTGATGGCCGACGCCAGGTTCGCCAACCCCTCCTTCGAGCCGAGGGTGGCGATCACCTCGGTCTCCGGATCGAGATCGACATCGAACCGGCGGCGGTAGTAGGCGGCGAGCGCGCGGCGCAGGCCAGGGATGCCCTTGCTGACGGAATAGCGGTGGGTGCGCGGGTCCTGCACCGCCTCGATCATTTTCGCAACGATATGCGGCGGGGTGGGGCCGTCGGGGTTGCCCATGCCGAGGTCGATGATGTCCTCCCCGGCGGTCCGGGCGCGTGCCTTGGCGGTGTTCACTTCGGCGAACACGTAGGGCGGCAGGCGGCGGATGCGGTGGAACTCTTCGGGCATGGGAAACTCTCGGGTGGGAGGGGCGCCGGGCGGCGCGCGGGGATCGCGGCGGAACACCGGGATTGCATGGCATCCGGGTGCGGCGCGGGACCTCCCGCGTTCCCCCGCTCTTACGGCAATCGGGGCGAGGCCGAAAGCGCCGCGCGCGGGGAGCAGCCGGTCGGCGGCGGCCGCTTCTGCTGCCGCAGCGTGGCCGACGACGGCCTGCAAACCGGTTTCGATGCCGACATGCGGCCTTGGGGTTTCCACCGCGGCAGAGGGGCGCGCGACGCGGATACCTCCCGCCCGCCGCGCGCAGTGCCGCTGCGTCCCTGGCTTCTCCGCCCGTCCCGACGGGGCTAGCATCGCCCGACCGGCACGGAAGGAAGCAACCATGACCGAAGCGGCCCAGTTGCGCACCCTGCTCAGGGGGCCGGAGATGATCGTCGCCCCCGGGGCCTATGACGGGCTGACGGCGAAGTTGGTGGAGCAGGCGGGTTTTCCAGCCGTCTATATGACCGGCGCGGGCACTGCCGCCGCCGCCGGCTACCCGGATTTCGGGCTGCTGAGCATGACCGAGATGGTGGAGAACGCCGCCCGCCTCGCCCGCTCCGTCCGCATCCCGGTGATCGCCGACGCCGACACCGGTTACGGCAACGAACTGAACGCCTTCCGCTCGGTGCAGGAATACGAGCGCCGCGGGGTGGCGGGCATCCATATCGAGGACCAGGTCTCCCCCAAGCGCTGCGGCCATCTGGACCGGAAGGAGATCGTGCCGCGCGAGGACTGGATCGCCAAGCTGCGCGCCGCCTGTAGCGCCCGCCGGGACGCCGATTTCGTGGTGATCGCGCGCACCGACGCCCGCGCCGTGGCGGGGTTCGAGGAAGCGGTGGCGCGCGCCAACGCGGCGCTGGAGGCCGGCGCCGACCTCGCGTTCCTGGAAGCGCCGGGGACCTTGGAGGAAGTGGCGGCGGTGCCGCGTCTGGTGCGCGGGCCGTGTCTGCTGAATGTGGTGCATCGGGGGAAGACGCCGGCGCTCGATCTGCGGGACGCGGCGCGGATGGGGTATCGGGTGGCGATCGTGCCGGGGCTGCTGTTCAAGGCCGCGATCGCCGCCTGCGACACCGCGCTGGCTGCGTTGGCGGCCACGCACCGGCATCCGGAAGGGCCGACCGACATGACGGTGCGGCAGGCGTTCGATCGGGTGGGGGCGCGGGAGTGGGACGCGGTGCGCACGCGGTTCCGCGACGGCGGGGGGAAGGCGGCGCAGCGGGCGGCGGAGTAGGCCGGCGTCATGCGTCCCTGAAAGACCGCGCCGGCGTGCCGGTCGCGGCAGGAATGGTCCCGGCGGCTGCCGGAGCGCCGCCGCCGGTGTCAGGCCGCGGCGGCGAGTGCGACGGTGCGGGCGCGCACGCTGAGGGCCTTGATCGTCCGGAAGGTCCCTGACCGGAACGCCGGGGCTGTCGCGGACGTCGAAATTGACGGATGGCAGCGGACCGGTGGGGCCCTGCGGAGCCCCCGCCTGCCCGCCACACGTGGCTTCCCTGTTGACGGGCCCCGGATAGCGACAGGATCGCCAGCCGCTTCGCGGCCGCCGCTCAGCCCGCAGCCGCCGACCGGTGCGGCCCAACGCGACCCCATCGCTAGTTCCCGTGCCGTCGCCGAGTTTGCACATTCGGTCACGCCGGCGCGTGCAAGGTCGTTTGAGGCGTCCGGGCGTCAGAACCGAACTCTCCAGGTCGTTCCGGACAAGGGCAGACCGTAACCTAGGCGTAAACAGCAACAAACGTCTTTAACGGTTACACTCGGCACGCAAGAAATATTCCTGCCTGCAAAGAATATTCGAATTAGGTGTGCTCATTCGAAGGCGCTCGGCAGCTCCGCTGTAACGAGATTCGTCGCCGAAGCAGGAGTCCACCCGAATACGAAACATGAGCGGTCGTCGTTTTCCTTTCACGAATGCCTTTCGCCCTGTCACGAACCGCCTCCCGGTATTTCCAGAAATGGCAAAGCCCAGGTTTCTTGGGGCGATCGTTGGTGCGGCTGCACTTGGGTCGCTGGCGCTGGCGCCCTCTCTCGCGGGTGCCACCGTCGTCGACCCCCAGATTTTCGTCCAGCAATCCGGGAGCGCCCCTGCGGGTGGGGATCCGAATCTCATCACCAACACCGGAGCGTTCAACGTGGGAGTGGCGGGCAGCTTCACCCTGCAGAATCCCTTGCTGATCATCGTCGGTGTGTATGATGGCAACGGCATCCCTTCGATCAGCTTCACCGGCGGCGTCTCGCCTGCGGTTGTGGGCACATATGGTTTGACCGCGGATACGGCCACATTCACCTCGGCATCGAGCGGATCGGCATTCGACCAGCTCGGCCTGAGCAGCGGCGGTTCCGAATCGTTCGTCAATTGGTCGGGTGCCGATGTCGCGAATGGCTTCGCGGCGCCCACCAGCTTTTCGCTGTATGCGTTCGCGCTCAACACGAACCTGGCAAGTGGAAGCCCGATCACGATCGATGAAAGCGGCGCGGCTGCGGGGTCGTTTATTATCGCCTATGACTGTGAGGACGGGGCAGGAACCAGCGCCGATTGCAACACACCCGGCAACATAGGGCAGACGGTGTTCACGAACACTGGCTTGATCGTCTCTGGGTCGACACCCGTCCCCGAGCCGGCCGGTTTTGCGCTGTTCGGCACTGCTCTCGTCTGGCTCGGCCTTTCTGCCCGGCGGCGGCGCGGCCATTAGGGCGCCTCTTTCGCGTGCATCGACTCCGAAGGCGCGCCTGTATCTGACGGCGAGGAACCGCTGGTTCCAGTGGTTCTGCCGTCCAGCCGGCGCCCTGGCTGTCGGACTCTACGAGGGTACGATTTCCCCATGTGGTGCGCTACGTGCGCGCCATGCGCAACGCCTCGGGCCCGGAGTTCGGCCTGCTGGTCGAGGTGCACTGCCGTCTGGCGCCGATGCACGCGATCCGCCTGGGCAAGGGGCTCGCCGAGTTCGATATCGGCTGGTACGAGGAACCCTGCCTGTGCGACAATATCGAGCTGGTCGCGGACGTGCGCCGCGCCCTGCCGATGCCGATCGTCACCGGGGAGGCGATGTATTCGAAGGAGGCGTTCTTCCACTGCCTGGAACGCTGCGCCGCCGATATCCTGAACCCGGATGTGTGCAACTGTGGCGGGATTTCCGCACTGATGGACATCACCGCGATGGCGGCGCCGCAGGCGGTGGCGATCGCGCCGCATAACTACAACTCGACATTGGTCGGTCTGGCGGCGACGGTCGCGGTATCGGCGGTGATCCCGAATTTCTGGATCGCCGAATGTTTCGTGAACCTGAAGCCGGCGTGCGATGCGATCGCGGTGGCGCCGCTCACGGTGCGCGACGGGTTCGTGGAGCTGCCGACGGTGCCGGGGCACGGGATCGATCTGGATGTGGAAGGGCTGCGCAAGCGGCCGTACCGGGACATGGGCGGCAAGGAGCTCCGGCAGTACTGGGAAGAATTCCCGCGCAAGGGCTACGTGGTGGCGGAGACCCGGACCGGGTTCTGAACCCACGTCCGCGCCCGGTCAGGCGGCAGGTCCAAACGCCGCGGCGTCTCCCTCCAGCAGCAGCCGGTCCTGCACCAGGGCCGCTGCCGCTGCCGCCCGCGCGCCGGGGCCCGGGCGTTCCTCCAGCGACGGGCGCGGATCGCCCGTCGCCTCCCGCTCCGCCCGGGTCGTCGCGAACGCCAGGAAGCTGCCGTCGCGGTCGGCGATTTCCCCCACCGGGTACGGCGGCGCGTAGCAGTTCCAGCCGGTATGCGTGCCCATCGGCGCCGCGATGTCCGGCAGCCGCAGGCCCGCGATCTCGTTGCCGTCTGCATCCACCTGCGGCACCAGCGCCACCCAGGCCTGCGGCGGCACGACGGGATCGACCCAATCCGCCAGCGGCACCACGTCATTCGGCGGCGGTGGGGGCGCCGCGCCCGGGATCGCGGGAAACGCGAGCGATTCCGGCGGCACCAACGTGCCGTCGTCGATCCGCGGCAGGCGGGACGGCGGCGGCGCCACGCCTTCGCTCACCCAGGCGTCCAGCGCGATCAGCAGCGCGCGCACCGCGGCCATCGGATCGTGCCAGTTCCGCGGATTGGCGCAGGGTCCGCGATCACGCGGCATCCCCGCCTTGCCCGCATGCTGCGTGCCGGCCAGGAAGTAACCACGCACGCCATCCGGCAGCGCCACGTCGCGCATCCCGTCGGGCGAGGTGTGCAGCAGGCTCGCCCCCTTCTGCCAGTATTCCGTGGAAGTATTGGTCTCGATCAGCAACGGATCGCTGGGCTCCCCGCGCAGCAGCGCCCCGGTCGTGCCGGAGATCGGGTCGGTCAGGGCGGTCGCCGAGAACGGAAACGCGACCTCGGGGAAGTCGTGGTCCTCATGCCAGGTGCGGGTGCGCGCGGGCTGGGCGAACAGCGCGTTGTGGAACACCCGGCCGATGCCGGCGACATGGGTGAAGACGCCGTCGAACACGCGCGCGCCGTCCTCGGCGCGGTTGAACCCGAGCGCGATGTGATCGCGCAGATACCGCCCCGCCTGCGAAATCCCGAAACCCAGCGCGTGCGCCACCGTCCCGCCGGCGAGCGCCGTGCCGGGTCCCCGCAGGTAGCTTATGAAATCCCGGGTTGCCGCGAAGCCCAGCCCCAGCACGCGGGGCGCGGTCGCCTGGTAGTGGAACTCGTAGATCGAGCCGGGCTCGGGGGCTGCCCCCTCCGGCAGCAGGTGGATCGTGCGTGGATCGACGAAGGCGAACGCGACCTCCCGCCGCAGCGCGGTCTGTGTGCGCCGCACGGTCAGCCGCGCGCCCTGCTGCTCCGCGGCTTCATACGACAGCCGGAACGTCTCCAGTGCGCCGAGGCGGGTGCCGGAGATGAATTCCTCCCGGATCCGCCGGGTCACCGCGGTGCCGCCTTCCAGGGCCACCGGCGCGTCCATCGCCAGCCCGCCGTTGGCCCGCGGCGCCCCGGCATCCCACCCCGACCAAACGAGGGTGAACCCGCGCCGCAGGGGGAAGGCGTTGCCCACGTCGGCCTCCGTCCGCGGCACGTTGCCGGCGGCGCCGGCGCAGACGTTGGCGAAGATCATCTTGCGGCCGCGGTTGTTCACTTCGTACAGCACCCGCCCCGGACGGTCCGCTGCATCCGCCGGGCGCAGCACCACGAAATCGGTGTGGTACTCGACCATTCCGCGCGGGTTGCGCGGCGTCAGGTCGATCCCCGCGATCACGGCGTTGCCCGGATGCGTGGGATCGACTTCTCCGGACGCCACCCCCTCGACCCACACATAGGCGCCCGCGGTGCCGAAGCGCGCGCCGTCCAGGAACGGGCGGGTCGCGCGGATCTCCACATCCGTGATCATCTTCTCAGTCCCGCGCCAGCGGTGCGTCAGTGCGCGCAGCCAACGATTCGAACGACAGGCCGGGGATCATGTCGCGCACCACGAAGCCGCGCGGCGTCACGTCCAGCACCGCGAGGTTGGTGTACACCCGCTTCACCACGCCTTTCGCCGTCAGCGGGTAGGCGCAGCGCCGGCGCAGCCGCGGCGCCCCGTCCTTGGTCGTATGCTCCATGATCACCCACAGCCGCTTGGCGCCGATCGCGAGATCCATCGCGCCGCCGATCTGCTTTACCGGCTCATGCGCCGCGCGCGCCCAGTTGGCGAGGTCGCCGGTTTCCGACACTTCGAACGCGCCCAGCACCGTGAGGTCGAGATGCCCGCCGCGGGCGATGGCGAAACTGTCCGCGTGGTGCACATAGGACCCGCCGGTGCGCAAGGTGATCGGCTGGGTGCCCGCATTGACCAGGAACGGGTTGATTCGGTCGGGTGCCGGCGCCGGTCCGGCGCCGATGACCCCGTTCTCGGAATGAATGATCACCTCCCGGTCGGCGGGGATGAAATTGCCCACCTCGGTCGGAATGCCGATGCCGAGGTTGACGACCCAGCCTTCGGGGATGTCGCGCGCCGCGCGCGCGGCCATGCCGTCGCGATCGAGCGGAGTGAAACTTTCCGCCATCGTCCGTCCCTCCTGCTCAGCCGGGCACATGCAGCACGCGGTTGACGAAAATCCCCGGGGTCATCACGTGCTCCGGCGGGAGCGCACCAAGCTCCACCACCTGCCGCGTCTGCGCGACCGTGAGCTTGGCCGCCATCGCCATCACCGGGTTGAAGTTCCGTTGCGTTTCCCGATAGATCAGGTTGCCCCAGCGGTCCGCCTGCCAGGCGTCGATCAGCGCCACGTCGCCGGGCAGCGGATATTCCAGCAGGCAGGCCACGCCGCCGATCTCGCGCACCTCGCGTCCTTCGGCGAGCACGGTGTCGGCGCCCGTCGGCGTATAGAAGGCGGGGATGCCGGCGCCGGCGGCGCGGATGCGTTCGGCGAGCGTGCCTTGCGGCACCACCTCCACCTCCAGCTTGCCCGCCGTCAGCAGGCGGCCGGCGTCGCTTGCCGGGCGGACGAAGGAGCAGATCAGCTTGCGCACCCGCCCCAGGGTCAGCAGCCGCGCCACCGCGCTGCCGTCGCGCCCGCCGGAGTTGCAGACCAGCACGAGATCCTTCGCCCCCTGGTCGATCAGCCCTTCCAGCAGGGCGGTCGCCATGCCCACATCGCCGAACCCGGCCAGCAGCACCGTGGCGCCGTCGGGCACGCCATCCAGCGCCGCGGCGGCGGAGCGCACGAATTTATCGATCATGCCGGCGTTTTCACTCCCACGGTTTTGCGGCAGGCTAACCGAGGCAACAGCGCCGGTCCATGCCGCCGGCGGGACGGGGCGGATGGATGACGATATCGCGGCGCTGCGGCGCCTGATCGAGGAGGCGCGTCGCGTCGTGGTCTTCACCGGCGCCGGCATCAGCACGGAATTGGGGATTCCCGACTTCCGCAGTCCCGGCGGCGTCTGGACGCGGCAGAACCCGATCTATTTCGACAAGTTCCTCGCCTCGGAGGAGGCGCGTCGCGAAACCTGGCGCCGCCGGTTCGAGATGGAGCCGATCCTGCGCGCCGCCCGTCCCAATCGCGGCCATGTCGCGGTGGCGGCGCTGGTGGTGGAGCGCAAGGTGGGCTTCGTGATCACGCAGAACATCGACGGGCTGCACCAGGCGTCGGGTATCCCCGCGCGCCAGGTGATCGAGCTGCACGGCAACACCACCTACGCCACCTGCCTCGATTGCGCCGCGCGGTACGAGATCGCCGATCTGCGCGCCGCGTTCGCCGTCGACGGGCGGGCGCCGCGCTGCACCGGCTGCGGCGGGCTGGTGAAGACCGCCACCATCTCCTTCGGCCAGGCGATGCCGGCGGCGGCGATGGTGCGGGCGGAGGAGGCGGTGCTGGAGGCCGATCTGTGCGTGGCGATCGGGTCTTCGCTGGTGGTCTATCCGGCGGCCGGGTTTCCGCGGCTGGCGAAGCGCAACGGGGCGCGGCTCGTGATCCTGAACCGGGAGGAGACGGAACTCGATCCGCTCGCCGATCTGGTGCTGCACCGGTCGATCGGGGAGACGCTCGGGGCTGCGGTCGGGGTGCAGTAGGGCGGGCGCATCACCGTCGAAGATCGGCTGCCAGCCCGCGGAACGTCGCGACGAAGCGATCCACATCCGCCTCGTCGTTGTAGACATGCGGGCTGATGCGGATGCGCCCGAGCCGCGCCGCCACGTGCACGTTCGCTGCCGCCAGCCGGTCCATCAGTCCCGCCGGCAAGCCACCCGGAAAGCCGAGGCTCAGGATATGCGGCGCCCGCACCCGTACGTCGGGGATCGTCGCGCCGGTATCGGCCAGCCCGGCGGCAAGCCGGGCGGTCAGCGCGGCCAGGCGCTCGCTGATCGCCGCTGCGCCCCATCCGGCCACCATTTCCATCCCGATCGAGGCCATTTCCAAGGACACGAAATGGTCCCGCTCGCCCATGTCGAAGCGCCGCGCGCCGGCAACGAACCTGGTATCGGCGAGATAGGTCGCCTGCTCGGCACTGACGCCGCGGCGCCCGTACGCGGTCTGCTCGAGCGGGATGCCGTCCTGGTGACGCCGGGCGATGTAGAGGAACGCCCGCCCGTACGGCCCCAGCACCCATTTGTAGGTCGGAAACACCAGGAAGTCTGGGTCGAGCGCCCGCATGTCGAGCGGCATCATTCCGGCCGCATGCGTCGCGTCCACCAGCAGCGCCGCGCCGCATTCCCGCAGCGCCGCCGCCACGCGCGCCAGATCGACCGCGCCGCCATCCGACCAGTGTATGGACGAGATCGAGGCCAGTGCCGGCGGCGCCACCCCAGGCCGGTCGATCGCGGCAAGCAGCGCCGCCGTCCAGTCGCCGTCCTCCGGCCGCGCCACGATGTCGATCGCGAGCCCGGCCGCCTCCGCCCGTGTCAGCCACTCCAGCACCGGGGAGGAATGGTCATCGCCCAGCAGCAGCACCCGGCTGCCGGCGGGCAGCCGCAACAATTTCGCCGTAGTGGCGACGCCGTAGCTGACCGAGGAGATCAGCGCCACGTCCTCGGCCGCCGCGCCGATCAGCCGCGCCGCGGCGGCGCGGGCGCGCGCGTGTTGCTGCGCGGCGAAGTCGGGATCGAGCGTCCAGGGGCGGCCCTTGCGCCCCACGCCGATGCGTCCGGCCTCCTGGCTGGCCAGCGGCAACGGCCCCCAGGCCGCCGCGTTCAGGTAGCAGACCTCGCGCGGGATATCGAACAGCGCGCGTTGCGATGGCAGCATGCCGGCGGTCTCCTGGTGCCCGTTTCGCGCCCAGGCTAACGCGGTGTCCGTTGCCTCGCCACCGCCGGGTCCGGGATGGCGCGGCGCCGGCGGGGAAGCGGTAACAGGGCGCGGCGGTTCCGGTCGCGCGGCCGGCGCTTGCAGCGGGCGGGCGGGGCGCGCCGGTTCAGAACACGCCGGGTCAGAACACGAACGACGGCTTCGGCAGCAGGCTGGGGATCGGCGGGGCGGCGCAGTCGAACATCGGGCGGGTGCGCAGGCCGAACGGGGTCGGCTCGGCCAGCACCGCCTGCCCCATCATCGCCCCGGCGGCCTGGCGCACGGCGGCCAGGCGCCCGCCATTGGCGCGCAACTGGGTAGCGAAGGCGGGGGGAATGTCGCGCACCGCGCCTTCGATCAGGATCACGTCGTAGGGCGCGCCGGCCGGCCAGCCCGCGGCGAGCGGGCCGGCAACCAGTTCCACCCCCGGCGCCGTTTCCGCCAGCGCGCGGCTGGCCAGGGCGTAGAGGTCGGGCGTGTCCTCCAGCGCGGTGACCCGGGCGCCGCAGGCAGCGAGCAGCGCCGCGCCGTAGCCGGGGCCGGCCGCCACGACCAAGGCGCGCTCCCCGGGCTGCAGCCCCAGCAGTTGCACCAGCCGGGCGATCACCAGCGGTGCCAGCATCACCCGCCCGCCGCCGAGCGGGATGTCGTCGTCGCTGTAGGCCAGCGGAGCGAGGCCGGGCGGCAGGAAGCGTTCCCGCGGCAGGGTGCGCATCGCGTACAGGATGCGCGGGTCGGCCACCTTGTTGGGGCGGACCTGGCTGTCCACCATGCGGGTGCGGGCATCGGCGAAGTCGAACACGGCCAGGTCCATTGCGGTCTCGCGGAGTGATCGGGGTGGTGCGGCTTATACGGCGGCCCGCGCTGCGACGCCAGGGCGCGGGCGGTTTGCGCCGCTTGACCGCCCCCCCGGTCGCAGCCGATATACTGCTGCCCGCGGCCGGTCCGGTGGCAGAGTGGTGATGCAGCGGACTGCAAATCCGCGAATGTGGGTTCGATTCCCGCCCGGACCTCCAGCTTCCCGCAACGTGCTGGTCATTCAGGGGCCCCCTTGGCAGGGGCCCCCTTGGCAGGGACCCCCTTGGCAGGGACCCAACCGGGCGGCGGATTGAGCGGGTGCAGCCCCTTCTTCACGGTCACGCCGAAACATCCCCCCCTGAGACATCGCCCATGAGGCTTCCCGCTGCCGCCGGCGCCCTCGCTCTCGTCCTGGTCGCAACCCCGGCGCTGGCCGAATCCTGCGCGAACGCCCGGACCCAGGCGGGAATGAACCTCTGTGCTGGTCGCGACCTCGCCGCCGCCGACCAGGCGCTGAACGCCACCTATCGCGCGCTCGTCGCCAAGATCACGCCCGTCGGACGAAGCAGCCTGCGCGCGGCGGAGCAGGCCTGGATCGCCTACCGCGACCGGCAATGCGCGTTTGAGACCATGGGCACCGCCGACGGCTCGGCCCATCCCATGGTGGTCGCCCTGTGCCGCACCGCCCTTACCCGCCAGCAAACCGCCCGCCTGGCCGCGCAACTGTCCTGCGAGGAAGGTGACCTGAGCTGCGGCGGCCAGTAGGGCGCGCATCCGAAATCGCTGGTCGTGCCCGTGCGGCCGGCACGGCAGATGCCGCGGGCGGTCCGGCGCCATCCGGACCGCTCTCCGTCCGCGCCCGATCGGTCGGAAAGCCCGCCTCATCCGCGCCGCTGCGACCGCGGCCACAGACCGCACAGGGGTCCGCCGGCCCCGCCGACGGGATCGCTCCCCGGGAAGCTGACGCCTGCGATCGTCCGCAGCATGGCGGCCGTCGGCGCCGCGCGGCAGACGTCGAAACTCTGGCCCGGCGGGTAGGCGCCCACGACCAGGAAATCCGTGCTGGCCGCGATCCGGCAGTGCCCGGTGCCGGCGGGCAGCAGCGCGACATCGCCGGCGGCGACCCGCACCTCCCGTCCTCCCGGTCCGCCGAGCATCAGCCGTGCTGTCCCCGCCGCGATGCCGAGCACCTCGTGGGCGGTCGCGTGATAGTGGTGGTAGGCATACACGCCGTTCCGCCATTGCGCTGGCCAGCCGTTCCGGCGGAACAGGTCCTCCAGGCCGGAGGCCGTCTCCTCCGGCGTTCCCGGCGGCAGCACGCTCCGGTACAGCAGCACGGGCAGGCGGGAATTGTTCGGCACCCATGCGTTGGGCTGCAAGGCCAGGGTCTCGACCGTCACGGCTCCGTCCTCATCTGCGCCACCAGCTCCGTGGTCAGCCGATCGGGTGCGCCGCCGAAATACGCGGTGAGCGCGGCCTTGAACACCGGCGCAGCGCCCTCGATCAGCGCGAACAAGCTCATGCAGGAATGGAATTTCAGATCGTCGGGAGAGCCGAAGATCTGATGGACCGACCGGCCTTCCACCCGGTTGACCAGCTCGGTGCACGCGACCAGCCGAGGCCCGAGAATCGGGTGGCGCAAGTAGGCCCGCGCCTCGTTGAGCGAGGCGATGGCGTAGCGCCGCGCCATGGGGCTGTGCCCCAGGCCGCTCGCCTGGGGGAACACGAACCACATCCAATGGCTGCGCTTGCAGCCCGCGGAAAGTTCGCGACGGACGTGCTCCATAACCGGGTCCTGCGCCTGGACGAAGCGATCGAGATCGTATGGGTCGGTCATCCTTCACCCTCCTGGTTGCCGCGCGACCGCGTGCGGCATGCGATGACGGTGCTGCCGTTGCCCCCGGCCGGCGTGGCCGGGTGTGATCCGCCGCCGCGTCGGATGCACGTCACGATGCCGGAAAGCAGATTCTCTTCGGTGTGTCGCGGAGCGCGTGGTTCTTCGGCATCGGATTATGACCCTCCGGTTGCGGATTGCCCGATCGGGGGGTATCCCCGGAGCCGCAAGACAGCGGCAAGCGGCCTCGCTGGCGATATCGGCGAGCGCGCGCAGGGACATGCACGATCACAGGGCGCCCGAGCGGCGCAGAGGTGACTAGAGACGATGACGAGCTACTCCGTTCGTTCCCGCCGCTTTCCCGATCCCCGGTTCCGATCGCCGCCCGCCCTTCCGGCTTCTTCGGGCCGGACACCCCCGAGGACTTGCCGCGTGTCCGCACCTGCCCGCCGTGGCCGTCATGGCTGAGGCGACCGGGTCCATTCCTCTCCCCGGCGCCCCCGCTGCCGCCGGCCTCGCGCGCCCCCGCAGGATATTGTCGCGCACCTGGCGACGGCTCGTGCGGGTGCAGTGGATGCGCGGCCAGCGCGGCATCCTGTTCCTGGCGGGCGGCGCGCTCATCGGCGTGGCCGGCGTCGGGATGGCGATCGGCGCCAGCGCGGCCGAGTTGCAGTTCGACCGGCTGCTCGCGCTCTGGCATTACGCCTCGCTGGTGGTCACGCCGGTCGGTTTTGCGCTGCTCGCCTGGATCACCCGCCGCTTCGTGACCAACTCCGAAGGCAGCGGCATTCCGCAGGCGATCGCGGCGCGCAAGCTGTGGGACCAGGGGGCGCGCGCCAAGCTCGTCAGCCTGCGCATCGGGTTCGGCAAGATCGCGTTGACCCTGGCGGGGCTGCTGTGCGGCGCGTCGATCGGGCGCGAGGGACCGACGGTGCAGGTCGGCGCCTCTATCATGTTCGCGATCGGACGGCTGTCGCCGGCGCGCCAGCCGGGGTTGATCCTGGCCGGCGCGGCGGCGGGGATTGCCGCGGCGTTCAACACCCCGCTCGCCGGCGTGGTGTTCGCGATCGAGGAAATGAGCCGCGCGTTCGACGAACGCTCCAACGGTCTGGTGATCGGTGCGATCGTGGCTGCCGGCATCGTCTCCACCGCGCTGCTCGGCAACTACACGTATTTCGGCGTGACGTCGTCGGATCTTGGTGGCGGCATCGGCTGGCTCGGGGTGCCGCTGTGCGGGGTCGTGGGCGGGCTGCTGGGCGGGGCGTTCTCGCGGACACTGGTGGAAGTGGCGCGCGGCCTGCCGGGGCGGTTCGGGGTTGCGTGCAAGGCGCATCCGGTGGTGTTCGCGTTCGGGTGCGGGCTGCTGGTCGCCGTGTGCGGGGTGCTGTCGGGCAATACGATCTTCGGCACCGGCTATCGGCATATCAAGGCGGTGATCGACCACGGCGGGACGTTGCCGCTGACGTTCGGGCCGCTGAAGATGATCGCCACGACGGTATCCTCGATCGCCGGCATTCCGGGCGGGCTGTTCTCGCCGTCGCTCGCGGTGGGGGGCGGGATCGGCTTCGACATTGCGCGGCTGCTGCCGGGGGCGCCAGTGGATGCGATCGTGATCCTGGGGATGGTCGGGTATTTCTCCGGGGTGGTGCAGGCGCCGATCACCGCCTTCGCCATCGTTGCCGAGATGACCGCGGACCACAGCATGATCGTGCCGCTGATGGCGACATCGATGATCGGGACGATCAGTTCGCGGCTGATCTGCTCGGAGGGCGTATACCATATCCTGTCGCGCAACTATTACCGGCGCTACGCGCCCGGGGTGGACGTGATCGCGACAGCCGGCGGCCCGGGACCGGTCGCGCCAGGGTCGGACAATCCAGGATCGGACAATCCAGGATCGGACAATCCAGGATCGGACAGTCCAGGATCGGACAATCCAGGATCGGACAATCCAGGATCGGACAATCCAGGATCGGACAATCCAGGATCGGACAATCCAGGATCGGACAGTCCAGGATCGGACAGTCCAGGATCGGACAGTCCAGGATCGGACAATCCAGGATCGGACGGGGACGATCGGACAGCCGGGGGTCGGTGACATGATCGCGCGCCTCCTGTTCCAGACGGGGGGCTTGCTTGTGATTCTGGCGGCCTTGCTGTTCCTGCCGGCCGGAACCCTGCGGTGGCCGCAAGCCTGGGCGCTGCTGGCCGAATTGGGCGCACTCAGTCTGGCCATCGGCCTGTGGCTGGCGCGCCACGATCCGGCGCTGCTGCGGGAGCGACTGCGTTCGCCCGTGCAGCGCGGCCAGAAGCGCTGGGACAGGATCGGCGTCGTCGGCCTCCTCCTGTTCTGGTGCGCGTGGTGCGTGCTGATGGCGCTGGATGCCCGGCGCTTCCACGGATCGAACGTTCCGTTGGGATTGCAGCTCCTTGGCGCCGCCGGCATCGCTTTTGGGACCTACGTCTCCGGTCTCGTGTTCCGGGAGAACAGCTTCGCCGCCGCCGTGGTGAAGGTGCAACGGGAGCGCGGCCACAAGGTGGTGGTCACCGGCCCGTACCGCATTGTCCGGCATCCGATGTACGCCGGAGCGCTGTTCGTGCTGATCGGCATTCCGCTGCTCCTGGGATCCTGGTGGGGTCTTGCTCTGTCGCCCATCCTGATGATCGGTCTCGCGGTTCGGTCGGTGCTGGAGGAGCGCGTGCTGGAAGCCGAGCTGGGTGGTTACGCCGCCTACAAGGTAATCGTCCGCTACCGGCTGATCCCGTTCATCTGGTGAGCGTTTGATGCCAATCGGCGAAATGACCGACCCGTTTGAGGAGCAAGGCCAGGGTACTCGCCCCCTGCTGCGGCGCGCGCAGAGCCGGCCCTAGCGGAACTGCACGCGCAGCCCCACGAAGCCGCCGATCGGCGGCCCGACGCTGTAGCTGCGCGGGTTGGTCAGGCTGGCCACCTGCGCCACCTGCACGGACCCGAGCGCCGTGTAGGTGCCATAGGTATAATATCGCGCATCGGTCAGGTTCTCGACGCTGCCGAAGAGCTCGACATCCGGCGTCAGCCGGTAGCGGGTCATCAGGTTCACGACGACATAGCCCGGCAGCGGCTTGTCCAGATTGGCGGCGTCGCCATACAGGTAGCTCGATGTCACGGCCACGGCCGAGAGGCCGATGCTCCAGCGCCTTGTCGCCTGCCAGTCGAAGCCGAACTTGACCGTGTTCTGCGGAACGCCGGGCAGCAAATCACCTGCCAGTACGGTGATCGTCCCGTCGGCGCTGGCAAAGGGGTTGGCGCCCCCCAATTCCACGAAGCTGCTCTGGTAGCTTGCCACGACGCGCGAATAGGAAATCCACGCGTTCCACCTGTCTGTCTCCAGATGCAGGCCGAGATCGATGCCCTGGCGCAGCACCGAGCCGATATTGGCGAAATAGGCGCGGCCCTGGGTGGGCGCGGTGATGAAGGCGATGTCGTCGTCGAGCACGGAGTGATAGTAATCGACATCGTAGCTCAGGGTTCCGCCGTGGAACACGAGCGCCTGCCCACGCAGCCCGACCTCGAACCGATGTGCGACCACCTGTTTCAGCGCCGGATCGGCGACAAAGAAATTGGCCAGGCTGCAGGCGTTCTGCGGTCCGGCGCAGGACAGTTCCGCCGGCGTCGGCGCGCGGTTCGCCTCGGAATAGCCGGCATAGACGCTGACCAGCGGCGTCAGCTGCCAGGTGGCGCCCAGCGCCGGGTTCAGATGCGCATAGACGTGATACCCGTTCAGGTCGCCGCCGTTGTGATCGGTAAGGTCGATGGTCGCGACGTTGAGCCGCGCCGAGGCGGTGAGCGCGAGACGCTGCGTGACATGCAGCGTGTCGGCCAGATAGACGCCGTAGTCGCCGCTGCCGATTCCGACCGAGACCGGGATATTGGTGCCCGGCTCGTCGATCAGCACGCCGGGACCGATGAACGTCCGGCTGACGGGCGTGATCCCGCCGATCAGGCCGCTGGCAGCGAAGCCGGTCTCTGCACCGTCGTAGTCGAGGCCCGCGACCAGGCGGTTGGCCAGGCCGCCGATCCGTCGCGTATCGGCGAGCTGCGCCGAAGCGCCGTAGCCGTTGGTATTGGTGACCTCCTGGTCGAGCTCGGAATAGAAATCGCCCGGTGCAAACGCCGCGATTGGTGCCCCACCCAGCGTCGTGCTGGGGGCGCCGGAGGATTGGCACAGCGTGGCGGCGCCGGGGAAGCAGGGCAGATCGTTCGGCGCGTTGCCGTTCGCCACTGCCTCGTGGAAATAGTCGTAGTAGGCGAGCAGCCGCAGGCTGCGGTGCGCGTCGAGCTGCGTCGTCAGCGACAGGCCGAGGCGTGCGTACTGGGTGTCGATGGAGTTCGGCGCCGTATATTGTGCTGAGGGATCGGCCGCGATGAGCTGCACCGGCGCGGTCCCCGGCCCGTTCAGCGCCGCGTGCGCGGCCGTCAGGTTGACATGCAGCTCCGCCGCCGCGGTGCGCCAGCCGAGATCGCCGTAGAAAGTCTGGATGTCGGAGGACTGGTCGTCGCGCCAGCCCGCCTCGTGCTGCTCGCCGGCAGCGACGTAGACCGCCTGGTTGCCCTGCTGGCGCCCGTACTCGATATCGCCTCCCACGCGGCCGAACGAGCCGCCGGACAGATCGATCTGCCCGCCGTCGTCGGTGAAGCCGTTCTTCATCTGCACGTCGATGGCGCCGCCCAGCGCGTTCAGGCCGAATTCCGGATTGGCGTCCTGCACCGTCAGGCTGCGGATTGCGTTCGGCGCCAGCAGGTCCAGCTCCACCGTGTCGCCGAACGGCTGGTTGAAACGGATGCCATCGACATAGACGGCCAGCCCCTGCGGCGTGCCCTGCAGCGGCGAGATTTCGAACCCGTGATAGACGATGCCGGGCTGGAACGGATTGCCGGCGGCGTCCGACAGGCTCACGCCGGTCGCGCGCCGGTCCAGCGCGGCGAACGGATCGGGCAGGCCGTTGGGCGCCAGCGCCGCGCCCCCGAGCACCTGTACCGCCTGCGGTGCGGTGGCGGCATCAATCCCGGTGCGGATGCGCGGCTGGCTCGAGACCTCGATCGGCGTTGTCTGCACGACCACGTCCGCCGGATTGCCGCCGAGTCCGGCTTGCGCCGGCGGCGTCTGCGCGTGCGCGGCCATTCCGCCTGCCAGCCCCGCAAGGACCACCCAGGCGGCATAGCATCCGGTTCGGCCGCGCCTGGTCGGCATGGCATACTGCCTTCCCTGAATCTCCCCGTCCGGACGGTGCGCTGCGTCAGTTGCCGGAATCAAGGGCGATCGCCTTGCCAGCAGGGCATCGGGCGAACGTCCGGCGCGTCACCTCTCCCACGTGCGGGAGAGATGAAGAAGCCGCCGCCCGCGGTCATTTCCGGTTCCCTCGATTGCCCTGCCTTGCCAGCCCCTGCCCCGCCTGTATGACTGGCCCCCGCCCGATGCTGCACTGTGCGAGGACCGTCCGTTCATGCCCCAGCCCGTCGCTGCCCGACTTGCCGTCGATATCGGCGGCACTTTCACCGATCTCGCGCTGGAACACGACGGCCGGCAGATCACCGCCAAGGTGCTCACCACCCCCGCCGCGCCCGAACAGGCCGTGCTCACCGGCCTCGACCGCGTGCTCGCCGATGCGGGACTGGCGCCGGGGGCGCTCGATCTTGTCATCCACGGCACCACGCTTGCCACCAATGCGATCATCGAGCGCAAGGGCGCGCGCACCGCACTGCTGACGACCGAGGGCTTCCGCGACGTGCTCGCGATGCGCAACGAGAGCCGCTACGATCAGTACGACCTCAACATCGTGCTGCCCGAACCGCTGGTCCCGCGCCATCTCCGTCTGCCGGTGCCGGAACGGCTGGACAACGAAGGCCAGGTGCTGCGCCCGCTCGACGAGGCCGCGCTGCACGACCTGATCCCCCTGCTACAGCGCGAACGGGTGGAGGCGATCGCGGTCGGCTATCTGCACGCCTTCGTCAATCCCGACCACGAGCTGCGCACGCGCGACATTCTCGCCGCCGCGCTGCCCGACATCCCGGTGTCGCTCTCCTGCGAGGTCTCGCCGGAGATGCGCGAATGGGAGCGCTTCTCCACCACCGCCGCCAACGCCTACGTGCAACCGCTGATGGTGCGCTACCTGCGCCGCCTGGAAGCCGGGCTGCGCGCGCGCGGTGTGGCGGCGCCGCTGTTCCTGATGCTGTCGGGCGGCGGGCTGACCACGGTGGAAACCGCCTGCCGCTTTCCGATCCGCCTGGTGGAAAGCGGCCCGGCCGGGGGCGCGATTTTCGCTGCCGGGCTGGCGCGCGCGGCAGGGCTGGATCGCGTGGTCTCGTTCGACATGGGCGGCACCACGGCGAAAATCTGCCTGATCGACGACGGCGAGCCGCAGACCTCCCGCAGTTTCGAGGTCGCCCGGATCGGGCGGTTCCGCAAAGGGTCGGGATTGCCGTTGCGCATCCCGGTCATCGAGATGGTGGAGATCGGCGCCGGCGGCGGCTCGCTCGCGCGGGTCGATGCGCTGGGGCGGATCGCGGTCGGGCCGGACAGCGCCGGTGCCGATCCGGGGCCGGCCTGCTACGGCCGGGGCGGCACCGAGCCGGCAGTGACGGACGCCAACCTGTTGCTCGGCCGCTACGATCCCGCGCGCTTCGCCGGCGGCAGCCTGGCACTCGATGCCGATGCGGCGCGGGGCGCGATGGCCGCCTCGGTGGGCGGTCCGCTGGGGTTGACTCCGGAGCTGGGTGCGCTTGGCGTGATCGAGATGGTGGACGAGACCATGGCCAACGCCGCGCGGGTGCATGCGGTGGAATCCGGCACCTCGTTCGCGGGCCGGACGCTGATCGCCTTCGGCGGCGGCGGGCCGGTGCACGCCTGCCGGATTGCCGAGAAGCTCGGGGTCGCGCGGGTGCTGGTACCGCAAGGCGCGGGCGTGGGCAGCGCGATCGGCTTCCTGCGCGCGCCGGTGGCCTATGAGGTGGTGCGCAGCCTGTATCAGCGCCTGTCCAGCTTCGACCCGATGGCGGTGACCGCGCTGCTGGAAGCGATGGCGGCGGAGGCGCAGGCGGTGGTGGCGGCGGGCAGCTTCGGCGCGCCGGCCTCGGAACGGCGGGTGGCGTTCATGCGCTACGTCGGCCAGGGGCACGAGATCCCAGTGCCGCTGCCGCCCGGCAAGCTGGGGGTGGAGTCGGTGGCCGTCATCCGCAGCGCCTACGACGCCGCCTACAGCCGGTTCTACGACCGCCCGGTGCCGGGCTCGGACGTGGAGATCATGAGCTACGCGGTGCTGGTGGCGACCGCGACCGCCCCGTCGCCCGTCGTGCCGCCGGCCCCGACGGCGGTCGCGGCGGCGCGTACGCAGCGCCGGCAGAAGGTGCGCGACACCACGACCGGCGCGGTCGCCGACTGGGCGGTGTACGAACGGACCGCCCTGGCCCCGGGCGCCCGGATCGCCGGCCCGGCGATCGTGGCCGAGGCCGAGACCTCCACCCTGATCGGCCCAGGCTGGATCGCGACGGTGGCGACCTCCGGCTGGCTGGAACTGGCACGGGAGGCGGGTTGAGCGCCGGCGCGTTCCGCGCGGCACGCGCCGGGGAACGCCCCGGGGAACGCGCCGGGTGATGAACTCGGTTTCACTTTCGACACTGGCGGCCGGCCGGTAAGACGCAGACCAAGCCCCCGATCACGTCTCGCGGGCAAATGGGCGTTACGCCCCGGTTTCGAACGGACCTCGCACGCATGGACACCATCGCCGCCGCGGGTCGCCGGCTCGGCGACTGGCCTTTTCTCGCCGCGGCGCTGCTTGCCTGGGCGGTGATCGCGCTCGCCGCGGCGGCGCTGCCGGACAGCCCTGCGCTGCTGCACCGGGCCCCGTGGCAGGTCTGGCCGCTCGACCCCGCCATCGCCGTACCGCTGATCCTGTGCGCCGCGGTCTACCTGCGCGGGGCGCGCCGGTCGGCGCCGGCGCCGTCGGCCGGGCGGCAGGCGGCATTCCTGGGGGCGATCGCGGCGCTGGCGCTCGCCCTGCAATCGCCGATCTTCAGCATGGCGCCGCGATCCTTCGCGCTCGACGCGGTGGCGCAGATGCTGTTGCGCACGATCGCCCCGGCGCTACTGGCGATGGCCGCACCGGTGGAGACCCTGGGACGCGGGCTGCGCGGGCGCGATGCGGCAAGGCCGAGCGGCATGCTCCGCCTGCTGCGGACGGTGGCGAACGGCCTGTCGCACCCGGTGCCCGCGACAGCGCTCTATGTCGGCACCGCCTATCTCTGGGCCTGGCCGGTGGCGCGCGACGCCGCGCTGCTCGACCCGTGGATGCACGCGGCGATGGACCTGTCCTTCGTGCTCAGCGGGCTCGCCTTCTTCCGCGCGCTGTTCGACCTGCGGCCGGAGCCGGTGGGACCCACCATCGGCACAAGGCTGCTGATGGTGTGGGGGGCGGAGCTCGGCAACATCCTGCTCGGCTACTACCTGACCTACACCAGCCTGCCGCTCTACGGGGCCTATGCGGCGCACGGGCTGCTGTGGGGACTGACGCCGCTCGCCAACCAGATGTACGGCGGGCAGACGCTGTGGCTGTGCGACACCGCGATGATCGGCGTGGCGGCGATGGTGGTGATCTTCCGCTGGGCGCGCGACGAGGACCGGCTGCGCGGCCCGCGCCTGCATCCCGGATCCGACCGGGCCGCCTGGCTCGCACGGCAGCGGGCGTCGAACCGGCGGGTGGTGCTGGGATTGCTCGGCTTCGTCGGCATGATCGTGGGGATCATGGGAACGAGCGTGGTGCTGTACGAAGTCACCTACCACCGCGCCGTGGCGCACCCGCCGGCGATATCGCAGAATCAAATTCCGTGACCCAATGGCGGGGGAGCAAGGGCGGTCGTCGGCGCGGGGCGTCCGCCGTGCGGCCCGTCAGCGGGCGCTTGGCGTCGGCAGGGGCGATGTGGCACATGAGACGCGGATTGCTCGCAACGGGGACCACCGCATGAGACTGAGTTCGGTGCTGATGTGTGGTTTCGCGGTATTGCTCGCCGCCCCGGCCGTCGCGCGCACGGCGCCGCCGGCCCCGGCCCCGGCTGCGCCGTCCGGGGTGCCGCAGACGCTCGATCAGGCGCTGGCTGCGACCTACCTGGAACAGCCCGTCCTGCAGGCCGAGCGTGCCAAGCTGCGTGCGACAGACGAGGACGTGCCGCAGGCGCTGGCCGGCTGGCGCCCCACCGTGGTGATCGCCGGCACCGCCGGTTACGGTGACGGGTTGTCGCGCGCCTACACGACGTTTCTCAACGGCTGGCAAAAGCTCCGGACCGACCGCGACGTCGCCACCGCCCAGGCCACCCTGACCCAGCCGCTCTATACCGGCGGGCGCACGACGGCCAACGTGCACCGCGCCAACGACCTCGTAATGGCCGAGCGCGCCACCCTGATCGCGCAGGAGGAAACGAGCTTCGCCAACGCCGTCAACGCCTACGTCGGCGTGATCGAGACCAAGCAACTCCTCGCCCTCAACATCAACAACGAGCAGGTGCTGCGCCAGCAGCTGCGCGCCACCAACGATCAGTTCCAGGTGGGCGAGGTCACCCGCACCGACGTGGCGCAGGCGGAGGCCGCGCTGGCCGGCGCCGAGGCGCAGCGGGAGACGGCGGAGGGCAACCTGCAGACCGCGCGCGCCACGTACCTCCAGATCATCGGCTACGCGCCGCCCGAGGGGCTCGTGTCGCCGCAGCCGCTGTCGCTGCCGGTGCAGAGCGTGCAGGCGGCCACCGCCATGGCCGCGGCCAACAACCCGAACGTGGTCGCCGCGCAGTTCAACGACGCGGCGGCAAAGAATGCGGTCGCCGCCGCGATCGGCCAGTTGTTGCCGCAGCTCAGCCTGCAGGCGCAGGCATTTCAGGACAACAACTCCGGCGCCCGCAGTTCGGACCTGAACGGTTACACCGCGCTGCTCAATTTGTCGGTGCCGTTGTACCAGGGCGGCTCGGAATACGCGACGGTGCGCCAGGCGCGGCAGACCGAGGAGCAGGAGGCACGGCTGGTGGCCGATGCGAGCCGCATCGCCGTCCAGGCCGCCGTCAATGCGTGGCAGACCTATGCCGCCGCCAGCGCCGCCGCCGCCAGCACGCGGCTTGCGGTGCGCGCCAACGAGATCGCCCTGGTCGGCGTCGAGCGTGAGCACCTGGTCGGCACTCGCACGACCCTCGACGTCTTGAATGCGCAGCAGGCGCTGCTCAATTCGCGGGTGACCTTGGTGCAGAACCTCGCCAGCCTGGTCACCGCCTCCTACGCCGTGGCCTCGGCGGTCGGGCGGCTGACGGCACGCGACCTGCATCTTCAGGTGCCGCTTTACGACGAAACAGCTTATTATGATGCGGTACGCAACCGCTGGTTCGGCCTCGGCGACCCTGGTCCGCACCAGCCGGGGCGTTGAGCACCGGCCCGGGCGCGCGAGAGCGAAGGATTGACAATTGAGCGGATCCAGCAAGCCCGAAGCCTCCCCCCCCGCCGCCGGCGACCCGTCGATGGAGGATATTCTTGCCTCGATCCGCCGGATCCTGAGCGAGGAGGAGACCCCTCCGGCGACCGAGACGGCGCCCGTCGCCGGCACGGATACGGATGTGCTCGTCCTCGATGAGTCCATGCTGGCGCCGACCGAACCCCGACCGACCGAATCCCACTCGGTCGAATTCCAGACCGCGGAGCCCGCGGCCATCGAACCTCGGGCGGCCGAACCCGCCTCCCTGCCGGCCGCCGATGCGGCGGAGGCCGCAGCCGAGACACCTCTTGCCGTTCCGTCGTCGGCCGAATCGGCCGGCGGCCTTGTGGCGCCGGAGGCGGCTGCCGCCGCCGCCGCCTCGGTTGCCGGCCTGCTGCGCACCCTCGCCTCCGACCGCGCGTTGCAGGTGCGTACCGGCGGGCCGACGATCGAGGACATCGTGCGCCAGACCTTGCGCCCGTTGCTCAAGGAGTGGCTGGATGCCTACCTGCCGGAGCTGGTGGAACGCTTGGTGCGTGCCGAGATCGAACGAGTGGTGAACCGGGCGATTCCCTGATACCGGCGGCCTCTTCGGCCGGCCGGTATCGCGCATGGGGTTGGCGGGGCGGCCATGCGCAAAATCAAGGACATACCAGCGGCCAGGTGGACGCCGGACGAGTCATCGGCCGGGGCCGCTGGTATACCCCTTTGCTCAGGGATTCTGGCCTCTCGGTTTGCCCACGAAGTGGAAATTCCGGGAGATCAGAGAGGCGATCTCGGAGCGATAGGCGCCGATGTTGTTGAAGAACCGGTCGATCGCGGCCCTGAAGTGGGCCAGGGTCGGATAGTGCTCGTTCCATAGGGTCTTCTTCTTGAAGAACCACCACAGCCGTTCGATTAGATTGAGGTTGGGTGCGTAGGGCGGCAGGTAGGTCAGTCTGATGCGGCAGTCGTCGCAGGCGAGATACGCCTTGATCGCCGCCGAGTGGTTGTAGCTTGCATTGTCCAGCACGACGTCGATGGCACTGGCAGCAGGATGACGGGCCGCCAACGTGTCGAACAGGTCGATCATCGCCCCGCTCGTGATCTTCTCTGCCTCGCGCTTCACTACCTCTCGGTCAGGCCAGCTCAGCGCACCATTGATATTGACGTTGACACGACCGTGATTGCTTTTCAGCTCCCGTGTCGTCCCGCGCTTGATCCAGCCGAACGCCGGATGCCCGGTATAGGCGGGATGCGTGCCATCGACGAAATACAACGGCCGGCGCGGTCCGGCCGCCGCCATCAGAGGGGCCAGCGTCTGCTCTACGAACGTCCGCTGCACCGTCGCATCCGCCTTGGCGGGAACGCACTTCGGCTTCTTGTAGACGAAGTCCAGCCGCTTCAGCAGCTTGGTCATCGCATTCGGCGTATAGACGCTCCCGAACCGCGCTTGCACGAAGCCGCATACCTCCTTCGCGGTCATATACAAGCGCTCGGTCAGCTCGGCCGTCAGCGCGGCGCGCTGCTCGGCCGTCAGTTCCGGCTCCTGGCCGGTGTAAGAGAGCCGCTCCAGCCCGGCGATCCCGCAAGTCGCGTGGAGCCGGCGATGCTCACGCACCGTCTCGGCGTCGATGTAGAGCGCTTCCGCGATCCGCTCCGCCGTCCAGCCGTCGTCCAGCAGCAGCAGCACGTTCAGCCGCCGATGCACCGCACTGTTCATCTGCCGGCGCATCAGCCGCAGCAGGTGCCCCCGATCCTCAGCGCTCAGAACCAATCCCGACATGGGGGCAGCGAATTGTACCGCCCCGCGTCGGTGCAAGTGAAATCTGGCCGGGTTCCCTCGGATTCGAGGTATATGAGACGCCCGGGGGCTCGCGGCGCACCGCTCCGGCCCTCGCAGGGCGCCGGATGTGACCTGCATTCCTGGTGCCGGCGCGCCGGCACAAGTGTCAGGCCCGGCGGTGCAGGACGCAGAGCAGGGTGAACAACCGCCGGGCGGTGGCGAAGTCGATGGCGATCTTGCCGGCGAGCCGGGCCATCAGGAGCCGCGCACCTTCATCGTGCAGGCCGCGCCGGCCCATGTCGATCGCCTGGATACGCGCCTCCCGCCCCTCCGCCATCGCTTTGGCGTAGCTTTCGACCACGAGGTCGTAGTCCTTCATCAAGGCGCGGAACGGCCCGAGCGCGAGGCCGACGCCAACCAGCGGCGCGTCGTCCGGACCGCGGATGTCGAACGCCAGCTTCCCGTCCTGCACCGCGAGGTACAACACGAACGGTCCGGCCGGGGTGGGCAGACGCGCGCCGGCGGGGGGGATCGGGACGAAACGGTTTTCCGCCGCGAGATCGGCCACCGCCTGCGCCCGGTCGGCTTCCTGGAGCGGGGACAGGCGGGTCATCGCCTCACCGGCCAGCACCACGCGGATCAACCGGTGTTCCGCTATCGCCGATCCAGGGGCAGGCTGAGCCGCCCCCGATCGCGCGGGCACGGTATGCGGTGGCGGCTCGGCGGGCCCTTCGGTCATCCCGGGGCGGGGCTCGGCTTCAGCAGCCCCATGGTGAGCATCAGCCCCACGGTACCGCCCTTGACCGGGCGCAGCAGGCCGAGCGCGAGCACGAGCGTGAGCGGGACGAAGATGGCCGATAGTTCCCAGGTGGGCGGGTTGCTCACGCGCTGCATGACCAGCATCAGCGGGATCACGATGTGGCCGACCAGCAGGATGGTGAAGTAGGGCGGCGCGTCGTCGGCGCGCGCGAGGCCCAGCGGCGCGCCGCAGCGGCGGCATTCCGGCGCGACCTTGAGGTAGCCGTTGAACAGGTGCCGTTCTCCGCAAGCCGGGCAGTGCCCCAGCAGGCCGCGGCCGATCGCCGTGGCGAGCGGCGGCACCGGCCAGGCCGGCGTCGGCGGGACGACATCGGAAGGCCAATGGGACGGGGTCATGGGAGGTTCTTTCACGCCGGGGAAGCCGGTGCCGATCTGGGCATAGCCCAGGGGCCGAATGGCCTCCATATCGAAATGCTCCGGCGCTGCGCCAGGGGCGCCGCCTGCGCTACCTTGGGCGCACGGCGCAGATCAGGTCCGCGCCCCGCCGATGGGCCGGGGCGTCGCGGCGCGCCACCCCGGAATGAGCTGCCGCGGCAGGCTGCGCGCGCCCGCGGTGTCGGAGGCGCGAGGCCGATCCGCCACCGCCCGGGGGCCGGCCGCACCCAGCGCGCCGCGAATGTACCCGAGCGCGTAGGCCAGCCGCCAGCGCCATGCCAGCAGGCGGGTGCTGGAGCGTGGGATCAGCACGGCCGGCGCGCAGATCGCGGCCACCGCGAGTCGCCGAGGTAGTTCCCGCCACACCGCCCCGCCGTCGCCGAGCAGCCGGCGGGTCAGCACCGCGGATACGCCCTGCCAGTGCAGCCGGGCGAGCAGCCACCCCGGGGTGAGCCGGGTCGCCGCGATGCGATGGTGCACCACCAGCCGCGCATCGTAGCGCGCCGGGTGCCCGGCCGCTTGCAAGCGCCGGGCGAGGTGTACTTCCTCATCGGACAGCAGCATGGCGCCCCGCCGGCCGATTGCCGGGCAGAAGCCGCCGGTGGCGCGGAGGGCGGCCACGTCCACGATCAGATTGGCGCCGCAGGGTTCCAGGCCGGGGAACAGGCCGGCGCTGAAATACTCGCCCGCGCCCGGCGCCTCCACGATCGACAGCACGCCGCGCAGCCGGGTCGGCCACCAGGCGGGCAGCGGCATCTCCCACACCGGCAGCACGCGCCCGCCGAGCAGGGCCGGCGTCGGCCCGCTGTTGGCGAGCGCGGCGAGCGCCAGGGCCGCCCAGTCCGGCGTCGGTACCGCGTCGTCATCCAGATAGGCGATCCAGGGTGCCCGCGCTGCCGCCGCGCCAGCGTTGCGCGCCAGGCTGAGGCCGGGAACCTCGAGCCGGATCAGCCGCGCCGCGCCGTACCCCGTCACCAGCCGCGCCAGCGCCGCCGCCTGCGCGGGGGCCGAGGCGCTGTCGATCACCAGGATTTCCCACCGCTCCGCCGGCAAGGTCTGCATCCGCAGGCTATCGAGACAGAGGCGCACGTCCTCCGGCCGATTATGCGTGCAGATGCAGACGCTGAGTTCGGGCCCCGGCATGCCCCGTGGGGATAGAGCGCCGGGGTTGCCGAATGGTTAGCGCATGGGGCGGGGCACCCGTCAGCCGTGCGGCCGGCCGATGCCGTGGTAAGCGAAGCCGGCGGCACGCATGGCCACCGGGTCGTACACGTTGCGCAGGTCGACGAGCACCCGCCCGCGCATCGTTGCCGCCAGGCGCTCTGGGGCCAGGGCGCGGAACTCGTTCCACTCCGTGACCAGGACCAGCGCGTCGGCGCCGGCGGCGGCGTCCGGAGCGTCGCGGCAGAACGTCACACGCTCCGGCAGCAGCGGGCGGGCCTGGTCCATGCCCTCCGGGTCGAAGGCTCGGATCGCAGCGCCGTCCTCGGCCAGCCGCCAGATCAGCGGCACCGAGGGCGCCTCGCGCATGTCGTCGGTTTCCGGCTTGAACGTCAGGCCGAGCACGGCAATGGTCTTGCCGCGCACCGAGCCGCCGCAGGCCGCCACCACCCGCCCGGCCATCGCCGCCTTGCGCGCGTCGTTCACCGCCACGGTCGCTTCCACGAGCCGGGTCGGCGCGCCGTGTTCCTGCGCGATGCGCATCAGCGCCAGGGTGTCCTTGGGGAAGCAGGAGCCGCCGAAGCCCGGGCCGGGGTGCAGGAACTTGCGCCCGATGCGGCCGTCGAGGCCGATGCCGCGCGCGAGGTCGTGTACGTCGGCGCCGGTTCGTTCGCACAGGTCGGCGATCTCGTTGATGAAGGTCACCTTCATCGCGAGGAAGGCGTTGGCGGCGTATTTGGTGAGCTCGGCGGTTTCGATCGCGGTGAACACGATCGGCGCTTCGATCAGATAGAGCGGGCGATAGAGCCGGCGCAGCACGTCACGCGCACGGTCGGTCTCGGCGCCGATCACCACCCGGTCGGGGCGCATGAAATCGCCGATCGCGTTGCCCTCGCGCAGGAATTCCGGGTTGGAGGCGACGTCGAACTCGAGGTCGGGACGGGTGGCGCGCACGATCTCGGCGATGCGCCTGCCGGTGCCGACGGGGACGGTGGATTTGGTCACGATCACCGCGTAGCCGGTCAGCGCACGCGCCACCTGCTCGGCGGCGGCGTAGACATAAGTGAGGTCGGCGTGGCCGTCGCCGCGGCGGGTGGGGGTGCCGACGGCGATGAACACCGCCTCGGCGCCGTCGAGCGCGGCGGCGAGGTCGGCCCCGAAACGCAGGCGGCCGGCGGCGACGTTATCGGCCACCAGGCGATCGAGGCCGGGTTCGTAGATCGGCATTCGCCCGGCGGCGAGGGCGGCAAGCCGGGTGGGGTCGGTTTCCACCACCGCGACCTCGGTGCCGAATTCGGCGAAACAGGCGCCGGAGACAAGGCCGACGTAGCCGCCGCCGATCATCGCGATACGCACACCGAGCCCCCTTCCGATCGATCCGCAGGCCGGTTTGGCCCGATGCCGCACGATCTTTACATCAGTCGGCAGGGCGGCGGCGAGGGGCGATGCGGCCGCGGGCGGTGCGATCGCGCCGACACGGCCCGGCCGTGGCCCTCCCGCTTCACGCTCCCCATTGGATGCCGAGCGGGTCCCGGCGGGCCACGCCGGCGGCCGTCGTTCGGCTAGCCGACGATGATCGCGTTGCGCAACGCCAGCGGTGCCGCGACGTGGCGCAGCGGCTCCCAACTGCTGCCGATGCCGCGGATCAGCACCGTACCGAAACCGAGAATGCGGCCGGCTATTCCCTGGCTGACGTCAACCGTTTCGACCTTGGTGACGTTCATCTCCTCGGTGCGGCGGGCGATCAAACCGACCTTGTGGATGATGCGCTTGTCGGTCACGACGATTTCCGTGCCCACTTTGATCAGCCACGAGCGCACGAAAGAGATGAGGGCCAGCAAGAGGAATACCCCGAACGCGACGAGCGCGATCGGCGGCTGGTTCGCCTGCTGGGTCAGGGAAAGCACCCCGGCGATGAGCGCCAGGATGCCGAACAGGATGGCGTTCCTGTAGATGATCCAGTGCAATCCCCCAACGTACCGCACGGTTTCATCTGGCTGCAGTACTTTGGTGTAGTAGGCCATGTCGGCGGAAATTCCCACGATGCGCCGCGGTGAGGCTAGCGGACCGCTGGGGACCGTGCAATCGGCTACCGGCGGGTTCGTCGTGCGAACCCGTGCTGCCTTCCTCTCCCGCTTTGCGGGCTTGGGCCGCGAAGCGGACCAAGGTCGCCATGCGCAGCACGGCGGGTGAGGATACGAGGCACGGTTCCCTCACCCGGTTCGCTGCTGCGCGCCGACCTTGGTCCGCTTCGCGGCCCAAGCCCGCAAGCGGGAGAGGGAATGAGGCGCCGATCGCGCTGGTGTCACCGGCGTACGCACCGGGGCCGTCTACCCGGGGCGCACGCCGCCGTCAGTCGTCCTTCGCCGCCACTGCGCCGATCGTCGTCCCGCCGTCGATCACGATCGTCTGCCCGGTGACGAAACTCCCCGCGGGCGAGGCGAGGAACACCGCCGCGCCGGCGATCTCGTCCGGCTCGCCGATCCGTTGCAGCGGCGTGTCGCGCGTGCGCTTGCGGTACAGCACCGGGTCCTCCCACAGTGCGCGCGCGAAATCGGTGCGCACCAGGCCGGGTGCAATTGCATTAGCGCGGATGTTCCTCGGCCCCCATTCCACGCAGATGTTGCGCGCCAACTGCATGTCGGCGGCCTTGGAGATCGCGTACAGCCCGAGCTGCGCCGAACCGCGCAGGCCGCCGATGGAGGAGATGATGATCACCGATCCCCCGCCGCGTGCAGCCATCTGCGGCAGCACCATGTTGCACAGCCAGAAATTGCTGCGCACGTTCGCGCCCATGATGCGCTCGTAGACCTCGTCGGAGGCGCCGGCCGCCGGCCCCAGATACGGGTTCACCGCGGCGTTGCACACCAGCACGTCGATCCCGCCCCAGTGCGCGACAGTGCGGTCCACCAGCTCCTGCAATTCCTCCTTGCGCGCGATGTGGCAGGGCACCACCAGCGCCTCCCCGCCGCGGGCGCGGATGCCCTGCGCCACCGTTTCGCAGGCGTCCTCCTTGCGCGAGGACACCACCACCCGCGCCCCGTGCTCGGCCAAGCGTTCGGCGATGGCGCGGCCGATCCCCTTGCTCGACCCGGTCACGACGGCAACTTTTCCGGCGAGGTCGAACAAGGACGGCATCGGTTTCCCCCTGGGCTTGCGCGGCGTTGCTACCGGTCAGTATGCTCGCGCCCGGGAAACGTCAATCGGATCGGAACCATGCCAGCGCCGCGCACCGGGTTCTATCGCCACGCCGAACTGCATCGGCTTCTGCACCCGGCCAGCATCGCCGTGGTCGGCGCTTCCTCCCGCGCCGGCTCGTTCGGGGAGCGGGTGCTGGCGAACCTCGTCGATTTCACCGGCCCGGTACACGCGGTGAACCCGCGCTACGAACGGATCGGCGACCGCTCCTGCCATCCCTCCCTGGCCGCGATCGGCACGCCGATCGACTGCGCAGTGATCGCCGCGGCGCGCGAGGCGGTGGAGCCGATCGTGCGCGAGGCCGCCGCAGCTGGCGTCGGAGGCGCCATCGTGTTCGCCTCCGGCTATGCCGAGACTGGCAAGGCGGACCGCCGCGCCGAGCAGGACCGCCTGACCGACATCGCGCGGGCCACCGGCCTGCGCATCGTCGGGCCGAACACCATCGGCCTCGTGAACGCGGCGTTGGAGGCGCGCGCGACGTTCATGACCATCACCCCGATTCCCCCGCCCGGGCGGCGGGCGATCGGCATCGTCAGCCAGTCGGGCGCGCTCGGAATGTCGCTCGCGCAGGGGGTCGCGCGCGGGGCGTCGGTCAGCCACGTGCTGACCTCGGGCAATTCCTGCGACGTCGATATGGCCGACTACATCGCCTACCTCGCCGAAGATCCGGGTTGTGCCGCCATCGCCTGCGTGTTCGAGGGCACGTCCGAGCCACGGCGCATCCTGGCCGCGGCGGCGTTCGCGGCCGAACGCGACAAGCCGCTGGTGGTCTACAAGATGGCGACCGGGTCGGAGGGTGCGGCGGCGGCCCTGTCGCATACCGGCGCGCTCGCCGGGACGCACGAGGCCTATCGCGCCGCCTTCCGCCACGCCGGCGCCGTGCTGGTGGAAGACTACGAACGGCTGCTGGAGACGACGTCGTTCTTCGCCAAGGCAGGCACGCCGACCGCGCGCGGCGCGGCGGTACTGGTCACCTCGGGCGGCGCCGGGATCATGGCCGCCGACGCGGCCGAGCAGCACGGCGTGCCGATGCCGCAGCCCGATCCGGCAGTGCGCGCGGTGCTGGAGAGCCACATCCCGGAGTTCGGCGCCGCCCGCAATCCGTGCGACGTGACCGCGCAGGTGATCGCCAACCCGGAGTCGCTCGCCGCCTGCGCCGGCGCGCTGCTCGGCCACGAGGACTACGCCGCGCTGGTCTATCCGCAGATCTATTCCTATGCCGCGACCGCCCAGCGGGTGCCGGTGTTCGACGCCCTGGCCGCCGCGCACGGCAAGCCGGTGTGCATGGTGTGGATCACCGAGTTCCTCGCCGGCCCGGGATCGGCGGAGGCCGAGGCGGCGGAGAACGTGGCGTTGTTCCGCTCCATGTCCTCCTGCTTCGCCACCTTGGCCGCCTGGACCGAGCGGGCGGCGTGCCTCGCCGCTCCGCCCGCCGCGCCGGCGCCCACGCCGCCGGCGATCCGCGCTGCGGCTGCCGCACTGATCGCCGCTTCGGGCGGTCGCCCGCTGACCGAGCGGGAGGCCAAGGCGGCGCTGGCGCTGTACGGCGTGCCGGTGGTGGACGAAACCCTGGTGCAGACGGCGGAGGAGGCGGTGGCCGCGGCCGGGGCGCTCGGCTACCCCGTGGCGCTGAAGGTCGAGTCCCCCGACCTGCTGCACAAGACCGAGGCCGGGGTGGTCCGCCTCGATCTCCGCGACGCCGATGCCGTGCGCGGCGCCTACGCCGACATCATGGCGCGCGCTGTGGCAGCGAAGCCGGCCCCGCGGGTGCAGGGTGTGCTCGTCCAGCCGATGGTGCCGGCGGGGGTGGAGCTGGTCGTGGGCGCCCGGATCGATCCGCTGTTCGGGCCGCTGGTGGTGGTGGGGCTGGGCGGCGTACTGGTCGAGGTGCTGGCCGACACCGCGCTGGCACCGGCACCGGTGTCAACGGCGGAGGCGCGGGCGCTGTTGGACCGGCTGCGCGGGGCGCGTCTGCTCGATGGTTTTCGAGGCGGACCGGCGGTCGCTCGGACCCGGCTGGCGGCGGTGATCGCCGCTGTGTCGCGCTTCGCCGCCGACCATCGCGACACGATCGCAGAGCTCGACGTCAACCCGCTGATCGGCGCTGGAGAGCTGGTCGTGGCAGTGGATGCGCTGATCGTGCCGCGCCGCGGCTGACGTCGCGGCGGCGGGGCGCGGGCGGCCGCGAAAAGCGGGAACGCACCACAAACGGCCCGGCGACCGGTTGGCAGCGCACGGGTCGGTTCAGGGGAGGGCTGAATTCAGGACAAGGCTCACTTCAGAGATCGTTGGCCGCCCTTGGGGCCGATCTGCCGGCGGGGGGCTCCGCGCGGGCGCCGTACGTGGCCGCCCGGGCCAGGCTCAGGGGGCCGCCCTGGCCGGCTCGGCGCTGCATATTGCGCCGTACGACGGCGAGGTGCCGGCCGGTGCCGGAGTCGCCTGCATCATAAGCCGCCTGGACCAGATCTTCGACCTTATCGGCGAGGGTGCGCGGCACGACGGTCGGCGCACGGGGCGGCAGGATGGAGGTTGCGTGTCTGCCGGCATTGGGATCGAACCGTGCCGATCCGGTCACCAGCCAGGAAATTCCCTTCCCCGGGAATCGGTGCATCTTTGGGGTCCTCCCGGCTTCAACGTCTCGATGTGCAGGCCCTACGTCGTTTATTTAGGCAAAGCAACCAGTTTATGTCAGGAAATCGTAACCGTAGCTCATCTTTTTAAGAACGTCCGCCGGTGGCTGCCGCCGCGCCGGCACAGTACGAACGCACCGCCGGCGCCAGCTTGGATGCAGCAACAGTCCAGGGCCGGAACGCACCCGTCGGGACCGCGCGCCGCTCCGCCCGCCCCTTCCCGGGGCACCCCTTTCCCGCTTGATCGCGCGGGGGCAAACTGCGCGCCGGCCGTGGTGCGACCGGGCCGGCGTCGCGGCAGCAACGCGTCACGGGCGGCGATTGCCGCACAGGCGCGGCGGACGGCGGAACGGCCGCGCCGTGACGCTCCGCACCGCCACCGGACCCGTAGATGCAGATAAGGACAAGGGAGGGACAGCGTCCATGACCGCACCGTCCAAGACCGCATGGCCCACCCGTCATCTCGGCCGCACCGCTGTGCACGTCACGACCCTCGGCCTCGGCACTGCCACCATGGGCGGCAGCCGGGTCCCCATGACCCGCCCCGACCGGGAAGCGCTGGTCCGCGCCGCCTGGCAGGCCGGCGTGCGCTATGTCGATACCGCACCGTTCTACGGCGTCGGCGCCGCCGAGCACGCCGTGGGCGACGCGCTGCGCGACGAGTTGCGCAAGGACTGGGTGCTGTCCTCCAAGGTGGGCCGCCTGCTGCGCCCGAACCCGGCCGGCGGCCCGTCGCCGGACGGCCGGCTGGCGCCGCTGCCGTTCCGGGTCGAGTACGACTATTCGCACGACGGCATCCTGCGCTCGGTCGAGGACAGCTTCCAGCGCCTCGGCCTGGCGCGGATCGACATCCTCTATGTGCACGACATTGGTACCTACCAGCACGGCGACGCCGCCGCGGGGCATATGCAGGTGCTGCGCGACAGCGGCTACCGGGCGCTGACCCGGCTCAAATCGGAGGGCACGATCGGCGCCTTCGGCATCGGCGTGAACGAAACGGCGGTGCTGCTGGAGGCGCTGTCCTGGGGCGCGTGGGATGCGTTCCTTCTCGCCGGGCGCTATACGTTGCTGGAACAGGCGCCGCTGGATGATCTGCTGCCGCTGTGCCTTGCGCGCGGCACCTCGATCGTGGTGGGCGGGCCGCTCAATTCCGGCCTGCTCGCCGGGCGCGATTCCTGGGACTACGCGCCGGCTCCGCCGGCGGTAGCGGCGCGGGCGCAGGCGATCGGCGCGGTGTGCGCCCGCCATGGCGTGGCCTTGCCGGCGGCGGCGCTGCAATTCCCGCTGGCGCATCCGGCGGTGGCTGCGGTGATCCCGGGGCCGCGCTCGGCCGCCGAGTTCGACGCCAACCTCGCGCTGATGCGCGCGCCGATCCCGGCGGCGCTGTGGGCGGAGCTGAAGCAGGAGGGCCTGCTGCACAAGGATGCCCCCACGCCGGGATGACGAAGGGCTACAGGAAGCCGACGCTGAACCACGGCACGGCGGCGACCGCGATCAGCCCGGCGAGCACCGCGAACGGATAGGGCCAGCTGCGCCGCATCGCCGCGTCCGGCGACACCCGGCGGATGGCGAAGGCGGCGTAGCAGCCGACGCCGAACGGCGGGGCGAACAGCCCGATCCCCATCGCGAGGATGACCACCATCGCGTAGTGGATCTCGTTGATACCCAGCGTCCGCGCAGAGGGGAACAGCAGCGGACCGAACAGCCAGGGCAATCGGGCGAACCGGAAAATCGGCGCGAACTCGCCTCCGTCACCTCTCCTCTCCCGCGAGAGCGGGAGGTGACGCGTCGGAGATTCGTCCGATGGTTCTGTTGCAAACGCCGGAGCTGGCCGCGTGAGTCCGGGGGGCGGGTGCTGCCAGGCGGCGATCTCGAACAGGCTGGCAACGAAGGTGGTCTGTGCCTGAATGTCGTGACCGTCGATGGTGTGAACCTGCCCCTTCCTGATCATCGCCATCGCCTCGTAGCCGGACAACGTTCGCCTGGCGGTTGGTAAGCTCCCGAAGCCGAGCCCTGGCCGCGCCAGCCGTTTGGTCCGCCGGTGGTCCTGCTCGACGATGTTGTTCAGGTACTTGCACTGCCGCAGCCGGGAGAAGCGCCACAACTCGCCCCTCCGCTTCAGCGCCGTCACCGCCCCCGGATAGGCCGGGTTCTTGTCTCCCGTGATCGTGCGAGGATTGACGGTGTGTGGCTGCGCCAGCGCCTTGCGAAAGAACCGCTTGGCAGCCGTCCGTCCCGCCGGGCCGAGAGCAGGAAGTCAACCGTCTGGCCGAGGCTGTCCACCGCCCGATACAGATAGGTCCAGACGCCTTTGAGGTCTCGTCCACCCGCCGGGAACCAGTGCAGGGCCGCAGATGTCGGCGAACCCGCTGCTCCAGCATTGCCGCATAGGCCGGCACCCAGCGGAACAGGGTCGTGTGGTCGACCACGATGCCTCGATCCGACAGCATCGCGCTGCCCACGGTTCTCTGTCTCAACCCGCCTGGCCCAACCACGCCCGCACCAGCGTTTGCACCAGAGCCGTTCCGGACGACGTCTTGTCCCATAATTTCCTGCGCAATGCCCGCGCGCCGCGCGGTGAAGCCCGCCGGATCATGCCGGCGCCGGCCAGCACCGCCAGGGCGGCCGCGAGCATGCCGCCGCTGGCAGGTTTGGGGACCGCAAACCCGGGTGATGCGACGATGATTTGGTACCCGATCGTATTGTCGATATTGCCGAGGTCGAAGGTCGGCGCAAACAACGCCGTGATATCCTGTGCCCCGCTCGCCTTCACCGCCGTTGTGGGTGTCACGCCGCCTGGTATGCAGGTGATGAGGTTCGGACAGGCGGCAGCGCCGGCCGAATAGAAGCTGATCATGTTGATCTGATATGGATGGACGGCCTGCACGATCAGACCGGATACGAACAGAATGAGGTCGCTCGGCGTCGTCGTCGTCGGATCCAGCAGCAGGACCGCCGCCGTCGCGCCTGAAGGCTCGACCGGTCCAGGACCGGGAGAGCCGAGTTCGAGCGGGCCACTTGCAAATTCCGGCTCCGTCGTGACGGGAACCGCCGGTTGGCCGCCGCTGGCCGCGACAGGATAGAGGCCGGACACCGTGGGCACGTCACCCGCAAGGCCGCTTTCATCGAAAACGACCGTCTGAACGAGAAGGGCGCGGGCGGACGACGCATCGATTGCAACAAGTGCGAGCGTCGCTGCCACCGTCGACATGACTTGCCGCAGCACGAACCTGCTTCCTTCCGCGACCACCTGCCGGGTCCGCCAGATCGCAGACCCGGCATCGTCGCCCACGAACCGTGGTCGTTGCAAGCGGCAACAGTCAAGGAACATGAAAGTGATCGCGAGCGAGCCGCCGTCAGGGTTGCCGGAGCACGATGCGAAGTCGTATCGGCTGGCGCCCACCTGGCGCCTCCAATGCGGTGAATCCCGCCGTCGCGCCGGCCTCAGTGAACCGAGCCGCCACACGTCCGCCGGGTTACGGCGAGGCTGCCCTACGCGGTCGGGATAGTCAGGCACGCAATCCGCTCATCTTCCAGCACGGCGCAGGACAATTCCCCGCCCAGCCCCGCCCCGGTATCCAACCCGATCCGCCCACCGCCGATGAACGGCGCCGCCGCGACGCTATGCCCATGCACCACCACCGCGCCGAACGCCGCCGGCTCCGACAGGAACGGCGCGCGGATCCCCAGTACATCCTCCCGCCGCTGCCGTGCCAGCGGCACGCCCGGCCGCAGCCCCGCATGCACGAACAGATAGCCGCCGGCGCGATGCGACAGCGCCAGCCCCTCCAGGAACGCACGATGCGCCGCCGGCACCAGCTCCGGCCACGCGGCGCGCGGCGTCCCGGGCGGGATGCCCCAACTCGCCAGGCTCGCCCCGCCCCCAGCGGCCAGCCAGTCCGTCGCCGCCGGCGCGTCGCCCACCAGCGCATCGAGCAGCATCTGCTCGTGATCGCCCCGCAGCGTCACCACCTCCGCCACCGGCGCCGGCCCCGCCAGGCAGTCGAGCACGCCGGCGCTGTTCGGACCGTAATCGATATAATCCCCGAGCAGAACAACGCTCGCCCGTGCCACCGGCCGCGCCGCCAGGTCGCCGCCGATCATGCCCAGCAACGAAGCCAGCGCCGCCGCACATCCGTGCACGTCGCCGATCGCATAGACCCGCCGCCCCGCCGGCAGCCACCCCGGCGCCGCCCGGAAGACGAGCGGCCCGTCCAGCCCCGAGGCCGCGCGTGGCGGCGCCCACTCTGCCACCGCCGGCGGCGCCCGCAGCCGGCGCCCCGCGCGCCCTACCGCCATCCCGCGAGCCACCCCAAGCCGCAGCCGAAAGCGCGCCCGGGGCGCACCTGTTCCCCGCTGCCCCGGCCTGATAGGCTCGCCCGCACCAAGAACCGGACCCGGAGGACAGCGTTGGGCACGATCACCTTCCCCGTCGAGGCCTCGCACATCATGATGTTTGCGCGCGCCGTCGGCGATACCAACCCGGTCTATCACGACGCGCAAGCCGCACGGAAAACCGAGGTCGGCGGCCTCATGGCGCCCCCCACCTTCGGCCAGGCCGTCGCCCAGTTCGACCCCGACTACCACCTGCGCCCGAAACCCGGCCAGCCCTGGTTCGGCTCCGGCAAAACCCCGTCGGGGGTCGAAAAAGCGCCCTCCGCGGGCGGCCTGCACGCCGAGCAGCATTTCGAATACCACCGCCCGCTGCGCCCCGGCGACGTGCTCACGGTCGAGCTGAAACAAGGCAAGACGTGGGAGAAGGAAAGCAAGCGCGCCGGCAAGCTCATGTTCCGGGAACGTATCGCCGAATACCGCGACCAGTCGGGCACGCTGGTCCTGACGACGCGCAGCGTCGGCGTGACCACCGAACGTCCCGTCGATCAGGGTTGAAGGAGGCACCCATGGCTCTCAGCGCCAGCCATCTGAAAGTCGGCGACAGCCACAGCGAAACCGTGGTGGAGAACCTGACCCGCACGCAGATCGTGCAATACGCAGGCGCCTCAGGCGACTACAACCCGATCCACACGGATGAAGTCTACACCACCAAAGTCGCCGGCTACCCGAGCGTGTTCGCGCACGGCATGCTGACCATGGGCCTGACCGGCAAGATGCTGACGAACTACGTCGGCGACGGGCGCCTGACGAAGTTCGGCGTCCGCTTCACCAACCAGGTCTGGCCGGGCGACACGCTCGTTGCCACCGCAACCGTCACCGCGATCGAGAATGGGCTGGTCGCGCTCGACGTCGCCACCACCAACCAGGACGGCAAGGAAGTGGTCCGCGGCAGCGCGGAAGCGCGCATCGATCCCTGAAGCGCGCGGCGCGGGCGCGACCGCGCCTCGGCCTCAGCCCGTCGCGCCCAAGGCCCAGGCGAGCACGCCCTTCTGCGCGTGCAGGCGGTTCTCCGCTTCGTCGAACACGACCGATTGCGGTCCGTCGATGACGCCGGCGGTGACTTCCTCCCCGCGATGCGCCGGCAGGCAGTGCATGAAGATCGCGTCCGGCGCGGCCTGCGCCATCAGCGCTTCGGTCACCTGATACGGGGCCAGCAGGTTATGGCGGCTTTCGTTCGGGTCGTCCGACATGCTGAGCCAGGCGTCGGTCACCACGCAGCGGGCGCCGGCGACGGCCTGCGCCGGGTCGTCCGTCAGCTCGATATGGCCGCCTTGGGCGCGCGCCCAGTCCAGCAGCTCCGCCGGCGGCCGCAGCGGGTCCGGCGTGGCGAGCCGCAGGGTGAAGCCGAAGCGCACCGCCGCCTCGATCCAGCTCCGCGCGACGTTATTGCCGTCGCCGCACCAAGCCACCACCTGCCCGGCGATCGGGCCGCGGTGCTCCTCGAACGTCAGCACGTCGGCCATGAGCTGGCACGGGTGGGACGTGTCGGTCAGCCCGTTGATCACCGGCACCGTGGCGAAGCTGGCGAGCTCGTGCAGTTTCGCCACATGGTTGGTGCGCAGCATGATCGCATCGACGTAGCGCGACAGCACCCGCGCGGTATCGGCCGGGCTTTCGCCGCGCCCCGATTGCATGTCGCGTGCGCTCAGCACGATCACGTCCCCGCCGAGTTGTCGCATGCCGACTTCGAACGAGACGCGGGTGCGGGTGGACGGTTTCTCGAAGATCAGCGCCAGGGTGCGGCCGGCGAGCGGACGCGAGCCCGGGCCCGGCAGCGGGCCGCCCGGCCCGGAATCGCGGGCTCGCTTGAACCCGGCGGCAAGGTCGAGCATCCGCCGCAGGGCGGCAGTATCGAAGTCGCGCAGATCGAGGAAGTGCCGGGGACCGGCGGGGGCGTGCGCCCCCGGCCGGTCCTCCGTCCGCGCGGAGTGTCGCAGCGCCGCACTCATTTCGCGGCAATCTTGGCGGCCGAGGGCAGACAGCGCCGCGCCGCGCGATCCAGCATCGCGATCGCGGCGTCGACGTCGCTGTCCGTGATCACGAGCGGGGGCGCGAGCCGCAGTACGTTGTCCCCGGCGGTGATCGCGAGCAGCCCTTCGGCGACGCAGGCGGCCTGCACCTCGCCGGCCGGCAGGACGCATTTCATCCCGAGCAGCAGGCCCATGCCCCGCGCGTCTTCGAACACCGCCGGATAGTCGCGCGCGATCTTGTCGAGCGCGGTGCGCAGGCGGCGGCCCTTGCGATCGACCTCGTCCAGGAACCCCGGCGCCAGGATCACATCCAGCACGGCGTTGCCGGCAGCGCAGGCGAGCGGGTTGCCGCCGAAGGTGCTGCCGTGCGTGCCGGGCACCATGTTCTTCGCCACGAACTCCTTCGCTAGCACGGCACCCAACGGGAAGCCGCCGGCGATGCCCTTGGCGAGCGATATCACGTCCGGTTCGATGCCCGCCCATTCATGCGCGAACAGCTTGCCGGTGCGCCCCATGCCGGACTGCACCTCGTCCATGCCGAACACGAGGCCGTATTCGTCGCAGACGGCGCGCAGGTCGCGCAGGAACTGCATGTCGGCCGCGCGGACGCCGCCCTCGCCCTGGATCGGCTCGACGATGATGCCTCCGGTGCCCGGGCCGATCGCGTTGCGCACCGCGTTCATGTTGTTGAACGGAACGTGATCGAACCCTTCCACCACCGGACCGAAGCCCGCGAGGTATTTCGCGTTGCCGGTGGCGGCGAGGGTGGCGAGGGTGCGGCCGTGGAACGCGCCCTCGAAGCAGATGATCCGGAACCGTTCCGGCTTACCGGATTCCGCCTGGGTCTTGCGGATCATCTTGATCATGCCCTCGTTCGCTTCCGCGCCCGAGTTGCAGAAGAAGACGCTGTCGGCGAAGGAGGCATCGACCAGCCGCTGCGCCAGGCGTTCGGCCTGCGGGATGCGGTACAGGTTGGAGACGTGCATGACCTTGGCGGCCTGCTCGGAGATCGCCTCGGCGAGGTGCTTGTTGCCGTGGCCGAGGGAGGCGGTGGCGATGCCGGAGCCGAAATCGAGGTATCGTCGCCCGTCGGCCGTCCACAGCCAGGCGCCTTCGCCCCGCTCGAAAGCGAGGTCGGCACGGGCGTAGTTCGGCATCAGGGCGGAGATCATTGCGGGGGGGACCCCTCATTGCGGTGGGCTCCCGCCGGATCGCCCGGGCGCGGAGGCTTCCGTGCCGGGTCCAGAGGAAGCGCGTAGTGTTGGCCGACCGCGGGACGGCGGTCAAGCGCGTGGCCGCCGGCGAACAAGGCCATCGGGCGAACCTCCGGGCCTTGACCTCGCCCGCGAGAGCGGGAGAGGGAAGGAGCAGCCGCCCGGGACGGGACGTGGTAGAAGCACCGCTGATTCGCCAGCCACCGGAGCCCCGCAATGAACGCACACCCCGCCGCCGGCACGGAGCCGGGCCTGGTCACCGACCGCAACCTCGCCCTGGAACTCGTCCGGGTGACGGAAGCCGCCGCCCTCTCCGCCTCCGCCTGGATCGGCCGCGGCAAGAAGAACGAGGCGGACGGCGCCGCGGTGGAAGCCATGCGCCGCGCCTTCGACACGGTGGCGATCGCCGGCACCGTCGTGATCGGCGAAGGCGAGATGGACGAAGCGCCGATGCTGTTCATCGGCGAGAAAGTGGGCGCCGGCGGACCCGAGATGGACATCGCCGTCGATCCGCTAGAAGGCACCACGCTCACCGCCAAGGGCGGCCCGAATGCCATCGCCACCGTGGCACTCGCCGAACGCGGCGGCTTCCTGCACGCCCCCGACATCTACATGGACAAGATCGCGATCGGCGGCGGCCTGCCGGAGGGCGCGATCGACCTCGATGCGCCGGTCGCCGAGAATCTGCGCAACCTGGCGCGCGCCAAGAACCGTGACGTGTCGGATATCGTCGCCTGCATCCTCGATCGCGACCGCCACCAGGAGCTGATCGCGAAGACGCGGGAAGCCGGCGCGCGCATCATGCTGATCAGCGACGGCGACGTGGCCGGGGTGATCGCGACCGCCATGCCGGACAGCTACGTGGACATCTACATGGGCTCCGGCGGAGCGCCGGAGGGCGTGCTGGCCGCCGCGGCGCTGCGCTGCATCGGCGGGCAGATGCAGGGACGGCTGCTGTACGAGGACGAGGCGCAGATCGAACGCGCACGCGGCATGGGCGTTGCGGACCCGAACCACAAATATACCGTGACGGAAATGGCCCGGGGGAACGTGATGTTCGCTGCCACCGGCGTGACGCCGGGCGCCATGCTGCGCGGGGTGCGCCGGTTCGGCAGCGGCGCGATCACCCATTCGATCGTCATGCGCAGCAAGTCGGGCACCGTCCGCTTCGTCGAGGGGCACCACAACTTCAGCACCAAGACCTGGATCGGGCCCTGAGCGGGACGCGCCCGTGCGCTGCGTAAGCCGTGCCGCGGCCCCGAGGGCCAACGTGCAAACGAAAAACGCCCTGCCCGTCACCTCTCCTGCCGCGCGGGAGAGGTGAAGCGTCTTCCATGACCCCACCGATCGGGGACATCGCCCGCAGCCTCACCGGCCGGCGCTGGATCTGGCGCTCGGCGGAGGACCGCGTGGGCCTCGGCATCGCCCAGCGCGCCGGGGTGCCGGAGATCGTCGGCCGCCTGCTCGCCGCCCGCGGCATCGCGGTCGACGCAGCCACCGATTTCCTGGAACCCACCCTGCGCGCGCTGCTGCCGGACCCGTCGCGCCTCGCCGATATGGACGTCGCCGCCGAACGCCTGGCCGACGCCGCCCAGCGGGCCGAAACGGTCGGCGTGTTCGGCGACTACAACGTGGACGGCGCGTGCAGCGCGGCGCTGATGACCACCCTGCTGCGGGCCCTCGGCTGCACCGTCCATACCCACGTGCCGGACCGCATGACCGAGGGCTACGGACCGAATGCCCCCGCCCTGCGGGACCTCACGCTGCGCGGCGCCAGCCTGGTCGTCTGCGTCGACTGCGGCACTGCGGCGGGGGATGCGCTGGCGGCGCTGGAAGGCCGCGCCGACGCGATCGTGCTCGACCACCACAAGGCCGAGGGTCCGCCGCCGCCGATCCTCGCCACCGTCAATCCCAACAGGCTCGACGACGGCTCCGGCCAGTCGCTGCTCTGCGCCGCCGCGGTGGCGTTCCTCGCCGCGGTCGCCACCATGCGCTGCCTGCGCCGGCGCGGCTTCTTCGCCGCACGCGCCGAGCCCGACCTGCTCGGCCTGCTCGATCTGGTTGCATTGGCGACCGTCTGCGACGTGATGCCGCTCATCGGCGTGAATCGCGCCCTGGTGGCGCAGGGGCTGCGCGTGATGGCGCGGCGGGAGCGCCCGGGCATCGCCGCGCTGCTGGCGATCGCGCAGAAACAGGGGCGCCTGTCCGCCATGACCTGCGGTTTCGGCCTGGGGCCGCGGATCAACGCCGCCGGCCGCATCGCCGAGGCCGATCTCGGCCTGCGCCTGTTGCTCTGCCCCGACCCGACCGAGGCCGCCGCACTCGCCGAACGCCTCGATACGGTCAACCGCCAGCGGCAGGAAGTCGAAGCCGCGATGCTGGACGCCGCGTTCCGCGATGCGGAGGTCCTGGCCGCCGCCGGCCGCGCGGTGCTGATGGTCAGCGGCGCCGATTGGCATCCCGGCGTGGTCGGCATCGTCGCCGGGCGGATCAAGGAACGGTTCAACCGCCCCGCCTGCGTCGCCGGCGTGGCGGGGGGGATCGCGAAGGGCTCCGGCCGCTCGGTCCCGGGGATCGACCTCGGCGCCGCGGTGATCGCGGCCCGCCAGGCCGGGCTGCTCGCCACCGGCGGCGGCCATCCGATGGCCGCGGGGTTTTCGCTCCCCGCCGCAGGCCTCGCCGCGTTCCAGGCCTTCCTGGACGAGCGGCTGGCGCAGGCGGCCGACCTGCCGACCGCGGCGGACCTGCTGGTGGAAGGCGCGCTGACGGTGCCCGGCGCCACCATGGAACTGGCCGCGCAGGTGGCGCGCCTCGCACCGTTTGGTGCCGGCAACGAAGAACCGGTGTTCGTGCTGCACAGGGCCCGCGTGTTGCGCGCCGACCGGGTGGGCCGCGAAGGCACCACCATCCGCAGCTTCATCGAAGGCGAAGGCGGCGGTCCTCGCCTGAAAGCGATGCTGTTCCGCGCCCGCGACGGCGCACTGGCGGACTGGCTGCTGGCGCGCAGCGGAATGCCCGTACACCTGGCCGGTCAGTTGCGGCTGGAGGAATGGAACGGCACAGCCGGCGTCGGGTTCGCGATCGTCGACGCGGCACCGGTATGAAAGCAACGAAATAAGCGAGTGAGGGCGCCCCCTCGCCTCGTTTGCATGAAGCCCTCTCACCCCGCCGGCAGCCGCATCACGAACCGCGCGCCCAGCACGGCGCCGCCGGCGTCACGCCGGTTCTCCGCGCTGATGCGTCCGTGCAGGGCATCGACGATCTGCCGGCTGATGGCGAGGCCGAGGCCCGAATGCTGGCCGAACCGTTCCTCGCTCGGGCGTTCGGAATAGAAACGCTCGAAAATCTGGTCGAGCTTGCCGTCCGGGATCCCCGGACCTTCGTCCTCCACCATGATCTCCGCCATCCGGTCGGCCACTGTCCCGCGCACTGTGATCGTGCCTCCGGGCGGGCTGAAGGATTCCGCATTGCCGATCAGGTTGCGGAACACCTGCACCAGCCGGTCCTCCACCCCGCGCACCAGCAGCCCGGTGGCCGGCAGGTCGAGTTCGAGCCGCGGATCGGTCTCGGCGCGGGTGGCGTCGTGCATTTCCTTCAAGGTGCGCAGCATCGCCGCGACGTCCACCTTTTCCGTCAGGGTGCGCGACAGTTCCGCATCGACGCGGGAGGCGTCGGACACGTCGCTGATCAGTCGGTCGAGCCGTGTCACGTCGTCGGCCATGATGGCGAGCAGTTGCTGCCGCCGCACCGGATCCTCGATCCGCCGCAAGGTTTCGATGGCGCTGCGGATGGAGGAGAGCGGGTTTTTGATCTCGTGCGCGACGTCGGCGGCGAAGCGCTCGATCGCGTCCATCCGGCGCCACAGCGCCACCGCAGAATCGGCCAGCGCCACGGCGAGCGTGCCGATCTCGTCGCGGCGCACCAGCAGCGAGCGCGGCACGCTGCCGGTGCGGCCCTCGCCCTCGCGCATTTCCGCCGCCGTCGCGGTCAGCCGCAGGATCGGGCGGGTAAGGGTCAGCGACAGGTACCACGACAGCAGAACGGTCAGCACCAGCGCCAGGCCGAACAGTCCCAGGATCGACATCCGGATCGCGAACAGTGCGGAATCGACTTCGCGCGCCTCGCGGGTGAGCAGGATGATCCCGACCGTCTGCCGGTCGCGCTGCACCGGCTCGGCGACGGTGACGAGCAGGCGGTTGTCCTCCGTGCGGCGGATATAGGGCGGCATTTCGCGCGAGTGGTCGGAGGAGAGCTTGAGCTCGCTTTTCACGTTCGGCTGCCATTCGGCGCCGGCGCCGCCGCGTTCCAGGTCGATCTCGCCGGGCGAGGGATGCGGCAGCAGCGCCTGCGCCTTGTCGTACAGCCAGCCGATCGCGCCGAGCAGCCAGCCCCGCTGCATCCCGGGCGGCAGGTGCTCGCGCGCGGCGGAGCCGGTGCCGGCCAGGCCGAGCGCCGAATCGGCGATCACGGTGCCGTCCGGGCCATAGAGTTTGGCCTGCGCATCGGGCGTGGGTTCGGTCAGCCGCCAGAGCAGCGGGCGGGCGAGATCGGGAATCAAGGTGACTTGCTTGCCGTCCACCCGCACCGCGCTCTGCGCCAGCGCGCCGGCGTACACCCGCGCCTGTTCGCGCAGTGCGACGACTTCGCCTTCCAGCAGTCCGTTCTGGTACTGATCCAGATAGAGCAGCGCCGCCAGCAGCAGCGCCAGCGGCACCGCGTTGACGAGCAGCACGCGGCGCATGAGCGGGGAGACCCAGTGTCGCCTGGGAGGCGCCCGCCTGGCGTCGGGGCGCGACATCCGCGCCGGGGCGCCGTCCTTGCCGGGGCCGGTCTCGGGGGCGATGCGCATCTCAGGTCCCCGCGATGACGGAGGGAGGCGCGCCGCGCGTGGCGTTTACCGCACCTCTGGTGATATCAGTGCTCCTTGTAGCGGTAGCCGATGCCGTAGAGCGTCTCGATATGGTCGAAGCTGTCGTCGGTGGCGCGGAACTTCTTGCGGACGCGCTTGATGTGGCTGTCGATCGTGCGGTCGTCGACGTAGATGTTCTCGCCGTAGGCCGCATCGATCAGCTGGTCGCGGCTTTTCACCATCCCGGGCCGCGCGGCCAGCGCCTTCACCAGCAGGAATTCGGTGACGGTGAGCTGGATGTCCTCGCCCTTCCACAGGCACTGGTGCTTGGTCTCATCCAGCGACAGGTCGCCGCGCACCATGATCCCGCCCGGTGCGGCGCCGGAGCCTTCCGCGCGCGAGGCCTCGTTGCGGCGGAGCAGGGCGCGGATGCGCTCCAGCAGCAGGCGCTGGCTGAAGGGCTTGCGGATATAGTCGTCCGCGCCGAGGCGCAGGCCCATCAGTTCGTCCACCTCCTCGTCCTTGGAGGTGAGGAAGATCACGGGCATGGCGCTGCGCGCGCGCAGCCGCTGCAGCAGCTCCATACCGTCCATCCGCGGCATCTTGATGTCCAGCACGGCGAGGTCGGCGGGGCGGGCGGTCAGGCCCTGCAGGGCGCTTTCGCCGTCCGTGTAGGTGCGGACCTGGAAGCCTTCCTGCTCCAGGGTCATGGCGACGGAGGTCAGGATATTGCGGTCGTCATCGACGAGGGCGATGGTCTGTTTCATCGGCGGGGGGGTTCCGCTTGGGGGGCCGTATCGGCTCAGGTGGGGCGGCGCGGTGCCCGGATCAGGGGGCCCAGCATGAGGGGGAGAGTATGACGGCAGAGGCGCCTGCGGACCACCCCGAACCTTCGCCGGTGCTGGCCGTGCGCCGGCTGCTGCGCGCGGCGCGGGTGGCGACGCTTGCCAGCGCAACCGACGGCCAGCCCTTCGCGTCGCTGGTGACGCCGGCAACCGCGCCCGACCTGTCCCTGCTGCTGCTGCTGTCGGACCTGGCGGCGCACACGCGCCACCTGCATGCCGAGCCGCGCTGCGCGCTGCTGGTGGTCGGGGCGGCGGCGGAGGCCAACCCACAGACCGCGCCGCGGGTGACGGTGACGGGGCTTGCCGGGATCGTGGATGACCCGGCGCTGACCGCACGCTACCTGGCGGTGCATCCCTATGCCGCGCCCTACGCCGGCTTCGCCGACTTCCATCTGTGGCGCGTCCGGCCGGAGGGCGGGCTGTTCGTTGGCGGCTTCGCCCGCGCGGCGCGCTTGCGGGGGGCGGATTTGCGGCCCGATCCGGGAGCGGTGGCTTCGGTCGCGGCGGCGGCGGGGTCGATCATGGAGCACTGCAATCGGGACCATCCGGATGCGCTGGCGCGGATCGCCGGACGCCCGGGGGCGTGGCGGATGGTGGCGGTGGATGTCGATGGGTGCGACCTGGCGGCGGGGGAGCTTGTGGTGCGGGTGACGTGGCACGCACCGGTGGAGGGGCCGGAGGGGGTGCGGGCGGAGCTGGTGCGGCTGGCGCGCGGGGGGTAGGGGACGCAGTTTCCACGCGTTTCAGCACCTCAAGACAGGAACAAGCGTTCTGCCTCGCATGACTGCATACGGTATCCTCCCACGCGCTTACGGCCAATCACCCTCAACCACTTTGAGGCGGCCATCACTGGCGTAAGTGCCAACTTCTATTGTCGTCAGGGTAAAGGTCGGACCCTCGTCACGAGACAGTTCGTAGTCTTCGATACCTACTTCACTCATGTCGTAATCACCGGGCGGGACAGTGACACGTTGATTGCCCACCACCCAACTCACTGGACCGATAATCCTGACTCGCCGTTTCTTGCTTTCCACGGACTAACTCCGAGCGCTATTTGAAGCCGAAAACTAGCCGAAAGGAAAACGGCCTGGTCTCGGCTGAGGTGTCACCAAACCTATAAGTTGATCTATCTTGGTCAAGAGGTCCGACAGCAGCTCACGTATCTCCGGTTCCGGTGACGGCGCGGCCTCTGGTGGGTTGTCGTCTGCAAACCAATCTGGAAACTCCTTTTCCATTCTTTGCCTAGTTTCCCGATAAGCATTCGGAAGCTGTAAGTCGGAGTTTGGGTCCGGAACAGACCAGCAAAGCTCGTGAAGACGGTCGCGCTGCGCAGCAGTATGCCAAAGTTGCTTGTTTTCGAGCGCTGCAAATGCGGCCTCATCGCAGTTGCCGCTCTTGAAATCTCGCGAGACAAGATCGGGCCATTCTGGATATCGGAGTGGATCAACACGCCTGTAGAAGGACAATCGGAGAGAAAAATCATCAGCATCTTTGAGGTCATCTGGGCTGATCGTATCTGCAATACGAGACCGCAAAAAGAAACTAGCGCCCGGCCAATAGTATTTTTCTGCGCCCGTCTTTGGAGGATCAATACGCCAACGATTGATCGCTGTCTCAGATGGAAAGCTAAGAGAAGGTAAGCAGTTTCGCAATAGCCGCTCCAGAACCGTTGCCCACGTTTGATCGGCCGGTAGCGTCAACGCCAGACCCCATATTTCATCAAACACCTTGTTATGCATATGCTCGGCCCAGCCATCCATGGGTCGATGGTCGCCGTAGGGCTCTTTCAGACGAGGATTGTCGGCGAGCGCAAGTAGAATGCGGATATATCGCGCTTCGGTAAGATCCGAAAACACGCGCTCTCGGCGAGCAAGGGAAATGATCCCACCGTCGCTTAAACCAACATTAGACGCGAAGGCCTCTAACTCCCGAATATGCCCCTGTCCCACCAGATGCCGGAGATCTCGTCCATCGCACCAAATTCCGACCGGCGAAGTGATCTCACCGCTAGTCGGATTTGCCCATGCGGCACATCTAATCCCAGGACCGCCCCGGCGGAATACCCTTTGAATGGGTACGGGGCGTTCGGGCAAACCGTGCGAGTGCTAAGTCGATTAAGGAATCGCAGCGGCGGCAGAGAATGTACTCCAGTAGCTTGTCGTCGTACCAACGATTTTGCTCCTGCTTCGGACCTGTGCGCGGAGCATGACGCTCTAACCATCCGTATGCCTCTGCAGAAGAACAGCACGCAAGGTAGTTGGCTTCAACGCGGCGTTCGTGAGGCTTCATCGGATGCATCCTTGTATCCGCTACGAATCCATTAGCAAGTCGCGAACTCGAACAGCTCCTGTCGCAATCGTACGCGATCTCCAGGTTATGCAGCCATCGGGATAGCGGCCTTGGTGTAGATATCCGCCGGTAGGCTAAACCGCCACGCGCCGGACAGAAGGAGAATCGTGCTGCCCGATCAGGATGGTGGTCCCGAACCATGGCCCGTCAAACCGTTCGCACCCACCTCGGCGGGTGCCACAAAGCTACGATGCAGCGCCCGAACCGCCTCCAACGCAGACCCAGCCCAAACGCAAGAAAAGCCCCTACCCCTCCCCCGCCGCGAACCGCACCGCTTCCTCCGCCGCCCGGAACAGCGCGCGCGCCTTCTGCCGGCATTCCTCCTGTTCGGATACCGGATCGGAATCCGCGACGATCCCGGCTCCGGCCTGCACGTACATCGTGCCGTCCTTCACCAGCGCGGTGCGCAGCCCGATGCAGGTGTCCATCGTCCCGTTGGCCGCGAAATAGCCGATGCAGCCGGCGTAGATGCCGCGCCGCACGCCCTCCAGCTCCTCGATGATCTCCATCGCGCGGACCTTGGGCGCGCCCGACAACGTCCCGGCCGGGAAGCCCGCGACCAGCGCATCCAGCGCGTCCTTTCCCGCCTCCAGCCGGCCTTCCACGTTGGAGCTGATGTGCATCACGTGGCTGAACCGCTCGACGACGAAGCTCTCCGTCACCTTCACGGACCCCAGCTCCGCCACCCGCCCGACATCGTTGCGCCCGAGATCGAGCAGCATCAGGTGCTCGGCCCGTTCCTTCGGGTCGGCCAGCAGCTCCGCCTCCAGCGCCTGGTCTTCCTCATAGGTCGCGCCGCGCCGGCGGGTGCCGGCGAGCGGGCGCAGGGTCACCACGCCGTCGCGCAGCCGCACCAGGATTTCCGGGCTGGAGCCCACGATCGCGAAGCCGCCGAACTCCAGGTAGAACAGGAACGGCGCCGGGTTGATCCGGCGCAGCGCGCGATACAGCGCGAACGGCGGCAGCGCGAACGGGGCGGAGAAGCGCTGGCTCAGCACGATCTGGAACGCGTCGCCGGCGGCGATGTACTCCTTCGCCCGCTCGACCGCCGCCATGAACGCCTCCGGCGTCATGGTGGAGGCAGGCGCCGGCGGCGCAGGCAGCGACACGGGGGGCGCCGGTCGCGGCAACGGACGTTCCAGCGCAGCGCGCGCCTCCGTCAGCCGCGCCTGTGCGCCCGCCCACGCCGCCTCGGCGGTGATGCCCTCCCGCGGATAGACCGGCGCGGCCAGGGTCAGCTCGTCGTTCACGTTGTCGAAGATCGCGAACAGGGTCGGGCGCAGCAGCAGCGCGTCCGGCACGCCGATTGGGTCGGGGTTCTTCGCCGGCAGCCGCTCCATCAGCCGCACCATGTCGTAGCCGAGGTAGCCGACCAAGCCGCCGGCCATCGGCGGCAGGCCGGGCGGCACGTCCATGCGGGTTTCGGCGATCAGCGCGCGCAGGCTTTCCAAGGCCGGGCGATCGTCGGCCACGAAGGCATGCGGCGCGGCGGCGGCGGCGCGGTTGATCTCCGCCCGCCCGTCGCGGCAGCGCCATACGAGGTCGGGGTCCATGCCGATCACGGAATAGCGCCCGCGCGCCGCGCCGCCCTCCACGCTTTCCAGCAGGAAGGCGTTCGGCCGCCCTTGCGCGAGCTTGAGGAACGCCGCCACCGGCGTTTCCAGATCGGCCACGCCGCGCCAGGTCACCAGGCCGCCGCGTCCGCTGTCGTGGACCGCGCGGAACCCGGCAAAACCGGTGGCAAGCGGGGCATTCATCGGGGCACCTCTATTGGCCGCTGTTGACGAAACTGTCGAGTTCCGACTGGTCGATCCGCGGATGCGCACGCGCGCGCAGCGCATCGGCGAAGCCGGTCGCGACGTCGCCGGCGATCGAGCGGGTGAGCACCGTCCGCAGCGCGTCATAGCCCTGCGGGTCCTGCTTCGGATCGGGCCGGACGATCTGGTCCGGCACCGCGAGCAGGAACGCATCCGCCGTCTGCACCATCGTCGGCTGGTTCGGCTTCAGGGTGAACAGCACGCGCTGCAAGGTGGCCGGCAGGCCGCCCGTCGGTCCCTCGCGACCGATCAGCGGGGTGGGATGCACGCCGAGCCCGGCCGCGGCCGCGGCGGTGGCGAAGGGCAGGCCGCCCTGCACGGCGACGAGCACGCCGGTGGCGATCCGTTCCGCCTCCTTGCGCCGCTCGGCCGCGGTCCATTGCGCCGCCACCGCGTCGTGCACCGCGTCGAACGGCTTTTCGGTTGCCGGCGTTACCTTCTCCACCGTCAGCGCGTAGTAGGCCGAGCCGCCGCCCGGGATTGGCACCTCGGTCAACTGCGCCGGCGGCTGGCCGGGCGCGGTAGCGAAGGCGTCCTTCACGATCGCCTGGCGCAGCGCGTCCGGCCCGGGGATCGGCGCCGGCTTGCCCTCCGACGTGTTGCCGGCCGAGTCCAAGGTGCCTTCCAGCCCGACCAGCCCGGCATCGCTCGGCAGTTTCGACAGCCCGGCGCCGGTGCCGAGCACGTTGTCGATCCGGTTGGCGACGTCGTAGAATTCGGCTGGCGGCACGGTCGGCCCGCACGCGCGCGGCAAGCTCGTCCTGCACGGCGGCGAAGCTTCTGGCCGCGCCCGGGACGATTTTCGTCACTTTCAGCACGTCACTGCCGAGCCCGGTCGCGATCGGCCCCATCACCGCGCCCTGCGCCGCGGTGAATGCGGCCTTGGCGAGCGTCGGATCGGGCAGACCGTCCTCGGTCGTGTTCGGCAGCTCGACCGCGGTGCCGCCGGCCGCCCGGGCCGCCGCCTGCATCGCGGGCCAGTCCGCCCCGCCCTGCCATTGTTTCGCCAGCTTCGCCGCCTGCGCCGGATCGTGCATCACCAGCACCTGCAGGCTGCGCCGCTCCGGCGTGACGAAGCTCGCCTTGTGCTGGTCGTAATAGGTGCGGAGCTCGTCCGGCGTGACGGTGATCGTCTTCGCCAGGGCGTCGGCCGTCAGCACCACCGCCTTGATCTTGCGATAGGCGGGGACGCGGTACAGCCAGGGGTGGTTGGCGTAGGTGCGGCGCAGCGCCGCCTCGCTCGGTGCCGGCGGCGGGGGCGCGGCGGCAAACGGCACCGGGGCCACCAGGGCGGAGCGTCGCTCGGCGCTGAAGGCGAACAGCCGGCGCAGCAGCAGCCCGGGCGGCGCCACCCCGGTGGTGAGCGCTCCCACCATCTGCTGCTGGGCGATCTGGCCGCTGACCATGCCCAGGAACCGGTCCTCGGAAATTCCGTTGTTGGCGAGCGCGGCGTTCAGCTTGGCCCGGTCGAACGTCCCCCCCGGTCCCTGGAACGCCGGCATGGCGAACACCGACTGGCGTACCGCCGTGTCCGGCACCACGATGCGCAGGCGGCGGATTTCCGCATCGATCGCCGCCTGGGCGATCACCTGGTCAAGCGCGGCCTGCGCCACCTGCCGGCGCAGCGCGGCGGTGACGTTCTGGCCCTGCGGCAGGCGTTCCTCGGCCACCGCCAGGTCGCGCTCGAACACCTCGTTGAATTGCGCTGGCGCGATCGTGCGCCCACCAACCTTGGCGACCCAGGTCGAGGTGCCGACCTGGCGTACCACGTCGCCCACGCCCCAGACCACGAAGGCGATCACCATGAGCCCGAACAACAGCCGGACAGGCCAGGTTTCCAGGGCACGGCGGAAGGCGGAAAGCATGGGCGGATCCGGCCAAAGGAGGAAGGTACGGCGGGTCCTCCTATACGGGCGCCCTGCGGGCTTTGCCAGCGGGCGGAGATCCGGGCCGGATCGATGGGCGGCAGGCCCCGGCCATCGCCCGGTCCGGAAAATCGGCGCAGCCGGCAACCCTTCATCTCTCCCGAGCTGTGGGCGTCGGGGCGTGGGTTGCCCGCCGCGGCGGCCCCAGGCCATTCTGGTCGCCACATCCTGCAAGCGAGCGCACGCCCGGCCGGGGTTCCCCCGCGGGTGTGCCGACGGAGGACACCGATGCCCCAGCTGATTGCCGGCAACTGGAAGATGCACATGCTGCGCGCCGAGGCGGTGGCGCTCGCGCAGGCGCTGCGCGCGGGCGCCGCCGGCGGCACGGCCGATTTGCTGGTCTGCCCGCCCTTCACCGTCCTGTCCGCCGTCGCCGAGGCCCTGGTCGGCAGCGGCATCGCCGTGGGCGGTCAGGACTGTCACCAGGACGCCCAGGGCGCGCATACCGGCGACATCTCCGCACCGATGCTGCGCGACGCCGGGGCGAGCTGGGTCATCCTCGGCCATTCCGAGCGCCGGCAGGACCACGGCGAGACCTCCGAGCTCGTGCGCGAGAAGACCCTGGCCGCCTTTGCCGCCGGCCTCACCCCGATCGTCTGCGTCGGCGAGACGGCCGACCAGCGCGACGGCGGGGGGGAGACCGAGGCGGTGGGCTGGCAGCTCTCCGGCAGCCTGCCCCAGGGCTTTGCCGACGGTCGCGCCAATGGTCCTGGGGGCGTGCTCGCCTACGAGCCGGTCTGGGCGATCGGCACCGGCAAGACGCCGACGGAGGACGAGGTCGCCGACATGCACGCCTTCATCCGCGCCGAGCTGGTGCGCCAGTTCGGCGACGCGGGCGCGGCGGTCCGCATCCTGTACGGCGGGTCGGTGAAACCCGCCAATGCGCGCGCGCTGCTGGCGCTGCCGGAAGTGGGCGGGGCGCTGATCGGGGGGGCGAGCCTGACGGCAGCGGATTTCCTGACGATTGCCGGGGCCGCGATGGGGGGGTAAGAGCCTGCGCAATCAGGCCGGGGCGGGCGCCGCTCCCCCGGCCTTCCCGCGCGCGAGGATGTCCGCCCCCCATGATGGCGATTCTGATGGTGATCCAGGTGTTCGTCGCGATCGCGCTGATCGGCGTCGTGCTGATCCAGCGCAGCGAGGGCGGCGGCCTCGGCATCGGCAGCTCCCAGGGCATGGGCGCCTTCATGTCCGGCCGCGGCACCGCGAACCTGCTCACCCGCACCACCGCGATCCTGGCGGCGGTGTTCCTGGGGTTGTCCTTGGCGATGGGGGTGCTCAATCGCGGCGCGTCGACCGCGGGCTCCGGCATTCTGTCCGGACCGTCGGCGGCCCCGGCCCCCGTGATGCCGACCTCGGGCGCGCCCGCCGGTGCCGCGAGCCCGGCGCCGGTGCCCACGAGCCCCAGCGGCACCACGCCGGCGCCCGCCACGTCGGGGAGCACTACGCAGGGTAGCGCCAAGGCCGGCAGCGCCCCGACGGCTCCTGCCACCCCGGCTCCCTCCGCACCGGTCACCTCCGCACCAGCCCCCGCCACGTCGGGTACTTCCGCGCCGGCGCAGACGCCGCCCGCGTCTTCCGCCCCCGCGGTTCCGCACTGACCGTCGCGGCATGTCCGCGTGGCACCGCGCGACCGGGACAGGCACCGCGCCCTTCCGGCCTGCCCCTGCCGCCGTCGCGGGCTGAGACAGGCATGACCCACGGAAACGACGTCGCGGCCGGCCGCGACCGGGGGGACGGCTGCGGCCGTGGCGTCCGGCACCGCGGCGGAACCGCCGCCCCGGCGAAACGGAGCTTGCGTCGTCCCGATTCGGCTTTCTACAACGGCGGCCCATGACCCGGTTCGTGTTCATCACCGGCGGCGTGGTGTCCTCCCTTGGCAAGGGCATCGCCTCGGCGGCGCTCGGCGCGCTGTTGCAGGCCCGCGGCTACACGGTGCGGCTGCGCAAGCTCGATCCCTATCTGAACGTCGATCCGGGGACCATGAGCCCCTACCAGCACGGCGAGGTGTTCGTCACCGACGACGGGGCGGAGACCGACCTCGACCTCGGCCACTACGAGCGCTTCACGGGCGTGCACGCCGCCCGCGCCGACAACGCCACCACCGGGCGCATCTACGCCGACGTGATCGCGCGCGAGCGCCGCGGCGACTATCTCGGCGCCACCGTGCAGGTGATCCCGCACATCACCGACGCCATCAAGGACACCATCGTCGCCGGCACCGAGGGGCTCGATTTCATGCTGGTGGAGATCGGCGGCACGGTCGGCGATATCGAGAGCCTGCCGTTCCTGGAAGCGATCCGCCAGCTCAGCAACGAGCTCGGCCCCGAGCGGTCGATGTTCGTCCACCTGACCCTGGTGCCCTACATCCCCTCGGCCGGCGAGCTGAAGACGAAGCCGACCCAGCATTCGGTGAAGGAGCTGCTGAACGTCGGCATCCAGCCGCAGATGCTGCTGTGCCGCTGCGATCGCCCGATTCCCGAAGGCGAGCGGCGCAAGATCGCGCTCTTTTGCAACGTCCGTCCCGAAGCGGTGATCGCCGCACTGGACGTCGATACGATCTACGCCGTGCCGCTGCGCTACCACGCCGAGGGAATGGACCGCGAAGTGCTGCGCCACTTCGCCCTGCCGCACGACCGCGCCCCCGACCTCGCGCGCTGGGAGCGCATCGTGGAGATCGTGCGCGCGCCGGAGGGCGAGGTGCGCATCGCCGTGGTCGGCAAATACACCAACCTGCTCGACAGCTATAAGTCGCTCGCCGAGGCGCTGGTGCATGGCGGCATCGCCAACCGGGTGCGGGTGAAGCTCGACTGGATGGACAGCGAGGTGTTCGAGCAGCCGGGCACCGTGCAGCGGCTGGAAGGCGTGCACGGCATCCTGGTCCCCGGCGGCTTCGGCGAGCGCGGCACGCCGGGCAAGATCGAGGCGGTGCGGTTCGCCCGCGAACGCGCGGTGCCGTTCTTCGGCATCTGCTTCGGCATGCAGATGGCGGTGATCGAGGCGGCGCGGAACCTGGCCGGCCTGGCGGATGCCTCCTCCACCGAGTTCGGACCCTGCGCGACGCCGGTGGTGGGCCTGCTCACCGAATGGGCGCGCGGCAACGAGATCGAGCGCCGGCGCGAAGGCGGCGAGCTGGGCGGGACGATGCGGCTCGGCGCCTACCCGGCGGTGCTGGCCGAGGGCAGCCTGGTGCAGGAGATGTACGGCGGCGCAGCGGTGATCGAGGATCGCCACCGGCACCGCTACGAGGTGAACGTGCACTACCGCGACGTGCTGGAGGCCACCGGCCTGCGCTTCTCCGGCATGTCGCCCGACGGGGTGCTGCCGGAGATCGTGGAACTGCCGACCCATCCGTGGTTCGTCGGCGTGCAGTACCACCCGGAACTGAAGTCGAAGCCGTTCGCGCCGCACCCGCTGTTCGCCGGGTTCATTGCCGCAGCGGTGCGGCAGATGCGGCTGGTGTAGCCGCCCGGGTCCGCGCACGAGACGCAACCATGCCGGCTGACGATGCGACCGCCCCGCAGAGGATCCCCGATCGGGGACGAAACGCCGTCCGGCCGACATCGGCCGCCGTGACCGCGCACACCACTGCCGCCACCGGAAATCCGCCAGGGACAGCCATCACATGAACCTTGCAGCGCCGGCGTGCCGGGACGGGGTGCCCGCCGCCGGCCCGGGCACGAGGACGGAGCCCGGCCTCGCGACGATCCTCACGCTCCTCGGCGTGTTCGTCGTGATCTGGACATTGTATTTCGCCATCACCGAAGCTCCGGTGGCGATCAAGCACGACATGGCGGAGGCCTACGCCTGGGGCCGGCAATTCCAGCTCGGCTATAACCAGCACCCGCCGTTCTGGGCCTGGATCTGCGGCCTGTGGTTTCGCGTCTTTCCGCGCACCGAATGGGCCTTCGCGGCGCTGAGCAGCCTGAACGCGGGGATCGGCCTGTGGGGCGCATGGATGGCGATCGGCGACTTCGCCGCCGGCAGCACGCGCAAGGCGGCCTGGGTGCTGCTGCTGCTCACGCCGCTCTATACGTTCTACGCCTACAAATATGATGCCAACATCATATTCCTGTCTATCTGGCCGTGGACCCTGCATTATTTCATGAGATCCCTGCAGGGGCGCGGCGTGCGGGACGCGATCCGGTTCGGCGTGTGCGTCGGGCTCGCCCTGATGTCGAAATACTATGCGCTGATCCTGCTCGCGGGCTGCTTCCTCGCCGTGCTGCAGCATCCGGCGCGGCGGAGATATTTCGCCTCGGCGTCACCCTATGTCACCGCGGTCGTGGCGGCGGCGATCTTCGTGCCGCACGTCTGGTGGCTGCTGACCCATCGCGCGCCGCCGCTGCGCTATCTCGACAGCCGGCTGGACTGGCCGTGGCACTGGGTGCTCGACGAGGCGGCGAAAGCCTTCTTCGGCGTGCTGGGAATGAATCTCGGGGTGGTCCTCGTCGTCGCGCTCGTGCGCCGGACCGCGCGACCCGACGGGCCTGCCGCGGCGGCCCGCGACGGGGGCGACCCGACCCGGTGCATTCTCGCGACGCTCACCCTGACGCCGCTCGTCCTGACGGTCGCGAGCGGCCTGGCGCTGCGCACCACCGTCACGTCGGAAATGATGATCGGAACCTTCCCGCTGGCGCCGCTGCTGGCGATCGAGCTCGCCGGGATGCGGGATACCGGCCGCCTGCTCCGCATCGCCGTCCGGCTGGCCGCCGTGGTGACGCTCGGCGCCCTGGCAATTGCGCCGGCGTTCGCCTGGTGGCGCACCTATCGGTCACCGGAGGCCATGAAGGGCGTGCCATTCCAGGAGCTGGCAATCGCGGCGACGCAAATCTGGCACTGGCGGACGTCCCTGCCGCTCGACTACGTCGCGGGAACCGATTGGTATGCCAACGAGGCGGCCTTCTACAGCCCGGACCGGCCGCACGCCTTCACCGATTTCGACTATTCCGAAAACCTGTGGGTGACGCCGGAAGATATCGCGCAACACGGGCTACTCGCGCTTTGCGTCAGCACCGACACCCGCTGTCTGGCCGCCACCGCGCGCTTCGCGACGCCGCAGGCGACACGGACGGAGATATCCGTGGCACATGCGTTCCTGGGCCATGTCGCGAGACCGATGCATTTCGTGGTGACGGTCATCCCGCCGCGGCGTTGAGGCCCCGGACCCCCGACGCCGACGCTACGCCGGCGTGCCTGCTCAGGCGCGTTCGTGGAAGATCGGCGGCCCCAGCTCGCTGAAGCGGAACAGGTCGAAGATATGGTGCCCGTCGAAATCGAGCACCCGCAGATCGTCGGTCTGCGCCAGGTCGTCCTCCACCACGGTGTAATGCCCGCCGTAGCGCCAGCGCACGTGCTCAAGCGGCAGGTCGAAGGCGATGAACTTGCGGATGCCCTTGCCCTTCAGCTTCTCCAGCAGCGCCGGGTGCAGGGGCGAGGCGAAGGACGTCAGGATCACGATCGGACCGCTGGCGGTCAGCAGCAGGACCGCTTTCATGGCATGCTCCTTTGGCCGGTTTGCGGCGCAGGATCGCGCGGCAGCCGCAGGCGACGCATTGACCGAGATCAAGCCGGGCGGGCGGCTTGACGTGCCTCGGGCCCGCTTTCACCTTCCGCGCGGCCCGAGCCGCAGGAGGATGCGTGTCCAGAGACCCCCCGGCCGACCTGCGCCCCGCAGCGGACAGCGTCCCGCTCGACTGGACGCGCGTCCGCGCCCATCTCGCCACACACGGGCTGCGGCTCGACGACGACCCGCCGCCGCGGCAGTTCGCCGGCGGGCTCGCCAACCTCAACTACCTGATCGGGATCGGCGGAAGCCCCGCCGTGCTGCGGCGCCCGCCGCTGGGCCCGCTACCCCCCGGCAGCCACGACATGGCACGCGAGCACCGGATCCTGAGCCGCCTCGCCGATACGCTGCCGGTCGCCCCGCGCAGCCTGCACCTCTGCGCCGATACCGGGGTGATCGGCGCACCGTTCCAGATCCTGGAATACCGCCCCGGCCTCGTGATCCGCGCCACCTTGCCCGAACCGCTGGCCGGACGGCCCGAAGCCGGCGCGCGGCTGTCGGAGGTGCTGCTGGAGACCCTCGCCGCGATCCATGCCGTCGATACCGCGGCGATCGGGCTTGACGATCTCGGCCGCCCGCGGGGCTTCCTTGCCCGCGCCGTCGCCGGCTGGCGCAAGCGCGGGCTGGCGGCGCAGGAGGACGGCACCGAGGCGCTGCACCGCGACATCGGCGCGTGGCTGGAACGCAACGAGCGTCCGGACGGACCACCCGCGCTGCTGCACAATGATTTCAAGCTCGACAACCTGATCCTTAACCCGCGCGACCTCTCCGCCGTCGCGGTGGTGGACTGGGACCAGGGCACGCGGGGCGATCCGCTGTTCGATCTCGCCACCCTGCTGAGCTACTGGGTGCATCCTGACGACCCGCCGGCGATGCACGACATGGCGCAGATGCCGGCCGACCAGCCGGGGTTCCTGACGCGCGCGCAGGCGGTCGAGCGCTACGCCGCGCTGACCGGGCGCGACGTCTCGGACGTCCTGTTCCATCGCGTGCTGGGGATGTACAAGCTGGCGGTGATCTTCCTCCAGCTCGGCCTCCGCTTCCGCACCGGCGCCACCACCGATCCGCGCTACGCCGCCTTCACCGGCATCGGCAGCGGCATCCTGGACTTCACTCACGAGATCGCCCAAGGACGCGCCTTCTGATGGATTTCTCGATCCCGCCGGAGCTGGCCGAGCTGCGCGACCGTACGGCGCAGTTCATCCGCGACCGCATCGTTCCGCTGGAGAGCGACCCGCGCCAGACCCGGCACGGGCCCACCGACGACTTCCGCCGCGAGCTGAACGCGTTGGCCGCCGCGGCGGGGCTGCTCGCCCCGCATGTCGGCAGCGAATGGGGCGGCCTCGGTCTGTCGCATGTCGGCAAGGCGCTGGTGTTCGAGGAGGCGGGCTACTCCCTGCTCGGCCCACTGGCGATGAACATCTCCGCGCCGGACGAGGGCAACATGCACCTGCTGGAAGCGGTGGCGACGCCGGAGCAGAAAGAACGCTGGCTGCGCCCGCTGGCGCGGGGAGAAATCCGGTCCTGCTTCTGCATGACCGAACCCGCGCCCGGGGCAGGATCCGATCCCGCCGCGCTCGCCACCACCGCGCAGCGCGACGGCAACCACTGGGTCATCAACGGGACGAAATGGTTCATCACCGGCGCGGACGGGGCCGGTTTCGCCATCATCATGGCGCGCGGAGACGACGGCGCCACCATGTTCCTTGCGGATATGAACACGCCGGGGATCGAGGTCGTGCGCGCGATGGACAGCCTCGACCAGGGCTTCCCCGGCGGGCACGCCGTGGTACGGTTCGCCGACCTGCGCGTGCCGGCCGGGGACATATTGGGCGAACCGGGCAAGGGCTTCCGCTACGCCCAGGTGCGGCTGGCGCCGGCGCGGCTGACCCATTGCATGCGCTGGCTCGGCGCGGCCAGGCGCGCGCACGCGATCGCCAGCGCCTATGCCGCGAAGCGCGAGGTGTTCGGCCAGGTTCTGGGCAGCCATGAAGGCGTGGGCTTCATGCTGGCCGACAACGAGATGGACATCCGGCTGAGCCGCCTCGCGATCTGGCACACTGCCTGGGTGCTGGACCAGGGCGGACGCGGGGGTACGGAATCCTCGATGGCGAAGGTGGTCTGTTCGGAAGCGATCTGGCGGGTGGCCGATCGCTGCGTGCAGATCCTGGGCGGCCAGGGCGTCACCGGGGAGACGTTGGTGGAACGCATCTTCCGCGAGGTGCGCGGCTTCCGCATCTACGACGGGCCATCGGAAGTGCACCGCTGGTCGATCGCGCAGCGGGTGATGAAGCAGGGGCCGAACTGGTGAACCGGGCGCTGTTCGACCTTACCGGCAAGACTGCCATCGTTACCGGTGCCGGGCGCGGTATCGGGCGGGGGATCGCCGAGGCGCTGGCGTCGTTCGGGGCATTGGTGCTGCTCGCGGGACGCACGCCTGGGACGTTGCAGGCCGCCGCCGACGCGATCGGCGGGGCTGCCGCCGTGCAGGTGGCGGATGTGGCGAAGGAAGACGACGTGCTGGCGCTGCGCGACGCCGCACTGGCGCGCTTCGGGCGCATCGACGTGCTGGTGAACAACGCTGGCATCAACCCGATCTGGCACACGATCGAGAAAACGTCGCTCGCCGACTGGCAGGCCATCCTGGACGTGAACCTGACCGGGACGTTCCTGTGCTGCAAGTATCTTGGTGCCGCGATGGCCGAACACGGCGCCGGGTCAATCGTCAACATCAGCTCGGTCGCCGGGCATGTGGGGCTCACCCGTTCGGCGGCGTATTGCGCTTCGAAAGGCGGCGTGGAGATGCTGACCCGGGCGCTGGCGCTGGATTGGGCGAAGCGCGGCGTGCGGGTGAACTGCCTCGCGCCCGGCTATGTCGATACCGATCTCACCGCCGGTCTGCTGCACCACGAGACCCTGGGCAAGCCGTTCCTCGACCACACGCCGATGGGGCGGTTCGGGGAGACGCGCGATATCGTCGGCGCGGCGGTGTTCCTCGCTTCCGACGCGTCGGCCTACGTGACGGGGCAGAGCCTCGTGGTGGACGGCGGCTGGACCGCGCACTGAGGCTTGCAGTTCACCCGATCCGGCTCAGCGCCGCCGCCAGCCGGGCCGCTTCCGCCTGCGCCGCCGCCAGGCGCTCGCGGTTCTCCGCCACCACATCTTCCGGCGCGCGTGCCACGAAATCCGCGTTGGCGAGCTTGCGGGCGATCTTCTCCGCCTCCCCCTCCGCCTTCGCACGTTCGCGCGCGAGCCGCGCCCGTTCGGCATCCAGATCGATCAGCCCGGCAAGCGGCACCACGATCGTCGCCTCATCGAGCACGGTCTGCGCCGCGCCGGCGGGCAGCGGGCCAACCAGCGGGCCCACCGCCTCGGCACGCGCCAGACGGCGGATCGCCTCGTCCCAGCGCGCCGCGCGCGCCAGGCTCTCCGGCGCGGCGTCGCGCAGCAGCACGGGCGCTCGCACCGCGGGCGGCACGTTCATCTCCGACCGCACTGCGCGGACCTCGCCGATCAGCCGCACCACCCAGTCGAGCTCGCCGCGCGCCGCCGCCGGTTCCGCCACCGGCGCCGGCACCGGCCAGGGCGCGCGGATCAGGCTGCACGGAGCGCCGTAGCCGAAACGATCCCACAGCTCCTCGGTCACGAACGGCATCGCCGGATGCAGCAGGCGCAGGATCACGCCCAGCGCGAAGGCCGCCGCGCCCCGCACCTCGCGCGCCGCGGTGGTGTCGCCCTCGGCAAGAACCGGCTTGGCGAATTCCAGGAACCAGTCGCAATACGTGTTCCAAGTGAAACGATAACATGCGGCGGCGTATTCATCCAGCCGGTAGGCCTCCAGCGCCGCAGTCGCCTGCAAGGTCGCAGTGTTCGCCGCATCCAGCAGCCAGCGCGCCAGCGGCAGCCGCACCGCGGCGGGATCGAAGCCCGGGTGCGGGCGAATGCCGTTCATCTCGCAGAAGCGCGCAGCGTTCCACAGCTTGGTGACGAAGCTGCGGTAGCTTTCCACCCGCGCCGCGCCCAGCTTCACGTCGCGCCCCGGTCCCGTGAGCGCGCAGATGGTGAAGCGCAGCGCATCGGCCCCGAAACGGTCGATCAGCTCCAACGGATCGATGCTGTTGCCCTTGGATTTCGACATCTTCTGGCCGCGCTCGTCGCGCACCAAGCCGTGGATGTAGACCGTGCGGAACGGCACTTCCTTGCGGAAGTGCAGGCCCAGCATCATCATCCGCGCGACCCAGAAGAAGATGATGTCGAAACCCGTCACCAGCACGTCGGTCGGGTAGTAGCGCGCCAGTTCGGCCGTCTGCTCCGGCCAGCCGAGGGTGGAGAAGGGCCACAGGCCGGAGCTGAACCAGGTGTCCAGCACGTCCTCGTCCTGGGTCAGCGCCTCGTCCCGGCCGTACTGCGCGCGCGCGGCAGCCCGCGCCTCCGCTTCGTCATGCGCCACGAACACCGCCCCGTCCGGCCCGTACCACGCCGGGATGCGATGCCCCCACCAGAGCTGGCGGGAGATGCACCAGGGCTGGATGTCGCGCAGCCAGGCGAAGAACGTGTTCTCCCACTGCTTCGGCACGAACTGCGTACGCCCTTCCTCCACCGCGCGGATCGCGGGTTCCGCCAGCACCGCGGCGTTGCAGAACCATTGCGTGGTCAGCAGCGGCTCGATCGCGACGCCGGAGCGGTCGCCGTGCGGCACCTGGTGCGTGTGCGGCTCGGTCTTCTCCAGGAGGCCCAGTCGGTCGAGCTCGGCGACGATCGCGGCGCGTGCGTCCTCACGCGAGCGTCCCTCCAGCGCACGGACGAACCCGGGGTCCGCCACGCCCTCCACCGCTTCCAGCGCGTCGGCGATCTCCGCCAGGGTCACCAGCGCCTCGCGGTCGAGCACCGACGGCATCGGCAAATCGTGCCGCTGGCCCACCGCGAAATCGTTGAAATCATGCGCCGGGGTGATCTTCACGGCGCCGGAGCCTTTTTCGGGATCTGAATACGTGTCAGCAACGATAGGGAGAAGCCGCCCGACCAGCGGCAGCACCGCGTGCCGCCCGATCAGGTCGCGCCAGCGCGGGTCGTCGGGATGCACCGCCACCGCCGTGTCGCCCAGCAAAGTCTCCGGCCGGGTGGTGGCGACGGTGATGAAACGATCCGCGTCGCCCTCGATCGGATAGCGGATGTGCCAGAGATGCCCCTTGATCTCCCGGTTCTCCACCTCCAGGTCGGAAATCGCGGACTGGAACTTCGGATCCCAGTTCACCAGCCGCCGGTCGCGGTAGATCAGCCCCTCGTTGTAGAGGGTCACGAACACCTCCCGCACGGCCGCCGACAGCCCGGCGTCCATCGTGAAGCGCTCGCGCGGCCAGTCGAGGGAGGCGCCGAGCCGACGCAACTGCCGCGTGATCGTGCCGCCCGATTCCGCCTTCCACCGCCAGACCCGCTCCAGGAACGCATCCCGCCCCAGCACCTGGCGCGATGTCTGCCGCTCGGCCAGCAGTCGTTCCACCACCATCTGCGTCGCAATGCCGGCATGATCGGTGCCCGGCTGCCACAGCACGTCGCGACCCTGCATGCGGCGGAAGCGCACCAGCGCATCCTGCACGGTGAACGTCAGCGCATGGCCCATATGCAGGCTGCCGGTGACGTTGGGCGGGGGGATCATGATGGTGAACGGCTGCGCGGCAGACCCGGGATCGCACGCGAACGCGCCCGACCGCTCCCAGCCCTCGTACAGGCGCGGCTCCGCCTCGGCGGGCGAAAAACTCTTATCCAGCATGGTCACCACTTCTCAATTCGCGCGCGCCGCATAGCACACAAGCGACAACGGTGTCTCCGCGAGGACCACGCGCCCGACCGCCCGACCCCTCACCGGCCGCGGTAGACGTCGGTTTCGAACGCTTCCAGCAACCGGAGCACCGTCGGGTCGCCGAACGGCAGCACCTGGGTCATCAGCACGCCCGCCAGGCCGGCGTGCGGATCGAGCCAGTAATAGGTGTTGTTCAGCCCCGCCCAGGCCAGGCTCTCGGCGGAGCGGCCGCCCGGCACCGGCTGCGTGTTGATCATGAAGCTCAGCCCCCATTTCTTCGCCATTCCGGAGAACGCCTCGAAATCGTTGGAGGCGGCGGGAAGCGTCGTGCGCATCGGCTGCACCTCCAGCGCGCCGATGTGGTTCCGCCCCATCAGCGCGACCGTCTCTGCCGCCAGCACGCGCACGCCCTCGAGCGCGCCGCCGCCCAGCAGCATGCGCAGGAACCGCAGGTAATCGCCGGCAGTGGAATAGAGCCCACCGCCGCCGGGGTAGAACTCGCGTACCGGATTGATCTCTGCACGCAACGGCACCAGCGCCCCGTCGCGGCGTGCGTGCACGGTGGCGAGCCGCGCTTCCATGTCCGGGCGCACCAGGAAGCTCGTGTCCGCCATGCCGAGCGGGTCGCAGATATGGCGGCGGAAACAGGTTTCGAGGTCGAGACCGCTGGCCGCCTCCACCATCCGCCCCGCCCAGTCGATGTTGATGCCGTATTGCCAGGCGGTGCCGGGATCGAAGGTCAGCGGCATGCCGAGGGCAGCGAGCTTGCCAGTGCGCGCGGGCGGGACGTCGCACGCCTGCGCATAGGCGTGCAGGTCGGCGTTCCAGGTGTCGTAGCCGAACCCGGCGGTGTGCGTCAGCAGGTGCCGCAAGGTGATCGGACCACGCGCCGGGCGCAGCCGTGGCTTTCCGGCCGCATCGAAGCCCTCCAGCACCTGCGGCGCAGCGAGCCCGGGCACCACTTCGCCCGCCGGCGCATCGAGCGCCAGTTTACCCTGTTCCACGAGCTGCATCGCCGCGGTGGCAGTGATCGCCTTGGTCATGGAGGCGATGCGGAACACCGTATCCAGGCTCATCGGCGCCCCGTCCGGTAGCGCGCGGCGCCCGTGCGCGGTGTGAAAGAACATGCCGTCCGCGGTGGCCGCCGCGGCGACCACGCCCGGCACCTCGCCCGCGGCGGTTGTCGCCCGGAGCACGTCGTCGATCCGGTCCATGCGTATCTTTCCCCCTGCTGCGTCCTGGCGGCCATGATAGGCCGGCACCGATGGATGGCGAAGGCGCCGCGCATGGACACCCCGCCGGCGCTCCCCATCCTAACGGGATATCCATCCGCGGAGCCCGTCCCCATGCTGCTCGCCCTGTTCTCGCTGCTGCTGTTCCAATTGATCGGCGAGGTGATCGCCCGCGGCTCCGGCCTGCCGATCCCCGGGCCGGTGATCGGCTTCGCGCTGCTGGCCCTGGCGCTCGCCGCCTCGCCGGGGCTGCGGCGGGAGGTCGATCCGGTCGCCTCCGGCCTGCTGCGGCATCTGTCGCTCCTGTTCGTGCCCGCTGCGGTGGGGGTGATCCAGCAATGGGGCCTGCTGCGGGCCGCGGCGCTGCCGATCTGCGCGGCGCTGCTGGTCTCGACCTGGGCCGCGCTCATTGTCACGGCGCTGGTATTCCGCCTCGTCGCGTCCCGGCTCGGCCTTGCGGGGCCGGAGGGGGAGGCGGGCTGATGGACGGCGTATTCCAGCTCTGGGTCTATCTTTCCGCCAGCCCGCTGCTGTGGCTGACGGTGACGCTCGGCGCCTATGTGCTGGCCGACCGGATCGCGCTGGCGGCGCGCTATGCGCCGATCGCCAATCCGGTGCTGATCGCGGTGGCGCTGATCGCGCTGCTGCTGCATCTCACCCGCACCGGCTATCCGACCTATTTTGCGGGGGCGCAGTTCGTGCACTTCCTGCTCGGGCCGGCGACGGTGGCGCTGGCGGTGCCGCTGGTGCGGGAGGCGGCGCGGGTGCGGCGGCTGATCCTGCCGATCCTGGCAGCGCTGCTCGCCGGATCGCTGACCGCGATCGTGACCGCAGTCGGCACGGGCTGGGCGCTGGGAGCCGATCGGGCGATCCTGATGTCGCTGGCGCCGAAATCGGTCACGACGCCGATCGCCATGGGAATCGCCTCCGCCAGCGGTGGCGTGCCGGCGCTCGCCGCGGTGTTCGTGATCGTCACCGGGGTGATCGGCGCCATGTCGGTGACGCCGCTGATGAACCTGCTCGGGCTGAAGGACTACGCCGCGCGCGGCTTCGCGGCGGGCCTGGCGGCGGGCGGCATCGGCACCGCGCGGGCGTTCCAGGTCAATCCGCTCGCCGGCACCTTCGCCGGGCTGGGGCTGGCGCTGAACGGACTGGCGACCGCGCTGCTGGTGCCGCTGCTGCTGGCGCTGTGGCACTGAGAGCGGTCTGCGTTGACCGTCCCGCCGCCGGCACGGCATGGTCGCCGGCGTGAGCACGTCCGCCCCGCCCCCGGTGTTCGTCGTCAACCTTGCCCGCGACACCGGTCGTCGCGCGCATATGGCGGCGTTGCTCGCGCGCATCGGCCTGCCGGCGACCTTCATCCCTGCGGTCGACGGGCGCAGCCTGCCGGCGGCAGAGCGCGTGCGCTACAACCCGGCCCGCGCGCTGCGTGTCTACGGCAAGCCGATGCTGGATGCCGAGATCGGCTGCTACCTCAGCCACTATCGGCTGTGGCAGCGGCTGCTGGACGAGGGGTTGGAGGCGGCGTTGATCCTGGAAGACGACATCGAGATCGATCCGGCGCTGCCTGGCCTGCTCGCGGACCTGCTTGGCTGCCCTGCGTGGTTGGTGGTGCGGCTGCACGCGATGCGCGGACGGGTGCTGGCGCCGCGCCGGGCGGCGTTCCGGGGCCGCCAGGTCGCCGCTTTGCGCGACGGGGCCGGGCTGTTCCGGCTGCGCACGCATACGCTCGGAGCGGCGGCCTATCTGATCCGGACGGAGGGCGCGCGCCGGCTGCTGGAGTATGGGCAGCGCATCGTGCTGCCGGTCGACCAGACGATGGACCGGTTCTGGGAGAACGGGATCGTTCCGTACGTGGTGCGGCCGTTCCCGGTGCGGCAGCGGGCGGAGTTTGCCTCCAGCATCGGTGCGCGCGCGGCGGGACCGCAAAGTGAACTGCCGTTCGGCGTGCTGCTGCGCCGGCGGCTGCAGCGGGCCGAGGATGGGCTGCGCAAGCGGCTGCATCTGCTGGCCTCGTGAGCGCATCGGGAGCGCCCGGCGATCCTCGCCCGCTCGTTGCCATGGTGCTGCCGGGCGGGGAGGGATTCAGCCCGGTGGTGGTCGGTGCGATCGGGTTGATCGTGCACCGGCTGGCGGGCATTGCAGGGTCGTTTCGGGGCGTGGTGCTGGGGCAGGCCGGTCCGGCGGCCCCGTTCGCCGATCGCGCCTTCGTTCCGGTGCAGGCCTGGCCGTTGCCACGTCTGGGCGCGCGAGCGCGCTATCCCGGCGCAGTGCTGCGTGCGCTGCGCCGCCTGCGGCCGGCGCTGGTGGAGGTGCACAACCGCCCGGTGATCGCGCTGATGCTGGCCGCGCGGCTGCCGGAGACAAAAGTCGTGCTGGTATTGCACAACGATCCGCAGTCGATGCGAAGCGCACACACCGCGGCCGAGCGGTCCCGCCTGCTCCACCGACTGGCCGGCGTCGTCGCGGTGTCGGAGTGGGTGCGCGCGCGCCTGCTGGACGGTGTCGCGGGACCGTCGTCGATCCCGGTGGACGTGCTGCCCAACTGCATCGACCTCTCTGCCTTGCCGCCCGGCCTGCCGGCGGCGGCGCGCGAGACGGTGATCCTGTTTGCCGGCCGCACCATCGTGGAGAAGGGCGCCGACCTGTTCGTGCATGCCTGTGCCGAGGCGCTGCCCGCCTTGCCCGGTTGGCGCGCGGTGATGCTGGGCGCACGCGGTCATAACCCGGCCGACGAAGCCATCGGCTATGCCGCCGCCGGCCCGACGCCGGCACAGGCCGGCGTGCAGATGCTGGGCTACCAGCCGCATCCGGCGGTGCTGGAATGGATGGGCCGTGCCGCAATCGTGTTGATGCCGAGCCGATGGAAGGAGCCGTTCGGCCTCGCCGCGCTGGAAGCGCTGGCGATGGGTGCGGCGCTGATCTGCTCGCGCCGCGGTGGGTTGGCGGAGGTCGCCGGCGAGGCGGCGGTCTATGTCGATCCCGACGATCCGGCCGGGATCGCGGAGGCGCTGCTCGCCCTGGCGCGCGACCCCGCGCGACGCGCGGCGCTGGCGGCGGCCGGCCACGCGCGGGCGGCGGGATTCGACGTGGCGGCGGCCGGTCGCGCGCTGGAGGCGATCCGCCGGCGGGTGCTGGGCGATCCGACGCCCGTGCGTCGGTTCCCCCAGGCTCATACCAACAGTCGAAATGTTTGATCCTTCAGCAGCAACGCCAAAGGACGCCGCCCCTGGTCTTGCTTGCGAAGAGTCCGAACCTTCGGCCGGTTGGTTTCAACCGATCCCCCGCTGGTCCAGCACCCGGCGCGCCTTGCCGATCGAGCGCTCGATGCTGCCCGGCCGCTCGACGGCGATGCGCAGGGTCAGCCCGATCGTATCCTTGATGCGCCGGGCGACGGCCAGCGATTCCGCAGCCAGAAGGTCGGTGTCGGTGACATGCGGCTGGTGCTCCACCTGCACCGTCACCTCGTCCATGCGACCGTCGCGGGTAACCAGGATCAGATAGTGGCCGGTCAGCACCTCGCTCGCGAGCAGGTGTTCCTCGATCTGGGTCGGGAACAGGTTCACCCCGCGCACGATCAGCATGTCGTCGGATCGGCCGGTGACCTTCTCCATCCGCCGCATGGTGCGCGCGGTGCCAGGTAGCAGGCGGGTGAGGTCGCGGGTGCGGTAGCGCACCACCGGCATGGCTTCCTTCGTCAGCGTGGTGAGCACCAATTCGCCGAACGCGCCCTCCGGCAGCACGGCGCCGGTGTCGGGGTCGATGACTTCGGGGTAGAAATGATCCTCCCAGATGGTCGGGCCGTCCTTGGTTTCCACGCATTCGTTGGCGACGCCGGGTCCCATCACTTCCGACAGGCCGTAGATATCGACCGCATCCATGGCGAACCCGGATTCGATCTCGCGGCGCATGGCGTTGGTCCAGGGTTCGGCGCCGAACACGCCGATCTTCAGGGAAGACGCGCGCGGATTGAGCCCCTGGCGGCGGAATTCGTCCAGGATCGACAGCATGTAGCTCGGCGTGATGCTGATCGCGTCGGGGCGGAAATCGGCGATCAGCCGCACCTGGCGCTCGGTCATGCCGCCGGAGACGGGGACCACGGTGCAGCCCAGCCGTTCCGCCCCCGCGTGCAGGCCGAGGCCGCCGGTGAACAGCCCGTAGCCATAGGCGTTGTGCAGCAGCATCCCCGCCCGCACGCCCGAGGCATACAGCGACCGCGCCACCAGGTCCGCCCAGGTATCGAGATCGCGCGCCGTGTAGCCCACGACGGTCGGCCGCCCGGTGGTGCCGGAGGAGGCATGGACGCGGGCCAGCTTCTCCCGCGGCAGCGCGAACATGCCGAACGGATAGTGCACGCGCAGGTCGTGCTTGGTGGTGAAGGGGAATTTCGCCAGATCGTCCAGGGTGCGGAAATCGCCCGGATGCACCCCGGCAGTGTCGAACGCATCGCGATAGTGTGCAACGTTGGCATAGGCGTGGCGCAAAGTCCAGGCGAGGCGTTCGGTCTGCACCGCGACGATCTCGTCGCGGGAGGCGGTTTCGATCGGGTCGTATCCCTGGCAGGGCATCTATCCCTCCGTCTCGAAGAACCGCCCGCCCGTCAGGCGGGAGTTGCCGCGCAACTCCGCGACCACGCTGCCGTCGCCGCCGGTCACGCGCACGTCGGTGATGCCGGAGCGGCCGGTGCGGATTCGTTCCACCGCCTCCGCGCGCAACGTCTCCCCGTGGCGGCCGGGGCGGAGGAAGCTGATCGCGCAGTGCTGCGCCACCGCACGGTCGCCATGGCTGTTGCAGGCGAACGCGAAGGCGGAATCGGCGAGGGTGAAGATGAAACCGCCGTGGCAGATGCCGTGGCCGTTCACCATCGTTTCGGTCACCGTCATGGACAGCACGGCACGGCCGGGGCCGACGCTTTCGAGCTGCATGCCGAGACCGGGGCTGGCGCGATCCTCCGCCCACATCGCCTCGGCGCAGGCCCGGGCGAGGGCATCGGGATCGGTGCTCACCCCGCGCGACCGGGGAAGACGGGCGGGCGCTTGTCCAGGAAGGCGCGCACGCCCTCGGCGAAATCGGCCCCGCGCCCGGCCGTCCCTTGTAAGCGCGCTTCCAGGTCGAGCTGCGCCGCGAGATCGTTGCCGGGCGAGGCGGCGAACGCCTGCTTGATCAGTGCGTAAGCCCCGGCGGGGCCGGCGGCGAGTTTCGCCGTCAGCGCCGCGGCCTCGCCCGCCAGCGCGGCGTCGTCCACCGCGCGCCAGATCAGGCCCCAGGCTTCCGCCAGCGCGGCCGAGAGAGGTTCGGCCAGCAGTGCCAGCGCGCGCGCCCGCGCCTCGCCGATCAGGCGGGGGAGGAAGAAACTGGCGCCGGAATCGGGCACCAGGCCGATGCGGGCGAAGGCGATGACGAAGCTCGCGCTGCGTGCGGCGAGCACGATGTCGCAGGCGAGCGCGAAGCTCGCCCCGGCGCCGGCGGCGACGCCGTTGACCGCGCAGAGCACCGGGATCGGCAGCGCTCGCAGGCGGCGGACGACTTCGTGGTGATAGGTGGCGGCGAGGCGTTCCAGGTCGGGCGGGCCGTCGGCGCCGGGGAGGACCGCGGGCCCGAGCTCCTGCCCGGCGCAGAAGCCGCGGCCCTCGCCGGTCAGCAGCAGGGCACGACAGGCGGGATCGGCGGCGGCATCGTTGAGCGCGGCGAGCAGGGCGGTGAGCATCGCCTCGTTCACCGCGTTCAGCTTGTCCGGGCGGTTCAGCGTGATCCGGCGCCAGCCGTCGCACCGGTCGATGCGGATCGGATCGGTCATGGGCGTGCGTATCCTCCGCGCCGACTGTGCGCCGCGCGGGGGCGGGGGTTCAAGGGGCGGGGGTTCGTCGGCCACATTGCCGCGCTGCCCAGGGCCGGCCGGCCCCACGTCCGTCGTTCGCCACGGGAGGCGGCGGCGGCGCATCGGTCCCGGCCGTCCGAGGCCGCCCTCAACTTCCTCGATAGGCTTCGTCGCCGATCCCGGAGCGCGATCCGTCACGCTGTTCATCCGCGACGAGGCCAGCAAGGGCACCGCGCCGGCGAAATACCTGCGCGCCGAGATCGAGGGCGGCCCGCGGCGCGACAAGCGGTCGGAGCGCGCGCTCATCATGCAGGGGTTGATGGAGCCGGACCAGCAGATGGTGCCCGGCGAGGGCGCGCCGCTCGATGCCTATGGTAACATCGCCCGCGGGGCCTTGACCCGCATCCTGTCGCGGATCGGCGCCTTCGGCGAGCAGGGCTATGCGGCGAACGCCACGGCGACGACACGCCGCCGGCTCGCCAAGGCGAAGCTCGCGGTGCGCAGCACGGGCACTGACTATTTCGTGAAGCGCGACAAGGGCGGCCGGCCGCAGGGGGTCTACCAGCTTCTGGGCGGCCACCAGGTGCGGCCGGTGCTGATCTTCACCGACCGGCGGGCGGACTATCGCAAGCGGTTCGATTTCGTCGGCCTGGCGCATAAGAGCTTCGGCACGCTGTGGCCGAAAGAGATGCGGCGGGCGTTCTACGAGGCGATGGAATCGCTCGGCCTGACCGGGGAGCGTCCGAAGCTGCGCCTGGTCGCCGGCCGAGCGGCATTTGCCGGCGCGGTGGTCCCCGGTTGGTCGGCAAAGGGCGTTTAACCGGCTCCGGACGATACGACTATTGCAAAACCGTAGATGGAGACTGGTGGAGCCAAGGGGAGTCGAACCCCTGACCTCCTGAATGCCATTCAGGCGCTCTCCCAACTGAGCTATGGCCCCATCGTGTCGGGAGGCGGCATATAGCCCGCCCCCCTCCGGCCGATCAATCCCCCCCTCCGCCCGCGTCCGGCTGGCAGCAGCCGTGCAATCCGCCCGCCTAAGTTCCAGCCCCGGGACCCAAGCCGCCCCCGATGCACCCCCTTCTGTTCGCCCCCGGCCCCGAGCGCATCGCCACCACCAACGCCTGGGCCTTCCTCCGCCACCTCGCCCCCACCGCCGCCGCGATCACGGACGGCCCGGCGGTCTGGGCGGCCCTGCGCGCGGCGATCGCCGCCGATCCCCCGACCACCGCCGCCGCCTTCACCGCCTTCGCCGGTTGCCCCGCCGCGTCCGCCCGCCTGATCCTGCCGCCCGACGCGACCCTGGCTCTGCACCCACAAGCGGAGCGTGCCGTCACCGCCGCGGACCGACGCATCCAGACCTCCGACCTGGCCGCCCCGCTCGCCGCCGCCCCGCTCGCTGCCGCCCCGCTCGCTGCCGCCCTGGCCCGCACGTGGGACCAAGCGCACCTCCTCGCCGCCCGCGCCGCGCTGCTGCTGCATGCGGACCTGCGGCCGGACGACATCGTGCTGCTCGCCGGCGTCCCCGTGGACGCCTGGCTGCCCGCACTGACCGACGGCACCACCCTGATCGTCGCGACCACCACCCCGGCCCGCCTGCTGCCGCTCGCCGCCGAGACCGGCGCCACAGTGCTCGCCGCTCCCGCCGGGTGGATCGCCGAGGCCGCGTTCCCCCGCCCCGACCGCCCGCATCTCGCGGCCTTGCGCAGCGTGATCGCGCTCGGCGGCCCGATGGCCCCGACGGCGCGGGCGCGGGTCTATGCGTGGGTCAAGTCGGACGTGATGCTGCTCGCGCAGGCCGGGGACCGCTGGTGGGGCAATCCGCTGTCGCCGGTGCGCGCGCGGCCGGCAGCCGAGCAGGGGGTGTTTCGCGCCCGAATGCCGGGGCGCTGAGCCCCGCTGCCGCACGGACGGAAAGCGCCCCCCGGTGCGGGCGGGGCGCGCCGGATGCGGCATTGTGCCGCGCGCCTCCCACCCCGGCCCTCCCCCGCAAGGGGGGAAGGAGGTTCAGGCCGCTGCGCGCACGCCCGGGCCGACCGCCACGCCGGCCTCGGTCTTGGAGCGCACGTCCTCCACCGTCACCTCTGGCGCCAGCTCGACGAGGGTCAGCCCCGGCCGTCCCACCTCGAACACGCCGAGCTCGGTGATCACCAGATCGACCACCCCCGCGCCGGTCAGCGGCAGGGTGCAGCGGTGCAGCAGTTTCGGCTTGCCGCCAGCGGTATGTTCCATCAGCACGACGACCCGGCGCACCCCGGCGACCAGGTCCATCGCGCCGCCCATCCCCTTCACCATCTTGCCCGGGATCATCCAGTTCGCGAGGTCGCCGTTCTCCGCCACCTGCAACGCGCCCAGGATGGAGATGTCGATGTGCCCGCCGCGCACCATGCCGAAGCTCGCGGCGGAATCGAAGAAGCTGGTGGTCGGCAGCTCGGTCACCGTCTGCTTGCCGGCGTTGATAAGATCGGCGTCCTCCTCGCCCTCGAACGGAAACGCGCCCATGCCCAGCATGCCGTTTTCGGAATGGAGCTGGATCGACATCCCTTCGGGGATGTGGTTCGCCACCAGGGTCGGGATGCCGATGCCGAGATTGACGTAGAACCCGTCCCGCAGCTCGCGCGCCGCGCGGGCGGCCATCTGATCGCGCGTCCAGGCCATCGTCTGGTCCCCCTCTAATTCCGCTTGCGCACCGTGCGCTGCTCGATCCGCTTGTCCACGGTCTCCAGCAGCACGATGCGATCGACGAAAATTCCCGGCGTCACGATGTGGTCGGAATCGATCCGACCGGGCTCCACCAGTTCCTCCACCTCCACCACGGTGGTCTTCGCCGCGGTGGCCATGATCGGATTGAAGTTCCGCGCCGTCTTCCGGTAGATCAGGTTGCCTTCCGGGTCCGCTTTCCAGGCGTGGATCACCGCGAGGTCCGCGGTCAGGCCGCGCTCCATTACGTACTCCCGGCCGTCGAAAACGTGCGTCTCCTTGCCGGCGGCGATGTCGGTGCCCGCGCCGGTCGCGGTGAAGAACGCGGGGATGCCGGCGCCGCCGGCGCGGATCCGTTCCGCGAGCGTGCCTTGCGGATTGAACTCGATCTCCAGCTCCCCGGCCAGGTACTGGCGCGCGAAGGTGGCGTTCTCGCCGACGTAGGAGCTGATCATCTTGCGGATCTGTCGCGTGGCGAGCAGCAGGCCGAGCCCGGCGTCGTCGATCCCGGCATTGTTGGAAACGACCGTGAGGTCCTTCACCCCGCTGTCGCGGATCGCCGCGATCAGCGCGGCCGGAATGCCGCACAGGCCGAAGCCGCCGGACATGATGGTCATGCCGTCGCGCAACACCCCCGCCAGCGCCGCCGTGGTATCCGGATAGATCTTATTCACCGTCATGCCGCACCTCCCGCACCCGCAGCAAACTGCCATCGCCGGGAGTTGGTCACAAGCGGGGGCCGGCGCCCGGAGCCGCCTCCGGGGTGTTCCGGTGCGCATCCCCCATCGCAAGCCGCCCGTCGGCCAGCCGCACGACCCGCGCGCAGCGGGCGGTCAGCGCCGGGTCGTGGGTGATCAGCAGCAGCGCCGCGCCCGCCTCGGCGCACAGGCGGAACAGCAGCGCCATGACGACATCGCCGGTTTCCTGATCGAGGTTGCCGGTGGGCTCGTCGGCGAGGAGCAGCGCCGGGCGCGAGGCCAGCGCGCGGGCCAGTGCCACCCGCTGCTGCTCGCCCCCCGAGAGCTGCGTGGGCAGATGGCGCAGCCGATGCCCCAGCCCCACCGCGTCCAGCAACTGCGCCGCAACCTGCCCTGCGTCCCGCCGCCGGGCGAGCTCCAGCGGCACCGCCACGTTCTCGGCCGCGGTCATGCCGGGAATCAGGTGAAAAGACTGAAACACGATGCCCACGTGGTCGCGCCGCCAGCGCGCCAGCGCATCCTCGTCGAGCCCGGTCAGTTCCCGCCCGGCGAATTCCAGACTGCCCGCAGTCGGCCGTTCCAAGCCGGCGAGCAGCATCAGCAGGCTGGTCTTGCCGGAGCCGGACGGCCCCACCAGGCCCACCGTTTCACCGGAAGCCAGGTCGAGATCGACGCCGCGGAGAATGTTGACCGGTCCGGCCGCGGCGGGCAGGGTCAGGCACAGGCCCCGTGCACGCAGGAGTGGCGCGGCGGGGGACGTGGACGGCGGAGTAGGCTCCATGGCGGCAGCATATGGCCCCCGTGCCGGCGGACGGGAAGTCGTGCGCAGCGCCGGGATCGGCTCGATGTTGGCGCGGGTCGCCGTCAGGCTCCGCGCCAGGTGGTGTATCGCCCTCCGTGTGGCCGCCCTCTGCCTCGCCCCGCTCTGCATCGCGCCCCTCCTGCCGGCCGCCGCAGCTGTGCCAGGGCTGCCAACCCCGGGGCCGCCCCCCACAGGTTCAGCCCCCTCAGGGGCGGCAGCGCCCCGGGTAGCGCCAGGGGCAGCAGCCGGGTCGGCCGCCGCGGCGGCACACGGGGCCGCACCGGTGCGGCTGGTGGTGCTCGGGGATTCGCTGTCCTCCGGCTACGGCCTGCCGCACGCCGACGGCTTCGAGGTCCGGCTTGCCGCCGCCCTCGCCGCGCACGGCGTTCGGGTGCGGATCGTCGATGCGGCGGTGTCGGGCGACACATCGGCGGACGGGCTGGCGCGGCTCGGGTGGGTGCTGGACGGGCTGGGCGACGGGACCGGCCCGGTGGCGGCGCTGGTGGAGCTTGGCGCCAACGACGGGCTGCGCGGCCTGCCGGTGGCCGACATGCGGCGCAACCTGACCGCCATCCTGGACCGGCTGGCCGCCCGCCACATCCCCGTCCTGCTCGCCGGCATGTATGCGCCGCCGAACATGGGACCGGGCTACGAGAAGCGGTTCCGGGCGGTGTACGCCGCTCTCGGTGCCCGCCCTTGGGTGATCTACGAGCCGTTCTTCCTTGCCGGCGTGGCGCGGGTGCCGGGTCTCGTGCAGGCCGACGGGCTGCACCCGAATCCCGCCGGCGTCCGCCGGGTCGTGGCCGAAATCCTGCCCTATGTGGAGCGCCTGATCGCACGGACGGAAATCCCGACCGCCGACAGGACGGCGCGGAAATGAGGCTGTTCGTCGCCATCGACCTGCCGTGGGACCTGCGCGAGCGGCTGGCCTTGCTGGCTTGGCGCGGCATTCCCGGCGCCCGCTGGGTGCCGGCGGAGAACTTCCACCTGACCCTCCGCTTCATCGGCGAGACCCAGGGCTGGCAAGCGGAGGAGATCGACCACGCGCTCGCCGCCCTGCGCGGCCGATCGTTCCCCCTGATCCTGGCCGGCGTCGGCACGTTCAGCAAAGCCGGCCGCGCCACTCAGCTCTGGGTGGGGGTGGAGCGCAGCCCGCAGCTCGATCACCTGCGCGCCAAGATCGAGACCGCGTTGCAGCGGGTCGGGCTGCCGGCCGAGCGGCGCCGCTTCGTGCCGCACATCACCCTGGCGCGGCTGGACAACGCGGCGGAGACCCGGCTCGCGGCGTTCGTGCAGCAGCACAACCTGTTCCGCGCCGAGCCGGTCGCGGTGGAGCATTTCACCCTGTTCAGCTCGCGCCTTGGCAAGGAGCAGGCGGTCTACATGGCGGAGGCGGAATATCCGCTCGCCTGAATAGTGGTGAACGTCCGGTGCGTCACCTCTCCTGCCGAGCGGGAGAGGTAACGCGACCGCCCCCGGGCCTCACGCCTCGGCCCGCTCCCGCGCGTCCGTGTTCTGCTTGCCCAGCCACTCGCCGATGCGGCCGACGGCGTCCTTCAGCGCATCCAGGCTTGCCGCGTAGGAGAAGCGCAGGTGCCCGTCGCCGAGCGCGCCGAAGCTGGTGCCAGACACGGTCGCGACCCCCGCCTCGTCCAAAAGCCGCGATTGCAGGGCGCGCAACTCGAAGCCGGTGCCGGCGACGTTCGGGAAGGCATAGAACGCGCCGCCCGGCGTCGCGCAGCGGAAGCCGGGCAGCGCGTTCAGCGCCGGAACGATATAGGCGCGGCGCTCGGCGAAGGCCGCCATCATGCGCGCCACCGGCTCGCGCGGCCCGGTCATCGCGGCGATGCCCGCATATTGCGCCGACGCATTGACGCAGGAGTGCGAATTGATCGCCAGCCGTTCCGCATACGGAAACAGCGCCGCCGGCCACACCCCGAAGCCCAGCCGCCAGCCGGTCATCGCATAGGTCTTGCTCCAGCCGTCGAGCAGGATCAGCCGGTCCTCCAGCTCGGGATACGTCGTCAGGCTGACATGGGCGCCCTCGTACAGCATCTCGCCGTAGATTTCGTCCGACATCACCGCGACGTCCGGGTGGCGCGCGAGGCCGGCGACCAGGCGGTCGATCTCGCTCTTCGGCGCCACGCCGCCGGTCGGGTTGCCGGGGCTGTTCAGGATCAGCAACCTTGTCTGCGGCGTGATCTGTGCCAGCACCTCCTCGGCGTCGAAGGAGAAGCCCTTGCTCTCGTGCAGGCGCATTGGCACCGGCGTTGCGCCGGAAAAGCGGATCACGCTTTCGTAGATCGGGAAGCCGGGGTTCGGGTAGATGATCTCCGCGCCGGGCTCGCCGAACATCATGATGGCGAAGAACATCGTCACCTTGCCGCCGGGCACGATCAGCACGCGATCGGGGGAGATGCGCACGCCGTGGCGGCGGTGCAGGTCGGCGGCGACCGCCTCCCGCAGCGGCAGGATGCCGTTCGCCGGCGTGTAGCCGTGGTGCCCGTCGGCCAGCGCCTTCATCCCCGCTTCGACGATATGCGCCGGCGTGGCGAAATCGGGCTGGCCGATGCCGAGGTTGACGATGCTGCGCCCGGCGCGGGCGAGCGCGTTCGCACGCGCCAGCACCTCGAAGGCGGATTCGGTGCCGAGTTGGCTCATGCGCCCGGACAGGATGGGCATGGGGGATGTCCTTGCTGGGAAGGAGGGGCGCCGACGCGGTCGGCAGCGTCGCCCGCGTCGGCGACGGGGGCGTAAGCTATGGCTCCGGGTCCGTTTGTCAAATCCCCTGGAGGTCCCGCCAGGACCCTCGCCCGACCCCTTACCTCTCCCGCTCTGCGGGCTTGGGCCGCGAAGCGGACCAAGGTCGGCGCGCACCGCGCGCCGGGTGAGGGCATGAGGCACGACACCCTCACCTGGTTCGCTCCGCGAACCGACCTCTCCCGCGTGCGGGAGAGGTGAAGGAGCGGCTCACCCCGTACCGCGTCACCGCCAGCAGGACGATCCGAGCACGCGGCCCGGCCCCGGCGCGACCGGCGGCAGAGGGACGGCCTCGAACCCGGTCTCGCGGGTCGTGCCCGCCCGACCGCTCCGCAGCGCCCGCCCGATCCGATGCATGAGCGCCACCAGGTCGGCCTCGGCCACTCCATCGCTCGCCATCACGAGCCGCACCAGCGGGTCCCGCACGATCGCCCGCAGGCCGCAATCCGCATCAATCTCCGAAGACATGAGCGCAACCCACCACTGTTGGACGCCCCATATTGGGCACCCCCATATGGCAATCGCATGCCCGGGATGTGACGATTTGTGGCGACCGCCCGCGCGGCAGACCGCCGCCGCCGACTAGCCGGAGTCCCGCGCGGCCTCGTCCAGCGCTGCCGTGACGCGCGCGACGATCGTGCCGATCTGGTACGGCTTGCGAATGAACCCCGCATATCCCGGCGCGCGCTCGGCGACCGTCGCTTCCGGCAGGGAGCTCGTGACGATGACCGGGATATCCGCGAGCTTCGGGTCCTCCCGCATCGCCTTGAGCACGCCGGCGCCGTTGAGGACCGGCATCATGTAATCCAGGATCACGAGGTCGGGGCGTTCCGCGGCCATCAGTTCGAGCCCCTGCCGGCCGTTGATCGCCAGCCGGACGGCGTGACCCTCCTCGTCGAGGACCTCCCGCAGCAGTTCGCCGACGCCGAATTCGTCGTCCACGACGAGGATCCTGGCCACGGGCCTAGACGCCCCGGCGCCGCCACTGCCGCGCGCCCCCGGCCGGCGGCCCGTCGCCCCCTTCCGGCTCCCCCACGGTTTCGCCGAGCACGGCCTCGGCCCGGTCGGGGAACTCGTCGATGGCGAGCCCCTGCCGGCCGATCTCGAACAGCCGCGTCCGGTCGTCGATCCGGCTGTCGCGCGCCTTGAAGGTGGAGATCGTGTGCCAGAAGCGGGACCGTTGCCGGACCACTTGGAACAGCAGGATGTTGTCGGCGATGTCGGACACGCTACCGGTGGCCAGCCCGCTGCCCGGGGCCGACCAGGGGCTGCCCAGCAGGTCCTCGGTTTCCTTGGTCACGACGCTCGCCACCCGGTGCGCGCGCAGCTCGTTGAACAAGGCGGTCAGGACGTAGCTCACCCGGTCGGCGTCGTCGGCCAGTTTCAGCAGCCCGCCGATCCCGTCCAGGAACAGCCGCCGCACTTTGCGGGTGCGCACCGCGGCCAGCAGCCGGGCGCAGGCTTCGTCCAGCAGCGCCTCCGTCGTCGGCTGCCAGAGCATCTCCACCGCGCCGGTCTCAAGGTGGCGGCCAACCGGCAGTTCCAGCGCCTCGGCCTTGGCGCGGATGATGCCGGCGGTCTCGTAGAAGCCGAAAAACAGGCCCGGTTCTTCCGCGCTGCACGGGCTCAGGAAATGCAGGCCGAGCGTCGTCTTGCCGCTGCCTGGGGGGCCGAGCAGCAGAGTGCTCGAATTGCGCGGCAGGCCGCCGTCGAGCATGTCGTCGAGCGGCGCGAGGCCGGTGGAAGCCCTGGCTCCGTCCGTTCGCTCGGCGCGGCCGTCGCCGGCGGGCGCGCCGAGCAGCGCCTCGAAGCGGGGGAAGACGATGATCCCGTCGTCGTCGATGCGGAAGGAATGCGCGCCGCGCAGATAGCCGTCGCCGCGGCGCTTCAGGATCTCGAGCGTGCGCTGCGCGCGCCAGCCGTGCAGCCGGCTTTTCAGCTCGATGACGCAGTCGACCATCGTGTGCTCCGCGGCGACGTCGGCCCGATCGCCGCCGCTGCCCGCCAGCAGGAACATGGTGCAGCCGGCGACGGAGGCTAGCGTCTGCAGCTCGTGGATGAACTTCTTGAACTCCATGTCGGACCCGGCGGCCCGCTCGGCGGCGACCAGCCCGTCCAGCACCAGTAGGGTCACGTCGCGCCGCTGCATCTCCTGGCGGAGCAGGGTGAGCAGGCCGCGCGTTCCGTCGCTCTCGAGCACCGGGAAGGCGCTCACGTAGGAGAGCTGGTCCGGGATAACCTCGGCGCGGAAGAAGCTGAGCGCGCCGATATGCAGCAGCATCCGCGCATGGCTTTCCGCGAGCAGGGTCACATAGAGCGCGCTGCCGCCGGCGATGACGTGGTTGAAGCAGAGCTGATTGCCCAGGATCGTCTTCCCGCTGCCCGGCCGGCCCTGGACGATGGTCATCCCGCCTTCGAGGAACCCGCCGCGCAGGATCACGTCCAGGCCGCCGAGCCCGCTCGGCACTTTTTCCAGCCGCCGGGCCGGTTCGGACGGGTCTGATGTCGCGTTCATGCGCCCTCTGGTACGGTTCGCAGCGGAATCCGGACCGTGAAAATGGATCCCTCGCCGTCGTTCCCCTCGACCGCGATCGTGCCGCCCATCGCCTCGGTCAACTGCCCGACGACCCAGAGGCCGAGGCCGAAGCCGGTGGCGGGCCTGGTGGCGGCCAGGCGTTCGAAGCGTTCGAAGATGCGGCCGCGGTCGTCGGCGGAGATACCGGGGCCGCGGTCGCGCACCTGCAGGCGGATCGCTCCGGCCTCGCGCGCCAGGGTGACGTCGATCGGCTTGCCCGCGCCGTATTTGACCGCGTTGGAAATCAGGTTCTCGGCGATCTCCTCGATCGCGGTGGTATCGAACAGTCCGACAATCCCCGGCTCGATCGCGGCCGCAACGACGGAGCCGGCCAATTCCGCATGCGCCGCGAAATCGTCGACCAGCCGGGCGAGCACGACGGAGACGTCGATCTCCGTCGGATCGAGGGCAAACCTGCCGGAGGTCAGCCGCGAGATGTCGAGCAGGGTGATCGTGCGCCGAACATAGCGGCGTAGGATCACGTCGAGCTGGCGGATGCCCTGGGCGACCTTGGGCGGCACGGCGTCGCCGGCGCGGTCCACCTGCGCCTGCAGCAGGCTGATCCGGCCGACCAGCGGTGCCATCGGGTTGCGCAGCTCGTGCGCGGCGATCGACATGAAGGTGTCGCGCGCACGCACGGCCTCGCGCAGCTCAACGATTTCCGCCTGCAGACGTTCAAGACCCCCGGGCGCCACCGAGGCGGTTTGTTCGTCCCCGTCCACTTAATCTGCCTTGGATGTTCCGTGCTGGATGTAGAGTCTACATATGTTTGCTGAGCGTCGGCCTGGAAACAAGGGGGCGGGCCGCGGGACACGGCTTCGTGACCAAATCGTTTCGGTATCGGCATGGCGTTGCGCAGGTGCGTGTCGCACCGATGGCCGGGCCGCCCGTCGATAATGCGATCTCCCTGACACGTTGATGGGCTTATCCTTCCGCCGCGGCGCTCGTCTGGTGATCTGCGTCATATGCGGATCGCGCTTCGTGCCCGGCCACGGACCATCTGGGGTCAAAGTTCCGCGAGGGTGTATCCGCTGATGGCGCAGATGATCTGGGTGATCGCCGAAGGGCCGGGTGGGTGAAGGCGTCTTCCCGCGGGGGAGGGGCGGGTCCCTGCCCATGTCATGGGCCGCGGGCCTCCGCCGGGCCGCGGCGGCGGCGCCACGGGATGCGACCCCCCGCAGCGGCGCGCGCATGGCGGCCGGGGCGAAGGTGCCCGTCGCGGCCGCCGCGTACATCACGGCGATCAGGACAAACACTGCGCCATGACGAAGCTCTGCAGGCCCGAAGAGCGGGCTCGGCTTCCCGTATTTGTGCTGATTGCTGCCATGGCCGCCCGTTCGGCGGGATGGGGCTTCCGTGCGATGGCTACTTGGGTCGTATCGCTTCGGCCGGGAGGTTCTCCGCCGCCGCACCTTACGTTTCTATGCAGAGGACCAGAGGGCGCTCGTGCCATGGTCAAGCCCGCGTCCGTCCCGCTTCATGCCACCTTGAATCGTGCTTCAACAGAAATGTTAATGGACTTGTCGCCTGAATTGCCGACTGGTGAGTAAGGCTGCCGGTATCAGATCGGCGTGAGCAGTTGGCAGTCAGCGCGGCAAATTTATACGTCGAGCCAGAGACCGAAGTCGGCGGGATGCCCGACCTCGAACGTTCCCATCCGGAAAAGCTCGTAGCGCGGCGGCTGGTAGAGATGGGCTGCCGTCGCCGGGGTAGCGAAGTGCTCGGCGCAGAGGTCGGAGCGGACGAAAAAAGCGTTCACCCCCGTGATATTGCATCCCACGAGCGTGTACCCTTTGTGCTCCGCCAGGTCGCAGAGCGATTGCAGCGAGCAGCCATAGTAGTCCGTGCCGTTCCATGCGCGATCCCGATTGTGCGCCACCACGTGCTTCATCGGGGGCGGGAACTTGGCATTGTACTCGACCGCCACGACCCGGGGACGGACGGCTGTCAGCGCCTTGAAGACCCAGTAGTCGTTGAAATCGATGTCTATGGAGACGAGGTCCGGTTCCTCCGGCACGTCGAGTTCGCGCGCGAGGTCGTTGATATTGTCCTTGTCTACCCGCCGCGCCGCGATCCGCAGGCGGCCGGCGTCGATGGCCAAGCGGAAGCGTTGGCGGATCGCCTGCACTTGCTGTTCCGATGCTTCGACCCAGGCACCCCGCCAGCCCTCGTGCAGCAACAGGTGCGTGTTGCATTCCAGGCCGTCTTCCACCCCGAACTCGACAAAGCTGCGGGTGGTGGTGCCGATCCGACGGAAGATCTCGCGGAGGAGCCCGTCCTCGTCGTGCTGCGAATAGACCTTGACGCCGTGCCGTTCGAGCCTGCGGGGATCATCATAGGCTGGATCCGCCAGCAGCGTCTCCAGCCGTTGCCGGCCGCGCACGATGTTGGCATCGTGTCCAAGCTTCATCAACTCGGCGGCGGAACGGGCGGCGATGAGCTGGGACTTCACCGCCAGGAACTCGGCAAACAGCGTCGCATTCATCGACTCGCGGCCGACAAGCTCGGCATAGGCGCCGAGACTGTCTTCGATCCGGCCGGCGGCGAGCAGGCGCGCCTCGGCAAGACGATTGATCGACGGCGGTCGGGTCATGTCATCACAAAGGTCCGGATTCGGCCGCGACCTTGCCTGAGTTTGTTGCCGCAGGGAAGCGCCGCCCGACTTCGGGGGGGACGATCCGGCGGCTGCCGATGGTCGTGGGTGGCGAATCGTGCCGCGGCCCGGGGATGGTGCGCCGCCGCATCGGGGCCGGACGCGGCGGCCGGTCCGGCGCTGGCCGCGCCGGGACCGATATGAGTTCAAGGCAAGATGCCTCTCGCATGACATCGCAGCCCGTCCTTCGGACCGAGGCCGGGCCCGAACCGGCGATGCGGTTCGACGGCTCGCCGGGCGATCGGCTCTGTCGACGCACCATCCTCGCCCGCATCACCCTCTTCTCTGCGATCTCCGGACCTCTGCGACCTCTGCGTCGAATCGGCGCAACCCATCCGTCTCGGAACCCGGTTGCTTACCGACCATCCCGGGGCGGTTGATGAAATGTCAAGGCGACCCGCCGATAGCAAACCAATCGGCCGCGCGGCCCGCACCCGAACAGATACGCAGTCCGACGACGCACCAAACCTCGCTTGGGCGGCAGATCACTCAGGCTGTCGCGGATGCGAGCGCCGAACGAACGCGCGGCGCCGCGCGGCATCGGCCCTATTCGTCCTCGTGCCAGGTCCGCCCGTCACGCTCGATCAGACCGATCGCCGCACTCGGCCCCCAGGTGCCGGCGGCATAGGGGCGCGGGGTGTCGCCGCGCGCGTCCCAGGCCTCCATCAGCGGCTCCACCCAGGACCAGGCGGCCTCCACCTCGTCACGGCGCATGAACAGGGTGGCGTTGCCGCGCACCGTGTCCATCAGCAGACGTTCGTAGGCGTCCGGGTAGCGCAGGCCGAACGCCTTCTCGAAGCTGATGTCGAGCGCGGTGGGCGCCAGGCGCAGCCCGCCGGGGCCGGGTTCCTTGGTCATCATGGCGAGCTGCATGCCTTCCTCCGGCTGCAGGCGGATCACCAGCCGGTTCGGTTTCAGCCCGCCGTCGCCGGGGAACAGGGACAACGGCACGGCGCGGAACTGCACCACGATTTCCGAGACCTTGTGCGGCAGCCGCTTGCCGGTGCGCAGGTAGAACGGCACTCCGGCCCAGCGCCAGTTGCACACCTCGGCCTTCAGCGCGACGAAGGTTTCCGTCGTGCTGCGCCGGCCGCCGCCGAGGTCGGCGAGGTAGCCCGGAACCCGCTCGCCGTCGATCGCGCCGGCGTCGTACTGCCCGCGCACCGTGTGGCTCGCGACCCGATCCGGCGTCATCGGCTTCAGCGCGCGCAGCACCTTAAGCTTTTCGTCGCGCACCGGATCGGCATCGAGCGAGCCGGGCGGTTCCATCGCGATCAGGCAGAGCAGCTGCAGCATGTGGTTCTGCACCATGTCGCGCAGCGCACCGGCGCCGTCGTAATAGGCGCCGCGGCCTTCCAGCCCGACCGTCTCGGCGACCGTGATCTGCACGTGGTCGACCACGTCGGCGTTCCACAGCCGCTCGAAGATGGCATTGGCGAAGCGCAGCGCCAGCAGGTTCTGCACCGTCTCCTTGCCCAGATAATGATCGATACGGAATATCTGTCCCTCCGCGAACACCTCGCCCACCTGGTCGTTGATGGCGCGGGCGGAGTCGAGGTCGTGGCCGATCGGCTTTTCCAGCACCACGCGGGAGGCCTGGGTGACGAGCCCGGCGGCGGCGATGTTGCGGCAGATCGGGCCATACAGATCGGGCGCCGTGGCGAGGTAGAACACCCGCACCCGCTCGGGGTCGAGCACGGCGGCCAGGCCCTCCCACCCGCCGTCCGACCGCGCGGCGTCGAGCCGCACGTAGAACAGCGACGCGAGGAAGCGGTCCACCGTCGCCTGCTCCCGCGCCTGCGCCGGCACATGGGCGGCGAGCGCCTGGGCGGCGCGGTCGCGAAAGGCCGTGTCGTCGAGGTCGGACCGCGCGGCGCCGATCACCCGCGCGCCGGCCGGCATCTGGCCGTCGTGGAACCGCCAGTAGAGCGCCGGCAGCAGCTTGCGCAGGGTGAGGTCGCCGGTGGCGCCGAAGACAACGGCATCGAACAGGGCGACGGGGATGATCGTGGCGGCCATGATGCGCGCTCCCGCTGTGCGGGCCGCGGCCATGCCGCAGCCGGGAGAACCCCTATCGGGTTGTGCCGCGGCCGACAACCGCGACTGGAGTTTACAGATGTAAGCTACAATTGTTAACTAGCGGCGGACCGAATGGGCGCAGGTGCGTCCCATTATGCGGCTATTAACAAAAAATAGGACGCGCAGCGGCCCCATCGGGTGCTATAGCCGGCCGCCGCCGCGCGGCAGGTGGACACGGTTGTCATTCGTTCGCAACCCGGGTGGAACCATACCTGAGGCTCTACCACGCCCCTTCCCGCGCGCCACCGGTCGCCTGCCCGCTGCGCCGCCCCGGCTTCGCCCCAGGTCTCCGCCGTTTATGGTCGACATCACGCTTCCCGACGAACACCTGATCCTCATCGGCATGATCGCCATCCGTGCGGAAGTCGGGGAGCAGCTGCTGGACATGCTGCTGGAAGGCTGGTTCCGCGATCTGCCGCAGGGCATGATGCAGGACGTGCAGGAGGTCGGTACCGAGCGCAAGGCCGACATGCTGCGCGAGGCGTTCCAGCGCGCGCTGCCGGCGGAGCGCGAGGTCATCGCCGGCCTGTTCGTGCGCCTGCTGGACGCATATGAGGACCGCCGGGCGATCCTGCACGAGGCGTGGGTACTGGCGGAAGCGCCGGACATGCGTGCGACCGGCCAGGTGCTGCTGGCGGGCGAAATGCCGCGGCGGCGGGTGACGACGCGGACGCTCAGCCGGCTCGATCGGACGCTCGCGTCCCTGCTGCTTGAGCTGACCCTGTTGTTCGCACGGGCGAGCGAAGCTCGTTCAGCTCCGCCTCCCGCATCGCCCGGTACACCTGGACTGCGAGATTAGCGGCCCAGTTCGGCCGGTCCATTTCCGAACTCGTGCGGAAGAAGCGATCCACCACTTCGGCTCCGCCGGCCGCGACCACAAGGCTGACATCGACAGCGCCGTCGTCCGCGGCCTCCCCCGCGTTCCACATTCCGGTGTTCCACATTCCCTGCTTACCGCCCGTGTTAATTTTTACTATCCGAACCATAGGATGAGACATAACTTAACATTCCCGGCCCGTGGAGTCCAGCGCTCCACCGCGACCGTGGCGCCCATCTCTTTTTTATGATGCGCCCGCCGCGCGACGCTCCGGCGGGTTCCGGCGATGCGCCCGCCGATGGAAAAAGGCGCCCCAATCCCGCTAAGCGGGCGCCGCTCGCCACGGACCCGCCTTGCCCGCGACCGGCGGAACGGGCGCGTTCGGGGGACACCGGCCACCACCCGAGCCCTCGCCCTATTCCTTTCCCTGGGGTCGCTCCCAGTTGTTGCACGCAAAATCTTGTGGATAGCCGACGATTCGCGTTGACCGGGGGCAGCGGGGCGGGTACGCCTCCCGCGTGTCACAAACAAACTCCCGCCCCTCGCTTCGTGTCCGCGGTCGCAGCTTCATGGCGTTGGTGCTGGCGCCCGAGCCGCCGCTGGCCGACTGGCTCGCCGCGCTGGACGCGCAGATCGCCCGCGCGCCCGGGTTCTTCGACCAGCGGCCCGTGCTGCTCGACCTCGGACTGCTCCCGCCCGACCAAACCGGCGTCGCCGGGCTGATCGAGGCGATCGCCGGGCGCGGCATCCGGATCATCGGCACCGAAGGCGCGCACAAATCCTGGGCCGTCGAGAAATGGGGCACCGGCCTCGGCCCGCCCGGCCCCGCGCCCGCGGGCGGCGCCCGCGCCGGCCGGCCGATCGAGCTGCCGGAGGAGCCGCGCCCCGCGGAGCGGCCCACGCCGGCCGCCGAGGGCAGCACGACGACGACCCTGCTGATCGACCACGCCGTCCGCTCCGGCCAGTCGATCGTGCACGAAGCCGGCGACGTGACGGTGCTCGGCACCGTCGCCTGGGGGGCGGAGATCGTCGCCGGCGGGTCCATCCACATCTACGGCACCCTGCGCGGGCGTGCCATCGCCGGGCTCAACGGTAACAAATCCGCGCGCATCTTCTGCCGGCGGCTGGAAGCGGAGCTGCTGGCGATCGACGGCGTCTACCGCACCGCCGAGGACATGGATCCCGCCGTCACCGGCCGGCCCGCGCAGGCTTGGCTGGACGGGGAGAGCATGCTGCTCGCGGCGCTCGACTGAGAAACAGGGACAGGGGGACCGACGGCATGGCGCAGGTCGTGGTGGTGACATCGGGCAAGGGCGGGGTGGGGAAGACCACCTCCACCGCCGCCCTCGGCGCCGCCCTGGCGCAGGGCGGCGAGAACGTCGTGGTGGTCGATTTCGACGTCGGGTTGCGCAACCTCGATCTCGTCATGGGTGCGGAACGACGGGTGGTGTTCGACCTCGTGAACGTGGTGCAGGGCGACGCCAAGCTGGCGCAGGCGCTGATCCGCGACAAGCGGCTCGAGAACCTGTCGCTGCTGCCGGCCTCGCAGACCCGCGACAAGGACGCGCTGACGCCGGAAGGCGTGGAGCGCATCGTCGCCGAGCTGCGCGAGAAGTTCGACTGGGTCCTGTGCGACAGCCCGGCCGGGATCGAGCGCGGCGCCACCATGGCGATGCGCCACGCCGACATGGCGGTGGTGGTAACCAACGCCGAAGTATCGTCGGTACGCGATTCCGACCGCATCATCGGGCTGCTCGATTCCAAGACCCTGCGCGCCGAGCAGGGGTTGCGCGTGCCCAAGCACCTGTTGCTGACCCGCTACAACCTCGGGCGCGCGGCGCGCGGGGAGATGCTGAAGGTCGAGGACGTGCTGGAAATCCTGTCGATCCCGTTGCTCGGGATCATTCCGGAAAGCCAGGACGTGCTGCGGGCGTCCAACCTCGGTGCGCCGGTCACCCTGGCCTCGCCGGCCTCGGCGCCGGCGCGGGCCTATGCGGAGGCGGCGAAGCGGCTCAAGGGCGAGCAGATCCAGGTCACGATGCCCGCCGCCGAACCGCGCGGGCTGTTCGGCAAGCTGTTCGGGCGGAGGGCGGTGGCGTGAACCTGCTCACCCTGTTCCGCAAGCGGGACTCCGCGCCGGTGGCGCGCGAGCGGCTGCAGGTGCTGCTCGCGCACGAACGTGCCGCGGTCGGCGGGTCGGATCTGATCGCGGTGCTGCAGGAGGAAATCCTGGCGGTGATCGCCAGGCATGTCGCGGTCGATCGCGACAAGGTGCAGATCAAGCTCGATCGCGGCGATCCGGTGTCCACCCTGGAAATCGACGTCGAGGTGCCGAGCCTGGTGCGTGCCGCCAGCACGGCGCGACGGGTGCCGGAGGCAGCGGCGCGGCGGTAGCGCCCCGGGACCATTCCGGGCGCTCTCCGCCGGCCGCGAACCGGAGGGCAATCGGGCGAACGTCCCCCCCAAGCCACCTCTCCCGCGAGAGCGGGAGAGGCTGCCGTGCGCAGCACGGCGGGTGAGGGCATGAGGCACGGTTCCCTCCCCGGTTCGCTCCGCGAACCGGGATCCTACTGGAAGGACACCGTCATCTGGCCGTAGAACGCGCGCGGGGCGCCGGGGTTGGCAAGCACGGTGCCCGCGCTGCTCACGCCGGCGAAATAGCCCCCCGCCGAGATATAGGCGGTCGAGTTGTACTCCCGGCCCAGCAGATTGGTCGCCGTGAAGGAGACCGTCAGCATCCGCAGCCCTGGCAGAGTGCGGTCCTTGATCGGGAACTTCGCGGAAACCGACAGGTTCAGCAGGTTGTAGGGCGCGATCGGCAGCTTGGTCGGCGCGCCGATCTGGTTGCTGTACAGGTAGCGGCGCCCGACGTACTGGTCGTAGAGCGTGCCGCTCACGAGCGTGGTGCCGACGAAGCGGCGGTAGCGGACGCCGATGTTCGCCGTAAAGACGGGCGTGTTCGACACCGGCAGGCCGTTGTAGGTCAGACCCGTCGTCGTCGAGGTATAGGAATTCCAGTGCGCGTCAAGCAACTCGCCATTGGCGAACACCTGCCAGGGAAAGCCGATATCGCCGACCGCATCCAGGTTCACGCCCTGCAAGGTGGCCGATCCGTAGCCGAAGGTGGTGACCGTCGGGTTGGACGCGAGACTGATCGGGATGGTCTGGTCGGAGATCACGTCGCGGAAGTAGTTCACGTCGAGGAAGGTGGTGCTGAAGCCGGCGACGTTGGAATTGAGCGCACGCAAGCCGATCTCGTAGTCCCGGCTCTTGACCGGCTCCAGCGCCGGCAGGTCCGTCTGCGCGTTGTCGAAATTGCTGGCCGTCGGGTTCTGGTAGGTCACCGCCGTGTTGCCGTACACCGTCAGCCACGGCAGCACGTCGAGGGTGACGCCGAGCGAGGGCTCGACCTCCTGGAAATTCTTCTCGGTGTCCGGATAGGTGTTGAAGCTCACGCCGGCGGGCATGCCGGCCGCGACCGAGGCGTTGTTATTGTAGAAATTCGTCCGGTAGTCCACGAGCTCCACACCCGGAACGATATGCAGCCGGTCGAAGAGCGTGATCTTGTCCTGCACGAAGACCGCGGCGTCGAGGTTGTCGTAGGTGCCGTACGAGATGGTGTTCGGCGCCTGCTGCGACGTGCCGAGCAGCACATTGTAGAGGTCCAGCCGGTCCACGGTGTGCGAGGTGATCGCGTATCCGCCGACGGTCAGCACGTTGTGGTACGGCAGGTCGATGTCGGCGTAGATCTTGTCGCCGAACGTGTCCGAGGTCGGGAAATAGTATTCGGTGCCGGTGGGATTGTCCTGCGGGAAGCCGTTGTTCACCCGGTAGTGGGTAACGCTGCCGTGGCGGTACCACATCGTGTCGTGCAACGTCACGCCCGGGCCGAGGTCCTGCACCAGCTTGCCGTAGCCGATGAAATTCTCGATCTGGTTCTCCTTGAACCAGACGTCCTTGGGCAGGTCAGAGTAGAAGCCCGAGGTCTGCTGGCTATAGAGCGGCGCGTTCTGGTTGGCCCCGGCCGTCGTCAGCCCCGCGACCGGCGTGACCGGGACCATGTTCGGCCGGAATTCGTCGCTGTGCTGGTAGTAGAACCCGACGCTGAACTCCCCGCCGTCGTAGCGCTTGCGCACCTTGGCGAAGACCTGGTTCGCATGGCTCGGCCAGTCGTAGGGGCCCTGGCGGAAGGTGTGGTATTGCGCGTGCGCGTAGCCGACCACGCCGGACCAGCCGTCGTGCTCGCCGGTCTGCGCGATCATGCTCTGGGTCATGCTGGCGAAGCTGCCGAAGCTCGTGCCCACCGTGACGCCGGCCGCCTTCGTCGGCTGCACGGGGATGAAGTTCACGGTGCCGCCGAGGCTGTCGTACCAGCGTTCGCGCGGATTGCCCGGCCCGTAGATGAGGTTCGTGCCGTCGAGCAGCAGGCCGAGCGGCACTTCGGTCGAATGCCAGCCCGTGCTCTGGATCAGCGAGTTGAGCGGCACGCCGTCAAGCTCCGCCGTCAGGCCGTTCGTTTCCAGATCGCCCGGGACGCTGTTCCAGCCGACCTTCACGCCGCGCACGGACAAGGTGGTCCGCGCCGATCCGTTCTGCGCGGCGTAGCCGGCCACCGTGACGCCGGGCGCCATCGTGAGCGATTGCAGTCCCGATGCCTGCGGGCTGAAGAGATTGCTCTGCGTCTTGCTGATCGACGTCACCGCCTGAGTCGCTTCCTTGCGCGCCTTGTAGCCGAGCACCGTGGACGTCGGGCTGGCAGGCGTCGCGGAATCCGTTGCCGAAACGGATCCGGCATCGACCGCACCGGCGGTCTGCGCCCGGGCGGCGCCCGCCGGCATGAAGGCGTGCAGTATCGCACCGGCACTGGCGGTGAGCAGAAGCAGACGACGGCTCGACATAGATTACCTCAACAGCGGAAGATCGGGATCATGAAAGCTGGGTGGAATGGAAGGATGCAGATCACAGGCCGTGCAAAACATCGTTCCCCTTTGTCACAAAACTCCGCCCGGCGTTACAAGCGGGGCTTAGCGTGCGCCTCGTGACGGTCGTGTGACGGAGCGTTTTCGGTGGCATTACATCTCGCGCACCGGCGCCGCGCGTGATCGGGGGGCCGCCGCGTTCCGCCTCGGGACGCGACCTCGCTCACGATTTCGTGATCATTTTCGTTTCGATTTCCGCGCTTTCCCGCGCAGCCCCGAAGCGGATGCGCCGCCATAGGGCGCCGCCGGCGCGCGTCCTATGGCGCCGGGGCCTGCACCGGCGGCCGGGCCGTCCGCGCATCGCCGGCCAGCGCCGCCAGTCGCGCCAGCCCGTCCCGGTCCGCCAACACGGCCGCGCGCTCCCCCGGTGTCAGTGCCGCCAGCGCCGCGTCCAGGCTCTCCGCTTCGGCGAGCTTGGCGCACGCGACCACCTGGATCACGTCGATCGGATCGCGGCCGGGACGGCGGGGCGGGGGCAGCATCCGCCGGTGCGCCTCCAGCAGGCGTGCATCTCCGAGCAGGCGCTGCACGCCCGCCGCCTGCGCCTGCTCCGCGCGCAAGGTCGCGTAGAGCGCGCCGGCGCGCGCCAGCTCGGCGGGCGGGTCCACCTCCTCCGGGATGCGCAGCAGGCCCGCGCGGCGCAGCGCGCCGTCGCGCCGCGCGGTGAGGGACGCGAGCGGGATCGCCAGCGCCAGGCCGAGCACCACCGGCGACATCCAGAAGAACAGGAACGGCGAGACGAGAAACGCCGCGAGGCCGAGCAGCAGCCCGAACACGGTCACGCCGCGGTAGCGCCGCGCCACCTCGCGCCAGGGAATGCTGCCGTCGTCGCGCCGCTGCGTGTGCCAGCCGGAATCCCGCCCGATCAGGATCGCGGCCACGTCGGCCGACTGCGTCACCATCGCCACCGGCGCGATCAGCCCGGCCAGCACCGTCTCCAGCAGCATGCTGAGCACGGCGCGCAGCGCGCCGCCGCAGCCGCGCCGGTCCGAACCGCGCAGCAGCAGCGCGAGATAGCTCAGCAGCTTCGGCGCCAACAGGATCGCCATGGTGCCGACGAACACCCACTTCGACCGCACCGGATCGATCGCCGGCCAGTGCGGGAACAGCGACGGCCGGCTGCTGAAATACGACGGCGGAACGAAGCGTGATTGCAACGAGATCAGAATCCCGAACACGAGGAACGCCAGCCACATCGGCGCGGTGACGTAGGAGCCGATGCCGGTCAGCAAATGCAGCCTGCTGACCCAGTGCAGCCCGCGGGCCGGCAGCACCGCCGCATGCTGCAGATTGCCCTGGCACCAGCGCCGGTCGCGGATCGCGAGATCGGCGAGCGAGGGCGGGCTTTCCTCGTAGCTGCCGGCGAGGCCCGGGACCATGTGCACGCCCCAGCCGGCGCGCCGCAGCAGCGCCGCCTCCACGAAATCATGGCTCTGGATATGGCCGCCGAACGGCTTGCGGCCGCGCAGCACCGGCAGCCCCGCCTGCTCGGCGAAGGCGCGCGTACGGATGATGGCGTTGTGGCCCCAGTAGTTGCCCTCGGACCCGTGCCACGAGGCGATGCCGTAGGCGATCAGCGGGCCGTACACGCGGCCGGCGAATTGCTGCATGCGCGCGAACAGGCTGTTGCCGTTGACGATGATCGGCAGGGTCTGGATCACGCCGACACCCGGGTTGCGCTCCATCGCCGCGGCCAGGCGGATGATGGCGTCCGCCGTCATCACGCTGTCGGCATCCAGCACCAGCATCTGCGGATAGGCGGACCCGAAGCGGCGCACCCAGTCGGCGATGTTGCCGGCCTTGCGCGCGGTGTTCTTCGCCCGGCGGCGGTAGAAGATGCGCCCTGTGCCGCCGATGCGCGCGAGCAGCGCCAGGAAGCCGGCTTCCTCGGCGATCCAGACGTCGGGATCGGTGGTGTCGCTCAGGATGAAGCTATGGAAGTGCGCGCCGGCGCCGGCCGCGTGCAGCGCCTCGTCGATCGCCTGCACCGCGGCCATCACGCGCGCGGGGAATTCGTTATAGGTCGGCATCAGCAGCGCGGTGCGTGTCGCAAGCTGCGGCAGCGGGCTGCCCGGCGGATCGAGCAGCCGCCGCCCGCCGCCGGCCAGCAGGGAGCAGAAGCCGGCGAGCGCGCTGGTGAACGACAGCGCGATCCAGGCGAACAGCGCGACGAACAGCACCAGCACCAGGACTTCCAGGGTGGTCATGCCGCCGACGTGCAGCACGAGGTACATCTCGTGCGCGCCCGCCGCCGCCAACACCACGGCACCGCCGATCACGAACAGGCGGCGCGGCGCCATGCCGCGCGGCGCGGTGGCGGGCCGGCCGCGCGGCGGCGCCCGGCGCAACGACTGCACCGGCATGTCCAGCGGCGCTTCGTCGGGCAGCGCGCGAAAATCCGGCCCCAGGCCGGCGTGCGGCGGTGCGCTCAGCTCGTCCATCGGTAGAGCCACAGCTCGGAGACCGGGGCGTCCACGCCCTCCAGCCGCGCGGTCATCTCGACCAGCTTGGCGTTGCCGGAATCGAGCTCGAAGCTCAGGCGCCAGTGGCCGGTGCCTGGGATCGGCTGGATCACCGGATGCAGGATCCTGCCCGGCTTCGCAGTGACGCGAGCGGTGATCCTGGCGGTGGCGGGCACGGTTTTCAGCTTCTCGCCGGCGAAATCGATCACGAACAGCCTTGTGTTCTTGTCGTAGCCGGCGCCGGAACGGGTCTGCGTCACCTTCGCCAGGGTCTCGGCGATCGGGGCGGACCAGCACCAGTGCAGGCGGTATTTGGCGTCGAAGCGGGACTTCGCCGCCAGCGGCTGCTGCGGACGCCAGAAGGCGACGATGTTGTCGTTGGCTTCCCTGCTCGTCGGAATCTCCACCAGGTCGACGTCGCCAGGGCCCCAGGCGCCCTCCGGTTCCACCCACAGGCTGGGGCGGCTCTCGTAATGCGCCTCCAGGTCCTGGTAGTCGGCCAGGGTACGCTCGCGCTGCATCAGTCCAAAGCCGCGCGGGTCGGTGTCGCCGAACGCGCTGAACTGCAAGGTGGCGGGGTTGGCGAGCGGACGCCACACCGGCAGGCCGGCGCCGGTCAGCATGTGCAGCCCGTTCGAATCATGCACCGCGGCGCGGTAGTCGTCGGCCCGGCCACGGTCGTTGGCGTCGAAATAGAACATGCTGGTCAGCGGCGCGATGCCGACCTCCTTCAGCGCGACGCGAGGATAGAGCGACATCGTGGTGTCGAACACGGTGTCGGCACCCGGATGGATGGCGAAGCGGAACGCGCCGGTGGTGCTCTCGCTGTCGAGCAGCGCCCAGATCACGAGCGTATCGGCGCCGGGCTGCGGGCGTTCCAGCCAGAAGGCGCGGAAGAGGGGGAATTCCTCGCCGCGCGGGTCGGCGGTACGGATTGCGAGGCCGCGGGTGGAGAGGCCGTAGCCCTGCCCCTGGGCGACGGCGCGGAAGTAGCTCGCGCCGAGGAAGGCGCAGACCTCGTCGAAATAATCCGGACGGTTCAGAGGGTAGTGGATGCGAAAGCCAGCGAAGCCGAGGTCGTCGGAGGTGGGTTGGCGGACCTTGTCGAAGGTGAACAGGTCGGCGTGATAGGGAACCGGGCGGGACTGGCCGTTGACGACCTCGTTCACCTCCACGCGATCGCCGTAGAGAAAACCGAGGTGGAAGAACTCCGCCTCGAACTTGAGGCCCTGCCCGCGCCACAGTGCCTTGGCCGGCTTGTAGCGGATGGAACGGTACTGCGAATAGGTGAGGTGCTGCAGATAGGCCGGCAGGTGCGGCGTTGGCGCCTTGTAGGGCTGCGCGGCGAGGGCGCGTGCCTGGTCGTGCACGGTGATGGCACCGAACGGCGTCGCGGCAGGCCGGGCAGGGGCGTGGGCCGGGTGCTGCGCCGCCGGGGTGGCGGCGTCGGCAGGGGCGATCGCCAGCCGCGCGAGCAGGGTGGCGGCCGGCAGCGCGACGGCGCCGCCGATCAGATCGCGACGGTCCATCCCGGCCCCTCCGCGACGTTCCTGCGGGGGGCGGCTGCGGGCATGGCGACCTCCTTCCGGAAGATGGCGCACGATCCGAGGCACGGCGGGCGATCGCCGATGCAGGGAACCGCCATCGCGGAATTGCCGTCGCCGTCGCTCATGCGCACTCAGGATCGTTGCAGGCTCGCCGTCGGGCACCTCCCGCCGGCGTCGGTGGTCGTAGCGCACGCGGGGCGTTCGTCCTTCCCGCAGGGAAGGGGCGAACGCCCCGTGCGGCGCTACCTATATGTCCCGCCGGCGACCGTTGCGCGGCACGAGTTGGCATCAAGCCTGCGCGAGGCTGCGGATGCGCGGCGGGGCGTCGGCGCGCCGCTTCCGGCTGCCCGGCGCGCGGCAGGGCGCGCGGCGCATCGATGCCATCATCTCATGCCGTCTTGCGGCCCGGCCGTTCCCCCCGGGCCGCACGGAGCAGGCAGTTGCCCGCGCCCCCGGCCGGACTAGACTGGTCCCATGTCAACGTCCGCCCTCACGCCCGCCATCGCGCTGCTGGACCGGCTGGTCGGCTTCGACACCACCAGCCGCAACTCCAACCTTGCGCTGATCGACTTCATCGCCGACCGGCTGTCCCGCCTCGGTGTGCCGTTCCGGCTCAGTCACAATCCCGACCGGACCAAGGCCAACCTGCATGCGCGGATCGGGCCGGATGTTCCGGGCGGGGTCGCACTGTCCGGCCATGTCGATACCGTGCCGGTGGAAGGCCAGGCCTGGACCGGGGATCCGTTCGCGCTCCGCCGGCAGGACGGCAAGCTGCTCGCCCGGGGCGCCTGCGACATGAAGGGCTTCGTCGCCGCCTGCCTCGCCCTGGTGCCGGAACTGGTCGGCCGCAAGCTGGCCCGGCCGGTGCACCTGTTCTTCACCTATGACGAGGAAATCACTTGCGACGGCGCCCGCCGGCTGATCGAGACCTTGGACGAGGCCGGCGCCCGCCCGGCGGTCTGCGTGGTCGGCGAACCGTCCTCGATGCAGCCGATCCTGGCGCACAAGGGCAAGCTCGACCTCGGGGTGACGGTGCGCGGGCGCACCGGCCATTCCAGCACGCCGGCGCTGGGCGTCAACGCGGTGCAGGCCGCGGCGGAGGCGATCGCCTGGGTCGCCGCCGACGCCAGGCGGATCGCGACCGAGGGACCGTTCGAGGACGGGTTCGATCCGCCCTGCAGCACCGCCCATGTCGGCACCGCGAGCGGCGGCACGATCCTCAACATCATCCCCGACCTCGCCCGCTTCACGATGGAATGGCGCACCATTCCGGCCGACGACCCGCACGCGCTGTTCGCTCGGCTGCGCGATCATGTCGCCCGCACCATCGAACCGGCCATGCACGCGGTCGATCCCGTCAGCGGTTTTGCTTACGAAATCAGTGCGGAGCTGCCGGGGATGTCGCTGCCGGCGGCGCATCCGCTGGCCGATCTGGTGCGCCAGCTCACCGGCGCCAACCACGCCGGCAAGGTGAGCTACGGCACCGAGGGCGGGTTCTACCAGAACGCCGGCATCCCCACGATCATCTGCGGCCCCGGCGACATCGCCCAGGCGCACAAGCCGGACGAGTTCGTGACGGAAGAGCAGATGACGGCCTGCGACCGCTTCCTCCGCCGCCTGATCGACCGGCTGACCGGGTAGGCAGGATGGTCACGGTCCCGCTCCTGCCGCTGCCACGGTTCGAGGTCCGGCTGACGGCGCCGGACCTGGCACCTTGGCGGGCGGGGAACACCGGGATCACGGGTTTCACGAGCTTTGCCGCCGCGGCACCAGGGCCGCATGTCGCGCTGCTCGCGATTTCGCACGGCAATGAAATCAGCGGCGCGATCGTGCTCGACCGGCTGCTGCGCGCGGGACTGCGGCCGGCGCGCGGGCGGCTGACGTTCGGCTTCGTCAACCTGGCGGCGTTCGACCGTTTCGACCCGCGCCAGCCGACCCTCTCGCGCTTCGTGGACGAGGACATCAACCGGGCGTGGGACCCGGTGGTGCTGGACGGGCCGCGCCGGTCCTGCGAGCTGGCGCGCGCGCGCGAGCTTCGGCCGCTGATCGATACGGTGGACGTGGCGCTCGACCTGCATTCGATGCTGTGGGAGTCCGATCCGCTGACCCTGTGCGGGGAATCGCCGCAGGGGCGGGCGCTGGCGCTGGCGACCGGGGGGCCCGCGCTGGTGGTGGCCGATTGTGGCCACGCCGGCGGGCGGCGGCTGATCGACTATCCGCGGTTCCGCGACCCGGCGAGCCCCGCCGCAGCGGTGCTGGTCGAAGCGGGGCGACATTGGGAGCCGGCGACGGTGGAGACCGCGGCGGCCAGCGCCGCCGGGCTGCTGGCCGCGCAGGAGATGCTGGATGGGGACGGCCGGGCGTTCGGGCTGCCCCCGCCGTCCTGCGTGCTGCCGCGGCTTGCCGAGGTCACGCAGGTGGTGACCGCCACCACGGCCGCCTTCGCCTTCGTCCAGCCCTGGCGCGGCGGGACCGTGATCCCGCGGCGCAACACCTTGCTGGCGTTCGACGGCGCGACGGAGATCCGCACCCCGCACGATAACTGCCTGCTGGTGATGCCGAGCCTGCGGCCGAGCCGGGGGCACACGGCGGTGCGCCTCGCGCGGTTCGTGTCGGGGGCGCCTACAGAAGATCACGGAACGAGGCCGCCTTGATCGTCGCCGCGATCATGAAGTCGCAGACGCAGGCCCGGATCAGCATCGCGACGGCGGCTGGTGAATTCCCTGCCGGTCCTCAGGGCAACAGCAAAATCGCCAGCCAATATAAACCACGCTGCGATTCTGCAACTCGAGCGCATCGCCTTCTGGCCGTGGCCCTTCCGGCTGGATTGGCCCGAGATCGCGACCCTGCGGCAGGGAGCCTTCTTCTGCAACCGCGAGGTCGCCGCGGCCTGAAACCCGGGGCTTGCCGGGGTCCGCAACGGCATGTTGTGATAAGGAGCTCGGGTTTCCCGGATGGACGGCAATAATAGTTGTACAATTCGACCGAATCCGCTATGAATATCAACATGTTGCGTTGGTCATGACGGTGGGTTCATGGAACATCCAGCGGGTGAATTGGATGACGGCTCTCTGCGGGTCGATTTCGACCGCCGCCTGAAGCTGGAATTCCATGGCAGCCGCATCGCCTCCGACGCTGGCATCCTTGTCCACCGAGAATTGGACGACGCGATCGGCCTTACTGATCTCGCAGGTGCGGTGTTGTCGGAACACCGCCGTGGCAAGAATACCCGGCACCTGCTGAGCGGGCTGTTTCGTCAGTCGATGTTCGGTCGTCTCGCCGGGTAGAGGACGTGAACGACGCTGATCGCCTGGCACACGATCCGGCAATGCGCGCCGTGGTAGACCGCGCCGGGTTGGACCGTCGTGCCGCCTCGACGAGGCATACCAGCGGCCCCGGCCGATGACTCGTCCGGCGTCCACCTGGCCGCTGGTATGTCCTTGATTTTGCGCGTGGCCGCCCGCCAACCCCATGCGCGATACCGGCCGGCCGAAGAGGCCGCCGGTATCAGTTGCCACCGGCGGGGCCGACCCTTCGCAGGTGAAAGCGGCTCCGACCCCGATGCTGCACCGGGCCGCGGGGGGGGACTTTCTGTTTAGATGGGCCGCTTCGAGACTGTTTGGCTGATCGGGGACGCGAATCTCGCGGCATTGACCGATCTGTCTGGCGCCCGGATCGATCGTGTGCACGCGTGCAAGCCACAGACGACGATCGTGCTCGACATGGACAGCAGCGTCAGCAAAACCCCCGGCGCCCAAGAGGGCAGCGCCTACCACGGGTATTTCGCTTGCACCTGTTATCGTCCGCTGTTCGTGTTCAATCAGTTCGGTGATCTGGAGCGGTGTGCGCTGCGGCCGGGTAACGTGCACAGTGCCGATGGCTGGCGTGATGTGCTTGAGCCAGTGGTGGCCCGTTACCGGGACAAGATGACGCGCCGCTACCGCACCCTGGCGTTCCCCGACGACGTCAAACATTGGTCGATGACGGCGCTGCGCGACCGACTGATGAAGATCGGCGCCAGGATCGTCCGGCATGGCCGATCGATCACGTTCCAGATGGCCGAGGTGATGGTGCCTCGTGCTCTGTTCCAGAAAATCCTGGCCGCCATCGCGGCGCTGCGTCCGTTGCCACCAGCCCTACGCTGAGGACGGCCGCCATGGCGGGGCAGCCTGGGTGTCGGAAGGAGACGCGCGTCCAGACGCGGGCGTCCAGGACCAAATTCTGGCGGAAACAGCGGCCGGCCCTCCGTCGGCGAGGCTTCGAGCGTCGTCCTGGCGATGCCACGGTTGCGAAACCCCCCGGATGGCGGTACGGTGGCGTGCCAAGTGGCCGCACTGGTCGGTCACATGGGAAATGGTTGCAGATGTGCACCGGGTTGTCTGGCCCTCTTTGGTCGGCCGCTGGAGACCCGTATGAGAAGAATTGTCCACCACGAACTCGGACTACCGGCGCAGGTGCTTCGGGTTGAAGACAGCCCATCCGAATCGCTCGGGCCAAATCAAGTCCGAATCCGCGTATCTTACGCGCCGATTCATCCGGGCGACCTGCTGGGAGTCATGGGGTCGCCAGCGTTCGGAGTGGCGCCGACTATCACCTCCGGTGGGCGAGTCCCCGGGCTCGAAGGCGCTGGCATCGTAACCGAGGTCGGCGCCCGGATCGACCGTGATCTCGGATTGAAACCGGGTCTCAGGGTGGCGTTCTTCCCAGCGCCGGGTTCGTGGAGGGACGAAGTCGTCGTTCCGGCCGGCTCGGTGGTGCCTTTGCCGGACCCGATTCCAGACGAAATCGGCGCGCAGATGCTGATCAACACGGCCACGGCACTTACTGCGATCCGCACGGCGCATGACTCCCTTCCCTCGGACGCGCGCACCGGGGTCGTCGTACTTCTCACCGGAGCCGGATCCGCGGTCGGGCGGCTTCTCGGCAAGCTTCTGACCGACCGGGGGGTGAAGGTCATCAGGCTGGTCCGAAGCGAAGCGGGCGCCGAGAGACTCTCGGAAATTCTGCGAGGGTCCCCGGTTCTTGCGACAGATGTCGGTGGCTGGAAGGACCGCGCCAGGACGGCCGCTGAGGGGGCGAAAATCCACATCGCGATCGACGGCGTCGGCGGGCGCCTGCTAGGCGACATCGCGGAGCTCCTGGCCGAAGGGACCGGGACCGTCGTCAATTTCGGCTCACTGGGCGGGGAGGCAAGCGACATTCGTCTATTTCCGCCCCGCTCCCTCACGCTTAAGGGTATGTTCCTCGGCCAATGGATGCAGCAGCCAGCGGAGCAACGCGCTGCTGACATTGCACTCGCGCAGCGGCTCGCGCGCGAGCCCGAGCCTCTGTTCACGGTTACCGAACGGTATCCGCCAAACCGAATCCCCGACGCCGTCGCACGTGTCAGCCAGTCAGGCCGACTTGGCGTCGTTCTCTTCGATTTCACGAGAGACTAGGAGGCCGGATCATGAGGTTTGGGACGATCGGCGCCGGCACAGTCGCACTTGGGTTCGCGCGGAAGGCTCTGGCAGCAGGCCATCAAGTCGTCTTGAGCAACCGGCACGGTCCGGAAGCTATTGCCGGCAAGGTTGCCGAGCTCGGGAATGGCGCGTCAGCCGACACGGTCGAGAAGGCCGCAAGCCTTGAGTATGTTCTACTCGCTGTGCCTTGGCCAAATGTCGAGGGGGCGCTGCGGGGTCTGCCCGCGTGGAACGGCCGCGCACTCATCGACGCAACAAATCCGTTCAGCGAATACAGCCCCCAGCTCGTGCTGGCCGATCTAGGTGACAGGGGCGCGAGCGAAATGGTCGCCGCATGGGCGCCCGGTGCCCGAGTCGTGAAGGCGTTCAACTCGATTGTCACCGATCGCTTCAATGATGGACCGGCGAAAAACGGCGGTCGCCGGGTGATTTTTGTCTCAGGCGACGACACGGAGCCGAAGGAGTTCACCAAGCGGCTGATCGAGAGTTTCGGCTTCAGAGCCATCGACCTAGGCGGCCTGGTCACGGGTGGCCGGCTGCAACAGGCCGGAGGTCCACTCGCGGGCCGCGATCTTGTGGATTTTGGCTACCACTGAGTGAGCGGGAGAAACACGGGTGCGTGGAGCGATCATCAAGGTTTTTGGCGAACCATCGGAGGTACTCGAACTCGTCGACGGGCCAGAGCCGATTGGGCCGACCGCCAGCGAAGTCTTGGTCGGTGTCGAGTACGCGCCAGTCAACATGAATGACCTCTACGTGATTCAAGGCGCGTTCCCGGTTCGGCCCTCGCTTCCAAGCTTCGTCGGCAATGAAGGCGTCGGTCGTGTCTTGGCGGTCGGAAGTGGCGTCGAACATCTCAAGGTCGGCGACCGTATCCTGATCCCACTCTATGCGTTCAGTTGGCGCGAACGGTTGGTCCTGCCTGCAGCAGGTCTGTTCAGCCTCCCTGACGCCGACCCCCGGCAATTGGCGATGCTCGGTATAAACCCTCCGACGGCCTCTCTGCTCCTTGATGAAGCGTCGGATCTGAAGCCCGGCGACTGGGTCATTCAGAACGCAGCCAATTCCGGCGTGGGAAGGTCGCTCATCGCGATCGCCAAGGCGCGGGGCTTGAAGACCATCAATCTCGTGCGTCGCCCAGAACTTATCCAGGAGTTGCAAGCCATTGGCGGTGATCTCGTGATCGTGGACGAAGACGGCGTACTCGACAAGATCAAGACCGCCGTCGGCGACAGCCGCGTGCAACTCGCGATCGACGGCGTTTCGGGCAACAGCAGCGCGACGGTCGCCGGCGCGCTCAGCGCGCATGGGACCTTCGTGATCTACGCCCACATGGGCGGAGGGCTGGTTATGATCAACCCGTTCGACCTGATCGTGAAGCGCGTCATCATCAAAGGCTTCTTCATGAACCATCCCGATATTGAGCCGAAGATTCCCGCGGCGCTACGCGAAGCCATCCCGCTCGTCGCTTCCGGCGCGATCCAGCTGCCAATCGCCGCAACCTATCCCCTGTCTTCGCTACGCGAAGCGGTTCTTCACACCCAGCGCGGCGGAAAGGTGCTCCTCGATCTCCGCGCATGACCGTGAGCTTGAAATACAGATGTCAGGAAACTCGGAACGGGCTGCACGACCCATTCGCCTCCAAGGAAAAGCATTGAGCGTGTCCCGCGCCTAACGCGTAGGACTGACGAAGATCACGGCCTGATCTCGAAATAGAAAAGCCGCGGGTTCGAACACCCGCGGCGCCAGAAAGGCTGGCACATAGATGCCAACGCCGATCATGTGCCGCGGCGCTTCGGTGGCTTCCCTGCCTGGCAGCTACTCGTTCCCGTGCCGAGCGACGTATTTGCGCAGGGCGCTGTTGATGCTGGTCTGGTAGCCCTCGCCGTTCGGCGCATACTCCTTGAACCAGGCGATCACATCGGCATCAAGGCGCAGGGTCAGTTGCTTTTTGACCGGGCGAAAAAAAGGCCGCGCTGCGCGGGGTGAAGGAGCCGACGCGCGCGCCGATTTTCCCGTTCAAGCGATTGCCCTGGGAAGAGGGCCGGGTGCCGCGGCGCTCCGGTAGGCCGTGCCGTCCCTAGAATGTCGGGAGCACGGGCATCCCGCCGGATCGGCATGGCGGCGCCACCCTCGCCAGCCCCGGCCCCCGCGCGCTACATACCCCGCGATGATCCCGCCCCTTCCCGCCGCCCTGCCGCGGGCCGCCCTGATCACCGGCGGCGCCCGCCGGCTCGGCCGCGCCATCGCGTTGGCCCTGGCCGGGACCGGGTTCGACATCGCCCTGCACGTCCGCCGCAGCACCGAAGCCGCCGAGGACACCGCCGCCGCCATCCGCGCCACCGGTCGCCGCGCCGTCGTCCTCCCCGCCGACCTCGCCGACGAACCCGCCACCGCCCGCCTGCTCCCCGCCGCCACCGCCGCCCTCGGCCCGATCGGCGTGCTGGTGAACAATGCCAGCACGTTCGAGCGCGACACCTGGGACGGCGCCACCCGCGCCACCTGGGACGCGCATCTGGAACCCAACCTGCGCGCCCCCTTCGTCCTGATGCAGCACTTCGCCCGCGCCCTGCCGGACGGCGCGGAGGGGCTGGTGATCAACCTGCTCGACCAGCGGGTGTGGTCGCTCACGCCGTTCTTCGTCTCCTACACCGTCTCCAAGGCCGCGCTGTGGGCACTGACGCAATCGATGGCGCTGGCGCTCGCCCCGCACCACATCCGGGTTAACGCGATCGGCCCCGGCCCGGCGCTGCCCAGCGCGCGCCAGACGCCGGAGCAGTTCGCGCGGCAATGCGCCATGGTGCCGCTCGGCCACGGCACCTCGCCCAATGAAGTCGCGCAGGCGGTGCTGGCGATCCTGGCGCTGCCGTCGATGACCGGGCAGATGATCGCGCTCGACGGTGGCCAGCACCTGCAATGGGCGTCGGGCCGCACCGACCCGCCGCTGGAGGAATGAGCATGGACACACCCCGCATCGCCTCGGCCGCCGGCGCGCTGCGCCACGTGTTCATCCGCGACCTCACCCTGCCCGCCAGCATCGGCGTGCATCCGCACGAACGGGCAACCCGCCAGCCGGTGCGCATCAATATCGACCTCGGGGTGGAGGACGACGGCGCCCGTGCGCGCTCGCGCGCCCCGGCCGCCTATGCCGCGGGCAGTACGGTGGGCCCCGACGTGCTGTCCCGCGTGGTGGACTACGAGGTGCTGGCCGACCGGGTGCGGGCGCTGGTGGCGGCTGGCCATGTACGCCTGGTGGAGACGCTGGCGGAACGGATCGCCGAGGCCTGCCTCACCGACAGGCGGGTCCTGCTTGCCCGGGTGCGGGTGGAAAAGCTCGCCGTGTTCGCGGATGCGGCATCCGCGGGGGTGGAAATCGAGCGCCGGGCCTCCGACTTGTCCACCCCGTAGAGCCATCTGCTTGTAACAACAGTGACATGCAGCCTGATACTGGTTGCGTGACTCGAGCGTGAACGTAAATCCAGCGAAATCAATGCCCTGCCGGGGTGCCCGGAATTTGGGCAAACCGTGCCGGAGCCGCCGCAGGCGCGGGATTGGCGACGTTGCCCCGCGGTTGATCCACAAGATTATCCACAGGTTTGGTGGAAAAGATGAACTTCCTGTGACTGCCGGATGAGCGATCCTGCACCTTCGCCGGACGGCGCCGCCGTCATCGCCGCCACCCTGGCCACGTTGCCGGCCAGCCCGGGTGTGTACCGGATGCTCGATGCCAAGGGCGACGCCCTCTACGTCGGCAAGGCGCGCGCGCTCAGCAAGCGGGTCGCCGCCTACACCCAGCCCGCGCGCCTGCCGGAGCGGCTGCGGCGGATGGTGGCCGAAACCCGGGCGATGGAGATCGTCACCACCCACACCGAGGCCGAGGCGCTGCTGCTGGAAGCGAACCTCATCAAGCGCCTCAAGCCGCGCTTCAACATCGTCCTGCGCGACGACAAATCCTACCCCTGGCTGATGCTGACCGAGGACCACCCCTACCCGCAGATCGCCAAGCACCGCGGCGCGCAGGTGCGGAAAGGGAGCTACTGGGGCCCGTTCGCCTCCGCCTGGGCGGTAAATCAGACGGTGACGGCCATGCAGCGGGTGTTCCTGCTGCGATCCTGCGCCGACACCGTGTTCGCCTCCCGCACGAGGCCCTGCCTGCTGTTCCAGATCCGCCGCTGCTCGGCCCCCTGCGTCGGGCGGATCAGCCGGGAGGACTACGCCGTGCTGGTCGGCCAGGCGAAGGCGTTCCTGGAAGGCAAGTCGGCCACCGTGCAGCGCGACCTGGCGACCGAGATGGAAGAAGCCGCGGCAGCGCTGGAGTTCGAGCGGGCAGCGGCGCTGCGCGACCGCATCCGCGGCCTGACCCATGTGCAGGGCGGGGACGTCATCAACCCGACGAGCCTCGGTGATGCCGACGTGATCGCCGCCTGGCAGGCAGCCGGGCAGACCTGCGTGCAGGTGTTCTTCATCCGCGGCGGCCGCAACAACGGCAACCGCGCCTTCTTCCCGACCCACGCGCGCGGGGAGGAGGCGCCGGTGGTGCTCGGCGCCTTCATCGCGCAGTTCTACGACGACAAGCCGCCGCCGCCGCTGCTGCTGGTGAACCACGCCCTGCCGGAGCAGGCGCTGGTGGCCGAGGCGCTGGGGCTGAAGGCCGGCCGCCGCGTGGAGATCGCGGTCCCGCAGCGTGGCGAGAAGCGCGCGGTGCTGGAACACGCGGAGACCAACGCGCGCGAGGCGCTGGAACGCAAGCTCGCCGAAGCCGCCGGCCAGGCGAAGCTGCTGGAGGCGACCGCGACCCTGTTCGGCCTGCCGGCGCCGCCCGAACGGATCGAGGTCTACGACAACAGCCACATCATGGGCACGCATCCGTACGGCGCCATGGTCGTCGCCGGGCCGGAGGGGTTCCGCCGCGCCGCCTACCGCAAGTTCTCGATCCGCGGCCCGATCACGCCCGGCGACGATTTCGCCATGATGCGCGAAGTGCTGGAACGCCGTTTCGGCCGCGCCCAGCGCGAGCTCGCCGAGGGCGGCACGGCGGAACTGCCCGACCTCGTGCTGATCGACGGCGGCGCCGGGCAGTTGTCGGCAGCGCGGGAGGTGATGGCGGGGCTCGGCCTCGCCGACATCCCGCTGGTGGCGATCGCCAAGGGGCCGGACCGCGACGCCGGGCGGGAGTGGTTCCACATGGACGGGCGGGCGGCGTTCCAGCTCCCGCCGCGCGACCCGGTGCTCTATTTCCTGCAGCGGCTCCGCGACGAAGTGCACCGCTTCGTCATCGCCACCCATCGCGCCGGGCGATCCCGCGCTCTGGTCACGAGCGAGCTCGACGAGATCCCCGGCATCGGGGCCGCGCGCAAGCGGGCGCTGCTGAACCATTTCGGTTCCGCGCGCGGGGTGAAGATGGCGGGCCAGACCGATCTGGAGGCAGCGCCGGGCATCAGCCACGAGATCGCCTGGCGGGTGTACGCGCATTTCCACCCCGGCGCGCGGGCGGCGGACGTTTCCCCGCGCTCCGCGGGGGACTAAGATGCGGCCGCCATGCTGACGGACCTGCCGAACCTGCTCACCCTGTCGCGGATCGGCGCCATCCCGGTGCTGGTGGCGCTGGTGGCCGTGCGCCACCCGGGAACCGACCTCGCCGCCTGCCTGGTGTTCATCGCCGCCGGCGTGACCGACTGGCTGGACGGGCATTTCGCCCGCTCGCGCCGCCAGCAGTCCGACCTTGGGCGGATGCTGGACCCGATCGCGGACAAGCTGCTGGTCGGTGCGACCTTGATGGTCCTGGCCGGGGAGGGGCGGCTGACGGGCGGCACCTTGTTCCCGGCGATCGTGATCATGGCGCGGGAAATCCTGGTGAGCGGGCTGCGCGAATACCTGGCCGGGATCCGGGTCGGGCTGCCGGTGACGAAGCTCGCGAAATGGAAGACCGGGTTCCAGATGGGAGCGCTGGGGGTGTTGCTGGCCGGGGACGCTTCGGCGCAGCTGCTGCACCTGGGGTTCGTGCCGGTCACCGCGATCGGCGAGGCGATGCTGTGGGTGGCTGCGGTGCTGACCCTGCTGACGGGGTGGGACTACCTGACGGCGGGGTGGCGGCATGCGTCGGGGGCGATGGGGACGGAGCGGTAGGGGCGGCCGGTTTCGGCTGGAACTTGCGCACGGGCAGAGTCCGCGGCCATCCGGAAAAGCCGCCGGGTTGACGCGGATCGAGACATCGTGACCGCAACAAGCCGTCTCATGGCGGCACATGCTCCCGCAACCGCACGGAAGGAGCCATCACCATGCGCAAGAACCTCTCCATCGCCCTGACCCTGCTCGTCCTGCTTGGCGCCGCGCCGCTGGTGAGTGCCTGCCATACGACTGCCGGCGCGGGACAGGACATCTCCGCGACGGGGCATGCGATCACCGGCAGCGCGAAGAAGAATACGCCGTAATAATCAGCGACGGATCGGCCCTACGCCTCCCGCGCGCGGCCCTGCAGATGGCCGGGGCGGCGGGGCGTGCAGATGAACGCCCCAGGTGGCACGGTCGACGCGCCGGGCGTTTGCGGCAGGCATCCAGGGCCGGCGCGGGCCGGCCCTGGATGTGCCGGATCGGAACCGGCCGTCAGTACCGGTACAGATCGTGCTTGAACGGCCCGCTGGCCGGGATGCCGATGTACTCGGCTTGCTGCGGCGTCAGCTTCGTCAGGGTCGCGCCCACCTTCGCGAGGTGCAGCGCGGCCACTTTCTCGTCGAGCGCCTTCGGCAGGGTGTAGACCTGCCGCTCGTACCGCCCGGCCGGCGCGGTGAACAGCTCGATCTGCGCCAGCACCTGGTTGGTGAAGCTCGCACTCATCACGAAGCTCGGGTGGCCGGTGGCGTTGCCGAGGTTCACGAGCCTTCCTTCGGACAGCACGATCAGGCGCTTACCGTCGGAGAACACCACCTCGTCGACCTGCGGCTTCACGTTCACCCAGGTATAGTTGCGCAGGGCCTCGATCTGGATCTCGGAATCGAAATGGCCGATGTTGCAGACGATCGCCCGGTGCTTCATCGCCCGCATGTGGTCGAGCGTGATGACGTCGACATTGCCGGTGGCGGTAACGAAGATGTCGCCGAGCGGGGCGGCATGGGCCATCGTCACGACCTCGTAGCCTTCCATCGCCGCCTGCAGGGCGCAGATCGGGTCGATCTCGGTCACCATCACCCGGCAGCCGGCGTTGCGCAGGCTGGCAGCGGAGCCCTTGCCGACGTCGCCGAAGCCGTTCACCACCGCGACCTTGCCGGCCATCATCACGTCGGTGCCGCGACGGATGCCGTCCACCAGGGATTCGCGGCAGCCGTACAGGTTGTCGAATTTCGACTTGGTCACGCTGTCGTTCACGTTGATCGCCGGCGTCAGCAGCTTGCCGTCGCGCGCCATGTCGCGCAGGCGGTGCACGCCGGTGGTGGTTTCCTCCGACACGCCGCGCACGCCGGCGAGCATCTCCGGATATTTCTCGTGCATCAGCTTCGTGAGGTCGCCGCCATCATCGAGGATCATGTTCGGCGTCCAGGGCCCATCGCTCCCCTGGGCAGGCCCGCGCACCGTCTGCTCGATGCACCACCAGAACTCCTCCTCCGTCTCGCCCTTCCAGGCGAACACCGGCACGCCGGCGGCGGCGACCGCGGCGGCGGCGTGGTCCTGGGTGGAGAAGATGTTGCACGACGACCAGCGGACCGAGGCGCCGAGCGCCTGCAAGGTCTCGATCAGCACCGCCGTCTGTACCGTCATGTGCAGGCAGCCGACGATGCGGGCGCCGGCGAGCGGCTTCGATTTGCCGTATTCGGCGCGGGTGGCCATCAGGCCGGGCATCTCGTCCTCGGCCATGGAGATCTCCTTACGGCCCCACTCGGCCTGGGAGATGTCCTTCACCTTGTAGTCGGGCACCTTGTCGTCGGGCATTGGCGGCGGCTCCTGCTGGGTGACGGCGCTATATAAGCATATCTTTATGTCCGCAATCCCCCTCGACGGGACCCCGCTGTCAACTCCCGAGGGTAGTTGCCTGAAGCCGGGGGCAGTCACCTGAAGAGCGCGGGTCGCCGCCTCTTTCTCAACTCATGCACTGCGGGCGCTCTCATCGCGCGCGGCGAAAGCATGCCTGCTCCGGGTCAACCCCGGGCAATCGGGCGCATCTCCGGTGCGGCACCTCTCCCGTAATGCGGGAGACGTCGCCGTGCGGAGCACGGCGGGTGAGGGTGCGAGGCACGGGGCCCCTTATCCCTCGAACGGATCCCGCACCAGGATCGTGTCGTCCCGTTCCGGCGAGGTCGACAGCAAGGTCACCGGCGCCTCCGTCAGCTCCTCGATCCGGCGCACGTATTTCACCGCCTGCGCCGGCAGGTCGGCCCAGGACCGCGCCCCGCGGGTCGAGCCTGACCAGCCCTCCATCGTCTCGTATTCCGCCACCGCCGCCGCCTGCGCCCCCGGCGCCGCCGGCAGCCGCCGCACCAGCTCCCCGCCGATCCGGTAGCCGACGCCGATCTTCAGCTCCGCCAGCCCGTCCAGTACATCGAGCTTGGTCAGCGCCAGCCCCTGGATCCCGCCCACTTTCACCGCCTGGCGCACCAGCGCCGCGTCGAACCACCCGCAGCGCCGCCGCCGCCCGGTGACGACGCCGAATTCCGCCCCGCGATCCCCCAGCAACGTGCCGGTCGCATCCGAAAGCTCAGTCGGGAACGGCCCCGAGCCCACCCGCGTCGCATAGGCCTTGGCGATCCCGAGCACGAACCCCACCGCCCCCGGCCCCACCCCGGCGCCGGACGCGGCGGTCGCCGCCACCGTGTTGGAACTGGTCACGAACGGGTAGGTGCCGTGATCGACGTCCAGCATCACCGCCTGCGCGCCCTCGAACAGGATGCGGGTGCCCGCGCGGCGTGCTTCGTCCAGGCGTTCCCACACCGGCTCGGCGAACGGCAGCACGCGCGGCGCCAGCGCCATCAGCCAGTCGAACAGCGCCTGCTTGGCGAACACCGGCGCACCGAGCCCGGCCAACAGGGTGTTGTGGTGCAGCAGCAGCTCGTCGAGTTTCGTCGCCACCGTCTCCGGCTCCGCGAGGTCCGCAAGCCGGATCGCCCGGCGCGCCACCTTGTCCTCATACGCCGGGCCGATCCCCCGCCCGGTGGTGCCGATCTTGTGCTCGCCCCGCGCCGCCTCCCGCGCCCGGTCCAGCGCGCCATGCAGCGGCAAGATCAGCGGTGCGTTGTCGGCGATGCGCAGATTCTCCGGCGTGACCCGCAGCCCTTGCACCTCGACCCGGGCGATCTCGGCGAGCAGCGCCTCCGGGTCGACCACCACGCCGTTGCCGATGATGCCGAGCTTGCCGCGCACCAGGCCCGAGGGCAGCAAGGACAGCTTGTAGGTCTGGTTGCCCACCACCAGCGTGTGCCCGGCGTTATGGCCGCCTTGGAAGCGCACCACGATCCCGGCGCGGCTGGCGAGCCAGTCCACCACCTTGCCCTTGCCCTCGTCGCCCCATTGGGCGCCGATCACGGCGACGTTGGCCATCCTGTTCTCCGACGGGTCAGTCTGTGGGGGGCAGCGGCACGGCCTCGCCGTTCCGCAGCAGATGGGTGCAGGCGAGGCGACGGGCCTCCGCCGCGGGGTCGGCGGCCGCGTCCAGCGTGGCGATCGTCGCGTAGCCCAGGCGACGGAAGCGGGCGGCAATGTCGGCGTCCGCGCCCTCGGGCAGAAAGAGGCGCGGGCGCGGTGCGCGGGCCGGCGCGGCGCGCAGCAGCGCGTCGGGATACAAGGTCAGGCCGGTGGCCGGGTCGTCGCCGCACAGATAGCGCCCGCCGCGACCGATTTCCTCGTGTCGGCCGGGGGCGTAGATCGTGATCGCCACACCGGTGTGGTAGCGGTAGCCGCGGAACTCCACCGGGTCGATGGTCAGACGCAGGGCGGGCGCGCGGTCGCGGATCGCCGCCACCGTCGCGGCCAGCCGATCGGCCAGCGCGCGCGCCGGCGGCGGCAGCGGTGCGGCTTCCAGCGCCGCCAGAGCGCGGTCGGCGGGGCCGGCGGCCAGCAGCAGTTCCGTCAGTACCGGCGCCAGCATCCCGCCATGACGCGTCACCGCGGCGGCGTCCTTGCGATCGAGCGCGCGGGCCAGCGCCGCGCCCGCCGGCCCGGCGATGCCGGCGGCCTCCATCAGGGCCGGGGCCAGGGTGGGCAAGGTGAGATCGAAGCTGATGCGCGCCAGCCCGGCGGCGGCCAGCGCTTCGGCGCCGACCAGCACGATCTCGGCATCGGCGGCGGGGGAGTCGCGGCCGATCAGCTCGATCCCGGCCTGCGGCACCTGGCGATCCGGCGCGATCTGGCTGCCGCGCACCCGCAGGCACTGCCCGGCATAGGAAAGCCGCAGCGGGCGCGGCGCGCCGCCGAGCCTGGTCGTCGCGATGCGCACCACCTGCGGCGTGGTGTCGGCGCGCAGTCCCATCATGCGCTGGCTGTCGGGGTCCATCAGTCGGAAGGTCTGGTCGGCGACGGCCGCGCCCGAGCCCGCGAGCAGGCTGTCCTCGAACTCGAGTAGCGGCGGGCGGATGCGCTCGTAGCCGTGGGCGGCGAACACTTCCATCAATGCCTCGACCGCCGCGGCCTCGGTGGCGGCTTCGGGCGGCAGCAGATCGCGCAGGCCGGAGGGCAGCAGCGCGGGATTGGGCGGGGGATCATCGGTCATCGCAAGGCGGCAGGTATCAGGGATTGGCCGGCAGCGGAACAGGCGGGTGGCGCGGGACGGCGGAGGCCGGCGGGCGCCAGCACTCTTTTCTCCCCGACGCCCTTGCCCCGCGGCGATAAGGGCCTTCTCTACTCCAGCGTCGATCGCAGCAGCAGAAGGACCCTTCGCATGGACTGGAAAGACAACGGGGTGAAGGTGATCCCCGGCGACCGCCTGGACACCAACACCGCGCAGACCCCGGGCATGACCCGCGCCGCCGCGGTCAACTACGCCCGCGTCGGCGCACAGAAGCTCTGGGCCGGCACGGCGCACATCCACCCCGGCGCCAAGACCGGCGCGCACCACCACGGCGAGCTGGAAAGCGTGATCTACGTCGTGCGCGGCAAGGCGCGCATGCGCTGGGGCGAGCGGCTGGAATACGTCGCCGAAGCTGGCCCCGGCGATTTCATCTACATCCCCCCCTTCGTGCCGCACCAGGAGATCAACGCCAGCAGCGACGAGATGCTGGAATGCATGCTGGTGCGCAGCGACAACGAGGCGGTGGTGGTGAACCTCGACATCGCGCCGGTGGAAAAGCCGGAGGCTGTGGCCTGGGTCGATCCGATCCACAAAGCCCCGGGCGGCTGACCCGCACCGGCGGCCGCGCGAGCCCCGCGCCAGGGCCTCGCGCAGTGCTTGTAACAGGCGGGCGCGCTGGCTTAGTCTCGGCCGTATGGAAGCGCCCTTTGTCCTGGTTCTGCTCGCCTCCACCACCGGGGCGACAGAATGCCTGAGCATCGCGGCCAAGGTCAGCCGAACCCTCGGCCGGCCGATCCAGCTCGCGCATGTGCAGGTCGGCCCCGGCTCCATCATCCTGCCCTCGCAGGAGGAACTGTCGGAATACGAGGCCGAGCACCTGTCCGATCGCGAACAGGCGGAAACGGAAGCCATCCGCGCCCTGGTGGCCACCTGGAACCAGAGCAGCGGCACCCCGGCCACGATCGACGTGTTCCGCGGCGACGAATGGCGGGTGATGCGCCACTATCGCGGCAAAGTGAGCCTCGTCATCCTCGCCTCCCCGCACACGCAGCCGATCGGCCACCGGGAAACTCTGCGCGCCGCGCTGCTGCGCACCGGCCACCCGGTGGTGATGGTGCCGCCCGGCTGGACCGGTAACTTCGGCCACCACCTGATGATCGGATGGGAAGACGTGCCGCCGCTGCGTCGCGCCATCGGCGCCTTCGCCCCGTTCCTGTCGGTCGCCGAGCGGGTCGACGTCGTGGCGGTCGAACAGGATCAGGCCTCGCTCGATCTGGCACGCACCGTGATCGATCCGATCGCCCCCGCAGCAACCTACCGCCTTGTCGCAGCCGCCGGCCGCCGCACCGCCAACACCCTGCTGGACGAAGCCCGCACTTGCCAGGCCGACGGGCTCGTGATGGGCGCCTTCCGCCGCGGCGAAATCCTGAACTGGCTCGCCCCCGGCACCTCGACCCGCTTGATCCACGACAGCTTTCTGCCGCTGCTGATGAGCCCCTGAGCCGGGCCCTTCGATAGCAAGGCCAGGCGGCTTAGCCCCTTGGCCTTGCTATTGAGGGCTCAGAGCCAGCCGAAGCCGCGGGCGAGCATGTTCAGGGCTACCAGCACGATCACTGGCACGAACACTTTCTTCAGCCACACGTTGGACATGCGGGTCAGCGTCATGGCGCCGACCGTTGCACCCAGCAGCACGCCGAGGGCGACCGGGGCTGCGATGGCGGGATCGATGTCGCCGCGTTGGAAGAAGATGCCGGCCGAGGCTGCTGCCGTCACGCCGATCATGAAGTTGCTGGTGGTGGTCGAGACTTTCATCGGCAGGCGCATCGCCGTGTCCATTGCCAGCACCTTGAACGTGCCGCTGCCGATTCCGAGCAGACCGGAGATCAGGCCGGCGACGTACATCATGCTGAAACCCCAGCGGATGTGCGCGACGTGGTAGCTCACGTCCTGGTGCGTCCGCCGGTCGGGGTAGCTGCTGGGGAGATGCAGCTTTTCGGCCCATTTGTGGTTTGCCACCCCGGCCGGCAGTTCCTCGCCCATCCGCATGATCAGGGGCGCCGCCGAAATCAGCAGCACCACGCCGAACACGATGAACAGGATGGTGGGATCGAGGAGGGTGGACACCAGCGCGCCGCAGATGGCGCCGAGGGTGGTCGCCACCTCCAGGAACATGCCTACCCGCAGGTTGGTCATGCGGTCCTTCACGTAGGCTGCCGCGGCACCCGAGGAGGTCGCGATGACCGAAACGATCGACGCCCCGATCGCGGCCGTGAACGGAACGTGGAAGACGAGCGTCAGGATCGGCACGATGAACACGCCGCCGCCGAGGCCCACCAGCGCACCGATGAAGCCGGCGAAGGCGGAGCTGAACAGCACGAAGAAGAAGAACGGCAGGGTGTCGCCCTCCACCAGTGCGGGCTCCGGCCGGCCGAGCCAGGCGCCGATGCCGAAGATGCTGAACAGCAGGATCGCCAGCACCAGGCTGGTGATGATCACGTAGGTGCGATCCTCTTCCAGCGCGAAGGCGACGATCGAGACCGCGACCCGCAGCACCGGGGTGGCAAGCAGGATCAGCAGCCCCAGCACGACGATCGCGAGCGGGGCGCCGTGCCGCAGCCCGTCCACCACCGCCGGCAGGGTGTCGGGAAAGGTCGGGTGCGGCAGTTGGCCGGCGAACCGCAGCGCATAGAAATAGCCGATGCCGCCCAGGATCACGGCCACGCTGAGCAGCACGCCTCCGCGCAGCACGCCGCTGATGATCAGTTCGGTTTTTCGGACAACGTTATCGTCGGGACCGAGGGGAATGATTTTGCCGTTGAAGGTCTCGCTTGCCATGTCGCCTCAGCCCGTCCGGTCGTGACAGAATCCGACCCTGTTGGCGGGCAGCGGTGGCTGCTCGCTCCAGGCCGGTCGCAGGGGAGTAAATCGTCCCTGGCGGTGACTGAAATATGGCCGATTCTACCCGGTAGCATCGATTATCTGAAAATTCATGGCTGCCCGGCGTTCGCCGCATCAGTGGCCGCGCGTGCGGCCCGGGATCAGGTCTCGTCCTCCAGGAAGAACTGCTCCGCTTCCTCGTCGTAACCATAGAGTTCGGCGTAGCGGCCCCAGGCGATGACCGAGCGCAACGTGTCCTCAGCGTAATCCGCTGACATGTGATCCTCGAGCTCGTCGCGGAACCGCACCGCCGAGGCGCGATGGTTCCAGCGCTCCTCCAGCACCTGGCGAATTGTGCCGACGAGGGGCACGTGCGTGCGCAGCGCCTCGGCGAACAGCGCCTTGCGGGTGTCGGTGTCGGCGGCGGCGAACCGGCGCCCGGAGTCGGTCAGGAGGATGTCGCCCTCCTCCAGCAGTGCGAAGCCGAGCGTCTGCAGGGTCTCGCCGAGCGGGAACAGGTCATCCAGTTCCATCTGCAACGCTGCGGCCAGCGCCGGCAGGTCGGCACGGCCGTCGTACGGCGCGTCGGCGAGGGTTTCCAGCAGCCCCGCCATCAGGTTGGTGCCGACCCGGTGCAGCGGCACCACTGCCGCCGGCGCCGCAGGGCCAGGTGCTGCCGGTGGCGGCGGGGCGGGACGGCGGGTCATCAGTGCGTAGATGTCTTCCACCAACTGGCGGAACGCCGGGTCCTGGCGATTGCGCGGATGCGGCAGGTTGCACGCCAGCTCGTGCTCTACCCGGCCGGGATTGACGGCGAACACGAGGATGCGATCGCACATCAGCACCGCTTCCTCGATGTTGTGGGTGACCATCAGCACCGCCTTCACCGGCAACTTCTTCTCGATCCAGAGGTCGATCAGATCGGTGCGCAAGGTTTCGGCGGTGAGTACATCGAGCGCGCTGAACGGCTCGTCCATCAGCAGCAGGTCGGGATGCACCACCAGCGCGCGCGCCAGCCCGACGCGCTGGCGCATGCCGCCGGACAGCTCCTTCGGGTAGGCGCTCTCGAAGCCGCCGAGGCCGATGAGATCGATCGCCTCCTCGGCGCGGCGGGCGCGCTCGGCGCGAGGGATGCCGCGCGCCTCCAGGCCCAGCTCCACGTTCTCCTGCACGGTGAGCCAGGGGAACAGAGCGAAGCTCTGGAACACCATCGCCACGCCTTCCGGGGGGCCGTCGAGCGCGCGCCCGTGCCATAGCACCTCCCCGGCGGTCGGGGACAGCAGCCCGGCGACGATGCGGAGCAGGGTCGACTTGCCGGACCCCGAGCGTCCGAGCAGCGCCACCATCTCCCCCTCCCGCAGGGTCAGGGCGACGTTGTCGAGCACCAACAGATCGGCACTCGCATCCTTGTGGTATGCTTTGCGGCAGCCGCGGACGGCCAGCAGCGGCGGCGGCTCGGTCACATCGCTCATTGGCTTTCCTATCCGAACGTCAGACGCCGGCGGGCGTATTCGTACATCGGCCGCCACAGCAGCCGGTTGAACAGCACGACGAACCCCGACATCACCGCGACCCCGAGCACCACATGCGCCATGTTGCCCTGCGTGGTGGCGTCCGCGATGTAGGCACCGAGGCCGGCGGCGGTCAGGGTCGTGTGCCCCCAGGATGCCACCTCCGCAACGATCGCCGCGTTCCAGGCCCCGCCCGATGCGGTGATGGCGCCGGTGACGTAATAGGGGAAAATGCCCGGCAGCATCACCCGCACCCACCACAGTCGGCCGCGCAGGCCGAAACTGTCTGCTGCCTCCCGCAGGTCGCCCGGGAAGGCCGCAGCGCCGGCAATGACGTTGAACAGGATGTACCACTGCGTCCCCAGGATCATCAGCGGCGACAGCCAGATGTTCGGGCTCAGGTGATAATAGACGATGAACAGCACCACCGGCGGGAACAGCAGGTTGGCCGGGAAGGCAGCGAGGAACTGCACCAGCGGCTGCACCCGCCGCGCCCACACCGGGCGCAGCCCGATCCAGACCCCGATCGGCACCCAGATCAGGCTCGCCAGGACGATCAGCACCAGCACGCGGATCAGGGTGTAGACGCCGAGCAGCAGCACGTGCGGCACCTCGGCCCAGGTCAGCGAACCGGCGAGGAAGATCAGGATCCAGCGCAGACCGAACGCCAGCGCCACCGCCAGTACGCCGAGGCACAGCGTGTCGACCAGCCGGGACGGCGGCCGCTCTGCCTGCGCCGGTCGCACCGGCAGCGCAAGGCGCAAACCGGTGAGCGTGTTCGCCGCCGCGCCCACCACGTCCCCCAGGCGCCGCAGCACCTCGGTGCGCCGGAACAGGCGCAGCAGCCACGGGTCTTCGATCGCCGCCGCGGCGGTGGTTTCGAAGCGAAAGCGATCGGACCAGGCGACCAGGGGACGGAACAGGATCTGGTCGTAGAGCAGAATGACCACGAGCATCGTCACGATCGCCCAGCCGACCGCGGCGAGGTCCCGCCGCTCCAACGCGAGCGCGACGTAGGAGCCGATGCCGGGAAGCTGCCAACTGTGGTTGCCGACGGTGATCGCCTCCGACGCCACGACGAAGAACCAACCGCCGGACATGGACATCATGGTGTTCCACACCAGGCCCGGAACGGCGAAGGGGACTTCCAGCCGCCAGAACTTCTGCCAGCCGGTGAGGCGGAAACTGCGGGCCGCTTCCTCCAGGTCTGCGGGCAAAGTGCGCAGGGACTGGAACAGGCTGAAGGCCATGTTCCAAGCCTGGCTCGTGAAGATGGCGAACACGGCCGCCAGCTCCAGCCCCATGACCCGGCCGGGGAACAGGTTCATGAAGAACACGACGGTGAACGTCAGAAACCCGAGGATCGGCACCGATTGGAGGATGTCGAGCAGCGGGATCAGCACGAGCGCCGCCCGCCGGCTTTTCGCCGCCGCGGTGGCATAGGTGAAGGTGAACAGCAGGGACGCCGCCAGGGCGGCGAACATGCGCAACGTCGTGCGCATCGCGTAATAGGGCAACCGCGCCGGATCGAGGCTGACCGCGAGCGCCCGCGGCGCCGCGATCGGCAGGAACGTGCCCGCCGCGACATGGGCGATGCCGATCAGCGCGCCGAACACGACCACGATGGCCGCGAGGTCCCAGGCATTGGGCAGCCGCCGGGCGGCGATCAGCCCGGGTGCGGCGGGGCGGGACATCCTGGGGTTAAGGGCAGGAAGCAAGGCCAAGGGGCTTCGCCCCCTGGACCCCCACCAGGGGACAGTCGTCCCCTGGACCCCTCGGTGGGTTCGGGGCCATTGGGGGGTGTCGCGGCGGGCGCGGGCCGGCGGGGTGGCGCGGGCGGCGGGCGGGGACGGGGCGCTTTTGCGCCCCGTCCCCGCCCGCCGCCCGCGCCACCCCGCCGGCCCGCGCCCGCCGCGACACCCCCCAATGGCCCCGAACCAAGGGAAAGGTTCCAAGGGCGATGCCCTTGGTGGGGGTCCAGGGGGCGAAGCCCCTTGGCCTTGCTTGCTTCCTCATCCCAAGCCCCCCGTACTGCCGAACCCGCCTGCACCGCGCCCGGTGGTGTCCAGGGTGGGAACCTCGTCCCAGGCAGCGCGCACGACGGGCGCCAGGACAGCCTGGGCGATGCGGGTCCCGCGGGTGACGGTGAATTCGGCGTCGCCGGCGTTCATGACGATGACCTGGATTTCGCCGCGGTAGTCCTCGTCGATCGTGCCGGGGCTGTTGGGCAGCACGATGCCGTGGCGGAGCGCGAGACCGGAGCGCGGGCGGACCTGCAGCTCATATCCTGGCGGCAGGGCGACGGCGAGGCCGGTGGGGATCAGCGCGCGGGCGCCGGGGACGAGGGTGACCGGGTCGGTGATCGCGGCCAGCAGGTCCATCCCGGCCGCCCCGGCGGTGGCGTAGCCGGGGAGCGGCAGGTCCGCGCCATGGGGCAGGCGGCGGACGGCGACGCGCACGTTCATGCGAGCGCGGCGGCGATGCGGGCGGCGAGGCGGTGCGCGACCTCGGCCTTGGGCAGGCGCGGCCAGTCCTCGATGCCGGTGGCGGTGACCAGGTGCACGGCGTTCTCCTCCCCGCCCATGATGCCGGTGGCGGGCGAAACGTCGTTGGCGACGATCCAGTCGCAGCCTTTGCGCAGGCGCTTGGCGGTGGCGTTTTCCGCAAGCGCGTCGGTTTCCGCGGCGAAACCGACGACGAGGCGCGGCCGGTCCCGCCCGGGCGCGGAGAGCCGGGCCAGGATGTCCGGGTTGGGCACCAGATCGAGCGTGGGCGGCGGCGCGCCGGGGGATTTCTTGATCTTGCCCGTCGCCGCGCTGGCGACCCGCCAGTCCGCCACCGCGGCGGCGCAGACGGCGATGTCTGCGGGCAGGGCCATCAGGCAGGCGTCCAGCATCTGCTGCGCCGTTTCCACCCGCGCGACGCCGACGCCGACGCCGGCGGGGTCGGGCACGGTCACCGGGCCGCTGACCAGGGTGACCCGCGCGCCGAGGGCGGCGAGCGCCGCGGCGATCGCGTGGCCCTGCCGGCCGCTGCTGCGGTTGGCGATGTAGCGCACCGGGTCGATCGGCTCGTGCGTCGGCCCGCTGGTGACCAGCGCGTGCCTTCCGGTGAGCGGGCCGGGTGCGGGCGCCAGCAGGGCGGTGATGGCGGCGAGGATGGCGGGCGGCTCGGCGAGCCGGCCGGGGCCGAATTCGTTGCAGGCCATCGGGCCTTCGTCCGGCCCCACCACGTGCGCCCCGCGCGCGGCGAGGCTCGCCATGTTCGCAACCGTCGCCGGATGTTGCCACATGCGCACGTTCATCGCCGGCGCGACCAGCACGGGCTTGTCGGTGGCGAGCAGCACGGTGGCGGCGAGATCATCCGCCATGCCCGCCGCCATACGCGCCAGCAGGTCGGCGCTGGCGGGGGCGACCACCAGCAGGTCGGCGGCGCGGGAAAGTTGGATATGCCCCATCTCGCTTTCGTCGGTGAGCGAGAAGAGGTCGGTGTAGACTTTCGCTTCGCTCAGCACCTGGAGCGACAGCGGGGTGACGAAATGCCCGGCCGAGCGGCTGAGCACGCAGGTGACGCCGCAGCCGGCGCCACGCAAGAGGCGGATGAGTTCCAGCGCCTTGTAGGCGGCGATGCCCCCCGAAACGATCAGCAGGATTCGCTTGCCGAGCAGGCTCATGCGTGGGGGGAGCCTTTGCGCAGAGGTGCCAGGGTGCGGGTTACAGCCGGGCGAGTCACAGCCGCCACCCAGAATGGATCGCGGCGATCCCGCCCGAGAGGTTGCGCACCTCCACCCGTGCGAACCCGGCCGCGCGCAGCATGCCCGCCAGGCGTTCCTGGTCGGGGAAGGTGCGGATGCTTTCGGCCAGGTATTGGTATGATCCCGCATCGCCGGTCACGCGCGCGCCCAGGGTCGGCAGCACCTTGAACGACCAGGCATCGTAGGCAGGGGCGAGGGCGGCGACCTGCAATCGGCTGAACTCCAGGCAGAAGAACCGCCCGCCGGGGCGGAGCACGCGGTGCGCCTCGGCCAGAACCGCATCCTTGTCGGTACAGTTGCGCAGGCCAAAGGCGATCGAGACGCGGTCGAAGCTGCGGTCCGGCAGCGGCAGATGCTCGGCGTCGGCGACCAGGAGTTCGATGCCCGCCACCATCCCGCGGTCGATCGCGCGGTCGCGCGCCACCGCCAGCATCGCCGGGTTGATGTCCGACAGCACCACCGGCCCGCCGCCCAGCCGCCGCCAGCCGAAGCTGATGTCCCCCGTGCCGCCGGCGAGATCGAGCAGGGTGCGGGTCGGCCGCGGGTCGAGCGCGGTGAGCAGGATGCGCTTCCAGACCCGGTGCACCCCGAGCGACATCAGGTCGTTCATAAGGTCGTAGCGCGGCGCCACGGAGGCGAAGACCTGGCGCACGAGCCCGGCCTTGGCCGCCGCGGGGACGCGGCGGAAGCCGAAATCGGTGTCCGGGGAGGGGTTGGCGCTCATCCTGTCCACCCTATACCCTGGTGTATTGCCTCCGGAAACCGGCCAGGGTCCGCGCGTGCCCGAACTTCCCGAAGTTGAAACAGTGATGCGCGGCATGGCCGCCCGGCTCGACGGCCGCACCCTGGTGCGGGTGGCGGTGCATCGTGCCGACCTGCGCTGGCCGCTGCCGCCGGGGCTGGAGCGGCGGCTGACGGGCGCGGTGGTCGAAGGGTTCTGCCGGCGGGGCAAATACATCCTGATGCGGCTTTCCGGCGGGGACAGCCTGTTGCTGCATCTCGGCATGTCGGGGCGGATCGTGATCGGGCGGGCGGGGGCGAACGCGGTCACATTGCACGAGCATTTCGTGCTGGAGACGGACGACGGCTGGCGGGTGGGGCTGGTCGATCCGCGCCGGTTCGGCTTCGTCGACCTGGTGCCGACGGCGGCGGAAGATCAGCACCGGTTGCTGGCGGCGTTGGGGCCGGAGCCGCTGGAGGCGGCGTTCACGCCTTCGGTCCTGTCGGCGGCGCTGGCGGGCAAGCGGACGGCGATCAAGGCGGCGCTGATGGACCAGGGCGTGGTGGCGGGCTTAGGCAATATCTACGTGTGCGAGGCATTGTTCCGGGCCGGGATCAGCCCGTTCCGGGTGGCGGAGACGGTGCCAGGGGTGCGGGCGGGGCGGCTTGTGGCGGCGATCCGGGCGACGTTGACGGAGGCGATCGCGGCGGGAGGATCGAGCTTGCGGGATTACGCGCAGCCGAACGGGGAACTGGGGTATTTCCAGCATGCGTGGAAGGTGTACGGACGGGAGGGGGAGGCGTGCGAGCGGTGTCCGGGGGCGCCTTGTGCGGGGATACGGCGGGTGGTGCAGGGGAGGAGGAGCACGTTTTATTGCGGGAGGACGCAGAGGTAGGCGTAGGAGCGCAGTCGACCAATCCGACGGATGCGCTCATTGCTCATAAATTCAACGCGCCGCCGCACTTGGAGGCGGGACGATGATCCGAGTGCCGGTCGCATCCGGAACAAAATCGACAGGAACGGTCGTCATTCGGCCACACCCCACCATCGGCCAAACTTCTCACCAGGGCCGTCGTGTCGCCAACGGCCCTGGGTCCGGGGTCAAATCGCTGGCAAAAAGCCAGGCCTCCGAAACGGATATTGCCCACGATCCCGCGCCCGACCTACAGCCGCAGCCGGCGCAACCGTAATGCATTGGTGATGACGCTCACCGAGCTGAACGACATCGCCGCGGCGGCGACCACGGGGCTCAGCAGGATGCCGAACACCGGGTAGAGCACGCCGGCGGCTACGGGGATGCCGACCGCATTGTAGAAGAACGCCCAGAACAGGTTCTGGCGGATGTTGCGCATGGTGGCGCGGCCCAGGATCAGGGCGCGCACGATGCCGCCGAGGTCGCCTTTCACCAGGGTGATGGCGGCGGTGCGCATGGCGACGTCGGTTCCGGTGCCCATGGCGATGCCGATATCGGCGGCGGCCAGGGCAGGGGCGTCGTTCACCCCGTCGCCGGCCATGGCGACGATGCGGCCTTCGACGCGGAGTCGTTGCACGACCGCATGTTTGCCGTCCGGGGGCACGTCGGCCTGGATCTCCGTGATGCCGAGGCGGTGTGCCACCGTCTCCGCTGTCGTCCGGTTGTCGCCGGTCAGCATCACGATCCGCAGGCCGCGCGTGGACAGGGCGGCGAGGGCCGCCGGCGTGGTCGGCTTGATCGGGTCAGCGACGGCGATCAGCCCGGCGGGGGCGCCATCGATCGCCAGGAACAGCACGGTGGCGCCGTCCTGGCGCAGGGTTTCGGCCTGCGCCGCGACTTCGTCACTTGCCGCCCCGGCCACGCCCTGCGTTTCCATCAGCCTGGCGTTGCCGAGCGCCACCTGGTGGCCGGCCACCGTGCCGGTCACGCCCTGACCGGTGATCGAAACGAAATCACCGACCCGGGGCACCGCGATGTCCGAGATGCGCGCCGCGGCGAGCACGGCGGCGGCGAGCGGGTGCTCGCTCGCCTGTTCCAGCGCGGCGGCGGGGCCCAGCACGTCGGCTTCGCTGCGGCCGGGCGCGGGCACCACCGCGGTGACTTGCGGCTTGCCTTCGGTCAGGGTACCGGTCTTGTCGAGCACCAGGGTATCGATGCGTTCCAGCCGTTCCAGCGCCTCGGCCGAGCGGATCAGCACCCCGGCCTGCGCGCCCTTGCCGATGCCGGCCATGATCGACATCGGCGTGGCAAGGCCGAGCGCGCAGGGGCAGGCGACGATCAGCACGGAGACCGCGGCGACCAGCGCGTAGGCCAGCGCCGGCGCCGGGCCCCAAACCGTCCAGGCGATCGCGGCCAGTGCCGCCGCGACCAGGACCGCGGGGACGAAATACCCCGCCACCCGATCGGCCAGACGCTGGATCGGCGCGCGCGATCGTTGCGCCTCCGCCACCAGTGCGACGATGCCGGCGAGCACGGTGCCGGCGCCGACCGCGTCGGCGCGCATGACGAAGCTGCCGGTGCCGTTCATCGTGCCGGCGATCAACCGCTCGTCGGGGTGTTTCGTGACCGGCATGGATTCGCCCGTCAGCATGGATTCGTCGACCGTCCCGCGGCCTTCCAGCACGGTGCCGTCGACCGGCACCGCCTCGCCCGGGCGCACCCGCAGGCGGTTCCCGAGCGCGACGGTTTCGATCGGCACGTCTTCCTCCGCCCCGTCGGCGCCGAGGCGGCGGGCGGTTTTCGGTGCCAGGCGGAGCAGGGCGCGGATGGCGCCGCCGGTCTGTTCGCGCGCGCGCAGTTCCAGCACCTGGCCGAGCAGCACGAGCACGATGATGACCGCGGCGGCCTCGAAATAGACCGGCACCGATCCGTCGGCGGCGCGGAAGCCCGGGGGAAATACGCCGGGCGCCAGGGTGGCGACGACGCTGTCGAGCCAGGCCGCGCCGGTGCCGAGCGCGATCAGGGTGAACATATTGAGGCTGCGCGCGCGGACCGAGGCGACGCCGCGGACGAAGAACGGCCAACCGGCCCAGAGCACGACCGGGGTGGCGAGCACGAACTGCACCCAATTGGACACAGCCGACGCCAGCAGGTGGCGGAACAGCGGCGCGCCCATGTCCAGCACGACCACCGGGATGGCGAGCACGAGGCCGATCCAGAAGCGGCGGCGCATGTCGCGCAATTCGGGGTTGGGGCCGGTCTCGGCAGTGGGCTCGACCGGCTCCAGCGCCATGCCGCAGATCGGGCAGGCGCCGGGGCCGATCTGGCGCACCTCGGGGTGCATGGGGCAGGTGTAGATGGCGCCCGGGGAGGCCGGGGGATGGGCGTGCGCAGGCGCATCGGCGTGCGGCTTCGGGTGCAGGTAGCGGTGCGGGTCGCCGACGAACTTGGTCCGGCAGCCGTCGGAGCAGAAGAAGAACGTCCGGCCGGCGTGGGCGGCGCGGTGCTTGGCGGTGACGGGATCGACCGTCATCCCGCAGACGGGGTCGGTGGCCGCGGCGGCGTCGTCTGCCGTGGGATGGAGGGTTGCGTGCTGGTCCATGCCGGTCTCCATTGCCGTGCCGACCCGCTGAGGCGTCGCATACGGTGCTTGCCCATATACCCCCTGCCGGTATAGTATCAACCCATGCACCAGGAAAAGAAGCGTGCCGTCGTCGCACGGCTGAGCCGGATCGAGGGCCAGGTGGCCGGTCTGTCCCGCATGGTGGAGGCGGACCGCTACTGCGTGGACGTGCTGACCCAGATCGCCGCGGTGCGCGCCGCGCTGGCGAAGGTGGAGGCGCAGATCCTGCACGATCACCTCGACACCTGCGTCGCCTCCGCCTTCGCCTCCGGCGATCCGGTGGAGCAGCGCCACAAGGTCGACGAGCTGGTGGAAACCATCGGCCGCATGCGCCGCTGACCCGCCCACCGGTCGCGCCCCCTGCACGCGCAGCCCGATCCCGGAGGCCGCATGACCCAACTGCCCCGCCCCGTGCTGGTGATCGGCAGCCTCAACATGGACCTGGTCGCGACCTGTGGCCGCCTGCCCGCGCCGGGGGAGACGGTGGGTGGGACCGGCTTCGCCGCGCTGCCCGGCGGCAAGGGGGCGAACCAGGCGGTGGCGGCGGCACGGCTCGGGGCGCGGGTCTTCATGGCCGGCTGCGTCGGCGCCGATTCGTTCGGGGCCGCGTTGCGCGCCGGGCTGGCCGATGCCGGGGTGGACACCACGCATCTCGCCGAGGCCCCCGGGCCGCCCCCTGTCCCCACGGGCACCGCGCTGATCGCGGTCGATGCCGCCGGCGCCAATCAGATCGTCGTGGTGCCGGGCGCCAACGCCGCGACCGGGCCGGCGCTGATCGACCGCGTGCTCGCCGCCATCCCCGGTCCGGGGATCCTGCTGGTGCAGCACGAAATTCCGCCTGCTTCCGTAGTGTACGCACTGCGGGCCGGACGCGCCGCCGGCTGGTTCGTGCTGCTCAACCCCGCCCCCGCGCGCCCGGTTCCCTCCGACCTCCTGCCCGCGATCGACCTGATCGCGCCGAACGAGACCGAAGCCGCTGCCCTGCTCGGCCATCCGCTGCGCTCGGCCGACGAGGCCATCGCCGGCGCACGCGCGCTGGTGGCGGCGGGGGCGCGGGCGGCGCTGATCACGCTCGGCGCGGCCGGGGCGGTGTATGCGGACGCCGTTAGCATACATCTGCAACCACCGGTGCCGGTCCGCCCGGTCGATACCACCGGCGCGGGGGACGCGTTCCTCGGCGCCCTCGCCTCCGTGCTCGCAGCGGGGGGCAGAATTGTGCAAGCGATGGGTTACGCAGCCGCCGCTGCGGCCCTATCTACGACACGTCCAGGAGCGCAGGCATCGCTGCCGACCCGGGGTGACGTGGAGGCCTTCATTTCCAGCACCGGGATCGATCACCAACCGGTTTGATCGAGATCAACGCGCCCCACCGCCACTCATGTGTGGCTGGTCGGGTTGCGAGCAGGTGCGGAACGGACGATGCGGACGAAGCGGAACGGAACGACGGCGCCCACGCCTTTGTGGGCCTACGGCCTGGTGCTCGCACTGGGCGTGACGACCTTGAGCATGATCCGCCTGGCGCAGGCGGCCGATCAATGGGGCCCCGGTGTCGGTGACATCGTGAGCTTTGCCACCCCGAGCCCGGCATTGGCGCCGGAGGTGGCGTTCACCGCCACCAGGATCGGCCCGGGCGGCACGACAACCTGCCAGCTCGATTCGAGCATCATGGCGAAGACCCACGGCAGCCTCGTGGTCGAGGCCGCCGCGCCCGATGAACACGACCGCTACCGCGCCCACTGGGCAGGCGGGCCCACCAGCACCGGGCCGAATAATTGCGGGCCGCGGGCGGAATTGCTGCTGAGCGGCGGGGATCTCGGCTCGCTCGCCTCCGCGGCAGGCGGCTTCGGGGTCGGACACCGCAGCATGATGCCGCTGTTGGGCGACTCGATGGCAAGCTCGGGTTGACCGCCTACCGCTCTCTGTTCTCTGATTGTTCTTGACGGCGGCGGACCGGGGCGGCACATTCGGGGCGAACCGGCGAGGACCCTCGTCATGCCATACGCCCAGGCCGCCAGCCGTCCGATCGCCCCGCCCACCGCCGTCGCCCCGCCGGCGCGCGGGCGCCGGGTGCCTTCCCGCGCTTCCCCCGTCGGCGACGCCGCGGGGGTCGACCGGGAGGCGCTGGCCGCGCTCGAGCGCGCCGGCCTGCCCGATCCGCCGCCCGATGCGCCGCCTCCGCCGCTCGCCCGCCGCGGGCGCGGCGCCGTGTCCAACCCGCCCAGCCGCTACGACAGCGCGACCGCCAGCCCCTTCGACGACGGCTGGGACACGATGGAGGCCGAGCACGAGAGCCTGCCGCCGCTCGCCACCACCCTGATCCGCGACGCCACCCGCTCGGCGATCAGTTGGAACACCTCGCCCGACATCGGCTTCGACCGTGCGGTGAACCCCTACCGCGGCTGCGAGCACGGTTGCATCTACTGCTATGCGCGGCCGACCCATGCCTATCTCGGCTACTCGCCCGGGCTCGATTTCGAAACCAAGCTGGTGTTCAAGCCGGACGTCGCGGCGCTGCTGGAAAAGGAGCTGCGCAAGCCCGGCTACACGCCGCGGCCGCTGGCGCTCGGGACCAATACGGATCCCTACCAGCCGGTCGATCGCACGTTGAAGCTGACGCGCGCGGTGCTGGAGGTGCTGGACCGGTTCAACCACCCGGTCACGATCGTGACCAAATCGGCCGGGGTGCTGCGCGACCTCGACCTGCTGGCGTCGATGGCGGCGCGCGGGCTGGCGCGGGTGTGCCTGTCGGTCACCACGCTCGATGCCGGGCTGGCGCGGCGGATGGAACCCCGCGCCGCGACGCCGGCGCGCCGGCTGGCGGCGATCACGGCCCTGGCGCAGGCGGGCGTGCCCACCGGGGTGATGGCGGCGCCGATGATCCCGGGGCTGAACGATGCCGAGCTGGAACGCATCCTGCAGGCCGCCGCGGCCGCCGGCGCACGCTCGGCCGGCTACGTGCTGCTGCGCCTGCCGCACGAGCTGCGGGAGATGTTCCGGGACTGGCTGGCCGAACACGCGCCCGACCGCGCGCGCCACGTCCTGAACCTGATCCGGGAAACCCGCGGCGGCGAATTGTCGGACCCGCGGTTCCACGAGCGGATGAAGGGCTCCGGCGTCTACGCTGATCTGCTCGGCCGCCGCTTCGCCCGGGCCGCGCGGCAGTGGAAGCTCGCGAACGCCCGCGCCGGGCTCGACTGCTCCCGCTTCGCAGTACCCGGCACGGCCGCCGCGGATGCGTCGGCGCAGCTCAGCCTGCTGTGACGACGTTGCGCGGCCGGGCGTGCGCGTCCTCCAGCACCATGGCAGCGGCTTTCTCGCCGATCATGATCGAGGGGGCGTTGGTGTTGCCGGCGACAATCTGCGGCATGATGGAGGCGTCGGCCACGCGCAGCCCGGCGATGCCATGCACGCGCAGGCGCGGATCGACCACCGAATCCGTGCCGTGGCCCATGCGGCACGAACCGACAGGATGCAGGTTGGACACGCCGCGCGCCCGGATATCCGCCTCCAACGCCGCGTCGGAGGCGACGTGCGGCCCCGGCAGGGTCTCCGCCGCGATATAGGGCGCAAGCGCCGGCTGCTGCGCGATCTTCCGCGCCCAGCGCATGCCTGCCAGCATCGCCTGCATGTCGTAGGGCGTGGCGAGGAAGTTGAAGCGGATTTCCGGCGGCGCCAGCGGATCGGGGGATTTCAGCCGCACCGTGCCGCGGCCCTCGGGCCGCAGGTGCACCGGGCTGATCGAGAACCCCGGGAACGGATGCGCCACGATCCCTTGCCGGGTGCGTTCCAGCACGCTCCAGGCGAAGGTGTTGATCTGCAGGTCCGGGCGTTCCAGCGCCGGATCGCTGGTCACGAAGGCGCCGACATAGAGCCCGTTGCCGGCCATCGGCCCCTTCCGGTGCAGCATATATTCAGCGCCGGCCTTCAGCTTGCGCCAGGTGCTGCGGTGAAGCTCGTTCAGGGTGATCGGGCGGGTGCAGCGGTAGGTGATGTAGCTGTTGAAATGCTCGTGCAGGTTGGCCCCGACGGGCGCGAGGTCGCGCACCACCGGGATGCCCAGTGCGGACAGATGCGCGCCCGGGCCGATGCCCGACAGCAGGAGCAGTTGCGGGGAGCCGTAGACGCCGCCGGAGACGACGATCTCGCCGCGGGCGCGCGCGGTGCGCGGGCCGCCCGGGGTCAGGTACGCGACGCCGACGGCGCGTCCGTCCTCGATCAGCAGACGGGTGGCGTGGGCCTCGGGTTGCACAACGAGGTTGGCGCGGCTGCGCGCGGGCAGCAGGTAGGCGGTGGCGCTGCTCCAGCGCCGGCCGTTCTTGGTGGTGGTCTGGTAATAGCCGGCGCCTGCCTGCCGCGCGCCGTTGAAATCGTCATTGGGCGGAATGCCGGCCTGGACGCAGGCGGCGAGCAGCGCGTCCGCCAGTTCCCAGCGCTGCGGCTGGTCCGAGACGTGCAGCGGGCCGCCGACGCCATGGTATTCGCTTTCGCCGCGTGCCTGGTCCTCGGCGCGGCGGAAGTAGGGGAGTACCGATTCCCAGTCCCAGCCCTCGCAGCCCGTCTGCCGCCACTGGTCGTAGTCGGCGTGGTTACCGCGCATATAGACCATGCCGTTGATCGCGCTGGTGCCGCCGAGCACCTTGCCGCGCGGCTGGTACATCACCCGCCCGTTCAGGTTCGGCTCCGGTTCCGAATCGAACATCCAGTTGTGCGTGGGATCGTTGAACAGCTTGGAATAGCCGAGCGGGATGTGCACCCACGGATTGCGGTCGCGCACGCCCGCTTCCAGCAGCAGCACGCGATGGCGGCCGGATTCCGACAATCGCGCGGCCACCGCGCAGCCGGCCGAGCCGGCACCCGTGACGATGAAATCATAGGTGTCGTCGTCCTGGGTCATGTCGTTCCGATGGTGGCAAGGGTATGGTCCAGCCGGCGGATGGGGTGGTTCTCGGTGTGCCGATATGGACGGCGCCGTCCGGGCCGACCGCGACGCCATGCGGGCGGGCCAGGCACGCGGTCGCCGCCGGGCCGTCGGCGCCGATGGCGATGCCGTACGGCCCGTGCAGCAGGGCCGCAGTCGTGGGGCCGCCGTCTCCGGCGAAGCCCGCCGCGCCGCTGCCGGCAACCATCATGATCGTTCCGCTGGTCATGGCCCGGTTCCGCGTTTCCCCCGGCCGCGCCCTCGCGCAACCGGGGGCAGCATCGCCGCCGGCGCCGCGGGGTGTCAAACTGGGCCGCCGCTTGCCTCGGGCGGGGCGCCATGCCACAGCACCCGCCCCACAAGCGGCAGGAGAGACCCACATGGCACGCGAAGTCCTGGTCGTTTCCGGCGTACGCACCCCGATCGGGGATTTCGGCGGCGCGTTGAAGGACGTCCCGCCCACCGAGCTCGGCGCGCAGGTCGTGCGCGAGGCGCTGGCACGCGCCGCCGTGGCGGGCGAGGAAGTCGATCACGTCGTGTTCGGTAACGTGATCCATACCGAAGCCAAGGACATGTACCTCGCCCGGGTCGCCGCCCTCGGCGCCGGCGTGAGCGAGGCCGCGCCGGCCCTGACCCTGAACCGGCTGTGCGGCTCGGGATTGCAGGCGATCGTGTCGGCGTCGCAATCCATCCTGCTCGGCGACGCCGAGATCGCCGTCGGCGCCGGGGCGGAAAGCATGAGCCGCGCGGCCTACCTGGCGCAAGGCGTGCGCTGGGGCGCACGCATGGGCGACACCGTCATGGTCGACATGATGCTGGCCGCGCTGCACGACCCGTTCCACCACATCCACATGGGCGAGACCGCCGAGAATCTTGCGGAATCGCACCAGATCACCCGCGCCGCGCAGGACGCGCTGGCGGTGGAATCGCACCGCCGCGCCGGCCGCGCGATCCGCGAAGGCCGGTTCAAGGAGCAGATCCTTCCGGTGCGGCTGAAGACCCGCAAAGGGGAAACGGTGTTCGACACCGACGAGCATCCGCGCCCCGACACCACGGCCGAAGATCTCGGCAAGCTGCGCGCGGCGTTCCGCAAGGACGGCACGGTGACCGCGGGCAATGCGTCCGGCATCAACGATGGCGCGGCGGCGGTGGTGCTGATGGAGGGTGCCACGGCGGCAAAACGTGGCGCGACGCCGCTCGGGCGGCTGGTCGCCTATGCCCATGCCGGGGTCGATCCGAAGATCATGGGGATCGGTCCGGTGCCGGCCACTCGGCGCGCGCTCGCCCGCGCCGGGCTGCGGCTCGATCAGATGGACGTGATCGAATCGAACGAGGCGTTTGCGGCGCAGGCCTGCGCGGTGGCGAAGGACCTTGGTTTCGATCCGGAGAAGACCAATCCGAACGGGTCGGGGATTTCGCTCGGTCATCCGGTCGGCGCGACCGGGGCGATGCTGACGGTGAAGGCGCTGTACGAGCTGCGCCGCGTCGATGGCCGTTACGCTCTGGTGACGATGTGCATCGGCGGCGGCCAGGGGATCGCCGCGATCTTCGAACGGGTGTGAGTATTTCCCGGCCGGTCCTGAAACTCCACCCCGGCCAGGGGCGGCGCCTGCGCGCGGGCGCACCCTGGGCGTACAGCAACGAAGTGGTACCGCAACGGCTGGAGCCGGGCAGCCTGGTGCGGCTGGAAGGTGACGGCGGCCTGCGGTTCGGCGTGGCCATGTACAACCCGCACAGTCTGATCGCCGTGCGCCTGCTCGACCGCGATCCGGATACCGCGATCGACACCGACTGGTTCCGCGCCCGGCTGCGCGATGCGATCGCGCTGCGCGCGCGGGTCTGCGACAGTCCATTCCACCGGCTGGTGCATGCCGAGGCCGACTACCTCCCCGGGCTGATCGTCGATCGTTACGACGACGTGGCGGTGGTGCAGGCCAATGTCGCAGGTATGGACCGGCTGCTGGACAACCTGCGCGACGCGCTGCTCGCCGAGCTGCCGCTGCGCGCGATCGTCGCCCGCAACGACAGCGGCGCCCGTCGGCTGGAGGGGCTGGACGACACGATTTCCGTGCTGCACGGCGACCCCGGCCCCGTGGTTGTCGAGGAAGCGGGCGTTCGGTTCCCGGTCGATCTGCTCGCGGGCCAGAAGACCGGCTGGTTCTTCGACCAGCGCGGCAACCGCGACCTGGTGGCGGCGCTCGCGTCCGGCACGCGGGTGCTGGACGTGTTCTGCCACACCGGCGGCTTCGGGCTGCGCTGCGCCGCGGCCGGCGCCGCGTCGGTGCGGCTGGTGGACAGCTCCGCCCCCGCACTGGCGCAGGCGGAGGCTGCGGCGGCGCTGAACGGCCTTGCTGCCACGGTTATGACCAGCCGGGGCGACGCGTTCGACATCATGGCCGCGCATGCTGCCGCTGGCGATAAGTTCGATATCGTGATCTCCGATCCGCCGGCCTTCGCGCGCACCCGCAAGGATACGGATGCCGGGTTGCGCGCCTATACCCGCATGGCGCGGCTGGCGGCGGCGCTGGTCGCGCCCGGCGGGTTCCTGTTCGTCGCTTCGTGCAGCCACCATGCGCCGCTCGATGCATGGGCGGGGCGGATCGCGGACGGGTTGCAGCGCGCGCGGCGGCCGGGGCGGATCCTGGCCACCACAGGCGCGGGGCCGGATCATCCGGTGCACCCGGCGTTGCCGGAGACCGCCTATCTGAAAGCGCAGCTCATTCAGCTGCTGTAGGTCAGCCCTTCACCCCGCCCATCGTCAGCCCCGAGGTCATGTAGCGGCGGAAGGCATAGTAGGCGATGATCGGCGGGACCGAATAGATGATGGCGGTCGCCATCATGTAGTTCCACGGAGCCTCGTCGCTGTTGAGGAACTGCGCCAGCACCACCGCCACCGTCATGTTCCGCTGCGACGACAGCAGCAGGAACTGATAGAGGTAGTCGTTCCATGCCAGCAGCAGGGCGAACGTGCCCACCGCGACCAGGGCCGGCGCCATCAACGGCAGGTAGATCCGCGTATAGACCTGCCACGGAGACGCGCCGTCGATCCGCGCCGATTCGTCGAGCTCGATCGGGATCGATACCGAATACTGCTGCAGGACGAAGATGGCATAGGGTGTCGTGAAGGCGACGTAGGCCGCGATCACCGACCACAGGCTGTTGCCCCAGCCGTAGATCTGCATGATCCGGTAGAACGGGATCGCCACGAAGGAGGCGGGGATGACGTAGGTCACCAGCGCCATGTTGCTCACCACCCAGCCGCCGCGGAGGCGCATCCGGCCGATCACGAAGCTGGTGAGCGAGCCTATCAGCAAGGTCAGGGCCGTCGTGGCGAAGCCGACATAGAAGCTGTTGGCAAACTGATGCCAGAAAGACGAGAGGTACCAGTAGCCCTGCGTGCCGACGATCCAGAAGCTGTGCAAGGTAGGCGACGGCGGGAAGATATGGGTGCTGAACACGTCGTCGTGGGAATCGAGCGCCACCATCACCATCGGATAGATAGGCCCGAGCGACCAGATCACCAGCACGATGCCGAGCAGCACCACGCCGGTCTGTGTCGCGTAGCCGCGCAGCCGGTAGTTCGGCTTGCGGGCGGCCGCAAGCGCGGCGCTCATCGTTCCACCCCCGCGGCACGCACCCGCCGCATCAGCCATATCACCAGCGGGATCAGGACGGGAATCGCCGACATCACCGCCGCCACGCCGAGCCGCGGCTGGGACATGACGAACGCGTCGCGGATCCCGAGCGTCGCCAGCACCTGGGTCGAATTCGCCGGGCCGCCGCCGGAGACGAAATAGACGGTGGTGAAGTCGCCGAGCGTGAACAGGAGCCCGAGCAGAGTGGACACAAGGTAGAGGTTGGCCAGCAGCGGCCAGGTGATATGCGCGAAACGGCCGAGCCCGGTGGCCCCGTCGATTTCCGCCGCCTCGTACAGGTCCTTTGGGATCGCCATCCGGCCGGCGAGCAGGATCACGGTCCAGAACGGCAGCCATTTCCAGACATAGGCGATGACGTCGGACCAGAGCGCGAGCCAGCGGTGATCGAGCCAGGACGGCCCGTTCACATGGAATACGTCCCAGATCAGGTTGTTGAGCAGTCCCCAGTCGCCGTTCAGCATCCAGTGGATCGACAGGAAGGTGGGCAGCGCCGGCACCGCCCAGGGCAGGATGAAGACCATCAGCAGCGCCTTGATCCACCACCCGCGGCGCATGAAGAACCCCGACAGCCCCAGCGCCAGGAGCATCCGCAGGTTCACGCCGACGATCACGAAGATCAGCGTGTTGACCACCGTCTCCTGGTAGATCGGATCCGAGAACAACTGGATATAGAGGGCTGGATCGCTGCCCATCCACAGCCCGTAGGCAATCGGATAGACCACGAAGAGCAGGAAGGTCGCGAAATACGGTACCAGGAAGGCCAGCGCCCAGATCAGCTCCGGTCCTTGCAGACCGGCCCGCCAAGCATACCGAACGACGGGCCGTCCGACGGTCGGCTGGCCGATCCCGATAACTCGGGCGCTGCTGCCATCCATGACGTTCGCCCCTCCTAGGCGATCGGGTATCTGGCGAAGATTGCCTCGATTTGCTTGAACGCATTCTCCGCCGCGGCCGTCGGTGTCATGCCGTTCTTGTACACGTCGGCGTACGACTGCCCCCAGACCTGCTGGGCCTCGACTTCGGCATAGGCGGGCGTATAGGCGAGGTAGTCGGGGATCGACGGACCGGTCAGCGTCTGCTCGACGTAGGGGGCGCGATGCGGGTCCTTGGAGTGCAGCCAGAACGGATCGGTCTGCGTGAGTTCTGGGAACACCGGCACCCAGCGGCCCAGCCCCGCCTTCAGGTATTTGTTATTGACCTCCGGACGGATGACGAATTTCATGAAGTCCTTGGCAACCACGATGTTCTTCGCGACCTTGGGGATGAAGCCGCCGATCACGCCGACCATGGCCGGGATTGGCTTGCCGTCGTTGCCGAGCGGCAGGCCCATGGTGACGCACGCGTTGTAGTCCTTCGGACGATGGATCATCGCGAGCTCGGTGGAGATCGTGCCGTCGAAATCCATCACGAACAGTTTGGAGTGGAACCCGTTGTTGTCGTCGGCGTCGTTCCAGCTGATCGCCCCCGGCGGGGTGTAATTCTGTTTGTAGGCCGTGGTGATATACGTGATCGTCTTGATCACCGCCTCCTTCACCTGCGGATCAGCGAGATGGATCTTGCCGTCCGGGGTGACCAGCCCTTTGCCTCCGTTGGCGATCAGGAAGCCATGGAACACGTTGTTGCCGTCGCTCGGCCCGTTGGTCGTCATCTGCATGCCGAAGGCATAGACACTGCGCATGCCCTGGGCGCGCAACTTGGCCTGCATCGGTTTGAAGAAATCCCAGCGCTTATCCCAGGTATTCGGGATGTCCGACATCTTGTAGCCGGCCTTCTCGACCAGGTCGGACCAGACGTGGAACGGCTCGGAGGCGCATTTGTAGGGGACCGCATAGAACGCTCGCTTGTTCTCGGTCTTGTTGTAAAGCTTCGTCGAAAGCAGGGCGGTACTGGTGAAATGCGCCTGCTGGGTCGCCACCACGTCGCTCACATCGACCAGCTTGCCGTTCCAGGCGTTCAGCACCAGGGTAGTCTGGATCCCGTCGTACGAGATCACATCTGGCGTATCACCCGTCTGCAGGGCGGAGACCATCTTCTGGCCCAGCGCCACGAACGGCAGGATGCTGTAGTCGATCTTGTTGCCGCTCGCCTTCTCGTAGTCGGCGACCATTTGCTTGAACGAGGCGTCTTCCTCGGGGACGAACCCCTGGGCCCACCATACCGTCGCGGTCGTGGCCGCGGCGTTGGCGATATACGGGCGCGCCAACGCCCCAGCCGCCGCCAATCCAAGGGAGCCGCGAATCACCGACCTCCGGCCAACGCCGTTCATGGTTCGTCTCCTGTTCCCTGAATGGTCTCGTGTGTGCCCCACACAATGGAGCCACCCGTTTTTAGTATAGGAAACGAGGTTGACAGACACGCTGAGTTGCGTCAACCGGCAATTCTCTTCATATCGCGGTTATGCAAGCCTCGGCAGCGGGCCCTATTCCGGCGCCCAGCCGGTCAGCACCGCGAGCCGCAGCCGTACCGCCACCCGCCCGTCCGTCCCCGCCGCACCCGCCAGGCCGGCCGCGAACAGCGCGCGCGGCGGGATGCGCCGGTCGCGCTCGACCAGGGCATTGGTCTCCCCTGCCGCTCTCAGTTCCGTGACCAACGTCATCGGATCGGCATAACTTAGGTCCACGTCCTCGACGTCGGCCACCGGCAGCGCGTAGCCGGCGCGCTGCAGCAGGCCGGCACAGTCGCTGAGGTCGGGGAACGGCGCGACCCGCGGCGCGGCGCCGCCGCGCACGGCCGCCTCTGCCCGGGTCAGCGCCGTGCGCAGTCCGCCCAGGGTGCCGAGCGCGGGAAGGCTCGCCAGCAACAATCCGCCCGGGCGCAACGCGTGGCGCAGTTGTATCAGGGTGCCGGGCAGGTCGTTGATCCAGTGCAAGGACAGGCTGGCCACCACCAGATCGAAACTGCCCGGCGCGAACGGCAGGTACTCTTCATCCGCAACCACCACCGGGCGCGGGTTGCGCGCGGCCATCGGCGCCGACAGGTCGCAACTGACGCAACCGATGCCGCGCACGGCCAGCAGCGGCGCGACCACGCCGCGCCCGCCGAGGTCGAGCGCGGCGGTGAAGCGCCTTGTGGTGTCGTCCAGCCGGTCGAGCAGCCGCTCCGCCAGGCTGCCCAGCAGGTCGGCTACCTGGTCCACCCGCGCGGCGGCGCGGTCGCGGTGGCGGCGGACGGCGGCGCGGTCGAACGGGGCGGCGGCGCCGCCAGTGGTCGTATCGTCAGTCACGGTGCGGCGGCCACCAGCGCCAGCACCGCAGCACCGTAGCGCGCGAGCTTGGACGCCCCGACACCCTTGATCTCACCCAATTCGTCCAGCGCGACGGGGCGGACGGCGGAGATCTCGCGCAGGACGGTATCGTGGAAAATGACATAGGGCGGTACGGCCTGAACCTTGGCCTCGCCGGCGCGCCAGGCGCGCAGGGCCTCGAAGAGGGACGAATCCGCAGCGGGCGGGGGCGCGGCGGGTTCCGCCGACGGCGCGCCGCCGCGGGTCGCAGACCGAGTGCCGGTCGCGGCGAAGGGCGCCGCGAAGCCGGCCCCATACGCCGGGACGGCCGTGGCCCCGGGTGCGGCGCTCGGGGCGGCCCCGGGTGCGGCGGGAGCCGCCCACGCGCGCCGCTCCCGCCGCACCCGCGGTGGTCGCGGCAACGCCGGGGCGTCCTCGCGCACCAGCACCGGAACCTCCCCCCGCAGAATCGGTCGCGCCACCTCGGGTACCATGAAGAGGCCGCCATGGCCGGCGGTATCGACGTCCAGCACGCCGCGCGCGATCAACTGCCGCACCAGCCCGCGCCAGAACCCGGCCGGGCGGTCCGCGCCCACGCCGAAGGTCGGCAGCCGGTCGTGGCCGTGGCGCTGCACCGCCTCGGTCGCTTCGCCGCGCAGCACGGCCACGAGATGCACGGCGCCGAACACCTGGCCGGTACGATAGACGGCGGACAGCAGCTTCTGCGCCTCCACCGTGCCGTCGAACGTGCGCGGCGGCGCGCGGCAATTGTCGCAATGGCCGCAATCTTCGGCCAGCTCCTCGCCGAAACAGGCGAGCAACGTCCGGGTCCGGCAGCCGACGGTCTCCGATAGCGCGATGATCTGTTCCAGCTTGGTGCGCATCACCCGCTGCTGCGCGTCCGGCGCGGTCGATTGCGCGAGCCAGTGGCGCGCCTGTGCGATGTCCTGCGCACCGTGCAGCAACAGGGTCTCGGCCGGGTCGCCGTCGCGGCCGGCGCGGCCGATCTGCTGGTACCACGCCTCCGGGCTGTCGGGCATGTCCAGATGCGCAACGAAGCGCACGTCGGGACGATCGACCCCCATCCCGAAGGCGATGGTCGCGACCACGACCAGCGGCTCGCCGGAGCGGAACCGCGCCGCCGCCGCGCGCTTGTGCTCGGGATCGAGGCCGGCGTGGAACGCGACCGCCGGATGGCCGCGCGCTTCCAGCGACGCCGCCACCCGCTCGGTCTTGGCGCGGGAGCCGCAATAGACGATGCCGCAGGCGCCGGGCTGGCGGTCCAGCAACTCCGTCAACTGCGCCAGTTCCGACGCCTTCGGATGCGCCGCCAGGAACAGGTTGGGGCGATGGAAACTGGCCGCGAACACTTCCGCCCCACCCATCCCGAGTGCGGCCAGGATGTCGGCCCTTGTGCGCGGATCGGCCGTGGCGGTCAGCGCGATCCGCGGCACGCCGGGGAAGCGATCGGGCAGGCTGGCGAGCAGGCGGTATTCGGGGCGGAACTCGTGGCCCCATTGGGAAACGCAATGCGCCTCGTCGATCGCGATCAGCGCTAATTTCAGGCGCGACAACCGATCGAGCGTGCCGTTCGCCAGCAGGCGTTCGGGGGAGACGTACAGCAGATCGAGCGCGCCCTCGATCAGGCTGCGGCTTACGTCGCGCGCCTCGGCAGGATCGAGGTCGGAATGCAGCGCGCCGGCACTGATGCCAAGCTGCCGCAGCGCCGCCACCTGGTCGTCCATCAGCGCAATCAGGGGCGACACGACGACGGCGGTGCCGGCGCGGCAGAGCGCGGGCACCTGGTAACACAGGCTCTTGCCGCCGCCGGTCGGCATCAGCACCAGCGCGTCGCCGCCGGCGAGCACGTGGCGGATCACGGGCTCCTGCAGGCCACGAAACTCGGGGAAGCCGAAGACGCGGCGCAGGATGTCCTTTGGGTCGGTCATGGGAGCAAGATCGGGGGGCGCTGCCCCCCTCGCCCTGGTCCCGCAGCCGCCCCGCTCCCGGGCGAAGCCGTCCGAGGGGTCCAGGGGACCTGTCCCCTGGCCGGGGGTGTGGGGGGCAGCGCCCCCCACTCTTAGGCCGCCGCCACCGCGCGGCGGGCCATCACCCCGATCAGGTGCGCGCGGTACTCGGCGCTCGCGTGGATGTCGCTGTTCAGGTCATCGGGCGGCGTCACGACGTTGGCGATCGCGTCGGGCGAGAAGTTCTTGCTCAGCGCCTGTTCCATCGCCGTGTGCCGGAACACCCCGCCCTGCCCCGCGCCCGTCACCGCCACCCGCACGCCGGCGGCAGTCTGCGCCACGAACACGCCCACGATCGCGTAGCGCGACGCCGGGTTGCGGAACTTCTGATAGTTGGCCTTCGTTGCTGCCGGAAACTCCACCTTGGTGATGATCTCGTCCGGCTCCAGCGCGGTGGTGAACATGCCCTGGAAGAAATCGTCCGCCTTGATCGCCCGCTTGGTGGTGGTGATCGTCGCCCCCAGCGCCAGTGCCGCCGCCGGATAATCCGCCGCCGGATCGTTGTTGGCCAGGCTGCCGCCGATGGTGCCGCGATGGCGCACCTGCTCGTCCCCGATCATGCCGGCGAGCTCCGCCAGCGCGGGGATGATCCGCTGCACGTCGGCCGAATGTGCCACCGCCGCATGGGTGGTCATCGCGCCGATGGTGACCGAGCCCGTCCCGGCGGTGATCCCCGCCAGCCCCGCCTTCGCCAGATCGACCACCACCGAGGGCCGGTTGAGCCGCTGTTTCAGCACCGGGATCAGGGTCATGCCCCCGGCCACCGCCTTGGCCTCGGGATCGGCGCCGAGCGCCTTCACCGCGTCGGCGACGGAGGCGGGCTTCTGATAGGCGAAATCGTACATCGCGTGCTGTCCCCTAAGCTATTCGGCCGCCAGGCGCGGCCGGCCGGCCTGGATGATGGACCAGAGTTTGGGTGCGGTGGCCGGCATTTCGATATGCCGTACGCCGTAGTCGCGCAGCGCGTCGACCACCGCGTTCATGATGGCGGGCGGGCTGCCGATCGCGCCCACCTCGCCGCAGCCCTTCACCCCGAGCGGGTTGTGGGTGCACAAGGTGACCTCGGTGCCGACCGTGATATTGGGCAGGTTGTCGGCGCGCGGCATGGTATAGTCCATCATCGAGCCGGACAGAAGCTGGCCCGATTTATCGTACACCGCGCTCTCCAGCAGCGCCTGGCCGATCCCCTGCGCGACACCGCCCTGTACCTGGCCTTCGACGATCATCGGGTTGATGACCCGGCCGACGTCGTCCACCGCGGTGAAATTGACCACCGTGGTCACGCCGGTGTCGAGGTCGATCTCCACTTCCGCGATATGGCAGCCGCCCGGGTAGGTGAAGTTCTTCGGATCGTAAAAGGCGGTTTCTTCCAACCCGGGTTCGAGTTCCTCGATCGGGTAGTTGTGCGGCACGTAGGCGGCGAGCGAGATCTCGGCCAGCGCCTTGCTCTTGTCGGTGCCGGCGACGGTGAATTTCCCGTCCTTGAACTCGACGTCGTCCACCGCAGCTTCCAGCAGGTGCGCGGCGATCTTGCGGCCCTTGGCGACGATCTTGTCCATCGCCTTCACCATCGCCGAGCCGCCGACGGCGAGCGAACGGGACCCGTAGGTGCCCATGCCGAACGGGATCTTGTCGGTATCGCCGTGCACGATCTCGATCTGGTCCATCGGCACGCCGAGCTGGCTGTGCACAAGCTGCGCAAAGGTCGTCTCGTGCCCCTGGCCGTGGCTGTGCGAGCCGGTGAACACCGTCACGCTGCCGGTCGGGTGGACGCGGACGTTGGCGCATTCATACAGGCCGGCACGCGCGCCGAGCGAGCCCACCACCGCCGACGGCGCGATGCCGCAGGCTTCGAGGTAGGTCGACACGCCGATGCCGCGCAGCTTCCCGCGCCCCTGCGCCGCGCCGCGCCGCTGTGCGAACCCGGCGTAGTCCGCGGCCTTCAGCGCGGCATCCAGGGTGGCCGTGTAATCGCCGCTGTCGTACTGCAGCGCCACCGGCGTCTGGTACGGGAACGCATCGGCGGGGATGAAATTGCGCCGGCGCAGTTCCACCCGGTCGATCCCGGTTTCCTGCGCGATCACGTCGACCAGGCGTTCCAGCAGGTAGGTCGCCTCCGGCCGCCCGGCGCCGCGATACGCATCGACCGGGACGGAGTTGGTGAACACCGCCTTCACCTCGGCATAGATCGCCGGGGTCTTGTACACGCCCGCCAGCAGGGTCGCGTACAGGTAGGTCGGCACACAGGGCGCGAAGGTGGAGAGATAGGCGCCCATGTTCGCGAGAGTGGAAACCCGCAGCGCGAGGAAATGCCCCTCTGCGTCCAGCGCCATCTCGGCCGTGCTCACGTGGTCGCGCCCGTGCGCGTCCGACATGAAGCTTTCGGAGCGGTCCGCGGTCCATTTCACCGGCCGCTTCAGCTTGCCGGCGGCCCAGGTGACGATGGCTTCTTCCGCGTAATGATAGATTTTCGACCCGAACCCGCCGCCGACGTCGGGGGCCACCACGCGCAGGTGGTTCTCCGGGATGTGCAGCACGAAGGCGCCCATCAGGAGGCGGATCACATGCGGGTTCTGGCTGGTGGTGTACAGCGTGTAGTCGCCCGACATGGAATCGAAATCGCCGACCGCGGCGCGCGGCTCCATGGCGTTCGGGATCAGCCGGTTGTTCTCGAGCTCGAGCTTCACGACCTTCGCCGCGCGCGCGAAGGCGGCGTCCACCACCGCCTTGTCGCCGATGTGCCAGTCGTAGCAGATGTTGCCGGGCACCTCGTCGTGCACCAGTGGCGCACCGGGGGCGACCGCGTCGCGCAGGCCGGCGATCGAGGGCAGGTCCTCGTAGTCGATCGCCAGCTTTTCCGCCGCGTCCTTCGCCTGCTGGCGGGTCGCCGCGATCACCACCGCGACTGGATCGCCGACATGGCGCACCTTGCCCACGGCCAGCACCGGGTGCGGCGGCTCGGCCATCGGCGCGCCGTCCTTGCTGTGGATCTGCCAGCCGCAGGGCAGGCCGCCGATATTCTCCGCCGCCATGTCGGCACCGGTGAACACCGCGCTAACGCCGGGGGAGGCTTTCGCCGCCGCCGTATCGATCCCGACAATGCGCGCGTGCGGCCGGTCGGCGCGGCGGATGGAGGCGTAGAGCTGGCCGGGCCGGTTGATGTCGTCGGTGTAATGGCCGCGCCCGCTCAGGAACCGCAGGTCCTCCTTGCGGCGGACGGCGGCGCCGATGCCCTCGAAGCCCATGACCCGAACCCTCCCTGCGGTTTTTTGTGGTTATTCGGCAGCGGCCGGCATCGCCTTGCCGTGCATCAGCGGCCAGGCGGCGGCGATGGCTTTGACGATGTTATGGTAGCCGGTGCAGCGGCAGAGGTTGCCTTCCAGCCCGTCGCGGATCTGGTGCTCGCTCAGGCCTTCGGGGTGGGACTGCACCAAGTCGACCGCGCTCATGACCATCCCCGGCGTGCAGAAGCCGCACTGCAGGGCGTGGTGTTCGCGGAACATCTCCTGCATCGGGTGCAGCGTGCCGTCGGCCGCCGCCAGGCCCTCGATCGTGGTGACCTTGGCGCCTTCCGCCTGCACCGCGAGCATGGTGCAGGATTTCACCGAACTGCCATCCAGATGCACCACGCAGGCACCGCACTGGCTGGTGTCGCAGCCGACATGGGTGCCGGTCAGGCCGAGCGTCTCGCGCAGCAGTTCCACCAGCAGGGTGCGGTTTTCCACCTCGACCGTATGGTGCGTGCCGTTCACCGTCAGGGATACCTGAGGCATCTTGTCCCCCTTCTGTCCGCTGGGTTGCGTCGTGTGGATGAAGCCGTGTCCGCCGCCGTGTCCGCCGCCGCGCACGCACGGTCGGGGCCCGAGGCCGGTTCGGCGCGGAGAATGGTCGGGCAAGGGGCGGATGGTCAAGCGGGGGCAGCGGCGCGCAGGGCAATCGCGCGGGCGGCGATCTTCCGAGCCAGGCGATTGCCCTGCGGCGGCGCGCACCTACCCCAGTGCAATCCCCCGCATCGCTGCGACGTCCCGCCGCCCCGCGCTCAGGAGATACCCGACGTCCGATCCGCCGGTGAGGTAGCGCACGCCGAGCCGCAGCAGCCAGGCCTGGAACTCGGTATCCTCCCGCACGCCGCCGACGCCGAAACTCTTGCCATGCGCCCGCGCCGCCCGAGCCGTCGTCTCGTACGCCGCGCGCATCCGGTCATGCTTGTACTCCCCCGGAATCCCCATCTCCGTACTCAGATCGGTGGAGCCGATGTGCAGCATGTCGATCCCCGCCACCGCGGCGATCGCATCGGCCGCCTCGATCGCCTCCGGCGTTTCCAGCATTGCGATCACCAGGGTCTCGGCGTTCAACCGCCGGTTGATCTCGGGCTGGCGCAGCGCCGCATAGCCCAGCGCCGGCACCGTGCCGGCGGCGGAGCGATGGCCGAGCGGCGCGAAGCGGCAGGCGGCCACGATCGCGCGCGCCTCCTCCGCGCTGTTCACGTGCGGCACCATCACCCCCTGGGCGCCGCAATCGAGGATGCGCGCCGCGTCGTGCGCATCGTGGGAGGGAATGCGCGCGATCGGCGTCACCCCGTGCCCGATCGCGGCGACGCAGATCGCCGCGGCGGTTTCCAGCGACGTCGGGTTGTGTTCCAGATCGATATAAATCGCGTCGAACCCGCAGGCGCTCGCGATCAGCGCGACGTTGGGGGTACGCAGTTGGTTCACCCCCATGCACAGCACGAGTTCCCCGGCGGCAAGCCGGCGGCGGGCATGGTTCTCGAATGTGGCGGTCGGCATGGCGCGTTTCCTTCCCCGTTGGCAGTCGCGGCCAGTCTGGCGCCGGAACGCCCCCACCCTCAAGCCGGGGCGGGTTCCCTGCGGCCCGGCGGCGCATATGTGGCGCATATATGCAGTTGACCGCAGACCGCGGCAGGCCCTACCCCTGCGCACTTGTCAACCCCGCGTTCGCCCCTATGTGCCCCCGGCTCGCGGCGGCGTCGCGCGCCTATCCCCTGCCCGGCCGGAGATGCAAGCCGATGAGACCACGCGTTTCGGCCATCGCCCTGGTGGCCGCTCTGTTCGTGCTCGCCGCCGACTTCGTCCCGGCCCACGCGCAAATGCCCGGGCCGCCCGGGCCGCCCTCCGTCGGCGTCGCCCAGGCGGAACCGCACCAGATTACCGAGACCTCTGAATACGTCGGACGCATCCAGGCGGAGCACCGGGTGGCGCTGGTCGCCCGGGTCAGCGCGTTCCTGGAACAACGCGACTTCGTCGAAGGCTCGGAGGTGACGCAGGGCCAGTTGCTCTACCGGCTGGAGCAGCCGCCGTTCCAGGCCGATCTGGCAGCGAAACAGGCGGCGGTGGCGCAGGCGCAGGCGCAGTTGCAGAACGCCACGCTCGCCTACCGCCGCGCCGCATCGCTGATCAAGACGCCGGCCGGCCAGCAGTCCTTGGTCGATTCCGCACGCGCCACGATGCTGTCGGACGCCGGCCAGTTGCAGGCGACCGAGGCGCAGGTGCGGTCCTCGCAGATCAACCTCGGCTATACCGAGATTCGCGCGCCGATCGCCGGCAAGATCGGCCTCAGCGCGGTCTCGGTCGGCAACGTCGTCTCGCCGGGTTCCGGCACCCTCGCCACCATCGTCAGCCAGGACCCGATGTACGTGGCGTTCCCGGTCTCGCTCACCGACGAGCTGGAACTGCGCCACCGCTACGCCGGCGCCGGCGGGTTCGGCTCGGTGGTGATCCGGATCAAGCTGCCGGACGGGCGGTTCTACGATCAGACCGGCAAACTTGATTTTGTCGACAATACCGTCTCTACCAGCACCGACACCGTCATCCTGCGCGGCACCATCCCCAATCCGCCGATCAGCGACCTCAAGGTCGGCGGCGCCACCCAGCGCGAGCTGATCGACGGCGAGTTCGTCACCGTGCTGCTGCAAGGCGCGCAGCCGATCTCGCTGCTTGCCATCCCACGCACGGCGGTCATGACCGACCAGCTGGGCGAGTACGTCTATACGGTCGATACGCAGCACAAGGTGGTGCTGACCCGCATCAGCCTCGGCCAGTCGACCGCCACTGTCGCCACCGTCACGACCGGCCTCACCAAGGACGAGGACGTGATCGTCGACGGTCTGCAGAAGGTCCACCCCGGGGAGGTGGTGGCCCCCGGCCCGGCCAGCGCCCCGCTGCATGCGGCACCCGCCTCCCTGTCCGGGGCGGCCGCCGCGCGATGATCTCCTCCGTCTTCATCCGCCGGCCGCGGCTCGCCATCGTCATCGCCATCGTCATCACCATCGCCGGGGCGATCGCGATGACGCGCATCCCGGTGGCGCAGTTGCCGGACATCGTGCCGCCGCAGGTCATCGTGTCCACCACCTATCCCGGCGCCTCCGCCGAGACGGTGGAAGCCGCCGTCGCCGAGCCGATCGAGGCGCAGGTGGTCGGCGTCGACAACATGATCTACATGCAGTCGACCAGCGGCAACGACGGCAGCTACTCGCTGGCGGTCAGTTTCGCGCTCGGCACCAACCCCGACATCGACACCGTCAACGTCAACAACCGGGTGCAGGCGGCACTGTCGCAACTGCCGCCGGAGGTGCAGGCCGAAGGCCTGACGGTGCAGAAGAAATCCTCGGCGGTGCTGATGTTCGTGGCGTTCTCCGGCAGCACGCCGCAGGAAACGCCGCTCTACGTCGCCAACTACGTGCTGATCCACGTGCTGGATGCGGTCTCCCGCACACCCGGCGTCGGCCAGGCCAACCTGTTCAGCAAGCTCAACTACTCCATGCGGGTGTGGTTCCACACCGACAAGCTGGTGAGCCTCGGCCTGACGCCCACCGACATCGTCAACGCGATCAACGCGCAGAACGTGGTGGCGCCGATCGGGCGCATCGGCGCGCGGCCGATCGGCGATAACCAGCAGTTCCAGTTCAACCTGCAGACCCAGGGCCGGCTCGTCACCGCCAAGCAGTTCGGCAACATCATCATCCGCGCCAACCCGAACGGCTCGGTTCTGCGGCTGCACGACGTCGCTTCGGTCGACCTTGGCGCGCAGAACATGGACAGCGAGGCCCGGCTGAACGGCGAGCCGGCGGTGCCTGTCGGCATCTACCTATCGCCCGGGGCCAACGCCGTCTCGACCGCCGCGGCGGTGCGCGCGACCCTCGCCAAGCTCTCGGCGCAGTTCCCGCCGGGCATGAAGATGAACGTGCTGTACGACACCACCACCTTTGTCTCCGACACGATCCGTGAGGTGCTGACCACCTTGCTGGAGGCGTTCGGGCTGGTGGTGATCGTGGTGTTCCTGTTCCTCGGCAACGTGCGGGCCACCATCATCCCGATCATCGCCGTGCCGGTTAGCCTGATCGGCACCTTCGCCGGGCTGTCGGCGCTCGGCTTCTCGGTCAATACGGTCACCCTGCTCGCGATGGTGCTGGCGATCGGCATCGTCGTCGACGACGCGATCGTGGTGGTGGAGAACGTCGAACGAGTGATGGGGGAGGACCCGCATCTCACCGCCGCGGAAGCAACCGACAAGGCAATGCGCCAGATCACCGGGCCGATCATCGCGATCTCGCTCGTGCTGCTGTCGGTGTTCGTGCCGGTGGGCTTCATCCCCGGGCTGTCGGGCATCCTGTTCCGCCAGTTCGCCGTCACGATGACCTTCGCCATGCTGATCTCGGCGATCTGCGCGCTGACCTTGTCGCCGGCGCTGTGCGCGGTGTTCCTGCGTCACCACGGCACGCCGCGCGGACCGCTCGGCTGGGTGATGGGTGGGATCGACCGGGTGCGCGGCGGCTACGCCTCCGTGGTCACGCGGCTGGTGCGCCTCGCGGTGCTCGGCCTCGTGCTGGTGGGCGTCGTCGCGGTCGGTGCAGGCTGGCTCTCGGCGCGCACGCCCACGGGGTTCCTGCCGGAAGAAGACCAGGGGGCGTTCTTCGTCTCCATCCAGTTGCCGGACGGCGCCTCGGTCGCGCGCTCGGCGGCGGTGGCGACGCGCGTCACCGACATGCTGAAGAAGATGCCGCAGGTCGACGAGACCCTGGCGATCATCGGTTTCTCCCTGCTCGACGGCGGCGTGCAGGAACCGAACTCCGCCTTCGTGGTCGTGCATCTGAAGCCGTTCGCCAACCGCGCAGGCGTCGCGAACTCGGTGGAGGCCGTGATCGGCCGCACCTTTGGTGCGGTCAGCGGCATCCGATCCGCCGTGATCTTCCCGTTCAACCTGCCGCCGATCATCGGCCTCGGCACTGGTTCGGGCTTCCAGTACGTGCTGGAGGCGTTGGAAGGACAGGATCCGGTCAAGAACGGCCAGGTGATGCGCGGGCTGGTGGCGGCGGCGAACCGCGATCCGCTGCTCTCGCGCGTGTTCTCCACCTACACCGCCAGCAATCCGTCGCTGTTCCTCGACGTGGACCGGTCCAAGGCGGCGGCGCTCGGGCTCAACCTGGCGGATGTGTACACCGCGCTGCAGGCCACCCTGGGCGGCATCTACGTCAACAACTTCAACCTGTATGGCCGCACCTGGCAGGTGAACATCGAGGGCGAGCCGAACGATCGCAACGACATCAACGCGATCTGGAAGATCTTCGTCCGCAACAACCAGGGCCAGATGGTGCCGCTGCGTTCGATCGCGTCCTTGCACGTGGTCACTGGGCCGCAGGTCATCACCCGCTACAACAACTACCGCGCCGTCGTCATCAACGGCGGGCCGGCGCCGGGCGTGTCGTCGGGCACCGCACTCGCCGAGATGGCGAAGCTGTCGGCGAAGACCCTGCCGCCGGGCTATGGCTTCGAATGGACCGGCACCGCCTATCAGCAGGAACTGGCGGCGGGCCAGACCGGCGCCATCCTCGGGATCGCGGTATTGTTCGCCTACCTGTTCCTGGTCGGGCTGTATGAAAGCTGGACCATCCCGATCCCGGTGCTGCTGTCAGTCGTGGTTGGCATCCTGGGCGCCTTCATCGGCATCGAGCTTGGCGGCCTGTCGCTCGACCTCTATTCGCAGATCGGGCTGGTCGTGCTGATCGCGCTGGCGGCGAAGAACGCCATCCTGATCATCGAGTTCGCGAAGGAACAACGCGAAGCCGGCATGCCGATCGAGGAAGCGGCGGTGCTGGGCGCCCGGATGCGGTTCCGCGCCGTGATGATGACCTCCATCGCCTTCGTCGCCGGGCTGCTGCCGCTGGTGCTGGCACAAGGTGCGGCCATGCTCAGCCGGCGCGACGTCGGCACCGCCGTGTTCGCCGGCATGATCGCGGCCAGCTCGGTTGGGATCTTCCTGATCCCGATGCTGTACGTGACGTTCCAGACCTCGCGCGAATGGGTGAAGGCCCGGACGGGACGCCGGACGAGCAGGCCCGGCGGGGCGCACTGACGGCCGGCGGCGCGGGGATGCCTTGACGCCGCCGGCCGGCTTGGCCATAAGCCCGCCTCGCCTGCCCCGCGTCCCGGGGGCGGAGCGCTGTACGAGAGGTTCCGCGATGTCTCGCCGCTGCCGGATCACCGGCAAGACCGTGCTGACGGGCAACAACGTCAGCCACGCCAACAACAAGACCCGCCGCCGCTTCCTGCCCAACATGCAGGTGGCCTCGCTGCTGTCCGACACTCTCGGTACCGCGATCCGACTGCGGCTCTGCACCCGTGCGATCCGCACCGTGGAATCGAAGGGCGGGATCGACGCCTTTCTGCTGAACACGCCCAACCGGCGGCTCGGGCCCGAGGTGCAGACGATCAAGCGCCGCCTGCTGCGCGCCCAGGCCAAACGCGCCGCCCAGGCCTGAGCGATCACGAGGCCTGAGCGATCGCGGGACCCGAACGATCGCTGGACCTCGGCAGTGACGGCGCCTGAGCCGTCTCGGTCCTTGTCTCCTCAGCCTATCCGATCACGCCGTCGCGAGCACGGTACCGCTCAATCCAGCCCGCCGAGCCGCAGCCCTTCCGCGTAGCGCGCGCGTCCCTCCGCGCTCTGGATGGGCGAGCGTTCCAGGGCCTGGCCCACCGAGAAGCCCGGCTCAAGCCCCAGCAGCCGGGCGCAGACCGCCGCCGCCGCCTCCCGCCGCCCGAGGTGGCCGAGCGCGGCGAGCTGGGTCTTGTAGGCGGAGGAAAACCCCGGATTGGCGGCGATGGCCTCGCCGCCGAGCCGCACCGCCGCAGCATCGTCGCCGCGCAGGAAATGCGGCACCGCCAACGCCATGTCGAAGAAATAGCGTAGCGGGTCCTGCGGTGAGAGCTTGCGCGCCAGCCCGGCGCGACGGATCGCCTCGTCGTGGCGGCCGAGATAGGCCTCGTTCAACCCCGACAGCGACCAGCCGAGCGGCAGGTTCGGGTTGGCGGCGGCGGCGCGCGCGTGCATCGGCTCGGCGGCGGCGGCGTCGCGATCGACGAAGCCGCGCACATGGGCGGCGAGCGCCAGGCCGCGCGCGTCCTCGGGGTCGAGCGCCACCGCCGTATCGGCCAAGCTGCGCACCTGCTGCGCGGCGCCGGACGGGTCCTCCGCCCAGCCCTGGCCGACCGCGAACAGGTGCCAGTGTGCCAGCCAGGCATGCACCGACGCATTCTCCGGATCGAGCCGGCGCGAGCTGTCGAGCAACACGCCGGCGTGGACGAAGGCCTGGCGATCGAGCCGCAGCAGCCCCGGCAGCGCCTCGCGCAGGAGGCGGCGGGCGGTCGGATCGGCGACGGCCCGGCCGCGCCCCTCCCCCCACAGCAGCAGGCGTGATTCGAGCCGGGCCACCGTCTCCCCGGCGATTTCGTCCTGCAGGGTGAACAGGTTCTCGAGCGGGCGGTCGAACCGTGTGGCCCAGACCACTTCTCCGGCGGCGGCGAAATCGAGCAGGCGCATGCTGACCCGGACCAGATCGCCGCTGGACTGAATCATGCCGTCGAGAAGGAAATCGAGATCGGCCCGTTCCCACAGCGGTTCGTCCGCGCTGCCGCCGGCCGGCGCACCGACCACACCGAGCGGGATGCAGGAGATGCCGCGAAAGCGGGCGAGCGCGGCCACCAGCTCCTCCGAGAGCCCGGCGGCCAGCGCCCTGGCTTCCGCGGCGCCAGCGAGCGCGCGCAGGCCGATGACCCCGATGCGCAGGCCGCGTGGGGTGGCGGCGCCGATCCAGGTGGCGCGGGTGGCGCCGAATCCGGATCGGGCCGGGGCGTATCCGATCAGGGCGGGTTCGCTGGGGTGTCCGGCTGTCTGCGGCGCCGGGGCAACCAACGGCACGGCGGCGACCGGCGACGGCGCCGCGACGACGCCGGGTGATCCGGCCGGCGGCGCGCCGGAAGGCAGCTGCCGCGCCGGGGACATCCCAGCCGCGGTGGCGGACGGGCCGGCGGGCGACGCCGGGGCCAGGGCGAGCGCTTCCAGCGTGTCGCGGCGGCGCTGCTCGGCGGCGGTGGCGGCGACGGGGTCGCCGCTGCGGGCCAGGGCGGCGATCAGCGCGGCCCAGGCCGCGGCATCGGCGGGATCCTGCGCCACCAGGTGCTCGGCGGCGGCGATCGTCGCCTCCGGGGGCATGGCAGGATCAAGCGCGGCGCGCGCCAGGTTGTGCGCCACTCGGAGCAGGCGCCGCACCTCGCCGGCGATCCAGGCGTCGAGTGCCGGGTCCACCCCGGCGAGGTCGGCGAGCAGCAGCGGCCGGTGGAGTGCGAGCGCCATCGCCTGGTTCGCGCTGGCGCGGCACAAGATGGCGACATCGGTCCAGAGCCCGCGCTCCGCGAGGGCGAGTTCGCGGCGGTCCGCGCGCACCAGCGAGGCGGCGAGCGGTCCCAGGGCGGATTGCAGCTCGTGCAGCGCCTGGCGCAAGGAGCCGCGGGCCTGTTCCGGCTCCCGCCGGCTCCAGAGCAGGGCGATGAGCTCGGTGCGCAGGACGGGCTGCGGCGCGTGCATCGCCAGCACCGCCAGCAGCGCACGCGTCTTGCGGGCGCGGGGCAGGACCGGGCGGCCCGCCGCATCGGCAGCGCGCATGCCGCCGAACAGATGGACCGCGAGCAGCGTCGGCAAGCCGGCGGCCGAGGTAAGGGATTCGGGGCTCAGGGCGAGCTCCGGCTGGGTGCTCAGGGTCCGAAGGCCTTTCCTGGGCGCGACCGGGGGGCTCCGGCCGTTCGGCACGATGGGAACGACAAAATACTAACGTATGGCGGCGGGGTATTGCAACCTTAACGTGCATCATCGCCGGTGCAATCGGGTGAACCGGAGAATTTCCGTGGGCGGCGGCTTGACCTCTCCCGCTCTCGCGAGCTTGGGCCGCGAAGCGGACCAAGGTCGGTTCGCGTAGCGGATCGGGTGAGGGAACCGCGTCACGCGCCCTCACCCGCCGTGCTGCGCACGGCGACCTCTCCCGCAAGCGGGAGAGGTGAACGACCGGAGGTTCACCCGATTGCCCTGGCATCGTCGCTGGTGCAATCGCCATGCTGCCGGTCGCGACGGGCCCCCTGGGCGACGATGCCGCGTGACCGGCTTTCCGGAGGAATATTCACCTATATTAGGAATATATACTTGACACCCGGAGGCCGATCGGGCAAAATGCTCAGGTCAACGGGCGACCTGCGCCCCGCGCGAATCGGGCACGCTTCGGCCCGGCCACCCCACCGGGTGGCCGGGCCGTTTTGCGCTGTACGGTCTGCCGGGCGCCGTCGGCCGGGCTGACATCCCTCCTGCACGCGAAGGGCCTTCGCAATGAACATTCAGACCACCCCGCTGCCGGCCGCGATCGTTGTGGCCGAGACCGCCGATGCCGGCACCATCCGCCTGGGCGCGGGCATGCGCCGCCCGACGCTTGTGGCCACCGCCGCCGTCCCCGCCGTCTCCGCGGCGAGCGTCGCCGATAACGGCCGCATCCGGCTCGGCGCCGGCATGCGCGTGCCCGGCCGCCGGCACGGCTGAACGCGGCGCCGTGCTCGGGGCCGAGGGTGGTTGCCGCCGTCGGCCCCGTCCGCCGGGCGACGTCCGGGCTTTCCGCCGGCAGCACCCGGATCTGCGTTCCCTCGCCGGTCAGCCAGCGGCCGCCGGCCCGACCGGAGGTCAGAAGGATCGAGACCCATGCCACCCTCCCCCGTAATCCCCGCCGCGCCCGCCGCCGGCCCGATCGCCCGTTTCTATCGCCTGATCGAGGCTGCCCGGCCGCCGCAGCGCGCGGACCGTTCCGCCGCCGGCACCCTGCCCACCCGCGCCTATCGGTATTGCGAGGCGGTCACCAGCGCCACCGGCTACGGCTGGTGGGTGTTCCCGCCGATCGACCTGGAGCTGCGCTGGGACGGGGTGGATGTCTTCTGGCGCTGCGCCGGGCTGGACGACTGGCTGGCACTGGCGCCGGCCGCGCAGTTCCCGCACCAGGCGGCCAGATTCGACGCCGCGGCGCCACCCGATCTTGCGGGCTGCTCGCCGCCGTTCCTGACCGTGCTGCCGGAGCCGGGGGCGGTGCAGATCTGGACCGGGCTGATGGCGCGGACCGCGCCAGGCTGGAGTTTGCTCGCCCGCGCGCCCGCGAACCTGCCAGGGACCAGCGGCTATGCGCTGTGGGAGGGGATCGTGGAGACCGACCGCTGGTTCGGCCCGCTGTTCACCAACCTGCGGCTGACCCGCACCGACCGTCCGGTGGCGCTGCCGGCCGACCTGCCGCTGCTGCTGGCCCAGCCGGTGCCGCGCATCGCCTATGCCGAGGCGACCCTGGCGGCGAGCGCGTTCGTCCCCGGGATGGACGGGCTGACCGCGGCGGACTGGGACGACTACCACCGCTCCATCGTGGCGCCGGCGGCGGATCCGGACCGAGCGCCGGGCAGCTATGCGGTGGCGGCGCGCAAGCGGGCGCGCGGGGCATGCCCGTTCGCGGCGGCGGCGGCCTAACCGGGGCCGCGCCGGTCTCCCGGCGCGTCGGGCGGCGTGGCGTCGTGCCGCTCGTCGTTGCCACAAGCCCGCCATTCCTCCATCTACCGTGAGGCAAGACGCGAGGATCCAGAATGGCCTTTCTCACCGAACCCGAGCCCGAACGCGGCGCGGTGCTGCCGGTGCTGCCCGGCATCCGGCGCATCGTCGCCGCGAACCCCGGGCCGATGACCTATCACGGCACCAATACCTACCTGATCGAAACGCCGGACGGCCTCGTGGTGCTCGACCCCGGCCCCGACGAGCCGGCGCATGTCGCGGCCATCCTCCGCGCCACCGGCGGCAAGGTGGACCTGATCCTGCTGTCGCACACCCATCACGACCACCTGGAAGCCACCCCGGCGCTGGCCGCCGCCACCGGCGCGCGCACCGCCGGCTTTCGCGCCAGCGCCGTCGCGAGCTTCGATCCCGACATCAAGCTCGACGACGGCGCCACCATCGCCGGCATGAGCGCGCTGCACACGCCGGGACACGCCTCGGACCACCTGTGCTACGCGCTCGCAGCCCGGGACGGCACCGCGGTGCTGTTCAGCGCCGATCATGTGATGTCCTGGAGCTCCAGCGTGGTCAGCCCGCCCGATGGCGACATGGGCGCCTATTTCGCCAGCCTGAAGCGGGTGCAGGACCGGCGCGACGACGTGTTCCTGCCCGGCCACGGCCCGGCGCTGCCCGAACCGCAGAAACTGACCCGTGCCCTGCTGTTCCACCGCGTGGAACGCGAGCACGCGATCCTCGCCCGGCTCGGCAAAGCCGTCATGACGACGGCGGCACTGCGCGACGCGCTCTATTCGCAGACCAACCCCCGCCTGCAACGCGCCGCCGAGCGCAACGTGCTCGCCCACCTGCTGAAACTGAACGCCGACGGCAAGGTCATCCGCGACGGCGAGGCCTGGCGCACCGCCTGATCCCGCCCCCGGGTCGCAACCCGGCCGAAGCCGTCAGCGCGCGGCGGGCGGGTGATGGCGCTGGCTGGGAAGGTGGGCGCCAGCGTGTGCGGGTCGAACAGCGCCGCCTGCACGCGGCCGCAGGGGACGGCGGTGGCGCATTTCGTCAAGCTGTGCCGCGCGCGGGAATTCGCGTGAGCCGTAGGTCCGGCAAACGGGACGCCGTTATTCCGAAATCGACGCCATCTGCTGCGGGTCGAACTCCAGCCACACCGTTTCGCCTACCTCGAAGACCTGGAATGGCGGTGTGGCGACCTTGAGCCGCAGGGCGCTGTCCGGGATCGAAACGACATAGTCCCAGGTTTCCCCGAGAAAGGTGCATTGCGAAAGCTGCCCCGCCACCAGACACGCCCTGTTCGGCGTATCCGGGGCCACGCGATGCAGGGTGATGCTTTGCGGCCGGACCGAGAACAGCACCTCGCCCGCCAGGTTCCGCCCGCCGTCCTCGAACATCCCGCGCGGCAGCTGGAAGCCGTCGAACGCCACGGTCGCGCCGGCACACGTCCCGGTCAGCAGGTTGGTGCGGCCGATGAAGCCAGCAACGAAGCGGGTCCTGGGCTTGGTATAGAGCACGTATGGCGGGTCGATCTGCTCGATCCTGCCGGCGTTCATCACCGCGATCCGGTCGGACGTCACCATCGCTTCGCCCTGGTCGTGGGTGACATAGACGGTGGTGAAGTGGAACGTGTCGTGCAGGCGGCGGATCTCGAAGCGCATTTCCTCGCGCAGATTGGCGTCGAGATTGGACAGCGGTTCGTCGAGCAGCAGCACGCGCGGCTGGATCACCATGGCGCGCGCCAGCGCCACGCGCTGCTGCTGGCCGCCCGACAGCTCCGCCGGATAGCGATCGGCGTACGGGCGCAGCTGCACGGTGCCCAGCATCTCCATCACCTTGGTGCGGATCGTCGCCCGGTCGAGGTGGCGAAGCTTGAGGCCGAACGCGACGTTCTCGGCGACCGTCATGTTCGGCCAGATGGCGTAGCTCTGGAAGATCATCGACATCTGCCGCTTCTCGGGCGGCAGCGACGAGCCGGCCGCGGAGATCGCCTGCCCGTCCATCATGATGGTGCCGCCGGTCGGGCGGACGAAGCCGGCGATCATGCGCAACGTGGTCGTCTTGCCGCAACCGGACGGGCCGAGCAGCGAGACGAACTCCCCGGGCGCGATCGCGAGATCCAGGCGATCCACGGCGACGGTTCGCCCGAAGGCGCAGCTGATCTGGTCGAGCGACAGCCGCGACTGCGCCGGAGCTTCGGATTGGTTCATGATCGCCGCAGCATGAAGTCGCGTCCCACCAATTTATAGCCGATCAGCACGATCAGGATTGTCACCCCGAGCAGAAAGAAGCCAAGCGCCGCCAAGGTCTCGAAGCTGCCGTTCTCGCTGAGATCCAGCATCATCACCGAGATCACCCGGGTGCGGGCGCCGACCAGGAACAGCGCGGTGCTCAGCTCCCGCGTCGCCGGGATGAACACCAGCAGCCAGGAGCCGACCAGGCTGGTCTTGAGCAGCGGCACGACCACCTGGACCAATGCGCGCAGCCGCCCGCCGCCCAGGATGCGCACCGCCTCCTCCATCTCCGGATTGAGGGAGCGGATGGCGGCCATGCTGTTGACATAGGCGATCGGCAGGAAGCGGGTGGTGTAGCCGATGACCAGGATCGCCGCGGTGCCATACAGAGCGATCGGCGGCGGCGCGTAGGTGGCATAGAACGCCACGCCCAGCACAATGCCGGGAATGACCAGCGGCGCCATGCACAGCACGGTCAACAGAGCGCCACCGCGGGTCAGGCGACGGCTGATGATATAAGCGATGACCAGCGCCAGGGCGACCGCGATGCAAGCTGCCGCCGCCGAGTAAGTGAAGGTGTGGATGATCGTCTGGCGGGAGTTGGCCTCGAACAGCAGGGCACGGAAGTGGCTGAGCGTGAAGTTCGCCCAGGAGAAACCCAGGCCCCAGGCCTTGCTGAACGCCGCCTGCGCCAGCGCGGCATACGGCAGGATCACCGCCATCGCCACCACCAGCACCCCATAGCCCAGCGCCAGCCAGCGATAGGGGCCAAGCCGCGTGAGGCGCCGGCTGCCGCCCTTGCCGGTCAGCGCGACGTAGCCTTTGCGACCCAGCAGCAGCCGCTGCATCGAGAACATTGCCAAAGTGATCACGATCAACGGGATCGCGTAGGCCGCCGCCGCCTGGGCGCGCACGGGAAACTCGAAGAATTGCCACAGCACCAACGTCATCACCGGGATCCGCGCCGGGAGGGCGATGATCGCAGGCGTGCCGAACAGCGCAACCGTGTCGAGGAAGACGATGATCGCCCCCCCCAGGATCGCCGGCAGAACGAGCGGCAGGGTGATGCGGAAAATGGTCCGCAGCGCACCGGCGCCCAGGATATTCGCCGCCTCCTCCATCTCCGAGGACACCAGATCGAGCGCCGCGGCGGTGAAGACGAAAATGTAGGGGAAGGCATAGAGCGCCGTGACCAGCACCATCCCGCCGAAGCTGTACACGCTCATGAAGCCGCTGCCGCTACCGGTGAGCGCCATCCAGACCCGGTTCAGCCACCCCGCATTCGGCCCCGCAAGCAGGATCCAGCCGATCGCGCCCAGATAGGGGGGCGTGATGAAGGCGCCCAGGATCAGCGCCCGGATCAGCCCCTTGGCCGGCATGTCGGTGCGTGAGACGCCCCAGGCGATCGGCACCGCGAACACGGCCGACAGCACCGTGACTTCCAGAGCGTAGCGCAGCGAATTGCCGACCGCGATCAGGTTGCGCTCATGGCCCCACGCGATGGCGTAGTTCGCAACGGTGAAGGCGCCGGTGTCCGTCGATTGGAAGCTCGAAACCAGCAGGCGAGCGAGCGGCGCGACCACCAGGAAGGCCAGGGCCGCCACCGCCGCGAGCCAGATCAGGACCGCCGGCTCGAACCGGAGCAGGCGGCCGGCGAGCGGGCTCCGCCGCACGGCCTCATCGGGCAGTGGAGGTGAGTGTACAAGGCTCATGGCCGTCTTCGTCCCGCCCGGGCGCCGGTCAGACGCCGAACGTGTCACGCCATTTGTTCTTGAGGCTCGGCAGTTCCTTCTCGATATGCGCGAGTGACGGCTGGAACAAGGTCAGCTCGGCGAGCGACTTGGCGCCATGCGGGGGCGGCACGTCGGGACGCAGCGGCTGTTCGAAGTTCTTGGCCAGGATCTGCGAGAACTCCGGTCCGGCCAGGAAGTTCATGAACAGCTTCGCCGCGTTCGGGCTGTGCGAGCCCTTGAGGATCGCCGAGGGCGAGAAATCCGTCAGCGAGAACGACTTGGCATAATTGACTGCCAGCGGGTTGCCGGTGGCCGCGCTGCGGAACGCCGAGGCGGCGCTGCAGATCGCGACGTCGCGCTCACCGGAGTTCAGCATGGCCACCGCATCGTCGATCGACCGGCCGATCAGCGGATTGAGCTTGTTCAGCTTCTCGAAGAAACCCCAGCCGTATTTCTCGGTCATCCCGACGGTCCAGACGGCCACCAGACCGCTGTAGTTGGGGCTGCCGAAGGCGATCTTGTTCTTCCATTTCGGATCGGTAAGATCAAGCCAGTCCTTCGGTGCTTCCTCGGGCTTTACCTTCCGGGTGTTGTACATAAGCGCGACCAGGCCAACCCAGCTGACCTGATAGTAGCCACCCCCGTTGAAGGCCCGCAACGCCGGGACCATCCCCGCCGCATTGGCGGGCATGAATTTCACCAGCCCCCCCTTGCTGATAAGATAGGACATGTGGCTGGCGTCGGTGGTGGTGAAGACGTCGCACTGCACAGCGCCGCCGTTGATGTCCTGCATCACGCGCTGGAAGGCGACCTCGGAGGTGGTCTTGGTGCCGTCCACGCGGATGCCGGGATACTTCGCCGTGAAGGCGCGACCGACGGTATCGCAGATCGGCTGGGTGAACGTGCCGGCATACCACGTCAGCCGGCCTTCCTTCTTCGCCGCCGCGTAGAGCTGCTGCTCGTCGTCGCTGCCTGCCAGCGCCGCCGGCACGCCCAGCGCGCTCGTACCCAGCGCCACCATCGCCGAGGTCACTGCCCGTCTTGTGAATTTCATTGCCCGTTTCCCCTTACCGTTGGTTCAACCTACAGCAGGGTCGGGCGTTCCGCTAGCCCGTTTTTGTCGCCCCTTGCCGGAGAATGGTACCGGACGAGGCCGTTTCTGAGTCGGACGGGCCGGAGCCCGGCGAAGCGTGTGGCTGGGCGTTTATGGCGCGCAACGTGGTGGGCGGAGGCGCTCACGGCGTCGCGGGCGTGGGTCGCCCGTTGCGATAGCGGCGGGGCCTTCATCGAACACCGCGCAGGCGAGGCGCACCAGCCGCGTGGCGGTGGCGCGCAGGCCGGCCCGCTCCGCATCCTCGGCTAGCGAAATCAACCGGTCGGACAGCACCAGCGGGGTGGGTGCCACCGGGACCCCCGGCTCGTACGGGGAAAGATGGAGCATTTTCCTCAACTCCTCCGCGGGCGATTTTGGCCGCGGAAGAAGAATGCCCGTGTGTTCTTACGAAATCGTTAAGCCGGCTTTCAGTGCCATTGTCTTGAGGTGGGGGCGCCGCCCCGCGCTTACGGGTCCTGATCGCCGCCGCCCGGCCGATGCCGCTCCGCCTCGGTCAGCGCCAGCACGCGCAGCGCGGAGGCGAGCGGCCGGTCCGCCGCGCGCGAGGCGTCCACCGACGCGACCAGCCCCGCCAGGGTCTGCCGGCGCGCTGCGGCGATGGTGCCGAGCGCGGTCCAGAACTCCGGCTCCAGCGCGACGGAGGTCCGATGGCCCGACAGCGCCAGGCTGCGCTTGACCAGCATCGTCAGTCGCCGAGGCTCGCGCCGGGCGCGATCATGTCTTCCGGGCGGACCCAGCGGTCGAACTCCTCCGCCGAAACGAACCCGAGCGTCGCCGCGGCGTCCTTCAAGGACATGTTCTTCGCCAGCGCCAGCTTGCCGATGCGTACCGCGCGGTCGTAGCCGATATGCGGGTTGAGCGCGGTGACCAGCATCAGCGAATTCGCCAGGTGCTGCGCGATCCGCCCGTGGTCCGGCTCCAGCTTCGCCACCATGTTGTCGGCAAAACTGATCGCCGCGTCGCCCAGCAGCCGGATCGCGTGCAGCACGTTCTGAATGATGACCGGCTTGAACACGTTGAGCTCCAGAAAGCTCTGCGCGCCGGCGATGGTCACGGTGACGTGGTTGCCCATCACCTGCGCGCAGACCATCGTCAGTGCCTCGCACTGGGTAGGGTTCGTCTTGCCCGGCATGATGGAACTGGACAGCCCGTCCGCCGGCACGACCAACTCCCCGATCGCGGCGCGCGGGCCGGAGCCGAGCAGGCGGATGTCGTTGCCGAGCTTCGTCAGCGACACGGCGATGACGTTCAGCATTCCCGACAGTTCCACCAGTGCATCGTGCGCGCCCATGCCCTCGAACTTGTTCGGGTTGGGCGTGAACGGGAGGCCGGTCAGCGCGGTGATGCGTTCGCAGAACACGCGGTCGAAATCGGGATGCCGGTTGAGCCCGGTGCCGACCGCAGTGCCGCCTTGCGGCAGGGACAGCAGGCGCGGCATCGTGGCACGCAGCCGTTCGATGCCGAGCGCCACCTGGCGCGCCCAGGCGCCGAACTCCTGACCGAGCGTCACCGGCACCGCATCCATCATATGGGTGCGGCCGAGCTTCACGATCTCCGCCCACTCCGTCGCGCGCGCGTCCAATGCGGCGCGCAGGTGATCGAGGCGAGGGATCAGCGCCTCGGTCGCGCGCGCGGCGGCGATGTGCATCACGGTGGGGAAGCTGTCGTTGGAGGATTGGCCGCGGTTCACGTGATCGTTCGGATGCACCGGGGCGCGGGCGCCGCGCGGCTTGCCCTCCATCTCGTTGGCCCGGTTCGCCAGCACCTCGTTGGCGTTCATGTTGGTCTGGGTGCCCGATCCGGTCTGCCAGACCGGCAGCGGGAAGTCGGCGTCGAACCGGCCGGCGGCAAGTTCGGCGGCAGCGGCGATGATCGGGCGGCCGATCGCTTCGGGCAGTTCGCCTAGCGCCAGGTTGGCCTCCGCGGCGGCCTGTTTCTGCAGGCCGAGGGCGTGGATCAGGTCGGGGGGGAAACGGTCGTCGCCGATGCGGAACAGGCGGCGCGCGCGCTCGGTCTGCGGGCCCCAGTAGCGGGCGGCGTCGATCTCGATGCTGCCGAGGCTGTCGGTCTCGGTGCGGGTTTCGGTCATGGCGGCCTCCGCTGGCGGGTCGTGCCCCAGGGGTAGCCGGGGGACGGAGGGTTAGATGGGCGGAGGGTGGCAAAGGCTCAACCGCGCCGGCCGGGTCACGCCTTCCCGAGCGCCGCCACCAACCCTTGCGCCTTGGCCGCCACCGTCGCGGCATCGTCCCCGGGGCGGTAGATCGCCGAGCCGATCCCGAACCCCGCCGCCCCCGCGGCGCGCCACGGCGGCATGGTCGTGGCGTCCATCCCGCCTACCGGCAGAACCAGGGTCCCGGCCGGCAGCACCGCGCGCAGGGCGCGCAGCACGGCGGGGCTCGCCGCCTCGGCGGGGAACAGTTTCAGCCCGTCGGCACCGGCGGCCAGGAGCGCGAACGCCTCGGCCGGGGTGAAGAACCCGGGCACCGCCAGCATGCCGCGCGCCTTGGCCGCCACCACGAGGCGCGGATCGGCGTGCGGCGTCACCAGCAGCCGGCCGCCGGCGTCGGCCACCGCCGCGACCTCTTCCGGGGTGGTCACGGTACCGGCACCGATCAGCAGCCGGTCGCCGAACTGCCGCGCCAGCAGTGTGATGCTCTCCAACGGGCGCGGTGAATTGAGCGGGACCTCCACGATCGTGATGCCGGCCGCTTCCAGCGCCGCCGCGATGCCCTCCGCCTCCTCCGGCTGCACCCCGCGCAGGATCGCGACCAGCGGGCAGCGGGCGAGCCAGGCGCTCAGCGCCATCCGACCAGCCCCCCGATCAGGGCGAGGCCGCGCGCCGCCGCCTCGCCGTTGATCCGCTCGGCGATGCCGCCGCCGGCCTCGATCGCACGGGCGTAGAGCGCCGTCAGCTCCGGCGCGCCGATCACCGGCACCACCGCGTCCGCCGCCTCGTCGGCCAGCGCCGCCTTCACCTCGTGCCCGATCAGCAGCCCCGACAGGTAGGAGGCGCCGGCCTCGGGGGCGAGCCGCCCGGCCAGCGCCTCGGCGCGCACGCCGAACAGATGGTGCAACAGGCCGCCCACCTGCGCGGCGCGCGCGACGCCGCGGTCGAACGCCGCAAGATCGGTGGCGGTGCCGTCCTGCATGGTGCGGCCGAGGATCGTATGGCCGCGCAAGGCCGCGAACACCTCTCCGGTCATGTGGGTGGTGAAGCCGGCGATGCGCCCGCCCGCCACCCGTGCCCATTTGGAATGGGTGCCGGGGAGGCAGGCCGCGCCGATCCGCCCGGCACCCAGCCGGTCGAAGGCGACGAGCGCGCCGGCAAGCTGCGTCTCCTCCCCCCGCATGACCTCGGCGACGCCGTCCGGATCGGCACCGTCCACGCCCGGAACGAGCTTCACCTCGGCCCAGTCGAACGGCACGTCGACCAGCGCCGCGGCGAGATCCGCCGGACCCACGGGGCACCGAAGATAGGGCGCTTCCACCCAGCCCTGGCGGCTACCCACCATGCCGCACATCAGCACATGGCGTTCGCCGGCGGCGAGCCAGGGACCGATCTCCTCGCGCAGACTGTCGGCAAAACGACCGTTGGGCACGGCCATGACGCCGCGCGCGCTGCTGCGGTGGTCGCGGATCGTCCCGTCCGCCGCCAGACGGAAGGCGCGGAAACGGCTGGTGCCCCAATCGATGCCGATCATCGGTTTCCCCCCGGCTCGGTGTTTCCTCAGCCGCCGAGCGCCCGGCGCGCGGTCGCGGCCAGGAAGCCCGACGCCGCCGGCAGGATCGCGTCGTTGTAGTCGTAGCCGGCGTTGTGCAGCCCGGGGCCGTCGCCGTTGCCGATCCAGACGAAGGCGCCCGGGATTTCCTTCAGGAACCAGCCGAAATCCTCCCCGGTCATCGCAGGCGGCAGGTCGCGGCGGACGGCGAGCCCGGCGCCGGCTGCCGCCTCGGCCGCCAGCCCGGCGTCCTGCGGCCGGTTGGTCGTAACGGTTACGCCGCGACGGATCGTCGCGTCGATCTGCACGCCGAAAGTGCGGCCCACGCCCTCCGCCATCCGGTGCAGCGCCGCCTCGGTTGCGTCGCGCACCGGCTCGCGCAAGGTGCGCATGGTGCCGCGCATCACGGCAAGGTCGGGGATCTGGTTGGCGGCGCTGCCCGCCTCCATCATGGCGATCGAGATCACCGCCGAATCGAGCGGGCTCGTTTCTCGTGAGACGACCGATTGCAGCGCCAGCAGCAGATGCGCGGCGGCGACCATCGGATCGCGCGTCTCGTGCGGCAGGGCGGCGTGGCCGGAGCGGCCGCGGATTTCGAACATCAGTCGCGCGGCGGCGGCCATCACCGGGCCGTCGTGCACTGCGACGGTGCCGGGCGGCAGGCCGGGCCAGTTGTGGTAGCCGAAGATCCGCTCCATCGGGAAGCGCGCCAGCAGCCCGTCCGCCAGCATCGCCAGTGCGCCGTTGCTGCCTTCCTCGGCGGGCTGGAACACGAAATGCACGGTGCCGGTCCAGCCCGAATCGCGCGCCATCAAGGCCGCCGCGCCGAGCAGGGACGCCGTGTGCCCGTCGTGCCCGCAGGCGTGCATCACGCCGGGAAACGTGGAGGCGTAGGGCAGCCCGGTCGCCTCGGCGATCGGCAGCGCGTCCATGTCCGCGCGCAGCCCGACGCTGCGGTTGGAGCCGCCGCGCCGCAATGTCGCGACCACGCCGTGGCCGCCGATGCCGGATTCGAACGGAATGCCGAGCTCGGCGAGCTTCGCGCAGACGAAGCGCGCGGTCTCCTGTTCCTGCAACGAAACTTCGGGATGCGCGTGCAGGTGGCGCCGCCAGGCGGTGAGCGTGTCGGCCAGTGCCTTGTCCATGGATGTCCGGTCCATGCGCGTGTTCCCCGTCAGGCCGGATCCGGCCCAATGCGGACCAACAACTTGCCGAAATTGCGCCCGCCCAGGATGCCGGCCAGCGCGTCCGGCGCGTTCTCCAGTCCCACAACGATATCCTCGCGGTAGCGCAAGCTGCCCTCGCGCACCCAGGGACCGGCGAGCGCGCGCCACTCGGCAAAACGTTCCGGTTTATCGGAGACGATCATGCCCTGGATCAGCACCCGCTTGCGGCTCACGAAGCCGAGGTTGGGGCCAGGCGGGAATTCGGCTTCGTTGTATTGCGAGACCATGCCGCACATCACCACCCGCGCGAACGGGTTGAGCAGGGCGAAGGCGGCTTCCTGCACCCGCCCGCCCACATTCTCGAAATAGACGTCGATGCCGTTGGGGCAGGCGGCGGCCAGCTCTGCGGTCAGGTCGAGCGCGCGGTGATCGACGCAATCGTCGAACTCCAGCTCCTGCTGCACGAACAGGCATTTGTCGGCGCCGCCGGCGATGCCCACCACCCGCGCGCCGGCGCGCCTGGCCAGTTGTCCGGCGACCGAGCCCACCGCGCCGGAAGCGGCGGAGATGACCACCGTCTCCCCCGCTTTCGGCCGGCCGATGTCGGTCATGCCGGAATAGGCGGTGGTGCCGGGCATGCCCAGCACGCCGAGATAGGTCGACGGCGGCGGACCGTCCCGATCGACCTTGGCCAGCCGGTCCGCCGGCGAGACGATGTGGCTCTGCCAACCGCGCGCGCCGACGGCGATGTCGCCGGGCGCGAAACGCGGATCGTTCGACGCAAGAACCTCACCCACCGTCTCCCCGGTCATCACGTCGCCCGGCTGCACCGAGGGGGCGTAGGACGGGCGGTCGGACAGCCGGCCGCGCATGTAGGGGTCGATCGAGAGGAAGATGGTGCGGGTCAGCACCTCCCCAGGGCCGGGCGAGGCGATCGCGTCGTGGCGCAGCTCGAAATCTTCCTGCCGCGGGGCGCCGCTCGGGCGGCGGCGGAGGATGACGGAAAGGCGGGACTGGCTTTGGCTCACACGATGCTCCGCGACCCTTGGGTGGGGGGCGGGCGTGCCGGCGACGGCCGGGCGGCGCCCGTGGCCGGGATCAGATGGGAAATCCCGTGGACGCGCAAGCCCGGAGACGTTCGGCCGGTCGGTCAGCACGGCCAAGGGGGCGCTGCTCCGTGCCCTATGCTTCCGAAGGGTCGAGTCGCTGCGCGGCGTCTATTATGAGCTCGATCTCGCACCGACAAGGGTGCCGGAAAAGAAGATAACTATCGGCATCCGTAACGTAAAGCATCCGATACCGCGGCATGACGTCGGGCTGGAGATGATGACGTTCGCACCGCCTGGTTCGCTTCCCCCGAGTGTACCACATATCATATGCCATTATCATATGCCATATGATTATCCTTTAGTAATCCGTTGTTCATCCAAACTATTCGTGAGCCACGACCTTCATTCTTACGCGCAGGGGGCGCAAATGGGTACGGGTACATGCAATAACAGTGACGTGGGCCCGGGGCGCCGCGTCATGAAAGTCCGCGCGAAAATTCTTCCCGCCTTCCTTGTGGCGGCCGTAATCGGCACGGTTTCGTCGGCACCGGCGTGGGCGACGACATTTACCTTCAGCGATGAAGCCTATCTCGCGTCCAGCACGAGGCCGGCACAAACCATCCAACAGAACGCCGTAACCTATTTCGGGACATCGAACGGCGTCGGCTCTGCGGGGATTTACCAGGGAACGAGCAATACGCTCGCGAATGGCGGCAGTGCTTCGACTTCGCTCCGGCGGGTCGGCAGTGGTCCTTCAGTCTCGGGAGAGTGGGTAACGAGCGGCAACTCTTTCACCAATCAATTCCTCGCTCTCTATGGTTGGGGCCAATCGTTGAACGTCGGCCAGTCCGTGAACACCGTCTTCAATCTGACAAATCCCTTCAATGGATCGAATCTCTATTTTCAATATCAGGTAGGTGGTGTTTCCACCGCATTCGATTTCACGAGCTTCGATCTTGCCATCCCGGGCTTGAATCATAGTCTCAGCTTCACGCTTGATGGGTTGGGGGCGACCGGCAACGTGCTCGACACCCAGGTGGAAATCGTAACGATCGGAAGCATCCCGAACGTCTTCAGTACTTTTACGCTGGACTGGTCGGGTGTCACCACAGTGGAAATCGTCTCCACGGCGAGGCTGCCGCTCAATTGGGGGTCCAACACGTTGGACATGCACAACGTGGTGATCAACGCCAATCCTGTTCCAGCGCCGGAGCCCTCCTCGTTCGCCCTGCTCGGTGTGGGTCTCGCCGCTCTGGGACGGCTTCGTCGCCGCCGCCGCTGCTGGTCCGACTGACAGCAGGCGTAAACGGAACAGCGAAGCGCTTCTGCTACCGTCGCCGTGCCATCGGCAGGCCGGCGATGCCTGCCCCGTTGTAGCGCTGCACCCGGGCGCCGGGCGAATGGCGATCGGTATCAGTTGCCACCGGCGGGGCCGACCCTTCGCAGGTGAAAGCGGTTCCGACCCCGATGCTGCACCGGGCCGCGGGGGGGGACTTTCTGTTTAGCCCGGGCGGCGCCACCATCCGCGTTTCTTTTCGGCCGGGGGTTCCGGTTCGGCGCCGATCACGATCGGCTTGATCGCCGGCTCCGGCTCCGGCGCAGCAACGGGCATCTCCGGGGTGTGGTCGATCGGTGGGGTGACCGGCTCCAACGCGGGGATGGGCGGTGGTGGGGCCGTGCTTTCCGCCTGGGGTGTGGCTGCGGCTGCCGTCGCGTCCGCTTCGGGCTGCGACTCGGGTGCCGGCGGGGGGGGGATGGCTGCCTCCGGCGCGAGAGTTGCGATCGGCGTCGCCGCGGCGACGGCCGGAGACATCACGGTGGGGGGCGGGGTGCCGGCGCGCGCCTCGGCCTGTTCCAGCACGTCGAAGATGTCGAACATCTGCCCGCCGAACGGGTTGGCAGGGGTGGGGCCGGCATAGACCGGGGGCAGGTCGGGCTGCTCGGCGCCGGGAGCGGCGATGCTGGGCAGCGATTCGTCCTCGCGCCGGCGACGCCGGCCGCCGCGCCGGCCGCGGCGGCGAGCGGGTGTGTCGGCATCCTCTGCGGCGGGGGGCTCGGCATGTTCCGGCACGCCTTCGATATGCGCGTCTGCCGCTTCCGCCTCCGGCGCCGCGGCGACGGGGGCGCTGGCGGCGGCTTCCGCCGTCACGGTCCGCTCTGCCGGCTCCGGCGCGGAGTCTGGACCGCCCTCGAGGGCTTCTTCCGATGCGCCCGCGGCGGAGCCTTCCTCGCGTCGGCCACCCCGACGGCGACGGCGGCGACGGCGGCGACGACGTTCCTCGTCCTCGGCGGACCCTTCCGCGGCGGCGGCGGCGGGACGCTCCTCCGCCGGCCTGGCCGCCACGGCGGCGCTTTCCTCGCCCTCCTCCGGCTCTTCCGCCTCGGGCTCGGGTCCAGGGGGGGGCGCCAGCCCGGAACTCGGCGACGGCATCGCGGCCGGCGCCCGGGCGGTCTCCTGCGTGATGGTGGTCCCTGCCTCGGGTGCCGTGTAGGGGCGCTGCTTCTCGATGCGGATCTGCGGCGGGATCAGGCTGTCGTCGCCGGCAAACACCACGCGCAGCCCGTGGCGGGCTTCGATCTCGCTCAGCCGGTCGCGCTTGTGGTTGAGGATGTAGAGCACGATCGGCATCGCCGCGTGCACCAGCACCTCGCCGGCGCGCCGCTTGGCACCTTCCTCCTCGATCGCGCGCAGCACGTGGATCGCGGCACTTTCGGTCGAGCGCACATGCCCGGTGCCGCCGCAATGCGCGCACACCACGAGCGAGGTTTCGGCGAGCGACGGGCGCAGCCGCTGGCGGCTCATTTCCAGCAGCCCGAAATGGCTGATGCGGCCGAGCTGGATGCGCGCGCGATCGGCTTTCAGCGCGTCCTTCAGCCGCTTTTCCACCAGGCCGTTGTTGCGGCGGCTCTCCATGTCGATGAAGTCGATCACGATCAGCCCGGCAAGGTCGCGCAGGCGCAACTGGCGCGCCACTTCCTCGGCGGCCTCCAGGTTGGTGCGCAGCGCGGTTTCCTCGATCCCCCGCTCGCGCGTCGAACGACCCGAGTTCACGTCGATTGCGACCAGCGCCTCGGCCTGGTTGATGACCAGGTAGCCGCCGGAACGAAGCTGTACGTTCGGGCTCAGCATCGCGTCGAGCTGGGCATCGACCTGGTGGCGCGCGAACAGCGGCTGGCCGGCGGTGCCGGGGGGCGCGGCGGGGTCGTGCCAGAGCTGCACCTTCTTGGCGTGGCTCGGCATCAGCATGCGCATGAAGTCGCGCGCGGCGTGCCAGGCGTCTTCCCCGTCCACCGCGATCTCGTCGATGTCGCGCGAATAGACGTCGCGGATGGCGCGCTTGATGAGGCTCGCTTCCTCGTAGATCAGCGCCGGGGCGACGGATTTCAGCGTCTGCTCGCGGATGTCGTCCCACAGGCGCAGCAGGTACTCGGCGTCGCGCTTGATCTCGGGCTTCGGGCGGTTGGCGCCGGCGGTGCGGACGATGAGGCCCATGCCGTCGGGCAGGTCGAGCTCGGTCATCACCTCCTTCAGGCGGCGACGATCGGCGGGCGCGGTGATCTTGCGCGAGATGCCGCCGCCGCGCGGGGAGTTGGGCATCAGCACGCAGTACCGGCCGGCGAGCGAGATGTAGGTGGTCAGCGCCGCGCCCTTGGTGCCGCGCTCCTCTTTCTCCACCTGCACCAGCAGGATCTGCCGGCGGTGGATGACTTCCTGGATCTTGTAGCTGCGCAGCATGCGCGAGGGGATGCGGCGCGGGCGCGGCTCGTCGGTGGTGTCGTTCTCGCCGCCGAGCATTTCGGGCGGCGGCTCCTCGGGGATCTGGTCGTCTTCGGCGTCGGTGTCTTCCGTCACGGCCTCGCCGTTGCGGCGATCAACGCGGATCGCCAGCGCCTGGGCGCGCGGGCCGGCCGCGGGGTCGTCTTCCGTCGTCGCGCCGTCTGCCTCGGCGACCGGACCGCCAGGGAGTTGCGGCGGGGCGCCGGTCGGGACCTCGGCGGGGGTGCCTGCGGGAGCTTCCGCCGGCGTTCCGGCGGGCGCCTCGGTCGGGGGCTGCGCCGGGGTCTCCGCCGGGGTTCCCGCCGGAGCCTCTGCCGGGCCGTGGGCCGGCGCTTCCGGACCGGTCGGGGCGATCGGGTTCCCCGGGGACGGGTTGGCGGGAGAGGGGTCCGCCGGTTCGGGAACCACCGGCGCGGGATTCGCCGGCGGGGGATCCATCAGGGCCGGGCTCGTCGGGACTTCGGGTGACGCTCCCTCCGCCTGTTGCGCGACCGGCGCGGCCGCCATCGGCGGAGCAAGTTCGGTCAGCAGGACGGCGGCTGTCTCGTTCGCTTCGGGCGCGTGGGCGCCTGCCTCGTGCTGCGGGGCGGCGTCCGCCGAGTCGGCCGGCTCGCTCCACGCGCCGGCGGGGGCGGCGTCTTCCTCGGCCGGGGCGTGGGCGCGTGAACCGGGCCCCCGTTCGGCGGCGCGGTCGTCTTCCTCCTGCTCGCGACGGGCTTCCTCGGCTTCCATCGCCAGCAGGCGCTGCCGGTCGGCGACCGGGATCTGGTAGTAGTCGGGGTGGATCTCGTCGAAGGAGAGGAACCCGTGCCGGTTGCCGCCGTATTCGACGAAGGCGGCCTGCAGGGACGGTTCGACCCGGACGATCTTGGCGAGGTAGATGTTGCCTTTGATCTGGCGCTTGGTGGATGTCTCGACGTCGAAATCTTCGAGACGGTTACCGTCCAGCACCACCACGCGGGTTTCTTCCGCGTGGGTGGCGTCGATGAGCATACGCTTGGTCATCTAGTCGGAAACTCCGATGGCGCGCCCGGCAGGACGACGCTGGCCCGGTGGGGGCGGGCGCCGGCGGGCGACGGAACAGGGTGACAGGGGCGAACAGGACCCGAAGCCGCGCCCGCGCCGGAATGCGACGGACGGGACGGCGAAGCTGGCAACGCGGCAGGCCATACGGCGCAACGGGAAAGAAGGCCCCCGAGTTGGTCGCTGCGGACGGGCTGGCGCGCATGGGTCCTCGGGATTGGAGGCCGAGGTTCCGAGCGGAACGCGGCCGTGACGAGACGGAACGGTGCCTGCGGCCCGGTATGGGCCGCCCCGGCGCGCGAGCGATGCGCGGCGCGGGCGATGACACGGCGTGGCGGCGGGGCCGGAACCCCTTTCCGGACCATGGCGGGCGCTGGCGTTGCTATGCCGCGCTCAACCCTGGGTTGCCGTCGCCTGCGAAGGCCGCGGCAGACCGCGCCCCCGGTCGCGTCACCGGAGCGGACAGAACCATGGAGCAAACCGCGCCGTGCCGCAAGGCCGCGGCGCGGCAGGGCGATCGCATTTGGCAGGAACGCACCGGCCGCCATGCCAACACCCCCTCTCCCGCTTGCGGGAGAGGGCTGGGGTGAGGGTGTGGGGGGAGGACGGAAGCACCCTCACCCCGACCCTCTCCCGCAAGCGGGAGAGGGGGCGGTTGCGTGGCGGCCGGTGCGTTCCTGCCAAATGCGATCGCCCTGCGCGGCGGGGCCGTCGGGCCTTGCGCACGCCGCTTTGATTCCCGATCTTTCAGGCGCAACATGCCGCACTGCGTCATGATGCTGACGCAAATCCCGGCCACTCCTGCCGGGAGGCGCGTCGGTTGGTGAGCGGAATCAATGCCCGGCGGGCCAGCGACATCAGGCCCGGTGGGGGTCAGGACGAGCGGGATCGGGGATACGGTGAAACCCCTTATCGGCATCAGTTGCTGCACCAAGCAATTCGGCATCTTCGGCATGCCGAACCACGGTGCCTCCGACACCTACGTCCGCGCCACCGACCAGGTGGTCCATGGGGTCCCGGTGCTGATCCCGGCCAGTGGCGCCGGCGCGGACACCGAAACCCTGCTCGACCGGCTCGACGGCATCATTCTCACCGGCAGCCGGTCGAACGTGCAGCCCAGCCTCTACGGCGGCCCGCCACATCCCGAAGGCACGCCCGAGGACCCCGCCCGCGATGCCGCCACCCTGCCGCTGATCCGCGCCGCGGTCGCACGCGGTCTGCCGGTGCTGGCCATCTGCCGCGGCTTCCAGGAACTGAACGTGGCGCTCGGTGGCAGCCTGCACCAGCGCCTGCAAGATCTGCCCGGCCGGTTCGACCACTCCACGCCCATGCAGCCCAATTCCAAGGTCCGCACCGGCAAGGCGCACGCCATCCGCGTGGTGCCGGGAAGCTGGCTGCATCGGCTGGCCGGCGCCACGGAAATCGCCGTGAACTCCCTGCACAACCAAGGCATCGACCGTCTCGCCCCACGCCTGATCGCGGAAGGCACCGCCCCCGACGGAACGATCGAGGCCGTGCGGGTTGCCGATGCCCCCGGTTTCGCCGTCGGCGTCCAATGGCACCCCGAATACGACTTCCAGGCTGACGCCTTGTCCCGCCGCATCTTCGAAGCCTTTGCCGACGCGGTGCGTGGTCGGGTCGGGCTGGCCGCGGCGGCGGACTGATCCGAGGCCGGTCGACTCCGGCCCCCTTCCGACGGCCCGGCTGGTTCGCGCCGGCACGACCGATGCTCGCAACGCGCGCCGGGTCCACCGGCGCCAGAGGAGGAGACCCGCCCATGTCCACCGCCACCAAAACCGGCCCAGCAGTCGCGGTGGCCTCTGCCGCCAACCCGGTGCTGGTGCCCGGGCGGCGCGCGTTCTTCACCTATCGCGACCTCGGCGTGACCAAGGGCAGCCAGGGCCGCATCCGGGCCCAGGTCACCACGGCCCGGGACGGCATGACCCAGCCGACCGGGTGGCACGTGCATCTCTGCGAGGGCCAGTTCGTCTATATGCTCAGCGGCTGGGTGGACCTCGAATTCGCCGACCGTACGGTGCGGCTGGAGGCCGGTGATTCGGTGTTCATCCCCGGCGGCACGCCGCACAATGAAATCGGCGCTTCGGCCAGCTTCGAGCTGCTGGAAATCTCGGTCCCGGCGGAGATGGGCACGAAACCCTGCGACCCGCCGCCCGGGCGCGTCTGAGAGGCGGGCAGGCGCGCCGCTCGCACGAACCGGCATCTCCGCGGGCTTCGGCATCCCGATCCACCCCGAGATTCCATGGCGGCCGGCCGCCTGGTGCGGGGAGCAGGGCAATCGCTTGAACCAAAAGATCGGCGGGGGAGGTGAAGCGCGGGCGGCCGTTCGAGCGATTGCCCCGGTGCACGCCGCGCCCGCGTTGACAGCCCGCAGGGCGCTCTTCATGGTCCGGCCGCCATCGGTTCCCGGCCCTGAACGGGTCGGCGGAATCCAAGCTCTGCCGAGGAACGACGCATGCCCGACCATGCTCTGCAGCCCGAGATCGACCAGCTTTGGGAGCGGCGCGAGACGCTCTCCCCGGCTACCGGCGGGGCGGCGCGCGGGACGGTGGAGGCGGCGCTCGAGGCGCTCGACTCCGGTGTGGTTCGTGTGGCCGAGCCGGTTGCGGGCGGGGGCTGGCAGGTGAACCAGTGGCTCAAGAAGGCCGTGCTGCTGTCCTTCCGCCTGACCGAGTCGGCGCCGATGGCTGGTCCCGGCGGAGCGCCGGTGTTCGACAAGGTGGCGATGAAATTCGCCGGCTGGGGAGAGAACCGGTTCCGCGAGGCGGGCTTCCGCGCCGTGCCGGGCGCCGTGGTACGCCGCTCCGCCTATATCGCCCCGGGGGCGGTGCTGATGCCGTGCTTCGTCAACGTGGGCGCGCATGTCGGGCGCAACACCATGGTGGATACCTGGGCCACGGTCGGAAGTTGCGCGCAGATCGGCGCCAACTGCCATCTGTCGGGCGGCGTCGGCATCGGCGGCGTGCTGGAGCCGTTGCAGGCCGAGCCGGTTATCATCGAGGACGATTGCTTCATCGGCGCCCGTTCCGAAGTGGCCGAGGGCGTCATCGTGGAACGCGGCGCGGTGCTGTCGATGGGGGTGTTCATCGGCGCCTCCACCAAAGTGGTCGACCGCGCCACCGGGGAAATCCATATGGGCCGGGTGCCGGCCTATTCCGTGGTGGTACCGGGATCGTTGCCGGGTCGGGCGCTGCCGGACGGGTCGCCCGGGCCGTCGCTCTATTGCGCGGTGATCGTCAAGCGGGTGGATGCAGGCACGCGGGCCAAGACGTCCATCAACGAATTGCTGCGCGATTGACCGCTCCCGTGGCCGACCCCCTGCCACTCGCCCAGGCGCTGATCCGCTGTCCGTCCGTCACCCCGGCGGATGCCGGCGCGCAGGACGTGCTGGCCGTGGCGCTGGAGCGGCTGGGGTTTGCCGTCACCCGGTTGCGCTACGGCGAGACCGAGAACCTGTTCGCCCGCATCGGCACCGAAGGCCCGCACGCCTGTTTTGCCGGGCATACCGACGTGGTTCCGCCGGGGGATGCCGCCTGGGCCGGCGATCCGTTCGGGGCCGAGGTGCGCGACGGCGTGCTGTACGGCCGCGGCGCCTGCGATATGAAGGGTGCGATCGCCGCGTTCGTCGCCGCCTGCGCCGACCATCTGGGCGACGGACGCGCGCCGCGCGGTTCGATCAGCCTGCTCATCACCGGCGACGAGGAAGGGCCGGCGACCGACGGCACCGTGCGGGTGCTCGACTGGATGGCCGCGCAGGGCCAGGTGCCGGATTTCTGCCTGGTGGGCGAGCCGACCTGCCGCGCCCGGCTTGGCGACGTGATCAAGATCGGCCGTCGCGGCAGCCTGAATGCGAAGATCACCGTGCACGGCACCCAGGGCCACGTCGCCTACCCGCAGCGCGCCGACAATCCGGTGCATCGACTGGTCCGCGCCCTGGCGGCGTTGACGGCCGCGCCGCTCGATGCCGGCAGCGATTTCTTCGAGCCGTCGTCCCTGCAGCTCACCTCGATCGACGTCGGCAATCCGGCGACCAACGTAATCCCGACGCTGGCGCGCGCGGCACTGAACATCCGCTTCAACGACCGCCATTCCGGCGCTTCCCTCGCCGCCTGGCTGCGCGCGGCGGTCGGGCCGCATGCGGAGCGGTTCGACCTCGACGTGTCGATCAGCGGCGAATCCTTCCTCACCGCGCCCGGCCCGGCGGTGGAGGCATTGCGTGCGGCGGTGGCGGCGGAAACCGGGGTGGAGCCGGCCTTGGATACGGGCGGCGGAACGTCGGATGCCCGCTTCATCGCGCTTCACTGCAAGGTGGCGGAGTTCGGGCTGGTCGGCAGCTCCATGCACCAGGCGGACGAGCGCGTGCCGGTGGCGGAGCTGCGGGCGCTGGCCGGCACCTATCGGGCGGTGCTCGCCGGGTTCGGCGTCTAGCATGAGCGGGATACCGGACCGCAGGCAGCCGCCGCGGGGGGGCAACATCGTGCTCGGCATGCTGCTGCTCGCGCGCGGGAAGGCCGAGGGGCTCGACCAGTTCGGCTATACGGTGCAGGCGTTCCTCTCCAGCCTGGCGCCGCTGATCGCGGTGCCGGTGGTCGGCTACCTGCTGCTCGCCGTGCGTGGCGGCGAGCCGGCGCGGGCCGGCGGCGAGCTTGCTGCGCTGGCGGAGCTGCTGGGCACGATCTGCGCGCTGCTGGCGCCGGCGGTGCTGTCGTTCGAGCTGGCGAAGCTGTGGCAGCGGCAGGTGCTGTGGCTGCGCTACGCGACGGCGCTGAACTGGAGCCAGTGGGTGATCCCGCTGCTCGCCTCGGTGCTGCTGCTGGTGGGCTATCCGCTGCTGGCGTCGGCGCTGCCGAACCAACTGGCGCTCGGCCTGGTGGGGATCGCGATTGGCGGCTATGCGCTGTGGCTGCACTGGTTCATTGCCCGGCACGGGCTTTCCTTGTCGCGCCTGCGGGCGGTGGTGCTGGTCGTGGCGGTCAACATCGTGACCGGCGTGCTGGTGCTGGGGCCGCGGTTGCTCGCCTTGGGGACGGGGCACACCGGGTGATGCCCGGCGCCCCCGCGCTGTCGGGGCTGCGCGGGGCGCTGCTGCTGGCACGCGGCCGGCCGGAGGGGCTGCGCGAGATGCCCGCCGACATGGCGGGCGCGGCGCGCAGCTTCCGGGCCGCGGCGGTCGGTCTGCCGCCGTTCCTGATCCTGCTCGCCGTCGGCGCGCGGCAGGGCGGCACAGTGCTCACCGCGCCAGACCTGATCCTGCAGGTGCTGGGCTACGTCATCTCCTGGGCGGGCTATGCGGTGCTGTCGCACCGGCTGGTCGCGGCGCTGGGGAAGGAGGCGCGCTGGCCGCGCTTCATCGCGGTCTGGAACTGGGTCAACGTGGTGCAGTACCTGCTGCTGCTCGCCGGCGTTCTGCCCGCGCTGGCGGGCGCGCCGGTCTGGCTCGCGCAGACGGCGGTTCTGCTCGGCCAGGGCTGGGCGCTGTGGCTGGAATGGTACGCGATCCGGCTGGCGCTCGACACGACCGGGCGGCTCGCCGCGACGGTGATGGCGCCGGATGTGGTGCTCGGGGTGGTGGTGGCGTTGGCGCTGGCGGCGGCGGGCGCGGGCTGAGGCCGGCGCGACGGCGGCGGAAGGGGCTGCGATCCGCGGCCGTGCCGGCGCGGAATGGATGCATCTGCGTTTCGTCCCCGCTAACCTATGGTTATCCACAGCGTCCGCCCCTGCCCCCGTCGGGGCGGCCGGGCTACACTCGCCCTGCCCGTGAACACCATCGACCCCCCTCTGCTCGGCCTGTCCCAGCGCCTGCCGCCCAGCAACCAGGCGGCGGAGCAGGCGCTGCTCGGCGCGCTGCTCGCCAACAACAAGGCCTATGAGCGAGTTTCGGAATTCCTGGTCCCCGAGCATTTCGTCGACCCGGTCCACGGCCGCATCTATCAGGCGATTTCGCGGCGGATCGAGGCCGGGCAGCTTGCCGACGCGATCACCCTGAAGGCCGAGTTCGAGCATTCCGGCGTGCTCGATGAGGTCGGCGGCACCGCCTATCTCGGCCAGTTGCTCACCGCCATGGTCGGCATCATCAATGCCGGCGAGTACGGCCGCGCCGTGCACGACGCCTGGCTGCGCCGGCAGTTGATCGACGTCGGCGAGACGGTGGTGAACAACGCCTTCGGCGCCGACCCCGAGCTCGACGGCATCAAGCAGATCGAGGCGGCGGAGCAGGCGCTGTTCGATCTCGCCACCGACGGCGGGAGCAGCGGCGGCTTCGTCAGTTTCGAGCGCGCGCTGACCGACGCGATCCAGGGCGCCGAGCGCGCCTTCCACCGCTCCGGCCATGTCTCCGGCCTGTCCTACGGCCTGCGCGACATGGACGCGAAGACCGGCGGGCTGCATCCCTCCGACCTGCTGATCCTGGCCGGGCGGCCGGGCATGGGCAAGACCGCGCTCGCCACCAAGATCGCCTTCGGTGCGGCGAAGGCGCTACTCGCCGAGGCGCGCGCGGTGGGGCCGGATGCGCTGCCGAAGGCGTCGATCGCGGTGTTTTCTCTTGAAATGAGCGCCGAGCAGCTGGCGACCCGCCTGTTATCGGAGGAGGCGCGCATCTCCGGCGACCGCATCCGCCGCGGCGACATCGGGCAGAAGGAGTTCGACACGTTCGTGCAGGTCTCGCGCGAGATCGCCGGCCTGCCGATCCAGATCGACGACACGCCGGCGATCACCCTGTCGGCGATGCGCACTCGCTGCCGGCGGCTCAAGCGCACCAAGGGGCTGGCGCTGGTGGTGGTGGATTACCTGCAACTGATGCGCCCGTCCGCCGGTACCCGGCCGGAGAACCGGGTGCTGGAGATCAGCCAGATCACCCAGGGGCTGAAGGCGATCGCCAAGGAGCTGGCGGTGCCGGTGCTGGCGCTGTCGCAGCTTTCCCGTGCGGTCGAAAGCCGGGAGGACAAGCGCCCGCAGCTTTCGGACCTGCGCGAATCCGGCACGATCGAGCAGGACGCCGATTCGGTGATGTTCATCTATCGCGACGAATATTACCTTGCGCAGAAGATGCCGAAGGAGATGGCGTTCGACAACGGCGACAAGTTCCAGGGCGCGATCGACAAGTGGCAGCAGGACATGGACCGCGCGCACAACAAGGCAGAGGTGATCATCGCCAAGCAGCGCCACGGGCCGACCGGGAAGATCGATCTGTTCTTCGAGGCGGAGTTCACCCGCTTCGGCGATCTGGATCTTGCTCACAGCGGGTATGACTGAGGCGGTGCCTTTCTCCCCTCCCCTTGCGGGAGGGGCTGGGGGAGGGGGGCCGCTGGCCGCGGGTCTGCCGATGGACGCGTGCGGCGCGACCCCTCTCCCGCCTTGGTCCGCTTCGCGGCGCAAACCCGCAGGAGGAGGGGAGAGGCACCCCGCATCGTGCGATCGATGCGCCACCGGGGATGAAAACGGCGGCGGCAGTCCTGCCACCGATCCGCACCACGCCCGGCCCGCCGCCGTGGACGAACATCACCTCTCCCGCGCGGCGGGAGAGGTCGCCCCGCGCGGCGGGGCGGGTGAGGGCGCGGCGGGCGGGACCCTGACCCGGTTCGCTGCGCGAACCGACTTCTCCCGTCAGGCGGGAGAGGTGCAGCAGCGCCGAGCCGATCCGCCGAGCGGGCGTTTTCACAGCAGGCAGGGGGGCGATCCTTCCTTGCGAGCCGGGGCGGTGCTGGAAGTCGATCTGGGCGCTGTCGTCGCCAACTGGCGCCGTCTCGCGGCGCTGCATCCGTCCGGCCCTGTGGCGGGGGTGGTGAAAGCGGATGCCTACGGGCTCGGCGCGGCTGCGGTGGCACCGGCGCTGGCCGACGCCGGGTGCCGGCACTTCTTCGTGGCCATCCTGGACGAAGCGCTGGCACTGCGCCCGCTGTTGCCGGGAGCGGCGCTGGCGGTGCTCGGCGGGCCGTTACCCGGCACCGAGGCCGACTATGTCGCGCACGACCTCACCCCGGTGCTGAACACGCTCGCCGAGGTCGACGCCTGGGGCGCCGCCGCGCGCCAGGCGGGCCGGGCGTTGCCGGCGCTCCTGCACGTCGATACCGGCATGGCACGGCTCGGTCTGGACCCGTCGGCGCTGGCGGCACTGCGCGACGATCCGGGGCGGCTGGGCGGGATCGACCTGCGCTATGTGATGACGCACCTCGTGTCGGCCGAACTGCCCGCGGACCCGCTGAATGCCGCCCAGGCGCGACGCTTCGCTGCCGCCTGCGCGCTGCTGCCGCCGGCACCGCGCAGCTTCGCGAATTCGTCCGGGATTTTCCTCGGGCCCGCGTTCGGCTCCGACCTTGCCCGCCCGGGCGCGGCGCTGTGGGGGATCAACCCGACGCCGGGGCAGCCCAACCCGATGCGGCCGGTGGTGCGGCTGCGCGTGCGCGTGCTGGCGCTGCGCACCATCGGGCCGGGCGAGAGCGTGGGCTACAACGCCACCTTCACCGCGGCCCGGCCGACCCGCATCGCCACCGCGGCGATCGGCTACGCCGACGGCTGGCGGCGGTCGCTGTCCAACTGCGCGACGGCGGTCTTTGACGGCGCACGGGTCCCGCTGGTAGGGCGTGTGTCCATGGATCTCACGACATTCGACGCGACCGACCATCCGGGGATCGTCCCGGGCGCCTGGCTCGACCTGATCGGGCCGGGACAGGATGTGGACGCAGTCGCCGACGCCGCCGGGACCAACGGCTACGCGGTGCTGACCGGCCTCGGGGCGCGCGTGCAGCGGGTGTACCTGCCCGCGTGAACGCGCTGCTCGACAGTCTCGCCGCGGTCGGCCGGGCGGCGATCGCGCTGCTGCGCGAAGCCGGCGCCGTGGCCCTGTTCGCGCTGGAGGCGATCTCGCACCTCGCGCGCCCGCCCTTCTACGCCCGCCGCTTCGGCCGCGCGCTGATGGAGATGGGATTCTTCAGCCTGCCGGTGGTCGCGCTGACCGCGATCTTCACCGGCATGGTGCTGGCCTTGCAGAGCTACACCGGGTTTTCCCGCTTCAACGCGGCGAGCGCGATCGCCAACGTGGTGGTGATCTCCATCACCCGCGAGCTCGGCCCCGTGCTCGCCGGGCTGATGGTGGCGGGACGCGTCGGGGCGGCCACCGCGGCCGAGATCGGTACCATGCGCGTAACCGACCAGATCGACGCGCTGTCCACCCTGTCCACCGACCCGATGAAATACCTGGTGGTGCCGCGGCTGCTCGCCGGCATCGTCGCGCTGCCGCTGCTGGTCGTGGTGGCGGACATCCTGGGCGTGATGGGTGGGTTCGTCGTTTCGGCGGTGAAGCTCGGCTTCGCGCCGGAGGTCTACCTGCACAACACGTTCAGCTTCATGCAGACGTCGGACGTGGTCTCCGGCCTCGTGAAGGCGGCGGTGTTCGGGTTCCTGATCGCGCTGCTAGGCTGCTACCGCGGCTACACGAGCCGTGGCGGGGCGGAAGGTGTGGGCGCGGCCACGACCGGCGCGGTGGTCACCGCCTCGATCCTGATCCTGGCGTTCGACTACGGGCTGACGGTGCTGTTCTTCAGCCGATGAGCGCCACGCTTCCCCGGCTTCGGATCCGCGGCCTGCGCAAGTCGTTCGGGACCAAGACGGTGCTGGACGGCATCGACCTCGACGTTGCCGCCGGCACGTCGATGGTGGTGATCGGGGGATCGGGGTCGGGCAAGTCGGTGCTGCTGAAATGCATCCTGGGACTGATCGCGCCCGACGCGGGCACGATCGAGCTGGACGGGCGGGACCTGCTCGCGCTGCGGCGGCGGGAGCGGGCGGTCGAGCGGGCGCGGATCGGCATGTTGTTCCAGAACGGGGCGCTGTTCGACAGCCTGCCGGTCTGGGAGAACGTGGCCTTCGGCCTGCTGGCACGGCGCCTGGTCTCGCGCCGGGACGCGCGGGCGCGGGCGGGCGATCTGCTCGCGCAGGTGGGCCTGGCGCCGGGGGTGGGGGAGTTGTCGCCGGCGGAGCTGTCGGGCGGGATGCAGAAGCGGGTGGCGCTGGCGCGCGCGATCGCGGCGCAGCCGGACATCCTGTTCTTCGACGAGCCGACGACGGGGCTGGACCCGATCATGGGGGCGGTGATCGACGGGCTGATCGTCGATTGCGTGAAGCGGCTGGGCAGCACGGCGGTGGCGATCACGCACGACATGGCGAGCGCGACCCGCATCGGCGATGCGGCGGCGATGATCCATCGCGGGAAGATCATCTGGTCGGGGCCGGCGGCGTCGTTGTTCGACAGCGGGAATGCGGAGGTTGATCAGTTCACGCATGGGCGGCGCGAGGGGCCGATCCAGATGGAGCTGCGGCGGTAAGGGCTATGGCCGGTCCCGTCTGCCCGTGCGCGGGCACGCCGATGCAGCGCGTGGCACGGATGCTGACACCAGCTTCGATTCGGTCGAGGCCCTGATGCGACTTGTTGTGCAGACCGGCGAGGCCCGCCTCGTTGTAGCGGTGCACCCCGTCGCGCAGCGTCTGCCGGTCCATGCCCGCGGCGTGCGCCGCGTCAGGGCGGGCGCTGCCTTCCAGCGCCAGCATCCGGCGCAACGCCGCCACCTCCTGGCTGCGCGGCGCCGCAGCGCGCAGAGCCGCTGCATCCAGCTCCGTCCGCGTGATCGCAACCGTCAGGACACAACCAAATGGCGGTCCGTATCATACCAGCGGCCCCGGCCAATTCCTCGTCCGGCGTCCACCTGGCCGCTGGTATGTCCTTGATTTTGCGCATGGCCGCCCGCCAACCCCATGCGCGATACCGGCCGGCCGAAGAGGCCGCCGGTATCACCCTTCACCTCCGGCGCTGGGCAGGCAACGACCGCAACCTGACGCGAGTTGAGCGCCTTGAGATCCCGTCATGCACCGAGATACAAGGCGCTCGTCCCTGCGGTATCGAGCCGCCCGGATCGAAATCGCGCGAGGCAGCGGGCCTCCGTTCGATGCCGCTACTGGCCCATCGCCACCTGGACGACCTTCACGGCGACCAGGACAACGGCGGCAACGAGGTAGGCGCGCAGCACGGCCATCCAGACCCGCTTGCTGAGGCCCAGATTCGGGGGCGGCAGTGCATCAAGCGGTGGCATCCGCCAGGTCGCTCGCCGTGCCCGCTCCTCATTGCGATCGACCGGACCGGCCGCCACAGGCTCGCTTCGGCTCCGGCGCAGCAACGTGAAGACGCCGAAGCCCACGATGCCCAGGGCGGTTCCCCCGCCGAGGATGCCGACGATCGTCTCGCCCGTCATGGCGGGAAACACCGTGGCGGTGGTCAGGATGATTGACAGCATGACCAGCACCCAGATCACCGCACCGGTAAACAGGTTCAGCCAGCGCCCGTTCACCCAGGGGCCCAGGACCGCCTTGTCGTTGCAGAGCAGCAGCAGGAACACCGTGGCTGACGGCAGCAGTATGCCGGCAAGCGTCTGCACCGCGTTGGTGAGCAGGCCGAGCAGCGCGTCGCTGCCGAACAGCACCAACGTTGCCGATACGACGATCAATCCGGCATAGACCGCGTAGAAGCCCCGGGCGTCCTTCGGCTTGCGGTGCAGCGAATGGCGCAGCGCCAACACGTCGCCGATGGCGTAGGCGGTTGCGAGCGACACGGCGGACGCGCCGATGATGCTTGCGTCCAGCAAGGTAAGGGCGAACATCACCCCGCCCGCCCGCCCGGCATGCGCCTCCAGCTCTCTGGCGACGGCGCCTGCATCGGTGAAGGCGCCGAACCCCTTCGTGCCGACGAACGCGGCGGCGGAGAAGGCGATGATCGCGATCGCGCCCACCATGACGAACACTATTCCGATCACCAGATCGGCCTTCTCGTAGGCCATGAACCGCGGCGTGATGCGCTTGTCGATGACGTAGCTCTGCTGGAAGAACAGCTGCCATGGCGCCACCGTCGTGCCGACGATGGCGATCACCAGCAGCATCACGTCCGAGAGTTTGGCGCCGGCCGGGAAGGTGGGAAGAACGAGGCCCCTCCCGATCTCGGCCAGGGGGGGATGCACCATCACGAAGATCGGCACCAGCAGCAGGCTGAAGAAGCACAGCCCGAGCGAGAACCGCTCGAAGCGGCGAAAGCTGCCTGTGCTCGCCGCCGCGATGACCACGGCGGCCGCCACCAGGATGCCCCACACCCTCGGGACGCCAAGATAGCCGAGGGCGAGATTGATGCCGATGAACTCGGTCACGATCGTCAGGCCGTTCAGGATGAACAGGTCAATGACGCTGAACGCGCCCCAGAACTTGCCGAAGCGCTCCAGGATCAGGCGGGCGTGGCCGACGCCGGTGACCGCGCCGAGGCGCAGCACCATCTCCTGGTTCACGTAGAGCACGGGCACGAGCAGCAGCAGCGTCCACAGCAGAGCGGTGCCATAGTTCTGGCCGGCCTGCGCGTAGGTGGAGAATCCGCCGGCATCGTTGTCGCCGACCATGACGATCAAGCCGGGACCGACGATGGCCAGCAGGGTGGCGAGGCGTGCATTCCAGGAGCGACGGCTCCTGATATCGCCCTGATAGATGGTGCCAAGCGCCCCTTCGATATCGCCGAGATGGGCGGCGTCGAGCACAGCGGGACGGACGGGCTCGTTGAGAACGAGATCGGACATGGTAGCCTCTCGCGACTGATTGGCGGCAGCACGTCCCGCTCGGCGCAGGGCCGAACGGGCTGGGAGCAGCGGAGAGCGCGGCAGAGCCGCACCCGGCAGTCAGTGCGGTGGAGGGCCGAAAGGTGCCGACACGTCGGTCTGCCAGCGGCAGATCAGCCGGCCGTTGGCCGCAACCAGCCAACGGGCGACCAGGACGGGACGGGGCTGCGACGCCGGGCGTGGCCGCGCAGGCGCACGCCCGTGGACGAGCGGGACATACCGGAAAGCGGGCACAGCGTGCGCCCGCAGGACATCGACAGTGAGGAAGGCGGCCATGGCCCTCTCCTCCGGTTCAAGCGGTTGCTCAAACCCGGGAGGGCCGGACCGCTAGCCCTGGCGCGCTCGCGCGAAGGGCATGACGGTCACATGCACGACCCGGGCGGTGATCCAACCCCGCAGAGCGGTCAAGGCAGGCGGCAAGCGCCTACTGTCGCTCTCCAAGGGTTGGGGGGTAGATCGCGGGTTCATGTGATCCCTTGCTGGTTGCATCCGCCGGCGGGCGCCGGGACGGCGTGGACAGACCGGCGAGGCGGACACAGCCGCCTCGCCGGCAAAGTTGCTATACCCCTCCCCCTGGGGTAGGGTCAAGTCATGAATCACACCGTTCATGCCTCACACCCCGCGATCATCAAGCGCCTTCGCAACGCGGAGGGGCATCTCCGCAGCGTCGTCGAGATGCTGGAAGAAGGGCGCAACTGCCTGGAGATCGCCCAACAGCTCCAGGCGGTCGAGAAGGCGATCGAGTCCGCCAAGAAGACGCTGATCCACGATCATCTCGACCACTGCCTGGAGCGCGCGGTCGGTTCGGCCGCGCCCGCGGCGCGGGTACCAATCGAAGAATTCAAGGCAATCACGAAATACCTCTGAAGCTCGGGGGTTCGACAAAGGGATCGCGGCGGCGGCGGATTTTTCGGGGCTTCTGCTCGTGGCAGCCGTTGCCGCAGTCGGCGTACTGCATACCATCGTTCCCGATCACTGGGTGCCGATCACCCTCCTCGCCCGCCAGCATGGCTGGTCTCGTGGGGAGACCGCCCGAGCGGCTTTCCAGGCAGGGGTCGGGCATGTGGGCACCACCTTGCTGCTCGGTTTCATCGTCTGGCTTGCCGGCGTCGCCGTGGCTGACCGCTTCAGCCACATCGTCGATACGGCTGCCAGCCTCGCACTGATCGCCTTCGGCGGCTGGATCGCGGCCGCTGCGTGGCGTGAGACGCGCGCTGGCCACGGGCATGGACACAGCCACAGCCACGGAGGGGGGCATCCTCACCGGCACGTTTTTTCGCCCTTAGGCGGTGGGCATGCACACGGCGCCAGTGATCCGATTCACGGTCCAGAGCAGCAGCGCTTCGACACCGGGCACGGCACGTTGCTGGTATCAATCTTTGAGGATGGTGTCCCGCCGCGTTTCCGCGTGACCGGCCCGGACGCGGATTTCATCAGGCTGGAGACCGTTCGGCCCGACAACGCACGGCAGACTTTCGCCTTTGCGAATCGCGGAGGCTACTGGGAATCGCTCGAAGAAATTCCCGAACCCCACGGCTTTCAGGTCACGGTCACGCTCGATCATGGCGGCCACGAGCACATCTACGCGACTCAGTTTGTTGAGCACGCGCATGCTCGCGACGAAGCCGGCCATCACCACGACCATCCGCATGAGATGGAACTTGCGAGGGATCGGCTCTATGCGCCGCTGCGCGGCGAGCTGCTGGTGCGCACGCGCCACGTCCATGCGCATCGGCACGGGGAGGCACCCGCCCATGCGCATTGGCACGATCATGATGTGCTGAATGCACACGAGATTGTACCTGACATCGGGGCCGCCCCGCCGCATCATTGCCACAAGCACAAAACGTCGGCGCGGACGGCGCTGCTGCTCATTCTTGGCTCCTCCCCCATGGTGGAAGGGATCCCGGCGTTCTTCGCGTCTGCACGCAAAGGGATCTGGCTCATCGTCCTCATGGCCCTCGTGTTCGCAGCCAGTACGATCACGACCTACATGGTGCTTTGTGTTGGCTCGACAGCGGGCTTGCAGCGGGTCCATCTCGGCGCGCTCGAGCGATATGGCGAGGTGATCAGCGGCGCCTTCATCATGCTGGTTGGTGCCGTATTCTGGATGTGGCCGGTTTTGTGACCATCCGCTTCAACCCGAATGGGCTGAGAGCGAGCTACGCAGACCGGGGCCCGAGCAGGATCATGGCCGCCCCTGCCAAGCAGATAGCGCTGCCCGCCGTGTCCCAGCGATCCGGGCGGATGCCTTCCGCGCGCCAGAGCCATGACTGCGACGCCGCGAGGTATACGCCGCAATACGCGACGTAAGCGCAACGACCTTCCCGGACCGCCAGCCCTCGAAAAGTGCTCCCTGACCAGTGTGGTTGACACGCGAAGGAAGGCCCATCATTATCGAATGACGATAGCGAAAGTCTGGAGGGTACCTCCGATCACCCGCTCGCCCGAGGTTGCCTATCACGAGTTCTATGCGGGGCTGATCCGCCTGCACGTGCTGCACCACGCAGCCGAGGGCCCGATCTATGGTCTGGCGATGATCGAAGAGTTGGGACGCCATGGCTATAAGCTCAGTGCAGGAACTCTCTACCCGATCCTGCAGGCGATGGAGGACAAGGGCTATCTTGTCTCCGTACGCAAGCGGGAGGGGCGCGCGGTCCGTCGCTTCTACCGGGCAACGCCGCTGGGGCGCCGCGTTCTCGCTGCGGCCAAGCAGAAGGTCCAGGAATTGTTTGGGGAATTGTTCCATGAACCGTGACTTGCCGAGGAGAACCGCGCCGCCGGATCCAGGCCAGGTTTCCGGTCGGGCTACGCCGCGCCGTCCGGGCCGGCTTCATCATGCCTTCCGTGTTGCTCATCGACGCCCTGGGCGACGTCCTTGGGGATATCCCGGCCGATGATCGCGACTATCATTCTGGTGCTGACCGCGCTCGCCTTCGCCTGGAGCATGGGCGCGCATTACACCGGTGCCTGCATGGGCATGCCCTATGCCACCAGAAGCATCGCGCTACGCCCGGCGCTCGGCCTGATGGCCGTGATGACGCTGATCGGTGCAACCTTCCTCAGTCATCAAGTTCTGACACATATCGGTCATGGTATCATCATCGGCCGGTTGACCGTCATTCCAGCGATTATGGCGATCGCTGTTGCGTTCCTGCTGACCACCGCATTTACCCAGTACCGCATTCCGACCTCGACCATCCAGATCCTGGTGTTTGCGTTGATCGGCACTGCAGTGCCGCTCGGCCTCGGGATCGAATGGAATGCAATTCTGCATCTGGCGGTACTCTGGATTCTTGCGCCGGTCATTGCTTGTGGGTTTGGCTTCCTGTTCACAAGATTGTTCGACGAGGTGCCCGGCTTCAATGCCGGCGGATCGACACGAATGGTTGGCCAGGCGCTGGTCATGGTGGGTGCCGTTGCCTCGCTGACGATGGGTGCCAACGATGTCTCCAATGCGACCGCCGTTTTCCTGTCCGTCCATTTCTCCGGACCGCTGCTCGCCGGGTTCATCGGCGGTGTCGGTCTTGCCGTGGGCGTCTTGACCTGGGGCCGCCCGTTGCTTGAGCGAGTCGCGTTCGACGTGGTGAAAATGGATATGAAGATGGCGACGGCGGCGCAACTGGTGCAGGCGTTGGTGGTGCTTACCGCCGTGGGCTTCGGCTATTTTACCTCGATGAACCAGGCACTGATCGGTGCCATGGCGGGAACCGGCCTCGCGCGCGGTCGGCAGACGATCGACACCAAGGTGATCATCGGCATCATCCGCGGTTGGATCATCGGCCCGGGCGCGGGGTTTGCCCTCTCCTTTGTCGCGGCATGGGCCTACAAGGCGACCGGCGGCGGATGAGGGTTTGACGGCTGTACAACCCAACATGGGCAACCAATCTTGAAGGAGGACGCATTTCACGGGCCTGACGAAGCGGGGCCCCGCCGAAGGACGTGGCGCGCATCGGCATTGGTTCGCGCGTGCGCATGATGTTCATCGACGTCGCCGACGGTCTTGCGCTGCCGCAATGGACAGCCGATGCAACGGTGGCGCCGCCTGCCCGGCCGTGGCGCTACCCCGACCCGGCGGCGGCATAGGGTGCGCTCAGCCCAGCGCCCCGATCGCCCCCACCGCGCGGCACACGCGCCGCGGCAGCCGGCGCACGCTTGTCCCCGTCACGCCGCCCAGCGCCGCCACCGGCGCCGGTGCGCGCCACGCCAGCGCCGCCCAGCGCAGCGGGCCCAAGGCCGGCGCGCCCGGGTGGCTCGCGGTCGGGAACGCCGGCGACAGGAACACCAGCGCCGCGCCCGCCCGTCCCGCCCGCCGCAGTTCCGCCGCGCCATGCGCCGAGCTCGTCACCAGCCCGCGCCGTACCCGCCGCACGTCCGGCCAGCGCCCGCCACGCAGGTGCACCCCGGCGCCGAGGGCGGCCGCCAGCCGCGTATCCCCGGCCACCACCAGGGCGAGCCGTCGTGCTCGGCACAGGCGCGCCAGGTCCCGTCCCAGCGCCGCCCGCCCGGGGTCGGCGTCGTGGCGCAGCACCACCCCGACGCGCCCGCGCGGCAGCCGCGCCACGGCGTCGCGCGGATCGGCGAGGCGCGCCGCATCGGTGAACAGCCACAGCGCCGGCAGCCGCCGCCCGCCCCGGGCCGTCGCGGTCCGTGCCGTGGTCGCCCGTGCCCAGGCGTGAAGTCCGCCGTCCATCCGCTGCTTCTCTTTTGTAACGCCGCCCCCATGATGCGCGCGATCGGGCACAAGCGACCACCGCCCCGCCGGCGCCGCGGCAACACCTCCGATATCGCAACGAACTGGAGGATAAACGATGGGCAGCCATGCCGGGCGGGTGTGCGGCCGGCCTTGTGCCGCGTGCGCTCGCGCCCAATTGAGCGGTCTCACCGGGAACGACAGGAGGCCGCCGATGTCCCGCTCCGTGCTGTGCTGGGCCGTGCTGGGCGCCGCGTCCCTTGCGCTGTCCGCCTGCGCCTTCGAGCCGCTGAACCAGAACGCCGCCGAGCTCATGGCGCTGCATCCGGCGCGGGCGTGCTCGGCCGACCTGCCGACGTTCGGCCGCTTTCCGACCGGCGGCGGCACCGGCAGCGACGCCTATTTGCCGCCGGATGGGCAGATCGCGATGGGCAACGACGGCGGCTGGTGCATGATCCACTTCGACTTCGCGGTCCGCGGCCAAATCCCGGTCATCGCGCCGCTCCGCGTCAGCCGCCCGCCGGCGCACGGGGAGGCCGAGGTGGGCTCGGTCGGACACAGCATGCGGATCGCCTATCGGCCCGCCCCCGGTTTCGCAGGCACCGACCGCTTCACCGTCTACATGGCCGGCCCGGAGCCGTGGGATATTCCGGTCCACGTGACCGTCACGCGTTGACCGGCCGGCGGCCAGGCGTCAACAACCGCCTAAGGCGAACGGTACCCTCGGCAGCGGCACACCGCCCTCGAATACCCTTCGCACCCGGCCGTCTGTCCCCGGGGCGGCTTTCCTGCTAGCTCCCCGCCAATCATGAGCAAGCGGTCGCAGGCCCTCGACACTGCCTTCCAGCACTTTGCCCGCCTGCACGCCGCCGGTCGCCTGGCCGAGGCGGAGCAGGGCTACCGCCAGATCCTCGCCGCCGCCGCCACCCACGCCGACAGCCTGCACATGCTCGGCGTGCTCGCCCTGCAGACCGGCCATCCTGCTGCCGCGCTGGCCCATATCGAGCAGGCCATCGCCCGCTCCCCCCGCAGCGCGCTGTTCCATGCCAACCGGGCCAACGCGCTGCTCGCCCTCGGCCGCGCCCCCGAGGCGGAGGCCGCCTGCCGCGAAGCGCTCCGTCATCAGCGCACCGCTGCCGAGGCCTGGGCCACCCTTGGCCACGCGCTGTCGGACCAAGCCCGCGCGGCGGAGGCGGTGGACGCCTACCAGGAAGCACTGCGCCGCAACCCGCGCCTGCCCGAGCTGCACACCGGCCTCGGCCTCGCCCTGCACGATGTCGCCCGGCTCGAAGACGCCGCCGACGTGCTCGCCGAGGCCGCGCGCCGCGCCCCGGGTGACCCGGTGGCCGAGAACAACCTGGCCGGCGTGCTCAAGGACCTCGGCCGCCTGGCCGAGGCCGAGGCGCTCTACCGCGCTGTCCTCGCCCGCGACCCCGGCGACGCCCTGACCCATCTCAACCTCGGCGTCCTGCTGCTGCTCGCCGGCCGCACTGCCGAGGCATGGCCCGAGTGGGACTGGCGCTTCCGCGCCGAACCGGCCACCGACCGGTATCTTCCCGGGGCGGACTGGCGCGGCGAGCCGCTCGCCGGCCGCACTCTGCTGGTGCACGCCGAGCAGGGCATCGGCGACATGCTCCATTTCGCCCGATTCGTCCCGCTACTGCCGCGCGACGGGCGGGTGATCCTGGAGGTCCACGCCCCGCTGGTCCGCCTGCTGGAGCAATTGCCCGGCGTAGCGCAGGTGGTTCCGCGCGGCACCCCCCTGCCGCGCTTCGACCTGCGCTGCGCGATGATGAGCCTGCCCGGGCGGCTGCCGATCGCCGCCACCGCCGACCGCGCGGTGACGCCGCCCTACCTCGCGCCCGCTTCCGCCGCGGTGGCCGCGTGGCGGGAGCGGCTGGCAGGGCTGCCGGGCCGGCGCGTGGGCATTGTCTGGGCCGGCAATCCGGAGCGGTTCCGCATGGACCGCCGCCGCTCCATCCCGCCGGCCCTGCTGGCGCCGCTGGTCGCGGTGCCCGGTATCTCCTGGGTCTCCCTGCAGAAACCCGCCCCCGCGGTGTGGCCGCCCGGCCCCGGGCTGCTCGATCCCAGCGCCGACCTCGCCGACTTCGCCGACACCGCGGCGCTGGTCGCGGCGCTTGATCTGGTGATCGGGGTCGATACGGCGGTGGTGCACCTGGCCGGCGCGCTGGGCCGGCCGGTATGGCTGCTCAACCGCTTCGATACCGACTGGCGCTGGGGACGGGATCGCGCGGACAGCCCCTGGTACCCGACCCTACGCCAGTTCCGCCAGCAGCGCCCGGGCGACTGGGAAAGCGTCATCGCCGCGATTGCCGCCGCCCTGGCCGCTTGACGCCGCTCCCCGGCCCGATAAGCGTGCGCGCCATGACCGACCCCGACCCCGACCCCGCCTCTGTCGAGATCGCCGGCCGCCTGCGCGACATCCGCGCGCGCATCGCCGCCGCCGCGACCGCCGCCGGCCGCTCGGCCGACGCCGTCACCCTGGTCGCCGTCTCCAAGACCAAGCCCGCCGCCGCCATCACCGCCGCGCTGGCTGCCGGGCAGACGGTGTTCGGGGAAAACCGGGTGCAGGAGGCGGCGGAGAAATTCCCTGCCCTCCGCGCCGCCCACCCGGACCTGCGCCTGCACCTCATCGGCGGCTTGCAGACCAACAAGGCACGCGACGCAGTGCGGCTCGCCGACGTCATCGAAACCCTGGACCGCCCGCGCCTCGCCGACGCGCTGGAAGCGGCGATGGAGAAGGAAGGCCGCCGCCCGGAGCTGCTGATCGAGGTTAATACCGGCGCCGAGCCGCAGAAATCAGGCGTCCCCCGCGCCGAGGCCGACCGCTTCATCGATGCCTGCACAGCCCGCTTCGGTGCCCAGCTCCGCGGCCTGATGTGCGTCCCGCCGCTGGGCGGGGACCCGCGCCTGCATTTCGCCTGGCTCGCCGCTTGCGCGCGGGCGCATGATCTGCCGGTGCTCTCGATGGGCATGTCGGCGGATTTCGAGATCGCGATCGCCTGCGGCGCGACCTGGGTGCGGGTCGGCTCGGCGATCTTCGGCGCCCGTGGCTGAGCGCGGGCGGGATGGAAAGGACCGGGCCATGCAGGAATTGTTGCCGGCGGCGGAGCGGATCGGGGCCAGGCTGAAGGCGCGCGGGGAGACGATCGCGATCGCCGAATCCTCCACGGGCGGGCTGATCAGCGCGGCCCTGCTCGCGGTACCGGGGGCGAGCGCGTATTTCCTCGGCGGCAGCGTGATCTACACGCGGTTCGCGCGGTCGGCGTTCCTGGAGATCCCTGACCCGCTGCCGGGTGGGATGCGTGCGTCCACGGAACCCTATGCCGCGCTGCTGGCCGCTACCGTGCGGACCCGCTGCGGCGCCACCTGGGGGCTGGGGGAGACGGGGGCCACCGGCCCCACCGGCAACCGCTACGGCGACGCCGCGGGCCACACCTGCCTCGCGCTCAATGGCCCGACCGTCCGCGCGTTGACCCTGGAAACCGCCAGCGCCGACAGGGTGGCGAACATGCGCGCCTTCGCTGCCCGGGCGCTGGCATTGCTCGCCGAAGCGCTCGGGTAAGGAAGAGAGCCGGGATGACGCCAGGACCAACATCTCCCTCCCTGCTTGCGGGGGAGGTTTGGGCGCCGTGCCCATGAGCGTCGTTCCCCTCCACGCTGCCGACCCAGTGCCGGCCCGGGCGCCGGAACTCACCGTCGTCATCCCCTGCTACAACGAGCGCGCCAACGTCGCTCCGATGGTCGCGCGCCTGGAAACCGCACTTGCCGGCATCGCCTGGGAAGCGGTCTATGTCGATGACGACAGCCCTGACGGCACTGCCGACGCGGTCCGCGCCATCGCCCGCCACGACCCGCGCATCCGCGCCATCCGCCGCATCGGCCGCCGCGGCCTGGCCTCCGCCGTGATCGAGGGCGCCCTGTCGTCGTCGGCCGACTACGTCGCGGTGATCGACGGCGACCTGCAACACGACGAAACCCGCCTGCTGGATATGCTCGCCGTGCTGCGTGCCGGCGCCGCGGACCTCGCCGTCGGCAGCCGCCACGTCGCCGGCGGCAGCACGGAAGGGCTGTCCAGTTCCTGGCGCCGCCGGCTGTCGGACACCGGCATCCGCCTCGCCCAGATTACCCTGCCGGTGAAACTGACAGATCCGATGAGCGGGTTCTTCATGCTGCCCCGCCCGTTGTTCGAACGTCTGGCGCCGAACCTCACCGGCCAGGGGTTCAAGATCCTGCTCGACCTGCTGCTCTCGGCGCCCGCGCCCCTGCGCGTCGCCGAAGTCCCCGTGCACTTCCACGCCCGCGAGGCCGGAGAAAGCAAGCTCGACGTCCTCGTGCTGATGCAGTTCGCCGGCCTGCTGCTCGACAAGATGCTCGGCGGCATGCTGCCGCTGCGCTTCATCTCCTTCGCGCTGGTGGGCGCGATCGGGGTCGGTGTGAATGTCGCCGCGCTGTTTGCCGGCCGCGCGCTGGGCATGGGGTTCGATACCGCGCAGGCGGCGGCAACACTGCTCGCCATGATCGCCAACTTCGCCCTCAACAATGCCGTCACCTACCGCGACCAACGCCTGCGCGGCCCCGCCCTCTGGCGCGGCCTGCTGCTGTTCCTGGCCGTGTGCAGCGTTGGCGCCTTGGCCAACATCGGCATCGCCCGCAACCTCTTCGCCGAACGCCTCGGCTGGACCCTCTCCGGCCTCGCCGGCGCCGTCATCGGCGTCGTCTGGAACTACGCCGTCTCCGCCACGCTGGTGTGGCGAGGCCGCTGAGGCGCGGAGACCCAGGGAAGCAAGGATCAGGGGGCTCAGCCCAGGGCAGCGCCCCCTGGCCTTTGCGTCCGGTGGTCTACGCGGCGGCGCGGAGGGCGGCGGCTTTGACGGCTTCGCCGACGCTTTCGCCGAACTGGGCGAAGTTCGCCTCGAACCGGGCGAGCAGGTCCCGCGCCGTGCGGTCGTAGGCGGCCTTGTCCGCCCAGCCCTGCCGCGGATCGAGCACGGAGGCCGGGATTCCCGGCGCCGCCTCTGGCACCGCGAGGCCGAAGAACGGATCGGTGCGGAAGCTTCCGCGCGCCAGGGAGCCGTCCAGCGCGTGGTGCAGCAGGGCGCGGGTATGGCGGATGCTCATCCGCCGCCCGGTGCCGTATTTGCCGCCGGTCCATCCGGTATTGACCAGCCAGCAGGTCACCCCGTGCCGTTCGATCATCGTCTCCAGCAGCCGGCCGTAGACCTCCGGCGGGCGCGGCAGGAACGGCGCGCCGAAGCAGGTGCTGAAGGTCGCTTCCGGCTCCGAGCCTAATCCTTTCTCGGTGCCCGCCACTTTCGCGGTGTAGCCCGAAAGGAAGTGGTACATCGCCTGCGCCGGCGTCAGCCGCGCGATCGGCGGCAGCACGCCGAACGCATCCGCGGTCAGCATGACGAGGTTGCGCGGCTGCCCACCGCGGCCGTTGCGCACCACGTTCGGGATATACGCGACCGGGTAGCAGGCGCGGGTGTTCTCGGTCAGCGATTTGTCGGCCAGGTCGAGTCGTCCGTGCTCGTCGGCGATCACGTTCTCCAGCACCGTTCCGAAACGATGCGTGGCGGCCCAGATTTCCGGCTCGGCCTCGGCGGACAGGTTGATCACCTTGGCGTAGCAGCCGCCCTCGAAATTGAAGACGCCGGTCTCGTCCCAGCCGTGCTCGTCGTCGCCGATCAGCTTGCGGCGCGGATCGGACGACAGGGTGGTCTTGCCAGTACCCGACAGGCCGAAGAACAGCGCGACGTCCCCGGCTTCCCCGACGTTGGCGCTGCAATGCATGGGCAGCACGTCGCGGTCCGGCGCCAGCCAGTTCATCACCGTGAAGATCGACTTCTTGATCTCGCCCGCATATTCGCTGCCAGCGATGACGATGCGCTTCTGCGCGAACGACAGCGCGATGGCTGTGCCGCTGCGCACGCCGTCGATCGCGGGATCGGCCTGGAACAGCGGCGCGTGCAGGATGACATAGTCGGGTTCGAACCCGGCCAGCTCGTGTGGTTCGGGGCGGATGAACACGTTGCGCGCGAACAGCGCCTGCCAGGCGCCGGTGCTGACCAGCCGCACGCGCACCCGATGGGCCGGATCGGCGCCGGCGTACAGGTCCTGGACGAACAGCTCCTGGCCCTGCAGATAGGCCTGCACGCGCGCCTGCAAGATGGCGAACCGCTCGGGCGCGAGCGGCTGGTTGATCTTGCCCCACCAGATGTGCTCGCGCACCCCGGGTTCATCGACCACGAATTTGTCGGCGACCGAGCGCCCGGTGTGGATCCCTGTGGCCACCATCAGCGCGCCGTCCGCGGACAGCCTCCCCTCATGCAGACGCAGGCTGTGGGCGACCAGCGCGGGGGCGGAAAGATTGGCGTGCACGTGGCGGCCGGCGCGAACGCCGGTGCCGGCGAGCGCGGCGGCGGTGGTGGGGTCGAGCTCCGGTGTCACTGGGGGTCGGCTCCTTCGGTGGGGATCAAGGGGAGACTTGCCATAGCGCAGAATGCGCGCGGGACGCACGGGGTTTCGTGGCCCGCGCGCGGGCGATTTTCATTGTGCAGCGTACACGATCGGGCGTGCGACGTGCGAGAAACTCATTGTGCAGTGCACACAAGACCGAGGACGCGGCGCACAAGGACCGGTGCGTCGTGCGTAACGCAGCGTGCCCATCGGCGCTCGCGAAACGCGATCCGGATCTGCGTGCTGCGGCTGGCATCGCCATGGCGCCACAGCGCAGCGTGGTATCGCAGGGTGCATGGTCGGTCGGGGGAAGGGGGAATGGGCAGCAAAGGCCCGTCTCAGGTGGGGCCGCGTCCCGTCAGGTGCACGGGCGCGACCGACATCGCACGCTTGTGTGAACACGCGCCGCCTCCTGCGCCCTCGCCCGTGCCTCGCGCCGCCCCCAACCTCCGGGCGTGACCCCGCCCTCCGCCTGCGCTACTCAGGCAGCGAACCGGAGAGCGACCCCGTGACCCACAGCCCACCGCCCGTCCAGACGGGCGCCAACACCCTGCGCGGCGGCCCCGACGCGCGCGGCCGCTTCGGCGATTTCGGCGGCCGCTTCGTCGCCGAGACCCTGATGCCGCTGGTCCTGGAGGTCGAGCAGGCGTACACGGCCGCACGCGCCGACCCCGGCTTCCAGCTCGAACTCGACCGCTATCTGAAGGACTACATCGGCCGTCCCAGCCCGCTCTGGTTCGCCGAGCGCCTGACCGCCCGCCTCGGCGGCGCCAAGGTCTATTTCAAGCGTGACGAGCTGAACCACACGGGCAGCCACAAGGCCAACAACTGTATGGGCCAGATCCTGCTGGCCCGCCGCATGGGCAAGACCCGCATCATTGCCGAAACGGGCGCCGGCCAGCACGGCGTCGCTACCGCCACCATGTGCGCGCTGTTTGGTCTGCCCTGCACCGTCTACATGGGCGTCACCGACGTCGAACGGCAGAAGCCCAACGTCTTCCGCATGAAACTTCTGGGTGCGGAGGTGAAGCCCGTCACCTCCGGCGCCGGCACGTTGAAGGACGCGATGAACGAGGCGATGCGCGACTGGGTCGCGCATGTGGAGGACACCTACTACCTGATCGGCACCGTCGCGGGCCCGCATCCCTATCCCGTCATGGTGCGCGACTTCCAGTCGGTGATCGGCACCGAAGCCCGCGCGCAGATGCACGAAGCCGAAGGCCGCCTGCCCGACATCGCCGTGGCCTGCATCGGCGGCGGCTCGAACGCCATGGGCCTGTTCCACCCGTTCCTCGACGATCCGTCGGTCCGCCTGATCGGCGTCGAGGCCGGCGGCAAGGGGATCGAGACCGGCGAGCACGCGGCGAGCCTGACCGGCGGCCGCCCCGGCGTGCTGCACGGCAACCGCACCTACCTGCTGCAGGACGACGACGGGCAGATCATCGAAGCGCACTCGATCAGCGCCGGGCTCGACTACCCGGGTATCGGCCCGGAACACTCCTGGCTGCACGACATCGGTCGGGTGGAATATGTTTCAGCCACGGACCGGGAAGCGCTGGACGCTTTCACCCTGTGCACGCAGACGGAGGGGATCATTCCGGCTCTGGAACCGGCGCATGCGCTGGCGCATGTGGCCAGGATCGCGCCGGGGATGGATCGAGACCGGATCATCCTGATGAACCTCTGCGGGCGCGGCGACAAGGATATCTTCACCGTCGCCGAGCACCTGGGGGTGCGCCTGTGAGCCGCATCAAGGCCCGTTTCGCCGCGCTGGCCCGGGAAGGCCGCGGCGCGCTCATCCCCTTCCTGGAGGCCTACGATCCCGATCCGGCTGCATCGATGGCCCTGCTCCGCGCCATGCCGGGCGCCGGCGCCGATCTGATCGAGATCGGCATGCCGTTCACCGACCCGATGGCGGACGGCCCCACCATCCAGGCCGCCGGCCGGCGTGCGCTCAAGGCCGGGTCGAAGACGGCGCGGATCCTGGCGATGGTGCGCGATTTCCGGCGCGAGGACGCGACCACGCCGATCGTGCTGATGGGCTACCTCAACCCGATCCTGTCGTATGGGCCCGAGCGTTTCTGCGCCGATGCCGAGGCGGCCGGCGTTGACGGCCTGATCGTGGTGGACCTGCCGCCCGAGGAAGCGGCGCTGCTTGCCCCGCATGCCGCGGCGCACGGGCTCGACATCATCCGCCTGATCGCGCCCACCACCGATGATGCACGCCTGCCCAAGGTGCTCGCCGGCAGTTCCGGTTTCGTCTACTACGTCAGTATCGCCGGCATCACGGGAACGCGCACCGCGACTGCCGAGCACCTGGCTGCTGCCATCCCCCGCATCCGCCGTTTCACCGATCTGCCGATCGCGGTGGGTTTCGGCGTGCGCTCGCCGGCCCAGGCGGCGACGGTGGCGCGGGTGGCGGATGCCGCGGTGGTGGCCTCGGCGCTGATCGATACGCTCGTCGCCGGGCTGGACGCGCAGGGGCATGCCACGCCGGGCTGCGTGAACCGGGTGCTGGACCAGGTGCGCGGCCTCGCCGCCGCGGTGCGCGCGGCACGGACGGGCAAATGACGGCTGCGCCGGTCGCCTCCACCCCGGTCGCCTCCACCCCGGTCACGCTCTGGACCGCCGACCTCGTCCACCGCAGCCATCCGCGCCTTCGCCATCGCGCCTACGACCGGCTGCCGACCGCAGGCGCGATGGCGGCCCCGGCGCGCGGGGCGGGGCGGACCAACTGACCCACCGGAGAGACAAACGGCGATGAGCTGGCTCACCGAATTCGTGCGCCCGAAGATCCGCACCCTGTTCGCCCGGCGCGAGGTGCCGGACAATCTCTGGCACCAGTGTCCCGCCTGCCAGCAGATGATCTTCGCCACCGACCTCGCGGCGAACCTGAAGGTCTGCCCGCATTGCGGCCACCACATGCGGGGCGGCGCGGTCGAGCGGCTGGGCTGGACCTTCGACCCGGACAGTTTCACCCGCATCGAATTGCCGCGGGTGGTGGCCGATCCATTGCGCTTCCGTGACCAGAAGCGCTACGCCGACCGGCTGAAGGACGCGCGCGAGAAGACCCATCTGGACGACGCCATCGCCGTCGCGCACGGCACGATCGGCGGCCGGAAGGCGGTGGTGGCGGCGATGGAGTTCGCCTTCATGGGCGGCTCCATGGGCGCCGCGGTGGGGGAGGGGATCGTCGCTGGCGCGAAGCTCGCGGTGCTGCAGGAGGCGCCGCTGATCGTGTTCACCGCTTCGGGTGGGGCACGCATGCAGGAAGGCGCGATCAGCCTGATGCAGATGCCGAAGACGGTGTTGGCGGCGCGGCTGGTGAAGCAGGCCGGGCTGCCGTTCCTGACCGTGCTGACCGACCCCACCACCGGCGGCGTCACCGCGAGCTTCGCCATGCTGGGCGACGTGCAGATCGCCGAGCCCGGCGCGCTGATCGGCTTCGCCGGCGCGCGGGTGATCGAGCAGACGGTGCACGAAAAACTGCCCGAGGGGTTCCAACGCGCCGAATACCTGCTGGCGCACGGGATCATCGACATGGTGGTGAAGCGCACCGAGTTGCGCGCGACCCTGGCCCGGATCCTCGACCTGCTGTGCCGGGTGGAGACGCCGGCGGCGGCGTGAAGGCGGAGTGGTGGAGCTGAGGGGGATCGAACCCCTGACCTCCTCATTGCGAACGAGGCGCTCTCCCAGCTGAGCTACAGCCCCACTCTGTCGCCGACGGGCGCGGAACATGCTGAGGGGCGGGGGCAAAGTCAACCCGGGTTGAACGCGGGGGCTGCCGCTCCTATTGCAGTCTGCATCCCGGTGCGCCGTCCCCCGGGGGCGGTGGCCCTCTTTCCCAGATCGGAGCCCGTCCCGTGCTCAAGCTCGGATACAAGGCCTCGGCCGAGCAGTTCGCGCCCGGCAAGCTGCTCGACTTCTCCACCCTCGCCGAGGAAGCCGGGTTCGACTCGGTGTTCGTCAGCGACCATTTCCAGCCGTGGAAGCACACCGACGGGCATGCGCCGTCGGCGCTGGTGTGGCTCGGCGCGCTAGGGGCGCGGACGCAGCGGATCGTCATGGGCACGTCGGTGCTGACGCCCACCTTCCGCTACCACCCGTCCGTGGTCGCGCAGGCCTTCGGCACCTTGGGCGCGATGTTCCCTGGCCGCGTCATCCTGGGCATCGGCACCGGCGAATCGCTGAACGAGGTGCCCGCCACCGGCATGGAATGGCCTGAGTTCAAGGAGCGCTTCGCCCGGCTGCGCGAGGCGGTGACCCTGATCCGCCGCCTCTGGACCGAGGAACGCCTGAGCTTCGAGGGGCAATACTACCGCACCCGTGACGCCACCATCTACGACCGCCCGGCGACCCCGGTCCCGATCTACGTCGCCGCCGCCGGCGCGCTGGTGGCGAAATACGCCGGCCGGCAGGGCGACGGGTTCATCTGCACCAGCGGCAAGGGCACCGCGCTCTACACCGAGACGCTGCTGCCCAACGTGGCCGATGGGCTCGCGGCCTCCGGGCGCGATCCGGCAGGCTACGACCGGATGATCGAGATGAAGGTCTCGTTCGATACCGACCACGCGCGGGCGATGGAGGACACGCGGCACTGGGCGGCGCTCGCGCTGTCGCCGGAGGAGAAGACCTCGGTGCACAACCCGATGGAGATGGAGCGCCTGTCCGCCGCGCTGCCGGTGGAACGCGCGGCCAGCCGGTGGATCGTCTCAACCGATCCGGACGAGCATGTGGAGAAGATCCGGCCCTATGTGGAGTTTGGGTTCCGCCACCTGGTGTTCCATGCGCCAGGGCCGGACCAGGCGCGGTTCCTGAAACTATACGGGACAGAGGTGCTGCCGCGGTTGCGCGAGCGGTTCGGGTAGGGCGCCGATCCCGAGGCCCGCTTTCGGGCGTGTGGTCCCTCGGCAGAGGCTAACGCTTCGGGTGTTGTGGCGGCGTGGCGCACCCTTGCCGGACCGCATCCATGTCCCTAGGACCGAGCACCCGAACAAGAGGCCCGGAGCATTCCTGGATGCGGAGGTCCGGACCCCGGCGGCCGGAGGTGGCGATCCCCTCGTCGCGCGGCTAGGGTGCGCGCCCCACTGACCCGGCCGGCCGTATGCCCAGGACATCCACCCTCACCCTCGCCGCGCTGCCCGACTTCCCCCTGGTCCGTCCCGGCGACGATCTCGCCGCCCTGCTCGCCGACCGTCTGGTCGCCGGCGGGCTCGCGCCACAGAACGGCGATGTGCTCGTGCTCGCCCAGAAGATCGTCTCCAAGGCGGAAGGCCGGATCGTCGATCTCGCCACCGTCACCCCGTCCCCCCAGGCTGTCGCGCTGGCCGCCGAGGTCGGCAAGGACCCGCGCCTCGTTGAAACGATCCTCTCCGAGTCGGTCCGGGTCGTCCGCCACCGCCCCAACCTGCTCATCATGGAGCACCGGCTCGGCTTCGTGATGGCCAATGCCGGCGTCGACCACTCCAACCTCGCCGCCCCCGGTGCGCCCGACCAGGTGTTGCTGCTGCCCCGGGACCCGGACGCCTCCGCCGCAAGGCTCCGCATGGCGCTGGAGGCCCGCTTCGGCGTCCGCCTTGCCGTCGTCATCACCGACAGTTTCGGCCGCCCCTGGCGCCGCGGCAGCGCCGGGGTGGCGATCGGCGCCGCCGGCCTGCCCGCGCTCGTCGACCTGCGCGGCACGCCCGACCTGTTCGGCCGCACCCTCGAAGTGACCCTGGTCGGCCTCGCCGACGAGATCGCCGCGAGCGCCTCCCTCCTGCAAGGCCAGGGCCCCGAGGGCCAGCCCGCGGTCCTGCTCCGCGGCCTCGCCTGGTCCGCACCGGACGCACCCGCGGCCGCCCTGGTTCGCCCGCCGGGGGAGGATTTGTTCCGATGATCGTCGCGCTTTCGGGCGGCATTGGTGGCGCCAAGCTGGCGCTCGGCCTGGCTCATGTCCACGACCCCGCCGACCTGCTGATCGTTGCCAATACGGGAGACGATTTCGAGCATCTCGGCCTCGCGATCTCCCCCGACATCGACACCTTGCTCTACACCCTGGCCGGCCTCGACAACCCGGAACTCGGCTGGGGCCGGCGCGATGAAACCTGGGCGGCGATGGAAACCTTGCAGGCGCTCGGCGGGGAAACCTGGTTTCGCCTGGGCGACCGCGACCTTGCGCTGCACCTCGCGCGCACTGACATGCTGCGCGCCGGGCGAACCTTGTCCACCATCACCGACACCTTGCGCCGGCGCCTCGGCGTCGCGCCGCGCATCCTGCCGGCAAGCGACAATCCGGTGCGTACCCGGCTCGACACCGACCAGGGCACGCTCGATTTCCAGGAGTATTTCGTCCATCGCCGCTGCGCCCCCGCGGTGCGCGCGATCACCTTCGCCGGCGCCGCCGCCGCCCGCCCGCTGGCGGAGGTCACGCACGCCATCGCAACGGCCGAAGCCGTCGTGATCTGTCCCTCTAACCCGTTCATCAGCATCGATCCGATCCTGGCCGTGCCCGGCCTGCGCGCCGCGCTCGCGGCCACAAGCGCCCCGGTCGTGGCGGTGTCGCCCCTCATCGGCGGCCGTGCGGTGAAAGGCCCGACGGCGAAAATGATGGCCGAACTCGGCTTGCCCGTCACCGCCCGCGCGGTGGCCGAACACTACGCCGGCCTGCTCGACATTTTCGTTGTCGATCCGGAAGACGCAGCAGCCCTTGCGGGGATCGATGCACGCGTGGTCACCGCCCCGACCCTGATGCGCAGCCTCGCCGACAAGCAAGCCCTGGCCCGGATCGTCCTCGCCGCCGCCGGCGTCCCGGCGAATGCGGCGCCTACCCGAGCCGCCGGATGATCGGGGTCTGGGCGGCGCTGCCGGTGAAAGGCTTCGCCGGCGCCAAACAACGTCTCGCCCCCGCGCTCACCCCGTGGCAGCGCCAGGCCCTGGCGGCGGCCATGCTGGAAGACGTGCTGGAAGCTCTGGCCGCCGCGCCGCTGGACGGCATCCTGGTCAACACGAACGACCCGCAGGCCGCCGCGCTCGCCCGCGCCTGGGGTGCTGAGATGATCGCCGAAGACGCCGCCACCGGCCACACCGGCGCTGTGGCGGCGCTCGCCCGGCACCTCGCTGCCGCCGGCCGACCGGCCATGCTGGCGCTGCCCGGCGACATCCCCCGCGTCACGCCCGCCGAAATCGCCGCGCTGTGCGACGCCGCCGGGCCGGCGCCATCCTTCACGATCGCCCCGGCGCGGGATGAACTCGGATCGAACGCCGTCCTGCTCGCCCCGCCGCTGGCGGTGCCGTTGCGTTTTGGCGACGACAGCTTCTTCCCGCATCTGGATGCGGCACGACGGGTCGGGATCGAACCGAAAGTGGTGCCCCTGGCGGGTATCGGCCTCGATATCGATACGCCAGCGGATCTCGCGGCGCTGCGCCTGGCCGGCGCGAACCGGCCGGGACGGGCGCAGCGGCTGCTTGCGGGCTTCGATTACTGAGCACTGGATGCGATGGCCATCGGGTGGCCTTCCCCCTTCTCCCTCTCCCCTCGCGCTTGCGGGGGGAGAGGGCGGGGTGAGGGGGACGGACGTACCTCAGGCCGCGGCGGCCATTTGGCCGTTGATCGTCAGGCCTTGTGCGCCGGCGGAGACGTGCACCGTGTCGCCTTCGCGGATGCTCCCTTCCAGGATCATCTGCGCCAGCGAGTTCTGCAGGCCGCGCTGGATCACCCGTTTCAGCGGCCTGGCGCCGTAGGTGCTGTCGTAGCCTTCGTTCGCCAGCCATTCCAGCGCCGCGCGATCGAGCTCGATCCCGATCTTGCGGTCTGCGAGCAGGCTCCGCAGGTGGTCGACCTGGATTTGCACGATCGCTGCCATGTCGGCTCGTTGCAGGTGGCGGAACAGGATGATTTCGTCCAGCCGGTTCAGGAACTCGGGGCGGAAATGCGCGCGCACGACGCGCATCACCTGGCCTTGGACCATCGTGGTCGCCTCGCCTTCGGGCTGGGCGGCCAGCACGTCGCTGCCGAGATTGGAGGTTAGCACGATGATCGTGTTCTTGAAATCGACCGTACGACCCTGACCGTCGGTCAGCCTGCCGTCGTCCAGCACTTGCAGCAGGACGTTGAAGACGTCCTCGTGCGCTTTTTCCACCTCGTCGAACAGGATCACCTGATACGGGCGCCGGCGGACGGCTTCGGTCAGCACGCCGCCCTCGTCGTAGCCGACATAGCCGGGCGGGGCGCCGATCAGGCGGGAGACGGCGTGCTTCTCCATGAACTCGCTCATGTCGATGCGCACCATCGCCCGCTCGTCGTCAAACAGGAACTGCGCGAGCGCCTTGCAGGTCTCGGTTTTGCCGACGCCGGTGGGGCCGAGGAACAGGAAGCTGCCGATCGGCCGGTTCGGGTCCTGCAACCCGGCGCGCGCCCGGCGCACGGCGTTGGCGACCGCGGTCAGCGCCTCTTCCTGGCCGATCACCCGGCGGCGCAGCTCATCTTCCATGCGCAACAGCTTGGACCGCTCGCCTTCCAGCATCTTGTCGACCGGCACGCCGGTCCAGCGGGAGACGACGCCGGCGATGCCTTCCTCCGTGACTTCCTCGTTCACCAGCTTCCCGTCGGAGGCGGCGGCGGCCATCTTGCGTTCGATGTCGGGGATCACACCGTACATCAGCTCCGACGCACGGGCGAGATCGCCGCGCCGCTGCGCCACCTCCACTTCGGATTTCGCCTGATCGAGCTGCTCCTTCAGCTTGTGGCTCTCGGCAACCTTCTCCTTCTCCGCCTGCCAGGCGGCGGTCATGGCGTTGGATTTTTCTTCCAGCTCGGCGAGCTCGTGTTCGAGCTTCTCCAGCCGATCGCGGGAGGCGGCATCGGTTTCCTTGCGCAGCGCCTCGCGTTCGATCTTGAGCTGGATCACGCGGCGGTCGAGCTCGTCCAGCGCCTCGGGCTTGCTGTCGACCTGCATGCGCAGGCGGGACGAGGCTTCGTCGATCAGGTCGATCGCCTTATCGGGCAGGAAGCGGTCGGTGATGTAGCGGTTGGACAGGGTCGCCGCGGCGACCAGCGCGCCGTCGGTGATGCGCACGCCGTGGTGGGTTTCGTATTTCTCCTTGATGCCGCGCAGGATGCTGATGGTGTCGGCGACGGAGGGCTCGCCCACGAACACCGGCTGGAAGCGCCGCGCCAGCGCCGCGTCCTTTTCGATATGCTTGCGGTACTCGTCGAGCGTGGTGGCGCCGATGCAGTGCAGCGCGCCGCGCGCCAGTTCCGGTTTCAACAGGTTCGATGCATCCATCGCCCCGTCGGCGCGCCCGGCGCCCACCAGCGTGTGCAGCTCGTCGATGAACAGGATCACCTCGCCCTCGGCGGACTCGATCTCCTTCAGCACCGCCTTCAGCCGTTCCTCGAACTCGCCGCGATACTTGGAACCCGCCACCATGGAGCCCAGGTCGAGCGCCAGCAGGCGCTTGCCCTTCAGCGCCTCCGGCACGTCGCCGTTGACGATACGCAAGGCGAGGCCTTCGACGATCGCGGTCTTGCCGACGCCGGGCTCGCCGATCAGCACCGGGTTGTTCTTGGTGCGGCGCGCCAGCACCTGGATGGTGCGGCGGATTTCCTCGTCGCGGCCGATGACGGGGTCGAGCTTGCCGTCGCGCGCGCGGGCGGTGACGTCGGAGGCGTATTTCTTCAGTGCTTCAAACCCGGCTTCCGCGTTCTCGCTGGTGACCTTGCGGCCCTTGCGGATGTCGGCGACCGCCTTTTCCAGCGCCTGGGCGGTGGCCCCGGAGGCGGTCAGGGCGCGCGCGGCGGGCGTGCCGGAGGCGGCGATCGCGACCAGCAGCCGGTCCTGCGCCACGAACTCGTCGCCGGCCTTGGTCGCGGCCTGTTGCGCCGCGTCCAGCACGCGCACCAGATCGGGCGTGATCTGCGGCTGGCCGGCGCCGCCGCCCTGGACTTTGGGCTGGCGCGCGATCTCGGCCTCCACCGCCGCCAGTACGGGGCGCGGATCGCCGCCGGCGGCGCGGATGAGCCCGGCGGCGGCGCCCTCCTCGTCGTCCAGCAATGCTTTCAGCAGGTGTTCGGGCGTGATCCGCTGGTGGAACTCGCGGATCGCGATGGTGGAGGCCGCTTGCAGGAAGCCGCGCGACCGCTCGGTGAATTTTTCGATGTCCATGGTATCCCCTCGGGGGCGTGTCCCTTTGTTACAGGCGACGGCCCTGCCCCCGCCCCTCCCGGAGGCGACGGAGACAGGAACCTTTGGCAAAGCAGGTGGGAGGGGGCAAACTATCGCTCAAGAGGGAAACCGCCGATGCGTATCGAGTATCTCTACCGGTATCCGGTGAAGGGTCTGTCCGCGGAGGCGCTGGATGCGGCCGAGGTGGCGGAAGGCGGCGCCATCCCCTGGGACCGCGCCTTCGCGCTGGCCCAGGGGGACGCGCCCTTCGATCCCGCCCATCCGGCCTGGCTGCCGAAGACGCATTTCATGTGCCAGATGTGCGATGCACGGATCGCCGGGCTGCGCGCCCTGTTCGACCCGCGCTCCGGCCGGCTGGCGATCACTGCGCCGGACGGCGGGGGCGTGACGGCCGACGCGCTGTCCGTGGCCGGGCGCGTCGAGATCGAACGCTTCCTGGTAGGCTTCCTGGGTGCGGACGCCCGCGGTGCGCCCCGCTTCCACCATATCCCCGGATTCGTCTTCGGCGACCAGCGTCGGCCGGTGGTGAGCCTGATCGGCCTCGCCAGCCTGCGCGATTACGAGGCGCGGGTGGGCGTGCGCCGCCATCGCCGCCAATTCCGCGCCAACGTGTGGTTCAGCGGTGCCCCCGCCTGGGCCGAGCTCGACTGGGTGGGGCGGGAGGTGCAGATGGGCGGCGCGGTGCTGCGGGTGGTCAAGCGCATCGCCCGCTGCAAGGCGACCGAGGTGAATCCGCTGACGGCCGAACGCGACGCCGATCCGGTGGCCGAGCTGCGCCAGTTGTACGGGCACAGCGACCTCGGCGTGCATGCCGAGGTGATCGAGGGCGGGCGCTTCGCGGTGGGCGACGGGATCGAGCTGCTGCCCGCCTGAGCGGCGCGGGCCGAAGCGGGGAGGCGCCTCCCCTCCTTTGGCTGCGCACAGAAGGCTCGCCGCGGCACACACACGCCCGTACCGCCGGGCTTGCGCGCGCCCCGGTTTTCCGACCTGATTGCCCTGGGACCTGATTGCCCTGGCCGGCCCGCGTCGCGGAGCTGCCGCGCGGAGGAAACGAACCGATGACGGCGTGGGACTACATCGTGGTGGGGGCCGGCTCGGCCGGCTGCGTGCTGGCCAACCGGCTGAGCGAGGACCCTGCGGTCCGCGTGCTGCTGCTGGAAGCCGGCCCGCGGGACAACAACTTCTGGATCTCGATCCCGGTCGGCTTCAACAGGCTGATGAACGACACCCGCTACAACTGGTGCTTCGAGACCGAGCCGGAGGACAGCGTGCGTGGCCGGCGAATTCCGATCCCACGCGGGCGCACGCTCGGCGGATCGAGCTCCATCAACGGGATGCTGTACGTGCGCGGCAACCCGCTCGACTACAACACGTGGTCGCAGTTCGGCAACCGTGGCTGGTCGGTACGAATCGGTCCTGCCCTATTTCCGCAAATCCGAGCACTATGAGGGCGCGGGCGACGAAACGCGCGGTCGCGGCGGCCCGCTCAACGTGATGCCGATGCGCGAACGCCACGAGATCTGCGATGCCGTGATCGCCGCCGCCGCAGCCGAAGGCTGGCCTACCAACCCCGACTACAACAACGGCACTCAGGAAGGCTTCAACTACTACCAGGTGACGCAGAAGAACGGCCGCCGCTGGTCCACCGCGCGCGCCTTCCTCGACTCCGCCCGTTCACGCCCCAATCTCCGCATCGAGACCGAGGCGCTGACCACCGCCGTGCTCCTGGACGGCAAGCGCGCCGTCGGCGTGCGCTACACCAAGGGCGGCCAGGTCCACGAAGCCCGTGCCGGGGGGGAGGTGATCCTGTCGGCCGGCGCGGTGAAATCGCCGCACCTGCTCGAACTCTCCGGCATCGGCCAGCCGGAGCGGCTGGCCGCGCTCGGCATCCCGGTGGCGCACGCGCTGCCCGGCGTGGGCGAGAACTACCGCGACCATTTCGCACCGCGCATGAACTGGCGGGTGAAGCTGCCGATCACTCTGAACGAGCAGGTGCGGGGCCTTGGTTTCGCGCGGGAGATCGCGAAGTATTTCGTCCTCGGCCGCGGCATCCTGACCTTCACCGCCGGCATCGTCTACGGCTTCGTCAAGACGCGGCCGGAACTGGCCGAACCCGACGTGCAATATCATTTCGCCCACGCGAGCTACGCCACCGCCGCCAAGCGCGTGCTGGACACGACCCCTGGCATGACGCTCACCATCTATCAGTGCCGGCCGGAATCGCGCGGCTCGATCCACGCCGCTTCGCCCGATCCCACCGGCGCGCCGGCGATCCGGCCCAACTTCCTGGCCGAGGAGACCGACCGCCAGACCGTCGTCGCCGGCATGAAGCTCGGACGGCGCATCATCGAGAACGCGCTGATGGACCGCTACCGCGCGTTCGAGATGAACCCGGGCGAGCACGTGCAGACCGACGCCGAGTGGCTGGAGTTCGCCCGCAACAATGGGCAGACCACCTACCACGTGGTCGGCACCTGCAAGATGGGCCACGATCCGATGGCGGTCGTGGACGACCAGCTCCGTGTGCACGGGATCGAGCGGCTGCATGTGATCGACGCCTCCATCATGCCGACCATGGTTTCGGGCAACACGAATGCTGCCGTCATCATGATCGGCGAGAAGGGCGCCGATCTCGTGCGCGCCGCCCGGGCGGGGGCGTAGGCGGCGGGGCGTTCAGCGCTTCTTGGAGGCTTCGTAGCGCGCCTTGTGTTCCGCATTGGGCGGATAGAGGCCGGGCAGGGGCAGGCCCTTGCCGACTTCCTCCATGATCCAGGCTTCCAGCCGCTCCTGCTCGGCGCCGCCGGCCGCGATCTCGTCCACGAAGGCCGCCGGAACCACCACGGCGCCGTCGGCGTCGGCCAGGATGAGGTCGTTTGGGAACACCGCGACGCCGCCGCAGCCGATCGGCTCGTCCCAGTTCACGAAGGTCAGTCCGGCGACCGAGGGCGGGGCCGCGGCGCCTGCGCACCACACCGGCAGGCCGGTGCCGAGCACGCCGGCGAGGTCGCGCACCGCCCCGTCCGTCACCAGGGCGGTGATGCCGCGCTTGGCTATGCGCGCGCACAGGATGTCGCCGAAGATGCCGGCGTCCGTCACGCCCATGGCGTCGACGACGGCGATCGCGCCATCCGGCATCGCCTCGATCGCGGCGCGGGTGGAGCGGGGGGAGGACCAGGATTCCGGGGTGGCGAGGTCTTCGCGCGCCGGCACGAAGCGCAAGGTGAAAGCGCGGCCGATCAGGCGGGGCTGGTCGGCGCGCAGCGGCTTCGGTCCGCGCATCCAGACGTTGCGCAGGCCCTTCTTGAGCAGGAGCGTCGTGATGGTGGCCGAGGATACGTGCCTCAGTGCCGCGATGATGGATGCGTCGTCCGCCATGTGGATGCCCTCCGACCGATGTCCGCGCGGTGGTTAGGGCGCGGCGGGCGTGGGGGCAAGGGGGCGCGGCGAGAGCCATCGCCTAAATCGCACGACTGCCCTCCGCGGCGGCGGCTTTACCTCTCCCGCTGTGCGGGAGAGGTAAAGGCGTCGTTGGGGGAGTCCGACGACGGTCCTGACGGCTGCGATCCGTATGGTCTTCGCGGCCGGGGGTCTGTACCGTGGCGGCAACCTCCCAGGAGCCCTGCCATGCCCGAGCCGACCCATGTTCTGCTGTGGACCGACACTCCCGCGCCCTATCTTGCCGCGATCGCCGCGGCGGGGCTCGACGGGCGGGTGGCGGTCGAGACCTTGGGGCGGAAGGACACCCCGTCGGCCGCGCAGATGGTGGGGACCGAGGCGATGCTCGGCTGGGGCGCCCCGCCCGGGCTGCTGCCGCGCATGGAGAAGCTGCGCTGGGTGCAGGCGCTGACCGCGGGGGTGGAGGGCTGGCTCGCGCTGCCCGACCTGCCGGCCGGGCTGACCCTGACCTGTGCCCGCGGTACGCACCGGGAATCGATGCCGGAGAACATCCTCGGCGCGCTGTTCTACCTGACCAAGCCGTTTGCCGCGGCGGCCGAGGATCAGAAGCGGCGGCACTGGGCGCGGCGGGTGGCGACACCGCTGAACGGCCAGACGCTCGGCATCCTGGGACTGGGCGCGATTGGCCAGGAGGTGGCGCGGCTCGCCGGCGCGCTCGGCATGCGGGTGATCGGCACCCGCCGGGGCGGCGCGCCGTTGCCGGGGCTCGCGGAGGTGCTGGCGCCGGAACGGACCGACGAGGTGCTGGCTGCGGCCGATTTCGTCCTGCTGCTGCTGCCGGCGACGCCGGAGACGGAGAACTTCATCGACGCGCGGCGGCTGGCGGTCATGAAGCCCGGGGCGTGGCTGCTGAACTTCGGGCGCGGGCACCTGATCGCCGATGCCGACCTGATCGCCGCGGTGCAGGGGAAACGGATTGCCGGCGCGGTGCTGGACGTGTTCCGCCAGGAACCGTTGCCGCCCGAGCATCCGTTCTGGACCACCGAGGGGATCACCGTGCTCCCGCATATCGGCGGCATGCACCCGCAACGGGACAAGGTGGTGGCGCGGCTGTTCGCGGAGAACCTGGGACGGTTCCTCGATGACCGGCCGATGCAGGAGGTGGTGGACCGCGCCGCGGGATACTGAAACCAATTCCTTAGAGGAACGAGCCATGGCGATTCCCGCTTCCGAACCCGCAGGCGCGCCGGCGCTGCTTCACGCCCCCGGCTGCCTCTGCTGCCGGCCGAAGGAGGCCGGCGGACCCGGGGCGACGCGGCGGCGCATGCTGGGGATGCCGCTCGGGGTCGGCGCGCTTGCCGCGCTCGGTGCTGAGATGGTGGGGGTAGTGCCGCGCGCGGCGGCCGCGACGGCAGCACCTCCTTCGCCCGGCACGCCGGACGCTGCGCTGAAGGCCCTCATGGCCGGTAACCGGCGCTATGCCGCGTCGCGGCTCGGCGTGTGCGCGGAGGATCTGCAGGCGGCGCTGCACGAGACCGAGCACCACCAGGCGCCCTTCGCCGCTGTGCTGTCCTGCGCGGACAGCCGGGTGCCGGTCGAGCTTGTCTTCGACCAGGGCGTCGGGCGGATTTTTGTGGTCCGGGTCGCGGGGAACATCGCCGCGCCGGATATGATTGCGAGCCTGGAATACGGCGTTGCGGTGCTCGGGGCGCGTGCGATCGTGGTGCTCGGGCACGGCGATTGCGGTGCGGTGAAGGCCACGATGGCGCGCACGCCGGCGCCGGGGCAGATTTCCGCCCTCTATGCGTTCATCCGGCCCGCCGTCGATCGCGCGGGGACGGACATCGACAAGGCGATCCGCCTCAATGCGTCGATGCAGGCCCGTCTGCTCGCGCACGCATCACCGGTGCTGGCCGGCGCGATCGCGGAACGACGGCTGCGGATCGTGCCGGCCTATTACGATGTCGGATCGGGCAAGGTGAAGCTGCTCGAGGACTGATACCGGCGGCCTCTTCGGCCGGCCGGTATTGCGCATGGGGTTGGCGGGGCGGCCATGCGCAAAATCAAGGACATACCAGCGGCCAGGTGGACGCCGGACGAGTAAATCGGCCGGGGCCGCTGGTATGATCGGTCGCCGCCGGGCTTCGCTGCAGTTTCCCGAACGACGTGCCGCGCTCACGCGTTCGATGCCTGGACCGGGCATGCGGCCGGAGGTCAGAAAATGCCCATCGCCAGGCCGGCGGCGAGGGCGGCGCCCAGCTCGGCGCAGCGGGCAAGATCCTCGGCGCCGATGCGTTTCGGCGCCAGGATCGCTTCCGGCGTCTCTGCGTGGGTGCAGACGATCAGCGGCTCGGCCACGGCGCGCAGCCGCCAGCCAGTGGCGATGCGCGCGATCTGCCGCGCCGCGTTCTGCCCGTCGCTGCCGGCGCAGACCAGGCTGGCGTAGGGGCGGCCGTTGATCCGGTCCAGCACCGGGTAATAGGTGCGGTCGAAGAAGTCCTTCATCACGCCGGCGATCGCGGCCAGGTTCTCCGGCGTCGCGAACAGGTAGCCGTCGGCGGCGAGCACGTCGTCCGGGTGGGTCTCGGTCGCGCGCAGCAGGCGCGTGTGAACCCGCGGCTCCCCGGCGGCGCCCCGCGCGGCGGCGGCGGCCATCTGGTCTGTGCCGCCGGTGGCGGAGTGGACGACGATCAGGAGGGTTGGCATGAGGCGCGGCCGCAGCGGGACGGGGTTAGTGTAGCGTGCGGACGAGGGGTGGCTACGCGGCGCGACCCTGGTGCAGGTCGGATTTCATCGACTGCGGCGTGGCCGTGATCGACCCCTGGCAGGACCAGCCGTAGTCGGACGGCTCCGGCCGCGCGTCCGCTAATGCGCCAGCGCAGCCGGCTCCGGCGGCGGCTCGTTCGCTGCATTCGTGCGCAGCGGCAGGTCGTGCATCCCGCGGATGATCACCAGCCCGGCTCCCATCGCCAGCGCGCAGATGAAGAAGGCGATATGGAACGCCCCGGCCAGCGCCGCCGCGACATGCGGCAGCATCGCCGGCGCCACGCCGGGCAGCGCCCCAGCGCCCTGGCGCATCTCGCCGAGGTCGATATGCGCGGTGATGCCGATGCCGGCGAGGCGGGTGGCGAAACCGCCCGCGAGCAACGTGCCCACCAGGGTGATGCCGAACGCCCCACCCATCGAGCGCAGGAACAGGATGCAGCCGGTGGCCGCGCCGACGTCGCGCCGGTCGGCGGCGTTCTGCACGCACACCAGGCTGCTCGGCATCACCATGCCGATCCCAAAACCAAGCACGAGCTCGAACGCCCCCAGCAGTACCCGCGGCGTCCCGGTGCCGGCGAGCCCGAGCAGCACGAAGCCGAGCAGCGCCGCGCTTACCCCGCACACCATGATCGCCTTCATCTTACCGCGCCGGCGCGCGAGCGACCCCGCAAACCAGGCGCCCGCGCAGTTCGATGCGAGGAACGGGGCGACCAGGAAGCCGGACGCGGCCGCATCAACGCCGCGCACCAACTGGAAGAACAGCGGCAGCAGGAATGTGCCCGCGAACAGGGCGAAGGCGCCGAAGAACGCGATCGAAACGCCGCGCACGAACACCGGGTTCACGAACAGCCGCGGCGGCAGGAGCGGATCGCGCACCCGCCGCTCGTGCTGCGCCAGCACCGCCAGCAGCACCACGGCAAGCCCGGTGGTGGCGAGCAGCGGCGGCGCCGTCCAGGCCATCTCCACCCCGCCCCAGCTCAGCACCAGCAGCAGGGCGCTCACCGCGCCGGTCAGCAGGGTCGCGCCGATCCAGTCGATCCGCGCCTTGCCGGCGTGCGGCTGCAGCAGCCGCAGCGCGCGATAGCACATCACCATCGCGACCAGGGCGAGCGGTAGGTTGAGCCAGAAAATCCAGCGCCAGGAGAGCGCATCGGTGATCCAGCCGCCGACGATCGGGCCGGCGATCGAGGCGACGCCCCAGGTGGAAGCCATGTAGCCCTGATAGCGCCCGCGTTCGCGCGGGCTGACGACCGCGGCGATCGAGGCCTGCGCCATTGCCATCAGCCCGGCGCCGCCGATCCCCTGCACCGCGCGGGCGGCGACGAGTTGCCACAGGCTGTCGGCGTTGGCGCACAGGACCGAGGCGAGGCCGAACACCGCGAGCGCCACCAGCAGCGGCTTGCGCGGCCCGTAGATGTCGGAAAGCTTGCCGTAGACCGGCGTCATCGCCGTCGAGGTCAGCAGATAGGCCGAGACGATCCAGGCGAGATGGTTGAAGCCGTGCAAGTCGGCCGCCATCGCCGGCACCGCCGGGATGACGACCGTCTGGTCGATCGCGGCGAGGAAGATGCAGAGCAGGATGCCGCTCAGGACCTTGAGGATCTGCTGGTGCGTGAACCGTGCCGGGGCCTCGGTCTCGATCTGCGCAGCAATCGTCTGCATGCCTGTCCTCGCTTCATCGCCGGCGCCCGGTGGCGGGCGCGATCGCCTGCGCTCGCCCGTCGGGCGCACGGCGCGGCGACGACGGAGCTGAACGCTTCGCTGTCTGCGACCCTACTGCACTGCAACATGGATCGCCTAACCTGTCCGATCAACCCTGCTGCGCGTGCGAAGCGCGGTGCGGGCGGGTCTGACCCGGCGGGGGAAGATGCCGCGCGGCGGCCCGGCGACCGCCGCAACCAAACGCTTGCTGGCGCTGCTGCAACAGCGCCAGCGCGGCGGTCGATCGTCTCCGGCGGATCGGTCGCCTTATCGCGCCGCCGCCTGGTACGCCCCGAGGCATGCCATATCCACGACCTGGCTCACCGAAGCATTCATCGGCAGGATCTGCACCGGGTGCGAAAGTCCGATCAGCACCGGCCCGATCGTGCTTCCCTCCGCCACCTTTGACGCCAGCCGCGCCGTGATATGCGCCGAGTGCAGCCCGGGCATCACCAGCACGTTGGCCGGTCCGGTCAGCCGGCAGAATGGGTAGAGCGCGCGCAACTCCGGCTCCAGCGCCACATCCGGACTCATTTCGCCATCGTATTCGAAATCCACCTTGCGGCGGTCGAGGATTTCCACCGCCTCGCGCATGACCGCCGCCGCCGAGTGCATCTCTGCCCCGAACGTCGTGTGCGACAGCAGCGCCACCCGCGGCTCATGGCCGAGGTGGTGCGCGGTGCGCGCAGCGCCGATCGCGATCTCGGCCAGTTGCTCCGCCGAGGGGCGGAAATGCATCATCGTATCGGCGATGAACAAGGTGCGCCCGCGCAGGCCGACCAGCACAGATAGGCCGAACGCGGTCCCGCCCGGCTGCGGATCGATCGCGTGGCCGATATCCTCCAGGCATACCTGGGTCGAGCGGGTGAGCCCGGTCACCATCGCGTCCGCATCCCCGGTCGCGACCATGCAGGCGGCGAACACGTTGCGGTCCTGGTTGACCATGCGCTGGCAGTCGCGGGCGAGGAATCCGCGCCGCTGCAGCCGGCCGTACAGGAACTGCATGTATTTCGAATTGGCGCCGGACAGGCGGGCGTTGTGGATCTCGATCCCCTCGATGATCCCGAGGCCGAGACCTGCCATGGTCGCGCGCACCCGCTCCTCCCGCCCGATCAGCACCGGGGTGCCGTAGCCGGCGTTGCGGAACGCGACCGCGGCGCGCACCACTTTTTCTTCCTCGCCCTCGGCGAACACCACCCGCTTGGGATTGGCGCGCACACTCTCCTGCATTCGGTCGAGCGCGCCGGCGGTGGGATCCAGCCGGCCCGACAATTCGCGCGCGTAGCGGCGCAGGTCGGCCATGGGCTTGCGCGCCACCCCGCTGTCCATCGCCGCCTTGGCCACCGCCGGCGCCACCCAGGAGATCAGCCGCGGGTCGAACGCATTCGGAATGATGTACTCGGGCCCGAACGACAACCGCTGTCCGGCCGAGGCGTTGTGCACCTCGTCCGGCACGTCCTCACGTGCGAGGCGCGCCAGGGCCTCGGCGGCGGCGATCTTCATCGCGTCGTTGATGGTGCTGGCGCGCACATCGAGCGCGCCGCGGAAGATGTAGGGGAAGCCGAGGACGTTGTTCACCTGGTTCGGATAGTCGCTGCGCCCGGTGGCGATGATTGCCTTCGGGCTGACCGCGCGCGCTTCCTCCGGCGTGATTTCCGGGTCCGGATTGGCCATGGCGAAGATGATCGGCTGGTCGGCCATGCTGCGGACCATGTCCTGCGTCAGCGCGCCCTTGGCCGACAGGCCGAAGAACACGTCCGTTCCCTCCATCGCCTCGGCGAGGGTGCGCGCGCGCGTGTTCGCCGCATGCGCCGACTTCCACTGATTCATGCCCTCGCGCCGGCCTTGGTAGACGACGCCCTTGGTATCGCACAGGATGACGTGGTCCGGCCTGAGCCCCATCGCCTTCAGCAGTTCGACGCAGGCGATCGCGGCGGCGCCGGCACCGTTCACGACCAGCTTCGTCTCGCGTAGGTCACGCCCGGTCAGGTGGCACGCGTTGATCAGCCCGGCGGCGGCGACGATCGCGGTGCCGTGCTGGTCGTCGTGGAACACCGGGATGTCCATCAGCTCGCGCAGCCGCTGCTCGATCACGAAGCACTCGGGCGCCTTGATGTCTTCGAGGTTGATGCCGCCGAAGCCGGGGCCGAGGTAGCGCACTGCGCCCACGAACGCATCGATGTCCTCGGTGCCGACCTCAAGGTCGATGCCGTCGATGTCGGCGAAGCGCTTGAACAGCGCGACCTTGCCCTCCATCACCGGCTTGCTCGCCAGCGCGCCCAGGTTGCCGAGGCCCAGCACGGCGGTACCGTTCGAAATCACCGCCACCATGTTGCCCTTGGTGGTGTAGTCGTAGGCGAGTGCCGGATCGGCCGCGATGCGCAGGCAGGGTTCGGCGACGCCGGGCGAATACGCCAGGGACAGGTCGCGCGCGGTCGTGATCGGCTTGCTGATCCGGGTTTCGAGTTTCCCCGGTCGGCCGGACGCATGCAGCGCCAGCGCTTCCTCCACGGAAATGCGCGCGGTACGAGTATCGAGGCTGCCGCCATCGGCCATCTGGTTGTCCCCCCCAAGGGTCGCGTTCGAATCTTAACGCTTCATCATGCGGCTTCTGGGCGCCAGAGGGAAGCCCGGGGAGAGATCGCGGATAGACGGCATGTCCCGCGCGCAGGGCAGGCTTGCCCGCCACCGGTGCAGGCGGCACCCTTGCGCCATGACGAATCGTCTCGCCACCGCCATTGGCGCGTTCCCCCTGGCCAATCCACTCATCTGCGGCTCCGGCGAGCCGGTGATCACGGAGGCCGGCATCCGCGCGGCGCTCGCTGCCGGGGTCGCCGGGGTGATCGCCAAGTCGGTCAACGAACGGCCGGAGGGTGCCGCTCAGCTCGACCGCGCCGACTACGCCTTCCTCGCCGCCGACCACCGCGCGGATCTCGATGGGGCCGACCTGTTCTGCCGTTCGGGCCTCGCACCCTACGACCCCGCGGCCTGGTTCGCCAGGCTCGCGGCTCTGGACGTGGAGGCAGCGGGCACCGGCCGCTTCGTCGCTGCCAGCGTGGTGCTCGCGGGCCACGACGGCGCGGTGCGCATCGCCGGCCTCGCCCACGCAGCCGGGCTGCGCGTCTTCGAGCTCAATGTCGGCGCCCCGCATGCCGGCGAGGCGGCGGCCGGCGCGATCGCCCAGGAAACCGACCCGGCCGCATTGGCCGTCCTGGTGGGCCGGGTGCGCGCCGCGACGGCGGGCATGCAGCTCTGGATCAAGCTCACCGGCCTGTCGGCAAACCTGCCGGCCCTGGCGCGTGCCGCGGCGCAGGCCGGAGCGGACGCGGTGGTGATGATGGGCCGGTTCATGGCCCTGGTCCCCGACCTCGATATGCTTACCCCGGTGTTTGGGGCGCCGCTGCTCGGCACCGCCGGGGCCTATGGCGGCCCGTGGGCACTGCCGATCGTGTGCCGCTTCCTTGCCGACAGCCGCCGCGCGGTCGGGCCGGAGTTCCCGCTGCTCGGCACGAACGGGGCGCGCTCCGGGGCGGACGTGGCGCGGCTGGCGCTCGCCGGCGCGTCGGCTGTCGAGGTGCTGTCGGTGGTGATGCGCGACGGCTTCGGCGCGCTCACCCGCATCCTGGCCGAGCTCGAAACCCTGCTCGTCAGCCGCGGCCTGACCTTCGCGGCGCTGATCGGGCGGGCCGCCGACGCGCAGCAGAGCTACGCCGTGCAGCCGCCGTTCACTGCGCGCTGGCGGTCATTCGTGCCGCCGGAGACGCTGGCGGAGTAGCCGCCGCCTCGATTTTCGTCGGCGTTCCCGGCTGATCCGGCCCGGCCACCGGGAAGCTGTCCTGCCAGCCGCCGCCCAGCGCCTTGTACAGCGCCACCAGATTGGTGGAGACCGTGGTGGTGCTCGCCGCCAGTTGCTGCTCCGCCGACAGCAGGTTGCGTTCGGTATCGAGCACGGTGAGGAAGTCGGCCACGCCCTCGCGGTAGCGGCTCTGTGCCAGCACCAGCGCGCGGCGGTTCTCCGTCACCGCATTGATCAACTGCGCGCGCCGCAACTGCTCGTCCTGGTAGGCGATGAGCGCGTTCGCCACATCGTGCCACGCCGAGAGCACCGTCTTGACGTAGGCGATCGCCGCTTCCTGCTCCTGCGCCTTCCGCAGGTGCAGGGTGTATTTCAACTGGCCGCCCTGGAAGATCGGGATGGTGAAGCCCGGACCGGCGTCGTACTGGCGCGCGTCCCATTTCCACAGATTGCCGAACGTCAGCGCCTGGAAGCCGAAGCTCGCCGACAGGGTGACCGAGGGATAGAAGCTCGCCACCGCGACGCCGACGGTGGCGGTGGCGGCGTGCAGCGTCGCCTCCGCCTGCAGAATATCGGGCCGGCGGCGCACCAGTTCGGAGGGGAATCCCACCGGCACTTCCGGCGGCACCGGCGGCACCGGGCGCGGCACCGCGAGTTCGACTTCGAGCGCGCCCGGAGGGCGGCCGAGCAGCAGGGAGAGCGCGTTGATCTCCTGGCGTTCCCGCTGCTGCAGGGCGGGGATCTGGGCGGCGGTGATGCTCACCTGGGCGGAGGCGTTGGCGACGTCGAGATCGGTGGTCACTCCGGCGGCGGCCTGCTCCTGGGTCAGTTTCAGGCTCTGATTCGCGGTGCGCAGGTTCTCGCGTGCGATGCGCAGCTGTTCCTGGGTGCCGCGCAGGTCGATGTAATCGCGCGCCACTTCGGCGAGCGCGGTGAGCAGCACCGCCCGGCGCTGGTCGGCGGTCGCGCGCTCGGTGGCGCGTGCCGCTTCCATCTCGCGCCGGACCTGGCCCCAGATGTCGGGCTCCCAGGAGGCGTCGAAGCCGTACTGGAACACGTCGAACGGGTTGAGGTTGACGTGCGGGGAAAACCCGCCCGCGGCCGTGCCGAAGGCGCCGGAAGCGGCGGTGCCGGTGCTGCCGGCGGCGATGCTGGCGAGCGGCGAGAACTCGCCGAGGTTGCTCGCCTTCAGCCGCTCGTAGCTGCCGTTGGCGTTGAACACTGGGTAGCGCGCCGCGCCGGTGATGCCGAGCTCGTCGCGCGACTCGGCCAGCCGGATAGTCGCAGTGCGTACGTCGAGGTTATCGGCCGCCACCTGGTTTTCCAGCCGGATAAGAATCGGATCGTTGAACAGCGACCACCAGGCGACACGCACCGGCGCGACCACCGGAACGCTGGGCACCGGGTGGACGGGCTTCGGTTCGCCGGTCAGCCAGGAAACGGGCGAGGCCCAGCCGGGACGATGGAAATTCGGTCCGACCGTGCAGCCGCCGAGCAGGGCGAGCAGGGGCAGGGCGCGGGCGAGCGTCGCGGTAGGCTTCGGCATCCGATCCACTCCGGTACGGCGGGCGCGGGGATCAGACCCGGCCGCGAACGGAAGTCAAGCCAGCGGAACCGGGGGTCGCGGGCAAAAACATGCGCCGGGGCGGCGGGTCGCTTCCCGGCGGGCGAGCCGGCCGGCCGCCGCCGGTGTCGGGGAGTTGCCGCGCTCGGCCGGAGGCGGCGCGCCTCCCCCCGCCTCACGCCGGCTCGACCAGGGCGGCGCGCAGCCGGGCGAGACGCGCCGGGTCCAGGCCGAGCCGGTCGGCAGCGTAGGCGGCAAAGCTGCCGTGCGCGGCGTCGATCGCCGCGAAGGCGGCCTCCAGCAGCGCGGCGTCGACGCCAAGCAGGGCGGCGGCGAGATCGGGCGGCAGCCCGGCGGCCATCGCCGCGTCGCCGCGCCAGTGGATGCGGGTGGCGAGATAGTCCGCCAGCACCGTCTCCCGGCTGGCGCCGAGCGCGGTGAGGATCAGCGCGGCGGCGAAGCCGGTGCGGTCCTTGCCGGCGGAGCAGTGGAACAGCAGCGGCGGGCCGGCGGGATCGGCCAGCAGGTCGAACAGGGTGCGATAGTGGTGCGACCAGTCGCTTGCGTAGGCCACATAGGCTTGGCGCATCAGCTCCCGCGCCGCGGCGCCGGTCGCGGTGGCGCCGCCGGTGGCGAGGATGTCGCGCAGGCCGGCGCCGACCGTGGGTTCGATCGGCAGCACGTGCACCCGTACGCCCGGCAGGAGCGCGAGCGGGGAGGGCGCGGCGGCGGCCTCGGCCCGGCCGCGCAGGTCGCAGATGGTCGCGAGGCCGAGGCCGACCAGCCGGTCCGCGTCCGCTGCGGTGAGCCCCGCCAGCGCGGCGGCGCGGAAGATCCGCCCGTGCCGCACCCGCCCGCCCGCGACCGGCCAGCCGCCGAGGTCGCGCAGGTTGGAGACGCCTTCGAGCGCGATCGCGCGCGGCAGGTGCGTCGCGCCTTGGCGCGTGGGATCCGTCGCGCCTTGGCGTGCGGGGTCCGTCGCGCCTTGGCGCGCGGGGTCCATAGCGCGTTCGCGCGGGGCGTTCACGGGCCGGGCTACCGCTTCATCCCCTCGACCGCCTCGGCCAGGCGCTGCGGATCGACCTTGATCTCCACGCCGGCGCGCTCGACCTGCAGCTTCATCGCCACCCTGGAATCCTGGTTTTCCCAGCCGCGGTTCATTGCCTCGGTCATTTCGGCGTGGACCATGTTCGCGAGCCGCATCGGCACGCCCATTTCGCGGCCGAGCGCGACGGCGAGCGAGACGTCCTTGTGCGCGAGCCGCAGCGCGAAGGCGGGGGGATCGTACTGGTCCGGCAGGAACTGGTCCGGCATGGCGTCGAAGGCGCCGCGCCTTCCGATCGCGCCCTGGCGCACCGCTTCCCAGATCGCCAGCGGCTCGATGCCGGCTTTCACCCCCATGGTGAACACCTCGGCAAGCCCCGTCGTCATGATGTAGCCGAACATGTTGTGCACGAGCTTGGCGACCGACCCGGCGCCGATCGGCCCGACGTAGCGCGCCTGATCGCCGATCGCGTCCAGGACCGGCTTCCACCGGTCGAACACCGCCTGTTCGCCGCCGACCCAGATCGCGAGCTTGCCGCTGGCCGCACCCTTCGGGCCGCCGCTGACCGGGGCATCCAGCGCGTGGGCGCCTTTTTCGGCGAAGGCGGCGTGGATCTTGCGCATCGTGCCGGGCGAATTGGTGGAGAGGTCGAACCAGGCGGCGCCGCGGCGCATCCCCCCGAGCAGGCCGTTTGAGCCGAGCGCCACCGCTTCAACTTCAGGCGGGCCGGGCAGCGAGGTGAACACCACCTCCGCCTGCGCCGCCACCGCTTCGGGCGTGTCGGCCCAGACCGCGCCGGCGGTCAGGTGGCGCGCAGCGGCCTGGCGGCGCAGGTCGGTCACCACGAGCTTGTGGCCGGCCTTCTGGGCGTTGGCGGCCATGCTGGCGCCCATGGTGCCGAGGCCGATGAATCCGATCTGCATGACGTTCTTCCCCTTTTTGCTCCCGCGCAGCGAAGGATCGCGCGGCGCGCGCGTCAAGAGAAGGGGCGCCGAATGGGCGGTGCCGGAGCCGTTTCTGCCGCTGCGGTGCTGCTGCGGAAATGGCCGATGCGAGTCGAGCCAAGGGATTTTCCGATGATCGTATCCAGTGGCTCCGACACCTCCTTCTCTACTCCCGGCGCTAAACCCCGATAGCCGACGGCTTATGCCCCGCAGTGCTCACTGCATGCTGACTGGAAAGGCGGGCTGGGATGCCTCATGACAAGAATCCGATCGACGGCGACCGATGATGATGACGTCTGCCATCGGGGGCCGTTGCGGTCGTCAACCGGTACGAGGTGATCTGTTCCGGGTGGAGCGCGCGAATATTTTCTCGTCTTGCGCGCACGTCTGGATGATGTGCGTCGTTGGACGAAGCGGAACTTGCGGCAGAAGGTATCAGAAAATGAAGTGCTCAAAAGGGAAGTGTCAAGGCTCCCACGGACGTGAATTCCGGACATCATGCGGCAACCCGGCAGGAAGGAGGCCGATCCCATGCTGAAGCTGGCCTTATTTTTCCTGGTGGTCTCAATTGTCGCGGCGATCTTCGGATTCGGCGGTATCGCTGCGGCCTCTGCGGGCATCGCGAAGATCCTGTTCTTCATCTTCGTCGTGCTCTTCGTGATCTTCCTGGTTCTCGCGCTGATGGCCGGGAAAGCAATCTTATGAGCCGCTGACCGGAAGGCTGCCCAATCGAAGGTGGCCCCAAGAGGGAGACGTGCAGCCGAGCCAGCACGGCATGGACGGAGTGACCGGGTTGCGCGCGATTGCTGCCGCCTCCGTCATCCTGCTGGTCTATCGGGAGTTCGCCGCGCATCAAACGCGACTGCGACTGCGGCGGGTCCCGGCCCAAGCGAAACCATGCCGTACGGCGCAACCGCGGATGCGTGTCTGTGGCCTGCGCTGGGATCTATCGCCGATCGAAGCAGCGCGCCGCCTCGCCGGCGCGTCACCCGACTTCGATCACCGCATCCGCGGCGAACGCGCCCTCGCCCTCGGCCATCGCGAACACCGGATTGAGGTCGATCGCGCGCAGCCGCGGCCCTGCCGCGACCGCAAAGGCCGACAGCCGCGCCAGCATCGACGCCAGCGCCGCCACATCCGCCTTCGCCCGCCCCCGTGCACCGTCCAGCAGCGGGAAGCCGCGGATCGAACGGATCATCGCCGCCGCCACGTCCTCCCCGAACGGACAGCGGCGGAACACCACGTCCTGCAGCACTTCCACGAACACGCCGCCCAGGCCGAACATCGCCACCGGCCCGAACACCGGGTCCTGGTGGATGCCGAGGATGCATTCGGTGCCGCCGCGCAGTTGCTTCGCGACCAGCACGCCCTCGATCCGCGCCGCCGGCGCTGCGGCTCGGGCTCGCTGCAGCAGGGTCGCGAAGCCGGCCCGCACCGCGGCCGCGTCGGTGACATCGAGCAGCACGCCGCCGATTTCCGATTTGTGCAGGATGTCGGGGGAGAGGATTTTCAGCACCACCGGATAGCCGAACCCTTCTGCCGCGACCACGGCGGCTTCAGGCGTGGCGCAGGCGGTTTCGGGGGCGCAGGCGATGCCGGCGGCGGCCAGGAGGCCCTTTGCCTCCGCCTCCGACGGCGTCGCCGCGGGCAGGCGCACCGGAGGCATCATGGGGGCCGGGGCTTCCGGCGGTCTGGCGAAGGCGGCACCGAAGCGGCCCATCGCGGCGATCGCGGTCACCGCGCGGGAGGGATCTTCGTGGCAGACCCAGCCCTCGGCTTCCAGTGCGCGCACGCCGGCCTCCGGGGCGATCACCGACAGCACGAACAGCCGGTCGGGGTATTTCACGCGCACCTCGTTCAGCTTCTCCAGCATCGCCGGCCAGCGGCGGGAGGAGGCGACCATGGTGAAGAAGCCGAGCACCGAGCTGTAGCCGCCGTCGCGCACCACGGATTCGAAGAACGGCGCCAGCAGGGCAAGATCGTTGCCCACCTGCGCGGTTGCGTCCACCGGGTTGCGCGGGGCGCAGAACGAAACGAGCGCCTTCAGCCGCGCCTGCGCATCGTCGGGCATCGGTGGCATCGCCAGCCCGACCTGTTCGGCGACGTCGGAGACCAGCACGCCGGCGCCGCCCGAGACGGTGATCATCCCCAAGGTGTTGCGCACCGGGTAGATCCGCCTGGTAGCGGTCTGGGCGATGTCCAGCATTTCTTCGGACGTGCGCGCGCGATGGACGCCGAATTCCGCCATCACCGCGGCGGTCACCGCATCGTCGCCGGCGATCGAGGCGGTGTGCGATTTCGCCGCCTGGCCGCCGAGCGCGCTGCGGCCGACCTTCATCATCACGATCGGCTTCTTCGCCGCGCGCGCCGTCTCGAACGCGGCGATCAGCCCGGGGGCTTCGCGGATGCCCTCGATATAGGCGGCGATCACGTCGACATCGGGGTTTTCGGCGAGCCAGCCGATGCACTCGCCGACCGTCACGTCCGCCTCGTTGCCGGTCATGATGCAGAGCGAGGCGCCGATGCCGCGGTTGCGCGCCAAGGTATAGAGATGCGTGCCGTAGGCGCCGGACTGCGACGCGATGCCGATGCGTCCCGGCACCGGCCAGCCGGAATCGAAGGAGGAGGAGAAGGTCGCGTAGTAACCGGTGCGGCCGTCGAACACGCCGAGGCAGTTGGGGCCGAGGATGCGCATCCCGTGCGTGCGCGCCGCCGCCACCATACGGTCCTGCGCGGCCTGGCCTTCGGCATCGACTTCGGCGAAGCCGGCGGTGAACACGAGGGCGGCCATGGTACCGCGCTTGCCGAGGTCCTCCGCGGCAGCCACCGCGAGCGCGGCGGGGACGGCGACGATGGCGACGTCAGGCGTTTCCGGCAGGTCGGCGACCGAGGGGTAGGCGCGCAGGCCCTGTACTTCGGCGCGGTTCGGGTTCACCGGGTAGATCGCGCCCTGGAAATTCTGCGCCTTCATATAGGCGATCGGCCGGCCGCCGATGCGCGCCGGATCGTTGGAGGCGCCGAGGATGGCGACGGAACGCGGGGCAAGCAGCGGCGTCAGCCCGGCGAAGCGGCCGGGTTGTGGCGCGGGCGCACGGGTCGGCATGGGCGGTTTCCCCCGGTAAAGTCCGGGATCCTGCCGTCCCGGTCAGCGGGGAGTTTGGTCCCAGGACGGCGGTGGCAGCAAGGTCCCGGCGAGCGCGCCGGGGATACCGACGGACATGTCGGTCCAGGACAGAGCGAACAGGGGCAATGCGATCGCAAGGTACGGCAGGCGTTGGCCGGTGGCGACGCGGCAATTTGCTGCGCTATGGCTGCGGCTCGGCCTCAAGGCCCACGGCCTCGCGATCGCGCCGGAGCTGGCCACCGGAGACGGTGCGCTCGGCTTCCGGAAGGCACCGGAAGAGGTTTCGCCGGCAACCCGGCACCCGGACCAACAAGGGGTTTGCTTCTTCGTTGCGATGCGTTGCACACTTCGCGCCCATCCCCAACGTGATTGGATGCTGCCATGACTATTCCCCATTCACTGATATCGCTGTGCTCGACCTCGAGAGCCAGGCGGGCGCGCTTGTCCCCGAATCGTCGTGAAAACGCAGTGCAGCAGGAGTGGGCTCGTGGCTTCGGCGTGCGGCTGGAGTATTCGTCCCCGCTATGAGGGCCGGCATGGTCAGGCCCCCATCGTCGTCGCTATGAACGTCGGTATCAGGCGAGCGAATCGTCCTCACTCGGTCAGGGGCCTTCAACGGGCTGCTGCTTCGCCGACCATGAGCGTTCTGCGCGTGCTGGACGGTCCGTTGATGCCGATTAACCCGATTGACGTCATTCATGCGCGACAAGGCTGGAGGCTGTGACTTGACCTCCATCGTCTCAGCGCTGCCGCGCACGCCGCGCGGCCTCGCTGTTCTATTCGTACCACGGCCCCTGTTTGTTCTTCTGCCGATCGCTCTTGCGATCGGCGTGACGCACGTGATGACCATGTTCTCCCCGCGGTTCATCCTCGGGACCGCGCCGTTCTGGGCCTTTCCTCGCGGCATCGTCCCTGGCGGCATGATCGACATGGGACAGGAACTGGTCGGGTACCTCAATTTGGTGCAGGGGCCATGGGGGCTGCCGCTTCTGCACGTGTCGAACCTGCTGCCGCCGGCAGGCAGCAACGCCTTCTGGCTGGACCCGGTGCCCTGGCTCGCCCTACTCGGCCGGATTGTCTTTGACGCCACCGGTAAGGTGCCGAACCTGTTCGGCCTTTACGTCGCGCTCGCATTCGCGCTGCCGGGTGTGGTCATGACCTGGGTGTTGACGTTGGCTGGCCAGCGCACCCTGATCGCGGCCGTCAGCGCTGCGCTGCTCGCTGATGCGGCGCCATTCCTGTTGTTCGAGTGGGGCCATGTTGCATTGTGCGGCCAGGCACTGACGCTCATTGCCCTGGCGCTATACCTCAAGGCACTGCAACGGCCGGCCAGCCTTGGTGTCGCAGCTGCCTGGTATGCGCTGCTAGTACTGACATTCCTCACGCACCTCTACCTGTTCGTCATGGTCGGCGGCATATGGACCGCCGGCATCGTGCAACGTGTCGTCGATCGCCGCGCTTTCGGTGGCTTCCTGATGTGGGAAGTCACCGGCGCAATCGGCTTGATCGTGGCCCTCGGTCTTCTGACGGGCATTCTGTCCTGGCAGGATCGCTCTGGTGGAACAATGGGGTTCGGCATCTTCTCAATGAATCTCGGCTCGCCCTTCGTGCCGCAACTCAGCGGTATGATCCCGTCCCTGCGGCACTACCGGATCGGCACGCATTCGCAAGTGCTGACCTATCTCGGCCTGGGGGCGCTATTGGTGCTGGCGTGCGCTATCCCGGGCCTGGTGGTTTGGTTGCGCAAAGATGTGCGCCGGCACCTGGCACTGCTCGTGGTGATGGCGGGGTTCACCCTGTTTGCGTTGTCCAACATCGTCACGCTGGGCTCGCACGTGCTGCTGCACATACCGCTCTCGCCGAGGCTCGCTTACGCGTTAGGGGCATTCCGCGCGAGCGGGCGCTTTTTCTGGCCGGTGGCAGACGCGTTGATCGCATTGTCGGTGCTGACCGTACTGCGCCGGTTCCCTGCGACGGCGGCGTTGTTGATTCTGGCAACGGCGGCCACGCTGCAAGGCGTCGATGTCGGGCCTATCCGCCAGGCCGTCGCGGCCAGTACCCGCCACCCGGTGCCTGCCGTCCTGGACCGCGCGGCCGTCAATCGGGCGCTTGTGGGGGCGCGCGCCGTGATGGTCTTTCCGAGTTACGGCTGCGTCGGGTCGCGGCCGAACGGCGGTGGGCCGGATCTGCGGGACATTGAGCGGCTGCAGCAAGCCAACGTGGAGCTGCAGCTACTCGCCGCGTGGCATAACCTGCCGATCAACTCGGTCGTGAACTCGCGGGTCGTGACGGACTGCGCGGCGGAGGCGGCGACCCGGCAGGCCGCGCGGCGTCCGGGCGTTGCGTATTTCTATCTCACGGCCAGTACCGCCGCGCCGACGGGCACTTGCCAGCCTATTGGCTGGTTGCGCATGTGTAAGATTGCGTCTTCTCCAAAGCGCTAACCAGCCCGAAAGCCCGCCCGTATCACCCCTCCGACGCGTGGAACGTGATCGGCTGCGCGCCGCTCCACAGGGTCAGCTTCCCGAGCGCGGCCAGGTTCTCTTGCCCGTCAACGATGGTCAGGAAATGGTTGCCGGCGAGCTGGCCCATCTTGCTCGCGAAGCGTACCGCGCCGTAGCTGAGCAGGATTTCGGTCTCGCTGATTCCGCCGGGATAGAGCAGGATCTGGCCGGGCGCCGGATAGCTCGTGTGGTTTTCGAACCCGACGCCGAACGCGGTGGCGCCGAGCGGGATCCAGCACGCCTCCCCGCTCCAGCGTACATGGATGATGCGCTCGCTGTAGGGCAACACGGCGCGGAACGCCGCGCAGGTGGCGGGCGCCGCGGCGTCCTCGAAACGGGCGCGGAACTCGTGCGGGCCGGCGGTGATGCGGATGTCGGACATGGCCGCAGGGTAGGGTATTTTACGCCCCATGGGATCGAAAAAAACCTGCCGTGCGGAGGGTCGCGCCGGACGTTGGGGCGATCCGTTTCAGACGGTCTTCAGGAACTCCGCCAGCTTGATCGCCGCCGTCGGCTTGTCGGTCTGATCGAGCGCGGCAAGTTCGGCGGCCAGCCGGTCCATCGCGGCTTCGTAGATCTGCCGCTCGCTGAAGCTCTGGTCGGGCTGGCCGGCATTGCGGTGCAGGTCGCGGACCACCTCGGCGATCGCCAGCGGATCGCCCGAGTTGATCTTGGCCTCGTATTCCTGCGCGCGGCGGGACCACATGGTGCGCTTGATGCGGGCCTTGCCCTTGAGCACCGCCAGCGCTTCCTCGAACAGGGAGCGGGTGGCGAGCTTGCGCAGGCCGGCGGTGCGTGCCTTGGCGACCGGCACGCGCAGGGTCATGCGGTTTTCCTCGAACGTGATGTGGATCAGTTCGAGCTTGTGGCCGGCGATTTCCTCCACCGCGATGCGTTCGACCTTGCCGACGCCGTGGGTGGGATAGACGACGTGGTCGCCCTGGACGAAGTTTTCCGCCTTGGCGAGCGGGCGCGGCGGCGGCATGGGCCGGCCGGACTGCTGCATCGGGCGCGCGTGGGCGGGGGCCTGCCCCGGGGACGGGGCCGCGCCGGGGACGGCAGCGGGGGCCTGCACCTCGGTCGGGGCCTGGGGCGGCGCGGCGACGCCGGGGCCGCGCGCAGCGGGCGGGCGCGGGGCGGGCGTCGCCGAGCCGGCAGGGCTGCCGGGCCGGGTTGCCGCCGTGGGTTGGGGCCCGTCGCCGGCCCCGGCGTCGGCCACGGTGCTGGTCGCAGCGGCCGCGAGCGGTTTTTCGGCCGGCGCCTTGGGTTTGCCGGCTTGGCCGGTGGCGGCCTTGGCGGGCGTGCCGTCGCCGGCGACCGGGGCAGGCGGGCCAGCCGCGGGCTCGCTCGTCTTGCTGGCGGTCGGCTTGTTGGCACCAATCGTGGCGTCCGCGGCGTCCGCGGCTGAGGTGGGGGCAGAGGCCGATCTCGGCGCGGCCGCCATGGCCGGGCTGGTCGCGTCCCGCCGCTGCGGCTCCGAGTCGTGCGCATCAGCCATGGATGCGGAGGCCAGCGGCTGGCCTACGACCTTGTCGATCGTCAGCCCATCGGCCGCCGCGCAGGCTGCCGGTCGTAAACTGGCGGGCCGAGGGTTGGCAGGGCGTTGACCTGCCTGTCGCTGGGCGGTCGTTCGCGGAGCCTCCTGGGGCAGATTGGATTTGGCCGGGGGCGTGGCTTGGCTCGCCGCCGGCGCGGCCGGTTTACGGGCCGCAGCCGTTGCGGGCGCTTTGGCGGCCACGACCGGCACGGGCGGCGCTTTGGCCGCCGAGCGCGCCGAGGCGGGCGCTTTCGGCGCCGCACCCGCGACCGCTCCTCCAGCCGGTGCCTTCCGATTTGCCAATCCGGCGCTTGCGGCCGTTGCCTTCATGCTGGACACCTCGTTCAAATCTCCACACGCGCAGCCGACGGGCGACGCCCGGCGTCACCGCCGCGATGGACCGGCTTCCCCTCGGAGCGGTTGCGCGCAACGACCGGCCGGCCCCCTGAGGCCCCGATCCGCAGCCGCGCGCTTGCCCGACAGTATATAGCACGCCGCCACGGGATCGTCATCCGGGGGGGTGGCGGCGGGTCCGAATGATCGTACGGCCCCTCTCGCGCTGTCTCGGGCGGGATCGCCGTGCACGGCACGGGTACACCCCGCGACATGGCGGCTCCGGTCGCCACCCGGCGCGCGCCGCCCTGCCATGAAACGCCCGCTCGGGGGGCCGGCTTGGCGCGACCCCACCTCTACCGCAATCGCGGGAGAGGTGATCGTCGTCTACGGCAGCGGATCGGGGGTTCTGGCCAATGGCCCCACCGGCCGCCGTTTTCATCCGCGGTGGCGCATCGGGCGGCCGACGTGAGGCGTCTCTCCCACTTGCGCGGGAGAGGAGCCGGGGGATCGAGATCTTTTGGCCCGAAGTTTGGGGCCGCTTAGCGGATCAGGGTGTGCCGGGTTCCGGCGCGAACAGCTCCGCCTTGCCGGGCTTGTCCTTCCACTCGTCGGCGTCGGCCGGGGCCTCCCCCTTGCGGGTGATGTTCGGCCACAGGGCAGCATAGATGCGGTTCTGCTCGACCCAGGCGGTAGCCTTATCGTCGCTGTCGGGCACGATCGCCTCGGCAGGGCATTCGGGCTCGCAGACCCCGCAGTCGATGCATTCGTCGGGGTGGATCACCAGCATATTGGCGCCGACATAGAAGCAATCGACGGGACAGACCTCGACGCAGTCCATGTATTTGCATTTGATACAGTTTTCGGTGACCACGTAGGTCATGGCGATCCCTCGTCGAAGAAACCCGGTGCCCGCAGGCCGGCGCCGCGCGATCCGGCGGCGGCGGCGATATGACGACGTTTCGTGCCGGGTGCAAGGCCGCACAGCAGGCGGAGGGAAATCGCTTGCATTCGGCGCTCCCGCCGGCCCCTTGCGCCAGGCGGCCGGGGGCTGCGGAACGGCGGCAGCGGGCGGGCCGGTGCCGCAGGCACCCGAGGCGTGCCGCATACCATAATCCGTTAACCGGTTTGCCGTTTGATCCGCCGCATGGACCTCATGCGGACCCGCCTGGCCGCGCCGATGACCCACGCGCCGTTTTCCTGCGGGCCGCGCTGCTTCGGGTCCGCTGGCCTTGCGCCGGTTTGTCCAAAGCCAATTCGCGCTGGATCCGGGTCCCCCCAATCGGTTCCCCCCCAATCGATTTCCCGGGAGCCGATCTCCCCTGAGCCGACCCCCTCCCGGCCCCTTCGCCCGCGAGCGGGCGCGCCGTCCCGGTCGGCTTGCGTCGGCATCCCGCGACGCAGCGCCGGCTCCCCAACCTCACCGGCCGGCCGCGGCGTGCGCCGGCGGGCTCCTTCGGTGCTTGCCGCCGCGCTCGCCTGGCTCGCCGCCTGCCTTCCCCTGCCGGCGGCGCGCGGGCAGGAGGCGCTGCCGGCAGCCGACATCGCCACCCTGTTTCCCGCCGACACGAGCGCCCCGGGCACCGACGCCGGGGTCACGGTGCTCTCGCGCGTCCGGCCGCTCTACGCGCCGCACGGCGTCCATCTCGGCCTGCTGGAGGCGCAGCCGCGGATCGATCTCGGCCTCGGCTACGACAGCGACCCGACCGGGCTGCCGCACGGGGCCGGCGGGTTTGTCTGGCGCACCGCGCCCTCGCTCACGCTCGGTACCGGTCGGGGCGACGATACGATCGGCGTCGCGCTCGGCGCCGAAGACGTGCGCGCGCCCGCCGTCCCAGCCGCCAACCGCACCGACTGGACCGCCGCGGCCGGGCTGCGCCTCGGCTTCGGGGCCGACCGGCTGATCCTGGACGCGGCCGAGCGGGCCCTGCACGAGGACGGCAGCGAGATCGGCGCCCTGCCCACCGACCGCCCGCTGCCCTATCGGATCACCGATCTGCGCGCCGCATACCGCATCGGCGGCGCGCGGCTGTCCCTCACCCCCGCACTCGGCTTCGCCGCGTGGCGCTACGATGCGGCGAGCCTCGGCGGGCTGTCGGTCTCGCAGGCCTACCGCGACCGCGACGTGGTGCAAGGCGAACTCGCCGCCCGCTACGTGCTTGCGCCGCGCCGCGACCTGTTGCTGGTGCTGCGCGGCACGCAATCGCGCTACGTGACGCCGCAGCCGGGGGCGCCCTCGCGCGATTCCACCGGCATCGCCGTGCTCATCGGCGCCGAGGCCAGCGACGGCCTGCTGCACCTGCGTGTGCTGGCGGGCTGGGAGCAGCGCGATTTCGCTGCCGCCGCCTACGGTACCCACGCTGCGCCGATCGCCGAGGCGCAGGTCGCCTGGCAACCGGACGGGATGACCACCCTCATCGCCACTCTTTCGCGCCGCATCGAGGACGCGGCGCAGGAGGGCGTGGCGGGCTACACCGAAACGGCGGCCGGCCTGCGCGCGGACCGCGAGGCACGGCGCAACCTGCTGCTCTCCCTCGCGGCCGGAGTGCAGCGCGCGGCATTCACCAATGGCGGCGGGAGCGAGACCGGGAGCAGCGTCGGCGCCTCGGCCACCTGGCTGCTGAACCGGCGGATGCGAATCACCGCGGCGGAGACCGTCACCGCCCTGCACGGCACGGCGAGCGCCACCGCCCCCGGCAGCGGGTCCGCGACGCGCAGCGTCAGCCTGCTCACCCTGGGCTTCGGGCTTTGACGCTCCCGACGATCCGCCTGCTCGGGCTGGACTTCGCCGCCGCCGCACCCGCCGCGGTGCTGAACTGGGTCCTGGAACGGCCGGCAACCGCAGGATTCAGCTACGTGGTGACGCCGAATGCCGACCACCTGGTACGGCTGGCGCGCGCGCCGGGCCTGCGGGCGGTGTACGACGGGGCGGCCCTGCGGCTGCTCGATTCGCGGGTGGTGCGGCGGGCGGCGCGGGTGCTGGGGCTGCCGGCGCCCCCGGTGCTGCCCGGAAGCGACCTCGCCGCCGCGGTGCTGGCGGCGCTGGCCCCGGGCGAGCGGATCACCCTGGTGGGGCTGCCCCCCGACTGGCTGCCGGCGCTGGTGCGGCGCACCGGCATCGCCCCGCCGGCGCATTGCAATCCGGCCCGCGGGTTCGAGCACGATCCGGCCGCGCTCGACGCCGTGGTGCGGTTCGTGGAGGACCATCCGGCGCGGTTCGTGTTCCTGGCGGTCGGCGCGCCGCGGCAGGAGGTGCTGGCCGCGGCGATCGCAGCGGGCGGGCGGGCGCAGGGGCTCGGGCTCTGTGTGGGCGCGGGGATCGACTTCCTGGCCGGGCGGGCGCGACGGGCGCCGGGGTGGATGCAGCGCACCGGGCTGGAATGGCTGCACCGGCTGGGGCAGGACCCGGTGCGGCTCGTGCAGCGCTACCTGCGCGACGATCCGGCGGTGTTCGCGCTGCTGCTGAGCGAGCGGAGGCGGGCGCGAGACGGCGGCGGGCAATTGTACAACGGGCCAGGGCGGCCGTACGTTTGATGGGGCGGCCGGGGCGCCGGCGTACGGTCGAAGCTGACGGTTCGTTCACCGGCCCGGCCCTTGACCCCACCGACGCCGCGCTGCAACAAGCCGGCCCATCTGCTTAATGGGGAAGGAACGAACCATAATGCGTACGTCGCGCTTCTGGCTGGCCGCAGTCGCGGCCGGTGCATTCCTGGGGGCGGCGGCGCCGGCCCGGGCGAAGACCATCGATCTCGGCGCTCTCCTGCCGTTGACCGGCCCCGGCGCCGTGATCGGCACCCAGCAGATGAAGGGCATTCAGTTCGCAGTCGATCAGGTGAACGCCAAGGGCGGCATCGACGGCGACCAGGTGCACGTCATCTTCGAAGATGATCAGGCGAAGCCCGACCAGGCGGTGCTCGATTTCAACAAGCTGGTGAGCCTGCAGCACGTGCCGCTGATCTGGCTCGCCTATTCCGGCCCGACGCTCGCCACCGCGCCGCTGGCGACGCGCCACCACGTGCTGGTGCTGAACTCGGGCGCGCAGTCGGATCAGCTCCGCAAGGCCTCGCCCTATCTGGTGAACACCCTGCCCTCCACCAGCGACGAGGTGAAGGTGATGGTGAATTACCTGCGCGCGCACGGCAAATCGACCGCGGCGGTGCTGTACGAGAACGACGCCGCGGGCATCGGTGGGCGGGATGATTTCGTGCGCGACTTCAAGGCCGCGGGCGGCAAGATCGTGGCGCAGGAGCCGGTGCAGTTCGGCCAGACCGACTTCCGTCCGGCGCTGCTGAAGCTCGCCGCGGCGAAGCCGCAGGTGCTGTATGTGGTGACGACGGTCGGCATGGTGCCGCTCGCCGATCAGTTGCACCAGATGAATAACGCCTGGCTGGTCACCGGAAGCACCTTCATGGCCGACCCGACGGTGATCGCCGATCCGAACGCCGCCGGGCTGATCCATACCCAGGTGGAAGCGAACGTCAGCCCCGCGCTGATGGCGGCGTTCAAGCAGAAGATGGGCGCCGATATGGGCTTCTTCGCGCGCCAGTACTACAATTCCTCCCTGATGACCTTCATCATCCTGGATCATCTGATCAAGGAGAAGAAGCCGATCACCGGGGCGAGCATGCGGGCCGCGCTGTTCCAGATCAAGACGTTCGCGACGCCGGTGCCGATGACCTTCACCTCCAACACCGCGACGGTGCCGATCGCGATCAACGAGATGAAGGGCGGCACGGAGGTCACCCTGACGCACGGCGTCGCGCATTAGGCGCATCCACCCACCGATCAGGCCGGCCCGTCATGCTGCTGCTGCAACTTCTGGTCAACGGCATCGTGACGGGCTGCGCGCTCGGCGTGGTGGCGGTGAGTTTCGCGCTGGTCTACGCCACCACGCGCATCTTCCACATCGCCCATGCCGGCGTTTACACGTTGGGCGGCTACCTGGCCTGGAGCCTCGTTGCGCACGGCGTGCCCGATCCGCTGGCGCTGCTGGGGGCGATGGCAGGCTGCACCGTGCTGGGGGCGGCGATCCAGCATTTCCTCTACGCGCCGCTGGAACGGCGGCGGGCGACGCATCTGATCGTGCTGATCGCCTCGCTGGGCGCGCTGGCGGTGATCCAGAACCTGATCGCCGCGGTCTATTCGCCGGACATCCTGCAATTCACCCCGTCCTGGGCGAGCGGAGTCGTTTCGATCGGTGGGCTGCGGCTGACCGGGGCACAGCTGGCGACCCTGGTGCTCAGCCTCGCTGCCTTCCTCGGGATGTTGTGGTTCGCGCACCGGACCCTGCTCGGCAAGCGCATCCGGGCGGTCGCGTCCAACCCGTTCCTCGCCGAGATCACCCGGCTGGAGCCGCGGGCGGTGTATGTGTACGTGATCGCCATCGCCTCGGCGGTGGTGTGCATCCCCGGGGTGCTGGTGCCGCTCGACCTCGGGCTGCAACCTTATGGGGGCGTGACGCCGCTGCTGACCGCGACCATCGCCATGATCGCCGGCGGCGTGGGTAGCCTGGGGGGCGCGTTCCTGTTCGCGGTGGTGATCGTCGTGCTGCAGAACCTGTCCCTGCTCGTGATGCCGGGGGAATGGAGCATCGGCGTGACCTTCGCCATCTTCGTCGTGTTCATGCTGTTCCGCCCGCGCGGGCTGTTCGCGTCCGGCTGATCGGAGAACGGCAGTGGATTATTTCTACAGCTACCTGATCCTGGCCGAGATCTATGTACTGCTCGGGCTGTCCACCAATCTGCTGGTGGGCGTCGTCGGCATCTTCTCGGTCTCCCAGGCAGCGGTGTTCGGCGTCGGTGCCTATATCGTCAGTGACTTCCTGCTGAGCGGCACCCTGTCGTTCCTGCCGGCGGTGGCGGTGGCGGCGGTCGCGTGCATCGCGCTCAACGTGCTGCTGACGCTGCCCAGCCTGCGCGTCGCCGGGGATTATTTCGTTGTCACGTCGTTCGGCATCCAGTTGCTGGCCTCCGCGGTGTTCACCAACTGGACCGGCGGCACCGGGGGCGCGAACGGGCTGCCGGGCGTGCCGCCGCCCGACCTGTTCGGCTTCGCGCTGGAGCACACGCGCGAGATCCTGGCGCTCACGACGGTCGTAGCGGGGCTCGGCTGCCTCGCGTTCTGGCTGGCGATGCGCGCGCCGTACGGGCGGCTGCTGAAAGCCATCCGCGAGGACGAGCTCGCGGTGGCGGCGGCGGGCAAGGACGTGCTGCGCGCCAAGGTTTCCGCCGCGGCGTTGGCCGGCGCCTTCGCGGGCATCGCCGGCGGGGTGTACGCGACCTACATGAGCTTCATCGATCCGTCGTCCTTCGATCTCGATGCGTCCATTCTGCTGCTGACGATGGTGGTGGTCGGCGGGGCGCGCACCCTGGCGGGTTCCATCATCGGACCGTTCGTGCTGCTGGCGCTGCCGCAAGTGCTGTCGATGGTGGCGATCCCGACCACGGTTGCGGCGTCGGCGCGGCAGTTGCTGTACGGGGTGCTGCTGATCGCGTTTGCCGTGTTCCGTCCGCAGGGGCTGGCGGGGGAGCGGCTGTGAGCGCCTATCTCGAAGTCTCCGGCGTGAACCAGCGCTTCGGCGGGTTGCAGGCGCTGAACGACTGCGGCTTCGCGATCGCGCAGGGCGGCATCACCTGCCTGGTGGGGCCGAACGGGGCGGGCAAGACCACGATCTTCAACGTCATCACCGGCTTCCTGCGGCCCGATACCGGGCATGTCGCGTTCCGCGGCCGACGGCTGGACGGGCTGCGGCCGCAGGCGATCGTGGCGGCGGGGATCGCGCGCAGCTTCCAGAACCTGCGGCTGTTCGTGGACCTCACGGCGCTGGAGAACGTGCTGGTCGGCCTGCCCTCCGGCTTCGGCGAGGCGCCGCTCGGCGCGATGTTCCGCCCGTTCCATACCGCGCGGCTCGACCGCGCGCGGCGGGCGCAGGCGATGGAGCGGCTGGAGCACGTCGGGCTCGCCGATCGCGCACGGGAGAAGGTACGTAATCTTTCGTATGGGGAACAAAAACTGCTGACCGTCGCGCGGCTGCTGGCCACGGGGGCGGAACTGCTGCTGCTGGACGAGCCGGCGTCCGGGCTGGCGGCCGGCGCGCTCGATCAGGTGATGGCGCTGCTGCGGCGGTTGCAGGGGGAGGGCAAGACCTTGCTGGTGGTGGAACACAACACGCGGGTGGTGCAGCAGATCGCCGATCACGTGCTGTTCCTGCACCAGGGCCACCTGATGGCGGAGGGCACGCCGGAGCGAATCATTGCCGATCCGGCGCTGGCGGAGATCTATTTCGGTGGTGCGCTGTGATCCTGGAACTGGCGGGTATCGCTGCGGGCTACGGGGCGAAGACCGTCGTGTCGGACCTGTCGTTCGGGGTGGAGCCGGGGCAGATCGTGGCCTTGCTCGGCCATAACGGGGCGGGCAAGACCACGACGCTCAAGACCGTGATGGGGCTGCTGGTGCCGCGCGCGGGAGAGGTGCGGTTCGACGGCCAGGCGCTCGGGCGGATGCCGGTGGCCGAGCGGGTGGCGCGCGGCATCCGGCTGCTGCCGGAAGGGCGTGGCATCTTCCCCGACCTCACGGTGGCCGAGAACATCGACGTCGTGGCGGCGCGCACCGGCGCGCGCGGGGCAATGCTGACGCCGGCGCACGTGTACGGGCTGTTCCCGGTGCTGGATGAACGCCGCGCCACCCGTTCGGGCAGCATGAGCGGCGGGCAGCAGCAGATGCTGGCCTTCGGGCTCGCGATCCTCGGCACGCCGCGCTGCCTGATGCTGGACGAGCCTTCGATCGGTCTGCAGCCCAACCTGGTGGAGCGGCTGTTCGCGCAGGTGCGCGATGTCTGTCGCGCGCACGGGATGGCGGCGGTGCTGGTCGAGCAGAACGTCGCCGCGGCGATGGGGCTCGCCGATCGGGTGGTGATCATGAACAACGGGCGGATCGTGTTCGAGGGGCTGCCGGACGAGGCGCGCGCGTCGAACGTGTGGCACTATTTCTGAGGCTTCGGTAGACAAGCCTGCCGCGCGGACCGCACACTCCGCGCGGCAAACGACCCCGGAGCCGCCGCCGTGCCCGACGCCCTGCCGCCCGCCGAGCCCGCCGATATGCTGCACCGCCGCCATCGCGCGCCGGCCGCGCCGCCGCCGGGCTGGAACGACGTCCTCGCCACCCTGTTCGCGCATCGTTCCGTGCGGCACTTCCGGCCGGACCCGCTGCCTCCGGGCACGCTCGAGCTGCTGGTGGCGGCGGCTCAGTCCGCTTCTACCTCGTCCAATCTGCAACTCTGGAGCGTCGTTGCGGTGGAAGAGCCGGCGCGCAAGGCGCGGCTGGCGCAGCTTGCCGGGCAGCAGGCGTTCATCGACCGGGCGCCGCTGTTGCTGGTCTGGCTTGCCGACCTGCACCGGCTGGAAGCGCTCGCTGCGGCGCGTGGGGCGGCGGTAGAAGGGACGCAGTACCTGGAAGAGTTCGTCGTCGGCGTGGTCGATGCCGCACTGGCGGCGCAGAACGCGATGACCGCGGCGGAATCGCTCGGCCTCGGCGGCGTCTATGTCGGCGCGATGCGCAACCTGCCGGAGCAGGTGGCGGCGGAACTCGAGCTGCCCCCGCATGTGTTCGCGGTGTTCGGCATGGCGATCGGCTGGCCAGACCTTGCCGCCGGCAGCGACATCAAGCCGCGCCTGCCGATCGGTGTCGTGCTGCATCGGGAACAATACCGCACCGCGTCCGACGCGGAAGCGATTGCCGGCTACGACGAAACCCTGCGCAGCTTTCAGCGCGAGCAGGGCATGCGCGAGATCCACTGGACCACCCAGTGCATCGCCCGGGTGAAGGATGCCGGCGCCTTGCGCGGGCGCGACCGGCTGCGTGCGGCGCTGACCGCGCTCGGCTTCGCGCTGCGCTGACAAGGCGCTTCGCCCCTTGGGGGCGCGGCCCGCACGCGGATTCGTGCCGTTCGCGCGCCTCCCAGGGGCACGGGATTGCCGGGGCGGACCCGCCCGGATACCGTCCCCGTGCCGACCGGACCGGGCGGCCAAGGGGGAACGCGAATGAGCACGAACCAGGCGCTGTCGGGCATCCGGGTCATCGACATGACGCACAACCAGGCCGGCCCCGCCTGCACCCAGATCCTGGCGTTCCTCGGCGCCGAGGTCATCAAGCTGGAAGACCCGCGCGGCGGCGACATTGCCCGGCGCAACATGGCCGACCGCGACGGCGACAGCCTGTTCTTCCTGGTGCTGAACGCGAACAAATCAAGCCTGACCCTGAACCTGAAGACCGAGGCCGGGAAGGACCTGTTCCGCCAGGTGATCGGTCAGGCCGACGTGCTGGTGGAGAATTTCGGCCCCGGGGCACTCGATCGGCTCGGCCTCGGGTGGGACGCGCTGCACGCGCTCAACCCGCGGCTGATCTACGCCACCATCAAGGGCTTCGGCACCTACGGGCCGTACAGCGGGTTCAAGAGCTTCGAGCCGATCGCGCAGGCGATGGGCGGCGCGATGGCGGTGACCGGCTTCCCCGAGAACCCGCCCACCTACACCTTCCCGGCGATCGGCGATTCCGGCACGGGGATGCATATGGCGATCGGCATCCTGGCCGCGTTGCAGCAGCGCCACGTCACCGGCCAGGGCCAGCACGTCGAAGTGTCGATGCAGGACGCGGTGGTGAACCTGATCCGCGTGAGCCTGCGCGACCACCAGCGCTTCGGCCATCCGCCGCCGCGGGTCGGCAACCAGCTCGGCCGTAACGTTCCCGGCACGACCTATCCCTGTGCGCCCGGCGGCACCAACGACTACGTCTACATCTTCGCCCAGCCGCAGATGTGGCCGGCGCTGATTGCGGCGATGGAGCAGCCCGAGCTCGGCGCCGATCCGCGCTTCGCGACGCCGGAGGCGCGGTGGGAAAACCGCGTGGCGCTCGATGCGATCGTCGGCACCTGGACGCGCGGGCGCGACAAGCACACCGTGATGCAGATCCTGGGCGATGCCGGCGTGCCCTGCGGCGCTTGCCTCGATACCGGGGAAGTGCTCGCCGATCCGCATCTGCGCGCGCGCGAGATGATCGTCGATATCGACTACCCGGGACGTGGGGAGTACCAGACCGTCGGCTGCCCGATCAAGCTGTCGGCAAGCCCGGTTTCCGTGACCCGCCCGCCGCTGCTCGGCGAGCACACCGAAGCGCTGCTCGGCCGGCTGTGCGATGTCGGGCCGGAGGCGCTGGAGGATCTGCGCCGCGGCGGAACGATCTGAGGCAACGAGGGAAACAGCACGCCATGACCGACGTCACCACCGCTCCGTACGAGCTGCGCATCGAGGATATCGCATACCTACGGCACGGTGACCATGCGCTGCTCGCGCGCCTGTACCAGCCGCGCGGCGCCGGGCCGTTTCCCGCCATCGTGGACGTGCACGGCGGCGCCTGGGTCAACAGCGACCGGCTGAACAACGAAGGCTCCATGACGGAACTTGCGCAGAGCGGGATCGTGGTGCTGTCGCTCGATTTCCGCATGCCGCCGGAGGCGGGGTATCCGGCCTCGGCGCAGGACATCAACTACGGCATCCGCTGGCTGAAGGCGCACGCGGCGGAGTGCGGCACGACGCCGGCGCAGATAGGCGGGTTCGGTACTTCCAGCGGCGGGCACCAGATCCTGCTTGCCGCGCTGCGCCCGCATGATCCGCGCTACGCGGCGCTGTCCGGGCCGGCCGGCGTGGACGCCAGCCTGGCGTTCGTGATTTCGGCCTGGGGGGTGATCGATCCGCCGGGGCGCTATGCGCTGGCGCAGGAGCGCGGCAACCCGGCGATGCTCGACAACCACCACAAATTCTGGGGCGACGTCGCGACGATGGAAGAAGGCAGCCCGCCGCACATCCTGGCGCGCGGGGAAAAAGTCTCCCTGCCGCCAGCGCTGATCTTCCAGGGCACCGTGGACGAATGGGTGCCGACCGAAACGGCCGAGCGGCTGGCGGACGCCTGGCGCCGCGCCGGCGGGAGCGCGGAACTCGCGCTGTACGAGGGCGAGCGCCACACCTTCATGCGCGAACACCCGACCAGCCCCAATTCCCGCGCCGCGCTGCAACGGGTGAAGGAATTCATCCACCGCCACGGGCGCTGAGGCGCCGCTTGCGTGCCGGCGCCGGGCCGGCAAGACTGCACGCAAGCCGCGCGATGCGGCAGACGATTCCAGGAGGAAGCGATGGCCGAACCCACCAACCGCTACGAGCGCACCGCTGCGCGCCAGCACGGCAAGCCCGGGCGCGAAGTGCGCCCGAGCAGCATGACGATCGACATGCACGCCCACATGCTGGTCGATGCCGCATCCGCGCTGGTCGCGCCGCACATGCCGCCCGATCCGCGGGTGAAATTCTACACCGAAGAAACCCGCATCCTGACCCGCAAGCAGGACGACGACCGGCACAAGCACCAGATCGACCTCGACCTCCGCCTCTCGGTGATGGACGAGATGGGCGTCGATATGCAGATCATCTCCCCCGCTCCGCCGCAGTGCTACTACACCGTCCCGCCCGAGATCGGCGTGAAGGCGGCGCAGGTCGTCAACGACGGCGTGGCGGAATTCTGCGCGCGCCGTCCCGACCGGCTGGCAGCGCTCGGCACGGTCGCGCTGCAGGCGGGCGGCGCGGCGGCGGCCGAGGAACTCGCGCGCTGCATGGGCAAACTCGGCATGAAAGGCGTCGAGATCCTGACCCATGTCGGCGAAAAGGAGATCTCCGACCCGTCGCTGGAACCGTTCTGGGACCAGGCCGAAAAACTCGGCGCCGTCGTGATGATCCACCCGGCCGGCTTCACCGAAGCGCGCCGGTTCGGCAAATACTACTTCAACAACGTCATCGGCAATCCGTTCGACACCACGATGGCGCTGCACTACCTGATCTTCGACGGCGTGCTCGCCCGTCACCCAAAGCTGAAAGTCGTCGCCGTGCACGGCGGCGGTTATCTGCCGGCCTACTCGGGCCGCATCGACCACGCCTGGGGCGCGCGCAGCGACAGCCACGGCGATCTGAAGGAAGCCCCCACCACCTATCTGAAACGAGTCTATTTCGACACGATCGTGTTCACCCCGCACCAGCTCGAAGCACTGGTCGCCCTGTTCGGCGTCGACCACATCCTGATGGGCACCGACTACCCGTTCGACATGGGCGAATACGACCCGATCGGCCACATCGCCTCCGCCCGCTCTCTCGACGCCACCGCCGCCTCTGCCATCGCCGGCGGCAACTCGCGCAAGCTGTTCGGGGTGTAGGGCGCGGGCGGGGGCGTACCACGCCGCGGACGGTTGGACGCTGGGTAAGCGAGGCCAGGAGGGCTCTGCCCCCCTGGACCCCCCGCCAGGGAACGCGTCCCCTGGACCCCGTCACCTGGTTCCGTGCGTGGGGGTGTCACGGGGTTGCGCGGGGCGGTGGGTCAGGCGCGCAGTGCCCCTTCCGTGGCTTCGGCCAGCGGGACGGGCAGGTGCTTCACGTATTCCTTCGGCACGATCTGCCAGAAGTGCGGCAGGGTGCGGTCCCAGTCGTGCAGCAGGCGGGCGGCGTAGCGGGAGTTGGTTTCGGTGACGTGGCGGGCGACCAGGTCGCGCAGCACCTGTTCCCAGTGCGGGTGGGCGATGCGTTGCCACAGGACGGTGTCGGGGTTGATGCGCTGCTCGAACATCCCCTCCGGGTCATAGACGAAGGCCATGCCGCCGGTGAAGCCGGCGCCGAAATTGTCGCCGACCGGCCCCAGGATCGCCGCCACCCCGCCGGTCATGTATTCGCAACCGTTCGATCCGCAGCCTTCCACCACCGCCTGGGCGCCGGAGTTGCGCACGGCGAAGCGTTCCCCCGCCTGGCCGGCGGCGAACAGGGACCCCGCGGTGGCACCGTACAGCACCGTGTTGCCAATGATGGTGTTCTGGTTGCTGAGCAGGGTCGAGGACGGTGCCGGACGAACCACGATGGTGGCGCCCGACAACCCCTTGCCGACATAGTCGTTGGCGTCGCCGAACACTTCCAGCTTCAGCCCCTGCACCGCGAAGGCGCCGAGCGACTGCCCGGCCGAGCCGCGCAGCCGCACCGTCAGGTGGCCCGGCTGCAGCCCCGTCATGCCGAAGCGGCGGGTGATCTTGGACGAGATCTTGGTGCCGATCGCCCGATGCGTGTTGCGAATGGTATATTGCAACTGCATCTTCTCGCCGTGCTCGAACAGCGCATGTGCGTCGGCGATCATCTGCGCATCGAGCGTTTCCGGCACCTCGTTGCGTCCGACCAGGGTGCAATAGCGCGCGTGCGGCCCGGGGTCCGCCTGGGCGAGCAGCGGATTGAGGTCGAGGTCGTCCAGGATGTCGGCGCCGCGGCTGACCTGCTGCAGCAGGTCGGTGCGCCCGATCACCTCGGCCAGGGTGCGGCAGCCGAGGCTGGCGAGGATGTGGCGCACGTCGTCGGCGACGAAGGAAAAGAGGTTGATCACCTTCTCCGGCGAGCCGTCGAACTTGGCGCGCAGCTTCTCGTCCTGGGTGCAGACGCCCACCGGGCAGGTGTTGGAGTGGCACTGCCGCACCATGATGCAGCCCATCGCGACCAGGGAGGCGGTGCCGATGCCAAATTCCTCCGCCCCCAGCATCGCCGCGATCACCACGTCCCGTCCGGTCTTGATGCCGCCGTCGGTACGCAGCTTCACCCGATGGCGCAGCCGGTTCAGCATCAGCACCTGGTGCGTTTCCGAAAGTCCCAGTTCCCACGGTAGCCCGGCGTATTTGATCGAACTCTGCGGGCTCGCGCCGGTGCCCCCGGAATGGCCGGAGATCAGGATCGCATCGGCCTTGGCCTTCGCCACGCCGGCGGCGATGGTGCCGATCCCGGACCGGGACACCAGCTTCACGCAGACCGTCGCGTCCGGGTTGATCTGCTTGAGGTCGTAGATGAGCTGGGCCAGGTCCTCGATCGAGTAGATATCGTGGTGCGGCGGCGGGCTGATCAGCATCACACCGGGCGTGGAGTGGCGCAGCTTGCCGATCAGGGCGGACACCTTGATCCCCGGCAACTGCCCGCCTTCGCCGGGCTTGGCGCCCTGGGCGATCTTGATCTCGATCTCGCGGCAGTTGTTCAGGTATTCCGCGGTCACGCCGAACCGGCCCGACGCGATCTGCTTGATCGCGGAGGAAGCGTTGTCGCCGTTGGCGCGCGGCTTGGAGCGCGCCGGGTCCTCCCCGCCCTCGCCGCTGTCGGATTTGGCGCCGATGCGGTTCATGGCGATCGAAAGCGTTTCGTGCGCTTCCGGCGACAGCGCACCGAGGCTGATCCCCGGGGCCACCAGCCGCTTGCGAATCTCGGTGATGCTTTCCACTTCATCGACCGGGATCGGGGTGCGGCCCTGCTGGCGGAAATCGAGCAGGTCGCGCGGGGCGATCGGCGGCAGCTTGCGCACCGCCTCGGCGTAGCGGCGATACAGCGCGTAGCTGTCCGAGGCGACGGCCGATTGCAGCATGTGGATCAGCGCCGGGTCGAACCCGTGCGTCTCGCCGCCGCGCCGGCGCAGCTTGTAGACCCCGCCCACCGGCAGGGTGATCGCGTCCTCGTCCCAGGCGAGCGCGTGCTGGTCCAGCACCTTGCGCGCGATGCCGGGCAGGCCGATCCCGGAGATGCGCGAGCTCATGCCGGGGAAGAACTCCGCCACCAGCGCGCGCGACAACCCGATCGCCTCGAAATTATAGCCGCCGCGGTAGGAGGAGATGACGCTGATGCCCATCTTGGACATCACTTTCAGCAGCCCCTTGTCGGCTGCTTTCTTGTAGCGGGTGATCGCCTGCTTGAGCGAAATCTCGCCGAACAGCCCGCGCCGATGCCGGTCAGCGATCAATTCCTGCGCCAGGTAGGCGTTCACCGTGGTGGCGCCGACGCCGATCAGCACGGCGAAGTAGTGCACATCGAGGCACTCAGCGCTGCGCACGTTCAGGCTGGTGAAGGTGCGCAACGACTGGCGCACCAGGTGGGTGTGCACGCCGCCGGTGGCGAGGATCATCGGGATCGCGGCGCGCTCGGGGCCGGCGTTCTCGTCGGTCAGGATCACATGGGTGCATCCGCCGCGCACGCCATCCTCGGCTTCGCGGCGGATGCGTTCCAGCGCCGCGCGCAGGCCCGCTTCCCCGTCGGCCACCGGGAAGCTCGCGTCGACCACGCAGACGGAGCGGCCCATGAACGCGCGCATCGCCTGGAACTCGGCGGTGGAGAGCACCGGCGATTCGAGCTGCAGCAGATCGCACTGGCTCTGGTCCTCGGCCAGCACGTTACCGAGGTTGCCGAGCCTTGTCTTCAACGTCATCACCCGCGTTTCGCGCAGGCTGTCGATCGGCGGGTTGGTGACCTGGCTGAAGGTCTGGCGGAAGAAATGATGCAGGCCGCGATAGCGGTCCGACAGCACCGCGATCGGCGTGTCGTCGCCCATCGAGCCCACCGGCTCCTGCGCGTCCTCGACCATCGGGTGCAGGATGAGTTCCTGCTCCTCCATGGTGAAGCCGACGGCGACCTGGCGGCGGCGCAGCGCCTCGCCCTGGTGCAGCACGGGCTCCGGCGCATCGGTCTTCACGATGCGGTCGATCTCGGTAATGCGCTTGGCCCATTCGCCGAAAGTCTGCCGGGCGGCGAGCGTGTCCTTCAGTTCCTCGTCGCGGTAGAAGCGCGGGTTGGCGAGATCGACGCCGATCGTCTGGCCGGGGCCGACGCGGCCCTTCTCGGCGATCCGTTCCTGGTCGAGCTTCACCATCCCGGTTTCCGAGCCGACGATCAGCAGCGCGTCGGTGGTGATGGTGTAGCGCAGCGGGCGCAGCCCGTTGCGGTCGAGCCCGGCGATCACCCAGCGCCCGTCGGTGGCGGCGATCGCGGCCGGCCCGTCCCAGGGCTCCATCACGGCGTTGCAGTACAGGAACATGTCGCGATGCGCCTGCTTCATCGTCGCGTCCTGGCCGATCGAGGCTGGGATCATCAGCGCCTTCGCCATCGGCGCGTCGCGCCCGGCGTGGCAGAGCAGCTCGAACACGTTGTCCAAGGTCGCGGTGTCCGACCCGCCCGCCTGCACGATCGGCTTCACGTCCTCCAGCCATGGCCCGAGGTCGTCGGCCGCCAGCCGCGTCTCATGCGACTTCATCCAATTGATGTTGCCGGTGACGGTGTTGATCTCGCCGTTATGCGCCAGCATCCGGAACGGCTGCGCCAGCCGCCAGGTGGGGAAGGTGTTGGTGGAGTAGCGCTGGTGGTAGATCGCGAAGCGGGAGACGAAGCGCGCATCCAAGAGGTCGGGGTAGAATTCGGTCAGGTGCTCCGCGAGGAACATCCCCTTGTAGATGATGGACCGCGACGACAGCGAACAGAAATAGAGCTCGGGGATCTGTGCCGCGATCGCCTGCTTCTCGATGCGACGGCGGATCACGTACAGGTCGCGCTCGAAGGTTTCCTGATCGGTTCCCTTCGGGTTCCAGAGCATGATCTGCTCGATCTCGGGGCGGGTGGCATTGGCCTTTTCGCCAATGCACTCGACGTTGATCGGCACCTGGCGCCAGCCGTAGATCAGGTAGCCGAAGTTCAGGATTTCGGTCTCGACGATCTGCCGGCAGCGCTCCTGCGCGCCGAGGTCGGTCTTCGGCAGGAACACCTGGCCAACCGCTATCGGCCCGGGCATCAGCTTGGCACCCCCGCGCTGCACCGCGTCGGCGAAGAAATCCTGCGGGATCTCGACATGGATCCCCGCCCCGTCGCCGGTCTTGCCGTCGGCATCGACCGCGCCGCGGTGCCAGACGGCTTTCAGCGCGTCGATGCCCGCCTGCACCACGTCGCGCCGCGGCGTGCCGTCCAGCGCGGCGATCAGCCCGACGCCGCAGGCATCGTGTTCCTGCGCCGGGTCGTAGGTGTGGCGGAGGGTCTCGCGGTTCTTCTCCCACGCCGCGAGGAAGTCCGGGCCGGATTCGATCATCTCGCTCATGGTCCTGTCCCCCGTATTGCTATTCCGCCGCCGCCGGGAGCGCCTGCTGCTCCGTGACGTATTCATGGATCCGCTTCGCCGCGTCCCGCCCGTCGCGGATCGCCCACACCACGAGCGATGCCCCGCGCACGATGTCACCCGCCGCGAACACGCCCGGCACCGAGGTCATGAAGTTGCGGTGGTTGATCCGCAACGTGCCCCAGCGCGTGACGTCCAGCGCCCGTTCACCAAACATTGCCGGCAGATCCTCGGGGTCGAAGCCCAGCGCCTTGATGACGAGGTCGGCGCCGACGGTGAAATGGCTGCCGGCGATCGGCTCCACCGACTGCCGCCCGGAACTGTCCGGCAGGCCGAGGTGCATGCGCACCGCGCGCACCCCGCTGACCGTGCCATCGCCCAGGAAGGCCTCCGGGGCCGACAGCCAGACAAATTCCACCCCTTCTTCCTCGGCATTCTTCACTTCGCGCATCGAGCCCGGCATGTTCGCCCGGTCGCGCCGGTACAGGCACTGCACGGAGGTCGCGCCCTGACGCACCGCCGTGCGCACGCAATCCATCGCGGTGTCGCCGCCGCCGATCACCACCACCCGCTTGCCGGCGGCGTTCAACAGGCCGGAGGCGAAGTCCGGCACGTGATCCCCGAGATTCTCCCAATTCGACGCGATCAGGTAGTCGAGCGCCGGCACGATCCCATCCAGCCCCGCGCCCGGCCCGCCGATCTCGCGCGGCTGGTACACCCCGGTCGCGATCAGCACCGCCGCATGCCGTCCCCGCAGGTCGGCGAACGAGATGTCCTGCCCCACCGCGCAGTTCAGCACGAAACTTATGCCGGAGGCTTCGGCGAGCTCCCGCCGACGCAGGACCACCTCCTTCTCCAGCTTGAAGTTGGGGATGCCGTAGATCATCAGCCCGCCGGCGCGGTCGTGACGGTCGTAGATGGTCACCTGGTAGCCGCGGCGGCGCAGTTGCTCGGCCGCGGCCATGCCGCCTGGTCCGGCACCGATGATGCCGACCGAGGCATCGCGCTCCTGGCGCGGCACGATCGGCTTCACCCAGCCGCGCTCGAAGGCGGTATCCGTGATGTAGCGCTCGACGGCGCCGATCGTGACCGCCTCGAATCCCTTCTCGATGACGCAGTTGCCCTCGCACAGCCGGTCCTGGGGGCAGATGCGGCCGCAGATCTCGGGGAAGTTGTTGGTCGAGGAGGCGACTTCGTAGGCTTCCTCCAGCCGACCCTCGGCGGTGAGCTTCAGCCAGTCGGGGATGTTGTTGTGCAACGGGCAGTGTACGGAGCAGAACGGCACGCCGCATTGCGAGCAGCGGCTCGCCTGGGCCGCCGCTTCGCGATCCTGGAAGATGCGGTAGATTTCCGAGAAATCCTGGCGGCGTTCGCCGACCGCGCGCTTCTCGGGCGTCTGTTGCGGCACGTTGACGAACCGCAGCATGTGCTCCGGCATTCCGGACCCCCTCGACTGGGCAAACGGGCGCGGATCGCCCGGAGCCGGAGGGCCTTATACAGGATCCGATGCAGTTTGGCCAGAGTGACAGGACCGGATAGGACAGTATTTATGCCCGAAATCCGGTCTCCGTCCAGGAGAGTTGGTCAGGCGACCCTCTCCGCCATGGATGAACGGTCCGATTCGGGCCTTTCCGGTTCCGGCCATAGGCGCCGTCCCCCGCCGGGACGGAACCGCGCCAGATAATCGGGCACCACCAGGTCCATCGGTGTGGGCATGATGCCGAGCTCCGCGAGGCCTGGCATCCCCGCGGACACGACCGCATCCCGGGTCAGCATCCGCAGTTGATCGCGGGTGAAGGGCTTGCCCGGGACCAACTCGCCGAGCGATGCCTGTAGCCGCGCAAGCCCCATCGGCACGTTGATCAGCTTGCGGCGCCGGTCGGTCCAGGTCAGCACCGCTTCCATAAGCTCCCGGAAGCTGCGCACGTCCGGCCCCCCGAGTTCGAAGATCGCCCCGGCCGCGTCGGACCGGTCGAGCGCGGCGAGGGTCGCATCCGCTACGTCGCCGACATAGATCGGCTGGAACCGGGTTGTCCCGCTGATCACGGGCATCACCGGGAGCAGTCGCGCCATCCCGGCAAAGCGGTTGAAGAATGCATCCTCCGGGCCGAACACGACCGACGGGCGCAGGATGGTCGCGTCGGGAAACGCCTGGCGCACCGCGATTTCGCCGGCAGCCTTGCTGCGGCCGTAGGCGCTCGGGCTGGCGGGATCGGCGCCGATCGCCGAGAGATGCACGAGCCGCGCCACCCCGGCGGCGGTGGCGATCCGGGCGATGCGACCGGCGCCTTCCCCGTGCACGCGGTCGAAATCGCCGCGGCGGCGCTCGGCCAGAATGCCGACCAGGTTCACCGCCCAGGCGGCACCGTCGAGCGCGCGATGCACGTGCCCCTCGTCCGTGATCGGGCCGAACAGGGGGACGATCTGGCCGACCGCACCCATCGGCTTGAGGAAGCCCGCGGCCACCGGGTCGCGCACCGCCACCCGGACGATGAAGCCGCGGCGGGCCAGCCGCTGCACCACGTAGCGGCCGACGAAACCGGAGCCGCCGAACACCGTCGCTACCGTGCGGGTTGCCATCGCCTGTCTGCCCTGGCTCTGTTGCGAGACCTTGATAGGTGTGTGGGGCGGGATGCTCAAGGTGGGCTTTGACCTGGGCCCGCGGCGGACCTATCAACCCCCCGCCGATGGGGCGTCGCCAAGTGGTAAGGCAGCGGATTTTGATTCCGCCATGCGGAGGTTCGAATCCTCCCGCCCCAGCCAGACCTGTCTTTCAGGACCCACGCGCGCTGCGCACGGCGATGTTCGGGCTGTCAGGGCGAATGGTGACCATGGCCGGGCCGTTCAAGCGCAACAGCACCGGGGCGCAGTTCGGGGAGATCATGCCGCCCGGCCAGGCGGAACCGGACGGGAAGGGGGGGCACCTTGTGGTGGTGCGCCCATACGTGCCGGCGGCGGCCAAGCTGGTGAGCGGGGAATAGGCGCGAGGATCCGCCGGCGGGTCGTGCAACACGGAAAATCGGGGTCTGGGGCGAGGCTTCGGAATGTACGCCCGGCGGGGCGGCTGGGGCACCGGCGTACAGCAGATGGGGCATAAACATACAGCCGGGGTGAGAGCCGTCCGCCCGGGGGTCTGGATCGGCGGTGCCGATCAGGTCCGGAACGGCCCTGTCGCGGCAGACCGTGGAGCCGACGCGACGGCGGGCCGACGCGGTGCGCGGGGCTTGCGAGCAGCGGGCGTGTCGCCCGGGGGTTTGCCGGTGGTGGGTTTGCCAGTGGTCGGGTCGCCAGTGGTGGATTTGCCGGTGGTGGATTTGCCGGCGGGCGAATCCGCAGCGGGCGTCTTGCCGGCTGGGGGTTTGCCAGCAGACGATTGGGCGGCGGCCGATTTGCCTGCAGGCGATTTGCCGACCGCCGTATCCGTGGGCCGGCCCGCCGCGGTGCGCGATTGTTTCGCCGACCCGCCCGCGGGCGGACGGGGGCGCGTACGGCTGCGCGGGCGCCCCGCACGGCGCTTGCCCCGGCGGCGGGAGCGACGGCGCGACGCGCGGTGCGGCCAGGGCCGATACGGCCATGCCAGCACGGCGAGCGCCAGGCCGGCCACCGCCGCCACAACCCAGGGATGAGCGTGCAGCAGCACCCCGCCGTAATACGCGGCGATCCGCAACAGCGCTGCGGTGTCCAAGATCATGGCGGCCACGAAGACCGCGAGTGCAAGAACCAGAATCACCCACCGCATGCCGGGCCAGCGTTGCCCGGCCGGGCGCGCGAAGGCAAGCCCGGAATGCGCACCACTGACCGCGCAACGGCAATTCCCCGGCTTCGTCGCGCCAACGGCGCGCGGGATCTCGATGCCGACGGCGCGCGGGATGTCGATGCCGACGGCGCGTGCGGTGCCGATGCCGGCGAACCAGTGACGGCCCGGGACGGACCGGCCGCTCAGCCCGGATCGTGGCCGTCGATCAGGAACAGCTCGGTGCGCGCGGCGCGATCGCGGATCGCCTTGGCCTCCTGATATTGCGGCGAATGATACCAGTCCCGCGCGCGTTCCGGGCTCGGGAATTCCAGCAGCACGAAGCGGCGGCCCGGGCGGTCCCCTTCCAGCTGCTCGGCCGCGCCGCCGCGGATGAGGTAGCGTCCGCCGAATGCGGCGATGGAGGCGCTCGCGAGCGGGCGGTACTGCGCGAATCCGGCGGGGTCGGTCACGTCGAGCTCGGCGAGCACATAGCCCTTCATGGCAACGTCTCCTTTCAGACGCAGGCGATCGCGTAGGCGTCGCGCCCCGCCGGCGGCAGCGGCAGCTCGGCCCAGGTCGCGCCGGCATCTTCGGTGGCGAATACCTCGCCCCCGCGCGCGGCGATCGCGACCTGGCCGGGATCGGTACGGTGCAGCCCGATTCCCATCACCGTCGCGTGCGGCGTCACCTTGTCGAACCGCTGCCAGCTTTCCCCCAGATCGCGGCTCCGCCACAGCGAGCCCGCGTTACTGCGCGCCGCCACGCTGAGCGCGGCGTACATCACCTGCGGATCGGTCGGCGCGATCCGGATGTCGCGGCCGTAGGTGAAGGGGGAGAACCGCCCCACCTCGATATCCTGCCAGCTTCGCCCTTCGTCCGTGCTGCGGAAGATGCCCATGCGCACGGCGAGGTACACCGCATCCGGATCCGCCGCGGTCATCGCGATGGCGTGGCCGTCGAGCATCCCTTCCGTTTCCGTATCGCTCAGGATGCGGCTCTTCAGGCGGGGGTCCTCGGCCAGCCGCACGAGGTCGGCGCTGCAATCGCGCCAGGTCTCGCCGCCGTCGGTGCTGCGCATGGCGCCGTTCACTTCCAAGGTGGCGTAGAGCTCGCCGGTGCGCGTGGGGTGCGCGGCGAAGCGCATGATCCGGCAGGGGAAGTCCATGCGCACCCGATCCGGCAGCCCGGGATCGGGCAGGCGGATGAAATGCGCCCCGCCGTCGGTGCTGCGATAAACCCCCACCGGCGACGCGCCGGCATAGACGATGCGCGGATCGGCCGGATCGACCAGGATCGACCAGACCTGCACGCCGCGATCGGGAAACCCGACCCGCTCCCAGCGCGCGCCGCGGTCGGTGCTGACGTAGGGCCCGTCCTTGCTGCCGAGGAAGACGGTGTCCGCCTCGGTCGGATGCGGGGTGATGGCGTGCACGTCGGCGGCGGAGAACACGTGCTGCCAGGTTCCGCCCGCTTGGCGCCGGAACAGCCCGCCCGAGCCGCCGTCCTTGGTGGCCGCGGTGCCGACCAGCAGGGTCGCTTCGGTGGCCATGGTTCCCTCCTGTGTTCGTTGGGGGCAGGCTAGGCGGGGCCGCTCCGGTTGGGAATACTGGCCGGTGCCGCAGAAGCCAGGAGGAAGCCATGCCCAACGTCGCTGCCGAGAAGCTGGAGACGATCGCCCGCGCGCTGCTGGAAGGCGCCGGCACGCCGGCCGCCGATGCCGCGCTGATCGCCCGACTGTCGATCGCCGCCAACCTGGCCGGTCATGACAGTCACGGCATTATCCTGATTCCGACCTATATCGACCGGGTGAAGAAAGGCCACATCGTCCCCGACGCGCCCTGGCAGATCGTGCAGGAGACGCCGACGACGACGGTGGTTGATGGGCATTGGGGCTTCGGCTACGTCGTCACCGAGCGGGCGATGCGCCATACCATCGCGAAAGCGAAGACGCAGAACGTGGCGGCGACGACAGTGTTCCGCCAGGGCCATATCGGCCGGCTCGCGTCCTATCCGCTGATGGCGGCAGCGGAGGGGATGATCGCGATGATCACCGCCAATTCTGGGCGCAGCCCCAAGCACGTGGCCCCGTTCGGCGGCGCGCAGGCGCGGCTGGGCACCAACCCGATCTGCTTCGCGGTGCCGTCCGAGCTGGAGGGGCCGCTGTTTTTCGATATGGCAACGTCTGCGGCGGCGGCGGGGAAGATCGCGGTCGCGGTGGCGCGCGGGAAGGAGGTGCCGCCGGGCTGGCTGATCGACGCGGAGGGAAAGCCGACCAACGATCCCGCGCAGTTGCGCAAGGGTGGGGCGCTGCTGCCGTTGGGTGGGGCTGAAGGGTACAAAGGCTACGGCCTGGCTGTGATGGTGGAGATCTTCTCCGGGCTGCTGACCGGCCTCGGCTTCGGGGTTGAGCCGACCGGGCGGCACAACGACGGTTGTTTCATTGCGGTGTTCAACGTGGCGGCGTTCCGGGATCTGGGGGTGTTCAAGCGGGAGGTGACGGAGTTCGCCGCCTATCTGAAGGCGACGCCGCCGGCGGCCGGGTTCGAGCGGGTGTATTATCCGGGGGAGGTGGAGTTCGAGCGGGAGAAGGAGCGGCGCGCGGGCGGAATTCCGATCGAGGAGTCGACGTGGGAGGGGCTGCGGAAACTGGCGGCGGAACTGGGGGTGGCGGCGCGGGCGGGGCTGTAGCGCGCCGGCGCTGCCGAGCGTCGCGTGCCGACGGTCCTGCGGTTTGCTGGCCTGCGTATGGCGATATACCCGCACGACCACCGCCCGGCGCATGTGCATGTGCTCGGCGGCGGGCGGGAGGCGGCATTCATCCTGCATTGCCCCGATGGTCCTCCGGATTGCGTGGAAGCCACCGCTTCGTCGCGCGATTTGGCGGCGATCGTGCTAGAATTGCGGCCTGCGCTGCCGGCGTTGCCGGCGCAGTAAAGGGACTTGCATGGGAATCACCGAGCGGGACGTGCAAGAGGCGGAAGCGCGGCTGGCGGAGGACTTGCGTCATACCGCGACGGCGGTCGCTGCCCGCTACGACCGCGGGCGCGGGCGGGTGGTGATCCGCCTGAACACCGGGCTCGAGGTGATGTTCGCGCCGCACGACGCCGCGGGGTTGGAGCGGGCGACCGCGGCAGATCTTGAAGAGATCGAGATCAGTCCGACCGGGCTTGGGCTGCATTTTCCTCGGTTGGACGCGGATCTGTATGTGCCGGGGCTGTTGCAGGGCTTGTTCGGCTCGCAGCGCTGGATGGCGGCGCGGCGGCTGGCGGAGGAGCGCCCACGCGCAGGCGGCTCAGGGGCGCGGCGTGTCGGCCGCGGACGCGCAGGGAAGGCGACGAAGACTGCGGCTGGCGAATAGGCGAGGCAGCGATGGATGCAGCATCGCCCGCAGGGAGCAGGAGTGACCATGCGTGTGATCAGACCGAGCGATTTCACCCCCGACACCGCCTGGGACGCGCAAGACATCGCCTGCATCGACCCGGCGACCGTCCGCCTGCACTGGACCGACCAGCCGTACAAATGGCACGTCAACGACGGCCCGGAGGTCTTCGTCGTCCTGGACGGCGTGGTGGACATGCACACCCGTGACGCGACCGGCGAGCGCACCCATCGCCTGCATCCCGGCGACATCTTCCACGCCGAGGACGGCGACGAGCACGTCGCCCACCCGCTCGGCGCCGCGCGCGTGCTCGTGATCGAACGCGCCGGCAGCGTGTGATGGCCGATGCACCGGGCGCACGACCCGACCCGCGCGCCGTACTCCGCTTGGAGGATCCGCGCCTGCTGACCGGCGCCGCCACCTATATCGACGACCTCGCGCCGCCCGGCCTCCTGCACGCCGTCATCGTCCGCTCTCCGCACGCCCACGCACATATCGTCTCTATCGACACGATAGAAGCGCGCGGCAGCCCAGGCGTCGCCGGCGTCTTCACCGCCGCCGACCTCGCCCCCGACGCGCTCGGCCCGCTCCCCTGCACCGCGCAGGTCGCCACCGTGGCACCGATGATCGTGCCGTCCCGCTTCGCCCTCGCCGCCGACCGCGTGCGCCACGTGGGCGAACCCGTTGCCTTCGTCGTCGCCGCCACCGCGGCCGAAGCGCGCGACGCCGCCGAGCGCATCGACATAAGTTACGACCCGCTTCCCGCCGTCACCGACGCTACCGCCGCCCTCGCCCCCGGCGCCCCGCAGTTGCACGAGGAAGCCCCGGGCAACCTTTCCTACCGCTTCCGCAAAGGCGACCGTGCGGCGGTGGACGCCGCCTTCGCCGCCGCCGCGCATATCGTTGCGCTCGATCTCGTCAACCCGCGCCTGATCGTTGCCCCGATTGAACCACGCGGCGCCATCGCCGAGGCCAATGGGCAGCACCTCATCATCAGCGGCGCCTCCGTGCACGGCATCCGCGACACCCTTGCCGCGATCTTCCACGAACCGCCTGCAAACCTCCGCGTCAGCGCCCCCGAGGTCGGCGGCGGTTTCGGCGTCAAGAACGCGGTCTATCCCGAATACGTCCTGCTGCTCTGGGCCGCCCGCCGCCTGCACCGCCCCGTCAAATGGATCGCCGACCGCGCCGAGGACTTTATCTCCACCGCGCAGGGCCGCGACAACGTCACCACTGCCCGCCTGGCGCTCGACGCGGAGGGGCGTTTCCTGGCGCTGGATGTCGAAACGATCGCCAATCTCGGCGCGCATGTCGCCGGTTTCGGCCCCGGCACGTCCACCAACGCACCCGCTACCGCCATGGGCGGCCCTTACGCCATCCCTGCCATCTGCATGGACGTGCGCGGCGCGCTGACGAACACCGTGCCGATCGACGCCTACCGCGGCGCCGGAAAGCCGGAGGCCAACTACCTCACCGAACGCCTGATCGAGGCCGCCGCGCGCACCTTGGGCCGCGATCCGTTCGCGCTCCGCCGTGCCAACCTGATCGACACGTTCCCTTACCGAAACGCCCTCGGCACCACGATCGACAGCGGCGATTTCATCGCCAACCTCGATGCCGCCGAGGCCGCCGCCGACCGTCCCGGCCTGCCGGCGCGCAAGCAAGCTGCCGCCGCGCGCGGCAAGCTGCGCGGCCAGGGCGTGGCCTGCTACCTCGAAACCTCGCGCGGGCAGCCGAACGAGGCGGCCGAAATCCGTTTCGACTCCGACGGCAGCATCGTCCTGCACGTCGGCACCCAATCCACCGGCATGGGCCACGAGACCGCGTACACGCAGATCGCCGCGGCGCGCCTCGGCCTGCCGCTCGCCGCCTTCCGTTACGTCCAGGCCGACACCGCGGAGGTCCGCACCGGCGGCGGCCACGGCGGCGCGCGGTCGATGCACATGGGCGGGACCGCGCTCGTGCGCGCGATCGAAGCCCTGCTGGCGAAGGCCCGCCCGCTCGCCGCGCGGCTGCTGCAGGCGAGTCCGGACGATCTCACCTACACCGACGGCGCCTTCCGCACACCCGACGGCCGCGCCGTCACCCTGGCGGCCATCGCCGCCGACCCCGACCGCACCGCGCCGCTCGATACGCAGGCGGACAATATCTGTGACGTCTTCACCTTTCCCTCCGGCTGCCACGTCGCGGAGGTGGAGATCGATCCCGAAACCGGCATGGTCACCCTGGACCGCTACCTCGCCGTGGACGATTTCGGTCGCCTGATCAACCCGCTGCTTACCGCCGGCCAGGTACAGGGCGGGCTTGCGCAGGGCATCGGTCAGGCGCTGCTGGAACGTACCGTATACGATCCGGTCTCCGGCCAGCTCCTGTCCGGCAGCCTGATGGACTACGCGCTGCCGCGCGCGACCGACCTGCCGGATTTACGCGTCACTTTGTCGGAACATCCGACCGCGGCCAACCTGCTCGGCGTGAAGGGCTCCGGCCAGGCCGGGGCGATGATCGCGCCGCAGACGGTGATGCACGCCGTGCTGGACGCGCTGGCGCCGCGCGGTGTCCGCCATCTCGACATGCCGGCGACGCCGGAGCGTGTGTGGCGGGCGCTCGGTGCGGGGCGCGAGGAAGGCCAGGGGGGCTCTGCCCCCCTGGACCCCCCGCACGCACGGGACCAACGGAAGGGTTCCAAGGGCGAGCCCTTGGCGGGGGTCCAGGGGGCAGCGCCCCCTGGCCTTGCTTGTGCTCCGCTCAGACCGACGACAGCACCGCTGGCGCCAGCGCTGCCCAGCTTGCCGCCGGGTGGGCCGGGTTGCGGAAGCGCAGTTCGCCGCCCTCCGCCGCATCCGGCGGGTTCATTCCGAACAGCTCCAGCCGCGAGGCGCAGGTGATGGCGACCACGGGACGGGCGTCAGGATGGGTGAGGAACTGGCGCGCCTCGCCTTCCAGCTCCAGCCGCTCGCGCAGGCCGCGCCATTCGCGGCGGTCGGTATCTTCGACGAACATCGCCAGGATGCCGGGCCTGGAGCCGGACAGGCGGGCGGGCGCGACGTCCGCCATGCGCCGGCGCAGCGCACCCGCGACCTCGTCGGCCCGCCCCGCGCGGGCGGCGAGCACGAACAGCCCGGCGCCGGCGGCAATCGCGGCCAGTTGCGCCTCCGGCCCGAAGTCGCGCCGCAGCAGCGCCATCATGCCCGCCGGCTCGGCCTGCGCGCCGGCGAGCAGCAGCGGGTCGAGCCGCAGCACGACCGCCGCGTCCTGATCGATCCGCGCGCTGCGCGCCAGCATGTCGCGGATGCGCGCATGTAGTGTCGCCAGAACCTCCCCGTTCGGCAGATCGTCGGCCAGGCCGTCCGGCAGGGTCATTTTCAGCAGGTAGCGGCCCGGATGGTCGGCGAGCCAGGTCTGCAGGTCGGAATCGATCCGGTCGGCGAGCCGCAGCCAGGCGGCGCGCGACAGCGGGCGGCCGGTGTCGGCGGAGATGACGTCGCAGACCACCTCCGCCTCGGCGCCGCCGCGGCTGAGCAGCAGGTCGAACGACGTGCCTTCCTCCAGCCCGGCAAAGCGGACGTCGAAGCCGCGGGCGCGTTGCAGCGCCGCGGTGCGCAGCAGGTGAAACAGCGGGACCAGGGTTTTCTCGCCGCTGAGCGCGGTGGCGAGCGCCTCGGCCAGCCGCACCCGACCCGCCGCGCCCAGCCGGGCGTCGAGCGTGACGGCGGCGGCAGCGAGCGCGGCGATGGCCGCCTCCGCCGGGCCGGCGGGAGGCGTGCCGCGGGCGAGGCGCGCGAGCGTGCGTTCCACCACATGGTGCTGGCGCGCCGACCGGCCGGCGCGCGGGCCGGACACGGCGAGCCGGGCGATCTCCGCCTGCCGCTGCCGCCATCGGTGCACGCCCGCCAGGGCGATGAAGGCGCGGGCGGCGGCGATGGCGTCGGACGGCTCGGACATATCGGGGCTCCGGTGGTCTTGCCCCAGACATACAAGCCGTAATTCCCGACCGTCAAGGTAGGGTTATTTGCAGTGCAGCATGCCAATGGGTGATAGCAGGGCGGCGAGGCGGTCGAACTCCGCCACCGTGAGGGTTTCCGCCCGCCGTTCGGGAGCGATGCCGGCGTCGCGCAGCATCTCCGCCGCGGCGGGGCCGAGCGCGCCGCGCAACGCAGCCCGCAGCATTTTGCGCCGCTGGCCGAAGGCTGCCGCGGTCACGCGTTCCATCGCGGCGAAGCGCGCCGGGTCCGGCTGCGTGGCGTGCGGCGTGAGGCAGACGACGGCCGAGAACACCTGCGGCGGCGGGACGAAGGCTGCCGGAGGCAGGCGCAGCCCGAGTTCCACCGTGCAGATCCACTGCGCCAGCACCGACAGCCGCCCATAGGTGCGCGAGCCGGGTGCGGCGGCGATGCGCTCCGCGACTTCCTGCTGGAACATGAGGGTGAGGCTCTCGAACGCGGCGGCCTGGCGCAGCCAGCCGATCAGCAGCGGCGTTGCTATATTATAGGGCAGGTTGGCGACGATCCGGCGTGGCGCCGGGGCGACGGTGGCGAGGTCGAGCGTCAGCGCGTCGCCGGCGATCACGCGCAGCCGGCCGGGGTCTGTGGCGGCGAGCTCCTGCATGGCGGCGATCGCGCGAGGATCGATCTCGATCGCGGTCACCGAGGCGGCCGGGCTGTCGAGCAGGGCGCGGGTGAGGCCGCCGGGGCCGGGGCCCACCTCGATGACATGCCGGCCGGCCAGATCGCCGGCGAGGCGGGCGATGCGGGCGGTGAGGTTGGCGTCGAGCAGGAAATGCTGGCCGAGGGCGTGCCGGGCGGCGAGGCCGTGGCGGGCGATCACCTCGCGCAAGGGGGGGCGCAAGGGGGGGCGGGAAGGGGTCATGGACGGGGAGTGTAAGCAGGATCATGGCCGCTGTCCGCCTATGCGCCCCGTCCCCGTCCCCGTCCCCGTCCCCCCTGCGGGCGCGGGCGCGGGCCGGGGGAGGCGGGCGGCACCATGTTTCGTGTCGCGCAGACCTCTCCCTCCGTAAGGGGACGGGGAGCAGGCGGGGCGTGCGCTTGCTGCGTCCTCGCGGGCCGGGCCCCAGGGAAACATGCTTGAAACGCCCTTGAAACGCGCTTGCCGCCGCGGCGGCCGGCGGCTATATGCGGCCCTCGCGGCCGTGGTGCCGTGTCGGCCGGAGTGTAGCTCAGCCTGGTAGAGCACTGTGTTCGGGACGCAGGGGCCGGAGGTTCGAATCCTCTCACTCCGACCATTCCCGCCCGTCTGGAGTTCGGTGCCGATGGTATGAGGCGCGGGGCATGAGGCGCGGCGATCGGACCCGTTCGGACCTCCGCCATGCGGGGCGCATGCAGCTGCGCGCCAGGGCCTATGAGCTCGGCAAGCTTGGGGCGGTCCGGTTCGACTGGCGGGATCCGTACCACATTGCGGTCGGGTTGAGCTGGCCGCGGTTTCTGGTGCTGGTGATCGGGCTCGATCTCGCGATCAATGTGGGGTTCGCCACGCTCTACTGGGCCGTGCCCGGGTGCCTCGCCAATGCGCGACCGGGGTCTTTCGGCGATGCGTTCTTTTTCAGCCTGGAGACCCTGGCCACCGTCGGCTACGGGGTAATGGCGCCGGCGACGGTGTATGGGCACGCGGTCGCCTCGGCCGAGATCCTGTGCGGCTTGATCTTCACCGCGCTGGCGACGGGACTGACCTTCGTGCGCTTTTCCCGGCCGCGGGCCAATATTTTATACGCGGATCGGGCGGTGGTCACACGCCACAATGGGCGGCCGACCCTGATGATGCGCATCGCGAACGGGCGGACCACCCTGCTGGTCGACGGGGTCGCGCAACTCTACGCGCTGGTCGCCGAGCGCACCGAGGAGGGGCAGTTCTACCGCCGCATCCATGAGTTGGCGCTGGTACGCACGCGGATCCCGATCTTCGGCCTGACCTGGACCCTCATGCATGTGCTGGACGAGGCCAGCCCGCTGGCGGGGTACGACCCGGCGCGGCTGCAAGCGGAGGAGGTGCGCCTGTTCCTGGCGGTGACGGTGCGCGACCCGACCCTGGCCGCCGAGGTGCACGATATGCACGATTACGGGGCCGAGGATGTGGTGTTCGGGATGCGCTACGCCGAGGCGGTGTCGGTGGACGCGGCCGGGCGGCCGGTCGCGGACCTGGGGCGGCTCGGGGATATCGAGCCGGAGTAGGAGGGCGTGGATCGGCGGGCGCTCGGCTCCGTTGGTGACATTGCCGATCTGGCCGCGATCGCGGCCTATCGTGTCCGCGACTGTCCCATCCGATAATGGCGCTTCATGTGCATGGGCGGCGAAGTCATGGTCGGTCGTCGGATTGGGGCCGGTCGGCAGGTTGGGGGTCAGATGCCGAACTGGACGCAGACGGCCCGGACGGCGGCGAGCGGCCCTGGCCTGCAAAGGACACAAAGGTGCTGTGGGGCAGCAGGGGCACGTTTGGAGGGTAGCCTGCTGTTACCGTTTCGGCTGTCGCGGACAGTGAAATGGAGGAAGCCTGACACGATTGCGTGAGGTGACGCCAGGGCGGTTGGAGGAACGGCCCGTTTCGCGGCGGTCTGGGGGCAGTTTTGGAATATTAATCAATAGGTTATCTGGAATTCCTCATGATGCGCGGCCGGCGGGGGAAAATTCCGCAGGAGGGAACCGTTCGGGAGGTCGGTGAATTTTTTTTGGGACACCCTCATTTTTCGCTTCCCTAAACATCTGTTAACGGTATTATGCGTTCCAGCGGCGGGCGACGGGTCGGCTGCGCGGCATAAACACAACCGAGGTTCGGTGAGATGGCGGCTTCAATCTCTTCATGGATGCGCGGCGCGGCGCTTTGCGCGGGCGTAGCGCTGATCGCGCTGCCCGGTGCGGCGATGGCGGACCCTGTTCCGGGGTCGGATGCGTTCAGCGTTCTCGGCCCCATTGGGACGTCGGGGGCCGACCTCGCCACAGCCACTACGATCAGCCTGTCCTCGGTTGTCTGGAACACGGGGAATGGTTCCCTTGCGGTGATCCCGACGGGGGGGGCGATCACTGCAAGTGCAGTGGATCTGGCGGACCTCGCCGCGTTTAACTTCACCTCCGCGAACGGGTCGTTTCAGGCGCAAAGCAGCGTGACGATCGGCAGCAGCACGTTCAGCCCTGCCATCGTGGGCCGCACAGGCAGCGCAGCAACTGGCACCGAGTCGCTCTCGATTTACGAAGTCGGCAACTTCACCGGCAGCGGCACGACGGCGGGTCTTGACCAGACGATGAGCATGACGCTTTCGTTTACCGAGACAGCCGGTGGCGCGATCACCGCTGACAACTTGGGCACGTTTTCCCTAAGTGCCACGATGGCCACGCCTGCGAATATTCCGCCGCCGCCGGCGGTGCCGGAGCCGGCCTCGATGCTGATCCTCGGCAGTGGCCTGCTCGGTCTCGGCATGGTGCGCTTCAAGAATTCCTGAACTTCGGTTCATATCGTCAAGACGGATTGCGGCGCCTTCGGGCGCCGCAACTCGTTTTGGGCTCCGTTGTTCGACGCAGCCACCACCTATCGGGCCTCTGAGGACGCCGGCCCTGTCCATGGGTGGTAAAATTGACGTGAGCTTCGCTGCTGGATTTGCAACGACTCCGGGTCGTGCGTGCATGCGGGGCGCAGCCGCTTCCTGACCTCGTTGGCTGGCAACATGTGGCCCCGATCCGAAAAATGCGGATGCAGGCAGCCGGCCGGACATGGCCTCAACACAACTCGCCACGCCGGACTATCCAGTCGCCGGCAGGGCATTACACGCAGCCATGCTGCCTGCGGTGCCACCCTCCGTCACGGCAATGTGCAACGGAGATTTCGGGCGCATTGGGAACTATACCGCAATGAACATTGCACCCCTTCACCCTCGCCGCGACATCCCCTCGCGCACCCTCCTCAACGAAAAGCGACGCTCCGGCCCGAATCAGCTTGGCCGTATCGCCGCCGCCAGTTAGAACGCGCGCACGCCGTCGTGTGGTCGCGGTCACCGAATCGCAACGCCATCACGTGCGGATCGCCCGGGCCGATCACGGCCCGGGATGACCGTCATCACACACCGCGCCCCGCGCCGGAGCGCATGAGGAACGCTACGCCAAAACAGGCACGGCGCAGACGAAACAATTGCCGATCCGTATCGGATTAAATCGGCGGGGGCCGATTTTTTCCGCAGGTAAACCTTTTGCAAGGTTTCAGAGATAGGGTAACGACACTCACAGGGACGTGATACCGCCGAGTGTCCACTACCCACGCAGGGGGACATCATGCGACTCGACAATATGGTGGCCGCGCTCAATAGCGCGGCCGATCAGTACGATCTTGTACTCGCCCGCTCATCGCATCATCTCGACGAAGTGTTTCGGCTTCGATACCAAGTCTACTGCCTGGAGCGCGGCTTCGAGCCCTCCCGCAATGGCCGCGAAAGCGATGAGTTCGACCGCTTCGCCCGTCACGCCCTCATCCGCCACCGCGCCAACCACCAGGTGATCGGCACCGTCCGCCTGGTCGTCCCGGCCCTGGCAGGAAGCGCGGCCCACATGCCGATGGAGGAAGTCTCCAATTCCGCCCTCCTCAGGCGCCTGCCGTGGGAGCGCACCGCCGAGATCTCGCGCTTCGCCCTGTCAAAGCGCTTTCGCGTCGAAGGGGGCATCTCCGACCCCCTGCTGCGCCTTTTCCTGATGCGCGGCCTCGTCGCGCTCAGCGGGGAACTCGGGCTCACCCACTGGTGCGCCCTGATGGAACCGTGCCTGCTGCGCCTCCTGCGCACCACGGCGATCCATTTCCAACCGGCAGGCCCGGTGGTGGAGCATCACGGCCTGCGCCAGCCCTCGATCGGCGTGATCGGGGACGTGCTGGACCGGATGGAGCGGGAACAGCCGGCGATCTGGGATTTCGTCACCGAGAGCGGCACTCTCTGGCGCGATCGCGACCTCCGCGTCGCCGCCTGACACCGTGCGCCGCGTGGGCGGGAAGGCTCCCGCCCACGCGGCCCCCCGCCTGCGCGCCACCGTGGCGTTCACCGGCGGAGCGGCATTCCGGCAGCCCGGCGCGGGTCATTCGCGTTCCGGCAAGCTGCCCGACCCCGTGATCAACTGCTCCAGCGGCAGCCGCGTGGACCGCGCCCCCGGTAAGCCTGATCGGGGCGTGCCGATGCGACCCATGAACACCACCTCGCCCGGCGGCCGTCCGGTCACCCGGGAAAACTGCCGCGCCAGCACCGCTGCGCGGCCGAGCAAGGCCCGGTCGGCGGTGAAGGGCTCGCCGCTCGCGCCGTATTCGGCAAAGGCCACCGTCGCCAGCACCGGCTGCAGCACCAGGCCCAGGCGGGTCGCCGTCAGCCATAGGCGCTGGAGACAGCGGCCCGTTCGCAGCAGCCGCGCCTGCGCCGTCTCCCCGCCCGTTCCCGGCAGGACGCGGACCACGAAGAAGGCGCCGCTGTTCCAGGCCGGCCAGCGGTCGAGCTGTACTGCCGTGAGCGCTGCGCCCCCGAGCTGATTGAGCAGGCGCATCCGCTCCCACCGCTGCATCGCCCAGCGCATCAGCGGCAGCATGGGGCGCGGCAGGCCGATCGCGCCGACCGGAATCCGATCCGGGCTATGCGGCTGCGACCAGTCCAGCACGCGCTGGTGGATCGGAAACGCCTCCGCCGCTCGCAGCCGGATGCCGGTTGCGAGCGCGTTCAGCCGGCCGAACTGCCACAGCGCCGCCGCCCCCTCGTGCCAGTCGAGCGCCAGGTCCGCATCGAGGCAGGCTTCCAGCGCCTGTTTTTCGCTCGGCACCAGCCGGCGCCGCGTGTAGGCGCGGCGATCGACGGATCGCAACGTCAGATAGGACAGCAGCGGGTCCGCCGGCGTGCCCGGTGCGGCGGGGAAGCGCAGGACTAGCCCGGGCACCGCCGGAGCCTCGCAGGTCATGCCGCGCTGCCAGAAGGTGGCGGCGACACGCAAGGTCTCCATCAGCATCCCGACCGCGAGCAGGGTCGGCTCGCCGCCTCGGTACTCATATATATGGCCGATCGCCTCCTGGCGTACGTCCACCGCTACGGTCGCCGGGTCCAGCACCCGGAACCGCCAGGGCTGGATATTGTCCCCGCTTGGGGCCCAGCGTCCGAGCTCCAGGATCTCCTCGATCACGGGCCGCGGGCCGGCGGGCTCGGGCGCGGCCAGCGGGAGGCTGGCCGCGCGGCCGAACTGGCGTCGACCCACCGCGAGCTTCAGCCGCTGCAGCGGGCCGGCGTTGCCGAACCACAGGCGGCTGACGGCCAGGCGATCCCGGTAGGCGTCGTACTGATGATGCCACGGCGCCGCCTTCACCCCGCCGCGCCCCAGCAGCAGCTTGACCGCAGCGGTCGCAACGACACCGGCGCAGAGCTGGATCGCGGCAACGGTGGAAGGTCCCTTCCGCCCGGCGAGATCGACCCGGGTCCGGTCCACGAGATACGGGCGATGCAGCCCGGCCGGCGCCAATCCCACCAGAAAGCGCAGGAACTGCTCGTTCTCGGGCTGGCCTTCGAAGCGGAAGTAGCGCTCGAAACTCATGCCGCGCGGCGTGAAGATCAGGAAGCCGGTGCCCATTCCGATCGGGGCGGCGGTGACCGCGGGAATGCCGCGTTCGGCGCAGCGGGCGAAAATCTGCCGACGGATGGCAATTTCGAAGAAATCGAGCCCGTCGGCGAACAGATGCGCGCCGTCCAGGAAGTCGTCGATCTGCGCGGTCGTGATCGCGGTGTCGAAGCGGCGGATCCGGAGCTCGGGGTTGATGGCGCGCGCCATCGCCTCCAGCACGGCGGCTTTGGGCTGCCCGAGCGTGTCCATGGTGGCGCCGACCTGGCGATTAAAATTTGCGATATCAAAATGATCAAAATCGGCGATCGTGAACTCTCCGATCCCCAATCGCGCAAGCGTGAGCAAATGAGCGCCTCCGGCACCTCCCAACCCCGCGATTGCGACCCGTTTGGCGCGCAGCGCCGCCTGTTCCCACTCGGTCAGCCAGCCGAGATTCCGGTTGAACGCAACGTGATAACGAAATCGAGATGAATCTGACGTGGCGCTCTCCCATCCTGCAGCGGCGAATGGTCGGCGCCGTGTGGGCGAGATGGATGCCACCTTGCCAAGAGTCCACCTTAATCGATGGCGCTCACGTCATCTTTACCAGACAAGAAGCTCATCTTCGCGATGAAGACAAAGAATCCGAGTCACGCTCTGCGATCACAGGAAATTGTCGCACGTGTTGGGACAATTCTTATGCCCAAAATCTGACAGCTGATTTACAAACAACTTACAGGCGGGGCGCGATATGCGAGCCGTCAGCATACGTTTCGGGAGAAGCACGATGGCGCGCCATCTGATAAAAACTGCGATTCTCGGCCTGAGTTTGATGGCCGGCCTATCGTCGGGGGCCTGGGCCGCTGCCACCACGAATATCGATGGGGTCGTCGTTCCTGTCGGCCTCGTCCCCGGAGGTAACCAGATCCAGAGCGGCTTCCTCAACGAGACCAGTATTTCGGCCGTTGGGAACGTTCTCTCCGGCGTCGGCTACGTGAATGCGATAGCCCTCGGGACGAACCCTAGCGCCCAGACGTGGTCGAACGGCCAGAACGGCGTGATGCTCGCCTACGCGTTCACCGGCTACACGGTGTCCAGCATTACGGAACCCACGTCCACGACCGCGGGCTCCGTGGACTTCACCGGCGGAACCGTGAATTTCTACACCTTGGCGGCCGGCACGAATCTCTCCACCGGTACGGTCGCCGGCGACCTGGCGCTGGTCACGAGCGGCACGCCGTGGATGTTCACCTCAGCGGCCGTCGAAGGGCCGAATGGCACCACGCTGACGGCGGCACTGCCGCCAGGCGATACAGCTGCAAACATCGTCAACCAGGCCAGTGGCTTCGGATATCTGGACGCGACCAGCGGACCTGCCGCGTCGATCTATCATACCGGGACGTTCGCCAATCCCTTCGACGCCGGTGGCGTGTCGGACCTGAGCTTCACCTCCGACTTCTCGAACGCGCCGACCGGGTCGGACTTCCCGATCTCCGGTTCGGCGACCTTGAAGGCGAACACCACGACCGCGATCCCGGAACCCGGCGCGGCCGCGGTTCTCGCAACTGGCATCGCGATGCTCGGCTTCATCGGCATGCGGCGGCGCGGCAGGAGTGCGGACCGCGCGCCGACGGGCAAGGTGACGATGGGATAAGGTTGCAACCGGCATCCGCGCCGTCGCGCGGGTGCCGATTGCAAGATCAGGCAACCGCGGCCCCCGAAAACGGGCGCCGCGGTTTGTCTGTTCAAGCCTCCTGTGTCTGCTCATACCAGCGGCCCCGGCCGATGACTCGTCCGGCGTCCACCTGGCCGCTGGTATGTCCTTGATTTTGCGCATGGCCGCCCCGCCAACCCCATGCGCGATACCGGCCGGCCGAAGAGGCCGCCGGTATCAGGCCTGGGCGAACGGCTGCACCGCCGCTTCCGTGCGGGCCAGAACGCCGCGCAGCGCGGCCAGCAAGGCTGCCACGACCCCCGCCGGGGTGGAGACTTCCAGCGGCGCCTGCGCGGCGGCCGTCCGCTGCATCAGCACCCGCGCCGGGTTCGCGCGTGCGCCGATCAGGACGAGCGCCAGCGCCGCCCGCGCCTCCTGGTGCGCCGGATCGCCGAGGAACGCCGTCAGTTCCCCCTCCAGCACCAGGTCTCCGCTCAGCCCGCTGTCCGGGCCGACCACCGCGGCAAATGCTCCGGAGGCGGCGAGCCATCTGCGCAGATCGTCCGTGATCCCCTGGGCCGGCGGCACCGCCCATTGATTGTAGAAATCGACCTGCAGGCTGCCGTCCGCGCGCAGCCACTGTACCCCGGTTTGATCGAGCCCGGGTCCTGCCGTGACGTCCCGCACCACCAGCACCTTCCCGTGCGCCCGCGGCGGCAGGACCGCCGGTCGGCGCACGCTCAGCGGCCAGATAAACCGCTGCACGTAGGTAGACTGCGGCAGCACGCTGCATCCCCCCAGCGCCGCCGCCCCGGCGAGCACCAGCCGGCGGGGAAGCGCCGGCAGGACGGCTGCGGCGCTGCTCCCCCCCCTGCAAGCGGTGAGGGACCGGCCCCGCAGTCGCACGTTCATGCGCCCACCGTCGTCCGCACATCGCACGCCGGCGCGGTTTCCGGCCGGTTCAGCACCGCCTCGATCACCCCGGCGTCGCCCGGCAGGTGCTGCAGCCGAAAGCCCAGATGCCGCGCCAGATCGAGCATCGGCACGTTCCACGCCAGGATCTCGCCCACCACGCGCTGCACTCCGTGCGCCCAGGCCCAATCCAGCAGCCGCTCCATCAGATGCAGCCCGAGCCCGTGGCCCTTCACGTCCGGCTGCACCACCACTGCGAACTCACCCACGGATCGATCACCTTCCCGCACCAGCCGCGCCACGCCCACCGTCTCTCCGGTGCGCTCGCGTACCGCGATGAACGCCATGTCGCGATCGTAGTCCAGGCGGGTGAAGCGGGCCAACATGGCGGGCGAGAGCTCGCGCACTGCGGCAAAGAAGCGCAGGCGCACGTCCTCCGGGCTGAGCCGGTGGAAGAACGCGTCGTGCGCCGCGGCATCCTCGGGCCGGATCGGGCGGATCTCCAGCGGTTCGCCGCCCTCGTCCCCAGGGGCATTCCAGTGGGGGGCATTCCAGTGTTCGGCGAGTTCCGCCGGGTAGGCCGACATCGGCATCTCCTCGAGTGGCTTGAGGACGCCGCCCCCTCTCGGCAGAGTGGCATATATGGTGGTTCCGCCGAAGGAGGTAGATCAATGCCCGCCCATAAGCTCGACGCCGACATGCAGGCCTGGATGCAGGACCAGGCCGCGGCGGCGGCCGGATACCCACCGATCCGGCTGGAGGTTCCGCTCGATCCGCACCGGGTGGTGAACGACGCGCTGGCTCTGCGCATGGCCGGCGGCGGCCCGATGATGGAAACGAGCGGCGATCGCTGGGTGTTCGCCCGCGGTAGGCGTATCCAGTGCCGGGTGCACCGTCCGCCCGGCGTCGGGCCGGCCGCGCCGGCGCTCGTCTATTTCCACGGCGGCGGCTGGGTGTGGGCCTCGATCGACACCCACGACCGGCTGATGCGCGAATATGCTGCCGGCGGCGGCGTGACGGTGGTGGGGGTGGATTACGCCCTGTCCCCGGAAGCGAAGTTCCCGCAGGCCATCGAGGAATGTGCCGCCGTGGTCCGCTGGCTGGCCGAGCACGGCCGCGACTGGGGGATCGACGGCTCGCGCCTGCTGCTGGGCGGCAACTCGGCTGGCGGCAACCTCGCACTCGCCACCGCGCTGCTGCTGCGCGACCAGGGCGGGCCCGAAACGCGCGGTATCCTCGCCAGCTATCCGGTCTGCGACAGCCGGCTGGATACGCCAAGCTATCGCGACTACGGCAGTGGCCTCGGTCTGACCACCGAGAAGATGGCGTTCTACTGGTCCGTCTACGTGTCCCATATGGCCGACCGCCTGCACCCGCTCGCCGCACCGCTGCGCGCCGATCTGACGGGCCTGCCGCCGGTCCGGCTGCAGATCGCCGAATGCGACGTGCTGCGCGGCGAATGCGAAGCGCTGGACCGCAAGCTGCGCGCCGCCGGCGTGGCGGTGGAAACCAACCTCTACACCGGGGTGGTGCACGGGTTCGTGCGCTGTACCGATTCGGTCGAGAAAGCCCGCGCCGCCATGAGTGCCACCAACGACTGGCTGCGCAGGATGGCGGCGCCGGGGCAGACCGGGTAAATCGAGGGAGGAAGCAAGCAAGGCCAGGGGGGCGCTGCCCCCCTGGACCCCCCGCCAGGGAACTCGTCCCCTGGACCCCCTCTACTGTTTCCGTGCGGGTGGGGGTGTCACGGGTCCGGGACGGGGCGGTGCGGGGCGCGGAGAGGGAGAGGGCGCATCTGCGCCCTCTCCCTCTCCGCGCCCCGCACCGCCCCGTCCCGGACCCGTGACACCCCCACCCGCACGGAAACAACGGACGGGTTCCAAGAGCGAGCCCTTGGCGGGGGTCCAGGGGGCAGCGCCCCCTGGCCTTAACTTGCTTCCTGTCAGGATCCCCCGACCCCGGGTAGATAGACGATGCTTGGCGGCAGGTTCGTTTCACGACTGGACTGGTATATCTTTCGTCAGTTGGCCGCGGCCCTGGTCGCGGTCACGGTTGGCCTGACGGCGCTGATCTGGCTGACGCAGTCGCTGCGCTTCGTGAAGCTGGTGGTCGACCATGGCCTGTCGTTCGGCGTGTTTCTGGAGCTGACGGCGCTGCTGGTGCCGAGCTTCGTCGCGGTGGTGTTGCCGATCACCACGTTCGTCGTCATCCAGTTCATCTACCAGCGCCTGGCCGGCGATCGGGAGCTGACGGTGATGCGGGCGGCCGGGCGGTCGGATTTCGCTCTGGCGCGACCGGCGCTGGCCCTGGCGTTGCTGGCGACCCTGGCCTGCTATGCACTTAATCTCTGGATCGTGCCGGCGAGCTTCCGCGGCTTTCAGAACTTCCAGTGGGAGATCCGCAACCGCATCGCCGCGTTCCTGCTGCAGGACGGGGTTTTCACCCCGATTTCCCCGGGGCTCACGGTCTATATCCGCTCCCGCACGCCCGATGGCGTCCTGCACGGAATCCTGATCAACGACGCGCGCGACCCGGCGGCGGAGACGACCGTCCTGGCCCGCGAGGGAAGGCTGATCGATGGGCCGCACGGGCCGGAGGTGCTGCTGCTTGACGGCTCGCGCCAGGAGATCGACGCGCGCAGCGGCCGGCTGAACCTGCTGACGTTTCAGCGCAACGTGCTCGATCTTTCCGATAACGGGCAGTCCAGTACGGCGCGCGTGCCGAACATGGCGGAGGTGTCCCTGCACGCCCTGCTGCACCCGCCGGCCTTCGTGGCCGTGGCCGATCGGCCGCGCTGGGTGGCCGAGGCGGTCAAGCGGCTGTCGAGCCCGCTCTCCACCGTTGCCTATGCCGTGATTGCGCTGCTGTCGGTGCTGACCGGCACGTTCCGCCGGCACGGCAGCCTGCTGCGCCCGCTGGCCGCGGTGGGGGCGGTGGTCGTGCTGGTCGCGCTCGAGCTCGGGGTGGGCGACCTGGCGGCGCGCAACAACGGGCTGCTCGGCCTCGTCTGGGCCGAAGCGACGGTGCCGGCGCTGATCGGGCTGGGCCTGTTGCTGGGCCCGGAGCTGCGGCGATGGCGGCGCGCTCCGCCGGGGCGGGTTTCCAGCGGCGACGGCGCGGTGGCACCGTGACCGCGCCGATCACCCTGTCCGTCTACATCGCCCGGCAGTTCAGCCTGGCGGTGGTCGGCGCGTTGTTCGCCCTGACCGGCTTCGTGGCGCTGTTCGACTTCATCGACCTGCTGCGCCGCGCCTCCGGCCATCCCGGCGTCGGGCTCGTGCTGGTGGGCGGCATCGCGCTGCTCCGGCTGCCTTACCTGGCGCTGCAGGTGCTGCCGTTCGCGGTGCAATTGGGGGGGATGTTCAGCTTCTGGCGGCTCACCCGCTCTTCCGAGCTGATCGTCGCCCGCGCCGCCGGCGTGTCCGCCTGGGAGTTCCTGACGGGGCCGGTGCTGTGTGCGGCGTTGTTCGGTGCCGTCGCGACGGCCGGCGTCAGCCCGCTGTCCTCGGCGATGTTCGCGCGCGCCAATCAGTTGACCAACCGCTACCTGAGCACCGGCGGCGGCCCGCTCGAGCTGAACGGCGGCCAGCTCTGGCTGCGCCAGGCGGACACCGGGACCGCGGACACTCGGGCCGCGGACACCGGGGCGGGGGCCTCGGTCGGCCGGCCGGTCGTCGCGATCCTCAATGCGCGCGGCGTGGCGGTGCGGCGGGGAATTCTGACCGGGCACAACGTCACGGTTTTCCGACTCGACGGCAACGGTCAGTTGGTCAGCCGGATCGAGGCGACGTCGGCTCGGCTCGCCGATGGCGCCTGGACCTTGGCCGCCGCCCGGGTGATGCTGCCGGATGCACTGCCGAGCCCGCCCCGCACGATCGACCTGCCGACCGACCTTACGGTGCTGCGGGTGCAGGAGAGCTTTGCACCGCCGGACACATTGTCGGTCTGGCAGTTGCCGGGGTTCATCGCGCTGCTCGAACGGTCCGGCTTCTCCTCGGTGCGCGATCGGCTGCATTTCCAGGCGCTGCTCGCCCTGCCGCTGCTCACCGCGACGATGGCGTTGGTCGCGGCTGGGTTTTCCATGCGGCCGGCGCGGCGCGGGGGGGTGGCGCGCATGATCGGCGGCGGCGTGACCGCCGGATTCGCACTGTTCATGATCTCCAAGCTGGCGGAGGAATTCGGCCAGTCGGGAGCGCTACCGGTGGTGCTGGCTGCCTGGGCGCCGGCGGCGGCGGGGCTGCTGCTGGCGTTGACGTTGCTGCTTCACATGGAAGACGGCTGATGGCGAAGGAGCGGCGGGGGGGACGGTGGCGGGGCGGCCCGCGGGCGCAGGTGGCATGCCTGGTCGCGACCCTGGTCGCGGCGCTAACCGGACTGCTTGCCGCGGCCGGCCCGGCGTGGGCGCAGCTCGGCGCGCTGGCGCCGGGCGGGGCGGGCGTCAGCCGCACGGCGCCGATCGGTTTCACCGCCGATCGGGTCCGCTACGAGCGCAACCGCACCCTGGTGGTCGCCAGCGGCCATGTCGAGGCGTGGCAGAACAATACCGTGCTGCGCGCCGATCAGGTGACGTTCGACCGCACGACCGGGGTCGCCACCGCCACCGGCCACGTCGTCCTGATCCAGCCGGACGGCACGGTGATGTACGCTCGCTCGGCGGTGCTGTCGCATCAGATGCGCGACGGCGTGCTGCACGTGCTGGAGGCGCGCCTGGCGCAGAACGCCAAGCTGGCCGCCAACGGCGGCAAGCGCACCGAAGGGGTGCTCAATCAGCTCTCGAGGGTGGTCTATTCCACCTGCAACCTGTGCAAGAAGAACCCCTACCTGCCGCCGCTCTGGCAGTTGCACGCCCGCACGGCGACCGAGGACGCGCAGAACAAGCGCATCGAGTTCACCGATGCCGAGATGCAGATATTCGGCGTCCCGATAGCCTGGTTCCCGTATTTCTGGACCGTCGATCCGTCGGTGAAACGCGCGAGCGGCCTGCTGATCCCGTCCTTCGGCTACAACAGCCACATCGGCGCCTTCTTCGCGCAGCCGTACTACTGGGTGATCGACGGCCAGTCCGACGCGACCATCACGCCGATGATGACGAGCCGGGCGGGGCCCGATCTCGACGTGGACTACCGCCGGCGCTTCAACAGCGGCTACCTCGATCTGAACGGATCGGTGGGCTACCTCAACCAGTCCCCGCAGGGCACGATCTATGCGAACGGGCAGTTCAGCCTGAACGACACCTGGCGCTGGGGCTTCAACGTCAACCGCGCCACGTCGGCCAACTACCTCGACTATTTCCACCTGGGCAACACGACCGGCATCAACTCCACCTTGCTGACAAGCCAGGTCTACGCCGAGGGCTTCGGCGAGGGCGCGTATGCGCGGGTCGATGCGCAATCGTTCCAGGGCCTCGATCCCACCACGATCGTCAACAGCGAACTGCCGGTGGTGCTGCCGTATGCGCGCTACCGGTATTTCGGCGAGCCGGACGCGTTGGGCGGGCGGCTTTCGGTCGCCACCGACTTCTTCAACGTGCTGCGCACCACCGGAACCAACACGAAGCGCGGCCGGCTCACGCTCGACTGGGACCGGCCCTTCACGGGCGCGCTCGGCGACCTGTGGACGTTGAAGCTGCATATGGATGCGATGGCCTACAACGCCAGCCATTTCAACGAGCAGCCGAATTTCGGCCCCACCGACACGGTCAATGCAACGCGCGCGCTGCCGCAGATGGCGCTCGACGTGCGCTGGCCGTTCATGCGCGATTCGGGCGCCTGGGGCACGCAACTGATCGAGCCGATGGCGGAGGTCGTGGTGGCGCCGGCGGTGGGCGCGAGCCAGAACGTCCGCTACCCGAACGAGGACAGTTTCGACTTCGAGTTCACTGACGCCAACCTGTTCGGCTTCAACCGCTTTCCCGGCGTCGATCGACTGGACGGCGGGCCGCGGCTCAACCTCGGCCTGAAGGGCGCGTGGTATGTCGGCGGCACGGTGCTGGACGGGCTGATCGGCCAGTCCTACCGCACCGCGCCCGACCCGGTGTTCCCCGAAGCCTCCGGCCTGCACGACACGGTGTCCGACATCGTCGGGCGGCTGAGCTTCACGCCGACCCCGTGGCTCGATCTGACGTACCGCACCCGCCTCGACCACCGGGATCTGGCGACGAAGTATGCGGATGCCACCGCTGCGGTCGGCACCAAGAAGTTCCAGGTGACCGGCGGATATCTCTATACTACCTTCGATCCCTATTATTTCTACGACCAGGCGCAGCCGCCGCCGACCACCTCCCCCTATTACTTCCCCCGCAACGAGGTGATTCTGGGGTTCCAGACCTCCTGGGGCCAGTACCGGCTGGACGGCTTCGCCCAGCGCGACCTAGCCCGCAACCAGATGGTGGCCGCCGGGGCCGACGTGGTCTGGGAGAACGAATGCATGATTTTGGATTTACGCTTCTATCGCCGCTATACGGAGCTCGCGGGCGACGGCGGGTCGACCACCCTCCTGTTCCAAGTCACCTTCAAGACCATCGGCCAATTCGGCTTCAACGCCCTGTGAGACCACGATCCATCATGCTGACGTCCTTCAAGTTCGCCGTCTGCTCCAGTGCGGCCCTGCTCGCACTGGCCGGCGCCGGGCTGGCGCCCTCGGCGTTGGCCGCGCGGCCGCCGCGGCCCCCATCCGTCCCCGCCGCGGCCCCGGCCGCGCCGGCGGTGCGCCTGGTCGCGGTGGTGAACGGCTCGCCGATCACCAATATCGACGTCGACAACCGGGCGCGGCTGTTCGCGCTGTCCGCCGGCCTGCCGCCCAACCCCGCCCTGCTCGACCGGCTGAAGCCGCAGATCGTCCGTCAGTTGATCGACGAACGGCTGCGCCTGCAGGCAGTGGAGAAGGCGCATATCGTCGTGCCGGACAAGGCGATCGCCGACGCCATCCGGGAGATCGAGCAGCGCAACAGCATGCCGCCGGGCGCACTGCGCCAGCGGCTGGAGCGCACCGGCGTGGCCTTCACCACCCTGGTCGATCAGGTGCGCACCCAGCTTGGCTGGACCCAGTTGCTGCGCCAGACGCTCGGCGCGCGCGCGACCATCGGCAACGGGGAGGTGGCAGCGCGGCAGCGGCTGATGGCGCAACAGAACGGCCAGCCGGAATACCATGTCGCGGAAATCTTCATCCCGATCGAAAGTGCCGCCAGCCGCACCGACGCCCAGAGCTTCGCCGACACCGTGATCGGTGACCTGCGCTCCGGCGCGCCGTTCCCGGTGGCGGCAGCTCAGTTCAGCCAGAGCCAGACCGCGCTCGCCGGCGGCGACCTCGGCTGGGTGCAGACCAACCAACTCGATCCGGCGGTCGCCCAGGTGGTGAGCGAGATGCCGGTCGGCGCCATCAGCAACCCGATCGCGGTGCCCGGTGGGCTCGACATCGTCACCCTGGCAGGCAAGCGCACGGTCGGGCAGGACATCCACACCGTGCTGTCGGTGCGCCAGGTGTTCCTGCCGTTCACGAGCCCGCTCAATCCCACCGCGCCGACGGCGCAGCAGATGCAGACCCTGCAGCGCGCCCGCCAGATCAGCGCCACGGTCAAGAGCTGCCCGCAGATGGAGCAGGTGGCCGTCCAGGATCATTCGCCGCGTCCCGCCGATCTCAACCAGGTCGACCTCGACCACGTGCAGCCGGTCACGTTCCGCCAGATGCTCGCCAGCCTGCCTCCCGATAAGGCCACGAAGCCGGTGGTGGCGCCGGACGGTATCGCGGTGCTGATCGTGTGTTCCAAGGAACGCAAGAACCTGGCCCAGCTCACGCCGCAGGAAATCCGGATGCAGATCCTGTCGCAGCGGGTCGACCTGCTGTCGCGGCAGTTGCAGCAGGACCTGCGCAGCCAGGCGCAGATCGAGAGGCGCGGCACGGCGTAGGCAGCGGCGGGCGGTTCGCACGGGCATCGGCGGCCGCGTCGGCGCGGCGCCGGACACAGGGCACCGGGACGCGGGGCCGCCGGGACGCGGGATGCAGGCCCGGGGGGGCGCCGGCCAGAGGCGCCCGAGCGGGACACGCCGGACGCGAGCGGCGGGATCTCCCGCACATTGCCTTGTTGCTTACTCTCCCGCACCATTCGAAGGTGCAACCGTACGGGGTGCCATGCGCATCGTCTGCCCCTCCTGTGCCGCCAGTTATGACGTGCCGGACGGTTTGCTGGCCGGGCGCAAGACCGTGCGCTGCGCCCGTTGCGGCGAGCAATGGACGCCGCCGCCCGCCGACGAGCCGGTGCCCCCGGAGGGGTTTCCCGATCCGGTCCGGCCGGTTTTCGTCGAGCCGGAGGTGGCGACGCGGCTGGCGCGGCTGGCGCCTCCGACGGTGGTGCCGCAGCGGTCGGCCGGTCTGCGCCTCGCCTGGGCGGCGAGCATCGTGATCCTTCTGGCGGCGCTGGTGGCTTCCGTCGTGTGGCGGGATCGGATCGCGCGGGCCTGGCCGCCCAGCCTGCGGGTTTATGTGGCGCTCGGCCTGGCCCATAACATGCGCTGATCCGCCGGTTCCACGCGCCTGCCGCGGCAGCCGCGTCCGCGGGGCCCGCCCCGGAAGGAGTGCCCGATGTACGTGCCCGCCCCGTTCCGCGAAGACCAGATCGCGCCGCTGCACGCGGCGATCCGCGCGGCCGGCCTCGCCACCCTGGTGACGATGACGGCCGACGGCCTGATCGCAAGCCATATCCCGGTGCTGCTCGATCCCGATCCGGCCCCGTACGGCACCCTGCTCGGCCATCTGGCGCGGCCCAACCCGCAGGCGCGCGGCGCGCTGCCGGGCGTGCCGGCACTGGTGATCGTCCAGGGTCCGGACGCCTACATCACGCCGAACTGGTACGAGACCAAGCGTCGCACCGGCGCGGTGGTGCCCACCTGGAACTATGTCGCCGTGCACGCCTACGGGGAGGTCACGTTCTTCGACGATCCGGCCCGGCTGCTGGACATCGTGACCCGCCTGACCGACCGCGAGGAAGCCCGTCGCGCCGCAGCCAGCACGACCCCCGACACGGTCCCCTGGGCCGTCGGCGACGCGCCGGCGCCGTTCATCGCCGGAATGCTGAAGGGCATCACGGGCTTCGCCCTGCCGATCGCGCGGCTGGAAGGCAAATGGAAAATGAGCCAGAACCGCCCGCCCGAGGATCGCGCCGGCGTGGTCGCAGGCCTCACCGACGCCGGGCGGCCGGAGGTGGCCGCCCTGGTCGCCGCGCGTTCCGGCCCGGATCGCTGAGCGCTCGCCTCGGCATGGACAAGATCTTTCGCGGCGATCTTTCCACCTCGCGCGGCCGCGCGACGGCGTGGGTGGATGCGCTGTTCGTCGACCACGCGATCTTCCGCCTGGTCTGGACCAACGCCGCGTCGGTGGTGCCGGGGATGCTGTACCGCTGCAACCACCCGACGCCGCGGACGCTCGCCGCGCTCACCCGGCGCTGGGGGCTGCGCGGGCTGATCACGTTGCGCGGGGCTACCGGGAACGGCTCGGACGCGCTGGCGCGGGAGGCGGCGGAACGACTGGGCCTGACCGTGATCGACATGGCGATGGACAGCCGCGGCGCGCCGCAACCGGAACGGATTCTGCGGCTGGCGGAGATCTACCGCACCATGCCGACCCCGGCGATGGTCCACTGCAAATCAGGTGCCGACCGCGCCGGCCTCGCCGCCGGGCTGTATCTGCTGCTGCGCGGCGCGAGCGCAGCCGAGGCGCTGGGGCAACTGTCCTGGCGCTTCGGCCACGTGCGGCGCTCCCGCACCGGCATCCTGGACGCGTTCTTCCTGCGCTATGCGCGGGAGGCGGAGGGACGTAAGCCGTTCCTGGACTGGGTGCGGGAAGACTACGACCCCGAAGCGCTGAAGCGGGATTTCCATGCCGACGGCGTGGCAAGCTTCCTGAACGACCGCGTGCTGCGGCGGGAATAGGCGGGTCCGCTCCCCCCTTCTCCCCTCCCGCAAAGAGAGGGGAGAAGCGGCGTCAGAATCCGAACGCCACCCGCTTGTCGTTCCCCCGTTGCAACCCCCGATACCGCGCCAGCGCCAGCAGCGGGAAATACAGCCGGTACCCGTGGTAGCGCAGGTAGAACACGCGCGGGAAACCCACGGCGGTATACGCCGCCTCGTCCCACTCCCCGTCCGCCCGCTGGGTGGCGGCGAGATAGGCGATCCCGCGCGCCACTGCCGGGTGGTCCGTCGCGCCGGCGGCCATCAGGCCGAGCACGGCCCAGGCGGTCTGGCTCGACGTGCTTTCGTGGTACTGTCCGTGCGGGGCGTCGGCGTAGCTTTCCTCGTCCTCGCCCCAGCCGCCGTCGTCGCGCTGCACCGAAATCAGCCAGTCCGCGGCGCGGCGCACCATGGGATCGTCGGGCCCCAGGCCGGCGGCGTTCAGCGCGCAGAGCACCGACCAAGTGCCGTAGATATAGTTGGTGCCCCAGCGGCCGAACCAGCTTCCGTCCGCCTCCTGCTCGCGCCGGAGGAACGCCAGCGCGCGCGCCAGCACCGGGTCGTCCACCGTCATGCCGATCTGCGCCAGGAACGACACGCAGCGCGCGGTCACGTCCGCGGTCGGCGGGTCGAGCAGTGCGCCGTGGTCGGCGAACGGGATGTGGTTCAGATGGAGATGCGTGTTTTCCGGCTCGAACGCGCCCCAGCCGCCGTCGAAGCGGCCGCGTCCCTGCGACTGCATGCCGATGATCCATTCCCGCGCGCGCGCGATTGCTTCCGTGTGCGCCGGGTCGCCCTGGCGATGCAGCAGCATGCCGACCACGGCGGTGTCGTCCACGTCGGGATAGGCGTCGTTCCAGTATTGGAACGCCCAGCCGCCGGGGCGCAGGCCGGGCCGGCGCACCGCCCAGTCCCCGGCATGTTCGGTGATCTGCCGGCCGCGCAGCCAGGTGCAGGCGGCGGCGACGTCGGGGGCGGCGGCGCCTGCGGCTTCGGCGACCGCATGGCCGGCCAGCGCGGTGTCCCACACCGGGGACAGGCAGGGCTGGCACCAGGCGCGGTCCGGTTCCTCCACCAACAGCTTGCGTACGGCGGCCCAGGCGGTGGCGGCCGGCGGGGCGTCGGGGTCGAAACCGAGGGTGTCGAACATCATCACGCTGTTGGCGATCGCGGGGTAGATGCCGCCGAGCCCGTCCTCCCCGTTCAGCCGCGCGGTGACGAACGCGACCGCCGTGTCGATCGCGCGCTTGCGGGAGCGGCGGGGGAAGGCCGGCGCGGCGGCGCGCAAGGCACTGTCCAGGACCTTGAAGAAGCGGCCCCAGCCGGAGCGGTAGGGGCCGCGGATGTAGTCGCGCACCTGCTCGGGCGGCGTGCGGAACAACTCCGCCACGCCTATGCCGCGCGGGTTGCGCGCGCGCGGCCGCAGCGCCATCAGCACCAGCAGGGGTACGATCACGGTGCGCGACCAGTAGGACACCTTGCTGAGGTGGAACGGAAACCACAGCGGCAGCAGCATGATCTCGACCGGCATCATCGGCACCGCGCGCCACGGCACCTGGCCGAACAGGGCAAGCTGGGCGCGGGTGAACACATTCGCCCGCTCGGCCCCGCCGGCGGCGAGGATGGCGGCGCGGGCCCGTTCCATATGCGGTGCGTCCGCCGGGTCGCCGATGCAGCGCAGCGCATAGTAGGCCTTCACGCTGCACGACAGGTCGAAGCGTCCGTCCTGGAACAGCGGCCAGCCGCCGTGCTCGCCCTGACGGGCACGCAAGGAGACGCCGATGCGCGCTTCCAGCGCCGGATCGATGCGACCCAGGAAATGTTCCAGCAGCACGTATTCCGCCGGGATGGTGGCATCCGCCTCCAGCGGGAAGACCCAGTGCCCGTCCGGCTTCTGCCGCGCGGCGAGCGCGGCGGCGGCGGCGGCGACGGTGCGGTCCAGGCGGTCGTCCGGGGCGGCGGCAAGGGTGGGTTCGGGGGCGCTTCCAGGGACGCCCCGAGGGACGCCCCCGGGGACGTCCCCAGGGACCTCGTCGTGGACATCGTTGGGGGCGCGGTCGGAGGCTGGGGAGGCGGTCATGCCGGGGGATGCAGCAGCAGGGCGCTCGCGCGATTGCCGGATCTGATGGCACCTTCGATGGTGGCCGGCAAGCCGGTGGCGGTCCAGTCACCGGCCAGCACCATATTGGAGAGTTCGGTGCGCGGGCCAGGCCGGCGGCGGTCCTGCTCGGCGGTGGCGGCGAAGGTGGCGCGCTTCTCCTTCACCACCCGGAACGGCGGCAACGGCGCGTCGGGCGGAAGACCGAGCGCGGTGCGCACCTCCGGCCAGACCTGCGCGGCCAGCGTCTCGGCCGGTCGGTCGATCAGGCGGCTGGCGGCGCTGACGGTGACGGAGACATGGGCGGGTTTCACGAACACCCATTCCGCGGTGCCGCCGATCAGGCCGATGAAGCCGGCCGCCCGGAGATCGGGGGGATCGGGCTCGGCGGCGGTCGCGTAGTGCAGGTTCAGGATCGCCTCGAACGCGTCCGGCACGGCGAGGCCGGGCAGCAGGCCCGTGGCGACCCAGGGCGGCACCGCCAGCACCACCGTATCGGCCGGGCCGAGCGGAATCGTGCCCTCCGTGCCGCGCAGCCCGACCACCCGGCCGTCGGCAAGGGTCAGCGCCGCGATGCGGTGGCTGAAACGGACCTCGGCCCCGCGCGCGCGCAAGGCGGCGATCGCGGGATCGACGAACGAGGCCGCCAGCGAGTGGCGCGGCAGCAGGGGCAGGCAGGCGCCGCCGCCGGCCAGCAGCGTCTCCCGAACCACCGCGCCGAGCAGCCGGGCCAGTCCTTCGTCCGGTGCGGTGTTCAGCGCCGCGATGGCGAGCGGGGCGATCAGCCGGCGGAACAGCGCATTGTCCGGCAGCGCCTCGGCCACGCTGCGGTCGTCGGTGATCCCCGGCAGGCGCAGCAGCCGCAGGTAGTCCCCGGCGCCGGTCCCGGGAACGCGGCGGGCGGGGTCGAGGATCCACCACGGCAGTCGCCCCCGGTTCGGCCGCACCGTCCAGCGTCGGCCGGTGCCGAGGTCCATGAACGGGAAGCGCGGCCTGGCAGGCCCCGTCATGGTCGCGCGCGCACCGATCGCGTCCAGATAGGCGAGCGTCGTGCGGTTGCCCGAGAGCAGCAGGTGGTTGCCGTTGTCGATGGTGAGGCCGAGGTCGCGATCGGCGTAGGACCGGCAGCGCCCGCCCGCGACCGGCCCGGATTCGTGCAGCACCACGGCGCGTCCGGCCGCGGTCAGCGACAGTGCGGCGGCAAGGCCGGCGAGGCCGGCGCCGATCACGTGCGCGGTCGGGGTCATTGCCGGGAGCGGGGGAGGGACATGGCGCCCGGGCTAGCGGCAGCGTCCCCGGCAGGTCAAGCGACCCCGCACTCCGCATCCCGCTTCCTGGTGTGGAGGCGTCGGGGGAGAGGTGTCGGCGGCATGACGTTCCGTGCGCTCCACACCGCTCCCCGGCCCCCGCATAGGGAAGGGGGCGCCGGCGCGCCGGGCATCAGCCGCCGCCCGGCGCGGCGGGGCCGAACCGCGCCCGGTCATCCTGCGGCGTGCTGCCCGGCAGGCGGAGGAAGCCGCGGCGCAGCGTTTCCTCGGAGCCGAAGCCGCAGCGTGCGGCGACGCGCTTCACCGGCAGGCGCGAATCGGCGAGCAGGCGCCGCGCCGCCTATGCGTCCCACCCGCGTGCGGCAGCGCGGCTGATCGAACAGGCGGCGCGGACCGTCGGCCGGCTCCAACCCAAAAATCCTGAGGGCTGAGGGAATAGTCGCCGCGGCCCGGCGTCTTTCCGGAAGCCGTGACTGAGGCTGCCCGGCGCCAGGACGAGCGGGTCATTCCAGCCCGCGGAAGGAGTTGCGATGCAAACCGACCGAAAATCACCCGTGTTGGCCACTTGCCTTGATCCGGGACGCCATGCGGCCCGGCGCTCTCTCCTGACGGCAACAAGCGCCGTGCTGCTCGGCCTCGCCGGGCGGGCGGTCGCGGCACCAGCGGCCGCCCCGGCAGCCGTGCCGGCGATGCCGATGCCGATGCCGATGGCCGGATCCGATCATGCGTTCGCCGCGCAGATGGGTCAGGCGATGGACCGGATGGACCGAGGCATGGCGGCCGCACCCATGAACGGCGATCCCGACCACGATTTCTTGTCGATGATGATCCCGCACCACCAGGGCGCCATCGACATGGCGCAACTCGTCCTGCTCCACGGGCGCAATCCGCATATCCGCAACCTTGCCGAAGGTATCATTGCGGAGCAGGAGAACGAGATCCAGATCATGCGTCATTGGCTGGCCACCCTGCCCCTCGGCGGCGTCACGACGAAGTAGGTTGCTTCCCGCCACTTTTCACAAGGAGAACCTCGATGAAGCGTATGTACGTGCTGGCCGGTCTCGGCTTGTGCCTCGCCGCTCCCGCCTTGGCGGGCCAAGCCCCCCTCGGCGCGGGCGCACCGGATTTTCCGATCAGCGGGCACGACCGCGTGTATACGGCCGATCAGACGTCGAACACGGTATCGGTGTTCAACCCGGAGACCGAGAAGCTGCTCGGCGTGATCCGGCTCGGCGCCAACACGCCACAGAACCTCAGCCCGCTCTACACCGGCCAGCTCCTGGTGCACGGGATGGGCTTTTCGCCCGACCATCGCACGATCGCAGTGGTTTCTATCGGATCCAACTCCGTCGCCTTCATCGACACCGCCAGCAACAAGGTGAAGCGGGTCGTCTATGTCGGCCGGGCCCCGCACGAGGCGTTCTATACGCCGGACGGCAACGAAGTCTGGGTCACCGTGCGCGGCGAGGACTACGTGTCGGTGATCGATGCGCGGACCTATGCGAAGAAGACGCGCATCCACATGGCCGGCGGGCCCGGGATGACGATGTTCCGCCCCGACGGCAAATACGGCTTCGTCTGCTCGAGCTTCCATCCGGTCACGGCCGTCGTGGATGTCGCGACCCACAGGATCGTCGCCGAGGTGAAGCAGGCCTCTCCCTTCTGTCCCAACATCGCCGTCACGCCCGATGGCAGGCAGGTGTGGCTGACCCTGAAGGATATCGGCAAGACCCAGGTGTTCAGCGCCCACAGGCCGTTCAACCAGATTGCCCTGCTGGACACGGGCCCGATCACCAACCACGTCAACATCGTGCGCAACAGAAACGGGCAGTTCGCCTATGTCTCGGTCGGGGGCGAGAACGTCGTCAAGGTATTCACCACGGCGGCGCGGCCGAAGCTGGTGGCCACCATCCCGACGCCCGACCTGCCGCATGGTCTCTGGCCTTCGGGCGACGGCAATCGCATCTACGTCGCGCTCGAAAACGGCACCGGCGTGGTGGCGATCGACACGCTCACCAACAAGGTCGTCGCCGTGATCCACGGGGGACAGTCGCCGCAGGCTCTGACCTATGTGCCTGGTGCCGTACCGAGTGGGCCCGGCACCGCGAACCTGCAGCCGCTGGGGAGCAGCGGCATCACCGGCCACGTCACGCTCGCGGCCGTCGGGTCCACCAGGGGGATCACCACGGTCGCGGTGAACAACCAGGGCCTGATCGATCTCGTCGAGGCGGCGGTGACCGGTTTGCACCCCAAGGCATCCTATCAGCTTGCGCTTGCGGGCAAGCCGGCGGCCCCCTGGGGCAGCATCACGCCGCTGACGGAATTCCAGACCAACCCGGCGGGCGCGGCGATCGTTACCGCCTTCACGCCCTTGAAGACGATCGTCCGGCCCCACGGGCAGGTCGAGCCGGTCGATACCGCGCGCCGCTATCTCGTGATCCGGCCGCTGGGTGCGTCGGGGGCAGGGGCACCGGTGCAGGCGCAGGTGGCACGATCGCGATAACGGGACCGCGCCGGGGCCGGTTTCGCGCCCCGGCGCGGTTCGTGTACAACCCCCGTCCATGTCCCGTCCCGCCCGCCCGAGCTTCCCCACCCCTGTCCTGATCGAGACCACCGAGGCGCTCGCCGCGCTGTGCGAGCGGCTGCGGGGGGAAACCTTCGTCACCGTCGACACCGAATTCATGCGCGAGCGCACCTACTGGCCGGAGCTCTGCGTCGTGCAGCTCGCCGGCGCCCACGATGTCGCGGTGGTCGATACGCTGGCCGAAGGGATCGACCTCGCCCCGTTGGGTGTCCTGCTCGCCGACCCTGCCGTGCTGAAAGTGTTTCATGCCGCGCGGCAGGACATCGAGATTTTCGTCCTCCGCTACGGCGCCGTTCCGACCCCCATGTTCGACACCCAGGTGGCGGCGATGGTGGCCGGCTTCGGCGACCAGGCGGGCTACGACACCCTGGTGCAGACCCTGGCCGGCGGGCAGATCGACAAGGCGCACCGGTTCAGCGACTGGTCCGCGCGGCCCCTGTCGCCCGCCCAGCTCGCCTATGCCGCCGCCGACGTCACCTGGCTGCGGATCGTCTACGAGCAGCTGCGCGATCGCCTGGCGCGCGACCACCGGCTGGAATGGGTGGGCGAGGAGATGGCGGTGCTCGCCGACCCCGCCACCTACCGCGCCGACCCCGAGGACATGTGGCTCCGCCTGCGCCCGCGCAGCACCAACCGCCGCTACCTCGGCATGGTCCGCGCGCTGGCCGCCTGGCGGGAGCGGGAGGCACAGCGGATCAACATTCCCCGCCAGCGCCTGCTGAAGGACGAATGCCTGCTGGAGATCGCCGCCACCGCGCCGGAAACTGCCGAGACGCTGGCCCGCGCTCGCGGGATCTCCAAGGGCTTCGCCGAGGGCCGCACCGGGGTCGCCCTGCTGGAGGCGATCGCGGCAGCGCGTGCCCTGCCGGAGGAGGCGCTGCCCGCCGCGCCGCGTGGGATTGAGAGCGCCGCGCGGCCGTCGCCGGCGCTGGTCGCGCTGTTGAAAGTGCTGCTCGCCGCCAAATGCGAGCAGCACCACGTCGCGCCGCGGCTGGTGGCGGTGTCGGAGGACCTCGATCGCCTGGCACTGGGCGAGGAAGCCGGCGTGCCGGCATTGCACGGCTGGCGGCGGGAGGTATTCGGCGCCGATGCGCTGGCGCTGCGCGACGGTCGCATGGCGCTCGGCGTGGCCGGGCGGCAGGTGCGGCTGATCCAGGTCTGAGCCGGAGGGGAGAAGACCTCGGCGCAGGTGATCGAAAATCCCGCTCAGGCTGATCGGGAAATGCCATTGGACTCGCCTCGAACGATCGACTAACCCTGCAGAGGCTGGACGCGCGCCGGGGTGCCGGCGCGCGTCCTGGAGTCAGGACAGAAACGGAGAGGGTCATGGCAGTGCTCAAGGGCAGCAAGACGGAAGAGAACCTGAAATACGCCTTCGCCGGCGAATCCCAGGCCAACCGCCGCTATCTCTACTTCGCTCAGAAGGCGGACGTGGAGGGCTACAACGACGTGGCCGCGGTGTTCCGCTCCACTGCCGAGGGCGAGACCGGCCACGCGCACGGGCATCTGGAATTCATGGAAGCCGTCGGCGATCCGGCCACCGGCCTGCCGATCGGCAAGACCTCCGACAACCTGGCCGCGGCGGTTGCCGGCGAAACCCACGAATACACCGACATGTACCCCGGCATGGTGCGTGCCGCGCGTGAGGAAGGCTTCGACGAGATCGCCGACTGGTTCGAGACCTTGGCCAAGGCCGAGCGTTCGCACGCCGGTCGCTTCCAGCGCGCGCTCGACGAGCTGTCGAAGTAAGCATCGCGACGCCGAACCTCGCCTCTCCCGCCTCGGGCGGGAGAGGCCGTTGCGGCTTCGTCCCATCCGCCTTCCAGGCCCCCGCCCGACAGTGAGACCGCATGCGCGAAGGCAGTCTCGACGCGCCCACCCGCCATCCGATCGCCTGGCAGGATCCGGGGTTCATCGATCCCGCGCGGATCGACGCCGAACTGCGCCGAGTGTTCGACATCTGTCACACCTGCCGCCGCTGCTTCAATCTCTGCGATTCGTTCCCGAAGCTGTTCGACCTGATCGATGCCGCGCCGACCGGCGAGCTCGAGACCGTCGCGAGCGCCGATTTCAAGCCGGTCGTGGACGCCTGCACGCTCTGCGACATGTGCTTCATGACGAAGTGCCCGTACGTGCCGCCGCATGCGTTCGACCTCGATTTTCCGCACCTGATGCTGCGCTACCGGGCGATGGAGGCGGCGCAGGGCACGGTTCCGTTCGCCGACCGGCAACTGGCGGCGACCGACCGCAACGGCAAGCTGGCGGGGCTGGCGGCGCCGGTGGCGAACTGGGCGACGGACCGCGGGAACACGCGCACCCGCGCGCTGCTCGGCAAGGCCGCCGATCTCGATCCGCGCGCGGAACTGCCGAAATACCACGCCCGCAGCTTCGTCGCCGAAGCGAAGGCCGCGCCGCCGCCGGTGAACGCCGCGGCGCCGGCCTTCGGGCGCAAGGCGGTGCTGTACGCCACCTGCTTCGTGAACTACAACGATCCCGAACTGGGCCGCGCCGCGCGCGCGGTGCTGGCGAAGAACGGGGTGGAGACCGAGGTGGTGCATCCGCACTGCTGCGGCATGCCGCTCCTGGAACAGGGCCGCATCGCCGATGTGGCGGCGGCGGCGCGCGAAGTCGCGGGCGCGCTCGGCCTCTGGATCGACAAGGGCTACGACGTGATCGCGCTGGTGCCGTCCTGCGCGCTGATGCTGAAATTCGAATGGCCGCTGATCCTGCCTGAGGAGCCGGCGGTGCAGCGGTTGGCGCGGGCAACGTTCGACATCAGCGAATACGTGGTGGGAATCGCGCGCAAGGAAGGGCTGGCGCCCGGGCTCGCGCCGATCCCGGGCGGCGTGACCGTGCATCTCGCCTGCCACGCGCGGGCGCAGAACATGGGTCAGAAGGGCGCCGATCTGTTGCGCCTGCTGCCGGAGACCGAGGTGGGCGTGATCGAGCGCTGCTCCGGCCACGGCGGGTCGTGGGGGTTCAAGGGCGCCCATTTCGACACCGCGCTGAAAGTGGGGCGCCCGGCGGCACGCCAGGCGCGCGACGGCGGCAAGGGCTTCGTGGCGTCGGAATGCCCGCTCGCCGGCGTGCATCTGGCGCAGGGGCTGGACCTGCTCGGCGGCGACGCGCCGCGCCCCAGATTGGCAGGGCATCCGATCCAGATCCTCGCACGGGCCTACGGGTTCGCCTGAGAGGTTTGTGAAACAAATCCCAATCGACGACAACGGGCGTCCTTGCACAAGTTCGATTGCTTTTCACGCGCTGACCAAAGCAGGAGCCACAGCCATGGCGAACCGGCACACGATCACCGAGGCCGATCTTCTCCCCGCCGCCGAATACGCCAAGGTGCGCGCCGAGCGGCGCCGCGCCATCGGCGCGCGCAAGCGCCGGCGCCGGGTGGAGGTCGGCCCGCACGTGATGTTCTATTTCGAATCCTACGACACGATGTGGTTGCAGATCCAGGAGATGCTGCACATCGAGCAGGGCGGTGCGGCGCAGGTGCCCGACGAGCTGGCCGCCTACAACCCGCTGATCCCGCAAGGCGCCGAGCTGGTCGCCACCTTCATGATCGAGATCGACGATCCGGTTCGCCGCGCCACCGTGCTGGGCCGGCTGGGCGGCATCGAGGAGACCGCGTTCCTGCGCGTCGCCGGCGAGACGATCCGCGGCTTGCCCGAGGCGGACCAGGACCGTACCAGCGCGGCGGGCAAGGCGTCCTCGGTGCAGTTCGTGCACTTTCCCTTCACCCCGGCGCAGATCGCCGCCTTCTCCCGGCCGGGGACGGAGGTGGTGCTCGGGCTGGATCACCCGAACTACGGCCACATGGCGGTGCTGCCGGAGGTGGTGCGGGCGGAACTGGCGAGCGACTTCGACTGAACGCCCCTGCCGGGCGGGTGGCTTGCCGCCCGTCCTGCGTTGCGGCAGAACCCCGGCTTCATTCACGACCCGAGGGAGGGATAACTGGCCATGAAGCTCAAAGGACTGCTGCCGGCGCTGGGGCTGCTGCCCGCGTTGCTGAGCGGCACCGCACAGGCGGCGACCGCGCCCGACGCGATCAAGATCGGCACGCTTTATGCCAGCTCCGGCGCCTTCGCCAGCATCTCCATGCCGGTATTCGATTCGCTGAAGCTATGGGTCGACCTCGTCAACGCGCAGGGCGGCGTGTTCGTCAAGGCGTACAACAAGAAGATCCCGGTCAAGCTGATCGCCTACGACGACCAGAGCAGCACCGCCACGGCGGCGACCCTGTACAACCAGCTCATCAGCCAGGATCACGTGAACCTGCTGGTCGCGGACTCCGGTTCGGTGCTGACCTCGGTCGCGGTGCCGATCGCGAAGGAACATAAGGTGTTCCTGTTCGACGTCTCGGGCACCGGCGGCACGTTCTTCACCAAGGACAATCCCTATATCGCCCTGATGGCGGACCCCGTCTCCACCATCTGGCCGAAATACGTCGGCGACTACCTGAACCAGGTGGCGTCGAAGGAGGGGGTGAAGACGATCGCCATCCTCTATTCGACCAATGATTTCACCGGCACCCAGGCGAAGGCCCTGCGCGGCTTCATCCAGAAGGCCGGCAAGCTGAAGATCGTCTACGACCAGGGCGTTCCCACCTCCACGTCCAACTACACCGTGCTGATCAACAACATCGCGGCCGCCAAGCCCGATGCGGTGGCCGAGCTCGGCTATCCCGGCAACGACATCGCCTTCCTGCGCAACCTGCAGGATTCGGGCGAGAAGTTCCGCTTCCTGTTCAGCATCTACGCCGGCGAGGAATTCGATCTGCTGCGCAAGAACGTCGGCGCCGACGGGCTGAAATGGGCGTTCACCTATGTGCCGCCGTCGAACTACGCCTACAAGGTGAACTACGGCATGGATCTCGCGCAGTACAAGGCGGCGTGGGACAAGAAATATCCGAAGGGCTCGGGCGTCGATTTCGGCGCCAACGCGGTCTACGGCTACCACACCGGCCTTGTGATCCAGCGTGCGCTCGCCACCGCCAAGGGGCTCAGCCAGATGGACATCCACGACGCGGTGTTCGGCCTTTCGGGCAAGCTCAAGACTCTGGACGGGCCGTTCGTGCTGAACAGCGAGGGCGCGCAGATCGGCGCCATCACCCCGCTCGGCCAGGTGCAGCCGGACGGCAAGGACGTGACTCTCGTCTCCGTCTATCCGCCGCAATTCGCCAACGCCAAGGCCGTGCTTGGAAAGTGACTGCGGAGCGTCCCGTCGCGAGCCGGGCCGGGGAAGATATTTCCCCGGCCCGGGCCGCCGGGCGGGCCTGGGGCAGAACCCCGGCGCCGTTCATGGCACGGGGGAGATAAAAAATGACGCCGCACCGGGAGGCGCAAAAGGGCGCGTTCACGCCGATCGGCCAGGCGCAGCCGAACGCCAGTGGCGGACTCGATCTCGTTGCGGTCTGTTCGCCGCAGGTCTTGGACCGCAAGGCCGTGGTCGGCACGTGAGCGCGCGCAGGGCAGGGGGCACCGTGGCGGGTGACAGGCCACCATGCTGACCGGCGCGATCGTCGCCGGCGTGGTGTTCGGCCTCTATTTCACCCTGGTGGGGCTCGGCCTCAACCTGGTGTTCGGGGTCATGCGCATCGTCAACCTGGCGCATGGCGATTTCCTGATGCTGGGGGGCTACGCGGCGTGGTGGCTGCTGTCGGCGTTCGGCATCCACCCGCTGGTGGCCGCGGCCATCGTGCTGGTGGTGTTCGTGGCGATCGGCATGCCGCTTTATTACCTGATCGTGCCGCGACTCCAGCGTGCGCGCGATTCCGAGATGCTGTCGCTGATCCTGTTCTTCGGCATGTCACAGATGATCGAGGCGGTGGCGACGATCGCGGTCGGCACCACGGAACGCTCGCTGCCCGGGCGGGTGCTGGGAATCGGGCCGATCATCGTGCTGGGGGCGCGGCTGCCGAAGCCGTGGGTGTTCAGCGCCGTGGTCAGCGCCGTCGCGGTCGCGGCGGTCTATGTGTATCTCTATCGCACCCGGCTGGGCACCTTGACGCGGGCGGTGATGGTCTCGCGCGACGAGGCGCTGGCGACGGGGATCGACGTGCACCGCGTCTCGGCGATCGCCTTTGGCATCAGCCTGGCGCTGGCCGGTATTGCCGGGGTGTTCGCGCCGTTCATGCTGGGCAGCATCACGCCGGATATCGGCGTCGGGCTGAACATCACCGCTTTCGCGGTGATCGTGGTGGGGACCCTGGGCAATCCGCTCGGCACCGTGGTGGGTGGGATCGTCTATGGCGTGTCGCTGATGCTGATGCAGACCTATTTCAGCTCCTGGGCCAATCTGCTGCCCAATTTGCTGCTGATCGCGGTGCTGCTGGTGCGGCCGGAGGGGCTGTTCGGCCGGCAGGTGCGTCGTGCGTGAGCGCGCGGAGGGAGGCGTGCGTGAGCGCGCGGAGGGAGGCGTGCGTAAGCGCGCGGGAGGTGCCCGTGCGTAAGCGGACCCTGCTGCCCGACCTTGCGTTGCCGGCGCTGGTGCTGGTCGCCTTCGCGATCGGCCCGTTCGTCTATTCCAACGAGCTGATGCTGTTCAACTTCGTCATGTTCCTGGCACTCGCGCAGGGGTTGAACATCGTCTACGGCTTCACCGGCTATCTGCCGTTCGGCTACGTCGGCTTCTATGGCGCCGGGGCCTACGGGTTCGCGCTCGCGGTGATGCACCTGCACGCGCCGCCGCTGGCCGCGATGGCGGCGGGCGGGGCGGCAGCGCTGGTGCTGGCGGTGGTGCTGCTGCCGCTGCTGCGCCTGTCGGGGGCGTATTTCGCCATCGCCAGCCTGGCGGCGGCGCAGGCGGTGTACGAGGTCGTGTCCAACCCGGCGCTGGAGAACATCACCAAGGGGCCGTACGGCGTGTCCCTGTCTTCCGTGTTCGCGCCGCGGTTTTCCTACTACGTGGGGCTTGCCGTGTTGGCCGGCGCGTTCCTGCTGGTGGTGTGGCTGCGCAACTCCCGCTTCGGCCTGGCCTTGCAGGCGATCCGGGACGATCCGGTGAGCGCCGGCATGGCCGGCGTGTCGGTGGTGCGCGGGCGCACCATCGCCTGGCTGCTGTCGGCGCTGGTGGCCGGGCTGGTCGGGGCGACCTTCGCCTGGCACATCTCGGTGTTCTATCCGGACACCGCCTTCGACCTCGGGGTTTCCATCTTCGCCACCGTCTTCGTGCTGTTCGGCGGTGCCACCACCCTGACCGGGCCGTTGCTGGGCGTGCTGATCCTGTACGGGGTGTACAACGCGATCGGCATCACCGTGCCGCAGTATTTCCAGTTCATCTACGGCGCGCTGATCGTGGGGCTGGTGCTGTTCCTGCCCAACGGGCTCGTTTCGCTGCTGACCGCGCGGGGCATCCGTGTCCCCTGAGCCGCCGCTGCTGATCGTCGAGGATCTGGTCAAGCGCTTTGGTGGTTTCCGAGCGCTGGACGGCGTCACCTTCCACCTCGCGCCGGGGGAAGTGCTGGGGCTGGTCGGCCCGAACGGATCGGGCAAGACCACCTGCATCAACGTGATCTCCGGGCTCTATCCGCCGGACGGCGGTCGGGTCACGTATCAGGGGCGGCCGATCGGCGGGGTCGCCTCGCACGCGCTGGCGCGGCGCGGGATCAACCGCACGTTCCAGTCCCCCAAGCCGTTCCTGTCGCTGTCGGTGCGGGAGAACGTGACGGTCGCCGCCACCTACGGCAACGCCGGCCCGGCGCCGGACCTCGACGCACTGCTCGCCTCGCTGGAACTCGATACCTTGGCGGACCGGCCGGCCGCCGAGCTGAACAGCGCGCAGCAAAAGACGCTCGATCTCGCGCGCGCCCTGGCGACCGCGCCGCGCGTGCTGCTGGTCGACGAACTGGCCGCGGGCCTCAATCCCGCCGAACTCAGTCGCATGGCCGACCGGCTGCGCGCGTTGGCGGCGGGCGGCATGGCGCTGCTGGTGGTGGAGCACCTGATGGGGTTCATCGATCACGTCACCGACCGGGTGGTGGTGATGAATGCAGGGCGGGAATTCTTCGAGGGCACCCTGGCGACCGCGATCAAGGACCCCGAGGTGATCCGCGTGTTCCTGGGCGGTGTGCCGCATGACTGAAACATCGTCCGACGCGCTGCTGCAGGCCGACGGCATCGAGTCCGGCTACGGCAAGGTGCAGGTGCTGTGGGGTGCCGGGCTCAGGGTGCATCCGGGGGAGTCGGTGGTGCTGCTGGGCGCCAACGGGGCCGGCAAGACCACGTTGCTGAAGGTCCTGGTAGGGCTGATGCCGGCCTGGCGCGGGTCGGTGCGGCTGGGTGCCACGGACATCACGGCGCTGCGCACGGACCGTCGGGTGCGGCTCGGGCTTGCGTATATGTCGGAGCTTGGTGTGTTTCCCGGTCTGACGATCGAGGAAAACCTGAAGATTGGCGGCCAGTTCGCCGAGCGGACGGTGTTACGGACCCGGATCGAGGAGCTGTTCGCGGTGTTCCCCGACCTTGCGGGGCGCAAGCGGGCCCTGGCCGGCGCATTGTCCGGCGGCCAGCGCAAGATGCTGGGGATCGCCAAGGCGCTGGCCGCGGGGCCCAAGCTGCTGGTGATGGACGAGCCCTCGGCCGGGCTGTCGCCGCTGTTCGTGCAGCAGGTGATCTCGGTGCTAGGCCGGTTCCGCGCCGGCGGGGCGGGCGGCGACGGCGGGCTCGCGATGTTGATCGCGGAGCAGAACGTGGCGTTCCTCGATCTGGCGGACCGGGTGTACACGCTGGAGGGCGGGCGGATCCGGTTCTCGGGGACGGTGGCGCAGTTGCACGCGGACGACGCGCTGCACCGGGCGTATTTCGGGCTGGCCTGATATCGGCGGCCTCTTCGGCCGGCCGGTATTGCGCATGGGGTTGGCGGGGCGGCCATGCGCAAAATCAAGAACATACCAGCGGCCAGGTGGATGCCGGACGAGTCATCGGCCGGGGCCGCTGGTATGAGCCGGGGCCCGGCTCAGCCCTTCGTTGCCGGTGCGGACGACGGGCGGGTCGGGCAGAGCACGATGCCGCTGGCGCGCGGCGTGCGCACCGGCCGGCAGGCGGATGTGTCGACCCGGCGTCCCATCGCCGCCAAGGTGGCGACCGCACCGGTATCGTTGCGTAACAACAACGCGAGCACCGGCCGCCGCGTGTCGAGCCGCCGCGCCACCGCACGATAAAGCCGGGTGCCGGGCGAAAGATCCACGACGCCCACGAAGGCGCTGTCGCGGCCGCGCAGGAACGGCAGTACGAACCCCACCGGCTTGCTGGCGACCGCGACGATGCTGTGATCGGGCAGCGTCGGCGCACGGATTTCGAAGACGGCGCGGCGATCCGCGCTGATCCGCCCCCAGCCGGGCCAGCCCGCACTGGCCAGCAAGAAGACCAGCACGAGCATCGCGCCCTGCACCGCGCGCCGCTGGCGCAGGGCGGACTGCAAGGCCGCGACGATCACGGCGCCGGTCAGGGCCTCCAGCGGCACCGCGTAGCGGAGGATGGAGAACTCCGCCTCCCACAGGGCGAACCCGGCCGTGAAGAACACGAAAAGCAGCAGGGTGCGTGGATCGGGTGCGGCATGATCGCGCAGCCATCGCACCACTCCCTGCGCGGCGAGCGCCGTGATGGCCAGGTACGCAAGTGCGAAGTGCCAATCCCGAACCCCCGTTTCGGATGCGACGAACGCGTGCCCGCCAAGCCACCAGAACGGGTAGAACAGGGCCTGCAGCACGCTGCGAGGCAGGAAGCGCATGTCCCTGCCCGACCCGGCCACGGCCCAGGGCGAGCGGAACAGATCGTTCATCATCGGAAACATCGGATTCGCGAAGCGAGCCCACAAATGTGCGGCCCACCACCCATCGACGATGCCGAGCGCCAGCAGCCAGCAGGCGCAGAACGCCGCCGTACCCGCCATCCGCCGTTGCCATGGCCCGATCACAACGAACAGGCCGAGGGCAAGGGCCGGGGCATAGACGCAGGCGGTCAGCTTCAGGCCGGCCGCAGTCCCCATCAGCAGTCCCGCCGCGGCGCAGGCGCCGGTCCAGCGGCCGGATCGCTCCCGCCCGGCGGCAAGGCACCACAATGGTGGCCAGAGTGCTGCCACGACGAGGACGGCGATCTGGATGTCCCCGTAGCTCTGCCCGATCTCGGAGACGACGGTCGTTCCGCAGAGGCCGATCGCCGTTGCCGCCTCGGCCTGCCAGGGCTCCTGTCCCCCCGGCAGCAGCCGCGCCACGGCGAGGACGAGAAACGCCAGCATGCCGTACGGCAGGCCGGCGAGGAAGGCGACCGTGCGCGGTAGGTGCGGCAGCCACTGCACCGACACCAGGTAATACGGCACGTCGAGCAGCGGATTGAACGTGGTTTGCGTGCCGACCGCATTCAGGTCGCGGCTGAGGCGGCCGTGCAGCAGCGCGAACGGATCGTACAGATGGTAGTTGTGCAGGTCCCAGTTGTTGTCGAGCCCGGCGTGCAAGGACAGCAGCCCGCCGAGGACCAGGCAGACGCCAAGACGGACGTCCCACCGGAGCCAGGCGCGCGCGAGGGAACCGACCACGCCGTGGAACACGATGCCGGTCCGGCGCCCCGGTTGCGGTGCGCGCACGAGGTGCCGTTCCGGCATCGCAGGCAGCTCCTTCACGCCGACAGGGCGTGCGGGCGGCACGCTGGGGGCTTCTTTTGCCATGCGGCCAAGCCGCCGCAACCCCCCGCACCGGGGCGGCGTGTCTATCGCGTCGTCTCCGCGCGGGCGCGGTCAGCCCATTGTCTGCACCGCTTCGGGGGCGATCGCGACCGTCACCCGCCGTTCGCCCGGCTGGCGGAACGGGTAGGTATCCTTGTCGAGATACTTCTTCGCCAGCGCGTCGATATGTGCATCCGCGCCGGTTTCCGTGACCCCGGCAACGTGGCCGCGGATCTGGATGTAACGATACGCATTGTCCGGATCCATGATCGCCAGCGCCACATGCGCGCCCGGCTTCAAGGTCCGCGACTTCACCCGCCCGAGCGCGGTGTTCACCCGTACCTGGCCGCTCGTGTAGTCGAACCAGACCGGGGTCACCTGCGGCGAGCCGTCGGCCATCACGGTGGCGAGGTTGGCGAACGCCTTCTTCTGTTCGAGCAGGTCGCGGAACGCGTCGGGGATCGTGGCCATATCGGGTGCTCCTGGAGCCAGGCGCGGCACTCTGCGGGACGCGGAAATTGCCGACCGGCCCGCGCCGTTCTACCATCCGCGCCATGTCCAAAGAACCCCCCGCCCCGGTCACGAAACGCGGCCTCGCCCGCAACACCGCTGGCTACGGCGATCCCGACTTTGCCCTCTATCTCCGCCGGTCCTTCGCCAAATCCATGGGGTATTCCCAGGCGATGCTCGACCGCCCGGTGGTCGGCATTGTCGATACCGGCTCGGACTACAACAACTGCCATCGCACCGTGCCCGAGCTGATCGAGGCGGTGAAGCGCGGCGTCCTCGCCGCCGGCGGCCTGCCGCTCGCCTTCCCGACCGTCTCCCTGTGCGAGCCGTCGCTGTTCCCGACCTCGATGCACTACCGCAACCTAGCGGCACTGGACACCGAGGCGATGCTGTTCGCGCAGCCGATGGACGCGGCGGTGCTGGTGGGCGGTTGCGACAAGACCGTGCCGGCGCAGCTCATGGCCGCCGCCTCGGCCGACGTGCCGGCGATCCAGCTCGTCACCGGGCCGATGCTGGCGACCCCGTTCCAGGGCGAGCGCCTGTCCGCCTGTACCGATTGCCGCCGCTACTGGGCGGCCTACCGCGCCGGCACCGTCTCCGCCGAGAAGATCGGCCGGATCGAGGAACGGCTGGCGACGACCGCCGGCACCTGCGGCGTGATGGGCACCGCCTCCACCATGGCCTGCATCGCCGAGGCGCTGGGCATGATGCCGCCCAACACCGCCGCCATCCCCGCGGTGCACGCCGAACGCCTGCGCGCGGCGGAGGACGCCGGCGCGCGCGCGGTGGGGCTGATCGCCAACCCCATCCGTCCCTCCCGGATCATCACCGAACACGCGGTGGAGAACGCGCTGCGCGTGCTGCTCGCGCTTGGCGGCTCGACCAACGCACTGATCCACCTGACGGCGATCGCCGGACGGCGGGGCATCCGCATCGATCTCAACCGGCTGAACGCGCTTTCCGACACCACGCCGGTGCTGGTCGACCTGAAACCGACTGGTGAGGGCTACATGGAGGATTTCCACGCCGCCGGCGGGGTGCCGGCGCTGCTGTGGGAACTGCGCGACCTGCTGCACGGGGACGCGATCGACGTCACCGGCGCGACCTTGGCCGAGCGCCTGCGCGAACCGGAATTCGTCGATCGCCGCTACATCCGCCCGCGCAACGAACCGGTCTCCCCGGTGGGCGGGCTGGTGGCGCTGTTCGGCTCGCTCGCCCCGCGCGGTGCGATCGTCAAGCGCAGCGCGGCGACGCCGGCGCTGTTCGAGATGGAGGCGCGCGCGCTGGTGTTCGACGGTCTCGAAGACCTGGCGCAGCGGATTGACGATCCGGCGCTCGATGTCACCGCGCAGGACATCCTGGTGCTGAAGAACGCGGGCCCGCTGTCGCCGGCGGGCATGCCGGAGGCGGGCTATCTGCCCATCCCGAAGAAACTCGCCCGCGCCGGCGTGAAGGACATGGTGCGCATCAGCGACTGCCGCATGTCCGGCACCGCCTTCGGCACCATCGTGCTGCACGTGGCGCCGGAAGCCGCCGCCGGCGGGCCGCTGGCGCTGGCGGAGACCGGGGATCGCATCCGGCTTTCGGTGAAGGATCGCAAGCTCGACCTGCTGGTGGCGGAAGACGAGCTGGCCCGCCGCCGCGCCGTCTGGCGCAAACCGCCCATCCCCGCGCGCGGGTGGGACCGGATCGTGGCCGAACAGGTCCTGCAGGCCGACGAAGGCTGCGATCTCGCCGTCATGCGCTGACCGGTCGGCGCGGCTGATCACGCTGTCGTGACGCCGGGCGCGCCGCACGCCGTCGGCGGGAAAGTTCTTGCGCGCGTCATCGGCCACCCGCACAACCGCGCGTCATCCCTGCGCAGGAGCCGCCCATGCCGATCCTCAACCGCATCGCCGAATTCCACGCCGACATGACCGCCTGGCGGCACGACCTGCACGCGCATCCCGAGCTCGCCTTGCAGGAGAAGCGCACCAGCGCGGTGGTGCAGGCGATGCTGAAGGAATTCGGGGTCGATGAGGTCATTACCGGCCTGGCGCGCACCGGGGTGGTGGGCGTGATCCGCGGGCGCGGCGCGCGCTCGGGCCCCGGCGGGCGGGCGATCGGGCTGCGCGCCGATATGGACGCGCTGCCGATCGAGGAAGCGACCGGCCTTCCCTACGCCTCGAAGCACCCGGGCGTGATGCACGCCTGCGGGCACGATGGGCACACGACCATGCTGCTCGGCGCCGCGCGCTACCTGGCGGAGACGCGCAATTTCGACGGCACGGTGTACGTGATCTTCCAGCCGGCGGAAGAAAACCTCGCCGGCGGGGAGATCATGGTGAAGGAAGGCCTGTTCGAGCGCTGCCCGATGCAGCAGGTGTTCGGCATGCACAACTGGCCGACCGTGCCCGCCGGCACCTTCACCTGGCGCGCAGGTCCGGTGATGGCGGCGGTTGCGAATATCGAGATCACCATCACCGGCAAGGGCGCGCACGGCGCGCACCCAGATCACGGGATCGATCCGATCGTCGTTGCGGCGCAGATCGTCTCGGCATTCCAGTCGATCGTCGCGCGCAGCATCGACCCGACCGAAAGCGGTGTCGTCACCATCGGCCATATCAACGGCGGTCACACCTACAACGTGATCCCGGAAACCGTGGCGATGAAGGGCACCGCCCGCTGGTTCAATCCCGCCGTCGGCGACAAGCTGGAGGAAAGGGTGCACCGGCTCGCCGTCGGGATCGCCGCGAGCTTCGGCGCCGCCGCCGAAGTCGTGTTCGACCGCGCCTATCCCCCCACGGTCAACGACGCTGCCGCGACGCAGATGGCGGTCGGCGCCGCCCGTACCGTCGCCGGCGAGGCGCGCGTGGTGCCGATGAAGAATCCCACCATGGGCGGCGAGGATTTCGCCTTCATGCTGAACGCCAAGCAGGGCAGCTATATCATGCTGGGCGGCGGGCGCGGCGGGAACGACCACATGGTCCATCACCCGGCGTATGATTTCAACGACGAGATCCTGCCGGTCGGCGCGTCCTACTGGGCGACGCTCGCGGAACAATTGCTGCCGCGGGAAGGCTGAACGACGGGCGCCCCGGACGCGGGTGCGTCCGGGGCGCCGCGGTTGCTCAGCTTTTGACCAACGGGCAGCCGCCCTGGTCCAGCGGACGCCAGGCGTCATCCATCGGCGTGGTGTGGACCAGTTTCGCGAGGTCCCAGGGCTGCTTGCTCTCGCCCGGGGTCTTGGCCTGGAGCAGATAGACGGGGTGCAGGGCGCGGCCGTCGATGCGGATCTTGCCGGGGCCGAAGCAGTCGTCGTCGGTCGGCATCGCCTTCATGCGCGCCACCGCCGCGCGCCCGTCCGCTTTGGCCGCCTTTACGCCCATGTCGGCAACGGCTTTCAGGTAGTGCAAGGTGGCGGCATAGTCCCCGGCCTGGGTCATGTTGGGCCAGATGCCGTTCACGGTCTTCTTGCGGATGCGGTCGTTCCAGGCCCGGGTGCGGTCGTTCAGATCCCAGTAGTAGGATTCCGTCCAGTAGATGCCTTGCGCTACCTCCAGCCCCAGGGCGTGAATGTCGCTGCTCTGGATCAGCAGCGCGGCGACCCGCATCTTCTTGCCGACGCCGAATTCCTGCGCCTGCTTGATGCAGTTCATCGTGTCGCCGCCGGCATTCGCCAGCCCGAGCACCTTGGCGCCCGAAGCCTGCGCTTGTACCAGGAAGTTGGAGAAATCGGTGGTGCCGGGGAACGGATACCGCGCCGCGCCCAGCACCTTGCCGCCGGCGGCCTTGACCAGCGCCGTGGTGTCGCGTTCCAGGGTATGGCCGAACACGTAGTCGGCGGTGATGAAATACCAGCTGTCGCCACCCTGCTTGACGATCGCGCCGCCGGTGGAATGCGCCAGCATCCAGGTGTCGTAGGTCCAGTCGATCGTGTTGGGCGAGCAATCCTTGCCGAACAGGTCGGACGTGCCGGTGCCGGAATTGAGATAGACCTTGTTCTTCTCGCGCGTGACGGTGCTGACCGCGAGTCCGACGGACGAGGTGGGCACGTCGATGATGCAATCGACCCCGTCGCGGTCGAACCATTGCCGCGCGATCGCCGCGCCGACCTCGGGCTTGTTCTGGTGGTCGGCCGCGATCACCTCGACGTCGAAACCCTTGTGGGAGGCGCCGAACTCCAGCACCGCCTGCTTGGCGCAGATCACGCCGTTCGGGCCGCCGTCGTCGCGGTAGGGGCCGGACATGTCGTTCAGCACGCCGAGCTTGAGCTTGGGGCGCGGTGCGGCGCGTGCCGCACCGGCCGCGGGCAGCGCGAGCGCCGCCGCACCGGCACCCATCAGGGAGCGTCGGGACAGGTTCATGGACTTCGTTTCCTCCGGGAGACGCAGGGAATTCCGTCCCCGGCCGGATCGGCCGGGGACGCGGGCGGGCGTGGGCTCAGGCGGGCGTGAACATCGGCAGCGGCGGGCCGCCCTCGGTGGGCACGAACCGCAGCGCGACCTTCTGGCCGATCTTGATCGTATCGAGGTCGCACTCGACGATATTGGTCAGCATGGCCGGGCCTTCGGCCAGGGTGACGTAGGCGATCGCATAGGGCACCTCCGCCCGCTTCATCACGCTGAACGAATAGACGGTGCCCTGGCCCGACGCGTCCTTCCAGGACAGGTTCTGGCTCATGCAATGCGGGCACACGCCGCGCGGGTACCAATGCGCCTTGCCGCAGGCGCCGCAGGTCGGCAGGACGAACTTACCGGCCGCGCAGGCCTCGAAGAACGCCTTCGTCTCCGGATTGGACTCGATCGTGCCCGCGAACGGGATCTTGCGTTGCTGATAGGCCATCCCCCTCACTCCCGTTCCATGATGAGCGTCGCCGAGCCGTGCCGAGTGCCGAGCAGCCCGCCGGTGCCGTGCGCGACGGCGAGATTGCAGTTGGCAACCTGCACCTTCGGATGCGCCTCGCCGCGCAACTGGCGCACCGCCTCGATCACCTTGGTGATGCCGCCGCGGTTCGCCGGGTGGTTGTTGCACAACCCGCCGCCGTCGGTGTTGAACGGCAGCTTGCCGACGCCGGAGATCAGGTTGCCGTCGGCGACGAATTTTCCGCCCGCACCCTTCTCGCAGAAGCCCAGGTCTTCGAGTTGCACCAGCACGGTGATGGTGAAGCTGTCGTAGATGGACGCATATTTCACGTCCGCCGGCTTCACCCCGGCCATCGCGAACGCCGCGGAGCCGGAGAAGCGGGCACCGGAATACGTCAGATCGACCGCGCCGCCCATCTGGCCCTTCGGCGCCTCCCCCATGCCGATGATCTTCACCTTCGGCCGCTTCAGGCTGGCGGCGATCTCCGGCTTCACCACCACCAGCGCGCCGCCGCCGTCGCTGATGACGCAGCAATCCAGCCGGTGCAGCGGCGAGGCCACGACGGGGGATTTCACCACGTCCTCCACCGTCACCACGTCGCGCAGCATCGCGTGCTCGTTCCATTGCGCGTGGTGGGAGGCGGCGACCTTGATCCAGGCAAGCTGTTCCGACGTCGTGCCGTATTCGTGCATGTGGCGCTGCGCGACCATCGCGTAGACGTTCACCACCGTCGGCCCGTACGGATATTCGAACTGCACGTCCGGCTGTGCCACGTTGCCCGCGCGGGGCGTGGTGCCGGTCGCCATGCCCTCGCTGCGCGGCCGGCCGGCCAAGGTGATCAGCGCGACGTTGCAGCGTCCGGCGGCGATCGCCTCGGCCGCGTGCGCGACATGCAGCAGGTACGACGACCCGCCGATGTCGGTCGCGTCCATGTGACGGACCTTGAGGTTGAGGTAGTCCACCATCGACAGCGGGCCCATGCCGGGCGCGTCGCCGGCGCAGAAATACCCGTCGACGTCGGATTTGCTCAGCCCGGCATCGGCGAGCGCGCCGATCGCGCATTCCGCGTGCAGCAGCGCCACCGATTTGTCGGTGGCCTTGCGCGTCGGGTGCTCGTAGGCGCCGGCGATATAGGCGGCCCCTTTCAAACTCATGTGCGTCTCTCCCCGGATGAACCGTGTGCGGCGACTATACCCATTGGTAGCGCCCCCGCCAGCCCCGCCGGTTCTGGCATGCGGCTTCTGGCATGCGGCGCCGGGGGCGGCTAGCCTCGGGGTGTGACTGTCGTGCCGCGCCATCGACCGCCCGCGCCGCCCATTCCCCGTGTCGTTGCCGGGCTGCGCGGCTTCCTGCGCGCGGCGCGGACCAACGCGCTCGGCCTGTGGCCCGAGGCGGCGTACGAGCAGGACGTGCACGCCACGCACTTCCTCGGCCGCACGACCTTGCTGCTGAATGCGCCGGAAGCGATCCACCGCGTGCTGGTCGATAACCCCGGCAACTATCGCCGTTCTCCGGCGTCGATCCGCATCCTGCGCCCGCTGACCGGCGCGGGGCTGCTGCTGTCGGAGGGCGAGGCCTGGCGGTTGCAACGCCGCACCATCGCCCCGGCACTCGCCCCGCGCATGCTGCCGCTGCTCGCGCGCCATGTCATGGCGGTTGCGGGGGAGACGGTGGCGGCGCTGCGCGGCCAGGCGGGCGGGCCGGTCGATCTGCTGGCGGCGATGCAGGCGATGGCGCTGGAGATTGCCGGGCGCTCGATGTTCTCGGTGGAGACCGCCGGCGCAGCGCCGGCCTTGCGGGCGATGGTGCGGGAGTACGGGCTCGACCTCGCCCGCCCGCATATGGCCGACCTGCTGCTGCCGGTGGCCGTCCCCACCTGGCGCGACCTGCGCCGGCGCCGCTTTCGGCGGCGCTGGATGGGGATCATGTCCGGGCTGATCCGCGACCGCCTGGCGACTGCGCCGCCGGAGGCCCCGCGCGACCTGTTCGACCTGCTGCGTGCCGCGCGCGACCCGGAGACCGGGGCGGGCTTCGCGCCGGACGCGCTGCGCGATCAGACCGCGACGATGATCCTGGCCGGGCACGAAACGACCGCCGTTACCCTGTTCTGGGCGCTCACGTTGCTCGCGGCGGCGCCCGAGGCGCAGGCGCAGGTCGCGGCGGAGGTGCACGGGCTTGATCTGGCGACCGCGGTCGCGGCGGGCGCGATCCCGGACCTGCCGCGCACGCGCGCGGTGGTGGCCGAGACATTGCGGCTCTATCCCCCCGCCTTTACCATGGTGCGCGCGGCGATCGCGGCGGATCAGGTCGGCGGGCTGGCGATCGTGCCCGGCACCCTGATCCTGATCGCGCCCTGGGTGCTGCACCGGCACCGCAAGCTGTGGGACGATCCCGGTGCGTTCGACCCCGATCGTTTCGCTCCTGGCGCGCCGCCGCCGCCGCGCTTCGCCTACCTGCCGTTCGGCGCCGGGCCGCGGGTGTGCGTGGGCGCGCAGTTCGCGCTGATGGAAGCGACCCTGGGGCTTGCGTCGCTGGTCGACGCATTCGAGATCACGCGGACCGACGACCGGCCGGTACTGCCCGTGGCGATCGTCACCACGCAGCCGGACCACGCGCCCGCGTTCCGGCTGCGGGTGCGCGCCGGCGGGTGAGGCGCTTTCCGCGCGCCCGGGGAGGCCGGGATGTCGGCGTTCAGGTCTCGCGCAGGTAGCGTTCCGCCTTCTTCCGGGTCATCGGCGTCGGCGGGTGATCGCCCTGATCGGTCAGGCGGCCGGGGAATTCGCCGAGATTCTCCTCGATCGCGGCTTCCTCCACCGGCTCGGCCGGAGGGATCGCCCCGCCACGCTGCGTCATCGGGTTGGGCAGCAGGCCGGCGGTGGGATTGTCGGTGATGGCCTGCAGCTCCCGGGCGCGTTCCAGGTACTCGGCCTCACGTCCCTTCGGCGCGCCGTCGGCCCGCCACATGCGCAAGCCGTGTGCGCGGATTTTACGTTCCGATGTCGTTCTGTTCTCCATGTCGTCATCCCCGCTCTGCGCCGCGCATGCCGGCGCTGGCGCGTCACCCCGTCATTGACGCAGATCAAGTGCCCGGCCGCAACACGTCAAGTGCCCGGCCGCGACACGCGACTGCGAGAACCGTGCCGCTTGGCGTCCTGCCGGCCCGGGCGCACACTGCCGCTCCCGTTCCCCGCTGCCAGGACCCATCGCATGTCCCCGCTCGACGCCATCCGGCGCCACCACGACGATCTCACGGCGATCCGCCACGATCTGCACGCCCACCCCGAGCTCGGCATGGCCGAGCACCGCACCGCCGATCTGGTGGCCCGCAAGCTGGAGGAGTGGGGGATCGAGGTGCACCGCGGCATCGGCGGCACCGGCGTGGTCGGCGTGTTGCGCTCCGGCAACGGCCCCGGCGCGATCGGCCTGCGCGCGGACATGGACGCGCTGCCGATCACGGAAGCCTCCGGCGTGCCCTACGCCAGCGAAAACACGGGCACCATGCACGCCTGCGGCCATGACGGCCACACCACCATGCTGCTCGGCGCCGCGCGCTACCTGGCCGAGACCCGCGCCTTCAACGGCACGGTGAACTTCATCTTCCAGCCCGGGGAGGAAGGCGCCGGCGGCGCGCTCGCGATGCTGGAAGACAGGCTGTTCGAGCGCTTTCCGTGCGAGCAGGTGTTCGGCATCCACAACCGCCCGGGGATGCAGGTCGGCACTTATGCGATCAGTCCCGGCGCGTCCTCGGCCGGCGGCGCGTTCTTCGACATCGCGGTGACGGGGCGCGGGGCGCACGGTGCGCGGCCGGAAGAGAGCATCGACCCGGTGCTGGTCGCCTGCCATATCGGCACCGCGCTGCAATCGCTGATCGCCCGCAACCTCTCGCCCTGGAAGGCGGCGGTGCTGAGCGTCACGAAGATCGAGGGCGGCGCGGCCTACAACGTGATCCCCGGCAGCGCCACCCTGGCCGGCACCGCGCGGGCAATGCAGCGCGAAACCCTGGAGATGCTGGAAAGCGGGATCGCGCGCATCGCCACCAACGTCGCCGCCGCGTTCGGCGCCACGGCGACGAGCGACTTCCGGGTGATCTTCGCGCCGCTGGTGAACGATCCCAAGGCGGCAGCGGCCTTCGCCGATGCGGCGGCCGAACTCGTCGGCGATGCGGCGGTGGAGCGCGCCAAGCCGCCGGGCATGGGCTCGGAGGATTTCAGCTTCATGATGGAGCAGGTGCCGGGCGCCTACCTCAACGTCGGCAACGGCGACAGCGCCGCCCTGCACAACGCGAAATACGATTTCAACGACGCGGCGATCCCGTTCGGCTCCGCGCTCTTCGCGCGGCTGATCGAGCGGCAGTTGCCGCGCGGAGCGTAAGGCACGGCAGGCGAGGGGCCGGGTCCGCGCCCGCGCGCGAACGGCGGACCTCGGCCTGGGGGATGGTGCGATCCGTCCCGAGGCCCTCTCACCGGCCATGCCGAGCCCGGGCCTTGCCGCCCGGGCGCGGCGACCGCGAGCGGGCTTACGGCATCAGCACGTGGTCGATGACCTGGATCACCCTGTTCGACTGGGTCACGTCGGTCACCGTGATGTCCGCGACGTCGCCCTTGGCGTCCTTCACGACCAGGTTGCTCGACCCGTTCATCATCACCTGGAGCGGCTGGCCCTCCACCGTCTTCAACGTCGCCGTCCCGCCGTCGTGCAGGATCATCGCGCGCAGCCTGGTCGTGGTGTAGTCGCCTGCCACCACGTGGTACTCCAGGATCTTGGTCAGCTCGGCCTTGTTCTCGGGCTTGAGCAGGGTGGCGACGGTGCCCTTGGGCAGGGCGGTAAACGCCTCGTTGCTGGGGGCGAACACGGTGAACGGGCCTTTGCCGTTCAGCACGCTCACCAGCCCGGCCGCCTTCACCGCCGCGACCAGGGTCGTGTGGTCGGCCGAGTTCACGGCGTTGGCGACGATCGTCTTGCTCGGGTACATCGCGGCCCCGCCGACCATGACAGTGTTCATGGCCGCCTGGGCGGACGGCAGGGCCGGCCCGGCCAGGGCGGCGGCGGCGAGCGCGGTGGCGGCGAACAGGGCGTATCTTGTCATCGGCAGGTCTCCTCGGATGGCGCGGCACGCGCGGCCGCATGTTCCCCATCGCGGGCAGCCCCCCAGGCGGATGCAGGAAATGCGGATTTTTTTGCCGCGGATTTTTCCGCCCCGTCCCCCGGGGGCCATTCCGCCGCCGGCCCGCGCGTGCCAGAACGCGCGCCCGCCCCGGGGACCGGCGCGCTGCCGCGCGCCCCCCGCCCTCCGACCCGGAGATCCTCCATGCCTCGCCGCAAGCCGCGCGGCCGGCCGCTCGACGGCTGGCTGGTCATCGACAAGCCGCCGGGGCTGACCAGCACCGACGTGGTCAACCGCGTCCGCCGCGCCTTCGACGCGCAGAAGGCCGGGCACGGCGGCACCCTGGACCCGCTGGCGACCGGGGTGCTGCCGATCGCTTTTGGTGCCGCCACCAAGACCGTGCCGTATGTGATGGACGGCACCAAGCTCTATCGCTTCACCCTGCGCTTCGGCGAAGCCCGCGACACCGACGACGCCGACGGGCAGGTGACCGCCACCGCCGCGCACCGGCCGAGCGACGCCGAGATCGAAGCCGCCCTGCCGGCCTTTCGCGGTACCATCCAGCAGACCCCGCCCGCCTACTCGGCCGTGAAGGTGGCCGGCGAGCGCGCCTACGACATGGCCCGCGAGGGTCGCGCCCCGGTGCTGGAACCCCGCGCCGCACGGGTCGATCGCTTCGAGCTGGTGGACCGCCCGGACCCGGACACGGCGGTATTCGAGGTCCAATCCGGCAAGGGCGTCTACATGCGCAGCCTGGCGCGCGACCTGGCGGTGGCCTGCGGCACCCTGGGCCACGTCGCGGCCCTGCGCCGCCTGCGCGTCGGGCCCTTCGCCGAGGCGGGCGCGATTCCGCTGGACAAGATCGCCGGTCCGGACCATACGGCCCGGGCTTCCCCGGACCTGTTGCTTCCGGTCGCGACCGCGCTGGCCGACATCCCGGCGCTGGCCCTGACCGAAGTGGAGGCCACCCAGCTCATCAACGGCCAGGCGATCAGCCTGGTGGCGCTGATGGGCCGGATTCCAGGCACGGCCGACCCCGAGGGGGGTCTTGCCCGCGCCATGGCGGGGGGCCGCGTGATCGGGCTGTGCCGTCTGCAGGACGGATTGCTGAAGCCCGAACGGATCCTCTGATCCCGCACGCGACCCGTAACCCCGATCAGGAGTACCCCCGATGTCGATCACCGCGGAGCGCCGTACGGCGCTCATTTCCGAGTACGCCAACGGGCAGGACGATACCGGCAGCCCGGAGGTGCAGGTGGCCCTGCTTACCGAGCGGATCACCAACCTGACCGAGCACCTGAAGACGCACGCGAAGGACTTCCACAGCCGCCGCGGCCTGCTGATGCTGGTTGGCCGCCGGCGCCGGCTGCTTGACTACCTGAAGGCGAAGAACGCGAAGCGGTATGAGACGCTGATCGGCCGGCTCAGCCTGCGGCGCTGACCGGGTTGCGCGCGACCTGCCTCCGGCCCTGAATTCGCCGGCCGCCGCCCCAATATAGGCGGGAACGGTCGGTGCCGACCCTCGCGCCATAGGGGCGCGAGGCAACGCGGGGGCAAGACCCCCCACACGCCGCGACCGCGGCGGACCTCAAACCGCCGATCCGGCTGCCCGAAGACGCGGGGCGCAAGGACGGCGTTTCCGGCCGCAAGGCTTGCGCGTGCGCCCCGGCGCCGCGCCCCCTGCGACCCGAGACGCCGTAGCCCGCGAACGAGACGGGAGACGACGGATCGTCCGGATTGCCGTCCGCCGATGCCCGGCGTATCGCAAGGACGACGCATGTTCAATTACTTCCGCAAGGAACTCGACTGGGGCGGGCGCAAGCTCATCCTGGAAACCGGCAAGATGGCCCGCCAGGCCGACGGCGCGGTGCTGGTGCGCTATGGCGACACCATTGTGCTGTGCACCGCGGTCGGCGCGCGCAGCGCCAAGCCGGGGCAGGATTTCTTCCCGCTGACGGTGAACTACCAGGAAAAGACCTTCGCCGCGGGCAAGATCCCGGGCGGGTTCTTCAAGCGCGAGGGCCGACCGACGGAAAAGGAGGTCCTGACCTCGCGCCTGATCGACCGGCCGATCCGCCCGCTGTTCCCGCATGGGTTCCGCAACGAGGTGCAGGTGATCGCCACGGTGCTGAGTCACGACCTCGAGAACAATCCCGACATCGTCGCCATGATCGGCTGCTCGGCGGCGCTGACCCTGTCCGGCATCCCGTTCTTCGGCCCGATCGCCGCGGCGCGCGTGGGCCATGCGAACGGGGAATACATCCTGAACCCGACCGCGGCGCAGCTTGAAGACAGCGCACTCGACCTGGTGCTGGCCGGCACCACCGAAGGCGTGCTGATGGTGGAATCCGAAGCCCGCGAGCTGCCCGAGGACGTGATGCTCGGCGCCGTGACCTTCGGCCACAGCGCCTTCCAGCCGGTGATCGCCGCGATCATCGAACTGGCCGAGCGCGCCGCGAAGGAGCCGTGGCCGCTGCCGGAGGCCTCGGCCGAGGAGCAGGCGCTGGCCGCGAAGCTGGACACCGCAGCGCGTGGACCGCTGACCGCCGCCTACGCCGAGCGCGAGAAGCAGATGCGCCACGAGCGGATCGGCACGGCGAAGAAATCCGCGCTGGCGGCGCTCGCCGCCGAGGGCGTGGATGTCGAGAAGGTCAAGGGTGCCTTCAAGGAGCTGGAAGCCGACATCGTCCGCAACGCCATCCTGGACACCGGGCTGCGCATCGACGGGCGCGACACCCGCACCGTGCGCCCGATCGTGGCGGAGGTGGGCGTGCTGCCGCGCGCGCACGGCTCGGCCCTGTTCACCCGCGGGGAGACGCAGGCGCTGTGCGTCGCGACGCTCGGCACCGGGCAGGACGAGCAGATCATCGATGCGCTCGAAGGCGAGTACCGCGAGCATTTCATGCTGCACTACAATTTCCCTCCCTATTCGGTGGGGGAGACGGGGCGCATGGGCTCGCCCGGCCGGCGCGAGATCGGCCACGGCAAGCTCGCCTGGCGGGCGATCCACCCGCTGCTGCCGGCGAAGGACAAGTTCCCGTACACCTTGCGGGTGGTCTCGGAGATCACCGAAAGCAACGGGTCCTCGTCGATGGCGACCGTGTGCGGATCGTCCCTGGCGCTGATGGACGCCGGCGTGCCGCTGCTCCGCCCGGTGGCGGGGATCGCCATGGGGCTGATCAAGGAGAACCGCGGCTTCGCCGTGCTGTCCGACATCCTTGGGGATGAGGACCATCTCGGCGACATGGACTTCAAGGTGGCGGGCACCGAGCGGGGCGTGACCTCCTTGCAGATGGACATCAAGATCACGTCCATCACGCCGGAGATCATGCGCATCGCGCTCGACCAGGCGAAGGACGGACGGATGCACATCCTGGGCGAGATGGCGCGCGCCATCACCGGGGCGCGGTCCGACGTCGCCGCCACCGCGCCGCGGATCACGGTGATCACGGTGCCGAAGGACAAGATCCGCGAGGTGATCGGCACCGGCGGCAAGGTGATCCGCGAGATCGTCGAGCTCACGGGATGCAAGATCGACATCGAGGACGACGGCACGATCAAGATCGCCGCCTCCGACCCCGAGCGGGCGCAGGCCGCGATCGACCGCATCCGCGGCATCGTGGCGGAGCCCGAGATCGGCGCGATCTACAACGGCAAGGTCGTGAAGACCGCCGATTTCGGCGCCTTCGTGAACTTCCTCGGCTCCAAGGACGGGCTCGTGCATATCAGCGAGCTGCAGCAGGGCCGGGTGGGGAAGACCGGCGACGTCGTGAACGTCGGCGACGCGGTGAAGGTCAAGGTGATCGGCTTCGATGACCGCGGCAAGGTGAAGCTGTCGATGCGGGTGGTCGATCAGGCGACCGGGGCGGACATCACCGACCAGGTCGGCGCGAAGCCCGGCCGCGGCGATCGGGACCGCGGCGAGCGGCGCGACCAGCCGGCGTTCGAGGCGCCGGCCGGGGAGTAGCGAAACGCCGGCGCGCGGGCCGGGGACTGTCCGGCCCGCGCGTGACAGTTGCTTCCGCCGCCATTTCTCTCCAATTTGGGGGTAGAGAAACGGTTGCCATGGGGATGAGGTCGTGACGTGCGACGATTCGAGACTACGCCGCGAGGCAGTGCGTCGCGGCGTGCCGGTCTGACTCCGCCATGAAACTGCTCAACGCCATCCGCATGGGCGGAGCGGACATCCTGCCGCTGGTCGAAGGCGGCAAGGGCGTCGCCATCTCCAACGGTCTCTCCTCCGGCAACTGGGCTGCCGCGGGCGGCATCGGCACGTTCAGCGCCGTCAACGCCGACAGTTTCGACGATCACGGGCGCCCCATTCCGCAGGTGTACCACGGCCGCACCCGCACCGACCGGCACGAGGAGCTGGTGGCGTACGCCATCCGGGGCGCGCTGACCCAGGCGCGCCGCGCCTACGACCTCGCCGCCGGCCGCGGGCGCATCCACGCCAATATCCTGTGGGAGATGGGCGCCGCCGAGCGAATCATCACGGAGGTGCTGGAGCAGGCGAAGGGCATCATCTCCGGCATCACCTGCGGCGCCGGGATGCCGTACCGCCTGTCGGAGATCGCCGCCCGGTTCAACGTCTATTACTACCCCATCATCTCCTCGGCACGCGCCTTCAACGCGCTATGGAAGCGCGCCTACAGCAAGACCGCGGAGTTGCTGGGGGGCGTGGTTTACGAAGACCCCTGGCTCGCCGGCGGTCACAACGGCCTGTCCAATTCCGAAGATCCCACCAGGCCGGAGGACCCCTATCCGCGCGTGCTCGCGCTGCGCAAGGTCATGCGCGAATACGGGCTCGGCGAGACGCCCATCATCATGGCCGGCGGGGTGTGGTGGCTGGAGGAGTGGGAGAACTGGATCGACAATCCGGAACTCGGCCCGATCGCGTTCCAGTTCGGCACCCGCCCGCTGCTGACCCAGGAATCGCCGATCGGGGAGGCTTGGAAGAAGCGGCTGCTCACGCTCAAGGAAGGCGACATCTTCCTCAACCGGTTCTCGCCCACCGGATTTTATTCCAGCGCGGTGAACAACGGCTTCATCCAGGAACTGCGCGAGCGCAGCGACCGCCAGGTGGCCTATACCGCCGAGCCGATCGGCGAGCACGTCGCGGAATACGGCGTCGGCCCGCGCAAGCGGGTCGTCTATCTCACCCGCGCCGACCTGGAACGTGCGCGCGCCTGGGAAACGCATGGCTTCACCGAGGCGATGCGCACCCCGGATTCCACCCTGATCTTCGTCACCCCCGAACGTGCGCGCGAGATCACCACGGACCAGATCGCCTGCATGGGCTGTCTCAGCCAGTGCCGCTTCTCCAACTGGTCGCAGCACGAGGCCGAGCACAGCACCGGCAAGCGCCCCGACCCGCGCAGCTTCTGCATCCAGAAGACGTTGCAGGACATCGCGCATGAGAGCGACCTTCCCGACACCGTCGAGCGCAATCTGATGTTCTCCGGTCATAACGGCTTCCGCTTCGCGCGCGATCCGTTCTACTCGAACGGCTTCATCCCGTCGGTGAAGCAGCTGGTCGAGCGGATCCTGACCGGACGCTAGTTTGCCGATCCTGACGCATGTTGCCGCCGTCGGCGGCCAGGATCGGCACACTGGCTCTTTATTTTCAATGGCCTGCTGATCCCTTGCCTTCGCTGCGAAGGGCAGCGAAGGCAAGGGGCAGGACACTCGCGCCGGCGGCGCCGGCCGCGTTTGCCACCCTACCCGTCGGTATGCTTGAGTTGCGGCATGAATCCGCACTCCGGGGGAAACATGCTGGCCTGGTTCAACGACCTGACGGCGCGCGAGCGGCGCACCATGGGCGCCTGCTTCGGCGGCTGGTCGCTCGATGCGCTCGATGTGATGATCTTCGCCTTTGTCATCCCGAGCCTGATCGCGCTCTGGCACATCTCCGCCGCCCAGGCTGGCGAGCTCGCCACCATCACCCTGCTGGTCTCGGCCTTTGGCGGTTGGCTGGCCGGGGCGCTGTCGGACCGCTGGGGGCGGGTGCGGGTGCTGCAGATATCCATCCTGTGGTACGCGTTCTTCACCTTCCTCTGCGGCTGGGCGCAGAACTACCAGCAACTGTTCTGGTTCCGCGCCTTGCAGGGCCTCGGTTTCGGCGGCGAGTGGGCGGCCGGCGCGGTGCTGATGGGCGAGGTGATCCGCGACAAATACCGCGGCCGGGCGGTGGGCATCGTGCAGACCGGCTGGGCGATCGGCTGGGGCGCGGCGGCGGTGCTCTACACGTTGTTCTCTTCCATCATGCCGGAAGCGGTTGCATGGCGCGCGCTGTTCTGGATCGGGCTTGGCCCGGCGCTGCTGGTGTTCTGGATCCGCCGCTACGTGGAGGAGCCCAACCTGCCGCGCGACACGCGCCCCGTAGGCACCGCGCTGACGCAGCTTTTCGCCGCGCTGAAGCCGCCGTACCTCTCCACCACCTGGCGGGTGGCGCTGATGGTCACGGGTGCGCAGGGCGGCAGCTACGCGCTGACGATCTGGCTTCCCACCTACCTCAAGACCGTGAAGCACATGAGCGCGGTGGGCACCGGCAGCTACCTGCTGGTGCTGATCCTGGGCGCGTTCTTCGGTTTCGTCAGCGGCGCCTATTTGGCCGACGGGATCGGGCGCAAGGCGACGTTCATGGTCTCCGCCATCGGTTCGATGGTGCTGACGTTGGTGTACATCTTCGCCCCGCTCAGCAACGACATGATCCTGCTGGTAGGCTTCCTGCTCGGCTACATCTCGCTGATGATGTTCTCGCCGATGGGCGCGTTCATGACCGAGCTCTATCCCACCGCGGTGCGCGGGGCCGGCCAGGGGTTCTGCTACAACGCCGGACGCGGGATCGGCGCGCTGTTCCCGGCGTTCGTCGGGTTCCTCTCGCTTCGCCTGGGACTCGGGGCGGCGATCGCGATCTTCAGCCTGCTGGCGTACGGGATCATGATCGCGGCGCTGCTGCTGCTGCCGGAAACCCGTGGCCGGCCGATTGCCAGCCTGGAACGGCCGACCTGAGGCGCGGAGTCGGCCGGTCCGCCGAAGCCCGGCCAAGGGGGCGGCACTCCGGGGGGCGGCACTCCCCAGGGGGGCGGCATTCCATGGTCCGGTTTCACGTTCCTCCGGCGTCCAGCGCCGCCTGCAACAGCCACGCGGCGGCGAGGCGATCCACCGAAGCGGCGCGCCGGGCGCGGCTGACGTCGGCGTCTTCGATCAGGAAGCGATTGGCGGCGGCGGACGACAGGCGTTCGTCCCACATCGCCGCGGGAAGGCCGGCGGCGTCCGACAGGGCGCCGGCCCAGTCGCGCGCTGCCTGGGCGGCGGGGCCGAAGCTGCCGTCCATGTTCAACGGCAGGCCGACGACCAGGCCCCCGGCGCCCTCCTTGCGGGCGATGGCGGCGATCTCGGCCGCGTTCTCGCGCAGCTTGCGACGACGGATGCTGCCGTAGGGGGTGGCCAGGGTCCGCCGCACGTCCGACAGCGCGAGGCCGATCGTCTTGCTGCCGGGATCGATGCCGATCAGGCGGTCGTCGCGGCCGAGGCGCGCCAGCAGGTCGCTCAGGTTGAACAGGGGCATGGGCGTGGTTATGGTCCGCGCCCTGCTCCCGGAAAAGGACCGCTTTCGCCCATGTCGCTCGATCCCGCGACCATCCGTCGCATTGCCGCGCTCGCCCGCATTCGGGTGGCGGAGGAGGACGTGCCCCGGCTGATGGAAGAGATGAACGGCATCCTGGGCTGGATCGAGCAATTGAACGAGGTGGATGTCGAGGGCATCGAGCCGCTGGCGGGCGCGGCGCTGCGGGCGTTGCCGATGCGTGACGATGTCGTGACCGACGGCGGCATCGCCGAGCAGGTGCTGGCCAACGCGCCGGAGCGGATCGGCGATTTCTACGTCGTGCCGAAAGTGGTGGAGTGATGCTGACCGACCTCACGATCGCCGCCGCCCGCGCCGGGCTGGACCGCGGCGATTTCACCGCGCGCGCGCTGACCGAGGCGCATCTGGCGGCGATCGGCGCGCTGAACCCGCGGCTCAATGCGTTCATCACCGTGACCGGGGAGCAGGCGCTGGCGCAGGCGGACGCGGCGGATGCGGCGCTGGCGCGCGGGGAGGGCCGGGCGCTGACGGGCATTCCGCTTGCGATCAAGGATCTGTTCTGCACCGCCGGCGTGCGCACCACCGCGGGCAGCCGCATCCTGGAACCGTTCGTGCCGCCGTACGAGAGCACCGTCAGCGCCAACCTGCTGCGCGACGGGGCGGTGTTCCTCGGCAAGTCGAATCTGGACGAGTTCGCAATGGGCTCGTCCAACATGACATCCGCGTTCGGGCCGGTGGAGAACCCGTGGAAGCGGGCGCAGGACGCGGGCGCGGTGCTGGTTCCGGGCGGGTCTTCAGGCGGGTCGGCGGCGGCGGTGGCGGCGCGGCTGGCGATGGGAGCGACGGGGACGGACACGGGCGGCTCGATCCGCCAGCCGGCGTCGTTCTGCGGGATTGTCGGGCTGAAGCCGACGTATGGACGGTGCTCGCGCTGGGGGGTGGTGGCGTTTGCGTCCTCGCTCGATCATCCGGGCCCGTTCGCGCGGAGTGTGGAGGATTGCGCGATCCTGCTGGGATCGATGGCGGGGCATGATGCGAAGGATTCGACGTCTGCCGATGTTCCGGTGCCGGATTATCGGGCGGCGTGCGCGCGCGGGGTTCGTGGTCTTCGCATCGGGGTGCCTCGGGAATACCGGGTCGAGGGGATGGGGGGCGAGATCGATGCGCTGTGGCAGCAAGGGATCGCCTGGTTGCGCGACGCCGGCGCCGAGGTGGTGGACGTGTCGTTGCCGCACACGAAATACGGGCTCGCGACCTATTACATCGTGGCGCCGGCGGAGGCGTCTTCCAACCTGGCGCGCTACGACGGGGTGCGGTTCGGGCGGCGCGCGGCGGGGGGCGAGGATCTGCGGGACCTGTACGAGCGCACCCGGGCCGAGGGGTTCGGGGCTGAGGTGCGGCGGCGGGTGCTGATCGGGACCTATGTGCTGTCGGCCGGCTATTACGATGCGTACTACTTGCGGGCGCAGAAGGTGCGAGCGCTGATCCTGCGCGATTTCTCGGATGCGTTCGGGCAGGTGGATGCGCTGCTGACCCCGACGGCGCCGTCTGCGGCGTTCGCGCAGGGGGAGAAGATGGACGATCCGGTGACGATGTATCTGAACGATGTGTTCACCGTGCCGGCGAATCTGGCCGGCGTGCCGGCGATCAGCGTGCCGGCGGGGCTGGATGCGAACGGGCTGCCGCTCGGGTTGCAGGTGATCGGGCGGGCGTTCGACGAGGAGACGGTGATCGCGGTGGGGGCGGCGATCGAGCGGGCGGCGGGGTTTGCGGGGTGGGTAGGGATGTCGGCGTAATGTGGTGCGTGATCTCCTTCAATCGTCAACGTGCGTTGTGACCGCTCGGTAATCCAACCGTCGGTACCGGAGCGCCTGCCAGATTCGTGTACCTGATTGGACGGCATAGACTGGCGGCGCTTTGTCGTTCCAATGTAATACCAGGGGCCCCGGCCGATGACTCGTCCGGCGTCCACCTGGCCGCTGGTATGTCCTTGATTTTGCGCATGGCCGCCCCGCCAACCCCCATGCGCGATACCGGCCGGCCGAAGAGGCCGCCGATATAACTGCTCAGGTAGCCCGCCGTAATGCGGGTGCGGGCGAGTTCGCAGCCGGAGAGATGCTTTTTTGCTCGAGATCGTTTGCAGACCGTTTTTCTTCGGGCCACCTGGGAAGTTGCGTTCCTGCCAGATATGTTCAGACGTGGAGCGGAAGACGCTAGGGCCGATTAGCTCAACTAAAGACATCAATCGATATCATACTCTTGACGGGCCAAGGTCCATATCTTTACCATTCCGGTTCACGCATGGAGGGTGGTATGTTCCGCAAGGCGATTTTGGCTCTTGGTCTCGCATCTATGCTGGGTGGGTGTGCTTTAACCGCCCAAAACTCTTACAGGATGACAACGGAATTTCACCAGCAACCCGTCGCCTGGTCAAAGAAATCAGGTCCATCGGTTTTGAAGGGAGAAGCATTTTTTCGCACCATCGGAGGCGACGTGAAGACCTGCGCTGGGGCGGGGGTGTCCTTGGCGCCCTACGACTCCTATTTCAACGAAATGGGGCAGGCGCTCAAGAACGGCTACACTTCCATAGCGAATAGAAACCCGGAGGCAGAGAGGTTTGTCAGAAGGACAACCTGTGACTCGCGCGGGAGATTTACGTTCCGAAACCTGCCTGTCGGCAAGTGGCTAGTCGGAACTTCGGTGAGATGGGGTGTCCCCTCCGCGAATGGCATCATTCCGCAGGGGGGGTGGGTGTTCGGTTCTGCCACCACAACTCTGGGGCACTCGCCCCGTGTGTTCCTGACCCAATAGAACTGCGCTTGGCGTTGCATTTAATTGCGCGGCCTGCGTCAAGGTCCGTCGCCACGATCGTCACGATAGCATGAAAAAGTCTCCGTTAGGGTGGAATACCCTTACGGAGACTGCCTGTGTCTGCGTCCTATCATCGATAGAAATTTGAGTTTGTAATTTCGATGAGAGCCGAAGCCTCGCAGGCCCTGGAGAACTTTCAGGGGTCTTTCAATATCCTGGGTCAGGCGGGCGGCCTCATCTTTTCCACCGCTTTGTTATTGGCTTCGTAGTGTGTCAGAAACCCAACTCATTGTATCGAAAAATCTCTCCAAGTGCGTGTCATTGGCAAACACCTTGAACGATATGGTAGGGTATCTCTTAATTACGTCATCGGCGAAGTTGACTCCGGCGATCGCTCTGAGTCGGTTTAGGAGATCAAACCTAAGTCTTTCGTCCTGGAACGGCGAGTTTAATAGTGCGCCGAAGCCAATCTCTACAGAGCCAGAACTCCATATCCGGAGCGGCACAACCCGGTGTCCCTCGCAAATGAACGAGATGGAGGCAGAGATATACTTCGTGCCGCTACCATAGGATATCTCGGCATTACGATGGTCGGCCCAATCAAAGAGTCTCTGCGTAATTTCGACGGCCTTATCTCCTTGTTTCTCTCGTAGGAAACCAAGAAATTCGTCCTTGGTCCATGATCTGCTCGGTAGCCCGGCAGTCTTTTTCTGCTTGGCTGCCTCGGTCTGACCATAAACGATCGGGACCAGTGCTTTCAGACCACCTTCTCCCTTATATTGTCGAAGCTCCAGCGCCAGCACTTCGGCCGGGTCCATCTGGGCATTGAGGAACTCTACAATGCGACGTAGCTCCGGCGGGATTTTGTCGGCGACGAAGAGAAGTCGGACGCGGCCTGCCTGGAGGTTCGTCTTGACCCTCTCCCAGAACGAGGCAGTGTCCAGGCTGTCCCCGAATTGCTTGCGCACCTCTTGATCGGCATCCCCGACCCTATTTTCCAATGCCCGGCGAATTTCGTCTGCGGGCCAATAGGTTAGTGCGTTAGCAGCATAGTCCAGCATCTGGCCAACCACCTCACGTCGAAGCCTGGTGTCATTCTGTCGCTTCACCTCCACGAAGGTCGGAGTGCCGTCCTGATCTAGGAACAGATGGTCTACAGCCCACCATGACCCGCCCCCCTTGCTCGGCGGGAATCCCTTTCTCCCTAGCAACCAGCATCCAGCGTCGGGCAGATTCAGTGTTGTTCTGCTCGCCCGAGAGCAGTGTGGGGTTCTCGGCGAGAAGACGTTGAAAGTCGTCCTCCGTTGCGAACTCCGCGGCACGCATCGACACCAGCTTCTTCTGTTCTGTAAATACGAACAAGCCTCCGGCCATCCCGTCCCCCCCTAGGTCAGCGGCGATCCAGAAACCGGCCACCCGGCGCGTGCCAATGGCAGCGTCGTCTCCGTCCGGCTAACCGTAACGCCGCTGATGGTGCATGGTTACGGCCACGTGATCAAGGAACAAGCGTGATGAACACGGTCATCCTCGGTGTCCGCTCCCTCGACGACTCCCTCAAAACCTTGCGCCAGGTCTGGCGCACCGGCCGCCGCCAGCCTGCCGCCCGGGAGGATATAGACATCCTATGGCTATATCCTCCCCGTGACTCAGCATAGCGTTGCCGAGGCCCGCAACCATCTCTCCGATACGGAAATGGCCACGCGCGACATCACGACCGGCGCCTGGCATCCCGAACGGATGGATCGCACCGGTGCAACGCAGCGGTCGCGGCGTCCGGGAGATCGCAGCGACCCGCACGTGGTGCAGGTGCCGACGCCGCTCCGTCCGGGCGGCGGCAAATTCGGAGTGCTGCCGAAGCATGGCCTGCGATGCTTCGTTGCACAGGCGTCCGGCCTGCTGCGCGAACCCGCCATCCTCCATCGTCGCGCCCTCTTCCGCGCCGCCCCCCGGGACCGCCGGACGGGACGCCCCACGGGCTTCGTCGGCGCCGGCCGGGCCCCCAGCGCGCGGGTCGCGTGGACGGCGCGGCAGCCGCCGACCGCATCGCCCCTGCCGCCCCGCCCGATCCCGGCGCAGCCGCGCGCGATCCGCCGCCGGGCCAGAGCAGCCCGCCCGGGCTGCGGCCCCCGGCACGAAACAGCTTGACACGGCGGCGGATTCGTGTTCTTGTTTTGTTCATGCCCGCTGCCGCTGCTTCCCCCCCCACCACCAGCGCCTGGGCCCTCGCCGGGCGCTTCGCCCGCTTCATCAGCGGGCTGCGGGAGGCGATGGCGACCGGCGCCGAGCACAACCCGGTCCTGATGGACCTCGCGGCCCGGCTGTGGAACCGCCTCACCGAGGCGGCGGAGCGCTTCGCCGCCATCGCCGCTCATCCGGTGGCGAGGTCCCGCCGCCACCCCGCCGAACCCGCCCCCATGCCCGCCGATGCGCTGCCCGCCGATGCGGCGCCCGCCAATGCGGCGCCGACCTGGCCCCCCGCGCCGCGCCGGACCCTGCCCAGAACCTATGGCTGGCTGGCGCGGATGGCGCCGGAGACGGTGCCGTTCGGCATCGAGTTCGCCTATCTCCTGGGCCAGCCGGAGATGACGGAACTGCTGGCGACAGCCCCGCGCCTGTGGCGGGTGCTGCGCCCGCTCTGCCGGATGTTCGGCATCACGCCCCCCGAGGCCCCACTGTCCGCGCCGGACACGCCCCCGCGACGCGCGCCGGCGGCAGCGCCCGACCCCGACCGCCCGCGCCGGCGGTCCGAAGCCGCGGCGATCCGCGAGCACGGTCCGCTCGGCTACCGCCCACCGCTTTTCGGCTGTTAGGCCGGGTCCGGCGGTCGCACGCCGATATCATTACGATATAATAACATAATCGCCCACCTGCGGATCCACCGCCTTCATGTGCGCCCGCCGGTGCGGCGGCGCGTCGAGGGGCCTCGCGCCTTACCGGGCCCCCACCACCCCCAGCGCCGCGCAATTGGCCGCCCACGCCCGATCGTACTCGATCACCCGCGCCACCTCGTCGCGCGCCGCCGCCCCATACATCCGCCCGATCAGATAAAGGGTCCCGTCGATCGCCAGTGATACCCCGCCGCTCGTCACCACCCCGGCGTCGACCACCGCCGCGGCGCGGGGCGCGCTCGTTGGCGCGACCGCGCGCAAGGTGACCAGCGGCGCCTCCTGTTCCGCCCCCAACGCGGTGCGCCGCGTGGTCGCCGCGCGTCCGTCCAGCAGCCCCGCCGCGCCCAGGATCAGCGCGCCGGTGCAGACCGACGCGACGCGCGACGGGTCGAGCCCCCGCAGGAAGCCCAACATCGCCCCATCCTCCAGTTGCGCCCGCCACCCCGGCCCGCCGCAGACGATCACCACGTCGCACGCCGGCGCGTCCGCGAACCCATGCTCCGCGATCACCCGCAGGCCGCCGGCCAGGGCAACGGGTCCGGCCGCGCGCGCGATCGTCACCGCCGCCAGCGCCGGCAGGACGCGCGTCGCCATCGACACCACCCCCATCGTGCCGCCGAGGTCGATCGGCTCGACGCCTTCATAGAGAACGATGCCGAACCGTGCCGGTTCGTTGCGCCCACGCATTCCCGTTGTCGCCCCCCGTCCGGATGGCCGCGATGACGCGCCGGAGCGACCGGCGCGCCGCGCCCCTCAGCGTTTCGGCGCCGCCCGCTTCTGTGCGGCGAGCACCGGCAGGTCTTCTTCCAGGATCGTGATGTGCAGCGAGAACGAGACCTCGCCGTCGTCCTCGTCCCGGTGCACCGTGCCGATGAATTCCGCACCGATGCGGACCTCGACCGAGGCCCCGCGCTTGGTCGGGGCTTCGATGCGGATCCGGTCGTTGCCCAGGGTGGTGCGCAGGTAGGCTTCCAGCCGCGCGATATCCGATGGCGTCATGGTCCAGGTTTCCTTCGGTTAGCCGGCCGAATGGTGCCGACGGTGCCGCCGCCGCGGGCCCCGGGAACCGCGACGCGGTCCCGGATGACAGTCCGCGCACGCTGCGCGGGGCCCTGGTTATACCGATCTGCACGTCGGTTGCCAGTCGAGGCCGCGCCGGACCGGGCTCGGAATTCCAGAACGATGTCACAATTACAAGCCGCCCGGGTCCGGGGTATCACGGTCGGTTGTACGCCCCCGGACGATCTCGACACGCAGCGGCGTCATCCGCTGGGCAAGGGCCGACGAAGCGGTCGCGGCGCCGCGTTCGGCAGCGTCGTTCAATATCTTGTTACGCGCGCCCGGCCGCCGGACCGCTGGTATGCTGCGACGCAGCGCGTCAGACTTCCTCTTCCATGCAGATCGTCGGCCGCACGCCGGACCGGTGCGGCAGTGCCGGCGCACATCCTGATGCAGCTTCCGGGCGTGACCCGGCGGGATGGCGCCGGTGGGCAGCGGCCCCGATGCCCGGCTTGCGATGCCGACAACCGGAGCCGAGGGCCTCAGCCTCCATGAACGAACGCCGTTCCGAAATCAGATCCCTTACCGGGTTGCGGGGCCTCGCGGCCTGCTGGGTGATGGTCTACCATGCCGAGCAGCAGGTCGCGGTCTGGCACCCCGCGCATGTGCTGATCGACCACGGCTATCTCGCCGTCGATCTGTTCTTCATCCTGAGCGGCTTCGTCCTGGCGCTGAACTACGGGGAGACCTTCAGGCACACGCGCACCCCCGCTGCCTACGCGAGTTTCCTGAAGAAGCGATTCGCCCGCACCTACCCGCTGTATTTCGTCATGACGGTCGTCTGCTTCCTGCTCATCCGGGGCGGCGTGCTGCCGCATGTCGCCGGGCTCGATAGCGCGCTGCTGTCCAACCTGCTGCTGATCCAGTCGTGGCACTCGCATGTCGGCAGCGTGGACGGTCCGGGCTGGTCGATCAGCTCGGAATGGGGCGCCTATCTTCTGTTTCCCGTGTTCTGCCGGCTGGTCCTGCACGGCGACAAATTCCGCGCCCTCACCATGGTCACCGTGTCCGCAATGACGCTCGCGATTCTCGCACACCTGCCGACGCCCTGGATCGGCGAGCAGGCCGTGCGCAGCGGCCCGCTGGACATCTGGGTCGGGTCCACGTTTGCGCCCGGCCTGCGCTGCCTTGCCGAATTCGGCATCGGCGTCGCCCTCTGTCGGATCGCGGCCCACCCGATGGGGAAGCGGCTGAAGTCCAGTCCCGGCCTAAGTGTGGGCGCTACCGCGGTGTTGCTCGCGCTGCTGTGCGTCCGCGGGACCGACCTCGCGGTGGTTGCGCTGTTCAGCGTGCTGGTCCTGTGCCTGTCCGCAGACGAAGGCGTGGTGGCGCGCTTCCTCGGCTCCGGCGTCATCTATTTCCTCGGCGTCATTTCCTATTCGATCTACCTGGTGCACGATCCGCTGCTGGAGGGCATGCAGCGGCTGCTCGCAGGGACCGACCTGTCGGCGCACCGCTCCGTCGTCACGGGCTGTGCCTGGGCCGCCACCTTCGTGCTGTCCACGCTTTCCTACTTCGCCATCGAGCGGCCGGCGCGGCGCCTGATCGGCCGTCTCGCGATCCGTAGCGTCCTCCGCGCAAGCGGGTGAAGGAGGCTTGCCGGCTGTCCGCTGCCCGCGTGCCGCGGCTAATGCCGGAAATGCCGCATCCCCGTCAGCACCATCGCGATCCCGGCGGCGTCCGCCGCGGCGATCACCTCGGCGTCGCGCATCGACCCGCCGGGCTGAATCACCGCCGTTGCGCCCGCGGCCACCGCCGCCTCCAGCCCATCGGCGAAGGGGAAGAACGCGTCCGAGGCGACCACGCTGCCCTGGGCCAGGGGCGCGTCCAGCCCTGCCACCTTTGCCGCTTCGGCGCTTTTCCAGGCCGCGATGCGCGCGGAATCCACCCGGCTCATCTGCCCTGCGCCGATGCCCACCGTCGCGCCGCCCTTGGCATAGACGATTGCGTTCGATTTTACATGCTTGCAGACGCGGAACGCGAACAGCAGGTCCGCGAGCTCCGTCGGGCTCGGCGCGCGCCGGGTGGCGACCCGCAGATCGGCCTCCGCCACCCGCCCGGCGTCGCGCGTCTGCGCCAGGAACCCGCCGCCGACGCTGCGGAACACGGTGCCCGGCGCGGCCGGATCGGGTAGTCCGCCTGCCAGCAGCAGCCGCAGGTTCTTCTTGCGCGCCAGCACCGCGCGCGCCTCGGCATCGGCGTCCGGAGCGATGATGACTTCGGTGAAGATCGCGGCAATCCGTTCCGCCGTCAGCCCGTCCAGGGTCCGGTTCAGCGCAACGATGCCGCCGAAGGCCGAGGTCGGGTCGCAGCGCAGCGCCGCCTCCCACGCATCGGCCAGGCGCGCTGCAGTGGCGACCCCGCATGGGTTGGCGTGCTTGACGATCACCACCGTCGGCGCGTCGAACTCGGCCACGCATTCGTAGGCGGCGTCGGTGTCGTTCAGGTTGTTGTACGACAGCTCCTTGCCCTGCACCTGCGTCGCGGTCGCCACGCCCGTGCGCGGCGTGCCGACGTAGAAGGCCGCCTGCTGGTGCGGGTTCTCCCCGTAGCGCAAGGTCTGGCGCAGGGTGCCGGCAATTGCCAGCCGCGGCGGGAACGCCTCGCCCCGCTCCGCGGCGAACCAGGCCGCGATGGCGGCGTCGTAGGCGGCGGTGCGGGCATAGGCCGCACCGGCCAGCCGCCGGCGCAGCGCCAGGGTAGTGCCGCCCTGGGCCGCGATCTCCGCCAGTACCTCGGCGTACTGGTCGGGCTCGGTCAGCACGGTGACGAAATCATGGTTCTTCGCCGCGGCGCGGATCAGCGCCGGGCCGCCGATGTCGATGTTCTCCACGCAGTCGTCCGGGGCGGCGCCGCGCGCCACCGTGGCCTCGAACGGGTAGAGATTCACCGCCAGCAGGTCGATCGGCGCGATCCCGTGCGCCGCCATCTGTGCCACGTGCTCAGCCAGGTCGCGTCGGCCGAGCAGGCCGCCGTGGATCTGCGGCACCAGGGTCTTGACCCGCCCATCCAGGATTTCCGGAAACCCGGTGTGCTCGGACACTTCCGTCACCGCCACGCCGGCGGCGCGCAGCGCGGCGGCCGAACCGCCGGTGGACAGGATCTGGACCCCCTGCGCGGCGAGTGCGGCGGCGAAGGCCACCAGGCCGGATTTATCGGAAACCGAGATCAGCGCGCGGCGGATCGGGACGATGTCGTTCATGTCGCCGCGCAATAGCCCTACAGCCCGAGCAGGTCCAGCGTGCGCGCGATCGCCTTCGATTCGTCGAACAAATCGACTGCCCGCGCCCGTCCCGCCGCACCCATCGTTGCGCGCAAGCCCGGATCGGCAGCCAACCGCGCCAGCGCCGCGGCCAGCGGCGCCACCGCGTGCGCTGGCACCAACAGGCCGGTCACACCCTCGACCACCTGCAGGCGGGGCCCCGGGATGTCGGAGGCGACGACCGGCAGGCCGCACAGCATCGCCTCCATCACCGAGACCGGCAGCCCCTCGAAATAGCTCGGCAGGGTGAAGATGTCGGCCGCCGCCATCACCGAAGCCACGTCGTCGCGGTAGCCGAGCCGCTTCAGCCGCGCCCCGAGGCCCGCGCCCTCCAGCAGCGCCACCATGTCCTCCCCGGGGTCCGAGGCAAGCCGCTCGCCCACCACCCATAGCTCGGCCTCCGGCACGTCCCGCATCGCCGCCGCCAATTCCGGGTAGCCCTTGGTCCGCACCAGGCGGGAGACGGCGAGCACCACCACCCGGTCCTCCGGCGTGCCGAGGGCCGCGCGCAGCCGCGCCCGCGCAGCCGGATCGGGGTGGAACACGGCCGGGTCGCGGCCGTTGCCGACCGCGACGGCGCGGCGGGAGATGAACAGCCGCCGCGCCTCCGCCGCCTCGGTCGCCGAGACGGTCAGGAACGCGTCGGTCAGCCGCCCGCCGATCCATTCCATGACGAAGGCGACGGCGCGCCGGGCGAACGAGCCCTCCTGTTTGTAGAGAAATCCATGGCATGTGTAGGCGACGCGGGGTACGCCGGCGATCCGTGCCGCCAGGCGCCCCAGGAAGCCGCTGATCGGCATGTGCGCGTGCACGAGGTCGGGCTTCTCCGCCCGGATCAGCGCCACCAGGGCGGCGAAGGCACGCAGATGCGCGACCGGGGAGACCTGCCGGGCGAACGGCACCGCGACCACCCGGAACCCCTCGGCGCGGATCCCCTCGAGCAGCGGCCCTTCGGCCGAGACGCCCACCACCTCGTGCCCGCGCGCGCGGATGCCGCGCATCAGCGGTAGCACGAACTGGCGCAGCGAGAAATCGACGTTGGTGATCTCCAGGACCTTCATGCGGATCAGGGGAGGACGCGGCGGCGCGCGCGTCGACCTATTTCACCTTGCTGATCGCCCATTTCACGTGCTGCGGCCCGTCCGGGTAGCCGCTCAGCACCACCTGCTCGGCGCGCTTCGGTTCCGGGCCGCCGAGATAGATGCTCTCCTCCACCGACACCTTCGCCCCGTCGGCGCGCAGCCGCCAGCCACCGCCGCCGGGCAGCCGCAGCAGCACCGCGCCGCCGTCCTGTTGCAGGTTGCCGTGCACCAAAGGGTGCAGGTGGAAGCGGATGGCGAAGGGCTGCGGCGTCGCCGCCTCGATCGTATCCTCCCCGCGCAGGTCCTCGCCGCTTTCGGCGAGGTAGAGGCGACGGCGATGCACGGCGCCGAACGGCTTGCCCCAGCCGTCGTGGCTCGCTTCCAGCCAGTGCGCGCCGTTCGCCTCCTGCCGCTGCACGTCGACCGTGCCCGGCCGCCGCCCCAGCCCCTCGGGCTTGAGTTCGGAAGAATTCACGTCGGCTATCACGAGGGTGGAGTGCGCGGCGGTGGCGCGCGCCGCGTCCCGCCATTCGGCGCCGCCGGCGGGGAAGGCGCCGCAGTTCACGATCAGCCGTTCCCGCCCGATCGACATCTCGAACGACAAGGTGCCGGCATGTGCCGACCGATCGAGCCCCGGCGGCGGCGGCGCGCCGCAATCGGCGAGCACCAGGGTGCGCGCGGCCGCGAGGCGGTGGAATCCGCCCTCCGGCAGCGCCAGCGGCGTACGCCCGCCGCGCCCGGCCTGGGTCAGCACCAGTTCGATCAGCCCGGCGTGGTCCTCCTTGCTGCCGTTGAACAACGCGAGGCCGCCGTCGCCGTGGCGCAATGCGCGCAGCGCCCCGGCCAGCCGCTCGATCGCGGGGCCCAGCAAGGTTGGCGGCGTTGCCTGCGCCGCCTGCAGCAGGGCGCGGATTTCCGTCAGGTCCTGCAGGGCGGCGAGTAGCGCGGCCGGGCTGCGCTCGGCCTGGCTGCCGTCCGGGGCCACCTGGCGGGCGATTTCCTGCGGCAGGAAGCGCTGGGCGCGGAGCAGGAAGCCGCCGTGCTCCGGCAGCGCGACCGCCGCGGCGATCAGGCCTTTCAGCGCGGTGAGCGCGCGGGCGTCGATCTCCTCCGGCGGCAGGGCCGCGGACAGGCTGCGGGCGTCGGAGACGAGGCGGCCCATCAGCTTCTGGCGGAACGCATCGTCGGCGGCGGCGAAGAAGAAATCGTAGTGGCCGAGCCACGCGGCGATGCGCGCTCCGGCCACGTCCGGCCGCTGCGCCAGCGGATCGGACGCGCCGGTGGCGATCCAGTCTGACACCAGCGCGCGGGCCCGCAGCCGGGCGGCGTCGGTGCCGAGCGCGCGCAGGTCGCGCAGCCAGGTGAACCCGTGCCCGGCGGCGCGCAGCAGCATCGCGCCGGACGGCTCGGCCCAGAACCCCGGCCGCAGCCCGCGCACCCCGCCGCCCAGTTCGAGCTCGCCCTTGAGCAGTCGGGCGCCGCGAGCGGGATCGCCGGGCCAGGGATCGCGCACCGGCAGGGCGGGCGCATCGGGCACCCGGCTCATGCGCAGGTCGGGCAGGCGCGCGACGACGCGCCGCAGGTCGCGTAGCCAGCGGCGCGGATCGCCCCCGCTCAATCTGCGGTCCCCTCGGCCCCGGGCCCTCCGGTGCGGGAGGGGAAGGCGGCGGCGGCTTCGGCGCGTAGCGCAGCTATGGCCTGCGCGTAGTCCGGGGAGCCGAACACGGCGCTGCCGGCAATGAGGGTATCGGCCCCCGCTGCCGCCGCCGGCCCCGCGGTGCCCGGGGCGACGCCGCCGTCGACCGCCAGCCGGATGGGCCGGCCGGAGGCGGCGATCATTTCGCGCATCGCGGCAATCTTGGGCAGTTGCGAGGACAGGAACGCCTGTCCGCCGAATCCGGGGTTGACGGTCATCATCAGCACTGTGTCAACCAGATCGAGCACCCATGCAACGGCTTCCACCGGGGTCGCCGGGTTCAACACCACGCCGGCCCGTTTGCCGAGCGCGCGGATCGCCTGCAGCGAACGATGCAGATGGGGGCCGGATTCCGGGTGGATCAGGATGCGGTCGGCGCCGGCGGCGGCGAACTCGGCGATGAAGGGGTCGACCGGGGCGATCATCAGGTGGACGTCGAAGGGCAGGCGGGTACGTGGGCGCAGGGCGCGCAGGACAAGGGGGCCGAAGCTGATGTTGGGCACGAAGCGCCCGTCCATCACATCGAGGTGCAGCCAGTCGGCGCCGGCGGCTTCCACCGCGGCGGCCTCCTCCGCCAGTTGGGCGAAATCGGCGGCGAGCAGGCTGGGGGCGATCTCGATGCGGGGCATGGCGGTCTCGGCGATGGGCGGGGGAAGGGGCACGATCAGGGCGGAAAAGCGCGCCGCGCACAAGGGTTGCACCGGCACGTCTTCCCCCGTGCGCGAGGTGCGGCAGCGGCAGAGGTTCCGTGCGGCGTCCCCCGCCCCCGCAAGCCGCCGCACACCTACAGACCCGTGCTTGACGGGTCCGCCTCCCGCCGTTACACCCCCGCACCTCCCGGCCGGCCGCATCGGCCGCCGGCGGATGCCCAGGTGGCGGAATTGGTAGACGCGCAGGTTTCAGGTACCTGTGGCCGCAAGGTCGTGGAAGTTCGAGTCTTCTCCTGGGCACCAGTTCAATGATCGGTCATCGGTTGGCGACGGCAGGGACGGCATGGGCGTGACCCAGTTCATGCCCGGCGCGGCGCTGCATCTGCATCGCGACGACCTGCCGGAGGGCCTGTCCCTCGGCCCGGTGGTTGCCGTCGATACCGAGACCATGGGCCTCAACCCGCATCGCGACCGGCTGTGCCTCGTGCAACTTTCCGCCGGTGACGGCGTGGCGCATCTGGTGCAGCTTCGCCCGCCCTCGCTTGGCGGCCGCGGGTTCGACTGCCCGAACCTGGCGCGGATGATGGCCGATCCTTTGGTGCTGAAACTGATGCACTTCGCCCGTTTCGACGTGGCGGTGCTGCAGCACAGCCTGGGCATCACCGTCGCACCCGTGGCCTGCACCAAGATCGCGGCCAAACTGGTGCGGACGTTCACGGACCGGCACGGGCTGCGCGATCTCTGCCGCGAGCTGCTGGGCGTGGAGATCAGCAAGCAGCAGCAGACGTCGGACTGGGGCGCGCCGGAACTGTCCGCCGAGCAGCTCGCGTATGCCGCCTCCGACGTGCTGCACCTGCATGCGCTGTGGGCGAAGTTGGAGGCATTGCTGCGTCGGGAAGGCCGGCTGGAGCTGGCGCAGGCGTGTTTCGACTTCCTGCCGGCGCGGGCGCGGCTCGATCTGCTGGGGTACGAAACACCGGACATCTTCGCGCATTAGGCGCACGGGGATGAAGGCGCCGGGTCAGCTTCCTGATGGCGGCAACCGCGCAAGCAGCTTGATCGTTCGCGGCAGGCCGCCCCGATAGAGCAGCGAAACCTCTGTGACCGCCTTGTAGGCAGAACCGATGTCGCGCCAGATCTTCTGGACTGCCAGCGCCTCCCGGAAGCTTGGCTGGGCCATGGACACGACGAAGTGGCCGCCTGCGTTTAGCCGGTCGGCAAGGCGTTGCAAAACGGCCAATGGGTCAGGAAAATAGTACATGACCTCATTCAGAATGACAGTATCAAACTGCTCTTCGGTTTCGTAATCCAGGGCATCGGCCACGACAAAGCTGGTCGTGGCGTCAGCCTTCGCGCCAGCATGCTCTATTGCGAACGGGGAGACGTCGATCCCGACGTACCGCTGATAGCCGTCCCGGCGCAGGATGGACTGCAGGACGCCCTCCCCGCACCCGACATCCAGGATTGCCGTCCTCGCGCCAGTACGGCCACAATACGATGCGATAACATAATTGTGCGGTGCTTCCGCAAGATCCTTGAGCCATTCCCACCCGCCGGTTGCGTACTCCCGATCCCAGCGGTCCCGGTCGAGCGGCAGACCAACCGGCCTCGGAAACAGCCGCAACAGAAGCTTATGCAGCCAATTGAACCTGGCGGCGGCTACAAGGAGCAACCACTTCGCTGTGGGCATATGGATGTCTGCTCCTCGGTTCGGAATGGCGATTAAAGTGGGATGGTCAGCCGGCGCGAGGCCGTGGCCCGATAGCCACCCCGGAATGCCTTGCGCGTTATCGTCGGTGTCTGCGCGGCTGCTTCGCGGAGAATATGCGCGAAGCTTTTCGGACTCTCGAACAGCAGACTCATGGCCGTTGAGCGGCGTCCGCTCTTGATAGCGTCGGTGAAAGCACGATAATAGTAGCAACGATCGATAACGGTCTTATGCCGCCGTAACGCATCTGCCAGCCGGTCATCGGCAGCGACCGATGGGTCGGTCTGCAGCAGGCGCTGCTCGGTCATGCGGATACGATTCAGATCCGCCGCGCGCTGGATTTCAGTCAGGGAACCGGACCGCACCGCATAGCGGTACATCGGTTCGGACGTGACCCACCAGGAGGCGCCGGCGAGGAGGCAGTCGAGATAGAACAGGAAGTCCTCGCCGAACCGATTTTGGTCCTCGTAGCGGAGGCGATGGCGCGCCAGGAACTCCCGACGGAACAGCGGCTGCATGAAACCGTAGCTCAGGCGCGGCTGTCGCCGGCGGCCGATGTTGCCCGCCACAAACTCCGCGGCCGACATGCACCAAAGGGCTGCCGAGGCCGACGTCGGTAGCATCGGCCGGGGTGGGAACTCCTGAGCCTCGGGGCATAGAAGCAGGTTGTCCGACACCATGTCCGCCTGGCAGGCATCGCCCAGCTGCGTCAACGTCGCGATGCGGTGCGTCGCAAAGGTGTCGTCTGCGTCCAGCAGCGCGATCCACTCGCCAACGGCCTGCGAGAGGGCAAAGTTCCGCGCGGCCGCGGGACCGGAGTTGATATTCAGCCGCAGCAAGTGAACGCGTCTGTCGCCGGCGGCAGCCCGATCCACTGCCTCGGCGGTGCCGTCGGTTGAGGCATCATCCACCACCAGCACCTCGATACGTTGTTCGGTCTGCGCCAGCGCCGAAGCGACAGCCGTGGCGACGAAGCGTTCCGCGTTATAGGCCGGAATGATGATGGAGGCGCGGATCACATGTCCCTCCTTCACGGATGTTCCCCTTATCGGCAAATTTATGAGATCTCTTGCCGGCCGAATCCCGGTTGGTTGGTCACGAAAACCTCGAATGGTCGCTCAAACCGTGCAATAAATCCGGGATCCAACCGAAACCCGTTTGGATCGTCACCAATAAGGCCGCTCGCCTGCGAAGCGTGGCAGAAGATCGCTTCGCGTTTGGCGGCAAGATGATCGGCGATGTCGAGGCGCACGCCGAACACCGGCTCATCCGGGAGCCAGCTATAAGCGGGCAGCGTCCAGCCCCAGATTGGATAGCAGAGCAGCTGCGCCCCGACCTCTTGGGCGGCCACCTGGCCAAGAAGATGTGCCGCCCGGTGGTCGCGATGGGGATCGTGCGCCCAGGTCGTGCAGATCGACCCTATGCCGGAAGCGGCGGCAAAGGCAGCGATGCGGCCGGCGACTTCCCGAAATTTTCCGCCGCGGAGGGGGGCGTGCCCGTCGGGCAGACCCAGGAACTCCAGACGGTCTCTCGGAAGCCCGAGGGCTGCCATGGCAGCGGCGGTCTCGGACTGGCGAAGTGCCGCCAGACGGGATGGAGGATAACGCGCCGAACCGGCGTGCGAGGCCGCACCATCCGTGAGGACCAGCACGCGGACGTCGTGGCCTGCTGCGCAACATGCCGCGATCAACCCGCCGCAGCCGAGGCTTTCGTCGTCAGGGTGCGGTGCGAGAACGAGCAGCGGTCGGGCGTTTGTCACCGCTTCCACGCTGACGAGCGGAAGGTGCAGCATGGCGGTCAGAACGTCGGTCGCCGGCACCATAGGCCGAATGAAGCGGAGCAGACGTTGCGGCAACGAGCGCATCAGCCTGCCCCGCCTCGCTTGATGACGCCGCCAGAGGGACTCAAGAAGGCCCTGTCCGACCGTGGTCTCGCCGCAAAAAACGTCCGGCCCGAGGGTATCTCCCGTGCGGATAATCGATCCATTGGCTTCTTCATCCGCATCCGTTAACAGGCGGTTACAATCGATACGGCCGCAGTCTCGGCGCACGGTATGGATAACAGAGAGGCCGATAATGACAAAGAAATTAGGGCAATACGATGGCGCATGGTCACGAACCTGAGAGGACCCTGCGCACGTTCGCGTGTTCCCTTCGCCCGAATCACGACCGGGGCCCTGCGTTCGCGGCTTGCGTCTTGTGACGCCGCGATTATCGGCGACGGCTCCGGCGCTCCTTGCCCATGATGATCTCGATCGTTCCGTATGCTATCCGTCTTAACCCCGACCTTACGCATCGCTCCAACGATGACGTTCGTCGCGAGGTATTGCGCATAAGTCAAGAATTATAGGCCATTGAGGACGATATTAGGATAACCGACAGGCTGGCTGGTGCCAGTGCAATCGGGGCGCGAACTTCCGGCACATCACCTCTCCCGCGCTGCGGGCTTGGGCCGCTTCGCGGCCCAAGCCCGCAGCGCGGGAGAGCAACCGTGTTCTTCGTTTCGCCTTTGTGCCTCCGACCTGGTCGAGTCTGCCGCTGTGCTCGGGGCGGTCAATGACGCTGCGCGCCGCGCAAGGGCGCGGTGGCCTGCCGAGGGGCAGGCCCTCATTGACCGCCCCTGCGCGCAGGGGCCTGCCTGTCGGCAGGTCGGGACGAAGGGATGGTCGCTGCGGTCGAACCAAGGGATGGTGGTCAAGGCAAGCACCGTCCGCGGCGCGGGCGGGGCCGACGCCGGCCTGCGGCGGATCCTGCGGCGCCGCTGCCTCGCCGGCGGCCGCACTGCGTCGCCCCGCCGGCTGCGGGGGCTGTCGTTTCAGGCGGTGGCCTGCCAGTCGGTGCCGTCGCGCAGCATGGCGTTCAGGATGACCAGCAGCTTGCGCATGCAGGCGACCAGGATGACCTTCGGCTTCTTCCCGGCCAGCCGCTCGGCGAAGGCGGCGATGGCCGGGTTGTGGCGCCGCGCCGTCAGGGCCGCCATGTAGAGCATCTCCCGCACCACCGCGCGCCCGCCGTGGATATGGCGCGTGCCGTGCCGTCCGGCGCTGTCGTCGTCGAACGGTGCGACGCCGGCCAGGCTGGCGATCGCCCGGCGCGACAAGGTGCCGAGTTCGGGCAGCAGCGCCACCAGCACCGCCGCCAGCACCGGCCCGACACCGGGCACGGTGCGCAGCCGGCGGGCGCGCTCGCGCCACTCCGCGCGCGCTTCGATCAGCGCCGCCAGCTTGGCATCGAGCGCCTTCCGTTGGCGCTCGAAGCCGGCTTGCGTCCGCAGGACCTGCCGGCGCAGCGCGGGCGTGCGCACCTGCTCCAACTGGTTGGCGCAGTCGCCAATCCAGCCGACCAAGCGCCGCCGCAGCGCCAGGTGTTCGACCAGCGGGTCAAGCTCGCACCGACGCGGCACCGGCACGGCATCGATCATGGTCGCGGTGAACCGCGCCACCACGCGCGCATCCGCCCGGTCGTTCTTGGCGTGCCGGCCCTGCGCCTGCGCAAACCGGCGCACCTGCAACGCGTTGCAGCGGCAGACCTCGATCCCGCCGCCCGCCAGGCCGTCCATCACACCCCGTTCGTAGCCGCCGGAGGCCTCCAGGCCGACCCGGCCCACCCCCCGCTCCCCCAGCCAGGCGGCCAGCGCCGCCAGGCCGGGCGGGTCGGAGACAAACCGCGCCTGCGCCTCCCCCGGCCACACCGCGACATCAAGCCAAAGCTTGCTGACATCGATCCCTCCATACCGTAGAGTGCCGCTCATCTTCCGATCCCTTCCTTGCAGATACGGTCTCGCAGACCCTGCAACCGTGCGGGTTGTGAAGAGGGCGGGGAGGCCCCGGGCTCTCCCTCGGGGTGCTCTCCCGCGGTGACAACGGGCTCCCCCCGCCAGGGCCGGCAGGGGCGCCCGCCCCGCCGGCCCAAAGCGGTTCTCGCAGATATCCGAGATACAAGGTGAAGGAGGCGCGGTCCGCACCGATTTTCTGGTTCACCCGATTGCGCTGGGGCTGGCGGCGAAATCCGGGTGCGCAATCGCCCTGTCCGCGGGGCCTGCCACTGCCGCAGGAGCGCAATGGGTCATGGACCGGGGATCCAAACCGACCCCGGGGACCACGCGGCGCCCCCGCCTTGCCCGTCGCAGGCGAAGCCGGCAAACACCATATTCCACCGCCGACCACCCCAACCCGAAGGCTCCCCCCGTCCCGTGCCCCCGTTGCAACCCATCCGCGGCACCACCGACCTCATCGGCGAAGACGCCCGCCGCCACCGCCACGTCGTCGACACCGCCCGCGCGGTCGCCGCCACCTACGGTTGCGACGAATGGGCCACCCCCATCTTCGAGGCCACCGCCGTCTTTGCCCGCACCCTGGGCGAGACCTCCGACGTTGTCACCAAGGAGATGTACAGCTTCACCGACCGCGGCGGCGACAGCCTGACCCTGCGTCCCGAGGGCACCGCCGGAGTCTGCCGCGCCCTCGTCAGCAACGGCCTCACCCAGACCCTGCCGCAGAAAATCTTCTACGCCGGCCCGATGTTCCGCTACGAGCGTCCGCAGAAAGGCCGCTACCGCCAGTTCCACCAGATCGGCCTCGAACTGATCGGCGCCGCCGAACCGCTCGCCGACGCCGAAGCCATCGCCTGCGGCTGGGATATCCTTGCCGCGCTCGACATCGCCGCCGATACCGTGTTGGAATTGAACACGCTCGGCGATGCCGACAGCCGCACCGCCTACCGCGCGGCGCTGGTGGACTATTTCACCCGCCACCGCGCCGCCCTGTCGGAAGACAGCATCGCCCGGCTCGACCGCAACCCGTTGCGCATCCTCGACAGCAAGGACCCGGCCGACCGCGCCCTGGTCGCCGACGCGCCCACTATCGGGCCCTTCCTCACGGAGGCCGCCGGGGCCTTCTACACGGGCGTGAAGCGCCATCTGGACCGGTTCGGTGTGCCGTACCGGGAGAACCCGCGCATCGTTCGCGGCCTCGATTACTACAGCCACACCGCGTTCGAGTTCGTGACCGACCGGCTTGGCGCCCAGGGCACCGTGCTGGCCGGCGGACGCTACGACGGGCTCGTTTCAGAAATGGGCGGACCACCCACCCCCGCCGTCGGCTGGGCGGCGGGAATCGAACGCCTGTCCATGCTGCTCGCCGCGCCGCCGCCGGCGCCCGCCCCGATCGCCGTCATCCCCGTAGGCGACGCGTCGGAGCCCGCGGCGCTCGACGTGCTGCAATCCCTCCGCCGCGCCGGACTGCGTGCCGAGATGGCCTATCGCGGCAACCTCCGCCGCCGGATGGAGCGCGCCAACAAGATCGGTGCCCGCGCCGCCGTGTTGCTGGGCGCGGACGACCTGGCGGCCGGGGTCGCGCAGGTGAAGGACCTCGCCAGCGGCGAGCAGGTCGCGGTGCCGCTGGCGGAGCTGCCCGACCGGCTGCGATGAGCTTCGCCCTCAAGCTCGACCGTATCGCCGCGCGCACCGACGAACTGCGCGACCAACTCGCCGGCGGCGTGACCGGGGACGGGTACGCGCGGGCGTCGAAGGAACTGTCCGACCTCGAACCGGTCGCGGCGCGCATCGCCGAGCTGCGCGCCGCAGAACAGGCCCGCGCCGAGGCGGAGGCGTTGCTGAGTGATCCCGAGCTGCGCGAGCTGGCGGAAGCCGAGCTGCGCGCGCTGAAGGAGCGGCTGCCGACGCTGGAACACGAGCTGCGCCTCGCGCTGCTGCCGCGCGACGAGGCCGACGAACGCAGCGCCATCCTGGAAATCCGCCCCGCCGCCGGCGGCGACGAGGCCGCCCTGTTCGCCACCGAATTGTTTGCCATGTACCAGAAATACGCCGCGCTGCGCGGTTGGCGGTTCGAGATCCTGGACTACACGGACACCGAGCTGGGCGGCCTCAAGGAAGGCATTGCCGAGGTCACCGGGCGCAACGTCTTTGCCCGGCTGAAATACGAATCGGGCGTTCATCGTGTGCAGCGCGTGCCCGCCACCGAAAGCCAGGGCCGCATCCACACCTCCACCGTGACCGTCGCGGTGTTGCCGGAGGCGGAAGAGGTGGATGTGCAGATCGACGAGGGCGATCTGCGCATCGACGTCTATCGCGCGTCCGGCGCCGGCGGCCAGCACGTGAACAAGACCGAAAGCGCGGTGCGGATCACGCATCTTCCAACCGGTCTCGCGGTGGCGATGCAGGAGGAGAAGAGCCAGCACAAGAACCGCGCCAAAGCGATGAAGATCCTGCGCGCGCGGCTCTATGAGCAGCAGCGGGCGTCACTGCACGCCACCCGCGCCGCCGACCGGCGCGCGCAGGTCGGCACGGGGGATCGTTCGGAACGCATTCGCACCTACAACTTCCCGCAGGGTCGCGTGTCGGACCACCGGATCAACCTCACGCTCTACAAGATCGAACGCGTGATGGCGGGCGAGCTCGAGGAGTTCATCGATGCGCTGACCGCCGAGGATCAGGCCGCCCGGCTCGCGGTCGAGGCGTGACGGCGGTGGGGGAGCCGGGTGGCGCCGGGGGACGTGCCCTTCCTCCCGGCTCCCTCCCGCAAGGGGAGGGGGAAGGCGTCTCCCCGTCCTCTTGCGGGAGGGGGGCGGGAGGAAGGGCACGCCCCCCCGACCCCTTGGCCTTCCCCCACCGCCGCGCCGCCCTGACCTGGGGCGCCGACCGCCTGGCTGCGGTGGGGGTGGAGCAACCGCGGCTCGACGCAAGGCTGCTGCTTGCCGCCGCCCTCGGGGTGTCTGCCACGGCGCTGCTCGCTGATCTGGCCGCGCCGCTGCCCGCGCCCGCCGCCGCCCCGTTCGCCGCTCTGATCGCCCGCCGCACCGCGCGCGAGCCGGTGGCGCTGATCCTGGGGCGGCGTGAGTTCTGGAGCCTCGACCTGACGGTCTCCCCCGCCACCTTGGTCCCCCGCCCCGACTCGGAAACCCTGATCGAGGCGGCGCTGGCCGCCTTCGCCGGCCGGGCTGCCCCCGGTCGGGTGCTCGATCTCGGCACCGGCACCGGCTGCCTCCTGCTGGCGGTGCTGACCGAGTTCCCCTTCGCGTTCGGTGTCGGGATCGACCGGGCCCCCGCCGCCGCGGCGCTGGCGCGCGACAACGCCGCACGGTTGGGACTGGGCGGCCGCGCCGCCTTCGTCTGCGGTGATTGGGGGGCGGCGATCGCCGGGCGGTTCGACCTGGTGCTCGCCAACCCGCCCTATATCCCGAGCGCGGACATCCCGCGCCTGATGCCCGAGGTTGCGTGCCACGAACCGCGCGCCGCGCTGGACGGCGGGGTGGACGAACTCGCGGCCTATCGCGCGATCGTCGCGGCGCTGCCCGGTCAGCTTGCCCCGCACGGGGTGACTGTGTTGGAACTCGGCCCCGATCAGGCGGTGCCGGTCGCGGATCTCGCCGTGGCTGCCGGCCTGGCGGCCTCGGTGCGCGCCGACCTGGCCGGCATCCCCCGGGCCCTGGTGCTGCGTCCCCTCCAGGACCGCGCGTGGGTGCCATGACACCTCCGCATCCCGCCGAGGCGAAAAACCGTTTGGCAGCGGCGGGCGGGAGGGCTAGTTTGATATCTCGTGGCAGGGACCGCTGCAATGCGGCGGGTCCCGGGCATCCGAAGAAGGCCGTCCGTCGACCCTGGTTGCGCTGTCGTGGCGCATGGGCGAAGGTCGACCGGGCCCAGGGGCGGCAGCCGCCCCGCACGTCGACGGTAGTGAAGTCCGGCCGGGCAGCACGCCGCGGAACGCCAACGGGGGTCCTCCCGCGCGTGCCGCCATGCTCCCCTCCGGTTGCAACAGGAAGGCGCGACGGCACCAGAATGAACATGAAACGCATGCGTGGCCGCGGGCATCGTCCCGGAGGTGGTGGCGGCGGAGGCGGTGGTGGTGGCGGGCCGCGCCATCACGCCGGCGGCAGCGGCGCCCCGCTCAATCGCAACCATGTCTTCGACAGCAGCGGACCCGATCTTCGCATCCGCGGGACGGCGCAGCAGTTGTTCGAGAAATACCTGCAGCTCGGCCGCGATGCGACCTCGAGCGGCGACCGGGTGATGGCCGAAAGCTACTTCCAGCATGCGGAGCACTATTTCCGCATCCTGAACGCGATGGCCCAGGCGGCGCAGCAGAATCAGCCCGGCGGCTCGCAGCAGCAGCAACCGCGCCGCTTCAACGGCGAGGAGACGTCCTCCTTCGGCCAGGACGGCGGGGACGAGGGCGGATCCAATGCTCCCGGCACCGGCGACCAGCCGGACGCGCGCGAAATCCCGATCGCCGTCGCGCCGGAGGGCTGATCCGGCGGCGACGGGGCGGGGCGATCGGCGTTACATTCCCAACGCGCGGCGGTACACGTCCAACAAGGTTTCGATCTCTTCCACCTCCGCCGGCTCCTGCTTGCGGATACGAATCAGCTGGCGCAGCACCTTGACGTCGAACCCGGCGGATTTCGCCTCCGCGTAGATGTCCTTGATGTCGTTGCCGAGCGCCTTGCGTTCCTCTTCCAGCCGCTCGATCCGGTCCACGATGCTGCGCAGCCGGTCGGCGGCGATGCCGCCGGTCTCGGGTTTCGTCACGTCCGCCGTGGCCATCCGCATGCTCCGTTGATTGTGCCGGGGCCGCCGGCCCGTGCAAGGCGGGCGGGGATAGCGGCGGGGTGGGGCGCGGTCAATGCGCCGGCGTGGCCCAGGGCGAGGGTGTGGACTAGGGCGCGGGCGTGGCCTTGGCGAAAGCGGCCTTCTGCTCGGGCGAGGCGTCCTTCTGGAATTTCGCTTGCCATTCCTTGTAGGGCATGCCGTACACGATCTCGCGCGCATCGGGGTCGGTCAACGCGACGCCCTGGGTCTCCGCCGCCTCGCGGTACCAGCGGCTCAGGCAGTTGCGGCAGAATCCGGCCAGGTTCATCAGGTCGATGTTCTGCACGTCGGTGCGCTCGCGCAAATGCTCGACCAGGCGGCGGAACGCGGCGGCTTCCAATGCGGTGCGGGTGGCGTCGTCGAGTGTGGCAGTCATGGCGGGTCCTCCCAGGCTGAGCCCGCAACATGGCGCTGCACGGGCCGCTCCGCCATACTCCTTGGGGGGCGATCCGCTCATCCGGCGCCCCGCCCGTCCATTGGATCCTATCGCAAGGACCCCACACGGCATGGCCTCGCCCAACTCTGCCCCTCCCGCGGCGACTTCCTGGGACGACAGCAGCGCCCGGGCGCTGCTGCGCGCCCTGTTCGACGCCGCGGTGGCGGCGGCGGACCCGCGCCGCGTGCTGGCCGCGCACCTGCCGCCGCGTCCGCGCGGCCGCTGCGTCGTGGTGGGCGGCGGCAAATCGGCCGCGGTGATGGCCGCGGCGCTGGAGGACGCCTGGCCGGACGTGCCCCTGACCGGCGCTGTCGTCACCCGCTACGGCCACGCCGTGCCGACCCGCCGGATCGAGGTCATCGAGGCGTCGCATCCGGTCCCCGATGCCGCCGGGGAAGCGGGTGCGCGCCGCCTGCTCGACCTGGTGCGCGGTCTCGGCCCAGACGACCTCGTGCTGGCGCTGATCTCGGGCGGGGGCTCGGCACTGCTGGCGTTGGGCGCGCCGGGGATCAGCCTTGCCGACAAGCAGGCGGTGAACCGGGCCTTGCTTGCCTCCGGCGCGACGATCGGGGAGATGAACACGGTGCGCAAGCACCTCTCGGCGATCAAGGGCGGAAGGCTGGCTGCGGCGGCGGCGCCGGCCCAGGTGGTGACCCTGGCGATCAGCGACGTGCCGGGGGACGACCCGGCGGTGATCGCCTCGGGCCCGACCGTGCCGGACCCCAGTACTTTCGCCGACGCGCGCGCGATCCTGGCGCGGCACGGCATCAATCCGCCCGCCCCGGTTGCCGCGCACCTCGCCGCCGCGGCAGACGAAACCCCGAAGCCCGGCGCGCTGCCGCCCACCGACTTCCGCCTGATCGCCACCCCGATGATGGCCCTGCGCGCCGCCGCCGCCGCCGCCCGGGCCGTCGGCGCCGCGCCGCTGATCCTGGGCGACGCGCTTGAGGGCGAGTCGCGGGAGATGGGCACCGTCCTCGCCGGCATCGCCCGGTCCGTCCGCGCGTACGGCGAACCGCTGACCCCGCCCGCGGTGCTGCTCTCGGGCGGCGAAACGACGGTGACGATCGGCCAGGGCTCCGCCGGCCGGGGCTCCACCGGCCAGGGCTTCGTCGGGCAAGGCGGGCGCAACACCGAATTCCTCCTCGGCCTCGCGGTCGCACTAGACGGCGCGCCCGGCATCTGGGCCGTGGCGGGTGATACCGACGGCATCGACGGGACGGAGGACGCCGCCGGCGCGCTGCTCGGCCCGGACACGCTGGCGTGCGCGCGGGCCGCGGGCCTCGACCCGCGTGCCGTGCTGGCCGGGCACGACAGCTACCGGCTGTTCGCCGCGGTGGATGCGCTGATCCGCACCGGCCCGACGTTGACCAACGTCAACGACATCCGCGCCGTGCTGGTTGCCCCGTGCTGAGCGGGCCGTGACCGGGGAGGCATGATGGGCGGGCCGGAGGTCGAACGGCTGATCGCGCTGCTGGCGAAACTGCCGGGTCTCGGTCCGCGCAGCGCCCGGCGCGCCGCGTTGAAGCTGCTGACCGAGCCGGACACGCGGCTGCGCCCGCTCGCGGCCGCCCTCACCGCCGCCGCCGGCGCGGTGCGGACCTGCAGCGTGTGCGGCAATCTCGACAGCCAGGACCCGTGCGCGATCTGCGCCGATCCCGACCGCGACGGCTCCGTGATCTGCGTGGTGGAGGGCGTGGGCGAACTCTGGGCGCTGGAACGCGCCGGCGTGCATCGCGGCCGCTACCACGTCCTCGGCGGCGTGCTGTCGCCGCTGGCCGGCATCGGGCCGGAGGACCTGCACCTGGCGCCCCTGCTCGCGCGGGTCGAAGCGGGCGGCGTGCGGGAAGTGATCCTGGCGCTGGGGGCGACGGTCGACGGCGCCTCCACCGCGCATTGGCTGGCCGACCGGCTGCGGCCCCTCGGGGTGAGCGTTACCCGCCTCGGACAGGGCGTGCCGATCGGCGGGGCGCTCGACGTGCTGGACGACGGGACCCTGGCGGCGGCGCTGCGGGGGCGGCGCTCGGCGTAGGGAAAGGTCGGGGGAGAGTGCGTCTCCCCTGGCCTTCGTGCAGGGCCTTCGTGCCCCCGCCATCGACAATGCCGCCCGCCCCTTGGCACAGTCCCGGCAACGGCCCGTTCCAGTGGCCGAGTCCGGAGGACCCGCCCATGGACCAGGTGTCGGATGGCGTCGCGAACGGTATCGGCCAGCCGGTACGGCGGACCGAGGACCTGCGCCTGCTGACCGGCCAGGGCCGGTTTGCCGACGATTTCGTGCTCCCGGGTATGGCGCATGCCGTCATGGTGCGTGCCCCGCACGCCCATGCGCGGATCATCTCGGTGGATCGGGCAGCGGCCGAAGCCATGCCGGGGGTGTGTGCGGTACTGACCGGTGCCGACTATGCGGCCGACGGACTAGGACCAATTCCCCACAACGCGGGCCTGATGGGGCCGCCCGATCTCGCCGTGCGGCTGCGTGGCGGCCCCCCCGTTGTGACCCCGCACTGGCCGCTGCCGCCCGAGGTGGTGCGCCACGTGGGGGAACCGGTGGCAATGGTCGTGGCCGACAGCCCGGCCCAGGCGCGCGACGCCGTCGAGGCGCTCGGCATCGTCTACGACCCGCTGGCCGCCGTCACCCGCCCCGCCGACGCGCTGCGCCCCGACGCGCCGCTTCTGTGGGAGCAGGCGCCCGGCAACCTCGCGCTCGAGGTCGAGGTCGGCGACGAAGCGGCCACCGCCGCCGCCTTCGCGCGTGCCGCGCATGTGGTGCGGCTCACCACCTGGGCGCCACGGGTCACCGGTGCGCCGATGGAGCCGCGCACCGCCACGGCCGAGTACGACCCCACGCGCGGCTACACCCTGCACGCCGGCAGCGGCCGCGGCCTGCCCAAGCTGCGCACCGACCTCGCGCAGGTGCTGGGCGTGCCGCCGGAGCAGGTGCGCTGCGTCTGCGGCGACATGGGCGGCAATTTCGGCACGCGCAACCTGTTCTTCCCCGAATACGCGCTGGTCGCCTGGGCGGCGCGCCGGCTCGGCCGGCCGGTGCGCTGGCGTGGTGACCGCACGGATTGTTTCCTGAGCGACTACCAGGGCCGCGACCTGGAGGTGGAGGCCGCACTCGCGCTCGATGCCGAGGGCCGGTTCCTGGCCGTGCGCGGGACGCATCGCAGCAACCTCGGCGCCTATGCCGCGGCCTTCGTGCCGTTGCAGAAGGGGATGGGCCTGCTGTCCTCGGTCTATCGCATTCCCACGGCCTACGTGCGCGGCTGCGGCGTGCTGACCAATACTGTGCCGACCGCGCCCTATCGCAGCGCGGGCCGGCCGGAGGTGATCTTCGTGATCGAACGGCTGATCGACCTCGCCGCCGACCGGATAGGAATCGATCCGGTTGCGCTGCGCCGGCGCAACATGGTCCCGCCGGAGGCGCAGCCCTACGCGAACCCGCTCGGCCTTACCTACGACAGCGGCCGCTACGCCGACGCGATGGAGCGCGCCGCGGCGCTCGCCGACCGGGACGGGTTTCCCGCCCGCCGGGCCGAGGCGCGCCGGCGCGGACGCTATCGCGGCCTCGGCGTCGCGAACTACGTCGAGATCACCAGCGGCACCCCGCGCGAGCGCGTCGAGATCACCGTGTTCCCGGAGGAACGGGTGGAGCTCGTGATGGGCACCATGTCCTCCGGCCAGGGTCACGAGACCAGCTTTCCCCAGCTGGTGACCACGTTCCTGGACGTGCCCTATGCCGCCATCGCCTATGTCGCGCACGACACGGCCCGCGTCGCGGCGGGCGGCGGGTCGCATTCCGGCCGGTCGATGAAGCTTGCCGCCACCATCGTGGGCACGGCGAGCACGCGGATCATCGCCTGCGGCCGCGCGATCGCTGCGGTGCTGCTGGAAGCCGCGGAGGCCGACATCGCCTACGCGCAGGCGCGCTACCGCGTGGTGGGCACCGACCGCTCGGTGGGGCTGTTCGCGGTGGCGGCCGCCGCGCGCGACCGCGCGGACTTGCCGGCGGCGCTGCGCGGGCCGCTCGCCGCGGTGTGCGACGAGACCTTGCCGGTGGCGAGCTTTCCCTACGGCGCGCAGGTCTGCGAGGTGGAGGTGGATCCGGACACCGGCGCGGTGGAGATCGTTGCGTATGCGGCGGTCGACGACGTCGGCCGCGCGATCAACCCGATGATCCTGCACGGGCAGACGCATGGCGGCATCGCCCAGGGCGTCGGCCAGGCGCTGCTGGAGCAGTGCCACTACGATCGCGCGAGCGGGCAAGCGCTGGCGGCGAGCTTCATGGACTACGCGATGCCGCGCGCGAGCACCTTGCCTGCCTTGCGCACTGTGCTGAGCGAGGTGCCGACGCCGACCAACAAGCTCGGCGTGCGCTCGGGCGGGGAGGGCGGGACGACGGCGGCGCTCGCGGTGGTGGTGGGTGCGATCGTCGATGCGCTGGCGGAGCTCGGTGTGCGGCATATCGAGATGCCGGCGAGCCCGGAGCGGGTGTGGCAGGCGATCCGGGCCGCGCACGTGAGGGACTGATACCGGCGGCCTCTTCGGCCGGCCGGTATCGCGCATGGGGTTGGCGGGGCGGCCATGCGCAAAATCAAGGACATACCAGCGGCCAGGTGGACGCCGGACGAGTCATCGGCCGGGGCCGCTGGTATACCCCTTTGCTCAGGGATTCTGGCCTCTCGGTTTGCCCACGAAGTGGAAATTCCGGGAGATCAGAGAGGCGATCTCGGAGCGATAGGCGCCGATGTTGTTGAAGAACCGGTCGATCGCGGCCCTGAAGTGGGCCAGGGTCGGATAGTGCTCGTTCCATAGGGTCTTCTTCTTGAAGAACCACCACAGCCGTTCGATTAGATTGAGGTTGGGTGCGTAGGGCGGCAGGTAGGTCAGTCTGATGCGGCAGTCGTCGCAGGCGAGATACGCCTTGATCGCCGCCGAGTGGTTGTAGCTTGCATTGTCCAGCACGACGTCGATGGCACTGGCAGCAGGATGACGGGCCGCCAACGTGTCGAACAGGTCGATCATCGCCCCGCTCGTGATCTTCTCTGCCTCGCGCTTCACTACCTCTCGGTCAGGCCAGCTCAGCGCACCATTGATATTGACGTTGACACGACCGTGATTGCTTTTCAGCTCCCGTGTCGTCCCGCGCTTGATCCAGCCGAACGCCGGATGCCCGGTATAGGCGGGATGCGTGCCATCGACGAAATACAACGGCCGGCGCGGTCCGGCCGCCGCCATCAGAGGGGCCAGCGTCTGCTCTACAAACGTCCGCTGCACCGTCGCATCCGCCTTGGCGGGAACGCACTTCGGCTTCTTGTAGACGAAGTCCAGCCGCTTCAGCAGCTTGGTCATCGCATTCGGCGTATAGACGCTCCCGAACCGCGCTTGCACGAAGCCGCATACCTCCTTCGCGGTCATATACAAGCGCTCGGTCAGCTCGCCCGTCAGCGCGGCGCGCTGCTCCGCCGTCAGTTCCGGCTCCTGGCCGGTGTAAGAGAGCCGCTCCAGCCCGGCGATCCCGCAAGTCGCGTGGAGCCGGCGATGCTCACGCACCGTCTCGGCGTCGATGTAGAGCGCTTCCGCGATCCGCTCCGCCGTCCAGCCGTCGTCCAGCAGCAGCAGCACGTTCAGCCGCCGATGCACCGCACTGTTCATCTGCCGGCGCATCAGTCGCAGCAGGTGCCCCCGATCCTCAGCGCTCAGAACCAATCCCGACATGGGGGCAGCGAATTGTACCGCCCCGCGTCGGTGCAAGTGAAATCTGGCCAGGTTCCCTCGGATTCGAGGTATATGAGCGCGGCAACCTGCGAGAGGCCGCGCGCTGGCCCCGGCGCCGGTGCGGCGCAACGGGCCGTGGCGGCGACCGCTTGTGCTCCCGTTGCCGGGGCGAGTCGGGGGCTTGGTCCGGGGCCGATCATGCCCTGCGTGCGTCGGCGTCGCGATGGCGAACAGCCCTTTGATCCAGGTCATTGGCGCGGGCGGCATCGGGTGACGCGGTCACCTGCCTCTGCCATGCTCCCCCTCCGCGGATTCACGATCGACCGGGAGGAACCCACCCCATGAAAATCGGCTTCGTCGGCGTCGGCAACATGGGCGGCCCCATGTGCCGCAACATCATCCGCAACACCAACCACCAGGTGGCGGTGTTCGACCTCAACCCCGACGCGGTTGCCGCCTGCACTGCGCTGGGCGCCTCTGCCGGTGCCTCCACCGCCGCGGTGGCCGCGGAGGCGGACGTGGTGTTCACCTCGCTGCCGATGCCGAAGCACGTGGAAGCGGTGGCGCTCGGCCCGGACGGGATTGCGGCGCATGCGCGACCCGGCACGGTCTATATCGATCTCTCCACCAATTCCGCCGCCACTGCGCGCCGCGTGAGCGAAGGCATGGCGGCGAAGGGGATGGTGATGCTGGAAGCCCCCGTCTCCGGTGGCGTGCCGCGCGCGACCGACGGCACTATCGTCATCATGGTGGGCGGCGAGGCTGCGGTGTTCGAGGCACAGTTGCCGCTGCTGAAATCCTTCAGCAAGGAAGTGATCCATGTCGGCCCGATCGGCATGGGGTCGGTGGCGAAACTGTGCAACAACATGCTGGCTTTCTGCAACATCGCCGCGGCGTCGGAGGCGCTGTTGCTGGGAGCTGCCGCCGGCATCGACGTGCACAAGCTGTACGACGTGATCTGCAACGCGTCCGGCAATTCCGATGCGTTCCGCGGCCTGGGACCGAAGGCGTTCGAGCGCAATTTCAAACCCGGGTTCGCACTCGACCTGGCGCACAAGGACATGCGGCTGGCGCTGGAGATGGCAGACGAGTGCGGCGTGCCGGGGATGATCGCGCCGCAGGTGATGACCCTGATGCGGATGGGGCGCGCGAAGGGGATGGGCGGGGACGATTCGAGCTCGCTGCTGCGCGTCTATGAGCAGGCGCTGGGACGGGAGGTCGGCTGACGACGGCCCCCGCCTCGCCGGTTTGCTGCCGCGCCAGTGGGGAAAGTACGCCCTGGGCAGAGAACGCCGGGGGGAAAGCACGCCGGACGGCGCAGCGCACGGCGGCAGGGGCCCGAACGGGCCCGCGGGGGAAGAACATCGCGGAGGTGATGCCATGCCGGTCGGCGCCGGGTTCCAGGCGTTCGTGCTCGATCTGCTGGCGCCGCTGCAGCCGGGGGCGCGGCGCATGTTCGGCGGCGTCGGGATCATGCGCGACGGGTTGATGTTCGCGCTGCTGTCGAACGACACGATGTATTTCCGCGTCGACGCGCACACGCGCCCCTCGTTCCAGGACGCCGGCTGCGGTCCGTTTCGCTACAACCGCGCCGGCCGCGAGGTCGCGATCGAGACCTACTATGCGGTGCCGGACGCGCTGTATGATCAGCCGGAGGCGCTGCTGGCCTGGGCGCGGGAGGCGCTCGGCGCTGCGCACCGCAGCCCGCGCACCCGGCGGCGGCGATCCGCGGAGCGATGATATCCGGCAGATGCCGTCCGCTGTGGCGTCTGCCAGGGAATCGATCGCAAAGCGAAAATTATTCGGCGCGGCGTCGGGCGGCGAGGAGATGGGCCAGTCCGCGTCGCGGCTGGCAACGTCCGGGTCTCCGCGCATGCTGGGGGACTGACCGAAGCCCTGGATGATAAAATGACGACACACTCCTGCATTCTATTGAAATATCCAACGGCGCGAGCACTTAAGCCCCGGCTTTGCATAGCTGCAACGAAAGAAACCCATGAAGACCCTCACCTTTCTGCTCAGCACCGGTATCGCCCTGGCTTCTACAGCCGCCCTGGGGGCGCCTCCCTCAACCGGCCAACCCACGGCGCTGGTATTCACCGGCCGCGGCACGCAGATCTATAATTGCCGAGATGCCGGCTCCGGATATGCCTGGGTACTCAAAGGGCCGGATGCGCGGCTGTTCAATGCTGCAGGACAGGTGGTAGGGCGGCACTTCTTCGGGCCACAGTGGGCGGCCAATGACGGCAGCCGTATCAAGGGCCATCTCCTGGTCGCGAGCCCCTCGCCTGAGGTCGGGAAGGACAACGCGCCGTGGCTGGTTCTGCGCGCGGACGTTGAGAAGGGCAACGGCATTTTCGGTCATGTCCGCATGGTGACGCGGACCGACACGCACGGAGGCGGCATACCTGCCGCAGCGTGCGGCCCGCAGCAGAAGGGGCAGACCATGAGCGAGGCTTACTCGGCCACGTACACATTCTTTTCCGCGCCGGGCAAGGCCCGAGCCCGGTAACCAGCCGGGGCGGAACCGAGAGTCCGCTGTCTGTCTGGGTGGCGTCCGTTACCGGTGGCGCGGGCTCTCCCAGCAGCCGTTCTTCGCGTCAGCCATAATGCTGGTTCGAAATCTGTCGCCTCGCGCCTAACCGGCACATGCGCACCATGGGCGGCGGAAGGGCGGTCACCGCCCGCTGACGATGCAACTGCCAGGTGGAGAAGTGCCAATGCCAGTGCCGGCGGAAGCGCAAGCGGGGTTCCAGACCAGGCAGGCGGCTGCGGCGCCGGATACCATTGCCCCGGATGGCTCGGAGGTGCGCTTCCTCTGCACTGGAATGCGCGGCGGCATGGCGCTGTTCACCCTCCCGCCGGGCGCCATTGCCCGCGCCGTCGTCCATCGCACGGTGGAGGAACTGTGGTACGTCGTCGCCGGCGCCGGCCGGATCTGGCGGCGGCTGAAGGAGCGGGAGGACATCATTGTCCTCCGGCCGGGCACCTCGATCAGCCTGCCGGTTGGTACCTCGTTTCAGTTCCGGAGCGACGGGGCGGAACCGCTGATGATCGCCGGCGCCACCATGCCGCCCTGGCCCGGCGCCGAGGAAGCGATCCCGGTCGCCGGCATCTGGGAACCGACCGCGTGACGGTCAGCCGAGACCGTCAGCCGGTTGCTGCCGCCAGGCCGAGGCCTCAGTGCACCGTCACCGGTACCATCTCGTGCTGGACGATGGCCGCGACCGCAGTCGCCTGGTCAGGTGCCACCGCCATCGGCGTGCCGTCGGCCGCATGGATCGCGAAGCCCGGCGTCCCGTCGACCACCACCGGTCGCACGTAGGCGATTTGCGACAGGCCGAGGCGCGCGAGCTGACCTTCGCTCAGATGCCGGATATCGACGGCCCCGCCGATCGACGCGGCCTGTTCGCTTTCATACCGTTCGGTATTCATATCGGTCTCTCCTCGGCGGCCCATCGATCGGCACCGCCCTCGTGGGATGTGTGCGCCGGGTCGTCAGTCCCGGCTTATGCTGCCGTCCACCACTTTCGCCGTCCCGTTGCCGGCCGGACGGTTGATCGGGATGGTCTTCACCCGCGTCTCCGGCTGCGGCCGCGCGAGGTCGACGTGCAGCAGTCCGTTGTCGAGCGATGCGCCGGTCACCTCGATCCCCTCGGCGAGAACGAAGGCCCGCTGGAACTGCCTTGCCGCAATGCCGCGGTGCAGGAACACCCGGTCCGCACTGTCGTCCGCCTGTCGTCCGCGGATCACCAGTTGGTTGTCTTCCTGCGTGATCTGCAGGTCGCTCATGGTGAACCCCGCCACCGCCAGGGTGATACGGAGCCCGCCAGGCCCAAGTTGCTCAATGTTGTACGGCGGATAGCCGTCCGACGAGCTCTTGGACGCCCGTTCCAGCATCTGTTCCAGATGGTCGAAGCCGAGGAACAGCGGTGACGCGAACATTCGCGTGGTCATAGCCCCCTCCTCAGAGCGAAGCGCCTGACCGGGACCCACGAAATGGCATCCCGACCGGGTAAGGATTTGGCGCTCACGCCCGATGTTGCAAGGGGGGCGGGGGGCGGCTCAGCTTTCCAGTTCGCTGTCCCAGTAGAGGTAGTCGCGCCAACTCTGGTGCAGGTAATTGGGCGGGAAGGCGCGGCCCTGGTCCTGCAGTTCCCAGGTGGTGGGCTGGCGCGGATGGGCGCGCGGGAACATGGCGCATTCCCGCGGCAGGCGGGAGCCCTTGCGCAGGTTGCACTCCCCGCAGGCTGTGACGACGTTCTGCCAGGTGGTGCGCCCGCCGCGGGAGCGCGGGATGACGTGGTCGAAGGTCAGTTCCGTGGCCGCCCGCCGGCCGCCGCAATACTGGCACTGGAACCCGTCGCGCAGAAACACGTTGAACCGGGTGAACGCCGGCCGCCGCGCCGAGGGGATGTAGTCCTTCAGCGCGATCACGCTCGGCAGCCGCATGCGCATCGAGGGCGAGCGGACTGTCGTGTCGTATTCGCTGAGTACCGAAACTCGGTCCAGGAACACTGCCTTCACCGCGTCCTGCCAGGCCCAGACCGACAGCGGGAAATACGACAGCGGCCGGAAATCGGCGTTCAGCACCAGCGCCGGGAAATGCTGTCCGCCGTCAGGCAAACCGCGCCCTCCTGCCTTTTGGACCCATCCGAAAGCGGCGCGCGGACAAAACAGCGGGCGGATGGGCTGCCCGTCGAATCGGTGACGCCGCCGAGGTCCCTCGGCGCGCTTATCGCAAGCCGGGGCCGGCGACGCAAGCCAGGGCCGGCGCTGTCACCCGAAGGTCATCCGAGGGCCGGCGCGGTAAAGACGCGCTGGAGGAACAGGCCGCCCATCGACAGCCCGGTCGGATCGATGCCGTGGCCGAGCCGGGGCACGAACGTCGCCTCGACCGGCACCCCGAGCTGACGCAGCGTCGCCTCGGCATCACGGGAGCGGGCGACCGGCACCACCTCGTCCTCCTCGCCATGCACCAGCAAGACGGGCGGGCGGTGGGTGAGCTCCGTGGCCAGCCGGTCGGCGCCGATCAGGGCGCCGGAGAAGGCCAGGATCCCGCGCGGCGCGACGGGCCGGCGCAGCCCGGCGAACAGCACCATCATCGCCCCCTGGCTGAACCCCATCAGCGCGCAGGCGTCGGCGGCCAGGCCGAGGCGCGCCAGTTCGGCATCGATGAAGCGGTCGAGATAGGGGGCGGCGCGGCGCACCCCTGCCTCCGTCACCGAAGGCGTGCGGTCGGTCACGCTCCACCATTGCCGGCCGAAGCCGGAATCGTGCGCGAACGGCGCATCGGGGGCGGCGAAGGCGGCATGTGGTACCGCCGGGCCCCAGGCGGCGGCGAGGTCGATCAGGTCGCCGCCGTCGGCGCCCAGCCCGTGGCAGAGCACCACCAACTGCCGGGCCGCCCCGCCCGCCGCCGGGGCCTTCCGCGGCCCGTCGATCCCGTCTGCCATCGCGTGCTCCTTCGCCTCTTGTGCGCAAGCCCGGGTAGCCACATCCCTGGGGCGATGTCCATCGTCACGCGTTTCGCGCCCAGCCCCACCGGGTATCTGCACCTCGGCCACGCCTTCGCAGCATTGACCGCCTGGGGCCGAGCGCGTGCGGCGGGCGGGCGGTTCCTGCTGCGGATCGAGGATATCGACCCCGCCCGCTGCCGCCCGGAATTCGCGGCGGCGATCCTGGAGGACCTCGCCTGGCTCAAAATCGACTGGGACGGGCCGGTGCGGGTGCAATCGGCGCATCTGCCGGACTACCGCGCCGCGCTGAATACGCTGGCCGCCCGCGGGCTGCTGTATCCCTGCTTCTGCACCCGGGCCGCGATCGCCCACGAGGTGGCTGGTGCCGCAGCGGCCCCGCAGGGGCCGGACGGCGCGCCCCTCTATCCCGGCACCTGCCGCGCCCTATCGCCGGCCGAGCGGGCCGGGCGAATCGCGGCGGGCGCGCCCTATGCGCTGCGGCTGGACATGGCGCGAGCGGTCGCCGAGGTCGGCGGGCCGCTACAGTTTCACGAGAGCGACGAGGGGCAGGTGGCCTGCCGCCCGGAACGGTTTGGCGACGTCGTGCTGGGCCGCAAGGACACTCCCGCCAGCTACCACTTGTGCGTGACCCACGACGACGCGGCGCAGGGCGTCACCCTGGTCACCCGCGGGGAGGATTTGCGGCCGGCCACCGACTTGCACCGGCTGCTGCAGGCGCTGCTCGGCTGGCCGGAGCCGGCCTATGCGCACCATCGGCTGGTGCGGGATGCGGCCGGGCGGCGGCTCGCCAAGCGCAACGGGGACGCGAGCCTGCGGGCGCTGCGGGCGGCGGGCACCACACCCGCGCAGGTGCGCGCGCTCGCCGGCTGGGACGGATCCGACCGCTTCACGTGAAGCATTGTTCGATATCGAACGATTAACCTTTAAACGATTAACCTTTTCGGGCGGCGATGTCGGCCGCCGCCCATTCCGCCACCCGGACCGCATTGTCGTGCCAGGTGAAGCGGCGGGCAAGCAGGTCGGCGCGCGCTGCCCGCCCGAGCCGCTGCCGCAACGCGGCATCCGTGGTCAGGCTGGCGACCGCCTGCCACATCGCCCCCGGCGCCTGGGGATCGAACAGCAGCGCCGTCTCCCCATGGACCAGGATCTCGCGGATGTTCGGCTGGTCGGGCGCCACGATGGCGAGGCCGGCGGCCATGTATTCGAAAATCTTCAGCGGCGAGGCGTAGGACACGACGCTCGGCTGCAAGGCGATGTCAAACCCGGCGAGCAGGCCGGGCACGTCCTGCCGCGCCGCAAGGCCGGTGAAGCGGACCCGGTCGGCGATGCCGAGGGTCTGCGCCAGGCGTTCGAGCTCCGGCCGTGCCGGGCCTTCCCCCACCACCACGAAGCGGAGCGCGCTGCCGGCGCGGTCTTCCGCCATCGCGCGGAGCACGGAATCGAGCCCGTGCCAGGCGCGGACGAAGCCGATGAAGCCGAGGACGGCACCCGGCGGCGCCTGTGCGCTGTCGGGGCGGGGGTGGAATTCTTCCGGGTCGGTGCCGTTCTGCACCACCTCGATCCGCCCGGCGGGGGCGCCTTGCGCGGCGATCAGGTCGCGCAACGGTCCGGTGACGCAATAGATGCGATCGGCGTGGCGCCAGACGAAACGTTCCAGCATCCGGGCGATCCGTTCCAGGTGCAACAGGCCGGTGCGGCGGCGTTCGTCGGCGAGCGGGGAGTTGACCTCCATCTGGATCGGCAGGCCCCGGCTGCGGGCGAGCAGTGTGCCGGCGACGAAGAACAGGTTGTAGCGCTCGTAGATGATGTCCGGGCGGAACGCGGCGGCAGCGCGGCGCAGGCGCAGATAGGCCGGGAGGTTGTAGGCAAGCTCGGCCAGTTCGCCGAGGCTTTTGGGCAGCAGGCGGCGGGCGTGCGCGGCGAGCCGGTTCTCGCCCCCGAACGCGGCCTGGTCGTACATGCCGGGGCCGACGACGTGCACCTCGTGCCCCAGCGCGCGCAAGGCGGCGACCAGGGCTTCGATGTGGACGCTTTGGCCGTCGCGGGACTGGACGCGGTGGCTGTAGAGGATGCGCATGGGGCGGGCGGGGCCTTGGCGGTTGGGGCGGGCTTGGGGGGTGGACGCGGGTTGTTGGGCCGCCGTGGGTGGCGGGATGACGCGATCGATCCCGCCGGCGTGGGCGCTGGGTGCCATGCGGGGGCGGTCTCCGTGCGGGGGGACGAGGGTGCGCGGCGGTATCATCGGGCAGGCGGGCGGGGCGGGCAACCGGGGGGCGGCGAGAAGGAAGCCCGGGGTGGGCCGCTTGGCACCGCGCGCCGCGGAGCCGCTTCGCCCTCAGTCCCGATGAGCCGGAAGGGGCTCGGCGGTGAGGTTCTCGGTCCGTCTCAGACCTATCGAGTGCGGATCGCGACCGGTGAGGAACCGCACGACCGGGCGGGCGCGTCACGCGGAATTTGACGGCCGAGCTGCCAAAAGAGATAATGAAATGGCACAGAGAAGCGGTCGGGCGGCAAGCCCTAAAACGGGATTTCGTCGTCCGGGTCGCCCCCCTTCGGCGCGTCCCAAGTCGGGGCGCCTCCGCCGCCACCGCGAGGGCGCCTCTCTACGGGAGGGTATAGGCTCCAGTCGTCCGAGTGGCCGGTCCCACTCCGGTAGGTTTGGCCTAAGGTATCAATTCGACCATGATCTTCATCTGCAAAAGAAAAAGATACAGCCCGATCATCAAAGCGGACATTAATAACGAGTGGGTGTAGGGCTAGTATATCTCTTGCTAATACCCTTAAATCTCTCTCATCAGAAAATCTAGACTTCAGCTTCCTTAGTAAATCGGGGACGGTATCTCGCAGTTGAAGAGATACATCTAGAAGACGACGGACGGCCTCAACCTCAGATGAAATCCCGTTGTCAGCTTGATAGGCGCGAATGCGCTCAAGCTGTTCGGTCGGAAGGACGTACACGCGCCTTTCTGTGGTTTCCTTGTCAGCCATGCTGCCCTTTCTCCTCGCTACTCTCGCGACGTTGGCGGGATTATTCGACAAATCCGTTGACATCGAAGGGCCGTCGATCCACGATTGTGGCCGTCGGAAGGCTTTGGTATATGACAGGGAGTCGCACATTGCAATGCACATTCGGCCTCACAGAACCGGTAGCTGAAGGAGACGCATGATGAAGGTCGCCAACGACGGCTACCGCCGCCGGCAGGCCGAAGATCAAGCCAGGGTGGTTGTCTTGATGCCGTGGGCGAAGCCAACGCTATCGACGCCTGGGACAGACCGGCCGAGGCCATTCGAGCCGGTCGCATGCCATTCGATTGCTGCTGAAAAAGGGGCTTGAGGCCCCAACAACCGGTCCCGCCAACTCGGCGGGCTGACTGCCGGCGGCGGGGTCGGTTTCCGAGGCCATCCCCCGCCACCGGCAGGACGACGCCGTGCCTACAACGCCTCCATCAACAATCGCAAAAAGGAGCGATAGATGACTGCCGACGATATGGACCATGCCGTGCCGCCGGGCAAGCCGGACGCCGGGGAACTCGCCGCAGCGAAGATTGTTGCGGTAAATTTCCACCATGACACGCTGTTTGCCGTCGAACGCGGAGACGGTGTGCATGTGGCGATCAAAACGATCTGCGATGCGGTCGGCATTGGCTGGGACAAACAGCTTGACCGGCTCAAGAGAGACTCAATTCTGGCTGAAGGTGTGACCGTCTTGGTCATACCTTCCTTAGGCGGAATGCAGGAAACGACATGCCTTCGCCTCGATTTGGTGCATGGTTGGCTGTTCACTATCGATGGGAGCCGCGTGAAGGACGAAGAAACTCGTCGAAAGCTGGTGACGTACAAACGGGAATGTTACGCCGTACTTTTCCAGCATTTCTATGGGCGCCGCTTCGAGGCGGTGGACGAGACGCCGGAGTCGGAGGCGCCCAAGGTGCGCATGGTGACAGAGGCGCGGCACACATTTGGCGTCCCGGCTGCGGCGCAACTTTGGCTTGAGCTTAGGCTGCCGGTCGTTCCGGCAATGCTTCATACGTCGGGGCCGCGGGATCTTTTCGAGTTCTCCCACGCCAAAGCCGCATAGCCCAACCTGCTGGTCTGGCTTGCTGAGGGCCGGGAGCGATCCCGGCCAGTGGCACAAGACGCTGCGCCGTGCACGGACACGACCGCGGCGGAGGCCGCAGCCCCGGCAGACCTGCCCGCGGACGCGACGGCCGACGGCACGCCGCCGCCTCCGGCCGGGCGGTGGCGGGCGTTCGCCGAGCGGCTGCGACCGCCGCGGTAGCTCCCACCCCGCCGGTCGCTACACGCCCAGCCGGTCCAGCCGGATCACCCCCACGGCCGCGCCCGCCGGCAGCGCCGGGGCGTGCGGCGCCCGCAGCACCAGCCCGTCGGCATGCGCGAGCCGCCGCAGCATCGCCGAATCCTGCACCGGGAAGGGTGTCGCGACCAGACGCCCCGCTTCGTCCTCGGCCAAGGTCGCGCGCAGATGGTCCGCGCGCCCGTCGTTTTCCGCCACCGGCGCGCCCAGCACCGCCGGGGTCACCGGCGGCGCCGCCGCCGGCAGGCCGGACAGACGCGCCAGCGCCGGCAATAGGAACAGCACCGCGCAGACCAGCGCGGACACCGGATTGCCCGGCAGCCCCAGCATCGGCACGCCAGACCCGGCGGCGCCCAGCCAGCCGAACACCAGCGGCTTGCCCGGCCGCATCGCGATGCGCCAGAAATCCACGTTCAGCCCGCGCGCGCTCAGGGCCGAGATCACCAGGTCGTGGTCCCCCACGCTGGCCCCGCCGGTGGTCACCAGCAGATCCACGCCGGCCACCGCATCCGCCGCCGCCCCGATCGCCACCGGATCATCGGCCGCCACCGGCAGCACGATCGGCTCGCCCCCCGCCGAGCGGATCAGCGCGGCCAGGGCGTGGGAGTTGGACGACACGATCCCCCCCGCCGGAATCGGCTCCCCCGGCAGCGCGATCTCGTCCCCCGTCGCCAGCACCGCGACGCGCGGGCGGCGGTACGTCACCAGCCACGGGTGATTCGCGGCGGCCGCGAGGCCGATATCGCGTGCGCCCAGCCGCCGCCCGGTCGGCACCACGATATCGCCGGCGGCGAAATCCTGCCCGGTGCGGCGGATGTGGCGTCCGGCGCGCACCGTCTCGTTCACCCGCACCCGCTCGCCTTCTCGGGTGGCATCTTCCTGCAGCAGGATTGCGTCCGCCCCGGCGGGGACCACGCTGCCGGTGAACAGGCGCACGGCCTGGCTCGGCCCGAGCGATCCCGCGAACGGGTGGCCGGCCGGGGCGGCCCCGATCACGTCCAGGGTCGTGCCCTCCACCCCGTCCGCCGCGCGCAGCGCGTAGCCGTCCATCGCCGAGACATCTGCCGGCGGCTGGGTCAGCCGCGCCGCCACCGGGGCGGCGGTGACCCGGCCCCAGGCGTCGGCGAGGGCGACGACCTCGGCCGGCACCGGTCGCAGGTCGGCCAGGATGCGGGCGCGGGCCTCCTCGACGCTGATCATCGGTTCGGTTTCCTAGTCCTGCCGGAAAGCACCGGACTTGCCGCCGTCCTTCGCGGTCAGGCGGATCGCCTCGATCCGCATGCCGCGGTCGGCGGATTTGCACATGTCGTACACCGTCAGCGCAGCGATCGAGGCGGCGGTGAGCGCCTCCATCTCCACCCCGGTGCGGCCGGTGGTGCGCACGGTGGCCGCGATCTCGACCGACGGGCCGGCGGGATCGGGGGTGAGCTCCAGGCTTACCGAATTGATCGGCAGCGGGTGGCAGAGCGGGATCAGCTCGGCGGTGCGCTTGGCGGCCATGATGCCGGCGATTCGTGCGACGCCGAGGACGTCGCCTTTCTTCGCGGTGCCGGTGGTGATCAGCGCCAGGGTCTCGGCCCGCATCACCACGCGGGCCCGGGCTGTGGCGCTGCGGGCAGTCTCCGGCTTGGCGGAGACATCGACCATCGCCGCGTTGCCGGCGGCGTCGAAATGGGTCAGTGGGCCGCTCATGGCGTGGCTGCCGGGATGGAGGCCTCCGCGGCAGTCTCCACCAGCGCTTCCGGCGGCGGGTCGGCGAGCAGCGCGCGCACCGCCGCGGTCACGTCCGGCTGGCGCATCAGGCTTTCGCCCACCAGGAAGCAGAAGGTGCCGGCGGCGGCCAGGCGGTGAACATCCGCCGATCCGGTGATGCCGCTTTCCGCGACCAGGAACCGGTCGGGCGGAACGAGAGGCGCCAGTTCCTCTGTGGTGGCGAGGTCGGTGCGGAGGGTCTTCAGGTTGCGGTTGTTGATGCCGATGAGTTGCGTTTGCAACCCGAGCGCGCGGTCGAGTTCCCGCCGGTTGTGCACCTCGGCCAGCACGTCCATGTCGAGCTCGCGCGCCACCTCTTCCAACGCGCGGGCCTCGGCGTCGGTCAGCGCCGCCAGGATCAGCAGGATGCAGTCGGCGCCGATGGCGCGGCTTTCGTAGACCTGCCACGGGTCCAGGATGAAGTCCTTGCGCAGGATCGGCAGGGGGCAGGCGGCGCGGGCAGCAATGAGGTCGGCGTTGCTGCCCTGGAAGAACCGCGCGTCGGTCAACACAGACAGGCACGTGGCACCGCCCGCCGCATAGGCCGCGGCAAGTTTCGCCGGATCGAAGTCGGCGCGGATCAGCCCGCCGGACGGCGAGGCCTTCTTGATCTCGGCGATCAGCGCATAGCGGCCGGCGCCGGTCGCATGCTTGATCGCGCGGCCGAAGCCGCGCGGCTTGTCGCCCTGGGCGGTGATGCCCTGGCGCAGGGTTTCCACGCTGGCGGTCGATTTGCGCGCCGCTATTTCGGCGCGGGTCCTGGTGCAGATGCGGGCGAGCACGTCTTCACCATTGACCATTGGGCCATTGATCGCAGGCTGCGTCGTGGTGGTGTCTTCGGCCATCGGCAATCCCTTATCTGCGTCGGCGCGGCATGGCGCCGCCCGCCCGGATCGGCGTCAGCCGACCGGGTCGGGCGTTGTCGTGGTCTCTCGCCGCAGCCGTTCCAAGGCCCCGAGTGCCGCCCCGGAGTCAACCGCGGCGGCGGCGGCGGCCACTCCCGCGCGCAGCCGATCGGTGCGGCCGGCCACGATCAGAGCGGCTGCGGCGTTGAGCAGCACGGTGTCCCGGTAGGCGCCGGGAGCGCCTTCCAGGAGGGCACGCAACGCGGCGGCGTTCTCCGCTGCCTCACCGCCGCAGATGGCATCGGCGGGGGCGGGACTCAAGCCGGCGTCGGCGGCGGTCAGCCGGAACTCCCGCAGGGCGCCCGCTTCCAGCGCAACGACCCTGTTCTCCCCGGCCAGGGTCAGTTCGTCGAGCCCGTCGCCATGCACGATCCACGCGGCCTCGGTCCCGAGTTGGGCCAGGGTCTCGGCCATCGGCCGGGCCCAGTCGGGGGAGAACACGCCGGTGAGCTGGCGCCGCACGCCGGCGGGATTCGCCATCGGCCCCAGCAGGTTGAAGATCGTGCGCGTGCCGAGTTCCACCCGCGGGCCGGCGGCATGGCGCATCGAGGGATGGTGACGGGGCGCGAACAGGAAGGCGCAGCCGGCAATGCGCAGGATGGCGGCGAGCCGCTCCAGCGGCACGTCGACGTTTACGCCGAGCGCGGCGAGCACGTCGGCCCCGCCGGCGCGCGACGACAGCGCCCGGTTCCCATGCTTGGCGACCGGCACGCCGCAGCCGGCGACGACAAAGGTGACGGCGGTGGAGACGTTCAACGTGCCCGCATTGTCCCCGCCCGTGCCGCAGACATCGATCGCGTCGGGCGGCGCGGCGATCCCGGTCATGCGTGCGCGCATCGCGCGGACCGCGCCGGTCAGCTCGGCCACCGTCTCCCCGCGCACGCGCATGGCCATGAGCAGGCCGCCGATCTGCGCGGGCGTGGCCTCGCCGGCCATGATGGTGTCGAACGCGGCCTCGGCCTCGGCCTCGGCCAAGGTGGCGCCGGTGGCGAGTTGGGCGAGGGTGGGCTTGAGGCTGCTCGACACGCCGGGCGGCGCGGTCAGGCCGCGCAGGCGGGGGCAGCGCGGGCGGGAGCGTTGCCGCCGCGGGCGAGGCGCAGGAAATTCGCCAGGATCGCGTGGCCGGCTTCGCTCGCGATGCTTTCGGGGTGGAACTGTACGCCGAAGATCGGCAGGGCGCGGTGGCGCATCGCCATGATGATCCCGTCTTCCGTCCAGGCGGTGGGCACCAGCGCGTCGGGCACGGTGGCGCGATCGACGATCAGGCTGTGGTAGCGGGTCGCGGTGAAGGGGTTCGGCACGCCCTCCAGGATATCGCTGTCGTCGTGACGGATGCGGCTCGTCTTGCCGTGCATCGGCGCCGGCGCGCGCACCACCTGGCCGCCGAACGCCTGGCCGATCGCCTGGTGGCCGAGGCAGACGCCGAGGATGGGGATGCGCCCGGCCGCGGCGGCAATGAGGTCGAGGCAGATGCCGGCTTCGTTCGGCGTGCAGGGACCGGGGGAAAGCACGATCGCCTCCGGCGCGCGGGCGAGCGCCTGGTCCACCGTCAGCGCATCGTTGCGGCGCACCTCGCAGCGGGCGCCGACATCGCCCAGGAAATGGACGAGGTTGAAGGTAAAGCTGTCGTAGTTGTCGATGAGCAGGATCATGGCGCGTGCATCCTGCGGCGCGGCGCGGGCGGTGGCAATCCCCTGCGGCGACGGCTGACGGCGGCCGTACGCGCGGACGTGAACCGGGCACCTGCATGCGGCGGAGGCCAGGCCGCACACGGGCGGGCGACAGGCTGCCGGCCGGCGTGCCAGGGTCGGTGGTTGGGCCGGGGTCGGGGTATCCGGAAAGATGCCGCCGGGCCGCCGTGGAGGGATTTGTCTTGCAGCAGACCATCGTATTCGGCGTGATCGCGGCCACCTTGGTGTTGTTCCTCGGCCGCTGGGTGCGGTACGATCTGGTGGCGCTGGGCGGGCTGCTGGTCCTGGCGCTGGCCGGGATCATTCCGGGCAAGGACGTCTTCGGCGGATTCGCCAACCCGGCGGTGATCACCATCGCAGCCGTGCTGGTGATGGCCGGGGCGCTGTGGAACGCCGGTGTGGTCGATCTGCTGGCGACCCTCCTCGGGCGAGCGGTCGGCTCGGCGACCAGCCAGCTCATGGCGCTGACCGGATCGGTCGCGTTCTGCTCGGCCCTCATCAACGATACGGGGGCGGTCGGCATCTTCATGCCGGTGGCGCTGCAACTCGCGCGCCGGCGCGAGACGAGCCCGTCGCGCTTCCTGATGCCGATCGCGTTCAGCGCCTTCCTGGGTGGGCTGACGACGATGATCGGTACGCCACCCAACATCATCATCGCGGCATATCGCACGCACACGGGCCATCCTGCGTTCGGCATGTTCGCCTTTACCCCCGTCGGATTGGCCGTGACGCTGGCGGGGCTCGTGTTCATGTGGCTCGCCGCCAGGTTCCTGGTGCCGGAACGGCGCAGCGGCAAGGAGGCGGACCGGTTCCTCGGGATGGCGCGCTACCTGACCGAGGCGCGGGTGGGCGAGGGGTCGAATTTCATCGGCCGTCCGCTCGGGGCGCTGTATGGCGTGGCGGACGCCGACTTCGCGGTGGTCGGGCTGGTGCGCGGGGATCACACCGTGCCGCCGGCACGCTACGAAATCCTGCGCGCCGGCGACGGACTGTTGATCGAGGCGGACGCCGACAACCTGAAAGCGGTGCTCGACGCCGCCAAGCTCGATCTCGCAGAGAGCAAGGAGGTCGCCGAGCGGTTCCTGGTCTCGAAGGAGATCGACGTGGCGGAGTGCGTGGTCGGCGCAGGCGCGCGGGTGATCGGTCGCTCCGCCGCCTCGTTGTCGCTGCGCCGCTGGTTTGGGGTGAATCTGCTGGCGGTGGCGCGCCAGGGGGAGCGGATCGAGGGCAGGCTGTCGGACGTGCGGCTGCGCGCCGGCGATGTGCTGCTGCTGCAGGGCGACGCCGAGGTGCTGGACGCGGTCTCGGCCCGGCTCGGCTGCCTGCCGCTGGCCGCACGCAACCTGCGCCTGGGGAAACCCACCCGGGTGGTGACCGCGCTCGGCATCTTCGTCCTGGCGATCGCTGCGGCATCAAGCGGGCTGGTCGCGACCGACGTGGCGTTCACCGCCGGCGCGCTGGTCATGGTACTGGCGGGGCTGATCCATCCGCGCGAAATCTATGATACGATCGAGTGGCCGGTGATCGTGCTGCTCGGCGCGATCATTCCGATCGGCGGCGCATTGCAGCGCACCGGCGGCGCAGCGAGCATCGCGCATGAGATCGTATCTATATCGCACCATACGCCGCCGGCCGCGATCGTGGGGCTGCTGCTGCTGGGCACCTTGGTGCTGAGCAACGTCGTCAACCACGCCGCGACCGCGGTTCTGATGGCGCCAATCGCGGCGGCGGTGGCGCGCGGGATGCACGTGTCGGCCGACCCGATGCTGATGGCGGTCGCGGTAGGCGCGTCCTTGCCGATGCTGCTGCCGACCGGGCATCCCTGCAACGTGCTGGTGATGGGGCCGGGCGGCTACCGGTTCGGCGATTACTGGCGGCTGGGGCTGCCGCTGTCGCTGATTGCGACCTCGGTCGCGGTGCCGATGCTGCTGCTGGTCTGGCCGCTGGCTTTGCACCGCTAGCGGACTCTGCATCGCGCGCGCAGGGATGACGCAGGCTGTCTCAGGCCGCGGAGGGTGGCTCCCCTGCTGGCGCGGCAGTGAGGTCGCGCAGCAACGGCATCGCTTCGGCGGCGAACCATTCGATCTGCCGGTCGCGCTCCCCGGACGGGCCGAGCAGGTCGAGCACCACATGGCGCACGCCGGCGGCGTGGAAAGCGCGGATCCGCTCGGCCAGCAGCGCGGGCGGACCGAGTGCGCAATAACGTTGTGCCGCGCGGCGGAAGTCCATGGCGTAGCGCACCGAAAGCGTCTCTGTCGCGGCGTCCAGCGCCTGTTCGTAGGTATCGTCGAGCCGGGCGAACAGCAGGTGCCCGGTACCGAACCGGGCCGGCGGGTGGTCCGCCCGGGCCGCGGCGATGGTTGCGAGCGCGGCGCGATACATCTCGGGCGTGACGACATAGGACAGGTAGCCGTCGCCCAGCCGGGCGGTGCGGCGTAACGCCGCGTCCGACCTGCCGCCGAACCAGATGGGCGGCCCGCCGGGCTGGCGCGGCGGCGGGGTCATCGGCACGTCGGAGAACGGGCCGTAGAAGCGGCCGGTGTGGCTGACCGCCGCGCCGGTCCAGAGCTTGCGCAGCACGTCGACGCCCTCGGCCAATCGGGCGCCGCGTTCGGCGCGCGGCACGCCACAGGCTTCGTATTCCTTCGGGAACTCCCCGCCCACGCCGACGCCGAAGATCAGCCGCCCCTCCGTCAGATGGTCGAGGCTCGCCGCCTGCTTGGCCACCGGCACCGGATGGCGCAGCGGCAACAGATAGACGCCGGTGCCGAGCTGCAGCCGCCGGCTTGCCACCGCACATTGCGCGAGTTGCAGCAGCGGATCGAGGATCGCCACCGGGAACGAGATGTGATCGCCCACCCAAAGCGAGTCATAGCCGCAGCGATCGACCAGCTCGGTCAGCGCGACCAACTCGTCGATCGTCGGATGCCACGGTGCGTCCGCGGGTTCGGTGCGGCGGTGTACCGTCTGGATGCCGATCCGTAGCCTGGTGTCGAGGGTCAGGGTCATGGCGCAGGTCCGTTGGTCGCAATGACGGGGCGGCGCCGGTCCGCGATCGGTGGCGCTGGCCCGACCTGAGGCAGTGTTGCAGACGCCCGGGCGGACCGCCAAGCTGGCCGCTGCGTAGCCGAGGACCATGCCCGTGCCCGACCTGACCGAGACCCTCGCCGACGGCGTCGCCGTGTTGACCCTGAACCGGCCGGAGCGGCTCAATGCGTTCTCCCAGGAGATGCTGGGCGCGCTGCATGCGGCGCTGGAGCGGTGCGCGGAGGACGATGCAGTGGGCGCGGTCGTCATCACCGGCGCCGGGCGCGCGTTCTGCGCCGGCGGCGACGTGAAGGACATGGCGCACCGCGGCCAGCAGACGTTCGAGCAGCGGGTCGCCCGTCTCGGGCGCATGCACCGGCTGCCGCTGTTGATGCGCCGGCACCCCAAGGTGATCCTGGCGATGGTGAACGGCGTGGCGGTGGGTGCCGGTCTGGGACTCGCGATGGCCTGCGACCTGCGGCTCGCCTCCGCCGCGGCGCGGCTCGGCACAGGGTTCGGTGGCGTCGGCTATTCCGGCGACTTCGGCGGCTCCTGGCTGCTGACCAGGCTGGTCGGGCCGGCGCGCGCACGGGAGATGTACCTGCTGGGCGAGATGATCGGCGCGGAGGAGGCGCTGCGCGCCGGCCTCGTCACCCGCGTCGTGGCGGAAGCGGCGCTGGAGGCGGAGACGATGGCGCTGGCCCGCCGGCTGGCCGCCGGGCCGCGTGTGGCACTCGGCTACATGAAACGCAACCTGTTCGCCGCCGAAACCGAGTCGCTGGACGCGGTGTTGGACATGGAGGCGGTGCACCAGGCTCGCACCGGCCTTACCGAGGACCATCGGGAAGCGGTCGCCGCCTTCGCCGAGAAGCGCGCGCCGCGGTTCCGCGGTCGGTAACCGCCGGCCTGCAGGGCGCTCCATCGCCGCCTTGTCCGCAACGACCCGCGGCCCCGCCTGCCGAGATGTGACGGCGGCCTCTTCCCCTCAGCGGCCGCACCGGCTATTCGTTCCACACGAACAATGAACATGACAATCCGGTGGCAGTTCCATGTCCAACGCATTACCGCACTCCTACCCGGCCGCCCCGGCTCCGGTCGCCAATCCGGCGTTGTTCCTGCGCCGCTGGCTCGCCAACCCGTTGCAGATGGGCTCCATCATCCCGTCCTCCCCCGCGCTCTGCCGCCGGATCGTCGCCGCGATCCGCCGCGCGCCGGACGAAGCGGTGCTGGAACTCGGTGCCGGCACCGGCGTGATCGGCCGGGCGCTGCTCGAATCCGGCCTGCCGCCGGCGCGGCTGATCGTGGTGGAGATCGTGCCGGAGATGGCCGCCCATCTGCGCCAAGTCCTGCCCGGCGCGCTGGTGATCGAGGGCGATGCCCGCCGCTTGCCCGACCTGCTGCCGCGCACCTGGCTCGGACGGATCGGCAGCGTCGTCTGCGGCATTCCGCTCGTGCTGCTGCCGCTGGCCGAGCAGCGTCGCTTCCTCGACGCCATCGCCACTGTGGCCCCCGGGCGCGGCTTCCTGCACTACAGCTATTGCGCCACCTCCCCGCTGCCCTGGCGCAAGCACGGGCTCGCGGCGCGGCGGGAGGCGTGGACCCCGCTCAACTTCCCCCCGGCCAGCGTCTGGCGCTACACCCCGATGGGATAAAAGCCGCGGCCGATGCCGCGCGGGGGAAACGGATGGCGCAGCACGGCCCGGTGAACAGCCCCGCCCCGGCATTCGCCCGGGCCGCGCCGGTCGCCTTCGTACTGCTGTGGAGTTCCTCCTTCATCGCCGCGAAAGTGGGGCTGCGGTATCTGAGCCCGCTCGCTTTCGTCGCCATCCGGCTTGCCGGCTGTGCGGTGGTGCTGGTCGCGCTGATGCTGATCGGGCGGGTGTCCTGGGCCCCGTTGCGCGGCGGGCGCTGGCTGCACTGCGCCATCGCCGGGGCGCTGATCAACGCGGTCGGGCTGATGGCGCCGCATGTCGGGCTGACCCTGGTGGCGCCGGCGCCGATCGCGCTGGTGCAGTCGCTCACCCCGCTGCTGACCGCGGTCCTCGGCGTGGTGGTGCTGCGGGAGCGGCTGCGCGGGGCGCAGTGGCTCGGCATGGGGCTCGGGGTGATCGGGGTGGCGCTGGTGGTGGGGCTGGCGGCGGCGCACAGTGCGGCGCGGCTGGACGGGCTGGGGCTCGCGTTCGTGGGCGTGCTGGGGCTGGTCGCGGGCACGCTGTGGTTCGGGCGGTTCTGCCGCGGCGTGCCGCTGCTGCCGGGGGCGACGGTGCAATTCCTGGCCGCTACCGCGGTTGCGGTGGCCGGGGCGGCGTTGCTGGAAACTCCGCGGCTCGACTGGACCGCCGGCGCCGTGGCTTCGGTGGTGTGGAACACCTTGGCGGTATCGCTGGGCGGGATGGCGCTCTATTTCTTCATGCTGCGCGAGGGCGCCGCCGCTCGGGTGACGGCGAATTTCTACCTCGTGCCCGGCACCACCGCGATCGTCACCTGGCCGCTGCTGGGCGAAAGCCTGTCGCCGCTGGCGATCGCCGGCTTCGTCGTCGCGGCGCTGGGCTGCTGGCTGGTGAGCTGCGGGCGCGCGGTGCCGGCCGCCGTGCCGCGGCGGGTCGCCCTCCGCTAAAACCGCCCCACCACGGCCTCTGGCGCCGGAGGCAACCCGTTTTGTGGGCCGGTCCGCCAACGCCCTGACGTGGGCGTTGGCGTCGCGCCGCTACCGCTTGGAAAACTGCGTGGCGCCGAACAGGTTTTCCCGTTCCTTTTCGGTCATCTGGCCGCGGCGCTGGTTCTCCGCCAGCACCGCCACGCCGCGCTGCACCGCCGGGCGGGCGGCGATCGCGTCGTGCCAGCGGCGGATGTGCGGGTAGTCGTCGAAGCTGATCCCCCGCCGGTCGGGGTTGCGGACCCAGGGGAAGGTGGCGATGTCGGCCATGCTGTACTCCTCGCCGGCGAGGTAGGGCGCCTCGCCCAGCCGGGTTTCCAGCACGCGATGCAGGCGCTTCACCTCGTTGGTGTAGCGCTCGATCGCGTAGGGGAGCTTGTCCACAGCGTAATTGGCGAAGTGGTTATACTGGCCGAACATCGGGCCGACGCCGCCCATCTGGAACATCAGCCATTGCAGGCAGGTATAGCGCCTGGCGGGATCGGCGGGGATCAGCTTGCCGCCGGTCTTTTCCGACAGGTAGATCAGGATCGCGCCCGACTCGAACAGCGTCAGCCGCTTGCCGCCGGGGCCGTCCGGGTCGACGATCGCCGGAATGCGATGGTTCGGGGTGATTGCCAGGAACTCGGGCTTGAACTGCTCGCCCTGGCCGATGTTGATGGGGATCACCTTGTAGGGCAGGCCGAGTTCTTCCAGCGCGATGTGCACCTTGTGGCCATTCGGCGTGGGCCAGGTCCAGGCTTCGATCATGGGCGTCCTCCCGCGTGCGGTGTTGACGATCGGGGCGAACCGTAGCGAGGCGTCGGGGGCGCGGCAAATTGACCCGCCGGACCGCACTGCCTAGCTTCCGGCCATGTCAGCCCTGTCCGTCACGCATCCGCCTGTCCCGAAGGCCTGGCCGTTCGAGGAAGCCGCCAAGGTCGCCGCTCGCCTTGCGGCCTCCGGCAAACCTCAGGCGCTGTTCGAGACCGGGTACGGCCCCTCCGGCCTGCCGCATATCGGCACCTTCGGGGAAGTGGCGCGCACGACCTGGGTGCGGAATGCCTTCACCCATCTGACCGGCCTGCCGTCGCGGTTGATTGCGTTCAGCGACGATATGGACGGGCTGCGCAAGGTGCCGGACAACGTGCCGAACCGGGACATGCTGGCGGCCTATATCGGCCAGCCGCTCACGCGCATTCCCGATCCGTTCGGCGCCCACGCAAGCTTCGGCGCGCACAACAATGCGCGGCTGCGGGCGTTCCTGGATTCGTTCGGATTCGAATACGAATTCGCTTCCGCCACCGACTATTACACCTCCGGCCGGTTCGATGCGGCGCTGCTGCGCGTGCTCGCCTGCTACGACGAAGTGATGGCGGTGATCCTGCCCACCCTGGGCCCGGAGCGCCGCGCCACCTATTCGCCCATTCTGCCGATCCACCCGCGCACTGGGCAGGTCCTGCAGGTGCCGATGGAACGGCGCGACCCGGACGCCGGCACCGTGGTGTGGCGCGATCCGGAGACCGGCGCGGCGTTCGAGACGCCGGTGACCGGCGGGGCCGCCAAGTTGCAATGGAAGGCAGACTGGGCGATGCGTTGGTTCGCGCTCGGCGTCGATTACGAAATGTCGGGTAAGGACCTGATCGATTCCGTGCGCCTGTCGGGCCGCATCTGTCGCATCCTGGGCGCGGCGCCGCCGGAGGGGTTCACTTACGAATTGTTCCTGGACGAACACGCGCAGAAGATCAGCAAATCCAAGGGCAATGGGCTGTCGGTGGAGGAATGGCTGCGCTATGCGCCGCCGGAATCGCTCGGCCAGTTCATGTACCACCAGCCGCAGCGGGCCAAGCGGCTCTATTTCGACGCGATCCCGCGCGCGGTGGATGACTACCTGGCGAACGCCGCCCGCCTGCCCTCGCAGCCGGAGGCGGAGCGTCCGACCAACCCGGCCTGGCACATCCACGCGGGGCGCTTGCCGAACCAGGGCGGCAGCCCGGTGTCGTTCGCGATGCTGCTGAACCTGGCAAGCGTGGTGAACGCGGAGACGCCCGAAATCCTCTGGGGCTTCATCCGCCGCTATGCACCCGACGCCAGCCCCGCGACGACGCCCTTCCTGGACGGGTTGGTCGGTCATGCCATCGCCTACTACCGTGACTTCGTGCACCCTACGAAACGCTACCGCCAGCCCGATGCGACCGAGCGCGCCGCGCTTGTCGACCTCGCGGAGACGCTGAAAGGCCTCGACGCCGGGACGAACGTCGAGACGATCCAGAACGCCGTCTTCGAGGTCGGCAAGCGCCATGCTTTTCCCGAACTCCGCGCCTGGTTCGGTTGCCTCTATCAGGTGTTGCTGGGCCAGGCGGAGGGACCGCGCTTCGGCGGGTTCGTGGCGCTGTACGGCATCGCCGAAACCGTCGCGCTGATCGAAGCCGCACTCGCCCGGCCCGCCGAGGCGGCGTGACGGGGCCCGGCCACGCTGCGGGGGCGGCGCTCCCCGGCTTTGCCTGCTGATCCGTCGTGTCCCGCCACCTGCGATCCATCTCGGCGCTGCTCGGTGCCGGATTGCTGTTCGTGGCGCTGTATGCGGTGCAACGGGAATTCCGCACCCTCCGGCTGGACGCGGTGGGACAGGCGCTGGCCGCGATCCCGTCCTGGGCGCTGGGCCTCGCGTTCCTGTTCACCGTTCTCTCCTATGCCGGCCTGACGTTGTATGATCGGCTGGGCACGATCTATGCGGGGCATAAGGTCGGTTACGGGCGGGTCGCGTTTGCGTCCTTCTGTGCCTATGCGCTGTCGCACAGCCTGGGGTTTGCGATGGTTTCCGGCGCGGCGGTGCGCTACCGGCTGTATGGCCATTGGGGGCTGACGGCCGGGCAGATCGCCCGTGTGGTTGCGTTCTGCAGCCTGACGTTCGGGCTCGGCGGCATGGTGCTGGGCGGGGCGATCCTGTTCGTCGAGCCGCAGGCGGTGCCGTATTTCGGCGTCCTTCTGCCGCGGGCGGTGCTGTACGCGGCCGGCGCGTTCCTGTGGGGGATCGTCGTCGGCTATGTGTTTTTGGCCCGGGTGGTGGGGACGATCCGGCCGTTTGGCTGTCGGATCGAACTGCCGGGGTTTCGCATGGCGCTGGCGCAGGTGGCGCTGGCGACGGCGGACGTGGCGCTGACCGCAACGATCTTCTGGGTGCTGGTGCCGCATGCGCCGCGGCTGACCTGGCTCATTTTCCTGGGCATCTACGTCGCGGCCTATACCGCGGGCCTGGCCGCCAGCGTGCCCGGCGGCCTTGGCGTCTTCGACAGCGCGATCCTGTTCGGGCTGGCTTCCTATCTGCCGGCGCCGCGGATCGTGGCGGCGATCGTGGTGTTCCGGCTTTATTATTACATCATCCCGCTGTTCCTGGCCGGCGGCCTGTTCGCCGCGAATGAGGCGGCAGTACGGAGCGGCGCGCTTCTCGGCCGATGGGTGCCGTTGCGCGGGCTGGCGCGCGCGCCGGAGCCGGATTTCGCCCTTGCCGCCGCCACCGGGGTGGTCGCCCTATGCGGCGTTCTGCTGCTGGGACTGGGCCTTCTGGCGCCCCCTTCCGCGCCGGTGGCGGCCGATCTGGCGGCGCAGGCCAGGGTGTTCGCACCGTCGCTGATCGGGGCCGGGCTCGTCGTGCTGGCGGGCGCCCTGGGACAGCGCGTCACGCTTACCTGGTGGCTGACCCTGCTGCTGCTGATGACGGGAACGGTCTTCGTCGCCATGCGGCATGAGCCGCGGTGGCTCGCCGTGATCCTGGCGCTGTCGGCGGCGATGCTGGTGCCGTTCCGGGTTCGGTTCTACCGGCCGGCCCGCCTGCTCGGCGGCAAGCTGGAGCCATCGGCCGCCGCCTCCCTGCTGGCGCTGGTGGTGGGGGTGCTGGCGCTGGTGGGGTTTCGTCGTGGAGCGGCGGATCTTGGGGATGTCGCCTGGTGGCAGATCGTGCTGTCGGGGCGGGCGCCGCTCGGGCTGCGGATCAGCGTGGCGCTGACGGTCGTGCCGGGATTGCTCGCCCTGTGGTTTCTGCTGCGGCCCGGGCGGGTGAGCGGGGCGGCGTGGGATGACGCGGCGCGGGCGCGGCTGGCACGGTTGGGCGCGGTCCCGCCGGCGCATGCGGATGGCGTGGTGTTGGGCGAGGCCGGTCGGGCGGTGATCGCGTTTCGTCGCCTGGATCGGGTGCTGCTGGCGCTCGGCGATCCGGCAGGCCCGGAGGGCGATCGGGTCTCGGCCATCTGGCGGCTGCGCGACCTGGCCGGGCAGGAGGGGCGCGAACCGGCGATATGGAGGGCCGGTCCGGCGCTGCTGAAGGTGTACGCCGACCTCGGTTTGACGGCGTTGCCGCTGGGGGCGGACGGCTGGCCGCTGCCGGCGGCGCAGGCCGGTCCGGCCGACGCGTATTTGGTGTGTGTCGTCGAGCGCGATCTGGAGCCGCTGCTGCGCTGTCTGCCGGAGTTGCTGCGGTCCGCCTGAGCGGCGGCGGTCAGGCGGCGGGGCGGCGCTTCATGAACGCGGCGCGCAGGCAGGTGGCGACGATCTCGCCGCGCTGGTTGATCCCCAGGTGCTCGAATTCGACCACGCCGGCTTCGGGGCGGGAGCGGCTGGCGCGCAGGCCACGCACGATCGAACGGGCGTGGATGGTATCGCCGTGGAACACCGGCTTCGGGAACTCCACCTTGCTCATGCCGAGATTGGCGATGGTGGTGCCGAGCGTCGTCTCCCCCACCGTCATGCCGATCACGAGGCCCAGGGTGAAGATGCTGTTGACCAGCGGGCGGCCGAATTCGGTGGTCCTGGCGAACTCGGCGTCGAGGTGCAGCGGTTGCGGGTTGAGCGTGAGGCAGGAGAACAGCACGTTGTCGGCCTCGGTGACGGTGCGCGACATCGCGTGCTCGAACACCTGGCCTTCGTGGAATTCCTCGAAATAGAGGCCGGCCATGCGATGGTTCCTGAGCGGGGGTTCCTGAGCGGGAGGACCCGGGGGCACGACTGCCCCCGGAGTGGGGCAGTCTAGCGTTCGAGGCACATGGCCACGCCCATGCCGCCGCCGATGCAGAGAGTGGCGAGGCCCTTCTTCGCGTCCCGCTTGTCCATCTCGTGCAGCAGGGTCACCAGCACCCGCGCGCCGGAGGCGCCGATCGGGTGACCGATGGCGATGGCGCCGCCGTTCACGTTGACCTTGGACGTATCCCAGCCGAGGTCCTTGTTGACGGCGATCGCCTGCGCGGCAAAGGCCTCGTTCGCCTCGATCAGGTCCAGGTCGTCCGGCTTCCAGCCGGCGCGGCCGAGCGCCTTGCGGGTGGCGGGAATCGGGCCTGTACCCATGACCGCGGGATCGACGCCGGCAGTGGCGAAGGCGGCGATGCGGGCGAGCGGCTTCAACCCGCGCCTGGCGGCTTCCGCCGCGGACATCAGCACCAGGGTGGCGGCGCCGTCGTTGATACCGGAGGCATTGCCGGCGGTCACCGTGCCGTCCTTGCTGAAGGCGGGCCGCAGCTTGGCCATGACCTCCATGGTTGAGTCATGGCGGATATACTCGTCGTCGGCCACGACCGTGTCGCCCTTGCGGCCCTTGATGGTGACGGCGACGATCTCGTCCCTGAAGCGTCCGGACTTCTGCGCGGCGCTGGCTTTCTGCTGGGAGGCGAGGGCGAATTCGTCCTGCTCCTCGCGCGTGATCTGATGTGCGCGGGCGACGTTCTCGGCGGTGGTGCCCATGTGGTAGCCGTGGAAGGCGTCCCAGAGCCCGTCCTTCAGCATCGTATCGATGAACTCGACCGAGCCCATCTTGGTACCGGCGCGGAGGTAGGCGGCGTGGGCGGAGGTGCTCATGCTTTCCATGCCGCCGGCCGCGACGATCGCGCTTTCCCCGGTGCGGATCTGCTGTGCGGCGAGCGCGACGGCCCGCAGGCCGGAGCCGCAGACCTGGTTGATGCCGAAGGCGGTCTTGGCATCCGGTAGGCCGGCCGCCCGGGCCGCCTGGCGAGCGGGGTTCTGCCCCTCGCCGGCAGCGAGCACCTGGCCGAGGATGACCTCATCGACATCGGCGGGATCCAGGCCGGCGCGCACGATCGCCGCCTGGATCGCGGTGGTCCCCAGCACATGGGCCGGCACAGTGGCGAAGGCGCCGTTGAAGCTGCCGACCGGCGTGCGGGCGGCGGATACGATAACGACGTCGTCCATGGCGGGCTCTCCCTTGGTTGGGCGCGTCGGGCCGGAGGCCGGCGCCTTGGTGTAGCCTGGGCAGGTTTACGCTGGATGCGGCGGTTGCGAAAGCAGCGGCCGGCGCGCCGGTCCCGTCCGGCCAGCGCGGCCGGGCTGCGGGCGGCGGAGGTGGTTGCGGACCGCCGCCACCCCTATATTCCGCCCGACCACGTATTGGAGCGACGAAGATGGCGGCTGCCGCGACCTCTGCCCCCTCGGGCGATACCTCTGCCCCATCCGGGGCCGATCTGATCCCGGTGACGGTGCTGACCGGCTATCTCGGCGCCGGCAAGACCACCCTGCTCAACCGCATTCTGAGCGAGCAGCACGGTCGAAAATATGCCGTTGTGATCAATGAGTTCGGGGAACTCGGGGTGGACAACGAGCTCGTCGTCGATACCGACGAGGAAGTATTCGAGATGAATAACGGCTGCGTCTGCTGCACCGTGCGCGGCGACCTGATCCGTATCGTCGGCGGCCTGATGAAGCGGCGCGAGAAGTTCGACGGCATCATCATCGAGACGACCGGACTGGCCAACCCCGCCCCGGTCGCGCAGACGTTCTTCATCGATGAAGGCGTGCGCGCGAAGACCAGGCTGGACGCGATCGTCACCGTGGTCGATGCCAAGCATGTGTTGGCGCGCCTGGGCGACAGCCATGAGGCGGAGGATCAGATCGCCTTCGCCGACGTGATCGTGCTGAACAAAACCGACCTGGTCACGCCGGAAGAGCTGGCGGCGGTGGAAGGCCGGATCCGCCAGATCAACCGCTTCGCCGTGATCCATCGCACCGAGCGCGCGGCGCTGCCGATCGCGCAGGTGCTGAACCAGGGCGCCTTCGACCTCGCCCGGGTGCTCGAGCGCGAGCCGGACTTCCTGGAGGACGATGCGCATGAGCACAACGACGACGTGACGTCGGTGAGCTTCGAGGTCGCGCGGCCGATCGATCCGGAGAAGTTCAACGCCTGGATCGGCATCCTGCTCGCGGACAAGGGGCCGGACCTGCTGCGGACCAAGGGCATCCTGAGCTACCAGGGCGACGACCGCCGCTTCGCCTTCCAGGCGGTGCACATGATCGCCGACGGTGATTTCATCGGGCCTTGGAAAGCGGGAGAGCCGCGCCAAAGCCGGATCGTGTTCATCGGCCGCAACCTCAACCGCCCGCAACTGCGCCGCGGCTTCGAATCCTGCCAAGCGGACTCGGTGGGCTGACGGTGGGCGAGTCGGCAACGGCCCGGTTCGCGGTCGAGACAAGGGGCAGCACGCAGGAGCTCGGCGCCTTCGTGGTCGCGGTTC
>OY970182.1:3962500-4422500 GCA_963708095.1 uncultured Pseudomonadota bacterium
GGGGACCACCCTCCAAGCCTAAATACTCCCTGGTGACCGATAGCGAACAAGTACCGTGAGGGAAAGGTGAAAAGCACCCCGAGAGGGGAGTGAAAGAGACCTGAAACCGGATGCCTACAAGCAGTCGGAGCCGCCGATAGGGCGCGAGCCTTTGGTGTGGTGACGGCGTACCTTTTGTATAATGGGTCAGCGAGTTTCCGTTCGCGGCAAGCTTAAGCCGGTAGGCGAAGGCGCAGCGAAAGCGAGTTTGAACAGGGCGTTCAGTCGCGGGCGGAAGACCCGAAACCGAGTGATCTAGCCATGGCCAGGCTGAAGGTGCGGTAACACGCACTGGAGGGCCGAACCCACGCCTGTTGAAAAAGTCGGGGATGAGCTGTGGCTAGGGGTGAAAGGCCAATCAAACTCGGAAATAGCTGGTTCTCCGCGAAATCTATTTAGGTAGATCGTCATGTGTTTACCCTCGGGGGTAGAGCACTGGATGGGCTAGGGGGTCCCAAAGACTTACCAAACCTAACCAAACTCCGAATACCGAGGAGTATAGCGTGGCAGACAGACGGCGGGTGCTAAGGTCCGTCGTCGAGAGGGAAACAGCCCAGACCACCAGCTAAGGTCCCCAAATCGTGGCTAAGTGGGAAAGGATGTGGGAATTCCAAAACAACCAGGAGGTTGGCTTAGAAGCAGCCATCCTTTAAAGAAAGCGTAATAGCTCACTGGTCTATTAGAAATCCTGCGCCGAAAATGTAACGGGGCTCAAGCCACGTACCGAAGCTGTGGGTTTGCAAGTCTAGCAGCTTGCAAGCGGTAGCGGAGCGTTCCGTAGGCCTGTGAAGCCGGTCCTGTGAGGGACGGTGGAGGTATCGGAAGTGCGAATGCTGACATGAGTAGCGACAAACAGAGTGAGAAACTCTGTCGCCGAAAGTCCAAGGGTTCCTGCGCAAGGTTAATCCGCGCAGGGTGAGCCGGCCCCTAAGGCGAGGGCGAAAGCCGTAGTCGATGGGAACCAGGTTAATATTCCTGGGCCTGCTGGAAGTGACGGATGCAAACTGTTGTCAGGGCTTACTGGATTGTCCTGGCTTTGCGCGCATCCCGGGAAATAGCTCCAGCGACGAGACCGTACCCTAAACCGACACAGGTGGACAGGTAGAGTATACCCAGGCGCTTGAGAGAACGATGTCGAAGGAACTAGGCAAATTGCTCGCGTAACTTCGGGATAAGCGAGACCTGTCATTGGGCAACCAGTGGCGGGTGGCACAGAGCAGGGGGTAGCGACTGTTTAGTAAAAACACAGGGCTCTGCGAAGTCGAGAGACGACGTATAGGGTCTGACGCCTGCCCGGTGCCGGAAGGTTAAGAGGAGGTGTGCAAGCACCGAATTGAAGCCCCGGTAAACGGCGGCCGTAACTATAACGGTCCTAAGGTAGCGAAATTCCTTGTCGGGTAAGTTCCGACCTGCACGAATGGCGTAACGACTTCCCCACTGTCTCCGGCATCGGCTCAGCGAAATTGAATTCCCCGTGAAGATGCGGGGTACCCGCGGTCAGACGGAAAGACCCTATGAACCTTTACTGCAGCTTTGCAGTGGTATTAGGAGAGTGCTGTGTAGGATAGGTGGGAGGCTTTGAAGCCGGGGCGCTAGCTCAGGTGGAGCCACCCTTGAAATACCACCCTGAACTCTTCTGATATCTAACCGAGACCGGTCAGCCCGGTCCGGGACCCTGCATGGCGGGCAGTTTGACTGGGGCGGTCGCCTCCCAAACAGTAACGGAGGCGCGCGATGGTGGGCTCAGGCCGGTCGGACATCGGCTGCTGAGTGCAATGGCACAAGCCCGCCTGACTGCGAGAGCGACAGTTCGAGCAGAGACGAAAGTCGGCCATAGTGATCCGGTGGTCCCGCGTGGAAGGGCCATCGCTCAACGGATAAAAGGTACTCTAGGGATAACAGGCTGATCTCCCCCAAGAGTCCACATCGACGGGGAGGTTTGGCACCTCGATGTCGGCTCATCACATCCTGGGGCTGGAGCAGGTCCCAAGGGTTCGGCTGTTCGCCGATTAAAGTGGTACGTGAGCTGGGTTTAGAACGTCGTGAGACAGTTCGGTCCCTATCTGCCGTGGGTGAAGGAGACTTGCGAGGCGCTGTCCCTAGTACGAGAGGACCGGGATGGACATACCTCTGGTGTACCGGTTGTCGCGCCAGCGGCACCGCCGGGTAGCTATGTATGGACGGGATAACCGCTGAAAGCATCTAAGCGGGAAACCCTCCTCTAAACCAGGTCTCCCCGAGGGCCGTGATAGACCATCACGTCGATAGGCCGGATGTGGAAACGCGGCAACGCGCGAAGCTGACCGGTCCTAATCGCCCGATAGGCTCGATACCATCGGTCAAACCCACCGATCACACGATCGGTGTGCAGACCCTCCATGCACAGAAATCATCCCCAGCCCCCGCCGCACATAACACCCCACCAGAACCTGCCACCCCGACCCCTCATAGGGATGGGCTGGATGACCTGGTGGCCATGGCGGGGAGACCGCACCCGATCCCATCCCGAACTCGGCCGTGAAAACCCCCAGCGCCCATGGTACTGCGGCTCAAGCCGCGGGAGAGTAGGTCGCCGCCAGGTCTTCCAACCCATCCCCCCATACCACCACCAACGCGGGGTGGAGCAGCCCGGTAGCTCGTCAGGCTCATAACCTGAAGGTCACAGGTTCAAATCCTGTCCCCGCAACCACTTTCGTTATGGTTCGCTTATCGTCCCAGTTTAGCCACCGGAGCGGGTTACGCGGTGTTTGCGCCCTCTCCGCTCCGCGTATGGCAGACATATTGCATATCCTCAGCTCGGGCCGCAGTGGCGCTTGTCAGCGCCCCGGCCGCAAGGCACGTTGGGCTGGCCGAATAGCCGGTAGCGCGCGGCCGCTCCTGATGAACATCCGGCGTGCACGGGGCACCCGCCATGGGGAAGCCCGGTTCGAGCCTCGTGCCGTCACGAGGTACAGGGGACCATGCCACTCTCGCACGTGCGCGAAGCCGAATTATGAACCGGCGCCGAAGTGGGATCCCAACCCAAAATTGTAACCGGAGCAAAACACCGGGCACGCACATGCAGCATTGCGGAGGGCAATCTCCGGAAGTGGCGGAATTCCACCACTCTTGCCTAGCCGAAGGTCGCAACGAACGCCGCTGCGCGGGCAGTCTCGAATCATGCCGCGCCGAGCCGGGCCAGGTCACGTTCGAGCCAACGGTCACGGCGGTTGGTATGAGATCAATGCGCGGCGGGCAAGGTATCGACCGGCAGCACCGTGGCGGTCACTTGCTCGCCGCCGGCGCGGGCGGCGGTAATTGCCGCGCCAAGCCGGTGCAGATATGCCGCTGCGGAGTCGTCGATGTTCGCCGGGCCATCGGTGCGCCAAAGCGGCTGCGATGACGCGACAGCGATGATCATGTCGGTGCCGTAGGGCGGCCCCACTTCCCATAAAGGCCGCCCGGAACCGGTATCGCCCAGGCGCAGGATGCTCCCGGGCGGAAGCCGGCGCGACGGCACGGAAACGAAATGTTGCGACGGGTCGGCAACGGTTGGGTAGAGATGCACCACCGAGCCATCGTGGCCGAGGTAGTCCACCCGCAGGTAGCCGGCGAATCGCGGGGCGGTCACCCGCGGCAGGATGCGGGCGCCGTCGCGCAGCGTCGTGATTCCGCCGGCGAGCCGCAGTTCAAGGCCGAGCCCCGAGGCCCCGGCCGCTGGCGCCACCGGTCGCAGCACCGTCATGGCGGCGCAGAACACCGGGTTGAGGACCTGAACTTGCCATGCCAACGGCACCGGCCCGGCAAGGTCCGTCAGCCGCGTGCGCAGGCCGGCAGCCACGTTGCCGCCGGCGAACCCGTTCACCGCCACGCCGCCGTCTGCCGCCACCATGGGGTGGGCGAGCACGCAAGACGTGTCGGTGATCGCTGCCGCGAGGTGTTGCGCCGTCGCGGTCGGGCTGAGGGCCGCAGGCGTGCCGCTGGCTGGCGCGCCCGCACCACCCGATGCGGTTGCGGGCGCAGATGGTGCCGCGGCGACCGGCGGCCCTGGCGCCACGGGTGCAGGCGCGGTGCTTGCGGGAGCGCCGGGCCCCGGTCCAGTCCCGGCAGCCGTCCCGGTCGGCCCCGGCGCGGCACCGCCTGATCCGGTCCCCGGCACTGACCGTGACGGAGCGGGCCCCCCCAACATGGGCGTGGCAGGGGTCGGCGGCGCGGCCGTGGACGCGACGGGGCGCGTGTGGTTGGGGGGACGCAGGACGAACCACCACGTCCCGCCGCCGGCCAGCAGCAGCAGTGCCAGCCCGCCCAGAATCGCCCCCAATGGCTTCCGGGGCGGCGCTGGCGCGGTGGGAGCGGCCACGGAGACCGATGTATCTGCAGCGACGCGCGCCGCTGTCCGGCGCGCGGGCGAGACCATGGTGGCTTCCGCCTCGCCCGCCTCCTCGCGTGCTGCCGGTGCATCGAGCGCGCTGCCGATCGCGCCGGCGAAGGCCGCGGCCGAAGGAAACCGATCCTCCGGCCGTTTCGCCATCGCCTGCAGCACCACTGCGTCCAGGGTCGTCGGCACAAGGGTCGACAGCTCGGACGGCGCCGGCGGTGCCACGTTAAGCACCTTGTGCATGATCGAGGTGACGCTGCCTTCGAACGGCCGGTCCCCGGTCAGGAGCTGGTACAGCAGCACGCCGGAGGAATAGATGTCGGTACGCGGATCGACCGGATCGCCGCGGAACTGCTCGGGCGACATGTAGGCGGGGGTGCCCAGCACCGTGCCGGCCTGGGTCATGTTGCTGCTTTCGATCCGCGCGATGCCGAAATCGGCGATCTTGGCCTGCCGCTCGCCGTTGAGCATGACGTTGGCGGGTTTGATGTCGCGATGCACCACGCCGCGGTCGTGGCTGAACTGCAGCCCGGCCAGGAGGCCTTCCATCACGCGGCGGATCTCGGGCAGGGGAAAGCGTTCGCGCTTGTCGAGCAGCGACTTCAGGGTCGGCCCGTCGACATATTCCATAACGATATAGGCGATATCGGCCGTCTCACCGTAGTCGTAGATCGCAACGATATTGGGATGGGTGAGCCGCCCTGCGGCCTGGGCCTCGCGGCGGAAGCGGGCGATCTCCTCCTCGGTCTCGGGGTCGGGATGTTCCGGCAGCGGCACCGTCTTGATCGCCACCCGGCGCTGGATAACGGTATCCCACCCGTCGTACACGGTGCCCATGGCGCCACGGCCGAGCGTGCCGCGCAGCTCATACTTCCCCAGCGCCTGCACCGTTTCCATCCGCGTCCCCGCCATGCCCCCGCGGGCCAGCATAGAAGCGTCCCGCCAGTAGGCAAACACCACTCCGGCCTCATTCCGGCGAGGGGGCGCCGTTACGCCATCGCGTCCGATCGGCCGCCGTTGCCGCCCCGCGCGGGAGGAATGAAGATGCGCCGCCCAGACACCCGCGGGTCGGCTTGACCCCACGCCGGCCTGCTCTACCCTCCGGTAGGAAGCACCCAGCACGGAGAAACCCATGCACCCCAGGATTGCGGTAGTCGGCACCGGCGCCGTCGGCGGCTATGCCGGCGCGCACATGACGCAGGCGGGGGAGGACGTGACTTTCCTCGATCCCTGGCCCGAGCATGTGGAGCGCATGCGCAGCCATGGCCTGCGCATCAGCCACATCACCGGCGAGGAGTTCACGACCAAGGTCCGTGCACTGCACCTGACCGATGCGCAGCACCTGGCGAAGGAAGCGCCGATCGACATCGCCTTCGTCTGCATGAAATCCTACGACACCGCCTGGGCGACCAAGCTGATCTCGCAGTACCTGGCGCCGGACGGCTTCGTGGTCTCGCTGCAGAATTGCATGAACGAGGAAACGGTCGCCGGGGTCGTCGGCTGGGGCAAGGTGCTGGGCTGCATCGCGAGCTCCATCACGGTCGATCTGTGCGAACCGGGCCACGTGCGCCGCGCGGCCGGGAAAAGCCGCGGCAAGGGCCACACCGTCTTCCGGGTCGGTGAGGTGCACGGGCGGATCACTGATCGCGCCCGCCAGGTGCAAAAGCTGGTCGATTATGCCGATGAGTCGCTCGTGACCTCCAACCTGTGGGGGGAGCGCTGGTCGAAACTGGTGACCAACGTCATGGGCAACGGGATATGTGCCTGCACCGGCATGATTAGCCGCGACACCCTGACCAACGACGCTATCCGCCGTTTCGGCGCCCGGCTGGGCTCGGAGGCGATCAGGGTCGGGCAGGCGCTGGGCTATGAGCTGGAAGAAATTCACCACATGGACCCTGAGGTGATCGCGCGCGCCGGCGAGGGTGAGCAGAACGCGGCACGCGACTACGACGAGCATCGGCTGGCCGAGGCGGCAAAGCCCGGTGGCGGTGCGCACCGGCCCTCGATGGGCCAGGACATGATGAAGGGAAGGCGCACCGAGATCGAGTTCCTGAACGGATTCGTGGTGCGCAAGGGCGACGAGGTAGGTCTGGCGACTCCGGCCAACGCCGCGCTGACCGAGATCGTGAAGCGGGTGGAACGCGGCGAGCTGCAGCCCGACCCGAAGCACATCATCGACCTGCGGCTGAACTGAGGGAGCGTCCCATGGATTTGCGCTTCACCCCTGACGAGCTCGCGTTTCGCGACGAGGTGCGCGCATTCATCCGCGACAATTTGCCGGCCGACACGCGCGAGCGCATGAGGCTGGGCTACAGCCCGCGAAAGCAGGACGTGGTGGGCTGGCAGCGTATCCTGAACAAGCGGGGCTGGGCGGCGCTCTCGTGGCCGAAGGAATGGGGTGGTCCGGGTTGGACGGCCGTGCAGCGGATGATCTTCATTGAGGAGAACCAGGCCGCGCCCGCGCCCGAACTGCTGTCCTTCAACATCACGATGCTCGGCCCGGTGCTGGTGCAGTTCGGCACCGAGGCGCAGAAGCGCCGCTTCCTGCCGCGTGCTGCCAATCTCGACGACTGGTGGTGCCAGGGATTTTCCGAACCGGGGGCCGGATCCGATCTGGCCGCCCTGAAGACGGCGGCAAAGCGGGTCGGCGACCACTACGTGGTGAACGGATCGAAGATCTGGACCTCCACCGCGCATAACGCCGATTGGTGCTTCGTGCTCGTGCGCACCAACCCCACTGCCGCCAAGCGGCAGGAGGGGATTTCCTTCCTGTTGGTGGACATGAAGACACCGGGCATCACCGTGCGGCCGATCATCTCGATCGATGGCGCGCACCACCTGAACGAGGTGTTCTTCGACGACGTGAAAGTGCCCGTCGACATGCGGGTGCACGAGGAGAATCGCGGCTGGGACGTGGCGAAGTTCCTGCTGGGCAACGAACGTACCGGCATCGCTAGGCTTGGCAAGTCGCGCGAGCGGGTGGCGGCAGCGAAGGAAGCCGCGCGCAAGGTGCGGTTCAACGGCCGGCCGCTGATCGAGGATGCGGCGTTCCGCCAGCGGGTTGCGCAGATGGAAGTCGATATGAAGGCGCTGCAGATCACCCAGTACCGGGTGGTCTCGGCCGGCGCCAAGAAGGCCGACGGGCGCCCCGATCCGCTGTCCTCGGTGCTGAAGGTGAAGGGCACCGAGCTGCTGCAAGCCACCACTGAGCTTGCGATGGACGCTGCCGGCCCGCTGGCGATGCCGATCTGGGCGCAGGAGCTGGCGGAGCTCGCGAACGAGCCCGACATGCTGGCCGAGGCCGCGGAACAGGCCACCGGCACCTACCTGTTCCTGCGCGCAGCCTCGATCTACGGCGGCACGAACGAGATTCAGAAGAACATTCTCTCCAAAGCGGTGCTGAGGCTCTGATGGATTTCGATCTCTCCGGCGATCAGCGCCTGCTGGCCGACAGCGTGACCCGCCTGATGGGGGACCGCTACGGGTTCGAGGCGCGCAAGGCTTTCCTACGGGAGCCGATGGGATGGAGCGCGGAGATGTGGGCGCAGTACGCCGAGCTTGGCCTGCTCGGGGTGCCCTTTGCCGAGGAACACGGGGGCTTCGGCGGCGGCCCGGTCGAGGTGATGCTGGTGATGCAGGAGCTTGGCCGGTCCCTGGCGCTGGAGCCCTACCTGGCGACCGTCGTGCTGGGCGGTGCCGTACTCCGGCTGGCGGGTAGCGCCGCACAACAGGCCGCGATCCTGCCGGCGGTCGCGGAAGGCCGCCTGAAGCTTGCGTTCGCGCATGGCGAGCGCGGCGCCCGTTACGACCTGTCGGACGTGCAGACCACGGCAAAGCGCGCCGCTGGAGGCTGGGTGCTGGACGGGGCAAAGAGCGTCGTGTTGCACGGCGACAGCGCAGACAGGCTGGTGGTCAGTGCGCGAATCAAAGGCGGACGCGACGATCCCGACGGGATCGGCCTGTTCCTGGTCGATGCGCATGCCGACGGCCTTGCCCGTCGTGGCTACGCGATGCGGGACGGCACCCGTGCGGCGGAGGTGTCGCTTACCAACGTCGCCGTTGCGGATGGCGACGTTCTGGGGGACCCGTGCGGCGCCTTCGCGGTGATCGAACGGGTGGTGGAGGCCGGCATTGCCGCCATGGGCGCCGAGGCGGTGGGTGCGATGGAAGCGATGCAATCCATGACGTTAGAGTATTCGCGCACGCGCGAACAGTTCGGCAAGCCGATCGGCACCAACCAGGTGGTGCAGCACCGGCTATCGGAAATGCTGATGGCGCTGGAACAGGGCCGCAGCATGGCGATGCTCGCGACGATCAGCGTCGAGGAGCCGGACCCGGCGGAACGCGCGCGCAGCATCTCGATGGCCAAGGTCGGCTACGGGCAGGCGGCGCGCTTCGTCTCCCAGCAGGCGATCCAGTTGCACGGCGGCATCGGCATGACCGAGGAATATTCGGTCGGCCACTACTTCCGCCGCGCCATGGTGATCGAGCATACGTTCGGCGATACCGCCTACCACCTGGCTCTGATCGCTGCGAAAGTAGAATGATATGGGGCCGGGGAACCGGCCCACCTCGCATTGCTTCCGGTAGGCCCTACGGCCGCGCCGTGCGCAAGCGCGCGGCGCCGGCGACCAGGTAGTACACCGCCTTGAATGCGGCCAGCGGCAGGCCAAAGCCGGGACGTTCGTATAGGAAATGCCCGGCCAGCACGGAAACCAGGCCGTCGCGCATACGAAACAGATTGCGTGGCGCGAGGAGCATGCCCCGCAGGGCCGGGTCGTTGATGCGTCGGATCAGCCAGCTCAGCTCGTCCATCGCCCGGCGCAACCGCCGCTCCGCCCGTCGCGCCAGCACGCGTCCGCGCGTGGGATCGTCGAGCCAGGCGTCGGCCACGTCGGCGCCCAGTTCGGCCGACGCCATCGCGAGCAGCACGCCCGACGAAAACACCGGATCGAGGAAGCCGAACGCATCGCCCAGCAGCATCCAGCCCTCACCCCAGCCGACGCGGGCCCGGTATGAATAATTGGCCGTCCCGGCGATCTCCCCCACCGGTTCCGCTGCCCGCATCCGCGCTGCCACGCTTGGGCTGGCGGCGATGCGGGCTGCCAGCAACGCCTGCATCCCGCCGGCGCGCGCCTTGAATGCTTCCGCGCTGCCGACGAAGCCAACGCTCATGATCTGGTTCGGTAACGGAATCATCCAGAACCAGCCATCCGACACCAGGTGCACGGAAATGCAGCCTTCCCGCGCGCCGGTGCGTTCTTCCACGTTCCGGAAGTGGCCGTACACCGCCGCGGTGTTCATCCGCTTGTCCGGCTCACGCAGGCCGAACTTGCCGGCCAGCAGGCAGTCGCGCCCCGATGCGTCCAGCACGAAGCGCGCCGCAATCCGCTGCGCTTCCCCGGCCGGTCCACGCAACGTCACCTGTGCCGCGCCGCCGGGGGTGAAGTCCGCGTCCAGGACCCGGGTCTCTTCGGCGACCGTCACCGCGCGGTCGCGTGCGTGCCGGAGCAGGGTCGCGTCGAACGCCGCGCGCGGCACCTGGTAGCAATGGGTGAAGCGGCGATCGAGGCCGGAAGCAAAGCTGAACGTCACCCCGGTGCCGGTTTCGTCGGAGATGAACTCCGCTCCCGGCTTGAAGACGCCGAGGGCGTGCACCTGCTCACGCACCCCCAACCGGTCGAAGATTGCCAGATTCCGGGGCAGCAGCGACTCGCCAATGTGGAAGCGCGGATGCCGATCCTTGTCGAGCAACACCACCCGTCGTCCACGTCCGGCGAGCAAGGTCGCGGCAGTCGATCCGGCCGGCCCGCCGCCGATCACGAGCACGTCGCAGATATCGGGTAGCGGCGCGGTCATTTCCGGGCTTTGATAGCTGCCATGGAGGGGCAGGATAACGGACCGGCCGAGCGGCGTGAAGCTGCGTTGGCCGCAAGCGGGGTGGCAATCGTCATCCCCGCCTTTAACGAGGCGATGACGATCGCTTGCCTCGTCGCGGACTGCCTCGCCCTGCCAGAGCGGCCGCGGGTGATCGTGGTGGACGACGGCTCGACCGATGCAACCGCGGTCCTTGCCGCCGAGGCTGGGGCGGAACTGCTGCCGCAGGGAATCAACCGCGGCAAGGGCGACAGCCTGCGGCGTGGAATGCGCGCCGCGCTTGCTGGCGGCGCGGCGTGGATCGTGACCCTGGACGCCGACGGCCAGCATCGGGCCGAAGACATCCCCCGCCTGCTCGCCATGGCCGCGGCGTGGCCGGACCATCTGGTAATCGGCGCGCGGTGTGACCGCGGCGCGGGACGGAGGCCGTCGGCGCGGCTGGCGGCCAACCGGGTCGCGGATTTCTGGGTGTCGTGGGCCGCGCGGAGGCCGGTGGCGGACAGCCAGTCGGGCTTCCGGGTGTATCCCGCCAGGCTCGCCGCGGCGCTGGTGGGCGGCGCCAGCCGATCGGAGCGCTTTGTCTTCGAGAGCGAGGCCCTGATCGTGGCCGGCCGCCGCGGCTTCGGCATCGTCGCGGTGCCGGTCCCGGCGATCTATGGACCGGCTCTGCGGCCGAGCCATTTCCGCCCCGTGGCCGATATCACGCGGATCGTGTGGATGGTCGCGGCCCGGCTGCTGGCGCGCGGCATGGATCCCGTCGGGCTCTGGCGCTCGCGGCGCCCGCCGCGCGATCAGTAGGATTTAGGCAGGTCGAGAACCCGCTCGGCGAGGTAGCTCAGCACCAGCTCGCGGCTGACCGGGGCGATGCGAGGGATCAGGCTTTCGCGGAAATACCGTTCTACATGGTATTCCTCGGCGTAGCCCATGCCGCCGTGCGTCATCACTGCCTGTTCGGCGGCGTGGAACCCCGCCTCGGCGGCGAGGTATTTGGCCGCATTCGCCGCAGCGCCGCAGTCCTGGCCCTGGTCGTAGGCGGTGGCGGCCTTCAGCATCATGAGATGCGCCGCTTCAAGCTCCGCCCAGTTGCGCGCGAGCGGATGCTGGATCGCCTGATTCTGGCCGATCGGGCGACCGAAGACAACGCGTTCCCGTGCATAGGCGGTGGCGCGCGCCAGCGCGACCCGGCCGATGCCGATCGCCTCCGCCGCGATCAGGATACGCTCCGGGTTCAGCCCGTGCAGGATCGCGCGGAAACCGTCGCCCTCGGCGCCGATGCGATCGTCCTCGGGGATTTCCATGTCCTCGAAGAACACCATGTTCGAATCGACCGCGTGCCGGCCCATCTTGCGGATCAACCGCACTTCGGCGTGGGCGCGGTCGAGGTCGGTGTAGAACAGGCTGAGCCCGTGGCTGCGGCGCTTTACGTGGTCAAGCGGCGTGGTGCGGGCGAGCAGCAGGATCTTGTTCGCCTCCTGCGCGGTCGAGGTCCAGATTTTGGTCCCGTTCACGACGTAGCGATCACCGCGCTTCTCCGCGCGGGTCTTGATCTCCGTGGTGTTCAGACCGGCGTCGGGTTCGGTGACGCCGAAGCAGGCCTTGTCCTCCCCCGCGATCAGCGGCGGCAGCATGCGCGCCTTCTGCGCCTCGGTGCCGCCGACGACGACCGGATGCAGCCCGAAGATGTTGATATGGATCGCCGAGGCGCCGGACATCGCGGCACCGGATTCGGCGACCGCCTGCATCATCAATGCGGCTTCCGTTATGCCGAGCCCGGCGCCGCCATAAGCCTCCGGCATGGCGATGCCGAGCCAGTTGCCCGCCGCCATGGCGCGGTAGAAATCCTCGGGAAAGGTGGCGCTGCGCTCACGTTCCAGCCAGTAGGAATCGCCGAAGCGGGCGCAGAGGCGCAGCACCTCGTCGCGGATCTGCTGTTGCTCGGGGCTGAGGGCGAAATCCATGGGGCGGGTCCGTCGCTGCGGTTGCGCCCACCATAGCGCCGGTTTGCCGCCCGGCCAGCCTCGGCAGTATGCTGGGGCCGGTGCCCGATGGCGCAGGAGACCCAGCGTGTACAGCCAGGCCCTCGATCAGCGCGACGCAGCGGCGCCGGACGGCGAACCGGCGGCGCTGACGGCCGGCTTCCAGGCCCGTATCGACGCCGAGGATAAGATCGAACCCAACGACTGGATGCCGGAGGCGTATCGCCGCACCCTGATCCGCCAGATCAGCCAGCACGCGCATTCCGAAATCGTCGGCATGGGCCCCGAGGGCAACTGGATCATGCGCGCCCCCAGCCTGCGACGCAAGGCGGCGCTACTGGCCAAAGTGCAGGACGAATGCGGCCACGGCGTCTATCTCTACGCCGCCGCCGAGACCCTGGGGGTCGCGCGGGAGGCGCTGGTCGACCAGCTCCTGAGTGGGCGCGCGAAATACAGCTCCATCTTCAACTATCCGGCCCTGAGTTGGGCGGATATCGGCGCCATCGGCTGGCTGGTCGACGGCGCGGCGATCATGAACCAGATCCCGCTGTGCCGGTGCTCGTATGGGCCGTACGCGCGGGCGATGATGCGGATCTGCAAGGAAGAGAGCTTCCACCAGCGCCAGGGCTTCGAGATCATGCTGACTCTGTCCCGCGGTACTGCGGCGCAGAAGGCGATGGCGCAGGACGCGCTGGACCGCTGGTGGTGGCCGGTGCTGATGATGTTCGGGCCTCCCGATTCCGAAAGCCGGCACTCCGACCAGTCGATGCGCTGGAAGATCAAGCGCTTCACCAACGACGGGCTGCGGCAGAAGTTCATCGACGCGACGGTGCCGCAGGCGCAGTACCTGGGGCTGACCGTGCCGGATCCGGCGCTGCGCTTCGACGCTGAGACCGGCCACTGGCTGACCGGCCCGATCGACTGGGGCGAGTTCCACCGGGTGCTCGCCGGCGGTGGCGCCTGCAACCGGGAGCGGCTCGAGGCCCGTCGGCAGGCGCAGGCCGACGGCGCCTGGGTGCGCGCGGCTGCCGGGGCCTATGCCGCAAAGCATGCCGCCCCGACGCGGCTGGGTGGCATGACCGAGCGGGTGGCATGACCGAGACTGGGGCGCCCTTGTGGGAGGTGTTCATCCGCTCCCGCACCGGGCTGGCGCACCAGCATGTGGGCTCGATCCACGCCGTCGACGCGGAACTGGCCGTGCAGGCGGCCCGCGACACCTACACCCGCCGCGGCGAGGGGCTGTCGATCTGGGTGGTGCCGTCCGTAGCGATTACCGCGAGCGACCCCGGTGACAAGGGGCCGCTGTTCGAGCCGGGGACCACCAAGCCCTACCGCCATCCAACATTTTACACGGTTCCGGACGAGGTAGGACACATGTAGGCCGCTCGCCGCGGGGAAGGCGGGGCCGATCCGGCCCTGGTATTTTCCCCTCGATGGGCGTATATGCCGCCGATTGGCGCTTTTCGGTCGGGCTCGCGTGCCTTGTCGGCGGAAGCCGGCGCATTTGTGTTCCCTGAATGGAAAAGTAAGATCGGCCCGCACGGTGCGGGTCGCCAAGTCTTCGGAGAATACGGTGCCATGGCAACCGGAACAGTGAAGTGGTTCAACGGCCAGAAGGGCTATGGGTTCATCCAGCCCGATGATGGCTCGAAGGACGTGTTCGTGCATATCTCGGCCGTCGAGCGGTCGGGCATGGGCAGCCTGAACGAGGGGCAGAAGGTTGCCTTCGACCTCGAGCGCGGGCAGCAGGGCAAGTTTTCGGCGGTGAATCTGAAGCGCGCCTGAGGTTTCGGCCGGCGTCGCCCATTCCGGGCGGCGCCGGACCCCTCTTTGGAGGGATACCCGCGGGGATGCGCCGCGGCGGAGACACAAGATGTCGCCGACCTATAAATTCGCCACCGGCCAGCAAGTCGCGTTCGTTCCTGCCGCTACCGGCGAGAACGTGCCCCGGGGTCCCTATGTCGTGGTCCGCTGCCTGCCATTCGAAGGGCGGGACTGTGCCTATCGGGTCAAGCACATGAGCGACGGGCACGAGCGGGTGATCGCCGAAGCCCGGCTCAGCCAACGCTGATCGCCGCGCGTCTCGCAACCAATTCTTCTCGCAGTCACGGACGCCGGCCCTCGCGGATGTCGCGCGGGCTGACCGCTACAGTCCGCGACCGGGGGTTGCGTTCTTGACAGGTCCCGCTTGCCTGCCCCCGCGGCGTCCGCGGCTTGACGGGGATCGACCCGGCGCCTACACGCTCCGCGCTGCCGCTGCGGGTGTAGCTCAGTTGGTTAGAGCGCCGGCCTGTCACGCCGGAGGTCGCGGGTTCGAGCCCCGTCACTCGCGCCAGTGGTTGGTGCCCGTGCCATATCCTCTTCCTCGCCTCGTCTGGTGCTGCCTCGCGGTGCCGAGGTAGGCAGGGCGTATGGCGGTGCACAACGGAAGGGGCTAAGGTCCGGCATGTCGCCGTGGGGGCGGGCGTGTCGACCGGGTCGCGGCGGCGTTGTTCTGCCGCGGAGCCGGAGAAAGGGAGAGTGGATGCCGTACGTTCTTCCGGGCTATCTGCCGATTCTGGTGTTCATGGTCATCGCCGGAGTGATCGCCGCTGCCATGGTGGGCGGCTCGCTTCTCGCCGCGCGGCAGAAACCCTATCCGGAAAAGCTGTCTGCCTATGAATGCGGGTTCGAAGCGTTCGACGACGCCCGCCGCCAGTTCGACGTGCGCTACTACCTGGTGGCGATCCTGTTCATCATCTTCGACCTGGAAGTGGCGTTCCTGTTCCCCTGGGCGGTCAGCTTGGGGGCGACGCGCCTGTTCGGGTTCCTGTCGATGATGGGCTTCCTCGGCGTGTTGACCGTCGGGTTCATCTACGAGTGGTGCAAGGGCGCGTTGGAATGGGAGTGATCGCATGAGCGGCACGGCCATCGCCTGGAACCGCGATGCCCTGCCGGCGGGGCCGGAGCAGGACGCGGTGATCAAGGGGATCACCGGGGAAATCGCCGACAAGGGCTTCCTGGTTGCCAACCTCGACAAGGTGGTGAACTGGGCGCGTACCGGTAGCCTTTGGCCGATGACCTTCGGTCTCGCATGCTGCGCGGTGGAGATGATCCACGCCTACATGCCGCGTTACGATCTGGATCGATTCGGGATCATTCCGCGCGCTTCGCCGCGGCAATCCGACGTGATGATCGTGGCTGGTACACTCACCAACAAGATGGCGCCCGCGTTGCGCAAAGTTTATGACCAGATGCCCGAGCCGCGCTGGGTGATCAGCATGGGCAGTTGCGCCAACGGCGGCGGCTACTACCATTTTTCCTATTCGGTGGTGCGCGGCTGCGACCGGGTGGTGCCCGTCGATGTCTATGTGCCAGGCTGCCCGCCGACGGCGGAGGCGCTGGTGTACGGCATCATGCAGTTGCAGAAGAAGATCCGCCGCACCGGGACGATTCTTCGTGGCTGAGGCGGACGTGCCGGCGACCACCCCGGCGGCCGTCCCGACCCCGGCGGAAACGCTCGCCGCGACGCTCGGCGCAGTGCCGGGCCTGGGCGATGTGCGGATCGAGGGCGGAGAGGTGGTGGTGGCCGCTGCGCGCGACGATCTCGTTGCGCTGATGACGGTGCTGCGCGACGATCCGCGCTTCGCCTTCGCGCAGGTGATGGACATCTGCGGGGTCGACTGGCCCGAGCGGGCACAGCGGTTCGACGTGGTGTACAACCTGCTGTCGATCGCACTGAACCGGCGCCTGCGGGTGATCGTGACGGCGGACGAACAGACCCCGGTGCCGTCGGTCCACACGGTCTGGCCCGCGGCGACCTGGTGGGAGCGGGAGGCGTGGGACCTGTTCGGGATCGTGTTCTCCGGCCAGCCCGACCTGCGCCGTATCCTCACCGACTACGGGTTCGAGGGACATCCGCTGCGCAAGGACTTCCCGCTCACCGGCTACGTGGAAGTCCGCTACGACGAGGAGCGCAAGCAGGTGGTCTATGAGCCGGTGCGCCTGACCCAGGACTGGCGCAGCTTCGATTTCATCTCGCCTTGGGAAGGGGTGACCACCCTGCCGGGTGATGAGAAGGTGCACCAGGCGCGGGCACAGATCACGCGGACCGCGGCCGAACCGTTGCCTCCGGGGAAGGGCTGAGCGCATGAGCGACGTCACCCCGCCCGGGGCCAGCGTGATGCGGACGCAGCAGATCGAGATCGACAGCCACGCCATCAATTTCGGCCCGCAGCATCCGGCAGCGCACGGCGTGCTGCGCCTGATCCTGGAGATGGACGGCGAGGTGGTGGAGCGCGCCGATCCGCATATCGGCCTGCTGCACCGCGGCACCGAGAAGCTGATGGAGTACCGCACGTATCTGCAGAACGTGCCGTATTTCGACCGCCTGGATTACGTCTCGCCGATGTGCGAGGAGCACACCTTCGTTCTGGCAGTGGAAAAGCTGCTGGGAGTCGAGGCGCCGCCGCGAGCGCAGTGGATCCGCACCCTGTTCGCCGAGATCACCCGCGTCCTGAACCATCTGCTGAACGTGACGACCTACGCGCTGGACGTGGGCGCGATCACGCCGCCGCTGTGGGGTTTCGAGGAACGCGAGATCCTGATGGAGTTCCATGAGGCCGTGTCCGGTGCGCGGCTGCATGCGAATTACTTCCGGCCGGGCGGGGTGAACCGCGATCTGCCGGCGGGGCTGGCCGACCGTATCGGCGAATGGGCCGAGGTATTTCCGAAATTCCTCGACGAGTTGGAATCACTGCTGACCGGCAACCGGATCTGGAAGCAGCGCACGGTCGATATCGGTGTGATGTCGCCGGAGGACGCGCTGGCCTGGGGCTGGAGTGGGCCGCCTCTGCGTGCCTCTGGCATTGCGTGGGATCTGCGTCGGGCGCAGCCGTACGATAAATATGCCGAGGTCGATTTCCAGATCCCCGTCGGCCGCAACGGCGACTGCTACGACCGCTATCTGGTGCGGCTGCTGGAAATGCGTGAGAGCGTGAAGATCATCCGCCAGTGTCTGCTGAAGCTACCTGCAGGGCCGGTGAAGCTGCACGACAACAAGATCACGCCGCCGCCGCGGGCGGAAATGAAGCGCTCCATGGAAGCGCTGATTCATCACTTCAAGCTCTTCACGGAAGGCTTCCACGTTCCGGCGGGGGCGACCTATACGGCGACCGAGAGCCCGAAGGGGGAGTTCGGCGTGTATCTGATTGCCGACGGCACGAACCGGCCGTATCGCTGCAAAATCCGCGCCACCGGCTTTGCCTTCCTGCAGGCGATGGAGCATCTGGCGAAGCGGCACATGCTGGCAGACGCGGTGGCGATCATCGGTTCGCTCGACATCGTGTTCGGCGAGATCGACAGGTAGCATGGCATGACGGATCAGACCGAGGTTCCTCCCGGGCAGGAGGCGTATCAGCCGGCCAGCTTCGCATTCGATGCCGAGAGCGAGGCGGAGATTGCGGTGCATCTGGCGAAATATCCGGAAGGGCGGCAGGCGAGCGCCGTGCTCCCGCTGCTGTATATCGTGCAGAAGCAGATGAAACGGCAGGCCGGTAGCGCCTGGGTGCCGCGGGTCGGCATGGACGCAGTGGCGGGGCGGCTCGCGATGCCGCCGATCCGCGTGTACGAGGTCGCGACGTTCTACCTGATGTTCAATCTGCGCCCGATCGGCACGTGGCACCTGCAATGCTGCACCACGACCCCGTGCTGGCTGCGCGGGTCGGACGAGGTGGTGCGCGCCTGCCGGGAGTTCACCGGGATCGCCGGCTGGGGCGAGACCAGCGCGGACGGTATGTTCACGATGACCGAGGTGGAATGTGTCGGCGCCTGCGTCAACGCGCCGGTCCTGCAGGTGAACGACGATTTCTACGAAGACCTGGATGCCGAGCGGACCCGCACCCTGCTCGCCGCGTTGCGCGATGGCAAACCGCCGGCACCGGGGTCGACGATCGGGCGGCAGACGTCGGCGCCGGAGGGCGGTCCTACCACGCTCTCCACTCTTGTTTTCGCACCGGAGGCTTAGCGGATGCTGGCGGACCAGGACCGCATCTTCACCAACCTCTATGGCGTGCACGACTGGCGGTTGGCCGCGGCGCGCCGGCGCGGCGACTGGGATGGGACGAAGGAGATCCTGGCGCGCGGACGCGATGCGATCGTAGACGAAATGAAGGCCTCCGGCTTGCGCGGGCGCGGTGGCGCCGGATTCCCCACCGGCCTGAAATGGTCGTTCATGCCCAAGCAGTCGGACGGGCGACCAGCCTACCTGACCGTGAATGCCGACGAATCCGAACCCGGCACCTGCAAGGACCGCGACATTATTCGCCACGATCCGCACAAGCTGATCGAGGGCTGCCTGATCGCCTGCTTCGCGATGGGCGCGGTTGCTGCCTACATCTATATCCGCGGCGAGTTCTACAACGAATCGGTGGCGCTCGATGCGGCGATCGCCGAGGCCTACGAGGCCGGCTTGATCGGCAAGAACGCGTGCGGGTCGGGCTATGATTGCGACGTGTTCCTCCATCGCGGCGCCGGCGCCTATATCTGCGGTGAGGAAACCGCCATGCTGGAAAGCCTGGAAGGCAAGAAAGGCATGCCGCGGATGAAGCCGCCGTTCCCGGCGGCGGTCGGGCTGTATGGCTGCCCGACCACGGTGAACAACGTGGAAAGCATCGCGGTGGCGCCCACCATCCTGCGCCGCGGGGCGGCCTGGTTCGCCGGCATCGGGCGCAAGAACAACACCGGGCCCAAGGTGTTCTGCATCTCCGGCCACGTGAACAAGCCCTGCAACGTGGAAGAGGAACTCGGCATCCCGTTGCGGGAGCTGATCGACAAGCACGCCGGCGGGGTGCGCGGCGGGTGGGACAACCTGCTGGCGGTGATCCCGGGCGGGGCATCGGTCCCGGTCATTCCGAAATCGATCTGCGACACGGTGCTGATGGATTTCGACAGCCTGCGCGAGGTGCGCAGCGGCCTCGGCACCGCGGCGGTGATCGTGATGGACAAATCCACCGACATCATCCGCGCGATTGCGCGCCTCAGCCAATTCTACAAGCACGAGAGCTGCGGCCAGTGCACGCCGTGCCGCGAAGGGACGGGCTGGATGATGCGCGTGATGTACCGCATGGTCGAAGGTCGCGCCGAGCCGGACGAGATCGACACCCTGGAGCAGGTGACGCGCCAGGTGGAAGGCCACACGATCTGCGCGCTGGGCGATGCCGCCGCCTGGCCGATCCAAGGGTTGATCCGGCATTTCCGCCCAGTGATGGAGGAACGTATCGCTGCCTACCGGCAACGGTCCGGCGCACCGATGCCGCTGGCGGCGGAGTAGGATCATGCCTAAGCTCAGTATCGACGGCATCGAAGTCGAAGTGCCCGCCGGCGCCACGGTGTTGCAGGCGGCGGAAGCCGCGGGCATCGAAATCCCGCGCTTCTGCTACCACGAACGCCTGTCGATCGCCGGCAACTGCCGCATGTGCTTGGTGGAGATCGAGAAGGCGCCCCCGAAGCCGATCGCCTCCTGCGCCTGGCCGGTCGCGGAGGGCATGGTGGTCCACACCGACAGCCCGATGGTGCGCAAAGCGCGGCGCGGGGTAATGGAATTCCTGCTCATCAACCACCCGCTCGATTGCCCGATCTGCGACCAGGGCGGGGAGTGCGACCTGCAGGACCAGGCGCTGGGCTATGGCGCCGGCGGCTCGCGTTACGAGGAAAACAAGCGTGCGGTAAAGGACAAAAACCTGGGGCCGCTGGTGAAGACGGTGATGACGCGGTGCATCCACTGCACCCGCTGCATCCGGTTCGTCACCGAAGTGGCCGGCGTGCCGGATCTCGGCGCCACCGCGCGCGGCGAGAGCATGGAGGTCGGCACTTATGTGGAAAAGGCGCTGGGCTCGGAACTGTCGGCCAACATCATCGATCTGTGCCCGGTCGGTGCGTTGACCTCCAAGCCCTATGCCTTCGTGGCGCGCTCGTGGGAGCTCGTGAAGACCGACGGGATCGATGTGCTGGACGCGGTCGGGTCCAACATCCGCATCGATTCGCGCGGGCCGGAGGTGCTGCGCATTCTTCCGCGCACGAATGATGACGTGAACGAGGAATGGCTGGGCGACAAATCGCGCTTCGCCGTCGATGGGCTGAAGCGGCGGCGGCTGGACCGCCCTTGGGTGCGGCGGGACGGCAAGCTGGTCGCGGCAAGCTGGGACGAGGCCTTTGCGGTGGTGGTGGAGCGGCTGCGCGGGGCGCGACCGGAGAAGATCGGTGCGATCGCCGGCGATCTATGCGATGCCGAAAGCATGCTCGCATTGCGCGACCTGCTGGGGGCGCTCGGCTCGGAGAACCTGGATTGCCGCCAGCGCGGCGAGCGGCTCGATCCGCGCCGGCGCGATTTCTACGTGTTCAACAGCGGAATTGTCGGGATCGAGGAAGCGGATGCGATCCTGCTGATCGGTACCAATCCGCGCCGGGAAGCGCCGGTGCTGAACGCGCGCATCCGCAAGCGCTGGCTGGCGGCGGGGATCCCGATCGGGGTGGTAGGGGCGGCGGCCGATCTCACCTATCCGGTGCGCCATCTGGGGGACGGCCCGGGCGTGCTCGCCGATGCGGCGGCAGTGCTGCGGGGTGCGAAGCGGCCGATGCTGATCCTGGGCGCCGGTGCGACGGCGCGGCCCGATGGGGCAGCGGTGCTGGCGGCGGCATGGAAGCTGGCGGCGGAGGCAGGGGCGCTGACCGCTGACTGGCATGGGTTCAACATGCTGCACCGGGCGGCGGCGTTGGTCGGTGGCCTCGATCTCGGCTTCGTTCCGGGACCGCGCGGAAAAGGGGCGACCGAGATGCTGGGCGGCGGGGTCGATGTGCTGTTCCTGCTCGGTGCCGACGAAATCGACCCCGCGCGCATCGGCGCCGACACCTTCGTGGTCTATCAGGGCCACCATGGCGATCGCGGCGCGGCGCGGGCCGACGTGATCCTGCCCGGCGCGGCCTATACCGAGAAGGATGCCACCTACGTGAACACCGAAGGCCGCGTGCAACGCGGCCAGATGGCGGTGTTCCCGCCCGGGGAGGCGCGGGAGGACTGGAAAATCCTGCGCGCGCTGAGCGAACATGTCGGCCATACCCTTCCGTACGACGATCTGACCGCCCTGCGCCGCCGGCTGGGCCAGGTGAATCCGGTGTTCGACCGGGTCGGCTTCCTGCCGCGCTTCGGCTGCTCCGACGCGGCTGCGCCGGCGGGCGATCCGGCCGCGCTGGGCGAAGCGCCGTTTGCCCCGGCGATCGAAACCTACTACCAGACCGATCCGATCAGCCGCGCCAGCCCCACCATGGCCGAGTGCGTCGCGACCTTCGCCCCGGTCGCGCTGGCGGCGGAGTGAGCGCGCGATGAGCATCTGGGACACCACCACCGGCCACGTCGTGCTGGTCTTCATCGAGGCGCTGGCACTGCTGATCCCGCTGCTGATCGGCGTGGCCTATCTGACCTATGCCGAGCGCAAGGTACTGGCGGCGATCCAGATGCGGCGCGGCCCGAACGTGGTCGGCCCGTTCGGGCTGTGGCAGCCGTTCGCCGACGCGCTGAAAATGATCATGAAGGAGACGGTGATCCCGTCGGGCGCCAATCGTGCGCTGTTCCTGCTGGCGCCGATGCTGACCTTCGGCCTGGCGATGATCGCCTGGGCAGTGATCCCGGTGAACGCCGGCTGGGCGATCGCCGATATCAACGTGGGTGTGCTGTATCTGTTCGCGATCAGCTCGATGGGCGTCTACGGCATCATCATCGCCGGCTGGGCGAGCAATTCCAAATACGCCTTCCTCGGCGCCCTGCGCAGCGCTGCGCAGATGGTGAGCTACGAGGTCTCGATGGGCTTCGTCATCGTCTCGGTGCTGCTGGTGGCCGGCAGTCTGAATCTGACGGCGATCGTGGAAGCGCAGCGGACGGTGTGGTTCTGCATCCCGCTGTTCCCGATGTTCGTGATCTTCTTCATCTCCACCCTGGCGGAGACCAATCGCTCCCCCTTCGACCTTCCGGAAGGCGAAAGCGAGATCGTGGCGGGGTTCTTCGTCGAGTACAGCTCCATGAGCTTCGCGCTGTTCTTCCTTGGCGAATACGCGAACATGATCCTGATGAGCGCGATGACGACGCTCCTGTTCCTGGGCGGTTGGCTCGGCCCGTTCGGCATCCTGCCGGTGCTGGGGCCGCTGTGGTTCGTGCTGAAGGTGTGCTTCTGCCTGTTCGTGTTCATCTGGGTGCGCGGCACCTTCCCGCGCTACCGCTACGACCAGTTGATGCGGCTCGGCTGGAAGGTGTTCCTGCCGGCGAGCCTGCTGTGGCTGGTGATCACCGCCGGGGGCCTGCTCGCCACCGGCTATCTGCCGATCCCGGCGTGAGAGGCGTCTGATGGCCACGCTCGACCGCACCGCGCGCAGCCTTCTGTTGTCGGAACTGGTTTCCGGCATGTGGCTGACCCTGCGCTACTTCTTTCGCCCGAAGGTCACGATCAACTACCCGTACGAGAAGGGCCCGCTCAGCCCGCGCTTCAAGGGGGAGCACGCGCTGCGCCGCTACCCGAACGGCGAAGAGCGCTGCATCGCCTGCAAGCTGTGCGAGGCGATCTGCCCGGCGCAGGCGATCACCATCGAGGCCGAGCCGCGCGATGACGGCTCCCGCCGCACCACCCGCTATGACATTGACATGACCAAGTGCATCTACTGCGGGCTGTGCGAGGAAGCCTGCCCGGTGGATGCGATCGTCGAGGGGCCGAACTTCGAGTTCGCAACCGAGACGCGCGAGGAGCTGATGTACAATAAGGACAAACTCCTGGCGAACGGCGACCGGTGGGAAAGCGAGATCGCCCACCGGCTCGAACTTGACGCCCCCTACCGCTAGGCGCGCGCGATGGCCCCGACGGTTTTCTTCTATCTGTTCTCCATCGTGCTGGTGCTGTGCGCGGCGATGGTGGTCAGTTCCCGCAACCCGGTACACTCGGTGCTGTTCCTGATCGGCGCGTTCTTCAACGCCGCAGGGCTGTTCCTGATCGCCGGGGCGGAGTTCCTGGCCTTCATCCTGGTCATCGTCTATGTCGGCGCCGTTGCGGTTTTGTTCCTGTTCGTCGTGATGATGCTCGATGTCGATTTCGAGCAGTTGCGCAGCGGAGTGCAGCGCTACCTGCCGGTGGGGGTCGCGGTTGGTGCCCTTCTCCTGGCGGAGCTGGTGTTCGTGCTGGCGGGCTGGCATGTGCATCCCGCGGCGGGGACGCTCCGGTTCGCTCCGGCGCCGGCGGGCGTGTCCAACACGGTTGCGCTGGGCACCCTGATCTACACGAAATACATCCTGTTGTTCCAGGCGGCCGGGCTGGTGTTGCTGGTCGCCATGATCGGTGCGATCGTGCTCACGTTGCGCGATCGCCGCAGTTCCCGCCACCAGCGGATCGCGGTGCAGAACGCGCGCATGCCGGCGGAGACGGTGGAACTGCTGAACGTCGCCCTGGGTGCCGGGGTGCGCACGGTGGATATCCTGCGCCCCAAAGTCACGGAACCGGACGGGATTGACGACGATCCGCTGGAGCCGGTGCACGGCGGGCACCATCCCGCGGATGCGCATCACGCACCGGAGGGCCGCTGACATGGCGGCGGCAATGCCAGTCGGGGTCGGGCATTTCCTGGTGGTGAGCGCCATCCTGCTGGTGCTCGGCGTGTTCGGGATTTTCCTCAACCGCAAGAACATCATCATCATCATGATGTCGATCGAGCTGATCCTGCTCGCGGTGAACCTCAACCTGGTGGCGTTCTCCGGCGCGCTCGGCGATCTGACCGGGCAGGTGATGGCGATGTTCGTGCTGACCGTGGCGGCGGCGGAGGCGGCGATCGGGCTTGCGATCGTGGTGGTGTATTTCCGCAACCGCGGGTCGATCCAGGTTGAAGACGTCAACCTGATGAAAGGGTAGGGCACCGGCGATGATCTATATGCTCGCGGTGTTCGCGCCCCTGGTCGGCGCGCTGGTCGCTGGCCTGCTCGGCCGGTGGATCGGCGATCGCGCGGCGATGGCGGCCTCGGTGCTCGGGATGGCGGTTGCCGCGGTGTGTGGGCCGCTGGCCTGGGTGATGCTGGAATGGCAGGGCGCACCGTCCGATTCGGTGTCGATCGCCACCTGGATCCAGGCCGGCAGCTTCCACGTGCATTGGGCACTGCGCTACGATGCGCTATCGGCCGTCATGGTCGCCATGGTCGGCTTCGTGTCGATGCTGATCCATGTGTACAGCGTCGGCTACATGGCGCACGACAGCTACCGGCGCTACCGGTTCTTTGCCTATCTCAGCCTGTTCACCTTCGCCATGCTGATGCTGGTGACAGCGAACAACCTGCTGCAGCTTTTCTTTGGCTGGGAAGGCGTGGGGCTGTGTTCCTACCTGCTGATCGGGTACTGGTACGACCGGCCGTCTGCGTGCGCGGCGGCGATCAAGGCCTTCGTGGTCAACCGCATCGGCGATCTCGCCTTCGCAATCGGCGTGGCCTTGATCTTCCTGACCTTCGGGTCGGTCGGGTTCACGACGGTCTTCGCCCATCTCGCGCAGCACCAGGCGGAGCGCTACCACATCCTGGGCGGCTCGATCCGCGTCTATGAGCTGATCGCGATTCTGCTGTTCATCGGCGCCATGGGCAAATCGGCGCAGCTGTTCCTGCACGTGTGGCTGCCGGACGCGATGGAGGGACCGACGCCGGTCTCCGCATTGATCCATGCGGCGACAATGGTGACCGCCGGCGTGTTTCTCGTCGCACGCATGTCGCCGCTGTTCGACCAGGCGCCGGCGGCGATGACCCTGGTCGCGGTGATCGGCGGCAGCACGGCGTTCTTCGCCGCCACCATCGGCTGCGTGCAGAACGACATCAAGCGGGTGATCGCCTATTCCACCTGTTCGCAGCTCGGCTACATGTTCCTGGGCGAGGGCGTGGGAGCTTACCCGGCCTCGATCTTCCATCTGCTCACGCACGCCTTCTTCAAGGCGCTGCTGTTCCTCTGCGCCGGCTCGGTGATCCATGCCATGTCCGACGAGCAGGACATGCGCAAGATGGGCGGGCTGTGGCGCAAGATCCCGATCACCTACGTGACCATGTGGGCCGGCAGCCTGGCGCTGGCGGGCATCTTTCCGTTCGCCGGCTATTTCTCCAAGGATGCGATCCTGGAGGCGGCGTTCGCCTCGCATACCACCGCCGGCTACTATGGCTACGTCATGGGTGTACTCGCCGCGGTGCTGACCGCGTTCTACTCGTGGCGGCTGCTGCTGATGACGTTCCACGGCACGTTCCGCGGCGATCATCATGTCATGGAGCACGCGCATGAAAGCCCGCGGGTGATGACGGTGCCGCTGATGGTGCTGGCGCTGGGTGCGCTGTCGGCCGGCTTCCTGCTGCATAGCATCGTTCTCGGCGAGCATTGGCAGGGGTTCTGGCGGCAGGCGGTGGTGCTGGCGCCGGGCAACCATGTGATGACGGCCATGGAACATCTGCCTTCGTTCGCCTACGCGCTGCCCACCATTGCCGGGGTTCTCGGCATCGCCGTGGCCTACTGGTTCTACTGGTGGAACCCGATGCTGCCGGTGCGGCTCGCCTCCACCTTCCGGCCGGTGTACCTGTTCCTGCTGAACAAGTGGTATTTCGACGAGCTGTACGATGCACTGTTCGTCCGCCCCGCCTTCGCGCTCGGCAAGCTGCTCTGGCAGACCGGGGACGCCACCATCATCGACGGAGTGCCGAACGGGCTGGCGGACCTCGCGGTGGACGGTTCGCGGGGAGCGGTGAAGATCCAGACCGGGTCGATCGCGGTCTATGCCTTCGTGATGCTGATCGGGCTGGTCGCCCTGGTCGGTGTCTTCCTGATCTGGGGCTAGGACGATGAACGCAGCCGGCTTTCCCGTCCTGTCGCTGATCACCTGGCTGCCGCTGGTCGGCTGCGGCGTCATCATGACGGTGCGCGGCGACGAGGCGACGGTGGCGTCCAACGCCCGCTGGATCGCGCTCTGGACCAGCCTGATCGTGTTCGCCGTCAGCCTGGTGCTGTGGTTCGAATGGAACCCGCACGACGCCGGCTTCCAGTTCGTCGAGAGCATGCCCTGGCTGCCCGACTACGGCGTGGGCTACAAGATGGGGGTTGATGGCATCTCGGTGCTGTTCGTCCTGCTGTCGACCCTGCTCACGCCAATCTGCATCCTGGCGAGCTGGGAATCCATCACCCGCTACGTGCGCGAATACATGATCGCTTTCCTCATTCTGGAAACGATGATGGTGGGGATGTTCTGCGCGCTCGATTTCGTGGTGTTCTATATCTTCTTCGAGGGCGTGCTGATCCCGATGTTCCTGATCATCGGGGTCTGGGGCGGGCCGCGGCGGGTCTATTCCGCGTTCAAGTTCTTCCTGTTCACCCTCACCGGCTCGGTGCTGATGCTGCTCGCGTTGCTGGCCATGTGGCAGTACGCGCACACCACCGACATCCCAACCCTGATGCACACCCATTTCCCGGCGAAGATGCAGTTCTGGCTGTTCCTCGCGTTCTTCGCGTCGTTCGCGGTGAAGGTGCCGATGTGGCCGGTGCACACTTGGCTGCCGGATGCGCATGTGGAGGCGCCGACCGCCGGATCGGTCATCCTGGCCGGCGTGCTGCTGAAGATGGGGGCTTACGGGTTCCTGCGCTTCTCAGTGCCGATGTTGCCGCAGGCCTCGGCCGAGCTGGCGCCGCTCGTGTTCACCCTGTCGGTCGTGGCGGTGGTCTATGCGGCCTACGTCGCGCTGGTGCAGGAGGACATGAAGAAGCTGGTCGCCTATTCCTCGATCGCGCACATGGGCGTGGTCACGATCGGCATCTTCACCTTCGACGTGCAGGGCATCCAGGGCGCGCTGTTCCAGATGCTGTCGCACGGCATCGTCTCGGCCGCCCTGTTCCTTCTGGTGGGCGTCATCTACGACCGGTTGCACACGCGGGAGATCGCGCGCTACGGCGGGCTGGCGGAACGGATGCCGTTCTATGCGTTCCTGTTCATGGTCTTCGTCATGGCCTCGGTCGGGCTGCCCGGCACGTCGGGCTTCGTGGGCGAGTTCCTGGTCACCATCGGCGCGCTGCACGTGAATTTCTGGCTGGCGCTGCTGGGCGGGCTCGGGCTGATCCTGGGGCCGATGTACACCCTGTATCTCTATCGCCGCGTGATCTTCGGGCGCATGACCAAACCCGACCTGCGTGGAATGCTGGACCTCAGCCCGCGTGAAGTCGCGGTGTTTGCTCCGCTGGCGCTGCTTGCGTTGTGGATGGGCATCTATCCCTCCAGCTTCACCGGCTTCTGGGACGCGACGGTGACGCAAATGGTGGCGCGACACGAGCAGGCAATGGCAACGCCGCCGCTGCCCGCGCGGGTGCAACTGGCGGAGGCGACACGCCGATGAACTGGGCCCTCGCACTGCCGGAGATCGTGCTCGCCGCCTGCGGACTGCTGATCCTGGTGATCGGCGTGCTGCGCAAGGCGGATTCCGGCCAGCTCTGCAACATGCTGACCCTCGGCGCCTTCCTGGTGGCCGGGATGCTGGTGCTCGCCCGGCCGGGAGGGATCGGCTACTTTGGGCAGTTCACCGTTGATTCGTTTGCGGTGCTGACCAAGCTGCTGATCCTGATCGGCGCAGCGCTCTCGCTCATGCTGTCGTTCGACTACAATAACCGCCAGGGAATCGCCCGGTTCGAATACCCGGTGCTGATCCTGTTCGCGACCGTCGGCATGATGGGCATGGTCTCGGCTTCCAGCCTCATGACCCTGTACGTGGCGCTGGAACTGCAGTCGCTTGCGCTTTACGTGCTGGCGGCCTTCGCGCGCGACGAGCTGCGATCCTCGGAAGCCGGGCTGAAGTATTTCGTACTTGGCGCGCTGGCTTCGGGGCTGCTGCTTTACGGCATCTCGCTGGTCTACGGCTTCTCCGGCACGATGGATTTCGGTGTGCTGGCGCGTGCGCTTGGCTCGCCTGCCCAGGCCTCGGCCGGCATGATCGTCGGCGTGGTGTTCGTGATCGTGGGGCTGGCGTTCAAGATCTCGGCTGCGCCGTTCCACATGTGGACGCCGGACGTCTATGAAGGTGCGCCGGCGCCGGTCACGGTGTTCCTGGCCACGGCGCCGAAGGTGGCGGCCATGGCGCTGCTGCTCCGCGTGATGGTGGAACCGTTCGGCCACTTGCTGCCATCGTGGCAACTGGTGATCGAGATCGTCTCGATCGCGTCCATGATCCTCGGCGCGCTGGCGGCGATCGGGCAGACCAACGTCAAGCGGCTGATGGCGTATTCCTCGATCGGCCACATGGGCTACGCGCTGATCGGCCTCGCTGTCGGCACCCCGCTCGGGATGCGCGGCGTGCTGGTGTACCTGATCGTCTATATCTTCATGACCGCCGGCACCTGGGCATGCATCATGGCCATGCGACGCCAAGGCCTGGTGGTGGAGAAGATCGAGGATTTGAGCGGTCTGGCGCGCACCGACCCCGCCCTGGCACTGGCGTTCGCGATCTTCATGTTCAGCATGGCCGGCATCCCGCCGTTGTCCGGCTTCTTCGGCAAGCTGTACGTGTTCCTCGCCGCGGTGCAAAGCGGCCTGTGGACGATCGCCATCGTCGGCGTGCTGACGAGCGTGGTCGGATCGTACTATTACCTGCGCATCGTGAAGGTGATGTATTTCGACGCACCGGGCCCCGCCCTCGACCGTCGCCCAAGCATGCTGGGCTTCGTCGCCGCCGTCACCGGCTTGTTTACGCTGTTCTTCTTCCTGCTTCCCGGACCGCTCGTCGCCGCCGCCGGTACGGCCGCCTCGGCGCTGTTCGGCTAGGGCCGCACCGTCGGCGGTCCGCCAGGTGTCGCGGAGCCGGAGCCGCGTCATTTCGGCATGATTTTCGTCCTTCAGCTCTGAGGAGCGGGTGCGGCGTCCGGCCACCGCCGCTCTCCCGTGCGTATCCGGCCGCGGGCGCGCCGCGACGTTGATCGCCTCCCGCCCCAACCGGCAAAATGCGCCGAACATGATCGCTCCGCCCGCGCGGGGCGGGGGAGCGCGCCGGCCTTCCGCACGTGCTACAAGGCGCCCATGCTGCTCGTGATCGACGCCGGAAATACGAACGTGGTCTTCGCCGTCCATGACGGCCAAGCCTGGCGCGGCGTGTGGCGTATCCGCACCGATGCGCAGCGCACGTCCGACGAGTATGCGGTATGGTTGCTGTCGCTATTGGACCGGGTCGGCCTCCAGGCCGGCATGGTCTCGGCAGCGGTCATCGGCACCGTCGTTCCGGCCGCGCTCTATCATCTGCGCCGCCTGTGCCGGGAGTGGTTCAGCATCGAGCCGCTGGTCGCCCGCGCCTCGCTCGACTGGGGTTTCGAGATCAAGGTCGATAACCCGGACGAGGTCGGCGCCGACCGTCTGGTGAATGCGCTGGCCGCGCACCGCCGCTTTGGCGGCCCCCTGATCGTGGTCGATTTCGGCACCGCGACCACGTTCGACGTGGTGGATCGGGACGGCGCCTATCTGGGCGGCGTGATCGCGCCCGGCATCAACCTGTCGATCGAGGCGCTGCACCACGCCGCCGCCCGCCTGCCGCGGATCGGCATCGGCCGGCCGCAAGCGGTCATCGGCCGATCCACCGTCCCGGCCATGCAATCCGGCATCTACTGGGGCTATGTCGGGCTGATCGAGGGACTGGTCGGCCGTATCAAGGGCGAGTTCGGCGGCCCGATGAAGGTCATCGCCACCGGCGGCCTCGCTCCGCTGTTCACCGAGGGCACCCTGTTGATCGAGCATATCGAACCCGATCTGACCTTGGACGGCCTGCGCATGTTGGCGGAGCGCAACCCCGCCCCCACATTACCCAAAGAAAAATCAAGGCTGAGCGAACCCGAATGAACGTCGATCCCGGAGATTTCGCCTTCCTGCCCCTGGGCGGGACGGGCGAGATCGGCATGAACCTCAATCTCTACCGCTACGGCGGCAAATGGCTCGCCGTCGATTGCGGCATCGGCTTCGGCGGCGCCGAGAACCCGGAGGTCGAGGTGATGATGCCCGACCCGGGCTTCATCGTTGAGCGGCGCGACAAGCTGGTGGGTCTGGTAATCACCCACGCGCACGAGGACCATATCGGTGCGGTGGCGTGGCTGTGGCCGCAGTTGCGCTGCCCGGTGTTCGCGACCCCCTTCGCCGCGGCGGTGCTGCGTCGCAAGCTGGCCGAGGCACAGTTGCTTGGCCAGGTGAAGCTCACCGTCATCCCCCCCGGCGGCGCCTTCGACCTGCCGCCGTTCGGACTGCGTTTCCTCCGCGTCGCCCACTCCATCCCGGAGGCCCAGGCGCTGGTGATCACCACGCCCGCCGGGATCGTGCTGCACACCGGTGATTGGAAGCTCGATCCCGAGCCGCTGGTGGGACCGCCCAGCGATGAGGCCGGGTTCGCCGCCCTCGGCGAACAGGGCGTGCTGGCGATGGTCTGCGATTCCACCAACGCGATGGTGGAGGGCCATTCGGGCAGCGAGGCCGAGGTGCGGCGCAGCCTGTCGGTCCTGATCCGCGGCCTGCGCGGGCGAGTGGCGGTCACGTGCTTTGCCAGCAATGTCGCCCGCGTGGAGTTGCTGGCGCTGGCCGCGCGCGACGCCGGCCGGCAGGTGGCTTTGGTCGGCCGATCCCTGCGCAACCTCGATGCCGCGGCGCGTAGCTGCGGCTATCTGAGTGAGCTCCCGCCGTTCCTGTCGGAAGACGACGTGGGCTCGGTGCCCGATGACAACCTGCTGATCCTGATCACCGGCAGCCAGGGGGAGGCGCGGGCAGCGCTGGCGCGGGTCGCGCTCGACACCCATCCGCGAGTGGTGCTGGGCGAAGGCGATACCGTGATCTTTTCGTCCCGCATGATCCCGGGCAACGAGCGGGCGATCGGCACGGTGCAGGACAATCTGGTGCGCCGCGGCGTCACCCTGATGACCGATGTCGATCATCTGGTACATGTCTCCGGGCATCCGGCGAGGGACGAGCTGCGGCGGCTGTACCGCCTGGTGAAGCCGCGCTACGCGATACCGGTGCATGGCGAATGGCGGCATCTGGCCGCACATGCCGATCTGGCGCGGGATGCCGGCGCCACACCGCTGCTGCTGGAAGACGGCGATCTGTTGAGCCTCGCCCCGGGCCAGCCCGAGGTGATCGAAAGCGCCCCGGTGGGAAGACTGGTGCTGGACGGCAACCGGCTGGTGCCGTTCACCGGCGGGGTGATGTCCGCCCGCCGCCGGATGCTGTTCAACGGCGTTGTGCTGGCGAGCCTGGTGATTGACGAGGCCGGCCGGCTGCGTGGGATCCCGAAGGTCAGCGCCCCGGGCCTGTTCGACCCTGAAGACCCGGAAACTGCGCGCATCGCCGGCGAGTTTGCTGCCGCGTTGGCCGAGCTGTCCCCGGCGGTGCGCCGCGATGACGCGGCGCTGGAGGAAGCCGCCCGCGCAGCGCTGCGCCGGGCCCTGGGCAAGCGGCTTGGCAAGCGCCCGCTGGTCGATGTGCACCTTTTGCGGCTGGGGGCCTAGCGGCGATCGGCGATGGGCTGGGTCACGGGAATCGCCGTCTACGTGATGATCTGGTGGATTGTGCTGTTCGCCGTGTTGCCGATCGGCGCGCATCCCGACATGCGTCCGGATGCGCGCAGCGGCTGGCGCGGCGCCCCCGTCGCGCCGGCGCTATGGAAGAAGGCGCTGATCACCTCGGTCGTGGCGGCTGTGATCTGGCTGGTGGTGTGGTGGGTGGTGCGGAGCCCGTATATGAGTTTCCGCCACGGCTGGCTGGCTTTGCCTGATCGTTAGGCAGCGCAATCCACAATCGCCCAATTTCCCATCATATTCCGTCTCAAATGCACAAAAATCGCCGCAGCGGATGCGATTTCAATTGGACAGAGGGAAATGGAGGGCCGATCATCACGGCCAGGAAGAGGAGAGGTCTCCTCGACCTGCCGTGTGACTGGCGTTTCCTCCCTAAACTTGGGCCTGCGGGCGCTGCCTGTGGGCCCTTTCTTTTGCTACCGTACCCGGGGGTAGCTGTCACGCATTTTCCCGCCGAATTCTTGCCGCAATCATGATTTCCTTGCGAGGCGACGTTGTGCAGCGCACAAATATGTCTCGAACCAGGGGGCGATCCGGGCATTTGGCAGCGCCGTCGGCTCCCGCTAGGGTCCGGCCTTCCCGCCGCCCCGGACCATGGATCACCCCAAGAATGCGCCTCTCGCACAGCCTGATCCCCACTCTCAAGGAAATCCCCGCAGAAGCGCAGATCGCCTCCCATCGGCTCATGCTGCGGGCCGGGCTGGTGCGGCAGACCTCGGCCGGGATCTACGCCTGGCTGCCAATCGGCTACCGCGTGCTGCGCAATATAGAGCGGATCGTGCGCGCCGAGCAGGACGCGATCGGCGCGCAGGAATGCCTGATGCCGACCATCCAGCCGGCCGAGTTGTGGCGCGAAAGCGGCCGGTACGAGGACTACGGCAAGGAGATGTTGCGCATCCGCGACCGCCACGACCGTGAGCTGCTGTTCGGCCCGACCAATGAGGAGATGATCACTGACCTGATGCGCCAGTCGGTGAAAAGCTATCGCGAGCTGCCGCAGATTCTGTACCATATCCAATGGAAATTCCGCGACGAGGTCCGCCCCCGCTTCGGCGTGATGCGTGGGCGGGAGTTCCTGATGAAGGATGCCTACAGCTTCGATCTTGATTACGCCGGTGCCGAGGTCAGCTACCGGCAGATGATGCTGGCCTATATGCGGACTTTCCAGCGCCTCGGTCTGCGGGCGATCCCGATGGCGGCCGAATTGGGGCCGATCGGCGGCAACCTCAGCCACGAGTTCATCATCCTGGCGCCGACCGGCGAGAGCCAGGTCTATTACGACTCGGCGTTCGAGGAGATCGACTACCTCTCGCGCGGCACCGGCGGGTTCGACCACACCAGCGCCACCGATCTCGACCGGTTCTTCACCGAGATGACCACCCACTACGCCGCGACCGACGAGAAGCACGACAAGGCCGCGTGGGAAAAGGTGGTGGCCTCGCGCCGGCGGGAGGGGCGGGGGATCGAGGTCGGGCACATCTTCTACTTCGGCACCAAATATTCCGCCGCCATGGGATTCACCGTCGCCGGCGCGGACGGCAAGCCCGTCAACCCCGAGATGGGCAGCTACGGCATCGGCGTGAGCCGTCTGGTGGGTGCAGTGATCGAGGCCAGCCACGACGCGGCCGGCATCATCTGGCCCGACAGCATCGCTCCGTTTCGCGCCGCGATCCTGAACCTGAAGCCGGGCGACGCCGCCTGCGACCGCATCTGCGAGGCGCTGTACGCGAAGCTCGGCTCCGCGGCGCTGTATGACGACCGCCCCGACCGCGCCGGGGTGAAGTTCGCCGATGCCGACCTGATGGGCCATCCCTGGCAGATCGTGGTCGGCCCGCGCGGCGCCGCGAGCGGCCAGGTGGAGCTCAAGCGCCGCGCCACCGGCGATCGCATCGAGCTGGCGGCGGACGACGTGCCGGCCCGGATCGGCTGAGCGGCCCCGCATGTTCAACGCTTTCGAGCGCGCGGTCGCCGCCCGCTACCTGCGCGCCCGCCGTGGCGAGCGGTTCATCTCCGTCATTGCCGGCTTCTCGCTGGTCGGCATCGCGCTTGGCGTCGCGACCCTGATCATCGTCATGAGCGTGATGGGTGGGTTCAAGGTCGATCTGCTGAGCCGCATCCTGGGGTTCAACGGTGACCTCGGCGTCTATGGGGCAGCCGGGCCGATCGCCGGCTATCCGGAAATCGCACGCAAGATCGAGACCCTGCCCGGCGTCGTCGCCGCGATCCCGGTTGTCGACGGCCAGGTGCTGCTGACCAATCCGCGCGGCGCCGCGTCGGGCGGCTACGTGCGCGGCATCGCGCCTGCCGACCTCCGCAAGCTGCATGCGGTGAGCGGCCATATTGTCGCTGGATCGCTAGCGGGGTTCACCGGTAACGACGCGATCGCGATCGGCGTCGGCATGGCACGAACCTTCGACGTGGGGGTGGGCGGGCGGATCACCCTCGTCTCGCCGCAGGGTGCGGCGACCCCATTCGGCACGATCCCCCGGGTGCGCGCCTACCGGGTGGTGGCGATCTTCAACGTTGGCGAGAACGACTACGATTCCAGCTACGCGTTCATGCCGCTCTCGGCCGCCCAGATCTATTTCCAGAAGCCACAGGGGGTGACGCAGATCGCCGTCATGGTGCGCGATCCGGAACGGGTGCGGGTGACGACGGATGCGATCCGTCGCGCGTTTCCCGACGCGCCGCTGGAGGTGATCGACTGGCAGTCGAGCAACAACAGCTTCTTCACCGCGGTCGCGGTGGAGCAGAACGTGATGTTCGTGATCCTGACGTTGATCATCCTGGTGGCGGCGTTCAACGTGATCTCGTCGTTGATCATGATGGTGAAGGACAAGACGCGGGATATCGCGGTGCTGCGCACCCTGGGGGCGGGGCGCGGAGCGGTCATGCGCATCTTCCTGATGTGCGGGGCGTCGGTCGGCGTGATCGGTACCGCCGTGGGGACCGCGCTCGGGATCGCGTTCACCTTGAACATCGACCGCATCCAGGACCTGGTGACGCGGATCACCGGGGTCGATGTGTTCAATCCGGAAGTGTACTATCTGACCCACTTGCCGGCACGGCTCGATTGGGGCGAGGTGGCGCGGGTGGTGGCGATGGCGTTGGTGCTGGCCTTGCTGGCAACTTTGTACCCGAGTTGGCGCGCCGCCCGCACCGACCCGGTCGAGGCACTCCGGAGTGAATGAGCCGCTCGTGCTCCGCGGCGTGCAGCGGACCTACCGCACCGGCGCCGGCGCGCTGCCGGTGCTGCGCGGCGTCGACCTGACCCTGGCGGCCGGCGAGATTGTGGCGCTGGTTGCGCCCTCGGGCGCCGGCAAATCCACCTTGCTGCATCTGGCGGGGCTGCTGGAAAAGCCCGACGGCGGCGCAGTGATCGTGGACGGGCGCGATGCCGGCGCGCTGTCGGACGCCGAGCGTACCACGATCCGCCGCGACACGATCGGCTTCGTCTACCAGTTCCACCATTTGCTGGCGGAGTTCTCGGCGTTGGAGAACGTCATGCTGCCGCAGATGATCGCGGGCGTGGCGAAGCGCGCCGCCGCCGCGCGGGCGCGGGAGCTGCTGGGAGCCTTCGGCCTGTCGGCCCGGCTCGCGCATCTGCCCGGCAAGCTTTCGGGCGGCGAGCAGCAGCGCGTGGCGATCGCCCGCGCGCTCGCCAACCGTCCGCGCGTGCTGCTGGCCGACGAGCCGACCGGCAATCTGGACGTCGGCACCGCAGGGGTGGTGTTCGAGCAACTCCTGGCCATGGTTCGCGACCAGGGCGTGGCGGCACTGATCGCGACGCATAACCCCGAACTGGCGGCGCGGATGGACCGGCGGGTGACGCTGCACGACGGCATGGTAGCGGCCGACTGACCGGGCGCCGGCAGCGAGCGCTTGCTGCCGGGAAGGCTTCACAACTGCGTTGGCGGCTGTCGCGCCGGTGGCTGCTGCGCTAGGGTCGGGCCATGCCTCAGCGATATCTCGTTACCGGCGGCGCCGGATATGTCGGCAGCCATCTCGTGCTCGCGCTCGCCGCGCGCGGCGATGCGGTCACAGTGATCGACAACCTCCGCCAGGGACATCGCGCCGCCATCCCCGACGGCGTGCGCCTGGTCGAGGCCGACCTCGCCGATGCCGCGGCGGTGGACGCCGTGCTGGCCGACGGCCCGTGGCACGCGGTGTTCCATTTCGCGGCGCTGTCGCTGGTGGGCGAGAGCATGCGCGAACCGTTCCGCTATCTGCTGGAGAACGCGGGCAACGGGATCCGCCTGATCGACGCCTGCGTCCGGCACCATGTCCCCCGCTTCGTGCTGTCCTCCACCGCTAATTTGTTCGGGGCACCCGAAACGATCCCGATCGCCGAAGATGCCGCGATCGATCCCGGCTCTCCCTACGGCGAAAGTAAGCGGATGATCGAGCGGGCCCTGGTCTGGGCCGACCGGGTGTATGGGTTGCGCAGCGCCTGCCTGCGCTATTTCAACGCCGCCGGCGCCGATCCGGACGGACGGCTCGGCGAGGACCACGACCCGGAGACGCACCTCATCCCGCTCGCGATCGATGCCGCCCTCGGCAGGCGGTCGGAGTTGCAGGTCTTCGGCACCGACTACCCGACACCGGATGGCACCTGCATCCGCGACTACATCCACGTCTCCGACCTCGCAGAGGCGCATCTCGCGGTGCTGGGTCGGCTCGACCACGCAAGCGTGACCTACAACCTGGGCAACGGCCAGGGCGCCTCGGTGCACGACGTGATCCGGGCGGTGCACGAAGTCACCGGCCGTCCGGTGCCGCACCGGATCGCGCCGCGCCGGCCGGGCGATCCGCCGGTGCTGGTTGCCTCCTCCGCGCGGCTGCGCCGGGAGACCGGGTGGGCCCCGCGTTTCCCAGAGCTGCGCGAGATCGTGCGCACGGCGGCGGCCTGGCGGGAGGCGCATCCCGCCGGCTACGGCGACTGATCCACCCAGCTTGCCGGGTCCTCCGCGCCGCCGTAGTGAAAGGCGAACGCAGGAGGAGCCAGGCGATGAAATTGATGAGCTTCCGCCGTCCCGACGGCAGCAGGAGCTGGGGCGTGGTCAAGCCCGACAGCGTGGTCGATCTCGGCCATCTCGCCCCCAGCCTGAAGCATGCGCTGTGGGCGACCACCTCTCTTGCGGAGGAGGCGGTGCGCCACTCCGATTTTGGGCTGGACGAGGTGCATTTCCTGCCGCCGATCCCCGATCCTGACAAGATCATCTGCGTCGGGCTGAACTACGTGACGCATATCAAGGAAGGCGGCCGCGAGCCACCGCCGAAGCCGATCATCTTCGCGCGCTTCGCCAACAGCCAGGTCGGCCACGGCGAGGCGCTGATCCGCCCCACTGTCTCGGAGACCTATGATTTCGAGGGCGAGCTCGCGGTGGTGATCGGGCGGCGCTGCCGGCATGTGAAGAAGGAGGATGTCGCGTCGGTCATCGCCGGCTACTCCTGCTACAACGAAGGCTCGGTGCGGGAATGGCAGCGCCATTCGGCGCAGTTCACGCCGGGAAAGAACTTCTTCCACTCCGGTTCGTTCGGCCCCTGGCTGGCGACGCCGGAGGAGGTGGGCGACATCACCGAGGCGCATCTGATCACCCGCCTCAACGGCCAGGAAGTGCAGCACGCCACGATCGATGATCTCTGCTTCGATATCCCGACCCTGATCGAATACGTATCGACCTTCACCCAGCTGGAAGCCGGGGACGTGATCGTGACCGGCACCACCGGCGGGGTCGGCGCCTACCGCAAGCCGCCCCTGTGGATGAAGCCGGGCGACACGGTGGAGGTCGAGATCACCGGCGTCGGCCTGCTGCGCAACAAGGTTGTGGCAGAGGGCTGATGCGCGACGAAATACCCTGGGGGACCGACCTCGCCGCCACGGTGGCCGAGTTCGGCGACGTCGAGGCGGTGCACGACGGGGCGCGGGCGATCGGTCTCGCCGCCCTGGCCGGCCGGTCTGCGCGCCTCGCGCTGATGCTGCGGGAGGCCGGTGTCACGCCCGGCACCTGCGTCGGGCTCAGCCTGCCGAACGGGATTCCCGCCGTCTGGGCCACCAACGCCTTGCGGCTCGCCGGCGCGGCCGAGGTGGGGCTGAACGCGGGGCTGACGGAGGCGGAACGGCGCTACTGCCTCAATCTTTCCGGCACCAGGCTGGTGGTGACCTCGGCGGAGCAGGCGGGGGCGTTCCGCGATCTCGGCTGCGCGGTCATCGCGATCGACGAGGTGGCGGACGCTCCGGCCGACCCGGGTGATCTGCCGCCGGTGCCGGGCGAGGCATGGGCGAAAATCGGCTTTACCTCCGGCACCACCGGGCGGCCGAAGGCGATCGTGACGACCCATGCGGCCCGCTGGCTCGCGAACGTGCTGCAACGGGCGCATCTCGGCGTGATGCCGGGGCCGGGGAGCCGGGTGCTGCTGATGACGCCGTTCATCCACGGCGCTGGACTCATTACCCATGCGTTCCATGACCGCGGCGCGGGGATCGTCCTGCTGCGCGGGGTCGATCTGTCGGTCGCGCTGCCGCTGCTGCGCGCCGGTACAGTCGATCATGTGTTCGCGCCGCCGACCGTGCTGGCGAAGCTTGCCGGCGCGCTCGAGGGCGAAAAGATCGGCGGCATCCGCACCATCTTCTGCGGCACCGCGCCGCTGCTGCCGGCGCTGTATGCGAAGGCGCGCGCGATCTTCGGCCCGGTGGTGCGCGTCACTTACGGCAAGTCGGAGATCGTGAACCCGATCACCGTACTGCCCCCCGTCGCCACCGACGCCTACTATGCCGAGCCGGCCGGGGAGGGCGTCTGCGTCGGCTGGCCCGGCAGCGGGGTCGAGATCGAGATTCGCGACGAGACCGGTGCCGCGCTGGGACGCGAGCAGGTGGGCGAGGTGCACCTGCGTGGGCGGCACATGTCCTGCGGCCATATCGATGCCGACGGCTTCCAGCCACTGCCGGACGACGGATTCCACGCCACCGGCGATCTCGGCCGGACCGATGTGCGCGGGCGGCTGCACCTGGTGGGCCGGCTCGCCGACGTCGTGAAATCCGGCGGCTACAAAATCCACCCCGACGAGATCGAACGCGAGCTTGCCGGCACCGCGGGCACGGCGGCAGTGTCTATCGTGTCCCTGCCTTCGGAGTATTGGGGCGAGATCATCGTCGCGGTGGCGGAGACCGGGGATGCCGCCTGGCCCGACCGCGCCCCTGCCGCACTCGCCGGGCTGGCGCGTTACAAGCACCCGCGGGCGTTCCTGATGCTGGCGGAACTGCCGCGCAACCCGCAAGGCAAGATCATGCGTCGGCTGATCCGCGAGACGCTGCTGGAACGCTATCGCATCGTCGACGGATCGCACCCGAAGCTGGAACCGCGCTGAATGGACAAGACCTACGAAACCCTGCTGGTCGAAACGCCGCGTCCGCACCTGCTGCTGGTCACGTTGAACCGTCCGGAGGTGGGGAACGCGAAGAACACGCAGATGGGGCTCGATGCGCTGGACCTCTGGACCCGGCTGATCGACCATCCCGGCGACGTGCGCTGCGTGGTGCTGACCGGGGCAGGGGAGCGCATCTTCTGCGCCGGCGGCGACCTGAAGCAGCGCAAGGGCATGACGCAGGCGGAATGGCAGCACCAGCACGAGATTTTCGAGCGCGGGCGCGACGCGCTGCTGGAACTGCCGATGCCGGTGATCGCCGCGGTGAACGGCCACGCCTACGCGGGCGGTCTGGAGACCGTGCTGGTCTGCGACTTCGCCTACGCCGTGCGCGGCGCCCACTTCGCGCTGACGGAAGTGACGATCGGCATCATGCCTGGCGGCGGTGGCACCCAGACCCTGGCGCGGGTGGTGGGGGAGCGGCGGGCGAAGGAGATCATCCTCACCGGACGCCCGTTCACCGCCGAACAGGCGCTGGAATGGGGGGTGGTGAACCATGTCTCCGAGCCGGGGACTTTGATGGAGGACGTGTTCGCGACCGCGCAAGCGATCTGCGACAACGCGCCGTTGTCGGTACGGCAGGCGAAGAAGTCGATCCACAACGGCCTGCAGATGGACCTCAAGCGTGGCCTTATGTTCGAGATCGAGGCGTACAACCGGCTGGTCGATACCGAAGACCGGCGGGAAGGCGTGCTGGCGTTCAACGAGAAGCGCAAGCCCCGGTTCAAGGGTCGGTAGAAGGAACAGCGACGATGTCCGATATCCCAACCCACGTGCAGATCAACGAGGAAGGCCCGCGCGAGGGCTTCCAATTCGAGAAAGGTGCCATCTCCACCGCGCGCAAGATCGCACTGATCGATGCGCTGAGCGAGACCGGGATCAACCACATCCAGGTCGCCTCCTTCGTCAACCCGAACCGGGTGCCCGGCTGGGCCGACGCCGATCAGGTGGTGGCGGGGTTCAAGCGCAAGCCCGGTATCGAGTACACCGCACTATGGCTGAACGTGAAGGGCCTGCAGCGGGCGATGGCCAGCCGGCGGCTCGACATCAAGGGTTCGTTCTCACTGACCGCGTCACCCACGTTCCTCATGCGCAACCAGCAGCGCAGCATGGAAGACAATGTCCGCGTGGCGCACGAGACGATCCGGATGTATAAGGAGAATGACATCCCGCTGGAGCGTGCCGGGATCATGGCCGCGTTCGGCTGCAATTTCGAAGGCGAGATCCCGCACCAGCGCGTGCTCGACCTGATCCAGACGTTGCTTGACGTCGGCGCCGAGCACGGGGTCGCACCGAAGGTCTTCTCCCTGGCCGATACGATGGCCTGGGCCACGCCGAAATCGGTCCGCGAACTGGTCGGCAAGGTGCGCAACCGGTATCCTGATCTCACGTTGTCGCTCCATTTGCACGACACCCGCGGCATGGGCATCGCCAATGCCTATGCGGGGCTGGAGATGGGGGTGGCGATCTACGATTCCACGGTGGGCGGCCTCGGTGGCTGCCCGTTCGCCGCGCACAAAGGTGCTGCGGGCAATGTCTGCACGGAAGACCTCGTGTTCATGCTCGACGAGATGGGCATCGAGACCGGCATCGACCTCGACAGGCTGATCGAGGTGGCGCAACTGGCTGAGGACATCGTCGGCCATCCGCTGCCCGGGTCGGTCAAGGTGGGAGGCAGCCTGAAAAGCTTGCGCGCGAAGCTGCACTGACGTCTCGCCTGCGCCATAAACAGGCCAGCGAAATCGAAGACCTGCGGAGGAAACCATGACCGCTCTCACCCAGTCCGTCGGCCGCTTCATCGCCGATCTCTCGCCCAACCGCATTCCCGAAGAAGCCATGCGGGTCGCCCGCCTCGGCTTCATCGACTGCATCGGCACTATGATCGCCGGACGCAACGAGGACGCGGTGGGTATCCTGAAGACCGTGCTGGCCCCCGCGGCCGGCCCGTCCTCCATCGCCTTCTCTGCCGCCCGTGCCACGGCGCCGGAAGCGGCCTGGATCAACGGCGTCGCGGCGCACGCGCTCGACTACGACGATGTTGCCTTGCGTGGCCATCCCTCCACCGTGCTGGTGCCGGCAATCCTCGCCGAGGCCGAGGCGCTGGACGCCACGGGCACCGACATGCTGGTGGCCTATGTGGCCGGCTACGAGACCTGGGCAGAGATGTTCCGCCGCGACTCCGGGCTGCTGCACAAGAAGGGCTGGCATCCCACCGGCCTCTACGGCGCGGTCGGCGCCGCCGCGGCCTGCGCCAAGCTGCGCCGGCTGGACGCCACCAAAGCGGCGATCGCGGTGGCGCTCGGTGCGTCGCAGAGCGCCGGGCTGATGGCCAATTTCGGCACCATGACGAAGCCGTTCCACGCCGGGCGCGCTGCCCATTCCGGCATCATGGCCGCGCGCCTGGCGGACGCCGGCTTCACCGCCGCCACCGACGCGCTGGAACATCCGCAGGGCTTCCTGCATGCCGTCTCCCCCGACGGCACCGAGGACCGCGCCAGTGCTGCGCATCTCGGCGAGACCTGGGCGTTGATTACCCAGGGGCTCGGGATCAAGAAATACCCCACCTGCTACTGCACGCATCGCGCGATCGACGGTATCCTGGACCTGATGGCCGAGCATCCGGTGCGGGCCGAGGAGGTGAAGCAGGTCACGGTGAAGATCAGCGATTATTTCGCTACCGTCCTGCGCAACCACGCGCCCGATACCGGCCTTGCCGCCAAGTTCAGCATCGAGTTCGCGATGGCGAGCGGCATCATTGCCCGCCGGGTCGGTCTGCGCGAGCTGACGGACGATTTCGTCCGCCGCGACGACATCCAGGCGCTGATGCGGCGGGTGCGGACCGAGACCACGACCGAATACGATCCGGCACTGCCGGGCGCAGCCTTCGCCGATCAGGTCCGGGTGGAGACGAATGCAGGCCAGGTGCTCGACGCCGCACCGGTCAAGCGGGCCACCGGGCATCCCACCCGGCCGCTGGCGGAAGCGCAGATCTACGACAAGTTCGCGGACTGCCTGGACGCCGGACATTCCGACATCTCGGCCGCGACGTTGTTTGCCCGACTCAAGGGCCTGGAAGGGATCGCGGCGCGGGAACTGGCACGCGTGTAGGCGCCTCGCATGGTGCGCCCCTCGATCGGGGGCATCTGATACCAACCGCCCTACGTGGTGACCGCTTCGGCCCATTTTCTGGTAGCGATTGAGCGTATCCGGTCTGGGTTTGCGGTGAGGGCGTTCCAGGCCTCGCAGCAGGCATCGACGATCGCGGTGTAGGTGTCGAAGACGCGGTTGGCGAGATGGTTCTGGCGCAGGAACTGCCAGACATTCTCGACCGGGTTCAGCTCCGGCGAATAGGGCGGCAGTGGCAGCAGGCTGATGTTCTGCGGCACGACCAGCTGGCCTCCAGCCTGATGCCAGCCGGCGCCGTCGAGGGTGATGACGGCGTGCGCGCCAAGCGCGACCTGGGTGCTGATCTCGGCGAGGTGCAGGTTCATCGCCTCGGTGTTGACGAACGGCAGCACGAGGGCGGCGCCGACGCCTCGGGCCGGGCAGACCGCGCCGAACAGATAGGCCCAGTCGTATCGCTGATCGCGCGGCGCGCGAGGGCGACTGCCCTTGTCGGCCCAGATGTACGTCAGGCTGCCTTGCTGGCCGACACGGGCTTCGTCCTGCCACCACAACTCGACCGGCTTGCCGTGCGCCCGCTCGGGGATGCTGGCAGCGACCAGTTGGGCGAAGTTTTTTTATGCGCCTCCTGGGCGTCGGCATCCTGTCGGGGATGCTTCGGGCGCGCCGACACGCGGGAGAAGTTCAGCCGCGCCATCAGCTTGCCCATCGTGCGCTCGTGCAGCTGAACGCCAAAACGCTGGGCGATCTGGTCGCGCAAATCCACCAATCGCCAGCGCACCACCTTATGCTGCTCCAGGTCCGGACCTTGCCGGACCCACTCCGCCACCGCCGCTTCCTGCTCGGCGGTCAGCTTGCGCGGCGGCGCACCGGAGTTCGCTCTGTTGTGCAGACCGGCGATGCCCGTCTCGTTGTAGCGGTGCACCCAGTCGCGCAGCGTCTGCCGGTCCATGCCCGCGGCACGTGCCGCATCGGTGCGGGTGCTGCCCTCCAGCACCAGCGCCAGCGCCAGCATCCGCCGCAACGCCGCAACATCCTTGCTGCGCGCCGCCGCCGCGCGCAGAGCCGTCGCATCCAGCTCCGTCCGCGTGATCGCTACTGTCATGTCAGAGCCCCCCGGCCGTCTCCGGGAAGCGAATCGCACCACGTCGAGCCGCTCCAAATCACATTGGAGTCAACCCGAATGGCGGTTGGTATGAGGTCAGAAGAAACGCGAAAACCAGTCCAGCACTTCCCCCGGCGCTTCCTCTGCCACGTAATGCCCGGCGGCGACCGCGCCGCCGGTTACCGTGGCGGCACAATATGTCCGCCAGATCGCCAGCGGATCGTACCATTCCCCGATCCGCCCGCGCGCGCCCCACAGCGCCAGCAGCGGGCACGCGACCTGCTGCCCCGTGCTGCGGCTTTCGTGGTCATGCGCCAGGTCGATCGTCGCTGCGGCGCGATAATCCTCGCACATGCCGGTCATCGTCGCCGGCTGGCGCGCCGCCGCCAGGTAGTCCGCCAACGCCTCGGGGTGGAACAGGTCGGACGGCCGCGGCGAGCAATTCGTGTGCGCGTGAAACCACACCTCCGGTGCGGCGTTGATCAACGCCTCGGGGAACGGATGCGGCTGCGCGAACCAGAACCAGTGATAATAGCCGAGCGCGAACGCCATATCCGCCCGTTCGAAATGCTCGATGGTCGGAACGATGTCGAGTACTGCCAGCCGCTCCACCGCCCGCGGATGATCGAGCGCAAGCCGATGCGCCACTCGGCCGCCGCGATCGTGCCCGGCCAGGCGGAAGCGGGAGAATCCCAGTGCCCCCATCGCCGCCACCATATCGGCGGCCATCGCCCGTTTGGCATAAGACGCGTGGTCTGCGCTGGCTCCAGGCTTGAACGAGCCGCCGTAGCCGCGCAGGTCGGGGCATACCACGGTGAAGCGTGCCGCGAGCGCCGGCGCCATGGCGTGCCACATCATATGCGCCTGCGGATTGCCGTGCAGCAGCAGCAGGGGCGGCCCGCTGCCGCCTACCCGTGCCCGTAGCGTGCCCCCCGGCACCGCGAGTTCTCGCAAATCGAATCCCGAAAACAATGCGCTCATCATGCCCCAGTGATATTCTCGCGGTGTCGTCGGTCCCGCGTTCGCCCGCACGCCGCACGCCGGGGGCAACCGACCCCCGCGATCCGCGGTCTCGCAATAGCACATTGGGCCATCGTGCCGCGCCTCCATCTCCAGACGTTGCTCCCGGCGGGGGGGGGTCTTGGGGAATGTGGCCGGTTCGCCGTCCGGGGCTATAACCCGTGGCATGCCCTTCCTTCGTGCCCCCTTGGGATTGCCTCATTGTGCCGACCGGTGGCTCCGCGCATGACCGACCGCGTGCGGCTGCGTGACGCCACCGCGATGGGTGTCCCGGCCGCGCATAGTAGGGCGCCGGGCGCCGCCGCTGGGGGGGCGACAGGTCAACTGACGGCCGATTCGGCTGGCGGCACGCCTGCGCGAGGTGGGGGCGGCGGTCACGGGGTGGCTTTATCCGGGGGGCGGGCGTCAGCGGCCGATCGCTGCGTTCGGCAACTCGCTGTACTGGATCGCTCCGGTACGGCGCGACGTCGTCGGGTTCGTTACGACCGGCGCCGATGTGGCCGCATGACGGCGCGGGCGGCCACTGGATCGCCGTGCGCGGCGGGTGCGGCAGCGTGGCACGCGGATGGCCCGCGCTACTTCGTTCCGTGGGCGCCACGACGATGAACCTCCGCACGATCTTCATCGCGATCGCCGAGCAAATGGGACTGCCCGATCCAGTCCTGCGCGCCGGCATCTCCCTGCGGACCGCGCAGTTGGCCCGACGCCTCGTCGTGGCCGGCCCACACGAGGAACGGGTGGTCGCAGCGCTGATGGCGGGGGAGCCGATTGCGCGCTATCCCGAGGCTGCCAACGCCCAATATTACGGAATGCCGGCCGAGTTCTTCGCCCTGATGCTGGGCCCGCAGCGCAAGTATTCTTGCTGCCTCTACGACCGTGCCGCCACTCTGGCAGAAGCGGAGGAACGTGCGCTGGCGGAAACCGCCGCGCATGCCGATCTGCAGGATGGCCAGCGGATCCTGGACCTCGGCTGCGGCTGGGGCTCCCTCAGCCTGTGGCTGGCGGAGCGGTTCCCCCGCTCGGAAATCGTCGCGGTCGCCAACACTCCTGCCCAGCAGCGCTATATCGAGGCTGAGGCGGCTCGGCGTGGCCTCTCCGGTCTGCACGTCCTGACCGCGGACATGACTGCGTTCGTCCCACCGGGCCGGTTCGACCGGATCGTTGCGGTCGAGCTCTTTGAGCACATGGCGAACTGGTCGGCCCTGCTGGGCCGCATCCACGAGTGGTTGGCCCGCGACGGGCGGCTGTTCTTGCACGTGTTCTGCCACCGCGCGCGGCCCTATCGGTTCGAGCTCGACAACCCGCGGGATTGGATCGTGCGCCACTTCCTTGCCGGCGGCATGATGCCGAGCCAGGGGCTGATCCGCGCCGTCGATGCGCCGTTCACGGTCGAGCAGGAATGGCGCTGGAGCGGCATGCACTACCGCCGCACCGCCACCGACTGGCTGGCCCGGTTCGACTCGAACCAGGCCGCCATTGCGCCGTTGCTCGCCGCCACATACGGCACCGAAGCCCCGCTCTGGCGGCGACGCTGGCGGCTGTTCCTGCTCGGCACCGCCGGGCTATTCGGCACGCGCGGCGGGGCCGACTGGGGGGTGAGCCACTACCGGCTGCACCCCCGCTGAGGGACTATGTCAGGCGGAATCGCTCCAGTGCTGCACGGTCGAAGGTAAGACCCCAGCCGGGGGTTTCCGGCAAGGTGATCAATCCATCAGCGACCGGCGGCGTGGCGGTGAACAGCTTGAGCATCCACGGCATATACTCGACCGTGAGCCCGTTCGGGATCGCGCCGATGAGCTGGCAGTGGAACTCGGGGATGAGGTGGCTGACCACGGGCAGATTGAACGCCTCCGCCATGCCGGCGATCTTCAGCCAGGGGGTCACGCCGCCGGCACGCACCAGGTCGATCATCACGTAGTCCACCGCGCGCGCTTCGATCGCATGGCGGTGCGGGGTGACGCCCCAGAGGTATTCGCCGCCGGCGATCGGGGTCGCCAGCGCGTCGTTGATCCGCGCGATGCCGGCGAAATCGTCCGCCGTGGTCACATCTTCCAGCCAGAACAGGCCAACGTCTTCGATCCGCCGGCCGATGTCGATCGCCTGTTCCGGACGCCAGCGCTGGTTGATGTCGCACATCAGGCGGATGTCGGGGCCGATCGCTTCCCGGATCACGCGGGCGCGGGTGATCTCGTCGCCGATGGTAGGGGTGCCGGGCAGCGCGAGCTGCATCTTCATTTCGGTGAAGCCCGTGGCCTTGAGCCGGGCCGCGGCGGTGGCGGCCTTGTCATGCGTCAGGCCGCGTCGCAGCGCGCCGGAGGCGTAGGTCGGCACCGCGGCGCGGGCGCCGCCGAGCAGCTTCCAGATCGGCAGGCCGGCATGCTTGCCCTTGATGTCCCAAAGGGCGAGGTCGATCGCCGCGGCCGCCAGGGTGAAGATGCCGCCGGGCTCGCAGCCGCCGGCGGCTGCGCGCAGTTTCGCCGCGATCGCCTCGGGGCGCAGTGGGTCCTCGCCAATGGTGAGCTTTCCGAGTGCCTCGACCGCCTCGCGCAGTGCGCGCGAGAGCGTGCCGCCGTAGAAGGTGAGCCCGATGCCTTCGATTCCGTCGGCGGTCTCCATCCGCAGCGCAACGACGGGGCGCATGGCGCCCGGACGCTCCGGCGCATCGGCGAGGGGTTCGTCTTCCGGGATGCTGAGCAGGTCGGTGGTGAGGCGTGCGATTTTCATGTGGTCCCCTTTCGTGCGATTCGGGCCGCCGCCAGCATAGGTGCGTGGCCGCGCTACGGGAAATCGCGGGGGTCTCGGCCGGGGGCTGTCATGATCGACACCCACTCGCCCGCACGTATAAGGTGCGGCGGTATCGCTTGTCGCAACGGTCCGGTTACCGATCCGGATGGTGGTCGGCTTTGCGACGCCGGGTAGCCGCCGCCTTCTTCGCAGAGGCCGACCTGCTTGCCGCGGAACGCGAGGCCGCGGCGGCGCCCCCCTTGCGGCCGCCCTTGTGCGCCGCCGGGTGGCCGGTGTCCTCGCCCCGGCCCGAGCCGCCGGGGCGCTTACCGCCGCCATCGTCCCGGTTGACGGTCGCCCATGCCCGTCGCTCGGCCTCCGGCTCCGGTACGCCCCGGTGCTCGTAGCTCTCGGCGATGTGGTCGGCTTTGCGCTCCTGCTTGTCGGTGTATTTGGACTTGTCCCCGCGCGGCATAAAGGATCCTCCTTCTGGTCTGGATCAGGTCGATCGGAACACGCGCACCGGAACGGACTTCGCCGCCGGAACCTTGCTTCGCGCGGCATGATGCCATAACGGAATCAGGGCATTGGCTTCAGGATAATAAGTCCCTATGCAACCATCCGGAATATCGTACTGCACGACTCGGAATCCGCTCATGCGCCGGTCGCGATCGTCGGCTGCGGTGGCGATCATCACATCCATGCCTTCATCCAGTCCCAGGCGATCGATATCGTTCCGGTTCATCAGCACCACCATGCGGCTGCCGTGGATGCCCCGAAAGCGGTCGTCGTAGCCATAGATCGTCGTGTTGAACTGGTCATTGCTCCGCAAGGTCATCATGCGGAGCACATCCCGTCGATCCTCCGGCATGTCAGGATCCTCGTGCATGCTTTTCGGCACGACGAAATTTGCCCGTCCGGTAGAAGTGTTCCACACGCGATCCCGCGCCGCGATGGGGCGGTGAAATCCCCCCGGCTGGCCGAGACGGCGGTTGAACTCGTGGAATCGGTCGGGGTAGGTCGTCTCGATCGCATCGCGGATCAGGCTGTAATCGCCGGTCCACGCATCCCAAACCACGCGCGGGTTCGGGTCCAGGGTCGCCTTGGCGAGCTCGGCGACGATGCGGATTTCCGAGAGCAGATGTGGGCTGGCCGGCTCCCGCACTCCGCGCGAGCGGTGAACGCAGGCTGTGCTGTCCTCCACGCTCACATCCTGCTTGCCCGTCGCCTGAACATCGACCTCGATGCGGCCGAGGCAGGGCAGCAGGTAGGAGACGGCCCCGTGGACCAGATGGCTGCGGTTGAGCTTGGTGGCCACCTGCACGGTCAATCCCAGCCGTTCCCAGGCATCCTCCATGGCCTCCCGCTCGGGGATCGCGCGCACGAAATTGCCGCCGAGCCCGATGAAGCCTTTCACTTTTCCGTCCAGGATGGCTTCGCAGGCTTCGACCGTGTTCAGCCCTTTCTCGCGCGGCGGCTGGAAGCCGTATTGCTCCGCCAGTCGGTCGAGGGGCACCAGTTCCGGCTTTTCGGTAATACCCACCGTGCGCTGGCCCTGAACGTTGGAATGTCCGCGGACGGGGCAGATGCCGGCGCCGGTCTTGCCGATATTGCCCCGCAACAACAGGAGGTTGACGACCATCTGCACCGCCTCGACGCCGGCGCGATGCTGTGTGAGCCCCATGCCGTAGATGCCGATGACGCGATCGGACCGGGCATATACCGCGGCGGCGGCCTCCATGGCGGTGCGGGTGATGCCGGAGCGGCGCTCGAGCGCGGACCAGTCCTGCGCCCGGACCTCGGTGGCGAACGCCTCGAAGCCGTGCGTGTGCTCGGCGAGGAACGCATGATCCAGCACGCGCTGGCCGCCGGCCTCGGCGGCGGCGTCATCGGCTTCGATCAGCGCCTTGCAGATGCCGAGAATGGCCGCGATGTCGCCGCCGGCTTTGACCTGGTGGTATTGCGAACTGACACGCGTGGAGGCGTCGGTGAGCATCTCAGTCGGCGACTGCGGATTGACGAAGCGTTCCAGTCCGCGCTCGCGCAGCGGATTGAAGGTGACGATCGGCACCCCCCGGCGGCTCGCGTCCTGCAGGTCGTGCAGCATCCGCGGGCTGTTGGAGCCGACATTCTGACCGAAGAAAAGGATGCAATCGGTCTCCGCGAAATCCTCCAGGGTCACGGTGCCGACCGGCACGCCGATGCTTTCGGGCAGCGCGACGGAGGTGCTTTCGTGGCACATGTTCGAGCTGTCGGGCAGGTTGTTGGTGCCGTACATGCGCGCGAACAGGGCGTACATGTAGGACGCTTCCAGGGAGGCGCGGCCCGAAGTGTAGAAAACCATCTGGGCCGGCTCCAGCTTGCGCAGTTCCTGGCCGATGTCGCGGAATGCCGCTTCCCACGACACCGGGACGTAGGTGTCCGTGGCGGCGTTCCACCGCAGCGGCTCGGTCAGCCGCCCCTGCATCTCCAGGTCGTGGTCTGTCCATTTCCGCAGGTCGGCAACGGTGTGCGCGGCAAAAAATTCCGGGGTGCATCGCGCCAGCGTGATCTCCCACGCCGTCGCCTTGGCGCCGTTTTCGCAATATTCGAAGGGCCGCGGGTGCGCCGGCTTGGCCCAGGCACAGCTCACGCAGGCGAATCCGTCCGGCTTGTTCTGATGCGTCAGGAGGAGGCTCCCGCCGAACGGTACGCCGGTGCGCAGCAGGATGCTGGCTAGAGAACGCACTGATCCCCAGCCGCCCGCCGGCCCGACATGCTGGTTGATCGTGAGCTTGCGGTTCATGGGCTGACCTCCCTTTGTCGTGTCATGTATCCCGAGATGCGGCCGCGGGGGCGTCCGGTATCATGTGCAATCGGGAACTGGGCGCTGCATGAGGTCGCCGGTTCAAATATTCGGCAGACGCGCGTGGCGACCGTGGTGCGACAGCCCTGCGCGCGACTGCCGGCGGAACGAGCGGGCCTGATCCGATCCCGACGCCCGCACGCACGACGCGGCGCGATGGCTTGATCCAGGTCAAGTCCTCTGGCCCGCCGCTCTGGCAGGATGCCTGCGTTACTCGCCGCTCGGAGTGCGAGGATCCAGGAGAAGACCAATGCTGCAACAAGGCAGGAGCATCCGTCGCTTCGCCGTCGCCGCGGTCATAGCGGTGCTGGCCGGTGGAACCGGCGTCGCCCTCGGTCAGTCCGGCGGGATGGAAATGATGGGAGGCGGCATGGGCGGGGGCGCCTGGGGTGGGCTGGGCGTGCATCGCGGCAGCGGCGACATGGCCTCCTACCTGGACGCGCTGAAGGCGCAGCTTGTGATCAACAGAGAGGATGAGCCGCGCTGGAAGCAATATGCCGACACGGTGTCCGGCGTCGCCACCCAGATGCAGGGGCTGCACCAGGCGTTCGCCGCGCAGATGCCCCAGGCGACGTGGGCGCAGCGACGGGAGATGATGAATCAGATGTTCCAGGCGCGGCAGCAGGCGTTCGATACCGTTCATGCCGCGGCGGAGAAATTGCTGGCGACGCTCGATCCGCAGCAGCGTACCACGGCCGAGGCGATCCTACCGGGCCTCGGCGCCGGTGGGATGATGGGCACCGGTGGGATGATGGGTGGCGGTGCGGGGGCACCTTCGGCCGCCAGGCCCTGAAGGCCGGGGTCCTCCCGGCCCGATGTCAGGAAGCTCTATGCGCAGGCCCCCCGCGGCGGATTCAGCCGAGATTGCGTGGGCGAGAGTTGCCGGGCCGACGCAGGCCGATCTGGCGGTCAACGGCGACTTCGACAAGAGCACGCCCGTGGGTTGGGTTGCCATCCCGTCGGTATCGGTCAGCGTTCATATGTCCGTTCCGTCTTCGCAGGGGTCGGGCAGCTTCCATGCCGAATTTGGTGCCACGATGACGTCGCTTTCCCACGGCGAACCGGGCGTTCGATGACGTCTGGCTCTGCCCGTCGCGTCGGACCTGCCGGAGCCGTTGAACGCGCGCTCCGCGGCGTGGGAATCCTTGGAGCGCGGGAACGCTTGACCCGGGCGCCGGGCGGCGCGCGCGCAACAATCACGGCCGCCCGCAGGATCCTGTCCGTCGATGGCAGAGCCCGTTGGCCTCGCTTCTGAAGAGCGGAGCCCTCGGACTGGAGGTGTTCCTCCGCCGTTCCGGAGCAATATCGCCTAAGGTTATGTCAACCGGGCGATGGAATTGATTGCCAAAACAGAGACCTACGAAATGAGCGGCATTTCTGTCGGCGCCAATCGTGCTCTAGCCCGTGCAGACCGCTTCGATGTTGTTGCCGTCCGGATCGATCAGGAACGCCGCGTAGTAGGTCGGTGCATAGTCGGTGCGCAGCCCGGGCGCGCCGTTGTCCTGTCCCCCGGCCGCAAGCCCGGCAGCGTGGAACCGGGCGACCGAGGACCGGTCCGGAGCGCGGAAGGCCACATGCGCGCCCGACCCCGACCCGGGCGCGGCATGATGCAGCCACAGCGCCGGCGCATCCGGCGGACCCAGCCCGACGAACGTGTCACCGCGGGCACACACCGCATAGTCCAAGGGTGCCAGCGCCGCCTCGTAAAACCGCGCGCTTGCCGCCAGATCCGTTACCCGCAGCCCGATATGGTCGAACATGATCGCCTCCTTTGGTCGCACCTTGATCATGCCGCACCACGGGCCGCGGGTTCTTGGCGAAACTTGCGCTCGCCGCGCGCCGCGACCCGGAAGCAACGCGGCGACTGCCCGGCCGCGCGATGGAAGCTGCGGACGAAGTTGGACAGGTCGCCGAAGCCCACCTCGAAGGCGATGTCGGTGATCGGCAACCGATCCTGCGCCAGCAGTCGGGCCGCACGACGCAGCCGGCTGCGCACCAGGTACTGGTGCGGCGTGACGCCGGTCACCCGCGCGAACAGCCGGAGGAAGTGGAACGGGCTGAGCCCGGCGACCGCCGCGGCGCGCACCAAATCCACCGGCTCCTGCGCGTGCGCGTCCAGCCACAGGGCGGCCTCCACCGCGCGTCGCCGCTCGCGGCCGGTGGGCGCGGCTGCGCGCGCGGGCCGTTCGGAGACGGTGGCCACGAACCGGGAGGCAAACCACAGCGCCGCTTCGTCGAGTCCGAGGCCGCCGTGGCCTTCCGCCACCGCCTGGGTCAGCTCGCCCAACACCATCAGCCCGGCCAGCGGTGGCAGCGCGCCCGCCTGCCATGCAGCGGCGGGGGCGCCGAGGCTCTCCACGGTCTCTGCGGCGAAGGTGACGCACAGGCATTCGTCGCCGCAGGCGTGGTGCGCGTGCGTACACATGTATTCGACTCCGGGCCGCCCGATCAGTACCGAGCCCGCCACCAGCTCGAACGCCTGGCTCCCGACCCGATAGCCGAAACTGCCGCGGCGCACGTAGGCCAGCGAAAACCCGTCGTGGCATTCAAGGAATGGCGCGTCCGCCGGGCCGGCGGTGCAGCGGTGGTCGGTGGCCGAGAGGGCGGCGGTCTGCAGCAAGGTGGTGGTTTGCATAGGCCTTGGAGGAGCGATCACGGGACCACCCAGCATAGAGAACCGCGCGGCCCGGAACATGGCGGAAATTGCGCCCGGCCGGGGTGGCGTGCCCCGGATGCTATGCCGGGGCGTTCATTCCGGGGGTATTCACCCCGGACGCCCATCCCGGGCCGCTACGCTGCCAGACCGGCCTGCGCCAGGGTAGAGGCGCCGTCGGAAACCGTGGTCCGGTGCATGTCGCGCGGCACCGTGGCATCATACGCGCGCGCCCGGTGCATGGTGCAGCGATCGTCCCAGATCACCAGGTCGTGGAGGCGCCAGCGATGTGTGTACACGAACGCCCGCTGCGTCGCGTGCTCCATCAGGTCGAGCAGGAGCAGCCGCGCCTCCGGCAGGTTCATGCCGCGGATCGACCCGGCGTGGGAGGCCAGATACAGGGTCTTGCGCCCCGATCCAGGATGGGTCCGCACCAGGGTCTGAGGCACCGGTTGCAACCGCGCGCGTTCCTCGGCCGAGAAATCGGTAAAGCCGATACTGGCACGCGAGTGCAGGATGGAATGCTCGGCCACCAGCCCCTCGACCCGGCGCTGCATGCCTTCCGGCAGTGCGTCCCAGGCGGCGCGCAGGTCGGCGAACTCCGTCTCCCCGCCGGCGCCCGGAATGGCCCGGGCGGACAGGAGCGAATAGCGCGCCGGGATCGCCTTGAAGGAACTGTCGGTGTGCCACAGCCGATTGCCCAGCCCGTTCATCCGGCGCCGGTCGTCAGGCGCCATCACCCGGTTGTTCTCGTCGAGGTTCGACACGTCGGAGATATGCAGGTCGAGCCTTGCCTTATGGTCGGGCCGGTAGGCTTTGATCGTGGTCTCCAGCGGTCCGAGTCGGGCGCTGAAATCCATCTGCTGCGCATCGCTCAGCACCTGGCCGGGAAATGCCAGCACGGCATAGCGATCGAGCGCGGCGACGATCTCGGCCAGGGTCGCGTCCTCGATCGGCGTGCACAGATCGACGCCGGTTGCCTCGGCGGCGAATAGCTTGTGCAGCGGGCGGAGGTGCAGGGTCATGCGGGCGATCCCCTCACGACGGAGGTTCCGTTTCTGGGTCAACCCTGAGCCTGGGGCGACCGATCCGTCAATCCGGGCCCCGGGGCCCGTGATGACGGGACTGCTTTCGGGCTTGTCTCGCGCTTCGTGCTCTCAGGCAAAAGCAGGGCTGCCGGCCTTCGCCCGGGCTACTTGATGGCGCGGTGCGGTGGCATTTCGCCTCCCGCTCGTCTATGGTCGCGGCATGGTTGGGCCATGCAAGCTGCCTCTGTCCGTGCCTCGCTCCCGTCTGTCGGGACCGGCGGTCGTGTCGGCGGCAGCGCTGCGACGCGAGTGCGGGGACCCCGTCGGACTGCCGACCGCGCCATGCTCTGCATCGTAATTCCAGCCGTCACCTTGGCCTGAGTGATGCCCCCGGAGGTCTTCGTCGTGCTGGGCTACCTGCTCGGCGCCATCCCGTTCGGTCTGCTGCTGACCCGCGCGGCCGGGCTGGGCGATATCCGCCGGGTCGGGTCGGGCAATATCGGCGCCACCAACGTGCTGCGCACGGGACGTAAGGGGCTCGCTGCGGCGACAGTTGTACTCGACGGTGCCAAAGGGGTGGGGGCGGTCCTGCTGGGCGGCGTTATCGGAGGCCCCGCTGCCGCACTCTGGGCCGGGGCCGGCGCGGTACTGGGGCACCTGTTCCCGGCCTGGCTGGGGTTTCGCGGCGGCAAGGGGGTGGCGACGGGGCTCGGCGTCCTGCTGGGCGCGGCACTGCCGGTCGGGTTGGTGGCCTGCACCGCATGGCTGGTGGTGGCCAAGCTGGCGCGCCTGTCCTCGCTTGCCTCGCTGACAGCCTTCGCGGTGGCGCCGGTGGCCGCGTTCGCGTTCGCGCGCGTGGGCGTCGTTAAGCTCTCCTTGGCGATTGCCGTGCTGGTGTTCGTCCGCCATCACGCCAACATCCGCCGCCTGCTGGCGGGCACCGAGCCGAGGATCGGCCAGGGGGCCTGATCCCGCGGCGGCGCGCCGCCCAAGGATCCAGCGCCATGCGCCGCCGCCCCGCGCCCGACGACACCATGACCGACTGCCTGCGCCTGGCCCGCACCGACGGGGTGGGGCCGCATACCTATCGCCGCCTGCTCGCCCGCTACGGCAGCGCCGCCGCGGCGATCACGGCGTTGCCGGCGCTGGCGCGCGACGGCGGTCGGGCCACTCCGCCCCCGGTGCCCACGGCGGCCGAGATCGCGCAGGAACGCGAGCGCCTGGCCCGGCTCGGCGGTCGCTTCCTGGTGCTGGGCCAAGCGGACTACCCGCCGCTGCTGGCGCTGCTGGCCGATGCGCCGCCGGCACTTGCCTGCCTTGGCGATCCGGCGCTGCTCGTCCGCCCGGCGGTCGCGCTGGTCGGCGGACGCAACGCCTCGGCCAACGGCGCGCGGGTGGCGGAGGCACTGGCGGCCGATCTTGCGCAGGCCGGGCTCGTGGTCGTTTCCGGCCTCGCTCGCGGCATCGACGGCGCGGCGCATACCGGCGCACTGGCTACTGGCCATACCATAGCGGCGGTGGCCGGCGGGCTCGACTGTCCCTACCCGCCCGAGCACGCTGATCTGCAGCGCCGGATCGCGGAACGTGGCGCGGTCGTTGCCGAGGCTCCGCTCGGTACCGCGCCCCAAGCCCGGCATTTCCCTCGCCGCAACCGGGTGATCGCCGGGCTGGCGCTTGGCGTGGTGGTGGTGGAAGCTGCCCTCCGTTCCGGCAGCCTGATCACCGCAAGGCTCGCCCAGGACGCCGGGCGGGAGATTTTCGCTGTCCCCGGTTCCCCGCTCGACCCCCGCGCGCGCGGCTCCAATGACCTGATCCGCCAGGGGGCGCATCTGACCGAGACCGCGGCCGACGTGCTGGACAACCTGCCCGACCACCCGCTGCGCCAGGGCCTGGCGCGCGCGCCCCTGTTCGCCCGCAGTGCCCCCCCGGGCGGCCTGGCCGAGGCTGGCGCCGACCCCGCCGACGTCGGTGAGCCGCCGCCCGAAGCGCTCGCCGCGGCGCGGAGCCGGCTGGTCGATCTGCTGGGCCCGGCTCCCACGGCGGTTGACGATCTGCTGCGCCGCTGCCAGTTGTCACCGGCTGCCGTGCTGGCGGCCCTGCTCGAACTCGAACTCGCCGGCCGGATCGAATCCCTGCCGGGGCAGCGCGTGGCGCTGCTGGCCTGACCACGAAGCCCCGACGCACAGGACAAAATGACCGACGTCGTCGTCGTCGAATCCCCCGCCAAGGCCAAGACCATCAACCGCTACCTCGGTGACAAGTTCACCGTGCTGGCGAGCTTCGGCCATGTACGCGACCTGCCGCCCAAGGACGGCTCGGTCCGTCCCGACCAGGATTTCGCCATGGATTGGGAGGCGGACGACCGCGGCGAACGCCAGGTCGGCGCCATCGCCAAGGCCCTGCGCGGCGCCAAGACGCTCTATCTCGCCACCGACCCGGATCGGGAAGGGGAGGCGATCTCCTGGCATGTGAAGAACATGCTGGCCGAGAAACACGCGCTGAAGGGCATCGACGTCCGCCGCATCACCTTCAACGAGATCACCCGCGGCGCCATCCGCGCTGCCATGGCCGCGCCGCGCGAGCTCGACCAGCCGCTGATCGAGGCCTACTTGGCCCGCCGCGCGCTCGATTACCTGGTGGGCTTCACCCTCTCCCCGGTGCTGTGGCGCAAGCTGCCCGGCAGCCGCAGCGCCGGGCGGGTGCAGTCGGTCGCGCTGCGCCTGATCTGCGAGCGGGAAGCCGAGATCGAGGTCTTCCGCCCGCGCGAATACTGGACCGTGGAGGCGCTGTTCACGACCCCCGGCGGCGCGCCCTTCACCGCCCGGCTCACGCATCTGGACGGCAAGCGGCTGGATCAGTTCGACCTCAACACCGAGGCGCTGGCGAACCGCGCCAAAGCGGCGGTCGAGGCGGGGCGCTTCACCGTCGGCTCGGTGGAGAAGAAGCGGGTCCGGCGCAACCCGCCGGCGCCGTTCACCACCTCCACCCTGCAGCAGGAGGCCTCGCGCAAGCTCGGCTTCGGCGCCCAGCAGACCATGCGGGTGGCGCAGCAGCTGTATGAAGGCGCCGAGCTGGACGGCGAGACCACCGGCCTCATTACCTATATGCGTACCGACGGCGTGCAGATGGCGCGCGAGGCGATCGATGCCATCCGCGGCCATGTGCGCGGCGCCTTCGGCCCCGACTACGTGCCGGGCGCGCCGCGCGAATACACCGCCAAGGCGAAGAACGCACAGGAAGCGCACGAGGCGATCCGCCCGACCGACGTGGCGCGCACGCCGGAAGAGGTGGGAAGGTTCCTCACGCCCGATCAGCGGCGGCTGTACGAGCTGGTGTGGAAGCGGGCGGTCGCCTCGCAGATGGCCTCGGCCGAGCTCGATCAGGTGACGGTCGACGTGACCGACGGCAAGGGGCTGACCTTGCGCGCCACCGGCTCGATCGTCGCCTTCGATGGTTTCCTGAAGCTCTATCGCGAGGACCAGGACGACACGGCGGAGGAGGACGAGGGGCGGATGCTGCCGCCGATGGCCGAGCGCGATCCGCTCGCCCGCGGCGACGTGACCGCCAGCCAGCACTTTACCCAACCGCCGCCGCGCTATTCCGAGGCCTCCCTGGTCAAGAAGATGGAGGAACTCGGGATCGGCCGGCCCTCCACCTACGCGTCGATCCTGACGGTGCTGCAGGACCGTAAGTATGTGCGGCTCGACAAGCGGCGCTTCATCCCCGAGGACCGTGGCCGGCTGGTCACCGCCTTCCTGGTGAGCTTCTTCGACCACTACGTGGAGACCGGCTTCACCGCCGCGCTGGAGGAGCAGCTCGACGACATTGCCGGCGGCACCGCCGACTGGCGGGCGGTGATGCGGGCGTTCTGGGATGCGTTCTCCAAGGCGGTCGAGCAGACCAAAGACCTCAAGATCAGCGACGTGATCGCCGCGCTCGATCGCGACCTGGGGCCGCATTTCTTCCCCGCGCGCGAAGACGGGACCGATCCGCGCGTCTGCCCAGCCTGCGGCAATGGGCGACTCGGGCTGAAGCTCGGGCGCTACGGCAGCTTCATCGGCTGCTCCAACTATCCGGCCTGCCAGTACACGCGGCGGCTGGCGATCGAGAATGGGGAGGAGAACGGAGAGACCCTGAAGGAGGGGATGCGCGAGCTCGGCCACCATCCGGAGACGGGGGAGGCGATCACCGTGCGGCGCGGGCCCTACGGGCTTTACGTCCAGCAGGGCGAGAACGGGGAGGACAAGAAGGCGCCCAAGCCGCGCCGCACCTCCCTGACGCGCGGGATGGACGGCGATTCGCTCACTCTGGAGCAGGCGATCGCGCTGTTGTCCCTGCCGCGGGTGATCGGCATCCATCCGGAGACCGGGCAGCCGATTGAGGCCGGGATCGGGCGGTTCGGACCCTATGTGCGGATGGGCGCGGTGTACGGTTCGCTGGATCGCGATGACGACGTGCTGTCGGTCGGGATCAACCGGGCGGTCGACCTGCTGGCGAAGAAGCTGGCGAGCGTGCGCTCGCTCGGGCCGCACCCGAAGGACGCGGCGCCGGTGTCGGTGCGCAAGGGACGGTTCGGGCCCTATGCGCAGCACGGGAACATGGTGGCCAACCTGCCGCGCGGGGTGCTGATCGAGGACATCTCGCTGGACGAGGCGGTGGCCTTGCTCAAGGAGAAGGGCAAGGCGCTGAAGCCGCGCGGAGCGGCGGGGGAGAAGGCGGCGGGGGCGCGCAAGGGGGCGGCGAAGCCGGCGGCGGGCAAGGAGGCGGGTGTGCCGGCAAGCGCACCTCGGGCGGCCGCGCGGAAGGCGGGGACGCCGAAGCCGGCGGGCGCGCCGGCGAAGGGCGTGCGGAAGCCGGCCGCGAAACGGAAGGCCGCGACGGGGCGGCCAAAAGCGGCGGAGTAACCGCTGCCGCCCGGGCGGAGGTACTGCCGCCACGGATTGTACAACAGGCCCGGAATCGGGCCGGCGTGGCCCGATCCGGTGCACAAGTCGGCAGCGCCGGCCGCCCGAATTGTACGGACGCCGGCGACGGTTTGGCGCTCAGCAGTCGCGGGCGGGGGATGCGGTCCGGCTCCGGGCTGCCGCCATCCCCGGCCCCTCCCCAAGTGGGTGCCCTGTCAGACCGGGTCGAGTTGCCGCACCAGGCGCGGGTTCGCCAGCGCCTTCAGCGCCCGATCGAACGTGACCAATGGCGCGGCTCCAGCCCGCTCGGTCTCGAACAGGATCACCCCGTCGGCGAAATCGCCACCGCGGTCCAGCAGAGCAATCCCGGCCTCGGCGGCCACGCGATCCACTTCCACCGGCTTGCTGTCGATCAGGCCGCGCAAGGTCGCGGCGATCTCGTGATGCGGGAGTTTGTAGGCGCGGCGCAGAACCCAGACCGTTTCACACAGAACGACGGTCGGCAGGACGACGGTTTCGGCCGCCTCGATCGCCTGCGCGGCCAGGGCGGCTTGCGGCTCGTCGTCCCACGTGAGGAAGCGGACCAGTACGTTGGTATCGACCGCGATCCTCATTCCCCCGCGCCGCGTTCGATGGCGTCCTGCATCTCGGCAAGCGAGACCGGCCGCCGGCCGGGTCGGTGGAGCGCGCCGCGCAGCCGGGCGATGCCGGGCGCGGCGTCGGCGGCACGAAGCTCCACCCTTCCGTCCGGGAGCAACGCGACCGCGATCTTCTGGCCCGGCTTGGCGCTGAGATGGGCCAGCACCGCCTGACGCAAGGTGACCTGGCCTTTGGTGGTGATGGTCAGTTGCAGCGACATGATGGCCCCCGGGGAACGGCTTCTGGCAGCCAGAAAGTAAGGCATAGTGAGCCTTACTTCAAGGATCTGGTCGTATCCACGATTGCACGCGCCAGTCCGGACTCCAGGGCGGCGGGCAGGGTGTATGCCTGCCCGGACGATGCGGACGACACCGCCCGTGCCGAGGTGCGAGAGAAGCTGGCGAGAGAATTGGAAAGCACTATAAGGCCTGTCGTCGGCAGCGATGATTTCAGGAAATCCTTGCCGAAGCCGCCCGAGCCTTCGGCCGTCCCGGCGAAGGAGCCGCTGGATGGCTCGGGCTGGTTCCGGGCGCAGGGGCAGCCGCCTGGAATAGTGGATAAGGAACGGAGGATATATCTACCGATGTCACCCGCCCGCTTCAGCATCCTCAACCCACAGGGAGTTTGCGTTGCCGAACAGGTCGTCCGAGAAGGCTTGCATGCGCCAGGGGAATCGACGCGAATATCCCTCGCACCGTTCTTCGCGGCAATCTATGCGCAGTGTAGCTTTGGGTTTCCTGCTTGGTTCGGCACTCCGGTATGACGTAGACGGTCCGACACCGTAGGTTGTTCGTAATGATATTGATACTGTATCAATACAGAGATCGCAGAGGACCAGAGCCCGCAGAGAAGGGTACCATCGTACGAACCGGCACATTACAGAGACACGACGCGGCGGCATTGCCAATCGATAAGGACCGCCAGGACTTCGCGTTGTTCTCTTTCGGCAAGGTGTTGTTGCTGCGTCAGTCGGCACCGCCGGCCCGACGATCGACGTCCTGACGACGCCTTCGGCGCAGTCGATGCGTTCTCGCCGCCGCCTTTGTTCGCTCCCCACCAGGCCGAACCGCCCTTTTCCGCGATCTCTGGCCCCCTGCGACCCCTGTGGTATCGTCGGAACAACCGGCCGGCTCCAGCGCCGGACATATCGCACGAACGTCCTCCGCCAGCCAAAAAGGCCCGCACCATGCACCAGATCCACCTCGGCGACGTCACCATCGCCAGCATCATCGAACGCGACGGCCCCTGGCGTGCGCCCGAGGACATGTTCCCCGCCTACACCGCCGCCATCGGCCGCCCGCACCTCGATGCCCTGCCGCCCGCCGTCTACGACGCCGCCAGCAATCGCCTGGTCATCACCTACCAGACCTTCGTCATCCGCACGCCGCATCACACCATCCTGGTCGACACCTGCACCGGCGAGGACAAGGGCTACGCGGCGCCGATGGATTTCCCCAAGCAGCCCTGGCTCGACGGTTTCGCCGCACTCGGCCTGAAATTCGCCGACATCGACTACGTCTTCTGCACCCACCTGCACATCGACCATTGCGGCTGGAACACAAGGCTCGTGAACGGCCGCTGGGTGCCCACCTTCCCGGACGCCAAATACGTCTTCCACCAGCGCGAATACGCCGCCTGGGAGGAAGCGACCGCCCGCGGCGCCAACCCGCCCGGCAACGTCTGGACTTACAACTGCCGCCCGATCGTGGACGCCGGCCAGGCGCTGCTGGTCGATGACGACTTCACTCTGGACGATACGGTGTGGCTCACGCCCACGCCGGGCCACTCGCCCTGCCATTGCTGCGTGAACATCCGCGCCGGCGGCAAGCGGGCGGTCGTCACCGGCGACATGATGCACCACGCGCTGCAATGCCGCGAACCCGACTGGTCCACCGTGTTCGACTGGGACGCGAAGGAAGCCGCTAGCTCCCGCCGCCAATTCCTGGGCTCCGTCGCCGACACCGACACCCTGATCCTGCCGATCCATTTCCCGGCGCCGACGGCGGGGCGGGTGGAGGCGGACGGAACCCGCTTCCGCTATCGCTTCCGGGCGGACTGACCCGTCGGGCGCCCCCCGCGCTGGACATCGGATAGCCCCCTATCCTATACGACGCGCATGACCCACACTGTGCGCGACAAGCAGAAGCTCCTCGCCCGCGTGCGCCGCATCCGCGGCCAGGTGGAGGCGATCGAGCGCGCCCTGCTTGCCGAAGCCGGCTGTGAGCCGGTGCTGCACCTGATCGCCGGCGCCCGCGGCGCCATGGCCGGGTTGATGGCGGAGGTGGTGGAGGATCACGTTCGCACCCATCTTGTCGATTCGGTCGCCCATCCGGGAGCACTCAACGAACCGGCGGCGGAGGTCCTGCTCGACCTCGTCCGCAGCTACCTGCGCTGAGCCGGCCATGAGCGGCACCGACGCGGCCCATTCCCACGTATTTCTCGGCGCCGGCCATGCCGAGGCGGAGCGGCGGACCTGGGCCGTCATCGCGCTGTGCACCGCGATGATGGTGGCGGAGATCGCCGGCGGGGCGATGTTCGGCTCGATCGCGCTGATCGCCGATGGGCTGCACATGTCCACCCATGCCGGCGCGCTGCTGCTGGCGGCGCTCGCCTATCGCTATGCCCGCACGCACGCGGCGGATCCGCGCTTCGCCTTCGGCACCGGCAAGTTCGGCGACCTCGCCGGCTATACCTCGGCGATCGTGCTGGCGCTGATCGCCGCGCTGATCGCCTTTGAGGCGGTGAGTCGCTTCATCGCCCCCGTGCCGATCCATTTCCGCGCGGCGATCCCGATCGCCGCCTTGGGCCTCGTGGTCAACATCGTGAGCGCCTGGCTGCTGGTGGGCGGAGGGCATCATCACCATCACGGCGCGGGCCACGGCCACGCGCATGCCGAGGCCCCCCGCATCATCCCCACTCCGGCCGGCGCGGTGCGGTTCGACATCCTGGAGGACGGCGTGCCGCCCGTTTTCCGCCTGCGCGGCCCCGGGCTGGACCCGGCCCTGGTGGCGGTGGAGACAGAACGGCCGGACGGCTCCCGTCAGCGGTTCAGTTTCATCCGTGGACAGGAGGACGACGGTCTGATCAGCCGCGAGACCATCCCCGAGCCGCACGAGTTCACCGTCCTCCTGCGGACGGCCGGGCCGAACGGGCCGCTTGAGTCCCGCCATGCGTTCCAGGAGCACGACCACGCCGCCCATCGCGACAACAACCTGCGCGCCGCGGTGGTGCATGTGATGGCGGACGCGGCGGTCTCGGTGATGGTGATCGCAGGGCTCGGGGCGGCGGCGGCCTTCGGCTGGCGCTGGATGGACCCGCTGGCTGGTCTGGTCGGTGCTGGGGCGATCGTGAGCTGGTCCTACGCCCTGATCCGCGATACCGGGGCGATCCTGCTCGACATGACACCGGACACCCAGTTGGAGGCGGCCATCCGTGCGTTGGTGATCGAAGAGGGTGACCGGGTCGCCGACCTGCATCTGTGGCGGCTGGGGCCGGGGCATCTCGGTGCCATCCTCGTGGTGACCACCGCGGGGCCGCATGACGCGCGGCACTATCACGCGCGGCTGGCTCGTTTTCCGATGCTGTCGCACGTCACGATCGAGGTGCGCGCGGCGGTCTGATATCGGCGGCCTCTTCGGCCGGCCGGTATCGCGCATGGGGTTGGCGGGGCGGCCATGCGCAAAATCAAGGACATACCAGCGGCCAGGTGGACGCCGGACGAGTCATCGGCCGGGGCCGCTGGTATGAGCCCGGCGAGTTCCGCCGCCCCGCGCAGGCACGCCTTTGGCGCCGGTTGGGGGCCGTAGGGCGGCCCGTATGGGCCGGGGGCCGCGACGCGGTTGAAAACGTAAGGCGCTCAGCGCGCCGCGAGGGCCTCGTGCGCCGGTGCGAGGCGATGCCGCACGATGTGGTGCACCGGAGCGTGATGCGGCGTCCAACGGGACACGACGTGGGACGCCACCGGGTGACGGTATGTCACGTGCCGCACGTCGCGATGTACGAAAGTGGTGTGCAGGCGATGGCCGAGCTGCGTCGGCCAGTGCGGCGGTGCCGGCAGCGGACCGGGCAATTCGGCGACCTGCTCGTTGCCCCGATAGCCACCCTCGCTATGGAGCGCGCGCAGATCGGAAGGCGCGGGATTGGCCGCGAGTTCGGGTGAGGGGGTGCGGCGTGCCACCATCGTGCCGGTGTCAGGGCGATCATAGATGAACCCGTGGGTCGGATAGACCGAGCCGTAACGGCCGTCGCCCAGCGCTACCCGCACCTGGGTCCAGTCGTTGTCTTCCGACACGTCGATCACCGGCACGTCACGGGTGATCCGGTCGCCGTCACCCCAGTTGGCTTGATCAACCTCGATCTCGCGCCGGTTGACGACCCGGCTGACCACGGCGACGTGGCCGAGCCGCATCCGCACGTTGGCGCGGAACGCCAGCACGCTGCCCGGAACCGGGGCGTCGCCGCGGGCATAAACGCCGGCGGCGTGGTTCCACCACGCATAGGCGTCGCCCGCGAGGTCGATGCCCGAGTTGGCGCGGGCGAACGGCACGCAGGACATGCGCGTCGCCTGCACCGGGTGGTCCCAGGCCGGCCGGCGCGAAACCGGATGGACGATATGCTCGACCCGTTCCAGCCGTCCATGCACCCGGGCGAATCGGACGATCGGGTGCCAGGCGGGATGGACGACGCGGCGGGCGAAGGGATGCCGGTAGGCGACAGGGCGCACCCAATGATGGACCGGTGTGTGCGCCAGCGGATGCGCAACGGGATGCCCTTCGGGCCGGCGTGGGCCCCGAACGATGTGATGGGCCGCGGCGTGGGCCGGGGAAACGGCGGCGCTTCCTGCGGTTATGAAGGCAAAGCAGCCGAAAGTCAGAAGCGATGTTGCTCGCAATGCCGCGCGCAACAACGTCTGCCTCGCGGCTGCCTTGCTCACCATCCCCAGATATCCTTGTTCACCCCAGACCCGACCGGCGGTAGCCGCTGCGTTGCATAGTTGGCAACCCTAAAAGTGCTGGACTGTGACCAAAACGCCGCAGTTTCCATCCTGGCCCCTGTGGACAACTGTCAATGCAGGGACTATTATCCTAAATTAACTTCTGGCTAGGGATTTGGCGATCACTGCGCCGTGATCGCTGTGCCGGGGGCCGCGGGCCCTCCGGCTGGCGGCGAGCTATTTGCAAGCGGTTACCATGATCTCGACTCGCAGCTTCGGGTCGGCCAGCTCCGCCTGCACGCAGGCGCGTGCCGGGGCGCCGCCGGCAGGCAGCCAGGCCGTCCAGAGTTCGTTCAGTGCAGCCCGGTCGGCGATGTCCTTGAGCCAGATATGCGCCGTCAGCAGCCGGGTCTTGTCGGTGCCGTGGGTTTCCAGCAGGGCGTCGATTTGCTCGAGGATTTCGGCGGTCTGACCCTTGATGTCCTTGCCCGGATCGCGGGCGGTGACCCCCTGAAGATAGACGAATCCATGGAATTCTACGGCTTTGGCGAGGATCGGATTGGGCTCGGTCCGGATGATCTTGCTCATACGCGTCTCCTTGGGTTGCGAACCGCGGGTTTGTACGGCTCTGGCCGGAGCGGCGGCAAGCGCGCGCTGGCAATCGAAGATGTTTCCGAGCGGCTCACCGCCGCGCGGAGGTCGGCCAGGGGTACGAGGCGAGTCCGGGGGAAGCGGCCGGCGCGCGGCGCCCGGCACGGCGGAGCGGCAGCAAGACGGGCACGCTACCGCCCGGTCGGTCGGGGTCACGCGAGCGGCGACGTCTCCGCCCAGCCCTGCAGCGCGGCCGCCGCCGTCGCGGCCAGCCCGGACCAGTCGCGCGGACGGGCGGGGCGGAACAGCCGGGCGGTGGGGTACCAGGGGTTGTCCGCCCGGTCGAGCTGCCAGCGCCAGTCCGGTCCATAGGGCAGCAGCACCCAAACCGGCCGGCCCAGCGCTCCGGCCAGATGCGCCGGAGCCGAATCGACCGTGATCAGCAGGTCGAGTGCTGCCAGGACTGCCGCCATCTCCGCGAAATCCCCGATCGCACTGCCCATCTCGGGTAGGCCGGACGCGATGGCCTCCGCGCCCGCCGCCGCCGGCCCTTGCTGCACCGAGACGAGGCTCACCCCCGGCACCGCCGCCAGCGGCGCCAGCGCCCCCGGCGGGGCGGAGCGATTGGCGTCGTTCGGATGGGTGGACCGCCCGGCCCAGACCAAGCCCACGCGTCGCGCCGGCCGCGGTACCAGCGCGTCCAGCCGCGCCTGCCATGCTGCGGTCCGGGCGGGGGCTGCGGTCAGATAGGGCACCTCGGCGGGAATGGTTGCTATCCGGGTGCCGTGCAGCCGCGGCAACCCCGACAGCGGCGCCCAGGCGGCGAACGGCGCAGGGTGGGCCGCGACCGCCGCCCATCCGGTCAGCAGTGCGTATCGGGATGGCAGGGAGGTCAGCAGAGGGGCCAGCAGCGGCGCCAGCTCCGGCGCGGCCACCAGGACGACTGCGCCGCAGCGCGTCGCCGCCCAGGGAAGGTAGCGGGCGAATTGTATCGCATCGCCATAGCCCTGGTCCGCCACCAACAGGAGCTGCCCCCCAGATAGCGCCGCCCCGTCCCAGGCCGGGCACCCGAGCTCGGGCACCGGCGGGACAGCGCCCGGGAGGCGGTAGCGCCACTCGTATTCCTCCCACCCGGGCGCGAAGTCGCCGCGCAGCAGCAGCGACTCGGCGAGCGCCACATGCGCGCCGGCGTGCTGCGGGTCGCATGCCAGGGCGGCGTGCGCGCTGGCCGCGGCGGCCTCCGGGTCGCGCCCGCGATATTGCACCACGGCAAGCGCGTGCCAGAGATCGGGATCGTTCGGGGCGAGTGCTGCCGCCCGTTCGGCAGCCGCCAGCGCGGTCGCGGCATCGCCGCGCCGTTCGGCGATGGTGCAGAGGTTGCGCCACCAGGCGGGGCGGTCCGGTACCGCCGCCACCGCGGCGCAGGCCAGCACTTGCGCCTCGTCGAGCCGGCCCTGCTGGAAGGCGATCAGCGCCAAGCCGTGCTGCGCCTCCGGGTTGTCGGGGGATGCGGCGAGCGCCCGGCCGAGCAAGGCCGCTGCAGCTTCTGCCCGGCCGGCGATCCGCTCGGCCTCGGCCATGCGCACGACCTCGGACAGAGGGACGGGGACGAGGGTCACGGGATCATGGTCGGGGGATTGGGGGCGTGGGGTCAAGGACCGCAGTCAGTGGGTGCAGGTGCGCAGTGCATGACACTGGGATCGAAATTCAATCGGCCTAAGCCGAAGACTTTTCGAGGTTCGTGAAAGAGACGACCGGGCTGCTTGCGACCCCTTGCGGGTGTTCCTTCAGTCGTCGCCAATCGAACGAATGACCCGCGCCGGATTTCCTCCGACAAGGGTATTCGGGGGAACGTCCTTGGTGACTACCGAACCCGCCGCGACGACCGAGTTCTCGCCTACTGTTACGCCACCGATGATGGTCGCGCCGGCTGCAATCCACACGCTTTTCTCAATCACGATGGGCTTTCCGATTGTGGCGGCGCGTCGCTGCGAGGGTTCAAGGGGATGACCCGTCGTGATGATGCCCACGTTCGGCCCGATCATCACATCGTCTGCGATGTCGAGGCCGCCAAGGTCATAGAAAGTGCAGTTCTGATTTACGAAGACATTATGCCCGACGCGGATTTCGTCCCCGCCGGCAGTATAAAATGGAGGGATCAGCAAAAAGCTCTCGTCTACCTTTTTACCGATAAGTTCGCTGAACAAGGTCCGAATTTCGTCCGCATCGTTGAACGTCAAACGGTTAAGTGTGGCGGTGATCGCCATCGCTCGTTTGACGTTTGCCAACATGGCTGCTGATTCCGGCGTCCTGCTGTAAATTATCTTGGTGCGATCGTCATTCGGCATTCGTTATTTTCCTCGGGCTACAGTTGAGCGTGCGTTTCGGCGCACGAGGGCGGCACCGAGATTCGCTGAGTGTAGCCACAAAGCGGAAGGGCCGGAATCCACCCACAGCAGCCACGTCTGATTGGGTTTTCAACCTAACGGCTCGAACTCCCCCTTGCGCAGAGGCCTGGGTCGGCGGTGCGCGCGCCACGGGGTTTTCAGGGGCGCGCACGCACCACCCTGTCCTCCCCGGCAAGGGGGGAGAGAGTTGCTTTCGCCACGACCCTGCCTGCTCGGCGGACCCTCGGGCGCCCGGGTGCGTCGTCCGGGTTACCGCAAGCGGGCTACGCCCAGCCGGTGCGCGGCACGGAGCGGGGTGTCCGGAGACGGCGGCCCAGGCCAGGGCGGCGCCGTCGAGGCGTCCGGATCACCGTGCGCCAACCCCTGCGCCCGCGCGGACGCGGGGCAGCGCGATCATGGCTTCAGCGCCGTGCCGGTGCCGGTATCGTGGACGCAGGTGCTGATTTCGCGTTCCTGCTCGAACTGGTCGGCGAGCCCGGCGGTGGGCAGCGGCAGGCCGATCGCGCCTGACTGCGGGGCGTCCTGGCTCGGGACGCTGTAGATCTCGTCGCGATGGCGTAGCCGGTACACCTCCTCCGCCTGGCGGCGGCAGGCGGCGCGCGTATCGCGGTCGGTGACCGATTCCGGCGGCGCGGCGGCGCAGCCGGCGAGCAGCAGCAGCGGGATCAGGCGCAGAGCACGGCGGGTCATGACAGGGTTCCGATCAGGCGGGGCGGAGCCGCGGCAAGCGCGGCGCGGAAGGCGGATTCGTCGAACCGTGCCTCGGCCGACAGCGGCGCGACGGCGGCCAGGCGCAGCAGCCGCGGATCAAGCTCCGCCCCGTCGCGCGCCAGCCGGCACAGCGAGGCGGTCCAGGGCGCGCGGGCCAGGAGATCGACCAGCGCCAGCAGCCGCAGGCAGAGCGACAGGCCGTGGCGCGAACCCAGGCCGGCCAGCCGATCGACCGCGCCCACCCAGCAGCAGGCGTCAGGATCGGCGAGCACGAGGTCGGTCACCCGCCCGTCGGCACGGCGGAAGCGGAAGCCGCGGATCGTGCCCCAGGCCTCGGCGAGTGCCGCCTGCCGCGCCGCGTGCCAGGCGCGGTCGAGGTCGCGCCCGCGCACTGCGGGCAGTTCCTCCGGCCCGGCGTCCACGAGGTAGGTGGGCCAATCGTCGCGCCTGCCCCGCGCCCGCGCACGGGGCCCGCCCGCCGCTGAATCGGTGGCATGATCGTTGGGCGCGGAGGGCTCGGGCCGGGCCTGCATAGGCGGGACCATGGACTGCCGCGCCGCGGCGCGCCAGTCTTGACACCGCTGATCTTGAGACCGCCGATCCGATCGGGATCGCCCCACCTGTCCCGATCTCCCACCCCACCGCCGGAGGACACGCCGCCATGGACCCGTCCCGCCTGACCGCCACCGAGGCCGTGCACCGTATCCGCCAGGGCAGCCTGCGGCCTGAGGCGCTGATGGAGGCCTGCCTCGACCGCATCGCCGCGCGGGAAGCGGCGGTGCGCGTCTTCACCTGGTTCGACCCAGGCGCTGCCCGCGCCGCCGCCGCCTCCTGCGCGGAAGGCGCGCTGCACGGCCTGCCGATCGGGGTGAAGGACCTGTTCGACACGGCCGATATGCCGGCTGCCTACGGCTCCCCGATCTGGGCCGGCTGGCGCCCGCGGGCCGATGCGGCGGCGGTGGCCTGGGCGCGCGCCGCCGGGGCGGCAGTGGTCGGCAAGACCGTCACGACCGAGTTCGCGACCCGCAAGCCGGGCCCCACCGGCAATCCGCACAACCTGGCGCATACGCCGGGCGGCTCGTCGTCGGGCTCGGCGGCGGGGGTGGCGGATTTCTTCTTCCCCCTGGCCTTCGGCAGCCAGACCGCCGGCAGCGTGATACGGCCGGCGGCGTTCTGCGGCGTGGTCGGCTACAAGCCGAGCTTCGGGCTGATCAGCCGGGCCGGCATGAAGCCGCTGGCCGACAGCCTGGACACGGTGGGCGTGATGGCGCGCAGCGTGGCCGATTGCGCGCTGTTCGCCGCCGCCGTGTCGCGCCGCGACCTCGGCGATCCCGAGCGGCGGGCGGAGCGGGCGCCGCGCATCGGCCTCTGCCGCTCGCCGGCGTGGGAGCAGGCGGGGCCCGAGACGGTGGCGCTGTTCGAGCGTGTGGGCGGCCTGCTGGGCCGCGCCGGGGCAGTGCTGGCGGATCGCGAGCTGCCAGCGCCATTCACCGCGCTGACCGAGGCGCATCCCATCGTGATGAACCGCGAAAGCGCGCACGCCCTGGGCTGGGAGCTGGCGCATGCCCGCGAGGGGATCAGCGCGGAGCTGATGGGCCGGCTGGAGTTCGGCCTGGCGCAGGACGAGGCCGCGGTGGCCGGCGCCTACGCCGTGTTCCGGCGCACGCGGGAGGCGTTCCCGCAAGCGATGGAGGGGCTCGACGTACTGCTGACGCCGTCGGCGCCGGGGGAGGCGCCGGAAGGGCTCGCCTGGACCGGAGATCCGGCGTTCAACCTGATCTGGACCAGCCTCGGCGTGCCCTGCGTGACGGTACCGGCGGGGCCGGGGCCGGGCGGGCTGCCGCTCGGGATCCAGCTCGTCGGGCGGGTGGGGGAGGACCAGGCGGTGCTGGCGGCGGCGGCCTGGGTAGCCGGCGCACTGGGAGGGTGAGGCCGCGGGGGTGACGGCCCAATCAGGCGATGGGCGGGGCTTCGCGGCGTCGTTTTGGCTGGAGTTGCGGTTTCCCGGAGCGGAGCGGGCGGGGAGGGCGCCCGGGACGAGGGGCCGACGTCGCCGGTCCGAAGCGAAGGGTACATTGGGCCGCGCCGGTGGTCGAAGGGTACCCTTCGCGTTGGGGTTCTGCTGAAGGTTTTGGAGGCCTCGCCCACCGGCACCTGGGGCGGCGACCGGGTCTGCCGGGCGCATCGCGAAGGGTACAACATTGCGTTAGCTTCCGGGTAAGGCCTGCCCCGGCCGCTGGCGGACCTGCGGCGAGGAGGGGCAGACAGGGCGGAATTGGGTTTGCCCGCGGTGGCGGGGTGGAGCGACGAGGATGCCGCGCGACCAGCCGGACCTGCCGATCCCGGAGGACCCGGAGCCCGAGCCCTCCTCGCTCCGTGCGACCTTGCTGGCGGGCGCCGTGATCCTGGTCCTGGCGGTGGCGGGCGTCTTCCTTGTGGGGCGGCTTGCCCGCATGGTGGCGATCCAGGATTGCGTGGCCCAGGGCCGAACCAATTGCGCGCCGATTGCCGACGTGCCCCGGCGGTGAGGGAGCCGCCGGCGGTCGATCGAAGCGTTGCCCGGGCAAGGCGCCTCCGGGCCAGGTTTTTGCGGCACGCTTCGCACGCAGTGGATGGAGGTCGTTCATAATTGCAACCATACAGAATCAAAACCGATCGCTATGCAGATGGAAACAGCGCGGCTGATCCTGCGCTACCCCAGCCTGGCGGACGTGCCGGCGCTTTTCGCATTTCTGGGTGATGCCGCGGCGATGCGGTACACCCATGCCGAGGCATCGCTCCGCGCGTGCCGGCGCCGCATCGCCGTCCATGAACGGCGCCGCCGCCATGATGGGGTCGCTCCCTGGACGATCGTGAGTAAGGAAGAGGATCGGATCATCGGCTGGGGTGGTCTGTATGACGACCCATTCGATCCGGGATGGGGAACGGAGATCGGATACTTCTTCCATCCGGCGTCCTGGGGTCGGGGATATGCTTCCGAACTCGTTGCGGCTTGCACGGAGATTGCCGATGAGGTCCTGCACCTGCCGGACCTTATCGCCTTCGCGCATCCGGAGAACGTTGGCTCCAGGCGGGTGATGGAAAAATCCGGCTTCACGGCGGTGCTGTTTGTCCCAGAAATGGAACGATTCCTGTACCGCCGCGGGCGCTGGTAGCATTCGGACGGCGGCAGAGCGGTCGGTCTGGTCCGGATTCGATCCATTCTCGCGGTGCGCGCCGGCCAAACGAAGGCGCGGAAATCGAGCGCCCTCACGGCGGCGCTGGTCGGCTCCATGGTGCCGAAGGCAAAACGTATTGCAGGATGCGCTTCGCTTGCATCGCCCTGCCCGCTTTCGGTGGGGGCCTTCAGGCGCACGCACCCGGACCGGTGCGCTCCCTCAGCGTGCGGCCACCGCCGTCTGCCGCACGTTCACCCCCATCGCGGTGAACAATGGGCCGAGCACACGGTACTCCGCCGCAATCTCCGCCCGCGCCGGCCCGGCCGGCAGCCAGGCGGGCGGCAACCCCGCCGCGGCCAGCGCCTGGCACACCGCCGGGTCGGCCAGCACCTCCGCCAGCGCGTCGCGCACCGGCACGAGGCGCGCCTTCTCCGCCGCGGCCGGGGCACCAAGGGCCAGCCAACCGCCGAGCGCGACGTCGACCCCCTGTTCGCGCAACGTCGGCACACCGGGCAATGCGGCAGCCCGGTGCGGGCCGGAAACGGCAAGCGCGCGCACCCCGCCCTCGGCCAGGGCCGCCAGCGCCCCGGGCAGCGGGCGCATTACGAAGCCGATCTGCCGATCGCGCAGCGCCGCAGCCGCATCGAGCCCGGCAACCGCGCGGGCGGCGACGCCGGCGCGGTCGAGTAGCATCACCTCGGCGATCTCGGCACTGGTCCAGGCGCCGTCGAAAGCCGTGCGAATTCGCCTCGGAGCGGCGCGCAGCGCGGCAAGCAGGTCGGCGAGCCCGCGCCAGGGGCTTCCGTTTGCGACCAGCAGCACCTCCGGCGTGAAGCTGATGCGCCCGATCAGGGCGAAATCCCCCGGCTCGCTGTCCATCCGGCTGGCGAGCCAGGGAGCGGCGGCGATCGCCGGCGTCAGCAGGGTGAGCACGCTGCCGTCGGCGCGGGCGCGGGCGCCGGCCATCAGCCCGGTGATGCCGCCGGCGCCGGGACGGAAATCCAGGGTCACGGCGTGGCCGAGCGCGCGGGCCAGCGGTGACCACAGCAGGCGCGCGGCGAGCCCGGCCGGCGCGGAGGGGAAATCGGGCACGATGAGAGAGACCGGGCGCCCGTCCGGCTCGGCCCGCGCCGGTCCCGGCAGCAGCAATGCTGCCGCCATCAGTCCGATCGCCTGTCTGCGTTGCATGCCATCTCCCCGTCCAGGCCACGGAGGATGGCGTGCAATTGCAAACGGAGGGTGAAGGCGGCGCGGTGCAGGCATGTCGCCGCGTGCGGCGTCGGCCCTGGCGGGGCCAGCCGCGGGCCGGTAGCCTCCACGGTTTCCCCGCTACGGAGCCTGCCGATGCCCTTCACTCTTCTGATGCTGCCGCCGCAGACCGAGACGACAAGCGCCTGGGCGCAGCGGCTGGCCGCGGAACTGCCGTTCGTGCGCGTGATTGCGGCGGCGACGGAGGCCGAGGCGGCGGCGGCGATTCCCACCGCCGAGGCGGCGTTCGGCACCCTGAACCCGCAGATGCTCGCCGCGGCGGGCCGATTGCGCTGGCTGGCCGCCCCGCAGGCCGCGCCCCCGGCAGGATACTACTATCCGGAACTGGTCGCCCATCCTGTCGCGGTGACGAATATGCGCGAGATCTACAACGATCACATCGGCGCCCACATCTTGGCTTTCGTGCTGGCCTTCGCGCGCGATTTCCAGACCTACCTGCCGGCGCAGGCGCGCCGCGAATGGGCGCCGCGCCCGCTCGATACCGGCGTGATCGCGCTCGATGAGGCCACCGCGCTGATCGTTGGCCTGGGTGGCATCGGTGCGGAGGCGGCGCGGCTGCTGGCCGCGTTCGGCGTGCGCGTGCTGGCCACCGACGCGCGGCGGACCGCGCCGACGGAGGGTGTCGCGGAACTGCACCCGGTCGCGGCGCTGGACGACCTGCTCGGTCAGGCGGATTTCGTGATCCTCACGGTGCCGCACACGCCGGCGACCGAGGGCTTCATGCAGCGTGAGCGCTTCCGCCGCATGAAGCGCGGCGCGTTCTTCATCAACATCGGCCGCGGCCGGACCACCCGCCTCGATGACCTCGCCGCTGCGCTGGCCGCGGGCGAGATCGCCGGCGCCGGCCTCGATGTGTTCGAGACCGAGCCGCTGCCGCCGGGCCATCCGCTGTGGACCACGCCGGGCGTGCTGATCACGCCGCACACCGCCGGCTACGGGCCGCATCTGGACGAGCGGCGCTACGCGATCCTGCGCGACAACTGCCGCGCGTTCGAGGCGGGGACGGCGCTGCGGAACGAGGTGGACAAGGCGAACTGGTTCTGACGCGGCTGCGCAAAGAGGCTTGGCGGAAGCAGCGGCCGGAGATGCTGCGCCAGCATCTCCGCATCGCGCTCGATCTGGCGGCCAACCGCGCGGACGGCGCCTGACCGGCGCCCACCCGGCTCCACCGCCCACCCGGATTTTCATCTCCGTTCCCCTGGGCGCGCCGGACGGATTTTCCGGCGCGCCGTGCCGGCGGAGTAATATCTGGCCGCTCCCACTCTCCCGGGGGTTGCCGAACCCGCCGCACGATCCCACAAAGCCCGCAGGCATCCGTGGGGGCAGCATGCGCGGCGCAGTTTCGGGACGGACCACCGGCTACTCCAACCCGGTGGAACGGATCGATCCGTCCCCGCCGGTGGGCGATACGGTCAAATACTCCACCTGCTACATGTGCGCCTGCCGCTGCGGCATCCGCGTACACCTCAAGGACGGTCGCATCCGCTACATCGAGGGCAATCCGGACCACCCGGTGAACCGCGGCGTGCTGTGCGCCAAGGGCTCGGCCGGCATCATGCAGCAGTATTCACCGGCGCGGCTGACCAAGCCGTTGCTGCGCGCCGGGCCGCGCGGCTCGGGGGATTTCAAGGAGATCGAGTGGGAGGAGGCGCTCGGCATCGCCGCCGGCTGGCTCGGTCACGTGCGCGCGACCGACCCCAAGCGCCTGGCGCTGTTCACCGGGCGCGACCAGAGCCAGTCCTTCACCGGCTGGTGGGCCAAGCAGTTCGGCACGCCGAATTTCGCCGCCCACGGCGGGTTCTGCTCGGTCAACATGGCCGCCGCCGGGCTCTATTCGATCGGCGGCAGCTTCTGGGAATTCGGCGAACCGGATTGGGAGCGGGCCAAGTACTTCCTGATGTTCGGCGTCGCCGAGGACCACGACTCCAACCCGATCAAGCTCGGGCTCGCGAACCTCAAGCGGCGCGGGGCGAAATTCGTCTCGGTGAACCCGGTGCAGACCGGCTATTCGGCGATCGCCGACGAGTTCGTCGGTATCCGTCCCGGCACCGACGGGCTGTTCGTGCTGGCGCTCGTGCATGAACTGCTGCGCGCCGACCGCATCGACCTCGATTTCCTGGTCCGCTACACGAACGCCGCCTGGCTGGTGATCGACGCGCCCGGCACCGCCGAGCACGGGCTGTTCGCCCGCGATGCCGAGGGCCGCCCGCTCGCCTGGGACCGCACCAGCGGGACCGCGATCGACGCCGCCACGGCGGAGATGGCGCCGCAGATCGTGGGCGAACAGCGCCTGCCCGACGGCCGCGCCGTCCGCCCGGTGTTCCACCTGTTGGCGGAACGCTACCTGGATGGCGCCTACGCCCCGGAGGCGGTGGCCGACCGCTGCGGCCTCCCGGCCGAGACCATCCGCCGCATCGCCCGCGAACTGGCTGAGGTTGCGTTCGACCAGGCGATCGAGCTTGACCAGCCCTGGACCGATACCTTCGGCCGCCGGCACCCGACCATGCGTGGGCGACCGGTGGCGATGCACGCGATGCGCGGGATTTCCGCCCACTCGAACGGCTTCCACACCTGCCGCGCCATCCACCTGCTGCAGATGCTGCTGGGCGCGATCGATACGCCCGGCTCCTGGCGTTACAAATCACCCTTCCCGCGCCCGATCCCGCCGGGCGCGGCGCCGGTCGGCAAGGGGGCAAAACCGGGCACGATGCTGCCCGGCATGGCGCTCGGCTTCCCGCGCGGGCCGGAGGATCTGCTGCTGGAGGACGACGGGTCCGCGGTGCGGATCGACAAGGCGTTCACCTGGGACGCGCCGCTCGGCCTGCACGGGATGATGCACACCGTCATCGCCAACGCGCATGCCGGCGATCCGTACAAGATCGACACCTTGTTCATGTACATGGCGAACATGGCGTGGAACTCGGCGATGAACCCCGCCGACGCATCGCGCATGCTGACGGCCAAGGACCCGGCCACCGGGGAGTACGTGATCCCGCACGTGATCTACGCCGATGCGTTTGCGTCCGAGATGGTCTCCCACGCCGACCTGGTGTTTCCCGATACCACCTATCTGGAACGCTGGGACTGCGTGTCGTTGCTCGATCGCCCGATCGGCAGCCCGGAGGGGCCGGCCAATTCGATCCGCCAGCCGATCGTGCCCCTGGACCGCGACGTGCGGCCGTTCCAGAACGTGATGCTCGATCTCGGCGCGCGGCTCAAGTTACCGGGTTTCGTCAAGGAGGACGGCGCCCCGGCCTATCGCGACTACGCCGACTACATGGTGAACCACCAGCGCAGCCCGGGGGTCGGGCCGCTCGCCGGGTTCCGCGGCGCGGACGGCAACCAGTCCGGCGTCGGCGCGCCCAATCCCGACCAGTTGCAGCGTTATATCGCCAACGGCGCATTCTGGTCGCACCACCACCCGCCCGAGGCGCTCTATTACAAGCACGCCAACGCCGCCTACCTGGCGGAGGCGAAGGCGCTCGGCCTGATCGGGTCGACCGCGCAGATCGTGCTGCAACTGTATAGCGAACCGTTGCAGAAATTCCGCCTCGCCGCCGAGGGCCATGGTCCGGTGCAGCCGCCGGAGACGCATCGCGAACGGGTACGCCATGCGTTCGATCCGTTGCCGATCTGGTACCCGCCGCTGGAACAGGCGATCGAATCCGCCGGTGCGGCCTATCCGCTGTTCGCGCTGACGCAGCGGCCGATGGCGATGTACCATTCCTGGCACTCGCAGAACGCATGGCTGCGGCAGATCTACGGATCGAACCGGCTCTATGCGCACCGTGCCACTGCGGCCGCGCTCGGCATTGCCGATGACGACTGGATCTGGGTCATCAGTCGGCACGGGCGGGTGAAGGGCCAGGTGCGGCTGATGGAAGGCGTGAACCGCGACACGGTCTGGACCTGGAACGCGATCGGCAAGCGGTCCGGCGCCTGGGCGCTCAGCGCCGACGCGCCGGAATCGACCAAGGGCTTCCTGCTCAACCACGTGATCACCGAATTCCTGCCCGAGCAGGGCGGCGCGCGCCACGCCAACGCCGATCCGGTCACCGGCCAGGCGGCCTGGTACGACCTCAAGGTGCGGATCGAGAAGGCCGACGCGCCGGCGGCGACCTTGCCGCATCCGGCGGCGCTGCCGCGCCCGCCCGGCCAGCGTTCGGTCCCGCGCATCCTGCGCTATGGCGCGCCCGCCTCCCTCCCGCCTGCTGCGGAGTGACACGACGATGACCAGCATTCCGCAGCCGGGCGCGAAGAAGCTCGGCCTCGTGATCGACCTCGACACCTGCGTCGGCTGCCATGCCTGCGCGGTGAACTGCAAGGAGTGGAACACCTCCGGGCACACCGCGCCGCTCACCGATTTCCATCCCTACGAGGCGAAGCAGGACGGGGTATGGCTGAACCGGATTCACACCTACGAGGCGGGCACAGGGACCGAGAGCCGCACCGTGCACTTCCCCCGCTCCTGCCTGCATTGCGAGCAGCCGGCCTGTGTCACCGTCTGCCCGACCGGGGCAAGCTACAAGCGCGCGGAAGACGGCATCGTACTGGTGAACGCCGAGATCTGCATCGGCTGCAAGCTGTGTTCCTGGGCCTGCCCGTACGGCGCGCGCGAGTTCGACGAGGACCAGGGGGTGATGCGCAAATGCACCCTGTGCGTCGACCGCATCTACAACGAGAACATCGCGGAGAAGGAACGCGTGCCCGCCTGCGTGAAGGCCTGCCCGGCGCAAGCACGGCATTTCGGCGATCTCGGCGATCCGGACAGCGCGGTCTCGCAACTCGTGGCCGAGCGCGGCGGGATCGATCTGATGCCGGAGATGGGCTACAAGCCGGTGAACAAATACCTGCCGCCGCGGCGCCGCCCGCCCGCGGCCGCGAAGCCGGTCGAGGCGCCGGTGCCGACCGGCGGGGCCAATGCGCTGCTGCGTTGGATCGATCGGGCGCTCAGCCGATGAACCCTGCGTTCTCCGTCGTCTTCCTCACCACCGCCGCCGGGGCGGGGTACGGGATGCTGGCCTGGCTCGGCGTGCTGGATGCGCTGGGCGTACTGCCGCGATCGGGCTGGTTCGGGGCTCCGGCGGTGGCGGTGGCGCTGGCCCTGGCTGCGGCCGGGTTGCTGGCTTCCACCTTGCACCTCGGCCGTCCGGAACGGGCCTGGCGGGCGCTGTCGCAGTGGCGGACGTCGTGGCTCTCCCGCGAAGGGGTGATCTCGCTGGGGACGTTCGCTCCGGCGGGCGGATTCGCCCTGGCCTGGGCACTGGCGGGCGGCGGGGCAACGGCGACCATCGTGCTCGGGCTGCTGGCGGCGATCTGCGGACTGGCGACGGTGGCATCCCAGGCGATGATCTACGCCTCGCTGAAACCGATCCGGCAATGGCATCATCGCGCGGTGCTGCCGAACTTCCTGTTGCTGGCCGTGTTCAGCGGTGCCGCCTGCGTGGCCGGGTTGGTGGTGTTCTGGCAGCCGGGGGCGGCGCGAGTGGCGGCCTGGCTTGGCGTTCTGGCCGGGATCGCGGCGCTGGCGGCCAAGCTCGGCTACTGGCGTGCGATCGATGCGGCGCCGGCGGAGGCAACGATCGAGAGCGCAACGGGGCTCGGCTTCCTCGGCAAGGTGCGCAGCCTGGAACTGCCGCATACGGAGGAGAACTACCTGCTGCGCGAGATGGGTTTCGCGATCGGCCGCAAGCATGCCGCGCGGCTGCGCGGGATCGCCGTGGCAGTGGGGTTTGCGGGGCCGATCGTGCTGCTGGCGGTGGGGAGCGTGCTCGCCGCCGGCGTGGTGCTGTTGCCGCTGGCTGCCCTGGGCGTGCTGGCGGGCGTCTACCTGGAGCGCTGGCTGTTCTTCGCCCAGGCGACGCATACCGTGACCCTGTATTACGGCCGCGCAGCCTGAATCCGCCGGAAATCCCCGCCTTATTTCTCCCTGGAACCGGTCGGCTGCCGGTGCGATAGTATCTCTCGGCCGTCGTGGCCGGAGGGTCGGCCCATGCACACGGGCCTCCCCCGGCACGGCTTGGCGCGTCAGTCATGGCCGCGGCACGGTACGCCGGCGCCGCCAGGGAGGGTCTTCGCGATGAAGAAGGGCGAGCAACCGGATCTTTCCGCCAAATGGTGGAAGGACAGCCAGCCGAAAGGCCTGAAAACCGCCAGCAAGCTGGACGATGCGCTGAAGGACTATGACGGCGCGAAGCGCAAGCTGCTGCAGGCGGGCGACGCGGAGGCGGGTGCGGCGGCGAACGGCGCGCTCGATGCGATCGAGTCCGCGGTGAAGGCCGTAAGCGCGGAGGCCGGGAAGGCCAAGGGCGCGCCCGAGATGGAATGGACGGTCGACGCGCTGAAGAAGCTCGATCGCCTGATCGCCGCCGAACGCAAGTTCGTCGGTGAAAACATCGAGGACGACGACGGGATGTTCAGCGACCCCGACGTCTACCACGAATACCTGATGAAAAGCCTGAAGCGGCTGCGCTCCGCCGGGCAGATGAACTTCGGCGTGGTGCTGGGCAAGAAGGCCGAGGATCACCGCCTCGCGGTGAACAAGGCGAAGGGCGGCAAGGGGCTCGCCGGCATGCTGGCGCGGGAAACCGGGCTGCACGCGATGTCCTTCGGTATCGCGCTCACGCCCAGGGGGGCCGGTGAGGTCGAAGCCGAGCAGCAGGAGGGCGAAAGCCAGGACGACGACGGCGGGATGGGCGACGAGAAGTCGAGCGTCCTGATCCTGCAGCTTGAAGGCCGGCAGCTTCCGGGGCTGAAGAAGAAGCTCACGAAGATGCTGAAGCGGTTCAAGCCGCTGCCGTTCAAGAGCGTGAAGCTCATGCTGGACGGCAAGGAAGCCGAGGATATCGACGACCCGGAGGATACCGACCACGAGGAATACGAGGACGGCGCCCCCGTCGTCGATCTTGCCGCGCTCAAGCGCCGGCTGGCCGGCCTGATCGGCCAGGTGCAGGCGGTGCCCGATCCGGCGCGCAAGGGTGATCTCGCGCGCATGGCAAGCCAGGCGAACGCCCTCATCACCGCGGGCAGCGGATCGGCGGCGGAAACCGCCCTCGATGCGCTACGCGACGCGCTCGCCGGCTCCGGCGGCGCGACGTCGGGGAACGGGACGACCAACGGGACCACCAACGGGGCCAATGGCGGGGGCGACCGCGCGGCTGTCTATGCGAAGTCGGGTCAGGCCTGGGCGGTGGCACGCGGCAAGGTGGAAGCCGACATCGAGAAGTTGCGCGCCCAGCTCGTCGAAACCTACAAGGACGACGGGCTTGCCGGGGAGATCGAAAGCCGGTTCCGCGCCCGGGTGGTTCCCGTGCTCGCGGCGCTGGGCGCCAACCTTCCGGCCCGGCTCGCGGCAGCGTCCGGCGCGACCGATCCCAACGCCCGTGCGGCGCAGATCAAGGAAGCGCAGGACATCCTGGCGAGCTGCAAGGCGTTCATCGACAGCGAGCCGCTGCTCGCGGACCTCGATGCCAATCCATTCGTTCCGCTGACGATCCGTCAAACCATGTCGGCGACGGTGGCGGCGCTGGAGAAGGTGGTGCACTGAGGTGTGACGGTGGCGGCGCTCCGGCGCCGCCGCCGTCACGGCTTCCCCGCGGGGTCATGAACCCGCGGGCGGCGTGCGCCGTCTCATACCAGCGGCCCCGGCCGATGACTCGTCCGGCGTCCACCTGGCCGCTGGTATGTCCTTGATTTTGCGCATGGCCGCCCCGCCAACCCCATGCGCGATACCGGCCGGCCGAAGAGGCCGCCGGTATCAGCCGTAGAGCGCCTGGACCTCCGCCAGGGTCTGCTCGATGGCCGGGCCGGCGGCCAGCAGGACGGATGTCGGATCCCAGGTGCCGTCCAGGAACTGCCGCTGCCGCCCGGCGGCGAGGGTAACGGAAAAAACCTGATCCCCGGCCGTGAGCGTGAGCGCCTCGAGATCGAGCGTGAGCGTTGTCTGCGGCGCTGTCTCGTGCAGATGTTGCAACGCGGCGATGGTTGCGGCATCCGCTTGCACGCAGGGCATGCCGACCGCGACGCAGTTGCCGGCGAAAATCTCGCCGAACGACTCGCCGATGATGGCCGTGATCCCGGAACGGTGCAGGCCTTGCGGAGCGTGCTCCCGCGACGAGCCGCAGCCGAAGTTCCGGTTCACCACCATGAGCCGGGCGCCCGCGGATTTCGGATCGTCCAGTGGATGGACCCGACCCTCCGCCCGCGCCGCGGCACGCGCGTCGGCGAACACGTGCGCTTCCATGCCGCGGAAGGTGACGGCGGTGAGGAAGCGCGCCGGCAGGATCTGGTCGGTATCGATATCGTCGCCGCGGAGCGCAATGCTGCGGCCGGTCGCGCGCAGGATCCGTCGGTCGTTCAATTGATTTGCCATCGATCGGTCCTTTCCTTCAGGCCTGGGCGAAGAATTGGCGCGCGTCGGTCACCTCGCCGGCGATCGCCGCCGCGGCCACCATCACCGGCGACATGAGCAGGGTGCGGCCGGTGGGCGAGCCCTGCCGCCCACGGAAATTGCGGTTGGACGACGACGCGCAGACCTCCCGCGCCGCTAGGCGATCGGCGTTCATGCCGCAGCAGAGCGAGCAGCCGGCGTCGCGAACCTCGAACCCCGCCTCCGCGAACACGCGATCGAGCCCCGCCGCCACCAGCGCGTCACGCACCCGTTGCGAACCCGGCACCACCAGGGCCCGGACGTGCGGGGCGACCCGGAAGCCGCGGTCGCGGATCTGCTCGGCCACGGCGACGAAATCGGACAGTCGCCCGTTGGTGCAGGAGCCGAGGAACGCCACGTCGATCCGGGTCCCCAGCACCGGCTGGCCGGGTTCGAAGCCCATGAAGCCCAGCACCTCGTTGGTCCAGCCGCGATCCTGTTCGGCCACGGCAGCGGGGTCGGGAACATGGCCGCCGACCGGCACCGACTGGTCGGGCGAGGTGCCCCAGGTCACCATCGGCTCGATCGCCTCGGCCGGGAGCACGACGATGTCGTCGTAGGCGGCATCGGGGTCGGAGCGGACCCGCTCCCACGCGGCCACCGCGCGGTCCCAGGCGGCGCCGCGCGGGGCGTGGTCGCGGCCGTGCAGGTAGGCGTAGGTGGTCTGGTCGGGATTGACGTAGCCGCAGCGTGCGCCGGCCTCGATCGCGAGGTTGCAGAGGGTCATCCGCTCCTCCATCGAGAAGCGGTCCACGACGTCGCCGGCGAATTCATAGGCGAAGCCGACGCCGCCCTTGGCGCCGAGTTCGTGGATTACGTGCAGGGCGACGTCCTTGGCGTAGACGCCGGGGGCGAGGCTGCCGGTGATCTCGATGCGGCGGACCTTCAGCTTCTCCATCAGCAGGGTCTGGCTCGCCAGCACGTCCCGCACCTGGGAGGTGCCGATACCGAAGGCGATGGCGCCGAATGCGCCGTGGGTAGAGGTATGGCTGTCGCCGCAGACAATCACCTTGCCCGGCTGGGTGAGGCCGCGTTCCGGGCCGACGACGTGGATGATGCCGTGCTCGCCTTGCGCGGGATCGAAATACGTCAGGCCGAATTCCGCCATGTTGCGGCCCATGGCCCGGACCTGCGCCGTGGCCTGCGGGTCGGCGAAATCGTCGGCGCGGCCGCGGGTGGAAATGGAATGGTCGGAACTGCCGAAGGTGAGGCCCGGATGGCGGACGTGCAGGCCGCGTTCGCGCAAGGCTTCGAAGGCGGGTGGGCTGGAGACCTCGTTGAGGAGGTGGAGATCGGCCAGGAGCTGGAACTGCCCGGGGGCGATTTCCCGGACCACGTGGCGGTTGAAGACCTTCTCGTACAGGGTCTGGCCCATGGCGCGTCCTTTTGGTATACCGAAATGGTGGTATTCGGGATACCAAACTGGGATATGACTTACAAGGCCGCACTGGTGCACCGGCGCTATGCTGCGGCGGCAGACGGAGGGCGGACATGTCGCAGATGCTGCTGATCCACGATCAGCTTCGGGAAATGATCCTCTCGCTCGACATCGGGCCGGGTGAGCGGCTGACCGAGCGCTGGCTGGAGGCGCGGTTTCAGGGCTCCCGCACGCCGGTGCGGGCCGCGTTGATGCGGCTGGAGGCGGAGGGGCTGGTGCAGCGCGACGGCCGCAACTGGATCGTGGCGCCGATCGATCTCGGCGAGATCGCGTCCCTGGCCGAGTTCCGCGAGCCGCTGGAGGTGACGGCGGTACGCCTGGCCTGCGCGCGGGCGGGGGAGGGGGAGCTGGACGCGATCGAGGCGATGCTGGACGCCTGCCGCCCCGACGTGCCGCGCGAGGCGTGGCACCAGGTCGGCACCGACTTCCACGTGGCGCTGGCGCGGCTGGCGGGCAATGCGTTCCTGGTGCGCGCGATCGAGGGGGTGATGACCCGACTGGCCCGGCCGCGCTGGCTGGAAGTGTGGACCGAGGCGTCCCGCGCGCAGGCCTGGGCGGAGCACCGGCGAATCCTGGACTGCATCCGACGCCACGAGCCGGAGGCGGCGGCGCGGGAAGCGGCGGAGCATGTGCGCGACACCCGCGACCGGCTGCTGCGGTCGCTGGAGGAGGATCGGCGGGGGCTGCGGGCGCGGGGGTTCGTTCTGGTGGGGCGGTGAGGGGGGCGCCGGCCTTGAGATCGTCCGGGGGGGTCAGTAGGGTCCGGCCGCGCGGGACGGGTGGCCGAGCGGTTTAAGGCTCCAGTCTTGAAAACTGGCGTGGGCGCAAGTCCACCGTGGGTTCGAATCCCACCCCGTCCGCCAAGAAATGCAAATAACGCATTGAGTTCACGTATATAATTTGTCTCAATCCGATTTGAGCCTACAATTCAGCCCACAAGTTGGAAGTGGACGTCGGCGACCATCGGCGCACGTTCGCGCATGCCGTCCGGGGCCGCCGGCCGAGCGGAGCGATATCGGGGAAGATGCCTTCCCCCGGGGCACGGAACATCTCGCCGTGGAAGTATCGTCGGAGGCCCGGTCTATTGGGAAGGATGATCGAGTGGCGCGGAGCCGGCAGGCCGCGTTTGACGGAGCCGCGGGCGACAAGGTGACGCGTGCAAACTTGGTGTTCGCTTGCGGAGGGCAGTCGCGGTTCGTGGGCGTTCGTGACCGTCCACTCGGGTCCGCTCGACGCGGGTTTCGTCGTCCGACCCCGCCCGTTGCCACCGGCCAAGTCTAGACCAAGTCGGGTGAGATTGGGGGGATACAGCTCTGGAATCCGCCGGCCACGGGGTGCGTCGGCGGTGCCTCCTTCCGACGACGGTCCCTCATCCAGTCATACGATTGGCATGTCTCTCTCGCGACTGCGAACTGGCCTGCGATGTCGGTAACCGGGACAAAATCCGGGGCGAACCGGCCCAAGCGCATGTCTGCGGGAACCCCACGAGGCGGCACAGGCTGGGGATCACCGGATGTTCGGGAAAGGCGTGCTCTTCGTCGCGTAGTTGCGGCATACGATGCCGACCTTGGTGCCGGTTTGCCCAAACAGAGGAAAGCACCGCGGCAGTCTTGGCCGGCCTCGCTTTGGGTGCCGTCGCCGATCCTGCGTGCGGTGACGTGCCGTCCGTGATCCGGATCTGCCTCGGACCTACGGTCGCGGCGTGATCGCCATGCCTTCCGCTGCGGCAGTGCTGAGCGGTTGTCAGTGCCTGTTTGTAGACGTCAGGCGCTGAGTTCCTCGACGACGAGGCGCTTGAGGCGGCGAGAGAGGATCGATATGAACGAGATTGCAACGAAAGCGATGAGGTGCTCCTTCGAGCGCTCGAAGATGGTGTTCAACCGCCGGTAGCGGCTCAACCAGGCAAAGGAACGTTCAGCTACCCAGCAGATGCCGGCGGGGATGAACTGTCCGTCTCGGCCGCGAGCAATGGCCTCGACGGTGATGCCGAGTGCCTGACCGGCCTCGGCCAGCCGTTTGCCCCGGTAGCCGAGATCGCCGAGGGCTAGTCCCTGGAAGCCACCATCGGCGAGCTCACGCAGAACCGGAACGATGGCTTTGGTGTCATGCCGGTTCGCCGGCGCGACATCGATCGCCAGAGGGATGCCGTATTTCTCAACGGCAATCTGGATCTTGACGCCGCGGATCTTCTTGCCGCCGTCGATGCCGCGCGCAAAGCAACTCGGCGCCGCGCGGCAGGATCGGCTATCGATGACCACCGCACTCGGTTCCGGAGAATCCCCGCAGGCACGCCGCCAGGTACGGCGCAGCCGGTCGAGCAGCCGGCGCCAGAGGCCGAGCCGGGTCCAGCGAGCGAACAGTCCGTAGGGCGTGTTGAAGGGGATATCGCAGAGCTGTCCGATGGCCCGCCACTGCATACCGCAAAAACAGACACACCAGATCGCCATCACCGCCTTGCGCAGGGCCGCTCCGGCCAGCGGCGGCTTGGGCCCCGAGCGCTGCGGCCGGGTGCCGTCCCTCGCCATCGCCGTGAACTCCGCCAGCACTTCGTCCACGAACACGTCGACATCGGCAAACGCATCCCATGGGCCAGGAGTTGTCTTGGCGGGACGGACGGCAGTGCCCATAATGGGTGGCCCCGGTGCTGTTGACGACGATTGCGCGATGGCTTGTCGTCCTCCCGGGCGCCACTCTCAATCCAACCCCAGGTTGCAATCATGCCAGCACCGGCTGGCTCCTGACCACTACAAACAGACACTTACCACCGCAAGCTGCGCTGCCTGATCGCCGTCGACCTGAAGACCGGGCCGTTCCAGCCCGAGCATGCCGGCAAGATGAACTTCTATCTCGCGGCGCTCGATGATCGCGACCGCGAGCCAGGCGACAACCCGAGCATCGGCTTGATTCCTATGCCGCGAGCGCAACCGCGTCGTCGTCGAGTACGCGCTGAGGGGCCTCGACACCCCGATCGGCGTGGCCCGCTACGAGCTGATGCTGGCCGACGCCCTGCCGGCGAGGCTGGCCGAGGCGCTGCCGTCCGCCCGGGAGCTCGAGCCCGGCATGCTCCCTGATGAGGGAGGCGACGATGCGTGAAGGGCCTCGTCCATTCTCCGCACGCCGCGGATGCCGGAGGCAGATTGCCTGGGCGACCGGCAGCAGGCTGTTCGGGTGCCCCGTTCGGATCGGCCGGTCATCCGCGCCTGGCGTCGCACATCATCCCTCCCGGTGGCCCTGATGCTGGAGATGCTGCTCGACCCGAGCCGCGGGGCCGCGCTGCCGGCCGAACCATCCTTGTTCGCCGCCCACGAGCGCGCCGCCGGCGCCATCGCACGGCTCGACCAGGCGCTCGACAATCATCCGCTGCTGTCGGCTTTTCTCCACCGCGCGCGCCTCGAGGCGGTCCGCCGCCAGGCCGGGGTGGACGGACGCGGCATAGATCCCTGGCACCTCGCGGCGGTGCTGGAGGGTCTGCGCCTGCGCATGGACCATGCGCTCCGGATCGTCGACCGCGCCCAAATCTTCGACGCCGCGCGTACGGCGCTCGACCTGCACCAGTGGATCACCGAGCCGGATTTCGACCAGGAGGGCGAGGTGCAGGCGGCCGAACGCCACCTGGCCGCTGTTCCTCCCGGCGGCCTGCTCGGCGCGGCGGAGGGTGTCTGGTTATGGCTGCAGGGCGGCGGGACCCGGCCGCCGATCCGGGCTGCGCTGATCCGGTTCTGGGGGAAGCATCGCCTGCTGCGTGTGCCCGTGCCGCTGACCGGACCACGCGCGTTGAACGCTGAGGCACCGGCCCGACATCCGGACTGGGTGGTGGCGTTTCTGGAGGCGGTGGCCGCCGAGGCCGGTGAGTACCTGGAGCTGCTCAGGGGACTTGAGCACGGCTGGTGGACGGCGCGTGGCAAGATCGTAGGCCGGCGCAGCACGTCGCGGGCGGCGCTCGCGGTCGATGTGCTCGCCGCCGCGCCACTGCTCTCCGCCACCACGCTGGCGCGCGCGATCGGCATGTCGGTCAAGTGCGCGACCGAGCTGCTCGACCGGTTCGTCGCCGCGGACGTGGCCGTCGAGGTGACCCTCCGCTCGGCGCGGCGGCTGTTCGGGCTCAAGGGGATGGCGCCGGTCGGCGCGGCCGTCCGGGCGCCCTACCGGCCCGAGCCGGGACGCGGGCGGGGGCGGCCGCCAATTCTGCCGCTTGAAGATGAGATTCCGGTTCCGCCGCCACCCCTGCCGCCGGTGACCGTGCTCGATCGGCGAGCCATCGAATACGGCGTGCTAGAAGAGGCTATGGCGCATCTCGACGACGTGTTCCGCCGGACGCGGCAGTCGCTCGACACGTTGGCGCGCGGCACAACGGCAGGGAGAGGATCGACCCCGGCATCTGGAGACAGGGAGCCCGCCGATGCCTCGTCGGCTCCCACGATCTTTCCCGACGATGAGCGGGGCCACCATGGCCCGGTGCCCCCGCTTACCCGAGGATGACATCGTGGTGCTCACGCTGATGGAGAACTCTGCTGGTGACGGCGCCTGGCTCGCCGAGCTGACGACCTGGATCCGTGAGGCGACGTTGCCGCGCGCTGGCGGACCTCCGCGGGGCGGGCGGGGTCGGCCAGTGCCGAGGTAGGAACTGCTGCGTCCTTCTTTGGCGAGTGCAATTTGGCCCTATGTGCTGCACAAACGGCGAAGCGATCCATTGGATGGGTGGCATCGCCGCCATGGGCGGAATTCTCGACCAAACGCGATACCCCACGATCTCGCGTGTGGCACATTTCTCTCGGGTCCTGCCACAATCCGGCACCGGCCAGCCGCCAGCCTGTCCGACCGTGCCCTTCTGGGACTACCTTGGCGACAGGCTCGCCGTGCCGGGACATGCCGACATCCTCGGCCTTCCCGACCTCGTCCGATGCCGCGGAAGGCCCGCTTGACCCGAACCGCCCGGGGTTTTGCCCCGGTTACAATTTTGGGTGGGGTCCCACTTCGGCGCCGATTCACAAGCCGCCCTCCACTGCGGTCCTTCCTCGGTTACTGACGCCACCAACGTGGTTCGGCCGCATTCTTCATCCGTGCCACGAAGGATGCTACACTCCTAGTCCTATGTCGTGACCCCAGGGGGAGGGCTCGCTTGCCCGCGCCGGCGTTCGCATTTGGCTCGTTCGAGCTCATGCCGGCACAGCGGCTACTGCTCGAGGACGGCGCGCCTGTCCCGCTCGGCAGCCGGGCGTTCGACATCCTGATCGCACTCATCGAGCGCGCTGGCGAGGTCGTCAGCCAGGAGCAGCTGAGCGCCCGCGTCTGGCCGAGCATGACCGTCGGGGAGACAAATCTCAGAAGTCCATATCGCCGCGCTTCGCAGGATCCTGGGGGATGGCGTCTCCGGCAAGCGCTTCGTCCTGAACGTCCCGGGCCGCGGCTATTCCTTCGTGGCATCGGTTGAACGAAGGGGGAACTGGAACTCACCCGCTTCGTCGTCGCCGGCCAACGCGGCGCGCGCTCACAGGTTTCCAGTACGGCTCACGCCCATCTTCGGCCGCGCGGCCATCGTTCAGGCGATCGTGGCACGCCAGCCCGAGTGGCGCCTCGTTACGATCGTCGGGCCAGGCGGCATCGGCAAGACGACGGTGGCGCTTGCGGTGGCCGAGGCGCTGGCGCCCTCGTACCCGGACGGGTCCGTGTTCGTCGATCTCGGTCTCGTCAGCGATTCCGAACGCGTTCTGAGCGCGTTCTCCGCGGCGCTCGGGGTTGCGATCCGCGCCGAGGATGGCGTCTCGCAGCTGGTTGCCGCGCTCGGCGAAAAACGGATGCTGATTGTGCTGGACAGCTGCGAGCACCTCGTCAACGAAGCGGCCACCCTTGTCGAGACGCTCCTCGGGCAAGCTCGAGGCATAAGCTTCCTGGCGACCAGCCGCGAGCCGCTGCACACCGGTGGCGAGAGGGTGCATCGCTTGCCGCCGCTCGATGTCCCGCCTAGGTCCGCGGCCCTCACCGCCGCGGAGGCACTCTCCTTCTCGGCCGTGCAGCTCTTCGTCGAGCGCGCCGCGGCGAGCCTCGGCGGGCTCACGCTCGCCGACGCCGACGCGTCAGTCGTCGCCGAGATCTGCCGCAGGCTGGATGGCATCGCGTTGGCGATCGAGCTCGCCGCGGCGCGTGCGGGCGAATTCTCGTTGCGCGAGATGGTGACCCGTCTCGATGACCGCTTCCGGGTGCTTACGCGCGGTCGGCGGACGGCGATGCCGCGCCACCAGACCCTGCGGGCGACGCTCGACTGGAGCTACAACTTGCTGACCGCGCCCGAACGCGCGGTGCTGCGTCGTCTGGCGATCTTTCCCGGCGGTTTCGAGCTGGAAGCAGCCACAGCAATTATGGCGACCACCGACGGTGAGGTACTGGATGTCGCCGCTAGTCTGTCTGACCTCGTCGCGAAGTCGCTTGTCACGAGGGACGTCAGTAACGTAGCCGTACACTGCCGGCTGCTCGACACGACGCGTGCTTATGCACTGGAGAAGCTCGCTGAGACCGGCGAGTTGGAAATAACCGCGCGGCGCCATGCCGAGTATTACGGGCATCTCTTCGAGAGGGCCGAAACCGAATGGGAGACGCGGCCCACCGACGAGTGGTTGGCCAACTACGGGTGGCAAATCGATGATTTGCGTGCGGCAGTCGACTGGGCGTTCTCGCCGGACGGCGACACATCAATCGGGGTGGCATTGACGGCCTCCGCGGTGCCGCTCTGGATGCACTTCTCGCTGCTGCAGGAGTGCAGCCGCTGGACAGGGCAGGCCATCGCCTGCCTTGACTCGAAGGGGTGGGGGACTCGCCGCGAGATGCTGTTGCAGGCCGGTCTCGGGTTTTCGACCATGGCCACGATCGGCGTGGCCGACCGTGCCCGAACGGCTTTGACAAGGGCGCTCGAGCTCGCCGAGACCTTCAATCATGCTGAGTATCAGCTGCGGGCCCTTGCCAGTCTATGCATTTTCCAATTGCGCCTCGGAGATTTTCGCGGCGCGCTCGCACTCGCTCGCCGATGCGAGGCCGTTGCCAAGAATATGAAAGATCTGGCGGCCGTGCCGACGGCGGACAGGCTGCTCGGCGCATCACTCTGTTTGCTGGGAAAACCGGGCACAGCGCGAGCACATCTCCAACGGGCACTCGATAGGCCTACCCCTGTCTCCCAGCGCGGTTACGCCTATCGCTTTGGACCAGATCATCGATCAAACACGCTCGTTAGTCTGGCGACAGTCCTTTGGCTGCAAGGCTTCCCCGAACAGGCGCAGCACGCCAGTCGGCTCGCCATCGAGCAGGTCCCCCATCCTGTCTCTTTGTGCCTTGCACTATTTGTTGGCGCAGGCTTTATCGCGCGCTGGGTCGGCGACTTGGCGACTGCCGAGCGCCTGGGAGCTGAGCTCATCGCGCAGACGGAGAAGCATTCTTTCGGCCCCTATCACACGTTCGGTCTTGCATTGAACGGAATATTCACCGCAAGGCGCGGCGATCCCGCCACCGGCGCAAAGTTGCTGGGCGACGCGCTAGATAGACTGCACAAGGCCAAATACTACATTTATCACGCGATGTTTCTTACCGACTTGGCCGAAGTCCTCTCGTCCGCCGGTCGTATCGGCGAAGGATTAGCGGTGATAGGCGAAACGTTAGAGTTGATCGAACAAAAGGGAGCATTCTGGTATTCTCCCGAAGCGCTGCGCATCAAGGGTGAGCTTTTTCTGTTGCAGGGCACGCCCGGAGCCGCGGCGGCGGCCGAGGGTCACTTCCGGCAGGCGCTCGACTGGGCACGCCGGCAAGGCGCGCTCTCTTGGGAACTGCGTTGCGCCACGAGCCTCGCCCGACTGTGGCACAGCCAGGCTCGGAACGTAGAGGCACTCGAGCTTTTGGCGTCGGTGTACGATCGGTTTACCGAGGGATTCGCGACGGCCGATCTCAAAGCGGCAAAGGCGCTGATCGACGAGATATCGTAGCCGGAGTGCGCGTTCCGAGGTTCCGTCAGCGCTCGCGCCACGGGGCTTGTTCGATTGCGCCCGGTATGGGTATAGAGTCGCGGCGAGGGGGATTGGCGAGATGCGATGCGTTGGGTGCGGCTCAGCAGCCGTTTCGGAACGGAGCGAGCGCACCGCCCAGGGTTACCGCCGGTTCCGCTGTCGCGTCTGCGGCAAGCAATTCAACGAGCGGAGTGCTGGCGTTCTGAACCGGACGCAGTACCCCAGTGACGTCATTGCCCTCGTGGTGCTCTGGCGCTTGCGCTGCAAGCTTGCCCTGCGTGATCTGCCGGCGATGTTCCTGACCCGCGGCATCGTGTTCAGCCATGAGGCGGTTCGCGACTGGGAAAGCAAGCTCACGCCAGCGCTGGCTGAAAGTCTGCGGCGACGCCGACACGGCAAGGCGGGTCGAAGCTGGTATGTTGACGAGACCTACATCAAGGTCCATGGGCACTGGTGTTATCTCTATCGTGCCATCGATCGTTCGGGCGCGCTGGTCGACGTGATGTTCAGCGAGCACCGCGACATGGCCGCCGCGAAAGCATTCTTCGAGTCGGCCAAGATGGTCACCGGTAGCACGCCCGATCGGGTGACCACGGATGGGCACGACAGTTATCCTCGAGCGATCCGAACGACGCTGGGCACAGGTGTGCGGCATCGTAACGGCCGGTATCTCAATAACCGACTGGAGCAAGATCATCGCGGTGTCAAAGGTCGCTACGGTCCGATGCGCGGATTCAAGTGCGCTCGATCGGCTGGCAAATTCTGTCGCGCATATGACGAGTTACGCAACTTCCTCCATTCCCGCTCCCGCGCCCATCAGCAAGTTTCCGCCGACTACCGTAGGGTCCACTTCCTTCGCCGCACCGCAACGGTGCTGAGCGTGTTGCAAGCCGCCTAACGACCTCGCCCCTCAGCCGTCGGCCTATAGTTGCTGGCACGAGCGCCGACAGAACCAGAGACGTGCGCTCCGATGTTGACTTCCCGCTCAGATTCCTGCGCTCCCGGCGTTCATCGGACGGACGGCGCCCCTCTGCTGGGTTCACGGGCGATCCGGCCGTTGCTGGACGCAGGGATCGGGGCATAGCCTGCCCTCGGGGTGGGCGAAGAAGCCCTTCATCGGGGGAATCCCGGCTTCCACCCCCTGTGAGCTCGCGAAGGCATAGCCTCGCAGGGCGATCGTACTGTTGACACGCGGAAAAGCCCCACCACTTGGTAACTAGACTGCACTATCGGCCCGCTGTGCGCAGCAAGCTTCAAAATCGGCGCTCGCGACACAGTCATAGATCGGCTGACGCAGATACCTCACTTCCATGTACCTGGAAGCGGACGCCGGCGACTGCTGAAGGGACAGGTTTTCCAGGGCCCTTCATTCGCCGGCTGAGTCACGCGATTCGAGTGGGAGGGTTACCAATGGAGCCATTATTCCCATCGTCGGAAGTCCTCCGCCCGCAGGGCCGCATCATCGAGAAACACTAAAAATGCCACTGGGACTAGGTGGGATGCAGTCGGCGCGCTTGACCGGACAGATGGGGGACTAGGATGAACGCCATTGTCGTCGTTGCACTTAAGCGGCCCTATACCTTCGTCGTACTCGCGATACTGATCTTGCTGTTCGGCGGGATGGCGGTCCTCAAGACCCCGACGGACATCTTCCCCCCGATCAAGATCCCCGTCGTGGCGGTGATCTGGAGCTACAATGGCCTGATGCCGTCCGACATGTCCGGCCGTGTAGTGTACTATTATGAACGCGCCCTGACCACCACCGTCAGCAACATCGAACATATCGAGAGCGAGTCGCTGTACGGCAGCGGCATCGTGAAGATCTTCTTCCAGCCCGGCACCGACGTGGCGGCGGCGGAGGCTCAGGTCACGGCGAGTTCGCAAACGGTGATCAAGGAACTGCCTTTCGGTATCACGCCACCGCAGATCCTGGTGTTCGACGCGTCGTCCGTCGCGGTGCTGGACCTGCAGGTTGCCGCAAGCAACATGACGCCATCCGACATCAACAACGTGGCATCCAACCTGATCCGCCCCGCCCTCGTGTCGGTCCCGGGTGTCGCCATCCCGCCGCCCTATGGCGGCACCACGGCAGACGTGGAGGTCGATCTCGACCAGACCAAGCTGCTGGAACACGGGCTTTCGGCGACCGACGTGGGTCACGCACTCGGGAGCCAGAACATCGTGCTGCCGGCCGGCGATCAGAAGATCGGCGCCATCGATTACCTGGTTGCGACGAATGCGACGCCCGTCGCCCTCGCCAGTTTCAACAACCTGCCGATCAAGCAGGTCGGCAATTCGGTGGTCTATCTGCGCGACGTCGCCTACGTCCATCGTGGCGGCCCGCCGCAGCAGAACGTCGTGGTGACCAAAGGCCACCAGTCCGTCCTGCTCGAGATCCTGAAGACCGGCGACGCGTCCACCCTGGCCGTCGTCAGCGGCGTGCTGGCCAAGCTTCCTCAATTGCTCAAGACGCTGCCGCCAGGCGTGACCATCACGCCGCTCAATAACGCGTCGAGCTTCGTGCGCGCATCGATCGAGGATGTGGCGCAGGAGATGGTCACCGCGGCGGTCCTCGCCGGCATCGCCGTCCTGCTGTTCGTCGGCAGTTGGCGCTCGACCCTGATCGTCGCCACCTCCATTCCGCTGTCGATCCTGAGCTCCATCCTGGTGCTGTCCTGGTTGGGCCAGACCATCAACGTCATGACCCTGGGTGGCCTCGCTCTCGCCGTCGGCATCCTGGTCGACGATGCCACCGTCATGATCGAAAACATCAATACCCATCTGGAGCAGCGGGACGCCGGCGGTCACCACAAGAGCCTGGAGAGCGCGATCATCGATGCTGCCAACCAGATCGTCGTGCCAACCTTCGTTTCCACGCTGTGTATTTGCATCGTCTGGCTGCCGCTGTTGCAGCTCGGCGGCGTGGCCGGCTATCTGTTCTTGCCGCTCGCGGAGGCGATCGTCTTCGCGATGATTGCCTCCTTCATCCTGTCGCGTACGCTGACACCGACCTTGGCGGCGTGGCTGTTACGCACCCAGGTGGCAGCCCAGCAGCAGTCCGCTTCCGGTACGCAGACCGGAAACATATTCACACGATTCCAGGCGGGCTTCGAGGCGTGCTTCAACCGACTCCGCCAGCGTTACCGCAACCTGCTGGAAACGATCACCAGCCGCCGCAAGCGCTTCGTGGTGGTGTACCTCTGTGCCGCCCTAGCATCTCTCCTGCTGCTTCTTGACGCCGGGCAGGACTTCTTCCCCGGCATCAAGTCGGGCGAGATCGACCTTCACATGCGCGTACCGGTCGGCACGCGCATCGAGGAGGCGACCAAGATCTCGGTACTGGTCGGTCAGCAGATCCACGACCTTCTGCCCGGCCAGGTGACCGGCACCCTGATGAACTGCGGCCTGCCCACCAGTGGCATCAACCTCGCCTATTCCGACACCGGCACGGTCGGAAGCCAGGACTGCGACATCGCGATAACGCTCCGCAACCAGGCCTCTCCCGTCGCACGCTATAGCCAGATTCTGCGGGTCGGCCTGACGGCGCGATTCCCCGGCACCGTCTTCAGCTTCCTGCCGGGCGACATCACCGCGAAGATCCTGAACTTCGGCCTGCCGTTGCCAATCGACGTACAGATCAGCGGACGCAATCTCAACACGAGTTTCGCCTACGCAACCAGAGTGTTAGCCCGGCTGCAGCATATCCCCGGCATTGCCGACGTCCGCATCCAGCAGGTCATGGGCCAGCCAACCCTGCTGCTGGCGTCCCGCCGCAGCTTCGCGCTGAGCACCGGCCTGACGGAGGCGGACATCGCCGACAATACCCTCGCCAACCTGTCGGGAAGCGGCCAGGTGTCACCAACCTATTGGCTCGACACGTCGAATGGCATCGCGCACCTGGTCAACAGCCAGGCGCCGCAGAATCAGCTCAGCAGCATCAACGATCTGGAGAACATCACCGTCGACAGCGGTAACGGCAACCCAACCAACGCGCAACCACAGCTCGTCGGTGCGCTCTCCACGATCCACCAGACCGGCACGCCCGGCGAAGTTTCGCACTTCGCGATCATGCCGGTCATCGACATCTATGCCAATGTGGAGGGGCTTGACCTCGGCTCGGTCAGCAATGCGGTCGCACGGGTTGTCAAGAGCATGGCACCTTCCCTGCCACGTGGCGCCACAGTGACCGTCAACGGCCAATCGGTCACGATGCATTCCGCCTATGCCCAACTCATCGCCGGCCTGGCCGTGTCGATCGTGCTGATCTACCTGGTGATCGTCGTCAATTTTCAGTCCTGGCTCGATCCCTTCATCATCATCAGCGCCCTGCCGGCGGCACTGGGCGGCATCGCCTGGATCCTGTTCCTCACGCACACGACGCTTTCCGTACCGGCCCTGACCGGAGCGATCATGTGCATGGGAACCGCGACGGCGAACACCATCCTGGTGGTTGCCTTTGCACGGGAGCGTCTGGCGGAGCATGGCGACGCGGTGCAGGCTGCGATCGAGGCAGGTTTCGCCCGCATCCGCCCGGTTCTGATGACGGCGCTGGCAATGATCCTCGGCATGCTGCCGATGTCATTCAGCAACACGCAGAATGCACCGCTCGGGCGCGCCGTCATCGGCGGCCTGATCGTCGCCACCGCCACCACGCTGCTGTTCGTGCCCTGCGTCTTCGCGACCCTGCACCGCAGCAAACCCCGCGCCCCGCAGACGGCGCAGAAGGGAGAATCTGCATGACCGACACGCGGACAAAGCCGGCATCCCATCATCGCGGCAGGCTCTTGCTGATCATTGGCGTGCTGGTCGCCATCGGGCTCGCCGCCAACGGCATCTGGTCGCGCAACGAAACCGTTGTTGCTCTGCAGCGCACCGCGGACGATGCCGCGTTGCCTCGGGTCCAGGTAATATCACCGAAGCCCGGGCCACCGCACCGGACGTTGACGCTGCCTGGCGACATCGAGGCTTGGTACAACGCGCCGATCTACGCTCAGGTCAGCGGCTATGTGGCCCATTGGTACAAGGATTATGGCGCGCGGGTGAAGGCGGGCGATGTCCTGGCGACGATCGACACCCCCAGCCTGGACGCCGAGTTCGCAGCCACTAAGGCCAACCTTGGCGTGGTGCAGGCCCGTTACAAGCTCGCCGTACTCACCGCTAGGCGCTACGCAGCGCTCTCCGGGACACAGGCGGTGTCACAGCAGGATGTCGATGTGAAGCAGGCCGACGCCGCGGCGCTGAAGGCGCAGGTGGCCGCGGCCGAGCAAAATGTCGCCCGCTACCAGGCCATGCTGGCATTCAAGCGGGTGGTCGCGCCGTTCGATGGCGTGGTGATCGCGCGGCGCACCAATATCGGCGACTACGTCAACGCCGAGGGCGGCGATGCGACGCTGCGCAATCACGCCGTCCCGCTGTTCAACGTCGCGGACATCCACGCGATGCGGGTCTTCGTATCCGTGCCGCAGGAATATGCCAACGTGCCCCGACCGGGTCTGACCGCCACGCTGACACTGCCGCAGAGCCCGGACCAGCCGATCACGGCGCGGGTCCTCACCACAGCGAATGCCGTCGCCCCGGCGACGCGCACGATCGTCACCGAACTGACGGTGGACAATGCAAATGGCAAGTTATGGCCGGGAACGTACGTCAACGTGCACTTCACGTTCCCCAGCGATCCGAACATTCTTGTCGTCCCGGAGCAAGCGCTGGTGTTCCGCGCCCAGGGGATGCAGGTAGCTTTGCTGCGAGACCAGGACCGGGTGCATCTGCAGAACGTGGTGCTCGGACATAACCTGGATACCGATGTGCAGATCATTGCTGGATTGCGGCCAACCGACAAGCTGATCGCCGATCCGTCCCTTGGCTTGCTCGAAGGGCAGCAGGTCAAGGTCGTGCAACCGGTGCCAGGCTATCAGCCGGGGCCGGCAGGGACCCCGGAGCTACCTATGGCGAGCCCCGCGGTGCCGAGCGCTGCTGCATCAGGTCCGACACCAACCACCCTGCGACCGGTCCACGGGAATGTGCCCGCATCGACCGCCCCGTCAGCGCCAACCGGCAGGCATCCGGCTGCCACGGGGCAGGCTGCAGGGCCCGAGCGTGTGGGACTTTCGCCATGATCGGCCAGGGTCCGCAACCGACCCGGTGGCGCCTTGGCGCGCTGGCTTTTGCGGCCGTTGCCAGCCTTGGCGGTTGCGACCTGGCCCCGACTTACCGCCCGCCCCACTACGTCCTGCCGGCCAGCTATCAGGGTGAGCCGCCCTTCGCTGTCGCCCATCCACTGGACACGCTGCCGCGTGGCCCGTGGTGGCAGCAGTCGAACGATCCGTTACTGGACCGGCTCGAACAACGGTCGACGGCGGAGAATCCCGATCTGGCTGCGATGGCTGAGGAATACTCGCAGGCCCGCGATCTTGCCGCCGAGGCACGCGCCGGCCTGCTGCCGCAAATCAGCGCGAACGGGCTGCTGTCCGACAACAAGCAGTCCCGCCACAGGGTATTCCGAAGTCCGACCAGCATTGCGCCCAATTATGGCGCCAACAATGAGATTTAGGCAGCGGCATCCTGGGAGCCGGACTTCTGGAGCCAGATTCGCAACCAGACACGGATGCAGAAGCGCCTTGCGCAAGCAAGTGCCGCGGCGCTGGCAAGCGCCCGGTTGAGCCTGCAGGCCGAGCTGGCGGATGACTACATCGCGCTGCGCGGATTCGATGCCGACGAGGCCGTCTACCGCTCATCGACCGCCTATTACGCCCAGGCGGTCGACATCACCGAGCAACGGCTGCAGGGTCGCATCGCTTCCGCGCTCGATGTGGCTCGCGCCAAGGGACAGTTGGCCTCGACGCAGGCACTGGAGAGCAGCGTTGCCGCCAGCCGTGCGCTGATGCAACACGCAATCGCCGTGCTTGTGGGTAGCGATCCGATCAGCTTCTCGATTCCGGCCGCGGAGGAGATCCAGCTCAGTATGCCGGATGTGCCGGTGGGCGTGCCCTCCGGTCTGCTGCAGCGCCGGCCGGATATCGCCGGCGCGGAACGGCAGATGGCCGCCGCGAATACCGCGATCGGCGTCTCGCGCGCCGCGTTCTATCCCAACATCACCATCAGCGTGAGCGGCGGCTTTCAGGACACGGGCTTCGACCTTTTCAACCTGCCGAACAGCCTTTGGACGATCGGGGCAGGCGCCGTGCTGCCGATCTTCGAGGGCGGCCTGCGCCACGCCGAGCTGCAACGGAGCTGGTCGCAATACGCGCAGGCGCGCGACTCTTACCGATCGACCGTGCTGTCGGCCTTCCAGGAAGTGGAGGATGGCCTCGTCCTGACGACGAGCCTGCAGACGCAGGCGCAACAGCAAGCGCTGGCCGTGACGGATGCTGAAAGAGCCCAGACGCTATCGCTTCAACTCTATGTCGGGGGTCTGACCGACTACTTGAATGTTGTAGTTGCGCAGGAGACCGAACTGACCGCACGAATCGCACAAGTTCAGGTTCAGGTGAGTTGCTTGCAGGCGGCGGTGAACCTAATTGGCGCGCTAGGCGGCGGCTGGAGCACGGCGGACCTGCCGGCCGAGGACCGCATACTCCCGCTGGACAAGACGGACTACGTCCACCAGCCGCCGGAACCTGATGCGGACGAGGCATCAACCTCACCGTGACCCGACGGACGCGGCGATCCGGGTGCTTTCTACCGGGCCGGCTTCCGTCTTGCCGTCCATCTGCAAGCGAGACTGTCAACGCCGGAGGAAAAATGCATCGGCGGGCCGGAGCAAAACTACATCACGGACGATGGCAGCCAGGCGCCCCGTACGGGGCGCCTGGCTGCGGGTCGGTCATTCGTCGGGAGGGGTTTCCGGTGGTTTGGCGCCCCGGTCGGCGCGTTGACGCCGCTTGCTCTGTTTGAGCCTGTAGCTTTCGCCGTTCATTTCCAGGATGTGGACGTGGTGGGTGAGCCGGTCGAGCAGCGCGCCGGTGAGACGCTCGGAGGCGAACACGCCGGTCCATTCGTCGAACGGCAGGTTGCTGGTGACGATGGTCGAGCCGCGCTCGTAGCGTTGGCTGAACACCTCGAACAGCAATTCGGCGCCGGTCTGCGACAGCGGCACGTAGCCAAGTTCGTCGATCACCAGCAGTTTGCACGCGGCCAACTGGCGTTGCAGCCGCAGCAGCCGCTGTCGTGCTGCCGCTAAAGCTGAGAAAAAGATCGGCGGAAATTCGCCGAGTTGCGTGTGCCTCTAACTTGAGAAATTGCCGCTAGAGGTGAGAATTTGGGCCGACACGTTGCCGTTAATGTGAGAATTCTGGCGCGCACGTTGCAGCAAGCTGGTGGCTGACAGCGGCAACCGGAAGCCGCCGGAAGTCAAGCGGTTCCAACAACTTGGCTGACCGATGTTCTCATATATTGCCGCAATTGTGCGAACGTACGGCACGAGAGTTCTCTCTCTAAACGGCAGTACCCGGTCCGAACCGGCGAAATTTTCCGGTTAAAAAGCAACGCGACACCCTCTTTTGGCTGTCTTTGGTAGGGAGATTCGGACACTACTCAAAGCGCACGGAATGCCGGCCATACCGAATTGGGTAGATTCCGATGCTGCTGCGTCGAGGCCAAGCCGGCTACCGTGTCTGGCCGTGAACGCCCCTCGGTCATCTCATTTCCCGTCGCGGGAGGCTCCAAACCTATGGAATCCAGGATTGCACCAAACGATAACGCTGCGCCTTCCCTGATTTTCGCGATAGGGTCAGGCGAGGAGCTCGCGCGCAGAACGTTTACCACGGCGGGCGCCTCTCTTAGTCCCGTTGGCAACGACGACGGCCCGGCTTGCGCCTTCGTCGTTGATTACTCCTACTCGCGCTCGAACCGGGGCACGATCGTCAATCGTCTGCTTGATTGGTCCGACGAGGCACGTAGGCTGGGGCGTGTACGACGGGCGGAATATCTGGTGGGTCTGGCCTGGGAAGCCTACGGCCGAGTGCCTCTCTAGACCAGATGTTCGCCTGAGATAGGGGCGACCCGTCTCACAGTATGCAGGCTTCGAGGGTTGTGCCGGGTGGTCCGGTACCGAGCCTCATGCATAGGAGACGGGTCATGGCGAAGTCTATCACATACATTGGTCTGGACGTGCACAAAGATACGATAGCGATCGCGATTGCCGAAGCGGGCTTACGGGGAGAAGTGCGCGAGCACGGGAAGATCGCCAATACGCCTGCCGCCTTGAAGGCGCTTGCTGTGAAGCTGGCTCCTGCAGGGGGAGACCTGCGGTTTTGCTATGAGGCCGGACCGTGCGGCTACGGCATTCAACGACAGCTCACCGGAGCGGGGCACGACTGTGCGGTGGTCGCTCCATCGTTGATCCCGCGCAAGCCAGGCGAGCGGATCAAGACTGACCGGCGGGATGCGATCAACCTTGCCAAGCTGCACCGGGCGGGTGAACTGACCACGGTCTGGGTGCCGGATCAGGCCCATGAGGCGATCCGCGATCTGGTGCGTGCGCGTCAGGCGGCGGTGCGCACCCTGCGCCAAGCCCGTCAGCAATTGTCGGGCTTCCTGCTGCGCCACGGCCATCACTACCATCGGCCGGCCTGGACGCAGTTGCATCGGCGCTGGCTGGCAGGTCTCAAGTTCGAGCAGGCTGTGCATCATATCGTGCTGGAAGACTGCATCGCAGCCATTGAGGCGGCGACGGCACGGCGCGACCGCCTGGAGGGACATATAGAAGCAGTGTTGCCGGAGTGGTCTCTCGCACCGGTGGTACAAGCACTGCAAGCCCTGCGCGGCGTGGGTCTGGTGGCCGCGGCCACACTGGCGGCTGAGCTTGGCGACATCACCCGCTTCACCAATCCCCGTCAGCTCATGGCGTATCTCGGTCTGGTGCCGTCCGAGCACTCCAGCGGTCGCTCGCGCCGCCAGGGCGGGATCACCAAGGCAGGCAACGGAGCGGCGCGACACATGCTGATCGAGGCCGCCTGGAGCTATCGGTTTCCGGCGCGGATCGGCCGAGAGCAGCTGTTGCGGCAGGAGGCACTGGCCAAGCCCGTCCGCGATATCGCATGGAACGCTCAGGAGCGGCTGTGCCGACGGTATCGCAAGCTCGCCCGGGCAGGAAAGTTGCCGACGGTGATCACTGCCGCGATCGCGCGCGAGCTGGCGGGCTTCATCTGGGCGATCGCCAGACAGGTGCAGCCCACGACTATCTGAAGGCCACGACCATCTGAAGGCTGAGACACGATAGCGGAAACCATTCGGAAGGAACTCGCCATACGCCACACCACATCCAAAGCTGCGCAAGGCTGGAGGCACGGTCACGGCCAGGAGAACCCTCGTGGGTACTATCAGCCGGATTTCATCCGACGCTGGACACTAGACCCAGGCAGCTCCGCGACGCATCACCGGTCCGGCGGTAACCAACCCGTGCATCAGAGCATGATCAACCGTCGTTTCATGATCGTGCCTCCTGCCTTGCCCAGCGGCGGCCACGCTGAACAGCTTGAAGAACGAGCAAGGAATTTCTACGCCTGCAGCTTGAAACGGCGAACATGAGAGTACCCCTGCACAGAGATTACGACTCCTTGGCAGTGTCCGGGATTAGGGTATACCGTAGCAAGACCCCTTCGCGAGACGGTTTCGACGTCTCGCTAGGGTCAAATTGCCCCTCTTGAGTGGGTGCCCTCCCATTACGTCCTCTTCTGGCGAAAACACCTGTAGCGTCGTGCCGAAGGGGCCGCATAGGTATTTTCCGAACCTCCCGTAGCTGGCTCTTGTCCCGATATATTTGTATTTACCGGTGCGGGCAGTCTGTGAGGTGGAAAAAGCTGGATGACCCCTATGCAAACCGAACTGCCTGCGCCGCAGCTCGCCAAGGCGCCGACGGGGATTCCCGGCCTTGACGAAGTTTTGCTCGGCGGCATCCCAGCCGGTCGGTCGACGCTGATCTGCGGCTCCCCCGGCTGCGGCAAGACGCTGCTGGGCATGACTTTCCTGGTGAATGGCGCGACGCAGTTCGGCGAGCCCGGTGTCTTCGTCAGCTTCGAGGAGACCCCCCAGGACCTGGCGGCAAACGTCGCCTCGCTGGGTTTCGACGTGCCTAGGCTGATCGCAGAGAAAAAGCTAGCGATCGAACATATCCGCATCGAGCGCAGTGAGATCGACGAGGCCGGCGACTACGATCTCGAGGGCTTGTTCGTCCGTCTCGGCTACGCCATCGACCAGATCGGCGCCAAGCGCGTCGTTCTTGACACGCTGGAGGCTCTGTTCGCGAACCTGTCGAATGAGGCGGTCTTGCGCGCCGAGTTACGCCGCCTGTTCGGCTGGCTCAAGGACCGCGGCCTTGCCGCGATCATCACCGCCGAGCGGGGCGAGGGCACGCTTATCCGGCATGGGCTCGAAGAATATATCTCCGACTGCGTCATCCTGCTGGACAACCGCGTGCAGGATCAGGTCACCACGCGGCGGTTGCGTATCGTCAAGTTTCGTGGCTCGGCGCATGGCACGAACGAGTATCCCTTTCTGCTGGACGACCAGGGCATCACGGTTGTGCCGCTGTCGTCCGCCGGCCTTGGGCATCGGGTCTCGGACGAAGTGGTATCGACCGGCGTTCCTGGACTCGATGCGATGCTGGGTCTTGGCGGCATCTATCGCGGATCGAGCATGCTGATCTCAGGCGTCCCGGGATCGGGCAAGACCATCCTCGGCGCATCCTTCGCCGCCGCGGCTTGCACGCGCGGCGATCGCTGCATGTTCTTCAGCTTCGAGGAATCCGCCGAGTTGCTGGTACGGAACGTTGGATCGGCCGGTATCGACCTGCAGCAGCATGCCAGGTCCGGCCTGCTGCGCTTCGAGACGAAGCGCCCGACGTCATTCGGCTTCGAAATGCATCTGGCGCACATGCAGCGCGAGCTAGATCGTTTTCGGCCTTCGGCCGTTATCGTCGATCCAGTGACGAGTTTTCGCGGCCCAGACAGCGAAGTGCATGCCCTTCTGCTCCGCATGATAGACATACTGAAGACGCGGGGCATCACAACCATCTTCACCAGCCTTACCACCTCCGAGGAGCGGGTGGCGCAAAGCGATTTCGGTCTGTCTTCGCTCATGGATACCTGGGTTTCTTTGGTCGACATCGAAAGCAACGGCGAGCGCAACCGCGGCCTTTATGCGCTCAAGTCGCGCGGCATGAGCCACTCGAACCAGATCCGCGAATATCTCCTGACCGGCGAAGGCGTCAGGCTCATAAAGGCCTATCTCGGCGTGGCCGGGGTGCTGATGGGCTCGGCGCGCCTGGCGAAGGAGGCACAGGAGAGGGTGGAGGCCCAGCAGCAGCGCGACGAGGTCGCGCGCTGCCGGCGGGAGGTCGGGAGCCGGCGCGCGGTGACGGAACGCCAGATCGCCGAGCTGTATGCGGAGATTGAGGCGCAGGATGCGGAGGCCGCGCGGCTCATCGCCAAGGACGAACGGCGCGAGATGGCATTCGAAACCGACCGGGCCGCTATGGGCGCCAGCCGTGGCGTGTGCGGGAACGGCGAGGACAAGAGCCAGCCGCCGGGCCAGACGCTCTACGATACGAGCGCGAGGGTATGAGGAGGCGGCAATGGATGATCGATACGACCTCCGCCTCTACGTGGCGGGGCAAACGCCGAAATCGCTGGCCGCCATCGCCAATATCACATGGCTCTGCGGCCGCTATCTCCCGGGACGCCATTCCGTCGAGGTCATCGCCCTCCTGGACGAGCCGCACCATGCGGTCATTGACCATATTTTCGCAATGCCGACCTTGGTGCGCCGCCTGCCGAAGCCGCTCAAGCGGATCGTCGGCGACCTGTCGAAGACGGAACGCGTGGTTCTCGGATTGGACATTGCAGCACGGAGCGCATCATGACAAACCCGGGTTCGCAGACTGCCATGGACACCGAGTACTACGTGTTGCGCCTCTATGTTACCGGCAGCACGGATCGCTCAACGCGCGCGATCGAGGCGGCGAGGCAGATCTGCGATACCCACCTCAAAGGCCGTCATGACCTCGAAGTCATCGACCTCTACCAGCATCCGGAAGCGGCGGCGCAAGGGCAGATCCTTGCGGTACCGACATTGGTAAGGCTACTGCCGGCTCCGCTGCGCCGCGTCATCGGCGATCTCTCCGACCGGCAACGGGTCCTGGCCAGCCTTGACCTCGCTGTTCCAACCGGGGCGGCATCATGAGTACGCCGCCCGCATCGCCGGACGCGCTCGCCGTCTCGCATCCGCTGCAGCGCGAGGTCCAGGAGTTGAGAGGGCGGCTGGCGGAAGCGGAGGAGACGCTCCAGGCGATCCGGCAGGGCGAGGTGGACGCGGTCATCGTCAAAAGCGCGTCCGGACCGCAAGTCTATACGCGGCTGAATGCGGACCGTCCCTATCGGAACATCGTCGAGCGCATGCAGGAGGGCGCGCTTACACTGACGCCGGACGGCACCGTCCTCTACGCCAATCAACGCCTCGCATCGTTTATGGATCTCGCCCTGTCGCACATCGTCGGCCAGAAGTTTGAGAAATTCATCGTCGCTGACGATCGGGACCTGTTCAACGAGCTTATGGCGGAGGACGGTCGGGCTGGCGGCAGGAGCGAACTCGCGCTGCGTGCGGCGGATGGCACGGCCGTTCCGGTGTTCCTGGCGGTGGTAGATCTCCTGGACGAGGGCCAGAGGATCATCTCCGGCATCGTCACCGATCTGCGGTGGCAGAAGCAGCGGATACTGGAGCTGGGCCAGGTCAACGCCAGGCTGGTCGCCACCATGGCGGAACAAGAACGGGTCGAAGCAATGCTGCGTCAGGCCCAGAAGATGGAGGCCGTGGGTCAGCTCACCGCCGGAATCGCACACGACTTCAACAACCTCCTGTTGGTGATCTCCGGCAATCTGGAATTGTTCCAGACGCGCACGCGCGACGCGTGGCTGAAGGGTCGGGTCGAATCCAGTCAGCGTGCGGTCGAGCGAGGCACGCGCCTGACCCAGCAACTCCTCGCCTTTGCCCGCCACCAGGAGCTTCGACCCCAGCCCATTTCTGTCAATACATTGCTGCGCGACATGGATCCTCTTTTGCGCAGCTCCATCGGAGATGGCATCCGGCTCACTTTCGCGCTTGGCGAGGAACTGGGCCCGTGTCTGGTTGATTCCGCCGAGCTGCAGGCCGCGATTCTGAACCTTGCCACGAATGCCAGGGACGCGATGCCGGATGGTGGTTCTCTCACGATCGCGACCGAGGACGCGGATCTCGTTGGCCAGCCCGATGACGGGGCAGGGCCGATCCGCGGCGGCCGTTATCTGTCGATCGTCGTGACCGATACCGGCCACGGCATGCCACCTCAGACCCGCGAACGAGCCTTCGATCCGTTCTTTACGACCAAGGATGTGGGTAAGGGGACGGGCCTCGGTCTCAGCCGAGTCTATGGCTTCGTGCGCCAATCGGGTGGCCAGGTGACGATCGAGAGTGCCGCCGGCGCCGGTACATCGGTCCGGCTACACCTCCCGAGGACCGCAGCGCCCGTAGTGGCCCTGGAGCCGCCGGCCGTCATTGGGATTCCGCGGAGCGCGTCGCAGGCTCTGCGCGTTCTGGTGGTCGACGATGATCGGGACGTGCGGGAGCTTGTCGTCGAGGTGCTGGAAGGTCTGGGTTACATCACGATTGCCGCTGAGAGCGGACCCAGGGCCTTGCACCTGCTCGACAGCGGCTTCGCTGTCGATGTGGTCGTCAGCGACGTGCTCATGCCCGACGGGATGTCTGGATTCCAGCTCGTGCGTGAGATCCGGCGCCGACTGCCGCGCCTGGCGATCGTGCTGACATCGGGCATGACGGCAATCTCCGGTGTCGAGGAGGAGGCGCTGCAGGGCTTGCCAATCCTCCACAAGCCTTACCGATGCGACGACCTGGCGCGGGCGATCGAAGCTGCACTCGATGCGGCCGCTCTGGAGCGATCATAAGCCTGAGAGCCGTTGTTTCGGACGATCGGCTACGGAACATCACCGCAAACTACCAGATATTATCCCGCATTTCCCATATGACCTTGGATTTCCTTGTACGTCCTGGATAAATCTGGCATGAGTATCAGGATGTTATGGTCAGGTTGGACGCGCGCCGATGGAGCATCCAACGGGTGAAGCGGATGATGGTTCCCTTCGGGTCGATTTCGACCGCCGTCTGAAGCTGGAATTCCACGGCAGCCGCGTCACCTCCGACGCCGGGTGTCGCGTAGCTAAAAATGATGAGACTGGGAAGTCGTTGTTATCAATGGGTTCCGATTGCCATAAACTGTAAGACGTTGCCATTTATCTGAGAATTTGCTTGCCATTGGTGTCGCAAATATGAGACGTTTGGCTGCGCACGTTGCTGCAAGGTCAATGGTCGATGTCGGGCGGTGTCGCCGAAGATCACCTGGCCTGGACGGAGGCTTGCCGCCGCGAGAGCGCTCGAGGATAGTTGCATCATTTGCCGCAATATTGAGACTCGCCGCCTGGATGGGTCTCATAGAAAATGGCAGCAAATGCGCGAACCAGCACTTTTCTCCACATTTTCGGCAACGTGACAACCACGAACCGGGACACGATCGAACCACGCGCGGTTGCCCTGCAATGTGTGGTTGTGAATCGGCGCCGAAGTGGGGCTCTTCCGCACTTTTGGTGCAGGCAAGACGGCGCAATGGGCGGTAGGCAATTGATCCGCCGAAGAATTTCGGTGGCGAGCTTTCTCACTGGGGCACGCGCTAGTCGTGAGCCAGGATCCTCCATGATCTCTAGTCTAATCAAGATCTTATAGGATTCCCGTTGATGCAACCTGCACCAAAATTGCGGAAGAACCCCACTTCGGCGCCGATTCACAACCTAGCGGCTACCGGCAGAGGCACGGCGCCGGAAGTTCCAGGTCGATCCGCGGTCTCCTGCGGCCCCGCTGCGGCGAGCGCCAGCCGGGCCAGGGCAGGCAGCGATCGCGTGCCGGTTCTTTTCATGATCTCGGCGCGATGGTTCTCGACCGTGCGCTGGCTGATGCCGAGATCGGCAGCGATGTTCTTGCTGGGCTGGCCGGCCAGCACCAAGTCCATGATCTGGCGCTGCCGTGACGTGAGGCCCGCGACATGGGTGGCTGCCGCCTCCCGCCAGGCGATCACCTTGCTCGCGTCCCGCGCCTGCTCCAGGGCGCGCTGCACCCCGGCGAGCAGCTCGCGGTTGCCCACCGGCTTCTCGATGAAGTCCAGCGCGCCCGCCTTCATGGCCTGGACCGCCATCGATACGTCGCTGTTGCCGGTGATCATGATGGCCGGAGGCGCGTGCCCGGTCCCGCGCAGCGTGTGCAGCAGGTCGAGCCCGCTCATCCCCGGCATATAGGCGTCGATCAACAGGCATGCCTCGCGGCCCGGGCGATAGGCGGTCAGGAACGCCTCGGCGGAGGCGTAGTCCCCGACGACATAGCCTGCCGCCTCTAGCATCTCGCGAATCCCGGCGCGCACGTGGCTGTCGTCGTCCACGACGAAGATGACAGGCGGACCGGGGCCGCCGGCCGGAACGGCAGGCGGGATCGGCAGAAGACCGTGGACGACGTGCAGCAGCTCCCCCGGCTTCACCGGTTTGTAGAGCTGCACGCAGTCATCGCGCGCGATATCACGCAGGGTGCCGGTCGAGATATCGCCGGTCAGGATCACCACAGGGATCTGCAGATGCAGGTGCGTGCGCAGCCTGGCGACAGCCTGCAGCCCGTCCATCCCGCCCGGCAGGTTGTAGTCGGCCAGGATCAGGTCCGGCCGGGCCGTTCCGTGCGTCACCAGATCGACCGCCGCGGTGCCGTCCGGCGCGCTGGTCACGCGATGACCCGCATCGCGCAGGAGCACTTCCAGCAGATCGCGTACCTCCGAATCGTCCTCAATGACCAGGATCGCGCCGCTGCGCCGGATGCCGTCGTCACTGTCGTCGTCACCGTCCGGCCGCGGTGCATCGAGCTTCGGCGCGGCGTCGGGCGCGCGCATGACATCGACGGCGAACACCGAGCCCTTGCCCAGACGCGAACGGACATGCACCCGATGACCCAGCAGGTTCGCCAGGCGCTGCACGATCGCCAGACCCAGCCCTAGACCGCGGCTCCGCTCGCGCGCGACATTGTCGAGCTGATGGTACTCCTCGAAGATCGCCTGCAGGTCCGCCGCGGGGATGCCGATGCCGGTGTCCCATATCTCGATGCTCACCCGGTCCTCGTGGCGGCGGCAGCCGATCAGGATCTTGCCGTGCTTGGTATATTTCACCGCGTTGGCCAGCAGGTTGCGGAGCATCTGGCCCAGCAGGCGCGGATCGCTTTGGATCATGAGGCTGCACGGAACCGCGCGCAGCGCCAGCCCGCGTGTCTGCGCATGATAGGCGAACTCGTCCGCCAGCCGGTCGAGCAGCACGTTGACCGGGAAACCGGAAATTTCCGGCCGCACGGCGCCGACTTCGAGCTGGTTGATATCCAGCAGCGTGTTCAGCATGCCGGTGATGGCGCCCAGGGTCGCGTCGAACCGGGCGACCAGTTGTTGCGCCTTCTCACCCTGGACGGTCTGCGACAGCAGCCCCTGGACCAGCGCAAGGGTTTGCAGCGGCTGGCGGAGGTCGTGGCTGGCGGCGGCGAGAAAGCGCGATTTCGCGACATTCGCCAGCTCCGCCTGCTGCTTGGCCGCCCCCAGCGCGTCCGCGGTGCGCTTGCGCTCGGTGACGTCGGCGAAGGTGATCACGACCCCCTCGATCCCGTTGTCCAGAGTACGATAGGGCTGGATGCGACGGGCGTACCAGGTGCCCGCCTGCGTCTCGATCTCCCGCTCGATCGGCGGCAGGCCGCGCAGCACCGCGCGCGCATCGCTCAGCAACGCGCCATCGACCGCGAGCGAGGTGAGGTCGCCGAGCGGCCGGCCGACATCGGTCGGGATGACGCTGAACAGCGACCTGGTGGCCGGGGTGAAGAAGCGGATATGCAGATCGGCGTCGAGAAACAACGTCGCGACGTCGGTGCTGTACAGGATGTTCTGCAGGTCGTTGGACGTGGTCCGCTGCCGCTCCAGGGTTTCCTGCAACTGGGTGTTGAGGGCCGTGAGCTCCTCGTTGAGCGACTGCAATTCCTCCTTCGAGGTCAGCAGCTCCTCGTTGGTTGATTGGAACTCCTCGTTGACCGACAGCGCCTCCTCGTTGATGGCCCGCTGCTCTTCGCTGGAGATTTCGAGGTTGCGGATGGCGCCCTGCAGCTCGGCCCGGGTAGCCGCCAGCTCCTGCTGCAGCTCGGTGATCTGGTGACGCTCGCCCGGCACGGGCCGGCGGCCCGGCCGCGGCTCCCGCGCCGGCTCATCGACGAAGCAAATCAGCAGCAGGTCCTCGCCCTCGCTCTGGACCGGTTGCACGGCGATCGAAAAGCGGCCGGTGTTGCCGTCATGGCCGCCGCGCGCGCCGGCTGTGACGACCCGGGCGTTTTCCTCTGTGGCCTGGTGGATCGCCGCCCTGATCCTGGTCCGCAGGCCCGGCCGCGCCATGGCGAGGAGGTCGTGGGTCGGCGCCCCGGCCGCGACGCGCAGGTAGCGATCGATCGGTCCCAGCGTGTACAGGCACTCGTGGTTGCGGTTGAGCAGCACCGCCGCCGGCGCGTAGGTCTCGGTCACCAGTCGTCGGCACAGCTCGGCGAGGACGGCTTCGCGCGAGGGCGTCCGTGCGGGTCCGGACCGTGCCGTGGCTCTGACGACGCCAGCGCCGGAGTTCATCAGGAAGCCGAACTCGCCCGGCCGCGCGCGGCCGACGTGCCGATAGAGGCGCTCGGGCTTCGAGATCACCTCGAATCGGCTCTCCGCGCTGCCGACCGTCTCCGAACTGCCGAGCAGCAGGACGCCGTCCTCCCGCAGCGCAAAATGGAACAGCGACGTGATCTTCGCCTGTGCCTCCGGACGCAGGTAGATCAGAAGGTTCCGGCAGGAGACGAGGTCGAGACGCGAGAACGGCGGGTCGGCCAGGACATCCTGCACCGTGAAGACGACGACCGAGCGCAGCTCGGGCGATACCCGGTAGCCGTCGTCCTCCTTCGAGAAGAAGCGGGACAGTCGGGTCGGTGAGACCTCCGTCGCGATCGTTTCCGGATAGAGACCCTCGCGGGCGGTGGCCACCGCGTCGGGATCGACGTCGGAGGCGAAGACCTGCAGCTTGATGTTGAGGTTGGCCGCCGTGATCTCCTCGCGGAACAGCATGACCAGCGAATAGGTCTCTTCGCCCGTGCTGCATCCGGCGACCCAGATCCGCAGCGGCTGATCGGGCGACCGGCGGCGCACCAGCTCGGGAACGATCCGCTTCGCTAGGGCGTCGAACACCTTCGGGTCGCGGAAGAAGCTGGTGACGTTGATGAGCAGGTCCTTGGCAAGAAGATCGAGCTCGCCGGGGTTGCTGTGCAGCATGTCGAGATAGTGCGCCGTGTCGCCGGTCTCGATCCCCGCCATGCCCATGCGCCGTTCGATCCTGCGCTGCAATGTTCCGGCCTTGTAGAGCGTGAAATCATGCTCGGTCTTCGCGCGCATGAACGCGATGATCGCCGACAGGTTCTGCTGTTCCTCGGTCTGCGCCTGCGGCCCGGCACGCGTCCAGGCCGGGATCATGCGCCGCCGGTATGCGGCGAGCGCCGCCGGCATCTGCGCGATCGGAAGCACAAGGTCCACCGCGCCTGTCAGGATCGCATTGCGCGGCATCCCGTCATAGCCGGCCTCGTTCGGGTCCTGCACGATGACCAGTCCGTGCCGCTCCCGCACCGCCTGCAGCCCCAGGCTGCCATCGGCCCCGGTTCCCGACAGGATCACGCAAACGGCGCGCGTGCCATAATCGCTCGCCAGCGACGCCAGCAGGTGGTCGAACGGCAGGCGCGCACCATGGCGGACCGTCGGTTGCGAAAGATGCAAGGTGCCGCCGCCGACCGCGAGATAGCTGCCCGGCGGAATGACATATAGGTGCTCGCGCGCGATGGGCATCCCATCGGCCGCCTGCAGCACTGGCATCGGCGTGTCGCGGACCAGGAGATCGACCATCAGGCTTTCGTGGTTCGGGTCGAGATGCTGGACCACGACGAAGGCCATGCCGTTGCCGGCAGGCAGTGCACGCAAAAGCTTCCTGCACGCGTCGAGCCCGCCGGCCGAGGCGCCGATGGCGACAACCGGGAAATCCCTGGCGGCGTCGGGCACGCCCGGCGCGGATACGGAGCGCCCGGTCGGTTTCGGTTTCGTCACGCCAGCCCCGTGGGGACGTCCTCGCGACATGGGATATCGGTTTCCTGGTGCAACGCCGGAGCGGGGTCGGTATCGATCGCGATCACCTCTGCTCCAGTCGCGCGGGTGCTCCCGCAGGGCACATTATCTGCACACTAGGTTCGGCGGTCAATCCTCGAAGACGCCGTGATCGCACGCACGACGCAACCGTGCCGTCTGAGTAATTTCCGAGCCTGTTCGCGCCGCGCACCGGTGGCCCACATTCGTCGCGACCATGGGTCGGTGCAGGCGTCGGGGGCACCAGGGGCGCTCGTTGCGACCCATCCTGGCGCAGACGATCATGGCCCAACGTATCGATGAACGTCGATGCGGTGCTCTACTTCAACGTGGTCAACCCCGAACGTGCCATCATCCGGGTGCGGTCCTTCCTGCCCGCCACCGTCATGCTCGCGCAGACCAGGCTCCACACCATGCTGGGCCAACATGGCCTCGACGAGATGTTATCGGAACGGAAGAAGCTCAGCAGCGACGTGCAGAGCATCCTGGACGGCCAGACCGAAACCTGGGGCATCAAGGTCACCAACGTCGAGATCCGGACCGTCGAGGTCACCCCCGCCGCTCCCCGCCGCAGTTCCGTTGGGCATCCAATATGACGTGCGCGACACGCGGGGGAACGGTCGGCAACCGGGTGGCCTGGGTAGTTTCCGAACCTCCCCGCGGCACGTCGCCCCCCGCTAGGGTCATGCTCCGGTGATCTTCGGTTCGGGGACCGGACCACCCGCGCCTGCCCCGGCGCGACGCCTGACCCGACACTCTCCCACGGAAAACTGGAGATGCAGCGATGCAGCCAACACACGACCTGTTGTCCGGGCCCGTCCGCAGACGGTCCCTCGAACTCCTGAACCGGCACCTGGCGGCGGCGATCGACTTGCGCGGTCAGACAAAGCACGCGTGCTGGAATGTCCGCGGGCTCGGGTCCGTGGCGGCCTACGGACCGCTCGACAGGGTCTCGGCGGCGATCGAGCAGTATGCCGACCTGATCGCCTGCCAGGTGGCCGAGCTTGGCGGCAGCGCGAATGGCACCATCGCGGCGGCGGTGACGCGATCGTTCCTGGCAGCCTATCCGCTCGGCCCGGCCGATCCCGGGCACCACGCCCGCGCCGTGGCCCGGGCGCTGGTGACTTTCGGCGAGTCGTTACGCCAGACCAGCGCCCGGGCGGCGCATTCCGGCGACGCCGGCACGGCCGCTCTGTTGACCGAAATCGCCCGCGGACTCGACCGGCCGATCACCGTCATCGAACGCCTGACCATGCCCGAACGACGCGCCGCACGCCCGGCTCCGTACCCTGCCGCGCCTCCTGGCCCGATCGCGCCTCGAGACGGTGCGTACGGGGTGCCGGCGCCCTGGCCGGCCAAATACTATTGGACCTCCCTCGTGGCCGCCACACAAGGCAGCGTGCTGGGAACGCATGATCCCATCCCGGCCCCGGCGGCCGGGATGCGCGTGGAGACCGGCGCATGAAAGCGGTCCGGGTTCTAGTGGTGGAGGACGATGCCCTGGTCGGGCCCCTGCTCGGCGAGATGCTGGCCGGAATGGGTCATGCGGTGTGTGCGATCGAGACCACCGAAAGCGACGCGGTCACCGCCGCGATGCGCTTCCTCCCGGACCTGATGATCGTCGACGAACGCCTGGGTGAGGGCAGCGGCATCCGTGCCGTCGACGCGATCCTCATAGCCGGACCGGTGCCGCATGTCTTCATCAGCGGCGATGTTTCCGTTATTGGATTGTTCCGTCCGGACGCCGAAGTGCTTCAGAAGCCGTTTCGGGCCGCGGAACTGGAGCGCGCGATCACGCGTGTGCTCGGGCACCATCGAGGATCTCTGCGGACGCGAATTGCGGCGCGTCGCCGATGATGGGTGCTGCGGTCTCATGCTGGATCGGCAACCGCGTCTGGAACCCATCGCACCCAGCATCGCACGCGGGTTCATCGCCCGTCACCACGCGCATTGCGGCGTCCCTGTCACTTGGCGCTTTCACAACGTCGTCTTCAATGGACCCACCCTCATCGGCGTCGCCGTTGTCGGCAACCCTGTCGCTCCAGCCTTGATGGGGCGCGGCATCCTTGAAGTGAACCGGCTTTGCGTGCACCGTGACACGCCCGATTGCGCGGGCGTGCTGCTCCTCCGCGCCAAGGCCGGGGCATCCTGGCTTCCGATCGAGGGCGTGCGGAGGCGGCGCGTAGCACAGCGGCTGCCCCCAGACGGGTGTGAGTGGGAAACCGGCTTGGTTCAAGGCCGCATCGGGCTGCGGCAGATCGTGTCCCGGTTCGTGGTGTAGGAGCGCTGCTCCTGGGCAGGTTCTGTCAGCGCTCGTGCCAGCAACTATAGGCCGACGGCTGAGGGGCGAGGTCGTTAGGCGGCTTGCAACACGCTCAGCACCGTTGCGGTGCGGCGAAGGAAGTGGGCCCTACGGTAGTCGGCGGAAACTTGCTGATGGGCGCGGGAGCGGGAATGGAGGAAGTTGCGTAACTCGTCATATGCGCGACAGAATTTGCCAGCCGATTGTCAACGCCGGAGGAAAAATGCATCGGCGGGCCGGAGCAAAACTACATCACGGACGATGGCAGCCAGGCGCCCCGTACGGGGCGCCTGGCTGCGGGTCGGTCATTCGTCGGGAGGGGTTTCCGGTGGTTTGGCGCCCCGGTCGGCGCGTTGACGCCGCTTGCTCTGTTTGAGCCTGTAGCTTTCGCCGTTCATTTCCAGGATGTGGACGTGGTGGGTGAGCCGGTCGAGCAGCGCGCCGGTGAGACGCTCGGAGGCGAACACGCCGGTCCATTCGTCGAACGGCAGGTTGCTGGTGACGATGGTCGAGCCGCGCTCGTAGCGTTGGCTGAACACCTCGAACAGCAATTCGGCGCCGGTCTGCGACAGCGGCACGTAGCCAAGTTCGTCGATCACCAGCAGTTTGCACGCGGCCAGCTGGCGTTGCAGCCGCAGCAGCCGCTTCTCGTCGCGCGCCTCGATCAGTTCGTGCACCAGGGCCGCCGCCGTGGTGAAGCCCACCGACAGGCCCTTCTGGCAGGCGGCCAGCCCCAGGCCGAGCGCGATGTGCTTCTTGCCCGTACCGCTGTTGCCGACCGCGATCACGTTCTCCCGGCGCAGCACATACTCTGACCGCGCGAGTTCCAGCACCAACGCCTTGTTCAGCGACGGCAGCGCCAGGAAGTCGAAGCTGTCGAGGCTCTTCACCGCCGGGAACCTGGCCTCCTTGATACGACGCTCGATTGTCCGGCGTTCCCGCTCGATCAGTTCCAGTTCCGCCAGCCGCAGCAGGTAGCGGACATGATCGACCCCATCGCTGGCGCACTGCCGCGCCAGCTTTTCATGCTCGCGCAGGAAGGTCGGCAGCTTCAGCGCCTTCAGGTGATGCGCCAGAAGGATTTGCGGCGTGGCCGGCGATGCGTCGGTCATGACGCCGTCCCGGCCAGCAGGTCCAGGTAGGTCCGGGCCGAGGTGGCCGCCACGTGGGCGCGCGGCAGATACGGATACACCGTCATGTCGAGCCGCGGCGGACGGCGCTCGATCCGGCACAGCACGAGGTGCTTCACCGTGTCGAAGCCGACCGCGCTGCGCTCGATGGCGGCACGCACCCCGGCCGCGACATCCTCGGCGGTGAACACCTCCATCAGCCGCAGCACCTGCACGAACTCGCGCTTGCCCTGCTTGCCCATGCGCGCCTCCAGCAGGCGGTGTCACGTTGCCGAAAATGTGGAGAAAAGTGCTTGTTCGCGCATTTTCTGCCATTTTCTATGAGACCCATCCAGGCGGCGAGTCTCAATATTGCGGCAAATGATGCAACTATCCTCGAGCGCTCTCGCGGCGGCAAGCCTCCGTCCAGGCCAGGTGATCTTCGGCGACACCGCCCGACATCGACCATTGACCTTGCAGCAACGTGCGCAGCCAAACGTCTCATATTTGCGGCACCAATGGCAAGCAAATTCTCAGATAAATGGCAACGTCTTACAGTTTATGGCAATCGGAACCCATTGATAACAACGACTTCCCAGTCTCATCATTTTTAGCTACGCGACACCGGTGCCGGCCGCCCCCGCCACCGTCGGCGCCTACCTCGCCAGCCTGGCGGAAACCCACGCGCCCACCACCATCCGCCGCCGCCTGGCCGCGCTGGGCATAATGCACCGGTTCAACGACCTGCCCTGGAACCCGGCGCATCGCGATATCCAGGGCCCGCTGCAGGGGCTGCTGCGCCAGCACGGCCGGCCGGTACGCAAGGCGGCGGCGCTCACCCTGGAGCGGCTGCGCGCGGTGCTCGCCACCTGCGACGGCAGTGCCCGCGGCCGGCGCGACCGCGCGCTGCTGCTGTTCGGCTTCGCCGGCGCGCTGCGCCGCGCCGAGCTCGTGGCGCTGCACGTAGAGGATGTCGCCGTGGGCAACGACGGCCTGCGGCTGCGGCTGCTGCGCAGCAAGACCGATCCGGCCGGGGAGGGGGCCGAGCTCGGGCTGCCGCGCGGCAGTCACCCCGACACCTGCCCGCTGCGCCTTCGAAGCCTGGCAGGCGGTGGCGCAACGCGCGGCCGGGCCGCTGTTCCGCCGCATCGGCGCCGGCGGGGCGATCGGCGCCGCGGCGCTCGCCGGGCTGGCGCTCGAAGGCTTCGGCCGGCTGAGCGCGCACGCGCTGCGGGTCGGCTTCATCACCGAGGCCTACCGCAACGGGGTGCGCGACGAGGAGATCATGCGCCACACCCGCCACAAGGATCGCCGCGCGATGCGCGGCTATATCGACCAGGCCAGCCTGGTGGCGGAAAGCCCGGCCGGCCGGCCCGGGCTGTGAGCTCATTCCGCACGCCCTGGGAGCCCGATCCCCCGCCGGCGGCCCCGCCGGTCGCCCGGGAGCCGCCGCCCCCGAAACGCCGCGGCCGCTGACCGCGCCCGGCCGCGGCACCGGCAACTACCGCGCCAGCGTGGCTGTATCACCACCTGACCGTCAGAGGGTCGGCGGCGGCGCTGGTGGACTTTGCCACGGCGGCGCGCGGTGCCGGGGTAATCCCCTGGCGGCTGGACTTCGCAGGGATCGAAGAGGACGTGTTTGCCCTGGCGGTGACGCAGCCGGCCGCACAGCGGCGCCTGTCCGTGGACGGCTGCCACATCCTGGCGCGGCGGTTCCGCGCCGGCGTCGAGGTGCGGCAGGCGCGTGCCCTCGCGTTGGTCGGGCGCAGCCGCGCCTGCCCGTTCGATCTGCACGCGCTGCTGCCGGTGCCGGCGCAGATCCTGGCGCTGGGGCCCACCGATCCGACGGCGCTGTCCTGGCTGCGCGCGCACTGGGGGATTGAGGACGGCCTGCGGCACGTGGCGCTGCAGCCAGGCGCCATCGCCGGGCGGCGGCTGCCGGCTGGGCATGCGGTGATCGGCTACGGGTTCTTCACCGGCGGCGATACCCCGCAGGCGGCGGTCACCCGGCTGGCGGCGCGCTGGCCAGGACTGCGGTTCGCGCTGCGGCCGCGGCCGCCGGACCGAGCCGGGGATGGACGCGGCGCCGACCGAGGCGGCGGCGGAGCGGGTAGGGGAGGAGACCAGCCCCTCGCTGCAGCTCGACGGATTCAGCGGATCGCTCGACTTGCTGCTCAGCCTGGCGCGGGCGCAGCGGATCGATCTCGCCCGCCTGTCGGTGCCGGATCTGGTCACGCAGCTTGCCGCGGCGCTGGAGCGGGCGGGCGGGGAAATCACGCTCGCGCAGAAGGGCGCCTGGGTGGTGATGGCGGCCTGGCTGGTCTGGCTGCGCTCACGCCTGCTGCTGCCGGCGGACCCGGCGGACCAGGCGGCGGAAGGCGAGGGGGGTCGGCTGCGCGACCGCCTGCTGGCGCTGCAGCAGGCGCAGGCGCTGGCGGGGTGGCTGGAGCGGCGGCCGCAGCTCGGCCGCGACGTGTTCGCCCGCGGCCAGCCGGAGCTGCCGGCGCTTCGCGCCGATGCCGGTCCGACGGTCGCCAACCGATACGAGGTCGACGTCGTCGAGTTCCTCTGGGCCAGCCTGGCGCTGTTCGACGACACGCCGAAACCCACCACGACCGCTCCACCCTATCGGCCGCCGTGGCTGGATCTGTATTCCGTCGTCGAGGCGCGCGACCGCATTCGGCATGTGCTGGCGGAAGCTTCCGAGCCGACGCCGATGCAGCGCCTAGTACCGCAGGGGGATGCGGCCGGGGAGGGGAGGGCGGAGAGCCCGCTGCGGCGGCGGTCCGGCTGGGCCAGTACCCTGATCGCCTGTCTGGAGCTCGCCAAACAGGGCCAGGTCGCCACGGCGCAGGACGGCAGTTTCGCGCCAATCCTGGTAAGCCGGATCCCGGCGGCAGAGCCGGTCGGCCGCAATCACGGGGGCGCCGACGGCCGGAATGGATCGAGTCCTGGATAGGGCGCAGGTGGTGCGCCAGGAAACCGACCGGAAGGCGGGATGCCGCCGACGGCAAGAGCCCTGAGCCGATCAGGCCGCCTTCTTCAGGGTGGGTGAGGCCTTGAACCGCACCGTCTTGCCCGCCTTCACCTTGATCGCTTCGCCGGTGCGCGGATTGAGCCCCTTGCGGGCCTTGGTCTTACGGACGGTGAAGGTCCCAAAGCTGGGCAGCGTGAACTTCCCGGACTTCTTGAGCTCCTTGACGATCGCTTCCATCACGTCGCCGGCGGCACGAGCGGCGGCGGTGCCGGTGATTTCGGCGGATTCGGCGCGGGCGGCGCTGGCGCTCGTGCTGGTGGGCACGCGAGCTGATCCGGCACGGGTGCTACTGCAGCGGACCGTCGCGGCGGCGCCGCCGTTGGGGGCCGATACACCGGCGGGGGTCGTGGCAGGCTTGCTGGCCGCGCTGCGCGACGTCCTGGGCGGCACGGAAATGGCGCTGGGTCCGTTCGCCGGGCGCTGACCCGCCCCGGTCCCTGAATAGACAAACCGCGGTGCCCGTTTCCGGGGGGCCGCGGCTGCCTGAGGGCGTCGCTGTCACCCCGGACGCCCGCACGCGGGCGCCGGGTATCATCGGAAGATCAGCCGACGGTCATCGCGCCCGCGCCCTTGCGGCGGCGGCGCATGCCCACGAAGCTGAGCAGCGCGACGCCAGTGGCGAGGATCGCGGCCGCGCCGGGTTCCGGCACGGTGTTCGCCTTCAGGGTCGCCGAGCCGCTGATCGGGAAGTCTGACCCGGCCGGGGCGTTCGAGAAGTCCGAGGTGAAGCTCATGTCCGACACGTCGCCCACGTCGTAGGGGTTTGCGAACGTGCCGGTGTGGTAGACTGAACCGGCTGGGCCGCCGGTCGCATCAAGATACCCGAAGCCGCTGGCCTGGTTGACGATGTTCGCAGCCGTATCACCCGGCGGCAGCGTCGCCGTAAGCGTCGTGGCGTTCGCTCCTTCGACGGCGGCAGTTGTGGACATCCACAGCGTGCCGCTCGTGACCACCGCCATGTCACCGGCCTCCGAACCGGTCTGGAGGTTGGTTCCGGCCGCAAGGGTATAGAAGTCCACTGTCCCGCCCGTGAAATCCACCGAACCCGGGGCGGTGGCGGTCGGATCCACGATGCTGGACACGGTGTAGCCGGTGAACGCGAAGGCGAGCATCACGCCGTTCTGACCGTTCGCCCAGGTCTGGTCGCTTATGTTGGTGCCCAGCGAGATGGCGTTCACGTAGCCGGTGCCGGACAGCACGTCGCCGACATTGGCGACGCTGCTTTCATTGAGGAAACCACTCTGGATTTGGTTGCCTCCGGGCACGAGGCCGACCGGGACGACGACCCCGTCGATATTCGTGGTGGCAGTAGCCCACGCGCCCGGCGCCAGACAGACGGCCAGGCCCAGGCCGAGAATTGCAGTACCGATTAGCCGCCGCGACATCGTAATTCTCCCAAAACGTATGCTGACGGCTCGCACATCGCGACCCGAATCTGTGGGAGGTATGTAACTCGGCAGTCAGATTTCGCGCATAGAATTCGTCCGACAGTCGCAACAACTTCGTGTGATTGCAGTGAATGACTATTTCGTGATTGCAGTGAATGACTATTTCGATCACTACTGACCGGGAATCGCCAGCATCCGCCGCCGTGCGGAGGGTGGTGTGCATCGGCGCCGAAGTGGGGCCCCAGATAGAAGCGTAGCCGGGGCAAAATCCCGGGCACGCACGTGCAGCATGGCAACGGGCACTCCGCTGGACTCTTGCGAAATCGGAATACATCTCGACATCACGGCGCAGGTCTTCCGCCGATCACGACAGGAGAGTGCCACGTCAAATCCATCTCGATTCAGTTATCACGTTGCGTTCAACCGCAACCTCGGCTGACTCACCGAGTGGGAACAGGCGGCGCTGCGCGCCAAGCGGGTCGCGATCGTCGGTCTGGGCGGCGCTGGAGGCGCCCGTTTGCTCACGCTTGCGCGATTGGGCGTCGGGGCGTTCACGATCGCGGACTTCTATCGTTTTGATATTGCAAACTTTAATCGGCAGGTCGGCGCTACGATGGACACGCTCGACCGACCCAAAGCGGCGGTAATGGAGGCGATGGCGCGCGCCATCAACCCCGAACTCCGCATCCGCCGCTTCGACACTGCGATCACGACGGCGCAGATCGACGACTTCCTGGACGGCGCGCATCTGTTCGCCGACGGGCTCGATTTCTTCGAAATCCCCATCCGCCGCCAGATTTTCGCCCGCTGCGCCGAGCGCGGCATCCCCGCCGTTACGGCCGCCCCAATCGGCATGGGCACCGGCCTGCTGATCTTCACACCGGGCGGCATGAGTTTCGAGCGCTACTTCCGCTTCGAAGGACAGCCCGAGACCGAGCAGTTCCTCCGCTTTCTGGTGGGGCTGGCGCCGGCCGGGCTGCACCGCCCGTACCTCGTGGACCGCACCCGGGTCGACCTTGCAGGGCGGAAAGGCCCGTCCACGGTCGCAGCGATCCAGCTTTGCGCCGGCGTCGTCGCCACCGCGGCGGTGAAGCTGCTGTTGGGGCGCGGCGGGTGAAGGCAGCGCCGTGGCACCACCAGTACGACGCCTACCGCCATCGCCTGGCCGTCAGTCGCCTGTGGTTCGGGAACGCGGGGCCGCTGCAACGGCTGAAACTCGCGATCGGGCGGCGCCAGTTCGGCCGCCAGGTCAGGCAGCGCCGCGCCGGAGCCGGTCGACCCGCGGTCTTTGATCGAGGAGATCCTGGATCTCGGGCGCTGGGCACCAAGCGGGGACAACATCCAGCCCTGGCGATTCCGGATCCTGGACGAGGCAACCGTCGCAGTGGACGTCCGCCAGAAGGCCGCTGGACAGCTATAACAGCTATATGAGTACCGCGACGGCGAGCCGACCCTGCTCGCGGTCGGCATGCCGATGGAGACCCTGCGCATCGCCGCGTCCGGCCGGCAGCACGGCATGGTCTGCACGGCGCCATTGGTGCCCGGGCTGGTACTGCATTTCCCACCCGCGCCGGATGCGCCGCCGGACCCGTTGCTGTCCTACCTGACGTTGCGCTCCGTCGATCGCCGCCCTTATGCGCGGCGGCGGCTCGCGCCAGCCGCGAAGCACGCGCTGGAAGCCTGTCTGGATGCCGACCTGACGGTGGACTGGCACGAAGGCGCGTCCGCCCTTTGGCAGTTCGGCCGGTTGAACGCCGGCGCGACCGGGATCCGGCTGCGGGCGGAGGAGGCGTTCGGCGTCCACCAGCGCGTGCTCGATTGGTCCCAGCCGCACAGCCCGGACCGGATCCCCGTCGGCGCGATCGGCCTGCCGCGCCCCATGCTGCCGCTGATGCACTGGGCGATGCAGCGATGGGAGCGGATGCGCCTGCTAAACCGGCTCGGCGGGGCGGCGATGACGGCCGGCACACTTGATCTGTGGCCGGCGTGGAACAGCGGCGCCTTTTTCGTGGTGCGGGTACTGGCCGGACCGGAGGCGGAGACTGGGCCCGAGGCGGAGACGGGGCCGGCGCGGCTGTTACGCATCGGGCGTTGTCTCCAGCGCTTGTGGCTTACGGCCACACGGCTGGGTCTCGTGCTGCAGCCGGTGCTGGCGACGGTCGCCTTCGCTGAATACGGCGCGCGCGGGACGGTGTTCACGGGCGACCGCGGCCTGATCGCCCGGGCTGCAATGCTGGCGCGACAATTTTCCCGCACGACGGGGCGGGAGCCGGGCGAGGTGGTGTTCATGGGCCGTATCGGCACGCCGCGGCGTGGTCTGCCAGGGGCGCGATCCACCCGGCTGCCGCTCGATCAACTGATCGAGGGGGCGGCCGGCAGGACGGAGGCGCGGAGGCTCGGCACCGCGGCCGACGTGGGGTGAGTCGCGCAGGGCCGCGCGGCGTGCGGGTTCAGGCGGCGACGCGCAGGGCGCGATCGGACCAGAGGATGCCGCCTTCGGTGACGAAGTCCCAGATAGCCGGCTGTTCCCGTTCCATCCGGTCCAGCACGTCGCCGATCATGCCGATCGAGGGTTGGCGCAACCCATGGTGTTCCACCACCGAGCCGGCCGGCTGGAAGTGGATGGCCGTGGTGCGCAGGAGGCGCAGCAGGCACGGTTCCATGAGGGCGCACCAGTGGGTGAGTTCGAGTTCCCCGCTGAGGGCCACGATCCCGCGCATCAGGAACAGGCGCAGCAGGGGATCAGAGATGCCGCCCTCGGCGCGAAAGCGCTTCGACAGGGCGAAGCGGGAGATTTCCGCGGTGCGTTCCCGCGGCAAGCGTCGGAGGAAGGCGGAATCAGCCACTTCCTCGATCGGCATGTGCGCCGCGGTTTCGGCCAGTGCCGGGGTCACCAGGCGGACCGTGCCGATGGCCTGGCGGCTCGCGCGGTGGCGAATGAGGGCGTGGCGTGAGAAATGGTCGAACTTGTCGGTTTCGCGATCGTTGTGGGGCGGTTCGAGGCTGCGTTCCAGGCAGTAGACTTGATAACGGAGTCGAAATACTTCGTCGAGATCCTGCGGCGAGCGCGCGAGTACAAGATCGTATTGCGTGGCCGCACTGTCGAGCGCGGCACCTATACCATCCAGTCGCATGAAGTCCCCCTGCCTAGGTATTGAACACTCGGCGACGGTCACGTCCGCGTGAGTGTCCTTAAACCTACTCTCCAAACCTTCCAAAAGGTTTACCTACGGAAAAGAATTGGCCCCACCGATTTAATCCAATACAGATCGATGATTGTTTGGCCTTCGTCGTGCCACGATCGGCAACGGTCCTCGTGCGCTGCGGCACGAGGTGCGATGTTGTGGACCATCGTACCGGAGAACGTGCGTTCCCGGGCGATCCGCGTCTGGCCGAATTGCGATTCGATGATCGCGACCACACAACGGCGTGCGTGGTTTCTAAACCGGGGGCGCGATCCCGCGAAGATGATTTTGGGCTGTCAGCCGCTTTTAGTTGAAAAGAAATAGTGCCGACTTATCGAATCCAGGAAAATGGCGAAAGGATGTCATCCCCGCGGATATTCGATGGCATCGGAAGGGTATTCTTGCTGGTGCAGCCGCGACGTTGGATCGGAGTCGGCGAATAGCGTGGGCGCCTGCCCCGGAATGCCGCAGGATCGTGTCCCGGTTCGTGGTGTAGGAGCGCTGCTCCTGGGCAGGGTTGAGCTGCCTCGGATCAGGCTGCCAGGGCGGGCAGGCTGACGGTGGGATCATCGCTCAAAGGGGCGATGGTTTCCAGGCTCATGTAGCGGGCGCGTTGGACGGCCCACTCATCGTTCTGTTCCAGCAGTAGGGCGCCGATCAGTCGGGTCACCGCCGCCTCGTTGGGGAATATGCCGACGACATCGCTGCGGCGCTTGATCTCGCCGTTGAGGCGTTCGAGCGGGTTGGTGGAGTGCAGCTTGGCGCGATGCTGGGTCGGGAAGCCCATGTAGGCCAGCACGTCGGCTTCGGCCTCGTCCATCAGGCTGGCGAGCTTCGGCACGCGGGGTCGCACCTGGTCGGCGACCTTGCGCCACTGGGTGCTGGCCGCCGCGGCGTCGTCCTGGGCGAAGGCGGTGCCGACCCAGGCGGAGACGATGCGCCGCTGGGTCTTGCCGGCATAGGCGAGCGCATTGCGCATGAAGTGCACCCGGCAACGTTGCCAGGTGGCGCACAGCACCTTGGTGATGGCCGCCTTCAGCCCCTCGTGTGCATCGGAGACCACCAGCTTGACGCCGCGCAGGCCGCGCCGGGCCAGGCTGCGCAGGAACTCCACCCAGAACGGCTCGGCCTCGCTGTGGCCGATCGTCATGCCGAGAACCTCGCGCCGTCCGTCGGTGTTCACGCCGACGGCGACGATCACCGCTACCGAGACGATGTGGTGATCGCGCCGGACTTTGACGTAGGTGGCATCGAGCCAGATATATGGCCACTCGCCCTCGATCGAGTGGGTGAGGAAGGCTTGCACCCGTTCGTCGATCTCGCCGCACAGACGGGAAACCTGACTCTTGCTGATCCCCTCCATGCCCAGCGCCTTCACCAGCTCGTCCACCGAGCGGGTGGAGATGCCCTGGACATAAGCTTCCTGGATCACCGCAGTCAGGGCTTTTTCTGCCATCCGACGGGGTTCTAGGAAGGCGGGGAAGTAGGCGCCGTGGCGCAGCTTCGGGATCCGCAGCTCGACCGTGCCGGCACGGGTCTGCCAGTCGCGGTCACGATAGCCGTTGCGCTGGTTGCGCCGCTCGATGGTGCGCTCGCCGGGGGCGGCGCCACACAGCGTCTCGGTCTCCAGCGCCATCAGCCGTTCCGCAGCGAAGCCAATCATCTCGCGCAGCAAGCTGGCGTCGGAACCCTTTTCCAGGAGCTCGCGCAGCGCAATCTTGTCGTCGGTCATCGTGGTGGTCCTTCGGGTTGGGGTTGCGTCTCGCAACCCAACCCTACCCGGAGCCGCCACGGTGACCACCTGGGTGGCCGCCGCTGTGGATAAGTGGCCCGCCTGCGCCAAACTCTTGGCGGTCGCTCCGGCGGGCCACTTACCCACAGCTCCTACACCATCAGGGGGGACACGATCCGAGATCGCGATAGCTCACCCCATATCGGCAATACCACCGGACCGCCCAGAGCACGATCTCTCCCTCGAAGTGACGCCCCTTGAAGTCCGACATCGCCCGGCCACCCTCCCTTGCGCAGAACCAATCCCGACAGACGGCGGCGAGGTTTGCAACAGAGCCGTTCTGAGCGATGTCGACGGATGGACCGGATTCTCCGACCGGTTCGTGCATCTGCGAACCGGGAATCCGGCCGCCGACAAACCGGCGTTGCTGGCGGCGGTGCTCGCCGACGGCACCAATCTGGGCCTTGCTCGCATGGCCGACGCGTCGCAAGGTCTCGGCTACCATCACCTTGTCAACGTGGCGCAGTGGCACATCGGCGACGACAACTACGTCGCCGCTCGCGCCGCCATCGTCAACGCACACCACAGGCATCCGATGGCGGCGATCTGGGACGACGGGACAACCTCGTCGTCGGACGGACAGTATTTCCGGGCCGGAGGCCGTGCGGGCGCGGGAGGTTCCGTCAATGCCAAATACGGCATCGACCCCGGCGCGGTGCTCTACACGCACGTGTCCGGCCATTACGGACCGTTCTACACTCGGGTCATTCCGGAGACGATGAGAGAAGCGCCTTACGTGCTCGACGGTTTGCACCATCACGCCCACCAAACCGACTTGCGCATCATTGAGCACTACACCGACACCGCCGGAGCGACGGATCACGTATTCGGTCTCTGCCATCTGTTGGGCTACCGGTTCGCGCCCCGCATCAAGGATCTGAAGGACCGCAAGCTCTACACGGTCGAGAAGGCCGGCACGTGGCCGCTGCTCGCGCCGTTGATCGGCGACACGGTCGAAACGGCGGCGATCTTCGGGCAATGGACCGAACTCATGCGGCTCAAAGCCTCGATCGAGACAGGCGCGGTCGTTCCGTCCGTGATCCTGCGCAAGCTCACGGCGGCCGGTGCCAGTAACGTCCTGTCGCGGGCGCTTCGCGCACTCGGCCGCATCGAACGGACGCTGTTCACGCTGCGATGGCTATCCGATCCGGCGCTGCGCCAACGCAGCCATGCCGGTCTCAACAAGGGCGAGCCCAGCAACGCGCTGCGGCGCGCGGTATTATTTCACCGTCAAGGAGAAATTCGAGACCGCACCTTCGAGAACCAGAGCTTCCGCGCATCGGGCCTGAGTTTCATCACCGCCGCCATCGTGCAGTGGAACACGGTCTATCTCGACCGGGCCGTCCAGCAGTTGCGCGCGCGGGGAGTGCCGATTCCCGCCGACCTGTTGACCCACGTCGCACCCCTCGGCTGGGAGCACATCGGCCTGACCGGCGATTATGTCTGGAGCGTGCCCAATCCCGCTGCCTCGTTTCGGCCCCTACGAGATCTTCGGGCTACGTTCCCGCCCTTGGCGGCTCAGCGTGCAGTTTTGAACAAATCGGCAGGTGACCACAGGTTCGGCGCCGGCGCTTCCGCCGGCTCACCGATGCCGAGCTCGCGGAGGCGAAGCACTGGGCGTTGAACGCCCATCACAGCAACCGCATCGAGGGGATTACCCCCGATGCCGACACCGCCACGCTGTTCGACGTGCTGCTCGAAGAGCGGGCGCCGGCCGAGGATTGGCCCAGCCTGGTGCTCGGCTTCATGCAGAAACAGCGGACCACCACGCACACAGCCTAGGCCGTACCGTGGAGGACGACCCCTATGTTTATCCCGGCACGGAGGTTCTGCGGAACAGGCTCGACGAGCGGGACCCCGCGCGCCTGGCCGTTCTCGAATACGCCGCGACGCGCGCCAGGGCGGCCGAGGGGCCTACGTTTCCGCTGTCGGTCGACGGCTACCGCGCGACGCACCGGCACCTGTTCTAGGACGTGTTCGAGTGGGCGGGCGAGCTCCGGGTAACGGACCTCGCCCGGCCCGCGCGCAATTTGCCCGGCCCGCGTTCATCGAGCCGGCCTTGCGCGATCGGTTTCGCCAAGTGATGGCGATCGGGGGGTTTGCGGGCATGGACGCGCTGACCTTCGCGGCCAAGGCCGCGCACCACATCACCGAGCTGAACGCCATCCACCCGTTCAGGGAGGGGAACGGGCGCACGATGCGGTTCCACCTTGAGCAGATCGCCCACCAGGCCGGGCATAGAATCCACCTCGCCGGCATCGAGGCTCGCGCCTGGGTCGGCGCGAGCGCTGCCTCGTTTCGAGGGGACGAGCAGCCCCTCGTCCGCGTGATCGGCCAGGCGATGGGCATGGACGAGCAGCCGCTCAGCCGATTGCGCGGGGCCCAGCAGAACGGGCACGGCCGATGAGCGCGACCGCGGGGCCGGCCGTCAGGACCAAGCCGGCCAGGCCGCCCAAGCAGCGCCCCGAGGCCGCGTCGATGCGCATCGGCTACGCGCGCGTCTCGACGCGGGATCAGGATGTCGCCATGCAGATCGAAGCCCTTGAGGCCGCTGGCTGCGATCGGATCTTCACGGAGACCGCATCGGGCTCGCGCGCCGATCGCCCCGAGCTCGGCCGAGCGCTCAGTCATCTCCGGCCGGGCGACACCCTGGTCGTGTGGCGGCTGGACCAGCTCGGCCGGTCCCTCGCGCACCTGGTCACGCTGATCGCCGACTTCAAAGGCCGTGGTATCGGCTTCCGATCGCTGATGGATCCGATTGACACGACGACGCCTGCCGGCGAGCTCGTATTCAACGTGTTCGCCTCCATCGCGCAGTTTGAGCGCGAGCTGATCCGCGAGCGCACCAGGGCCGGCCTGGAATCCGCTCGGGCGCGAGGGCGCAAGGGCGACCGAAAGCGCAAGCTCGACGCCAAAGCGTTGCGCGAGGTGCGCGCGCTGTTGAAAGACCCCGAGATCACCACTACGGAGATCGCCGCGCGCTACAAGATCAGCCGGTCCGCGCTCTATCGAGCGCTCGGCCGCGAAAAAGGAGCGGTGCAGTGAAGATCATCGCCAGGATCATCGAGATGATTCTGCGTATGATCCTTCACGTCGTATCGTGGCTGATCGTGCCGTTGCTCGGCACGCTAAACGTTCTGCTGTTCCTTGTTCTTGGTGCTATCGGCGTCTTTGGCTTTGTCGTCTATTGGTGGCTCATGTGGGGCGTGGGCACGCTTGTGTTCGATCACGCACCAGGTGCTACGCACAAGGCGCTACATATGATCGAGCATGCGGGCACGCTGTTCGTCGCCACCTGTCTCTGCAAGAATGGCACCAGCAGCGCGAATGATTTTCGAGTCGCCCATTCTGCACCGTGTTAAATCTGCTCGCTTGCTCCAAGCGAGCGTTCGACCGAGGTGCCGACGCTGGCGCATGACATAGTCAACGGGTCGATGCGACTAGGTTTTCCGCGGGGACGAAGAGCGTGCTCCATGTGAAGATGGCGGGCGATCCGCCGGTGTGGACGAAGACGACTACGTCGCCGGGCCCGTAGCGGCCTGCGCGGATATGGGCGATCATGCCGGCCGCGGCCTTGCCAGTGTAGACGGGGTCGAGCACGATGCCCTCATGGCGCGCGAACAGGCGCACCGCCTCGACGCCGGCTTCAGTTGGGATGCCGTAGCCCTTCCCGACGAAGTCCTGGTCGCTGAGGATATCGCTCGGGGAAACGCGCAAATCGAGGCCGAGCGCCTGTGCCGTGTCGTTGGCGATATTGGCGGTGCGCTCGGGCACGTCGTGCTCGTCGGTCGCGGTGATACCCTGCATGGCGAAGCCCGCATTGGTGAGACGCTGCGCCAAGACGATGCCGGCCTGCCCCTTGCCGCTCGAGGACATGTAAAGCGCCGAGGGAGCCACACCGAGCTCACGGAGCTGGTCGAGAATTTCGAGTGTGGCCTCGATGTAGGCGAGCGCGGAGGCCACATTGAACATCGGGTTGTCGTTGAGGATATGCGGGCATCCGCCTTCGGCCCGGCAGCGCGTCGCAAGGTCGTCGAGCATTGCCCGCTGCGCCTGCGCGTCGGACGCGAAATGCACGTCGGCTCCCATCAGGTAATCGACGAGCAGGTTGCCCTGCACGACCGCTGGCCGCTCGCCCACCAGCACCAGAATCGTCTTCAGGCCGAGCTTGTTGCAGGCTCCGACCGTCTGGCGCGCCGAGTTCGACTGCAGGTCGAGCCCGACGATCACCGTGTCGGGGTTCTCCGCCATGGTGCGCGCCAGCCGGAATTCGAGATTGCGCAATTTGTTGCCGCCGAAGGCGACGCCGGTCAGGTCGTCGCGTTTGACGAAGATCCGCGGTCCGCCCAGCGCCTTGGTCAGGTTCGGCGCCTCGTGCAACGGCGTCGGGGTCAGCGCGATCCTGACGCGTGGAATGCGCGCGATGCGCTCGCGGATCCAGCCATGCCCGTGATCCGCCGAACCCGAGATGTCGTTCATGAAGAGACTCCAGCCGCGGCGCTCGCTGCCACAGTTGCCGAAGATGCCGGACGCCTGGAAGCTTCGATGCTCGCAAGGGACGGCAGTCGGTGATGCCACTGTGTCGCCTGTTGAAAAGCATGGCCGACGCGCAAGGCCATGGCCTCGTCATAGCCGCGGCAGACGATCTGCAACGACAATGGAAGCCCCCCCGCGGTGAAGCCGTTCGGGAGGGCGAGCGCACTCAGCTCAAGAAAGTTGCAAAAGCGCGTGAAGCGGGCTGGGTTCTTCTCCTCGTCGACCTCGTCGACGGGAATCGCCGCGATCTCGGTGGTGGGGGTCAGCAGCGCGTCGATGCCATCCATCGCGGCATGGAATTTTTGCCTCAGCTCTCGCTGCATGCGCTTGGTCTTGAGATAGGTATTGGCCGAGATGTCGGCGCCGGCGAGAATGCGCTTGCGCACCGCATCGTCGAGTTGGGCCGACGTATCTTCGGCGAGCATACCGTTGAAGAAATAGGATTCGGCCTGGCTAATGACGCCCGCGTCGAGGCATTGCGCAAAGCTGAAGGGAAGCTCAACGTCCACGATGTCAGCTCCGAGGTTAGCGAGCATGTCGATCGAGGCATCGTAGGTGGCCAGCATGTCGGGCGCCACGCCCTCGCGCTCAGCCCTGGGCATGCGGGCGAGACGCAAGCCGCGCACGCCCCGCCCGAGCGTCGGCATCGGGTCGTCCGCAGGGATGCCGCGCGTGGTCGGGTCGAGCGGATCGGAACCCTGAAGCACCGCATAAAGGATGGCCGCATCCTCGACCGAGCGCGCCATCGGCCCTGGTGTATCGAGCGAATTGCTGAGAGGGATGATGCCGTGGGTGCTGATGCGCCCGATGGTGGTTTTGAGACCCGTAAGGCCGCAGAACGAGGCCGGCAGGCGCACCGAGCCGCCGGTATCCGTCCCGATCGCCCAGGGCGCCATGAGGGCTGCCACCGCGACACCCGAACCGCTGCTCGATCCGCCGGGCGTACGGGCGACCGCCTGATCCCAAGGGTTCCAAGGCGTCCCCATATGCTGATTGGTTCCCCAGCCGCCCATCGCGAATTCGGTCGTGTGCGTCTTGCCGAGCACGATCATGCCCTTCGCAATCATGCGCTTGGCGATCGTCGCAGTCGTCGTCGAGCGACGCTGCTTCAGAACTCGCTGAGCCGCCGGTGGTAATCCGCCCCTCGAGATCGATCAAATCCTTGAGGGCGATGGGGACGCCGTGCAGCGGTGAAACCGCGTGGCCTGAGCGGATCGCCTTGTCCGCGCCTTCAGCCGCGAGGCGCGCATTGGCGCCGTAGACCTCGACAAAGGCATGGAGCTTCGGTTCCAGCCGGTGGATGTGCTCGAGTAGCGCGTCGACCGCATCCACCGGCGACAGCCGCCTCGTGGCGAACGCCTTGGACAACTCGAGGGGCCCGAGCAGGCAAAGATCGGATGCGGGGCCAGTTGCTTCGATGGCGACAGAGTTCATGATCTCACCTCCAACCGCCTTGCTGAAAGCGGTCTCCGCCGAAGTTATAACGACACTACAACCCGCTGTTTTCGAGATCGAGGATCAGGCGCGCGCAAGCTTGAGCCCTCGGCACCATCGTGTCGATGCGCAGGAATTCCTCCGGCGTATGTCCGTTTAAGCCCTCTGGGCCCACCGCGCACAGGGTCGGCGCGAAGGGCGCCGCGAAACCGGAATCGGCGCAGCTTCCGGCGAATTCACCTTTGGTCTGGAAATCGGTGGCTAATGCGGCCTTCGTGTAAAGAGCAAATAGCCTGTTCGACGCCTCGTTGGGCACCATCGGCAGGAATTCGCCGTTGATCTTGAGCGCGGCGGACGTTCCCGGAATGATGCTGCGCTCGACGATCGTGGCGATCTTGGCCATCACCTCGTCACGGTCGTCTGGCGTAACATAACGCAAGTCGATCTGCCCCTCGGCCGAGGGAGCCATGGTGTTGACGCTTTGGCCGCCCTGGATCAACCCGACATTGAGTGTGATGCCACGATCGAGATCGGTAAGCGCGTCGATGGCCGTGATCTTGCGGGCCAGCTCCGAGATGGCACTGATGCCGTCGCGGAAGTTGACGCCGGAATGGGCCGCTTTGCCCGCGATCCGCATCGTCATGAAGACTCCACCCTTGCGACCGGTGACGATATTGCCGGAGGTGCGCGCGGGCTCGCTGTTGAGCACGATGCGGGCGCGACGAGCCTCGGCTTCGATGACGGGCCTGCCCTCGGGGCTGCCTATCTCCTCGTCCCCGGTGAACAGCGCCACGATGGGCACCGGCGCGCCGCCGAAGCGCGCGAAAGCGGCGAGAACGAAGCAATTCATGACGAGTCCGGCCTTCATGTCCATGACGCCAGGTCCGTAGGCGTTGCCGTCGCGAATGGTGAAGGGGCGGCGTTGCGCCTCTCCCTTGGAGAAGACGGTGTCGCAATGGCCCATGAGGAGGACATTGCCGCCGTTAGTGTCTTTTGCGGGGACGCAGGCGCGCAGGCAATCGCCATGGATGCGTTGCGGCAAAGTGTCCACCTGAACGCCGTGAGCGCCCAGAAATTGACGCACGACATCGCCGACCTTGTCCACGCCCTCCTTGTCATAGGTGCCGCTGTCGATCGCCACCATGCGGCGCAACAACTCGACCATCGCGTCATGCTGTCCGGCAAGCCATGAGATAACCTGGGGTTCCGTCGATCGTGTCGTCAACGCACCAGCCCTTTCATAGAGAACTTGGCGACACTCGCCGGGAAGCCCAGCATCGCCGCCTCGCCAATCTTTTCATCGCAGCCACGGATATCGCGGCTTGCGATAATAGCGCCCGGCATCGAGCGCCGCCGAAGACACCATCCAGGCCGCCAGATCCAGAAAGCCGGCATGGACGTGCAGTGGCACCGCGTCGCTCCCGGGGTCGAGAAGGTTGGGCGCACCGTTATTCGCCATGGCCATGGCGCAGGCCTCATGGATGCGCGCGTCCAGCGCGCCGTCGTGCAGCAACTCGGGCCGGCGCTCGAGCGCGGCGAGGCATGCCTCGATCGCGTAGGCGCCCCAGTTCGAGATCGAGGCCATCACGAGGAGGTCGACAGGTGTCGTCGGCACCAATGTGCCTCCGCAGGGACAGGTGCAGCGCGCGGCGTTGGGGACGATGCGCAGCACGTCCTCGCGAATGATGTCGCAGCCGAGTTCGTTGCCGCCGTCCCCGACCGCGATCGTCGGTATGCTGCGCTCGCGGAGCATTGGAACGAGTAGGTCGACGTGCCCGCAATGATCGGTGAGACGCAAGCCCCCACCGGAGTGGTAATGGCCAAATTCGTTTGCACCCGGCCTCTCGATCGCGATGAAGGCCCGAGGAGCGGTCCTTACGATCATGTCTTCGGCGAGTTTCTCGGCCGCGTCCCGATCCGAGGGGAAAGGCACGACGGCCACCGTAACCGGTAACTCGAGCACCTTGTCCAGGGAACGGCAATAGAGCCCGGCGGCGATGAGGCTCGCGGATGCGGCTGCCTCGTCCGCCTCATTCACCAGCAACACTGGCTTCGCGCCATAGGCGAGCACGAGCGAACGGGCGAGGCTCGCGGCGCCGACAAGGCCATCCTGCTCCGGCAAAAAGAACGGGGAGATCGGGAAGCCGGTCGCGATGAAGACAACCCCCCCATTCGCCGCCAGGGCTTCCCGCAAAAGGCGTGCCGCGCCCATCGCGAGAGGGGTCGCGGCCTTGGCGCGCGCGGCGTCAAACAGGCCGGCCGCGACACCCCGCCCGTTGATCTCGACCGACATCAACCTGTCGATGCCTTCCGCGAACGGCGCGAGCCCAGAAGCATCGGCCTCGCTGGTCAAGGGCGCGCCATTCCTACGCCCGCCCTCTTGTTCGTTCCTAGCCTCATGCTTAGCGTGCATTCACGATGTCCTTTTCGCCCGCGATGGCGTCGAGCTCGATGCCGCGGGTTTCGTTGCCAAGGACGACAACGAAGGCCGAGGCAATAATGAAGGCTGCGGAAATCACCGTGAACACTCCGAACATCCCGAATGCGGGAAGTACGAAGCCGATGATCATGGGACCGAGCGTCGCGCCGATGTTCCCGAAGACGCGCGCCGTCCCGTAACCGGTCGCGCGCACCGAGGTGGAGTACTGCTCGGGCCCGTAGACTTGAATCGCCCCGAACATTGCCGAGACGAAGAACGCCACCACGATGCCCATTAGCAGGATGACCCCGGAGCTCGCGTGGTTGAGGAGGACATAGCCGTAGACCAGCCCCGCCGCCCCCGAAAGCAGCCCGTTGCCAACCAACACCACCTTGCGGCCCACCTTGTCCATCAGATAGGCGCCCAACACTTGGTTGGGCACGTAGGCAATCTGCATGATCAAGATATACGCAAAGCTTTTACTGAGGCTGAAACCGGCATCGGTGAAGAGGGTGGGCATCCAGCCGAACAGCCCAGCATTGCCGATATAGGCGAAGAACAAGAGCCCCCACAGCATGATGGTGCGCCTACCGGAGCCGCTTCCGAACAGCCCCTTCATGACGCCTTCCGACGGAGCGACATCGACGCCGCGGACCACAAGCGGCAATGGCTTGCCCGTTTCGCCTTGCACTGAGGCCTCGATGCGCTCGACGACGCGGCGTGCCTCCTCGTCACGGCCCCGCAGCGCCAGCCAGCGCGGCGATTCCGGCAAGAGACGCCGCGAGAGGCCGACCAGACCGGCCGGGATCGCGCCGAGCACAAACGCCCAGCGCCAGCCTTCGCCGGCGCTCGATATGATCAGGAGCGACACCACCGCCGACAGGACGGCGCCGATCGGCCAAAAGCTATTGAGGAGGCCCTGGGTGCGACCGCGCGCATTGGCCGGCACCAATTCGCCCATATAGGAGGCGACGATCGGTAGCTCGGCACCGAGACCGAAGCCCATGAGAAAGCGGAAGCCGATGAGCGAGGGCACGTTCCAGGCAAAGGCGCAGGCGAAGGACAAAAGCGAAAACCAGATCAGCGACCACTGGAACATCCGCTTGCGTCCCAGCACGTCGGCGAAGCTGGCCAGCAGTGCTCCGATCACCGTGCCGGCCAGGTTGGAACTGATGAGGAAACCCATGGTGCGCGGATCGAGCTGCCATTGCTTATGCAGGGCGGCTGCGATCGTGCCGATGATGGTTGAATCGAAGCCGTCAAAAGTCCAGGCAAGCCCAAGTACCGCAAGCATGCGCCAATGCCACCTCGAAAGAGGCAGGCGTTCCAAGCGCGCACCGAGTTCACTTGCAAGTGTTGGCATTAGCCGACCTCCCCTTGTTCTTGCGCCGGCAGGGGCGATCTCTGTCGGGCGTTCCTGCAATCCTGTCGCTTCATCGTCTTCTTTTGCCGCTTGACGCCGCTCGAAGATCGAGGTTTGGGCCCCGGCGGAAGGTGTTCACTCAGGCAATCCGAAATCTCGGCTGCGGCAGCGAGAAGCTTGGGCGCGAACGCGGTCATGCGGGCCGACGTCCAGCGTTCTTTCGGGCCGGCGATGGTGATCGAGGCGCACACTCGCCCGCGCTCGTACAGCGGAGCCGAAAGGCCGCTTGCGCCCGACACGCGGTCATCGACGGCGGCCATGTAGCCCTGACCGCGGATGCGTTCCAATTGCCGCCGGATCTGATCCTCCGCCGCCGGCGCGAGGTTGACCGCCGTCAGATATTCCTCCTGCGAGGGGGCTGGCAGGAAGGCCAGGATTACCTTTCCGGTCGGCCCTTCATGCAAGGGCTGCACCTCCCCGAGCGGAACGCGGCGATGGATCGGCTCGGGCCCCTCAACGCCCTCGATGCACACGCGGGAATTGTCCGAAAGCAAATGTAGGCTTGCCGTCTCCCGCGTTTCGGCGGCGAGCACCCGCAATTGCGGTAGCGTCACGCCTCTCAGGTCGCGGCGCTCAGTGAAGTGCGATGTCAGGGCGAGAAGGCCACTACCGAGACGATAGTGACGCTCCGAGTCTCGACTGACAAACCCATGCTTGCTCAAGTTCGTGAGCAGACGCAATGCCGTGCTCTTGTCGATCCCTGCCGCGCGCGCAATTTCCATCAGCCCGAGCGAGGAATCGCTCGAAGCAACAATTTTCAGCAGGCCGAGCGCTTTATCAACGGTGCGTGACATCGGCTCTCATATTATGAGAATAAGGTTCACATTGTGAGCGTAAATGGTGTGTGGCAGCCGGCGCCCAATGTCAACCCCATCCGTCGGTCACGGTGTCATCGACAGGCTCGGTCTGTCAGCGGCGGTGAGAATGGGCTCGCTTTCGGTTCCGCCGGCCTGGAACCTATGGCACCGTTGCCAGGTGTGGCGGGCAAAACATGTTCTTGATCGGCATCCGATCAGCTTCGAGGTCGGAGAACCGCGTCGGTAGGGGCGCCCGAACGCCGGGACGAGCAGGACGACGACGGCCGCCCCCTCAGGCATCGTCAACTGCCGCATCATCTTCCAGGCCAGGCCGGAGATCACGCTGCGCGCGAGCGAGGATACGATCAGGTGTCCGAGTGCGAGGTGGTGCGTCAAGCTCAGCCCGGCGAACTATTGTAAGGCGGGACCACGATATCTTTCGTCACCATCACGTTGAAGAGGTACCCCGGTCGGATTTTCAGTGTCGGCGCGATGTCCATGCCGCGCTGAATGAACGACAGGCCGGCGTTGCCAAGCTGCTGTCCTATAGCACCAGCAATAATCTGCTGGCTGGAATAGACGTTGTTGCTGTTGGCGTTCGGCTGCGGCTGGGAAAGCTGGATACCCGCGGAGAAGAGGCTCAGCAGCAGAGCTGATCCGAAGACCCGGATGTAGTGGTTGTTCACCTCGTCGTAGAAGCCGGCATAGCCCCCCTGATCGGCGCCGGGCATCCCGTTGATATCGAGGGACGATCCGTCAGGGAAGATGATCCGGTTCCACACGACGAGCACCTGGAGTGCGCCCCTGGGGGCGGACAGATTGAACGGTAGGATTTGACGGTCCTTGCTGGGCTTCCGGAGGATGGAAGCCATGACGAAGCACCGATCCCACAGCGCGGCGTTCAAGCGGCAGGTCGCTGAGGAGTTCCTTGGCGGGGAGACGCTACACGCGCTTTCGCAGCGCCACGACATCTCCCGGCAGCTGATCCGGATCTGGGTTGGCAAGTTCGAGGCGGGCGCGCTGGACGACGACGCGCAAGCCGCCGCTCTGATCCAGGAGTATGAGGCCAGGATCGCTGCCTTGGAACGGATGGTCGGCCGCCAAGCTTTGGAGATTGAGCTGCTAAAGGGGGCCTTGAAGCATGCACCCCGGCCGAGAAGCGCGAGCTCCTCCGTCGTCACCGGCCCCGTGGCATCTCCGTCAGACGAGGGTGCGAGCTGATGGGCCTGGCGCGATCCACCTTCTACGACACGCCGCCTATTCCCCTGGGCGCCGACGAGCTCGTCGGCCGGATCAGTGCGATCTGCGACGAGTTCGAATGCTACGGCTACCGACGCGTAGGGGCGGCACTGCGCCACCAGGGCCTGGTGGTGAATAGCAAGAAGCTCCGGCGGCTGATGCGGGAGCGCGGGCTGCAGCCGAAGCGGCGGCGGCGCTACGTCGTCACGACGGACAGCAATCATGCCGGACCGATCTTCCCGGACCTGGCGAAGGATGTCGTTCCCGACCGCCCCAATCAGTTATGGGTCGCGGACCTGACCTATGTCGCCATCCTGGGCGGTTTCGTCTATCTCGCCGCCATCCTCGATGCCTGGTCGCGCAAGGTCGTCGGCTACTCGATCAGCCGATCGATGGACGCCCGCATTGCTGTCGCTGCCCTGAAGGCGGCCATCAGGGGGCGCAATCCCGCCAAGGGCTGCATCCACCACTCGGACCGAGGCTCGCAATATGCGTCGGAGACATATCGCGCGCTGCTTGCCGCCCATGGCCTGGTTGGTTCGATGAGCCGTCGCGGTAATCCGTACGACAACGCCAAGGCGGAGAGCTTCATGAAGACGTTGAAGGTCGAAGCGGTCTACCTAGCCGCCTACGAGACATTCGAGGATGTCACCGCCGACCTTCCGCGCTTCATCGATGAAGTCTATACTGCAAAGAGGCTGCACTCTGCGCTCGGCTATCTCAGCCCCGCGCAATTCGAGGATCAATACGCCCGGCAGGGCGTCAAAACCGAGGCTTGATCCTGTCCGCCCCCAGGGGCGCACTCCAGCCGTGGAATTCCAGCTTCAGACGGCGGTCGAAATCGACCCGAAGGGAGCCATCATCCGCTTCAGCCGTTGGATGCTCCATCCGCGCGCGTCCAATCCGACCATAACATGCTGATACTCATGCAAGATTTAGCCAGGACGTACAAGGAAATCCAAGGTCATATGGAAAATGCGGGCTCAAAGCGAATTCCAGCCGCAAATTCGACGCGACAGCGCATCCAGAGTGGCGATCTCCTCCGCTGTAAGCGGAGCGAAGCCTGCCGCCTGCGCAGCGGCGACGCGGCGGCGCGCACTCTGCAGCGCGGTTTTTCCGGCCGGTGTCATCACGATGTGATATGCGCGCCGATCATTCGGATCTGGACGGCGTTTGGCAAAGCCGAGAGCCTCCAAATCGTCGACGACGGAAACCACCGAGGCACGGTCGAGCGGGATTCGGCTCGCCAGTTCCTGCTGCGACAAGGGGCCTGCCGCGCCCAGCAAACCAAGGGCCGCGTAGTGACGCCGGCGCAATCCGAGCGGCGCCAGCGCCTCCTCTACCGCCAGACGTACGTACTGCGCCGCGCGGTTCAGCGCGTACCAGGTCTGATCGAACAGCGAGGCAGCAAACGGGAGAGGTGCAGCCTCTGCCGGCTCCGCCTTGGTCCGGCGCGCGTTTGGGGAAGTTGCCATCCCGACCGGATCAGCGCCGGATCGAGGTCTGTCGATTGATCAGCAGCACCTGACCCTCCTGGTTGGTGATGGCGATTTGCATGCGGACGAATAGCATCGGGCCGGCGCGGCCCTGCTTTTCGAAGATGTCCTCGATGCGGCTCTTCGCATGCAGCCTGTCGCCGGGCCGAGCACAGGCCAGGAACTCGATCTCGTTACCGCCATTCAACCGCCGCTCGGGCCCATGCACGTCGGGCAAGCCGAAGCGCGGCAGGAACGAGCCGCCGTGATGGTTCGGGTCGGTGAACGCCTCGTCCAACTGGTCCGGCATACTCGGTGGGAAGCGGAAATTGTACAGTGGAAACAGCGGCGGTGCAACCATACCGCCATAACGAGTGTGGCCAGCCTCCTCATCATCCCAATAGATAGGGTCCGTATCCATGACCGCCTGGATGAAACGCCGGATCGCGCCACGCTCCACCGCGTCCCAGGCATCCATATCGGCCTCGCTGCCGATCAGCGCGAGGACCTCGGGGGTAACCCATGTGTTGGGCATGTACTTGCTCCATGAAGCGCGACTCAGGCGCGAAACGCTTTCGCCTGCGCGATCAGCTTGGGGATGTCGATATCGTTGATGGCGGGCAGGAACTGACGCGTGAAATAGGCTGAGGGCGGCAGCTTCTTCTTCAGCTGTCCACCGTCGTAGAGCAGGTCACGCATACTGTCGACGCTCGCGTCGCTGCAGTCGCCGAGCTTCTCGGTGGGGTCGAACACGCGCTGCTTGATGCGCATGAATGCCAAGCGTGCTTCCAGGCGCATGCGGTCCAGCCGGAACGCATCGGCCTCGCTCATGTTGGTGGGCCGTGACGCCGGGAAGATCTTGTAGTGCAGCTTCGTCAGCTCCTCCGGATGCGCCGCCGCCATATAGACGATCGACTTCGCCATCGCGCGGCCCATGCCGGCCACCATCTTCGGATCTTTCCGGATGATCTCGTGGGTGGTGTTGGTGGCATGGGTGAAACCAAGATGCGGGATCGGCTCCGGACGGAGATAACGCAGCTTGGCGCCGTGGAACTCGAACAGTGCGAAGATCGAGTCCCATTCCACGACCGCCTGCACCCGGTTGCGTTGCAGCGCATCCAACGCAGGCAGCGAGGTGCCGACGGCGATGATCTGCACGTCGGTGTTCGGGTTCCAGCCCAGCTGCCTCATGATCGCCTTCACCACGAAGACCGGTGCGCCGCCATTGGCGCTGACGCCGATGGTCTTGCCCTTCAGATCCTCGAACCGCTTGATTGGCCCGTTCTCCAGCACCGCGATCGAGCCGAAGTAGTCGGGCACCTGGCAAATGAAGGCCTGCATCGGCACACCGTGGTCCACCGCCGCGAACAGCCCGGGCGTGCCGGCCGTGGTGAACTGCGCCTGGCCGGACATCAGCATGTTCGTCGCCGCCGACGCGCCTGCCACGGTCTGGATGTCCACATCCAACCCCTCGTCGGCATAGAAGCCCAGGCCGAGCGGGATCGCCGCGAAGAAATCGTCGGCCGAGGAGTTCGATCACCTGCACGCCATAGACCAGCGTGACCTTGCGGCGGGACTGCGCGATCGCGGGGGTGGCAAGTGCGGGAAGCAGGGCGGCAGCCTTCAGGGCAGCGCGGCGGGTCAGGCCAGGCGTTGTTGGCATCAGAATTTCCTCCGAAGTCTTGTTACAGCGACGTGCCGGCGGCTTCGTTGCTGACGGACCAGAACAGCAGGCGACGGCCCAGCGCCTGCAGGCCGTAGTGGAAGAACAGCCCGGTGGCAGACAGAAGCACGACGCTGGCAAACACGCCGGGCGTGTCCATCTGGTTGCTCTCGTTGACGATCAGGAATCCCATGCCCTGGTTGGCGCCGAGGAACTCGCCCACGATCACCGCCAGGATGGCGAAGATGATGCCGATATTGGCGCCGGCCAGCAGGAAGGGCAGGGCACCGGGCAGTTTCACTTTCCAGAACAGCTGCAGCTTGCTGGCGCGCAGCGAGCGCATCAGCGCAACCTGATCCGGGTCGGTGGTGGCCATGCCGTGTACGGTGTTCAGGAACACCGGGAAGAAAGCCGAGATCGCGCCCAGCACGATCTTCGACTCGGGGCCGAATCCGAACCACACGATGATGATCGGCGCCAGCGCGATGCGCGGCATCGATTGCAGCGCGACCAGCAGCGGATACAGCGTGCGCGAGGCGAATCGCACCTCGGCCACCAGCGTGCCCAGCGCCACGCCAGGGATGAAGGCGAACACGAACGCCACCAGTGTGGACCCCAGCGTGGTGAGGAAATTGCTGGCGTACAGCGAGCGGTCCACCACCAGCGAACGCGCAATGTCGGACGGGGCCGGGATGAAGTAGCTCTTCACCCCGAGCAGATCGAGCGTCACTTGCCACAATGCCAACACCACGACGAAGGTGCCGACGGCGTACGCTGCATCGGTGGCACGCGTGTTCATGTGGGGCTCCCTTCGGCCGGCCGCAGCATGCCGCGGATCTGTTCGGCGAGCTGGCCGAAGCGTGGGTCGCCCAGCAGCGCCAGGCTGCGCGGGCGGGCGAGATCGACCTCGATCACCTTTTTCACCCGCCCGGGACGCGGCGTCATCACCACGATCCGATCGCTCAGCAGCACGGCCTCGGGGATATTGTGGGTGACGAAGACGATGCTACGGCCGGTCGCCTGCCAGATCCTGAGCAGTTCCAGGTTCAGCTCTTCGCGCGTCATCGCATCCAATGCAGCGAACGGCTCGTCCATCAGCAGCACGCTGGAATCATAGATCAGCGCGCGGGCGATCGAGGCACGCTGCTGCATGCCGCCGGACAGCTCGCGGGGATAGGCGTCCTCGAACCCGGCCAGCCCGACCATAGCAAGCAGCTCGCGGGCCTTCTCGATATAGGCGGCGCGCGGCCGCAGACCGATCACCTCCGCCGGCAGCAGTACGTTGTCCAGCACACGGCGCCAGGGCAGCAGTACCGGGCGCTGGAACACCAGCCCGACTTCGGTGGAAGGCCCGTTCGCGGCACGGCCGCGGAAACGGATCTCGCCGGCGGTGGGGCGGATCAGCCCGGCCATCAGGCTCAGCAGCGTCGTCTTACCGCAGCCGCTGGGGCCCACGATGCTGACGAACTCGCCGGGGCCGATGTCGAGCGTGGTGGGGCTGAGCGCCACGACGGCGGAGTCGCGCAGCGTGCGGTAGGTCTTCTCCACACCAGCGAGCTGCATCAGCGGCGCCGCGGTGCTGGCGCGCATTACGGTTCCTCCGTCAGGCATAGGTGGGGTCCGTCAGCATCTCGCGCAGCTGCGCCTTCGACACGCGCATCACCGCCTGCGAGCGGGGCAGATCGTCGAGGAAGATAAGGCGACGCGGCACCTTGAAGTTGGCGAGCTGGGTGCGGCAATGCGCGAGCAGCGCGTCGGCGTCGCGGGGCGCACCCGGCGCGGGCACGACGAAGGCCACCGGCACCTCGCCCAGGCGCGGATGTGGTGCGCCCACCACCGCCACCTCCTTCGCCAAAGGATGCGCCATCAGCACTTCTTCCACTTCGAGTGGCGACAGGTTCTCACCGCCGACGCGGATCACGTCCTTCAGCCGGCTGAGGAACTTGATGAAGCCGCCGGGCAGCCGCACACCGGCATCGCCGGTGCGCAGGAACCGGTCCGGACCAATCGCCTTGGCGGTTGCAGCGGGATCGCGGAAATAGCCATGCATCACGTTCCAACCGCGCACCTGGATTTCGCCCGGCGTACCGTTCGGCAGCTCCTGCCCGGTATCCGGATCAACGATGCGCACCTCAATCCCTTCATGCGGCCGGCCGTCCGAGTCATGCCGCATCTCCACCGGATCGTCGGCGCGGCAAATCGCCACATTGCCGCCGGTCTCGGTGAGACCGTACACCTCGCATTGTAGCGTGCCGAGCAGCGATTCGAGGCGCGCCATCTCGACGGCAGGGGCGCTGTACCAAGCCCGGTGGAAGGCGGCGAGGTGCTTGCGATCGAAGTCCGGTAGCAGTGCGATCTCCTGCAGCGGGATGATCGACCCGTGATACAGCGTGATGCCTTCGCCGGTGAACACATCCCACGCTTCGTCCGCGCGATAGGCCTGCGCGGTGAAATAGGTGGTGCCGGAGATCAGGGTGGCCAGCAGCCCGTGCATGTAGCCGCTGCAATGGAAGAACGGGCCGACGCTGTAGAAGCGCTGGTCCGGTGCCATCTGCTGGCGTTGCGCCACCGCCTCGGCCAGCCGCAGCAGTCCAACATGGCCCAACATGACCCCCTTCGGCGCAGCGGTGGTGCCGGAGGTGGACAGGATCGCGGCAACACCCGCGAGTTCGGCGTATTCGCCGGAATCGGTCTGCGCTACCAGGTGCGCGGCCGGCGGCAGCGGCGGCAAGGCATCGCCGCGTTGGCATTCGGCGGCGAAGTCGAGCATGCCGTCGTACCGTGGCCCGCGCAGCATCATGATCGGCGCCGGCACATCCTTGGCGCGCAGCTCGGCCAGGATCGGCGCAACCGCGTCCACCGCCTGCGTCTTGCCCAGGAAGTTGGCTTCCAGGATCCACAGTTTCGGCCGCGACAGGCCGATCATGTGGGCGATTTCCCGCGCGGTCAGCCTTGTGTTCAGGCCGACCATGACCGCGCCGCAACGGGCCGCACCAAACGCCGCGACGGCCCAGTCCACCTGGTTGGTCATCCACAGCGCAACACGATCGCCGGGCCGCACGCCGTGCGCGGCCAGCACGCGGCCGAACCGGTCGGCCCGCTGCGCCAGTTCCGCGAAGCTGATCACCTCGTCGCGGCGGCCGACGACGAGATAGTCGCGCGCACCATACCGCGTCGCGGCGTCGGCCAGAAGGCTGTAGATATCTGTGGGAAGGGTCATGTCGCGACCGCCTCGATCTCGGTCGGTGCCAACCGGGCGTGCAGCAGGCTGCTGGGCAGCGGATGACCGACGATCGATTCGGCGAAGCGCGAGCACTCCACCAGTGCGTCGAGGTCCACGCCGGTCTCGATGCCCAACTGGCGGCAGAGGAACACGACTTCCTCGGTGCAGACATTGCCCGCCGCGCCGCGATGGCCGGCGAACGGACAGCCGCCCAGCCCGCCAACCGCAGTGTCGAACCGATCCACGCCTTCAAGCAGCGAGGCATAGACGTTGGCGATGCCCAGCCCACGCGTGTCGTGCAGATGCATGGTCAGCGACAGGGCCGGCCAACGCTCGCGTACTGCGCCGACGGTGCGGCGGATGAGCTCGGGATCGGCCCAACCCATGGTGTCAGCCAGGCCGAGGGTGCGCAGCGTGCTGCCGACCTCGGCGGTGATGTCGTGCAGCTTCGCAACCAAGTCGAGCACGCGTGCAATCGCCACTGGACCTTCATAGTTGCAGCCGAACGCCGCCATCACGCTGGCGGTCTCGACCGGATAGCCGGCTTCCCTGTACAGTGCAGCGATGCGGCGCTGCATCTCGAAATCCTGGTCCAGCGTACGACGCTGGTTGCGCTGCGCGAAGGTCTCTGACGCGGTGAGGGTAATCTTGCCGGTGACCTTCAGCGGCGGCGACGCGGCGATGGCGCGCTTCAGCCCGGTGTCGTTGAGGTAGATGCCGGTATAGGTCACACCGGCACGCAGCTGTAGCTGCGCGCAGATATCCTCGGCATCCGCCATCTGCGGCACCTGCCTGGGCGAGACGAAGGAGACGATCTGCAACGTCTTCAGGCCGGTGCCGGCCAGCATCTCGATCAAGCGCACCTTGTCCGCAGTGCTGATCTTCTGCGGGTTGCCGATGCCCTCGAACTGGAACCCTTCGCGCGGGCCGACTTCGACGAGGCGGACAGATTTTGGAAGGTTGGACATGGTTTCCTCAGCGGCGGTAGGTGCGTGCTTACGGCCAGGCGACAGGGTCGCTTCCGGTCGGAACGAAAGGGTACGGCACGGCAACGCCGCCCCGCTTCGGCAGCACGATCACGGTGGCGCCGTTCGTGGTGACCTTGTCGTTCTGATTGGTCAGAAACAGCGAGCAGCGGATGTAGCCCAGCCCATCGTGTTCGGCCTTCTCTTCCACCTTGCCACCGGCGATGACAGTGTTGTTCACTACGTCCATATCGCGGAACTCGAAGCGGATGCGCCACATCCAGCCGTCGCGGCCGGCGATGTCCTTGACGTAGTGGCACAGCACCTGCTGCTTCCACGAGCCGTTGACCAGCACGTTGGGCAGACCGTCGATCTCGCGGGCAAACTGCTGATCGTAGTGGATGCGATGCCAGTTCTCCATCGCCGCCGACCAGCGCATGATGTGCATGGTGGTGATGGGGCCTAGCGTGCGGCGCGGCAGGGCGGCGCCGGGTTCGATGTCGTCGAAATAGAGCTGCCGCCGCACAGCGGCATCGGTTGCGATCTGGTCCAACGCTTCCTCCGGCCGGCAGAGCCGGCGACACATAGAATTTGTCGTAGGCACCAATGATTGGTGCCTTCAACAGTCGGCGCGACGTTATGCGACCCATCCGACCGGTGTCAAGTTAGCGGGAGCTGTGCCTCCCGCCATCCCGCCCTCCGGCTAGGCCGCGCATATGCTCGCAAGCTACTCGGGGTCACGACATAGAGAACGGGCAGGATGGCACGGTTGGCGGCACGGATCGGGAACATGATCAGGCTGCGGCCGGCAAAGGCTCCGGTGTCCGGAGTGGCCTGAACCCGTCTCGGCCGGGTTCGCCGTCGGCGTCCCAGAGGTAATCGCCGGTGAGGTTGATGTGCTGCCGCCCGAACGGGCGAGGTGCGCGAGCAGCGCGTCCGGCACTTTCTCGCCGCCGCAGCGCAGCGCGACAACGGCTCTCCGAGCCTCCCGCAACAAGGCGTGGGTGGCGGCGCCTCGCCCGCCACGATGCTGTGCTCTCGTTCCGACGCCTATTTTAGCGGCCACGAGGCCGATCACCGCCACACCGGCGGTTTCGTCCCCAGGCCGCGCATGAAGCGGTCGGTGATTTGCGCCGGATCGCGCTCGGTCTGCGCGGCCGGGGGCTGCTGATCGAGCCGAACCCCAATGAACCAGGGACCGTCGCCGCTGCGGGCGCGCTGTGTCAGCCGTTCGAAATCGGCCGCGTCATCCGCCCAGGCGCTGCGCGTCAGCCCGGAGCCACGGGCGATCTCCACGAGGTCCGCGCCGGCCGCGGTGGCGGTGGGTTGGCCGCCGGTGATCTGATAGGAGCGATTGTCGGCTCTGGTGCAAATTGCTGGGTTCTCTATCCTCGGGGCTATCCAGTGGGTTGGGGGGCGGCGTGATGGCCAGGTTCCTGGGCTTGGAAGAGCTGTTCGAGGGTCGGCACTTCGATCGCGAGATCATCGTCTTGTGTGTGCGGTGGTAACTGCGCTTCAAGCTCAGCTTTCGGGATCTGGTGGAGATGATGGCCGAGCGTGGACTGTCGATCGCCCACACCACCATCATGCGCTGGGTGCGCCATTATGCTCCGGAGTTCGAGCGCCGCTGGAACCGTTTCGCGCAGCCGACCGGTGCGTCGTGGCGCGTGGACGAGACCTATGTGAAGATCCACGGCGAGTGGGTCTATCTGTACCGGGCGGTGGATCGTGCCGGGAACACCGTCGACTTTCGTCTCAGTCCCAGGCGCGACGTTGCGGCGGCCAAGGCGTTCTTTCGTAAGGCGATCAAGGGCCAGGGATCGAGCCCGCGGACCGTCACGTTGGACGGCTATGCCGCTTCGCACCGCGCGGTGCGGGAGATGAAGGCTGACGGTGAGCTGCCTGCCGACACCAAGCTGCGGTCATCGAGATACCTGAACAACCTGATCAAGCAGGACCATCGGGGTGTGAAACTACATATCGGTCCGATGCTTGGGTTCAAGCGGTTCAGGACGGCGGCGATCGCCATAGCGGGTATCGAGCTGTTGCTGCGGATCCGCAAGGGACAATTCAACCTTAGCCAGCTGCGCCTTCGGGATAGACGTGCGCCCGTTGTCTGGGGCGCGGTCCTGGCAGCCCTGTAAACCTTACAACACCGGGTACCCGCGTCCACGACCTCTGGACCTTCAGGCTATTTGCACCAGAGCCGCCGTGCTATTATTCGTTGTGCGCGGTCATCCGAGCAAGCGCAGCGCGCATGTCGTCGCTGGAGATTGCCATCAAGCCGCGGTACGGGCGACTGAGATCGGTGATCACGAAAACCGCACTACTGAGCGAAATCGCACATAGCAGAATCCCCAGCGCCGCCATCCGGTTACGCGGCGCCGCCAGCCCCAGCGCCAGGAAGGTGGCCATCAGCCAGAACACCAGGATCCAGAAGAATGGCGTCGAAAAGGAGGCGCCGGCGTCTTCGATGACGCTCGACCTGCCCTGCACAACATCGCGATAGGCCACGCGGCAATCGTTGGCGGTGTTGACTGCGATCGATGTCCTGGGATCGAGCTCGCGAATTTGCTGGCCGATTTGGTCCATCAGGTTTCCCAGTACGGGCGACGCTCCGACGACGGGCATGGCCGCCGTGTTCGGATAGCTGATACCGGTGGGCGGCTTCTCATGTGGCCACGTGCTGGCGATCACTGCCGCAGTGTAGCGTGCCAGGTCCGCGCGCGCGGATGCCGTGTCCGGTCCGTAGTCGCGCAGGCAATTGTCGAGCTGGGTGAGGTGCAACGCGTAGGCGTGCCGGTCGCGGGCGGCATGGTCGTAAGATGTCTTGACCGATGCCGTCAGCAGGCCGAGTACCAATGCCGCGAAGATGACCAGCATGCCGATGACCAGTTGCATGGTCTCTATGGTTTCGCGGGTCCGATAGGTTTCCGGCATGCGCGGACGAATGAAGCGACCAAGCCAGGCGCTCAGGACCAGCAGCGTGAGCGTGATGAGGGTGGTCCAGAAATCTTGCATCCGCAGTCCCCTTGCATTTCTCTGGGAACTCCGCAGGCGCTCCGTCGCCGGCTGCCAGATTCCGCTCAACGCCTCAGTCCGAGGCGGTTGGTTGTCTGGACCCTACTCGTTCAGTAACCCACCGGCATCATCGGGATACCCAGCTGAAACGAACTGTCGCCCCTTCGCGTCGAAATATCTGAGTATCTGTTTGTAGACGTCAGGCGCTGAGTTCCGCGACGACGAGGCGCTTGAAGCGGCGAGAGAGGATCGAGATGAACGCGACCTCGACGAAAGCGATGAGGTGCTCGTTCGAGCGCTCGAAGATGGTGTTCAACCGCCGGTAGCGGCTCAACCAGGCAAAGGACCGTTCCACCACCCAGCAGATGCCGGCGGGAATGAACCGCCCGTCTCGACCGCGCACAATGGCCTCGACGGTGATGCCGAGGCCTGACCGGCCTCGGCCAGCCGTTTGCCCCGGTAGCCGAGATCGCCGAGCGCTGGGCCCTGGAAGCCGCCATCGGCGAGCTCACGGAGAACCGGAACGATGGCTTTGGTGTCATGGCGGTTCGCCGGCGCGACACCGATCGCCAGAGGGATGCCGTATTTCTCAACGGCCATCTGGATCTTGGTGCCGCGGATCTTCTTGCCGCCATCGATGCCGCGCGCAAAGCAACTCGGCGCCGAGCGGCAGGAGCGACTGTCGATGACCACGGCGCTCGGTTCTGGGGTATCGCCGCAGGCGCGCCGCCAGGTGCGGCGCAGCCGGTTGAGCAGCCGACGCCAGAGGCCGAGCCGGGTCCAGCGAGCAAACAGGCCAGAACGCACGAATCGCCCGGATTTGGTAGATAAGCGGATAAGCCCGGAACGGTCTGACGCAAATTACCAGTCCGACCAACAGTTTGGCCCAATCCGGCGGCTTGACGCCGTACGGGCCTCGGTGACGGGAATCAGGTGATTCCCGTCACCGGACCCAACCCGCTTGGCCAGCGTCGGAATGGCGCAACCCTCTGTCCCGCCTGCAAAATCGCACCGACCCGTTCCAGCTTTGCCCGCTTATCTGCCAAATCCGGGCGTTTCGTGCGTTCTGGCCTGTTGGGTCTAGGCCATCATGGAGAAACGTCGGCACCGTCAAGCTGATGGGACTTCAGCGGCCCAACGGGCTGATGGTTGGATGGCGGGAGCGCTCCCTTTGTCGCCGGGGTCAGCGTCTGGCCAAGCCGTTCGATTACCGCGTGGGCGGTGCGCACGCAATGATCACGCAGCTGCTGACGCACCGCCGCCCCATCGCGGAGGCGCAGGGCGTTGATGATCCGATGATGCTCTTCCGAAGATTCCTGCCAACGCTGGGAATTCTCGTTCACGAGGTAGCGGGCGCGCTGCACCCGATCGTACAGATCGGAATAAATGCGCATCAACACCTCATTGCCGGTCAGCTCGATGATCGTCGCATGGAACTGCTTGTTGAGCCGAAAATAGCCCTTCATGTCCTGCTGCGCGCGTCTGACGTCCATCTGATCGACAATTGATTCCAGTTCGGCGATATCGCGGTTGGAAATCTGGTCGCACACCAGTGGACCGGCCATCTCCTCAAGGACCGCCAGCACATCGAAGGCCTGCGCCACCTCCTGCAGCGAGATCTCGGCGATCACCGCGCCACGGTGCGGGCGGATGTCCACTAACCGTTCGGCCGCAAGTAGTTTCAACGCTTCACGCAGCGGGGTGCGGGATACCTGGAAAATCCGGCCGATATCGGTCTCCGACAGACGTTCGCCTGGCTTCAACTCGCAACGGACAATCATCTCCCGCAATTGTTCAACGACGCCGTCATGCAGTGGCGGCCGCGGGGCGATCCCGGACTGTCCCATCATCCCCTCCGTACACTCCCAGGTAGCTTCCGGTACCGCTGATGACAGCGATTGAGGGCACCCAATTCTCTCCGCGCCCTGTATGGCAAATCTACGCCTTCGGCAAGATTTCTGCATACACCGATGCCGGATTGAGGGCTATGGAGGACAACAAATCCAATTCTACGGTATTGCATGCAATTTAGGGTCGTGTATCCTGCGCCTGCCCGCTTATGGGGCAGGAAGAGGAGAATTGAGCATGATTCCCGCCAAGGACAGGTCTCTGCAGGGCAGAATGCCTAAATTTACATCTTCCATATGCAGTGCTCTCAGCCTCCTGGCCGGCACCCTGGTGCTGTCGGCCGGAATCGCGTCGGCGGCGCAGCCGATCGCGGTGAAGATCGGCATGCCCGCGCCTCTCACGGGTCCTTCGGCCAATTTTGGTGACGCCATGGTGAAGGGCGCGCAAATCGCGATCGACGAGACCCCTGGCGTCAAGGTCGATCTGGACGTTCAGGACACTGCCTGCGACGCACAGACCGGCGTCAACGCCGTCAACAAGTTGATCACGGACGGCGTCAATATCGTGGTCGGCTTCCATTGCAGCGCTGCGGCCCTGCCTTCGCTGCCGCTGCTCAACCGGGCTCAGATCCCGGTGATCGTGTCCCAGGCGTTGCATCCGGCAATTACCGCAAGCGGCTATAAGGGCGTGTTTCGGGTGATCTCAACGACCGCGCAAGAAGGCCCGGCTGCCGCCAAGATTCTGCTGCACACCTTCGGTGGCAAGACGTTCGCTATGGTGAACGACAACACCGCGGTGCAGAAATCGCTGATGGAACAAACGGCCGTGGCGGTGAGGAAAGGTGGTGGCAAAGTCGTCTACACCACGGCCATCACCCCCGGCTCCAACGAATTCGGCGTCAACGTCGCGCAGATCATGGCATTGAAGCCGGATGACGTGTTCCTGGCGCTGTATTACCCCGAAGGCGCGCAGCTGACAAAACAACTGATTCAGGCGGGCTATCAGGGCCACATCCTGAACGGCGATGCCGGCGTGGACCCGAACTTCATCAAAATCGCCGGGGAGTCGGTGGCCGAGAAGACCTCCTTCATCACCCAGCCGATCACCTCACAGTTCCCCGCGGCGAAGCCGTTCATCGCGGCCTACACGGCGAAATTCCATCAAGCCCCGGGTGTGCTGAGCGCCTATACCTACGACGCCATGAAAGTGGCGCTGGATGTGATCCAGAAGACCCACTCGGTCGCTTATGGCCCGCTCGTGAAGGCACTGCATGCCTATTCCGGGCAGCACGTTACCGGAAAGATTGAATTCGACGAGAATGGCCAGCTGAAGACCGGTGTATTTACCCGCGTCGTGGTGCGTAACGGCGACTTCGTGGCAGCCAGCAAGTAATGTTCAAACCGACGCCGATCGGGCAGGAAGGGACCGCACGATGCTGATCGAGCTCTTGATCACCGGTCTCGTGCTCGGCTCCTTTTACGCGCTGATTGGCGTTGGCTACACCGTCATCTACGGAACCGTGCGGCTGTTGAACCTGGCGCATGGCGACATGTACATGCTGGGAGCCTTCGTCTCCTTCTCCATCGTCGCCCTGGTGGGCGGCCCGCATAACCTTGTGACGGCGGTGATCGGCAGTATCATCGGCACCGTCGTCGCGGTCGGGTTGGTGGGCTTCCTTGTTCGGCTCGTGCTGGAGCGGGTGGATGTGAAGTCCAATTCGTTCTCCCCAATGATTACCGCCGTAGGCGTTTCGCTGGTCCTGGAAAATAGCGCCCTGCATTTGTGGGGCACTAGCCCGATCGGCTTTCCCATCCAGATTCCTGCCACCCCCGCCAAGCCGTTCATTGCTTTGGCGCTGTGCGTGGCGCTGATTTTCGTGGTGGATATCTGGGTCAGCCGCAGTCGCTTCGGCATGGCGATGCGGGCGGTGGGCGTCGACCACCAGGCGGTGCGCATGATGGGCATCCGGGTGGATTTCGTTCTCTATGTGACCTTCGCTGTGTTTTCCGCTATCGCCGGCATCACAGGGCTGCTGGCCGCCACCTATTACGGGTCGATCCATTTCGCCATGGGCTTCCTGCTGGGATTGAAAGGCTTCACCGCAGCGGTGCTGGGGGGCATCGGCAATGTGCGCGGCGCGCTGCTGGGCGGTGTGCTGCTGGGCCTGATCGAGGCGGCAGGCGGCGGCATCTTCGGCACCAGCTGGACCGATGTCGTGGTCTTCGTCTGCCTGATCGCCATTCTGCTGGTGAAGCCATCGGGCATCCTGGGCGAAACCGTAGTTGAACGAATGTAATCCCGATGCGATCGTCCCGCCTGACTGCCTGGATCGTGCTTGCCGCCATCGCGCTCGCCATCCCGATCTGGGGTAACGCCTATTACGTGAGCGTAGGCACCACGGTGCTGATCTTCGCCGTGCTGGCAGTGGGGCTGAACGTTGTCCTGGGCTATGCCGGCCTTCTGGATCTCGGCTACGTGGCGTTCTTCGCCATCGGCTCGTACACCACCGGCATGCTGGTGCGCTACACTCCAGTGCCGTTTCCGCTGGCGTTTCTGGCCAGCGGTGCGCTTGCCGGGCTGTGCGGCCTGGTGATCGGCGGCCCCACGCTGCGGCTGCGCGCCGATTATCTGGCCATCGTCACCATCGGTTTTGGGGAAATCGTTCGCATCACGCTGACCAACCTGGATTTCACGGGCGGTCCGACGGGCATTTACGGCATCCCGATGGCGACCATCGGTGGTTATGAGTTGAACTCCGCCGTCGATTACTACTGGCTGGCATTGGCAATGATGGCGGTGGGGCTGGTGTTCACCGGGCTGGTGCGGCGGACCTCGCTCGGCACTGCCTGGATCTATATTCGCTATGACGAAGAGGTGGCTCAGGCGGTGGGGGTCAGTCCGTTCCACGCGAAGCTGGCCGCCTACGGGCTGGGAGCGGTCTGGGGCGGGCTGGCCGGTAGCATTTATGTGGTGTCGGCGGGCGCCGTCTCGCCCACGTCGTTCACCTTTGCACAATCGCTGCTGATCGTGATGTCGGTGATTCTGGGCGGCCAGGGTTCGCTGCTTGGCGTGGTGATCGGTACCATCTGCGTGATCGCCATTCCCGAGCTGTTCCGGTCGGTCGCCTCCTGGCGACTATTGGCATTCGGCTTTGTGCTGATCGCGCTGATGCTGTGGCGCCCGATGGGGTTGATCCGCGATCGCTTCAAGCTTGATCCTGTTCCGTCCCGTGGACGCGGCTGGCTGCGTGGCGCTCTGTTTGGCAAGAGGATCACCAACCCACAGATGGCCGACAATTGTGTCTCTGAGGAGCGGTGATGCTGGTCGTGGACAAACTCAGCCTCAGCTTCCAGGGCATTCACGCTGTGCAGGAGGTTTCGTTCACAACCCATGCGCGCCAGGTCATGGGCCTGATTGGCCCCAACGGGGCTGGCAAGACCTCGCTGTTCAACTGCATCACCGGGCATTATCGGCCCAGCGCCGGCACCGTCACGCTGGATGGCGTCAATATCACCGGCAGCAAAGCCTATCAGATCGCCCGGCGGGGTATCCGACGCACGTTCCAGAATATCCGGCTATTCGCGCATCTGTCGGTGCATGCCAATATTCTCGCCGGCGCCTATGTGCTGAAGCAGCCGGAAACGGTGCTGAACGAACGCTGCGAGCAGCTTTGCGAGCAACTGCGCATTGAGGCCGACCTGCTCTATCGCCCGGCAGGCGAGCTGCCCTATGGCGTGCAGCGCCGGCTTGAGCTGGCTCGGGCGCTGATAGCCAATCCCCGGTTGCTGCTGGTAGACGAACCAGGAGCCGGCTTGAACGGCGCCGAGCGGGCCATGATCGTAGGCATCTTGCGCGACGTAGCCGAGAACATGGGCATCGGTGTCATCCTGATTGAGCACGATATCGGTATGATTGCACGCGCCTGCGACCATGTGGTGGTGCTCAACCGTGGCAGCGTGTTGGCCGAGGGAACCCCCGACGAAATCCAGCGCCACCCGGCGGTGGTCGCTGCCTATCTCGGAGACTGAGCCGATGACCGCGCGTGCGATCAGCGTGAAAAACCTCAGCGTCGCCTATGGGCCGGTGCAGGCCCTCAAATCGGTGGATATCGAGGTAGCCAGCGGCGAGATCGTCGCCGTGCTGGGAGCCAACGGCGCGGGCAAGAGCACGCTGCTCAACACCATCGCTGGCCTGGTCCCGGCGCGAAGCGGCGAGGTGACGGTGGAGGGAGTCTCCATCCGCGGTCAGCAGGCGGAAGCGATCGCTCGATCCGGCATCCGCCTGGTGCCGGAGGGCCGGCGCATCTTCACTCGCCTGACGGTGGAGGAAAATTTGCGCCTGGGCGCGTATTTCTCCACCCAGACCGTGTTCCGCCAGCGCTTCGATGAATTGGGGACGATCTTTCCCCTGTTATTGGAGCGCCGCCACTCCTTCGCGGGCTATCTGAGCGGCGGCGAGCAACAAATCGTGGCGCTGGGGCGGGCGCTTATCTGCAAGCCCGATGTGCTGCTGCTGGACGAGCCCTCGGCCGGGCTATCGCCAATCGCCACCACCCAAGTCTACGCCTCCTTGCGGGCGGTGGCGGCCGAGACCGGGCTGACCATCCTGCTGGTGGAGCAGAACGTCCGTGCCGCGCTGGCTGTGGCAAGCCGCGGCTATGTCCTGGAACTGGGCTCGGTGCGGCTGTCCGGCCCCCGCGATGTGCTGGAGCACGACGAACGGGTAACGGCGCTCTATCTGGGCCAACACGTTGAGCCAACAAATTGGGTAGGTACTTATAATGAGACTGAAAGGTAAAACTGCCCTGGTCACCGGTGCCGCGCGCACCGACAGTATTGGGCGGGCGATAGCACTGGCGTTGGCCAATGAAGGGGCCGATGTCGCGGTCAACGATTTTGGCCGCGGCGAGGAAGCTGCCACCCTGGTGGAGGAGATCACTGCGTTGGGTCGCCGCGCCGTGTATTTCGATGCCGATGTCCGCGAGGTGGCGGCATGCCGCCAGTTAGTCTCCGGAGCGCACGCGGCATGGGGAAAGCTCGACATCGTGGTCAACAATGCAGGCTTCTCCCGCCACCAGCCGTTCCTGGAGATCGAGGAAGCCGACTACAACGCCATGTTGGACCTTAATCTCAAGGGACCGTTCTTCATCATGCAGGCGGCGGCGCGGCTGATGTCGGCCGGCGGCCGGATCATCAACATCTCCTCTGAACAAGCCTATATCGGCCACCCCACGGTGCCGCATTACAGCGCCGCCAAGGCCGGATTGATGACCATGACGCGTTCAGTGGCGTTGGCACTCGCTCCGGCCATCACCGCCAACTGCGTGGCACCCGGCCCCACCGCCACCGCTCGTTTCCGCGCCGGACCGGAATATACCGAGGCGGTGCGCGCGGCGATTCCGCTGGAGCGCTGGGTGGAGCCGGATGATGTGGCGCGTTCCGTTGTGTTTCTCGCCAGCGTCGATGGCGACGTCTACACGGGCCAGATTCTCAACCCCAACGCCGGCACGGTGATGCCGTGACCGCGGCCTCAATCTCGCTCCGACACGGTAGCTGACATGCCCGATTGTGTGATCGTCACGGGGGCCGCCGGCGGCATCGGCCAGGCAGTGGCGCGTTCCTTTCTTGCCAAGGGCGCGCAGGTTACCTGCGCCGATATACGGCTAGAAGCCGTGCGCGAATTTGTTGACCGTTCAACTGACGGTCTTGATCCGGAGGCCGGCGGTCGCGCGCACACGGTGGGTGTGGATGTGACGGATACACCTTCGCTGCGCGCCATGGTAGAATTTGCGCTGACGCGGATGGGGCGGGTGGACGTGCTGGTGCATTGCGCCGGGTTGGACGCGCCGCGCGCCGATATTACCGAATTGGACGACGCTTTGTGGGACCGCATCATCGCGCTGGATCTGTCGTCCGCTTTCCGCAGCGCGAAAGCGGTGCTGCCGCATATGATGCAACGGCAGCAGGGCCGTATCATTCTGATCGGCTCGATCGCCGGCTGGCGGCCCAACCGCGCTACTGCCGTCGCCTATAACGCCGCGAAGGCCGGCGTTCATGGGTTGACCGCCGGTTTGGCTAAACAGCTGGAGCCGCACGGTATCCTGGTCAATGCGGTGGCGCCCGGTCCGACCGGCACCGGCGAGCCAATGAACGCCGAGGAAATCGCGGCCGACCGTGCATTGTTTCCGCTCCCGATCGCCGGGCCTCAGCCAGTGGCGGAAGCCTGCCTGTATCTCGCCGGCCCCGGCGGCCGCTGGATCAGTGGCACGGTACTGACCGTGGCCGGTGGCCGTTGGTACCGTTAGACCGCCGCAGCATAGGGAAATCGCACGCATGGCCCAGATCCTGATCCGCGGCTGCCGTGCCCTCCTGGGCGAAACAGTAACATTGAGCGAGCCGGTGGATGTGCTCATCGTCGATGGCGCGATCGCCGATATCCGCCCTGCCGGCGTTCGTCCGTTTTGCGATGGTGGCGGGCCCGAGGCCGTTGGCGACTTCGACAGCATCGACGGTAGCGATGGCCTGCTGACCGCCGGGCTGATCAACGGCCATTTCCATTCGCACGAGCATTTCCAGAAAGGCCAATTCGAGGGGCTGCCGTTGGAATTGTGGATGAATTACGTGCGCCCGCCGCATCCGGTGGCGCTGACGCCGCGTCAGATCTATCTGCGCACCATGGTTGGCGCCATCGAGGCACTGCGCTCCGGCACCACCACGGTCGTGGATGACGTCAATATCGGCGCCGAACTCAGCCGCGAGCAACTGGCGGCGGTTCACCAAGCCTATGAGGATATCGGCCTGCGCGCGCTGGTGGGCGTGTCCATGATGGACCGGCCGTTTTTCGAGGCGCTGCCTTTCGTCGAGGAGGAATTTCCTGACGGATTGTTGGCCGCGCTTCGCGCCATCCCGATTGCTGGCGGCGATGCGCTGCTGGAGATCGGGCGTGAACTGGGTCGGCTGCGCCACCCGCGTGCGCATCGCGTGGGGTTCATTCTAGCGCCCTCGGCACCGCAGCGCTGTACTCCCGCCTTCCTGGCAGCGGTGCGCCGGCTGGCCGACGAACTGGCATTGCCGATAATGATCCATGTGCAGGAAACCCGGCTGCAAGTGGTCACTGCCCAACTGGCGCACGGCGAAAGTTTCATCGCTTATCTGGACGAGATCGGCTTCCTGAAGCCGAACACGACGCTGATCCACGGCGTCTGGCTGCGGCCGGACGATATCCACCGGCTGGCCGCCTCCGGCGCGAGCGTGCAGATCAATTCGTGGAGCAATCTGCGGCTTGGCTCCGGCGTCGCGCCGCTGCGGGCGCTCCTGGACGGTGGGGTGAATGTCAGTCTGGGCACCGACGGGTGCTCCTCCACCGACACATGTAACATGCTGAATTCGGTCGGCTTGGCCGCCGCCACGCAAACACTGCGCGGCGATCACAGCCATTGGGTGTCGGCGCGGGAAGTCTGGCAGGCCGCCACCATCGGCGGCGCAAGAGCGATCGGCCTTGGCGACATGCTGGGAGCGATAGCACCCGGGCGACGCGCCGATCTGGTGCTGTACCGCATGGACCGCATTCCCTTCACGCCGCTGAACGACCCGCTGCGCCAGTTGGTATACGCCGAACGCGGCAGCTCGATCGACAGCGTGATTATCGATGGCCGCGTGGTGATGCGGCAAGGGAAGCTCATCAGCGTGGACGAAGCGGCGCTGCTGGCTGAGATCGGCGCCGAATACGCGGCACTGAAGCCGAAATTCGCCGAAGCGGAGCAGATGGTCTCCCGCATGCGGCCGGCGCTGGAACGGATTCATGCCCGCTGCTGCGCTCTGCCGATCGCCTCCGATCATTTCCCCACCCGCTTGGCATGACTGCGCCACCACAGGCGATGCCCAAGCATTCCGACACAGGATTTATCATGAGCTTTGCCGAGAGCGCGCGGATCGGAATGTTGACGCCATCCTCGAACACTGTGCTGGAACCGTTGACCACGGCAATGCTGCTGAGCCTGCCCGAGATAACTGTGCATTTCTCTCGCTTCCGTGTCACCGAGATTGCGCTCTCGGACACCGCGTTGCGGCAGTTTGATGATTCTGAAGTGTTGCGGGCAGCGGAACTGCTGGCCCATGCCAAGGTAGACATGATCGCGTGGAACGGCACATCGGCCAGCTGGCTTGGTTTCGAGCGTGACGAGCGCCTATGCGAGCGCATTTACGAGGCCACCGGCATTCACGCCTGTACTTCCGTGCTCGCTTTCCGCGAGATCCTTCAGATCACCGGCGTGACGCACGTAGGGCTGGTGACGCCCTATATCGATGAGGTGCAGCGTCGTATCATGGACATTTGGGCCGGTGCGGGCTTCAGTTGCTCGGCCGAGCGCCACCTGCACCTGCAGGACAATTTCTCATTTGCCCGTGTGCAGCCGGAGACCATCGCCGAGCAGATTCGCGGCGTGGTGCGTGATGGCTGTGAGGCGGTAGCCATCCTCTGCACGAATATGCGCGGCGCCACCCTGGCGGCCACACTGGAAGCCGAGCTCGGCGTGCCAGTTTATGATTCCGTGGCCACCACGATGTGGAAAAGCCTGTCTCTGGCGGGCGTGGATACCAGACGCCTCGCTTCCTGGGGCTCATTATTCTCCGACGTTGTCACGCCGAACAGGCTGTCGAATAGCTCACCCGCGCCGTCCGGTGACGGTGGGTGCGTCAACGCCGTCGTAGGATAACGCGATCCCGGCCGAGCCGTTCTGGGTCGAGTTCCTCCGCAGCCTGGCCCGCCGCGGTCTGCGCGGCGCCAAGCTCGGCAGCTCGGACGCACATGAGGGATTGAAGGCCGCCATCACCAAGGTGCTCAGCGCCACCTGGCGACGCTGCCGCGTGCATTTCATGCGCAACGCCCTGGCCCACGCAGGCAAGATCCAGCGCCGCATCGTCTACGCCTGGGTCGGCACCGCCTTCGCCCAGGACGATGCCGCGGCCGCCCGCAAGCAATGGCGCGAGGTGGCGGATCAGGCACGACCCCGCGTGCCAAAACTGGCAGCGCTCATGGACTGTACGCGCCGGCGCCGCGATACGTCGGCGTCGCGCATCAGCGGCTAGGCCGCGCGTTGGTGGCGGCGAGAAGCGAATCCCAGTGCGAGCAGCGTCGCTGGGACGAACATCAGGATACTCGCGGGCTCCGGCACGTCGGCGGACGGAGCGCCGATGTTCACGACGAAGCTGTCGGCATCCGCGCCGCTGCCCCATGTCCAGGCGTAGGTGCCATCCGTAAGCTCGAGCGCAGCGATGGTCGTGTTGTCAAAAGTCGCGCTGTTGGAGACGAATGTCCCGGAGATGTAGTTTGACGGGAGATTGAGCAAGTAGGGGGTCGGGCTGGCGCTCACTATATGGCTTGACAGGATGGAGGTGCTCAAACCAGCCCATGTGGACGCAAGGGTGGCCGCGCCCGTACCAATCGCCAAAGGCCCGGAAATGTCGCCATAGAAGTCGGAGGCTGATCCGGAGCCGGTTGACACGATTGCGTAGGACCCTTGCACTAAGGACGAATTGCTGGAACAGCTACTACAGGACTCGGTCAGGTCCTGCGTATCGAACGTTCCGCTGCCGGACGCGAAGACGTCGGCACCCTGCTGTGCAATATTGACGATGAACGTCGCCCGGGCCGGGGAGATCGCACAAATCGTGACCAGTAGAGGGAGTGCCATCTGCACAAAGACGACGAGACTGCGACGCGCCATGGCCTTACCTCGTCGAGCGTGCATTGGTCTATTCTGCATCTCTTGAAACAGCAGAGATGCGCTGTGTCGCGTTGCTTCTTAACCGGAGAATTTCGCCGGTTCGGACCGGGTACCGCCGTTCAAAGAGAGAACTCTCGTGCCGGACGTTCGCACAATTGCGGCAACATATGAGAACATTGGTCAGCCAAGTTGTTGGAACCGCTTGACCTCCGGCGGCTTCCGTTTGCCGCTGTCAGCCACCAGCTTGCTGCAACGTGCGCGCCAGAATTCTCACATTAACGGCAACGTGTCGGCCCAAATTCTCACTTCTAGCGGCAATTTCTCAAGTTAGAGGCACACGCAACTCGTTGAATTTCCGCCGATCTCCTTCTCAGCTTTAGCGGCAGCACGACAAGTGGCGCGAGCGGCGCCAGCGTCAGTCCTATGAGCTGGATGAGAGCATCTTTCGTAACAGGTGCGATGCGCATCGTTTGTACGACCTGGAAGCTGTTGGCCAAATCGGCGAGCGACTGTATGTCGCTGCTTCCCACCAGCGGTTCATCATGACCAACACCGTCGTGCAGCCATTTCGTATCGAACTCGCGCACGTAGCGCTCTGCCAGCGTCCCATAGTCAATATTCCCCGCTCGCTTCGTCCGCGCGAGCTGCCGCGTGAACACCAGGGGTGGTCCGAAGGTCACGCACAGCATCACGATAACCATGGCAGCGATCTCGAACTTGAACTCCGGCAGCGTCGCCCCGAGGTACAAGATACGGTTGGCAAGCGTTCCGGCCAGAAGTGTGCCGTGCGCCACCGCCAGCGGGGCGAGGGCAGCGGTCATGCCGGACAGAAACCCCAGGCCGGCGGCACGATCCGGATGCGTGGGGATCAAACTCAAGCCAATGCGTGACACCTGCCACAAAAAACGCGTCCATATGAACAACCGAAAATACCAGCGAATCAGCAGGAACTGGAAGATTGGCAAGCTCACACAGCCATACCAGAATCCGGCAAGCGAAAGCGTCGTGCCGCCGTCCGAGGGTGTCGCATACCAAGTGGCCGCGGCGAGCGCCAGGTAATGGCGCCAGATGATCAGGATACCAAAGCCATACACGAAAAGGATCAGCAGCACCTCGGCAAGCAGCGAGTTACGAAAACGAACGGCCGATGCGATGGCGGCGTCGAATCGGGGCATCGCGCTCTCGGGAATCAAGCGTCGCTCCGGGAACTGCTTTAGCAGGGGGCGCATGCGTTGGTGCACGATCATCTCGGCAACGATTAGAAGCGGCATCGCCACCAGGAAGCGGACGTGCGCATCCACGTCCCACAGGAACGGCACAGCCGCATGCCCGGACAGCATTTGCCCCCCCAGTGCCGAGAGCACGAGGAGAGGCAGCCAGGCAAACAGAGGGATGACGACCATAGCCAGGCGCAGTGGCATCAAGGGATCGCCGGCCGGATGCGCCCGACGCAGAAGCCGGTAGAGCGGGCCACCCAGCACGAGGGAGAAATCGTATTGATTTTGAAGCAGGCTGCCGCTGGACACCCACGCAGGCGGTTTCATTGCTGGTCTCGCCGCCCGCGATCTGGCACTGGATTCTGAACGACGTAGACGGCAACAGCCTCTGTCATCGGTGTGCGGCCACGCTCACAACCGGCGCGGCGCGCCTGCTTCTTCCAGACCCCGTGGGAGGTCTGCGGCACGCTATCGCGCACCAGCTGGCCGAAAATTTCCATCAGTTCGTCCGGCGAGTGGCCATGCGGCGCTGGCGGCGGCACGGGCTGTGGATGGGTGGCGACAGACGGTACGGCGGCGAGGTGCGGCATGTTTTCCTCCCGTCAAGTTGGCTGCCAACATGGCCGCATAGTTATCCAGAATGCGTGGCGGCGGCATGTCGAGGCAGCCTGCCGCCCGGTTGGCGGCCCATTTGACTGCGGCGGTGGCTGCACGTCCACAGTGCACCGCTCCGCCTTTCCTGTCCGTGCTGCTTCCGCCTCGCACTTGTGCAGGGGAGCGGAAAAATCCTGGTCTATTAGGTTGCCAGAGGGCCATTCGCCTCCGGTGTCAGTCGGCCGTCCAACACCGCGGTGCGGACGACGGCGACCCGATGAGCGCCCTGTGGCAGCCTAATAGACCAAGATCTTTTTTCGCTCCCCCGCGCCCACCACTCGCCGGCGATCCGTTCGGGTCCATCCGCGCGCCGGATCCGGTGCCGCTTGCGACGCCAGATGAACTGCGCCGGCGGATTGTCGGGCAACATCGCCAGGGCCTCGATCGGCTGCGGCCGCTTCAGCAGCCGCGTTGGACGCGGCAGGGCAGGGGGCCAGGCCGCCCTGGCCGGCGGGCTCAGCGGACCGACGCGACGCACGCTGCGCTCCGGCACGTCGCTCTCGACCGGTGCGGCGCGGTAGACCTTCCTTGTGCCCAACCTGTTCACCAGGCGATCGACCAGCACCGACACATCGGGGCCAATGGTCTCGCCTGCGATGAGGCCCGCCCGCGGCTGCTCGAAGGCCAGCGGTTCGGTCAGCGGCGCCGCCAGACGCATGGCCTCGACCCCGAGGCCGGGATCGATCCGCTCGAGTCGCTCGTCCAGCAGCCTGGCCAGATGGTCCGGGTGACGGCTCGGGCGCGCGGTGCCGATGCAGATCACCTGCGCGGTGCGATCGACCCGTTCAAAGGTCAGATCGAGCCGCCGCGCCCCTTCGGCGCGCCGCTCAAGCTCGGCGCAGACAGCGCCCGCGAGATGACCAATCACGCCGGACAGCGCCTCCGGCGTCAGCAAAGGCTTCGGGAATGACAGCCGGGCGGTCACCATGCGCGGCGGTGAAACCGGGTCGATGGGTTCAGGCAGGCGGCCCAGCGTCTGGTCGAGGCGGCGAACGAGCCCGGGGCCGAACTGCCGGGTGAGCGGCGCCCGTGGCGACGCAAGAAGCTGCTCGACGCGGTCGAAGCCGAGCCGGGCAAGACCCGAGACCGTCTCGTCGTGCAGGCGCAGCGCGGCAATCGGCATCCGGCGGAGCGCAGCGACGGTCTCGCCGGTGGGCACCACGGTGACCGGCGCCTCCGTGTATCGTGCGACCGCCCAGGCGGCGCCGGCCGTATCGGCGATCGCCGCCCGGGACGCGACACCGCGGCGGCCAAGGCGTTCGATCATGTCCCCAAGCATCGCGGCCTCGCCACCGAACAGGTGTGCGCACCCCGTGGCGTCGATCCAGATGCCGTTCGGCCGATTAGGCGCCGTGAGCGGGGCGTAGCGCAGACACCAGGCGGCAAACTTCGCGAGCGCCCGGGCATCTCCCTCCGGGTCAGCCGGCACCACTGCCACCATCGGGTTCCTCGCTTCGATAACTCACTCATTATCGTTTGATGGGATCCCGCCCGGCGCTCAGTTGCGCAAGTCATCACGACAAGCTTCACTGAACGCCTGAAGGACATTTAGATCCCCCTTCAGCGTAGCGTCTCGGTTGGCGTAGTCCCGCTTTGGAAGATAATAGATTTCGCGAATGTCCCGCATGACCTTGTCTGCTTTCAACACAACGTCACGGGACGCAAATAACCGCAATTTCCCGACGGTCGCATAAATCTGGACGAACTTTGATGGGTCGAATTGGTCGTGGGTCAAGGCATCAACGAGTAATAGCGAAGCCTCGTCGACAAAATCACCGTACAACCTTTCTCGCCGAGCAACCGACTGGGCATGTCGCTGCGAGCGATCCTGTGAATGTTGGTTGAGCCAGGTTGTCACAATCGATGCCATGCCGCCAAGCGTCGAGCCGGTGAGGGCAGATAACGCGGATAAAAAAGCGATGTTCATGACGCCAACTTTGGCTGTTATCACGTTGCGATGGCCTTCAGGAGGCCGCACTAGAACTTCACCGATAGGGCAGCCGAGCCGAACTGATGCAGGCCGCCATGCTGACCCTGGAATTCCTGCGTTTGCATCACGTAGGTGAAGGAGAAGCGCATGCCATAGGCGAGGATGGCGAACCCGGCTTGCGCTTCGCCCACGTCCCATACCGGATCTACGTGCGGGCCGGACCGGAATGGGCCGCTTTGCAACAACAGGTCGTATGCGACCGCCTGGCCGTCCACGCCGCCGAAGACATACCAGGCGAACGACCTGGTCTGCACGTAGGCGTCCTCGCCGCTCAGGCCAGGACGGAGACGTGACACACCAAAATCAGAGTTCAGTCCTTGGCCAATACGGAAGGTCACGCCGACCTGGGCGTAGTCGCGTACGTCACCTACGGCGGCGGTCAGCGACGGTAGAACGTCAGTCTCCAGTGCGCCCAACTCCGCAATATGCAGCCGCCAAGTCCGCCCGCTGAGGAGCTCCACAGCTGGAGTGTTCGGGATCTGGGAATCCCAGCCCTTGACTGTCTCCTGCCCGATCAAAGAGTGGAAGCCGTTCTGCAGATTCTTTGCGCCAGCGCCCGGGCCGGCTAGGCCGATGCTGAGCATGAGCACGCTGCGCGACCTGTCCGTGTCGCTAAGCAGGGATAAATTGCCCAGCAGCAGGCCTGCGTAGGGCCGGTCGCGCGGATCGGGGATGGCAAGCTGAGTGCTGGCCGGGGTGTATATCTGCTGTGACAGTAAAAACCCGATACGTTGTTGCCCATCGCCCCACAGCGCATGGCCGAGTGCCGCTATCGAATCAGGCACCTGGTCAGTGGGCGAGATCCACCCCAGGCTGAGCCCGTTGACGTAGTATCGGTCTGTTAACCTGGCGACGGAGATGGAGGCGTTCTCATCCTGCAAAGTCCATATGCTGGATGGGTCCACCGGTGGGGCAGCGCACGCCGAGCCCAGCCACAGCAGCGAGGCGCCGCCACACAAGCAGGTAGCGAATGCCTTTGTCAGCATGGCGTCTGCTGGAAATTTGCTTGCACCACGATGTCAGATTGGATTGCAAGACGTTGGTTGTCGTGATTCCACTTAGAAGCCCCCACGGGTGTAATGAGGCAATGATCGTTCGCAGTCATCGACCTGGGGTTTCCAAATTGCACGTGAGTTTTCACCCTCCTGTTTCTCAACTCTGCCGACGCGTTGGCGCTATCGGCTTGACCTGCGATGCGACAACCCAAAGGAGCTGATCGACACAGCGTAGCGTTGCAGAAAATATACTCAACGTCTCCACTGCATCGAAGCCCGCTGCCCGACAGATTTCAACGTGAAGGGAAGCGCCAAAAGCCTCAAGCACTTCGATGATGGCTCGGAGCAAGTCCAAGCGATCCACGCCGCCCCGCAGACCGGGCTTCCATAAGAGGGCCGTGGCTGAAGCCGGGAGCGCTGCCCCGACGACGATGCCAAGCGCGCTCGCACATTCCGCTGGCAGGTCGGCATAATTGGCGCCCGTCGATGTCACTCGATCAAAAGGATCGTGAATCGCCACGAAGCTAGCACCGCGCACGCTCCAGCATCCACGCTTCTCTTGAGGCTGCAAATCTATCGCAACATCGACACGAAGGCCGCGCAGACTCGGCAATTTGGCGCCGTGCTTGAAGGATAGAGTGTTTCCCAATTCGTGCATGCCATTCCTCCAACGCCACGGAACACCGACGCTCGCTTGCGGTCTATTTGTCCAACTCTTGATGCAGCATTGCGTTGGCCAATGCGATTGCGCCATGTGTGGCCGGGGTATCGCTCAAGCTGCCCAACATGATCGGGTCGCGTACGTCTCCGAGAGAGCAGACCACTGTCACCGTTACGCCGGGCAACATGATCTTGTGAGAGTTAGCCTCGACCTCAGCCAGCAGCACATCGTGCTCATCCGTGATAATCAAGACCGGGAGTCGGTCTTCGAGTTGTTCAAGCGAAGCCAGCAACGGCCAGTACCATTCCATAATGCAACTGGTCAACCACGGGTCATTCGCAAACTCATTGTGAGGACATCCCACACCTTCACCGTCGGTCACAGCATAGAATAGGAGATGGAAGTAGATCGAGGGGCCGTCGCGTTCTTTGGCAAACAAGCCGACCGGACCAACCATATTACCGCCGACACCGTCGCCAGGAGTTGCAAGGCGTGTCGGATCGATGTTGAACTCATCGACGTTTTTGGCGACGTATTTCGTGACTTCGTAGAGTTCCTCGAACGCGATCGGGTAATGACCTTCCAGTGACCGATGGTAGTCGACGAATACGACGACCGTGCGCGCACCGTACGCGATGGCCCGAACGAGACGTCGGTGCGTATCGAGTGCACCCAGGACCCAGTCGGCTCCGTGGAAGTACATCACGACTGGCAATCGCGCTCTAACCCCAGTGGGACAGACTACGAGGATACGAGTCGAGCCCAAGGGGCCAACCGGTGTCGTTCGCTCCTCGATGTCCGTCATTAGCATCGCAGTCGCACGGGCCAATATGGGACTGCGGACATTCCATTCCGCGTTGCATCTGGTGTCACTACGAAAATCGGCCGGTCGCCACTGACAGAGACCGTGGGTCTGGCTTTGGTCCTCAATCACGGTGCGTCTCCTGAGGCTCGTTGTTATTGTTGGCCACGGTCAAAGCTGCGCCCCACCAGCCGCCACCCATTGCCACTAACAACTGGATTGTGTCCTGGTAGCGCTGCGCTTCAGCTCGGACATAACCGAGCCGCGCCTGCTGGTACTGGCGCTGCGCATCCAGCAGAGCGAGAATTCCGGTACCGCCATTCGCGTAGTTGGCGCGCTGGAGACGCACGGCCTCAGACGCCAGGTCGAGCGCGCGCCGCTGTGCCGCCAGCAAATCCGCATCGTGCGTGAGCGCTTGCAGGATGTCGGCAACCTGCCCGAATGCTTGCAGCACTGTTTGTCGGTAATCGGCCGCCGCGGCCTTGAACAGAGCCAGCGCGGCCCGCCGTTCGGCTAGCCGGGTGCCACCATCGAAGATCGGTTGAGTGAGCCCCGCGGCGACGCTCCACACGAGGCCGGCTGGATCGAACAAATGCCCGCCGTCCAGCCCCGCGGCGCCTACGCTGCCGGAAAGGGTGATGGAAGGGTAGAGTTGAGCCGTCGCGACGCCAATCTGCGCACTTGCGGCATGGAGCTGCGCTTCGGCAGCCTGAATGTCCGGACGCTGGTGCACAAGTTCCGAGGGCAGGCTGAGCGGCAATCGGCTGGGGAGCGTCAGCGCGGCCAAATCGAAGTCCGGCGGTGACCAATCGCCCGGCGCGCGGCCAAGCAAAACTGCCAGTGCGTGCCAGGCCACACTCAGGTGCTGATCGAGCCCGGGAAGCTGTGTCTCATCCGTAGCCAATTGAGTTTCGGCGGTGACCACGTCGCTGTCGGGCACGCTTCCGGCCCGCCGCTCCCGCTGCACCAGCGCCAGGTTCTGCCGATCGATATCAAGCGTATCGTTGACCGCTTTCTGCTGGGCGCGGATCGTGGCCACATCAACCGCCTCGATCACGACATTGCCGGTCAGCGCCAGATAGGCCGCGTTGAGCGTATCGCGCTGGACGGCGGCCAACGCCGCCGCGTGTTCGATCTGCCGTCGCGTGCCCCCGAATAGGTCGAGTGCATAGCTGACCGTTGGGCCGACCTGGAACAGGTTGAAGTCCGGCGGTAGAGGCACCGCGTCCGGGTGCAATCCGAACGTCGCCGCGCTGACCTCCTCACGTGTGGCGCTGGCACTGAAGCCGATCTGCGGATAAAGCGCGCCCGTAGTGGCCGTGACAGTGTCGCGCGCTGCTACGAGCCGCGCCTTTGCGGCCTCCAGCGTCGGGCTGTCTGCGATCGACTGTTTTACCATCCGGTCGAGGTCCGGCGAGCGGAACAGCGTCCACCAGTCACTTGTCACCTTACCGCCGAGTACCACAGTTTGCCTGGGTACTGCCGTTCCAGCATCAGCGGCGCGTGCTCTAGTCTTGCCAGGCGCGGTGTAGCGCATGGTTGTGGGCGCATCCGGTGTCCTGAAGTCCGGGCCGACGGTGCAGCCGGACACCGCTACCGTGAGCATGAAAGCCGCAAGAAGGATCTCCGAGCTACGCACGTTCGGACTCCCTTGCCGGATCGGCGGGCAGCGGCTGGTTCGCGCCGACCAAGAGGTTGGATCGTATCCGGTAGAGCAACCCGCGCAACCGTTCGGATTCGGTATCGGATAGCCCAAGCCAGACCTCACTCTCGATCGTGTTGAAGGTATCGTGGATGTACACGATGAGTGGCCGCGCCTTGGCGGTGAGCGTGAGTAGATATGAGCGACGGTCATGTGGATCCGGCAGGCGCGACACAAGGCCCACCGTCTCCAATCGATCGAGCAGGCGGAGAACGGTTGTCGGCGCAATGTCGAGACTGTGAGCAAGAGTGACCTGATTGAAGCCGCCAGGTTGCTCGAGCTTGAGAAGCACGGCGCACCGTGCGCATGTCATTCTGGGAATCCGGGCATGCACCGCTCTCTCGCACCGCCTGCGCCACAGCCGGGCGGTTTCGTGCAGAAGGCTCCCAAGCTCGTCAGGGGCAATCGAGAGCGGCTGCATACGGCATGGAGTCTGCGCCGGCCGGCTGGCTGCTATATGCTCCCACAATCGACGGACGGCCGGCTCGTTTGTTCGGTCGCAACACATCAGCTGTTGCACCATGGGTTCGGCCAGGAGCTCATCAAGGGTCAACGTGCCGGGTGCGCACCAAGCCCTTGCCCCGCCCGGATTAATGCTGCTATCGCGCGTGAGCGTAGCCCGAGCAGCACTGCGTCGTGACGTAGTGCTCATCACTCCACCGCCACCGTGTGATCCGCGCCCGGTCCGCTCGATGTCTTCTTGAAAACGATGAGCAGGGGTAGTACGGCAACCGTTGCGATCATTAACAGCACGTAATCGTCGATATAGGCAATAACCAGCGCCTGTTGCGTAACGACGGCGTCGAGTGCTGCACGTCCGACCGCGGTCATGGGGTTCCAGAACCGTTCGATCATCGGGTTCTCGAATATCCGATTGACGGCTGTGACGTGTTGCGAGATGTCAGCGTGGTTGACCTGAGTGTTTGTCGTCAACAGGCTGTTCACAACCGAGATACCGACGCTGGAACCGGCGTTACGTGTGAGACTGTAGAGACCGGCGCCCTCTGCTCGCTGCTCGGGAGACAGAGTCGACAAGGTCACCACGCTGAGCGGTACGAATATGAAGCCAAGACCAATACCCTGAACCACTCCGACGACGATGATCGTCGTTTGAGAAATGTCCGGCGTCCAACCCGTCATTGCATAGAATGACCAGGCAGTGAGTCCCAGGCCGAGGCCGAGAAGTGAGCGTGTATCAACGCGCCCGATCAGCTTTCCAACGATCAACATGGCGCCCATCGTGCCAACGCCCCGGGGCCCCATCACGAGACCGGCGGTGACAATCGGGTAATTCATGAGATCTTGCAGGAACGGAGGTTGTAGCGCCAGAGAAGCATAGTAAGTCAGACCGACAACGGCGGCAAAGAGTACACCGGCCGAGAAATTGCGGTCCTTGAACAGAGATGGACGCACGAAGGGCTCGCACGCGGTAAAGGTATGAACGAGGAAAAGGTAGATGGAGGATGCCGCGATAACTGCTTCGATGATGATCTCTCCGGAGCCGAACCAATCGAGTTGTTCGCCGCGATCCAACATGACCTGGAAGGCCCCGATCGCGAGGCTAAGCGTACCAAAGCCAAACCAGTCCAGCTTCGCCGTAACGTTCCGTGCAGTATCAGTCAGAAAAGCGGAGATACCGAAGAAGGCGAAGATACCGATCGGCAGGTTGATGTAGAAGACATAGCGCCAACTGTAGACCGAGGTCAGATAACCTCCAAGTACTGGCCCAAGCACGGGACCGGCCATAACCGCAACGCCCCATACCGCCATTGCGCTTCCCTGTCGTTCCTTCGAATTGATGTTGAACAGAGTCGTTTGGGAGAGCGGTACGAGCGCGGCACCGAATAGGCCTTGCAGGACACGAAACAGCACAATCTGCACCAATGACTGCGCCATGCCGCACATCATCGAGGCGACCGTGAAACCTGCAATGGAGACTAGAAAAAGCCGCTTGAGTCCGAATTGCCCGGCAAGGAAGCCGGTTGGCGGTGTCATGATAGCGGCCGCGACGATATATGACGTCAACACCCAGTCGATCTGGTCCTGACTCGCGGAGACACTTCCCTGCATATATGGCAGAGCCACATTGGCGATGGTCGTATCCAATGCCTGCATGAGAGTGGCGAGGATCACACAGACGGTGATTGCCACCCGATTGGTACCGCCAGGCGCACGTGCCATGTCGGTCACTGCTTCTGCTGTGTCTGACCGAACAGCGCGGTCCCGGGGTTGGACATGAAGCGCGAACCGGAAAGCAGCTTGTCGCACGGACGCTGACCTTGGCAAGCAGGCGCGCCGATCCCCAACATGGAGGTCAGGAAATGTGGCAAGCCCCGCGCGTGTCCAGTGTCGACGTCGACCTCGACGCTCATCCCTGCGCGCAGCGGAGGCAAATCGCTGTTGCTTGTGTCGACGCGCACCCGCATTGGAATACGCTGCACGACCTTTACCCAGTTACCGCTGGTGTTTTGCGCTGGCAAAAGGGAGAATTCCTGGGACGCGGCAGGACTGATGCTTGCAACGGTGCCATTCCATTGCGTGCCAGGATAGGTGTCCGCCGTCACCGTCACCGGCTGCCCTGGGTGGACATACGTCAATTCCGTTTCCTTAGGGTTCGCGTCGACCCAGACATGATCGGTCGCGACGAGATAGAAGGCGGTTGTTGAAGCCGCGAGATGTTTGCCGAGAGCGATCGCCGGCACATTCGTCGCAATGCCTGCGAACGGTGCCCTCACGATGGTATGGGCAAGTTGACGGGCAGCCTCGTCGCGCTGAGCGACGGCGTCGACATACCGGGGATTCTGCTCGACCGGGCCATCGGGATCACCGTTGAGATTGGCGGCGATCGCGGCGAGCTGTTGCGTGAGGGAGGCGAGCTTCCCCTGAGCGTTCTGGAGGTTTCGGCGCGCCATATCGAACGTGGATTGCGATGCGACATGGGCGTTCAGAAGGTTCTGCTGGCGGTGGAGTTCCGTTGCGTAGTACCCTATATCATGCTGGGCCTGCTGGATCTGCGCCTGCATCTCCCGGTAGTTCGCCTTAAGCGCGTTGAGGGCATCCTTGACGCCGCCCACTCGGGCGGTGGCACGCCCGAACGCGAATCGAAACGGGGCGTCGTCGAGACGGTACAGCACCTGTCCAGCCTCGACGTGCTGATTCTCCGTCACTTCAATGTCTTTGACGATCCCGGAAACATCAGTGGAGATGCCAACTTTGTCAGCTTCGGCGTAGGCATCGTCCGTCGACATCACCTGCCCACCAGTGATGTACCAGTACCCGCCGGCGATCAGCAGGATTGGTAGTAGCACAAAGAGACCGAGCCTCAAGCGGCGTCGAGGGGCACGCCTCTGTGTGTTCCGCAGTGCGGAAATGGGCACATCCTCAGTATCCCGGCGTCCCTGCGAGGTTTCGGCGATTGTCGTCGATCCCTCGGCTATACTGGGGGACGACACGTGTCCTCCGTCGTCAGGCATCTAGACTCCTTCCACGCTCGAATGCGTGCGACACGAAAATGTCGGTCATGGTTGAAAACGAGAATGCCATATTTATTGTATTCGGTGTCGAAGAAAGCTCACGAATGTTGAGCTGCCAGCCTTGCGTCTGATCAGCATTATGGAACAAAACCGTTCGATTTCGACCGACGAAACCTGCCACGCCTTGAATGTGCACGGCGTGGATCATGGTGGTGCCGGCCCGAACAGACACCCCGTCCATTGTGGTGATATCGACGTAATTCCTGGTACACAATGCAGTGACTCCGCTGCTCTGCCGGCGGCAATCGTGGGCGCCAATCACCGCTACTCGTTCGGGCCTGTTAGCCGTTACGTCTGGCGGGTGGTCATGGCTCGAGGGCAAACGACTCGTGCAAGAGTTTAAACAGGCTCGCCCAGTGACGGTCGGACGCCGCTAAATCGAAGGAAGGCACATCCGAGACTGCGAAGCCATGATGTGCGCCCGGATAAGTCTCAACCAAATGATGCACCGCCGCGTCGGTCAGAGCTTTTTCAAGACAGATCTTCTGATCCTCCGTGAAATATGCGTCTTCGACAGCACCGGCGACATAGACGTAGCCCATTATATGTTTCACAAAGCGATGCGGACTGTCTGGCTTGTCGGTGACCAGGTTGCCGCCGTGAAATGACGCGACGGCCGCAAACCGGCCCGGGAACGCACCAGCGGCAGTCAAGGCAACATTACCTCCCATGCAGTAGCCTGTGACCCCGTATCGATCGCCCTCGACCTCGGGCCTGGATATCAGAAACTCAATGCACGCGGCAGTGTCTGAGATCTTACGATCGCGACCGAGGCTTGCGACGGTGTTCATCAACGCGTTCACCAATTCAGGATCGGCCAAAACCTCCCGAGGGTTCATCGGCGGATAAGGCCCCATGCGGTAGTAGAGGTCCGGCAGCAAGATTACATAGCCTCGATCCGCCAGGCGTTGGCCCATCTCCCACATGGCCGGACGAATGCCGAAACCATCCATGAAGAAGATCACAGCAGGCCAGGGGCCCGCCCGGCCGGTGGGCGTTAGGACTGAGGCCGGGCAGAGTCCGTCGCGAGTTTCTATGGTAACGCTAAAGCGGGGCATGGCACTCTTCTCCGCGCGACTAAGCTACTCAGCCGAGCGGCACAAGGCGGCGGTCACGACCACCGCCTGTCCCGTAATGGGATGGTGGCGATCAGCGCCGGTAGCGTCGGTCAGTGGGCGATGGGAGGATGGCGCCTATTCCCAGAACTTAAAACCCTATATTTATTGCATGTAGTGTTGAGAGGAATTCAGGAATGCCACGCGGAAGTCTCACTGACCTTATCGCCTCCATCGCAATTGCGGACCAACTCAGCTTTCGAGCAGCCGCGTCGAGGCTCGGTGTGACAGCCTCGGCCCTTAGCCACTCGGCGCGCCAGCTTGAGGAACGTCTCGGGGTACGCCTGCTGAACCGCACGACACGCAGCGTGTCGCTAACCGACGCCGGCGTGCGTTTGGTGAATAAACCGCGGCCCGCAATGGATCAGATGACCGGGCTTCGTCCCCGTCGCCTCGACGGGTGACACGTTCAGCCTGCCGCGAAGGGGTTCTCGGGTGAACGGCCGGACGGAGCGAGGCTGGGTGCCGTTCTGATCATGTCGATGAAAGCGCGCAAAGCGGCGGGAACCTGCCGGTGACCAGGATAATACAGAAAGAGTCCCGCGAAGGCTGGCGACCAGTCCTCCAAAACACGGACGAGTTGTCCTGAGCGAAGGAACGGTTCGGCCAGAGCTTCGGTCGTGTACGCGATCCCCAGTCCATCGACCGCCGCGCGTACGGCCAAATCAGGGTCGTTGACCATCACTCGGCCATCCACCGAAATTTGTTTCGAGTTGCCGTTCCGCTCGAACCACCAATCGAAAATGGCGCCATCGACATGCCGGCGATACTGGATGCAACGATGACGGGCGAGATCATCGGGAGAGCGCGGCGGGTTCCGCTGCGCGAAGTATGACGGCGCGCCGGACACGGCCACCTTAAGTGGTCCCATCACCCGGACGGCAATCATGTCGGCCGCCGCCCGGTCTTGCGTTCCGATACCCGCGTCGAACCCCTTCGCCACGATGTCGGCGGGCGCCTCGCTCACCTGCACTTCAAGGTGGACCTCCGGGTAGGTCGATAAGAAGCGTCTCCAAACCGGTGCAATCACTGCCGTAGCCGCCATATGGGTTGCATAGATCCGCAGTCGTCCGACCGGCCTGCTTCGCTCCTGGTTCAAGTTCTCCAAGGCATTGCTGATCTGATCCATCGCCGGACGCAGCCGTTCTAGCAATCGAAACCCTGCGTCGGTGACCGATACGCTGCGCGTTGTGCGATGCAGCAGGCGTATGCCAAGGCGCTCCTCCAACTGGCGCATGGAGTGACTGAGTGCCGACGGTGTGACGCCGAGTTGGGATGCGGCCGCTCGAAAGCTGAGGTTATCAGCAACGGCGATGAACGAGGTCAAGTCTGTGAGGCCGCTGCGCTGCATTCCTGAATTCCCCTCGGTCCTGCATGCGATAAAATATAGAGCTTCAACTCTTGTCAATGTCGACAGGTTTCCTGCCGAGCATCCAGGCGCGCGAGGAACTTGCATGCCAGACGATGTTGAGTTGCGCTGAGAACTGACCCGGGTTGGCCGGGATTTTCCACTACGAATTGACCCATGTTGGGAGGGGAAAAATCCTGGTCTATTAAGCTGCCGGAGGGCCATTCGCCTCCGGTGTCAGTCGGCCGTCCAACACCGCGGTGCGGACGACGGCGACCCGATGAGCGCCCTGTGGCGACCACCTCATCCGCTGCTTCTTGGCCATGCGAGCATTGGCGATTTCGTCGACGCAGCCCTCTGCGCTTGAGGTTGAGATCGGCAGCTTAGAGCGGTAGCGTTCGCCGTAGTCGATCAGCGAGCCGGAGTTGTTCGCCAGGTAGCGACGAAGGTCGTCGCAGTTCCACAGGAGCCTTGCGACGGCGGGCCGGAACCTCTCACCATTCATATACGCAACTTCCGACGCCATGTGCCGCATGCCGAGCAATTCATCATGAGCCTCCTCGTGATAAGCGTTCCAAATCAGATGGCGAAGGCGTCCAATCCGCCATTCGACTATTTCCAATCCCGCTTGGTGCCGAGGGGTGAGGGCATAGATGCCCCGGACTGCTTGCTCGATGTGCTGCACTCGCATGGAGATGTGCCACCAATCCAAAATGCAGGTGACCGGCTCGCCGACCGCGGCGCGGACAAGACCGGGAAGCGCGGCTTCACCGTCGCTGAGGACCGTGACGGGGCGACCCGGTTGCCATCCCTGATCACGAAGCGCCTGGCGCAATGTCGCCAGCGGTGATTCCGCGCCCCTGGGTGCGAGAGCAAATCGCCGTGGCGGCTTTCCCGTCACCTCAATCTTCCCCACTGTCACGTCGATATGTCGCGCTTGGTAGCCGTGGGCTGCCCGTATGTGCGCTCCGTCGATCAGGACCATGATCTCGGCTGCCGGATCGATAACCGGTTCGGGATTCGGCTGCGCTATCGCCTTCTGTTCAAGATCAGACGCGACGCGATGCGTTCTATTACGCATGGTCGCGTGGCTCACCGGATCGCAAGGCAAAAGGGTGCTCAGCAGACGAGCCGCCTCGCGGTAGGAATGCCTGGCGCTTAGTTCGGCCTGTAGCCGCCGGAGCTCGGGCGTGCATCGGTCCGGCAGGAGCTCCGCCAGAGGGGACTGAGACACAGCCACAAAGCCCCAGCTGTTCCTGCACGGGCATACGCTGATCCGAGGCGCGTTGACAGTAATGGTCCCGAACAGCGTCTCGATCTTCCGGGTCCGGCCATCCCGTCGGCGTCTGAGCTTCATACAGTCCCTGCACACGCGGGCGCAGGTAGTGAACTCCTCCATCTGGGTCTGGAGGACCAGGCGCGCGAGCTCACCAAGCAGATCCTTGCCCTCGGCCAGTGTCAGGCCGATCTCCTCCGCCGTCAGCCCGACAACGCGCCGTTCGAGCCTGCCGACCTCAATCGTCTCGACGTCTCCCCAGCCGCTTCTGGCCTCGAGCTTCACCACCCATTCCATGTCTGCCCCCCCATGCCGCCCGCAGGAGCGATCCTCCTCGGCCGGTGCCAGTCAGACCAGAATTTTTCCACTCCCCACGACCGTCGCAGAATTCGCGGCAGCATGACACAGGACAATCCAACCAGAAGGCATCGTCGAGCTTGCTGACCCGTGCGATGGCATTCGGAAACGCCGCGGTACCACTGGCAGGGGCGTGGCCGGCGGCGGCATCCACTCGCTCAACTTCTATGCCGAGCCCTCGAACATCTGCATCAACTTCTCAGGAGAACTAAAATGGGCCAAATTTCGCACGCGGCCACCGCGCTCTGGGAAGCAGGACGGACGCGCGTCCCCTGTGCCCCGATCCGTGCGATCGTCGGCGAGACTGACATCGACGCCGCCTATGCGGTTCAAGAACAGATCACCGAACGGCGCATCAGCGAAGGGGCCCGCCTCGTCGGGCGCAAGATCGGGCTGACCGCCCCTTCTGTGCAGGCGCAACTCGGCGTGCCGCAGCCCGACTATGGCATGCTGTTTCATGACATGGACCTGTCGAACGGCGGTGAGATCCCGCTCGATCGGCTGATCCAGCCCAAGGTCGAGGCCGAGATCGCCTTCATCATGGGACGCGATCTGACGGGCGAGAAGCTCACGACGGCCGACGTACTAAGCGGGATCGAGTGGGCCGTGCCAGCGATCGAGATCGTCGACAGCCGGATCGAGGACTGGAACATCCGGATCACCGACACCGTCGCCGACAATGCCTCCTCGGGCCTGTTCGTGCTCGGCCATGACGTCCGGCGGCTGGACGCGAACGACCTGCAGGGCTGCGATATGGCGCTTGAGTGCAACGGCGGACTGGTGTCGTCCGGAACCGGTGCCGCCTGCCTGGGGTCGCCGGTCAATGCGACGCTCTGGCTGGCCCGGGTCATGGCCAAGGCAGGCCGGCCGCTCAAGGCGGGCGATATCGTGCTGAGCGGCGCCTTGGGCCCGATGGCTACGGCGAAGCCTGGGGCGGCCTTCGAAGCCCGCATCCAAGGGCTGGGTTCGGTCCGCGTCAACTTCGGCAAGGGGGGCGCCTGCCAATGAGCGACCTCAACTAACTCATGCATTACCAAGGAGACAGACCGTTTGCCTGCGGTGCGGAAATGTTTGTCTCGCCGATGCGACGGCGATGTCGAGGCGGCGGGACGCGCGATACTGCAGCAGACACCCGCTGGTCGGTTCGGGTCACCCGATGAATTCGGCCGCATACGCGCGTTCCTATGCGCGGCGTCTTCCGGCTATAGTACCGGCCAGAACCTGCTGCTGGGCGGCGGCTCCTATGGGGGAACGTTTGACTGATATGCTTGCGTGGCCGTAGATTTGCTTGCGAGGCCCGATGGAACTCAGGCAACTCCGCTATTTCGTCGCTCTGGCTCGGACACTGAATTTTACTCACGCGGCTACGGAATCGCACATTGCCCAGCCGCCGTTTAGTAGACAGATCCGGGCACTCGAGGAGGAGCTTGGAGTTCCGCTAGTCAATCGTCGTTCCCGCCAACTCACGCTTACCCCAGCAGGGGAACTGGTTCAGCAGCGTGCCTCCGAGATCCTCGCGCGGATCGACCGCCTTGGGCAGGACGCGCGGCGCCTCGAAAAGACCGGGCGACAACCGTTTCGTATCGGCCTTGAGACCATCATACTTTATGGCCGCTTCCCAGAGCTGTTGAGGCAGTTGCGAAGCGCCAATCCGCACCTGCAGATAGACGTGGCTGAAATGCCGGCCGAGCAGCAATCCGCTGCGCTCAAGGAGGGCCGAATTGAAATCGGGTTCGGCCGTATCCGGGTCAGCGATCCGGGAATTGTCCAGGTCCAGTTAAGACAAGAACCGCTCTTTGTCGCCCTCTCAGCCCATCATCCGCTCGCGGCCGGGGCGCCGGGGCCACTATCTCTGCGCGAGCTCGCAGAACAAACCTTCATCCTGTTCCCGGCCGGTGTATCCCCCGACCGTCCGGGTTCGCTTCGCGCCATGTTCTCGGAGCGTGGCTTTCAGCCGAAGGCAATCATCGATGCCGGCGAGCTGCAGGTCGCTCTTGGCCTCGTAGCTGCCGACTATGGCGTCTGCATCGTGCCTGCGGTCGTCCAGCGAATGCGTGGCAGCGATGTCTGCTATCGGCTGCTGGACGAGCCAGGTTGGACATCGCCCATCCTCATGAGCTGGCTGCGCGGCGAACAGCCTCCGCTGATGGGTTCGATCATCGAGCTGCTCAGGAAGATCCTCACTACGGTGCCGTAGCTTGCCGAGCCACCTCCCGGGTTGCCGGGGCCATGTCACGGAGCGCGAGTTAAGTTGGCGATGCACGCCGAGCTCAAGCATTCGTCTATACCAGCAAAGTACCGAAGAGAACCACAAAGGTATTTGAACGGCGCTCAAGAGCCGACCACATCAGGCGTCGAACGGGTGGCATGTAACCCCGCGCTCCTTGGAACCGGCGAGTTCGTCCCAATGAGGCTATCGGAAGCCGCGTCGGCACCCTCGGCAGGATCCATGATAACGCACTTGATCGGCCAACGCCTCCGACCTTCTGGCCTCCATCGACCTCGGCGACCGGAGAACGAAAATGTCTGTTGCACGAACTGAACAGATCGACGTAGCCGGGTTGATCGAATTCAATCCAGCCGTTGTCACACTGGGGACTGACATCGCGGACGCTGTTGACCTGATGCTCGAGGAAAATGTCAGCGCGCTCCCTGTCGTTGACGCGTGCGAAGTCCTGGCGGGGATGGTCACCGCTTCCGCGCTCATAGGCCGTGTGGCGGGACGCCTTCGCGAGCATCCGGACGGTTGGCTGCGATCCTTGCTCTTCGCGACAGCGGCGGCACAATCCTTCGCGCGGCTTCACGGTCGACACGTGGTCGAGGTTTTGGACACGAGTTACGGCAGCGTAAGTCCAGGCACGCCACTGCAGCAAATCGTTGAGCGCATGGAGCAGACAAAGGCCGAGCGCCTGCCGGTCTGCTCGCGTGGAAAGGTTATCGGCGTGATTACGCGTGCTGGTGTGCTGCGAGCGATGGTCGAACGATATCGACCTCGTCCCCAGTCCCAAAGCGATGCGCAGATCCTGCGGCAGTTGCATCGCGAACTGGGACACCACGCGTGGTTGCCTAGACAGGGTGTTGTTGTCTCGGTGGAAAACGGTGTCGTCCAGCTAAACGGCACGATATTCGAAGAGGGACTCCGCAACGGGATCAGAGCTGTCGCGGAGAATGTGCCCGGCGTCTCGGCGGTCAGAGACCACCTGCGGCTGATGGTGGCCGCCGGTTATGCTGTTCCGTCGCCCGACGATATCAGTGCCGGTCATAATGGCCTCGCCTAATGGCCTCCGGTGCGCCCCGGCCACCAAGACCGTATGTTCGCGCCGTGAACAGATTGAGCAACTACTCGAGCAGTGGTCGATGGCACCCGTGGTGGCGGCGATTCAGGCGGTGCGGGGAGTGGCATTTATCAACGCGGTCCTAGCGGCCGATGACGGGGAAGTGTAGCCATGATTGGCAATACTCCTCCGATTATCGGTCCATTGCCGCAGTCGAGCACCGCCACTAATGCGGAACGACTCGAAGAGGCGTGGCGGGCCGTAGCTCCGTCGCTGCTGTTCGGGTTGCGCTTGTGGGCTTCAGTGTCGCTTGCGCTTTACGTCTCGTTTTGGCTCGAGCTCGACAACCCCTACTGGGCCGCCACCTTGGCGGCGATTGTGTGTCAACCACAGCTCGGTGCCTCCTTGCGCAAAGGGTGGTTCCGCATAATCGGCACAGTGATCGGTGCGGCCATGAGCGTGGTGCTGGTCGCCAGCTTCCCGCAGGATCGCATACTGTTTCTCGGCGGCCTGGCGCTGTGGGGCGCGGCCTGCGCCTTCGTAGCCACGCTCTTGCGCAACTTCGCGTCCTATGCCGCAGCCCTGGCAGGCTATACGGCGGCGATCATTGCCGGCGACCTGTTCTTCGCCGCGGGCGCCGTGGACGCAGACGCAGCCTTCCTGCTTGCCGTTGCGCGCGCCAGCGAGATCTGCCTCGGCATCGTCTGCGCCGGCATCGTTCTCGCCGGAACCGATCTCGGCGGCGCCCGACGCCGGCTGGCTGCGCAGTTCGCGGATCTGTCGGCAAGGATCACCGCGGGCTTTACCAGCACATTGGCGATGGCGGACCACGAGTTCGCAGACACGCAGCCTGTTCGCAGCGAATTCGTTCGCCGCGTCGTCGCCCTCGATCCCGTGATCGACCAGACACTCGGGGAATCTGCGCAGATTCGCTATCACTCGCCGGTGCTGCAGAGCGCGGTGGACGGGTTGTTCACGGCGCTCTCCGGCTGGCGTGCCGTCGCCAATCACGTGCGCGGGCTGCCCGCTGGCACGACCCGGCAAGAAGTCGCCGCCGTCCTTGAATGCGTGCCGCCGCAACTGCGATCGGCAGCGCAGCCGGGCGCATTGGTGCACTGGATCGACGACCCGGTCGCTCTGCACAAGCTCTGCGAGCTGACCGTGCAGCGATTGATCGCCCTGCCGGCCGTGACACCGTCGCTGCGTCTGCTTGCCGACAAGGCGGCCGAGGCCCTTGCCGGCGTCGGGGATGCGCTCAATGGCCTCGCGTTGCTCGTCGCCGAGCCGGCACGACCCATTCCGCCTCGCAGCAGCAAACACGTTCGGGTACCTGATTGGCTGCCCGCGCTGGTCAATGCCGGCCGCGCCTTCGTTACAATCGGCGCCATTGCTCAATTCTGGATTGTCACCGCGTGGCCGGGCGGTGGCGACGCGGTAACTTTTGCGGCGATCGTCGTGCTGCTGTTCGCGCCGCACGCCGAACAGGCTTACGGCGCTGCCATACTTTTCACCGTGGGAGCCATCCTGGACCTGGTCCTTACGGCGATCGTCGCGTTTGCGGTGTTGCCCGGACTGGGGATCGAGAGCTTTGCCGGCTTCAGCCTCGTCCTTGCTGTTTGCCTGGTGCCCATCGGTGCCCTGCTGGCGCATGCGCGGCAAGCCTGGCAGGTCGGGCTGTTCACCGCGATAACGATGTTTTTCCTGCCATTGCTGCAACCGACCAATCCGATGACTTACAATCCTGAGGCGTTTTATAATGCCGGCTGGGCCGTCGTCTTCGGTGCCGGCTTTGCGGCGTTGTCATTTCGGCTGCTGCCACCATTGTCGCCGGCCTTCCGTACACGCCGGCTGCTCGCGCTGACCTTGCGCGATCTACGCCGTCTCGCGATCGGTCGGAGCCAACCTGACTGGCACGGCCATGTGCACGGCCGGCTCACCGCCATGCCGGACGAAGCGACGCTGCTGCAGCGCACGCAGCTAATGGCTGCACTTTCGGCCGGTAGCGAGATCATCCACCTGCACCGTATCGCGCCCCATCTTGGCCTCGCTCCGAAGCTCGGCGCGGTGCTCGCGGCGCTAGTGGGGGGCCATAGCGCGCGAGCGATCGCCCTACTCTCCCGGCTCGACGATGTTCTCGCCACCCATGCCGCCGATGGACGGGGAACCGCAGCCGTCCTGCGGGCGCGGGCCAGCATTCTTGTCCTTGCGGAGGCGCTGACAAAACACGGCGCCTATTTCGATGCCGGAGCGCGACCATGAGGTTCGTCGAGATCGATCTGTTCGGCGTGTACGTCGCGCCGATGTCGCTGATGCTGGCCGCCGCCTGGATGGTCACAATCTGGCTGCGCCGGGTTGCCGTGCGCTTCGGATGGCTGCGCCATGTATGGCACCCGGCGCTGTTCGGGTTCGCGGTTTACATGATCGTCCTGTCGGCGATCGTTTTGAGTTTAGCACGGTGGGGCAGCTATGTCTGAAGTCGCCGATACCTCCGAAGTCGAAGCCAGGGTGAAACCGGACGCGAGGCGACCCGATCGCGAGCCCGCCTGGTCGCCCGACCCGCTTGCCCGCGTGTCACCGAGCCGAGCGAGGCGCGTGATGCCGGTGTTGTTCACCGCGCTCGTCGTGGCGGTCGCCGTCCTGCTTGGGCGGGCGATGTGGGATGCGTATATGGGCGCACCTTGGACGCGTGACGGCACCGTGCGCGCCTACGTTGTGACAATGGCGCCGGAGGTCGCTGGGCGCATCGTCGAGCTGCCAGTCGTCGACAACCAATACGTGCATAAGGGTGATTTGCTGCTGGTCATCGACCCGACCAATTACATGATCGCCGTCAGTCAAGCCGAGGCCGCGGTGCAGCAGGGCGAGGCGAGCGCGCAGAACGTCGACGGACAGATTGCTGTCCAGCTGGTACAGATCAGCGCCAACCAGGCACAGGTCGATCGGGCGCAGGCAGCGCTCGTCTTCGCAAAGCAGCAGGCGAGCCGCTACGGGAAATTGGCGCAGGACGGCTGGGGGACCGTTCAGGATGCCCAGCAGTATACGTCCCAACTGCAGCAGCAGGAGGCGGCGGTGCGGACAGCACAGGAAAGCCTGGCTCTCGTGCAGCGACAAATCGCGTCGCTGAAGGCGCAGCACCTGAGCGCCGAGGCGAGCGTCACGCAGGCCAAGGCACAGCTCCGCCAGGCGGAGGTGAATCTTGGGCGCACGCACATTCTTTCTCCGGTCGACGGCTACGTGACGAACCTGCTGGCGCAGCTCGGCGATTACGTCAACGCGGGCGTGAACACTATCTCGGTTGTGGACGCCAATTCATTCTGGATCGATGGTTATTTCGAAGAGGCTAACCTTGCGCCTATCCGCGTGGGAGATCCTGCCGAAATCAAGCTGATGGGCTACAGCCAGATTGTGCATGGCCATGTCGATAGCATCGCCCGCGAGATCAACGTCGCGAACGCACAACCGAACGGGCAAGGCATTGCGACAGTCAATCCGATTTTTACCTGGGTGCGGCTCGCGCAGAGAATCCCCGTGCGTATCCACATCGATCAAGTGCCGGAAGGCATCGGTCTAGTAGCCGGAATGACCGCCACGGTCCAAATCGACGAGCCCCAAGATCGTGAACAGAATAAATCTGGTTTAGGTGTTTGGGCGTTGCTCTGGGCTGTACGCCAGCCTCTCTCATGAGCAGAAGATACCACATCGGAGCCTGCTGACAGCAGGGCGCAATCGATCGCCGTTCAGATACACGGCCTCACGCGCCATGTGCTGCAAGCCGAATAGTTCCCGCCGAGCCTCGTCGTGATAGCCGTTCCAGAGCAAGTGGCGAATGCGGCTGAGACGATACTCGACCATATCAAGGTCGGTATGGTGGGGCGGCGCCATGGCATGCACACCAGCAAGCGCCTGCTCGGCATGGCGCACCCGCATCGAGATATGCCACCAGTCGAGAATGTGAACCACGTCAGCACCTGTCGCGCGGCGGACCAGCTCCGGCAATGCGACTCACCATCGCTGATCACGGTGAGTGGCCGCCCGCCAGTCCAGCCCTGGTCGGTGAGCGCCGCCCGCACCTGTGTCAGCGGACGGTCGGCGCCAAGTGGCGCCAGCGCAAACCGCCGCGACCGCCGTCCGGGTGCTTCCACCTTGCCGACGGTGACGTCGACGAGCCCGCGGACCGTCACGTTGGACGGCTATGCCGCTTCGCACCGCGCGGTGCGGGAGATGAAGGCTGACGGTGAGCTGCCTGCCGACACCAAGCTGCGGTCATCGAAATACCTGAACAACCTGATCGAGCAGGACCATCGGGGTGTGAAACTACGTATCGGTCCGATGCTTGGGTTCAAGCGGTTCAGGACGGCGGCGATCGCCATAGCGGGTATCGAGCTGTTGCTGCGGATCCGCAAGGGACAATGCAACCTTAGCCAGCTGCACCTTCAGGATAGACGTGCGCCCGTTGTCTGGGGCGCGGTCCTGGCAGCCCTGTAAACCTTACAACACCGGGTACCCGCGTCCACGACCTCTGGACCTTCAGGCTATTTGCACCAGAGCCTTCGAGCTGACCGATCAGACGTGGGAGAGCCTGATCGCCTGGCTCACCCACCGTGGGGGCGGGCTGCGGGATTACGTGTTTCCCAGCCGCACCGACGGCACCGATCATATCAGCACGCGCAAGTATGCCCGATTGGTGGGCGATTGGGTCGAGAGTATCGGGCTGGGTCGCTTGGCCTATGGCACGCACAGCCTGCGCCGGACGAAGGTGGCGCTGATCTACAAGCGGACGGGCAATCTGCGGGCGGTGCAGATCCTGCTCGGCCATACCAAGCTCGAGAGCACGGTGCGCTACCTGGGCGTGGATGCCGAGGACGCGCTAACTCTGTCCGAGGCCACTGAGGTTTAGGACGTGTCTCCGGGGCGGCCCGCGATCGCCCGCGCGAGCCGTCCTCTTGGCCCAGGGGTCTTGAAGGACCCCTTTCTGCTTCGCCCCACTAAGTTCCGGTCCGGGCAGGTTAGCGATCGACGAGGTTTGGTGGATTGCGGTCCGTCGGCTTCTGGCCATTATGGAGTGGAAGCCGATGCTTGAGAGCAGGCTGGGTAGGAGCGCATTGTGCCGAACGAGCAGATCACGATCCGAACGCCCGATGGTGAATGCCCTTTGCACGTCGCGACGCCGGCGGGTGATGGGCCGTGGCCAGCCGTCATCTTCTACATGGACGCAGGCGGCATCCGGCCCGCAGTTATCGAGATGGCGCAGCGGCTTGCGAGCGCCGGCTACGTCGTGCTGCTGCCCGATCTATTCTACCGTTATGGCCCGTACGGGCCGTTGGTGCCCAAGGATGTGTTCGCGGGCGACGTCCGCGCGATTCTCGGGCCGATGATGGCCACAACCAGCAACGACAAGGCCGCCGAGGATACAGAGACCTTCCTCGTCTATCTCGACAAGCGCGGCGACGTCGCTGGCTACAAGGTCGGCGCGGTGGGCTTCTGCATGGGCGGCGGCATGGCACTCGCCGCGGCGGGAACCTATCCTGATCGCTTCGGGGCGGTCGCGAGCTTCCATGGCGGCAATCTCGCAACCGACGCGCCAGCCAGCCCCCACCTGTTCGCCCCGAACCTGAAAGCCGAGGTCTATGTTGCCGCTGCCGAGAACGACGGCAGCTACCCGCCTGAGATGGCAGAGCGATTTGAGAAAGCACTGACGCAAGCCGGCGTGCGCTACCGGGCGAAGACCTACCCCGCAGCGCACGGCTGGATGAAGCCAGATTTCCCCGTGTACGATCATGCTGCCGCTGAGCGCGGCTGGACCGAGATGCTCGCGCTCTTCGGCCGGAACCTGCACCGAGGTAAATGACCGCCGGCGAAGATGCTCGAGCGTCAGCTTTCGGCGCACGCTCCGTGTCCGTTCGGCAGTAGCTACTGGGTCGAAAGCTGTCGGCGGGCCGGCAAAGGCGAACGTCTGCTTATTGCTGCCCACCGCTCCAAAGCTGCCAGTCCGCTGTCGGCCAACCCAAGCCACCGGCGGAACGTCTGCTTCACTCGCCGGCGGAGCGGAAGCGGATCGGCGGCTCTCCACCCAACTCACCGTAGCCGCGCGTCCCTGGCCGGCTACATGCTGATCGGGTTCTAGGGCGGCGGGCGGCCCGCGCGACCTTCCAGCCGCCTTGTGCCACTATCACGCCCATGTGTGGGCGCTACGCATCCTTCCTGCCGCCCGAGGCGATCGCTCGCCTTTTCCGGACGACGAACGAGCTGCCAAATATCCGGGCGAACTGGAACGTCGCCCCGACGCAGCAGGCCATGGGGGAGCGGAAAAATCCTGGTCTATTAGGCTACCAGAGGGCCATTCGCCTCCGGTGTCAGTCGGCCGTCCAACACCGCGGTGCGGACGACTGCGACCCGATGAGCGCCCTGTGGCAGCCTAATAGACCAGGATTTTTCCGCTCCCCTTGGACTTCATCCCTGCCATTACGTTCGGGCACGATAACGTCTGTCCAATCAGGTCTAGCGCACGTCGCACCTGGCCATGCCATAGACGCCAATGGATGTGTTCAACACTGTCGGCGAAGTCAGCGCCTATCTGACGGTCCTCGGCCGTCGTATCCGGCCAGCCTTTGACGCACTGGGCGACGTGCTGGATGCGCATGGCGAGGTGGAACCAATCCAAAACATGGCTGACTGGCCCCTCGCTCGCCGCCTCGCCCAAGGTGCGAGGGCCTGCGGCACCGTGGCGCTCATCGGGTCGCCGTCGTCCGCACCGCGGTGTTGGACGGCCGACTGACACCGGAGGCGAATGGCCCTCTGGCAGCCTAATAGACCAGGATTTTTCCGCTCCCATGGCGGCGGGAATGGGTGGCATGTCCGGCATGGGTCGCACGAAGGAGCCGGCCGCTGCAAACCGTCCCGGCCTCTTCAACCGACCGCTGCCGATCCCTGCCGAGCTCGTCGGCATGCCGACAGCCGCGGCAAATGGACCGAACTACGTTCTCCGCATGGCCCCGGGCCGGACGTCACTGGTCGCAGGCAGGGTCACACCGACCTGGGGGTGTAACGCCCCCTTCCTCGGGCCGACCCTTCGCATCCCGCGCGGCAAGCCGGTCAGGCTCGACATAGAAAACGCGCTCAATCAGAGCACGACCACCCACTGGCACGGGGCGCAGGTGCCCGGTGTCATGGATGGTGGCCCGCAAGGCGTGATCAGCGTCGGCAAAACCTATCATTACGCCTTTACCCTCGATCAGCCTGCGGCAACGCTCTGGTATACCCCTTTGCTCAGGGATTCTGGCCTCTCGGTTTGCCCACGAAGTGGAAATTCCGGGAGATCAGAGAGGCGATCTCGGAGCGATAGGCGCCGATGTTGTTGAAGAACCGGTCGATCGCGGCCCTGAAGTCGGCCAGGGTCGGATAGTGCTCGTTCCATAGGGTCTTCTTCTTGAAGAACCACCACAGCCGTTCGATTAGATTGAGGTTGGGTGCGTAGGGCGGCAGGTAGGTCAGTCTGATGCGGCAGTCGTCGCAGGCGAGATACGCCTTGATCGCCGCCGAGTGGTTGTAGCTTGCATTGTCCAGCACGACGTCGATGGCACTGGCAGCAGGATGACGGGCCGCCAATGTGTCGAACAGGTCGATCATCGCCCCGCTCGTGATCTTCTCTGCCTCGCGCTTCACTACCTCTCGGTCAGGCCAGCTCAGCGCACCATTGATATTGACGTTGACACGACCGTGATTGCTTTTCAGCTCCCGTGTCGTCCCGCGCTTGATCCAGCCGAACGCCGGATGCCCGGTATAGGCGGGATGCGTGCCATCGACGAAATACAACGGCCGGCGCGGTCCGGCCGCCGTCATCAGAGGGGCCAGCGTCTGCTCTACGAACGTCCGCTGCACCGCCGCATCCGCCTTGGCGGGAACGCACTTCGGCTTCTTGTAGACGAAGTCCAGCCGCTTCAGCAGCTTGGTCATCGCATTCGGCGTATAGACGCTCCCGAACCGCGCTTGCACGAAGCCGCATACCTCCTTCGCGGTCATATACAAACGCTCGGTCAGCTCGCCCGTCAGCGCGGCGCGCTGCTCGGCCGTCAGTTCCGGCTCCTGGCCGGTATAAGAGAGCCGCTCCAGCCCGGCGATCCCGCAGGTCGCGTGGAGCCGGCGATGCTCACGCACCGTCTCGGCGTCGATGTAGAGCGCTTCCGCGATCCGCTCCGCCGTCCAGCCGTCGTCCAGCAGCAGCAGCACGTTCAGCCGCCGATGCACCGCACTGTTCATCTGCCGGCGCATCAGCCGCAGCAGGTGCCCCCGATCCTCGGCGCTCAGAACCAATCCCGACATGGGGGCAGCGAATTGTACCGTCCCGCGTCGGTGCAAGTGAAATCTGGCCGGGTTCCCTCGGATTCGAGGTATACCATTGGTTCCTCGTCGAGCAGGAGTTTGGACTACACGATCAGCCCTTCATTGAGGTTGAGCACCTCAAGCACGGCCGGCGTCATGTCCATCGTGTGTACTCACTTGTGCGACCCAACGGTTCGTTGGTCTCGACGAGGTTCGACTACGTGCGCCGCGAGAAAATTGCTCGCCTTATCGAGCTATCGACTGACCAGAAGCTGACCGTCGGGCGACACAATCGAGCGGTGATACAATGGCTCGACACTGACGGATTGAAGCAGGAAGCGCAGGCCTTGCGGGAGGCAGGATTGAACCGTCGCGCTCGACCGGCTGCGATTACACCGGATGAGAGGCAGCAGTCGGAACGGTCTGGGGTGGATTTCCGATTGGTCGCGCGTATGGTTTGGAACGCTTGGTCCGCCACCACGACGGGCGCCGCCTTCTGCGCCAGATTAGCTCGTGACGGCTTGCAGCTGCTTCGTGGTCGGCGGGCATGTGTGGTGGCCGACTGGGGCGGCAACCTCCATCCTCTGGTGCGGACGCTGGGGCGGGGTGCGCGTCTGCTCGGGCGCTCGCTTGCAACCGCGGCGCAGGTAGCCAGCCGCCTCGCCGATCTGGTGCTGCCACGGGCAGAGACCGCGAGGCGGGCGGATAGCGCCAGCCCGTTACGAACAACGACGACCGACGGCGGCCTTGCGGCTCCCGAACGGGGCGTCCCTGTTGTCCGATCTAATCGCGGCGAGTGTGCTTCGGAGCAGCAGCCTGTCGCAGCGCAGTTTGCCGATACGCCACGACAGGGTGACTGGAGGCATTTGGCGACGGCAGAGTCCAGGGTAGGCTCCTCCGAATTCAGTCCATGCGTCACTCCCGTTCCGTCACGTTCAGACGTCGAGCTGCCGGTAGCGTCGGGACTATTGACCTTGCCCGCGCACGGAGAGGTGCGGCGCGCTGTACCCATCACGTGGCTGGCTGGACGTGGGGCTGTCGCAAGCGGTCTCACCGATGCTGATCAGCCTGGCGAACTCGGCCCCGACCGCCTTGGGCCGCCGCTGGTTGCCGCCGTTCGCCATTGTCCAGGCGCAAGCAAGGAAGGTCGAGCAGTGCCCAGGCTTCGTGGGTTTCTTCGACGGCGACGCCCGACTAAGAACGAACCCCCTGGCGCTGTGCAGTCGGATATTCTCACGGGGTTGCGGGGCGGGCTGGACGCGATAATTGACGGGCATCTCTTGAAGCGTGCGGCCTCGATAATCGGGCACGCTCTGAGTTCTTGCATCCCGAAGTTCCAGGCTCGGGACAACCCGATCACCCGGGATGAGGTGGCGACCGCGCCTATTCCTCTGCCGACAGATGAAGCATCCCTCTCTATCCACGCGCAACGCTCGGGTCCTGCCGTAGCCGACAATCCGATCAAGAAACGGCCTGCTTGCCTCACGGTGACACCCCTTAGGATACCGCTGACGATGCCTGTCCAAAAGCCGAACCGAAACCCGGCGACCACCAGGACCCTTGTCCGCCTGCCGCCACCGACCAACAAGACTGTTCAGGTTACGGGTTCGCGGCCGGAGGAGGCTCCAGTGCTGGACTTTATGTAGTGGATGGGGAGGGCCGCGAGGGAAGAACGTCGCGAGGTCGGACGGGCGTCGCTGGATGCGCCTCCGCTCCAGTGGTCGCCGTAGCGTCGGTGCAAAAGGCGGCCCATTCTTCCATTAGTCGCCGTCGACGGTCCAGCATATCTCCCCTCGCGTAGGCGGCCTCTGTCTTGTCCCGAAGCGCGTGAGCCAGCGCCGCCTCGGCCAGTTCCCTGGGATGGTTAGTTGCTTCGCCAACCCAGTCACGAAACGTGGACCGAAAGCCGTGCACGGTCAGATCACGACGGCTCATACGGCGCAGCACCGCAGTCAAGCTCATGTCGCTCAACGGCTTGCCCTTCTGCTGGCCAGGGAAAACCAGTGCCGCTGCGTCCTTCCCGTCGTCGCAGAGCAGCCGCATCGGTCGCAATACCGAGAGCGCTGATTCGGAGAGCGGAACGCGATGCTCACGCTTGCCCTTCATGCGCCATGGCGGAACGATCCACAAGGCGCGATCCATGTCAATCTCGTCCCAGGTCGCACCCCGTACCTCGCCGCTGCGCGCCGCTGTCAGAATGGCGAACGTCAGCGCTATTGCGCCGATCCCGGAGTGCCTACTCAGGGACCGCATGAATCCGCTGATCTCGTGCCATGGCAAGGCCGCGTGGTGTCGGACAAGCGTAATCCGGCCGGTTTGCGGCAGGAGCGCCGAAAGGTTGTCCCGCCATGCCGCCGGGTTCGGTCCGTCACGCCAATGCATTGCCTTCGCATAAGAAAGAACCGCCTCGATCCGTCCCCTGACCCGGCTTGCGGTCTCGGGTTTCACCTGCCAAATGGGTTGCAGCACCGCCACCACATCGGCCGTGGTAATGTCAGCGACCGGGGTATCACCGAGCGACGGAAAGACGTACGCGATCAGGGTGTTGCGCCATTGCTGGCGATGCTTGGGATTGCGCCAGGCGACCTCGTGCGCGGCCAGATAGGTCGTGGCTACCTCCGAAAAGGTCCTGCGTGCTTCTGCCGCGCGCGCTGCCCTGTTGGCTCGGCGGTGGTCGATCGGATCCTTGCCCTGCGTGATCAGTCGGCGGGCTGCCGCGCCGACCTCCCGTGCTTCGGCGAGAGACAGGCTCGGGTAACCACCGAGCCCGAGCCAATGGGCCTTACCGTCGCGCATGTAGCGGAGGACCCACGAGCGGGCGGAGGAGGAACGCACCTGCGAGGCAAGGCCGGCACCATCGCCATAGACGCCCGGCTTGGTCAGGTTTTTCACGCCGATCGCCGTTAACTTTCCCATGCCTGTCGTCCTAACGAGCTCGCGTCTGCATATAGCGGCCTACAAACCGGCCTACAAATTTTTCTCGGATAATGGGGCCCATGGGCGCACAACGGCGAATGGAACAGCAGGGCAATCCTTGATTATTCTGGACTCTCTGAACGCATGCGGATGGCGGTGAACCCAGATGTGGCGGACACCCCTGGACTGCCCCCCACCTGTGAGACACGAAATTAGACACACAACGTTGCCGTTGTCTCTTTTGTCGGCGGAGCCGCGCTTGCCGCTAGCGGCAAGCGCGGCTCCGCCGACAGCCTTGTCTCGAACGTCAGCGGGGACAGGTAGTCCAGCGCCGAGTGTAGCCGCTCACTATTATATATGTCATCGATGAACCGCCCAATCGAAGCCCGCGCCTCCGTCAGGTCGCAATAGCGCCGGCCATCCACCTCCTCCTTCTTCAGCGTGCGCATGAAGCTCTCCGCCATCGCATTGTCCCATGGGCAGGCAGGCCTGCTCATGCTCGGCTGAATACCGGCCGCGTCCAGACGACCGACATACTCGGCGCATGCATACTGAACGCCACGATCGGAATGATGGATCAAACCGCCCGGCACCACCTCCCGCTTGCTCAGCGCCATGTCCAATGCCGCCAACGCCAGGCTTGCCTGCAGATGCGGCGCCATGCTCCAGCCGATCGCGCGGCGGCTGAAAGCATCCAACACCACCGCCAGATACACGAACTCCTCCAGCAGCCGTACGTAAGTGATGTCGGCCATCCAAAGCTGATTGAGCGCCATCGCCACGACTGTCCGCGCCAGGTTCGGATACAGCCGGTGCTGATGCCGCGTGTCCGTCGTCACCACGAACGAGCGTTTTGGCACGCAAAGCAGATTGTCCCCCTTTCGCATGCGTTCCACCCGCTTGTGGTTCACCGGCCAGCCGGATCGCTTCAGCAGCACGGTGATCCGCCGGATGCCGTAATGCCGGTTCGCCAGCGACAGACGCTGGATCTCGTCGCGCAACGCCGTCTCCTCCTGGCGCGGCGCCGAGGCCTGCCACTGCCGATAGTACGTGGCCCGGCTGACACCGGCCAGCGCGCACATCCGCTCGATCCCGAGATTGCCTTGCTGCTGCGTCGTCGCCTGGATCACGGCGTGGACGTCGCCTCGCCAGGCGCGCCGTTCGTCCGGCGTCGTCCCCTGACCTGCTGCAAGGCTGCGCGAAAAAAATCCACTTCCAACTGCTGCTGGCCGATCTTGCGTTCCAGCTCGGCAATCCGCTGCTGCGCGTCCGACACCGTATGCGCTGCTGGTTCGCCCGGCGGCTCGCATTCGGCGGCCCCAGTCGCCGAGGGGCGGCCAGCGCGACGAAGATTCTCCGAGCCGCCAGCCGCATATTTGTCGCGCCAGCAATACAGCAACTTGCGCTCGAGCTTCAGCTCCTGCGCCAAACCGACGATGCTCTCCGCCTGCTGCATCCGCGCCAGCACCGAGAGCTTGAACTCCCGGGTGAAACTGCGCCGCTTCTTCTTGTCTGACACACATGTTCTCCTTCTCGAACAGTGTGTCTAATTATCGTGTCTCATTCCAGGGGGACAGTCCACCCCGTCCGCCATCTTAAATTGAACCGCGTATGCGGGACCGCGCCGATTTCAGGCCTCCCACCTGCTCCTGGGCGAAAGCCGTCGCCCCCCGCGCGCCCCTACCCGAACCGCCCCGACCGCGGGAATCCCGACGGCGGCAGCCGCCCCGCCTGGCCGCGCTCGCCCAGCCAGTCGCGCAGGTTGGTCTCGGTGCGCGTCTTCTCCCCCAGCCGCCAGGACAGCCCGTCCGCCAGCCGGAACACCAGCGCATCGGCCAGTCCGCCGTCCTTGAACCGTTGCAGGATCACCCCCGCCCCGCGCGCCATCTCCGGTACCTGGTCGAGCGGGAACACCAGCAGCTTGCGCGCGCTGCTCACCACCGCGACGTGGTCGCCCTCGGCGGGGACGCACAGCGCCGCCTCCTCGCCCGGGCGCAGGTGCAGGACCTGCTTGCCGGTGCGCTTCTCCGCCAGCAGCTCCGCCGCCGGCACCAGGAAGCCGCGGCCGGAGGCGGAGGCCACGAGGTAGCGCCCGCTCTCGGTCGGCACGAACAGCGCCACGACGTCGTCTTCGTTGGTGAGCTCGGCGAGCAGGCGCACCGGCTGGCCATCGCCGCGGCCGCGCGGCAGGTCGGCCGCCTTCAGGGTGAAGGCGCGGCCGTTGGTGGCGAACAGCACCAGCCGGTCGGTTGTCTGGCACGCCAGCAGCAGCTTCAGCTTGTCGCCCTCCTTGAAGCGCAGCTCCGCCGGGTCCGCCACCGCGCCCTTGAGCGCGCGCACCCAGCCCTTGTCGGACAGGATCACGGTGATCGGCTCGCGCTCCACGAACGCCTCGGTGCCGATCGCGATCGCCGCCGGCGGTGCGCCGAGCGCGGTGCGCCGCGCGCCCAAAGTGCCGGTGCCGAAACGGGTGCGGATCTCTTCCAGCTCGGCGGCGATCCGATCACGTTGCAATCCCGTATCGGCGAGCAGAGTGCGCAGCGATTTTCCTTCCCGCCCGAGCGCGGTGTGCTCCTTGCGCAGCTCCATCTCCTCCAGCTTGCGCAACGACCGCAGCCGCATGTTGAGGATCGCCTCGGCCTGCGTGTCGGTGAGATCGAAGCGGGCCATCAGTGGCGGCTTGGGGCGGTCCTCCTCGCGGATGATGCGGATCACCTCGTCGAGGTTCAGATAGACGATCAGGTAGCCGGCAAGCACTTCCATCCGCCGCTCGATCGCAGCCAGCCGGTGGCGGGAGCGGCGGAGCAGCACCTCCTGACGGTGCGCGAGCCAGGCTTCCAGCACCTCGCGCAACGACATCACCCGCGGCGTGCGAGTCGCGTCCAGCACGTTCATGTTGAGCGGGAAACGGGATTCGAGCGCGGTGGCGCGGAACATGGTTTCCATCAGGACCTCGGGTTCCACTCCGCGGGTCTTGGGTTCCAGCACCAGGCGGATGTCTTCCGCGCTCTCGTCGCGCACGTCGCCGAGCAGGGGCAGCTTGCGCTCCTCCAGCAGGGCGGCGATCTGCTCGATCAGGCGGGATTTCTGCACTTGGTAGGGGATCTCGGTCACCACGATCCGCCAGGCGCCGTATTTGCCCTGCTCCACCGCCCATTTCGCGCGCACGCGAAAGCCGCCGCGACCGGTCTCATAGGCGGTGCGCAGGCTGTCGGGGTCTTCGACCATCACGCCGCCGGTAGGGAAATCGGGGCCGGGCATATGCGCCAGCAGGTCGGCGACGGCGGCATCCGGATGGCGGATCAGATGGATCGCCGCGGCGCAGACCTCGCCGGCGTTGTGCGGCGGGATCGACGTCGCCATCCCGACGGCAATTCCGGCCGCGCCGTTGGCGAGCAGGTTGGGGAAGGCGCCGGGCAGGACGACGGGTTCGGATTCCTCGCCGTCGTAGGTGGGGCGGAAATCGACCGCGTCCTCGTCGATGCCGGCCAGCAGCGCCTGCGCGACTTCGGTCAGGCGCGCTTCGGTGTAGCGCATCGCAGCGGGGTTATCGCCGTCGATATTGCCGAAATTACCCTGGCCCTCGACCAGCGGGTAGCGGGCCGCGAACTCCTGCGCGAGGCGCACCAACGCCTCGTACACCGCGACGTCGCCGTGCGGATGGAACTTGCCGATCACGTCGCCCACCACGCGGGCGCATTTCTTGAACCCCGAGGCGGGATCGAGCCGCAACAGGTGCATCGCGTAGATCAGCCGGCGATGGACGGGCTTCAGCCCGTCGCGCACGTCCGGCAGGGAGCGCGACATGATGGTCGACAGCGCATAGGCGAGGTAGCGCTCGCTCAAGGCCTCGGCGAGCAGGGTGGGTTCAATATGGCCGATATCATCCGGCATCCGGCGGCGACTCCGATTGGGCGAGCAGGGCGACCCGGTCGTACAGCATCTGCCGCGCCGGCGGCAGCGGCTTGTTGTGCAGGCCGAAGGCGTCGCGGGCGAGGAAATGCCCGGTCAGCGCCAGCCCATCCCGGCAAGCGGGCAGCGGGGCCGGGGCGTCCTCGGTCAGGAACGCGGGCAGAGGGAGCAGGCGGGCCTTCCAGATTGCTGCCCCCGCCTCGGTGACGGCGCGCCCGGTCCGGGGGGAGACGAAGGCGAGCCCGGTGGTCGCGCCGGTGACCGCGCAGGCGTCGAGCGCCAGGCCGTAGCCGAGCTCGGCCAACACCGCCGCTTCCCACCGCACGAGGTCGGGCAGCAGCGCGGGGCCCTGGGCAAGATGCGCGATCAGTCCGAGCAGGCCCTGGAACACGCGCGGATGCGCCTCCCGCTCCGGTAACGCGCCGGCAGCTACCGCACAAACCGCAGTCAGCATGGCGAGCGCGATCGGTTCGTCCATCGCCAGCGCCGCGGCCGGATGGACCAGCTCGGCGGAGAAACTGCCGAGCTGGTCAGCGAGCCGTGCCACCCAGCGCACCTGCACGAGGTTGCCGGGTTGCCAGACGGCCGCGTGGCCGCTCGCGGCGCCGCCGCGAGCGAGGCCACGATGGGCGCCGTGCTCCTCGGTCATGACCGCGGCGATCGCATCGCCCTCGCCGAACGGGCGAGCATCCAGCACGATCGCGGGGGCGTCCCATTCCATGGGGTGATAACTCCGGGGACTCATCGCGGGGGATGCGGCAAAGGCCAGAGGGCGGAGCCCCTGGCCTTTGCCGCATCCCCCGCGACGTCACCCAGGCATCATAGCACGTCGATCGGCACCCGCAGGTAGCGCACGCCGTTCGGGTCGGGGGATGGGAATGCGCCGGCACGGATGTTCACCTGGACGGCGGGGATCAGCAGCACGGGCGTGGACAGGGTGCGGTCGCGGGCGGTGCGCAGCGGGACGAAGGCGGCTTCGTCGATGCCGTCGTGGATGTGGATGTTGTGGGCGCGTTGTTCGGCGACGGTGGTTTCCCAGGCGGCGGGCCGGCCGCCGGGGCGGTAGTCGTGGCAGATGAACATCCGGGTGGTCGCGGGCAGGGCCAGTAGCCGGCGGATGGAGCGGTACAGCGTGGCGGCGTCGCCGCCGGGGAAGTCGCAGCGGGCGGTGCCGGAATCGGGCATGAACAAGGTATCGCCGACGAACAACGCGTCGCCGATCAGGTAGGACACGCAGGCTGGGGTATGGCCAGGGGTGTGCAGGACCTGGGCCTCGATGCTGCCGAGGCGGAAGCGTTCCCCGTCGGCGAACAGATGGTCAAACTGGCTACCGTCGGCGTGGAAGCTGCGGTCGAAGCCGAAGATGCTGCGGAATGCCTGCTGCACCGCCTCGATCCGGGCGCCGATGCCGCTCGCACCGCCGACCGCTTGCTGCACGTAGGGCATGCCGGACAGGTGGTCGGCATGGACGTGGGTTTCGAGCAGCCGGTCGATGGTGACGCCGCGGGCGCGGATGCGGGCGATGACGGCGTCTGCGCTGCGGGTCGCTGTGTGTGCGGATTTGGGGTCGAAGTCGAGCACGGGGTCGATCACCGCGGCGTGGCTCGTAGCGGGGTCGATGACCAGGTAGGTGACGGTTCCGGTATCCGGGTCGTAGAAGGCCTCCACTTCGGGACGGAAGAAAGACATGGTTCTCTCCTGCGTATTCGAAGCCAAATCATACTCCAAGCCACGATGGATAGGCGAGTATCTTTCTCCTCATCCTCTCGCGGGCCGGCGGCAGCCGTTCGCGGCTCAGCGCCGCGCTTCGCCCCGCTCCCGGAACCGTGTACGTTCGCCACCCCGTCCCGGAGTCCCCCCGCATGTCGTTCAAGGTCGAGGTCGGCCCGCCGCAGATATCCATCCACCAGGGCCATACGGTCCTCGTATCCGAACCCGACGGCCAAATCGGCTGGCCGTCCGATCGCGGGTTCTATTTCTTCGACACGCGGGTGATCAGCGCCTGGGCGCTGTACGCCAACGGCGAGTCCTGGGAACTGCTGAATGGTGGCGCCGTCGCGCATGACGCCGCCCGCATCCACCTCACCAACCGCAGCTTCCTTACCGAGGACGGCACGATCGCCGAACGCACCCTGGGCCTGGTGCTCGCCCGCGCCGTTGGCGGTGGGCTGCACGAAGATATCGACATCACCAACCACGGCGGCAAGCCGGTACGCTTCAACCTGGAACTCACGATCCGTTCCGACTTCGCCGACATCTTCGAGGTGAAATCGAACAAGATCGTCCGCCGCGGCCGCATCGCCACGCACTGGTCGGAAGCGGCGCAGCGGCTGCGCACGGTCTACCGCCACCAGGATTTCGAGCGCACCGTCGCCCTCACCGCGCATACCGAAGCCGCGCCCGGCGTCTATGCCAACGGCCGGCTGAGCTTCGAGGTCCGGCTCGCTCCCGGCGCTACCTGGCACGCCTGCCTGCTGTACGACCTGACGGACGGGGAGGCGCATCATCCGGCGCCGCACGACTGCGCGCATGACGCGCACCGGTCGGAGCATGCGCGCGGACGCGCCGACTGGCAGCAGCGGGTGCTGAAACTGCGCAGCTCCAACGAGGAATTCTATCGCTTCTACCGCCAGGCGATCGAGGACATGGCGGCGCTGCGCCTGCCTGTCGCCGGCACCGACCACATGGTGTTCGTCCCCGCCGCCGGCCTGCCGTGGTTCGTGGCGCTGTTCGGCCGCGACAGCCTGATCGTCTCGTTGCAGAGCCTGATCGTCTGGCCGGAGTTCGCGCGCGGCGCGCTCGATGTGCTCGGCCGCTGGCAGGCGCGCGAGCGCGACGATTACCGCGACGCCGAACCGGGCAAGATTCTGCACGAGCTGCGCATGGGCGAGCTCGCGCATTTCAAGCTGATTCCGCACACGCCGTACTACGGCACCGCGGATGCGACGCCGCTCTATCTGGTGGTGCTGCATGCCGCCTGGCGCGCCACCGGCGATCTTGCGCTGCTGCACCGGCACCTGCCGAACGCGGAGGCGGCGCTGACGTGGATCGACGACTGGGGCGATCGCGACGGCGATGGTTTCCAGGAGTACCAGACCCGCTCGCCGGTCGGCTACGAGAACATGGCCTGGAAGGATGCCGGGGATTCCATGATCGACGCCGACGGCACGCCGGTGAAGGGGCCGAAGGCGCTGTGCGAGCTGCAGGGCTATGTGTACGACGCCTGGCTGCGCATGGCGGAGCTGTACGACGCACTCGGCAGGCCCGACCGCGCCAGCGCGCTGCGCGCCAAGGCCGCGGCGCTCTTCGACAAGTTCAACGCCACCTTCTGGAACGAGGAGGAGGGCTTCTACGCCTACATGCTGGACGGCGAGAAGCGCCCGGTCTGGACTGTCGCTTCCAACCCCGGGCATCTGCTGTTCTCCGGCATTGTGCCGGAGGATCGTGCGGGGCGGGTGATCGAGCGGCTGCTCGCTCCTGATATGGAAAGCGGCTGGGGCATCCGCACCTTGTCGGCGACGCATCCGACATATAATCCGTATTCCTACCAGAATGGTTCGGTCTGGCCGCACGACAACGGACTGATCGCGCTCGGGTGCAAGCGCTACGGCTTCGACCGGGAGGCGGGACAGATCGCGCGGGCAATCAGCGGCGCGGCCGAGCATTTCCTGCTCAACCAGGTGCCGGAGCTGTATGCGGGCCTGTCGCGGCGGCCGGACGGATTCCCGGTGCAGTATCTGGGTGCCAACGTGCCGCAGGCCTGGGCGGCAGGCTCGGCGTTCATGCTGGTGCAGGCGCTGCTGGGGTTGGAGCCGCACGCGGCGCACGGCGCGCTGTATATCGATCCCTGGCTGCCGGCATGGTTGCCCGACCTGACCCTGCTCGATCTACGGCTGGGCGCGCACACGCTCGACCTGCGGTTCTGGCGCGACGGCGATGTGACGCGCCATGAGGTGCTGCGAGGCGATCCTGCGCTGGTGCAGACCCGCGCGGCGGCCGAGTTGCGCCGGCAGTTGCGTGACGGCGGCGCCGCATGAGCGAAACGATTCCCGCTATGATGACGACCGGCGAGGCGGTGGTAGAAAGCCTGCGCGCGCACGGGATCGATACGCTCCACGCGCTGCCCGGCGTGCACAACGATGCGCTGTTTGACGCGGCCCAGCGTGCAGGCGACGGGTTTCGCGTGCTGCATCCGCGCCATGAGCAGACCTCGGCCTATATGGCGCTCGGCGCGGCGCTGGTGACGGGGCGGGCGCAGGCCTTTGCGGCGGTGCCGGGACCGGGGATGCTGAACACGGCCGGCGCGCTGCTGACGGCCTACGGGATGGGCGCGCCGCTGCTGGCGCTGGCGGGGCAGATTCCATCCTTCGCGATCGATCGCGGATTCGGGCATCTACACGAACTGCCCGACCAACTCGGCCTGTTGCGGCACATGACCAAGTTTGCCGCCCGCATCCGCACCCCGCAGGAAGCGCCTGGTCTGGTGGCCGAGGCGATCGCTGCCGCCACCTCCGGGCGTTCGCGTCCGGTGGCGCTGGAATGCGCTATCGATACCTGGTCAGAACGAGGTGCGGTGGTGCCGCACGCGCCGCGCCCGACGCCGCCGCCGCCGCCGATCGATGCCGATGCGGTGCACCGCGCCGCCGCCATCCTGTCGCGCGCGCAACGCCCGCTGATTGTGATCGGCGGCGGGGCGCTGGACGCGGGCGACGCGCTGCGCGCGGTGGCGGAGAAGCTCGAGGCGCCGGTGAGTTCGTTCCGGCGCGGGCGAGGCGCGCTGCCGACCACGCATCGGTTGGCGGTCTCCTTCACCGAGGGCCATCGGTTGTGGCAGGACGCCGACGCGGTGCTGGCGGTTGGCACCAGGCTCTATTGGCAGCAGGCCAACTGGGGGATCGACGCCGGGCTGCCGATCGTGCGCATCGATGCCGATCCGGATGAGCCGGCGCGCTTCCGCCCCCCTACGGTGGGGCTGGTGGGTGATGCGGCGGCGCTGCTTGCGGCGCTCGCCGCCGAACTGCCCGCCGCGGCAAGGCCCTCCCGCAGTGCGGAGCTCGCCACGCTGCGCAGTTGGTTCGATGAGCGGATCGGCCGGCTGGGGCCGCAGATCGGCTTCCTGCGCGCGATCCGCGCCGCGTTGCCGGAGGACGGGATTTTCGTCGAAGACGTGACCCAGCTCGGCTTCGCGGCGCGGCTGGCCTGGCCCGTCGGGGGGCCGCGGCTCTATCTCTCGCCCGGCTACCAGGACACCTTAGGCTGGGGCTATGGCGCGGCACTGGGGGCGCAGGCGGCACTGCCGGGGCGCGCGGTCGTTGCGGTGTCCGGCGATGGCGGGTTTATGTACCAGGCAGCGGAGCTGGCGACCGCGGTGCGTCATAACCTGCCGGTGGTGGCGGTGGTGTTCGACGACGGCGCGTTCGGCAATGTTCGCCGCATCCAGCAACACCAGTACGGCAACCGGCTGATCGCGAGTGACCTCGCCAACCCGGATTTCATGCGCTTCGCCGAAAGCTTCGGCATCCGCGCTTGGCGCGCGACGACGCCGGCGGCGCTGGAGGCGGCGCTGCGCGACGCACTCGCCGCCGGCGTGCCGGCGCTCATCCATGTGCCGGTGGGCGAAATGCCGAGCCCGTGGGACATGATCCTGCTGCCCCGCGTGCGCGGTACGGCCGACGGGGCGCGCCCGGCGCTGCCCTGACCAGCGGCTAAGCCGGCGCGCCCTTCCCGATTTCCCGTCCGTTCGTTACCACTGGCCTGTCCCGCAGGAGCCCCCGCCATGCAAGTCCGCATCACCGAGATCCGCGAACGCACCTGCCGCATCGCCTCGCCGATCCGTAACGCCTACATCGACTTCAGCAAGATGACCGCGAGCCTGGTCGCCGTCGTCACCAATGTCGTGCGTGACGGCAAGCCGGTGATCGGCTTCGGCTTCAACTCCAACGGCCGCTACGGCCAGGGCGGGCTGATCCGCGAGCGTTTCGCCGACCGGGTGACCGGCGCCGATCCGGCCTCCCTGCTCGATGCGACCGGGGAGAACTTCGACCCCGACCGCATCTGGGCGGCGATGATGAGCAACGAGAAGCCGGGCGGGCACGGCGAACGCTCGGTCGCGGTCGGCACCATCGACATGGCGGTGTGGGACGCGGTGGCGAAGATCGCGGGCAAGCCGCTGTTCCGCCTGCTCGCCGAGCGGCATGGCCGCGAACCCGACCCGCGCGTGTTCGTCTATGCCGCCGGCGGGTACTACTACCCCGGCAAGGACCTCGCTGCCCTGCGCGCCGAGATGCGTAGCTACCTCGACCGCGGCTACAGCGTCGTGAAGATGAAGATCGGCGGCGAAGGCATCGCCGAGGATGCGCGCCGGATCGAGGCGGTGCTGGCCGAGATCGGCACGGATGCGCAACTGGCGGTGGATGCCAACGGGCGCTTCGGCCTCGACACCGCCATCGCCTACGCCAAGCTGCTGCGCGAGTATCCGCTGTTCTGGTACGAGGAAGCCGGTGACCCGCTGGATTTCCGCCTGCAGGCCGCTCTGGCGGAATTCTACCCCGGCCCGATGGCGACCGGGGAGAACCTGTTCAGCCACCAGGACGCGCGCAATCTGATCCGCTACGGCGGCATGCGCCCCGATCGCGACTGGCTGCAGTTCGATTGCGCGCTTTCCTACGGGCTCTGTGAATACCAGCGTACCCTGGCGATGCTGACCGAGCACGGCTGGTCCTGGCGGCGCTGCATCCCGCACGGCGGGCACCAGATGTCGCTCGCCATCGCCGCCGGTCTTGGCCTCGGCGGCAACGAGAGCTACCCCGACGTGTTCCAGCCCTACGGCGGCTTCCCCGACGGCGTGCGGGTGGAGGGCGGCATCGTCACCCTGCCCGAATTGCCGGGGATCGGCTTCGAGCACAAGGCCGACCTGTTTGCCGAAATGCGCGAACTGACGGCCTGATCCGCTGGCCGGCACCACGGTCTCAGGGTGGCAGCTGCAGTGGGGGCAGGCGCAGCAGCGGCAATCCCTCGGCGCTGAGGACGCCGTGGCGTAAGGTGATGGGGATCGTGACCGTATTGCTGCCGCCCGGGTGCGGCGCAGCGGTTAGCAGCGACAGCACCGCCTTCGCCGCCACCGCCGTGTTGTTGGTCACCGCCCCGTTTGCCGCCAAGGTGTCGAGCGCCTGAGCATACCCGCTCAGCATCGCTCGTCCCTGGCCCTCCGGCTGCAATGCCGGATCGAGCCCGAGGGTGGCGGCGAGAGAGGCGGCGAGCGGCCCCCAGCGCAGTGCCGCCTCGCGCAGCACCAGATGCCCGCCGGCGTGCTGCCAGGCCGCGACTCGCTGGCGCGGCGTACCGGTCTCCGGCACCGGCCCTTCCAGCACCCCATGCGCGGCGATGCTGGTGATCCGCCGTCCGAGCGGCCAGGGTCGGCCGCGCGGCAAGACGACCTCGCGCACCACGAGCGCGAAGCGCAGGCTATCCCCTGGCGCGGTACCCGCCTGCCGCCAGTCGAGCCGTAGCCGCAGCGCGTCGAGCGACACCTGTCCGGGCGCCATCGCCGCCAGCTTCGTCGCCCCTTGCGGAGGCCCGGCACGCAGCCCGCGCACGACCAAATCGACCGAAGTCGCCCGCGGATCGGGACGCCACGGCAGGTGAAGCACAAAACGGGAGGCGGTGAAGGGAAGAACCTGTCCGGTGGGGGGGCCAAGCGTCTGGCCTCCCGTGGCGGCGATCGACAGCCGCGGCGCGAAGCTTGGCCGCAGCCGCAGTACCAGCCGTTCAACCCGCCAGGTCACCGGCCACGGCTCATCCGGCTTCGGTGTGACCCGCAACTGCGGGACCATGAGGTCGGCACTGAGAGGCCATCCGGCGCGCCACGGCGGCCCCGAGCGCACCGCCCACCCGGTGTTCTGCTCCGCCCGCCTCCAGGCGGCGAAGCCGGAGGCCAGGCGGTCGGTGGCCCAATACCAGGCCACCGTATCGGCGATACCGAGCACCAGCAGGGTGGCGAGCAAACCGATCCAGACCCGGCGCATCGATCACTCCCCGAACCGCGGCTGCATAGAACCGTCGGCGCCACGGCACAATCCGCGCAGCACACGCATCACGCTTGGTTTGACCTCATGATTTACAACCGGAAGATGTGAACCTTCCGCTTCATCCCCATCCTCTCGGCGCAGCCCGAAACCGCCTGATTCTCGAAGAATAAGTATATTTATCAATAGTTTATATGGATGTTTTCCTGTCATGTGGCAGTTGAGAGGACCCCTCGTGCACAGACTTATCCACAGCGCATCGGATCGGTTTCCAGCGCCTCCGCCAAGCGCCGCATGAAGCCGTCGCGCGCGCCTGGGTCGCCGGTGGGCGCGGGCAGCGGGGGCAGCACGGTGACGTGGATCACCCCGGGCCGCTTGCGGAACGCCCGGCGTCCCCATAGCCGGCCCGAGTCGGTCACCACCGGGATCACTGGCAGCCCGGTCCGCATGGCGATAGCGGCGATGCCAGGCTGGAGCGGCAGCGGTCTGCCCGGCGCGGCTCTGGTGCCCTCCGGGAAGATCACGATCTGCCGCCCGGTCTGCGCCGCCGCCGAGGCGTCCCGCACCAGAGCGCGCAGTGCCGTGGCCGCGCCGCTCCGGTCCACGACGATCTGCCCGGCCGGCCGCACCATCCGGCCGAACAGCGGAATGCGGGCCAGTTCCTGCTTCATGACGTAGGTACAGCGCGGCAGCAGGAGCAGCCAGATCATGGTGTCGAATGCCGACTGGTGGCGGGAGGCGAGCAGCAGCGGCCCCCCGGGCGGTAGGTGCTCCAGGCCGCGCGCCTGCCAACTGATGCCGCAGAGGCGCCGCAGCCCCCCCAGCACCAGGCGTGCCCACAACCGGGCGATCGGCAGCGCGCTGCCCGGCGCGACCGTCACCCCGGCGGCGCCGATCACCGACAGCACCGTGGTGACGCCGAAGAACCAAGCGTTAAACAGTACCGAGCGGAGCAGGATCATCCGCGCCTCGCAGCCCGCGCCGGACCGGCCTCGAGGCTGGCGGGAACCAGCCGGGGCGGCGGCCCGGGAACCCACGCTGTCAGCCCCAGTTCCGCGGCGACGAATTTCATATACTCGTCGCTCATCAGCCGCGCCCCGGTCCAGCTTGCCAGGCCGTCGAGCCGGCGCATGCCGTGCGGGCGCACCGGCCAGGGCACCAGCCGGACGCCCGGCAGGGCGCGGCGAAACTCCGCCTCGGCGCGCGGCATGTGGTAGAACGCGGTCACCAGGATCAGCGAGCGGACATGCGCAGCGCGCACCCAGGCCGCGGCCTCCACGGCGTTGCCGAAAGTGGAGGCGGCACCGCGGCCAAGCGTGATCTGCGGGGCCAGCGGCGCGGGGTCGAAGCCGGCACGGCGACCGAGGTCGGTAAGCTCCGCCCCGCCGCCTATGCCGCTGACCAGCAACTGCCGTGCCGCCCCGGCGGCGAGCAGGCGTAGCGCGGTGCGCACCCGGTCCGCTCCTCCGGTTAGGACGACGATCCCCTGGGCGTGGGCATGGAGCGGCGCTGGCCGTGCCGCCAGGAACAGGAACCAGGCAAACCCCCCGAGCCATAGCCCCACCACCAGCGCGAGCGCCCGGCCGAGGACCGGGGTCAATCGCCGACGGCGAAGCGGCGGAGAGCCGCTCATGGCAGCCGCCGCAGCCAGCGCCGCACCGTAAGCTGGGCGGTGGTGAAGCCGATCGCTGCGGCGGCCAGCGGCAGCCCAGGCAGCAGCAGCCACAGCGCCACGGGCAGGGCGCCCGGCAGGTTGCGGCCCAGGTCGACCGCGGATATTTCCGTTGCCGGCCCGCTGGTTCCGGCAGCGAAGGGCGCGGCGAGGCTGGCCAGCGCCAGCAGCACCGGCAGCGCCGCCACCGCGCCCGCCACCCCGCCGGCAGCCGCGAGCATCGTGGCCCGGCCGGCAAAGCGGGCGGCGATGAAGCCGTCGGTGGCGCCCAGGCCATGGACGATCTCGATCGCCTCGCGCCGCGCCGCCAGCCCCGCGCGGGTGGCCACCGCCACCACTGCGGCGGCGACCGCCGCGACCACCAGCAGCGCGGCTCCGGCGCAGGCCTGGAGGCTGCGCGCGAGTGCCAGCAGCCGGTCGATCCATACTCCCTGGGTTTCCAGCATGGTGCCTGGCGCGGCGCGGTCCAGCCGGGCGCCGAGGGCGGCCTGCGCTGTCGGCCCCGGCGGGGGGTCGGCAAGCCGCACCGCCACCACCGCCGGCAGCCGCGCCAGCAGCGGATCGGGTCCGGCGCCGAGCCAGGGACGCAGCAGCGCCTGCAACTCCGCCGCGCTGAGCGTCCGCGCCCCGGCGATGCCCGGTGTCGCGACGAGGATCGCCAGGACCCGATCGACCCGGGTTCCGTTCGTGCCCGCCGCCGGGTCGGTGGGCTGCGGCACTTGCACGGTGAGCGAGGCGCCGGCGCCACGCTGCCAGTGGAGCGCCAGCGTGGCGGCGCCGACCCACCCGGCCAGAGCCAGCGCGGCCAGGAAGGCCATCGCCGCCACCAGGAATGGCAGCATCCGGTCCGCCAGGGCGCGCCGCAGGCCGAGTTCGTCGAAGCCGGCGGGGCGCAGCAGGGAGCGGCGCGCCATCCTATGCCGCCCCCTCGACCAGCCGGCCGTGGTCGAGCCGCAGGGCGGGGGCGGGCTGGCGTGCCACCAGATGCTCGTTATGCGTCGCGACCACGACCGTGGTGCCGAGCCGGTTCAGCTCGCGGAACAGCACGAGCAGGCGCTCCGCCTGCGCTTCGTCCAGATTGCCGGTGGGCTCATCGGCAAGCAGCAAGGCCGGCCGCCCGATCACCGCCCGCGCGATCGCCACCCGCTGCTGCTCGCCGCCGGAGAGCTCGGCCGGATGCGCCTCCGTGCGCCCGGTCAGGCCGACCCAGCGCAGCATTTCGGTCACGTCGGCGCGGATCTGGCCCTCGCCGCGGCCGGCCAGGCGCAGCGGCAGGGCGACGTTATCGAACGCAGAGAGATGACTGAGCAGGCGGAAGTCCTGGAACACCACTCCGATGCGCTGACGCAGGCCGGGGAGGGCCCGGCGCGGCGTGGTGCCGATGTCGCTGCCGAGGACCTGCAGGCTGCCGCGGCTGGGCCGCGCGGCAAGGTACATGAGCCGCAGCAGGCTCGTCTTGCCGGCGCCGGACGGGCCGAGCAGCCACCGGAACGCGCCTTCCGGCACACGGAAGCTGAGATCGCGCAACACTTCCGGCCCCGGCGTCGCGCCGGTGGCATAGTGCAGGCCGACCGCGTCGAATTGCAGCATGAGAAGGGTTGTGCCATCGCTCGGGCCTGCCCGGCCAGAGGCGGATGTGTCGCCTCTCGATGTCTCCCCCGGGATGCGCCCCCTGAATGCCCCGCGGGGCGGCCGTCTGGGCGAGCGGCAAAAAAATGGCGGGGCCTGTTGGCCCCGCCAAGTTTAGGGAGGAAACGTCCAAGAAAGCAGACAGCGCGGCCGAAGCCGCATTGCTGCGACGCACAAACTAGGCGAGGTCGCCAAAGAACTCAAGCGTTTTTTTGCAATGCAGCATTGCCGTCGGCGCTGGTAGGGAATCTTTAAGGAGTCCAGCCTAAGGCCCCAGGGATGCGTCGGTTTTTTCTGCCGTCCCAGGCGTTGGCAGCGGTCCTGACCGGGGTCCTGGTGGCCGTTCCTCTGGCCGTTCCCTGGGCGGCCCGCGCCGAGCTGGTGCCGGCTCCAGAGGGGTTGATCGGCGGTCCGGGCCTGCTCGCGCCCGTGGCCTCGGCGCCGAGCGGCCCCGCCGTGCGGTCGTCCGCCGCTGTGCCGGTCGGGCCCTTCTGGCAAATGGCGCGACTCCCGGTCCCGCCGGGAAGATCGGCCCGCCGATCCGCCGCGGTATCAGTGATAGCAGCGGCCGGCCCCGGGCTGCGCTGCCGCCAGGCTATCGCCGCGGCCGAGGTAGCGGAGGGGATCCCCCCGCACCTGCTGCAAGCCATCGGCCTCGTCGAGAGCGGACGGCCAGTGGCGGGGGGCGGGGCGACACTGCCCTGGCCCTGGACCATCGACGTCGAAGGCCGCGGCGCTTTCTATCCCGACGCGGCGCAGGCGATCGCCGCGGTGCGCGCGGCCCAGGCGAGCGGTGCGCAGTCGATCGACGTGGGCTGCCTGCAGGTCAACCTGCTGCACCACCCGCACGCCTTCACCAGCCTGGCCGAGGCCTTCGATCCCACGGCCAATGCGCGCTATGCCGCGGGCTTCCTCCGCCGCCTGTTCGATACCACGCATAACTGGGCCGCGGCGGCAGCAGCCTATCACTCGCAGACGCCGGCGCTGGCCGGTCCCTATCGCGCGCAGGTGCTGACCGCTTGGGCGCAGCTGGGCGGCCCGGCGGGCGCGCTGGCGGCGGCGATCGCGGAGCCGGGCGGGGCGGCGCTCGCGGCCAGCCCGTTCGCGCCGGTGACGCCGCTGGCTATGGCGCCGCCGCGCCTGGCCGCGGGCTTCCGGGTCATCCGCTCCGGCTCGATGGGTGGGCCGACGCCCCCGGGCCGCAGCCTTGCGGCCTATCGCGCGCAGCCGATTCCGTTCGATCGCGGCGGATAGCACCGGGGCGCGTACCGTCATCGGGTCCGTTCCGCGGCTCGGGCCTGCCGCGCGGCAGCGACGGCCCGGCATGGGTTCCGACGGTTCTTCCCGACGGTTCTTCCCCCTGAGGCCGCCCCCAGGGGCCGCCCCTGGGGCCGACCGACCTCCGGCTGCTACGCGGCGCGCAGCGCGGCCGGGAGAGCGGTAATCGCGCCGTCGATCAGGCGCCGGTCGGCTTCCGCCGTCAGGCCCTCGGCAATCACGTCGCGCGCGGCGATGGTGGCGGCTTCGGCGGCAGCGATGCGCACGTCGTCGACGGCCGCCTTCTCGGCCGCAGCGATGCGATCGAGCGCCATTTGTTCGCGTCGCCGGGCGGCGACTTCCGCTTCTGTCGCGGCGGCGGCGGCAAGCCGCTCGGCTTCGGCCCGGGCCCCTTCGATCAGAGCCTTCGCTTCCGCCAGTGCGGCCTCGCGCTTCTGCCTGGCGTCCGCCAGCATGGCTTCGGCCTCGCGACGCAGGGCGGCGGCCTCCTCCAGCTCGGTGCGGACCGCGGCGGCGCGGGCGTCGAGCAGGCCGGCGAGGGCACCCCACAGCTTGCGGCCGAACAGGATGAAGAACAGGAAGAAGGCGATCAGGACCCAGTTGCGGGACTCGCCGAAGAAGCCGACGTCGTTCATGCGCTCTGCCCCTGGCCCGAGCGTTGCGATAGGCCGCGTCCGGCCAGCGCCGCGGTCACGGCGCGATCCAGCCGTGCGGGGTCGGCCATGCTGCCGGTCAACCGGGCGACGACGGTCGCGGCGGTCTCGGTCGCCACCTGGCGCAGCGCACCGAGGGCGGCGGCGCGGGCCACCGCGATCTGGGTTTCCGCCTGGGCGAGCTGGGCATCCAGCCGCGCGTTCAGGATCGCGGCCTGTGCCGCCGCCTGTTGGTTGGCGGCGTCCACGGCGGCGCTGATCGCGCCCTGCGCCTCGGCCCGGGCGGCAGCCGTGGCGGCGGTCACTTCGGCCGCGGCGCGGTCGGCCGCGGCCTTGGCGCCGCGCGCGGCATCGAGGTCGGCGGCGATCGAGCTCGCCCGTTGTTCGAGCACCGAGGCGACCTGCGGCAGGCCCCAGCGCCAGGCGAGCAGCAGGAACACGATGAAGATGCCCGCCCCCCACCACACCTGGTCGAGCGTGAGCGGGGTGGCGAAGTCGAGCTGCGGCATTCCGTTCGCCAGCGCGGTCGCCGGGGCGAAGACGGCCGCGACCAGCGCGGCGGCCAGCGCCGTCGGTCGAGACGGCACCGCTGGCCAAGACAGCACCAATGGCCGGCGAACCGGGGGCCGGTGCAGCGGGGGCCGAGGCCGGAAGGGGCGGAGCGGCATCGCGGTCTCCGGGCGCGGGACCGGGCGGAACGCCGCCCGGCCCGACGCGGTCAGACGAAGGAGCGTCAGACGAACAGGATGATGAAGGCGATCACGAGCGCATAGAGCGCCACCGCCTCGGTGAGCGCGAAGCCCAGGATGGCGAGGCCGAAGACCCGCTCGCGCGCCGCCGGGTTGCGCGCCACGCTGGAGACCAGGGCGGCGAAGATGTTGCCGATACCGACACCCACGCCTGCGAGCGCGATCACGGCGAGGCCCGCGCCGATTTCCTTGGCGGAAGCGAGATCCATCAGTCAGTTCCTTTTCATGGGTCCGAACGGTGCCGGATGCAGCCGGCGCCCCGTGGGGGTTGAACCTGAGGCGGGTTGAGGGAGGGTGGGCGTCAGTGCAGGTGCACCGCGTCGTGCAGGTAGATGCAGGTCAGGATGGCGAACACATACGCCTGCAGAACGGCCACGAGCAGCTCGAAGCCGATCAGGATGGTGTTCACCCCGAGCGCCAGGCCCGCCGGCAGCAGCCCCAGAAGCCCGGCGCTGCCCAGCATGATGACGAAGGCGCCGAACACTTCCAGCATCACGTGCCCGGCCATCATGTTGGCGAACAGACGAACCGACAGCGAGATGACGCGGGAGAGGTACGACAGCACCTCGATCGGCACCAGCAACGGCAGCAGCGCCTTGGGCACGCCCTGGGGGACGAAGTAGCTGAAGAAGTGCAGCTTGTGGATGATCAGCCCGACCAGGGTGGTCATGATCACCACCGCCAAGGTCAGCGCCAGGGTGACGGCGATATGGCTCGTGAAGGTGAAGAAATACGGGAAGACGCCGAGCAGGTTGCCGATCAGGATGAACAGGAACAGGGTGAAGACGAAGGGGAAGAAACGGCGTCCTTCCGGACCGATCGTCTCCACGCACATGTTATAGGTGAATTCGTAGATCATCTCGGCGGCGGCCTGCAGCCGCCCCGGCACCATGGCGCGCGGGCGCATCCCCAGGACCAGCAGCGCAAGGGTCAGCACCGCGGCGACCACCATCATCAGGGTGGACTGGCTGAAGCCCAGATGGCCGAGCGGACCCAGGACCGGGTGCAGCTCGAACTGGCTCAGCGCATCGATCTTGCCCGGTGCGGCCAAGGCGGTCTTCCCCTGTCAGTCCCCCGCCGGCGGCGGGGGGTTCTGCTTGCGTCCTGACCCGGGCACATCCTGTTTCGGCGCGAACATGCGCCAGACGTTCAGCACCCCGGCCGCCCCCCCCAGCGGGACGAACCCAATCAGGAACCACGGCTTGGTGCCGAACAGCCGGTCGAGACCCCAGCCGATCGCGCAGGCCACCAGCAGCGCCGCGACCAGATCGACCGCGACCCGCACCCCGATCGCCAAGGCGGAGGGTTCCTGGTCGCCGCCATCCTGCCCAGGCGTGGGTGGCCTGGGCTCCAGCCCCTGCCGCTGTCGGGCGGCCCGCAGGCGTTCTTCGAACGCACCAGGACCGCCCTGATTCTTTTCCATGTTCGCTCCGGCCAAGTTGCCTTGCCGGAAGGCGGGGGGTTGCTACAGGGGGGTTTGGTGGGTGTCAAGAATGGGGGCGGCAGTTCATGTGCCGGACATGTTGCGCGGTGCAGGCGATCGCCACGCCCGCGTGCAGGACAGCGGCGAGGATCGCGGTTTCTGCCAATTCGGTCGCCTTGGTGCCGGCACTACGGGCCTCCTTGGTGTGGATCTCGATGCAATCGAGGCACCGTGTCGCCACTACCGTGGCCGACGCCATGATCTGCTTCGTCTCGGATGCCGCGCGCGCCGGGGGGCGAAGATGGCTTTGCCAGAGTGCCGAAGGACCTCCTTCCGTCCGCGGCGGCGGCGTCCGGAATCTTCGGTCGGCTCGGCGACCCCGATCAGCACCGCCCCGGTCGCGCCGGTGAACCCGGCGTGATCGAGCGCTTCCCCGCAAGGGGAAGGGAAGAAGGCTTGCGTCGCTCTGCGTTTTTCCGCCTGATCCGGGCGTGGGCGGATCCCGCGCGAGGTCCGCTTTCGGGCTCCGCCGGAGCGACAGACGAGGAGAGCGAGTATGGCAGCAAAGATAGGCGCACCGGAGGCGGTCACCGCCCTGGCGATCGCGGCGGCGGTGGCGGCGGAGCGCGGGCGCGCGCAGGCGCTGTTCGACCGGCTGCGCGCCGACGGCGAGGACCCACCCGGCGTCACCCGCGACCCCTACGGTCCGGGCGAGCAGCGCGGCCATGCGACGGTTGCCGCCGAGGCGGCGCGCATGGGCCTGGACCTCAGCCGCGACGCGGCGGCCAATCTCTATGCCACCTTGCCCGGCCAGGATCGCGCCGCGCCGCGGATCGTTCTGGGCTCGCACCTCGATTCGGTGCCGCATGGCGGCAATTTCGACGGCGCTGCCGGCGTGGTGGCCGGGCTGGTGGCGGTCGCGGCCCTGCACCGCCTCGGCATCGCGCCCGCCTGCGACGTGACCGTGATGGGCATCCGCGCCGAGGAGAGCATCTGGTTCCAGGTTTCCTACATCGGCAGCCGCAGCGCGCTCGGCACTCTGCCGGACGGCGCGCTGGAGGCGCGGCGGATCGACACGGGGCGGAGCCTGGCCGCGCATGTCGCCGAATGCGACGGCGATCCGGCGGCGCTGGCGGCGGGGCGCCGGCATCTCGACCCCGCAACCATCCGAGCCTACCTGGAACTGCATATCGAGCAGGCGCCCAGCCTGGTCGCAGCGGGTCTCCCGGTCGCGATCTGCACCGGCATCCCCGGCAATTTCCGCTACCCGGACGCACGGATCGAGGGCAGCGACGACCACGTAGGCCTGCCGCGCCGCTTTCGCCGCGATGCGGCCATGGCCGGCGCTGCGTTCGCCATGGGCATCGACCGCATCTGGGAGGCGCACGAGGCGCGCGGCATCCCCATGGCCGCCACCATCGGCCGTTTCCATACCGACCCGGCGCGGCATGGCCTGACCATCGTGCCCGGCGCGTTCCATTTCAGCCTCGACGTGCGCGCGTATGACGAATCGGTGCTGGCGGCGCTCGATCGGGATGTGAGCGCCCTGGTGGCCGGGATCGAGCAGCAGCGCGGCGTGCGCTTCCACCTCGGGACCAAGGCGCGCGCCGCGGTGGGGCCGGTCGATCCCGCGATTCGCGCCGGGCTGGCGGCGGGGGCGGCGGCGCTCGGGGTGCCGGTGCTCGATCTTGGCAGCCCGGCGTCCCACGATGCGGCGGCGTTCGCGGAAGCGGGGGTGAAGATGGGCATGGTTTTCGTGCGCAACACCAATGGCAGCCACAACCCGAACGAGGCGATGGACCTCGACGACTTCATGGCCGGCGCGGCGGTGTTGACGCACTGGCTGGCGGACGCGGTATCCGCCTGAGCGCGGCGAGGCTGTACGACCGGGTGGTTCTGCCGCGCCTGCTGGCGCTGGCGATGCGCGCCCCGCGGCTGGTGCCGCTGCGCACGCGGATCGGCGCGGCGGCGGAAGGGGTAGTGCTCGACCTCGGCATCGGCTCAGGGCTGAACCTGCCGTTCTATGGCCCAGCAGTGCGCGGGGTGATCGGGATCGATCCGTCGGGGCCGCTGCGCCGGTTGGCGGGCGCGCGGGCGGCGGCGCTCGGCGTGGTGCTGGACCTGCGGGAGGGGACGGCGGAGCGCCTGCCGGTGGAGAGCGCCAGCGTCGATACGGTGGTGAGCACCTGGACGCTCTGTTCGGTGGGCGACCCGGTGGCGGCGCTGGGCGAGGTGCGTCGGGTGCTGCGCCCCGGCGGACGGCTGCTATTCGCCGAGCACGGGCTGGCGCCCGACCCTGGGGTGGCGCGCTGGCAGCACCGGCTGACGCCGGGATGGCGGCGGATTGCCGGCGGCTGCCACCTGGACCGGCGGATCAATTCGGCGTTGACGGCGGCGGGCTTCCGGATCGAGCGGCTGGAGACCGGCTATCTCGGTGGGCCGAGGGTGGCGACGTTCATGTACCAGGGGGCGGCCCGGGGGGCCTGAGCGGTGCACCCTCATGGTGCGCCGCCGCATCGGACCGATCGGAGCAGAGCGGGTCGCGCGAACCGTTCGACGTTGATGCGGACTGCTTCCTGTCGCGCCCAGGATCGTTCGGCAGATGACCCATGCGCGCGGTTTTGGTCCCGGGCGGGCTGTGGCGGGAACGCCACAGTGTTTCGTCAATGCCATGCAACGGGTGTTTGCCGGATTGCGGAGCCGTCACGCGGCGCGGCATAAATCTGCCCGGTTCGGCTGCCCGCCCGTGGGTGATGCCGGCGGTCCTGGTTGGGACGCCGGAATCCGGTTGGGGGATACCCGGGTCCGGGCCAGCGTTATCCAGCCGGTGCAGACCGGTAAACCGAGGAGGAATTCATGCGGAAGCTCTTGTTGGCCACGGCCGCCGTGGTCGGAGCGTCGGTGGGAACGATGGGGCTCGCGGCAGCGCAGACGGCGATGCCGGTGCAATCGCTGCAAGGCAACGTCGTAACGCCGGCCAACGGCAATTTCGCCAGCGTGTATGGCGACAACAACTACATGAACGGCTTCGTGACCAAGGGGCCGGTGGCGAACCCCACCCCGGGCACCATGGTGATCCGCCTCGGCCTGCGGTTCGACATCGAGACCAGCGCGTCATGGTCGAACCTCGATCATACCACGGGCAACCTGGGCACCAGCAAGCTGTCCCCGGTGCAGTTCGAGGAATATGTCCGTATCTATCCGGGCATGGACGCGATGGCCGCCAACGGCCTGCGCTATGGTGCTGCGGTGGAAATCCGTCAGAACTACGCGGCAGCGCCGCAGGCTGAAACCGGTGCCAACGGCGGCACGGCCAACACCTCGACGCAGACCCTGTTCGTCCGCCGCGCCTTCGCTTATGTGGCCGGTGACCAGTGGGGCATCGTCCGCCTCGGTGAGATGGACGGGTTGATCGGCACCTACGACGAAGGCGGTGCCACCACCGGCGTGTTTCTGTCGCCCACCGGCACCATCGTCGGTGGCGACCTGCAAACCGCCTCGCCAACCAACGCCTGGATGACGCCGTATTTCGCGGCGCAGAGCGGCAACGAGTACGGCAACACCAAGTTCGTCTATATGTCTCCGTCGTTCGCCGGTTTTGATGTCGGCTTCCAGTACGCGCCGAACGCCTTCAACGGCTTCACGAACGGCGCGACGTGCGTAAGCGCAGGGCAGGGCTCTACTTCGGCAGTGATTGGGCCGACGGTCAGTACAGCAGGCGGTTGCGCCAACCTGGCATCCTCGTCGTTGCCCGGGTCGGGTTCGCTGGTCCAGAACCAGTACGCCGCCGGCGTCCGCTACCAGGGTAGTTTCGGTCCGGCGGCTGTGCTGCTCTATGGCGTTTACATGGGCAGCGGTCACACGGACTATACCGGCGGGACCGCAGCGGCACAGGCAGCGGCCGGCGTCCCGCACGGGGACAGGTATAACGGCCAGTTCGACGATCTGAACCTGGGCATGATCGGTGCCAACGTGACCGTGGCCGGGTTGGGCGTGTTCGGCAACGTCATGTATGGCGCATACAACGGTGTGCTGGGCGCGAAGCCGCAGGGGGCACCGAACGCCGTCGGCTTTGGAGCAGGCGCGAAATACAGTTTCGGCCCCTACACCATCGGCGGGGTTTACAGCCAATACAACTCCCAGGGCGCCTATCAGTTGACCGGCGTTTCGCAGCGGCACGAATGGGTGTTCGATACCGCCGCCACCTACACCGCGGCGCCCGGCCTGGTGTTCTGGCTGGAATACATCTATGGCCAGCGGCATCAGGGCGACTTCGACTTCGCCACCAACGCGGTCGGCAACGCCTACAACAACGTGCAGGCGCAGGCCGTTATGTTCGGCACCATGGTCACCTGGTAAGCTGACCAGTATCATCGACGCCTATCGAAACGGCGGGGGCAACCCCGCCGTTTTCTTTTGCCCGCAGCGCGGGAGAGGGAAGGCGGCGCTGTCTGCGTCGATTTTCCGGTTCACCCGATTGCCCTGCGATATCCCCGGCTGCCCCTTGGCGCGGCGGGCCGGACCAGCTAAGCAGCGGACTGAACTTCCCGCTGCAACAGGCTGCCCATGCCCCTCCGCCGCTTCCGCCGTCCCGCATTGCTGGCCGCGCTCCTCGCCCTGGCCGGCTGCTCAGGCGCCAACGTCCAGGCGAATCCGACCGCGCCCAACTACATCGGCGGCCCGGCAACCGCGCCCGGATCCGGCACCGGCCATCAGGCCAACACCAACCTGCTGAAGGACCTGTTCGGCAGCGGCAACAAGAATGGTGCCAACGCCGCCAACGGCGGCGGCGGCGGCAGTCCGATCGCGGTGAACGCCTATCTCTGGCGCGGGACCCTGGACACGCTTTCTTTCATGCCGCTGGCCTCGGCCGACCCGTTCGGCGGCATCATCATCACCGACTGGTATTCCCCGCCCGCCACCCCGGATGAGCGGTTCAAGGCTACTGCCTATATCCTCGGCCGCGAACTGCGCGCCGACGCGATCAAGCTTTCCCTGTTCCACCAAGTGTACCAGGACGGCCGCTGGGTCGATGCCCCGCTCAGCGCGGACACGGTGGGCGACATCGAGGCCAAGATCCTCGATCGCGCCCGGCAGTTGCGGATCGAGACCGCCAGCCGCTGACGTCGCCGGGGAACCGCCGTCGATTCCCGGCGCTTCGCGGGACTGATCGAGATCGTGCGGCCATAACGACGACGGGCCGATCCGGGAGCCATGGCAATGGCCCGTTACGCCCCGGACCCGATCGCCGCCGCCTTCAGTGCAGCCGCGGTGCCTTCAGGAACCGCGCCCGATCCGCCGACCGCACGGCCAGATCGAGCGTTTCCCGCTCGCGCTGCAGCTGCAGCTTCACTTCCGCCCCGGCGCTGCCCGAGGCCCAGACGCGCCGCCATAGCCCGGCCAGGTCGCCCACTTCCTCCCCGTTCACCGCGATCAGTCGATCGCCGGCGCGCACGCCCGCCTGCTCGGCCGGACCGTCCTCGGCGAGGCCACCCACCACCAGCGTGTCCTCGGCCTCGGTTGCATACATCCCGAGCCAGGGCCGCGCCGGTCGGTTCACCCGCCCGTAGGTGAGCAGATCGTCCAGGATCGGCGGCAGCAGACCGATCGGCACGACCATGTTCATGTCCAGCCGGCGTCCCTTGCGGTCTCCCTGCTGCAGGATCAGCGAACCGATTCCCATCAGCTTGCCGTCGACGATCAGCCCGCAGCCGCCCCAGAAGGGATGCGACGGTGCGATAAACAGCGCGTCGTCCAGCACGTATTCCCAATAGCCGGCGAATTCCTGCCGCCCCACCACCCGCGTCTCGACTGCGTGCCGGCGCCCGCCGTAGGCGGCGAATACCGCCGGATCGCCCAGCTTCAGTGCATCGGAATCGCCGATCTCGAGCGCCGGCAACCCGAGCCGGCCGAGCGCCTGCACCAGGCCGAAGCCCGTTTCCTGGTCGTAGGCCAGCGCATGGCCGGGGATCGCCCGCCCGTCGCCGGAGGTGATCCAGATCGTTTCCGCTTCGGTGACCAGATAGCCGATCGTCGCGATCAGCCCGCTTTCGCGGATCACGACCCCGCTGCCGGCGCGTTCGGTGCCGAGCGAGCCGGCGGTGAAGGCGTCTGCCGGCACGTAGGACCGAATGCCCACCACCGCGTTCAGCGCGCGCGTGAGATCGTAGGCGTAATCGCTCGGGTCCGGTTGCAGATTGGCCGGGATTTCCCAGTCGGCCTTGGCCATGCGTTGGTGTCTTTCGTCTCCGAGGGTTCCGCGTGGTTCGCGGTGCCCTGCGCCTGGTGCGGCGCGCCGGGGGGGTACTGATGTGCGGCGCGCCGGGGCGGTATCAACGCGCCGCTCGCCGGGAGCAGTATCGACGGTTTTTGCCCGCCTGCCAACGTGGTCCGTGCCACCGCAGCGCCGCTGTTCCGGCTCAGTCGTCCGGATGCGGGGCGATGACAACCTGGCGCGTCTCGATCATGTCGTTGCGCGTGAGCTGCAGTTCGACCGTCTGCCCCACCCGTTCCCCGGTCAGGAACTCCCGCAGACTTCCCTGGCCGTTGATCGGCCGGCCGTCGATCGCGAGCAGGGTGTCGCCCACGGTGATGCCGGCGCGCGCGCCTGGACTGTCCGGCTCGACCGCCATGACGCGCCGTCCCTTGCCGCGCGTCCGCCAGCCGACCCCGACGCCGGTCGACACCGGTTGCAACGCGAGGCCCAGCCAAGCGCGCCGGGCCGGGTGTGCGGTGGCGACGCCGGCGAACAGGGTGGCCAGAGTGGCGTGCGGTACCACGCGGGCGAAGCCATCCGGGCCGCTGGCGAGGGCGACGCCCAGCAGGCAGCCCGCCGCGTCCAGCACCGGTCCGCCCGCCGCGCCGGGACACAGACCGACATCGAGGACGAGGCATGCACCGAGGCCCGCTTCCGGCGCGGGCACCGCATGCACCATTGCCAGCCGCGCTGTCGGTTCCGCCTCCGCCGTAGTGCCGACCACCATGGCCAACGCCCCGGCTCTGGCCGGCCCGGCGAAGGCGAAGCCAGGCGGTGGAGCGGGAAGATCGAGACCAATCGCCGCGATGCCGTTCCCAGGGTCGCGCAACATCACACGGCCTGAGACGACCGCCCCGCCCGGGCGTCCGAGATAAACATGGTCCTGGGGGGGGAGGCCGGCTACGGCGGTGAGTACCAGATTCTCCCGCCACAGCAGGCCGGGCTGCAGGCGGCCCGGCGCAACATGGACCGCAGCCAGCGCCGGCGCGGCCCGCGCCGCAATCCCGGCCAGCGCATCCGAAACCCCGATCAGGACGCTGTCCACGGTGTCGACGTTTCCTCTGTCGGATGGGGTAGAACCACGTTGCAGTGATGTGGAAGTGCAAAATTACGGCATTATGACGCGGTCTACACGTCGTGTTGGACGTCAGTTGTCACAGTTACGCTCCTCAGCGTCTGTTGCATATAATTCACGTGACGCAGATTACTACCGTATCAGCCCAAGGGCCGCGGAAGTACCCGCTCGGGGATCGGACCCGGCCGCGCCATCACGCGGAACAGACGGAAGCCTTCCACCCGCGCCGCCCCCCGCCGCCGCCAGATCGTGCCGAGCGGCTGCACGCTCGCCCACGGCTCCGAGTTCGGCGGACCGCCCCGGCGCAGACTGCGGACCAGCAGCCCAGTCTGTCCGGCCACCATAGGGCGCGGCAGGTCGAACCACGCCCAGCGTGGTTCGACCCCGATCACGGTAACGGCGGACGGCAGGTGGAGTGCCAGTTCGCTCGCCACGTCGTAGTCGCCGGCGGCGACGAACCTGGCCCCGGTGGTTACCTGTGCCGCGGCGACCGCGCGTGCCAGCCCGCCCCAACCGGCCAGTCGCAACGCCGTCGGGTCGCGCTTTGCCGGCAGCGGCAGCGCTCCGGTGATGGCCTGGAGGTAGACAAGCGCGGTGATCGCCAGCCCCAGCGCCACCGCAGGGCGGATCAGCCGGCGCCAGTGCGGGGCGTCCAGCGCGGCGGCGGCGATCGCGGCTGCCGGGTAGATGACCGCCGGCCAGTTACCCTGGACCCTCCCGGCGAAGCAGTGCTGCACGAACACTGCGACGGCCGGCAGGGTCATCACCGCAAGCAGGGTAAAGGCCACGTCCCGCCGTGCCCATGTCTCCCGGGTGGCGAGCACCACGCCGGCGACACAGAGCACGAACACGAGGGGGGTGGCGAGCCCGAGCTGGGATGCGACCAACTCGCCGAAAAAGCGCGGCGCCTGCTCCGGATGCCAGTGCGCCAGCCGGCCGCCCTGCTTGAAAAATCCCACCCACTGGTGGGCCCGGTTCCAGTTCACCACCGGCAGGATCCACTGGACGCCCCAGAGCATCCCGAAATACAGCGCAGGGTTGAGCCAGAACCGGCGCAACCGCGACACCAGCAGCAGCCACAGGACTGCTCCCAGCAGGAGGAAAGCGCCGGTGTATTTGCTGTCGAACGCCGCGGCGGCGAACGGGCCGGCGACGATCAGCCACCAGCCGTTGCCGTCCCGGCTGAATCCGGCCAGCGCCCACAGGCAGGCCACCCAGAAGAACAGCAGCGGCGTATCCGGCGTCATGATCACGGTGCCGACGCCGAACAACAGGCTGGCATTCAGCAGCGCGGCCGCGATCAGCCCGGCCCGCCGGCCCGGCAGCAGAAGCTCGGCCGTGTGCCACAGCAAAATCGAACCGAGCGCGCCGGACAGCGGCCCCAGCAAGCGGATGCCGAGCGGCGTCGGTCCGGCGATCGCGGTGCCGATATGGATCCACAACGCCACCATGGGGGGCCCGTCGAGATAGCTGCCCTGCAGCACGCGCGACCAGATCCAGTAGTAGGTCTCGTCCGGGGAGAGCGGGGTGGCGGCGGCGACCGCCAGCCGCACCACGGTCAGCAGCGCCAGCGCGGCAAGCGCGCGGCGGGTTCCCTGGGAAGCGGGTCGAAATTCCGGCACCGAGCTTGGCATGGTTACGCTGGTGCGGCCGTCGGCGCGGCGGGTCAAGCGTGCGGGTGGCGGCCCCTGCTCCCCGCCGCGGTCAGGCCGTCGCAGCGGCGCGCACGCCGAGTTCGGCGGCCATGCGTTCGCGCATCAGGTATTTCTGCACCTTGCCGGTGACGGTCATCGGGAAGTCGTCGACGAAGCGGATGTGGCGCGGCACTTTGTAATGGGCGATCTGGCCGGCGCAGAACGCCGCGACGTCCGCGGCGGTCAGGTCCTCGCCGGGGCGGGGTTTAATCCAGGCAGCGATCTCCTCGCCGTATTTCGGGTCCGGCACGCCGAACACCTGCACGTCCTGGATTTTCGGGTGGCGGTAGAGGAACTCCTCGATCTCGCGCGGATAGACGTTCTCGCCGCCGCGGATGATCATGTCCTTGATGCGGCCGACGATGTTGCAGTAGCCCTCGGCGTCGATCGTCGCCAGGTCGCCCGTATGCATCCAGCGCGCGGCATCGATCGCCTCATTGGTGCGGTCAGGATCGGCCCAGTAGCCCTGCATCACCGAATAGCCGCGCGTCAGCAGCTCGCCGGCGGTGCCGCGCGGCACCACGCGGCCTTCGGCATCGACGATCTTCACCTCGAGATGCGGGTGGATGCGGCCCACGGTGGCAACGCGGCGTTCCAGCGGGTCGTCGGTCGTCGTCTGGAAGCTCACCGGGCTGGTTTCGGTCATGCCGTAGGCGATGGTGATCTCCGCCAGGTGCATCTGCGCCACCGCGCGGCGCATCACCTCGATCGGGCAGGGGGAGCCGGCCATGATGCCGGTGCGCAAGCTGGAGAGGTCGAAGCGTGCGAACTCCGGATGCTCCATCTCGGCGATGAACATGGTGGGCACGCCGTGCAGGCCGGTGCAGCGCTCCTCGGCGACGGTACGCAGGGTGGCGAGCGGGTCGAAGCCCTCGCCCGGATAGACGATCGCCGCGCCGTGCGTGACGGCAGCGAGGTTGCCGAGCACCATACCGAAACAATGATACAGCGGCACCGGGATGCACAGCCGGTCCTGTTCCGTGAGCTTCATCGCCTCGCCGATGAAGAAGCCGTTGTTCAGGATGTTGTGGTGTGTGAGCGTGGCACCCTTGGGCGCGCCGGTCGTGCCGGAGGTGAACTGGATGTTGATCGGATCGTCGAACTGCAGCCCCGGCCCGAGGGCCGCCAGGCGCGCGTGGTGCGAGGCGTCGGCGAGCTCCGCCACCTGCGCGAAGCCGATCATGCCCGCCGCCGCCGGGCCGCCGATCTGGATGACGATCTCAAGCGCCGGCAGCCGTGTGGCCGACAACCGCCCCGGCAGTGCGTGCGCCAGCTCCGGCGCCAGGCTGCCCAGCATCCCGACATAATCCGATGTCTTGAAGCGGGTCGCAGTGATCAGCGCCCGGCAGCCGGCCTTGTTGAGCGCATAGTCGAGTTCGGTCAGCCGGTAGGCCGGATTGATGTTCACCAGGATCAGACCGGCCTTGGCGGTGGCGAACTGGGTGACCACCCACTCCGCATTGTTGGGAGACCAGATTCCTACCCGATCCCCTGGCCGCAGTCCGAGTGCGAGCAGCCCGGCGGCGAACGTGTCGACCCGCGCGCCGAACTCGCGATACGACCAGCGCACCTCCTGCGGCGGCACGACCAAGCCCGGCCGGTCGCCCCAGCGGGCCACCGTGCGGTCGAAATTGGTCGCGATCGTCTCCCCGAGAAGCGGAATGTCGCTGGCGCCGTGCACGTAGCTTCCCATGGGGCTCCCCACGGGGCCCCCCAGAGAAGCCCCCGGTGGGCTGCCGCCCTCCGGGCGGAGCGCGGATTCGGTCATGGACGGATCCCCCTGGCAGGATTGGCGCGACGGGGGCCGCCGCCGCGCAGGGCCGAACCTACATCGAAACCGGAGCGGCGGGCAGACGTTACGACCGCACCGAGCCGTGTGCGGCGAACGCGGCCATCGCCCGGCGTCTGGCTGCCCCGTGTAGCGCGCCCCCCGCCGGGTTTGCCGCCACGGCGGGCGATGCCGGCAACGCGGCCAGTACCGGCCGGCACAGCCGGTACACCGCGCCGGGATCGATCCCGTGGATGCAGGCGAGCGCGCGCGGGCAGTCCTGCTCCTGATTGAGGTAGCAGGGCGCGCAGGACACGCCGCGTGCGATCGCCACAGCGTCCTCGCCGAGCGGCCCCCATTCCGTGGGATCGACGGTGCCGGAATGGATGCCCACCGTCGGCACCCCGAGGGCCGCGGCGATATGCTTGGGCCCGCTGTCGTTGCCGATGAACAAAGCGCAGCGTGCCAGCAAGCCCGGCAGCTCGGCCAGCGGCAACCGGCCTGCCACCGAGCCGATCCGCTCCGGCGCGGCGATCTCGCGTTCCAGCCTTGCGGCGGTTTCGGCCTCCTCGGGGCCGCCGATCAGTAAGACGTTCACCGGATGGTAGCGCAGGAGCAGCGCGACCAGGGCGATGAAATTCGCCTCCGGCCATTGTTTCATGACGTTGCCCGCGCCCGGATGGACGCAGACCACCGGGCGCGCGAACAGCGCGCCGAGCGCGGCCGGCAGCGGTGTGGTCGCGGCGGGGTGGCGCGGCGCGGCGGGCGCGGTATCGCCGGCTGCCGCCACCGCGTCCACCAGCCGCAGCAGATCCTCGGTGATATGCTGGCGCTTGGGGTGCAGCGCACGGTCGCCTTCCCATTCCAGCGCGATGTCGAGCCAGGGAAACTGACCCATGTGATCGAACCCGGCCAGCAGCGGCGCCCCGGCGCAGCGCAGCAGCTCGCGGGTGTCGAGATGCTTGCGCAGGTCGATCGCAAGGTCGAACCGGTATGGCCGCAGCCGCGCGCGCAGATTGTCGAGCTCCGCGGTGTCGAGCGCGATGCGACCCAGTGCCGAGCGGGCGTGGAAGAAGGCGAACGGAATGACCTCGGCGATCGCCGGCTCCAGCGCGGCCAGGCTCGCGGCGGCGGGGCTCGCGAGCACATGGATGGCGGCGTCGGGGAAGCGGGATTTCAGCCGTCGGATCGCCGGCAGGGCGGTGACGAAATCGCCGATGTGATCGACCTTCACCGCCAGGATGTGCCTGATCTCCGCGCGCGTGAAGCGTGGGCCGCCGCCGTGCAGCAGGCGCAGGGGCTCGTCGTTCGGCCGGCAGTCGTCGTGATCGGTGGAGAGATTGGGATTGTGGAACGGATCGCCGAGCGCGAAGCGGAGCCGCCAGCGTCGCTCGAACGCGGCGAGGTCGTAGGTCTCCGGCAGGCTGCTGCGGCTCGCCAGCTCATGGTGGATCAGGGTGGCGTGCGGGGTGTAGACTACTCGCCGCCCCGCTTCGGCAGTGCGCAGGCAGAAATCGAGATCGTTGTTGATGACCTCGTGCGCCTCGTCGAATCCGCCGAGCGCGTCGAAATGCGCCCGCCGCATCAGCATGCAGGCGCCGGTGACCGCGCTTACCTCGCGTTCGGTGAGCGCCAGGCCGAAATAGCCGGGATCCTCGGCGGCGGCGAAACGGAAGGCGTGCCGCCCGGTGCCGGCGCCGGACAGGAACATCCCCGCATGCTGCACCGTGCGGTCCGGATAGAGCAGCCGCGCGCCCACCACCCCCACGTCCGGATCGGCCGCGTGTTCCAGCATCGCATCGAGCCAATCGTCCTGCTCCACCTCGATATCGTCATTCAGGAACAGCAGGTACTCGCCTCGGGCCACCGTCGCGGCGAGGTTGTTGAAGCGCGACCAGTTGAACGCGGCCGGCGCCGCCAGCACGCGATCGGCGTTGGCGTGCACGAACTCGCGTTGCGCCGCGCGGCTGTCGGGGATGTTCTCGATGCAGACGATTTCGAAATTGGGGTGACGGGTGTGCGCGCGCAGACTTCTGATGCAGGTCTCGATGTAGCGCCCAGCGCCGTTGGTGGGGATGATGATGGAGACGAGGCCGTCCGTCGCCGCCCGTCGCCGCAGCCGCCAGGTGCCCGGCGCACGGCCGGCGCGCACCTCGCCGGCGATTCCCCGTCGCACCGCTGCCGCCGCCAGCGCGGCGCGTTCCGCCGGCGGGTCGTCGAGTGCCGCGGAGCCGCGCCGGCACAGCAATTTCGGCAAGTGGTGCACGGCGCGTGCCTGTTCGGTGCAGCGCAGGACCAGATCGTATTCCCCGGCGTCCAGCAGGCCGCGCGCCGTGGCGCCGGCCTGGCGCAGAAGGCCGACGGCCGCGAACCATGGATGGCCGATGTAGTTGGAGGCGAGCAGCAGGGTCGGCGCGAAGTCGGGTTTGAAGAACGGCTCCCGCTCGTGGCTGACCGGGCTTGGCCGCGCCTCGTCGGCGTAGAGGAAGTCGCCGTCCGGATCGAGCGCACTGGCCAATGCGATCTCCGCCAAGGCCGCGGCGTCGAGTTCGTCGCCGGCGGCGAGCACGCCGCACAGCATGGGCTCTGCCGCCGGCCCGGGCGGCCAGGGCGCGGTGCCGGCCGGGCCGGCGGCATTCAGCACGCCGACACGCTCGGCATACCCGGCTTCGGCCAGCCAGCGCCGCAGGGCCGTTGTCATCGGCGCATCGGCGGCCAGCAGATCGGCTTGCCAGTCGAGCCCGTGCTGTGCCGCGAGACTGGCAAGGCTCGCCGCCAGCGCCGCCGGCGCCGCCGCGTCGGCGCCGCGGATCAGCAGCCGGAAGCCCGGGCGAGCGGCCAGCCGGTCGAGCGCGCGGGCGAGCGCGCCGGCCTCCCCATGGGTGATCCGCCGGCGGATGGTCGCGCTTTCCTCAGCGGCGTCGCCGCGCTGCACGGTGACGCCGAAGCTCTCGGTGACGCTGGTGCCGTCCTCGGCACGCAGCACCAGGTCGATCCGATGCTCTCCGTTGCGCAGCAGGCGCGGCGGGCAGTGGAAGGCGAAGCCACTACGCAGCGCCCCCGGCCAGTCGGGCATCGCCCGTTCCACGTCCTGACGCGCCAGCCCGTAATGCGCCTCGCCCAGCCGATGGCCGTCGAGATAGACGGCGATCGCGGCGAGGCCGGAGCGCGCCACCGCCCAGCCTTCGATCGTCAGGCGGGAGCTGACGGGTTCGACCATCGCGCCGTCGGCGATCGCCGGCCGGTCGATCTCCAGCCGGAAGCGGGTCGGGTCGGCCGCAGCCGCGGTGACCACCGCCAGTGCGACCCGCACGGGCTCCACCCAGCTTTCCGCCTGGTCGCCGAGGCTGTTGCGCACCCGCACGCCGATCCGGCAGACCGGCGGCACCGGCAGCGGCAATCGCGCGGTGAAGGTGAAGCCGGAGAACCGGGCCATCGGCACGGTGAGGAAGGCGTCCGCGACGTCCGGCCGGGCAAGCCCGATCTCTGCCTCGCCCAAGACCTCGCTGTCGCGCATGATATTTACGGTGTCGACACCGACCGCGGAGACCGCCCAGCCGGAAATCGCGAGCGTACCGTCTTCGCGCAGGTCAGCGATATCGCAGAACATCTGGATGCGTCGCCGCTCCTCGGCGACCGAGGGAACGGGGAGCGGCGGCGGCGCGGGCTCGGGCTCCGCTGCCCGAGCGGCCTCCGCCGGCAGGATAAGCTGTGCCGGACGCTCGATCGGGATCAGCATTCGGAGCGCGGCGCCGTCGGCGCTGACCGCGTGCACGAGGAGCGTCGTGCCGCTCGCGGCCCCGGCGCCGAGCGGCACGGCCAGCAAGAAGCCGGAGCGGGCGGCGTTCGGGTAGTCGGCGCAGACCCCCGTCAGATCGTTGCGGAGCCGACCGAGCAGCGCCGCGCCGACCCGCTCGCCGTCCAGGGACACCTGCACGGCGATCAGCGGCGCATTGCTGACGGCCCAGCCGCTGACCACGAGATTGCCGGTCGGATCGAGCGCCGCGCGTTCGACGAAGCCGAGGATCGGTGGGGCCGGCGCTTCGCCGCCGTCGGTCCAGGCCGGGCCGGCTTCCAGCCGGCCGCCGCCGCCTTCCGGGTCGCGCCGGGCGGTGAAGTCGCGGCTGTGGACCTCGCCGTCGGCGGTCCGCACCGACAGGGTGAAGTCCCAGCACAGCGGCGCGTCGGCGGCGGGGCGCGCGATGGTGAAGGAGAAGCCGTGCGTGATGCAGGCCGTCTCGGCCGGGGCGGGCTCGGGCGGGTACTCGATGTCCCCGAGCACGGTTCCTGCCTGGGCGACGCTCATGGTCTCGATCGGCGCGGCGGTGACGACCCGGCCCCACAGAACCGCATAATGCCGCCCGTAGAGCAACCCGCCGGTGAACTCCGGTGCGACTTCGATCCGGATTGGCGTGGCGGCGGCTGTCGGAGGCGCGGGCGGGAGGCGAACGTCCGGGCCGGTGGCGTGCGGCGCCCGCTGCTGGCGGCGGCGTCCGCTCATCGGCGCGACACGTGCGGGGGGCGACGCGCAACGCGACGCCGGGGATGCTCCGGAACGGTACCCGACCGGGACGGTTCCATCACAGCCGGAACGGACGTCGCCCCTCGCGGTATCCGCTCTCCTCGAAATGCCCCTGCGCCGACCCGACGCTGCCGGCACGGATCCCCTCGGCGACGTCGGGATTCTGCTCGAGGTACCATTGCTCGTCCACGGTGATCGGAAACGGGAGGCGCCCTTCCAGGTAGCCGTCGCCGGAGAAATGCTCCTGCGCCGAAAGAACGGCGCCGCGGGCAATCGCTCCGGCCACGTCGTCGTTACGATCTAGATACCAGGCCTCGTCCACCTCAATCGCGGAGATGAGGGATTTTACCAGTTGAACGAATTCGTCGTAGGATAGGCTCACCCGCAACTGCCCGCGCACGGTGGAAATCTCGACCGAGCGCCGCACCGTCTCGAACGGCGGGACGTATTTCACGACCTTATACCCTCCGCGGTGGGCTGTTGCCCTGCCGGATTTCATTTTATTCCCCAGTGTGCTCATATCACCGTGAATAACGCGGCAAGGTCAAGGGGCGTTTCCACGCGACATGGTGCAGGACAGCCGATGCCGGGCACGCGGGAGCCGCCGCTTTCGCCGGCCGCGTTTTGCGATCTGACAACTCCTGCGTGTCGCGCGGTTCCCGGTTCGCGTGCCGCGCCGCCAGCAGCTTACAGGACCACCGCGCGCATGAACGAACGGAGCGAACAAAGCGATTCGGGTTTTCCTTCGGCCCCGTCGGACGCGGCATTGGGCCGGATCGTCCATGGCTTCACCGCCGTCCGGGTGCTGGTGATCGGCGACCTGATCCTCGATCGATACGTCACCGGCCAGGCCGGACGGTTGTCGCCGGAAGCGCCGATCCCGGTGCTGCGCCCCGTCGCCACTCGCGCCATCGCCGGCGGTGCGGCCAACGTCGCCGCCAATATCGCCGAACTGGGTGGCCAGGCGGTGCTGGTCGGGCTGGTCGGCCAGGACCAGGGCGCAGTCGAGTTGCGCCGCCTGCTCGCCGCTTGTCCGTCCATCCGCGCCGTGCTGGTCGAGGCGCCCGGACGTCCCACGACCACAAAGACCCGCTTCGTGTCCGGTGCACATCAGTTGCTCCGGCTCGACGAGGAATTGACCGACCCGGCCGATCCGGCTGCCGTGGCGGCGCTGTGCGCCGCGTGCGACGCCGCGATGGCGGAGGTCGCGGTGGTGGTGCTGTCGGACTACGCCAAGGGCGTGCTCGCGGGGCCGGTGCTCGATCACGTGCTCGCCGCTGCCGCCGCCGCCGGGCGGCCGGTGATCGCCGATCCCAAGCGCCCCGATTTCGCCGCCTATCGCGGCGCGACGGTGCTCACCCCCAACGAGGCAGAACTCCGCGCCGCCGACGGCAGCACGCTCGTCGATACCGTGGCGGTCGAAGCGGCGGCGGCGCGCGTGCTACGGATTACCGGAGGGCAGGCGGTGCTGGTCACCCGCTCGGAAAAGGGCATGGCGGTGATCCGCGCCGACGCCCCGCCGCTGCACTTGCCGGCCCGCGCGCGCGAGGTCGCCGACGTTTCGGGCGCCGGAGATACGGTGGTGGCGGCGCTTGCGGTCGCGCTCGCCGCCGGCGCGGGGCTCGACGACGCGGCGCGCCTTGCCAACATCACCGCCGGGCTGTCGGTCGCCAAGCAGGGCACTGCCACCGTTTCGGCGCACGAACTGCTGGGCGCGCTGCACCTCGAAGAACTGCTGGCGAGCGAAGAGAAGATCGTCACCGCGCCCGAGGCCGCGACGCGCGTGGCCTCCTGGCACGCGCGCGGGCTGAGGGTCGGCTTCGCCAACGGCTGCTTCGACCTGATCCACCCCGGCCACGTCCACCTGCTGCGCGCCGCGCGTGCCGCCTGCGACCGGCTGGTTGTGGCGCTGAACAGCGACGCCTCGGTGTCCCGGCTTAAGGGACCCACGCGGCCGGTGCAGTCGGAAGCCGCGCGTGCCACCGTGATGGCCTCGCTCGCCCCGGTCGATCTGGTCACCTTGTTCGAGGAGGACACGCCGCTCGACCTCATCCGCCTGTTGCGGCCGGACGTGCTGGTGAAGGGGGCGGATTACCGGATCGACCAGGTGGTCGGCGGCGACCTGGTCACCGGCTGGGGCGGCAAGGTGGTGCTGGTCGATCTGCGCCAGGGCCACAGCACCAGCGCCACCATCCGGCGCATGACGGTCGGTGGCTGACCATTCCGCATCTGGCGGAAGGAGCGCGTGGCCCGCGCGGTTTTGACAGGCCGGGCGCCGGTTCTCAGACTACCGGCCTCTCGATCTCCGGAGCCGCCCCCGATGGACCAACCGCTGCGCGCGCTCGCTACCCTCGGCTTCATCGGCCTCGGCGTGATGGGTGAGCCGATGTGCGGGCATCTGGCTCGCCGCTTCGGCCGCCCCGTTCTTGCGCACGATCGCCGTCCCGAGCCGCTCGCCCGGCTCGCCGCCGTCGGCGTGACCGCGGCGCCCGTCGAGGAGATTGGCCGCCGCGCCGATCTCATCCTGCTCTCCCTGCCGGATGGGCGCGCGGTGGAAGCGGTGCTGGCCGACATCGAGCCGCACCTGACCGGCGGCCAGTGCGTGGTCGACACCGGCACCTCCCCGGTCGCGCTCGCCCGCGCGATCGGCGCCCGGCTGGCCGCACGCGGGATCGGCTTCGCCGACGCGCCCGTGGCGCGCACGCGCGAGGCGGCGGCGCGCGGGGAGCTATCGATCATGGTTGGTGCCTCGGACGCCGTGTTCGCGCACATCCGCCCGGTTTTGGAGACCATGGGCACCGACGTCACCCACTGCGGCCCAGTCGGCACCGGCCAGGTGGTGAAGATTCTCAACAACATGCTGGTGTTCCAGAACACCGCGGCCCTGGCCGAGGCAATCGCGCTCAGTCGCCGCCACGGCGTGCCCCCTGAACTGCTGCTGCCCACCATAGCCAAGGGTTCCGGCGACAGCTTCGTGCTGCGCAGCCACGGGATGAAGGCGATGATCCCGCGCGTCTTTCCCGAACGCGCCTTCTCCACCCGCTACGCGATGAAGGACCTGTCCTACGCGCTGGAACTGGCGCAGGAGGCCGGCGTCGCCGTCCCCGGTGCCGAGCTTACCATGCAGCGCCTGCGGGCGGCGGAGGCAGCCGGGCACGGCGACGCGTACCACCCGGTTGTGCTGGAAGTGATCGATCCGGAATGAGCGGGTTTCCCGATCCCGCGGCCTGGCGTGCCGCCTGCGCCGCCGACCCCGTGCTGCCGGTCTGGGCTGGGGACTGGGCGTTCGCCTTTGCCGTCGCAAACGGCGCGCAGGAAATCCGCTTCGCCTTCGACGGCACCTCAAAGCTCGCCTTCGATGCGCCGCCGCAGGCCGTCCTGCACGCGCCCGCCGCGGCCTGGGCGCAGTTCCTGCAGCCGATACCGCCCCGGCATCATCACAATTTCTTCGCTATGCTCGCCCAGGTGCCGGGCACGCGCGTGGACGGCGATCTGCTGGCATTCTACCGGCACGCCCACGTGGTCCGCCGGGTGCTGGAGATCGGCCGCTGGCTGGCATGCGGCAACACCGCACCCGCGCCGGTCTCCACCCACCCCGCCGGCAGCCCGTCGCCGCTACCGCCGATGACCGGCGGCTACGTGCCGGTCACTGCGCAGGGTGTCTCCCACGCGATCTACTTCGAGCACGCCGGCACCGGGCAGGACATCCTCTGCCTGCACACCGCCGGCGCCGACGGCCGCCAGTTCCATGGCCTGATGGCCGATCCGCGGGTGACCGGCGGACACCGGCTGGTTGCCTTCGATCTGCCCTGGCATGGCAGGTCGCCACCGCCAGCCGGGGCGGTGCCCGGCTCCTGGCGGCTCGATACCGAGCTCTATGTCGCGCTCATCATGGGCTTCGTTGCCAGCGCGCAGCTCCGCCGCCCGATCGTGCTCGGCGCCTCGATGTCGGGCGAAATCTGCCTTGAGCTCGCGCTGCGCCACCCGGACGCCTTCGCCGGCATCATCGCCTGCGAGGCCTGCGAGAAGGTCGAGGGCCGTTTCACCGCCTGGCCGTCGCATCCGGAAATCCACCAGGGATATTTCATTCCCGAATGGATCCACGGCCTCGCGGCGCCGCAGAGCCCGGCCGAATGCGTGGCCGCGATCGATTGGCACTACGCGCAGGGCGGCCCCGGCGTGTTCACCGGCGATCTCGCCTTCTACGCCGGCGACTGGGACGCCCGCATGCGGGTGCACCGGATCGACGGCCATCGCGCCCGGCTCTACATGCTGACCGGCGCATACGACTACTCTTGCACCACCGAGATGTCGGCCGCCACGGCGGCAAAAATCCCGGGTGCAACGTTTCGCGAAATGCCCGGGATCGGCCACTTCCCATTTGCCGAAAACCCCGGGCTGTTCGCCGGCTACCTGATCCCGATCCTCAACGAACTGGAGACACGCCGCAATGTCGACTCTCACCCTTGACCAGGCGCAGACGATCGTGACCAGCGCGCTGCGCTACGGGCGCGCCGAAAACCTCCAGCCGCTCGCCGTCGTGGTGCTGGACGCGCGCGGCGTGATGAAAGCGTTCGCCGCCGAGGACGGCACCAGCTTGCGACGGGAGGAGATCGCCCGCGGCAAAGCCCACGGCGCCCTGTCGTTCGGCATCGGCTCGCGCGCCCTGGCGAAGCGCGCCATTGACACCCCCCAGTTCATCGCCGCCGTCACCCACGCGGTCGGCGGCTCCCTGGTGCCCGTGCCCGGCGGCGTGCTGATCCGCGCAGCGGATCATGCCATCATCGGCGCCGTCGGCATCTCCGGCGACAAATCGGACAACGACGAGGCTGCCGCCCTCGCCGGTATCGCCGCCGCCGGCCTTGCTGCCGACCCGGGCTGATGCCTCGACCCTTGCGGGCAAAAAAGCCAGGGGACATCACCCCCTGGCCTCTGCCTCCACGAGATGATGTCCCCGCCGGTTGGTAGGGACGGTCGGCCTGGCTACTCGCCTGGGCTCGGGTCGGAGGGGCGATAGACGTAGAGCGCACCGGCCTCGCCGGCATAGGCGTAGACGTTGTGGGTCGCCGGATCGGCGGTGCCTGTATGTGTCGAGCCGACGCTGGTCGACACGAAGCCCATGGGCCGCAGCGCCGTCGCGTCATAGACGTCGAACCCTTTGGCGTTGCCTTCGAACGTGTACACCAAGCCGAGCTTCGGATCCCACGCCACCTGGTCGATGCCGCCTTTGGCCGGCAGGCGCCTGACCACCGCCAGCGTGTCGGCGTTCAGCACCAGCACGGCGTTGCCGGTGGTGCCGACCCAGAGCTGATTGGTCCTTGCGTCGTAGATCTGCCCTTTGGCGCCGCCGTGCCGGCTGGGCGGAATGGGCAGATGGACCGCACGCGTGATTTTTCCGGTTTTCGTGCTGATGGCTTCTTCCATCGCGTCGTCCGGCATATAGAGCGTGGCCTTCGCGGGCACCAGGACGCCGATATCCGGCCCGGCTTTCGGATGCGCCGGGACAAGCGGGATCTTCGCCTCGAATGTCGGCTTAGCGCCGGTTCGGTAGACGTCCACCCAATTATTGTCGTCCATGCCGACGAACAATTGGTGCGTACCGGGATCGACCCAGATACCGTCGGGCGAGGTGCCGACGGTATTGACCCGGCCCACGATCTTCCAGCTTTGTTTGGAGATCACGACGATCCGGTTGGTCTTTCCCGGACCGCCGGCATCGGTCCAGTACACGTGGCGGATGCCGAAGGCCATGCCGTTCGGTGCTGATATGGAACGGTAATCGTGGACGACCTTGCCGGTGCGGGTATCGACCACTGCAGCACCCGCGCTCAGGGACACATAGGCGTCGCCGTTGGAGGGGTCGTAGCGCACGAGGTCGCCGTGACCGGGCGGCGTGGGCAGCGCGATCTTGTCGATCAGGGTGAGGGGTGCGGGGCCGGCGGCGGCGGGGCCGGCCAGGATCGCGCTCAACAGCAGAGCGGCGGCAAGGCGTTCGGGACGAGGCAAGAGAGGCTCCTTTCCGGTCGGAGACGCGCGAGGCAGCGGCCTGCCCTCGCGGGTCGCTGCGCGTCGTAGTGGTTGTCGCGTGACGGGAAAGTGAAATTTAGGGGTCTCGGCCCGGGTGGCGGGCAGGTGGCGTCGGCGACAGGCGGGGGGGAATGCGGAGGCCGATGGGGACCGTTCAGACTGGCACCGGATCCTCGGCTGCTACGGTGGTTGCGCCCGGCCCCAGGGCCCGCTGCATGTACACCACGTCCAGCCAGCGGCCGAACTTCAGCCCCGCCGCCCGCAAGGTGCCGACGTGGTGGAACCCGAGGCTCGCGTGCAGCCCGATGGAGCCTGCGTTCTCGGTGTCGCCGATGACCGCGATCATCTGTCGGAATCCGGCCGCCGCCGTCACCTCCAGCAACTGCGCGACCAGTGCCTTGCCGACCCCCTGGCCGCGCTGGTCCTCGCGCACGTAGACGCTGTTCTCCAATGTGAAGCGATAGGCGCTGCGATCGCGGAACTGGGTCGCGTAGGCGTAGCCGAGCACGCCGGAGGCATCCGCCGAGACCAGCCACGGCCAGCCGCGGGCGCGCACGTGGGCGAAGCGCGCCGCGATTTCCTCCACCGATGGCGGCACTTCCTCGAACGTGCCGGTCCCGGTCAGCACGTGGTGGGCGTAGATCGACTGCAACTCCGGCACGTCGGTCTCGGTCGCGGGACGGATCGGCATGGCTTCTCCTGCAGCGCGATGCGGGTGGCTGGTCCCGCGTCGAAAAGGTTCGAGACCTGGCGTCGCGGGGGGGGCGCGGCGCCGGGATTTTCGCGGTCGGGCCCCCGACTGGCAAGAGCCCCGACTGGCAAGAGCCCCTCTGGCAAGGCCCCCGGTTCGGAAGCCTGGCCTCAGACCGGCAGACCCAGTATGGCCGCGGCGTCGCAGGCAAACGCGAGCAGCGCGCGGTCGCGCCCGGGGCCCGCCACCAGCGACAGCCCGACCGGCGCGCCACGGACATTGCCAGCCGGCAAGGTCACTTCGGGGATGCCGCACAGCCCGGCGATCGCCGTCACGCCGATCGTTGCCTGGCGCACCGCTTCCTGTTCCTCGAGTGTCGCGCTCAGCAGGGGCGCCGTGCAGGGGCTGGTCGGGTAGATCATCATCGCCCCGCCGGCGAGCAGCGGCAGCACCCGCGCCTGCAGCACCCGGCGGAATGCCCGCCCACGCGCCGCGTCCGCCGGGTCGATCGCGCGGGCTGCGGCGAAGCGCTCGCCGATGCCGGGCCCGAACTGCGGCCGCACCGTCGCCACCCATTCGCCGAGGGTGGCCCAGGCCTCCTCGGCCTGCACCGCGCGGATGTGGTCGAAGACGCTGTCGATCCCCTCGGGCACGAGCCGCACGTCGATGGCGCGCCCGCGCAATTGTTCCAGCCGTTCGAGCTTCGGGCGCAGCGCCTCCGCCACGTCCGGCTGCGCGTTCATCCAGGCGTCCTCGATGCGCAACAACGGGCCGCCAAGCTCGCTCGGGCCACCGGGCAGCAGCACCTCGCCCACGCAGGCGAGTAACGCCGCACCGCGGGCGAACCAGCCGGCCGTGTCGAGGCTGGGTGCCAGACCGCGCGCACCGGCGAGGCTGACCGCGCCGAAGCTCGGCCGGAAGCCGAACAGGCCACAATAGCTGGCCGGGATGCGGACCGAGCCGCCGGTGTCCGACCCCAGGGCGAAATCCACCAGGTCGGCAGCGACGGCGGCGGCGGAGCCGCAGCTCGATCCGCCGGGGAAGCGATCCGGGGCGGCGGGGTTCAGCGGCGTTCCCTGCCAGACATTCTCCCCGGTCAACCCGAATGCGAGCTCCACGGTCCTCGTCTTGCCGGCGAGTGCTGCGCCGGCCTGGAGGAGCGCGGTCACCACCGGCGCGGTGGCGACCGCGGGCGGATGGGTACGCGCCCAATCGGGGTGGCCATAGCCGGTGACGGCCCCGGCCACGTCGAACAGGTCCTTCACCGCGAAGGAGAGGCCGGACAGCCGACCGGAGCCAAGCGGAGCCAACGTGGTCCGCGGGCCGGGGAGGAAGGCGCCGATGCTGTCGTCGCTGGTCTGGGTCATGCGGAGCCGATCGGGTGAAAACGATGCGGGAACGTCATCGGGCACTACGCCCGGGCCGGCGCCGGTACGAGACGCCGGTACAACGAGAGGCGGCGCGGCGAGAGGCAGGGCACAGCGCGACGCGGGGCACAGTGATACGAAAATCCTTCCCGAGACGCCACGGTCATGCGATACGCGAACCGGCGTTTACGTGCCCGGGCAGGCTGCACCGGCGGGTGCCTGGTCCGCGGGGGCGCCGGATGCCTCGGGGGTTTCCGTGCGGGACTGCTCGCTGGGCGGGACTGTCCCTGGGTCAGTTCGCCTCGGATGGGATTGCCCTGGGCCGGTCGGCGTGCCGGTTGCGCGGCGCCTGGGCTTGCCGGGGGCAGGACGGGAGCCGACACGGCCGGCGCCGCTCCGATTGGTGTGGCTCGGCCGAGGGCGGCCGTTGCCCTGGGTGCCGTGAAGGAACCACGCGTGGATATCAACGACGCACTTGCCGCCGACCCCGAACGCCAACGCCGGCTCGGCGGCGGCCCGATGGGCGACGCGCCCATCCTGGAACCCGGGCCGGGCGGGCGCGCAGCCGCGGACGAGGCGCTGAACCCGCGCATTCGCGCCGTCATCATGGCCGGGCGCTATTACGGGATGGAACTGGACCCGGGGGAGTTCCGTAACGTCGAAGGGGCCGCGGTGCCCACTGCCGCGTCGCTGTCGGCCTGGGCGCAAGGCGCGGGGATGTGGTCGCGCGCAGTGCGGCTGAATTTCCGCCACCTGCTCAAGCTGCACGACACCGGCCCCACCCTGCTGTTGTTCGCCGACGGGGGCGCCGGCCTGCTCACCGGCGCCAATGCGGACGAGAAAGTGGTCTTCATCCGCGACCCGATGGCGCCCGAAGGGGAAGCCGCAGTCCCGGTGGACGAACTGCGCCTGGCCGAGCTGTGGTCCGGGGAAGCCATCCTGCTGCGTGCCAGCCGCGGTCGGCAGGAAGCCGAGGCACCGTTCTCGCTGCGCTGGCTGATCGGCATCGTGCTGCGCGAGAAGCGCAGCCTGCGCGATATCGGCATCGCCTCCTTCACCCTCAGCCTGCTCACGATCTTCCCGCCGTTCCTGGTGATGACGGTCACCGACAAGGTGCTGACCTACCACAGCTATTCGACCCTGATTCTGATGACCGTGCTGATGGTCATCTTCATCGCCTACGACACGTTCATGGGCCATGCGCGGCGGATCATCGTGCTGATCGTGGGCGTGCGAATCGACGCCAGGCTCAATCTGCACGTGTTCAACCGGCTGGTGCGCCTCTCGCTCGATTATTTCGAGACCCACCCGGCCGGCGAGACGATGTACCGCGTCAGCCAGATCCACCGGGTCCGCGAGTTCATGACCGGCAAGCTGCTGACGACCTTCCTCGACCTGATCACGCTCTGCGTGCTGCTGCCGTTCCTGTTCTTCCTCAATGCCACCCTGGCCTGGATCGTGGTCGCCTGCTCCACCATCCTGACCTTGATCATCCTCGCCTTCCTCAAACCGATGCGGGTGCTGCTGCGCCGGGTGATCGCCGCCGACACCGCCAAGCAGTCGGCGCTGGGGGAGACGGTATTCGGCATCAAGACCGTGAAGGCGCTGGCGCTGGAGCCGCAGCGCAAGGCGCTGTGGGACGAGCGGGTCGCGGAATCCGGCCACGCCCGCCTTGCCTTCGGCCGGCTGGCCAACTGGCCGCAGACCCTGGCGACGCCGGTTGAGCGGTTCATGTGGATGGGCACCATCATGATCGGCGTCGCGATGGCGCTCGACAGCCGCAACGGCTACATGATGGGCAGCCTGTTCGCCTTCATGATGCTCTCGCAGCGGGTGGCGCAGCCGCTGATCGGGCTCGCGCGGCTGATCGAGGATTTCGAGGAGGTCGGGGGCGCGATCGGCGAAGCCGCCGGAGTGCTCAACCGGCCACTCGAGGGCGACGCCGCCTCCGGCGGGCTGCGCCCCAAATTCGCCGGCGCGATCAGCTTCGAGGACGTCACCTTCACCTATGCGGGCACCAAGACGCCGGCGATCGACCGGGTCAGCTTCGCCATCCCCGCCGGCACCATGCTGGGCGTGGTCGGGCGCTCCGGCTCCGGCAAATCCACCCTCACCCGGCTGCTGCAGGGGATCAACCGCGACTATACCGGGTTCGTGAAGATCGACGGCTCCGAGCTGCGCGAAATCAACCTGCGCCACCTGCGCCAGAGCTTCGGCACCGTGCTGCAGGAGAATTTCCTCTTCCGCGGCTCGATTCGCGACAACATCCTGGCCGGCCGCCCGGGCCTGACCTTGGACGATGCGGTGCGGGCCGCCCGCCTCGCCGGGGCGGAGGAATTCATCGAGCGGATGCCGAACGGGTACGAGACCTATATCGAGGAAGGCTCGCCCAACCTCTCCGGCGGTCAGCGCCAGCGGCTTGCCATCGCGCGGGCGCTGATCACCGATCCGCGCCTCCTGATCCTGGACGAAGCCACCAGCGCGCTCGACCCGGAATCGGAAGCGCTGGTGAATGCCAACCTGCTGCGCATCGCGCGCGGACGGACCATGGTGATCGTGTCGCACCGGCTGTCCTCGCTCACCGAATGCGACCAGATCCTGGTGTTGGAGAAGGGCAAGATTGCCGACATCGCCCCGCATCTCGTGCTGGTGGAGCGTTGCGCGGTCTATCGCCAGCTCTGGGCGCAGCAGAACCGGCATCTCGAGCCGCGTGCCGCGGACTCCCGGATCGGACGCCAAGCCGCGCTGGGCTCTGCCGCCCGGGGCTCCGCCGCGCTGGTGCCCGGCAATGACTGACCTTCCCGCCAAGCGGTCGGATCCGGCGCTGCCGACCATCCTCGAGTTCCAGCAGCCCTCCACTGCGATCATCAACGCGCCGATCCCGCGCAGCGCCCAGGGTACCGTCTGGGTGGTGGCCTCCCTGCTGGTCGCGATCATCGCCGCGGCCGGCATCATCCGGGTCGACCAGGTCGTCACCGCGAACGGGGAGGTCGTTTCGCGCGCGCCTACCCTGCTGGTGCAGCCGCTGGAGACCGCCATCGTCCGCAAGATCGACGTGCGGGTGGGGCAGAAAGTGCACGCCGGCCAGGTGCTCGCCCGGCTCGATCCCACCTTCGCCGCCGCCGACGTGAGCGCGCTCGCTTCCCAGGTTGCCACCCTGGAGGCGGAAGTGACGCGCCTGCAGGCGGAAGCCGGCGGCACGCCATTCACCTATGCCGGCACCGACCCCGATCTGGCGCTGCAAGCCGCGATCTACGCCCAGCGGCTTTCGGAGTACCAATACAAGTTGCAGGGCTACAAGGAAAAGATCGACGGCCTGATGGCCGCGATCGAGCGCGCCGACGCCGACGCCACCGGTTTCCGCGACCGGCTGGCCGTCGCCACCGAAGTGGAACGCATGCGCCGCCAGCTCGAGAAGCTGCAGGTCGGGAGCAAGCTCAATACCCTCGCCGCGATGGACAACCGCGCCGAGATGGAGCGCGACTACCTGAGCGCGATCCAGCAGGCGCAGGCCGCCTCCCGCGACCTCGGCGCCCAGGTCGCCGAACGCGACGGGTTCGTGCAGTCCTGGCACGCCGACGTGTCGCAGAAGCTCGCCGACCGTCTGTCCAAGCTCTCGGATGCGCGCCAGCAGCTCCGCAAGGCCGAGCTGCGCCGTCAGCTCGTCGTGCTGCGCGCCGATCGCGCCGGCACGGTGCTGACGATCGCCAAGGTCTCGGTGGGCGCGGTGGTGCAGTCGGGGGAAAAACTCATCACCCTCACGCCGGCCGACGCGCCGCTCGAGATCGAGGCGAACATCCTCGGCAGCGACGCCGGCTACGTCCATCTCGGCGACAAGGTGGCGATCAAGTTCGCCACCTTCCCCTACACCCGCTACGGCCTCGCCTACGGCACCCTGCGGCTCATGAGCTCGAACAGCTTCACCGAGATGCCGGGCCAGGAAGCCTCCGGCGCGGTGCCGCCGCCGGCCTCCGGCGTGCCGTACTATCGCGCGCGGCTCAGCATCGACAAAGTCGCGCTGCATGGTACCCCGCCCGGCTTCCACCTCACGCCGGGTATGCCGGTGGAAGCGGACGTCAAGGTCGGGCGGCAGACCGTGCTGCGCTACCTGCTCGAACAGGTGCTTCCGGTGGCCAACGACGCGATGCGCGAGCCGGGATGACCTTGGGGCCGAATCTGCGCCTGCCGCCATGACTCCCTCCGCCTGGTTCGATCTGCCCGCGCTGCGCTCCTCCGCCGCCGCGCTCGCGCGCGGCCGCCGCCTCGCCGAACGGGGCCAGTATCGGCGCGCCTTCCGCCTGTTCTCGCGCGCCGGCCAGGCGGGGCTCGCGGAGGCGCAGTTCCGCCTCGGCCGCTGCTACCTGGAAGGCGCCGGCGTCCCGCCAAGCCGTCGCGACGGGGCCCGCTGGGTCACCCGCGCCGCCGAACAAGGCCATACGGAGGCGCAGACCCTGCTCGCGACCCTCGCGCTGCACGGCATCGGCACCGACCCGCAGGCCCTCACCGCCGGGTTTACCGCCACCCAAGCCGCGGGGGCGCTGTTCAACGCAAATCGTCAGGCGGACGGGCCGGACTACGCGACCGCCCTGCTGTGGGCCCGCCGCGGCGCCGAAGCCGGCAACATCGAAGCCCAGGCTATCCTCGGCTACATTCTCGCCGCCGGCCCCGAAACGGTCCGCGGCGAGGCGGAATCGCGGCGTTGGTACAAAGCCGCTGCCGAGGCAGGATCGCCGCGGGGGGCGCTTGGCCACGCGCTCGGCCTGGCCCGCGATGCCACCACGCCGACGCAACAGGCCGAGGTGGCGCAGTGGCTGCGCCGTGCCGCCGACGCCGAGGTCCCCACCGGCCTGTTTCTGCTCGGCCTCATGTATGAGAAAGGCCTGATCGGCCCTGCCGATCCGCAGGCCGCTGCCGCGCTCTACCGTCGCGGCGCCGAGAAGGGCCACGGTGCCGCCCAGGCGCGCTGGGGCCTCGCCTTGCTCGAAGGCCGCGGCGTGAAAGCCGACCCGCAGAGCGGCGAGACCTGGCTGCGAAAGGCGGCGCTGGGAGGCGATCCGGAAGCCGCCGCGCTGGTCGGCGACCTTTATGCGAAGGGCGGTCCACTGCCGCCCAACTATGCCGAAGCCGCGATGTGGTTCCGCCGCGCCGCCGAGGGCGGCCACAAGGCAGCGGCCCGTGCCCTCGGGATGTTGCACCTCACCGGCGCCGGCGTGCCGCCCGATCGCACCGAGGCGGCGCACTGGCTGCGCCAATCGGCCGCCGCCGGGGACCCCTCGGCTCAGGTCAGCCTCGGCAATCTGCTGCTCTCCGGCGGGCGGGACAGCGACGACGCAACCCACACCCGCGCCTGGTTCGAACAAGCCGCCGCCGGCGGCGACCTGGTCGCCGCGTTCAACTTCGGCGTCTGCCTCGCCGAAGGGGTCGGGGTCGAACGCGACGATGCCAAGGCGCTGGAATGGCTGCGCCGCGCCGCGGAAGGCGTGGTGAACGCCCAATACTGGTACGGCCGGATGCTGCTCGAAGGCCGCGGCACCGATCCAGACCCGACGGAAGCCCGCATATGGATCGCCCGAGCCGCCGAAATCGGCATGCCGGAAGCCGAAATCGCCCTGGCCGAGCTGCTGCTGAACGGCCGTGGTGGGCCGCCCAACCACGCCGAAGCCCTCGTCTGGTTCGAACGCGCCGCCGGCCGCGGCCACCCCGGCGCCATGTTCGCCATGGGGGCGATGCTCGGCGGCGGTCATGACGTGCCCACCGACCGACCCGCCGCCCAACGGTGGTTCCGCGCCGCCGCCGAAGCCGGACACGGCCACGCCCAGATGATGCTCGGCCGTTACCTCGCCCGCGGCCTCGTTGCCCCCCCTGACCCAAACGAAGCCCGCCTCTGGCTGGAACGCGCGGTCGCCGCCGGTCTCACAGAAGCCGACGCCGACCTCGCCACCCTTCCGGCGGCCAAGGGTTGAGGGTGGAGACGGGAGGGCGGGCGGGTCCGCAAGGCCAGGGGGCGCTGCCCCCTGGACCCCCGCCAAGGGCAGCGCCCTTGGAACGCATCCATTGGTTCCGTGCCGGTGGGGGGTGTCGCGGCTGGGCGGGCGGCGGCGGGGTGGCGTGGGCGGTGGGCGAGGACAGGGCGCACAAGCGCCCTGTCCTCGCCCACCGCCCACGCCACCCCGCCGCCGCCCGCCCAGCCGCGACACCCCCCACCGGCACGGAACCCACCGAGGGGTCCAGGGGACGACTGTCCCCTGGCGGGGGTCCAGGGGGCAGCGCCCCCTGGCCTTGCGGACCCGCCCGCCTTTCGTTCCCACCCTCATGACCCAGGCGCTGCAGGCCGGCCAGGCGGCGCTGGCGGTGGGGGATGTGGCGGGGGCGGTTCGGTGGCTGGATCGGGCGGCCCGGCTGGCGCCGGGGGATCCCGTGATTGCGCTGGCGTTGGGGGCAGCGTGCCTGCCGGGGGAGCCGGGGCGGGCGGCGGTGTTATTCGGATCGGTGCCAGCCCAGGTTCGGCCGCGGGAGGGGTGGTGGGGGCTGGTGGCGGCGCGGCTGGCGCTGGGCGATGCAGCGGGGGCGGCGGAGGCTCTGGGGTGGGTGTTGGCGCGGTTCGTGATGCGGGGGGAGTGGGTTGGTTTGGCTGCGGCGGTGGTTCGGGCGGCGGGGGCGAGGGGGTGGTGCGGGGTTGGGGCAGGCGATCTTGTGATGGTGGGGGAGTCGGATCCTCGGGTGGTGGTCGGGCGATTGGATGGGCGGCGGGTTGCGATGGGGGGGCTGACGGCTGAGGTGGGGCGGCGGTTGGACGTGCGGGCGGGCGGGTTGGCGCTGCTGGGCAGTCCGTTGCGGCTCGACGATATCCGGCGGGTAGAGGGGTGTGTGGCTGCTGGTGACGGGGGGTTGCGCGGTTGGGCGTGGCGACCGGCGGATCCGGATGCCGAACCGGTCGTGACCGTTCGGGCGGCGGGTGACCGGACGTTGCGCGTGGTCTGTGCGGGGCCGCCGCCGGAAGGGTCTGCTGCCGGGCCGCTGGTGTGCGCGCATGGGTTTTCGGTTCCGTCCTTGTCGCTGGCGGGAGCGGCACGCCGGGGCTTGCGGGTGTTGGGCGGGGAGGGGAGGGAATTACTGGGCAGCCCACTCGATCTCGATCTGCCGGTCGATGATCTGGCGGACGGGGGCGATCGGGCCGTGCACGCGCGGTTGGGGCCGCCGCGGAGGGTGCCGCGCGCGCGAGCGCCAGGCGTGGTGGTTCCCGTGCATGGCCAGACCGATGCGGTCGGGCCCTGCCTGCGGGCGGTATTGGCGACGGTGCCGGCGGGGACGCTTGTTGTGGTCGTCGATGACGGCAGTCCGGAGCCGGGGCTGCGGCGAGAGTTGCGTGCGCTGGCCGAGGCAGGGCGGATCCGGCTGATTTCGCATCGGACGCCGCGCGGCCTTCCGGCCGCCGCCAATGCCGGCGTGGCGGCCTGTCCAGGGCGGGACGTGGTGCTCCTCAACAGCGACACCTTGCCGGCGCCGGGCTGGATCGAACGGCTGCACGCGGTGGCCGACAGTGCGCCCGACATCGGCTCGGTCACGCCGCTGTCCAACAACGCCGGGATCGTGAGCTATCCCGGGCCGACGGGCACCACGCCGATGCCAGATGCGGCCGGGGGGGCGTGGTTGGCCGCGCTGGCCTGGCGGGCGGTAGGGGCGCGGGCGGTCGGGATTCCGGTGGGGGAGGGGTTCTGCCTTTACGTGCGGCGCGCCTGCTGGGAACAGGCGGGGCCGTTCCGGGCGGCGCTGTTTGCCCAGGGCTATGGGGAGGACACCGATTTCTGCCTGCGTGCCCGCGCGCTGGGCTGGCGGCATGTTGCGGCGCCGGGTGTGTTCGTGGGCCACCGCAGCGGGGCCTCGTTCGGCGCGGCGGCGGCGTTGCAGGCGCGCAACCAGAAGGTGCTGGAGCGGCTGCACCCCGGCTATGCGGCCGAGATGGAGGCGTTCCGGGCGGCCGATCCGCTGGCCCCGGCGCGGCGGCGGCTTGATCGCGCGCGGTGGGAGGCGGCGCGCCGGTCCGGCTTGCTGGCGGCTTCCGTTTCGGTGGGGGGGATGACGGCGGGGAGCGAACCGGGCGGGTCGTCGGCCGCTCCGGCGGTGCTGCTGATCACCCATGCCGACGGCGGGGGGGTTGAGCGGGTGGTGGCGGCGTCCTGGCAGGCCCATCGCGCCGCCGGGCGGCGGGCGATCGTGCTCCGCCCCGGCGCCGGCGCGGGCCGGGGGCGGGAGGTGGTGTTGGAGGCTCCGAGCGGTGGCGACACTCCCAATCTGCGCTTCGCGCTGCCGCGCGAGGTCCCGGCGCTCCTGCGGCTGCTGCGCGCGGAGCCGCTGGTCGGGATCGAGCTGCACCACCTGCTCGGCCATCCCCCGGCCGTGGTGGAGATCGTGACGGCGCTCGGCGTGCCGTACGAGGTGCATGTGCATGACCATGCGTGGGTCTGCCCGCGGGTCACGCTGACCCGGCCGGCCGGCAACGCCGGCGCGGGCGCGCCGGGGCCGGACCGCTACTGCGGCGCGCCCGGGTTGGCGGCCTGCGAGGCGTGCGTCGCGACCCATGGCAGCCTGCTGGATGAGCCGATCGGCGTACGCGCGCTGCGCCAGCGCTCGGCGGCTCTGTTGCTCGGGGCGCGGCGGGTGGTGGTGGCCTCGGCCGATGCGGCGGCGCGGCTGCGGCGGTATGTGCGTGGGGTAGTTCCGTGCATCGTCCCACTCGGGGACGATGCCGCCCTGCCGCCGGCCGCCGCGCCACCCCGGGGCGCCGGCCGGCTGCGCGTGTGCGTGGTGGGTGCGGTCGGGCCGGCCAAAGGGGTTGACGTGCTGCTTGCTTGCGCCGGTGATGCGGCGCGGCGGGACTTGCCGCTCGAGTTCGTGGTGGTGGGTCCGACCACGGAGGACGCCGCGCTGCTGGCGACCGGGCGCGCGTTCGTCACCGGCCCGTTCCGGCCGGAGGAGGCGACGGCGCTGATCCACGCGCAGCAGGCACAGCTTGCACTGCTGCCCTCGATCTGGCCGGAAACCTGGTGTTTCGCGCTGACGGATGTATGGGCGGCGGGGCTCGACGTGGTGGCGTTCGACCTCGGCGCTCCGGCCGAGCGCATCCGCCGCACCGGGCGCGGCGCGCTGCTGCCACCAGGCTTGCCGGCGGCACGGATCAACGAGATGCTGCTTGCCCGCGCCGCGGTCCCGGTCCATTTATGAAGCCGGATGCGCAACCGTCGGCTGTGTGTCCCGCGGCTGCGCCCGCACTCTTCTGATGCCCGCACCCACCTGACGACCGCAACACCAGGAACGAGAGCCTGCATGTCCGAAGCCGCCCCTCCGGCTGCCGCGCCCGCGACAGCCGTGCCGATGGCGGGCGCCCCGCCCGGATCACAGCGCCTTGCGTCGCTTCCCACGTTGCCTCCCGTGTTGCCTCCCCCTGGGTCGATCCCGGAGCCGCAGCGTATCGTCGAGCTCAAGGTGTCCGGTCACCTCATGACCCTGGACGCCGGCATGTTCTGCATCTTCCAGCCGCCCGGCTCGCCGATGGCGGACCGCAACGGACTGCCCGGGGTGCGGGTGTCTGTGGCGCCGATGGGGCGGGAGGGCGCGGTGCGAATCACCACCTTCCGCGACGACGGCTGGCTTCCCGGCGGCGACGGCGCGGCGCTGGTGCAGGTGGCGCAGGGGCCGGCGCAGATCATGGTCACCGTGTATCAGGCCCCCAACGCCTCGGCCGAGGCGGCGCCGCGGTTGCAGGTCCTGCGCCTGAGCGCCGAGCCGCCCGCCCTGCCGACCGCCGCGTCGGCGAGCCCGGTCGCCGCCCGCCCGGCGGCCCGGCCGTCCGGCCAGCCGGCCGCCGCCGTGCCGGCCGACGTCGAGATGATCGCGCACGTGCAGCGCACCGGCGATGTCGGCGCGCGCATCGGCGAATGGCTGGGCACCCGCGGGAGCAAGCTGTGGATCGAGGGGTTCAGCATCGCCCCGCGCGGCCCCCTGCCGGCTGCCGTGGCCGAATGCCTGGAGTATCAGGCCGTGCTGGGCCGGGACTGGCTGTCGCCCTGGGTCGACGGCGGCGCCTACTGCGGCAGCCGCGGCATGGCATTGCCGCTGCTCGGCCTGGCGGTGCGGCTGAAGGGGGAGGCGGCGCGCACCCACGAGTGCCAGGTCACCGCCACCTTCGTCGACGGCACCACGGTAGGACCGCTGGTCGCCGGCGAGGCGGCGCAGAGCGAGAGCCTGGCGCCGCTGGAGGCCGTGCTGATCGACCTCCGTCCGCGTGCCCCCCGCACGCCCGGGATGCTCCGCGCGCCCGGGGTTGCGTCGGCCGCATCCGCGCCGGCGCCCGTGTCTCCCGCACCGGCGGCGTCGCCGGCGAAGCGCAAGACCGCCCGGCGCCCGCGCTGATCCTGCCGCGCATGCCTCGTTCGTCGGCGCCCGCCTTCCCTGCGTCCGGTGACGGCGCGGGGGCGTGGGATGGCGGTGTCCGCCGTGCGCCGCCGCGCATGTCGTCGCGCAGCCGGAGGACGGCATGAAATTCCTGTTCGCGCACCAGAATTTCCCTGGGCAGTTCCTGCACCTGGTCCGCCACTTGGCGGCAGCGGGGCGGCACGAGCTGGTTTTTGTATCGGAACCGAACCAGAACCGCATTCCCGGCGTGCGGGTCGTGCCCTACCGGCGTCCGCCGCCGGCGGCGAAAGAGACGCATATGGTCGCCCGCGACCTCGACGCCGCCGCGCGCCGCGCCGAGACCGTCGCCGCCACCGCTGCCGCCCTGAAGCACCTCGGGTTCACGCCCGATATCATCATCGGCCATCACGGCTGGGGCGAGCTGCTCAACCTGCCGGATGTCTGGCCGGGCGTGCCGCTGCTCGGCTACTGCGAGTTCTATTACCGGCTCGACGGCAGCGATGTGAATTTCGACCCTGAGTTCCCGACGCCCGCAGCCGACCATCCGCGCATCCGGGCGAAGAACGCGATCAACCTGCTTGCCCTGCAACAAGGCGGGCTCGGGCAGACGCCGACGACCTGGCAGCATTCCACCTATCCGGACTGGGCGCGGGACCGCATCACCCTGCTGACGGAGGGGGCGGATCTCGACCGCGCCAAGCCGGACCCCAAGGTGCGGCGCGCACCGCTGCGCATCGCCAAGACCACAATCGTGCCGGGCGACAAGCTGGTCACCTACGTGTCCCGCGATCTGGAACCGTATCGAGGGGTGCATACGATGATGCGCGCACTGCCGCATCTTCTGCGCGCTCGGCCAGACCTGCGGGTGGTGATGGTGGGCGGCAACGGCGTGAGCTACGGCGCCCCGTCCCCGAAGGGGACCTGGCGCGAGACCCTGCTCGCGGAGCTGGACGGCACCGTGGACCCCGAGCGGGTGCTGTTCCCCGGCCGGCTCGACTACGCAACCTACCTCAAGCTCCTGCAGCGCAGCGATGCGCATGTGTACCTGACCTATCCGTTCGTCGCGTCCTGGTCGCTGCGCGAGGCGCTGGCCGCCGGCTGCGCGGTGGTCGGCAGCGATACGCAGCCAGTGCGGGAGTTCGTGACCGACCGGCAGAACGGGCGCCTGGTGTCGTTCTTCGATCCGAAGGGCCTGGCCGACGCGGTGCTGGAGGTGATCGAAGACCGGGCGTTGTCCCGCCGGCTGCGCGCCGGGGCGCGGACGTACGCAGAGGCGCATCTCGACCTGCGCACGACTCTGGCGGGCTACGAGGCGTTGATCCGCCGGCTGACCGGCGCCGCGGAGCTGTAGCGCTGCCTGGCCTTGCCTACGCCGCCAGCATCTGACTGCGTACCAGGCGCGCGTACAGCGCATCGCCGGCCAGCAGTTGGGCATGCGTGCCTTGTTCCACTGCGCGGCCGTCCTGCATCACGACCACAAGATCGGCGTCGCGCACCGTGGACAGCCGGTGCGCCACTACGATCGTGGTGCGTCCGCGGCGCAGCCGGGTCAGCGCATCCTGCACCGCGGCTTCGGATTCGGTATCGAGGGCGCTGGTGGCTTCATCCAGCAGCAGGATGCGCGGGTTGCGCAGCAAGGCGCGGGCGAGGACCACGCGCTGGCGCTGACCGCCCGACAGGCGCCCGCCGCCCGGCCCGACGCGGGTGGCGTAGCCGTCCGGCAGGGCGGCGATGAAGCCGGCGGCGGCTGCGGCTTCGGCGGCGGCGGCGACCTCGGCCTCGGTGGCGTCCGGCCGGCCCATGCGGATGTTGGCGGCGATCGAGTCGTCGAACAGCAGGGTTTCCTGCCCGACATAGGCGATGGCGTCGCGCAGGCTGTCCAGCCGCACCGCGCGCACGTCCGCGCCGTCGATGCGCACTGTGCCGGCGGCGACGTCGTGCAGGCGGGGGATCAGCGACAGCGCGGTGGATTTGCCGGCCCCCGAGGGGCCGACCAGCGCCACCGTGGTGCCCGGTGCGGCGGTGAAGCTCAGCCCGTCGAGCCCGGCGCGGCCGTCGGCGTAGACGAAGGTCACGTCCTCGAACGCCACCAGCCCGCGGCCCGGCGGCAGCGGCGGCGCGTCGGCCGGGTTGGCGATGCCGGCGGGTTCGTCGATCACGCGGAAGACCCGGATCAGCCCGGCCATCCCCTCCTGCACCGCCGCGTTCAGGGTGCCGAGGGCGCGCAGCGGGCGGGAGGCGATCAGCAGCGCCGCGACGAAGCCGGTGAAGTTGCCGATCGTGTGCCCGCCCACCGCGGCCCGCCAGCCGGCAAAGCCGATCACGAGCGCCACCGCCGCGCCGCCCAGTACTTCCAGTACCGGATCGACCGCGGCGCGGTTGCGGGTCATGCGCAGCAGGGCGCGATAGAGCTGGGCGAAGGCGGCCTCGGCGCGCGCGCTTTCTGCGGCTTCCAGCCGATAGGCGCGCACCGTGCGGGCCTGGGCGAAGCTTTCGTTCAGCATCGCCGCTGCCTCCCCCATCCGTTCCTGCATGCCCCCGGAGGCGCGGCGCACATGCCGGCCGATGCGCTGGATCGGCAGCGCCGCCAGCGGGTAGAGCACCGCACCGATCAGGCTGAGCTCCCAATCGAGGTACAGCATGGACGCCACCAGCCCGACCACGGTCACGGCGTCGGCGACGCCGTTCACCGCCCGGGTCAGGGCGTCGCGGATCACGGTGGCGTCGGTGGTGAAGCGGGCGGCGAGCTGGGCCGGCGCCTCGCGCTCGACCCGCGCGAGGTCGGCGCGCGCCAGATGGGCGAACATGCGGCCCTGCAGATCGCGGATCACCAGCAGCACGGTGCGCTGCACCTGCACGTTCTGCAGATACTGGGCGACCGCCTTCACGCTGGTGATCGCCACCACCAGCGCGGGCACCTGATAGAGGATGCGCGGGTCTTTATGGGTGAACATGCTGAACGCATGGTCGATCACCACCGGATAGAGCGCCGTGGTCCCGGCCATGACGAGGGTGAGCACCAGGATCAGCAGCAGCCGCGGCATATGGCGGTGGATATGTTCGCGCCACAGCCGTCCGATCAGGGCACGCGTCGTCTCGGACCGCGGGGCGAGTGCGGCGTCGGCCAGGGCGATATCCGGCGGGGCGATATCCATGCGGGCGGTGTAGCAGAGTGCGGGCGGGGCGCCGAGATCAGCGCCGCAGCGCCAGGCCGGCGGCGCCGAGCATCAGGGTCATACCCAGGACGTCCGCCACGTCTATCCGTTCGCCGAACAGCAACATCGCCAGCACCACCCCGACCACCGGGGAGACGAAGGCATAGGTACCCGTGCGGCCGGGCCCCCAATCGCGGACCAGGAGGAAGTAGATAACCGTGGCGCCAAGCGAGCCCGGCAGCAGCAGATAGAGCCAGGCGCCGAACGCCGGCCAGCCCCAGTGGCCGAGGGCCATGGCGCGCGACCCCGGCTCGAACGCAAGCGATCCGGCCAGCAGCAGCACGCCCCCGACCAGGTTGGTGAGCCCCGCCACCTCGGCCGCCGGCAGGGTGCGCATCAGCGGCCGCGCCAGCACCGACCCGGCGGAATAGCAAAGCGTGCCGAGGATCACCCCGCCGGCGCCGGCTACTTCCCCCCAGCCGAGATTGCCGGCCAGCGCCTTCGGGCCGAACAGCGCCAGGATACCAACGATGCCAAGCCCGAGCGCCGCGGCTTGGCGCCGGTCGAATCGTTCCTGTCCCGTCAGCACCCCGAACCCGAGCAGGGAGACGGGGGTCAGCGCCGCCGAGATCACGGTGGCAAGCCCGGCCGGGACATAACGCAGGCCGTAAAGCTGGGTCACCTGGTTGAGCGACACCATTAGTACCGAGACCACGACCAGCCGGCCGCGCAGCCGCAGCGGCACGCCGAGGTGCTGACCGCTGGCGTGACGCCAGGCCAGCAGGGCGAGCCCAGCCATGGTCCAGCGCGTTCCGGCGAACAGCCCCGGCGGGACGGTGGCGATGCCCACCTTCATCGCCAGCCACGTGGTGCCCCAGACGAAGCAGAGCACCGCGAACATGGCGCGCTGGCGGGCCAGCGGCGGAAGGGCGGCGGGCGGGAGCGCGACTGTGGGAGACATGACGGAACCCGGAGCGGCCGGGGCCTTGCGGAGAATCATCGGGGCGACCGGATTGGTCTGGGTGAGGGCGACTATTACGACCCCGGTTCGTGGCGAAGCGAAGGCAAAATCGGGATCGGGTATTGCGCCGAGCGAACGGCGGCCAGGAGGCCGGCGCTTGGAGCGGGCCGCCCAGGCGAATGGGCATCGGCGTGGAGGACCGCAGAGGAGGATCCAGGGGCGCCCGCTTTCGGGGAGCCTCGGCCGCACGGTGGCACCAGGGGCGGCGAAGTGCTAGCCAGCCCGCGCATGCCAGGGGAGTAGCGTGACATGGGTGCCATTGCTGATATTTCCGCCCGCGAGATTCTCGACAGCCGCGGCAACCCGACGATCGAGGTGGACGTGCTGCTGGACAGCGGTGCGCTCGGCCGCGCGGCGGTGCCCTCCGGTGCCTCCACCGGCGCGCATGAGGCGGTGGAGCTGCGCGACGGCGACAAGGTGCGCTTCGGCGGCAAGGGCGTGCAGCAGGCGGTGGCCAACGTTGAGGGCGAGATTTTCGATGCGATCGGCGGGATGGATCCGTTCGAGCAGGTGCAGATCGACGAGATCCTGATCGATCTGGACGGCACGCCGAACAAGTCGCGCCTGGGCGCCAATGCGATCCTGGGCGTCTCGCTCGCTTGCGCCAAGGCTGCGGCAGCCGAGGTAGGCCAGCCGCTCTATCGCTATGTGGGCGGGGTGTATGCGCGCACCCTGCCGGTGCCGATGATGAACATCGTCAACGGCGGGCGGCACGCCGACAACCCGATCGACATCCAGGAGTTCATGATCCAGCCCGTGGGCGCGGCGACGGTCGCCGAGGCGGTGCGCATGGGCTCGGAGATTTTCCACGCTCTGCGCCAGGGGCTGCATGACGCCGGCCACAGTACCAATGTGGGCGACGAGGGCGGCTTCGCGCCCAACCTGAAATCAACCGACGAGGCACTGGCCTTCATTGCCCGCGCCGCCGAGCGCGCCGGCTACCGGCCGGGCGAGGACGTGGTGTTCGCGCTCGATTGCGCCGCGTCGGAATTCTATCGTGATGGCCGTTACCATCTGGACGGCGAGGGCAAGGTGCTGGATGCCGCCGGGATGACGCAATACCTGGAGGCGCTGGTCGCGCGCTACCCGATCGTATCGATCGAGGACGCCTGCGCCGAGGACGACTGGGACGGTTGGGTGCATCTGACCTCGGTACTGGGCGGGAAGTTGCAGCTTGTCGGGGACGACAATTTCGTCACCAATCCGGAACGGCTGCGGCGCGGGATCGAGGCCGGGGTGGCGAACGCCATCCTGGTGAAGGTGAACCAGATCGGCACCCTGTCGGAGACCCTGGAGACGGTGCAGGTCGCGCATCGCGCCGGCTATGCGGCGGTAATGAGCCACCGGTCGGGGGAGACCGAGGACACCACGATCGCCGATCTCGCGGTGGCGACCAACTGCGGGCAGATCAAGACCGGCAGCCTGGCGCGCAGCGACCGCACGGCGAAATACAACCAACTCATGCGGATCGAGGCGGAACTGGGCCCGGCGGCGCGGTTCGCGGGTCGGACGATCCTGCGCGGCTGACGTTACGGACCCGCGGCGACGGGGTGCGTGCGCTGCCGCCTGTCGCCGCGCGCTCCGCCCCCCATGGACTCCCCTCGCAGGTCCGCGGGGACCGGTGCCGATCATGCGGCGGTCCTTAGCCGCCGTCGCTGCGGCGCCGGGGGGAATGAGCCTCCCCACGGGGACCCGCGTTCTCGTCGCCGCGGGCGCGCATGTTCGACTCGCGGCGGTCGGCTTGCCAATTGCCGCGACCTGCATGCCCATCGTTCCGGTTCCCGCGCCAATCGCTGCGGTCGGCGTGCCCGTCGGCACGATCGCCGGGCCGCGTCGTCTGGTGCCAACCGTCGTTGGTGCGCATGCCTTCCGGACCGTCGGCGTGGGCGGGCAGCGCGGTACCGAGCAGGGCCAGCGTGCAGCCGGCAGCCAGTAGCAGGATCGAGGTCTGACGCATGAGACGTTCTCCTTCGCCGCGTGGGTTTGCATTTCCGTCAAGGTCACCTGGGAAGCGCTCGCGGCGGAAAAGGGACGACGGAGTGGCGGAATTGGTCCCGCGGCCGTGCTTCATCCCGCTTCCCCGGCGCGGCGGCGGCGCGGTAGAAGGGGATCGCAGCGGCAAACGGAGCTGGCGATGGCATTCGGACGTGAGATGAAGCGTCGCGCCAGGGCGGCGATCGCCCCGGTGTTTTTCTTCGCGCTTGCAGGGTATTTTGGCTGGAGCGCGGCGCGCGGCGATCACGGGCTGCTGGCCTTCGCGCAACGGAAGGTGTTGCTGGTCCAGGCTCAGGCAGATTTGGCCCGTGTGCAGGCACGGCAGGCGGACTGGGAGCGGAAGGTGGCAGCGCTTGGCACCCACCATCTCGATCCCGACCTGTTGAACGAGCGGGCGCGCGAAATGCTGAACCTGTCGAACCCGCACGACATTCTGGTGCCGTATCCCCAGGGAGATCGACTGTATTAGCAGCCGGTCTCGGGGCGGCGTTCGGGCGGCCGTCAGCCGTCATCGCGACGGCGGTATAGGTTCCGGGAGCCGGAGCGGCCGCCCTGGTTTCCGCAAAGAGTTGAGCCGTGACATGCGCCGCCGGCGGGGCAAGCCCGCTGCAAAATCACCCGCATCGTCGGAATATTATTTCGTCGTGCCGCCGACGCACGCAATCCCGCCCCGCATCCCCCAGCGCAATCCAAGCCGCCGTCAATCGGTTAACCGTGATCCGGTTAACCTCTCCTATTGCATTGCACAATAAGACATTTCCACGACTCCGGGACTTGCTGCCTGCCCCATCGCGGGACTAGTGCTCGATCCCGACAGCGACCCCATCCCCGGCAGGGAGGCAAGCCATGGCCCAGGCGGCCGACAAAGCGAGGCGCGGCAAGCCGCGCGAGAATGCGATCGACAAGGACCAACTGCTGCGCGCCTACCACGACATGCTGCTGATCCGCCGGTTCGAGGAAAAGGCCGGCCAGCTCTACGGCATGGGCCTGATCGGCGGCTTCTGCCATCTGTACATCGGCCAGGAAGCGGTCGTCGTCGGCATGCAGATGGCGGTGGAGAAGGGCGATCAGGTCATCACCTCCTACCGCGACCACGGCCACATGCTCGCCACGGGTATGGACCCCAAGGGGGTGATGGCGGAGCTGACGGGCCGCGCCGGCGGGTACTCGCACGGCAAGGGCGGCTCGATGCACATGTTCAGCAAGGCGGCCAATTTCTTCGGCGGCCATGGGATCGTGGGCGCGCAGGTGAGCCTTGGCACCGGGCTCGCGTTCAGCGACTGGTACCGCGGCAGCGACCGCGTGTGCCTGACCTATTTCGGCGAGGGCGCGTCCAACCAGGGCCAGGTGTACGAGAGCTTCAACCTGGCGGCGCTCATGAAGCTGCCGGTGGTCTTCGTGATCGAGAACAATAAATACGGCATGGGAACCAGCATCGATCGCGCGTCGGCCTCCCACGATCTGTCGAAGAACGGCACGCCCTGGGGTATTCCCGGCGCGCAGGTCGACGGCATGGACGTGCTGGCGGTGAAGGCGGCGGGAGAGGCGGCGGTGGCGCATTGCCGCGCCGGCAAGGGCCCCTATCTGCTGGAAGTGAAGACCTATCGCTACCGCGGCCATTCCATGTCCGACCCGGCCCGCTACCGTACCCGCGAAGAAGTGCAGATGATGCGTACCCAACATGATTGCATCGAGGGCGCGCGCGCGAAGCTGGACGCGATGGGCGTCGACGAAGCGGCCATCAAGGCTATCGACGACCAGGTGAAGGCGATGGTGCAGGAAGCTGCCGACCACGCCCAGTCCAGCCCTGAGCCCGATCCCGCCGAGCTCTATACCGACGTGCTGGTGGGGGGCTAAGCCATGACCACGCAGATCCTGATGCCGGCGCTGTCGCCCACCATGACCGAGGGTAAGCTCGCCCGCTGGCTGAAGACCGAGGGCGAGGAGGTCCGCGCCGGCGACGTGATCGCCGAGATCGAGACCGACAAGGCGACGATGGAAGTGGAGGCGGTGGACGAGGGCAAGCTCGCCCGCATCCTGGTGCCGGAAGGCACCGAGGGCGTGGCGGTGAACACCCCGATCGCCGTGCTTGCCGCGAACGGGGAGGATGTGTCGGCCGCGGTGCCAGCGCCGCGGCTGGCCGCCGCTCCGCCGGCGGCCGCCACGCCTGCGCCCGCTCCGACGCCGGCCGCCGCCACGCCTGCTCCGGCCGCCCCGGCGCCGGCCGTTCCCGAGGACAAGGACTGGGGCCCCTCCAAACCCATCACGGTGCGCGAAGCCTTGCGCGATGCGATGGCCGCCGAGCTTCGCCTTGACCCCGACGTGTTCCTGATCGGCGAGGAAGTCGCGCAGTACCAGGGCGCCTACAAGATCAGCCAGGGCCTGTTGGACGAGTTCGGGCCCAAGCGCGTGATCGACACGCCCATTACCGAGCACGGGTTCACCGGTCTCGCGGTCGGCGCGGCGCTCAATGGGCTCAAGCCGATCGTCGAGTTCATGACGTTCAATTTCGCCATGCAGGCGATGGACCAGATCATCAACTCCGCCGCCAAGACGCTGTACATGTCGGGCGGCCAGATGGGCTGCCCGATCGTGTTCCGCGGCCCGAACGGTGCGGCCTCCCGCGTCGCTGCGCAGCATTCGCAGTGCTACGCGAGCTGGTATGCGCATGTTCCGGGTCTGAAAGTCCTGGCGCCGTGGTCGGCTGCGGATGCCAAGGGCCTCTTGCGGGCGGCGATCCGCGATCCGAACCCGGTCGTCTTCCTGGAGAACGAAATTCTCTACGGCCATACGTCCGAGTGTCCGACCGCGGAGGATTTCATCCTGCCGATCGGGCGGGCGAAGATCGAGCGGACGGGCTCGCAGGTAACGCTCGTTGCCTTCGGCATCATGGTCGGCGTGGCGCTGGAAGCGGCGACGGCGCTGGCCGAACAGGGAATCGAGGCGGAGGTGATCAACCTCCGCTCCCTGCGCCCGCTGGATACCGAAACGATCATCGCCAGCGTGAAGAAGACGAACCGCCTGGTGACGGTGGAAGAAGGCTGGCCCTACGCCGGCATCGGCGCCGAGGTGGCGATGACCGTGATCGAGGGGGCGTTCGACTGGCTCGATGCGCCGCCGGTGCGGGTGCACGGGGTCGATGTGCCGTTGCCCTATGCGGCGAATCTGGAGAAGCTCGCCCTGCCGCAGCCGGCCTGGGTGGTGGACGCGGTGAAACGGATCGTTTGAGCGGAGCGCAGACATGGCCACCAACATCCTGATGCCGGCGCTGTCGCCCACGATGACCGAAGGCACGCTCGCCCGCTGGCTCAAGAAGGAAGGCGAGAACGTGAAGGCCGGCGACGTGATCGCCGAGATCGAGACAGACAAGGCGACGATGGAGGTCGAAGCCGTCGATGAAGGCGTGCTGGGCAAGATCCTGGTGGACGACGGCACGCAGGGGGTGAAGGTGAACGCGCCGATCGCGGTGCTGGTCGCACCGGGCGAAGCGGTGCCGGCGGCGGCTCCCGCGGCTTCGCCGCCGCCTGCCGCCGCCGCCGCCGCCGTACCCGCCGCGCCCGCGGTTGCCGCTCCGCCGGCCCTGCCGCGGGAGCCTGTGCCCGCTCGCCCCGCACCCCCGGCGCGTGGCAACGGGCACGATGCCGCTACAGGCGAGCGTATCTTCGTCTCGCCGCTGGCAAGGCGGATGGCGCAGCAAGCGGGGTTGGACCTCGCGGGGCTGCGTGGGACCGGCCCGCACGGGCGGATCGTGAAGGCCGACATCGACGCGGCGCTGCATGCCCCGCCGGCCGCCGTCCCCGCCCCGACGGCCGCGGCACCCGTGCCGGCGGCCCGCGCACCGGCACCCGCCATCACCGCCCCGCACCGGCTGGTGCCGAACAGCACCATGCGCAAGGTGATCGCCCGCCGGCTGACGGAGTCGAGCCGGGATATCCCGCACTACTACGTCTCGATGGACATCGAGATCGATCCGCTGCTCAAACTGCGCGAGCAGCTCAATGCGCGCTCGCCCAAGGACGGGCCGGGCGCGTTCCGCCTGTCGGTCAACGATCTGATCATCAAGGCCGCCGCCGTCACCTTGCGCCGGGTGCCGCAGGTGAACGCGAGCTACACCGACGAGAACATGATCCTTTACGACGACGTCGATATCTCGGTGGCGGTGTCGGTTCCGGACGGGCTGATCACGCCGATCGTGCGGCAGGCGGACCGCAAGGGGCTGGCGGCGATCAGCAACGAGATGAAGGACCTGGCCGCGCGCGCCAAGGCCGGCAAGCTGAAGCCGGAGGAATTCCAGGGCGGCAGCTTCTCGATCTCCAATATGGGGATGTACGGGGTGTCGGCGTTCACCGCGGTGATCAACCCGCCGCAGGCGGCGATCCTCGCGGTCGCCGCCGGTCAGCAGCAGGCGGTGGTGAAGGATGGCGCGCTCGCGATCGCGACGGTGATGACGTGCACCTTGTCGGTCGATCACCGGGTGGCGGACGGAGCGCTGGGGGCGGAATGGATGGCGGCGTTCAAGAAGGTGGTCGAGGACCCGATGAGCCTGATGCTGTAGGGAGCGATCGCATGGCCGATGGCGTACGTATCAATCTTGCCGAAAAATTCGCACTGTTCTCCGACCTCTGGTCCCCGCGCGTCATCGAGACGGTGGATGACTACGAGGTGAAACTCGTGAAGCTGCAGGGCGACTTCGTCTGGCATCGCCACGCGGCGGCGGACGAATTGTTCCTGGTGCTCGACGGCCGGCTGCGCATGGATTTCCGTGACCGCCAGACGGAGCTTGGCGAAGGCGAAATGATCGTGGTACCGGCGGGGGTCGAACATAAGCCGTTTGCCGCCGAGGAGTGCCGGATCCTGCTGCTGGAACGCCGCGGCACGGTGAACACCGGGGACGCGCCGCCCGGCGAGCGCACACGCGTCGCGGAAAATCTCTGAATGGATGCAGCGCCCGTCATCCTGCGTGCGGCCCGGCCGGAGGACGTTGGCGACCTGCTCCGCCTGGTGCGCGGGCTCGCCGACTATGAACGCCTGCTGGCGGAAGTCACCGCGAGCGAGCAGCATTTCATGGCAGCGCTGTTCGACCCCTGTCCGCGTGCTCATGCCGTGCTCGCCTGGATCGGTTCCGAGGCGGTCGGCTTCGCGCTGTGGTACTACACGTTCAGCACCTTCGCCGGCGGTCCGGATCTGTTCCTGGAGGACATTTTCGTCGAGCCTGCGCATCGCGGCACCGGCATCGGCCGCGCGCTGTTCCGCCATCTCGCGCGCACCGCTCGCGTCGAGAACTGCCGGCGCATGGAATGGCGCGTCCTGAACTGGAACCAGAAGTCGATCGATTTTTACCGCAGTATCGGCGCCCGGCCGATGCAGGACTGGACCGTGCAGCAGTTGGACGGCCCGGCACTCGCCGCGCTGGCAGCCTGAGCGAAGGACAAGCCCCATGCCCGATACGAGCTTCGACCTGATCGTCCTCGGCGGCGGTCCCGGTGGCTATGTGGCCGCCATTCGCGCCGCGCAGCTCGGCATGAAGACGGCGGTGGTGGAGCGAGAGAACCTGGGCGGCATCTGCCTGAATTGGGGTTGCATCCCGACCAAGGCGCTGCTGCGCACCTCGGAGATCAACCACCTGCTGCACCACCTGCCGGAATTCGGCTTCAGCGCCGGCCCCGTCCCGGGCTTCGATCTCGACGCAGTGGTGAAACGTTCCCGCGCGGTCGCGAAACAACTCTCGTCCGGCGTCGCGCATCTGATGCGCAAGAACAAGATCACCGTGTTCGACGGGGAGGGGAAGCTCGCCGGCAAGAACACGCTGGCGGTGACCAAGGGCGGCAAGCCGGTCGCCACCTTGCAGGCCCCGCACATCATCCTTGCCACCGGTGCCCGCGTCCGCCAGTTGCCGGGCCTGGAGGGTGACGGCAAGCTGATCTGGACCTACAGGGACGCGATGGTCCCGCCCATGATGCCGAAATCGCTGGTGGTCATCGGCTCCGGCGCCATCGGCATCGAGTTCGCCAGTTTCTACCGCAACATGGGCGCCGACGTCACCGTGGTCGAAGTGCTCGACCGCATCCTGCCGGTGGAGGACGCGGAGATCAGCGCCTTCGCCCACAAGGCGTTCGAGAAGCAGGGGATGAAGATCCTCACCTCCGCCGCCGTGAAGAGCGCGAAGAAGGCCGCCAACTCCGTCACGGTCACCGTGGAATCCGCCGGCAAGAGCGAGGAGATCACGGCCGATCGCATCATCTCGGCGGTCGGCATCGTCGGCAACGTGGAGAACCTCGGCCTGGAAGGCACCGGCGTGAAGGTCGATCGCACCCACGTGACGATCGACGCCTGGTGCCGCACCGGAGAACCGGGCGTCTATGCGATCGGCGATCTCGTCGGGCCGCCCTGGCTCGCGCACAAGGCGATGCACGAGGGCGTGCTGTGCGTGGAGAAGATCGCCGGCCGCAACGATGTCCACCCGATGGATATCCGCAACATTCCCGGCTGCACCTATTGCCGCCCGCAGGTGGCCTCGGTCGGACTGACCGAGGCCCGCGCGAAGGAGGCCGGTTATACGGTCCGGGTCGGGCACTTCCCGTTCATCGGCAACGGCAAGGCGATCGCCATGGGCGAGGCCGAAGGCCTCGTGAAGACCGTCTTCGACGCCAAGACGGGCGAACTGCTCGGTGCGCACATGATCGGCGCCGAGGTGACCGAACTGATCCAGGGCTATACCATCGCCCGCACCCTGGAGGCGACCGAGACCGACTTGATGCACACGATCTTCCCGCATCCGACGATCAGCGAGACGATGCACGAGGCGGTGCTGGACGCGTACGGGCAGACGTTGCACTTCTAGGGTGCGGTGGCGGTTCCACAGCGCAAGGGAGGCCGGCAATGACAGGGACGGCAGGCTTCGATCCGCAGGCGGTGCCGGAGAGCAACGCCACCGGCTATCCCGAACCTTACCGCGCCGCCAACCAGCAACGCTGGAACCGTCGGCTCGGCGCGCACGCGGGGCTTACGAATTTCGGCGTCAACCTCACCCGGATCGTGCCGGACGGACAATCCTCGCACCGGCACGCGCATTCGCGGCAGGACGAGTTCGTCTATGTGCTGGAAGGCGAGGTCGTGCTTGAGACCGATGCCGGTATCGAAACCTTGCGCGCAGGCATGTGCGCGGGCTTTCCCTGTGGAACCGGAAATGCCCATCGGTTCGTGAACCGATCGTCCGCGGACGTGGTCCTGCTCGTCGTCGGCGACCGTACCGCGGGGGATGAGGTGGCCTATCCGGAGATCGACATGCATGCACGCATGGCGCCGGACGGCACCTACCGGTTCACGCGCAAGGACGGGAGCCGGTATTAGCGCTCTGACACAAACAGGTCGGCCGTCGCCGTCGCAGCCGCGCGCAGGAGGTAGCTGCGCAGGGCCGCGACCACGGGTTTGCGGCTGCGTCGGGCGCTGAGCATGACCCAGGCCCGTTGCCCGGCCAACCGAGGCGCAAACGGAGCGATCAGGCGACCGGCGGCGATGTCGGCCTCGATGAAGCCGATCCGGCCCAGCGCCACACCCCAGCCCTGGGCCGCCGCCTCCCCGCTCAGCGCATAGCTGTCGAATTTGGGGCCGCGGGTCGGATCGATGTCGGTGATGCCCGCGGCGGCGAGCCAGCGCCGCCAGTCCTCCGGCGCGCCCATCACGTGCAGCAGGGTGCTGGTGCGCAGCCGCGCGGGATCGACCGCGCCGTCTTGCGGAAATAATACCGGGCTTGCGATGGGCAGGAGATCGGCCAGCAGCAGCGGCTCGGCGCGCAGCGCGCCATCGGCCTCGATCAGGTCCGCCGGCTCCAGGTAGCGGATTGCCAGATCAAGATCCTCGCTGAGGAAATCAAGCGAGCGGTAGGCCGTCACCAGGCGCAGTTCCACCGCCGGATGCAACGCGGCGAACCGCGGCAGCCGCGGGATCAGCCATTTCAATGCGAAATCCGGCTGCACGCTGATCGACAGCAGGCTGGGCCCGGAGGTTCCGGTCAACGCCTGCACGCCGCCGGCGATCCGCTCCAGCGCATCGGTGACGACCGGCGCCAGCAGATGGGCGGCGTCGGTGAGGACGATGGCGTTGTTGCGCCGGGTGAACAGCCGTCGCCCGGTCCAGGCTTCCAGAGTCTTCACGTGATGGCTTATCGCGGTGGAGGTGACGTTCAGCTCCGCGGCGGCGCGGGCGAAGCTGCCCAGGCGGGCCGCCGATTCGAAGGCGCGACAGGCATTGAGCGGCGGCAGGCGAGGGGGCATGGCCTGGGCGGGAGTGAGTTGACCAACTTATCCTAGGGGTAGGCCACAAATTTTCCAAGGTCAGATTTCCGACGGCGCTGCTAAGGGATGGCGAGCGGGCAGCCGAATGCGACCGCCCGACGTCGACAGGAGGAAAGAACCATGTCCGCCACCCTTGCCCCGACCGCTATCGGGATCCGCCCGCTTGGCGCCGTCATCGGCGCTGATGTGGAGGGCGTCGATCTCGCTGCGCTGGACGACGCAACCTTCGCCGCGATCGCGCACGCCTGGGCGGCGCATCTGGTGCTGCGCTTTCGCGGTCAGACCCTGACGGATGTGGACCTGATGAACTTCAGCCGGCGGATCGGCACCTTGGACCGGATCCCGATCCGTGCCGCCGGCACGGTGATGACCGAGGACCCGCGGCTTGCGATCGCCCCCGACGCGGCCGCCTATGTCAGCGTGATTTCCAACGCAAAGATCGGCGGCAAGGCGATCGGCGGTCTGGGCAATTACGAATCCCATTGGCATACCGACATGTCCTATAACGAGATCCCGCCGATGGCGAGCGTGCTGTACGGCATCGAAGTGCCGCCCAGCGGGGGCAACACGTCGTTTGCCAGCATGTATGCCGCTTACGACAGCCTGGATGAGGCGACGCGGGCAAGCCTCGCCGGGTTGACCTGCATCCACGACGCCTCACGCAACAGCGTGGGCGAGCTGCGTCGCGGCTTTGCCGACATCACCGACCCGCGGCAGACCGTCGGTGCCCGCCATCCGATCGTGCGGACGCATCCCGTGACCGGGCGCAAATGCCTGTTCCTCGGCCGTCGCCGCAGCGCCTATATCCCCGAGCTGTCGCTGGAAGAGAGCGAGGCCCTGCTCGACCGGCTGTGGGCACACGCTATCGAGCCGCACTTCTGCTGGACCCAGGTCTGGCAGGCGGGCGATGTCGTGATGTGGGACAACCGCTGCGCGCTGCACCGGCGCGACGAGTTCGACGATCGCTACCAGCGGATCATGCACCGCACGCAGATGTGCGGCGACAAGCCGTATTGAGGCATCGCGGGATGGCGAGGATTGCCGAAGTCGCGCTGCGCCGGCTCAAGTTGCCGCTCGTGGTGCCCCTCCGTGGTCATAACGCGGAGGCATGAGGGAGAAGCGCTACCATGGCAACGGATCTGCGGGCCGCCCAACTGGCTGCCCGGCTGCAACGCCTCCCGACCTCGCGCGCGAGCTGGACCCTGGTCATCCTCGCGGCCGGCGCGCTCATCATCGAAGCGCTGGATATCGGCTCGTTGTCGATCATCCTGCCGGGGGTCAAGGCGCTTTGGCACCTGGCACCGGCGCAAATCGGCATGCTGGCCGCGTCGTCCGCGTTCGGCATCGCGATCGGCATGATCCCGGCGGGCCGCCTGGCCGATCGGTTCGGGCGCAAGCGCCTGCTGGTCGGCGGGGTGCTGTGGTTCTGCGCCGGCACCATCCTGTCCTCGCTCAGTCCGAGCTACACGACGCTGGTCCTGCTGCGCGGCCTGTCCGGCCTCGGCATGGCCCCGGCGTTCATCATGCCGTACTCGATTGTCTCGGAGTTTGTCTCTGCGACCACCCGCACCGCCTTCGCCGGCCTGCTCGAAACCGCGCTCGGTGTCGGCTACCTGCTGCCGCCGGTGCTCGGCATCCTGGTGATGCCGCATTTCGCGCCCGACGTGGGCTGGCGCATCTTCCTGGTGATCGCCGGCCTGCCGGTGGTCTACGTCGGGGTCATCATCCGCTACCTTCCCGAATCGCCGCGCTGGCTCAGCCGGGTCGGCCGGCATGCGGAAGCGGACCTGATCGTGAGCGGGATCGAGCGACGGGTGGAAGCCGCTATCGGCAGGAAGCTGCCCGATCCGGTGGTGGCGCCCGAGGTCGTTCTGGCAGTCACCGCGCACCGGCCGACACCCACACTCGCGGCACTCGCCGTGGTGTGGCGGCCGCCCTATCTGCTGCGGACCGTTGCGATGATCTGCGGTGCGCTCAGTACGTTCTCGATGTTCTACGTCGGCGTGAACTACATCCCGTCGCTGTTCATCGAGCGTCACATGGCGATGACCGGAGCGTTCATGTTCACGCTCATCATCGCCGCCGTGCAGATTCCGGGCAAGATCCTGAACGGGCTGGTGGCGGAGCTGGTGGGGCGGAAGGTGATCTATCTGATCTTCACGATCCCGGCGGCGATCGGCGCCTACGAGTTCGGTCAAACCAGCGACAAATACGCGATGCTCGGCTGGGCAAGTCTGTTCCTGTTCTGCGCCTCCGGCTCCGCGCCGTCCTACAAGATGTGGTACGCCGAGCAGTATCCGACGCCGATCCGAGCAACCGGACAGGCGACGGTGGAAGCGATCGGCGGTCGGCTGATCGGAGGGGTGGTCTGGACCATGCTGTTCCCCATCATCGTTGCCGCCTACGGCATCGCTGCCGCCATGACGATCCTCGCGGTCGTGGCGGTCCTCGCCTGCCTGATCGTCGTCGCGTTCGCCCCCGAAACCTATCGGCGCAGTGTCGAAACTTTGGAGGCAACGACCGCCGTCATGGCCGAGCAACGCAACGGCCCCGACCCCGCGCGAGTTGTCTGACGGCGGCCGAAGGAGTGTACGCAATGAAAGATGACGTATGGCAACCACGTCCATCGGCCGATCGCGCGCCATGACCCGGCACCTGCACCTCAACCTGTTCATCCACGGCCGCGGCCACCACGAAGCCGCGTGGCGTCATCCGGCCGCTTCGCCGTTGCCATTGACCGACATCCGTTATTACACCGAGCTTGCACGGACGGCGGAAGCCGGGCTGTTCGATTCCGTATTCCTGGCAGATTCGCTGGCGGTGAGTGAGGACGTCGCGCACGCGCCCCGCGCCTGGCTGGAACCGGTCACCGTGCTGGCGGCGCTGGCCGGCGCGACCAGCCGGATCGGGCTGATCGCCACCTGCTCCAGCACCTACACCGAGCCGTACAACCTGGCGCGGCAGTTCGCGACCCTGGACCACATGTCCAACGGGCGGATCGGCTGGAACATCGTCACCAGTTGGCTGGCGGCGGCTGCCGGCAACTACGGCGGGGGCGGCCCGCTCAGCCACGCCGAGCGGTACGCTCGTGCCGAGGAGTATATGCGCGTCGTCACCGGCCTGTGGGACAGTTGGTCGGACGACGCCGTGCTGGACGATCGCGCCACCGGCCAGTACGCCCGCCCCGACGGCATTCGCGCCGTGAACCATGCCGGCGCGCATTACCATGTCGCCGGGCCGCTGAACCTGCCGCGGAGCCCGCAAGGAAGACCGGTGTTCGTGCAGGCGGGGTCGTCGGAAACCGGGCGCCGCTTCGCCGCGCGCCACGCGGAGGCGGTGTTCACCGCGCAGATGGAGAAGGCGACGGCGCAGGAATTCTATGCCGACCTGAAAGGGTTGGTGGGCGACGAGGGCCGCCCGCCGGAGCACGTGCTGATCCTGCCGGGACTGAGCCCGGTGATCGGCTCCACCGAGGCCGAAGCGCAGCGCATCTCGCGCGAGTTGAACGAACTCAGCGATCCGGAAGTCGGCCGCAAGCGGCTCTCCGGCCGGTTCGGCGGTCATGATTTCTCGCATCTGCCGCTGGACAAGACCTTGTCGCCGGAGGATTTCCCCGACCCCGGCACGGTGGAAGCGGCCCGCAGCCGCACCGAGGTGATCATCGGCCTGGTACGGCGGGAAAAGCCGACCTTGCGGCAATTGCTGGGCTATCTCGCCGGCGCGCGCGGTCATTTCGTGACTGCGGGCACGCCCGAACAGATCGCCGATCTGATGGAGGACTGGTTCCGCGATGGCGCCGCGGACGGCTTCAACGTGATGCCGCCGGTGTTGCCGGCGATGCTCGAGGTCTTCACACGCGAGGTGGTGCCGCTGTTGCAGCGGCGCGGATTGTTCCGTACCGGCTACGGCGGCGAGACCCTGCGGGCGCATTACGGATTGCCGCGACCGGAGGTGTGCTTCTGATCCGTAATGAACGCGGCGCGCCACTACTGCGACCGGCGCAGACCAGGGTGGTCGTGGGGTGGCTTGCCCCACGGTCCCAGCCGGGACACGATTGTTGGGCGGGCCCATGCGTCCGCGGAAGCCTTTGGGGAAGGACGGAGGAATGAGCGCCCGACTGCGTGCCCTGCTGGTGGTGCCGGCGAACAACACCACCATGGAGCCGGAGATGAACGCGTTGTGTCCGGCGCTGGCGCCCTTCGCGGTGGCCCGCGTGCGCCGGCCGCCGCGCACGCTGACGGTGGCGGACCTCCCCGCCTATCTCACCAGCACATTGGAAGCGGTCGAGCCGTTCCTGGATCGGCAACCGGAGGTCATTGTCTATGGCTGCACCGCCGCCGGATTCCTCGGCGGGCCGGCGGGCAACGCGCGCGTGGTTGCGGCGCTGCGCGCGCGCAGCGGGGCCCCGGTGGTCAGCACGGCGGCCGCCATGGTGGATGTTCTGCACCATGACGGCGTCAGCGAGGTGGCGGTCGTCACCCCCTATCTGGCGGAGGTGAACGACGGGCTGCGCGCATATCTGGACAGCGCCGGCATCGCCGTCGCGGCGCTGGAAAGTTTTTATTGCGCGACAACCGAGGCGCTGGGCCAAATCACCGCTGCCGAGGTACGCGCCAAGGCGCTCGCCAGCGTCACCCCGGCCACGCGCGCAGTGTTCATCGCCTGCTCGCAGTTGCCGACCCTGGAGGTCGTGCCCGAGTTGCGACGCCGCCTCGGCGTCCCGGTCTGGTCCTCGATTGCGGCTACCGCCTGGGCGGCGTCGCGGGTTCTGTCGGTGCATGCGGTGTGAGGACGGTGACGATGAACGCGCATGATCCCGATGCCGGCCTGACCCCGGCCTTCCGCCCCGCCCCCGGCGCTTGCGACGCGCATTTCCATGTCTTCGGACCGGCCGAGCACTATCCCTATGGATCCGACCTGCGCTACCGGCCGCCCGAAGCGCCGCTCGATGCGTATATGGCGCTCGCGCAGCGGCTCGGCTTCGAGCGCTTCGTGTTCGTCCAGCCGAGCGCCTACGGTCTCGACAATAGCTGCATGCTGGATGCGATGCGCCAGATCGGCACGGCCCGCTGTCGCGGCGTGGTCGATCTGGACGAGACCGCGACCGATCCGGCGACGTTGCAGGAGTGGCATCGGCTGGGCGTGCGCGGCATCCGGGTGAACGTTTCGCCGGTGCGCAAGCCGGAGCCGGGGCTGGCCGACGCGATGCGCCCACGCATCCGCCGTCTCGGTGCGCTCGCGGCCGGTTTGGGCTGGCATCTCGATTTCCTCACCCCCGGCTGGCTGGTGCGCGAGCTGCTGGACGAGATGCGTGCGCTGCCGGTCGATTTCTCGGTGGCGCATCTCGGCCTGTTCCCGGCCGCGGACGGCGTGAGGCAGCCCGGGTTCCAGGAGTTCCTGGCGCTGGTCGGCGCCACGCCGCGCCGCTGCTGGGTGAAACTGACCGGCGTCTATCGCATGGCGACCGGGCCGGATTTCGCCGATGCGGCGCCGATGGCGCGGGCGCTGATCGCGGCGGCGCCGGACCGCATCATATGGGGCAGCGACTACCCGCATCTTTCGTTTCACGACAAGGTGGGCTCGGTCCAGTTGTTCAATCTGCTGGCCCAGTGGGCGCCCGACGAGGCAACCCGACGGCGCATCCTGGTGGACAACCCCGCGGCGCTGTTCGGCTTCGGCTGAGCGGCGGCCCCTGGGGGACCGCCGCCCTGCCTGGTTCAGTGCGACCAGACCACCTGCTGGTACGTCACCGCTGCCGTCTTCGCGCCACTGAGCTTGGCGAAGCTCTGCATGGCAGCGAACTGCGGCTGCGTGATGGTCGTGCCGGTCGGGAAGCCCGCGCCGGTTCCCACCGCCGCGGTCTGCACCGCCGCTGGCACGTAGGGTTGCAGCTCATGCGCCAGCTGCGCCGCGGCAGCGGGATGCGCGTGCAGATAGGTCATCGCCTCCTGCAGAGCGGCCTGCACGGCGGCGACCGTCTGCGTGTGGGTCGCGGCCCATTTCTGGTTGACCGACATCACCTCGAACGGGGTGCCGCGCAGGTTGGGAACCTCGCCGCCCCAGATATTCGCGATCATCACCCCGTAGCCCTTGGCGATCGCCAGCTGCCCGAACGGCACCGCGGGCGCGATCACATCGACGGCGCCGCGCTGCAGCGCAATCAGCTCGGAGCTGTACGGCGCCATGCCGATGACCGGCACCGCCTGGGGATTGATCCCGTGCGACACCAGCACCGCGTCCAACTGGTACTGCAACCCGCCGCCGACATCCATTACCGCAACGGTGTGGCCCTTGAGCGCGGCCACCTTGGTCGCCAGCGGGCTGGCGGCGGTGATCCCGAGCTGCTTCGCCAGCGCCGTGCGCATCACGATCTGCTGCGGATAGGTGCTGAGCGGCGAGATGATCCGCAGCTGGGCACCCTTGGAATCGGCAACCAGCGCCGGCGTCGCGGTCATGACGGCGAACTGCACGCTGCCGGACACCAGGGCAGGGACGCTGACGGCGTCGCCCTTGACCAGGGTGATGTTCGCATCGATGCCATGCTGCGCGAAATAGCCCTGCTTCTGCGCGATCTGCGGCAGCAGGAGCTGCACGTTGGTCGTGGTGGTGGCGATCGTGACCCGCTGCGGTGCCGCGGCGGCGCAGGTCCGGCCCGGAAGTGCCAGCGCCGCGACGGCGAGCGCCGCCGTCGCCGCCAGGCCGGCCATGCGCCGCCCCGCCCGGCGCCGCCCCGACCGGCATCGCGGTGTGGCTCCAGCGCGCAAAATGTCGGAATTCATCGAGACGTTTCCTTTTTTCCGGAAGCCTTGTTGACCAGGGCATTGAGAATCAGAGACAGGATCGTCAGCACCACCAGGCCGGCGAACACGCTGGCGGTGTCGAGCTGCGCCGTCGCGTATTGGATCTCGTAGCCGATGCCCTGGCTGGAGGAGATGAACTCGCCGACGATCGCGCCGACCAGCGCCTCCGGCACGCCGAGCTTCAGGCCGAGGAAGATCGACGCCCGTGCGCCGGGGAAGATCACGTAGCGGCGCAGTTGCAACCGGCTCGCGCCCATCAGCCGTGCCGCGTTGATCGTGGCCTGATCGACGTTGCGCATTCCCTGATAGGTCGAGAAGAACACCAGGAAGAACGTCATCAGCGCGGCCAGTGCGACCTTGGGCGCGAGGTAGATGCCGAACCACACCACCAGCAGCGGCCCGAGCGCGATCTTCGGGATGCCGTAGAGGGCGATGATGAACGGGTCGAGCAGCGCGGCGACATAGTCGCTGCTCGCCAGCACGGCGCCCAGCAGCACCCCGCTGCCGGCACCGACGATGTAGCCGAGGATCACTTCTTCCAGGGTGACGGCGAGGTCCTGCCAAAGCGCGCCGCTGCGTGCGAGCTCGCGCAGCGCCGCGACGACCTGGAGCGGCGAGCTCGCCACCATCTCGCCGATGCGGGGGCCGAAATACTGCCAGCCGCCGAGCACGGCCAGCACCAGCAGGGCACGACCCAGATGGACGCGCAGCATGAAGCGTCGGCGCCGCGCGAGCGCCTCGTTCCTGACGCCGTAGACGACGCCTTCGGCGATCTCCGGCTCCACAACGATCTGGTCGTTCATGGCGCGCCTCCGCCGGCGGGGGGAACGGCGACTCGCGGGGTTGCGCCCTCCGGCGGGTCGAGTTGGCTCCAGACGCGGTGGTACAGGCCTTCGAACTGCGGCAGGAACCGCACGTTCACCGGGTCGCGCGGGCGCGGCAGGTCGGTCGTCACGATGTCACGGATGCGCCCGGGGCGGCGGCTCATGATGACGATCTGGTCGGACAGCGCGATCGCCTCCTCTATGTCGTGGGTGACGAAGACGATGGTGCGGCGTTCGGTGCTCCAGATGTTCAGGAGTTCGGCCTGCATCTGCAGCCGCATCTGGAAATCGAGCGCGCCGAACGGTTCGTCCATCAGCACCGTCTCGCGCGCATAGACGAGCACCTGCGCCAGCGCTGCCCGCTTGCGCATGCCGCCCGAAAGTTCCGCCGGTGCGTGGTGTTCGAACCCGGTGAGACCGACGAGGTTGATTGCCCAGGCCACCCGCTCCTGCGTTTCCGGATCGGCGCGCCGGCCGGCCAGGCGGCCGGCCTGGATGTCGAGTGGCAGGCGGACGTTGTCCCACACGGTCCGCCACGGCAACAACGTGTCGTGCTGCGTCAGATAGCCGATGCCGACGGAGATGCCGCGCACCTCGCGCGTGCCGTAGCGCACCGTGCCGGTGGTCGGCGCCTCGAAGCCGGCGATCATGTCGAGGATGGTCGATTTGCCGCAGCCGCTCGGCCCGACGATGGAGACGAAGGCGCCGCGCGGAATCTCGAGCGAGATATCGGACAGCGCGGTGATCTGCCGGTCGTCCTTGTAGAAATACTTCGTCACGTTCCGCAGCGAGATGGCAGCCGCCGCGAAAGGTGGCTCACGTGCAGGCAGAGCCTCGTTCTCCTGCCGCGTCGCGTGCAGTTGAGTCATTGGACGTTCCCCGGATGGCCGACGCGGCCGTTCCTGTCGCGCAGACACTAACCCGGGCGCAGCGGAGCGGCAAGTTGCACGCTGTGCGGGAATCGGCAGATGCGTGCCCGCCGGAGCGGCGGGCCTTGAAGCCGGACACCGCGTGGCGCAGAATGCGTCCGCCGCAACGTGCTGTGCTGCCGACCCGAGGGGAAACGCGAATGGTTGCTGAAGAGGCTTGGAACTTCCGCCTGCTCGGGCACGATCCATCCGCCGCCTGGGGCGGTGGCAGCCTGGTCGAGGTGCGCAACCGCCACGCGTATGTGGGCGCGGTCGGGGGCTCCTCCTTCACCGGCGCCGAGGGCTTCACGGTCCACGACGTCAGCGATCCGCGTAGGCCGCGCAAGGTGTTCGAATTCCGCGCCCCGCCTGGCATCCACATGCACAAGCTGCGCTACGTCGACGGCGACTTCCTGTATGTCAATTCGGAACGCCTGGCGGGCGAACGCGGCGCCGGGGCCCGCGCCGGCTTCTACATCTTCGACATAAGCCGCCCGGCCGAGCCGCGTCAGGTCGGGTTCTACGACATGCCCGGCAGCGGGCCGCACCGCTTCGGCGTCGACAACGCGCGCAAACTCGCCTTCCTCCCCAACGATGCGGAAGGCTGGAGCAAGCGCGTCATCTGGACCTTGGATATCAGCGAGCCGCTGAAACCGGAGGTGGTCGGGATCTGGGGCCTGCCGTGGCAGAGGGACGAGGGTGCGGGTCCCGCCAACGATCCGCACCCGGCAGAGACCGCCTGCACCCTGCACGGGCCGCCGATGATCCGCGGCAACCGGATGTATGCCGCGTTCTGGGGCGGCGGCGTCGCGGTGATCGATTGCACCGACCTCGCCAACATGAAACTCGTCGGGCATGTGAAATGGTCGCCGCCCTTCGTCGGCTCGACCCATACCGCCTGGCCGATCGGCGACCGGCCGTACTTGGTCGTTACCGACGAAGCGCGGGCGAAACAGAACTATTGGGACAGCCAGTTCATGTGGGTGCTCGACATCCGCGACGAGGCGAACCCGCTGCCCGTCTCCACCTGGTTCCCCGATCGCGACAAGTATTTCCATCGTGGCGGCCGGTTCGGCGCGCACAACATCCTGGAGAACATCCCGGCCGAGGGACGGTTCGCCAACACCGTCTTCATCACCTATTTCAACGCTGGCCTGCGTGCGGTCGACGTGAGCGATCCGCTGCGCCCCACCGAAGTGGGCTGCTACGTTCCCGCCTGCCCGGACGGGCAGAAGGCGATCCAGTCGAACGACGTCGGCACCGACGAGTTCGGCAATCTCTACCTGATCGACCGCTGGGGGGCGGGGATGCACATCCTGGAATACACGCGGTGAGCGATGTGTGCGACGCCTGCGACGCCCCGGCGGCAACTGCCCGCCCCACCGCGGCGCTGATCGCACGCACCCGTGCGGTCGAGGCGTCGCTCCCAGGCGAGCGCGTGGCGGAGGCGGCGTTCGGCGTGTTCTTCGGCACGCAGGGCGGCGCCATCGCCTGGCGGGACTATCAGCGGCTGTTGCGCTGCCGCGATACCGCCGCCGCCAGCCTGCCGGGTCGCGCGGTCCGGGCGCTCCGGTGCGAGGCCTGACCGTTCGATAGCACGGCCAGGGTGCCCTTGCGCCCGGTGATTCAGTTCAAGGTCCGGAACGTCGGCATCACGGAGCTGCACAGAAGTTCGAGGGAATGCATGACCCGCGCGTGCGGGATGCGGCTGCCGCAGTTCAGTTCTGTCAGGATGCCGTCGATGCCCAGTTCCTCGCGCAGTTCCGCCAGCCGGTCAGTCACCATCTGCGGCGTGCCGACGATGATCTTTTCACGCAGCACTTCGTCATAGTCGATGCTTTGCAGTTTCTGGCCGCGTTCGGCGCGCTGCTCGATCGCGCGGGCGCCGCTGCTGCCGGCGGATTGTTCCAGTTGCGCGCCAAGCACGCGGTAGAAATGCATGATGCTGGATTCCGGCTCGTCCCGGGCCCGGGTTTCCGTGTCCGCCAGGTAGACCGGCACGCGGAGGAAGACCTGGCCGCGGCCGGGATGGCCGGCGGCGGCGTAGGCGTCACGGTAGGCGTGCAGGAGCGGGCCGAGTTCCGACAATGTCCCGAGCCGCACGGCGCAGAAGATCGGATAGCCCATGGCGCCGATCGCGGCGTAGGTGTCGGGGCTGGTGGCGGCGATGCGGATGTCCGGTAGCGGTTGCTGATAGGGTTTCGGCACCAGACAAAGGTCGTGGAAGCGGTAGAACTTGCCCTCGAAACTGAAGCGTTCCTGGGTCCACGCGCGGCGGACGATCTCCAGCACCTCGGCGAAGCGCTCGCGGCTTTCGGCGTAGGGGATGCCGTAGGCCTCATAGGTGCGCGGGAAGCCGCTGCGGCCGACGCCAAAGATCAGTCTCCCGTGACTGAGCTGGTCGACCGTGGCGGCTTCCTCGGCCAGGCGCAGCGGGTGGCAGAGCGGCAGGACCTGCACGGCGGTGCCGATCTTCATCCGCGTGGTGCGGGCGGCGATGGCAGCCGCGATGGTGAGCGGGGCGGCGAGCACCGAGCGTTCCGGTGCGACATGCAGTTCCGCCAGCCACATCGCGTCCAGGCCCCAGCGTTCTGCGGCGTCCACCTGTTCGAAGGCATCGGCGAAGGCCGCGGCCTCGGTCTGGCCGGGGCTGCGCTGGAATTCATGGAACATGCCGAATTCCATGGGCGTTGGCTCCCTTTGGTGGCGGCCTCTGGCGGGCCGGTTGGGATGCGCCGGCGTGGCGCGAAGGGGGAACGATAGGCTGCTCCTGCCGACCCTGCCAGTCGTTGCGCCGGCCGGCGGCTCGGGTCGACGTTCGGCGACGGGCGGGTTCCATTGAAAAAGCCGGGTCCGTCGAACGGACCCGGTGTTGCAACGGAATTGGCCTCAGGCGGACCTCAGGTTTCGTGCATGCTGCCGCGTCCGGAGGCACGAACCGGGACGCGCGGACTGCTCGCCCGCCCCACGACGCAGCGACGCTACGCCGCGTGCAGCAGATCGAGCGCCTCCTCGTAGATTTCCATGTTCTTGCCGAAGGAAATCGCTGCCGCCTGGGCGCCGCAAACCAGATGCATCCAGCGCCAAGGCTCGCGGGTGGCGTGGAATTCCTCCACGATCGCCTGGTGATGCTTGAACGCATGCATTTCGGTGAAGCTGTCGTGGCACACGATCTCTCCCAGCCGGCGCATCAGGGCCTGCGCATCATAACCGGCCTGAACATAGTGCTGAGCCAGGTTCACCGTCTCCTTGACTTCCGGCACCGCCCGCATTTTGCCGAGGTTGGTGACGGTGGACCAGTCGGTCGGCGGCTGCTGATGGATGCTGTGCGTGATGGCCTCCAACAAGGCCTCCTGCGTGCGCGGCGGCAGGGCAGCGACCGCAGCCGGATCCGGCTGCGGAGAGGGTTCCATCCGATACTGGGTTGCCTTCACCTCCGGGCCAGTGTGCCAGAGTAACAAGATCAGCAGCTTGTTCCGCATGCTCAAGCCGTCGAGCCGCAGCAGGTAGCGCCGCAGGTTGGCGCTCGTATGCAGGTGGACATCCATGGGGTTCCCCGTGAGGGAACGCAGGAACAGTCCGGCCGCACCGATGGACAGAGCTTCGCCCGCACCTTCGAGTGATAGTCCGTCCGCGAGGGCTTTGGCCAGCAGCACGGGAATTTCGCTATAGACGCTGCACCGCCCGATGGCTTCGCCGATCCGGCCGATCACCGCCGTTTCATCCGCACCGGTCCGCTGGCGCAGGATGCGGGTCAGAAGCTGATGCTCCTCGATCAGCGCATCGACCTCCGGGACGCTTCTTTGGGTGGGGAAGCGCGCGACATAGCGCACGGCCGGGCGCATCAGCACAGGCAGATACTCGTGTCCGAGAATGTCCAGGGCACGCCAGGTGTAGGCGGGAAAGATGAAGTAGTGATCGTCCAGGACGTTCTTCGGGATGGCCACGCTCAGCAGGAGATCGAGTGCCTCGATCGGGGGAACATGCTCCCACAGCCACAGGAAAAGATGATCCGCCTTGTTGCTTTCGCCCCGGCCGGCGGCTTTCAGGAAGGCCGCTTTGGTCGCCTCGACGCCGCCGGCGTCCAGCGGCGCGAAGTCCAGCAGGCTGTACGGGCCGGTCACCGGGTCGTGGATGTGCTTGTTCGCCAGGGCCACATGTTGCAGGACCGGCAGAAACCGCTGCTCGCCTTCCAGCCGGCCGACCAGCTTCGACACCGCGTACAGGCCTGCCAGGGGATGCAGCGGGCCGCCGTGATGGCCCGGCGGCAGGTCGGAGGAGCGCGTCACGGCGAGGGCGGAGGCCGTCAGCATGGTCTGCGTCGGCACCCCCGAACGCAGCTTGTCCAAGGTGCGATCCAGGATTTCGTCGCGGGGCGTTGCCTCGACGAACTGGACCAGCGGCTCGATTGAATCGGAAAAACGGACGCGTTCCGGCATGGTTTCGGATCCTTCCCTGGGTGCGTCAGCGCACGACGATTCTTGGACACTTCGGCGCGGTCGGGCCTCGCCCCACCGCTCATAGGCAAGGGCGGCACGCGGCCCCGTGTGATGCTCGCGCCGCTGGCGGGTCGTGTCAAACGCCAGGAAGCGGATCATTGCCGCCGTGCGACAGGAACAAGTCCGGAGCGGTTGCAAGACGCTCGACATTCAAGCTGCGGCACGCCGGCCCCCTGGCGTGTCCGGCGGTCGCCGGGCCGCCGGCGAAGCCAATCCACCACACCCGGATGCCGGGAATCCCATCGGGACGCGCATGTTGGTATCGCCCCGCCCCTGCCACCGCCCCTGCCGCCGCCCGGCGTCCGGGGGCGTCCGCCGGAGCCCGTCCCCGCCCCACTTCCGCCGCCGGCCCGCCGCGGCTATTCCTCTCCCGCCGGGAACACCCAAGCAACCCGAGGAGCCGGCCGTGTCCCGACCGTCCACCGTCCGCCGATCCAGCGCTGATCCCGCCCCCGCGCGGGCGGCGGCGGCCGCGCAGGTCCTGCCCGCCGAACCCGAGCAGGCGCGCCGCTTCGGCAAGGCCCGCACCGCCCGCGCAGCCGCCCTTCACGAAGACTATGTCGAGCTGATCGCCGACCTGCTCGCTGCCGGCGGCGAAGCGCGCACCACCGACATCGCCCGCCGGCTGGGCGTCTCCCACCCCACCGCCAACAAATGCATCGCCCGGCTGAAGCGCGCCGGCCTCGCCACCGCGCTTCCGTATCGCGGCGTGTTCCTCACCGCCGCCGGCCACGCGCTGGCCGAGCGGGTGCGCACCCGCCACCGCCTGGTCGTCGACCTGCTGCGCGCCGTCGGCGTCGGCCGTGAAGACGCGGAATCGGATGCCGAGGGGATCGAGCACCACGTCTCCGACGCCACCCTCGTTGCCTTCGCCCGCTTCCTTGGCCTGACCCCGCCGCCGGCCGCCCCGTTGCAGGGGCCGGCAAAATCCTCGTTGTCCGCCGATCCCGAATCCGCCATAACCCGTCGATCCCGAGCATCCGGCGCGGGAGAGAGCGGCCGTGATCCGGCCGCCGCCGAAGGCGCAACCGGCCCCCGGAAACGCTCAGGCAAAAGGACCGCGCCGGGATCAGGGATCTCTGGAAAGCCGGACGGCATCGCGTCGCCGCCCGCACCGACGGAGTAAGGACGCCCCCGGCCGCATGCTCCGGGGTACCGTCTGAATCTCTCAGGTTTCGCGACAGAGGGGGGTCAGCCGCATGGGCATCTTGCCTGTGTGGGGACCCTGTCTGCGGAGCCCTGCGTGTCCGAATCCACTCTTGCCGACCCGGCCGCGCTGCGCCTCACGCCGCTCGATGCGTGGCATAGGGCGCAGGGCGCGCGCATGGTCCCGTTCGCGGGCTACGCGATGCCGGTGCAGTACGCCCCGCCGCCGACGCTCGCCGCGCGCTGCCGCGGCGGCGTGCTCGCCGAGCATCTGCACTGCCGCACCCAGGCGGCGCTGTTCGACGTCTCCCACATGGGCCAGGCTTGGCTCACCGGCCCGGGCGCGGCGGCGGCGCTGGAACGCCTGGTGCCGGGCGACATCGCCGGCCTGGCTCCCGGCCACCAGCGCTACACCTTGCTGACCAACGAAACGGGCGGCATCCTCGACGACCTGATGGTGGCGAACACGGGCGAGGGCCGGCTGTTCCTGGTGGTCAACGCCAGCCGTAAAGACGCCGATTTCGCCCATATCGCCGCCGCGCTGCCGGCGGGCGTGCAGCTTGAGCCGCTGGCGGAGCGTGCCCTGCTGGCGCTGCAAGGTCCGCAGGCCGCGGCAGTGCTGCGCCGGCTGTGCCCGCCCGCCGCCGCGCTGCCGTTTCTTGGTGTCGCCGCGCTGCCGGTGGCGGGGACCGACTGCCTGATCTCCCGCTCCGGCTATACCGGCGAAGACGGGTTCGAGCTGTCCGTCCCCGCCGGGCGCGCCGAGGCGCTTGCCGCCGCGGTGCTGGCCGAGCCCGAGGTCGCACCGGCCGGCCTTGGCGCGCGGGATTCGTTGCGGCTGGAAGCCGGGCTGTGCCTGTACGGCAGCGACATCGACACGGAGACCACTCCGGTCGAAGCCGGCCTCGCCTGGACCATCGGCAAGCGCCGCCGCCAGGACTGGGGCTTTCCCGGTGCCGCCACGATCCGCGCACAGCTCGAAGTCGGGCCGCCGCGCCGGCGTGTCGGGCTGCAGCCGGAAGGTCGCGCGCCCGCCCGCGCCGGCGCGGCGATCCTGGATGCCGAGGGCGCGACGGTCGGCACCGTCACCTCCGGCCTGTTTTCGCCCTCGCTGAACGCGCCGATCGCGATGGGCTACGTGCGCCGCGCGCTTGCCGCGCCGTCCACCCGCCTCGCCCTGCAGGTGCGCGGCGCCGCTTTGCCGGCCGTCGTCGTGCGGCTGCCCTTCGTAGCCCACCACTACGTCGCCTGATTCTTCCCGCTCCTTTCCCATCTGGCCAGGACGCTCCGCCATGCCCGCGAAACCCGCCCACGAAACCCGTTACTCCCGTGATCACGAATGGGTCCGCCTGGATGGCGACATCGCCACCGTCGGCATCAGCGACCATGCGCAGGAAGCGCTCGGCGACCTCGTGTTCGTCGAGCTGCCGGAGATCGACCGCACCCTGGAGGCCGGGGAAGCCTGTGCGGTGGTGGAAAGCGTGAAAGCCGCCTCCGACGTATTCGCTCCGCTCGCCGGCAAGGTGGTGGAAACGAACCAGGCGGTGGTCGATGAACCGGCCCTGCTGAACGCGGATGCCGAGGGCGAGGGCTGGCTGTTCCGCCTGGAACTGGACGATCCGGCCGCAGCGGACGCGCTGATGGACGCCGCCGCTTACGCTGCCTTCCTCGAGGAGGAAGGCGCGTGATCGACGCACGTGCGGAACTTGCCGCGCTCGACACGTCCGGCGCCTTTGCCTCCCGCCACATCGGCCCGTCGGAGGGCGCGGTCGCGGCGATGCTGCGCAGCCTCGGCATGGCGTCGCTGGACGCGCTCGTCGCGCAGGCGGTGCCGGCGGCGATCCGGACCGAGGCCGGGCTCGACCTGCCGCCGCCGGTCGATGAGGCCGGGGTGCTGGCGGAACTGCGCGGCCTCGCGGCGCGCAACGGCACCCGGCGGGCGCTGATCGGCATGGGCTACCATGGCACCGTCACGCCGCCGGTGATCCAGCGCAACGTGCTGGAGAACCCGGCCTGGTACACCGCCTACACGCCGTACCAGGCGGAAATCTCGCAAGGAAGGTTGGAAGCGCTGCTGATCTTCCAGACCCTGATCCGCGACCTGACGGGGATGGAGATCGCGAACGCCTCCCTGCTCGACGAAGCGACTGCGGCGGCCGAGGCGGTGACGATGGCCCACGGCATCGGCCGCAGCAAGTCGGAAACCATCGCGGTCGGCGCCGACCTCCATCCGCAGACCAGAGCGGTGCTCGCAACCCGGGCGCGCCCCCTGGGCTGGCGGCTGGCCGAGGTGTCGCCCGGCGATTCCGCGGCGATCGCCGCCGCCGCCCCGTTTGCGGTGGTCCTGTCCTATCCCGGCACGACGGGCGCCGTGCGCGACCTGACGGCCGAGATCGCGGCGGCGCACGCGGCGGGCGCACTCGCCATTGTTGCGGCCGATCCGCTGGCGCTCGCGCTGCTGACGCCACCCGGGGCGATGGGGGCGGATGTCGTGGTGGGCTCGGCGCAGCGCTTCGGCGTGCCGATGGGATTCGGCGGCCCGCATGCGGGGTTCTTCGCCACGCGCGATGCGTTCAAGCGCCACATGCCGGGGCGGCTCGTGGGCGTCTCGGTCGACAGCGCGGGCGCGCCGGCGCTGCGGCTCGCGCTACAGACGCGCGAGCAGCACATCCGGCGCGAAAAGGCGACCTCCAACATCTGCACCGCGCAGGTGCTGCTGGCGGTGATGGCGGGGTTCTATGCCGTCTGGCACGGGCCGGAGGGGCTGGGGCGGATCGCGCGGCGGGCGAACCTGATGGCACGGCTGCTCGCCGATGTCGCGCGGCGGGCCGGGATCGGTGTGCGGCACGAGGTGTTTTTCGATACGATCGCGCTGGACGTGCCGGACGCGGATGCGCTGATCGCGCGTGCGGCGGCGGCGGGCTTCGACCTGCGGCGGATCGATGCCACCGGCGTCGGCATCGCGCTGGACGAGACGGTAACCACGGCGGAGCTGGAGGCGCTGGCCTCGCTGCTCGGCGCGCCGCTCGATGCCGTGCCGCTCGGGGCCGCGCCGCTCGGGGCCGCGCCGGACGGGTTGCCGACCAGGCTTCGCCGCACGGATACCTTCCTGACCGAGCCGGTGTTCCACGCGCATCGGTCCGAGCACGCCATGCTGCGCTGGTTGAAACTTCTGGCGGAGAAGGACATCGCCCTCGATCGCGGGATGATCCCGCTCGGGTCCTGCACCATGAAGCTGAATGCGGCGGCGGAGATGCTGCCGATCACCTGGCCGGGCTTCGCCGCGGTCCATCCGTTCGCGCCGCCCGACCAGACGGCGGGGTATGCGGAACTGATCGGGCGGCTTGCCGGCTGGCTCTGCGCCATCACCGGCTTCGCTGCGGTGTCGTTGCAGCCCAACGCCGGATCGCAGGGCGAATACGCCGGGCTGCTGGCGATCCGCGCGTGGCACGACTCGCGCGAGGAGGGCGCGCGCGACGTCTGCCTGATCCCATCGAGCGCGCACGGCACCAATCCGGCGAGCGCGGTGATGGCCGGGCTGCGCGTCGTGGTGGTAGCTTGCGACCGCGACGGCAACGTCGACCTTGCCGACCTGCGCGCCAAGGTCGCGGCGCACGCGCCGCGTCTGGCGGCGCTGATGGTGACCTACCCCAGCACGCACGGCGTGTTCGAGACGGCGATCCGCGAGATCTGCGCCATCGTGCACGACGCCGGCGGGCAGGTGTACATGGACGGGGCGAACATGAACGCGCAGGTTGGGCTGACCAGCCCGGCGGCGATCGGCGCCGACGTGTGCCACCTTAATCTGCACAAGACGTTCTGCATCCCGCACGGCGGCGGCGGGCCCGGGGTAGGGCCGATCGGCGTTGCCGCGCATCTGGCGCCGTTCCTGCCCAACCACCCGCTGCGCGCGGATGCGGGGCCGGCGAGCGGCATCGGCCCGGTGGCGGCGGCGCCGTTCGGCAGCGCGCTGATCCTGCCGATCCCCTATGCCTACATCCGCCTGATGGGCGGAGCCGGGCTGACCCGCGCGACCCAGGTCGCGATCCTGAACGCCAACTACATCGCAGCAAAGCTACGCCCGCATTACCCGGTGCTCTATTCCGGCTCCGGTGGGCTGGTGGCGCACGAGTGCATCATCGACTGCCGCGGCTTCGCGCAGGAAGCGGGGGTGGGCGTGGAGGACATCGCCAAGCGCCTGGCCGACTACGGCTTCCATGCGCCGACCATGTCCTTCCCGGTCGCCGGCACGTTGATGATCGAGCCGACGGAGAGCGAACCGCAGGAGGAGCTCGACCGCTTCTGCGACGCGATGATCGCGATCCGCGCCGAGATCGCCGCGGTGGCGGCGGGACGCTGGGACCGGACCGACAATCCGCTGAAGGGCGCGCCGCACACCGCGGCGGCGGTGATGGGGAGCGCGTGGCCGCATGCCTACTCGCGGGAGACGGCAGCGTTCCCGCTGCCGTTCGTCGCGGCGGCGAAATACTGGCCGCCGGTGGGGCGGGTGGACAACGTCTACGGGGATCGCAACCTGGTCTGCACCTGCGTGCCGGTGGAGGCCTATGCGGAGGCGGCGCAGTAGCGATGACCGCATCATGCCGGTCGGCGCGGCACCGCCTCCGTGCCGGGCCGGCCGCGGCAGCCGCAGGCCTCGCGCGCGCCGGTTTGTTGCATGACCCTGACCGCCTGAGCGGGACCGCTTCCGGTTGTCGGCCCCCTGGTCGATTCGCCCATGGTTGACGCCTCGGCGCCAGCCCGCGACAAAGCCGCGTGTCCATCCGCCTCCGCCACCTCCTTGCAATCGAGGGTCTGCACCCGCCGCAGATCGGCCAGTTGCTCGACCTGGCCGAGAGCTACGTGCTGCTCACCCGCTCCGGCCAGACCCAGCGCGACCTGTTGCGCGGGCGCACCCTGATCAACCTCTTTTTCGAGGACTCCACCCGCACCCGCACCAGTTTCGAGCTCGCCGGCAAGCGCCTCGGCGCCGACGTGATCAACATGTCCGTCTCCACCTCCTCGGTGAACAAGGGCGAGACGTTGCTGGACACGGCGGCCACCCTGAACGCCATGCATTGCGACCTGCTGGTGGTGCGCCACGACCAGTCCGGCGCGCCCAACCTGCTGGCGCAGAAGGTCGACGCGGCGGTCATCAACGCCGGCGACGGCACGCATGAGCACCCGACCCAGGCGCTGCTCGATGCGCTGACCATCCGCCGCCGCAAGGGACGGCTGGAGGGGCTCACGGTCGCGATCTGCGGCGATATCGCCCATTCCCGGGTGGCGCGCTCCAACATCCACCTGCTCTCCACCATGGGCAGCCGGGTGCACGTGGTCGGCCCGCCCACCCTGATCCCGGCCGAGGCCGCCCGGCTGGGGGTTGAGGTGTTCCACGACATGGAAACCGGCCTCAAGGGCGCCGACATCGTGATGATGCTGCGGCTGCAACGGGAACGCATGGCTGGCGGCCCTGGCGGCCTGGTGCCCAGCGCGCGCGAGTTCTTCCGCTTCTGGGGCCTGGATGCCGCCAAGCTTGCCCATGCCAAACCCGATGCGCTGGTGATGCATCCGGGTCCGATGAACCGTGGCGTGGAGATCGACAGCGCAGTGGCCGACGATCCCGTGCGCAGCCTGATCCGCGAGCAGGTGGAGATGGGGGTCGCGGTGCGGATGGCGGTGCTGGACACGCTCTCCCGGGGGGCCGGGAATGGCTGAATCCGCCGCGGGCTGCGTGTTCTTCACCGGCGTCCGCCTGCTCGACCCCGCCTCCGGCCTGGACCAGCCCGGGGAACTCCTGATGCGCGATGGGCGGATCGCCGATTTCGGTGCCGCGCTCGGCCGGCCGGACGGTGCGGCGGTGGTGCGAGGGGAGGACGGTGCGGTGCTGTGCCCAGGCCTCGTCGACATGCGCGCAGCGCTGGGCGAGCCGGGTGCCGAATATCGCGAAACGATCGCTTCCGCCGCGCGGGCGGCGGCCGCCAGCGGCATCACCACCGTGGCCGCCTTGCCCGACACCAGCCCGGCGATCGACGACCCGGCGCTGGTCCGCCTGCTCCGTGCCCGCGGGGAGGAAACCGGCAGCCTCACCATCCTGCCCTATGGCGCCGTCACCCGCGGCTGCCGGGGGGAGGAACTGGCCGAGCTCGGGCTACTGGCCGAGGCCGGGGCGGTAGCGTTCACCGACGGGGCGCGGGCGATCGGACCGGCGCGGCTGATGCGCACCGCGCTGCGCTACGCCAGCGGCTTCGGCGCGCGGATCGTGCAACACCCGGAGGATCCGTCGCTCGCCGCCGGTGGGGCGGCGACCGAGGGCGAACTGGCCACCCGCCTCGGCCTGCCCGGCATTCCCGCAGCGGCGGAGGCGATCCTGGTGGCGCGCGACATCCGCCTCGCCGCACTGACCGGAGGCGCGGTGCATTTCGCTCATGTCTCCACCGGCGAGGCCCTGACCTTGATCCGGCGCGCGAAGCAGGATGGCCTGGCGGTGACCTGCGACACCGCGCCGCCCTATTTCGATCTGAACGAGACGGCAATCGGCGATTTCCGCACCTATGCCAAACTTTCCCCGCCGTTGCGTGCGGATGCCGACCGACTGGCGGTGGTGGCGGCGCTGGCGGACGGCACGATCGACGCGATCGCCTCCGACCATCAGCCGCGCGACGCCGACGACAAGCGCCTGCCGTTCGCGCAGGCCGCGCCGGGCGGGGCGGGGTTGGCGACCCTGCTCGGCGTGACCCTGGCGCAGGTGCACGGCGGGATGCTGAGCCTGGCGCAGGCGATCGGGCTGCTGACGGTGCGGCCGGCGGCGCTGCTGGGTGTGGCGGCCGGGCGGCTGGCGAAAGGGGCAGCGGCCGATCTCTGCCTGTTCCACCCCGAACGCGCCTGGCGGGTGGAGGCGGGCGCGCTGCCGGGCAAGGCGCAGAACACCCCGTTCGACGGCCGGGCGCTGGAAGGCCGCGTGCTGGGGACCTGGAAGGCCGGGCGGCGCGTGTTCGGGTAAGCGCTTCCCGACGAGGAATTGCGCAGCGCTTCCCGTCGCGGACGCAGGCTGCCGGCCCGCACGGGCGCCGTACCGCCCCCGTTGCACCCCCGCGCGCCGGCCGGTAGGGTCCGGCCGCTTTCGGAGTGCCGGAATGATCACAATCCTCTTCAATCTGATCGGCTATATCGTCTGGGCCTATATGTGGGCCGTGATCCTGGCCGCGCTGTTCAGCATGCTGACTGCCTTCGGGGTGCTGGACACGCGCAACCGCCTGGTCTGGTCGATCGGCGACTTCCTGTACCGGGTCACCGAGCCGGTCCTGCGCCCGATCCGCAACATGCTACCGAACCTGGGCGGCATCGACATCAGCCCGTGGATCGTGGTGCTGCTGATCCAGATCGTCATCCTGCCGCTGCTCGGCCGGCTGGAGGCGGCGATCCTGTTCGGCACCTGGCAAGCTCTCGCGCTGTGAGCGGCCCCGTTTCCGCCCCCTGGCGAGAGACGGTGGACGGCGTCAGCGTCGCCGTGAAGGTCCATCCCCGTGCCCGCCGCCCGGGGCTGCGCGGCGTCGAACCATCGCGCGACGGCTCCCGACTCGGGATCGCCGTCACCGCTGCGCCGCAGGACGGCGCCGCCAACCGGGCCGCCTGCGCCGCCCTGGCCGCGGCATTGGGCGTCCCCTCGTCCGCCGTCGCGATCGCCGCAGGCGCTGCCAGCCGGGAAAAGCGGCTGCTGGTGAGCGGGAATCCGGTAACCCTTGGTGCGCGGCTCGCCGGCCTGTGATGCCAGCCGCGACACTCCCCGCCCGCACGGAACCAACGGATGCGTTCCAAGGGCGCTGCCCTTGGCGGGGCTTTGGCCGCGAAGCGGACCAAGGGGGGCAGCGCTCCCTGGCCTTGCTTAGGGACCATCAAGACGTCGCTCGCTTCGCATGACGGCGCGGATCATCGACGGCAAGGCGGTGGCAGCGACCGTGCGGGCTGCGGTCGCGGCGCGGGTCGCAGAGCTTGGTTTCCAGCCCGGGTTGGCAGTGGTGCTGGTGGGCGAGGACCCGGCCAGTGCCGTCTATGTCCGCAACAAGGATCGTGCTGCTGCCGCCACCGGCATTGCCGCACGGACGATTCGGCTGCCGGCCGCGATCGGGGAGGCAGCGCTGCTCGCCGAGGTGGCGCGGTTGAATGCGGATCCGTCGGTGGACGGGATTCTGGTGCAACTGCCGCTGCCGGCAGGCATCGACCCGCATCGCGTCGTGGCGGCGATCGATCCGGCGAAAGATGTCGACGGGTTTCATCCGTTGAACGTCGGTGCGCTGGCGGCCGGGCGGCCGAGGTTGGTGCCATGCACGCCGCTCGGGGTGATGCGGCTGCTGGACGCTGCCGGGGTGCGGGTTGCGGGGGCGCGCGCGGTGGTGCTGGGGCGTTCGGCAATTGTCGGCCGGCCGATGGCGGCGTTGCTGCTGGCTGCCGACGCCACCGTGACCATGGCCCATTCCCGCACCCGCGATCTGCCTGCGGAGTCCCGGCGCGCCGAGATCCTGGTGGCTGCCGTGGGCCGGGCGGAGTTGGTACGCGGGGACTGGATCGCGCCGGGGGCTGTCGTGATCGATGTCGGCATCAACCGCGGGGCGGACTTGCGGCTGGTGGGCGACGTCGCCTTTGCGGAAGCTGCCACGGTGGCCGGGGCGATCACCCCGGTGCCGGGCGGTGTGGGGCCGATGACCATCGCCTGCCTGCTGGAAAACACGGTGACCGCGGCGGTGCGTCGGCGCGGATAGGGTGCGGGCGGCGCGGGACCACTGTGGGCTTTGATACCGGCGGCCTCTTCGGCCGGCCGGTATCGCGCATGGGGTTGGCGGGGCGGCCATGCGCAAAATCAAGGACATACCAGCGGCCAGGTGGACGCCGGACGAGTCATCGGCCGGGGCCGCTGGTATGAGGGCTCCAGTGCCGGTGGCGCTGCGGTTCGATCCCGCCGAAGCGGCCTTTCGCCGGCGAGAGGAACCGTTCGTCCGGTGCGCCGCCGCCTGCGGGCCGTAAGACTTTCTTTACCGCGTTCCCGCCAAATGGCGACCAGGACTGGTATCGGACCCCGACGTGACCTCTGGCATGGCGCTCGACACCGCAGCCTCGCTTGCCGATTTCCGTCCGATGGCGGAGCAGGATGAGGACGACGATGCCGCCGCTCTGCTCGCCGCGTTGGATGGGCCGGCCCTGCTGCTCGACCACAACCGCAACGTCGGGTTGGTGACCGGGGAGGCCGCACGTTTGCTGGCGCTCGATCCTGGCGCACCCCGCGCCGGCGCGTCGCTGGCGACGATATTGTCGCGCACCCGACTTTCCCCCGATGCCCGCGCTGCGCTGGCCGAACTCGCGCTCGCCGCGGCGCCGCCTGCCTGCCGGCTCAGCGATGCGAGCGGCGGCGGGATGGCGGCACGGCGCGTTTCCTTGCCGCGACGGCGGGTTGCCCTGCTGCTGCGGCCCGATCAGGCGCGGGCGGAGCCCGAGTCCGGCATGCGCGCCGACCCGCTCACCGGCCTGCCCGACAGGACCAGCTTCCATGCGGCGCTGGTCGCGCGGCTGGCGGCCGAGCCAGGCGCGCTTGGCCTGATCGTGCTCGACATCGATCAATTCTGGATCATCAACGATACCCTGGGACCGCAAGTGGGCGACCAGTTGCTCGCGACCCTGGCGGCGCGGCTGCGCACGGCGCTGCGGGGCAGCGATCTGCCGGCGCGGCTGGACGGGGACGAGTTCGCCGTCCTGGTCGGGGAGGGTGCAAGGCCGGAAGAGCTGGACGGCTTGGCCAGGCGGCTGATGGACGGGCTGAGCCGGCCCTATCTGCTGGCCGGACAGCCGGTGACCGTTGGGCTCAGCGTGGGCATCGCCCGCGCACCGCAGGACGGGGTGGCTGCCGATACCCTGTTGCGCTGCGCCACCAGCGCGCTGCACGCCGCGAAAGCGGCCGGCAAGGGCCGGTGCGCCACCTTCATGCCGGAGATGCACGCCCGTTCCGAAACCCGCCGGCAGATGGAAACCGACCTCCGTCGCGCCTTCGCGCTGCGGCAGTTCACCTTGCACTACCAGCCGCAGGTCGATGTCAGGTCTGATCGCCTGTTCGGGTTCGAGGCGTTGCTACGCTGGCAGCACCCGACGGGTGGCGCCGTCTCGCCCGCCGCGTTCGTGCCGCTGGCCGAGGAAATCGGCCTGATGGCGCCGATCGGCGCCTGGATTCTGGCCGCCGCGTGCAAGGAGGCCGCCGGCTGGCCGGCGCCGCTCGCCGTGGCAGTGAACGTATCGGCGCTGCAGTTCGAGCAGGGCGATCTGCTGGCCGCGGTGGGCGACGCGCTGTCCCGTTCCGGCCTGGCGCCGCATCGGCTGGAAATCGAGGTGACGGAAAGCGCTCTGCTCGGCAATCCGGAGGCGACCATGGCGGTACTGCGCCAGTTGCGCGCCAGCGGCGTGCGGATCGCGATGGACGATTTCGGCACCGGCTATTCGTCGCTGACCCGGCTGCAGAGCTTCCCTTTCGACAAGATCAAGATCGACCGCAGCTTTGTCTCCGGCGCGCGCGGTGTCGCCGAGGGGCGCGCGATCGTGCGCGCCATCGCGGGCCTCGGCGCCAGCCTCGGGATGCGTACCATCGCCGAGGGGGTGGAGACGGCGGAACAGCTCGAACGGGTGCGCGCCGAGGGCTGCACCGAAGTCCAGGGCTATCTGTTCGGGCGTCCGGTGCCGGCGGCCGAACTGCCCGGTGTGATCGCCCGATTCGACCTTGTTGCGTCGGTATCGACATCGGAATGACGTGCGTGGGCGCCGCGTCGCCGTTCAGGGTAATCTTCCGGGTTGCTCCGTGGCCTTCGGCAAAGTCGCCGAGATAGAAGCCAATATCGATCGCGACCGGGCAAAGGCGACGCGGATGCCGGCACTGCTGCGCGATCTTGTGGTCGCGACCGCCGAGACCACGGTTTTGATGCATGCGTGCGCGGTGAGGGTCGACGCGGTCGACGATCTCCGGATTGCTCGTGGGGCTTGTCGCCGCCCCTGCCGCGTTGCATAGGAGCCTTGCGCCGCATGGCGAACCAAGGATTCCCACGATGAACCGTCCGATCGCGGCGCCGCGCCCGCCGCGTGGCTTCGCCTTTCCCATCGCGGAGCTGCAGGCGATGCAGCGCTGGGCGGAGCGCCGCCGGCTGCATCTGACGATCGAGCTCGATCGCTGCATCGACGGCGAGGACTACGAGGAGGTGGTGGCGCTGCAGGAGGTCGGCGGCCTGCGGCATCGCTGGAGCCTGTGGCGCAGCGCCGAGCATCTGGTGGTGGAACCGGCGATCGGGCCGGTGGCGCGCTTCGCCCGCCTGTCCGACGCGCTTGCCGCGCTGCGGCCGTAGCGACCGGCGCTGCCGTCAGGCGGCGCGGGTGAACTGCGCCAGGGCCGGGCGTGCGGCGTCCAGGCCGGCGGCATCGAGGGCGGCGCACAACCGGGCGCGCTCGGCCGGATCGATCCGCACCAGCGGCGGGCGCACCACGGCGCGCTCCATCCGCCCCAGCATCACCAGGCATTCCTTCATCCGGTTGTGCATATCGAGCGCCGGCGTGGCATAGAACGCCTCCGCCAACGGGTGGATGCGGTCGTTGAGCATGCGTGCTGCCGCGAGGTCGCCGGCCTGCACCGCCTGCCACAGCGCCACGTGCAACTCGGGGATGACGCTGCCCGAACCGGACAGGAGCCCGTTGCAGCCGAGTGCGAGCGAGGCCATCAGCCAGGCGCTGTGCGTGGACAGCACGTTCACCGGCCGCGGCAAGGATTGCAGAGTGCGGATGTGGCGCTCGTGCAGCGCCGGGTCGTTGCACCAGTCCTTGATCGCTCGGATGGACGGGATGGCTTCCGCCAGCCGCACCAGGGTGTCCAAGGGATAGGATAACGTGGAACGTTCCGGGTAAGCGAAGACGATCAGCGGCAGGTCGGTTGCCGCGGCGATGGCGCCGAAATGCGCCAACGCCATCTCCGGGCGCTGTTGGCCGCCCATCGAGAACACGGCGGAGGGGAACACGAGCAGCGCCGCGGCTCCTTCAGCGGCCGCGGTGCGGGCAATGCGCGCCGCATTGGCGCTGCCGTCGGCCCAGACGCCGGAGATGACCGGCAGGCGGTCGCCGATCTCCGCCAGGGTCAGCGCGAGGATGCGCTGCTGCTCGGCCTCGGTGCAGGCGTGCACCTCGGAAGCGTGCCCGTTCACGGTGATCGCGGAGATGCCGGCCGTCGCCGCCACGTCGCGCAGATGGCGGCGGGTGGCCCCCTCATCGATGGAGAAATCGTCGTGGAAGGCGAGCAGGGTGGCCGGAATGACCCCGGCGGGGGTGAAGCTCATGGCAAGGGCCCTCCGTTGCCGGATCTAGCGCAGGCCGGCGTTCAGCTTCTCCAGCATGGCGGCGCCGGGGATCAGCGCCGAATCGTCGAGCGCGTTCAACGGCGTTGCGACCGTGTTCATGTGGTGGTGCAGGTCGCGCGGCTCCGGATCGACATACAGCAGGCCGGTGACGATCTCGCCCTCGGCGTGGCGACGTTGCAGGTGGTCCATCGCCGCGACCCGGTCGTGCACGTCGTAGTCGTCGGCGAGCTTGCGCAGGCGCAGCCAGGTACCGTCGTGCTGCTGCACCATCTCCACCGTGCCGGGGGCGTAATCGACCGTGATCGGCGGGCGGCCCTCGATCACGTCCAGGTAGTTGACCGCCTCGTTGTGTTCGCGCACGAAATCGTAGCTCTTGGTGGAACCTTCGTGGTTGTTGAACGCGACGCAGGGGGAGATGCAGTCGATGAAGGCCGCGCCCTGGTGGCGCAGCGCGGCCTCGATCAGCGGCACGAGCTGGCCCTTGTCGCCGGAGAAGCTGCGCGCGACGAAGGTGGCGCCGAGCTGCAAGGCCATGCCGACCATGTCGATTGCTTCGTCGCTGTTCACGACGCCGCGCTTGGATGTCGCACCCTTGTCGGACGTGGCCGAGAACTGGCCCTTGGTGAGGCCATAGACGCCGTTGTTCTCGACGATATAGACCATGTTCACGCTGCGGCGCATCGCATGCGCGAACTGGCCGATGCCGATCGAGGCCGAAATCGCCGTCGCCCGACACGCCAAGATAGATCAGATCGCGGTTCGCGAGGTTCGCCCCGGTCAGCACCGACGGCATCCGTCCATGCACCGAGTTGAACCCGTGCGAGGCGCCGAGGAAATAGGTCGGCGTCTTCGACGAGCAGCCGATCCCCGACAGCTTGGCGATCCGGTGCGGCGGCAGGTCGAGCTCGAAGCACGCGCGCACGATGGCCGCACTGATCGAATCGTGTCCGCAACCGGCGCAGAGGGTGGAGATCGCGCCCTCATAGTCGCGGCGGGTGAAGCCGAGCGTGTTCCGCTCCAGCCCCGGGTGGTGCAGTTTCGGTTTCGGCAGATACGTCATGGCGTCGCTGTCCTCGGGGCCGCGGCCTTGGCGATGGCCCCGGCGATGAAGCGGGCGGTGATCGGGGTGCCGTCGAAATGCACGATGCGCACCAGCTTCGCCGGGTCGATCTCCAGCTCGGTGATCAGCAGGGTGCGCAACTGGCCGTCGCGGTTCTGTTCCACCACAAACACATGGTCGTGCTGCGCGATGAAGTGGCGCACGTCGTCGTGGAACGGAAAGCCGCGCACCCGCAGCAGGTCGACCGGCAGGCCCTGTTCGGCGAGCAGCGTCTCGGCTTCCGTCATCGCCGGGCTGGTGGAGCCGTAGTAGATCACGCAGCGGCTGGTCGGCACCGCGGCCGGATGTGCGACCGGGCACGGCACCAGGGTCTTCGCCGTGTCGTGCTTGCGCAGCAGGCGTTCCATGTTGTCGGCGTAGGCAGGACCCTCCTCCGTATAGCGGGCGTAGCGGTCCTTCGACGTGCCGCGGGTGAAATAGGCGCCGCGGGTCGGATGCGTGCCGGGATAGGTGCGGTAGGGGATGCCGTCCCCGTCCACATCCAGGTAGCGGCCGAAATCCTTGCCCGCTTCCAATTCGGCGGCGGTCATCACCTTGCCGCGGTCCATGCGCCGGTTGTCGTCCCAGGCGAACGGTCGGCACAGCCGCTCGTTCATGCCGATATCGAGGTCGAGCATGACGAACACCGGCGTTTGCAGCCGGTCCGCGAGATCGAAGGCCTGCGCGCCCATCTCGAAGCACTCGGCCGGGTCTTCCGGAAACAGGAGCACGTGCTTGGTGTCGCCGTGCGAGGCATAGGCGCAGGCGAGGATGTCGCATTGCTGCGTGCGGGTGGGCATGCCCGTCGACGGCCCGGCGCGCTGCACGTCGAAGATCACCGCCGGGATCTCGGCGAAATAGGCCAGGCCGAAGAACTCCTGCATCAGGGAGATGCCAGGGCCGGAGGTGGCGGTGAACGCCCGCGCCCCGTTCCAGGCGGCGCCGATCACCATGCCGATCGAGGCCAGCTCGTCCTCCGCCTGCACGATGGCGAAACGGTGCTGGCCGGTTTCCTTGTCGATGCGGAAACGGTGACAGTAGCGGATGAACGCTTCGGCCAGCGACGACGATGGCGTAATCGGATACCACGCCGCCACGGTGGCCCCGCCGTACACCGCGCCGAGCGCGGCGGCGGCATTGCCGTCGATGGAGATGCGATCGCCCACCGCGTCCGCCCGGCGCACGGTCAGGCCGATCGGGCAGGGCAGATGCTCCAGCGCGTAGTCGCGCCCCATGTGCAGTGCCGCCACGTTGGGCGCGATCAGCGCGTCCTTGCCGCGGAACTGCTCGGAAAACAACGACTCGATCACTTTGGGATCGATATCGAGCAGCGCCGACAGCGCGCCCACATAGACGATGTTCTTGAACAACTGCCGCTGGCGCGAATCGGAATAGGCGCGGTTGGTCAGTTCCGTCAGCGGCATGCCAAGGCGGACGATATCAGAGCGGAACTTCGATTCCGGCAGCGGCTTGGTTGAGTCGTAGAACAGATACCCGGCCGGCTCGATGGACGCCACGTCCTGGTCCCAGGTCTGCGGGTTCATCGCCACCATCAGGTCGACGCCGCCGCGCGCGCCGAGGTGGCCCGCTTCCGACACCCGCACCTCGTACCAGGTCGGCAGGCCCTGGATGTTGGAGGGGAAGATGTTGCGTGGCGCCACCGGCACGCCCATGCGCAGGATCGCCTTGCCGAACAAGGTGTTGGCGCTGGCCGATCCGGAGCCGTTGACGTTGGCGAACTTGACGACGAAATCGTTGACCCGTTGCAGGCCCCGAACCGAGTCCGGCGATGCGTCGATCAGCGCTTGTGACATGCGTGCTGTCCTGGCTGGGCCATGTCGTAGAGGAATCGCTGCATGTCCCACGCGCCGGTCGGGCAACGCTCGGCGCACAGGCCGCAGTGAAGGCAGACGTCCTCGTCCTTCACCATCACTCGCGCGGTCTTCAGCGCGCCGGAGATATAGAGCGCCTGGGTCGGGTCCAGGGCGGGCGCGTTCAACCGGCCGCGCAGCTCAGCCTCATCGCCGTTGGCGGTGAAGTTGATGCAGTCGACGGGACAGATGTCGACGCACGCATCGCATTCGATGCACAGCCGGTCGGTGAACACCGTTTGCACGTCGCAGTTCAGGCAGCGTTCCGCTTCCTTGAAGGCAAGCCGATCATCATAGCCCAGTTCGACCTCGGCGGTGATGTCGGCGAGTGCCAGTGCCTTCGCCTTGTGCGGCACCGCCACCCGTCGATCGAGCGTGATGTCGTTGTCGTAGCTCCACTCGTGGATGCCCATCTTCTGGGACGCCAAGGTGACGGTGGGCGGCGGACGATCATGCACGTCCTCGCCCTGACAGAGCTTGTGGATGGAGATCGCAGCCTGGTGACCATGCGCCACCGCCCAGATGATATTCTTCGGGCCGAACGCCGCGTCGCCGCCGAAGAACACGTTCGGATGGGTCGATCCCATGGTGACCTGGTCGACCACCGGCATGTCCCAGCGATCGAACTCCAGGCCGGCGTCACGCTCGATCCAGGGGAACGCGTTCTCCTGCCCGACCGCCACCAGCACGTCGTCGCAGGGGATGTGCTGGTCGGGTTCGCCGGTGGGCACCAGGCGGCGGCGGCCGTTCGCGTCGCGCTCGGCCTTCACCGTCTCGAACAGCACGCCCGTCAGGTGGCCGTCGGCGTGGGTGAATTCCTTGGGGACCATCCAGTTCAGGATCGGGATGTCCTCGCCCAATGCGTCTTCCTTTTCCCAGGGCGACGCTTTCATTTCCTCGAAGCCGGAGCGGACGATGACCTTCACGTCCTCCCCGCCCAGGCGACGGGCGGAGCGGCAGCAATCCATCGCCGTGTTGCCGCCACCGAGCACGATGACCCGCTTGCCGATCTTCTCGACATGGCCGAACGACACAGAGGACAGCCAATCGATGCCGATATGGATATTCTCCCCCGCTTCCTGCCGGCCTGGGATCTGCAGGTCACGTCCGCGCGGGGCGCCGGAGCCGACGAACACGGCGTCGAAGCCTTCCGCCAGCAACGATTTCAGGCTGTCGATCCGCTGGCCCAGCCGCATCTCGATGCCGAGGTCGACAATGTAGCCCACCTCCTCGTCGATGACACTTTCGGGCAGGCGGAAGCGGGGGATCTGGCTGCGGATCATGCCGCCGCCGCGGCTGTCCCCATCGAACACGATGCAGCGGTAGCCGAGCGGGGCGAGGTCGCGCGCCACGGTCAGCGACGCGGGCCCGGCGCCGACCAGTGCGATGGTCTTGCCGTATTGCTGCGCTGCGGGAAGGGGGAGCCGGGCGCGGATATCGCCCTTGTAGTCGGCGGCCACCCGCTTCAGGCGGCAGATGGCAACCGGCGCGTCCTCCACCCGGCCGCGGCGGCAGGCCGGCTCGCAGGGCCGGTCGCAGGTGCGGCCGAGAATGCCGGGGAAGACGTTGGAGTGCCAATTGATCATATACGCGTCAGCGTAGCGCTGCGCGGCGATCAGGCGGATGTATTCCGGAACCGGCGTATGCGCCGGGCAGGCCCACTGGCAATCCACGACCTTGTGGAAATACTCGGGGTCCCGAATATCGGTCGGCTGCAAGCCCGGACTCTCCCATACTGCCCGCTGTTGGCCGCGGGGGGCGGTGGCGGACTTGTGGGGCGGAAGCCCGGCGCCGTCAACTGCGGGCAGGCGGGGCCGGTCCGGCGGCAAGGCACCGCGGCGCCGGCCCCGGTCGGGACCGGCGCCGCGACCCGATCAGAACAGGACGCCCGCCTCGAGCAGGAAGTCCGCCTGGTTGCGGCCGGTCATGCCGCTGCCGTAGCCGGACGAACCGGGTGTGCCGATCGTGGTCAGGTGGATCAGCCCCACGTCGCCGCGCAGGAACAGGTGGTTCTTCTGCCAGGTCGGCGAGATCGACAGGCCGAAGCCCTGTGCCCCCGGGTTGAGGAACCAGTTGTCCGGCCCGTTCGACGTGAAATATTGCACCCAGGCGCCGAGCGAGTAGGGCGACTTGCCGAACTGGTAGTTGGCGAACAGCGCGGCGCCGAAGTTGCTGGAGTAACCTGTCATGGCGGCGGAGCCCGCCGTCACCAGCGAATCATCCTGTCGTGCCCAGACATACTGCACTTCCGGCACCAGGTTCAGGTTGCCGATCGTGTAGCTGTAGTAGGCGCCGACCACCGAGGAGTTGACGAAATTGGCGACGCCCTGAAGGCCGACGGTATTGAACGAGGAATTATACGCCAGGTTCGCATTGCCGTAGAAATGGGCGTTGAGACCCGTCCGGCCGAGATTGGTCGAACCATACAAGGTCAGTGCGTTGTTGTCGTTGATCGTATAGGTCGCGGCCAACTGCAGGTAGTTCCATACCTGGGTATCGAACCCGTCGCCGAAGACGAATGTCCCAGTCACCGGCCCGGCCGTATAGGTTGCCGTCACCCCAGTACTTTGGGAATTCTGGACCTCGAAGATATCGGTCGTCAGCATATTGCTGTTGAGCCAGTCGACGCTCGATTCGTAGCCCTCAAGTGAAGCGACATGACCGGCCGAGATGTTGAAGTTGGACGTCGGCGCCAGGGTGAGGTAGACGGCGCGCAGCGGCCCGGTCGCATAGGTTTGTACCGAGGTCGGCCCCGGCTTGGTACCGAGGACGAGCGAGCCGGTCGAGCCGGCCTGAACGGTAAACTGCACCAGCCCGTCGGTCTTCTGTAACTGGATCAGTCCGTTCAGGAATTCGAATCCGTCCGACCTGTCGGTGTTGAGCAGGCCGGCACTTGATTCGCTGCCGGCGCCGGTGAGTGCGTACGCATATCCGTCCGCCCCGCCGCTCAGCGTCAACTTGCCCAGCGGTCCGCCGTCGAACGTGATGGGCGTGGGGGGGGTGAGCGCATGCGCGGCCGGGATCGCCCAGAGCGAGGCAGTAGAAAGCGAGATCCCCATCCCCAGCAGCGCGCGCTGCCATCCGGATCGTAGCCTGGTCCCCTGAGTCATATCGAGTCTCCTGAGTTTTTGTTCTTGAGTGACCCGGGTTGGCCAAGCCGCTCCGGGCAAGGCGGGACGCCCGATTACGGGCGCCCCCATTCCGAAGTCGATCAGAATATCTGCTCGCCGTGCAGCACGAGGTCGAGACCCTCGCGCTCCTCCTCCTCGCCAACCCGCAGGCCGACCAGTGCCTTGGTCACCATCAGCAGGATGAAGGTCATCACGCCGCTGTAGATGAGGGTGGTGCACACCGCGATCACCTGCGATTCGAACTGCGGCAGGCCGCCCTTGTTCGCGCCGCCCGACAGCGGTCCGTAAGCGAACACGCCGGTGAGCAAAGCGCCGACGATGCCGCCGATGCCGTGCACGCCGAAGCTGTCCAGGCTGTCGTCGTAACCCAGCATGTGCTTGAGGCTGGTGGAGGCCCAGAAGCAGATCACGCCGGCTGCGATGCCGATGATGATCGACGAACCCGGCAGCACGAAGCCCGACGCCGGGGTGATCGCAACCAGGCCCGCCACCGCACCGGAAGCTGCGCCGAGGACCGAGGGTTTGCCCTTGCTCGCCCACTCGGCGAACATCCAGCCGAGCGCTGCGGCGGCGGTGGCGATCTGCGTCACCGTCATCGCCATGCCGGCGCGGCCGTTCGATGCCACCGCGGAACCCGCGTTGAACCCGAACCAGCCCACCCACAGCAGGGATGCGCCGATCACGGCATAGGACACGTTATACGGCGCCATGTTGTCCTGGCCGTAACCAACCCGCTTGCCCAGCACCAGTGCGCAGACAAGGCCCGCGATGCCGGCGTTGATGTGCACGACCGTGCCGCCCGCGAAATCCGCCGCGCCCGGCAGACCGAACACGCCGGCGCCCAACCAGCCGTCCGAGCTCCAGACCCAGTGCGCGATCGGCGAATAGACGAACAGCGACCACAGTACCATGAAGATGCAGAGCGCGCTGAACTTCATCCGATCGGCGAACGCACCGGCGATCAGCGCCGGGGTGATGATCGCGAACGTCATCTGGAACATCATGAAGACCAACTCGGGGATGGTCTGCGGGACCGATCCGCCGAGCAGGAAGGCCTTGTCCCAGTTCTTCTCCATGCCCCACAGCATGAAGCGGGACATGTCGCCGATGTAGGGATTGCCGTTGGTGAACGCGAGCGAATAGCCCGCCACCGCCCAGGTGATCGTCACCAGGCAGCAGATCACGAAGGACTGCATCATGGTGGCGAGCACGTTCTTCTTGCGCACCATGCCGGCATAGAACAAGGCGAGGCCCGGGATCGTCATCATCAGCACGAGTGCAGTGCTGGACAGCATCCAGGCGGTATCGCCAGGGCTGAGCTTGGGAACCGCCGGGGGGGCGTCGGCCAGCGCCGGCACGGCGAAAAGAAGCACTGGCAACAGGCCGGCGGCTCCCCAGGCGAGACGGGATCGCTTCATCGTTTCTGGTTCCTTGTTTGGGACGAAAAACCGGTTACAGCGCGGCGGCATCGGTTTCGCCGGTGCGGATGCGGACCGCGCGTTCCAGATCCATGACGAAGATCTTGCCGTCGCCGATCTTGCCGGTGTGGGCAGATTTCACGATCGCCTCGATCACCTGGTCGGCGAGGTCGGCGGCCACGGCGACCTCGATCTTCACCTTGGGCAGGAAATTCACGTGATATTCTGCGCCTCGGTAGATTTCGGTCTGACCTTTCTGCCGGCCGAAACCTTTGACTTCGGAAACGGTCAGCCCTTGCACGCCGAGGGGGGTCAGCGCCTCGCGTACGTCGTCCAGCTTGAACGGCTTGATGATGGCCATGATGAGCTTCATGTCGGTCCCCTGTCCTGCGGTAGCGTGGTCCAGTAACCCACACTCAAGAACCGTGCCGCGCTGGCATCGCGGGGCTGCACGCCGCGATCTGCCGGTGCGGCTGGGCGAAGATCGAAAACGCGGCGAGCGGTGGGGGCGCATCCGGGCGGCTCCGGACCGGCACCAGTGCCCTGGGTGCCGTGCTGGCTGACTGCCGGCGTGCCGCCGCTGTGCCGCCCAGCATGGCCGCCGGCGCCGGTCGCGTTCGGGTGAACGCCACTGCGCCAGAGTTGCCCAAAACCAAGGCAGATTGCCTATCGGCAAACAATCGCGGCACGAATGAAAACGCCCCGCCGTCCATGCGGACGGCGGGGCGCCATGCACGATGAAGAGGGGTAGGCGGTCAGACCGAGTAGTACATCTCGAACTCGACCGGGTGCGGGGTATGCTCGAAACGATATACCTCGGTCCACTTCAGCTCGATGTAACTCTCGATCTGGTCCATGCTGAACACATCGCCGGCCAGCAGGAACTCGTGGTCGGCTTCGAGCGCACCGATCGCCTCGCGCAGGCTGCCGCAGACCGTCGGGATGCCCTTCAGCTCTTCCGGCGGCAGGTCATAGAGGTCCTTGTCCATCGGCTCGCCCGGGTGGATCTTGTTCTTGATCCCGTCGAGGCCGGCCATCAGCATGGCGCTGAACGCGAGGTAGGGGTTGGCGGCGGCGTCGGGGAACCGCACCTCGACCCGCTTCGCCTTCGGATTGGTCGCGTATGGAATGCGGCACGAAGCCGAGCGGTTGCGCGCCGAATAGGCCAGCAGCACCGGCGCTTCGAATCCGGGGATCAGCCGTTTGTAGCTGTTGGTGGTCGGGTTGGTGAAGGCGTTCAGAGCCTTGGCATGCTTGATGATGCCGCCGATGTAATAGAGTGCCGTCTCCGACAGGTCGGCATAGCCGTTGCCGGCGAACAGCGGCTTGCCGGCCTTCCAGATCGACTGGTGGCAGTGCATCCCCGAACCGTTATCGCCGTAGATCGGCTTCGGCATGAAGGTCGCGGTCTTGCCGTAGCTGTGCGCCACGTTGTGGATGCAGTATTTGTAGATCTGCAGGGCATCGGCGAGCTTCACCATCGGGCCGAACTTGATGCCGAGTTCGTGCTGGGACTGCGCCACCTCGTGGTGGTGCTTCTCGATCACCACGCCCATCTCGCCCATGGTGGACAGCATCTCGGCGCGCAGGTCGCTTTCGCTGTCGACCGGCGGGACCGGGAAATACCCGCCCTTGATCACCGGGCGGTGGCCCATGTTGCCCTCGGGGTAGTCCTTCAGGCTCGCCTGCGGGCCTTCCTGACTGTCGAGCTGGAACATCCCGTAGTTGCCGCCGGTGCCGTATTTCACGCTGTCGAAGATGAAGAACTCCGCCTCCGGCCCGAAATACACCGCATCGCCGACGCCGGAGGCTTTCACATAGGCCTCGGCCTTCTTGGCGGTGGAACGCGGATCGCGGTTGTACGGCTGGCCGGTGGAGGGCTCGACGATGTCGCAGACCAGGATCAGACTCGGCTTGGCCGCGAACGGGTCCATCGTTGCGGTGTCGGCATCGGGCATCAGGATCATGTCGGATTCGTTGATCGCCTTCCAGCCGGCGATCGAGGACCCGTCGAACATGATGCCGTCCTTGAACGTCTCCTCCTCGATGGTGGAGACGTGCTGCGCGGTATGCTGCCACTTGCCGCGCGGATCGGTGAACCGCAGATCTACGTATTCGACGGAATGCTCCTTGAGCATTTCCATCACCTTGCCGACGGCATCCCCGTCGCCGCTGCCAACCCGCTTCGCCATTCCTGTGATCCTCGATCCTCTGGTTGCAGAAACCCGCGGTCGCCGCCTTCGCGGCGGGGCGGTCGCGGGCAAAACACGTCGACGGGCCGCTCCATTGCGGCCCGTGCGCCGGCTCCTCTAGTCGGTTCCGCCGCCGGCCGGAAGCGGCCGGCGTCAGCGTGCCGGGGTCAGATCGCGGCCTCGCCGCGCTCCCCGGTGCGGATGCGGATGACTTCCTCGACCGAGGTGATGAAAATCTTGCCGTCGCCGATCCGTCCGGTACGGGCGGCGGTGATGATCGCCTCCACCGCACGTTCGACGAGGCCATCCTCGCACACCACTTCGATCTTCACCTTGGGCAGGAAATCCACCACGTATTCGGCACCGCGATAGAGTTCGGTATGGCCCTTCTGCCGCCCGAAACCTTTCGCCTCCATCACCGTGATGCCCTGCAGGCCCACCTCGTGCAGCGCCTCCTTCACTTCGTCCAGCTTGAACGGCTTGATGACGGCCTCGATCTTCTTCATGGCCATACCCGGACCGTTCCGGGCCCCCTGTGCAGTGCATGCGCCGTGCCAGCCCTGCGCTGGCCGGGAGGCGGCACTTCGCCTGTGCTTAGCCCAGAGCCTGGGCGGAGGCCAGCCAGCATGCCCGCGATTTGAGCATGCCGGTGACCGGCCCCGCCCGCCGGGCCGATCGTACCGGAACAGCATCGGGGGGAAAGGCGGACGAAACCGCGTGCGGAGGAGGAACGGCGCCGGGGCCAGGCGGCCCCGCCTCGTCCGTTGACCGCGCAGCCCCGCCCGGATACTGGCCTGCGGCCGTCGAGGCGGCCCATGGGGCGGCCCATGGGGAGGAACCGAAGTCCCGTGAAACCCGTCAATTCCCAGCTCGCCGCCTTGGGCACCACCATCTTCACCGTCATGTCCGCCCTGGCGGTGGAGCACGACGCGATCAACCTCGGCCAGGGCTTCCCCGACACCGACGGGCCGCCCGACCTGCTGGCCGCTGCCGCCGCCGCGCTGTTCGACGGGCGCAATCAGTACCCGCCGATGCCCGGCGTGCCGGAGCTGCGCGCCGCCGTCGCCGCACACGATCACCGCTTCTACGACATCCCGGCCGATCCCGCGCAGATCGTCGTCACCTCCGGGGCCACCGAGGCGATCGCCGCCTGCCTGATGGCCGTCCTCGACCCCGGTGATGAGGTCGTTCTGATCGAGCCCCTGTACGACACCTACTTGCCGGTGGTGCGTCTGCTCGGCGCCATCCCCCGGCTGGTGCGGCTCGCCCCGCCCGATTGGGCGCTGCCGCGCGCCGCACTGGCCGCCGCCTTCGGCCCGCGCACCAAGGCCATGCTGCTCAACACGCCGATGAACCCGACGGGGAAGGTGTTCGACCGCGACGAACTCGGCTTCATCGCCGGGTTGCTCGCCCGCCACGACGCCTACGCAATCTGCGACGAGGTCTATGAGCACCTGACCTTCGACGGCCACCGCCACATCCCGCTGATGACCCTGCCGGGAATGGCGGCACGCACGATGCGTATCGGTTCGGCCGGCAAGACGTTCTCCCTCACCGGCTGGAAGGTGGGCTACGTGACCGCGCCGGCCGCGCTCGCCCAGGCGGTGGCAAAGGCGCACCAGAACCTGACCTTCGCGACGGCGCCCAGCCTGCAGCGCGCGGTGGCGGTCGGGCTCGGCAAGGACGATTCCTATTTCGCCGGCCTGGCCGCCGCCTTGCAGACGAAGCGGGACCGGCTGGCTTCGGGGCTGGCGGGGCTCGGGATGGACGTGATGGCCTGCCACGGCAGCTATTTCGTCACTGCCGATTTCCGCCCGCTGGGCTTCGCCGGCGACGACGTCGCCTTCTGCCGCCACATCACGGGGGCAGCGCGGGTGACCGCGGTGCCGGTCACGGCGTTCTACGACGCGCCCGACCCGCCGCGGCACTTCGTCCGGTTTGCGTTCTGCAAGCAGGACGCGGTGCTGGACGCGGCGGTGGCCCGCCTCGCCGCCCATTTCGGGACAGGTGCGCGGCTCCGGCTGCCGGGCACGGCCTGATACCGGCGGCCTCTTCGGCCGGCCGGTATCGCGCATGGGGTTGGCGGGGCGGCCATGCGCAAAGTCAAAGACATACCAGCGGCCAGGTGGACGCCGGACGAGGAATCGGCCGGGGCCGCTGGTATGACAGGCAAGCCGCGCATTGACGACGACGGTCCCGGCGTCCTAAACGCCCCCGTTCGGTGGCGGGCGTAGCTCAGTTGGTAGAGCGCCAGGTTGTGGTCTTGGATGCCGTGGGTTCGAGTCCCATCGCTCGCCCCATCCCCACCTCCGTAGTGGCTCCGTGCCCGCGCTACAGCGCCGCGGCGCTGCCGAGGATCACCGTGCTCTGCGCCGACAAGGTGCCGCCGTTGCCGTGCACGATCGCGGTGGCGGCCCCTGCCACCTGGCGGCCGTCGGCCTCCCCGCGCAACTGACGCACCGCCTCGATCAGCAGGAACAGCCCGTACATGCCGGGGTGGCAGTATGACAGGCCGCCGCCGTTGGTGTTCACCGGAAAGCGGCCGCCCGGCGCGATGGCGCCGTCGGCGACGAACCGCCCGCCTTCGCCTTTCGGGCAGAAGCCGAGGTCTTCCAGGAACAGGATCGTATTGATGGTGAATGCGTCGTACAGCTCGGCGACGGCGATGTCGCGCGGCTCCAGTTTCGCCATCGCATAGGCCTGCCGCCCGGCGTGCAGCGCCCCGGTCACCGTGAGGTCGGGCATCGAGGAAATGGCCGCATGGGTGATCGCCTGGCCGCAGCCCAGCACGAACACCGGCGGCTTCTTCAGGCTGCGCGCCCGTGCGGCCGAGACCACGATGATCGCGCCGCCGCCGTCGGTGACCAGGCAGCAGTCGCGCACCGTGAACGGGTCGCTGATCGGCCGGGCCGCCAGCACGTCCGCGACCGAGAGCGGCTTCTTCTCCCAGGCCGCCGGGTTGCGTAGCGCCCATTGCCGCGCCGCCACCGCAACCTCGGCCAGGTGCTCGCGCGTGGTGCCGAACTCGTGCATGTGGCGCGACGCCGCGAGTGCGTAGGCAGACGCTGGCAGGAACGGACGGAACGGCGTTTCGTAGGGGTTCCATTCCCGTACGGATGCGGCCCGCCGCCCCACGGTGCGCTGCGTGCTGCCGTAGGCGATCGCGGCGACCGAACACAGCCCCGCATCGATCGCCGCCATCGCGTGCGCCACGTGCACCTCGAACGACGAGCCGCCGACGATGGTGGAATCGGTATAGGCGTGCGGCAGGCCGAGATATTCCGCCAGCGACATCGCCGAGGTGCGCGCCTGGGTGGTGGCGCAGAACAGCCCGTCGACATCGGGTAGCGACAGGCCGCAGTCGGCCAGCGCGCGGTGGATGCCCTGGGCCATCAGGTCGATCGGGCTCATCAGCGCGGCGACCGCGCCGATATCGGATTCTGCCGCGCCGACGATGGCGGCGCTGCCGCGGGTGAGGCCCTTCATGGCGCGTGCTCCGCGGGGAAGAAGACCGGGCAGGGGGGCTCGTCGCCGCCCGGGCGACAGGTGCGGAAGCGCACCCGCTGGCCGATCCGCACTGCGGTGGGCGGGACGTCCTCCACCCTGCTCATCAGGCGGAAGCCCTCGTCCATGTCGATCAGCGCGACGTTGTAGGCCGTGCCATCCTGCGGATGGACCACGGTCGTTGCGTACACGGTGCCGAGACCGGCGGAAGTACGCCATTCCAGATCGGCCGCGCCCGAGCCGGGGGCGATGACGCGCGGGTAGAACACCGCTCGGTTCGTGGACGGGCTGAACTGATAGGCGAGCTCATCCCGCTCCAGGCGGTCGATATAGGCGGCGAGCGGCGAGGTGGTCAGGCGATCCATGCGATGGTTTCTCCCCAGGAGGCTGCCGACGACAGGGGGGTGTCGACGACGGGCGCGGACGGCGATCGTGGTGGCTGCCGACCGCCGCGGCGCATTTGTCCACGCCGGCGGTGCAGCGGCAAGCCGCCGTCGGGTCACTCGGGCGCCGCCACCCGTGCGTCCTTTGGCACGCCCTCCGGCGGTCGGAGCGCCTCCACGGGCAGCTCCGCGGCCGGCAGCCAGACGCTGATCGTGGTGCCGGCACCTTCCTCGCTGTCGATCGCAAGCTGCCCGCGGTGGCGGTTGACGATGTGCTTCACGATCGCGAGGCCGAGCCCGGTGCCGCCAGCGGCGCGCGAACGCCCGGTATCGACGCGGTAGAAACGCTCGGTCAACCGCGGCAGGTGCGCGCGGGCAATCCCGGGGCCGCGGTCGGCCACGGCCAACACCACACCCGGCCGCGCCGGCCAGCGCTGTCCCGTGGCTGCCGCCGCCGTCAGGGACAGTTCCGCCGTACCGTCTGCGGCGGCGCCGTATTTCATGGCGTTGTCGAGCAGGTTCTGCGCCACCTGGGCGAGCTGGTCGGAATCCCCGATCACCGTCGGCAGGTCGGGCGCCAGCGCGACGGCCAGGCGCGCGCCGCGCTCGGCCAGGCGCGGCTCGAATCCAGCGACGATTCGCTCCAGCAGCGGGGCGAGCGCGATCCGCTCCGCCGGCGCCTCGTGCTCGACCAGCTCGATGCGCGACAGGCTCAGCAGGTCGTCGATCAGCCGGTTCATCCGCGCCGCCTGCTCGTTCATGATGGCAAGGAAGCGCCGTTGCGCTGGCGGATCGTCGGCAGCAGGCCCGCGCAAGGTTTCGATGAAGCCGATCAGGGAGGCGAGCGGCGTGCGCAGCTCGTGGCTGGCGTTGGCAACAAAATCGGCGCGCATGCGTTCGATCGCGCGTTCGCGCGTGCGGTCCGACAGCACGACGAGCGCGCGCCCGCCGTCGGCCAGCGGCGGGTCGAGCGGCACCACCGTGCCGCGCACCTCGCGGGGCACCGGCACCGGCAGGGAGAGGTCAGCGGTCTCGGCCTCGCCGGCGGCGAAGGCGCGCTCGATCGCGGCGCGCAGATCAGGGTGGCGCAACACGGCGCCGATCTCGGCGCCAAACGCGGTCTGCGCGGCCCAATTCGCGCGCAGCACGCTGCGCCCGGCATCGAGCACCAGGACGGGATCGGGCAGCTTTTCCATCACCGCGGCGTCGGCGCGGCGCAACCGATCGACCTCGGCGGCATCGCGTGCAGCGAGCCGGGTCAGCCGATCGACCCGGCGCGCGAATTTCTCGCCCCTGGCCCAGGCAAGCGCGGCCAGCACCGCCAGGATCGCCGCCAGGATCGCGAAGGCAAGCGTCATGCCGTTTTTCCCTGCGGCGCCGACGGCAGACCGGCTAACCGGCGGTTTGATAGCGCGCCCGCACGCCGCGTTCGATCGCCGCGGCGACCATCGGGTCGAGGTGGAGCGCGTCGCGCACGAACGCCAGGATTTCCAGCGTCTCCGGCTGCTCGATCGTATCCGCCGCAGCGACCTCGCAGGCCAGCGCATAGGCGGTCTCGCGCAGCTTCGGGCCGAGCGCGGTGCGAATGAGGCGGCCGGCGTGGTCGAGGCCGTTGGTCTCGTCGAGCAGGCGCACCGCGGTGTCGGAGGCGGCGGCAAGTCGCGCGCTGGTGAAGTCGTGGAAGACTGGCAGGCTTTGCACCTGCGCCGACATGACGCCGATCTCGCGGTCCGTCATGCCGCCGTCCGCGGCGGCGACGAGGACCATGGTGCAGACCAGCGCCTCCGGCGGCTCGAGCGCGCTCAGTGCGGACATGCAGTGTCTCCTTCCAGTACTCGGTCAGGCGGGTATCAGGTGAGCGGATGGCGGATAGCAGACCGGCCGCGGCGGTCATACCTGAGAGCGGTGTCCGGCACGCAATCGGCATCGGCAGCTTTGGCAGAATCGAGACGACGGAACGTCGGCATGGTCACGTTGGGCGCGGAAATTCGCCGTTTCGCGCCGCCTTCGGCCCGGCCACGGCGCAGGGACGCGGCGAGTTTAGGGCGCGCGTGCTGCTCCGCTTAGCGGAGCCCGCGCACCGATCCAAGACGCCACGCGGCAACGCAGGGGCTTGCCCGACGGCGCAGAGTTTGGGATTGAAGAGCCCCGAGCATGGTGTTGTGCCGGCGGATGTTCCCGCCCTCGCGCCGCTGTGCCGGCCTTGGCCGCCCCGGCATTCTTCCCGGCGGCGGCCCGCCCATCCAGTATGGAGCATCGTCGTTGAGCGGCAGCGGACGGCAGCGTTTGTTTTCTTCCTTCGATCGGCCGCGGCGCCGGTTCGTCCAGGATGGGGAGGTTCCGGTCACGGTGATCCACCCCCGGCCCCGACAGGGACTCGATGCGCTCGGCCCGCCGCGCGCCGGCGCCTCGCCGCTGGAACGCGCCGAAGCGGCCGAGGCAGCGCTCGGCACGGAGCGCGCCGCACGCGAGCAGGCCGAGCGGCTGTTGCGCGAGGCTCAGGCCACCATCCTCGACCTGCGCACCAAGCAGGGCCACGCCGAGCTGGCCCGGGTGGAGGCGGACGACATGGTTGCCGGCCTGCGCGCCGAGCTCGCCACCGCTCAGGGGGCGCTGGCCGCTGCACAGGAGGCGTTGGCGCGGCAGGCGGACGCGCCGGTGTCCAGCATCGCCGCGCCCGTGCGCGGCCGGCGCAAGGCCAGGCGCTTCTGGGCCGCCGCGCCGGATGCCGACGTGCTGGAAATGGACGAACCGGATCTCGACGCACTCCGTGCGGTCACGGCAAGCGACGAACTCGCGGATGCGGCGCCGGTGGTCGAGGAACGCGGGGCCGTCGCGCCGGCGGGCGATACCTGGGGCGAGGACGACATCGCTGTCGATGAGCCGCCACCGGTGCGCCGCGGGCGCGGCCGTCCGCGGCTCGTCCGGCCGGAGTCGCCGTCGACCGGCGCCGTGCCGAAGGCCGCGAAGCCGCGCGTTGCCAAGCGGGAGGCAGCCCAACCGAAAGCTGCCCCCCTGAAAGCCATCCGATCGAAGACTGCCCAGCCGGGGGGCGCTCAGCTGGGGGTCGCCAAGCGGGCGGGCGTCAAGCCGAAGGCCGGGGCGAAGGCGACCGCGAAGCCGAAGCCGGTGAAGTGGTGGATCAAAAGCCCGGCGCGGGCGCAGCCCGCCGCCGGCCGCCGGCGCAGCCCACGGTCCTTTTGAGCGGATGTGGGTGATGAAGGGCACCGACAGCGCGCATCCCTTCGCGGGAGAGGGAGTCTTGGCCGGGATAGTGTAGGCGGCGCATTCCCTCCCCCTTTTCTTCTCCGCAGGCGGGAAGGCAGTAGCGGGCCCGGTGCGGCCCGACCGACACGGGTCCGCCTAGCCGTCCGCACGGTCCGGCCTCTCCTCCCGGGCGACCCACCCGGCACCACGGCGCCGCGCCTGCCGACCCTTGCAGCGGCGGGGGGCCTGTGGTGATAAGCAGCAATTCAGATTCCAGGGGCCCCCTACCGATGGCGTCCACCTTCGACACCGTTGCCGGCATCATCTCCGAAACCTGCGACATCCCGCGCAATTCGATCACGCCGGAAAGCCATGCGATCAACGACCTCGGCATCGACAGCCTCGATTTCCTCGATGTTGCCTTCGCCATCGACAAGGCGTTCGGCATCAAGATGCCGCTCGAGCAATGGACCGCCGAGGTGAACGACGGCAAGATCTCGTCCGACAACTACTTCGTGCTCAAGGGTCTGTGCGCCAATATCGATGCGCTGGTGGCGGCGAAGGCTGCCTGAAAGCGTGACCGCATGCGTCCTCATCGCGCGATAGGCCGGAAAACACCCATGGTACCAATGGGTGTTTCTTTGCACATCCGCTTCCAGCGCTGAGCGGTCGGCATGCGGCTCGAATACTTCCAGATGGTCGACCGGGTCGTGGCGCTCGACCCGGCCGGCGGCACGGTCCGCGCCGACTGCCGCGTGCCCGAGGAAAGCCCGGTCTTCGAGGGGCACTTCCCCGGCCATCCGCTGCTGCCCGGTGTGCTGATGATTGAGACCCTGGCGCAGACCGGCGGCTGGCTGCTGCTCGCCCGGGCGCGCTTCGAGCGGATGGTCTTTCTCGCCCAGGTGCGCGAAGCCAAGCTGCGCGCCTTCGTCTCCCCCGGCCGGGCGCTGGTGGCGTCCGCCCGGCTGGTCCACGACGGCTCCGGCTATGCGGTGATGGAAGGGCGGCTGGAGGCGGACGGCAAGCCGGTGGCGGACACCGAGCTCACCTTCCGCGTCGTCCCGTTCCCGACACGGGAACTGCGCGGCCAGATGCTGGACGCGGCCCGCCGGGTCGGTGTGGCGGAGGAGTGGTGGCATGCCGGCTGAACGCGATGCGGTGATCACCGGGATCGGGCTCGTCTCCTCTCTTGGCGAGGGAGCGGAGGCGCATCTGGCGGCGCTGCGCGGGGACGATTTTCGTCCGGTGATCGATGCCGAGAGCTTCCCCCCTTACCCTCTGCACCCGCTGCCGCCGATCGAATTCGACCGCCAGATCCCGAAGCGCGGGGACCAGCGGCAGATGGAGACCTGGCAGCGGCTCGGCACTTACGCTGCCGGGCTGGCGCTGGACCAGGCCGGGGTGAAGGGCCAGGCGGCGCTGCTGGAGCGGATGGACATGATCGTCGCCGCCGGCGGCGGCGAGCGCGATCCGGCCGCCGATGCGGCGATCTTGACCGACCTGCCCGGCGCGGCCGATCCCGAGCTGCTGCTGAACCGGCGGCTGCTGTCCGACCTGCGCCCGACCCTGTTCCTGGCCCAGCTTTCGAACCTGCTGGCCGGCAACATCTCGATCGTGCACGGCGTCGTGGGCGGCTCGCGCAGCTTCATGGGCGAGGAATCTGCCGGCGCCGAAGCGGTCCGCGTGGCCGTGGCGCGCATCGCCGCCGGCCAGGGCGACCTGTTCCTGGTCGGCGGCGCCTTCGCTCCGTCCCGCCCTGAAGTGCTGCTGCACTACGAGATGGCAGGGCTGCTGTGGAAGCGCCCCTGGGCGCCGGTCTGGGCGCGCCAGGGCGGCGGGGGCGGTCTGGTCCTGGGCACGCTCGGCTGTTTCTTGGTGATCGAGAGCCGCGCCCACGCGGCCGTCCGCGGTGCCGCGCCCAAGGCGACGATCGACGCGGTCATCACCGACCGCTGCCGCCGGCGCCCGGGCGAGGCAACGGCGAATGCCGCGCGCCAGGTGGCGGCGCTGGATGGGCGCTTCGACCCGGCGGCCACGGCGGTGATCTCCGCCGCCTCCGGCCTTGCCGCGCCGACCGCGGAGGAACGCGACTGGCTGGCCGGGCTGCACCTGCCGGTGCGCGCCGCCGGAACCGCCTTGGGCCACAGCGTCGAATCCGCTTTCCCGGCCGCACTCGCGCTGGCCGCTCTGGCGGTGGGCGAGCAGCGGCTGTTTCCGCCGCTGGAGCCGGGCGAGGCGCCGATGGACGCGCCGCTCGGCCAAGCGCTGGTGAGCGGCTGGGGCCATTGGCGCGGCGAGGCGCTCGGCCTCGTGACTGCGGCCTAGGATGGCGCTGCGGACAGCATGGTGCGCCCCACATACGGGGAGCGTGCAGGGATTTCGGAAGCCAGCGATGGGGGGGCGGTGATGCCGGCAGACACGGACAGCCAGGGCCGCCCGATCGTCGTGGTGACCGGGATCGGCGTCATTACGTCGCTCGGCCAGGGGGTCGCGGACAATTGGGGCGCGCTCACCGCCGGGCGCTCCGGGCTCAAGCGGATCAGCCGTTTCCCGCTCGAAGGGCTGCGCACCACAGTCGCCGGGTCGATCGACTTCGTGCGGTTGCCGGAGTTCTCCACCCCGGCGCTGTCGGAGGCGATCGCCGCTAGCGCGATCGAGGAAGCCGTCGCGATGGCGGCGGTCGGGTCCAAGGGGGCGTTCCCCGGGCCGCTGTTCCTCGCCTTGCCGCCGGTGGAACTGGAATGGCCGCAACGTCGCGCGCTCGCCGCCGCATCCGGTGCTGCCGGACCAGTCGGTTACCCCGAACTGCTGCGCGGCGCCGCCGCCGGCGGCTTCGCCGCCACCTACGAGCGTTTCCTGTTCGCCTCCGTCGGCGAGCACCTGGCCGAGCGCTTCGGCACGCGCGGCGTGCCGATCGAGGTCTCGACCGCCTGCGCCTCCGGCGCCACTGCGATCCAGCTCGGCGTCGAGGCGATCCGCCGCGGCGAGACAGACGTGGCGCTGGCCGTCGGCACCGATGCGTCGGTGAACGTAGAGGCGCTGATTCGCTTCTCCCTGCTCTCGGCACTGTCCACCCGCAACGACCCGCCGGCAGCGGCGGCGCGGCCGTTCAGCAAGGACCGCGACGGGTTCGTGATGGCCGAGGGCGCCGGCGCGCTGGTGCTGGAAAGCCTCGCCCATGCCCGCGCTCGCGGCGCCACGATCCTCGGCGTCCTGGAAGGCTGCGGCGAACACGCGGACAGTTTCCATCGCACCCGGTCTTCCCCCGACGGCAAGCCGATCATCGCCTGCATGAACCGTGCGATCGCCGATGCCGGCCTGGCGCCCGAGCAGATCGGCTATGTGAACGCGCACGGCACCGGCACGCCGGAGAACGACAAGATGGAATGGCAGTGCCTCGCCGCCGTGTTCGGCGCGCAGGCCGGGACATTGCCCGTCTCTTCCAACAAATCCATGATCGGGCACACCCTGTCGGCCGCGGGCGCGATCGAGGCGGTATTCACTCTGCTCAGCCTGCGCCATGGCCTGCTGCCGCCGACCATCAACCACGACATCCCCGACCCGGCGCTGCCGATCGACTGCGTGCCGAACGTTGCGCGCGCCGCCGACGTCGCGCACGCGCTGTCCAACTCGTTCGGCTTCGGCGGGCAGAACGTGTCGCTGGTGCTGGGACGGGAGCCGGCCTGAAATGCGCGCCCTGCTGCTGCGCGGCGACCGCGACCTGGCGCTGGAGGACATTCCTCCCCCGCCGCCGCCCGGACCCGGCGAGCTCGGCCTGCGCGTACGTGCCGTGGCGCTCAACCATATCGACGTTTGGGGCTACCGCGGCATGGCCTTCGCCAAGCGCCGCTTTCCGCTCGCCGTCGGCGCCGAGGCGGTGGCGGAAGTGACCGCGATCGGCGATGGCGTGAGCGGCTTCGCCGCCGGCGACCGTGTGGTGCCCTACGCCGCCCTGGTTTGCGGGGCCTGCCGCGCCTGCCGCGAAGGGCGCGAGAACCTGTGCGAAAACCCGGCCGGCGTGCGCGGCTTCCATATCGACGGCTTCGCCGCGGAATGCACCAACCATCCGGCCCGGCTCGCAGTGAAAGTGCCTGCCGGCGTCGCGACCGAAGATGCCGCCTGCGTCGCAGTCGCCTACGCCACCGTGGAACACATGCTGTTCGACAACGCGCGGCTGGAACCGGGCGAATGGATCCTGGTCCACGCCGGCGGATCGGGAATCGGCAGCATCGCCATCCGGATCGCGAAATCGCTCGGCAGCACCGTGATCACTACGGTGGGCGGAGCAGAAAAAGCGGCCAAGGCACAGGCGCTCGGCGCCGATCACGTGATCGACTACCAGACGGAACGGTTCGAAGGCGTGGTGCGCAAACTTACCGCCAAGCGCGGCGTGGACGTGGTGTTCGAGCACGTCGGTGCCGACACCTGGGCCGGCTCGCTGCTGTCGCTGAAACGCGGCGGAAGGCTCGTGACCTGCGGAGCCACGTCGGGCCCGTCCGGCAGCATCAACCTGATGCAATTGTTCCAGCAACAATACCGCATCATCGGCTCGTTCGGTTCCCCGTTGGGCGCAACGGCGCGCGCCCTGGACCGCATCGCCACCGGCGTGCGGCCGGTGATCGACAGCACCTACCCCCTGACCGACGTACGCGCCGGCCTCGACCGCCTCGAACGCCGCGACGTCTTCGGCAAAATCCTGGTGACGCTCTGATCACTGGGGTTCCCTGTGCTGCGGGCAGGCAAGCAAGGCCAGGGGGGCTCTGCCCCCCTGGACCCCCTGCAAGGGAACGCGTCCCCTGGACCCCAATCTGTTTTGGTTCCGTGCGTGTGGGGGGTGTCGCGGCTGGGCGGGCGGCAGCGGGGCGGCTTGGAGTGCGGCCAGGGACCGGGCGCATAGGCGCCCGGTCCCTGCCGCACTCCAAGCCGCCCCGCTGCCGCCCGCCCAGCCGCGACACCCCCCACACGCACGGAACCAAAACAGATTGGGGTCCAGGGGCGAGCCCTTGGCGGGGGTCCAGGGGGCAGCGCCCCCTGGCCTTGCTTGCTTACCCGCAGCGCAAGGAACCCCAACGATGAGCCGTCGCCGGGGATTTGCCGATCGCGTCGTGGGCGGCGCGATGTCGTTGCTGATCCGTGCGCTGGCGGCGGGCGATCCGGATCGGGTGGCGGATATCTGTGCGGCGGCGGCCCGATGGGTCGGGCCGTTGCTGCCGGCGCATCGGGTGGGTCTGGCCAATTTGCGCGCGGCCTATCCCGACGCCGATCCTGCCTGGGTGCGGGCTGTTTTGCGTGGGGCTTGGGACAATCTCGGCCGGTTGGGCGGAGAGTACGTGCATCTCGGGCGGTTGTGGGATTACGATCCCGCGCATCCAGACAGCGGACGGATCGTTACCGATGCGGAGCCGTTGTTCCAGGAACTGGCCGACGACGGCAAGCCGGCGCTGTGTTTTGCCGCGCATCTGGCGAATTGGGAGCTGCCGGCGGTTGCGGCGGCGGCGCATGGGTTGCCGTCGGCGGTGGTGTATCGGATGCCCAACAATCGCGCGGCGGCAGCGGAGATCATGCGCATCCGCGCGCCGTTGATGGGGCGGCTGATCCGCACGCGGCCGGAGGCGGCGTTCGAGATGGCCGGTTCGCTCGAGCGCGGCGAGCATCTGGGGATGCTGGTCGATCAGCGTTTCGGGCGCGGGGTCGAGGTGACGTTCTTCGGTCGTCCCTGCACGGCGAATCCGACGATCGCGCGACTGGCGCGGCAGTTCGACTGCCCGGTGATCGGGGTGCGGGTGGTGCGGCTGCCGGGGCGGAAGTTCCGGATCGATGCGACCGGACCGCTCGCGTTGCCGCGGGACGCCGAGGGGCGGATCGATGTGGCCGGCAGCACACGGATGATCACCGGTATCGTGGAAGGGTGGATTCGCGAGCATCCCGAGCAGTGGCTGTGGTTCCATCGCCGCTGGCGGAGGTGAACCGCCTCTCGCGCGGCAATCCCCTGAATGCCCGGTGCGTGCGTCGCCCCCGGACACGCCGGCGCCGGGCGATCGGCCGTCGGGGGGGTGTGGTGGCCTCGGCGCGGGCGCGCGAGTACCCTGCCCCGTGGAACGACGATCCCGAATGGAGTCCGTATCGATGTCCCGCTGCCCGTTCCCGTGCTTTGCCCTGCTTGCACTTGGCGTCCTGGCGCCGGCCGGGGCCGTCTTCGCCGCGCCACCGCCGGTAGCGAACGCACCCTATCTGCCGGGGTTCGACGCTGCCGTCCGCGCCCACCCCGCACCGCCTCCGCCGACACCGGCCCCCGCCGCACCGGCACAAGCTCCGGCGGGCGATGTGGGGAGCCCCGAAGGGACGCTGGCAGCGGGGCTCGGCCTGGACTCCTCCGCCTCCGACTATATGGCCGCCGCCGCCCAGGCGGTGGCGCAGCAGCAGGGCGATGTGGCGCTGAAGCTGCTCGGTCGGGCGGAGACCCGACTGATCAGCCGCTCGGTGCCGCTGTACCAGACCCACAACCCATCGGAAGACCCCGCGGTGCGGCAGATCGAGCAGGCGCGGGCCGCGGTGCGCGCCAGCGACTTCGCCACCGCCGCGGCGGTGATCGCCCGCGCCACGCCGCTGGTGACGCAAGAGGAGAACGCACCGCCGCCGAACCCGCCGGTCGGGCTGCCGACGGCGCCGCCCCCTGGCTGACCGGCAAGAAGAACGATCATGCGCGTTTCGATGGTGCTGCCGGTGGAGGATTGGCGTGCCTGCGGCCCCACCGCGCGCGCGGCGGAGGAGGACGGGTTCGACGTCGTTACCGCCAACGAACTCCGCCACGACCCGTTCGCCCCGCTCGCTTTCGCTGCCCTGGCGACGGAACGCGTGCAGCTTGCCACCTCCGTCGCCATCGCCTTCCCGCGCAGCCCGATGATCGTGGCGGGTCAGGCGTGGGATCTGCAACGACATGCGCGTGGACGCTTCGTGCTCGGCCTCGGCAGCCAGGTAAAGGCGCATAACGAGCGGCGGTTCAGCGTGCCGTGGATCGCGCCGGCGGCGCGCATGGGCGAGTACATCGCCGCGCTGCGGGCAATCTTCCGCTGTTGGGAAACCGGAGAGAAGCTCGATTATCGCGGCAAATACTACAGCTTCACCCTGATGACGCCGGAATTCACGCCGCCCAAACTGGGCCTGGCGCCGCCGGCGCTGGCGCTCGCCGCGGTCGGGCCGCTGATGCTGAAGATCGCGGCGCGGGACGCCGACAGCGTGCGGCTGCATGGGTTCGCGACGCGCGCTTATCTGGAACAGCTCGTGCACCCGTTGTTGGCGGCGGAGCTTGCCGCCGCCGGCAAGTCGTTCGACCGGTTCGAGGTCACCGGCGGCGGCTTCGTCGCCACCGGTCCGGATGCGGCCGCGGTGCGTGCGGCAGCGGAGAAGGTCCGCTATCGGGTGGCTTTCTACGGTTCCACGCCCGCCTATCGCGGCGTCTTCGATCTGCATGGAATGGCCGATCTCGGTGTGCGGCTGAACGCACTGTCGCGCGAAGGCAAGTGGGCGGAGATGGCGGCGCTGATCTCCGACGACGTGCTCGACCTGTTCTGCGCCCGCGCGCCGTACGACGGGCTGGCGGAAGCGGTGCGGCAACGGTTCGGCGGGCTCGTCGATACGATCGCGCTGGACTTCCCGCCCGACGTTCCGCCCGCGACCCGCCGTGCCGTGGTGGCAGCGATCCAGGCGATCCCGCACCGGTTTACCGGATAGGAAGCGGCGGGACCCTGGTCCTCCCGCGACGCCGTTTGAACGACGCCGGGCGGCGTGTGCGGAGGCAGGCTGACGGCGCCAGGCCTGCGCTTGCGTCCGGCCTGGCCCCGCTCCACCTTCCTCCCGAAACTCAAGGGAGGACACCATGGTCAAAGTTGCCGTTCTCGACGACTGGCAGGGGGTCGCGCGCCGGTCGGCCGACTGGTCGCAGCTGGAAGCGCGCGCCGAGGTCACGTTCTTCGCCGACGCCTTCGCCACCGAGGACGCCGCTGCCGCCGCGCTGGCCGATTTCGAGATCCTGCTGGCGATGCGCGAGCGGACGCATTTCACCGCCTCGCTGCTGAAGCGCCTGCCGAAGCTGAAGATGCTGGGTACCACCAGCGCCCGCACCCTGTCGCTCGACATGGCAACCGCGACCGCGCGCGGCGTCGTGGTGTGCAACACTGGCAGCGGTCCGGGTTCCGCGGCGACCGCGGAGATCGCGCTTGCGCTGATGCTCGCCGCCTTCCGCGGGCTGCCGACCGGGGACGCGAATATCCGTGCCGGGCGGTTCCAGCAGAGTGTGCCGGTAGGCATGGCGGCGGAGGGCAAGACGCTCGGCGTGATCGGACTCGGCAAGATCGGAGCGCGGCTGGCACGCTACGGCCGCGCGCTCGGGATGGACGTGCTGGCCTGGAGCCAGAACCTGACTGCGGAGAAGGCCGCTGCCGAGGGCGCCACCCTCGTCGCCAAGGACGAGTTGCTGGCGCGGTCGGATGCGGTCACGTTGCATCTGGTGCTCTCGGAGCGCACGCGCGGGCTGATCGGCGCGGCGGAGCTGGCGCGGATGAAACGCGGCGCGGTGCTGGTGAACACCTCGCGCGGTCCGCTGGTGGACGAGGCGGCGCTTCTCGCCGCGCTGCGCGAAGGGCGGATCACCGCCGGGCTCGATGTGTACGATATCGAGCCGTTGTCGTCGGGACATCCGCTGCGCACCGCACCGAACACGGTGCTGACGCCGCATCTCGGTTACGGCGTGCGCGAGGTATGGTCGCAGTTCTATCCGGAAAGCGTGCAGAACGCGCTCGCCTTCCTGGACGGCAAGCCGGTCCGGGTAATGAACCCCGAGGTGCTGCAGACGGCCTGAGGCCGCGGGTCTGCAAGGAGACAGTCATGAACGATACCGTCACCGCCCCGCCCGCCGCGCGCCAGGCGTTCTATGACGCCATCGCGCCGCACCACCTCGCCCCGCTGTGGGAGAATCTGCACCATCTGGTCACCCGTGCGCCGGCCACCCCCACGGTGCCGGCACATTGGGACTACGATGGCATCGTGCGCCCCTACCTGATGCAGGCGGGCGGGCTGATCACCGCCAAGGAAGCGGAACGGCGGGTGCTGATCCTGGAGAACCCGGGCCTGCCCGGCCAGGCCTGCATCACCCGCAGCCTGTTCGCCGGCCTGCAGCTCATCCTGCCCGGCGAGGTGGCGCCGGCGCACCGGCATACCCAGTCGGCGTTGCGCTTCATCATCGAAGGCCATGGCGCCTACACTGCGGTGGAGGGCGAGCGCGCCCTGATGGAACCGGGTGATTTCGTCATCACCCCGTCCTGGACCTGGCACGACCACGGCAACGAAACCACTGCGCCGATGGTGTGGCTGGACGGTCTCGACATCCCTATGCTGCGGCTGTTCGACGCGAGCTTCGCCGAGCCTGCCGCCGCCGACAGCCAGACGGTGGCCCGCCCGTCGGGCGACAGCCTGGCGCGGTTCGGCCACAACATGGCGCCGGTGGATTGGCGGCCCGCCGGCCCGGCGTCGCCGGTGTTCAGCTATCCGTACGCCCGCTCCCGGGAGGCGCTGGCGGCGCTGGCCCACAACGGAGCGCCGGATGCGTACCACGGCCACAAGCTGCGCTACGTGAACCCGGCCACCGGCGGGTCGCCGATGCCGACGATCGGCGCGTTCCTGCAACTTCTTCCCGGCGGCTTCGCGACCGCGCCGTACCGCTGCACCGACGGGACCGTGTTCTCGGTGGTGGAAGGCGAGGGGGAGACCATCGTGGGCGACACGACGATCCGCTGGAAGCCGCGCGACCTGTTCGTGGTGCCCGCCTGGCATCGCCACACGCATCGGGCGACGTCGGAGGCGGTGCTGTTCAGCTTCTCCGATCGTCCGGTGCAGGAAGCGCTGAGCCTGTGGCGGGAGCAGCGCGGGTAGTCCCCGCCGGCCAGCGCCGCCATGGGGCTCAGCCCTCGCGGATGCCGCTGCCGTGGCTGCCGATCATCGACAGCAGTTCCCGCCGGGTCGAGGGATCGTTGCGGAACGCGCCCAGCATGTGGCTGGTGACCATCGTCACCCCGGGCTTGTGCACGCCGCGGGTCGTCATGCACTGGTGCGCCGCCTCGATCACCACCGCGACGCCACGCGGGGCGAGCACGTCCTGGATGGTGGTGGCGATCTGCACCGTCAGTTTTTCCTGGATCTGCAGCCGCTTGGCGTAGGCTTCCACCACGCGCGCGAGCTTGCTGATCCCCACCACCCGCCGGTGCGGCAGGTAGGCGACATGCGCGCGGCCGAGGATCGGCGCCATGTGGTGCTCGCAGGTGCTTTCCACCCGGATGTCGCGCAGCAGCACGATCTCGTCGTAGCCCTCGGTTTCCTCGAACGTGCGTTCCAGCAGCGCGTTCGGGTCGACGGCGTAGCCGGAGAAGAACTCCTCGTAGGCACGTGCGACCCGGGCGGGGGTGTCGCGCAGCCCCTCCCGCGCGGGGTCGTCGCCGGCCCAGCTCAGCAGGGTGCGGACCGCCGCCTCCGCCTCGGCGCGGGTCGGGCGGCCCGGTGCATCCGGGGGCAGGCGGGAGGCGGGAGCGATCAGGTCCACCGCGAGGCTTCCTTGAACATCAATGGCAGGCGGCAACAGAATCGAGGACGAACGGCAGGTCGGCAACCGCTCCGGCCGCGGACATGGCCCCGGAGGGGAAACCCGCAAGATGCTGCGGTCAATGCACGCCGCCCGCCTGGTGCGGGCTATCGAGGCTGAATGCCGGGATCGCCACGTCGAACGCCTCGCCTGAGGCAGGATCGACCATGTGGTAGGTGCCGACCATGAAGCCGGACGGCGTTTCGAGCGGGGTGCCCGACGTGTATTCGAAGCTTTCCCCCGGCTCCAGCAGCGGCTGTTCGCCGACCACGCCGGCGCCGTGCACGTGCTGGGTGCGCCCGCGCGCGTCGGTGATCTGCCAGGTGCGGCGCAGCAACTGCACCGTACGGCGGCTCTCGTTGGCGATCGTCACCCGATAGGCCCAGACGTAGTGTCCGTCCTCGGGCTGCGACTGGTCTTCCAGGTAGAAGGAACGGACCGAGACGCGGATGCCGCCGGTGATCTTGCTGTAGTCCTCGCCCATGCGCCGATGTTCACGGTTGCTGCGTCGGGGGGATAGAACGCCCGGGGGCGGGGGTTGTCCAGGCGGCCGGTGGCCCCTCCGCCGAGCGCGACGACACGTCCCTTTCTCCCCTCCCGCAAGGGGAGAAAGGGAGGTGCAGGGCAATCGCGTGAACGCCCCGGTTCCGTTGCGCGTCGTGCCGCACCGGATCGGCGCGGACCCGGAGCGTGCCGTGCGGTCCGCGCGCACAAACCTGTTGCCTCGCCCCGGGCGTATGTTCTATATTTGTTCGCAACCCATGACCCCCACCCCCCTCCTCGACCGCCTTACCAGCCTCATCGCCTGGCTGGCCGACCGCATCGGCGGCTTGCGCGATCAGGCAGGGCGCGATCAGGCGGGGGCGCATCGGGCGGGCCTGGAACCCGTGCACGCCGGCGCCCTGCTGGCCCGGCTGTGCCATCTCGCCGCCCGGTTCCGCGCCGTCGCCGGCACCCCGATCCCGCCCCCGAAGCCCGCTCCCAAGCCGCCCGAACCGAGGTTCGTTCCCACCCACAGCCTGCGCTTCGCTCCAGCGGACCCGCCGCCCGCGCGCACCGGGCTGCCGCGGTCCTGGCGCTGGCTGCTGCGGCTGCTCCCGCAAGCCGCGGCCGGCCGCGCGCAGATGGAAGACCTGCTGCGCGAGCCGGCGATGGCCGACCTGCTGGCCGCCGATCCCCGGCTGGGGCCGATCTTGCGCCCGCTTGGCTGGATGCTCGGGGTGGATCGCGCGCTGCTGCCCGCCTCGCGGCGGCGGCGCCGGCCCGTGATCCTGGTGCTCGGCGGGCGCGCGGACGCCGCGGCGGCGGCGGCCGACTACGCCAGCGCGCGGGCGAAGGCCGTTTCCGTGGCGGACATTATCGCGCTGTGGTGCCTGCCCGCCGCTTGTGGGCGGGACCGGCGGCCGGTCTGGCGCGGGTGCGCGGGGCTGGCGCTGGCGGATGGGACGCAAATTCCGGACTGAGCGGGCGCGGTGGACGCGCGGCCTTATTGTTGCGATATCGAACTAAATTGTCACCCCCCCCCCCCGCCCCGGGGGCTTGGGTCGGTATCCGGGTGGCCACAAGGTCTCTCGCGGCCGGGCATGGGGCGCCGGCCATGGGGCGATCCAGGCGTTCCCCCGATTGCCCCGAAGGGATTTGTCGTCGCCATTGACACTCTCCCGCCCGGTCGCTACCTCCCGCGCCGGGTCACGCCCCCCCACCGGGGCGCTTCTCTTCTGAAAGGGAGAGCTGCAATGGCATTCGCCGCCAACCGGCCGGACGTGCGTCCGGCCAATCCCGATTTCTCCTCCGGCCCCTGCGCCAAGCGTCCCGGCTGGACCCTGGATGCGCTGTCCGGCGCCTTCCTCGGCCGCAGCCACCGCGCGAGCGCGGGCAAGGCACGGCTTGCCGAGGTGATCGAACGCTCGCGCACGGTCCTCGGCCTGCCGGCGGACTGGAAGCTTGCCATCGTTCCGGCCTCGGACACCGGCGCGGTGGAGATGGCGCTCTGGTCGCTGCTCGGCGCCCGCGGGGTGGACGTGCTGGCGTTCGAGAGCTTCTCCGAAGGCTGGGCCACCGACATCGTCAAGCAGTTGAAGCTCGCCGATGCGCGGGTGATCGCCGCGCCGTACGGGCGGCTGCCCGACCTGGCGCAGATCGACTTCACGCGCGACGTCGTGCTGGCGTGGAACGGCACCACCTCCGGCGTGCGCTTCCCCGACGGCGATTTCATCCCGGCCGATCGGCAGGGGCTGGTGATCGCCGATGCCACCTCGGCCGCCTTCGCCATGGCCCTGCCGTGGGACAAGCTCGATGTCGTCACCTGGTCCTGGCAGAAAGCGCTGGGGGGCGAGGCGGCGCACGGCATGCTGGCCCTGTCGCCGCGGGCGGTGGCCCGGCTCGAATCCTACACCCCACCGCGGCCGCTGCCGAAAATCTTCCGCCTGACCAAGGGCGGCAAGCTGAACGAGGGCATCTTCAAGGGCGAGACGATCAACACGCCCTCGATGCTCTGCGTGGAAGACGCGCTCGATGGCCTGCGCTGGGCCGAGGCGATCGGCGGCCTGCCGGCGCTGATCGCGCGGACCGAGGCCAACCTCGCCACCATTGCCGCCTGGACCGCGCGCGCCGGCTGGGCGGATTTCCTGGCCGAGGTGCCGGCGACCCGTTCCCCCACCTCGATCTGCCTGAAGATCGTTGCGCCCTGGTTCATCGCACTCGCGCCCGAGGACCAGATGAAGGCGGCGAAGCGGATCGCGGCGCTGCTGGAAAAGGAAGGCGTCGCCTACGACATCGCCGCCTATCGCGACGCGCCGCCGGGCCTGCGCATCTGGTGCGGCGCGACGGTGGAAACCGCCGATGTCGCCGCGCTGCTGCCCTGGCTCGACTGGGCCTGCGCCGGCGTGGCCGCCGAATACGCGCCGGCACAAGCGGCCGAATAGGCGTCTCCCGGACCCCGACCCGTCCCCCTGCAAGGGGAGGGGGAGAGCGATCTCCCCCTCCATTGCGGGAGGGAGAGGGTTGAACACCCCGATCACCCTGCTCGCAAAAGAACCTCCCAATGCCCAAAGTCCTGATCAGCGACAAACTCTCTCCCGCCGCGGTCGAAATATTCCGCTCCCGCGGTATCGAGGTCGATCTGAAACCCGGCCTTTCGCCGGCCGACCTGCGCGCCATCATCGGCGGCTACGACGGCCTCGCCATCCGCTCGGCCACCAAGGTCACCCGCGAACTGCTGGATGCGGCAACCAATCTGAAAGTGGTCGGCCGCGCCGGCATCGGCGTCGATAATGTCGATATCAAATCGGCGACCGCCCGCGGCGTGGTTGTGATGAACACCCCGCACGGCAACACCATCACCACCGCCGAGCATGCCATCGCCATGATGTTCGCCCTGGCGCGGCAGATCCCGGAAGCCTCCGCCTCCACCAAGGTCGGCAAGTGGGAGAAGAACCGCTTCATGGGTGTGGAACTGAGCGCCAAGACGCTTGGTCTGATCGGCTGCGGCAATATCGGCTCCATCGTCGCCGATCGCGCCATCGGGCTGCACATGAAGGTCATTGCCTACGATCCGTTCCTGGGCGAGAAGCGGGCGCTGGAACTGGGCGTGGAGAAGGTCGATCTCGACACGTTGCTGGCCCGCGCCGATTTCATCACCCTGCACACGCCGCTCACCGACGCGACCAGGAACATTCTCTCGCGCGCCGCGCTGGCGAAGACGAAGAAAGGTGTCCGCATCATCAACTGCGCCCGCGGCGGCCTGCTCGATGAGGCGGCGCTGGCCGAGGCAATCGCCGCCGGGCACGTTGCCGGCGCCGCGCTCGACGTGTTCGAAACCGAACCGCCCACCGCAAGCCCGCTGTTCGACCTGGAGAACGTGGTCTGCACCCCGCATCTTGGCGCCGCCACCGCCGAGGCACAGGAGAACGTCGCCCTGCAGGTGGCCGAGCAGATGAGCGACTTCCTGCTCACCGGCGCGGTGGCGAATGCGATCAACATGCCGTCCGTTTCGGCCGAGGACGCGCCGCGGCTCAAGCCCTACATGGACCTCTGCCGCCTGCTCGGCGCCTTCGCCGGCCAGCTCACCCATTCGCGCGAAGGCGTCATCCGCCGGGTCTGCATCGAATACGAAGGCCAGGCCGCCGGGCTGAACCATCGCCCGCTGACCGCCGCAGCACTCGCCGGACTGCTCGCGCCGATGATGCCGGGGGTGAACATGGTGAACGCCCCGGTGGCGGCGCGCGAGCGCGGCATCGACGTCGCCGAGACCGTGCATGACCGGCCGAGCGAATACCAGACCCTGGTGCGCATCACGATCGATGCGGACAAGCTCACAAGATCCGTCTCCGGCACCCTGATCGCCGGCACGCGGCCGCGGCTGGTGGAGATCAAGGGCATCCCGGTGGAAGCGGATTTCGCGCCGCACATGCTGTACGTGACCAACCAGGACAAGCCTGGCTTCATCGGCCGGTTCGGTGCCACCCTGGCAGAATCCGGGATCAACATCGCCACCTTCCACTTGGGCCGGGCGACCCGGGGCGGAGATGCGATCTGCCTCGTTTCGGTCGATGAGCGCGTGCCGGAGGACGTGCTGCGCTGCGTGCGAGAACTGCCGCTGGTCGTGCAGGCGACCGCGCTGGAGTTTTGATACCAACCGGCGAAACGTTTGCTGTTCGCCAGCAAGGCCAGGGGGCGCTCCCCTGGCCTTGCTTGCGGACAGGCAAACCTTCCGCTGGTCGGTGTGGCCGCCGCGGCCTCCCGCCCGTTCCTACGCCGCCCGTCGTCCCCGTTCGGCGCGTCGGCGCTCGATCCCGGTGAGGCATGCCCAGATCGCTTCGGGCAGCATCGGCAGGCCGGCTTCCAGCCGCGACATCGCCTCGGCGGCCGCCTCGCGCGCGCCGGTTCCTACCGCCGCGGCCAGGTCCTCCAGCGTCTCGCTGAATCCGACCGCCCCAAACAGATCAGCCAGACCTTTCAGGTCGTCGCACAACCGCACCACGGCACCGGCTTCCCAGCCGGGGATCAACTCCGCCAGGCGCACGCATTTCGTTCCTGCCTCGTCCAGGAACTCCTGCACGCAGGCGCGGGTCCGTTCCAGTCCGATTTCGCTCACCATGGCTTCCAGGAACGGCCCGGAGACCTGTGCGACCAGCGAGACCGGCGCGCCGAGATCGGCCACGGGGGTGGGCGCGGCAGGTCGCGGACCGGCAGCGATCCAGCCGCGCAGGCGCTGCGCGAGCTGATTGAGGTCGGTTGGCTTGCTCACCAGCGCGGTCAGGCCGGCGGCGCGATATTCCGCTTCCACGACCGCATCGCCGCGGGCCGTCAGGGCGACGATCGGGATGGTCGCGGACCGGCCCGGCAACGCTCGGATCCGCCGCGCCGTCTCCCACCCGTTGATGCCGGGCAGCCGCAGATCGAGCAGCACGGCGTCCAGCCCGTCATGCTCGGCCATGCGCACCGCTTCCTCGCCGGTTGCAGCCGGAAACGCGGTGAAGCCGCTGCGCGCCAACGCGGCGGCGAGCAGCACCCGGTTGGTTTCGTCGTCCTCGACGATCAGAACGCGGCCGCCGGTGGCGCCGGCACTCGCCGGCAGCAGCGCGGTCAGTGCCGGATGCTCGGCGAGCAGCGCGGTGGCGGCGGCGACGATCTCGGTAGCGGCGGCGGTGCGCGGCACCAGCACGTCCACCCCTGTCGGGCGGGGTTCGTCCGGCCGGTCGGCGAGGCCGACCAGCACCAGGGACCTGCCGAACGCGGTGCCGCGCAAGCGCACGCAGAACGAGTTGGCCGCCATTCCGGTCACCCCGAGATCGACGATCACAAGATCAAGCGCCCCGCGCAGGGCCACTGTCCGTTCTGCCAGCGCGAGGCCGACGAAGCCGTCCGCTGCGGTTTCGACGCCGAAGCCGAACTGCTCGAACTGCGCGCGCACCGCCGCCTGGGCCGGCTCCGGCAGCCCCACGAGCAGAGCCGCCCGCCCGGCGAATGCTTCCGGGCGTGCTACCGGCACCTCCGGGTCGGCCGGGCAGAGCAGGGTGAACGTGGCCCCTTCGCCGAGCCGGCTCTTCACCGTGACGATCCCGCCCATGGCAAGGGCATTTTCCCGACACAGCGCCAAGCCGAGGCCGGGGCCTTGCGAGACCGCGTCGGCATGCTGGAAGGGTTCGAAAATGCGCTCCTGGTCCCCGAAAGCAATGCCCGGCCCGGTATCGGCGACGGTGATGCGGAGCGCGCTGCGCCCCTGCGGCCCAGGTTCCGGAGCGGCGCGCAGCTCCACCTGGCCGGCATGGGTGCGGCTGACCGCGTTGGCCAGCAGGTTGACGACAATCTGGCGCAGGCGCGCGGCGTCCACCTGCCAAATTCCGTGCAAGGCGGGATCGACCCGGGTGGCGAGCACGATGTCCTTGGCTGCGGCCTCGGCCGCGAACAGGGTCGTGGCGTCTTCGAGCAGGCCGGTGAGATCGGTGGCTACGGCCGGTACTGCGCTGCGGCCCGCGATCGCCAGCAAGCTGTTGAGCAGCGCCAGCAGCGCGGCCCCGCTTGCGCGCAAATGTTCGACCCAATGGCGCTGCTCGTCTTCCAGCGCGCCATCCAGCAGCAGATCGCAGATGCCGAGCACGCCTTGCATCGGTGTGCGCATGTCGTGGCCGATCGCCGCCAGCGCCATCTCCTGTTCGCGTTGGATCGTTTCGATCGTAGTGCGGGCGACGTCGAGGGCGGCTTCCGCTGCCGCCGCCCGGGCTTCCGCCGCCGCCAGCTCCGCCGCGCTCGCCACGGCCGGTTCGGCGATCGGAGCGGCGTCCGGGCCGGGCGGCGGCGTGGCGGACGGCTCCGGCGATACCGATCGGGCGCCGGCTTCGGCCAGGATCGTCTCCGTGTCCGGCGGATAGAGTGACGAAGGCGGGGTTGCCGCGCCGGCGCCGCCTGTCGCAAGGCGGTTGCGTCCGAGCCAGCCGCGCGGCAGCAACAGCAACCCCAGCACCGCCCAGAGACCCAGCAACTCGAGTCCGAAGCCCGCCACCTCGCCGCGCAGCACGGGCCAGCCGGAGGACCAGGCAACCGCCTGCGGGAGCGCAGCGACGACCCGCGCCGGCGCCAGCGGGAGCGGCGCAGTGACCGAGAGATCCTGGGGGGTCCCACGCAAAGCGATGCGCGCAATCAGCCGGGCCGGGTCTGTCGATCCTTCTGCGCCCGGTTCGGACGAAACCGGCACGGCGCTGGTGGCGGCGAGCACCGTATCGCCCGCGCCGACCAGGCGCAGGCTGGCGGCGGCGGGCAGCGGTGCGCGCTCCAGCAGGCGGCGCACTTCGCCCGGCGGCACCGCGGCGCCGACCAGCCCTACCACGGTCCCTGCGGCGTCGCGCACCGGCATGGTCAGCACCAGGCTCGGCTCGGCGCGCATCCAATCGGCCGGGGCGCGGGCAATCGACAGGCCCTGAACGCCCGGTTGCAGCGCGGCGACGAACCAAGCCTGCTGGGTCAGGTCGGGCGCATCCGCGGGTAACGGGTCGGATGCGGCGACCAGCCGGCCGGCGGTGGTGGCGGCAAACACCTCGCTGGTGCCCGGCAGCGCGATCTGCATGCGCAGCAGCCGGGCGGTGAGCGCCAGGCGGTCGCCGTGCAGGTCGCCGGGCGCCACCCCTCCGGCCAGACGCGCGAAGCGGGCGAAATCGTCATCCAGAGTGCGGGCGGCGGCGGTCGCAGCGCTATGCAGTCGCGCCTCGGCCAGGCGATCCAGGCTGTTCCCGACCTCGCCCAGATGACGGACCCCCAGGAAAACGACGAGCAAGGTCGCGCCGACGAACCCGGCGCCTCTCAGGCCGATTCGCAACACACGACCCGCGCCGCTGGGTCTGGGTGGGGACATGCACTCTCTCGCTGTAAGCCGGGAGCCTCGCGTACTGACCTTCTATACCCGAGGGCGTTACAACGAGTTTGCTATTTCGATGCCTCATACCAGCGGCCCCGGCCGATTCCTCGTCCGGCGTCCACCTGGCCGCTGGTATGTCCTTGATTTTGCGCATGGCCGCCCCGCCAACCCCATGCGCGATACCGGCCGGCCGAAGAGGCCGCCGGTATCACTCACCGGATAGGTGATCAGCAGGCCGCGGCCAGAGGGCACGATCGCGGCAAAGCTTCATCGTCCATCGCTGCCCGGCAGTGGTTTCAGAGGCCGGCGCGAACACGTTATTGTGAGTTCCTGCATCGCGGCATCGGTGCCGCGATCGGCGCTTCGGGCCGTTGTCATCGGCAATGGCTTCGGCAGCGGCGAAAAATAGGTGGCACCGGGACTGCCATGGCGAACCTGGGGAAGTTCGCGCGCCGAGTTTTGGCTTTACGCTTGGACATGCTCGGCGCGGCCCGGTGCCGACAGGGAGTTGGTCGTCGGAGGGGCAAGACGACCGCTCCGCTGCTCGGCTGGCCTGGGGAAGCCAGTGTCCCGGCATCCCGGGACGAAGGACCCTACCGCGTGCTACGGAGCGTAGCGAACAGGAAGGATAGGCGGCGCTTTCTGGCGTGATTGGGGGGAGCCGACCCGGCGAAACATCCCAACCTGCATCCGGCGGATCGCGCCTCGGGAGACTCGGCGGGTTTCCTGGTTTGTTCAGGATTGGGCGCGTGGCGGCCGTTGGCGCAAGGTGGCGCCGTCCCGATCGGCCCGCATCGTTCCGTCCCGTCCGTCGCCGTCGGAGTAGGTGAGGCGATAGGGGCCGACCCGCAGCACGGCGCCAGGCGGCAGCGGCGCGGCGCCGACAATACGCTCGCCATCGATGAAGGTGCCGTTGGTCGAATTAAGGTCGGTGACGCTCACGCTGCCCTCGACGAGGGCGATGCGGCAATGCGCACGCGAGACTTCGATCGACGGCAGCACCAGTCCGGCCCCCGCAGCCCGCCCGATGACGAGCGGTTCGGCGCCCAGCACAATCTCCGCCGGAAGATCGCCAGGGCCGGTCAGCAGCAGGTGCGGCGGGGCGAGGCCGGCTGCCGTGGCAAACGCGCCGGCGGAGTTCCACGCGCGGTCCGGTTCGCCGACTGCCAGCGCTGCCGCCTGGCGGGCAAGCTCGTTGCCGGCCTCCTCCAGGGCGCGATCGAAATGCGGCAGCGCCGCCTCGGCCACGGCGACCCGCAGCACGCGACCCGGCCGGCGCTCGAGCAGCCCGAGCTGCATCAGATAGGCGATGTGATCGCGCGTGGTCTGGAAGTTCTGACGGATCAGGCCGAGCAACCCTGCCGCCATCTGGTCCGCGAGCAGCCCGTCCCCGTCGTCGGGAAACGGCGACAGCCCGTACTGCCTTGCGAGTGCCATCAGGAGCAGCGCCCCATGCGACGCCGACAGCAGGTGCCGTCGCGCGTCGAGCCGGCGTGCGCGCGACAGGCCGGCCGCATCGAACACCCGCTCGCTTGCGCCGATCCAGGTCTCCTGGCTCGTCTCGATCGCCCGTAGAAGCGCCTGGCGCGTCGGCGCGTCGTCCGGCGCGAGCCGGCCGGACCGTACTCCGGCCACTTCCGCGCCGAGCGCGAGCAGCCGCGCGCCGACGTCCCGCAGGTAGGTATCGTACTGATCGAGCAGGGCCTGGGTCGGCAGCACGACGGTGCGCGCCGACAATGGTCCGTCCTCCGGATCGATCGCACACAGGCCAAGGCCGCGCAGCTCGCCGATCCGCTCGCGCACCGTGGCGTCGTCGAGCAGGAAGACCTGCTTGACCAGGCCATAGAGTTCGCCGAGCGCTGCGCCCTCGCGCGCGCGCACCGCCAGATGGCTCGCCAGGTGCCATTGCGCCCGCCGGTGCAAGGTCGGGAACTGGCGCAGCCAGAGTTCCTGGCCGACCGTCAGGAAGCGGATCGTCTCTCGCTGTGTCTGCACCGGAGCCTCGACTTGCGCCCTGGCCGGGGAACGGCCGGGCCGCACGGTGGGGCAAATGGGCATAGTGTAGCGCGGGGCGGGGGTGCAAGTGCAACCCGGTTCGCAAACGGCTTAGGACGCACCGCGGAATGCCGGCATCACCGCCTCCGCCACCCATTGGAATTGTTCCAGCATCACCGCCTTCGGCGTGCCCATGCTGGTGCTGAGGTTGATTGTTTCGAGCCCGGGGAAGCGCGCCTGCATGCCCTGCAGGTGCTCGATGAGCTGCGCCGGGGTGCCGGCGAACCAGGCGCCGAGCTTCATGTAGTGTTCCACCGTCGGCACCTCCGCCGCGGCCCAGCCGCCCCGGCGGCCCACCGCGGCCACCTGCGCCGGCGTGATCCCCGGCACGAAGCCGAGCGGGGCGAACATCTTCACGTGCTCCTCGTAGAACGGGGTGATCTCCCGGATCGCCTGCTCGCGCGTGTTGGCCAAGTGGAAGAAGATGCCGATCGCCAGGTTCTCGCCCAGCTTGAGGTCCTGCCCGGCCCGTGCCGCGGCCTCCCGGTAGCCCAGGATCGGGCCTTCGGCCATGGTTGCCGCCCCGCCGCCCACCATGCCCCTGATGCCGTGGCGGACCATGAAATCGAGCCCGCGCGGGCTGGCGCTGACGATCGGCTGCCAGCATTCCACCGGCCGGTGCACCGGGCGCGGGACCAGGGTGAGGTCTTCCAGTTCGTAGCCGCGGTACGGCACGCGCGGCGGCAGGGTGTAGTGCTTGCCGTGGTGAGAGAAGCGCTCGTTGTCGAACGCCTTGAAGACGATCTCCACCTGCTCCTCGAACAGTTCGCGATTGGCGTTCTGGTCGCGCATCGGCGCCCCGAAGGTCTCCACCTCGCGGGTGTGGTAGCCGCGGCCGACGCCGAAAACCGTGCGGCCCTTGGTCAGGATGTCGGCCGCCGCGAAATCCTCGGCGAGGCGCAACGGGTGCCACATCGGTGCGATGTTGAAGCCGCAGCCGGTGCGCAGGCGTTGCGTCACCTGCGCGAGGTGCACGGCCATCATGAGGATGTTGGGGAGGACCTCGTAGCCCTCGTGCTGGAAGTGGTGCTCGGCGAGCCAGAGCGTGTCCCAGCCGAAGCGGTCGAGCTGCTTCGCCACCGCCTCGGTCTTCTCGAACACCGAGGCGAGGTGGTCGTTGGAGAACCGCCGCTCGTTGGCAGGCGTGGCATCCTGACCCATATCGGGCAGATCGACATGGCCTGGATAGACGGTGACGAATTTGCGGATCATGGCGCACCCTCCCGGTGACACGGGCAGCCGGCCTTCCGGTACGCCGCACGGCGAGACCCGGGGCGAGCCGCCTGGAGCGGCCAGTCTGGCGCGGATCGGTCGGCGGAGCCAGTGCGTCGCGGCGGGCCGCCGCGATCCTCCCGTTTTGTGCGAGCGGTCCGTGTTGCCGGGGGTGGCGGCTCGTGCTGGACTGACCTCGGAAGGAGTCGCGACGATGCCACATGCCAAGAATCAGCCCGGGCCGCGACCGCCGGCCACACCATGGATTCCGGCCGTGCTCCTCGGGCTCGGCATCAATACCCTCGCCGCGAGCATGATGGCGATCGGTGCTGGTGCCGCTGTTGGCGCGGCCGTGACCCGAACCATCAGCGGCGGACGGTAATCGCTACGCCGCGTTCCGATCCGCGTGATCGTCCGCAGCGCCGGTTTGGGGGGCGATCCGGGGGACGATCGCCGGCGGATAGCCGTGCCGCCGGCATGACGAGGCGACAGGATCGCCGCGGAACATCATCGAAGGGATCGGACGCATGATCAGCCTGTCCGCCGGCGACGCCTCGTTGGTCCTGGCACCGGAGATCGGCGGCGCGATCGTCGGCTGGCGCCTCGGCCGCTGGCACATTCTGCGCCAGCCGGAGCCCGCGGCGATGCTGACGGGCCCCGCGCGCCGGCTCGCCGCCTTTCCGCTGGTCCCGTTCTCCAACCGCATTGCCAACGGCCGCTTTACCTTCGCTGGGAAGGAGCACGTGCTGGCCCGCGCCGACCGCAGCTTCGCACTGCCGATCCACGGCCTGGGCTGGATCCGGCCCTGGTGCCTGACGGAGGTATCGGCAGACGCAGCCCGGCTGCGCCTGCTGCACCCGGCGAGCGCGGCGGACCTCGCCCTGTGGCCCTTCTCGTTCGAAGCCGAGCTCCGCTTCGAACTTGCGCCCGACGCGCTGACCGTGGGGCTGCGCATGACCAACCGCCACGATGGCCCCGCCCCTGCCGGCCTCGGCCTGCACCCGTATTTCCCCCGCACCGCGGCCGCCAGCCTGCGGTTCGCCGCGACCGGCGTGTGGTTGACCGACGCCGGCCAGTTGCCGACCGAGCTGGTGCCCGTCCCTCCCGGCTGGGATCATGCGAGCGGCCGGCGCATTGGCACCGTCGCCCTCGATCACGTGTTCGCGGGCTGGGACGGGCGCGCCGAGATCACCTTGGCGCCCGGGCCGGTGACGGTCGCGATCGAGGCCAGCGCGATTTTCCGCCATGTTGTCGTCTACACCCCGCCCGGTGCGGCGTATTTCTGCGTCGAGCCGGTCAGCCACATGACCGATGCGGTGAACCGGGGCGACAGCCACGACGACACGGGGCTCGTCGTGCTGCCGCCCGGCGGCACCCTGGACGGAGAAATCGCCTTCCGCCTGCGCGACGCCTGAGCTTTCCGGGACCGCCGCCTGGCCTGGATCTGCGGGTGGAGGGTTTATGCCGAGGACATCGCGGCTGCCGTCATCCCGGCACCGCCTCCCGGCTGGCGCGCACCTTGTCCACCCGGCGACCGTCCATCGCCAGCACCTCGAAGCGCCAGCCGCCGAAGACGATGCGGTCGCCTTCCCGCGGCACCCGCCGCAGCAGCGCCAGCACCAGCCCGGCGATCGTGTGGTAGCTGCCCTCGGCCGGCAGTTCCGGCAGGGCGAGGCGCGCTTTCACTTCGTCGACCGGCATCAGCCCGTCCATCACCAGCACCTGCTCCTTGGCGCCCACGGGTGTGCCGGGGGGCGGGGCGGCGTCGGTGGGATCGCCCACGATCGCCGCCAGCACGTCGGCGGCGGTGACCACGCCCTCGAAGCTGCCGTATTCGTCCATCACCAGCGCCATGCCGAGCGGATCGGCCTTCAGCCGTTCCAGTGCGTCGAGCGCACTCACCGTATCCGGGACCACCATCGGCTGGCGCAGTGCCGCGGCGAGCGACAGGTCGCCGCCGCCCAGGATGCGATCCAGCAGATCCTTCGCCTGCACCACGCCGACGACATTATCCACCGCGCCGTCGCAGACCACGAAGCGCGAGTGCGGGGAGGCCTTCAGGGTGGTGACGATCTCCTTCGCAGGATCTGTGCGGTCGATCCAGACCAGCTCGGTGCGGGGCGTCATCAGGGCGCGTACCGGCTTGTCGGCGAGCCGGAGCACGCGCTCGATCATGTCGCGCTCCTCCATTTCCAGCACGCCGGCCTGGGCCCCCTCGGCGAGCAGGGCACGCAGCTCTTCCTCCGTCACGGCTTCGGCGGCGAACCGGGTCAGCCCGAACAGGCGCAGGACCAGCGCGGTCGAGCGGCCGAGCAGCCATACTGCCGGGCCGGTGAGCCGGGCCGTCCAGAAGATCGGCCGGGCCAGATGGGCGGCCAGCACCTCCGGCCGGCGCAGCGCGAGCTGCTTCGGCACCAGCTCGCCCAGGACCAGCGTGAAATACGTGGTCCCGACCACCACGAGCGCCAGCGCCAGCGGCCCGGCGACGGTGACCGGCAGCGCGAGGCGGCGCAGCCAGGCCTCCACCTGCTCCGCCAACTGGGCGCCGCCGAAGACGCCGATGAAGACACTCACCAGTGTTACGCCCACCTGCACCGTGGGCAGGAAGCGCTGCGGGTCCTCGGCCAGCCAGCGTGCCCGGGCGGCGCCGGGGACATGCTTGCGTTCCAGAACCGCGAGGCGGGCGCGGCGAGCGGATACCAAAGCAAGCTCGCTCATCGCGAATATGCCGTTGACGGTGATCAACAGCAAAAGGACGATACACTCGACGGCGAACTTCATGTCCTTGCCCGATATCTCCGGCCGATCCGGATCGCGGAACCCTGGTCCCGCCCCTTCCGCCTGTTCCGCCGCCAGCATAGCATTGCCGCGCGGGGAACCCGCGCCAGGGGGGAGGGGCCGATATGTCCGAGACTGGTATGCCCAATGCCGGCAAGGTCGCCGTGGTCACCGGCAGCGCGCTGAACATCGGCCGGGCCATCGTGCTGGCGCTCGCCCGCGACGGCTATCGGGTCCTGGTGCACGCGCTCCACTCCGCCGACGACTGCGCCGAGACCGCGCGCCTGGTTGCCGACGCGGGCGGGGAGGCGATGGTGCACCTCGCCGACATCAGCGACCCCGTCCAGGCCCGCGGGCTGATCGCCGCGGCGGTGGCGCGGTTCGGCCGGCTGGATGCGCTGGTCAACAACGCCTCCCGCCGCCGGCAGACGCCGCTTGCCGAGATTACGCCGGCGGAGTGGCGGGAGATCATGGGGACCACGCTGGATGGTGCGTTCTTCTGCGCTCAGGCGGCGGCGGGGCCGATCGCCGCGGCGGGGGGCGGGGCGATCGTCAACCTCGGCGGGATTTCCGCGCACGCCGGCACCACCGGGCGGGTGCACGCGGTCACTGCGAAAGCCGGGATGATCGGCCTGACACGGGCACTGGCCAAGGAGCTGGCGGCGGACGGGATCACGGTGAATACCGTCGTGCCGGGCGATATCGACACGCTGCGCGGCGTTGCCGCCGGTGGCAACAGCGGCAAGGCGACCCTGCCCGGCACCTTGCTCGGCCGGCGCGGGCGGCCCGAGGAGGTGGCGGCGATGGTGGCCTACCTGTGCTCGCCCTCGGCGCGTTTCGTCACCGGCCAGACCATGCATGTGAACGGTGGGGCGTACCTGGGCTGAGCCGGGTCGCCGGGCGCTCGATCGCCCAGCGCTCGATCGCCCGGCCGCAGACCGCCGCCGCGCTTGACCCCGGCGCCCGCTGGCGCTTGTTCCGCGCATGGACGAGGACACGATCTTCGCGCCGGCCTCCGGCGCCGGGCGGGCGGCGATCGCGGTGCTGCGGGTGAGCGGCCCCGCCGTCGGCTCGGCCCTGCGCGCCCTGTGCGCCGGCCGGACCCCTCCGCCGCGCCGGGCGGCGCTGCGCCGCTTGCGCGATGCGGCGGGCGGGCTGCTCGACCACGCGCTCGTGCTCTGGCTGCCCGGGCCGGGCAGCTACACCGGGGAGGACTCCGCCGAACTCCATCTGCACGGAGGCCGCGCCGTCACCGAGGCGGTGGCCGCTGCCTTGGTCGCCGCCGGCGCCCGCCCGGCCGCCCCGGGTGAATTCACCCGTCGCGCCTTCCTGAACGGACGGATGGACCTGGTCGAGGCCGAGGCGGTCGCCGATCTGGTCGCCGCGGAGACCGAGGCGCAGCGCCGCCAGGCATTGCGCCAGTTGGAGGGCGCGCTCGGCGATCTCTATCGCGGCTGGTCCGAACGGCTGCTGCGGCTGATGGCGCAGGAGGAAGCGCTGATCGACTTCCCCGACGAGGACCTGCCGGCGGAGGTCGCCGCCGCCGCCGCGGCCGAGACCGTGGCGCTGCGTGGCGAGATCGCGTTGCATCTGGCCGACAATCGCCGTGGCGAGCGGCTGCGCGAGGGGCTGGTGTTCGCCGTCATCGGGCCGCCCAACGTCGGCAAGTCCTCGCTCGTGAACGCGCTGGCGGAGCGCGACGTGGCGATCGTCTCCGCCACGCCCGGGACGACGCGCGATGCGCTGGAAACCCGCGTGGTGCTGGGGGGCGTGCCGGTCACCCTGGTCGACACCGCCGGGCTTCGGGAGGCGGCCGATCCGATCGAGGCGGAGGGCGTGCGGCGCGCCCGCGCCCGCGCGGAGGCGGCTGATCTGGTGATCGCGGTCGCGGAAGCCGGCGCGCCGGCGGGGGGGCAGCCGGATACGGTGCGGGTTGTCAACAAGATCGATCTCGGCGGCCTGGTGCCGGCCGGAGTTTTGGGGGTGAGCGCCGCGACCGGGGCCGGGCTGGCGGAATTGCGCGATCGGCTGGCGGCGGAGGCCGTGCGGCTCACGGACGCGGCCGGGCCGCCGCCGCTGACCCGTGCCCGCCATCGGGCCGCGCTGATCGCCGCGGGGGAGGCGCTCGATCGTGCGTTGGCGGCGCCGCTGGCGGAGTTGCGTGCGGAGGACCTGCGTCAGGCGCTGCGCGCGCTCGGGCGCATCACTGGGGAGGTGGGGGTCGAGGACGTGCTAAACCGCATCTTTTCGCAGTTCTGCATCGGGAAGTAGCGCGGGCCTCACGGAAGAGGTTTTCCCCCGCTCGGGGGGCGCGGGGCGGGGGTCGCAAGGCCTGTCGGCGCCGCCGGGGCCGGTGTACGCCGGCTGGGGCGCCGCGCATCACCCGGGCAGACGCCTTGCATCGGGCGGCCGATACGCCCGGGGGATGGATGAAAACGTCGGGCGCGCCGCCCTTCTTCCTCTCCCTCCGCGCTTGCGGGGGAGAGGGCGGGGTGAGGGGGGTGCGCATGCGGCACAGGATGTGGATCGGGGGGCAGGCGGCCCCCCTCACCCCGACCCTCTCCCCCCGCAAGCGCGGAGGGAGAGGGGGAAGGAAAGAGGCGGCTGCTTCAGCCCTCCGCCGCCCGATGCACGTCGTGAACGACGATCCCCGTCGGACTGGCGCCGACCCGGACCCAGGCCTTGCGCGCCAGGGTGGCGGCGGTGTCGCGATAGCCGGCCTGCCAGTGCTCGCGCATCGACGCGGCGCTGAACTCGTAGTCCTTGGCCTGGCCTTCGTAGGCGGCCTGCTCGTAGATCAGGTGCAGGATCGTGAGCTCGGGCAGGCGGTCGCAGGCCGCCTTCAGCGCCTTCTCCTCGGCGGTCAGCCGGTCCTCCGGCATCTTGGCGAGCAGCGCGCGCAGCAGCCGGCGCTCGCGGTAGCGCTCCTTGTAGGTGTCGGTCACCATGCGGGTGCGGCTCGAGTAGCGGATGTCCTTCTCGCGGCCGAGCACGTCCATCATGTCGCGCGGCAGGCGGCCGCGGGAGCTGAACAGGTCGATCTGGAATAGCAACATGCGTGCTGCGCCGGCGTGATCGAGCACGTGCTGAAGAGGCGTGTTGGAAACGAGGCCGCCATCCCAGTAGCTCTCCGACCCGATCCGCACCATCGGCAGCGCCGGCGGCAGGGCGCCGCTGGCCATCACGTGCTCGGGGCTGAGCGTCGCCTCTGTCGAATCGAAATACACGAAATTACCGGATCGAATTGCCACCGCGCCGGCGGCATAGCGGACCGCGCCGCTGTTCAGCAGGTCGAAATCGATCAGTCGTAACAAGGTCTCGCGCAGCGGCGCGGTGTCGTAGAGGCTGGTGGCGGTGCGGGAGCCGCGCGGGCTCAGCCATGGGTTCGGCACGGTGGGGACGAAGAAGCCCGGCTGGCCGAACACCATCGCCTGCATGGCGGCAAGCGTATTCACCGCGCGCCGCGGCTCGTCGCCGTCGACCGGGAAGGGCCAGGACCAGGACCAGGCGCCGGCGGGGCGGGCGGTGATCGTCTCCCAGAAGCTGCGCAGCCGATCGAGGCGGTGTCCCGGCGCGTTGCCGGCGATGATCGCCCCGTTGATGGCGCCGATCGATACCCCGGCGACGAATTCGGGCTCGATACGGGCTTCGTGCAGGGCCTCGTAGACCCCCGCCTGGTAAGCGCCGAGTGCGCCGCCGCCCTGCAGCACCAGCGCCACCCGGTCGCAGCCGGGCGGCCGGTGCCGCTGCTCGGCGGCGGGCTCGGCGTGCGTGAGGGCGGTCCGTTCGACATCCATGCCTGCTTCCTTCGACGTGCGGCCGCCGGTGGTGACACGCCCGCTGCGGGGCCGGCATGACAATACGGCAACATGCACCGATTTTTCATGCAGGGTTTAGCGCGTTCCGTCCAAATAGAGGACGAGGGAACTGCCCCGGGGAAACTGCCCGGGCAGGGCGGTCGAAGCAACGATCGATCGCGCTGCGGGGCATCGTGCCAGGAACGCCGCCCGCCGACCGGCACGACGCACCGCCCCATGAACGATCCCCCGTACAGCCCACGAACAGCGAAGGAGCCGCGCATGACCCGCGATGAGATACTGGCAGCATCTGCGATGCCGCTGGCCAGCCCGAGCTATCCCAAAGGCCCCTACCGCTTCATCGATCGCGAATACCTGCTGATCCACTACGAATCCGATCGCGACGCGATCCGCGCCATGCTGCCCGAACCGCTGGAGCCGGACGGCAACCACGCGATCTTCGAATGGATGAAGATGCTCGACAGTTCCGGCTTCGGTGCTTACCAGGAATGCGGCATCAACATTGCTGCGAAGTGGAACGGAACGCCGTGCAACTATTCGGCGATGATGTTCCTCGACGACGAAAGCCCAACCACCGGCGGGCGCGAGATCTGGGGCTTCCCGAAGAAGATCGGCAAGCCGGACCTGGCGGTGCACCACGATACTCTGACCGGCACCCTGCGCTACGCGGCGCACGAGGTCGCGCTGGGCACCATGGGCTACAAATACGTCTCCCTGGCGCAGGACCATGGGGAAACGCTGGCGGGGATGGGCAAGCTCAACGTCAACCTGAAATTCATCCCCGACGTGGACGGCACACCCAAGATCGTGCAACTCGTCGGCTACCACCTGGCCGATGTCGTGCTGAAGGGCGCCTGGGCCGGCCCGGCCCGACTGCACCTGGTGCCGCACGTGAACTGCCGGGTGGCCGACCTGCCGGTGCGCAAGATCCTGTTCGGCCGGCACATCATCGCCGATCTCACCTTGCCGTACGGCGAGGTGCTGCACGACTATCTCGCCTGACCCCGCCGCCTCGCCTGATCCTGTCACTGCATCGGAGCATCCTTCCCATGAGCCTCAAAGGCAAAGTCGCCCTCGTCACCGGTTCGACCAGCGGCATCGGTCTCGGCATCGCCCGCGCGCTCGCGGCCGAGGGCGCCGACCTGATGCTGAACGGCTTCGGCGACGCCGGCGCGATCGAGACCCTGCGCGCCGGGATCGCCACCGAATTCGGCGTGCGCGCGCTCTACAGCGGCGCCGACATGTCGAAACCAGAACAGATCGCCGCGATGGTGGCGGAGGCGGAGGCGAAGCTCGGCGCGGTCGACATCCAGGTGAACAACGCCGGCATCCAGTTCGTTGCCAATGTGGAGGATTTCCCGGTCGAGAAATGGGATCAGATCATCGCCATCAACCTCTCCGCGGTGTTCCACGGCATGAAGGCGGCGATCCCGGGGATGAAGAAGCGCGGCTGGGGGCGGATCATCAACATCGCCTCGGCTCACGGGTTGGTGGCGAGCCCGCAGAAGGTCGCCTATGTCGCCGCCAAGCACGGCGTTGTCGGCATGACCAAGGTGGCCGCGGTCGAGACCGCCAACAACGGCATCACCGTGAACGCGATCTGCCCCGGCTGGGTGCTGACGCCGCTGGTGGAAAAGCAACTGGAAGACAAGGCGAAGCAGCAAGGCACCGACGTCGCGCACGAAAAGCACATGTTCCTGACCGAGAAGCAGGCGATGGAGAAATTCACCACGCCGGAACAGATCGGCGGCCTCGCGGTATTCCTGTGCTCGGAGTCCGCCGCCACCATCACCGGAGCGCCGCTTTCCATCGACGGGGGCTGGGTCGCGCAGTAGCGCGCGGGATTTCCTTGCCTGTCCTGCGCCGGGGTGCCAGGATGCGCGTTCCCCCACAACAACCGAAAGGAGGTGATCCAGTGTCTCATTGGCCTCAGCCGACGCCCGTTGCCGCGGACTGGATCGTCGCCGTCAAGCGTCCGGTCGCGTAACCAGGGCCGCTTGGGCGTCCTGGACTGAAGACAATGCGAAGGCTCCGGAGCGCGGCTCCGGAGCCTTTGTGCATTCCCCCGCCCCGCGCTATTGCCGCCGGATCGGCATGATCCGCCGCTCCGGTCGCGTGGTCGGCCGGCACATCACGGCGACGCGGCTTCGACTTCCAAGGCGATGATGGCCCGACTTCGCGAGTCCCGACGCGCAATCGGACGGCAGGCCGACCCGCAACATTGGCGGCCGGCGCCGGCGCTGGTCGCGACCTTTGCCATGCACGCCGCCGCGCTGCCGGTGCTGGCGGCTGTGCCGGGCGCCTGGCCCACCGTGCTGGGCGCATTGATCGCCAATCACGCAGCCCTCGGGCTGCTCGGGCTCGCACCGGGTAACCGCTGGATCGGACCTACCCTGGTCCGCCTGCCCCCCGCGGCGGCGGCACGCGACGAGGTCGCGCTGACCTTCGACGACGGGCCGCACCCGGCCGTCACTCCACGCGTGCTCGACCTGCTGGACCGGCACGGCGCCCGCGCCACGTTCTTCTGCATCGGCCGTCGCGCCAAAGCGCACCCCGGCCTAGTACGGGAAATCGCCGCGCGCGGCCATGCCGTGGAAAACCACTCCGACCGCCATGAAAAGCAATTCGCCCTGCAAACCCCCTGGGCGATCCGCCGCGAACTGCGCGCCGCCCAGACAACGCTGACCGCCGCGGCCGGCATGCCCCCATGCTTCATCCGCGCCCCGTTCGGCATCCGCGGGCCGATGCTGGATCCCGCCCTGGCCGGCACCGGCCTGCGCCACGTCGCCTGGACCCGACGCGGAAGAGATACGATCTGCAACGACCCTGCCCTGGTTCTGGCGCGCCTGACCCGAGGACTGGCGGCCGGCGACATACTCCTGCTGCACGACGGCGCTTCCGCCATCGGCGCGGACGGAACGCCCGTCGTGCTGATGGTGCTGCCCGCCCTGCTCGCCGCGCTCGTTGCACACGGCCTGCACGCGGTCACCCTGCGGGCCGCGCTGGATGCCGATCCGCGAGCCGTGTGACGTTTGCAAGCAAGGCCAGGGGGCAAAGCTCTCTGGCTTTTCTTGCGGATGTCAAACATTCCGATGATCGGTATTACAGCAGCGGTTCGATCAGCCGGGCCGTCCATTCCTCCAGCCGTTCGCCGAGCGGCCGGTCTTCCCATGCACGCAACGTGACCGGTGTCGAATGGGCTTCGTCCTGCCGGAACAGCGCCTCCATCTGGTGGCCGAAATCGCGATCGATCACCACTGCGTCGATCTCGTTGTTGTAGATCACGCTGCGCCAATCCAGGTTCGACGAGCCAACGATCGAATAATTACCGTCGATCACCGCGGTCTTGGCGTGCAACACGACGCCGTGCCGTTCCATGATGTGCACGCCCGCTTCCAGCAGGTCGCCGTAATCGGCGCGGCCGGCGGCGATCGCCAGCGAGCTGGTGCTGTGATGCGGTACGACGATCCGCACATCGACGCCGCGCCGGGCGGCGTGTTCCAAGGTGTGGCGAAGTTCCGGTGTCGGCGCGAAGAATCCGGTCGTCAGATGCACCGATTTGCGGGCCAGGGTGATCGCGACCAGCAGGGTGCGGTAGATCGCCGGCCGGTTCTTGTCGGGGGTGCCGTCGACCGCTGCCACCACCGCCTTGCCGCGCATCCAGCCGGGGGAGCGCACGGGCGGGCCGATCGGCGGACCGTCCTGCTGGTGCCAGGTTTTCATGAACATATGCTCGAATTCCGCGGCGGCGGGTCCGCTGATGCGCACGTCGGTATCGCGCCAGGGGAGCGTATCGGCATTGGCGGGTGTGCCGGGCGGGGGCGGCCCATTCTCGTACACCCGGCTGATGTTCACGCCGCCGGTGATCGCCACCTCGCCGTCGACCACCAGCAGCTTGCGATGGTCGCGCCGGTTGAGGTCCACCGGCACCCGGGGATTCGGATGGAACGGATTGAATTCCAGCACGTGCACGCCGCCGGCGCGCAACTCCTGGAACAGCGCGGCGGGCGTACCCATCGAGCCCCAGGCGTCGTACACCAGGTTGACCTCGACCCCTTCGGCGCGTTTCGCCAGCAGCAGCTTCGCGAACTGTGCCCCGACCTTGCTGTCGAACGTGTAGCTTTCCAGATCGATCTCGCGGGTCGCCCCCTCGATCGTCTGCGCCATCGCCGCATAGGTCGCGGGACCGTTGCGCAGCAGTTTCACCTGGTTGCCGCCGAGGAACTTCTGGCCGGAGATGCCCTCGTCCATATGTTCCAGCAGGCTGATCCGGCCCTCCGGCGTCGCCTTGGCCATTTCCCGGATGATCGCCGTATCGACCGGCGGGACCGTTGCGCAGGCCGACAGGGCGAGCGCGCACAACAGTGCTGCCAGGGCTCGCGTGCCCCGCCTTGCTCTGAAACCTCCCGATTCCGAGACGTCTGGGGCGGGACCTTCCCCCTCTCCCCCCGTGAGCGCGGGGGGAGAGGGGGAAGGTCCCGGAACGTTCATCGCCGGCAGGTCGCTGCATGGTGCGGCAAGCGGTTGCGCCGGCCGGCAGCGACGAAGCATGCCGGTCCCTACCCGGCCGCCGCCGCAACGAACCGGCCGAGCGCCGGCAGGTCCATCGGATAATCGGTTTCGTTCGTGACCGCGACCACCAGCCGCTGGCGGCGCAGGATGAAGACACGCTGGTCCGACGCGCCGGAGGCCCAGGCCGTATCCGCCGGCAGGTCGCGGAACAGCCGGTCGCCGTTGGTACGGAAGCAGGCGGCGTAGCTGGTGCCGGTATGGGTGGCGGTGAGCGCGTAGTCCGCCCACCCGGGCGGCAGGAGACGTTCGCCCGCCCACATCCCGTCCTGCACATAGAGCACGCCCAGCTTGGCGTAGTCGCGCAGGGTGGCGAAGCCGGCGCCGGAGGCGATCAGGTTGCCGGCGATATCGGCCGAGTGCTGGTAGCTGCGCATCCCGAGCCGGTCGGCCAGCAGTCCGTACAGCGTGGCGTAGTACGGCAGCCCGCGGCGTTCGATGGCGTCGCGCAGGATCGCGCCCAGCACGTTCGGGCCGCTGTTGACGTAGCGGAACACCGATCCCGGCTCGGTTGCCACGATCGCGCGCTGCGCGGTGTCGAAGGCATCGGCGGCGTCCTGATAGACGGCGCTGTTCTCGAAGCCGAGCCGGGCGCGGCCGTCCTCGGTCAGCACCGGGAAGGCGAGGCCTGCGCGCATGCGCAGCAGGTGGTCGAGGGTGATGCGGTGCTGCGCCGCGCGCGGGTCGCGCCACAGGGGCGCCGGCGCGGGGGTGTGGACGGAGTGCAGCCAGCCCTCGGCGATCAGGCGGCCAATCAGGGTGCAGGTGATGGCCTTGGTCATCGACCAGCTCGGCGTCGGCCGGTCAGGGGCGCCGAAGGTGCTGTAGCGCTCGAACAGGACCTGCTCGGGCGTGGCCGCCAGCACGCCGTAGATCCCGGGAGAGCCGGCGAACAGGGCTGCCGCCGCGTCTGCCAGCGCCGGGGCCGGCGGCGGTGGGGCGACGGCATCGCCGAGCGGCCAGTTGTGCCCGGGCGTGCCGGCGGCGCGCGCGATCGGGGCGGGGTCGAAACCTGGTTCCGTGGCGGGGCCGAGGAGGATGCCGCCGTAGCCGGGACGGGCGATCGCGTTGCCGGCGATCGGCGGCCCGAACGTCGGGTCGATCCAGCGGACGGTCACCCTTCGGTCGCCGTCGTCGGTCTCGATCGTGACCCTGCCGGCGGCGCGTGCCGCGTCCAGCGCGCCCGCGATGGCGGGGTCCGGCAGCGGGCGTGCCGCCAACCCGCCGGGGATTGCGGCGGGGCGCCAGCGCAGGTGCCGCTCGGCGGTGGCACGGTCGAGCCCGGTGACGAACATCATGTCCACCAGGCGCTTGGCGGCGAAATTGACGGTGCGCTGGCGCAAGGCGCGGGCGGTTCCGTCATAGACGATCGGATCGGGCGGCCCGTCGGCGGGACCGCCGACGGCGAAGGCAGGGGTGCGGTCGAACAGCGGCTCCGGCGGCGGTGTGTCGGACATCGGGAACCCTACCTGGCCGGCTGGGGCTGGGGCTGAGGCTGACGGGGGCGGGGCGCGTCCGGAGTATCGAAAAACCGGTGCCGCATGCCCTTCTGGTTCTCATACAGCGAGCCTTGCAGCGCCGCCGGCGGCAGCGGCAGCCGCACCGGCACCGGGGTGAGCCGCGGCGCGCGCGGCCGGCCCGCTACCATCAGGGCATCGTAAGCGGCGACGCCGCCGGGAAAGCCCAGCAGCGGCCAAGCATCGGCGGCGCGGAACTGGAACAGCAGCAGGCGGCGGTCGCGGTCGGACGTGTTCGGCGCCGAGCCGTGCACCGCGCGCACGTGATGGACGGTGATCGACCCGGCCCGGCCGGTGAGCGGGATCGCCGAGGCGTAGTCGACGTCGCCCCGGCTCGGGTCCATCGCGCCGCAGAAGACGCCGTCGGCGTGGTGGTCGAACACCGGGCCGCGGTGGCTGCCGGGGACGATCAGCAGCGGGCCGTTCTCGTCCGCCATGTCGTCCATCATCACGCCGACGGCGGCAAGATCGTCGTTGGTGTGCGGATAGAAGGCCCAGTCCTGGTGCCATTCCACCGGCGCGCCGAAGCCGGCCGATTTCATGTTGAGCTTGGCGGTGTCGAAACGGATATCCGGCCCCCAGAGATCGGCCAGCACCGCGAGGATGCGCGGATGGCGGGCCAGCGCGGCATAGGCCGGGTGGTGCAGGTGCGGCGCCTTGATCCGGCGTACCCGTGGGGCGTCCGGCGTGTGGCTGTCTTCCAGGTCGTAGATGTCGGTGTGGGCGGTGAGGCCGCGGGCTCGGGCGACGAAGTCGTCGGTGACGCGCGAGAGCTCGGCGACTTCCTCCGGGGTCAGGACGTCCGGTACGACGATCGCGCCGATCTCGTTATAATCGGCGATCTGAGCCTTGCTGAGCATGCGTTCCTCCCGCGCCAGGGCTGTGGAGGCTAGCAGCGCGCCGACAGCGGGTCGAGATGACATCCGCGCGAGGTGCCCGGCCCGGCCTTTCAGCCCAGCAGCACCGCGGCGATCCGCTCCCGGGTGAACGGCATGTCCCGGATCCGCACCCCCAGCGCGTGCGCCACCGCGTTGCCGATCGCCGCCGCGGTCGGCCCCAGGGTGCACTCGCCGACGCCGAGCGCGCGTTCCTCCGGCGCGTCGATCAGGTCGCAGGTGATCTCCTCCGGCACTTCGGAGAAGCGCAGGATCGGATAGCCCTCCCAGTCGAGCGAACTCACCCCGGTCTCGCCGAAGGTGATCTGCTCCTTCAGAGTGAAGCTGGCGGCTTGCAGGATGCCGCCTTCCAGCTGGTTGCGCATGCCGTCCGGGTTCACCACCAGACCGGCGTCGGCGGCGCACCAGACCCGGCGCAGGCGGACCTCCCGATCGACCTCCACCTCCGTCACCACCGCGGCGTAGGCGGAGCGGTTCTTGTACTGGGCGAAACCGATCCCCCATCCGTGCCCGTCGCCGCCCGGGCCGCGCGTGTCCCACCCCGCCATCGCCGCCGCGCGCGCGATGACGCGGGCGGCGCGCGGACGGCCGTCGAGCAGGCTCAGCCGGTACGCCACCGGATCGGCCCCGGCGCGCGCCGCGAGTTCGTCGATGAAGCTTTCCAGCGCGAACACGTTGGCGACCGCTCCGAGCCCGCGCAGCGCCGAGGTCCGAACCGGCGCGCCCGGCACCAGGTGGTGCAGCACGCGGCGGGCGGGAATCGCATAGTGCGGGAGGGCGTTGCGGGTACCGCCGCCGCCGGCGGCCTCGGTGGGGTCGGTCGGGCGCGGATCGGGCGCCGGGACGGGCAGCGCCTCGTGGCCCAGCAGGTTGCCGCCCATCGCCGGGCGTTGCACGTGCGAGCCGGACCAGATCTCCGCCGTCCAGTCGATCGGCTTGCCGGCGGGATCGACCACGGCGCGGAGCGTGATCGCCATCGCGCTGCCGAGCGGCTCGAAGCCGAATTCCTCCTCCCGCCGCCACTGCACGCGGATGCAATGATCGGGCACCAGGGTGGCGATCACCGCCGCGTCCAGCGCCGCGTCGTCGGCGCCGTTGTGGCCGTAACAGCCGGAGCCTTGCGCATGGTGCACGCTAATCGTTTCGGCCTTGCGGTCGAGCACGCGGGCGAGTGCTGCGCGCAGCGGATAGACCCCCTGGGTGTGCGACCAGACCGACAGATGCCCGCCCCGGTTCTCGGCCAGCGCGCAGGACGGCCCGATCGAGGCGTGCGCGATATAGGGGCGGGAATAGCGCGCCTCGATCACCGGGCCGGCCGCCGCGGGCAGCGGATCGCCGATCTCCCGGTCGTCCGAGGGCTGGCCGACCAGCCAGGCCGCCTCCTGCTGCGCCGGCGTCAGGCGTCGGACGTTCTCCCATCGCGCATGGGCGGGTGCGGCGGCGCCGGCGCGGTGCGCGACGGTCTCGTTCGGGCTGAGCAGGGCGACGAAATTGCCGTGGCGGAGGATGCGCAGTTCCCCGCCGGTGGCGCGACGGAGCGCGGCCTCGTCGAGCGCCGCCAGCTGCGCGCCGCGGAACGGCTGGCGCAGCATGCGCGCGTGCAGCAGGTCGGGGCGGACCAGGTCCTGGATGAAGGCGGCGCCTGCGAGTTTCGCCGGCAGGTCGCGCCGCGGCGCGCTGCGCCCGACCACACGGTATTCCGCGACCGGCTTCGGCGCGGTCGTGCCGTCGGTCGCGCGCGCCAGGTCGACCTCGGGCGCGACGCTCCAGTAGTCCTGTCCGGTGGGCATGCCCGCGCGCAGGAACGCGCCGTCGACCACGGTGATGTCGGCCGGCGCGCAGTTCAACCGTTGCGCCAGCCGGGCGATCACCCGCGCGCGCACCTCCGCGCTGACCAGCCGCAGCGAGGTGCCGCCCACTTCGATCGACAGCGAGGAGGTGGTGGAGCCCTCGTCCGGAGCGAGGTCGGTATCGCCGGCCAGGAGGCGGATGGCGGCCAGCGACACGTCAAGCTCCTCGGCCGCGATCTGGGCGAGGGCCGTGACGATGCCCTGGCCGATCTCCACCTTGCCGACCGCGAGGTGCACGGTGCGGTCGGGGTCGAAGCGGAGCCATTTCGCCGGGCTCGGGTTGGTGGCGAGCGAGGCGGGCAAGGTGGTGGTGCTCGTGGTGGCGCTCATGTCAGATCCCCTTGGGTCAGATCCCCTTGGGTCAGATCCCCTTGGGCGTCGCCCTGGGCGAGCAGCGCGGCGGCGCGTTCGACCGCCCGGATGATGCGGTACTGCGTGCCGCAGCGGCAGAGATGCTTGTCGAGCGCCGCGACCACCTCGGCGCGCGTCGGCGAGGGCGTGCGATCGAGCAGCGCTTTGGCGCTGATCAGGATCCCCGCCAGGCAATAGCCGCACTGACCCGCCTGCTCGTCCAGGAATGCCTGGTGCAACGGATGTCCGGCGAGCGATTCCACCGTGGCGACGGTGCGGCCGGCGACGGTGCCCACCTCGCGCCCGCAGGCGAACACCGGCTCGCCGTCGACCAGCACCATGCAGGCGCCGCATTGTTCCAGCCCGCAGCCGTAGCGGGCGCCTTTCAGGTCGAGCTCGTTGCGCAGCACGTCGAGCAGCGGGGTGGTGGGATCGACCGCGACGCGGGCGGTGGCGTCGTTCACGGTGAAATCGATGCTCATGCGCCTGGTTCCGCTGGCGAGGGAGGGGTGGGGCGGTCCGGATGGTCCGGGGGTGGCGCCGGTGCCGCCGACGATCTGACGGCCGGGTCGGCGCGGACGGGCGCAGGCACGACGTTGACGCGCATCCCGCACCGTTTGGCTTGCATCCCGCGTTCCCCGTTTCGTTGCCGCCGTCGGGGCCGTAGTGGGGCATGAAACCTGCGCCGCGGGAAGGGGGGCTGCCGCCGACGACCCGGGCCGCGGGCGGCCCCGCAGACAAAGTAAACAAACAATTGACCGCGCGGGCAGGGTCTCTTTATCATTATCAATGTCTAAATACCAACGTATTCGCCCGCCGGGGGGACGAACCGTATGCACCGCACCGCGATCGTGCTGGCCGGCCTCGCCGCCGGGGTTTTCCTGCTGGCCCGCTGCGGCCCCGCTGCCGCGGCCCTGGAATACGCCACCGTCGTGGGCACGATGACCGCCGGCCCCGACGTGGGCCAGACGGTCAGCCTCGCACTCAGTTTCGATGTAGATCCGAGTACCGGCGCCCTTTCCATCACGTCCTCCGCGGACGAGGCGGTGGTCACGGTCGGCGGGGCATCGCTGCTGTCGGTGCCGGCCTCTGTGTGGGGCGGGGCGTCGTCGCCCGGGTCCGCGACCTATGGCGCCGACCCGGGCGATGGACGGTTCGATCTGGCCCTGGTCTACAATTTCGAGATGCGGTCGCCGAACGGCGCCGACACCCAATCGAGCCTGACCCTGTCCGGCTCCGCGCCGGTGCCGTTGTTCTCCGCCCCCGGCGTCATCGATCCCGCCTTCTTCCGGGATTTCACGGGAAGCGGCTCCGGCACCTCGTTCTACAGCGGCTTCGCGTCACCGGTCCCGGCCACCTATTCCCAGACCACCTATTCCCAATCGTCGCTCGACCTGGCGTTCGCGGTCGGTGTGCCCGAACCCGGGTCCGTGGCGCTGCTGGGTTGCGGCAGCCTGCTCGCCATCGGGTTCGGCGCGTCCCGTCGCGCGGTGCGGCGGCCGGCGTAGGTCCGGCGGCTTCCGTCCGGGCGCGCCCGCGCGTAGCAAAGTGCCGGCGCAAGCACCGGACTGGCGCAAGCACCGGATCGGCGCCCGCACCGGAGGGGACCCCCAAGCCATGAACCTGCATCGTCTGCTGCAAGCCCGGGTTGAAGCCGGCCGCCCAGTGCGGGTGGGGCTGATCGGTGCCGGCAAGTTCGGCTCCATGTTCCTCGCCCAGGTGCCGACCACGCCGGGGATCGCGGTGACGGCGATCGCCGATCTCGCGCCCGATCGCGCCCGCGCCGCCTGCGCCCGGGTCGGCTGGGACGAAGTGCTGATCGACGCGACCCGCTTTACCGACGATGCGGGGCGGATGGTCGCCGCCGACGATGTCGATGTGGTGGTGGAAGCCACCGGCCACGCGCCTGCGGGCATCGCCCATGCGCTGGCCGCCATTGCCGCCGGCAAACACATCGTGATGGTGAACGTGGAGGCGGACGTGCTGGCCGGTCCGTTGCTCGCCCGCCTGGCGGCGCAGGCGGGCGTGGTCTATTCGCTCGCCTACGGCGACCAGCCGGCGCTGATCGCGGAACTGGTGGACTGGGCGCGCGCCTGCGGCTTCGCGGTGATCGCGGCCGGCAAGGGCACCAAGTACCTGCCCGAATACCATGCCTCCACACCCGCAACGGTCTGGCCGTATTACGGGCTGACCGAGGCGCAGGCGCGCGCGGGCGGCATGAACCCGCAGATGTTCAACTCCTTCCTCGACGGCACCAAGTCAGGGATCGAAATGGCGGCGGTGGCGAACGCGACCGGGCTGACCCCGCCGCCCGGCGGGCTCGCGTTCCCGCCTTGCGGGACGCACGAACTGGCGGAGATGCTGCGGCCGGGCAACGCCGGTGCGCTGCACCACCGGGGCCAGGTGGAAGTCGTATCGTCCCTGCAGCGCGACGGCAGCGCGGTGGCGAACGACCTGCGCTGGGGCGTCTTTGTCGTGTTCGAGGCTCCGGGCGAGTACACCGCCCGCTGCTTCGGCGAATACGGCGTGCCGACCGACGCCTCCGGCCGCGTCTCCGCGCTGTACCGCCCGTTCCACCTGATCGGGCTGGAACTGAACGTCTCCGTCCTGTCCGCCGCGCTGCGCGGCGAGGCGACCGGCGCGCCCACCGGCTTCCGCGGCGACGTGGTCGCCACCGCCAAACGCGACCTGCGCACGGGCGAGGTACTGGACGGCGAAGGCGGCGCCTGCGTCTGGGGCAAGCTGATGCCCGCGGAGGCCAGCCTGGCCGTGGGCGGCCTGCCGATCGGGCTTGCCAACCGTGTGCCACTGCGACGCGACGTGCCGGCCGGCAGCCCCGTGACCTGGGCCGACGTACGGATGGACGCGGCGGATCCGGCCTACCGGTTCCGCCGGCAGATGGAAGCGGCGTTCCCCGCCGAGCCCGCGGCACGGGCCTGAACCGCCGCGCGGGAGAGGTGACGCAACCCCCCGTGCAGGGGTTCCGGTTCAAGCGATTGCCCGCCCCTTCGGCCGTGGGGACTTGGCCGCGGTGGCCGGATCGGCCAGCATCCGGGCAACGACGGAGGACCCCGGATGCTCGATCCCGCCCGCGCCCGCCCGCAGCCCACACCCGAGACGCAGCATTTCTGGGACGGCACGCAGGCCGGCGAGCTGCGCCTGCAACGCTGCGACGCCTGCGCCAAGGTGTATTTTCCCCCGCGCCCGTTCTGCCCCGCCTGCGCGTCCCGCCAGGTCCGCGTGTTCGCCGCCAGCGGCCGGGGCTCGCTCTATAGTTACGTCATACACCATCGCAAGGTGCCGGGCTTCACGCCGCCCTATGCGATCGCCGTCGTGCAGCTCGACGAAGGTCCGCGCCTGATGAGCAACATCATCGACTGCCCGCAGACGCCGGAGGCGCTGGAACTCGACATGCGGCTGGAGGTGGCGTTCGAGAACCTGGACGACACCATCACCCTGCCCCTGTTCCGCCCGGCGAAAGGCTGATCCCGATGACCCCGAAAACGATCGCCATCGTCGGCGCGGCCGAAACGACACGGCTCGGCACCATCCCGGACATGAGCCAGATCCAGCTGCACGCCGACGCGGCGCTGAACGCGATGGCGGACACCGGGTTGAAACCGTCGGACATCGACGGCGTCGCCACGGCGGTGGAGACGCCGCAGCAGATCGCGCACTACCTCGGGATCACGCCGTCCTGGGTGGATGGCACGTCGGTCGGCGGCTGTTCGTTCATGATCCATGTGCGTCATGCCGCCGCGGCGATCGCGTCGGGCCTGTGCAAGACGGTGCTGATCACGCATGGGGAAAGCGGCAAATCCCGCGTAGGCCAGCCGCCGCGGTCCGTGCCGCCGTCCTCGCTCGCCGGCCAGTTCGAGCAGCCGTTCGGCCCGATGGGCCCGCCCTCGCTGTTCCCGATCCCCGTGCTGCGCTACATGAAGACCTACGGCGTGACGCATGAGCAGATCGCCATGGTCGCGGTGGTGCAGCGCGAATGGGCGGCGAAGAACCCGCGCGCGACGTTCCGCGATCCGATCACGGTGGACGACGTGCTGAACTCGCGCATGATCGCCTATCCGTTCCGGCTGCTGCAATGCTGCCTGGTCACCGACGGCGGCGGCGCGCTGATCCTGACCGCGGCCGAGCGGGCGCGCGATTTCCCGCAGAAACCGGTCTACATCCTGGGCACCGGGGAGAGCGTGGAAACGCCGATGGTGAGCCAGATGGAGGATTTCACCTCCTCGCGCGCGTTCCGGGTCGCCGGGCCGACCGCGTTCCGGGAAGCGGGCATTACCCATGCCGACGTCGACCACCTGATGATCTACGATGCGTTCGCGCATCTGCCGCTGTACGGGTTGGAAGACCTCGGCTTCCTGCCGCGCGGGGAGGCCGGGCGGTTCATCGCCGACCGCCACACCGCGCCGGGCGGGAGTTTGCCGCTGAACACCAACGGCGGCGGGCTCTCCTACATGCACTCCGGCATGTACGGGATGTATGCGTTGCAGGAGAGCGTGCGGCAGATGCGAGGGATCGCGCCGGCGCAGGTCCCGGGGGCGAAGATTTCGGTCTGCCACGGGGTGGGCGGGATGTTCGCCGCGTCGGGAACGATCATTTTCGGCAACCAGGCGCCGTGAGGCGGTGGCTGTTCCCGGGGCCGCCGGTTCATGGAGCGGGTGAAGGGAATCGAACCCTCGTATGCAGCTTGGGAAGCTGCCGTTCTACCATTGAACTACACCCGCGCCGGGCGTCTGCCCCACCCGAGTGGGGTTCCGGAGCCGCTGCAATCCTATACCAGCCCGGGTTGACGGCGCAATCCGCCAGCGCCTAGAAGCGGCCCCGGCGGCAGCCCCGCCCCTCGTGATTTGTCCGGCCGGATTGCGGCGAGGTGAAACAAGCGCGCTAAAGAGGCCCGTGGTCGCTCCGGTTCCCCGGTGCGGCCGCACCCCTCCGATGGCCGGCCCCACCATCATACCCAGGGCCGCCGCATGACACAGCTTCCCCCCACCCCCCGCGCCTCTGCCTTGCGCCCCGCCACCCGCCTGATCCACGGCGGGACCGTCCGGTCGTCGTTCGGCGAGACCGCCGAAGCGCTGTTCCTCACTTCGGGCTACGTCTACGACAGCGCCGAGCAGGCCGAGGGCACCTTCAACGGCTCGGTCGAGCACTACCAGTATTCCCGCTTCGCCAATCCCACCGTGGCGATGCTGGAGAACCGCCTGGCGCTGATCGAGGGCGCGGAAGCTTGCCGCACCACCGCCACGGGGATGGCCGCGGTGCACGCCGCGCTGCTGTCGCATCTGAAATCGGGCGACCGGGTGGTGGCCTCGCGCGCGCTGTTCGGCTCCTGCCACTGGATCGTCTCCACCCTGCTGCCGCGCTACGGGATCGCGGCGGAGTTCGTGGACGGCGCCGATCTCGTGCAATGGCGCGCGGCGCTGTCCCGCCCGGCGCAGCTCGTGCTGCTGGAAACCCCGTCCAACCCGATGCTGGAACTGGTCGATCTGCGTGCGGTGGCCGAGCTCGCGCACGCCGCCGGAGCGATCGTCGTGGTGGACAACGTGTTCGCGACGCCGCTGCTGCAACAGCCGCTGGAACTCGGCGCCGACGTGGTGGTCTATTCCTGCACCAAGCACATCGACGGCCAGGGCCGCGTGTTGGGCGGGGCGGTGCTGGGGCGCAAGAAATGGGTCGAGGAGACCTTGCAGCCCTTCGTCCGCAACACCGGCCCCGCGCTGTCGCCGTTCAACGCCTGGGTGCTGCTGAAGGGGCTGGAAACCCTGGCGCTGCGCGTCGACGCCGCCTGCCGCGGGGCGGAGGCGATCGCCGCCTTCCTTGCGGACCGGCCGGAGGTGCGTCGCGTGTGGTACCCGACCCGCGCCGACCACCCGCAGCACGCCCTCGCCGCGGCGCAAATGCAGGGCGGCGGCACGGTGGTGACGTTCGAGCTGGCGGATAAGGACGCCGCCTTCGCGGCGATGAACCGGTTCCGGCTGATCGCGGTGTCCAACAACCTGGGCAATTCGAAATCGCTCGCCACCCACCCGGCCACCACGACGCACATGCGGATCGGCGCGGAGGAGCGTGCGAAGCTCGGCATCACTGACGGGGTGATCCGCCTGTCCGTCGGGCTGGAGGATCCGGAAGACCTGCGCGATGACCTGGCCCAGGCGCTGGCGGGCGCCTGAGCCGCCCCGCATCGGCCGCCTTCTCCCCTCCCGCAAGGGGAGGGGAGAAATGGGAGGGGGTGCGCGGCCCTTGCACGTACCGGCCGTCCGGCCGAGCCTGCCCGGATCGACAACGGTCTCAGGATGCACGGCATGGCAGGCACCACCGCTTCCCCTTCCTCCCGCGACGGCGCGATCGCGCGCGCGCTGGAGCATTTCGATAGCGGCGGGTTCCGCACCCGGCTGGCCGCGCTGGTCGCGATCCCGTCGACCTCCCAGGAACCGGAGCACACCGCCGATCTGCGCCGCTACCTCGAAGACGGCATCGGTCCGTGGCTGCAACGGCTCGGTTTCACCCTGCAGATCGAGGCCAACCCGGCGCCCGGCTTCGGCCCGATCCTGACTGCGACCCGGCTGGAAGACCCGGCGCGGCCGACCGTGCTCACCTACGGCCACGGCGACACGGTGCGCGCCCTGGCCGAGCAATGGCACGCAGGCCGCGATCCCTGGCATCTGGCCGAGGAAGGCGACCCGCGCACCGGCCGCTGGTACGGCCGCGGCACCGCCGACAACAAGGGCCAGCACGTGCTCAACCTCGCGGCGCTGGAGGCGGTGCTGGCCGAACGCGGCGGAAGGCTCGGGTTCAACCTGAAACTGCTGCTGGAGACGGCGGAGGAACGTGGCTCGGTCGGGCTCGCGGACTTCGTGGGCGCGGCGCGCGAGCGGCTGGCCGCCGACGTGCTGATCGGCAGCGACGGCCCGCGGGTGGCGCCCGACGTGCCGACCATCGCCACCGGCACGCGCGGAACGTTCCATTTCGACCTGGTGGTTTCGTTGCGGCCGGGCGGGGTTCACTCCGGCCACTGGGGCGGGCTCGCGCCCGATCCGGCGGTGATCCTTGCGCACGCGCTTGCCGCGATCATGGACCGCCACGGGCGCATCCTGGTGCGCGACTGGCTGCCCGCGCGCGGCGTGCCGCCGGCGGTGCGCGACGTGCTGGACGGCTGCACGGTCGACGGCGGCGGGCAGGCGGCGACGATCGATCCCGCCTGGGGCGAGCCCGGCCTGAGCGCGGCGGAAAAACTCTATGGCTGGAACGGGTTCATCGTGCTGGCGATGACGTCCGGCCGGCCGGAGAACCCGGTGAACGCGCTCGCCCCGGATGCACGTGCGCATTGCCAGATCCGCTACACGGTCGATACGGACCCGGCGAGCTTCGCCCCGGCGCTGCGCCGGCACCTGGATGCGGCGGGCTTTCCCGAAGTGCGGATCAAGAATGCGGCCGTGCGCATGAAAGCAAGCCGCACCGACCCCGCCGACCCCTGGGTGCGCTTCGCCGCCGCCAGCCTGGAACGCAGTCTGGGCAAGCGGGTGCAAGTGATCCCCAACTCCTCGGGCGGGCTGCCGGGGGACGTGTTCGTCGATCACCTCGGGCTGAAACTGGTCTGGATCCCGCACAGCTATGCGGGCTGCGGCCAGCACGGGCCGGACGAGCACCTGCTGATCGCCACGGCACGGGAGGCAATCGCGGGGATGGCCGGGCTGTGGTGGGACCTGGGCGAAGGCGGCGCGCCGGGCGCCGGTAGGTGACCGAGGGAGGGAGGCCCACAGGCCGCTTTTTCCCTTCCTCCGTGCCGCGCATCGGGGCCCGATGCGCCACCGGGGATGAAAAAGGGCGGGGGTACCGCCCTTCCCCCTTCCCTCCGCGCTTGCGGGGGGAGAGGGCGGGGTGAGGGGGAGGCCGCTCGTCCCCCGATCCGCATCTGGTGCCGCGCGCGCGCCCCTCATCCCAACCCTCTCCCCCCGCAAGCGCGGGGGGAGAGGGAGAAGGGCGCCCCCGCCGCCAGATCCCCCGAAACCGGGAGTTTTCATAGCAGGAGAAGGAGCAAGCCGACCGCGCCGACTTTCCGGTTCGGGCGGCTGCCTTGGAAAGCGGCGACGCGATCTACTTCGCCGCGTCCAGCGCCTGCGCGAGGTCGGCAATGATGTCGTCGGGGTGCTCGATGCCGATCGACAGCCGGACGTAGCCCGGCGTGGTTCCGGTGGCGATCTGTTCCTCCGGCGACAGCTGCGAGTGCGTGGTGCTGGCCGGGTGGATCGCCAGGCTCCGCGCGTCGCCGATGTTCGCCACGTGGTAGAACATCTTGAGCGCGTCGATGAACTTCCGTCCCGCGTCCGCCCCGCCGGCCAGCTCGAAGCCCATCAGCCCGCCGGCGCCGTGGGGCAGGTATTTCGCGGTCCGCTCCGCCGCCGGGCCGGTGTGGTGGGCGGGATGGATCACCCGCGTCACCTCTTTGCGGGTGGCGAGGTAATCCGCCGCGCGGCGCGCGTTTTCACTGTGCGCGCGCATGCGCAGCGGCAGGGTCTCGATCCCCTGGATGAACAGAAAGGCGTTGAACGGGCTCATCGCGGCGCCGAGGTCGCGCAGCAGGGTCACGCGAAGCTTCAGGATATAGGCGATCGGGCCCAGCGGCTTCACTGCCTGCGACCACACCGCGCCGTGGTAGCTGGGATCGGGCGTGTTCAGCGTCGGCTGGCGTGCCGGGTGCGCTTCCCAGTCGAAGTTCCCGCCGTCGATCACCACCCCGCCGATCGAGGTGCCGTGGCCGCCGATATATTTGGTTGCGGAATACATCACCACCGCCGCGCCATGGTCGAACGGGCGCACCAGCAGCGGGGCTGCGGTGTTGTCCATGATCAGCGGGATGCCGACGCGTCGGCCGATCGCGGCGACCTCGGCGATCGGGAACGGGATCAGCTTCGGGTTGGGCAGGGTTTCCGCATAGTAGGCGCGGGTGCGGTCGTCGGTGGCGCGCGCGAACGCCTCGGGATCGGCGGGATCGACGAAGCGGGTCTCGATCCCCTGGTCCTTCAGGGTGTTGGCGAACAGGTTCCAGGTGCCGCCGTACAGGTCGGTGGAGGCGACGATGTTGTCGCCGGCACGGGCCAGGTTCTGCACGCTGAACGCGCTCGCCGCCTGGCCCGACGCCACCGCGCAGGCCGCCACGCCGCCTTCCAGCGCGGCGATGCGTTTCTCGAACGCATCGGTGGTCGGGTTCATGATGCGGGTATAGATGTTGCCCAGCGCCTTGAGGCCGAACAGGTCCGCCGCGTGCTGCGTGCTGTCGAACTGATACGAGGTGGTCTGGTAGATCGGCACCGCCACCGCGGTGGTCGCTTCGTCGCGCCGCCAGCCGGCGTGCAGGGCGAGGGTCTCGGGGTGGGTGGATGCCATGGTGCGTCGCTCCCGGTTGCGGTCCCGGGGGCGTATCGCCTGGGCCGGACGGGCGCAAGCAGGAGACGGTTTCGGTCGGTTCCTGCAGCGATGGAGAATGCCATTCCGCATTCTCGCTACCCGGCGCAGCGGCCAGCCTCTCCGGCCCATTTCGTCCCGGCGGCCCCCGGCCGCGGATGCCTATCCCGCCGCGTTGCGCCCGTCACCCTTCACGTGCCGGGCGAACAGGTCGAACAGCTGCCGCGTCACCGGCCCCACCGTCCCGTCCGCCACCGACGCCCCGTCGATGCGGGTGATCGGCTTCACGAAGCTGGTCGCGCTGGTCAGGAACGCCTCCCGTGCCGCGCGCAGCTCATTCAGGCTGAACGGACGTTCGTCGAGCGCGACCCCCGCCTCCGCCAGCAGTGCCAGCAGCGCGCCGCGGGTGCAGCCGGGCAGGATCGCCTGGTCGAGCGGACGGGTGCGCAGCGCGCCCGCCGCGTCGACGATCCAGAAGCTGGTGGCGGCCCCTTCCGTCACCATCCCGTCCGCATCGTACAGGATCGCTTCGGTCGCGCCCGCCTCGCGCGCCGCCTGGCGGGCGAGCACGTTCGGGATGAGCGCGACCGTCTTGATGTCGCAGCGCGCCCACCGCTGGTCCGGCTGCGTGATCGCCGCCCCGGTCCAGCCGGCCGCATCGGCCGGATAGGGCGGGATGCGCCGCACCGTCACCACCAGCGCCGGCGGCACTGCGGGGTTGGGGAAAGCGTGGTCGCGCCGGGCCACGCCGCGGGTGACCTGCATGTACAACAGCCCCTCCCGCACCCGGTTGCGCCGCGCCACTTCGCGCAGCACGTGCAGCAGCGCCGCCCGGCCCATCGGCGGCGACAGCCGCAATTCGCGCAGCGACCGGTCCAGGCGGTCCAGATGCCGTTCCGCGTCGACGAACCGGCCGTCGTAGAGGTGCACCACCTCGTAGATGCCGTCGGCCAACTGATAGCCGCGGTCCTCGATGTTCACCGCGGCATGGCGCTGCGGCAGGTAACGTCCGTTGACATAGGCGATGCGGCTCATCAGGCGGGGCTCCGACGGTGGGGAGCCTTCACGAATGATGCGGCGTGAGCCGCTTGTCCACCTCCAGCCGCAGCTCGTCGATCATGGTCGCGCTGACCGGGTCGATCGCCTCGATGGCGGTGAGCGCGCTTTGCAGGGCGTCGCGCAGGCCATGGAGGAAGACGCTCTCCACCGCCTCGACCGCGCCGGCGGCGGCGCCGAGCTTCTCCGCCGGTTCGGCGTGGCCGCGGGCACGCAAGGTCTCGGCGAGCTCGTTCGCCTTGGTCCGGGTTTCCTCGGTCATCGTCCGCCTCCGTTCGGGCCGCCGGCCGGCACGGCGGGCGCCGCCCCAGCTCGATGTGCCGGTCAGTGCGACATCAGCACCGGTACCGTCATATGCCGCAGCAGCGAGCGCGTCACCCCGCCCAGCACCCGCTCGCGCAGCGGCGAATGGCCGTAGCCGCCCATCACCAGCAGATCGACGCCGATGTCGCAGGCATAGGACAGCAGCGCGTCGGCGTCGGCGATCCTGTCGGTCACGGTGCGGGCGGCGACGGCTTTGATGCCGTGACGTTGCAGGTGGCGAGCCAGCTCGGCGGCCGGCGGCTCGTCCTCGGCGGAGGCGTGGCGGCCGTCGACGATGGTCAGCGCCGTCACCTGCTCGGCTCCGGCCAGCAGCGGCAGCGCATCGTGCACCGCGCGGGTGGCCTCACGGGTCTCGGCCCAGCCGATCAGCACCCGGCCGCCGACTGCCTCGAACTTTCCGGCATAGGGAATCAGCAGCAGCGGGCGTCCGGCGTGCAACAGCAAGTGCTCGATCAGCTCCTGCACGCGCGTAACGCTGGGGCTTTCGGGTTCCGGCTGACCGAGCACCACGAGGTCGGCATGATGCGCCAGGCGCACCAGCGCGCCGGGCGGATCGGCGTCCCCGGTGACCCAGGTGCCGGTCAATCCGTGTTCGGCCAGGCCGGTGCGGAACGACGCTTCGGTCTGTTCGGCGCGTTCGGCTGCCCGGCTCGGGTGGGTCGGTTCCTGGTCGACCAGAACGGCCTCCTCGTAGCCGACGAGCTCCGGTGCTCCGGGCGGCGGGCCGATCAGATCCAGCGGACAGAACGCGGTGACACGTGCCCCATGCTGCTTGGCGAGTGCGAGGGTGACTGCCAACCGCCACTCCCCCGCGTTCGCGCCGTGCAGGACCACCAGAATGTCGCGTAGCGGCATCGTCGCCTCCTTTCCTGGCGTTTCTCGCCGAATATACGACCATCGCCGCCTTGTTGGGGCGGACATTGACGCAGATCAAGCCCGGCGCCGATTGATCCAGATCAAGGCGAGGCCCGCACCGGATCGCCAGCCTGCGGCGCATGGACCCGGAAACCCTGCTCGCGACCTACGACCGGCGCGTGCCGCACTATACCAGCTACCCGACCGCACCGTAGTTCTCCGCCGCGGTCGATGCCGTGTGCTATCGAAATTGGCTCGGCGCGTCGTCCATCGGCGCGCTGCCGGACGGCTATGTGCAGAACGAGACGGCGATCCCGGCCTGGCACGCGGCGGTGCGGGCCGGGCGGCTGCCGATCGCCCGCGGCGTGGCGCTGACGGCAGAGGACCGGCTGCGACGCGAGGTGATCGAGCAGGTCATGTGCTGGGGCGAGGCCGACCTGCCGGTGATCGCCGGCCGCCACGGCATGGCGGCGGAGGGGCGACTGGTCGCGCGGGCCTCCGGCGCGTTCAACACCGGCCTGATGTTCGTCCCCGGCGCCGACACCTGGCACGGTTTCGCGCCGCGGCCGGTGCGTCGGGACCGCGCCAACCGCGGCCCTCATCGGTCCGCAGGATCCGTGCGATCGCCGTGGGGCCAGGCGACCGGTGGCACAGCGATCGCGAACCCGGCAGGCATGCCGTGGCGTCGAGCGGATTTTTTCATGGTCCCGACAGCGAACGGACAACCACCTGAAGCCGCCCAGACCAGCCAGACCATCCGTGGAGCCTGGCCGCCACAGGGTCCAAAATGCGGAAAGTCGAGCTGAGAGCTCGTGGATGAATGCCCGTCTTCCGCCGAAATCGCCCGGGAGCCCGAGCGTTTTCAAGGGGCGTTCATGCACGAGTTCGCTTTCCTTCTCAGGCGCCGACCGCGCGGCGGGGTTTCCCGTCGCGGGCGGATGGGCGAGCATCGGGCCATGATTGACCCGATCACCGTCGCGGTGCTGCAGCACCGGCTGGCCGCCATCGCTGAGGAGATGGGGGAGGCGATGCTGCGCACCGCCTATTCCCAGATCCTCAATTCCTCCCGCGATTTTTCCATCGCGCTGATCGACGCGCGCTGCCGCCTGGTGGCGCAGGCAGACCACATCCCGGTGCATGTCGGAGCCATGCCCTGGGCGGCGCGGGCGCTGATGGAGGCGTTCCCCGACCCCGCGCCGGGAGAGGTCTATCTGCTGAACGATCCGTATCGCGGCGGCAGCCACCTGCCGGATCTGACCATATTCGTGCCGGTGTTCGCGGATGCGCGGCTGGCGTTCTGGTCGGTGGTGCGGGCGCATCATTCCGATATCGGCGGCGCAACGCACGGCGCCTACAACCCCGCCGCGACGGAGATCTGGCAGGAGGGGCTGCGTATCCCGCCGATCCGGCTTACCGAGAACGGCGTGCTGCGCGAGGACCTGCTGGCGCTGCTGGCGCTCAACGTCCGCCATCCGCGCGACTTCCGCGGCGACCTCGCGGCGCAGATCGGCGCCGCGCGGCTTGGAGAGCAGCGGCTGGCTGCGGTGATCGCCGACCTGGGTGCGACGGTGCTGGCGGAGGCGGTGGAGGCGATCCTGGATGCGGCGGAACGCCAGAGCCGCGCGATCGTCGCCGGCTGGCCGGACGGGGTGTACGAGGGCGCGGCCTGGCTCGACGATGACGGGTTTGGCCGGGAGAACGTCCGCATCCATGCGCGCTGCACGGTGGCGGGTGACGACCTCACCGTCGATCTGCGGGGATCGGACCCGCAGGTGAGGGGGTTCGTCAATTCCTCGCACGCCAACATGCAGTCGGCGGTGACGATGGCGTTCGCCTTCCTGCTCGACCCCGGCCAGGCGCGCAACGACGGTGCGTTCCGCCCGCTGCACGTGCTGGCCAAGCCCGGCACCGTGGTGTGGGCGGAGGAAGGCGCGCCGGTCACGATGTGCACCAGCCACTGCGCCAACGAGATCGTCGAGGCGATCATCGTCGCGCTGGCCCCGGCCTGCCCCGATCGCGCCATGGGGGGCTGGGGACGCCGGCTGCGCATCGCGCTGGCGGGGCGCGATCCGCGCAACGGGCGGCGGTTCATCTGGCACATGTTCCAGGCGCGCCCGGGCGGCGGCGGGTCCTCGGCCGGCGTCGGGTGGTCGACGATCGGGGAATGGCACTCGGCCGGCGGCATCAAGTTCGGCAGCATCGAGGTGGCGGAGACGCGGTTCCCGCTGCTGTTCGAAACCCACGAGTTCCGTCCGGGCTCGGAGGGCGCCGGCCGGCATCGCGGCGGGTTCGGCGCGACGATGCGGCTGCGCGTGGAGACCGACGGGCCGGCGGTGGCGAACACCGCCGGGGAGGGGGTGGTGCACGGCGCGCGCGGGATGCTGGGCGGGGCGGACGGGGCGCCGCACGACTATCGGCTGCTGGCGCCCGGCGCGGCGGAGCGGGCGCTGCGGAGCAAGGAGGTGGGGATCGTCGTGCCGGCGGGGAGCGTGCTCGATATCCGCTCGGGCGGTGGGGGCGGTTGGGGGACGGCGGAGGACGCAGTGGTCCGATGCCAACGCCCCCTTCCGGGCGTTGGCTGAATCGGCCCACAAAATCAGACCTCCTCCTCCTGACTGTTTGGCGCCACCGGAGGTACCAGCCTCGGGCTGAGCGGCGGAGAGCTGAACCTCTACGTCAGCGGGGTCACGAAGACCTCTATCGCTTTGGCGGGCAGCTTCAACCAGGACGATTCGGTCCTCGCATCAGATGGGAACACCGGGACATATCATCGGATACCACTCTTGAAGCAATTCACGAGGTGCCGATAGGCAACGCGGCCTGGACTGCTCACAGGCATCATCCAGGTGAGCCACGTGCTCATGGCGCCAATGGATCGTGGCCGTATCGGCATCCCGGGGTTTGCCGATGATGGAGCCTTCGTGCAGCAACAGCCGCGGAGTAATCGGCGTGCCGAATAGCAACGTCACGGATAGCCGCAGCCTCTGCCGTGCAGAGATCCAGGATCGGCCAGTGTACATTTCGGAATCAGGCGTCCGATCTCGTTACGCAATTCTCAGGGCCACTGGTATTGTTGCCCGCTGTCGGATAGACTTGCGGCGGCAAGCATGGAACGAAGCGGGGCATTGCGAATGGGACGCTTGATCTTACGTTTCGTCAACACGCTGCCGATGACGAGCTGGCTGGTCTGCATGCTGGTGATTGACCTGCCGGCGCGGCGGATGCCGCTCCCTGTGCTGTTCAGCGCCATAGCCGCGTTCTTGTTCCTGGATCTGCTGCGGTTCTGGAGCCGACCGCGGCGAGCCGCGTATCTCGAATGACTGGACCGAACGATCGATGCAATACGGCAGGCCCAGCCATTGCCGCCCCGGATCCCGCAACGCCTCCCTTTTGGATGGGGGCCGTGGGTGGTAACGGCCATGGCGGTCTACATCCTTGTCTTCATCCTGATCCCTCCAGCACGGTATCCGGCACGGGCCGTGGAGCACTACCGGGTCGTGCAGGGCGTCTATCGGGCGATTTGTCAACTCCACTCGCCCGCCGACACCGAACCGGATCGCGTTGCTGGACTGGAACATCTGCGAGCAGCGCTCGACGTCCGGAGAGCCCTACGCCGCCAGATCTTCCTCCGGCGCCGCCCGCCCGCGGATCATATCCGCCGCCTTCTCCGCGATCATCATGGTGGAGGCATAGGTATTGGCGGACGGCATGCTCGGCATCACCGACGCATCGACCACCCGCAGCCCCTCCATCCCGTGCACGCGCAGCCGGTCGTCCACCACCGCGGTCGGATCGGTCGCCGGTCCCATCCGCGCCGTGCCGATCAGGTGATACGCCGTCGAGCCGTAGCGATGGGCGTGGTCCATCAGCTCGTCGTCGGTCGTGACCCGCTCGCCCGGCAGTGATTCGAAATCGAACCAGGCCGCCAGCTCCGGCGTGCGCAGCAGGGCGCGGGCGAGCTTCATGCCCGCCAGCAGCACCGCCCGGTCGGCGGGGTGCGCCAGGTAGTTGGGCTGGATCGCCGGATCCTGGAACGGGTCGGCCGAACGTGCGCGCACGTAGCCGACGCTGTCCGGCCGGTGCTGCCACACCCCGCAGGTCATGCCCGGATAGTCGTCGAGCAGGCCCACGAACCCTTCCTTGTAGCTCGCCGGGCTGAACACGCCCTGCAGATCGGCGAAGTCGAGCGTCGGCGACGACTTCCAGAACCAATGGATCAACGACGGGCTCAGCGCCAGGATCGACGGCTTGCCCAGCGCCCAGCGCGCGATCTGCCCGGCGAGCCCGAGGCCGCGCGACATCTCGTTCATGGTGCGGATCCCCTTCACCCGCGCCACCATCCGCACCGAGTAGTGGTCGCGGAAATTCTCCCCCACCCCCGCCAACTCATGCACCACGGGCACGCCGAGCCCGCCGAGCAGCGCCGCCGGCCCCACGCCCGAAATCTGCAGCAGCTTCGCCGTGTTGGCCGTGCCGGCCGAAACGATCACCTCCCGCCGCGCGCGCACCGTATGCGTCGCCGAGCGGTCCCGATCGTGCACATAGGACACGCCGACCGCCCGCTTGCCCTCGAACAAGATACGTGCGGCGCGGGCGTCGGTGCGCACGTCCAGCCCGCGCGCGGGCCGGGTGCAGGAACACCCGCGCCGCCGAGTGCCGCCAGCCGCGATAGATCGCGCGCTGAAAATACCCCACGCCCTCCTGGTTCGCGCCGTTGTAGTCGGGGTTGCGCGGGATGCCGAGGCCGACGGCGCCGGCGATGAAGGCCTCGTTGATCGGATGGAACCAGTCGATGTCGGTGACCGGCAGCCGCCCTTCGGTGCCGTGGAAGCGCGTATCCGCTGGGCCCAGCCGCCGTTCGGTACGCCGGAAATACGGCAGCACGTCGGCGTAGCCCCATCCGCGATTGCCGCGCTGTGCCCAGGAGTCGAAATCGGCGCGCTGGCCGCGGTTGTACACCATGCCGTTCAGCGAGCTCGACCCGCCGAGCATCCGTCCTTGCGTGGTCGGGATGCGCCGCCCGCCGCTGCCGGCGGAGGGCTCGGTCGTGAACTGCCACGTGTACGCCGGGTTGAACAGCATCTTGATGAAGCCGCCTGGCACGTGGATGAACGGATGCCGGTCCGGCGGCCCGGCTTCCAGCACGCAGACACGCACGCCAGGGTCTTCCGTCAGCCGGTGCGCCAGCACCGACCCGGCGGCGCCGCTGCCGACGATCACGTAATCGAACAGGTCCGCTTGGTCGGCCATCGCGTTTCCTCCGGAGCCTTCTGCGTTGCGTGGTGCAGCAATGATCCGTCCCGGGCGGCCACAGTCGCCCGGATCGAACTCCTACCGGAATCGTGGCAACGGGCGCCAGGGTCGCGTCGGCGAGGGAGGGCGCGGTCGGGCAGGTGCGATGCCGGGGCGGATCGCCGCATTGTCCGGGCCGGTTCGGATGCGCGCCCGGCGTTGCAATCCCATGCCGATGCCCGCTCCGGCCCTTACCCGTCGTGCTGCGCACGACGACCTTGGTCCGCTTCGCGGCCCAAGCCCGTAAGCGGGAGAGGGCGATGACGTGGCACTTTCCAGGCTGCGTGAACTCGCTCTAGCGTGCCGGCGGACGCGGCTGGTCCCCCAGCAGCCGCGCCAGCACGGGCTCCATCGCCGCCGCTATGCATGCCTGCGCCTGGGCGGTGGGATGCAGCGGCGGCGCCGGCGGCGTCAGCCGGGGATCGAGGAACAGCGACCGGTCGAGGCGCCCATGCTTCAGGAACAGGCCGGTCAGATCGAGCCACGTCACCCCGTCCACCCGGCCCTGCCCATAGACCGCTGCCAGGTTGCGGTTGATGGCGGCGGTGGTGCGGGTGATCCAGACCGAGCGGTCGCTCGGCAGTACGGCCAGCAGCAGGATTTTCGTGGTCGGCAGGTGCCGGCGCAGCAGGCCGATCACGGTTTCGATGCCGTCGGTCGTGTCGGCGGCCGACCAGTGCGGCAGGCCCATGTCATTGGCGCCGATCAGCACCACGGCGACCTTTGGGTCGATACCGGATGCCTCGCCATGGTCGATCCGCCAGATCAGGCTGGCGGTGGTGTCGCCGATGAAGCCGAGGTTCACCGCGTGGCGGCCACCGTAATAATGCTGCCAGATCGGATGGAAATCGGCCCAGGGCTGCGGGCCGGTGCGCTCCCAGTCCTGGGTGATGGAATCGCCGTAGAATACCAGATCGAAGGGCCCGTGGCGTAGCTCGGCCTGCTTCGCCTCGAACCGCCGGCGCCACCAGGGGAGGGCCATCCGCCCGATCGGTACCGCGGCAAGCACGGTGCGCGGGCGGGGCGGGGTGGTGGCGGCGGCAGGGCGGGACGGTGCCAGGAGGGAAGGGGCCAGCAGGGCGAAGGCGGCGGCCGACAGGGCGGCGCGCAGGGCGGCGAAGCGGGGCATGGAGTTCCTCGACGGGACGGGCGGCGGGTGCCGCCGCTCCCATCGCGCTGCCAACCCGTCACGGCAAGGGTGCGGGCGGCGCGCGGCCTCCCGCGATTGCCCGCGTCGGGTCGTGCGACGCGGAGCGTATTGGGGGTGGACGCCCGTGCCCCTCGGGACGGCCGCCGCGCCGGTCGCATCGACCCCATGAACGGCCGCCCGTCGAGAATACTCGAGTTTCCGGGCGATCTCAGGCGGTGAGGTTGGTGCTGGCGGCAGCGGCAGTGGCGTTCCCGAAGCCGGTCAGCATCTGCGCGAGTGAGGGCGATGTCGCCGCCGGTGTGCCGGTCGCGCTTCCTCCGCTTGCCGCGACTGTCGGGCCGCCGTCGGCATCGCCGGCGCCGCCCTGCCCATCGTGCATCCCGTGATGATGCATGCCGTGGGGATGCGGAGCAACCGAGGTCACGCTGGCGGTCTGGGTGCCGGCGGCGGTCTGGCCGGCGCCGGCGGCGGTCTGGCCGGCGCCGGCGGCCTGGCTGGCCGGCATCGCGCTCGTCTGGGCGGTGGTCGGCTGGCCGGCCCCTCCTCCCGCGACCTGGGTAAGGCTCGCGGACGCGTCGCTCTGCATCTGAATCAGCGCGGCCTGCATCGCCGCCGCGAGCTGCTGGTCCAGGGTGGCGGCGGTCGTGCCCGCCGGTGCGGAGGCCGCCGAAGAGGAGGAGGACGCAGACGAAGAGGGGGACACGCAGGCCGCGGAACCGGCGCACGCAGGCGATGCGCTCGCGCCGAAGCTGGCGGCGGAAGCCGCAGTCGCGGGCGTGGCCGCGCTCGCGCTGCTGCCGGGCGGCCATGCGAAGGACAACGAAGCGAGGCTCAAGGACATGGGGTGTTTCCTGGTTGCGTGTGATCGCCGCAGATCGCCCTAGCAAACGTCATGCCGGCAAACGTCATGCCGGCAAACGCCATGCCAGCAAACGTCATGCCGGCCGGCGCGCTCCGGGCAGCCGCGCATTCCGGCGTCGGTGCCGGCTCCGTCTCGTTGCCGCAGCAGGAATTGCCGGGCAGGAAATGCCGTTCGCGCGGATCCGGTCGGGAGCCGGTTGGCGTCATGCCGTCCGTGGTCGTCGCACGGCCGGGGCGCGTGGGCCGGCCTGGCGCGCGGTCCGAATTGTAACCGACACGGATCGCAAGCATTACACTTCGTTACGACTGGTTAGGACCTGCTTCATGTGCACTGATCAGGCTCCTTCCTGCGTCGATAGTGGCAGGTCGGGATGATCATAACGATGACAAAAAGCAATCATCCGTTCATACGGACCGCTGGCGTCATGGTTCGATGCCCGCCGGCCACCGCGTGACAAGCGCCGTCCCGTCCCGGGCAGAACCCTCCGCAGTTTCCCACGCGCGCGGACGCGGCGGCCCGGCGTCGTTGCATCCCCGACGGATCGGGCGCTCCGGCGGCAACCGCGCAGCAGGGCGAACGGATCGCCGGCGGTGACCCGAGCCCTCGCAGCGTCGCGCCCGTGCCTCACGAACCGCGGCTGCGACCCCGCGGTGCGCCGATGATCGAAGCGGTGATCGTGGTCGGCGATCTGTTGCGCCCCGACGGCGGCGGCCGTCCCGGCGGGGTCGACCGGCCGACCCTGTGGCTGTGGAATGCGCTCAAGCGGCAGATCAACCTCGCCTGCGGCCTGCCGGTCGAGGTGCTGACCGCGACCGGAACACCGGCGCTGCACGCCTGGATCGAGTCGTTGCGCCCGCAGGCAGAAGCGGACCCCTGCTGGGCATCGCTGTACGAGGAGGTCCCCTGGTCCGCCGCGCTCGACCGGCTGGTGGCCGCACCGCTGCGCCGCTGCTTCTGCGTCGGCTACGAGCTGCCGCCCTGGCTCACGCGGCTGCTCGACGCGCAGGGCGTGCCGTATGTCGATATCCGCGTGCACCCGGTGCGCTTCATGGACGACCTGATGTTCGCGGTGCGCGCTTCCCGGCCCGACACGCAGGCGGCGCTGCTCCCGCTCGCGGTTGCGGAGAGCGCGGTGATCGCGACTGCCGGCCTGAGCGAGGCGATGTGCCGGTTCATTGCTGATTCGAACCTTCCGGGCGACACCTTGCTGGTGGTCGGGCAGCGGCCGTTCGATTCCAGCCAGATCGTCGGCGGCAGGTTCTTCGACGTTACGGCGCGCATCGCCGAGATTCACGCGCTCTGCGCCCGCCACCCCGCGGTCATCCTGAAGCCGCACCCGTTCGATCGGGCCAGCCCGCTGCTGGAGGTCGCGGCCGGAGCGCCGAGCCGGGTGCTCGGCGTGACCGGCGATAACGTCTATCGGCTGCTGGCGCAGCCGCAGATCAGCACCCTACTGACGGTGAATTCCAGCCCGGCCTACGAGGCACCGTATTTCGGGACCCGGGTGCATGCGCTGGGGCCGCTGCGGATGCGCCTCGCCTGGCGTGGCACGGCGCCCGATCCGGCAGCGCACGCCGCGCTCGACGGGATCGTGCTCGCACCGGATTTCTGGCGGGCCGTGCTGGCACCCTGCACGCCGGTCTCGATGCCGGACGGGATGCGCCTGCCGGCGAAACCGAACCGGTTGCGAATCGCCCTGGACAGTTTCTGGAACTTCCAGGAGCTCGACACCGATCGGATTCCACGTTCGGCGGTGAACAATGCCGCGTGATCCTTGAGGGAAGAAGGCCAAGGGGAAGAAGGCGGGAGAAGAAGGCCAGGGGGCAGCGCCCTTTGGGCAGCGCCCTTTGGACTGTTGTCCTCAAGGATCACCGTCCTCGCGCAGCGCGATCCGCAGCGCCGCCGGCGCCCGCGCGTCGAGCTCCCCCGGCGAGGCGGCCCGGGGTGGGCGGATGAAGCCGGCCACCGGATAGACGATGATCCCCATCTGCCGCGCCGGCGGCCAATAGACGCGCACCAGGCTCCAGTCGTTGGTGGCGGACACGTCCACCACCGGCTGGTCGCGCGTCACCCGACGGGGCACCCAGTTGGCATCCGCGATCAGGATGCGGCGCGGCCCGAGCACCTCGGTGACCACCGCGAGATGGCCCTCCGGCAGCCGGGGGGTGGCGCGGAACACCAGCACGCTGCCGTCGGTCGGGATGCGCGCGCGGCGGTAGCGGCCCGCCGCCGCGTCCCACCAGGCGGGGGCGTCGCCGCGGAGCCGGACCCCGGACAGGGCGCGGGCGAAGGGCACGCAGGCCAGCCGCACCCGGCCGCCGACATAGGAGCCGGCCATCGGCCCTGTGGGGCCCGGCCCGCCGGCACAGCCGGCCAGCGCGAGTGCGGCGGTCAGCGCGGTTGCCAGCCCGACCCGGGGGGACGTGGCCGCCGGGGACGCGGCTGCCGGCCTGGCGCCCCTCGGCGCGGTGCGGAGGCGCGCACACCGCGACGGCAGGGCGTACGGCAGGGCAGGGGGCGAGGGCGGCACGGCGCGACCTCCGGCGACGATGGGGCGGGGCACGCGGGCGCGCCCTCCGCAACATCATGCCAGTTGTCAGACTCGTGTCGCAACTGATTGATCGGCTTTGCTCCGCGCCGGGTTCAGCGGCGGCAGCGGAGCGGGCTATTGCGGCACCACCGGCCGCGGCCGGCCTGCGGCATCCACCGCCACCAATACGAACTCGGCCGCCGTCACCCGAAACCGGTCGTCCCGCCCGCGGCGCAACACCCAGGCTTCCAGCCCCAAGGTGATCGAGCTGCGCCCGATCCGATTGACCGCGGCATAGCAGCACACCACATCGCCCACCTTCACCGGGGCCAGGAACTCGAGCCGCGAGACCGCCGCCGTCGCCACCCGCCCCTTCGCCACCGCCGAGGCCGCGGTGCCGGCCGCGAGGTCCATCAGCGACATGATCCAGCCGCCGAAGATATCGCCGGCGGGGTTGGTATCCGCCGGCATCGCCACCGTGCGCAGTTCCAACTCGCCGCGCGGGCCCGTCCCGCCGTCCGGGGTCCCGCGGGTCCGGCTCGCCCGATCCCCTTTGTCCGGGTCTCCCTTGTCCCGGGACACCCCGCCCGCGTCTGCCCCGGCCTGGCCGCCCAGGCTCTGATCGATGGTGGTGCCCTGATCAATGGTGGTCTCGTCCATCCTTCCGCCCTCCATGGCTTGGAATATGTTCCCCGCAGGACGATGATATGGGCAGACAGAGGACCCTGCCATGAACGCCCAGCCCGCGCTCGATCCCGTGCTGCTCCGCGCCGACCGGAACGGCGTGGCATGGCTTACCCTGAACCGCCCGGCCGCCCGTAATGCACTGTCGCTCGGCCTGATGGCGGCGCTGGAGACGGAACTGACGCAGATCGCGGAGGACGCCGCCGTTCAGGTGGTGGTGCTCGCCGGCGGCGGCCCGGCCTTCTGTGCCGGCCACGACCTGCGCGAAATGCGCACCCGCCCCGAGCGTGCGGCCTATGCGGAGGTGTTCGAGGCCTGCTCGCGCCTCATGCTCCGCATCGTGCGCCTGCCCAAGCCGGTGATCGCCCGCGTGCACGGCATCGCCACCGCCGCCGGGTGCCAGCTTGTTGCCACCTGCGACCTCGCGGTGGCGACGGAGACCGCGCGCTTTGCCACCCCCGGCGTCAATATCGGGCTCTTTTGCTCCACGCCCATGGTCGCGCTCACCCGCGCCGTCGGCCGCAAGGCGGCGATGGAGATGCTGCTGACCGGCGACCTGATCGACGCCCCGCGGGCGCGCGAGATCGGGCTGGTCAACCGGGTGGTGCCGGAGGCGGCGCTGGACGAGGCCGTCACGGCACTGGCCACGCAGATCGCGGCGAAAAGCCCGCTCACCCTCGCGATCGGCAAGGAAGCCTTCTACCGCCAGGCCGAATGCGACCTGGAGGCGGCCTACCGCTTTGCTGCCGAGACCATGACCCGCAACATGCTGGCCCGCGACGCCGAGGAGGGCATCGACGCCTTCCTCGGCAAACGCGCGCCGGTCTGGACCGGCACATGATGCGGGGGCACATGATGCGGGGCACCTGACGCATGGCCACCGATCCATACCAGATCCTCGGGGTCAAGAAGACCGCGACCGAAGCCGAACTGCGCACCGCCTACCGCAAGCTCGCCAAGCAGCACCACCCCGACCTCAACCCGGGCAAGCCGGAGGCGGCGGAGCGCTTCAAGCGCGTCAGCGTCGCCTACGACCTGCTGTCGGACAAGGAGAAGCGCGCCCGCTTCGATCGCGGCGAGATCGACGCCGAGGGCAACGAGCGCGCCCCGGAGCGCCCGTTCTACCGTGACTACGCCGATGCCGCCGCCGGCGGCGGCCAGCGCCGTTACAGCGCCGGGGGCGGCGGGATGTCGCCCGACGATCTGGAAGAAATCCTTGCCCAGGCGTTTGGCCACGCCCGCCGCGGTGCCGGCGGCGGCCACGGCCTCGACCTGCGCGGAGCGGACCTGCGCTATACCCTGACGATCGACTTCCTCGACGCCGCCAACGGCGTCACCCGCCGGATCACCCTGCCCGACGGCCGCACGCTGGATGTGCGCGTCCCCGCCGGCGTGCGCGACGGGCACGTGCTGCGGCTACGCGGCCAGGGTGAACCCGGGATCGGCAGCGGACCGGTGGGCGACGCGCTGGTGGAAGTCTCCATCGCCCCACACCCGTATTTCGTGCGCGAAGGCGACGACATCATCGTCTCCCTGCCGGTGACGATCCAGGAAGCGGTACTCGGCGCATCGCTGGAAGTGCCGACCATCGGCGGCAAGGTGCGGCTTGCCATTCCGCCCAACTCCGGCACCGGCACACGGCTCAGGCTGCGCGGGCGCGGGATCGGCGGACGCGGCCACCAGTACGTCGACCTGCGGGTGGTGCTGCCGCCCGGCGACGAACCGGCACTCGGAGAATTCCTGCGAACCTGGACCCCCGCAAAGGCGTTCAACCCCAGGGACGGCATGGAGGGGACGTGATGCGCAGCGAAGCGGTCCTCGCGCTGCTGGGCGACCTCGATGCAGGCGACCTGACCGCCTGGATCGAACGCGGCTGGGTGCGGCCGGAAACCGGCGAAGCCGGCTGGGAATTCCTGGAGATCGACGTCGCCCGGGTCAGACTGATCCACGATCTGCGCCGGCGCATGGACATCGCCGAAGACACCGTGCCGCTCGTGCTGTCCCTCCTCGATCAGGTGTACGCCCTGCGCGCCCAGTTGCGCGACGTCCTCGCGACCGTCGAACGCCAGCCCCCCGAAATCCGCGCCGTCCTCCGCGGGTCCTGAATCCCGGGGACGGGGATCCAGGGGACGAACTCCGTGACCTTGCTCGCTGCCCCGTCCCGGTACTCAGAACCAGCCGCGCGGCGTGCCGGAGCGGCGGCGGGGGCCGGGGCCGGGGCGGGAGCCAAGGGTCAGGGCGCCCCCGGCGCAGAGCAGCCCGATCGAGGCGGGGATGAGCCAGGCGGGCCGCACGAGCAGGGGCTGCACGATGTCGGTCCACATCCAATCGGCGAAATGCGCTTCGATGCTGCCGTGCAGCGCGCGCGGGAGATCGTGGTCGAGCAGGAAGAGGGCGCGGCCGAGCGGCAGTTCCGGGGGGGCGAGCATGGCCAGGGCCACCGCTCCGACGAGCAGGAGGGCTGCGACGACTGCCAGGATACGGCTCAGGATCACCGAAACAGCATGTCTCCTTTCATCCCGGCATACAAGGAGGCGACGGAGGGGCCGTAGCCGTTGTAGATCTGTGTGGGGACGCGCTCGTTGGTGCCGATGAGGCGCTCGGTGGCCTGGCTCCAGCGGGGGTGGGGCACGGCGGGGTTCACGTTGGCCCAGAAGCCGTATTCGTCGGGGGCGATCTGTGCCCAGAATGTCTTCGGCCGGGTTTCGGTGAAAGCCACTTTTACGAAGGCCTTGCCGGATTTGAATCCGTATTTCCACGGCAACGTGATGCGGATCGGGGCGCCGTTCTGTTTCGGCAGCGGCTTGCCGTACAGGCCGACCGAGACGAAGGCGAGGTCGTTCATCGCCTCGGCCATCGTGACCCCCTCCACGTAGGGAAACGGGAACAGCGGGCTGTCGAGGCCGGGCATCGACTTCGGTTCCTCGACGGTGGTGAACGCCATGTATTTGGCCGAGCCCAGCGGGTTGGCGAGCTTCACGAGGTCGGCCATCGGAAATCCGGTCCAGGGCACGGTCATCGCCCAGGCCTCGACGCAGCGGTGGCGGTAGATGCGTTCCTGCAGACGGACCTGCCGGAGCAGATCGTCGAAGCCGATGGTGCGGGGCTTGGCCACCAGGCCTTCGATGCGGATTTCCCAAGGGTTGACGGTCATCTTCTGGGCGGCGCGCCAGAGGTCCTTGTCCTGGCTGAACTCGTAATAGTTGTTGTAGGTCTCTGCCACTTTTTCCGCGGTCAGGGCACGGCCGGCGGAGTAGGTCGCGTTGCGCGGCGGGTTCATCGGCGGCAATGGGACGGCGGCCGGGGAGGGGGCGGCGTGGGCACTGCGGCAGCCGAGGGCGGTGCCGGCAGCGATTCCCGTGGCGGCGCCGAGCAAGGTGCGGCGGCCGAGCGCCGCGGCCTCCGGCGTGACCCGGCTTTCCGGGATTTCCCAGCCGTGGCTCTTGATGATGGTCATGCTGTTCTCCGTGGCGGTCGGGACGCGGGACGGTCCTGCGCCGTATCATGGGCACGAGAGTAATTGCCGGATGCGCCGGGATGGGTGAAATTGCGGCAAGCCGCGCCCCCCCCGGGGGCAATCCGTTCGCGCGGCATAGCCCAGGAGTTCCGCCGTGCACCTTGCCCGCTTTCCCCGCCACCGCCTGTTCCCCGCGCCGACGCCGCTCGAGAAGCTCGGGAACCTCTCGCGCCATCTGGGCGGGCCCGAAATCTGGATCAAGCGCGACGACTGCACCGTGGTGGCGAGCGGCGGCAACAAGGTGCGCAAGCTCGAGTTCCTGGCCGGCGAGGCGCTAGGGCAGGGCGCCGATACCCTGGTGACGCAGGGGGCGGTGCAGTCGAACCACGTGCGCCAGACGGTGGCGGTGGCAGCCAGGCTGGGCATGAAATGCGCAGTGCTGCTCGAACACCGGGTGGAGACCAACGATCCCATGTACCTGACCAGCGGCAACGTGCTGCTGGACCGGCTGATGGGCGCTTCGGTCGAGTACCGTCCGGGCGGCACGGACATGAACGCCGCCGCCGAGGCCAAAGGGGCCGAGCTGCGGGCCGCCGGCGCGCGGCCCTACGTGATCCCAGGCGGCGGGTCGAACCGGGTCGGCGCGCTCGGCTACGTCGCCTGCGCACAGGAGCTGATGGCCCAGGTCGACGAGATGGGTCTGAAGATCGACCGGGTGGTGCACGCCACCGGCAGCGCCGGCACCCAGGCCGGGCTGGTCGTCGGGCTCGAGGGCTGCAACGCCGGCGTGCCGGTACTGGGCATCGGCGTGCGCCTGCCCCGGCCGCAGCAGGAGGCGAACGTGCACCGGCTGGCGAACGAGGTGGCGGAATACGTCGGCCTGCGTGGCGGGATCGCGCGCGAGGCTGTGGAGGCCAATTGCGACTACGTGGGTCCCGGTTATGGCCAGCCGACCGAAGGGATGCGCGAGGCGGTGACGATGCTCGCGCGGCTGGAGGGGATCCTGCTCGACCCGGTCTATTCGGGGAAGGGGATGGCCGGCCTTATCGATCTGATCCGCAAGGGAAAAATCGGCGCAGGCGAGCGGGTGGTGTTCCTGCATACCGGCGGCTCGGTGGGGCTGTTCGGGTATCAGGGGTTCTTTGACCAGGGCTTCGCGGCCTGACCTGCGGCGGCTGGGGCGCGGCGGTCCCGGCCGCGGGGCGACCGGGGCGACGGCGATGCACCGGCATGTGCACCCTATGGGGGACTCGCCCTATGGGCGACTCGGGCGGCCATGTGTGCCGTTCGCGTTCACCGGCGATTCATGCCCGGGTCCGGGTGGCGCTTCATGCGGCGGGCGACGGGGGCGGCGGCGATGTGTACCCTTCGCGAAGCCTCACGGCCCAAGGGCACCCTTCGCGTTTACCTTGGATCGATCTTCCCGGTCCCGGTCGGCCCGCGCCCGCGCCGTCTGACCGGCGGAGGAAATACAAGCGTGGGCCGCACGCCTCGCTTGACTTGCGCCAGGACCTGCCGATGCTCGGCACGTTCGGATCAGAACGCGTTCGGACCAGGAAAGGGAGAACCGATGGAAGCTTCATTGTCGCGGCGGCTCGTTATCATGGGGGCCGCCTTCGGGCTGATCGGCAGCGTCGCGCTGGCACCGGTTGCCCAGGCGGCGCCGGTGTCCTTCACCGTGCCGCTGTCTGGTGCCCAGCAGGTGCCCCCGGTCGAGACCACGGGTCACGGGCTCGCGCATCTGACCTACAACGCCGCCAGCCGCATGCTGAGCTGGTCGGTGAGCTACAGCGGGCTGTCGAGCCCGGTCACCATGGCGCATTTCCACGGTCCCGCGCCGGCGGGGAAGAATGCCGGGGTGAAGGTCTGGATCAGCAAGAAGGGATCGAAGGTAAGCAGCCCGATCAAGGGCTCGGCCAAACTCACGGCGGCGCAGGCCCAGGAGATGATGGCCGGTGACTGGTACGTCAACGTGCATACCACGAAGCATCCGGCCGGCGAGATCCGCGGCCAGGTGAAGCCCCCGATGGGTTGAACGCGCGCGCCGGAGCGTCGGGCATCGATGCTCCGGCCGCCGCCCTGGCCGCCACCCTGGGTCGCTGCCCTGGCCTGGGCCAGGGGGATCGGCGATACAGACGGGACAGAGCCGCCATCCCCGAGGGTCCCGCCATGCCCCAGATCGTTCCCGAAGCCGCAAGGAATATCGCCTTCCTCGGCCAGACCGACAACGACGGGCACGGCGACTGCCTGCAGGTGATGGTGGCGTGCGGCCACGCCTACATGGGCACCCGCACCTCGCGCGGGGTGGTGGTGACCGACGTCTCCGACCCGCGGGCGCCGCGGGCGGTGAATTTCCTGCCGATCCATCCGAACTCGCATTGCCTGCATCTACAACAGGCTGACGGCCTGCTGTTGGTGATCGAAGAGTTCGACATGAAGAACTTCCTCTCGATGCAGGACTACTACGGCGGCTCCCTGAACCGCGGCGGTAGTGCGGGCTACGGCGTGCGCGGGGTCGATTACTCCGCCGGCATGCGGGTCTACGACCTCGCCGACCCGGCCAATCCGCGGCCGATCGGGTTCATGGAGGTGGAGGGGCTGGGGCTGCACCGCATCTGGTGGGTGGGGGGGCGCTGGGCCTATGCCTCCGCGCTGCTCGACGGGTTCAGCGATCATATTTTCATCACCATCGACATGGCGGATCCGACGCATCCGCGCGAGGCGGGACGGTGGTGGATCCCAGGGATGCACCTCGCTGGCGGGGAGGCGCCGGACTGGACCGGTCGCACTGCGCTGCATCATGCGGTGGTGGCGGACGATATCGCGTACGGGTGCTGGCGGGACGGCGGGCTGACTATTCTGGACGTGGCGGACAAGTCGGCACCGAAACTGATCGCGCGCCGCAACTGGTCGCCGCCCTTCGGCGGCGGCACCCACAGCGCGCTGCCGCTGCACGATCGGGGGCTGCTGGTGGTGGCCGACGAATCGGTGGCGAACGTGGGGCAGGAACAGCTCAAGCGCACCTGGGTGTTCGATATCCGCGAACGCGCGAACCCGGTGTCGATCAGCACCTTCCCGATCCCGCGCGAGCAGGACTACCTGGCGTTGGGCGGCCAGTTCGGGCCGCACAATCTGCACGAGAACCGGCTGGGGTCGTTCCAGTCCTCCACCACGATCTTCGCCACCTGGCAAAGCGCGGGGGTTCGGGTGGTGGATATCGCCGATCCGTTCCGGCCGGAGGAGATCGGCTATTTCGTCCCGCCGATGCCGACGCACTGGATGGAGCCGCTGCGCGGGCGGGCGAAGATGCGCCACACGGCGGATATCTTCGTCTCCGCCGAGGGGCTGATCTATGTCACGGACTACGACGCGGGGCTGTACATCCTGGAATGGAAAGGCGGCTGATGCGGGGTGGCGTTGTGGTGCGGCGGCGTCGCGCCGGCCTGACCGGCGTCGTTGCCGGCATGATCCTGCCCGCGCCGCCTGCTTCGAGTGCGGAGGCACCCGAACGGCGGCAGCCGGCGCGTCGATGGCGTCGCGGCTGATCGATCTGCAGGTGAACGGTTACGCGGGCGTCGATTTCAACGACGCCGCGCTGACCGGGGCGGGGCTCGACCACGCGCTCGCCGCGATGCGCGCCGACGGGGTCGCTGCCTGCCTTCCCACCCTCATTACCGCACCTGCGGACGTGCTGGCCGCGCGCTTTGCCGCCCTCGACCGTGCGGTGGCGGCAAGCCGCCTCGGTCCTTCCATGGTGCCGGGGTACCATCTGGAGGGCCCGTTCCTCAGCCCCGAACCGGGCTACGCCGGCTGCCATCCGCCGGCGGCAATGATAGCGCCCGACCCGGCGCTGGTGGCGCGGCTGGAAGCCCCGCTCGCTCGCCCGATCCTGCTGCTCACGCTCGCGCCTGAACGCCCCGGTGCGCTTGGGCTGATCGCCTGGGCGCGCGCGCGCGGTAAGCTGGTGGCGATCGGCCACAGCGCCGCGACGCCGGCGCAGATCGTTGCTGCGGCCGACGCAGGGGCGGCGCTTTCGACCCATCTCGGCAATGCCATGCTGCATACGCAACCCAAATTCGCCAACCCGATGATGGCGCAACTGGCTGAGGATCGGCTGTCCGCCAGCTTTATCGCCGATGGCCGGCACATCCCGCCCTTCGCGCTGAAAGTGCTGCTGCGGGCAAAAGGGATCGCGCGCAGCATCCTGGTGACCGACGCCACCGCCGCCGCCGCCGCGCCGCCCGGGAGCTACCGGTTCGCAGGAATGGACATAGCGCGCGGCGAGGACGGAACGGTCCGCCTGGCCGGAACCGACACGCTCGCCGGCTCGTCCCTGCGGCTCGGGCAGGCGGTGCGCAACCTGGTGGCGTGGGGGCTTGCCTCGGCGGCGGAGGCCCACCGCATGGCGGCGGACAATCCGGCCGCCCTGCTCGCCCCCGCGGTGGCGGCGCACGGCGGCCACTGAGTAGGGGGCTGGACTCGCCCGACCTGATCCGCTAAACGCCCGCGCTTCATCCGGAACGCGGGAGACGCCGCCCTCACCCGCCCCCATCTGGGGGAAGGCAGGGTTGCGTCGGTTGCACCGCGGTCCCTGTGGCTCCCCCGGGAGCCTGATCGGAAGGGATCATGGCGAAGAAGATCGTCGGCTACATCAAGCTGCAAATCCCCGCGGGCAAGGCCAATCCGTCGCCGCCGGTGGGTCCGGCACTGGGCCAGCGCGGCCTCAACATCATGCAGTTCTGCAAGGATTTCAACGCCGCGACCCAGGCGATGGAGCCGGGGATGCCGGTGCCCGTCGTCATCACCGCGTTCGGCGACCGCACCTTCACCTTCATCACCAAGACCCCGCCCAACACGTATTTCCTGAAGAAGGCGGCCGGGATCACCAAGGGCACCACGACGCCGGGCAAAGGTGGCCCGATCGGCCAGGTCACCACGACCCAGCTGCGGGAGATCGCGGCGCAGAAGATGAAGGACATGAACGCCACGGATGTGGAGGCGGCGGTGCGTATGCTCGCCGGCTCGGCCCGTTCGATGGGTCTCGCCGTGGTGGAGGGCTGAGCGATGGCAAAGGACAAGCGACTGGCCAAGGCGCGCGCCAGTGTCGACCGGACCAAATCCTACCCGCTGCCGGAGGCGATCGGCGTCGTGAAGCGCAACGCCACCGCGAAATTCGACGAGACGGTGGAGATGTCGATGAACCTCGGTATCGATCCCCGCCACGCCGACCAGATGGTACGCGGGCTGATCAGCCTGCCGCACGGCACCGGCAAGACGGTCCGGGTCGGCGTGTTCGCGCGCGGGGCGAAGGCGGAAGAAGCGCTGGCCGCCGGCGCTGACGTGGTCGGCGCCGAGGACCTGGCCGAGAAGGTGCAGGCGGGCGAGATCGGCTTCGACCGCTGCATCGCGACGCCGGACCTGATGGGCGTGGTGGGCCGCCTGGGCAAGATCCTCGGCCCGCGCGGGCTGATGCCCAATCCCCGCCTTGGCACCGTGACGATGGACGTGAAGGGCGCGGTCAGCGCCGCCAAGGGTGGCCAGGTGGAGTTCCGCGCCGAGAAGGCGGGGATCATCCACGCCGGTATCGGCAAGGCGAGCTTCGACGAGGCCCAGTTGCTGGAGAACGCCCGCGCGCTCGCCGATGCGGTCATCAAGGCCAAGCCGACCGGCGCCAAGGGTACCTATCTCAAGGGTGCGGCGCTAAGCTCCACCATGGGGCCGGGCCTCAAGCTCGATGTGAGCAGCCTGACGCCGTAACCGGAATACGCCGCTGCCGGGGTCCGGCGGCGGTGGACAGGGGGTTGCGCGCGCGAGCGCCGGCCCCCGCACCTGTCCGAGACCGCACGTTCCCCCCGGGGATCAATGGGCTTCGGCCCGCGCGCGGGAGACGGGGAAGCCGGTTGCCCGACGGGCTGCCGGCGGTTCCGACTTGCTGGACAGGCGAACCGGGCCGCGATCCTCGCGGCCCATGGGCAACCGGCCCCGCGCGGTCCACACGCGCGCGGCCCGAGAGACGGAGAGAGAATGGACCGCACTCAGAAGCGGGACTTTGTCGCCGGGCTCGCTCAGGTGTTCGCCGAGACGTCGATGGTCGTGGTCACCCGCAATCAGGGGCTGACCGTGGCCGAAGCGACCGATCTGCGCCGCCGGATGCGAGAAGCGGGGGTCACCTTCAGGGTGACCAAGAACCGGCTGGCCGCGCGTGCCCTGGAAGGCACTGCCTTCGAGGGACTCCGGCCGCTGCTGAAGGGCCCCACCGCGCTCGCCTGGTCGAAGGACCCGGTGGCGGTGGCCAAGGCGGCGGTGGAGTATGGCAAGGCCAACGAGAAGCTGATGGTGGTGGGCGGCGCCCTCGGCGCGCGGACCCTCGACCGGGCCGGGGTGCAGGCGCTCGCCGCGCTGCCCAGCCTGGATCAGCTTCGGGCCGGGCTGGTGGGGATGATTTCCACGCCGGCAACCCGGATCGCCGGCGTGCTGGCCGCCCCCGCCGGACAGATGGCGCGCGTGCTCGGCGCATACGCAAGCAAGGACCAGCCGGAAGCGGCGTGAGCTGCCCCGGCTTGCATGGAACCAACTTAGGTATAGATTAGGAAGACCCGACAATGGCAGATCTGCAGAAACTGGTCGATGAGCTGTCGACCCTGACCGTGCTTGAGGCCGCTGAGCTTTCCAAGCTGCTTGAGGAAAAATGGGGCGTCTCCGCCGCCGCACCGGTGGCCGTCGCTGCCGCTGCCCCGGCCGCCGCTGCCGCTGCCCCGGCCGAGGAGCAGACCGAGTTCACCGTGATTCTCGCCAAGGCCGGTGACAAGAAGATCAACGTCATCAAGGAGGTGCGGACCATCACCGGGCTCGGGCTGAAGGAAGCCAAGGACCTGGTCGAAGGTGCGCCGAAGCCCGTGAAGGAAGGCGTGAACAAGGACGAGGCGGCGAAGATCCGCAAGATGCTGGAAGAGGCGGGCGCCGCGGTGGAGGTCAAGTAGACCGTTTGCCAACAAGGACAGGACTGCGTCGCCCCGGGTGGGCGACGTTGCTCGGAGACCGGGTGAGGCCGTGAGGCCAACACGGGCGGGAACCCTCGCGTTCCCGCCCGTGCACCCGTTTCCGGCGGATCAGACGAACGAGACTCCCGAGCGGCCCGGGACGATGGGGCCGCGGACAGACGAGTGGCGGAGCAGAACAGGCGATGAACGCGATTTCCGGGTCGGTGACGAGGCACAAGCGCATTCGCCGGAGCTTCGGGCGGATTTCCGAAGTGACGCCGATGCCCAACCTGATCGATGTGCAGCGCGCCAGCTACGAGGCGTTCCTGCAGAGCGACGTGCGCCCGGACAACCGGACGGTCGCGGGCCTGCAGGAAGTGTTCCGCTCGGTGTTCCCGATCGACGATTTCGCCGGCCGTGGCCGGCTGGAGTTCGTCGACTACGAGCTGGAAGAGCCGAAATACGACGTGGAAGAGTGCATCCAGCGCGGCATGACCTTCGCCGCGCCGTTGAAGGTGACCCTGCGGCTGATCGTGTGGGACCTTGACGAGGACACCGGCGCCAAGTCGATCCGCGACATCAAGGAGCAGCCCGTCTACATGGGCGACATGCCCTTGATGACGGACAACGGCACCTTCATCATCAACGGCACCGAGCGGGTCATCGTCTCCCAGATGCACCGCTCGCCCGGCGTGTTCTTCGACCACGACAAGGGCAAGACCCATTCGTCGGGCAAGTACCTGTTCGCCTCGCGGGTGATCCCGTATCGCGGCTCGTGGCTCGATTTCGAGTTCGACAGCAAGGACATCCTGTACGTCCGCATCGACCGCAAGCGGAAGCTGCCGGTGACCACCTTGCTCTATGCGCTCGACGGCGCGGCGACCGAGCAGTTGCGTGCGGCGCGCGAGGCGAAGGGCGAGCAGATCGAGCTCGGCGAGATCCGCGGCATGGATGCCGAGGAAATCCTGAGCTATTTCTATGGCCAGGTGGTGTTCGACCGCACGGCCAAGGGCTGGGCGCGCCCGTTCGACCCCGACGCGTTCCGCGGCATGAAGCTGCTGGAACCGCTGATCGATGCCGCGACCGGCGAGGTGGTGGCAAAGGCGGACGACAAGCTGACGGCACGCCAGGCGCGCAAGATCGCCGAAGGCACCAAGGAAGTGCTGGTTGGCCGCGCCGACCTGCTCGGCCGCTTCGTCGCCGAGGACATGGTGAACCTCGAGACCGGCGAGATTTTCGCCGAGGCCGGAGAAGAACTGACCGAGGCGCGGCTGGCCGCACTGGAAGCCGCCGGCGTCGATCGGCTGCCGACCCTCGCGGTCGATCAGGCGACGGGCCCGTGGATCCGCAACACGCTCACGATCGACAAGAACGGCAACCGCGACGAAGCGCTGATCGATATCTACCGGGTGATGCGCCCCGGCGAGCCGCCGACGCCGGAGACAGCGGAATCGCTGTTCCGCGGCCTGTTCTTCGATCCCAACCGCTACGACCTGTCCGCGGTTGGGCGGGTGAAGATGAACATGCGGCTCGGTTTCAGCCCGAGCGAGGTGCCGGACACGATCCGCACCCTGCGCAAGGAAGACCTGCTGCGCACGGTGAAGACCCTGGTCGAGCTCAAGGACGGGCACGGCCAGATCGACGACATCGACAACCTCGGCAACCGGCGCGTCCGTTCCGTGGGCGAGCTGATGGAGAACCAGTACCGGGTCGGCCTGCTGCGCATGGAGCGCGCGATCCGCGAGCGCATGGGCTCGGTCGACATCGACACCGTGATGCCGCACGACCTGATCAACGCCAAGCCGGCGGCGGCGGCGGTGCGGGAGTTCTTCGGCTCCTCGCAGTTGTCGCAGTTCATGGACCAGACCAACCCGCTGTCGGAAGTGACGCACAAGCGGCGCCTGTCCGCGCTCGGGCCGGGCGGCCTGACCCGCGAGCGGGCCGGGTTCGAGGTGCGCGACGTGCATCCGACCCATTACGGCCGCATCTGCCCGATCGAAACGCCCGAGGGGCCGAACATCGGCCTGATCAACAGCCTCGCGACCTACGCCAAGGTGAACAAATACGGCTTCATCGAGACGCCGTACATGCTGGTGAAGGACGGCGTGGTGCAGTCCGGCGCCCGCTACCTCTCGGCAATGGAGGAAGAGCGGCTGGTGGTGGCGCAGGCCGACGCGCCGATGGATCAGGCCGGGCGTTTCACCCAGGACCTCGTTTCGGTGCGCAAGCAGGGCGACTTCCGCCTGGTGCCGCCCGATCAGGTGACGGCGATCGACGTCTCGCCGAAGCAGCTCGTTTCGGTGGCCGCGGCGCTGATCCCGTTCCTGGAGAACGACGACGCCAACCGCGCGCTGATGGGATCGAACATGCAGCGTCAGGCGGTGCCGCTGATCCAGGCGGACGCGCCGCTGGTCGGTACCGGCATGGAGGAATCGGTCGCGCGCGATTCGGGTGCGACCATCGTTGCGCGTCGCGCCGGCGTCGTTGACCAGATCGACGGCGCGCGCATCGTGGTGCGCGCGACGAACGAGGACGGCACGACCAAGGGCGTCGACATCTACCGGCTGCGCAAGTTCATGCGGTCGAACCAGTCCACCTGCATCAACCAGCGCCCGCTGGTGAAGGTGGGCGACCGGGTGAGCGATCGGGAGATCATCGCCGACGGGCCTTCCACCGAGTTCGGCGAGCTGGCGCTCGGGCGCAACGCGCTCTGCGCCTTCATGCCGTGGAACGGCTACAACTTCGAAGACTCCATCCTCATCAGCGAACGCATCGCGCGCGACGACGTGTTCACCTCGATTCATATCGAGGAGTTCGAGGTGATGGCGCGCGATACCAAGCTCGGCCAGGAGGAGATCACCCGCGACATCCCGAACGTCGGCGAGGAGGCGCTCAAGAACCTCGACGAGGCGGGCATCGTCTATATCGGCGCCGAGGTGAACCCGGGCGACATCCTGGTGGGCAAGGTCACGCCCAAGGGCGAAAGCCCGATGACGCCGGAAGAGAAGCTGCTGCGTGCGATCTTCGGCGAGAAGGCGTCGGACGTGCGCGACACGTCGCTCAAGCTGCCGCCGGGCGTCACCGGCACGGTGGTCGACGTGCGCGTCTTCTCCCGCCGCGGCGTCGACAAGGACGAGCGCGCGATGGCGATCGAGCGCGCCGAGATCGAGCGACTGGCCAAGGACCGCGACGACGAGAAGGCGATCCAGGAGCGCAGCTTCCTGAACCGGCTGCGCGAGAAGCTGCTCGGCGCCAAGGCGGCCGGCGGGTTCAAGGGCATCAAGGCCGGCACGGCCATCACCGAGGAGGTGCTGGCCGAGCATCCGCGCGGCGCCTGGCGCCATATCGGCGTCCACGACGATGCGGTGATGGCAGAGATCGAGACCCTGAAGCGCGAGTTCGACGCCGCGGTCGCCCGCCTGCAGTCCCGTTTCGACGGCAAGGTGGAGAAGGTGCAGCGCGGTGACGAGCTGCCACCCGGCGTGATGAAGATGGTCAAGGTCTTCATCGCGGTGAAGCGCAAGCTGCAGCCCGGCGATAAGATGGCCGGACGGCACGGCAACAAGGGCGTGGTCTCGCGCGTGGTCCCGGTCGAGGACATGCCGTTCCTGGAGGACGGCACCTCGATCGATCTCGTGCTCAACCCGCTCGGCGTGCCGAGCCGGATGAACGTGGGGCAGATCCTGGAGACCCATCTGGGTTGGGCTTGTGCCACCTTGGGCAAGCAGATCGGCGAGCTGGTCGACGAGTATCAGCGCACCGGCAACGCGCGCCAGGAGCTGCTGGATCGGCTGAAAGATGCCTACGGAGAGAAGGTCTTCCGCGAGCAGATCGCCGACCTCGACACAGAGCATCTGGTGGAGCTGGCCGGCAACCTGAAGAAGGGCGTGCCGATCGCAACGCCCGTGTTCGACGGCGCCCGGATGTCCGACATCGAGGGGATGCTGACCAAGGCCGGGCTCGATACCTCGGGCCAGGTGGTGCTGACCGACGGACGCACGGGCGAGCCGTTCACGCGCCGCGTGACGGTCGGCTACATCTACATGCTGAAGCTGCATCACCTGGTGGACGACAAGATCCACGCCCGCTCGATCGGCCCCTACTCGCTGGTCACCCAGCAGCCGCTGGGCGGCAAGGCGCAGTTCGGTGGCCAGCGCTTCGGCGAGATGGAGGTCTGGGCGCTGGAAGCTTACGGCGCCGCCTACACCCTGCAGGAGATGCTGACGGTGAAATCCGACGACGTCTCCGGCCGCACCAAGGTCTACGAGGCGATCGTGCGCGAGCAGGACAATTTCGAGGCCGGCATCCCCGAAAGCTTCAACGTGCTCACCAAGGAGCTGAAATCGCTTGGCCTGAACGTCGAACTGGACAATCGGGCGGCCTGAGCGACCGGGCGGCCCGACTGATCGGGCGGCCGGGGAACCGGCCGCCCGCCACGCTTCCCCCCTTGCAGGGATCAGATACGCATGAACGAGTTGATGAAGATCCTGGGTCAGACCGGCCAGGCCATGACCTTCGACCAGATCCGGATCCAGATGGCGAGCCCGGAGCAGATCCGGAGCTGGTCGTACGGCGAGATCAAGAAGCCCGAAACCATCAACTACCGCACCTTCAAGCCGGAGCGGGACGGGCTGTTCTGCGCCCGCATCTTTGGCCCGATCAAGGACTACGAGTGCCTGTGCGGCAAGTACAAGCGGATGAAGTTCCGCGGCATCATCTGCGAGAAGTGCGGCGTGGAAGTGACGCTCGCGAAGGTGCGCCGCGAGCGGATGGGGCATATCGAGCTCGCTTCCCCGGTTGCGCATATCTGGTTCCTGAAGTCCTTGCCGAGCCGGATCGGCCTGATGGTCGACCTGACGCTCAAGGAACTGGAGAAGATCCTGTATTTCGAGAGCTACGTGGTGCTCGAGCCCGGCACCACCGATCTCAAGCTGCACCAGCTCCTGACCGAGGACCAGCTCGCCGCCAAGCAGGACGAGTTCGGTGACGACCAGTTCGAGGTCGGCATCGGCGCCGAGGCGATCAAGAAGGTTCTGAAGAAGATTGACCTCGACGCCGACAAGGTCCGGCTGCGCCAGGAGCTGAAGGAAACCACGAGCGAGGCCAAGCGCAAGAAGCTGGTCAAGCGCCTGAAGCTGATCGAGGCGTTCGGCGAATCGGGTGCCAAGCCGGACTGGATGATCCTGGAAGTCGTCCCCGTGATCCCGCCCGAGCTGCGCCCGCTGGTGCCGCTTGACGGCGGCCGGTTCGCGACGTCCGACCTGAACGACCTCTATCGCCGCGTCATCAACCGCAACAACCGGCTGAAGCGGCTGATCGAGCTGCGCGCGCCCGATATCATCGTGCGCAACGAAAAGCGCATGCTGCAGGAAAGCGTGGACGCGCTGTTCGACAACGGCCGCCGCGGCCGTGCCATCACCGGCGCCAACAAGCGCCCGCTGAAGTCGCTGTCGGACATGCTGAAGGGCAAGCAGGGCCGGTTCCGCCAGAACCTGCTCGGCAAGCGGGTCGACTACTCCGGCCGTTCGGTGATCGTGGTCGGGCCCGAACTCAAGCTGCACCAGTGCGGGCTGCCGAAAAAGATGGCGCTTGAGCTGTTCAAGCCGTTTATCTACGCCAAGCTGGAGAAATACGGCCACGCCACCACCATCAAGGCCGCCAAGCGGATGGTGGAGAAGGAACGCCCCGAAGTGTGGGACATCCTGGAGGAAGTCATCCGGGAACATCCCGTGATGCTCAACCGCGCGCCGACCCTGCACCGCCTGGGTATCCAGGCGTTCGAGCCGGTGCTGATCGAAGGCAAGGCGATCCAGCTCCACCCGCTGGTCTGCACGGCGTTCAACGCGGATTTCGACGGCGACCAGATGGCGGTGCACGTGCCCCTGTCGCTCGAAGCGCAGCTCGAAGCCCGCGTGCTGATGATGTCCACCAACAACATCCTGAGCCCGGCCAACGGCAAGCCGATCATCGTGCCGAGCCAGGACATCGTGCTCGGCCTCTATTACCTCTCGATCGAGACCCCCGAGTACCGCGCGGTGGCGGACCAGGACGCGCCGGCCTTCGGCACCATGGGCGAGATCGAGCACGCGCTGCACGCCCAGGCCATCACCCTGCACGACAAGATCAAGGGGCGCATTGAGACCATCGACGCCAACGGCAACCAGCGGACCGAGGTGGTGGTGACCACCCCGGGGCGGATGATGATCGGCCAGATCCTGCCGCGGCATCCGAACGTGCCGTTCTCGGTGATCAACAAGCAGCTCACCAAGAAGACCGTCTCCGACGTGATCGACGTGGTCTATCGCCACTGCGGCCAGAAGGAGTGCGTGATCTTCGCCGACCGGCTGATGGGCCTCGGCTTCGGCCAGGCGGCCAAGGCGGGCATCTCGTTCGGCAAGGACGATCTGATCATCCCGAAAGAGAAGGCCGAGCTGATCCACCGCACCCAGGCGGAGGTGAAGGAGTTCGAGTCCCAGTACCAGGAAGGCCTCATCACCGCCGGCGAACGCTACAACAAGGTGGTGGACGCCTGGTCGCGCTGCACCGACGAGGTGGCGAGCGCGATGATGAAGGAGATCAGCAAGCAGGAATCCGGCCGGGTCACCAACTCGGTGTGGATGATGAGCCACTCCGGCGCGCGCGGCAGCCCCGCGCAGATGCGTCAGCTCGCCGGCATGCGCGGCTTGATGGCCAAGCCCTCGGGCGAGATCATCGAGCAGCCGATCATCGCCAACTTCAAGGAAGGCCTGTCGGTCCTCGAATACTTCAACTCGACCCACGGCGCCCGCAAGGGGCTGGCGGACACCGCGCTCAAGACCGCCAACTCCGGCTACCTCACGCGCCGGCTGGTCGACGTGGCACAGGACTGCATCATCGTCGAGGAGGATTGTGGTACCGAACGCGGCCTCACCGTGCGCGCGGTGATGGACGGCGGCGAGGTCGTCTCTTCCTTGGCCGAGCGCATCCTGGGCCGCACTACGGCGGAGGACGTCACCGATCCGGTTTCCGGTGAAATCCTGCTGCCGCGCAATACCCTGATCGAGGAGGAAGCGGCCGAAGCCATCGAAAAGGCCGGGGTGGAGCAGCTCAAGATCCGCTCCGTGCTGACCTGCGAGGCCAAGGTCGGCGTGTGCGGCCATTGCTACGGGCGCGACCTCGCCCGCGGCACGCCGGTCAACATCGGCGAGGCGGTCGGCGTGATCGCCGCGCAGTCTATCGGCGAGCCGGGCACGCAGCTCACGATGCGCACCTTCCACATCGGCGGCGCGGCGCAGCGTGGTGCCGAGCAGTCGGCGGTCGAAGCCAGCCATGAAGGCACGGTAACGATCCGAAATCGCAACGTCGTGCTCAACAGCCAGGGCGTGCCTGTGGTCATGAGCCGGAATTGCGAGATCGTGCTTGCCGACGACAAGGGCCGCGAGCGCGCCCGCTTCCGCGTGCCGTACGGCGCACGGCTGCTGGCCGACGAGGGCCAGACGGTGGCGCGCGCGCAGAAGCTCGCGGAATGGGACCCCTACACCCTGCCGATCATCACCGAGCAGAACGGCAAGGTGGAATACCTCGACCTGATCGAAGGCATCACCCTCGTCGAGCGGATGGACGAGGTGACCGGCATCACGTCCAAGGTGGTCGTTGACTACAAGCAGGGGGCGAAATCCGTCGATCTGCGTCCGCGCCTGCAACTGAAGGACGACAAGGGCGACGTCGTGCGGCTTCCGGGCGGGACCGATGCGCGCTACTTCCTGGCCCCGGACTCGATCCTTTCGATCGAGAACGGTGCCACGGTCGCGGCGGGCGACGTGCTCGCGCGCATCCCGCGCGAGGGCAGCAAGACCCGCGACATCACCGGCGGCCTGCCGCGCGTGGCCGAGCTGTTCGAAGCCCGCCGGCCGAAGGATCACGCGGTCATCGCCGAGAACGACGGCCAGGTGGAGTTCGGCAAGGACTACAAGGCGAAGCGCCGTATCGTCGTGAAGAACGAGGAAACTGGCGAAGAAACCGAGTACCTGATCCAGAAGGGCAAGCACATCTCGGTGCAGGAAGGCGACTTCGTCCGCCGTGGCGATCCGCTGGTCGACGGCCCGCGGGTGCCGCACGACATCCTGAAAGTGCTCGGGGTGGAGGCGCTTTCGGACTACCTGGTGAACGAAGTGCAGGACGTCTATCGGCTGCAGGGCGTGAAGATCAACGACAAGCATATCGAAGTGATCGTGCGCCAGATGCTGCAGAAGGTGGAGATCACCGAACCGGGCGATACGACCTTCCTGACGGGCGAGCAGGTCGATCGGACCGAGTTCGACCAGGTGAACAACAAGCTTGGCAAGGACGACCGCCCGGCGGTGGCGATGCCGGTGCTGCAGGGCATCACCAAGGCCAGCCTGCAGACGAGCAGCTTCATCTCTGCCGCCTCGTTCCAGGAAACCACCAGGGTGCTGACCGAAGCCGCAACGGCCGGCAAGGTCGATAGCCTGATGGGGCTGAAGGAGAACGTGATCGTCGGCCGGCTGATCCCGGCCGGCACCGGCGCGGTGATGAACCGCCTGCGCGCCATCGCCGCCGGTCGCGACCGCGGTCGCCTCGGCACCGAGGCGACGCCGGCGCTCGAGGACGCGAAGGCGGCAGAGTAGGTTCTCCGCCGTTCGAGCGACGGCAGGCATGTAGCACGGCCAGGGGCACCCGCCCCTGGCCGTGTTTTGCTGTCTGCGCGGTCAGTACTCGCTGAAGATGCGGGCGAGGTCGTCCGGCCGGACGCCGGCGGCCAGCGCGAGCGCCAGCAGAATGCGGGCTTTCTGCGGGGTCAGGGTGTCGGCGACCAGGAACCCCTGCTCGCGCAGGCGCGTGGTGCGCACCACCCGGCCGCTGCCGACGCGGGTGCATTGCACCACCACGACGCCCTGGCGCGTGGCCTCGGCCAGCGCCTCGGCTTGGTCCGGGGCGGGGAAGCCGGGGGCGAAGCCGGCGGAGACGATCCCGCGGGCCCCGGCGGCGACGAAGGCGCGCACGGCGACGCCGTCGGCGTCGGCATGCGCGTAGGCGATGTCGACCCGTGGCAGCGCGTCCAGCGCGCGGATATCAAACTCGGTGTCCGGCGCGGCCCGGCGCAGCGGACGGCGGTAGAACGTCACGCGATCCCCGTCGGCATGGCCGAGCGCGCCGAAATCCGCGCTGCGGAATGCCTGCAGCCGCAGGGTGGAGGTCTTCGCGACCTCGCGCGCCGCCTGGATTTCGTCGTTCAACACCACCAGTACGCCCATCCCGCGCGCCTCCGGGCTGGCCGCCACCCGGATCGCGTTCACGAGGTTGAGCCCGGTGTCCGACGACAGCGCGCTCGGCGGGCGCTGCGCTCCGGTCAGCACCACCGGGATCGCGGTTTTCAGGGTCAGGTTCAGGGCATAGGCGGTTTCCTCCATGGTCGCGGTGCCGTGCCCGATGACGATGCCGGCAAGGTCGGGGTGCGCGGCGGCAAGCCGATCGGCGGTCAGCACCAGTTCCTTCCAGTCGGCGAACCCGACGGCCGGGCTGGGCACGTTGCGGTAACGGACCGGGATGACGTCGGCCACCAGCGCGGTTTCCGGGAAGCGGGCCAGGATCTCGTCGGCATGCATCCGCTGCCCGGTGGCGCCGTAATCGTGCAGGTCGAGCGGGCCGGCGCCAAGCGAGGACATCGTGCCCCCGGTGCCGATGAACGCCACTTTCGGGCGTGCCGCGCTCATGGCGCCAGCACCGGCGGCAGGCGGGCGTGCCAGTCGGTGTCGCGCTGGTAGGCGTCGGCGACGGCGAGCAGCCGTGCCTCGGCGAACGGCCGGGCGGCGAGTTGCAGGCCGATCGGCAGTCCGTTCGGGTCGAAGCCGCAGGGGACGCTGATCGCCGGCAGACCCAGGTAGTTGAACGGGCGGGTGTTGGCGGAGACGGCGAGGAACCGGTCCTCAGTGCCGGGCGGCCCGTGGTCGATGTCCGTCTCGGCCAGGGTGGGCAGGCAGGTGCGGATGGTGGGGGAGGCGATCAGGTCGACCTCCCCGAACACCGCGCGGGCGAAGGCGCGCAGGATCGGGCCGCGGCGGCTGAGCAATTCAATATAGTACGTCGCTGGGATGGCGAGGCCGGGATACATCCGTCCGCTGAGATGGACGGCGTAATCGCCCGGCCGCTGGCGCAGCCATTCGGCATGGATTGTGGCGGCCTCGACCCGGGAGATGATACCGCCATAGGCGGCAACCGCGTCCATCAGCGGCAGGGCGATCCGGCCGATGGTGGCGCCGCGTCCAGCCAGTACCGCCAACGCGCGTTCCACCGCCGCGACTACGGGGGCGTCGGTACCGTCCAGGAAATACGTCTCGGCCAGGCCGATCCGCACGCCGCGGAGATCGCCGGTGAGCGCGGCCGCGTAGTCGGGCACCGGCAGATCGGCACTGGTCGGATCGTTCGGATCGTGTCCGGCGATCGCACCCAGGACCAGCGCGCAATCCCGCGCGGTGCGTGCCAGCGGCCCGACGTTGTCGAGCGAAAACGACAGCGGCATGGCGCCGTAGCGGGAAACCCGGGTCTGCGTCGGCTTGATGCCCGTGACCCCGCAGGCCGCCGCCGGCAGCCGGACCGACCCGCCGGTGTCGGACCCCAGTGCCGCATACGTGAACCGCGCCGCGAGCGCCGCGCCGGAGCCCGACGACGACCCTCCGGTGATGAACGGCAGGTTCCACGGGTTATGGCAGTCGCCGTAGTGGCGGTTGTGGCCGGTGGGGTTCTGCGCGAACTCCGCCATGTTGAGCCCACCCCAGACGTAGGCGCCGGCCGCTTCGAGCCGGGCGATGACGGTCGCGGTCATCGCGGGCACGAAGTCCTTGCGGATAAGTGACCCGCAGGAACAAGGCCTTCCGGCCTGATAATACATATCCTTATGCGCCATCGGCACACCGTGCAGCGGGCCGATCGGCGCCCCTGAAGCCACCGCCGCGTCGGCCGCCGCCGCCGCGGCATCGGCGGCCGGGTCGTCGATCCAGATGGTGGCGTTCACCGAAGGGTTGGCGCGGGCGCGGTTGGCGCGGCAGGCGTCGAGCAGCGCGCGCGAGGTGGCAGCACCGGTGCGGACCGCCTCTGCTGCTTCGGCGAGCGAGAGGGCGGCGAGATCTGTCGGGGCGGCAGTCGGGGTGCCGGCGGTCACCGGGACGGCTCCATCGTCTCGCGCAGCGCAGCTTCGAAGCTGGCGGGTTCGTGCTCGAACGCCAGGGTGCCGCGCAGTGCGGTGAACGCGGCGATGGTGGCGGCGAGGTCGGCGGCCATGCGGCGGGCAGGTTCGTTGGGGGCGGTGATGCCGTGCCAGCGGGCGACGGCGGCTTCGGTGGCAGAAAGGAAATCGTTCATCGGGCGGGTCCTGTTGTCGGCGGGCCGGGCGACCGTCCCGGGTGTTCACGGGTCGGCCGCCGGCCCCGGGCGGGAAGAGGCCGGGGAAGAGTAGGATGGGACAACGGGAGAAAGCCATGGTGGAAACCGACGTGCCGGCGCGGCTGGACCGGCTGCCCTGGGCCAGATTCCATTGGCTCGTGGTCGCCGGTCTCGGGATCGCCTGGATCCTGGACGGGCTGGAAGTGACCCTGGTGGGGTCGCTTTCCGGTGCGATCGCGGCGAGCCCTACCTTGCGGATGTCGGCGGCAAGGATCGGCGACAGCGCAAGCGCCTATCTCGCCGGGGCGGTGGCCGGGGCGCTGGTGTTCGGCTGGCTCGCCGATCGGCTGGGACGCAAGCGGCTCTTCAGCGTGACGGTGCTGGTGTATCTGGTCGCCACCCTCGCGACCGGTCTGTCCTGGAGCTTCGGCGCCTTCGCGCTTTTCCGCTTCCTCACCGGCGCCGGCATCGGCGGAGAGTATGCCGCGGTGAACGCCGCGATCCAGGAGCTGATCCCGGCGCGGCGGCGCGGCTTCACCGATCTCGTGATCAACGGCAGCTTCTGGGTGGGCGCGGCGCTCGGCGCCGGCGGATCGCTGGTGGTGCTCGATCCGCGGGTCATTCCGCCGGAACTGGGTTGGCGGGTGGCCTTCGTGCTCGGCGGGTTGCTGGGGCTTCTGGTGCTGGCCTTGCGCCACTGGATTCCGGAAAGCCCGCGCTGGCTGATGACCCACGGAAGGCCGGAGGAGGCCGAGCTTGTGGTGCGCGGGATCGAGGAACGGGTGGAAGCCGAGACCGGACCGCTGCCGCCGGTGCCGCCGGGGAAGCTGCGGCTGCGCACTGATGTCCGGTCCTGGTTCGGGGCGGGAATGGTGGCGCTGGTGACGCTCTATCGCCGGCGCACCGTTCTGGGGGTGGTGCTGATGGCCACCCAGGCGTTCTGTTACAATGCCGTGTTCTTCACCTATGCGCTGATCCTGACCCGGTTCTACGGCGTTGCGGCCGGGCGGGTGGGATTGTTCATTCTGCCGTTTGCGGTGGGCAACTTCCTCGGGCCGCTGGTGCTGGGGCGGTTGTTCGATCTGGTGGGTCGGCGGGTGATGATCGTCGCGACCTATGCCGCTTCGGGCGTCCTGATGGGGATCACCGGCTGGTTGTTCGCCCATGGCGGGCTGTCGGCGGTGGGGCAGACCGGGGCATGGACGGCGATCTTCTTCGTTGCCTCGGCGGCGGCGAGTTCCGCGTATCTGACGGTGGGGGAGAGCTTCCCGCTGGAAGTCCGGGCGGTGGCGATCGCGCTGTTCTACGCCTTCGGAACGTTGGTGGGCGGCGTGGCGGGTCCGGCGCTGTTCGGGGCGCTGATCCAGGGCGGCTCGCGGGTGGCGCTGATGTGGGGCTACGAGCTGGGCGCCGGTCTCATGCTGCTGGGTGCGGCGGTGGCCTGGGCGCTGGCGGTGGCGGCGGAGCGGCGTCCGCTGGAGGAGGTGGCGCCGCCGTTGTCGTCGCTCGGGGAGTAGCGCCGCGGGCGCCGCGCTTTCGGGTTCGTTTTTTACCAGCCAAGCGGTGTTCCAGGCGAAGGCCTCGCCGATCGCGGCCAGGACCTGGGCCGCCGACAGCGGTGCTGGCATGGGCCGGAACGACACCATCGGCAGCTTGAAGCCGGTCGGCTGATGCGGGGGCGATGGGCGGCCACTTGGTCTCCTGACCTCAGGGCAAACTCCAGGGTCAGGTGCACTCCGGGGTTGACCTGGCGGCGGAGGGCTTGTCACCCCCGACACTTGGTCGGCGTGCCGGGGTTCAGACCGGTCCGATCACGACCATTGCCACGCCCCGGCGCAGGATCCCCAGATCCTGCGCCGCGCGCCGCGAGAGATCGAGCACCCGACGGCGTGCATCCATCCGGTCGGTGATCGTCACCACCACCGAGCGGCCGGTCGCCAGCGCCGTGACCCGCACCCGCGTGCCGAGCGGCAGCGAATGGGACGCAGCCGTCAGCGCCCGCGCGTCGAAGCGCCGCCCGGAGGCGGTGATACGTCCCTGATGGCGGGCGCCGTAGAACGAGGCGAGTCCAATTCGTCCGGGCAGCGGCGCCGCCGACGGTCCGGGCATCTGCGCCGTCGCCACCCCGGGCACCGCCAGTAGGGCCAGGCCAAGGGCAAGCCCGACGCCGGTCTGCAGCAGGCGGCGCCAGCCGCGACCGGCCGGTTCCGGAGCGACTCCGTTCGGCAACGCAACCGGGCCGGCATCGGCCGACGCGGTGAGTTCGGAAGCGACGGTGGACCGTTCCGACCCGAAGCTGTTGGGCGACCGACAGGACTGCATGAGTGAGGGGACCACTTCAGTTGCGGACGTGGCGGCGCCGGCAGTCTGCTGGCGCGGTCGACAGAATGCAATGCAAGAGTAAGGATTGCGTTACTCGCCGTGCCGGAGGCTCCGCGGCCGACGGTTTCCCCGCGGCGCAACATCGGCTATTTCTGGCGCCGCATGCGGATCCTGTTCATCGCCTCGAACCGGGTGGGCGACGCGGTACTTTCGACCGGGCTGCTCGATCATCTGATCCGCCGCCATCCGGACGCGCGCATCACCGTAGCCTGCGGCCGGCCCGCCGCCGGCGTGTTTGCGCGCATGCCGCACTGCGAGCACATCCTGGTGATGGACAAGCGGCGCTGGGACCTGCACTGGCTGTCGCTGTGGGGCTGGGCGGCGATGCGGCGGTGGGACCTCGTGGTCGATATCCGCGGCTCGGCGCTCGCCTACATGGTCTGGGCGCGGCGGCGCGCGGTGATGCGGCGCCGGTCGGGCCATAAGATCGTGCAACTCGCGGCAGTGCTGGGGGTCAGCCCGCCGCCCGCCCCGATCGCCTGGACCGGGCCGGAGGATGACCGCCGCGCCGCTTCCCTGCTGCCGCCGGACCGCCCGGTCATCGTCCTCGGCCCCACCGCCAACTGGGCGCCCAAGGTCTGGCCGCCTGAGCGTTTCGCCGCGGTGTTCCACGCCTTGGCCGACGGCCCGCTGGCCGCCGCCGTGCCCGTGGTGCTGGGCGGCCCGGGGGAGGAGGAGCGTGCGCTGGCGGCCCCGGTGCTGGCGCTGCTGCCCGGAGCGATCGACCTCTGCGGCGCGCTGTCCCTGGCCGAGACAGCGGCGTGCCTGCGGCGGGCATGCCTGTTCGTGGGCAACGATTCCGGCCTCATGCATCTGGCCGCCGCGGCTGGCACGGCAACGATCGGGCTGTTCGGTCCGACCGAGGCGCAGGTTTACGCCCCGGTCGGCCCGCGAGCCGTCGCGGTGTGCGCCGACGGCGGGGCGATGGCGGACCTGCCGGTGGAGAAGGCGGCGGCGGCCGCGCGCAGCCTGCTGGCGATCGGCGTGCCGGCGGACGAGGGGCGGGACGGGTTGATTTCTGCCCCCGGTTAATCTTTTGGCAATGACCACTCGCCACTGTGCGGGGGCATCGCCGGGAGAGACAAATGAGCGTTCTTGAGATCGGGGCGCCTACTCGACTGCAGTGTCCGGCCGTTCCGGCGCAAGAGATGGCGGTGGCAGTGACCCCGGCCATGCTCGGCCTGTCATCCCGCCCTGATTTTTTGTCCGCGGAGGTCTCTGCCATGGCCGCCCCGGATCGGCCCACTCTGTGGGATTCGTTGCGTCTGTCCTGGGCCGAGCCGCAGACGGTGCGTGATCTGCTGGGGGGATGATGCGGGACGCGATCTTGCGTGGCGCCGATCGAACGGCGGTCAGCGCGCGCCTTCGCGGAACAGGATGACCCGGACCGTGGAGACCAGGATCAGCAGGTCGAGCAGGAGGCTTCGGTTCTTGAGATAATAGAGGTCATAGGACAATTTTTCCCGCGCATCCTCGACCGAGGCGCCGTATGGATAGTTGACCTGCGCCCATCCGGTGATACCGGGCTTCACGTGGGCGCGTTCGTGGTAGAAAGGGATGACCTCCGCCAGTTGTTCGACGAAATGCGGGCGCTCGGGACGAGGCCCGACCAGGCTCATTTCGCCGCGCAACACGTTCAGCAACTGCGGCAGCTCGTCGATGCGGGTGGAGCGGATGAAGCGGCCGATCCGCGTCACGCGGTCGTCACGCCGTGCAGCCCAGCGCGGCGTGCCGCCGGCTTCCGCGTCGGCACGCATGCTGCGGAACTTGAGGAGGGTGAAGGGACGTCCGTGCAGGCCGACCCGCACCTGACGATAAAGCAACGCCCCGGGACTGTCGAGTTTCACGGCCAGGGCGATGATCAGCATCAGCGGGAAGGTAAGGGTGAGCAGGACCGCGCTCACCACGATATCAAGCGTGCGCTTGGCCAGCGCGCCCAGGCGGCCGTCGGCGAAGCCGTCGCCGCTGAGGAACCAGTTCTGGTCGATCCGATCGAGGTTGACCCGGCCGAGGCAATGTTCCCAGAACCCGATCTCGTTGAACACCCGGGCGCCACGCAGGCGGCTTTGGCGCGCCGGTTCGAGCGTGAGGGCCTGGCCGGCGGGGGACATGTCGGATTCCGCGACCACGACGGCCCAGATGCGGCTCCGCCACAGGGATGCGGGGAATCTGGAGGTGGGCGACAGGACGGTGGGCGAGGCGGCAGGATCGGTCGCGAGGGCGCCATCGGGCAAGACGAACTCGAACCGATGATCGATGCCGGGGCGGACACGATCGCGTGCCTGCTTCGCGGCGGAGCCGACGAGCAGGATCCGGCGGACGAAGGGACGCCGGGCGAAGGCGAACCGGAGGAGGAAGCGGCTGAGCAGGACGAAGGCGAGCCAAAGCGCCAGCAGCTTGCCCAGCCAGATCGCGTACACTTCGCTCAGCCCGGCGGAGAAGTGGCCGCCGACAAGCAGCGCCACGGGGAAGGCGAAGACGGCAGCCAGTGCGGCATTGAGCACGAGGCGTCGGCGTTTGATGCAGATTTCGGTGCGGTAGAGGCCGATGATCAGTCCCGAGCCGCCGAAGATCGCAGCCAGCACGGCGGCGTGGCGCAGCGAGGCGAAGTCCGGCGGGAAGGCCTGCGCCGGCGGATCGATGGCCCACGGGCCGGCAATGATCACGTAGATTCCGGCGCAGGAGAGCAGAAGTTCGAACAGCCATAGCGCAGCCATTTCCATCGGCACGTAACGGGCCACGAAGCGGGTCACGATGATGCTCCGGCGTGGAGGCGCGGCATGCCGATACGGGGAAGGCCGATACGCGACAGGTTCGTTGTCCCAATGGGGCGGCAGGCGGCCGCGACGCGTGCCCGCCCGGCCTCGGCCCGACACTGGGCGCTCGGAGACGACGACGCTTGGCCGGCCGGCGGTTCCATGAGGTCGCTCATCGCAGACTGCTCGCCCATTAGCAAGCAGTTATGAATTTATCCATATTCCCTTCAACCTCAAGAAATGTTTATGCTTGATTTAGACGCTGTGATGGATCAAGAATGGCTTCCCCAGGCACCCGAGGGATTGGTCCGGCATGATCGGTTGGCGTCGCGTTGTGCATCGCCTCCGGGCCCACGGCCACCTGGGGTTTCGCTTCCGGGCGCAGCGTGGTGAGGCTTGTTGCGCCGGGGCGTGTTGCTTACCGGTGCAGTGCCCGGGCGGCGCATGGGTCGTAAGCGGTACGGATCCCGATTGAAGCACGGCCGCCCGCCATGATAGCAAATTCCGCGAACGCGAGGCGCTTTGCGTCGGGATGCGGTCGTATAGCAGTGACCGTCGGCTGCGTGTCGCGCACAGTCGGGTCGCGCACAGTCGGGCGCGTCGCCTGCAGGCGCGTAGCTCAGTGGCAGAGCGCTGCCTTCACATGGCAGAGGCGGGGGTTCAACTCCTTCCGCGCCTACCATTCTCTCAATCGGTCAACCTCAATCCGGTCCGGGAACAGAGCTGCCGTGTCAAGGAACCTTGCCGCCGCCTTCTGTCTGCTGTTCATCGCCGGGTTCCTGGCCAGTTGCAGCGGTACCCCCGCGCCCGCCACGGTTGCGGCAGGGAAGTCTGCCGCCGAGAGCGGGGAGTACGTGATCGGCTCCGGCGACACCCTGAGCGTCTTCGTCTACCAATCCCCCGAATTGAGTGAGGGGGGCGTGGCGGTTCGCCCGGATGGCCGGATCTCGATTCCGCTGGTCCAGGACATCCGCGCCGCCGGCCTGACCGCGCCCGAACTCGCCAAGCGGATCGAGCTGAGGCTGCAGAAATACGTTAAGGATCCGAACGTAACGGTGATCGTCCGTAGTTTTGTGGGCCCGTTCGACCGCCAAATTCGCGTGATCGGTCAGGCGGCCGAGCCGGAGGCGATCCCATACCGTGATGGCATGAGCCTGCTGGACGTCGTGATCGCCACCAGGGGGCTGACCAAGTTTGCGGCCGGCAATAGCGCCTTCGTGATTCGTCGCCTGCCCGGCGGCAAGGAAGAAAAGATTCACGTTCGTCTGGACAGTCTGCTCAATGACGGTGATATGAGCCAGAACATCCAGATGCGGCCGGGGGATACGCTGGTAATCCCCGAGACCTGGTTCTGAGCCGGGGAGACCGCCTGAATGGAATTCATACGCGCCCTGTTGCAGAAGCACCTGAAGGCTGCCTGGCGGCGGCGCTGGATTGGCGTCGCCGCCGCGTGGGCCGTCTGCATGGCCGGCTGGAGCCTGGTCGCCGCCCTGCCCAACCAATACCAGGCCAGCTCCGAGCTGTTCGTCGACACAAATGCCATTCTCACCCCGCTCCTGGCCGGCATCGCGGTGAACACGTCGCCGCAGGGCCAGCTTGAGATGTTGCAGCGGACCCTGCTGAGCCGGCCGAACGTCGAAACCTTGATCTCGAAGACGAATCTCGACCTGTCGGTCAGCGGACCGCTTGCCCGGGATGCGCTGGTCCACCGGCTGCAGACCAGCATCGCGCTCGGCCAGGAGGGCGCCGATCTGTTCACGATTGCGTACAAAAACCCCGATCCGGAGCTGGCCCAGCGGGTGGTTCAAAGCCTGCTCTCGATCTTCATCGAGCGCGCGACTGGCACCAACCATCGGCAGATGGAAAACGCCCGCCACTTCCTGGAACACCAGATCGCCTCCTACGAACAGCAATTGCGATCCGTGGAGCGGCGGCAGGCGGAATTCCGCTCGAAATACATGGGCGAATTCACCCCCCAGGGAGGCGGGGTGGACGCTGCCCTGGGCACGCTGGAGGGCAACGTTGCGGAACTGACGGCCGAGGTGCAGGACCATACGCTCGAGGCCGGCGCCTTGCAGAAGGAGCTCACCGCCACCAAGCCGATGCTGGCGGCGGACGCCCTGGCGGCGCAGGGTGACGGGAACGGGCCGCTCGCGCAGGCCGAGGAGCGGCTGCGCTTCATGAGGCTGCAGTACACCGACGATTTTCCCGGGGTGATCGCCCTGAAGCGCCAGATCGGGGCAATGAAGGCGGCGCAGTCCGGTGCCGCGCGTGCCGGGTCGGCGACCGCCGCAGGCAAGACGGGCGGCCGCCGGCTCGTCCCTAATCCGGTGTACGATCAGCTCAAGGTCAAACTGCTGCTGGTGCAGGGCCAAATCACTGCCATGACGCGCAAGCTCGCGGCGGTCAGGGCCGATATCACGCGTCTGCAGACGTTCCGACGCCAGGAGCCCAACCTCGTCACCGAATATGACAGCATGAATCGCGACTACGGCGTCCTGCAGCAGAACTACGACGGGCTGCTCGGCCGCCTGCAATCCGCGAACATCGCCGAGGCGGCGGACACCCAGGCCAACAAGGTGCAAATCCAGGTCATCGATCCGCCGGTGGTGCCCCGCCTTCCGGTGGCGCCGAACCGGCTGCTGCTGGTCACCGGCGTGCTGATAGCCGGGCTCGGCGCGGCGGTGGGGCTGCCGATCCTGCTCGCCCAACTCGATCGCTCGTTCGCCGAGATCGACGATCTGCGCATCCTCGGTCTGCCGGTGCTGGGCGGCATTTCGTTGCTTGGCGCGCGACCGCTACGGCAGACGATCAGGGTCGCGCTTCCGGTCGGGCTGGCCTTCATCGTGCTGTTTGCGATCTATGGCGGGCTGCTGGTCCACATCCTGCACACCACCGCGGTGATCTGATGGCGGCCGGCGAGAAGTCGCATCTGATTGAGCGCGCGGCCGAGCGGCTGCTCAAGGCCGGCGGAGCCCCGTCCGGCCTCGGCTTCGGGATCCCCCGTCCCGGCCTCGACTCACCGGAGGCCGGGGTCGCACAGACCGCGACACGTGTACCGGAGCCGGCAGGCGCGGGTGCCGATGCTGTCAGCACGCCTGTCGCGTCGCCCTCGCCGGCGTCACCACTCCCGCTGCCCCTTCCGCCGCGCCCGGCCAGGCTCCCGGCGGAGCCGTCGCAGCTTCCGTCCGGCGCGTTTCGCAATCCGGGACCGGCGACGCCGCCCCGTCACCGGGTCGACAGGGAGCGTCTCCTCGCCGCCGGCCTCGCAGAGGAGGGCGGCGGCCACAGCCGCATTGCGGAGGAATTTCGCCTGGTCCAGCAGCAGGTCCTGCGCGGAGCCTTCAGTGCGGAGCTTGAATCCGGGCTCGCCAATCTGGTCATGGTCACCAGTTCGCGGCCGAACGAAGGCAAGACCTTCACCGCGATCAACCTCGCGTTCAGCGTCGCCCGACGCGGCGACCACAAGGTCCTGCTGGTCGATGCCGATGCCAAGCACGGCTCGCTCAGCGACCTGCTCGGGGTCGGGGAACTGCCGGGATTGCTGGACCTTGCCGCCAATCCAGCGATGGACGCCGGGCCGTGTCTCGTCGGCTCGCCGATGGAGGGATTGTCCATCCTGCCGATCGGCTGCCAGCGCGCCCGGCGCGGCGACGTGTTCGCCTCCAACAACATGATGCGCGTGATCCAGGAGCTTGGTCGGAGATACGTCGATCGGCTGGTGGTGATCGACGTGGCGCCCTGTCTTTCCACGAGCGATCCGGCGATGCTCGCCGGCGTGATCGGCCAGGTGCTGTTCGTGGTGGAAGCCGAGAGCACCCAGCGCGACGAGGTAGAAGCCGCGCTCGATCTCATCCAGACGTGCCCCACCATCACCTTGCTGCTGAACAAGGTGCAGATGTCCACCTCGCACAGTTTCGGCGCCTACTCCTATTCCTACACGTCATGATCAGCGGCCGGCGGAGCAACCGAGATGGCAGCCGAGCGAAAGCCGCCCCGTCACACGACTGTCCTGATCGCCGCGCTGCCCTGCGCCGGCCTGCTGCTCCTGGCCGTACCGCGCGCGGCCCGCGCCTTCACCCCGGCTGACACCGGCGCGGGCGGCGGTCCGAGCCTGGGCGGACCCTTCCCGAATCCCTTCCCGGATGCCGGCACCGCCGGCGCCGGGACTGGCACCACAGGAACCGGCACCACAGGAACCGGCGCCACAGGAACCGGCACCGCAGGAGCGGGGACCGGCGCAACGCCGACGGCCGGTGGCTTGGCCCCGCCCGACTACCGTTACCAGGGCAACCTGCCGCTGGTGATGGGCGGCCTCCCGGCGCCGGGCTTCACGATCGTGCCCTCGGTGACCCTGCAGGAGGAGTTCACCGACAACGTCCTGCAGACGGAAACCAACCGGCGTTGGGACCTCGTCACTCTTCTTACTCCCGGCCTGACGATCGGGGCCAACACGCCGCGGCTCAACCTCAGCCTGCAATACGCGCCGACGCTCGAATATTACGCCCGCACCTCATCGCAGGACGCAATTGCCCAGCAGGCATACGGCATCGGCAACCTGGTGCTCGTGCCCGACACGTTGTTCGTGAACGGCTCCGTGTTCGCCACCGTGGCGTCGACCAATGGCGGCTATACCGGCACCGGGATCGGCGGGATCGGACCCGTCACGGCGACCTCGGCCGTCAACGGGTACGGCGTCGGCACGACCGGCACCACCAAACAGGGCATGACGCAGATCTACGGTGCGTCGCTCGCTCCGTATCTGACCCATGACTTCGGCGATATCGGCACCGGGACTCTGGGGGCCACCCTGTCCCGGACCTCGACCAGCAACACCGTGGGCGGCGGCGGGGCGCAGGAAGCCACGACCGAGGAGGTGACCGCGCAGCTCCAGTCCGGCGCCTTTCTCGGACGCGTGCAGAACACTGTGCTGCTCGATGCCTCCCGCACCCAGGGCACCGGCGTGCTCTCGGGGGCCCAGCAGGACGAAGTGAGCGACCAGCTCAGCTACGCGCTGTTCCGCCAGCTCCAGGTGTTCGGGAAACTGGGCTACGAGAATATCCGCTACGGCGGCGTCCTGGGACAGCACATTGAGGATGCTACCTGGCGCCTGGGCTTCACCTTCACGCCCAATCCGGACAGCCAGATCACGATCAGCTATGGCCACGACTACGGTGTCACCAGTTTCCAGGCCCAGGCCAACTACGCACTCACCCCACGCACCACCCTGATCGGTGGCTACAACGACAGCCTGACCACCTATCTCCAGCAGATCGCGACCGGGCTCAGCCAGGGCGGGGTGAACCAGAACGGTGTCCCGATCAATGCTGCGACCGGTCTGCCGCTCACTGCGGTGAACAGCGCGCTCGCGGTGCAGAATACAGTCTATCGCGACCGGGTGCTCTATATCGGGCTGACGACCCTGCTCGACCGGGACACGGTCGGGGTGAATGTCGACTATACCGAGCAGACCCCCCTCTCGAGCGCGCCCGGCGGCGGCTTTGCGCAGCACGCGACCACCCTCAACGGGACCTGGGCGCGCGCGCTGAACGAATTGACCACCGCGAGCGCAGCGGCGTCCTACGGGGTCACCAGCGCATCCGGTCTGAACGGCAACAGCACGCTGTTCAGCGTGTCGGGCCAGCTCGTCTATGCGCTGTCGCGCACCATCAGCACCAGCGCGAGCTACCTGTTCTTCCGGCGCCGCTCGACCGCCCCGGGTTTTTCCATGTATGAGAACGTCGTCTTCGTCGGCATCACCAAGCAATTCTGACCGGTCCTCGTGTACGATAGCTTTTTCCAACTAACGGGCATCCCGTTCCAGCTCACGCCGGACAGCCGTTTCTTTTTCGGCAGCGCCGGACACAGCCGGGCGATCTCGCACCTCGTCTACGGCCTGGCGCAGGAGGAAGGCTTCATCGTCATCACCGGTGAGGTGGGGGCGGGCAAGACGACCTTGGTGGAGCATCTCTGGACCCAGCTCGACCGGCGCACCTACGTGATCGGCCGGGTGGTTACCACCCAGGTCTCCGGCGACGATCTGCTGCGTCTCGCGGTCACCAGCTTCGGCGTCGAGGATTCCGGTGCCGACAAGGCGACCCTGCTCCGCCGGTTCGAGCAGATGGTGCGCGAGCAGCGGGCGGCCGCCCGGCGCGTCCTGCTGGTGGTGGACGAGGCGCAGAACCTCACGGTCGCGGCGCTCGAAGAACTGCGCATGCTGTCGAATATCACGGTCGACGGCCGCGCGTCCGTCCAAACCATCCTGCTCGGCCAGCCGCAGTTCCGCCCGCTGCTGGCGCGGCCCGATCTCGAACAGTTGCGCCAGCGGGTGCTCGCGTCCTACCACCTGGGGCCGCTGTCGGAGCGGGAAACCCGCCTCTATATCGAGCATCGGTTGCGCATGGTTGGCTGGGGGGACGATCCGCACTGGACCGACGGCGCCTTCATCCGCGTATTCCGTGCCACTGAGGGCATTCCCCGCCGGGTCAATACGTTGTGCGGCCGGGTACTGCTGTATGCGGCGCTTGAGGAAGCGCATACCGTGACCGAAGACATGGTGGCCGCCACAGCGGCCGAACTGGAACAGGATCTCGGCGCCGGCACCCCCGAACCGGGCCGGACCGCACCCGCCCCCTCGGCCGAGACCGATCTGTTCGGCCGCCGGTTGACCGCGATCGAAGATCGCATCAGCCGCCAGGACCGGCTGCTCCGACGCCTGCTCGACCTGCTGGACAGTGGGGCGGAGGGATCGGAGGAGAGGCTGCGGGTCGCCGCCTCGCGCATCGGCGCGGCGCGGTGACCGCAGCAGCCGCCCCGGCGCCCGCCCCCCTGGCGCCCGTCCCCTTGGCTCCCGCCCCCCCGGCGGCGGAAGCCGCCCGCGATACTGTGCCGCCCTGCGATGTCCGTTCGGCCCCGAACGTCCCGCCGGTCCGGAACGTTGTCGCCGCGGTCAGGAATGCCATGACCGTCGACGTCGAGGATTATTTCCAGGTTCAGGCCTTCGCCGCCTGCGTGGCACGCACCGACTGGGATTGTTTCCCGGTCCGGGTCGAAGCCAATACCGATCGCCTGCTCGCCCAGTTCGACCGTGCCGGCGTCACCGCCACTTTCTTCACCCTGGGCTGGGTCGCGCAACGCCACCCGGCGCTGATCCGCCGTATGGTCGCCCAGGGCCACGAACTCGCCAGTCACGGCTGGGACCACACCCGCGCCGACGCCCAGGACCCTGCGACCTTCCGCGCCGATATCGGCCGCACCCGACGGTTGCTGGAAGACACCGGCGGCGTTGCGGTCACCGGCTACCGCGCCGCCACCTTCTCCATCGGCGCGCGCAACGCCTGGGCCTTCGCGGCGCTGGAGGCGGAGGGCTACCGCTACAGCTCCAGCATCAACCCAGTCCACCACGATCTGTACGGCAGCATGCCGGACGCCCCGCGCACCCCGTTCCGCCCGGCCGGGACCGGGTTGTGGGAGTTCCCCATGACCACGGTGCGCGCCGGCGGGCGCAACCTGCCGTGCTCGGGCGGCGGATATTTCCGCCTGCTGCCGTACCGTCTGTTCCGCGCCGGCCTGCGTCGGGTCAACAGGGTCGAGCAGCGTCCCGGCATCTTCTACTTGCATCCGTGGGAGGTCGATCCGGACCAGCCGCGCATCGCCGGCGCCGGCTGGAAATCCCGCTTTCGCCACTACACCAACCTGCGGCGGACCAGCGCGCGGCTCGACCGGCTGCTCGCCGATTTCGCCTGGGGGCGGATGGATACGGTGTTCGCCGGACTGCTCGCCGACGTGCCATGAGCCTCGCGATCCGCCCGCTCGATCCCGCCGCCGCGCCGGCCTGGGACCGCTTTGTCATGACCCATCCGGACGGCACCTTCTTCCACCGCGCCGCCTGGCAGGGCGTGATCGAGGCCGCGTTCGGTCATCGTACCCATTACGCCTTCGCCGAGCGCGACGGTGCCATCGTCGGCGTCCTGCCGCTCGGCCAGGTGAAGACCCTTTTGTTCGGCAATACGCTGATTTCGGTCCCGTTCGGCGTCTACGGCGGTCCGCTGGCGGCGGATGACGAAACCGCCGTCGCGCTCATGGCCCACGCCGCGGCGCTGCGCCCCGGCACGCGGGCCGGAGCGGTCGAGTTCCGCTACCGCGATCCGCCAGGGGCGAAGGAAGCGGCGGCGCTGGACGCGGCGGGCTGGGTCGACCGGCCGGGGCTTTATGTTACCTTCCGTAAGCCGATCGCCGCCACCGACGATGACAATCTGAAGGCGATCCCGCGCAAGCAGCGCGCCATGGTGCGCAAGGGGATCCAGCGCGACCTCGTTTCCGTGGTCGATCGCGATGCCGACCGGTTGCACCGGATCTACGCAGAAAGCGTGCGCAACCTCGGCACCCCGGTGTTCCCCCGCTGCTACTTCCGCCTGCTGGCCGCGGCGTTCGGAGACGACTGCGACGTGCTCACGGTGCTCGATCAGGGCACCCCGATCGCTTCGGTGCTGAATTTCTACTTCCGCGACGAGGTTTTGCCCTATTACGGCGGCGGCACCGCGGAGGCCCGCCAGCGTGCGGGGAACGACTTCATGTATTGGGAAGTGATGCGGCGGGCCGCGGCGCGCGGCTGCCGTGTGTTCGATTTCGGGCGTAGCAAGGAAGGCACCGGCTCGTACGCGTTCAAGCGCAACTGGGGGTTCGAGCCCGCGCCGCTGCACTATCGTTTCCTGGTCGCGCCCGGCGCGCAGGTGCCGGAGCTCAATCCGCTCAACCCGAAATTCCGCCTGTTCATCGCCGCCTGGAAGCGCCTGCCGCTACCGGTGGCCAACCTGCTCGGACCGCGGATCGTGCGCGGCCTCGGATAAGCCTGCCGGAGGAACGTTTCACATGAACGCCGAGACGGTCTCCGCGCCGACGCGCCCCGCGCCGAGCCCCGCGCCCCTGGCAGGCCTCCGGCCGGCCTTGCCGGCTCTCGCGATCGGGATCGCGGTCTGGGTCCTGCTCTTCTACCCGGAGGCGGTGGCGGCGGAGAACGTTTGGAGCGAGTCGACCGCCTACAACCACGGCTTCTTGATCCTGCCGATCGTCGTCTGGCTGCTGTGGGACCGCCGCTTCCGTCTGGTCGGGGTGACGCCGCGGCCGCTGCCGCTGGTGGCGCTGGCGGCAATTCCAGTCGCCGCGGTGTGGCTGCTCGCCGATCGGCTCGGGGTGATGGAGGGGCGGCAGCTCATGGCGATGACCCTCTTCCAGCTCACGGTTCTCGGCGTGCTGGGCTGGCAGGTGTACTGGCTGCTGCTGGGGCCGCTGCTGTATCTCTATTTCCTGGTGCCGTTCGGCGCATTCATCACCCCGGCGCTGCAGGATTTCACCACGTGGTTCGTTGGTTGGGGGTTGAACCTGTTCGGAATCCCGAACTATATCGACCGCTACCTGATCCAGATCCCGGGCGGCGCGTTCTACGTTGCCCAGGCCTGTGCCGGGCTGCGCTTCCTGATCGCGGCGATCGCCTTTGCCTGCCTCTATGCGCTGCTGATCTATCGCTCCAACTGGCGCCGGCTGATCTTCATCGCCATCTCCCTGGTGGTGCCGGTGATCGCCAACGGGCTCCGTGCGCTCGGCATCGTGACCCTCGGCTACATGGAGGGCAGCGCCAAGGCCGCGGCGACCGACCATGTGCTGTACGGCTGGATGTTCTTCTCGATCGTGATCCTGCTGCTGGTGCTGATGGGGTTGCCGTTCCGCGAGGATATCGGCGGCTGGGAGCCCCTGAGCCAGCTTCCCCCACCACCCTCGCGCCCGGCGCGGCCGCTGCTGGCCGCCCTCGCGGTGGCGGCGGTGGCGGCGCTCGGGCCGCTCCTGTCCTTCGGGCTGCACCGCGCCGCGGCGGCCGAGGTGCCGGCAGGCGCGCCGGTCCTGGCGTCCGGCACCTGCCGCGTCCTCGGTGCATCGCTGCCGGTGTCGCCGGCGCTCGCCGAAGCCTCCGAGGCGGCACGTATCTCCGAGCAATGGCTGTCGTGCGCGGGGCTCGGGGTGCGGGTGGTGGTCGAGCGCTTCTCGCCGCGCAGCGACCCCGGGCCGATCCTGCTCGCAGAACGCCATATCTCCGGCCAGGCCGGGGCGGAGGATGTGGTGCAAGGGGTGCTGCATGCTGGCGGCCTGACCTGGCGGGTGGTCAGGACGGCCGAGCCGGACCGAACCACCGCCTTCCTCCTGTGGCGCGACGGCGGCCCGCGGCAGCCGGACCTTTGGTTCCGGCTGCGCCAGGGCATCGCCAGCCTGATCGGTGCGCGGAGCGTGCCGCTGCTCGCGGCGGTGTCGCCCGATCCCGATCCCACAGGGCGTGGATCCGCGGGACAGCAGCAGGCGATGGCGGCAATCCAGGCCTACCTCGAAGCCCAGCCGGATCTGCCGGCGGCACTGGATCGTCTGGCGGCAGTCGGACGATAAAACAACGATACGCGGGAACGGTCACGCGATAGAATGCTCGGGGAAAAGAACGGTCGGCTGGCAGAACGGGCGACCAGAGCGGCCGGTGACGATGGCGGTTGCAAGCGATATTAGGAACGATGACAGCGGGGGCAAAGCAGCTGTGGGCGATGTGGCAAGGGGCAAAGCGGGGCGGACAATGAGCGGAGCCGGCACGGCCGCACGGCGACCCACCTTGTGAGCGGCGTGCGACGGGTCGCGCTGGTTGGCGCGGGCTTCATCGCCCGCGCCCATGTGGAAGCCTTGCGCCGCACGCCGGGGGTGCGGCTCGCCGCGGTCGTCGATCCGATGGAGAGCGCAGCCCGCGCGCTGACCGCCGCGGCGGGCGTCCCGGCCGGCGTTCAGGTGTTCACTTCGGTAGCCGCGGCGCTGGCCGCCGGGGTCCTGGACTGCGCACATGTGCTCGTCCCGCCCGACCGGCATGCCGAGGTGGCGACCCCGCTGCTGGCGGCGGGCAAGCCGGTGCTGCTGGAAAAGCCGCTGGCGGCGACCGGTGCGACCGCCCACGGCCTGGTCGCCGCGGCCGAGGCATCCGGTGCGACGCTCGGCATCAACCAGAATTTCGTCCACCACCCGGCCTTCGTCCGGTTGCGCGCCTGGCTGACGCAAGGGACACTCGGCCCGCCGCGGCATATCGACGTGCTCTACAACGTGCCGCTGCGGCAGATGGCGGCGCGGCAGTTCGGCCATTGGATGTTCCAGGCGCCGGTCAATCTGCTGCTGGAACAGGCGGTGCATCCGCTGTCGCAGCTTGCCGTCCTGGCCGGCCCGCTGGAGGCGGTCTCGGCAAGCTTTGGCCTTGCCGTGCCCATCGGTCCCGGCCAGGCGCTGTACCCGACGCTCGATGCGCTGCTCGCCGGCCCGCGGCTGACCGCGGCGTTGCGTTTCGCGGTCGGCCAGTCCTTCCCGTTCTGGCAACTGCGGGTGGTGTGCGACGACGGGGTAGCGGTGGCCGATATCCTCGCCAATCGCGCCTTCGCCTATCGGCGTACCCGCTGGATGGACGCGGTCGACGGTCCGCTGTCCGGGGTGCGGATCGCTGGCCCGCTGCTGGCCGCGAGTGCCGGCAACCTGTCCGGCTACGTGCGCTCGTTGTTGCGGCTGGGCGGTCCGGGCGATCCGTTCCAGACCAGCATGACCGGTAGCGTCGCCGCGTTCCACGCCGCGCTCGACGCCGGCGCGGCGCCGCAACTGGATGGCTCGTTCGGCGCCGCCCTGGTCGCGCTGTGCGAACGGCTGGGCGCGCTCGGGCTGCCGGCGGCGGCGCCGCTGCCCGGTGCGACCGTTACGCCGCCGCTGCCCAGCGCCGTCACCGCGCCGATGACGGACGCCGCGGGCGGGTCGGTCGCAAGCCCGGCCTCCGGCCCGTCCCCGGGCTCCGCTGCCGCTCAGACCCCGGACATCGCCCTGCTGGGCGGCACCGGCTTTATCGGCACCCATCTGGTCCGCGCCTGCCTTACCGCCGGACTGCGCCCGGTCGTGATGGCGCGCAGCCTGCGCGGCCTGCCCGACGTACTGCACGATCCGCGGGTGCGCCTGGTCGCCGGCGACATCCGCGACCCCGACGCGGTGGCCCGCGCGATCGCCGGCGCGCCGGTGGTGGTCAATCTCGCGCATGGCGGCGGCGGCGGCACGTTCGAGCAGATTCGTGCCGCCATGGTGGGGGGCGCCGAAACCGTGGCCCGTGCCTGCCTCGCCGCCGCCCGCGACGGGCGGGTTCCGCGGCTCGTGCATGTCGGCTCGATTGCCGCCCTCTACCTCGGCGTGCAACCGGCGCCGGTGACCGGGGCCACACCCCCCGACCCGGAGGCCGAGCGCCGCGGCGACTATGCGCGCGCCAAGGCGCAGTCGGACCGGATGCTGCTCGACCTGCACGCGCGCGAGGGCCTGCCGGTGGTGATCCTGCGCCCCGGCGTGGTGGTGGGCGAGGGCGGGCCGCCGTTCCACAGCGGCGTCGGCCTGTTCAACAACGACCAGCACTGCATCGGCTGGAATGCCGGACGCAATCCGCTGCCCTTCGTCCTGGCAAGCGACGTTGCCGGCGCGATCCTTGCCGCGGCCGGCGCCGAGGGGATCGAGGGCCGCTGCTACAATCTGGCCGGCGACGTCCGTCCCAGCGCGCGCGAGTACCTCGCTGCGCTCGCCCGGGTCCTCGGTCGGCCGCTGCAATTCCATCCGCAAACGACGGAACGGCTGTGGCTGGTGGACGTGGGCAAATGGGCGGTGAAGCGCGCGGGCGGGCGGCGTACCCCGATGCCGTCGTTGCGCGACCTGCGTTCGCGCGGAATGGAAGCGACCTTGGACTGTTCGGACGCGAAGCGCGATCTCGGCTGGGCGCCGGTGGCCGATCCGGCCGCGTTCGAAGCCGCCGCGATTGCAGTGCATGCTGCCTGACCAGCCGAAAGTCTTCCTCCCTCCTTGCGGGGGAGGCTCGGGTGGGGGACAAGGCCACGAATCTCCGCGCTGAGGACACCCCACCCCGCCCTTCCCCCGCTACGGGGAAGGAGAAGTGGGATCCGGCGCCGAATCAGCCAACAGGCCAGCCGGTGCACTGACAGATGACTCCCCGCGATGCGCCAGGGTACGATGCACCAGAGCACTAGCGCGCCTGTCCGCGACGTGGGCGCGCCGGTGCCGGCGCTGTGTCACGTCTATGCGACCTTCGCCGTCGGCGGCCCGCAGATGCGCTTTGCTGCGCTCGCCAACCGCTTCGCCGATCGCTACCGGCACCTGATCGTCGCCATGGACGGCGCCACCGCCGCACGCGAGCGGCTCGCGCCGGGGCTCGACGCGACCTTCCCCGTCGTAAATGTCCGCAAGGGCGCGACTCTCGCCAATCGGGCCAGCTTCCGCGCCGCACTGCGCGTCTGGCGGCCGGACCTGCTGGTCACCAGCAACTGGGGCTCGATCGAATGGGCGATCGCGAACCGGCCCCGCCTCGTTCCGCACATCCATATCGAGGACGGGTTCGGCCCCGAGGAACAGGCAGGCCAGCTTCCCCGCCGCGTGCTGGTCCGCCGGCTCGTGCTGCGCCGGAGCATGGTGGTGGTTCCCTCGCGTACTTTGTTCCGCCTTGCCACCGGCTCCTGGCGGCTGCCGGCGGCGCAGGTCCGTTACATCCCGAACGGCATCGACCTCGCCCGTTTCACCGCCGCCGAACCGGTGCGTCTGCCCGGCGAGGGACCGGTGATCGGCACCGTCGCCGCGCTGCGGCCGGAGAAGAACCTCGTCCGCCTGCTGCATGCCTTGCGTATCGTCGCGGCGGCGAGCCCGGCGCGGCTCGGCATCGTGGGCGGTGGACCGGAACAGCCGGGCCTGGAAGCGCTTGCCGCAGAGCTCGGCGTGGCCGACCGCGTGACGTTCCTCGGCCATAGCTCGTCCCCGGCCGGGTACTACCGCGGCTTCGACCTGTTCGCGCTTTCGTCCGACACCGAGCAGATGCCGCTCTCGGTCATCGAGGCCATGGCCGCCGGCCTGCCGGTCGCTGCCACCGACGTGGGCGACGTGCGCGAAATGCTGGCCCCGGAGAACGCGCCCTTCGTCGTGCCACACGATCCCGCCGCGCTTGCCCAGGCGCTGCTCGCTCTGCTGCGCGATGCGCCGGCGCGGGCGGCGATCGGCGCCGCCAACCGCGCCCGCGCTGCGGCCGCGTTCGACCAGGAGACGATGTTCGCCGCCTACGCCGCCTTGTTCGACGCCGCGATCGGCGGCACCGGCCACGCCAGCCACGCCTTCAGCCGGTAATCGACCCAGCCGATCCACTCGTGGAAGGCGAAATAACTGTCGCGCCAGGCGCGCGTCGAGGGCAGCACCTGGTCGGTCAGCGCATCCATCGCCACCGGCGCCGCGGTTGCCACCAGCCCGAAATGACGGAAGGCGAGGATGGCCCGCTGCTCGTGCCAGGCGTGGGTGACGAGGTAGACCGAACTGATCCGGGCGCGCCGCAGGATCGCGGCGCTGAACTCGGCGTTCTGCCATGTGGTCGCCGACCGCGGTTCCACCCAGCGCACTGGAACCCCGAAATCCTGTTCCAGGCTTCGTGCCATCTGCAGAGCGATCGGCGTCGCCCGCCGTCCTCCCAATCGGCCGCCGGTGACCAGGATCGGCAGATGCGTGCGGTGGTACAGCTCCACCCCGGCGCGCATCCGGTCCAGGGTGAGGGGGCCGATCCGTTCCTTGTGGCCCGGGCCGGGCAGGTGCACGATCTCGGCACTGAGGATGACGATCGCCTGCGGCGGATCGCCCGCCGGCGGGGCGAGCGGCAGCCCAAGCTCCAGCGACACCAGCAGCGCCTGCGCCACCACCGGCAGCGACAGCAGCACGAGCCCCGCCACGGCGCCGCGCACCAGCCAGCGCCCGAACCGTCCCCGCACCACGAGCCCCGCCCCCGCCACCAGCGGCAGGTTCGGCGGCGGCACGATCAGGGAAACCAGCCCCTCGTGCAGGTTCATGCCCGCCGCCGCACGTGCCGGTCGCGCCGTGGCGTCCCGCCGGACCCGCCGCCCGGACGGCCGCCGTCGCCGCTCTGTGCCGTCATGCTGCGGTCGCCAGCCAGCGCAGCACCTGGGCGAGGCCGTCGCGCAGCGGCGTCGGCGGGGCGAGGCTGAGGGTCTCACGCGCGGTCGTCGGCACGCCGACCGAGTGGCGGATGTCGCCCGCGCGCGGCGGGTGCATGTTCGCCTGCAAGGTATGGCCGGAGAGGGAGGCGATCGTCTCGGCCAACGCGCGCACCGAGGTGGCGCTGCCGGTGCAGACGTTGAGCACCTTATGGCCGGCGGGCAGGCGCGCCATGGCGGCAAGCAGGGCGGCGGCCACGTCGGCGACATAGACGAAATCACGGGTCTGGCCGCCGTCGCCAAACACGTCGACCGGCTCGCCGCGCCGTAGCCTCCCGGCGAAGATGGAGATCACGCCGGAATAGGGCGAGCCGGGGCTCTGCCGCGGGCCGAACACGTTGAAGAAGCGCAACCCCATCGTCGGGACGCCGAACATCTCGGTGGCGACGGCCGCGTGCAGCTCGCAGGCGAGCTTGTCGGCGCCGTACGCGGAGCGCGGGGCGGTGGGCGCGGTCTCGGCGATCGGCTGGACCGGGCAGTCGCCGTAGACTGCGGCGGAGGACGCGTACACCACCGGCGTGCGTGCGCGCCGTGCCGCGTCCAGCACCGCGATGGTGCCGACCAGGTTGGCGCGGTTGGTGCCGAGCCAGTCCTCCGTCGCACGCGCGACCGAGGCGATCGCGGCCAGGTGGAAGCAGCCGTCCACGCCCTCCATCGCCGCGCGCACCGCTTCCGGATCGGCGACGTCGCCGACGATGAGCGTGGCTGCCGCCGGCAGGTTTTCGCGCCGGCCGGTGGAGAGGTCGTCGAGCACGCGCACCGCGTCCCCGCGCACGAGCAGCGCGTCAGCGAGGTGCGAGCCGATGAAACCGGCCCCGCCGGTAATCAAGTACAGTCCCATGGTCAAATTTCGTTGCTGTTGAGGAAGCGGATGCCGGCCGCGGCCAGGTCGGCCCGCGCGGCGTCGAGCGTGGTGCCGCCGTCGGGTGCCGGCAGGGCGATGGCGCGGCAGGCATCGGCGACGATCGTGACCTCGTAGCCCAGGCGGCGCGCGTCGGCGGCGGACCAGGCGACGCAGAAATCGGTGGCGAGGCCGGCAAGGAACAGGTGGCGCACGCCGCGTTCCGTCAGCCAGCCATGCAGGCCGGTCGGCGTGCGGCGATCGTTTTCGAAGAAGGCGGAATAGCTGTCGATCATCGGATCGGTGCCTTTGCGGATGATCGCGGTGATCCGGCGTTGGTCGAGCCCCGGGTGCAGGGCGGCGTTGGCGCTGCCGGCCAGTGCATGGTCGGGCCAGAGGATCTGCGGCCCATAGGGCAGGGCGATGGTTTCATAGGCGGCGCGGCCGGGATGGGCGGAGGCGAAGGAGAGATGTCCCGGCTGGTGCCAGTCCTGGGTGGCGAAGGCGGTGGCGAAGCGTCCGGCGAGCAGCCGGTTGATCGCCGGCACGACGGCCGCCCCGTCCGGCACCGGCAGTTCGCCGCCGGGCATGAAGGTAGGTTGCACATCGACGACGCCGAGGATCGCGTCCCGTTCCATGCTCTCCCATCCGAGGCTGCATCGTGCTTTTCCGTTCGATGGTACCTTGCCTCATTTCCCGGAAGGTTCAAACTACCGTGCCGTCATCCTGGGGAGTCGTCCTGATGAAATTGCCGCGTCTGGCCCTGCTGGGCCTGCTGCTGGGGGCTGTCGCCGTTCCGGCCGCCGCCCGCGCCGCCACCACCTTCCGCTGGGCCAACAGCGGCGACGTGACCGCGATGGACCCGGACACCCTGCAGGAGACGGTGCAGCTGTCGTTCCTGGCCAACATCTACGAACCCCTGGTGCAACGTAATCGGGACCTGAGGCTGGAACCCGGCCTCGCCGTGAAGTGGCGCCAGGTCAGCCCGACCGTCTGGCGCTTCCATCTGCGTCCCGGCGTGAAGTGGCAGGACGGCACGCCCTTCACCGCCGCCGACGTGGTATTCTCGGTCCACCGGATGGAAGCCAAGACCTCGCACATGCGTGACGTGCTGGGCATGGTGGCCGACGTGCGCGCGACGGGTCCGCTGACGGTGGAGTTCACCACCAAGAACCCCGACCCGATCTTTCCGCAGGAGCAGACCAACCTCCTGATCATGAGCAAGGCGTGGTGCGAGAAGCACGGCGCCACGGAGCCGGTGGTGCTGGGCGCCGGCCAGAACTATGCCGTCCTGCACGCCATGGGGACCGGGCCGTACAAGCTCGTGTCCCGCCAGCCGGACAGCAAGACGATCGTGGTACGCAACAAGCTGTGGTGGGGCAAGCTCAACCCCAAGGCCCCGGATCGGGTCGAGTTCGACGTGATCAAGAATGATTCCACCCGGGTGGCCGCGCTGCTCTCGGGCGAGGAGGACATGATCTACACCGTGCCGCCGCAGGATCTGGGCCGCATCGCCCATGCGTCCGGGGTGAAGGTGCTGGAGCATCCCGAACTGCGCACGGTCTACCTCGGGTTCGACGTGTCGCGCCCGGAGCTGCTGACCAGCAACGTCAAGGGCAAGAACCCGTTGCAAGACGTGCGGGTGCGCCGTGCTTTCGCGCTCGCGATCGACGAGGACCTGATCGCCAAGCGGGTCATGCTGGGCCAGGCGCATCCGACCTGGCTGATGTGGGGCCCGGGGGTGAACGGCTACGACCCCAAGCTGGATGTGCGGCCGAAGACCGACGTGGCGGCGGCGAAGAAGCTGATGGCTGAGGCGGGCTATCCGCAAGGCTTCACCATCGGCATGGACTGTCCGGACGACCGCTATGTGATGGACGAGCAGATCTGCACCGCCGCCGCCGCCATGCTGGGGCGGATCGGGGTGAAGGTGAACCTCGACGCGCAGACCAAGGCCAAGTTCTTCGCCAAGATCCTGGCGCCGAAATACGACACCGACTTCTACATGCTGGGCTGGACGCCTGCGACCTACGACGCCGAGAACGTGCTCTACTCCCTGCTCGGCACCCGCAACGGCGTGCGCGGCGAGATCAACGTCGGCGGCTATTCCAATCCCAAGCTGGATGCGCTGATCGAGAAGATAGGGACCGAAAACAACGAGACCCAGCGCGATGCGATGATCGACGATGCGGCGCGGATCATCCAGCAGGACGTGCCGGTCATCCCGCTGCACCAGCAGGTGATCGTCTGGGCGGTGCGCAAGGGCTACACGGTGGCGCAGCTTGCCGACAACACCTTCCCGTATCGCTACATCGCGATGCCGGGGAAGTAGGCGCCGGCGGCGCGGGATGGGCGCCATGCGGGCGCCCATCCCGGCTGCCGATGTCGTCGGACCGGCGATCAGGCGGCGGTGCTGGGACGCGCGTTCACCCGGTCGAACCAGGCGGCGATCGCCGCGTTCGCGGGATCGAGCTTCTGTCCGACGCCGTTGCCGAAATCGAGGAAGCAGAACAGCAGAATGTCGGCCAGGGTGAACCGCGCGCCGCAGACGTAGTCCTTGCCCGCCATCATCCCGTCGAGCCGGCCCAGCCATTCGCGCGCGATCTGCTTGAGGTCGTCGGCCGCCTGCGGGATCACGTGGATGCGGTTCTGGAACAGCTTCAGCCCCTCGGCGTAGCGGAATCCGGCCGCCAGGGGTTCGACGATGTTGAGGTCGAGCCGGCGCACCCACATGCGCGTCTCCGCCCGCTCCCGCGCCGTGCTGCCTATGAGGGTGGCGCCGGGGCTGGTTTCGTCCAGGTATTCGCAGATCGGGATGATCTCCGTGATGACGGTGCCGTCGTCCAGTTCCAGCGAAGGCATCTGGCCGAACGGGTTCATCCTCAGGTAGGGCGGCCGCCGGTTCTCGCCGCCGCGCAGGTCGATCTCCTGGCGCGGGATTTCGATGCCACGCTCGGCCATGAACATGCGCACCACGCGCGGATTGGGGCCGATCGAGTTGTAGAGTTTCACGCAGTTCCTCCGGTTTCTGATGCGTAACGGCGACGCAGCTCGCGCTTGAGCAGCTTGCCTGCGGTGTTGCGCGGCAGGTGATCGACGAACACCACGCGCTTGGGCAGCTTGAATGGCGCCAGGTGGGTGCGCGCGTGGGCGATCAGCTCCGCTGCGTCGGCGGTCTCGCCGGTGCGCAGTACGACGAAGGCGGTGACCGCCTCGATCCACTTCGGGTCGGGCAGGCCGACCACCGCGACTTCGGAGACGGCGGGGTGGGTGAACAACGCCTCCTCCACTTCGCGCGAGGCGACCAGCACGCCGCCGGTGTTGATCACATCGCGGATACGATCGACGATGTAAAGGTAGCCGGCCTCGTCGAAATACCCCACGTCGCCGGAATGGAACCAGCCGCCGCGGAAGGCCTCGGCGGTTTCCTCCGGCTTGTTCCAGTAGCCCACCAGCAGATGCGGCGAGCGGTGTACGATCTCACCGTGCGCGCCCGGAGCCACGTCGTTCATGTCGGGATCGACCACGCGGGTTTCCACGTTGAACCCGGGCCGGCCGGCCGAGGCCGGGCGCGTATCGTGATCTTCCGGGGTCAGCACGGTGGCGAACGGTGCGATCTCGGTCTGGCCGTAGGCGTTGAACGGCCGCGCCCCGGGCAGCCGCGTGCGCAGTTCCGCCAGCACAGGGCCGGGCATGATGGACGCGCCGTAGTAGATATGGCGCAACGACGACAAGTCGCGCCGCGCGCAGTCGGGGTGGCGCAGCAGGCTGATCCAGACAGTGGGCGGGGCGAAGAACGACGTGATGCGTTCCGCTTCGATCAGCCGCAGCACCGTTTCGGGGTCGGGCGCCTCGATCAGCAAGGTGCGCGCGCCGGCGATCAGTTGCGGCATGGTGAAGGCGTGCATCTGCGCGGTGTGATAGAGCGGCAGGGCGGCCAGCGCGCGGTCCTCCGCGCTGCATTCGAAATGATGGATGACGGCGGCGTATTCCGCCAGCATCGCCCGGTGCGTCATCATCGCGCCCTTGGGCGCGGCGGTGGTGCCGGAGGTGTAGACGATCTGCGCCAGGCTGTTCTCGTCGATCGGCGGATCGGGCGGCGGGGGCAGCCCGGCGTCGCGCGCGATCGCGACCAGCCCGTCCGGGCCTTCCGGGTCCAGCGGGCGCAGCATCTCCACCTTGCCGCGCACCGCTTCCAGCGCCGGTTGCAGGGCGGCGGCGGCGAACAGCGCGCGGGCACCGGATTGCTCCACGATATAGGCCAGCTCCGGGCCTGTCAGCGCGTAGTTGACCGGCACGTGCACGAGCCCGGCGCGCGCGCAGCCGAGCCAGAGCAGCAGATAGGCATCGGAATTGCGCGCGAACGCCGCCACCCGCTCGCCCGGTCGCAGCCCGAGACCCAGCAGATGCGTCGCCATCCGGTCTGCCCCCGCGTCCAGCGCGGCGAAGCTCCAGGGGCGGCGGTCGAACACCAGCGCCTCGCGGTCGCGATGCACGCGCGCGCTCCGGCGGATCGCGTCGCCCACCGTGTCGCGGCGGGCGCGCGCGATCCCGTCCGTCACCGCGCCGCCTCGGCCTCGATCTCCACCATCCAGCGCGGGTCGGCGAGGCCCGCGACGACGAGCAGGGTGGAGGCCGGGGCGTGGTCGGCGAACACCGTGTCGCGGGCGGCGCGGTAGGCCGGGATCAGTGCCCGGTCGGTGAGGAAGGCGGTCGATTTGACGACATCGGCGATGCCCATGCCGTGCGCTTCCAGCACCGCGCGCAGGTTGGCGTAGGCCTGGGCGATCTGGCCTTCCCCGGTCGTGGGCACCTTGCCGTCCGGTTCCACGCCGACCTGGCCCGAGATCACCAGCCGCCGGCGCGCGCCTTCGACCAGGGCTGCATGGGAATAGCGTGTGGTGGGTGCACAGACGGCAGGCGGGTTGGATAGGGTGATGACCGGCATGATGCGTCCTCCCTTTGGTTGTTGGGGCGATGATGGCGGCGGACGCGGGCTGCGTCCAGCGATCGCCTGGCGTGCCGGGCGGGCTTGGTTGCTTGCGGGCGCATCGCCACCTACAACCCGTCCCCGATCCCCCGCCGCAGGAGCCACGCCGTATGGCCGCCTACCAGTACGTCTATGTGATGAAGAACCTCACCAAGGCCTTCCCCGGCGGGCGCGAGGTCTTCAAGGGCATCACCCTGTCGTTCCTCCCCGGCGTGAAGATCGGCGTGCTCGGCGTGAACGGGGCCGGCAAATCGACCTTGCTCAAGATCATGGCCGGGATCGAGACCGAATACGGCGGCGAGGCCTGGGCCGCCGAAGGCGTTACTGTCGGCTATCTGTCGCAAGAACCGAAGCTCGATGCCGGCGAGACGGTGGGGGAGAATGTCGAGGCCGCGTTTGCCGCGCTGAAGGCGGCGATCGACCGCTTCAACGCGATCTCGATGGAATTCGCCGAGCCGATGGACGAGGCGAAGATGAATGACCTGCTCACTGAGCAGGCCGATCTGCAGGCGAAGATCGACGCCGAGGACGGCTGGGACCTCGATCGGCGCGTGGAGATCGCGCTCGACGCGCTGCGCTGCCCGCCGGCGGAGGCGAAGGTCGCGACCCTTTCGGGCGGCGAGCGGCGCCGGGTTGCGCTGTGCCGGTTGCTGCTGGAGAAGCCCGACCTGCTGCTGCTCGACGAACCGACCAACCACCTCGATGCGGAAAGCGTCGCCTGGCTGGAGCACACGTTGCGGGAATACGCCGGCACGGTGATGCTGGTCACCCACGACCGCTACTTCCTGGACAACGTGACGAGCTGGATCCTGGAGATCGAGCGCGGTCGAGGTTATCCGTACGAAGGCAACTACTCCGCCTGGCTGACCCAGAAGCGCAAGCGCCTGGCGCAGGAGGAGAAGGAGGAGTTTGCCCGTCAGCGCGCGCTTGCCGCGGAGTCCGAATGGATCGCCGCCTCCCCGCGCGCGCGCCAGGCGAAAAGCCGCGCCCGCATCCAGCGCTACGAGGACATGCTGGCGGCGTCACAGGACAAGCTCTCGGGTGTGGCCGAAATCGTCATCCCGCCCGGCCCAAGGCTCGGCAACGTGGTGATCGAGGCCGAGGGGCTGCGCAAGGGCTACGGCAATTCGATGCTGATCGATCAGCTCGACTTCAAGCTGCCGCCGGGCGGGATCGTCGGCGTGATCGGGCCGAACGGCGCCGGCAAGACCACCTTGTTCCGCATGATCGTGGGCCAGGAGCAGCCGGACGGCGGGGCCTTGCGCATCGGCGATACGGTCGATCTCGGCTATGTGGATCAGTCGCGCGACAGCCTGGATGCGAACAAGACCGTGTGGGAGGAAATCTCCGATGGGGAGGACCAGATCATCCTCGGCAAGCGCGCGGTGGCCTCGCGTGCCTATGTGGGGGCGTTCAACTTCAAGGGTGCGGACCAGCAGAAGCGGGTCGGGATTCTCTCGGGTGGCGAACGCAACCGGGTACACCTGGCGAAGATGCTGAAACGGCCGCACAACGTCATCCTGCTCGACGAGCCGACCAACGATCTCGATGTCGATACGTTGCGGGCGATGGAGGAGGCGCTGGCCGAGTTCGCGGGCTGCGCGGTGATCATCAGCCACGATCGCTGGTTCCTCGATCGGCTGGCGACGCATATCCTGGCGTTCGAGGGCGACAGCCACGTGGAATGGTTCGAGGGCAATTTCCAGGCGTATGAGGAAGACAAGCGCCGCCGCCTGGGCGCCGAGGCGACCGAGCCGCACCGGATCAAGTACCGGCCGCTCGCACGGTAGGGGTTGCAAGTTATGCGCTGTTAGCGCATAGACCTCGGCGTGGAGTACGAGTGGGACGAAGCGAAACACCTTCGGAACCTGCGGGAGCGGGGCTTCGGTTTCGATCTCGCCAGCCAGGTTTTCGAGGGCGACGAGTGGCCCGACCACCGCAGGAACTACGGCGAGGACCGGGTCCTGGCGCTCGGGTAGGTCGGCGCCGACGTGCTGCTCGTTGTCTATACCAAGCGGGGCGAGACCTGTCGGATCATCTCGGCCCGCCTCGCCAGCCGCAAGGAGCGCCGCACATGGCAATCACGCGCATGACCCTGGAACAGATCAGGGCGAACCCGCCGAAGGTGGATCGCGCCAGGTTGGACGCCACCACGGAAGCAGACATCCGCCGTCACATGATCGAGGACGGCCAGGATCCGGATGCGGAACTGCGCGCCGAGGACATCATCTCCCCGCGCTTCATCCGCCGCCGGATCGGCCTGTCGCAGACCGAATTCGCCCGCACCCTGCGCATCCCCGTCGCCACCCTGCGCAACTGGGAGCAGCACCGCGTCGCGATGGACCCCGCCACGATCGCGCTGATGACCATCCTCGCGCGCGAGCCGGAGGCGGCGTTACGCGCGCTGCGCGGGCGCGCCGCCTGATCCCTTCGGCCCGCCGGAGCAATCCGGGCCCAGATGCGGCCGATTCCAACGTCCCGCCCGCTAAGCCGGCCTCCCTCGCCACCATGCCCCTATGAGCCCCGCCTGGACCCTGCGCACCGGCCGCCTGCTGCTGACCCCGGTCGCCTGGACCGACCTGCCCGACCTCGTTGCGCTCAAGTCCGACCCGCGCGTCTTCGCGGTGATGCTCGACGGCGTCCGCACGCAGGTGCAGGCGGCCGAGGAGCTCGCGGCCGATATCGGCTTCTGGGCCGCCCGCGGCTACGGCATGTGGACCATCCGCACGGCCGGCCCCGGTAGCGCCGAACCCGGTGCGTTCCAGGGCCTGACAGGGCTGATGGAGCGCGCGGACGGGCGCGGCGTCGCGCTCCGCTTTGCGCTCTGGCCGGAAGCCCGCGGCCGCGGCCTCGCCCGCGAAGCCGCCGGCGCCGCACTCATGTTCGGCCACGAGCGTGCCGGCCTGGCCCGCATCGTCGCGGTCGCGCGGGAGGACAATGTCGCCTCCCGCACCGTACTCGGCGGCATCGGCATGATCGAGCGCGAACGCTTCGTCCGTGACGGACGGGAGATGGTGCTCTACGACAGCCGTAGGCCGGTGCCGGCCGCCGTCGCTATCCGGCGCGGGCCGCCTGCGCCCGCAGCGCGGTGATCAGTGCCGGCACGCTGTCGTTGTGGCGGCTGATGTACGAAGCATAGTCGCTGCGCTGGGTCAGCCGCAGGGAGGTGCCCTCGGCCACCACGTCGACGATCTTCGGCGCCCCGCCGATCTGCTTTACCAGCCAGTCCACCTCTGCCGGAGCCTGACCCGGCCGGGTGACAGTGGTCGCTACCACAACGCCTTCCGCGCGCGGTACCGCGCGCCCGACAGTGATGGTGACGCCCGTGTAGTCGCCGATCTTGGAGGTAACGTTCAGCACCAGCACGCGGTGGAACAGGCTTTCGTACTGGGTCCGCTGCGCCGGGGTGGCGACGCGCCAGAAGCGGCCCAGGCAGAATTTGGCGATCCCGTCGACATCGACATCGCGATCGACGATCTGGGTCAGGGCTGCGCTCTTGGATGCGGCCGAGCCGGGGCCGTTGATGACTCCCACCAGTTCCCGGCCGGCGGTGCGAATGAAGCCGACGGCCGCCGCCGTGTCCGCGGGCGATTGGGCGCGCGCCGGGCGGACCAGGCCGGGCCAGGTCGCGAACAGCAGGACGGCGATCGGGAGAAAGACGCGGCGTGGCTGCATGGGGATCGCTCTCCGGTCAATGCACGGTCGTGGGCGCGGGGAACCAGGCCGGTACGGTATGGCGGTTGTCGGCCCTGATTTTGGCGATCTCGGCGCGCCGGTGCTGACGATACAGGCTGCGGAAGGTCGCATAGGGATCGAGCGCGGTCCGCTTGATCGAGCTGATCTCCCCCAGCACCTGCGAGCGCTCGTCGACGGCGGTCAGCCCGAACCGACTCCAGTTCAGCGCCGTCACCGCCGTGCCCGCGCCGACCCAGTTGAACGGATCGGCGGCCGTATCGACCCCGCGGCCCAGCGCGTCGCGCGGGTCGGTGGGCCCGAGCAGCGGCAGGAACAGGAACGGGCCTTCCGGTACGCCCCAGATCGCCAGGGTCTCGCCGAAGTCCGCCCCATGCACAGGATAGCCCATCCGGCTTGCCACATCCACGAGGCCGAGGCCGCCCAAGGTGGTGTTGATGACGAAGCGCATGAACGTGTCGCCCGCGCGGTGCGGCTTGCCTTCCAGCATGTCGTTGCCGAGGACGATCGGCGTGGCGAGGTTGCCGAGCACGTTGTGCACCCCGGTGCGTACCGGCGCCGGCACCGCGTCCTTGTAGGCCACCGCCGCCGGGCGCAGCACGGCTGCGTCCAGCGCGTTGTTCACTCTGTACAACACGCGGTTGGTCGGCTCCAGCGGATCGTTGGTCTGGTAGAACTCGGCCCGTGCCTCGGGATGACTGGGCGGCGGCGCAGTGGCGCAGCCGGCCAGCAGCCCGGCGAACAAGCACGCGGCGATCAGGCGGGGACGGCAGGCGACACGCATCCTGTGATCTCGGCGAGCAGCCATCGGTGGTCGGCCGCGGTTGCGGGGAAGGGCGGGGAGGCGGGTCTCAGGGCCGGCCCGAAGGATAGGCCGCGGACAGCATGTAGCACGCGCCAAGCGTTGCGCAACGCGCAGGGCCGGAGCGGGCGTCCCCCGGCGCCCGCATCAGGCCCGGGCCAGCAGCGCGCGCAGCCGGCGGAGTTCGTGCAGGCTAGCCTCGAGGCTATCGCGTTCGACATCTACGTCGAGGGAGGTGACCCCGAGGTCGGCCAGGGCGCGCAGATCGCCCAGGATCTCCGCCTCATCGCCCGAGAACAGCCGTCGTTCGCCGTCCGAACCGCGCGCCGGCACGTCCTCGCCCAGCCGCTTCACCCGATAGGCGACGGTGACCTGCTGCGGGTCGCGCCCGGCCTCGGCGGTGAGCCGGCGCAGCCGCGCGATGCCCGCGGCCAGTCGCGGCATCGTGTCGAACGGATGCGCGCGGTTGGTGCCGATCGGGTACCACGCTTGGCCGAACCGGGCGGCGCGGCGCAGCGCCGGCGGGCTTTCGCCGCCCACCCAGATGGGCGGGTGCGGATGCTGCACCGGCTTCGGGGCCAGTACGATGTCAGCGAAGCGCGCGTATGTGCCGGCGAAACGCGGCCGGTCCTCCGTCCACAACGCCTGGAAGGCGGCCAAGTATTCGTCGGTCACCGCGCCGCGGGCGGCGAACGGGGTGGTCACCACCGCATCGAACTCGGCTTCCAGCCAGCCGGCGCCCACGCCGACCGTGAGCCGGCCGCCCGACAGCACGTCGATCGTGGCCAGCATCTTCGCCGCCAGCACCGCGGGGCGGTGCGGCACCACGAGCACGGCGGCGACCAGGCGGATGCGCTCGGTCTTCGCCGCGACCCAGGCCATGCCGGTCAGCAGCTCGTGGCGTACCATCGGATCGCCGGAGAGGAACTCGCCGCTTTCCGAATACGGGTAGCCGGGAACGGTAAGGTCGGGCAGCACGATGTGGTCGGTGAGGGTGAGGTAGTCGTAGCCCAGCATCTCGCCTTCGCGGGCAAGGCGGGCCATGGTTTCGGGGGCGGTGAGTTTGCCGCTGTTCGGCAGGTTGAAGCCGAGCTGCATGGACGTTCCTCCTGCGCGCCGTGGCCGGTGCGGGATCGCCCGTGGCCGTCGCCGCTGCCTGGGGGCAGTGTCGCGGCTTCGGACGGCGTGGCAAGAGCCAGACGCGCCTCCGCGAGGCGCAGGGACGCCGTTCGGACAGCCCGTCAGGCAGCCCGGCGCGCTACGTGAGGGCCGTGGCCGGCGGCGGCGTGGCCGGATTCTGTTGCTGCAACGCGATAGTATTGTAACAGGAACACTCGCACGGCACTGGTCCGCCCGCCGGCGTGGCGGGAGGCGTCGACGGCGCGGATCAGCGCGTGCACGTCGCGATCCTCGCGTTGGCAGACCTCCAGCAGCGCCTCCCACAATTCGGGCTCGAGCCGCATGCTGGTCCGCCCGCTGCCGGCGATGACGTTGCGATTGACAAGCCGACTGGCTGACACGACGATCCCCTTCACTGAACCCGCGCAGAAAACCACGGCTTCGTTAAGCGACGGCAAAGAATGCGGAATGGCGGCCCCGCCTTCATCGGCTGCGCCCCATCGGCCGCCGTCGGGCGGCTCACGGCTCGGTCCCGCGCAGCATTTCGAGCTGCCAATGCATCTCCGCGACCGCGAGCGGGAAGCCGGCGCGCGGCCCGGGGGCCAGTACCTCCGCCGGCCCCAGCCGGGCGAGCGCGCCTTGCAGCCGCGTCGCCGCCGTCATCGAGAAACCGGCCTTCCACACCAAGCTGACCAGCGCCTTGGCGTTGCGCAGCACCACCGCCCGTTCCACCGCCGCAACCGGCATCGCCGCGGCAATTGCCAGCAGCGCCATCGCCAGCCGCGCTTCCCCCTGCTGCAGGGCGCCCAGCAGGGTGGCCTCGGTCAGCCGGCCGGCCCGGGCGATCCGGTGCGCTTCGGCCATCGCCGGGGCGGAGGGCGCCTCCTCGGTGAGCGCACGCACGGCGGTGCCGGCATGCAGCCGTTCTTCCAGCCGCCGGCCGAGCTCGGCGGTGAGGTCGGCCGGCAGGTCGGCGCGCTGCGCCAGCTCGTCGAGCAACCGAGTGGCGACGATCCCGGCGAGCGCGCGCGCCGCGCGCGGCGGTAGCCGCGGGCGGCGCACCAGCGGCGCGTGCCAGTCCACGTGCGCGGCGGCCCGCGCGATCAGCCCGTCGAGCGCGGCTTCGCGGATCTGTGCGGACGGATTGGCGAGCAGCGCCCGGATGGCGGCGGCGTCGGTGCTCGCGGCAATCGCGTCGGCAATGCGCGCATTGAGCGACGGGCGGCGGGCGATCGCCTGCGCCGTCGCGGGCGAGGGGCTGGCCTGCAGCAAGGCCAGAAGATCGACCTCGGTCAGCAGCGGCGACAGCCGCAGCACCGGCTCGCACACCGCCACCGCGGTGTCGTGCGCGAGTCGCAGGATCAGCTTGCGCGGTGCGGCCGGCATCGCCTTGACCACTTCAGTGATCGCCGCGCGCACCTGCTCGGCGGTGTCTTCCACCAGCATCGCCAGGGTGTCGTAGGTCTGTTGCTGCAGACGGTCCTGGTCCTCGGCCGACAGTGCCGGGGCGAGGGAGGCGAGCTTGCGCGCCAGCAGCGCGCGCACCCGCTCGTCCGGGTCGTGCGCCAGGCGGCGATCGGCGGACGGCGGGGTCGCGGGATTGAGCGCCAGCGCGGCGCGCACCAGCACTGCCGGGTCGGCCGCCAGCCGCTCCAGGTCGGCGGCCGGCGTCGCCCAGCCGCTGCCGAGCCGCACCCTCGCCGCTTCGTCGAGCGGTTCCAAGGTGGCGCTCAGGGCTCCGCTCGCCGTCATGCCTCGACGTCCGGCGCCACCCGCCAGTGGCCGCGGCCCTGCCGCTTGACCTCGAACATCGCGAAATCGGCGCGGCGCATCACGCTGTCGATATCCTCCCCGCTGCCGACCCGGCGGGTCGCAATCCCGATCGACAGGCTGAGCCGCGGGCGCGGCGAGCCGATCACCTCCGCAAACTCGCCGGGGGCGCCAACTCGCAGCGTTTCGGCGCGCTCCGCTGCGGTCATGTGGTCGGCGCCGTTCAGCCACAGCGCGAACTCGTCCCCGCCGAGCCGGGCCACCAGGTCTGTGGGCCGCACCGTGCGGCGCAGCAGCGCGGCGGTGTGGCACAGTACCTGGTCGCCGATCTCGTGGCCGAAGCGGTCGTTGACCGGCTTGAAATTGTCGAGATCGACGAAGATCATGGTGCCCGGCAGCGTCTCCCGGTCCAGTCGCTCGATATGGCGGGGCAGTTCCTCCAGGAAGGCGCGTCGGTTGAGCAGGCCCGTGAGCGAGTCGGTGCGGGCCTGGCGCGCCATCTCGCGCTGGATCGCCTGGTGTTCCAGCACCACACGCACGATGCCGCCCGCGGCGTCGGTCAGCATCTGCTCCTCGCTGTCCCACGCGCGGCCGCCGACGGGGCGCCAGACCGCGAGGCCGGCGCGCTCGCCGAAGCGGGTGAGGCAGGTCGAGACGAGCAGCGGGCGGCCGGCGGCGACCGTGGCGGTGGCGCGGGTTGTCGCTTCGGCACCGGCGACCAGCGCGGCAGCCGGGTCGAGGACGGCCTCGGCACCGTGCCCGCCCTGATGCAGGATAGTCGGCCCTTCCCCGGTGCTGCCGACCACCGCCACGCCCTCGGCGCCGAGGGCGCCACGCACCGCCTCCAGCACCGCGCGCATCATGCGCGGGGCCAGCACTTCCTGGCGCATGCGGGCCAGGATGTGCTCGACCATTCCCGAGCGGCGCAGCGCCGCGGCGGCTTCCGCCATCGCCTGGCTCTGCTCGGTCACGTCTATGCCGAGGCCGCGCGCGCCGACGATCTGTCCCCCCGAATCGAGCAGCGGTGCGCAGGAGAACGCAAGGCACGCCACGGTCCCGTCCGCCCGGCGCAGCCAGGCGTGCCGGCCGCGCAGGGGGACGGTGGGATGGAACGGGTCGAAGCCGCCGGCTGGGTCCGCCAACAGGGTTTTCGCCGGCTGGTTGAGCAGCTGCGCCGTCGGCCAGCCCAGGGCCGGATCCGGGACGACGAAGGTAAACTGCCCCGCGGCATCCGTTTCGAAGGCGAAATCTGCGGCGAGCCCGACGAGATCGCGCCAGCGTTGGCGGCTTTCCAGCAGTACCCGCCCCAGGCGGGGGTCGAGTCCGGTCATCGCCGGGTCGGCCGGAACGTCGGCCGGGGGGCCGGCCGGAGCGTCATGCAGGACAGGCGCCATCGCGTCAGGACCGTTCCGAGGTGGTGCGGAGCCAGGGCATTTCACGCCCCGAAGCCCTAAAGAAAGGTTTCTGTCCGCGCAGCCGCTATACTGGCGAGCGGGATACTGGCGAGCGGGTCGCCGCATGCGCGCACATGTGGGAGGCTGTGCCCACCCGATGCCGCCTCCCGATGCCGCCCCCTCCAGTGCCGCCCCGCCGTTCCTGCCCGGAAACCCCGATGCGAAGACCCCCTGACGCCATCCAGGTCATGCCCGAATCCCGCGCCTCCGAGCCTGCGGACCCGCCGCCCGGCGTCCGCCGCTGCGCCTGGGCCGAGGGCAGCGACTCGCTGCGCGCCTATCACGACGCCGAATGGGGCGTGCCGCTGCACGACGATCGCGCACTGTTCGAGCTTCTGTGCCTGGAGGGTGCCCAGGCGGGTCTGTCCTGGCGTAGCGTGCTCGACCGGCGGGAGGGCTACCGTGCCGCCTACCATGGCTTCGCCATCGACCGTGTGACGACGATGACCGACGCGGAGCTGGAGGCGGTCCTGCGCGAGGCCACCGTAATCCGCAACCGGTTGAAGGTGTTCTCGGTGCGCGACAACGCCCGCGCCGCGCGCGCGGTGATTGCCGCCGAGGGCAGCCTCGATGCGTTCGTCTGGTCCTTCGTTGCCGGCCGCCCGATCGTGACCCGCCGCGCCGGCACCGCACTGCCGACACAGACCGCGATTTCCGAATGGCTGAGCCGGGAGCTGCGGGGCCGCGGATTCCGTTTCGTCGGTCCGACGATCTGCTATGCTTTCATGCAGGCCGCCGGCCTGGTCGATGACCACGCGGCGGACTGCTTCCGCGCTGGTGCCTGACTGCACTCGGCGCCTGCATCCGGCGTCCGCATGGGGGCACAGGCGCAAAAAACGGGGGCGGCTTCCGGCCGCCCCCGCTGCCGTTCGTGCCTCGCCCTCAGCGCGGCAGCTCTTCGTGCTTGGTCTCCTGCCCCATCAGCACGCCAATGATGCTGAGCAGTGCGAAGCCCGTCATCACCGCCGCTGCCTTGGCGAAGTTGCCGCCGAACGGTGCCACCAGCAGCCCGGCCACCAGCGGCCCGAAGCTGGTAATGCACCGCCCTGAGCCGTTGCAAAACGCGACCGCCGTTCCGCGCATGTGGGTGGGGAACAGCTCCGGCAGGTAGACCGCGTGGCCGGAGAACACGCCGAACACGCAGAAGCCGAACAGCGGCAGTATGTAGGGATAGGGCCCCCAGGTGCTGGCGCCGAGGTAGAGCCCGCAGCCGAACACCAGGGTGCCGAGGCTGTAGAGGATAATCGTCGGCCGCCGGCCCAGCGCATCGGCGAGGAAGCCGAAGGCGGCGTAGCCGAAGATGCCGCCGATGCCGAACGTCTCCATGCCGAGCGTGATGTAGGGAACGACAGCACTACCGACGATGCCCTCCTTGTGCAGCATGATCGCCTGTATCGTCGGCAGCCAGATCTGGCTGGTCCAGATCGCAAGCAAGGTGCCAGTGGCGAACAGCAACCCGACCATCGTGTTGTAGCGGTTCTCCTTGTTGAATAGCTGCAACCAGGAGAAGCGCATGAATTCGCGATCGGCCTCGCTGTGGTGCTTGGCGGCGGCCAGCGCCTCCCGCCGGGCGCGCACCGCGGAGAAGTGTTCGGGCTCCACCATGCCGCGCCGGATCAGCAGCAGCAGCAGGGCCGGCAGGATGCCGGAGAAGAACACCACCCGCCAGCCGTAAGCGGCGAGGAAGTGGTATTCCTGCGCCGCCAGCAGGTTGCCGAACGCCGCCCCGGTCATCATGAGCCCGAGCACCCGGGCGCGCGAGTTCTCGGCGAACGCCTCGGCCACCAGCGGGATGCCCACCACCAGCTCGGCACCGGTGCCGAGCCCGCCCAGGAACCGGAACAGCCCGAGCTGCCAGACGGTGTGGGAGAAGCCCTGCAGCGCGGTGAACACGCTGTACATCGCGATGCTGATCGCGAGCGTGCGCACCCGACCGATGTAGTCGGCGATCGTGCCGAAGATGAACCCGCCGAACGCCCAGCCGAGCAGCCCTGCCATCGCAAGGTAGCCGCCGACCCGCCCGATCACCGCGACCGAGGCGGTGCCGCCGACCAGCTCGGTAACCGCCGGTTTCAGCACGAAGGCGAACAGGGTAAAATTCGTTCCGTCGAGGGTCCATCCCAGCCAGCAGGCCATGAAGACCAGCCACTGGTACCGGCTGAACCCCCTGACCCAGCCCCAGGTGCCGGTCATCGTCTGTTCTTGTTGCATGTTCCCTCCCAGGGAGCGATCGCGTTCGAAGTGAAGAGCGTGCAGCGCGGAGTGGCACCACGGTGTAGCCGGTCGTCTTTTGCTGCGGTGCGGTAAGATTCCGCTGGCCGCTTGATACCAGCATGACCGATCGCCGTGGCGGGTTCAACCGGATTGGGCCGCACCGCACATCGCAATCCGGCGAAGCGTTCCGCCGGCCTGCGTCTCCGACGATGGCGCAAAAGGCCACGCAGAGCCGCACGCGGGCTGGCCGGCGCGACTGCCCGTGCCGCTGCTCCGGGTTCTGTTGTTTCCTGCGGAAGCGGCGCCGATGGTCGCCTTGCAGCCGGGGCGGCGCCGGGCCGCGGCCGTCGGGCTCGATACGAACGACAAAGATAAAGTTGCGCAACGATTCTTGCCCGGTCGGCCGGCACTCGCACCGGCCGGCCTGGCTCCCACGGGTCCGCGGCTCGTCCGGGCGCCGCTGGACGGGCGCGGCCGCTGCCCGCAGGATCGCCCGAAGGAAACCCACATCGCGGGAGCGCAGCAATGACCCTTCGTATCGGCATCGCCGGCCTCACCGGCCGGATGGGGGCCCTGCTGGTCGAGGAGGTGCCCGCCGCCGGCGCGGTGCTCGCCGGCGGCATCGGCAGCCCCGGCTCCGCCCGCCCCGTCCCCGCCGGCGCGACGCTGCATGCGGACGTTGCCGCGCTGGCCGCCAGCTGCGACGTCGTGATCGACTTTACCCGTGCGGCGACCGCCGCGGCGCACGCCGCCGCCCTGGCCGCGGCCGGCACCGCCTGGGTGCTCGGCACGTCGGGCCTGTCGGCGGCGGACGAGGCCGCGGTGGCGACGGCGGCGCGGCGTATCCCCGTCGTCTATGCCGCCAATTTCTCCGCCGGGGTGAACCTCGTGCTGGCGCTGGCGGAACGGATGGCATCCGTTCTTCCACAGGAAGGATACGATGCAGAAATACTGGAGCTGCACCACCGTCAGAAGGTCGATGCGCCGTCCGGCACCGCTATCGGTATCGGCCGCGCGGTGGCGAAGGGACGCGGCGTCACGCTGGAGGCGGTGATGGAGAGCGGTCGGCACGGCCATTCCGGGCCGCGCAAGCCTGGTGCGATTGGCTTCGCCGCCCTGCGCGGCGGCCAGATCGTCGGCGAGCATACTCTTATCTTTGCCGCGGCCACCGAGCAGATCACGCTCACCCACCGCGCCTTCGACCGTCGCAGCTTCGCGCAGGGCGCCGTGCGGGCCGCCTTGTGGCTTGCTGGCCGGCCGCCGGGCCTGCGTTCCATGATGGACGTTCTCGGCATGACCTGACTCCGGCCATCGCCGCGGTCAAACGCCCGACTTGCCCCCGTCGTGAACGAACTCCCGACGCCGGTCGTACGCTCCGGCCGGTCGGGGCGGCTGAGGTATACCGGTCGCCGTGGTGCGGCGATCTTCCGGGGTCCGGAGGTCCCGGGCGGTAGTACCGGCCGGCGTACCGCAACGCGCTTGACCGATCCAAGGGTTTCGGCCAATCAGGCCCGCCCCCGGCGCCCCGCCCGGGGCGGCGGCCGGCTCCCGCGTGCCCGCCCACTGACAGCCGCGACAAGAGGAACATGCCATGCGCGACTCGGGCGACTACCTGTTCACCTCCGAATCTGTCTCGGAGGGGCATCCGGATAAAGTTGCCGATCGGCTGAGCGATACGGTGCTGGACGCTTACCTCGCCGCCGATCCCTATGCCCGCGTGGCTTGCGAGACGCTGGTGACGACCAATCGGGTGGTCCTGGCGGGCGAGACCCGTGGGCCGGATACCGTCACGCCCGATTACCTGGCGCATCTCTGCCGCCTCGCCATCCACGACATCGGCTACGACCAGGCCGGCTTCAGCTGGAAGAGCGCGCAGATCGAATGCCTCCTGCACGCCCAGTCGGGCGATATCGCCCAGGGCGTCGATGCCGGCGGCAACAAGGACGAGGGCGCCGGCGACCAGGGCCTGATGTTCGGCTACGCATGCCGTGAGACCGAGGCGCTGATGCCCGCGCCGCTCTACTATGCGCACCTGATCCTGCGCCGGATCAGCGAGTTGCGCCGCGGCCACGACCCCAAGGTCGCCGGGCTGCTGCCGGACGCGAAAAGTCAGGTCACCTTGCGCTATGTCGATGGCAAACCGGTCGGCGCCACCTCCGTCGTGGTCTCCACCCAGCATGACGAAGGAATGGAGCAGAAGGAGATCAAGAACCTCCTCTGGCCGATCGTGGAGGACACCCTGCCGCGCGGCTGGATGCCGGCCGAGCGGGAATTTTATGTGAACCCCACCGGCAAGTTCGTGATCGGTGGCCCCGACGGGGACTGCGGTCTGACCGGGCGCAAGATCATCGTCGACACCTACGGCGGCGCTGCCCCGCACGGCGGCGGCGCGTTCAGCGGCAAGGACCCGACCAAGGTCGATCGCTCCGCCGCCTACGCCTGCCGGTATCTTGCCAAGAACGTGGTCGCGGCGGGGTTGGCGGATCGCTGCACCCTGCAGATCGCCTACGCGATCGGGGTGTCCCATCCGCTGTCGGTCTATGTCGATCTGCACGGCACCGGGCGTGACGTCGATGAGCAGCGGCTGGAGCGGGCACTGCGCGAGGTCATGGACCTTACCCCGCGCGGCATCCGCGAGCATTTGCAGATGAACCGGCCCATCTACGCCGCCACCTCGGCTTATGGGCATTTCGGTCGCGATCCCGACCCGGATCTGGGCACCTTCACGTGGGAAAAGACCGACCTCATGCCGGCGCTGAAGGCGGCCTTCGGGCGCTGACCCCGGCCGCCCACGGGGCGGCCGGCGTGAAACCCCCGGCCGAGCGGCTGTACGGGCGTGCGCGCGGGCACAGCCTGCGCCCGCGCCAGCGCCTGCTGCTGGACGTGGCCTTGCCGCGCCTGGGCTTTCCCGCCGAGGCTGCTGCGGACCCGTTCTGCGCCTTCGCCCGACGCCCGTCCGCACTGTGGCTGGAAGTCGGCTTCGGCGGCGGCGAACACGCGGCAGCCCAGGCTGCGTCCCATCCTGAGGTCGGGCTGATCGCCTGCGAGGTGTTCGAGAACGGTATCTGCTCCCTGCTGTCCCACCTGATCCCCGAAATCGGCGCTGAGGCGACGGCGCCGGTGCCGCCCAACCTGCGGCTCTGGACCCAGGATGCGCGGCTGCTGCTGCGGGCGCTGCCGGACGGTTGCCTCGACCGGCTGTTCCTGCTGTTCCCAGATCCCTGGCCGAAGGCACGGCACGCGCGCCGTCGCTTCGTGCATCCGGCGGCATTATCTGGCCTCGCGCGGGTGCTGCGACCCGGCGCCGAATGGCGGGTGGCGAGCGACGATCCTACCTACCAGGACTGGGTGCGGATGGTGATGGCAGGGCAGACCTGGTTCGACGCCCCCGCGCCAGCGGCCGCCCGCCTGGCGGACTGGCCACCCAGCCGCTACGAGGCGAAGGCGCTGCGCGCCGGACGCCAGCCGCTGTATTGGAGCTTTATCCGGCGCTGAGCCGTGCTCACCGCAGCCGGGCGGCCATCCCGAAGCCGTAGCCCAGCGCGAATTCCGCCGCCAGGCCGATCGCTCAGCCGCGCAGGATGCTGAGCAGCACCGGCCGGCGCACCGTCTCTCGTCCGCGCGCCGGCTCCGCCTCGGCCATCGCCCCGATCAATGCCTGGTTCATTTGTTGTGATTGATTGCTGTTGCGATTGATTGCCAGGATGTCCTCCGACTTTACGGCCGCTTGAAAAGCGCCAGGGCTGGGGGCGCGATCACCTGCTTATCCGGCCGGCGGCACGGACGTTACGGGCCCGGCAGCCGCGGTCCCGAAGGCCATGGAGCCAAGGCCCGTGCGCCCCGACGTCACGGACCCCGGCGTCGCGGGCGCGGACGCGCCCGGCATCCCCCCGCCGGCGCGGGGCTCGCCGCGGACCATCTGCAACGCCGTGCCGACCACCGCGCCGATATTGCCGAGATCGGCCGGGATGATCATCGTCGTCGCCTGCCGCGCCAGATTGCCCCACTGGCCGATGAAATCCTTGGCGAGCTGCATCTGCAACGCCGCCATCCCGCCGTCCGTCACCGCGCTCTCGCCGATGGTGCGGATCGCCGCCGCGGTCGCCGTGGCAACCAGCTCGATCGCCCGCGCCTCGCCCTCCGCACGCAGCACTTCGGCCTGGCGGCGACCGTCGGCGATGTTGATCTCCTGCTGGCGCTGGCCCTCGGAGGTGTTGATCTGCTGCTGGCGCTGCCCTTCTGACCGCGCGATCGTCGCCCGTTTCTCGCGCTCGGCGGTGATCTGCAATTCCATCGCGCGCAGGATCTCGGGCGGCGGGTTGATGTCCTTGATCTCGTAGCGCAACACCTTGATGCCCCAGTTCATCGCCGCCTCGTCGACCGAGGTTGCCACCGCCGCATTCAGCAACTGCCGCGACGACAGCGCCTGGTCGAGATGCAGCTTCCCGATCTCTGACCGCATCGTCGTCTGTGCGAGCTGCATCGCCGCGTTCATCGGGCTGCTCGATCCGTAGGCGGCCTTCACCGGGTCGGTGATCTGCAGATAGAGGAACCCGTCCACGGTCAGGGTCGTGTTGTCGAGCGAGATGCACACCTGCGGCGCCACCTCGGTCGGCATCTCCCGGATGTCGAAGCGGAAGGCCACACGGTCGAGGAACGGGGAGACGAAACTCAGCCCCGGCGGCAGCACGCGGTGGAACTTGCCGAGCCGCTCCACCACCCAGGACTGCTGCTGCGGCACGATGCGCAGCGCCGAACGGAAGATGGAGAAGAGCAGGAACAGGAGCAGGACGACGACGATGAGCGAGTCGAGGTATTGCGGCATCATGGAGACTCCGGCGCCGGTGGGGATTGGGCGGCTGGGGATTGGGCGGCACCGGCTGGTGCAGCCAAGTGGAGCAGGCTACCGGTCTTGCGGGTGATGCGGACCGGGGTGCCAACGGCAGGCGGCGGCCCATGCTCCATGACGGCGTCCCAGCGGGTGCCGCGATAGGTCACGACCAGCCGGTTGTTCTCCGGCGCGATGGCCATGACGATGGCCTCCTGCCCGGCGTCGAGGTCAGGCAGCCCCCGTCCGCGCGGCAGACTGCGACGCCAAATCCAGATCAGGCCGAGCGCGCCGAGGCAGCCCGCGACGAACACCATCAGCAGCATCTCTTCGCGCACCCAGAAGCCGAGTGCGAAGGTGAGCAGCGCCACCGCGGCGATCGCGGCGAGGTAGAACGTGCCGGTGTGCAGTTCCAGCAGGGCAGCCCACAGCGCCAGAACCAGGAACGCCCATTGCATTGGCGTAGCATACGCCCTCCGGCCGCCGGCGCCTATGTCCCGCCGCGCGGCCGCGGCCCGGCGTCCTCCGGCCGAACCCCCTTAAGCCCTGCGTCGCCGGATCCATCGTCCGCCGGCACTTCCCGACCCAGCCGGCGGCGCCCGCGGGCGAGCTCGGTCACCACGCCGTGCAAAGTCCGCAGTTCTTGCTCGGTCGCCTCGCCGCGGCCGAAGAAGTGGCGGATGTTGCGCACCATGCCGGGGCGTTTCGGGAGGTTGGCGAGGAAGCCGCAGGCATCCAGCTCCGCTACCAGGTGCGACAGGAAATTTTCCAGTTCGGCCTTGGTTGCGACCCGCGTTTCGTTGGTCATCAGGGCGCGCGGCGGAGTGGCCTCGGCCGCGGTCCACCACTCGTACGCGAGTACCATTACGGCCTGCGCCAGGTTCAGCGACATGAAAGCGGGATTGAGCGGGTAGCGCACCAGCGCGTCCGCCTCCGCCATATCGTCGTTGTCGAGCCCGGCGCGTTCCGGGCCGAACAGCAGGCCGGCGCGCAGGCCGCGGCCGCAGATCTCGCGCAGCTCGGCGGCGGCGCCGCAGGCGGTGAGCACGGGTTTGACGATATGGCGCGGGCGCGGGCAGGTGGCGAAGACGTGGTGCAGGTCGGCGACGGCGTCCGCGACCGTGGGATGAACAGTGAGCGCGTCCAGGATGCGGTCCGCGCCGGAGGAGTTGCGCCAGGCCTTCTCCTGCGGCCAGCCGTCGCGGGGGTTGACCAGGCGGAGGTGGAACAATCCGCCGTTGGCCATGGCGCGCGCGCAGGCGCCGATATTGTCGGCGAGTTGCGGGCGGACCAGGATCACGACGGGGGAGTTGCCGATCGGGCCGATGTCGGCGCCGCCCTCCCGGCCGGTCATTGCTCCGCCGTGCCGGTGCGGACTGTGACGGTCGCTGTGGGACGCGGCGTGGTGGCCGCAACAGTCGCCACGATCGGTTTCCGCCGCCAGGTCGTTCCGGCCGGCCCGTCTTCCAGCACGATCCCCTGGTCTTCCAACGCGGCGCGGATTGCGTCGGCACGGGCGAAATCCCGCGCGGCGCGGGCCGCCTTTCGGTCGGCAATCGCGGCCTCGATCGCCGCCGCGTCGGCCCCACCCTGGAACCACGCCTGCGGCACCTGCCCGAGCAGCCCGAGCACCTCGCCCGCCGCGCGCATCCCGCCTGCCGCCGCCGGATCGCCGGCGAGCGCCGCATCCGCCAGCCCATGCAGCGCGGCGAGTGCGGCGGGGGTGTTGAGGTCGTCGCACAGGGCCGCCAGTACCGGCTCGGGCACGGGAGACGCCGGCGCCGCGTCGGGCGCGGCATCGAGCGCGCGGTAGAACCGGTCCATCTCATGGCGCGCCTCGGCGAGCCCGGCCTCGGTGAAATCGAGCGCGGCGCGGTAGTGCGTCTTCAGCAGCAGCAGCCGGATCGCCTCGCCCGGCGCCAAGGCCAGCACGTCGCGCACAGTGCGGAAGTTGCCGAGGCTTTTCGACATCTTCTCCCCGTTCACGAGCAGCATGCCGTTGTGCACCCAGACGTGGGCGAAGCCGCCGTGCGGGAAGGCACACAGGCTCTGGGCACGCTCGTTCTCGTGGTGCGGGAAGATCAGGTCCTGGCCGCCGCCGTGGATGTCGAAGCTCTCGCCGAGGTAGCGCCAGGACATCGCTGAGCACTCGATATGCCAGCCCGGTCGGCCGCGGCCCCAGGGGCTGTCCCAGCCCGGCAGGTCCGGGGTAGAGGGCTTCCACAGCACGAAATCGCCCGGGTCGCGCTTGTAGGGGGCCACTTCCACCCGCGCGCCGGCCAGCAGCTCGCGCGGGGAGCGGCCGGACAGATGGCCGTAGTCGGCGAAGCTCGCGACCTGGAACAGCACGTGACCATCGGCGGCGTAGGCGTGGCCGGAGGCGATCAACCGCGCGATCAGGGCGATCATCTCGGCCAGGTGGTCGGTGGCACGCGGCTCCTGATCCGGCGGCAGGGCGCCGAGGTCTGCCATGTCGGCGTGGAAATCGGCGATGGTGCGCGCGGTGATGGCGGCGATCGGCTCGCCGCTCTCGGCGGCGCGGGCGTTGATCTTGTCGTCGACGTCGGTGATGTTGCGCACGTAGGTCACGCGCGGGAACAGCCGGCGCAGCAGCCGGGCCAGCACGTCGAACACCACCACCGGCCGGGCGTTGCCGAGATGCGCGAGGTCGTAAACCGTCGGCCCGCATACATACATCCGCACATGCGCGGGATCGAGCGGGACGAAGCGCTCCCGCTTCCGGGTCAGGCTGTTGTGCAGGATGAGCTCGGGCATGGGCGGGTTCTGGTCCATCCGGGGCAGGTTTTCAACGCCGCGCGGGCGCGACGGCGCCGAGGTGCCGCACGCACGCCGGTCCCCCGCGCGCCGGCATGGCAGCTTCGTCCGCACCACGGATTGACAGCCGGCCGGGGCTGAGGGTAGCTGCAACTAAGAATACTTCGCAATTACGCCGGCGCCCCCGATCCAGGATGACGGACCGCAAACCGATGCATGCCTCCGCCCCGGCCGTGCTCGATCCTGCCGGCCGCAGTGCGACGGCCCGCCGCCTGGCCCGGTTCCTCGCCGTCTTCGGTCCCGGCATCGTCGTCATGCTGGCCGATACCGACGTCGGCAGCGTCATCACCGCCGGGCAGAGCGGGGTCCAATGGGGCTACCGGCTGCTGGCCCTGCAGTTCGTCCTGATCCCCATTCTTTACGTGGTGCAGGAGCTGACGGTGCGGCTTGGCATTTTCACCGGCCGCGGCCACGGCGAGCTGATCCGCGAGACCTTCGGACCGGCCTGGGCCTGGGTCTCCGCCGCCGGGCTCGGCGTCGCCACGGTGGGCGCGCTGCTGACCGAGTTCTCGGGCGTCGCCGGCGTAGGCGAGCTCTACGGCCTGTCGCGCGGCGTGACGTTGCCGATCGCCGCGGTCGCGCTGCTCGCCGTGGTGCTGACGGGGTCCTACCGGCGGGTGGAGCGGGCCGCGATCTTCGTCGGGCTGTTCGAGTTCGCCTTCTTCTTTGTCGCCTGGGTGGCGCATCCGGACCTGCACGCGCTGGCGGCCGGCGCGATGTCGATCCCATTCCGCAACAAATCCTATGTCTATCTGGTCGCGGCCAATATCGGTGCGGTCATCATGCCGTGGATGGTGTTCTACCAGCAGTCCGCGGTGGCCGATAAGAAGCTGCGGCCCGAGCACCTGTCCGCCGCCCGCTGGGATACCGCGGTGGGCGCAATCATCACCCAGCTCGTGATGGCCGCGGTGCTGATCGCCTGTGCCGCAACGATCGGCCAGCGCAGCCCGAATGCCTCGCTCAACACGGTGGGGGAGATGGCGGGCGCGCTGACCCCGTTCCTCGGCACCGCGATCGGCAACGCGGTGTTCGGCGCTGGCGTGCTGGGGGCGGGAATGGTGGCGGCGATCGTTGCCTCCCTGGCGCTTGCCTGGGGGCTGGGCGAGGTGTCGGGCTATCGCCGTTCCTTGGAGTACCGGCCGCTGGAGGCGCGGTGGTTCTACGGCGTCTATGCGGCCTGCGTGGTGGGCGGTTGCCTGGTGGTGGGGTTCTGGCCCGACCTCGTGGCGCTCAATGTGGGCGTGCAGGTGATGAACGCGCTACTGCTGCCTCTGGTGCTCGGCTTCCTGATCGCGCTGGCGCGGCGGGCGCTGTCGCCGGCATGGCGGCTGCGGGGCTGGTATTATGGCGTGGTGCTGGCGGTGGCCGCGGTGACCTGCGCGCTCGGTGTGTTCGGCGGGTTTTCCGGCGCCGGGTTGCTCGGGTAGGCCGCGCAGGGGCTGCCGGGGCGACCGGCGTTCGCCTGCCGCTTCCGCCCGGCGCACCGACGTTCAGGGACAACTGCTGCGCCGACCAGCCACGACCCATCACGGGTGGCCGCTGCCACTACTCCGACAGTACGCCCTGCTTGGCGGCGCAGTCGGCGGAGGAGCCGACGCCGTCGCGCCCGGCCCGCAGCACACGCACCCGGTCCAGCCCGACCTCCACCACGCCCATGCCGGGGACGGTGCTTTCGTAGAGAATCTCCTCCGGCGCCGCGACCAAGGCGAGGCCGCGGTCGGTCGGCGCGACCATGTTCATCCGCGCCGACCGGCCCTTCGGTCCGCAGATCGCGGTCCTGGCCGCGATCTTCCTGGCGCTGGCGCTGCTGCTGGACGGCGGCTGGGCGCTGCTCGCCGGCCGGTTGCGCGGGCTGCTGGCCACGCGCGGGCGGCTGCGCAACCGGCTCGCGGGCGGGATGCTGATCGGCGCGGGCGCGGCGCTTGCGCTTGCCCGCCGCCGATAGCACCTGCACCGGGGCAAGGACGCGACCCCAACGGAGCAGCGGCATGAGCACCTGGACCCTGCGCGACATCCCGGACCAGGCCGGACGGCGGGTCGTGATCACCGGGGCGACCGGTGGGCTCGGCTACGAGACCGCGCTCGCCCTGGCCGGCGCCGGCGCCGAGGTGCTGGTGACCGGCCGCACCCAAGCCAAGGGCGCGGCGGCGCTGGCCCGCATCCGCGCGCGCCATCCGCAGGCCAGGGTCCGCTTCGCCCTGCTGGACCTCGCCAGCCTCGCTGCGGTCGCGGCCTTCGCGCAGGAGTTGGCGGCGGCGGACGAGCCGGTCGATCTCCTGGTCAACAACGCCGGCGTGATGGCGCTGCCGACCCGCCGCATCACGGACGACGGGTTCGAGCTGCAGTTCGCCACCAACTACCTCGATCATTTCGCCCTGACCGCACGGCTGCTGCCGCTCCTGCGCCGCGGCCGGCAGCCGCGCGTCGTCAGCGTGAGCAGCATCGTCCACCGCCGCGGCGCCCTGGCCTTCGACGACCTGCAGGCGGAGCGGGCCTATTCCCCCTGGGGCGCCTATGCCCAGTCGAAGCTGGCGATGCTGATGTTCGCCCGGGAACTGCAACGCCGCAGCGACGCCCGGGGCTGGGGCCTGACCAGCTTGGCGGCGCACCCTGGCTGGGCGCGCACCGACCTGTTCACCAACGGCCCCGGCGCTTCCGGCCGAGGCCTCCTCATGCGCCTGGTGAAACCATTCTTCTCCCAATCCGCCGCGGCCGGCGCGCTGCCGATCCTGTACGCCGCGACCGCCCTCGGCGTGACGCCGGGCGGCTACTACGGCTCGACCGGCTTGCGCGAGCTCAAGGGCCCGCCGGGACCGGCCGCGGTGGCGCCGCAGGTGCGCGACGACGCCGCGGCGGCCCGGTTGTGGGAGGTGTCGGAGGCGCTGACCGGGGTGCGGTTCTGAACGAATGGTCGAGGGACGGCGCCCCCGGCCGCAGGCTCTACGTCAGCGCCCCGATCCCGCGCATGAACCGGTCGCGGATGCGCGCCGGGTCGCGTTCGGTCGTCGCCTCCGGCTTGGCCGCATCAATGCGGCAGCCGATCAGCCAGGGCCCGGGCTCGGCCAGGGCCTGGGCGATCATTTCCTCGAACCCGCCCTCATCCGCCGCCCAGGCGCTCTGTGCGATCCCGGCGCCGCGGGCGATGGCGACGATGTCCGCGACCTCGGCCGAGGCCGTCGGTTGGCCGCCGGTGATCTGATAGGCGCCGTTGTCCCAGATCACGATGATCAGGTTGGCCGGCCGGAGCCCGGCCACCGTGGCCAGGGCGCCGAGCTGCATCAGGACCGATCCGTCGCCCTCCAGCGCCACCACGCGCCGGTCCGGCTGCGCGATCGCCACGCCGAGCGCGATCGGCACCGCGAGCCCCATGCTGCCCAGCATGTAGAAATTCTGCGGCCGGTGCCCCGCGCCCCAGAGGTCGAAATTGGCATAGCCGATGCCGCCGATCACCGCTTCCTCGTGGTGCAGGCGCGCGACCAGGCGGGTCGTGAGGTCGGCCCGGTTCATGATCTTGGCTTCGTTCCGGCGCACCGGATGGTTGGCTGCGAATGACATGGTCCCGCCCCCTACGCCGCGAACACTTTGCCGCCGGTCAACAGCGGTGACAGGATGAAACACACTGGCGCCCGCGTGGCCACCGCCTGGCGGATCGAGCGATCGAGGATGAATTCGACCTCATCGCCCCGGGTCATGGTGTGGTGCTCGATCGCCAGTGCATCCAGCACCGGCCGCATGGTCTTCGCGACCAGCGCCTGACCCTGGTTGAACTCCCCCAACGTGCCGCGTTCGGAGACCATCATCAGCACCGGGATCTGGAACGGCACCGCAAGCGAGGCGATCACGTTCGGCAACGTTGCGAAGCCCGAGGTCTGCATGAGCAGGATGCCGCGCATCCCGGCCATCCAGGCGCCCGAAACGATGCCGAGCGCTTCTTCTTCCCGGGTCGCGATCACCGGAGTGAAGAACGGATCGGCGTGCACCGCCTCGATCAGCGGGCGCAGCACGTTGTCGGGCACATAGGTCACCAGCCGGACGTCGTGGCGCTTCAGCACCTCGACGGCGATCTGGTACCAGGGGGCGGGATCTGGCATGACGAAACTCCTGGACGCGGGCCGCGCGTGACATAACCCGGCGCGCCGGCGGCGCCGGGTCGCGGGGCCCCGGTTTGGCGGGGCCGGCTTGCGCCGGTGCCGCTTGGTTCGTACACAGCACGCATGCCCGACCTGAGCAAGCCCTACAACGTCCTGGTCGCCGGCGGCGGCAACGCTGCCCTGTGCGCAGCGATTACCGCGCGCCAGCACGGCGCCTCCGTCCTGTTGGTGGAACATGCCCCGCGCGCGCTGCGCGGCGGAAATTCCCGCCACACCCGCAACCTGCGCGCCATGCACGAGGCGCCGACCGACGTCCTTACCGAGGCGTACGGGGAGGACGAATACTGGGACGACCTCAAGCGCGTCACCGGCGGCAACACCGACGAGCATCTGGCGCGCATGACCATCCGCGCCTCGGCCGGCGTGTTCGGCTGGATGAAGCAGGCCGGGGTGCAATTCCAGCCGTCCTTGACCGGCACGTTGAACCTCTCGCGCACCAACGCCTTCTTCCTGGGCGGCGGCAAGGCGCTGGTGAACGCCTATTTCCTGACGGCCGAACGGCTCGGGGTCGATATCCTGTACGACAGCGAGGTCGTTGCGCTGCCCATGCGCGACGGCGCGGTACGGCGGGTGGAGATCACCCACAAGGGCTTTCCCCGCACCGTTGCCGCGCGCTGCGTGGTCGCGGCCTGCGGCGGGTTCCAGGCCAATCTCGACTGGATGCGGCAGTACTGGGGCGATGCGGTCGATAATTTCGTGATCCGCGGCACCCCGTTCAACCGCGGCCGGTTGTTGCGCAACCTGCTCGACCAGAAAGTCGCCGCGGTCGGCGATCCGACCCAATGCCATGCGGTGGCGCTGGACGCGCGGGCGCCCAAATTCGACGGCGGGATCACGACCCGCCTCGACTCGGTGCCGTTCAGCATCGTGGTCAACCGCGACGGTGAACGGTTCTACGACGAGGGTGAGGATGTCTGGCCCAAGCGCTACGCGATCTGGGGTCGACTGATCGCGCAGCAACCGGGGCAGATTGCCTATTCCGTCTGCGACGCGAAGTCGGTGCCTCTGTTCATGCCCTCGGTCTATCCGGCGGTGGTGGCGGACAATCTGGGGGAGCTGGCGGAGAAGCTTGGGCTCGATCCGGTGAAGCTGCGCGCGACGGTGGCGCGCTACAATCAGGCCGTGCGGCCGGGGAAGTTCGACAACACGAAGCTGGATGGCAGCGCCACCGAAGGGCTCGATCCACCGAAGACCAACTGGGCGCGCACGATCGACACGCCGCCCTTCACCGGTTACCCGTTGCGCCCCGGCATCACTTTCACCTACCTCGGCGTGCGGGTGAGCGAGCGTGCTCAGGTGCTGCTGGAGGACGGCCGGCCCGCGGCCAATCTCTATGCTTCGGGCGAGATCATGGCGGGCAATATCCTCGGCCGCGGCTACCTGGCCGGTTTCGGAATGACGATCGGCACGGTGTTCGGCCGCATCGCGGGGGAAGAGGCGGCACGCTATGCAAGAAACTGACGCGCTGCGCGATGCGCGCCACGAACTGGAGGTCTGCAACGCCTGCCGCTACTGCGAGGGCTTCTGCGCGGTGTTCCCGGCGGTGAACCTGCGCCGGGAGTTCTCGGCCGGCGACGTGAGCTATCTCGCGAACCTCTGTCACGGCTGTCGCGGCTGCTATTATGCGTGCCAGTACGCGCCGCCGCACGAATGGGGGATCAACGTGCCGCGCCGGCTCGCGCAGGTGCGCGCGCAGAGCTATGCCGAATATGCGTGGCCGCCGCGGCTGGCACGCGCGTTCGAGCGCAACGGGGTGGTGGTGGCCGGGGCGGTGGCCGCCGGGATCGCGCTGTTGCTGCTGCTGACGGTGGGGCTGGTGCCCGACGCGGCGCTGTATGGCGCGCATCCGGTGGCGCCGGGGGCGTTCTACCAGGTGATCCCGCTCTGGATGATGCAAGTGGTGGGGCTTGCCACGTTCCTGTTCTCGCTGCTGGCGCTCGGGATGGGTGCGCGGCGGTTCTGGCGGGATGCCGGGGGGCGGGGGAAGATCACCATGACCTCCGTTGCGGCGGCGCTGCATGATGTGGCGACCCTCAAGAACCTCGGCGGCGGGGGCGGCGGGTGCAACGACAATTCGGAACGCTTCTCGATGCGCCGGCGGCGGCTGCACCACGCGATGATGTACGGGTTCTTGCTGTGCTTCGCCGCGACCTGCGTTGGGTTCTTCTATGATTCGTTCTTGGGTTGGGCGGCGCCCTATCCGTTCTTCAGCGTCCCGGTGCTGCTGGGCAGTTTGGGCGGGATCGGGCTGCTGGTGGGCACCGGTGGGCTATTCGCGATGAAGCTGGTCGATGATCCGATGCCGGCGGCGCGGGAACTGCTGGGCGCGGAGGTGGCGCTGCTCGGCCTGCTGTTCTTCGCCGCGCTGACCGGGCTCGCGTTGCTCGCCCTGCGCGGGACCGGGGCGATGGGGGTGGCGCTGGCGGTGCACCTGGGGGTGATCCTGGCGCTGTTCGTGACCCTGCCGTATTCGAAGATGGTACACGGGGTGTATCGCGGGGCGGCGCTGCTGCGGGCGGCGATCGAGAAGCGGGCTGGGGTGGCGTGACGCCTCGATGGCACATGAATGTCTCGCGTTCAGATCGCACCGAGGATGACGGCCATGCGCGACCTTCCCCCCGTTCATTCCGGCGAGCAGTTGGCATTGGGCGAACGGGTGGACCGCGAAGTGTAACCCCACCGACTGCAAAGTGCCCGCTCCGCCGCTGCCGCACGTGACCCGGCCAGAGCTGCCGCCCGCAGGAGCGTTCGCATGAGTGGATCCGGTAATCGGCGCTCCGCAGTCCGACTGTCGCGCGGGTGGCGCAGCGTCCTGGCGGGTGCGTTGTTCCTCCTGGCGCTGGCCGCCCCGGCACCCTGCCGCGCCGTCGCGCCCGCGCCTTCCGTTCTGACCTACCACGCCGATGCGGCCCGCAGCGGCCACTATCTTGCGCCCGGCCTGACCTGGGCCGCCGCGGCCGACGTGCACCGCGATCGCGGCTTCGACGGGCGCGTTCCGGGCGCCGTCTATGCGCAGCCGCTGTTCTGGAACCCGCCCGGCGGCGGGCCGGGATGGGTGATCGTTGCGACCGAGCACAACGTGGTGATGGCGCTCGATGCCGCCACCGGCCGGCCGGTGTGGCAGACCCGGGTGGGCCCCCCGGTGCCGCCCGCGGTGCTGCCGTGCACCAACATCCGCCCGCTCGGCATCACCGGGACGCCGGTGATCGATCCGGCCGCTGGTGCGATCTACTTCGATGCCATGATTTCCGGTCCGCACGGCCTGCAGCAGGAGGTCTTCGGGTTGCGGCTCGCCGACGGGGCCGTGCTGCCCGGCTGGCCGATCGACGTCCACACCGCGCTGGCCGCGCGCGGGATTCCGTTCGTCACCGCCAACCAGAATCAGCGCACGGCGCTGGCGCTGCTCGATGGCCGGGTGTTCGTGGGTTACGGCGGCCTCGCGGGCGATTGTGGCGACTACCACGGGATGGTGCTCGGCTTCGCGACCGATGCGCCGCATCTGGCTGCGACCTGGGTCACGCGCGGGGAGAAAGGCGGCGTCTGGTCGCCCGGCGGGATCAGCGTCGCGGGCGGACAGCTCTTTTTCACCACCGGCAACACCGATCCCCCCGACGAGCCGGTCGGCCCGCACCCGACCGCGTCCTGGGATGACGGGGAGGGGGCGTTTCGCGAGACCCCGGCCCTGTTGCGCAGCACCGATAAGCGCGACTTCTTCGCCCCCGGCGATTACCGGACCTTGAACGCGCAGGACCTCGACCTCGGTGGCACGGTGCCGCTGCCGATCGACCTCCCCGACGGGACCAGGCGGTTGGTCGCCATGGGCAAGGATGGCAAGGCCTATCTGCTCGACCGCGGCAACCTCGGCGGGATCGGCGGGGCGCTGGCGGTACGCCAGGCGGCGGCGGGGCCGATCATCACCGCGCCGGTGGTCTATCGGAGCGGGGGGCAGGTATTGCTCGCCTACCGCGCGCCGGCCGCGCTGTGCCCGGACGGGTCGAGCACGACCGCGGTGGAGACGCTGGCCGTGAGCGCCACGGGCTTGCGCCCGGTGTGGTGTGCGCCGCTGGACGGGCGGGGCATTCCGATCGTGACGACCTCGGGTGCCGACGACGCCGACCCGATCGTCTGGGTGGCTGGGGCCGAGGGGGACGGGCGGCTGCACGGGTTCCGCGGCGACACCGGCCAGTCGGTGTTCACGAGTTGCACACCGCTGCCCGGCCTGCGGCATTTCGTCACCCTGCTGGTGGCGGGCGGGCGGATCTACCTGGCCGGGGACGGGCGGGTGTTCGCGTTCACCTGGGACGGCGCGGGGGAGACCAGGTGACGGGACCCCCGGTGGCGCCGCGGTGGCGGGCAGGCCGGCCGGGAGCGCGTGGTCATACCAGCGGCCCGGCCGATGACTTGTCCGGCGTCCACCTGGCCGCTGGTATGTCCTTGATTTTGCGCATGGCCGCCCCGCCAACCCCATGCGCGATACCGGCCGGCCGAAGAGGCCGCCGGTATCAGTCCCGCGCCCCCGGCCGCCGAGCCCGCTATGCCGCTGTGGCGAACCCGCGGATGCGCGCGAAGCGTTCCCGGTAGACCGGCCACACCTCGGGGTTGATCAGCCGCGGCGGGCGCTTGCCGTCCAGGATGTCGAGGATCTGCTCGGCCGCGTAGCGGCCCATCTCGCGGCGCAATTCATGGGTCACGCCGGCGGTGTGCGGGCTGGCCAGCACGTTGTCGAAGCGCAGCAGCGGATGATCCGGCTCCGGCGGCTCCTTGGCCCACACATCGAGCCCGGCACCGGCGATCCGCTTGCCCGCCAGCGCCTCGGCCAACGCCGCCTCGTCGTGGATGCCGCCGCGCGCGGTGGTGATGAAGTAGGCTTCGGGCTGCATCAGCGCGAATTCGCGTGCGCCGATCATGCCGAGGGTTTCCTTGTTGCGCGGGCAGTTCACCGAGACGTAGTGGGACTGCGCCAGCAGCTCCTCCAGGGTGACCTTCTCGGCCCCGCGGGCGGCGATCTGTTCGGCGTCGAGATAGGGGTCGTAGGCGAGCACGCGCATCCGGAACAGGCCGCGGCACAGCTCCGCCACCCGCGAGCCCACATTGCCGATCCCGACGATGCCGACCGTGCGGCCCAGTATGTCGTGGCCCATGAACGCGGTGCGCGGGATGTCCGGCCGGGCGCGCATGAACCGGTCGGTCTCGCCGATGCGCTTCGACAACGCGAGCATCAGCCCGAGCACGTGCTCGGCGACGCCTTCTTTGTTGCCGCCGGACTGGTTCACGACGGCAACGCCCGCCGCGGTGCACGCCGCCACATCGACCGTGTCGTAGCCGGCGCCGTTGGAGGAGACGGCAAGCAGGTTGGGCATGGCCGCGAGCAGCGCGCCGGTGCCGTGGAAGCGCAGCGGCAGTTCGTCCCGTGTCGCGCCGATCTGGTATGCGTGCGCCTGGGCCAGCACCGGCTCGGCCTCCTGGTCCGGGCTGTCGTTGCGCAGCCGGTCGACGTGGACATCCGGACGGCGGCCGAGGATTTCCAGGAAGACGGGGTGGGAAACGGCGTTGACGTAGAACACGCGGCTGGTGTTCGGGGCCATGCGGCACCTCTTTGTAATAGGCCACTGGGGCACTTGTGGGGACGCGCGGCTTTACGCCGCGTGCGCCGGGCCGGCAACGGGCGGGGCAATCGGCCTCGGGAACCCGGCTGGTTCCTGGCCTGCTGGCGCTTGACACCCGGGAGACCCCCCACTAGGTTCCGCCCCCTCGGCCGGCCCCCGACACGTTCTGGCGGTCGTCGTCTTCGCAGGCAGAAGCCCCGCCTGCGGCGCCGTCTTCGGCACGATCGCCCGAAGACCCAGGCCGCAGGTCCGTGTTTCAACCCGCCCGCGTGGGATTTGATCCCGCGCCCGCGGGTTTCGCCCGTGGACGACGGTCGCTATCGGGTTGGGGGAGGGTCGGGCGAACCGCAGCGAACATCGAGACCGAGGTCCATGCCGACCATCAACCAGCTCATCGCCCACGGGCGCGAACCGCAGAAGGGCCGCAACACGGTCCCGGCCCTGCAGGGTTGCCCGCAGAAGCGCGGGGTCTGCACCCGCGTCTATACCACCACGCCGAAGAAGCCGAACTCGGCCTTGCGTAAGGTGGCGAAGGTGCGGCTGACCAACGGCTACGAGGTGGTGAGCTACATCCCCGGCGAGGGGCACAACCTGCAGGAGCACTCGGTGGTACTGATCCGCGGCGGGCGCGTGAAGGACCTTCCCGGCGTGCGGTATCATATTCTGCGCGGCGTGCTGGATACCCAGGGCATCGCCAAGCGCCGCCAGCGCCGGTCGCTGTACGGCGCCAAGCGGCCGAAGTAAGGAGATCCCGCGATGTCTCGCCGCCGCCGCGCCGTCAAGCGCGAAATCCTGCCGGACGCGAAGTTCGGCGACGTTGTGATCAGCCGTTTCATGAACGTGCTGATGTACGACGGGAAGAAGTCAACGGCCGAAACCATTGTCTATTCGGCGCTTGATGTGCTGCGCAAGCGCGGCGGGTCGCAGGCCGATCCTGTACGCATGTTCCACGAAGCGCTGGACAACGTGAAACCGGCGGTGGAAGTCCGCTCCCGCCGGGTTGGGGGCGCCACCTACCAGGTGCCGGTTGAAGTGCGGACCGAGCGGCGGCAGGCGCTGGCGATCCGCTGGATCATCGATGCAGCCCGCAAGCGCGGGGAGCACACGATGGAAGACCGGCTTTCGAACGAGCTGCTGGACGCCGTGAACAATCGCGGCGCAGCAGTGAAGAAGCGGGAAGACACCCATCGGATGGCGGAAGCCAACAAGGCGTTCAGCCACTACCGCTGGTAGGTACGGGCTCTAACTGGACGGACCATAGGTCCACGGAGACAAGACGATGGCCAAGGCCAAATTCGCGCGCACCAAGCCGCACTGCAACATCGGCACGATCGGGCATGTCGATCACGGCAAGACGTCGTTGACGGCGGCGATCACCAAGATTCTGGCCAAGACCGGTGGTGCCACGTTCACGGCGTACGACCAGATCGACAAAGCGCCGGAGGAGCGGGCGCGCGGCATCACGATCGCCACCGCGCACGTCGAGTACGAGACCGCGAAGCGCCACTACGCGCACGTCGATTGCCCCGGCCACGCCGACTACGTAAAGAACATGATCACGGGCGCGGCGCAGATGGACGGCGCGATCCTGGTGGTCTCCGCCGCCGACGGCCCGATGCCGCAGACCCGCGAACACATCCTGCTTGCCCGCCAGGTCGGCGTGCCGGCGCTGGTGGTGTTCCTGAACAAGGTCGATATGGTCGACGACCCTGAGCTGTTGGAGCTCGTGGAACTGGAAGTGCGCGAGCTGCTGAGCTCCTACCAGTTCCCCGGCGACGACATCCCGATCATCAAGGGTTCGGCGCTGTGCGCGCTGGAAGACCGCAACCCGGAGCTGGGCGAGCAGGCGATCCTGCAGCTCATGGACGCGGTCGACGCCTATATCCCGCAGCCGGTGCGCGCGACCGACCGGCCGTTCCTGATGCCGATCGAGGACGTGTTCTCGATCTCCGGCCGCGGCACCGTGGTGACGGGGCGCATCGAGCGCGGTGTCGTCAATGTGGGCGACGAAGTCGAGATCGTCGGCATCAAGAACACCGTGAAGACGGTGGTGACCGGCGTCGAGATGTTCCGCAAGCTGCTCGACCGCGGGGAGGCCGGCGACAACATCGGCGCCCTGCTGCGCGGCACCAAGCGCGAGGACGTGGAGCGCGGCCAGGTTCTGGCCAAGCCCGGCTCGATCACGCCGCACACCAAGTTCAAGGCGGAAGCCTACATCCTGACGAAGGAAGAGGGCGGCCGACACACGCCGTTCTTCACCAACTACCGTCCGCAGTTCTATTTCCGCACCACCGACGTGACCGGTGTGGTGCAGCTCCCGGAAGGGACGGAGATGGTGATGCCGGGCGACAACGTTTCGATGGATGTCGAGCTGATCGCGCCGATCGCGATGGACGAGGGGCTGCGCTTCGCCATTCGCGAGGGCGGACGGACGGTCGGCGCCGGCGTCGTCGCCTCGATCACGGCCTAGAACCTGCACGAGCGCCGGCGTCCCGGGTTCCGGGGCGCCGGCGGTCGTTTTGCCGCTACGGAAAGCGAACGATGGACAACCAGAATATCCGCATCCGCCTGAAGGCGTACGATCACCGGGTGCTGGATAACAGCACCCGCGAGATCGTGAACACGGCGAAGCGCACGGGTGCCCGCGTTCGCGGACCGATCCCGCTGCCCACCCATATCGAGCGCTTCACCGTGAACCGCTCGCCGCACGTGGACAAGAAAAGCCGCGAGCAGTTCGAGATGCGCACGCATCGCCGTCTGCTCGACATCGTGGAACCGACGCCGCAGACGGTCGACGCGCTGATGAAGCTCGACCTCGCTGCCGGCGTCGACGTCGAGATCAAGATCTAAAGGGCGGGGACGATGCGAACCGGATTGCTCGCCAGGAAGCTCGGGATGACGCGGATCTTCCGCGACGACGGCACGCATGTGCCGGTCACCGTGCTGCATCTCGACGATGTGCGCGTCGTCCTGGCGCGCACGGTGGAGAAGGACGGCTACAGCGCGGTGCAGTTGGGCTGGGGCAGGGCGAAGGTGAAGAACGTCTCCAAGCCGAACCGCGGCCATTTCGCCAAGCACAAGGTGGAGCCGCCGGCAAAGCTGGCCGAGTTCCGGGTGGCGGCGGACGCGGTGCTGGAATCGGGCGCGGCCTTGTCGGCGGCGCATTTCGTGCCGGGCCAGATGGTCGACGTGGCCGGCACCAGCAAGGGCAAGGGCTTCGCCGGGGCGATGAAGCGCTGGAACTTCGCCGGCCTCGAGGCGAGCCACGGCGTATCGATCAGTCACCGCAGCCACGGGTCCACGGGCAACCGGCAGGACCCGGGCAAGACCTTCAAGAACAAGAAGATGGCAGGCCACCTCGGGCAGGAGCGGATTACCACGCTCAACCTCGAAGTGGCGGCCGTGGATGTGGAGAAGGGGTTGCTGATGCTGAAGGGCGCGGTGCCCGGGGCGAAGAACGGCTTCGTGCTGGTGCGCGACGCGGTGAAGCGGACGCGGCCGGCCGAGGCGCCCTATCCGGCGGCCCTGCGCGCGCCGGCGGCGGCCTGAGGAAACACAGCGATGCAAGTTCCGATCAAGACCCTGGACAACGCCGAGGCCGGCACCGCCGAGCTGCCGGAGGCGATCTTCGCCGTCGCGCCGCGCGCGGACATCATGGCGCGCGTGGTGCACTGGCAGCTGGCGAAGCGCCGCGGCGGGAATCATAAGGTGAAGGGCCTTTCCGAGGTGCAGGGCACGACGAAGAAGCCCTACCGGCAGAAGGGCACCGGTAACGCCCGCCAGGGCAGCCTGCGGGCGCCGCAGTTCCGCACCGGCGGCGTGGTGCACGGGCCGGTGGTGCGCTCGCACGAATACAGCCTGAACAAGAAGGTGCGGCGGCTTGGGCTGATCTCGGCGCTGTCGCAGAAGCAGGCCGAGGGCAAGCTTGTCGTGCTGGACGTGGCGACCGCCGCCGAGGGCACCAAGACGAAGGACCTGGCGCGCCAGGTGAAGGCGCTGGGCTGGCGCTCCGCGCTCATCGTGGACGGGGCAGTTGATCCCGGTTTCCTGCGCGCGAGCCGCAACCTGCGCGAGATCGACGTGCTGCCGACGATCGGGGCGAACGTGTACGACATCCTGCGCCACGATGTGCTGGCTATCACCGCAGCGGGGCTGGCTGGCCTCGCCGCGCGGCTTGGCCAAGGCGTCGCGGCGGCCGAGGGAGAGGCGGCATGAGCGAAACGAAGACCAAGCGCCGGCCGCAGCTTTCGCGCGAGGCGATGTACCAGATCATCCGCAACCCGGTGATCACCGAGAAGGCGACCAGCCTGTCGGAGCACGGCCAGTACGTGTTCCGCGTACCGCTGGAGGCGCGCAAGCCGGAGATCAAGGCCGCGGTCGAGGGGCTGTTCGGCGTCCAGGTGCTGGCGGTGAACACCCTGGTGCAGAAGGGCAAGACCAAGCGGTTCAAGGGCCGGCCGGGCGTGCGGTCGGACGTGAAGAAGGCACTGGTGCGGCTCGCCGCCGGCCAGCAGATCGATTTCACCACCGGGCTGGCGTGAGAACCGAACGATGCCGATGAAGAATTTCAACCCGGTGACGGCAAGCTTGCGCGGCACGGTCCTGATCGACCGTTCCGGGCTGTGGAAGGGCAAGCCGGTCAAGGGCCTGACCGAGGGCAAGAACGCCACCGGCGGACGCAACAACCACGGCCGGATCACCAGCCGCTTCCGCGGCGGCGGGCATAAGCAGGCCTATCGTGCGGTTGATTTCAAGCGCCGCAAGTTCGACGTGCCGGCGACCGTGGAGCGGCTGGAATACGACCCCAACCGGACCGCGTTCATCGCGCTGGTGAAATATGCCGACGGCGAGCTTGCCTACATTCTGGCGCCGCAGCGGCTGCGCGCGGGCGATACGGTGGTGGCCGGGCAGCGCGCCGACATCAAGCCGGGCAATGCGATGCCCCTGGCGGCGATCCCGGTGGGCACCATCGTGCACAACATCGAGATGAAGGTGGGCGCAGGCGGCAAGATCGCCCGCTCCGCCGGGACCTACGCGCAGCTGGTAGGCAAGGACTCGGGCTACGCGCAGATCAAGCTGATGTCCGGGGAAGTCCGGCTGGTGCGGGCCGAGTGCATGGCCTCGATCGGCGCGGTGTCCAACCCGGACAACATGAACCAGAAGATCGGCAAGGCGGGCCGCTCGCGCTGGCTCGGCCGGCGCCCGCACAACCGCGGCGTGGTGATGAACCCGGTCGATCACCCGCATGGCGGCGGCGAAGGTCGCAGCTCCGGCGGTCGGCATCCGGTCAGTCCGTGGGGTCAGCCGACCAAGGGCTACAAGACGCGCGGCAACAAGCGCACCGACAGTCTGATTATCCGCCGCCGCAAGGTCGGCAAGTGACGAAGGGCACGTAGGATGGCACGTTCCGTCTGGAAGGGCCCGTTCGTGGACGGGTATCTGCTGAACAAGGCCGAGGCGTCACGCGCGTCGGGTCGCAACGAGATCATTCGGATCTGGTCGCGCCGCTCGACGATCCTGCCGCAGTTCGTCGGCATGACGTTCGGCGTCTATAACGGTCGCAAGTTCCTGCCGGTGCAGGTCAACGAGAACATGGTGGGCCACAAGTTCGGCGAATTCTCACCGACCCGGACCTTCACCGGCCACTCGGGCGACAAGAAAGCGAAGCGGGGCTGAGACGATGAGCAAGCCCAATCATCCGCGCGGCCTGACCGATACCGAGGCGCAGGCGATCGTGAGCAACCTGCGGGTTTCGCCACGCAAGCTGAACCTGGTGGCGGGGCTGATCCGCAACCTGCCGGCGCAGCAGGCGGTCGCGACCCTCGCGTTCAGCAAGCGGCGTATCGCCGGCGCGGTGAAGAAGGCGTTGGAAAGCGCGATCGCCAATGCCGAAAACAACCATCGGCTGGATGTGGACCGGCTGGTGGTCAGCCGAGCCGAGGTCGGGCGCGCGATCGTCATGCGCCGGTTCCAGGCGCGCGGCCGCGGGCGTGCCTCGCGCGTCGAGAAGTGGTTCAGCAATCTCAAGATCGTCGTCGCGGAACGCACACAGGAAGCCGTGGCGGAGCGCGCGGAAAATCGGACGACGGAGCGCGCAGAGAACAAGCGGTCGGCGCGGCCGGGGCGGGAGGCTGCGTAATGGGTCATAAGGTCAATCCGATCGGGCTGCGGCTCGGCATCAATCGCACCTGGGATTCGCGTTGGTACGCGGGGGCCGACTATTCCCGCCTGCTGCACGAGGATCTGAAGCTGCGCGGGCATCTGCGCGAGAAGCTGCGTGGAGCCGGCGTATCGCGGGTGGTGATCGAGCGCCCGGCGAAGAAGCCGCGCGTGACCATCTATGCCGCGCGGCCCGGCGTCGTGATCGGCAAGAAGGGCCAGGACATCGAGGTGTTGAAGAAGACCCTCGGTAAGATGGCCAAGGCCGAGGTCACCCTGAACATTGTCGAGATCCGCAAGCCCGAGATCGACGCTGTGCTGGTGGCCGAGAACATCGCCCAGCAGCTGGAACGCCGGGTCGCGTTCCGCCGCGCGATGAAGCGGGCCGTGCAGTCGGCGATGCGTCTCGGCGCCCAGGGCATCCGCATCAACTGCGGCGGCCGGTTGGGCGGGGCGGAGATCGCGCGGGTGGAATGGTATCGCGAAGGCCGCGTGCCGCTGCACACATTGCGTGCCGATGTCGACTACGGCCAGGCCACCGCGAAGACCACCTACGGCACCTGCGGCGTGAAGGTGTGGATATTCAAGGGCGAGATCCTGGCGAACGACCCGATGGCGCAGGACCGGCGCGCCGCCGAACAGGCGCCGCAACGGTAGATGGTACGGTAGGCATCGATGCTGCAACCCAAGCGCACCAAGTTCCGCAAGGCGCACAAGGGCCGTATCCACGGCAACGCCAAGGGCGGTACCCAGCTCAACTTCGGCACCTATGGGCTGAAGGCGCTGGAACCCGAGCGTATCACCGCGCGCCAGATCGAGGCGGCGCGGCGCGCCATCACCCGTGCGATGAAGCGCACCGGGCGGGTGTGGATCCGCATCTTCCCGGATGTGCCGGTCTCGCAGAAGCCTGCCGAGGTCCGCATGGGCTCGGGCAAGGGCACGCCGGAGTTCTGGGTTGCCCGCGTCGCGCCCGGGCGGATCATGTTCGAGCTCGACGGCGTGGCCGGGGACGTGGCGCGCGATGCGCTGACCCTGGGCGCGGCCAAGCTGCCGATCCGCACCAAGATCGTGCAGCGGATGGGAGACGCGTGATGGCGAAGAACCCTGAGAAGAAGGCCTCCGACGTGCGCACCCGTACGCCGGACGAGCTGAAGCAGTCCTTGCTCGATCTGCGCAAGGAACAGTTTAACCTGCGCTTCCAGCGTGCCACCGGCCAGTCCGAGGGCACGGCACGGATCCGCACCGTCCGGCGCGAGATCGCGAAGGTGAAGACGATCATGGGCGAACGCAGCCGCGGCGCCGAAGCCGCCGCGACGCGGTCGTAGAGAAGGGTTCGACACTCATGCCGAGGCGCGTTCTGACCGGCCGGGTCACCAGCGACAAGATGGACAAGACCGTGACGGTGCTTGTCGATCGCCGCGTGATGCATCCGCTGTACAAGAAGTTCATCCGTCGCTCGAAGAAATACGCGGCGCACGACGAGGCCAACCTGTGCAAGGTGGGCGACATGGTGCGCATCGAGGAGTGCCGCCCGATCAGCAAGCGCAAGACCTGGTTGGTGGTCGAGCGCAATGGCGCGCCGTTGTGGGGCGCGCACGCAGCCAGCGGCGCCGCCGCGGCCGGCCCTGAGCAGGGAGTCGCGGCATGATCTCGGTCGAGACCAACCTCGACGTCGCCGACAATTCGGGCGCGCGCCGGGTGCAGTGCATCAAGGTGCTGGGCGGTACCCGCCGGCGCACCGCTTCGGTGGGTGACGTGATCGTGGTGTCGGTGAAGGAAGCGATTCCGCGTGGCAAGGTGAAGAAGGGCGACGTACACCAGGCGGTGATCGTGCGCACGTCGTTCCCCGTGCGCCGGCAGGACGGCAGCGCGATCCGCTTCGACCGCAATGCGGCGGTGCTGATCAACAAGCAGCAGGAGCCGATCGGCACCCGCATCTTCGGACCCGTGGTGCGCGAGCTGCGCGGACGGAAGTTCATGAAGATCATTTCGCTGGCGCCGGAGGTGATCTGATGGCCGCGCGTATTCGCAAAGGCGACACGGTGGTGGTCATCACCGGCGCCGACAAGGGCCGCCGCGGCGAGGTGCTGCGCGTGTTCCCAAAGGCCGATCGGGCGATGGTCGCCGGCGTGCACATGGTGCGCAAGCATCGCCAGCCGCAGGGCATGGGCCAGCCGGGCGGGATCAGCGACGAGGAGGCAAGCATCCACTTGTCGAACCTGAAGCTGATCGACCCGAAAAGCGAGCAGCCGACCAAGGTCGGTTTCCGCCTGCTCGACGACGGGCGGAAGGTGCGGGTGGCCAAGGCCACCGGCCAGGTAATCGAGGGTTGAGATGAGCGGAACGAAATCAGGCGCAAAGAAGGGCGGCCCCACCAAGGGCGGCGCGCGTCCTGGCGGCAAGGCGGGCGGCGGCAAGCCCGCCGGCGGCAAGGCGCAGGCACAGGCCAAGGGTGGCGCCGCACGCGGCGGCGCCGGCGCGCCCCTGCCGCGCCAGACGCGCGAGCGGGCCGCCCCGGTCGATCCCAACGCGCCCGCGCCGGCGGCTTCGCCGGCCGAGACGCCGCGGCTGATGAAGCGCTACCAGGACGAGGTGCGGACGAAGCTTACCGCCGAGTTCGGCTACAAGAATCCGATGCAGGTGCCGAAGCTCGAGAAGATCGTCATCAACATGGGCGTGGGCGAGGCGAGCGGCGACCAGAAGATGCTCGACGCCGCGGTGGCGGAGCTTGGTGCGATCAGCGGCCAGAAGGCGGTGAAGACGGTGGCGAAGAAGGCGATCGCCGGCTTCAAGATTCGCAAGGGCCTGCCGATCGGCTGCAAGGTCACGCTGCGCAAGGCGCGCATGTACGAGTTCATGGACCGGCTGATCACCATTGCCCTGCCGCGGGTGCGCGACTTCCGCGGCATCACCGGCAAGGGCTTCGACGGCCGCGGCAATTTCGCCATGGGCATGAAGGAGCAGATCGTGTTCCCCGAGATCAACTACGATCAGGTGGACCAGGTCCGCGGCATGGACATCGTCTTCGTGACCACCGCGAGGACGGACGCGGAAGCGAAGGCGCTGCTGAAGGCGTTCGATCTTCCGTTTGCAGGCTGACAGTTTTGGAAGACCACCAGGGCGTTTCCTGACAGGTTCCGTAGGCAAGGACAGAGAATGGCCAAGACCTCCCAGGTCAATCGCAACGACCGCCGGACGAAGATGGCGGCGCGCGACAAGGGCAAGCGGGCGGCGTTGAAGGCGATCATGATGGATCGCTCGCTGCCGGTGGAAGACCGATTCAACGCCTCGCTCAAGCTGGCGCAACTGCCGCGCAATGGTGCGGCCGTGCGGGTGCGGCTGCGCTGCGCGCTGACCGGCCGGTCGCGCGGCAACTACCGCAAGTTCAAGCTGTGCCGCATTGCGTTGCGCGACCTGGCCTCGTCGGGGCAGATCCCCGGCATGGTCAAGGCGAGCTGGTAGGGAGCGGGAAAGATGTCGCTATCCGATCCGCTGGGCGATATGCTCACCCGCATCCGCAACGCGCAGCACGCGCGCCACAGTTCCTGCGTGGCGCCGGCGTCGAAGTTCCGGGCCCACGTCCTCGATGTGCTGAAGCGCGAGGGCTATATCCGCGGCTTCGCCGCCGAGGAACTCCGCCCTGGTGTCGCGCAGTTGCGCATCGAGCTGAAATATAACGAAGGCGAGCCGGTCATCAAGGAGATCCACCGGGTCTCCAAGCCGGGCCGGCGCGTCTATTCCGGGATCAAGGAGCTGCCGCGGGTCTATGCCGGCCTCGGCGTGTCCATCCTGTCCACGCCGCGCGGCGTGATGAGCGATGCCGAGGCCCGCGCCGCCAATGTCGGCGGCGAAGTCCTCTGCCGCGTGTTCTGAGGGAAGCCGAGATGTCACGCGTCGGCAAATACCCGGTCGAGATTCCCGCCGGCGTGCAGGTCGCCATCGCCGGCGGCCGGCTCACCGCCAAGGGCCGCCTGGGCGAACTCGCGCTGCCGCTCACCGAGCAGGTGGAAGCGAAGGTGGAGGGCAACCTTGTCACCGTCAGCCCGAAGGGCAACGGGCGGCAGGCGCGCATGATGTGGGGCACCACGCGCGCGCAGGTGGCGAATATGGTGAAGGGGGTCTCCGCCGGGTTTACCCGTTCGATGGAGATCACCGGCACCGGCTATCGCGCCGCGGTGCAGGGCAACACCCTGGTGTTGAACCTGGGCTATTCGCACGACGTGGTCTATCCGATCCCGCAGGGGATCAAGATCACCTGCGAGCGCCCGACTGCCGTCAAAGTCGAAGGCACGGATTGCCGCCTGGTGGGCCAGGTGGCGGCCGAGATCCGTGGCTTCCGGGAGCCCGAGCCGTACAAGGGCAAGGGCGTGCGCTACGCCGACGAGACCATCCGGCGCAAGGAAGGCAAGAAGAAATAGCATGAGCGCGGTTCAGGACCTGCGGGATCGCCGGCGTTCGCGCCTGCGTTTCTCGCTCCGGCAGAAGGGCGGCGGACGGCCGCGGCTGTCGGTGTTTCGCTCCGGCAAGCACATCTATGCCCAGGTGATCGACGACGGGCAGGGCTGCACGCTCGCCGCCGCCTCGTCGCTCGACAAGGGGTTGCGCACGAGCCTGCGCACCGGGGCCGACAAGGACGCCGCGGCGGCGGTCGGTAAGCTGGTGGCCGAACGGGCGCTGGCGGCCGGCGTGACCCAGGTGGTGTTCGACCGCGGCTCGTATCTCTATCACGGCCGCGTCAAGGCGCTGGCCGAGGCGGCCCGCGAGGGCGGCCTGTCGTTCTGAGGGACCTGACACATGGCACGTGAACCGAGGGACGGGCGGCGCCGCGATCGCGACGGCGATCGCGAGTCCGACGACGGCATCATTGACAAGCTGGTCACCATCAACCGCGTGGCCAAGGTGGTGAAGGGCGGCCGACGCTTCGCCTTCGCCGCGCTCGTGGTGGTGGGCGACCAGAAGGGCCGCGTCGGCTACGGCGCCGGCAAGGCGCGCGAGGTGCCGGAGGCGATCCGCAAGGCCACCGAACGCGCCAAGCGCGGCATGATCCGCGTGCCGATGAAGGAAGGCCGCACCCTGCACCACGACGTGGAGGGACGGTTCGGTGCCGGCTCGGTGATCCTGCGCTCGGCCACCCAGGGCACCGGGATCATCGCTGGCGGCCCGCTGCGCGCGGTGTTCGAGGCGCTCGGCATGGGCGACGTGGTCGCGAAGTCGCTCGGCAGCCGCAACTCCCACAACATGGTCAAGGCGACCTTCGCGGCCCTGCAGCGCTCGGCCAGCCCGCGGTCGGTCGCCAACCGGCGCGGCAAGAAGGTGGCGGACCTGTTCGGACCGCGGCGTGACGCGGCGCCCACGCCCGAGGCGGAGGCGCCGGCCAATGGCTGACGTCGCGAAGCGCATCCGGGTCACCCAAACCGCCTCCGCGCTCGGGCGCAAGCCCGGCCAGAAGGAGACCTTGGTCGGCCTCGGCCTCAATAAGCTCCGCCGCACGCGCGAGCTGGAAGACACCCCGTCGGTGCGCGGCATGCTCCGCGCCGTTGCCCACCTGGTGAAGGTGGAGGAGTTGTCCTGACATGAACCTCAACGAGCTGCGCGACCGTCCGGGCGCGCGTCTGAAGTCGAAGCGGCTCGGGCGCGGGATCGGGTCGGGCAAGGGCAAGACCTCCGGCAAGGGCGTGAAGGGCCAGAAAGCGCGCGAAGGCGTCGCGATCAACGGCTTCGAAGGCGGGCAGATGCCGATCTATCGGCGCCTGCCCAAGCGCGGCTTCCGCAACCTGTTCCGCAAGGTCTATGCCCCGGTCAACCTGGGCGCGCTGGAGAAGGCGATCGAAGCCGGGCGGATCGACGCCGCCCAGCCGATCACCGAAGCAAGCCTGCGCGCCGCCGGCCTTGTGCGCGGAAACAAAATCGCCGGGGTGCGGCTATTGGCCAATGGCGCGATCACCCGGGCGGTCAGCATCACTGTCGCCGGTGCCTCGGCCGCCGCGGTGGCGGCGGTGCAGGGGGCGGGCGGGACGGTCACCACCACGGTGGCGCCAAAGGAAGCGCCCGCCGCGCCCGGCTGAAACGCGCCCCGGCGCACCCCGCCTCCCCTGGCTCCTTGCCGGGCGAGGGGCCGCGCCGTAGAACCGCGCCGGTGACGGCGGGGGCAACCGTCCTGCCGCCGGCGCCCTGCATCAGGGATCGATCCCCATGGCCTCTGCGGCCGAACAGCTTGCGGCGAACCTCAACCTCGGCGTGCTGTCGAAGGCCACCGAGCTCAAGCAGCGCATCTGGTTCACCCTGGGTGCGCTGGTCGTCTATCGGCTGGGGACCTACATTCCCATCCCCGGTGTCGATACGTCCGTCATGGCCGAGATGATGCGCCAGAACGGCGGCGGCATCCTCGGGATGTTCGACATGTTTTCGGGCGGCGCGCTGGGGCGGATGACCGTCTTCGCGTTGACGATCATGCCCTACATCAGCGCCAGCATCATTATCCAGTTGATGACGGCCGCGGTCCCCTCTCTCGAGGCGCTGAAGAAGGAAGGTGAGCCGGGGCGCATCCGGCTCAACCAGTACACCCGCTACCTCACGGTGGTGATCGCGCTGGTGCAGTCCTACGGGATTTCGCTCGGGCTGGAGTCCATGCATGCCGGGGCCGGGCAAGCAGTGGTGCATCCGGGCTTCGGCTTCCTGTTCACCGCCGTCGTCACCATGACCGGCGGCACGATGTTCCTGATGTGGCTCGGCGAGCAGATCACCGCGCGCGGGGTGGGCAACGGGATCAGCCTCATCATCATGTCCGGGATCGTGGCCAACCTGCCGAGCGCGTTTGCCTCGTTGCTGGAACTGGGCCACACGGGCGCGCTGTCGACCGTGTTCATCATCGGTTTCTTCATCCTGGCGGTGGCGGTGATCGGCTTCATCGTCTTCATGGAGCGGGCCTACCGAAGGGTGCCGGTGCAATATCCGAAGCGCCAGGTCGGCAACCGGATGTTCGGCGGCGATTCGACGCACATGCCGCTCAAGATCAACACCGCCGGCGTGATCCCGCCGATCTTCGCGAGCTCGATCCTGCTGATCCCGGCGACGATCGCCGGCTTCTCCGGCGGCGGCGCGGGGTGGTTGCAGACGATCAGCACGACCCTGGCGCCGGGGTCGGTGGTGTACATGATCATCTATGCGGCGATGATCCTGTTCTTCTCCTTCTTTTATACGGCGGTGGTGTTCAACCCGCAGGAGACGGCCGACAACCTGAAGAAATACGGCGGCTTCGTCCCCGGCATCCGCCCCGGTACCGCGACGGCGGACTATTTCGACTTCGTCCTCAGCCGGCTCACCGTGCTGGGCGGGCTCTATCTGGTGGCGGTGTGTCTGCTGCCGCAGATCCTGATCACCGACTACGGGCTGCCGTTCTATTTCGGCGGCACCTCGATCCTGATCGTGGTGTCGGTGATGATGGACACGGTCACGCAGATCCAGTCGCACCTGATCGCCCACCAGTACGAGGGGCTGATCCGCAAAAGCCGGGCGAAGGGCCGACGATGAACCTGATCCTTCTCGGGCCGCCGGGGGCGGGCAAGGGCACCCAGGCCAAGCGCCTGACCGAGCGCTACGGCATCGCGCAGATCAGCACCGGGGACATGTTGCGCGCCGAAGTCGCCGCCGGTAGCCCGATTGGGCGGGAAGCCAAGGCGGTGATGGAATCCGGCGCGCTCGTCTCCGACGACATCATCATCCGCATGCTGGGCGCGCGCCTCGATCGCGCCGATTGCGCGCGCGGGTTCATCCTGGACGGGTTCCCCCGCACGGTGCCGCAGGCCGAGGCGCTCGAGCGCCTGCTGGCGGAAAAGCATCTGCGGCTCGATGCGGTGATCGAGCTCAAGGTCGATGACGCGGCGCTGGTCGAGCGGATCGCCGGCCGCTTCACCTGCGCGGCCTGCGGCGCCGGCTATCACGACCGCTTCCACCCGACCCGCGTGCCCGGCGTGTGCGACGCCTGCGGCGGGCAGCAGTTTGTCCGGCGCGCCGACGACAACCGCGAGACGGTCACCGCCCGGCTGGACGCCTATCATCGCCAGACCGCGCCCATCCTCCCGCATTACCAGGGCCAGGGCCGCTTCTTCAGCGTCGACGGCATGGCCGAGATCGACGAAGTTACACGCCAGATCGAAGCCGTGCTGGATCGGCTGCCGCCGGCCTGATCCCGCCGCACGTCGGCGCCGCGCGCGCATTGCGTCGCGGATACGCTCGCCGGTGACGCTGGGAGAAGGACACACGACTGGCAGAAGGACAGGTGGGATGGCACGCAAGATCGCCCTCGGCGTCGGGCTGGCGGAATTCCCGTTCGAAACCGCGGCAGGATTTTGGCGCTGGGTCGACCTGCTGGAACAGGGCGGGATCGATTCGTTCTGGCAGACCGACCGGCTGCTCGGCGCAACCCCGATCCTGGAAAGCCTGACCGCGCTCGCCGCGGTTGCGGGGCGTACCCGGCGGCTGAAATTCGGCGTGAACGTGCTGTCGCTGGCACTACGCGACCCGGTGCTGGCGGCCAAGCAATGCGCCACGATCGACGTGCTCTCCGCAGGGCGCCTGCTGCCCGGCTTCGGCATCGGCAGCCCGCAGGCCCCGGAATGGGCGGCGCTGCAGATCGACCAGGCAACCCGCGGGAGCCGCACCGACGAGGCACTGCAGGTGATCCGGCTGTTGTGGACTGGCGAGAAGGTTGATTTCCCCGGCCGCTACTTCCGCCTGACCGGGGCGCAGATCGCCCCGCGCCCGGCGCAGGCGGAGATGCCGATGTGGATCGGCGGCGGCTCGCCGGCCGCGGTCCGCCGCACCGCGCGTTTCGGCACCGGCTGGCAGGCGGGACCCGAGACGCCGGAGCAGGCGGCGGCGGTGATTGCCTCAATCCGGGAAGCACTCACGACAACCGGTCGCACGATCGAGCCGGACCACTACGGAGCCGGCATTCCGTTCCGCTTCGGCCCCCCTGACGACCCGGCCGTGGCCGCCGCCGCTGCGGCCTACCGCGCGCGCACCGGCCGCGATCCGGCCGGCATCTTCGCCGTCGGCGATGCGACGGCGATCCTCGTCCGCATGGCCGCCTATGTCGCAGCCGGGGTCAGCAAGTTCGTTCTTCGTCCGGTGGCCGCCGGAGAGGCGGAGATGCTGGCGCAGACCCGCCGGCTGATCGATCAGGTCCTGCCGCGGATCGGGACGCTCGCCGGCGCCGGTGGCCCCCCGGATGGCGGAATGGTCAACGATCAAGAACCTCGCGTTATCAACATTTAAGGTGCAAGTCCGGACGTTTGGTATTAACGTCCGTGACCATGTCCTCGCGTTCCTTTCTCGCGCGCCGCATGCTGTTGGCCCGGATCGGCACCGGACTCGGGGTGTTCGGCACCTTTCTGTTGCCCGGTGGCTTCGGGGTGGCGGAGGCGGCATGGCGCCGGCCGGCGTGGCGTCGGCCGCTCTGGCAGCCGCCACCGTGGAAGCCGCCGTTGGGGAAGCCGCCGCTGGCCGGTGGCCTGCCGCCACTGGTCATGATCGATCCCGGGCATGGCGGCCGCGATCCTGGGGCCATCGGCATCTCCGGCACCTATGAAAAGCACATCGCGCTCGACGCTGCCTTCGATCTCCGTCGTCTGCTGGAGGCTGACCGGCGCTACCGGGTGGCGATGACCCGCGCGCGCGATATGTTCATCCCGCTTGAACAGCGGGTGGAGCTGGCACAACGGGCCGGCGCCTCCCTCTTCGTGTCGATGCACGCCGATGCGCTGCGCGACGACGCGGCGGTGCGCGGGGCCAGCGTTTACACCTTCGCTTCCCACGCGTCCGACCCGCAGTCCGCGGTGATCGCGGCGAGTGAGAATGCATCTGACGGTTATGTGAACCAGGCCTACCGCGGTCTGTCGCCGCAGGTCGCGCGCATTCTCGCCAGCCTGATGCGACGGGAGACGCGTACCCTGTCCGGCGCGCTGGCCGAGCGGATGGTGGGCTCGCTGGCAGACGTCACGCCCATGCTCGCGAACCCGGAACGCCATGCCGGGTTCGTCGTGCTCCAATCGGCAAAGATTCCGAGCATCCTGGTGGAGATGGGCTTCATGTCGAGCCCGCTCGATGAAGCCGCGTTGCGTCGTCCGGCGCATCGGCTGGCGGTGGCGACGGCGATGCGGCGGGCGGTCGATGCCTATTTCGTCGCCGACACGTACCAGATGGCCGGCTGAGGTCCGGACGGTTTTGGCAGGTCCCCGACAGGGACCCACACGCCCGCCCCGCTCGGGCATCCGCGCCCGATGCGTTGGCGCGCTGGTTCTTTGCGATCAAAAGTCCCATATCTCGCCGCCATGACTGGTCCCTTTACAGCGGGCACCCCGCTCACCGCCCCGACCGGCCGCCGGAACGGGCCACACCATCCCGCGCGGCCGCCGCGGCGTGCGGGCTGGCTGCGCAAGCTGATGGGCGGGCTGCTCGGCGGGCTGCTCGGGGCCGCCACCTTGCTCGTGCTGGCGGGCGGGGCGGTGGTCTGGCTCGCATGGATGCGCTTCGCCGCCGACCTGCCGAGCATCGCCGGGCTGCGCAGCTACATGCCGCCGCTGATGACGCGCGTCTATGCCGGCAACGGCCAGTTGCTGGACGAACTGGCGACGCAGCGGCGCATCCTGGTGCCGTTTTCCTCGATTCCCCGCCCGCTGCAGAATGCCTTCCTCGCGGCGGAGGACCAGAATTTCTGGATCCATCCCGGGATCGACCCGGTGGCGATCGTGCGCGCGGGGGTGTGGGACCTGCTGCACCTGGGCAGCGGCCACCGCCCGCTCGGCGCTTCGACCATCACGATGCAGCTCACCAAAAACATGCTGCTGCAGCACCGAATGAATCTGGTGCGCAAGCTCGAGGAAGCGATCCTGGCGGTCAGGATCGACCAGAGCCTGCCGAAGCAGCGCATCCTCGATATTTACCTGAACGAGATCTATCTCGGGGACGGCGCCTATGGCGTGGCGGCGGCGGCTGAGACCTATTTCGGCAAGTCGCTCGATCAGCTCACCATCGCCGAGGACGCCTCGCTGGCTGCGCTGCCGAAGGCACCGCATAACTACGACCCGCGGCGCTTTCCCAAGGCGGCCCTGATCCGGCGCAACTGGGTGATCGACCGCATGGCCGACGACGGCTCCATCACCCGCGCCGAGGCCACGGCGGCCAAGGCGTCGCCGCTGCTGCCAGCGGTACGCCCGAGCCCGGCGCCTGTCCCCGGCGCCGAATGGTTCGCCTCGGACGTGCAGCACGCGCTGCTCGACCGGTTCGGGACCAGCCTCACGATGGAAGGGGGGCTGACGGTCACGACAAGCCTCGACCCGCGACTGCAGGCGGCAGCGAACCGGGCAGTGCGCGACGGCCTCATGGCCTACGACCGCCGCATGGGAGGCTGGCGCGGCCCGGTCGCCCGCCTGGCCGCATCCGGCGAGGCGGACTGGATCGGTCCGCTGAGCAAAGTGACGCCGCCGGCCGGCATGTTGTCCGACTGGCGGTTGGCGGTCGTGCTGCCGGGCGGGACGCCCGAGGCCCCACGCATCGGCTGGCTCGACCCCGCAATTGACGGCCAGCAGTCCGACAATCAGCAGTCCCCCGGCCGCCAGCCGCTGCCGCATACGGGGACGTTGAGCCTGGGCGGCGAAGTCTGGCGCCATCCGATGAACCCGGCAGGATACATGCAGCCTGCCTTCGCCGGCTTGGCGCAGATGGTTCGGCCCGGTGACGTCGTCATGGTGTGCCCGCCCGGGCCCGGTGGCTCGGCGGCGCTGCTGCGCCAGGTTCCCAAGGTACAGGGCGCGCTGGTCAGCCTCGACCCCACGTCGGGCCGGGTGCTCGCCATGGTCGGCGGGTGGAGCTACGGCGCGAGTCAATTCAACCGGGTGACCCAGGCGGCGCGTCAGCCCGGCAGCAGCTTCAAGCCGATGGTCTACCTCACGGCGCTGGAGCAGGGGTACTCGCCCAGTTCGCGCTTCCTCAACGCACCGATCGTCGTGGACCTGGGTGCGGAGGGAATGTGGCGGCCGCACAATTACGAGGACAATTTCGGCGGACCGACGTCGCTGCGCGTCGCGCTCGAACAATCGCTCAACCTGGTCACGGTCCGGGTCGCGCGGCGGGTCGGCATGCCGGCGGTGGTGCGCACCGCCGAATTGTTCGGCATGGTGAAGCAGATGCCCGCGGTACTGCCGGCGGCGCTGGGCGCTGTGGACACGACGGTCCTGCGCGAGGCCGGCGCCTACGCCAGCCTCGCCGACGGCGGCCGGCGGGTCGTGCCGAGCCTGATCGACAGCGTGCAGGACCCCGAGGGCCATGTGGTCTGGCGGCCGTCGGGTCTCGCCTGCGCGTGCGACTCGCTCGCCACGCCGCCGCAGATCGTCGATACCAGGACCCGCCTCGCTGATCCGGACAGCGTGTTCCAGCTCGTCACCATGATGGAAGGGGTGATGACCCGTGGCACCGGGGCGCCGGTCAGCAAGGGTCTCGACCGTCCGCTGGCCGGCAAGACGGGCACATCGGAGAATTTCCAGGACGGCTGGTTCTCCGGCTTCAGCCCGCAACTCGTGACCGTCGTCTGGGTGGGGTACGATACGCCCTCGACCCTCGGCCGTGGGCAGGCGGGCGCGGTGGTGGCAGGCCCGATCTGGCACCAGTTCATGGCGGCGGCGCTGAAGGGCCGGCCGGCTCTGCCCTTCCCGCAGCCGCAAGGGGTCACGATGGCGTCCTGGGACAGCGGCTCCGGCATGGTGACGGATGCATTCAAGCCGGGCCAGGTGCCCGGTGCCTCCACCATGCCGCCGGCGTCGGGGGGGACGGCGGTCGCCGCCGTACCGTCCGGTGCGCCCGGCCCCGGCGCCCCCGCCCAACCGAGTTCGGCCGGCGTGGACAGTTCCCTTGGCGGGCTGTATTGACCCGCCGTTTCCGCCGTCCTTTCTCGCAGCCGGTTCCACATCCGAACCTCGCCGAGCGCCCCCCATGTCCGCTGAATCCGACGCCCTGAATGAACAGATCAAGCAGTCCGTCGCGCTGCTGAGGAGGCATCTTTGACTGGGATGTCGCGGAAGCCAGGCTCGCGGAGCTGAACGCCAGCGCCGAGGACCCTTCGCTGTGGAACGATGCGGCGCGGGCGCAGAGGGTGATGCGCGAGCGCAATCAACTCGCCGGCCGGATCGACGGTGTGCGCAAACTGGAAGCCGACGTCGCCGACACCATGGAGCTGATGACGCTCGCTGAAGCCGACGGCGATGAAGCGATGGCCGCCGAGGGCTTGGCGGGCCTGCGCGCGCTGGCCGACGAGGCGAAGCGGCGTGAGATCGAAAGTCTGCTGTCGGGCGAAGCCGACGCCAACGACTGCTATATCGAAATCAACGCCGGCGCCGGCGGCACTGAAGCCCAGGACTGGGCGGAGATGCTGATGCGCATGTACACCCGCTGGGCGGAAGCGCACGGCTACAAAGTACAACTGCTGGAAGCGAGCGAAGGCGAGCAGGCGGGGATCAAGTCCGCCACCCTGCAAGTAAGCGGCCCCGACGCCTACGGCTGGCTCAAGACCGAGGCCGGCGTGCACCGCCTGGTCCGCATCAGTCCGTTCGATGCCGCCGCCCGCCGGCAGACGAGCTTCGCCAGTGTCTGGGTGTATCCGGTTGTCGACGACACGATCGACATCGAGGTTCGCGACGCCGACCTGAAGGTGGATACCTACCGCTCCTCCGGCGCCGGCGGCCAGCACGTGAACAAGACCGAGAGCGCGATCCGCATCACCCATGTGCCGAGCGGTATCATTGTCGCCTGCCAGACCGACCGCAGCCAACACCGCAACCGCGCCATCGCGATGGAGATGCTGAAAGCCCGGCTGTACGAGCAGGAGCTGCAGAAGCGCGAGGCAGCAGCGACCGCGGTGGAGAACGCCAAGACCGATATCGGCTGGGGCCACCAGATCCGCAGCTACGTGCTGGCACCGTACCAGATGGTGAAGGACCTGCGCACCGGCGTGGAGAAGGGTAATCCGGCAGCGGTGCTGGACGGCGACCTGGACGCGTTCATGGCCGCCGCGCTGGCCGCACGGGTGGGCGCCACCCGCTCGGAGGCCAGCGCCCAGGCGCGCTAGCGGTCCGCTGCCGACGCCTGCGTCCGGGCATCCGCGCACGCGGACGACGCGAACGGACCCGTGCTCCGCGGCGCGACGTGACCCCGTTCCTTTTGGGTCAGATTCCAGGTGCCAACCCCTGCTGCCCCGGTGTCACCCGTCCGGGGCGGCGCGCCCGGGGGGCGGCGCAAGCCTCGCCCGCCGGCGGCAGGTTGTCCGCCTCCTGGTTCCCCGGCAGGATCGCCGGCAGAGACCTGCAAAACGCCCGAGGAACGTCCTGTCAATCACCCATCGCCGCCCGGCGCCGGCCCTTGCCGCGGGTCTGCTGTTCGCCGGTGCCGATTTCTGGCGCCTGCTTTATGTCGGCCTCGGCACCTTCACCGTCCGCTGGGAGGAAACCCTGGCCGTCGCAGTGTTCGTGTTTCAGCGGACCCGCTCACCGTTCTTGGTCGCCATGACGACCATGCTCCGGCTGCTGCCGATGGGGCTGTTCGGCGCGTTCCTCGGCGCCTGGGCGGAGCGGGTGGAACGTCGCACCGCCTTGCTGTTGGCCGTCGCGATGATGGGAGCGAACTCGGCGGTCGTCGCAGTGCTCGCCTTCACCGGGCGGCTCACGGTGTGGGAAGTCGCGGCGGCAAGCTTCATCAACGGCATCGGCTGGGCGGCGGACAACCCGGTGCGGCGGGCCATGATGGGCGAGGCGGTGGGCACTGAGCGGATGGGCCTGGCCATGTCGCTCGATGTCGCCGCCACCACCGGCAGCCGTATGCTCGGCCCGGCGATCGCCGGGGCGCTGCTTGCGGTCGGGGGCATCGGCGCGGTGTTCAGCCTGAGCGTGGTCGTGTGCGCGACCGCCTTCGCGGCCACGCTTGCGGTACGCAGCCGTAACGCTGCAGCCGTGGTCGTGCGCGGATCGGTGCTGGCAGGGATCGTCGGCGGCCTGCGATATGCCCGGCGCGATCCGCGCCTCGTGGGCGTGCTGCTGGTGACCGTGATCTACAACGTCTTCGCCTGGCCCTTCACAAGCATGGTGCCGGTGATCGCGGAGACGAACCTTGGGCTCGGTTCGGCCGCCACCGGCGTGCTCGCAAGCATGGACGGGGCGGGGGCGTTTGTGGGCGCCCTCCTGCTCGCGGTCCTGGTGCGGCGCCGTCATTTCGCCGTCGCTTATATGAGCGGCGTGATCTCCTATTGTTTGTTCCTGACGCTCTTTGCACTTCTGTCGGATGCGCGGCTCGCCGGAAGCGCGCTGTTCGTTGCGGGCTTCGGCGGCGCCGGGTTCAGCGTGATGCAGGCGACGCTCGTGTATCTGTTCGCCCCGGTCGAGATGCGCAGCCGCATGCTTGGTGTGCTGTCCGTGTGTATCGGCCTGGGACCGCTCGGCTTCGTGTTGATCGGCCTGACGGCCGACGCGATCGGCGCGCGCGGGGCGACGGTGGCAACCGGGATCGAAGCGCTTGTTGCGCTGGCGGTCACCTGGCCCTGGTGGCGGGCGATCGGCGCGGCAGAGGCTGCGGTCTGATCCAGCCCGCGCGAAGGCTGCCCCGCGCCGGGCACATGGGATGTCGCCCCGGAGCGGGCGCCATGCGGGCCCATGCCGCGCTATATGATGTTCTCCCGCCCCAAGGACCTCGAGCGCATGGCCCCGCCCACCAGCTTTTGGCTGATCCGACACGCGATCGTGAACGAGAATGCGCGCGCGGTTCTCTACGGCACGTCGGACGTGGACCTCTGTCCCACCAGCCTGCTGGAGCAGGCCCCAATGTACGCTGCCCTGGCGAGCCGCCTGCCGCGGCCGGCGCGCTGGGTGGTGACGCCGCTGTCGCGCACCCGGCGCACGGCGGAGGCGATCTTCGCCGCAGGGTATCCGCGTCAGGAGTTGATCGAGGAGCCCGACCTGATCGAGCAGCACCTGGGCGAATGGCAGGGCTTACCGCACGCCGAGCTGCCCGCCCGGCTCAGCCTGAAGCCGCACGCGTTCTGGCCTTTGGGCGGCCATGAGCGCCCGCCGGGCGGCGAGAGCATGGTGGAGGTCATTGCCCGCGCCGGCGCGGCGCTGGAAGCGCTGGCGGCCCGCTATCCGGGGGAGGCGGTGGTGGCGGTGAGCCACGGTGGCACCATCCGCGCGGCCGTGGCGCATGCGCTTGGGATCGGTCCGGACAACGCGCTGCATCTGGCCGTGCAGAACCTCTCGCTCACCCGGATGGAGCGCCATCCGGATGGCTGGCGGGTGGTGTCGGTCAACGAACTCCCGGGATATTGAGCCTTCGTCACTCGGGCCGACTCCGGATGGTGTGCTAGCGGGACGTCGCTGGTGCGAGCCGCCTTGCGGAACAGGGTGCGGTGCCGGTCCAGGATGCCTGACGTCGGTCCCGGCTCCGCCTGGTCCGGCCGCGGTATCGAACAGGGGGTCTGCATGAAGCGTATTCTGGCGGCTTTTGGGTTCGTCCTGCTGGTGCTTTCGCCGGGAGTCGCCCGCGCCCAGGGCGACGTGCAGGCCCTGGTCGATCGCTCCACCCTGGCGTTGCAGGGCATGATGGAACCCGGTGCGTCAGACCAGGCGCAGGCGATGCTGGAGCGGGCACGCGCGGTCCTGATCTGTCCGCGGGTGTTTGAGGCGGGATTCATCGTCGGTGGATCCGGCGGACAATGCGTCATGGCCGCGCGGGCCGCCAACGGCACATGGTCGTACCCGGCATTCTTCACCATCGGCAGTGCCAGCGTCGGGTTTCAGCTCGGGCTGAAGGACAGCGAACTGGTCCTGATGGTGATGACCAACCGCGGGCTGGACGCGCTGTTGTCGAGCCATTTCAAGTTCGGCGCCGACGCCTCGGCGGTGGTCGCCACCATCGGCGGCGGGGTGGAAGGGGCCACCACCACGGCGGTGGGCGCGGATATCGTCGCCTTCACCAAGTCCCGCGGGGTATTTGCGGGAGTGTCGTTGGGCGGCAGCGTGCTGAGCGCGAAGTCGGATTGGGATGCGGCGTATTACGGGCGGCCGGTGGATACCAGGGCGATCGTGCTGCAGATGGCGGCGAGCAATCCGGGGGCGGACCCTCTGCGGGCGCTGCTGACCCGCTACGGCAGCGCGCAGCCGACGCCCCCACCGGTGCAGCCAGGCGGGTATGCGAATCCACCGCCGGGATATCCGCCGCCTGGCTATCCGCCGCCGGGGCCCCAATCCCCCAGCTATAGCGGCCCGCCCGCTGGAGGCGTGCCGGTCTATGGGCAGCCCGGTGGCGGACAGCCGGGCTATCCGCCGCCGAGCGGCCCGATCGAGCAGCAATCCCTGCCGCCGCCCGGACGCTAGCAGCCTGTCGGGGTGGGGTATCGGATCATTCGGTCGGGTGCAGGTGGCGATTGAGGAGGTTGGCGTCTGCTGGCGGGGCGTAGGGCGGTCACATCGGTATTTTCGGCGTTCCTGAGCGGCACGATCGGGCCGTGGCGGTCGGCGGCGCCTTCGATCGTCCCCAACAGGGCCTGATCTGGCTCAGATCGTGCTCGCCAGGACGAACATCCGCTTCATGTTCCAGGCCATGGTCACGAGGTTCCACTCGCCGCGGACGTTGTCGAGGCCGCGCAGCAGGAACTGGCGGAACCCAAGCACCGACTTGATGATGCCGAACACCGGCTCGGGCGTCTGCTTGCGCAAGGCGTAGAGCCGCTTGCCCTCGCGGGTCTTGAGCCGATGCTCCATCGCCGCAAGCGGCGCGGGGTTCTGTGCCGGCGGCGGCGGCGCGGCAAAACGCTCGTCGAGCGATGGATGATGCGCTTCGCGCCCCATCGCGATCACCGGATCGATCCCCGCCGCGGCACAGGCGTTCACATTGCCCTCGCTGAAATATCCGTTGTCCGCAAGCAACGCGCCAACCTTGCCCAACGCAGCGGGCAGGTTGGCGATCTTGCCCAGCATCGGCTCCAACTGCTGCTTGTCGTTGGGCGCCTGCACCACATCGGCCGCGATCACCAGCAGGCTGCCCGCCGCCACCACCGCCTGCGCGTTGTAGCACTGCTCGAACCCGCCACCCGCCACCGGCATGATGCGCAATTCCTCGTCCGTCAGGTTGACCTGATCGGTGGGCAGCGGCCTGTCCGCCGGTGGCGCCGGTGGCCTGCCGCCGGGCTTGCGGCCCGTCGCCGCAGTCTTGGCTGCACGCGCCTTGAGCTTGGCTTCATACTCGGCCCGTTCGCGCGCATGGCGCTCCTTCGCCCGCGCCTCGATCGTGGCGCGGGCCCGGGCAATCGCCGCCAGACGCTGCTCGCGCCGCGCCAGTTCCTCAGGCACCCGCATCCCGTCCGGCACGTCCGCCTGATCGGCCGCCTCGGCCTTCGCCATCAGATCGGCCACTTCGGCCTGCAACTGCGCCTCGATCTTGCCCGCGTGTTCATACGACAGCGCGCTGTGGCGGCTGGCGTTGGCGTGGATCTTGGTCCCGTCCAACGCCACCGTGCCCAGCTTCAGCACGCCCATCTCGCGGGCCACGCCCAGAACCTGAACGAACAGCGCCTCGATTTGCTTCAGAAAACGCCGCCGGAACGCGGCGATCGTGTCGTGATCAGGATGCTCGTTGGCGGCGATGAAGCGGAACGCCACCGAGTCATAGGTCGCCCGTTCCAGCTTGCGGCTCGAAAACACGCCGGTGGCGTAGCCATAGATGATGAGGCCGAGCAGGAGTTGGGGGTGGTAGGACGCCTCCCCCGATCCACGGTAGCTGCCGGTCATCGCCCGCACATCGAGGCCATCGACCACCTCCACCACGAACCGGGCCAGATGCCGCTGTGGCAGCCACTCGTCCACCGACGGCGGCATCAGAAAGCCAGTGTCGCGGTCGATCAGGCGGAAGTTGCTCATCGGGTCGACGTCCGGGCAGGGAAAGCACGAAGCGATGCCCCGAGGCTAACACCCGCCGCCGCGTCGCGTTAAGTCCGACAGGCTGCTAGACCAGCCTTCCGTCGCCATCGGGGGCGGGGTAGGGTTGGCGCCGCCATGCCTGCACCCGCGCCATTCTGGAAGACCAAGAGCCTGGACGAGATGTCCAAGGCGGAGTGGGAGTCGCTGTGCGACGGCTGCGGCCGGTGCTGCCTGCACAAACTCCGCGATGCGGAGACGGATGCGCTGTCCTTCACCACGGTGGCCTGCCACCTTCTGGACCTGCATACCTGTCAATGCGGCGACTATTCCCACCGCCAGCGTCGCGTGCCGGATTGCGTGACCCTGACGCCGGCGGAGGTTCGCCAGGTCGACTGGCTGCCACCGTCCTGCGCTTATCGGCGTCTCGGCGAAGGCAAGGATCTGGCGTGGTGGCACCCGCTGGTCTCGGGCGATCCCGAGACCGTCCATCAGGCGGGCGTCTCGGTGCGCGGGCGGGTGGTCAGCGAGCGGCAGGCGGGACCATTGGAACATCACCTCGCCGAATGGCCCGGGCGGATGCCGCGGGCGCGGCGAACGGAGCAAGGGAGTAACGAAGCATGAAGACTGCGCTGTTCGGGGGCGTCAATGCCG
>OY970182.1:4427500-5146968 GCA_963708095.1 uncultured Pseudomonadota bacterium
CTGTCTGAAGACGGGGGGACCACCCTCCAAGCCTAAATACTCCCTGGTGACCGATAGCGAACAAGTACCGTGAGGGAAAGGTGAAAAGCACCCCGAGAGGGGAGTGAAAGAGACCTGAAACCGGATGCCTACAAGCAGTCGGAGCCGCCGATAGGGCGCGAGCCTTTGGTGTGGTGACGGCGTACCTTTTGTATAATGGGTCAGCGAGTTTCCGTTCGCGGCAAGCTTAAGCCGGTAGGCGAAGGCGCAGCGAAAGCGAGTCTGAACAGGGCGTTCAGTCGCGGGCGGAAGACCCGAAACCGAGTGATCTAGCCATGGCCAGGCTGAAGGTGCGGTAACACGCACTGGAGGGCCGAACCCACGCCTGTTGAAAAAGTCGGGGATGAGCTGTGGCTAGGGGTGAAAGGCCAATCAAACTCGGAAATAGCTGGTTCTCCGCGAAATCTATTTAGGTAGATCGTCATGTGTTTACCCTCGGGGGTAGAGCACTGGATGGGCTAGGGGGTCCCAAAGACTTACCAAACCTAACCAAACTCCGAATACCGAGGAGTATAGCGTGGCAGACAGACGGCGGGTGCTAAGGTCCGTCGTCGAGAGGGAAACAGCCCAGACCACCAGCTAAGGTCCCCAAATCGTGGCTAAGTGGGAAAGGATGTGGGAATTCCAAAACAACCAGGAGGTTGGCTTAGAAGCAGCCATCCTTTAAAGAAAGCGTAATAGCTCACTGGTCTATTAGAAATCCTGCGCCGAAAATGTAACGGGGCTCAAGCCACGTACCGAAGCTGTGGGTTTGCAAGTCTAGCAGCTTGCAAGCGGTAGCGGAGCGTTCCGTAGGCCTGTGAAGCCGGTCCTGTGAGGGACGGTGGAGGTATCGGAAGTGCGAATGCTGACATGAGTAGCGACAAACAGAGTGAGAAACTCTGTCGCCGAAAGTCCAAGGGTTCCTGCGCAAGGTTAATCCGCGCAGGGTGAGCCGGCCCCTAAGGCGAGGGCGAAAGCCGTAGTCGATGGGAACCAGGTTAATATTCCTGGGCCTGCTGGAAGTGACGGATGCAAACTGTTGTCAGGGCTTACTGGATTGTCCTGGCTTTGCGCGCATCCCGGGAAATAGCTCCAGCGACGAGACCGTACCCTAAACCGACACAGGTGGACAGGTAGAGTATACCCAGGCGCTTGAGAGAACGATGTCGAAGGAACTAGGCAAATTGCTCGCGTAACTTCGGGATAAGCGAGACCTGTCATTGGGCAACCAGTGGCGGGTGGCACAGAGCAGGGGGTAGCGACTGTTTAGTAAAAACACAGGGCTCTGCGAAGTCGAGAGACGACGTATAGGGTCTGACGCCTGCCCGGTGCCGGAAGGTTAAGAGGAGGTGTGCAAGCACCGAATTGAAGCCCCGGTAAACGGCGGCCGTAACTATAACGGTCCTAAGGTAGCGAAATTCCTTGTCGGGTAAGTTCCGACCTGCACGAATGGCGTAACGACTTCCCCACTGTCTCCGGCATCGGCTCAGCGAAATTGAATTCCCCGTGAAGATGCGGGGTACCCGCGGTCAGACGGAAAGACCCTATGAACCTTTACTGCAGCTTTGCAGTGGTATTAGGAGAGTGCTGTGTAGGATAGGTGGGAGGCTTTGAAGCCGGGGCGCTAGCTCAGGTGGAGCCACCCTTGAAATACCACCCTGAACTCTTCTGATATCTAACCGAGACCGGTCAGCCCGGTCCGGGACCCTGCATGGCGGGCAGTTTGACTGGGGCGGTCGCCTCCCAAACAGTAACGGAGGCGCGCGATGGTGGGCTCAGGCCGGTCGGACATCGGCTGCTGAGTGCAATGGCACAAGCCCGCCTGACTGCGAGAGCGACAGTTCGAGCAGAGACGAAAGTCGGCCATAGTGATCCGGTGGTCCCGCGTGGAAGGGCCATCGCTCAACGGATAAAAGGTACTCTAGGGATAACAGGCTGATCTCCCCCAAGAGTCCACATCGACGGGGAGGTTTGGCACCTCGATGTCGGCTCATCACATCCTGGGGCTGGAGCAGGTCCCAAGGGTTCGGCTGTTCGCCGATTAAAGTGGTACGTGAGCTGGGTTTAGAACGTCGTGAGACAGTTCGGTCCCTATCTGCCGTGGGTGAAGGAGACTTGCGAGGCGCTGTCCCTAGTACGAGAGGACCGGGATGGACATACCTCTGGTGTACCGGTTGTCGCGCCAGCGGCACCGCCGGGTAGCTATGTATGGACGGGATAACCGCTGAAAGCATCTAAGCGGGAAACCCTCCTCTAAACCAGGTCTCCCCGAGGGCCGTGATAGACCATCACGTCGATAGGCCGGATGTGGAAACGCGGCAACGCGCGAAGCTGACCGGTCCTAATCGCCCGATAGGCTCGATACCATCGGTCAAACCCACCGATCACACGATCGGTGTGCAGACCCTCCATGCACAGAAATCATCCCCAGCCCCCGCCGCACATAACACCCCACCAGAACCTGCCACCCCGACCCCTCATAGGGATGGGCTGGATGACCTGGTGGCCATGGCGGGGAGACCGCACCCGATCCCATCCCGAACTCGGCCGTGAAAACCCCCAGCGCCCATGGTACTGCGGCTCAAGCCGCGGGAGAGTAGGTCGCCGCCAGGTCTTCCAACCCATCCCCCCATACCACCACCAACGCGGGGTGGAGCAGCCCGGTAGCTCGTCAGGCTCATAACCTGAAGGTCACAGGTTCAAATCCTGTCCCCGCAACCACTTTCGTTATGGTTCGCTTATCGTCCCAGTTTAGCCACCGGAGCGGGTTACGCGGTGTTTGCGCCCTCTCCGCTCCGCGTATGGCAGACATATTGCATATCCTCAGCTCGGGCCGCAGTGGCGCTTGTCAGCGCCCCGGCCGCGGAGATGACCGAACTGGTCAGCCAGCTGGGCTTCCCTCATGTCTGCCAAGAATGCGCCATCAAGAGTGTCGCGGATGCGGTCATGCCGGATACGGGTCTCGTCTGTCCACATTGGGCACCTCGCGAATCGGCCCCATACATCGGGTCACAGACGATTCGAGCCAGTCAACCCCCCTGCAGCCAGACGATTCTAAAGACCCAATTTGTTCCCGGACGGACACTGAGGTTATCGCGGTGGCGCTGCGCCGCGTGAGCTGCCGCGACCGAGCGGAAATACCGGAACACGCCGGTCGGCCGGCATTGGCCCACCGCCCGAGCGCACTCCGCCGCAGGGACTCGTGCCCGCTGCCCACCATCCTATGCTACACACTCACCCACTCCAGCCCCCGATTCGCCAGATGCTCACCCTCCTCGGCCTCGACCCCGGCCTCAGCATCACCGGCTGGGGGCTCATCGCCGTGGACGGCAACCGCCTGCGCCATGTCGCCGACGGCATTATCGCCACCGACGCCGCCACCCCGGTCCCTGCCCGCCTGCGTCTCCTGCACGACGCGCTCGCCGCGCTGATCGCCAAACACCACCCGGACGAAGCGGCGGTGGAGGAGACCTATGTCAACCGCAACGGCGCCGCCACGCTCAAGCTCGGTTACGCCCGTGGGATCGCGCTGCTGGCCCCGGCGCTCGCCGGCATTCCGGTCGCCGAATACGGCGCCAAAACCGTCAAGCGCGCCGTTGTCGGCACCGGCGGCGCCGCCAAGGAACAAGTGCAGATGATGGTCCGCCGCCTGCTCCCCGGCGCCACCGTCCGCCGCGCCGATGCCGCCGACGCACTCGCGGTCGCAATCTGCCACGCCCACCACCGTGCCAGCCGCCAGGCCTGGGCCGAGCGCGAACACCCGGTCCCCGCCGCATGATCGCGCTCCTCACCGGCCGCATCGCGGCGCTGGAAGACGGCAGGTGCGTGATCGACGTCGGCGGCGTCGGCTACCTCGTGTACGCCTCCACTCGAACCCTCGCCGCCCTGCCTGCCGCGCCAGCCCCGGCCAGACTGCTGATCGAAACCCAAGTGCGAGAAGACGCCATCATGCTCTACGGCTTCGTCGATCCGGCCGAACGCGACTGGTTCCGCCTGCTCACCACCGTCCAGGGCGTCGGCGGCAAAGTGGCGCTCGCTATCCTCTCCGCCCTCTCCCCCGGCGAGCTTGTGGCCGCCATCGCCGCCGGCGACCGTACCAGCCTCACCCGCGCCCAAGGCGTCGGCCCACGACTTGCTATCCGCCTGCTCACGGAACTGCGCGACAAAGCCGGCGCCATGCCCGCTACCCCAGGCCTGCCCACCCCCGTCGCAACACCTCCAAGCCTCGCGGAAGACGCCCTCTCCGCCCTCATCAACCTCGGCTACCGCCGCCCCGAAGCCCAACCCGCCGTCGCCCGCGCCCTCGACCACCTTGGCCCCACCGCAGGCCTCGACGCCCTGATCCGCGACAGCCTGAAGGAACTGGCGCGGTGATGGCGGATGTTTCGGGGGGTGGGGAAGCAAGGCCAGGGGGCGCGGCCCCCTGGACCCCATCAACTGATTCCGTGCTGGTGGGGGGTATCGCGGCTGGGCTCGGGGCGGCGGTGTGGCGGGGGCGCCGGCAGGGGCAGGGCGCTTCTGCGCCCTGTCCCTGCACGACGCCCCCGCCACACCGCCGCCCCGAGCCCAGCCGCGATACCCCCCACCAGCACGGAACCAACGGAAGGGTTCCAAGGGCGAGCCCTTGGCGGGGGTCCAGGGGGCTGCGCCCCCTGGCCTTGCTTCCCCGCCCCCCGGACTATCCGTCATGAGCGAGCCGGATCCTGCGGACCGCGCGGTCACGGCGGCGCGGCGGGAGGAGGATGCGGCGGAGGCGTCGCTGCGGCCGCAGCGGTTGGTGGAATTCATTGGCCAGCAGGCGAGTCGGGAGAATCTGGCGGTTTTCATTGCGGCGGCGCGGGGCCGGGCGGAGGCGCTGGATCATGTGTTGCTGCATGGGCCGCCTGGGCTGGGCAAGACGACGTTGGCGCAGATCGTGGCGCGCGAGCTGGGGGTTGGGTTTCGCGCCACTTCGGGTCCGGTCATTCAGCGTGCCGGCGATCTTGCCGCAATCCTGACAAATCTGCAGCCCAGGGACGTGCTGTTCATTGACGAGATCCATCGCTTGCAGCCTGCGATCGAGGAAATTCTCTACCCTGCCATGGAGGACTTCCAGCTCGACCTGATTATAGGCGAGGGTCCCGCCGCGCGGTCGGTACGCATCGACCTGCCGCCGTTCACGCTGGTGGGGGCCACCACCCGCGCAGGCCTGTTGGCCACGCCGTTGCGAGATCGTTTCGGCATTCCGCTGCGACTGGTTTTCTACACCCCGGCCGAACTTGAGGTGATCGTCCGCCGCGGCGCAGCGATTCTGGGTCTGGCGCTGACGCCGGCGGGGGCTGCCGAGATTGCCGCGCGGTCCCGCGGCACCCCGCGCATCGCCGGGCGGCTGTTGCGCCGGGTGCGCGATTTCGCCGCGGTGCAGGACGTGGCCGAGGTGGATCGAGACATGGCGGATGCGGCGTTGACCCGGCTGGAGGTGGATGCGCGCGGGCTCGATGCGATGGACCGGCGCTACTTGCTGCGAATCGCCGAACATCATGCCGGCGGTCCGGTGGGGGTAGAGACATTGGCGGCGGCGCTGTCGGAGGCGCGGGACACGCTCGAAGACGTGATCGAGCCGTTCCTGATCCAGGAGGGGCTCGTGCTGCGCACCAGCCGCGGCCGGATGCTGGGCTTGTCCGGCTGGCGGCATCTGGGCCTGGCGCCGCCCGCCGGCCAGCCGGGCCAGCTTGATCTTCTGGGCCGCGACGGCGGGCCGGATCCTGCGGCGGAGGCTCAATGATCAGCAATCCGGCCGCCATCGTCGCCGTCGTCCCGCATCGCTATGATCTGCGGGTTTATTACGAGGACACCGACGCCGGCGGCATCGTGTACCACGCCAATTATCTCCGCTTCGCCGAGCGGGCGCGCACCGAAGCCCTGCGCGCGCTGGGGGTGCCCCATGCGGCGCTCGTGCGCGACCACCAGCGCATGTTCGTGGTGCGCCGCGTCAAATTGGACTATCTGCGCCCCGCAAGGCTGGACGAGCCGCTTTCGGTCCTGACCGACCAGCGCGGCCTGGGCGCGGCCTCTGTGCGGCTGCGCCAGGACATCGTGGGGGCGGAGGGTGTGTGTGCGACGGCGGCGATCGAGCTTGCCTGCGTGCGGACCGACACCGGCCGTCCGGCCCGCATTCCGCCAGCCTGGCGGAATGCGCTGGCGGGATTGCAGGCGGCTCCGGCCGCGGGATGAACGAAGGCGGCGCCGCCGTGTGGATGAACAACGGCGGCTCCGCCGTGTGGATAAGCAACGGCGGCTCCGCCGCTGGGGATGAACAAGGGAGTACGCGGTGGATCGCGCTGTCGATGCGGTGAACCTCGGAGCGGCCGGGAGCGACCTGTCGCTCTGGGGCCTGTTCCTGCAGGCCGACATCCTGGTGAAGCTGGTCATCATCGGCCTGCTGCTCGCCAGCGTCTGGGTCTGGGCGGTGGTGTTCGAGAAATGGTCGAGCCTGCGCCGGGTCAACAAGGAGGCCGACGGATTCGAGGACCGGTTCTGGTCCGGCGGCAGCCTGGACGACCTCTATGACCAGGAAGGCACCCAGCCGGCGCACCCGATGGCCGCCGTCTTCGGCGCGGCGATGGGCGAATGGCGGCGCACCGTCCGCGTCGCCGGCGTCGACGTGAGCCGCACCGGGGTGCGCGAGCGGGTGGATCGGGCGATCGCGGTCACGGTCCAGCGGGAGATGGACCGGCTCGAGCGCTGGACGATCTTCCTCGCCTCGGTCGGCGCTACCGCGCCGTTCATCGGGCTGTTCGGGACCGTGTGGGGGATCATGCACAGCTTCTCGGCGATTGCGGCCATGCACAACACCAACCTCGCCGTCGTGGCGCCGGGCATCGCCGAGGCGCTGTTCGCCACGGCGATGGGCCTGGTGGCGGCGATCCCGGCGGTGCTCGCCTACAACAAGATCAGCACCGATCTTGCCCGCTTCGCCTCCCGCCTGGAAGCCTTCGGCACCGAGTTCAGCGCCATCCTGTCGCGCCAGAGCGAGGAGCGGGTCTGACCATGGCAATGTCCGGCCTGGGCGCACGCAACGGCGGACGGCGGGGGCGCTACCGGCCGCTCGCCGAGATCAACGTCACTCCGCTGGTCGACGTGATGCTGGTGTTGCTGATCATCTTCATGGTCACCGCGCCGCTGATGACCTCCGGCGTGTCGGTCGACCTGCCGAAGACCGACGCGAAGCCGCTCAACACCGACAGCACGCCGCTCACGGTGTCGATCGACGGGCAGGGCAAGATCTTCCTGCAGAACCAGCAGGTGGAACTGCCGGAGCTGGTGGCCAAATTGCAGGCGGTCGCCGCGGGGGATGCGAACCGGCGGATTTTTGTGCGCGGCGACAAGGATATCTCCTACGGGCTGGTGGTGCAGGTGATGGCGACGATCGCGCAGGGCGGGTTCACCAAGGTGGCGCTGCTGGCGCAGCCGCCGGCCGGTGTGCCGGCTACTCCCCCTGAGGCGGCCGCTGGCAAGCGGGGCTGAACCGCGCGCGATGTTCGATCGGCTGGTTCCTCCGGGAGTGACGCCGGACCTACGCCGCGGAGCGGCGGCGTCGGCGGTGCTGCACGTCGCGGTGGTGCTGCTGGTGCTGCTTGGCCTGCCGCTGTTCCCGATGCCGGTGCCGCCGCCGGAGACGACGGTCTCCATGGTGTTCCAGGGCAAGATCGGCACGACCATGAGGGCTCCCGTGCCGGGCAAGGTGCCGGCCCCGGCGAAGGCCGCGACGCCGGTGCCCGCCCCGCCGGCATTCCAGAAGCCGCAGCCCAACCCGAACGAATTCGCGCCGCCGCCGCCCCCACCCCCGCCGCCGCCGCCACCGCAGCAGGCGGTCACGCCTCCGACGCCAACTCCGCCGGTGAAGACGCCGCCACCCACGCCCTCACCCACCCCGGCGCCTGCGTTGCCGACGCCGCCCACCACGACCGCGCCGCCCCCGCCCAAGCCGCCGGTGGAGCCGGTGCCGCCGTTGCCGCTGCCGCCGGTGCCCACACCGCCGCCGCCGGAGCCCAGCAGTACGTCGCAGCCCAACGCCACCACCAACCCGGCGCCCAACACCCGTGCGCTGCTCAATACGCTGCAGAAGCTGCGCGCCGAGGTGAAGCAACAGCCGCCCACCGCGCGCTACAACCCCAACCAGGGCGGCGCGCCGGAGGGCGGCGGCAATCCGGAAGGCAACGACACCGCCGCACTCAGCGCCTCCCAGCGGGCGGCGATCGGCGCCTATGTGCGGCGCTGCTGGACCTATGACCCGGGGGCGCTGAACGCCGACAAGATGCAGGTGATGCTGGTGGTGACGACCGACGCCGACGGCGTGGCGCGGATCGTGCAATTCGCGCCGGCGGACCGCGCGCGGATGGAGTCCGATCCGGTGTTCCAGGCCTTCGCCGACCGCGCCCGCCGCGCCGTGCTCGACCCGACTTGCGCCAACCTGCCGCTGCCGCAGCACATGCTGGGCAAGATCAACGTGCTGAGCTTCCGGTTCAGCCCATAGGACTGCGCCGCGATGACAATCCCGCTACCCGCTCCTCGTCGCGTTGCGCCGTAGCCGACAACCGTGGAAGAGACACGCATGACCGACGCACGTACCCGCTTCCTGCACAATTCCATGTTCCCGCTCGGCCGGCGCCGCATGATTGCCGGCGCGGCGGGGAGCGCCGGGCTGATCGGCCTCGGCGGCCCCGGCGCCTTCGCACAAGGGGGCCCCCAAGGCGCCCCTGGCGCGCCGCCGGCTGGCGGCGGGGATGGCGCGCAAAGCGCGGTGATCGACGTGAACCGCGCGCGCGCCGCGCCGATCCCGATCGCGATTCCCGATTTCGTCGGTGCCGACCCGGGCTCCGCCACCCTTGGGCACAACATCGCCGAGGTGATCACCAACGACCTTGGCAATTGCGGGCTGTTCCGGCCGATCGCACCCAGTGCCTTCATCCAGCCGACCGGCGCCGCGGCAGGCAGTGCGCCGGAGGTGCCGGCATTCCAGAACTGGGCGGCGATCGGGACGCAAGCCCTGGTGACCGGCCAGGTGCAGGCCTCCGGCAGCACGATCAGCGTCCAGTTCCGCCTGTGGGACGTGCTGGCGCAGAGGCAGCTCCAGGGCACCGCCTATACGACCGGGCAGGCGAACTGGCGCCGCATCGCCCATATCATCGCCGACGTGATCTACCAGCGGCTGCTCGGCGAGCCCGGGTATTTCGACACCCGCATCGTCTATGTCTCGCTCACCGGCCCGCGCGCGCACGAGGCGCACCGGCTCGCGATCATGGACCAGGACGGCGCCAACAACCGCTTCCTGACCGACGGCACCTGGATGGTACTGTCGCCGCGCTTCGCCCCCAAAGGCGACCTGATCTGCTTCATGAGCTACGCCAACCAGCGGCCGCGGGTCTATCTGTTCAACCTTGCCACCGGCCGGCAGCGCATCCTCGGCGAGTTCTCCGGCATGACCTTCGCCCCCCGCTTCTCGCCCGACGGGCAGACCGTGGTCATGGCAGTCGCGCACGGCAGCGGCTCGTCGATCGCCACGGTGAACCTCGCCTCCCAGACGACGCAGCAGATCACCGATTCGAACTCGATCGACGTCAGTCCGTGCTACAGCCCTGACGGATCGCAGATCGTGTTCAACTCCGATCGCGACGGGACGCCGCAGCTCTATATCATGAACGCCGACGGCAGCGGGGTGAAACGGATCAGCTTCGGCCACGCCAACTACACGAGCCCGGTGTGGTCGCCGCGCGGCGACCTGATCGCCTTCACCCGTTACGGTGGCAACGAGGCCAATTTCTCGATCGGCGTGATGGCCCCCGACGGCACCGGCGAACGCGCGATCGCCGAGGGCTGGGACGTGGAAGGCCCCACGTTTTGCCCGAACGGGCGGGTGATCATGTATTTCAGCCAGAGCCGAGCGGTGGGCAACGGGGGCCAGGGCTTCAGCTCGCAACTGCTGACGGTCGATATCACCGGCTTCAACCAGAGGATCGAGCCCACCGCCACCCAGGCGTCCGATCCGGCTTGGTCGCCGCTGGGAGGCTGATGCCCGCATGGCGCGCTGCAGGGCGGTCTGCCGTCCTGCAGTACGCCGTGACGACGCACCGCCTCGCCGCTCTCCGGCGCAGCGCGACCGGCGCAGTCAGGTCGGCACCGGTGCCTCGCCGGGCTGTACGTCCGCGGTGTGATCGAAGGCTGCTGCCATCAGCGCCCTCGTGTAGGGGGACTCCGGGTGCGCGAACAACGCCTCCGTCTCCCCCGTCTCCACGATCCGCCCGGCGCGCAGCACGGCAATCCGGTGCGCCAGCGCACGCACCACCTTCAGATCGTGGGAAATGAACAGATAGGCGAGGCCGTGGTCGTGCTGCAACCGCCGCAGCAGCGCGACGATCTGCGCCTGCACCGACATATCGAGCGCGCTGGTCGGCTCGTCCAGCACGACGAAACGCGGCTGCAGCACCATCGCCCGCGCGATCGCAATGCGCTGCCGCTGGCCGCCGCTGAACTCGTGCGGATAATGCGCGATCGTGCTGGCAGGTAGGCCGGTCTCCTCCAGCGCGGCCGCGACCTTCTTTTCCCGTTCGACACGCGACAGACGCGGGGCATGCACCCGCAGACCCTCGGCCACGATCTCCCCTACCGTCAGCCGCGGCGATAGACTGCCGAACGGATCCTGGAACACCACCTGCATCGACGCCCGCAACCGCCGCAACGCGCGCCGGTCGAGCCCGGCCAGGTCCTGCCCGTCAAAGCGGATGCGTCCCGCCGCCGGATGCAGCCGCAGCAGCGCAAACCCGAGTGTCGTCTTGCCCGATCCCGATTCACCCACCAGCCCCAACGTCTCGCCTTCCCGAACGGTCAGCGACACATTGTCGACCGCCCGCACTTCCCCCCGGTGCCGTCCCCACCAGCCGCGACGCAGCGCAAAGCCGACCCGCAGCCCCTCCGCCTCCACCACCGTCGGCGCATCGGCCGGCAACGGCGCAGGACGACCCTTCGCCTCCGCCGCCAACAACCGGCTCGTGTAAGGATGCGCCGGCGCGCCGAACACGCCGTCCACCGGCCCGTGCTCCACGATCCCGCCGGCCTGCATCACGCACACCCGATCGGCATAGCGCCGCACGATCGACAGATCATGCGTGATCAGCAACAACGCCAACTGTCGGCTCGCCTTTTGGCGCATCAGAAGATCGAGAATCTGCGCCTCGATCGTCACGTCCAGCGCCGTCGTCGGCTCGTCGGCAATCAACAGCGCCGGATCGTTCGCCAGCGCCATCGCAATCATCACCCGCTGCCGCTGCCCCCCCGACAACTGGTGCGGATACGCATCAAGACGATGCTCGGCATCCGCAAACCCCGCCTGGGTCAGCGCCGCAATCACCTCCCTCCGCAATCCCCCGCGCGGCACCGCCCGATGCAAGGTGATCGCCTCCGCCACCTGCCGCCCGATCCGGTGCAACGGATTGAGGCTGGTCATCGGCTCCTGGAACACCATCCCCACCCGAGCCCCGCGCAACCCACGCAGCACCGCCGGGGACGCCCCGATCACATCCTCCCCATCCAACTGAATCCGCCCCGACGGATGCACTGCCCCCGGCGGCAACAACTGCAGAAGCGACAACGCCGTCAGCGACTTGCCCGAGCCGGACTCGCCCACCAACGCCAACGTCTCCCCACGATCCAACGTAAAGGAAACATCCTGCACCACCGCCCGATCGCCAAACGCAACCGACAACCCCTCCACCGCCAACAGGGTCATGCCGGGCACCGAGGGGTAGGATGCACAGGAAGCAAGGCCAGGGAGCGCTGCCCCCTGGACCCCTTCTTTTGGGTTCCGTGCGTGTGGGGGGTGGCGCGTCCGGGTGGGCGGTGGCGGCATGGCATGGGCGGCTGGAGGGACCAGACGCTGGGGCGCCTGGTCCCTCCGCCGCCCATGCCATGCCGCCACCGCCCACCCGGACGCGCCACCCCCCACACGCACGGAACCAATGGATGGGTTCCAAGGGCCCTGTCCTTGGCGGGGGTCCAGGGGGCAGCGCCCCCTGGCCCTGCTTCCTGTGCGTCCGGCCCCTCGATCCCCGGCATCATTCCACGATCCGGCGGGGGTCGAAGGCGGCGCGGACGGCTTCGCCGATGAAGACGAGGAGGGTAAGGAGGCCGCCGAGGACGAAGAAGGCAGTGAAGCCGAGCCAGGGGGCTTGGAGGTTGTTGCGGCCTTGTGAGACGAGCTCCCCGAGCGAGGCGGCTCCGGGGGGGAGGCCGAAGCCGAGGAAGTCGAGGCTGGCGAGTACGGTGACGGAGCCGGAGAGGATGAACGGCAGGTAGGTGAGGGTGGCGATGGTTGCGTTCGGCAGGATGTGGCGGATCATCAGCATCGGGTCGGAGACGCCGAGGGCGCGGGCGGCACGGACGTATTCCAGTCCGCGCCCGCGCAGAAACTCGGCGCGCACCACGCCGGTCAGCGTCATCCAGGAGAACAGGAGGAGGAATCCGAGCAGCACCCAGAACCCTGGGGTGATGATGCTGCCGAGGATCAGCAGCAGGTAGAGTTGCGGCATGCCGTTCCAGATTTCGGTGAAGCGTTGTCCCAGCAGGTCGGTCAGCCCGCCGTAGAACCCTTGCAGCGCGCCGGCGGCGACGCCGATCATGGAAGAGACGGCGGTGAGGACGAAGCCGAACAGCACGGAGGTACGGAAGCCGTAGATGACGCGGGCCAGCACGTCACGCGCCTCGTCGTCGGTGCCGAGCGGGTGTCGCCAGGAGGGGGGGGCCGGGGAGGGCTGGCCGACGTCCTTGGCGATCGTTTCGTAGTAGTAGGGGATGACGGGCCAGATCATCCAGCCGTGCGCCCGGATCGCCCGTTGCACTTCGGGCATCGTATAGTCGGCTTCGGTGGGCAGGAAGTTCCGCCCGAACGTGTTCTCGGGGTAATCGTGCAGCACCGGCACGTACCAATGGCCGTCGTAGCGCACCAGCAGCGGCCGGTCGTTGGCGATGAATTCGGCGAACAGGCTGAGCGTGAACAGCACCAGGAAGACCCAGAACGCCGTGTAGCCGCGCCGGTGCGCGCGGAACGCGGTGAGGCGGCGGCGGGTGAGGGGGGAGAGCCTCATCGCCGCGCCGTAAAGTCGATCCGCGGATCGACAACGGTGTAGAGCAGGTCGCCCACGATCTGCATCACGAGGCCGATCAGGGTGAAGATATATAGGGTGCCGAACATCACCGGGTAGTCGCGCTGGATGGCGGCCTGGAAGCCGAGTTCGCCCAGCCCGTTCAGGGAGAACACGATTTCCACCAGCAACTGGCTGCTGAACAGGATGGTGATGAAGGCCTGAGGGAAGCCGGCGACCAGCAGGAGGCTGGCGTTGCGGAAGACATGGCCGTACAGCACGCGCCGTTCGCTCGCGCCCTTGGCGCGGGCGGTGATCGTGTACTGCTTGCGGATTTCTTCCAGGAAGCTGTTCTTTGTCAGCAACGTCAGGCTGGCGAAGCCCCCGGCGGTGACGGAGGCGATCGGCAGCACGAGGTGCCACGCGTAGTCGGCGAACCGCGCCGGCCAGGGCCACGCGGATGCTCCGGTGCCGGAGAGCCCGCGCAGCGGGAACAGGTGCCAGTAGCTGCCGCCGGCGAACAGCACGACCAGCAGGATCGCGAACAGGAAGCTCGGGATGGCGTAGCCCACCAGGATCACGCCGGAGCTTGCCGTGTCGAAGCGGGAGCCGTCGCGCACGGCCTTGCGGATGCCGAGCGGGATGGAAATCGCGTAGATCAGCAGGGTGGACCACAGCCCGAGCGACAGCGAGACGGGCAACCGCTCCCCGATCAGGGCAAGCACGCTCTGGCCGCGGAAAAAGCTGCGGCCGAAGTCGAAGCGCAGGTAGCCGCCCACCATTTCGACGAAGCGTGTCAGCGGCGGCTTGTCGAAGCCGAACATCTTGCGGATCTGGGCGAGCATCTGCGGGTCCATGCCGCTCGCGCCGCGGTAGGCGCCGGGCTGGGCGAGGCCGGCGCCCATGTCGGCCGATGCGCCGGACATCACCGACATGGTTCCCCGGCCGCGCAGCGCGGCGATCGCCTGTTCGACAGGGCCGCCGGGGGCGAGCTGCACAACGGCGAAATTGATCGCGATGATGCCGAACAGGGTCGGGATCACCAGCAGCAGGCGGCGCAGCAGGTAGGATCCCATCTCCCGTTCTCCTATCCGCCTGCGCGCCGGGCCGCGTCGGTGCGCGCGGCGAGCGCGGGATTGACCCACCATGTATCGAAATCGAACCCGTCGCGGATCGGCGTCGCAGGGTGGCCGAAGCGGTTCCACCAGGCGATATGGAATTCGCGCGAGCTCCATTGCGGCACCAGGTACCAGCGCCAGAGCAGGACCCGGTCGAGCGCGTGCGCTGCGGTACGCAGGGTCGCGCGGTCGGGTGCGGTCAGCACGTCGTGGATGAGCGCGGTCACGGCCGGGTCGCAGACGCCGGGCAGGTTCATGCTGCCGATGGATTTGGCGGCGGCGCAGGACCAGTATTCGTCGATCTCGCTGCCGGGGATATCGCCCTCGCCGTAGACCAGCATGGTCATATCGAAATCGAAGTTATCTGTGAGGTGTTCGTACTGCGCCGGATCGACCACGCGCACGTCGACATGGATCCCGAGGTGTTTCAGGGTGTCGGCGTAGGGCAGGGCGATCCGCTCGTAGGACGGATCGGGGAGCAGGATCGAGAAGCGCATCTGCCTGCCGTGCGGACCGACCAGCTTCATGTCCCGCACCCGCCAGCCCGCCCGCTCCAGCAAAGCGAGCGCGCGTTTCAGCTCCGGCATGTCGTCGCCGCGTCCGTCGGTGACCGGCAGGGTGAAGGGGCGATCGAACACGGCCGCCGGCAGCTCCTTGCGGAACGGGTCGAGCAGCTTGAGCTCCCCCGGTCCCGGGAGGCCGGTCGCGGCCAGGTCGCTGTTGCTGAAATAACTGAGTATCCGGCGGTACTCGTTATAGAACAGGTTGCGGTTCGCCCATTGGAAGTCGTAGGCCTCGGCCATCGCCTCGCGGGTCAGCGGATTGGCGAATACGGCGCGGCGGGTGTTCATCGCCCAGCCTTGCATACCCGTGGGCAGATGGTGGCGGACATCGGCCTTGATCACCAGCCCCTGGCGGACCGCCGGGAAATCGTAGCCGGTGGCCCAGGTCTTGGAGATGTTCTCGGCGCGCAGGTCGACGTCGCCGGCCTTGAAGGCTTCCAGCGCGACCGCGGCTTCCCGGTAGTACTCGATGCGCACGGTGTCGAAATTGTTGGTGCCGATCGAGGTTGGCAGGTCGCGCGCCCACCAGTGCGGATCGCGCACGAAGGTGACGCTGCGGCCAAGCTCGAAATGGGCGATGATATACGGGCCGGAGCCGGGCGGGGGCACCCGCAGCGGCTGGGTGAAGTCGCGCCCTTTGAACCAGAACCGCGGCAGCACCGGCAGCTCGCCCAGGATCAGCGGCAGCGCGCGGTTGGCATTGGGGCGCAGGTGGAACACGATCCGCCACTTGCCCTCCACTGTCACGTCCTGGACGCCCGCCAACTGGATGCGGTAGCCGGGACGGCCATATTTCTTCAGGGTGCGGAAGGTCCAGGCGACATCAGCGGCGGTAAGCGGGTGGCCGTCGGAGAACCGCGCCCGGTGATGCAGGGTGAAGGCCACCCAGCGACGGTCCGCCGGCATCTCTACGGTTTTGCAGACATGGCAATAGCCGGTGGCGATCTCGTCGTCCGATGAGATGAGCAGGCTTTCCCACACATGCCCAACGCTGCCGCCGGCGCCAGTGCCGCCGGGGAGCGCGACCCAGGGGCCGACAAGCCCCCAGGCGGCGGTGCCGCGCATGATGAACGGGTTGAAGCTGTCATAGCTGCCGGTGGCCGCCAGGGTGACGGTGCCGCCTTTGGGTGCGTTCGGATTGACGTAGGGGAAATAGGGGAAGTTGGGCGGCAGCTTCGGCGTGCCGAGCACGGTAATGCCGTCGCTCACGCTCACCGGCGACGGGGAGGCCGGGGCGGTGGGAGTGGTGGTTGCCGTTGGGGCAGTGGCGGCCGAGCCAGCTGCGGTCGGGGCGTTGGAGGTTGGCGCTGCTGCGGCCGGGACGGTGGGGGGCGCGCCGGGGGCGTTGCCGCCGCCCGCGGCGGCGGGCACGACGAGCAGCAGGAGCGCGAGCAGGGCCAGCACCGACCTCATGGCCCTGTGATGCCCGTTTCGCCCCATGCGGGGAAACTGAAATCGCCGCAAGGCGGGGGCAGCAGCAGAAAAATCACCCGACGCCGAGCCGCGCAACGGCGAGGGCGAGCAGCGTCGGGTCGCCCACCGCCAGCACCCGCCCATCGCCACCGGCGTGGAGCGCCTCTTCAGACAAATCGGTGCGGAGCGCCAAATCAACGCGCAGCGGCTGCCCGGCCCAATCGGTGATGCGGCCGCCGGCGCCCTCGATCACCGGGACCAGCGCCGCCCAATCCCAGGGCTTCAGGTCCGCCTCGGCGATCACGTCGATCTGGCCGAGCGCGAGCAGCCCGTAGGCGTAGCAATCCCCGCCCCAGGATACGCGGCGCACCGCGCCGGCCAGCAGGTCCCAGGTCGGGCGGTGCGGCCCCAGCATTTCCGGGCTGGTGGCGGAGAGCTCGGCCGCCGCCAACTCCGCGCAGGGCCGCGTGCCGGCAGCGCCCCCGAACGGGCCGCGGAAGCGGGTCGGCTGGCCGGCGACGCCGATCCAGCGCTCCCCGGTCACCGGCTGGTCGATCACGCCGAGGATCGGAACGCCGTCATCGAGCAACGCGATCAGGGTACCGAACACCGGGCGGCCAGTGATGAAGGCGCGGGTGCCGTCGATCGGGTCGAGCACCCAGCGGCAGCGGGCGTCCGCCCGGTCGGTGCCGAATTCCTCGCCCATGATGCCGTGGTCGGGGCAACGTTCGGCCAGCACGGCGCGCATTGCCTGCTCGGCGGTGCGGTCGGCGATGGTGACGGGGCTGCGATCGTGCTTCAGGGTGGCGGGCAGGCGGGCGCGGAAGAACGGGCGGATCACCGCGCCGGCGACGTCGGCCGCGGCCTCGGCAGCTGCGACCAGCTCGTTGAGCGCTGGCGCTATTTCGCGCCTCCCGCCTTCGGCAGCGGCACCGGCTGCTTGGACAAGGTATCGAGATAGGCGATCACGTCGGCCCGTAGTTGCGGCTGCGGAATGCCGGCAAACGTCATGTGCGTGCCGGGGGCGTAATGCGCCGGATCGGCCAGCCACTCGTCGAGCGCGGCGAAGGTCCAGGGCTGGCCTTTGAACTTCTCCAGTGCCGGGGAATAGGCGAAGCCCGCCTCGTGGTCATGCGGGCCGCCGACCACGCCCCACAGGTTGGGTCCCACGATCGGTTTGCCGCCTTCGTTCATGCTGTGGCAGGCGGCGCAGACGCCGCTCGCGAACTGCTTGCCCTTCGCCGCATCCGCCTTCGCCAGCCGCGCATCGAGTCCGGACGAGGCCCCACCCGGGGGAGCGCCGGCGGCGGGCGCGGTCTTGGCCGGCGCCGCGGCGACGGCCGTGACCTTGGGCAACGGTTTCGGCTGGTCGGACAGGGTGCGCAGATAGGCGATCACGTCGGCACGCAGCTTCGCGTCCGGAATACCGGCGAAGGTCATGTGCGTGCCGGGCGCGTAGGCCGCCGGCTTGTACAGCCACTTGTTGAGCGCGGTATAGGTCCAGGGCTGGCCCTTGAACTTCTCCATCGCGTCCGAGTAGGCGAAGCCGGCCTCGTGGTCGTGCGGGTCGCCGACGATACCCCAGAGATTAGGCCCGACGATCGGCTTGCCGCCCTTGTTCAGGCTGTGGCAGGCGGCGCAGACCTCCCCCGCGAATTGCTTTCCCTTGGCGACGTCCGCGCTGGCGAGCAACGGCGCAACGGGCGGCAGCCCCGCCGGCTTGGCGCTGCTGGTCGCGGCGGTCTGCATCCCCGCCATGGAGAACGGCGGTTTCGTCGGCGGGGTTTGCGAGACCATGTTGTCGCCGATCATCCCCGTGATGAAGAACGCGATGCCGGCGACCAGAACCGCGGCCACCCCCTTGTTGACGTCCATACTGTCCATGCGACGCGACTTCCCCGCCGAGTTCCGATGGCCCGGGCACGACAATCCGTCCGCGCGCCGTTGCGCCCGGCGTTATGCCTTCCTAAGCTGCGTCGCACCATAGGGAAACGAACCTTGGCCTGCAATCCGCCGCAACCGCCCCGTTCGCCGCCGTATCTTCCGTCCAGGTGCTGCGCCGTGCCGTCGCCAGAGCGATGCATGGGGCCGCGCATGAGGTCCTGCGCGTGAGACCGGGCGCATGAGACTCCGTTCATGAGGCCGGGCGCATGACGCCGATCGTGGTCATTCCGGCCCGGCTGGCCTCCAGTCGCCTGCCGGGCAAGCCGCTCGCCGATATCGCCGGGCGGCCGATGATCGTGCACGTGATGCTGCGGGCGATGGAGGCCGGAATTGGCCCGGTCGCGGTCGCGGCCGGCGACGCCGCGATCGTCGCCGCGGTGGAGGCCGCCGGCGGTCGGGCGGTGCTGACCGATCCCGATCTGCCCTCGGGGTCCGATCGCGTTCAGCAGGCGCTCGCGACCTTGGATCCCGAGGGAAAATTCGACGTCGTGGTCAATCTGCAGGGCGACGTGCCGACGGTCGATCCTGCGGTGATCCGCGCCGCCCTGGCCCCTCTGGCCGATCCGGCGACCGATATCGGCACCCTGGTCGTGCCGATCGCCGACGACGCCGAGGCCGCCACCGCCTCCTTCGTCAAGACCGCCTGCGCTTTCGCGCCGGGCGCCGAGGTGGCGCCCGCCCTCTATTTCTCCCGCGCGGCGATCCCCTGGGGTGACGGTCCGCGCTGGCACCATATCGGCATCTATGCCTACCGCCGGGCGGCGCTGGCACGCTTCGTCGCCCTGCCGGAGAGCCTGCTGGAGCGGCGCGAAGGCCTGGAACAATTGCGCGCCCTGGAAGCGGGCATGCGAATCGGCTGCGCGCGAGTTGCGCACGGTCCGTTCGGGGTCGATACCCCGGCCGACCTGGAGCGGGCACGCCGCATCCTGACCGGCAGGGAGAGCACATGACCGAAGCGAGTGCCGGACCGACGGCGTTGCCGGGACCGATCGCGTTCCAGGGCCTGGCCGGCGCCTATTCCGACCTCGCCTGCCGCACCGCGTTTCCCCGCCTGCCCACCCTGCCGTGCGATTCGTTCGAAGCCGCGATCGAGGCCGTGCGCGAAGGCCGCGCCGGCCTCGCCATGCTGCCGTGCGAGAACACCCTGGCCGGGCGGGTGCCCGACATCCACCACCTGCTGCCCGGCTCCGGCCTGTTCGTGGTCGGCGAACATTTTCAGCGGGTCGAGCACTGCCTGCTGGCGCCGCGTGGGGCGTCGGCCACGGGCCTGAAGCGCGCGCACTCGCATACCGTCGCGCTGGGCCAGGTGCGTCATTTCCTGCGCGCGGCCGGCCTGGTCCCGGTGGTGGAGGCCGATACGGCCGGGGCGGCCAAGCTCGTTGCGGAGTGGAACAATCCGGAGGACGCGGCGATCGCCTCCTCGCTCGCTGCCGAGATCTACGGGCTCGAGATCCTGCGGGCGAACGTGGAAGACGCGGCGCACAACACGACCCGCTTCTACATCATGGCGCCACGCCCGCGCGCGCCGGACCCTGGGGCGGGGCCCGTGGTGACGACCTTCGTCTTCCGGGTCCGCAACGTGCCGGCGGCGCTCTACAAGGCGCTCGGCGGATTCGCGACCAACGGCGTGAACATGACGAAGCTGGAAAGCTACATGCTGGAGGGCGCGTTCACCGCCACCCAGTTCCTGTGCGACGTCGATGGCCATCCGGACCAGCCGCCGCTGCGCCGGGCGCTCGAGGAGCTGTCGTTCTTCTCCTCCGAAGTGCGGGTGCTCGGCGTCTATCCGGCGGCGGTGTTCCGGCTGGCCCAGGCGGCGGGGGAGTAGCCGCTTCCTCTGCCCCGAGGGCAATCAAGGTGCCCTCCTCCTCACCTCCCGCTCGCGCCGGAAAGGTGAAGGCGCCAAGCGTTCACGCGATTGCCCTCCGCCCGCGTTCATCGGACCTAAACCCGCAGGCGCTACGCGTGCCCGGGTCGAGCGGCGCCTATAGGGAGACCGTCCCGCGGGCGGCAACCGACGAACGCCTGCCTCGGTGAGAATGCAGCGGAGACGCTTTGTGGCGCGGGACCGTCTGGTGCTCTGGCTGCCGGTGGCGATGGGCGCCGGCGTGCTGGTGTATTTCGCCCTGCGAGTCGAGCCGCCGGGTTGGCTCGGCGCATCCGTCGCGACGGCGGCGCTGCCCGGCATCGTGCTGCTGCACCGGCAGGAGGCCTGGCCGGTCGTCGCGGCGCGCGTCGTGCTGATCCTGCTCGCCGCCGGTGCGGTCGGCTTCGCCGCGGCGCAACTGGCGACCGCGCGCGCCCCGCCGCTGGAGGCGCTGCCGCGGCGCGCGGTCGTCCTGACCGGCACGGTCCGCCTGGTGGAACTGCTGCCGCAGGGCCGGCGCGTGACCCTGGCGCACGCGCGGCTCGGCGACGCGCCGCCGCTGCGCCGGCTGGTCCGCGTGCGGCTGCGCAATACCGATCCGGCGAACATTGCCGAGGGCGACCGCATATCGGTGCGCGCCCTGGTTCGCGCGCCCTCGCCCCCGTTCTACCCGGGCGGGTGGGATTTGCAGCGCGGCGCGTTCTTCGCCGGCCTGGCGGGCTACGGCTTCGCCATCGGCCCGGTGCGGGTGCTCGCCCACCATGCCCCGGGTGGGATCGGGGGCATGCTCGAACGGTTGCGCGAAACGATCGCCGTGCGCTTCCAGGCCGCCCTGCCCGGCGCGTCCGGCGCCATCGCCGCCACCCTGTTCACCGGCGAACAGAATGCCATCCCGGAGGCGGACCGCGAGGCGTTCCGCGGCTCCGGCCTCGCGCATCTGTTGGCGGTGGCGGGGCTGCACATCGGGATCGTCATGGGCCTCGTGTTCGGCGCCGTCCGGATCGTGCTGGCGGCGTGGGAATACGCTGCGCTGCGCTGGCCGGCCAAGCCGATCGCCACGATACTCGCGCTCGCCGCCGGCGGGTTCTACATGGTGCTGACCGGTATGCACGTGCCGATCATGCGCAGCTTCGCCATGGCCTGCCTCGTTGCCGTGGCGGTGCTGGCCGGGCGGCGCGCCATTTCGCTGCGCGGCCTGGCGCTGGCGGCCGTGGTGCTGATCTTGGTGGCGCCGCAGGAGGTGCCCGGGGTTTCGTTCCAGATGAGTTTTTCCGCCGTGCTGGCGCTGATCGCCGGCTACGAGGCGTTGCGCCCGCATCTCACGGCGCTGCACGGCGACGGGGCCTGGTGGCGGCGGGCGGTGTTGCACGTGACCGGGCTCGGGGTGACCAGCCTGCTTGCCGGCGGGGCCTCGGCACCGTTCGCGGCGTATCATTTCGGGCGGGTGCAGGTCTATTTCGTGCTGGCGAACATGATCGCGGTGCCGATCACCGCGCTCTGGGTGATGCCTGCCGGGATTGTGGCGCTGGCATTGCTGCCGCTGGGGGCGGAGCGGCTGGCGCTACTGCCGATGGGCTGGGGCATTCGTGCGATCCTCTGGGTCGCGCGTACCACCACCGCCCTGCCGCACGCGGTGATCGCGGTCGGTCCGATGCCGGGCTGGGGACTGGCGGTGCTGGCGCTGGGCATGGCCTGGCTCGGGCTGTGGCGAGGGCGATGGCGGCTGGCCGGGTTGCTCGCGATCGGGCTCGGGATGGCGTCGCCGGCGCTGATCCGGCCGGCGGACGTGCTGGTGGCGGGCAACGGAACGATGGTGGCGGTGCGCACGGCGGACGGCGTGTTCGTAGCGCGCGGGCGCGGGTCGTCGCGCTTCGCACTGGACGAGTGGGGCCAGTACTGGGCAGCCGACCCGGCGCAGCGGATCGGACTGGACCGCATCCAGGCCGGCGGCGCGGTGGTCTGCGGCGTCGGGTCCTGCCTGCTGCGTCCGCGCCCCGGCGCGGCGGCGGTGCTCCTCGCGGAAACGGTGCCTCTCAACAGCGAGGGCACGTCGGTAGCCTGCGTGGCGGCGGTCATCGAGGCACCGATTGCGCTCGGCCTGCGGTCGGGGCAACCGCCGCCCTCAACCAAGGGGTCCTCGCCGCGTCGCGCCGCCGCGACGGATTGCTTTCCGCCGCTGCTGCACATCGACCGCCGCCGCCTGCGCCGGGACGGGGCAACAGCGATCTGGCTCGACCGGCACGGCGCACGGATGGAAACGGTGCGCGCCACCCGCGGGAATCGCCCCTGGACGACCGCTCCGGCACAAGCCTGGCCGCACCAGCGGATCGACCTGCCCCTGGCCCCGGCGGGCGCTTGACGGCCGGCGCGACGTGTGGGGGCAAAAGGGCAGGCAGGCAGCGCCCCTGGCCTTTGCGCCCAAAGACATGCCGCCCGCCGGTCGCGGCGGGACAGCGTCGCGCTCTGCGCGGGACGGAAACATTGCAGTTCCGGCAGGCGGTTTTGCCGGGCGGCGCGGGCGGCGCTTCGATTGACCTTGCCACCACCCGAGCCTAGCGTCCGCCCTCTTCACGGAAGGAAACCGACCGATGGTCAACAAGGCCAAGCATCGTCTGAAATCCGGCAAAGCCGTCGTCAACGGCTGGCTCGCCATTCCCTCCGGCTTCTCCGCCGAGGTCATGGCGCAGTGCGGCTGGGACAGCGTCACCGTCGACATGCAGCACGGGGTGCAGGACTATCTTTCGATGGTGCAATGCTTCCACGGCATGGGCGCGCAGCCCGTCACGCCGCTGGTGCGCGTGCCGTGGAACGAGCCCGGCATCATCGGCAAGGCGCTCGACGGCGGCGCCTGGGGCATCATCTGCCCGATGGTGAACAACAAGGCCGAAGCGCAGCGGCTGGTCGATGCGTGCCTGTATCCGCCGGCCGGCAGGCGCAGCAACGGGCCGATCCGTGCGGCCGCCTACGGCGAAGCCAGCAGCTACCAGACTATCGCCAACAATGAGGTGCTGGTGATGCCGATGATCGAGACGCAGGAAGCGATCGACAACATCGGCGAAATCCTGGACGTGCCGGGGATCAGCGGAATCTACGTGGGCCCGTCCGACCTCGGCTTCTCGCTCGGCCTGGTGCCGATCTTGGACCGGGAGGAGCCCAAGATCCTCGGCATCTACGAGATGCTGGTGCGCGAAACGGGCAAGCGCGGCCTGTTCGCCGGCATCCATAACGGCACGGCGGCCTATGCGGCGCGGATGATCGGGATGGGGTTCCGCTTCGTCACGATCGCCAACGACAGCGGGCTGATGGCGCAGGCGGCGCGCGCGGCGGTGAAGGGCGTGCGCGACGCGGCGGGCGCGGTCGCGGCGGCCGGCTGATGCATGGGGGAGCGCGTGTCTCCCCCGTGGATCGCGTTGGAACCCGCCCGGGGAACGGTTCTTCAGAACGGTTCTTCCCCGGGCGGAGTTCCTTTCTATTCCGGTTGTCTGCGTTACGCTGTCGCGCCGAACATGCCGGCTGCGGCCGGCACGGATAGCTCGCTCGGCTCGAACCGCGCCACCAGATAGAGCGGGCGACGTTTGGTTTCGTTGAACACCCGGCCGAGGTATTCCCCCATCACGCCGAGCGTGATCAGCTGCATCCCGCCGAGGAACAACACGACCGCCATCAGGCTGGGATAGCCGGGCACCGGGTTGCCGAACAGCAGGGTGCGCAACACCAACTGCCCGCCGAACAGCGCGGCGAACACGGCCACCGCCAGGCCGAGGTAGCTCGCGAGTTTCAGCGGCAGCACGCTGAAGCTGGTGATCCCCTCCAGCGCCAGGTTCCACAGTTTCCAGTAGCTCCATTTGCTGTGTCCGGCGAGCCGCGAGCCGCGGCTGTACGGCACGCCGCAACTGCGGAAGCCCACCCAGGCATACAGGCCTTTCATGAACCTGTGATGTTCCCGCAACGACAGCAGGGCGTCGACGGCGGCGCGACTCATCAGCCGAAAATCCCCGGCCTGCGACGGCAATTGCACCGGCCCGCAGCGCCGCATCAGCCGGTAGAAGGCGGCGGCGGTGCGGCGTTTCAGCCAGGAATCGCCGACGCGGTCGCGGCGCTCCGCGTAGACCATGTCGTAGCCTTCGCGCCAGGCGGCGACCAAGTGGGGGATCAGCTCGGGCGGGTCCTGCAGGTCGGCATCGATCAGGATCACCGCTTCCCCTCGCGCGTGGTCGAGCCCGGCGGTGGAGGCGATCTCCTTGCCGAAATTGCGCGACAACTGGAGCAGCGCCACCCGTCGGTCGGCCGCGCGCAGGCCGGCAACGACGACGACGGTGCCGTCGCACGAGCCGTCGTCCACGATGACGAGTTCCCACGCCGCGCCGAGCCCGTCCATCACCTCCGCGAGACGGGCGTGGAAGGCCGGCAGCCCCGCCGCCTCGTTGAACGCCGGCACGACCACCGAGAATACCGGCCCCGGCTCGCGGGGCGGGGCGGCATCATGCGGCCGGCCGCCGTGCGGCGGCGATTCCAGCCCACGCGCACGCGTGCCGGGATCGGGCGCCGGATGGCGGCTCGTGGATCGGACCGGAACGCGCGTCTCACTCATGCCCGGCATGCTCGCAGGGCTTTGTAAAGAACCGGTTACCGCGTTGGTCCCAGGGCAATCGGGCGAGCCTCCGGCGCGTCACCTCTCTCCCGCCCTGCGGGCTTGGGCCGCGAAGTGGACCAAGGTCGCCGTGCGCAGCACGGTGGATGGCAGCTGCCCGCGGCAATTCCCCATCGCGCCGCCGCGGCGGCTGCCCATATAGGTTTCGAGGCAACTGCCGAACGGAGGCCGCAATGGTGATTTCCCATGTTCTGGACAGCAAGGGCCGCGGCGTCGCCAGCCTGCTGCCGGACGACAGCGTGGCGACGGCGGTCGGCGTCCTGGCCGAGCGCCGCATCGGCGCCGTCGTGGTGCAGGACCGCTGGCAGAAGATGCAGGGCGTGTTCACCGAGCGCGACCTCGTGCGCCTGCTGGCCAAGGACGGCCCGGCGGTGCTTGGCCGCGCCTTGCAGGGCGTGATGACGCGCGCGATCATCACCTGCCGCCCGCAGGACCGGATCGAGGCCGTGCTCGCGGTGATGACGGCGAACAAGATCCGCCACCTGCCGGTCGTGGATCAGGATCGGCTGGTCGGCATCGTCAGCATCGGCGACCTCGTGAAATACCGGCTGGACGAGAAGGCGTTGGAGGCGGACGTGCTGCTGGAGATCGCCCGCATGCGCGGCGCGTAGCTGGAGCCCCCGCTTGCCGCCGGCCACGCCGGATAGGGCGGTCTATTTCTGGCGCCACGGCAGGCCGGCGGCCTTCCAGCCGGCCACGGTGCCGCGATGGCCGTCGGCATCCGGCGGGCCCTCGAACCCGTCGGCGACGTTGTAGGCGTGCGGGAAGCCGGCCGCCTGCGCCGCCCGCGCCGCGGCCAGGCTGCGCCCGCCCGTGCGGCAGATGAAATAGACGTTGTGCTCGGGCGTCAGGCCCGCCTCGGCCAGGTGCTCGGCGAACCGGGCGTTCACCGCCATCGAGGGATAGACCTGCCAGGGGATCAACACCGCCTGCTTGCCGGCGACGACGAGATCGGGCAGGCCGACGAAGTTCCATTCCGCATCCGTGCGAACATCGACCAGTTGCGCGTGCGGGTCGGCACGCAGGGCTTCCCAGGCCTGGGCGGGCGGGACATCTTCGACCATGGGTGCACTCCTCCAGGGGAAACGGTGATGACGGAAGCTTATCACGGGACGGCCGGGCACGGGACAGTCGGGCACGTCACGGGCTGGCAGGCGGGACTGGTCGAGGCGATCGGCCACACGCCCCTGATCCGCCTGCGGCGCGCATCCGAGGTGACCGGCTGCACGATCCTCGGCAAGGCGGAGTTCATGAACCCTGGCGGGTCGGTGAAGGACCGCGCCGGCCTTTACCTGATCGCGGACGCCGAGGCGCGCGGCGCCCTGAAGCCCGGCGGCACGGTGGTGGAGGGCACGGCCGGCAACACCGGCATCGGCCTGACCTTGGTGGGCAACGCCCGCGGCTATCGTACCGTGATCGTGATGCCGGAGACGCAGTCGCAGGAGAAGATCGACTTTCTGCGCATGATTGGCGCCGATCTGCGGCTGGTCCCGGCGAAACCGTATCGCGATCCCGGCAACTACGTGCACGTCTCCCGCCGCCTGGCCGAGGAGGTGGGCGCCTTCTGGGCCAACCAGTTCGACAACCTGGCGAACCGGGAGGGGCACCGCACCGGCACCGGCCCGGAAATCTGGGAGCAGACCGGCGGGGCGATCGACGCCTTCACCTGCGCCTGCGGCACCGGGGGAACGCTCGCCGGCGTGGCGCTGGCGCTGAAGGAGCGCAAGCCCGGCGTGCGGATCGTCCTCGCGGACCCCGACGGCAGCGCGCTGTTCGCATGGGTGAAGGGGTTGGAGATGAAGGCGACCGGCAGTTCGATCACCGAGGGGATCGGCCAATCCCGGGTACCGGCCAACCTCGAGGGTGCGCCGATCGACGACGCGGAGAAGATCCCGGATGTCGAAGCGCTGGAACATATCTACGACGTTCTGATCCACGAGGGGCTGTCGGTGGGGACCTCGTCGGGGATCAACATCGCGGCGGCGGTGCGGGTGGCAAAGGCGCTCGGGCCGGGACACACGGTGGTGACCGTGCTGTGCGACGGCGGGTCCAGGTATCAATCGAAACTGTTCAACCCGGCATTCCTGCGGGAGAAGGGGCTGCCGGTGCCGCCCTGGCTGGCCGCCGGCTGAGGCGCGGCGTGTCCGGATGGGCCGGGATTCGCTGTCCCGGCGGCCTGCGCTACATCCCCATCCGGGCGTTCAGGTTGGCCATGATCCACAAGGTGCCGCCTGCCATGATGAAGACGACGACGGCAGCGAAGGCGAGTGCGACCAGGCGTTTGCGCGAGTCGGGCCGGAGATCGAGGTGCAGGAAACAGCGCAGATGCACGATGGCCTGGACCAGGGCGAGGATCGCGATCACGACCATCGTCGGGATGGGCGCGAGCGCCCTGGTGGCGACCAATGCGAACGGGACCGCCGTCAGCACCACGGCGAGGGCGAACCCGACCAGGTAGGATCTGGCGGGATGGGGCGCGGGCGCGTCCGACATTCAACGAATTCCCGGCAGGTAGACGACGGAGAAGATACCGATCCAGACGATATCCAGGAAGTGCCAGAACAGGCCCAGCCGGTAGAGGCGCGAGGCCGCGAGCGGCGTCACTCCGCGCACCAGCACCTGCACCCAAAGGATGCCGATCCAGGCAAGGCCCATGCTGACGTGCAGCCCGTGCGTCCCGACCAGAGTGAAATAGGCCGACAGGAATCCACTGCGGCCCGGGCCGGCTCCCATCGCGACCGCGTCGTGGAACTCCGCGATTTCCATGCCGATGAAGCCGGCACCGAGCGCGAAGGTGACCAGAAGCCAGGCGAGCACGGCCTCCCGCCGGCCGGCGTTCACCGCGATGCTCGCGAACCCGAAAGTGATGCTGCTTGCCAGCAGCAGCATCGTCTCGATGAACGTGTGGCGCAGGTGAAACAGGGCGTGGCCGTCGGGGCCGCCGGCCGTGCGAACGACCATCACCGCATAGGTGCCGAACAGCAGCGCGAAGATGACCGCGTCGCTCATGAGGTAGAGCCAGAAGCCCAGCGCGCGCTCGTCCTCCTGCTCGGCGCGTTCGGCCGCGATTTCCGCAGCGGCGTTACCGGTTGCCTGCAAGGCCATGTCTGCTCCTGACGGCGTTCGTTGCAGTGTCGACTGGCGAGCGGCGGGGCGGTGTCATCGGGTGGCTGCCGGCAGGCGCCGGATCTCCGTCAGCTCCACTTCGCCGGCAGGAATGACGTGCAGGTCGTTGTCGTCGAAGCTGCGCATGACGAGCATGCCCCAGATGCCGAGGCCGGCTGCGATCGCGAGCCACCAGATGTGCCAGACCATGGCGAAGCCGAGCACGAAGGCAAGGGCGCCGATGATCGGGCCCGCACCGGTATTGTTTGGCATCACGATGTCGCGGTAGCGCGCGCGCGCCTCCGGGCCTGCGAGCATTGGTGATGCGGGAACCTTCCCTTCCTTCTGCATGGCAAGTTCGTCGACCGCGTGGACATCCGGGATGATCGCGAAGTTGTACGGCGCCGGCGGCGAACTGGTCATCCATTCCAGGGTCCGCCCGTCCCAGGGGTCGCCGGTCGTATCGCGCAATGCCGCCCGGTTGCGGAAGCTGACGACCACTTGTACGACGAGGCAGGCGATCCCAGTCAGGATCGTGAGCGCCCCGAGCTCGGCGACCAGCAGCAGCGGCTGCCACGACGGGACATAATAGCGTTCGAGGCGTCGCGGCATGCCCATGAAGCCGAGCACATAGAGCGGCATGAACGCGAGATAGAACCCGACGAACCAGGCCCAGAACGCCCGCTTACCCCATTTCTCGTCGAGGCGGAATCCCATCGCCTTCGGGAACCAGTACTGGTAGCCCGCGAAATAACCGAACAGCGCGCCCCCGATCAGCATGTTGTGGAAATGCGCGACCAGGAACATGGTGTTGTGCATCAGGTAGTCGACCGGCGCCACCGACAGCAGCACGCCAGTCATGCCGCCGATGACGAAGGTGACGATGAAGCCCACCGTCCAGTACATGTGCGAGGTCATGCGGATGCGGCCGCGGAACATCGTGAGTAGCCAGTCGAATATCTTTACCCCCGTCGGCACGGCGATGATCATGGTGGTGATGCCGAAGAAGGCGTTGACGTTCGCGCTCGCCCCCATGGTGAAGAAATGGTGCAGCCAGACCATGAACGACAGCACGGCGATCGCCGTGGTCGCGTAGACCAGCGACTTGTAGCCGAACAGCGCCTTGCCGGAGAAGGTGGCGACGACCTCCGAATAGACGCCGAACGCCGGCAGCACGATGATGTACACCTCCGGATGCCCCCACATCCAGAACAGGTTGATGTAGTTCATCATGTTGCCGCCGTGGCCGTTCGTGAAGAAATGCATGCCGAGATAGCGGTCGAGCCCAAGCAGTCCGCTCGCGACCGTCAGGGCGGGAAAGGCGAAGACCATCAGGATGCTGGTGCAGAGCGCCGTCCAGGTGAACAGCGGCATGCGCATCAGTTTCATGCCGGGCGCGCGCCGTTGTATGATCGTTACGAGGAAATTGATCCCGGTCAGGGTGCTGCCGAGACCGCTGATCAGGATGGTCCAGATCCAGTAGTCCACGCCCTCGCCGGGATTGAACCGCAGCTCCGAATAGGGCGGGTAGGCGGACCAGCCAGCGGTGGAGAACTTGCCGATGACGAGCGAGATCAGCACCAGCCCGGCGGCGGCGGCGGTGAGCCCCAGGCTGAGCGCGTTCATGAACGGGAACGACACGTCCCGCGCCCCGATCTGCTGCGGCACGACGATGTTGATGAGCCCGGTCAGGAACGGCATCGCCACGAAGAAGATCATGATGGTGCCATGGGAGCTGAAAATCTGGTCGAAATGGCCGGGCGGCAGGTAGCCAGACGAATCCAGCGCCACCGCCTGCTGGGTGCGCATCATGATCGCGTCGACAAAGCCGCGCATCAGCATCACGAGCGCCAGCAGGATATACATGATGCCGATGCGTTTGTGATCGACGCTGGTCAGCCACTCGCGCCACAGATAGCCCCCGGCGCGGAGCCAGACGACCAGCGCCACCACGGACAGACCGCCGAGGACGGTGATCATGGCACCGCCGAAAGCGATGGGGCTGTAGAACGGCAGGGCATGGAGGGTCAGTCTTCCGAGCACGTCACCGGCCTCCCGGTTGCATGGCCGCGTCGGCGGCGTGCGGATGGTGCATCGGCCCGGTGTATTTGCGGAGGATCTTGTCGAACAGACCGTGCTCGTAGCCGGAATAATAGGTGACGGGAAATCGGGCGCTCGGCTTCGCCAAAGTCGCATAGGTCGCCGCATCGAGCGTCTTCGGGGACTGCTTCACCTGCGCGATCCAGGCCGCGAAGCTTGCATCGCTGACGGCGTGGACGCCGAAATACTGATCGGGAAACCCATCGCCGCTGTATTGCACGTTCCTGCCGGTCAACGTGATCGGCCGGTTGGCGAGCAGATGAAGCCGCGTCCGCATGCCGGCCATCGCGTAGATCTGCCCGCCGAGGCCGGGGATGTAGAAGGAATTCATCACCGTGTCGGAGGTCAACCGGAGGCTGACGGGCCGACCGCTCGGGAAGACCAGTTCGTTCACGACCGCGACCTTCTGGGCCGGGTAGATGAACAGCCACTTCCAGTCTTCGGCGACGACCTCGATCCGCAACGGCGCACCCCCTGCTGCCAACGGCTTGTACGGATCGAGCCTGTGGGTGTTCGTCCAGACCAGGTAGGCGATGGCCACGACGATCAGCGCCGGGACCGCCCACACGACGGCGTCGATGCGACCCGAATAGGTCCAATCCGGCGTATAACGGCCCTTGGGATTCGACGCGCGGTAGCGCCAGGTGAACAGGAACGCCATAAGGAAGACCGGAACGATAACGATCAGCATCAGGCCGGCTGCCATGAACAGCAGGTTCCGCTCGGTGAGCGCGATCGGGCCCTGCACGGCGAGCACTGGGGCATGCCGCCAGCCGCAGCCGCTCAGCGCCAGCACGGCAACGAGCGCGAACGCGCTGCGCACGAGCGCGCCGGCCCCGGTGCGGCGTGGGCACCCCCGCCACGGAAGCGGCGTCGATGCTGACGCTTTGCGGTGCACTGCCCCCGGGAGCGCCGGTTTTCGTATCATCAGGACTGCAGCTTTCCCCCTGGGTCTTTGCAGACGGGTTTTTTGGCAGATGCGTGTCGGCAGGCGTGCAATTCCGTAACGGTGACACGGACGCGAGGACACGCGACCGCGGCGGGTCCGGAGTATGCGCGGCAGGCGTTCCCGACCCACCACTCAAGACATCGTCTTTCCTCAGTCTCTTCCTTAGGACAACATGGATCGCGCGAAGGGCGTTTGACCACCTTCGTTCCCGCAATTCAATCGGATCACGATGAGTTCAATCGCCGCATGATGCGCGACCGGCGGCGCCCAATGCCGGCGTCGTGTGGGGCCGGGGGCGGAGGCGCGTGTCGATTGAGGAACGTTACCGCTGTCCCGCCCACACGTCCCGCCTACATGGCGCCGCCCGTTCTCCATGCGCGCGAGAGGGCTTGGGCAAGGCGCGGTGCGGTTCGCATCATCCTCGCCCCGGCCCTCTCCCCCGCAGGGCGGGGGAGGGGGCGTTGGGGTGGCGGTCGGTGCCGGCTTCCGATATCCGACGACGACTGCCGTCGCCCGGCCTCCGGATTGCGCCCTCCGGCCTGCCGGCCGCACACTCGCCCCCTGCCCGGCGGCCTTCGCCCGCCTTTGACCGGAGCCCCGCCGCATGCGCCGTCCCCGTCGCGCCTCCCTCCGCCGCGCCCTCCAGCTCGGCGCGGCCCTGCCGTTGCTCGCCGCCCTCGGCGGCTGCGGAGGACCGGGGCGCGACGAGTTCGCCCCGGCCTGCCCCGCCGCCCGCCCGCTGCCCGAGGCGGAGCATCTGCTGCGCTACCGTGACTCCGGTCGAGCCGGCGGACCCGGCCCGTCGGACCTGGTCGTCGACGGGATGCTGCTCGGCAGCACCGGCAAATGCCGGCCCGGTGACAAGAAGGGCACCCTGGCGGCGACGATGCAGGTGCAGATGCAGCTCGACCGCGGCCCGGCCACGCCGCCGGGCGGGATCGACGTGCCCTATTTCGTCGCCGTGGCGCAGGGGGCGCACATCCTGTCGAAGCAGGTGTTCGCCACCCACGTCGCCTTCCCCGCCGACCAGGACCGGGTGGTGATGACGAGCGCCCCGATCGCGATCACCCTGCCGATCGCTTCGAACGAGGCCGGCGCGCTGTATACCATCTGGGTCGGCTTCCAGCTCACGCCGGGCGAGTTCACCGCGGAAGGGGCGCGCTGAGGCGGGCCGGCCCCGGGGGCGGGTTGGGCCGCGGGTTGACTTGCCCGTCCCGTCCCCCTATTTCCCCGCCTCCGCCGCCAGCCCGAGCCAGAGCCCCGATCATGCGCGTCCGCAACAGCCTCCGCTCCGCCAAGACCCGCGACAAGAACTGCCGCGTGGTGCGCCGGCGCGGGCGGGTCTATGTGATCAACAAGAAGAACCCGCGGATGAAGGCCCGCCAGGGCTAGGGTCTGTCGTCAATCCGGCGCCGACCGACGCGTTCGGTCCGGGGCGGCGAACCTCGGTGGACGCCTACCTCATCCATTCCGCCGGACGGCTGACGCTACCTGCCCCCAAATCACAACCGGGCGGTACTGCAAGCCCGGCCACGACACCAAGTGGCGCGTGACAAACGCCGGTCGCCCGCGTACAGTGATCGGGCGTACGACATACAGATCGCACGGCAGATGGAGAACGGGATACCGCTCCCGCAACGTCTCGGAAAGCATCTCGTCAACTCGGCGGCACCTTGTGCCGCTCACGACGACGGCAGACCAACGGACGGAGAATCTGCAACCTGATTCGCTGAGATACGTGACGCCAATCGGAACGGCCTCGCCGCGTTCGTGATCGGCACGGTTCCCCGGGTTCAGCAACCTGGGAGGAAAAAACCATGCCTCGGTCATCCGTCAGCAGACCGTCGGGCAGCCCGGCCAGCCGCGTGCTCGGCAACAAGCTCGATAGCATTCCATTCGGCGGCTACCACGTCCTCATCATCCTGGCGCTCGGTCTCGTCGGCTTCGTCGAGGGTTATGACCTTGCGCTCAGCGGCACGCTGCTCGTGCTCGCCAAGGGGCCGCTGCACCTGACCGGCCCCGAGATCCGCTGGCTGGCCGTCGCGCCCACCATCATGATCGTCATCGGCGGATTCATCGCGGCGAGCATGTCAGACCACCTGAACCGCAAGGTGATCATGCAGATTGGCGTGATCGTCACAACCTTCTTCACCTTGCTGATCCCGCTGGCGCAAACCGGCGCGCAACTGATCGCCATCCGCATGGCAACCGGCATCGGCGTCGGCTTCGCCATCTCGGCGGCGTTCCCGATCGCGGCGGAGCTGATGCCGGCGCAGCACCGCCGCACCTACGGGGCGATCTACGAGGTCATGCTGGCGAGCGCATTCACGTTGTTGCCCTTCGTCAGCTTCCTGCTCGCCGACGCGCCGAACGGCTTCCGGCTGGCGGCGCTGCCGGGCGGGCTGGCGCTGTTCGTCGTGCCGGTGATCGTGCATTTCGTCATTCCCCAGAGTGCACGCTGGCAGTTGCGCCGCGGCCAGGTCGAAGCAGCGTTGTCCACCGTCAACCAGGTCATCCGGCGGTGCGGCAACCGCGTGTCGCTGCTGACGGTCGATGCGCTCGGCCCGGATGTGCGCACGACGCGCGAGGAGTTGCCGTCCTTCTGGGCGTTGTTCGAGGGCGGCCAGTTCCGCCGGACCGCCGTCGGCATCATCGCCGCCGCCGCCGCGAGCACCGCTTACTATCTGATCGCGGTCCTGCTGCCGAAGGCACTGCACGACCAGGGAGCCGCGGTGACAACGAGCTTCGGCATCAGCACGCTGGTGTTCATGGCGACAATCCCCGGCAAGGCGTTCACCGCCTATCTGATGGAGGTGATCGGCCGGCGCTGGACTATCGCCTATTCGCTCGCCGGCTCGTTCCCGGGGCTGATCCTCATGGCGACCGCGCATCGGGCAGGATCCTCGGCGGATGTGCTGATGAGTGCCGGCGCGATGATCACCGGGTTCACGGTGCTCTCGGCCTTCCCCGCGACTCGCGTGTATCTGTCGGAACAATTCCCGACGGCGCTGCGCGGCCGAGGCCACATCTTCGGCGAGGCGTTCGGCCGCATCTTTGCCGGCGTGCTGGCGCCATTCCTGGTGGAACCTTACACCGGCTCGGCACCGATATTCTTCGGCACGATCGTTGTCGTGGCGCTGCTGGGCGCCTTCGTGCCGCTGCTGTTCGGCAACGAAACGGTCGGCCAGCTGGAGGTGGTCGCCGAACTGACGCCCGAGTTGACCTGAGAGGATCACTATGTCGTGGCCGGCCCTGTGCCGGCCAGGACGGGAAGCACGACGCGCGCTCTGCGCCAGCCACGAGTTCGACGACAGGCTTCAGTCCCCGGCCGATCCCGCCGCGGCGCACTCTTGCCGCCGCCCTTGTCCCCCGGGCGCCGCCGCCCCATTGTCCTTCCTGCCCCGGGAGGACCGCCATGCTCCGCCAGCCCGCCCCCAAGCCCGACGTGCTCGCCAACCGCGCGGCCATCGTCGCCGACTTGCGCGCCCTGCTGGCCGAAGACGCGGTGATCGCCGAGCCGGACCTGCTCAAACCCTATGAGACCGACGGGCTTTCCGCCTATCGCCAGCCCCCGCTTGCCGTCGTGCTGCCGGAAACGACCGAGCAGGTCGCCGCCGTGCTCCGCTTCCTGCACAAGAACGGCGTGCGCGTGGTGCCGCGTGGTGCCGGCACTTCGCTCTCGGGCGGCGCCCTGCCGCTGGAGGACGCTGTGGTGGTGGGGATGATGCGGATGAACCGCATCCTCGACATCGACTACGCCGATCGCTGTGCCGTGGTGCAGGCGGGGGTGACCAATCTCGGCATCACCGGGGCCGTGTCCGCGCACGGGTTCTTCTACGCCCCCGACCCGTCGAGCCAGCTCGCCTGCATGATCGGCGGCAACGTCAACATGAACTCGGGCGGCGCGCACTGCCTGAAATACGGCGTCACCGCCAACAACCTGCTCGGCCTGAAGCTGGTCACGATCGAGGGCGAGGTCCTCGACATCGGCGGCGCGCATCTCGATGCCGCAGGCTACGACTGGCTCGGCCTGCTGACGGGGAGCGAGGGCCAGCTCGCCGTCATCACCGAGGTCACCGTCCGCATCCTGCGCGGGCCGGAGGGCGCGCGCGCGATGCTGGCCGCGTTCCGCAGCAACGAAGTGGCTGGCGCCTGCGTCGATGCGATCATCGGCTCCGGCATCATCCCCGTCGCGCTGGAGTTCATGGACCGCCCCGCGATCCACGCCTGTGAGGCTTTCGCCCATGCGGGCTACCCGCTCGACGCGGAAGCGATGCTGATCATCGAGGTGGAAGGCTCCCCGGCGGAACAGGACGACCTGCTCGGGCGCATCCGCGCGATCTGCGACCGCCATGACCCGATCAGCCTCAAGGTCTCGCAATCGGCCGCCGAATCGGCGGCGATCTGGAAGGGGCGCAAGGGCGCGTTCGGCGCGGTGGGGCGGATCAGCCCCGACTATCTCTGCATGGACGGCACCATCCCTACTTCCCGCCTGCCCGAAGTGCTGGCGCGGATCGGCGCGATGTCGGGTTCCTACGGGCTGCAGGTCGCCAACATCTTCCACGCCGGCGACGGCAACCTGCACCCGCTCATCATGTTCGACGCCAACGATCCCGACAGTTTCCACAGGGCCGAGGCGTTCGGCGCCGACATCCTGAAGCTTTGCGTCGAGGTCGACGGCTGCCTCACCGGGGAGCACGGCGTGGGGGTGGAGAAGCGCGAACTGATGGGCGTGCAGTTCACCGACGCCGAGCTCGACCAGCAGCGGCGGATCAAGTCCGCTTTCGATCCGGGCTGGCTGCTCAACCCGCATAAGGTGTTTCCGCTGCTGCCGGCGGCCTAGAGCGGCTCCAGGCGTGGCGCCCGGCAACGCTCCGGCCTGTCGCTCGCGGGCGTGAGCCCCTCCCCACCGATCGCGCGCGACGCCGGCGCGCCCTTGCTGGCCCCGATGCCGGCTCAGGCACCGCCGCGCCGGGCGGGTTGTTCACGCCGTCCTGACCTTGGGGGGCTGCTGGGCGGGTTGCTCGGGCATGCCTGGGCGTGGCTGTGGCCGGGCGCGCCGCTCGGCCTGTATGCGATGGTCGGGGCGGCTTCGGTGCTGGCGGCGGCGACGCAGGGGCCGATCTCGGCAGTGGTGCTGATGATGGAGCTGACGGGGCGGGATCGGTCGTTCATCGTGCCGCGGCTGCTCGCGGTGGCGACCGCCACCTTGGTCGCGCGCAGCATCGAGCCGCGCTCGATCTACGATGCACGCCTGACCGACGAGGAGGTGTGGCGCGCCAGAAGGCCCGGGAACCGGCGGCGACCGCATTGTAGCCGGACGTCAGCGGGCCGAGGCCGAAGGATGAGGCGCCGAAGGATGCGGTGCCGGAGGATGGGCCCGGCGCTGGCGGGTAAGAGCGTTCGTTCCGGGCCAGCACCCGCACCCTGGCCTTGCCCCCGGCAGGGCCATACAGTCCCGCGCTCCTTCGCAAAGGCTGCCGCCGTGCCCATGCCCCAGTCCTCGGAACCCTGCCGCGCGCATCCGCGCCCGTCGTGCCGGGCGGACACGCCCGCGTGAGCGACACTACGCTCGCGCCGCCCGACGAGGCCGCACTCGCCGCCGACATCGCTGCGGCGGCGGCTGCCGGCGAGCCGCTCGCGATCGCCGGCAACGGGACCAAACGCGCAATGCTGCGCCCGGTGCAGGCTGCGCGCGGACTCTCCACGGCCAGCCTTCGCGGCATCACGCTGTATGCGCCGAAGGAGCTCGTACTGCGCGCCCGCGCCGGGACGCCGCTGCCGGAGATCGAGGCCGCGCTTGCCGCCGAGGGCCAGCACCTGATCGCCGAGCCACCCGATCCCGCCGTCCTGTTCGGCGCCGCCACGCCCGCCACCCCCATGCCGGCCACATTGGGCGGCATCGTGGCGGCCAATCTCTCCGGCCCGCGGCGGGTCGCCTGGGGGGCGATGCGCGACCACGTGCTCGGCCTCCGCGCCGTGAACGGGTCGGGCGAGATCCTGCGGTGCGGTGGGCGGGTATTGAAGAACGTCACCGGCCTCGATCTCTGCAAGCTGCTCACCGGCAGCCATGGGACCCTGGCGGTGATCACCGAGATCACCCTGAAAGTGCTGCCGGCGCCGGAGGCGGTGGGCACCGTCGCCCTGCCGGGCCTGGACGCGGCGCACGGGGTGGCGGCGCTGGCGGCGGCGCTCGGCTCCCCTTACGGCGTCTCAGCCGCCGCCTATCTTCCCGCCGAGGCCGCCGTTCGCGTCGGCTTCCCGCACGCCGTCGCGCTGGCGCGGATCGAGGAATTCGTGCCCTCCGTCGCCTACCGCACCGACCGGTTGCGCACCGACCTCGCTTCGTTCGGCGCCGCCGAGATCCTGGACCATGCTGCCTCCCGTCCCCTGTGGCGGGCGGTGCGCGACGCGGTGCCGCTGCCGGCCGGGGCGGCGGACGCTGTCTGGCGGATCTCGGTGCGCCCCTCGGCCGGGCCTGCCGTGCTGGACGGGCTTGCGCCGGCGGGGCTGCGCGGGTTCCTGGACTGGGGCGGCGGCCTCGTCTGGCTCGCCGGACCGGCCACCGCGGCGGCGCACGACGCGGTCTGCGCGGTGGCGACTGCGCAGGGCGGTACCTGGACACTGTTCCGCAGCCCCGAGCCGCTGGCCGCTGCGGTCGCGGTGATCCCGCCGGAGGCGCCGGCGCTCGCAGCCATTGCGCGGCGGGTGAAGGCCGCGTTCGATCCGCGCGGCATCCTCAATCCCGGCCGGCTCTATCAGGGACTGTGAGCGGCATGTCCCGCATCCCCACCTACTTCGTCGTGCCGCCGCTGTTGGCGGCCTTTGTGGTGCTGACCTACCTGCAGTGGCGCAGCAACGCGGAGAACTATCTGCTCAATATCCGCTTCCTGATGGCGTCCGGGGCGATCCTGCTGATGTTCGCACAGATCGTACTGGGCGGCTTCTTCCCGATCGTATCGTTCGCCTGTTTCCCGCTGGCGGTGATATGGCTCGTCGTCGCGCTGCTGCTGCTGCGCTGGTACGTGACCGGCACCTGACCTTGGGCTGACCCGATGCAGACGAATTTCACCGCTGAACAATTGCGCGACCCCGATGTCGCCGCCTCCAACCAGGTGCTGCGCACCTGCGTGCACTGCGGGTTCTGCACCGCGACCTGCCCGACCTTCCTGCTGCTCGGCGACGAGCTCGACAGCCCGCGCGGGCGTATCTACCTGATGAAGGAGATGCTCGAATCCGGCGGCCCGGCGACCGAGAACGTGGTGCGCCACATCGACCGCTGCCTGTCGTGCCTGTCCTGCATGACCACCTGCCCGTCCGGCGTGCACTACATGCACCTGGTCGACCACGCGCGGACGCATATCGAACGCACCTATCGCCGCAAGTGGCACGATCGCCTGTTGCGCGCCGTGTTGGCTGCGGTGCTGCCGCATCCGCGCCGATTCCGCGCCGCACTGGCGGCGGCGGGCGCCGGACGGGCGTTCGCCGGATTGCTGCCGGCGGCGCACCCGCTTGGGCGCCGGCTGCGGGCGATGCTGGCGTTGGCGCCGGCGCGGCTGCCCGCCGGCGGCGGCATCGCGCCCGGCGTCCATGCGGCCGAGGGCACGCGCAAGGGGCGGGTCGCGCTGCTTGCCGGCTGCGCGCAACAGGTGCTGGCGCCGGAAATCAACGCCGCCACCATCCGCCTGCTCACCCGCATGGGGGTGGAGGTCGTGGTTGCACAAGGCGCCGGCTGCTGCGGCGCGCTCACCCACCACATGGGAAAGCACGACCCGGCGATGGCGAGCGCGCAAGCCAACATCGAAGCCTGGGGGCGGGAGATCGACGGCGCCGGGTTGGATGCGATCGTCATCAATGCCTCGGGTTGCGGCACCACGGTGAAAGACTACGGGTTCATGTTCCGCACCGCAGCCGAACCGTTGCGCGCGCGCGCGGCGCAGGTGGCGGGGCTGGCGGTCGACATCAGCGAGTTCCTCACCCGTATAGGCTACGCACCGACCCGCCCGGCGCCCGGTCTGACGGTGGCCTATCATTCCGCGTGCAGCCTGCAGCACGGCCAGCAGATCACCATCGAACCGAAGGCGCTGCTGGCGGCGGCCGGCTTCGTCGTGGTGGAACCGGCTAATCCGCACCTGTGTTGCGGCTCGGCTGGGACCTACAATCTGTTGCAGCCGGAGATCGCGACCCGGCTGCGCGACTGCAAACTGGACAGCCTGCGCGCGACGCAGCCCGACCTGGTCGCTGCCGGCAATATCGGCTGCATCACGCAGCTTGCCGGCGGTGGGCTGCCGGTCGTGCACACGGTCGAACTACTGGACTGGATGGCAGGCGGGCCCCGCCCGGCCGGGCTGCCCATCGCGGGCTGATACCGATCGGCGGAAGAGCAGACCCTTGCAGGCAAGGCGAGGGGGGCAGCGCCCCCTGGCCTTGCTTTCAGTGGTTGATCTGCTCGAGCGCCAGCTGGCGCGTCGACGGACCGAGGGTTGCGACCGACAGCATCAGCACGATCATGGCAGCGCCGATGAACAGGGCGACGGCGGGGACGCCGCCGATATGCAGCAGGTAGCCGATGGCGAGGCCGGCGAAGGCGCCTGACAGCCGGCTCCAGGAATAGGCGAACCCCACTGCGCGGGCGCGGATGCGGGTCGGGTACAGCTCGGCCTGGTAGTTGTGGAACGCGTAGCCCATTGTGTTGGCCGACAGCGAGAACAGCACGGCCACTGCGATCAGGGCTGCCGGCGCGTTCAGCCGCGCGAAGATCGTCATGAACACCAGCATCAGGAACGCGCCGCCCACGATCTGCCATTTGCGTTCGATGCGGTCGGCGAAGAAAGTTGCGAGCAGCGGCCCGAACGGGTTGGCGATGGCGATGATGAAGGCGTATTCCAGGCTTTGCGTTACGTGTACGCCGCGGCCGATCAGCAGGGTCGGCACCCAGGCGGCGAAACCGTAGAATCCGATCGTCTGCGTGATGTTCAGCAGGATCAGCATGATCGTGCGAGCGCGGTAGAACGGATCGAAGACCTCGAACAGCGATCCTTCGCCGGGTGCCTCGTCGCCGGCCGGCAGCGGCGGCGGCAGGGGGCGGCCGGTCTCGCTCGCGACCCGGGCTTCGATATCCGCAACGATCCGATCCGCTTCCGCCAGCCGTCCGTGGCGGGCGAGCCAGCGCGGGCTTTCGGGAATGCCGAGCAGCAGGAACCACACCACGATCGCGCCCACCGAGCCGGCCAGCACCACCCAGCGCCAGCCGTCGAGGCCGAGCGGGGCGAGTGGCACCAGCAGCCACGCCAGCACCGCGATGATCGGCACGGCGCAGAAGGTGATGGTCTGGTTCCAGGAGAACGCGCGCCCGCGCTCGCGCGCCGGGATCAGTTCGGCGATGAAGACGTCGATCGTCACGGTCTGCACGCCGAGCCCCATGCCGGCGATGAAGCGCCACAGATTGACCCCGAATCCGGTCGTCTCGAACGCCATGATCGCGGTGCAGATCACGTACCAGATCAGCGACCAGGTGAAGATCACCCGCCGGCCGAGCCGGTCCGCTACCTGGGCGAACAGCAGCACGCCCACCCACAGGCCGGAAAACGTCGCGAACACGAAGGTGCCGAAGCCCGCCACCGAGATGACTTTCAGCGACGCCAGTGGACCGAGCGAGGCCGCGGTGAACAGTCCCGACTTCACCATCCCCGGCGCGACGTAGCCGGTGAAGAACAGGTCGTAGAACTCGAAGAACCCACCGAGCGACAGCAGGACCACCATGGTCCAGACGGTGCGCGAGGACGGCAGTCGATCGAGCCGGGCCGCGATCTCGGCAGCGGTCGGTGGCGGCATGGGCGTTTCCTCGTGTGGTTGTTCAGGATGCCACGGCCGGCGCGGCCGCGGCGGCGGTCATTTCGTGGAGAACATAGGGCAAAATGCCGCCCTGGCGCACCCACTCGGCTTCGCGCCGCGTATCGATCCGGCAGAGCAGCTCGGTGTCGCGCGTGCTGCCGTCCGGGCGGGTGAAGCGGGCGTGGACGCGCATGCCTGGCGCGAGGCCGGAAGCGAACCCCAGCAGGTCGATCGCCTCGCTGCCGTCAAGGGCGAGCGTGTGCCGGGTCTCGCCGGCGGCGAACTGCAGCGGCACGACGCCCATCCCGACCAGATTGGAACGGTGGATACGTTCGAAACTCTCGGCCAGAACGGCGCGGATGCCGAGCAGCGCCGTGCCCTTGGCGGCCCAGTCGCGCGAGGAGCCGCAGCCGTAGTTCGCCCCGGCGATCACCACCAGCGGCACGCCATTGGCGCGGTAGCGTTCTGCCGCGGCGAAAACCGTGGTCGTTTCCCCATCGGGCATGTGGCGGGTCATCCCGCCTTCCATGCCCGGTGCCATCTCGTTGCGTAGGCGGATATTGGCGAACGTGCCGCGCACCATCACCTCGTGGTTGGCGCGCCGCGCGACGTAGGTGCTGAACCCGGCAGGCGTGACGCCGTGGGATTGCAGATAGGCGCCGGCGGGTGAGGTGGGCGGGATCGCGCCGCCCGGGGAGATGTGGTCGGTGGTGATGTCGTCGCCCAGCAGCAGCAACGCGCGCGCGCCGCGGATGTCGCCGAACGACGCGCCGGCCGCATCAAGGAACGGCGGACGCTTGATGTAGAGGCTGGCAGGGTCCCAAGCGAACACAGGTCCGGCGGCATGCGCGAGACCGGTCCAGCCGGGCCCGCCGTCGGTGAGCGCACCGTAGCTCTGGCGGAACATCGCCGGTGACTGGACGGCGCGCAGCACGGCGTCGATCTCCGCATCCTGTGGCCAGATGTCCCGCAGCAGGACCGGCGCCCCGTCGCGATCGACCCCGAGCGGGTCCTGCGCCAGGCCGTGCAGTGCCGAGCCCGCGATCGCATAGGCCACCACCAGCGGTGGCGAGCCGAGATAGGTGCCGCGGATCAGCGGATGCAGCCGCCCTTCGAAATTGCGGTTGCTCGACAGCATGCCGAGCACGACGAGACCGCCCTGTTCGACCTGCGCTGCGATCGGTTCGGGCAGCGGCCCGCTGCCGCCGCCGCAGCTCATGCAGCCGTAGCCGGCGAGATAGAAGCCGATCGCCTCCAGCCCCGCCGTCAGCCCGGCTGCGTCCAGCAGCGCCGTGACGACGCGCGAGCCGGGCGAGAACGAGGTCTTCACCCAGGGCTTCGCGCTGAGCCCGCGCGCCGCCGCGTTACGCGCAAGCAGCCCGGCGGCGATGATCTGGAACGGATTCGACGTGTTGGTGCAGGAGGCGATCGAGGCGATCACGATGTCCCCGTGCCGCAACGCCCGCGTCGTGTCGGCCACCGGCGGGGCCGGCGCCGCGCCCACCCGATCGGCGAAGCCACGGCGGAAGCTCGCCGGCACATCGGGGAGCGGCACGAGGTGCTCCGGGCGGGTCGGTCCGGCGAGCGACGGCTGCACCGTCCCGAGGTCGAAGTCCACGACCTGCGCGAAGCCCGGCACCGCGCCGTCCTTCTCCCGCCACAGGCGCTGGGCGCGGGCATAGGCTTCGACCAGCGCCACCTGGGAATCGGACCGGCCGGTCCCGGCAAGGTAGCGCACCGTTTCGTGGTCGACCGGAAAGAACCCCATGGTGGCACCGTATTCGGCCGCCATGTTGGCGATGGTGGCACGGTCCGGCAATGACAGTTCATCCAGCCCGGGGCCGAAGAATTCCACCACCGCGCCGAGCACGCCGGCGGCGCGCAGCACCCGCGTCAGGGACAGCACGATGTCGGTGCACATCACGCCGGTCCGCCGCGTCCCGCTCACGCGGCATCCGACGACACGCGGGACCAGCAGCGCCACCGGCTGGCCGACCAGCGCGCTGGCGGCCTCGATCCCGCCCACGCCCCAGCCGAACACGCCGAGCGCGTTCACCATCGGCGTGTGGCTGTCCATGCCCACGAGGCTGTCGGGGAAGGCGAGCAGGGTGTCGCCGTGCCGGATCGTCGTCACCACGGACGCGAGGTATTCGATGTTGATCTGGTGCACGATGCCGTTGGCGGGCGGGATCACGCGCAGATTGTCGTACTGCTCCATCGCCCAGCGCACCACGGCGTAGCGCTCGCCGTTGCGCTCCATCTCGCGCGCGAGGTTGCGTGTGAAGGCGTCCGGCGTGCCGGCGAAATCGGTGCGCACGGAATGATCGATCACCAGATCGACCGGGATGCGCGGATTGACCCGCCGCGGGTCGAGCCCGCGTGCCGCGACCGCGTCGCGCAAAGCGGCGAAGTCGATCAGCAGCGGGATGCCCGACGAATCGGGCATCAGCACGCGGGCAGGGTGGAATGCAACCTCGCCGCCTTCCCGGTCCGGTGCGTCCCAGCGCGCCAGCGCCGCGACATCCGCCTGGCTCACCGTGCCGTCGCCCGTGTGGCGCAGCAGGTTTTCGAGCAGGACCCGCAGCGAGAACGGCAGCCGGTCGAGATCGGCGCCGAGCAGGTCCGCCAGCGCCGGCAGGCTGTAATAGGCGTAGCGTGCTGAGCCGACCGCCAGCGTGCGCAGGGTGCCCAGCTCGTCGCGCAGCGGCGTCGCGGCGCCGCTCATGCCGTGCGCTCCGTCCGGAACCGCTGCTCGATCTCCTGCACCTGCGGCAGGCCCATCAGGGTGTTCAGCTCGTCGAAGGACACCAGTAGGTCGGGCCGGTCGATCACCCGCCCCTCGGCGAGCGACTGGTCGAGCACGGCGAGCGCATTCTTCATGCCCTGGAGCGCCGCCGCGCTCAGCAGCCGCGGATAGGACACGACCTTCACCCCGAGGTCTTCGAGCTGGCGCGCCGACAGCAGCGGCGTGGTCGGCCGCTGGCGGATGCCGAATCCCATGTTGACCGCGAGCGGCCTGGCGACGTTGCGCGCGACGGTGCCGATGTCCTCGGCCGACAGCAGCGCATCGGCGAACAGCATGTCGGCGCCGGCCTCCGCGTAAAGATTGAGCCGGCGGATCGCCTCCGCCAGCCCGTGCACGGCGGTCGCATCGGTGCGCGCCTTGATGACGAAATCCGGATCGCGGCGGGCTTCGGCGGCGGCGCGGATCTTCTCCACGCCTTCCTCGGCCGAAATGACCTGCTTGCCCGGCATGTGGCCGCAGCGCTTGGGCCACACCTGGTCCTCGATCATCAGGCAGGCGAGGCCGGCGCGTTCGAACCCGCGCACGGTGAAATAGACGTTCATGGCGTTGCCGTAGCCGGTGTCGCCGTCGGCCGAGAGCGGCAGGGACGTGCAGGCGGCGAGCGCGGCCGAGGCGGTGACGTTCTCCGCGTAGCCCATGATCCCGACATCGGCCCAGCCGAGCGTCGCTTCGCTCAGCCCGGCGCCTGAAATCCCGGCGGTGCGGAATCCCATCTGCTCCACCAGCCGTACGCTGAACCCGTCGAACACGCCGGGAGTGACGAGGATGCCGGGCGCGGCGAGCAGGTCGCGCAGGCGGCGTCCCGGCGATGCAGCGGTGGGCGATGCAGCGGTGGTGGTGTGCGGCGTCATGCCGAGGTCTCCCTTGTCGATGTCATCATGCCGGCGCCTTCATGCTGGTGCCTTCATGCCGGTGCCCGACCCTGCCCCGCGCAGTGCGCCGCGCCGGCGCCGGCCAGGCGGCCGAACACCACGCCCGCCACCAGCCCCGTGCCGCTGCCGTAATTCTGGTAGTAGAGCCCGCCTACGATCTCCCCCGCCGCATACAGGCCCGGGATCGGCGTCCCGCCGATGTCCAGCACCTCGGCCGCGGTCGAGACCCGCAGCCCGCCGAAGGTGAACGTTACCCCGCAGGTCACGCCGTAGGCGTCGAACGGCGGCGTATCGAGCGGCCGTGCCCAGTTCGTCTTGTCGATCGCCAGCCCCTGCGTGCGCAGCCCGTCGTGGACGTTGGGGTTGAACTTCACGTCCGGCCGCGGCGCCGCGTTGTAGGCGGCGACCGTGCGCAGGAATCCGGCGGGATCGACGCCGGTGAGCTTCGGCGCCAGCTCCTCGAACGTGGCGGCCAATTCCTTGGTGATGCGGCGGATGCGGTATTCCTCCCGGAGCAGCGGCGTCGCTTTCTGGTCGAACACCTGCCAGGCGAACAACCCCGGCTGGCGCATCACCTCCCAGCCGTATTTCGCATAGGTGTAGCTGTGGAAATCGAGCCCTTCGTCGAGGAAGCGCTCGCCGCGGGCATTGACCAGGATGCCGAACGGATAGTTGTGCTTCTGGAACCGGTCGCCCACCGTCAGGTCGCCGTAGGGCGGCGCATTCATGTCCCATTGCACGGCATGCGCACCCGACCAGTGGCCGGCCGGCGCGGCGCCGGCGTCCATCGCCATGCGGTGGCCCCAGCCCATGTTGAAGCGCGTGCCGCGCACTTTCGCCAGATCGGCGTTGGGACCCAGGTAGCGCGCACGCATCTCCGGGTTTGATTCGAACCCGCCGCAGGCCAGCACCACCGCGCCGGCGCGGATCTCGCACGGCTGGCGGCGATGCAGAGCGCGCACGCCGCCGATGCCCCGCGCGCCGTGCAGCAGCCCCACCGCCATGGTTTCGTACAGCACCGGGATGCCGGCGCGTTCCAGCGCCGCATGTAGGGTCGCGGTCAGATGCGCCCCGCCCCCGAGGATATGGCACGCGAGCCCGCCCCAGAAGGTGAACTTGCCGTCGACTTTGAACGCCTGCCGCCCGAGCGCCGGCTGGAACCGCACGCCGTGGCGGCGCAGCCACAGCGCCGCGTCGTAGCTGCCCGCGATCAGCACCTCGGTAAGCTCGGGGTCGCAGCGGTACTCCGTCAACCGTCCCATGTCGTCGAAATACTGTTCGCGCGTGTAGGTGCCGAAATCGATGCTGGCGAGGTCGAGTTCGGCGATGTCGGGTGCCAGGCGCAGCAGGTCCGCGACGCCGTGATGGACGAAGCGGAACGCTCCGCCGGTGAACGCGGAATTGCCGGCCCGGGCGTCCTGCGGCGCCACCTCCAGCAACGCCACGCGCGCGCCGGCGTCGTGCGCGGCGAGCGCGGCGTTCGCCGCCGCGTTGCCGGCACCGATCACCAGCACGTCGATGCCGGAAATATCCGCGGGCGTCATTGACCGGCCTCCATCGTGCGGCCTGCCGGATCGCCCGCGACAGCCAGGGGGCTCACCACTTCAAGCCGCCGGCCGGTGGTGCGCGGGCCGAACGCCAGGGTCAGCACGCCGGTGCCGGCCCAGGCGGCGGCGATGTAGACGAACACTGCCAGGAAGCCGAAATGTGTGAACACCGCGGCGATGATGAAGGCGTTCGCGACGTTGGCGATGCGGCCCAGGCTGTAGGTGAAGCCGGTAGCGCCGTTGCGCATGTCGGTGGGGAACTGCTCCGGCGTGTAGGCGTACAGCAGGCTGGCGAAGGTCTGGATGAGTACGCCGAGCAGGAAGCCGAACACCACGATCAACGCCGGGACGAAACTCAGCCCGTACAGCAGCCCGCACAGCGCGATCGCGAAGGCCGCCGCGGCGATCGTGTGCTTGCGTTCGAACCGGTCCGATATCTGCGAGGCCAGCAGCGCGCCGAGCGGGGCGCCGAGATTGCCGAGCGTCACGTAGGTCAGGCTATGCACCAGGGTGATGCCGTGCTTGACGAGCAGGGTCGGTACCCAGGCCTCGAAGCCGTAGAATCCCAGGGTCTGGAACACCCAGATGGCGCCGAGCACCGCCGTGCGCAGCCGGTATTCCGGGCCGAACATCGCGGCCCATCCCGCGCGCGGCGCGCCGGACGGCGCGAGCGGCTGCGGCGGCGGCAGCGGACCATGTTCCGCCGTCACCATCGCTTCCATGCGCCCCAGCACCAGCTCGGCGTCGGCAAGCCGCCCCTGACGCGCGAGCCAGCGCGGCGATTCCAGCAATCCCGGCGACAGCACCAGGAACGCTAACCCCACCGCGCCCCAGGCGAAAATCAGGCGCCAGCCTTCCGGTCCCGCCGGCACGACCAGCAGCGCGATCCAGTTGGTGAGGGGAATTGCGCACAGCGCGATCACCATGGCCCATCCCTGCCAGCCGCCGCGGCTGGTCGCGGGGAACATCTCCGCGATGTAGGTCAGCGTGGTCACCATCCCCGCCGCCAGTCCCATGCCGGTCAGCACCCGCCCGATGAGCAACCAGCGCAGATCGGGCGCCGCGGCGGTCAGCACCGAGGCCGCGGAGGCGAAGGCGACGAAGCCGATCAGCGCCCGCCGCCGTCCGATCACATCCGACAGCGCGCCGCCGCCGAGCGCGCCGAGGAACATGCCGAAGAAACTTGCCGAGATCAGGCTTGCGACCACCTGGATGCCGATCCCCCAGGCGCGAATGAGGCCCGGCGCGGCGGACGGCAAGGTGAAGATATCGACGCTGTCGAAGAACAGAGGAAACGCGACCAGCAGCAACAGCCGCCTATGCAGCGCCGCGCGCGGCAGCCGGTCGATGCGCGCGGCAATCAGTTCGTCGTGCATGGTCGTTGCTCCCTTGTGAGCGCGCTCTTGCGGCGCGTCAGTCGCTGCCCTCCGCCAGCGCCGCGATCAGCGCGCCGGCGTCGATGCTGTCTTCCAGGGTCATGACCATCTCCACGATCCGCGCGGCGCGGTCCGGGGAGATGCGGCGTGCGGCGAGCTTGTGGAACTTGGCGATCACGTCCTCGGCGCTGGCGAAACTGTCCTCGCTGCCGCGCGGCGCCTCCACGCTTTGTTCCAGCGTGGTGCCGTCGCGCAGGGTCACGTCCACGCGCACCGCGTGGCGCGCCGTGCGCCCGCGCGCGGTGATGGCGGGGTCTTCGCGCACCGTGACCAGCCCGGCGAGGCGCAGACGCTCCGGATCGGCGAGCTTCGCCTCGGTGAACTGGTCGACGAACGCGTCCCCTTCGGCGAGCAGGGTCGCCACGCAATAGGGCAGGTTCAGTTGCGCCGCGGTCAGCCCGTCCGGCCGGTACGGCCAGCCGACATGATCCACCGTCACCTGCGATCCGTGCACGGTGATGGCCGCCACGTCCCCGGCGCCGAAAGGATGGCGCGCCTGCAGCATACGGATCGCGTCGAGCGTGGTGTGGTTGGAGCCGACGCAGGCATAGAATTTCAGCGCGATCCGCAACGTCTCCCACCGCGTGCCGAGCCCTGCGGTCAGTTGCGCGAGATCGAACCGGTCCTCGGAGCGGGAGAAGGTGGTGCAGAACCCGCCATACGGCGCCTCGAACACATCGCGGATGCCGGTGAAGCCCCGCGCGGCCAGCAGCGCGGACAACAGGCCGCTGCGCGCCGCATGACCGGCGTGCATGCGCTTGACCATGGCGCCGTATTGCGCCGCCATCAGCCCCGAGGACTGGGTGGCCGCCATGCCGATCGCGTGCGCCGTGCGGTCGGCGTCGAGCCGCAGCGCCGCGCTGGCGCCGGCGGCGGCGGAGAACACGCCGACGGTGGCGCCGGAATGCCAGCCCTGGCCGATGTGCTCGGGTCCCATGCACAGGCCGACGCGCGGGCCGATCTCGTAGCCGGCGACCGCCGCGGCGAGCAGGTCGCGTCCGTTCATGCCCGGCTGCACTTCCGCCGCCGCGAGCAGCGCCGGCAGGGTCACCGCGCCCACATGCAGCACACCGACCCGGTGCACGTCGTCGAGCTCGAAGCCTTGCACCATGGTGCCGTTCGCCAGCGCGGCGTGCGGCGCGGACAGGCGCTTGCCGGTGCCCCAGACGGCGCAGCCTGGCGTGGAATTGTCGACCGCGCCCAGGGTCTCGCGCAGCAGCCGGCTCCAGGGCAGGTCGGCGGCGAACAGCGCGCAGCCGAAACTGTCGAGCATCAGCAGCTTGATCCGCGCGATCACCTCGGTGGGAATGTCGCCGTAGCGCACCCCCGCGATCCAGGCGGCCATGCGGTCGGTGGGACCAGTCATTCTAGGCGGCTCCTTCGGCAAGCGCGTCGCGCAGAGTGGAAACATCCGCCACCGTATCGAGTCGGCGGAGCAGGTCGCGCACGCCCCGCGCCGCATCGGCGCGCAGGCTGCGCGCGGCGCAGTCCAGGAATTTGGCATCCATGGTCGCGACCGGCAACGGGTTCTCGGCAGTACGTCCGGCCGGACGATCGACCTGGTGCGCGAGCTGCCGCCCGTCTTTCGTCAGCACCCGGATCTCCGCGCCGAAATGCGCCGTGTCCTCCATCGTCATCGCCGGATGCGGCGCCGCCTCGATCCGCCGCATCAACGCGCGGATCGCAGGATCGGCGTAGGCGTCGCCCATGAAATGCGACAGCACCACCCGTCCTTCGGCCAGCGCGCGGGCGAGGCAGTACTGCACGCTGAACTTGGCATCGAGCGCGCTGGCGGGATCGGGCCGGTTGGTATGCGCAAGCCGGCGCGGATGGGTCCAGGACGTGACGTGCTCGACCTCCGCCGCCGTCAGCCCATGCGCGGCACGCAGCGCCAGCAGCGCGTCGATCGCCGGATGCGTGCTGCCGCAGCAGGGATACTGCTTGATCGCGATGCCGGGGTGGACGATGTCGAGCGGCGCTGCCCAGTCGCGCAGCACGGCTGCGGGATCGAACGTGCCGGCGCCGTTGAACACCAGGAAGAAGCCCTGGGGATGCTCGAACGCGGCGCGGTTGGCGGTGAAGCCCTCGGCGGCCAGCAGCGCCGCGGTCAGCCCGTTGCGCGCGCAGTGGCCGACGTGCAGAGGTTTCGTCATGGTACCGAAATTCGCCTTGATGCCGGAGGCGAACGACGCGGCGATGGCAAGCGCGGTCGCGGTCTGCTCCGGGCTCAGGCGCAGCAGGCGGGCGCAGGCGGCGGCGGCGCCGAAGGTGCCGAGCGTCGCGGTCGGATGCCAGCCCTTCTCGTAATGATGGAAATTGACCGCCCGCGCGATTCGCGTTTCCGTCTCGAACCCGGCGACATAGGCGGCGATGAAATCGGCGCCGGACACGGCCCGCCCCTCGGCCAGCGCGAACAGCGCCGGCAGCATTGGTGCCGAGGGATGCCCGCCCAGGGTGTTGGAGCAATCGTCGAAATCGAGCGCGTGCGCCGCCGTGCCGTTGATCAGCGCCGCGTCCGCCGGCGCCGCGCCGGCGCGCGTGCCGAACACCAGCGCCGGGCCGGTGCCGGCCCCCGCGACGCGCGCGGCGATGCGCGCGCAGGGTTCGGACGCGCCCGCAAGGGTCACGCCCACGGTATCGAGGATGCCGATCTTCGCCCAGTGCACGGCGGCAGCGGGCAGGGACGCGAATCCGATCGCCTGGATGCGTGCGCCAAGCTCGGCGGCCAGGGTCATGGCGCGGTCTCCGTCATGGCGCGGCCTCCGGAAAGCAGCCGGCGGCGCCGATCAGCTCCCGCACGCAAGCCGCATCCAGGGTTTCGATCGCCGCCGCCTGCTCCAGCAGCCGCGCCGCGCGGGTCGCGTTCATCTTCGTCGCCAGGCAGTCTTCCAGCTTGCGCCGATGATCAGTATCCGGCACCGGCGCTGCGGACCAGTGCCCGCGCGGTCCGTCGCACCGCGTCGCCACGCGGGTGCCGTCTGTCAGCTCGGCCTCCAGCCGCACGTGCATTTGTTCGAACCGGGCGGGGATCTCCATGTCCGTCTGTACCGCGACCTTCGTGAGCATCGCCTGCATGTCGGGCGCGCGCAGGCGCGCATCGGTGAAGGTGCGGATCGTCACCGCTCCGTCCAGCAGCGCCGCCGCCACCGTGTATTGCAGCGAGAACTTGCCGGAAAGCCCGCTTGAAGGCGCCGGGCGGTTCACGTAGGGCATCTCCGGCGCGGTCAGGGTCACGGCGCGGATGCGGGCCGGATCGCCGATCCGCCCGCGCAGCTCCAGTGCGGCGGTGATGCCGAAATGGGTGCCGAACTGGCTCGGGAACATCTTGAGCGCGTAGCCGGGCACGACGATGCGGAACGGCGGCCCGATCCGCTCCAGCAGTTCCGGCTGGAACGTTCCCGGCGAGAACGCGGCGCCGAATCCGCGCGGCGATTCCAGGATCGTCGGGTCGGCGGTGAAACCGCGCGCCGCCAGCAGCGCCGCGTCCAGCCCGGCGGCGCAGGCGTTGCCACAATGGGTCGATTTCGTCATGGTTCCGGCATTGGCGAGCAGGCTGCCGGAGCGCGAGGCGGCGATGCCGATCGCGCATGCCATCCGTTCGCGGTCGAGACCCAGCAGATGCCCCGCTGCGACCGCCGCGCCGATCGGCCCCACCACGCCGGGCGGATGGAAGGCGTGGTTGCGTGCTTCGTACTGGCCGGACGTCTCGCGCAGCCAGCCTTGGATTTCGATCCCCTTCACCAGTGCCGTCAGAACCTCGCGCCCGCTCACCGCGCGCGTCTCGGCCAGTGCCAGGATCGCCGGCAGGGTGGTGGACAGCGCGTGCGTCGCCGGGCTCCACATCGGTTCGTAGTCGAGCACGTGCATCGCCGCGCCGTTGAGCCGTGCTGCCGCTACCGGGCCCAGGAGGAACGCCTGGCCGAGCGCGGTGCACGCCGGGGCGGAGCCCTGCTCGCGTTCATGCGCGGACAGAAGGCCGATCGCCGGTTCGGTGGTGCCGGCGATCGCGATGGCAAGACCGTCCGCCACCAGCCGCCCCGCCGCCGCACGGGCAGCGTCGCCCAGCTGGTCGAAGCCGATGCCGGCCAGGCGGTCGCAGACCAGGGCAGTAAGTGGCATGCCGTTGTTCCCTTTTCGTGTCCGGCCGCTTGCGCGCGCGGTCGTCCGCGCTCTGGCGTCGGCCGAATTTACTTGGCATGCAGACAAGGCGCGGCGGCCGGTGTTGTCAAACCGCCGCGCCCAGGGAGGCGACGATGGCAAACACCCTGATCCTGACGGGCGATGTGAACCTGCTGAACGTGACGGACCCCGCCGTGCCGTTCGCGCAGGTGCGCGGCGATTTCGCCACCGCCGATATGGTGTTCGGTAACCTGGAATGCTGCCTGTACGAACCGCCTGGCGGCCATTCATTCCACAACGAAGGGTTCTACGCGGCCCCCGGGCCGGCCGGAGCGGCCTTGCGCGCGGCCGGCTTCGCCGCCGTCGGCATCGCCAACAACGTGAACTACGGCGACGCGGCGATCCTCGCTTCCGTGGCAAAGCTCGATGCGCTCGGCATCGCCCATACCGGCGCCGGGGTGGACGCCGCTGCTTCCGCCGCGCCGGCGATCGTGGCGCGCGGCGGCCTGCGCTTCGGGTTCCTGCAACGCAGCGCGGTCTATTGGCCGACCAACCACGAGGCGGGCCCGGAGACGCCGGGGATCGCGGTCCTGCGCGCGCATACCGCCTGGCAGGTGCCGATGCACAAGACGCGGCCGGACATCCCGCCGCTCAATCGCCCCGGCCTGCCGCCGATCGTGCGCACCTGGGCGGACCGGGAGTCGTTGCGTATTTTTACCGACGCCATCGCGCGGCTGCGCGCGGGTGCGGACGTGGTGGTCGCGTCCTGCCATTGGGGCCTCGGGAAGGACGTGCTCGACTACATGACCGAGACCGCCCATGCCGCCATTGACGCCGGAGCGGACGTGGTGATCGGCCACGGACCGCATGTCGCGCTGCCGGTGGAGGTCTATCGCGGCAAGCCGATCTTCTACGGACTGGGCAGTTTTTCGTTCCACACCGGTCACGGCGGGCGCGCCCACGGCGACTGGGTGGGAATGATGGCACGGATCGGCTTCGAGCACGGCGCACTCGCCGCGGCGGAGTTCTGCCTCGTGCGCCACGACGTGCAGAACAGGACGATACCGTGCCGGACCGCGACGGAGGGCGAACAGCTCGGCGGCATTCTCGCCGCAAGCAAGGTGTTCGCCACGGAGCTGCAGCCGGGCGAGACGTGGGTGACGGTCGCGCTGCCGCGCTGACGGCGGCTTCCCGCCCACGGTCAGCAGCGCCCGATCAAGCGGGCCGGGGGAAGCGACCGTTCCCCTGGTCGGGCGCACAACATCCGCATCCGTTCCGATACTGGATCTGTATAGCGAGCGGGCCCGCGCGTGCGCTGGCGGCGGCGAAGGAGGATCCGCCTCGCGCACCGGCGGCCGGCGCGAAACGCCCTTCCCGATGGTAAATGAAAGGTTCACGCGAAGGGTACTCTTCGTCCCTCCGCGGCGGCCGTAGTGTACTTTTGCGGCATGCCCCGCGACGCCGCCGCGGCCGACTTGTACAACCCCCTTCGGCACCGCGCCCATCGCCCGTCCCCGTGCTAGCCTCCCGCCATGCCCTCCGACCGGCCTCCCCAGGACCTCCTCGCCGCCCTGGCCCGCATGGGCTTGCTCTCCCCCGACGCGCCTCCCCCGCCGGCCAGGCGCCTGACCGGAGGCGTGTCGTCCGACATCTCGCGCCTCGATCTCCCCACCGGTCCGGTCTGCGTCAAGCGCGCGCTCGCCAGGTTGCGCGTCGCGGCCGACTGGCAGGCGCCGATCGAGCGCAACCGCTACGAAGCTCGCTGGATGCAAGCCGCCGACACGGCCCGTCCGGGCGCTGCGCCCCACCTGCTCGGCCAGGATGAGGCGACCGGCGCTCTGGCGATGGAATACCTCCCGGAAGCCGACTATCCGCTGTGGAAGGACCAGCTCCACACCGGCCATACCGACCCTGGCTTCGCCGCCGAGGTGGGCGCCGCCATCGCCGCGATCCATGCCGCCACCGCCGCCGACCCGGCCACGGCGGGGCGCTTCCCCACCGATGCCATCTTCCACGCCATCCGGCTCGAGCCCTACCTGCTCGCGACTGCGCACGTCCATCCCGATCGCGCGCGCGCCTTGCGCGCGCTCGCCGCCACCACCGCCGCCACGCGCCGCGCCCTGGTGCACGGCGACGTCAGCCCGAAGAACATTCTCGCCGGCCCGCGCGGCCCGGTGTTCCTCGATGCGGAATGCGCCTGGTGGGGCGATCCGGCCTTCGATCTCGCCTTCTGCCTCAACCACCTGCTGCTGAAATGCCTGTGGACGCCACCGGCGACCGCTGGCTTCCTCGCCTGCTTCGACGCGCTGGCCGCCGCCTACCGCGCCGGCATCGACTGGGAGCCGGCGGCGGCGCTGGAAGCCCGGGCGGCGCATTTGTTGACGGGATTGTTCCTCGCCCGGGTGGATGGCAAATCGCCGGTGGAGTACATCACCGCCGAGGCCGACAAGGACCGGGTGCGCCGGGTCGCCCGCGCGCTGCTGGCCGCGCCCCCCGGCCGGCTCGCGATCGTGCGTGACGCCTGGGCTGCCGAGTTGGAGGCCGCCGAACTGGCCTGCCCCGTCCCCTCCGTCCACCCCGAACCGGCTACCCCATCCGAACGAGGCACCCGATGACCGACACCGCCATCGCCTTCCTCCACGGCCGCCGGGTGTGGGACAGCCGCGGCCGGCCCACGCTCGAAGCCGACGTGCTGCTGGAAGGCGGTGCCGTCGGGCGCGGCATGGCGCCCGCCGGCGCCTCCACCGGCTCGGGCGAGGCGCTCGACCTGCGCGACGGCGGCGCGGCGTTCGGCGGCTACGACGTGACGCGCGCGCTGGAGCGGCTGAACACCGACATCGCCCGCGTCCTGATCGGACGCGATGCGGCGGATCAGGCGGCGGTGGACGCGGCGCTGATCGCGCTCGACGGCACACCGACCCGCTCGCGCCTTGGCGCCAACGCCATGACCGCCGTCTCCATGGCGGTCGCGCACGCCGCCGCCGGCGCGGCCGGGGAGCCGCTGTACCGCCACCTCGGCGGGCGCGACGCCGTCACTCTGCCGCTGCCGCAGATCCAGATTTTCGGCGGTGGCGCGCACGCCGGCCGGCGGGTCGACATCCAGGATTTCCTGGTCGTCTGCCCCGCTGCGCGCTCCTTTGCCGAGGCGTTGGACTGGACCGCCGAAGTCTATCGCGCCGCCGGCGGGCTGATGAAGGACGCGGGCCGGTCCGCCGGCGTCGCCGACGAGGGCGGCTGGTGGCCCGACTTCGCCGCCAACGAGGACGCGCTGGAAACCCTGGTCCGCGCCATCGAACGCGCCGGCTTCGTCCCCGGCACCCAGGTGGCGATCGCACTCGACGTCGCTGCGTCGGATTTCGGCCGCGGCGGGCGCTATCGGCTGGGGCTGGAGAACCGCGAGATCGACACCGACGGCATGATCCGCCTGCTCGCCGGCTGGGTCGCCGCCTATCCGATCGTCTCTATCGAGGACCCGCTGGCCGAGGACGACCCGGAAGGCTTCGCCGCCTTCACCGCCGAGCTCGGCGGGCGCATCCAGGTCGTGGGCGACGATTTCCTGGTCTCCGACGCTGCAAGGGTGGAGGCCGCAGCCGCCGCCGGCGCGGCCAACACCGTGCTGCTGAAACCGAACCAGCGCGGCACGCTCACGGAAACCCTCGCCGCCTGGGACGCCGCACAGGACGCAGGTTTCGCCGGCATCGTCTCGGCCCGCTCGGGGGAGACGGAGGATACCACCATCGTTCACCTGGCGGTCGGCTGGGGCGTCGGCCAGCTCAAGGTCGGCAGCTTCGCCCGCAGCGAACGCATGGCGAAATGGAACGAGGCGCTGCGCATCGAGGAAGCGCTCGGCGCCCGCGCCCGCTTCGCCGGCGCCGCCGCGCTCGGCCGCGCGCGGCCCCGGGCCGACCCGAGAGGGAAGGCATAGCCGTGCCGGCAGGCCACCGGATGAACGTGGTCTTCCACGCCGCCGCCGGCCCCGACCTGCAGGCCCGCCTCGCCGCCTGCGCCGGCGAGGATCTCGCCATCGCCGTTTGTGCCGATGCCGACATCGCCCACCTCGCCGAACTGCTGCCCAAGGTCGAGGTGCTCTGGCACGTGCTCGCCCCCGCCACTGCCGCGCTGATCGCCGCCGCGCCGAAGCTGCGGCTGATCCAGAAGATCGGTACCGGGGTGAACACCATCGACATCAACGCCGCCCGCGCCCGCGGCATCCCGGTCTGCAACCTGCCCGGCACCAACGCCCGCGCTGTCGCCGAACTCACCTTGGCGCTGATGCTCGCCACGTTGCGTCGCCTGCCCAGGCTCGACACGGCCACCTGGGCCGGCCGCGGCTTTGCCCTGGATCCCGCGGAACTCGACGGCATCGGCGAACTCGGCGGCCGTACCATCGGCCTGGTCGGCTTCGGCGCCATCCCCCGTTTGCTCGCCCCAATCCTGACCGCCCTCGGCTGCCCCCTGCTCTATACCGCCAGAACCCGCCACGCCGACGCCCCCGCCAACTTCCGTCCGCTCGACGCCCTGCTCGGCGAAGCCGACATCGTCAGCCTCCACCTGCCGCTGACACAAGAAACCGCAAACCTGATGAATGCCCCCCGCCTCGCCCGCATGCGCAAAGGCGCCATCCTCATCAACACCGCCCGCGGCGGTCTGGTGGATCAAAACGCCCTCGCCATCGCTCTGCGCACTGGCCACCTCGCCGCCGCCGGGCTCGACGTGTTCGACCCCGAACCCCCGAACGCAACCAACCCCTTGTTCACCCTGCCCAACACCGTCGTTACCCCCCACATCGCCTGGCTCACCACCGGAACCTTCGCCCGCAGCCTCACCCTGGCTACCGAAAACTGTCGCCGCCTCACCGCCGGCGCGCCGCTGCTGCACCGGGTCGCGTGATGGGACGGAGGGGCGAGGCGGCGGGTGAGCAAGCAAGGCCAGGGGGCTCTGCCCCCTGGACCCCCGCCAGGGAACTCGTCCCCTGGACCCCGTCTTTGGGTTCCGTGCCGTTGGGGGGTGTCGCGGCTGGGCGCGCGGCGGCGGGGTGGCTGGGGCGCCGGCAGGGACAGGGCGCCTCCGCGCCCTGTCCCTGCTCGGCGCTCCAGCCACCCCGCCGCCGCGCGCCCAGCCGCGACACCCCCCAACGGCACGGAACCAACGGAAGGGTTCCAAGGGCGAGTTCTTGGCGGGGTCCAGGGGCAGAGCCCCTGGCCTTGCTTGCTCACCCCTCGTCCCGGCCCTCTGCCCCATGACGGCGCTCCGGGTGTTGGCGGACGATCTCACCGGGGCGTTGGACACGGCAGCGTGTTTTGTGGGGGCGGTGGGGCCGGTGCCGACGGTATGGAAGCCGCCGGTGGCGTTGCCGTGGCCGGCGGCGGTGGATGCCGGCACGCGGGGGTTGTTGGAGCTGGAGGCGCGGGCTTTGACCGCTCGTCTTTCCTTGGTGTTGGACGGGGCGGAGCCGGCGTTTCGCAAGATCGACAGTTTGTTGCGGGGTCATGTTGCGGCCGAGCTCGCTGCGTGTCTGCGGTGGTTCGATCATTGCGTGATTGCGCCGGCGTTTCCGGCGCAGGGGCGGGTGACGGCGGGCGGCCGGCAGTTCCGGGCGGAGGCGGGGGCGTGGCGCGACGTGGGCGTCGATCTTCCGGCGGCGTTGGCGGACTGGGGGATCGGGGTGCGGCTGTGCCGGCCGGGCGAGCCGGCGCCCGGAGGCGTCAGCCTGTGGGACGCCGAGACGGACGCCGAGCTCGATGCGGTGGTGGCCGAGGCGCGGGTGCTTCCGGGCCGGGTTCTGTGGTGCGGGACGGCGGGATTGGCGGGGGCGCTGGCCGGGCGGGCGGCGGTGCCGGTGCCGGGCTTGCCGGGGCCGGTGTTGGCGCTGATCGGGTCCGATCATCCGGTTTCGGTGGCCCAGCTTTCGACCGCCTGGAAGCAGGTGCACCGCATCACCCAGGGGGGTGCAGAGGAAGCGGCGCCGATTGCGCGGCGGTTGGCCCAGGGGCATGCGCAGGGCCATGCGGCGGTGGCGGTGGTGGTGCCGCCGGGGGCGTCGCGCGGGGCGGCGGCAGGGCACATCGCGGGAAGTTTCGGCCGGCTGCTTGCCGGGCTCGATCGGCCCGGCACCTTGATGGTGTCGGGCGGGGAGACGTTGCGCGCCGTCTGCGATGCGCTGGGCGCGACGATGCTGGAGGTTGACGGCGCGCTGGCGCCCGGCGTGCCGGCGTCGCTGATGCGCGGGGGTCGGTGGCATGGGCTGCGCGTGCTATCGAAGTCGGGCGCGTTCGGAGAGTCGACCTGGCTGGCCCGGTTGCTGGCCCCGCGTCGCGAGGGAGACCGCTGATGACCGACATCGTTCCATGCCTTGCCGTCACGATGGGCGATCCCGCCGGGGTGGGTCCGGAGATCATCGTCAAGGCGGCCGCTCGCCTGGTGCCGCGGCTGGCGGCCGGGGAACTGCGGCTGCTGGTGATCGGCCATCGCACCGCGCTCGAGCGGGCGCGGGGGATTTTGGGGGAAGCGCTGACGTTCCCCGATGCCGTGCCCGGCGCTGCCGGCCCGGCGCTGGCGTTCCTCGCCGCGGGGGCGGAGCAGGCGCCGGTGCCGCTGGGGGAGATCGCGGCGGAGGCCGGGCGGTTTGCCTACCTTGCGGTGGAGCGCGCGGTGGCGCTGGCGAAGGAAGGGGCGGTGGCGGCGATCGTGACTGCGCCGCTCAACAAGGCGGCGCTGAACCTCGCCGGCTATCACTATGCGGGCCACACCGACATGCTGGCGGCGCTGACCGGGGCGAAAAGCTCCGTGATGCTGCTGGCGCACGGGGCGATGCGGGTGGGGCATGTCACGACGCATGTGGCGCTCGCCGACGTGCCGCGGCTCGTGACGCCCGAGCGGCTGCGCCGGACGATCGACCTTACTCTGGCGGCGGTGCGCGACCTCGGGGTGGCGGCGCCGCGGCTGGCGGTGGCGGCACTCAATCCGCACGCGGGGGAGGGGGGGCTGTTCGGGCGCCAGGACGACGAGGTGACTGCCCCGGTGGTGGCGGCCTGCCGCGCCGAGGGTTTGGACGTGACCGGGCCGGTGCCCGGCGACACGGTGTTCGTGAAGCTGCGCGGCGGGCAATTCGACGCGGTGGTGGCGATGTACCACGACCAGGGACACATCCCGGTGAAGCTGCTCGGCTTCGACATCGATCCGGCCACCGGGACCTGGCGCGCGCTGTCGGGAGTGAACATCACCCTGGGACTGCCGGTGATCCGCACGTCGGTCGATCACGGCACGGCATTCGATATCGCCGGCAAGGGGATCGCCAACGAGGAGAGCTTGATCGAGGCGATCGACGTCGCGCTGGCGCTGGCCCGCGGGCGGGCGGCGGCCCGGCCGGGCGTGGGGTTCGGCTGATCTCGATCAACCCGCGTATGCTCGATCAACCCGCGTATGATCGTGGCGTGACAATGCCTCCGCCAACCGGCCGGCCGAGGCATTGCCATGACCAATCGCCCGATGCAGGACCGGCTGGACGAGGGGACGGGGGGGGTGGAGCGAAGCGGCTGAGAGGCGCCCCGGTCACGACCCCGAAAACCAGTTGTATCCCTGGTTTTCCCAGTAGCCGCCCGGATACGTGTTGGTCACCTCGATTGCCTGCAGGTTTTTAGCGCTCTTGAACCCCAGCTTGGTCGGGATGCGTAGCCTGAGCGGCGCGCCCCATTCCGGGGCCAACGGCGCGCGCTCGAAATCCAGCGCCAGGATCGTCTGCGGGTGCAGGGCGCTCGCCATGTCGAGGCTGGTCGAATAGCCGTCGAAGCATCGGAAGGCGACGTAGCGCGCCCTCAGATCGGCGCCCACCCGGCGGAGGAAGATGTGCAGCGGCACGCCGCTCCATTCGCCGATCTGGCTCCAGCCCTCGATGCAGATATGGCGCGTGATCTGCGCCTCGTGCGGCAGCGCAAGCAGCTTGTCGAGCGTCCAGGGTGCCGTGTCGGCAACGCGGCCGGCGACCTCCAGGCGCCAGTGAGCGGGAACGGTGCGGACCTGCCATTCCGGGTAATAGGCATTGAAGCGGAAGGGCCTCGTGATGGCGGACGCCGGGTAGGTCTCCGCCAGCCGCGTGCGGCTGAACAGCGCCGCCTGCACCCGGTCGTTGAACCGCAGCATCGCCCAGAGCGCGGCATCCACGCCGGAATGGGTGGAGAGGTCGCAGCCGGTGAGCAGGGCGAGGCTGCCCAGCGAGAGGCCGCGCATCAGGAAGCCCCGGCGGCGGAGCTGTGCCAGCTCCGGGGCGAGATCGCCGGCGGTGACGGCGGGGCGGCTTCGGGTCATCGTCCGTGCTCCGTCTTCGGCGCCGCCGGGTCGGCCGGGAGCGGCGCCAGCATTGCGACCAGGGTGCGCGGAAACAGCGCCACGAGGACCAGGTGGATGACCAGGAACCCGACGATCAGCCCCATCATGGCGAGGTGGATGCCGCGCGCGATCGGATAGCCGCCGAACAGCCCGGTGAGCCAGCCGAGCTGCACCGGTTTCCAGATGCTGAGCCCGGTGGCCACCGACAGGCAGATCACCACGATCACGCCCGAATAGAGCAGGCGCTGTACGGCGTTGTAGTGGCCGAGCCGGTGACCGAGCCGGAAGGTGACCGCCGCGCCGAGGTCGCGGAGCACCGACCGCGGCCCCGTAGGGCGAATATCACGGCGGAAATGTCCCGACAGGGCCCCGTAGGCGAGATAGGCGAGCCCGTCGGCGAACAGGACCCACATGGCGCTGAGATGCCAGGCGATGCCGCCGGCGAGCCAGCCGCCCAGGGTCATCCAGCGGGGGAACACAAAGGGCAGGCTGGGCGAGGCGTCGTAGATCTCCCATCCGCTCAGGATCATGCAGATGACTGCGCTCGCGCCGATCCAGTGCATGATCCGGACCGGCAGCGGATGGGCGGGGCGGTCGCTGCTGTGAGGTGGGTGCATGGGGTGTCTCCGTTCCCGGGCGACGTGGGCAGGGCCTTCCGCGGCCCCGCCGGTGCGCCGGCAGAGTGAACCAAGGGCCTGGACAATGACCGCGCGCCGCCGGCAGCAGGGGTTTTGCCGCCGGCGGCGCGCCGGGGGCTTCACATCGGCGGCTTGACGCCGTCGATGCCGACGTTGACGGCGCTTGCCGTCACCTTGCCGTCCTGGCGGACGCCCGCGACGAAGACGGAAGCGCCCGCGGTCACGTCGGACTTGTTACCCGGCTTGAACGTGACGATCGGCGCTGTCGGCGGCACGATGATGGTCTGCTTGCCGCCCTTATAGGTCACGGTGATCTGCTTCGCGCCACCGGACTGACCGGCGGTCGCGACCGTGCCGTTGGTCATCGTACTGTTGACCATCTTCCCGCCGGCGGCCGGCGCCGCGGTGGTGACAGTGCCGTTGGTCATCGTGCTGGCGGTGGCGCCATGGCCCGAGAGCGTGGTGTCCGGGATCCGGTCCCAGGCGTAGTGGCCCTCGCCGACGCCCTTCATCGAGGGCGGGAAGACCACCACCTCGAGCGCCACCAGCTTGTCGCCGATCGTCTTCGTCGCGGTCCCGATGTAGCTGCCCGGATCGACGTGATCGAGGTTGGACCTGAGCACCTCGCGGTAGCCGGTCTTACCGGTGAGAATGACCGGCACGTTCGCGCCCGACGTCGTGTGCACGGTGAGCGTGTCCGCGCTGACGGCGGCCACCGTGCCCCGAATGCGTTCGGGGACCGGCGCAGCGAGGGCGGCGGTTGACGCGAGGGCGGTGCCGGCTGCGAGGGCAAGCGCGAGAATGCGGGACATCGTGGCTCCTTTCGTTTGTTGCTGACGGGCGGTGATACCGGCGGCCTCTTCGGCCGGCCGGTATCGCGCATGGGGTTGGCGGGGCAGCCATGCGCAAAATCAAGGACATACCAGCGGCCAGGTGGACGCCGGACGAGTCATCGGCCGGGGCCGCTGGTATGAGACGCTGCCGCGCACCGATTATTCCATCACGAAAAAAAGATGCGGCAGCCCGGCTGGCGTGCCGATCCTGACGCATGTTGCCGTCGTGGGCGGTCAGGATCGGCACACGAGCGCTTTATTTCAGTTCCACCCCTTACCTTCGCTGCGAAGGGCAGCGAAGGTAAGGGGTGGACACTGCTGGTTCAGCCGTTGCCGCCGGGGCAGCAATAACCGTTGTACTGCTGCTGCGGCTGCGCGGCGGACGCCATCGTCGCGCCGGCCGATGCCAGCAGTCCGAGCATCAGGAACGCAGCGAAGAATTTCTTCATCGTCAACTCCATCCGTTTGGGTTCATGGACCGTGTGGCCCTGTGGGACAGGCCTGAGGTCACGGCGTTGCTGTCGTGCCTCGGCTGACAGACGAAGGCGGCGGGGGATTATTCCCCGCCGTTGCCGATCACGGCGCCGCGATCGCCGCACCTGCCGGTCGGGGGGGCCCGGGCTCCGGTTTCCGACGATGTCGGTCAGGAGGGCGGCCCGGTAGGGCCCGCAGCCGCGTCCCCGCGCAACGGAGTCGGCAATACGCCTGGCCGCGTCGGCAGAGCGGGAATAAAAGTGATCCTCGGGCGTCTCCCTGGCATGGCCCGGCCAGGGCCGCCGCAGAACGTGGGTGCTCGGGCATGTCGATGCTGTCGAAACTGGAGGAGAACATCCCCTCCTTGCGCCGCTACGCCTGGAGCCTGATGCGCCAGTCGAGCGACGCGGACGATCTGGTGCAGGACTGCCTGGTTCGCGCGCTCGACCGGATCGAGACCGTGCGGGCCGAGGGCGACCTGCGTCCGTGGCTGTTCGCGATCATGCACAATCTCTACGTCAGCCGCTGGCGACGGATGCAACGCCACCCGGAGGTGGCCGCCGACGATGTCGAGGCGGAGCTGGCGATGCCAGCGGCCCAGCCGGCCAGCATGGAGATGCGGCTCGCACTGCGCGGTCTGGCACAACTGCCGGAGGATCAGCGCCGGGTCATTCTGCTGGTTGCGGTGGAAGGCTTCCAATATGACGAAGTCGCACGCATGCTCGAAATTCCGATCGGAACCGTCATGTCGCGGTTGAGCCGGGCCAGGGACAAACTGCGGGATCTGATGGAGGGGCGGGAACGGCCCCAGCTGCGGAGGGTGAAATGAACAACCAGGCAAGCCCGATCGGCGAAGACGATCTGCATGCCTACGTGGATGGGCAGCTTGATGCCGAGCGCCGGGCGACGGTCGAGCGCTATCTCGCCGACCATCCGGACGCCGCGGCGCGGATCGCCGGATGGCAGGCCGGCGATCAGGCGCTGCGTGACGCGCTGGCCTGGAAGCTCCAGGAGCCGGTCCCCGTCGCGCTCAATCTTGCCCGCATGGTCGAAGGGCGGCTGGTCGAAGCCCGGCAGGCGCGGCGCTTTGGGCTCTGGCAGATCGCCGCTGGTGTCGTGCTCGCGTTCGCGATCGGCTCCGGGTCGGGATGGATGGCCCGCGGGCCGCGCGCGTCAACCGGACTTGCCGCGGTGGGGCTGGAGGCCGCGGCCGCCTACCGGGTGTTTGCGACCGATCCCATGCACCCGGTCGAGTTCGGCGCCGGCCAGAAGGTGCAACTGGTCCGCTGGGTGACGCGGCGGCTCGGCCGCCCGGTCTCGCCACCCGATCTCTCGGCGGCGGGTTACCGGCTGATGGGCGGACGCATGCTCGCGACGCAGGACGGCCCAGCCTGCATGTTTCTTTACGATAATGCTCAGGGCCAACGCATCACCTTGTTCGTGCGGCCAATGCAGAAACGCGACATGAACGCCGCGATGCGCCCGATGCATGTCAAGGACGCGACCGGCTTCGCCTGGGCCCGCAACGGCCTCGGCTTCGGGCTCTTCACCGGCGCGCCGTTGCCGGTTCTGCACGAACTCTCCAATCGCGCCAGGAGTGAGATGGCCCTTGGGACTTGAGCGACCCCGGCGGAGCGCCGTCCGCGCCGGCGCCGACCGCCGCCAGGGGTCTTGACGCCGGCATCCGCCCGGTCCTGCATGGCTGCAACGACCGGCGATGTGCCGGCGAAGAGCCACCTGGGAGGACGCAAGGATGGCCAGCACTTCGGCGGCAGAATTCGCCGCGCGCCTCGACCGCCTGCCCACGAACCGGTTCGTCTGGCGGCTGATTACCCTGATCTCGCTCGGCGCCTGCTTCGAGCTGTACGACCTGTTCCTGACCGCCTACATCATCCCCGGCCTCGCGAAAGCCGGGATGTTCACGCCAGAGTCGCTCGGCGCCTTTGCCCTGCTCGCGCCGCTGAAGGTTGCCGGGCCGGGGACCTTCGTGTTCGCGCTGTTCGCCGGCTTGTGGGTGGGCACGCTCATCTTCGGCTGGGTGGCCGACGCCTTCGGGCGGCGCACCATCTTCACCTTCTCCCTGCTCTGGTACTCGGCGGCCACTCTGGTCATGGCCTTCCAAACCTCGGGTTTCGGCATCGACCTCTGGCGGTTCATCGCCGGCATCGGCATCGGGGTCGAACTGGTCACGATTGATACCTACATCTCCGAGCTCATCCCCCGGCACGAACGCGGCCGGGCGTTTGCCTACAGCCAGTTCGTCAGCTTCTGCGCGGTCCCCGTGGTGGCGTTCCTCGCCTTCATGTTCGGGCCGGAGAACTGGCGCTGGGTGGTGGTGATCGGCGCGATCGGCGCGATCTTCATCTGGTGGCTGCGGCGTGGCCTGCCGGAAAGCCCGCGCTGGCTCGCCCGCCATGGCCGCCTGACGGAAGCCGAGGCGATCATCGTCAACATCGAAGCCCGGGCTACCGCGGAAGTGGGCACCCTGCCGCCGCCCGGCCTGCCGATCGAGGAAGAAGGTGAAGGCACCTTCGCCGAAATCTGGCAGCCGCCCTACGCCAAGCGCGCCATCGTGCTGTCGATCTTCAATTTCTTCCAGACCTTCGGCTACTACGGCTTCGCCGCCTGGGTGCCCACCTTGTTGATCGCGAAAGGCATCCACGTCACCACCAGCCTGGAATACGCGTTCATCATCGCCATCGCCAACCCGTTCGGCCCGCTGCTCGGCATGTTGGTCGCCGATCAGATGGAACGGAAATGGCAAATCGTCTGCGCGGCCATCTGCATCGCCGTGTTCGGGCTGCTGTTCGCACACCAATCGGGCACCACTACCTTGATCGTGCTCGGCGTGCTGATCACCCTGTCGAACAACTGGCTGTCCTACTCGTTCCACAACTACCAGGCCGAGGTGTTCCCCACCCGCATCCGCGCCCGCGCGGTGGGCTTCGTCTATTCCTGGAGCCGCCTGTCGGCCGCCCTGTCGGGGCTCGCGATCGGCATCTTCCTCGGCGTCGGCGGCGTCGGCGCCGTGTTCGGCTTCATCGCCTTCGCCATGGCCGTGGTCGTCGTCGTGATCGGTGGGTTCGGCCCCGCAACGCGCGGCCTCGCCTTGGAGGCAATCGCGCATTAAGACCAGGGGGCGCTGCCCCCCATGGACCCTTGGGACCCAAGCCAAGGGCTCGCCCTTGGAACCAGTCAGCGGGGTCCAGGGGGGCAGAGCCCCCTTGGCCTTACTGGGAGCCGCCCACATGAGCCTGCGCGTCGCGGTACAGATGGATCCGATCGAGGGCATCAGCATCGATGCGGACTCGACATTCGCGTTGATGCTGGAGGCGCAACTGCGCGGCCATTCTCTGTGGCACTACGAAGTGCGCCACATGGCGCTGCACGAGGGTGCTCCCGGCGGCGGCAGTCGCCTGTTCGCCCGTGCCCGTCCGGTGATGGTCCAGCGCATGGCAGGCGCGCATTATACGTTCGGGGCTTCGGTGCGGCTCGATCTCGGCAGCATGGATGTGGTGCTGATGCGCCAGGATCCGCCGTTCGACATGGCCTATATCACCGCTACGCATCTGCTGGAGCACATCCATCCGCGCACCCTGGTGGTGAATGACCCGGCGTCCGTGCGCAATGCGCCGGAGAAGCTGCTGGTCACGCATTTCCCCGAGTTGATGCCTCCGACCCTCATTACCTGGGACGTGGAGGCGATCCGCGCCTTCCGCGCGGAGTACCAGGACATCATCGTCAAGCCGCTGTTCGGCAACGGCGGCGCCGGCGTGTTCCGCATCAAGCCGGACGATGAGAACCTGGGATCGGTGCTGGAGATGCATTTCGCCCACTCCCGCGAACCCCTGATGATCCAGCGCTACGAATCGGCGGTACGCCGCGGCGACAAGCGCATCATCCTGGTGGACGGGGAGCCGATGGGCGCGATCAACCGCGTTCCCGCCACCGGTGAGGCGCGGTCCAACATGCATGTCGGCGGCCGGCCGGAGCGCTCCGGGCTGACCCCGCGCGACCGCGCGATCTGCGCCGCCATCGGTCCCACCCTGCGCGAGCAGGGGCTGATCTTCGTCGGCATCGACGTGATCGGCGACTACCTGACCGAGATCAACGTGACCTCGCCCACCGGCATCCAGGAGATCGATCGCTTTGACGGGGTGAACCTGGAAGCGGCGATCTGGGACCGTATCGAGGCGAAGGTGGCGGCCTCCGCGTAAGGCGGTGCTGATTTCGTGGGCCGATGCCAACGCCCGGAAGGGGGCGTCGGCATCGGGCCACTATGCGTGCCGACGCTCGCCGCGCCGTGCCGCCACGAACGCGCGCAGCAGCGTGTTGATGCGGGTCTGGTAGCCGGGGCCGACGCCGCGCCAGCAGCGGCCAAGGTGCGGGGGGAAGAGTGAAAGCCCGGTGAAGGCGGGTCTCTGCCTGGCGGTCAGGTCTGCACCGGCGACTGTCTTCGTTCGATTCCGCCCTCGCGCGACTGCGGAGTGATTGCCCCGGCGGCGGTGTGGCGCTATCTTGCCCAAATCATGGGCATCTGTCGTTTTCAAACCACAGCCTCGGCCGCCGAGTCGCGGGGCCTTGCACCGATCGCGCCCGGCCGTACTCCTCTCGGGCCCATTACTCTTGGTCCGGGCGTGCAGATCGACACGCCGGTCATTCTCGCCCCGATGTCGGGCGTCACCGATCTGCCGTTCCGGCGCCTTGCCAAGCAGCAGGGCGCCGGCATGGTGGTCTCGGAAATGATCGCCTCCTGGGCCATGATCCGTGAAAACCGCACCACTCTGCGCATGGCCGAGGTCGACGGCGCCGGAGGGCTCAGCGCCGTCCAGCTCGCCGGCTGCGATCCGCAGGCGATGGCCGAGGCCGCGCGCCTCGCGGTCGATCGCGGCGCCGACCTGATCGATATCAACTTCGGCTGTCCGGTGAAGAAAGTGGCGATGGGCCAGTCCGCCGGCTCCGCCCTGATGCGCAATGAAGCCGCCGCCGCTGCCATCCTGGAAGCGACCGTGCGCGCCGTGCGGGTGCCCGTCACCCTGAAGATGCGCACCGGCTGGGACCACGCGAACCGCAACGCCCCCCGCCTCGCCGCCATCGCCGAGGCCGCCGGCATCCGCATGCTCACCGTGCACGGCCGCACCCGCCAACAATTCTACACCGGTACCGCGGACTGGGACTTCATCGCCGAGGTGAAACAAGCCACCAGCCTCCCCCTCATCGCCAACGGCGACATCCTCACCGAGGACGACGCGGCCGAGGCGCTCACCCGCTCCGGCGCCGACGGGGTGATGATCGGCCGCGGCTGCTACGGCCGGCCATGGTTTCCTGCCCAGGTGGCGTACTACCTCCGCACCGGGGAGCGCCTGCCCGAACCGCCGCTGGCGGCGCAGAAATCCATCCTGCTCGCCCATTACGCGGCGATGCAGAGCCATTTCGGTACCGACCCGGGCCTGCGGCTCGCGCGCAAGCACATCGGCTGGTACTCGCGCGGCCTGCCCGGCTCGGCCGAGTTTCGCGCCACGGTCAACCGCCTCGGCGACCCGGCCGACGTGCGCGCGCTGATCGACACGTTCTACGACCGGCTGATCGAAACCGGCGCGACGCGCATCCCGCCGACGCGCGCGGACGCGCTGACCGCGGAGGCCGCATGAACCCGAAGGTCCAGTCATGAGTGGCGCCGTCACCAGCCGGCTGCGCGCTGCCATCAGCCGGGTGCGCGACCGTGCCCCGGCCATGCCCGATCCGGCGGGGCTGCTCGGCGCCCTGCCGGTGCCGATGGTCGTGCTCGATGCGGAAAATCGCTTCCGCTACGCCAACCACGCCGCCGAACAGTTCCTCGGCATCTCCACTGCCCATCTCGCGCAGTTGCGTCTGTCGGACCTGGTGCCGCTCGACAACCCGCTGTTCCTGCTGCTGGATCAGGTGCGCACGCACGAGGCCACCGTCTCCGACCACGACCTCACGCTCGAAAGCCCGCGTCTGCACAAGCCCGGCATCACCGTGCAAGGCTCGCCGCTGCCGGACGAACCGGGCGCCGTGGTGCTGGTGCTGCAGGATGCTTCGGCCGCCCGCGCGCTCGACCGGCAACTGGCGTTCCGCGGCGCCGCCCGCAGCGTCACCGGCATGGCTGCGATCCTGGCGCACGAGGTCAAAAATCCGCTTTCCGGCATCCGCGGCGCCGCGCAGTTGCTGGAAGCCTCCGTCGCTCCCTCCGACCGCGAACTCGCCGTGCTGATCCGCGAGGAAGCCGACCGCATCCGCGACCTCGTCGACCGCATGGAGATGTTCAGCGAAAAACCGATCGTGCGCACCGCGGTGAACATCCACCGGGTGCTGGAACACGTGCGCAAACTGGCGCAATCGGGCTTCGCCCCAGCGACCCGCTTCCAGGAACTCTACGACCCGTCCCTGCCGCCCGTATGGGGCAATCGCGACCAGCTCGTGCAGGTGCTGCTCAACCTGGTGAAGAACGCCGCCGAAGCGGTGGCCGATCAACCCAACGCGGAGATCGTGCTCGCCACCGGCTTCCAGCACGGCATGCGCCTCGCCGTGCCCGGCTCGACCAGTCGGCTCGACCTGCCACTGTATGCCTCCGTGCGCGACAACGGCCCCGGCATCCCCGAAGACATCCGCCCGCACCTGTTCGAACCCTTCGTCACCACCAAAACTGCCGGCAGCGGCCTCGGCCTCGCACTGGTTGCCAAAATCGTCGGCGACCACGGTGGTCTTATCGAAGTCGACAGCCGCCCGGGGCGCACCGAATTCCGCCTCCACCTGCCCGTCATGACCGAGGACGACCCGGCATGCTGACGGCAGAGAGGGGGGGCGGGCCGCAGGAAGGAAGCAAGGCCAGGGGGCGCTGCCCCCTGGACCCCCGCCAAGGGCTCGCCCTTGGAACCCTTCCGTTGGTTCCGTGCTGGTGGGGGGTGTCGCGGCTGGGCGTGGGGCGGCGGGGTGGCTGGGGCGCCAGGCAGGGACAGGGCGCACCAGCGCCCTGTCCCTGCCGGCGCCCCAGCCACCCCGCCGCCGCGACACCCCCCACCAGCACGGAACCAGATGATGGGGTCCAGGGGACGAGTTCCCTGGCGGGGTCCAGGGGCAGAGCCCCTGGCCTTGCTTGCTTCCTGTCGCCCCTCCACCTGTCTGGCACCAGGAGCCATGCATGACCCCGCCGACTGTTCTGGTTGCCGATGATGATCGTTCAATTCGTACGGTGCTGACGCAGGCGTTGGGCCGTGCCGGCTATCAGGTGCGGTCGACCGGTCATGCCGCGACGTTGTGGCGCTGGGTGGAGGATGGCGAGGGTGATCTGGTGATCACCGACGTGGTGATGCCGGACGAGAACGGGCTGGACCTTATTCCGCGCATTCGTCGGGTGCGGCCTGATTTGCGGGTTGTGGTCATGAGTGCGCAGTCCACGCTCATGACCGCGGTGAAGGCGGCGCAGCGGGGCGCGTTCGAGTATTTGCCGAAGCCGTTCGATCTCGATGAACTTTTGAGCGTCGTGGGGCGTGCGTTGGCGACGCCGGCGGCGATGCCGGACCATGCGCCGGAGCCGCATGATGCCGACGAACGCCTGCCGCTGATCGGGCGCAGTCCGGCGATGCAGGAGATTTATCGCACCATTGCCCGGCTCACGACGGCCGACCTCACGGTGATGATCAACGGCGAATCCGGCACCGGCAAAGAGCTGGTGGCCCGCGCGCTGCATGATTACGGCAAGCGCCGCGCAGGTCCGTTCGTGGCGGTGAACATGGCGGCGATTCCGCGCGAGCTGATCGAGAGCGAGTTGTTCGGCCATGAGCGCGGCGCTTTCACCGGCGCGCTCAACCGCGCCCCGGGCCGGTTCGAGCAGGGCAACGGGGGCACTTTGTTCCTCGACGAGATCGGCGACATGCCGCCGGAGGCGCAGACGCGGCTGCTGCGGGTCTTGCAGGAGGGTGAATTCACATCGGTCGGCGGGCGGCAGCCGATCAAGGCCAATGTGCGGATCATCGCGGCCACCCATCGCGATCTGCGCTCGGCGATCCGCCAGGGCCTGTTCCGCGAGGATTTGTTCTATCGCCTCAACGTGGTGCCGATCCGCCTGCCGCCGTTGCGCGAGCGATTGGAGGACATCCCGCCGCTGGCGCGGCATTTCCTCGACCGCGCGCGGGCCGACGGGCTGGCGGCGAAGTCACTTGACGCCGCCGCGCTAGACCGGCTGAAGCGCCACCCCTGGCCGGGCAACGTGCGCGAGCTGGAAAACCTGATGCGCCGGCTGGCCGCGCTGCACCCGGCCGAGGTGATCGGCGCCGACGCGATCGAGGCGGAGCTGGCCGAAGCCGCCCCCGCGCCCGAACCGGCCGCGGCCGGCGGCGGGCCGGAGCCGCTGGCGCGCGCGGTGGAGCGCCACATCCGCGCCTTCCTCGCCGCGCATGACGGCGGCAGCGGCCCGTCCGACATCTACGACCGGGTGATTGCCGAGGTCGAACGGCCGCTGATCCGCCTGACCCTGGCGGCGACCCGCGGCAACCAGATCAAGGCCGCGGCGATGCTGGGGCTGAACCGGAACACCTTGCGCAAGAAGATCCGCGACCTCGAGATTCCGGTGGTGCGGGGGCTGATGTGAACCAGGTGCCGCCCCCGGCGGCGCTGGTTTCCACCGCGCCGCCGCCCGGCCCCGCGCTTGGCGGAACCGGCCCTGAACGCGAGCCGCCCTCCGGGGAGCCGCCTCGCGAGCCGACGCGCGCGTGGCCGGGGTATGTCGCCGATTTCCTGCTCGGCCGTGCGGTCACCATCGGGCTCGTGGTGCTGGCGGTGGCGACGGGGATTGCGACCTTCGTCATTCTTGCCCGCGGCTCGCCGTTCGCGGTGCATTCCGGCATCGGCGTCGGGCTCGTGTGGGCCAACCTTTCGGTGCTGCTGCTGCTTGGCCTCGTGCTGGCCGGGCGGCTCACCCGGGTGGTGACGGAGCGCCGGCGCGGCGCGGCCGGCGCGCGGCTGCATGTGCGGCTGGTGCTGCTCTACAGCGGTGTCGCCGTCGCGCCCTCCATCGTGGTCGCCGGCTTCGCGGTCGCGTTCTTCCATTTCGGCATCCAGTCCTGGTTCAACGACCCGGTGCGCACCGCGATCACCGAGTCGCTGCAGGTGGCGCGCGGCTACCTGGAGGAGCATCGCAACAACATCCGCGCCGTCGCGCTGGAGATGGCCAACGACATCAACCGCTCCGGCCAGTTGCTGGCGATCGACCCGCGCGATTTCGCCCGCGCGCTGGCCGAGCAGACCACCTTGCGCGGCCTGACCGAGGCGGTGATCTACGATGCGGCGTCCGAGGAGGTGGTGGCCTCGGCCGGGCTGTTCGGCGGCCTCGGCGTCACCCCACCGCCGCACTGGGCGATCTCCCAGGCGCTGCACGGGGATGTGGTCGTGCTCGATTCCGCGCACGGGTCGGGCGTGCGTGCGGTGGTGGCACTCGATGCCACGCCGGCGCTGGTGATGATGGTCGGCCGGCCGGTCGATCCGCAGATCCTGAGTTACATGCAGCGTACCGAGCGGGCGGTAAACCAGTACAAACGCCTGGACGCCAACCGATCCTGGCTGCAGATCGCCTTCGCCTGGATTTTCGCCATGGTGGCGCTGCTCGTGCTGTCGGCGGCGGTGCTGATCGGCCTGGTCATGGCGAACCAGATCGCGCGGCCGATCGGGCGGCTGATCCAGGCCGCGGAGCGGGTGCGCGGCGGCGATCTTGCGGTGCGGGTGCCGGAAAAGCAGGCCGATGACGAGATCGCCGGCCTGTCGCGCGCTTTCAACCGCATGACCGGCCAGCTTGCCGCGCAGCGGTCGGAGCTGATGGCAGCCTACCGGCAGATCGACGAGCGGCGGCGCTTCACCGAGGCGGTGCTGTCGGGTGTGTCGGCCGGGGTGATCGGACTCGACCCGCAGGGGCGGATCGAGTTGCCGAACCGGATCGCCGACCAGTTGCTCGGGATCGACCTGCTGGCCGCCACCGGCCACCGCCTGGCCGAGCTGGTGCCCGAGTTCGCCCCGCTGCTGGCGACCGCGCTCACCGCCCCTGACCGGCCCCATGTGGCGGAGGTCGAGCTTGGCCCGCCGGCGCACCGGCGCACCTTGCTCGTGCGCATCGGTGCCGACCTGTCGGGCGAGCGGGCCGAAGGGTTCGTCGTGACGTTCGACGACATCACCGAATTGCAGGCGGCGCAGCGCAAGGCTGCCTGGGCCGACGTGGCGCGGCGCATCGCGCACGAGATCAAGAACCCGCTCACGCCGATCCAGCTTGCCGCCGAACGGCTCAAGCGGCGCTTCGGGCGGGAGATCACGTCGGATCCGGAGACGTTCGCGCTGTGCGCGGACACGATCGTGCGCCATGTCGGTGACATCGGCCGCATGGTCGACGAGTTCTCCGCCTTCGCGCGGATGCCGGCTCCGGTCATCAAGCGCGAGGACGTGGGGCGCATCGCGCGCGAGGCGCTGGTGCTGCAGAAGACCGCCCGGCCCCTGATCGACTGGCACACCGACATTCCCGAGCAGGGGCCGGTGGCGCCCTGCGACCGGCGGATGTTGCGCCAGGCGCTGTCCAACCTGCTCGCCAATGCCGCCGATGCGGTGGCGATGCGCCCGCGCGGGGCGGAGGAGGGCGGCGCGGCCGGCCGGATCACGCTCGCGGTCAAGGTGGTGGGGGACGAAGTCCGGCTGTCCGTCACCGACGACGGCATCGGCCTGCCGCAGGAGGATCGCGCGCGGCTGGCGGAACCGTACGTGACCCACAAACCGAAGGGAACGGGGTTGGGTCTCGCGATCGTGAAGAAGATCATGGAAGACCACGGCGGGCGGCTTCTGCTGGAAGACAGGGCCGACGGGCCGGGCGCGGTGGCGACCCTCATTCTACCGATCGGGACGGGGGGGAAGACGGAAGATGGCGCATGACATCCTGATCGTCGACGACGAGCCCGATATCCGCCTGCTGATCGAGGGCGTGCTGCGCGACGAAGGCTACGAAACCCGCGGCGCCGGTGATTCGGATGCGGCCCTCGCGGCGTTCCGCGCCCGCCGCCCGTCGCTTGCGATCCTGGACGTGTGGCTGCAGGGCTCGAAGCTGGACGGGCTCGGCATCCTCGCCGCCCTGCACCGGGAGGAGCCGCAGGTGCCGGTGGTGATGATCTCCGGCCACGGCACGATCGAGATGGCGGTGCAGGCGATCCAGCACGGTGCCTATGATTTCATCGAGAAGCCGTTCGAATCCGACCGTCTGCTCCTGGTGGTCCGCCGCGCGCTGGAAGCGGCGGCGCTGGCGCGCGAGAACGCCGAGCTGCGGCTGCGCGCCGGGCCGGAAACCCAGCTCACCGGCACCAGCGCGGTGATGGCCGCGGTGCGCGCGCAGATCGAGCGGGTGGCGCCGACCGGATCGCGCGTGCTGATCCACGGTCCCGCCGGCTCCGGCAAGGAGGTCGCGGCGCGGATGATCCACGCCCGCTCCCGCCGCGCCGACGGCCCGTTCGTGGCGCTGAACTGCGCCACCCTCGCCCCCGCACGGTTCGAGGAGGAGCTGTTCGGCATCGAGGCCGGGGCCGATCCGCTCGCGCATCCGCGCCGAGCGGGGGTGCTGGAGCGCGCCCACGGCGGCACCCTGCTGCTCGACGAGGTGTCCGACCTGCCGCCGGAAACCCAGGGCAAGATCGTGCGCGTGCTGCAGGACCAGGCATTCGAGCGGCTGGGCGGCTCGGCGCGGGTGCGGGTCGATGTGCGGGTGCTGGCAACGACGAACCGCGACCTGGCGTCGGAAATCGCCGCCGGGCGGTTCCGCGAGGACCTGTATTACCGTCTGGCCGTCGTGCCGCTGCGGTTGCCCGCCTTGCGCGAGCGGCGCGAGGACATCCCGGCGCTGGCGCGGCATTTCATGGCGCGTTCGGCCGAGGTGTCCGCCATGATGGCGCGCGAGCTGTCGGCGGATGCGATGACGGCGCTGCAGGCGAACGACTGGCCGGGCAACGTGCGCCAGTTGCGCAACCTGATCGACTGGCTGCTGATCATGGCGCCCGGCAGCGCCGCCGACCCGATCCGCCCCGATATGCTGCCGCCGGAACTCGCCGCCGGCGCGCCGGCGCTGCTCGCCACCGACCCCGGCGCGGACGTGATGGGCCTGCCCCTGCGCGAGGCGCGGGATCTGTTCGAGAGCAAGTACCTGCACGCGCAATTACTGCGGTTCGGCGGCAACATCAGCCGCACGGCGCAGTTCGTCGGGATGGAACGCAGCGCGCTGCACCGCAAGCTGAAGCAGCTCGGCGTGAACACGGACGAACGCGAGCGCGTCGGCGGCTGACAGGCCGGGGCGGGCGCGTGGCCCCCTGGCCTTGCGTTCCGGCCGCTACGCCGGCGCCAGCATGTCGCCCAGCTTGCTGACCAGATAGTCCAGGTCGTCCGGGGCGAAATCCTCGCATTGCGACAGGATGCGGGCGATGACGCGGGCGCGGTAGCGCTCGAAGTCGCGGTCGCCGCCGTCCAGGGTGGTGCTGTTCACGGCGTCGATCGCGACCCGGAACACCGGCAGCAGGCTGTCCGGCAGCCCGGCCTTGCAGTAGAGCGACGCCAGGCCGTTGCCGCCGGCGTCGTGCACCAGGACCTGCGCGTTCTCTGGCGACACGTGCGCGCGCACGGCCAGGGCGGTTTCGAAGAACGCCAGGTCGCCCATGCAGAGTGCGCGCAGGATCAGCGATGTGGTCAGCCGCTGGTTCCGGTGCATTTGCCGGATCAAGGTTTCCAGTTCCTGCCGGCCGGCCCGCGCGCTCAGCCTGAGGATCGCGCGTTCCCGGTTCTGCAGCACGAGATCGGTGGCCACCGTCGGCGGCAGGGTGTGGTGCGACAGCAGGTGCCCGCGCAGTTCCTCCGATACCAGGACCACGAGGCGTTCGGCCACCGTGACCGGAAGGCTGGTACGGCGCACGATGCCTGATTTCACTGCCTCGCTGTCGGCGAAGCGATCGACGGCGCGGTGCAGGCTGGGTTCGGCGATCCGCGCGCCTTTGTTTGCGAGCAAGGTCGCGACCGCCTGTTCGCCCGCCGTGGTGATCAGCGCGTCCGACACCGGTTCCGATACGGCGGGTCGCGAGGCGATCGCTTTCTGGCGGGACGGCGCGGCCTGACGCAGGATGGTGATCAGGTCGTCGTCGGTCAGTGCCGGCGAGGCGGACAGGATCGGCAACGCCACCCTCTCCACGTCCCGCGCCAGGCGCAGCGCCACGTCGCGCGGCAGGTGCGGGGCCCGGCGCACGCTTTCCGCCAGGGCGCCGCGGACAGCGGCGGCGACGTCCTGTGCCATGATCCGGGCGATGTCCTGGGCGATGGCGCGCTCGTCCGGCGTGACCTCCGCGCTTTCGATTTCCTGCGCGATCTTGATGGCGAGCTCGGCGCGCACATCGACGGAGGGCTCTGCCAGCAGGCGAGCCAGGTCGGCCTGGGAGAGGGAGGAGGTCATGGGTGCAATCGCGTCGCCTGCTTGCCGTCGGGCAGAGTGGGTGCCGGAAGTTGAGCGCTGGTTAATTCGGCCGCGGCCGCGGTGATCCACCCGGTTCCGCTGATCCGCCCGATCCGCGGGCATGCCGATTGGCCTCTGCCGGGTTTTGCCGCATTGTCGCGCCTCATTCGCGTGCCACGTCTTTTCCCCCGCCGGAGTTGCCATGTTCACCACCCGTCCCGAGCTCGCCGGCACGTTCGGCGTCGTCGCCACAACGCACTGGATCGCCAGCGCCGTCGGCATGTCGGTGCTGGAGCGCGGCGGCAACGCGTTCGACGCGGCGGTGGCGGCCGCCTTCACGTTGCACCTCGCCGAGCCGCACCTGAACGGGCCGGGCGGCGATGCGCCGATCATCTTCCACGACGCCCGCGCCGGGCGGCAGCGGGTGATCTGCGGCCAGGGGGTCGCGCCGCAGGCCGCCACGCGGGAGCATTTCGCCGGCCTCGGCCTCGATCTGATCCCCGCCACCGGGGTGCTGCCGGCAGTGGTGCCGGGGGCGGTCGATGCGTGGCTGCTGCTGCTGCGCGACTGGGGCACGTGGGAGCTGGCGGACGTGCTCGCCTACGCGATCGGCTACGCCAGCGAGGGCATTCCGATCGTGCCGCGGATCAGTGCCACGATCGAAGGCGTGCGCCCGCTGTTCGAGACGGAGTGGAAAAGCTCGGCCGCGGTCTTCCTACCGGGCGGGCAGGTGCCGGCGCCGGGCAGCCTGTTCGCGCGTCCCGCGCTGGCCGCGACCTGGCGGCGGCTGCTGGCCGAGGCGGTCGGGGCCTCCCGCGAGGCGCGGATCGAGGCGGCGCGCGGGGCGTTCTACCGCGGCTTCGTTGCCGAGGCGGTGGATCGCCTCTTCCGCACGCAGGAGGTGCTGGACGTGACCGGCCGGCGGCATCGCGGCCTGCTTGCGGCTTCGGATTTCGCTGCCTGGCACGCGACGGTGGAGGACCCCGCCAGCTACGACTACCACGGCCACACGGTGCTGAAATGCGGCGTCTGGAGCCAGGGGCCGGTGCTGCTGCAACAGCTTGCCCTGCTGTCCGGCTTCGATATCGCGGCCATGGACCCGACGGGGGCGGAGTTCGTGCATACCGTCGTCGAGTGCGCCAAGCTCGCCTATGCCGACCGGGAGGGGTGGTACGGCGAGCCGCGCTTCACCGACGTGCCGCTGCCCACCCTGCTGTCTGACGCCTACAACGCCGAGCGGCGCAAGCTCGTGGGGGCGGAGGCATCGCTGACGCTGCGGCCGGGCACGGTGGACGGGCGCACGCCGGCGGTCGACTTCGACGCCGCCGCGGCGCGGGCCGCGCTGCTGACCCGCGCGCCGGGCGCCGGGGAGCCGACGGTGGCCCGGCTCGGCGTGATCGGGGCCGACACGTGCCACATCGATGCGATCGATCGCTGGGGGAACATGGTGAGCGCCACGCCCTCGGGCGGGTGGCTGCAATCCTCCCCGGTGATCCCGGAGCTCGGTTTCCCGATGGGCACGCGCGGGCAGATGTTCTGGCTGCAACCGGGGCTCGCGGCCAGCCTGCATCCAGGTGCCCGGCCGCGCACCACGCTTTCCCCCAGCATGGCGCTGCGCGACGGCAAGCCCTGGATGAGCTTCGGCACGCCGGGCGGCGATCAGCAGGACCAGTGGCAGACGATCTTCTTCCTGCGCATGGTCCACCACAACCTGAACATCCAGGAGGCGATCGACCTGCCGTCGTTCCATTCCGAACATTTCACCTCCAGCTTCTGGCCGCGGGCGGCGCGGCCGGGCAAGCTCGTGATCGAGGGGCGTTTCGACGACGCCGTCCTGGCCGAGCTGCGCGCCCGCGGCCACCGCGCCGAGAAGGGCGAGGACTGGTCGGAGGGCCGGCTGTCGGCGGCACGGATAGAGGCCGGGCAGTTGCGCACCGGCGCCAACCCGCGCGGCATGCAGGGCTACGCGGTCGGCCGCTGATGCGCCGGCTCGTCCAGCCTGGACCGGCGCCGGCGGAGCGGATCGAAAGCCTCGCCGGCCCGGGCGTCGTGCTGGACTACACCCTGGAACCGGGTCGCTCCCTGGTCGAGGCGCTCACCGCGCCGCTGGTCGCCGCCGGGGCACGGAGCGCGGCGATCGTGTTCGGGGCCGCGGCGCTGGCGCCGTTCCGCTTCGTCCTGCCGGGGCCGGCGCGCGACGGCGCGCATGTCGCCTGGTTCAGCGATCCGCGCACGCCGGGCGGCGATCCGGCGCGGCCGAGCATGGTCGAGACGGCGAACGCCACCTTCGGCTGGCGCGACGGCGCGCCCTTCGTGCATTGCCACGGCGTCTGGGTCGAGCCGGACGGGACGCGGCGCGGCGGGCATCTGCTGCCCGACGAAACCTTTATTGCCGCCCCGGCACGCGCCCGTGCCTGGGGGCTCGCGGACGTCGCGATCACCGTGGATCCCGATCCGGAGACGAATTTTCCGCTGTTCCATCCGGTGGCGGCACCGGCGGGTCGGGTGCCCGCGGACGGCTTCGTTCCCGATGGGGCGATCCGGCTGATCGCCGCGCGCATTCGCCCGAACGAGGAGATCGGCGCCGCCCTGATTGCACTCTGTGCCCGCTACGGCCTGGCGCGCGCCGCCGTGCGCGGCAGCCTGGGCAGCCTGATCGGCGCCGGCTTCGCCGACGGGCGCGTGGTACCCGACCTGGCCACGGAGGTGCTGGTGCGTCACGGGATGGTCGCCCCCGGCCCCGACGGCGCGTTGGCGGCCACGCTCGACCTGGTGGTGGTTGATGCCGCGGGCTGGCCGCATGAGGGGCGGCTAGCGCCGGGGGAGAATCCGGTCTGCATCACCTTCGAGCTGATGCTGGAGGCGGTCTGACACCGGCGGCCTCTTCGGCCGGCCGGTATCGCGCATGGGGTTGGCGGGGCGGCCATACGCAAAATCAAGGACATACCAGCGGTCAGGTGGACGCCGGACGAGTCATCGGCCGGGGCCGCTTGTATGACCCCGGGGCCGCGCGGCCGGATCAGCGCGCGCGCTTGAGCAGCAGGCGCACCGATCCCGGGTTGGCGGCGTGCGGGTGCGCCGCCGCCAGGATCAGCGGGCGCAGTTCCGGCTGGTTGAGCCAGAGCGGGAACTCACGGCGGATGGTGCCGCCCTTTTCGCCGCTCCCGCGGCCGGTGATCACCTCGACGCAGCGGACCTGGTTCGCGGCAGCGCTATAGAGGAACGCCCGCAGCGCGTGGTAGGCGCGCTCGGCCGTATAGCCGTGCAGGTCGAGTTTTTGGGTGGCGACAAGGCGGCCGGACCGGAAGCGCTGCCAGCTGGCGGCATCGAGCCCCGGCGGTGCACTGCCGACGTCGAGCGCCGGGCGCGGTGCGGGAGCCGCACGCAGTGCCCGGCGCGTGTCCTGCGCCGATGCGTCCGGCCGGCCGCCGGTGGTGGCGGCCGGTGCCGCGCCGTTCTGCGCGTCCACGGCCGGCGCTTCGGGCGGCAGGCGGCCGGGCAGGGGCCGGACCAGCCGGGCAAAGCGCAGCCACTCGGCACGGTCGGCCTCGGTCAGGCGGGACTTGGCGGCGCGATGCGTCACGCGGGCAGCCTTGGGGCGGGTGAACGGGCAGCCCCCACGCGGTCGGCGCGCAACGCCGCTCAGGCGGAGAGCCTGCCCCTCATAGCCCGGGCCGGCGGTCCGCGCGACGCGCCGGTTAGGTCAAGCGGCTCAGGACGTATGCTGCGTGCAGGCCGCGGCGGGCGATGCGGCGACCCCGGCGGCCAGGACCGCGACGCCGGACAGGCCGGCAAGCAGGGCGAACGCCAGAACAACGCGCTTCAGCATGGGAGCCTCCTTTTCTGAGGGCGGGCCGAGCATAAGGAGATTTCTGCTCTTTGCCAATCCTCGCGCCCCCGACGCGCCGGTATGCGCGAGAACGTGAACAGATCGCCACCGAGACGAGCGGCGCCTGCGCCGCTCTTGGGCGGCCGCGGCTGCAGGGGGGGCCGCCGGTGCCCGGTCGCACGCGGTTTTGAACGGGGTCGTCACATTTCCACCCCCGGTCGACACCACAGTAACAATTACCAGGCCGCGCCGCGGTCAGATGAACTGGAGCACCATGATGCTGAGACTGGCACTGTTCTTCTTCGTGATTTCCCTGGTCGCCGCCCTGTTCGGCTTCACCGGGATCTCGGTCGCCACGGCGGAGATCGCGCGCCTGCTGTTCTATGTGGCGATCGTCATCTTCCTGGTGCTGCTGATCGCCGGACTTGTGACGGGTGCAACCTTGTTCTGATGCGTTTGCCGGGGGCGCGCCTCCTGCGGGCCATGCGCCGCGCCGCGCCCCGGCGGGACGCGGCCCCGCCCGCAGGCCCGGCTACGCCGCCCAGCGCCCGGCGGCTGCCCGGTCGGCGAGCCAGATCAGCCGCCCCTGCGGGCGCAGCCGAGCCGCCGGCACGTCGCCTTCCTTCCCGCTCAGGATGGCATCCAGCATCGCCCGCTTGCCCCCCCCGGAGACCAGGAACACGACCGTCCGGGCACTCTCCAGCACCGGATAGGTGAGCGTGATGCGCGCTTCCGGCCGTCCCTCGGTGACCGGGATTGCCCAGCGCCGGCGCTCATCAAGCAGCGCCACCTGGCCCGGCAGCAGGGAGGCGGTATGTCCGTCATCGCCCATGCCGAGCAGGCAGAGATCGAAGAACGGGCGGTCGGGCGCCAGGGTCGCGGCGCCGTAGAGCCGCTGCAACGTCTGTTCGTACGCCTGCGCAGCCGCTTCTACCGTCATCCCCGCGAACGGCACCGGATGGGCCTGCGGCCGGTCGCGATCGAGCCGGTCCAGCAAGGCCGCGCGGATCATGCCGAAATTGCTGTCCGGATCGTCCGGCGCAACGAAACGCTCGTCGCCCAGCACCAGATCGATCCGCGACCACGGCAGGTCCGCCCGGTAGGGCGGGGCGGCAAGGCGCTGGTAGAGCGGGCGCGGCGTCGATCCGCCGGCGAGCCCGATCACGCAGCGCGACCCGGCCGCGCGCGCCGCCTCCGCGAACAGCGCCGCTCCGGCTTCGGCGAGCGCGGCGGCATCGGCCGCGACCCGAAGTTCGCCGTGCGCGGGCGTCACGGCCGCGCGCCTTGCAGGATGAAGCGGCGCATCGCCTTGGCGAAGCCGTCTTCCTCGTTGCTGTCGGTCACGTGCTGCGCCTGCTGTTTCACCTTGTCCTCCGCGTTGCCCATCGCGATCGAAACGCCGGCGCGACGGAACATCGCGACGTCGTTCGGCATGTCGCCGATCGCGGCGATGCGCTCCCGCGCGATGCCGGTTCGTTCCGACAGCATGTCCACCACTGCGCCCTTGTTCGCCTGTGCGTGGGTGATGTCGAGATAATAGGGCTGCGAGAGGGACGCGACGACACCCTCCCCCAGCGCCGTTGCCGCCGCCTCGGCGCAGGCCGCCATGCGCGCCGCATCGTCGGTGACGCCGACGATCTTGACCACTTTCTGCGCCGTGCCGGCGGCGAGGTCGGGCAGAACCTCGGGCGGGAACTGCACGGTGCGGGTCTCGCGCTCGACATGCGGGGCGGCGGCGTGGCGCACCAGCCAGCGGGTCTGGGTGTAGACCCAGGCGTCGAGCCCGTGCCGGTCCAGCAGTTCCATCGCGCGGGCGACGGCGGCGGAGGGCAGGTCGTGTGAGTCAAGGACGGTTTTGAGGTCGGGCGCGACCAGCACGCCGCCGTTGAAGCCGGCGATGGGCGTCGCGATCGCGAGCGGTTCGATGAGCATCGCCATGCCGCGCGGCGGCCGGCCGCTGGTGACGGCGAAGCCGATCCCGGCGCGGTGGAGTTCGGCCACGGCTTCGCGCGCCGCCTGGGTCAGCACCTTCTCCTGGGTGACGAGGGTGCCGTCGACGTCGGCGAGGACGAGGGCGATGTCGTGGGGCATGGGGCAGGATCCTTGGTTCGGGCGGGGCGTGTCCGGGAGATGGTCGGGCGCGGCCGGGACTGCATGCGGATCGGCGGGGGCAGGGCGGCCGCTGACAGGATCGTGATCGGGTGCCGCGGGTCGGGCGGCGGGCGATAACAGGCTGCGTTGCTCATGGGGCCGGCGCCACACGAAAGGCACGGAGACAGAGGGGGACGAAGAGGCGCACCACGATAAAGGCAGTGTCTCTTTCCGACGCCACCTTCCGGGCGGGGGATGGCAGCTACCGGTGCGGTACGGCTGCGTCTGGTGTCGAAGTCCTCCCCGCGCGCGCCACCCCCGAAGCCTCCAGCGCCGCCACCCGCGCCGCGTCCCACCCGATCGCCTCCAGCACTTCCCGCGTATGCTCCCCCAGCCCCGGCGCCGGTCGCCGCAGTCGCCCCGGCGTCTCCGACAGGCGCGGGATCACGTTGTGCATCAGCACCGAACCCGCCTCCGAATCCGGCGCCTCCACCAGCACGCCCCGCGCCGCCACGTGCGGATCGTCGATGAACTGGTCGATCTCGTACACCGCCGCCGCCGTCACTTCCGCCGCCCCGAACACCGCCAGGTTCTCCTCCAGGGTGCGCGCGGCAATGAACGCGGCGATCGGCGCCTCGCACGCGTCGATGTTGCGCACCCGGTCGGTATTCGTACGGAACCGCGGATCCTCGATCATGTCCGCCCGCCCGATCGCCCGGAACAGCCGTTCCGCCATCGTCTGCATGGACGCGGAAATCGCCACATACCGCCCGTCCTTCGTCGCCCACACGTTCCGCGGCGAGGTGGTGTTCGACCGGCTGCCGAGCCGCTGCGGCTTCTCCCCGCTGGTGCGGTAGATCGCCGCGTCCGGCCCCAGGATGGACGCGATCGGGTCCAGCAGCGGCAGGTCGATCACCTGGCCGCGCCCGCCGCGCTCCGCCACCCGCAGCGCCACCATCACCGCGTAGGCGCCGTAGAGGCCCGCGACCATGTCCGCCATCGCCAGCGGCGGCAGCACCGGCGCGCGGTCGGCGAAGCCGTTCTTGGCGGCGAACCCGCTCATGCCCTCCACCAGCGAGCCGAACCCCGGCCGGTCGCGATACGGCCCCTCCTGGCCGAAGCCGGACACCCGTACGATCACCAGCGCCGGGTTGCGCGCGTGCAGCACGTCCGGGCCGAGCCCCATCTGCTCCAACGTCCCCGGCCGGTAGTTCTCGATCAGCACCTGGCTGGCGCAAGCGAGGTCGAGCAGCGCCGCCCGCCCTTCCGGCGCGCGCAGGCTCAGCGCCAGGCTTTTCTTGTTGCGCGCATAGACCTTCCAGTAGAGGCTCTGCCCCTTCACCCGCCAGGCGCGCAGCGGATCGCCTTTGTCCGGGTCCTCGACCTTGATCACCTCGGCACCCTGGTCGGCGAGTTGCAGGCTCAGCATGTTGCCCGCGACCAGGCGGGAGAGGTCGATCGCGCGCACGCCGTCGAGCGGGGCAGGCGCATCCGGATCGAATGTGACACGAGAAATCATTGCGGGCAGTTGTCCTGGACGTGAAGGCCGCTTAGTCTCCGCCCAGATGCCGGTGCCCCGCAAGGGCTGAAACGGGAACGCGAACGGGCCGAGGCCCATCCCGGAATGGGGATGCGCCGGGGCTCCAGGCGCGGCTGCCCCCGCAACTGTCAGCGGCGAGCCGGGTTCCATCGTGCCATTGTCCCTGGGGCCATTGCCCCCGTACCGGGGGCGAGAAGGCGGAACCCGGCACCGACCCGCGAGCCAGGAGACCGGCCGGCATCGAGACTGTGCGCAGGCGCCGGGCGGGGTGTACCGGGGCAGCGGGTGAACACCCGTAGGCGGCCGTCGTCCATCGAGACGGGGCCGCGCGCACGCGATCGCGGTCCCATGCCTACGGAGAACCGCATGCGACTGGCCTTGATGAGACCGGCCTCGATAAGACTGGCTGTGACCCGGCTGGCCCTGGCTTCGCTTCCCGTCACGCTCCTGCTGCTGGCTGCGGCGTCCCCGGGCCGTGCCCAGGAGACCGCCCTGCCGCAGGCCGGCGCCGCCCTGTCCCCGGTCGTCGTCACTGCCACCCGTGTGCCGACCGCAGCCGCCGACATCCCCGCCGGCGTCACCGTCATCACCCGCGCGGAGATGGAACAGCGCGGCGACAACACGCTCACCGACGCGCTCGCCGTGGTGCCCGGCCTCAGGGTGTCGCAATCCGGCGGCCCGGGCGGCAACGCCAGCGTGTTCATCCGCGGCACCAATTCCGACGCCGTGCTGGTGTTGCGCGACGGCATGCCGATCAACGATTCGGCCAATTCGTCGGGAGCGTTCAATTTCGGCGTCGATACGCTGGCGGATGTGGAACGCATTGAGATCATCCGCGGGCCGATGGCCGCGCTCTACGGCTCGGGCGCGATCGGCGGCGTGATCAACATCATCACCCTGCGCGGGCACCGGCCCGGCGTGCATCTGTCCACCGACCTCGCCGGCGGTTACCCGCAGCAGATCCGGGGCAGCGCGGCGCTGACCGGAACCGGCGCGGGTTTCGACTACGCGCTGGTCGCGCAGAGCGAGTCGCTGCAAGGCTTCGATACCACTCCGCAGCGGATGTCGATCTACACCGGCACGCCGGACGGCTACCGCGACCATCTGGCGACCTTGAACCTCGGCTATACCCCGATTCCCGGCACCCGCTTCTCCCTGCTGCTGCGTGCGCACCAGGCGATCTACGGCTTCAACGCGCTCGGCAGCCCGACGTTCGACGACGCGAACTCCACCGGGCGCGACGCGAGCCTGCTCGGGCGGATCGGCGTGCATACGCTGCTTGCGGGCGGGGTGTGGGAGACGGGGTTGTTCCTCGGCCGGCTGCAGGACGACCGGCAGTACACGGAAGCCCTGAACCCGGCCGACCCGAACCAGGCCAGCAACGATTCGCGCTACCATGGCTACCGCACCGACCTGCAATGGAACAACACGCTGCACCTGTCGGACCTGTTCACCTCGTCCGTGCTGTCGCGCGCCGATCTGACGTTCGGCTACGAGCGGACCGCGGACAGCGCCAAGGTGCGCGTCACCTCCGCCGCCGACGGGTTTCCCTACGCCGAGAGCGCCGATGCCTCGATGACCGACGATGCGGTCTATGCCGGAATGCAGGGGCGGCTGTGGCGGCGGCTCATGCTGACCGCGCAGATACGCCAGGATGCGGTGCTGAACGACCATCCGCTCACCTGGCGGCTCGGCGCCGTGCTCGACGTGGCGGCGCTGCACACCCGCTTCAAGGCGGCCTACGGCACCGCGTTCCGCGCGCCGTCGCTGTTCGACCGCTTCGGCGTGGATTCATTTGGCTATGTCGGCAATCCCGACCTGCTGCCGGAACGCGCCCAGGGGTGGGAGGTCGGCTTCACCACCACCCTGCCGGCGCTTGGTCGGCCCGATTTCCTGGCGTTCGGCGCCACCTATTTCAACGAGCAGATCGACAACCTGATCGTCGCCGTGTTTACCCCGGTCGATACCGCCGAGAACATCGGCTCGGCGCATATCCAGGGGGTGGAGACGACGCTCGCGCTGCATCCCGCGCGCTGGCTCGCTCTCGATGCGAACTGGACCTACACGCAGCCGGAGGACGCCGATACGGGCACCTTGCTGCTGCGCCGGCCGCAGAACACCGCGGCGGCGGATGCACGGATCACACCGCTGCCGGCGCTGACGATCGTGCCCGAACTGCAATTCACCGGCGCGTTCCAGGACTATCTGAACGACAACAGCGGCTTCAGCACGGGGACCATCGGCACGTCCGGTCAGGGGCTGATCGTCAACCTGACGATCACCTACCGGGTCACGCCGCGGGCGCGGCTCTATCTCAACGCCACCAACCTGTTCGACTCCCGGTTCGAGCCGGTGAACGGCTACCAGACGCCGGGTGCGCAGGTGATCGCCGGGGTGCGGCTCTCGCTCTGAACGGCGGGTGCGGCCGGGCCACACGCGTTCCGCTCGGCGGGGCGCGGGTGAGGTTGGGCTCCGCGCGGAAGCGGGCCGGCCGCCGGAGCGGCCCGTCCGCAGCCACTCCGGGGCCCGCGCCTTGCCGCCTTCCGCCCGCTGCTTATGCTGGGCGGCGAAGCGGAGGAACCCCCATGACCCAGGACGAAATCGCAGCCGCGGCCCGGTTGCTGGCGCAGGCCCGCCGCGGCGGCCCGTTGCTCGCCGCGCTCCCCATGGCACCCGGCTCGATCGCCGAGGCACACGCGATCCAGGACGCCACCGCCGCGGTGCTCGGCGACCCGGTCGGCGGCTTCAAGGCTGCCGCGGTGGGCGATGACGCGCCGACCCGCGGCCTGATCTACGCGCGCACCATCCGCCCCGCCCCGGCGCGCATCCCGGCGGCCGAAGTGCCGCTGTGCGGCGTGGAAGGGGAGGTGGCGTTCCACTTCACCCGCGACCTGCCGCCCCGCGCTGCGCCCTATACGCGCGAGGAAGTCGGAGCCGCGATGGAGGCCTGCGCCGCCATCGAAGTGATCACCAGCCGCTACCAGGACCAGGCGCAGCGCTCGACCCTGGAGAAGCTGGCCGATTGCGTCAGCAACGGCGCCTTCGTCCACGCCGCCCCGGTCGCCGACTGGCGCGGCCTCGATCTCGCCAACATCCATGTCATCCTTCAGGTGAACGGCGAGACGGTGGTGGACCAGAACGGCGGCAACCCGAGCGGCGACCCGCTGAAAGTCGCGACCGCGCTCGCCAACATGCTGCGCGACGGGCAGGGCATTCGAGCGGGGCAGTTCGCCACCTGCGGCACGTTCACCGGTTTGCGTTTCCTCAAGCCGGGCGATACCTGCATTGCGCGGTTCGCAGGGCTCGGGACGGCGGAAGTGACGTTTGTCCCCTGATGCGTGCTGGGAGGGGGGTTGGAACGCTGCCGGCCCGCCCCAAATCCCCCCGATGCTGTCGGGATGTGCCGCCAGCGGGACTCGAGTGGAGAGGCAAACATGAAACGCCTGATCATCGCAACGGCGACAGCGGCTGGTCTCGTGCTCGGCGGCGCCAGCTTGGCGTTGGCGGCCAACCCCGACCAGACCTACCAGGGCGCCGGCGGCAACGGCTCGTCCGCGATCAACAATGGGCAGACCTACGGCGGCGTGGGCGGTAACGGCTCGGCGGCGCTGAAGGCCGGCGAGACCTACACCGGCGCGGGCGGCAACGGGTCCGCGACGCTGAACAATGGCCAGACCTACAGCGGCGTCGGCGGCAATGGCTCCGCTACCAAGAAGCAGCAGTAGGCTTGCCCGCCGCGGGGACCGGAGCGGACATGCTCCGGCCCTGATCGGCGGCACTCTGCCGCTCGCACGGAGCGTGATTCGCCCGTGCCCGATCCCGGCGGGGCTCCTGCGGCTGCGTTCGATGGCCCGGGGCAGGCTTCGTCTGGCCCTGGTCGCAGTCCTGATACTGGCGCTCGGCCCCGCCTGGACGGTGCGGCCCGCCCAGGCCGCGCCGCCGGTGATGGGTTGGAGCGCGGTCGCCCGTAAGGTCGTGCCTGCGGTCGTCAACATCTCGGTGCTGACGATCGCCAAGGACGGAAAGCGGGGCATTGGCGAACGCCAGGAAGAAGTCGGGTCCGGCTTCATCATCGACCCGTCCGGCGTCATCGTCACCAACAAGCACGTCATCGCCGGCGCTTTTCGCATCACCGTCACGTTGGACGACGGACGCCAACTGCCGGCGAAGCTGATCGCCGCGGCGAGCATGGTCGACCTCGCGGCGCTGAAGATCGACGCCGGGCACCCGCTGCCGGTGCTGAAGCTGGCCCCCCCTGGGGCGGTTCAGCCGGGCGATCCGGTGCTTGCGGTCGGCAATCCGCTCGGCGTCGGCATGTCGCTCAGCGCCGGCATCGTGAGCGGCGTGAATCGTGACCTGATGAAGAGCCCGTTCGATGACTACGTGCAGACCGACGCGGCCATCAACCACGGCAATTCCGGCGGCCCGCTGATCGACACCAAGGGCGAGGTCGTCGGCGTCGACACCATCCTGCTCACCAATGTCGCCAACGAGGGCTCGAACGGGCTGGGGTTCGCCATCTCCTCCCCTGTGGTGGGCGAAGTGGTGAACCATCTGATCGATCCGAACGCCGCGCCGGTGGGCTGGATCGGCACCAGCCTGCAGGACGTCACCCCCGATCTGGCGGATGCGTTCGGCATGGATCATCCCCGTGGCTTCCTGATCACCGGGATCGACAAGAACAGCCCCGCGCGCCAGGCCGGCCTGCAGGCCGGGGACGTGATCCTGCGCTACGGCACCGGCCCCGACCAGCCAACGAACGCCCGCGCCCTGATGCGCAAGATCGCGATACTCCCGATCGGCAAGACGGACCAACTGGAGATCTGGCGCCATGGCAAGACCTTCCCCGTGACCATCACGGTACGTGCCTGGCCGGACCTGATGGAGGCACGCGGCACGATCGTCGCGACGCCGGATACCGAACTGCCGCTACCCGCGCCCGACCTCGGCATGCTGCTGGCGCGGATCACGCCAGAGGCCCGCCAGCAATACAAGCTCGGGACCGAGAAGGGCGTGCTGGTGGTGGCGGTGGACACCCAGTCGGAAGCCTATGTCCATGGGTTGGCACCCGGCGACCTGATCGAGGAGGTGCAGGGCGAGACGGTGGCCACTCCCGGCGACGTCTATCGCCTCATGCACTCCATGGCGGGCCGGGATCAGTTCATTGCGCTGCTGGTCCGCTGGTCGCACGGGGCCCGCTGGGTCGCGCTGCGCGCCGGTGGGGAGTCGGAGCCGGATTCAGCCGCGCTGGAGGCGCGGATGGCGCGTGGTTCCGGTTCCCGCGGCACCGCGCGCGCCTCGGTGCCGGTGCCCCGAGGAGGCTCGCAGGCACCCTGAATCGCGGCGTCCCGGGGCAGGGCCATCGTCGCGGCCGCGTTGGACTGCCGCCGCGGCGGTGAGCCGCACCCGTTTTGGATACCAGGAAGGCCCGCGGCCGCGCGCCACCCCGATGGTCGAGATCCTGAAGGACAACGTGCGGCCTGAAGCAGCCGCAGTCTACGGCGCGCTTGATATGCCTTGGGCGATCCTGGTCGGCCAAATCTCCAAGGCCTACGGCAAGGAAAGCGCGGCAGCGCCGGTGAACCTGCGCTGACCGCCGCAGCACTCGTTTGGGCTGCCGTTCGATGCCAAAGAGAGACATCATACCAGCGGCCCCGGCCGATGACTCGTCCGACGTCCACCTGGCCGCTGGTAAGTCCTTGATTTTGCGCATGGCCGCCCCGCCAACCCCATGCGCGATACCGGCCGGCCGAAGAGGCCGCCGGTATCACGCGGCCGGCGACAGCAACGGATGGCGTTCGCGCAGGCGTTTGAGGAACGATGTCACGACGGGGTCGTGGAACCAGTCCTACCCTCGGTGGCGGCTCGGCCGCCGCGCGCCGCATGCGCGCCTTTTACGCGGATTCAGAGTAGAAATTTTCTTCCTTTTGGCCTAATGAGGCGGTTCCGACAAAATTTTTTGCCGGATGCGGCGTTTTGCGGGCGCCGCACATGCCAACCAAAAGGGACCTCGCGCATGGCCGCAGAGAAAGAAATGGACCGGGTGGACCGCGAGATCCTGCGGCTGATCGCGGTCGACGCCTCGCTGTCGCTCGCCGAGATCGCCGACAAGGTGGGGCTGACCCCTACCCCCTGCTGGAAGCGCATCCGGCGGATGGAGCAGGTCGGCATCATCCTGCGCCGGGTGGCGGTGATCGACCCGGAGAAGGTGGGCCTCGGCGTCTCGGTTTTCGTCTGCGTGGAGACGGCGGACCACTCGGGGGAGTGGCTGGCACGCTTCGCCGAGGTGGTCGCCGCCATGCCCGAAATCGTCGATTCGTGGCGCATGAGCGGGGATGTCGACTACGTCCTGCACGTGGTCGTGGCGGACATCGCCGCCTACGACGGGTTCTACCGCCGCCTGATCGGCGCACTGCCGCTGCGCAACGTCACCAGCCGCTTCGCGATGGAACGGATGAAGGCCGCGCCGCTGCCGATCTGACGGCGGCGGGCCGTCCCGACGTCAGTGCCCCGCGTGGCTGCCCGAGAAATCCGGCGCCGCCAGCCCCGATGCCTCCAATTGCGCCACCAGCGCCGCCTTCAGCCGCTCCAGCCCTGCCGTGTCCTTCGCCTCCGCCCGTGCCACCAGTACCGCCTGGGTGTTGGACGCGCGCAGCAGCCACCAGCCATCGTCGGTCAGCACCCGCACGCCGTCGGTTTCCGCGACCTTCGCGCCCTCGGCCCGCAGCCGCGTGGCCACTTCCTCGATCACCTTGAACTTGCGGTCCTCGGCGCAGTCGAAGCGCAATTCCGGCGTGTTCACGACCTGCGGCAAGGCCAGGCGCACCGTGGAGAGCGTGCCGTCCATCCGCGCCAGCACACCGAGCAGCCGTACCGCCGCATACAGCGCGTCGTCGAACCCATACCAGTGATCGGCGAAGAAGATGTGCCCGGACATCTCCCCCGCCAGCGGCGCTTTCGTTTCCGCCATCTTCGCCTTGATCAGGCTGTGCCCGGTCTTCCACATCAGGGGCTTGCCGCCCGCGCGCGCCACCTCGTCAAACAGCACCTGGGACGCCTTGACGTCGGCGATGATCATCGCGCCCGGATGGGTGCGCAGCACGTCACGCGCCAGCAGCACCATCACCTGGTCGCCGAACAGCACCGCCCCCGTATCGTCCACCAGTCCGATGCGGTCGGCGTCGCCGTCGAACGCCACCCCCACATCGGCGCCGTGCGCGCGCACCGCGTCGATGAGTTGCGCCAGGTTCGCCGGCACCGTGGGGTCCGGATGGTGCGCCGGGAAACGGCCGTCGATCTCCCCGTTCAAAACCGTATGTGTGCCGGGCAGGCCGGCGATCAGCCGCCCGAGCACATCCCCGGCCGCGCCGTTGCCGTTGTCCCACACCACGTTCAGCGCCCGGTCGCCGCCGTCCCAGTCGCTCAGCAGCCGGGCGATGTACTCGTCCGCCACGTCGAGGCTGCGCGCCGAACCTGCCGCCTCCGTCACGTCCCCCGCTGCCGCCTGCGCGCCGAGTGCTGCGATCTGCGCGCCGTAGAACGGCTTGCCGCCCAGCATCATCTTGAATCCGTTATAGTCCGGCGGGTTATGGCTGCCGGTCACCATCACCGCGCCCGCGGTGCGGTGTACGGTGGCCGCGTAGTACAGCATCGGGGTCGGGCCGCGGCCGACGCGCAGCACCTCGGCGCCCGAGGCCACCAGCCCGTCCACCAGCGCCAACTCCAGCTCCGGGCTGGTCAGCCGCCCATCGTAGCCCACCGCCACCGTCTTGCCGCCGCCCCGGAGAACGAGGGTAGCGAGGCACCGGCCGATCGCGAACGCATCCGCCGGGTGCAGCGTATCGCCCACAATGCCGCGGATGTCGTACTCGCGCAGCACGCTGGGATGGAAGATGTGGGAGAACGGCATCGGTCGGGCGAGCTCCTCGGGATCGGGGGGCCGTCCCCCCCTCCCGCAAGGGGAGAGGGAGAAACGCGGGGGTCAGGCGTCGGTATAGCGGCGGAGGAACGCACGCACGGTCGGTCCGAGATCGGGGTGCTTCAGCGCGAACGCGATCTGCGCTTCCAGATACCCCGCCTTGTCGCCGCAATCGAACCGTCGTCCCTCGTAGCGCAGCCCATGGAACGGCTGGCGGCCGATCAGCCGGGCCATCCCATCGGTGAGCTGCACCTCCCCGCCGGCGCCACGATCCATCCGCGCCAGCTCCTCGATCACTTCTGGCATCAGCACATAGCGCCCGATGACGGAGAGGGTGGACGGCGCCAGTTCCGGCGGCGGCTTCTCCACCAGGCCCAGCACCTCCACCATCCGCCCGTCGTCGCTGCCGGTCTTGAGGATGCCGTAGCGGTGGGTGTGCTCGCGGGCCACTTCCGTCACCGCCACCACGTTGCCGCCGGTCTCCCGATAGGCGTCGGCAAGCTGCTGCAGGCACGGCGTCTCGGACAGCACGAGGTCGTCCGGCAGCAGGATCGCGAACGGGTCGTCGCCCACGAAGGCGCGCGCGCACCAGATGGCGTGGCCGAGGCCGTGCGGCACCTGCTGGCGCACCGTCACCATCGAGCCGGGCTCGACTTGGGTGCCCTCCAGCAAGGCAAGCGCTTCCTGCTTGTCGCGGTCGCGCAAGGTGGCTTCCAGTTCGAACGCGATATCGAAATGCTCCACCAGTGCGGTTTTGCCGCGGCCGGTGACCATGCAGAACTGCTCGATGCCGGCGGCACGGGCTTCCTCGACCGCGTACTGGATCAGCGGCTTGTCGACGACCGGCAGCATTTCCTTCGCCACCGCCTTGGTGGCGGGAAGGAAACGGGTGCCGAGACCGGCCACCGGGAAAACGGCTTTGCGCAGCGGCTTCATCGGGGGCGATTCTCCCGGTTCAGACCCGTCCGGCGCGGAGGATCCGGCCGGTGGCGGAGACATACAGCATCTTGGGTGGCGGTAAACGCGCGGCACCCCCGGACCGCGGTCAACGCAACGTCATTCCGCGCACGGCGAACCGTTGCCCGATGGGCACCGATCGAAGTTTGGACGTTGCGGTCATTAAGGCCGGGGCGCGCTGCCCGTTGGCCTTGCTGCCGAAGCGTTCGCACCCTCCGCCCGGCGGTCTCAGGCGCGGCGCGCCGTGCCCAGCAGCACGTCGCGGGCCTGGTTGAGGCGCGCAGCGATCCAGTCCGAGCCGCCGGCGTCAGGGTGTGCGGCGCGCATCAGGCGGCGGTGGGCGGCGCGGATTTCGGCGGCGCTGGCCCCGGGGGCGAGACCCAGGACCTGGTACGCTTCTTCCCGGCTCATGCTGCCCCCGCCGGGGGGCGGTGCGGGGCGCGGACCGAAGCGCACGTCGGGATGGGCGGCGCGCCAGCGTTCCCAGATCAGGGGGCCGAACAGCACGCCGGCGCCGATGGCGATCCCCTCCCGCCCGGTCAGCACCAGCAGCAGCATCAGGCTGAGGCCGCCGAGGGCGGCGAGCCAGGCGAGGAAGGATTTGATGGTGGCGACGTTCGCGCGCTCGAACGCGCGCAGCCCGCCCAGGAAGGCCACCAGCACCGCCCCGCCGAGGATCAGCCACAGCATGTCGGATCATGCGCCCCGGATCACGTGCCGGTGAAGATGGGTTTGCGTTTTTCCTTGAACGCGGCGACGCCTTCCCGGTGATCCGCCGTTTCGTGCAGTTGCGGCTGGATCAGGCTCTCGTAGTCGAGGAATTCGTCGAGGCTCGGGCCCACCGCGCGGTCGAACATGCGCTTGGCGAGGCCGAGGGCGAAAGTGGGTCCGGCGGCATAATCGGCCGCGAGTTCGTGCGCCTTGTCGAGCAGGGTGTCGGCCGGCACCACGTATTCCGCCAGGCCGAGGCGCAGTGCCTCCTCGGCCGCGACGATGCGGCCGGAGAACGCCAGTTCCTTGCCGCGCGCCGGCCCGACCCTGCGGGCGAGGAACCAGGCGGCGCCGCCGTCCGGCGCCAGGCCGACGCGGCGGAAGGTGGCGCCGAAGCGGGCATCGTCGGCCGCGACGATGAGGTCGCAGGCGAGCGCGTAGCTCCAGCCCACGCCCACCGCGACGCCGCGCACCGCGGCGATCAGCGGCTTCTCGATGCTGTGCAGCAGGCGCACGACGGTGTGGCTGCCGCGCTGCATTCGCTGCCGGCCGGCACGGAGCGAGCGGTCGTCCCCCATGCCGCCGACATCGGCGCCGGAGCAGAAATGCGCCCCCGCCCCGGTCAGGATGGCGGCGCGGATCGCGTCGTCGTCGCGGACGCGGATCAGTTGGTCGCGCAATTCGGCGCGCATCTCCATCGTCAGCGCGTTCATCCGCTCCGGCCGGTTCAGCACCAGCCGCGCCACCGCTCCGTCCACGATCAGGTCAACCGCCACCGCGCGCCCCCTTGCGTTGCGGCGCTATCAAGCGCGGTTGACGGGACGGGGACAAGCGGCCAGCGTTCCGTGGTTCGGGGCGGGGGAGAGGGCGGATGGCGCGGCCGTTCGAGGGCATCAGGGTGATCGACATCACGCATGTGCTGGCGGGGCCGTTCGCGGCCTACCAGTTGGGCGTGCTCGGCGCGGACGTGATCAAGGTGGAACATCCCGCCGATCCGGACCAGAGCCGCGGGACGGGCACCGACCCGGCGCTGAACCGGGCGCAGATGGGCACCGGCTTCCTGACCCAGGGGTCGAACAAGCGCGCCATCACCGTCGATCTGAAGACGCGCGCGGGGCAGGAGATCATCCGCAAGCTGGCGGCCACGGCGGATGTGTTCGTGGAGAACTACCGGCCGGGCGCGCTGGCCGCGCTGGGCCTGGGCTATGAGGCGCTGGCCGCGATCAACCCGCGGCTGATCTATGCGTCGTTCTCGGCCTTCGGGCAGGAGGGGCCGCGCGGGCAGCAGACGGCGTACGACCACGTGATCCAGGCGACGTCCGGGATCATGGCGATGACCGGGACGGAGACGGTGCATCCGGTGAAGTTCGGCTCCCCGGCGATCGACTACGCAACCGGAACGATGGGGGCGTTCGCGCTGGCCTCGGCGCTGTTCCAGCGGGAGCGTACGGGGCAGGGACAGCGGATCGACATGGCGATGCTGGACGTCGCGATGATCCTGATGGCGTCGCATCTGACGGGGTTCCTGCGCAACGGCAAGCATCCGAAGCCGCACGGCAACAAGCAGCCGCACGCGACCAATTCGGCCTACGGGACGAAGGACGGTCTGGTGATGCTGGGCGCGTCGAACCTGCGCCAGCAGAAGCGGCTGTGGACGGTGCTGGAACGCCCGGAGATGATCAAGCGGACGAACGAGGCGCGCGATGCCGATCATGCGCGCGAGGAAGCGGTTCTGAACGAGATCATGGCCACCCGCACCGCGGCCGAGTGGGAAGACTACCTGCAGGCCCGCCACGTTCCCGCCGCGCGGGTGCGACGGATGGAGGAGGCACTGGCGGACCCGCAGCTTGCGACGCGCGGGGTGCTGCATCGCCACACCGGCGCGTCGGGGGTGGAGGGCGCGTTCTCGGTGCCGCTGGCGGCGTTCAAGTTCGCCCATGGCGGGCCGCGGATCGACAGGCCGCCGCCGGCGCTCGGCGAGCATACCGACACGATCCTGCACGAGCTTGGCTACGACCCGGACGCGATCGCCGCGTTGCGGGCGGAAGGAGTGGTCTGAGATGGAACTGGGTCGGTTGGGCGTCTGGTATCCGGTGGACCAGCTGGACGCGGCAGGGTTGCGCGCATTCGTCGCGACCGTGGAGGGGCACGGCTACGACGTGCTGTGGTACCCGGAATCGCGCGGCTACGAATCGCTGTCGGTCGCCGGGTTCATGCTGGGGTGCAGCCGGCGGTTGAAGCTGGGATCCTCGATCGCCAGCATCTACGCGCGCGATGCGTTCACCGCAGGGCGCGGCCTGGCGACGTTGCGGGAGATGTACGGAGACCGCTTCATCCTGGGGCTTGGCGTGAGCCACGTGCCGATGGTGGAAGGCGTGCGCGGGCACACCTACGCCAAGCCGGTGCCGGCGATGCGCGCCTATCTGGACGGGATCGAGAAGGCGCTGGGCTCGCCGACGGCGGAGGCGCCGATCGCCCTCGCCGCACTGGGCCCGCTGATGCTGAAACTGGCCGGAGCGCGCACAAGCGGCGCGCTGCCCTACAACGTGACGCCGATGCATACCGCCGAGGCGGCCAAGGTGCTCGGGTCCGGCAAGTGGCTGGCGGTGGAACAGAAAATCTGCCTGGAAACCGATTCCGTAAAGGCGCGTGCGCTGGGGCGGAAGGCGCTGGAACGCTACATGCGGTTGGACAACTACCGCAACAACTGGCTGCGCATCGGCTTCACGGAGGCGGAGCTGGCGAACGGCGGGTCCGACGACTTCATCGACGCCATGGTGCTATGGGGCGACGCGGCGAAGATCCAGCACGGGCTGCGCACCCATTTCGACGCCGGTGCAACGCATGTATGCCTCCAGCCGGTGCATGTGGAGGGGGATTTCGCGGCGCGCGACCGCATGCTGGCGGCGCTGGCGGGGACGTAGGCGGGCGGTCGTTCCCGCCTATCCCTCTCCCTGCGAGCGCTCGAACGCGTCCACCCCGTCGAACCGCTGCAGCTTTTCCGTGTGCATCCAGCGATAGCGCGCCCCGATCCGGGCCAGCAGGTCGGTGATCTCGGCCGTGCCGTTGCCGCCCGTCGGCGCTTTCAGCACGAACCGGCACGCGAAATGATCGACCAGGAACGTATATCCCCCGGTCGGCGGATAGACCTGCACGCCGCGATTGGAGATGCCGGCGAGACGGAACGCGCTGTCCGCGCACAGCGCCTCCAGCGCCTGGCCGAGCGCAGGGGCGGCGGTGTCGGTCTCCAGGAACACGTCGAGCCCGACCAGCTCGCGCGTCGCCGGCTCGGTATGCGCCGTGGCGTCCGGCCACGGCTTCAGGCTGAGCGTGGAATAGGCGCGCGAGGCGGCGTTCGACGAGCGGCCCAGATTGACGATCACCTGATCCGTGAAGGCCGCGGTGCCGACCCCGTGGCCGCGCGGCGACAGATCGCCCGTCAGGTTGCGGCCCTCGGCCAGGGTGATGAACAGCGCCTGCTCGATCGTTTCGGCCACTGCGAAGGCGCCGATATGCCGCAACAGCATCACCGCGGCGGACAGGAGCGCGGTCGGATTGGCGAGCCCCTTGCCGGCGATCTGCGGCGCCGAGCCGTGTACCGCCTCGAACATCGCAACCCGGTCGCCGAGATTGGCCGACGGCGCGATGCCGAGGCCGCCCACCAGCCCGGCGGCGAGATCGGAGATGATGTCCCCGTTCATGTTCGACGTGACGATCACGTCGAACCGCTCGGGTGCCAGCACGAGCTGGTGCGCGCAATTGTCGATGATGATGTGGTCCTGCGCGATGCCGGCATATTCGGGGCCGACGCGCTCGAACACGCGCTTCATCATGCCTTCGGTGAGCTTCATGATGTTGGCCTTGGTGGCGCAGGTGACCGCCTTGCGCCCTTCGGCCACGGCCACGCCGAAGGCGGCGCGGATGATGCGCTCGCAGCCCGGCGCGGTCATCAGCTTGAGGCACTGCGCCACGTCCGGCGTCTGCATGTGCTCGATGCCGGCGTACACGTCTTCGACGTTCTCGCGCACGATCACAAGGTCGATGCCGCGCCCGGTGAACGGGGTGCGGATGCCGGGCAGCTCGCGCACCGGGCGAATGTTGGCATACAGCTCGAAATGCTTGCGCAGGGTGACATTGGCGGATTTCTCGCCGAACCCCACGGGCGTTTCGAGCGGACCTTTGAGCGCGATGCCGTTGGCGGCGATGCTGTCGAGCGTCTCGCGCGGCGCGCCGGTCGCGATGCCCTTGCGGAAGGCGCCCGCGCCGGCTTCGGCGGTCTCGAACGCGACGGGGGCGCCGGCGGCTTCCAGGATGCGCTGGGTGGCGTGCATCACCTCGGGGCCGATGCCGTCGCCCGGAATGGCGGTGATGGTGCGTTTGCCCTGGGAAGCCGCTGCGTTCATCGCCGATCATCCTCTGCCGTGATCGGGCGCGGTGTACGCGATCGGTCCGACGGGCGCTACGGCGATTCAGGCACGTGGGCTGCTGTGGCCGGGCAGGTGCCCCGCGTCGTCGGCAGCCCTCGCCTGGCGCGGCGCCGCGGTCGGTCGCTCTGCGGCTTGTGGGACGCGGGCATTTGCGGGGCGGGCGCCCGGCCGCGCGATATCGTTACGTCATCGTGCAGACGGTGCGCCCGCCCGCGTTATCCATTCCGGCCGCCGTAGCGTCGCACCCGCAGCCGCGCCTGTTCCCCATGGGCCGCGAAATTCTCGATGTCGCACAGCCGGGCGCAAACCTCGCCGATCATCGCCGTAGCCTCGGGAGAGACCTGCTGGTAGGTCACCGTCTTGAGGAACTTCCCCACCCACAGCCCGCCCGTATAGCGCGCGGCGCGCTTGGTGGGCAGCGTGTGGTTGGTGCCGATCACCTTGTCCCCATACGCCACATTGGTCTCCGGCCCGAGGAACAGCGCGCCGTAGTTGCGCATCCGTTCCAGGAACCAGCGCGGCTCGCGCGTCAGCACCTGCACGTGCTCGGATGCGATGCGGTCGGCTTCGGCCAGCAGCTCCTCGTCGGTGTCGCACAGGATCACCTGGCCGTAGTCGCTCCAGGCCTGGCCGGCGACGGCCGCGGTGGGCAGGTGCGTCAGCTGGCGGGCGATCTCGGCCTCGATCTGCCCCGCGATGCGCGCCGAGCTGGTCAGCAGGATGGCCGGCGAGGTGGGGCCGTGTTCGGCCTGGCCGAGCAGGTCGGTCGCGCACATCTCCGCATCCGTGCTGTCGTCGGCGACGATGAGCGTCTCGGTGGGCCCGGCGAGCAGGTCGATCCCCACCCTCCCGAACAACTGTCGTTTCGCCTCCGCGACGTACGCATTGCCCGGCCCGACCAGCATGTCCACCGGCGCGATCGACCCGGTGCCGAGCGCCATCGCCGCCACCGCCTGCACGCCGCCGAGCAGGTAGATCTCGTCCGCGCCCCCCATCGCCATCGCCGCCACCGTCGCGGCGGGGGCGATCCCGTTCAGCGGCGGCGTGGCCGCGATCACCCGCTTCACGCCGGCCACCTTGGCGGTCAGCACCGACATGTGCGCGGAGGCCACCATGGGATAGCGGCCGCCGGGCACGTAGCAGCCCACCGAGGCGACCGGGATGTTCTTGTGGCCGAGCCGCACGCCGGGCAGGGTTTCCACCTCGATGTCCTGCAGCGCCGCGCGCTGCGCTTCGGCGAAGCGGCGCACCTGCGCCTGGGCGAAGCGGATGTCCTCGATCGTCTGCGCCGGCAGGGAGGCGATCAGCGCTTCGATCTGCTCCTGCGACAGGCGGAAATCCTTCGGTTCCCAATGATCGAGGCGCGCCGAGTATTCGCGCACCGCCGCGTCGCCGCGCGCGGCGATGTCGTCCAGCATCCGTTCGACCGTTTCGCGCACGGTGCGGTCGGCAGCGAATTTCTCGGCGTCCGACAGGCCGGGTTTCAACACGCGGATCATGCGGGGTCTCCCCTATTCGGCGGTCCAGCCGCCATCGACGACAAGGGCGGTGCCGGTCACCATCGCAGAGGCGTCGGAGGCGAGGAAGACCACCGCCCCCATCAGATCCTCCACCTGCGCCAGCCGCCCGAGCTTGATCCGCCGCAGGGTGTCGTCGCGGAACGCGGGATCGGCGAAGAACGGGCGGGTGAGGGGGGTCTCGGTGAACGTGGGGCCGATCGTGTTCACCCTGATCCCGTGCGGCGCAAGGTCGATCGCCATCGCCTTCGCAAGCCCCTCCAGCGCATGTTTCGACGCGCAATAGACGGTGCGCCGCGCCCCACCGACATGGCCCATCTGCGAGGAGATGTGGATGATCGACCCACGCACGCCGCCGTCCACCATTCGCCGCGCCGCGGCCTGCGCCACGAAGAACGCGGCGCGCACGTTCAACCCCATGATGGTGTCGTAATCATCGCCGGTCACGTCCAGGAACGGGCGCGGCCGGTTGGTGCCGGCGTTGTTCACGACCACGTCGAACGGCGCGGCGGCGCCGAGCGCGGCGGCAACCGCCGCCTGGTCGGTGACGTCCAGCACCAGCGCCTCGGCCGCACAACCGCCGGCGCGCAGCTCCGTTGCCGCGGCGTCGATCTCGGCGCCGGTGCGCGCGGCCAGCACCACCTCCGCGCCCGCTTCCGCCAGCGCGGCGGCGGCGGCGAGCCCGATCCCCCGCCCGGCGCCGGTCACCAGCGCGCGTCGCCCGTCGAGGCGGAACGACGGCGTGCGCGGCAGGCTCATGGCGCGGGATCGGTCGGTGCCTGCGGGTCGGGCAGCTCCATCTCCAGCAGCGACGAACTCAGGCTCTTGCCATGCGCGTCCAACGCCAGCGACCTTGTCACGCCGCCGCCCAGCGCCGCGTGCAGCACGAAGTTCAGCGCCCCGAGCCCTGGCAGCTCGTAGCGCTCCACCTTGCCGTGCACCGTGCCGGCGAAATGCGCCGCGACGCGCTCGGCGGTGACGTGCTCGGCAAGATAGGCGAAGTCGCCCGGGTCGTAGGCGATCACCGAGATCGAGGAGATGTCGCCCTTGTCGCCCGTGCGGGCGTGGGCCAGCGCGCGCAGCCGCATCACGCCACCTGATAGGAAACGGCGGCGGTCGCGGCGTTCTCGGGCACCAGGGTGGACACCACGCCCAGCACCTCGCGCGCCGATTTCCACGCTCCGCCGCCGCCGGCCGGACCGTTGGTGTAGAGAGTCTCGACCTCGTTGCCGATCCGCAGCGCTTCGGCCAGGCTGTCGGTGCGGCCGATGACCCGCAGGCGCACTTCGGCCGGCTCGGGGGCGGGGATCGGGCCGCGATGCAGCGCATCGACGCCGATCAGGTCGCAGCGCAGCTCGCTCGTTTGCACCCCGGTCAGGCGCAGCCGCTCGCGCACGATCTCGATCGCGAGCCGCCCGCGCGCCAGGGCGCCGGCGCCGGCGTAGGAGATCTGGCCCTCGCCCACGAAACTGTCGCGATAGCCGATCGACACCTTCAGCATTCCCGTGCGCGGCGCGCCGGCTCCGCCCGTCACCCGTACCCGGTCCGCCCCGTCCGCTTCCAGCCGCACGGCAGAGAAATCCGCGACCACGTCCGGCTGGTAGTAGCGCGCCGGGTCGTGCAGTTCGTACAGCAGTTGTTCCTTGCAGCTCTGCACGGACACCGCGCCGCCCGAGCCTGCGACCTTGGTGATCACCGCGTCCCCGTCCGCCCGCACCTCGGCCAGCGGGAAACCCAGCCGCGCCAGGTCCGCCACGTCCTTGTAGCCGGGATCGGCGAAATACCCGCCGGTGATCTGGCCGGCGCATTCCAGCAGGTGGCCGACGACGGTGGCACGTCCCAGCGCGCCCCAGTCGTCCATCCGCCAGCCGAATTCGTGCACCAGCGGGGCCATGAACAGCGCCGGGTCGGCGACCCGGCCGGTGATCACCACGTCCGCATCCGCCGCCAGCGCGCGCACGATCGGCGCCACGCCGAGATAGGCGTTGGCGGAGACGATCCGCCCGTCGAGCGAGGCGGTGGTTTCTTCAGGCCGTTCCATCAGCGGATGCGGCGCCGCGGCGATACGGGCCAGCACGTCGTCGCCGGTGACGGCGGCGACCTTGATCCCCGGCAGGCCAAGCTTGCGGGCGATGCGCGCCACCTCGGCGGCGGCGGCATGCGGGTTGGCCGCGCCCATGTTGGTGATGATGCGGATGCCGCGCGCCACGCAGGCCGCCAGCACCGCCTCCATCCGTGCGCCGAGCAGCGGATCGTAGCCTGCTTCCGGGTCCGCGAGCTTCGCCTGCTGGGCCAGCGCGATGGTGCGCTCGGCCAGGCACTCGAAGCCGAGGTAGGCGATGTCGCCGTGTTCGGCGAGTTCCACCGCCGGCTCGATGCGGTCCCCCGAATAGCCGGCGCCGGAGCCGATCCTGACCGTCTTCATCGCCAATCCCCCGCCGCTGGTGCGGGGATCAGGCTACCGTGGTCGGCTGGTGGCTGAAAGCCTCCTGCTCCTTCGGGGTCAGGTTGTCGTCGAAACTCCATTCCTCGGCCGACGCGCCGGCGAGCGCCTGGATGCGCTCCTCATCCTTGATCAGGTCGGCGGCGGCGCCGGACCAGCTCATCACCCCGTGGTCGAGCACGTAGGCGTAGTCGGCCACTTCCAGGCTGGCGCGGACATTCTGTTCCACCAGCAGGACAGACATGCCATCCGCCTTCGTCTGTTCAACCAGGCGGAACACCTCCCTCACGATCAGCGGCGCGAGGCCCTGGGAGGGTTCGTCGAGAATCAGCAGCTTCGGGTTGAGCAGCAGGGCACGGGCGATCGAGAGCATTTCCTGCTCTCCGCCCGAGAGCTGGCGGCCCTTGCTCATCCGCCGTTCGGCGAGGCGGGGGAAGGTCTTGAACACGCGGTCGATAGTCCACGGACCGGGGCGTTCCAGCGGCACGCGCAGATTGTCCTCTACTGTGAGGTGGGCGAAGATCTTGCGTCCCTCCGGCACGTAGCCGACACCCTGCTTGGCCGCCCGGTAGGACGGCTGGCGGGTCGCGTCGCGGCCGAAGAACTTCACCGTTCCGCTGCGCGGCGGCGTGAGACCGACCAGGCTGCGCAAGGTGGTGGTCTTGCCCGCTCCGTTGCGGCCGAGCAGGGTGGTGATCGTGCCCTCCTCGACCTTCATGCCGACATCGAACAGGATATGGCTCTTGCCATAGAACGTGTTGAGCCCTTCGGCTTCCAGCGCGTTCATTGGGCGGTCCCCAGATAGGCGGCCTGCACGGCCGGGTTGGCGGCGATCTCCTGCGGCGTGCCTTCGGCGAGCAGGGCGCCCTCGGTCAGCACCATGATGCGGTCGGCGAGGTTGAACACCACACGCATGTCGTGCTCGATCAGCACGATGGTGTAGCCTGTGTGCTTGTGCAGCCGGCGGATCAGCCCGGCGACCTGGAAGGTTTCCTGTTCCCCCATCCCCGCCGTGGGCTCGTCCAGCAGCAGGATGCGCGGCTTGAGCGCGAGCGCCATGGCGATCTCGGCGGAGCGCTGGTCGCCGTGGGAAAGCTCGCCCACCAGCCGATCCGCCTGTTCGGTCAGGCGGGTGGCGATCAGCGTCTCCTCGATCTTCCCGTCCACCTCGGCGGCCGTACGGCGGCTGATCCAGGGGCGCCGGCGCAGGCCGGAGGCGGATTCGACCGCGATCCGGATGTTCTCGCGGACCGTCAGCTCCGGGAATATCTCGGTGATCTGGAAGGTCCGCGCCATGCCCATGCCGACGCGATCGGTGGCGCTGACCTGGGTGATGTCCTTGCCGTCCAGCAGGATATGGCCGGCGGTGGGGGGGAAGAAGCCGGTGATGAGGTTGAAGAACGTGGTTTTGCCGGCACCGTTCGGGCCGATGATGGCGCGCAGCTCGCCCGGGGCGACACTGAGCGACACGTCGTTCACCGCGATCAGGCTGCCGAACGCCTTGCTGACGCCGCGGACCTCGAGCAGGCTCATGTGCCGCTCCGCCGGCCGATGAAGCCGAGCAGGCCGCGCGGGAAGAACAGCACCACCGCGACGAAGATCATACCGATGAAGCTCATCCAGTTCACCGTCATGGAGGAAATATAGTCCTGCAGGGTCACGAACACGGCCGCGCCGATCAGCGGTCCCCAGAAGCTGCGCATCCCGCCCATCACCGCCATGATGACGATGTTGCCCGAGATCACGTAGAACAGCGCGGTGGGATCGGCGAAATTGTTGAGCAGCGCGTATAGCCCGCCCGCCACCGAGGTGAAGAACGCCGAGATGGTGAACGAGATCCAGACATGCCGTTCCACCGGGATGCCGAGGAAGCGGGACCGGCTCCGATTTTCCCGGATGGCGATGAACGACCGGCCGAGCGGGGAGCGCAGCAGCAGCGCCATCAGCCCGGTGCAGACCGCGAAGACCGCCAGCACGAAGTAGTAGAACAGCACGCCGTTGTCGCGGATGTTCAGCACGTATGAGCCGAAGTGCAGGGGCGCGCGCTCGAACCCGCGCAGCCCGTCGTAGCCGCCGGTGACGCTGTTCCAGCTATAGGCGATGTAGTAACAGATCTGCGCGAAGGCGATGGTCAGCATGGCGAAGTAGATGCCGGTCCGGCGTGCCATCAACGCACCGAACAGCGCCCCGGCCGTCGTGCCGAGCAGGATGGCCGCCAGCATGGCGAGCGGCGTGCTGTGGATCCAGTAGCGCAGCACGAACCCCGCGCCGTAGGCGCCGAGCCCGAAATAGGCGGCATGGCCGAAGCTCATGGTCCCGGTGAAGCCGAGCAGGAGATTGAGTCCCATGGCCGCCAGGCCGAACACCAGCACCCGGCTGGCCAACGCGTTGTAGCCGCCGACATAGGGCAGCCAGATCGGGACGGTGATCAGCACCAGCCAGATCGCCGCCAGCGGCAACCAGTTGCGCGGGGCGCCGCGACCCGTCACCGCGGGGACCGTGGTCGTGCTCATGTCATCACCCCTTCTTCGCCCATAATTCCGCGCGGGCGGACCAGCAGCACCACGATCATCAGGATATACATGATCACCTCGCTGCCGGCCGGCCACCAGATCGAGGTGACCGCCGAGGCGACGCCGATGACCAGCCCGCCGACCAACGTGCCGGTCAGGCTGCCCACGCCGCCGACGATGATGGCGATGAAGGCCGGCAGCAGCAGATCGTCTCCCATGTTCGGATTGAGCCCGATCTGGCCGCCCGCCAGCACCCCGGCGAGGCCGGCCAGGAAGATGCCCACCGAGAAATTCAGCGACCGCAGCAGGCCGATGTTGATGCCCAGCGCCGAGACCGTTTCGAGATCGAAGGTGCCCGCGCGGATCCGCGTGCCGACCCGGGTGAAGCGCAGGAACGAGAACAGCGCCGCCACCGCCACGACCACCACCGCCATCAGGAAGATGCGATAGCCGGTGATGAAGAAGAACTGCTGGCTGAGCGGCGCGTTGAGCACGTTCGGGATCGACAGCGGCAAGCCGTTCGGACCCCAGATCGTGCGGCACACGTCCTGGATGATGAAGGCGAGGCCGAAGGTCAGCAGCAGGCTGTACACGGGATCGCGGTCATAGACCCGGCGGATCGCCGTCCGCTCGATGATCAGTCCGATGATGCCGACGCAGATCGGCCCCGCCAGCAGTGCCCCCCAGTAGCCGAGGTAGGGTTCCAGCACGAACGAAAGATACCCGCCCAGCGCCAGAAAGTTGCCGTGCGCGAAGTTGATGACGTTGCTGAGATTGAGGATCAGCGATACGCCAAGGGCCATCAGCACGTAGAACATGCCGAGAATCAGCCCGTTGGTCACGTTGAACAGAACCAGGGTCAGCATGGCGATTTCCGGTTGAAGAGCGGAACCGCCGCCCCGGCGCGGACCGGAATCCGGTCCGCGCCGGGGCGACAGGCTGGCTTCAGGACGGGTAGCTCATGTGGCAGCCGGTGTTCGCCAGCGGCCACACGCTGTCACCCGGCACCAGGTCGGCGACGGTGAACACGTTGTCCTCGCCCTTCGGCGGATGCACCTCGCCCACGAAGATGTTGGGCATCAGCTGGTGGTCGCCGGCGCGGTAGAACACCTTGCCCGGCTGGCACGCCACCTCGGGCGGCAGTTCCATGCCGGCCATCGCGTGCGCCATGTCGATCGCCTTCAGCGACTTCGCCTTCTCCGCCGCGAGCTTGATCGAATGGATCGCGACCCAGCCGAACCAGTGCCGTGCCGAGGGGGTCTTGTTGGTGGCGGCACGGAAGTCCTTCACGAACGCGACCGCTTCCGGCACGTTCGGCTGGTTCCACCACCATTCCATGTCCCACCAGCCGGCCTGCGCCACCGGCGGCACCGCCTGGATCGATTCCAGCTCGAACAGGGCGCCGCCGAGCCCCATCTGCTTGCTCATGCCGAACTGCACGAACTGCTTCATGCAGTCGATCTGCGCCAGCCCGCCCATGTTGTTCAGCAGCACGTCCGGCTTGTAGGCGCGCGCCTTGATCAGGGTCGCCGAGAAGTCGGAGTTGGCGATCGGCAGCATGGCGGCCTCATACGTGCCGCCGTGCTTCTGCAGCGCCCGGATGAAGGCGGCCTGCAGAGTGTGGCCATAGGCATAGTCGGGCGTGATGAAATACCACTTCTTACCGAAATGCTTGATCAGCTGCCCGGTGACGGCGTTGGCGTCCATGCTCGTGGTATTGCAGATGCGGAACACGTTCCACTTGCAATCCTTGCCGGTGATCTCGTCGGTGTGCCCGCCTGGGACGATGTGGAACACCTTCTTCTCGCTGGTCACGCCTTCGATCGCGTAGGCGATGCCGGAGTTCACGTCGCCGCAGATCACATCGACATGGTCGCGGTCGATCAGCTTGCGCGCCTTGGCAACACCGGTGCCGACGTCGTTGGCGCTGTCTTCCACCAGCAGCTGGATCGGCCGGCCGAGGATGCCGCCCTTCTTGTTGAGCATGGCGACGGTGTAGCGCGCGCCTTCGGTCTCGCTCTGCGCGAGTGCCGACAGCGAGCCGGTCAGCGGGTCGATCCACCCGATCTTCACCGGCGTCTCGCCGCGCGCCTGGATGATCGCCGGTCCCGCCAGGGTCATCGCCCCCAGTGCGACGCCGGATTTGATGAGGGTACGCCGGCCCACGCCAGGCGTCAGTTTGCTTTCCATTGGTCGTCTCCCGTTCGGTCGATTGGTGCCGGATGTTCCCCGGTCACGCGATTCTTATGGCCTCGTACCGGCCTTATAGCCTGACCCTGCCGGACGTCGAGGCCCTCTCGGCGTGCCGCTGCCAGCATGGCGAGCATGTCGCGGAAATCACCCGTTCTGTCCAGCCCGCCGATGCCGGGAATCGGCCCTGGTCGTACTTTTTTCATTCGCGCGGGTGCAGCGCGGAGGGCTTGATGAAATTTTGCTCATTGGCGCGGCCGCCGGTCGGCAACGACTACCGGCGGCCGCGACCGGTAGGGACCGTCAGCGCGGGCGGTCGAGGAACAGTTCGGATCCGGAGGTCTCGAGCAGCACGTCGTCGCTTGCGTTCTCGATCTCCCCCGTTTCGGAGATCCGACGTACGCGGAAGCCCATCTCGCGGAACCGCGCCAAGTAGGCGCGGGCGGCGTCGTATCCAGGGAAACCGGCCAGCGGCGCGAACTCGATCACCATCGTCAGGTCGTCGCTGCGCCGGATCAGCGCCTGCGCACCTCTGATGATCAGGTCCTCGGCGCCTTCGGCATCGATCTTGAGGAAATGGATCGCCGGCACATCGGCGAGCGCCTCGTCGAGGGAAATCATATCGACCTCGATGGTGCTCACCCGGTCCCCGAACGCCGCGGCAGCGGCGGAGCGGTCCTGCATGGTCGAGGAGCCCATGTGCTCCTCGAACAACTGGAAGCTGCTGCGGCCGCGCGCACTGCCGACCAGCATGTTCGCCACCGTGCTGCGGGCAAAGAAGCCATTGATCTCCAGGTTCTTGCGCGTGAGCGCCGCCATGCGCGGGTTGCCCTCAAAGGCGAACAGCCGTCCCGCGGGCCCCACCCCCTCCGCCAGCAGGAGCGAATAGAAGCCGCAGTTTGCGCCGACATCCACCGCTACGGTGCCGGGCCGGATATGCCGGCGCACGACCCGGGCGATCCAGGGTTCCCAGTCGCCGTCCAGCAGCAGGTGCGGGGTGAGACTGATGTCGCGGCTGTCGACCAGCATCTTGTGGCCGTATATCGTCCGGGTGAGGGCGGTGTTGTTGCCGACATAGACGGCCTGCCGCTCCGGTCCTGACATCGGCCCGGCCGCGCGCCCCGACAGGCGGGCGGCGATGCGCGCGAGCAGGGGTTCCAGATGCCGCGCCTCCGCCGGTGCGTCCCCGCCCGGGGCAAAGACGCAGAAGACCTCGTTGGCAAAGACGCATTGCCAGCGGATGAGGACCGGCAGCAGCGCGTCGAGTTCCAGGCTGTCCACCTGGCCCTTGTGCAGCACCAGACAGGACATCCCGGCGCCGAGCGCGTCGGCGACGCGCGCGCCCATTCCGTATTCGCGCACATCGCGGCAATAGGCGGCGAAGCCGACCGGCGCCAGCACCTGCCGGCCGGGCACCTCCAGCTCCTGCAATTTCCGGGCGACGGCCTGCCAGAACGGATCGCCGGCGTCCGGTTGCGGACCCTCAGGCGCAGATCGTTTCCACGTCAGCATGTAGATGTGCCTTGCCTGGGATGGTTACGCCGACCTGTCGATACGCGGCCGCCAGTCGCTCGAAATGGGCAGCGAGGGAGAACCGCGCGGCCTGCAGCGGACCGCGCGCCGCCAGCTCCCGTCGGAGATAGGCATCCGCGGCGATCATGCGGATCTTGCGCGCCATGTCGGCGACATCGAGCGGATCGACGATCAGCGCGGCGTCGCCGGCCACCTCCGCCAGCCCCCCCGCGGCCGAGGTCAATACAGGCACGCCGAGCTGCATCGCCTCGACGACCGGCAGGCCGAAGCCTTCATAGAGCGAGGGAAAGGCGAAGAAGCGCGCGCACCGCATCAGTGCCGCGAGATGGATCCGCGGCAGATAGCCGAGCCAGCGCACTTGCAGCCCCGCCGGGTCGTTCGCGTTCGTCCCGAATTGTTCGAGAAGCTTGAGGACGTCGTCGTGAAGCCACCCGAGCGGACCGGCGAGCAGGAGCTTGAGCTTGACCCCGGAGAGTGTGAACGCCTCGATCAGGCGATAAAGATTCTTCTTCGGCTCCAGCGCGCCGCAGAAGAACGCATATTCCCCCGGGTCGACCGCATAGACGTTGCGGACCAGGCGCTCGCTCGCCTCCCGGTCGATCGGCGGCGAATGCGGCACCGGTTGATAGGTCACGCTCACCCGCTCGGCCGGCAGCCCGAGCATGTCGATGATGTCTTCGCGCGCCCGCTCGGAGACGGCAATGATATGGTCGGCCGCGGCGGCCACGGCCCGGAACCTGCGGATCGCCAGCCCGGGCCGATCCAGCACCAGATGCGGCATCTGGAGCGGGATGACGTCGTGCAGCGTATAGACGTTCGGCGCACCCCGCACGCGGATCGGCGCCGCCCCGGTCCAGTGCGCGAGCGTCACCTTTGCCGGGATCGTCACCTCCGCGAGGCGGTTGCGCAGGAGGAAGATCCCGTTGCCGAATGCCATCCCGCTCGAGACGTTGAAAAGCGTGTCGTGCGGGGGAAGACCCGGATCCAGCGAGGCCAGCCGCATCATCGCGGTGTCCACCCGCTGCGCTGTAAGCTGCCGCGACAGGCCGAACCGGCTGCGCAACAGGAGCTCCATCAGCCAACCCGCTTTCGACGGGGGAGGAAGATTGCCGAACACCTGGTTGGCGATTCCGATCTCGCCCAGGCCGCGGGTGACCGGAACACGATGGTCCAGCAAGAGGGCAGTCGGCACCCCGGCCGACGCAAAAGTGGATGCCAGGCTTCGCGCGTAGGAGGCGATACCCGTCCCGTCGCGCCGCAGCATGTGCGTTCCGTCGAGAAGAAGCATACCGGCGCGCTACGCGATCGAACGGCTGGACGTCGTCAGGGCGGCGGCCACGCCACTCCCGCCGGCCGTCCTCGCCGCCGGCGGATCGGCTGCAGCGGCGGCCGTGTGCGACCGGCCGCCAAGGGCCGGGCCTGTGGAATCCATGGGCTGATCGTCCGACATGGGTTCTTATAGCGGATGGCGCACCGCGCGACACCGGCCAACCTTCAAACGCGGCCAAAGGCGGCAGGGACCGGGGAGGGAGGCTCCGGTCGTGGGCAACGTCCTTCACGCCGAATCGGGTGGCCGGGACAGCACGGCGGAAATCGAGTCGGATACGGCCTGCCACTTCGCGACGCAGATGAACGACCCAACTCGTTGAAAGGTTGGTTGATCGTGACGGACACACCTGCGCGTGCTGCGGAACGGCGTCACGGGTATGCGCCCGCAAGATCGTCTTCCGAACGGAAGCATATCCATGTTCGTCCTGCCGGCCAGGGGGCGAACCGGTTGGTTCAGGCCCCGCGCCGCACCCGGCTTACTGGCCGGCTTCCGGATCAGAAGGAGACGATATGCCCGGACAGGCTGCTGGCGGATGTGACGCCCGCGAAAGTGATCTTTGTGTTGTCGGCAAGGGTCAGCGTCGTGCCCGCCGCGCTGGTCGAGGCACTGGAAATCGCCTGCGCCGCGGCGCCGCTGCCATAACCCGCCAGGAACACCGTATCCGACGACTGGAAGCCGGAGATGACATCCTGCGGCTGAGCGCCGGCGATGACCGCCTTGTAGAACACGAAGGCATTGTTGCCGGAGTTGGCGACCATCGAGTTGGCGCCCATGCCGGCATAGAACGTGTCCTGGCCGCTGCCGCCCACCAGCGAATTCGCCCCGGTGGAGTCCATCCCGCCAAGGATGGTGAGATTGCTGGAGGACTTCGAGGCGTTCAACGTCTCGTTGCCGGAGCCGGCCTGATAGACCGCGCTGCCGCTCGAGTCCGAATAGGTCATCGACCCGCCGGCCCCGCCGTAGAGGGTGGTCCCGCCGCCGCCGCCGGTCACCGAAACGGCGCCCGAGGAGGCGATGACGGTCGCGCTGCCGGTGCCCGCGAGGAACTGCAGGGTCCCGGAATTCCCGACCAGCATCAGCGATCCGGAACCGGACGCGGTCACCGCGGTCGAGCCGGTGTATGCCCCGATCGTATCGTTCGATCCCGTGTAGTCCAGCGACAGGGCGCCGGACCCGCCGAAGACGATGTTGCCGCTGCCGCCCAGGGTGACCTGGCTTGCCGCGACGCCGGAACCCGCGTCTAGGCCGATCACGTTGCCGGTCCCCGTGACGTTCAACGCCATGGCGCCGGTGCCGCCGTAGACTGTCGCGGCAGACCCGGCCAGGGTGGCCACGACCCCGCCCGACCCGCCGCCGATCGCGTCATGCGAGGCGACCGAGGTGTCGTCGATAAGGACCGCGCCGCTGCCGCCATAAACCGTCGTGCCGGACCCGCTCAGGGTGGCGGCCAGGCCGCCGCTGCCGCCACCGAGCGCCACGCCGGTCACACCCGTGGCCATGGTGACGCTGACCGCCCCCGAGCCACCGCTGACGGTGGAGTGCGAGGCGGTGATCAGCGCAGTCAATCCGCCACTGCCGCCGAAAGCCGCGTCGCCGCTGCCTGCCAGGGTCACAGACCCCGCCGCAGCGCCGGCGTCGTTGTCGAACCCGACCATATCGGCCGAACCCGTCACGTCGAACGACTCCGCACCGGTGCCGCCATAGACCGTCGTGCCGGCCCCGCCCAAGGTGCCGCTTATGCCACCGGAACCGCCGCCAATCGCGTCGCCGGATGCAGCCCCCGTCTCGTCGATGGTGACGGCACCGCTGCCGCCATACACAGTCGTGCCGGTGCCGCTCAAGGTGGCGGCCAGACCGCCCGCCCCGCCGCCGATCGCCACGCCGGATGCCGCCGCCGTCGCATCGACGCTGACCGCACCGGCACCGCCGTAGATGGTCGCACCCGATCCCGCGAGGGTCGCCACGAGCCCGCCGCTGCCGGCGCCGATGGCTGCCGCACCGCCCGTCTGATCGATCGTGAGGGCACCCGCCCCGCCGTTGATCGTCGTTGACGCACCGGCGAGAGTGACATTCAGCGCGCCGGTGTAGCCGTTGATCGAGTTGCCGAACCCGGCATCGGAAATATTGGCGACGCCGGTCCCGCCGACAAACGTGGCGCCATTGGAACCGTTCAGCGTCACATACGCCGCCTGCACCGACGCCGCGGGGTCCACCGAATCCAGACCCACGAACGCGCTGCTGCCGGTCACGTCCACGCTGTCCGAGCCCGTGCCGCCCAAGACGCTGCCGCCGCTGCCCGCCAGGGTCACGCTCAGCGCGCCGGACGACCCGACCACCTTATCCGTCAAGCCCTGGTCCAGAACGGCAGCGGTTCCGGTCCCGGCGAATACCGTCACCGCCCCGGCAACGCTTCCCGCCGCCCCGCTCAGGGTGACCAGCGCACCTTCCGACCCGAGTGCCACCACGTTGTTGAGCGCGGTGACATCGATGCTGGTCTGGCTTCCGACGAGCGTCGAGGTGACGAAGACGGTATCCGCCGCCCCGCCCATCGTGACCGAATCGCTCAGCCCACCGGACTGCACGACGTCATGCAATCCGGATACCGACACGACATTGGTGCCGAGGCCGGTGGAAATCGTATCGCCGTCCGCCGCGGCGGTCAGCGTGTCGTTGCCGTTGTTGCCGGCGACATACGCGTTCGTGTCGGAACCGCTCAGGCTCACGACGTCGTTCGCGCCGGCGCCGGTACCGGAATCCCCCAGCGCCACATAGCTCGCATCGATAACGGTGAGCTGCCCGGCGCCGCCGAAAATCAACTCGCCCGGCGCACCGTTGATCGTAACTGCGGCAGTCGTATCCAGAACGATCGAGTAGTTGGCAACGCCGCCGCCCGGACCGGCCGGAACCGTGTAGTCGCCGCCGCCGGTCACGATCAGTTCGTTGGCCGACGCGAGCCCGCTCGGAGCCACCACCGCGCCGCCACCGGTCACCGTGCTGTCGGCGCGCGTGCCGTTGGTCACCGCCGCCGCAAGCGCACTCGCGATCTGCTGGGCAATCGTCTGATTGTAGGAATTGTTGAAGCTGCCCGAGATGGTCGCTGCGCCAGCCCCGGGAACCGTGATGACAGCCATCTAGAACTCCCGAACCGGCGCCCGAAATCGGCGCGCCACGACCTTGCCTCACACAAAATGACGACCGGCAGGGATATGATCCGTCGCCGCAACGTCACAGCACCGCAGCATTTTGCGCGGCAAGAGGCACAACGTCGGTCACGCGGGTCACGGGCCCTTACGGGCCACACGCCGGCATTCCAGAATGGTGGACCTCTCGCACTGTTTATCGCCATCAGTGAGACAGGTGTCAACGGCTAATTAACGTTTGCGCACGTATACAGCACCCAACCCGGCCCCCCGCCGGGCTCATGCCGCTGCGTAAGGACCTGCCACCTGCGGCGTCGGCGTCTCGAACCCCTGCCGTTGCCGATCAAGCCGCGTTTCCCGCGACCACACACGCCGTAGTTGATCGCGCACCCTGATCTGCAACCGTCCCAAACCCGCAACCTCGAGCTCTACCACATCGCCATCCATGAAGGCGGACAACCCACGGTGGTTGGTTCCGGTCGCCACTATATCTCCAGGTTGCAACGTCTGGATCGCGCTCACCCATTCGATGCAGCGCGGAATCCGGTGCGCCATGTCATCGGTGCCGAAATCCTGCTTCAGCTCCCCGTTCACCCACAGCCGCACCGAAAGCCGATGCGGATCGGCCACCTCGTCCGCCGTCACCAGGAACGGACCGATCGGGGCGAAGGTGTCGCGCGACTTCATCTGGAAGAACACGTTCCCCGCCGGCGGCAGGCCGCGGGCCGAGCCGTCGATGAAATTCACATAGCCGAACACATGCGCCATCGCATCGGCCGCCGCCACCCGCGTCGCCGGCTTGCCGATCACCACCGCCAGCTCCGCCTCGCCCTCGAAAATGGTCGCCGGCACGTCCGGCAATACCATCGTATCGCCATCGCCGATGATCGCCCCCGGCGCCTTGTGGAACGCATTCAACGGCGCCGGCGCCGCACGGGTGCCGTCCTCCATGTAGTTCACCGCCATGCAAACGATATTGCCTGGCCGCGGCAGCGGCGGGCGCAGCCGTCGTCCAGCCAGTGTCAGGGCAGGACCGGCCTCCGCCGCAGCCTGCAGGCGCGACCGGTATGCATCGAATCGCGCGATCAAACCGGTCATCAGGTCGCCAGGATCAGTGTGCGGTATGTCCGCCACCACCGCCGAGACATCAACCACCGACTCGCCCGTCACAACCCCAAGCCGGAAGTCGTCGAAATAACAGAGCCGCATGGTCCCCCCCCGATCGTGTTGACGGCGATCGGACCGCGGAGGCCGCTCCCTGTCAACAGCCTCTGGCAACAGCCCCTGGCCTCGCTTTCGTCAGCTCAAACGCTGCGCAGCGCCGGGGGCAGCAGGCGGCGGAGCCCGGACTCCGCCCGCCGGCGCAGGCTGCCGATCCGCCTCACCCCGGCCAGGCGTCGATCCAGGAACGCAAGGGTTGCGGCGTCGTCGGCGTCCTGATCGACGCGGCGCAGCCAGAACAACACGGTCGAGGTATAGACCCCGGCCAGCAGCGCCCGCTTCGTGTACCAGGAGAAATCCGCCGCCCGGTCGCCAGCCGCCTGCCAGATCGCGTCCACGGTGCGCGCGGTGCAGGCGGCGGCCACGGCTGCGTTGCCCGGGAGCGCCAGCACCGCCAGCGCGCGGCGGATCGCTTCCCGGTGCGGACGGTTCTGTTCCAGCCGCAGCGCGATCGCGGCGCGCACGCGGGCGGTGGTGCGCATACCTGCATATTCCGCCGCAGTCATTGCGGCCGCCATCTGGCGGTCGGCCAGGTCGCAGAATGCGGCGATCATGTCGGCGGCGCCGCCGGGGAACAGCAGCGCGGCGTCGCGCGGGTCGGCACTGCTGGCCGCCAGGCCGCGGCGCAGGGCGGTGCGGGTCCAGCCGTCGAACGGGACGTGCGGCAGGGTGGCGGCGATGGCCGCGTCGCGCTCGGTGCTGCGTTCGGGCGGGGCGATCATGACTGGTCTCCGGCCGGCGCGGCAGCGCGGGAGAGTTCCTCGGAGAATCCGAACAGCCGGAAATCGGTCAGCCGCATAGGGTACAGGATCCCGTCCAGGTGGTCGTACTCATGTTGTACCACGGCGGCGTGGAACCCGCCGACCGTCCGTTCCACCGGCCGGCCGTCCAGATCGACGCCGCGGTAGCGGATGCGCGGCGCGCGCGGCACGGCGGCGCGCAGGCCGGGGATGGAGAGGCAGCCTTCCCAGTGCAGCACCCGGTCGTCGGTCAGCAGCTCGACCTCGGGGTTGATCAGCACGGAGGTGGGCAGCGGCAGGTCCTCCGGACTGGCCTCGCTGCGGCCGGGAGGGACGCGGAAGACGAACAGCCGCAGCGGCACGTGGACCTGCGGCGCGGCGAGGCCGACGCCGGGCGCGTCCTCCATCGTCGCGATCATGTCGGCGGCCAGGCGGCGGATTTCGGGGGCCGAGGAATCGGGCACCGGGGCGCAGCGTTCCAGCAGCACGGGGTGGCCCATGCGGGCGATTTTCAGGATGGCCATGGGGACCTCTCGGGCGGGAGGACGGAATGGGTTTGGCGGGATCGCGCGACCATGATATAGGCCCGATCCCCGCGCCGGGGCACCGGCATGCGACAGACTTGGTGCGTCCCCGATTGGCGGGGGCGCCGGCAGGACAAGGAGCAGGCGGCCAAGTGCAGGTTCTGGTACGCGACAACAATGTCGATCAGGCGCTCAAGGCGCTCAAGAAGAAGATGCAGCGGGAGGGGATTTTCCGCGAGATGAAGCTGCGGCGGCACTACGAGAAGCCGTCGGAGCGGCGTGCCCGCGAGGCGGCGGAAGCCGTGCGCCGCGCCCGCAAGATGGAGCGCAAGCGCCTCGAACGCGAAGGCTTCTGAGCCCGCCCGGCTGACCGGCGGCAACCAGGCGGCGTGGTCCGGGACGGTGCGTCCCGACCGGCCGCGGGTTTCGGCACAGAAGTCGGCACGGCCGAGGGGGCGCTGAACGGAGCGCTGCCCACGGCACTGCGCCCGGGTGCGTTGTCCACGGCGCGCCGTCCAGGGACAGTGCGGAGCGGGCGCTGCCGCGCGGGTGCCGCTCCCGGGACGTCATCCGCGGCGTTGCCCCGCGACCTCTGCTCTTCCGCACTCCTGCCACGAAACACCGGCTCTGCGCCGCCCGCCTGCGTGCGGTCGGCGCTGCCGTGCTGAGGCCGGCTGCACGGCGCCCGGCCGTGCTCGCGCGGTCCTGTCGTATACGCGCGGGCGCCGGCGCTTCCCTGCGGGATGCCGGCGCGTTCCCGCGGGGCGCGTGACAGCAGCGACCGAAACGGGACATCATCGCGCGCGCACGGCGCGAGGGAATGTCCATGCCGGATGACGTCACGACCCGCGAGCCGGGGCCGCCCGACCGTGGGCGCGGTCCTACGGCGGCGGCAGTGTCCGCCGTACCCGCCGCGGCGGCGCGCTCGCTCGAAACCCTGGCCTCCTGGCGCGCTGCCGGCGCGACCCTCGCGATCCTGTCCGTCTCCTATGGTGCGCCGCTGATCGTGATCGTGGGGCTCGCCACCATGCAGGCCGACCTGCACACCGATCGCTCGGTGCTCGCGCTCGCCGGCGCGCTGGTCTGGATCGGCACCGGGGTGGGTGGGGTGGTGATGGGCCGGGCGGCGGAGCGGTTCGGCATGCGCCGCACCGCCTGTTTCGGCGCGGTGATGATGGCGGCGGGGCTGGCGTTGTCGGCGACGGGACGGATCTGGGCGCTCTATGTCGGGCACGGGGTGCTGATCGGCCTGCTCGGCAACGGCGCGATCTATCCGCCGCTGGTCACCTATGTCAGCCGCTGGTTCGACCGCAGGCGCGGCACCGCGATCGCCTTCATCTCTTCCGGACAATATGTCGCCGGCGTGGTCTGGCCCTGGCTGATCGAGCGCGCGATCGCCCGCTTCGGCTGGCGTGCCACCATGCTGGGTTTCGGGGCGATCGTGCTGGCGGCGATCCTGCCGCTCGCGCTGTGGTTCCTGGCCCCGCCGCCCGAGGTCGTGGTCCCGGCCCGGCGCGTGCGGCGCGGGGCGCCGGCGCCCCGCCGCGCCCCGGTGCTGGGCCTGCGTTCCGGCACCGTGCAGGCGCTGATCTGCGTCGCCGGGTTCTGCTGCTGCGTGCCGATGGCGATCCCCTCGGCGCATCTGGTGGCCTATTGCGGCGATCTCGGCATCCGCGGGGGGCAGGGGGCGGCGATGCTGTCGGTGCTGCTCGGCTGCGCCTTCCTCAGCCGGCAGTTCTGGGGCCTTTTCGCCGACCGGTTCGGGGGCCTGCGCACGGTGATGGCGGGTTCGGCGCTGCAGGCCGCCGCGATCTGCGCCTTCCTGCTTACCCGGTCGGAGGCAGGGCTGTTCGTCGTTGCCGCGGCCTTCGGCCTGGGGTTCTCGGGCATCATCCCCGCCTACGTGCTGGCGATCCGCGATCTGTTCCCCCCGGCCGAGGCGGCGTGGCGGGTGCCGCTCGTGCTGCTCACCTCGATGGGTGGGATGGCGTTCGGCAGTTGGTTTGCCGGCGCGCTCTATGACCATTTCGGCTATTATGCGCCGGCGTTCGGCGCCGGGGTGCTGTTCAACCTGGCGAACCTGTCGGTGGTGGGATTCCTGGTGGTCCGCCAGGGCCGGCCCGGCCGGCGGCAGGACGCGGCGGCGCTGGCAGCGGGATAGCGGCCCGGCCCGTTACGTCCCGCGTGATGTTCCACCTGAGGCTGTTTCCCTTGGGGAGCAGCGAACCAGGCAACCGGAGGTAGACGCATGGCGAACGAAAACGATGGGGCGGCGCGGCGTGCGGCGGCGGGGTTTGCCGCCGGAGCCGTTTCGGTCCTGGTCTTTCATCAGGGTGCCTGGGCGCTGCTGCACGCGCTGGGCGTGATGCCGCCGCCGTTCCCCACCGCGCCGATGCCCCCGTTCGGGGTGCTGCGGATCTACGATCTCTGTTTCTGGGGTGGGGTGTACGGGCTGGTCTTCGGGCTGCTGCTGCCGGTGCTGCCGGCGCGCGGGGTCTGGCTGCAGGGCGTCGTGCTCGGGCTGATCGCCGAGCTCGGGTCAATGTTCCTGGTGCCGGCGATCAAGGGCCTGCCGATGGCGTTCGGCGGCGCTGTACCGGTGATCGCGATCTCGACCGTGATCAACGCCACCTGGGGGCTGGGGGTGGGGCTGTTCATCCCGCTGGTGCTGTCGCGGGGCGGACCCGGGCGCCTGCGCTCCGCATAGCGGCGGGCGTGCGGACCAGACGGTCGCGCAGGGCGGGATCGCTCAGGATCAGCACGCTTGTGCCGTTTGGGCGGTCAATCAGCTGCAGCCGCGGCCGGTTCGGCGGGCAGGGGGTGCCGGGCGCGATGCCGGGGCACCAGAACTGCGCGTCCGGCGTGATCGGCGCGCCATAATGGGCGGTCGTCGCCGCGCGCATCTCACGTGGGCCCAGGTTGCCGGAGCTGATCGTCAGGCGGATCTGCCAGGCGACCGGGGCGTCGGCGGCCGGGCCATTGGCGGTCGGGGCGTCAGCGAATTGAATCGTGAGCGAGCCGTCCGGCATCCGGGCACGAACCAGCGTCGTGCAGCCTGCCGCCGGCGCGGCGGCACAGGGGCGGATGCTCTGACTCAGTTCCAGCGCTTGCGGGCGCAGCACGGCGAGCACCTGGCGTGCGGTCATCGACGGGCTCAGCCCCATGACGGCCAACGGCGCCCCGTCCGTCGCGATGTCCGGCGGTGCGGCGCGGGCCGCGGGCGGCACGATGACGGCAAAGCTTACTGTCGCCGCCAGCGCTGCCGCCGCCAGGGCCGCGCCGATGCCGCCCCGGAGCGTCTCCCCCGACGCCTGCCCGGGATGGAGCAGGCGGCGCAGGGCGCGCCCGATCGGGGGATGCGGCAGGCCGCCGCGCGACCGTGGGCGAACCATCGAGGCGGCGGCGAAAGACCGAAGCACGGCACGCATGGGCTTGTTCCCGTTTCGTCCAGGACTACCCTGCGCCCCGCGTCCTAACAACAGGTTAACCCGGGTCCCAGGAACCGGGATCGGCACCGTCCATGGCCCCATTCGGGCCGACCGTCGCTTTTCCAGCGCCTCCTGATACCGGCGGCCTCTTCGGCCGGCTGGTATCGCGCATGGGGTTGGCGGGGCGGCCATGCGCGAAATCAAGGACATACCAGCGGCCAGGTGGACGCCGGACGAGTCATCGGCCGGGGCCGCTGGTATGAGACGCCGGCTCCATGGCCCCGGGGCTGTGCGGTCCCGGTGCCCGTCCGCGCCGCCACCCGCAGCACGTCTCCGGTTCACGCGATTGCCCTGCCGGGACACGCAACCGGTCTTGCGGGAATCACCCGGCTCGGCGAGGCTCCGATGCCACAATGGAGAAGCCCTGTATGCGTCTTTCCCCCGTCCTTGCCCTCGCGCTCGCCGCCGGCATCGCCCTGGCCGGGCTTGCCGGTGCGACCGGCCCCGTGCACGCCCAGCCGCCGTATCCGCCGGTGCCGCCGCCGCGCTATCAGGCGCCGCCGCCGCCGCTCGGGCCGCACCAGGCTTGGGTCCCGGGCCATTGGCAGTGGAATGGCATGCGCTACGTCTGGATTGCCCCGCACGCGGTGCATCGTGGGCCGCACTGGCATCGCTGGGTTCCGGGCCATTGGGCCTGGGCACCGCGGGCGCATCGCTGGGTCTGGCGGCCGGCGCACTGGGCATAGGCGGGTTGGCAATAGGCGGGTCGGCCCGGCCGCGGTCGAGGATGCGGCCGGCGCACCCCTTGCGCCGGCCCGCGTTCGCGACGGCCCTCAGCCGCCGTAGAACACGTTCTCCCCCAGATCCTTCATCTCCAGGGTCGCCGCGTCGGGTCGTCCGGCCGGCGGCGCCGGGAGATGCGCTTCCGTCACTTCCCCCACGACGATGTGATGGTCGCCCTCCGCGACGATCGTCTTCACCGTGCACTCCAGCGCGCCGATCGCCGCGTCCAGGATCGGCGCGCCGTTCGCGCCGGGGCGGAAGGGATGGCCCGACAGCTTCCCGTCTGCCACGTCGGCCGGGCGGAAGAAGGTAAAGGCCGAGCCCTTGCCGTCCTTGCCGAGCATGTTCAGCGCGAAGCGGCGCCCCGCCTGCACCGCTGCATAGGCCCCGGAATCCGTCTTCACCCCGACCGCGACCAGCGGCGGGACGAACGAGGTCTGGGTGACGAAATTCACCGTCGCGGCGGCGATGCCGCCCTTTCCGTCATCGGCGGTGAGCACGTAGATGCCGTACGGGATCATGCGCAGCACGGTCTTCTTGGCGTCGGCGTTCATGGCGTTCCTCCGTCGGTCGAGAGATGGGCGAGCAGTTCCCGGGCGAGCGCGGTCCACTCCGCCTCCGCTGGCCCGGTCTCCGGCGGCCGCCCGGCACGGGCGTACCAATAGCGCGCATTGGCGGGGTCGGGTTCCTTGCGATGCAGATAGGCGTGCACGGCGCACCCGGCGGCGGTGGGGTCGGCCTGCGCCGCTTCATGTGCGCGGGCCCAGTCGCCGCGCGCGTCCCACCACAGGGCGGCGAGTGCCCCGGAGACGCCGGGGGGCGGTGCCGGCGCGGCCAGGCTGGCGCGGAAGCGGTCGAGGTCCATCGGGGGCTCCGCGATCAGACGATCGTGAACAGCAACATTTTGGCCTCCCGCCCGCGCGCCGCGGGCACGCCTGTGCTGCCCGGCTCAGGGCAGCCGGTCGCCGCGGTCGTAGCGTCGCCACGCGCTCATTTGCAGCGCCGAGGTCAGGCAGTGCACCACCACCGGCTTCGTCTTCACCGCGAAGGCGCGCGCGATGGCGGGGGCGACCTCGGATTCCTCGCGGATGGTGATGCCCTCAGTGCCGAAGCTGCGGCCCCAGGCGGCGAAATCGGGGTTGGTGAGCCGCATCGTGTCCATGAACGGCCGCCCCGGATAGCGCATGTGCGTGTGCATGCCGATGGTGCCGTACATGCTGTTGTCGGAGATCACCATGATCGGGTTGACGCCATACTGGCAGGCGGTGGCGATCTCGTTGCCCATCATCAGCGCCCCGCCGTCGCCCACGAACGCCACCACCTGGGAATGCGGCCGGCGCAGCCCCGCCGCCACCGCCATCGGCATTCCCGAGCCCATCGCGCCCACCACCGAGGACAGGAACGCCTGCCCGGGCCGGAAATCCATGTAGCGATGGATGAACGAGCCGAAATTGCCGGCATCCGACGTCACCGCCGCATCGTCGGCCAGGTGCTTGTTCACCTCGCAGACCACGGCGGCGAAATTCACCCCGTCCGGCGCCGGTTCCCAGGTGGGCTCCAGCAGCGCGCGATGGATCGCGTGCAGCCCGGCGACCCAGCCGCGCCGGCGCTCGGCGCCCGCCGGCGCGCCGCGTGCGAGCAGCCCCTTGATGACCTCGTGCGGCGCGCAGGCGATGCCGAGGTCGACCTGCCAGACCCTTCCGATCTCGTTCGCATCCGGCCAGACGTGCACGAACGGCAGTTGCGGCTGCGGCGCCTTGGGGAAGCGGTAGGACTGGCTGACCGTGTCGGTCATCCGCTCGCCGAGCGCCACCATCAGGTCGGCTTTCTGCATTTCCCCCATCAGCTTCGCCGGGACGCGGATGCCCATGTAGCCGCCGTAATTCTGGTGCCGGGAGTCGAACAGTTGCGGTCGGCGATGGGTGGGACTGACCGGCAGCATCCATTCTTCGGCGAGCCGCCGCAGGTCGTCGGTGGCGGTGGGATCGTACAGCGCATCGGCGGCGAGCGCCCCGCCCACCACCAGCAACGGGCGTTCGGCACGGCCCAGCATCTCCGCCAGCCGATCGAGGTCGGCAGGGCGCGGGCCGGCGAGCGCGCGCGGCCGCGGCGGGTTCACCGCCGCGTCGGTGGTTTCGTCGAAAATATCTTCCGGCAGGATCACCGCGACCGGGCCCGGCGTCCCGGATTCCGCCAGGTGGAAGGCGCGCGCGATGGCTTCGGACGCCTGCACCGGCTCGTTCACCTCGATCACCGCCTTGGTCACATCGGCGAGCAGCTTGGAGTAGTTTTGTTCCTGCAACGCCCCGCGGCCGAAATCCGCGCGCTCCACCTGGCCGACCAGCACGACCATCGGCGTCGCGTCGTGGAATGCCGAGTGCAGCGAGACCATGGCGTTCGACAACCCTGGCCCGCGCGAGACCATGGCAACGCCGGCGCGTGCGCGCAGCCGACCGTCCGCCACCGCCATGAACCCGGCCCCCGCCTCGTGCCGGCAGACGATCACCCGGATCGCATTCATGTCCGACAGCGCGTTGGTGAGGCCGATGTAGCTCTCCCCGGGGACGCAGAAGACCTGATCGACGTCGTGGGCGTGAAGGCTTTCGGCGAGCAGGCGGGCGACGGTGCGTTGCATGTCGGGCGGTCCTCCGTGGGCGTTTCCCGAGCCGGCATCGGGCCGGCAGTCGGTGCGCGGGCACGATAGGACCGGAGCGGCGGGCGGGCCAAGGGCCGGGCGGGAGCGGCGGGCCGCAGCAGGCGGCACCCGGCCCAGGCTACCCCGACAGCAAGGTCCGCATCCCTTCCCATCGCCCGAACAGCCGCAGCAGGGTCCGCATCGCCCGGCCGCGCGGCCCGGTCAGCCCAGGGTCTTTCTCCACCAGCAAGGCCGCGTCGCGGTGCGCCATGTGCAACAGCCCCTCATACGCATCCGGATCGGCCAGGCGGAATCCGGGCTGGCCGGCCTGGCGCGTACCCAGCAGGTCGCCGCCGCCGCGCAGGCGGAAATCGGCGTCGGCGATCGCGAACCCGTCGTCGGTGTCGCGCAGCAGGAGCAGCCGCTTGCGCGCCGTCTCCGTCAGGCCGTCGTCGTGCAGCAGCAGGCAGAAACTGGCCTCGGCGCCGCGGCCCACCCGGCCGCGCAACTGGTGCAATTGCGCGAGGCCGAAACGTTCCGCATGCTCGATCACCATCACGCTGGCGGCGGGCACGTCGACGCCCACCTCCACCACCGTGGTCGCCACCAGCAGCCGCGCCCGCCCGGCGGCGAAATCGGCCAGCGCCGCGTCGCGCGCCGCGGCGTCCTGCCGTCCGTGCGCCAGCGCCACCGCGGCGCCGAATCGCATGCGCAAGCCGGCGTAGCGCGCCTCCGCGGCGGCCAGGTCCGATACTTCGCTCTCGGCTACCAGGGGGCACACCCAATAGACCTGCGCGCCTTCCTCCAGCTTGCGCGCCACCGCGTCCAGCAGGTCCGGCAAGGTGCCGAGCGAGTGCAACGTCGTGCGCACCGCCACCCGCCCGGCGGGTTTTTCGGCCAGCCGGCTCACGTCCATCTCGCCCCACTGGGTGAGCAGCAGGGTGCGCGGGATCGGCGTCGCGGTCATCACCAGCACGTCGTTCTCGCGCCCCTTGCCGCCCATCAGCAGGCGCTGGGCGACGCCGAAGCGGTGCTGTTCGTCGATCACCGTCACCGCGAGGTCGTGGTATTCCACCGCCTGCTGGAACAGCGCATGCGTGCCCACCACCAGCGGCACCGAGCCGTCCGCCAGGCCGCGCAGCAGCTTGGTCCGCGCGCGCCCCTTCACCGCACCCGTCAGCAAGGCGACCGGCACCGGCGACAGGCGCGACAACGTGCGGTGGTGCTGCTTCGCCAGCACCTCGGTCGGCGCCAATAGTGCGGCCTGCGCGCCGGCCTCTACCGCGCGCAGCATCGCGAGCAGCGCGACCAGGGTCTTGCCGGAGCCGACGTCGCCCTGCAGCAGCCGCAGCATCCGCCGCGGCGCCGCCAGGTCGGCGTCGATCTCCGCCAGCGCCGCCCGTTGCGAGGCCGTGGGCGCATGGCCGAAGCGGGCGAGCGCCCGGGCGCGCAACACCCCGTCGCCCGTCAGCGACCGCCCGGCGCGCGCGCGCACCCGCCCGCGCACCACCGCGAGCGCCACCTGGCCGGCCAGCAGCTCGTCATAGGCGAGCCGCGCGCGCGGCACGTCGCCCGGGAGTTCGGTCGGCGCCTGCAACGCGCGCAGCGCTTCGGCGAATCCCGGCCACCGCTCGCGCCGGAGCAGCGCCGGATCGTGCCATTCCGGCAGGGCGGGCAGCAGCGCCAGCGCCGTGGTCATCGCGGCCAGCACCTGGCGCGGCCACAGCCCGGCGGTGAGCGGCCAGACCGGCTCGATCGCCGGCAGGGTGTCGGGCTTGTCAGCGGGAACCACGTGCTCCGGATGCGGCAGGGTCAGGCGGTCGCCGAAGCGTTCCAGCCGACCGGAGACCAGCAGCCTGGCGCCCGGCGGCATCTGGCCCTCGCGGCGGAAGCGGAAGAACACCAGCTCGGCGAGGCCGGTGCCGTCGGTCACGACCACCCGCCAGGGCTGGCGGTCGTTGGCGGGTTTTTCGTGGCGCACCACCTCCACCGCCAGGGTGGCGATCTGGCCCGGTTTCGCCTCCGCGATGCTCGGCCGGGCGCGGCGGTCCAGGTAGGACTCCGGGCGGTGGAACAGCAGGTCCAGCACGCGCTCGCCCCCCGCGGCCCGCGCGATCAGCCGCGCCACCGCGGGGCGGATGCCGGGGAGGGTGGCGAGGGGGGCGAACAGGGGGGCGAGCGGATCGGGTTCCACGGTCGGCACGTGGTATGCCACCGTGATCGGGGGCGAACCAGAACGGGCGGCCGCCGCCGGGGTTCTCCGCCACCGCCATCCGCCGCAGAGTGGCACGCCGGCCGCACCGCCCAGGAGATCCATGGTGAAACCCGACATCGTCCTGACCGACAAGCCCGATCCCGTGGCGCGGGAGGCCATCCTGGCCGGCCTGCTCGCCTACAACCTGGAACACGCCGGACCGCATGAGGCGCGCCCGCTCGCCGCACTGATCACCGATCCCGCCACCGGCCAGGTGATCGGCGGCCTGTGGGGCCAGACTGCGTCGCGCTGGCTGTTCGTCGAACTGCTGTTCGTGCCCGCGGCGCTGCGCCGCAGCGGGATCGGCACGGTGCTGATGCAACGCGCCGAGGCAGAGGCGATCCGGCGCGGCTGCCTCGGCGCCTGGCTCGATACGTTCAGCTACCAGGCGCGCGGCTTCTACGAGCGGCTGGGCTACGCCGTGTTCGGTGCGCTCGAAGCCTACCCGCCCGGCCACGACCGCTTCTTCATGCAGAAGCCGCTCGTGCCGCCGGCGGGACGACGGTAGCGAAGAACCGGTGGGGCGCGTCCCGGTCGGGCGCCGGATCGCCCATCGCGCGGTGATCGAGGAATCGCCCGCGCTCCTCCGCGCGGATCAGGCCGCGGCGTTGCATGAGCAGCACGATGTTGCCGATCTCGAGCCGGCCAGAGCAACGGCACAAGCGCGCCGTCGGCGGCGACCTGGATAAGGATGTCGCGGGCGCGGTCGGCGTGCTGCTCCGGCCAGCACTGCGCACCCAGCCGCGTCCCCCAAGGCTGACACCACCCCCCGCGCCCGCTATACCCACCCCGCCCATGAACGAACCAAACCCGCCCGGTCTCGACCCCAGGCGCCGCCGCCTGCTGTACCGCGCGACCCATCGCGGCACACACGAAGCCGACCTCCTGGTCGGCGGCTTCGTCGCGCGGCATATCGCCACCATGACCGAAGCCGACCTCACCGCCACCGAAACCGTCCTGGAACACCCGGACGTCGACCTCGCCGACTGGCTCACCGGCCGCCGCCCGGTGCCGCCGGACGCCGACACACCCCTCCTGCGGCGCATGTGCGCGGCGGCTGGGCAATGAGGGGGGCTTTCGGGGCCGGCCGGGAAGGAAGGCCAGGGGGGCTCTGCCCCCCTGGACCCCCCGCCAGGGAACAAGTCCCCTGGACCCCTCTGACGGCTTCGCCGGGAAGGGGGGCGCGACTCGGGGCCGGCAAGCGCTCGGTTGCGCCCCCCTTCCCGGCGAAGCCAACGGATGGGTTCCAAGGGCCCTGCCCTTGGCGGGGGTCCAGGGGGCAGCGCCCCCTGGCCTTCCTTGCCCTCCCGCCTCGAAAGCCCCACCCATGACCCCAGTCCCCGTCCACGGTGCCCCGGAAGGCTGGGACGCGTTCCTGCTGGCCAGGCGGCGGCGGGAGTTTGCCGGGCCGGTGCTGCATGTGGCGCGCGACGATGCGCGCATGGCGCGGTTGGCGGATGTGCTGGCGTTTGCGATGCCGGAGGCGGAGGTCCTGCGGTTTCCGGCGTGGGACTGCCTGCCGTACGACCGGGTATCGCCCAATCCGGCGCTGGTCTCGGAGCGGATCGCCACCCTGGCGCGTCTGCTGGAGGCGCCCACTCGTCCGCTTGTGCTGCTGACGACGGTGAACGCGCTGGTGCAGCGCGTGCCGCCGCGGGCGACATTCCAGGGTGCCAGCCTCGATGTGTCCGTCGGTCGCGACGTGCGGCCGGAGGTGCTGGCGGCCTTTTTGGAGGCGAACGGCTACGGCCGGGCCGGCACGGTGATGGAGCCGGGCGAATACGCGATCCGCGGCGGCATCATCGATATTTTCCCGGCCGGCGAGTTGGACCCGGTGCGTATCGACCTGTTCGGCGATACGATCGAGACGATCCGCGCTTTCGATCCTGCCACGCAACGGAGCCTGGCCGAGGGTGCTTCGCGCAAACGGCTGGTGCTGCGTCCGGTGTCGGAAGTGCCGCTCGATCGCGAGGCCGTGGCGCGGTTCCGGTCCGGCTGGCGGGAAGCGTTCGGCCAGGGCGCGGCCGATGATCCGATCTACCAGTCGGTCTCGGACGGCCGGCGCCATCCCGGCATGGAGCATTGGCTGCCGCTGTTCCACGACCGGCTGGAGACGTTGCTCGATTATGTTCCGGGCGCGTCGGTGAGCCTCGATCACCAGGCGGACGAATCGCTGACGGCGCGGCTGGAGATGATCGCCGATCATTTCGCTGCCCGCCGCGGCCCGGCGCGGGAGGGCGAGGTGCCGTATCGTCCGCTGCCGCCGGACCGGCTCTATCTGGATCGTGCCGGATGGGAGGCGATGCTGGCCGGCGGGCCGTGCTTCGCGTTCTCGCCGTTTGCGCATCCCGAGGGCGCCCCCGGGGTGGATGGCGGCGGGCGGCCCGGGCCGATCTTTTTCGGCGCGAGCCCGGGTGCGGGCAATGCGCTGGACCAGTTCAAGGCGCAGGCAGCGCGTTGGGCGGAGGACGGGCGGCGCATTGTGGTCGCGGCCTGGACGCGCGGGTCGCGCGACCGGCTGGCCAATCTGCTGCGCGAGCACGGCGTGGCCGAGGTGGCGGCGGAGGAGGATTGGGCCGCGGTGCGGCGCAAGCCGGCCGGGTCCGTGTCTCTGGTCGTGCTGGGGGTGGAGCGCGGGTTCGTTTCCCCGACCGGCGGCGAGCGGATGGCGCTGGTCGCCGAGCAGGACCTGCTGGGCGAGCGCATTGCGCGGCCGCCGCGCCGGCGCAAGCGTGCCGACCAGTTCATTGCCGAGGCGACCGAACTTGCCGAGGGCGACCTGGTGGTGCACCAGGAATACGGTATCGGTCGCTACAACGGCCTGGCGACGTTGACGGTGTCGGGCGCGCCGCATGACTGCCTGCGGCTGATCTACGACGGCGAGGAGAAGCTGTTCCTCCCGGTCGAGAACATCGAGATCCTGTCGCGCTACGGCAGCGAGCAGCAGGGCGTGGCGCTCGACAAGCTGGGCGGCACCGCCTGGCAGAACCGCAAGGCGCGGATGAAGACCCGCATCCGCGACATGGCGGGCGAGCTGATCCGGATTGCCGCGGAACGCAAGGTGCGCGACGCCGCGGCGCTGATGCCGCCCGAAGGTAGTTTCGACGAGTTCTGCGCGCGGTTCCCGTTTGCCGAGACCGAGGATCAGACCCGCGCGATCGCCGACGTGCTGGAAGATCTCGCGTCCGGCCGGCCGATGGACCGGCTGATCTGCGGCGATGTCGGGTTCGGCAAGACCGAGGTCGCACTGCGCGCCGCGTTCGTCGCTGCGATGGCCGGCTCGCAGGTGGCGGTGGTGGTGCCGACGACCCTGCTTGCGCGGCAGCATTTCCGCACGTTTTCGGAACGTTTTGTCGGCCTGCCGGTGCGGGTGGCGCAGCTTTCGCGCATGGTGGCGGCGAAGGGGGCCGCGGAAGTGCGCAAGGGACTGACGGACGGGACGGTGAACATCGTCGTCGGCACCCATGCGCTGCTGGCGAAGTCGGTGTCGTTCGCCGAGCTGGGCCTGCTGATCGTCGACGAGGAGCAGCATTTCGGGGTTGCGCACAAGGAACGCCTGAAGGCGCTCCGCGCCGATGTGCACGTCCTGACCCTGACCGCGACGCCGATTCCGCGCACGTTGCAACTCGCGCTGACCGGCGTGCGGGAGATGAGCCTGATCGCAACCCCGCCGGTCGATCGGCTGGCGGTGCGGACCTTCATCATGCCGTTCGATTCGGTGATGATCCGCGAGGCGATTCAGCGCGAGCGCTTCCGCGGCGGCCAGGTATTCTGCGTCGTGCCGCGCGTCGAGGATCTGTCGCGCATGGCGAGCCGGCTTGCCGAGATCGTGCCGGAGGCGCGCATGGTGCAGGCGCACGGGCGGCTGGCGCCGACCGAGCTCGAACGCGTGATGACCGAGTTCGGTGACGGCAAATACGACATCCTGCTGTCAACCAATATCGTCGAGAGCGGGCTCGACATGCCCGCGGTCAATACGTTGGTGATCCATCGCGCCGACATGTTCGGCCTGGGGCAGTTGTATCAGTTGCGTGGACGGGTGGGGCGCGGCAAGCAGCGCGGCTACGCCTATCTGACCTGGCCGCAGAACCACAGGCTGTCGGCGGCGGCGGAGAAGCGGTTGACGGTGATGCAGACGTTGGACGCGCTGGGCGCGGGGTTCACCCTGGCGTCGCACGACCTCGATATCCGTGGCGCCGGTAATCTGCTGGGCGACGAGCAGACCGGGCATATCCGCGAAGTGGGCATCGAGCTCTACCAGCAGATGCTGGAGGATGCGGTGGCCGAGATCCGCGCCGGCGAGGGCCGCCGCGCCGATGCCGACCGCGACTGGACGCCGAACATCGGGCTCGGCCTGCCGGTGCTGATCCCCGAGACGTATGTGAAGGATCTGCCGGTGCGGCTGGGTTTGTACCGGCGCATCGGTGCTCTGGGGTCTGACGCCGAAACGGAGGCGATGGCGGCGGAACTGGTCGATCGTTTCGGTCCGCTGCCGGCGGAGGTGGAAAACCTGCTGGCGGTGGTCGGGCTGAAGCGCGCCTGTCGGGAGGCGGGGGTGGAGAAGCTGGAGGCCGGGCCGAAAGGCATGGTGGTGACGTTCCGCCGCAACGTGTTCCGCAATCCGGCGGGCCTGGTGGCGTGGCTGGGCTCCAAGGGCGGACTCGTGAAACTGCGCCCCGACCACAAGCTGGCGATCGTGCGGGAGATGGATCTGGCGACGCGGCTGCGCACGGCGCGCGACATGTTGGCGAGCCTGGCGCGGATCGCGGCGCAGGCGCAGGCGGCGTAGCCGGACGAGCCGAGGCGGCGTCGCCGGGCGCGTGCGGCCCGCGCCGTGATGCGCAGGGGCCACCCAGGGGCCGGTATCGACGACTTTGCGGCCGGGCATTGTGGAGCATGGGGCGGCGTGACGAAGAAGATTTTCAACCGCAAATAACGCAAATGAACGCAAATAGGTCAGGTGCCTCCAAGATCCCGAACGATGCACCCGCGATAACAAGCTTGGAGAGTTCGTTGATCCCGACTTCGTTTGCGTTATTGGCGATTTCACTTTCTTCGCCGATGCCAACAGCCAAGGCGTGCCAAAACATTCATTGGCAGGAGACGCGCGCCCAGATGCGGATTTGCCCCCCAGATTCCCGGACCCGCCGCCTGCGTCGGCAGGTCGCCAGGGCGTTCGGGGCCTATGGGCGATCCAGCCGTTGCAGGATGCTGGAATCGGGGCTTATGCTACTCTCGTCACGCCGGAATAGGCCGTTCATCGGGGGAATCCCGGCTGAAGAGCCAGGGCGCGGACGCGCCAAGTCGGGTGCAGGATTACGTGGAGGGTAGCCGCATGACACGTGGCTTCGCGCTCCTCGTCTGGCCTGCAACCTACGGCTCCTCCGGGATCATGACGTTTCAGGTGAACCAGGATGGGGTGGTGTTCTAGAGGGATCTTGGACCCGATACGGCGCGCATCGTGGCGAGCCTATCGAAGTTTAGTCCTGACCTGACGTGGGCGCGGGTCGACATCACCGGTCACTAGCGCGGCTTCGTCACGCAACGATACGCCAATCGCTGCCAGACATGAGAAGAATACATGCGCGAGCTTGGACGAACACTCTGCCTCCTGTCATTGCTTGCAGTCTCTGCGCCGGCCATCAGTTGGGGCGCAGTGACCAAAGACAGTTTCCTGCTCCGTAATACTGCCGACCTGGTGGCGCTCTGTTCGGCCAGGCCGACCGATCCGATGGGCGTGGCCGCGTTGAACTTCTGCCATGGCTTTGGTGTCGGTGTAACCCGCGTGCTGCAAGAAGAGGATGCGGCCGATTCCTCGCGGGGACCGATGTTCTGTCTCCCCAGCAGCGGGCCGAGTCGCAATCAGGCAATTGCCGAGTTCCTACGGTGGGCGGCTGCCGATCCCTCCCGTCTGGCAATGCCCGCGACGGACGGCGTCGCGGCTTTTCTTACCGCGCAATATCCCTGCGCGCATGGCAAGTGAACCGGGAAGGAGCCGTCCTGATGAAAAGTCTCATGGCCTTGTCGCTCTGCGCCTTGACCCTCGCCGGATGCGAGAACCTAACCCCGACACAAAATCGCCTGCTCGGTGGGACCGCGGCCGGCGCGACCGCCGGCGCGGTATTTGGCGCCATTGGAGGCAATGCAGGCCTCGGCACCGTGATCGGCGCGGGCGTGGGGCTGCTCGGCGGCGCGATCTACGATCATGTGAAGAAGAGCGAGCAGCAATCTTACCAGGAAGGCTACTCCGCTGGTCGGCATGGACAGCCCGCCAATCAATGATCACCTCCGGCAGATGCGGTGAATCCTGGATAAAACCTTGCTGGATCGCGAAGGCACCCGCCCCGTCGTCGGCTCCCGGCGAGCATTTTCAACGGGCGTTCTTTCACAAGTTCGATTTCTTTTTCACGCTCTGAATCCTGGACGCGATATCCTCCGGTTTTATTCCATGGCGCCGGGAATAATCACCGTGGCCCTTGCGTTCTTGGAGCAGGAGCGGTCGACGGCCCGGCGATGGGCCCGCGTGCCGATCGCGTGACGGAGGAGGAAGCGGATGCGACGGATTTTCCCGACCGGAACAGGGCGTGGCCTCGGCACGGCGTGGCGGCGACGGTCCCGAAACCTCGGCGGGATCGGGCCGGCAGGCCGAAGGAGGCGGGCAGTCGCGCTCGTGCTGATCGCGGGCTGCGGCCTGGCGCTCGGCGCCTGTTCGGGCAGCGGTCCGTCCGGTTATCCGGCCCCGGTGCATCGGTCCGGCGACGATAGCGTCGGTGGCGGCCAGGGCGGCGGCTACTGAACGGAAACTGCTCCGCCGGGGACACTACGAACCCTGCATTCCTCTCCCCCCGCTTGGGGGATCGGAGTACAGGGGGGGCGGGCACGCCTCGCCGAAGGCACCACGAAAACTCCGTGAAGGTGGAAGGGAATCCGGGACATGACGAAGCTGGGGCAGCCCCGATCGCAACCCGCCGCGATGGTCGTCCTGGGCGGCGCGCTGGCGCTGAGCGCCTGCGCGGTGCGTCCGCCTTCGGGGCCGACGGTGATGGCGGTGCCGAGCACGGGAAAGTCACTCCAGGCCTTCCGGCAGGACGACGTCGCCTGTCGCAGCTACGCAGCCCAGCAGATCGGCGAACGACAGCCGGGGAAAGCGGCGACCACTGCCGCCGCCGGCGATGCCGATCTGCAGCGGCGCTATGACGTTGCCTATATCCAATGCGTGTACTCGCGCGGCGACACCGTGCGGTCGCTGCCCGGCGACTACGGTTATGCGGACTATCCTCCGCTCGCCTACGGATATGACCCGTTCTACGGCTCCGATTTCGGACTGGGGTACCCGTGGGGCTTCTGGCCGCCCTTCGCGTTCGGCATCGGTGATGGGGATTTTGACCACCCGCGGGGCTTCGACCACGATTTTGATGATCGGGGGGGTTTTGGCCATCGGGGTCGCCGCTGACACGGGCGGCCGATATTGGTTACGGCATAGCACTGTATAGGCCGACATCGGGTTTGACGCGCGCATCTCCCGCCCGGCCCGGTGGATCGTCGCTGCGTGGGCGAGCCTCGGGCCGTCATGGACGCAGGGCGCGGTGCCGTGGCAATCCTGCGCCGAGCGGGAAGCGAGCCACCAGGTGCGGCTGCCAGCAGGGAGAGGGCACATGACGAAGATCGCCGTGATCGGTGCTGGGCTGATCGGCCGCGCCTGGTCGATCGTCTTCGCGCGCGCCGGGTTCGAGGTGGCTTTATGGGACCCGGCCGCGGCTGCCGTCCCGGAGGCGCGTGCCTTCATCGACGCCCGCCTGCCCGAACTGCGCGACGCCGGCCTGCTTGCCGACGCGCCGGAGGCCGTGCTTGCCCGCGTGCATCCCGCCGCCACCCTGGCGGAAGCGGTCGCCGGCGCTGTGCATGTGCAGGAGAACGGTCCGGAACGGGTTGCCGACAAGCAGGCGCTGTTCGCCGAACTCGACCGTGTGGCCGGGGCCGACACGGTCCTGGCAAGCTCCACCAGCGGCATCCCCGCCAGCGCCTTCACCGAGCACTTGCCCGGCCGCGCCCGCTGCCTGGTCGCGCACCCGGTGAACCCGCCCTATCTCGTGCCGCTCGTGGAACTATGTCCGGCCCCCTGGACCGATCCCGATGCGGTGACGCGCACCCGCGCCCTGATGGAACGCGCCGGCCAGGTGCCGGTGACGGTGAAGCGCGAGGTTGCCGGTTTCGTGCTGAACCGCCTGCAGGGCGCGCTGCTGGCCGAAGCCTTCCGGCTGCTGGCAACGGACGCGATCTCGCCCGAGGACCTTGACGCCACGGTGAAGCACGGTCTCGGCCTGCGCTGGTCGTTTATGGGACCGTTGGAAACGATCGACCTGAACGCCCCGGGCGGCCTGGCTGACTACTGCGCCCGCTACGGTGCGTTGTATGCTGAGATGCAACGGGAAATGACGCCGATGGCGTGGGACCCGGCGCTGGTCGACCGGCTGCACGCGGCACGCCGGGCGACGCTGGCGGAGGCCGAGGTGCCGGCGCGCCACGCCTGGCGCGACCGGCGCCTGATGGCGCTCGCCGCGCATAAGGCGGCTCAGCCGGACTGAAATCCGTTCCCCTCGGCCGCGATCCGCTCTAGCTTCGCGAATTGGGTTTCGAACCAGGGAGACGCACCCCCATGACCAACCGAGTGAGTTGGCGCGGCCTTGCCGCCGGCGCGGCGTTGCTGCCGGCTGCCGCGATGATCGGCGCGTCCCGCGCGGAAGCGGCGGACGGCGCCGAATCGACCTATGCGCGCATCCAGCGGACCAAGACCGTACGGATCGCCGCCATCACCGGTGCGCTGCCCTATTTCAGCAAGGACCTGACGACAGGCTCCTGGGCCGGCGCCTGCGTGCCGATGGCCGCCAGCATCGCCAAGGTCTTCGGTGCCAAGATCGAGTATGTGGAGGCCACCTGGGGCACCGCCGTGCTCGACCTGCAAAGCAACAAGATCGATATGAGTTTCGCGCTGAACCCGACACCGGAACGGGCGCTCGCGATCCGCTTCACCCATCCGATGATCATCCATCCGTTCGGCTGCCTGGCGAAGCACGGGTTCAACCCGACGACCTGGGCCGATCTCGACAAGCCGAACATCCGTATCGCCTACGACATCGGTTCGTTGCACGAAACGGTGGCGAAGCGGTTCGCGCCCAAGGCGCAGCATGTGGGTTTCGCGCAGCAGGACCAGGGGATTCTGGCGCTGCAATCGGGGCGGGTGGATGTGGTGGTCCTGGCGGCCCTCCTCGGGCTGGGGGCGGTGGGGAAGAACCCGTCGCTCGGGCCGTATCATCTGCTGCAGGACCCGGAGGTGGCGCTTCCGAGCTGCCTCGGCATCCAGCAGGAGCCGGACAACCGGTTCCGCGATGTGCTGAACGCATGGCTCGATTTCAACCGCGGGCTCGGCACGATGCGGGAATACATCATCGAGGGGCTGGCGAAGGAAGGCGTGAAGCGCAGCCAGATTCCGGCCACCCTGAGTTTCTGACGGGCGGCGCGCGCCTCGGGCCATGGTGTATCATTGGGATTTCACGCCGGTCCTGCGCTACGCGCCGCTGCTGTGGTGGGGTGCGCTGGTCACCCTGGCGTTCACCGCCGCGTCGGTGCTGCTTGGGCTGCTGATCGGGTTGCTGATCGGGCTCGGGCGGCTCACGACCTCGCGGCTGCTCAACGTGCCGCTGATCGCGCTGACGGAGGCGTTCCGCTGCACGCCCCTGCTGGTGCAGATCGTGTGGTTCTACTACGCGCTGCCGGTGCTGCTGCACGTGCAGATCCCGGCGGACGTGGCGGCGCTGGCGGTGCTGTCGCTCTATACCGGCGTGTTCTACGCGGAGATATTCCGCGGCGGCATCGTCTCGATCGAGCGGGGGCAGTGGGACGCGGCCCGCGCGCTGGGCCTGTCGCGCTGGCAGGTGATGCGGCTCGTGATCCTGCCGCAGGCGATCCGGCGGATGGTGCCGCCGTTCGTCAACCAGTCGGTGACGCAGCTCAAGAACACCTCGCTCGTTTCGGTGATCGCGGTGCCGGACCTGCTGTACCAGGGGACCACGATCACCGAAACGACGTACCGGCCGCTCGAGGTCTATACCGTCGTGGCGCTGATCTATTTCGCGCTGCTGTTCCCGAGCACCCTGCTCGCCCAATGGTACGAACGACGGCTGGCGCGGGGTCGGTAACGACCCATTAGGAAAGTGCTTCACGTGAAGCATTGTTCGATATCGAACAATGTCAGTGCGCCTTGAACGCCTCGAACGGCTCCCGGCAGGCCAGACACCGGTGCAGGGACTTGCAGGCGGTGGCGCCGAAGGCGCTGATCCGCTCGGTCTTCGGGCTGGCGCAGCGCGGGCAGGGGGGGGAGGGGGCGGCGAACAGCGCGGCCTCGGCCGGGGCGCCGGGCGGGGGCGGGGCAATGCCGGCGGCGGCAAGCTTCTTGCGGCCCGCCTCGGTCAGCCAGGCGCTGGTCCAGGGCGGCGTGAGTACGTTGCGTATTCGAACCGGACCCAGGCCGGCGCGCACCAGTGCCGCCTCGATCTCCCAGCCGATCACGGCCATCGCGGGGCAGCCGGTGTAGGTGGGGGTGATCGTCACCTCGATCGCCCCGTCCCGCAGGGCGACGTCGCGCAGGATGCCGAGGTCGGCGATCGTCAGCGCGGGCAGTTCCGGATCGGCGACCGCGGCCGCGGCAGCCCAGGCGCGGGCGCGGCGATCGTCGGTCACCACACGGCCCCCGGGTGAGCGCGGGCGAGGGATTGCATCTCCGCCAGCATCTTCCCGAACGCCTCCGTATGCAGACCGCGGCGCCCGCCGGTCTGGTCCCAGCCGTCCGCCGGGCGGGCGAGGGTCGCGCGGGCGAGCACGCGATCCACCGTCGCGGACCAGGCGGCGCGCAGCGAGACGGGGTCGGGCAGGAGGGCGGCGGCGACCAGGGGGGCCTCGGCCGGGTCCGGCTCGGACAGTTCCGCCGTGTAGGGCCAGAGCGCTTCCAGCGCGGCTTGCGCGCGGGCGTGGCTTTCCGCCGTGCCGTCCCCCAGGCGGATCAGCCATTCGGACGCGTGGCGCAGGTGGTAGGCGGATTCCTTTTCCGCCTTCGCGCCAACGGCGGCGAGCGCGGGCTCCGCGCTGGCGGCGGCCGCGCGCCAGAACGGGTCGGCATGGGCGGTGTAGAGGAGCTGGCGGGCGATCGTGTGGGCGAAGTCGCCGTTCGGTTGTTCCACCAGGAGGCAGTTGCGGAACTCCCGATCGGTGCGGAAATAGGCGAGCGCGTCCTCGGTCTGCCCGGTGCGGGCGCCGACTTCGGCATAGAGCGCGCGGGCAACGCCGATCTGGTCGAGGGCCAGGTTGGCGAGCGCCAGGTCTTCCTCCGGCATCGGGGCGCGGCCGCACCATTCGGACAGGCGGTGGCCGAGGACGAGGGCGTCGTCGGCGCGGGCGAGGAGCGCGTGGGTGAGCGGGTCGGGCGCGGGGGACATGGCGCAGGTTAGCATGGACGGGGGGAACACGCGGGCAGGCGATCTCCGGTCCGGGGTTCGGCGGCGGGCGGGAAGCCGCGATCGGGTCGGGGTGCGCCGGCCGGGGATGGCAGCGCGCCGCCCCTTATATAGGGCGCCCTCTCGGGTGCGGGGTATCTTGCCGGGGCGCGCGCGGTCGTGCCTCCGGCCTCGCGGAGGGAAGGGTTGCGCGCGACCTGTATGCGTCGCGCGCAACCTTCAGGTGGAGAGTGTCATGTCCCGGCCGGCCAGGAGCGACGGGCTCGACAAGTTCCGGCGCTACCGCGCGAGCCGACGCGCCCGCGGCCTGCGGCTGTTGCGGGTGTGGGTGCCCGATCCGCATGCGCCCGGCTTTCGGGAGGAGGCGGAGCGGCAGGCGCGGCTGCTGCTTGGGGCACCGGAGGAACGCGACGCGCTCGATTTCATCGAGGCGGCGGCGGAGCGGGGCGATGAGCGGCCGTGACGCGGGGCGATCTGATCACGGTGGCCCTGAGCGGGGACGACGGGAAGCCTCGGCCGGCGCTGGTGATCCAGTCGGATTTCCTACCGGAGACGGACAGCGTGCTGGTCTGCCTGCTGACGACGACGGTGCGGGCGGCTCCGCTCTATCGGCTGTCGCTGCCGGCGGGGGAGGGGACCGGGTTGCGGGAGCCGTCGCAGGTGATGGTGGATAAGATCATGGCGGTGCGGCGGGAGCGGTGCGGGGCGGCGATTGGGCGGGTGGGGGAGGGGGAGCTGGTGGCGTTGGGGCGGCTGCTGGCGTTCGTTGTGGGGGTCGCGGATTGAGAGGCGCGCCCGGCATCGGCTGGGTCGGGTGCAGATTCGAGGCGTAGGTTTCGGTCGGCACGGGGTTCTGGAGACCGAATCAACCCGGAGCGTAGTGGGGAACGCTTTTTCCCTTACGAAATTCCGTCGCATGCTGTGTCAGCCATCGAGAAGCCCTCCGCTTCCCGATCCTAGGCTACACCAGCCCGGAGGGCGTGAAGGCGGACGAATACGCCTGCTGGGAGAGGCGGCCGGGGCACGAGCGCCTGACGGCGGTGACGCGGATCTCAGCCGAGACGTACCACCTGACGGGGGTCCATGCGCCGCAACTTCGAAGAACTCATGTTCATCTCGAACGCTGAGCGGGGGTAATACCCAAACGACTATGTGATCCCATTCTATAACTGGAACGGAAAGACCAAAGGCCTTTATCCTTGTCAAGCCGGACCAGGCTAATGCTGTGGCGCTGTTTCGCGCGCTGGCGAAATTTGGCGTGCCTCTTGGCGGTCTGCGGCCAGAGGATTTCGCCGACCTTGGGTCGCTGTTCCGGATGGGCACGCCGTCCGTCATGGTCTATGTTCTGGCGGAGATTGCGGGCGTCGGGTTCGACTTGGCATGACGCCGCCGGGTCGTGAAGCTTGCGCTTCCCCGGACGGCGCCCTTCATCTATATGGAGGGCGTGTTAGCCGTCATCGTCCGCACTATTCAGGCCGTTCCGAATGGCAAGGACCGTTCTTTTTGCGGCTCTCATTTCTGAATCTTTTCCATTGCACAGAAGGCAGAACGATATCTTTCCCAAAATATACTCTAGATAATTCGCATTAGTTATGTTCTTGAATGCCAAGTGCGACTCTAGGCCCCTCGTAACGAGATAATAAACCTGCTGTCTAACCCACCGTCGGGTATTCCTTGGAGCCCTTAAATTGTCATTGACGACAATACCGTTCACAACCTGCCGGGCACCCTTCTGCATTACCTTTGTTTTCTTGTAATTAATCGTAAATCCAGTTCCGCTGAATATATCGCCAAGAAATCTCATCACATTTCCTGGAGACAGATCACCGGACAAGACTAAATCGTCAGCGTATCGCGTATAACGCAGATTGTTTTTCTTGGCAAAGTCAAGGATTTGATCATCGTAATAACGAAAGACGAGATTCGACAGAGCGGGACTCGTGGGGGCGCCTTGAGGGAGTCCTTCAGCAAGGGTCGTGAGTGCCGCAAGAAGCCCACATACATTACCTGAATATCCAAGACTTTTGAAAACGCGATGTACATCCGGTCGCTTTATGGATGGGAAAAAATCCTTCAGATCGACTCTAATGACGCACGGTTGGGATCTATGAAATCGCGCAGCATCACGAATAGAATATCCCTTCCTATAGGCTTTAGCTGGTGCGGCGACTTCGGCCTGTACCAGAATATTGTCGAGTATCCATCTCTGGACGACTTTCAAATCGGTCAAGGGTTCGTCAATTGTCCTTTCGCCGCCAGATACCTTGGGTATCGTGAATTGTCGATAGAAGCGACTGGGAGCGTTTGCCGCGGCATAAAGAAATTCTATCGTATATCCGACATGTAGTGAAAAATGGTGTGAGTCAAAAATTATGGGTGTGTTCCTTCGGAACAGAGTCTCTGCATATCCGAGGAACTGGGATATCTCTTCGGCTGTATAACCTCGTGCAGACGCAGATGGAACAAAGTTGGATACATAGAGCTGCCAAGTATCAAGGAACGGCGCACGCTTTGCCATTTGCACCTCGGAGTGGAGCTACCAAGCTGATCGGCGCGTGCTGGCTTCTATAGCCAGCACGCGCGCGAGGCGAAGCCGAGCTGGCATCGCGGCCCGGTCTTCTAGGTCCCCCTAGAAGACCGGGTCCGCGATGCCCGCGGCTCGAAAGCCAGTTCTCTCCAGAACGGCGACTCGCCGTTCCCTGCAGATTTCTCCGCATGGTACTAGCTCAATCCACCCGTTGAATGCGACGAAGCGTGCGCCGCGGGGGGATGTATAGCAGGGGATCGTTGGGGTTATCAAGTTTGTGCTCAGGGCGAGGCTTGATGGGCCATCGACGACCAGCGCGCTCCGCCGGGCTATGCTCCTGAATAAATGAGAGGCCGAGCGGAGTGACGCGGAGGCCGCGGTCTACGGTGGTTATAAGGCCCTTGCTGATGCCACTTTCAATTAGGAGCGCGATTTGCGTATAAGTGTAGCCGCGCCGGATCATGCCGGATAATGGCTCGTCCCGCGCAACCGCCTGGAGAAGTATGGCCAGTCGAGCTGATTCCGTGTGGGCACCTCTAGTCATCTCGGAAACGTCGCCGGCCATGGTGTCCCATTATAGGTTTTCACCGTCCAAAAGGCTGGGAATGTATTATTTGGAGTCCGAATCATTTTGACAAGGCCCTCGGACTTTCCGTACCCCAGCTGATACTTGCCTTGGATTCCGATCCGGTTTTCGATCGCGACCATAGTTCTGATGTACTGAGCCTTCTCGGCCGCATCCCACCCCACATGGTCAGAAATTCCCTTACCTAATTTGTGAATGCAATACAGCACGGCACCTCGGCTTTGAATCGCATTCACTCCGGATTCAAGAGAGACGAGAGAGGCCAGCTTCAACTTAGACAAACATCCTGGAAAAGCGCTCAAATAGTCGTTTATGAAGCTGACTGCCGTGTTTCCAGTTCCTATGAAGTCGTCTACCCCAATCATATACGATCCGGGTTGATTCATGATTGCCCGAATGGGCTTCGCTTTGAGATCACTGAAGGCGTCAACAGAGATTGATAGCTCGGAAAATGATGATCTCGCGATGACCCCCATCAGGTCGCCGCTCTTGATTCTTTTGTTTTCAGAGTCCTTGGCGGACCGGATCGGAATGATGACGACCCTTTGGGGGGCAATGTCCCTAACGAGATGCTTTGCTAGTTTTTTCATTTCTGACATATATTGAACGAATTCAATTCGGACAAATCTCGCCAGAAGATCTAAAACTAGCTTCGCTTCCTCTTCTTCTAGCAGAGCTAGCATTCTTAATGTGCGCTCAAACGCTCCCCCGCCCTCGGACGGGTCCTCATCCGCTATGGGCCAACTTCTCGTGTTGAAGATGCGCCTGACCTCGTTCACCAAACCGATACTGTCAAACGCGTCTCCGTCAGATCCTGTACCAGTCTCAGGTTCCTGCGCATCGTGTTGTTTGGCCTTGGTCATGGAAGACCGCCGGTACCCTGGAAATCAAAAGGCTGTCTCGGAGCTACTTCGCTATCAAGGGACATGACGCAGCCCCCACCGAACTGCACCACGCCCTTCTCCTCCGCTCCGCCCTCGAAGGCGACTCCATTCATCCGTGTCGCCGTGGCATTCGCTGGAGACGTCGCCCGACCCGCTCGCCGCGCCGTATGCCGCCCGGTCCCGAACACCCTAGTCAACAGCCCCTGGATCAACAAAGTTGCAGCCCGTAGCCGGCGCCCAGGAGCTCGAACTCCGGCCTGTAGCGCGTCGGTCGCCGTCTCCAGCACCTGCACCAAGCGCGGCGGGAAGGCGAAGCTGCAGCCGTTCGTCAGCTCTACGATCACCTGACCGTACCGTGCCGCCACGACACGCGGCCCGGTCAGGCGTGCGATTTTGCTGCGTTCCGTCGCGGGGTCGATCGCGGCATCGGTCAATTCGGCCATGAATATCGTCCCGCCGGCCAGCACCAGCGTCTGCTCCTCGATCACGATCCGCATCGCGCGGCGGACCGAACCGCGGGTCATGCCGTCGGCCCGCACCGGGGTACAGGTACCGTCAACGCCAACCAGGTCGATCCTGGCCTGACCGTCACCGAAAACCCGGGCAACGGGCCGGATGGTGATCGTCGACAAAGTCAGCCACGCCTCCCTGCGCGCGCAATACCGTAACCAGGGCGTAAATAACCCATTACGATGGGATAGGCTACGGTGCTGGGCGAGCTCGCGTGCACGCAACATCCCGCCCATGCGCGAGGCGGCCCCAGCCCAAGCCCTTGATACCATCACACCCATGGAACCGACCCTGCACATCCCCGATGAGGTCGCCGCCCGCTTCGGCGTGGCCGACCTGCCGCGCCGGGCGCTCGAAGCCCTCGCCATCGAAGAACACAGGGCCGGCCGCCTGACCCTGCCCGAGCTACGCCGGCTGCTCGGCTTCGGCACGAGCGCCGAGCTCGACGGCTTCCTCAAGGCCCACGGCCTCTTTGAGGAGTACAGCCTGGCGGACCTGGAACAGGACCGGCAGGCCCCCCAGCGCCTCGGGTTCTGACCGCTCCCTAGACGTCAGCCTATCGCGCCGCCTTTGGGGATTGAAACCGGATCGCCGGGCCGGTATATGTATCCTGTGGGGAGACGATATGCCGACGCCCGATGAACACACCATCGACTTCCTGCTGGCGTTCGACGGTCGTGTTCATCACCTGGCACAAGGCTACTGGCTGAAGTTCGAAATCAAGCGGTTCGCCGCGACACCGGAACGCCCGCACGGCCTGCGCTACGCATTCAGCCTGCACGACCCGGCCGGGACGCGCCTGGTCGGCTTCGACAACGCCCACGCCGTGCCGCCCCACGGATCGCGTTTCGCCGCCCGACCCGTCGCACACGACCACTGGCATCGTACCGAAAATGACGAGGGCCGCCCCTACCCGTTCACCACCGCAGACACGCTGCTGGCCGATTTCTTCACCGAGGTCCGGCGCGTCCTCGCCGACCGCGGCCTGTCGGACGCGGTGATCGGGGAAGGGACCACCGCCGGAAGGAGCACGCCACGATGAAGGTCCAATCCCTGCGCGACCTGGAAGCCGAGATGCGCGCCGTCGCGCGCGGCGAACGACCCGCGCCCCCGGACGCGGCGCAGCCGAGCCTCGACTCCGCCGAAGCGCTGCTCCGCCTGCTCACGCCCGAGAACCGCAGCCTGCTCCGCACCATCCGCGACAGCCGACCGCAGTCCGTGGCCGAACTGGCCCGGCTGAGCGGTCGCGCCGAGCCGAACCTGCTGCGCACCCTCGCCAAGCTGGAATCCGCCGGCCTGTTGCAGATGAAGACCGTCGCGCGCCGCCGGATCCCGGTCCCGACGATCTCCAGGTTGCGGGTGGAGATCGATCCCTATGCGATGGCGGATCGGGTCGAAATCGTCTGACCGAAGCCCTCACACCACCGGGCTCGCCCCCCCATCCATATTGATCGCCGTCCCGGTCGTGAACCCGCCCAGCTCCGAGCACAGCAGGCACGCCATCGCCGCGAACTCCTCCGGCTTGCCCAGCCGCCCCAGCGGGATATTCGCGCCCAGCTTCGCCGCGAACGCCTCGAACGGTTCGTTCGCCCCCTGCGCCGCGTGCCGGCGCACCCACTGGTCCGACACGATCTGCCCCACCAGCATCGCGTTCACCAGCACGTTGTGCGCCGCGCCCTCGTTGGCCAGGATCTTGGTCAGGGAAAGCCCCGCGGCGCGGGAAACGGCGGTCGGCGCGCCGTTCGCCCGCGGCGCCTTGGCGCCGATGTTCAGCACGTTGATGATCCGCCCCCAGCGCCGGCTCTTCATCCCCGGCAGCGCCAGGCGGCACAGCCGGATCGCGGCGAACAGTTTCAGGTCCAGATCTTCCTGCCACATCGCGTCGGTGATCTGCTCGAACGGCATGGCGCGCGACGTGCCGGCGTTGTTCACCAGGATGTCGACGTGACCGAACGCGGATTCGGCGGCGGCGAAGGCGCGCTGGCAATCCGCCGCCTGCGACACGTCGGCGGTGACGGCGAGCACGCGCCCCTTTGCCTCCGCCTCGATCGCGGCCTTCGCCTCGGCCAGCACCTCGGCGCGGCGGGCGAGGATGGCGACGTTGGCGCCCGATCGGGCGAACTCGGTCGCCATCGCGAGGCCAAGCCCCTTGGAGGCACCGGTGATGACGGCGCTGCGGCCGGTGAGCGTGATGTCCATGGGCAAGCCTCCCTCGGTCGGTTGTGTTCGGTTCCCTTGGGCCGCAGTGTGCGGGGCGGCGCGGCGGCGGGCAAGCCGGGTGCTGTGGAGGGGGCCATGCTGGATCGGGAACATCTCACCGCCGCGGCGCAGCTGCTGGAGGCGTGCCGGACGCGCGGCGTGCTGCTCGCCACGGCCGAGAGTTGCACCGGGGGGTTGATCGCCGCGGTGCTGACGGCGATTGCGGGGTCGTCGGACGTGGTGGACCGGGGGTTCGTTACGTATTCGAATGCAGCGAAGACCGAGATGCTGGGCGTGCCGGCGGCGCTGATCGCGGATCAGGGCGCGGTGAGCGAGGCCGTTGCCCGCGCGATGGCGGACGGCGCGCTGGCCCGCTCGGGCGCGACGATCGCGGTTTCGGTGACGGGCGTCGCCGGGCCAGGCGGGGGCTCGGCGGAAAAGCCGGTGGGGCTCGTGTGGCTCGGCCTGGCGCAGCGCGGCGCACCCACGACGGCCGAGCGGCAGGTGTTCCCCGGCGATCGCACCGCGGTGCGGGCGGCGACGGTGGCGCGGGCGTTCGCACTGATCGCGGCGCGCGTGGCATAGCGCGCGGGCGCCGGGCGGCCGGCAAAGGAGTCGCCGGCGGCGGATCGGCCGGACCGGGATGCGGAACGACATCGAGGATGAAAACGGAATGACCAGGATGCTGCGGATCCTCTTCGCGGGCCTGCTGCTGGCTGCCGGCCCGGCCGCTGCCGCCGTGGCGGCACAACTGCGGCCGATGCCCGACGTGGCCCCCGGCGTCGCCGCGTTCCCCCGCCTCGTCGCCCCGCCGGGCGATCGCGCAGCGACACGGATCAATGCGGCGCTCGCCAAGGCGGACGCGCGGGCGAAGATCGCCGCGGCCGGCTGCCTCCCGAGCAAGGCGGAGGGGCGCGACGGCTGGACCAGGCGCATCACGGTGACGATGCGCGGCCCAGGCTACCTCAGCCTGCTGGCGAACGATGCATGGGATTGCGGCGCTTATCCGGACAACGATCAGGTGGCGCTGGTCTACGACCTGCGCACCGGCGCGCCGGTCTATTGGGCGCGGCTGCTGCCGCGGGGGATGCTGCAGGGGGCGACGACCAACACCGCCGGCGATGACACGACCGAAGGCCTCGTAACGTCGCACGTGCTGGCGGCGGCGTTCCGGAAGATCGGGTCGGGCGATGGCGGGCTCGACAAGCAGTGCGCCGAGGTCCTGAGCGACACAGGGCAATGGGGTCCGCTCGCCTTCGAGCTCTGGCCCGACGCGCAGGCGAACGGGCTGGCGCTGGAGGTCCCGACCCTGCCGCATGTGGTGGCGGCCTGCGGGGCGCCCGCGGTCATTCCGGCGGCGGAGCTGCGCAAGCTCGGGGTCGGTCCGGTGCTGCTGGGTCCGCTGGCGACGGCGCACCGGGACGGGTTGCACGGCATGGGGCGGTAGCGCGGCGGTCTCCGCTTGCCCCCGCGGCGCGCTTGCGGCAAGCAGTCTCGCCGCCCGGAGGCCCCGCATGCAGATCGACGGCCGCGCCTATCGCACCATCTGGCCCGACACGGAGGACGGGTGGTCCATCCGCATCATCGACCAGACGAAGCTGCCCTGGTCGCTCGAGATCGTCCGCCTGACCACCGCCGAACAGGCGGCGCACGCGATCCGCGCCATGCTGGTGCGCGGTGCTCCGCTGATCGGCGCCACCGCCGCCTATGGGCTGTGCCTCGCCCTGCGCGACGACCCGGGGACCGAGGCGCTGGAGCGCGCCGCGGCCCTGCTCGCCGCCACCCGGCCGACGGCGGTGAACCTGCGCTGGGCGCTCGACCGCATGCTGACGGTGCTGCGCAACACCGCGCCCGCCGACCGGGTCGCCACTGCCTATGCCGAAGCCGCGCGCATCGCCGATGAAGACGTGGCGCAGAACGAGGCGATCGGCCGCCACGGGCTCACCCTGATCGAGGCCGCGGCGCGCGCCCGTCCCGGCGGCACGGTGAACGTGCTGACCCATTGCAACGCCGGCTGGCTCGCCACGGTGGATTGGGGCACCGCGATCGCGCCCATCTACGCCGCGCACGCCGCGGGCATTCCCGTGCACGTGTGGGTGGACGAGACCCGGCCGCGCAACCAGGGAGCGGCGCTGACCGCCTACGAACTCGGCCACCACGGCGTGGCGCACACCGTCGTGGCCGACAATGCCGGCGGGCATTTGATGCAGCACGGCAAGGTGGACCTCGCGATCGTCGGCGCCGACCGGGTGACCCGCAACGGCGATGTCGCCAACAAGATCGGCACCTATCTGAAGGCGCTGGCGGCGCGGGACACCGGCGTGCCGTTCCACGTCGCGGTGCCGTCCAGCACCATCGACTGGAGCATCGCCGACGGCATCGCGGAAATCCCGATCGAGGAACGCTCGGAAGCCGAAGTCGCCAGCCTGACGGGCCGCGCCCCGGACGGGACGGTGACGACGGTGCGGGTGATCCCGGACGGCAGTCCCGCCGCCAACCCGGCCTTCGACGTGACGCCGGCGCGGCTGGTCACCGGGCTGATCACCGAGCGCGGCTGCTGCGCCGCCACCGCCGCGGGGCTGGCGGGGCTGTTCCCGGAGCGGCGCTGATCCACGATCGCGATAGGCGTCGGCGCCTACCTGCAGCACGCCCTTGCGCGGATAGAGCCCGAAGGCGCGTGCCGGGTTATGCCGCACACGCATCCGCTGGCATCGCGTGCCCCCTCCGGCTGCGCGACTGCCTGGCCGGTGGTTCTGCCGAACCGCAGCGTCGGCATACGACAGATGATCGAGGAGGCGCTGGCCCGCGGCTCGGCGCGGCTCACGCCGGTGCTGGAGGCGAATTCCTTCGAGCTGCTGCGTGGTTTCGTGCGCCAGGGCGAGGCGATCAGCCTGCGGATCGAGATCGCTGCGCCGACGCCGGAGACCGATCCGGATCTCGTGGTGCGCCCGCGCGACGACCGCGACGTGCTGCACGAGCCGCTGGCGCGGGGCCCGCTCCGCGGCCGCGCCCTGCCGGTGGCGACCGCCACATTCGCCGAGTTGCTGGCGCCGAGTTGCTGGCGGGGCGCCTGCACGGGTTGCGCAGCCTGCCGGAGGCCTCATGATCGCCTTCCCGCACCCCCCTGGCCCTCATCTTGCTTGGTGGCGCTTGTTCTCGATCAGGGAGTTCCGACGCATGACCCTCCGCCGACCGCTGCTCGCGGCCGTACCGCTGCTGCTTGCCGGGCTGCTGTGCGCCCGCACCGCCCCCGCCAAGGAGCTGCCGCCCCTGCAGACCGGGGTCGACGCCACCTACGCCCCGCATGCGTTCCCCAAGCTCGGCGGCGGCTTGCAGGGCTTCCAGATCGACCTGTTCAACGACGTGGCGAAGCGCATCCACCGCAAGATCGTCATCCACGGCGGCAGCTTCAGCGGCCTGATCCCGGCCTTGCTCGCCGGGCGCTACGACTTTCTGACCGCGCCGGTGACGGTCACGCCGGAACGGGCGCAGGCGCTGATCTTCACCCAGGGCTACCTCTGGACAGCCTACCAGTTCGGCTACCGGAAGGGCACGCCCCCGATCGCCGGCTGGGCGGACCTGAAGGGCAAGTCGGTGTCGGTGAACAAGGGCACGCCCTACGAGCAGCTCGCCGACAAATACGCGAAGCAGTACGGCTTCACGGTGGAGAGCTTCGATACCGAGCCGGATGCGGTGCAGGCGGTGCTGTCCGGGCATGCGTATGCCAATCTCGCGGGCAACACCGTGGTCGAATACGCGGCAAAGAAGACCCCGATGTTCGTGGCCGGCCTGACCCTGACGGACACCCAGCTGCCCTGGGCAACGCCGTTCCGCAAGGACGAGGTGGCGTTGCGCAACGAGATCGACAACGTGCTGAAATGCATGAAGAAGGACGGCACGATCGATCGCCTGGCGCAGAAGTGGTTCGGCGTCGCGCCGGCGCCGACCGACCTCGAGAATGTCGTCTATCCCGGCAACGGCATCCCCGGCGATCCCGGCTACCAGCCGAACAATCCCCCGCCCGATTGTTCGAAATACAAGTGAGCGCCGCCGCGTGATCCCCGGGCCGATCATCGACGCGCGCGGGCTGCACAAGCAGTTCGGCCCGCTGCATGTTCTGAAGGGCGTCGATCTCGTGGTGGCCGAGCGGGAACTCGTGTTCCTGATCGGCCCCTCGGGCTCCGGCAAATCCACCCTGCTGCGCTGCCTCAACCGGCTGGAGGAACCTTCCTCCGGCTCGGTCGTGGTGGACGGGATCGACTTGCTGGACCGGCGCACGGACATCAACCATGTGCGCACGCGCATCGGCATGGTGTTCCAGTCCTTCAACCTCTATCCGCACATGACGGCGCTCGCCAACGTCACGCTGGCGCTGCGCAAGGTGGCGGGGAAGTCGCGCGCGGAGGCGGACGCGATCGGGCGCGCCGCGCTCGAGCGGGTGGGGCTCGCCGACCGCGCGGGCCATACGCCGTTGCAGCTCTCCGGCGGTCAGCAGCAGCGGGTGGCGATCGCGCGCGCGATCGCGCTGGAACCGCGCGTGATGTTGTTCGACGAACCCACGAGCGCGCTCGATCCCGAGCTGGTGGGCGGCGTGCTGGCGGCGATGCGCGAATTGCGTGCGAGCGGCATGACGATGGTGGTGGTCTCGCATGAAATGGGTTTCGCTCGCGCCGCCGCCGACCGCGTGCTGTTCATGGACCAGGGCGTGATCGTCGAGCAGGGCACGCCCGAGCAGGTGTTCGGCGCGCCCGCGGAAGAGCGCACCCGCGCCTTCATCGGCCAGATCCAGCGGCACTGAGCGACTGCACGGATGACCGCCTGGGACCGCTTCACCGACGCGTTCTTCAACGTGCCGATCATGCTGAAATACCTGCCCAGCATTGCGTCGGGCTTCGTGCTGACGGTGGAACTCGCCGTGCTGGTGGTGATCACCGGCATCGCCGCCGGGCTGGCCCTGGCGATGCTGCGCAGCCTCGGCCTGCGGCCCCTGAACTGGGCGATCGTGTTCGTGGTCGACCTGTTCCGTGCCCTGCCGCCGCTCGTCATCATCGTGCTGATCTATTTCGGCCTGCCCTCGGCGGGCGTGTCCCCGTCGGCGTTCGGTGCCACCTGGGCAAGCCTCGCGCTCGAATTGATGGCCTTCGCCGAGGAAATCTTCTGGGCCGGCATCACCGCCGTGCCGCGCGGCCAGTGGGAGGCGGCGCGCTCCACCGGCCTGTCGTTCGGCCAGACCCTGCGCGCGGTCGTGCTGCCGCAGGCGCTGCGCCTGACCGTGCCGCCGCTGACCAACCGCACCATCGCCATCACCAAGGGCACCGCGCTCGGCTCGGTGATCGGGCTGGCGGAAATCCTGTCGCAGGCGTCCTCCGGCGTGTCGTTGAGCTTCAATCCCTCGCCGCTCACCCTGGGCGCGGCGGCCTACCTGCTGCTGTTCCTGCCGGTGGTGGCGCTGGGGCGCTGGATCGAGACCAGGTTCGCGTGGAAGCGATGATCGCCACCTTCTTCAACCTCGGCATCATCGCCGCGGCCTGGCCGATCCTGCTGCGCGGCTTCGGTGCCACCCTGCTGCTCGCAATCATCACCGTGCCGCTGGGCTGCGCCTCGGGCCTGCTGCTGGCAATGGGCTCGACCATCCGCCATCCCTGGGTACGCTGGCCGCTGGTCGCCTGGGTCGATTTCTTCCGCGCCTTCCCCCCGCTGGTGCTGCTGATCTTCCTCTACGCCGGCCTGCCCTTCGCGGGGCTGCGGCTCGGCGCCTATGGGTGCGTGGCGCTCGGCTTCTTCCTCAACACCGGCGCCTATTACGGGGAGATCCTGCGCGCCGGGATCGAAAGCGTGCCGGCCGGGCAGGTGGAGGCTGCACGCTCCACCGGCCTGTCGCGCCTGCAGGCGCTGGCTTTCGTCGTGCTGCCGCAGGCGGTGCGCGCGGTGCTGCCGGACCTGCTGTCGAACACGGTGGAGGTGGTGAAGCTGACGTCCATCGCGAGCGTCGTCGCGCTGCCGGAACTCCTGTACGAGGCGCGCCAGGCGCAGAGCGTGACCTACAACCCGACGCCGATCGTCGCCGCCGCCGTGCTGTATTTCCTGCTGTTGTGGCCTGCGGTGCGGCTGCTGAGCCGGTTGCAGAACCGGGCCATTGCGGGGCGCGGCTGAGGGGCGGGAAGGCCGGGGGCGCTGTCCCCGTCACCCCCACCGCACGGAGCCAAAGTGCATGGGGTCCAGGGGACGATTTCCCTGGGGGGCATTCGCGTCGGGCCCTTCCGTCGCGCGCTGCTTGCGGCTATATGCCGCGGTTCGCGCGGCCGGTCGGCATCGGCCAAGGCGCCAGGAGACAGAGCATGAAACCGGGCATCCATCCCGAATACCACGACATCACCGTCATCATGACCGATGGTACGCAGTTCACCACCCGGTCGTGCTACGGCAAGCCCGGCGACCAGCTGCGCCTGGATATCGACCCGAAGTCGCATCCGGCCTGGACCGGCCAGCAGCGGATCATGGACACGGGCGGCCAGGTGGCGAAGTTCAACAAGAAGTTCGCCGGCCTCGGGCTGAAGGCCTAGGCGGACTGCGGCCGGGGGCGCGCTGGCGCGGGTCCCGGCCTTTCCCGCTACGCCCTGGCGGGGCGCCGGGTGCCGTATGTGCGCTCTGCCCTTCACCCCTGCGGGTGAAAGGCGCGTCTTCGCGCGTCGCCGGCGCCTGTCGGGGCGGCCCGCGCTCCGGGCGACGCCTTACCGGACGGCGGGTTTCGATCGCGTGGCTGCGGGGGCCACAGGGGCGGCGTCGCGGCGCAGCCGGTGTTCGCCCAGGAACAGCAGGATCGGCGCGGCGATGAAGATCGACGACGACGTGCCGACCACGATCCCGAACAGCATCACCCAGGCGAAGCCCGAGATCGACTCGCCGCCGAACAGCGCGAGCGGCAAGGACGCCAGGAACACCGTCATCGACGTCCCCAAGGTGCGGTTCAGGGTTTCGTTGATGGAAAGGTCGATCAGGTCGCGCAGCGGCATGGTCTTGTATTTGCGCAGGTTCTCCCGCACCCGGTCGTACACCACGACCTTGTCGTTGGTGGAGTAGCCGAGCACGGTCAGAATCGCCGCCACCATCACCAGATCGAAATCGAACCGGGTCAGCACCAGGAAGCCGATCGTCTTGGTGATATCGAGCACCAGGGTGACGACCGCGCCGACCGCGAACTCCCACTCGAAGCGGAACCAGATATAGACCAGGATCATCGCCAGGCTGATCACCAGCGCGAGGATGCCGTTGCGCAGCAGCTGTGCGGAGACGGCGGCCCCGATCGCATTGGTGCGCAGGATCCTGGCTCCCGGCACGGCTTTCGCCAGCGCCGCGCGCACCTTGGTCACGGCCGCGTCGGTCGCCTGCGCGGTGGGCTGCACGCCCAGGCGGATCAGCACCTGGTCAGGCGCGCCGAAGCGCTGCACGCCCTGCTGCGGCAGCTTCTCTGCCGTCAGCGCGGCGCGGATGCGGCTGAAATCGGCCGGCCCCGGCGTCTTCACCTGCATCACGATGCCGCCCGAGAAGTCGATCCCGAATTGCAGCCCGGGATGGAAGAACAGCACGATCGAAGCGGTGGAGAGCACCGCCGAGACGATCAGCCCCATGTGCCGGCCGCGCATGAAATGGATGCGGGTGCCGTCGGGCACCAGGCGGAACATCGGGCGCAGCAGGCGGGAGAAGAACATGGCGGTTACACCGGCAACAGGCGGGGACGGACGGCGATATACCAGCGCGATACCAGCAGCCGGGTCAGCATCCAGGCGGTGAACAGGCTGGTGGCGATGCCGATGGTGATGGTCACGGCGAAGCCGCGCACCGGGCCGGAGCCGAAGATGAACAGCATGACGTGCGCGAGGAACGTGGTCGCGTTGGAATCGAAGATGGTGCGGTAGGCGCGCTGGAATCCGTGCTCCAGCGCCGCCAGCGGTGGGCGGCCGTTCCTCTGTTCTTCGCGGATGCGCTCGTTGATCAGGATGTTGGCGTCGACCGCCATCCCCAAGGTGAGCAGGATGCCCGCCATGCCGGGCAGGGTCAGCGTGGCCTGCAGCAGCGACATGATCGCCAGCATCAGCACCAGGTTCACGACCAGCGCCAGGTTCGCGAACCAGCCGAAGAGCCCGTAGAACATCCCCATGAAGCCGATCACCAGCAGGAACCCGGCGCCGAGCGCGATCGCCCCGGCGCGGATCGAGTCCGCTCCCAGTTCCGGCCCGATCGAGTTCTGCTCCACCACCGTGAGCGGCGCCGGCAGCGCGCCGGCGCGCAGCAGCAGCGCGAGGTCGGAGGCCGAGGCGGCGGTGAAACTCCCGCTGATCTGCCCCGACCCGCCCAGGATCGGCTCGCGGATCACCGGCGCGCTGAGCACTTTGCCGTCGAGCACGATCGCGAAGCGCCGGCCCACATGGGTGCGCGTCACGTCGGCGAAGCGGCGCGCGCCGACCGAGTTGAAGGTGAAGTTCACGACCCATTGGCCCGATTGCGAATCGGTGCCGGCGGTGGCGTTCGTCAGGTCGCCGCCGTCGACATCCACCCGGTCGTAGACGGGGATCGTCTGCTGCGGATCGTCCTGCATCGGCAGCAGCGTCACCCCGGGCGGCGGCGGCGCGCCGGGGGTCGCCTGCTCGTCGACCAGCTGGAACGTCATGTGCGCGGTCTCGCCGAGCAACTGCTTGATCCGGTCCGGATCGCCGATGCCGGGAAGCTGCACCACGATATGCGTGTCGCCCTGGCGGGTGATCTGCGGATCGACGACGCCGGTGGCGTCGATGCGCCGGCGCACGATCTCGATCGACTGCTGCACCGCTGCCACCGCGCGATCGTGCAGCGCCACCTGGGACAGGGTCAGGGTGATGGTCCCGTCGGGCTGGGAGGCGATGTCGACGTCCGCCACCCGTGTCGTCGGATCGACGCTGACGAGCGGGCGCAGCAGGCCAAGCGTGCGCTGCGCCTGCGCCGGATCGCGCAGCCGCAGCACCACCCGGTCGTGCACCGGATCGGCCACCAGCGCCCGATAGAACACCGGCGCACCGCCCCCCGCACCATCCCCCGTCTGGGAGGCATGCCGCAGCGCCTGGCGCACCCCGTCAAGCAGCCCGTTCAGCCGCTCCTTCACCACCGTATTCATGTCGACCTGCATCAGCAGATAGCTGCCGCCCTGCAGGTCGAGCCCGAGATGCACGGTGCGCCACGGCAGCCAGGGCACCGGCGCCGCAGCCATGTTGGGAACGCAGAGGATCGCCCCAAGCAGGCAGGCGCCGAGGATCAGCGTGGTCTTGAGGCGGCTGAAATACATCATCGCGCGACGCAGGTCCTCGCACAGAGGGAGAATGGGCGGCCGTTATACGCGACGACCTGTCGGGGCCGAAGCAGGAGGAAGCAAGGCCAGGGGGCTCTGCCCCCCAGGCCCCCACCCGCACGGAACCAACGGAAGGGTTCCAAGGGTGAGCCCTTGGCGGGGTCCAGGGGCAGAGCCCCTGGCCTTGCTTTCTTCCCGCTCAGCCCGACGGGTCGCCCACGAAGTGCTCCAGCCAGTGGATCGTGTAGTCGCCGCGTTGAAAGCTCGGGTCGTCGACGATGCGGCGGTGCAGCGCGAGCGTGGTTTCGATGCCGAGGACGGCGAATTCGTCGAGGGCGCGGCGCAGCCGGGCGATCGCTTCGGCGCGGGTGGGTGCGTGCACGATCAGCTTGGCGACCATGCTGTCGTAATAGGGCGGCACGACGTAGCCGGCGTACAGGGCGGAATCCACCCGCACGCCGAGCCCGCCGGGTGCGTGGAACGCGGTGACGCGACCCGGGGAGGGGAGGAAGCTGTCGGGGTGCTCGGCGGTGATGCGGCACTCGATCGCGTGGCCGGAAAAGCGGATGTCCGATTGCGCGTAGCCCAGCGCTTCGCCGTCGGCGATGCGGATCTGTTCGCGCACCAGGTCGATGCCGCAGACCATTTCGGTCACCGGATGTTCGACCTGCAGCCGCGTGTTCATCTCGATGAAGGCGAACTGGCCGTCCTGGTAGAGGAATTCCAGGGTGCCGGCGTTGCGGTAGCCGAGCTCGCGCAGGGCGGCGGTGACGGTGGCGCCCATGCGGTCGCGCGCGCCGGCGCTGAGTGCGGGGGAGCCGGCTTCTTCCAGCAGCTTCTGGTGGCGGCGCTGGAGCGAGCAGTCGCGTTCGCCGAAATGCACCACCGCGCCGTGGGCGTCGGCCAGCACCTGGAACTCGATATGGCGGGGGCGGTCGAGATATTTCTCGAGATACACCTGATCGTTGCCGAAAGCGGCGGCGGATTCCGTGCGCGCGAGGCGGAACGCATCTTCCAGCTCGGCGGCGCTCTGCGCCACTTTCATCCCGCGCCCGCCGCCGCCGGCGGCCGCCTTGACCAGGACCGGATAGCCGATCTGCGCCGCGACCGCGCGCGCCGTGGCGAGGTCGGGCACTTCGCCGTCCGATCCCGGGACCAGCGGCACGCCGAGCCCGGCCATGGCCGCCTTGGCCGCGATCTTGTCGCCCATCATGCGAATATGCGCCGGTGATGGGCCGATGAAGGTCAGGCCGTGCGCTTCCACCATCTCGGCGAAGCGGGCGTTTTCGGACAGGAATCCGTAACCGGGATGGATCGCGTCGGCGCCGGTGATCGCGGCGGCCGAGAGGATGGCCGGGATGTTGAGGTAGCTGTCCTTGGCCGCCGGCGGGCCGATGCACACGCTCTCGTCGGCCAGGCGCACGTGCATGGCGTCCGAATCGGCGGTGGAATGGACGGCGACGGTGCCGATGCCGAGCTCGCGGCATGCGCGCTGGATGCGCAGCGCGATTTCGCCGCGGTTGGCAATCAGGATTTTCTGGAACAAGGGGTCAGTCCAGGACCATCAGCACCTCCCCGTACTCCACCGGGGAGCCGGAGGCGACGAGGATGCGACCGACGGTGCCGGCTTTCGGCGCCTTGATCTGGTTGAAGGTCTTCATCGCCTCGATCAGCAGCAGGGTCTGCCCGGCGGCGACGGTCTGGCCGACGGTGACGAAGGGCGCGGCGCCTGGTTCGGCGGAGAGGTAGGCGACGCCGACCATCGGGCTGAGAACAGCGCCGGGATGGCTGGCCGCGTCGGCGGGGGAGGGGGGTGCGGCGAGGGGGACCGCCACGACGGCGGGGGCGGCAGGGCGGGGCGGCGCTTCCACTGGGGCCGGGGCGCGCACGACGCGGATGCGGCTGTCCTTCTCGGCGATCTCGATCTCGGTGAGGCCGGTTTCGGTCAGGATCGCGGCCAGCGCGCGGATGGCGTCCGGGTCCATCGGCACCCGGCTCATTCCTCCGCTCCGACCATGGCCGCCATGGCGCTGAGTGCCAGCGCGTAGCCCTGGATGCCGAGGCCGCAGATCACGCCCACCGCCGCCTTGGAGACGTAGGAATGCTGGCGGAATTCCTCACGCCGGTGGATGTTGGTGATGTGGACTTCGATGATCGGCAACTCGACCGCCAGCAGCGCGTCCATGAGCGCGATCGAGGTGGTGGTGTAGCCGGCCGGATTGATGACGATCCCGGCGGCCCGGCCGCGGCATTCCTGCACCCAGGACACGAGCTCGCCCTCGCCGTTGGTCTGCCGGAAGTCGATCGCGAGATCGAACTGGTCGCCGGTTTCCGCGCAGAGCTGTTCCACGTCGTCGAGCGTGGCGGCCCCGTACAGGCCCGGCTCCCGCAGGCCGAGCATGTTGAGGTTCGGACCGTTGAGAACCGCGATCAGCGGGCGGGATTCGGCGTCTGACATGGTGGCCCCGGTAGCACAAGCGGGTGCAGCGGTCCATGCCGCGCCCGGAGGGCAGGCAGGCCGATCGCCCCGGCCGGCGGCGGTGTGGGGCCGGGATGCAGCGGATTTGCAACCGGGCGTGTCGTAGGGTCCGTCGGGCATCGGCCGGGGAGACAGCGGACGTGAACAGGGTCGCATCGTATTTCCAGAGTGCAGCGGCCAAGCGTGGCGCCGAGGCGGAGGCGGAGTTGCAAATCCCGCCCGAGCGCATGGCGCAGGTGTACGCGACGCTGCGCCGGCGCGTCTCGGACGCGGTGGAGGACGCATTCCGGCGCGCCTGCGTGGCCGGCGATCCGGCGACCGCGCAGGACCTGATCGTGGTCCTGGAGGGGATGATCCAGCGCGGGGAGCGCCTGCCCGCCGGCGAGCGGCGGTTGCTGCCGGGGCGGGTGAACCGGCTGCGCCGGGAGCTGGCGCGCTGCGCGGCGTTGCAGGCCGAGGTGGAGAGCACTCCGTCCTGAACGTTGCGGCGGCGCCGCGGGCGGGTTGCCTCGGTCCCGTCGGTTTGTCCGCGCGGTCTTGTCGCTGCGGCGGGGCCGCCCCATAGTCGGGCCATGCGCACCGTGCTGGATGTGACCGTGAACGGGGAGGCGCGCAGCTTCGACGGGCCGTTGACGGTTCACGGGCTGCTGGCCGGCCTTGAGCTCGACCCGCGCAAGGTCGCGGTGGAGCGGAACCAGGAGATCGTCCCGCGCTCGACCTATGCCGCGGTGTGGCTGACGGCCGGGGACGCGCTGGAAATCGTGCATTTCATCGGCGGAGGCTGAGCATGGACGCGACCCTGTCCGCGGACGACGGCTGGGAAGTGGCGGGCCGCCGCTTCCGCTCCCGCCTGATCGTCGGCACCGGCAAATACAAGGACCTGGAGGAGACCGCCGCGGCGCTCGCGGCGAGCGGGGCGGAGATCGTCACCGTCGCGGTGCGGCGGGTGAACCTGTCCGATCCCAAGGCGCCGATGCTGCAGGACTTCGTCGATCCCAAGAAGATCACCTACCTGCCCAATACGGCCGGCTGCCACACCGCGGCCGAGGCGGTGCGCACCTTGCGCCTGGCGCGCGAGGCGGGGGGCTGGAACCTCGTCAAGCTGGAGGTGCTGGGCCCGCCGCCGACCCTGTATCCGGACATGCCGGCGACGTTCGAGGCGGCGGAGGCGCTGATCAAGGACGGGTTCGAGGTGATGGTCTATTGCGCCGACGATCCGCTGGCGGCGCAGCGGCTGGAGGCGATGGGCTGCGTGGCGGTGATGCCGCTGGGCGCGCCGATCGGTTCCGGCCTGGGCATCCAGAACCCGGCGATGATCTGGATGATGCGCGAGCAGGCGAAGGTGCCGTTCCTGGTCGATGCCGGGGTGGGCACGGCGTCGGATGCGGCGGTGGCGATGGAGCTGGGGTGCGACGCGGTGCTGCTGAACTCGGCGATCGCGCTTGCGAAGGACCCGGTGCGGATGGCCCGCGCGATGCGGCTGGCGGTGGAGGCGGGACGGCTGTCCTATTTGGCCGGGCGGATGCCGCGGCGGATGGGGGCGGATCCGTCGAGCCCCCTGACGGGGCTGATCCGGTAGAGGGCTGCCGGCCGGGCCTCGGTGCGCGGGTTGGACGGTGGTCACGCGCGGGTCGCGCGAGTTCCGCAGAAGGTCGGCTGAGGGACCGCGGCCTGACGGCATGAGCCGTCAGGCAAGTGCCGGCGCCGGGCGGGTACGAAAAAAGGGCCGGAATGACCGGCCCCTTTCCATTCGCAGCGTCTTGGATCAGGCGGAGAGGCGGGTTGCGTCGGTGGTCTGATCCGTCAGGGCGTAGGTGGCCCGACCGGAGAGATGGAGTTCGAGGGTGGCGCCGCCGGCCCCGATCGGCATCGGCAGGGGCAGGTGGGCATCGCCGTTGGTCCAGCGCCAGATGGTGGCGCCGTCCGTTTCGGCATCGTGCCAGCCGCGGATCAGGGACGGGTGGTCGGCCGGGATTTCGATCTGCTCGGCGCCGATGCGATAGACGAGCTTCGTGACGCCGACGCCGAGGCAGCGCCAGTCTTCATGGGCGCGGTCGAGATCGAACGGGACCGTGGCGCGCGAGGCGAGACGGAGGGACTTGGCACCTGCCGGCAGTGCGAACATGTAGCGCGTTTCGTCCTGCAGCAACGGCTGGAGGTCGCGCCCATCGGCGCGCAGGCGCAGGTCGGGGTCCGACGTCGTGCTCCAGGTCGGGGGGACGAAGCCGAGGGCGCGGGCGCGGTCAGCGAGCAAACGCCAAGCCGGCTCCGACTCAGCGGCGGTCATGGCGAGGGGAGCGCATGCCAGGAGCGCCACATCCGGGCGACCATTGGCGCCAAGGATTGGGTGCAAGGCTGCCGGGCCGTCCGCATTGGAGAAGAAGCTGCGGTCGTTGGCTTCGTCGAGATAGCTCTCCACTGGTAGGCCTTCCGCCAGCAGGACGGCGTGGCGCTCCAGTTCGACGTGGAAATAATGCACCAATTCTAAGCCGGCCTCAGGTAGGACGGTCATGCCGTTGACAAGCAGCATGGCCGGAACGAGTTTTCCGCCGATAAAGAGTCGATGATCGTGGGACAGCAACACATCGCGGTGCGGTACACCGTCATCGAGTGCATTCCGGCGAATTCGGATTGGGGCTCCGTCGTGCGGGGTCGCATTTGCAGGCAGATCCAGAAGGCGATTACCGATCCAGAGAACCGGCTGAAGTACTCGCTCCCGCCCAGCCAATGTGACGATAAGATCACCCTGCCGCAACTGCTCGACCGGCACCTCGCCCTGAGCGGCCGCCAGCCGTACACCGGCAACAAAGCATGGTCCTGGTCCGGGCAAATGTACCTCCTATCGAGGAAAACGAACGTCATCCTTTGGGGCGTGAAACTCGGGTCGGCCCCTTAACCCTAAGGCTCGTTGTCGCGCCTCGGATAAATCCCAGACAAATCCACCGCGCCGACCAACAACACGACAGTGAATCGAGGCTCGATTTGAGCCCATCCAAGATTATATCGCTACGTGCGCCTTGCGCCGTTTCCGCACGCTGAGGAGTGCAATCAGACCGAACGCCACTAGTCCTAGCGATGCCGGCTCAGGAACCGCAACCTCCATAATATAAGCGGATCCACTACTATTTGGCGTGATCACGGCCGGAGAGGAGTATTGGTTCCAAGTATATTCATTTGGCACGCCAGCACCCGCATCCGCCCCGTCATACCCCCAGAGGGCCGAACTATTAACGGACGAAAGCTCAACCCAATACCTCTGATTGGAGGCAAGCGTATAGTTCCCCGAGGGCGACAACGAAACGAGACCGAAACCGCTCGTCAGGCTGCTGTCGGCAATGGTACCAAGTGAAGCGACATCACTCAGCGGCCCGCTGCCGCCACCGTCGGTCCACAGAGTAGCCGTGATCAACCCCCCATCGGTAGGAGAGACCGCGTCCAGCAGAACCGAAATCGTCAATTCGCTAAGGGAAACCGATTGGCTGCCGGTCGAGAACGATGCGGCAATCGGCCCCGCTCCTCCGCTCACAATGGCGTCGCCACCGCAGAATGTCGGACCGTCACCGCAGAAGGCATTACTGACAGGCTGCCCGGTATTGTCGAACAGCACATCCGCCCGGGCCCCCGCAAACGGGGCCGCCCCGATCAGAGCCACCGCAGCCCAGGCAATGAATTTACACCGCATCGGTCTCGGCCTCTCGTCACGAACCATTGGGCCAGCGGCTCGTCTGACGCCCGGATCGGCCGCCAAACTCCGAATGCCCTCGTACACACGCACGTTACCTGAACACCCGTATATCGGCTCCCATACGTTCCGTCAACTATTTGCTCATCTTTCTCCTGCCTCCCCCAATGCCGCGGTTTCCCTACAGTTTTCCTACAATTCCGGCCGCGAAGCGCGCCTGGGGCCGCCCAACATGCCCAAACATTAGGCAGTCGGCCTTCACCCTTGTCACGCCCCATGTCCCGGTTCGCCCGCACCGGAATATTTCAACCCCGCCTCGTCGGTCGGGCGCCGCGCGACTCCGCCCGGGCGCGAAGCGACGGGACACCGTCACCGGTCCTCGTCGCGTCGCGGATCCGCCTGGCCCACCATCGCGTTCACCTCCGCGCCGACCAGCACCGCATACATGCTCAGGTAGAACCACAACATGACCCCCACAACCGCTCCCAGAGGACCATAGGTTGCCCCGAAACTCGGCAGATGCACCACGTAGAAACTCTGCGCGCCGGACGCCGCCAGTCACAGCGCCGTGGCCACCTCCATGCCCGGCCATCCGACCCGGCGCGCGCTTCCCGCCCGAGCCGGGCCGACCCGGTACAGCACGGCGACCGAGGCGGCGACGAATCCCACCAGCATCCCGAGTCCCGCCAGATGCATCAGCGCGGCGACATGCGCCTCCAGCCCCAGAAACTCGGCCACCACCAGCAGCGCCACCAGCACCGCGATTCCCCCCACCGCCACCAGCATCGCCGCCAGGGTCATCCCGAGCGCCATCACGTGGAAGCGCAGGAACCCCCGCTGCTCGGTCACGTCATAGGCGACGTTCAGCGCGCCCAGCACCGCGCGAGTCCCGGCGCTCGCGCAGGGCAATCGCTTGAAGGCGCGGGCGGCGGCTCCTTCACCTCTCCCGCGCGGCGACCTTGGTCCGCTTCGCGGCCCAAGCCCGCAGAGCCGGAGAGGTGACGCGCCGAACGTTCGAGCGATTGCCCCGGGCGCCCGCGCCGGTTACAGGGCCGCCTCCCGATCCCGGAGGCAAGGGGGCGCCCACCGGCCGCCGCAGGCGCGGTAAGGATTGGCGTGCCAATCGTGGGGCGTCGGCCCGACGGGAGGCATTCCCCCGCGGGTTGCGGGGCATGTCCGGCCCCGGGCGCGGTCGCGGTTGCGAACGGGGCCGGCGGCTCAGCCGGGCCAGATCAGCCAAAGAGAACGAACAGCCGATGATCGTGCGACAGCAACACGTCGCGGCTCGGCACCCCATCGGCCAACGCGTCTCGGCGACGCCGCGTAAATCCAGCAAGCGCAAACGCACCAAAAGCCAGAAGACCAACCGATGCAGGCTCAGGAACCACCGCAACCGACATCAAATACGGCCCACCCGCGTTGGAGGTTACCAAGGGAGACGAATACTGATTCAAGAAATACTCGCTGGAAACACCGATGCCTGAATCTGCGCCATACGCCAAGCTGGCAGAACTGTCGGTCGATGTCAGTTCGATCCAATAACGCGTATTGGCCGCGAGAGCGATATCCTGAGAGGACGATACCGAAATCAAGCTGTAGGCGCTGCTCGAAAGCTGACTGTCTTCGATAGAATTAAACGCGGCAAGTTCGGTGCTCGGCCCGTTCGTGCCGCCGCCATCACTCCACAACGAAATCTGAATGGAGCCGAGATCGCCTGGCGTGGAGGCGTTCAACTCCAGCGTCAGCGTTACTGCAGGAAGATAAACGCCCTGAGCACCCGTCGAGAAGGAGTTGCCGAGCGGTCCGGCCGATCCGCCCGACGTGACAGCCAATACCGGATCGCTCCCAGTCGGCGTATTGCCCGTGATACTGTCGAACAGCACATCCGCCCGGGCCCCCGCGAACGGGGCGGCCCCGATCAGAGCCACCGCAGCCCAGGCAATGAATTTACACCGCATCGGTCTCGGCCTCTCGTCGCGAACCATTGGGCCAACGGCTCGCCTGACGCCCGGATCAGCCGCCAGACTCCGATGGTCCTCGTACACAAGTACGTTACTTGCACACCCGTATACCGGCTCCCATACGCTCCGTCAACCATTTGCTCATTTTTCTCCTACCTCCCCAATGCCGCGGTTTCCCTACAGTTCTCGCCGCGAAGCGTGCCTGAGAACGCCCAATATGCCCAAACATTAGGCGGTCGGCCTTCACCGTTGCCACGCCCCATGTCCTGGTTCGCCCGCACCGGAATATTTCAACCCCGCCTCGTCGGTCGGGCGCCGCGCGACCCCGCCCGGGCGCGAAGCGACGGGACGCCGTCACCGGTCCTCGTCGCGTCGCGGATCCGCCTGGCCCACCACCGCATTCACCTCCGCGCCGACCAGCACCGCATGCACGCTCAGGTAGAACCACAACATGATCCCCACAACCGCTCCCCGAGAACCATAGGTCGCTCCGAAACTCGGCAGATGCGCCGCGTAGAAACTCAGCGCGCCGGACGCCGCCAGCCACAGCACCGTGGCCACCGCCACGCCCGGCCATCCGACCCGCCGCGCGGTTCCCCCGTGCCGGGCCGACCCGGTACGGCACGGCGACCGAGGCAGCGACGAATCCCCCAGCATCCCGAGTCCCGCTAGGTGCACCGGCGCGGCGACATGCGCCCCCACCCGCCCCGCGATCAGCGCGTAGGCCGGGGCCGGCAGCAGCCCCTCCAGGAAGCGCAACTGCGGCGCCACGCTCGCACGGCCGAACGCGAGCCCATAGAGTGAGATCAGGGTGCTGATCGCCGGGAACAGCGCCAGGGTGGCGTAGAACGCCGCTCCCGCCGCGGCCATGGAGGGGCGCGGTCGGTGGTCAGCGACTCGGCGGTGGCGAGCAGGGTGCGCCGCCAGCGCCGCAGGTTCCGGCGCCCCCGACGGGTGGGCGGCGCCGGACCGGGAAGGGCATCGGGGTCCGTTGCCATCCTCTGTGGCCGCTCCTGGTGTCGGTCGCCACGGTGCGGGTCGCCTTGATGCCGGTCGCCTCGATGATAGGGTGGCGCCCGCGCGGGGCAATCGCCTGAAGGCGCGGGCGTCGGCCCGACGGGCCGCGGGAGGCATTCCCCGACGGGCTGCGGGGCACGTCTGCCCTCGGGCGCGGGCGCGGTCGCGAACGGGGCCGGCGGCTCAGCCGGGCCAGATCAGCCAAAGAGCCAGCAGCATTGCCGCCCACAGCGCGACGCCGATTGCTGCGGCGAGCGCAATCCCGCGCGCCGGAGCAAGCGCGTCCACCGGCTTGCCGGGCGTCTCCACCGTGTCGTCCTGCCGATCCGCCCTGCCGTCCTGCCGCAGCAGGGCCAGCAGTGCCGGATTGGTGTACGCGGCCCGACCCGGGCGCCGCCGCTCGGCGTCCGGCGGCGAAGCGACGCTCGTCCCCGCGTCGGGACAGAAGGGACGCTCCGGCAGGGGGGCGGTGGGCGCCGGCGTGTGGCCGTCGGTATCCGTCATGAGCAAGCGATCCTGGTAGCCACCGGCTATACGCAGATCACCTGGGTAGTTGCATCGCTATTACAGGGGGGGAGACGGCGCGGTTGGCGGCCGCCGGCACAGTTTTTCCCCCGGCGGGACCGATTTCGGCTTGCGCCCAGGCCCCACCCCCCCTATCTGCTCTCCCCACGCAGCAACGCACGTGCCTCTGGCCCTCTGTGGTTACGCAACGACGTCAAGCGTTCTGGCAACTCGTCAAGGTCGCTGGTTCGTTCGACCGTTTCGTCAACTGTCGCCCGTCGCCTTCACAGGCGGGCGTCCCAACTGGAGGGAGGTGCGGCGCGATGACCCCGAAAATCGCCCGATTCCTGACGCAGACCCAGCCGGCGACGCCGTGCCTGGTGCTCGACCTGGACCGTGTGGAGGCGAACTACGCCGCGCTGCGCCATGCGCTGCCGCTGGCGCGCATCTACTACGCGGTGAAGGCCAATCCGGCCGCCCCGGTGCTGGACCGCCTGGTCCGCCTCGGCAGTTGCTTCGACGCCGCCGGCATCGAGGAGATCGATGCCTGCCTGGCCGCCGGTGCCCGGCCGGACGCGATCAGCTTCGGCAACACCATCAAGAAGGGTACCGCGATCGCCCGGGCGCACGCCGCCGGCGTCGATCTGTTTGCCTTCGATTCCGATGAGGAGCTGGAGAAGCTCGCCGTCCACGCCCCCGGCGCGCGCGTCTATTGCCGCATCCGGGTGGAGAACGACGGCGCCGACTGGCCGCTGTCGCGCAAGTTCGGCACCACGATCGAGCATGCCGGGGCGCTGATGCGCCGCGCCGGCGCGCTCGGGCTCGACCCGTACGGGCTGTCGTTCCATGTCGGCAGCCAGCAGACCACCACCGCGGCCTACGATGTTGCGGTCAGCAAGGTGGCGATGCTGTTCACCGACCTGACGGAAGCGGGGGTGAACCTGCGCATGATGAACCTCGGCGGCGGCTTCCCCACCCGCTATCGCGAGCCGGTGCCGGAGATCGACGATTTCGCCGCCGCCATCATGGGCGCCATGACCCGCCATTTCGGCAACAACCTGCCGGAGATGGTGATCGAGCCTGGCCGTTCGGTCGTCGGCGACGCCGGTGTGGTCAGCGCCGAAGTGGTCCTGGCCAGCCGCCGTGGGGAAGACGCGGTGCGCTGGATCTATCTCGACATCGGCCGCTTCGGCGGTCTGGCCGAGACGGAAGGCGAAGCGATCCGCTACCGTATCACCACCGCCCATGACGGCACCGATACGGGGCCGGTGGCGATCGCCGGGCCCACCTGCGACGGTGCCGACATCATGTATGAACGTGCCAACTACCACCTGCCGCTGGCGCTCGCCGCCGGGGAACGGGTGGCGCTGCTCGCCGCCGGCGCGTACGTGAGCACCTACGCCAGCCAGGGCTTCAACGGCTTCGCCCCGCTCGCGGAACACTATCTCTGAGCGCAAGCCCCCTTCCCGCCGCCGCGGGGAGGGGGCGCGGGCCGGCCTGATCTTTCAGTCGTCGTCTTCCGAATCGTCGTCGTCGAGATCCTTGTCGTCCGGCGACAGCTTCAGTTGCTTGAACGGCAGCGGCTTGAACCGCTTCAGCATCCTTGTGCCCTTCTTGGCCAGGCCCGGCAGGTCCCGCCCTTCCACATCGAGCAGCATGACGTCGCCGCGGTTCGCGTCGGTCCGCGCGATGCCGAAGGTCATCTGGTGCAGGGCGGTCTGCTTCACCAGCATGGCGGCCAGCGCCTTGCCCGATTTGCCCTTGTGCAGCGCAAGCCGGTGGTCCTGGGCGGTCTTGCCAAGCACGATGCCGAAATTCATCTGCCCGCTGCCGCGCAGGCGCTTGAGCGCGATCAGCAGGTAGTCGTGGTAGATTTCGGGGTCGCCGAATTCGCTGTCGTCGGCCTCCTCGGTGCGTTCCTCGATCCATTTGCGCGCGGCGCCGATCGGGCGGTCGAATTTCTTCAGCGCATCGACCGTCCATTCCATCTCCTGGCTGCCCTTGATCTTGCCGGCCTCGGCGATCGCCGCACGGGCCGCGGCGGCGACGGCGTCGAGCGCTTCCGACGCTGCTTCGGCCTGCGGTTCGCCGCTGTCGCCTTCGAATCTGTGGTGCGCGGCAGCGTAGTCCTTGAGCGCGTCCTCCAGCCGGCCCGCGCTGCGCAGGCCGTCCGGCTGGCTCGATTTCCACCAGCGGGCGGAAAGTTCCGGCTGCTCGCCTTTTTTCACCGACGCATCCTTCCTTGCGGTGCCGGCACGGCGTTCCGCCTTCGTTTGCGCGCGCGGGACAAACGCCGCCGTCGCGGTCGCTCCGCCATCGCATCACCCGGCTCTCGCGGCGCCCGGGGTTTCGTGCTCCCGGCTTTTCGCATCCGGGGCTTTCGCGCCGGCAGCCCGGGGTGATACTATCTGTCCCGTATCGGGGAGGGCCAGCATGAAATACGAGGTCAGTTTCGGTCGCCTGGGCGGCGCTCCCCGACCCGCCGCGGCGGGGCAGAAATTCCGCCTTGCCCTGCTCGGCGATTTCTCCGGCCGTGCCAATGCCGGAACGCTCGAGACGGGGGCGGCGCTGGCCGGGCGCAAGCCGATCAAGGTCGATGTCGACAACCTCGACGACGTGCTGGCCCGGATGAAGCTCAGCCTGGCCCTGCCGCTGGTCGAGGACGGTACGGTCACGGTCGAGATCGGCGCGATCGACGATTTCCACCCCGATCAGCTCGCCGAGAACGTTGCGCTGTTCGAGGAGTTGCGCACCCTGCGCCGTAACCTCGGTGCCAAGGCGGGGTTCGACCGGGCGGCGAAACAGGTCATGGCCTGGGGCGGCGCGGCGCCGGTGCCTCCCCCGCCGCGCCGCGCCCGCGGCGCGGCCGTCGCCACCACGCGGCTGTCGGATTTCGCCCGCCTGGTCGGCCGTCCGGCGCCCCAGGCCGCGGAGGAAAGCGCGGCCGACGCGCTGCTGGCCCGCCTGGTCGGCCCCTACATCGTGCCTGCCCGTGATCCGCGCCAGGACGCGCTGATCGCTCAGGTCGATGAGGCACTGTCGGCCGCCATGCGCCGGGTGCTGCACCATCCCGATTTCCAGACCGCCGAGGCGATCTGGCGCGGCGTCGAGTTCCTGGTCCGCCGCATCGAGACCGGCGCGCGCATGGAGATCGTGCTGTACGACGTTTCGGCCGAGGAACTGGCCGCCGACGTCGCCGCCACCGATGCGCTGGAGGACACCGGGCTTTACGGGATGCTGGTGGAGCAGCCGGCGCTCGACGCGCACCAGGGGCCGCTGTCGGCGGTCATCGGTCTTTACGACTTCGAGCTGGCACCGCCGCATGCCGACCTGCTCGGCCGGATCGCGCAGATTGCCGCCGCCGCCGGCGCGCCGTTCGTCGCCGGGATCGGTCCGGACCCGCTCGGCATCCCGATGCACGAGCAGCACCCGCTGATCCGCGACGCGTTCGGTGCGCTGCAGGAACTGCCCGCAGCGGCCTATCTCGGCCTGGCGGCGCCGCGCTTCCTGCTGCGGCTGCCGTACGGGAAGAAGTCCGACCCGATCGACGCCTTCGCTTTCGAGGAGTTCACCCGCCAGGAAGGGCTGGGCGGGATGCTGTGGGGCCACCCGGCGCTGATCCCCGGGCTGCTGCTGGCCGAGGCCTTCGCCCAGCAGGGGACCAAGATGAAGCTCGGCACCGTCATGGGGGTCGGCGACATTGCCTATTATACGTACGCTACCCCGGACGGGGAACAGGTGGCACTCCCTTGCACGGCGCGGCTGTATACCGAGCGTCAGGCGGTGCAGGTGGGCCAGTACCGGGTGATGCCGCTGGTCTCGTTGCGCGGCCGGCCGCAGGTCCGGCTGGCGGGGTTCAGCTCCCAGGCCGGCACGCCGCTGGCCGGGTTCTGGGCGCCGGTGAAGATCGCCCCCGCTGCTGCGGCGCCCGCTGCCGCGCCGCCGCCGGCCGCGGCACCTGAACCTGTCCCGGCCGAGGCGCCGCAAGTCGTCGCCGCGGAGGAGCCGGAACCGCAGGATGTCGCGGCGGACGAAGCCGCCCCGATCGTTGCCGAGGACTCCGCCGCCGGGGCGCCGGCGGCCGAGGCGGGCGGCGGGGACGACCTCGACGCACTCCTGGCCAGCCTGAACGAGGAGCCGGCGCCCGCCGCCGCGGATGCCACCGAGCCGGATCTCGACGCGCTGCTCGCCTCGCTCAACTGAGCGCGTCGCCGATCGCGCGCCTCCCCCGTTGAAAGGCTGGGGACGGCTCGGCCCCGGCGCGGCGTGGCTTACGCCGGCCTGGCGGGGACGCGGGTCAGCTTGCGCGGAGGACGACGTCCACCCGCTGGCTTTCCTGGCCCATCCCGGGCACGTCGCTGACGTTCCGTACGATACGGACAATCCGCGGGCGTTCGACGCCGGCCTCCGCCAGCTTGTCCTCGATCAGTTGGGTGCGCAGCCGGGCCAGGTCGGCCATGGCCTGCGGTCCTTCGGGGTCGAGGTACTGGATCAGTTCCACCGGCACGTCGGGCGCTTCGCGGGCGCGGGCGGCGGCGGCGTTGATCGACATCAGCGCGTCCTGGTCGAGCAGGGCCGACCACTGGCCGAAATAGACGGCGTAGTCCGACGTGCTGCGATGGATGCGCGCAACGATGGCGGGATGGATCTGCCAGGGCATGCCATCATCCTCGCGCTCGCCGCAATTCTGGATCCAGAGCTGGCGAATGGCCGTAGGGTGTTCGCACTGGATCAGTTCTATGCTAACGTCCTTGGGCAGGGTGTTGCCCAGCAGATCATGCAGATGCGTCTCCCCGCCTACCAGCCAGACCCGTCCGTTGAACTCGGCAAGCGTGATGTCCGCCATCGAAACCTCCTTCGCCATTGCTGCCGGCAGAGCTGATCCGGCAGGTCCGGACCGGCGGGTGGCGCACCGATGCCGCTGACCCTGACCCTGGTCGGCGGGCATGGCGCCGGCGAGCGCGCCACGCGCACGTTGCGGCTCGGCACTCTATCGATCGGCCGCGCCGCCGGCAATGACTGGGTCCTGGCGGACCCCGAGCGGCACCTGTCCAAGACCCATTGCATGATTACGGCCGCGGACGGGCGGTACCTGCTGACCGATGTCAGCACCAACGGCGTGTTCGTCAACGGCTCCGCCACGCGGGTGCCGCGCGACGGGCAGGTGGAACTGACCGAGGGCGACGAGGTCCGGTTCGGCGAATATCTGCTGATCGTTTCCGAGGCGATGGCGGCGGCATCGGCGGCGCCGCCGGCCGGCCACAGCGCGCTGGCTGCGGGGGGCGTGCGGCGCGCCGATCCCCTCGCCGGGCCGGCGGACGTCGTGCCGGACCCGCTGGGCGGCGCGGACGCGCTGCTCGATCCGTTCCTCACCCCGGCGGGCGCCGGGTTCGTGCACCCGATCGCGGCGCCGCCGCCTGTGCTGCGGGCCAGCGATCCGTTCGATCTCGCCGATGACAACCACCGTGGGCTGGGCGACGACAATCGTCGCGGCAGCGCCGACGACAATCGCCGCGGCTTTGCGGGCGAGGGCCTTCGCGGCCTGGGGGGCGACGGTCACCGCGGCCCGGGGGGCGACGGTCACCGCGGAGCGGGCGGGATCTCCGACGACGACTTGTTCCGCGGCGTCACGCCGCTCGACAATTGGCAGGGGCCGTCGCAGCCGGACAACGTCGACGCGCCGATGCAGGCGTTCACCGCGCCGCCGCCGGTCGCGGTGTCGAATTTCGACGACCTCGATATCGACGCCCTGCTCGGCGACACGCCGCCGGCGCCGTCCGGTTTCGGCGCGCCGCCACCGGCGCGCCCGGCCGTTGCGCCGCCGCCCGCCGCGGTGCCGGTTCCGCCGCCGGTCGTGTCGGCCGACCCGTTTGCCGATCCGCCGCCCGCCCTGCCGGTGGTTGCGCCGCCGTCCGTTCCGCCGCCTGTCGTCGCCGCGGCACCTGGCATGTCCGCTGCGGCTGTGCCGGCTGCCGCGGCGTCTCTCGCCCCCGCGCCCGTTACCCAGACGCCGATGACCCCGGCGCCTGCGGCTCCGGCACCGGCGAGCGTGGCAGCCACGTTCCCGTCGGCGGATGCCGGTGCGCTGCTTGCGGCCTTCCTGGACGGCGCGGGTGCCGCCGGGCTCGCGCTGGGGCCGGACCCGGAGGCGGCGCTGCGTTCCGCCGGCACGGTCTTCCGGGTCCTGATCGAAGGCCTGCGCCAGGTCCTGATGTCGCGCGCTGCGATCAAGAACGAATTCCGGGTCGAGCAGACCATGTTGCGGGCGCGTGACAACAACGCACTCAAATTCGCCGTCACGACGGAAGACGCGATCGCCGCCCTGCTGCAACCGAGCCGGCCCGGCTACAAGCCGCCGCTCGAGTCCGCGCGGGAAGCCTTCGACGACGTGAGCGCGCACGAGATGGCAGTGATGGCCGGAGTGCAGACCGCGCTGCTCGGCCTGCTCAAGCGGTTCGAGCCGGGGGCGCTCGAGAAGCGGCTGCAGCCCGGCATGCTCGGCAACCTGCTGCCGGGGGCGCGGAAAGCGCGCACGTGGGAATTGTTCTGTGCTACCTACAAAGACATCGCCCGCGAGGCGGAGGACGACTTCCAGTCGGTGTTCGGCCGGGAATTCGCCCGTGCCTACGACGCCCAGATCCGCAAGCTCTGAGGCGGCCCGGGCGGGGCGGAGCACAAAGCGCTTTCAACAGCCGGGCAATCGGGGCAAATAGCTCCGCGCAGCAGGTAGGGAACGGACGGGATGGGTCGATGGCTTCGAGGCTTGGCGGCGCTCCTGCTCGCCGCCGCCGTCGCCGGCTGCGGCGGGGCGCCGCCGCCACCGCCGCCGACGGTGGTCAATCTGACCTTGAAGGCCACGGCGGACGTCAACGCCGGCATCACCGGCCAGGGTGCCCCGGTGCAGGTGCGGGTCTATCAGCTTGCCTCCACCAGCGCGTTCGACGGCGCCGATTTCTTCCAGTTGTTCAACCACGACACCGCCACCCTGGGCACCGATCTCGTGCATGTCGACCAGTTCCTGCTCGCCCCGGGGGCGAGCAAGACCGTGGTCCTCAAGCCGAACGCGCAGGTGACGGCGCTCGGTTTCTTCGCCGCCTATGGCGCCTTCCAGACGGCCACGTGGCGGGCAACGATGCCGGTCCCGGCGCATAAGACGACGATGGTTACCCTGACCGTGGGCAAGGCCGCGCTGAGTGTGAAAGCTGCTCCCGCGCCGGCCGGATCGTAGCGATGGGGTGGGAGAACCGGGTCGTCTGGACGGAGGGGCTGTTTCTTCAGCCGCAGCACCTGCAGCAGCAGGATCGCTACATGGAACGGCTGGTGCGCACGAGCACCGCCGGCCTGCGCCCGTTCGCCTGGGGGCTGACCCAGCTCGACTTCGATGCCGACCTGCTCACTCTCGGCAAGTTCGCCTTGCGCACCGCGGCGGGCATCCTGCCGGACGGCACGCCGTTCTCGGTGCCGGGCGACGCCGAGCATCCGCGTCCGATCGACCTCGCGGAGACCGCGCGCAACAGCATCGTCTATCTGATGCTGCCGACCCGCCAACCCGGCGGGGTGGAGACGGCGGGACCCGAGCAGGTGGAAACCGTCGCCCGCTTCGCCGCAACGGAGTACGAGGTCGCCGACAGCAACGCCGGATCCCAGGGCAGCGCGCTGGTGCCCGTGGGCAAGCTGCGGCTGCGCTATGCGCTCGAGTTCGAGGCGCGCGAGGGGTTCGCGGCCATCGGCGTCGCCCGCATCGCCGAGGTGCGCGCCGACAAGAGCGTGCAGCTCGACGAGAGCTACGTCCCGCCGCTGCTGCTGTGCAGCGCGTCGTCGGTGCTGGCCGGGTTCGTCAACCAGTTGCAGGGGCTGCTGCACCACCGGGCGGAGGCGCTGGCGGGGCGGGTATCGGAAACCGCGACCCGCGGGTCGGCCGAGATCGCCGACTACCTGATGCTGCAATTGTGCAACCGCTACGAACCGCTGCTGACCCATCTCGCCAACACCGTGGCGCAGTTGCATCCGGAGACGTTCTATCGCACCTGCGTCTCGCTCGCCGGCGAGCTTGCCACTTTCACCGAAACGCGCAAGCGGCCGATGGAATTCCCCGCCTACCGGCACGACGACCTGACGGCGACGTTCCGCCCGGTGATGGCCGCGCTGCGCCAGTCGCTGTCGGCGGTGCTGGAGCAGACCGCGGTGCCGATTCCGTTGCAGGAGCGCAAGTTCGGCATCCGGGTCGGGCCGATCACCGACCGCACCCTGGTCGCCGCCGGATCCTGGGTGTTGGCCGTGAAGGCGCAGATGCCGGCCGAGGCGCTGCGGCGGGGCTTCCCGAACCTGGTCAAGATCGGCCCGGTGGAGCAGATCCGCGAGCTGATCAACGTGGCGCTGCCCGGGATCGCGGTGCGTGCGCTGCCGGTGGCACCGCGGCAGTTGCCGTATTATTCCGGAACCACGTATTTCGAACTGGACCGGAGCAGCCCCTATTGGGCGGCGCTGGCGCGCTCCGGCGGGATCGCGATCCACGTGGCGGGCGACGTGCCGGGGTTGGAGATCGAGTGCTGGGCGATCAGGGGATAGGCGCGCGACATGAGCGACGATCCGTTTGCCGAACCGTCCGATTCCGAAGCGACGATCATCCGCCCGCGGCCCGGCGGGCGCGGCGGGGCGGCCCCGGCCGCCGCCGCGCCCGCGCCGGCGGGGCCGGTTGTGGTGCCGGCGGTGGGCGCGAGCCCGCTGCTCGCCGCCGCGGCGCCGCTGCTGGCGGCCGCAGTGCGCATCGGTGCCTCCCGCGGCGCCCCGCCCGATCCGGAACAACTGCGCCGCGCCATGGTGGAAGCGGTGCGCGAGTTCGAAAAGCGCGCGCTCGCTACCGGGCTCGATACGCGCAGCCTGCGCGCGGCCCGTTACGCGCTGTGCGCCACGATCGACGACATGGTGCTGAGTACGCCCTGGGGCAGCACCAGCACCTGGGCGGCGCAGAGCCTGACCAGCATCTTCCATAACGAGGTAAGCGGCGGGGAGCGCTTCTTCGACATCCTGGAAGACATGCAGAAGGACCTCGGCCGGCACTCGGAAGTGGTCGAGCTGATGTATTTCTGCGCCTCGCTCGGCTTCGAGGGGCGCTACCGGGTGATGCCGCGCGGCATCGCGGCGCTGACCGAGCTGCGCGATTCGATCTATCGCACGATCCGCCAGCGCCGCGGCGATTTCGAGCGGGACCTGTCGCCGCGCTGGAAGGGGCTCAACCTCGGCTACAAGCCCTTGGCGCAGGTGGTGCCGGTGTGGGTGCTGGCGTTGGCGACCTTGGGCGCGGCCTGCCTGATCTACGTGCTGTTCAGCTTCTCGCTCTCCGGCGCCGCCGGCGTCGCCTACGCGGAACTGGCGGCACTGCCGCCGAAGGGCGCGGTCACGGTGCCGCGGCCGGCGCCGGTCGCCCCGCCGCCGCCGCCGACGGAAGCCGCGGTGGCGAGCCTGGCGAGCCCCGACCTGCACAAGTTCCTGGCCCCCGAGATCAAGGCCGGCCAGGTGCAGGTGTTCGAAGACCCGCAGTCGATCACGGTGCGGCTGATCAATCGGCAGATGTTCGGCTCCGGCTCGGCGACCCTGAACCCGAGCTACCTGCCGCTGCTGCACCGCATCGGCGACGCGCTGAAGACCGAGCCGGGCGACGTGATCGTCAACGGCTATTCGGACAACCAGCCGATCCACACGGTGCAGTTCCCGTCCAACTGGCAATTGTCGCAGGCGCGCGCCGACGCGGTGGCCGGCGTGCTGCGCTCGGTGCTGGGGGATCCGAAACGGGTGCGCGCGATGGGCAAGGGGGACGCCGATCCGATCGCCACCAACGCAACGCCGGCCGGGCGCGAACAGAACCGGCGCACGGAGGTCGTCCTGCTCAAGACGTCAAACCTGCCATGATGAAATGGCCCATGATGTTCATGAAGAGCTTCTGGGGGGAAACCCTCATTGGCGCGGTCATCATCTGCCTGCTCGTCTGGTTCTTCGGCCCGCTGCTCGGGCTCGGCTCGTTCCACCCGTTTGCCTCCCAGTTCGGCCGCATCATCACCATCGTGGCGCTGGTACTGCTGTGGGTGATCCTGACCCTGGTCCACGAGCTGCGCGAGAAAAAGAAGGAGAAGGAGCTCGAGGAGGGCGTCTCCAAGGAGGAACGCGAACCGGACGCGGCGGCGATCGCCTCGGCCGAGGAGCTCGCGCTGCTGTCGGAACGGATGAAGGAGGCGTTGCACGCGCTCAAGCGCGCCAAGCTCGGCGGCAAGTCGCGGCGGTCGCTCTATCAGTTGCCGTGGTACATCTTCATCGGGCCGCCGGGCGCCGGCAAGACGACGGCGCTTGTCAATTGCGGGCTGCGCTTCCCGCTGGCCGACGTGCACGGGCCGCAGGCGGTGAAGGGGGTCGGGGGCACCCGCAACTGCGACTGGTGGTTCACTGACGAGGCGGTGCTGATCGACACCGCCGGACGCTACACCACGCAGGATTCGGATGCCGCGGTCGATGCGGCCGCCTGGCTCGGCTTTCTCAAGCTGCTGAAGAAGCAGCGCGCGCGCCAGCCGCTGAACGGGGTGCTGGTCGCGGTCAGCCTGTCCGATCTCGCGTCCCAGTCCGAAGCCGAGCGGTTCGCCCATGCGCGTGCGATCCGCAAGCGGGTGCGCGAGCTGACGGACGAGCTCGGCGTGCGCATTCCGGTCTATGTGCTGTTCACCAAGGCCGACATGGTGGTGGGCTTCGTCGAGTTCTTCGACAGCCTCGGCAAGGAGGAGCGCGAGCAGGTCTGGGGCATGACCCTCGGCCTGGACGACGGCAAGAGCGAGGGCGGACCGGTCGCCGAATTCGCCCCCGAGTTCGACCGGCTGATGGGCCGGCTGAACGAGCGGATGATGGAACGGGTACACCAGGAACCCGATCTGCAGCGCCGCCGCCTGATCTACGGCTTCCCGCAGCAGCTCGCGTCCTTGCGCGATGTGGCGAACGAGTTCCTGACCGAGGCGTTCCGGCCCTCGCGCCTGGAGGCGCGGCCGCTGCTGCGCGGGGTCTATTTCACCTCCGGCACGCAGGACGGCACGCCGATCGACCGGCTGCTCGGCGCCATGGCCGGCCGCTTCGGCCTGCCGCGCCAGTCGGTGGGCGCATTCAGCGGTGCCGGGCGCAGCTATTTCCTTGCCCGCCTGGTGCGCGAGGTCGTGTTCGGCGAGGCGGCGCTGGTCAGCCGCGATCCGAAGATCGAGCGGCGCCAGCGGCTGGTGCATTACGGCGCGTTCGCGATCGCCGGGATCGTGCTGCTCGGGCTGACCGCGGCCTGGACCGTGAGCTGGTTTGCCAATCGCGACGTGATCGCGCGCCAGCAGCAGCAGATGGCGCTCTATCGCACCCAATATGCCGCCCTGCTGCGGCGCGGCCCGCAGGATACCGATCTTGCCGCGGTGGTGCCGCCGCTCGAGACGCTGCGCACCATGCCGGGCGGCTACGCCGAACGCGGCAAAAGCACGCCGTGGTCGCAGGGCTTCGGGCTCTATCAGGGCGCGCAACTGCGCACCGCGGCAGATGCCGCCTATGTGCAGGCGCTCGACGGGCTGCTGCTGCCGCGGCTGCTGTCGCGGCTGGAAAGCCAGATGCAGGCGCATCTGGACAAGCCGAGTTTCCTCTACCAGGCGCTCGAGGTCTATCTGATCCTGGGCCGCCAGGGGCCGATCAACCGTCCGCTGATCACGCATTGGATGGACGCGGATTTCGCCGCCAACTTTGCCGGCCCCGAGAACGCCGCGGAGCGGGCGGCGCTCGCCGGCGACGTGCGGGCGATGCTGCGCTATCCGCTGCCGGCGCTGGCCCTGAACGGGCCGCTGGTGGCCGAGGTGCGTGCCATCCTGACCCGCCAGCCGTTCGCCGATTATCTCTATTCCAGCATCATCGACAGCGCGGTGGCGCACGAAGTCCCGGAGTGGACGGTGGCGGAGAACGCCGGGCCGGCGGGCGATCGCGTGTTCGCCTTGCGTGACGGCAAGCCGCTCGACAGCGGGATGCCGGGCATCTTCACCTGGAAGGGCTACCATGAGGTGTTCCTGCGGCTGATCCCGCAGGTGACCAAGCAAGCCGCCGACCAGGCCTGGGTGCTGGGCCGGCCGCAGGCGGCGGGGCCGGAGGCGCTGGCCAGGTTGCGCCACGACGTGCTCGATCTCTATCTCGACGACTATACGCGCCGCTGGGACGGGCTGCTCGCCAACGTCGCGCTGAAACCGTTCGGCACGATCCAGCAGGGGCTGCAAGAGCTGTATCTGGTCTCCGCACCGGACTCGCCGCTGCGCGACCTGCTGGAGGCGATCGACAAGCAGACCCAGTTGAGCCAGGAGCCGCCGACCGAAGGCGTCGCTTCCGAAAAGGCCGGCAAGGTGCGCGAAGGGCTGACGGATATCGCTGCGGAATTGGCCAAGGCAGGCATGGGGATCGAGGAGGCGCAAATCGCCTCGGTGCTCGGTTCCGCCTTCGGTGAAGGGCCCGGCGGCAAGCCGATCGATCCGGCGAAGCGGGTGGACGAGCATTTCAAGGCACTGCACGAGTTCGTTTCCGGCAAGACCCCGGGATCGCCGCATCTGGCCGACGCGATTGCCAAGATCCAGCAGATCTACGAGGGCATGAACCAGGCGGCGAACGCGCCGAACCAGGGCGCGGCGCTGCTCGGGATGGTCGCCGGCGGCGGTGCGGCGGGCGGGGGCGGGGCCGCGGGCGCGGCGGCGCAACTGCAGCAGGTGGCTCAGGGTGTGCCGAAGCCGGTGGCGGCGATGCTGCAAACGGTGTCGGCGTCGAGCGCGCAGGTGACGGCGAGCGGGGCCAGCACGGAGCTTTCCGACGCCTGGCGCTCGAAAGTACTGCCGCTGTGCCAGGAGGCGTTCAACCGCTACCCGTTCATCGCCGGCAGTTCGGAAGACGTGCCGCTCGGCGATTTTACCCATCTGCTCGGGCCCGACGGGCTGATGCAGAAATTCTTCGACAAATACCTGGCGCCGCTGGTCGATACGACGGCGACGCCCTGGAAGTGGCAATCGCCCGACCATACCAAGCTCGGCTTGTCGCCGGGGGCGTTGGCGGAGTTCGAGCGGGCGACGGCGATCCGCGAGGCGCTGTTCTCCGACGGATCGAAGATGGGGGTGACGTTCCAACTGGTGCCGGTGTCGGCTTCCGCCGGCGTGGGCCAGGTGCGGGTGGAGATCGGCGGGCAGACCCTGAGCTACGCGCACGGGCCGATCCAGCCGGCGTCGATGCAGTGGCCGGGCAAGGGCGACAGCCTGCTCGTGCGCGTCGTCATGACGCCCGCGAACGGGGGCCCGGCAACGGTGATCGAGAACGAGGGGCCGTGGTCGCTGCTGCGGCTGCTGGATGCGGCGCGGGTGATCCCGACCGGCGCGCCGGATCGGTTCCGCATCGTGTTTTCCAGCCCCGAGGGCGATGCCACCTTCCAACTGAATGCCAACAGCGTCCGCAATCCGTTCAACATGGCTGTGTTCCGGGCGTTCCGCTGCCCAGCGAATTTGTGATGCGCCCGCCCGCCCCGGTCCGGCCGGGCCGGCGGGTTCCGGCTTCCAACGATCTGAGGTGGACATATGTCTGGAACGAGCACGGGGACCACGACGAAGATCACGGTCGCGATCGCACCGGATCCGGGTTTCACGCTCGTTCTCAACTCGCTGTCCGGCACCGAGGAGCTTGGGCGCCCGTTTCTCTATGAGCTGCTGATGTCGAGCACCGACACCAAGGCGGACCTCGTCTCGGTGCTTGGCAGTTCGGTGACGGTTACGGTGGTGCAGCCCGACGGCAGCACGCGCTATTTCAACGGCATCATCGGGCGCATCGCCTATGCCGGAATGCGCGGAGGTGCGCGCAGCTACCGGATTGAGCTGCGGCCGTGGCTGTGGGTGCTGTCGCACCGGCGCGATTGCCGGATTTTCCAGAACCAGTCGCCGCACGACATCATCACGTCGCTGTGCAAGGCGGCGGGGTTCAGCGATTTCGACGATTCCGGCTGGACCAAGCTGGGGCTCGATCCGCTGGAATACTGCGTGCAGTACGACAAATCGACGTTCGACTTCATCACCCGCCTGATGGAGCAGTACGGGATCTATTATTATTACAAGCACGCGAGCGGCAAGCACACCGTCATGTTCTGCGACGATCTGAGCGCGCATGCATCGATCGGCGCGGCGATCCCGTTCCGAACCCAGCAGACCCGCGGCCGCGCGGTCACCGACCACGTCTGGCAATGGTCGGCGGAGCTTGCGGTGGTGCCCGGACAGGTCACGTTCCAGGACTATGATTTCACCAAATCCGGCACCGACCTCACGGCGCGGACGTCGAAGACGGCCAGCCACAACTACGGCGATTTCGAGGTCTTCGAGTATCCGGGGCTCTATACCGATGTCAGCGGCGGGCAGGGGCTGACCGGCGTGCGGGCGGAAGACCACGCCGCGCGGCGGCAGATCATGTTCGGGACCAGCAACAGCCGGCTGATCACCACCGGCTGCAAGTTCACGCTGTCGGATTTCTACGAGGAGTTGCAGAACACCGACTATACGGTCATCCGCGCCACCTACACCCTGGCGGTGGGCCAGGTGCGGGCGAAGACCGCCGGGGCCAGCCGCGATACGTTCCGCTGCGTGTTCGAGTGCATCAACGCCACGACCCAGTTCCGGCTGAGCCGGATCACGCCGCGGCCGCTGATCCGCGGCCCGCAGACCGCCAAGGTGGTGGGCGAGCCCACCGGATCGGCCTCCGACGAGATCGTCACCGACCAGTACGGAAGGGTGAAGGTGCTGTTCTACTGGGCCCGGCCGACCACGCCGTCCACCCAGACGGAGACGCAGCAGAACGCGCAGAAGGCGTCCTGCTGGATACGGGTGGCGCAGATCTGGGCCGGCGCCGGCTGGGGCGGGATCTTCATCCCGCGCATCAACCAGGAGGTGGTGGTGGAGTTCCTGGAGGGCAATCCGGACCGGCCGATCATCACCGGATGCGTCTACAACGACGTGCAGACGGTGCCCTATCCGTTGGACGCCAACAAGACCCGCTCCACCATCAAGACCAACTCCTCGACCGGCGGCAACGGCTTCAACGAGCTGCGGTTCGAGGACAAGGCGGGATCCGAGGAAGTCTTTTTCCAGGCGCAGAAGGACTACAACAAGGTCGTCCTGAACAACGAGACGGTGAACATCACCCAGGACACCACCACCACCGTCAAGCAGGGCAATCGGTCCGTCACCGTCTCGCAGGGCAACAATTCCCTGACCGTCTCGCAGGGCAAGAACACGACCACGGTGCAGAGCGACAATGCGCTCACGGTCAACCAGGGCAACAATTCGGTTACGGTCTCGACCGGCAACGACAGCCTGACCGTCTCCACCGGCAACCACTCGATCACCGTCAGCGCCGGGTCCAGCACCATCAGTGCCGGGCAGTCGATCACCATCAAGGCGAACAAGTCGATCACCCTGCAAGTGGGTTCGAACAGCATCGCGATCAGCACCAGCGGGATCACCATCAGCGCGGCGCAGATTTCGGCCACGGCCAATGCCTCGATGTCGCTCGATGGCGGCGGGGCGATGACCTTGAAGGCCGGCGCGATCGCGATCAACTGAAACCAGAGGGGCACCGCGTGGCCAGCGACCTGTCCGACCTGCTCGAACGTCCGATCGCCGCGCCGTCCGCCGGCATGCTGGCCGGGCTGCGCGCGCTGGTCGACACGGCGGCGGTCTGTCCGCCCTCTGCCGCGCCCGATCCGCGGAACACGGTCGAGGCGATGATCGCCGAGCTCGACCGGCGCATGAGCGAGCTCGTCAACCTGATCCTGCACCATCCGGAGTTCCAGCGGATGGAGGCGACCTGGCGCGGCCTGTTCTTCATCCTCGACGGGTTCGAGGCCGACGGGTTGCTGAAGATCAAGGCGCTCGACATTTCCAAGCGCGAACTGGTCCGCACTCTGCGCAAGTTCCGCGGCACTGCCTGGGACCAGAGCCCGATCTTCCGCAAGATCTACGAGGAGGAATACGGGCAGTTCGGCGGCGAACCGTTCGGCGTGCTGCTGGGCGACTACGAATTCGACCACAGCCCGCAGGACGTGACCCTGCTCGCCGACATCGCCCAGGTTGCCGCGGCCGCGCACGCCCCGTTCATCGCCGCGGCCGCCTCCGGCGTGATGCAGATGGAAACCTGGGCGGAGCTCGCCAATCCGCGCGACCTGACCCGCATCTTCCAGACCCCCGAATACGCCGCCTGGCGGGCGCTGCGGGCGAGCGAGGATTCCCGCTACCTCGGCCTTTGCCTGCCACGCTGGCTGGTGCGGCTGCCGTACGGCCACCGCACCGAGCCCACCGAAGCGTTCGATTTCGAGGAGGAGGTAGACGGCCCCGATGCGCGGAATTTCCTCTGGGGCAATCCGGCCTACGCGATGGTCGCGAACATCGCGCGCGCCTTCTCGCTGTACGGCTGGTGCGTGCGCATCCGCGGCATCGACGGCGGCGGCGCGGTGGAGGGCCTGCCGGCCTACCGCTTTCCGACCGCGGACGGCGATGTCGACCTGCGCTGCTCGACCGAGATCGCGCTGTCGGAACGGCGCGAGTCGGAACTCGCGCACAACGGCTTCATCCCGCTGGTGCACCGCAAGAATGCGTCCTATCCGGCTTTCGTGGGCGCGCCGTCGATCCAGCGGCCGCAGGAATACGACGATCCTTCGGCGACGGCCAATGCCGCCCTCGCCGCGCGGCTGCCCTATTTGTTCGCCACCTGCCGGTTCGCGCACTACCTGAAGTGCATGGTGCGCGACAAGGTGGGCAGCTCGATGGACCGCGTGCAGATCGAGAAGTGGCTGCAGGCATGGATCGGCAACTACGTCGACGGTTCGCCGGAAAGCTCGAGCGAGGAATGGAAGGCCGCCCATCCGCTGGCCGAAGGCGTGATCTCGGTGGAGGCGAACGAGGAGACGCCGGGCAAATACGCAGCGAAATTCTACCTTCGGCCGCACTATCAGCTGGAAGGAACGACGGCGGTCATCCGCCTGGTGTCGCGCTTGGCACAGGGATGAGCCGGTTTGGCGCCGCCTGCCGGGCGGAATGACTGGTTTGAAAGGAGAAGGCTATGGCGGACACCGACTCGTCGGACGTGCTCATGTTGTTCAAGCCGCAGGGGAAGGTGGCGCTCGAGGGCGAGGGGAAGACGGCCTTCGATCCCAATGACAGCCTGATGACCAACTTCCTCCCCCAGCGGTTCTGCGAAGTGGAGGACTTCAGCTTCGGCGTGGGGGTCGAGGATTCCGACAGCTCCGGCGCGGAAGAAGAAACGGACACCAGCGGCGCGCACGACAACGAGCTCCACTCGCGCGACCCCAAGGGCGGCGCCAAGACCGGCAAGGCCGGCAAGCAGAAGCAGCAGAAGGTCAGGAAGTTCAAGCGCTTCATCGAGCAGGGGCCGCCCGCGCCCGGCCAGGGCACGCTCGGCTATGATGTCAATCTGGACGAGGTCACGGTCAACCGGCAGATGGACCGGATGTCGATGCAACTCCTGCAGCTCTGCCTCAACCAAACTCCGCTCGATCTCATCGTGCTGGTAAAGCGCAAGTTCACCGGCAACCAGGCCTTCCACGAAGCCTACCTCCGGCTGGAATTCACGCAGCCCCTGATCACCAGCGTGGAATGGGAGCATGGCGAGGTCATGAAGGAAAAGCTGAAATTCGTCTGCCGCGGAATCAAGGCCGCCTACAAGCCACAAACCGCGAGCGGCACTCTCGGCAATCCCGCCTCGGCGGCCTTCAAGTACGATGCCGTGACGAACTGAAGCCGGCGGGCCGTCCCGCCGCCGCGCACTTCGCCACTTGCGCAGCGCGCCGGGCGCCGCGCCGGGTGTGCCTCGGCGCGGGTGCGAAGCGATCGGACCGGCGCGGGAACGTCCGTCGGGAAGGCCCGCCTTGGCGGCGGTGCGCGGGACCTCCCTCCCTCAGGCGCTCAGCGCCTGCTCCGCCGCGGCCATGAGCTTCGCCGCATCGCAGCCGGACCCGCAGGGCGACGGCAGCACCGGCGTGATCCCGAACGAGGCGCTCAGCTGGGCGGCGAAGGCGCAGGCCGGCAGCCCGATCTGCGTCGCCGGCAGGAGCGCCGGCACAGTCCAGTTCAGGCTGGAAAGCGCGTGCGCGCTGACCGCCGCGGTCACGACGGGCGCGGTGGCAAGGCCGGTCGGCACCATCGGCAGCCGCGGCAGCAGCCCCAGCAGCGCGGCCAGCAGCGCCTCCGGGTTGGCACCCGCCAGCTTCAGCCCGAAGGTCGAGGCCACCGCCCGCAGCATCACGTTGAGCCGTGCCTGGATCTGCGCGGTCAGCGCCGGCAGGCCGATCTGCAACGGGTTGACCCCGAGGCTCGCCTGGAGTCGCGCCACCGCCGACAGCGCGGCCGTGAGGCTTGCCATCAGTTGCGGCGCGGCCAGCGGCGGCAGCGTGATCCGGGCAAGCGCGCGCAACGCGGCGGAGAGCTGCGCCGTCTCCGACAGGCTGGCGTTGAGCTGCGTGGCGGCCGCGATCATCGGCGCGAGCTTGCGCAATTGCGCGAGGAACGCAGCCCAGAGCGTCATCGGTTGCCCGCCTGGCAAGGTAAGTGCCAGCAGCAGCGACTGCGACGGGGCGAACAATCCAGCCTGCAATGCGAGCTGCACCTGCTCGATCGCGCTGTTCAGGGTCGCAAGCCGGACCCAGGGCTGCGGCGAGAAGGCGCCGAGCGTCGGCATTCCGGCGAGCACCGACATCCGCGCGTTCAAGGTCGCAATGATCCGCGCGAAGGCGCGCGCCTGCGCCGGCTGCAACAGGTCGAGCCCGAGCTGTGCCAGCACCTGCGCACGCAATTGCGCCAGCGCCGAGATGGTCGCGACCGCCGACAGCGAAAGCCGCAACTGCGGCAGCGGCACCGAAAGCCACGCCGGCTCCGGTGTCCAGGGTGCGGCGGGCAGGCCGTGCTCGGCGAGCCAGGCCGCCAGCGCCTGCGCGATGTTCGCTCCCGGCAGGCTCACCGATGCCGCGAGGCTCTCGCTCAGGTTCACCTGCAATTTCGGCAGCATCGCGGTGAGCGGGGCCATCGAGGCGTGGCAGAAGCATCCCATGCGGCTCTCCCTGGATGGCCGTCCCGCGGCGGATGTCACGACCCGCACGTCCGGCCGGGCGGGCAGGGCGCCGCCCACCGTTGCGCTATAGCACGGCATCGGCGTACGGCAGGGACGGCCCGTCGTTGCCGTCGGCGCGCGCCCGCGCCGTCAGGACGTCTGGTAGGCGACCACGACCGCGGTGACGTTGTCGTTTACCTGCCGCGCCAGCGCCGCCGCGATCAGCGCCTCGGTCGGTGCCGAATTGCCCGTGCCGGCCAGCACCGCCGCGAGATCGGTATCGGCCAGCGTCTTGTTCAGCCCGTCGCTGCACAGCAGGAACCGGTCCCCCGGTTGCAGCCGGTCGGACACCTTGTCGAGCGCCACGTCGTCCAGCGCCGCGCCGACCGCGCGGGTGATGACGTTGGCGTGCGGATGGCGCTCCGCGTCCTCGGGGCGGATCGCGCCGCTGTCGACCAGTTCCTGCACCAGGCTGTGGTCGTGCGAGATCTGCATCAGTTCTCCGTCGCGCAGCAGGTAGGCGCGCGAATCGCCGGCCCAGAGGCAGGCGAAATGATCCTCCCGCACCACCAGGACCACGACGGTGGAGGCGATCACCACCTCGGGGCCGCGCCGCTCCGCCTCGGTGCGGAGTGCTGCGTGGGTGGCGGCGATGCGGCTGCGCACCTCGGTCAGGAGTTCCGTCGGGGTGACCTCGGGCGGGATCGCCTCCAGGGTCTCGGCGATCATGCCGGAGGCGACCTCGCCGGCGTCATGCCCGCCCGCCCCGTCGGCCACTGCCCACAGGCCGAGATCGGGCCGGTTGACCACGGTGTCTTCGTTATGCGTGCGCCGGGCCCCGACATGGGTGGTGGCCCAGGAGGTGATGCGGCCGGCGGCGATCATGGCGGCGGCGTGTCCCTGGCGCTGGTTCCGGCGATCATGCCGATGAAGGTGGTGGTGTCCGGCATCGCCGGGCAGGTGATGCGTCCGGGGGGCACGAGCGGGCCGCCCTCGGTCCACCAGCGGGAGCCGGCGCGCGGGCGCGCGGCGAGGCTCGGGGGTGGGCCCATCAGTGCCAGGATTGCGTCAGGATCGGCATCCTGATCGAGCGCGGCGCGCCCGGCGGTCTCGCAGCGGCCGAGCCAGGCGGTGTCCCCCTCCGTGGGGTCGTCCGGCAGTTCGTCCGCCCCGCCGTCCGGTGTGGCGGGGGGGAACAGGGCGGCGAAGGCGAGCGGGAAATAGCGTCCGGCGCGATCGACGCTCGGCAGCATCAGGCCGAGCGCCTCTCGCGGGCCGCAGACGCCTCCCGCCAGGGCGAAGCGCCAGACCGGTGCCTCCAGCCAGGCCGGCAGCCAGGCGGCGCCCAGCGCTTCACGGCTGGCGGAAAGCGCTGCCGCGATCCAATCGTCCCAGGGCTCGGTGAAGGCACGCGGCAGGCGCTGGCAGACGAAATCGCCGCGCGCGGGCAGCTTGCCGTAGATGCCGGCCAGCGGCGCGGGGCCTAGCACCGCACGCACCGGCGGGGCGCGCACCCGACAGTGACGGCCGGACCGCTGGTCCGGCGGGTGCGGAGAGGGCGGGCCGACGGAGGAGGCCGATGGGTCATCGCGCGGTCGGTCCGGTGCTGCGGGGGGGAGTTGCCTGCGGGCGTCGCGGCGCGCAGTCTGTCCCAAGCACCGGTCCGTCGGCAAGATCGTTATGCAGGCGACGCGCGGAAGCCGGAGGCCGGCCGGTCCGCGCCCGATCGGCCCTCGCCCGATCCCGGACCGCGGCGCCACGCTGCGATGGACAGGCTCGCCGGTCAGCCGCAGGCGTTGCCGCGCCAGGTGAAGCCCTGCACGACGCTGCCTTTCAGTATGAAAATGGTCTCGCAGCCGCGCACCACAGCGACCGGCGGAAGCACAGGGTACCAGCCCCAGATCCAGGGCGTTCCGTACGGCGCCACCGGCGCCACGAGATCGATCCGCTGGTGCACGTAGCTGAGATAGGTGACGCCGTTCGCCTGGAACGAGCGGTCCGGCATGCCCTCGATCGCGATCAAGGTGTTCAGGCTCTGGCCGACGAGGGGCTGCAACCGCGCCCGCCGTGCCGTCAGCCCATTCTGGCAGCCGGTGGCCAGGAGCGCCACCGCGAGCAGGATCCCCGCGCGGCCGAGGACCGGGCCGGCGGCGGGCCGGCGCGGCGGCTTCGGCCGACATGTGCTGACACCCGTGTGCAACGTGAGGCGCGGCGGGCGGCAGGTGCGGGTCGCCCTGTCGGGCCACGTCGGGAAGCGGCTCATGACGCTTTCGGCTCCTGCGGCGGTCGCCCTCCTGGATAACCCGGCGGGGGCGGGACGCGCCGGACCATCATATCCGGCCCATCATATGATGCGCCGCCGGTCACGCGAGCGCCTCCGGCGGCAGCCACAGGACCTGGCCGATGCGGTCGGCACCGGCGGCGAGCATCGCCAGCCGGTCGAAGCCGAGCGCGATCCCCGCCGTGGGCGGCAGGCCATGCGCAAGGGCCGCCAGGAAATCCTCGTCGAGCGGCCAGTCCGGGCCGTGCAGCGCATGGCGCCGGGCGCGGTCGGCGATGAAGCGGGCGCGCTGTTCGGCGGGGTCGGTGAGTTCCTCGAACGCGTTGGCGAGTTCGATGCCGCAGGCGAACAGCTCGAAGCGCAGCGCGACGCGCGGATCGGCCGGGTCGCGCCGGGCGAGCGCGGCCTGGGCGGCCGGCCAGTGGGTGAGGAAGGTGGGGTGGTCGCGGCCGATGCGCGGCTCGATCCGTTCCAGCAGCAGGCGGAAGAACAGGTCTTCCCAGTCCTCGCCGGGGCGCAAGCGGGCGCCGGCGGCGGCAGCCAGCGCGGCCGCGTCGCCTGCGGTGCCTAGCAGGTCGGCGCCGGCGTGGCGGGCGAAGGCGTCCGCCAGGGTCAGCCGCTCGAACCGGCCGAGGTCGGTGGCGATGCCGCGACAGGCGACGAGGGGCGGCAGCACGGCGCGAAGGAAGGCTTCGGTCTCGTCCATCAGCGCGGCGAGGCTGGCGCCCGGGCGGTACCATTCGAGCATGGTGAACTCGGGCGCGTGCAAGTCCGAGGCCTCGCCGTCGCGCCAGACCCGGGCGAGCTGGAAGATCGGTCCGGCGGCGCCGGCGAGCAGCCGCTTCATCGCGAATTCCGGGCTGGTGTGCAGCCAGAGGGGGGTCACGGTGCCGTCGGGGGCGGTGCGGTCGGCGCGGACGGCGCGGAGGTGGACTTCCTCGCCCGGGGCCGGGACGGCGTAGGGGGTTTCCACCTCGGTGTAGCCGCGCGCGGTGAAGAAGGCGCGGGTGGCTTCGGTGAGCCGGGCCCGGCGGCGGAGGAAGGGCAGGCGGGCGGCGAGGCGGTCCGGGTGCCAGGTGGGGGAGGGCGAACCAGGGGTGGGCGAGCCAGGGGAGGGGGGAGTCATGCGCCGAGGATAGCCGGATTTGGCGCGGCGGCGGAGAGACGGCACGCGCAGCGTGGTTGCGGGCGGGCGGGTGTGGCAAGGTGGCGTCATGTCGGTCCGTCTGTCCCTTTTCCTGTTCGCCGTCTCGCTGCCGGCGGCGGCACCCGCCAAGGCGGCGTTCCGGTACCCCGCTCGCAGGTGCCGTGCGGCGGGTAGCCCGCGCGGCGATTTCGCCCCGGCGCGCCGGGACCGATGCGGGGAGGAAGCGCATGCTGTCGGACGATGAGCTTCGCGTCTTGCTGCACAGGGGCGAGGCGGACCACGTCGAACGCACCGTGAGCCTGCGCGACCGCAGTAAGTTCGGCGAAGCCATCTGCGCATTCGCCAACGACCTGGCCGATCGGCGCACGCCCGGCGTCCTGTTCGTCGGCGTGGCCGACGATGGAAGTTGCGCCAACCTGACGATCGACGAGCAGTTGCTCCAGACCCTGATGGGGTTCCGAAGCAATGGCAACATCCTGCCGCCGCCGATGATGCAGGTCCGGCGCCACACACTGGACGGTTGCACGATGGCGATCGTGGAAGTTCAGCCGGCCGAGAATCCGCCGATCAAATACGACGGCCGGGTCTGCGTCCGCATCGGCCCTCGCCGTGGCTACGCGACGGCCGAGGAAGAGCGCCGACTGGTGGAGAAGCGCCGCTGGGGTGCCCTGCCGTTCGACCAGCAGCCGATTGCCGGGGCGAGCGTGGCCGATCTCGATCTGCTGCGTTTCCGGGAGGAATATCTGCCCACCGCGGTCCATCCCGACGTGCTGGCGGAGAACGGTCGGACGGTCGAAGAGCAGATGCGCGCGCTGGGCATCATCGGGCCCGAGGGGCGGCCGACAGCCCTCGGCCTGCTGGTCTGCGGCAAGGACCCCCGCGCCTGGCTGCCGGGCGCCTATGTCCAGTTCGTCCGCTATCCTGGCGCGGCGATCGGCGACATGGTGCAGGACCAGAAGGAGATCGGCGGCCCGCTCGCGGTCATGCTGCGCCAGATCGACGAGGTGATTGCGGCCAACATCGAACTCGCGGCCGATCTGAGCGGTCCGGTCCAGCAGGTGCGGGCCAGCTATCCGGCGATCGCCTTGCAGGAACTGGTGCGCAACGCGGTGATCCACCGGACCTACGAGATGACGACTGCACCCGTGATGCTGACATGGTATGCCGACCGGGTGGAGATCACGAGCCCCGGCGGCCCGTACGGCGTGGTGACGGCGGAGACCTTCGGCCAACCCGGCGTGACGGACGCGCGCAACCCGGCGCTGGCCGCTGCCGCCAAGGCCATGGGGTTCGTCCAGCGCTTCGGTTCGGGCATTCCCCGCGCCCGGGCGGCGTTGCAGCGCAACGGGAACCCGCCGCCGGAGTTCAGGGTCGAGGCGAACTTCGTGCATGTGACCGTCTGGGCCGCGCCATGAAGACGATCGGCTTCTTCAACAACAAGGGTGGCGTCGGCAAGACGTCGCTCGTCTATCACGTGGCATGGATGTTGGGACTATGCGGTTGGCGTGTGCTCGCCGTTGACCTCGACCCGCAGGCCAACCTGACCAGCATGTTCCTGCCCGAGGAGCGGTTGGAGGAAATCTGGGAACAAACGCCGCGCCCGACCCTGCATGGCGCGGTGTCGCCGCAGTTTCGCGGCGTCGGCGACATCGTTCCCCCCGCGATCGAGGAAGTACAGGAGCGTATCGGCCTGCTCGCGGGAGATCTGGAATTGTCGCAGATCGAGGACGATCTGTCGCAGGCATGGCCGAAATGCCAGTCGGGCGACGAGCGTTCGTTCCGCGTGATGAGCGCCTTCGCGCGCGCAATCGGTGTCGGTGGCGCGGCATTTACGGCGGAAGTCGCGCTGGTCGATGTCGGTCCGAACCTTGGTGCCCTCAACCGCGCCGCGCTGCTGGCGTGCGATTTTGTCGTCGTGCCGCTCGGCGCCGACCTGTTCTCCCTGCAGGGTTTGCGCAACATGGGGCCGACGTTGCGGAAATGGCGTGCCACCTGGCAGCAGATGCGTCCGAACAACCCCGACCCGTCGCTGGTCTTGCCGCCCGGAATGATCGAACCGATCGGCTATGTGGTCATGCGGCATTCGGTGCTGGCGGGGCGGCCGGCGCGCGCGTTCGGCAAGTGGATCGCGCGCATCCCGGCCGACTATCGCCGCTTCGTCCTTGACCGGCCGGACGGGGAAGCCAGTGATGTAGAATCCGATCCCAACCGGATCGCACGACTCAAGGACTACCGCTCGCTGATGCCCATGGCACAGGAAACCCGCAAGCCGATGTTCCTGTTGCGTCCAGCGGATGGCGCGTTCGGCGGCCACCAGGGCGCGGTGCTCGATTGCTATGGCGATTTCGAGGCGCTGACGCGCGAGATCATCCGCCGCGTCGGCCTGCCCGCCGACCCACCCGCCTGACCGCCCGCGCTACTCCGCCGCCGGTTTCAGATGCTCCTGCAACCGCGGCATCAGCTCCACCAGGTTGCAAGGCCGGTGTCTGTTATCAAGCTGGAACAAAAGGATGTCGTCCCACGCATCCTTCACCGCCCCGGTGCTGCCCGGCAGCGCGAACAGGTACGTGCCGCGCGCCACCCCGCCCAGCGCGCGCGACTGCATGGTGGAGGTGCCGATCTTCTCGTAGCTCAGCATGCGGAACAATTCGCCGAATCCCTCGATCCGCTTGTCCAGCACCCGCTCGAACGCCTCCGGCGTCACGTCGCGGCCGGTGATGCCGGTGCCGCCGGTCGTGATCACGACATCGATCGTCGGATCGGCGATCCAGGCGCGGAGATGCTCGGTGATCGCGGCGACATCGTCCTTCACGATCGTGCGTGCTGCCAGCGCGTGTCCGGCGGCGACGATGCGTGCGGCCAGTGCCGCGCCGGAGGTATCGGTTTCCAGGGTCCGCGTGTCCGACACGGTCAGCACGGCGATGGTGACCTGGATGAACGGGCGGCTTTCGTCGATGCGGGCCATGGGAGCGGCTCCTTCCGGGGGCGGACTCGGGGCGCGTGACCTCAATGCAGGCTCACCAGCATCGGCGCCGTCGCCGGGGAGAAGCGCGGGAAGGACCCGTCGGCAATCGCGTCCAGGCTGGGCGAGGCGAGACCGAGCCGCGCCGCATACAGCCATGTATAGGCCAATCCGCGCTCGACGAAAATGCGGGTCTGGCGGATCGGGATCGCCTCGATGAACAGCAGCGGATCGCCGTCGTCGTGCACGTCGTTGTGCCACGACAGATAGCTTCCGAGACCGGCATTGTAGCTTGCCAGCAGGCCGATGAGATCGCCGTCGACCGGCGTGCGCAGCGCCAGCGAGCGGATCAGCCGTTGACCGACTTCCAGATTGAACCCCGGATTATGCAGGCTCGCCCCGGTCAGATTCCCGTTGCCCATCACCGCGCGTGCGGTGATGGGCGTGATCTGCATCAGTCCGCGCGCGCCCGCGGGTGAAACCGCTTGCGCATCGAAATTCGATTCCGCGCGGGTCATCCCGTAGACCAGTGCGGGATCGATCTGGAACCCCCCCTCGGGATGCAAGGTCGGCATCGGAAAATGCAGGTCCTGCGCCGGGATTCCGTCCGCCTCCTGGATGCGCGCGGCGATCTGCCCGGCCAGCTGGGGCATGCCGGCGCGCGCCGCGACCAGCATCAGGGCGCGGCGCAACGGGGGATCGTGCACGACTGCGGGCCAGAGGCAGCGCAGCGCCGTCTCCGCGCGCGTGGTCTGGCCCACCTGCAACAGCGCGAAGGCGAGCTGGCCCTGCGGCAGCGCGGCCAGCGCATCGAGATCGGCGCCCGACAGGGTGGCATGGGCGAACATCGCGCCGACGCCCCAACCCAGGGTGCGGCGGGCAATCAACCCGTAGAAGGTCTGCCCCGCGCCGGCGGCACGGCGGAACCAGGCCTCGGCTGCGGCGGGATAGCCGCGGCGCAGTGCGACCCGCCCGGCCCAGAAGGCGCCGGCGGCGCGCAGGCTGGCCGAGGCGCTCGGCGCCCGCGCGGCGGTGGCGAAAAAGAATCCGGCATCGCGCATCTTGCCGAGCCGCCAGGCGGCCAAACCCGCCACATAGGCCGGCGGTCCCGCCGTGCCGCCGGCACCGGTCTCCCGCCGTGCCGCCGCGGCCACCCGCAGTGCGGCGGCGTCCCGGTTGTCGGCGAACAACCCGCGCGCCACCTTGGCCCGCAGGGCCGCGGCGGCGGCCGGCCGCAGGCCTCGGGTCTGCGCGATCAGCCGGAGCGCGACGTCGAACGCGCCGGCCCGCACATGCGCCGCCACGTCGCGTTCCAGCCAGGAGGCCGCGGTCGGGCTCGATACTGCCGGGTCCCGCACGGGGGCCCCCGATCCCGCCATGTCGGGCGCTGCCGCGGGCGCCAGGAAGGCGGGCAGGGGCGCCTTCAGCACGGCGCTCAGGCTCGGCGTCAGCGGGCGGCCCGACGGAAGCCGCTGCAGCAACAGGGCGCGGATGGCCGGCGCGTCCGGCTCGGCCCCGAAGCGGGCGAGCCAGCCCGTGAGTTCCGGCACGGTAGAGCGATGAAACGGGCCCAGGTAGCGGTCGGCCAGGATGCTGCCGAGCAGCAGGTCGGACCCGAGCCGGTCGGTCAGCGCTTCCGCCTCGGTCATGCGTCCGGCGTGCTGGTCCGCAAATATGCGGCGCACCCGCGCCGCCTCGCCGGGCGAGAGCGGACGCGGCAACGCCGCGAACCCGCCGCCCCCACCGTGACCTCCGCCTTGGTCCGGGGCGCCGATCCGCGGGATGGCCATCGCGGTCTGATCGTTGCCCCCCTTCCCCCATGCGAAACCCGCCGGGACCGACGCCCCGGCGAACAACGCGGCCCCGGCAACCAGGGCCCGCACGGCGAAAAGGCGGGAGAGCGTGTGACCGGTCCCTCGCATGTCGTCTCGCCTAGCGGCGAGAAATCGCCAAGGCAATCCTTGAACCGGGGGGCGCGCATACACGGATTGATGAACCGACAAGAAATCAGCCGGTTAGGGGGGGAGTTATGCTCACTATTTCGTGATATTGGCGTCCAGCCCCCGTCGCAGAAGCCGCAGCTCGGCCCACGCTCGTCGCCGGGCGGGCCCCGGGGTGCGCAGCAGAATGCCCGGGTCCTGGGACGCCAGCGCGGGGATCGGATCGAGCGGCGGGACCGTCAACGCCCGCCATGCCTCCTTCCCGCGCCGCCCGGGTCCCAGCAGATCCTGCACCACGAGCGGACCGAGCAGCACGACCCGCCGTGGCCGTACCAGCACGATCAGCCGGTGCAGGAACGGCCGGCATGCTGCGCGCTCGGCCGGGCTGGGCGGGCGATCGCCCGGCGGCCGCCACGGCACCAGCGGGGCGAGCAGCAGGCGTGACCGGTCGAGGCCGATGCTCGCCAGCATCTTGTCGAGATAGGCACCGGCAGGGCCGGCGAAGGGCCGACCGGCACGGTCGTCGGCATCGCTCGGCGCCTCACCGATCAGCAGCAGGCCGGCGTCCGGGTCGCCCTCGGCGAACACGAGGTTGGCGGCGGTGGCCTTCAGCGCGCAGCCGTCGAAGCGGGCGATCGCCGCGCGCAAAGCGGGCAGGGTATCGGCGGTGGCCGCCAGTTCCGCGGCGGCTGCGGCGGCGGGCGGTACTGCGCCTCGGCTTGTATCCGGCCCCGTGGAGGCGGGAGGCGCACCGGCTCGGGGAGGAACGCTCCGCATCGCGACGGCCCCGGCAGGCGCCCCGCCAGGGAGCGCGTCCGAGGTCGCGACGGTCGCGGGCGCGGACGGGCGGAGCCGGTCTACCGGCGCGTCCTCCAGCGCCTCGTCGGCGCCGAACTCGATCTGCAACCGCAGCGCGACCAGGGGCTCCATGCCCTTCCTCCTGCCTGCTCCCGCGCCGGCGTGCAATCGGCCCCGGCGTGCAATCGGCCAATGGACGGTTTGGCAACCGGGCGCCCGCCGCATAGGTTGCCGGCCCGGAGATGGAGGACACCAGCCAATGGCGGACGCGACCCAACCTCGCGAATCCCCCCCTCGCGAATCCATGGAGTTCGACGCCCTGATCGTGGGCGCCGGCCCGGCCGGCCTCGCCTGTGCCATCCGCCTCAAGCAGCTCGCGCCGGACGCGGCGGTCTGCGTGGTGGAGAAAGGCGGCGAGGTGGGCGCGCATATCCTCTCCGGTGCGGTGGTCGAGCCGCGGGCGCTCGCCGAGCTGATCCCGGACTGGGAGGCCCAGGGCGCGCCGCTGAATACCCCGGCGCGCGACGATCGCTTCCTGTTCCTCACCGCAAGCCGCGCCTGGCGGCTGCCGACGCCGCCGCAGATGCACAATGCCGGCAATTACATCGTCTCGCTCGGCGACGTGGTGCGCTGGCTTGGCCAGCAGGCCGAGGCGCTCGGGGTCGAGATCTATCCGGGCTTCGCCGCCGTCGAGCTGCTGGAGGAAGACGGCCGGGTCGCGGGCGTCGCCACCGGCGACATGGGCATCGGCAAGGATGGCGCGCCCACCGGCACCTTCCAGCGCGGCATGGAACTGCGCGCACCTTATACCTTGCTTGCCGAAGGCTGCCGCGGCTCGCTCTCCAAGCAGGCGATCGCCCGCTTCGCCTTGCGCGAGGGCGCGGAGCCGCAAACCTACGCGATCGGCATCAAGGAGCTGTGGGAAATCCCTGCGACCCAGCACCGCCCCGGGCTCATCGAGCACTCGGTGGGCTGGCCGCTCGATCGCAGCACCTACGGCGGGTCCTTCCTCTACCATTTCGGCGCCAACCTGGTCTCCTACGGCTTCGTCATCGGCCTCGACTATCGCAACCCCTGGCTGTCTCCGTTCGAGGAGGCGCAGCGCTTCAAGACCCACCCCGCGGTGCGCGGCCACTTCACCGGCGGCCGGCGGATCGGCTACGGAGCGCGGGCGTTGAACGAAGGCGGCTTCCAGTCGATCCCCCGCCTGATCTTTCCCGGCGGCGCGCTGATCGGCAATTCCGCCGGGTTCGTGAACGTGCCCAAGATCAAGGGATCCCACACGGCGATGAAGACCGGCATGCTGGCGGCCGAAGCGGTCGCCGCCGCCCTCGCCGGAACCCGCCCGCCGCTGCTCGACGCTTACCCGGAGGCGCTGCGCGCAAGCTGGGTGTGGGAGGAACTGCGGGCGGTGCGCAACGTCCGCCCCGGCTTCGCCCGCTTCGGCTTCTGGGGCGGCCTCGGCTACGCCGCGCTGGATACCTACCTGCTTCGCGGCAAAGCCCCCTGGACCCTGCACCACCCGCACCCCGACAACGAAACCCTGCTGCCGGCCGACCAGGCGCCGCGGATCGACTACCCGAAGCCGGACGGGGTGCTGACCTTCGACCGGCTGTCCTCGGTGTTCATCAGCAATACCAACCACGAGGAAAACCAGCCGGCCCACCTCCGGCTGCGCGACCCCGAAGTCGCCATCACCACCAACTGGAACCGCTACCGCAGCCCCGAAACCCGCTACTGCCCCGCCGGCGTCTACGAAATCGTCGGCGCCGACGAAGGCACGCCCCGCCTGCAAATCAACGCGCAAAACTGCGTCCACTGCAAAACCTGCGACATCAAGGACCCCACCCAGAACATCGACTGGGTCCCCCCCGAAGGCGCCGGCGGGCCGAATTACCCCAGCGGGATGTGACATCGGGGATGGGGCGCGCCCTGTAGCAAGCAAGGCCAAGGGGCTTTGCCCCCTGGACCCCCACCAAGGGCTCGCCCTTGGAACCCTTCCGTTGGTTCCGTGCGGTGGGGGGTGTCGCGGCTGGGTGGGCGGCGGGGGGGCTGGGGCGCCGGCACAGGGACAAGGGCGCAGATGCGCCCTGTCCCTGCCGGCGCCCCAGCCCCCCCGCCGCCCACCCAGCCGCGACACCCCCCACCGCACGGAACCAAACCCGAGGGGTCCAGGGGACTAGTCCCCTGGCAGGGGGTCCAGGGGGGCGGAGCCCCCTTGGCCTTGCTTGCTACAGGGCGCGCCCGACCCCCGGTGTCACATCCCGCGTCGTTGACCGCGCGGGGGGGGGACCTTATCTGGGGGGGGTCCCCCTCCCGGAAGGCTTGTGATGCTTGCCGCTTTTGCCCGCGCTGTGTTTGGCACTGCCAACGAACGTGCGTTGAAGGCGTATCAGCGCCGGGTGCCGCAGATCAATGCGCTGGAGCCGGCGGTTGCGGCGCTCGATGATGCGGCGCTGGCGGCGCGGACGGTTGTGTTCCGGGAGCGGTTGGCTGCGGGCGCGAGCCTCGACGATCTCCTGCCGGAGGCGTTTGCGGTGGTGCGGGAGGCGGCGCGGCGGGTTCTGCAGCAGCGTCATTTCGACGTGCAGTTGATTGGCGGGATGGTTCTGCACGACGGCAAGATTTCGGAGATGAAGACCGGCGAGGGCAAGACCCTGGTGGCGACCTTGCCGGTGTATTTGAATGCGCTCGCCGGCAAGGGCGTGCATGTGGTGACGGTGAACGACTACCTGGCGCAGCGTGACTCCGAGTGGATGGGCCAGATCTACCGGTTTCTCGGCCTTTCCGTCGGTGTGATCGTGCACGGGCTGGACGACGATCAGCGCCGGGCGGCGTATGCCGCCGATATCACCTACGGCACCAACAACGAGTTCGGCTTCGACTACCTGCGCGACAACATGAAGTACCGGCTGGAGGACATGGTCCAGCGGGACTTCTTCTTCGGGATCGTGGACGAGGTCGATTCGATCCTGATCGACGAGGCGCGCACGCCGCTGATCATTTCGGGTCCTGCCGAGGACAGTTCCGATCTCTACCGCCAGGTCGATGCGGTCGTGAAGGAGCTGGTGCGCGACCCGGAGACGTACGACAAGGACGAAAAGTTCCGCACCGTCTCCTTGACCGAACCCGGCTCGGAGCAGGTAGAGGATATGCTGCGCACCGCAGGTATCATTACCGAGGGCAATCTGTACGACATCTTCAATATCTCGGTCGTGCACCACGTCCAGCAGAGCCTGCGCGCGCACACTTTGTTCGCCCGCGACGTGGATTACATGGTCCGCCAGGACAAGGTCGTGATCATCGACGAATTCACCGGCCGGGCGATGGAGGGGCGGCGCTATTCGGACGGGCTGCACCAGGCGCTGGAGGCGAAGGAAGGCGTGGAGGTGCAGGCGGAGAATCAGACCCTGGCCTCCATCACCTTCCAGAATTATTTCCGCCTCTATCCCAAGCTCGCCGGCATGACCGGCACCGCGTCGACCGAGGCGGACGAGTTCGCCGAGATCTACAAGCTCGAAGTGGTGGAGATCCCGACCAACGTCCCGGTTGGACGCAAGGACGAGGACGACGAGGTCTACCGCAGCGCCGCGGAGAAATACGAGGCGGTCGCCACCCTGATCGAGGAGGCCCGCAAGACCGGGCAGCCGATGCTGGTCGGCACCGTCTCGATCGAAAAGAGTGAGCTGCTGTCAGGCATCCTGAAGCGCAAGAAAATCCCGCACGCGGTGCTGAACGCCCGCTTCCACGAGCAGGAAGCCGAGATCGTGGCCGAGGCCGGCGCGCCCGGCGCGGTCACCATCGCAACGAACATGGCCGGCCGCGGCACCGACATCAAGCTCGGCGGCAACCTGGAGATGCGGCTCAAGCGGGTGCTGGCGGGGATCGAGGATCCCAGCTTGCACGCGACGCGCGAGGCGGAAATTCGCGACGAGATCGCTGAGGCGCATGAGCAGGTGAAGGCAGCCGGCGGGCTGTTCGTGATCGGCACCGAGCGCCACGAAAGCCGTCGCATCGACAACCAGTTGCGCGGCCGGTCGGGGCGGCAGGGCGATCCGGGGCGGTCGCGCTTCTTCCTCTCGCTCGAAGACGATCTGATGCGCATCTTCGGCTCCGACCGCATGGGCGGGATGCTGCAGAAGCTCGGGCTCCGGGACGGGGAGGCGATCGTCCACCCCTGGATCAACAAGGCGCTCGAGAAGGCGCAGAAGAAGGTCGAGGCGCGCAACTTCGACACCCGCAAGAACGTGCTGAAATACGATGACGTGATGAACGACCAGCGCAAGGAGGTCTACGCCCAGCGCAAGGAGTTCATGCGTGCCGAGGACGTGTCGGAGACCCTGGCCGAGATGCGCGCCGAGGTCATCACGGCCCTGGTCGAGCGCCGCGTCCCCGCCAAGGCCTTCGTCGAGCAATGGGAACTCGCGGAGCTGGCCGAGGACGTGCGCCGGGTACTCAGCCTCGATGTGCCGGTCGAGGAGTGGGGCCGCGAGGAAGGGATCGACGAGGTCCAGTTGCGCGAACGCATCGAGCAGGCGGCCGACCAGATGATGGCCGCCAAGGCCGCCAACCTCGGCCCCGAGCTGATGCGCTACGTCGAGAAGTCGCTGCTGATACAGACCCTCGATGCGGTGTGGAAGGAGCATCTCTATGCGCTCGACCACCTGCGCCAGGGCATCGGGCTGCGCGCCTACGGCCAGAAGGACCCGCTGAACGAGTACAAGGCCGAGGCCTTCGCGCTGTTCAACTCCATGCTGGACGAGCTCAAGGAGCGGGTGACGACGATGCTGAGCCGGGTCGAAATGGGCCCGGAGGCACCGCCCGCGTTCGATTTCCAGCCGCACCCGGCGCAGTATCTGGAACTGCATCCCGATCCGATGTCCGTCTTCGCCGGCGGCGGTGGCGGCGAGCCGGTCGGGGAGGCGGATGTGGCGACCCTGGCGCCCCCGGTGCTGCTGGCGGCCCAGCCGCGGCGGGCGGAGGCGGTCAATCCCGCCGATCCCGCCACCTGGAGCGCGACGCCGCGCAACGCGCCCTGCCCCTGCGGGTCGGGGCGCAAATACAAGCACTGCCACGGCAAGCTGGCCTGAACGGCCGCTTGCCGCGGCGGGCTACACCACCAGGCGCATCCGTCGAGCTGCGGCCGGTTCGCGCGGCAGGCCCTCGGTCTCCGTGAAGGAGCCCCACATGTCGCCGTTGTAGCCCTCGACCGTGAACTGCCGCGGCCGGTAGGTCGCTTCCTGTTCCGGCAGGATGTGTTTCACGCCCACGGAATATTCGTAGACCATTCCGTCCGGGCCTTCGAAATAGACCATGATCGCGGTCGAGATCGGATGCCGGCCCGGCCCGTAGACGATCTTCACCCCCTGCTGCTTCAGCCAGTAGTAGGAGCGCATGACGTCGTCGATGTCCTCCACCTGGTGGTTGATGTGCTGGATGCCGGGACGGGTGGACGGCATCAGCACCACCGAGTGGTGCACGGTATTGATGCGCAGGAATGTTGCATCGCCCAGCCAGTCCGACACGCGTGCGTTCAGCAACCTGGTCCAGAACGCGGTGTCGCGCCTGGGGTCGGTGCTGAACATGCCGACATGGCTGAAATTGTCGATCGCGATGTCGCGCGACGGGGTGAAGCGCACGCCGCTGTTGAAGGGGCGGGCGAGGAACTCGATCTGGTTGCCGCTCGGATCGGTGGTGGCGATGAAGTCGCGCGTGCGCCGGGCGTCGCATTCGGCGCGCGTGCCGCGGTGCACCGGCCTTCCCTCGCGTTCCAGCGCGGCGCCGAGCGCGTCGAGATCGTCGGGATCGAGGAGGTCGATGCCGATCGTGTGGTCGGAAGGATCACCCTCGAAATAGACCAGGGTGTGGTCGCGGGTGTCGCCGCGCACGGTGGCGCGGTCGGAGCGGAAATAGGCGGATTTGCCTTCGCGCGCAACCAGTTGCAGCCCGACGATGCTGGTGGCGAAGGTGATCGCGGCGTCGAGGTCCGAGGTGCCGAGCCGCGCGTAGCGGATGTCGTGCAGGTTGATCATGGCGTTTCCTTGCGATGCCGGGGCACGCCGGAAGGACGGGCGGCCGCGTTTGACGGGAGGCTAATCCCCCGGCCGCACCGGCTGCAACCACCGCGGCGGCGCGGCAGCAATTCTCGTTTTGCCGGCGAAGGGGCGGGCGCAGCACAAAAGCAAGTTCCACCCCGGCGGCGCGGAGGCACGGCGAAGGCCACCGCCGCCGCGGAATCCCGACCCTTCTCCGTGCCGCCGGGGCGGAACCTGCTTCGTGCCGCCTGCCCTGGTCATGCGCGCATGCCTGGTAAAATGAGACTTGCTGCCGCCCGCACGGTGGTGACGCGTTTTGAATTTTGGGGTTGGGGAAAATTAGCACAGCCTGCTGACTGGGTTATCCAACGCCGCAAGGACGATACTGCGTGCGTGGAGCAGGACAGATTTGAGCTCGTCTGTGGAAACCTCTGCAAACCCAAGTCCCCGGAGCAGAAAAATACCTTCAACAGCCAGCAGTGCGTGACGGACTTTAGCAACCTCACCATGTTCCGATCGGAGCGGATCGAGCAATGCCCTGTAAAAGCGTCGTACCGGTCCCAGCATGTCAGGGGCATGCACCAGTGCGGTTATGAGAAAAGCCGCCATTTGCGTCGAGGCGTCGTCCTCGGCCAGGGCTTCCTCGATGTGCGCGAGGACCAATTCGACCGGCCCAGTTGGCCCACTGCCGAGTCGCCGACGTACAGCCTCCTGGAAACGAGCCATTTCTCGTTCTAGCGCCGCGTGTACCAATCCATCCTTAGTCGCAAAGGTATAGACGAGACCGCCCTTGCTGATCCCCGCACGCTCGGCCACGGCATCGAGGGTGAAATTTCGGCCACCAGAGTCGAGGATGACGGCCTCGGCAGCATCCAAGACCTTGTCCCTGTCGATTTCCTTCTTTCGCGTCACAACGCCCCTTGCTTTTTCGACTGATCAGTCGCAAGTCATTTCCGACTTGCTAGTCGGATTAGCATGGCGGCGCTTGCTCGGCAAGACTGCTCCTCAGCTAACCCTCTAGCGAACTTTATGAAAGGACTTAGAAATGGACGACTCTTTACCCGCCGCAGCCCTCGCTCACTTTGTCATGAAAGTACAAAATATCGAGGCAAGTCATCAATTTTATGTTGGTTTAGGTCTGCGCGCGCTCGACACATTTCCTGGATTGGCGATCGTTGAACTGCGCGGCGGCACGCATTTGCTGCTATTTCAAAGGGAAGATGATCAGAGCAGGACTTTGCAGAACAGTCATGTCGGCCAAAGACCAGATTTTGGCAGCGAAAAAATAGATCTTATGATCGCTGGGCATAAAAAAGCGGATCTGGAACTCTACAGGGCCCGCCTGATTGATAAAGGATATTCACCGTCATCCATCGCAGAACGCGCGCTATACGGCCATCATTATTTCTCGATACAAGATCCTGATGGAAATGGCGTCAGTTTCTACACTAGTCATTGTGGCGACAAGCCCGTTTGATATACCCGCCAGCTAACTGACGGGTACGGTGCCGCAGACCGGGCGCGCGATCTGCAGGCCGAGCGCGAAGAAGCCCGGGGCTTGCGGTCTACCGTGGGCCACGTTGATGGACGCGGCCATTGCCCGGGAAACTCCGAGTGTTAGTGTCCCTAACCAAAAAATTCAAAATGCGTCACCACCGCCCGCACAAACCTGTTGCCTCGCCCCGGGCGTATGTTCTATATTTGTTCGCAACCCATGACCCCCGCCCCCCTCCTCGACCGCCTGAGCAGCCTCATCGCCTGGCTGGCCGACCGCATCGGCGGCTTGTGCGATCCGGCGGGGCGCGATCAGGCGGAGGCCCATCAGGCGGGCCTGGAACCCGCGCACGCCGGCGCCCTGCTCGCCCGGCTGCGCCATCTCGCGGTCCGGTTCCGCGCCGTCGCCTCCACCCCGATCCCACCCCCGAAGCCCGCTTCCGGACCCCCCTCCGGGCCGGCCGAACCGAGATTCGTTCCCAGCCACAGCATGCGCTTCGCTCCAGCGGACCCGCTGCCCGCGCGCCCTGGGCTGCCACGGTCCTGGCGCTGGCTGCTGCGGCTGCTGCCGCAAGCCGCCGCCGGCCGCGCGCAGATGGAAGACCTGCTGCGCGAGCCGGCGATGGCGGAGATGCTGGCCGCCGATCCCCGGCTGGGGCCGATCCTGCGCCCGCTTGGCTGGATGCTCGGGGTGGATCGCGCGCTGCTGCCCGCCTCGCGGCGGCGGCGCCGGCCCGTGATCCTGGTGCCCGGCGGGCGCGCGGAGGCCGTGGCGGCGGCGGCCGACTACGCTTGCGCGCGGGCGAAGGATGTTTCCGTGACGGACATTATCGCGCTGTGGTGCCTGCCCGCCGCGGGTCGGCGGGACCGGCGGCCGGTCTGGCGCGGGTGCGCGGGGCTGACCTTGGCGGATGGGACGCAAATTCCGGGCTGAACGGGTGCGGCGGACGCGCGGCCTTATTGTTGCTGTATCGAACCAAACACCCAAGAGGCTTGGGCCGGTATCCGGCAGCCATTCTCGTTTTGCCGGCGGAGGGGCGGGCGAAACGCAAAAGCGGGTTCCGCCACGGCGGCACGAAGAAGGCCGCCGCGCGCCCTGGTCATGCGCTCATGCCCGGCAAAATGAGAATTGCTGGCGGCGCGGGCGGCGGCGGCTATACCGGCAGGCTCCGCCGCTGGTGCGCCCGGCCGATGCGCGCGCTGTCCTCGTTGTGGTCGGCGATCACCCGCACCCCCTGGTCCAGCCGGGCCACGATGTTGCCGGGGTTGCCGCCCTCCAGGAACGCGATCCCGCGCGCCCGACAGGCCGCCAGCACCCGGTCGCGCGCGCGCTGCATCTCCGGCGGATAGGGATCGCGCTGCAACGTCAGGTAGCCGAGCGCGAGGCCAAGGTCGCCCGGCCCCATTTCGGCGAAGCCGAGACCCGGGACCGACAGGATTTCCTCGCAGGCGGCGATGCCCTCGGGGCTTTCCAGCTTCACGCCGAGCAGCAGTTCGCCCTCGGGATTGAGCGGCCAGGGGTCGGCGCGGCGCATGTATTCCTCGGGCGAAATGCCCCAGATCGGCGCCGCGGTGCCTTCCGAGCCGCGCCCGCGGGTGCCGCGGCCGAGCCGCCCCAAGGCGGGCGCCGGCTCGTGCGCACCCTCCATCCGCGCCAGCGGGGAGGGCAGCGCGGGGTCCACTCCGGCGGGCTGATGCGGGTAGCGGCAGGCTTCGACGAAGGCGCGCGCCGCCTCGGCGCCCTCCGCTTGGCAGAGCAGGATGCCGTGCACGCCGCGGCCGAGGATCTGACGGAACTGCCAGGCGTTGTAGCGGACGTTCGCCGCGTCCGTGCCGTTCACCGGCGCTTCCACGATCACGGTGGGCGTGCGGTGGCCGGAACGGGTCGGGCCGGCATCGGCCAGGCCCCGCATGTAGGCGTCGAGCCCGGTCATGTCGAACGCGCCATGTTCCATGCCGACATTGATATAGTCGGCCCAGGTGCCGGCGTCGGCCTCGCCCTGGGCGCGCGTCAGCACGTGGCCGGTATGGGCGCCGGTGTAGTAGATGGCCTCGTCGCGCGACAAAAGCTCGATCGCGCGGTTGATGCGCTGGGTCATAGGTGCGATCTCCGAACGTGGGGCGGGATCATTCCGGCTCGATCGGCAGGACCCCGAGGCTGGTCCAGGCGATCGGCGCGCCGCACTGCTCCGCCGCCTGCGCCGGCGGCAGGGAACCGTCCCAGTGCACCGCCAGGAAGCGGCGCGCCGTCACGTCCCGCGCGGCATCGGAGATCAGCCACAGCAGCGGCGGCACCATCACCTCCGGACGGATCAGCTTGTCCCGCTCGGCAATCTCGGCCTCCGGGATGATCCGCGTATCCGTCATCCCGCCCGGCACGAGCACGTTCACCGTGACCCCGGTGCCCGCGAGGTCGGCGGCCATCACCGCGTGCGCCGCCTCCGCCGCGGCCTTGCTCGCGCCGTACAGGGCGTGGCCGCCGCGCATCATGGTGCCAAGGCTGGTGGTGACGCCGATGATCCGCCCGCGCTTCCGTTCGATCATGTGCGGCGCCGCGGCGCGCGCCAGCATCAGCGGTGCGGTCGCGTTTACCGCGACGAATCGGCTCCAGTGGTCGGGTGTGATCTCCCAGAAGCGGATCGGGTTGTCCCGCTGGTCCGGGCGGATCGCGCCCTGGCCGACGCCGGCGTTGTTCACCAGCACGTCGATCTTGCCGAACCGGCCAAGCACGTCGGCGATGATGCGGCCGAAGCTTTCGTGCTGCGCCAGGTCGGCGGAAATGGTCTGCAACGACCCGGTCAGGTGCCGCTCCGCCGCCGCCTCGGCCAGGGTGCGCAGCCAGGCATCTTCGCGGTCGACCGCGGCGACATCCACCCCCGCGCCGAGCAGGCCGAGCGCGATGGCGCGTCCGATCCCGCTGCCCGCGCCCGTCACGATCGCCACCTGCCGGTCCGCCGCCATGGCTGCCTCCCTTAAAGTTCTTGTCGGCGCGCAGTGGCCGAGTGAGCGGGGCGCCGTTATCGATCCGCACGTTCCCCCGGGCAGACCGGGTAGCCGCGCGGCGGCGGTGCGGGAGATCTCGTCGGCGCTGCCGGCGACAGGCGCCCCCGGGTACCGAAGCCTATCCATGCTGGAACAGATCGGCGATGGACGCCAGCGCCGACCCGGCCAGGCCGGCGCTGGTGGCAGTCTGCGGCAGCGCGGGGTCCATGAGCGAAGCAACGGTGTCCCGACCGTGCCCTGCGGGACGGCGCGAGGGCTCCGAACCTGGCGCCGATCGGCCCGAGTCCCCGGCTACCAAGGATATGTTGTCGCCCGCCGGCAACCGCTCGAAAGCGGCGCCGTGCAGCCGGACCTTCCGATCGCCGCCCGCCCGCTCATTGCGGTTCAGCTTCGATCGCCCCGGTGGCGGTCGGGAGAGACATTCCCGGGTCCGATCAAATAGACGTTATCGGCACCCGCGCCTTGGCCCTATGCTCCCGCCACGGTCTGCACGAATCGGGTCCGGCCCTGGTCGTCGATGAAGTCGAGCCGCAGTCCCTCGGCGGCGAAGGCGCAGGCGAGGAACCCGTGCGCACCCGAGACGAAGCCGGGCCGCCCGGGCGGCCCAGGCTGGTACGTCTCCGAACCGGTGCCGGAGGTGACATAGGCAATGCCGTTCATTGCCACGTACTGCATCGAATGGTCGTGGCCGTTGATATAGACCGGCACGCGATGGCGGCGCAGCAGCGGATCGAGCGCCGCGATCAGGTCCGGCTGGTCGTGGTCCGGGCCGGATAGCGTGGTGTAGATCGGATGGTGGCCGATCACGATCTTCCACCGTGCTGTCGAGCGGCCGAGCGCGGCATCCAGCCAGGCGTGCTGCGCGTGCGGGTTTTGGCCCTCGATCCGGGTGATGGTGCCGCGATAGGCGCCGATGAACGGCGACGTGTCGAGGAAGAACAACTCCGCCGTCGTCCCGTCGCCCACGGCTTCGGTGCGGCTGTAATGGCGCGCCGGCAGCCGCCAGCGCGGCGAGATGTGCGTGTAGGCGAGTTGTGCGGGGACGTTGCCGCGATAGTCGTGGTTGCCGAGGATGACGTGCCAGGGCTTCTGCAGGGAGGGCTCGGCGTAGACCTGTTCGAAGCTCGTCTGCCACTGTGGATCGTCGACGCTGGTCACACCGCTCTCGTAGAAATTGTCGCCGGCGGAGACGATGAACCGCGGCAGGCGCGCAGTGCTGGCCGTCGCCATGGCGCGGGCGACGGCGGTCTGATGGTGCGCGCCGTCGCGGCCCCAGTCGCCGATGACGAAGAGCCCGAGGCGCGGAGTGGCGGCCGCGGCTGCGGCCGGGCCCGGCAACGCGGCGAGCGCGCCGGCCTGCAAGCCACGGTGCAGCAATTGGCGGCGGGAAAGCGTCATGCGGCACCTCGCGGTCGTGGTCGGGGAGGCGATGTAGCGAGGGCTCCGGGTCGCGTCATGCGACCGTTCCGCGACAGCCTTGCGGCAGCGATCCGGGCTGCGCGCGGCGTCCGGCGTTGCGCCCGGCGTTGCCTTGGGAGGCCGGAACGCCGAAGCTCCCCCACTCCCGCCACTGCTGCATTTCGGGAGACCGCCATGCCCGCCCGCCTGACCGAGACGGAACGTGCCGACCTCGCCAACACTCTGCCGGCCTGGACTCTGCTCGCCGCCGGGGCGGCGAGCGGCGAATCGCTCCGCCGGCGCTTCACCTTCCCGAATTTTTCCGCTGCCTGGGGGTTCATGTCGCGGGTAGCCCTGCTCGCCGAGCAGCAGGACCATCACCCGGACTGGTCCAATGTCTGGAACCGGGTGGAGATCACCCTCTCCACCCATGACGCTGGCGGCCTGACCGCGCGCGATGTGCGGCTGGCCGGCGCGATCGACGCCCTGGTCACGGGAAGCTAGGCGGCGCGCGGGGCGGCTGCCGATCCCTCCCGCGATCCCCTCTGGCGCATCGTGCCCGGGCATGGTCATTTCCCACCCGCAGCGGAGCGGGTGCCGATGCGCGTGCTGTTCGTCATCCACGAGTTGGCCCTGAACGGCGCCGTCACGGCGTTGTTGGCCCAGGTGCGGGCGCTCGTCGCCGCGGGCGAGCAGGTGACGGTGCTGGCCCCGGCGGTCACCGGTCGCGCCGCCGCGCTGCGCGAGGATTTCCTGGCCGCCGGCGCCGCCGTGGTGTCCCGGGCGGCAGCGGCGGAGCACGACGTGGCGGTGGGTTGCACGGTGTTCGCCGCGGAGGCGCTCAGCACACTCGCCGGCCACCTGCCGCTGGTGTGGTGGATCCACGAGGGCCAGATCGGGGTGGAGCACGTCATCACCCGCCCCGTGATGCGCCAGATGCTGGGTCAGGTGGACCGGCTGGTCTTCCCCAGCCGCGGCACGGTGGAGCGGGTGTGGGCCGCGCTGCTCGCTGCCCTGCCGCTGGGCCGGGTGGAGGTGATCCCGGCGCTGGTGCCGCCGCCCGTCGCCGGCCCCGCCGTGGTGAAGGCGGCGGGGCAGGTGCGGGTGCTTTGCGTCGGCTCCCTCTATCCGCGCAAGCGGCAGGGCGACCTGATCGCCGCGGTGGCCGCGCTTGGCCCGGCTGCTCCCGTGGAATGCGTGCTGGCCGGCGAGCAGGTGCTGCTCGAACCGGCGGCGGAAAGCCTCATCGCCGCCCATGCCGACCGCTTCGTCCTGCCGGGGGGGCTGCCGCCGGCGGCGGTGCAGGCGCTCTATCGCTCCGCCGACATCTTCGCCCTGCCGTCCGCCGACGAGAGCATGCCGATCGCGCCGCTCGAGGCGGCCAGCTACGGTGTCCCGGTGGTGCTGAGCGACCTCGATTGCTACGCCGGGGTGTGGCGGCATGGGGTGAACGCGCTGCTGCACCCGATGGGGGATGTGGAACTGCTGGCCTGGTCGCTGCGGATGCTGATCGACAGCCCCGGCCTCCGGGCGCGCCTGTCGGCGGCGGGGCGGACGGTGGCGGAGCGGTTCGGCCCGGCCCGGACGACAGCGCTGTTCGCCTGCGTGTTGGCCGAGGTGGTGGCGGGCTGGCAGGCGCGACGGGCGGGGGCGGGATGAAGCTTCTGGTAACGTCGAGCGCCGGCCTGAAAGGGGGAGGGGCGGTTGGCGGGGCCGGGTGGTCCGACGGGTCCTACCCGCTCCCCACCGCACCGATCGCGAACACCGCGGGCCGCACCGTCCCGAGCAGGACGGTTATCGAACGGACCCGTCCCAGCTTGCGCCCGTCCACCAAATCGACCACCGACCGCGGGGAGGGCAGATCGACCCGCACCTGCTCCGTTCCCGTTCCGGGGATGAACCGGCGCTGCAACGCGACGATCGTCCCGGCGCCGCTGCGGAACACATAGCGCGTCACGTCATCGAGCGGCGCGGTGACGGCGAATTCCGGCCGCATCCCCGCGCGCGCCGCCAGTGCCTGCAGCCCCGCCCGATCGCCCGCCGCTAGCAGCCGCGCCCGCCCAGCGGCGGCGAACAATGCTGCGAGCGGCGAGGTCGGCCGCCGCCGGCTGTGCTGGTCGAACGTCCCCGGTACCACGTCGGCCGCCACCACCCCGCCGGCGGCGACGAAGCGGCGGATCGCCGCCGCGTCGCGGTCCGACAGGGCGATCGCATGCGGCAGGACCAGCAGCCGGATGCCGCGCAACCCGCCGTCGGCCAGTTGCGCCGGGCCGAGGTAGCGCGGTGCCAGGCCGATCTGCCGCAGCGCGCGCGCGTCCGCTGTCAGCGCCATCCGTTGCGCGTCGCCGTTGTCCTCGTCTGCGGCGGTGCGGGTGATCCAGGCGTCGCCCGCGGGCTGATGTTCCAGCATCCAACTGGTACGAAAACTCGCCGGCGAATAAAGGATTGCCACCGGATCGGTGTGCGGCCGGGCGGCCAGCACGGCGCTTCCGAGCTTCCCGCGCAGCGCCGCGAACAGGGTCGCATCGGCGATCCCGGCGGGCCCGAGCGTGCCGTCCGGCCGCACGATCGTCTGGTCGGGATCCCACAGCACCAGCCCGCGCACGCCGCGCAGCCACTCGCGCCAGATCCAGTGCCGTTCCGCGGGGTCGGCGCTGCCGGCGGTGACGAGCGGGATCACCGCCGGGTTGAAGGCACGCAGCAGCGCCAAGTTCTCGTCGGTGTCGTAGATCTCCATCACGTCGACGGTGTGCGCGAGCAGCGTGTAATCGTAGCCGCCCCAGCCGGGCACCTGCGCGCCCTCGATGGCGCTGCGCGCATGCGGATCGGCGCGATGGATCGCCGCGGTCCCGGCCCGCACGGCGCGGGCGAAAGCGACGTCCATCCACGCCTTGAAGTCGGACCAGGCGGCGAAGTTGCCGTCGGTGCGGCGCGTCGCCGCGCGGGTCAGTTCCGGCTGCACATCGGCCCAGTGTCTGTAGTGCGTGCCCCATTCGGTATTCAGCGCCGCCAGGGAGGGGTACTGTGTGCGCAGCCAGGCGCGGAAGCCGGCCAGTGATTCGGGTGACGTATCGAAATCCCAGAATGCGGCGAGGTCGGCGATGCCGGTCTCGTCGCCGAGACTGTAATACAGCGGCCGGTACGGCTGCGCGGCGCGCACCGTCACGGCGAGCCGGCGGCCGATGCGGCGCAGCCAGACGGGATCGGACAGGCTGGGGTGGCGCACGAACACGGACGCATCGTGCGGATCGGCGGCGTACTGCCGCTGCAGCGCCGTGAAGCGCCAGTTCGTTTCCTTCCCGGGCGTCCAGATATGATAGGCGGAATAGAAATCGGTGGCGATGTTTTCCACGTAGCAGCGCATGCCGGCGCTGCGCAGGGCCGCCGCCCCCGTCGTGTTCAGCCCGCCGCCGTTCCGGTTCGCCAGCACCATCCCGGCGCTGACGCCGAGCCGCTTGAGGGTGGCGAGTTGGACCGGCGTGCGCGGCTGCCACTCGATGATGCGAAACCGGTCCCAGGCGGCGTGCGCCGGCGCGGCGAGGCCCGCCAGCAGCGCCGCGGCGATCAGCAGGCGCTTCATGCGGTCCACCCGTCCTGTTTCAGGACCTCGCCGGCGAGGTAGAGGCTGCCGCAGATCAGCACGCGCGCCGATGATCCCCCCCGCGGCGTCTCCTGCGGCAGGCGGCGGAGCGCATCGGCCACCAGCGGCCCGGGCCGCGCCACGCCGCCGGACGCGGCGACGATCTTGGCGACCGGCAGCGCCAGGTGCTGCTCCGGTTCCGCCACCGCCCAGACGCTCGCGGCATGCGCCAGCAGCGGGCGGAGGAACTCGGCCGTGTCCTTCGCCTGTTTCATGCCCACCACCAGATGTACGGGCCGGTCCGACCAGGAAGCGAGCTGCACCGCCAGCACCGCCCCGGCGCCGGGGTTATGGCCACCGTCCAGCCACAGCTCCCACCCCGGCGGCAGCAGCGCGGCGAGCTGGCCCGTGAGCCGTTGCAGCCGCGCCGGCCACTCCGCGCGCCCAATGCCGGCGGCAAGCGCGCGGTCCGGCACGCCGAGGCCGGCGGCGCCCAGGGTTGCAGCACGTAGGGTTGCAGCACGCAGGGCGGCGATGGCGATCCCCGCGTTGTCCCACTGATACGCGCCCAGCAGCCCCGGGGCCGGCAGGTCGAGCGTGCCGGCGGCATCGCGGTATCGTCCGGCCGCAACCTCCCAGTCCCGTCCGCGCAACAGGACCGGCGCGCCGCGATCGGCCGCGTGGTCCAGCAAGACCCTTTGGGCCTCCTCCGGCTGCGCCCCGATCACCACCGGGACGCCGGACTTCATGATCCCGGCCTTCTCCGCCGCGATCGCCGCCAAGGTCTCGCCCAGCAGTTCCCGGTGGTCCAGCGAGATGGAGGTGATTGCGGTGGCGGCCGGGTGCGCGATCACGTTGGTGGCGTCGCCGCGGCCGCCGAGGCCCACTTCCAGCACGCAGAGATCGGCGGGGGTGCGGGCGAACAGGACGAAGGCGACGGCGGTGATCACCTCGAACACGGTGATCGGCGCGCCGGCGTTCACCTGTTCGACCTCCTCCAGCGTCTCCGCCAGCACGGTGTCGGAGACCAGGCTGCCGGCCAGGCGGAAGCGCTCGTTGAAGCGGACGAGGTGGGGTGAGGTGTAGACGTGCACGCGCAGCCCCGCCGCCTCGGCCATGGCGCGGAGGAAGGCGCAGGTGCTGCCCTTGCCGTTGGTGCCGGCAACGTGGATCACCGGCGGGAGGTGCCGTTCGGGCGCGCCGAGCTTCGCCAGCAGGGCGATCAGCCGGTCGAGGCTGAGGTCGATCAGGCGGGGATGCAGCCCGTGCAGGCGGGCGATCAGCCCGTCGATCCGGGCGGCGGGTGGGACGGGCAGCGGTGCCGGCAGCGCCCGAACCGACGATCGCATTGCGATCGGAGGGTGTACAGCGCCGGTGTCGTCAGCGTCGGTCATGTGCGCAAATCCGTCCTTGCGGAGCGGCTCTGCGCCCTCCGGCCATGGCGCGCGGTAGCGAAGCCGGGTGAGGGATGCAACTCACGTCGGGATGCACCAGCCCGACTCTCGAGGCCTCGGCGCGGCGGGCGGTCAACCGGTGGCCCCGGTCTCCGCGCCGTCAGCGTGGCGCGTCCGGGCTCCGTCCGATGTTTCGGCCGGGCCGGTGAGCGCCAGCCATCCTGCCATCAGTCGGGCGGCATCGGGTGCGAAGCTCTCGTCGAGTACGGTTGCCGCGGCGATGCGGTCGGCGCGGAAGTGGCGGTAGTCTTCGCGCAGCTCGCACCAGGCGCAGAGCAGGGTGGCACCGACATAGTACTCGATCGCAATCGGGCGGACGGTGCGCGCCGTGGTGGTCCCGCCGGCATCGACGTAGTCGAGCCGCAGCTTGCGCGCGGCGCGGATGGCGGCGCGGATCTCCGAGAGCGCGATCGCCGTGGGCGCCGGCGCACCGCCCTCGGAGACGCGGAACGGCGCGCCGGCCAGATGCGCGCGCAGGCCCTCCGGCAGCACCGTCCCCAGCTTGGAGAGCACGCTGCGCGCCGCCGCCGCCAGGCCCGGGTCCCCGGTCCGGCGCAGCAGCCGCAGGCCGACGGCGATCGCCTCGGCCTCCTCCTCGGTGAACATGAGCGGCGGCAGGTCGTAGCCGCGGCGCAGCACGTAGCCGAGGCCGGCGGCACCCTCGATGGGCACGCGGCGAGCCTGCAACGTTGCAATGTCACGATAGACGGTGCGTGGCGTGACCTCCAACTCCGCCGCGATGGTCGCCGCGGTGATCGGGGCACGGGCGAGGCGCAGCACCTGGATGATGTCGAACAGCCGGTCCGCGCGTCGCATCGATGCTCTCCGCGGCTGCTGACAGGACGCTGTCAGGAGGGGGAGCCTATATCCGTCCGCGCAACGCCGAAAGGGGGGCGGGAACGGTGCGGCGCGGATCGTGCGCCGCCCGGTCGGAGCACGCAGCCCGGCGCACGTTCCGGAGTGCGGCGGCGCGCCGGCGTTCCTACCTCCCGGCCGGAGTCGAAAGGGGAACAGGATGGACGCAGATCGCCGCACGGCGCAGCCGGCGATGGGAGGACGGGAATGGATCCTGCTGCTGGCCCTTGCTGCGCTGTGGGGCGGGTCGTTCTTCTTCGTCAAGGTCCTGGATGGCGAACTGCCGCCGTTTACGATCGTGCTCGGCCGGGTCGGGCTCGCCGCGCTCATGCTGAACCTGTGGCTGCTGCTGCGGCGGGATTTCATGCCGCGCTCGGTCCGGCTTTGGGGCGCGTTCATCGTGATGGGCGTGCTCAACAACGTCGTGCCGTTCTCGCTGATCGCCTTCGGCGAAACCCGGATCGCGAGCGGGCTCGCCGCCATCCTCAACGCCACCACGCCGCTGTTCACCGTATTCGTCGCACACCTGCTGACCGACAACGAGAGGCTGACGCCGGGCAAGCTGGCCGGCACGGCCATCGGCTTCGCCGGGGTCGCCGTGCTGATCGGGCCGGACGTACTGGCGGGGTTGGGGCATGGTGATCTGCTCGGTGAGGGCGCCTGCCTGCTGGCCGCGCTCACCTACGGCTTCGCCGGCCTCTACGGCCGCCGGTTCAAGGGCATCGCGCCCATCAAGGTGGCGACGGGGCAGATGACCGGCAGCACCCTGGTGCTGATTCCCCTTGCGGCGGTGGTGGACCGGCCGTGGACTTTGTCCGCGCCGGACGCTTCCGGATGGGGCGCGCTGTTCGGGATCGCGTTGCTGTGCACGGTGGTGGCGTACATCCTCTATTTCCGCATCCTCGCCGTGGCGGGCGCGACCAACCTGATGCTCGTCACGTTCCTGATCCCGGTAAGCGCCATCCTGCTCGGCGTTTGCGTGCTGGGCGAAGCGCTGCTGGCGCGGCAGGTCCTGGGGATGGCGCTGATCGGCGGCGGCCTCGCCTGCATCGACGGACGCCTGCCGCGCCGGCTCGGTGCCGCGTGGCTCCGGCCCCGCGTTGTGGCGGGGCGCGGCGGCCCGTCGATCTGAGGCCCGGCACTGCTGACAGAACGCTGTCAGCAGGGAGCGTCTATCCTGCCGGAAACGATCGAGAGGAACACCAACATGCCAGTCCTGCCCTTCAGCATCACCCCGCCAGTCCTGCCGGCGTCGCGCGGATGGACGCCTGATGTTCCCGGTGTGGGCGCGCCGGCCGATCGCCCGCAGCGGCGCCGCCCGCTGCGGGCCTTCCTGCGCCGCTGCTGGCTGCGGTATCAATCGCGCACGGAACTGGCCCGGATGAACGCACATATGCTGCGCGACATCGGCATGACCTTCGCTGAGGCTGAGCGCGAGGCCAGCAAGCCGTTCTGGCGGGCATGATGCCGCGCGAGCGCGCGGCGGGGATGCTGCTGGTGGCGGCCTCGGCCGTCGCCTATAGCACGGCCGGGTTCTACACCCGGCTGATCCCGCTCGATCCGTGGACGATCCTGTTCTGGCGCGGGCTGTTTGCCGGCGGGTTCATCGCCGCCTGGGTGTGGGCGCGCGACGGGCGGCGGGCGCTCGCCGGCGTGCGCGCCATGCGCTGGCCGGGGCTCGTCGTGGCGGCGTGCTCCGGCGTTGCCACCATCCTGTTCATCAACGCATTCCGCCGGACCTCGGTCGCCGAGGTGGTGATCATCCTGGCGACCCTGCCGTTCGTCACCGCGGCGATCGGACGGGTCGCTTTCGGGATAAGGGAACGCCGGGCCACCCTGGCTGCGAGCGCGCTGGCGCTGGGCGGCGTTGCGTTGATGGTGGGCGGGCCATGGGAAGATGGATGGATGCACGGCCGGATGGTCGGGGAACTGCTCGCGGCCGGCACGACCGTGCTGATGGCGGTGATGATGCTCACCGTGCGGCGGCACCGCGACACGCCGATGCTGCCGGCCGCCGCGGCCTCGGCCCTGCTGGCCGCGCTGCTGGCCTCCCCGCTCGCCGCGCCGCTGGCCGTGACCGCGCGGGAGGTGGGAGAGCTCGCCGTGTTCGGCATTACCCAGTTCGGCCTCGGCCTGTTGTTGCTGACCCTCGGGACGCGGCTGGTCTCGGCCACCGAATCGGCGCTGATCGGCACGATGGAGGTGCCGCTGGCGGCATTGTGGGTCTGGCTGGCGTTCGCGGAGACGCCGCGATGGAGTACCGTCGCCGGGGGTGCGGTGGTGATCGCCGCGGTGCTCTGGCACGTGGGATGGAGCGGAGTGCAGGCCCCGCGGCCGATGCCGGTAGCAGCGGCTGACGGTGCGCCGCCACAGCAAAGGAGTGTTGCATGACCGACGAACTCGTCTTCTACACCAACCCGGCGTCGCGCGGGCGGATCGTGCGCTGGATGCTGGAGGAGACCGGCCAGCGATACCGCACCGAATTGCTCGACTACGCAACGACGATGAAGGCGCCCGCCTACCTCGCCATCAACCCGATGGGCAAGGTGCCGGCGCTGCGCCATGGGGACGCGGTCATCACCGAGGCGGCGGCGATCTGCGCCTATCTCGCCGACGCCTTTCCCGGCGCGGGTCTCGCGCCGCCGCCCGGCGACCGGCGCCGCGGCGCCTACTACCGCTGGCTGTTCTTCGCCGCAGGGCCACTGGAGGCGGCGGTGACGAACAAGGCGCTCGGCGTCGAAGTGCCGGAAGGGCGCGAGCGGATGGTCGGCTACGGGTGTTTCGACGACGTGATGAACACGCTGGAGGATGCGCTCGCCGCCGACGGCTATCTGGCGGGCGACGGCTTCACGGCTGCGGACCTCTACGTCGGCTCGCATCTCGGTTGGGGCATGATGTTCGGCACGATCGAGAAGCGCCCGGCGTTCGAGCGCTACCAGACCCGGCTCGCCGGCCGCCCGGCTGCCGTGCGGGCGAAAGAGATCGACGACGCGGCGATGGCGCCTCCCGCCGGGTAGGCGCGCCCCGCCGCGGTCAGTGCGCGTCGGCGCGCGGCGCGGCGGGTGCGGCCACCTTGCGCAGGAACGGCACCGCCAGGGTTGCGAGTACGAAGGCCAGCATGATGGCGCGGAACGCGTCGGCATAGGCAAGCGTTGCGGCTTCCCGGTACGCCAGCGCGTGCAATTGCAGCAGCGCCGCCCGCGCGCCCGCCGCGGCGCTGCCCAGCACCGCGGCGTCGTGGTGCGCGAGGCCGGCGAGCAGCCGCAGCATCGGTCCGTTTGCCGGCGTCAGGTTCGATGCGATATCCAGGAAGTGGCGGTTGGTGGAATCGTTCACGATCGCCCCGCACACCGCGATGCCGACCGCGCCTCCCAGGTTGCGCATCATGTTGAACAGGCCCGATGCGTATTTCAGCCGCTCCGGCGGCAGGCTGCCGAGGCCCAGGGTCACACTCGGCGCCACCGCGAAGACCTGCGGGAAGCCGCGCAGAAGCTGCGGGATCAGCAACTGGTCCGCACCCCAGTTGTGCGTGATGAAACTGAACGACCACATCGAAAGCCCGAAGCAGGCCAGACCGAACCCCATCAGCCAGCGCAGGTCGAGCTTGCGTCCCAGCGCCACATAGACCGGCACGCCGATCACCGAGGCGACGCCGGTCGAGAAGATCGCCGTCCCTGTCTGCCAGGCGCTGAACCCACGCACATAGTCGAGGAACAGCGGCGTCAGGTAGATGGTGGAGAAAATCCCGACCCCGGTCACGAACGACAGCAGGCAGCCCAGCGAGAAGTTGCGATCTCCGAGCGCGCGCAGATCGACCACCGGCCGCGCGAACGTCAGGCTGCGCGCGACGAAGGCCACGCCGGCGATCGCGGCGATCGCGGCGCAGGTGCGGATGGTGCTATCGCCGAACCAGTTCCAGCGCGCCCCTTCCTCCAGCACGTATTCCAGGTTGCCGAGGGTCAGCGCCAGCAGCACGATCCCCGCATAGTCGGCACCCTTCAGCAACGAGAGATCGGGCCGGTCGATCCGTACCAGTCGCGGCACGGCCAGCGCGATCAAGGTCCCCGGCACCAGGTTCACGTAGAACAGCCAGTGCCAGTTCAGCGTATCGGTGATCCACCCGCCGATCACCGGTCCCAAGGTTGGCGCGATCGAGGCGATGGACCCGATCACCGCCGCCGCGTAGACCCGCCGCTGGCCCTGGAAATAATGAAACGACGAGGTGAACACCGTCGGGATCATCGAGGCGCCGAGCAGCCCCTGCAGCGCGCGGAACACGATCATGCTGTCGATGCTCCACGCCAGCCCGCACAGCAGGCTCGCCGCCGTGAACCCGCCGGCGGAGGCGGCGAACAGCCAGCGGGTGGAGAACACCCGGGTCAGCCAGCCCGACAGCGGAATGACGATGATCTCGGCGATCAGGTAGGCGGTCTGCACCCAGCCGATCTGGTCCTGCGCCGCCGACAGCCCGCCGCCGATGTCCTGCAACGACGAGGCGACGATCTGGATGTCCAGTAGCGCCACGAACATCCCCACGCACATAACGGCGAAGGGGAAGATGCCGCCTGAATGACGCCCTGGGGGACGCGCGGCGGGGTCGCTCATCGCGATGGCTTCGTATCGACGCTGACGGTGGTGGAGAGCCCGGCGCGCAGCAGCGCCAGCCCGTCCGCCGGTCCGGTGAGCACGATCCGCACCGGCACCCGCTGTACGATCTTGGTGAAGTTGCCGGTGGCGTTCTGCGGCGGGATCACGCTGAACACCGCGCCCGTGGCCGGCGCCAGGCTGAGCACCCGGCCGGTGTAGGGATGGCCGGGCGCAATGTCGGCGACCACGCGTGCGGGCTGGCCCGGACGCATGGCGGCGAGCTCGTCTTCCTTGAAATTGGCGTCCACCCAAAGCCCGTGCGCCGGCACGATCGACAGCAGCGCAGTGCCGGCGGTGACATAGGCGCCGACCTCGGCCGCGCGGTCGCCCACATAGCCGGCGATCGGTGCGACGATCCGCGTGTAGCCGAGGTCGAGCCGGGCGGTGGCAAGCTCCGCCTGCGCCTGGGCCAGGGCGGCGTGCGCCTCCGCGGTCTCGGCGGTCAGCACGACCAATTGCCGCCGCGCGGCCTCCAGCGCGGCGCGGGCGGCCAGCACTGCCGCGCCGGCCTGGCGGTCCTCGGACAAAGCGCGCTGCGCCGCCTGCACCGAGCCGGCTGCCGTGCGCGCCAGGGTGCGGTAGCGGGCGGCGTCCTCGGTGGCGAAGGCGGCGGCCGCGCTGCGCGCGGCCAGGGTCGCCGCGGCCTGCCGGATTAGCGTGCGCTGCAAGGTCAGCCGGGCGGCGAGGGTGGCGAGCGCGGCGTCCCGGCTCCCCACGACCGCCTGGGCACGCGCGAACTGCGCCGCGTAGTCGGCCGGGTCGAGCGTGATCACCGTCTGGCCGGCGTGCACCAGTTGATTGTCGGCCACCAGGATGCGGGCGACGAAGCCCGGCACCCGGGCGGACAGGGTGGTGACGTTGCCGCCGACATAGGCATCGTCGGTGGTCGCAATGAAGCGGCCGGTGCGCCACCAATTCCAGCCGTACCAGCCGATCGCGCCGAGCGCGACGAGGCCGGCAAGCGCCAGCACCACGCGGCGGGGCGGGCGGGCCAGCCGGCGCCGTGTGGGCCGGAGGTCGGGGCGGGGCTCGGCGGCGACCGGGGAGGCCGCCGGTTCGGGGGCCGGGGCGGCGGGGCGCTCGCGCTCGAGGATCTGATCGCTCATGGCGCCGGTGCGGACCGGAACGGACGGGCGCCGCGTTCGGCGAGGCGCTGGCGCACGGCGTCATCGGCGCCCGGGCCGGGCACGACGAGGTAGCCGGGGCCGGCGATCGGCTCCCCCGTGTTGCGGTCCACCACCACCGGCTCGACCGGCGCGCCGGTGTCGGCGCGGGCGATCTGCACGCTGGGGCCGTCGGGGGCGAAGTGCCGGTTGCCCCAGGCGAGCAGGGCCAGCAGCACCGGGTGGAAGTCCCGGCCGCGTGCGGTCAGCACATAATCGTCCCGCGGCGGGTGCTCCTGGTAGCGGCGGCGCTCCAACAGGCCGGACTCGACAAGGGCGTTGAGGCGCCGGGTCAGCATGTTGGGCGCCACGCCGAGACTTTTCTGGAACTGGTCGAAGCGGGTGAGGCCGTAGAAGGCGTCCCGCAGGATCAGGATGGACCACCACTCGCCCACGCGGTCGAGGCTGCGGGCGATCGGGCAGTGCATGGAGCTGAAGCTGGTGCGTTGCATGGCGCCGCACATAGCATCATGACTTGCATTATGCAAGTATGCGGGAACGCCCGCGCCGGCAATCGCTTGAACGCCCCGTGTCTTCACCTCTCCCGCCGGAGCGGGAGAGGTCGGCGCGCACCGCGCGCCGGGTGAGGGTCGGAGCGACATTGTTGCGGGCCGCGCAGCATCGGCGTCCTCGCCGTGGGGCGTCGGGCGGGCGCGACAAGCTCGGGCGGGCGGTGCTGCACGGCCCTCACCCGCCGTGCGGCGCACGGCGACTTTGGTCCGCTTCGCGGCCCAAGCCCGCGAGAGCGGGAGAGGTGTCGGCGCGGGGCGTTCAAGCGATTGCCCTGGAATGCCCGCCCCGGAGGCCGCCGCCGGGCGCCCCTCCGGTCTCGGGCCTCCGTCCCGGTTCAGGCCTCCATCGACGCCAGCCGTGCCGCCGCGGCCTCCTCGGCCGAGGCGATGCCGCCGTGTGCGCCCGACCACGCCACCGGGTTCTCCAGGAACCGTCGCACCTCGGCCAGCGCAGGCTCGGAAAAATAGGGACGATCGCGGCAGGCCTCCAGCACGTCCCACCAGGTGCAGAGGTGGTGCAGGGTGATGTCCATTTCCGACAGGGTCTCGAACGCGCCGGGGAACACGCCGTAGAAGAACACCACGAAGGCGTGGTTCACGAGCGCGCCGGCGTCGCGCAACGCCTGGGCGAAGCGGATCTTGGACTGGCCGTCCGTGGTGAGATCTTCCACCAGGAGGGTGCGCCTGCCCTCCGGCACGTCGCCCTCGATCAGTGCGTTGCGGCCGAAGCCCTTGGGCTTCTTGCGCACATAGGCCATCGGCGCGGCCATGCGGTCGGCGATCCAGGCGGCGAAGGGGATGCCGGCGGTCTCGCCGCCGGCCACCGCCTCGATCGTCTCGTATCCGACGTGACGGTGGATCTTCTCCACGGCGAGCTCGCAGATTTTCGACCGTACCCGGGGGAAGTAGATGATCCGCCGGCAGTCGATATAGACCGGGGACTTCCAGCCGGAGGTGAAGGTGTAGGGTTCCTCGGGGCGGAAATTGACCGCCTTGATCTCCAGCAACATGCGCGCGGTGGCGAGCGCCGCATCGCGGTCCCAGTCCGACAGGGCAGGGGTCTTGTGCAGCGGCGGGGTGGGTTTGGCCATGGCTAGGATCCTTCCGATCTGGCCCGTCTCCTAGGCGGTTTGCGGCGGGGAGGGAACATCCTGGCGAGCGGGCCGCCCCGGCCTCGCAATGGCCGGCCGTGGTCCCTACGTGATATCAATCGACCACTTACGGAAGGAACCGGCCATGACCGATGCGGGACCGTCTGCGCATAGCGAGGATACCAAGGAGCAGATCGCCCGGCTGCGGGCGCAGGTCGAGGCATTGATGCGGGATCGGGTGGAGCCCGCCTTGGCAAGTGCTGCGGACCGGGCGGACCAGGCGCTCGGCGCGGTGCGTCAGCAGGCGGACAGTCTTTCGTCGCGGGTGCGGGAGCAACCGCTCACGTCCCTGTTGGTGGCCGCGGCGGTGGGCGCCGTCGTCGGACTTGTGCTCTTCCGCCGGCCGGCGCGCTGAGGCCGATGCGCACCCTTCGGTTGGCGCAGATCGCAACCGAGGCCGAGGCGCTGCGATGGCGCCGGCGCGCCCGCGGGGTGGCGGCCCGGGGCGTCTGGGCGATAGTGGCGCTGCCGTTCCTGGCGGTGGGCTTTATTTTCCTGGAAACGGCGTTCTGGCTGTTCCTCGTGACGCACCTTGCGGATGTGCCGGCGGCGCTGGTCGCCGCTGCGGCCAACCTTCTGCTCGGCGTGCTGCTGGTCCTGCCGGCCCTGTTCCGTCGTGTCGACGACCAGGTGGCGCGAGAGGCGATGCGTCTGCGCCGTCAGGCGGTGGCGGGGATCGAGGATCGCCTGCGGCTGGGTTCGGCGGCGATCGACCTGATGCAGTTGCTCGCACTGGCGCTGCGGCGCCGTCGGTCGCCGCCGCTGTAGGAAGCGTTCGCGTCTCCCTCCTCCGCCAGGGGGGAGAGAGACGTGCGCACGTACCGGGGGCGGGCTTGGCTAGAGCGAGTTCACGCAGAGTGGAAAGTGCCACGTCATCGGCACCTCTCCCGCAGGCGGGAGAGGTCGTCGTGCGCAGCACGACGGGTGAGAGCCGGAGGCACGCCCCAGACAGTCGCTCACCCGTTCGCTGCGGAACCGACCTCTCCCGCAAGCGGGAGGGGCGGCCGCACGATGCCCCGGTTCCAGTCATCCTGAAGCTGCTCTAGCGCTCGGTAAACGCCCGTTCGACCACGAAATGGCCCGGAGCCGCGTGGTTGCCTTCGACGAAGCCGCCGGTTTCGAACCCCGCGCGCAACGTGGCAAGCATCGCCGGGCTGCCGCAGAGCATCACCCGATCCGTGCGCGGATCGAGCGGCGGCAGCCCGAGCATCGCGGCGAGCCGCTCGGAATCGATCAGCTCGTTGATCCTTCCCTGGGTGCGGAACGGCTCGCGCGTCACCGTGGGTACGTGGCGCGGCTGCGCCCGGCAGTTCGTGGCGCGGCAGGTCTTCGTCGATCATCCGCTGGAACGCGAGCTCGGCCACGCGGCGGCAGCCCTGCACCAGGATGACCTGTTCGAACCGGCTGTACAGCTCGGGACCGCATCATCGTGATGTCGCCGGGCCCTGGGCGCATCACCGCCGAGATTCCGCCGCCGCGCCCGCGCGACGTCGCGTCGGTGCCGTGTAACGAACTGCGCCGCGATCTCGCCGCGCTGTTGCACGGTCCGGCATCCGGTTTGCGACGCCGGGGCCGCGGGGAGGCGCTCCGCCTCGGGTCGCACGCCCCGGTCTTCCGTGCGGGCCGCCATGGCCGCCGTCGGCTGGTGTCTGCGCGCCGCGTGCCCTTTCCAACGGCGCGGGGGAACGCCACACTGTGTCCATGTCGCGGCGGCATGTGGAGATCACGTCGGAGCTGATGTTGCGGGCGTATCGCCACGGGTTGTTTCCGATGGCGGAAACGCGCCGCGGCGATCGGTTGTACTGGCTCGATCCGGAGCAGCGGGGCGTGCTGCCGCTGGAGGGCTTTCATCTGCCGCGGCGGCTGCTGCGCACGGTGTTGTCGGATCGGTTCGTCGTAACGGCCGACCACGACTTCGCAGCGACGATCGCCGGCTGTGCCGCGGCGGTGCCGGGGCGGGAGGACACCTGGATCAACCCGCAGATCGAGGCGCTGTTTTCCGAGCTGCACGGCATGGGTCTGGCGCATTCGGTGGAATGTCGGCTGGCGGGCGCGCTGGTCGGCGGGCTGTATGGCGTGGTGCTGGGCGGGGTGTTTTTCGGGGAGAGCATGTTCAGCCGGGAGCGCGACGCGTCCAAGGTGGCGCTGGTGCATCTGGTGGCGCGGTTGCGGCTGGGGGGGTTCCGGCTGCTCGACACCCAATTCGTGACCGCGCATCTGGCGCAGTTCGGGGCGGTGGAAATCCCCCGCGCGGCGTATAAGGCGCGCTTGGCCGAGGCGCTGGAGGTCCCGGCGCGCTGGCTGGCCGCGCCGGAACCGGCATGCCTGGAGCGGGCGCTGTGCGATCTCGGTGGCATGCCCGGCCCGGAGTGACCGCGACCGGCGGGATCCCCGCCCGGACGATCAAGCTGAACAGGATGAGTGAGAACAGGATGCGCGTATCTGCTTCGGCCGGCCTGGTGCTGGCGGTGCTGCTGGCCGCCGCGACGGCGATCGGGTCGGCGGCGATGGGCCAACCCGCGGTCGCGCCACCGGGGATGGACCCGCCGGGAATCGGGGCGCTGCCGGCGATCCGCCCGACGCGCGACGTGGCGGTGGAATATCAGGCGCAGGGCCGACCCGATGCCTCCGGTCCGGCGCAATCGGGATTGATCCGCGTGTTCTGGGGCGATCGTGGCGCGCGGGCGCGGGTGGAAATGGCGGGCATGCCAACGTGGGGGATCATCAACCTCGCACGCGCCCGGATGATCGTGGTGTTCGCGCAGCAGCACGGCTATGTCGAGCTGCCGCTGGATCCGAACAGCATTCCGGGTCTTTCGATCCCGCCCGGCACGAAAATGACCCGCGTCGGCAGCGCCACGGTGGCCGGCTTTGGCTGCACGGTCTGGCAGGTACGGGGCCCGGGCGATGCGGGCACCGCTTGCATCACCGAGGACGGGCTGGTGCTGCAGGCTCAGGGGCACGGGCAGGAGCACGGGTTGAGCGGCAACGGCACCTTGCGCGCGGTGATGGTTCGCTACGGACCGCAGCCGGCCGGGCTTTTCGAGCCGCCGGCGGGTTTCACGCGGATCGACCTGCCCCATATCGACCTCGGGCCGTCGGGTCCCGCAAGGTGATGGCAGCGCCGGTGATCGGATCGGTGGGCACCAGTCCGGCGGCGGAGGCCGCCGGCAAGCGGTGCCGATGATGGTCGACGGACGTGCCGTAGCGGCGGCATAGCCTGCGGGCGCGTCGGTCTCACAGGCGGATCGGGTTCACCAACGGGACGGACGATGGCGACGGTAACGACGAGACCCCGGCGCAAGCGGGCCCCCTGGCGTGACCGGCAGGGCCGGTTTTCCTGGTTCAAGACGGCCGCGCTGGCGGGGTGCATCGCCCCCGGGGCCCTGGTCGCGGTCTGGCTGGCGACGGACGACCTGGGCAGCCGGCCGCTCAAGTCGGCGCTGCTGTGGATCGGCCTCTGGACCGTGCGGTTCCTGATGATTGCGCTCGCTGTCACGCCGGCGGCGCAGGCGTTCGACTGGCCGAAACTCGCGCTGCTGCGGCGAATGGTCGGCGTCACCGCCTGCGTCTACGGGCTGACGCATCTGAGCCTTTATGTGATCGACGAGAACTTCCGGGTCGGCGTGGTGGCGGCGGAGATCGTGCACCGATTCTACCTGACCATCGGCTTCGTGGCGCTGGTCGGGCTGGTGGCGCTGGGGGTGACCTCCACGGATGCGATGGTGCGGCGCATGGGACGCGGCTGGAAGCTGCTGCATCGCTTCGCTTACCCGATCGGCGCGCTGGCGCTGCTGCACTACTTCATCCAGAGCAAGGCGAATGTCGGCGGGGCGGTGTTCCTCGCCGGCCTGTTCGTCTGGCTGATGGCCTGGCGGGTGCTGCCGGTGCGCTGGCGGAGCAGCCTGCTGATCTGTCCGGCGCTGGCGGTGTTGGCCGCGGTTGCGACGGCCTGGATCGAGTTCGCCTGGTACGCCATCGCCACCGGGATCGATCCGTGGCGGGTGCTCGCCGCGAACGAGACTCTGCGCTTCGGGCTGCGCCCGGCGCATTGGGTGGGCGTGGTGACGCTCGGGATCGGCGTGCTGGTGCTGGGCCGGCGACTGTTGCGACGGGGCCGCGGCATTCCCAGCCGCGGCATAGCCGTGCCGGCGGTCGCCGGCCGGGAATAGAGACTTTCGGCTTCCACGGCGACGTAGCCGCAGACACCCGGGGCCGCAGACACCCGGGCCCTTCGCGATTCGGTTGCCCGGCAGTCGGGGCGGAACCCTGCCATGCGGCGCTCTGGCCGGGTCGCGCGCTTTTCGGCTCGCATCCGGCTGCAACAGCGCCTATGTGTGCACCGCATCATCGATCCTTCCGGGCCGAACCGCCCCCCGAGGCCTGCCTCGGGGGCGTTCGCCGGCGGGATTGTTTTCGGCGACCTCGCCCGCAAGGACCGTCATGGACATCCGCAATATCGCCATCATCGCGCACGTCGATCATGGCAAGACCACTCTGGTCGATCAGCTCCTGCGCCAGTCGGGGGCCTTTCGTGAACACCAGGCGGTGGCGGAGCGTGCGCTCGACCGCAACGACCTGGAGCGGGAGCGGGGGATCACCATCCTCGCCAAATGCGCCTCTGTCGAGTGGAAGGGGACGCGGATCAACCTCGTCGATACCCCCGGCCACGCCGATTTCGGCGGCGAGGTCGAGCGCATCCTGAACATGGTCGACGGCGCGCTGGTGCTGGTCGATGCGGCGGAGGGCGTGCTGCCGCAGACGAAGTTCGTGGTCGGCAAGGCGCTCGCGCGCGGGCTGCACCCGATCGTGGTGGTGAACAAGATCGACCGCGCCGACGCCCGCGCCGACGAGGTGCATACCGAGGTATTCGACCTGTTCGCCGCCCTCGGCGCCACCGACGCGCAGCTCGATTTCCCGATGCTGTATGCGTCCGGCCGCCAGGGCTGGGCGGACGCGGAGCTGGACGGACCGCGCAAGGATTTGTCGGCGCTGTTCGACCTGGTGCTGCGCCACGTGCCGTCGCCGACGGTCGCGCCCGAGGCGCCGTTCGCCATGGTGGCTTCGATCCTCGATTACGACAATTTCCTCGGCCGGGTGCTGACCGGGCGTGTCGAGCAGGGGCGGGCGAAGCTCAACATGCCGCTCAAGGTGCTGCATGCGGACGGGCGGGTGATCGAGACCGGGCGGCTGACCAAGCTGATGTCCTTCCGCGGCCTCGATCGGGTGACGGTGGAAGAAGCCGAGGCGGGCGATATCATTGCGATCGCCGGCCTCGCCGAGGCCACGATCCCGGACACGATCGGCGCCCCCGAGCTCGCCGCGCCGCTGGCCGCCACCCCGGTCGACCCGCCGACCCTGGCGATGACCTTCCGCATCAATGACGGTCCGCTGGCCGGGCGCGAGGGTAAGAAGGTCACTTCGCGGCAGATCCGTGACCGGCTGTTCCGCGAGGCGGAAGGCAATGTGGCGATCAAGGTCACCGACAGCAACGAGACCGAGGCGTTCGAGGTCGCCGGCCGCGGCGAGCTCCAGCTCGGCGTGCTGATCGAGACCATGCGTCGCGAGGGCTTCGAGCTCTGCATCGGCCGCCCGCGCGTGCTGACCCGGCGCGATCCGGACACCGGCGCGCGCGAGGAGCCGATGGAAGAAGCGCTGGTCGATGTCGACGAACCCTATTCCGGCGTGGTGGTCGATAAGCTCAGCCGCCGCAAGGGCGAGCTGCGCGACATGCGTCCGTCGGGCGGGGGTAAGGTGCGACTCACGTTCGCCATCCCGAGCCGTGGCCTGATCGGATATCACAACGAGTTCCTCACCGACACCCGCGGCACCGGCATCATGAACCGGCTGTTTGCCGGCTATGGCCCGTGGAAGGGCCCGATCGAGGGGCGGCGGACCGGATCGCTGATCTCCAACTCGGACGGGGAGGCGATCCACTACTCGCTGTTCTACCTGCAGGAGCGCGGCACCCTGTTCGTCTCCCCGGGCGACAAGGTCTATGTGGGGATGATCCTGGGCGAGCACGCCCGCGGGTCGGATCTGGATGTGAACCCGATCAAGGAGAAGAAGCTCACCAACATCCGCGCCGCCGGCAAGGACGACGCGATGCTGTTGATCCCGCCGCGGCGCATGAGCCTGGAGCAGGCGATAGCCTATGTGGAAGACGACGAGCTGGTGGAAGTGACGCCCTCCGCGGTACGGCTGCGCAAACGCCATCTCGACCCGAACGCGCGCAAGCGCAGCGAGCGCCGGGCCGAAGCGGACAGCGAGGCCGCCTGATCCCCTGATGGGGCGTCGGGGTCGCGGAGCCTTGCCGAACGGCAAGTCGTTGCCAGCACCGGCCGGTTTGCATTGTCAGCCGCTACGGCCCTCGGCCACGGCGTGGCAGGCAACCAAAACGCTGTCGACCGCAATCGCGGCCGGCTTTTCCTGCCGACAGCGGTCGTTGGCGAGCGGGCAACGCGGGTGGAACGGGCAGCCGGGCGGCGGGTCGATCGGGCTCGGCACTTCGCCGCCCACCGGCGTGCGGGGTTCGCCCACCCGTTCCAGATCCGGGATCGCCTCCAGCAGCAGCCGCGTATAGGGGTGGCGCGGGGTGCGGAACACCTCCTCTGCCGGCCCGAGTTCGACGATCCGCCCGAGGTACATCACCCCCAGCCGGTCCGACATATGCCGCACCACCGCCAGGTTGTGGCTGATGAACAGGTAGGTGAGCCCCAACCGGTCCTGCAGGTCGCGCATCAGGTTCAGGATCTGCGCCTGCACCGAGACATCGAGTGCGCTGGTCGGCTCGTCGCAGATCAGGAACTCCGGTTCGCTCGCCAGCGCACGGGCGATCGAGATGCGCTGGCGCTGCCCGCCGGAGAACTCGTGCGGGTATCTCTCCCCATCCGCCGGCGCCAGCCCGACCTGGGTCAGCAGCGCCGCGACCCGCGCGCGCACTGCGCTTGCGCCTTGCGCCAGGGCGAAGGCGCGGATTGGTTCGGCGACGATGTCGCGCACCCGCCAGCGCGGATTGAGCGAGGCGTACGGGTCCTGGAAGATCATGTTCATCCGCCGCCGCAGCGCCGGCTGGGCACGCGCGGTCGACAGCTTCTGGCCTTCGAAGCTGATGTCGCCGGCGCTCGGCGCCAGCAGGCCGACCGCGAGCCGGGCCACGGTCGACTTGCCGCAGCCCGATTCGCCGACCAGCGACAGGGTGGTGCCGCGCGGGATGGCGAAGGAGACGTCATCGACCGCGCGCAGGAGCAGCCGCTTTTCCGCTGCCAGCATCCGTTGCAGCCAGGGGCGGGAGACGTCGAACAGCCGGGTGAGGCTGCGCGCCTCCAGCACGGGCGGATCCGTCATCGCGGCGGCGGGCACGCGCGGGGCCTCAGGCATGGGCAGGGGTGGTGGCGAGGGGGACCGGTGCATGCAGCCAGCAGGCTGCCTCGGTGGCGCCGGCCGACATCAGCTCGGGTCGTTCGCCGCGGCAACGGTCGAAGACGCGCGGACAGCGCGGGTTGAAGGCGCAGCCGGGCGGGATGGCATCCAGCCGCGGCATCGATCCTTCGATCTGCGCCAGCCGCGCCACCCGATGTTCCAGTGCCGGAATGCTCGCCATCAGCCCCGCGGTGTAGGGGTGACCGGGACTGCGGATCACCTGCGCCACCGGCCCGATCTCGGCGATCCGCCCGGCATACATCACCGCGACCCGATCGGCGGTCTCGGCGATCACGCCCATGTCGTGGGTGATCAGCAGCACCGCCGTGGTGTGCTCGCGCGCCAGACGCTTGAGCAGGGCGATGATCTGCGCCTGGATCGACACATCGAGCGCCGTGGTCGGTTCGTCGGCGATCACCAGACGCGGCTCGGCGCAGAGCGCGAGGGCGATCACGACCCGCTGGCGCTGGCCACCGGAAAATTCATGCGGATAAGCATCGATGCGGCGCGCCGCAGCGGGGATGCCGACCTCGTCGAGCCAGTGGATGGCGCGCGCCCGCGCCTCGGCAGCCGACAGCGGCAGGTGGGTGCGGATCGTCTCCGTCAGTTGCCGTCCGATCGTGTAGAGCGGGTTGAGCGTGGTGAGCGGGTCCTGGAAGATCGCGCCGATCCGCCGGCCGCGCAGGCGCCGCAGCGCCTCGGGCGGCAGGTGGTCGATCCGCGCGTCCTCCAGCAGGATGGCGCCGCGCGCGATCCGCCCGGGCGGGGCGAGCAGCCCGATGATCGCCGCCCCGGTGAGCGACTTGCCGGCGCCGCTCTCGCCCACCATGCCGAGCACCTCGCCCGGTGCGATGGAGAAGGACACGCCGTCGAGCGCGCGCAGGGTGCCGCGCCGGGACGGGAATTCCACCGTGAGGTCGCGGACGTCGAGCAGCGGCGGCGGGCTCATCGGCGTGCCGTGCTCATCGCAGCCTCGGGTTCAGCGCGTCGCGCAGCCAGTCGCCGAGCAGGTTGATCGCCAGCACCAGCGCCATCAGCGCGAGCCCGGGGAATACCGTCACCCACCACTGGCCGGAGAACAGGAAATCGTCGCCGATGCGGATCAGTGTGCCGAGCGAGGGTTGTGTGGGCGGCAGGCCGACGCCGAGGAACGACAGGGTGGCCTCGTCCAGGATGGCGAGCCCGAGGGTCAGGGTGCCGATCACCAGCACCGGCCCCAGCACGTTGGGCAGGATGTGGCTCAGCAGGATGCGCATCCGGCCGATGCCGATGACCTGCGCCGCCGCGACATAATCCTTGCTGCGCTCGACCAGGGTCGAGCCGCGCACGATGCGGGCGAACTGCGGCCAGCGGGAAATGCCGATCGCCACCACGATCACATAGATCTGCACGGAATCGTGCCGGTCGCGCGGCACCAGCGCGCCGACCACCCCGTCGATCAGCAGCGCCATCAGGATGGACGGAAACGTGAGCTGCACGTCGGCCGCGCGCATCAACAGCCCATCGAGCCAGCCGCCGGCGTAGCCGGCAACCAACCCGACCGCGACGCCCACCACCAACGCGAACGCCACGGAGGCGGCGCCGACCAGCAGGCTTACCCGCGTGCCGTACATGATGGCCGAGAGCATGTCCCGGCCCTGCTCGTCCGTGCCGAGCGGGTAGGCGAAGGAGGAGAACGGGTGGCGGAAGCTGTCGAGCAGGCTGAGCGTCGCGATGTCGAACGGATCGTGCGGGGCGAGCCACGGGGCGCCGACCGCGCCGACCGCGAATACCAGCGCCAGCAGCGCCGAGCCCATCGCCACCGGGGAATGGGTGAAGCTGTGCCAGAGATCGGTGTCGCGCCACCCGGCGCGGCGCGGCGCGAGAACGCCGCTCATCGCCGCCTCATTGCGTCCACCTCATCGTTTTGCTCTCATCGCGACCGGCCGGGCCGTTCGACCCGGAGGCGCGGATCGACCACGTAATAGAGCAGATCGACGATCAGGTTGATCACCACGAATACCACGCCTACCAGCAGCAGGTAGGCCGCCATCACCGGGATATCGGCCGCCGCGACCGATTGGATGAACAACAGCCCGACGCCTGGCCACTGGAACACCGTCTCGGTAACCACCGAGTAGGCGATCACGCCGCCCAGTTGCAAGCCGATGATGGTGATCACCGGGACCAGGGTGTTCTTCAGCGCGTGGCCGAAATGGATCGTCCGCGACCGCAGCCCGCGTGCGCGGGCAAACTTGATGTAGTCGGTGCGCAGCACCTCCAGCATCTCGGCGCGCACCAGGCGCATGATGAGGGTGAGCTGGAAAAGGCCGAGGGTGACGGCGGGCAGGATCAGCGCGCGGATGCCGGACCAGGTGAGGAATCCGGTGCTCCACCAGCCAAGCTGCACCACGGTGCCGCGGCCGAAGCTCGGCAGCCAGCCGAGCTCGACCGAGAAGATCAGGATCAGCAGGATGCCGATCAGGAAGGTGGGCAGCGAAACGCCGACCAGGCTGCCGACCATGAAGCTGCGCGACAGCCAGGACTTGCGCCAGATGCCGGCATAGACCCCGAGCGGGATGCCGACCACGATCGCCAGCACTGAGGCGGTGAACGAGAGTTCCAACGTCGCCGGCAGGCGGGTGGCGAACAGGGTCGCGACCGGCTCGGCCACCCGGTAGCTGTAGCCGAAATTCCCGTGCAGCGCCGCCCAGATGAAATGCCCGAACTGCACCGAGGCCGGCTGGTCGAGCCCCAACTTGTGCACCAGCGCCACGCGCTGCGCATCGGTGTAGTCCTGGCCGAGCATCGCACCGACCGGATCGCCCACGTAGCGGAACATCGAAAACGCGATGACGCCCACCACCAGCAGTACCGGGATCGCCTGCAACAGGCGGGAGAGTATGAAGACGATCATGGCGGATCCGGCTCGGACAGGGTCAGGCTGGGCGGGTCCGGCGCCAGCGGGGTGATCGCCTCGGCGCTCCATTCCTGGATCAAGGTATAGCCAACTCCGAGCAGGACGGGGCCAAGGAAAATACCCAACAGGCCGAAGCTCAGCGCCCCCCCCAGGACGCCGAGCACAGTGAGCAAGTACGGCAGCTCCGCGCCGCGGGCAATGAACCAGGGACGGACCACGCTGTCGGCGCCGGAGACGGCGAAGGTGCCCCAGGCGGCCAGGAACAGCCCGTGCGCCACCGCGCCATTGGCCAGCAGCCAGAGCGTGGCCGGAATCCACACGATCGGCGCGCCGACCGGCAGCAGGGACAGGAATCCCGCCACCGTGCCGAGCAGCATCGGCCGCGGCACCGCGGCGAGCCACAGGCCGAACCCCACCAGCACCCCCTGCATCACCGCGGTGCCGAGCAGCCCGTAGACCACCCCGCGCACCGTCACGCCCGTCAGCGCCAGCAGCCGCTCCCCGCGCGGTCCGCCGATGCGCCCGAGCACGCGGTGCAGCCGGTCCGCGATCGGCGCCCCGTGCAGGTAGAAGAAGAACGCCGCGAACAGCGCAAAGCCGAACATCAGCACGCTGCGGGCGATGCCGAGCAGCAGGCGCAGGACCTCCTCCAGCGCCAGCCCCAGATAGGGTTGCAGCGATGCCAGCGCAGCGGAGAAATCGGCCGCCCAGCCGTTCCAGATATCGGCCAGCGCCGCCCCGGCGAGCGGCAGCGCGGCGAGCCAGGCCGGTGCCGGCGGCAGCCCGGCGGCCAGCGCCTGCATCGTGGCGAGGCGCAGCCGAACGGCGCTCGCCTCGCTTTCCGGCGCCACGAGCGCGAGCGGCACCACCACCACCACCGCCGTCAGCAGCACCATGGCCAGCGCCGCCCCATGTCGGCCGAGGCGCGCGCGCCGGCGCAGCCACTCGAACACCGGCCATGTGGTGAACACCAGGATCCCGGCCCAGAGCAGCGCCGAGACGAACGGCAGCAGCACGAGCAGGCAGCCGGTGGCGAGGCCACCCAGCAGCACCCACAGCAGGATCCGTTCGGCGATGGCGGGCCTCCCTGGCGGCGGTCGGCGGCTGGTCAAGCCGGCCTTGGGCTTCTAGTCTCGGCCGGCTTGCCGGGGGAGGGAAGGGATGCCGCGTTTCGCCGCTAATTTGTCGATGATGTTCACGGAGGTCGATTTCCTCGACCGCTTCGACGCCGCCGCTCGTGCCGGCTTCCGCGGCGTGGAGTTCCTGTTCCCGTACGACCACCCGGCAGCCGAAATCCGTCGGCGGCTGGACGCGGCCGGCCTGACCCAGGCGCTGTTCAACATGCCGCCCGGGGACTGGGCCAAGGGCGAGCGCGGCATGGCGTGCCTGCCCGGGCGCCAGGGCGAATTCCGCGAAGGCGTGAAGCGCGCGCTCGACTACGCCGCCGTGCTCGACTGCAAGCTGGTGCACTGCATGGCCGGGATCGTGCCCGCCGGCGTCGCGCCGGTCACCGCCGGGTCGGTCTATGCCGCCAACCTTGCCTGGGCGGCCGAGCAGGCGCACGCCGCCGAGGTGAAGCTGGTAATCGAGCCGATCAACCACCGCGACATGCCGGGCTATTTCCTCAACACCCAGGCGCAGGGTGCCGCGATCGTCGACGCCATCGGGCGCGACCGGCTCGGCCTGCAGTTCGACGTGTACCATGTGCAGGTGACCGAGGGCGACATCACCAAGCGCATGGAACAGTTCATGCCGATGATCGCGCATATGCAGGTCGCCGACGTGCCCGCGCGCAACGAGCCGGGCACCGGCGAGATCGGCTGGAAGTTCGTGTTCGCGCGGATGGATGCGCTCGGCTACCAGGGCTGGGTGGGTTGCGAATACCGGCCGGCCGGAGCGACCGAGGCCGGGCTCGGCTGGCTCAAGCAGTTCGCCGGCTGAAACACTTCTCTTCCTGCCCCTTGCGGGGGAGGGCCGGAGTGGGGGGGCGCGAACCGCACGGGGTTTCGTGCCGCGGCACTCCCACCCTGACCCTCCCCCGCGTGGGGGAGGGAGGTTCTTGGCAACAGGAGATCATCCCCATGAAGATCGGTTTCATCGGCCTCGGCATCATGGGCCGCCCCATGGCGCTCAACCTGAAGGCGGCCGGCCACACGCTCACCGTGCCCGAACGGAACAGCCTGACGCCGGAGATCCGCGAGGCGGCCACCGTGGTGGCGTCCCCGCGCGACGTCGCGGCGGCCTCCGAGGTCGTGATCCTGATGGTCCCTGACACCCCCGACGTCGAAGCCGTGCTGTTCGGGGAGCATGGGGCGGCCGAGGGGCTGAAACCCGGCACCCTGGTGATCGACATGTCCTCCATCAGCCCGATCGCCACCAAGGAATTCGCCCGCAAGGTGAATGCGAAGGGCTGCGACTACCTCGACGCCCCGGTCTCCGGCGGCGAGGTGGGCGCCAAGCAGGGCAGCCTGACCATCATGGTGGGCGGCCCGGACAAGGCCTTCGCCCGCGCCCGGCCGCTGTTCGAAGTCCTGGGCAAGACCATCACCCATGTGGGCGCCGAAAACGGTGACGGGCAGACCTGCAAGGTGGCGAACCAGATCATCGTCGCGCTGAACATCCAGGCTGTCGCCGAAGCTCTTGTCTTTGCAGCGAAAGCCGGCGCCGATCCGGCCAAGGTGCGGGCTGCGATCTCGGGCGGCTTCGCCTCTTCCCGGGTGCTCGAACTACACGGCGAGCGGATGATCAAAGGGAATTTCGATCCCGGCTTCCGCATCCGGCTACACCAGAAGGACCTGAACCTGGCGCTGTCATCGGCGCGCGCGCTGAACCTCTCCCTGCCCAACACGGCGGTGGCGCAGCAGATGATGTCCTCCTGCGCGGCGCACGGCGGGGGGAACTCGACCACTCGGCGCTGGTGCTGGCGATCGAGGGGCTCGGGGATTTTTCGCTCCGCGATACGAAATAGCCATGCGATGAGCGCGTGCGAGCCGGCGGAGACGGGTCGCATGCGCTGAATCGCCCGTTGCATCCGACCCGATGCGGCTTCTATCCTTGCCGATCGGTGCGGGCGGGGGGCCCGGGCCTGGGGTGCGGGAGCGGGCGGACACCACATGTCGATGCGTTTCAATGAGATCGGCCAGCAGTTGCGGGCCTTTCGTCTCGAATCGGGGCTGCGCGCGGAGGAAATCGCTGCCCGCCTCGGGGTGTCCCGCGCCGCACTCTATCGCTATGAAAAAGGCGAGGTCATCAAGCTCGACACGATCAAGCGGCTCGCGGAACTGCTGAAGATCTCGCCGCTGTCGCTGCTCGGAATCGGGATCGAATACTACAACCGCCCGGTCGGCTATTTCGAGCGTCTGCGCCAGCTCGAGGAAACCGCCGACCAGATACTGGAGATTTTCGGCCCGCTCTGCTATCTGACCACGTCGGATGCGTTCGACCTGGCGCTCTCGGAAGCGTTCGAGGAAATTGCCGACAAGGCCGGCAACGAGCGTGCCGCGCTGCGCAGCCAGGCCGAGCAGGTGCTCGGCATCCTCGCCGCCCGCAAGCGGCTGTACAACATGCGCCGCCCCAACATCATCTGCATGGTCACCGTAAGCGGCGTCCAGCGCCTGCTGGAGCAGGGCATCGCCGGCGGCCTCGCGGTCTCCGACCGCATTCGCCGCATCGGCCGCCAGGTCGCGGCCACCGAGGTCGAGAACATGGCCGCGCTGATGGAAGCCGAGCCGATGGGGCTGCAGTTCGGCCTGCTCACCGGCGTCGAGCCGAGCTCGCTCTTCAAGGTCCTGCGCGCGCGCGACCGGGTGAGCCTCGCGATCAACCCGTTCCGCCCGGAAACCGCTCCCGGCATGCAAACCGGCGTCGCCATGATCACCGCGGCCGACGATGCGGTGGCCGCCCACCAGCGGGTCGCCGAAGCCACCTGGCGCGACGCCCTGAAAGGCCCGGCCGGCGCGCAGCGCCTGCGCCAGCTCGCGGACGCGGTCGTCGCGGGGTAATACCAACCGCCCGAAGGGTTGGACGCTTCGCAAGCAAGGCCAAGGGGCTCTGCCCCCTGGACCCCCGCCAGGGAACTCGTCCCCTGGACCCCGGTCTATTGGGTTCCGTGCGTGTGGGGGTGTCTCGGGTCCGGGCTGGGGCTGCGCGGGGCGGGGCGCGGGTTGGGAACAGGGCGCAACGGCGCCCTGTTCCCAACCCGCGCCCCGCCCCGCGCAGCCCCAGCCCGGACCCGAGACACCCCCACACGCACGGAACCAACGGAAGGGTTCCAAGGGCGAGCCCTTGGCGGGGTCCAGGGGCAGCGCCCCTGGCCTTGCTGGCACAGCGCCAAACGTTTCGACGGCCGGCATTGTCCCTGCGGGGCTGGCGCGCGTCGCGGCGCGCCTTATGCTGCGCTCATGTCCTCGCGTCCTGCTCCGCCGCTCCCGCGCCACGACGACGTGCTGATCGAAACCGAGCGTCGGGTCTGGGACGGGCGCTTCCCGCTTGATGTCGTCGGTTTCCGCCAGCGGCGGTTCGATGGCAGGCTGTCCGGCGTGCGCAGTTGGGAGCTCTGGCGTCGCGGGCGTGCCGCTGCGGTGCTGCCCTATGATCCGGTCCGGGACCAGGTGCTACTGATCGAGCAGTTCCGTTTGCCTGCGCTTGCTGGCGGGCTCGATCCCGTGCTGGTCGAGCTGCCGGCCGGGCTTTGCGAGGACGGGGAGTTGCCGGAACAGACGATTGTTCGCGAAGCCGGGGAGGAGGCTGGCGTGGTTCCCGACCGCTTGCGCCGGATCGCCGCCGTGCTGCTCAGCCCGGGCGGGTCGGACGAGCTTTGCACCTTGTTTGCCGGGCGGGTGCGCCTGCCGCCTGCCGGGCCGGAGGGGCTGCTCGGCCACGCCGGTTTGGCAGCTGAGGACGAAGACATAAGGGTGCGCGTCTGGCCTGCCGCGGCGGCGATCGAGGCTGCGGTGGCCGGGCGCTTCCCCAATGCCCTCACCATGCTTGCGCTGCTCTGGCTTGCCGCGGAGCGGGACCGGCTGCGTGCCGACTGGAGCGAGACATGACCGTGCCGCTGTTCCTCGATGCGCCGTACCGGACCGCCGCGACCGCGACGGTGCAGCGGAGCGGGCCCGAGGGGATCGTGCTCGACCAGACCATCTTCTATGCCCGCTCCGGCGGCCAGCCGGGCGATACCGGGCGGCTCGTCTGGGCCGGCGGGGAGGTGGCGGTCGCCGATACGGTGAAGGGGGAGGCGGGTGCGATCCTGCATGTGCCCGCGGCCGGCGCGTCCCTGCCGCCGCCGGGCGCCGAGGTGACCCTGACGATCGACTGGGATCGCCGCCACCGGCTGATGCGCAACCACACTGCGCTGCATCTGCTGTCGGTGCTGCTGCGCGGGGCGGCGGTGACCGGCGGTTCGGTGGGGTTGGACCGCTCGCGGCTCGATTTCGACCTGCCGGACCCGCCGGCGAAAGAGACGATCGAGGCCGGGATGAACGCGCTGATCGCCGCCGACCATCCGGTGACGATGGAATGGGTCGATGAGGCGGTGCTGGATACCAATCCCGGCCTGGTGCGGACCTTGTCGGTCACGCCGCCGCGCGGGGCCGGGCGGGTGCGGCTGCTGCGAATCGGCGCCGGCGACCCGCCGGTCGACCTGCAGCCCTGCGGCGGCACGCATGTCGCGCGCACCGGCGAGATCGGCCCGGTGCGGGTGCTGAAGATCGAGAACAAGGGCCGGCAGAACCGGCGCATCTCGATCGCGCTGGCCGACTGACCCCCCACGTATGGCAGTTGCCGAGGCGAACGTCCGTCCAGAAGGCAAGGCGAGGGGGCAGCGCCCCACTGGCCTTGCCTCCTGGACGGGGCGATCATTCCGGTGAGCAGCAGATAAGGAGAACCCCCGTCATGGACCCGCTGGTGAGTACGCAATGGCTGGCCGCGGAGCTGGGCAAGCCTGACCTCGTCGTATTCGATGCCACCATGTACCTGCCGAACGAGGACAAGGACGGGGCGACGGAATTCCGCGCTGCGCATATCCCGGGCGCGCGGTTCTTCGACATCGACCAGGTCGCCGATCCCGACACCGACCTGCCGCATATGGTGCCGAGCCCCGGGCGGTTCGCGAAGCTGATGGCGGCGCTGGGTGTGGCCAACACCTCCCGCGTGGTGTTCTACGACCAGAAGGGACTGTCCTCGGCGGCGCGCGGATGGTGGCTGATGGGCTTGTTCGGCCATGACGCCGCCGCCGTGCTGGACGGCGGGCTGCCGAAATGGCGCCGCGAGGGGCGGGATGTGGAAGCCGGCGCCCCGCCGGCGCCGGCGCCGGCCGTCTTCCGCCCTGACTTCCGTCCGACCCGGCTGCGCGGCGTCGGCGACGTGCTGGGCAATGTGGGGCGCCAGGCGGAGCTGGTGTTGGACGCGCGTGCCGCCGGGCGCTTCACCGGTGCGGTGCCGGAACCGCGCGCGGGGATGCGCAGCGGGCATATCCCCGGGTCCGCGAGCGTTCCCTATACCGAGCTGCTGAACCCTGACGGCACCTTCCGCCCGGCCGCCGCGCTGGCCGCGCGCTTCGCCGCCGCCGGCGTCGACGGCACGCGCCCGGTGGTGACGAGCTGCGGCAGTGGGGTGACCGCCTGCATCCTCACGCTCGGCCTGCGGCTTTCGGGCCTGCCGGAAGGGGCCGTGTACGACGGATCCTGGACCGAATGGGGGGGGCGCGCCGACACGCCCATCGCGACCGGCTGAACGAGAGAGAGCGCATGCGATGACCGACAGGAACGAGCCAGGGGGCGACAAGGTGGTGGACAAGACTGGGGATAAGCCTGGGGACAAGGCGGGGGATAAGACGGCGGAGGCGGGACTGGCGTTCCGTACCCGCCTTTCCCACACAGGCCGTGCCGGTAAGCGGGTGCACGGGTTCGTCAATCCGCCACTGCTGCGCGGCTCGACCGTCCTCTACCCGACCGTGGCGGACCGCCGCGCGCTGGGGGCCAAGCGCGGCCAGCAGGTGCTGGCCTACGGGCTCGGCGGCAGCGAGACGCATTGGGCGCTGGAGGACATGATCGCCGAAATCGAGGGCGGCACCCGCGCCTTCATCGTCGGCTCCGGCCTCGCCGCGGTCACCGTGCCGTTGCTCGCGTATCTGAAGGCGGGCGATCACTGCCTGATGCCGGATTCCGTCTACGGGCCGGCGCGCAGCTTCGCCACCGGCACCCTGCCGCGTTTCGGGATCGAGACGACCTACTACCCGCCGGAGGTCGACGAGGCCGGGATGGCGGCGCTGATCCGCCCCAATACCACCGTGGTCTACACCGAAAGCCCGGGCAGCCACACGTTCGAGGTGCAGGACGTTCCGGCCATCGCTCGTGCCGCGCATGCGCGTGAGGCGAAGGTGCTGATGGACAACACCTGGGGTTTCCACTTCTTCCAGCCCTTCGTGCATGGCGTCGATGTGTCGATCCAGGCGCTGACCAAATACGCCGGCGGCCATTCGGACCTGCTGATCGGCAGCATCGCGGTGAACACGGCTGAGGACTGGGACATCGTGCACGAGACCGGGCGCGCGCTCGGCCAGTATGCCAGCCCGGACGATTGCTGGCTCTGCTTGCGCGGACTGCGGACGTTGGGGGTGCGGCTGGCGGCGCAGATGGATGCGGGGATCGAGGTCGCGCACTGGCTGCGCGGGCGGCCGGAGGTGGCCGAGGTGCTGCATCCGGCGCTGCCCGGCGCGCGCGGGCATGAGCTGTGGCGGCGTGATTTCAGCGGCGCGTGCAGCCTGTTCGGCGTCGTGTTCAAGCCCGAATATTCCGCCGAAGCCACCCACGTGCTGGTGGAGCGGCTCGACCTGTTCGGGATCGGCGCCTCCTGGGGCGGCTACGAGAGCCTCGCGCTGCCGACCACCGGCTTCGTCACCCGCACGGCGGGGACGGGGACGTTCGCCGGGCCGGTGGTGCGGTTCCACATCGGGCTCGAGGACCCCGCCGACCTGATCGCGGATCTGGAACGGGGGTTGGCGGCGATGCGCGCGCACACGCGCTGACAACGCCTGCCTCTGTTCGCGCCGGCTTGGCGGGTCATACCTGACCGCGCGCGGCGGCCAGCAGCACCGCCAGGCGGTCGCCGAGACCGCGGCCCTCCTCCGCCGGCGTCGCCTCCCGCGTCAGGTCCCGGCGCAGGTCCCGGCGGGCCAGCACCGCCGGCAGGGCGGCGGCGATGGCAGAGCGCGGCAGGCGCATCGGGCCAGCCGCGGCGAGCCAGCCGCGGGCCTCCGCCGCCAGCAGACGACGGACCGACCGCAGCGCCGGGCTCTCGGGCGTCCCTCCAGGTATCTCCTCGGGCATCCGCGCCAGCTCGTCGTGCCTAAGCTGGTGTGCGGCGCAAAGATCGGCGGGGAGCAGGGAGCGGCCCTGCCGTGCGAGGAGCGGGATGCCGCGCAGCACCCGCGCTGCGCCCCATGCGGCCCCCAAGGGGCGCAGTGCTTCCGGCTCCGGCGCGCCGAGCAGCCGTCCGGCCGCCACGGCGATCCCGCCGGCGCCTGCTTCCAGCCAGGCGCGCCAGTCGGGCAGGGTCGGGATTTCCCCTTCCGCCTCGATCTCGCGGGCGGCGATGACGCCGAGCAGGTCGGCCCGATCGAGCAGGCCCGCGGACACCGCGGCGGCAAGCGGGGTCGCGACTTCGTGCGAACGCGGCGCGCCTTCCACGACCTCCCGCCACCAGGCGAGGCGGATCAGCGCGATCGTCGGTTCCTGCGTCACCGCGCGAGCGCGGGAGAGCTCGGTATCGAAGGCGTAGAGCGCGAACAACGCGTCGCGTCGCGTCGGGGGAGCGAACAGGGCCGTGAAGAATTGATCCGGATCGCGTCTGCGCAGCAGGGCGCCGAGCGGGCTCAGCACCGCCTCCCCTGTGCTTGACGCACCCGAGGTCGGGTCATAGCTAGTCCGAGGCAAGAACGCCTCTCGCTTCACCCCAAACCGGCGGAGAACGCTCCATGGCATTCGAACTTCCCAACTTGCCTTATTCGCCCAACGCACTGGCGGCTCGTGGCATGTGCCAGGAGACGATGGAACTGCATCACGGCAAGCATCATCAGGCCTATGTCACGGCACTGAACGGGTTTGTCGAGAAGGACCCGGCGTTGCAGGGCAAATCGCTCGAAGAGATCGTGAAGCTCTCGCACGGCAAGTCCGACATGGCCGGCGTGTTCAACAATGCGGGCCAGCATTGGAACCACATCCTGTTCTGGCAGTGCATGAGCCCGTCGGGCGGCGGCATTCCGGGCAAGCTGGAAGCGAAGATCAACGCCGACCTCGGCTCCGTGTCGGCGTTCAAGGATGCGTTCAAGGCGGCCGGCGTGAGCCAGTTCGGCTCCGGCTGGGCGTGGCTGGTGCTGGGCTCGGACGGCAAGCTGAAGGTGACGAAGACGCCGAATGGGTCGAACCCGCTCGCGACCGGGGAAGGCAAGGCCCTGCTCGGCTGCGACGTGTGGGAACACAGCTACTACCTCGATTTCCGCAACCGCCGGCCGGACTACCTGACCAACTGGCTCGACAAGCTGGCGAACTACGAGTTCGCGGCCTCCCAGCTCTAGGAGCCGGGACAGCGGCCGCCGCCGAAGCGCCGACGTGGAAGGGGCCGCAGTGCGGCCCCTTTCGCTGAGGGTCAGGCGGCCGGCCGGGCAGCCCTCCCTCGCTTTTGGGCCGCGCCAAGCGGCACGGTCCACGCCGACATCTTCTTCTTGATGCCGCTGCGCAGCAGCCACCAGTTCACGGGGTAGGAGGTGGCGAACCCGCATAGCATGGCGATCTGCATCATGAACCAGAATGAGGGCGTATCGGTCTCCAATTTCACCCCGAGCCCGATCCGGAAGATGACGAAATAGGCGATCGCCGGGCCATGCAGCCATGCCGGAAATCATTCCGCGTTCATCGCTCCGCCCGGTGCCGGTGCAGATCCGAATGGAAAGACATGCCCGCGCTGCGCGGGCTCAGGTCCGCGGTAACCCGGGAGGCACCCGGGAAATCAGGTCACCGGCCATGGGAGCTTCAAGCCTAGCCTCGTCACGCCTGGGTGTACGGCCGCGGCGATGTCCGCAGCCGCTGCCTCAGATGATGTGGTCGGGCCGCAACGTGCAGCTGCTCGCCGCCTCGGGCGTTTCGAACTGGACGGTCGCGTGGCCGATGCCGAAGCGCTCGCGCACCTCGCGGGCGATCCGGTGCAGCAGCGGGCCATCTGCTAGTCCCTCGGGGCGCACCAGATGGGCGGTGAGCGCGGTTTCCGTGGTGCTCAGGCCCCAGATGTGCAGGTCGTGTATCTCGCAGACGTCGGGCAGCGAACGGAGGTAGCCGGCGACCTCTTCAGGGTCGATGCCGGGCGGGATGGCATCGAGGGAGAAATTCACCGCGTCGCGCAGCAACGACCAGGTGCCGGCGATGATGACGATGCTGATCACGAGGCTGACCGCAGGATCCAACCGGAGCCAGCCGGTCAGCATGATCACGCCGCCGGTGACCGCGACCCCGAGCGCCAGCGCCGCGTCGGCCGCCATGTGCAGGAAAGCTGCCCGGATGTTCAGGTCGCCCTTGCGGCCGGACATGAACAGCCAGGCGGTCGCGGCATTGACGAACAGGCCGCCGATCGCGACGGCCATGACGACGAACCCGTGCGTCGGCTGCGGGCTGACGAGGCGCCAGACGGCTTCCCAGGCGATGCCGCCGGTCACGACCAGCAGCAGGACGGCATTCGCCAGGGCGGTCAGGATGGAGGACCGCCGCAGGCCGTAGGTAAACTGGCCGCTCGGCCCCCGGCGGCTGAGCACGGCGGCGAGCCATGCGCCGCCAAGGCCGATGACGTCGCCGGAATTATGCCCGGCATCCGCCAGCAGGGCCACGGAATGCGCCGAGACGCCCCAGAATGCCTCCGCCACGACATAGGCGAGGTTGAGGGCGACCCCGATGGCGAACGCCCGCCCGAAGGTGGTGGCATCGTGGTGGTGGCCGTGATCGTGACTGTGGGCGTCGTGATCGTGGCCCGCATGATCCGGCATGGGCGGAGGCTCCACGGCGCGCTGGAGGGACGATCCGTGACGGTATAGCGTCACGTACGTACGCTTTCCGACATAGATGTTATCCGGCCACGCGATCCGTCACGTCAATTGCCGCTGCATCGATCGCTTCGGCGCGGCGTGCCGCGTTCCCGGGACTGCTTCAGCCTGACGGCGGATTCGGGCCGCCTGGACATCATCCTGGCGTCCCCTTGTGCCGATCCGGATCGTCATCGGCCTGTCCCCGACGCTTGCAAACGGCAGCAAACGTCGGGGCAGGTCACCAGGCCGTTTTCGCGACGACCAATCGTGTCGGTGCGGACCCGCGCCAGGCGGCTCAGGCCGCCCGCTTCGCCAGTGCTCCCTGCGCCACCAGGGTTTCGGCGATCTGCACCGCGTTCAGCGCCGCGCCCTTGCGCAGGTTGTCGGCCACGCACCAGAACGAAAGCCCATGCGGCACCGTCGGGTCCTTGCGGATGCGGCTGACGTAGACGGGGTCTTCGCCGGCGGCCTCCAGCGGGGTCATGTAGCCGCCGTCCTCACGCACGTCGACCACTGCGACGCCGGGGGCGGAGCGGAGGGCGGCGCGCGCCTCGGAGGCGGTGATCGGTTGCTCGCACTCGATCGTCACCGCCTCGCCGTGGCCGATGAACACGGGGACGCGCACGCAGGTGGCGAACACCGCGATGTCGGGGTCCAGGATCTTTTTCGTCTCGACCACCATCTTCCATTCTTCCTTGGTCGCGCCGTCGTCCATGAACTTGTCGATATGCGGGATGCAGTTGAAGGCGATCTCCTTGGTGAACTGTTGCGGCGTCGCCGCATCGTGCACGAACACCGCCTTGGTGTGGCTGTAGAGCTCGTCCATCGCCTCCTTCCCGCCGCCGGAGACGGACTGGTAGGTGGCGACCACCACCCGCTTGATGCGGAAGCGGTCGTGCAACGGCTTCAGCGCCACCACCATCTGGATGGTCGAGCAGTTCGGGTTGGCGATGATGTTGCGGCGGGCGAACTTCGCCAGCGCGTGCGGATTGACCTCCGGCACCACCAGGGGGACGTCCGGTTCCATACGGAAATGGCTGGTGTTGTCGATCACCACGCAGCCGGCAGCGGCCGCGCGCGGGGCGTGCACCGCGGAGATGGCGGCACCGGGGCTGAACAGGCCGATGTCCCAGCCGGTGAAATCGAAGGTCTCAAGGTTCTTCACCTTGAGCACCTGCTTCTCGCCGAAGGAGATTTCGCTGCCGGTGGACCGTCCGGAGGCCAGCGCCACGACCTCGTCGGCCGGGAACTGCCGCTCGGCCAGGGTTTTCAGCATCTCGCGTCCGACCGCCCCGGTGGCGCCGACGACCGCGACCCTGTAACCCATCTGATCTCTCTCCTGCTGCAACGCGGCATCGGCCGCGGGGGTGTTCAGTTACAGGCGGGCGCGGTTTCCGGCAAGCGGGGCCGGCGCCCGCGTCCATGCCAGCCACCAGAGCGCTGAACCATTCGGCCTCACGGGTGATCTCGGCGTGCGTGCGGGTCATGGTGCCGAGCGAGCCGCGGCTACTGAACGCCCGGGCAAGGGCGGGGTAGGGCGCCTCCGCCGCCGCCTGGTGCTGACAGCAAGGTCCCGAAGCTGGCGGCGATCCGGCGCAGGGCCGGGAGGGGCGCGGTCAAGCACCGCCGCGGTGTGGCGCCTGCATTCGAGCAGGTCGCCCAGGGCGGCATGCTCGGCGTCCAGGCGCGCGGCGGCCCATGATCGGCAAGGGGGCAGGCGGTCCCGCCGTGCACGAGGCGGACCTGGCGGGGTCTCGGGTGGGCGCAGCGGCAGCCGGGTACGGTGCCGGCGGCTTGGGTATCAGGTGACGATACGGGGGCCGCCGGAGTTTCCGCAGGCGCCCGGGGCAGGCTGAACCACGGATGGAGCGGGCGAGGGGAATCGAACCCCCATAGCCAGCTTGGAAGGCTGGTGCATTGCCACTATGCTACGCCCGCATGACTCAAGGATTTTAGCTGCTGCGGTCCGGGGGGGCAATCGCGGCGGGCCAGAGCCTGCCGTGTTGTACAGGTCGGGTTTTGCGGCCGGTTTGCGGGCTGGACCGGTGTACGTTTGATGGGGCGTTTGGGGCATGGGTGTACGCGCGACGGGCGCGGACCGGTCATCCTTGCACGCAATGTGGGGCGTGGTGCGGGGAGCGGGCGGTTTCGCGGACCAGGGCGGTTGGCCTGGCGGGAGAGTACATTCGGGCGGCCTTCGTGGATCAAAGCGTGGCTCCCCTCCCCTTGCGCAGGACGGAGCGTTTCGAGTCGCGATCAAAGGCGGCATCATCGACGTTCGATCATGGCGCCTGGCTCCGTCAGCGCCGTGACCGCGTGACCTTTCATCAGCTTTCGGGCTTCGCGTAGTGCCTGGCCGCCTCCGTAAGCATGCCGGGCTTCTGCGAGGCCAGCAGGTAGCCCGCGGCAATCAGGCGGTCGCTGGCCTGCCCGTACAGACGGAGAAACGTCGCCGATGCGCCGTAGCGCTGCGTTTCCTCCGCTGGCGTGAACGGCTGCCACTGCCCGATGTTGCCGCAGACGCCGTTGATCGTCGTGGTGATGACCGGCGGCAACGAGACAGGCTCCGGCCTGCCGAGCGGAACGACCGCTGCGGGGAAGCGAACGCCGCCCGCCGGTTGCGCGTCCTTGCCGGTGACGGGAACCTTCAGCGACGCGCCCTGCAACGGATTGAAGTGCTCTGTCCCGGTGGGCGCCGGACCCAGCCTGAACAGGCGCGTCGGCGGCAGCCCCGGTGCGTGCGCGGCATCGCGCGAGCCAACCTGATGCGCCAGCTCCACGACGAGCGTGCGCAGGAACGGCGTGTAGGACGTCGGGTTCAGCGGGACGGCGGCGCCATCGTTGCAGGGTCCGCCCGGTCGCGTGGCGGCGAAGGTCGCCGCGGCGTCGGCAGCGGTGGTGATCGGGTGGTGCGGGCTCGGCCAGTCGTAGCGCCGCATGGCGCGGGGAAGGGCGGTGGTGTCGGTGAGGCTTGCGTGGACACGGTAGAAATCCGTGACGTTTGCAACGTCGATGTAGAAAGGATCGCTCTTCGGGCGCGAAAGGAGCTGGCGCGCCGAAAGCGGCACTGCGTTGGGTGCGAAATACGGTGCCTCCGCCGCATGATGCGCCGCGGCGAGCCGGTTGAGGGCGAGCCAGTTGCCGGTCCCGTCGATCGCCAGTGCGCCGGCGAACACGCGCTTGCCGGTCACCGGGTCGGCATTGAAGCCCTCGGCGATGAAGGTGTTCACGAACCACGAGCTCTGGCTGATGCCGCCGAATAGCAAGGTCCGGTAATGCCCGAGCTCGGGCGCGTTGGCTGCGAGGCGCGCGCGGTCGCCGGCCAGCATGCGCGCGAAGTCCCGTATGATGATCTCGCCCACGCCCTGCGCCGTCGCCGGCACACCGGGTGAGATGCCGGTTTGCCACGCGACCCGCCCGTAGGAGATGCCGCTGTCTTCGAGGAACTCGTCGCCCAGGCCCCGCGGATAGACGGCCTTGGCGGGCGCGCCCATGGCATGGATCCCGTCGAGAGTGTTGTGCATGATCGGCGAGCCGCGATTCTCTGATTCGATCAGGATCGTGGAATTCGCGCCGTGCCGCGCCGGCGCGATGATCTCGAAGGGCGAGGTGTAGGCGTAGTCCCCGTCTGCATCCTTGGGCAGACCCGCAAGACCCGCGACCTTCTCGCCGGGGGCCACGACGCCGGAGACCGTTCCCCAGGTCCGGATATAGGGGACGCCGTTGAACGTTCCGACGTCCTGCGTGCCGGCGATGGCGATGGCGGTGATCCCGGACGGGTGCGGCGTCGCAGCGAAGGCGGACATTCCGGGTGACGGCGTCGCCGCGACCATCGCCGCCAGGGCCGCAGACAAGCCGAACAGAAAGATCCAATTCATGGCCGCTTCTCCCAACATTCTTGGCTGGCATTTCCACGACGTATGCCGACTGGTTGGCAGGTTTGGCCAATTTCGTTCCTGGGTCAACGGTTTGGGGACACACGTGCCGTGCGGCCGCGTCGCATGGCGTTGGGTTCCGGCCCGACCGGTGCAGGTCGCCTTCGTCGCGCTACCAAAAGCGCCTCGCCCCGCCCACATCCCCGGTGCGGATCGCCATGGCTACCGCGCAGTCCTACAAGGGAAGGACTTCGGAATACGGTTATGCTCCGAAAAGAGCTCGGCGGATCAATGGCTCGTTCTCTGTACGGAATTCTTGGGATGTGCGCAGGCCGTCGGCTGTTGGTGGCAAACGGTCTATCATCTGGGCGGCCGGGACGGATGCCTTGGGCCGGAGCCAGACAATGATTCCTAGACAGATACAAATATTTCTTTCAGCGTGGTCTACGTTTGGGCTGAGAGTTTGTGAATGAATGCTCGCCAACCGCCGAAGTCGGATGGCCGAGATCATGGTGCCGCGCGAGCTGTTTTCAGAAAGTCCCGACGTCGATCGTTGCACGTCATCCAAAGTCGGTCGTCAGATGCCGAGCTTTCGAGATCGGCCTGGTCGCACGGGGACCTCGCGCTGGACCTCGCACGACGATCGCAATCCGTTGCAGGGTGGCGGACCAGAATTCCGGCATTTTGGCCGTTATCGGGCGGATGGAAGCGTCCTGGTGTCGTTCCTGTTCCCGGCCCCGTTGCGGCGGGCCAAATCCGGGGTTAGCGTTCCTTTGGGGGCGCCCGTTGCGCTGTCTATCAGGGGGAATCTCGGTCCAGATGGGCAGGGGTCTGATCGGCCAATTCTTGCGTGGGGGTCTGACGGGCGCCGTGCGCGGCGTCCTTCCGGTCGTGCGGCGCATCCCATCGGTATCGTTCTCATTTTATGCCGAAGACGGGTTGCTCGCGCACATGTGTCCACAAAGCACGGGCTTCTACGTCGATGTCGGCGCCTTCCACCCGCAGATGCACTCGAACACGTACAAGCTCTACCTGAAAGGATGGCGCGGTCTGACCATCGACCCTAACCCCGACGTGACCGCGGTCTTCGGGTCGGCACGCCCGCGCGACAAGCATCTGACCATCGGCATCGCCGGACAAGAGTTGAGCCTGACCTACCATATGTTTCGCGACGCCGCACAGAACACCTTCGATGCCTCCCGGGCAGCCGAATTGCAGACCGAGAAGATGGCGGAAGTTCCGGTCGCATGCCTGCCACTGAACGAGGTATTCGAACAGCATTGTCGGGACCGCCGCGTCGACCTGCTGAACGTGGACTGTGAGGGGCGCGATCTGGAGGTGATCCGGAGTCTCGACTGGCCGCGCCATCGTCCGACGGTGCTCATCGTCGAGGACTTTGAGCAGTTCGCCGCGGGTGCCACCGCGGCTCCATGCTTCAGCACGATCCGGTCGTTCATGCTCGCGCAGGACTACGCGCTTGCGGCGCAGGCGATCTTCAGTTTCGTCTATGTGGATCGCCACGCGTTCCACGGGAGCGACGCGGCGAGCGGTTTTCGTCTTGATCGCTCCCAGCTCGGCCTGCTTGCAGCGAATTGACCGGCGGCCGTCGCGTCCTGACTGCCGGTTCTTTTCACCGGGAACGACGAAACGTCCGCTGCGCCAGCTTCCGCCGTGCACCGGTCAGCCGGAAAATCCTCCGGCGCGCGTGGCGCCGGCGCTCAGAACAGGCGCTGCAGCCAGCCTTCTTGTTCCGGCTTGATCACCGGGGTCTCGCCCGCCACCGGGGATCTCCCGAGCGCGGCGTTCTGGCGCAGCCGTTGCGCCTCGGCCGGGGCGTTCACCAGCTCTTCCCCGCCTGACGCGCCGCCGAACAGAAGCTGCCGTGCGAAGCTTTGGTCGTTCGCATTGGCCGGCCGGCCGAGCTGTGGGCCGGAGGGGGGCGAACCGGCCGCGGTCGTGGCGCTCTGCACCAGCGCCAGCTGGCCGGCGCTGGCTGCACCTGCCGCAGGGCCGGGCCCGGCGAGCGCCGATTGCGGGATCAGGGCCTGCTCGGCCGCCTGGCTGGCCGGCACCGATTGCGGGCGCGGCGCACCCGGCTCCGGCGGCCGGATGGCGAAATCCGGCGGCATGCTGAGCGGCGGCTGCGTGGTCACCGCAAATTCGTCCGGGGTGCTCCGGGTGAATCCGAATGTGCGGGACAGGTCGCTGCATCCGGCGAGCAACGGGCCCGCGGCAAGCAGCAGCGCGGCAGCCAGGCGAAGGGGCCGGGAAGAGCGGGGGCGGATCATGGGCGCCTGCTTAGCCGTGCGGGAGGTGGATTCGCAAGGTGGCCCTGCGAAACGGCGGCCGGAGAGACCCCAGGGGCCAGATCCCGGGGGCCACGCGCCTCGAGCCCGGGCCGCGCCGGCGGCGTCGCGGTCAGAAAAGCCGGCCGCCGTTCGGGACCTTGAAGTCCGGTCTGATCAGGACGATGGCCCCGTCCTCGTCCGGCATGCCGAGGGTCAGCACCTCGCTGTCGAACGGGCCGATCCGGCGCGGGGGGAAATTGACCACGGCGCAGACCTGGCGGCCGATCAGCTGGTCGGGCCGGTAGTGCACGGTGATCTGCGCCGAGGAGCGCTTGCGCCCGATCTCCGGCCCGAAGTCGATCACAAGCTTCAGCGCCGGCTTGTGCGCCTCGGGGAAGGGCGTTGCCTCGATGATGGTGCCGACGCGGATGTCCACCCGGTCGAATGCATCCGGGGTGATGGTCTCCGCCATGGTGTCCTCCCTACCGGGAGACGATGATGGCACGCGCCCGGCGATCCCCCAACAGGCGCGCCCGCGCCGGGGGGATGTGCCCTGTCGGGTCCCGCCGGCTTCGTGGCGGGAGCGGGCAGCGACGGCGCGCATCCGCGGGCGATTGCCAACCCCGCACCATCCGGCCAATCTGGCGGTCTCGCCCAGCAAGGAACCAGCATGCGCGATTTTCATTTCCCGGGTCGCAGCCAAGTCTACGCGACCCACGCCATGGCCGCGACGTCGATGCCGGCCGCCACCCTCACTGCGCTCGACGTGCTGCGCGCGGGCGGCAATGCGCTGGATGCGGCGGTGGCGGCCTGCGCCGTGTTGTGCGTGATCGAGCCGCAATCGACCGGCATCGGCGGCGATTGCTTCTGCCTGTACGCGCCGGCCGGGACGGGGAAGGTGATCGCGCTCAACGGCTCCGGCCGGGCGCCGGCGGCGGCGACGATCGACTGGTATGAAGCGGCCGGGATCGCGGCGCTGGAAAACACCTCGGCGCATGCGGTCACCGTGCCTGGTGCGGTCGACGCCTGGGCGACCTTGCTCGCCGCGCATGGGCGTAAGGGCCTCGACGAGCTGTTGCAGCCGGCGATCCGCTTTGCGGCCGAGGGCTGGCCGGTGGCCGACAAGGTCGCATGGGACTGGGGGCGGCTGGAAGGTAAGCTGCGCAAGAACGGTGCTGTGCCGTTCCTGCCGAACGGTGCCGCGCCGCGCCCCGGCGACATCTTCCGCCAGCCGGCGCTGGCCGAGACCCTGCGCGCGATCGCGCAGCACGGCCCGAAGGCGTTCTACGAAGGCCCCGTCGCCGCCGACATGGTCGCCGCCCTGCGCGCCCGCGGCGGCCTGCACACCGAAGCGGATTTCGCCGCCGGCCTCGGGGGGGCGAATTTCGTCGATCCGATCAGCCTGTCCTGGCGCGGGTTCGAGGCGTTCCAGTGCCCACCGAACGGGGTGGGGCTGGTGGCGCTGATGATCCTCGGCATCCTAGACGGGTTGCCGACGCCGCCCGAAGGCCCGCTCAGCGCCGAACGGCTGCACCGGCATATCGAGGCGGCGCGGCTCGCGTATCGCGACCGCAATGCCTTCGTTGCCGATCCGACGCAGGCCGAGGTGCCGGTGGGCAAGCTGCTCGACCCCGCCTATCTCGCGTCCCTGCGTGGGCTGATCGACGACCGCGCGGCGCTGCGCGACCTGCCGGCGGCCGGCGAGGCGGTGCTGCCGCCGCACAAGGACACCGTCTATCTCTGCGTCGTCGATCGCGACGGCAACGCGTGCAGCTTCATCAACTCGCTGTTCGAGGGATTCGGCTCGGGGATCCTCGCCGAACGCTCCGGGGTGATGCTGCAGAACCGCGGCTTCGGCTTCCGGGCCGAGCGCGGGCATCCGAACTGCATCGCGCCGGGCAAGCGGCCGATGCACACGATCATTCCGGGGATGCTGATGCAGAACGGGCAAGCCGTCATGCCCTACGGCGTGATGGGCGGGCATTTCCAGCCGATGGGGCATTCGCTGTTCCTGACCAATCATTTCGAGTTCGGCCTCGATATCCAGGAAGCGATGGACCTGCCGCGGCTGCTGCCGCTGGGCGGCAAGGTGCAGATCGAGCGCGGCATCCCTGCCGATCTGTGCGACCGGCTGTCCCGCCTCGGCCACACGTTGGAACTGATCGAGCGTCCGCACGGCGGCGCCCAGGCGATCCGCATCGACCGCGCGCGCGGCGTTCTGGTCGCGGGGTCGGAGCCGCGCAAAGACGGCTGCGCGATGGGGTATTGAGCATGACCGAGCCCTGCGACCTCACCGCCGTCGAAGCCCGCCGCCTGATCGGGCGCAAGGCGCTGGCGCCGTCCGAACTGCTGGCAAGCTGCATCGCCCGGGTGGAGGCGGTGGATCACGCCGTGAACGCGCTGGTGGCGCGCGACTTCGCCCGTGCCCGCACCGCCGCGCGCGCGGCCGATGACGCGGTGGTGCACGGCGCCCCGCTCGGCCCGCTGCACGGGCTGCCGCTCGGCGTGAAGGACCTGGAAGATACCGCGGGCCTGCGCACGACCTACGGCAGCCCGATCTTCCGCGATCATGTGCCGGCGGAGGACCAGCGGAGCATCGCCGCGGTGCGCGCCGCCGGGGCGATCGTCATCGGCAAGACCAACACGCCGGAGTTCGGCGCCGGGGCGAACACGCGCAACGCCGTGTACGGCGCGACCGGCAACCCGTTCGATCCGGCGAAGTCGGCAGCCGGGTCCTCGGGCGGCTCGGCGGTGGCGCTGGCGACCGGGATGGTGCCGATCGCAACCGGATCCGACACCGGCGGGTCGTTGCGCAACCCGGCGGCATTCTGCGGCATCGTCGGCTTCCGCCCGACCCCCGGCCTGGTGCCGAGCGAGAGGCGCGGCCTCGGCTGGAGCGGCCTGTCGGTGCTCGGCCCGATGGCGCGCACCGTGCCGGATGTCTGCCTGCTGCTGTCGGCGCAGGTGAGCGACGATGCGCGCGACCCGCTCGCCACCACGGTGTTTGGTGCGCGCGTGCGCCGGGCGGAGGATTTCGCTGTTCCGGCGCCGATCGATCTCGCACGGCTGCGGGTGGCGCTGACGCCGGATTTCGGCTTCGCACCCACCGAGCGGCACATCGCCGAGGTGTTCGCCGAAAAGACCGCCGGGTTGCGTGACGTCTTCGCGATCGCCGAGGACGCCACGCCCGATTGCCGCGACGCCGACGAAGCTTTCGAGGTCCTGCGCGCGCTCAACTTCCTCTCCGGCCACCTCGACAAGGTCCGCACCAGACCGGACGAGGTCGGCCCGAACGTGCGCGCAAACGTCGAGGAAGGGCTGCGCTACTCGGCAGCCGATGCGGCGCGGGCGATGGCGTTGCAGACCGCGCTCTACCGGCGCTGGCAAAGCTTCTTTACCCGGTTCGACGTGATCCTGACGCCGTCGATCACCCTCTCGCCGCGCTCCTGGCGGGAATTGTACCCGGCGGAAATCGACGGGCGGCCGACCCGGACCTATTTCCATTGGCTGGCGCTGGCCTATGCGGTGACCCTGGCCGGACATCCGGCGCTCTCCCTGCCGGTCGGGGTGGATCGGCACGGCATGCCGTTCGGCTTGCAGATCGTCGGCCCGCGCGGCGGCGATGCGCTCGTGCTGTCGGTCGCGGCGGAACTGGAGCGCGTGCTGGCGGCCGATGCGGTCACCGCGCGCCCGGTGCCGGATCTCGCACGGCTGCGCACGGCTGCACCGATCGCGGGGATGGAGGGCTTCCTCGGATTCGATTGAGGGCGGCGGCCCGCGTCTCCGCCGGCCGGGACTAAATCTGCACCGACTGCACGGCCTCCTCGAGCTCCAGGAAGCTTGGCATGTGTTCGTTCGGCACCATCTTGCGCCCTGATTCGATACTCACCTGCGGGGCGTTGCCGTGCAGGTGTGTGACCAGCACCGCGCGGATGACTTCGTAGTATTTGGCCTCCTCCGTCACGATTCCGGCGAGCCTGGCGGCGAGCGGCGCGGCCAGCCCGTAGGCCAGCAGCACGCCGAGGAAGGTGCCGGTCAGTGCGTCGCCGATCATCTCGCCCAGCACTTTGGGCGGCTGGTCGATATGGCTCATGGTCTTGATCACGCCGAGCACGGCGGCGACGATGCCGAGCGCGGGCAGCGCGTCCGCCATTGCCTGCAGGGCGTGCGCGCCGTGCATTTCCTCCGCCAGGGTTTTCTTCAGCTCCCGCGCCATGACGTCTTCGATCTGGTTCGGATCGTCGGCGTTCATGCCGACGATGCGCAGGTAGTCGCAGATCATGATGCAGGCGAATTTATTGCCGAGCACTCTGGGGAATTTCTGGAATGCGGCACTTTCGTCAGGCTTTTCGATATGCGCTTCCAGTGCCATCGCGCCTTTGGTGGCGGCGAGCCGGACCAGCAGGAACAGCAGGCTGAGCAGTTCGACGTAGTCGCGCTTGTGGAACCTGGCGCCTTTCATGATGCGCCCGAGGCCGCTCATGGTGTGCTTCACGTCATGCATGCTGTTGGCCATGACGAAGATGCCGATGGCGGCGCCCCCGATGGTCAGCATTTCGAACGGCAGCGATCCCGCCAGTGCGGCGACGCTGCCGCCGGTGATGAAGAAGCTGCCGAAGACGCAGATCAGCAGGAAGACGAAGCCGCCGATCGTCAGCATGGCCGGCGCTCCCAGCTAGGTCGCGTGCCGCGGTTCCGCAGTGCGGAGCCGGGAGGCGGAGAGCCGGGCGCGCCATTCGGCGCTCGACGCCCGCGCAGCGAACGACGTGCGGCGGCGTCTGTCGCGCCCCGTCATGGCCGGATCCGGCCTGACGGAGGACCGCCCGGCATCCCGGCGCAGCGGGCGGTCCGATGGCGGGGGGTGGGCGGCGGGCAGCACCGGGTCGGCGGCGGAGATGTCGCGGGGTCTCATGCGTGGTCTTTCGCGAACGGGCGGAAGCGCTAGCGCGCCGCCGGAGGCGCGCCGCCGGCAGGGACGACCCCAGCGGGAACAACACCAGCGGGAACAACACCAGCGGGGACAACACCGGCGGGGACACGGTCAGGAGGAGCCGGGGAGACGGAGGCGGACGCAGCGGGCGCCGCGGCGGCGCCGCGCAGCACCAGGATGGAAATTCGGCGGTTCGCCGGTGCCAGCGGATCCTTCGGCAGCAGCAGCTCGCGCGAGCCGTGGCCGGTCACCGCCTCAATCCGCGAATCGGCCAGGCCAGCGCCGGTCAGGAGCCGCCGGGCCGCGTTCGCGCGCGCCGCCGACAGGTCCCAGTTGGTCATCGCCCCGCCCGGGAACGGTGCGGCATCGGTGAACCCGGCGATGCGCACCGGCCCGGCGAGCTGCGCGACGATCGACCCGATCAGCCGCAACAGGCGCCGGGCCGGCGGGTTCGGCTCGGCCGAACCGGCCCGGAACATCGCATCGTCGCGTGAATCCAGGAGTTGTATGCGCAGCCCGCGCGGCGTGACGTCGATCGCGAGCTGGGACGCGACGGCAGCGAGCCGGGGATCCTTGAGAATCAGCCGCTTGATCGTCGCGCCCGCGGCGGCGAAGGCGCGGTTTTCGGCCTTGGCGCGGTCGGCCGCGGACGGCCCGGCATGCGTGGGCCGCGCGTGAGCCACCAGCGGCCCGTCTGCCGATGTCCCTCGCGCCAGCGAGATGGGCGCCGGGCCTGCGCCCGGTGGAGTGCCGGCCGCCGCCGTCTGAGCCGCCGCCGCTTGGGCAGTGTGGGCCTGAGCAGCGCGGGCCTGGGCTGCGTGGGCCTCGGCGGCGTACGGCTGGCCGGCTGCCCCAGCCGCCCCAGCCGCCGCCGCGCCGCCGTACCCCGGGCTGTCCTGGCCCTCCCTGCCCGGACCGCGGCCGCCATGCGGCGGCGTCTTCTCCGGGTGGCGCTTGGGGATCGGGTTGTCCAGCACCGGATGCAGCCCGACGGTCACTTCCACCGCGCCCTTGTCAGAGACCATCGACCCGTTGGAAAACGCTGTCTCCCCGCCGAACGGCTTGCCGGTGCCGGAGGAATTATGGCTCATGAGGTTGGTCGGGCTGAAATAATCGGCGAGACCCTTGCGCTGCTCCTCGGTGGTCGCGTTGATCAGCCACATCACCAGGAAGAACGCCATCATCGCGGTCACGAAGTCCGCATACGCGATCTTCCACGCCCCGCCGTGCTGGCGGCCCCCGACCTCCTCCTCCCGGCGGATGATGATCGGGCGGCCCTTGCCGTTGCTGTTTCGTTCGCGCTTTGCCATGGCCGGCAGAGTGCGCCGGCGATGCTTAACCCGAGGCTAACTGGCTCCGCCTGAGCCTCCGGGCCCGTTTGCCGCGGTGCCGGCATCGCTCCTTGGCGTTTGTCATCGTCTCTCTTGCGGATCGGCGCCGGGACACGGATAGTCACTCTTTCGCCCCGCCCGCTTTTGCCTCATTCGCTGCTCCCGGCCAGATCAGGAACCGGCCCTCTCGGGCCGTACCCGCCCCGCATGAAGCCTTCGTCCGCCGAGATGCCCGTCCTGGACGCCATTGACCGCCGCATCCTGTCGGAGCTGCAGGCGAACGGCCGCATCACCAACGTGGAGCTGGCCCGCCGGGCCGGCATCTCCGCCCCCCCTGCCTGCGCCGGGTGCGCCGGCTGGAGGAAGCGGGTGTGATCCGCGGCTACCACGCCGATCCCGACCCGCAGAAACTGGGCTGGGAGATCACGTTCTTCGCCATCGTCGGCCTCGACAGCCAGAAAGAGGCGGTGCTGGCGGCGTTCGAACAGACCGTCGGCACCTGGCCCGAAGTGCGGGAATGCCACATGATCCGCGGCGGCGGCGACTTCCTGCTCAAGCTGGTGGCGCGCGAGACCACGCAGGAGAATCAGCTCACCCAGAAGCTGACCGGCCTGCCGACCGTGGCGCGCGTGCAGACCCTGCAGACGATCCGCACCAGCCGACTGCTCGCCGGAGTACCATTGTAGGCATTTATCCCAAGGGTGCCGCTCGCAGGGGGCCGCTTGCGTGCGTTGCCGCCCGCGGACGACCGCCTGCGTCGGTTGCCGCTTGCGAGGGCTGCGGCGGCCGCGGCAGGAGACGACGGGGCTGGCACTTGCAGCCGCTGCGGCGCATCATGCCTCTTCTGCGCAGGCGGGTGATCCCTATATCCTGGGGGAATGCCATGCGGCGCGGGCGCCGGCAGTCTGCCGGAAGCGGTCGCTGCGCGTCACGGGAACCGACGGGTCGGGACACCATGCTGGATCTGTCGGTCACCGAAATCCTTCAGTACGCCGTCCACCACCCGGCGTTGCAGGCGCTGGCGATCGTGTTCGCCACCTTCGTCCTGGAAGACGCAGCAACCGTGCTGGCGGCGATGCAGGCGCAGTCCGGCGCGCTGTCGGTGCCGCTGGCGCTCGGCTCGCTCTACGTCGGCATCGTGCTGGGCGATCTCGGGCTCTATGGGCTCGGCCGGCTGGCTGGAATGGTGCCTCTGGTGCAACGGCTGCTGCCGCCGCGGCGGACCGAGGTGGTGCGCGCCTGGCTGAGCGGCAAAGTATTCCAGGTGGTGCTGGTGAGCCGCTTCCTGCCCGGCGTCCGGCTGCCGACCTACACGACCTGCGGCTATCTGCGCGCCGATCTGCGCCAGTTCACGCTCGCGACCGGTCTCGCGACCCTGTTCTGGACGTCCGGCCTGTTCGCGCTCTCCTTCCGCATCGGTGCCGTGCTGATGGCGCATTTCGGAGCCTGGCGCTGGGCGGGAGCGGCGGGGCTCGTGATCTTCATGCTGCTGGCCGGGCGGCTGGTGCAGGTGTTGCGTCGGCCGCGGCCGGCGCTGTCGGACGCCTCGCGTCCATGAAGCCAGCCGACGCGCTGGGCCTCTCGGCGCCCGCCGCTGCCCGCCCCGCGGCGGAGCCGGCGATCTCGTTTTTCGAATTCTGGCCGTCCTGGGCCTTCTACGCCCCGATCGTTGCGCAGTGGGTGGGACTCGCGCTCCGCTACCGCTCGGTCAGCCTGCCGACGGCGGCCAATCCGCACATCGAGTCGGGCGGGCTGTGCGGCGAGTCGAAGCTGTCCATCCTCGACCAGGTGGCCGGCCCGGCCCGCGCGCTGCTGGCGCGCTACACAAGACTGCGCACCGATCCCGCCCGGCCAGCAGCCGACCCGGCGGCGGCGGAGGCTGCGATGGCGGCGGCCGGCCTCGCCTATCCGGTGGTTGCCAAGCCGGATATCGGCTGCAACGGCTGCGGCGTGCGGCTGATCGCCGACCCGGCGGCGCTGGCCGCCTACCTGGCCGCATTCCCCCGCGGCGAAGTGGTGGTGCTGCAGGAATTCATCCCGTTCGAAGGCGAGGCCGGGCTGTTCTACATCCGCCACCCGGATGAGGCCGTGGGTCGGATCACCTCGGTCACCCTGAAGTATGCGCCGGTGATCGTGGGCGACGGCCGCTCCACCCTGCGCGCGCTCATCCTGGCCGATCCGCGCGCCGGCCGCGTGCCGGAGCTCTACCTGCCGCGCCTCGGGCCGCGACTGGCCGAGGTGCCCCGGCAGGGCGAGACCGTGCGGCTGGTCTTCGTCGGCAACCACTGCAGGGGCTCGATCTTCCGCGACGGAACCGACCACGTGACGCCGGCGCTGACCGCGGCAGTGGAGCGGCTCGCGCGCGCGCTGCCGGAGTTCCACTTCGGCCGCATCGACGTCCGCTTCGACTCGCCCGCCGCCCTGGCCCGCGGCGAAGGGTTCCGGGTGATCGAAATCAACGGCACCGGATCGGAAGCCACCCACGTCTGGGACCCGCGGACCAGCCTGGCAGACGCCTGGCGCGCGCAGTTCTTTCACTACGGCCAAGCCTGGCGAATCGGCGCCACCAACCGCGCCCGCGGCCACCGCCCAACCGGAGTGCCAGCCCTGTGGCGCCTCTGGCGCCGTCAGAAACGCCTGATGGCGGCCTACCCGGCGAACGATTGATACCGACCGACGGCGGCCTTGGCCCGTGAGGGTAAGAAGGCCAGGGGCTCTGCCCCTGGACCCCGCCAGGGAACTCGTCCCCTGGACCCCATCTACTGCTTCCGTGCGTGTAGGGGGTGTCTCGGGTCCGGGCCGGGGCTGCGCGGGGCGGGTGCCGGGTTCAGGGACAGGGCGTCGATGCGCCCTGTCCCTGAACCCGGCACCCGCCCCGCGCAGCCCCGGCCCGGACCCGAGACACCCCCTACACGCACGGAAGCAACGGAAGGGTTCCAAGGGCGAGCCCTTGGCGGGGGTCCAGGGGCAGAGCCCCTGGCCTTTTTTACCCTTACGGGCCAAGGCCGCCGCCGGTCGGTACGATCCGCTCGCCGGCGAGGGCCACCTGCACGTTGTTGGTGTTGTAGGTGGTGGCGCCGCAGGGGGCGGCGCGATCGGCTGAGAGGACGTTGGCGCAGCCTTTTGTGTCTGTTCCGGTTGCGTCGGGGGTGAACCAGGCGCCTTCCTTGATGGCTACGACGCCGGGGGCGATCCGCTCGGTGACTTCGGCGGGCAGGGTTGTCGCGCCCAGGGCGTTGAACACGCGGACTTGCTGGCCGTTGGCGATGCCGCGCGCGGCGGCGTCGGTTGGGTGCAGCCATACCGTATCGGGATCGATCCGGGCGAAGCGTGGTTGGTTGCCGTGGATCGAGTGGGTGCGGGCGCGGGATTTCGGCGTGCAGAGCCGCAGCGGGTAGGCTGCGGGATTGGCGCGCGGATCGCCGGCCGGGTCGGATGCCGGAATCCAGGTCGGGATCGGCGGTATTGCGCCCAGTCCGTAAGGGTCCGGGTTTTCCGCGAGCGTACTTGCGTAGATCTCGATCCGGCCCGACGGGGTCGAGAACGGATGGGTTTCCGGCTCACGGATTTCGCGCGCGAACGCCACGGCCTCCTGGGGCGGAGGGAAGCGGGCGACGCCTTGGCTTGTGAAGGCGGCGAAATCGTCCACGGCGTCCCCGGTCAGCTCGCGCAGCCAGTCGTGTTCGGTCTTGTCATTGTATCCCTCGATGCCCAGCCGGCGCGCGAGGTCGGCGAAGATATCGATGTCGTTGCGGCATTCGCCCATTGGCGCCAGCGCCTGACGCATGAAGATCGCGTAATGGCCGGCGCCGGACCAGGGCGTGTGGACGTCGTTCCGCTCCCAGAAGGTGGTCGCCGGCAGAACCAGGTCGGCATGGCGCGCGGTGGGGGTGAGGAAGTGGTCCTGCGCCAGCAGGAACTCCACCTGATCGAGCGCGCCGGTCATTTTCGTGACGTTGGGGCACTGGTTGAACAGATCCCCGCCCGCCGCGTAAATCAGTTTGATGTCGGCGGGGTACCCGCCCGCCGCGCCGCGTGCGAGCAGGTCGGCGAGCAGCGGGGAGGCGACGCGCGCTGCGATCGGGTTGCGCCCGGTGGGCAGGCTCTTGATCCCGCCTCGCCCGGTGGCGCCGTTGCTGACGCCGGAATTGCCGCCGGGGATGCCGATATTGCCGGTGATCGCGGCGAGGGCGTAGGCGGCGCGGTGGAATTGCTCGCCAAAGGCGGTGCGCCCGGGCGCGTAGCCGGCGTGCAGCGCGGCGGGTTTGGTGGTGGCGAAGAGGGTTGCCAGCCTGCGCAGGGTCGCGGCCGGAACGCCGGTGATGGCCTCCGCCCATTCCGGCGTCTTCGCCACGCCATCCGCCATGCCGAGCAGGTAGGAGCGCCAGGAAGCGCCGGCGGGGGCGCCCGGCGGCAGGTGGGCTTCGTCGAAGCCCAGTACGTGGCGGTCGCAATATTCCTGCTCGTGCAGGCCGCCGGTCACGGCGACGTAGGCCATGGCGAGCAGCGCTGCGGTGTCGGTGGAGGGGCGGATGAAGACGTGCTCGTCGGCGAGCTGGCGGCTTGTTTCGGTGCGCCGTGGGTCGATGCAGATGATGCGGGTGCCCCGGCGCTTCGCCCATTTCAGGTACGGCATCGTGCCGGTGCCGAACGTGCCGTCGCCGGGGCTCCAGCCCCACATCAGGATGAGTTTCGAATTGGCGTAGTCGGTGGGTTCGCGGCCGGCGGATTTGTAGGGGGTGCGCGGGCCGAAGGTGGTGCGGACGGAGAAGATCTCGGCCTCGGCCGACATGTTGGACCACAGAACGGTGCAGCCGCCGAACATGTTCAGGAAGCGCTGCGCCGCCGCGCGCCCGTGCAGCATCGACAGGCTGCCGGAGCGCGAGGCGTCGAGGATCGCGGCGTTGCCGTACGTGGCCCGGACGCGGCGCAGTTCGCCGGCGGCCTGGTCGAGCGCGTCGTCCCAGGAGATGCGCTCGAACTGGCCGGAGCCGCGCGGGCCGGTGCGGCGCAGCGGGTGGAGCAGGCGGTCCGGGTGGTAGATCCGCTCGATCTGCGCGACGCCGCGGGCGCAGGCGGGCAGCGGCGGGTGGTCGGGGTTCCAGGGCCGCATGTCGGTGGAGATTTTCACGATCCGCCCGTCGGCGACATGGGCGTTGACGACGCAGCGGCCGCCGCAGTTGTGGCCGCAGGTGGTGGTGACGACCGTCTCGCCGGGGGTGCGCGGCGCGGGGCGGGGGGCTTCGTAGACGGTGGCGCGGGTCATTTGGGTCCCGTTCGGGGGCTGGCTGCGTTTCCGGGGCCATCCTTGCCCGTGGCGTTGACGAACGCCAGGACGGCGACCGTGCGCGGGCGCGTGTGTGCCGTACGTTCCGTTTGTACGTCGATCTCGCGGCGACCCCAGGGTGTTGCCATCTTTCCGACCGGAGACTGCTTCCGGGCGGCGACGATGCGGACCGGCAGGAGCGTCGCATGGGCCGGCGTCGATGCCGCCAGCAGAGCGAGCACGGCAAGGGACGGTCTTTTTTCGACGAGAGTTTTTTCGTCGTGATCCCTCATGGAAGATGGTCCAGAGGGCACTTGATGATCGGGACGTTATAACATACGTCTCGGCTGTCCAGCCCGCCGCCACTTTTGACGTGGCGGCCGATCGGGCTGCATGCCATGTCGTCGCAAGGAAGGGGTTCTGCATGCTGCGTCGCCACACCATTCTGCCGGCGTTGGGAACGGCTGTGCTGACGCTGTGGGCCGGCGCCGCGGCGGCGCAGACGGCCCCGGCTGCCGCGCCGCAGCCCACGCCCCCGGCGGCGACCGGGTTCTGGGAACAAAGCAGCCTGCTGGGCAACCCGGCGGGCCTGCGCGACACGCTCGGCAACCTCGGCGTCTCGCTCGGGCTGCAGGAGACCAGCGAGGTGTTCGGCAACGTCACCGGCGGCATCCACCGCGGCGCCGATTATAACGGGTTGACCGAGATGAGCCTCGGGATCGACACGCAGAAAGCCTTCGGCTGGGCGGGCGGCACGTTCAATGTGAGTGGGTTGCAGATCCACGGCCGCTACCTGAGCGTGGACAATCTCGACACGTTGCAGACGGCGAGCGGCATCGAGGCCCAAGCGAGCACGCGGCTGTGGGAGCTGTGGTACCAGCAGGCGTTCCTGCATGACCGGGTCGATGTGAAGCTTGGCCAGCAGAGCATCGACCAGGAATTCATGGTCAGCCAGAACTCCACCCTGTTCATCAACACGGTGATGGGCTGGCCGATGATCCCCTCGGCCGATCTTTACGCCGGGGGCCCGGCTTATCCGCTGTCGTCGCTCGGCGTGCGGCTGCGGGCGCGGCCGACCGCGGCACTTACTGTGCTTGCCGGCGTTTTCGACGACAATCCGCCGGGCGGACCGTTCGCCAATGATACCCAGCTGCGCGGGGCCGAGGCAGCGGGCCACGCGTTCAATCTCAATACGGGGGCGTTGTGGATCGCCGAGCTGCAGTATGCGATCAACCAGCCCGCATCGGATGGGACGCCGTCCGGGCTGGCGGGCACCTACAAGCTTGGGTTCTGGTACGACTCCGGGTCGTTTCCGGATCAGCGCTTCGATACGCTCGGCCTGTCGCTGGACAATCCGCAGTCGAGCGGCGTGCCGCGGCTCGATCGGGGCAACGCGAGCGTCTATGCGCTGGCGGATCAGACGGTCTGGGTGCCCGACCCGCGGGGGCTGCGGGCGCTGGCGGTGTTCGCGCGGCTGATGGGCGCGCCGCCGGACCGCAACCTGATCTCGTTCAGTGTCGATGCCGGCCTGACCCTGAAGGCGCCGTTCCCCGGGCGCGACAACGACACCGCCGGGATCGGCTTCGGACTCGCGAAGGTGAGCAGCGATGCGGCGGCGACGGAGCGGAACAGCGGCGTGCCGGGCCCGGTGCGTGGCACCGAGACGTTCATCGAGGTAACCTACCAGCTTCAGCTCACCCCGTGGTGGCTGCTGCAGCCCGATTTCCAGTACGTGTTCAACCCGGGCGGCGGGGTGGTCAATCCGCAGAATCCGCCGCAGCGCGTCGGCAACGAAGCGGTGTTCGGGCTGCGCACCGCCATCACCCTCTGGTAGCGGTGCCCTTCTCCCTCCCCCGCAAGGGGGAGGGAGTTTCTTTCTCTTGTGCAGGCCTAGCTGTTCGGCCCGCGCTCCATCGATACCGGCTGCCAGCGCCGCAGCTCGGACGTCCCGAGCACCGCCGGGTTGACGCAACTCATCGGCCAGCGCCCGGACAACGCGAGCCCCAGCTCCCGCCCGACATGCCGTTTCCGCGCCGGATCGAACCGCGCCGAGGCGGAGGCGACATGCGCGCTCAACGTCACGTTCGTCATCCCGAGGATCGGGTTGTTGTTCCCCGGCGGCTCGGTCTCCAGCACGTCGAGCGCGGCGTGTGCGATCCAGCCTTCCTGCAGCGCCTTGATCAGCCCGACCTCCTGCACCGTCGGGCCTCGTCCGGTGTTGATGAAGACGGCGGTCTTTTTCATCATCCGGAAGTGCTTCTCGGTCAGCATGCCTTCCGCTTCCGGCGTCGCCGGGGCGTGCATGGAGACGAAATCCGACTGGGTCAGCACCTCCTCCAATGTCGCCGGGGTCACGCCGTAATCCGGCATCACCAGTTCCTCGATGAACGGGTCGTAGGCGATCATGTTGAGGCCGAAGCCGCGTGCCCGCCGCGCCACCGCGCGCGCGACATGGCCGAAGGCGATGAAGCCGAGCGTCTGGCCCATCAGCCGGGGGATCTGCAGCAGCGCCGGCCGGCCCTCGTGCCAGCGGCCTTCGCGCACCATCCGGTCCTGCTCGATCACCCGGCGGAAGGCCGAAAGCAGCAAGGCCATCGCGTGATCCGCCACTTCCTCGATGAAAGTGTGCGGACAGTTGGTCACCGGGATGCCGCGCGCGGTCGCCGCGGCGACATCGACGCTGTCGACGCCGACGCTGCCGAGCGCGATCACCTTGCACTTCGCCAGGCTGTCGATGATCGGCTTGGTGATCCGGATGCCCTTGGCATACAGCGCGTCGGCGTCGCGTGCCGCGGCGATGAAGCCCGCTTCGTCGGTCGGGCCTTCGACGATCTCGGCGTCGAGGCCGACGAGCCCTTCCATCTCGTAATCGTAGCCGCCGCCGGCGGTGGTGAAGCTGGCCCCCGCGGGGGTGATGATCTTGAGCTTTGCCATGACTTTTCCCTTCGTTCCTCAGCGCTGCGGCGGGCGCGCGCGCACCGCCTTCTCGTTCACCTCGACGCCCCAGCCGGGCTTGCCCGGCAGCACGTACTCGCCGTTCTCGATCGCCGGGACGCTGTCGTAGAACTCGTCGCGCCACGGGGCGCTGTCGATGTCGATCTCCATGATGCGGAAATTCGGCACCGCGGCGGAGAAATGCGCGCTGATCGCGCTGCACAGATGGCCGTAGAAATTATGCGGCGCGACGTTGGTCTCGTAGACATCCGCCATCGCCGCCACTTTGAGCGATTCCGCCAGCCCATTCCAGATCACGTCGACGATCGCGACGTCCATCGCGTAGTTCTCGAAATATGGCCGGAACTCGCGCCGCGCATGCAGGGTCTCGCAGGAGGCGATGGGGCAGGGGGCATCCCGGCGGATCAGCGCCAGCGCCGGCGCGTCGTGGGTGTCGATCTCGAGCCAGGTCAGGTGGGCCGGGGCCACGGCGTCGGCGATGCGGCGGAATCCTTCAGTCTTGAAATGGAAATTGACGTCGAGCATCATTCCCATCTCGGGCCCGATCGCGGCGCGGATCGCCGTCAGTTGCCGCGTCAGACCCGCGGTCAGCCGGTTGTCCCAATTCAGCTCCGGCCAGCCGGCGGTGCGCCCGAAGCCGGGGGTGAAGCTCACCGGCTTGCCGTCGACGATCGGCATGATGTTGGTCTTGAGCGCGCGGAAGCCGCGTGATTTCACTTCCTCCGCGTGGCGCGCGAGGTCGTCGTAGCTGCCGATCGGGGCCACGCCCATCAGTGCCGCGCTGCGCACCCGGTAGGTGCCGAAATGCGACCAGTAGACCGGGATCGTTTCGCGCACCGGGCCGCCGAACAACGCGCACACGGGCACGCCGTAAGCCTTGCCGGTGATGTCGAGCAGCGCGTTCTCGATCGCCGCGATCGCCTGCTGGTTGATCCCGCCGCGCGACTGGCGGGTGAGCACGTGCAGGTGCTGGGTGACCGCCTCGAACCGGCGCGGGTCCTTGCCGATCAGCACCGGGGCCAGGCCCTCGATCACGTCGGCGAGGCCGGTGGAACCGAAGCTCTCGTTGAATTCCGACCAGCCGGTGATGCCGCAGGCGGTGGAAACCTTGAGGTAGGAGAACATTCGCCATCCCGCGTCGGCGCGCAGGGTCTCGATGCGTTCGATCTTCATGGTTTCCCCCCGATCTTGTGGCCCCGGCGACGGCCGGGGAGCGAATGGGCGGCAGTCTAGTCCAGCGGCGGCCGATGAAAAGCGCGCGCCCGGCGCGGGGCGGATGCGCGCGGGGCGAAGGGCGGGCGCCATCTGCCGCGCCGGCGGCGAAGCTGCCATACTGGCCCATAGCGCACACCCCACGGACCGATCCATGTTCCCCACCCTGTTCCTCAGCCACGGTTCGCCGATGACGGCGATCACCGACACGCCGGGACACCGGTTCCTCGCCAGCCTCGCCGCCACGATGCCGCGGCCGAAGGCGATCCTGATGGCCTCCGCGCACTGGCTGACCATGGGGCCTGCACTGAGTGCGCCCGAACGCAACGAGACCATCCACGATTTCGGCGGCTTTCCGCCCGCGCTCTATGCCTGCCGTTATCCCGCGCCGGGCGCGCCGGAATTGGCGCAGCTTGCGGCCGGGCTGCTTGCCGCCGCCGGGCTGCCGGCAGCGATCGACCCGACCCGCGGGCTCGACCACGGGGCCTGGGTGCCGCTGCTGCTTGCCTGGCCGGAGGCGGACATTCCGGTGGCGCAACTCGCGATCCAACCGCGGCGCGATCCGGCGCATCATCTGGTGCTCGGCCGGGCGCTCGCCCCGCTGGCGGGCGAGGACGTGCTGGTGATCGGCTCCGGCAGTTTCACCCACAATCTCGGCCGCGTCCGGCGCGACGCGGCGGGCGCGGCCGACGAACCCGATGTCGCCGCCTTCGCCGACTGGATGGATGCGGCGCTGGAACAGGGCCGCATCGAGGACCTGCTCGCCTACCGCTCGCGCGCGCCCCTCGCGGCCGAGCAGCACCCGACGGACGAGCACCTGCTGCCGCTGTATGTCGCGCTCGGCGCGGCCGGGGTGGGGGCGAAGGCGGAGCGGCTGCACGCGAGCGCCGATTACGGCGTGCTGCGGATGGACGCATTCGCTTTCCGCGCCTGATGCGCTGGTTCCTGTACGGTTCCCTGCGCGATCCCGCCGTCCTGTCCCGGCGCGCCGGCATCCCTGGGCTTGCCGCGCGCGCAGCGCCGGCGACCTTGCCCGGCTGGCGACGGGCGGCGCGGGCCCGTGGACGCTGGCTTACCTTGCGCCGCGACCGCGGCGGGCGAGTCGGCGGCGTACTTCTCCCCGTGCCGGCGGTCGCGCGCGGCCGGCTCCGCGCCTATGAAGGACTGGGCCTATGAAGGACCGGGCCTATGAAGGACCGGCCTATCGCCTGCGTTGCCTGATCGTTGTCACCACGCGCGGCTCGCGCGCCGCGCTCGCCTGGATCGCGGCCGATGCCGCGCTCCATCCGTGGAAGGAATCCTGATGCTGCAATCGCCTCCTGCCGAACCCGGCGCCCCGGAAACCGAGATCGATACCCCGGCGCTGGTCCTCGACCTCGATGCGTTCGAGGCTAACCTGGACCATATGGCCGCGCTGCTCGCGCCCACCGGTACGAAGCTGCGCGCGCACGCCAAGACGCATAAATCCCCGGTGATCGCGCATCTGCAGATGGCGCGCGGCGCGGTCGGGCAGTGCGTGCAGAAAGTGGCGGAAGCGGAAGTGCTGGCCTGGGGCGGGGTGCCCGACATCCTGGTGAGCAACGAGGTGATGGGCGCGCCGAAGCTTGCCCGCCTCGCCGCGCTGGCGCGCATCGCGCGGATCGCGGTCTGCGCCGACGATGCCGTGCAGGTCGCCGCCATCGAGGCCGCCGCCGCGGCGGCCGGCGTGCGCCTGTCGGTGCTGGTGGAGATCGACACCGGTGCCGGCCGCTGCGGCGTGGCCCCGGGGCCGGAGGCGGTGGCGCTGGCCCGTCGCATCGCCGCTTCGCCACATCTGCGTTTCGGCGGCTTGCAGGCTTACCACGGCAGCGCTCAGCACAAGCGCACGCCGGCGGAACGCCGCAGCCTGATCGCCGGCGCCGCCGAGGGCGCGCGGCGCACGGTGGAACAACTCCGCCAGCAAGGGCTCGACTGCCCGATCATCGGCGGCGGCGGCACCGGCAGCTTCATGCTGGAAGCCGGTTCGGGCGTGTTCACGGAAATCCAGGCCGGCAGCTACGCCTTCATGGACGCCGACTATGCCCGCAACCTGGACGAGGCGGGCCAGCCGGTCACCACCTTCCGTCATGCGCTGTTCGTGCTCGCCACGGTGATGAGTGCGTCGCGGCCCGGGGTGGCGGTGCTGGACGCCGGGCACAAGGCGGTGACGGTCGACAGCGGCCTGCCGACGGTCTGGCAACGCCCCGACCTGCGCTACGTCGGTGCGTCGGACGAGCACGGCAAGCTGGAAGCCGGGTCGGAGACGACCACGCCGAAACTCGGCGAGAAGCTGCGCCTGGTTCCCGGGCACTGCGATCCGACGGTCGATCGCTACGATTGGTATGTCGGCGTGCGCGGCGGACGGGTCGAGTGCCTGTGGCCGGTCGCGGCGCGCGGGGCGATGGCGTAGCGGGCGAGGGGCGGGGCCGCGGCTCCGCTGAGAGGGCAATCGCCGGAACGCCCGTGCCTGCCCCTCTCCCGCAAGCGGGCTACGGGAGTCCGGTAAATCCGGAACGATTTCTGATCTGCCAGCCTGCGACCATAAGGTCGAGCTTTCTGAGACCTTGGGCGATAGTCTTGGGCCCGGCGGGCCGGTATCCGGCGGAGGTATAGCCGGACCATCCCCCCCTCCTGGCGGCGATCCAGGCGTACCAGGCGAGTGAGGCCGGATCGAACGGGTTCTTCAGCTTGTCGGTCGGTCCCTGCGGGGTGGCATTGATGGCCTGCAGGGCTGATATCTCGGCCGGGTCGGCGATCGCATCGGTGATCGGCTGGCCGGTCGCGCCGTCACGACCGATCACCAGCTGCATCACCCGGGTTGCGGCGATCAGCGCCACCGTCACCAGCTTCGCCAGGGTCTGTGGTATGGTGATCTGCGAACTCTCCACGTCGACGGCGGCCGTTTCAACGTTCGGAACACTTGTTCGATGGTCCAGCGCAGCCGATACCAGCGCACCAGCCGCAGCGCCGCGGCCGGGGTTTCCACCGCGTGCGTGGTCAGCAGGCACCAATGTACCGGTTGCTGATCCGCCGGCGGGGTGACCTCGCGCACATCGACCACCCGCAGCCGTAGCTGCGCCGGCAGGCTGCGCGCGGTCGAGGCTGGGCGCGACAGCGACACCTCACCGAACCGCACCGCCACCTCGGCGGTGCGCTCGCCGCGCGCGCCCTTGCCGTAGATCGCGCGCTTCGCCGGCACCGTCACGCTATGGCGTTCCACCTCCGGCCATGCGGCCACGGCCGCGAACAGTTTCAGGCCAAGTCCCACCGAGCGGTCCCGCGCCGCACGGACCAGCAGATGCACGTTCTCCGGGCGGCGGGCGAACTGGTCGTAGATATCGCCTTCGCGATCCTCCGCCATGGTGATGCTCGCTGCTTGCGTCAGCACCGCGCCGGCGCTTTCCACCCCACTCAGCCAGCGGCGGGACCCCTTCTCCTCCGCCTCGCGGCTCCGCCGGTGCGCCAGCGGACCGGGCGCGCGATTGATCACTTCGGCATCGACCAGACCCAGGATCCCGCCCTGCTCGGCGTCCAGCGCGATCACCGGGTGGACCAACACCCCAATGTCGCGGCCGTTGCCCACCTTGCCGAAACCCCGCTTGCGCCCAGCATGGCCGGCGAAATTCAGCTCCGACGTGTCGGAAATCACCAGCACATGCCGCCCGACCGCCCGCTTCGCCGTCAGACGGCCAGCCCAAACCAGCATCTCTGCGCGGGAGACCGCCGGATTGTCGAGAAAATCGGCAAACCGGCGCCGCTCAGACCGGCTCTTCGCCAGCGCGTGCAGGCACATGGTCTGCTCCCTCTGCATCGCTCCCAGAAGCGCCTCACCGGTCACCGTCAAACGGCGGTCACCAAACCCGCCAAGACATGCCTGGTCCATGCAAATCCATCCCCGCCGTGATCATCCAGCAGGAACGAATCCGCTGGCGACGGCAGAGGCAAGCAGGGCAAAACCTCACTGACATGGACTCGACCAGAGAGAAACTCGTCGAGCCGGACCCGGGGAGATTCGATCCGGATTTGCCGGACCACCGTAGCCCGCCGAGCGGGAGAGAGATGCCCTGCATCGGGCCGCTGATGCGCCACCGGGGATGAAAACGTCGGGAGTGCGCGGGCCGCGGCGTCTGTGCGAAGCTCGGTGCCGAGCGGCTGCCCTGAGGCCGCCCCTCCCTGTGGTGTATCGCAGCCCGTGGAGAGATTGGCCCGCGCTGTCGCAAGGTATCATCGCATGTGGCGGGCGTGAACGGCGCCGATTTGGCGGTTTGCGGCGAGCACGGATAGCAGGTTCTTCGTCCCCCGATGACAGCGCACGCCGCCGCTCGTCCCCGAACCGGAGGAGAGCGATGGACGTTTTGAGGGAACGGAGTGCGGGCCTGGATGTTCACCGCTCGGTGATCGTGGCCTGCGTGTTGACATCGAGTGCCGGCGCGCCCGTGAGCAAGGCGGTGCAGTCCTTCGCCGCGACGGCGGCCGGCCTGGTGGGGTTGGTGAGCTGGCTGCGCGGCTCCGCCGTCACCCCTGTCGGCATGGAGGGCACCGGCGTCTACTGGATGCCGGTGTATGCCGCGCTGGAGGCCGCCGGCGGGCTGACCCCGATCGTCGCCAATGCGCGCCATATCAAGGCGGTACCGGGGCGCAAGACCGACGTGATCGACGCCGAGTGGATCGCCCGGCTGATCCGCTACGCCCTGGTGCGGGCGAGCTTCGTGCCGCCGCGGCCGATCCGCGACCTGCGCGAGCTGACCCGCTACCGCCGGACCCTGGTCGAGGTGGCCGCCTCGGAGCGCCGCCGGCTGCTCAAGCTGCTGGAATCCGCCGACATGAAGCTGGCCGAGGTGCTCAGCGACGTGTTCGGCGTCACCGGGCGGGATATTCTGCGCGCGCTGATCGCAGGCACCGCCACCCCGGCGCAGATGGCCGCGCTGGCCAAAGGGCACGCGCGCAAAAAGATCGCCCCGCTGACCACGGCCTTGGAGGGGCACCTGGCCGAACACCAGCGCTTCGTGTTGCAGATGCAACTGCACCGGATCGAGGCCACCGAACAGCAGATCGCACAGCTCGACGAACGGATCGAGACGCGGCTGGAACCCTATCGCGCCCAGATGGCCCTGCTAATGAGCATTCCCCGGGATCGAGTGGGTCGGCGCGGCCACCATCCTGGCCGAGATCGGCGTCGATATGTCGGTCTTCCCCACCGCCGGCCATCTCGCCGCCTGGGCCGGCGTGTGCCCGGCCAACAACCAAAGTGCAGGCAAGCAGAAGGCCACCGCGGCCCGCACCGCCAACCGCCACGACACCACCGCCCTGTGCAACGCCGCCGTCAGCGCCGCGCACCGGAAAGGCAGCTACCTGAAGGCCAAATACCACAGCCTCAAAAGCCGCATCGGCGCCGGCAAGGCCGTGCTCGCAATCGGCCACAAGATGCTGGTCTGCATCTGGCACATGCTGGCCGAGGGGTGTCTCTACCGCGATCTCGGCGAGAGCTACCTCGACCGCCGCACCGAACAGCAGACCCTCAAGCGATACGCCCGCAAGTTCAACCCGCTCGGCTACGCCATCGTCCCCGAACAGCAGGCCGCCACAATGGCCGCCTAGCGCCCAAGGCCCTCAGGGCAGGAGTTTTCATGGCAGGGGGCGTCGGCGTGGCGGCCAGTGCGTTCCTGCCAAATGCGATTGCCCTGCGCCTCCGTGGCCCTCCATGGTCCTCCGCGCGTCCTCCGTGATAAAACCTCGCCGGATCGCGAAGGCACCCGCCTCGCCGTCGTCCCCCCTGGCTCCGATCAGCAACCGGCTCGCGAGATTGCCCCCACGACGCCGCGAAAGTATGGAAAGTCGAGCTGAGCAACTCGTAAGAAATCAAGACTGGACCGCGCCCTGGGGAAGCCGGATACACCGTGTCAGTTTGCACCCTTAGCGGGCGCGGCAAGGACCGGGGCGCTGCGGCGCTGCCGGCCGCCGCGCGAGAGGATCGACCGCATGAGATTTTCTTCCCGGCGCTTTCGGACCGGGCTTCTGCTCGGCGCCACTTTCCTGGTGGGAGCGGGCGCCGTTCCGGTGGCGCGGATCGCCGCCGTCCAGCTCGGCATTACGCCGGCCCAGGCCGAGGAGCAGGCCGACCACGCCGACACATACCGTTGGCTCACCTTGTACGGCGACGTGTTCGAACGGGTGCGGCGCGACTATGTCGACCCGGTCAAGGCCAAGGCGCTGGTGCAGAACTCGCTGGATGGCATGCTGAGCGGGCTCGACCCGCATTCGGCCTACATGGACGCGGCCCAGTTCCGGGACATGGAAGTACAGACCTCCGGCCAGTTCGGCGGCCTCGGCATCGAGGTGACCGAGGACAGCGGGCTCATTCGCGTGATCAGCCCGATCGACGACACGCCGGCCTCGCGCGCCGGGATCAAGGCCGGCGACCTCATCACCGCGATCGACGGCAAGACGGTGGAGGGCCTGCCGCTGTCGGATGCGGTGCGCGAGATGCGCGGCCCGGTCAACGCGCCCATCACGCTCACGATCAAGCGTGAGAACATCGACACGCCGGTGGTGGTGACCTTGAAGCGGGAGATCATCCACATCCAGGTGGTGAAGGACCGGATGGAGCCGCACGACATCGGCTACATCCGCCTGTCGCAATTCACCGAGGGCGCAAATTCGGGCATCCGCGACGCGCTCGCCGCGCTGAAGAAGCAGGGCGGCGGCAAGCTGCGCGCGGTCGTGCTCGACCTGCGCGACAACCCGGGCGGACTGCTGGAGCAGGCGGTGGGGGTTGCCGGTGATTTCATCGACCATGGCGAGATCGTCTCCACCCGCGGGCGGCACCCGAGCGATTCGCAGCGCTGGGACGCCTCCGGCCACGACCTGATCCCCGGCGTGCCGATGGTGGTGCTGATCAACAACGGCTCGGCGTCCTCCAGCGAGATCGTGTCGGGCGCATTGCAGGACCACCGGCGCGCGATCCTGATGGGCGAGCGCAGCTTCGGCAAAGGTTCGGTGCAGACCGTCATCCCGCTGCCCGGCGGGGGGGCGATGCGGCTGACGACCGCGCGCTACTACACGCCGTCCGGCCGCTCGATCCAGGGTCTCGGGATCGAGCCCGACATCAAGGTGGCCGAGACGGTGGCGAAGGTCGCGCATTTCGGCCCGGCGCACGAATGGGACCTGAACCACACGATCACGAACACCGGGGGCACCCACACGGCGCCGCCGCGGCCGGACCTGCCGCCGATCGCGGCCTCCATCCCGCCGCGGCCGCCGAAGGACTTCCCGAAATTCGACCCGAAACACCCGACGCGGACGGATTTCCAGTTGCTGCAGGCGCTGCGGGTGGCGAATGCGATGGCGGACGACACGCATCACACGGTGGCGAAGGAGTAGTGCGGCGCGGCGCGGAGGTGGGCCGCATGGTCCGGGGGCGCGTCGGATGATGCGGCGGGCGAGGCCGGCATGAGCCTGCGCCGCGGCGCGTGAGCAACCCTCCGCCCCTGCCGGCCGGTGCGTCCGCGGCGCGACCCCGCGCCGGCGGGGCGGGGTGGCGCAGCCTCGGGGTGTTCTGGGCGGTGGTGCTGGCGCTGCTGGCGGGTGGCGCAGGCGTGCTGCAATGGCTGGGGCCGCCGCGACCCGGCGTCGTCGCACCGGCGCAAGTCCGGGCGGGTGGGCCGGCGGCGTCCGGCAGGATGGCGCCGGCTGCCGGCGGAGGGCAGGGGACCGCGGGGTCGGCCCAGGTGGGGCCGGCCGGACGAACGGTGGGCGCATCGGCAGGCTCCCCGGCAGCGGGAGGAACGCACGCTCCGGCCGGTGCCGCGGGCAGTGGCGCCGCGGGTAACGGTCCGGCGGCTGGCAGCGCAACGAACGGCGCTGTGGCCCCAGGCCGGGCGGGCACGGCCGTTGCGGCCGGCGGCGTGGCGGCTGCAGGCGCGACTGCCGGCAGCGGCGCCCCCGGCGCTCCGGCCGCCCCCGGCGCCGGATCCTTTCCGCCGACACCGCCACCGGTCGCCGCGCCGGAAGCGGCCCTCAGCGAACCGGCCCCCGACTTCCCGGGCCACAGCCTCCCTCGCGTCGGCGCCGACGGCCGCACGCCCATGGCGGCCTACGCGAGTGCCTTCGATGCCGCCGATCCTCGCCCCCGGGTCGGGCTGATCCTGGCCGGGGTCGGGCTCGACCGAGCGGCCAGCCTCGCGGCCATCCGCGCCCTGCCCGCAGGCGTCACCCTCGCCGTCTCTCCCTATGCTGTCGATCCCGCGCCGCTGCTCGCCGCCGCGCGCGCCGCTGGACACGAGTACCTGGTCTCGATCCCCATGGAACCGGAGCGCTTCCCGCTCAACGACCCAGGCAACCACGCGCTGCTGACCCGCCAGACGCCGGCGCAGAACCGCCGGCAGCTCGACTGGGCGCTGTCGCGCTTCGCGGGCTATGTGGGCGCTACCGGAGCGCTCGGCCTGATGCGGGGCGAACGGTTTGCCGGTTCGCCCGAGGACATCGACCCGGTGCTCCGCCGCCTGGCCCGGTGCGGACTGCTCTATGTCGATCCGCGGCCGGCGGCCGGGCGGCTGCCGTTCGCCTGGGGACGCGAGGTCGATGTGGTGATCGACCATCCCGCCAGTGCCGCGGCGATTGAGGCCGCACTTGCCCGGCTGGACCGTATCGCGCACCGCCAGGGTCGCGCCCTGGGCCTGGTCGGCGCGGTGCGGCCGGTGGCGGTGGCGCAACTCGCGGCCTGGGCCAACGGGCTGGCTGCGCACGGGCTGGCGCTCGCGCCGGTCACGGCCCTGTCTTTACCGCCGCCGAAACCGGCACAACCCGGAGACCGCCCATGAGCCGCGCGGCGCTACCCTACCGAGCGAACGTCGGTGCCGTGCTGTTCGACCGGACGGGGTGCGTGTTCCTCGCCCGCCGCGCCGACCTCCCGAACGCCGAAGGCGCCGCCGGCGGCTGGCAGCTCCCGCAAGGCGGCATCGATGCCGACGAAGACCCGCGCGCCGCTGTCCTGCGCGAACTCGCCGAGGAAATCGGCACCGACCGCGTCGAAATCCTCGCCGAGCATCCGGACTGGCTCACCTACGACCTGCCGCCCGAGCTCGTCGGCATCGCCCTGCACGGCCGCTACCGTGGCCAGCGACAGCGCTGGTTCGCCCTGCGCTTCATCGGCACCGACACGGACATCCGCCTCGACCTCGACCCGCACCCGGAGTTCGATGCTTGGCGCTGGGGCCGGCTGGCGGAGCTGCCGGCGCTGGCGGTCCCGTTCAAGCGCCCGATCTACGAGATCCTGAGCCGCTCCTTCGCCCGCTTCGCCACGGACTGAGGCGGGGCAGGCAGGCGGCGAGAGAGGCTGCCGCTCCAGCCGCGCGGCGCGCGACAGGGCAACCGCTCGAACCGGGAAATCGGCGCGGACAGCGCCTCCTTCGCTTCTCCCGCTCTCGCGGGCTTGGGCCGCGAAGAGGACCAAGGTCGGTTCGCGGAGCGAACCGGGTGAGGGAACCGTGTCTCGCGCCCTCACTGACGCGCCGGAGGTTCGCCCGATTGCCCTGGACGCCCGAGAGCGGGCTTGCATTTCCCGCCGCCGCGCGGGAGCCTGCCGGCTTAGAATATCCGCCGCGAGCGAGGGAGAGAACGATGGACGACCAGGTGAACGTCGCCGAGGCCCGCAAGGGCTTCAAATGGGTCGGTACCAGCCCGGTGCGCCCCGACGGCGTGCCCAAGGTGACCGGCCGCGCCATGTACGGTGCCGACATGAAAATGCCCGGCACCCTGGTCGGCAAGATCCTCCGCTCCCCGCACGCCCACGCCCGCATCGTCTCCATCGATACCAGCCGCGCCGCGGCGCTGCCCGGCGTGCGCGCGGTGATCACCGCGGCCGACTTCCCGGAACAGAACTTCGAATACATCGGCCCCGAGCGGGTGGCGGTGAACTTCTGGCACGTGACGCGCAATATCATGGCGCGCGAGAAAGTGCTGTACGAAGGCCATGCCGTCGCCGCGGTGGCCGCGATCAGCGACTTCGTCGCCGCCGCGGCGACCGCGCTGATCGACGTGCAGTACGAAATCCTGCCGCATGTCATCGACGTCGATGCCGCGATGGCCCCGGACGCGCCGCTGCTGTTCCCCGACATGATCACCCGCGGGGTCGAGCCGGCGTCGACGCAGCCCTCCAACGTCTCGAAGCGCCTGGAATTCAAGATCGGCGATCTCGATGCCGGTTTCGCCGCGGCCGACGTCGTGATCGAGCATGAATTCAAGACCGCCACCGTGCACCAGGCCTATATCGAGCCGCACGCCTGCTCGGCGCGGATCGAGGCAGACGGGCAGGGCGAGATCTGGGCCTCCAGCCAGGGGCACTTCACGGTCCGCGCACTGACCGCCAAGCTGATGGGGATGCCGGTCGGCGACCTGCGCGTCTATCCGGCCGAGATCGGCGGCGGTTTCGGCGGCAAGACGGTCGTCTACCTGGAACCCGTCGCCGCCATGCTGTCGAAGAAGTCAGGCTTCCCGGTGCGCCTGGCGATGAGCCGGGAGGAAGTGTTCCGCGCCTCCGGCCCCACCTCCGGCTCCTCGATGTGGGTGAAGATCGGAGTGACGAAGGACGGCAAGCTCGTTGCCGCTGACGGGGTGTTCAAGTTCCAGGCCGGCGCCTTCCCCGGCTCGCCGGTGATGAACGCCTGCCTGTGCGCGTTCGCCCCCTACGACATCGCCAATGCCCGCGCGGTCGGATACGATGTCGTCTGCAACCGTCCGAAGGCCGCCGCCTACCGCGCACCGGGCTCGCCGATTTCCGCCTTCGCGGTGGAGAGCGTGCTCGACATGCTGGCGAAGAAGATCGGCATGGACCCGCTGGAGCTGCGCCTCAGGAACGCCGCGCGCATCGGCACGCCCACGATCTTCGGGCCGAAGCACGCCCATAACGGCTATCCGGAGACGGTGCAGGCGCTGCTCGACCACCCCGGCTACAAGGCACCGCTCGGCAAGAACCAGGGGCGCGGCGTCGCGTCCGGCTACTGGTTCAACGGCGGCGGCGAATTGAGCGCGACCATGCAGGTCAATGCCGACGGCACCGTGCTGGTGGCGACCGGCAGCCCGGACATCGGCGGCTCGCGCGCGTCCATGGCGATCATGGCGGCCGAGACCCTGGGGGTCGATTACAAGCAGGTGCGCGCGATCGTCGCCGACACCGGATCGGTCGGCTACACGCACGTCACGGGCGGCTCGCGCGTGACCTTCGCGACCGGCACGGCGGTGGTCGATGCCACCAAGACCATCATCAAGGACCTGTGCCGGCGCGCGGCGATGATCTGGGACGTCGATCCGGACGCGGTGGTGTGGGAAGACGGCTGTGCCAAGCCGGCCGGCGCCAATGTGGGCGCGTTCCAGCCGCTGACCTTGAAGGAGATCGCGGCCAAGGCGGCGCAGACCGGCGGGTCCATCACCGCCGCCGCATCGGTGAACGCCGGCGGTCAGGCGCCCGGATTCTCCACCCAGTTCTGCGACGTGGAAGTGGACCCGGAAACCGGCAAGGTGACGATCCTGCGTTTCGTTGCCGCACAGGACGTCGGCCGCGCCATCCATCCCGCCTACGTGGAAGGCCAGATCCAGGGCGGCGTCGTGCAGGGCATCGGCTGGGCGCTGAACGAGGAATACATCTACAACGCCCGCGGCCAGCTCGATAACCCGGGCTTTCTCGACTACCGCTGCCCGGTCGCCTCCGACCTGCCGATGATCGAGGCGGTGCTGGTGGAAGTGCCCAACCCCGCGCACCCGTACGGCGCGAAGGGCGTGGGTGAGGTCAACATCTGCCCGCCGATGGCCGCCATCGCCAACGCGATCGAGAACGCGATCGGCCGGCGGCTGACCGAACTGCCGATGTCGCCGCCGCGGGTGCTGGCGGCGATCGACGCGGGAGCCTGACCGCGATGGGCGTGGCGCCGGCCAAGGTGGTGTTCACCACCGGCTTTGCCCGGCGCTACACTGGCGGGGAGCGGGAATTCGCCATCGACGCCAGCACCTTGCGCGGCGTGATCAAGGAGATGGATCGCCGTTTCCCCGGCCTCGGCACGACCCTGGAGGAAGAAACCACCGTCGCCATCGACGGCGCGATGCACGAGGTCGGGTATTTTCAGAAGCTCGGCCCGGGTGCGGAAGTGTTCTTCATCCCCAAGATCGAAGGCGGCTAAGGCAGCTTCGGCCCGGGCGCACGACCGGAGCAGCCGTCGTCCACCATCGCCGGAGGATGCGGGCGTGCACGATGTCGTGGTCGTCGGTGGCGGTGCCGCCGGGCTGGAACTGGTCACCAGGCTCGGCGACCGGTTCGGCCGGCGCGGTCAGGCGCGCATCACCCTGGTGGAGCGCGCGCGCACACATCTGTGGAAGCCCATGCTGCACGCCGTCGCCGCCGGCAGCATGGACCCCGGCGAGCACGAGCTGAACTACCTCGCCCAGGCGCACTGGCACCATTTCCGCTACCGGCTCGGCGACCTGGCCGGGCTGGACCGCGCCGCGCACGAGGTGCGGCTGGCGGCGATGTCCGACGACGAGGGGCGCGAGATCACCCCGGCGCGCAGCCTGCACTACGACACCCTGGTGATCGCGATCGGGAGCATTACCAACGATTTCGGTGCGCCGGGCGTCGCGCAGTTCGCGGTGCCGCTGGAAACCCCGCAGCAGGCCGCGCGCTTCAACCGCCGCCTGGTGAACGCCTGCATTCGCGCCCACGCCCAGCCCGGCCCGGTGCGGCCCGGTCAGTTGCATGTGGCGGTGATCGGCGCCGGGGCCACCGGCACCGAGCTCGCCGCCGAGCTGCACCGCACCGCGCGCGCCGTGGTGGCCTACGGGCTCGATCGGATCGATCCCGAACGCGATATCCGCATCGTGCTGATCGAGGCGGCGCCGCGCATCCTGCCCGGCCTGCCGGAACGCATCTCGGAGGCCACGCGCAAGTTGCTGGACGCGCTCGGGGTGGAAGTCCGCACCGGGGCGCGGGTGGCGGCGGTGCGCGCCGACGGCGTGCAGCTTGCCGACGGCGCATTTGTCCCGGCCGAGCTGTCCGTCTGGGCGGCGGGGGTGAAGGCGCCGGAGGTGCTTGCCACCCTGGACGGGCTCGAGGTGAACCGGATCAATCAGCTCGTGGTCGAACCGACCCTGGAGACCACGCGCGATCCCGACATTTTCGCCATCGGCGACTGCGCCGCCTGCCCCTGGCCAGGTCACTCCACGCCGGTGCCCCCGCGCGCGCAGGCCGCGCACCAGCAGGCGGCGCACATGGTCCGCCAGATCGAACGTCGGTTGCGTTCGGAACCTCTGCGCCCCTATGCGTATCGGGACTTCGGATCGCTCGTCTCGCTCGGCAGGCACGGCACCGTCGGCAGCATGATGGGATTGCTGGTCGGCCGCTCGTTCTTCATCGAGGGGATGTTCGCGCGGCTGATGTATCGCTCGCTCTACGCGCTGCACCAGCGGGCGCTGCACGGCAACACCCGCGCGCTGGCCGGCTGGTTGTCCCGCAGCCTCTCGCGCCGGACCGGGCCGCTGGTGAAGCTGCACTGATGCCCCCTCACGAAATGTCTGTAAGCGATGCGTCAAACCTTTGGCCGGGTTGGTAAGAGCCTCGGCGCGCCGGTTTGAGGTGCGGGACGCGCTCAGGCCGGCAGCGCGCGCGAGGAGGGGGATCGCTCACGCTGCCGGCATGAGGGGGAACCGGACCTGCCCGGCCGCGGAGGGGGGGGCGAGCAGGGCAGGGCCGGTTCCTGCCGGCGCCGGTCGAACGGGGGGATTCGACCAGCTCCGGATTCGAAACGACGATCGCGCGTGGCTACTGCCAATGACCCGCGTTCCACATCCACGAGCCGCTGGTGTCCTGCACCCACTGGCCCGGGATCCAGGTCGCTTGCTGGCTGCTGGGCGGCACGACGTAGCGGCCGTCGACCCAGCTCCAGGGCTGGTTGGGCGAGCCGGTGTAGGTCCAGTGGCCAGGCTGCCAGACGACGTTTCCGCTGCCCTGGGGCGGCGGCGGTACCAGTGCTGCCTGCGGCGGTGGGGGTGGGGGCGCGGCCGGTGCGACCATGGTCGCTTGCGGCTGTGCCGGCTGCGTCATGATCACCGTCGAGCTGTGCGGCGGCGCCGGCTCGTTGGTGGTGATGCAGCCGCCGAGCGCCAGGGCTGTCGGCAGCACCAGGAACGCATAATAGCTGCGAGGCATGTCATTCTCTCCGGTGTACGATGCGTCAGCCGGCCCAGCGCCCGTCGACCCAGACGTAGCCGTCGGATTGGCGTTCCCAGTGGCCGGGGATCCAGGTGGCCTGCGGCGCCGGTCGCGTGATGTACTGGCCCGGCACCCAGTCCCAGTTCGAGCCGTTCCAGGCCCAATGACCCTGGGTCCAGACGTCAACCGAGGCCGGCGGCGGCGGAACGGTTTCCACCCGCGGCGGCGGCGGTGCCGAAGGCGCAATCACGATCGTCGCGGGCTGCGCCAGCGCTGCGCCGGCAAACGCCATGCACATGCCGGCCGTCGCAAGCATTCGAAGCGATCCCGCAATACATCGAACAGGCATATCCGTCTCCTTTATTGATAATCCGTGGGACGAAACGAGATCGGAAGGTAACACAGGGAAACCTTCCGTGAACCTGCACGTTAACGGGAGATAGGCAGAGCGCTCCGGATCCGGAAGGTTCCCACTTCGAAGCCGGCGCTGACATTTACGAGAGCGGCGCGATTGCACCGATCCGGCCCGGTTCACCGATACGTGAATCGATATGTGGCCGCTCGCACCGCGCGGGGCGCCGGGGCGTGTATGTGACCCGCCGCGCAGCACGGCGTGGTGCTCCGTGCCCGCCGCGCGGGGTTTTGCGCGGTTCGTCACCGCACGGGCTTGTGTGATCCCCGGCGCGGCGCGACGATGCCGCCGGCGGAGGAGGAGGGACACATGATCGATCTGGTGCTGCGCGGGGATACGGTGGTCACGCCGCAGGGCGTGGGGGCGTACGACCTCGCGATCGCGGGCGGGCGCATCGTCGCGGTGGCCGCGGCCGGCAGCCTGCCGGTGGCCGAGGGCGTGCGGCTGATCGACGCCACCGGCAAGATCGTCATGCCCGGCGGGATCGACCCGCATGTGCACTGCAAATGGTTCCTGCCCAACCCGGATGGTTCCGCCGGCCTGACCGACCCGCCCGATGTCGTGAGCCGCGCCGCGGTGCACGGCGGCACCACCACGATCATCGACTTCACCCGCGCCCAGCAGGGCGCCACCTTGCGCGATGCGATCGAGACGCGGGAGAAGGACTGGCACGGCCATTCCGCCTGCGACTACGCCCAGCACCTGATGGTGGAAGGCGCCTTGCCGCCGGCGCTGTTTCCCCAGTTGGCTGAGGCGATCGAGGCGGGCTTTCCCACCGTGAAGATCTTCACCACCGACATCACGCCCTCGCGCAAGGGACGGATGGTGGATTTCGGCGATATCTGGGAAGTGTTCCGGGTACTGGCGAAGCACGGCGGCCTCGGCGTGATTCATTCCGAGGACAACGACATCGTGATGCACATGTACGCCAAGCTGATCCGCGAGGAGCGGACGGCGTTCACCAACATGGCCGAGGTGCACAATACGCTGTCGGAAGATATCTCGTTCCGCCGGGTGATCCGCCTGGCCGAGAAGGTCGCCGGCACCGCGCTTTACATGATGCACACCTCCGCCGCCTCTGGCGTCAGCGCGATCCGCGAGGCGCGGGCGCGCGGCGTGCCGATCTACGGCGAATCGTTGCACCAGTACATGCTGTATACCAGTGAGGACTACAAGAGTCCGAACGGGCAAATCTACCACACCTACCCGTCGTTGAAGTCGGCCGAGGACCAGGCGGCGCTGTGGGAAGGCGCGCGCGACGGGACGATCAACTGCGTCGCCACCGACGAGATCTGCTGCACGCTCAAGCAGAAAATCCAGGGCGTGCGCATCGACGACACCACCGGCGGTAATGCGGGCGTGGAGCCGCGGGTGGCGCTGATGTACACCGAAATGGTCGGCAACCGCGGCTATTCGCTGAGCCGCTTCGTCGATCTCGTGTCGGCCAACGCGGCGCGGATCATGGGGCTCTATCCGCGCAAGGGTGCGCTGGCGGCGGGGTCGGACGCCGATATCTGCGTGCTCGACCCGGCGGACCGGCGGGTGATCCGCGCTGCCGATCTGCACGAGGCCGACTACACCCCGTGGGAAGGGCGCAAGATGGCCGCCTGGCCGTGCCTTACCCTGTTGCGCGGGAAAGTGGTGGTGGAGGACGGGCGGTTCCTCGGCAGCCTGGACGACGGCAAATGGCAGGCGCGCAAGATCGCCCCTGAGATCATCGCAGGCCCGATGCTGTGACGCCCGCCGAACTGCGCGCATTGGTCGCCGACTGCGTGGCGGTCTGGGGCGCGGCGGGGCGGGTGGAGCCGAACGGCGACGGCGTCGCGATCACGACCGCGGCCGGGCGCTGCGTGCTGCTCCCGGCGGACGCGGCCCTGCGCCCGGTGCGATGGTTCATCGAGACGCCGGAGCGCACGGCGGCGGGGCGCGGGGCGCGCGCGGCGCCCTCGATCGTGGCGGCGCTCGGCGTCGTGCGGGCGGCGGCCTGCGGCTAAAGCGAGTTCATGCAGACCGGAAAGTGCCACGTCATCGCCACGTCGCCCCCTTGCGGGCTACCGCGGTCACACAAGCGCGGAATGACTTGCCGACCGGGGCGAAACCCGAATCGATGCGTGCCCCGGAAGTGGCATAGGGTACAATTCGGATGATCGAGGCGAGCCTTGGGCGGTTTGGCGACAAGCGGCTGGCGTGTGTGGGGGTATCGCTGCTGGCGGCGATGCAGCAGCAGCGGACGTTGTGCGTGCATCGGCTGGCCAAGGACCGCAATCAGGCGATCCAGTTTGGTCGGTTCCTGGCCAACCCGGCGGTGACGACGCTGGAGATGCTGGCGACCGCCGGGCGGCTGAGCGCCGGCGGCGCCGTCGGGCGGCATGTGCTGGCTATCGAGGACACGACTGAGCTGCATTTCCCCACCCATGAGGCCGGCAAGCGCGGCTTCGGCAAGGGCGGCAATGGCGCGGATATCGGCCTGTTCCTGCATCCGGTCCTGGCGGTCGATGCGGCCAATGCGGGGGTAATTGGTTTGCTGGACTGCATGGTGTTGAACGGGACCGCAGGCCAGGTGACGGACCGGCACACCCGGACGGCGGAGGAGAAGGAGTCGCGCCACTGGCTGCATGGTGCGGAAGTGGCCGCCGATCTGCTGGACACCGCGGCGCAGGTCACCGTGGTGGCGGACCGCGAGAGCGATATTGACGATCTGTTCGCACAAAAACCGCCGCGGACGCACCTGTTGTGCCGTTCGGCGCAGGATCGTGCGCTGATCGACGGTGGTTTGCTGTCCGAGCGCGTTGCCGATTGGGAGGAACGGGACCGCACCACGATCAGCGTGCCACCACGCGGGTCGCGAGCGGAGCGGCAGGCCGCTGTCGCACTGCGCTTCGGCACGGTGCGCCTGCGGCGTCGGCAGACGCGGGCGGCCAAGGGTCTGGTGGAGAGCGTGGCGCTATGGGTCGTCGATGTGTGCGAGATCGACCCGCCCGCCGGCCAGGACCCCGTGCACTGGCGGTTGTTGACCACGCACACGGTCACCACGGTGGCCGAGGCCCGCCAGATCGTCGCCTGGTACCGCATGCGCTGGATCATCGAGCAGGTGTTCCGCGCGCTGAAGTCGCACGGCCTGCGCATCGAGGATTTGCAGATGGAGGAGGCACGCGGCTTCACCAAGCTCGCCGTGGTGGCGCTGATCGCCGCGGTGCGCTCGATGCAGCTCGTCCTCGCCCGCGACGGCAGCACCGGACAAAAGATCACCGATGCAGTTGCTCCACCCGACATGCCGGCGTTGCAACAGTTGAACGCCAGCCTGGAAGGCCGCACCGCAAAGCTGAAGAACCCCCACGACAGCAACTCCCTGGCTTGGTTCGCCTGGATCGTCGCCCGCCTCGGCGGTTGGTCCGGATATACCTCCAGGGGCTACAAGCCGCCGGGACCAAAGACCATCCATCACGGACTGCTGCGCCTCGATCCAATCCTGGGAGGCTGGCACCTCGCCCTTCGTTCCGCAAATGTGCGACTCCCGTAGCCCCCTTGCGGGAGAGGTCGGTTCGCGGAGCGGACCGGGTGAGGGAACCGTGCCTCGCGCCCTCACCCGCCGTGCTGCGCACGGCGACCTCTCCCGCGAGAGCGGGAGAGATGAAGACGCCGGCGGCGGCCCCGCCGCCCGCGGCATGGAACACCGCGTTGGCGATCGCCGGGTGCTACCCCCACGATCCCGACCTCGCCCACGGTCTTCCCGCCCAGCGCGGAGGCGTGCGGATCCGGCACGCCCACCGAGATCACCTGCAGATCCGGCACATCCGCGTTGGTCGCCACCAGGTAGTCCGCCAGGTTGTCGTTCATTACCCGCCCGTGGCGCGCATCGACGACACCCTCCTCCAGCAGCGCCTGGCCGATGCCCATGATGATGCCGCCCTTCCGCTGACCCTCGGCGAGTCGCGGATTGTAGAGCCGCCCGGAATCAAACGCCGAGACCATGCGCGCCACCCGCACCGCAGCGTTCGACACCTTCGCACGGGCGCGCTAACCAAGCGCGTATTGCGGTGGGCGGCATGAGCTATACGATCGGGATCGACGTCGGCGGCACTTTCACCGACTTGGTGGTGGCGGGCCCGGACGGGGCGATCACCCTCGCCAAGACGGCCACCACGCCGGCCGACCAGTCGGAGGGGGTGCTGGAAGGCATCGACCTCGCCGCCGCGGCGCTGGGGCTGACCCCGGCGGCGCTGCTCGACGCGACGTCGCGCGTCGTGCACGGCACCACCGCGGCCACCAACGCGCTGCTGGAGGGCAAGGCGGCGCGCGTCGCGATGCTCACCACCGAAGGCCATCGCGACGTGATCGAGATGCGCGAGGGGCTGAAGCCGGACCGCTATAACCTCCGCCTGGCCCCGCCCGAACCGCTGGTGCCGCGCGCGCTGCGCCTGCCGGTGCGCGAGCGGCTGCGCGCCGACGGGAGCGTGGAAATCCCGCTCGATCCGGCGTCCCTGGACGCGGCAGTGGCGGTGCTGGAGGCGCAGTCCGTCCCGGCGGTGGCGGTGTGCTTCCTGCATTCCTGGCGCAACCCGGCGCACGAGCTGGCCACCGCCGCTGCGGTGCGGGCCCGGCTGCCGGGGACGTTCGTCACCACCTCGGCTGAGGTATTGCCGCAGATCAAGGAGTTCGAGCGCTTCTCCACCGCCGTTGCCAACGCCGCGGTAGGACCGGTGATCGCCGCCTACCTGCGCCGGCTGGAGGCACGGCTGGCGGAGGCGGGGTTCGGTGGCAGCCTGTTCGTGATCCTCTCGCACGGCGGGGTGGCGACGGTTGCGGAGGCGATCCGGCTCGCCGCCGGCACCGCGCTCTCCGGCCCGGCCGGCGGCGTGGCGGCGGCGGTGGCGCTGGCGGCGGCGGGGCTGGGACCCGACCTGATCGCCCTCGATATGGGCGGCACCAGTACCGACATCGCTCTGGTGCGCGACGGCGCGGCAACCCTCGCCGAGGGGCGGATGGTGGGGCAGGCGCGGATTGCGCTGCCGGCGCTCGATATCGTCACCCTCGGCGCCGGCGGCGGGTCGATCGCGGCGCGGGATCGCTCCGGGCTGCTGGCGGTCGGGCCGGAGAGCGCGGGGGCGGAGCCGGGGCCGGCCTGTTACGGGCTCGGCGGGACGGCGGCCACCGTGACGGATGCCAATCTGGTGCTGGGCTATCTCGACCCGGACCGGTTCCTGGGCGGGCGGCGCCGGCTGGATCGTGAGGCTGCCGCGGCGGCGATCGGGCGGCTGGGCGCGGACCTGGGGCTGGAGCCGGAGGCGACCGCGGCAGGCGTCCAGCGGCTGGTGACGGCGCACATGGCCGACGGGGTGCGGATCGCGACCGTGCGCCGGGGGGTCGATCCACGCCGCTTCGCGCTGCTCGCGTTCGGCGGCGCGGCGGGGCTGCACGTGACCGCCGTGGCGGCCGCGCTCGGTATTTCCCGTGTCGCGGTGCCGCGTGCGGCAGCGGTGCTGTCGGCCTGGGGGATGCTGAATACCGACCTCCGGATCGAGCTGGCGCGCAGCCTGGAGCAGACGCACGGGATCGACCCGGCGGCGCTGTATGCGGCCTATGCGGCGATGGAGGCCGAGGGGCGGGCGCGGCTTGGCGCGTTCGGTGCCGGGGCAATCGTCGGCCGCGCGGCCGACATGCGCTACGGGGAGCAGGTGTTCGAGCTGACGGTGCCGCTGGACTGGGATGCAGCCGCGTGGGACGCGCCGGACCTGGCGGAGCGGCTGGCGCAGGCGTTCCATGCGCGGCACGCGGCGCTCTACACTTACGCGCAGCCGGACCAGGAGGTGGTGGTCGTGAACGCCCGCGCCTCAGTGGTCGGGCGGCTGCCGGCCCCGCCGGCGGCGGCGGTAGCGGACCGGGCGCCGGCCGCGCCGGCTGGGCGGCGGCGGGTCTATCTGGAGGGCTGGCAGAAGGTGCCGGTGTTCGATTTTGCCGCGCTGGCGCCGGAGCAGGACGTGCACGGGCCGGCGATCGTCGAGTCCGATACCACCACCGTGCTGCTCCGCCCGGGCGACAGCGGGCGCTTCGCGCCGCAAGGCTGGCTGGAGATCGCGGTGGGGGCGGGATGATGCGCGGCATCGCCGCGCCGACCCTCCCGCCGTCGGGGCGCCTGGTGGGGCTGGTCCTGGCGGGCGGCAGCGCGCGGCGGCTCGGCGGCGGGGACAAGCCGCTGCTGGAGGTGGGAGGGCGAACCATGCTCGCGCGGGTGATCGACCGCTTGCGCGACGAGCCGCTGAGCGCGATCGCGCTTAGCGCCAATGGCGATCCGGCCCGGTTCGCCGCCTTTGGCCTGCCGGTGCTGGACGACGGCGCGTTCGCCGGCGCCGGACCGCTGGCAGGGCTGCTCGCCGGGCTCGACTGGGCGGCGGGGCAGGGGGCGGAGGTGCTGCTGAGCGTGCCCGGAGACACGCCCTTCCTGCCGATCGGCCTCGCGGCCGCGCTCGCCCCAGCGCCCGCCTGCGCCGCGAGCAACGCGGCGGACGGAGGGATGATGGCCCACTATCTGGTGGCGCTGTGGCCGGTGGCGGCGCGGGCGGCGCTGCGCGCACGGCTCGTAGCCGGCGGATCGCGCAAGGTGGGCGCGTTCGCTGCCGTGCTCGGTATGCGGGAGGTCTGCTTCCCGGCGGCGGGAGAAGAGGCGTTCCTGAACGTCAATACCGCAGCGGATCTGGCCGCGGCGCGGGCAGAGGCGGAGCGCTGATCCGGTATCGAAATTTTTGATGCTTCGCAAGCAAGACCAGGGGACCCTGCCCCACTGGCCTTGCTCGCGAATGGCGCAACCTTCCGCCGATCGGTAGCACGCGCGGGTTGTGTGCGGTGGTGGTTCGATGCGAGAGGAAAGGCTGGGCCGCTTCGGGGCGGCCCCGTAGATGTTCGGGGAACGGAGGAACGACATGACGATGACCGTCGCGATCGGCGGCCTGGGGGCGATCGGCCTGCCGCTGGCCCGCGCGCTCGATCGCGGAGCGGTGCCCGGCCTGCGCCTGGTTGCGGTCGCCGCCGCCGATCAGGTGCGTGCCGCCGAGCGGGTGGCGGAGTTCGAGACCCCGCCCGACGTGGTGCCGCTCGCCCGCCTGGCGGAGGCCGACATCGTGGTGGAAGCGGCCCCCGCGTCGGTGTTCGTCGCGATCGCGGAGCCCGCGATCGCCGCCGGGCGCATCCTGATCGTGGCCTCGGCCGGCGCGCTCCTGCCGCGGGTGGAGCTGGCGCGGCGGGCGATGAAGACCGGCGCGCGCATCATCGTGCCGACCGGGGCGCTGCTCGGGCTCGACGCGGTGCGCGCGGCGGCGGAGGGGCCGGTGGAGAGCGTGACCCTGGAGACCCGCAAGCCGCCCGCCGGCCTGGCCGGCGCGCCCTATTTGCGTCGGCAAGGGATCGACCTCACCGGGCTGACGGCGCCGCGCCGCGTGTTCGCGGGCACGGCGCTGGCCGCGGCCGCGGGGTTCCCGGCGAACGTGAACGTGGCGGCGGCCCTGGCGCTCGCCGGCATCGGGCCGGTGCGCACGAAGGTGGAAATCTGGGCCGATCCTGGAATCGACCGCAACATCCACACGATCCGGGTGGATGCTGAGGCGGCCTGTTTCACCATGCGGGTCGAGAACGTGCCGAGTGCGGAGAACCCGCGCACCGGGCGACTCACCCCGCTGTCGCTGTTGGCGTGTCTGCGCGGTCTGGTCTCGGTGCTGAAGGTGGGAAGCTGAGGGGCGCGGCGCGCGTGTGACCGGGGCCCCGCTCATGGGTCGTCGGACTGATCGGACAGCCGGTTTTCCGAGTCGCGGATTTCGGTTGCGATGGTGCCGTGGTTGAGCAGGGCGACCAGCGCCACGCCGCCGAACACGTTGCCGATCAAGGTCGGCGCCAGGAAGCCGCCGAGATAGGCCGCGAAGGGCCGTGCGCCGGTCAGCACCGCGTAGGCCGCCTCGGCCGAACCCGCGACCACGTGCGATAGCCGGGCCAGCGCCACGACATAGGTGATGATCAGCACCGTGAGGAGCCGCGCCGAGCGTGCGCTCGGCAGGATCCACACCATCAGCGCGATGAGCCAGCCGGCGAACACCGATTTCAGGACCGTCGCCCCGAATCCCGGCGGGATCGCGCCCCGCCCCAGCGCGGCGAGCGAGTCGGTCACCGGCGGGGCGAACACCCCGTGCGGCAGCAGCAGCGCGGCGAAGCACCAGGTGCCGACGAGGTTGGCCGCCAGCACGATCGCCCACAGCCGGGCGACCGCCACCAAGGTGGCGCGGTCGCGGCGGGTGAGCACGGGCAGGATCGCGGTGAGCGTGCTCTCGGTGAACAACTGCTGGCGGCCGAGCACCACGATGATGAAGCCGATGCTGTAGCCGAAGCTCGCGATCAGCGGCCGGAACGGGGCCGCCGGCAGGCCGGCGCGCAGCAGGGCTTCGGTCAGGAACGAGAACCCCATCGACAGCCCGGCCGCCAGGCCCGACAGCGCCAGCGCCCCGGAGGTGCGGGCGAGCTCCGTCTCCCCCTCCGCGCGGATGATCTCGTGGATGACCAGCGGGCGCAGGGCCGCGTGCTGCGCGGCCTGGCGGCGCTGCGGCTCGGCCAGGTGGGGGGAGGCGGCGCCGTCCGGGCGGAGGGTGGCGTCGCTGACCGCGGGTTCCGGCAAAGGGGGTCCCGGCATCGGGATGTCCGTTCGGTGGGCGCCCGACGTGGGAGGCGGCCCGACGGCAGACAAGCCCGCCGCCGCGTGCCCCGCGCCACCTCGCGCCAGCGTGCGCAGCGGTCTGCCCGGCGGCGCGCCGCAAGGTCAGGCCGGTTCGAGGATATAGAGCCCGCCGGAAAGACCCGGCGCAGGCGCGCTTTCGCAGCGGCAGGGCCGGCAAAAGGCGTCGTGGGCGAGCCGGCGGAAACCGCGGCACTCTTCTTGCGCCACGACGGTTCCTCCCGGACACTTGGACGCGCCGGACACTTGGGTGCGCGCCGCGTCGAGCCGGGCGCGCCGGCAGGGGGGTCGCATGGGCCTGGATCATGGGACGAACGCGCTGCCGGTGACGATCATCACCGGCTTCCTGGGCAGCGGGAAGACCACCTTGCTCAACCGGCTGCTGCGCCATCCCGAGCTCGCGGACACGGTAGTGATCGTGAACGAATTCGGCGCCGTTGGGCTCGATCACCTGCTGATGGAGCCGGCGATCGAGGATGCGGTGCTGCTCGCCAACGGCTGCATCTGCTGCACCGTGCGCGGCGACATCGCCGACACGCTCGATCTGTTGTGGGAACGACGCGCAAGCGGCGCGCTGCCGCCGTTCCGACGTATCGCGATCGAGACCACCGGCCTCGCCGATCCCGCCCCGGTGGCGCACGCTCTGCTGGCGGGACAGGAGGCGCGGTTCGCCTGCCGGCTGGATGGGATCGTCACCACGGTCGATGCGTTGCACGGCCCCGCGCAACTGGCGCGCCAGCCGGAGGCGCGGGCGCAGGTCGCGCTCGCCGATCGCGTGCTGCTGACCAAGACGGATCTCGCGGAGCCCGCGGCGATCGCGCGGGCGGAAGCGGCGATCGCTGGGCTGAACCCGGGCGCGCCGATCCGCCACGTGGTGGCCGGTGCTGCCGATCCCGCGGACGTGTTCGACCTCGGGCCGGAGGCGGGGCGGATCGCGACCTGGCTGGGGGAGGAGGCGCATGCCGGGCACGGACACCTGCCGTTCCGCCATGGCGCCGAGGTCGCCGCCACCGTGCTGCGCTCCGACCGGCCGGTAGCATGGGAGAAAGTGGCGCTGTGGCTCGACTCGCTACTGTCGTTGCAGGGAGAGAACGTGCTACGGGTGAAGGGGCTGGTGCGCGTGACGGGCGAGGACCGGCCGGTGGTGGTGCAGGCGGTACACCACGTGCCGCATCCGCCCACATTCCTCGCCGGCGCGGCGGCGGCAGCGATGGGCACCCGTATCGTGGTCATCGCGCGCGGCCTGTCGGCGGTGGGATTGCGCAGGAGCTTCGCCGTCGCGACAGAGTGAACCGCGGCGCACGGCGCGGACATCGGGACGATATGGTAATGCAATAAAACCCGCCGCACGCAGCGGCGATGCAAAGCTCGCACGACAGCGGTGCTGCAAGCGCGCACGCGTTTGCACCGTGCGCAGTTAGCAAAAGATGCATGTACAGGCTTCACATTTTGTAAAGGGAAGCGAATCTGTCCTACTTTTCATCCATGCCCACGTTGACTGCCGGCGCCACCGGCGTATGACCGGCGACATGAGAGCCGGACGTCATCAGCGCGCGTGCGCGGCCGCAGATCGGAGCATCGGCAGCCCCTGTCAGCACCCCCCGTAAGCGGAGGCATGTGCGACGCACCGCGGAGCGGTGCGTAAAGATGGACGTTGATCCGGAATAAGAAGATGAATGCTCGAAACTTGAGGTGCGCCGCAAGGGCTGTGTCCTTGTGCGGTATTTTTGTCCTGTCCGGATGCAGCTACCTGCCGGTACTCGATCCCAGGGGACCGATCGGCGCCGCTGACAAGGCGACGATCGTGACATCGATCCTCCTGATGCTGATCGTCGCGATCCCCGTGTTCGCGCTGACGGGCTTCGTCGCCTGGCGCTACCGCGCGTCGCGGAAGGCGACCTACACCCCCGACTGGGCCCATTCCGGGCGGCTTGAAATCGTGGTCTGGGCCGTGCCTGCGATCATCGTCGTCGCGCTCGGCGGGCTGGTGTGGGGGACGACCCACCGGATCAGCCCGTACAAGCCGATCGCCTCCGCCGCCAAGCCGTTGCCGATCGATGTCGTGGCGCTCGACTGGCGCTGGCTGTTCATCTATCCCGACCAGCATATCGCCACGGTGAACAAGCTCGTCATTCCGGCCGGCGTGCCGGTGAGTTTCCGGATCACGTCGGCGACCGTGACGTCGTCTTTCTTCATCCCCCGCCTCGGCAGCCAGATCTACGCGATGCCGGGCATGCGGACGAAGCTGCACCTGCTGGCCGACACGCCTGGCACCTACGCCGGGCTGAACTACCAGTTCAGCGGCGCCGGCTACGCCGCCATGCATTTCCAGACCATCGCCACTTCGCCGGCGGATTTCGCGGCCTGGGTGCAGCATGCACGCACCGGGCATCGCGCGCTCGATCCCGCGGCGTGGCAAGGGCTGCAGAAGCCGGTCCGCGGCGGGCCGGTCATCACCTACTCCTCGGTGCAGCCCGGGCTTTTCGACCGCATCGTCAACCGGTTCATGACCGCCAACGGCGCGCAACCGAAGCCGCACGCCTGACCGCCGACCGCCTGATACCGCACGCCTGAACGGGGCTGGACAATGCTCGGAAATCTTACCTTGGCCGCAATTCCCTATGACAATCCGATTGTCATGGGCGCGGTCGCCTTCACCCTGGTGGGCGCTGTCGTCGTGATGGCCGCCATCACCTGGTTCGGGAAATGGACCTATCTCTGGACGGAGTGGCTCACCTCCGTCGACCATAAGCGGATTGGCGTAATGTACGCCATCCTGGCCCTGATCATGCTGCTACGCGGGTTCTCCGACGCGATCATGATGCGCGCGCAGCAGGCGATGGCGGAGGGGGCCGCGCACGGCTACCTGCCCCCCTTCCACTACGACCAGGTCTTCACGGCGCATGGCACCATCATGATCTTCTTCATGGCGATGCCGTTCCTGGTGGGACTGATGAACCTCGCGGTGCCGCTGCAGATCGGTGCGCGCGACGTGGCCTTTCCGTTCCTGAACTCGGTGGGCCTCTGGCTCACGGTCGTGAGCGCGGGGCTGGTGATGGTCTCGCTCGGGGTGGGCGATTTCTCGCATGCCGGCTGGACCGGGTATCCGCCGTTGAGCGAGCTGAAATACAGCCCTGGCCCCGGCGTGGACTACTGGATCTGGGCCATCCAGCTCTCCGGCCTCGGTACCCTGATGACCGGGATCAACTTCGTCGTCACCATCCTCCGCATGCGCGCGCCGGGGATGACCCTGATGCGCATGCCGGTGTTCACCTGGGCGGCGCTCTGCACCAGCGCGCTGATCGTGCTGGCGTTCCCGGTGCTGACCGTGACGCTCGCCCTGCTCACGCTCGACCGCTATGTCGGCACGCATTTCTTCACCGCCGCCGCCGGCGGCAACCTCATGATGTACGTCAACATGTTCTGGGTCTGGGGGCATCCCGAGGTCTACATTCTGGTGCTGCCCGCCTTCGGCATCTTTTCCGAAGTGGTCGCCACGTTCTCGAGCAAACGGTTGTTCGGCTATACCGCGATGGTCTACGCGACGGTGTCGATCACCCTGCTGTCGTTCCTCGTCTGGATGCACCATTTCTTCACGATGGGCGCCAGCGCCACGGTTAATTCCGCGTTCAGCATCGCGACGATGGTGATCGGCGTGCCGACCGGGGTGAAGCTGTTCACCTGGCTGTTCACGATGTACCGCGGCCGCCTCCGGTTCACCACGCCCATGCTGTGGACGGTCGGCTTCATCGTGACCTTCACCGTCGGCGGCATGTCCGGCGTGGTGCTCGCCATGCCGCCGGCCGACTTCGTACTGCACAACAGCGAGTTCCTGATCGCGCATTTCCACAACATGCTGATCCCCGGCGCGTTGTTCGGCTACTTCGCGGGCTATGCCTACTGGTTCCCCAAGGCGTTCGGGTTCCAGTTGAACGAGACGTGGGGCAAGCGTGCCTTCTGGGCCTGGCTCGTGGGCTTCTACGTGGCGTTCGTCCCGCTCTATGTACTGGGCCTGATGGGGATGCCGCGCCGGATGTGGCACTACAACAACCCGTCCTGGCAGCCGTGGCTCGTGGTTGCGGGCCTCGGCGCGGTGCTGGTTCTGATCGGGATCGTCTGCCAGGTCGTACAGATCGTCGTCAGCATCCGCGACCGCGCCAAGACCCGCGACCTGTCGGGCGATCTGTGGGACGGCCGCACCCTGGAATGGTCGATCGCCTCGCCGCCGCCGGTCTATAATTTCGCCCGCATCCCCGTCGTCCACGACCGCGACGCCTTCATCGACATGAAGCTGACCGGCACCGCCTACGTCCGCCCCGACGAATATTTCGACATCCACATGCCGCGCAACACCGGGGTCGGCTTCATCATGGGCCTGTGCGCCTTCGTGTTCGGCTTCGCCATGATCTGGCACATCTGGTGGATGGCGATTGCGGGCGCGCTCGCGATCGGCGGCTGCATCATCGCCCGCGCCTGGGCCGAGGACGTCGACTACTACATCCCCGCCGCGGAGGTCGCGCGCACCGAGGCCGCCCGCTTCAGCGCACTCGCCTCGGCCGCCGACGCCGAACGCGCCGTCGCGGACAATTTCCGCATGCGCCCGCTGCCCGAGCTGGTCGACTGAGAGTTTGTGAATGAATGCCCGTCTTCCGCCGAAATCACTCGGAAACCCGAGCATTTTTCAACGAGCGCTCATTCACAAGTTCGATTTCCTTTGCACACTCTGAGCGCATGAACGCGGAGCAGACACTATGATCACCCGCACCTTCGACGACGTCTTCGCCCCGCCCGAGGCGCACGGGCATGCGGAGAGCGACACGAACGTGATGTTCGGCTTCTGGCTCTACCTCATGAGCGACTGCATCCTGTTCGCCGCCCTGTTCGCAAGCTACGTCGTCTACACCCACGGCACCGCCGGCGGCCCGACGGGACGGCAGCTGTTCGACCTGCGCGGCACGCTCGGCGAGACGATGTTCCTGCTCACGAGCAGCATCACCTGCGGCTTCGCCATCCTGGCGATGCACCGTCGCCGGCCAGCCCAGGTGATCGGCTGGTTCGTCGTCACCTTCCTGTTCGGGCTCGGGTTCGTCGCGATGGAAGTGAATGAGTTCCTCCATATGGTCGCTATCGGCGCCGGTCCGGATCGCAGCAGCTTCCTCGCGGCCTTCTTCGCCCTGGTCGGCACCCACGGCACCCATGTCACGGTCGGACTGATCTGGATGCTGGTGCTGATGGCGCAGGTGATGGGCAAGGGGCTGACGCCAAAGGTGCAGTCGCGACTGATGCGGCTCAGCATGTTCTGGCACTTCCTCGACATCGTCTGGGTCGGCGTGTTCTCGATCGTCTATCTGAAGGGGATGGTGTGATGGCGCACGCCCACGCGACGGCCGCCGGTGACGAGGCGGGCCAGGGGAGCCTCGGCTCCTACCTGACGGGCTTCGGCCTGGCCGTGGTCCTGACGATCATTCCGTTCGTCCTGGTCATGACCGGGGCGCTGACCGGACCGTCCACCCTGGTGGTGATCTTCGCGGCCGCGATCGTGCAGATCCTGGTGCACCTGCATTATTTCCTGCATCTCGACAGCTCCTCCGGGCAGCGCTGGAACATGCTGGCGTTCCTGTTCACGCTCACGGTGATCGTGCTGCTGGTCGGCGGGTCGGTCTGGATCATGTACAACCTGGCGGGGCGCACGATGATCAACCAGGGCTCGCCGCCGTCGGCCGGGGAGATGATGTGACCGCGACCGGACACGTCGCGCCGGAGGCGGCGCGGCGCTGACACGCCGGCCGGATGGCGCCGGAAAACGGCGGGCGGAGGCTTGCTCCGCCCCGCCCGATCGCCATAGACCACTCCGGAGCCCGCCACCGGAGATCTCGTGCCCATGCCCGCCATCACCCTGCCCGACGGTTCCGTGCGCCATTTCACCGCGCCCGTCACGGGCACCGCGGTGGCCGGGGCGATCGGCCCCGGCCTCGCCCGTGCCGCCCTGGCGATGAAGCTCGACGGCAAGCTGGTGGACCTCGCGACCGAAATCGCGCGCGACGCGGCGGTGACCTTCATCACCCGCCGCGATCCCGAAGCGCTGGAGCTGATCCGCCACGACGCGGCGCATGTGCTGGCCGAGGCGGTGCAGGCGCTGTTTCCCGGCACCCAGGTGACGATCGGCCCGGCGATCGAGACCGGCTTCTATTACGACTTCGCCCGCAACGAGCCCTTCACGCCGGAGGACTTCCCGGCGATCGAAGCGAAGATGCGCGAGATCATCGCCCGCGGCGCGCCGTTCCAGCGCCGGGTGATCGGCCGCGAGGACGCGATCCGCTTCTTTCAGGAGAAGGGCGAGAAGTACAAGGCCGAGTTGATCCAGGACCTGCCGAAGAGCGAAACCATCAGCCTGTATACGCAAGGCGACTGGGTCGATCTCTGCCGCGGCCCGCACATGCGCACGACCTCCGACGTCGGCCCGGCGTTCAAGCTGATGAAGGTGGCCGGCGCGTACTGGCGCGGCGATCACCGCAACGCCATGCTTTCCCGCATCTACGGCACCGCCTGGCGCGACCAGAAGGAGCTTGATGCCTATCTGCACCAGCTGGAGGAAGCCGAGCGCCGCGACCACCGCCGGATCGGCCGCGAGATGGACCTGTTCCACATCCAGGAGGAGGCGACGGGAAGCATCTTCTGGCACCCGAACGGCTGGCGGCTGTACCGCACTGCCGAGGCCTACATGCGCCGCCGGCTCGATGCCGCCGGCTACCAGGAAGTGCGCACGCCACAACTGGTCGATCGCGTCCTGTGGGAACGTTCCGGCCATTGGGAGCAGTTCCGCGAACACATGTTCATCGCCCAGGTGGCGGACGAGGACAAGACGCTCGCCCTGAAGCCGATGAACTGCCCCTGCCACGTGCAGATCTTCCGCCAGGGCGTGCGCTCCTACCGCGAGCTGCCGCTGCGGCTGGCGGAGTTCGGCGCCTGCCACCGCTACGAACCGTCGGGCGCGCTGCACGGGATCATGCGGGTGCGCGCCTTCACCCAGGACGATGCGCATATCTTCTGCAGCGAGGACCAGATCGCCCCGGAGACGGTCCGTTTCGTCGCCCTGCTGTCCTCGATCTACCGCGACTTCGGCTTCGCCGACTTCCAGGTGAAGTTCTCCGATCGCCCGGCCCAGCGGGTCGGCTCGGACGCGGTATGGGACCATGCGGAGGGTGCGCTGCGCGAGGCCTGCGCCACCGCCGGCGTCGCCTACACCCTGAACCCGGGGGAAGGGGCGTTCTACGGCCCCAAGCTCGAGTTCGTGCTGCGCGACGCCATCGGGCGGGACTGGCAATGCGGCACGTTGCAGGTCGATTTCAACATGCCGGAGCGGCTGGACGCCGAATACACCGCCGAAGACGGCTCCCGCCGTCGCCCGGTGATGCTGCACCGCGCGATCCTGGGCAGTTTCGAGCGCTTCCTCGGCATCCTGATCGAGCAGTACGCCGGCCGTTTCCCGCTCTGGCTCGCCCCGGTGCAGGCGGTGGTGGCGAGCATCGTCTCCGACGCCGAGGACTACGGCCGCGAGGTCGCGGCTGCCCTGCGCGGCGCCGGGCTCGCGGTGCGGGAGGATTTTTCCAACCAGAAGATCAACGCCAAGGTGCGCACCCACAGCCTGGCGCATGTGCCGGTGCTGGCGGTGGTGGGGCGCAAGGAGGCGGAGACACGCACGGTGGCGCTGCGCCGGCTCGGCAGCCCGGCGCAGGAGGTGGTGTCGTTGGAAGCCGCGGCCGCGGCCCTTGCGGCGGAGGCGACGCCGCCCGATCTGTCACCCGCCCGGGCCGGCTCTTGACACCCGGCTCTTGACACCGGGCGGCTTGATCGCCAAGGCCGGGATCGGCCAGAGTAGGCGTGCCGCCCCGGCCCCGGCCGACGAACCGAACCGGCTCCGGCTCCGGACCAACCACGACAGGAGAAGACCATAGCAAGAGGACCCATGGCCGCGCCGCCCACCCGCGACGGCCCCCGCGTGAACGAGGAGATCCGCTCCGCCCAGGTGCGGCTGATCGACCAGGACGGCGAGATGCAGGGTGTCATGAGCGCGCGGGAGGCGTTGAACCGCGCTTTCTCCGTCGGGCTCGACCTGCTGGAGATCAGCCCGAACGCCGATCCGCCGGTGGTCAAGATCCTCGACTTCGGCAAGTTCAAATACGAACAGCAGAAGAAGAAGAACGAGGCCAAGAAGAAACAAAAAGTCATCGAGATCAAGGAAGTCAAGGTCCGCCCCAACATCGACGAGAACGACTACCAGGTGAAGATGCGCGCCATGAAGTCGTTCATCGAGGAGGGGGACAAGGTCAAGGTGACCTTGCGCTTCCGCGGCCGCGAGATGGCGCATCAGGAGATCGGCGCCAAGGTGCTGGAGCGCATCCGCACCGAGATGGACCCGGTGACCAAGGTGGAACAGTTCCCCCGGATGGAAAACCGGCAGATGATCATGGTGCTGTCGCCGCGCTAGGGGCTCACGACCCGCGTTTCTTCCCCTACACGGGTGACGGGGGCGGCGGCGCGGCCCGCGCCGTGGGTTGGCGCCGGTGCCGGCCGCCCTACCCAGGGCGGCCGGCATGGCGCGGCTACGTCAGCCCGTGGACTGGGCCTTGCCCTGGCGGTCGAGCGCCGAGAATTCCTCATCCGTCAGCGCGATATCGACCGCGGTGACGTTCTGCTCGAGATGCGCGACCTTCGACGTGCCCGGAATGGGCAGCATGACCGGGCTGCGCTTGAGAACCCAGGCGAGGGCCACCTGGCTCGGTGCGGCGCCGTGGCGCCTCGCGATGGTGTCGAGCACCGATCCGGGCCTGGCGAGATCGCCCGCGGCCAACGGATACCAGGGGATGAAACCAATCCCGTGGTGCTCGCAGTAATCCAGCACGACCTCGCTGGCGCGATCAACGAGGTTGTACCGGTTCTGTACCGTCGCGACCTTGAAGACCTTCGACGCCGCTTCGATTTCCTCGACCGAGACTTCGCTTAGCCCGGCGTGCCGGATCACGCCGCTGTCGATGAGCGCGCGGATCGCGCCGAACTGCTCGTCGCGCGGCACCTGGGGGTCGATGCGGTGGAGCTGCCACAGGCCAATCCGCGTGACGCCGAGCCGGCGCCGGCTCTTGTGGGCCTGCTGGATGAGGTATTCGGGCCGGCCGAGGGGAATCCACTGATCCGGCCCGGTTCGCGCGAGCCCGCCCTTGGTGGCGACGAGGATGTTGCCGTCGGGCGTCAGTGCCTCGCGGATCAGCTCCTCTGAGACGTCCGGACCGTAGGAATCCGCGGTGTCGATGAAGTTCACGCCGAGCCCGGGCAGGCGCTTGAGGGTGCGGAGCGCCTCGGCCCGGTCGGCCGGCTCGCCCCAGATGCCGGGGCCGGTGATGCGCATGGCGCCGAAGCCGAGGCGATTGACCTCGATATCGCCGCCGATCTTGAACGTGCCGGACTTGGCTGCCTTGCCGTTGGACATCTGCGCACTCCATCTTTTCGGGTGAAACCGGCTTGTCCCCTTGACGCTCGCGCGCAGGCCCGGGGCCGCGTCAGCGCGCGAGGTCAAAGGAGGATGCTCCCCAGGCCGCGGGACACCAGCCGTGCCCATGCGGGCACGGCTGAACGAGGCGGCGCACCGCCACGGGACGATCGCCACCGTCAGGCCTTCCGACACGGACATGGGAGCGTCCCCCCGGGCCCGCAAGGACGGCATGCAATTGCAGCCGCACGGCATTCGCGTTGAAGTTTTGGCAGGATAGCCGGGTCCAGATGACGGCGTTCTTGCCTTCCTTGATCCACTGCTCCGCCGGGGCGCGATGGTTGTAGAACATCACCACCCGCTCGGCCGGGCGCGTCATGTTGGTGACAATGAATCCGACCCGCGAATACGGTTCACCCGGATGCCACTCGACCTTCGCCGCCACCCGACGGGGCTTGGTCCATGATCAGGCTTGGTAGCGGAAACTGGCGCAATAGCGGCGCACCTCATGCTGCGGGCGGCCCACCGGACGCTTCAGCAGCCAGTCGATGCGTTCTTGCAGGACCGCGTTGGTGGGCAGTCTGGCGAAACAGCCCAGTCAACAGCTGGCGAGCCTTCTTGCCACGGCGGCACTCAGACAGCACTGCACCGGCAAAATCAGTGCGGCCGAGCACGTCATCCCGTTCTCGATGGACCAGGATTACCGCCATCGGAGGTGATGCGGCTGCCATGGAATTTCAGCTTCAGGCGACGGTCGAAATCGACCCGCAGAAAGTCATCATCCGATTCACCCGCTGGGTGTTCCATGAACTCACCACCGTGAAAGCCTCAACATGCCGATATTTATGGCAAATTCGTCCGTGATCACCTCGACACAGGCAGCAGACCGCGATTCGCCGCCGCGTGCCACGGATTCGAGACCCACAACCCGCCTCCACGAGTGAGAATCTCCACCGCTGACAGACCCGCGCCGAATCGGTCAAGAATTTTGTGGCACAATAAGATTACGTACACGACGCAAACGTAACACGACTCAAGGATGGCCGACACCGCGCCGGTTTGCCCAACGTGACGCAAGCGAACGTCAGCCCGGGATAAACCGCAAATGCTGCGCATCGCCCGGCGAAAGCGGAGGTGTTGCATGCAAACCAAGGTGACCGTGGGCGTGCCTGTCTACAATGGCGCCGCGACATTGCGGCGGGCCGTAGAGAGCATTCTCGCGCAGACACAAAAGCCCGACCTGATCCATATTTCCGACAATGGCTCCACGGATGCCACCGGCGAGATCGGGCAGGCGCTGGCGGCGGAGCATCCCACCGTTTCCTATACGCGCCAGCCGACCAATCTGGGATACACACCTAATTTCCGCTTTCTGCTGCAGAAGGCGACAACGCTCTACTTCATGTGGGTTGCGGCCGACGACTACCTTGATTCGACCTATGTGGAACGGATGTTGGCGGTGCTGGAGAGCGACCCTGGGGTGGTGACCTGCGTCTCGCAGGTGCGGTTCGTGCGGCCCGATGGCAGCTCCCGGCTCGCTGTCGGCACCTATCCGCTGCAGGCGGACACGGTGGGCAACCTGGCTGCGTATCTCAGCAATCCGCACGACAATGCCCGCCTATACGGGCTGCACCGCACCGACGTGCTGCGGAAGGCGTGTCCCGGCGGCGACTTCGTTATCGCCTGGGATTGGGCGCTGATGGCCGGAACGCTGCTGTACGGCAGGCACGCGGAGATTCCGGAGACGCTGATGGTGCGCGACGAGACACCGCACCAGGTCTACGTGATCATGATGCGCCGCCATGCCCGCTGGTGGCTCGAACGGATTGTTCCGCTGCTACCGATGAGCCTGGATCTGCTGGTTCACCAGCGGATTCCGCTGCGTCTGCCGGTGGTGAAGGCGCTGCTCTACCTCAACCTCACGATGCACCTCGACTACGCGCTGGCGTTCCACCCGCGCTATGCCAAGGTGGAGCCGTTCCTGCGGCGGCATCTGCTGTGGCGCCTGCCCTATCGGCCGGCGGGCACCGGCGCGTAGGGGGCGCGTCAATGAGTGATCCCGGTCGCGAGTTGTATGCGCATGTCGCCGCCCTGTTCCCGATCTGCCGCAGCATCACCGGCGCCGGGCTGCGGCAGACCTTGGACTACATCGGGACGCGTGTGCCGCTGGTGCGCCACGAGGTGCCGTCGGGGACCAAGGTGCTCGATTGGACGGTGCCGGCGGAATGGACGGTGCGCGGCGGCGTCATCGAGACCCTGGCGGGCCGGACAGTGGTCGATTTCCGCCGGAACAATCTGCATCTCGTGCAATACAGCCGGCCAGTCGACCGGATCGTGCCGGTCGCGGAACTCGACAGGCACCTGCACAGCCTGCCCGACCAGCCCGACCTGATCCCGTACCGCACCGGCTACTACAGCGACAACTGGGGGTTCTGCCTTGCCCATCGCGACCGGCTGGCGCTGACCGAGTCGGCCTACCGGGTACGGATCGATACCGAACTGGCCTCCGGCAGCCTGTCCTACGGCGAATGCCTGCTGCCGGGCGAGGAGGAGGGCGAGATGCTGATCGCAGTGCACTGCTGCCACCCCTCGCTTGCCAACGACAATCTGTCCGGCATCGCCGTCGCGATCGAGCTGGCGCGGCGGCTCGCGGCGCGCCCGCGTCGGCGGCTCGGCTACCGGTTCCTGTTCAACCCAGGAACGATCGGCGCCATCACCTGGCTGCATTTCAACCGCGACGCACCGCTGCGGATCCGTCACGGGCTGGTGCTGAGCTGCCTCGGCGATGCCGGGCCGCCGACCTACAAGCAGTCGCGCCGGGGCAATGCCTCCATCGACCGCTACGCGGCCCATGCGCTGCGTGCCGCGGGCCATGCCGGACGGGTGCTGCCCTTCGTTCCGTACGGCTATGACGAGCGGCAATATTGTTCGCCGGGATTCAATCTTCCGGTGGGCTGTCTGATGCGTTCCCAGAACGGGTCGTTCCCGGAGTATCACACCTCGGCCGACGATCTTTCGTTTGTCCGCCCCGAGCATCTGGCAGGGTCGCTCGATTTGCTCAAGCAGATTGTCGATCTCGCCGAGCAGGACCGCGTGCTGTTGAACACGGAGCCGTATGGCGAGCCGCAGTTGGGGCCGCGCGGCCTCTTTCGCCCGATCGGCGGGGCTGCGCACGGCCGCGAGGGGGAGGGTGAATTCGACCAGATCACCCTGCTCTGGGTACTCAACCTGTCCGACGGGCAGCATTCGCTGCTCGACATTGCCGAGCGCTCCGGCCAGGAGTTTGCGGCGGTTGCCGCGGCGGCGGCGGCGCTGGGCGCGGCGGGGCTGTTGCGGCCGGCGTGATCGCGCCGGGCGCGGCCGGCCGTCGCACCTCGGGGAAGGAGCCGCGGCCGGCGGTGTCTTCGTCAGCCCAGGGGCCGCATCGGGCGCATGGCGATCTCGGTGACCTCGGCGCTGCGCGGCAGCCGCAGGGCGGCAACGACCATGGCGGCGACATCCTGCGGGCGCATCAGCGCCCCGGGCCCGGCTTGCCGCCCTTCTGCCGCCAGGATATCCGCCTGCATCGGCGTGTCGGTGCGGCCGGGGAACAGGCTAAGCACGCGGATACCGTCGGCGTTCACCTCGGCGCGGAGCGCATCCGCCGCCGCGCGAAGCGCATGCTTGCCGACGGCGTAGGCGCCGGTGCCGGCACCGGCGCGCAGTCCGGCGGTCGAGTTGATGAACACCACCTGTCCCGCCGCCGCACGGAGCTGCGGCAGGCAGGCCGCCGTCAGCAGCATCGGCGCGTGCAGGTTGACGGCATCGAGCCGGCGCCACGCCGCTGCGGAGGTCGTGGCCCAGGGCGCCTGCAGGAACGCGCCGGCGCTGTGGACAAGCAGGTGCAGTTGCGCCGGCACACGCTGCACCACCTGGGCGCGCCCCTCCTCAGTGGCGAGATCGGCGGGAAGCGGGGTGATTGGCCCGCCGAGCCGGGCGGCCAGTTCGTCCAGCGGCTTGGCGCGTCGTCCCACCAGGAAGAGGCGCATCCCCTCGGCGGCGAGCGCGGTGGCCAGCGCAGCGCCGATGCCGCTTCCCGCCCCCGTGACCAGGGCGGCCTGTCCCGCGAGCCCGGTCATGATCGCCGTGCGCCTGCCTGGACATCGACGGGGGGCCCGGCGGCGGCCACCCCGGGGTAGGACCATCGCCGTTTCAGGGCCAGGGCCGGCGCTTCGATGAAATGCCAGGACATGAGCGTGAGGCCGAGAACGACCGGCAGGGACAGGAGTGCGATGCCAGGTGGGCTCACGTGACGACCAAGGAGTTGCGCGGCCAGCTGCTCGACCGGGTATGCCCAGATATAGGTTCCGTACGACAGATCGCCCCATCGTGCCAGGTTCGGCAGGCGTACCCTGGGGCTGAGGGCAAGATAGATCACGAGGTAAGCGCCGACCGTCGCCGTGGCCGGACGGAAGCCGCCGGTAAGGAGTGCTGCCACCCACAGCGCCAAGCAGACCCAGGCCAGGCCGCGGTGCAAGGGTGGTTTCCAGTGGTACAGCACCGCTCCCGCGAGGAAAAAGGTTCCCAGCTCCACCTGGTCGCCGCCGAACCACTTCTTGAGCGCCACCAGCCCAGCCAGGTACAAAACCGCCGTCACGTATTTGTTCAGGAGGCCCAGGCTGCCCAGGACAAGCACCAGGGCGTAGCAAGCGACCTCATAATGGAGGGTCCATAGCGACCCGTTGACGCTGCCGGGCCACGGGTTGTGGAGGAAGACCCCGGGAAGATAGTACCGGGCATCGTAAAGCGAGAGATTGACCAGGAAGAACCCGTAGGTCTCGGGCGAGCGGAAATAGATGCTTATCGGCTCGACGGACAGTAGCGGCCCGGCGACGAATGTCAGGACCAACAGGACGACCGCGAGCGCCGGCAGGATCCGCAAGGCGCGGTTGATCACGAAGGACAGGATACTGCGGCTTCGCGTGAAGCTCATGGTGATGAGGTAGCCGCTTATGATGAAGAAGATGGACACCGCGATGGATCCGGCGTCGGTCTGCTGGCGGCTGATGCGCGAAATCGGCTCGGTCAGAATGGTGCCCGAGGACATTGCGAAGGTATGGGACACGAACACCATCAGGGCGGCGATCATCCGCAGCGCATCGAAATTATTGGACCGTTTTAGAATCGTCCCGACTCCCTCGGTTTCTCCGAGACCAAACGGTGGCCGCGCGCAAGAGCATTGCTCCGCGCCCATATATCCACGAAACCCGGCGGCTCGCAACGCTCGATACGACCGGGGTGGTGATGCCCTGCTCCGCCCACGCGGCAGCAACAGCGTGGGCATGCTGTCGTCCGGCATGGCGGTTCAAGCCCTACCCATGACGCAGCCAATTGAGCCAGAAGCTCTCGACGCGATTGCGCCACCGGCTGAGTATGTCGGCCAGCCCGTTCAGCGGAACGGGTGTTAGGCCGACGCTTTCCCGCGGTACTGCGACGCTGGCTGCCACGGGCGAGGGCTGGGCGCCCGAGACATCCGCGCGCCCCGGTCACGACGACGCGCCGCGCGGTCATGTTGGCGCGGCGAGCCGCGGATAGCTCCGGTCGCGCTCCGAGAGGATTGGCCCTGGTATCGGCCAGGCGATGCCGAAGGCCGGATCGTCCCAGCGCGCGCCGCGCGCGAGGTCGCCATGATAGGCCTCGGTCATCTGGTAGAAGACCTCGCTCCCGTCGGTCAGGGTCTGGAAGCCGTGAGCGAACCCGGCCGGGATGAACAGGGCACGTCCGTTCTCGGCGGTCAGCTCGGCGCCCACCCACCGGTGCCGCGTGGCCGAGCACGGGCGCAGGTCAACCGCCACATCGAAGATCGCGCCCCGTGTGCAGCGGACGAGCTTGCCTTCGGGATGCGGCTCGGCCTGCCAGTGCAGGCCGCGCAAGGTGCCGCGGCGCGCGTTGAACGACACGCTGCACTGCACGAAGCCGGACGGCAGGCCGTGCGCCGCGAATTCCGTGGCACAGAAGCTGCGGGCGAAGTGGCCGCGCGCGTCGGTGCGCAGCTCGAGCTCGATCTGCCAAACGCCGTTCAGCGCGGTGCGTGTGAAGATCATGCCAGGGGCGGGCATGTCATGTGGTTGGTCATCGATGCCCGCGGCAAGACTGATCAGACCCGGAAGTAGGCGACGAACGGATCGAACGGGAACCGTTTCATCTCGATCTGGCGGATATCAAGTATGTCCTTACAAGCGGCCGTCTCGCCGGCAAACTTGTCGTAGTTGAACTCGTCGAAGGCGACGATGCCACCCTTGCACACCAGCGGTAGCAGGTGCGTGAGCGCGGCGCGCGTAGGCTCATATAAATCAAAGTCGAGATAGAGCAGCGCCACAGTCAGTTCAGGATGGCTGTCAACGTACGGTTTGATCGTCCCGGTGGCGTCACCCTTGACAATTTCCGTTCGGCGCATATGGCCCGCGGCGCGGTTCATGTCGAACAGCTCGATCGCCTCGCGTATGCGGGTATCGGACGTGTCGGAGAAATCCGCCTCCGTGATATCGTCGGGGTCTCCTTTTCCGTCCATCGACCGGAAGCCCTCGAACGTGTCAAAGCCCACGATACGGCGATTGATCGCATAGGGCTCCATGACCGACGACAGGTGGCTGAACATGAGCAGGTTGTTGCCCTGGGCGACGCCGCATTCGACGATGGCGCCCGACACGTCGAGAATCATTTCGAACAGCCGGAAGCGGACCAGCATTTCGGACACAGTCTGTCGCTTGGCGAACAGAAACGGCGCGTCCACCAGGGTTGCTCGCGGCACGTTCTCGATGACCTTCGCGCGCCGGCTGGCGTAATCCTTCTCAAGACTGGTCTGATAGCGGCCAAGCTGTGCCATGACGGGGTCCCCGACTTATTCTCGACGACCATAGCATCGGAATGGAGAACGGACAACGGAAACCACCGTGATGCGCTCCCGGGATTTCTCTGTGCGTGTCAGGCGTGAAGGTTACGCCAGCACGCGGGTGGTCGGAATGGCCACCACGAAGCGGCCACCCCATGCGCGCACGGCGGTCATCTGGGTGGTGATCTCTTCCTGCAGGTTCCAGGGCAGGATCAGTACGTAATCCGGCTTCTCCTCCATGATCGCTTCCGGTCCGCGGACGGGGATGCGTGTGCCCGGGAGCAGCTTGCCCTGCTTGTGCGGGCTTCGGTCCACGGTGAAGGCGATCAGCTCGGGCCCGACGCCGCAATAGTTCAGCAGCGTATTGCCCTTGGCCGGCGCGCCATAGGCGGCGACAAGCTTGCCCTCTGCCTGCGCGTCGATCAGGAAGCGCAGCAGCGCGCTTTTCGCCGCAACCACCTGGCAGGCAAAGCGGCGATAGGCGTCGTCGCCTTCGAGCCCGGCGGCGATCTCCTCGGCGAGAAGCCGCGCCACCGCCGGGGTCTCGGCGTGGCGCACGCTGGCCGCGTGGCAGGCGAAGACCCGCAGCGAGCCGCCATGCGTGGCCAGTTGCTCCACGTCGAACACGCGCAACCCCTGCCGGGCGAAAATGCGCTGCACGACGTGCAGCGAGAGATACGAGAAATGCTCGTGGTAGATCGTGTCGAACTGCGATTCCTGCATCAGCCGCAGGAGATGCGGGAACTCGACCGTGACGACGCCCTGGGGCTTCAGCAGGAGCGCGAATCCGTGCACGAAATCGTTGATATCCGGTACGTGCGCCAGAACGTTGTTCGCCACCATGAGATCAGGCGCGATGCCCGCCTCGCGCAGCCGCATCGCGGTTGCCGCGCCGAAGAAGGCAATCTCGCTCGGGATGCCCTTTTCGGCCGCCACCGCGGCGACATTGGCTGCCGGCTCGATGCCAAGCACCTTGACGCCACGCTGCTTGAAATACTGCAGCAGATAGCCGTCGTTGCTGGCAACCTCGACAACCAACGCGGTCGCGCCGAGGTCAAGCCGCTGCGTCATCTTCTCCGCATACGCTGCGGCGTGGCGGAGCCAGCTTTCCGAGTAGGAACTGAAATAGATGTATTCGCTGAAGATATGCTGAGGGCTTTCGAATTCTTCGAGCTGCACGAGGCGACAGGCGCTGCAGACCCAGGCGTGCAGCGGATAGAACGGCTCCATCAACCGAGCCCGATCCGGAGACACGAAGGAATTGGCCAACGGTGTCCGGCCGAGGTCGGCGAAGGTCTCGTGCAGCGGAGCCTGGCAGAACCGGCAACTGCCCGAGGTCATACGTTCCTCCTCAGGTCGGAGGTCAAGGCGCCCGCCTCCAGCAGCCCGGCCAGGACACGTAGGCGGATATAGGTCGAATCACGGAAATTCGCCGTATCAAACCCGATCGCCCGCAGGCCTCCAGTCAGCCGATGGATGCTGTCATCAAGCTCCGTCTGCGGCTGATGTTCCGGCGCGAGTTCGCGAAAGCGGCTGAAATCGACGGCATAAGACCGGCGATCCAGTGGCGCATTCTGGTTGATGGAGACTTTCGCGCCTTCGACCACGCGGGCGCAGGCTTCGGCCAGGTCCCGGACACGAAGGTTCCACCTGTCCGAACCGGCATTGACGGTCAGCACCGTACCACCACGGTCGGCATGGCGCGTGGCGGCCCATTCGATCGCGCGGGCCATGTCGACAACATCGATCAGCGGACGCCAGGGCGTTCCGTCGCTGAGCACGGTGATCTCGCCGGAAGTCATGGCGCAGGCAGCGAAGTCGTTCAGCACGAGATCCAGCCGGAGCCGATCGGACATGCCGCAGGCGGTCGCGAACCGCAGGCTGGTGACGACCATGTTCCCGTTCGCGAAGGCGGCGAGGCCGCGCTCGGTCTCGATCTTCGAACGGGCGTAGGCGGTCAGCGGGTTGACCGGATCGTCTTCGATACGGGCCCTGCCCTCGGCGAACCCGTATACGCTGCAACTGGACGCGAAGACGAAGTTGCGCACGCAGGCATCGGACGCGAGCCGCGCCAGGCGGAGGCTGGCGCCGCGGTTGATGCTGTCCGTCGCCGCTTCGAACTGCTTGCCCATCGGATCGTTCGAGATGGCGGCGAGGTTCACGACCGCGTCAGTGTCACGCAGAAGCTCGGCCGGCAGGTCGCGGACATCCCCGAAATGCTGCTGGGACAGCAGCGTCTCCGGCACCATTCCGGTAGTCGTGAGGCAGTGGGCGAAATACCCGGCGTCGAAGCCGATCAGCTCCGCGCCCGGAAACCGGTGGCGGAGATGCCGGACGACGACGGGGCCGACATATCCCATGTTTCCGGTGATCAGGATGCGCATCCGACGTCTTCCGTTTGCAGGCTGATCGTGCCGCATGACGTCGCGCGAACGGCAAGCCGGCACCGTCGGCGCGACGGATGACGAGCCGGGGAGGGCGTCAAGCGATCCGCCACGGCGCTTTCCCGGATGCCCAGAGTTCTTCCAGCAACCGCTTGTCGCGCAACGTGTCCATCGGCTGCCAGAAGCCCTCATGCCGGTAGGCCATCAGCTCCCCGGCGCGCGCAAGCTGCTCCATCGGCTCAATTTCCCACCAGGTCAGGTCGCTGGGAATGAGGTCGATGACCGAGGGCTGCAGGACGAAGAAGCCACCGTTGATGAGTTGGTTGTCTCCGACCGGCTTCTCGCGGAACCCGCTCACTTGGTTGCCATCCAGGTTGAGCGCGCCGAACCGCGCCGGCGGCGGGACTGCGGTTACCGTCGCCGCCTTGCCGTGCGCCTGGTGGAAGGCGATCGAGGCGCGGATATCGACGGTGCTGACCGCATCGCCGTAGGTGAAACAGAACGCATCATCCCCGATATAGTCACGCACACGGCGAAGGCGGCCGCCCGTCATGGTTTCGAGTTCGGTTTCCACCAATGTCACCTTCCAGGGCTCGGCGGCAGCGCGATGCGTGGTGGTGGTATTCGTGACGAGGTCGAACGTCACGTCTGCCGTGTGCAGGCGATAGTTCTGGAACCACTCCTTGATCATGTAGCCTTTGTAGCCGAGGCACACGATGAACTCGCTGATCCCCTGGGCATGGTAGCCGCGCATGATATGCCATAGGATCGGCATGCCACCGATCTCGACCATTGGCTTTGGTCGGGCCACGGTCTCCTCCATGAGTTGGGTGCCCAACCCGCCCGCGAGAATGACAGCCTTCCTGATCAAGCCGTCCATGGCGTGGTCTCCCTCGGGGCCGGGCGGTCGCATTCCGAGCCGATTGTTCTGCCGACGCGTTCGGCGACCGCCCTCCCCGCAGCCTACAGCCCGAGCTGCGGAACCGCCGGCTTCGGCACAACAAAACGACATCGACCTGGCTGCATATCGTCGCGGCACCAATCTGTACTATCGGACCGTCGTGTCAATACTATTCCGCATGTAGGGAGGCGGCGTTGGTCAGCGGGCAGCGCAAATCTTGGCGTTCCATCAGCGACAATGTCGTCACGTCACATGTTTGTGTCCGCCGTCGTGGTGAAAAGGAGAAACATCACGTAACACACGTATACGTAACTGCGCCTGTCCTGCGCCCTTGGCAGAGGGCCGAAATAGTATTAACAATCGTCAATTCAACCTGCGCCGTGCGGAAGCATTGAAAGGGAAGCGAGTTGCCTGACCGCGCGTGCACCGCCAGTGTCACCTCGGGGGGCAACCGAACCGGCAGGAGCGGGGACCGCGTGGTCGCCCTCCAGGAGGCGGCATGACCAGCGATGCAGTCTCGAAGCCGCCGGGAGCCACTTGCAGCATTGCGGGCGGCCGGGAGCGGCCGAGCGGGTCGGCTTCGGTCATTCCGTGGGAGATGTTCTGCCCGAAACTGCCGGCGGCGCTGACTGCGCAGAACCTGCGCACGCCGCCAACCGAACGCCGCAGCGCGGCCGGCCGCAAACCCTGGGGCGAGGTGGTAATCTTCAAGGCACTGGTGGCGCAGGCGCTCTACAACCTGTCCGGCGAGCAGTGGAATATCGGTTGCGTGACCGGCTGTCCTTCATGCGGTTTCTGAGGCTGGGCCTGGAAGACCCGGTGCCGGACGCAACGACATTGTGGCCGTATCGCGTCGCGCTTGCATTCGATACCCCGATTCTTGACGAGGCCGTGAGGGAAACGATGGTCGAGAAGTTAGGGTCATTTGAGATAGCAGATGGATATGAACGTAGTCTCGCTTGCCGATCTTACCTATCTTCGACATGGGATGGATCGTTCATTCGTCCGTCATATTCCGACCGGAATGAGACTGTCCGGTTTTGTCAGTCGAGCTTTGATGGCGTGCGCCGATCAGTAGAAATGCAGCAAACAGAGATGCTGGCGGGAATTCCCGAAGTCATGGGCGGCAACAAATTCACTGAGAGCGTAATGCGATGCATCATCGACCCATTCTTTCCCGGGCTTGCGCTGCGTTGAAGGGCTGCATCATTTCTGGGCAGCGCGGCAAGTGCGCACGGAGACGCACACCTCAAAGGCTCGCCCATGCGGGCGAACGGCGCGATATCACCCGCTGCGGGTCGAAGATATGGTCGGGGCAGATGAGAACAGGGTAATTGAGGCTGAAACGCCGTACCTTCTACACAAGGGACCTCCCCATGCAGCTCCAGGACCTTGCCCAGGTCATCCGCAGCAAGAACGCCGGCCCGCGCCGCCTCACGCTCGACGTCATTCTCGCCAGCGACGAGGACTACCGCCGCGTCGCCCAATCCCCCGCCCTCACGCCCGCCCGCATCGCCGCCCTCTATCGCGTCGCCCCGGCAGACGTCGCCGTCATCCCGTACCCTCTCGGCCGCGCCATCAAGATCACCCTCGCGCGCCCCCTGATGGCGGGCGACCCCGGCGACCGCGACGTCTACGGCGCCCAGCAGCACGCCCCCCTGCTGGGGATCGAGCTGTGACCGCCTCGGCGCGCGTCCTCGACGCCATCGGCCGTGCCCGCCGGCCCATGCGCCTGGTCGGCGCCTCCGGCCAGCTCGGCTACGGCGTGCCCACGCCGGCGTTTCAGGCCGCGCTCGCCCGTGCCCCCGACCTGATCGGTGCCGACATGGGATCGATCGACATCGGTCCCACCTATCTCGGCAAGGGCGAGATGGCGACCGCGCCCGCCGCCACGCGCCGCGACCTGCGCAAGCTGCTGCTCGGCGCGCGTCAACGCGACATCCCACTCGTGATCGGCTCGGCCGGATCCGCCGGCGCCGCGCCGCATCTCGACGCCACGCTCGCACTCGTGCGCGACATCGCGCGCGCCGAGGGGTTGCATTTCCGCCTGGGCGTGCTGCGCGCCGACATGCCGCGCCCGCTGCTGCACGCGGCGCTGGCGGACGGGCGGCTGCGTCCGTTCGACGGCATGCCGGACCTGACCGACGACGAAATCGACGCCTCCGCCCACATCGTCGCGCAGATGGGCACCGGTCCGTTCCGCCGCGCGCTAGACTCAGGCATCGACGTGCTGATCGCCGGACGTTCCTGCGACACCTCGATCTTCGCCGCGCTGCCGAGCCTGCTCGGCTTTCCCATGGGCCTCGTGATGCACATGGCGAAGATCATCGAATGCGCCTCGCTCTGCTGCGTGCCCGGCGGGCGGGACTGCATCCTGGCGACCTTGGACGACGAGGGTTTCGAGCTCGAAAGCATGAATCCCGCGCGCCGCGCCACCCCGGTCTCGGTCGCTGCGCACAGCCTGTACGAGCAATCCGACCCGTTCGGCCTGACCGAGCCGGACGGCACGCTCGACCTGGCGGCGGCGCGCTACGCCGCGCTCGATGACCGCCGCACCCGCGTCACCGGCGCGGCCTGGCGGCCCAGCACCGACCCCACCCTGAAGCTCGAAGGCGCGCGCAAGATCGGCGAGCGCGCGATCCTGCTCGCCGGCGCGGCCGACCCGCGCTTCATCGCCCGTCATCGCGAGATCCTGCCCGCCGCCGCCGCCGTCGTGCGCGATCTGGTGTGCGAGGACCAGCCGGAGGACTACACCCTGACCTTCCGCGTCTACGGCATCGACGGCGTGCGCATGGCCCCCCCGGCCGGCGAACCGCTGCCCGGGGAAGTGTTCGTGCTCGGCGAGGTGATCGCCCCGACCGCGGAACGCGCCGCCGAGGTGATGCGCACCACCAAGCAATACCTGCTGCACCACGGCTATCCCGGCCGGCTGTCCACCGCCGGCAACCTGGCCTTCCCCTTCACGCCCCCGGAAATCTCCACCGGCCCGGCGTTCCGCTTCAACGTCTATCACCTGCTGCACGTCGCGGATGCGGACGCGCCGTTCCCGCTGGAGATCGAAACCCTGTAGCCGGCCGGTGGGGAGCGGGGCGCGCCGGCCCCGGCCCGCTCTGGTCCCGCCCGTACCGGTGCGCGGCGGCGCGTTGCGGCGCCTGCGTGGGCTCCGCCGCGCTTGTGGTCCGGGACAGGCGGAGGCCGGTTCCGTGGACCGGTTCGGCGGACGCGCCGCGCGGGCGCGGGGCCGCAGGCTACTCGCGCCCGTGCCCCGGTTTCGGAGCCGAGCTGATGCGGTCGACGAAGGTGATGCCGAGTGCCGACAGGATGAAGATCGAGTGGATCACGGTCTGCCACATTACGCCGACCTCCGTGACCTGGCTGCCGGGCGCGCCGAGCGAGCGTGCCTCCACGAATGTACGCAGCAGGGAGATCGACGAGATGCCGATGATCCCCATGGCGAGCTTGACCTTGATCACGCCGGAATCGACATGACTCAGCCATTCCGGCTTGTCCGGATGGCGTTCGAGGCGCAGGCGGGAGACGAAGGTCTCGTAGCCGCCGACGATCACCATGACGAGCAGGTTGGAGATCATCACCACATCGATCAGGCCGAGCACGACCAGCATGATCTGCTGCTCGTCGAAATCCATCACGTGCAGAACGAGCCCATACAGCTCCTTGAGGAACAGGAAGACATAGACGGCCTGGGCGATGATGAGGCCGACATAGAGCGGCATCTGCAGCCAGCGGCTGGCGAAGATGAGCTGCGACAGCGGCGTGAGTACGGCCGCCCGGGCAGCCATCGGCGGGTGAATGTCATCCATTGCGTCAGTATAGGGGATTCTCCGGCGCGCGGAAGCGATACGAGGCGCATCGCAGACCGACATGCCCGATATTGACGTGCCCCGTCCCTCCCGCACATGCCCGACCGCGGCGCGCGGCACGTCGCGGGGCCGCAACGGGGCCGCAGCCTGGCTCCGCCGGTACCGATCGGACCTCGCCTCAGCCGGGCGTCAGGTCGCCCCAGGACGCGACCCGCGCGATTCGGAGCGCGATCACCGGCAGCCCATCGAGCCGCATGGCGCGGAGCTGCGGATAGCGCGCGCGCGCCAGCTCCTGCGCCCGGGCGTGCTCGGCGCCGTCCGCCAGGATCTCCGCCCGCCCGCGCAGCATCACCCAGCCCAGCCGGCTCCAGTCCGGATCGTAGCGATCGACGACGACCGCCGCCGCCGGCCGGGCCGCCAGGTTGCGCAGGCGTTGCAGCACCGCCCCCGGCCGTTTCGGCTTCTCGTCGATCGCGATGTAGAGCGTGTCGCCCTCAAGGGCGTGGCAGACTGGCACGACATGCGGCGTTCCGTCCGGCCCCACGGTGGCGAGCCGGGCGACGGGGACGGCGGCGATGAAGGCGCGTTCGCGGGCGCTCAGCATGGCGGCAGGATAGCAGGCCCCGGAGGGATAAGCCCCCCGGAGGGATCAGCCGCGCGTCTCGGGCGGCAGCATCAGTTCCGGCACCCGTCCGCCGTCGCGCACATGGCGCTCCAGCACCTGGTCGATCGCCGCCGGCGTATCGACGCGGTACCAGACGCCCTCGGGGTAGATCACGAGGCACGGCCCGTGCTCGCAGCGGTCGAGGCAGCCGGCGGTGTTCACCCGCACCGACGCCAGCCCCATCTCCTTCGCGCGCGCCTTCATGTAGTCGCGCAGCTTCTCCGAGCCCTTGGCGGCGCAACTGCCCTTGGGATGGCCGTCCGGCCGGCGGTTGCAGCACACGAAGACATGCGCGGTGTAATACGGAGGCGGGTCGTCCGCCCGGCGTTCACCCATGAGGAGGCTCCGGTTTCGGGAGAGGACGGCTATCCCACCGTCGCGATCCCGGCGCAAGCGCGGCGCGCGGCGCGGAAATCGCCGAACGCTCGGCGCGCGCGCCGGCGCGGTCCCGCCGCACTGTGCCGCCCGCAGCCTCCGGCTGACGCCGCCCGCAGCCTTCGGCTGACGCTGCCCGCAGCCTCCCGCTAACGCCGCCCGCCCGGGGCGGTGGGGTGGCGTTCCGGCCGCCCGCGCCCCACATCCAGGGACCGGCGCGGCGCCGCGCCGGCCTCACCATCGCGGAGCAACGTCCATGGACAAGATCAAGCCGCTCTTCACCGCCACGGCCACTGCCATCGGCGGCCGCAACGGGCACACCGAAGCCAGCGACGGGATGGTGAAAGCCGATCTCTCCGTGCCCAAGGCCATGGGCGGGCCGGGCAAGCCGGGGACCGCCACGCCGGAGCATCTGTTTGCCGCCGGCTATGCCGCCTGCTTCGGCGGCGCGCTCGACTTCGTGGCCAAGCAGCACAAGCAGGACGCGACCGGAGCGAAGGTCACCTGCGCGGTGTCGATCGGCCCGCGCGACGGCGGCGGGTTCGGCCTGGCCGTGAAGCTGCACGTCGCGGACGCGTCGCTGCCGCAGGCTCAGCTTGCCGCACTGGCGCAGGAAGCGCACGAGAAGATCTGCCCTTACTCGCACGCCACCCGCGGCAACGTGCCGGTGGAGCTGGAGGTCGTCGGAGCCTGACGAGCCCCCGCGCCACGCCGAGGAACGTCCGACCATGACCCCAGAGCTCGCCAACCTGCTGCGCTTCGAGACCTCGCCCTACCTGCTGCAGCACGCCGATAACCCGGTGCACTGGCGGCCCTGGGGCGCGGCGGCGCTCGCCGAGGCGCAGGCGGCGGACAAGCCGATCCTGCTCTCGATCGGCTATGCCGCCTGCCACTGGTGCCACGTGATGGCGCACGAATTCTTCGAGGACGCCGACACCGCCGCGGCGCTGAACGCGCGCTTCGTCGCCATCAAGGTCGATCGCGAGGAACGTCCCGACATCGACCACCTCTACATGTCCGCGTTGCACGCGATGGGCGAGCAGGGCGGCTGGCCGCTCACGATGTTCCTCGCCCCCGACGCCACGCCGTTCTGGGGCGGCACCTATTTCCCGCCCGAGCCGCGCTGGGGCAAACCCTCCTTTCGCCAGGTGCTGGAGGGCGTGGCCGCCGCCTGGGCCGCGCGTGACGCCGCGGTGACGCAGAATACCGAGGCGCTGCGCCGCGCGCTCACCCGCGCCTCCGCCGTGCCGGACCCCGGCGACCTGCCCGGCCCCGCCGCGCTCGATACCGCCGCCGCCACCTTGCTTCGTCTGACCGACCCCGAGCAGGGCGGCCTGCGCGGCGCGCCCAAGTTTCCCAATGCGCCGATCTTCCGCTTCCTCTGGCAGGACGCGTACCGCACCGGCCGCGGCGAGGGCCGAAGCGTGCTGCACCTGATGCTCACGCGCATGTCCCAAGGCGGCATCTACGACCATCTCGGCGGCGGTTACGCGCGCTACGCCACCGACGCGCTGTGGCTGGTGCCGCATTTCGAGAAGATGCTGTACGACAACGCCCAGCTCCTGGAGCTGCTGGCGCTGGCCCACGCCGAACGTCCCGATCCGCTGTATGCCGCCCGCGCCACTGAGACCGTCGGCTGGCTGTGCCGCGACATGGACGCCGACGGCGCCTTCGCCGCCTCCGAGGACGCCGATTCCGAAGGCGAGGAAGGCCGCTTCTACGTCTGGACCGAGGCGGAGATCGGTCGCCTGGTCGGCCCCGACGCGTCCGCGTTCAAAGCCGCCTACGACGTGACCGCCGCAGGAAACTGGGAAGGCAAGACCATCCTGCACCGCATCACCCCGCCCGGGGATCCCGCGGCGGAGGCCGTGCTCGCCCGCGCCCGCGCCACCCTGTTCGCCGCCCGCGCGCAGCGGGTGCGCCCGGGGCGGGACGACAAGGTGCTGGCGGACTGGAACGGGCTCGCCGTCGCCGCACTCGCCCGCGCCGGGGCGGTGTTCGCCCGGCCCGACTGGATCGCCCGCGCCGGCGCCGCGTTCGACACGGTGCTGCGCGATCTTGGCGGGCCCGACGGGCGGGTCGCGCACGCCTTCCGGTCCGGCCGGGTGGGCGCCGCCGGGCTGCTCGACGACCAGGCGGCGATGGCGCGCGCCGCGCTGGCGCTGCACGAAGCGACCGGCGACCCGGTGCGGCTCGGCCAGGCCGTCCGTCTCGCCGACGCCGCCCTGACGTGGTTCACGGACGGCGCGGGCGGGGTGTTCACCACCGCCTCGGACGCGACCGACGTCCCGCTCGCCCGCCCGCGCACCGCTGGGGACAACGCGTATCCAGCCGGCGCGGGCCTGCTCGCCGAGGCCTGCGCGCGCCTGTTCCACCTCACCGGCGTCGCACCCTGGCGCGCCCGGGCCGAGGGGCTGCTGCGCGCCTTCGCCGCTCCGGGGCAGGGGGCCGGCATGCCCACCCTGCTCACCGCCGCCGACCTGCTGGAGGAAGCGGCCACGGTCGCGATCGCCGGGCCGCCCGGGCACGAGCTGACCCAGGCGCTGCTCGCCGTCGCGCTGGCCGCGCCCGATCCGGCGGTGGTGGTGCTGCGCGCGGCCGAGCCCGGCGCGCTGCCGCCCGACCACCCCGCCGCCGGCAAGCCCGCCGGCGCGGCCGGGGCAGCGGCCTATTTCTGCCGCCGCGGCGTCTGCGGCCTGCCGATCGAAGATCCGGCGGTGCTCGCCGCCGCCCTGGCGCGGCGCGATCCGCGCGGCACCGGCCTCGCCGGCTGAGCCGCCGCGGGCTCCCCTCCGCCGTGGCGTCCCGCGCGCCGCCCTATTCCGCCGCCACGGCTTCGATCTCGATCAGGAAATCCGGGCCGTAGAGCCGGGACACCTCGACCAATGTCACTGCCGGAGCCGCGGCCGGCGTGACGGAGGCGAAGAAGCGGTTCCGGGCCGCCCGGTACGCGGCCAGATCACCCATGTCCCGAAGGAACACCGTCAGCTTCACGAGGTCGCCCGGCGTGCATCCGACCGACCGCAGCGCCGCGTCGAGATTCCGGAACACCTGCTCCGCCTGCGCGGGGAAATCCTCCTTGCCGACCAACTGCCCCTCCCGATCCAGAGCCGTCTGACCCGCAATAAAAACGAGGCGCCCTGCCGACACCTCCACGACCTGCGAATAACCCGGAGGCGTTCCGAGTTCCGGCGGGTTGACCCGTCGGATTCGACCCTCTGCCTGGTTCATCCCACCTTTCCCACGCCACGAAATTCAGGCAGCACGCCGCCAAGGCAATCGGAGGTTCCCCCGATTGCCCTGAGCATGCCCTGCGCACTCCTTGCACCTGGCGCAACCCCCCCACCATACTCGCCGCTGCCGCACCGCAGCGAAAGCACGCAAGATGGACGAGACGACGCCCACCTTCCCGATTACCCCCCGCAACCGGGTCCGCCGCCGGCACGACCGCGGCCACTACGACCACGAAACCGTCTTCCGCATCCTCGATGCCGCCCTGCTCTGCCACATCGCCTACGTCATCGACGGCCAGCCCTACTGCACCCCCACCGCCTTCTGGCGCGAAGACGACCACCTGTACTGGCACGGCTCCTCGGCCAGCCGCATGCTGCGCGCCGAGGCCAAAGGCATCCCCGTCTGCCTCACCGTTACCCACATGGATGCGATCGTGCTCGCCCGCTGCGGCTTCAACCACTCGATCAACTACCGCGCCGTCATGGCCTTCGGACACGCTGCCCCGGTCGAAGGAACCGCCGCCAAACTGCGTGCCATGGACGCCTTCATCGACCGCTTCTTTCCCGGCCGCGCCGCCGCACTCCGCCCGCCCAGCGCCCAGGAAATCAAGGCAACGATGCTGGTCGGCATGCGGATCGAAGACGCCTCGGCCAAAATCCGCGACCTGCCCGTGCACGACGACGAACCCGACTACGCACACCCCGTCTGGACCGAACTCGTGCCGCTGCAAACCATCCTGGGCACGCCAGTGCCCTGCCCACGCCAACTCCCCGGTGTCACCCGAACCGCCGGCGGCATGGACGCCTACCAACCCGGACGCCGCCTCGACGACGTCATGACAGAAATGGCCGCAGTCTACGCAGACCGGCCGAAGCACGACTGAAACCAACCGGGCGAAGGTTCGGACCATCCGCAAGCAAGGCCAGGGGCTCTGCCCCTGGACCCCGCCAAGGGCTCGCCCTTGGAACCCTTCCGTTTGGTTCCGTGCGTATGGGGGTGTCTCGGGGCCCCGCCCCGCGCAGGCCCGGCCCCGAGACACCCCCATACGCACGGAACCAAGTAGACGGGGTCCAGGGGACGAGTTCCCTGGCGGGGGTCCAGGGGGCAGGGCCCCCTGGCCTTGATTACGAGGGTGGGCGGAGACATTTCCCGCGCCCCGTGCCACCTTCCGGCCCCCACCGCTTCGGCCGGCCCGTGCGCACGCTCCTTTTCATCAGCCACCGCATTCCCTATCCGCTCAACAAGGGCGAGAAGATTCGCGGCTACAACCTGCTGCGCCACCTCGCGAAATCCTACCGCATCCATCTTGGCTGCCTGATCGACGACCCGGCGGACGCCGCGCATGTCGCGCATCTGCGCGAGATCTGCACCGAGGTGGAAGGCTTCGCGATCGACAAGCAGCGCCAGAAGCTCACGGCGCTGGCGCGGATGCGCCCTGGGCGACCGCTGATGCTCGACTACTATCGCCATCCCGGGCTCCATCGCTGGGTGGCGGCAACGCTCGTGCAGGAGCAGGTGGACATTATCTATATCTATTCCGCCGCCATGGCGCCCTATGCCCTGGCGCTCGACCGGCCCGGCAAGGTGCTGGACATGCAGGATATCGATTCCGAGAAATGGGCGCTGTACGCGCAGGACGCGTCCTGGCCGATGCGCGCGGTCTGGGCGCGCGAGGCGCGCACCTTGCTTGCCTACGAGCGCCGCGCCGCCATGGGCTGCGACGTGACCTTCCTGGTTTCCGAGCCGGAGGCGCGCCGCTTCGTCGAGCTGGCGCCGGAGACCGCGGGGCGAGTGACCTTCGTGGAGAACGGAGTTGATCTTGAAGGATTTTCCCCGTACCGCGAGTTCGCGCCGCCCTTCGCAGGCCCCGGCCCGCATCTCGTGTTCACCGGCAACATGGACTACTGGCCGAACGCGGACGCGGTGGCTTGGTTCGCCGCCGAAGTGCTACCCTTGCTGCGCGTGCGTGTCGCACCGCCGGAATTCCATATCGTCGGCGCCAACCCGGGGCCGGAGGTGCGGCGGCTGGCGGACCTGCCCGGCGTGCACGTGACCGGCAGGGTGCCCGACGTGCGCCCCTATGTGGCGCATGCGGACGTGTCGGTGAGCCCGCTGCGCGTGGCCCGCGGCATCCAGAACAAGGTGCTGGAGGCGATGGCGATGGGCCGGCCGGTGGTCGCCTCTCCGGCGGCATACGAAGGGGTGCGGGCGGAAGCCGGGCGCGATCTGCTGGTGGCCGACGGGGCGGCGGCGATGGCGGCGGCGATCGGCGCGGTGCTGGACGGGGCGCATCCGGGCCTGGGCGCGGCCGGGCGGGCGGCGATGGAGCGCGGCTACGCCTGGTCGGCGACCCTCGCCCGGCTTGACGCGGCGCTGGCGCGTGTGCTGGCTGGGAAGCCCGCCGTACCGGGGGTGGGAAGGGTGGCCGCCGGCTGACAGTTTCACGAAACCGTCAAACTAGAATCGGCCCTGCCCCCCTAGAAGCGGCGCGCCAGAACCGTTTCGGCGGCTGGGCGATTTGTCACGCCGCTCCACATGGGAGACAGAAACCTTATGTCACGTCGCAACGATACCGGTAGCCAGCCCGGCCGCCGTCGCGTCATCGCGCTCGCCGCGGTCGCCGGCCTCGGCCTCTCCGCCGCCGCCGTCGCGCCCGTCCGGGCTGCCGGCACGGTCAACCTGCTGGAGACCGGGTCGAGCCTGCTCTATCCGCTCTTCAACCTGTGGGTGCCGGTCTATACCAAGGCGAACCCGCACGTGCGGATCACCACCCAGAGCACCGGCAGCGGCACCGGCATTTCCGAGGCGATCTCGGGCGTGGCGCAGATCGGCTCGTCGGATGCGTATCTGTCGGATACGCTGATGAAGCAGCACGCCGGGATGCTGAACATCCCGCTGGCGATTTCCAGCCAGATGGTCAACTACAACGTGCCCGGGCTGAACGGGACGCATCTGAAGCTCAGCGGCCCGGTGCTCGCCGGCATCTATTCCGGTACGATCACGAAGTGGAATGCCCCGGAGATCGCGAAGCTGAACCCGGGCGCGAAGCTGCCGGACCACGACATCATCACCGTGCACCGCACCGACGGCAGCGGCGATACCTTCATCTTCAGCCAGTACCTGTCGTTCTCCACCCCGGCCTGGCAGAACGCCACCGGCTACGGCACCACGGTGAGCTGGCCGGCCGCACCCGGCGCGATCGGCGCCGAGGGCAACCCGGGCATGGTCAACGCGATCAAGACCAACCCGTATTCGATCGCCTATATCGGCGTGAGCTTCAAGCAGGCGATCGACCAGAACGCGCTGGGCGAGGCGCTGCTCGAGAACAAGGACGGCAAGTTCGTTCTGCCGACGGTGGCCAACGTGCAGGCCGCCGCCAACGCCAAGTCGGCGCAGACGCCAAAGGACGAGCGGATCAGCCTGATCTTCGCCCCCGGCGCCCGTTCCTACCCGATCATCAACTACGAATACGCGATCGTGAAGTCGAAGCAGCCGACCGCGACCGTGGCGGCCGAGATGCGCAAGTTCTTCACCTGGGCGATCTCCCCCAGGGGTGGCAACGCGCCGCATTTCATGGCCGCGGTCAGCTTCGTGCCGCTGCCGGCCAGCGTGGTGAAGCTCAGCGCCGCGCAGATCGCCGAGATCAAGTGATCGCAGCGTCGACCTCCTCGTGCTCTGACACGGACGCATGATATACTCCGGGTCGGAGCACGAGCATGATTTTGTGGACCGATCCAGCCAGCGCCCACAAGGGGCGTTGGCACCGGACCAAGCGCCTGCCCGACACCGCCGGCCCGTGCCGGCGGTGTCGTCGTGTCGTCTGCCCGGGGTGATCGCATGAGTTTTCGCCGCCTGCTTGCCCTGTGCGCCGGCGTGTTGCCGGCGAGCCTGGTCGCCGTGGTCCTGTTCCTGGCCATCTATTCCTGGCCGGCGGTGCGCTTCAATGGCCTCGGGTTCGTCGTCCGTACCACCTGGAACCTCGGCAACACCTACGGCGACCCGATCGTCCGCGGCGGGGTCGCGCAGCTGCCCGGGGCGCAGTACGGCATTCTGTTCCTGATCGTCGGGACCTTGCTGTCCACCCTGATCGCGCTGCTGCTCGCGGTGCCGACCGGGGTAGGGGCGGCGATCTTCCTTGCCGAGGCGGTGCCGGGGCGGCTGCGCCTGTGGCTGTCCTTTCTGGTCGAGCTGCTGGCCGCGGTGCCGTCGGTGGTGTTCGGCCTCTGGGGCTACGCGGTGCTGATCCCGCTGCTCGGCGGGCACGTCTTCCCGGTGCTGGGGCGGGTATTGGGCTGGATCCCGATCTTCGCGCCGCCCTACGGCAGCGGCTACGGGCTGCTCACCGCCGGCATCGTGCTGTCGCTGATGATCGTGCCGCTGATCGCGGCGACGCTGCGCGATGCGATCCTCGCCGAGCCGATGGTGGTGCGCGAGGCTGCCGCCGCGCTCGGCGCCACAAGGTTCGAGACGGTGTGGAAAGTGGTGCTGCCCGGGGTGCGCAAGATCCTGATCGGCGTCACCATTCTCGCCACCGGTCGCGCGCTGGGGGAGACGATGGCGGTACTGATGGTGAGCGGCAACGCGCTCAATTACCTGCCGGGGAATATCTACTCGCCGATTTCGACGATGGCCGCCTTTATCGTCTCCCAGCTCGATAGCGCGTTGCAGGACCCGACGGGGCTGGCGGTGCGCTCGCTGGCGGAAGTGGCGCTGGTGCTGTCGATCATTTCGGTTGGCGTGAACGCGATCGCGCGCCTGGTGCTATACCGCTCCGGCCTGAAGGGGGCGCGGGTATGAGCGCGACCACTGCCGGCCTCGTGCTGCCGGCGCGCGACGATCCGGCGCGGCTGGCCCGGCTGCGGCGGCGTCGGGTCGGCGCGGTCACCGGGTGGGTGCTGTGCGCGATCGCTTTCGGGCTGCTCGGGATCGCGATGGGCTGGATCCTGCTGATGGTGCTGATCCGCGGGCTTTCGGCGCTGACCCCCACCGTCTTCACCGAGGTCACCCAGGGCACCGGCGGCGGGCTGCTGAACGCGATCGAGGGCACGGTGGTGATCGGCGTCGGCTCGATGCTGCTCGCGGTGCCGTTCGGGGTCGCGGCGGGGCTCTATACGGCGCAGTTCAGCCATACGGCGTTCGCGCGCGTGATCCGCTTCCTGGCCGACGTGCTGGTGGGGGTGCCGTCGATCGTGCTGGGGTATTTCGGTTACATTACCATGGTGGAATGGTTGGGTTGGAACTTTTCGCTCGCCGCCGCCTGCATCACGATCGCCATCCTGTGTCTGCCGTATATCTGCCGCACGACAGAACTGGCGCTGGGCCAGGTGCCGGCCGCGATGCAGGAGGCGGCCTATGCGCTCGGCACCGGGGAGGCGCGGGTGGCGTGGCGGATTTCGTTGCCGATGGCGATGCCGGGGATCCTGACCGGGATCCTGCTGGCGTTCGCGATCTCGATCGGGGAGACGGCGCCGCTGCTCTATACCGCCGGCTGGTCATCGTATCTGTGGACCGGGCAGATCATCCATTCGCCGGTGGGGTACCTGACCTACGCAATCTGGGCGTTCATCAACGAACCGTTCGCCGCCGCCAATGCGCTCGCGTATGCCGCGGCATTCCTGGTGACGTTCCTGGTGCTGCTGATCAGCATCGGCGCGCGGCTCGTGCTGTTGCGCCGGCAGGGCGGAGGCCGCTGAGGCGGCGGGCCCGGGGTTCTGTGCCAGCCTGGAATTCTGTGCCAGCATCGACGGATGCGGCACGGGAGGACGGGCATGACGGGGAAAAATCTCGCCGGGAAGGTGGCGGTGGTCACTGGTGGCAGCAACGGGATCGGCGCGGCGAGCGTGCGCGCGCTGGCGGAAGCCGGGGCACAGGTTGCTATTCTGTATCGATCCGGAGAGGCACGGGCGCAGGCCCTGTGTGCCACGCTGCCGGGCGAGGGGCACCGGGCGCTGGCGGTCGATATCACAGACCCTGCCTCGGTGCGGGCGATGGAAGCTGCGGTGCGCGACGCCTACGGTCGGGTCGACGTGCTGGTGAATTCGGCCGGTGTGACGCAGCCGATCCCGCACGCCGACCTCGAAACGTTGGACGAGGCGCTGTTCGACCAGATCCTGATCGCCAACGCCCGTGGCCCCTATTCGGTGATCCGCGCGCTGCTGCCGCTGCTGCGGGCCGGGGCGCCTGCGGTGGTGGTGAACATCTCCTCGGTCGCGGCGCTGAACGGGGCGGGGAGCAACATTGCCTACGGCGCGGCCAAGGCGGCGCTGGAGACGATGTCGATGTCGCTCGCCCGCGTGCTGGGGCCGGACGTGCGGGTGATGTGCGTGGCACCCGGGCCGGTCGCGACGGATTTCGTCGCCGGGCGCGGGCGGGAGGCGTTGGAGAAGCTCGCCGCCGCCACGCCGCTGAAGATGGTCGTGGAGGCGGAGGACGTGGCGCAGGCAGTGATGGCCTGCGTGCTGCACCTGCCGGCCAGCACCGGATCGCGGATTATTGTGGATGGTGGGCGGATGCTGTGAGCCGCGCCCGCGCGGTGCCGCCGGCCAGGAGCAGGCGGGCCAGCCGGGAGCGCGGCGCCGCGGGCAGGGCAGCTACCGCCTGCTTGATCCGCCCGCTGACCGAGCGCCCGCCTGCGGGCAGCACGGCCGCGATCTTCCCTACCAATCGGTAGTCGCCGGCGGCGAAGGCGCCCGCCAGTGCCTGCTCCCGCCGCAGGTGGATGCTGGCGCGGATCCTGGGTGCGTGGGGCGCGAGCGCGGGATGGCTGGCCAGGACGCATTCCAGCACCTCGGCCTCCCCCAGGGCCGTGGCGATATCGTTGCCTGAGATATTGGCCGCGTGTTTGCGGATGCCAACCAGAGGGGTGTGCAGGATACCGAGCGGGGCGTGTTCGGCGAGACGGAGCCCGGTGGCGAAATCGCCGCTGAGCCGGCGGCCGACGGACGTGTCCCACCCGCCGACCGAACGGAACCACGCCCGGCGCGCGACCAGGCAGGAGGGGAAGAAGGGCTGGAAGCCGATCAGCCGTTCGGCGACCGGGCGGTGGAACACGCCGAAGCCGGGGGCGAGGGGGCGCAGCCCGTCCCAGAACCCGGCGGGCGCGTCGGCGAATTTGGTGGCCTCGCCCCAGCGGTCGTTCTGGACCAGGACGAAATCGCCGAAAGCGGCCGTGAGTGCGGGCTCGGCCTGCCAGAGGCGGGCCATCTCCGCCAGAAAGCCGGGGCGCCAGAGGTCGTCGCTGTCGCAGAAGGCGACGAAATCGCCCGTGGCGGCATCCATGCCTACATTACGGGCCACCAGGTCGCCGCCGTTGGGCACGCGGATGGTGCGGATTTCGGGGGCAAGGGCGGCCAGCAGGGACGGGGTGGAATCGGTGGATCCGTCATCGATGACGATGATCTCGGCGGGGGGGAGGGTCTGGGCGCGGATTGCGGCCAGGGTGTGGGGCAGAAGATCGGCGCGGTTGTAGGTGGGGATGATGACGGAGACGTGCATCCTGGGGCGGGCGGTTCCTGGGTGGGCCGGGGACGCATAGCACGGGCGGGGGCGTTGGGGGAGGAGGGTTTTTTCCGAGGAAGTGTTCCCTGATTGTTCGATATCGAACATTGCTTCACGTGAAGCATAATGAAGAAAGGGTTACGGCCCGTCTCGCACCGCGGGATTCGGAGCGGGCGGTGCCGGTGGCGGTGGAAGACGCGCGCGGGTAAGGCCATGCGCGGCGGAAGCCTCCGCCCGCGGCGAGGGGCGCGTCCGCGGCCACGGGATAGCGGGCGTGCTCAAGGCCGTGTTAACTTTCTCCAGAGCGAGACGGTGGTCTGGTCTGCGGCCGCGTTACCTGTGTATCACCGATCGCAGGAGTTCGGAGTTTGAATGAGCGATCGATCTCTCATCGATACCTACCTCGTCGCAGGCCAGTTCCGGGTCGAAGGGTGGCTTGATCCCTACAGCGCCGACTTCGTTCGCGCGATTGCGGATATCCAACGAGGGGCGGACCTCGGTGGTGCCGCAGGGGAGATAGGGGTACATCATGGGAAGCTGTTCCTGGTGCTGATGCTCACCCGGGCGCCGGGCGAGGCGGCATTCGCAATAGATGTTTTCGAGGATCAGAAGCAAAATCTGGACGGCTCCGGCATGGGCGACCGGGCTGCATTCGAGCGTAACCTCCGGCGTTGGGGGGAGGGAGCCGATGATATTCGCGTAATTCCGGCTTCCTCGCTGTCGCTGCAGCCGGATGACATCCTCCGCCCGTGCGGCAGGGTCCGCCTGGCGTCGATAGACGGGGGCCATACCGCCGAATGCGTCCGCAACGATCTACGCCTGATCGAAGCCACGCTGACCGATGACGGCGTTATCGTCCTCGATGACTATTTCAACCCGGAGTGGCCGGGGGTTTCCACCGGCGTTGCCGAGTATCTCCTGCGTGGCGAAGGCGCGCTCCGCCCTTTCGCGATCAGTCCGAACAAGGTGTACTTCTGCTTCCCGCCTCGCGCTGCCTTCTATCGTTCGATGATCGCTTCCTTTGGCGGGTTCAACAGGTCGAAATCCAGCGTCCTGTTCGGCAGCGACGTCGACGTCTACGTCGGGCCGCCGGCTCCCCCCGCCCTCGCCGTCTACGTGAAGGAAAAGCTCAGACGGACCCGCCTGGCGCCCGGCCTCTTTGTCGTGAAAGAGTGGCTTCGCTCCGGTCGTCGGGCACGCCGACGGTCACGGGGTATTTGAATTGATTTCCTTGCGTGCCTGCGCCACACGCGCGTCCGCCCATGCCTGCCGCTGACTCCGTCTCCATCGGCCGCAAGACGCTCGTCGGCGCCGGCTGGATCATGGCGTGGCGGATCACGGCGCGCGCGCTGGGCTTCGCAAATACCCTGGTTCTCGCCCGGCTGTTGATCCCGGCCGACTTCGGCCTGGTGGCGATGGCGACCGCGATCGCCGGCATTTTCGAGAGCCTTTCGCAATTCTCGGTGCAGGACGCATTGGTACGCCGGATCGAGGACGACACCCGGCTGCACGACTGCGCCTTCACGATCCAGGCCGGCCGCGCGGTGGTTACGGCGGCGGTCATGGCCTTCGCTGCGCCGCTCGCGGCAGGCTGGTTTTCGCAGCCGCGATTGACGCCGATGGTGCTTGTCCTCGCGGTCCTCATGGCGATCAGCGGACTGGAGAACATCGGCACCGTCGAGTTCCAGCGGCAGATGCAGTTCGGCGTGTTCTTTCGTATCCTTGTCATTCCGCGGGTGCTTCAGGTGGCCGCGACGGTGCTCGCGGCCTGGTACACGCGGAGCTACTGGGCCCTGCTGGTCGGCATGGCCGTGCAGCAGCTGAGCAGGATTGTCGTCACCTATCTCATCCATCCCTACCGGCCGCGCCTGTCCCTGGTGGGGTGGCGAGAGCTCGCCGGCTTTTCCTTTTGGCTGTGGACTGCCGGCATGGCGGGGATGGTCTGGGACCGCGCCGACACGCTGATCGTCGGACGCTTTTTCGGCTCGGCAACCCTGGGCCTGTATACGATCGGCATTCAGGTCGCCATCATTCCGGTCGTGGAGATCGTTGCCCCCATTGCAAGCGTGCTCATTGCGGGGTTTGCGTTGTCCCAACGATCGGGGGGAAGTGCCACCAGAAACGCCTTTCCGCTCGCGGGCGCGCTTCTCCTCGGCGTCATCCCGATGGCGCTCACCCTGTCTGCGGGGGCGCAGAACGTCGTCCTTCTTCTGCTGGGCGCGAAATGGGCGGCGGCACGCCCGCTGGTCGAGATCGCGGCGGGCATCTGCGTCTTTTCGCCCATCAGCTATATTTGTATGGCTGTCCTGGTGACGATCGGGCAGGTGCGGCGACAGTTCTTCGCGATTGCCGTCGCGGCGGGGGTGAGGGTTGTCGTGCTCTACCTGGCGGCGCGCTCCTACGACCTGGACATAGTGGCCGTTGCGAATGTGTTCGCCTCCTGCGTCGAGGCGCTTCTCTTTTTGCGGCAACTGCGCATCGCGGGATACGCCCGCTTGCGGGCGAGCGCCCCCGGATTGCTCCGCATTGCCGTTGCGGGCGGCGTGGCGGCGATCGTCCTGGCGCAGGTCGGCGGTGCCTGGGGGGCTGCCGGCGGAGTCGCTCTTGCCGGCGCGCCCGTGCTGGGGAACCTGCTCGAGCTGGTGCTGCTTGCGGTGGTGGCGGCTGGGACGTTCGGCGGGAGCGTGGTATCGCTCTGGTTGGCGAGCGGCCGGCCCGAGGGGCCGGAGCGCATCGTGTTCAGGCTTGCGAACGAGGCGATCCGCCCGAAACTTCGGTCGGCGGCCTAGCCGTGTCTCGGCGGCAAGACGGGCGGGATGGCAACGGCGGGTTGTTTGCGCTTCCGCAAGTCTTCCGGTAGGGAAAGTCGTCACCGGAGGGAGCGGCATGAGGACGCTTGTCATCACCGGGTCCGACCCGATCGTCCCCGGATACGACGTATCCGGGCTAGGACAGCGCTTCTCCATGTTCATGCGGGCGCTGGCCGGCGTATCGGAGCGGATCGACCTCCTGCACATGGTCCCTCCGCACTTGTTCGACCGCTTCCGGGACCCGGAGGCATTGGCGCGGGGTCAGTCCGAACAATGGGGCGTTCCGGTGACGATCGAGCTGGTGCCGGTGCGGCAGCCGCCGAAAACCTTCTGGTCCCACTACGGCGCGGGCATTCTGTCGATTTACGGCCATCCTTTTTTTCACGGCCCGACCGAACCGCTGCCCGTTGCGGCGGTGGCACGGCATGTTGCCCGCAACCCGGACCTTGTGTTCGCACACCGGCTGGGGCCGATGTGCAGCTTGCTGCGAACCGGGCTGCCGCATCGGAATATCGTCTTCGATCTGGACGACATCGAGCACCGGGTGCAGGCACGGCACGCCCTGGCGCCCCCATGGCGGCCGGGGAGCGCCCTTTATTTGGGTCAGGTGCCCGCGATCCGACACGCGGAGCGGCGGGCGATCCGGGCGTCCCGCGCGGTCTTCGTCTGCTCCGAGTTGGACCGGGCCTATCTGTGCCGGCTTGGTTGGGGCCGCAATGTGACCGTCATCCCGAATGCCGTCCGGCTTCCCCGCGACGAGGGGGAGTTGGTCGCCTCTCCTACCATGCTGTTCCTTGGTAATCTGGGGTACCCGCCGAATGCCGCCGCCGCGGAGCGTCTGGCCACCCGTATCTGGCCTTTGGTTCACAAAGCTCGCCCGGACGCCACCCTTCTCATCGCGGGCAAGTGGCACGAGTTGATTCCCAGTTCCCGGCATCCGCCCGCAGGTGTGCAGTACCTCGGGTTCGTGCCGGACCTTGACCGGCTGTACGCGGGCGCGCGCGTGGTGTGCTGCCCGATAGATGTCGGCGGGGGGACCCGAATCAAGTTGATCGAGGCGGCAGCCTACGGGAAGCCGATCGTTTCGACTGCCGTGGGGGCGGAGGGTCTGGGGTTGCAGGACGGCGTGCACGCCTTGATCCGGGACAGCGACCAGGCGTTCGCGGAGGCCTGTCTACAACTTCTCGAGAAGGACGAACTCTGCAGAAGACTTCGCGATGCCGCCCGTGCCAAAGCTGAAGCCGACTACGGAGCCGATGAAATCGAGGGATCCATCAGGAAGCTGATGCTGACACCTGCTTGATAGCGGCAACCATTCACTTGGCGATGCTTGCAGGGCAATCGGACGAACCTCCGGCGCGTCACCTCTCCCGCGCTGCGGGCTTGGGCCGCGAAGCGGACCAAGGTCGCCGTGCGCAGCACGGCGGGCGAGGGCGCGACGCACGGGACCCTCACCCGGTTCGCTACGCGAACCGGCCTCTCCCGCAAGCGGGAGAGGTGAAGGAGCTGCCGTCCGCGCCGATTTTCCGGTTCCCCCGATTGCCCTGGCGATGCTTGCCGACCCTGTTGCGCATGGGCGGGGGCTCGGAGTACCTTGATGAACTTGACGTCCTCAATCAATGAGCTATCCAATGGCGCAGGGAATGCCACCGTTGTGGTCGACCCCGCCGCGGTCCAGGTGGTGGTTGGCTGCGACGACGGTTACGCGCGCCACTTGGCTGTCATGCTGCTTTCCCTGTTCGCTTACAGCACGACCCCCTTCGTGCAGGTCCATGTACTGGTGCCGCCGGACTTCACGAGTAAAGCGCCGCTGGACCACGCGCTTGGCGAACGTGCTGACAGGCTGACTTATCACGTGCTTGCGGACGACGTTATTCGCGGCCTGAAGCAGCGTGACGATCTTACGGCTGCGACCTATTATCGGCTTCTTATGAGCGAAGCATTGCCACCTGAGGTAGAACGAGTTATCTATCTCGATTGCGACCTCGTGTTGCGCTACAACGTGGCGGCATTGTGGGAGATTCCGCTCGGCGACGCGATTGTCGGCGCTGTGCGGGACTGCAGCTTCATTCATAATCACATCCTCGGCTTGGCAGATGATGCGCTCTACTTTAATGCTGGTGTTCTACTCATCGACCTAGCGCGTTGGCGCAGTGAGACGATCGGCCAGGCCGCGCTCAGCTTTGCTGCCGCCTATCCCGAGCGCCTGAGCTACAACGATCAGTGCGCGCTCAACTGGGTACTTCGTGGCAGGTGGACGCCGCTCGACCCGGTGTGGAACGTGCAAACGCAGCATTTAGGCCGCCTCACGAACGACGGTCTTGAATACTTACGTCCACTTCCGGCGATTGCGGAGGCGGCGCGAATCGTGCATTTTAATGAACCTGGCCGTCCCTGGCGTTATATGGACACCCATCCGTTCAAATCGGACTATTTGTCCTACAAGGCGCGCACGCCATGGCGTGATGAGCGCCCCACCGACCGCTACCCGCATAACATGGTCGTCAAAATGCTCAGGCGGCATGCGCCAATTCTCTTGCCGGCTTATCTTTGGCTTCGTAGATATGTTTAGAAGAATTCTGGCTGCATGCCACCGGCTGTACCAAGCCCATAGCAGCGTATGCACGTTGCGAAGGTGGGGGAGCGAAGCGAATGGGGATTGATGCTCACGTATTGCGGTTGCTCCAATATGCGGCCAGTCGGGAATCCTTCAAGGCTACGGCAACGATTGGCCGTCAGAATGTTCACGTCAGTGACTCGGTCCTGCAGGAAACCTTGCGCCTGCCGCCGAACAAGCACTATGGCCCGTTCTGCGAGGAACTTTTGGTCGACAGTTTTGGGGCGACCTCCGTTACATCCTTTGACGCGTCCGATTACGAACAAGCCAGCGTGGTGCATGATTTCAACAAGCCATTGGACCATGGCTGCCTCTATGATACTGTTCTTGACTTCGGTACTCTCGAACATATTTTCGATGTATCGGTCGCATTTCAGAACGTTGCGGCTCTTTGCAAGCCTAACGGGCGTATTATTCATGCCCTTCCAGCGAACAATTATAACGGTCACGGATTTTGGCAATTTTCGCCGGAACTGTTCTTTTCACTTTACTCATCGTCGAATGGCTTCGCCCACACCGAGGTCTTCATCGCGGAACTTGATGACGAGAAGCACTGGTGGAAGGCCGACGTTCCAAAAAACGGGATCCGCGTGGAATATACATCGGCCAGTCGCTCGTATGTTCTGGTCCTCACCCGAAAGCAGGCGGCGCAGACCGCGCAAAACGTGCAGCAGTCCGACTATGTGGCGAATTGGCATGGTCACGTGCCATCCGTTATTCCACAGCCTTCGATGCGAAATCGGATTCGCGCCGCTTTGAAGCGGATTCCGATGGCTTGGCGTCTCGCCGACGTCATTTTTCCTCTGCGGGACTCCCATAGTGATGCGCGGATGCACCGATTATCTTCCGGCAATCGCCACTTTACGAAACTGCCGATCACCGTCTTGCTGCCGGCAGCCGAACCGAGCTCCGGCCCCGTCAGGGCAATCGGGGGAACCTCCGGCGCGTCACCTCTCCCGCTCGGCGGGCTTGGGCCGCGAGAGCGGGAGAGGTGAAGCAGCCGCCCGCGGCAATGCTCCGGTTCAGGTTCTGTTGCAAACGCCGCCGAAGCCGAGCCTCGGCCGCACCAGTCGCTTGATCCGCCGGTGGTCCTGCTCGACGATGTTGTTCAGATACTTGCACTGGTGCAGCCGGGAGAAGCGCCACAGCTCGCCCCTCCGCTTCAGCGCCGTCACCGCCCGCGGATAGGCCGGGGTCCTGTCCACCGTGATCGTGCGAGGATTGACGGTGTGTGGCTGCGCCGGCGCCTTGCGAAAGAACCGCTTGGCAGCTGGCGCGTCCCGCCGGGCCGAGAGCAGGAAGTCAACCGTCTGGCCGAGGCTGTCCACCGCCCGATACAGATAAGTCCAGACGCCTTTGACCTTGATACAGGTCTCGTCCACCTGCCAGGAGCCGGCGGACCCGCTGCTCCAGCGTTGTCGCATAGGCCTGCACCCAGCGGAACAGGGTCGTGTGGTCGACCGAGATGCCTCGATCCGACAGCGTCGCGGCCAGATCGCGGTCGCTGATCGGGAAGGCCAGATACCAGCGCAGCGCCTACAGGATCACCTCGCCTGTGACGTGCCGCCCCCTGAACGTGCCGCCCTGACCCGCCACCATCACCCCGTCTGTCCGCCGTTCCCTGTCCCGCGACCTCAACCACACGCGCCCTGGCTTTTGCAACACAGCCCGACTGACATTATATGACATATGGGCGCGATCGGCGTGCTGGGGCCTGCGCCCGTTGCTTGCATGGTGCCCGTGTACGCTGGTAGAACACTGCACATATGAAGAAGGTGGGGGGTGGCAGAGTGCGTAACACACATGCAGCAATTGCGACGGCGATCGCGCTTGTTCTTGCAGGGTGTGCGCAGACGCCCTCCAACCCGAGGATCGCCGTGGCCCCAAGCCAGGCCAAGAGCTTCGAGGCGTTCCAGGCCGACCAGACGTATTGCAAGCAGTACGCGCAGGCGCAGGTCGCCGGGCAGGCGCAGCAGGCAAACCGCACCACGATGCTGGGAGCGGGCGGAGGCGCGCTCGGCGGCGCGGCGCTCGGGGCGGCGGGCGGCGCCATCGGCGGCAATGCCGGGGCGGGTGCTGCCATCGGCGCCCTGGCCGGTGTCGCGCTGGGCACGGCAGGAGGGGCAATTGCGTCGAACCGGCAGCAGACGGCGACGCAGCGCCAGTACGACCAGGCCTATGGCCAGTGCATGTATTCCCGCGGCAACGACGTGCAGGGCTTCCCGCCGCACGTGCGGTCCGCGTCCACGCTCTCGCCGAACGACCCCGCGCTGGTGCGCAGCGTGCAGACGGAACTGATCCGCCTGCACTATCTTGGCCCGCCGGCTGACGGCATCGCCGGGCCACAGACCATCTCGGCCATCACGCGTTTCCAGCAGACCGCCGGAATGCAGCCCTCGGGGCAGGCGTCTCCGGCATTGCTCGCTCGCCTGCAGGCGACGTCAGGCGGCTGACCGAGAGCGCCCACCGAGTGCTTGCCCTTCTTGGGGATGCCGATCTTGGGAATGACGGTGTCGTCGGAACGTCCCGCCAGATCTCGATGGGCGTCATTCAGGCCGCTTGCGGCAGGGCTCCGTGCGGATCGATCACGAACTTGTTGGCGACGCCGGAGTCGAAAGCTGCATAGCCTTCGGGCGCCTCATCGAGGGTGATGACCTTCGCGTTCACGATCTTCGCAATGGGCAGCCGGTCCCACAGGATCGCCTGCATCAGTTGGCGGTTGTAGCGTAGCACGGGGGTCTGGCCGGTGTGGAAGCTGTGCGACTTGGCCCAGCCCTCGCCAAAGCGAAGGCTCAGCGAACCGTGCTTCGCGCGCTCGTCTGTGGCACCGGGATCCTCCGTCACGTACAGGCCAGGAATGCCGATCGCGCCTGCGACCCGGGTTACCTCCATCGCCTGGTTCAGTACGCTCGCAGGTTGATCGGACCCGCCGTGGCCGCGGGCCTCGAAACCCACGCAGTCTATGAAGGCGTCCACCTCGGGCACTTTCAGGATCTGTGCGATCCGCTCACGCAGCTTTGCATCACCCGAAAGGTTGACCGGCTCGAAGCCGACCGACTTCGCGTGGTCGAGCCGCGCCGCATTGAAGTCGCCGACCAAAACAACGGCCGCCCCGAGCAGCCGCGCCGATGCGGCCGTGGCCAGGCCCACCGGTCCCGCCCCGGCCACATACACTGTCGATCCGGCCTGGACGCCCGCGTTGACGGCGCCATGGAAGCCGGTCGGCAGAATGTCGGTCAGCATCGTCAGATCGCGTATTCTGGCGCGCGCCTGTTCCTTGTCGGGGAAGCGGAGCAGGTTGAAGTCGGCGTAGGGCACCATGACGTACTCGGCCTGTCCGCCGACCCAGCCTCCCATGTCGACATAACCGTAGGCACCCCCCGGTTGTTTGTCGTTCACGGTGAGGCAGACGCCGGTATCGCCGTGCAGGCACGTCCGGCACCGCCCGCAGGCCACGTTGAACGGCACCGACACGAGGTCGCCGACGCTCACCTTCTCAACGTCTGATCCGAGTTCGATGACTTCGCCCGTGATCTCGTGGCCCAGCACCATGCCGATGGGCGCTGTCGTGCGGCCGCGCACCATGTGCTGGTCGGAGCCGCAGATGTTGGTGGAGAACACCTTCAGGATCACACCGTGCGTGATCCTGCGCCCGGCAGGCGTCTCGAATTTCGGATCGGGAATCGTCTCGACGGCAACCTTGCCGGGACCTTTGTAGACGACACCGCGATTGCCTGCCATAGCGCGCCTCCTGATCTCGATGATGGTGGGGCCCTGGGAGCCACGGGGCCAGGGCTGGCAGTCCTGCGTCTTCGCGCAGACGCCGCCATTCTGCTTCATTGACCCTTCAACTAGGAACGGGACGATACCCGTCAACCCCACAGGCCTCTTCCTTCTCTCGGACGCGGGGAGAGCCGTCGGGCGCGCGGGCATGACGGAATGCTGCCGTGCAACCGCCCCCTCTCCCGCTTGCGGGAGAGATGCCCTGCATCGGGCCGCCGATGCGCCACCGGGGATGAAAATCCTTCACAGGAGCGCAATCGTGGAATCTCATTTCTGTTTTTTCATAGCAGGGTCGGGGTGAGGGTGTCGGGGACGACGGAAGCACCCTTACCCCAGCCCTCTCCCGGAAGCGGGAGTAGGGGGTGTTGGCATGGCGGCCGGTGCGTTCCCCCAACCGCCCGCCATTTCAAATACAGCTTGTTCTGCGGCCGACGGGGCATCCGCATCGTCGGTTTCGACAACGAACGCGGCAAGGGCGACCACCACCACCGCCGTGGGGGCCTACACCTTCACCACGCTCGCCCGTCCCGGGACCACCCTCACGACCGGGTGCGACGTCGACCGGGCGGATATCGAAGCCGCCTGACTGGCACGCCCCGCTACGCCCGCGCCCGCTTCCCCTCCACATCTGGCAGGAACGCCGTCAGCAGCCCGATCACCGGCAGGAATGCGCAGACCCGATACACGAACTCGATGCTCGTCCAGTCCGCCAGCGCCCCCAGCACCGCCGCCCCCACGCCCGCCATCCCGAACGCGAAGCCGAAGAACATCCCCGAAACCATCCCGATCCGCCCCGGCATCAATTCTTGCGCATAGACAACGATCGCCGAGAACGCCGATGACAGCACGAGCCCGATCACCACGCTCAGCCCGATCGTCGCCGTCAGCCCCACATAAGGCAGCACCAGGGTGAACGGCAGCACGCCGACGATCGAACCCCAGATCACCGTCTTGCGCCCGAACCGATCCCCCACCGGCCCGCCGATCACCGTCCCTGCCGCCGAGGAGGCAAGGAACACGAACAGGCACACCTGCGCGTTCTGCGTGTGCAGATGGAAATGGTCCATCAGGTAGAAGATGTAGTAGCTGTTGATACTGGCCAGGTAGAAGAACTTGGAGAAGATCAGCGCCAGCAGCACCGTCATCGCCCGCGTGACCTCCCGCGCCGGCAGGGCGGAGACGGCGGCGGTGCGCGGCGGCGTGCGCGTCCGCCCGCGCGTCTTGTACCAGTGCCCGAGTGCCGTCAGGATCGCCATCCCTCCCAGCGCCACCAGCGCGAACCAGGCGAGGCTGCCCTGCCCGCGCGGCAGGATGAAGAACGCCGCCAGCAAAGGCCCCAGCGACTGCCCGAACGTCCCCCCCACCTGGAACAGCGACTGCGCCAGTCCGTGCCGGCCGCCCGAGGCCAGCCGCGCAATCCGCGAGGACTTGGGATGGAAGATCGACGAACCGATCCCGAGCAGCGCCGCGCCGGCCAGCAGCGCTCCGAAATTCGGCGCCACCGCAAGGCTGAGCAGCCCGAACAGGGTGAACCCCATGCCGAACGGCAACGAATAGGGCAGCGGCCGGCGGTCCGTGTACTGCCCGATCACCGGCTGCAGCAAGGAAGCCGTGGTCTGGTACGTCAACGTCAGCAGCCCGATCTGCCCGAAGCTGAGGTCGAACCCGCCCTTCAGGATCGGGTAGATCGCCGGGAGCAGCGACTGCATCATGTCGTTCAGCAGATGGCAGAAGCTGATCGCCGCCAGGATCGGGAAGGCGGTCGACGCAGGTTTGGCAGGCGTGGTGCCGCTGCGGCCGGGGGAAGTGACGATCTCGCTCAACGGTAACCGACCTTTCGTCCCTCGGCCGGGCACCCGGCGGAGGCGTGTTGCATCCAACGATCCCCAAGATTAGGAAGCAAGGCCCGGCCCGCCACCGCAATCAGGCCGAATACTTACGCGAGTGGGCCATGCCCCGGAATACCAGGGTCGAGATTTTCGACCGGCTGCCACGCCCGGTCATCGTCGTCGCGAATGACTTCGCCGACGGCTACACCATCCCGCTGCACCAGCATCGGCGCAGCCAGCTCCTGCACGGCGCGGCCGGCGCGGTCCTGGTTACCACCGCCTTCGGCACATGGCTGGTGCCGCCGCAGCGCGGCATGTGGCTCCCCGGAGGGGTCGATCACACGGTGCGCATGCTCGGCAACGTCCACACCCATAGCGTGTACCTCGAGCCCGCAGCGGCAACCGGCATGCCGGATCGCTGCCAGGTGGTCGGACTCTCGCCCTTCATGCGCGCCCTGCTGGCCGAGGCGGTCGACCTGCCCGTGGACCACGACCCCGACAGCCGCGCCGGCGCGCTGATGGCGCTGCTGCTGCACGAAATGCGGGAACTCACCGTCCTGCCGCTCGCACTGCCGATCCCCGTGCATCCGGCGCTGGCCGAGCACTGCCGCCGCTTCCTCGGCCGGCCCACGCCGCACGCCACCATCGACGCCTGGAGCGCCGCCCTGGGGATGAGCCGGCGGGCGTTCACCCGGCTGTTCCGCCGCGAAACCGGGCTCGGCTTCGCCGCCTGGCGCCAGCAGGCGTGCCTGGTCGCGGCCCTGCCGCGGCTGGTGGCAGGAGAAGCGGTGACAACGATCGCGATCGACCTCGGCTACGACAACCCGGCAGCATTCACCAGCATGTTCAAGCGCCTGCTGGGCGCATCGCCACGGTCGTACCTCCGGCGCGGCGTGTGACCGGTCGGGTCAGGGTCGCACCAGCGAGATGACGATCTCGACGCCGATCAGCATCAGGATGACGATTTCGAGCAGTTCGGCGCGTGCGCCGGCGGCTTCGTCGTGCAGGGCGGTATAGGTTTCGCGGATGATGGCGAGCTTGCGGTCCACGGCGGCGCTAACGTTTGAGACACGGAACGTCTCCATCGCGGCGGCGTAGACGCGCGCGAGGTAGACGTCCTCTGTCACCTGCAGGGCGTTGTCGACCCGCTCGGCGAGCTCGCTCACCTCGGCCACCAGGCTGTGCAGGTCGCGGGCGAGGCGGGCGTAGCGGCGGGCGGCGAGCAGGTTGGTGCGCCGGCGCGCGGCGGCCACGAGGTCGCGCATGCGCGGCAGCTCGGCGTCGAGCATCTCGTCGTAGGTGCGCATCTCCAGCAACTGGGCGTTGGCCATCTCCAGCACGTCGGTGACGTCGGTTTCCCGTTGCGGTTCGTAGATGAACGCGCGGTCCCAGGTGAGCGCCACGAGGTCGTCGGGGTAGTAGGAGAAGCGGTGCCGCAGCAGGTCGCGCCGCGCGCCGTCCGACAGCGGCCGTTCCTCGCCGGCGAGCAGGGGCACGAGGTCGGCGCGCTGTTGCAGCGCCTTGGCGGTAAGCGGGGTGTCGAAGGCGTCGACCACGGCGAGCAGGTAGTCCTCCTGCAACGGCACCGGGGTCGGGCGGTCGAGCGCGTCGCCAAGCAGGGCGCGCAGGTGCGCCAGCAGGCCGTCCCACACCGCGGCCGGTGCGCGGGGGCCGACGGCCTGGTCGGTGTGGGTCACGAGCCGGGTGAAGCCGGTCCACGACAGGTCCTGCGCGGGCAGGCGCAGCGACAGGGCGACGATGCCGAAATCATACAGCCTGGCGCCCGCCGTCGCCTCGCGCCTGGTGGCGCCGATATCGAGCGGCACGGTGCCGAGTTCCAGCGCCAGCGGGGCGACGCCGAAGGAGACCGCCTTGGCGGGTGTGCGCACCAGCCGGCTGCGCGTGCTGGCGCCTTGCGGGCGGCGGGCCGACAGGGCCTCGGCGCGTTTGAGGTCGATCTCGTTGGCGAGGTCGAACAGGCGGAGCGCGATGACGTGGCCGGATCGCACCGTGGGCTCGCTGCCGCTCATGCCGCCGATCTCCCCGCCGTCGCGGCTTGTATGGCCGATTGCGCGGTTGCCGGCCAGGAGGGGGCTTCTCCCTTTCCCGCGCGCTTGCGGGGGGAGCGGTTCCGGGACGGGCGTGGGAGCGGTGCCGGGATGCCCTCACCCGCCGCGCCAAAGGGGCGCGGCGGGTGAGGGCAGCGTCCCCGAGTGCCCGCGGACCCCGTGCCGGTCCAGCACGGCGCGGACCACCATACGCTTTGCTGTTCCGTCCTACCGCTTGCCGCCCGGGTCTTCCCTGACGGCGATGAAGCCCTGCCGGAGGCGCTGCAACAGCGACGTAAGCGTCTCCAGCTCATCCGCTGAGAATGTCGCGACCACGGCACGCAATGACGTGATGTTGGAGTCGATCGCTTGCTCGACGATTGCCCGCCCTCTCGACGTCAGGGTTGCAATCAGGTTCCTGCGGTCGTCGCGGTCCACGGAGGATTTCACCAGGCCGTCACGCTCGAGACACGTCATCAGTCCCGACACGGTGGCGCGGGTGACCTCCAGGGCCTTCACGATTTCCTTGTGCGGAACACCGCTGGCCTCGGACGCCCATAACAGCACCAGGATCTGAAAACGCGCCGGTGTCCCTGCCGTGCCCGCCATCCATTCGGTGATGGCGTTGTCCACCTGCTGCGCGGTCATGCGCAGCGCGAACACCACGTCGAGCGCCGGAAGGGCCGGCCCTGAAAAGCGCTTGCGAAGCGCCTCCATGACGGTCGGCGCCGGTTTCGGAGGAAGGCGGTGGGGTGCTCGCGGGGGCATCGGTGTCTCCAGTCGGGGCCCGGTCGCCCTGCATGCTCCAGATGATGATCTGTATGGCAGCTAACCATATGCTGTCAACGCCTGCCTGCCCTGCGGATTCGATAGGCAAGAGAGGTTACAAATCCGTGATCTGTCTGGACTCTGTTAGGCGTCTAACTTAAATCGTATGGCGCCTTACAGATCTCCGGAGGGGAGCGATGTCGCAAGCCGAAGATGTCCGGGCGGCCGGGTCCGTTGCGTTGAACGATATGCCGGAGGGGGACACCGAGCATGGGTGGGTGCACGAGGAGGGCGAGGTGAGCCTTCCGCTCTCACGGGATATTCCGCGGGAGACGTGCGAACGACCCGCGCCGCCGGTGCAGGCTGGATTTGCCGCGATGGAGAAGGGAGACACGCCACGCAAGGGCTGGTCTCGGCGTCCGCTGGCGCTGTCGCTCGGGGCGCTGCTGCTCGCGTCGGTCGTGGGTGGCGGCTACGTCTACTCGGACTACGCCAGTCATTTCGAGAGCACCGACGACGCGTTCATCGCCGCGCGCCAGTTCGCCATTGCGCCGAAAGTCTCGGGCTACATCACGGCGGTTCCGGTCACCGACAATCAGCATGTCGAGGCCGGGCAGGTGATCGCGCGGATCGACGATCGCGACTACCGCACCGCGCTCGCGCAGGCGGAGGCGCAGGTCGAGGCGGCGCAGGCGAGCATCGCGAACATCGACGCGCAGACCACCGTGCAGGAGGCACAGGTGGCGGGGAGCGAGTCTCAGGTGCGGCAGCAGCAGGCCAGTCTGACATTCGCGCAGCAGCAGGCGTCTCGTTACTCGAAGCTCGCGAAGGACGGCTGGGGCACCATGCAAGATGCCCAGCAGTACACGTCGCAGCAACGCCAGGGTCAGGCTGCGCTGCGATCGGCGCAGGACGCGCTCGTCGCGGCGGCGCGGCAGCTGGCCGTGCTGAAGGCTCAGCGTGCCAGCGCCGAGGCCAGTCTCGCGCTGGCGGATGCCCAGCGCGACCAGGCGAAGCTTAACCTCTCGTATACGATCGTCACCGCCGCGCAGCCGGGGCGCGTCGTGCAGCTTTCCGGCGCCGTCGGGCAATACGTGCAGCCGGGCACCGCGCTCGCGATGTTCGTGCCGGACGACATCTGGGTGACGGCGAATTTCAAGGAGACGCAGCTCGACCACATGCGGCCCGGGGACAAGGCGACGCTGCGTATCGACGCTTACCCGGATCGGACGGTCGAGGGGCATGTGGCGAGCGTGCAGCCTGGTTCCGGCACCGCCTTCTCGCTGTTGCCGGTGGAGAACGCCACCGGCAACTACGTCAAGGTCGTCCAGCGCGTGCCGGTGAAGATCGTGCTCGACAATCCGCCGGCCGATGTGGCGCTTGGCCCGGGCATGTCGGTGGAGCCGAGCGTCCGCGTCGATCCGCGCCCGTCGCTTGCCGAGCGTCTGGGGAGGCTGCTGTGAGCGCCGCGGCTGCGCCGGTTTCGGCCGCGTCGCGTGCGGCCGCCAATCCGTGGCTGATCGCGGTTCTGGTCGCGGGTGCATCGTTCATGGAGGTGCTCGACACCACGATCGCGAATGTCGTGCTGCCTTATATCGCCGGCGGCATGGGCGTGAGCGAGGATGAGGCGTCCTGGGTGGTGACGACCTATCTGGTCGCCAACGCCGTCATCCTGACGGCGAGTTCCTATCTCGCCAAGCGGCTCGGGCGGAAGAGGTTCTTCCTCATCTGTCTCGTGCTGTTCACCGTCAGCTCGTTGCTGTGCGGCATGGCGTCGAGCCTGCAGTCGATGCTGCTGTTCCGGCTTCTGCAGGGCTTCGCGGGCGGCGGCATGGTGCCTGTCGCGCAGTCGATCCTGGCCGATTCATTCCCGCCGCAGAAGCGCGGCCAGGCCTTCGCCCTGTTCGGTGTCGCGGTGGTGGTGGCGCCGGTGGTCGGACCGACGCTCGGCGGCTGGCTCGCGGACAATATCTCCTGGCGCTGGTGCTTCCTGATCAACGTGCCGGTCGGCGTGTTCGCGACGGCGGCGATTGCGACGGTCCTGCACGAGCCGCCGGAAGCCGCCGCGGAGCGCCGGAAATGGCGGCAATCGGTCGGGTTCGATGTGATCGGCTTTCTGCTGGTCGCGACGTTCCTCGGCGCGCTCGAGGTGGTGCTCGACCGGGGGCTGGAGGACGACTGGTTCGGCTCGTCGTTCATCATCGAGGTCGCGGCCGTCTGTGCGCTGGCCTTCGTGTTGATGATCCCGTGGGAGATCAGGCACCGTTCCCCGGCGGTGGACGTTCGGATGCTGGCCACGCGGCAGTTCGGCGCGAGCTTCCTGGTGATGCTGTCGACGGGCGCCATCCTGCTGGCGACCACGCAGTTCCTGCCGCAACTGGTGCAGCAGGATTTCGGCTACACGGCCACCTGGGCGGGGCTGGTGCTGTCACCGGGCGGTATCGTCACAATGATGATGATGTTCGTGGTGGGACGTCTGTCAACCAGGGTGCAGCCGAAATACCTGATCGTCGCCGGCGCGCTCCTCATCGCGCTGTCGATGTATGAGCTGACCAATACGTATGCCGATCTCGGCTTCTGGTTCTTTGCGCACACGCGCATGCTGCTCGGGGTCGGGTTGCCGCTGATCTTCCTGCCGATCATGGCGGCGTCGTATGACGGCGTTCCGCCTGAGAAGACCGACCAGGCCTCGGCATTGATGAACGCGGCGCGCAACACGGGCGGCTCGATCGGTATCTCGATCGTGTCCAACGTGCTGGCGCATCGCGAGCAGTTCCATCAGAGCCGGCTGGTTGAGCATGCGATCCCGTCGAGCATGCAGTATCAGGACACGCTGCAGCAGGTGACGAACTACTTCGTCGCCCAGGGGAGCTCGTTGATCCAGGCGCAGCAGCAGGCGATTGCCTGGATCGGGCAGCAAGTCCAGGCGCAGGCGTCGTTCCTCGGCTACATCGATGCGTTCTGGGTGCTGATGCTGATCTCGCTCGCGGCCGTGCCGCTGGCGCTGACACTGCGCAACGTGAAGCTCGGCGGACCTGCGCCTTCGGTCCATTGAAGAGGGGTATGGCCATGACTTGCGGTTCAGCGACGTTATCGGTCTGCCATCGAAGCGAGAAAGACGACATGTGCCGGGCACGATGCCCGCACGAAAGATGCAGCGATCTGACGGTTGAGGAGGTCATGGCCGAGCCGATCGTGCGCGCGCTGATGCGAGCCGATCACGTGGACCCAGCGGCGTTCGAGGTGCTGTTACGTTCGATCGCCGCAAGATCGCCCGGCCGTACGGCATAGCCAGGTCCCCAACGAAGGCTGGCCCGCGTGGTGTGTCGGGGGCAAATCTTCGCTGAAAGCCTGGTGCCTGCCGAGGAAGATTGACGGATTACCACGAGGTTCTTGCGCCGTCCCCGCTGGATTCCAGGCAAGGGATTGCGACGCCCGCCGCGCGTTACCTTGCTCGTTCCGTGCGCGCGACACCCTGTATCGGCGGCCGATGCGCGACGTTGGGAGGCAAACGGCGGGCGCCGGGTGCACCCGCACGCGGAATTCGGGGGGTGGGGCGGGCGTTTTTTCCAACATGGAGGCAGAAGGCGAGGGCCACGGAGACGCACGCCCGGCGGAGCGGTTGCCTCCCGGACGATCCGTCGTTCGCCGCGTCCCGCCGCCCGCCAGGGGGCCGCGCGGGGCCGGAGCGGACGACCAACCCTCCGTGGCCCTCGCCTTCTGCCTCCGTGGTGAAAAGAAAACCTACCCACCCCCCGGACCCAGCACCCGGACACGCCCCACCAAGGCGCGCAGCCCTCACTCGGCGCGCCCCTTCGGCGCGGCGGGTGAGGGCGGCCTCCCAGACGGCCGCCCCCTACTCCACCACCTCTTCCGTCCGTCCCGCCGCGTCCCCGCCGTCCTCGTCCGGCTTCGGCAGCGCGGGCAGCGCGGCCTCGCTGATCTCGAACGCGAGCTTGCCGTCCGCCAGGGTCACCTTCACCCCACCGCCGCGCACCAGGCGGCCGAACAGCAGCTCCTCGGCGAGCGGCTTCTTGATGTATTCCTGGATCACGCGGGCCAGCGGGCGCGCCCCGTACAGCCGGTCGTAGCCGCGCTCCGCCAGCCATTCCTTGGCCGCCGAAGAGAGCTCGATGGTGACGTTACGGTCCGCCAGCTGGGCTTCCAGTTGCATCACGAACTTCTCCACCACCCGGCCGACGATCTCCGGCGTCAGCGCGGCGAAGGTGATGGTGGCATCCAGCCGGTTGCGGAACTCCGGGGTGAACAGGCGCTTGATCGCCTCGTCGTCCTCCCCTTCGCGCGCCTCGCGGCCGAAGCCGATCGCCTCCTTCGCCATGTCCGATGCGCCGGCGTTGGTGGTCATGATCAGCACGACGTTGCGGAAATCAACCGTCTTGCCGTTGTGGTCGGTCAGCTTCCCGTGGTCCATGACCTGCAGCAGGATGTTGAACAGATCGAGATGCGCCTTCTCGATCTCGTCCAGCAGCAGCACCGCGTGCGGATGCTGGTCGATCGCGTCGGTCAGCAGGCCACCCTGGTCGAAGCCCACGTAGCCGGGCGGCGCGCCGATCAGGCGGGAGACGGAATGCCGCTCCATGTATTCGGACATGTCGAAGCGGATCAGCTCGATCCCCATGGTGGCGGCGAGCTGGCGCGCGACCTCGGTCTTGCCGACGCCGGTCGGGCCGGAGAACAGGTAGTTGCCGATCGGCTTTTCCGGCTCGCGCAGGCCGGCGCGGGCGAGCTTGATCGCCGCCGCCAGTGCCTCGATCGCCTTGTCCTGACCGAAGACCATCGACTTCAGGTCGCGTTCCAGGTTGCGCAGCGTCTCCTTGTCGTCGGCCGAGACCGACTTCGGGGGAATGCGCGCGATCTTGGCGACCATTTCCTCCACGTCCTTCAACGTGACGGTCTTGCGCCGCTTGTTCTCCGGCAGCAGCATCCGCGAGGCGCCAACCTCGTCGATCACGTCGATCGCCTTGTCCGGCAGCTTGCGGTCGTTGATGTATTTCGCCGACAATTCGACCGCGGCGCGGATCGCCTCGTCGGTGTAGCGCACCTTGTGGTGCTTCTCGTAGTTGGCCTTCAGCCCGCGCAGGATCTTGACGGTGTCCTCAAGGGACGGCTCGTTGACGTCGATCTTCTGGAAGCGGCGGACCAGCGCGCGGTCCTTCTCGAAATAATTGCGGAACTCCTTGTAGGTGGTCGAGCCGATGCAGCGCAGGTTGCCCGACGCCAGCGCCGGCTTCAGCAGGTTCGACGCATCCATCGCCCCGCCGGAGGTCGCGCCGGCGCCGATCACGGTGTGGATCTCGTCGATGAACAGGATCGCGCCGGCGTGGTTCTCGAGCTCGGTCACCACCGCCTTCAGCCGTTCCTCGAAATCGCCGCGGTAGCGGGTGCCGGCGAGCAGGGCGCCCATGTCCAGCGCGAAGATGGTGGATTTCGCCAGCACCTCCGGCACGTCGCCCTCGACGATGCGCTTGGCGAGCCCCTCCGCGATCGCGGTCTTGCCGACGCCGGGGTCGCCCACATAGAGCGGGTTGTTCTTGGTGCGCCGGCACAGGATCTGGATGGTGCGCTCGATCTCCTGCTCGCGGCCGATCAGCGGATCGATCTTCCCGGCAAGCGCCTTCTTGTTCAGGTTCACGCAGTAGTTGGACAGCGCGTCCTGGCCGCGCCGGCTGGGCTTCTCCTCGCGTTCCGGTTCGTGCGGCCCGTCGCCGCCCTGCGGTCCGCCGCCCGAGCCCTGCACCGGGCGCGAGGTCGCACGCCCCGGCGCCTTGGCGATGCCGTGGCTGATGAAATTGACCGCATCCAGCCGGGTCATGTCCTGCAGCTGCAGGAAATACACCGCATGCGATTCGCGTTCGGAGAACAGCGCCACCAGCACGTTGGCCCCGGAGACCTCGTCGCGCCCGGAGGACTGCACATGGATCGCCGCCCGCTGCACCACGCGCTGGAAACCCGCGGTGGGCTTGGGATCGCCGGTGCGGTCGGTGGCGAGGCCGGCCAGGTCCTTGTCCAGGAACTCCGACAGGTCGGCGCGCAGCTTGTCGAGATCGACCCCGCAGGCGCGCAGCACGGTCGCCGCGTCGGTATCGTCGGTGAGGCCGAGCAGCAGGTGCTCGAGCGTCGCGTATTCGTGCCGCCGCTCGCTGGCGAGCGAGAGCGCGCGGTGCAGCGTCTGTTCGAGATTACGGGACAACATGGCGACGCTCCTGACGCGCTGGAGGACGGACGGCGGGGGGAAACCGGACCATCGCCCGGCCTATTCCTTCTCGATCGTGCATTGCAGAGGATGTTGGTTCTGGCGGGCGAGATCCATCACCTGGGTCACCTTGGTCTCCGCTACCTCGTAAGTATACACGCCGCAGACGCCGACGCCGCGGCGATGAACGTGCAGCATGATGCGGGTCGCTTCCTCTCTCGATTTCTGGAAGAATCTCTCGAGGACATGGACCACGAATTCCATCGGGGTGTAGTCGTCGTTCAACATCAACACTTTATACATCGCAGGCTTGCGCGTCTTCGGCCGCGGCTTCACCACCACCCCGGTATTCGGACCTTCGCCGCCGCCACGCCTGTCGTTCGTGCTCATTCTCGTCTGTATTCCGCGCAAGCCGACCCCCTCGGTCGCCGAAGGGTGATCCGACCGGGCCGGACCTTCTCCCGAACCCGAGCATATCGGAAGCCGGGGCGCTGTTAAAAGAGTGTCACCGTCGCCCGCCTCCGCCGGAGGGTTCATCCCTTCGCGAAAAACGCAAAAGATCGGCAAACGCAAAAGGCCCGGGAGCATCGGATGCTCCCGGGCCTTGCGAGGGGTCGGCGGCGCCACCTTGGGGGGAAAGGCGGCGCCGCCTCGGGTCGCGCTGCCGGATCAGACCGGCTTCGCGAACTTCTCCACTGCCAGGCTGACCCGGGCGGTGATGGGGGCCATGGTCTGTTCGGTCAGCTTGATCGACGCGTCGGTCAGCTTGCCCGATTCGGCCAGGGTCTTCTCGATGGTGGTGCGCGCGAGGCCGGTCTGCAGGTCGATCGCGTCCTTGAGCGACTTCACGGTCGCGAGCGCCTTGAAGGTCGCCATCGCCTCCTCGAGCGAGCCCTGCGCCGTGGCGGCGACCTGCTTGCCGATGTCCTGCATGCCGGCGGCCCAGATCTGGCCCGCCTTCATCATGGCTTCTACGTTGCCCTGGCCGAAGGCCACGAAATCTTCTGCGGTCCGCATCGCTTTCTCCATGCCTTCCTTCACTCGGGCCTGGGTCTTCTCGAACCCGACCGCTGCCTGCGCCATGCCGTCCTTCAGGGCCGCGACGGTGTGCTCGATCCCCTTCGTGCCGGACTCGCCGGGGGACATCGCCGCCGGCACGCCTTCCGCCAGCATGGCCGTCTCGTCCGCCTTGCTCTTCATCGCCATTAGCCGTCCTCCTCAACCGCGCCCGCCGGGCGCCCGGGCCGGGATGGCCCATTTCACTCGCCGCCGATTCATTTTGCTGCATCGCAGCACAAGCCCGATATAGGAGAACGGCGCAGCGCCATCAAGCGATTTTTTGTGCGCTGCACAATGTCCTGGCGCTGCCCCATCCTGGCGGGATTCGCAGCATCGGGCGGTAACCCCTTCAACAATTTCTGAAAACCGCGAATTTTCAGGCTGGACAGGGGGAAGGCGAGGCGGCTAAGGTTTTTTCGGCTCACAGGAGAACGATCGAAATGGCAAACTCGGGGTGCCATGGGCGCAATTTATTGCGCTTATTCGGCGTCATCGCCGCGCTGTTCGTCGCTCTCCGTCCCGGTCCGGCCGCCGCCGCGCCACCCTATTCGTCGATCGTCGAAAATGCCTCTACCGGCCAGATCCTGGAAGCGCAGGACCCGGACGGGCTGCGTCATCCCGCCAGCCTGACCAAGCTCATGACCCTATACATGACGTTCGAGGCGCTGCGCGACCACCGCATCAGCCTGAACGAGCTGGTGCCGATCTCCGCCCACGCCGCCTCGATGCCGCCGACCAAGCTCGGGCTGGTACCGGGCACGACCATGACCGTGCATCAGGCGATCCTCGGTCTGATCACCCGCTCCGCCAACGACGCCGCGGTCGCGCTCGGCGAACTGCTCGGCGGCAGCGAAGCCCGGTTCTCCCAGATGATGACCCTGCGCGCCCACGCGCTCGGGATGCTGCGCACGAATTTCGTCAACGCCTCCGGCCTGCCGGCCGCCGAGCAATGGAGCACGGCGCGCGACATGGCGCTGCTCGCCCGACGGCTGATGACCGACTTCCCCTCCGACTACCATTATTTCAGCACCCCGAGCTTCATCTTCCATGGCCAGTTCGTGCGCACCTACGACGGCATGCTGAAACTCTACCCGGGTGCAGACGGTATGAAGACCGGGTTCATCGATGCCTCCGGGCACAATCTGGTCACGAGCGCCGTCAACGGCGGGGTACGGCTGGTCGGCGTGGAATTCGGCGCGCCGAGCAACGCCGCCTCCTACAGCCGGATGGCGTCGCTGCTGAACGCCACTTACGCCAGCCTCGATATCCCGGTGATCGGCAACCGCACGGAACTCGCCGCCGCGCACACGCAGCACCTGCCGTCCCTGATCTCGACCGCCCGCGCCGATACCCTGCGCCGGCCGGTGCAGCACCTGCTGATGCCACCGGCGCGGATACGCCCAGTGAGCAGCCTGCGCCTCCTGCCCGCGGAATGGGGCATCCAGGTCGGAGCCTTCCGCTCCCCCGCACTTGCCCGCGCCGCCGCCGTCCGCGCCCAACGCCTGACCGGTGGCGGCCCCACAAAACTGGAACGAGTCGCCCTGCGCCGTGGCGCTGTCTGGCGCGCGCAAGTCACCGGCTTCACCCGCCACAAAGCCTACGCCGCCTGCGGCGATCTGGCCCGCCACCGCAACGCATGCATCGTCCTCCGCCTCGTCCCGCCCGGGCGATCGGCACGGAGCTGACGGAAGGGTTCCAAGGGCGAGCCCTTGGCGGGGGTCCCAAGGGCCCATGGGGGGCAGAGCCCCTTGGCCCTGCTTCCTACCGGCTCAACCGCGTCACCCCGTCCGGGCCGGCGACGAGGGCGAGGGTGGCCATGCCGAGGAAGAGGCCGGTTTCGATCACGCCGACGGTGGTGGCCAGGGCGGTTTCGAGTGTGACGGGATCGGCGATCGGCGCGAAGGTGCAATCGAGGATCAGGTTGCCGCCGTCGCTTTGGAACAGGCTGCCGTCCGGGGCCTGGCGCGGCTGCACGTTGGCGCCCAGCCGGGTGATCCGCGCGGCTGTTGTTTGCCAGCCGAAGGGAACGATTTCGACCGGTACGGGCACGGGGCCGCCCAGGCGATCGACGAGTTTGCTGTGATCGGCCACGATCACCAGGCGGTCGGACGCTTGCGCGACGATTTTTTCCCTGAGCAGGGCGCCCCCGAGGCCTTTGACCAGGTCGAGCGAGCCGCGCGCGATCTGGTCGGCGCCGTCGATCGTGAGGTCGAGCCGGGTTCTGGCGCCGAAGTCGGTGAGCGGGATGCCGAGTGTGCGCGCCTGTTCCGCGCTGCGTTCGGAGGTTGCGATAGCGACCACCGAGAGTCCCGCCTGCACGCGCTTCCCGAGGGCCGCGATCGCCAGTGCGGCGGTGGACCCGGTGCCGAGCCCGAGCGCCATGCCGTCTTCCACTAGCGCGACGGCCGCCTCCGCCGCCGCCTGTTTTTCCGCCGCCGCCGGGTCGGTCATGGGCGCACCGCACGGAAGACGCGCAGCCAGTTGCCGGCGCAGACTTTTTCGGTCTCCTCGGCCGACAGCCCGGCGGTGCGCAGCAGGGCGGGGATTTCGGCATGGCGGGCAAAATCCGCCATGCCGTGCCATTGCGAGCCCGAAGGCAGGTCAGTGCCGAGCCCCACGTGGTCGGCGCCGACCGCGTCCACCAGGCGCAGGATGTGGCGGATCATGCCGGGCAGTTTTTCTTCGTGCAGCACGGCGATCCAGCCGCCGATGACGCCGCCCGTCTCCGCCACCATCCGCGCGTAGTCGGGGGAGATGTAGCGCGGGTGTGTGCCGTCCTTGTGGCCGGGTTCGATCAGGTTGGCGTGGGTGCACAGGATCGGCTGCGTGCTGGCCGCGACGACGCCGCGGACGGTTGCCTCCGAGCAGTGGGCGACGTCGACCATGATGCCGAGCCGGTTCATCCGCCGCACCGCATCGGCGCCGAACGCCGTCAGCCCGTCGTGGACCGGGGGCGCGGTCTGGATGTCGCCCGTCTCGTTCACCCGGTAGTGGGTGAGCTGGATGCTGCGCACGCCGCGCGCCTCCAGCGCGTCGAGCCGGTCGAGGTCGCCGTCAAGGAAGTCGCAGCCTTCGACCGCGAGCACCAGGGCGGGGTCGTCGGCGCGGATTTCGTCCGGTTCGCGGGCGATGCGTACGCCGGTGAGTTCGTAGGAGGCGAGATAGTCATCCACCGCCGCCATGCACTCGCCCGGCTCCGGCTCGCGGGTCAGCACCAGGCGCCGGGTCACCGGATCGCGGCGGAGCAGCGGCAGGTCGGCGATGGCGGAGACGACGGCGGCGCCGAGACCGCCCGCGCGCATCGTGGCGAGCGCGGCCGGGTCCACCGGGCCCGCGCGGTTGGCGTGTCCGGCGTGGGTGTGCATGTCGATGATCATGCCCCCGGTTATAGTGCGGACCGGTCGGCGGGGGAACGCTGCCCCCCGCCCGCGCGCGGCGCCGGTCGCTTCTATCGGCGGTTGCCGAGCTGTGGCCGCCGCTCCCAGCCCCCGTTTTGCGTCCTCACCAGCGCCTCGTCGTAGAGATAGGCCGTGGTGCAGGCGTGGCGCGGCATCAGCAGCACCCGGTCGCCGACGGCCAGCTCGGTCGATTCCACGACCGTGTGTTCCTCATTCATCAGCAGGATCCGGCCCGGCCAGCGGAATCGTTCGGCCAGGGGCTTGTCCGGCGAAATGGCCTTGCAGCCCGCGTCCAGGGTCGCGGTGCCCGGTCGGGTCGAGATGACCGTGGCCAGGACGAACGCTGCCGGCCGCCAGCCGAGCTCGGCGAGCTCCAGGTCGTGCTGATCGCTCGAATAGGTCCAGCTTCCCGGGGAGACGTAGCGGACCAGGGACTCCGACCACAGGTTGAACGTGTAGCTCCCGCCGGCGACGACATCGCCGGCGATGCCCTCGCGCCGCGCCGCGTCCTGCAGCTGCGACAGGGTATCCGCGAGTGCCGCGACCTGCGCTTCCCGCGCGGCGCGATCGCCCTTCACGTGCCCGTCGTAGAGATGCCAGCCGGCGAAGCGGCCGATGCCGTGCAGTGTCCGCGCGAGCTGCAGCGCGGGCTCGCCCATGCGGGCGCCGGTCCGCCCGAGGCCGGGGTCGAGATCGACCCGCAGCCGGATGTTCTCCGGCATATCCGACAGATGCGATGCCCAGAGGTCCGCCGCGGCTTCAGAGTCGATCATCGCTTCCAGCCTGGCGTCGGCGAACCGGCGGGCCAGGTCGATGAAGCGGCGCACATGCGCCGGCTGCACCGTGGGATAGGCCCACACCGCATGGCGCGCGCCGGCGGCCAGGACCATCTCCACTTCCGCGACGGTGGCGGTCTTGAACGCCTGTACCCCCTGGTCTTTCAGCAGTGCTACAACCCAGGGCGCACGGTGCGTCTTCACGTGCGGCATCAGGCGATGCATGCCGCCGCAGGCGGCCGCGGTGCGGTGCAGGTTGTTGAGGACTTCGTCCTCGCGCACGACGAAGCAGGGCGTGCCCGTTTCCGGGTCCGGCAGGTCCATCGTTGTTGCCGTCTCTCGGGCCGGCAGGGTCGACATAGTGTTCACGCGACGTCCTCCTTGAAACCGTGGCGGCTGTTCAGCAGAGCGTCCAGCCACCATCCACGATCAGCGTCTGGCCGACGATGTAGGCGCCGGCCTCCGAGGCCAGCAGCAGAACGGCGCCGGCAAGATCTTTGGGCTGACCCAGCCGCCCGGCGGGAATCCGTTTCCGTTCCGTCGCGATGCGGTCAGGGTCCGCCTTCATTTCGGAGATGAAGGGCGTATCCATGAGACCGGGGGCGATCGCGTTCACACGCACGCCGGATGCGATCCAGTCGGCGGCCAGCGACCGCGTGAGGTGCACGACGCCCGCCTTGGTCGCATTGTAGACCGGGCGTCCGCGCAGCGCGGCGAAGGCGCCTTGCGAGGCGATGTTGATGATCGCGCCGCCTGCCTGCGCGATCATCCGGCGCCCGACCACCTGGTTCCAGTGGAACACGGCTTTCAGGTTGACTGCGATCACCGCGTCGACCTCCGCATCGCCCGACTGCAGGGCGTCCTTCCGCAGCGCTCGTCCCGCGGCGCACACGAGTATATCGACGCGGCCGAAACGGGCGACGGCGGCGCTTGTGGCCGCCTCCGCCAGTTCCGGGTCCGTCACGTCGCCCTGGACCGGGAGCACGGTCGCGCCGGCTCCTGCCAGCGCGGCGGACGCAGATCCCAGCAGCGGGCCATCGCGGTCCACCAGCACGATGGCGGCGCCGGCGCCGGCCAGCGCGGCGGCCATCGCGCTACCGAGGCCGCCGGCGCCGCCGGTGATGAGCGCGGTCTGCCCGGTGAGGTCGAACAACCGGCCCGGATCGGGCAACTGCGCCGCCATCACGCGGCGCGCGCGCCCAGGCGCGCGCCGATGCCGAGCAGGGTGTCGACGTTGCTGCCCAGGATCGCATCCTTTTCGGTCGCGGAGAGAAAACCGCAATGCCGGCGCACGTAGTCCACACATTGCGTGTAGGTGCAGAACCGCTCGAGATTCGGCATGTCGGAGCCCCAGATCAGCTTCGAGGCGCCGAACATGTCGCGCATGCCCCGGATCAGTTCCTGCGCCTCGGGATAGGGATACTCCCAGACGCCGCCCCAGGTGATCGGGAACATCACCTCGATGAGCAGGTTCTCGTGGCGGTAGGCCGCCGCAACGGGCTCCGGGAATTCCCACCGGCCGGAGCGGGCGAAGAAGCCGACGGGCGGCCCCATCACCAGCACCCAGCGGATCCCGCGGAAGCGGTCCATCAATCCGTGCAGCCGGACGATGTTGGCGATGTAGCTGGCCTCGTCGTAGTCGGGGATGGCGGTGATCTCGATGAACACCGGAAGGTTTGCCGCCTCCGTCCGCGACCAGAACGGATCGAGGCGCGGGTCGTCGAACGCGAGGTCGAACCCGTAGCGGGCGAAGGCGTCCAGCGCGAAATAGACGCCGCGCAGGCCGAGCTGCCGGTGCGCGCGGTCGAACTCCCGCAGGCCGGCATCGGTGAAGGCGCGCGGCTCGTCCACGTTCAGGAGCGCCGTGAACCGGTGCGGATACTGGTGCTGCGCGAAGGCGTTGTAGTCGTTCATCGCGCCGTAGCCCCAGCCCGTCTGCAGGACGCAATGGTCCACGCCGGCATAGTCCATCTGCGCGATCATCAGCTCGGGCGGTGCGACGATCTGCTGCATGCCGACCGGCATGTACTGCGAATGGTAGTCCTCCCCGTCGATCGTGAAATCGAGCCGGCCGAAGTTGCCGACCCGGAAGCCGACTTCCTTCAGGCCGGACCAGGCGTTGTCCCCTTCGCGGAACAGGACCGCCCCGGAGACAGGCTTCCCGTCGCGGGCGCGGAAGACCCGGGCCGAGGTGCGGGTCTGGACTTTCTGCATGTATTTGCGATGGATCTCGCTGGTCGGGTGCCCGCAGGCACCCTCCCAGCTCTGAAATACGTGAGCATGGCAATCGATGATCATCATCGGCTCCTTCGTGTTGGCCGGCGTGGCGCCGCCGGCCGCCGTGTGGCGCGTGTCAGGTCAGGCGGGCGTGTTCATGTATTTGTCGTAGAGGCGCTGGACCTCGCCGTTCCCCGTGATGTAGGTGCTCCACATGTCGAGGAAGTTCTTCCACGCCGTATCGCCGTAGCGGATCATCCAGGTGTTCGGCCGCTTGTCGAACGGATGCGCGGGATCGACGATGGTTGCCCAGCTCGAATTGTGCCTCACGAAGGTGATCGCGTCGCTGTCGCCGGTGACGTAGACCGTTGCGCGTCCGGTGCGTACCGGTTCCGCCGCCATGACCTGCTGACCGGCCACGGCGATGAACTTCGCCTTCGGGAAAAGCTGCGGCATGCGCTGCTGCTCGCTGGCCCCGGCATTGACCGAGAAGGTCACGTCGGGGCTGTTCAGGTCGGCCACGGTCTTGAACTTCGCCGCGTCCGCCTTGCGGATGATCGCGAGACTGCCCTTGGACCAGAGCGGTCCCACGTAGTTGGCGACGATCGCGCGCGGGACCGTGTAAACGGCGGAGGATCCGAACAGATCGTAATCGCCCTTGCCGAGACCGAGGGTGGAGGTGGCGAACGTCACCTCGTGCCAGTTGACCTTGATCGCCAGCTCCTTGGCGAGCATCTCCACCAGTTCGTGGTAGATGCCGCGCAAGGTGCCCGTCTTGGCGTCGCGGTAGAACCACACCGGGGTCTGCGCGAAGCCGACCTCCAGGGGGCGGCCCTGGTGGACCTTCGCCAGCACGGATTTCGGGTCGACGCCGGTACTTAGCAACTGGGCCATCGCCTCCCGCGGCGCGGCGATGGTGGCGATGCCTGCGCCGAGCGCCGCAGCGCCGGCGAGCAGCATGCGCTTGCCCGTGTCGGGCGTGTCGTGATCGGACGTTTCATCCATGTGTAGTCCCCTTGTTCTGGGTGTGACGTGAATCCGGCATGGTCAGTGTGCGCTGGTCAGTCCAAATTTTCTCCGGAAACGGTTGGCGATCTTTTCCGCGGTCGTGGAGATCGAGAAGATGATCAGGAAGTACAGAAATGCCGCGGTGGTCAGAACCTCGATTGGCTCGAACCATTTGTTCGCAATCCCCATCGCCTGATACATGAGATCGGGAACCGCGATGATCGAGACGAGGGTGGAGGACTTCACCACCACCGCCATCTGGTTGACGATCGCCGGGGCCATCACCAGGGCGACCTGCGGCCCCACGATCCGGCGCATGATCTGCGCGCGGGACATGCCGACCGCGAGCCCCGCCTCGAACTGGCCGCGGTGCAGCCCCTCGATCCCGGAGCGGAATGTCTCTGCCAGGTAGCCGCTCGACTGCAGGGCGAGCGCGATCACCGCCGCGCCTTCCGTGGTGCGCGGGAAGCCGAACAGCTCCGGCCAGACGTAATTGACCCACAGGAGCTGCACGAAGATCGGCGTCGCGCGGCAGAACTCGATATAGGCGAGCGCCGCGGGGCGCAGGAGCGGCACGTAAAGCCGCAGCAGGCAGGCAATTAGCCCCAGCACGACCGCGAGCGCGAAGGCGAAGGCGCAGATAGAGGCGGTGACGGCGACGCCGTGCAGCAGCAGACCGGAATTGGCGAGGACGTAGCGGTTGAAGTTGTTGATCATGGCCCGATCTCACGCCCAGCCGCGCCGGCGCCAGCGGTCCGACAGGTGCTGGATCATCTGCGAAGCGGTGATCACGACGGCGCAATAGAGCAGCGCGGCGCCGGTATAGAGCGGCAGCGGGCGCATCTCCTGGTCGTTGATCATCGATATCTGGTACATGATATCCGGCACGGCAACGAACGACACGATCGAGGTCGCCTTGAACAGCGACACGAACTGGCTGAGCGCCTCGGGCAGCATGTGCCGCACCGCCTGCGGCACCACGATGCGGCGCAGGATCGTCCAGCGCGACATCCCCAAGGATTGTCCGGCCTCGACATGGCCGCGCGGGACCGACAGCAGGCCGGTGCGCACCGTCTCCGACATGAAGCCGCTGTAGGCGAACCCGAGGGCCAGCACCGACGCAAGCCACGGGCTCAGCTCGAAGCGCGTATCGAGAGCGCGGCTCACCAGCAGCGGCAGCACGTAGTACGCCCAGACGATCAGCACCAGTTCCGGCGTATTGCGGAACGCCTCGGTGTAGCCGACGGCCGCGAGCCGGATGGGTGCGGTCCGGCTCAGCCTGGCCACCCCGATCGCGAAGGCGAGGATGGCCGCGAGGATGGCGGCAATCAGGAAGATCAGCAGGTTCACGGCCAGGCCGTGCAGCAGGGTGATCCGGTATTCCCAGAACAGGGCCGGATCCAGCGACTGCTGAAGCTGGGCGAGCATGGCCGCTCAGTGCAGGACGGAGGCCAGGAAGCGCTGGCAGCGCTCGCTGGTCGGCGCGCCGAACACGGCCTGGGGCGACCCGTCCTCTTCGATCTGCCCTTCGTGCAGGAACAGGACCCGGCCGGAGATCTCGCGCGCGAAGCCCATCTCATGCGTCACGACCAGCATGGTCGTGCCTTCCCGCGCGAGTGTCCGCATCACCTCCAGAACCTCTCCGGTCAGCTCGGGGTCCAGCGCGGAGGTCGCCTCGTCGAACAGCATCACTTCCGGTTGCATCGCGAGCGCGCGCGCAATCGCGACCCGCTGCTGCTGGCCTCCCGACAGACGGGCCGGGTACTCGGCCTCCTTGTTCAGGAGGTTGACCTTCGCGAGGTGTTCGCGCCCGGTCGCCCGCGCCTCGCGCCGGTTCATGCGTTTGACCTGGACCAGCGCCTCGGTGATGTTCTGCAGCACCGTCATGTGCGGCCAGAGGTTGAACTGCTGGAACACCATGCCGAGCCTGGCGCGCATCCGGGCGATATTCGCCGGGCTGTCGGGGATACGGCGCCCCGATCGATCGATGCGGAAGCCCACTGGTTCGCCGTCGAGGTAGACGGCGCCGGACGTCGGCGTCTCGAGCAGATTGATGCAGCGGAGAAGCGTGCTCTTGCCGGATCCGCTGGCGCCGATGATGCTGAGCACCATGCCTTCCGGCACGTCGAAGCTGATGCCGCGTAAGACCTCCGCAGGGCCGAACGACTTTCGCAGCTCATCGACCCGAATGATAGGGCCGTCCACGCGCATTACCGAATCCCCCCGTCGTGGCCGTCATTTTTTGCGACCTCACGGATGAGTTCGCCGCCAGCGAAGATGACATCACCCGCCGCCCACTTTACGGAGCGGTCCCCGCGGGGCAAGCAGAATGTGTTGCGATACGGTGAACGGCCGGCATCGGCGGACGTGCGCGACGACGCATGAGCCGCGTTGCCTCCTGTTCGTCCCGGGCCGCATTTCCATGGCGATTTCAATCGCTTCCGGCCCCGCGGCGCCCCACCCCGGCGGCGTCGCCCGACGTCGCAAGGGTGGTCGGACATGCGGAAGAATTTGCGCCAACATAAGGCGCGTTTATAGTGCAAGCCCGTGCGCCGCGGGTCCGGGGGGCGCGCTGCCACGAGAGGCTGGGCATGAGTTCCTCGCTTGGGTTCGAACTGCACGCGCTCGAAGTGGTCGCCGCAGTCTGCGAGCTCAACAGCATGACCCTGGCCGCGCGCCAGCTCGGCATGACCCAGCCCGCGGTGTCGTACACGATCCGCCAGCTCGAGACGGCGCTCGGCATCACCATCCTCGACCGGACCCACCGACCGCTGACACCGACCACGGCGGGCTACTGGCTGGCCCAGGCCGCCGGCCGGGTCCTGCGGGAAGCGCAGCAGATCCCCCTCGCGGTCCGGCACCTCGAGACCGGCATGGCGGTGCAGCTCAGGATCGGCCTGGTCGACTCGCTCTCGGTTCCGTTCGTGCCGGAACTGGTGCGCGCAACTGAATCATCGATCCGTTCCCTGTCGATCTCGTCGGGTCTCGCCCGCAGCCTGCGTGCGGGGCTGATGGACCACAACCTCGACCTGCTGATCACGAATGACGGGATGGAAGGGATCGACGGGCTGCTCCGCCACCCGATCCTCGCCGAGCCCTATGTTCTCGTGGTGCCGCAGAAGGGCGAGGCCGAGTGGGAGAAGATGAGCCTGGCGGAGCTGGGGCAGCGGCTGCCGCTGATCCGGTGGAACGCCCGTTCCCATATCGCAGCGGATATCGAGCGGCATCTGCGGCGCTTGCGCCTCGAACTGCCGCGCCGGTTCGAGTTCGAATCGGCAGGGGTCATCCTGGCCATGGTGGAGGCGGGGCTCGGCTGGTCCCTGCTGACGCCGCTGTCGATCTTCGAGGTCAAGGCGCGCGTGCCGCGGGTACGGACCCTGCCGGTGCCGGGTCCCGCCTTCTCGCGCCATCTGGACCTGATCTCGCGTGCCGGCGAGATCGACGCGCTCGCAGGCCGCATTGCGGAAGTTTCGCAGCGGATCCTGCGCAACCGCTACCTTCCGGAGATCCTGCGGCTCGCGCCCTGGCTCGAGGGCCAGGTGCTCGTCGGCGGCGCCGACCGGAAAATAGTCGTCGGCGGTGCCGACCGGCAGGTACTCGCGGGCGGCGCCGAGCGGCCTCCGCCGGCGCGGCGCGGACGGTGAGGTCACGCCCCGCGCCCCGCACGAGGAAGCCGCCGGCGGCTGCCGCCGACGTGCGGCGTGCGGCCTAGCCGACGATCTCCACCCCGGCGAAGAAGAAGGCGATCTCGGCCGTGGCGTTCTCGGCGCTGTCCGAGCCGTGCACGGAATTGGCCTCGATGCTCTCGGCCAGTTCGGCGCGGATGGTGCCGGCGGCGGCCTTGGCGGGGTCGGTGGCGCCCATCGCCGTGCGGTTGCGCGCCACGGCGTCCTCGCCCTCCAGCACCTGCACGACCACCGGGCCGGACGTCATGAAGGTGACGAGGTCGCGGTAGAACGGACGCTCCTTGTGCACCGCGTAGAACGCCTCGGCCTGGGCCGTGGTCAGACGCAGCCGCTTCTGCGCGACGATCCGGAGGCCGGTCGCCTCTAGCATGGCGTTGACCCGGCCGGTGAGGTTCCGCCGTGTGGCGTCGGGCTTGATGATGGAGAAGGTGCGTTCGATCGGCATGCGGGGGGATCCTGTCGGAAGGGGAGGGGGCGGAACGACCGGCCGGCGCCGGACGCAATGACGCGGGGAACCCCGGCCGGTCGGGCGAGCGGGCCAAACGCGCGTGGGGCGGCCGGCACCGCGCGCGCCCACCGTGAGACCGGGGACCGCACGTCACGCGCGCCGCTCCTAAGCGGTCCTCGCGGGTTCGGCAACCGGGAGCGCGCCGGGTCAGGGCTATCGCCTGAGCGTCCGGGCGCGTCGCCTCTCCCGCGCTGCGGGCTTCGCGGCCCAAGCCCGCAGCGCGGGGATAGGTGAAGAAGCCCGCCGCCCGCGCCGATCTTCGGAATCAAGCGATTGCCCTGCGCACCGGGCTGGCGCGGCCCCGGGGGATGTTGCTTGCTTACTAACCGGCCGGCCGGTTATTAGAGTGAATGTCTGCCGGCCCCACCTCGCACCCCGCCCGTCGCGCCCGCCGCAAGGAGGCGCGCCCGGGTGAGATCCTGATCGCCGCCCTCACCCTGTTCGCGGAGCGTGGGTTCGCCGCCACGCGGCTGGAGGATGTGGCTCGGCGTGCCGGCATCAGCAAAGGCACGATCTACCTCTACTTCCCGACCAAGGAGGATCTGTTCCGCGCCGTCGTCCGCCAGGACGTGCTGCCCAATCTTGCCGCGATGGAAGCGAGGGTCGCCGCGCACCAGGGCCCGGTCGCGACCCTGCTGCGCGAACTCGCCACCACCATGCTGGACCGGCTGAACGGCGAGCTCGCCGCGATCCCCAAGCTGGTGCTGACGGAAGCAGGCAATTTCCCCGCCCTGGCACAGTTCTACGCCGAGGAGGTGGCGGCCCGCGGCATGCGCCTGATCGGCAGCGTGCTCGCGCGCGGCGTGGCGAGCGGGGAGTTCCGGCCGCTCAATGTGCCCGCGACGGTGCCACTGGTCGCTGCGCCGATCCTGCTCGCGATGCTCTGGCGCACCTCGGTCGGTCGGCACACCGCGCTGCTGGTCGATCCGGCGGCGTTGCTGGAGGCGCATCTCGACGTGCTGCTGCGCGGCCTGGCGGCGGACAAGCAATGAGGCGGCTCGTGTTGCCGGTCGTGCTGCTGGCCGTGCTCGGCGGCGCCGGCTTCGTCTGGTGGCGCCTGCACGCCGCACCGCCTGTCTACTGGCAGGGGTATGCCGAGGCGGATTATGTCAATGTCGCTCCGGTGCTGACCGGACGGCTGGTCCGGCTGGTCGTCGCCCGCGGCGAGCAGGTGGCGGCCGGTGCGCCGCTGTTCGACCAGGACGACACCGACGAGCGCGCGGCGCGTGCCGCGGCGGCGGCGAACCTTGTCCAGGCGCAGGCGAACCTCGCCAATCTCGTGGCACCGTCGCGGCCGAACGAGATCGCGCAGGACGTGGGATCGCTCGCCGAGCAGCGCGCCGTCGAGGGGCAGGCGGAGGACAATCTGGCGCGCGACGAACGCGTCGTTGTCAGCGGCGCCGTGACGCGACAGAAAGTGGACCAGGAGCGGATGGCGCTCGCCGCCGCGAAGGCGCGCGTGGTACAGGCGGCGGCGAAGCTGGCGCTGGCGCGTCAGCCGACCGGACGGGAGGACCAGATCGAAGCGGCCCGCGCGGCGGTGGCTGCGGCACGCGGGGCCCTGGCGCAGGCAGCCTGGCAGTTGGCGCAGCGCCACGTGGCGGCACCGGTGGCGGCCGTCGTTTCGGATACCGATGCAGAGGCGGGCGACACCGTCCCGGCCGGCGTCACCGTGGTGCAACTGTTGCCGCCGGGGAACATCCGGGTGCGCTTCTTCGTCCCCGAGCCGGCGCTGGCCGGCATCCATTTCGGGGAGAGGATGGCGGTCTCGTGCGACGGCTGCGGGGCACCGCTGGTCGCGCGCGTGTCCTTCATCGCACCGCAGGCGGAATACACCCCGCCGGTGATCTACAGCGAGCAGACCCGCGCCACCCTGGTCTACAGGATCGAGGCGCGGCCGCGGCCCGCCCAAGCCTTGCTGCTCAAGCCGGGCGAGCCGGTGGAGGTGCGTCCGTTCGACGCCCCGGTGCGGCGATGAGCGGCGCGCCGATGCGCGGCGGGGTGATCGGCGGTCCGGCGATCGACGTGCACGACCTTGTAAAAAGCTTCGGCGCGCGCAAGGTGATCGACGGGCTGACCCTGCGGGTGGAGCAGGGCGAAGTCTGCGGCTTCCTCGGGGGCAACGGCAGCGGCAAGACCACCACCATCCGCCTGCTGTGCGGCCTGCTGCGCCCGGACGGTGGCGGGGGCACTTGCCTCGGCCTCGATCTGCTGCAACACGCGCCGGAGATCCGGCTGCAGGTCGGCTACATGACCCAGCAGTTCAGCTTCTACGGCGACCTGACGGTGGCGGAGAACCTCGAGTTCGTCGCCCGGCTCTACGCGCTGCCCAACCGGCGTACGACGATCGCGGCGGCGCTGGAACGCATGGGCCTCGCCGACCGCGCCGGGCAGCTCGCCGCCGAGCTCTCGGGCGGCTGGAAGCAGCGCATGGCGCTGGCGGCCTGCATCCTGCATCAGCCGCGCCTGCTGCTGCTCGACGAGCCCACCGCCGGCGTCGACGCCCGCGCGCGGCGGCAGTTCTGGGACATGATCCACGAGCTCGCCGCCGACGGGATGACCGTACTCGTCTCCACCCACTACATGGACGAGGCGGAACGATGCAGCCGCGTCGTCTATCTCGCCGGCGGGCGGCTGGTCGTGCAAGGTACTGCGGCCGAAGTGGTCGCGCAGGCGCATCTGGTGACGTTCGAGGCCACCGGCCCCGGGATCGAGCGCGCGGTGCGGCGCCTGCGCGGCCAGCCCGGAGTGGAAACGGTAGCGGTGTTCGGCCAGGCGCTGCGCGTCGCGGGGCTCGACCGGAGTTTGTTGCGGTCTGCCATCGACAAGCTCGGCGATCCGGCGCTGTCATGGCAGGAGGTGGAGCCGCGGCTCGACGACGTGTTCATCCACATGCTGAACGCGCAGGAGACGAACGCACAGGAGATGGGGGAATGAGCGGCTTCTCCTGGGCCCGCCTCGTTGCCATGCTGCAGAAGGAATGGCTGCAGATGCAGCGGGATCCGACCACGATCCGGCTCACGATCCTGCTGCCGCTGATCCAGCTGTTCCTGTTCGGCTATGCGATCAACGCCAACCCGCGGCACCTGCCGACCGCGGTCGTCTCCGCCGATCATTCGATCTACGAACGCACCTTGATCACCGCGCTCGCCAACACGCAGTATTTCAACCTCCGCCGCTACAAGACCGAAGCCGCCGCCGACGAAGCGCTGCGGCGCGGGGACGTGCTGTTCGTGCTGGATATTCCGCCCAACTTCGCGCGCCGCATCAATCGCGGCGACAAGCCGCAGATCCTGATGGACGCCGATGGCTCCGACCCGATCGCGATCGGCAGCGCCACCGCCGCCCTGGTGGCGCTGAACGCCACGGTGCTGAACCGCGACCTGCCGCCCAACCTGGAAACCTCGGTGCCGGCGCCGCCGTTCCAGATCGTGCTGCACGCCCGCTACAACCCCGAACAGGTGACCGCGCTCAATATCGTGCCCGGGCTGATCGCGGTGATCCTGACGATTTCTACCCTCGTGCTCACCTCGGTCGCGATCACGCGCGAACGCGAGACCGGAACGATGGAGAACCTGCTGGCCATGCCGGTGCGCCCGATCGAGGTCGCGCTCGGCAAGATCATCCCCTACGTGGGCCTGGCCTATGTGCAGGCGGCACTGATCCTGCTCGTCGCCGTCGTGGTGTTCGGCGTGCCGGTGCGCGGCTCGGTGCTGCTGCTGCTCGGCGCGCTCGGCCTGTTCATCGCCTGCAACCTGGCCATGGGACTGGCCTTCTCGACCATCGCGCGAACCCAGATGCAGGCGCAACAAATGGCCCAGTTCGCCTTTCTGCCCAGCATGATGCTGTCGGGATTCCTGTACCCGTTCGCCGGCATGCCCGCCTGGGCAAGGGTGATCGGCGAATGCCTGCCCATCACCCACGCCCTCAGAATCTGCCGCGGCATATTACTGAAAGGCAACGGACCGGCAGAAATCTGGCCCGACCTCTGGCCCATGGTCCTGTTCGCCCTCGTCGTCGGCACCATCGCGGTGCGGCTGTATCGGGAGACGCTGGACTGACCGCTGTGGGGACGGAAGTCAACAAGTAAGGCCAGGGGCTCTGCCCCTGGACTCCGCCAGGGAACTCGTCCCCTGGACCCCGTCAACTTTGGTTCGGTGCGGGTGAGGGGTGACGCGGGTTTGGGCCGGGGTTGCGCGGGGCGGGGAGGGTGCGCCAAAGCGCGCCCTCCCCGCCCCGCGCAACCCCGGCCCAAACCCGCGTCACCCCTCACCCGCACCGAACCAAAACGGAAGGGTTCCAAGGGCGAGCCCTTGGTGGGGGTCCAGGGGGCAAAGCCCCCTGGCCTTGCTTGCTGACAGCCCGCCCCTACAGCGACAATTTCAGCGCCGCCGCGATTTCGCCGACGATGCCGCGGCGGAAGGCGAGGACGCAGATGACGAAGATGGCGCCTTGGGTGACGGTGACCCAGGAGCCGAACTGGGCGAGGTAGTTTTCCATCGAGGTGGTGAGGACGGCGCCGATGACCGGGCCGAACACGGTTCCGAGGCCGCCGAGCAGGGTGGTGAGCACGACGTCGCCGGAGCGTGACGAGGCGACGCCGTCCAGGGTGGCGATGCCGAACACGACCGAGGTCGTGGCTCCGGCGATGCCGGAGAGGAAAGTGGAGAGCACGAAGGCGATAAGTTTGTAGTCTTGCGTTCGGTAGCCGAGGGAGACGGCGCGCGGTTCGTTTTCGCGGATGGCTTTCAGCACCTGGCCGAACGGGGAGTGGATGACCCGGTGGATCAGCAGGAAGCCGCTGATGAACACGGCGGCAACCAGCCAGTACATTGCCATGTCGTTGTGCAGCGGGAAGATGCCGAATGCGGTGCCGCGCGGCACTTGCTGGATGCCGTCTTCGCCGCCGGTGAAGGGTGCCTCGACGCAGAAGAAGTAGACCATCTGGGCGAGGGCGAGGGTGATCATGGCGAAGTAGATGCCCGAGCGCCGGATGGCGAGGTAGCCGAGTGCGAGGCCGAGCACTCCGCCCATGGCGCCGCCGAGCAGGATCGCGAGCACGGCATCCACATGCCAGAACTTCAGGGTCCAGGCGCCGATATAGGCGCCCATGCCGTAGAACGCGGCGTGGCCGAAGGACAGCAGTCCGACGTAGCCGATCATCAGGTTGAAGGCGCAGGCGAACAGGGCTGCGGTGAGGATCCGCATCAGGAAGATGGGGTACAGCACGTGCGGCAGCACGACGATCGCTGCCAGCATCAGCACGAACCCGATCGCCTGTGCGCGGGTGAAGCCGAACAGGCCGGGGCGGGCGGCGGCGGCGGTGACGGGTGCGGTGGAGACGGACATCAGGCGGTCTTTCCGAACAGGCCGCGGGGCATGAACAGCAGGACGATCACCATCACCAGGAAGATCACGGTGGCGGACGCCTGCGGGTAGAACACTTTCGTCAGGCCCTCGATCACGCCGAGGCCGAAGCCGGTGACGATGGAGCCCAGGATCGAGCCCATGCCGCCGATCACGACGATGGCGAACACGGTGTTGATGAAATTATCCCCCATGTCGGGGTTCACCGAGTAGATCGGCGCCGCCAGCACGCCGGCGAAGGCCGCGAGCGCCACGCCGCAGCCGTAGGTGATGGTGATCAGCCGCGGCACGTTGATCCCGAAGGCGCGCACCAGCGCGGGGTTTTCGGTGGCTGCGCGCAGCCTGGCGCCGAGAAAGGTTTTCTCGATGATCGCCCAGGTGGCGAGGCAGACGACCAGCGCCGCCACCACCACCCAACCGCGGTAGATCGGCAGGTACATGAACCCGAGATCGGTCGCTCCCTGCAGGACCGAGGGGATGTCGTACGGCATGCCGGAGCTGCCGTAGTAGTTGCGGAACAGCCCTTCGATCACCAGGGCCAGCCCGAATGTGAGCAGCAGTCCGTACAGATGATCGAGCTTGTAGAGCCGGCTGATCAGGGTGCGTTCCAGCACGATCCCGAAGATGCCGATGACGATCGGCGAAAGGATGAGTGCCGGGAAATACCCGATGCCGAGATACTGCAGCAGGATCCACGCGGCGAAGGCGCCCATCATGAACAGCGCGCCGTGCGCGAAGTTGATGATGTTCAGCATGCCGAAGATGATCGACAGGCCGAGCGCCAGCATGGCGTAAAACGCGCCGTTGATCAGCCCGAGCAGCAACTGGCCGAACAGCAGGGGCGCGGGGATGCCGAAGATCATCATCATGGCGGAGCGGTCCCGGAAAGCGCGGCGCGGTCAGACGCCCAGGTACTCGTGCAGCTTGTCCATGCTGGAGGACAGAAGGTGGTTCGGGATCATGTCGACCACCCGCCCGTGTTCCATCACGTAGTGCCGGTCTGCGACGGTGGCGGCGAAGCGGAAGTTCTGCTCCACCAGCAGCACGGTGAAGCCGCGGTTCTTGATCTCGCGGATCGTGCGGCCGATCTGCTGGACGATGACGGGGGCGAGCCCCTCGGTCGGTTCGTCGAGCAGCAGCATTTTTGCGCCGGTGCGCAGGATGCGTGCGATCGCCAGCATCTGCTGCTCGCCGCCCGAGAGCTTGGTGCCGTGCGCGGTGCCGGCGCGTTCCTTGAGGTTGGGGAACAGCGCGTAGATGGTCGGGATGTCGAGCCCACCGGGCGCGATCACCGGCGGCAGCAGCAGGTTCTCGGTCACGCTGAGCGAGCCGAAGATGCCGCGTTCCTCCGGGCAGAACGCAATGCCGGCGCGCGCGATGCGTTCCGGGGCCGCGCCGATCAGTTCGGCGCCGCGGAAGCGGATGCTGCCCTGGCGGCGCGGCACCAGGCCCATGATGGATTTCATGGTGGTGGTCTTGCCGGCGCCGTTGCGGCCGAGCAGGGTGACCACCTCGCCTTCGCGCACTTCGAACGCCGCGCCGTGCAGCACGTGGCTTTCGCCGTACCAGGCGTTGAGGTCGGTTATTTCAAGCATGCACCGGCTCCGGCGTTTCGGAACCGAGGTACGCGGTAATCACCTCCGGGTTGCGCGAGACGGCGGCGTAGTCGCCCTCCGCCAACACGCGCCCGCGGGTCAGCACGGTGATGGTGTCGCACAGGCCTTCCACGACCGAGAGGTTGTGTTCGACCATCAGGATCGTGCGGCCGGCGCGGATCGTGCGGATCAGATCCACGATCCGATCGACATCGGCATGCGTCATGCCGGCGGTGGGTTCGTCGAGCAGCATCATCTCCGGGTCGAGCGCCAGGGTGGTGGCGATCTCGAGGGCGCGTTTCTGCCCGTAGGCGAGCTGCCCGGCGGGGATCGCGGCAAAGCCCGACAGCCCGACATCGAACAACAACTGGTGGGCGCGGTCGTCGAAGCGCCGCAGCGCGGTTTCCGAGCGCCAGAAATCGAACGAGTTGCCGCGCGCCCGCTGCAGCGCGAGCCGCACGTTCTCGAGCGCGGACAGCCGCGGGAACACTGCGGAGATCTGGAAGCTGCGCACCAGGCCGAGCCGCGCCACTTGGGCCGACTTCATCCCGGTGATATCGATGCCCTTGAAACGGATTCGTCCGTGCGTCGGCTGCAGGAATTTGGTCAGCAGGTTGAAGCAGGTGGTCTTGCCGGCCCCGTTGGGGCCGATCAGCGCATGGATCGTGCCGGTGCGCACGGCGAGGGAGACGTCGTCCACCGCGACGAAGCCGCTGAACTCCTTGCTCAGCCCGGCGGTTTCCAGGATGGTCTCGACCACAGGCGGACGTGTCCCCTCGTTTGCGGGTTTGCTGTCTCCCTGGCAGGGCTGATTGCATATCGCCCGGATGGGCGCAAGATCGTAGTTTGCCCCCCAGCCTGCGAGGACCCATGCGACTGCGCAGCCCTTTGTTCGCGCCCGGCGATGCCGCGCGCAAAGTCGCCAAGGCGATCGCGTCTGCCGCCGACGCGGTCATCCTCGATCTCGAGGATTCGGTGGCGGCGCCCGCCAAGCCGGAGGCGCGCGCCGCCGTGGCCGCGCGGTTGCGCGAGATGGCCGGGGCGCCACGCGCGGATGCGCTGATCGTGCGGGTGAATCCGCCCGGCACGCCGTGGTACCTGGCCGACCTCGCCGCCGTCGTCCCGGCCGGCGTGGCGGCGGTGATGCTGCCGAAATGCGCCGGCGCGGCGGACCTCGGCGCGCTCGATCACCATCTGGAGGCGCTGGAGGCGGCGGCGGGGCGCGCGATCGGGAGTGTGCGGGTGGTGGCGATCGTGACCGAGACCGCCGCCTCCGTGTTCGGTCTCGGCGGCTACGCGCCGGTGGCCGGACGGCTGGCGGCCCTCTGTTTCGGCGCCGAGGACTTGTCCGCCGACCTCGGCGTGGCGCCGCGGCACGCCGACGGGGCGCTCAACGCCGCTTCGGCCTTCGCCCGCGCACAGGTGCTGCTGGCGGCGGGGGCGCTCGGCGTGCCGGCGCTCGATACGCCCTGGCCCGACCCGCGCGACCCGGCCGGGCTGGAACGTGAGGCGCGTGCCGCCGCGGCCGACGGGTTCGCCGGCAAGATCCTGATCCACCCGGCGCAGATCGACGCCGTGAACGCCGCCTTCACCCCGTCCGCCGAGCAGGTCCGCTGGGCGGAGCGGGTGCGCGACGCGTTCGCGGCCAATCCGGACGCCGGCGTGTTCGCGCTGGACGGCAAGATGATCGACCGCCCGCACTACAAGCTGGCGCAGCGCGTGCTGGCGGCGGCGGGCCACGGGGGCTGAGCCTGGGGGCTGAGCCTGCTCCGGCCCTGAAAGCGTCGCGACCCTTCTCCCTCTCCCTCCGGCGCTTGCCGGGGGGAGAGGGCGGGGTGAGGGGGGAGTCGCGCCCCCTCACCCCGACCCTCTCTCCCGCAAGCGTGGGGGCGTGGGAGAAGGGCGCACGTGCCGCCCGGTTTTCATGGCCTGTGGCGCATCGGTTTTGCGACGCTCTTGCCGGCCGCCGCGCCCGCGCCGGGTGCCGCGCGGCCGTAGGTGCAAAAACGCGCCCGCGCCGCGTCCAGCTCTTCCGGGCTCAGCAGGCGCGGCGTGCCGGCGGCGCGGGCGAGCAGATACTGCCGCGCTAGGCTCTCCAGCACGATGGCATCCTCCAGCGCCTGCGCCACCGTCGGCGCGTGCACGATCATGCCGTGGTTGGCGAGCAGGCAGGCGCGCCGCCCGTCCAGCGCGGCGACTGTCGCCGCCGCCAGTTCCGGCGTGCCGAACGTGACGTAGGGGGCGCAGCGGACGTCGTGGCCGCCGAATGCGACGATCATGTAATGGAACGCCGGCAGCTCCTGGCCCAGGCACGCGAGGGCGGTGCAGGCTTCGGCGTGGGTATGCACGATCGCGCCAGCGGCGGAGTACGCGCGGTAGATCGCGGCGTGCATCGGAAATTCGCTGGACGGCACGCCACGCCCACGCACCGCGCCTTCTGTGGTGACCGCAACGATCGCCGCGGCGGTGACCGCTTCCGCGGCCCAGCCGGTCGGCGTGATCAGCATCCCCCGCGCGGTGCGGGCGCTGACGTTGCCCGAGCTTCCGGGCACGAAGCCGCGGCGGCCGAGGTCCCGATACGCCGCGGCGATCGCCGCCCGCGTTTTGATCACGGGCGCGTGCCGCTCACATCAGGAACACGCCCTTGCCCGTGGTCTGCGCGTCGAACAGCCGGTACGCTTCCTCGGCCTGGTCGAGCTTCCAGCGGTCGGTGAACAACTGATCCACGGCGATGTTGCGCTCGACGATGAAGCGGGCGCATTCGGCCTGGCCGATCACCGAGAAGGTCCAGGAGCCGATCATCGTCAACTGCTTGCGCAGGATGTCGGGGCTGACGTCGATCGTCACGTTGTTGCGCTCGCCGACGAAGCACATGGTGCCCCAGACCTTGGCGCTGCGGATCGCCGCGATGCGGCCTTCCGGCGCGCTTGACGTATCCAAGGTGCAATCGGCGCCGCGCCCGTGCGTGAGGTCCTTGATCGCGCCGACGGGATCGTTCGAGCGCGGGTTCACCACCTCGTCGGCGCCGAATTCCCGCGCCCGCTCCAGCCGTTCCGGTGAGACATCGAGCGCGATCACCCGTGCGCCCATCGCCTTGGCGAGCTGGGTGCCGGACAGCCCGACCGGGCCCTGGCCGAAGATCGCGATGGTGTCGTTGCCCGACAGGTTCATCCGCCGCAGCGCCCCCCAGGCGGTGCCGGTGCCGCAGGAGATCGCGGCACCCGCCTCGTAGGACAGCTCGTCGGCCAGCGGCACGAGGGTGTTGGCCGGAACGCACAGATACTGCGCGTGGCCGCCGTGCGCGTTGTTGCCGTACACCTTCACCGGCACTTCCTGGCACAATTGCTGCCAGCCGGAGCGGCAATGCGCGCAATGCGCGCAACCCTGGTAGTGGTGCACCATCACGCGCGCGCCGATCCGCGCGTCTGCGTCCGTCACGCCGGGGCCACGTGCGGCGACGATGCCGCAGGGCTCATGCCCGGCGATCACCGGGTTCGGATTGGCCGGCAGCCCGCCGACGGACGCACCCTTGTCACCCTTCGGCCGGCGGTACTGGTGCAGGTCGGAGCCGCACATGCCCGACGCCTTCATCTCCAGCACCACCTCGCCCGGACCCGGTGTGGGATCGGGGAACGCCATCAGTTCGAGCTCGCGACCGCCGGTGAACACGATGCCGCGCATGGGCTTTCTCCTGTCGATACGGGTTATTGCACCGGGTTATTTCACCGGGCGTTCCGGCGTATGGAACAGTAGCGGGAAGGCGCTGTGCACATGCGGCGCGGTCACCGACGGCGCGCCGCGGTGCAGGCAGTCGCGGTTGAGGTCGGCGAGCCGCGACACGCCGAGCAGCGCCATCGCCACGGCGGTTTCCTGTTCCAGCAATTCGAGCACGCGCGCAACGCCCGCCGCGCCCTCGGCGGCGAGGCCGTAGCAATAGAGCCGGCCGATCGCCACCGCGTCCGCCCCCATGGCGATCGCCTTGACGATGTCGGTGCCGCGGCAGATGCCTCCGTCGATCATCACCTTGGCGCGGCCGTGCACGGTGTCCAGCACCTCCGGCAGCACGTCCATCGCGCCGCGGCCGTGGTCGAGCTGGCGCCCGCCGTGGTTGGAGACGTAGACGACGTCGACACCCAGATCGCAGGCGGCTTCCGCGTCTTCCCCGGTCGCGATGCCTTTCAAGATCAGCGGGATGCGGTGCTTTTCCTTGAAGCGGGCGACGTTGCACCAGGAGAATCCGGCCTGGAATTCGTGCCCCGTGGCGGCGGCGCGCCAGGGTTTGACGAAGCGCGCGGCGATGTCGCGCTCGCGGCGCGAATAGGCGGCGGTGTCGACGGTGATGGCGAAGGCGTCGAAGCCGGCATCCACCGCGCGGTGGACGATGTCGTCGATCCAGGCGTCATCGCCGCGCACGTAGAGCTGGAAGACTTTCGGCCCCGGCGTGGCGGCGGCGGATTCCTCCAGCCCCGGCTTGGTCACCGAGCTCACGATGATCGGTGCGCCGAAGCCGGACGCGCCGCGCCCGGCCTCTGCCGCGCCGCCGGGGTGGAACGATTCCAGCGACCCCACGGGCGCGAGCATCACCGGCAGCCGCAGCTTCATGCCGAGGAAAGTGCTGGCCGTATCGACATGCGAGACGTCGCGGCAGACGCGCGGGCGGAACGCGATCTGGTCCAACGCCAGGCGGTTGCGCCGCATCGTCGTTTCGGTCTCGGTGGCGCCGATCAGATAGCCCCAGGTGTTGTCGGACACCTTGGCGCGTGCGGCGGGGATGAACTCGTGCAGGGTCTGGTAGTCGCCGCCCAGTTCAATGAGATGCGGGGCTTCGGGCATCGGGCGTTATCCTCTTTGGTTCGGCCGGCCGCATCTGGCCTCCGCCGGCGGCGGGACGCAAGGGGGCGGGGCGGCGGCGCGCGGTTTTGCCGGCGCGGCCGGCGTGCCATGCTGCAGGCCCGCGCCCATAAGTAACGAGGCCCCGTCGCATGGATTCCGTCGCCGACCTGCTGCGCGAGACCGCCGAACGGCTGTTCGCCCGCGAGATCACGCCGGCCGTGCTGCGGCAGGCGGACGGCGGCGCATGGCCGGAAGCGGCCTGGGCGGCGGTGGAGGCGGCGGGGTTGTCGCGTGCACTGGTCGTCGAGGAGGACGGCGTGCCGGTGGCCGATGCGCTTGGGCTGCTGCAGGTTGCCGGCGCGCATGCGGTGCCGCTGCCGCTGGCGGAGACCATGCTGGCGGGCTGGCTGCTCGGTGCCGCCGGGCTGCCGGTCCCGGACGGGCCGCTGACCGTCGCCCCCGTGGCGGACGAAACCCTGCGGCTGCGCCGCGACGACGACGCCTGGCACGTGTCGGGCCGGGCGACCCGGGTGCCCTGGGCGCGGCACGCGGTGGCCGCGGCGGTGCTGGCCGAGCATGCGGGCGCGCCGCATGTCGTGCTGCTGCACGCTGGCGGCTGGCGGACCGAACCGGGTGCGAACCTCGCCGGCGAGCCGCGCGACACGATGGAGATCGCCGCGGCGGTGGATCAGGTGGCTCCGCTCGGCCTGCCGGCGGAGGTGCTGCGTGCCATGGGCGCCGTCGCGCGTGCCCAGCAGATCGCCGGCGCGCTGCGCACGCTGACGGCGATGACCACGACCTACGCACAGGAGCGCAGCCAGTTTGGCCGCCCGATCGGCAAGTTCCAGGCGGTACAACAGAACCTCGCTTTGCTGGCAGCGCAGGCGGCGGCGGCGGCGGCGGCGGCCGATCTGGGCGCGGAGGCGGCGGCGGACGGGCTGCGCCTGGCGCCGATCGCCGCGGCCAAGGCGCGGGCAGGGGAGGCAGCGGGGATCGGCGCCGCCATCGCGCACCAGGTGCACGGCGCGATCGGTTTCACCCAGGAGCATCGGTTGCATTTCCTCACCCGCCGGCTGTGGTCCTGGCGCGACGAGTTCGGCAACGAGGACGTGTGGCAGCGGCGGCTCGGCGCGCAGATGATGGCCGCCGGGGCGGACGGGCTGTGGGCGGCGCTGACCGCGGCCTGAGCGGCGCGGGGGGCGGGTGACCCCGTTCGGCGCACGGCTGCGTGCGCTGCGGGCGGAGCGGGGGCTCACGCAGCGTCGGCTCGCCGCCGAGCTGCAGGTGAGCGCCGCCTACCTCTCGGCGCTGGAGCACGGCCGCCGCGGCGCGCCGAGCGCGGGGCTGGTGCACCAGGTGAACGAGGTGTTCGGCCTGATCTGGGACGATGCGGACGAGCTGGCGCGGCTGGCACGGCTGTCGCATCCGCGAGTGGTCGTGAATGCGGCGGGGCTGACGCCGGAGCAGACGGCGCTTGCGAACCGGTTGGCGCGGAGCCTGCACCGGCTGACGCCGGAGACGGTGGCGAGCCTGCACGCGATCCTGGATGCGACGGCGCCGGCGGGGAAGCCTCGGCTGCGGAGGCCGGCGCGGGGTGGGTGAGGGGGTGGGGAGGGGGCGGGGAGGGGATGGTTGCCGCCGGGGCGGGGCGTGGGTATAGGGGGGCGGTTGCCGACGTAGCTCAGGGGTAGAGCAACTGATTCGTAATCAGTAGGTCCTCGGTTCAATTCCGAGCGTCGGCACCATGTTTTCAAGGGATTACGCCCCATCGACGTAGCCGGGGCAAAACCCCGGGCAAATTCGGCTACTGCCGCGTTCGTTGTGACTTCTGGCCAAGCAACAGTCGCAGAATTCCGCCATTTTGGCAGATTGTCATCCGCAATGCTGCACCTGCGTGCCCGGGGTTTTGCCCCGGCTACCCATCGACCGAATATCCCCCGGAAAATGTCCGCACAGTGTCCGCAAATCGGAGAGCAGTAGATCATGGCGAACCGGATAGCTGCGGAACTCTCCGGCCGTCGGAAGATCGGGACAATTCTGGCGTTCCCGGCCCCTGCGGGTCTCGTTGCCGGCGCGCCGGCGGCCGTGCTCAACGGTCTGTCGGTGGGCCTTCGCTGGCATCTGGGGGATATCGCGGCAGTAATTTTCCGCGACGCGGCAGAGGCTGCGACGTGGCCGGGATTCGCCGTTGCGGATGACCATAGCGCCTGAGTGCGGACACGGGCGCGGACATGGGCCGCCACCCCGTAACCGATCCGTAGGAACACCCATGCGACAACCGGCCATGGCCCGCGACTCAGACCCGCCGCCCGATCGCCCCCCACCGCAGAATCGGACCGCTCCGATCGACCGCCGCCGTCCCGGGCGGCGCGTCTGTGTCAGCCAGGGATTGGTGCCGGTGCTCCGCTCCCCGCATCGGGCGGACCCAGAGGCGGAAGAACCGCCGGAGCCGCCCGAGGAGTGGGACGTGCCACGTCCCGTTGCCGGGCGGCGATAGCGTCGCCGCCCCGGCCAGGCCGGCCGGCCGGCGCGCCAGGCGGGTACGGACTGGGGTGTCAATTTCGTTCTACGGCCGGTAGGGTGGCGGCGGAGTCGAATCGTGCCGCTCACATTTCATCCCGCCTCTGGCGCCATAGTGATCTGCGATTTCTCGACCGGGTTCCGAGTTCCGGAAATGGTCAAGATTCGTCCGGTTATCGTCGTTTCCCCCCGGCGGAGGGGCGTCGGGCTCGTGACGGTGGTTCCGCTCAGCAGCACAGCGCCAACGCCCGTAGAGCCTTGGCATTACCGGCTACCGCCGGGGGCTTATCCGCCAGCACGGGCGCCGCTATGGGCGAAATGCGACATGCTGGCGACGGTTGCGCTCAGCCGGCTTGACCGCGTGAAGATACAGGATGGAATGGGAAAGCGGACCTATCACGTATTCCAGCTTGAGCCTTCGGCCCTTGCCTGCGTTCTGGCGGGCGTTCGCGCCGGGCTTGGTATCCCCGTTGAACCGGCGCAGCGGACGTGACATATAACCTCCGTTCCCGCTCCACCGCCTGACTGGCGGCGCCGGGCTTGGAAGACCCGTCTCCGGGCGGGCCGGTTCCGGCGGGCCGGCGATCGCAAGCCTGCCGGAATCGCAGAAAGCCCCGTCAGCAATGGCGGGGCTTTGCTTTTTGGGGTCCTGTCTGCCCTCCCCGGACGCGAACAGAGCCGCCCGGTCTCCCGAGCGGCCCCGTCGTGCTGGTCGGCGGCGGGATCAGGCTTCGACCAGTTCCCTTACCCTCGGCGCCCTGGTAGGCGGCATCGGCTTCCCCCCGCGCCTCCTACGCCCGCCAGCATCATCGTCCTGGTCCCCCGGGCAGATCGGCCCGACCGGCGGAATCCATTCGCCGGCGGTCTCGGCTTGGCAGGTCAAACATACCTCGCAGGCCCGGACGTTCGAGAACCTGCGCCACAGATGTTGTGGCATCGGTCAGCCCTCCCCTGTCCGGAGCACCCGGAGCCGGCCCGGCGAGGGCGGGTCCTGCTCGGTCTCCACCTCCGCCGGCCACAGCACTGCCCGCAGGCCGGGAGCGTTCACCAGATCATTCGTGAGGCTCAGCATGAAGCGCGGCGCGGTCATGTATCCTTTGCGGGTGACGACGATTGTCGCCTTCGCATAGACGCCCGCCGGCGTGGTGGCAGGCGTTTTCCCCAGGCGGTTCAGGACCCGCTTAGCCTCTGCGTCCTTCTCCCGCCACTTCCCCCGGGCGGCGGCGAACTGCGGATTGTCCATATATGGCCCAGGTTGCTTCCGGGCTTCCCGCTGCATCGCCGCGGCTTCCGCACAGAGGTCCAAGTAGGATGCGCACAGATCGAGAAGATCAGCGTCAGGGTGCGGCGGCCCGTCGCCGAGCAACAGGTGGTCGCGGGCCTCGGTGGCAAGCTGGCGGAACCGGACGATTGCCGGGATCGTCTCGGTCGGCGGGAGGAGCTTGCGGGCCATTACGCTGCCTTCCCCGCCAGAAACTCCGCCACCGTGAAGGCCAACCATTCGGCATCGCCCTGGTAGGACAAATTGCCGTCAAGCTCCTTCTCCGCCGTTGCCACAGACGCCCGTGCCATGGCCCGGGCGCCTGCGAGGGTGGTCACGACCGGCAACTCGTCAATGGCGCTAAGGTATCGATCCCTCTCGGCATAGAGCCGATCGAGCGCCGGTTCCGTGCGGCGTTCATCCTCAAGGGTGTGCCTTACGGCATAGATCGCTCGCGCGTCCGCCTCGAGCTGCACGATGCGGTCACAACAGCGGATCAGCTCGGCATCCGGATCAGCGCCCGTATCCCGCGCCAGTGCCCCCGCGGCGCGAAGCTGGTCGGCGTGCGAGGCGGTGAACGGTGCAGCGGCCAGGACGGCAGCGGCGCCGGCAAGGAGGCTGCGGCGGCCATTCTCGGGGGGTATGGTGTTCGGGCGTGTCTGCCCATCGTCGCGTGCGCTCGGCATCGCGAGACTCCTCTTGCTCATGTTACCGGAGCCGCACGGTGTTCAAGCCGCTGCCCCGGGGGTTGGACTGCCCCCCTGGAATGAGACACGATAATTAGACACACTGTTCGAGAAGGAGAACATGTGTGTCAGACAAGAAGAAGCGGCGCAGTTTCACCCGGGAGTTCAAGCTCTCGGTGCTGGCGCGGATGCAGCAGGCGGAGAGCATCGTCGGTTTGGCGCAGGAGCTGAAGCTCGAGCGCAAGTTGCTGTATTGCTGGCGCGACAAATATGCGGCTGGCGGCTCGGAGAATCTTCGTCGCGCTGGCCGCCCCTCGGCGACTGGGGCCGCCGAATGCGAGCCGCCGGGCGAACCAGCAGCGCATACGGTGTCGGACGCGCAGCAGCGGATTGCCGAGCTGGAACGCAAGATCGGCCAGCAGCAGTTGGAAGTGGATTTTTTTCGCGCAGCCTTGCAGCAGGTCAGGGGACGACGCCGGACGAACGGCGCGCCTGGCGAGGCGACGTCCACGCCGTGATCCAGGCGACGACGCAGCAGCAAGGCAATCTCGGGATCGAGCGGATGTGCGCGCTGGCCGGTGTCAGCCGGGCCACGTACTATCGGCAGTGGCAGGCCTCGGCGCCGCGCCAGGAGGAGACGGCGTTGCGCGACGAGATCCAGCGTCTGTCGCTGGCGAACCGGCATTACGGCATCCGGCGGATCACCGTGCTGCTGAAGCGATCCGGCTGGCCGGTGAACCACAAGCGGGTGGAACGCATGCGAAAGGGGGACAATCTGCTTTGCGTGCCAAAACGCTCGTTCGTGGTGACGACGGACACGCGGCATCAGCACCGGCTGTATCCGAACCTGGCGCGGACAGTCGTGGCGATGGCGCTCAATCAGCTTTGGGTGGCCGACATCACTTACGTACGGCTGCTGGAGGAGTTCGTGTATCTGGCGGTGGTGTTGGATGCTTTCAGCCGCCGTGCGATCGGCTGGAGCATGGCGCCGCATCTGCAGGCAAGCCTGGCGTTGGCGGCATTGGACATGGCGCTGAGCAAGCGGGAGGTGGTGCCGGGCGGTTTGATCCATCATTCCGATCGTGGCGTTCAGTATGCATGCGCCGAGTATGTCGGTCGTCTGGACGCGGCCGGTATTCAGCCGAGCATGAGCAGGCCTGCCTGCCCATGGGACAATGCGATGGCGGAGAGCTTCATGCGCACGCTGAAGAAGGAGGAGGTGGATGGCCGGCGCTATTGCGACCTGACGGAGGCGCGGGCTTCGATTGGGCGGTTCATCGATGACATATATAATAGTGAGCGGCTACACTCGGCGCTGGACTACCTGTCCCCGCTGACGTTCGAGACAAGGCTGTCGGCGGAGCCGCGCTTGCCGCTAGCGGCAAGCGCGGCTCCGCCGACAAAAGAGACAACGGCAACGTTGTGTGTCTAATTTCGTGTCTCACAGGTGGGGGGCAGTCCAGCAGCGTGTGGCTTCAGCGATCCCACTCGATCTCGCGCGGCGGCGTATGCTGCTGCCTCGGGCCTGTGCCGCCGGCGCGCCATTCCGCTCGGTCCATTTGCGTGTATTTGCGTACATCTGCGTTGAATCCTTTCTTCCGTCCGGCGGCTGACCAACCAGGTACGCACTAAGAGCGATCGGATCTATATGATGGAAAAGCGCAGAGATGCCTCGGCATCGAACGAAAGCCTCACCGCGTCATCTCCAACAAATCCGTCACCACCCGCTCCAGATCCCGCAACGTCGAACACCCCCGCACCATCTGGCAATGCGGCGCATAGCGGAACATGTCGGAATCCCCCGTCCCCCAGGCCGAGCGGTATTCCGGGTTCAGCCACACCACCCGCTTTGCCCGCGTCGCGATCCGCGCCAATATGTCCACCCGCGGATCGGTCCGGTTCCCTCGCGCATCCCCCAGCACCAGCACCGTCGCCTTGCGATCGACGATCTCCATCCACCCGTCGTCGAAATCCGCCAGCGCATTGCCGTAGTTGGACGACCCGAACCCGATGATCGACAGGATCTTCGCAATCGCCGCCTCGATCGGCTCCGCCTCCAATATCCCGCTCACCTCGATCAGCGACCCCGCAAATGCGAATGACCGTATATCCGCCAAAGCCTCGTTCAGCGCATAAAGAAACATAAGCAGGAACTGCGCCATCGCCGCGACCGAGCCCGACACGTCGCACAGCACGATCACCCGCGGCTTCTCGATCCGCTTCTCCTTCCACGCGGTGATGAACGGAATCCCGCCCCAGCCCATGTTCCGCCGCATCGTCCGCCGGATATCCAACTGCCCGCGCAGCCGTCGCCGCCGAGGTCGCGCATAGCGCGCCGCCAGCTTCTTCGCGATCGCGCGCACGAGCACCTGCATCCGCGCGTAGTCGCGCCGATCGAGGTTCGACAGCCGCGTGGATTTCAGCAACTCCTCGCGGAATTCCTCCGTTTCGCCACGCGCGAACAGCAGCAGGTTGCGTTCCACGAAATCGCGCACCTGACCGCGCAGCGCGCCCACCGCCGCCTCCAACCGAGCCGCGCCCGCGTCCCCGGCTTCTTCCAGCGTCGCAATCTCCCGTTCCACTGCGCGCAACCCCATGTGGTCCAGCACGCGCCGCGCATACAGGTTCCGTTGCGTGAAGAAGCGGATATTGGGCAGCCCGGCCGCCTCGCCCGCCGCCTCCATCGCCGCCGCCAGTGCCGCGGCGTCGCCCGCCAGCAGCATCCGTCCCAGGCCGCCGCCGTCACCCACACCTTCGGGGGATGGCGCCAAGGCGTCCAACGACCCCGAAGCTTCCGCAGCGTCCGGCCCCGCAAGGCCGTCGCGCCGGAAATAAAGATCGAAACATTCGGCCAGCGCCGCCTTCTCCTCCGGCGTCTTGGCCAGCACCAGGCCCAAGGTGTCGCGCAGCACCGCCCGGTCCGCGTACCCGACGACCTCCACGGCACGCACGGCATCGATGCTCTCCGCCGGCGACAGCCGCACCCCGGCGCCGCGGGCAGCGGCGAAGAACCGGCGCAGCGGTTCGGTCGCGGACCCGCGTGCGGCCGGGTCCGGCGGATCGCCGTCCGCGCTCATGCGCGCGCCTTGGCGACGAGCTCTCCCAACTGCCGTCCCGCCGTCTCGATATCGGTCTCGAACTTCAGCAGCACGTTCAAGGTATCACGCACCAGCTCGACATCCAGCGTCTTCGCGTGCAGCAGCACCAGCACCCGAGCCCAGTCGATCGTTTCGCTGACCGAGGGCGGCTTCTTCAGATCCAGCCCGCGCAGGCTTTGCACGAACGCGACCAGTTGTGCCCGCAGCCCGGCCTCGGCCTCCGGCACCCGGGATGCGATGATGCGCGCCTCCAGCTTCGCATCCGGAAACCCGATATGCAGATGCAGGCAGCGGCGTTTCAGCGCGTCGCCGAGATCGCGCATGGAATTGGACGTCAGGATCACCACCGGCGGCACAGTGGCGGCGACGCGGCCGATCTCCGGGATCGTCACCTGGTAGTCGGACAGAATCTCCAGCAGGAACGCCTCGAACTCCTGGTCCGACTTGTCCACCTCGTCGACCAGCAGCACCGCGCCGGCGGGCGCCTGCAACGCGCGCAGCAGCGGGCGCGGCTCCAGGAATTCGGGGGAGAAGAACAGGTCGCCGAACCCGTGCAGCTTATCCAGCGCGGCGGTCAGGCTGTCGGCGTCGCCCATCACCTCACCGATCTTCTCGCGCAGGATCTGGGTGTAGAGAAGCTGCTTGCCGTATTTCCATTCGTACAGCGCCTTGGCTTCGTCCAGCCCCTCGTAGCACTGCATCCGGATCAGCGGCAGGTCGAGCCAGGCGGCGATCGATTTCGCCAGCTCCGTCTTGCCGACGCCGGCGGGGCCTTCGACCAGGACGGGCTTCTGCAAATGGTGCGCCAGGTAGACCGCGGTCGCGATCTGCCGGCTCGGGATATAGCCCGACGCCATCAGCCCCTGTTCCACCGCGGCGATCGAGGTCACCTGCCTGTCCGCCGCCGACTGGCCGCGTGCCAAGTTTGCTGAATAAGGCATCTTCCTCTCGGGTTCCTACTGAGCGGTAGTCCCCTAGCATTCTTCGGCGGTTTGCCAAACCCCGGGCCGCTCGCCATCCTCGCGCTGGCGCAGCGGGGGACACGGCATGGAATTTCGCCTCAAGGCCGAACAGCGGGAGATACGCGAGGCGGTGCGCGCGCTGGCGCAGGAGAAGTTCCGCGCCCGCGCCCAGCGCTGGATGGACGGCACCTTCCCGTGGGAAAACCTGCGCGAACTGGCCGAGATGGGCGTGCTCGGCATGTCGGTGCCGGAAGAATACGGCGGCCTCGGCCTCTCCATCATGGACACGGTGCTGATCCTGGAGGAGATCGCCAAGGTCTGTTACCCCACCGCAATGGCCGTGCTGGGCGAGGCCGGCGTGCAGACCCGCGTGATCGCCCGCTACGCCCCGGAAGCGATCAAGCAGCGCATCCTGCCCCGTGTCGTCAGCGGCGACTGCATCCTCGCGGTCTGCATGACCGAACCGCACGCCGGCACCGATGTCGCGAACTACCGCACCAACGCGCGCATCGCGGGCGATCGCGTGATCCTGAAAGGCACCAAGACCCTGATCAGCCGGGCGCGCGAGGCGGGGATGTTCGTCGTCTTCACCCGCGTCGACGGCCGCGCCGGGCGAGAGGGGATCGGCTGCGTGCTGGTCGAACCCGACACCAAGGGCTTCGCCGTCACCGGCACCTTCCACACCATGGGCGGGGAGAATCTGCACGAGATCCAGTTCGACGACTGCGAACTCCCGCTGGAAAACCTGGTGATCCGCGAAGATGGGTTCCGCAAGCTGCTCTCTGCCTTCAACACCCAGCGCTGCCTGAACCCCGCGATCTCGCTCGGCCTGGCAGAAGGCGCGTTCGACGAGGCGGTGTCCTACGTGCGCGAGCGCACCGCGTTCGGCCGTCCGATCGCCGACCACCAAGGGGTGCGCTGGAAGCTCGCCGACATGTTCAAGGACATCGAGGCGGGCAGGGGGCTGCTATATCGCGCCGCGCTGACCGCCAACCCCTTCCCCGATCCGTTCCTGGCTGCGACCGCCAAGGTGTTCAACAACGAGATGTCGCTCCGCGTCACCAGCGAGGCGGTGCAGTTGCACGGCGGCTTCGGTTTCACCGACGAATACCCGGTCTCGCGCCTGTATCGCGGCGCTCGCTACGGCGCGATCGGCGGCGGCACGACGGAGACCTTGCGCGACCTGATCGGCAAGAAGCTGGTGGCCGAGGTCGATCGCGGGCGCGGTATCCTGGGTCTGGACACGCACTGACCGCGCATCTGCGTCGTGCGCGGCCTCGCGCGTCGGCGCCGGCCGTGCATGCTCCTGTTGACCCGCCGGCGCGGTTTGTGGTCGGCATAGTCGCATGATGCGCGTCTTCCTGTTGCTGTCGGTGCTGTTCTGGGCAGCGGTTGCTCCGGTCCTGTCCGGCCCCGCGCGCGCCGCTGTCGTGCCTGCGGACGGCAGCGCGCCGTCCGCGGCCGCCATCCCGCCGCTGAGCGCCACCGATGCCCGCCAGGCGCTCGCCGTGCTGCGCGATCCACGCCAGCGCGCCATGGTCGAACACACCCTGGACGCCATCATCCGCGCCGGTTCCGCCGCGCCCGCGGCCGCGCCCGCCGCGTCAAAGCCGGCGCCCGCGACCCCGGCGCCGGCCGTGGCGGCCAAGCAGTCGGTCCAACTCAACCCCAACGGGCTCGGGGTTCTGGTCCTGGTCGGCGCCTCCCGCTTCTTCACCCAGCTGTACAGTCGCGTGTTCGTGACCCTGCAGTCGGCGCAAAGCCTGCCGCTGCTCTGGGGCTGGATCGTGGTGATGGCAACCAACCCGCTGGAACGCGGCATGGTGCAGGATGCGGCGTGGCGGGTGGTGGTGGTGTTCCTGCTCGCGCTTGGCGCCGAATTTGCGAGCCGGCGGGTGCTGCGCCGGCCGCTCGCCCGGCTTGACCTGCGCATGGCGGCGACCGGCGGCCCGGACCCGGCGGAAGAGCCGAACCTCGCCGCGGCTGTGGCGCTGAGGCGGGAGGAGGAGGCCGCAGGCGCGGACGAAGAAGGGGCGGACGCCGGAGACGCAATCGTTCCGGCCCCTATCCCGGTCGATGTCGCCCCTGGCGCGGAAGCCGAGGCGCTCGCCGAGGAGGGGCAGACCGAACCCCTGTCGCCGCGTGCGCGCGGCCGGATGCGCCGGCATTTCCGGCTGCGCCGACTCGGCCTCGCGGTGGTGCGCTTCGTGCTCGACCTCCTGCCGGTGCTGGTCTTCGCCCTGGTGGGGCATCTGCTCGGGGGCAGTCCGCTCGCCGGGTCGGCCCAGGCGCGCCTTGTCATCTTGGCGCTGGTCGACAGCTACGCACTGTGGCGCTTCATCCTCTGCCTGGGGCGGATGCTGTTCGCGCCGGAGCATCGGTCCTCGCGGCTGCTGCGCATGGCCGACCCCGCGGCGGCCTGGGCCAGCCGCTGGCTGGCGCGCATCGCCGCGGTGGCGGTGTTCGGCTACGGCATCGGCCAGGTCGGCCTGCTGCTCGGCCTGTCGCAGCCCGCCTACGAGGGCCTGATGAAGATCCTCGGGCTGGTCAACCATATCTTCCTGGCCGTGATGGTGTTGCAGAAGCGGCGCGTGGTGCGGCGCTGGCTGCGCGCGCCGGAGGGCAGCCACGGGCCGTTCGCCCGGCTCCGCAACACCCTGGCCCCGGTTTGGCATTGGATCGCGCTCGCCCTGCTGGCCGGAGAGTGGCTGGTCTGGGCAGTGGAACTGCGGAACGGCTATTCGGCGATGATTCGCACGTTCGTGCTCGTCGCGCTGGTCGCCACCGGCGCCCGCATTGCGTTGACCGAGCTGCATGGCGCGCTCGAGCGGGCGATGCATCCAAGACCGGAGATCGCCGAGCGCTACCCGGGGCTGGAGGCGCGGCTTGCCCGCTATCATCCGGTATTGTCGGCGTTGGTGCAGACCTTGGTGCTGCTGGCCGCCCTGGTGGTGCTGCTGGAGCTGATGGGGGTCGCGGTGGTCGGGTGGGTCGCGGGGTCGATGCTCGGCCAGCGCCTGGCGAGCAGCATCGGCACCATCGCCGTTACCGTGATGCTGGCGCTGGCGGTGTGGGAGGGTGTGAACGCCTCCTTGCAACGCCACCTGGCGCGGCTTGCGCGCGAACAGCACGCGGCCCGTGCGGCCAGGCTGCGGACCCTGGTGCCGCTGCTGCGTGCGGCGCTGATTTCCGGCATCGGCGCAATCGCCGGGCTCACGGTGCTGTCGCAGGTCGGCATCAACATCGCGCCGCTGCTGGCCGGCGCCGGGATCATCGGTGTCGCGATCGGCTTCGGGTCGCAGAAACTGGTGCAGGACCTCATCACCGGCATCTTCCTGCTGCTGGAGAATGCGATGCAGGTGGGCGACTGGGTCACGGTGTCGGGCCTGTCGGGATCGGTGGAGAACCTCTCGGTGCGCACCATCCGGCTGCGCGCGGGCGACGGGTCGGTGCACATCATCCCGTTCAGCGCGGTCACGAGCGTGACCAACACCAACCGCGGACTGGGCAACGCTGCGGTATTGGTCACGGTGAGCTTCGCCGAGGATACCGACCGGGTGGGGGCCGAACTGAAGGCGATCGCCGACGCGATGCGCCAGGAGCGGCCCTATTCGACTATGATGCTGTCCGACTTGCAGCTTTGGGGGGTGGATAAGGTGGATGGCGCGGCGGTGACCTTGACCGGGCAGATTCCCTGCACCGATACCGGCCGCTGGCCGGTGCAGCGGGAGTTCAATCGCCGGGTGAAGCGGCGGTTCCAGGAGCTTGGGATTACGCTCTACAACCCGTCGCAATCCCTGCTGATTGCACCGCCGGCCGGCCCGGGTGGTTCGGAGGCGACGGCACCGGCCGATGCCGCGGGCGGACCGGCCGCTTCCGGGGGCGCCGCCCCACCGGTTGCCCCCGGGGCCCCGCCGGCCGCCGCGCCGTCCCCCGCCGCCTTGGGCCGACGGCCGGAGGCGGCGCAATGACCGCGGCGGAATCGGGCGGCGCCACCGCGGCGCTTGCCCGTCTCATCGCCCGCGACGGCTTCGCCTTCGTTCCCGCCGAGACCCTGCGGACGGCGCTGGCCGCGCACGGCAGCCTCGCCGACTGGGATGCGTTCGCGGCCAGTTGGGACGCGCTCGGGCTCGATACCTTCATGGCCGACGGCGGGCGCTACCGGAAACGCCGGCACGCCGTGTTCGCGGCCGACGCGGAGGGGATTCGCCGCAAGCCGCACCAGCCGCACTACCAGAGCCGCGACTACAACCCGCTGAACGGCGGGATCGAGCGCTGGTTCGCCGCGGTCGATCCCGCCATCGGCTCCGGCGCCAGCCTGGCGACCATCCTTGCGTTCTGTCGCGCGCTATTCGACCGCCTGACCGAGACGCCGGCCTGGCATATCGAGGTGCACCAGTTCCGCATCGAGGCGCGCGCCGACGCGCCGGGGCGCCCGACGCCGGAGGGCACGCACCAGGACGGCGTCGATCACGTTCTGGTGCTGCTGATCGGCCGGCGCAACGTGCGGGAGGGCGAGACGACGGTGACCGATCTTGCCGGCCGCAAGCTCGGCAGCTTTACTCTGACCGAGCCGTTGGACGCCGCCCTGGTCGACGACAACCGGGTGATGCACGGCGTCACGGCGGTCGAGCCGATCGATCCGGACCGTCCGGGGTCGCGGGACGTGCTGGTGGTGACGTTCCGGCGATAGGCGGCCGGCGGACCCGCGCTCGTTTCGCTTGTGACGCCGCCGGCGCGGCATCGCCGCTGCCTTCGTTGGTGATGTATCCGACCGCGTACGGCAACTCACCTGGATCGCCCGCCGTCACGACCTCGTGAGTCATCGAAGCATCACCCCGCTTACGACCCGCTTGGACAATCATGCCGGGAAGCACCGCCGGGTTTGTGGCGGGGCTGCCGTGCGGCAACCAACGAGGCGGGATGACATGAGAAAACTTTTGATGTGGACGACGGCATTCTCTGCTGCCGTGGCATCCGTTTCTGTGCTGGCAGGTGCCCCCGCACAGGCTGCGCCGACAGCGGCGAGCGGCTTCAGTGTCAGCGTATTCGCAACCGCACCGAGCGGCAGCTCCGCACCCGATTCCATATCGGTCGTGGGCAACAATATCTATGTTGGGTACGGCAACAACGGCGATCCGACCGGGGCCGGCGGCGCCGCCAGCACGATCGCGGAATACAACACATCGGGCGCGTTGCTCAACAGTACCACGGTGGTCGGACACAATGACGGGCTGCGCTACAACGCCGCTTCCGGCAGCCTCTGGGCCATCCAGAACGAAGACGCGAACTCGAACGTCGTGCTGATCGCGCCGGGCACGCTGGCGCAGTCGTCGCCCAACAATTTCACGGCTTTCCCGCATGGCGGCGGTTACGACGATGCGGCATTCAGCGGCGGCACCGCGTTCGTCAGCGCCTCGAACCCGACGAGCAACCCGAACACGGCGCCGGCGATCGTCACGACGACGCTCACGCCCGGCCAGGCGAACGTCAGCGGGGTGCTGGCCGGCAACGCCACCGCGCATGTGATCAACACCGGAGGCATCACGACGCTGAACCTCCAGGACCCCGATTCAATGACCTTCGACCCCAGCGGCCAACTGGTGCTCGACAGCCAGGCGGATCAGCAACTGGTCTTCCTCGATAACCCGGGTACCTCGTCGCAATCGGTCTCCGTGCTCAACCTTGCCAATCAGGTCGACGACACCGTTTTCTCCGGCGCCGGCCAGCAGACGCTGCTGGTCGCCGCCAAAGGAGACAACGCGATCTATGAGATCACGGGAGATTTCGCCGCCGGCACTGCTTATTCCGCTGCGGCATCCAATTCCGCGATTCCGTCGACCGACTTCGTGGGCCAGCTCAACCTTTCGACCGGCAACCTGTCGCCGATCCTGAGCGGCATCAGCGGCCCAGGCGGTGAGGCGTTTCTGCCCTCCCGGGTGCCCGAGCCGGCCAGCATTCTTCTGCTTGGCGCCGGGCTCGTCGCGACGCTCGGGCTCGGTCGCCGCCGCAGGATGGGCTGACCAGGCCAACCGCTTCGATCATCGGGACTGACGCCCGGCCCCGCTCAAGGAGCGGTGCCGGGCGTGGCGCGCCTGCGCGTAGGTCCCGCGGCCGCCTTGCGACCCTGGCTGCCCGACATGACCTGCGGTGGATTCCCGCCGGGACCGTGATTGGCGTGCCGGTATCCCCTTTGCGCGCGGATCGACCCTCCCTCCTTGTCCCGGCCCCGACCCCCGAAGCGCGCTCCGGCGCCGGAGCGCGGTCGGATCCCGCCGTTGCAGCCGATGGGAGCCCGCAGGGCAATCGGGTGAACCACCGGTGCGTCACCTTGTATCTCGGATATCTGCGAGAACCGCTTTGGGCCGGCGGGGCGGGCGCCCCTGCCGGCCCTGGCGGGGGAGCCCGTTGTCACCGCGGGAGAGCACCCCGAGGGAGAGCCCGGGGCCTCCCCGCCCTCTTCACAACCCGCACGGTTGCAGGGTCTGCGAGACCGTATCTGCAAGGAAGGGATCGGAAGATGAGCGGCACTCTACGGTATGGAGGGATCGATGTCAGCAAGCTTTGGCTTGATGTCGCGGTGTGGCCGGGGGAGGCGCAGGCGCGGTTTGTCTCCGACCCGCCCGGCCTGGCGGCGCTGGCCGCCTGGCTGGGGGAGCGGGGGGTGGGCCGGGTCGGCCTGGAGGCCTCCGGCGGCTACGAACGGGGTGTGATGGACGGCCTGGCGGGCGGCGGGATCGAGGTCTGCCGCTGCAACGCGTTGCAGGTGCGCCGGTTTGCGCAGGCGCAGGGCCGGCACGCCAAGAACGACCGGGCGGATGCGCGCGTGGTGGCGCGGTTCACCGCGACCATGATCGATGCCGTGCCGGTGCCGCGTCGGTGCGAGCTTGACCCGCTGGTCGAACACCTGGCGCTGCGGCGGCGCTTGGTCGGCTGGATTGGCGACTGCGCCAACCAGTTGGAGCAGGTGCGCACGCCCGCGCTGCGCCGGCAGGTCCTGCGGACGCAAGCCGGCTTCGAGCGCCAACGGAAGGCGCTCGATGCCAAGCTGGCGGCGCTGATCGAAGCGCGCGCGGAGTGGCGCGAGCGCGCCCGCCGGCTGCGCACCGTGCCCGGTGTCGGGCCGGTGCTGGCGGCGGTGCTGGTGGCGCTGCTGCCCGAACTCGGCACCTTGTCGCGCCGGGCGATCGCCAGCCTGGCCGGCGTCGCACCGTTCGACGACGACAGCGCCGGACGGCACGGCACGCGCCATATCCACGGCGGGCGCGCGGTGGTGCGGGAGATGCTCTACATGGCGGCCCTGACGGCGCGGCGCCACAACCCGGCCATCGCCGCCTTCGCCGAGCGGCTGGCCGGGAAGAAGCCGAAGGTCATCCTGGTCGCCTGCATGCGCAAGCTGCTGGTCATCCTGAACGCCATGCTGCGCGACGGCACCGACTGGCAGGCCACCGCCTGAAACGACAGCCCCCGCAGCCGGCGGGGCGACGCAGTGCGGCCGCCGGCGAGGCAGCGGCGCCGCAGGATCCGCCGCAGGCCGGCGTCGGCCCCGCCCGCGCCGCGGACGGTGCTTGCCTTGACCACCATCCCTTGGTTCGACCGCAGCGACCATCCCTTCGTCCCGACCTGCCGACAGGCAGGCCCCTGCGCGCAGGGGCGGTCAATGAGGGCCTGCCCCTCGGCAGGCCACCGCGCCCTTGCGCGGCGCGCAGCGTCATTGACCGCCCCGAGCACAGCGGCAGACTCGACCAGGTCGGAGGCACAAAGGCGAAACGAAGAACACGGTTGCTCTCCCGCGCTGCGGGAAAGGTGAAGGAGGTGCCGCCCGCGGCAATTCTCCGGTTCCCCCGATTGCCTTGTGGGAGCCCGGGTTTCGGCTTGACACGCCGGGAGGCGGCGATTACCAGCGAGTAAATGGTGAAATACAATTTCACTATATGAAATCTTGATGCGCCCCTGGTCCGACGTTGTTGCAGGCAAGAGATGGAAATGCAGGACGCCGCCTTGCGCACGCCACTGCCGACCGCCGCGGACCCGCCCGTGGCCGTCAAGGCGAAGCCCATGATCCAGTCCGTCGAGCGTTCCTTCGACATCCTGGAAGCCCTGGCGCAGTCGTCGGGCAAGCTGTCCCTGGCCGAGCTCAGCCTGCGGGTCGGGCTCAACCCGAGCACGTGCCATCACCTGGTGGCGACCATCGCCCGGCGCGGCTACATCACCCAGGATCGGGCGACCCGGCAGTACACGCTCGGCAGCCGGATTTTCGAGCTGAGTGATGCGCGCACGCGGCAGATCGATCTGCGCGACCTCGCCGCGCCCTACCTCGCGCGCCTGAGCCGGGAGACCGGAGAGGCGATCAACCTCGCGGTGATCGAAGGCGCCGATCTCGTGACCATCGCCAAGGTCAGTTCGCTGCATGCCGTGCGGGTGGACAGCGCGCTCGGCACATCGAACGCCGCGCACGCGACCGCGGTCGGCAAGGCGATCCTCGCCTGGCTGCCGGAGAACGAGATCGATGCGATCCTGCACGCCAAGGGCCAGGGGCGCTTTACGCCGCACACGATCCCGACCCGCGACGCGCTGATCGAGGCGTTGCGGCTGGTGCGCCGCCACGGCTACGCCGAGGACCGGGAGGAATTCCAGCCGAACGTCTACGGCGCCGGTGCCGCGATCCGCAGCCACAAGGGTACGGTCGTCGGCGCGCTCGGCGTGTCGTTGCCGATGATGCGCGCCACCGAGGACGCGATGGCCGCAACCCGGCGCGCAGTGATGGACGCCGCGGCCGACCTCAGCAAGGAGCTTGGCTCCCGCGTGGCGCCCTGAAGGAGCAGGCCGGCTTGCGCCGGCGAGACCGAAGATATCGTTCAAAGGGAGTAACGAGACGTGTCAGCGACCAGTGCGATCCGCAGTAACCAGTTCGAGATCCCGCCGACGATGCAGGCCTGGGTCCTCGGCGGCCCCGACGAGCTGAAGATGGTCGAGAAGCCGGTGCCCGAGCCCGGCCGCGCCGAGGTGCTCGTGCGCATCGACGCGGTGGCGATCTGCGCCACCGACATCGAGATCATGAAGCACGGGCTGCCGGCGATGGTCGAAGGCGGGTCCCCGTTCAACAAGAACTTCACTATCGGCCACGAATACATGGGCACGATCGTGAAGCTCGGCCCGTCGGTCGACGAGTTTCAGGTGGGCGAGCGCATCGCCGTCGAGATCCACGCCGGCTGCGGCCGCTGCCCGCGTTGCCGGGAGGGGATGTACACCTCCTGCCTGAACTACGGCTTCCCGTCGAAGGGCCATCGCGCCAACGGCTTCACCACCGACGGCGGCTTCGCGCAGTATGCGATCAACAACGTCAACACGATGGTGCACGTGCCGGACGAGATGTCGGACGCGGAGGCGACCCTGATCGTCACCGCCGGCACCGCGATGTACGGGCTCGATGTGCTGGGGGGGCTGATCGCGAGCGAGGGCGTCGTGGTCACCGGTCCCGGCCCGATCGGGCTGATGGGCGTGGCGGTCGCCAAGGCGCTCGGCGCCGATCCGGTCATTCTCACTGGCACGCGCGACTCGCGCCTGGAGATGGGCCGCAAGCTCGGCGCCGACGCGGTGGTAAATATCCGCAACGAGGATCCGGTGGAGGCAGTGCGGCGCATCACCGGCGGCAAGGGCGTGCAGTACGTGCTGGAATGCTCAGGCGCGACGGAGGCGCTGAACGAGGCGGCGCGCATGGTCACGCGCGGCGGGCGGATCTGCCTCGCCGCCTTCCCGCACGAGCCGGTCTCGGTAGACCTCGCCTATATCGTGCGCAACAATATCTACGTGTTCGGCATCCGTGGCGAAGGACGCAGCGCGACCCACCGCGCCGCCGCGCTGATGAAGCAGAAGCGCTTCGACGCGAAGATGATCCACACGCATACCTTTCCGCTCGGGGAGGTGCCGACGGCGATCAAATACGCCCGCGAGCGGATCGAGGACGCGATCAAGGTGGTGGTCAAGATGCGCTGAACGCGCGTCCGCCGGGCGCGGCCGAAGGCCCGCCCGGTCACGTCCGCCCGTTGGCAGAACGGAATCACAAGAAATCATCGCAGGGAAGGGAGACGTGGGATGGCAATGACGCAGGCTCCGGATCGCGGCGCCGTAAACCGGGTCGGCCAGGCGATACCGCCGCATCGGCGCTACGTGACCTTCGTCGCCGCGTTCTTCGCCATGTTCGTCATCAGCCCGTTCGAATATGCCTGGAGCTCCATCTCCGGGCATATTGGGGCGGTGTACGGCTGGTCGCATCCGCAGATCGCCCTTCTGTTCACCCTGTTCATCATCTGCCAGTCGGTCGGCATGCTGCCGGGCGGCATGCTGCGCGACCGGTTCGGGCCGCGCTGGACCACGGCGGTGAGCGGCGTGCTCGCGGGGCTCGGCATCTTCTCGCTGTCGCTCGGGCCGTCCTATCCGCTGGTCGTCACGCTCTGGTGCATCGGCAGCTTCTTCACTGGTTTCATCTATAACAACGCGGTGAGCACCGGCAACAAGTGGTTCCACGACCGGCGCGGGCTGATGACCGGGCTGATCGCCGGCGCCTTCTCCTGGGGCTCGCTGCCGTTCATCTTCCCGATCCGAGCCATCCCCCACACGGCGCCGAGCTCCGTGTTCTTCCACGTCATATACGCGATGGCCGCGATCATCGGCGGCGTCTCGGTGGTGGCCGCGCTGTTCATGCAGGACCCGCCGCGCGGCTGGACGCCCCCGGGCTGGGTGCCGAAAACCGGCGCGCGCGCCCGGCCGTCGCAGCACGACTACACCGTCGGCGAAGCGCTCGGCACCTGGCAGATGTGGGTGCTGATGGCCTCCTTCATCCTGATCTCGAGCGCGGGGCTCGCGGGCATGAGCAAGATGGTCGCCTATTCCAACAGCTTCGGGTTTACCGCGACCGCCGCGACCGCCGCCGCCGGCGGCATCGCTATCGCCAACGGCTTCGGCAAGCTCATCCTCGGCAGCCTGTCCGATCGATTCGGCCCGGAGAACATGATGGTGCTGAGCTATACCGTCTGCGGCCTGCTGCTGTTCGTGACGGTATACGCCGGGCTTGCCCACAGCGACATCCTGTTCGTTGCGGCTGCGATCCTGGCGATCTTCTTCTGGGCCTCCCTGTTCTCGCTGTTTCCGATCACCATCGGCCACTACTACGGCCACGCCTCGGCGGGCGGGAACTACGGGGTGCTGTATGCGGTCGCCAAGGGCACAGGCGGGTTGTACGGCGGCATCCTCTCCACCCTGCTCATCGTCCGGCACGGGTTCCCGTTCGCGATCAGCGTCGCCGGGGTGATGGCGATCGCGGCCGGGCTGATCATCGTTCCGCTGCGGTTCCGCCCGCCGGTCCGGGTGAGGGCGCCCGCCGGGCGCGCGGATGCGATCGCCGGGGAGTAGGCGCGCGGACGACGGGACCTGCCGCCCGCCGCGTCGCCTGCGACCGCGCCGGACGGGCCAGGCTTCCCGTTCATGTTGCCTTGCGCCAGGCTGTTGGAGACGTTCCGCAGCAGCTTGGTGGCGAGGATCAGCGCATGCTTCTGGTCCTCTTGCGCGGGCGCGGCCGGGCGCAGGGCCGCACGGGACCCGATGGCACCGGGCGACTTGCCGCCGGCGCGTCGGCGGCGGAAAAGCCGGCGGCTGTCCGGCACGTCGAGGCGGCGGCAGGGGAATTTCGACTGATGCCATGCAGCACCACCGCGCCGACCGACCCGAAGCTGACGGATGCGATCGGGACTGCTCCGACCGCGATCGACCCGACCGCCAGTGACCAGGCGGGCCCACTCGGCATCCTCGCCGGCGGCGGGGACCTGCCGGGGCAGGTGGCCGCCGCGGCCTGCGCCGCGGGACGGCGGGTGTTCCTGGTCGGCCTGGCGGGCCATGCCGACTCCGACGTGCTGGCACCCTATCCGCACACCGTCCTGCGCATCGGTGCCGCCGGCGCGATCGTGGCGGCGCTGCGCGCGCAGGGCTGCCGCGACCTCGTGCTGATCGGCCGGGTGCGCCGGCCCAACCTGCTGGCGTTGCGGCCGGACGCCGGCGGTGCGCGCATCCTCGCCCGCCTCGGCCGCGCCGCCATCGCCGGCGACGACGGGCTGCTCGCCGCCGTGATCCGGGTGCTGGCGGAGGAGGGGTTCCGCGTCCTCGGCGTGCAGGAGGTGCTGACCGCGGCCTTGGCGCCCGCCGGCCTGCTCACGACTGCCGGGCCGGACGCGACCGCGCGCGCCGACATTGCCCGCGGCATCGCCGTCGCCCGGGCGCTGGGCGCGGCCGACGTCGGGCAGGGCTGCGTCGTGCAGCAGGGCCTTGTGCTGGCGGTGGAGGCGATCGAGGGCACCGATGCGATGCTTGCCCGCGCCGCCAGCCTTGCCCGGCCCGGTCCCGGAGGGGTGCTCGTGAAGCTGGTCAAGCCCGGCCAGGACCGCCGCGCCGACCTGCCGACGATCGGGCCCGATACCGTGCGCGCCGCTGCCGCCGCCGGGTTGCGCGGCATCGCCTTCGAGGCCGGCGGCACCCTGCTCGCCGAGCGCGACACCATCGGGGGGGTGGCAGACGCGGCGGGGGTTTTCCTGCTAGGTCTCGACCCTACCTCTTTCACCAGCCACGGAGAGAACGCATGAGCCGCTTCCTGCACACCATGCTGCGCGTCGGCAACCTACAGCGCAGCATCGATTTCTACATCAAGCTCCTGGGGATGAAGGAACTGCGCCGGCGCGACGTGCCGGACGGCAAATACACGCTCGCCTTCGTCGGTTACGGCGACGAGGACAGCAGCTCGGTGATCGAGCTCACCTACAACTACGGCGTGGACCACTACGAGCAGGGCACCGCCTTCGGCCACCTTGCGATCGGCGTGCCGGACGTGAAGGCGACCTGCGACGGCCTGCGCGCCGCCGGGGCGAAGATCACCCGTGAGCCCGGCCCGGTGAAGTTCGGCACCACGATCATCGCCTTCGTCGAGGATCCGGACGGCTACAAGATCGAGCTGGTGCAGCGGGGCTGAGCCGTGGCGGCGGCGCGCTGTCCGGTGTGCGGGCGTCCGGTCACGGCCGCCGCGCGCCCGTTCTGCTCCCGCCGCTGCGCGGATGTCGATCTCGGCCGGTGGCTGACCGGGCAGTACGTGCTGCCCGGCGGTCCGGCCGGGGAACAGGATGCCCCGGCGCAGGATGGCCCGGAGCGCGACGCCGAGGCACCGGATGGGACGGTGCCGTTTCCCGCCGATCGGCGGCTTGATCGTGGCTCCGGCATGGGCTAATCCGGCGCGGCGCCCAGGTAGCTCAGTTGGTAGAGCATGCGACTGAAAATCGCAGTGTCGGTGGTTCGATTCCGCCCCTGGGCACCATCCCCCTCTTCTCCATTGTTTCTTTTCACCGCCAGGGCCATGCTATGGCCCTCTTAAACCACTGATAAATCGCCTTAATGTAGGGGATTTAGCGCGCGGTGGCGTAGCCGCGGATACCATGGCGTGCCCCCGGTATCGAACTTCGTCTGCTGGTATCCATGTTGGTATCCGACCCCCCTGTTGGTATCGTGGCTTCCAGGAGGACAAGCCGATGCCTTTGACGGACGCGAAGTGCCGGTCAGCACAACCCGGACCTAGGCTCCAGAAACTGACCGACGGTGGCGGGCTCCAGCTATGGCTGCAGCCGACCGGCGGCCGATTGTGGCGGTTCGCCTATCGGTTCGACGGGAAGCAAAAGCTGCTCGCGCTCGGGGTCTACCCCACGATTCCGTTGGCGCGTGCCCGTCAGGCGCGAGAGGACGCGAAGCGCATACTGGCGGATGGCCTGGATCCGGCGCTCGAAAAAAAGCGACAGGCTCAGGCTCGGGCGGACGCCCCGACGTTCCGCCACATCGCCGCTGAGTATGTCGCGAAGCTCCGGCGGGAGAAGCGGTCAGAAGCGACCATGGCAAAGGTTGAGTGGCTCCTTGGCTTCGCCAACGCGGAGTTTGGAGACCAACCAATCCGTCAGATCGCGGCGCCCGCTATCCTGAAAGTCTTGCAGTCTCTCGAAGCTCGCGAGAGATTCGAGTCGGCTCGTCGGCTTCGGTCAACGATTGGCAGCGTATTCAGATACGCGATCGCCACCGCCCGTTCCGAAATCGACCCGACCTACGCCCTCCGGGGCGCTTTGACGCAAGTCAAGGCAACGCCGCGTGCGGCGATTACGGACGCCAGGAAATTTGGCGCCCTGCTGCGCGCCATCGACGCATTCGATGGGCAGCCAGGCACGCGAATCGCGTTGCGATTGCTCGCGCTCTTGTTTCCCCGACCCGGCGAATTGCGCTTGGCTGAATGGACCGAGTTCGACTTAGAACGAGCGGTGTGGTCGATCCCCGCGTCCCGAATGAAGATGCGGCGGCCGCACCAGATGCCGTTATCTCGCCAGGCCGTGGAATTGCTCGGCGCGCTTCGTTCGATCTCGAGAGGCAATTTCCTGTTCGCTGGCGTTCGTTCGCCGTCGCGCCCGATCTCCGATGGCACCCTGAACGCCGCGCTCAGGCGGCTGGGATATGCCAAGGACGAGGCGACCAGCCACGGCTTTCGCGCGACGGCATCGAGCCTCCTGAATGAATCCGGCAAGTGGCATCCAGACGCCATCGAGCGCCAGCTTGCCCATATCGAAGGCAATAGCGTCCGCGCGGCCTATGCCCGTGGCGAGCATTGGGGCGAACGCGTGTCGATGATGCAGTGGTGGGCTGACTACCTTGATGAGTTGAAGATCCCGGCCTCGCGCACGGTTGTTGCGGCGGTCGTTAAATAAACACAAAAACTCTTGGGACGGTGCGAGGGTTCAACGGTTTTCAGTCGCAACATCGTCTGTCTTAAGTATATGATCCATAGACTTAATCTTGGCGCGTAGAGTAGGTCAGCAAGGCGCCAGCAAGTCATGTACGTGATCGCGCGTTTGTGATGGAGAGACGTTACCTCATCGAGTGGGTAGGGCGCGCCCCCGTGCGGCAAACCCACGTCGGCGCTCGAGAACCGTATCCGCTGCGAGGATCCCACGCCGCCCGGCGCATTTTGTCCTGCTATCGTTGGTCTTGGAGGCGCTGTGGCATCCAGAACTGCCTGATCTCGGGGAGACGCGGGGGATATCGTGGTAGGCGGCGCGGAGGAATTGCTCGGTTTCCCGCCCTTCGCGCGGCAGCCCGAGCAAGGGGCGGCCGAGAGGATCAGTGCCATGGAGCAGAATCGGTAGCAGCAGGCCGTGCTCGATGCGATCGAGGCGGCGGAGCGGTGTCCAGGCATCGAAGTGCAGCTGCATGGCGGCGAGGAAGTGGAGTGCGCCCCTGGAGGTGGACCGGATCAAGCCTCGGTTTTGACCCCCTGCCGGGCGTATTGATCCTCGAATTGCGCGGGGCTGAGATAGGAGAGTGCAGCCTCTGCGCATTGTAGAACCCCCCGCCACAAGACCCGCCAGTCCGAGCGCGATCGCCCGGCCGATGCTCATGCTGCCTCCGGTCACCAGCGCGCGCCGTCCGGGGACAGCGAATCGCCGGGCCAGGGCCGCGGCGGAAGCGTCGGACATGTGGCTGGTGATCACGGGCCACCCTTCCCAGATTTGATCAAATATCGGTTTACAACCTCTCAAATGACCGCGTAAACGGACTGCGTTGTGATCAAATCATGAGGCGGGAATGACTCGGCTGGCGGATATCGGGCAACAGATCCGCGACGACATTGCAACCGGGCGCCTGGCGCTCGGGGCGCGCCTCACGATCGACGAGCTCGCCGGGCGCTATGCCGCGAGCCACATGCCCATCCGCGAGGCGCTGCGGCAGCTCCAGGGCGAGGGCCTGGTGGTGCTGGAACAGCACCGGGGCGCCCGGGTGCGCAGCCTCGATCGCGACTTCGTCGTCAATCTGTTCGAAACGCGCAGCGCGATCGAGGTCGTGCTGACGCGGCAGGCCGCGCGCCAGTGCACGGCCGCGCAACTGGCCGAGTTGCAGACCATCGAGGCCGATCGGCACCGACGGGTCGAAGACGGCGACTTTCCGGCCGCGCTGGCGCTCAACCGGAGCTTCCACCAGCGCATCAACTCGGCCGCGCACAACCCGCAGGCGGTCGCCATCGTCGATCAGCACTGGGTACTGATCGCCGCCCTCTGGCATCGCTATGGCTATGGGCCCGATCGTTTCGCCGGAGTCTCCAGCGACCACCGCAACCTGCTCCGCGCGCTGAAGGCGCGCGATATCGAGGCCACGGCAGCGATCATGAATGCACATGTGATCAAGGCAAAATACGACCTGCTCGAACGCATGGACGCCGCCCCGGGGGCAGCGTCCGCGGCGGCGGTGGCGTGATGAACGATCCGGTCACGCGGCTGACGGGCCATGTCGCCGAGGTGACACCCAAGACGCGGTGGATCTTTATCGAGGTCGAGACCGCAGCGGGACTGACCGGCGTTGGCGAGGCCAGCCTCCACGGGCAGGACCGGGCGGTCCTGGAAGCCGCGGGGGCCCTGTCCGAGGCGCTGTTCGCGCTGCCCCACGCCGCGCCGGCGCCGTTGCCGGCCCCGGCGGAGCTGGCAGCGGCAGCGGCGGTCTCCGCCATCGACCATGCGCTCTGGGATATCGCGGGACGGCGCGCCGGCCGGTCGGTTGCCGCCATGCTCGGCGGCGCGCGGCGCGCGACCGTGCCGCTGTACGCCAACATCAACCGCCGCACTGTAGACCGGCGCCCCGAGAGCTTTGCCGAGAGCGCGCGCGCCGCCCTCGCCGCCGGGTTCGCCGCGGTGAAGATCGCGCCGTTCGACGAAGTGACGCCGGGCATCCCGGTGGCTGCCGGGGCCATCGGGCCCGGTCTCGATCGGATCGCGGCGGCAAGGGCCGCGATCGGCCCGGACTGTGATCTGCTGGTGGATTGCCATTGGCGGCTCACCGAGCCGGCGGCCGTCGAGGTCATCCGCGCGGCCGCGGCGCAGGCGGTGTACTGGGTCGAATGCCCGCTGCCGGAAACCGATGACACGCTTACCGCGCTGCGCCGCCTGCGCGGGCGGGCGAACGCGCGCGGCGTGCGCCTGGCCGGATGCGAGCTCGGCATCGGCGCAGCCGGGTTCGCGCCGTTCCTGCGCGCCGGCGCCTACGACGTGATGATGCCGGACGTGAAATACGTGGGCGGTCTCGCCGAAATGCTACGCCTGTCGGACACCTTTGCGCAGGCAAAGATCGGCTTCTCGCCGCACAATCCGACCGGCCCGATCTGCCATGCCGTCAGCCTGCACATGTGTGCCGCCGCGCCGAGCCTGGATCGGCTGGAGGTGCAGTTCAACGAGACTGACCTGTTCGGCGCGCTCGCCGGCAACGCGTTGCCACACCCAAGCGGCGGAACATCGGCCCTGCCGGCTGAGGCCGCCGGGCTCGGTGTCGCGCTGGCGCCGGACGTCCTGCGGCGGCAGGAGGTGATGGGCTTCATCCGCCATCGCGGGGAGCCGCCGTTGGCCGGCATCGCGATTTACACGAAATAAGAACGAAGCTCGGGAGAAACGGGAATGTCGGCGACAAGCGCAATGGTTGCCGTAGAAGCGCCGATGACTTCGCTACAGCGAGCCGCCGCGTGGCTGGTCTCGCTCGGCGAGTTCATCGACGGCTATGATCTGCTGGTGATGGGCACGGCGCTGATCTATCTGCAGCCGCAATTCGGCCTGACGCCCGAGGCGACCGGCCTGCTCGGTGCCTCCACCTTCCTCGGCGCGATGATCGGTCTGCTGGTGTTCGGCGACCTGTCGGACCGGCTGGGCAGGCGGGCGATCTTCGTCATGAACCTGGCGTTTTTTGTCGTTTTCTCTGTTCTTTCTGCTTTCGTTACAAGTGTTCCACAGCTCTTCGTTGCCCGGTTCCTGGTCGGTGTCGGTGTCGGCATGGACATCCCCACCAGCACCGCCTATCTGGCCGAGATCACTCCGGCCCATCGGCGCGGTGCCGTCCTCGGCGCGCTGACCCAGATCACCTGGATCCTCGGGGCGCTGACATCCACGCTGATCGCGTTGCCGATGGCCAGCCTGTTCGGGGGGCAAAGCTGGCGCTGGATGTTCGGGCTGGCCGCCGTGCCGGCGCTGCTGATCCTGGTGGGCCGGCGGATGCTGCCGGAATCGCCGCGCTGGCTGATCAACCAGGGACGCATCGCCGAGGCGCGGGAGGCGTTGCGAGCCTTCGGAATGCCGGACCGGATCTTCGACACCTCGGTGCGCCGCAGCGGCAGCTATGCGGAACTGTTCCGTCCCCCGTACGGCCGGCGCGTGTTCTGGGCCTCATCCCTGTTCTTCCTCAATTGCGTCTCGGGCTCGATCACCAGCATCGCGACGCCGTTCATCCTGCGCTACGTCGGGCATTTGTCGATCGAGCGGACGATCGTCTTCAGCGCCGTGATCTGGTGCACCGGATTAGCGGGTGTCGTGACCAGCTACCATTTGATCGACCGCATCGGCCGCCGCCCGCTGGCCTATCTGTCGATGATCCCGACGGGTTTGCTGGCGATCGCCATGGGGTTCTCGACCGGCCATGCAGCCGTCCTCATCACCTGTTTCATGCTATTCTCCTACTTCGGCTGGCTGGGCGGAGCGGGCCTGCCCTGGGTCTGGGCTAGCGAGCTGTTCCCGACCCACCTGCGCGGCCGCTCGCAGGGCGTGTGCAACGCCGTCTGCCGGCTGGCGATCTCGCTCACCATCTTTCTCGTCCCGGTAGCCCAGGCGACGATCGGCTTCGCGCCACTGATCATCTCGCTTGGCGCCTGCCGGTTCCTGTTCGCCATCATCGTCAGTCGTCAGATTATGTTCCGCACAGAGAATATATCGGTCGACATTCTGTCAGGCGAGGCAACCCGATAGCCATCCGGTGGCCAGACCGTGTATCGCCATCGGGACGCCCGACGCAACAGACAAGGGTAACTCTACATGAGTGAAGACATAGAGACTATTGATGCGGTGTCGTCCGCCCGACCGACGCGGATGAGATTCTTCATCGTCGGCCTGCTGTTCGTCACGACGGTGATCAATTATCTCGATCGCAGCAGCATCTCGATCGCGGCGCCCCTCATCATTCGCGATCTCCATCTCACGCCGGTGGAGATGGGCTTGGTGTTCTCGGCATTCGCCTGGGCGTATGCGCCGTTGCAGATACCGGGCTCTCTGCTGGTTGACCGGGTGACGCCGCGCTGGCTCTACCCGGCAGTCATTTTTGTTTGGTCGGGTTTCCAACTGATGCTGGGCTTTGCGGGTTCATTCGTGCATCTCTTCGCTCTCCGGCTGGGCCTCGGCGTGGCAGAGGCGCCATCGTTTCCGATGAACAACAGGATCGTCACCAGTTGGCTGCCGGAAAGCGAGCGGGCATTCGGGGTCGGTGTCTATGTCTCCGGCCAGTATGTCGGTCTTGCCTTCCTGACGCCGCTGATGGTCCTGGTGACCCGCGACTTCGGTTGGCACGCGATGTTCATCGGGATCGGCTGTGTCGGTTTGCTGTGGTCCGTCTGCTTCTATCTGTTCTATCGCGACACCTCCCGCTCACAACGGGTGAACGCGGCCGAGCGGCGGCTGATCCGCGACGGCGGTGGCCAGGTGGACTGGCCGGGCAAGCCGAGCGCTGAGCGCGCCGTCAGCGCCGCCGCGCCGGTTCCCGCCGCGCGTGCATTCCGGAACCGGAAACTCTGGGGCCTTCTGGTCGCTCATAGCTGCGAGACCGCGGCGAACTGGTTCTTCCTGACGTGGTTTCCGATCTATCTGGTGAAATATCGCCATATCGGCTTCCTGAAGGTCGGGTTCCTCGCCACCCTGCCGTTCGTGGCCGCCTATATCGGCGTCTTGCTGTCCGGCTACGTCTCGGACCAGCTGGTGAAGCGGGGCTGCTCGCTCAGCTTCGCTCGCAAGACCCCCATCGTGACCGGGCTATTGCTGGCGACGTCCATCATTGGCGCGAACTATGTCGATAGCCCGACGCTCATCATCAGCTTCATGACGCTGGCGTTCTTCGGCAGTGGCCTTGGCGCGATCTCCTGGTCTCTGGTCTCTTCCATTGCTCCGGAAAACCTCGTCGGTCTTGCCAGCGGGGCATTCAATTTTGTGGGTACCAGCATGGGGATTGTCGTCCCGCTGGTCATCGGGTTCCTGGTACGCGGCGGTGATTTCTCGCCTGCTCTCATGTTTGTCGGCGGGATGGCGCTTCTTTCTGCTCTGTCATATCTGTTTGTCGTTGGTAACGTGGAGAGGATTACCTAATTTTACCGCGTCATAAGTCAGGCCGGTGCACCGCGCGTTGGCAAGGGCTATCACGGTTCTCATGGACGGGCTGTGTTGCAAAGGCGAGGTCGGGTGTGGCCGGGGCTCGGCTTCGGCGGCTTGCCGACCGCCAAGCGAACGTTGTCCGGCTACAAGGCGATGGCGATGATCAGGAAGGGGCAGGTTCACACCATCGACGGTCACGACATCCAGACGCAGACCGCCTTCGTTGCCAGCCTGTTCGAGATCGCCGCCTGACAGCACCCGCCCCCCGGACTCGCGCGGCCAGCTCCGGCGTTTGCAACAGAACCGCATTGCATCACTTCCAGTACGACGACGACGACCAGAATCCTAGTCCGCATTCATTCAAGACGACTGAAATCCTGCTTGCGCCAGCGATCTTTCTGACGATGGCGCCCAGGTTCGCCGCTCCAACGCATAAAGGTGATCGAGATCCACCTTCGACACGGTGATGCCCTGGGCGTGCGCGGCCTGCACCCGTTCACTGACGTTGAGGATACGCACGCAATCCGGTGGTGCCGCGACCCGTATCAGGTCGGCGCGCACACAGAGATCGATGCGGGACTCCGCTACGCCGTCCAGCACTGCAGACGTGAAAGCCGGTAGGGGAACGCCGGCATTGCTCGCGAGCGCCGCGAACAGCTCGCGTGACGCCAGGTCGGATCCCCCGGACAGAAGGATCTCGGAACCGCAAGCAAGGCTCGCAGACCAGCACGAGTTGGCGTCACCATTCGCCTTGGATCGGCACAGGCCGAACGCCGATATGCCGGCCATCCCGGCCAGTGCGAGCACCGGTTCCAGCAGCGCCGGGTCGATGACGCCGGAAATGCTCGCACGGCCCCATGCAGCACCAGACAGGCCGGCAACAAGGTCTATGGTTGGCAGCCCAACCTCGATCAGCGATTTGCCTTTCGCGTCAATTGCCACTCCGCCGCACGCCTTGCGTCTACGTGCACTCGTAGCAGATCCGGCGGCGGCGACCAGTTGCACCTCCTCGAGCCGTAGAGCACGCAGCGCTTCATATCCGAGCGCTTCGGCCACGGTGATGAGAATGGCACCGCGTTCAGCCACGCCTGGGTGAAAGCCAAGCGCTCGCAACGACCAGGGAGCCACGCGCGCAATTTCCGAAAAGGCAGCCGAGACCGTACTCATCGGAGGCCTTCCGACACTCGAGATACGTACGGAGCAGCCGGAAACCGCCAATCGAGTCCGATACCGCATGCCAGATCAGCCGGCAACGGCATGCCCTGAAAGAATACGCCCCGCACATAGCGGATACTGAGCGGGCTCGAGCATTCCATCCCGAGTGCAGCCAGGAAGAACCGGATCAGGTATGCGGGCACGAATTCGCGGTGGGCCAGATTATCGCGGATTTCCGCATAGGGCAATCCAGCCAGGTACTGTACCCGTGAGACGGCGAAATGTAGTTCCGGATGATCGAAAACGACCTCGCCCGCCGTGGCGTGGTCGTCGTAGCTTGCCAGTACGCAGGCGAGGCGTTGCACCAGCCCGACATGATCGATGAAGGACTTAAATTCCTCATGCGGATCGACGACTCGATCTCCGCGGCGCTGCTCGCCATTGTCAGCCGAGTGATACCAGAAGTGCTGATGCGTGACGGAAAGCGAGCGGTCACAGTCCAGCGCCCAGCCGTAACCGCTCCGCAGCAGCGTTCGCAATTCGCCGACCGACATGCACGGCTGCAGCTTGCGCTCGCAATCGGCGCCCACCGGCAGGAAGTCCGCTACGCCGTCCGCAAACTCCGGATACGTGTCGATCAGCAAAGAATTGAATTGTTCGGCCGTCTCTCCGTCGAACTCGGTATGCACCTGCGCTGCGAGATTGCCCCATAGTATTCCGCGCGTGGCTGCGTTAGCCATCCAGCAAGCGATCGTCGCAAGATTGCTGGCAATGACCCGGTTCGGCACGATGTATTCCTGACTCGGCATGTCAGTACTGGCATAATAGGCGGCGGCTCGCTCAATTAGGTCCCGCAACTTGTCGGCCCGACACGGATCTGCGGCGGAACGGGATTTCGCATAGGCCAGCGCCACTTCCCGGACAGTGATCCAGGTCGACACCCAATGTGGCCACCGCTGCAGCGCGACGCACATCCCCTGGCCGGAGGAGTTGCCCACGCCGAGATACCGGCCGATTTCTGGTGCCAGCGTCGCAGCCTGGGGATTTCGCGCCGCCGCGATCGCATTCACCAGGTCGATCGATACCTGTCGAACCAGGTACAGCGAGAACAAGTCGGCAAAGAACGGATGACGCAGCCCGTGGTTCGGGGGAATTCCAAGGTATGACCGGCTGCCGTTCCGTCCACTGCCCTGGAACCCTCCATTGCGCAGCAGGTAACTGGCTCCGCCCACCTGGGTGAGGCACGGCTGGCGGCCCGCGGTGAGCGCGTCGACGAAATGGTCGAACGATTTGACGCTGCGATTGGCGGGGGTCCATCCCAGCACCGCGGAGTCGGTGCGCATACGATCAATGTCGCGCAGATCGAAGGTTGTAAACTCGCGGGCGATCCGCGCATCGTCCGGGGTGCCGACGAATAGTGCGCCGAACATGTCGCGGTTTGCGCCATCGGCACGCCGGCCGACCTTTTCCTGGCCATCCCAGGCATAGGTGCGTGCGATGTATGTGAAGGCGCAGCTAGGGGTTTCGATCACGTAGACGAATCGGCCATCGCCGGTGGCGTCGCATTGCGCGGTTCGCAACCGCACCCGCCACTTCTCCGCGACCATGTGCCGCGCCAGCACCTGTGCAAAACTCACCCGCGACGCCTTGATGCAACTCAGTGCGGGGGCGGACATGATCTGACTGGGCTTACGCAACCATCGTGTTACCAACTCGGCCCCGGCTGGACCGGCAAACCGCTCAATTGTCTTCGTGATCTGAGAGGGCAACAAAAAACCGTGCATCCCACACCTTGGTTGTCTTCTGTCCGATGGTATACCAACGTTGATCCGCAGCGGCAAGGCAAACAGGTCAAGACCAGCGGTGGCGGGTGACCCCCCCCGTGTCATGGCGGGGTTTGGCTCACCCCCCACGCGTTTGTGGCGATCGCAACGCAAGACGGCCCGCTTCAGCCATGACACGGGGAGCGGTGGCGCGAGTCAGCCCCCTCCGCCGCGGGCATCAGACCGCCGCAGCTTCTGACGTTGCTGTGGGCACGGGAACATCATCACGAATGCAGGCGCTCGCGTGGCCCGCGCTCAATGGCCGCATTTGTGTCGGGCCGGCGCATGCCGGAAGGGCAAACGGGCAGCGCGTGCGGAATACGCAACCGCTAGGCGGGTTCACCGGATCGGGCAATTCGCCGCTCAGCACCAAGCGTGCGCGACGCCCGGCCGGATCCAGGCTGGGCACCGCGGCGAGCAATGCGCGGGTATAGGGATGATGCGGCTTGCTGCAGATGGTTCGGGCCGGCCCGATCTCCATCAACCGGCCAAGGTACAGCACCGCGATCCGGTCCGAGAGATATTCCATCACGGCGAGATCATGCGAGATGAACAGGATCGAGAGGCCAAGACGCTGCTTCAACTCCTTCAGCAAGGTGATGATCTGCGCCTGGATTGAGACGTCGAGCGCCGAAACCGGTTCGTCCGCGACGACAAGCCGCGGTTCGACGACGAGGGCCCGTGCAATGACCACACGCTGCCGCTGGCCGCCTGACAGCTCGCGCGGCATCCGGCCCATGTAGTCCGACGAGAGCGACACCATCTCCAGCATCGCCGCCACCCGGTCTCTCTGCGCAGCGTGGCCGCGGACGCTGCCCTGCACGACCAGGGGTTCCGAGATGCTCTGCCCGATCGTCATCCGCGGATCGAGCGACGCGAACGGATCCTGGAAGATCATCTGTGCCTCGCGCCGAAAGCGACGCAATGCGCGCCGGTCGTAGGCCAGGATATTCTCGCCATTGAAGAGGATCTCTCCGTTCGTCGGCTCGATCAGCCGCAGCACAGAGCGACCAATGGTGGTCTTGCCGGACCCGGATTCGCCGGCCAGGCCGAGCACCTCATGCGAGGCGAGGCTGAACGAGACATCGGTCACGGCCTGCACGTGCGTTATGCGCCGGCTCAGCGCGCTACCATGGACCGGATACCATTTTTGTAAACCTCGAACGTCAAGCAGCGGCGCATCCACCTTACGACTCCGTTCCAAGCGCATCGCGGCGGCAGCAGCGGACCATATGATCCGGCTCGGCAGGATCCAGACTCTGCGGCCGCGCGCACGCTTCCGGCCGGGCGAAGGCGCAACGCGGCAGGAAGGCGCATCCGTCCCCGATCCCCAGCGTGTTGGCCGGCTGTCCCGGGATCGGACACAGTACGTATCCGTCCTGGGCCGCTGCGCCGAGCCGTGGCATCGAATGCAGCAACGCGCGGGTGTACGGCATACGCGGTGCAGTGAAGAGATTGCGCACCGGCGCCGTCTCTACCGCCTGGCCCGCATACAGCACCACCGCGCGATCCGCGATTTCCGAGACCAGCCCCAGGTCGTGCGTCACGAACAGCACTGCCATTCCGGAGCGGGCCTGCTCCTGCTGCAGCAAATCGACGATCTGCGCCTGGACGGTGACATCGAGCGCCGTCGTCGGCTCATCGGCGATCAGCAGGGAGGGTTGGCAGGACAGCGCCATGGCGATCATGACGCGCTGGCGCATTCCGCCAGAGAGTTGGTGCGGGTAGCTGTCCAGACACTTGCGCGGGTTCGGCAGGCCGAGACGCGCCAGCATGGCAAGGGCATCCTCCTGGGCGTCCCGCTTGCCGAGTTGGCGATGCAGCCGGATGACCTCGGCGATCTGTGCGCCCACCGTGAAGATGGGATTGAGCGACGACATCGGCTCCTGAAAGATCATGGCGATGTCGTTGCCGCGGACTCGCCGCATCGCCCGTTCCGGGAGCGCCAGCACGTCTACTGTCTGCCCATCCTTCAGGCGGTACTGCGCGGTACCGGAGACGCGCACGCCCGGCCCATGCTGCAACAGCCGGATCAGTGCATGCCCGATCGTCGACTTACCCGATCCCGATTCCCCCACCAGCGCGACGATCTCGCCCGGGTTGATGTCGAGGTCGAACCCACGCACCGCGCGCACTTCACCACGGTTGGTCTGGAAGTTCACTGTGAGACTGCGTAGCGACAGCAACCCGCCACGGGACGGGCCGGTCTGTGTCGTGCGGGTGGCGGCCGGCATGTCCCGCTCCAACTGATCGCACGCCATTGGCGTGTCCGCGAGTTGCAATGGCATCGGCTACTCCACGCTTGAACCGACGAGGTAGAATCCCATTACCGTGACCGCAACCGCCGCGCCTGGTGCCAGGCTGAGCAGCGGAAGCAAGGTGAGAAACGGAAAGCCCTCACGCACCATGCCGCCCCAATCGGCAGCCGGCGGCGGCACGCCCAAGCCAAGGAAACTGAGGCTAGCCGAAGTGAAGATCGCATACGAAACGGTAATAGCGAGCTGCGCGCCTACGGTGCGCATGATGTTCGGCCAGATATGTCGCGCGATAATCCAGACAGGTCCGCCGCCGGCCGCCTTCGCCGCTTCCACGAAGACGGTTTCGCGTACCGTCATCGCCTGACCACGCACTAGGCGCGCGACGGTCGGCGCGCAGACGATGCCTAGGATGATCGCCAGGTTGACGGCGGTTGCGCCCAACATGGCAGTGACGATCAGCGCCAGCACCAGCCCCGGCAGAGCGACGAACAGGTCAATCACCTGGACCAGGAGCAGGTCGATCCAGCCACGCAAATAGCCCGCTGCCAGACCAACCGGCACCCCGATCACGGCCGCGACCGTTGATGCCCCGGTGCCGACGATCAGCGAGATCCGCGCTCCGTAGATGAGGCGGGAAAGCACGTCCCGGCCAAGGCTGTCGGTGCCAAGCCAGTTAACGGCGGTGGGGCCCTGTAGCGGCTCAACACTGGAGGTAAACGGATCGTGTGGTGCAATGACGGGGGCGAGCAGACCGCATGCGGCGACGAGGAAGATCAGCAGTAACCCGATGGAACGTCTTGCTTTCAACAGAGCATCCTTCAGCGCGTTTGCCGCGGATCACGCATGGGCGGCGGTGCCGTCATCATCTGGCGCGTCGGACGAGCGGGTTAACCAGTGCGTAGAGCAGATCAGCAACCAGGTTTGATACCGTCACGCCGACAATGATGACTATGCCGATGGCCAGCATCACAGGGAAATCCCGTGCGCCTATCGCGTCGACGAGCAATCGCCCAACGCCCGGTATCGAGAACACCGTCTCCGTCACCACTGCACCGCCGACGAGCTGGCCCATCGACAGGCCGGCATAGGTGATCACCGGCAGGATGGCGTTCGGCAGGATGTGCTTGAACGACACCGCGGTCTCGCTCAGGCCCTTGGCGCGCGCCACCTTCACAAAGACCTGCTGCGCTACCGCGCGATATTCCGACTTGTACACAAGGCTGAAAGAGCCGAAATAGAATGCGGTCAGTGTCAGCACCGGCAGCACCATGTGAGCCAAGTGCTCGACTGACCCGGACGACCAGGGCGCCCAGCCGGTGCTCGGCAGCCATCCGAGCTGAACCGAGAAGATATCGATCAGTCCGATGCCCAGGAAGAAGTTGGGCACCGTGATCCCGACGATGCACAGGCCCAAGCTCGCCGTATCGACGAGGCGGCGGGCGGCCGGGAGGCTGTTGATGACTGAGGTGCTCAGCACTGCCAGCAGGACCGACCATGCACTAAGTTCCAGCGTCACCGGGATGGCTGGGGCGAGCATCGCGGACACTTCCTCCTGCGTCGCGTAGGACCGGCCTAGGTTTCCGTGTAGTGCGCGATCGACCCAGCTCAGGTATTGCACGACGACCGGCCGGTTGAAGCCAAACTGCGTATCTATCTGGCGGATCGCCGCTGGTGACGCATCTTCCCCCAGCATCAGCGCCGCCGGGCTGCCGAGGAACGTCGTGACGCTGACAAAGAGTAGGAACGTCAGGATGAAGACGTTGGGAACCAGCAGCGAAAGGCGGCGTAGGATGAGGCTGGCCATGGCGCTTCAGGGGGCTTTCCACAGCCCCCGGTAGCGCGGGATTAGGTCCGGCATCGGTACGAAGCCGTGCACCTTCTGGTTCATGGCAACGTAGCCGCTACTGAATGCAAGGGGCACGTAAGGCAGGTCGTGGGCCACAATTGCGTGGATCCGGTCGTACAGCGGCTTGCGCTGGGTCGGGTCCGCAAGTTGCTCCGCCTGCGCGACGAGTTGGTCCACTTCGGGATTGCGGTAATTGGTCGAATTCGCGGCGCCCTTGCTATCGAACAGGAACTGTATCAGCCCATCCGGGTCGGCGCGCTCCGCCCACCGTATGGGGGTGAAGTTAATCGACTGGTCCATGACCCGAGCATACCAGTCGCTTTGCGCGATCGGTTCCAGGCGCACCCTGAGGCCGATCGCTTCGATATTCTCCTGCACGAGCTGCGCCAGCAGCCGCAGCGTGTTGTCGCTTGGAGCCGCCAGCGTCAGCTCGGTGCCGGGCGCGACTCCGGATTCCGCGAGCAGCTTCTTGGCGAGTGCCGGATTATACGCGTCGATGTCGCTCGCCGGCGGTGACCACCACAGGCCGGGCGGCGCTTCCGAGTTGGCGATCGCGCCGCGGCCGGACCACAGGATGGTGTTGATCTGCTTACGGTCGATCGCATGCGCGATGGCCTGCCGCAGCTTGAGATTGTTGAACGGCGGCTGGTTGACATGGCACTGGAGCGCGAACCATCGGCCGAACGGCAGCCGCACGAGCTTGATTTGCCGATTTCGCTGTAACAGCCGCGTATCCTGCGGTGTTAGATCCGGGATGAGATCCAGCTCCCCGGTGACCAGACGCTGGATGCCGATCGCCGCGGAGGGGATGTCGTTGAACGATATGTGGTCGAGATAGGGCTGCCCAGACTGCCAGAAGCCCGGGTTGCGGTCGAGCATGATGTGATTGCCACGGACCCACTGCTTGAGGACGAACGGGCCGGTCCCGACCGGATGGCTGCCGAAGTCCCTACCATATTTCCGCACCGCCGTAGGCGAGACCATCAGTCCCGCGCGACCCGTCAGCGTCGCCAGCAGCGGGGAGAATGGCGATTTGAGGTTGAGAGCGACAGTGTAGGGATCGACGACGTCGATGCTCTTAATCACCGTAAGCCGATTCCGCTCGGGTGAATCGGTATTTGGCTGCATGCGCCATTCAAGGTTCCACTTCACCGCGTCGGCGTCGAAGTTCGTGCCGTCCTGGAATTTGACGCCGTGCCGCAGATGCAGAATGACCCGTTTGTTGCCGTTCTCGAAGCTCCAACTCGTCGCCAGGCCGGGTCTGAGCGAGAAGTCCGGTCCGATCTGGATCAGCGAGTTGTACAACAGAAATAGGATCTGCCGCTCGGACCAGGTAATGGAATGAACGGGATCAAGCGTTCTGGTGTCATCGACGAACCCCACCCGAAGCGTGCCGCCGTGCGTGGGGGAGGCGGCAGGCTGAGATTGTGCCGCACCGACCCGCACTGCCCCGATGAGACACAGGCCGAGCGCCAGAGTCCGAAGCACACCCCGCATCTTGGTCCCCTAATGGATTGGCTGAGCCGGTTTCATCGGCACGTTGCGTCAGGCCGTTGTCCGACGGTATACCATCGGACATCCTGCCTTGGCAACCACCCTCCGCCAAGATTTAATGTGCAGCGCCACGCGGGGAGCGCGGCAGGTAGGGCCGTTCAAGCCGCTGCATCTCCTCAGCGCCCAATCGCACTGTAAGCGCAGCCAGCAGGTCGTCCAGTTGCTGGACGGATGTCGCGCCGACGATCGGCGCGGTTAAGCCTGGCTGCTGCAGCACCCACGCGAGCGCCACCTGCGCCGGGGATACTCCCCGCCCCTCCGACACGGCGGCCACGGCATCGCGCACGGCGTAGTCGGCCGCCCGATGGTAATGCTTCAACGTGTAATCGTCGCTCTCATGGCGTGCGGTGGTCTGCGCGGGGTCGCGCCGGTCCGCGCACAAGAAGCCGCGGGCGAGCGGACTGAAGGGGATCAGCGCCACACCGTTTTCCCGGCAGAACGGCAGCAGTTCGCGCTCCGCCTCGCGATGGCATAGATTATACTCGCATTGCATGGATAACATAGTATGCTGGCCGACCCGCTGCGCGATGTCAATGGTGCGAACGAAGGCCCAGGCGGGCATGGTCGTCGCACCTACATACAGGGCCTTGCCGGACCGGACGATATCGGCGAACGAGGCTGCCAGTTCCTCCAAGTCGGTCGAGGGGTCCCAGATATGGGTCTGGAACAGGTCCACGTAATCCGTTCTTAGGCGCCGCAGCGACGCATCCAACGCTGCGAACAGGTGTTTGCGCGAGAAGCCTCGGCCGTTCGCGTGCTTGGCCATCGGGTTGCCCGCCTTGGTCGCGAGCACGACTTCATCCCGCGTGGTGTATTCCCACAGCGTAGCGCCCAGAATTTCTTCGCTCGCGCCGGCGGAATAGAAGTCGCACGTGTCGATCAGGTTGATCCCTTGCTCCAACCCGCGCTGCAGGATCGGCCGCGCTTCTGCCTCGGTCAGCACCCATTTCCGCCAGGACGGGTTGCCGAATCCCATCGCACCGAGTGCTATGCGGGAGACCCTCAGGTTCGACCGTCCGAAGCGAACGTATTCCATGGCGGAAAGATCCATTCTGGAGAGCCGATGCGGGATTGCCACCGGACGCAGATCTTGTATACCATCGGACAAACTAGGGAAACCCGCGGTGAAACATCGACTCGGAGTATTTCAGGGTGCCCACGGCGTCGAGATCACTTACCAGGTCGAAGGCACCGGGCCGCTCGTTACCTTGATCCACGGCGTCGGCGCCAATCTTGAGAGCTGGGATGTTATTGCCCCTCAGCTTGCCACCCGGTTCACTGTGGCGCGCGCCGACCTGCGCGGCCACGGCCGTTCCGGCCGCATCATCTCGTGCAGCATGGCGGACTTCGTCGAGGACGTGGCCGGGCTGCTGCGGGCCATCGGCGCACCGGCGGCGCATCTGGTCGGCTTCTCGCTCGGCGGCCTGATCGCCGAACATGTCACGATCGACCGGCCCGAACTGGTCGAGCGGCTGGTGCTCATCAGCACGGTCGCCGAACGCACCGTCGACGAGCGGGCGCGCGTCCGCCAGCGCGCCGACACCGTACGCGATCAGGGCATCGCCTCGGTCGCGCAGGCGGCCGAGGACCGCTGGTTCACGCCCGCCTTCAGGGCAGCCAATCCAGACAAGGTCGCACGCCGACTGCGAGAGCTTACCTCTAACGATGTAGGCTCCTACGCTGCGGCATACCGGGTGTTTGGTGAGGCGGACGAGGGTGTCCGGGCCGAAAACATCCAGCGACCGACGCTGATCATGACCGGCGAGCATGATACTGGATCAAGCCCAAGGATGGCGCGTATGCTGCACGAGCGGATTGCAGGGTCGGAGCTGAACATCCTGCCTGACCTGCGGCACAGCGTGTTGGTGGAGAGTTCGGATCTGATCGCTAAACTGCTGCTTGAATTCCTGGACCCCGAGACTCAATCCACCCCGCTGACGGCAACCTCGGCTACGCCACATCGATATGGTTGATGCCTTGGCTCGATAGGCACTCCACAGCGAAACGGGCGGAACGTGCAACAAACCCCCGGCAGGCCGCTGCGGCGGTCGCGCCGTCCCGCGCGCGCAATGCCCGTAGGATCTGTCCCATTTCCTGGATCGAGATCCTACGGCGGGCCAGAGGCGAAAGCCGGGTCATGTTCGCGCGCAAAAAGCTGATGCGGGCGTGCAGCGACCGCATAATTGACTCGGCAATGCTGTTATGCGCACCCTCAAACAGAACTTCGAAGAACAGGTCAGTTTCCTTGCGGTAATTGTCGCTGTCCCGGCCGCCGGTCGCGACCATCCGCGCATAGACCTTTTCCAACGCCTTCAGGTCCGCCGAGGTCGCTCGCTCGGCGAACTGACGGGCGGCCTCGGATTCCAGCGCGGCACGCACCTCGTAAATTTCCAGCGCGGCCGCCGAAGTCAATTCGGGGATGAACATGCCGCGCGTACCCCGGCTCTCCACCAAACCTTCGGATTCCAAATAGCGCAACGCTTCCCTTACGCTGCTGCGGCTGACGCCGGTTTGCTCGCACAGATCCCGCTCCACCAGGCGCTGTCCTGGTCGAAAGTGGCCCCGAAGAATCGCCTCGCGCAGCACGCGGACAGTCTTTTCACGCAGCGACATGTTCTCGCGAACCCGAAGAAGGCCGGGCTTCCGGTTATCGACCATAGGTTCCTTCGTTCTCATAAAGCCTGACCAAAAAATCGGTTTGAGTGATCCTGGCCAATGCGACCCGTGAAGTTGCCACGGATTCCCCATGCCTAGAACTGGGATCACTCGGCCGCAGTATCGGCGGGAGGGACTATCCCACGCAAGCGACCCAGCGGGTGCGGAATGTGTGATTCGGCGTGGAAAAAGGACCCCCTTGGTGGAGTGCGCCCCTGGGGGCGGACAGATTGAACGGTAGGATTTGACGGTCCTTGCTGGGCTTCCGGAGGATGGAAGCCATGACGAAGCACCGATCCCACAGCGCGGCGTTCAAGCGGCAGGTCGCTGAGGAGTTCCTTGGCGGGGAGACGCTACACGCGCTTTCGCAGCGCCACGACATCTCCCGGCAGCTGATCCGGATCTGGGTTGGCAAGTTCGAGGCGGGCGCGCTGGACGACGACGCGCAAGCCGCCGCTCTGATCCAGGAGTATGAGGCCAGGATCGCTGCCTTGGAACGGATGGTCGGCCGCCAAGCTTTGGAGATTGAGCTGCTAAAGGGGGCCTTGAAGCATGCACCCCGGCCGAGAAGCGCGAGCTCCTCCGTCGTCACCGGCCCCGTGGCATCTCCGTCAGACGAGGGTGCGAGCTGATGGGCCTGGCGCGATCCACCTTCTACGACACGCCGCCTATTCCCCTGGGCGCCGACGAGCTCGTCGGCCGGATCAGTGCGATCTGCGACGAGTTCGAATGCTACGGCTACCGACGCGTAGGGGCGGCACTGCGCCACCAGGGCCTGGTGGTGAATAGCAAGAAGCTCCGGCGGCTGATGCGGGAGCGCGGGCTGCAGCCGAAGCGGCGGCGGCGCTACGTCGTCACGACGGACAGCAATCATGCCGGACCGATCTTCCCGGACCTGGCGAAGGATGTCGTTCCCGACCGCCCCAATCAGTTATGGGTCGCGGACCTGACCTATGTCGCCATCCTGGGCGGTTTCGTCTATCTCGCCGCCATCCTCGATGCCTGGTCGCGCAAGGTCGTCGGCTACTCGATCAGCCGATCGATGGACGCCCGCATTGCTGTCGCTGCCCTGAAGGCGGCCATCAGGGGGCGCAATCCCGCCAAGGGCTGCATCCACCACTCGGACCGAGGCTCGCAATATGCGTCGGAGACATATCGCGCGCTGCTTGCCGCCCATGGCCTGGTTGGTTCGATGAGCCGTCGCGGTAATCCGTACGACAACGCCAAGGCGGAGAGCTTCATGAAGACGTTGAAGGTCGAAGCGGTCTACCTAGCCGCCTACGAGACATTCGAGGATGTCACCGCCGACCTTCCGCGCTTCATCGATGAAGTCTATACTGCAAAGAGGCTGCACTCTGCGCTCGGCTATCTCAGCCCCGCGCAATTCGAGGATCAATACGCCCGGCAGGGCGTCAAAACCGAGGCTTGATCCTGTCCGCCCCCAGGGGCGCACTCCAAGGCGGGCATCTGGAACCGGTGCCAGGGCGCGGCGGCGAGCCGCGCCTCGGCCTCGGCCGAGAGGTCGCCGCGGCCGGCGATGGCGCCACCGGGGGCGATCAGACGGTCGTATGGGCTGGTGGAATCCGCCAGCTCGTCCAGGCTCCAATGCACGAACCGGTCGACATAGCGCTGGTAGTTGGTCAGCAGGATCCAGGGCTGGATGCTGCGCCAGTCGGTGCCGGTGTAGTGCAGCAGGCGGCGTAGCGAGTAATCGACACGCACCGCATCGAACAACGCCAGGGGCCGGGGTTGTCCCTCCTCAGAGGTCCACAGCCCGTCCGGCACCTCATCACCGACCACCGACAGCAAGGGTGTGGGGAAATATCGTGCAAGCTCGGCCGAGGAGGCGTTGCTGCCAGCGAGTTCGTCGCCACGATCGAGCACGTAGGGGTAGGGTATCTCCTGGGCGCTGACATGCACCTGGACGGAGGCGCCGTATTCCGCGACGAGCGGCTGCAACTGCGCGAGTAGGTAAGGACGGAAGAAACCGGGCTGGGTGACCGTGGTTGCATAGACGCCGGGCGCTTGGAATTTTCCCCAGGCGCGGCGGGTAACCGGGACAGGCCCGCTGGGCTCCCACACCACGCGGAGTTCGGGATAGCGGAAGCGCGACCGCTCCTCAGGAGCCGGCGGCGCACCGCCCGCGGCAAAGCGTGCCAGCGCATCGCGCTGCGCCTGAACCGCCTCGGCGTGCATCGCCTCCAGCCGGTCTACCGCCTGGTCCGGCGAGAGCGCGGCCTGGCGCCCTTCGTGCATGGAATCGGCGACCTCCAGCGACGGCGGCCCACGGCCGCGGATAGCAACAGAGCGTTCGCGGAGATGATCCCTTTCCGCCCACGGCGCAAGCAATGCAGTTGCTTCCGGCGATGGCAGGCGAAAGCCGCATAAGGCCCACGATAGAAAGGAAGTCAGTTGTCGTCTTCACGCGGTTCGGATTTGACGAGACGGACCAGGTCGGCGGTTCCGGAACGTCCGAACTGCTCGACGACGGCTCGATCGGAGGAGAGTTCGCATACCATCTTCGGTAAGGACGCAATCCTCAAAGCTCTATTCATCACGTCTTCAACAGACTGCTGAGCCGCCTGACGCAATGGCCATGGCCAGAAAGGTGGCATCTATGACCTCCCGGCTGTCGACAGACGCTGGTATCTCTGCGCCACGATTTTTCGAAGGAAAAAATGTCCCAGTCCGACGTAACCTACCGCGCCGTTCAAGCAGTCAGCCCCGGGAAACTCGAACTGACCCGGAAGCCGCTGGTCGATCCGCGGCCCGGCCACGTCCGCATCCGCGTCGAGGCTTGCGGCGTTTGCCATTCCGACGCGGGGACGGTTGAGGGCGTGTTTCCAATCGCTTGGCCGCGCGTGCCCGGACACGAGGCGGTGGGTGTGATCGATATGCTCGGTGCAGGCGTCGAGGGATGGGCCGTAGGCCAGCGCGTTGGCGTGGGATTTCTGGGTGGAAGCTGCGGGCGTTGCGAGCAGTGCCGGGGTGGCGATCTTGTAAATTGCCGCAACCAGGAGTTCACGGGCATACAGCACGACGGCGGCTACGCGGAGGTGTTGATCGCCAGAGCGAGCGGCCTGATGTCAATTCCAGACGATCTGTCCGCCGTAGAGGCTGCACCCCTTCTGTGCGCCGGCCTCACGACATTCAGCGCACTTCGCAACTCGCCCGCCAAGGCGGGTGATCTTGTCGCTGTATTGGGGATCGGCGGGCTCGGACATCTGGGTGTCCAATATGCGCGGCACATGGGATTCGAGGTTGCCGCTATTGGACGGGGGGCGGACAAGGCTGAACTCGCGAGGAAGCTTGGCGCGCATCATTATATCGACAGTTCGTCCGTTGATCCGGGGCAGGCCTTGCAGGACTTGGGCGGAGCCGCGCTGGCGATCGCTACCGCGTCCGGCGGCAAGGCGGTGGCGCAAATCGTGAAGGGCTTGCGCCCGCATGGCAAGATCATGACGCTCGGCGCAACGCCGGATCCGGTCGTAGTCTCGACGTCCGATCTACTTTTCGCCAGCCGTTCAATCGAAGGCGCCTTAACCGGAGACCCCGCCACCGGCGACGCGACGCTAAAGTTCAGTGTGCTCACCGGCGTCGCTGCCATGATCGAGACCATGCCGCTCGAGAAAGCGCCGGAGGCTTACGCCAGGATGATGGCTGGCAAGGCACGCCTTCGTATGGTTCTTACCATGCAATCATGATGTCCCAACGAGCACAACTCCGAATCGTGCTCGATCAAGGAATGGTGAGCATGTAGCCGTACCAGAAAATCTCGTCGGGACGACAAGGCCGCCAACGCTCGCATCAGGACGGCCAGTCGCCAGGTCGACAACATCGGCCGGACCGAGGCGAATTTCTGGTTCTTCCCGGAGGGCATCGATGCAGAGGGGGAACTGACAGCCGAGTCGGAATATGACTGTGCCGGGGTATTTGTCGAACCGTCCTTCCTCAGCCCGACCGCGAAGCAGGTCCTGGCCAAACCGATTGTCGGGTTTTCCCACAACTCACTCGGCAGGGCCTTCAATGAACTAATAGGAGAACTCACGGAGCCAGACGAGGTGCTGCCGCTCTTAACCGAAGGCTGCGACATGCAGGCTCTGGCATACGTGGCACGGGCCGCCAGTGGATCGCAACCGGACCAAGACCCAACCTGCAGCGGTCTGGCGCCGTGGCAACTACATCGGGCGAAGGACTTGCTGCGTACGGGCCTGGCGGACAATGTATCAATGGGCAGTGTGTCGGCGGCGTGCAAATTGTCGGTCAGCCATTTCGCGCGCGCTTTCAAGGCATCTACCGGGCTTCCACCGCATCAATGGGTTATGGCGGCTCGTATTGAGACGGCGCAGGATCTCTTGGTGAATTCGACGATGTCACTGGCCGATGTCGCTGATGAGTGCGGCTTCGCGGATCAAAGCCATTTCACGAGAGTGTTTGGACGCATGGCGGGCACAAGCCCCGGTGTGTGGCGACGCGAACATCGAGCTTGAATATCGCTGACAGGGTCGGCACACTCGGGATGACTGCGCTGACAACGATCTGCTTGACGTTCCGTTATCGAATCTGTCGACCTATTTGAGAGACGGGACACTTGCCTTACCGCACTGCCGGCACCAACCGGACTGTCGCGGTCAGGCGCGCGGGTGTCGGCCCGATCGTGATCGTCTGCCCGTCGCGCCAAGGGCGCAGGAAGTTGCGCGACAACGGGCTGAGCAGGTTGCCGGACTGGCCCGGCGCCATCATGAAGCGGCTGGCGTCGAGATCCGCCAGATCGTACACCGCGCGGAATTCCGGGCCGTGCACGGAAGCGAAATGCCCGGGCGCGGTGCCGCCGGCGTCGATCGTGGTCGCGCTGCCCGGACTCGGGATGCGCAAGGTGGCGAAGCGGCCAAGCAGCGGAATGGCGCGCAGCAGCGGGTGTGCGAACATCGCCTGGTGCGCCGCGCCCCAGCGCCATGCGCGCGGATCTGGACCGAAACGAGTTGCGAGCGCGGCGACTGTCTGGTCGAGCGCGGTGCGCAACAGCCCCGTGCAGTCGCCGCCGCACCAGTACGCCCCGCCCGGGGCGAACACTGCCGGCAGGAACTCCGTCAGCGGCGCGGCGAACCCCGCGGCCGAGGCCGGGATATGGTTGCGCTCCATCACCAGGCCGTAGAACCGGTCGATCCAGGCATGGAAGATCAGCGGCTGCGGCGCGTCCATCGTCATCGCCCCGTCCCAGCCGGCGAGCAGGCGCAACGCCGCCCCGGCCCGCCCGGGCGGCGGCGGCACGGCCAGCAAGCTGGGCAGCAGCGCGCGCGCGAACAGGCTGGTGACATCGGTCTGCATCCGCGTGAAATCCGCCACAGTTGCGTGCGGCGTGCGATCCAGCAGCGCGCGGATGCGCCGCGCCCGCCAGTCGGCGAACCAGTCGCGGCCGAGAAACACCGGAAAGTCGGGGGGCGCGATCCGGTTGTTGGCGTTCACGAGCCGCCCGCTGGCAGGTGCCGCGATATGCGGCAGCGCCGCGCCGGAGGCCCAGCCGGTCCAGTCGTGGGCGCCGGAGGCCCCGTCCACCGGCATCGTCCCGTCACCCTGCGCGCGCACCGGCACCCGCCCGGTGACGAACAGGCCGATCGTCTTGCTGTCGGCGATCAGCAGATTCTGCACCGGGGAACTGATCAGCGCCGCCGCCGCTCCCGCCTGCGCGACCGTGCCCGCCTGGTCGAGCGCCAGCAGTCCCTCCGCCGCCGTGTCGCCCGGTTGCAGATTGGCCATCGCGACGGCGAGCACGGGACCGCCGCTGCCGTGGTTGAACAGGTCGCTTATGACCGGTCCGTGCCGCGTGGCGCGGATGCGGATCGTCTGGTCAGGCCGGCCGCGGACGCGGATGCGCTCGGTGCGGACGGAGAACGGCCGCGGCCCGTCCGGCGTCGCGTATTCGTTCACGCCCACCGGGGTTTCGATGAATATATCCTGCACGTCCGCGCCGGTGGTGGTGAAGGTCCAGGCGATGTGCCGATTGCGCCCCAGCACCACGCCGGGCACGCCGGGCGCCGTGGCGCCGACCAGGGTTTCGCCCGGCGTATCGATCCGGGCCGGATACCAGATCGACGGGAAGCCGAAACCGAGATGCGGATCGCCGGCGAGCAGCGGCTTGCCGGTCGCCGAATGCGCGCCATCCACAGCCCATTCGTTCGATGCCACCGGCGGCTCGGTAAACGGCGCCGGGAAGGCGGGCAGGGCGGCATCGACCGCAGCGGCCGACAGGGCGGCGGTGCGGATCCCCGTCGCGCGCGCCGCGTCCGGCCGCCCGGCTTCGTGCTGGCCGGGCCAGAGCGCCTCGATGACGGCGCGCGGCAGATGGGCGGAAAGCTGGGTGCGCGCCAGTTCCTGCCGCCAGTTCATCGACAGCCACAGCCCCATGGTCTTGGCCCAGAGCAGGCTGTCGACCGGGGTCCAGGGGCGCGGCGCGCCGAGCAGCAGGAACTCCGGTGCGCTGAACCGCCCACGCGCGCCGATCCAGGCGTTCACCCCGCGCGCATAGGCGGCCATCAGCGCGCGCGTGGCCGGCGGCAGCGCGGCCTCGTCGACCCTGGCGGCGCGGCGCAGGCCGAGGGTGCGCATTTCCCGATCGAGCGGCAGGGTCGCGGGCCCCGCGATCGCCGACAGCTGGCCGGACGCGGCCCGGCGCATCAGGTCCATCTGGAACATCCGAGCGCGCGCATGCACATAGCCGAGCGCGGCAGCGGCGTCGGCCAGGTTCGCCGCCCGGATGCGCGGGATGCCGTACTGGTCGAAGGTGATCGCGACCGGGGCGGAAAGCCCCGGGATGGCGACGGTCGCGTACCGCGAGGGCAGGGTGCGCCACAGCGCGCCCCCAATGCCGGCGGCGGCGAGCAGCACCAGAACGGCGAGCCCGATCAGCAGGGCGCGGACGAGCCGAAAGGAGCGGCGCATCCTCCCATCCCGTCGCCTCACGCGATCGGCGGCAGGTGGAGCTGTGCGATCTCGCGGCTCCCACCGAGCAGGGGGAAACGTTTCAGGATCAGCGGATCGTGGCCCGGAATGACATGGTCCGGCCCGTCGGCCAGCGCCTCGATCGTTTCGAATCCGCGCAGCATGCGCGCCACATCCACCACCACCGGGAACGGGTTGCGCTTGCGGATGTTGCCCCAGAGATGCGCGGCGTCGCCGGCAAGCACCACCCAGCCGCGCGCGGTCGGCACCCGGATCGACTGGATACCGCCTGAATGCCCGCCGATCAGATGCAGGCTCACGCCGGGCGCGATCTCCGCCGTGCCCTCGTGGACGCGCAAGCGATTCGCATAGAGCGCGCGCACGACGCTTTGCACGTCATCGACGTCGAACGGACGGCGCAGGAACGGCTGGCACATGCAGGGGCCGGTGCAATAGGCCATCTCCTCGGCCTGGATGTGGAAGGTGGCGGCGGGGAAGTAGGCCATCCCGCCGGCGTGGTCCCAGTGCATATGCGTCAGCACCACGTCCTTCACGGTCGCGGGATCGATGCCCGCGTTGCGCAGCGCCGCGTCCGGCGTGCAGATCAGTTCGCGCCCGCGCCGCTGCGCCGATTCCAGGTTGAACCCCGTGTCCATCACGATCGTGCGCCCGCCACCGCGGATCGCAAAGACGAAGAAATCGAGCGGATCGGGGGCGGCGTGGTCATCGGGCATGGTGTAGTTCTGGTACTGCATCCGGCCGTCGAAAATGCCGTAGCGCAGGGCCAGCACCTCGTAGGTGATCGTGGGTGCGTCCGCCATTGCCGTGTCTCCTTCCCCGGGTGCGGGCAGTCAACCGCTTGCCGGGCAGGCTGGCAATCTCTAGGGTCCGCGCGCTGTCCGACCAGAGGGGGAAGCCATGGCCGACATTCCCGACCGTCCCGAGTACCAGAGCGACCTGTTCAAGCGCGGCCTCGCCGTTCGCCGCGATGTACTGGGCGCGGAGTATGTGGACGGCTCGCTCGCGCGCGCCGACGACTTCAACGCCGCGTTCCAGCAGCTCACGACCGAGGTCGCGTGGGGCACGATCTGGACCCGCCCCGGCCTGCCGCGCAAGACGCGCAGCATCGTCAACATCGCCATGCTGGTCGCGCTCAACCGCGGTGCCGAACTGCGGCTGCATTTGCGCGCCGCCCTGACCAACGGCGTCACCCGCGAGGAGATCAAGGAGATCCTGCTGCAGACCGGCGCCTATTGCGGCATCCCGGCCAGCCTGGAAGCCTTCAGGATCGCCACCGAAGTGTTCAAGGAAGTCGATTCCAAATGACATCGGACGCGAAACCCCCCGTGGGCAAACCCCCCGTGGGCAAACCCCCCGTGGGCAAACCCCAGGTCGGCTTTGTCGGCGTCGGCAACATGGGCTGGCCGATGGCGGCCTGCCTGGTGCGCGCCGGCTTCACCGTACACATCAACGATTCCCGCCGGGAGGTCGCCGACAACTTCGTCCAGCAGATCGGCGGCGACGCCCCCGACAGCCTGCGTGCTCTCGCCGCGGCGTCGGACGTGATCGTTACCATCCTGCCGACCAGCGCCATCGTGCGGCAGGTACTGGCCGACGGCGACGACAACATCCTGGCCGGGATGAAGCCCGGCACGGTGGTGGTGGAAATGAGCTCCGGCGTGCCCTCGGTCACGCAGGAGCTGGCGCTGCGGGTGGCGGAGCTGGGCGGCGTGCTGATCGACGCGCCGGTCTCGGGCGGCGTGCCGCGGGCGAAGACCGGCCAGCTCGCCATCATGGCCGGGGGCGAGGCTGCGGCGATCGAGCGCGCGATGCCGGTGCTGTCGGCGATGGGCAGCCAGGTGCTGCGCACCGGGGCCGTCGGCTCCGGTCAGGCGATGAAGGCGCTGAACAACCTGGTCTCCGCCGGCGGCTTCCTGATCGGGATCGAGGCGCTGTTGATCGGTCAACGTTTCGGACTCGATCCTTCGGTGATGGTGGACGTGCTGAACGCGGCGACGGGGATGAACAACTCGACGCAGAAGAAGTTCAAGCAGTTCGTGCTGTCGCGCAAATTCGACGCGGGCTTCACCATGGGGCTGCTCGATAAGGATCTGTCGATCGCGCTGCAGGTGGGGCGGGAGACGGCGACGCCTGCGCCGCTGTCGGCGTTATGCAAGGAGATGGTTGGCGCGGCGCTGGCGATGTTCGGTCCGAGCGCGGATCATACGGAGATGGCGAAGGTGGCGGAGCGGCTGGCGGACACGGAGCTCGGCGGCTGACTTCCTTCTCCCCCTGCGGGAGGGGGCCGGGGGGAGGGGGGAGCGGCACGGGATCTCCAAGCCGCGTGCCTCTTTCCCAGCTCCTCTCCGCAAGGGGAGGGGGTGTCGGCTTATCCGCGTACCCGCGGGCGGAACGCCAGCGCCTCGGCCACATGCACCCGGCCCACCACGCCCGCGCCCGCAAGATCGGCGATGCTGCGCGCCACCCGCAGCACCCGCGTATAGCCGCGCGGCGATAGGCGCAGCCGCTCCATCGCCTGGCCAGCCAGCGCCAGAGCCTCCGACGCCAGCGCCACCTCCGCCCCGTCCGCCTCGGCATTCGTCGCCGGCCCGGCACTCCCGTAGCGCGCCCGCTGGGCATCGCGTGCTCGGGCGACCCGGGCGGCGACCGCAGCACTCGCCTCGCCCGCCGGCGCGCGCGCAAGCTCGGCGGCTGAGGCCGGCTGCACCTCCACCACCAGGTCGATGCGATCGAGCACCGGACCGCTGATGCGGTTGCGGTAGTCCTCCCCGCAGCGCGGCGCGCGGCCGCATTCTCTGACGCCGTCGCCCATATGCCCGCAGCGGCACGGGTTCATCGCCGCCACCAGTTGGAACCGCGCCGGGTAGGTCACGTGCGCCGCCGCGCGCGCCACCGTGGTGCGCCCGGATTCCATCGGCTGGCGCAGCGATTCCAGCGCCGGGCGCGGGAACTCCGGCAGCTCGTCGAGGAACAGCACGCCGCGATGCGCAAGCGAAACTTCCCCCGGCCGCGCCCGCTGCCCGCCGCCCGAGAGCGCTGCCTGGGACGCGGAATGATGCGGTTCCCGGTACGGCGGCCGCATGACCAGTCGCCCGCCGACCAGCAGACCGGCGACGCTGTGGACCATGCTGACCTCCAGCGCCTCGGCCGGCGAGAGATCGGGCAGCAGGCCGGGCAGCCGCGCGGCGAGCATCGACTTGCCGGCCCCGGGCGGCCCGATCAGCAGCAGATTATGTCCGCCCGCGGCGGCGATCTCCAGCGCCCGCTTGGCGGTTTCCAATCCTTTTACCTCCGCAAGATCGGGTCCGCGCGGTGCTTCGGCAAGTCCTGCCGGCTCGGGCGGGCTCAGCACCTGGCTGCCGCGGAAATGGTTGACCAGGCTCAGCAGGTCCGGCGCGGCCAGCACTTCAATCCGCCCGGCCCAGGCCGCCTCACCCCCCTGCGCGGCGGGGCAGATCAGCCCGAGTTCGCGCGCGGAGGCCCCGATCGCCGCCGGCAGCACCCCCGCCACCGGGTGCAGGGTCCCGTCGAGGTGCAGTTCCCCCAGTGCCGCGAAGCCGCCGATCTCCTCCCGGGGCAGCACGTCCATCGCGGCCAGCACGCCGAGCGCGATCGGCAGGTCGAAATGGCTGCCTTCCTTCGCGAGGTCGGCCGGCGCCAGATTGACCAGCACGCGGCGCGGCGGCAGCGACAGCCCCATGGCGGCGAGCGCGGCGCGCACCCGCTCCCGCGCCTCCCCCACCGCCTTGTCGGGCAGGCCGACCACGAGGAAGGCGGGCAGGCCGGCGGAGATCTGCACCTGCACTTCCACCGGCACCGCGTCGATCCCGGCGAAGGCGAAGGTGCGGATGCGGGCGATGGCAGCGGATCGGGTCAGTGCGTTCACGATGCAGCTCCGGAGGGGGCGGCGTGAGCCTGGCATGGCAATGGTGAAGCGGCCGATAACGCGCCGTGTGAAGGGCGGCCTTGCGGTGGGTGTCCATCTGGGCCTGCGGCGAGCCCGGTTGTACAATGTCGCCGGCCGTTTCGGCTCTTTCGGCGGCCACTTGTACAATGTGTCCCCCGCACCGCCGTCCGTCCCGATCTTGACACGCCCCGCGGTCGGCTCGCATATGCGCCGCATCCGGGGACATCCCGTCCGTCCGGTCCCCGCCCCCTGGCGCGGGGGCCCCGTCGCTCCGCGAAGTCTCGCGCAGCGGCGCGATCTGTCATGGAGTGGTCCGTTCGTGTTTGAGGCGCTTTCCGACAAGCTCTCCGGGGTCTTCGACCGGCTGCGCACCCGCGGCGCGCTGTCGGAGATCGACGTGGGCGAAGCGCTGCGCGAGGTCCGCCTCGCCCTGCTCGACGCCGACGTAGCCCTGCCCGTGGTGCGCGACTTCATCGCCAAGGTGCGCGAACGCGCCCTGAGCACCGAGGTCCTGGGCAGCGTCACCCCCGGCCAGCAGATCGTGAAGATCGTCAACGACGTGATGGTCGAGGAACTGGGCGGCGAAGGCGCCGTGCCGCTCAACCTCAACGCCGCCGCCCCGATCCCGGTGCTGATGGTCGGGCTGCAGGGCTCCGGCAAGACCACCACCGCGGGAAAGATCGCGCTGCGGCTGAAGGAGCGGGCGCGCAAGCGGGTGCTGCTCGCCAGTCTCGACACCCAGCGCCCCGCCGCGCAGTTGCAGCTTGCTCAGCTTGGCGAGCGGGCCGGCGTGCCCAGCCTGCCCATCGTCGCCGGTCAGACCCCGGTCCAGATCGCCCAGCGCGCGATGGAAACTGGCCGGCGCGAGGGCTTCGACCTCGTCATCCTGGACACTGCCGGCCGGCTTTCCATCGACGAAGCCCTGATGGAGGAGGTGAAGGCGATCCGCGCCGCCACCAACCCGGCCGAAACCCTGCTGGTCGTCGATGCCATGACCGGCCAGGACGCGGTGAACACCGCGCGCGCCTTCCACGAGGCGCTCGGCATCACCGGCATCGTGCTCACCCGCATGGACGGCGACGCCCGCGGCGGCGCGGCGCTGTCGATGCGTGCGGTTACCGGCGCGCCGATCAAGCTGATGGGGCTCGGCGAAAAGCTTGATGCGCTGGAGGAGTTCCACCCCGAGCGTGTTGCCGGCCGCATCCTCGGCATGGGCGACATCGTCGGCCTGGTGGAGAAAGCCGGCGAGACGATCGATCAGGACGAGGCCGAGAAACTCGCCGCCAAGATGGCGCGCGGCAAGTTCGACCTCGAAGACCTCGCTGCGCAGTTGCGCCAGATCGGCCGGATGGGCTCGCTGTCGGGCATCCTCGGGATGCTGCCGGGGGTCGGCAAGATCAAGGCGCAGCTCGACGATGCCAAGCTCGATACGAAAATCCTGAAGCGGCAGGAGGCGATCATCTCGTCGATGACGCCCAAGGAGCGGCGCGCGCCCGATATCATCAAGGCGTCGCGCAAGAAGCGCATCGCGAGCGGCTCCGGCACCACGGTGCAGGACGTGAACAAGCTGCTCAAGCAGTTCGACGACATGAGCGCGATGATGAAGCGCATGAACAAGCTCGGGCAGAAAGGGCTGATGCGCCACGGCCTGTCCGCGCTGCTGCCCAAGGGCATGACTCAAGGCAACCGGCCGCCCGGCCGGGGTTTTTAACAGGAGACACGAAACCGATGGGTCTGAAAATCCGCCTGGCGCGCGCCGGGGCGAAGAAGCGCCCCTACTACCACATCGTGGTGGCCGACAGCCGTTCCCCGCGCGACGGGCGCTTCATCGAGAAGCTGGGCAGCTACAACCCGATGCTGCCGGCCGAGCACGCCGACCGCATCCGCCTCGTCGATGCGCGCATCCAGCATTGGCTGGGCCAGGGCGCGCTGGCGACCGACCGGGTGGCGCGTTTCCTCGGCCGCGCCGGCCTCGCCCCGATGCCGGCCTGGCGCGAGCAGCCGCAGAAATCGGCGCCGAAGAAGAAGGCACAGGAACGCGCGGCCAAGGCCGCGGGCTGAGCGATCCGTGCCCGCCTCCCGCGTCCTGCTCGGCGTGATCGGGCGCCCGCACGGCGTGCGGGGGCTGGCGCACGTGCTCAGCTACACCGACCCGCCCGCGGCGCTGGCCGGGTACGGCGTGCTGGAGGCCGAGGACGGCCGATCCTTCACCCTGCGCTGGCGCGGCGAGGGGCTGGCGGAGATCGCCGAGGTCCAAGCCGGCAGTGCGGTCCCGGTCGCCGATCGCACGGCGGCGGAACGGCTCGTCAACCTGCGGCTGTTCGTCCCCCGCGCCCGGCTGCCGGCGCCGGCGGCCGAGGAATACTACCTTGCGGACCTCATCGGGTTGACGGCGGTCGATCCGGCGGGGGCGGCGTTGGGCGAGGTGATTGCGGTGCACGACTACGGTGCCGGCGCCAGCCTGGAAATCGCCCGGCCGAAGGCCGCGCCGCTGCTGGTGCCCTTCACCCGCGTCGCGGTGCCGGAGGTTGATCCGGCCGGCGGACGCGTCGTGGTGGCCATGCCGGACGAGATCGTCGCGGCTCCCGCAGAACCCGCCGCCCCGCCGCGCCGCGCCCCTTCGCACCGTCCGGGTGACGCAGAGCCGCGGAGCCCCGCCCCATGATCTGGCGCGCCACCGTGCTGACCCTGTTCCCCGAGATGTTCCCCGGCCCGCTCGGCCATTCGCTCGCCGGCCGCGCGCGAGAGGCTGGGCGCTGGTCGCTGCAAGCCACGGACATCCGCGACTTCGCCACCGACCGTCACCGTACGGTCGACGATACCCCGTTCGGCGGCGGCGCCGGCATGGTGCTGCGCCCCGACGTGGCGGACGCGGCGATCGCCGCCGTCGCCGACGACCGGCCGCTGCTGGCGCTGACCCCGCGCGGGCGCCCGTTCACCCAGGACCAGGCCGCCCGTCTCGCCGCCGGGCCGGGGGCCATCCTGCTCTGCGGGCGCTACGAAGGCATCGACCAGCGAGTGATCGAGGCGCGCGGGCTCGAGGAAGTCTCCATCGGGGACTACGTCCTGTCGGGCGGGGAACTTGCCGCGATGGTGCTGCTCGACGCAGCCGTCCGTCTGCTGTCCGGCGTCATGGGCGCCGCTTCCAGCGCGGAAGAGGAAAGCTTCAGCGCCGGCCTGCTCGAATACCCGCACTACACCCGCCCCGCCGAATGGTGTGGGCGCCGGGTGCCGGACGTTCTTCTGTCCGGCAACCACGCCGCCATCGCGGCCTGGCGCCGCGCCGAGGCCGAAACCGCCACCCGTACCCGCCGCCCCGACCTCTGGGCACGTCACGCCGCCCCGGTTGCCAGCCGCCCCGCGGCGACCTAATCCGATCCGCACGAAAGGACCGCACCCACATGAACATCATCCAGGCCTACGAGGCCGACCAGATCGCCCGCCTGACCGCCGCGCGCGCGGTGCCCGTGTTCGCCCCCGGCGATACCGTGCGCGTCTCGGTGAAAGTGGTCGAAGGCGAACGCAGCCGCACCCAGGCGTTCGAGGGCGTGGTGATCGCGCGCTCCAACAAAGGCCTCAACAGCAACTTCACCGTGCGCAAAATCAGCTACGGCGAAGGCGTGGAACGCGTGTTCCCGTTGTACTCCCCAACCATCGCCGATATCGCCGTCATCCGCCGCGGCGACGTGCGCCGTGCCAAGCTCTATTACCTGCGCGGCCGGTCGGGCAAATCCGCCCGCATCGCCGAGAAAGCCCGCAGCACCGAAACGCCGGCCGTGGCCGCTTCGGGAGAGTGAGCGGGAGGGTCAAGCAAGGCCAGGGGGCTTTGCCCCCTGGACCCCCACCAGCACGGAACCAACGTAAGGGTTCCAAGGGCGAGCCCTTGGCGGGGGTTCAGGGGGCAGAGCCCCCTGGCCTTCCTTGACGACCCCAAGCACTTCCCAAGGAGGCAATGCCGATGTCTGGCAGCAAGCCACGGACTTTGTTCGACAAAATCTGGGACAGCCATGTGGTGGAGCGGCTGCCGGATGGTACGTGCGTGCTTTATATCGATCGGCATCTTGTCCATGAGGTGACCAGTCCGCAGGCGTTCGAGGGGCTGCGGCTGGCGGCCCGGCCGGTGCGCCGGCCGGATGCGACGATTGCGGTGGCGGATCATAACATCCCTACCTCGGATCGGCGCCTGGGCATCAAGGAGGAGGACAGCCGCATCCAGGTGGAGACCCTGGAGCGGAACGTCGTCGAATTCGGCGTGCCGTATATCCCGATCCTGGATGTGCGCCAGGGCATCGTGCACATCATCGGCCCCGAGCTCGGCATCAGCCTGCCGGGCATGACCATCGTTTGCGGCGATTCGCACACTTCCACCCATGGCGCACTGGGAGCTTTGGCCTTCGGGATCGGCACCTCCGAAGTGGAGCATGTGCTGGCGACCCAGACCCTGTTGCAGCGGCCGGCGAAGAACATGCTGGTGCGGGTGGACGGGACCTTGGGCTTCGGTGCCTCGGCCAAGGACATGGTGCTGGCGATCATCGGCCAGATCGGCACGGCCGGCGGCAATGGCCACGTGATCGAGTATGCGGGGGCGGCGGTGCGCGCGCTCGATATGGCCGGGCGGATGACCGTTTCCAACATGTCGATAGAGGCGGGCGCGCGCGCCGGCCTGATCGCGCCGGACGAAACCACCTTCGCCTATGTGAAGGGCCGCGACTATGCGCCGAAAGGTGCGGCGTTCGACCAGGCAGTGGCGTATTGGCGTACCCTGCCGTCGGACCCGGGCGCGGTCTACGACAAGACCGTGGTGCTGGATGCCGCCGCCATCGCGCCGATGGTGACCTGGGGCACCAATCCGGGCGCGGTGGTACCGGTGACGGGCGCGGTGCCCGATCCTGCCTTGGTCGAGGACGAGGCGGCGCGGACCCAGATGCAGCGCATGCTCGACTACATGGCGCTGACCCCGGGCACCCGGATGCAGGACGTGGCGATCGACGTGGTGTTCATCGGCAGTTGCACCAACGGCCGCATCGAGGATATCCGCGCCGCCGCCGCGGTGGCGCGCGGGCGCAAGGTGGCCGCGGGCGTGCGTGCGCTCGTGGTGCCGGGTTCGGGCCTCGTGAAGCGCCAGGCGGAGGAGGAGGGGCTGGACCGCGTGCTGCTGGAAGCGGGGTTCGAGTGGCGGGAACCGTGCTGCTCCATGTGCCTCGGCATGAACCCCGACAAGCTGACGCCCGGCCAGCGCAGCGCCAGTACGTCCAACCGCAATTTCGAGGGGCGGCAGGGGCCCGGCGGGCGCACGCATCTTGTTTCGCCGGCGATGGCGGCGGCTGCCGCGGTCACCGGGCGGCTCGCCGACGTGCGGCAACTGGTTTGAGGGGGGATCATGGACAAGTTCACGACGCTCACCGCCGTCGCGGCGCCGCTGCCGCTGGCGAACGTCGATACCGACAAGGTCATCCCGGCGCGCTTCCTGAAGACCATCAAGCGCTCGGGCCTCGGCGTCCATTTGTTCGACACCCTGCGCTACGACGCGGAGGGCAAGGAGCGGCCGGAGTTCGTGCTGAACCAGGAGCCGTACCGCCATGCGCAGATCCTGGTCGCGCATGAGAATTTCGGCTGCGGTTCGTCGCGCGAGCATGCGCCCTGGGCGCTGCTCGACTTCGGCATCCGCTGCATCATCGCCCCCGATTTCGCCGACATTTTTTACAACAACAGCTTCAAGAACGGGATCCTGCCGATCTGTCTGCCGCGTGCCGTGTGCGATGTGCTGATCGAGGATGCGCGACTCGGCGGCAACGCGCGGGTCACCATCGATCTGGAACGCCAGGTGGTGGTGCGCCCGAACGGGGAGGAGATCGGGTTCGATATCGACCCATTTCGCAAGCACCTGCTGCTGAACGGCCTCGACGACATCGGCCAGACCATGCAGCACGCGAAATCCATCGACGCCTATGAGGCGAGGCGCCGGGTCGAGCAGCCCTGGTCGCCAGCCATTACCGCCGCCTGAGAAGGATCCGACCTACATGGCTGCAAACAAGAAACTGCTGGTCCTGCCCGGCGACGGGATCGGCCCGGAAGTGATGCGCGAGACCCGCCGGGTGATCGACTGGCTTGGCCGCCGCCGCATGGTCTCCTTCGACATCACCGAGGATCTGGTCGGCGGGGCCGCGATCGATGCGCGCGGCACCCCGATTACGGACGCCACCATGCAGGCGGCGAAGGACGCGGATGCGATCCTGTTCGGTTCGGTCGGCGGCCCGCAATGGGACAAGCTCGGTTTCGACATGCGCCCGGAGATCGCGATCCTGCGGCTGCGGAAGGAGCTGGACCTGTTCGCCAACCTGCGCCCGGCGACGGTGCTCGATCCGTTGGTCGATGCCTCCACCCTGAAACCTGAGGTGGTGCGCGGCCTCGACCTGATGATCGTGCGCGAGAGCACAGGCGGCGTTTATTTCGGCACCCCGCGCGGGATCGAGACCCTGCCGGACGGATCGCAGCGCGGCTTCGACACCGAATCCTACACCACCGCCGAGATCGAGCGCGTGGCCCGGGTCGGCTTCGAGCTGGCGCGCAAGCGCGGCAAGCGGGTGACCAGCGTGGAAAAGGCCAACGTGATGCAGTCCGGCCTGTTCTGGCGCCAGACCGTCACGGCGCTGCACGCGCGCGAGTACGCCGACGTGGCCTTGTCGCATATGTACGCCGACAACTGCGCCATGCAGCTCGTGCGCAACCCGCGGCAGTTCGACGTGATCGTGACGTCCAACATCTTCGGCGACCTGCTGTCCGATCTTGCGTCCATGCTGACCGGCAGCCTGGGCATGCTGCCGTCCGCCACGCTCGGCGCCGTGCAGCCATCCGGCAAGCGGCATGCGCTCTATGAGCCGATCCATGGCAGCGCGCCGGATATCGCCGGCAAGGGTATCGCCAATCCGCTGGCGCAGATGCTGAGCTTAGCGATGCTGCTGCGCTATTCCTTCGACATGGAGGAGGACGCGGAGCTGATCGAAACCGCCGTGACCCGCGTGCTTGCCGCCGGCCTGCGCACGGCCGACATCGCGGCGCCGGGGACCACGCCGGTCGGTACCGAGGCGATGGGCACGGCGCTGCTGGCCGAGCTCGATCGCATGGCTGCCTGAACGGGATCGGCGTCCGCGGGGCTTGCCCCCGCGGGGCGGTTCGACTACATGGGCCGCTCCGGCGGCGCCCGTAGCTCAATTGGATAGAGCACCAGACTACGGATCTGGGGGTTGGGAGTTCGAATCTCTCCGGGCGCGCCAGTTCCAGCGTTGGTTTCCAAGGTGTTTCGGTCCGCGGGTGCACGGCCCGCCGACAGCCCCTCCGGGGCGTCCCACGCTATTCCCACAAACGGCGGCAAACTCCCGCCCTTCGCCCCTCCCGCCGGGCGCGGGAGTTGCCCGAGTGCGCCCGCCCGCCGCGACCCGGCCTCCTGCCAAAAAATGGATGGAGGGAGGTGTCGGCCCACCGGCCGGCACCTCCCCTCGTCCCATACCCATCCCACCGTCGCCCGGCGGGCCGCCCCTGCGCCCCGCGGGGGCCGGTCAGCCGGGGGCCGCGGCGGCGAACAGCACCTAGCTGCCGTCGCGGCCCGGGAGCCGCACCGTCGCGAGCCTGCGCCCCGTGCCGGCCGCGCCGACCCAGCGGTCGAACCGCACCCGGACGGACGGCACGGGCTCCGGGTTGTCGTCGTCCTCCACGCGCAACGCCTCGACCAGCAGGTTGCTGTTCCACAGCGTGGCCGAGCTGAGCAGCGCGTCCTCGCTCCCGCCGTCCGGCTCGAACGCCCAGACCGGCATCAGGGCGGCGGGCGGCGGATCCCGGTCCGGGGCGGTGCGCTCGGCCGCCGCCAGGGCGGCGTCGGCGAAGGGGGCGCCGAGCGAGGTGCGGAGGTGGTCGATGACGTCGGCGAAGCCGTAGCCGGGCCCCCCCGGCTCGAGGCTGGGGGCGAGGATGAAGCCGTAGTCCTGGACCGCGGCGAGGACGGCGCGGAGGCGCCGCTCCTCGCGGGCGGTCATGTAGACGGTGCGGCCGAAGGTGGTGGCGTCGTAGAGGTTGGCGAACGCCACGGTGGTGGGCCAGGCGGGCGCGGGTTGGCTGCCGAAGTTCATGGTCGCGGGTGTCCCTGTTCGGTCGTCGGTTGGATCGCTCCGGGCGGAGCACAGGAATGAAATGCCGCCGAGGCTAGGCCCTGCCGCGTCGGCGGCGAGTGGGCCTGCGGGGCTTAAAACTGGAACAGGCACGTTTGGCGCGGTTCCGGTCACAGGTGCTGAATGGCAAGATTTGGCCGGACGCGGACATGCCAGCCACCACGACCCGGAGCTGCCGCTCTCCTTAAGGGCTTGCCGCATTGGGATTATGAGGACTGACATTCAATGGTTCGGATGACCGGATGTCTGCTTCTGGGGATCGCGGTTCACGCTCCCAACGACAGAAATGGCCTTTGCGCGCGGCCACCGCCGATCGCCTCCAATGCTGCGCGGGCGCACGCGGTGCCATCGGCGCCGGGCTGGATGCCGCCTTGATGCACATTCGGTGTCCGAAATCATCGCCTTCATAATCCCGCACGGACGAGACATATCGCCGGCGGGGAGTGCTCACCGTTGATCCTCGCGGTTCCCGAGCTGCGGGATTTTGATCTGCGGCTCCGGAAGAAGGCGCGGGCCGGGCTGGAGGTGGGCTATTGGTGCGCCGTCCTTCCGGAAACGCTAATATGCGCGTTTCGCATTCGCCCCCCCCCGAGTTCGCAGGAGTCCACCGTGTCGTCTCTGAACCTCGACGCCCTCATCCTACGCGAGGATTTCCAGGTCATCGGAGAGGGCGATCCCGTGCCATCCAAGATGTCCATGAGTATCCGGGAGCTCGAGGCGGGGGAGTTTTTCTCGGCTGGCCTGTGCAAGCCCGACTTCCAGCGGGAGACGTCGGAGTGGGACGCCAAGCGTGTCATAGGGCTCGTTCGGACCTTCGTCGAGGACCAGCTCATCCCCGGTGTTATTCTTTGGAAGAACAAGGACCTCATTTTCGTTATCGACGGTTCCCACCGGCTCAGCGCCCTGCTGGCGTGGGTTACGGACGACTACGGCGACGGCGTGAAATCGAGGGTTTTCTTCGGTTCGTCCATTCCCGACGAGCAACTGACGATGGCGCAGAAGGCGAGAGAGGAGATCGCCCGCGAGGTCGGCTCCTACGCCGATCACCGGAAGGCCGCCTCCAACCCGGAAGCATTCGGGCCCGACCTGGTCGCACGAGCCCGCAGGCTTTCGACCCTGACGCTCAATCTCCAGTGGGTCAGGGGTGACGCGACCAAGGCCGAGGACTTTTTCATCCGTATCAACCAGCAGGCGGCCACCATCACGCCGCAGGAGCTGGAGCTCATCAAGGATCGCCGCAAGCCGATGGCGATCGCAGCCCGGGCCATTCGCCAGAAGGGAAAGGGGCACGAGTACTGGAAGAATTTCTCGCCAGAGAACCAGGCACTCATCCGCCAGCATGCCGTGGACGTGCACGACATCCTTTTCAGCCCGGCGCTGTCTTACCCGATCAAGTCAGCGGATCTTCCCGCAGGCGGCAGCGTCACCGCAGGCACCTCCCTCCGCATGATCTACGACTTCATCGCGGTCGCGGTTGGGCTGGAATCCATCATCGACAAAATAGAGGACAAGGACGGTGCCCGGACCATCTCCTTCCTGATACGCACCAAGAAGCTGGCGAAGCTCATCATCAGCAACGACGCCTCGTCCCTGGGCCTGCACCCCGCCGTGTATTTCTACAGTTGGACTGGCAAGCAGCTGCCCGTGATGTTCCTGTCCATCTCCAGGATGATCACCTCCCTCGAGCAGAACGACAGCCTCATTGGCTTCACCAAGGTGCGGGGCGAATTCGAGGCATTCCTGGTCGCCAACCGTGCGCTGCTCAACCAAGTGATCCGCAAGTTCGGCGCCGGCAATTCCGGTCGGAACAACCTCTGCGGGTTCTACACGGACGTTCTGGTCGCCATCCTGAACGGCGCCCGCGGCGGTGCGATCATTGAGGCGCTCCAGGCTGGCGGCAAATACTCCTACCTCCAGCCCGATGAGACTTCGTACGACGGAGTGAAGCCGACCCGCTTCTCGAAGCAGGTCAAGGCGGGGGTGGTCATACAGACCCTGCTCGAGACCGCCCCGAAGTGCGCTATCTGCGGCGGGATGGTGCCCGCCAACGCCATGTCCATCGACCACATCGTGCGGAAAGAGGACGGAGGGGCGTCCATCGACAGCAATGCCCAGGTGACGCACCCCTACTGCAACACCGGCTACAAGGAGCACCTGGCCCATCGCGCGCGCGCGACGAAGGTTGTCGAGGAAACCGTCACGTAGAAGGAGGCCCTCGTTCTATGCGGGAGCCCCCCCCTTGTTGGGACGCCGTACCAGGGCACCCCGGTTTTGGCGTGTTGACCGCCTTACCCGTTCATGGACCCTGGGGACGAGGGTTTGCCCATGCCGCGCGCTTTTTCGTCCATCGGGGGCGCATCGGTTTGGGAGGCGCCCGTCGCAGTCCGCTGCGGCCAGGCGCTCGACTGCCCGCCGGGGTTCTCCTCCATCCTGGAGAGGGCGATCGCCGCCGCCGACCTGGTGCTGGTGCCGACGAGGCCGGGCGAGCTGGACCTGGCCACCGTGGCCTCGACGGCGGCGATGGCGGAGCGGGCGGGCGCGCCGTTCCGCTTCGCGCTGAACCGCGCGGTGTTCCGCAGACGCCTGGCCGGGGACGCGGTGAGGACGCTGCGGGCAGTGCTCGGCAGGTTATCGCTGTGGCCCCGCCTCAGACCCATGATGGCCGGGAAGCTCATATGACCAGCGGCAGGCCGCCGGGCGGTTCGCTGGTGAGCCGGAAGGGAGAGGCGAAGCCGCCGCCCGAGCCGGCGATCGGGACACGCCGGGCGGCCGGGGGACGGCGCGTCGGCGCCACCCTGGCGACGGAGCTGTACGTCCGGTTCAAGGCCCACGTGGCCCGGAACGGCGTCACAGGCGAGCAGGCGATCGCCGCGGCGATCGAGCTGCTCCTGACGGGGGCGGCTGACCAACCGGTGTCGGCCGGCTCCGTAACCTCCCAGCTGTCGTCAGGTACCGTCTTGCGTAGGCGAAAGGGTCCAGCACCTGTCGGTGCTGGACCCGCTCCTCGCTACAGGTAGCGTCACCGCATTCCTGGGAAGGACGCCGTTCTGTTGCCCGGTCAGCCGGCTCCGACCGGCAACTCATGAACGGCGGCCCCTCGCTGGTAAGCTCGTCAAAAGCCGCTTAGGTTCCTTCCGCAAAACGGGGGCATCGGCCGTGGGGGGAAGTGTGGGCTGGGAAATAAATGCCACTAGCGCCGCAAAAATCGGCTTCGCCTCGCATCAGAACGCAATTCCGATCATTCGTGAACTCAGCGTGTCGTCGATAGCGGGGCAGGTGTCGGAAGGGCTGAAGCTCTCGCTTGTCGCCGACCCTCAGTTCGTGCAGCCGAAGAGCTGGAGAATCGATGCAATGGGTTCCGGCGATACGCTCCGTATCGCCGATCGCGACATTGCCCTCAATGCCGCGCTGCTCCACGACCTGACCGAAAGCCTATCGGGAACCCTGACCTTCCACCTTGCCGATCGGGAGGGCGCCACGCTGGCCGCGCTCTCGCAGCCCGTCCAGTTGCTTGCCCGTAACCAGTGGGGCGGCATCGGCGCGATGGCGGACCTGCTGCCGGCCTTCGTGACGCCAAACGATCCCGCTGTGGACCGCGTGCTCAAGGCGGCGTCCGACGTGCTGCGGCGTGCGGGCAAACCGGATGCGCTGGATGGCTACAACTCTGGGAGGCGCGAGCGTGTCTGGGAGCTAGCGTCTGCGATTTGGTCGGCGGTTGCGGGCCTGCGGCTGTCCTATGCGCTGCCGCCGGCCAGCTTCGAGCAGACTGGGCAGAAGGTACGTACGCCATCGCAGATCCTCGATAGCCGCATCGCGACCTGTCTCGATACCGCATTGCTCTTCGCCGCCGCGCTCGAGCAGGTCAGCCTCAACCCGCTGGTGGTGCTGACGGAAGGGCACGCCTTTGTCGGCGTTTGGTTGCAGCCGGCGGAGTTCGCGAACCTCGTGACGAACGAGGCGGCGGCCCTACGCCGTCGCCTCGACCTCGACGATCTCGTCGTCTTCGAGACGACGCTCGTGACCCACAACCCACCAGCCACCTTCAGCCACGCGATGGCGGCGGCGCGGCGGCAGATCGCCGAGGATGCCGAAGCGAGCTTCCAGATGGTGATCGACGTGCGGCGCGCGCGCATGCAGAAGATTCGACCGCTCGGCGTCGCCGCAGGACCGTCGGCGGTTGAGGATGGCGTACCTCCGGTCGCCGAGGCGCTGGAGGCGGCGCCTGCGCTTCCCGCCTTTGAGGTGGAGGTGCGCGAGGAGGAGCCGACGCCGGGCGGGCGCATCCGCCAGTGGCAGCGAAAGCTGCTCAACCTCACGACCAGCAACCGCCTGCTCCATCTCCCCGACAGCGCGAAGGCGGTGAGGCTGCTCTGCCCCGACCCCGGCGCGCTCGAGGATATGCTCGCCGGCGGCAAGAGGGTGCGCATCGTCCCCATGCCCGATCTCGAAATCGGCGGACGCGACGAAAAGCTCTACGAGCAGCAGACCCAGGTAAGCCTCCGCGCCGAAGTAGCCGAGGCGGCGATGAAGCGTGGCGAGGCGCTCTCGCCGCTGCCCAAGGACAAGCTCGATGCCGCGCTGGTCGAACTCTACCGCAAGGCGCGGGCCGATCTGGAGGAGGGCGGCGCGAATACCCTCTATCTGGCGCTGGGCTTCCTCAAGTGGAAGAAGTCACCAAACGAGGACAAAATCTATCGGGCGCCCTTGATCCTTCTGCCGATTCGCCTGGAACGCAAGAGCGCCCTGTCGGGCGTGACAATGATCGCGCACGAGGATGAGCCGCGCTTCAACATGACGCTGCTCGAGCTGCTGCGCCAGGATTTCGAGTTGACCATCCCAGGCCTCGACGGAGAGCTTCCCAAGGTCCAGAGGGGCATCGACGTCGCCGCGATCTGCCGCACGGTACGGTCGGCGGTGCGCGACATGGCCGGATTCGAGGTAGTTCCGGACGTCGCTCTCGGCACATTCTCCTTCGCCAAATATCTCATGTGGAAGGATCTGGTCGATCGTGCCGATTGGCTGAAGGAAAGTGCCCTGGTCCGGCACCTCATCGATCGGGACGGCTCGGTGGCGGTCGCCAAGGGCAGCTTTCCGCGCGTCGAGGAACTCGACGCGACCGTGGAGCCGGCGGCGTTGTTCACCCCGCTGCCGGCGGACAGTTCACAGCTCGTTGCGGTGGTGGCGTCGGCCGAGGGGCGGGACTTCGTGCTGGATGGCCCGCCCGGTACCGGCAAGTCTCAGACCATCGCCAACATGATTGCCCACAATCTCGGGCTCGGCCGACGCGTGCTGTTCGTCGCTGAGAAGCGGGCGGCGCTGGAGGTGGTGCAGCGGCGGCTGGCGGACAAGGGGCTCGGGCCCTTCTGTCTGGAACTGCACTCCGCCAAGGCGACCAAATCGGCAGTGCTGAAGCAGCTTGACCACGCCTGGACGGCGCGCGACGCGCTCAGTGCCGAGGAATGGGAGCACGACGCGAACGAGACCAAGCGCCTGCGTGACGAGATCAATGCGGTAGTCGCATTGCTTCATCGGCGCGAGCCGAACGGATGGACCATCCACCGCGCGATCGGTCGGACCGTCCGCGACGCCACCGAGGCCACGCCGAAGCTCGTCTTCCCGACGTCCGTGCAGCACGACGCAACCGACATGGCGCGCTTCCGCGATGTCGCACGTCGGCTAGGGTTGGCCTTTGAAGCGGTCATCGACCTGCCGCCCGAACTTGCCGGCGTCTGCCACACCGACTGGTCGAACGGCTGGCAGGAGGAGGTCGTTGCCGTAGCGGTCGGGATCCCGGACGCACTCGACGAGGTAGAGCAAGCGCTCGCGGCGCTGACAACTGCCAGCCGCCTGCCTCTGTCGGGCACGGATCAGACGCAGTTGCGACGGCTGCTTGCCTTCGCCGAGCTGTGCCTGTCGATGCACGGCTGCGACCTCCGCTTCGCCTTCGCGCCTGATATGGCCGATCGCGTCGCAGCCGCCCGTCAGGCGCTGACGCTGATCGCGCGCTATCGCGGCGAAGAAGCCTCGCTCAGCGCGACTTACGCGCCCGAGGCGGCGCGCCGGATCGATATCGACGGGATGCGGGCCGCCTGGACGCAGGCCGGCGCCAAAATTTGGCCCCTCGCAACGTCGGCCAAGCGCAAGGTCGCCCTGGCACTCGCTCAGGGCGGCGGCGCGGCCGGCCCGGTCGAGCCCGGGACAGATGGGGTGATTGGGGCCTCCCCCCGGTGACCCCGGTGGCTGCCCCTCTCAGGATGATAAGAGCGTGGTCCGTGTGCATCGGCCACAAGCATCGAGGAGGAGCAGCCGTGGGTTACTTTGCCGGGTTGGACGTGTCGTTGGAAGAGGCCGCGATCTGCATCGTCGATGATGCGGGACGCGTTGTGCGCGAGGTGCGCGTGGCCAGCGAGCCGGAGGCGCTGGTCGCGTTCTTCGGGGCGTGCGGGATGAAGATGGAGCGGGTTGGCCTGGAGGCGTGCTCGCTGAGCGCCTGGCTGCACGCCGGGATCACGGCGGCTGGCATCCCGGCGATCTGCATCGAGGCGCGGCAGGCCAAGGCGGCGATGGGTGCCATGCCGAACAAGACCGACCGCAACGACGCGCGCGGGATCGCGCAGATCATGCGCACCGGCTGGTATCGCGCGGTTCACGTCAAAAGTCCGTTCTGCCGCTCCTGGCGCGCGCTGCTGAGCGCGCGGCGGATGGTGCTGAACAAGCGCCAGGATGTCGAGAATGGCATACGGGCGTTGCTGCGCGAGGCCGGGCTGAAGGTCGGCACACCAAGCCGCAAGATATTCCCGGCGCGGGTGCGCGAGCTGGCCGCCGACGACCCGGTGCTGGCAAGCCTGACTGAATCGCTGCTGGCCGTCGTCGAGGTGATGAGCCAGCAGGCCGACGCGCTCAGCAAGCGCGTGCTCGACGAGGTGCGCGTCGAACCGACGTGCCGTCGGTTGATGACGGTGCCGGGCGTCGGGCCGCTGACCGCGCTGGCGTTCCGCGCCACCATCGATCAGCCGGACCGCTTCCGGAAGTCACGCGACGTCGGCGCCCATCTCGGCCTGACGCCGCGACGCTACCAATCGGGTGAGACGGACATCCAAGGCCACATCAGCCGGTGCGGCGACGAACTGGCCCGCACCGCTCTGTATGAAGCAGCGCATTCACTGCTGATCCGCAGCACCAGGTGGTCGGCGTTGCGAGCGTGGGGGATGAGCGTCGCTAAGCGCCGGGGCATGGCGCGCGCCCGTGTCGCGGTCGCGCGCAAGCTGGCGGTGATTTTGCACCGGATGTGGACCGATGGCAGCGAGTTCCGGTGGGGCAAGCAAGCCGCGGCCACCATGACCGCCGCATGAGCCGAGCCGTTCCAGTGTCCGCCTGAAAGGGCGGAGCCGCGTCGTTCCCGTGGGGACGATGGGCGAGGCGATCTCGTTGAGAGTCCGGAACCGGACGGTAGCAATGCCTCCAGGTCGCGGGACAGATTGAGACGCTTCTCCCTCCTGACCCCATCCTGCGGCGGCCATGCGCCGACCGCGAAGAGAAGCGAGTGACCCACGGGCGCTACGTCAAAGACGACAAGCCGCTTGATCCCGGTCTTGCCGGGCAAGGGGCAACCGATTGACGCCGATCCCCCTGCAATGCGTTACGTAACGGAAGGTGAAGCCATGTCGACGGGCCGCAAACCAAATGGCGAGCAGGCGATGAGCAACGCCGAGCGCCAAGCTCGCTATCGCGCAAGGCATTCAATGCGCCCAGCGCCGGCCCAAACCCGCACGCACCGCCCAACCGATCGACGCAGCCGGCCGCAACGGTGGCGAGAGGCCGTCACTGAGTTACTGACACTGCAGGCCGAGTATGCCGGCTGGCTGACCGCATTGCCCAAAAGCCTTCAGGAAAGCCCTACCGCCGACGTGCTCGAAGCTATCGTCGATCTCGACCTCACGGCCATTGCCGACATCGCGTTACCACGCGGCTATGGCCGCGACTGACCAGACATCCGAAAAGGTGCGAGAAACAGCTTGACCCCAGCAGCCCCAATCAGAGAGGACTTACCAAGGCTCGCTGCAATGCGCGACCTCCTCCGCCAGATCGACGCGCTGGCGCCCCTGGCTGCGGGTCTTCCCGGCTGGGCGGGGGTGGCGACGGATTCGCAGGCTGTTGAGGACGCGATCGCGCGCGCCGACAGGTTGCGCGCCGGGATTGCCGCCGAGGCCGACGGACCCGAGAGGCTGATGGAGCTACGCCGTGTGACATCGATCCTGGTTGTCGATGCCAACGAGATGTTGACGGGTGACGGAGTGATTGCCGCCGCGGCGCACCGGTTGCGCCGCGTGCTGGATCACCTGAACCGGGTGGTCGGTCGCTTCGATGCGCTGGCGGACGCACCGGCCGGTGCTGATTATGCCATCGTACGCGCGCGCGCACATGCAGTCGTGCAGCATCGCCGGCGCCTGCACGACTGGGCGAACTGGCGTCGTGTCCGCGACGAGGCGGCGCAAACTGTTCTCACCCCTCTTGTCGAGGCGTTGGAGCACCGGAGCGTCGCGCCAGCAGCCGCGCTCGATGCGTTTGAGACTGGATATGCACGTTGGCTTGCCTTCACGCGCATGGACGAGGAGCCGCTGATCAGGACGTTCATGGCGGGCGAACAGGAGGATCGGATCGCTCGCTTCCGCGCGTTTGACGATCGCATGGGCAAGCTCGCTTCGCGCTACATCCGTGCCAAGCTCTGCGGCCTGATTCCGGACAAGGGGGAAGTCGGCAGAAGGGACGGTTACGGCACCCTCAAGCACCAGCTTCAGCTTCAACGACCGAGCATGCCGATCCGTAAACTCGCCGCCGAGATGGGCGAGGCCTTTACGCGACTAGCGCCCTGCATGCTGATGAGTTCGTTGTCGATCGCGCAATATCTGCCGCCAGACCAGGCTCTGTTCGACCTGGTGATCTTCGATGAGGCCTCGCAGATCACGCCTTGGGACGCGATCGGCGCGATGGCGCGGGGAAAGCAGGTGATCATCGCGGGTGATCCCCGCCAGATGCCGCCGAGCAACGATTTCGCTCGCGCGACGGGCGCCGGGACTGCCGACGACGATACCGAGGCCGACATGGACAGCATTCTCGACGAATGTCTGGCTGCCGGCGTGGCACAACATAGTCTCGATTGGCATTACCGCAGCCGCCATGAGAGTCTGATCACATTCTCGAACGCGCGCTACTACGACAATAAGCTCGTGACCTTCCCTCCCCCGGTAACGCGTCCAAGTGCGGTGTCGTGGCGCAGGGTCGATGGTGTCTATGCGCGCGGCGCCGGCCGCACCAACCCGATAGAGGCGCAGGCAATCGTCAACGAGGCGGTCGCGCGTCTGCTCGATCTAGGCTTCATCAACGAGAAGGGCGAACCGCTGTCGCTGGGCATCATCACCATGAACGCCGAGCAGATGAAGCTTGTCGAGGACCTGCTCGACCAGGCGCGTCGCACCTATCCCGAGATCGAGCCGCATTTCGACGCAGAGAACTTCCTCGAGCCGGTTTGCGTACGCAATCTCGAGACCGTACAGGGCGACGAGCGTGATTTGATCCTGCTGGGCATCGGCTTCGGCCCGACCGAGCCCGGCGGCAAGACGATGTCGATGGATTTCGGGAAGCTGAACCGCGACGGTGGCTGGCGCCGCCTCAATGTTGCGGTGACGCGCGCGCGTAGGGAAATGAAGGTTTTTACCTCCTTCGACCCTGGGATGATCGATCTCACCCGGACAAGTCAGCAGGCAATCGCCGACCTCAAGCACTTCATCGAGTTCGCGGATCGGGGGCCGCGAGCAATAGCCGAAGCCGTAAAGGGCTCGATGGGTGGCGCCGACTCTCCCTTCGAGGAGGCAGTGACTCGGGAGCTACGCCGGCGTGGTTGGACGGTCGTGCCGCAGGTCGGTGTCTCGAGGTTCCGGATCGACCTCGGCATTGTGCACCCGGACCATCCGGGCGACTACCTGCTCGGCGTCGAATGCGACGGAGCGACCTATCACAGCGCCGCCACCGCGCGGGATCGCGACAAAATTCGCGCAGCCATTCTTGAAAGCCTAGGTTGGCGGCTGCTGCGCGTCTGGTCGACTGACTGGTGGATCAATAAACAGCGTTCGGCCGATCGCCTGCATGCGCTGATCGAGGACCGGCTCGCGGACAGCCGGCGCGCGGCGGAAGAACGCGCCGCCGCTGCCGCCGAATCGCCGCTGATTGTCGATCTCGTGGCGACTCCGATGGAGCCGGACGGACTCGAGGCGCCGCCCGCGCCGACTATCGCGGTCCCGGCCGAAATGGCCGACGCCGAGCTGCCCGAGCCTGTCTATGCGCGGGCGGCGGAGCCTGCCGTCGAGCCGGTGACTGCGCTTGCCGGCGAAGGCCTCTATCGCGTCACGGACTTCGCACCATTCGCGTCGGAGATCGACCCGGAGCAATTCTATGATCCACGCTATGATATTACGTTAGCGACGCTTATCGCCCACGTCCTTACCGCCGAGGCGCCAATCACCGAGGCGTTGCTGGTGCAGCGGATCGCCCGCGCGCACAGTTTCCAGCGCGCCGGGCGTATCATTCGTGATCGCATCATGGCGCTCGCTGAACGCCTACACCACGTCGTGGAGGACGTCGGTGGAGGGCGTTTCGTCTGGATCGATCCTGTCGCGCCGTTGACCTGGCGCTGGGCGAGGCCGCCTGCGAGCGAGAATGATATCCGCCAGATAGAGGAAATCGCCCTGGCCGAGCTGCGGATTGCCGCCCGGGGCGTTGATCCTGTCGAGGTTGCGCGCAGATTCGGCATCCGACGCTTGTCGGCGTCGGCGCGGGCGCGGATAGAAATGGCATAATGTCCCCTGCATCCGACAACCGCGCGGACGCCCTGATGCGCTTTATTCGCACCGCCGAACGGCGGCTTGGCAAACCGTCCGGGCGCGACCGCCCGCTTCGGCATTTCAGTCCCTCAATTTCAGACATTCCGCTTCCGGCCGAATCGTGCCATCCAGCGCACCTGATGGGAAAGTCGGTTCCTGGCGCGTAGTCGTGGTCCGGGGTAACGGGCCGACGGTGACCTTTGACGGTTGAGTGGCCGTCGGCCGAGCCGCTGGTGCGGCCCAGCCTGCAACGAGCGCCCCCCCTGCACCGATCGACGGCAAGAAAAAAGCAGGCCCGAGGGGGAGGCGTGTCGGCGCCTCCCCCCGGCCAGCCTGCACCAGGCGCCCGTCCCTGGTGCTCCTGTGAGCTCAACCCGGCGCCGGGCCGGCCACCGCGCCTCCCCGCTGGTACCACCGCCAGAACCACCAGATCACGGCTGCGGTGATGATGGTGTCCAACCGCAGCCCGAAATGCAGGCGCAGCTCCGCGTCGAACAGCGCCAACATCAGCACAACGCCGACTGCGACCTTCGCCGAGGCAGCCAAGCCCCACCCTCCCCGGCCAGATGCGGCCGACGTACCCCGGCCTGCTCTCCCGGCCGTGCGCACGACGGCCCGCACGCCACGCAGCGTCTGGCTGGACCTCGACTCCCGCTGCGGCCGGCCCGGGAAGTCGACCGCCGCGCCGGCCGTCATGAGCGCCAGCGCGACGTGGTCGGCGGCGTCCGCCATCGCCCGCCCCGGATTGCCGCCGACGGTGATCTCTATCGCGTTGTCGTCCATGACTGTTCTCCTTCCGCCGGCACCGGGCCGGCACTGTTACGGTTCGGTTGTTGGGGGGACCGGGGGGGCCCCGCTTCCGCGGGGGCCCTCGTCGGCGAAGTAGGCGTCCGCGGCCCAGCCGATCGCCTCGGTGAGCGCGGCGGCGGTGGCGGCGTTGATCGCGTTGCCGAGCCCCGGCCACCAGCCGACCAGCCACTGGCTCAGCCCCCGCCCGGCGGCCGCGGCGGAGAACGGCAGGATCAGCTTCGGCGCGGCGGCCCGGGGGTTGAGCGCGCCGTGCTGCTGGCCGATGGCGGCGACCATCGCGACCTGGATGGGCGTGATGACCGCGGCGTCGCTGCCCGGCGCCTGGGCGAGGCCCCCGCCGACCGCGGCGCATGCGGCGGCCGAGGCGTGGATCAGCCCGTGGATCTTCTCGGCCCTGGTGGCCATGCGGAATGGCTCCTCGTTAAGGGGATGGGTGTCGCTGCCGTGCTCATGCTGGGGCAACGGTTTGGGCGCTTGGCAGATCGCTCCTGGCGGAGCACGGGCATGAAATGCGCCCGACCCTCGAGTTTGCCGCGCGGCGGCCAGCAGAGGCGGCGTCAAAGCTCATTGCGGATATAAGGTCCCGCATCGTATAGCTTGACTGGGTCTTAGGACGGGAATCCGGAACGATGCCGCGAATGACCACGACAGGGAAGCCGCATTCGGCCGATGCCCGGACCAGGCAGACCGTTAAGCCACAAACTATGCTGAAGGCAAACGTAACCAGCAGCAGCGGTGGCAGGGCGCCGCCAAAGCCCGCACAGCGCATCACCTTACTTGAAGAGAAAAATACAGAGCTTCGGGACAAAATAACGAAACTCATAAAGGGCAACGGGAGGCTCAAAACCAAGCTCGCAGAGCTGGCCAAGACAAATTCTCGACTTGAGTCGGACTCCAACGAGAAACTCGAAACTATTAATAACCTGAACCGTGAGGTTAGCGACCTTGAGAGCAAGAGCGACGATCTGGCATGTGAACGTGATGTGGCAATACGGAACATGAAGAAGTTAGCTGACCAGTTGGAATTGGAAAGGAACAGTCCACCGGACGGTGGCCAACGGCTACAACAGCGAAGCCTAATCCCAGACTCCGTCGCGCTTGCCTATGGGCGCAAGCCCGTCGAAAGAGTGGTAACGAAGGTGCGCCCGAACCTGGGCACGCGCCCACGGCCGAAGCGTCCTGAGAACTCCTAGCCTATGCTCAGGGATTTGACTGCTTCATCTGTCCGTCCACTCTATCTGGCCGTGCAGAATGATCACGCGGGAGCGCACTAGAGGTCCTGGTCACACACGTTCGGGAGCTCGCTCTCACTACCGGACCGCGGCGCTGGTGCGCGGTGTTCGACCGCGGTCGGGAACCCCCCGCAACTCATCTCCCCAGCCGACCAATCGCACCAAAAAAGAAGAGGCGAAGGAGCGCCTCTTCTTTTTCTCAGTCACGGTCGGTCAGCGCCATAAGCTGGATCGGGCAGCAGGTTCCACGCCCGGGCTGCGGTCGCCGCCGTCTCCACCAGGCGCTGCGGCGAGTGGTGGGCGTAGCGGGTGGTGGTCGACAGCTGCGTATGGCCGAGGACGGTGCCGATCTCATTGAGCGGCGTGCCGGCGTTGGCCAGCGCGGAGGCGAACGAGTGCCGCAGGTCGTGGATGCGCAGGTCCGCCGGCAGGCCGGCGGCCCTCTTCGCCCGCGCCCACGCCCCCCGCAGGTTCTCCAACCCCCTCCCGGCCCGGCGCCGGCTCGGGAACACGTGGGGGTTGCCGGCGGCGCGCCGGCACGCCTGCCGCCGCAGGATGCCGGCCGCCACCGGCGACAGCGGGATGTGCCGCGGCCGGCCGTTCTTGGAGCGCAGCACCGACAGCGTGCCGCGGTCCAGGTCCACCAGGTCCCACGTGGCCAGCAGGACCTCGCTCTTGCGCGCCCCGGTCACGACGAGCAGGGCCAGCGCCGCGGCGGCGTCGTGGTCCGGCTCGGCGTCGAGCGCCCGCACCAGCGCCTGGGTCTCCGCGGCGGACAGGTAGCGGTCCCGGTGCACCTCCCGCAGCATGCCGGGCGAGGCGGCCGGGTTCCTGCCCTCGTACAGCTGCCACCGGAGCGCCAGGCCGAACATGCTGCGGACCGTGGCCAGGTGGCGGTTGACGCTGGCGTTGGACAGGCCGGTGTCGATCAGCCGCCGGCGCAGGGTTGCGACGTCGTCCTGCGTGACCTCGTCCAGGGCCTTGCGGCCGAGGAACGGCAGGATGCGCAGGCGCAGGTAGGCGTCGATGTTGCCGGCGCTGCGCAGCCGCTCGCGCACGTGCGGCAGGTAGCGGTCCCGGGCGAAGTCGGCGAACAGCGGGACGGCCTGCCGCTTGGCCCGCTCGGCCACGGGATCGGCGCCGAGGCTGACCGTCGCCCTGAGGTGCTCGGCCTGCTGGCGCGCCTGGTCGACGGTCACGTCGCCGAGGCGGCCGAGCTTCACCTCGCGGCTGCGCCCGCGCTGGTCCGCGTAGCGCAGGTAGAACGTCGTGCCGGTCCGCCGCCGCTCGGCGATGAAGCCGGGCAGGTGGGTGTCGAAGACGCGCACCTTGGCGACGCCCTCGGGCGGGGCGGGGAAGTCCCGCATCGAGGCACGCGTGATCGCGGCTCGCGCCATGTCCTTTCCTCCGTGGGTTGCGATTTTGGGGGCAGATCAAAGCGCCCGGCGGGGAACGATCCCCGCCGGGCGCATTGGCGTTGGTTGCTGGTTGTCAGTCAGGCGCTCGCGGCGCGGTGGCGCCTGCGCCGGTCAGGGCACGAACAGCTGCCAGAGCCCGTCGCTGGCGACGCTGACCGCCACGCCCTCGGCCACGCGGAAGCTGTGGATCTCTTCCTCGGCGGGGTCGTTGTTGATCCGCAGCAGGTCGTCCAGGGACCGGACGGGCAGGCCGAGGCTGGCGAAGTATTTCAGGATGTGCAGCGGGTCATCGCCGTCCCGCTGGGCCTCGGCGAGGCTGAGGCGGGGCACCTCGGGGGGATCGTCGGGGTCGTCGCAGTAGCGCCGCAGCAGCGCGGCGAGCGGCTCGGGCGTGGTGCTCATCGGGGTCTCCAAATGCAACGACCCACGCCGGGCAGGCGTGGGTCGGCGGGTCACGGGGATCGCTCGCGCTGGAGCAACTCCATGAAATCCGCTTGGGGGACCGGGCTGCCGCGCGGGGCCCGCACCCCATCCGTTCAGGAGATACCCATGAAGACGATCGCGCTCGCCGCCGCCAAAGGTGGCGTCGGCAAGACGAGTTTGGCCGCCGCGCTGGCCACCGCCGCCCCCCTCGATACCACCGTCATCGGGGTCGGCCTGGTCGACCTGGACCCCCAGGGCTCGCTGACCCAGGGGTGGAACATCCGCGCGCTGCCCGAGCCGCTCCTCGCCGACCTGGCCGGGCGACCGCTCGCGCCGGTGCAGCGCGAACTGCGCGCGGCCGGCCTCCACGTCCTGATCCTGGACTGCCCCCCGGGCTTCTCCCCCGTGCTGCGGGAGGCGATCGGCGCGTCCGACCTGGTGCTGGTGCCGACCGGCGCGAGCGTGCTCGACCTGGAGGCGGTGGCCTCGACCGCGGAGATGGCGGACCGGGCGGGCGTGCCGTTTCGGTTCGTGCTGAACCGGGCTGTGTTTCGCAGCCGCCTCGCGGGCCGGGCGCTGGTGCAGCTGCGCGAGCGCGGCGGCCTGCTGTGGCCGCCGGTGCACCAGCGGGTTCCGGTGGCGGCGGCGATGGAGGCCGGGCGGACGGCGCTGGAGACCGAGCCGGGCAGCGCGGCGGCGAGGGAGCTGTCGGCGCTGTGGCGGGCCGGGCGGGCCGGCCTGGCCGATGTCGATGCCGGGCGAGCCGTGCGTCGAACTGGTGCAGGGGGCCGGGCGTGAGCGCCGCGGCGCGTCCGGCCGCCGTCCTGCTGAGCCGCAAGGGCGAGGCGAAGCCGCCGCCGGAGCCGGAGGTCCGTCCCCGGGCGGGGGACGCCCGGCGGGTGGGCGCGAAGCTGCCGACCGAGCTCTACGTCCGCTTCAAGGCCTACGTGGCCCGGCACGGCCTGACCGGCGAGCAGGCCATCGCCAGCGCCATCGAGCAACTGGTCCGGGATGCCTGATCCCGCCATGCCGGCCCGTAGGTGTCCCGCTTCGAATGTCCTCGACCGGCCAGAACTGGGGGCAGCCGGGCCGCCCGGGCGGAGACCGTGAGTTCGACCGCTGCCCCGCGCCAGGGATGGACGTTCCGAAGTGGGGCATTCTCCCACGCATGAGAAAGGACATTGTCGCATATATTCCCCGGCGGGTTGGAGTGAACTCGCACCCGCGAGGGCAGGCCCAGGTTGTCGCTTTAGTTGGAGAACGCCCGAAGGCAGCGCCTCAGAAAAATATGCATGCCAATCAGCAACGTCACGCAATTCCCGCAAAAGAATAGGAGAACACAAGCATATAGCATTGCTAGCTTGTTCCGGACAGGAATCTCTGCAAACAACATCGGAAGATTCATGAGGACTATCTGGGGGACAGAAACGGCGAAAATCTTTGTCATAGGCACTTCACAGCTTACGGATGCCGTTTCGCTGCCCAACCTTGCTAGGAATGTGCCGCTCCCCGCCAACCAAAGCATTCGTGACACCTCGCGTGACGGGATAACGGGGGTCTGGAATTTGTTTTTGAATACGACTTTGCCTTCATCTACTTCGAAGTGTGTTATCCCAACCTGTCTGAGGAGCCTTGCAATATGATTGGCCAGGTCTCTCTTGCTCACATCATCTCTAACGTGAGCAGTAAGACGCCATTTTATGTAGAACAACTTCATGACGGTTTCATCAAATCCTGCTCGTCGCTTGAACTCATGAGCGCGTGGTCCAGATGACTCCGACCAAACCGTTGTGGTGATCGAGAAGGTCTCGAAATCGTACTATGACTTACATTGTAGCTACGGGCGATCTCCCGCACCGGTTCGCTCCGGTCGCGGCGCTTGATCGCCTCCTTCATCTGGTGCGGGGTGAGCTTCGGTTTGCGGCCGAGCTTCGCGCCGCGCGCGACGGCGAACCGGCGGCCCTCGGTCGTCCTGGCGCGGAGCATTTCGCGCTCGAACTCGGCCAGGCCCCCGAGCACGGTGAGCATCAGACGACCGCGGGGCGGTCGTGGTGTCGGCCCAGGCGTCGCCGAGGGAGCGGAAGCCGGCCTTGCGGTCGCCGATCGCGGCGAGGGTGTTCCGCAGGTCGCGGGCCGAGCGGTCAAGCCTGGTTACCATGAGCACGTCGCCGGCGGCGAGCTGACCGAGCGCCCGGCGGAGCTGCGCCCGGTCGGTCTTGGCCCCGCTCGCGGTCTCCTGGAACACTTGGCCGGCCCCTGCCGCCCGGAGCTGGCGCACCTGGACGCCAACGCTCTGGCCGTTTGTCGAAACCCGTGCATACCCGTAGATCATGGGGTCCAATCTGCACCAAATTTATGCAACAAAAAGCCCTTTGTTTTCAGCGCCTTGGTTTTGGTGCATAAATCTTAAATTATGCAAGTTGCAGAACGCGTCTATCAACCTCGGCGATCAGCTTCGCGTGGTCGATAAGACCGGCGGTAATAAGCGGTGTGAGTAGTCGCTGACGAAAAGACAGAGGCGGATCGAGACTTTTCTCTCGGGCGTAGAGAAGCAAATCCCCGGTCAAAGTATAAAGCTCGGCCGCGTCAATGATCGCACCAATGCCCCCGTGATAGTGAAGCGTATGTACCCGCCCTTGCAGCCCATGCTGGCGAGCAATCCTCAAGCGACTGTGTTGGACTTGGAGCTTCCCCAGCATGATCCGAATTTGCGTTGCGACCTCGGCGTTGGCGTACCGGGCACAGTCGCGGAGCGGTTCAATCGTGCCCTCTGGTATCCGGGGCACAACGAAGTCTGCCGGAATCTCTGGTGGCTCGCCGTTCGCGGGCACATAGGGAGCAATGAGCCGGATGCAGTCCTCCGCGTATTGACCGAGTTCGGCAAGCGCAAGCGGTAAGACAGCCTTCGCCGCTTGCTCCTCGCGCTGGAGACGTTGTTTCTCCTGCTCGGCGGTTTGCGTAATTTGCCTGTTGATAATCCACACAGTCCACCCCGCGCCGAACAACGCGAGCACTCCGGCGACAAGCGTCTGCCAGTGATCCACGCAGCGGATGAACGCTAGAAACCAGGAATATATGACCAGCATGCGTCATCGTATAACCCGCTTGTTGCGCTTAGGGTAGCATGCCTCGAATAGCCTCCAGGGCTGATCCAGATGTCTTGACCAATGCGTTTCCGGGCCCCCCTCTCCGGACCCTGCGACGGTCGGCCGCTGCTGCGCCGGCGATAGTTCGCAGCGCGGCGGTCGCGGTCGCACCGACTACGCCAGCGCAACATACCCCCCCAGGCGGCAGAATGGCCCAGCACCTCCCGGTGCTGGGCCATGATCTGCCTCATCGAAGCGAGGTGCGGTCCTCGGTTCGGTCGGCAGGACCTCCTCCCGCGGGATCACTTCTCCGCGGTGCTGGTGCGCAGTCGGCTGGCGATGTACGCCTCCACGTCCTCCAGCCGATATCTGAGCGTCTTGTGGTTGATGCGCACGACGGCTGGCCCTGTCCCGGCGCCGCGCCACCGCTCCAGACTCTTGGTGTTGACGCCCAGCCGGCGCGCGACCTGCTCCGGCTTCAGGAGGTCGGCGGGCGCCCCGTCGCCCGTCGCCCCCTTGGCGGCCGGGAGTGGGTCGCGCGCAGGCGTAGAGGTAGGGACGCGGGCGGGCGCGGGGGGCGCTGCGGCGGGGCGGATCGGGCGGATTGGCGGGGTCTTGGGGGGAACGGGCATGCAAGGGTTCCTTTTGCTTGTGTGAAGGGGAGGGGGGCGGCGGCGCCTCAACAGGCGCCGCCGCCCCCGGTTGCGATCCGCCCGACCGCGTCGGCCGCCGCGAGGAGCCGGTCGTCACGCAGATGGGCGTAGCGGGCGGTGACGGCCTGGTTGCTGTGGCCGAGCAGCTTGGAGACTTCGTAGAGGGACACGGCGTCGTTGACGCAGAGGCTCGCGAACGTGTGGCGGAGGTCGTGCAGCCGGGTCTCCGGCGGCAGCGCAGCCGCGGCCTTGGCCCGCGCCCAGACCGAGCGGACGCCCTCGATCGGCTGGCCCGGCCGGCGCGCCGAGGGGAACACGAACGGCTGCCCCGGCTCCCGCGGCTGCAGCAGCAGGACGGCGGCCGCCGCGCTTGACAGCACGACGTGGCGCCGGGGCGCCCGCTCTTGGAGAGCGGCACGGTCAGCAGCCCGCGGTCGGGGTCCACGTGCTCCCACCGCGCGCCGAGGATCTCGGCCTTCCGCGCCCCGGTCAGCGCGAGCAGCGCGACCGCGCTCGCGCCGGCCTGGTCGGGGTCGGCCGCCAGCGCGGCCATCAGCGCACGCAGCTGCACCTCGATCAGGAAGAGCTCGCGCGGCTCCTCGCGCAGCATCCCCGGCGACTGGGCGGGGTTGCGGCCGGCGAACAGCTCCCAGCGCAGCGCCAGGTTGAGCGCCCGCCGCAGCACGGCCAGGTGCCGGTTCGTGCGCGCGCCCGACAGCCCCTCGGCGATCAGGTCGCGGCGAAACGCGGCGACGTCGGCCGGGGTGATCTCGTCCAGGCGCAGGCCCCCGAAGAATGGGACCAGGCGCAGCCGCAGCATCCCCTCGTACTCGGCGTGGGAGCGGATCGTCTCGCGCGCGTGCGGGAGGAAGCGCTCGGCCGAGAACGCCTCGAACGTCGGCACCGCGCGCAGGCGGTCGCGCTCCCCGGCCGGGTCGCTGCCGCGCGAGACCTCGGCCTTCAGCTCGAGCGCGCGCTTGCGCGCCTGGTCGGCGGTGACGTCGCCGTGGCGGCCGATCCGCGCCTCGCGGCGGCGTCCGCGGCGGTCGGTGTAGCGCAGCCAGTAGGTCGCGCGCCCGCTGGCGCTCTTCTCGATGAAGTAACCCGCGATCTTGTCGTCGTGCACGCGGTACTTCCCGGTTCCCGGCCGCACGTCCGGGAGGTCGCGTGACAGAGTTCGGGTAATGGTGGCCGTGGCCATCCAGTCGGCGCTCCTATGGGGTTTGTTTCGGGAAAGCGAGGCGAAGTCGGCGTGGCGCGCCGTTACGCCCCGAGGCCGGGACATCTGCGGGCAGGATCGGCCCGGCGTGCCCGGGCGTCGGGCCGCGGCCGCGGCGTCGCCACCGCTCGCTGCCGGTGGGGAGGGGTCATCCGGGGGAATCCCCCTCGGGCAGGGTGGTGCGCGCTCCCGGTTCCTCGGGCTCCCGCGCGCAGAACCCGTGCTGGTACTGGAAGTCCGGGAAGTGCCGCAGGATCACGCGCAGGAGGCGCTCGGTCTCCGGCACCCACGGCACGCAATGCTCAAGCAGCGGGGCGTTCCGCCGGCGGGCGTAGGTGAGGTCCTCCTTGCCGGCCGGGAAACCGGCCGCGGTCAGGGTCGCCGCGACGGACGACAGCCCCCGGGGCGCGAACGCGATACCCCAACACCCCTGCCGGCCGGCCTGCAGGAACAGGCGCTTCAGCAGGCCCCAGGCGTTGTCGCGCCCTACCGGCGGCGGCCGGAGGCCGGCGGCCTCGCCGGCCTCCTTCACCCCCCAGGACGCCTCGAAGTAGGCCTCCCAGTCGCGGTAGTCGGCGAGGGTCTTGAGCAGCCGCGCGCGATCGCGGCTCCAGCCGGCCGCGCGCGTCCGGGCGAACTCGGCCTGCCCCACGGTCTGCCACGGCACGGTGTCCCAGCCGATGCGCTCGGTGCGGCGGGTCAGGCGCACCATCCGGGGCCGCACCGGTTTGCGCTTGAAGTCGTACCGCAGGTTCAGGGTCCGCTCCCGCTTCACGCCGTAGAGGTCGGCCTCGCGCGTGAGCTGCTCCCGGGCCGAGATCAGCTGCTCGTGCGCGACCTTCATGCCGGGGTGCTGGCGGTGGTACAGCCGGACCATGTGGTGGTTCTGCGCGGCCGTGTCGGCGCTGGTGGGCGGCTTGACGCTGCCCTTCGCGCAGACGAGGTCGAATCCCGCCGCGCGGCGGGCCGTGAAGGTGGTCCTGACCGCGACGGAGATCAGCTGCCGGGCGCCGTGCTTGGGCGTCGGGTCCAGCACCTCGCGCGCGCCGAACAGCCGCTGGCGGATGTCGGCGAAGTAGGTGCACAGCGGGCCGTCGAGCTTTAGCCGCTCGAGCGGCACGTCGGTCAGCAGGCCGTCCGTCGTGGCGGTGACGACCGTCCCGTCGGCCGGCACGCCCGCCAGGATCTCGCCCAGCACCGCGCGGATGAAGCTGGTGGCCCAGGCCGCCAGGAAGGGCTCGGTCAGGGGCGACGGGCCGACCGCCTTGCCCTGCATGGTGGCGGGATCGAAGTTCCGCTTCTCCTTCAGCCCCTGCGCCATCAGGCCGTAGGCCGAGTTGCCGACCTCCTTCCACAGCTCGTTGAGGGCGGGATGGGTCGCCTTCGGGAACTCCCTGCGCTTGGTCTGCACGAGGCGCGTGAAGCCCTCGAATATCCGCCGGTCGGACTTCCACGGCGCCTTGAAGCCCTGGACGATTTTGACCTCGGCGCCCATCCACCGCGCGAGGAATATCTCCGGCGAGCCCACGAACACCCGGTCCTCCTTGCGGGCCTCCATCGGGAAGAACAGGGCGCCGAGCGCCCCGCGGACGGGCAGGCAGGGGAACCGGGTCCCGGGCGGGAACCGGAACGTGATCCACGCGAGGCCCATGTCGTCGATGCCGTAGGCGCCCGGATCGAGCTCCTGCCTCACGGCGTCGTGGTCGATCGGGCGCAGCGCGACCAGCGCGGTGGTGTACGCGCCCGGCAGGTCGAAGTCGTACCACATGCCGACGTCGGTCGGGCCGTGGTAGAAGCACTCGTTGCGCCCGCCGTGGTAGCAGTCGGAAGCGAACCTGTAGAAGATGTCCAGGCCGGGCGACGGGACGTCGCGCTTCGCCGTCCGGTAGGCGTGCTTGCGCTCGTCGAAGTAGGTCCGGCTCGCCGTGGTCCGGCCGACCAGCCCGGCCAGCCCCGGGCCGCCGCCCGACAGGTTCCGCACGATGGCGGCGGCGCAGCCGGCGAGGGTGCCCGGCAGCCCCCGCAGCCCGAACTGCTCCCGCGCGGTGCGCCCCATCATGATGCCGTAGTCGAGGGCGATCTCGGCGTCCTCGAACGCGTACTTCCTCGTCTCCTCTGGGAAGTCGCGCATGACCAGATCCATCCGGTCCTTGCCGTAGCGGGCGGGCAGGCCCATCCCGAGGCACTCGGGCCGCTCGGGCGCCTCGCACGCCGGGATGCCCAGGTCGTCGTGGAGGTCGAGCTTCCGCCGCCCGACCATGGCGGCGGCGTAGGCCAGGCCGCGCTGGCCCAGGGTGAGCTTTATGGTGTCCACGAACCGGACCCCGACCCGGAACCGCCGGCCGCCGGGCGCGCGCAGGGACACCTGCTCCGACCGGGACGCGTCGCTGCCGGCGTCGGGGTCGCCCGCGTCCGCCGGGGCCGATGGCCCCGGGGGGCCGCCGCCCGCGTCCCCCACCTCCAGCGTATGCCCCGCCCGCACGCTGACGAGCGTCTTGCCGAGGCCGCGGAACTCCCGCTTGTGGGCCCAGAAGTCGCTGAACGACGCCAGGTCGCCGCGGATGAAGTGGCCGAAGAACGTGAGGCGGTCGGGCATCGACGGGACCGCGCCGTCCTTCATCGCCTGGCGGATCGCGCCCTGGACGAACTCGGCCATGGTCGGCCGGTCCGCCCGCAGCGGCCCGCGCGGCGTGTGGATGTGGCGCGACCTCCGTCTGCCGCAGTCGATCACGGCGGTGATACACAGGACCTCGTTCCGCCAGCCGTCGCCGTCGGGGAGCGTGACCCATTCGGCGTCAAACCCGCACCGCACCGGCGGCCCGAAGTACTTCGGTACGGGGGGCGGCGCGGGGAACCGGGGCGGATGCTTCAGGCGCTCCTCGTAACGCCGGATCTGCTGGCGGGTGCGGGCCTGGATCTGCCCGGACCGCAGCTTTTTCGGCCGCGCCAGCCCGGCCAGCTTCTCCCTCAGCGCGTCGGTGAGGGCATCGACGGCCGCTCCGCCCGGATCGCCGCGCGCAGCCTCGCGTCGGGTGCGGAGGGCCGCCGCCAGGCCGGGGCTAATTTCATCAAGTGCGGACTGCGTTTCAGCATCGATCATAGTCTGATCCCGGAGCAATATCCCCCCGGGCGCGCCCGGGGGGATAGGGGGGCACGTGGAACCCGGCCGGCCTATTCGGCGGCGAGCGGCGGGACCCGGTCGATGAGCCGTGCGGCGGAGGCCGCCTTGGCGGCGGGCGCGGGAGCGGCAGCGGTCGCCGGCGCCGGCCCCGGCCCCGGCTGGATCCCGAAGTAGGTCTGCGCCCACTGCGGATCGATGCCGACCGCGATGCCCGACCAGTCCACCTGCTTCAGGTGTCGCCCCTGCTGGTGGGCGATCAGGGACCTGACCGCTTCGTCGCGCCAGGCCACGGCGACCGCGGTGGGTGCAGGGATCCCGTCGAGGAGCTCGTCACCACCGTTGGCGAGCATCAGGAACCAGCCTTCGGCGGCCTTGATGCCCCCGATGCTCTCAACGTTGTGGGCGTTGCCACTGGGTGAAACAAAAAAGGCACTCATCGGCTCGTCTCCTGTGATTGGGTTTTCAGAATGATGTGGCATGGGCCATCAGGCGGCCGCGGGCACCTCCCCCGGTGCGGGTTCCTCGCCGGCAGCGCCATCGTCGCTGCGGCGAATCTCGTGCGCGGCCGGGCGGGCCTCGGGCAGGTCCCCCGCGGCCGGTCCGCCCGGCGCTGTTTCGGTGCGCGGCGCGCCCGCGTCGCCGCCATCACACGGCAACGCAGGATGCGCCGGTGCACCCAGGCCCGCGTCAGCGCGCGCGTGGCTGACGTAGTGGGCCCGACCCGCGGCGAACCGGACCGTCACCGACACCAACCCGGACAGGTCGAGCAGCGGCGCGCCGGAAATCTCCAGGCGCGGCGCGGGAGGGGCCGCGGGCTCGGGAGGGGCGCGAGGGCGCCGCGGCTTCGCGGCCCGCGCCTGCCTCACGCACTCCTCGACGCTGTGCTCGGCGAGGTAGGCGGGCAGGCCGCCCACGCCGCCGGCGCGCCCGACGGCCCACACGATGGCGAGGCCAAGTTTGCTCGCGTGCTTTCGATCGATCCCTGGCAGCGCGGCCTGGATGACGGCCAGGCCGGGGTTCTTTCGTGTGGCCGCGGTGCACGGCAGCCCGTTGGCCGAGCAGAACGTGCTGAGATCGAAATCCTGGCCGTGGACCAGCCCCGCGATCTCCGTCAGGAAACCGTTGCGCCGCGTCCCGGCCTCGTCCTCTGTCGCCGCCATGCCCCGCCCGCTGGCCCGGAGGCTTTCGAGTCGCTCACGGTACCGCGGCGCGTCCGGCGACGGCGCGGCGGGCCGCTGGGCGGCCCGTCGCACCCTCGCCCGTGGCGGAACCCCGGCCGGCGGAGGCGTGGGGCCCGGGTCCGGGTTTTCGCCGCCGGCGAATTCCTCGCTTTCCGCCGCCGGCGGCAGCGCCGCCGCGAGCACGTCCTCGCCGCCCGCGCGCCGCGCGCCGCGATCCTCGCCGTCGTTCTCCGGGCCGGGCGACGGCGCGCCCATCGGCCCGGTGGTGTCATCCGCCTGCCCGGCCGGGGCTGCCGGAGCCCCGAGGCCGGCCGCGGGCGCGAGAATGAAGCCATCGGGATCTTCCAGGGCGCCGGCGTCCTCGGGGCGGGAGGGCGGTGCGCTCACGGGTGCGGCGGCGACGATCGATTTACTGCTGTTCGTCATGCACTGCCAATCCTTAGGGTGGAGTTCCTTACCCCCTGCGCGCTGCGGTGGATGGAAAAGAGGGGGATCCGGACTGCGTTGTGTATCCGCCGCCGCAGGTCGGGAACTAAGCGTTGCTCGACAAGAAATCGAGCTTTTCATTGCAAAATAGGATAGATTTACTGAACCCTCCTATTCGCCTATACCTATTCGCTCGCTCCTATTCGGCGACGGAGACCCTCGTTGGAAGAGACTGAACCGCAGACGATCCCTCTTCTCGGTGCGTACCTATGGGTGGTCGCGGGCTTTGAGACCCGGGATGGCGTCCCTGCCACAGAGCGCCTGGGCCTGGTGCCCAAGCAGCAGGTGCCGCGCGGCTACCCGCCGAGCATCCCCGCGACCGGACCTTTGTTGGCGCGCAAGTTCGCCAGCCTCGACATAGCCGCGTTGGGGGTACGAATACGGGTTCCGAATGCCCCTGACGGTGGCCAGCTCGCAGACCTTTGGGGGGATCACAGGGGCGCCCACGACGAGACCTCGATGGCGGAGCGTCGTGCCTGTCGGGCCGACGCTTTCCTGACGAGCGTGCTTCGGAAGGGCCTTGTTCGGGCCTGGGCCGACGCGCGGATCATCCGGACGGACCCGGTACCCGCCGGTGGCCTCACTGGAACCGAATGGGTGGGGCTCCCGCCTGACCCGGAGGAGCTGGCGGGGGACGATGATCCGCCGCGAAGGATCGGCCTCCCGCTGGGCCGGATACCCGTCCCATCCGAGCTGTGGCAGGACAACGGGGTCGACTATGAAAAGTCGTCGGTGTGTCCCTTGTGGGAATGGAAGGGGACCGGGCGGGTATACCAGCACAGCGGCAGGGTCGAGCTGCGGAGAGTCGCGGTCGATATCAGCGCGTTAAAGGATCTAATGCCGACCATTTATATCCCAAAATGCGAGCTGAGGGCTGAAACGTTCGCTGCGCTTGAGGCGCTGTCCAAGGCAGCGCGCGCGGCGAGCGCCAAGAGCGGGGGCGCGGTCCGGCGGCTTGAAAGGGTGGCGGCCCCATACGCCGACATATACATTGCGGAACCGGACCTTTCCGTGATGCCATCAGAGAGCCAAATTCTGGAGGTAGTTTTAGAAGGGGCCCGGCGTGCCGAGGAAGAGGCGGCGAGACCCGCGCCACCGAACACAGAGGGGAGCAAAGGCGCAAATCAGCGCAGACCCAGGGCCGCACTGGTCTCGGAGGCGCCGGGCGGGCAGGAGGTGTGGAAGCTTTGGTGGAACGATGAGCTGTACCCAATTCCGTTCGGCGGCTCCAGGGAGGCGCTCAGCCGCGGCTTGCGAAGCATTAAGCTCCTGCTGCAACATCCGGGGGAACGAATTTCGTACTTCCTACTGGAAGGTCTCGCGCGCAATCCGGGGCACACCCGGCAGAAGCGCGCGGGCAAAATCGCCTTGCGCAACGGACTTAATATGGGCATCTCCCCAATCGGAGCCAAGGCGGTTAGCGGCTCGATCAGCATCTGCGAGGCGCACTCCCAGGTGCATGCGGTCCTGCGGGCGCATGGGACGCTGTGGGCGGAATTTCAGCATGAGGCGCAAGTGTTGCTGCGGCCTGAGGGCGGACCGGAGGGGGCGATCGTCCGCCAGTCAGTTGAGGGTGGGAAAATTCGGGAAAAGGTAAGGAAGAGCCTGGAAGCCGCATACAAGGCAATCGGAAACTGCAATTCCATGACGGGCAGGGGCGCCGCCGAAGATCTCCGCCGTGCGATCGCTCGTGAAACCTACTTTTGCCGCTTTGTCCCGGGCCAGTCCGGGGCCGACTGGTCCGTAGGGGCGAAGCCGGCGCCGCATACGACGGATCGTCCGAACGCAACCGGAAATGGTTCGTCGATGTCGGCGCGCATGTACGCCCGGGTCCAACGTGAGGATTTCTAGTTCTCCGCGTTGTTGATCCTGCGGCTGGTGGACATCGCCGCAGTCCTTTACCCCAGCCCGCGAATTACACCAACGCGCCCCCGCCTCAGGCAACCTCCGACCGAACGCCGTGGGGATGCGAGAGGGCCGGCGGGTCGGGCTGGCGGTCCGGTCCCAACCGTCGATTGGACCACGCAGTTGCCCACGTTTATCCCACGGCAGTATACGCGGGGAGGCGCGGGGGTCGTGGGCCATACGGGGTTGCGCGGTCGGCAAGTCCGGGGCTAAAGTCCCTCAAATGCTTCGTAAACTATACGATCCGACCCGTTCGCGATGATTTTTCCTCAAACTACGGATCTGGGGGTTGGGAGTTCGAATCTCTCCGGGCGCGCCAGTGCCAGAGTTGGTTTCCAAGGTGTTTCGGCCCGCGGCGACAGCGCCCTCCGACAGCCCCTCCGGACCGTGCCACGCTATTCCCACAAAGGTGGCAAACCCGCCTTTACGGCGTCCACCCGCGGTACAGGGGCCCGGGACGGACCGCCCATCGGGTCCCCGCGATTCGCGCGTCGAAAAGGGAGACGGCGGTGTCGGTCAGTTGGCGGACACCCCACCGTCCCCCGGCGGCGGCGACCAGCGCACCGGGCTCCAAGCCCAGCGGGGCGGCTGGCTGCCCTGCCGCCGCGGTCTGCGCCGGTTCCGGATTCAGCTTCTCCGCCTGCATCACCACGCCGGTCCAGCGGCGGAACCGGTCGCCTATGCGCGGCGTACGGCGGCGGATCGTCGTCGTCCGCGACATGCTGCACCTCGACCGGCAGGTCGGCACCGCACAACCTCGCCGTGCTGAGCAGCGCGCCCTGGAGCGCGTTCACGCAGACTGGAAAGTGCCACGTCATCGCCACCTCTCCCGCAAGCGGGCGGGGGAGGTGGCCGCACAACGCCCCGGTTCCAGTCATCCTGAAGCTGCTCTAGCCCGGATTTCTCACGGGATGCTGTCGATCAGGTTCTCCTGACCCAGCGAAATGCCAGCCGCCCGCTGCGTCACCAGCGTGTGCACATTGCGCTCCACAAACGGCGCGTGGCGGGCGTCGGAAGCAGGTGGCAAACCCGTCGGGTCAGGCCGATCACCCGGTCAGCGGCACCCGGCAACGATGCACCGACATTGTTGGTGATGCGCCCGCCGTCGAACGTGGACACCACCGCACGGCCTTCCAGGCGTGGACATGCGAACTGCGCCGGAATACGCTCTGTCGGCATCGGGGAACTCCTCTGCTTCGTAAGAGGGGCAAAACCCCGGGCAAGTTATGGAAAGTCAGCCCTTGTTGCGACATCCGCCACCGTAACGGCGGCGGGTTTCCGACATTCCGTCGCCTGACCATCGTTCATGCTGCACCTGCGTGCCCGGGGGTTTGCCCCTCTTACCTCTGCTTCGCCGCAAGGTTTTGTCACAGAAGAACTTTCGCCGATGCAGAGCCCCGAGGTACCTGGTTCCGGTACCAAATCCGGGATAGGGCCGCGCCCGTCATTCGCTTCGGTACTGACATCAGACGGCGTGCTAAACCGCACGAGCCGGCAAGAGATTTGCAGGTCTTTCTCTCGCTCTATTGGCTTGCCGTCATGGTAGAAAATCCGGCGCCCACCCGTGCAGCCCCGCCGCTGCCACAGCGCCGAGCGAAGCGTAACGGGCATTGCCGCCCGGTTGCGCACTGAACTCTTCGTGACCGTACGTGCCCAGGGTCAGTGCCGCGATGGTCGGGGTCAGAATGCTCGCCGCGATCGCATGATCCTGCGCCTTTGTCGCGGTCTGACCGGCCGCCGCGGCGCGGGCGGTCGGTGCAAGGGCGGCGAGCGGCGGTAGCCGCCTCACGACCGGGTTCTGGCTCGGCGGGCGTGCCAGGTGATCGGGCCGCTCTGGCTGGGACCCCGTCCTCCCGCTTCGGCGGGATCTTCCACCCCCTGCATGTCCCCAGAAGCCCAGATTCGACGCGCCGTTAAAAGGGCAGGCAGCGCAGGTCCGGCGACGGAAGGCCTGTGTCGTCGACCGTATCGGCTTCTGCCGCACTGGCTTGTGAGCGGTATTGGGAGCCGTGCATCCCCAGCTCAGTACAGAGCCGAGCGGGTCTGCACGTCTGCCGCCGGCCGGCGTCGCAAGTAGGCAGAGTTGCAAACAAGGAGAACGCTGATGAATGCACGGCGAATGACGACGATACTCGGTGCGCTTGCGCTGGGTATCGCGACGATCGGGATCGTCCCTGCGCTCGCGCAGACCGGAGGCGCCAGCACCAATGGCACCTCGCCGGGCGCCGCGGCGGGCGGAATGAGCCCTACGCAGGGCGGTCCCTCGACCGCGCCGAATTCCGTGACGGGTCGGCCCGGCGGGACCTCGTCGGGTGGCATGAATATGGGGATGGAGCGGTCTGGCGGCGCCATGGGCCACCGGCACGCGACAATGAGCGGCCATAGGGGCCACGAGATGATGGGCGCGCAGGCCCAGAACCCCGAAGTGGATCGGCTGAACCAGCAGAGCCTCGAGGCTGCGCGCAAGCACGAAGCGTTCACCCCGTCTTCCCAGCCGTAACCGATCGGCGGCCGGCGGACCCACAGGCGACACGGCGCAGTCGGGGCCAAGCGGTCCGGCTGTGCGGTGCGCCTTGCCGCGCAGGCGCAACGAACGCCCTCAGGGGGTCGCAGGAGTTCCCCGGGGGACGAGTGGTTGCTCGGTTCGGCCCCGGGTGATGTCCGCGGTCGTTTTTGTCATGGCAGGTGGCCACGCGCGCTGGTGAGGATTGCCCCCCCGTCGCGGCACGTGGGCGTTCGCGCGTTTATCGCCTGCAAGAGCCGTCCGCCGGTGTGGACGACCGCAGCGGCCGTGGAACTCCCAGGCCCCCGGCAGTGAGCCTGCACCCCCTGCCGCGAGCCGGCGCCCGGCTGGCACCCACGGCCTTGCGCGCGTAGCTTTGGCCGCCGCCCCCTGGCGCGCTCCTCACCCCTCGCACTCTCGGGCTTCCCCGCACGTGACCCCTGCCGCGCGCCTCGCCGCCAGCATCGAGCTGCTCGCCGCCATCGACGCCAGCCCACGTCCTGCGGACGCGGTCGCCAATGATTTCTTCCGCGGCAGACGCTACATCGGCGCTGCCGACCGCCGCGCCGTCTCGGAGACGACCTGGGACGTTCTGCGGGCACCGCGCCGGCTCGTCTGGTGGCTCGCGCGCGCCGGCGCCCCGGCCACGCCGCGCCTGCTTGCCGCCGCCACGGCGATGCTACGCCCCGACGGCAGCCTTGCGGCGCTGACGCGCTTGTTCTCGGGCGGACAATTCGCCGCCGCGCCGCTCGCGCCCGCGGAATCGGCGGCGCTCGCCTCCCTCGTCGGCCATACGCTCGATCATCCAGCGATGCCGGAGGCGGTGCGCCTCGAACTGCCGGACTGGCTGCTGCCGCATCTTGCCGCCCGTTTCGGCCCCGCACTGGCGGCCGAGGCCACGGCCCTGCTTGCCCCCGCCTCACTCGACCTGCGCACGAACCTGCTGAAATCCACCCGCGACGAAGCCCGCACGGCGCTGGCGGCAGAGGGGATCGAGGCCATTCCTACGCCGTTGTCGCCCTGGGGCCTGCGCATCGCCGGACGCCGCAATGTCACCGCTGGCGCGGCGTTCCGGGCCGGCCTGGTGGAAATCCAGGACGAGGGCAGCCAACTCGTCGCCCTGCTCGCCGACGCCAGGCCCGGCCAGACCGTCGCTGATTTCTGCGCCGGCGCCGGCGGCAAGACGCTCGCGCTCGCGATGACGATGCAGAACCGCGGCAGGCTGATCGCCTGCGATGTCTCCGAGCCGCGGCTGGACGGCGCCATCCGCCGCCTGCGCCGCGCCGGCGTGCACAACGTCGAGCGCCATCTGCTCACCGCCGGCGACAAATGGGCCAAGCGCCGCGCCGGCGCATTCGACCGCGTGCTGGTCGACGCCCCCTGCACCGGCACCGGTACCTGGCGGCGCAATCCCGACGCGCGTACCCGGCTCACCGCGCAGGATCTCGATGAACTGGTGGTCCGCCAGGCGGCAATTCTCGATCAGGCCGCGCCGCTGGTTCGCAACGGCGGAAAACTGATCTACGCTACCTGCTCCCTGCTCGCAGAGGAGAACGAGGCGCAGGTGACGCGCTTCCTTGCCCGCCATCCGGACTTCGCCCAGGTGCCGCTGGCCCGCGCCTGGCCGCTGGCTGCGCCCCCGCCGGGTCCGGACCAGGCGCTGGCGCTTACCCAAGTATTGGCGCTCACTCCGGCCCGGCACGGGACAGACGGGTTTTTCGCCGCGGTGCTGGAGCGCCGATGAGCACGCGTGCCGCCCGCTCCCACACCTCGGTCCGGCGGGCGGCAGCGCCCGTCGGGCGGGGCTGCCGCCGGCAGCCAGGAACCGGCCGCGCATGATCGCCGTCCGCCTCGCCCGCGGCGCCGACGCGCTGGCGATCGGCACGGTGCACGTTGCCGCCTGGCGCTCGGCCTATCCCGGCATCCTGCCGGCGGCCTACCTGGCGCGGCTTTCGGTGTCGCGCCAGGCCATGCAGTACGAGGCTGCGATCCGATCCGGCGCGCCCATCCACGTCGCCACAGCGAGCGGCACGGATACCCCAGATGGCCGCGGCCCGCGCGTGATAGGCTTCGCCGCCGCGGGACGGGCCCGCGGCGGGTCGTTTGCCCGCCGGCTCGGCGAGGGCGAGATCGAAACCCTCTATGTGCTCGACGACTGGCGCGACCGCGGCGTGGGGCGCCGGCTGCTCCGCGCCGCTGCCGCGCAACTTGCCGACAGCGGCTGCCGCAGCGCCTTCCTCTGGGTGCTGCGCGACAACCCCAGCCGCTGGTTCTACGCAAGGCTTGGCGGCCTGCCGGTGGCGGAGTCCATTATCCGGGTCGGCGGCGCGTCGGTCGTGCAGGTCGCTTTCGCCTGGGATCCAATCGAGAAATTGCTCGAAGCTACCGCGCGCGCTTCGTGATCCGCCCCGGAGGGGGATTGGAAGACGCGCCAGCCCACCGACGCCCCACCGGAGATGAAGGCCGGGGTTTTCATCGCGGGGAGGGAGCAGCGCCTGTGCCGAGGCCCGGCAAGCGGCGCAGCGGGTTGGTCAGGTGGCGATCATCCCGACCATTTGCGTCATATGCGGATGAATTGTCGCGAAATCTCGCCCGTCACGCGGTCTACGCCCAAGGAAGGGCTCAAAGAACCCGAAAGCGGATACCATCGCCCTGGTGCAAAATCCTCGATCTGCAGATGGCGCAAATGATTGCCGCGGCAGGATCGGCCAACTCGGGGCGTCCGGAAAAATGCGTTATCCTGGGAGGGAAAACGCCCCTGCACCGGGTTTCGATGCGCCGGTGGGGATGAAGGCGGCTTCAGCGGACCTCGCGAGGCGGGTGTTTTCATAGCAGGGGCGCGCTGCCGCCTCGCTGCACTGCACCGCCAGACTTGCGGCGCGGAGGATCCGCCCGGTAGGGTGATCTCGTGGCTTCCCGGGCGTGGCACCCCCGGATTCGCGCCTTTCCCGGCCTTCCTCCAAAGTGGGAGACCTTGCATGCCCGCCACCATCACCCGGGACCCGGACCCGGAGAGTTCCGCCAACCCCCTCGATCTGCTGGAACAGATCATCGTCGCCAACGACTGGGATTTTGACCGGCGCAACGAGGCCGAGATGGCCGCCGAGGCGCCGGGCCGCTGGTGCGACTACGGCCTCTATTTCAACTGGTCGCAGGAAATCAGCGCCATGCACTTCACCTGCACCTTCGACCTGAAGGTGCCGGCGAAGCGCCGCAACGCGCTGTACGAACTGCTGGCGCTCGCCAACGAGCGGCTGTGGATCGGCCATTTCGGCATGGACCCCGACGACGGCATGCCGGTGTTCCGCCATGCGGTGCTGCTGCGCGGCGCCCCCGGCGCCTCGGCGGAAAGCCTGGAGGACATGGTCGATATCGCCATCACGGAATGCGAACGCTTCTTCCCGGCCTTCCAGTTCGTGCTCTGGGGCGGCAAGACGCCGGCCGAGGCGCTGGACGCGGCGATGCTGGAATGTGTCGGCGAGGCCTAGCGCCGCGCCCGCCTGCGCGTTCGCCCCGGCGGCGGCGCGCATGAGCGGGGCCGCAATCCCGCCGATCCTGCTGGTTGGCTGCGGCCGGATGGGCGGAGCGCTGCTCGCCGGCTGGCGCGAACGCGGGCTCGCGCCGTCGGTCGCGGTTGATCCGGCGCCGGAGGCGTCCCGGCTGGCCGGGCCCGATCTCCAGGTCGTGGCAGAGCCGCCCGCGATCCCGCCGGGATTCGTCCCGGCGGCGGTGGTGCTGGCGATCAAGCCGCAGGCCGCGGCGGCGACGGTGCCCGCTTATGCCGGGCTCGCCAGCGCGGCGGTGGTGTTGTCGATCATGGCGGGGCGGACGATCGGCGGCATCCGCGGCCTGCTCGGTCCCACGGCCGGAGCGGTGGTTCGTGCGATGCCGAACACCCCGGCGGCGATCCGCCAGGGGGTGACGGTCGCCTGTCCCGGTCCCGGAGTCGCCCCCGCGCAGCGGGCGCTGTGCGAGAGCCTGTTGGGTGCCATCGGCGTGGTTGCCTGGGTGGACGACGAGGCGCTGCTCGATCCGGTCACCGCAGTTTCCGGCAGCGGGCCGGCCTATGTCTTCCTGCTGGCCGAACTGCTGGAACGAGCGGCGATCGAGCAGGGTATTCCGGCCGACCTGGCGCGGCTGCTGGCGCGACAGACGGTGGCGGGCTCGGGCGCGTTGCTTGCCGCTTCGGTGGAGGATGCAGCTGCACTGCGCCGGGCGGTCACCAGTCCTGCCGGCACCACCGAGCGGGCGCTGGAGATGCTGATGGCGCCGGACGCCTGGCCCGCCGCGCTGTCGCGCGCGGTGGACGCGGCGACCCGGCGCTCGCGCGAGCTGGCGGGCTGACAAGGCGGCGAGGGGTGCCTATGTCGCAATCCATGGACGCATCCGAATTCGACCGGACGCTCGTTGCCAGTGCTTTCGCCCTGGCCGGCGAGCAGGGCTGGGCACGGCTTTCCGTGGCAGAGGCGGCGCGGCGCGCCGGCCTGCCGCTCGATCGCGCACGGGCGCGCTTCCCCGGGCGGCTCGCGGTGCTGGCCCGCTTCGGGCGGATGGCGGACCAGGCAGCGCTGGCCGAGGTGTCGACGGCGGCAGCGACTGTGACGACGTCGACCCCAGGGACACCGGCTCCTGAAACAGCGCCCCTCGGGACGCCGCCCCTCGGGATGCCGGGGACCGAGGCGACCGGGACCGGGATGTCCGGTTCGGGCGGTGCGGGGCGCGATGAGCCGGTGCGCGACCAACTGTTCAGTCTGTTGATGCGCCGGATCGACGTGCTGGCGGCGCACCGGGCCGGAGTGCTGGCGCTGCTGCGTGCGGCGCCGGCCGATCCGGCGTTGGCGCTCTGGCTCGGCTGCGCGACGCGGCGGAGCATGCGATGGATGCTGGAGGCCGCCGGGGTCAGTACCCGCGGCCTGCGCGGCGAACTCCGCGTGAAGGGCCTGGTCGCAGTGTGGCTCTGGACCCTGCGGGCCTGGCGTGCGGACGAGAGCGCGGATCTTGCTCACACCATGGCGGCGCTCGACAGTGCTCTGGGACGGGCGGAGCGAATGGCCGGCTGGCTGGGCGGCGGGACTGCACGCACTGATGGGCGGGCGGCGGCGCCGGCGGAGGCATCTCCGAGCGAGGGGGGCACCACGACCGGGGGGGCCCCAGCGCCTGCCGCGGCGTCGCATCCGCCGACGGAAGAACCGCCACCCGCGCCGCCGCTCCCGGAATAGACCAATCCCGGAATGGAGCGCTTCGGCAGCGCGCCTTCCTGCCGGCGTGCCGTTGCGCCCTGCATGGCCGAAGCGGCGGTGACGCCGTGCAGCGCCCGCTGTCAACCGCACCAGTTTGCGCCTGGCCGGTGACCGCGCCGTCCCGACGCCAGGTGACATCCGGTCAGCTGCGGGGAATGATACCGGCAGCCTCTTCAGCCGGCCGGTATCGCGCACGGGGTTGGTGGGGCGGTCATACGCAAAATCAAGGACATACCAGCGGCCAGGTGGACGCCGGAAGAGTAAATCGGCCGGGGCCGCTGGTATGACACCGTCCGGCCCGTACCCATGCCGCTCAATCCCATCATTCACGCCCATGTCGCTTCCCGCTCGGCTATTATCTTCGCATCGCCGGCCACCCCGGTCGTGCGAGCCGAGAAATGGAGCTGCCCATGGCCGCCGGTCCCAAATCCGCCCAGCACGCCGCCCCGGGTCCCGATTTCGACCTCGCCCGCTATTTCGCCGACCTCAAGCTGCCGGCGATGCCCGATTTCGAGGCGCTCGCAGCGGCAAATCGCCGCAACCTCGAAGCCCTGACGGCCGCCAACAAGGTAGCGCTCGAGGGCGCGCAGGCGGTCGCACGCCGGCACATGGAGATCATGCAGCAGTCGCTTACCGAAATGACCGAGGCGATGCGCGCGCTTGCCACCCCCGAGGGGCCGCAGGCGAAGGCCGCGAAGCAGGCCGAGTTCGCCAAGGCGGCTTACGAACGTGCGGTGGCGAACCTCAAGGAACTCAGCGACCTGATCCAGCGCTCCAACGCCGAAGCGGTGGCGCTGCTCAACAGGCGTTTCGCTGCGGCACTCGATGAGGTGAAGGCGCTGGCCGAGAAGGCGAAATAGCCGCTCGTCCGGTCGGGCGCGTTGCCCGGCAGGCGCGCACGCCGTGCCGCGGCATTGACATGCCGTGCCGCCGGCCGCGATCTCCCCGCCATGTCGACCGCCATGCCTGCCCTTTTCCGCCGTCTCGCGCTCGGCGTCTTGCTGCTCGTCCCGCTTGCGTGCCCGGCGGCGGCGCGGGAGCGCGTCTTCATCACCAGCGACGGAGTGCGGCTGCACTATACCGAACAGGGACCGCGCGACCCGTCGCGCGGTCGGATCGTCCATACGATCGTCTTCGTCCCGGGGCTGGCCATGCCGGGGTGGATCTGGGCGGGACAACTGGCGGCGTTTCGTGACCGCTATCGGGTGATCGCCTTCGATCCGCGCGGCCAGGGCAGTTCACAGGTCGCCGCCTGGGGCTACACGGCGGCCCGCCGCGGACGGGACCTCGCCGAGCTGCTGGCCCGGCTCGGCCCGGCGCCGGTGCTGCTGGTTGCCTGGTCGCTCGGCGTGCTCGACGCCCTGGCCTATGTGCGTGCCTATGGGGACCACCGGCTGGCGGGGCTGGTGCTGGTGGACAATTCCGTGGGGGAGAATCCGCCACCGACCTGGCATCCTTCGCCCGGGCCGCCGCCGCCCTACCGGGTGGCGATGGCCGACTTCGTGCGCGGGATGTTCCATACAAGCCAGCCGGCCGCCTGGGTCAACCGGCTGATCGCGGCGAGCTTGCGGCTGCCTCCGCCCGACACGCGGGCGCTGCGCGAATATGACGAACCGCGGTCGTTCTGGCGCTCGGCGGCGGAGGGTTTCCACCCGCCGCTGCTCTACCTCGTTCGTCCCTGGCTTGCTGCCCAGGCGACGAATCTGCAGGCGAACCGGCCGGGGACCGAGGTCGCGGTGTTCCCGCATGCGGGCCACGCACTGTTCGTCGACGATCCGGCGCGGTTCGATACGCTGCTCCGCGGCTTCATCCGGAGCCGGGTATGGCCGTGACCGCCTTACGGCGGCGCCCCGGTGGCGCTTCGCCGGCCGTCCTGACGCCTGAACCGCTGCCTCAGGCGCCGTCGGTGTTCGCGCCGCTGTTCCTGGTCTCGGCCGCTGCGATTGGGTTCGAGATCGCGCTCACCCGTTTCTTCGCCGTCGCGCTGTGGTCGGAATACGGCTACTGGGTGATTTCGATCGCCATGGCCGGTTTCGCCTTCAGCGGCGTGGCGCTGGCGCTGGGCCGCGACGCGCTGGTCCGGCGCGGCAGTGCGCTGCTGGCTGGGTTGCCGGCGGCGCTGGTGGCGGCGGCGGCGGTCGGGTTCCATCTCGCGGCGTTGAACCCGTTCAATCCGCTGGCGTTGCAGAATCCCGTCACCTGGGCGGGTGAGTTGTGGCACATCGGCGCGTATTATGCGGCGCTGCTGCCGTTCTTCTTTCTTGCCGGGTTGTTCGTCGGCCTCTGCTTCGTGCTGAACCCGCGACGGATCGATGCGGTGTATGCCGCCGACCTGGCAGGCGCCGGAGCAGGGGCGGCGGCGCTGATGGGGCTGATGTTCGCCCTGCCGCCGTTCCGCCTGGTGCCGGCGCTGCTGCCGGCACTCGCCGCGGCGGCGCCGGGCGCAGCCCCGGGGCGAACCCGGCGGTTCGGGACGGCGGCGGCGCTGGCCGCCCTGCTGGCGGGGGAGGCGCTGCTGCTGCTCGGCGCTCAGCCGCAGGTGAGCCAGTACAAACCGATCTATGCCCCTGCGCATACGCCCGGCGCGCGCGTGCTGGCGCAGGTGGCCCGGCCCTCCGGCGCCTATGTGCTGCTCGACGATTTCACCGAGCGGCTGGATACCGACCTCTCCAACGACGCCGCCATGCTGGGCCTGCCGGGGCCGCCCCGCAGCCTCGGCCTCTATCGTGACGGCGAGCGCATCGCCGCGCTGCCGCTGCCGGGCGGAGCGGCAACAGCCGGCGGGGCGGCGCGCGCGGCGGAAGTCCTGGGGTCGGGGGTGGCGGCACCGAGACCGGCCTCCGTGGGGGCTGCCTCCGTGCCGATCGCCACCGGGCCGCGCGCGGCCGACGGACAGTCGGCGGCCTCCGGTGCGGCCGCCGGACGGACATTCCGGCCCGGTCGGGCGACCGGCCTTCGCGTCGGATATGCGCCGGCGACCCTGGGCGCGCTGCCGTATCGTCTGCTGCGTGCGCCCCGCGTGCTGCTGCTGGGCGGGGGCGGGGGGTTTCGGGTTGCGGCGGCGCTGGGGCTCGGCGCCCGCCATGTGACGGTGCTGGAGCCGGAGCCCGTGCTTCGCCGCGCCCTGCGCCGCGGCCTCGGCCCCGTGTCTCCGCTGCCGGCGGATCCGCGGGTGACGCTCAGCGAAGCCTCGCCGCTTTCCGCACTCGCAGGCTGGCGCGCCGCGACGTCAAGCGCCGCCGCCTCCGGCCTGGGCGGCGGCGAGCGCTACGACCTGATCGACCTTGCCGCCGACTTCCTCCAGGCCGCCCCGGCCGACGAGGCGGCCTTCACCGCCGAGGCTTTCGCTGCCGATCTGGCCCTGCTGCGCCCGGACGGCATGCTGTCGATTCCGGTCTCGATCCGCGATTTTCCCGTCTATGCGCTTCGGGTGCTTGCCACCGTCCGTCGTGCCCTGAGCCTGGCGGGAGTCGCCGATCCGGCGCGACATGTGATCGTCTATCGCTCGGCCTGGACGACGCGGGTGCTGGTCGGGCGACGCGCGTTCGGTCCGGGGGCGATCGCCGCGGCGCGACGGTTCTGCGACCGGCGCTCATTCGACGTGTCGTGGTATCCTGGCATCGACATCGCCAAGGCCCGGGCCGGAATCTACAACGATCTGCCGCCGGTGTCCTTCGCCGCCGGCACGGTGGAGGCGGGCGGCGGGCCGGATGATGCGATCGCCGATGAGGCGGGGGCGGTGCTGGCCGGTCGCCCTACCGCCTCAGCTATCGCGTTCAGGCTCGCACCGGCGACGCTCGATCGACCGTTCTTCTACGCCGCGCTGCGCCTGGCCGACCTGCCGACCCTGCTGCGCCGGCTGGAGGTGCTCCCGCAGCCGGAGATCGCGGCGCTGGTGAACCTCGCCGTGCTGGCGCAGGCGGCGGTGATCGCGGTGCTGGTGCTGGCGGTACCGCTGCTCGTGCCGCGGCTGCGGCGCGTTTCGGCCGAGGAGGGTGCGCAGGCGGCGGCCAGGACCGCGGCGGCCAGGACAGCGACGGATGCCATGGCGGGTGGTGGGGCAGCCGGCTGCCCAATGGTGGGCGCACCGTTGGCGGATGAAACGCGGGCACGGCGGCGGGTGGCCACCGCGGGGGAGGGGTGTTCGCCGGGTGGCGGGCTGCTGCGTGTTGCGGTGTTCTTTCCCGCCCTTGGGCTCGGCTTCCTGTTCATCGAGATCTACCTGATCGCCATGGCAACCCGCTGGCTGGACGACACCGCTTCGGGCTTCGCGCTGGTGCTGAGTGCCATGCTGGTGGCCTCCGGCGCCGGCGCATTGGTCTCGGGGCGGTTCGCGCCGCGCGCCGGGGCGGCGATGGCGGTGGCGGCGATCATCGTGGCGCTGTGGGTTGCGGCAGTGCTGGCCTGGCTGCCGCCGCTGCTGTTCGGCACCCTCGACCTGCCCTGGATGGCGCGGGCCGGGCTGTTGATCGCGGTGATCGCGCCGGCCGGTCTGGCGCTCGGGCTGCCTTTCCCGCTCGGGCTGGCGCGACTGGCCGGGCGGCAGCGGCTTCTGCCCTGGGCCTGGGGGCTGAACGGGGCGTTCTCGGTGCTGGCAACGCCGCTCGCGACCCTGCTTGCGCACGAGGCGGGGTATTCGCGGGTTCTGCTGGTAGCGGTCGTCATGTATGCTGTGGCGTTACTCAGCTTTCCTCGAGCCTGGAGGCCCCAAGCGTGGCGCGACTTGCCGATTCCCTCTCCCGACGCGGCCTGATCGGCGCGGCTTCCGTGTGGCCGCTGCTGCCTGCCGCCGCGATGGCCGCGAATGGGGTGCCCGCGCCGACTTCGTCCCCGGTTCGCCCGCCCGTCGTCCGCCCGTCGGCAGCTCCATCCTCGGCAGCCCCGTCCGTTGGAACCTCCTCCGGGGCTGTGCCCATTGCGGCCTCTTCGTCTGAAGCGCCTGCCTCCGCGGCCCCGTCGCCGGCGCGGCCGCCCTGGACCTTGGCCGCGTATGAGGCAGCCATGGCTGCCTCCGGCCGCCCGGCGCATATCTCCGCAGCCGAGTTTGCCGCCATCCAGGCGCGCAAGCCCGCCGCCATGGCGCGCATCGCCGCCTATCTGAAATCCCGCCTCGGCCACGCCGATCCCGCCGTGATCGCCGCCTTCCAGGCGGTGCCGCGGGATTATTTCCATTATATCTATTCCTCCCGCGAACCGGTGCCGTCCGAGGCTTACGAGACCAACCCGAAGCCCTGGGCGATCGGCTACGGCTCGGCGCTGTCCGACTATCTCGGCCAGGCCTACATGACCCAGTTGCTGGCGCCGAAGCCCGGCATGGTCAGCCTGGAGATCGGCACCGGCAGCGGCTTCCAGAGCGCATTGCTGTCGCGCATTGTCGATCACGCCTACACGATCGAGATCATTGCACCCCTGGGCCACGCCGTTTCGCCCATCTTCGCCCCGCTCGGCTATAGCAACGTCTCCACCAGGGTGGGAGACGGCTATTACGGCTGGCCGGAGGAGAAAGGCGGGTTCGACCTGATCATCGTGACCTGCGCTGCGCGGTTTGCCCCACCTGAGCTGTTCGCGCAGATGAAACCAGGCGGCCGGATGGTCATCCCGATCGGCCAGCCGTTCAAGCGCGGCCAGGTCCTCTATGTCTACACGAAGGACGCCGCCGGAAAAATCCACTCCCGCCGCGACATGGGCGTCTTTTTCATCCCGATGACCGGAGCGATCGCGCAAGCGGCGGCGACCGTCCGCGGGTAAGCGGCCGCCCGCGCGCACGCCCCGGGCAACCGCCAGACGCGGTGTCCCGGGGCGTGCGGCTCGTGTGTCAGAGGTATACCGCCCGCATCCCGCCCGCCGGATACCGCGTGCCCGCCGCCGCGCCGGGCGGGACCGCAGCGGAGATCGCCGCGACCTCCGCCGCCGTCAGCGTCACCCGCAGGGCGCTGAGGTTCTCGTCCAGCCGCTGCTGGTAGCGGGTGCCCGGGATCGCCACGACGTCCGGCCCTTGCGCCAGCAGCCAGGCGAGCGTGAGCTGCGCCGGCGTACAGCCCTTGTCCGCCGCCATCGCCTCGATGTGCGCGACCAGCGCGCGGTTGGCCGCGAAATTCTCCGCCTGGAAGCGCGGGTGCGCGCTGCGCCGGCCGTCCACGTCCGCCAGATCCTGGATCGTGCCCGTCAGGAAGCCGCGGCCGAGCGGGGCGTAAGCGACGAAGCAGATGCCGAGTTCCTGGGTGGTGGCCCGGGTTTCTTCCGCCTCGGTGCGGTAGAGCAGCGAGTATTCGGTTTGCACCGCGGCAATCGGGTGCACCTTGTGGGCGCGGCGGATGGTTTCGGGCCGTGCTTCCGACAGGCCCAGGTAGCGGACTTTGCCCTGTTCGACCAGCCGGGCCATGGCGCCCACGGTGTCCTCGATCGGCACGTTCGGATCGACCCGGTGCTGGTAATAAAGGTCGATCACGTCTTCACCAAGCCGCTTCAGGCTCGCCTCGCAGGCGGCGATCACGTATTCGGGCCGTCCGTTGACGCCGTTCGGTCCCCCCGGGTTCTGCGTCTGGCCGAACTTGGAGGCGAGCACGACACGGTCGCGCCGGCCCTTAATGGCACGGCCGACCACCTGCTCGTTATGGCCCCAGCCATACATGTCCGAGGAATCGAGGTGATCGACGCCCTGGTCGATCGCGTAGCGGATCAACGCCTCGGAGGCCGCGTCGTCGGCTTCCCCGTAGACGCCCGACAGCGACATGCAGCCGAGCCCGATCGCCGAGACCGACAGGCCGCCGGTGCCGAGCGCACGATGTTCAATCTTGTTCCCGTTGCTCATTAGTAATGCTTCCCTTCCTACGGTCCGTCCCCTGCATGCGCGAGCATAGCCTTTCCATAGCCCACCTGCCGGTGCATCGGTAGGGGCCCTTCCGGAGCGAGCCCGTCGTGCCCTGCCCGAGGGAGGTCAGAGAGGAGGTCAGAACGTCTCCTTCGCCAGGGCGATCAGCGCGCGCAGATGCGCCTCTGCCGTGGCCGGCATATGAGCGAAGCCAATGCCGCAGCGGTACTCGTGGGCGCGTTGGGCGAACTCCGTGATGCCATCTGATTCGCCGAGCCAGTTGCAGAGGGCCGCGTACTCGGTCTGCAGCGGCGAGCCGCGCAGCCGGCGCAGTTCCGCGGCGAGTTGGGCGAGCTGCGCTGCGGCGGCGGCGCTCTGCCGGTCGGTGGGGTCGGCGTCGACCTTGCGCAGGCGCCATTCGGCGGCGCGTTCCAGCTCTTCGGCCTCCGCCGGATCGTCGGGTTCGGCATCGTCGGCCATCGCGGCGCTCCTGGCCCGGGGGCGCGGATTGTCGCGCGCGGGGCCGGCAGCATCGGAGCGGAACCGCGGGTGGTTGTCCAGCAGCAGCGGAGCGCCGCGGAGGCCGCCGGGCGCGCGCGTTCCGTCCTGCTTCCGGCGCGATTCCCGCCGGGACGGTCCGGTCGCGAAGGCGTGGCCGGCGCCGACCGCCGTGGGAGGCATGCCTGGGATGCGCGGAACCAGATGCCGGTCGGTGGCCGCTTCACCCATCCTCGCCAAGTGTCGAACAGAGTTCCCGAACAGGCGAGACAGGGCGCGACGGTGCCGCTGAGCGGTGCTGATGCACCGATGGTGCGGATGACGCGGTGCCGCGGCGTGCGGCAGATGGGTCGGCACGCGCCGGCGCAGTGTTGGTCGGGCCCGCGGCTGTCGGCCTGCTCCGCCCCGGTCGCGGCATCGGCCTGCACATGATCCATCCCGAGCCTCTCTCCCCGCCGGGCAGTCCGGAAATCCGGATCGACTGGAACCGGACGCTCTGGGTCATGGTGGGGATCCAGTTCATCATGACCCTGTCGTTCACGGTCCTGAGCCCGATTCTGCCGCTGTTCCTGCCGCAGCTCGGCGTGCATGCGCCCGCGGCCGTCGATCTCTGGACCGGCGTGCTGAACGCGACGACCCCGCTGGTCGCCGCGTTCGTCTCGCCGCTGTGGGGGCGACTGGCCGATCGGCGCGGCCGCAAGCTGATGCTGCTGCGCTCCAGCATCGCCATCAGCCTGTTCACGGCGCTGATGGGCGTCTCGCAGAATGTTTGGGAACTGCTTGCGTTTCGCGCCCTGATGGGCGCCTTTGCCGGCTTCTCGGCGGCCGCGATCACCCTGGTGGCGAGCCAGGCGCCGGAGCGGCGACTGGGCTTCGCGCTCGGCTGGCTCAGCACCGGCCAACTCGTGGGCGGGCTGGCCGGCCCGATCGTGGGTGGCGTGATCGCCGATCTCACCGGCAGCTACCGGGTGCCGTTCTTCGTGACGGCCTTCCTGGCGGCAACCGCGATGGTGCTCGCCAGGCTGCTGGTGCAGGAGCGTTTTTCGCCGCCGCGGACCGGCCAACGCCGCGGCTCCCCCCTGGCGGGGTTGCGCGCGCTGACCGCCTCCGCCGGGCTGATGCCGCTGTTCCTGGTATTGCTGGTCGCCCAGTTCGGCGTGCGCACGGTGCAGCCCGTCATCACGCTCTATGTGCAGCTCTTGGTCGGCAATCCGTCGAACCTCGCCACCTTGGGCGGCATCGCCTTTTCCGTCACCGGGCTAGCCGACCTGGTGGCCTCGCCCTTCCTCGGCAAGCGCAGCGACGTGCTGGGCTATCGCCGGGTGCTGCTGATCAGCCTGTTCGGGGCGGCCCTGTTCAGCGTGCCGCAGGCGTTCGCCACCAGCTATTGGGTGTTCGTCGCCGAGCGCTTCGGCGTCGGGCTGTTCATCGGCGGCATCCTGCCGACCGCCAACGCGCTGGTCGGCCGCATGGTGGCGGCGTCGGACCGCGGGGTGGTGTACGGTCTGACGGCGTCGGCGACATTCCTTGGCAATTCGCTCGGGCCGCTGACCGGCGGCGTGGTGGCCGCGACCCTGGGGCTGCGCTGGGTGTTCCTGGTCACCGCGGCGGCGCTGCTGGCGAATCTGGTCTGGGTAAGGATCGCGGTCCCCGCGTCGGTGGACAGGATCGTGGACTGACCTTCCAGGGCTGCTTCATCGATCAGTGGCCGCTTCATCGATGCCGGCGACGGCCCTGCTACTGCAGAGGAGAACGCCCGCCGGGGACGAGTCCGGCGCGAGCCGGCGTGAACCCTTGGCACGTTGCGCCGGTGCCGGTCTTCGGCTTGACTGCGTCCGCCCGACCCGAACCCGAACCGGAGGAAACCCCGAACATGGCGTTCTCGATGTACGACGCCTGCGTGCCGGTGTGCACGCAGGTCATGACCACCCTGGGCGCAATCCTCGACAAGGCGGCGGCGCATGCGGCGGAACGGAAGCTGGAGGAGGCGGCCTTCCTGCAGGCGCGCCTGTTCCCCGACATGTTCCCCATGGCCCGCCAGATACGCCAGGCCACGGACTTCGCCCGCAATGCGCCCGGTCGGTTGGCCGGCGTGGCGCCACCTGACTTCCCCGGGACGGATGGGGCAAGCTTTGCCGCGCTCAAGGAACGAGTGAGCGGGTCGCTCGAGTTCATTCGCTCGGTACCGCGCGGAGCGATCGAGGGGACCGAGGACAAGGACGTCGTCTGGATGCAGGGCACGAACCAGCGCAGCATGAAAGGCCGCGCCTATCTGTTGCATCTCTGCCTGCCCAACCTCTTTTTCCACGCCACCACGGCCTACGCTCTGCTGCGCCACAATGGGGTCGAGCTTGGCAAGCGTGACTTCGTCGGTACGTTCTAAGAGCGACACGGTCCGCAGTCCCACCGAACCCGTTGTCGGTCCGGCGCCTGCCCTTCAGCGTGCGGGGGGTAGAGCCGGCCGGTAGCATCCGTGTCTGGTACGGTCTTATCCGCCCAGGGCGGCGTCGATCCGCTGCATCGCCTGATTGCGGTGCCCGGTTCCGAGCGCCCGCCGTGCCGCGCCGATGCGGGCAACGAGGTCGCTGTGGCTCGGGGCATTGGTCGCAGCTTGCGGCACCGACCGGTCGAGCGCCCGCGTCTCCGCCATTTCCAGTGCCTGCTGCGCCTGCCCGGTCTGCCCGGCGCCCAGCGCCGCGCGGGCCGCGCGCAAGTAGTCCTGCACCGTGGCGTTGGGGCCGAGCGCCGGCGTCGGCAAGGTTGGCGCGAGCACGGCATGTGTGTCGTTGGAGCGGATATTGCTGGCGTGGTTCGACAGCGGGTACGAAGTCCCGACGCCCGGCTCGTGCCCCGGTCGTGCGCCGGGGGCTTCCGTCACCGAACTCGGCGGAAGCGACGTCGGGATGGGTGAGCCTGGCGGGGCAGACGTCGGGGTTGAACCCGGGGGCGGGGGAGTGGTCTGCGCCAGCACCGCAAAGCTTGTCATGCCGGCCAGTGCCGCCGCCGCAAGAGAAGCGTAACGCATCGGAACGACCTCCCGGCAAGGGTGTGGCGGCACGGCGGCGCTGCCGCCGTGCCGCGTGTCGTCAGCGAAACAACGGGATGCTGAAGTTGATCGAGGCACCCGGCGGCTGGTAAACGACCGGTGGCGCGCTGTAGTACACGTTCGGCTGTTGGTAGTATCCCTGGTAACCTGGTCCCTCATAGCGGGGCGGCGGGCCGCGGCGCCCGTGGTCGTCATGCCCCCGGTCGTCGCGCCCCCGGGGCCCATGGTCATGGCCGTCGGCCAACGCAGGGGCGGCAGCGGCGCCGGTCAGCGCCGCTGCCAGCAGCCCGCAAAACAACCCGAGCCGTACCCGGTCGGCACGTGATCCGGTCGCGCGGGTCAATCGGTTCATGGGCTGGCTCCTATTGGTGGCGCGCGGCTTTGCCGCGATACGCATCGTTGCGGAAGACCTCATCGACGGTCTGCTTCTGACTGGTCGACATCGTGTGGTACAGATGCGCGAACGCCGGCACCAGCTTGCGCATGCCCTGGGCGTGGAGCGCGGCGATATGCTCGTAGGACTGCATGTTCTGCTCCGCGGTCATGTTCGGCAGCCGGGCCATGCGCTGGTGCATCGCGTTATCCATGTCGTGGGCGTTCTCCCGCATGACTGCGGTGAATCGGCGCCACTGCGGCGCCTGGGCCGACGTGATCTGCAACTCGCTGTGCAACTGGGCGATGCGCTGGTTGACCCGTTCCGCCATGGTCGGGGGTTTGGCGGTCGCTGTGGGCGCCGTGGATGGCGACTGGACGGACGGCATTGCCTGGCCGGCGGACGGCGGCGGCATCGGTGCGGCCGGGGTGGCCGCCGTGGCCGCGATGGTGCCGAGGCCGAAGACGGCGACGGTAGCCAACATGGTCTGCCGGAGAAATGTTTGCATGATGTAACCTCGTGGTGAGTGGAGTCGTCAAGGCTCGGCGGCCGGCGAAGCGGTCAGCGATGCCGCCCAACCGACCGGCGCGAGAAGAGGGACAACGCGCGTGCCGACCGACCGGTCACGCTCGTTGCCGCAATGTAGGAGAGACGCCGATGCCGTCGCGGGCCCGTTCGTCGCGTGGGGCGACATCGCCATCGGTGGCTTGGTTCCCGTTCATGATATCGGCTTCTTTCCTTTTTGTAACGAGGGTACCGCCGGCGTCGACGGACGTGGTGGCGTGGTGACAGCGGTGCCGGAGGGCTTGGCGGCCTTCGGCTTCTTCGCTTCCCGACCGGCGGGTTGACGACCCTTGGCCAAAGCGGACCTCCTCTCGGTTCTGTTTCGTCGTTCGGCCCCTCAACGTTCTGTCCCGCCGATTGCGGCCGAGCGACGGGACACTCCCGGGGGCTGCATTCTTGCCGGCCGCTGGGATCGCAACAGTCTGACGCCGGCTGAAATCTCCATCTGTCGAAAACTGTCGCCGATACGTTGGGATGGCAAGCCGGCATTGCAACATCGGACCGCGCCCGAGAGTGCCGGATGACGTTGTCTCACCGGCTCGTCCGATGGCGCTGCCGCGGGTGGAAGCCGTCGCCGTTGTTGTCTGAGAGGGCAAAGATCGGATCCTCGCGAAGGCGGGTGGAGCCCGCGGACAAGCCAGGCAAGCGCCCGGTCAGTTCGTCAAGTTCGCGTGAAGCGCCTGCTGCCTTAGCGGCCCGGCGGCGCCACGGCGGTCCCGCGGAATCGGAACAGCACCGCCGAGACCGCCCAGCACAGCGCGAACATTCCCACCACCGCTATGCCGAACCCGGTCAGGTTGTCGTTGAGGCGGCTCGCCGCTTCCCATATCGCCCCGTTCAGGTGCAGCCGGTCGGCGATCAGCGCTAGGGTTTCGATGCCGCCGATCAGCAGCGCGAGCGCCACCGAGGCGGCGGTCATGGTGAGATTGTACCATAGTTTGCGGAGCGGATCGTTGAACGCCCAGCCGTAGGCCCCGACCATCAGCACGCTGTCCGTGCTGTCGATCAGGGCCATGCCGGCGGTGAACAGGGCCGGAAACACCATCGTCTGCCAGGGCGCCATGCCCCGCATCGCCGCTCCGGCGGAGATCGCGAGCAGCCCGATCTCGGTTGCGGTATCGAAGCCAAGCCCGAACAGGAACCCGATCGGGTACATGTGCCAGGCGGCATCAACCAAGCGGAACAGCGGGCGGAACAGCCGCGCCAGCAGCCCGCGCCCGGCGAGCAGGCACTCGAGCGCCCCCTGGTCGAGCGCCGCGCCCTGGCGCACCCGGCGGAAGACGGCCCAGAGGTCGCGCAGGATGACGAGGTTGATCAGCGCGATGACCAGCAGGAACAGCGCCGAGACCAGGGTGCCGGCCACGGCGCCGAAGCGCGTGACCTCCGGCAACCGGCCGCCGGAGGCGACCGCCGCCAGCACCACCACGCCGGCGGCCAGTACCACCACAGTGGAATGGCCAAGCGAGAACCAGAGGCCGGCGGCGGCCGGGCGCTGGCCCTCGCGCAGTAGCTTGCGCACGACGTTGTCGATCGCGGCGATGTGGTCAGCGTCCAGCGCGTGGCGCAGGCCGAACACCCAGGCGAGCAGCGCGGTGCCGAGCAGCGCCGGATGGCCGGCGAACGCCGCCTCGGCCCAGGCCCACGCGAGCACGTTGGCGCCGATCAGACCGGCGAACAGCAGCACGGGGCCGCCGCCTCTGCTGGCGCAGCGCGCCGCACTCATCGCCCGCGGTGCACCGTGTAGTCGCATACGTCGGCGAGTGCGCGGCGCAGCGGGCTGTCGGGGAATGGCCCGAGCGCCGTCTGGGCTGCGGCGGCGTAGACTCCGGCACGGTCGAGAGTGGCGGCGATGGCGCCGTGCCTGGCCATCAGGCCGAGAGCGGTGTCGAGATCGGCCTCGGTCTGCTCGCTGGCCTCGATGGTGCGCTGCCAGAAGCCGCGCTCGTCCGCATCGCCGGCGGCGTGCGCGAGCAGGACAGGCAGGGTGATCTTGCCCTCCCGGAAATCGTCGCCCACGGTCTTGCCGAGCAGCACCTGGTCGGCAGCATAGTCGAGCGCGTCATCGACCAGTTGGAAGGCAATGCCGAGATTCATGCCGAACGTGGCTAGCGCCGCCTCTTCCGCCGCGGGACGCTCGGCCACCACGGCGCCGACCTGGCAAGCAGCGGCGAACAGGGCGGCGGTCTTGCCGCGGATGACGTCGAGATAGCGGTCTTCCGGCGTCGTGAGGTCGTTCTGGGTAGCGAGCTGCAGCACCTCACCCTCGGCAATGGTCGCCGCGGCCTGCGACAGGATTGCGAGGACGCGCAGCGAGCCGTCTTCCACCATCAACTGGAAGGCGCGGGCGAACAGGAAATCGCCCACCAGCACCGAGGCCTTATTGCCGAACACGGCGTTGGCCGAGGCCTGCCCGCGGCGCAGCCGGCTTTCATCGACCACGTCGTCATGCAGCAGGGTTGCGGTATGGATGAATTCAACGCAGGCGGCGAGGTGGACATGTCGCAACCCGCCCACCTCGGCCGGCGCCATCATGGTTCCGGACGAGGAGCCGCGCGGATAGCCGCACAGCCGCGCGCAGGCCAGGGTGAGCATCGGCCGCAGCCGCTTGCCCCCGGCGGCGACGAGGTGCGCCGCCAACCGGGGGATCAGGCTTACCGGGCTGTCCATCCGCGCGACGATCGCGCGGTTGCAGGCCTCGAGATCGGAGTTGAGCAGGGCGAGCAGGGCGGAGAGCGCGTCTTCATCCGCGCCCGCTGCGGCGCCCGGGGGCATGGCACCGGGCACACCATCGGTACCGGGCCCGGCCGAGGGCGCCAGGCTCGGCTGGCTGGCGATCACGCCCACTGGGGTCTCCCGGCTTGCATCCGCGGCTGTCACAGGCACCATATCGGCCGGCCGGAAAGCGGGTCAAGGCAAGCCCGATGGCGGTGTGGTCGGGCCGGCCCCCCGAGGGCGGCCAGGAAAAAGGATACTCCATCATGCGGATCGTGAGTGCCACCAACGACCCCGTCCGGCTTTCCTTCCTGCTGGCCCTGCTGGCCGATGCCGGGATCGAGGCGGTCCTGCTCGACCAACACGCCAGCGTGATGGACGGCAGCATCGGGGCGATCACCCGCCGGCTCGCGGTCGCCGATGCCGACGCGCCCCGTGCCCGGCAGGTCCTGGAGCAGGCTGGCGAGCTTTGAATGGAGCTCACCCCGGGCACCCTGCTTGGCGGGCGTGTGCAGTACGCCCAGCCGCAAACCGGTTTCCGCAGCGGAATCGAGCCGGTGCTGCTGGCAGCCTGGGTTCCGGCGCGGCCTGGCGAGCATGTGCTGGAGGCCGGTAGCGGCTCCGGCGCCGCGCTGCTGTGCCTCGCCGCCCGCGTGCCCGACGTGCGCGGAACGGGACTCGAGCAGGCACCGGACCTGGCGGCGCTGGCTGCGCGCAATGCCGCGGCGAACGGCTTTACGACGCTGCGTTTCGAGACCGGCGACGTGCTGGCGGCTGATCCTGCGGGACCGTTCGACCACGCCTGCGCCAACCCCCCCTACCACCCGGACGGCGGAACCGGCTCGCCGGTGGCGGCGCGGGAGGCAGCGAAACGGGGCGGCTCGGGGCTGCTGACCGCCTGGACCGCCGCTCTGGCGCGACGGTTGCGCTCCGGCGGAAGCCTGAGCCTCGTCCTGTCTGCGGGGGGAGTGCCGGAAGTCGTGGTGGCCATGGAAGCGGCCGGGATCGGCGGGATCGTCCTGCTGGCGCTTTGGCCGAAGCCGGAGCGGGCGGCGAAGCTCGTGCTGCTGCGCGGGGTGAAGGGCGGACGCGGGCCGTTCCGGCTGCTGCCCGGTCTTGTGTTGCACAGTGAGGCGGGGGGGTTCACCCCCGCCGCGGAGGCGGTGCTGCGGGAGGGAGCAGCTCTGTAGCAGCGGCCGCGGTGGTGCCGGGCAGGTGCGCCTGCCCCGAAGCGCGTGGTTCCGCATCGGTTGTGCGTGCTGTCATCGCCTGGCCGCCCGGCACCCTTTCCCCGGTCTGTTGCAAGCTCCGCTCCTGATGCAGGCAGCCAGCCGGTTGGTGCCCCCACGCTTGGCGCCGAAATGGTTGCAACGCAGCTGGGCTTGCTGATACAGTCCAGTTACAAATTGCTCCCGAAGGGTCGACCCCTCCGGTTCCCTGGCGGAGCGCCCGAATGCACGATCCCGGCCGGGTGCAGGCCGGACCCGCCGCGTCGGACGTGGCGATCCGGATCGGCCGCCTGCCCAAGGGGAACTGATCGGTGGGGGCCCGGCCGCGCTTCTGGCGTGCCGCGCATCGTCTCCGCCGACCCGGCCGGCCGCTTTGCGCGTGCCGGCCTTCGTCGGGCCTGTCCGCGCCGAGCGGGCGGCTCCATCCGCGACAAAAGGCGGTACGCAACCGCTGTTTCACGCAAGGAGCACGGAACGACGCGGCCATCGGCCCGGCCGCGATAAAGGGAGCAAAGTCCATGAAAACAACCACCCGAGGGGTGTCGCGCCGTCGCGCCCTGACGCTTGGCGCGGCGGCGGGCGCATTGCCGCTGGTGCACATCCGCACTGCCGGCGCCGCCGGCAAGGTGAAGATCGCGTTCTGGGACCATTGGGTCCCGGGCGGCAACGATGTCATGAAAAAGCAGGTCGACGCCTGGGCGGCGAAGAACCACGTTGCGGTCGAGGCCGATTTCATCACCGGCAACGGCGGCAAGCTGCAATTGACCGGAGTGGCCGAATCCCGCGCCCGCGCCGGCCACGATGTTTACACCTTCTATAACTGGGACGTTTACAACATCCACCGCTACCTGCAGCCGGTGGACGACGTGATGCACACCCTGATCGCGAAGAACGGCAAGGTCGATCCGACCGCCGAGTACCTCGCAAAGGTCAAGGGGCACTGGATCGGCGTTCCCACCAGCACCGGCACGCAGACGAAGCCGCCCTGTGCGCGCATCAGTTGGATGAAACAGCACGGGTTCGACCCGCTGGCCGCCTATCCGGTGAAGCCCGAGCACACCAAGCTGCAGGACGAATGGACCTACGACCTGATGCTGAAGCTCGCATTGGCTGCGAAGCAGGACGGCATGACCTTCGGCATGGGTTGCGGCGGCGCCAACAATCTCGATGGCATCGACCAGGTGGGTGCGATGTTCCACGCCTTTGGCGCCGACGTGGTCGACAAGAGCGGCAAGATCCTGCTCGATAGCCCCGAGGTGCACGCGGTGATGGAGTACTGCTCGAAGCTCGTGCAGGCGCTGCCGGCGGAGGCGCAGGCCTACGACGATGCCTCCAACAACCGCGCCCTCATCTCGGGCAAGAGCGCACTGATCTTCAACCCGCCGTCGGCGTGGGCGGTCGCCAAGCGCGATGCGCCGAAGGTGGCGGCGGATTGCTGGACGTTCTCGGCGCCGGTCGGGTCTGCGGGGCGATTCGTGCCGACTGCGACGTTCTTCTGGGGCATCTGGCAGTTCAGCAGGAACCAGGCGGCGGCAAAGGAGCTGATCACCTACCTGATGGAACGGTCGCAGGTGGAGGCGCGGGACAATTTCGTGGATGGCTACGACATCCCGCCTTACGCCGGATTGCTCGATTTCAAGGTGTGGGAAACGACCTCCCCGCCGCCTGGCACGGTTTACAATTACCCGATTCGACCTTGGCACGACGCCCGGTCGAGCCTGACCGCCTCCGAGGCCGATCCGGACGTGGCAGTGCAGATTTATCAGAGCGCGATGCACACCGGGATGGTCGCCCGCCTCAAGGCCGGGCAGTCGGTCAAGCAAGTGCTCGCCTGGGCACACGGCCAGATCGAGGGCTTTATGCACTGAGAAAGGGCAGGCGAACCCTGGATGGCGTGCTGATCGGCATTGTGCTTCCACGGGCAGGTGGCTAGGTTTCGTCGGCTGCATCGATGGCGGCCAACGGTGGTCACCCGGTCGCGATGGCCGGCCGCGCTTTCGGGCGCGCGCCGGTCCCGCGCCGGGGCGAGCGGGGGAACCCCGCCGATCGTCCGGGTTCAACTTGGGGAGCCTCCTTGAGTTCCAGCTGCGGCCGGGATTGCATGGGGGCAGGAGGATCGTCTGCCGGAACCGCTATCACGCGGTCCGTGACCGTATTCCTCGCCACAGGTTTGTCCCGCTGCCGCCCGACCAACTTGGCCGGCATGGCCCGGGCTTTGCGTAATGAAAGTGAACCGGCCCTTCGGCCGGACGGAGGAGAGCAAGATGGCAGACGGTTCAACGGTTCCGGCGGGGGTCCTGGGTTCGGGACGCGCCGCCGCGACCCGCCCCGGCGGGCTGCAGCGCTTTGCGCGCCGACGCAGCACCATCGGTTTCCTGCTCGCCCTGCCGCTGATCCTGCTGATTGGCGGGTTGGTGGTCTATCCAGCTGTCTATGCGGTGTGGCTCAGCCTGCTGAACAAGCAGATGACCAAATTCATCGGGCTCGCGAATTTCCGCTTCCTGCTGCGGCGCGACACCTTCCAACTCGTCATCTTCCAGAGCTGCCTGTTCGCGGTCACCGCGGTGTTCTTCAAGGCGCTGATCGGCCTGATCCTGGCGCACCTGATGCACAACATCTCCGGCCGTTCGCAGCGCATCTGGCGCGGCCTGCTGCTGGTGCCCTGGGTGATCCCGGAGGCGCTTTCGACCCTGACCTGGTGGTGGATGTTCGATCCCAGCTATTCGTCGTTCAACTGGATCCTGAACCAGTTCGGCATCGCCTCGGTGCCATGGCTCGGGGTCGGCTGGATTGCGCGGTTCTGCACCATCCTGGTGAACATATGGTACGGTACGCCGTTCTTCATGATCATGTATCTGGCGGCGTTGAAATCGGTCCCCGACCAGTTGTATGAGGCCGCCGCGATCGACGGTGCCACTGGCCTGCAGAAGCTGCGCTTCGTCACGTTGCCGATGATGCGCAACATCATCTCGATCACGGTGTTGTTCAGCCTGATCGTGACCTTCGGCGATTTCGACATCGTGCGCATTCTGACGAACGGCGGCCCGCTCGACATGACGCATGTGTTCGCCACCTATGCCTTCCAGGTCGGCATCCAGTCGGGCGACATCCCGCTCGGCGCAGCGGTGTCTCTGTTCATGGTGCCGATCCTCGCGGTGGGCGCATTCTTCATCCTGCGCGGGGTAACCCGCCGTACCCAGGAGATGGGCGCATGAGCGCGACGACCGCCGGGAACCTCGCGTCGCGGCGTCGCGGCAAGAGCCAGATGGCACAGCGCCGATGGGCGCTGTGGGGCAGCTACGGGGCGCTCGCGGTGTTCGTCATCGGCTTCCTCACGCCGCCGTACTACACGCTGATGACCAGTCTGAAGACCTCGGCCGAAATCGGAGCCGAGAAGGGCAATCCGTGGTTCGCGCATCACCCGACCTTGGCCAATTTCTGGTGGCTGATCACCTACCCGAACTTCCAGCGCTACTACCTGAATTCGGTGATCGTCACCCTGCTGGTGGTGTCGGTCAGCATGGTGATTTCGGTGCTGGCGGCGTTCAGCCTGGCGCGCATGGGCTTCAAGGGCAGCAAGACCCTCGGCACCGGGGTGTTCCTGACCTATCTCATCCCACAGTCGCTACTGTTCATCCCGCTATTCCAGATCGTCGGCTGGCTCGGGCTGATCAACAGCTTCTGGTGCCTGGTGCTGATCTACCCGACCCTGGCGGTGCCGTTCTGTACCTGGATCATGATCGGCTATTTCGGCTCCATCCCGAAGGAGCTGGACGAGGCGGCGCTGATCGATGGGGCGGGCTATCTGCAGATGCTGTGGCAGATCTTCATTCCCGTCGCGATGCCCGGCATCATCGCCGCCACGATCTTCGCCTTCACCGTGAGCTGGGGCAACTTCATCTATCCGCTGGCGTATCTGTACACCTCCAGCCAGGAGGTACTGACCGTCGGCATCGTCAGCGACCTGATCCGCGGCGACGTGTTCGAGTGGGGCAAGATCATGGCGGCCAACCTGCTCGCCTCCGCCCCGCCGATCATCATCTACGCCTTCCTGATGGATTATTACGTCGCCGGCCTGACGGCCGGTGCAACGAAGGGATAAGGGAACCGTCATGGCTGAAGTCTCGTGCCGCAAAATCTTCAAGGTCTATGACGGCGGCGTGCAGGCGGTGAAGGGGATCGACCTCGAAATCGCCGACCAGGAGTTCGTGGTGCTCGTCGGCCCCTCCGGCTGCGGCAAATCCACCACCCTGCGGATGATCGCCGGGCTGGAGGAGATCTCCGACGGGGAGATCTGGATCGGCGGCGACGTGGTCAACGACATCCCGCCGCGCGATCGCGACATCGCCATGGTGTTCCAGAACTACGCGCTCTATCCGCACATGAGCGTGTTCGACAACATGGCCTTCGGCCTCAAGCTCAGGAAGTTTCCGAAGGACGAGATCAAGCGCCGGGTGGACGAGGCCGCGCGCATCCTCGACATCCACGCCCTGCTCGAACGCAAGCCGAAGGCGCTGTCCGGCGGTCAGCGCCAGCGGGTGGCGATGGGGCGCGCCATCGTGCGCAACCCCAAGGTGTTCCTCTTCGACGAGCCGCTGTCCAACCTTGATGCCAAGTTGCGCGTGCAGATGCGCACCGAGATCAAGAAAGTGCACCAGACAGTGCGTACCACCACGGTGTATGTCACCCACGACCAGGTCGAGGCGATGACCTTGGCCGACCGGGTGGTGGTGATGAACCAGGGCATCATCGAACAGGTCGGCGCGCCGCAGGAGCTGTACCACAACCCGGCCACCCGCTTCGTCGCCGGCTTCATCGGCAGCCCGGCGATGAATTTCCTCCCGGTTCGGATGGAGGATTTCGGCGGCCGGCCGGCGGTGCGGATCAACGCGGCCACGGTGCTGGCGGTGCCGGAACAGCGGGCCGCCCGCTACGCCCCGTTCAAGGGCAAGGACATGCTGCTCGGCGTGCGCCCCGAGCATATGTTCGACTACCACGAGGCCGACATGAAACCGGGCTTCGCCCGGCTCGATGCCGCGGTCGACGTGGTGGAGCCGATGGGGATGGAGACCATGGTCCACTTCTTCATCGATGGCACCCCGGTCTGCGCCCGCTGCGAACCTGCCACCCCGGCCGCCCCGGGGGAGATGTTGCCGCTCGCGGTTGATCTCAACAATATGCATTTGATGGACCCGGTGAGCGGGCAGGTGGTCTAAACAGAAAGTCCCCCCCGCGGCCCGGTGCAGCATCGGGGTCGGAGCCGCTTTCACCTGCGAAGGGTCGGCCCCGCCGGTGGCAACTGATACCGGCGGCCTCTTCGGCCGACCGGTATCGCGCATGGGGTTGGCGGGGCGGCCATGCGCAAAATCAAGGACATGCCAGCGGCCAGGTGGACGCGGGGCGAGTCATTGGCCGGGGCCGCTGGTGTGAGACCGGTCGCCCGACTCCGCGATCGTCAGGGGCGTCCGTCTCGCCGCTCACGCCCGCGCGCAGAGCGTGCGCGGAGGAATGCGGTCCGGCGCGGTGCGACACCCGGTGGCCTGATAACCGCTGAGCGGCGCGGGCCGCGCCGCGCGGGCAATCAGGGCGATCACGCGTCCCTGCACGGTGATCGCGTGTTGCAGGAGCGCGCGATTCCGCCGCGCCAGCGCCGCCACCGCATGGGCGGCCTCGATCAATGCTTGTGACGGCGGCGGCGCGGCCGACAGGGAAGCCAGGGCGGCTTCTTTCTCAGCCAGCAGCGGGCCGATCGCCGCCAGATCGAGCGCGGTAAGCGCCGCATTCTCCCGCTCTAGCGCCGCGGCCAGACGCTGCAGCGCCGCCGCCGTGGCATGTGGGGTCGATGACCTCATGGACTGGGTTCCTGCGCCGGCGTGGGATGGCGTGCTTCCTGGGCCGCCAGCATGGCATGGAACACCGGCACCGCGAGGCCGAGCCCGCCGTCTGCGGCAATGTCCTTGCCGATCGCGGAGACCAGCATCGGCCGCCAGGTCGCCTCCGCGTTGCCGCCGCCGAACGGGCCATGCGCGCCATGTACTGTATCAAATATCGGCGCCAGCAGGGCACCGAGGGTCATGCCTTCGAACGCCTGCGCCGCCCGCCACAGCTTCGCCGCCTGCGCCGGCGGCAGGTCCGAGGGCGGCGGCCCGGCAGCGGCCAGGATGTGCGGCCCCGCCGTCGCCGCCGCAAATCCGGACCCGGTCATCGCGGCGGCTGCACGGACGGTCATCGCACCACCAGATCGGCCTGCAGCGCACCTGCCGCCTTGATCGCCTGCAGAATGGTGATCAGGTCACGTGGCCCGATGCCGAGTGCATTGAGGCTGGCCACCAGCTTGCGCAGGGTCACTGTACCCGGCACGACGGCGAGCTTGTTCGCATGTTGGTCGTCGATCTGGATGTTGGTCCGCGGCACCGTCGTGGTGGTGCCGTTGGAGAACGGGCCTGGCTGACTCACCTGCGGGGTTTCCGTCACCCGTACCGTCAGGTTGCCCTGGGCGATCGCCACCGTGCTGATCCGCACGTCCGCGCCCATGACCACGGTGCCACTCGCTTCGTCGATCACCACCACCGCCGGATCATCCGGTACCACGCGCAGATCCTCCACCGTGGCGAGCGTGCTGATCGGGTCGCGCCCGGCGAGGTCGAGCACCACGGTGCGCGGGTCGGTCACCCGCGCGATCGGTCCTACCGCGGCGTCGATGGCGGCGCGGATGCGCTCGGCCGTGGTGAGATCGGGGTTGCGCAGGCTGAGATAGAGGTTTTTGCTGCGATCGAGGTGGAACGGCACCTCCTTCTCCACCGTGGCGCCGTTGGCGATATGCCCGGCGGTCGGTACCCCGCGGGTCACGGAGGCTGCCGCGCCGACGGCGGCGATTGCTCCCGTCGCCACTGCGCCTTGGGCCACTGAATAGACCTCCCCGTCCGCGCCGAGCAGCGGGGTGACGAGCAAGGTGCCGCCGGTCAGGTCGGTGGCGTCGCCCAGCGAGGACACCGCGACGTCGATCCGGTCGCCGTTGCGGGCGAAGGCGGGCAGTTCGGCCGTTACCATCACCGCGGCGATGTTCTTGGTCTGGAGTTTGGCTTCGAGGTCGCGGGTGTTGACCCCGAGCCGTTCCAGCATCCCCACCAGAGATTCGCGAGTGAACACCGCGTTGTTCAGGGTGTCGCCGGTGTTGTGCAACCCGACCACCAGGCCGTAGCCGATCAACTGGTTCTCTCGCACGCCTTGCACGTCGGCAATGTCCTTGATCCGCACCTGCGCCGCCGCCTGCCGGAGCGGCAGGACCAGGGCGGGAAGGAGGAGCCCGGCGAGGGCGAGCAGCAGGCGGAACGGGCGCACGTTGAGGTCCTTGGCACGGCGTTAACCAACGGCGGAGCAGTGTTCTTGCGCCACCGGGGTGTGGCCGCCGGGTGGCCAGGGAGCGGGGCAGGGGGCGGGGCAGGGGCTGGGGCAGTCAACTCTGGCAGGGAGTCTCCGGTTGGCGGGTGTTCTGACGATGGTGGGGTGGCGAATGGAGGGGCGGCGGATGACCTGGCGGCAGGCACGGCGGGTAAGCGTGGGAGAGGGAGCGCAAGCTGTGTGCCAGGACGCGATGGCGCTCCGCCGCCGGATTGCAGGCGCCAACGGGCGGCAGGATGTGCCGGGCGGCACGGCTGGACCGGCAGCGGCCCGCCGAGCGGAGGTGACGGATTTCGGCGATCGCACCCCAAAGTTCCCGGATGCTCGAGCTCCGACCCGCCGTCATGTGCAGCCGCGAGGGCACGGGCGCCTCGGCCAGGCGGCGTGCGGCGGAAGGGACCGGCAGTGACGGGCATCCAGGCGCTGAGCGGCACGGCTCCGGCGGTCGCTTCGGCGCGCATACCGGCGGCCACGAACGGCGACTTCGCGGTCCCTGCGGCGGCGGCGGCCCTGCGCGGCCCCGGCGCCGCGTCCGCCCTCGCACCCTCGGCAGCGTTGGCTGGTCTGCTCGCGTTGCAGGAGGTCGGGCCGGAGCCGGTGCGCGACCGCGCCGCGCGGCGGCATGGGCGGGCGATGCTGGCCGCACTGGCGGGACTGCAACTGGCTTTGCTCGTCGAACCCGATAGTGGAGACGGCAGGGGACCAGGCAGCACGGCACCTGCGGCTGCGGCGGTGGAGCGGCTGGCTTCGCTGCTGGACGGGATGCCGCCGGCCGAGGACCCGGAGCTGGCGGCGGTGCTCGACGCGGTGAAATTGCGATGTTGTATCGAGATTGCCAGGCGGCCCTGATGCCGCCGGCGCCGGCATTTGGTGCCGTGCGGCGTTCGTTGTCATGAGGCTTTCATATCAGCCGCTTGACCCTTCATCATGCGGCCTTGGCGTCGCCGAAGCGCCCGGCTATAAGCCCGCCCGTTCGTTCGTCACCGCCAGAAGCGGCGAAGCAGGGCAGGATCCGCACGTATGATGATCACGCTTCCTCCGGATTACCGCCCGAGCGAACCGGAAGAATTCATGAACCAGATTCAGGTCGAGTATTTCCGCCAGAAGCTGCTGCGATGGCGCGGCGACCTCATCAAGGAAGCCGACGGAACGCTCGCCAGCCTGTCCGAGGGCGGCATCCGCGAAGCCGACATCACCGACCGCGCCAGCGTGGAAACCGACCGGGCGCTGGAACTGCGGACACGCGACCGCGCCCGCAAGCTGATCGCCAAGATCGACCAGGCGCTGGCCCGGATCGAGGCCGGCACCTACGGCTATTGCGAAGAAACCGGCGAGCCGATCGGCCTCAAGCGGCTGGAGGCGCGCCCCATCGCCACCCTTTCCATCGAGGCGCAGGAGCGGCACGAGCGGATGGAGCGTGTCCATCGCGACGACTGACGCCTGACGATCGCCGCCCGCGCGACGAGCGTCGCGGGCGCTACGCCCAGCGCGGCGCGTGAGTACCGCGCGGCACCGACGGCAAGGTCCAGTGCGCCGGGGTGGCCGACAGCAGCACGGCGTGCCGCACCGCCGACAGCCGGCCGAAGCCGCTGTCCGAATCCTCCAGAAATTCCACAATATCAGATCGTTGTGGCGCGGGGCAGGCCAATCCGTCCGCCAGTCGTCCGAGGCCGCGGATCCAGTGGCCGGTGCGCGCGAGCGAGACGCGCACATGCCAACTGCCGCCCTCGGTGGCGCGCCGGTGCAGCGCGGCGAGCGCGCCGGCAGCGAGTAGATAGCCCGAGGCATGATCCAGCGCCTGCACCGGCAGGGCGCGCGGCTTTGCTTCCCCGGCAGCCTCGGCCTCGGCGGTGTTGAAGCCGCTGGTGGTCTGCGTCAGGCTGTCGAAGCCGCGCCGGCCGGACCAGGGCCCGGCGAAGCCGAACGCGCAGAGCGAGACGTAGACGATTCCCGGGCGCAGGGCCGCCGCCTGTTCCGGCCCGAAGCCGTGGCCGGCGATCGCGCCGCGCCGGTAGCCCTGGACGAAGATGTCCGCGTCGGCCAGCAGGCCCGCCAGGGTCTCCCGTGCGCCCGCCTCGCGCAGATCAAGGAAGGCCGAGCGCTTGCCGCGCCCGGTGTCGATTGCCAGTGGTGGCGGGTTGAACAGATGCGGCGCGGTGATCAGCAGCACCTCCGCTCCGTGCGCGGCCAGGGTGCGTCCGCACACCGGCCCGGCGATCACCCGGGTGAGGTCGAGCACCCACACACCCGCCAGCGGACGGTCCGCGGCGGGCGGCAGCGGGCGGGGCGGGGCGTCGCCGATGCGCTCGATGGCGATCAGCGGCTCGGCCTGCACGGCGCTTCCCTGCGGATGGGCGTCCCACTCGGCGAAGCTGCGCTGGGCGGTGACGCACAGGCCGGCGGCGGCCGCCTCGTCCTCGAAGGCGATCGCATCGCGGCGGCGCAGCGCGGCGGCGACTTCGGCGCGGTCATAGCCGCAGCCGAGCAGGCTCAGCACGCCGGCGCGGTGGTGCGGGAAATTCGTGTGCAGGCGGACCCAGCGCCCGTCGCGGCAGGGGTAGAGGCCGGCGATCCGGTCCCAGCCGTCACCGCGCGCCGTGCCGTCGACCGTCATCCAGTCCTCGGAGTGGAAATCGGTGGCGGCGTGGCGCATGTCCACCGCGACCGTCTGCCGTTTCCCGCCGCGGAGATGGTGGATGGCTGCGGCGGCAAGCCCGCTGGCACCGATCGCCGCCTGCGCGGCGGTGCCGAGGGCGAAGGATGACGGCAGCACCGGCTCGGCGCCGGTGAGGCGCAGATCTTCCAGCAGGGCGGGCGGGAGCCCAAGCTGGTTCCAAATTCCGGCAAGCGCCTGGGGCGGGGTCATGCGCGCGGTCCTTCCTGGCGGAGGCCGCGCAATATGCACGTCCTGGACGCCGCGGGGGAGATGCCTGGCGTCGGACAGCCGGCACAGGCTTACCTCAAAGGCGCCAGGCCGGTTGCGACCGCCGGGACGCGCGCCCAGGTCAGGGCGCCGGGGTCAACGCGCCGGGGCGCCGTACCCCGCCGCGGCGATCACCTCCAGCCGTCGCCCGATCGTCGGTGCCGGCTGCACCTCCGGCATCGCCGCCACCAGTCCGCGCGTGTAGGGATCGGCAGGGGCAGCAAACAGCGCCTCGGTCTCCGCCAGTTCCACGATCCGTCCCTGGCGCATCACCGCCACCCGATGCGCGACATGACGCACCACCGCGAGGTCGTGGGTGATGAACAGATAGGCGATCCCCAGCCGGTCCTGGAGGTCGCGCAGCAGGTTCAGCACCTGCGCCTGGATCGACACATCAAGCGCGGAGACCGGCTCGTCGCAGACGATCAGCTCCGGCTCGGCCGCCAGCGCGCGGGCGATGCCGATGCGCTGGCGCTGGCCGCCCGAGAATTCATGCGGATAGCGCCGCGCCTGCGCCGAAGAGAGGCCGACCAAGGACAGCAGCTCGCCCACCCGTTCCCGCCGGCTCGCGGCGCTGCCGGGCCGGTGCAGCAGCAGCGGCTCGCCGACGATCTGCTCCACCGTCTGGCGCGGGTCGAGCGAGGCGAACGGATCCTGGAACACGATCTGCATGCGCCTGCGGAAATGCCGCAGCGGCGCGCCGGAAAGCGCGGTGATGTCGGTGCCGTCGAAGCGGATGCGCCCGGCCGACGGGTCGAGCAGCCGCAGCACCAGCCGCGCGGTGGTCGACTTGCCGCTGCCCGATTCGCCCACGATTCCAAGCGTCTCGCCGCGCGCGAGGGTGAACGACACGTCATCGACCGCGTTGACCCGGCCCACTGCGCGCGCGACCAGCAGGCCGCGGCGGATCGTGAAGCCGCGCGAGAGATGCTCGACTTCCAGCAGCGGGGCGCTCATGCGCCGGCCATCGCGAGGGCTTCCACCGGGGCACGTCGACAGGCGGCGTGGTGGTCCGAGCCGAACGAAGAGAGGCGCGGCGGCGCGGCGAGGCAGGCGGGTTCGACCAGGGCGCAGCGCGGATGGAAGCGGCAGCCCTGCGGCATGTCGGCCGGGGTGGGCACCGTCCCTTCGATCGCCAGTAGCCGCCTGCGCGGTGCGGCGGCCTGCGGGGCGGACGCGATCAGGCCGAGCGTGTAGGGGTGCTGCGCGTCGGCGAACAGGGTGGCGGCGGGGGCGTGCTCGATCACCTGGCCCGCGTACATCACGGCCACCGTATCGGCCATGCCGGCGACCAGGCCGAGGTCGTGGCTGATCAGCATCAGCGCCATTCCCGTCTCCGCCTGGAGGCTGCGTAGCAGCGCCAGGATTTCGGCCTGCACGGTGACGTCGAGCGCCGTGGTGGGCTCGTCGGCGATCAGCAGGTCCGGCTGGCAGGCGAGTGCCATGGCGATCATAACCCGCTGGCGCTGGCCGCCCGAAAGCTGGTGCGGATAGTCGTCGAACCGGCGCGCAGGGTCGGGGATGCGCACCCGGTCGAGCGCGGCCACGGCGCGGGCGCGCAACACGCGCGCGGGCACGCCGCGTTCGTGCGCGGCGATCGCCTCCACGATCTGCGCCCCCACGGTGTGGGCGGGATTGAGGCTGGTCATCGGTTCCTGGAAGATCATGGCGATGCGCCGGCCGCGCAGGGCCCGCATCGCCGGCTCCGGCAGGGCCAGCAGGTCCTGGCCGGCGAAGTGAATGGCGCCGGCAGCGATCCGCCCGGGCGATGGCACCAGGCGCATGATCGAAAGCGACAGGACGGATTTGCCGGAGCCTGATTCCCCGACGATTCCGAGCGTCCGGCCGCGTTCCAGAGTGAGGTCGACGCCATCGACGGCGGCGAAGGGGCGGCCGTCGCCGGGGAAAACGGTGCGCAAGCCTTCGATGCGAAGGAGTTTGTCCATCGGAGGGATTAGCCCGGCCGGGCCCGGTCGCGTCAAGCGGTTTGGGCAGCGTCCGGGTGCGGGCGGGAGCTGATGCGTGGTGTCCGGAAGGTCCACGCGGCGATGTCGCGGTGCCGATCGCGGCGGGGCGATGGGGGGCGAGCCGTTCGGCGGTGGCGCGTTGGCGTGCAGCGGGGAGGCGTACGCCGGGTGGGGCGGATGGGGCGCGAGCGTACGCTCCGGTTCGGATCCAGCCGGTGATCTGCCACGCGCGGGGTATGGCGTGCACCGGTGCGGGTTCAATGGAGGCAGGCTCCCGGAGGCGCGCCGGCAGGCCCGGGCAGCGGGGCCGCTGGCTTGTGGTGACGGGAGCAGCCGGGCGCCGCGCCGCCCGGAGCCGTCTTTCGTGCAGCGGCGCCCTGCCTTGCCTCGGGGATTGGCCTCTCTGGCCTTGTTTGCGGAGGGTCAAACCTTCGTCCGGTCGGCCTCGTCCCCTCCGGTGCGGCGGCGGGCGCGGAAGTCGGCCTGAAGCGCCCACGTGGCGCCGCCGTCGCGGGAGCGCTCGCCGCGCCAGCGGAACCCGTCCGGGGTCATTTCGGTGAAGCTCCAGCGGAGTGCTTCGCCGGCATCGTTGGTGCCTTCCTGCACGATGTCGGGTCCGCGGGCGCGGCCGAGCTGGCGGGCGTAGTACTGGCGCAGCGGGTCGGACCAGAGGATGTGCCAAGCGTCGATGCCGGGGTCGTAGACGCGGAGCGTGGTGCCGTGGAACACGCCGGGCAGGATCCAGACGTCCTGGATCGCGCGGCCTTCGAGCACCCAGAAGAAATGGATCGTTCCGCGGCCCTGGTGCGTGGTGCCGTCGTCGCGGTGGAGGGTGGCGTCCATCTCCCAGTCGCCGACCAGGCGGCCGTAGAGGTGGAGCTTGTCGGCGCGATCGGGCGCGGGGCCGGGGGCGGCGAGCGCAACGGGGAAGGGGGTGGGGGCTGGCATGGCGGGTCCTCGCTGGGGTGAGGGACCCCGTGTTTGCACCATCCGGGCGGCGGGGGCTTGGCAAAAATTGCCGTTCTGGGTCGCGCTGGCGGGACGATTGGGTTAGCGAACACTATCGCCTGTCGAGCAAGAGTGGACATTCGCGCCAAACGTCTGCCTGCCGTAAGGTATTCACGGAGCCGGGCCGGAAGGACGGTGCAAAGGTCGTGATTTACGCGCGGCTCCGAATGAGTGAAAGCAGCTGCAGCTATCGTCAGTGTGTTGCCTCCGGCTTCGCTGTGTGTGTTCGCTCACCCGGCCGTGGGGCGCGTTGTCAACGCTTGATACCAGTCTGCAATCAGTCCGAGCTTCTGTCCCGCGAGTGTGCCTCCTAGGATTTCGTTGACGCCGACACACGCTCCCAGCATCGCATTGCATGCCCAATCCCACGTCATCGTCACTTCCTCTTCCTTCGGAGCCGGAACCACGTCGATGAGTGCCTCGCCGTGCTTCTCGCAGTGGCCGACATGACGGTGCAGCGATGTTACCGTCGGGTGGGCCGCATCGGCTGATAGCTGGCTATATATAAGATAGCCGTCCCTAAGCAGCCCGCTCAGTGCGACACACTTTGGATTGAGGGATTTCGCACCGGGCCAATGCTCGTTAATCGACCGCAACTTCTCTCTGAGGCGCTTCTCAACGTGTTCCAGTAGCTGCGTCCTCTTGCTCAGCGCCAGTTCGCCGCGCACATACCTGCTTCGCATCTCGTCCTGTAGCATCTTCCGCACGAATTTATCGCCCTGGCCGTGCAGCCCGGCTATCCAGAACGCATTCTCGAAACAACAGCGCACCAGAATCCGGGCCTCAACCACGAGGTCGTTATCTATGAGCGCGAACATTCCCATAAAATTTGATAAGGTACGAGACATCAGCGTAATCGCCAGCACTTTAGGGTCGGCGAACTTCTTTTTTGTCACGGTAACCGGCGCCCCGGCGAGGATGTCGAGACCGGTCTGGCCCAAACCGTCGGCCAATTGAGTCCATTGTGATTTGAGATTATCTTCCATTTTCGCCGGTGTCTCTTCCCCCATCTCGTTGACCACTGCTCTGAAGCGCGTAACTTACGCACAAAATTTGCCTATTATACTACGGTCGGCGAATACACCTTGTTAAGCAAGGGTAAGGTTCCCTCATGCTGAATATGAATGTTCATCCATGTCCGCTCGATCTTGTTGATGTCCCCGGTCTCAAGCCACCAAAAGAAAATCGCCCTTCCGAGGTCAGTGACCGCTGTTTTCTGTTCGCTGTCGAGGTGCTGATTGAAGCGCCTGCGCAGATTTTTGGCAAGTCCCACATACATAATATCACCCGCAAAGGTCGTCAGCATGTAGCAGCCAGGCAGTTTTGGTACAAAGCGCTCCCTGTGACGCCGGAAGGCATCACGTTGGGTCGGTGCCGGCACTAGCTCGGCAAGGTTCATATTTCGATCTCGGTAGTTATGGACAATTTATGGAGCGCCTTCGACATTTCTTGTGAGGCGACATTGATCGCGCCGGCATTCAGAAAGCTGGCCTTGCCACCCTTCGCCCACCATTCTGGATGTCCAACACCTGCATAATCTCCTTCGACGTTTTCAAAGCAGGCTGAGAGCGTTGACCTCATGGCTGCTACGGTGAATTTGCCCTGTTGCTGCAGCTTCCCAAAAAACGGAATGGAGAACTTACAGAACAACTCAACACCATTGTATTTGTATAGGACAGCCGCGTTGTCATCATCGAGTAGACCAGAAATCGCCTTCCAATAGTTCAAAAATATCTTCTTCTCTACTTCGAAATCGTTGAAGGCAGAAAGAGGATTGTTGGCAGTCAGTAGATATTTGACGATTGCCTTCACGAATGAGCGTTGATTAATTGTAGTGCCGTCAAACTCGTCGTTCGCCATGAGAATCTTGTCCTTCCAGGGCGACTCGGGATTCTCGTTAAGATAGACAACCATCTTAATGGCCCTGTCAACTTCCCCGCGTTCAACGACGTTCAGAATCCAATTCGGAAGGCTGGGCAAATCCTCCACGTGCAGAGCTTCCATGAGCCGGGCGATAATTCTCTGCTCCACGGATTTATCAACGCTCTTTTGCGTCGTGTTCACGATCAGGAAATGGCACATCTGAGCGATGCGCGGCAGGTTGATGGCGATGTTGACCGGCACCTCGAAGTCGAGTACCCGTGGGTGTTTCTGCGCCGCCATTTTTAGCCCTTCGAGGCGGTGCTGAGCATCAACGACACTGAACGGACCAACGGCTACCGTGTCAATCGTGATCGTATTGTTCTCTGTGTTGAAGGCTATAGAGCGGTGTGTGGCGAGTAGCACGGAGGTCGGAAGAAAGGCGTCCTGTCGGGCTTGCCCTTTGACGATATAATCAGCCAGCCGCTTCGCGCGGGCAGCGTTCAGGAGACGCTGATAGCCGGTGTCGCTCGTGTTTTCGGGATCAAGGGTCTCGACCGAGTAGAATTTGTCAACAACCAAATCTCTGACCCTGATCGACGTCGCATAAAGGACGAGGTCACCCTGCTTTACACGCGCGGCCGGAATTGTGATCGTTGCCATTCAACCTACATTTTTTGGTCGTTCCGACCGCTTTGATCGGGCTATTGCGCCTACCTCCAGGCAACGATGATCCCTGGGGTCGGGCAGTTGTCGTGTCCATTGGGTTCCGTCTTTACCAAGCAAGCCGACCGCCCGAAAGCAGCATCATGCCTCGTTCCTATCCTACGCACTCCCAGCTAAGCCCTTAGTCGCATCCCGGGGCGAGCCGCACAACGGCCGCTCCCGCCGCTTCGCGGACGGCCAAGCGCACCCACGCCCCCACCGCTTGTTCCCCCACCCCCCCTCCCGCTACAGCTCTCCTCCCGTGCCCACCGCAGGAAACGCCCCGAATGACCCCGTCCCCCCTCGCCGGCATCCGTATTCTCGATCTGACGTCGGTCGTCGTCGGCCCCTCCTGCACCCTCCGCCTCGCCGACTACGGCGCCGAGGTCATCAAGCTCGAATCCCCCGAAGGCGACGTCCTGCGCACCCTCGGCGGCCCGTCCCCCTCCGGCCGCACCTCCGGCAAATACCTTCATTTTAATCGCAACAAACGCGCCATCTGCCTCGACCTCAAGCAAGCCCAGGCCCGCGCCGCCCTGCTCAAGATCATCGACGGCTGCGACGTCGTCGTCTCCAATATCCGTCCCGACAGCCTCGCCCGCCTCGGCCTCGACGCCGCCAGCCTGCGCGCCACGCGCCCCCGCCTGATCCATTGCGCCATCACCGGCTTCGGCCCAGGCGGGCCCTATCGCGGCCAGCCCGCCTACGACACGGTGATCCAGTCGGTCGCCGGCATCGCGGGCCTCGCGGAACGCCGCGACGGCGCCCCCGCCTATGCCCCCCTTCTGATCTGCGACCACGTGGTGGGCGAGATCACCGCCGGCGCCATCCTCGCCGCCCTGTTTCGCCGTGAGCGCACCGGCGCAGGTGCGGCCATCGAAGTCCCCATGCACGAAACGATGGCCGCCTTCGTCATGACCGAGCACCTCGGTCCCGCAAGCTTCGTCCCCGCCAAGGGCCGCGCCGGCGATGCCCGCGTACTCGAACCCAACAACCGCCCGATGCAGACCGCAGACGGCTGGATGACCGTCACCGCCAATACCGACGCCCAGGTGCGCGGCTTCCTGCGCGGCATCGGCCGGCCCGAGCTGATGGAAGATCCCCGGTTCCGCTCCGTCGCCGACCGCTTCCGCAACGCTCCGGACTGGTACGCGCTTCGTCGCGAGTTGCTGCGCGGCCACCCCACCGCTCACTGGCTCGCGGTCTTCGCTGCCGCCGACGTTCCCGCGGCGATCTGCCACACCTTGGAGACTCTGCCCGACGATCCCCACCTGAGCGCCGTCGGGCTCCTGGTGGCGCAGACCCATCCGACCGAGGGCGAAATCCGCTCCATCCGCCCGACCGTGCTGGAAGACGGCGAGACCGCGCCACCCGGCCCGCCGGCCCGTGCACAGGGCGCGGATACAGCCGCGGTGCTCGCCGAAGCTGGCCTGGCCGCGGCGGAGATCGCCGGCCTCGTCGCCAGCGGCGCCGCGCGCACCGCGGCGTAACGCCCGCCCCACCGCGAGAAGGGCGAGCCGCTCAGTCCCGCAGTTGCGGGTTGTCGAACCGTGGCTCGCGCATCCGCCGCAGCGCAGCGGCCAGCGCCTTCGCGAGCCCGCGCTTTTCATTTTCCCCCAGCGCGGTGGCCACTTCCTCTCGTTGCCCTTGCGCCATCAGCAGCAGGCGGGGAACCCGTCCGGGCTCCTCTTCCAGCACAACGTTGAGCCACCCGGCCGGCAGGATCCGCGTGCTGCGCCGCCCGGCCGGGTCGGTACGAAGCACGCAGAGCCGCCCCGGTTCCAGCAGCAGCACCTCGGAGGCGCGTCCGGCGCGGGCGTGGACGGCCAGCAGCGCCGTCGCTAGGAGCGCCTCCGCCGCCATGCACGCGATCACCGGCCACAGGCCGAGCAGGGCGAAGCGCAGCGCTGCGATCCCGCCCAGGCCGGCGAGCCCGCCCAGCACCACCGCCCAGCCGCGACGCGACAGGCTACGGCGGGGTACGATCGTGGCGTGGAACAGAACCTCCGACGCCGCGTCGGTGGTCACGGACCGCAGCCGGCCTCGCGCAGGGTCGCGAGCACCGCCTCCTCCGGCACGTCGCGCGCGGTGAAGGCCTGGCCGATCCCGCGCACCAGCACGAAGGTCAGCGCCCCGTCGCGCACTTTCTTATCCCGCCGCATATGCGCGAGCAGCCCGGCAGCGGAGAAGCGCCGGTTCAACTGCGCCAGCTCCGCGGTCAGCCCCACCGCGGCCAGATGCGTCGCCACGCGTTCGGCGTCGGTCTCCGTGCAGACCCCGAGCCGGGCCGACAGGCGGAATGCAAGGCCGAGGCCGATCGCGACCCCTTCGCCGTGCAGCAGCCCGTCCGAGTAGCCGTATTCCGCTTCCAGCGCGTGGCCGAACGTATGGCCGAGGTTGAGCAGGGCGCGGCCGTCGTTCGGCTTTTCCTCGCGTTCGTCGTCGCCGACCACGGCGGCCTTGAAGGCGCAGGCGCGCAGGATCGCCTCGCCCTGGGCTTCTGCGTCGCCGGCAACGACCGCGGTGCCGTGCTGCTCGCACCAGGCGAAGAACCCCTTGTCGCCGATCAGCCCGGCCTTCACCGTCTCGGCATAGCCGGCGCGCAGCTCGCGCAGCGGCAGAGTGGCGAGCGTCGCGGTATCGGCCAGCACCATGCGCGGCTGGTGGAAGGCGCCGACCAGGTTCTTGCCCCGCGCGGTGTTCACGCCTGTCTTGCCGCCGACCGAACTGTCGACCTGCGCCAGCAACGTCGTCGGGATCTGCACGAACGGCAGGCCGCGCAGGGTGGTCGCGGCGGCGAAGCCGGCGAGGTCGCCCACCACGCCGCCGCCGAGCGCGATCACCGTGGTGCGCCGTTCCACCCGTTCCTCCAGCAGCCGATCGACCACGCGGGCGTAGCTCTCGATCGATTTGGAGGCTTCACCGGCCGGCACCACGATCTGCCGCGTCTCGACCCCGGTCTCCGCGAGGCCGACGAGCAGCGCGGGCAGATGCAGCGGTGCGACGGCCTCGTCCGTGACCACAACGGCGCGCTTCTGCGCCAGCACCGGGGCGAGCAGCGCGCCGGCGCGCGCGAGCAGGCCGGCGCCGATCAGCACCTCGTAGCTGCCGGTGCTCAGGCGCACCGACAGCCGACGCGGGGCGCGCCAAGCCAGCACCGCGTCCAGCACCTTGTTCGTTGTCGCATCAGGGGTTTCGTCGCCGCAATCGACGATCACATCAGCCTCGGCATAAGTGGGGTGGCGCACGCCCATCAGGCGGGCAAGTATTTCGTTCGGATCGCCGCCGGCGAGCAGGGGGCGGTTCTCGCGCCCCGCGACCCGGCGGACCAGGGTCGGCAGCGGGCAGCGCAGCCAGACGGAGATGGCCTCGGCGCGCACCGCCGCGCGCGTATCGGGGTCCATGAAGGCGCCGCCGCCGAAAGCGAGCACCATTGGCTCGGCGGCGAGCAGGCGGCGGATCACTCGGCGCTCGCCGTCGCGGAAGGCGGGCTCGCCGTAGCGGGCGAACAGTTCGGGGATGGAGCAGCCGGCGGCGGCCTCGATCTCGACATCGGCGTCGCGGAACGGCAGGCCCAGGCGGGCGGCGAGCCGGCGGCCGATCGAGGTCTTGCCGGCGCCCATCAGCCCGACCAGCGCGATGCTGCGCCCGGCGAGCGCGTCGGGCAGCGGCACGGCGTGGGTGAGGGCGGTGTTGCGTGTCATCGGTCGCAAGGCTAGCACAGCGGACCCGCCGGAGGCCAAAGCGGCGGGCACGTCCCCGGAGGCGTATGGGCGGGATATGGGCGGCATGCCTGCCGTGTGCGGGACCTGTCGTATGCCGGACCTGGCGTATGCCGGATCGGGGTGTGGTACAGCAGCGGAGCCTGAGCGAATGATCCGCGTGTTCCTGATCGTGCTTGCCGCCGGCGTGGTGCTGGCCCTGCTCGGGCTCGGCTACCTGGGTGCGTTCCCGCCGCGTCCGGCGGTGCACCACGTGGTGACGGCGCTGCCGAACAGCGGCTTCCAGTCGCATTAGTGCGCTCGAACGCCTCGCCATGCGTCGGAGCCTCCGTTTGGACGTGAAGGCCGGTCCGGCTGGCGGACCGAAGGCTGCCGTCGGTAGCGGAGTATTAGGAACGATGGCCCGCACCCGCGCCGCGGCCTCGCAGCGGCGTCCCGTGGCCGGGCGGCCGGCGGGGCTGGATCGCCATGTGGAGGCGTTTCTGGAGATGCTGGCAGCGGAGCGCGGCGCGGCGCGCAACACGCTCGCCGCCTACGGCGCCGATCTCGCGGATTTCGCCGGTTTCGCCGCCGCCGCCGGGGTCGGCGTGGCGGCGGCGGATACCGCGCTGCTGGCCCGCTACATGACGGGGCTCGCCGCCGCCGGCCTCGCCGCGCGCACCGCGGCACGGCGGCTGTCGGCGCTGCGCCAGTTCCATCGCTTCCTGCTGCGCGAAGGGGTGCGCGCGGACGATCCGACCGGGTTGCTGGACGCGCCGCGGCTCGGTCGCCCGCTGCCGAAATACCTGAGCGAGGCGGAGGTGGAGGCGCTGCTCGCCGCCGCCGCCGCACGCGGCCCGGGCCCGGGGGTCACGGCACGCGCGGCGCTGGAACTGCTGTACGCCAGCGGGATGCGGGTCTCCGAGCTGTTGTCGGTGCGCCGCACGGCGCTGGCGCGGGACGCGGCGAGCCTGATGATCCGCGGCAAGGGTGGCAAGACCCGGATGGTGCCGCTGTCGGCGCACGCGCGAGAGGCTGCGGCTTGCCTGGTCGCGTCGCAGGGGGCGCGGTCGGAGTATCTGTTCCCGGGTCGGGATCCGCGCCAGGCAATGACACGGCAGGGCTTCGCGCTGCTGCTGAAGCAGGTGGCGCTGGCGGCGGGGCTCGATCCGGCGCGCGTGTCGCCGCATGTGCTGCGGCATTCCTTCGCCACCCATCTGCTCGCACGCGGGGCCGACCTGCGCAGCCTGCAGACTCTCCTGGGACACGCGGATATCGCAACGACGGAGATCTACACGCATATCCCGCCCGATCGGCTGCGCCGTGTGGTGGAGGAGAAGCACCCGCTGGGCGTCGCGCGCGGGCGGGCGCGGCGGGGGACGTAGGCGCGCCGCTCAGTTCCCGTGCACAGCGCGGCGGATCGCGCCGCCGAGCGCGTGCGCCGTGTTGCGGATGGCGTGCCCGGCGGCGTGCGCACCCTGCACGATCGCGTGCCCGGTTTCATGTGCAGCGGTCTTGATGTCCTGCTTGGCTTGCGGCCAGGACACGGCCGCTGTGGCGGCGGGTGCCGCCAGCAGGCTCGCGGCCACGAGCGCGCCGGCGAGGGCGCGGGCGGCGAGACGTGACGGGGCGCGGCGTGGCATGGCGGTTCTCCCAATTCTGGGCCTGTGCGGCCGGCATGGGCGCGCGGCCGCGGAAGATGATGCCGGGCAGTGTGCCATGGCGCCGGCACGCGCGCCCAGGGGGCATGATCCCGGGGCGTGGTCCCAGGGGCGTGATCCCAGGGGGCAGGGGGCACCGGGGGCGGTCACGCCTGCCCTTGACACGGCGAGTTGAGCCGTTGACCAATGCCGGCCGGGGTCACCGCGCCGCATGCCGGTGCGCCGGCCCCTAACGACAAAAGGCCCAGGCGGTCATGAAGCCGGGGCGGCCATGAAATAGGGAGAAACGAAAAATGCGGCATCGGTGGATGGTGCGCGCCGGAGCGGGCGCGACGTTGGCCCTGGCCCTGGCCCTGGCCCTGGGGCTCGGCGGCGGTACGGCGCCGGCACGCGCGGCAGGACCGGGCCCGATCAAGATCGGCGTGATCGCGGAGGAATTGGCGATCGTCGGGCAGTCGATCAGCGAGGGCGCGCAACTCGCCGCCGCCGACATCAACGCCCATGGCGGGGTGAACGGGCGCAAGATCCAGATAATCGTCTACGACGACCATTCCTCCGCCGCCGACGCGGTGCGCGCCTTCCAGCGGGCGGCGGAGCAGGATCACGTGAAGGCCGTCGTGACCACCTTCATCAGCGAAGTGGCGCTGGCGGTCGAGCCCTGGGCAGCGCGGCTGCACATACCCACCATCACGCCGGCCGCCGCGTCCGACCTCATCAGCAAGCAGGTGCACGACAACTACGCCCGCTTCAAATACATGTTCGAGGGCTGGCTGACCGCGCCCGATCTGGCGCTGGCGGTATGCGATTCCTCGCACGACCTGTTCGTGAAGCAGTTGCACATGAAGACCGCGGTCATCATGAGCGAGGACGCGGACTGGACCAAGCCGCTCGACGACGGCATGAAGACATGCCTGCCGAAGGTCGGGCTCAAGGTGCTCGACGAGATCCGGTTCAATCCGGATACGACCGATTTCACGCCGATCTACAACAAGATCGAAGCCCTGCATCCGGACGTGATCGAGACCGGTATCGCGCATGTCGGCGTGCAGCCGACGGTGCAGTGGCATGACCAGCAGGTGCCGATCGTGCTCGGCGGCATCAGCGCCCAGGCCACCAACCCGACCTTCTGGAAGGATACCAACGGCGCCGCGAACGGGGTCGTGACGCAGACCGGTACCGTCGCCGGACTGGCGATCACCCCCGAGACCTTGCCGGTGGCGGCGGAATTCGTGAAGAAATACGGCCATTTCCCGGCCTTCACCGGCTTCACCGCCTATGACGCGGTGCGGGCCCTGGCGGGGGCGATGCAGCGGGTGCATTCCACCAATCCCGACGAGATCGTGGCGCAGATGGAAAAGACGGACATGGCGGGCACGCTTGGCCATTACGGCTTCTATGGCCGCAACGATCCCCACACCCACGCGCTGCGCTACGGGACGGACTGGGTGTCGAGCGTGTTCATGCAGTGGCAGAACGGCAAGCAGGTCTGCATCTGGCCGGCCACACTCTGCCCGAACAAGATGGTGTTCCCATCCTTCGTGAAATCCGTGCATCTGGCGACGAAGTAGCGTGTCCGGCCCGGGCGGGGCAGGCGCCCCGCCCGGGGGTATTTGATCCGGTCCCATAACAGACGGGAGCGCACGTGCTCGCATTGCAGATCCTGATCGACGGGTTCGCGATCAGCGCGCTCTACGGCCTTGGTGCGGTCGGCTTTACCCTGATGTTCGGTGTCTGCGGCGTGCTCAATCTCGCGCATGGCGGGATCATGGTGATCGCCGGGCTCGTCGGCTGGTGGGCGGCGGCGAATTACGGCGCCGGGCCCTACGGCGGGGCGGCGATCGGCACGCTGGCGGGCCTGCTCGCCGCCTATGTGACGTATTTCGTGGTGGTCCGGCCGATCCAGCGTTCCCGCACCATCCCCCGTGCGGAGGAGGAGATCTTCCTGCTCACCGGCACCCTGCTCTGGGGGATCATGATCCAGGTCGGGTCGGATTATGTCTTCAGCAACAATCCGGTCACCATGCGGGCGATGATCCCCGGCGTGATGAGCATCGTCGGTGTGCGCACGCCGCGCAACGAGGTGCTGATCGGCATCGTCTGCTGGGTGGCGATCGGGCTGCTGACCCTGCTGGTCAACCGCACCCGGCTCGGCAAGCAACTGCTGGCTGCGTCGATCAATCCGCGTGGGCTGACCCTGCTCGGCTTCGAGCTCTCGCGCATCTATCTGGTGGTCTGGACGATCTACGGGCTGCTGGCGGGGCTGGCGGGGGTGCTGCTCGCGTCCTTCATCGGGGTGAGCTCGGCCAACGCGGGGGCGCTGACCGCGAGCGCGTTCACCATCGTGATCCTGGGCGGGTTGGGCAGCGTGCCGGGCTCGTTGATTGCGGCCTATGTGGTGGGGTATGCGGAGACGATCACCGCCTACCTGCTGGCACCCACCCTGCGGCCGATCCCGGCGCTGCTGATCCTGGTGATGGTGATCTATGTGCGCCCGCAAGGGCTGCTCGGGCGGCGGTAGGGGGCGCGGGATGCGGCGGACGCCCCTGATCTGGATCGTGCTGGTGTCGTTGGCGTTCGGCCTTTCGGCACCATGGTGGCTGGGCGCGTATTTCCTCGGCATCTTCACCATCGCGTATTATTTCGGTGTCTTCGCGATGTCGTGGGACCTGCTGTTCGGTTTCGCGGGCGAAGTGAATTTCGGCCCCACTTTCCTGATCGGCCTCGGCGCCTACGGTGCGGGACTGCTCAACACCGCGGGCTGGCCGATCCCGCTGTGCCTGGCGGGCGGGGCGGGCGCGGCGGTGATCGGCGGCGTGGCGCTGGCGCTGCCGGCGCTGCGGTTGCGCGGGCCGTATTTCGGGCTGATCACCCTGGTCGCGGTGCTGCTGCTGCTCGACTGCATCGTGATCTTCGCCGGCGTCACGGGGGGCGAGATCGGCATGATGGTGCCGGACGTGCTGTCGATCAGCGCGCGGGTGAACTACTGGTACGCGTTCGGCTTCCTGGTGATTTCGGGCGCGATCCTGTTCGGCCTGTCGCGGTCCTCCCTGGGCCTGATCCTGCAGGCGACGGGACAGGACCGGATCGAGGCCGCGGCGCTCGGCTTCAATGTGACGAAGCACAAGCTGGCGGCATTCGTGATCAGCGCGCTGTTCTCCGGCCTCGCCGGCGGGATGCTGACGTTCTACGAGGGCACCGCCTCGGTCGATACCGTGGTCGATCTGTCGATCGCGGTGCAGATCATCATCGCCGTGGTATTCGGCGGCCGGCGCACCATCCTGGGCGGTGTGCTGGGGGCGATCTTCCTCGTGCTGTTCGACGAATTGTTGCGCCCCATCGGCCAGCTCAACACCTTCGTCGTGTCCGCCATCGCGCTCCTGGTGATCCTGTTCCTTCCCGATGGGGTGCTTGGCGTGCTGCTGCGCCCGCGGGAGGGGCGGTGATGGAAGCAACCGTGGTCCCCGTGCCGCTGCTGGACGTTGCGGGCCTCACCAAGCGATTCGGTGGCCTTGTCGCCGTGAAGGAGATCGAGTTTGCCATCGCCCCGGGAGAAATTCTGGGGCTGATCGGGCCGAACGGGTCGGGCAAGTCGACCGTCATGAAACTTGTCATGGGGATCGAGAAGCCCAACGCCGGCCGGGTGCTGCTGGAGGGGACCGACATCGCCGGCTGGCCCACGCATCGGATCGCCCGCGCCGGGGTGGGGATCGTGTTCCAGCACTCGCGCCCGCTCAACCGGCAGACCGTGCTCGAGAACATCAAGCTCGCTCTGCTGCCCAATTCGCTGCTGAAACTGGTGGCCGAACCGGCGGTGGCGGCGCGGGCGCGCGTGATCGCCGAGCGGGTCGGACTTGGCGCGGTGCTCGACCGCCGTCCGCCGACCCTGCCGTTCGCCGACCTGCGCCGCCTGGAAATGGCCAAGGCGCTCGCGCGCGACCCGCGCGTGGTGTTGATCGACGAACCCTTCGCCGGTCTGACCCAGGCCGAGGTCGCCACCTTCTCCGAACTGATCGACGGCTTCCGCCGCGACGGTCGCGCCGTGCTGCTGGTCGACCACAACGTGAAGAGCGTCGCACGTCTCGTTGATCGGGTGCTGGCGATGTACCTCGGCGAGCGCATCGCCGAGGGCAGCGCCGAGCATGTGATGCAGGACCCCACCGTGCGCCGGGTCTATATCGGCGGGGCCATCGAGACGCATCCGCGCAAGGAGTTCGATGCGCGCGGCGGCGAGCCGCTGCTCGACGTGCGCGACGTGGAAGTGTTCTACGGCAAGGCGCAGGCGTTGCAGAAAGTGTCGGTGCATGTGCGCGCCGGCGAGTTCGTCTCCATCGTCGGGCTGAACGGGGCGGGCAAGACGACCTTGTTCAACGCGATCTCCGGGCTGGTTCCCTACAGCGGCGATATCCGCTGGGACGGCGCGGCGCTGGCCGGGCGTACGCCGGCCGCGATCGCGCGCGGCGGCGTCGTGCAGTGCCCGGAAACCCGCGAACTGTTCGGCGAGATGAGTGTGCGGGAGAACCTCGACCTTGGCGGGCAGCACCTGCCCGCGGGCGAACGCGACCGGCAACTGGCCTGGCTGCTCGACCTGTTCCCGATCCTGCGCGCGCGCGAACGCCAGGCGGCGCGCACACTCTCGGGCGGCGAGCAGCAGATGCTGGCGATAGCGCGCGCGCTGATGATGCAGCCGCGGCTGCTGATCCTGGACGAGCCAACCCTGGGCCTCGCGCCGGTGATCCTGGAGCAGTTGTCGAAGGCGCTCGGGCGCTTACGCGAAACGACGCCGATCACCGTGCTGCTCGGCGAGCAGAACGTGACGTTCGCCCTGCCGCATGCCGATCGGGTCTACGTCCTGGAACATGCGCGGGTGGTGTGGGAGGGCGACCCCGCCCGTTTCGCGGCGGAGATGGGAACCGGCTACCTGTAAATCGATACGATCGTATATAAGGATCTTCGTTTCGACTGGCCTAAATGGGTCATATGCAAAACATCTGAGTTGCACATCATGCGGCGACGGTCGAGTCGCCATGCGGAGCTGCCATCAGATGATCCGCTATGCACGGCTTCGACCGGGGCGGGGCTTCCGGCTCCGTCGCGCGATTTTTTATTACGCCCAGCGCCTCGTGACTGTGCGCGGCTTCAGGCGTGGCATCCAGCGATGCCTTGCGGCTGCAGTGCGTCTGCAGCAGGGGGCCAGCCCGTCAGGCCCCGCCGAACCCTGTGTCGCCCACGCCATCGCCGCCCTGGAACGCGATGGAGTGGCACGGCTGGAAGACCTCATTCCCCCGGCGGAGGTCGAAACCATCCTGACCTATTTTCGTGCCCAGAAGGTTGTGGGCCCGGACGGGCGCCGCGTCGCGCTGTCGGATCTGCCGCCGGGCACGGTGATGGCCGCCTATCCGCTCGATATCGCGGTCGGTTGCCCCGGCCTGATGGAAGCCGCCAATACGCCCGGCATCCTGCGGATTGCATCGCGTTATCTCGGCTGCAAGCCGACCATTTCGAAGTCTCGGCGTCCGCTGGTCGTTTCCGCTCCCGGTTGAGCGGGAAACGACGCAGCGCTTCCACCGTGATCTCGATGATTGGCGGTCCCTGAAGCTGTTCGTCTACCTGACGGACGTGGACGCCGAGGGCGGCCCGCACGTCTATGTGGTCGGCTCCCACATGACCGCGGCGGGGCTGCGTGCGCCGCTCTATGCGCAGCCGATATTGGAACGCCGGTACGGGGCGGAGAACCTTCGGACGATTACCGGACCGCGCGGCACCACATTCATGGCGGATGTCCATGGCATTCACAGAGGTATGCCGCCCCGACACAAGCCGCGTCTTATCCTGCAGGTGCAGTTCTCGATCCTGCCGATCTTCGCTTTGGAATACGAGCCGGTTGCGCGTTCGACAACGAGCGGGCTCGACGCCTATGTGAACCGCCTCCTGGTACTCTGACCGGCCCGCCCGAGGCCTGGCGTCCGCCCCCCGCATAGCAGCAGATGGCGGTGATCGCACGTTCTTGATGCAATCATGGGCGCTGTTGCCGTTACGCCTGCGCCGGGTCGCGCCGCGGGCACTTGTTGAACATTCGTCGAAAGAGTTGAGACGGTTGCAGGGCGGGGCCCGGCCCCTGCACGGGTCTCTGTACACAAATTGACCTTTGACATGCCAGTTGCGGACTGGGTTTTTCGGAGCGGCTCCTGCACGGGTAGAACGGAAGTGCCGCGCCGGGCGTTATTGCGGTGGGGCAATCGGCAACGTCGCACCGCGGTTTTCAGGATTATTTTTGATCAGAGATGGATAAAAAACGCGCTGCGTCCCTGGCGGGCACGTGGCTCGACCCGGCGGGCGTTACACATGCGATGATTCCGCCCGGCCGGCATCTGAGCTAAGGCGCCCTCAGCGGAGCGACCCTCGCTTTGCTCCGCAGGGCGGCGGCATTCCGTCGGAGCAGTGTGTGACCCCATGAGTATTTTGACCGTTGGCGCCGGCGCAGGCGCATATGCGACACTCGGGGCCGCGCTGGCGGCATCGCAGAATGGCGACACGATCAACCTGCCGGCCGGCGTCTATTCCAACCAGACCGCGACCGTCACCGATAACGTCACAATACAGGGCACCGGCGGTGTGGCATATCTGGTGGCCACCCAGCCGGTCGCGAACGCTGAGGGAATCCTAGTGGTGGACGCACCGGGAACGGTAACGATCAATAACGTCGCGTTCTCGGGCGCCGCCACCGGCAACGCCAACGGCGCCAACGCTGCCGGCATCCGCTATCAGAGCGGCAACCTGGTGCTGAACGGCGACTCCTTCTTCGGCAACCAGGACGGCGTTCTGGCCACTCCCTCGGTCGCCGGCACCGGATCGATCACGATCCAGAACACGACCGTGACGAACAACGGTGTGTCGGACCCATCGCTCACGGCCGGCTACGGATTCACGCATAATCTCTATGTCAACGGCGTCGCCAGCCTGAGTATCACCGGCAGCACCATCACCGCAGCCAATATCGGGCACGAGGTGAAAAGCCGGGCACTGTCCACCAGCATCACCAACAGCATCATCGCCGACGGGCCGACCGGCACGGCGAGCTACAGCATCGACCTGCCGAACGGCGGAGCGGCGACGATCCAGGGCAACACCATCCAGCAGGGCCCGGCTTCGCAAAATCCGGCCATCATCTCGAACGGCGAGGAAGGCAACCTCAACCCGGGGAGCCTGACGGTCAGCGGCAACACGATCATCAACAACAACGCCTCGCCGAGCAGCATCGCCGTCATCAACGCGACGACCACGCCGGCCAGCGTGACCGGCAACCTGATCACAGGGCTTTCCGCCACGCAGATCGACCAAAACGGTGCCGATACGGTCTCCGGCAACACGCTGACCTCCGCCGCGCCCGTGATTGGGCTGCGGGTGCTCGACGACGGCGCGCTTCTCACCACCGCCGGAGCGACCGCCAACACCGTGTCCGCGAGCACGTCGGGACCGGGCTACGCCGCTTTGACCGGCATTGGCACGCCGGGTCTGAGCCTGTCGATCACCGCAGGTGGCAGCGGCGGGCACACCGTGAGCTTCCTGCTCAGTCAGCCGGGGTTCACCGCGAATACGGCGGTGGCGTCGTTCTTCGACACCAACACGGGCCTCGCCGGCGCAACGGTGACGTGGTCCGTCTACGCCAACGCCGACAACACGCTGTACGGGACGGAGGCCTTGCTCGGCAGCCAGAGCTTCACCGATTTCGGCGGTCTGCTGATCAGTGCCTCGGATGGATTCTCCCTGCCGTTCACGCCGAGCGGGGCCTATTCGCTGACCGAACTCGTCACCATCGACCCGAGCGGGGTAGGGCCGGTGCCGGTGCCGGAGCCGATGACATTCGTGCTGCTGGCGGCCGCTGTTGCCGCGACCGGCCTGGCGCGTCGGCGCGCAGCCCGGCGACGGCGGGCGCGCTGATCCGCCACGCCGGCCTTGCCGCGTGAGTCATGCTGGCCATATAGCGGAAATGCCTCGCAAACGCCGCTCGCCGGGCACTCTGCCGCTGATGGGCGCCCAGCTCATGTTTTCCTCGTGGGAAGTCATCGCGCGGCGCAGCCTGCTGATGGCGCAGAACCGCTGCTCCCCGCTCGAATATCAGCGCATGGTGACCGAGAAGATGCAGGCGGCGCAGCTCTCCGCGGTGGCGCTCATGGCCTCGGGCGGGGAGGCGAGCCTTGCCGCCGTGCTCGCCCCGTGGCACCGGCGGGCGAAAGCGAACGCGCACCGGCTGCGCCGCTCGTAGCGACACGGCGGGCTGCCGCTCAGGCGGCGATCGCCGGCACCGCTTCCAGATGGCAGGCGGCAAGCTGGCCGTCAGCGCCAGGGCGCAGCAGCGGCTCCTCCGTGCGGCACCGATCGAAGACGAACGGGCAGCGGGTATGGAAGCGGCAGCCGGAGGGCGGGCGGATCGGGCTCGGCACGTCGCCGGTCAGGATCATGCGGTTCCGCTTCGCGGTCGGGTCCGGCACCGGTACGGCCGACAGCAGCGCGCGCGTGTAAGGGTGGCGTGGGGCGGCGAACAAGGTGCGCCGATCCGCGATCTCCACCAGCTTGCCGAGGTACATCACCGCTACCCGATGCGTCAGGTGCTCGACGATCGCCAGATCGTGACTGATGAACAGCAAGGTCAGGCCGAGCTCGTCCTGCAGCTCTGCCAGCAGGTTGACGATCTGCGCCTTCACCGAGACGTCGAGCGCGGACACCGCCTCGTCGCATACGATCAGATCCGGCTCCGGCGCCAGCGCGCGGGCGATGCAGATGCGCTGGCGCTGGCCGCCGGAGAATTCATGCGGGAACCGATCCAACGCGTCGCGCGGCAGCCGCACCTTGTCGAGCAGAGAGACGAGCCGCGCCTCCAGCGCCGCGCCGCGCGCGAGGCCGAAATTGCGGATGGGTTCCGCCAGGATCTCGCGCACTTTCATCCGCGGGCTCAGACTGCTGAACGGGTCCTGGAACACGACCTGCATCCGCTGCCGCAGCCGGCGCAGTTGCGGGTTGGGCAGGTTGTCGATCCGTTCGCCGTCCAGGCGCACCTCGCCTGACGTCGGCACGACCAGCCGCAGGATGGCGCGGCCGACGGTGGATTTGCCGCAGCCCGATTCGCCGACCAGCGACAAGGTCTCGCCGCGCGCGATGTCGAAGCTGACGCCATCGACCGCATAGACGAAGCCGGCGGTGCGCCCCAGCACACCGCCGTGCAGCGGGAAGTGCTTTTTGAGGTCGGTGACTTCCAGCAGCGGGCTCATGCGGCGACCATTGCCATGGCGGGATGGTGGCAGGCCACCAGGTGGTCGGGTGCCTTCGCCTCGACCGGTGGTGCCACGCGCCGGCAAAGCTCGGTCACGCGCGGGCAGCGGCCGGCGAAGGCGCACCCTTCGATGCGTGCGCGCAGACTGGGCACCAGGCCGGGGATTTCCGCGAGCCGCCCGCGGCCGGTGCCGTCCAGGGAGGAACCGAGTTTCGGCACTGCGCCGAGGAGGCCCAGGGTGTAGGGATGCAGCGGGCGGGCGAACAGCTCGCCCACCGGCGCCTCCTCCACCTTGCGTCCGGCGTACATCACCACGACCCGTTCGGCGGTTTCCGCGACCACGCCGAGATCGTGCGTGATCAGCACGATCGCCGAGCCCAGCCGGCGCTGCAGGTCGCGCATCAGGTCGAGGATCTGCGCCTGGATGGTGACATCCAACGCGGTGGTGGGTTCGTCGGCGATCAGCAGCTTCGGATTGCAGGCGAGCGCCATCGCGATCATCACCCGCTGGCGCATCCCGCCCGAAAGCTGGTGCGGGTATTCGCGCACCCGCCGCTCGGGTGCCTGGATGCCGACCAGGGTCAGGCTCTCGATCGCGCGCGCCTCGGCGGCGTGGGCGCTCAGGCCCTGGTGCAGGCGCAGGGTTTCGCCGATCTGCCGGCCGATCGTCAGCACCGGATTGAGGCTGGTCATCGGCTCCTGGAAGATCATCGCGATCTCGTTGCCGCGGATGCGCCGCATCTCGGCTTCCGGCAGGGTCAGCAATTCGCGCCCGGCGAAGCGGATGGACCCGGCGATCTTGCCCGGCGGCTCGGCGATCAGCCGCAGGATCGACATCGAGGTGACGGACTTGCCGCATCCCGATTCGCCCACGATCGCCAGGGTCTGCCCGGCATCGACCGAGAACGACACGCCCTCCACCGCGCGCACCACGCCCTCGGGCGTCGCGAAATGCGTCTGCAGGGAGGTGACTTCGAGCAGCGCGCTCATAGGCGTTTCGCCAGCCGGGGGTCGAGCGCGTCGCGCAGCCCGTCGCCGAGCAGGTTCACCGCCAGCACGGTGACGGAGAGGAAGGCGGCGGGGAAGAAGACGATATAGGGCTTGATCTCCCACAAGGCGCGGCCCTCGGCCATGATATTGCCCCAGCTTGGAACGATCGGCGGGGTGCCCGCGCCGATGAAGGACAGGATCGCCTCGGTGATCATCGCCGAGGCGCAGGTGAAGGTCGCCTGCACCAGCAGCGCGGCCACCGTGTTCGGCAGGATGTGCCGCCATACGAGCCGCGGCAGCCGGGTGCCGGCGGCGATCGCGGCCTCCACGAACGGCTGTTCGCGCAACGACAGGATGATGCCGCGCACGAGGCGGGAGACGCGGGGGAATTCCGACACCGAAATGGCGAAGATCACGTTCTTCACCGACGCCTGGGTCAGCGCCATCAGCGCGATCGCGAGCAGGATCGGCGGGATCGACATCAGCCCGTCCATGATGCGCATCAGGATGCTGTCGAGCGGGCGGACGAACCCGGCTGCTACCCCAATCACGGTGCCTGCGGCGGAGGCGCAGAGGGCGACCGAGAACCCGACCAGCAACGAGATGCGCGCGCCGTACAAGGTGCGCGAATAGACGTCGCGCCCCAGCATGTCGGTGCCGAACCAGTGTCGCGCCGAGGGGTCGGCCAGGCGGTGGATCGGATCGATCGCAGTCGGATCGACGGTGCCGAGCCAGGGCGCGAAGATCGAGATGAACAGCATGACCGCGATCAGCACCCCGCCGAGCGCGGCGGTGGGATGGCGACGGAGGAAGGTGCGCACCCGCCCGCGGCGCACCACGGGCGGCAGCACGTCCGCCAGCGGCACCGCGGCGGATCGGACGGTGGTGCTCAATAGCGGATCCTCGGATCGAACAGCGTGTAGAGGAGATCGACGATCAGGTTCACCACGACGAAGGTGAAGGAGAACAGCAGCACGACGCCCTGGATGACCGGATAGTCCCGTTGCAGGATGGCATCCGTCGTCAGGCGCCCGAGCCCCGGGATGGCGAACACGCTTTCCGTCACGACCGCGCCGCCGATCAGCAGTGCGATGCCGGAACCGACCACCGTGGTGATCGGCACCGCGGCGTTCTTGAGCGCGTGGACGAACAGGATCGCCCGCTGACCCACGCCCTTGGCGCGCGCGGTGCGGATATAGTCCTGGTTCAGCACTTCGAGCATGGTGGCCCGCGTGATGCGCGCGATCAGCGCGATATAGATCAGCCCGAGCGCGACCGAGGGCAGGATCAACGTGCGCAGGAACGGCACGATGCCGTGCCGGATCGAGTTGAATCCCTGCACCGGCAGCCAGCCGAGCTTCAGCGCGAAGGCCCAGGCCAGCAGATAGCCCACCACGAACACGGGCGTGGAAAACCCGAACACGGCCAGCGCCATCACCGCCCGGTCGATCCACGATCCCTGCTTGGCCGCCGCCAGCACGCCGAGCGGGATCCCCACCACGATCGCGATCACGGTGCTGAGCACCATCAGCGACAGGGTGGGCTCCAGCCGCTGCGCGATCATGTGCATCACCGGCAGCCCGGTGAAGATCGAATTCCCGAGGTTGCCGTGCAGGATCTGCCACAGCCAGGAGCCGAACCGCACCAGGAACGGCTTGTTGAGCCCGAGCGAGATGCGGATGGCCGCGATCTGCGCCGGCGTCGCCTGGTCGCCGGCGATGATCGCCGCCGGATCGCCGGGGGCGAGATAGAGCAGCCCGAAGACTACGAAGGCGACCACCAGCATGACCGGGATCGTGGCGAGTACCCGCCGCACGGCGTAGGCGAGCATCGCTTCAGGCGCCGGATCGGCGGCAGGCGGCGCCGCGCGCCCCCGGGGGATGGGCGTGCGCTCGGGTCATCGGCCGTTCTGTCCCTGTATCCATGCGTGTTCTTGTTGGTTTCCCCGGTCCCAGCCCGGCGACCCCACCCTGCCCCTCTCAAGGCCGGCATACCCGCGGGAGTCCACAGCCCGAGGGCCGGCCCAGGCGAGGGACGGTCCCGCGGATCAGCTCCAGCGGCCCATGGCCGGCGCGATTGCGCGGCCGAGCGAGGCGGTTTCCTGCGCCAGTTCTATAGCTACCCCTGGGCCGGCGCTGGCCCGGGGTGATCCGCGCATCTTACGCGCTGTCGCGTGCGCTGCAATCACCCTTCTGTTCATGATCAGGCTGATACCGGCGGCCTCTTCGGCCGGCCGGTATCGCGCATGGGGTTGGCGGGGCGGCGATGCGCAAAATCAAGGACATACCAGCGGCCAGGTGGACGCCGGACGAGTCATCGGCCGGGGCCGCTGGTATGATCGATCGAACGGCGCCTGCCGCCGCCCTCGTGGCAAGGAGGGGCAGGGCGGAACAGGCGCGCAAGCCCCCTTCCGGGAGGGGCGAAGACGTCAGCCCAGCGCGAAGCGCGCCAGCAGCCAGAGCTTGCGCCATGTCGGCACCGAGGCCTTCTCGGTCGGCCGGTCCCAGCCGCGGCGTTCCAGCGCCACCAGCACCGCCGCGTAGGTGGCCGCCATCAGCCGCGCCGGCTTCATCGCCTGCCGGTCGCACAGCGCCATCGCCGCATGAGCTTCGGCGAACTGCGCCCGCGCCAGCGCCGCCACCCGCGCGCACACCACGCCGAGCCCCGGTGCCGCCAGCGCCGCCGTCGGATCGAGCGGCACCCCCGCCGCTTCCAGCCACTCGCGCGGCAGGTAGAGCCGCCCGAGCCCCGCGTCCTCGGCCACGTCGCGCAGGATGTTCGTGAGCTGCAGCGCCCGCCCGAGCGCATGGGCGACCTGGTCCGCGGCCGGGGAGGCGTCGCCGAACGCGCGCACCGACAGCCGCCCGACCGCCGCCGCCACCCGGTCGCAGTAGAGATCGAGCGTGGCGAGGTCCGGGGCCACGATCGGCGTCCCGGCGTCCATCTGCATTCCGTCGACCACTGCCAGGAAGTCTTCCTCCCGCAGCCCGAAGCGTGCGGTGGCGGCGGCGAGCACCCGGGTCACCGGCCCGTCGGCTTCGCCCCGCGCCAGCCCGCTGATGCGGCGGCGCCAGGCGTCGAGCGCGGGCAGCTTCGCCGCCAGCGCGCCGGGCTCGTCCACGATGTCGTCGACTTCGCGGCAGAAGGCGTAGATCGCGTACATCGCCGCGCGCCGGTCCGGCGGCAGCAGGCGCATACCGCGATAGAACGAGGTGCCGGCGCGGCGCACGATCGCCTCCACCGTCGCAAGATCGGCGGGGCCGGCCCCGAGCGCAGGCGGGGCGGCACTCACGGCAGGAACCGCAGCGCAGCGACTAGAGCGCCGGCGACGTCCGGGCGGCGCAGCGTCACCCGGCCGGCCACCGGGTCCTCCCGCCGTAGCCGGCGCGCGAGGCGGTGGGCGAGGCCGGTGATGACGGCGGTTTCCAGCCGCAGCCGCCGATCGCGCACGCCGCCGGGCAGCGCGGCAGCGACAGCGATCAGCGCCTCCGTCCGCTCCAGCAGCGCGTCGAACACCGCGCGTAGGGCAGGCGTCTCGGCGCGCCCCCGCAGATCGGCGACCGCTGCGCCGTGCCGCGCCAGCAGGTCCTGCGGCAGGTAGCAGCGGTCGAGCGCGGCAAGATCGGCCGCTCCGTCCTGCAAATGGTTCAGCACCTGCAACGTGACGCAGAGCGCATCGGACGCCGCCCAGGTGGCGCGGTCCTCGCCGTGCAGGTCGAGCACATGGCGCCCGACCGGCATCGCCGAGTAGCGGCAATAGTCGAGCAGCTCGTCCCAATCGGCATAGCGCCGCTTGGTGGCGTCGCGGCGGAAGGCGACGAGTACCTCAGTTGCGTGCGCGGCGGTGGTCCCGGTCGCCGCCAGGCTGGCGCGCAGGCGGGTGGCGCTGGGCGCGCCGGTCTCGGCCCGGCCGAGCAGCACGTCTTCCATGCGGTCGAGCCGGGTGAGCTTGTCGTCGGACGTCAGCACCGGGCTGTCGGCGATATCGTCGGCGTTGCGGGCGAAGGCGTAGAAGGCGTGCACGTGCGGGCGCAGGTCGCGGCGGATCAACGCCGAGCCGACGGGGAAGTTCTCGTCGGCGCGGTCCTTGCCGGACCAGACTTCGACGGTCTCCGCCTCGCTCATGGCGCGCTCCCGCGATAGGCCCGGCCCTTCCAGATGACGCCGCGCCTGGAATAATGGTTCCAGGCGGAGCCGATGGTTGCCGCCACGTAGAACAGCGCGACCAGCGGCAGCGCCGGCGCCCACAGGGGCGAGCGGCGAAACCGGCGCAGGGTCGGCAGGTACGACCACGCCATCCCCGCCCAGGCGAGCAGGCCCATCGCACGCGCCCCGCCGTGCCCGGCCAGGGCGGCGAGAGGAGGGACCAGCCAGACCAGCCCCATGCCCGCCACCGTCAGCACCAGCAGGACCGGGGAATAGCGCAGCTGCACATAGGCGGTGCGGGCGATCATCTGCCAGATATCGGCAAATCCCGGGTAAGCCCGCTCCGAGCGCGCCAGCACCGCATGGCCGAGCCAGATGCGCCCCCCACGCTTGACCGCCCGGGCCAGCGCCACGTCGTCGATCAGCGCGTCGCGCACCGCGCCGATCCCGCCGATGCGCGCCAGGGCCCGCCGGCGCAGCAGAATGGTCCCACCGGCGGCGGCGGCGGTGGCATGCAGCGGGTCGTTCACCCAGGCGAACGGATACAGCAACTGGAAGAAGAACACGAAGGCCGGGACGAGGGCGCGCTCGGCACGGCTGGCGCAGGCGAGTTCCACCATTTCCGACACCAGGTCGAGATCGTCCGCCTCGGCGTGCGCCACCAGGGCGGCGACGTGGCGCGGATCGTGGACGATGTCGGCGTCGGTCAGCAGCACGAACGCCGCGCCGTTCGCAGGCGTGGCGTCCGGTTCGAGCGCGACCTCGATCCCTTGGGCGACAGCCCACAGCTTGCCGCTCCAGCCCGCCGGCCGGGAGCGTCCGGTGAGCACGCTCAGGCGCGGGTCGGCGATCGCGCGGGCGCGGGCACCGGTGCCGTCGGCGCTGCCGTCGTCGACCAGGATGACCCGCAGCTTCCCGGGGTAGTCCTGGGCGAGCAGGGAGCCGAGGCTCGCCGCCACATGCGCGGCCTCGTCGCGCGCCGGCACCACGACGGCGACCGGCGGGGCCTCCGCGCCCGGGAAGGGCGCCGGATCGAGCACCGGCCCGGCCTGCCAGAACCGGCCGTGGCCGGCCAGCAGCCAGACCCAGGCGAGCAGCGCCAGCGCCGCCAGCCAGCTCATGCCGGCGGCCGCGGTGCGGGGCCGGCCAGCATTCCGGCGGCGCGGAACCAGGCGAGCGCGTCGGCGATCGCGATCCGCACCGGGCGCGGCGCGTAGCCGAGCTCGGCCGCCGCCCTGGCCGAAGAATAGAACATCTTCTTGCGCGCCATGCGCAGGTAGTCGCGCGTCACCCGCGGCTCGATGCCGAACAGACGTGCGCCGACCTCCATCGCCAGTGACGCCGGCCACACGGCGGCGATCGGCAAGCGAATCCGCGGAGGCGTGCGGTCGGCCGCCTCGGCCACCAGGGTGAGCAGGGCTCGGAGGGTCAGATTCTCGCCGCCCAGGATGTAGCTCTCGCCGATCCGGCCGCGTTCCAGCGCCAGCACGTGGCCCTCCGCGACGTCGTCCACGTGCACGACGTTGAGGCCGGTGTCGACATAGGCGGGCGTGCGGCCGGCGGCGGCGTCGAGGATCATTCGTCCGGTGGGGGTGGGCTTGATGTCGCGCGGCCCGACCGGGGCGGCGGGGTTGACGATCACCACCGGCACGCCCTGCCGCGCGAGGTCGCGCGCCGCCTGCTCGGCCTGGTATTTCGACTGCTTGTAGGTGCTCACGATCGTGCGAGGATCGACCGGCGTCGCCTCGTCCGCCGGGGCGCCGTCCGTGGTCAGGCCGAGGGCGGCGACCGAGCTGCAATAGACGATCCGCTCCGCCCCGGCCGCCGTGGCGGCGCGCAGCATCGCCACCGTGCCGTCCACATTGGCGCGCAGCATCGCCGCCGGATCAGGCACCCAGATGCGGTAATCCGCCGCCACATGCACGACGTAGCGGCAGCCGGCGGCGGCGCGCGCCAGGGAGGCGGCATCGGTGAGGTCGCCCACCGCCAACTCGGCGTCCAGCCCGGCGATGTTGCGCCGATCGCTGGCGGGGCGCACCAGCAGGCGCAGCGGATGGCCCCGCGCGACGAGCGCGCGCGCCACCGCCGAGCCGACGAAGCCGGTGGCACCGGTGACCAGGGTGGGCACTGCTGTCGCCACGATGGCGGACCTCGGCTGCTGGGAGGGGGGCTGCTGGAAGGGGGGGCGGCGGGAAGGGGAGCGGGGCGCAGGCGGACCCGGCGGCGACGGCCGGGCGCGTTCTATAGCCCGGGGGAGCCGGCTGGTGTAGAGCCGCCCCGGGCCACGGCGGTCCGCGGCCGCCGGCGGTCCGACCCGGTTCCCAGGTGCAGCGGAAAACGAGTTCCTGTCTTGAAGAAACTGTCCCTGGTCCTGGCCCTGCTCGGGCTGCTGCTCGGCACCACCTTGATCGGCTGGTCGGGCGCCGGCGCGGTCGTGCGTGCGGTGCTGTCGGTCGGCTGGGGCGGCTTCGGCCTCTATTATGCTTGGCAGTGGTTGATGTTCGTCCCGCTCGGACTGGCCTGGGACACGATCGCGCGCGGACGCGGCGTCCGGCGGACCCCCGTGTTCATCGGCGGGCGGATGGTCCGCGACGCAGCCTCTAACTGCCTGCCGTTTTCCCAGCTGGGTGGCTTCTTCATCGGGGCGCGGGCGGTGATGCTGGGCGGGATCACCTGGCCGCTCGCCACCGCATCGACCGTGCTCGACGTGACGGCGGAGTTCCTGGCCGAAGTGGCGTTCGCCGGGATCGGGCTGGGCGTCGTTCTGTTGCACGATCCCACCTCGCGGCTGCAACTGCCGATCGAGCTCGGGCTCGGGGCCGCGGTCGTCGCGGCGGGGATCTTCATCTGGATGCAACGTGGCGCCGATTCACTGTTCGCGCGCATCAGCGGGCGGATCGCCGGCGGCCGGTTCGGAGGCGGGCGCATGGATGCCGCGCGGGAGCGACTCGACCTGCTTGGCCACGAACTGACGGCATTGCACCGGCACAGCGGACGGCTTGCGGTGAGTTTCGCGCTGCACCTGCTGGGCTGGATGATGAGCGGCGTGGGCACGTTCATCGCCTATCGGGCGCTGGGGCTGGCTGTGCCGTTCGAGGTGGCGCTGGCGATCGAGGCGCTGCTGAGCGCAATCGCCGCCGCGACCTTCCTGGTGCCGGCCGGGATTGGCGTGCAGGAGGCGAGCTACGCCGGCCTGGGTGCGATCTTCGGCCTCCCGGTGAATGTCTCCCTGGCGGTCTCCTTGCTGCGCCGCGGGCGGGACCTGTCGGTGGGGGTGCCGGTGCTGCTGGCCTGGCAGGGCCTGGAACTCCGGCGGCTGCGGCAGACCCGGGCCGCCAAGCGGCGTGGCAGGGAGGGGGCGCCCGTGCCCGCCCCGGCGGTGGTGCCGCCGCGGGATCGTTGGCCGCCGCCGATGGACTGAGCAGAAGCGCTACGCGGCGCTGTCGCGTTCCGGTGGCCGGATGCCGCAGGTGCTACCGCACACCGTTCAGCGGTGCTGCGGTCCGGGGGCGATCACGGCGATACGGACCACGTCGCGGACGCTGCGCCCACTGTATCGGTCCCCCGGCACGACGAGCCGGAAATGTCCGGGACCGAGGGGCTGGCTATCGGCCTGATCGGCAACGATCACGCGCTTGGCCTCGAAGGCGGGCGCGATCTCGCCCAGCGCGAGAGCCGCGCTGTAGCCGTCGCTGCCGGTGACCAACACCGTCTCGCGAACCGCCGCCGCGGCTTCGCCGGGTCGATCGCGCCCTCGTGGGCCAGCACCGTCCATAGCAGCGGGCCGGTGAAAGTCCCGTGCCGGCGCCCTTGGTCGGTTTTAAACGATACCGTGACGCGCTCAGACGGCAAGCGGCGGAGCGCGGCCGCCGCGAGACGCGTGGCGTGACCGGAGGCGTCGGTCACGACGATGACCGGCGGACCGGCCGGCCTCTCCGCCGGCGCGGCAGCAAGGCATGGCCCGACCGCGGCGCCGAGCATCAGACCGACCCGTGCCGCCCGGCCCGCGGCTCGCATGCCCGCCGCCTATTATCTACGTCGCAACCATGACGTCGGAGGCCTTGATCACGGCGAAGGCGTCATCGCCCGGTTTGAGGGCGAGATCGTCGATCGCCTCGTTCGTGATCGACGCGGTGATCACGACCCCCGCGCCGATATCGATGCGTACATGGCCGGTCGTCTGGCCCTTCGTCACGCTGACGACCTTGCCCTTGATCTGGTTGCGGGCACTGAGCTTCATCCCGGGCTCTCCTTTCAGGGCGGGTGGCGTCCGTATCTTAAATAGCGCGACCCTCCGGCGTGTCACCTCTCGCGTTGCGGGGCGGGTGAGGGCGCATGGCACGGGGCGCCCCTCACCCGGTTCGCTACGCGAACCGACCTCTCGCAAGCGGGAGAGATGCCCTGCATCGGGCCGCCGATGCGCCACCGGGGATGAAAATCCTTCACAGGAGCGCAATCATGGAATCTCATTTCTGTTTTTCATAGCAGGGAAGCCGCCGCCGCCCGCGCCGATTTTCCGGTTCACCCGATTGCCCTGGAACCGAGAGTAATCGCGCCCGGCGCCGTCAGGCGGTTGATTTGGGCAGGAAGCGAACGCCGCCGAGCCCCTCGAAATGGCGATCGCAGGTGAGCAGGTCCGCGCCGTGCGCCAGGGCGGTGGCGAGGACGATCGCGTCCGCCGTCGCCAATGGATGCGCCGCGCAGAGATCGGCAGCCGAGAGCGCTATCGGAGTGTCGAGCTCGGCCACGATGCATGTCTCGGTGAAGGCGACCACCTGATCGGCCTTGTCCTCGCCCACTTCGCGTCTGAGCCATTGCGCGAGTTCCAGCTGCACGATGGTGGGGCACCAGCCACTGGCCGCGCTCCGGCAATTCGCCCGCCACCGTGGTGCCGACGGGCGAGCCGATCAGCCATTCGATCCATGCCGAGGTATCGACCAGCCGCATCAGACGCGGTCCGCACGATCCCGATACCCCTCCGTCCGCGCACCCCGCGCCAGGCCGGCCAGTTCCTGCGGTGTCGGTACCAGCACCAGGAGGACGCCTATGCCCTTTGGAATGAACGCAAACTCCTGCCCAGCCTGCCACTGCCGGGCCGTGCGCACCGCCTTGGGGATGGAGATCTGGAATTTGGCGGAAAGCTTCGCCGTATCCTTCGCGCGCATTACTGAGGCCTGATCGATCGATGGTTCGTAAGAGATCAGGCTCGGCGGGGGAGCGGTCAAGAGGAACCCGCAAGAGCGAGGTCGGGCAGCGGCTCGGCATTGTGTCCGCCCCTTTTGGGCCCTCGCAGGCCCAATTGTAGGTTTGCCCCCTACCCCCCCGCCAACCACTCTTCCGTCGCCCCCCGCCCCGCCAGCATCAGCCGCTGCAACAATCCCCATCCCGTATCCAGCGCGCTCTCCCGCTCCAGCCCCTCGACCACCTCCGGCGCGGCGATCCGGTGCAGCCGCAGCCGTTCCAGCCGCCGGCACAGCGGCGAGCGCAGCAGCATCCGCCCGGCGCAGGCCCGCCGCAGCGCCTCCACCTCGTCCTCTTCCCGTTGCAGCGGCGCGTTGAACGTCAGCTCCTGCATCCGTCGCGCGATCTCGTGACCCCCCTGCGGCACACCCTCCCGCTCCGTCGGCAGCAGCCGCACAAGCAGCAGGTCGGAGGCATGGCTTTCCTCCACCAGGACCCGCAGTGGCGGATTGGCGCTGAAGCCGCCATCCCAGCAGGGCTCGCCGTCGATCACCACCGGCTGGCCAAGGAACGGCAGGCAGGCGGAGGCCAGCACCGCATCCAGCGTCACGTCCGGCGAGCGGAACAGCACCGCCCGGCCGTCGCGCACCCGCGTCGCCGCGATCAGCAGCCGCGGCCCGTCACCTGCCGCCGCCGCCGCGCGCAGCCGGGCGAAATCCACCGCCTCCTCCAGCAGACCACGCAGCGGATTGAGCTCCGGCGGATCGAGGGCGAAGGGCGAGACCCACCGCATCGATGCCCCCAGTGCCGCGACGGCCATCATTGCCGTCCCGCTCGGGGAGCGGCGGCTCACCTGCTCCCAGAACCAGGCGAGCTTGCCGCGCGCCGCTGCCGGCCCGCCCTCGGCCAACCCGTCCGCCAGCAGCACCGCGTTCACCGCCCCGGCGCTGGCCCCGCTGATCATGTCCCAGTCGATCCCGTCCTGCTCCAGCAGCCGGTCGAGCACGCCCCAGGTGAAGGCGCCGAACGACCCGCCGCCCTGCAGCGCGAGCGACAGCGGCCCCGTGGTAAACCCGGCCCGCCCGCCGCCGGGTGGTGGCGAATCGGCTGGGGAAAAGCCGGGGGGCGGGATCTGGGCGGCGATCGGCCGTGTCGGTGCTTGCGTCATGTCCCGCGATATGGGGTCGCGGGAAGACTTGTGCTGCAATGCAGCATCCCACGAATCCGGGGATGGACAGCCGCCCCTGCAAGGCCACCGTGGTAATCGTCGTGCCCGCCTGGGATCGGTCGCCGGGGCTTGGTTGCGGCCGGCGCGATTTCGTTTCCTACTCCGCCGCTTCCCGGTAACGCCGCGCGTACGCGGCCAGCGCATCGTCCGCCACCGGCTCGATCGGGGTGAAATCCCGGTGCGCGATCCACTCCGGCCGGGTCGGCGTGCGGATCGCGTTGCCCACGGCGTTCAGGGTCAGATAGACGATCTTGCGCGGATAGGGCGTGATGTTCCCCGCCGAGCCGTGCACCAGGTTGCCATGGAACAGCAGCACGCCCCCGGGCTTCCCGGTCGGCGCCACGATCCCGCCCGCATCGACCAGCCGGCGCACGGTGTCCTGATCGAGCGTCCACAGCGGATAGGACGTGGTCGCGAGGTCATGCCCCGCCTCCAGCACCCCATGGCGGTGGCTGCGCGGGACCAGCATCAGCGGCCCGTTGATCGGCATCACCTCGTCGACGAAGACCGAGATGTTCATCGCCCGCGGCTCCGGCATGCCGTCGTCGCGCGCCCAGGTGCCGTAGTCCTGGTGCCACTGCCACACGTCGCCATCGAACGCGGCTTTGGCGTTGATCTTGAACTGATGCATGTAGAGCCGGTCGGCGAACACCTGCTCCACCGGTTCGATCAGGCGCGGATGGGCACCGAGCAGGCGGAACGCCTCGTTGTAGGTGTGGGCGGCGAAGGCGGTGCGCGGGGCGCCGGATTTTTCCCGCCAGATTTCGTCGCGCGGGGTGCGGAAGATCGCCTCCGCCTCGCGGCCCAGCACCGCCGCTTCCTCGGATGAGAACAGCTCGGGCAGGAACAGCCAGCCCTCGGTCTCGAACTGCTGCAACTGTGTCTCGGTCAGGCGCATGGGAAGGTCCTTTCGCTCAGCCGGCCAGGTAGCCGCCATCGACATAAAGCTCGGCACCGGTGACGTAGGAGGCTTCGTCGGAGGCGAGGAACAGCACGGCATTGGCCACCTCGTCCACCTCTCCGGCGCGCCCCAGCGGCACCCGCTTCAGCGTCTTCGCCCGCATCGCGGGATCGGCCGTCACGCCCGACGTGCGCATCGGCGGCATCAGCCCCGGGTGCACGCTGTTCACCCGGATGTTGTCCTTGCCGAACTGCACCGCGGCGGACTTGCTCATGATCCGCACCGCGCCCTTGGACGCATTATAGCCGAAATGGATCTGGTTCTGGCCGACATTGCCGGAAATTGACGAGAGGTTGACGATCGCGCCGCCGCCGGCGCGCTGCATCTCGGGGATCTGGAACTTCATCCCCAGGAACACGCCGGTGGCGTTCACCGCCATCAGCCGGTGCCAGGCGTCGGTCTCCATGGTGTCCGTGACCTTGCTGCCGCTGATGCCGGCGTTGTTCACCGCGATGTCGAGCTTTCCGTAAGCCGCCACCGTGGCCTCCACGGCGCTGCGCCAGCTTGCTTCCTCGGTCACGTCGAGGCGGACGAAGCGCGCCTCTCCGCCCGCGGCGCGGATCGCCGCGACGACCGCCTCGCCCTCGGCTGCCAGCACGTCGGCGACCACGACCTTCGCCCCCTCGGCGCCGAAGCGCCGCGCCGTCGCCGCCCCCATGCCGGAAGCTGCGCCGCTGATGAGTGCCATCTTGCCCGCAAGCCGCATGGCCGTGTTTCCCCCGTCGCGTGCAAGGCGAGCCTGCCACAGAAGCCGGCGGCTTGGCTACCGGCGGGTAAGGTCGTAGGACGCGAAAGGCAATCGGAGACAAGGCGCATGGCGCATCGCGGCCTGAAATTCGGCATTTTCCTGGCCCCGTTCCACCGGCTGGGCGAGAACCCCACGCTCGCCATCGGCCGTGACGTGGAACTGCTCGAATGGCTCGATCATCTCGGCTACGACGAGGCCTGGATCGGCGAGCACCACTCCGCCGGATGGGAACTGATTGCCTCCCCCGAACTCATCATCGCCGCCGCGGCGGAGCGCACCAAGCACATCAAGCTCGGCTCCGGCGTGACCAGCCTGCCGTACCACCACCCGCTGCTCGTGGCGCAGCGCTTCGTCCAGCTCGACCACATGACCCGCGGGCGGGCGATGCTGGGGTGCGGGCCGGGCGCGCTGACGTCGGATGCCTATATGCTCGGCATCGAGCCCTCCACCCAGCGGCCGCGCATGTTGCAGGCGATGGACGCCATCATGCGGCTGCTGAAATGCGAAGAGCCGGTCACGATGAAGACCGACTGGTTCGAGATGCGCGAAGCCCGGCTGCACCTCGCCCCCTACACCGACCCGCATTTCGAGATCGCGGTGGCGAGCACCATCACCCCCTTCGGCATGATCGCCGCCGGCACCCATGGCGTCGGCGTGTTGTCGATCGGCGCCGGCCTGCCGGGCGGGCCGGAGGCGCTCGCCACCCAGTGGAAGATCGCGGAAGACGCCGCCGCCAAGGCCGGCAAGACGATCGATCGCAAGAACTGGCGGGTGGTCGTGAACGCGCACCTGGCGGAAGACGACGAACAGGCGCTGCGCGAAGTGGCGAAGGGCGAACGGGTCGAAACCGTCACCTATTTCGAGGACACATTGGGCCGCCCGCCCGGCCGGTCCGACGATCCGCTGCGCGAGGGGGTGACGATGGGCACCACCCTCGTGGGCTCGCCGGAGACGGTGGTGAAGGGCATCCGCCGCCTGCTCGACTACAGCCAGGGCGGGTTCGGCGGCATCCTGTTCCGCGCCCATGAATGGGCCAACCGGGAGCAGATCCTGCGCAGCTACGAACTGTTCGCCCGCTACGTGATGCCGCATTTCCAGGGCTCGCTCGACACCGTGCTCGGGTCGAACGCCTGGGCGCGAGAGAACCGCAAGCAGGTGTTCGGTGGCACGGTGGAAGCGGTGAAGCGTGCGTTCACCGATTTCGGCCGCGACGTGCCGGAGGAATTTCGCGCCCGCACGATCGGCGCGCGCGACGACTGAGGCGTGGGGGAGGGGGGCCGTTCGGGATCTGCGTCTGCCTCCCTCTGGCCCCCCTCCCTCTGGCGCCCCGCACCAACTCCCAATATCAAAGCCGCCTGCAACGTAAGGACGGAGACGTGGTGATGGCGGAAACCTGGGTGAAAGTCGCGGCGGCGGCGGATGTCGCGGAGGGTAGCGTGATCGCGGTGCGGGTGGGGGAGCGGGAAATCGCACTCTACCACCTGCCGGGCGGCGAGTTCCGCGCCACCGACAACGTCTGCTCGCACGAATACGCCCAGCTTTCCGACGGCTGGCTGGAGAACGGCGAGATCGAGTGTCCGCTGCACGCCGCCCGCTTCGATATCCGCACCGGCCGCGCGCTGTGCGCCCCGGCGGAGGCGCCGATCGCGGTGTTTCCCGTGAAGCAGGAAGGTGCTGACCTGCTGATCAGTCTGCCCGCGTAGAGGCGAGCAGGGCGCGCACCGCCTCGGGGCGCGGGATCGGCGCGACGGCGCCGTAGCCGGTGCATTTCAGGGCCGCGGCGGCGTTGGCGTAGCGCGTCGCGTCCGCCGGCGCGTCGCCGGCCAGGGTGCGGGCGAGGAAGGCGCCGCAGAACGTATCGCCCGCCCCGGTGGCATCGACCACGGCGACCTGGTGGCCTGGGATGTGCTGGCGTGCATCGCGTGTTGCGAGCCAGGCTCCGGCCGGCCCGCAGCGCAGCACGACGATCGCCGGGCCGAGGCGGAGGTAGTGGTCCAGAATCGCCTCCGGTGCCCCCAACCCCAGCATGGCGGCGGCGTCGTCGAGGCCGGGGAAGACGATGTCGGACGCCGCGATCGCCGCCTCCATCACCGCCCTTGCGCGGGCGGGCGGCCAGAGGCGGGGGCGGTAGTTGGTGTCGTAGGCGACCCGTGCGCCGTGGCTGCGGGCGAGCGCGATGGCGGCGAAGGTCGCATCCGCCGCGATGGTGGAGATGCCCTGGCTGATGCCCGAGGCATACAGGATGTGCGCCGTGGCGAACGCCTCTGTCGGCAGGTCGGCAGGGGCGTAGTGCGCGGCCGCGGAATTGGCGCGGTAGTGCAGGAATTCATGGCCTTGCGGGCCGTGGAAGACGAAATAGACGCCGGTCTGGTGGCGGGGATCGCGGCGGACGTGGGCGGTCTCGATGCCCTCGCGCGCCCAGAGCGCAATGAAGCTTTCGCCCGCCGGGTCCTGGCCGAGCGCGGTCAGCATGGCGACCTTGGCGCCTTGGCGCGCGGCGGCGACGGCGGCGTTGGAAGTGTCCCCGCCGTGGCCTTCCAGGTAGAGGGTGCGGCCGTCCTGGCCGGGGGGGAGCTGGTTGAATTCCAGCATGGGCTCGCCGAGGCAGAGCAGGTCGGCCGGCATTCCGGGGCGTCTCCTTGCGGTTGGGCGCGAGTGTACAGCGGCTGGGGCGTTTGGGGCAGGCCGGGACATGGTTTGCGCGGATTTCTGCGGGATTCGGCGCGGTCGGGGGCGGGGGCGGGCGTGACAGGCGGGAACGTACGTTGGCCGGGGCGATTGGGGCGGCGGTGTACGGCGGCGGCGGGGGTTGATTTCGGTGGGGCAGCACGTCAAGAACATAACATGAACTATCTTGACCCCTCCGCCGACCCCGCGGACCGGCTACCCAACTCGGTCGCGTCCTGGGCCGTGCCTGAAAAATGCCACCTGGACTGGAACCCGGGGGACAAGCCTGCCCTTGCTTCGGGCGCCCGCGACCGGGCGGCGGCGCGGCAGGACTCGCTGCGGCGCCACCTGACCCCTTCATGGCTCGCCCGCCAGGCGCAGCTTCGCACCGTGGCGGCCGGGCTGTTCGCCCGTCTCGGGGTAGCGGCGGTGGGGATAGAGCAGGTGGCAGCGGCGGTGGACATCTCGCCCCATACAGCGCGGCATTATTATCGTAACCGGTACGACCTGCTGATAGATCTGCTGGACGACCACGTGCGGGCGCTCAACGCGGCGGTGTGCGCGGCGTTCGACGCCACGGCGGCGACCGGTCCGGCGGCGCAATTGGAGGCGGTGGCGGGGGCGTATCTGGAGACGGCGACGGAACGGGCCGCGGCGCACCGAACGCTCGGCGGTTCGGCGCATCTGCTGGCGGCGGCGGAGAGCTTGGGCGCCTGGCCGGGGCTCGGGGCCGCGGCGGGAGCGAGCGGGCGGGGGGCGGTGCGGATGGATGCAGCGGAGGCGCGGGCGTAGTTCCGGGAGGTGCTGGCGCGCGTGGGGGAGGGGCAGGACGTGGTGATCGCGCGGCTGGGGCGGGTGGTGGCGCGGGTGGTGCGGGCGGGGGAGGGTGGCGGTTGGGCAGGGTAAGGGGCAGTTCTGTTTGTTCCGGCCATGACCGGAAAGACGGCCCCGTTGGCCCGGATGCGATGGCCCAGATGTGGTGGCCCGGATGTGATGGCCCTGGGGCGAAGGGTGACGGCGCGGAGGTGATACGGCGTCCCCTGGACGCGCTGGAGAGTTTCCTTCTCGGCGCGCGGAACTGCTTGAGTTGGACGACGAAATTCTCGATTACGTGGCGCGCTTTGTAGATCTCCCGGTCACACGGACGTGGCGCGCGGCGATTGGCCTTTGGGGGGATCACAGCGGTCTTGCTGACTGCCGGCAGCGGCGCAATGACCCGTTTGTCGGCGTCGAATGCCTTATCCGCGATCAGCGTCTCGGCTCGCATATCTGGCAGAAGAGTGGTCGGCCCCGATCAGGTCGTGTGCCTGCCTGCCGGTCAGAAAGAAATTGACCGGATGGATCGTGTCCCCCCGGAGTGTAGCAGTGGGTAAGTGGCCCGCCGGAGCGATCGCCGGGAGTCTGGCGCGGGCGGGCTACTTACCCACAGCTCCTGCACTACGCGGGCGGACATAACCGGGATCAAGATGACGCCGGGAGGCTGATTCAGCCGTTGTGTGGAAGCATGAAACCAGTATGCACGTACGGCAGGTCGATCTGGACCGAGCCAACCGCCCGCCAACCTCGCCGGAAATCATCACAAAGGTCGGTTCTCAATTCGAGCGTTATCGTCCCCTTCGATGCATCGGCGTCAACGCAACAGGCGTCCGGGAAACCGAAATGAACAGACACCAGAGGGAACAGGCATTTGAACAAGCTTTCCTTGGCAGAGAACAATACGGTCAGCCCAAGGTGATCGCGCGTGTGGAATATTGCGGCAGTCCGTTCGATCTCCTCGCTGCTGGCAACGCTTGGTCCGATTTCCAGTGCATGTCCTCTGATGAGGAGCATCTCGGAGTTTATTCCAATGCTCCGAACTCTGTTGCAACCGCTCACGGCGGCGGCCGCATAACCCTCGGTATGGGTGATCGACCCAACGGTACCGCAAGGCCATAGGGGCGCCCGATCAGGTCGCCTGCCAACGATGCTCAGATCCAGCGGACCATTCGCAAGACACATCTCGAGGGCGCGCGTGGCGCATCGGCGACCGGCGACATACTCCGAACGGCGGCGAAGCACTGCGTGGCCCACGACGGGCGAACAGGCTGCCGCCTCGGCAGGCGGTACTGTCATCCATAGCTCATGATGAAATATCGCGCTGACATGACGGACAACGGGGGGAAAAAGCCGTGGACTTCCAACGTAACGGAATGACATGGCAATGTACCTCACCTGTTCCACTATCGCTGGCGTTTCCGGGGGATTTCCGCCACAAGCGGCGGAGCCTCCGCCGTCGGGTCATCTGCCTCATCACTGCCACGGAACGATGGCCGGACAAGCAGGCAAGCCCGGTCGCGACGTGGTCAAGCGCGTCGGCGCATCCGCCGCCGGCATTGACCCACCGAAGGAAGACCTGGGCACGAATCACGCCGCGCGGAACCACGGCTCAACAGGACATTACGATCCCGTTTTGCCGGGCATTGCGCCGCCGATGGCCTTGTAGAGGGCAATGATGGCAAGCGCCTCGGATTGCACGGCCGCGACGAGATCGAGGCGTGCATCCAGCCAGGATTGCTCGGCGTCCAGCCGATCGCTGAACGGCGTCAGGCCGCGGCCATAGAGCAGTTCGGCATAACCCGCCGCCTGTTTCGCGGAAGCCACCTCATTGCGTGCCGCAGCGGCCTGACGCCGGGTCGCCGCGACATGGGCCAGGGCAATCTCGACTTCCTCAATGCCGGTCAGGACGGTTTCGCGATATCGTAGTATGCTCGCGGCCAGCGCGGCGTTGCGTGCCTTTGCCTGGGCAAGCCGCGCGCCCCAATCGAGCAGCGGGACGGTGACCGCAGGCCCGCCGCTGAGGAACCCGACCGGCCCCGGCAGCACGCCGCCATTCAAACTGCCGGCCGCGGCAATGGAACCCGTCAAGGTGAACTGCGGATAAAGATCGGCGACGGCGATACCAAGCGCGCCGGTATTCTCCTCGACGCCCTGCTCTGCCTTCAGAATATCCGGCCGGAGACGGAGCAGATCGGCCGGCACCACGGCGAGCGACGCCGTTGGCGGTGCCGGCAGCGGCGCCGGGGCGAGCAGCGCGGGATCCGGCGCGGTCCCGCCGCGCAAAATGGCAAGCCGCTGCAACGTGCTGCGGATCGCCCCCTCGAGCGGAGCGAGCCTCATGGCAACCTTGTCTGCGGCATTGCGCGCGCGGGCGACGTCCAGTTCGTTCGCCAGCCCGGCGTGCCAGCGAACCTCGACCAGCGCGGCAAGCCGGTGTGCGGCCGTGAGAGTCGCCGCCAGTAACGCCTGGCGCTGCTGATCGGCGCGCAGGGCGATGTAGGTGCGCGCCACCTCGGCGACCAGCGTCACCTTCGCTGCGGCCTCGTCAGCCACGGCAGCGCCCACCACGCCGGCGGCCAGCTTGCGGGTCGCCGCGCCGCGCCCGAACAGTGGCATTTCCCACGTCGCATCGAGCCCAGGCTCGTAATAGGCAAGCGATTGCGTGCCGAGCACCAAGGGCTGACCGGTCGAACCGACTCCGGGCACACCCGTGGGAAGAGCGATGTTGCCGGTTCGGTCATCGCCGAACAGCCGTTCGCCTTGCGCTGTCGCGGCACCGGTGACGTTCGGCAGCAACCCCGCCAGGGCGGCTTGCCGGCTGGCGCGCGCTTCCTCGACCCGGCTTGCCGCCTGCCGCAGCGACAGGTTCTCCCCCACCGCTTCCCGAACCAGCCGGTCGAGCGTCGGATCGTTGAATCCCGTCCACCAGTGGGTGAGATCGACTTGTGGGCGGCGGTCCCGCGCGTCCGCCCCATTGTTCCACGCCGCCGGCAGCTTCGGCGTCATGCGCGGCGGCGGGGCGAAGTGGGCGCAGCCGGTGAGGCTCGCCGCGATACCGCAGACCAGCGTGACGCGGCGTCGGCTCACACGCGCCTCCTGCCGCCCAGAGTGTCCCCGGCGACACGGTCACCGGGCTCGAGCGTGGTCAGCCGGCTCAGCCGCGGCCGCAGCCAGCGGTCGAGGTCGGCCATGTAGCTGTAGAACACTGGCACAAAGATCAGGCTGAGGAGGGTGGAGGTCAGCAATCCGCCGATCACGGCGATCGCCATCGGCCTGCGGAAGGCGGCGCCGGCGCCGACGCCCAAGGCCGTCGGCAGCATGCCCGCGATCATCGCGATGGTGGTCATCACGATCGGACGCGCGCGCTGCGAACCGGCGCGGATCAGCGCGGCATCGCGGCCGATGCCGGCGCGTTCGGCCTCGATGGCGGCATCGACAAGCAGGATCGAATTCTTGGTCACGATGCCCATCAGCATCAGCAGGCCGATGAAGGAGGACAGATCGAGCGCCTGGCCGGTGAGCAGCAGCGCCGCGAGCGCGCCGCCGACCGACAAGGGCAAGGTGGTCAGGATCGTGACGGGCTGCAGGACATGCTTGAACAGCAGCATGAGCACCCCGATCAGCATCAGGATGCCGGCGGCGATCGCCATGCCGAACTGGCTGAACATGTCGGACATGTATTCGGTGGCGCCGTACGGCTGTTCACGCACGCCGGCGGCGGCGAGCTGGCGGAATACCGGCAGCGCGTGTATCGCCCGCATGGCCGTGCCAAGCGTCATGTGGGGGGCGAGGTCGGCTCCCACTGCGACCATGGGATGCCGGTCGAAGCGTTCGATGCGGGCCTCACCGTCGCCGAAACCGACCTGCGCGACTAGGCTGAGCGGCACGCTGCCATGGGTGCCCGGCGCCCTCAGCGCCTCAATGGTGGCAAGCTCGCGACCGCGCGTGCGCGCCAGCGCCACGCGGATCGGCACCTGGCGGCCGTCGAGATCGAGCATCGCGTGGTTGGCGTCGGTATTGCCGATCGTGGCGATGCGCGCCGTCTCGGCAATGTCCCGGGCTGAGACGCCAAGCGAGGCGGCGAGCGCCGATCGTGGCCGGATCAGGATCTCCGGTTCGGCTCGGGGGATGGTGGTCTCGACATTGGCCAGGCCATCGAGCCGGCGCATCTGCACCGCCAGTTCCCGCGCCATGCGTGCAACCGCCCGGGCATCGGCACCGGTCAGCACGACGGAGACGTCGCGGTCGCTGCCGCCATCGGTGAAATGCCACCTTATGTCGGGGATCGTCGCCAGCAGGGGGCGCATCAGCCATTCGAACTCCGCCTTGCTGTGCGCGCGCTGGCTGGCCGGCTTCAGCTCGATCGTGAGCCTGGCACGCCGGACCTCGCCACCGCTGAATGGGTCGCCCTCGCCGATGGCGGTGAACACATGGACGACCTCGGGGCGGCGCAGCAGCAGATCGGCGATGCGCGCCGCGGTGCGGTCGGTCTGGTCGATCGTGGCGCCGGGCGGCAGCCCGACCGACAGGAAGGACTGGCCCAGGTCCTGCGTCGGCAGGAAGCCGGTTGGCAGCAGCGGCACCAGCGCGAGCGAGCCCAGGCAGAACAGGATGCCGGCGGCCAGAACCACCCCCCGATGGCCGAGTGCCCAGCCGAGCAGGACGCGGTATTGGCCGATCAGGTGTGAGTCTCGGGCCCCACCAAGTCGCGGCTTCAGGAAATAGGCGGCCAGCATCGGCGTCAGCAAGCGCGCGACCAGCAGGGAGGCCAGCACGGCGAGCGCCACTGTGATGCCGAACTGCTTGAAATACTGGCCAACCACGCCGCTCATCAGGCTGACGGGCACGAATACGACGACGATCGTCATGGTGGTCGCAACGACGGCAAGGCCGATCTGGTCCGCCGCCACGATCGCCGCCCGGTAGGGCCGCACGCCCAGGCCAATGTGGCGGACGATATTCTCGATCTCGACGATCGCGTCATCGACCAGCACGCCGACGACCAGGGTGAGCGCGAGCAGGGTGATCGCGTTCAAGGTGAAGCCCAGCCCCAGAAGGCCGGCGAAGGTTGCCGCCAGCGACAGCGGCATGGCGATGGCCGCCAGCAGCGCGGTCCGCCAGTCGCGCAGGAAGCACAACACGACCAGCGAGGCGAGGCTGAGTCCTTCGACCAGCGTATGCATGGCCGCCGCGTAGCTGGCGCTTGTATATCCGACGCTGCTGGCGATGAGCGATACGCTCAGTCCGGGATGCGCCCATCCGCCCCCCGGCAAAGCGATGCTGGTGGCCGCGAGGGCCGCCACCGAGCGGGCGCCGCCGAGCGTCCGGATCGCCTGCTCATGGGCGCCGATCTCGCCGCGCCCGCCGGGCAGGTCGACATTGCGCGCCCGCAACTGGGCATCGACTTCGGCGGCAGTGATACCGCGCGCCTGCAGTCGGTCCGGGTCGAGCGCCACGCGGATTTCCCGGCGCGCCCCCCCGAGCCGCGTGATCCGGCCGACGCCAGGTACGGCGCGCAGTTCGCGGCTCAGCGTGTTGTCGACGAACCACGAAAGGTCGAGGACCGACGTGGCACGCGATCGCACCGCATAGGTCAGGATCGCGCCGCCTTCGGTGTCGAGACGCGTGACCACAGGCGCCGGGATGCCGGCCGGCAGGGTGCCGCGGATACGCGCGATCGCGTCGCGGACGTCGGTGACGGCGCTTGCGGGATTGACGCCGAGCCGGAACTCCACCGTCGTGGTCGAGACGCCGTCGACGATGCTGGAGCGGATGTGGTGGACATTGGAAATGCCGGCGATCGCGTCCTCGATCCGCCGCGTCACGGTCTGCTCGAGGTCGCCGGCGGGCGTGCCCGGATCGGTGACGGTCACCACGGCCACCGGAAATGAGGTGTCGGGGCTGAGGTTCACCGGAAGCGTCAGGAAGGCGTAGCAGCCGGCCAGCGTCAGGGCGACGAACAGCAGGACGGTCGGGATCGGCGACCGGATCGCCCAGGCCGATATGTTCCTCACCCGAGATGTTCCTCACCGGAGATCGACAAAGGTTCGCGCGGTGTGGTCGGCCAGCACCTGCCGTACCGCCTCGCCATCATGCAGGAAGGTGCCGGCGGACAGGACGACATGGTCGCCCTCGGCGAGGCCGCTGCGGATCGCGACCCGGCCGTCTTCCGTGGCACCCGTCTGGACGGCACGCCGCTGCGCGTGGCCGCCGGCCACGACATAGACGCAGCTTCCGCCGTCCTTCCACAGGACGGCGGACAGCGGCACCGAGAGAACCGGGGAGCGCGACAGCACGATCCGCCCTTGCACGAAGGCGCCCGGCCGCAGCCGCGGATCGAGCGGCAAGGCGATGTGCACGATGCCGAGCCGGGTCTGCGGATCAAGCGTCGGGGCGATCGCGCGAATGCGCCCGGTGATCGTCGCGTCGCTGGCCGGATTTTCCGGGCCCCCGAGGCTGATTTCGGCAGCCATCCCAGGCGCCAGGCGCTGAAGCTGGTCCTGCGGGACCTGCGCGTCGAATTCCACCAGCCCGCCTTCGATCAAGCGGAACAACGGTGGTTCGCCCGGTGACACGATGGCGCCTGGTTCGGCATTGCGCGCGACGATCACCCCGGCGGCAGGCGCTCGCACCGCCATCTCGTCGACGCGCGCCTGGATCTCGCTGGTCTCGGCCTGTGCCGCTGCCAGGCGGGCCGCTGCCGATGCCGCCGCGGCGCGGCGTTGACCCACCTGCTCGGCGCTTACCGCCCCGGTCCCGCGGATGCCGTCGACCCGCCGGAACTCTGCCTCGGCCGCTGCCGCCGCCGATGCCGCGGCCTGCACCAACGCCTGGGCGTGGCGGAACTGCGCCTGGAGCACCGTGCCATCGAGTTGCGCGAGGACCTGGCCCTTGGCGACGTGATCGCCCTCATCGACCAGCACGGCGTCGATGCGGCTGCCGGACGCCTCGGCGCCGATCGGTAACTCCCGCCGGGCGACCAGCGAGCCGGCAACGCTGAGTGAGCGAATCATCGGACGAGGCTCGACCCGGGCTGTCGTCACCAACGGAGCGACGCGGTTCGCCTCGGCGGTGCGCGTGGCATCATCCGGTGCGGGACGGTGCCATAATGCCACCAGACCAATCGCGATGCCGGCAGCCCCGGCCAGCAGAGTGGTTGCGAGGAGAATGCGGCGACGCAACCCGCCCTTGACCCGGTCTGCCCGGGCAGGCCGAGAAAATGGGTCCGAGGATCCTGGCACCGTCTGCCGCGGCGGCACCGGCCCGATTTCATTCATGCAGTGGCGCCGACCAGCCGCTCGACCACCGCAGTGATTTCATCGAGCGCATTGTAGCGGGCGAAGTCCGCCTGCAGGGCCTTGGCAGCATGACGATAGCGGGAATCGCCGAGGGCTGCCTGGACCGCATCGTGGATTTGATCCGGTGACGGCCGGGCGGTCTCGAGATTGATGCCGGCGCCCGCCCAGGCGACACGGGCCGCGATCTCCGGTTTCTCCTCGCTGTCGCCGGCGACGACCAGCGGAACACCAAGGCTCAGCGCATGGTTGACCGCGCCATAGCCGCCATTGGTGACCATCACGTCAACCTTCGGCAACAACCGGTCGAAGGGCAGGAACACGCCGGCCCGGGCATTCGCGGGTAGCGCCACCGGGATCGCCCCCAACGGCGGCCCTCCGGTCGTGGCGACGACCAGGACATCCTTCCCGGCGAGCGCCGTCAAGGTCGGCCCGACCAACTGCGTCAGATCGGTATTGGCCAGCGTGCCTTGGGTGACGAGCATCACCGGGCGGCCACCGTCGAGTTCGTCCCACCAGGGCGGCGGGCTGAACCCGGTGGCGGGCGGCGGCAGCAGCGGTCCCACGAAGTGTACGTTGCGCGGCATGTCGCTGCGCGGGTACTCAAACCGCTCGGCGGTCAGCTGCAGGTAGTGGTCAGGTAGCGTGATGAAACTGTCGAACAGGAAGCCGGGCAGCGGCGGCAGGCCGTGTTTCGCCAGCACGGCATTGAAGTAGGCCTGGACCTCGCCGTAGACGTTCTGCTGCATGTAGCGGGTCATTGCGGTGCTGCGCGCCCGCGCTGCCGGCGTGGTGGGGGGCGGCAACGCCGTCCCGAAGAACGCGGTGTCGACGCTCGACCACGCGAGTGCCGTGATGCCGAGCGAAACGACCGGCCGGTGGTGTTCGCGCCGCGCGAGCAGCAACGGCATCACGCCGCAGAACATCGTGTCAACGATGATCGCCTCGGCCGGGAACGCCTCCAGGATCTCACTGATGCCCCGGTACTGATGCGGCATGGCGTCGGCGAAGACGTGCTTCAGGCCGAAGATCAGTTGCGGCGGCCCCGCCGGCACCTGGGCGCGTTCCGGGAAATGCTCGTCCAGCCGGCGGTAGTCGATGTCGATCTCGGGTCGGAAGGGGACGAAGCGGGCGCCGACCGCCTCCACCCGTTCCCGGAAGATGCTCGCGGTGTGCAGGACAATATCGTGCCCACGGCCGGCCAGGTGCCGGGCGAGGGCAAGCAGCGGCGCAATATGCCCCGGCACCGGGGTGCCGGCGATCAGGAAGCGTGCCATCGTCGCTGCGTCCGGTTACTTCGCCGCTGCCGTGATTTGCGCCGCTTCCCCGATGCCAAGCGTCGCCAGATAGCGCTCCAGCAGCGTCGGGGTGACCGGCCGGATCACGGCGTCGACGGCTTGCAGTTGGGCCTCGGTGGCGTCGAAGGCGATCTGTGGCCGCGCCGCTTCGGTATCCTGCCTGGACAGGATCGCGACCACCGCGGCGAGGCTGTCGTCATGGCTGCGGGCCAGCCTTGCGCGCGCCAGTGCCATCCATGCATCCACCGGCACGATGGCAAGCCGCAGCCCAAGGCGGGCAAACACCGACACCAGGTCCTGCAGGTGGAGCGCCGAGCGGGCCAGCATGTGGTAGACGGCAGCCCCGGAAGCGTCGCTCGCGGCGAGGCGCACGATGCCGCGGGCGACGTCGTCCACCGGCGTCATGTTGAGCGCCAGGTCGAGATCCGGGATCGCCCGCAGTTCGGCGCAGATCCTGGTCACGCGCCAAATCAGGTCCGTGTCGTTGCAGATCGCGTGGCTCTGATCGCCGGTGACGCTGCCCAGGCGGTAGATCGCCACCGGGACGCCGGCGTTCTGGGCGCGCCGCGCCAAGGTGTCCGCAACCCATTTGCTCTGGTTGTAGCCGCCGACCAGGCCGGTCCAGGAGCCAAGCTCGGCTTGTTCAGGGATTGTTGCCGCACCGTAGGACGGGTCGATGACGCCGAGGGTCGAAACCAGGTGCAACCGCTTCGGCGCCCCGTTCGCGGTCCAGTCGAGCAGCGTCAGGACGCTGTCGACATTGGCGGGCTTCAGGCTTTCATAGGCGTGCAGGAAATCGACTTGCGCCCCGCAATGGTAGATTGCGTCGCATGCATCCCGCACCTGCCGGATACCGGACTCGTCGAGGCCGAGGTTTGCGGCAGCGAGATCACCGCGCACGACCTCGATCCGGTCCTCGTCCCAGGCCGCTGCCAATTTGCGCTGCTGCAGCGCCTGCCTGAGCCGGCTCCGTGCCGCCGGCAGGTCACGGGCGCGCACATGGCAGACGATACGGCCGTCGGTCTCCCGCAACAACGAGGCCAGGAGATGCGCACCGACGAAGCCGGTTGCACCGGTCAGGAACACACGGGAGGCGCTCGCCGCCGGCAGCGCGCCATTCGCCTTGATGTGGGGCGGCAGGACGATGTCGCGTGCCAGGGCCGGTTCGGCCTCGGCATCCGCGACACCGTCGAGCAGTGCCGCCAGATCCTTCACCACCGGATGGTTGTAGACGCCCCCGATCGGGAAATCAGGCCAAAGTTCCCCCTGGATCCGGCGGCCAAGCCGGATCGCCAGCAGGGAATGACCGCCCAGATCGAAGAAGCTGCTGTCGATATCCACCGAGGCAACGCCCAGGGTTTCGGCAAAGAGTTGGCACAGCGCCGCTTCCGTCGGGGTGCGGGGCGCGCGTCCTGCGGTGGTCGCGATGGCGCCGGGCGCGGGCAGCGCCCTGCGGTCGAGCTTGCCGCTGGTCGTCAAAGGAAGCACCGGGAGGGCTACGAACGCACCGGGCACCATGTGCTCGGGCAGGGTCGCAAGCAGGCGCTGGCGCAGCCATGCGGGCTCGGGAAGCTGGTCGGACGCGGGCACCAGATACGCCACCAGCCGCTTGTCGCCCGGTTCGTCCTCGCGAACGACGACAGCCATCCGGGCGATGCCGGGCAGCGCGCGAAGAGCGGCCTCAACCTCGCCGAGTTCAACGCGGAAACCTCGGATCTTGACCTGCTCATCCGTGCGGCCGAGGAAGTCGAGACTGCCGTCGGCACGCCAGCGGACGAGGTCGCCGGTCCGGTACATCCGGCTGCCGGGTGTCCCGAACGGATTGGCGACAAAACGTTCGGCGGTGAGTCCCGGGCGGTTCAGATAGCCGCGCGCAAGGCCGGGCCCGGAGATGTAGAGCTCGCCCGGCACACCGGTCGGCACCGGCTGGAGCATGCCGTCCAGCACATGGACCCTGGCGGCGCGAACCGGACGGCCGATCGGCGGAATCGCGGCGCCGGCGAGCGGATCGCTGATGGTCGCGGCGGCGGTGATCTCGGTCGGGCCATAGGCGTTGACCATGCGGCGCCCGCCCGCCCAGCGCGCCACCAGATCGGCGGGGCAGGCCTCGCCGCCGACGATCAGCGTCCTGAGCCAGGGAAAGGCGCCCGACGGCACGCTTGCGAGCGCGGCCGGCGAGATCAGCGCGTGGCTGATGCGCTGGCCGTTGAGCGTCTCGGCCAGTGTCTCGCCGGCCAGGATCGCGTCGGGTGGCGGCAGAACCAGCGCGGCGCCGGTGCTGTAGGCCATCAGCAGCTCCATCACCGAGGCATCGAAGCTCGGCGAGGAGAACTGCAGCACCCGCGCGTCGCGCGTGATGGCGAAGCGCTCGGTCTGCGTGGCGGCCAGGCTGGCGATGCCGGCATGGGTCACGACCACGGCCTTTGGTTTGCCGGTCGAGCCTGAAGTGTAGATGACATAGGCCGGGTCGGCGAGGCTGACCGGCGCCGTGCGGTCGGCATCGGCCGGGTTGCGTTCCGGCTCGCCGGCGATCGCTGCGGCGGTCTCGATCTGGTCGAGGACGAGCGGCGGCACGGTGCCCGGCAACGTCGCCACGATCTTGCCGTTGGTGATCACCGCAGCGGGTGTGGCGTCATCGAGCAGGAATGCGACGCGGTCGGCTGGGTAGCGCGGATCGATCGGCAGGTAGGCCGCGCCGGTCTTGAGCACGGCAAGTATGCTGAGGATCATGCCGATCGAGCGCGGCAGCGCGATGGCGACGATCGCTTCGGGGCCGATGCCGCGGCCGATCAGCAGATGTGCCAACTGGTTGGCACGCGCATTCAGTGCGGCGTAGCTGAGCGTCGTGCCCGCGGAGACCAGCGCCGTCGCCGCCGGGTCGGCTGCGGCCTGGGCTTCGAACAGTGCCGGGAAATGTGTGGCGGGCAGGTCTGCCCCGCTGTCGTTCCAGTCGTGCAGAATCTGTCGGATTTCCCCGGGTGCCAGCAGGTCGAGGCGCCCGATCTTCAGGTCGGGATCCTCGGCAGCGGCGCCGAGCAGCCCGACCATACGGTCGGCAATCCGCGCGACGGTACGCCGCTCGAAGAGATCCGTGCGGAACTCCAACAGGCCGTCGACGCCATCCGGCGTGCCGTCCGAGGTGCGCCGTTCGGCAACGATGAAGGCAAGGTCGAACTTCGCGGCCTCGATCGCGATCGGCTGGTAGCCGACGCGGAGCTCCGGCATGTCCAGGCTGACATCGATATGGTTCTGGAAGGCCAGCATGACCTGAAACAGCGGGTGGCGTGCGCGGGACCGCCCCGGATTCAGGATCTCGACCAGGCGCTCGAAGGGCAGGTCCTGGTGGGCGTAGGCACGGAGATTGGCCGCCCGCACACGGGTCACCAGGTCCCGAAAGCTCGGATTGCCCGCCGTGTCGGTGCGCAATACCAGCGTGTTGACGAAACAACCGATCAGCTCGTCGAGCGCGTGGTCGCCGCGTCCGGCGACGGGGCTGCCGATCGGGATATCGGTGCCGGCGCCGTGGCGGGTCAGCAGCGCGGCCAGGCCGGCCTGCACGATCATGAACAGGCTCGCGTGGTTGTCGCGCGCCAAGCCGAGGAGACGCTGATGCAATTCGGCGCTGATCCGGAACGGCACCTTGTCCCCGCGGTAGCTCGCGACGAGCGGGCGCGGATGATCCGTGGGTAGCTCCAACTGCTCCGGCAGGTCGGCGAGCGCTGCTTTCCAGAACGCGATCTGGCCGGCGGTGCGGCTCTCCGGGTCGGTTTCGGCGCCAAGCAACTGACGCTGCCACAGCGTGTAATCGGCGTACTGCACGGGCAGCGGCGCCCAGCCCGGCGCCGCCCCGGACCGGCGTGCCGCATAGGCGGCGGCGAGGTCGCGGGCGAGCGCGGCAAGCGATCCACCATCGGCCGCGATGTGGTGGACCACCAGCAGCAGCACATGCTCCTGCGGCGCGAGAACGAACAGGCAGGCCCGCAGCGGGATTTCGTTGGCGAGGTCGAAGACCTGGCGCGCCGCCGCGTCAAGCGCCGCCTGGAGCGCAGCTTCTGCGATCCCCGCCGTGCCGAGGAGCGGCCGCGCGTCCGCCGATGCGAGGACATGCTGGCGCGGAATGCCGGACAGTTCCCGGATCAGCGTGCGCAGGACCTCGTGCCGTTCCACGACATCGCCGAGCGCTGCTTCCAGTGCCGCGCGATCGAGCGGACCCGAAAACCTGAGGGCGATGGGGATGTTGTAGGCGGCGCTTGCCCCTTCGAGCTGATGAAGGAACCACAGCCGATGCTGCGCATACGACAGTGGCAGCAGTTCGGGGCGAACAAACGGCTTGAGCGGCGCCTGCGCGGTCTGGGCGTGGCGAATGAGTTCGGCCGCGCCGGCGACGGTGAACACGTCGAAGAAGCCCCCGAGCGCCAGATCGATGCTGAAGGTTGCGCGAACCTTCGAGGCCAGGCGGGCGAAGAGCAGAGAATCACCGCCAAGCTCTAGGAAATTGCTGTGGATATCGACGGAAGGCAGACCCAGCGTCTCGGCGAACAGGCTGCACAGGACGTCTTCGGTCGGGTTGCGCGGCGCGCCCCCGGTCGCAGGGGCGGCCGTGGCGATGTCGGGCGATGGGAGCGCCTTGTGGTCGAGCTTGCCGCTCGGCGTGAGCGGCAGCTTCTCCAAGGTCACGAACGCGCTCGGCACCATATGCTCGGGCAACGTACCGGCGAGATGCTGGCGGAGCGCCGCCCCATCGGGAAGCTGGCCGGGCGATGGGGTCAGATAGGCGACCAGCCGCTTGTCGCCGGGGCGATCTTCGCGGGCGACGACGGTCACCTGAGCGACCGCCGGATGGCTGGCAAGGGCCGCCTCGATTTCGCCAAGCTCAATACGGAAGCCGCGGATTTTCACTTGTCGGTCGCTGCGGCCGAGGAAGTCGAGACTGCCATCCTCCCGCCAGCGGGCCAGGTCGCCAGTACGGTACATGCGGCAGCCGGGCGACCCGAATGGGTTGGCAACGAAACGTTCGGCTGTCATTCCGGGGCGGCTCAGGTAGCCGCGCGCGAGCCCGGTCCCGGCGACGTACAGCTCGCCCGGCACGCCAGGAGGCACCGGCTGCAGACCGGCATCCAGGAGATAGACCTGCGTATTCCGGATTGGCCGGCCGATCGAGGGCGCATCGACATCCGCCTCGCCGACTTCGCTCGCCGTCGACCAGACCGTCGTCTCGGTGGGACCGTAGAGATTGGTCAGGTCGTAACCCACGCTCTTAAGCTCGCGAGCAAGGTGGCTGGTCAAAGCCTCGCCGCCGACCAGGATGCGCAGTCCGCGCAGCGCATCCGGGTCATGGTTCAGCAGCATCTGCCAGAGCGCAGGGGTCGCCTGCATGATCGAGGCGCCGGTCGCGACGATCAGCCTGGCGAGGGACGGCGGGTGCCGCACGACCTCGCGTGACGGAATGATGACGCGGGCGCCGCTGACCAGGGGAAGATAGAGTTCGAGGCCGGCGATGTCGAAGCCGATCGTGGTTACGGCAAGCAGCCGGTCGGCCTCGCCAAGCCTGAAGCGAGTCTTCATGGCGGCGATAAAATTGCTGAGATTCGCCTGCGTGACGACGACGCCCTTTGGCACGCCGGTCGAGCCGGACGTGTAGATCACATAGGCCGGATCGACCGGTGCGATCGGACGGATGCGGTGCCGGTCCGTCGGGTCGGTTTCGGGCAGGCTGGCGAAAGCGGAGATAGTTGCTTCATCGTTCAGGATGACACGGTGCGAGGCGGATGGCGGCAGTTGGGCGTCGATCTCCTTCGTTGTCAGGATGGTCGCCGGCTTCGCGTCATCCAGCATGCGGGCCAGGCGTTCGGCCGGATAGTCCGGATCGAGTGGGAGGTAGGCCGCACCCGCCTTCTGAATGGCAAGCAGCGCCACCACCACCTCGGCAGAACGCGGCACGGCGAGGGCGACGACGTCTTCCGGACCAATGCCGCGCCCGATCAGCGCGTGGGCCAGCCGGTTGGCACGCGCATTGAGAAGCCGGTAGCTCATGCCGCCTTCTGCGGAGGCGATGGCAATGGCGTCAGGGCTCCGCGCGACCTGCGCCTCGAATATTGCGGCGACTGTGGGCGCCACGGTCTCGTCTGCGGTATCATTATGGGCGACAAGCAGTCGGTGGCGCTCTGTCGCGTCGAGAATGTCGAGATCTCCGATCGACCGGTCGGGATTGGCGACCAGCGCATGGAGCAGCCTGAGGAAACGCTGTTGGTGGGTCGCCAGATCGGCGGCGCTGTAGAGCGCCGGATTGGCGTCGAAATCGATTCCGAGGCCTTTGCCGTCGCCCCGGTCATAGACGAAAATCCCGAGATCCTCGACCGAACCGTTCGAAAGATTGTGCACGGTGACCGGGTGACCGCCGAAGCGCAGGTCGTAGTCAAACGGCTCGATGTTGATGACGGAGGTCATGAGGTGCTTCTGCTCGACCAGCAGATGCAGATCGCGCCGCAGATCCTCGTAGCGATAACATTGGTGCCGCAGGGTCTCGCGAACCTGCCGCCCGACCAACTGCATCAGTTCGTGCACCGGCATTCCCGCATGCATGGTCATGCGGAGCGGCATCACATTGGCGACCAGGCCAGGGATCAGTTGTAGTCGCCGGCTCAGCCGTCCGGTGACGGGAAGACCCAGCACCAGATCCTCCACGCCGGTCATGCGATGGAAGTATGCGGCGGTTGCGGCGATCACGAGTTGCGGCAGGCTGCTGCCTGCCTGCCGCGCAAAGCCGCGCATGGCATCGACAGCATCCGCCGGAAGCTGGCAGGTTTGGCGCAACAGGCCACCCGGATTCGGGACCCGCTTGGTGGCGATCGTAACCGGGTCTGGTCGATCAGCGAAGCGCGTCATCCAATATTCACGATCGAGCCTGAACCGTTCGGAATTGCGGTAGGCATGGTCTTCCGCGATGAGTTCCGCCATTGACCCGAAAGGCGTATCTTCGGGTGTGCGGCCTTCGACCAATGCCGAATAGACACTGGCGAGGCGCCGCGCGAACAGCCCGCCGCCAAAGCCATCCAGCAATATATGATGACTCCTGTGGTACCAGAAAAAGCGATCGGCCGCTGCCTTGATCAGCGCGGATGTCCAGAGCCGGTCGTGCATCGGATCATGCGGCGCGGTGAATTCGGCGCGCGCCCACTGCTCCGCTGCCGCCAAAGGATCGGCTTCCGTGCTGCAATCCATGAAGGGCATGATGCCCTCGACGGACGAGCATACGAACTGTTGCGGCCCGTCCGCATGCTCGACGAAGCGTAGCCTGACGGCTTCCGCTTCCATCGCGGTCTGTCGCGTTGCCGTCTCGAACAGCGCTACGTCGATCGCCCCATGAATCTCCACCATCTCGGCGATATTGAAAATGGAAGCGCTCGGGCTGAACCGCTGGGCGAACCACATGCCACGCTGTGCCACGGACAGAGCAAGGACTTCTTGTGTCTGATCAAGCACGATTGACGGGCCTCCGGAGCGGTTGAGCGCAGGCGCGCAGCGCCGCCTGCCGGCGTGGCAACAGCATGGTGGTTCGGCGTTTCGCGCGATATGCTGTCAGTTGTGTATCGTGGACGATCCGGTTGGCCGCGGGTTCGTCCAGTGCACATCCACGAAATGAATTGCCACGTGGCGCTCTACGGGACCGTGGATCGGGCGCCATCCATCCGGTGTCGATAACGAACTTGGCCAAAGCGAATGTTGACCGCATGCATTAAGCAAGACGAGATAAATCTGGTCCGCATCATCAAATGGGTTGGACATTCTGACGGCCTTCTTCCGATTGTGCTGCCCCTCAGGACGTCGTCCTAATACCATGCTGTATGTTTCCCGAAACTAGGACGGGTGCATTAGTCCGATCGCATTACCTGAAGCCGTCTTGTCATGCGTCGGGTTGTCCGCGAAACCGATTGCGTCAACATGATTACAGACTCAAGGCGGTCGCCGGCGGCCTGCCCGTTGTGCAAGCAAGAGACGGCACGCGTGTGCCGGGCCCCGGCGATCGCGGCCACCGGCGACCGGGTCGTTGTCATCGAGGATACGTGCGAGCTGTGATTCGGCGTGCCCCGCTGGCGGCAACGCCGAGTTTATATGACGTTCTGGAGGCGGGGTGAGAGGAACTTGATCAGAGGTTCCCTCATCCCGAGAATTCGGTCCAAGTCACCTCTGGAGTCCGGCGGACGCGCGCATCACCCCCTCGACAAAGTCCGCGAACGTTCGAGCTTTTGTCGTCGGCGTACGACCAGCCGGGAAAACGGCCCATAGATCCATCGGGGGCAGTTCCCAGTCCTGCAGTACCGCCTTGACGGTGCCGTCGACGATCTCAGGCGCAACCATCCATTCGGATATGATGGCGATCCCCGAATTTGCGAACACCGCCGCGCGCACACCCTCGGCCGCGCTGACGTGCAACTGGCCGTGCAGGATGACCGTCAGTTCGACGCCTTCCCGCCGGAAAGGCCAGACCGCGCCGCCGCCGCTCTGCCCATAGATCACCGCTTGATGCGCGGCGAGGTCGCCCGGGGTCGTCGGCATACCGGCTCGCTCGAAATACGCCGGGGTGCCTACGACCACGTGCCGACACCTTGCGATCCGCCGCGCTGTCAGTGACGAGTCCGCAAGCTTACCCATGCGCAGCGCGACGTCGATGCCTTCCCGGACCAGGTCAATATTCCGATCGTCGAGCACGACCTCCATCTCCAGCTCGGGGTGTTGCGCGAGGAATTCCGGGAGGCATGGCATCAAGTGGATGCGGGCGAACGTCACGGCCGCGGCGACGCACAGCTTGCCAGCCAGGCCGGACCCGGCGCCGCGCGCCGCCAGCTCCGCTTCGTCGGCCTCCTCGATCGACCGTCGTGCCCGTTCATAGAAATTGAGGCCAGCCTCTGTCGGCGCGAGCCCGCGCGTCGTGCGGACGAGTAGTTTCACCCCGAGCCGATCCTCGAGCTGCGCAATGGACTTGGAGAGTGCGGGCTGGCCGACGCTGAGACGACGGGCGGCGGCGGAAAACGAGCCGGAATCGACCACCTGCACGAAAGTCTGCATGGCCTTCAGCCGATCCATATATATGCCTCCCAGGACTGGGCCTTATCGCCCAGACCTTACTGCCACCTCGCAAACGGAATAGCCATCCTCCCCGAACCGCCGACCGGGATCCCACTTTCCGTACAGGAATAGAGCTTATGAATTCGCAGTGCGTGCCGTTCCCGGCTGCGAAGTCTTAGCATCATCGCACCGCTGGCGCGAAACTGCCGCCCCTCGCGTGAAAGGTACGGACTATGGTCAACGCAAGCACAGCCCCGTCGGACACGCCCGGAGAGACCGCGCCCTTGGTGGTCTGGAAAATGGGGAAGATCCATCTGAGCGTCACCGTCAACGGGCAAGCGTGCGGGATCGCCGTCGAGCCGGGGACCACTCTGTTGGAAGCGCTGCGTGACGGGCTCGGCCTGACCGGGACGAAGAAGGGTTGCGACCGCGGCGAGTGCGGCGCCTGTACCGTTCACGTCGATGACCGCCGAATGCTGTCCTGCATGACCTTGGCGGCGATGCAGGAAGGCAAGCGCATCACGACCATCGAGAGCCTGGAGCAAGACGGAAACCTCCACCCGCTCCAGGCGGCCTTCATCGAGCGTGACGGCTTCCAATGCGGCTTCTGTACGTCCGGGCAGATCATGTCGGGCATCGCCGTCATCGAAGAGGCGAAGGCCGGCTGGCCGAGCGCCGCCACGGCGGACGTTGCTCGGCCGTTCACGATTGCGGATCTGTCGAAGGCGGAAATTCGCGAGCGGATGAGCGGAAATCTCTGCCGCTGCGCTTGCTACCCCAACATCGTCGATGCCGTGGCCGATGCCGCCGGGAGGCCCTGAGTCATGCAGGTAGCCGCTCTCGCAAGGACCGAGGATCCCGCCAAGGCAATCGCCGTCCATGCTCAGGATCCCCAACTCGCCTTCATCGCCGGCGGCACCGATCTTCTCGGGCTGATCAAGGACCGTGCGGCTCTTCCCGAGCGACTGCTGGACATCAACCATCTTCCCGACATGGCTCGGATAGAGGCGCTTCCGAACGGCGACCTGCGGATCGGCGCGCTCGCCCGCATGAGCGACCTCGCCGCGCATCCGGACGTGCGCGCACGCTTTCCGGTTGTCACGGAGGCGCTGTTGTTCGCCGCATCCGGACAGCTGCGCAACATGGCGTCGATCGGTGGAAACATCATGCAGCGCACGCGTTGCGCCTATTTCCGCGACGAAGACGGGCTCCCTTGCAACAAGCGGCGTCCTGGCTCGGGCTGCTCGGCTCGCAACGGCATCAATCGCAATCACGCCATCTTCGGGTGGTCGGACGCCTGCGTCGCTACCAATGCTTCCGATGTGGCTGTGGCATTCGCCGCGCTCGATGCCAAGGTCGTCGTGCGCAGCCCGAACGGAGTGCGATCGATTCCGTTCGCCGAGTTCCATCGCCTGCCCGGCGACGTGCCGGAGCGAGACACTGTCCTCGGTCGAGGCGATTTGATCATCGCGATCGAAGTCCCGGCCAGCCCCGAAGGACGCACCTCTCATTACCTCAAGGTCCGCGATCGTCAATCTTACGAGTTTGCGCTTGTATCGACAGCGGCTGCGGTCGCAATGGACGGGCAGCACATAATTTCGGCGCGGTTGGCTTTGGGCGGTGTCGCACACAAGCCCTGGCGGCTCACCGATGCCGAGGGGGCGCTACGGGGAGTGTCGTTGGACGACGTTGACGCGCTCCGGTCCGCGATCTCCCTGTCATTCGTTGATGCTCGTCCGCTCGCCCACAACGCATTCAAGATCGAGCTTGCGCAACGCGCCGCCTTGCGCGCGTTGCAAACCGCCGGAGCACGCGCATGAACGCCATCGGACAATCGCTCTCGCGCGCCGACGGGCGGCTGAAGGTGACCGGCGGCGCCCGGTACACGGCCGATATTCCGGTCACCGGCGCCGCGCACGCGGTCATCGTCCACAGCGCCATCGCCAATGGGCGGACCGTCTCGATCGACACTTCTGTTGCCGAAAAGCAGCCCGGTGTCATTGCGATATTCACCTGTCGCAACATGCCGCGCCTCAATCCGACGCCCAGGCCCTGGAGCCACCTTCGTCCGCATGGACAAGGCTATTTGCCTCTCCAGGACGACAAAATCCATTACGCCGGCCAGCCGATAGCCCTGGTCGTCGCGGACACGCTTGCCCAGGCGTTGCACGCTGGGACCTTGATCGAGATTCAGTACGAGGCGGGAAAACCAACGGTATTCGGCCCGCACAGCGTGGACAAGGCATTCGATCCTCCGCAATTCCTCTGGCCGGTCAACTCGTCGGTCGGCGATGCCCGGAAGGCGCTCACCGCGGCGGCCGTGAAGATCGAGCAGACCTACACGACCGCCGATCGTCACCACAATCAGATGGAGCCCCATGCGACGACGGCGGTCTGGGAGGCCGATGGCACGCTGACGCTCTACGACACGACCCAGCACATCTTCGGCGCCAAGGAGCTGGTTGCGGTCGTGCTCGGGATTCCGCCCGAGAGGATCAATGTCGTGTCCCGGTTCCTCGGCGGCGGGTTCGGCGGGAAAGCCTATGTGTGGCCACACACCTTGATGGCCGCCATTGCTGCCAAGGCGATCGACCGGCCGGTCCACATCCAGCTTACGCGCGCCCAAATGTATTCGATGGCGGGACACCAGCCGGCAACCATCCAGACGATCTCGCTGGGCGCGGACCACGACGGCAAGCTCGTGGGAATCGAGCATCAGAGCATTTCACCAACATCCGTCTTCGACAACTATATCGAATACGCCGCGCTCTCGTCGCGGTCGTTGTGGCCGGCGCGCGGCGGAATATCGACGACCCACAAGATCGTCCACGTCAACCGCAACACGCCGACGGCGATGCGCTCCCCGCACGAGGCGCTCGGCCATTTCGCGCTCGAGAGCGCAATGGACGAGCTGGCCTATGCAACCGGCGTCGATCCGGTCGTTCTGCGCCTGCTCAACGATACCCAGATCGATCCGCATAGCGGTCGCCCTTTTTCCACGCGCGCTCTGAGCAAATGCCTGACCGAAGGCGCCGCGCGGTTCGGCTGGGACAAGCGGACGCCCGAGCCGCGCTCGATGCGCGACGGGCGCTATCTCATCGGCCAGGGCGTGGCGGCGGCGATCTACACGCACTGGCGCTGGCCGGCGAAGGCGCGCGTCACGCTGAACTGCGACGGGACAGCGCTGGTCGAGACAGGGTCGCATGACCTCGGCACGGGCACCTATACCGTCATGCAGCAGGTCGCCGCCGATGCGCTCGGGCTTGCGCCTGAAAAGGTGACCGTGCGGCTCGGTGATACGCGACTCCCCGCGTCGCACGCATCGATCGGCTCGGCCACGATGGCCAATGCCGGCGCCTCGGTGATGTTGGCGGCGAAGGTCGTCCGCGATCGAGCGGTCGGGCTCGCCCTCGAGGGAAAGGACGCGCCTTTCTCCGGAGCGGAAGCTGAAAAGGTGGTCGTCGCCGACGGCACGCTGGCTCTGGCGGGGAAGAATCTGAACATCACCTATGCCGAATTGCTCGCGCGCAACGAGCTTTCCAGTCTGGCGGGCGACGGAGACTACGATCCCGTCGAAGAGGCGATGGGGCCGAAAGCGATCTTCAGCTTCGGCGCGGTCTTCGCGGAAGTGCGGGTCGATCCGGATTTCGGGACGGTGCGCGTGAACCGCGTCGTCGGCGCCTACGACGCCGGCCGGATCATCAATCCCAAGACCGCCCGCAGCCAGGCGATCGGCGGCATCATCTGGGGCGTGGGCCAGGCCCTGCTCGAACAGTCGGAGACGGATCCGACGACAGGCCGCTTCGTCAACCGCAACTACTCCGGCTATCTCGTGCCGACCAACGCCGACATCCCCGAGCTCGACGTCCTGTTCGTCGGCGCGTTCGACGAAGAGGCGAGCCCGCTCGGCGCCAAAGGCCTCGGTGAGCTGACGGCCGTATCCGTGGCGCCGGCAATCGCGAATGCCGCCTACCACGCGACCGGCACGCGCATACGCGATCTGCCGATCACGATCGAGAAGCTGTTGTGAAGCGGGCCGCGCCCGCGAGCCAAAGGAGAACGTCCATGTCGGAACCGGAACGCTTCGAAATCCTGATCCTCGGCAGCGGACAGGGCGGCAAGCTGCTCGCCTGGCACCTGGCGCAAACGGGGCGACGGGTGGCGGTCGTGGAACGCCGGTGGGTCGGCGGCTCATGCCCCAACATCGCCTGCCTGCCCAGCAAGAACGAGATTTGGAGCGCCAGGGTGGCGCACCTGGTGCGCAACGCGGCGCAATTCGGCCTCGACACCGGACCCGTCAAGCTCGATATGGCGAAGGTTCGCCAGCGCAAGCGTGACATGGTCGACGGCTCGGTTGCCGCGCATCTGGAGAACTATCGGGCAAGCGGTGCAGAGCTGATCATGGGGACCGGGCGTTTCGTGGCTCCGAAGACGCTCGAAGTGCGCCTCAACGACGGCGGGATGCGGGTGCTCACGGGCGATCAGGTGTTCCTGGACGTCGGCACGCACGCTACGATCCCGGACGTGCCCGGCCTCGCTGCGGCGGAACCGCTCACGCATATCGAAGCCCTGGAGCTCGATCATTTGCCATCGCACATGGTCGTGATCGGTGGCGGCTATGTCGGTCTCGAACTGGCTCAAGCCTATCGTCGCTTTGGCAGTGAGGTCACTGTCGTTGAACAGGGTCCGCGTCTGATGGGGCGTGAGGATCCCGATGTCGTGGAGGAGATGCAGCGGATCCTTGGTGAGGAGGGCATCCGGTTCATCGTGTCCGCGCAGCCGCTCGGGGTACGCGGCCGCTCCGGCCAGGAGGTCAGTCTGGCTGTACGCGTTGGCTCGGGCGAGCAGAAGATCGAAGGCAGCCACTTGTTGGTCGCCGCCGGACGGCGGGCGAATACGGCAGGCGTCGGCCTAGCCGAGGCCGGCGTCGAGCTGGACGATCGTGGCTATATCCGCGTGAATGACCGATTGCAGACGACGGCGCCGGGGGTATGGGCGATCGGCGAATGCGCCGGCAGCCCGCAATTCACGCACGTGTCCGTCGACGACTTTACGATTGTGCGTGACAATCTTGCCGGAGGTAACCGCAGCACGCGCGACCGGCTGGTCCCATACTGCATGTTCACCGACCCCGAACTCGCCCGCGTGGGTCTCAGCGAAGGCGAGGCGCAGCGTCTCGGCATACCGGTACGCATTGCCAAGCTGCCGGTGAGCGCCGTGCTACGGACGCTGACGACCGGCGAAAGCAAAGGCTTCATGAAGGCGCTCGTGGCCGAGAGCGACGGCCGCATTCTCGGCTTCACGATGATCGGCGCCGATGCCGATGGACTCCTCGCCGCGATGCAAATGGCGATATTGGCGAAGCTGCCCTATCCGATGGTTCGCGACGCCATCTTTGCGCATCCGACCATGGCGGAGGGCCTCGGAGCGTTGTTCGCGAACGTCCCCCGGCCGCATGCACAATGAGCGTCGATTTCGGGTGACCTTGACGTTGTCTTATCGGAGGAAATCCATGAATCGCTTTGGTACCTATCGTGACAGATTTCCCAACGCTCGCCTTACGCGTTCGGAGAGCGGAGTGTTGGAAGTGGCGCTTCACACCAATGGGGGCACGCTGGTCTTCAACGGGCATACCCATGAACAGTTCGTCGACCTGTTTCACGCGATCGGCTCGGATACCGATAACCGCGTGGTCATCTTGACCGGCAGCGGCGACGCGTTCATGGAATCGATCACCCCCGACGGGTTCGACTTCTTCACTCCGCAAGGTTATGACAAAATCTATCGCGAGGGCAAAAAGGTCCTTATGAACATCCTCGACATCGGGGCGCCGATGATCGCCGCGGTGAACGGGCCTGTGCGGCTGCACTCCGAGTACCTCCTGCTCTGCGACATCGTCCTCGCCACTCCATCGACGGTTTTCCAGGACAAGCCCCATTTCGAGTTCGGCATCGTGTCCGGCGACGGGGTCAATCTACTGTGGCAGGAAGCGATCGGCACCATACGAGGCCGCTACTTCATTCTCACCCGCCAGGAGCTCGACGCTGAGACCGCCAAGGATTGGGGCGCGGTGAACGAGATCGTGCCGACCGACAGGCTCCTCGCACGCGCGCGCGAGATCGCGGAAGGACTCGCCAAGCTCCCTCCGCTGACTTCGAGTTACACGCGCATTGCGCTGACTTAAAAGCTTCGGCGCATTATTGACGAAGGCGTTGGCTACGGGCTTGCCTTGGAGGGCATCAGCGCCGCCGATGTCGCCCGTTCGATGACGGGGAAGGACTGATTATGCGGATAACGGTGGGCGCGCGACGGCACGAACTGCGCAAACCGGACGTTCGATCCACCAGGACCCCAGGTCTGGGTATGGCGCGAAGCAGCCGGCCAATGGTTGCTGTTTCGCGCCCATCCTGGCTGTGGGCGCGCCAGGCCGAAATCACGCGGACGGGTGCCCGGCCGGGCGAACAGATGCTGCTAAGGCCTACACTTTCACTCAGCTCGTCCAAGAAGTGCTTCTTCCCTCCAGCGGCGTGGTGAGTTCGCGGCCATTCTAATCTGGCTCGCCCCCATTTCTGGGTCGGTTCATGTGGCCATTCAGGTTGGCCCCGCTGCTGTTCTCCTCATCCAAAGAAGATCACAGCCTGGCCGTTCAGGCCTGCGAGGTTGGCGACCGCGCCCAGACATTTGCCCGTTGCGAAATCGAACGCGACGACGTCGTTCTGCGCCACGCAGTAGAGCTTGCCGTCCGGTCCGAAGCGAAGCCCACGCGGTTTTTCGAATCTCGTCAGCGGATCCGGAGCCAGGACGCGAACGAGATAGCCATCGGTTCGATCGTACTCGCGGATTGTCGTCACCGCACCCGGAGCGCCGAACGGATGCTCACTGCTCACGACCACATTTCCGTTTGGTGCGATGGCGAGATCGAGCGGGCTGAGCTCCGCATCGACCACCTTCCACGACGGGAGAATGCGTCGCTCCGAACCGAATGCCAGAATTGTGTTGGCGCCTTCACCACCCGGACCGATGCCGGACGAGAGAAAGAGGGTGCCATCGTGTCCGAACGCAAAACCACGCGGAAACGGGACCACCGACGGCGGAAGCGCAGGTTCGCCCGGGCTCGCGAGGGTCGGTGCGAAAGCCACGATCGTCCGCGAACCGCGCGAGCCTACGTAGTACCGGCCATCGGGTCCGAAGTTGCCGCCGCCCGGGTTCAACCCAGCTATTACGCCGCTGTCGCGCACCACCCGGCCTGTGCCGTCGAGCGCCAGGATGCGGTCGGAGCCACTATTGAGAAACAGCAACCCGCCCTCGGCGCCGAGCCCTCGCGGATCTGAAACGCGAGTGTCCTCGGTGAACGGCCCGAGTGGTTGCCCGCTCCGGTCGAAGGCCAGCAGCTTGCCGTAACCTGCACCGTTGATACCGGAGGCGCTCGTGACCAGGAGAAGCATGCGAAATTTCCTGCACTGAGGACACCGGGTACGATCGGTCGCGCGCGGCCACTTCGATGCTACGAGCCTCCAGCGACACCAACCAGCTTCGACCGGATGATAGCTTCTATTCCTGCTTGGAATGCAACCAGGAGCGTGGTCGACCGGCCAAGCTGGCCCATTCCACACGGGAACGGATCATATCGCTCCAGCGTATCTGTCGTGGCGACGCGGAATGGACCATCCTCCAGCCACATCGTCTCGGTGTTTTGCCAAAGGGAGAACGCAGATGATCAATGGCTTCACGCTTCACGATACCTCCACCGCACCGGCGGCTTCGGCCGAGATCTTGAACGGCATTCAGAAGGCCTGGGGCTTCGTGCCCAACCTCCACCGCGCGCTGGCCGAGAGCCCCGCCGCGCTCGAGGCCTATGCCGCCCTTTGGGGCATGGCTGAGAAGACCGGCTTTACGCCCCAGGAGCGCAACATCGCCTACCTCGCCATCATCTACGAAAACGAGTGCACGTACTGCATGGCCGGACACACAATCTGTCCCGCATGGCCAAGGTGGAGCCCGACGCCATCGCCGCGGTTCGCGAGGGCCGACCGATCGCGGACTCAAAGCTCGAGGCGTTGCGCCAGTTTGCCGCGAAGATCACGCGCCAGCGCGGGGCAGTGAGCGAGGCCGATGTGTCCGCTTTCAAGGCCGCCGGATACGACAATCGCGCGGTGCTCGATGTGCTCGTTCTCGCCGCGACCAAGCTGATCTCCAATTACACGAACCATCTCGCGCAGACCCCGAACGACGCTTTCATGAAGGGCGCCGAGTGGACCGCGCCGGGCAAGCTGAAGTCCGCCGCCTGATCCAATTGCGAGCCGCCCCGGCGATAACGGAAGCCAGGGTCGGCCAGAAAGGCTCGATCGCCTATGTCTGGGCGCCGATTGGCTCGCGCCCACCGATGGTACGCGACAATCGTCATGCTTCCGTTCATCTGTTCGGCGCCATCTGCCCCGCCCGTGGCGTCGGCGCCGCCATCATCATGCCTGCCGGCAACACCGAGGCGATGAATGAGCACCTCAACGAGATCAGCGCGCAGATGGCAACCAGAGCGCACGCTCTGCTGATCTGCGACGGTGCCGGATGGCACCAGCAGGGTGGCAAGTTGCGGGTACCTGACAACATCACCTTGGCTGTCACTGCCGCCTTACGCGCCGGAACTCAACCCGATGGAAAACGTCCGGGAGTACCTGCGTGCCAACAAACTGAGCCGCCTGGTTGGGGACAGTTATCAGGCTATGGTCACGGCCTGCAAAGAAGCATGGCACTTCCTCGTCAACGATCCGGACCGCATCACATCCATTGGCACCCACACCTGGGCATGTGTCAATCTCCGGGGCGGTTGGTATAAGTTATTGATTTAATTGGCGGACCCGAGGCGACTCGAACGCCTGACCTTCGCCTTCGGAGGGCGACGCTCTATCCAACTGAGCTACGGGTCCGTCTCCCCCACCGCATAACCCGAATCCCACCGCCGGGGAAGCCCGCTCGCAGCCTCACCCTCGCGCCAGCCAGGCCCCCGCCGCCCGCCCCGCTCCCGAAGGCAACTTTGCCCGCGGATCCGCCATCCACGACAGGATGTCCCCGATCGGCACCGTCCGCTGCAGATCCCGCAGCATCAGGTGGTAGTCCTGCGGGTAATACGCGATCCGCGGCCCCGGCGGCAGCGATCGCCACACCGCCCGCATTGCCCGCTTGGGAATTAGCTCGTCCTTGCCCCCGTACAGCAGCAGCGTATCGGGCGGCAGAACCGGGGCCGCCCGCGCCGCCGCGTCCATCAGCCGCACCAGCCCGTCTATCGCATCCCAGCGGGTGCGCAGCAGGGTCAGCTTGTCCGCCCCCAGCGCCCGCAGTGCCGCCATGTTGTCCGACGCCCGGATATGCAGCCCGCCATCCGCCACCGTCAGCCCCGGCACGGTATGGACCATCAGCCAAAGGCCGGAGCGCTCGAACACGTTCATCTCCGCTTTGCTCCACACTGCCGGCGAGACCAGCACATACCCCGCCACCGGCGGCGGCTCGGCCGACGCCGCGAGGCACATCAGCACCGCCGCTCCCATGCTCTCGCCCATCAGGAACAGCCTCGCATGCGGGTGCGCCGCGTGCAGCAGCAGCGCCATCTCGCGGGCATCGGCGACCAGGGTGCGCGACCCCGGCCAGTAGCCGCGGTCCTTCGTCGCCCCGAAGCCGCGCTGGTCGGGCGAGACGACCTCGATCCCTGCGGCGGCGAAGGCGCGGGCGGGGATCGCGAAGGCATCGCGGCTGTCGTCCATGCCGTGCAGCGCGAGCATGATCGCCGCCGGCCTGCCTGCCGGGCGCCAGATGCGGTAGGGCAGGCGGGTCCCGTCCGGCATTTCGAAGGCGCCCGCGGTCCGCGCCGGGGCCATGACGGCTGCACCCTCCGGTACCAGGTGCGTGGCGCAGCCGCACAGCAGCAGGCCCAGCAGTAGCACCGGGAGGCGCCGGGCCGGCCGCCGGGCGCGGCAGGACGAAATGAGGGCGGCGGTTGAAAACACCGGGCATATCGCTATCATCGGCGGGGCCTCATCGCCAACTCCCCCCTCCGCCATCCAGGAACGGACGATCCCCATGCCGGACGGCGTCGCCGCCTCGCCCGCGTTCACCCCCGAGGTGATCCACGTGAACGACCGCACCATCGCCTGCGACGGCGGCGATGGCGCGCTCGGCCATCCGCGGGTGTTCCTGCGGATCGAGGACCGGCAGGTAGTCTGCCCCTATTGCTCGCGCCTGTTCATCCTGAACGCAGGGGCCGGCCACGCCAGCGGACACTGATATCCCGGCGGGCATCCCCCCCGGCGCGGCCGCCGGTATCGCCATCGGCTCCCCCCCGGCCGAGCCGACGCCTGGATCGCCGCCCGGATCGCATTCGGGGCCGCCGCGCCTCGTGCTGATCGACGGCTCCGGCTTCATCTTCCGCGCCTTCCACGCCCTGCCGCCGATGACCCGCCCGGACGGCACCCCGGTGAACGCCGTGTTCGGCTTCACCAACATGCTGTCCAAGCTGCTGCGCGAGCACGCCGGCACCCATCTCGCTGTGATCTTCGACGCCGGGCGGCTCACGTTCCGCAATCGGCTCTACGACCAGTACAAGGCCCACCGCCCGCCGCCGCCCGAAGAGCTGGTGCCGCAGTTCGCCCTGGTGCGCGAAGCGACCGACGCCTTCGGCGTCCCCGCGATCGAGCTGGCGGACTGGGAGGCCGACGACCTGATCGCTGCCTACGCCGTCGCCGCCGAGGCCGCGGGCGGGACGGCCACCATCGTCTCCTCCGACAAGGACCTGATGCAGCTGATCCGCCCGGGCGTTGCGATGCTCGACCCGATCAAGCAGCAGCCGATCGGGCCGACCGAGGTGGTGGCGAAGTTCGGTGTCGGGCCCGAGAAGATGATCGACCTGCAGGCGCTGATCGGCGATCCCACCGACAACGTCCCCGGCGTGCCCGGGATTGGCCCCAAGCGCGCCGCCGAGTTGCTGGCCGAATACGGCGACCTCGACCACGTGCTGGAAGCGGCGCCGGCGATGAAACCCGGCAAGCGGCGCGACATGCTGGTGGCGCACACGGCGGCGGCGCGGCTGTCGCGCGAGCTCGTGCGCCTGCGCGCCGACGCGCCGCTGCCGTTGCCGGTGGCGGCGCTCGCCGCCCGCCCGCCCGATCCAGCGCGGCTCAAGGCCTGGCTGGAGGTGCAGGGATTCCGCAGCATCGTCGCCCGGCTGGGGCTGGACGGGGCGGCGGGGGCCGATGCGCCCGCTCCGGCCGCGGGTCAGAACGGGGTGGGTGCTGCCGGGATCGCCTTCGCCGCGGGCACCGCCGCAGGTGTTCCCGCCGTCGCGGGCGCGATGGCCCCGGGCGTCGGCGGGGCGCAGGGGCGGCTCGGGCTCGAGCCGCCGCTTCCCGCGCTCATCCCCGCCGACGGGTACGGTCCGTACGAAACCGTCACTGCCGCCGCCACGCTCGCCGCCTGGGTCGATGCCGCGCGCGCGGCGGGGCAGGTCGCGATCGATACCGAAACCGACGGGCTCGATGCGATGCGCGCCCGCCTGATCGGCCTCTCGCTCGCAACCGGGGCCGGCCGGGCCGCCTACGTGCCGCTCGGCCACGCGGGCCTGGAGGCACAGGTGTCGGTGGCCGAGGCGGTCGCCCTGCTCGCCCCGCTGCTGACCGATCCCACCGTTCTGAAAATCTACCAGAACGCTAAGTTCGACCGCATGGTGATGGCCCGCGCCGGCTTCCCCGAGGCCGCGCCGTTCGATGACACCATGTTGATTTCTTACGCCCAGGAAGCCGGCATGCACGGGCACGGGATGGACGAGCTGTCGCAGTTGCACCTCGGCCACCGCCCGATCCCCTACGATGAGGTCACCGGCACCGGCCGCGGCCGCATCGCCTTCGCCGACGTGCCGATCGACCGCGCCACCGCCTACGCCGCCGAGGACGCGGACGTGACCTTGCGGCTCTGGCAGGTTCTGCGCCCGCGCCTGCGCGCCGCCCACGCGCTGGCGCTGTACGAGCAGATCGAGCGCCGTCTGGTCCCGGTGCTGGAAGCGATGGAATGCGCCGGCATCCGCGTCGATGCCGAGGAGTTGCGCCGTATCTCCGCCGATTTCGCCGTCCGTATGGCGGAGATGGAGCGCGACACCCATCGCCTGGCCGGGCACCCGTTCAACCTCGGCAGCGCCAAGCAACTGGGCGAGGTGCTGTTCGACGAGATGGGCATCCCCGGCGGCAAGCGGATGAAGACCGGCGCCTGGGGCACCGATGCGGCGGTGCTGCAGGGACTGGCCGACCAGGGGGTGGAACTGGCGGCACGCGTGCTCGACTGGCGTCAGCTCGCCAAGCTGAAATCCACCTATGCCGATGCGCTGGTGGAGCAGATCAATCCCGCAACGGGGCGGGTGCATACCTCGTTCGCGCAGGCGATCGCCAGCACGGGGCGGCTGTCGTCCACCGATCCCAATCTGCAGAACATCCCCGTCCGCACCGAAGAAGGCGGGCGCATCCGCCGCGCCTTCGTGGCGGAACCGGGCAACGTGCTGGTCAGCGCCGATTATTCGCAGATCGAGCTGCGGCTGCTCGCCCACGTCGCCGCCATCCCCGCCCTGCACGACAGTTTCGCGCGCGGCGAGGACATCCACGCCCGTACCGCATCCGAAGTGTTCGGCGTGCCGATGACGGGGATGGACGCGATGACACGGCGGCGGGCGAAGGCGATCAATTTCGGCATCATCTACGGTATCAGCGCCTTCGGCCTGGCGCGCCAGTTGGGCATCGGCCCGGCCGAGGCGCGCGGCTACATCGACGCCTATTTCGCCCGCTACCCGGAAATCCGTGCCTACATGGACCGCACAAGGGATGCTGCGCGCCGGCAGGGCTACGTGGAAACCCCGTTCGGCCGGCGCTGCTACGTGCCCGGAATTGCGGACCGCAACGGCGCCCGCCGCAGCTACGCCGAGCGCCAGGCGATCAACGCGCCCCTGCAAGGCGGCGCTGCCGACATCATCAAGCGCGCCATGGTGCGCCTGCCGCGTGCGCTGGCAAACTCCGGCCTGCGCGCGCGGATGCTGTTGCAGGTGCACGACGAACTGCTGTTCGAGGTGGCGGAGGCGGAGGCCGCCCCGCTCGCCGCGCTGGCGAAGCGGGTCATGGAAGCCGCCGCCAGCCTGTCGGTGCCGCTGGTGGTGGAAACGGGCCAGGGGGCGAATTGGGCCGAGGCGCACTGACCCGGGGACCGCAAGCGGGTCTTCACCGGGGGGTCAGTTTGAAATTTCCGCCCTTGGGAAGGCAGACCTGGATGATATGCCCGCTCGGGGTCCGGTTCGCGCCCATCCTCGCCGTTCCCGGGCAAAGTGAGCCGTCCCGAAAGCGGCCATTCGTTCCGATTGCCCATTTGCTGCCTTATGGAGATCGACGGGCGGCCCCGGATAAGGTTGCGAGCAGCCGGATATCTCCGAGCCTGATACGGAATGGTTCTGTTGCATTGGCACGGCGTTGGAGAGACAGAAGGCGGAAAAGTTTGAGGATATTTCATGTCGGACTTCAAAGGTCGCCGGTTTCAGTGTCGCACTCTGTTGGACCGCCGGGCCGCCGACCGCCAACCGGCAGACATAACTTCAGAACGTTGATTTCTAGGTCCGGACGAAGATGTTCGCCTCGCTATTCCAGATGCGGTGTTAGCACATCTTCGATCCATTTCATGAATGCGCGGACTCGGCGCGACAGATTGCTCCGATGTGCTACGACGAGGGACACGGCGAGCGCCCGGCGACGAAAATCGGGTATGATCTCCACAAGCGCTCCACTCTCTAAGTATCGGCCAATCCCCAAGAGTGGCGCCTGAATCAGGCCAAGGCCGGCGAGGGCAGCGGCTTCGTAGGTCTGCGCGCTGTTGACGTGTAGCGCACCTGGCAACTGAAGCGTCGCGTAGCTGTCGCCGTCCGGATATTCCCATCCATAGGGTCTTGCGCCCAGCATCGTCGAAAAATGAATTGTCCGATGTTCCTGACGCTGGAGATCTTCTAGCGATCGAGGGACGCCATAGCGCGCCAGATAGGCGGGACTGGCAGCGTTAACCATGCGCAACAGGCCCAGCGGGCGGGCAATCAGCGTCTCGTCCCGGATGGGACCAAGTCGCAATACGCAGTCGAACCCCTCTTGAACCAGATCGACTTGCCGATCCGTACTCGACACCTCCAGCTCCAGCTCGGGGTGAGTCGCCATGAAATCCGGCAAGGCCGGCACGATCGTTGTGCGCGCCACCTCGGTCGGAAGATCGACCCGTAAACGCCCGCGAAGTGCCACGCGATCGCCTGCGAACATCGAGTGTAGGTCATCGACTTCAGCAAGCAGATCGCGGGCACGCGCATGAAATGCGCGTCCGTCCTCCGTCAACTGCACGCTGCGCGTCGTCCGGTGCAGGAGCCTGACACCGACATTTTCTTCCAGCTTCCGGACCGCCGTTGAGGCCCTCCCCTTTTGGATGCCCAGGCTATCGGCCGCGTGGGTGAAGCTCCCCATTTCCGACACCGTTATGAATATGAGGATGGGTTCGAGATTTTGCATTTTCGTGCCTCGGTATTGTTCACCACAGAGAGAACAATGTGTTCACTTTATCGATGTTTATCATACCTAAGAGACACAGTAAACCTCGAAATCGGGACCACCATTGGAGAACAACAAGTGTCCGAAACTATGAACCTGCATCAGGTGCCTGAAACCATGACCTTGCATCGCGCCCTGTGGGCCGGCCAGATAATGAGCGCGTTTGTCGTTATCGCTCTGGTAGCAGATGGGACTATTCAGCTTTTCGCGCCGGCACAGATCGCGAGCATGTTGCAGGAAACCGGGTTCGCGATGGACCTGACCCGCGTCGTGGGTCCGATCATCCTTACCTGCGCCATCCTTTACGCTATCCCGGCTACCGCCGTCCTCGGCGCGATCCTGGTGACTGGCTTTCTGGGAGGTGCCATCTGCGCCCATGTCCGCATCGGTGAGTTGGGGTCGCAGCCGGAACTCATTTCCCTGCTTCTGGGCGCGATGACATGGGGCGGCCTCTACGCGCGCAATCCCCGTATCCGGGCGATTCTGCCGCTCATCCGTTGAACCAACAGGGGCATTGTTCTGTCCCTAAAGATCAGGAGAAAACGCATGTTTTTGGTGATGGGAATTACCGGAAAAGTGGACGGCGCAACTGCGAAACACCTATTGGCACAAGGCAAGGAAGTACGCGCGCTCGTCCGCAATCGCGAAAAGGCGGCTAATTGGGCGGACCAAGGGGTGGACCTGGTAGACGGTGATTGGAATGACTCGGCAGCCATCGAGCAGGCGCTCAAAGGCGTTGAAGGGGCGTTTACCATGTTGCCGGCTGTATGGGTGCCCTCGCCTGACTACAAAGAAGCAAAGGATGTGATTGCAAACTATATCGAGGCGCTGACCAAGGCAGCGCCGCCGCGGGTGGTCGCGCTCTCGTCAATGGGTGCGAACAGAACCAGCGAGTTGGGGATGATCACGGCCTTGTCGCTTCTGGAGCAAGGTTTTCGCAACCTGACATCCCCAATCGCATTTGTGCGCGCAGGCGGCTTCTTCGAAAACTTCCTCTACGGCTTGCAGGTCGCCCAGGGCGGAACGCTACCGGTCTACTACAATCCGACAAACCGGAAATCGACCATGGTCGCGACGAACGACATCGGCGCGGAAGTCGCAACCCTTTTGACCAGGCCAGCCTGGTCAGGACAGCGCGTCGTCGAGCTTGGTTCGATGGTCAGCGCGGATGAAGTCGCGGAGCAATTGGGTGAAGTCCTGAATCTCAACGTGAAAGCCTTTGCAGTCCCGCGTGCAGGGTGGGCGGAAGCGTTCGAACAATTCGGCATCCCGAAGGGCCACACCGGACCTGCCGAGGAAATGTTTGAGGCCGTGAACGCGGGATGGATGGACCTCGGAGCCGAGGATACGGAGCACGTAGCGGGTACGACGTCCGCACGCGATGTATTCGAGGCTGCACAGAACGCCGCCAAGGCGTAAGTCCGGGACGGATCAGGCATGAGACGGAGACTGCCCGCTTCTGCGTCGGACGCGTCGCGGGAAGCGCTCAACAGTTCAAAGCAACGCGACGGGCCTCCACTCCCGCCTGACCTTCTGAATCTCCGGGAGGATTTAGTAGTTTCTGTTTCATGATGCATGCATCCGGTGGGTAAAGTCGAGGAGAGGCGCGGTGCCGTATAGGCGGCCCGTCTCCCCTCCCCGCTCATCAAACCGGACGTGCGGATTTCCCGCATCCGGCTTTCCGACTGGTTTGATTGTAAGGCCCACGTCGGTAATCCAGCGCCAGAACGCCGAGACCCCCAAAGATCAAGTCACTGGGAAATCGCTTCGTTCCGCGGTTGGGCACCTTATGCCGTCGACTGAGGAAGTGTCGGACGCGTCCACAGACATGGTGATCAACTGCCTTGTACGCTCGGCCCCGTGTTCCATAGCAGAAATAAGCTGACCAACCGCGCAGTAGACTATTCAGTTGGTTGCACACCTCCGTCCATGGCCGGAGATTGCCTGGCACCAGAACGTCGTTGACCTTTGTCTTGACACGCTTGACACTTTTCTCCGATGGGCTCGCACCCAGGTACCGGTTCCCGTTCCTTTGGTAGCAGTGCGGTCCGAACGAGTATCCCAGGAAATCGAAGCGCTCCGTTCGTGCGTCCTTCACCGAGGTCTTCACCTCGTTGAGCGTCAGCCCGAGCTTCGCCATCACCGCCTTTGTCCACGCCAGAGCCTCAGCCGCGCATCGTCGGCTGAGGATGACGAAATCATCGGCATAGTTGACGATGTGCGCACGGAACACCTCGCCGCGGCCGCTGCGTCGCCAATGCTTCAGGAACCGGTTCATGTAGATGTTGGCGAGGAGTGGACTCGCGACACCGCCCTGCGGCGTGCCGCACGTGCTGGTCCTGCCACCACTCATGCGCCGTTTCCCGTCGCCATCCCGCTCCTCGACCGGCGCCTTCAGCCACAGCCTGATCAGCCACAGCACGTGCCTGTCGGAGATTCTGCGGGCCACCGACTTCAGGAGGTCCGCATGCGGAATCGTGTCGAAGTATTTCGACAAATCGGCGTCAACGACATCAGTGTAGCCCCGGCAAATCAGCCGGTGCACTTCCTTGATCGCGTCGGTCGCACTTCGACCGGGCCGGTAGCCATAAGCCCCACCGTCGAAATCCGCCTCGAAGATTGGTTCCAACACGAGCTTGGCGGCGGTCTGAACCACCCGATCCCGGATCGTCGGGATACCCAGAGGACGTTCGCCGTCCCCTGGCTTCGGGATCATCACCCGCCGCACCGGCGCGGGCCGGTACGTCTTCGAGGCGAGGTCCCCACGCAGGCTCGCCAGCCATGCGTCCCGCCCCTCCGCTTCGATCTGTGCGAACGTCACCCCGTCCACACCGGGCGCACCCGCAGTGGCGCGGGCAAGCCGATAGGCGTGGTCGAGGATGTCCTCGCGGTAGATCTTGTCGTAGAGCAGGTAGAAGCGGAATGCAGGCTCCGCCTTCGCCGTACAATAAAGCTTCCTCTGAAGGATCCTGATCTTATCGGGTGTTTCGAGGCGCATTGCCAATCACCCCCTCCTCTCCGTCTTCGAAAGCGTACCAGAAGTCAGGGGCCTTCCCTCCGCCGGAGTTACCCGGTTTCAGCAGGTACCTGTGCCCCTGTCCGACTCCCGCCCGGTCCGCCGCCATGAGCGACGTTGAAGCCGCGACCTCCGACCGGACGGGGCTCCCCCGTTACCCGCTTCACCTTTCCGGCGTGCCGTGCCCACTACCCCGGCGGATCGAGACGGGTGCGCTTGTCGATTGCTTCCCCGTTCACGCGGCCTTCCCCGTTTTGCAGGCGGGTCGCCATCCGCACCTCTACTTTCGAGGCCTGCTCAGGCTTCACTCACGTTACGGCCCGTCGGATTGCTCAACCGCCCAAGGCGGCCTTTGTCACGAGGCTTCGATCCAGCCGGTCGCCCGACCAAACCGCTCGTCAGCTACCAGAGCAATCGACAACTCTCTGGGTGGAACCTCCCTCCACTGGTGAAACGCGCCATCGGGGCGCACTGCAAAGTTCAAGATTTCTGCAAGCTGAGTTCGAATCAATGTTATCAATGGGTTGCGGCTCTCAAAAGTAACCGGGGCAAAACCCCGGGCGGTTTGGGTCAAGCCGGTCTTCCGCGGCATCGGACGAGGTCTGGGAGGCTGAGGACGTCCGCATGTCCCGGCACGGCGAGCCTGTCGCCGAGGTAGTCCCAGAAGGCGATGCCGAGCTTGGTGCAGGTCTGCATGAGACCGAGGAAGGCATCGCGGCAGTCGCGGCCGGCGTCGCTGTGGGTTCCGCCGCTGATCTTTCGCTTGATGACGAGGGCGCGGATGTCGCGCTCGGAGCCGTTGGTGTGCCGCGGAATCTCGGGCCGGTCGAGCACCCTCAGCAGTTCGGGCTTGTTGGCATGCAGCCGCCCCAGCAGGCGATCGAGGGTGACGAAGCCGGTGCGGCGGTGGAAGACGCGATCGAACCGGGCGCGCAGCGCAGCACGGCAGTGCGGGGTCGGCGCGGCGCGATACGCCTTCAGCGCGGCATAGAGGCGCCAGATCAGTTCGCGCACGCGCGCCTGGGCGGCGCGATGCAGGTCCGTGAAGGTGTCGAGCTTGTGCACCGGCCGTTCCGCATGCACCCAACAGAGCGCGTGCCGGCCGACCGCGAACTGGCCGGCATCGTCGCTGACGATGACGGCCTCCCGCAGGAAACCACGGTCGTGGATACTGCCCCACAGCGCGCCCTCGGTGGCGATCAGCACCGGGTTGGGCGCGACCCGCAGCGCGGCGAGGCCAAGGCGGTCGAGATGCGCCTGCCAGGCGGTGGCATCGGCAAACCGCCTTTCGGGCTCTGCCGCGAGGCGGCGGATCACCGGCCCGGCGAGGGCGCGGCTCTGCATGTAGGCCAGGGCCGGGGCGTTGATCACATAGTCGGTATGCCCGGCGCGCAGTAGATCGAGGAAGTTCAGCCGGCTCTTGCGTTCCCGGGTGCCGAACCAGGTGAAATCGTCGTTGCCGATCTGCGTGCTGAAACCGTTGGCGTTCCGATGCCGCGCCCCGGTGTCGTCAACCGTGATCCAGCCGGCGCTCTGCAAACCGGCGTGCAGCACCGCGCGGCTCTCGGCCAGGAAGCCGTCCTGGCGATCGATCAGCAGACGCATCACCTGACGCTTCGAGATGCCGATACCGATGGCCCGCAACTGTGCGGTCAGCCGCTCCACCGTCACCTGGCCCTGATGGTGCAGCAGCAGCACGAAGCGGCGCAGTTCCGGACCGAAATGGCCACTGATGCCCGCCGGCAGCGGTGCCAGCACGGTCTGCCCGTCCGGCGTGAGCCAGTGTTCCCGCCGGTAGCGGATCACCTGGGCCCGCAGCACCAGGTCCTGCACCATGAAGCTCTCGTAGCCCTTGAAGCGCGATCCCGCCGGGGCGGCGATCCGGAGGACATGCTCCTCCACGCTGACCCGTGGCGCCGATTTGCCGCGGCCCGGACGCTTATCGGGGCGCGGCGAGGCCCGCGCGCTCGTCCCCTCCATGCCGCCCGGCTTGAGCTGCGGGCGCGGGCTTACCCCCTTCAGCCGCGCGATCTCCTCGCGCTGCTTGGCGACAAGCTGCTTGAGTTCCACGACCTCGCCCAACAGCTTCCCCAGCAGAGCTTCCAGCTCCGGGCGCGGCAGGCCAGACAGGTCAATCGGCGGAGACACACGAAGCTGGAATCGAACCGCCCCGCGTCGGGTCAAGAAAAATCAGCGCAGCGCCCGGGGTTTTGCCCCGGCTACGATGGTGCGGGATAACTGATTGATTTATCGTGTAGTTTCGAACGGGATAGAAGCGCAGCGAAGGCCAGATCAGAAATTCGTAATCAGTAGGTCCTCGGTTCAATTCCGAGCGTCGGCACCAGAAAAATCAATCGGTTGCGACGATCCAAGGCGCCGCAGCGAAGTACTCGACTGGCGCGGGGCATCGCTCGGGCATCCGCGCCGGCTGATGATTAGCCTCGCCGCCGGCTGGGACCGGGTCGGGGCGCGGCGCACCCTCAGGCGCCGGATGGGGCGGGCATCGGCTGCCAGGATGCGGAACCCCACACCGGATAGGGTGCCCGATCGCTTCGCCGCGCCCCGGAACGCGGCCCGCGAGGGTGAAGACCAGGCCACCGATCGTGTCGATGTCGGCATCGCGCTCGCCTTGGGTCAGCACCTCGCCGACCCGCGCCGCGAAGGCCTCGATCGGCAGGCGGCCATCGATATCGAGCGAACCATCGCCGTGCTCGGTCACCATCAGCACCTGCACCTCACGGTTGAAGCCGCGCGCGGTGCGCTGGGTCGACGGCCTTCCTCCTGTCACCGAAGCATCCCCTGATCGTCATCAGGGCGACATGACAATCATCTAGACATCTGCGTGCTGAATGGCGCGTTCCGATGCCGCTTTCTTCAGGTGGAGTACGATTCCGAAATGCTAAGGCTCGACCATCTCGGCAAACGGTTTGGGCAGAAGCAAGTGATCGTGGATGTGTCCGTCGATATTCCGGCGGGGCAGATGGTCGGCGTGATCGGCCGGTCGGGCGCGGGCAAATCCACGATGCTGCGCCTGATCAATCGGCTGGCCGAGCCCAGCAGTGGAACGATCCGCTTCGACGACATGGATGTCGGCGCGCTCAGCGGGCGCAAGCTGCGGGAATGGCGGACGCATTGCGCCATGATCTTCCAGCAGTTCAACCTTGTCGGCCGGCTCGATGTGTTGACCAATGTGATGATCGGTCGGCTCAGTCACCACGGTACTCTCGCGACGTTGTTCAAGTGCTTCAGCGCGGAGGATCGGGCGCGTGCGATCGCAGCTCTCGCACGCTTCGATCTGCATGAGCATGCGCTGCAGCGCGCCGACACGCTCTCCGGCGGGCAGCAGCAGCGTGTGGCAATCGCCCGCGCATTGGTACAGGAGCCACGGATCGTGCTGGCGGATGAGCCGATCGCCTCCCTCGATCCGCGCACCGCGCGCCGGGTGATGGATGCGCTGCGAGCGATCAACCGCCAGGACGGCATCACCGTCGTATGTAACCTGCACACGCTGGACACCGCGCGTGCCTATTGCGATCGCATTATCGCGCTCAGCCACGGGCGCGTCGTCTTCGATGGCGTGCCGGACATGCTGACGAACGCGCGCGCACGCGAGATCTATGGTGTCGAGGCCGACGAAGGTGGCTTCGACGAGGCGATCACTTCGACCGCGCTGACACGACCCGCGACTGTTAGCCAGCCCATCGAGGCCATCGCCTGACGTCATCCCTTACGGCAGCAATCAGGAGAAATTTCCGATGATCACCCGACGTCGGCTGGGTTTGGCCGCGCCAGCGTTTCTTGGCATGGCGACACTCGGCGTCCGTCCTGCGCGGGCGGCCGAGGATTGGCGCAAGCAATTCCCGACCATTGTGTTCGGCACCGTCACCGGCGAGAACGCCGGCGATCGCGTCAAGCGCTATAAGCCGGCTGAGGATTATCTCTCCCACATGCTGGGGGTGAAGATCGGTTGGGCCGAGGCGACCGATTATGCCGGCATCATCCAGGGCATCATCTCGAAGAAGGTCCAACTCGCGCATCTCGGTCCGGCTTCCTTCGCGAAGACCTGGATCCTGTCGCATGGTCAAGTGGTCCCGATTGCCGAGCAACTCGACCAGTACGGCAACCATGGCTATTATTCGGTGACGCTGGTCCGCAAGGACAGCCCGTACAACACGATCGCCGACCTCAAGGGCAAGACCTACGCCTTTGCCGACCCGAACAGCACGTCCGGCTTCCAGGCGCCGTCCTATTTTCTGACCAAGGACGGCTATCCGCCGCAAAGCTTCTTCGGCAAGACGATGTTCTCCGGTAGCCATGAGAACAGCGTCATGGCGCTGTACCACAAGAACGTCGATGCTGTCTCCACGTGGTGGAACAACGATACGCTCTCCAACCCCGCGCTGATGGCCAAGAAGGGAATGATCCCCGCTGGCTGGTGGAAAGTGATCTGGAAGTCGCCGATGCTTCCTTCGGACCCCTGGGCGATGCCAACCTGGTTGCCGCAACAGATGCGCGACGATGTGACCAAGGCGGTGCTCGATATGCCGAAGAACGGCAAGGAAGCGTTCGCGGTGATATCAAGCGGACTCTCGACCGGTTTCGCGCCGGGCAATATCGCGGATTATAAGCCGATCATCGAGCTGGTGAAGTACAACGCCGAGCATCATGTCGGCCAGACCGGCTGAAACCGCAAGCCGGGCGGCCTGCGTGCCGCCCGGTCCCGCCGGTCCCGCTGATCCCGCTTCCGGCCTCGGCGGCGGTTTCGAGCAGACCTGGCAGGCCGCGCGGCGGCGGCGGAGGCGGCGTGACGCACTCTGCGGTCTTGCATTCCTCATCGCGCTTGCGGCCTCGTTCCAGTTGGGCAAGGTACGCCTCGACACCTTTCTCGCGGGGCTGCCGCAATTCGCCGATTATTTTGTCTCGATCGCACCCAACCTGCATTTGGCCACGCTTGGCCATGATCTTGGCGCCTGGTACTGGAATCTCGGCCGCTGGCTCCGCTCATTGCTCGACACGTTGCTGATGGCGTTCGCGGCGACGTTGCTTGGCTTCTGTGGCGGCCTCGTGCTGGCCATGCCGGCGTCGCGCAACCTCGCGCCGTGGCGCGGCAGCCGCTGGGCGGCGTTGCGCATCGCCGAGTTCTGCCGCTCGATCCCCGAGTTGGTCAGCGCCACGATCTTCGTCTTCGCCTTCGGCATCGGGCCTTTCGCCGGCGTTTTGGCGCTGGCGCTGCACAGCGCGGGTGCGCTCGGCAAGCTCTTTGGCGAGGTGAACGAGAATCTCGAGATGGGGGCGGCCGATGCGGTGTGCGCCAGCGGCGGCAATTGGCTGCAGATGGTGCGCTACGGCGTCATACCCGCGGCGATGCCGAACTACCTCAGCTACACTCTGCTACGCTTCGAGATCAATGTGCGCTCCGCGACCATCCTTGGCTTCGTGGGAGCGGGGGGCATCGGGCAGGATCTGATGTATGTGGTCCGCGAGTTCCTGTACCAGGACGTGAGCGCAATCGTCCTGCTGATCATCGTCGTCGTGTTCGCGATCGATCTTCTTTCCGAACGTCTTCGCCATCGCGTGCTGGGGCGGGAGACATTGGCGTGAGCGGCGTGTTGACGCAGCGCGATGTCGCGGCGTTGCGTGCGCTGCATCCGCAGGCCTTCGGGCCATCGTTGCGCGTTCGTGCGATCCGCTGGGCCGGCGGCGCTGGCGCAGCGGTGCTCGCGGCCTTGCTCTTCGGCCACCTCGGCTTCTTCAACTGGACGATGATCGGCACCGGTCTTGGCCGGCTCGGCGGCATATTGGGATTCATGCTGCCGCCCGGTGGGTTCGACGATCTGGATCAACTCCTCTACGCCGTGCTGCAGACCCTGGCGATGGCCTTCGCCGGCAGCGTGCTCGCCAATATCATCGCCGTGCCGATCGGCTTCCTGGCGGCGCGGAACGTGGTGCGCTCGGCACTGCTGCACTTCCTGGTGCGTCGGGTGCTCGACGCCATTCGCGGCGTCGATGTGCTGATCTGGGCGCTGATCTTCATCAGTGTCGTCGGGCTAGGACCCTTCGCCGGCATTCTCGCGATCATCGTCAGCGATACGGGCGCTCTGGCCAAGCTCTATGCCGAGGCGATCGAGGCCGTGGATCGGCGGCAGCGGGAGGCGGTGCAGGCCACGGGCGCCAGCCGCTTGCAGGTGATCCGCTACGGGATCGTTCCACAGGTGCTGCCGCTGATCCTGAGCAACGCGATCTATTTCTTCGAGAGCAACACGCGCAACGCGACCGTGCTCGGCGTGGTCGGCGCCGGCGGCATCGGTCTGGCGCTGTTCGACCGAATCGGCGTCGATGACTGGCACAGCGCTTCGTTGGTTATTCTGCTGATCCTGCTGACGGTCTACAGCATCGACACGCTGACCGGCGGCGTCCGCCGACGGCTTTCCGGACGCGACCGGCGGGGTGATCGGGTGGGTTGAGAGCGGTTTCATGAACCCAGTCCCGGCCCTGTCGAGCCGGGTCGGGAATGCGCGCTGTTCGGGGAAGACCTCCCGCACCGCCTAGCGAAATCGCTGGCGCAGCGCTGTAAAACAGCGTGCAAAACCTTCCAGATTCTGGAGCGTGTCCCGGGGGGTCGACAGAACCACCGTCACTCCCCGGGCTGCGCTGCCCGGACCTTCTTCATCCGCGCGCCATCCGCATAGCGCCGGAAGAAACGAAACAGTAACTGAACGTTAACAAAATGCTTCACGTGAAGCATTCTTTGATATCGAAGGATCGCCCGCCCGGCGGTTCCACATGACCCGCCGCCACCCCGCACCCTCCGACACCGGCCCGCCCGCTCCCCCGGAGCAACCGCCCTACCCCCATACCCCGGGCCACCCCATCCGCACCCCCCAGAGCACCACGGCCACCACCGCCCCCGCGATCAGATCGTCCCCCATCACCCCCCACGCCCCGCCCTGCCGGTCCGCCCATCCCACCGGCCCCGGCTTCGCCACATCCAGCAGCCGGAACAGCGCAAATGCCGCCAGCAGCCCCCACGGTGCCGGTATCCCAACCTCCGCCCGCGCCAGCCCGAGCAGTGCGAGCCACTGCCCGGCCACCTCGTCGATCACCACGAACCCCGGATCTCCCCCGATCCCGGCCGCACGGATCGCCCACACGCCCCCCAGGCTGGCTGCCGCCGCCGCCACGGCCAGCACCGGCCACCCGAGCGCCAGCAGCCCAGCCCCCAGCAGCACCGCCACGGCCGAGGCGGCCGTGCCAGGTGCCGGCCGCACCAGCCCCACCCCGCCGCCGACTGCGATCCACCATGCCGCCCGCCTCATGCCCCCCGCCTCATCCCGCCCGCCTCATACCGACCCCGGAGGCGCGACCTCGGCCAGGAACACCTCCAACGCCGCCGCCACCTCCGGCTCGGCCAAGGTCGGCGCGTGGCCGACGCCAGGCACGCGCACGAGCCGCAGCGCCGCCCGCGCCTCCTGCCGCGCCGCTACCATCCGCGCCACCGTCTCCCCGGTCAGGATGTCGCTGACCGTCCCGTGCACCAACAGCAGCGGCACCGGCGCCAGCGCGCGGAACAGCGGCCATAGATCGGGCGTCGGCGCATCGAGCAGTGCCGCGACCCGCGTGTCCCACAGCGGATGCCACCTCCCATCCGCTTCCGGCGCGTAAGTGAGCGCCGCCATCGCCCGCCAGGCGGCGGCGTCGGCCAAAGAAAGCGGCGGCAGCAGCCCGCGCAGATACGCGACGCAGGCGTCCAGATCGGGCAGCGCCGGGTCGGTCGCCACGAACTGCCGGACGAACGCCGCCCCGCCCGAGCCCACCTCTGGCCCGATGTCGTTCAGCACCACCGCCGCGAGCAGCCCCGGCCGGGCCGCCGCCAGCCCCATCGCCAGCAGGCCGCCGAAACTGGTGCCGACCACCACCGCCCGATGCAGATGCAGCGCCGCCGCCACGTCCATCACGTCGCGCAGGCACGCCTCCGGCCCGTAGCGCGTCGGCGCCGCCCCGGCGGGCAGCCGGAACGAGCCGCCGCGGCCCGCATAATCGACCGACACCACCCGCCGTCCGGCCCCGACGCCGGCCGCCAGCACGGCAAAATCCCCCGCCGTCCGAACGATCCCCGGCAGGCACAGCAACGGCAGCCCGGTCGCGGTGCCGAGCGCCGGCCATTCCAGGACACGCAATGTCTGCCCGTCCCAGGCGGACAGGTGGTGTACGTTCGGCATGGCGAGGCCGGACATCAGCCGCCGCTGCCGCGAGGGCCGCGTGGGCGGGCGTGGTGTTGCCACCCGGCCGACTGCCGCGGTGCTCGCCCCGCCCGGGGGCCCCACGGCCGCGACCGCCGCCGCGTGCTGGCGCATGGATCCCGGGCTGCCTCTCGCCGCAACGGGTCGCTCATCGCGCAGCCGCGGAGACGGCCGTCCCGCCGGCCGCCGCAGACGGTGCCTGCGCCGCGCCCGCCGCATGGCCCGCTGCCGCCGGCTGCGCCGTTGGCAAGTGCGCCGTTTCCCCTGGCGCCGCCCGCCGGGCCATGGCCGGCTGCCGCCCACTCGCCGTCTGGCCCGTCGCCGTCTGGCCCATCGCGGTCGGTACTGTCGCCACATGCCCCATCGCTGCTTGGCCCACCCCTGGCTGGCCCACCTCTGGCTGACCCACTGCTGCGTCGCCCATCGGTGCCTTGGCCGCCGCCCCGACCGCCCCCGCCCTGGCCGCCCCCGTCGTCGTCGCCCCGCCCGCCGCCGCCCCTCGCTGCCCCGCCGCCGGCATCCACTGCGCCGTCAGCGCCGGTGCCGACGTGCCCTGCCGCGCGAGGTAGACCTCCACGTTCTCCAGCACCCGCTGCACGTAATTCCGCGTCTCCCCGAACGGAATGAGCTCGATCCAGTTCAGCATCGCCGTCGGATGCGGGCGCGGATCGCCGTTCTCCACCAGCCACTGGTCCACCCGGTGCGGCCCGGCGTTGTAGGCGGCGACCGCCAGCGGCACCGACCCGTCGTAGCGTGCCAGCAATTGCCTCAGATACGCCGTCCCCAACTGGATGTTCCGCTCCGCGTCGGCCGTCAGCGCCACCCGCGTCACCGAGGCGCCGAGGGCGCGCGCCACCTGCTCGGCCGTTCCCGGCAGCAACTGCATCAGCCCACGCGCGCCGGCCGGGCTGATCGCGCCGCGGTCGAAGCTGCTCTCCTGGCGGATCACTGCCAGGACCACGGCCGGATCGACCGTCCCCGCCGCCGGCAGCCGTACCGGCACCGGCCAGCCCGCCTGCGGCAGCATCCGCCCCTCCAACCCCATCCGCCGGGCGATGAACACCGCCGTCTCCGGGAGGTCGAGCGCCAGCGCCAGGCGCGCAGCCAAGGTCTGCTCGGCAGGATCGGGCGCGACCTCGGCCATCCGGAACAGGAACGCGCGGGCGCGGCCCGGTTCATCCCAGGCCGCCAGCAGCAGGGCCGCGCGCACCAGCTCGTGGCCGGTGAACGCCCAGGCCTGGTCGCGGGTGAAGCCGGGGTCGCGCACGGCATCGATGAGCGCTGCCGGATTCTCGCCGAGCGCCTGCGCGGCAAGCTGGCCGTAGAACGTGGTCGGCCAGGCCGTGGCGGCGCGATACTCGCCGTCCGGGTCCGCTCCGGCGGCGGCGGCGGCGCGGCCCAGCCAGTAGTGCGCCCGCGCCTCGGTGATGGCGGCGCGGGACACTGTCGTCAGGCGGTGGAAGCAGGTCGCCGCGACGGCCGGCTCGTGCAGCGCGGTCAGCGCGATGAAGCCCGAGAGGAACCCGGCCGAGGCGGCGGCGGCGGACGCCGTCTGTGCGGTGTCGTCGGCTGCGGCAAAGGCGCCGGCAGCATCGCCGTCGCGCAGCAGGGTGCGGGCCAGGATGGCGCGCTCGTTCCAGAACACGGCGCGGCGCGCGGACGGGGAGGCGCGCTCGGCCGCAAACCCCTGTGCGCGCCAGAACGCAAGCGCCGCGGTCTCCTGATCGGCACGGCGCAGCCAGCGGGCGCGGGCGAGGACAAGGTCGGGAATCGCCTGCTCCGCTGCCGGCAGGGCGGAGAACAGGGCGTCACCGTCCGGCGCGTTCTGTCGCAGCGCCATCCAGGCGCGGGCGGCGGCGCGGCGGGGCGGGGCGAGCCGGGGGATTTCGGCCGCGGCGGCGGCGGGATCGCCGCGCAGCAGCACGGCGAACCGCGACCACTCGTCGCCCGGGGTGAGCACGGAGGACCAGCGCACGAGGAACGCCGGCACGGCGGTGGGGTCGGCGAACCCGCCCGCCCAGGCGCGCCGGGCCGCGCGCGCTGCTGCCGCCGGATGCCCGGTCGCGGCGAACGCCGCGGCGCAGCGCACCAGGGCGGCGGGGAGGGTGATCGACCCTGCAGCACACTGCGCGGCGGCATCCGCCGGGTCGCCGTCCGCCACGATCGCCTCCTGGCGGCGGCGGGCGAGCAGCGTCTGGTCGGGCCAGTCCGGGTTCACTTTCATGAAGGCGGCGATCTCGTCCGGCGTGGCGGCGCCGGGGGCGAGCAGCCGGTAGAAGGTCACCAGCTTGCCCGCGACCGGGTCGGGGGCGTCGGCCACCGCCGCCGCCGCCCGGCCCCATTCGTCGGCGCGCACGAACCCCATGGGGTTGTCCGCCGATGCCGGCCGCGCCAGGACGACAGCCCCCAGCAGGCCGGCAGCCACCAGCAGGATCATTCCCGGCAGGACCATCCCGACCCGGCGCCGGGCGCCGATCGGTGCAATCTTGGGCCACCCCATCCGTCTCATGCGCCCTTCTAGCAAGCCGCGTGCTTGCCCCGCATCCCCCAGGGGCCTAACTTCTAGTAGCCTGACTTCGCGGACGCCGGACTTCGCCGGCGCCTGACTTCGTCGGCCTGGCGGTCTACCCCTTGGGTGTTCCCTTGGATGTTCCCTTGGGCGGTCCGTCGCCTGTCAACCGATGCCCGCCGCAGCTCCAAGAGGGAGGATCAGATGTTCAAGGGATCGCTCGTCGCCCTGATCACGCCGATGCGCGCCGACGGCTCGGTCGACGAGAAGGCCTATGCCGATTTCGTGGACTGGCAGATCGCCGAAGGCACGCGCGCGGTGGTCCCGGTCGGCACCACGGGCGAATCGCCAACCCTCAGCCACGCCGAACATCGGCGGGTGGTGGAGATCGCGGTCGAGGTCTCCAACGGCCGCGTCCCGGTGATCGCCGGGACCGGGTCGAACAGCACCGAGGAGGCGATCGACCTCACCCGCCACGCACGGGAGGCGGGTGCCGACGCGGCGCTGATCGTCACGCCCTATTACAACAAGCCGACGCAGGAGGGGATGTTCCTGCATTTCTCGGCGATCGCCGACGCGGTCGACCTGCCGATCATCATCTATAATATCCCCCCGCGCAGCGTGGTCGACATGAGCGTGGAGACCATGGCCCGGCTGGCCGCGCACCGGAACATCGTCGGCGTGAAGGACGCGACCGCGAATCTCGCGCGTCCGCTGCACACCCGCCGCGCCTGCGGGCCGGCGTTCTGCCAGTTGTCGGGCGAGGACCACACCGCGCTCGCGTTCCTCGCCGCCGGCGGCGACGGCTGCATCAGTGTCACCGCGAACGTCGCCCCGCGCCTGTGCAGCGAGATGCACACTGCCTGGCAGGAGGGGCGGGTGGCCGAGGCGATGGCGATCCAGGACCGTCTGGTGCCGCTGCACGACGCGCTGTTCGCGGAGACCAGCCCGGCGCCGGTGAAATTCGCCGCCAGCCTGCTGGGTAAGACCGCCGACCACTGCCGCCTGCCGCTGGCCCCGATTTCGGAGGCGACGCGAGCGAAGGTGCGCGCGGCGATGACCGAAGTAGGGTTGCTGAACGAATGGGTCCCGACCGGGCGCGCATGATCGGCTTTTCCACGCGTGCGGCAAGCCGCACCGCGGGCCGGCGCGCCCCTGATCGCTGAGCCATGACCGAAGCAAAGAGCAAAAGCAAAGGCCTGATCTCGCACGGCATCGCCGCGCAGAATCGCAAGGCGCGCTTCGACTACACCATCCGCAGCACGGTGGAGGCCGGCCTCGTGCTGAAGGGGCCGGAGGTGAAATCCCTGCGCCACGGCCGAGCCACTCTGTCCGAAGCCTGGGCGGGCGAGCGGGAAGGCGAGATGTTCCTGTTCAACGCCTATATCCCCGAATACCAGGGCGGCGTGCTGTCGCGCTTCGAGCCGCGCGCCCCGCGCAAGCTGTTGCTGAAACAAAAGGAACTGCGCCAGCTTGCCGGTGCCATCGCGCGCGACGGGATCACCCTGGTGCCGCTGCAGATCCATTTCAACGACCGTGGCCGGGCGAAAGTGCTGCTCGGCCTCGGCGAGGGCCGCAAGAAGGCCGACAAGCGGGCCGCCATCGCCGCGCGCGACTGGCAGCGCGACAAGGCGCGGCTGCTGCGCGCGCGGGGCTAGACGGCCATGATCCGCTTGGCGACCCAAGGCGACCTGCCGGCCATCGTGGCGCTCACCGCGGTCGCCTACGCGCGCTATGGCGCCGTGTTGGACGCGCCGCCGCTTCCGGTGACCGAGGACTACGCGCCGCGCATCGCCGCCGGCCAGGTATGGGTGGCGGAGGGGCCCGCCGGGGCCCCGTCCGGCCTGATCGTGCTCGAACACGAGCCGGACCACCTCCTGATCTTCAGCGTCGCGGTCGCGCCGGAGCGGCAGGGGGAGGGGCTGGGGCGGCGTCTGCTCGCCTGGGCCGAGGCGGAGGCGCGCGCGGCCGGCGTGGACACGCTGCGGCTCTATACCAACGCCAGGATGACCCGGAACATCGCGCTCTATACGCGCTGCGGCTACCGCGAGACCGGCCGGCGGGCCCACCCGATCCGCCCCGGCTGGGTGCTTGTCGACATGGAAAAGTCCCTGCAAGTTCCCCTGCCATGACCGACGATCCCGATCCCACGCCGGCCCCGTCCCGCAAGCGGGAAAAGCTGATCGCCGCCAAGGAGGCCTGGGCGCGCAGCGGCAGGCTGCTCACCGGCACCACCGCCGATCCTGCGCGCGACCGCCTGCCGCCGGGGCAGAGCCTGGTGCACGACTGGCCGGTGCTCGATCTCGGCGTGCAGCCGGAGGTGACGGCGGCGAAGTTCCGCCTCGATATCGACGGCGCGGTGGGCCATCCGCTGAGCCTGCGGCTCGACGAATTCATGGCGCTGCCGCAGGCCGAGGACGTCTCCGATATCCACTGCGTCACGCAATGGTCGGCGTATGACAACCGCTGGGCGGGCGTCGCGGCGCACACCCTGATCGACCTCGTTGCACCGAAGGACGAGGCCAGGTTCGTGATCTTCCACGCCCATGACGGCTACACCACGAACGTGCCGCGCGAGAGGTTCGAGCGGCCGGACGCGCTGCTCGCGCATAGCTGGAACGGCGCGCCGATCCCACGCGAGCATGGCGGCCCGGTGCGGGTGGTGATCCCGTCGCTCTATTTCTGGAAATCCGCGAAATGGGTGCGCCGGATCGAGTTCAGTCAGGTCGACCGCCCCGGCTTCTGGGAACAGCGCGGCTACCACAACCACGGCGATCCGTGGAACGAGGAGCGCTACGGTTAGGTCGCGAACCGATCCGCGCTCCAGTGGCGACCCGCACGGTCAGCGCCTGGACCGGAAGACCGGCGCGGCGATCGCTCCGGGGCGGCAGGCCACGCTGGCGGCGCGGACCGAAGACCGATATGAATGCCCGGGCGCGCTGCTTGCCGGATCGCAGGCGCGGACGCCGCGCCGATCCGGCCACCACCATGCGGCGCGCGGTGACGCGACCGGCAGGAGACAGGACCGATGGGCCAGCCCGCGGCACGTGTCGGCGATAACGTCTTGCAGGACGGCCCGCATTGCCACGCGCCGATCCATCCGGCCGCCCTGGTGCCGACGCCGGCGCCGCATCCGCCGATGCCGCTGCCCATCATGCCGCCGGGATGCCCGACCGTGACGATCGGCGGGGCGCCCGCCGCGCGTGTCACCGACCAGACCAAAATCTGCACGCTCCCCTCCTGCGTGCCGGGAGGACCAGGCCTGATCGACAAGGGATCCGCCACGGTCACGATCGGCGGGTTGCCGGCGGCACGCGTCGGCGACACGACCGCTCATGCGGCCTGCGTCGGCCCGATCCCGGGTCCGACCGGAACCGTCACCGGCCCCGGCGCGCCCACCGTCCTGATCGGCGGCTGAGGCCGCTTGCGCCGGAGCCATTTCGCCGCCTTCGCACCGCACTGCCCGCGCTGTGCCCGCGCCGGGGCGGGGCGGCATCCGTTGCAGCTCGTCGTGGTGCTGGCCGAGCGGGACGACGACGTGCGCGCCGGCATTCTGCATTGCCCCAATCCGGCGTGCGCGCTCGAATTCCCGATCGTCGACGGCATCCCGGTGATCGTCCCCGACCCGCGCAGCCTGCTCGCCGAGCGTGCGGTCGAGTTGTTGGTGCGCAACGACCTCGATCCGGTGCTGGAGGGACTGCTGGGCGACGCCACCGGCCCCGGGAGCTGGTTCGACGTGCTGCGCCAGACGGTATCGACTTATGGCTGGGACGGCTGGGCCGACCTCGATCCGGCCGAGCCGGTGGCCGCGGAGGACGCGCCGCGGCCGGGCGCGGCGCGGCGCTGCCTGGCGAGGCTTCAGGAGCTGGCAGGGCCTGCGGTCGTGAACCGGGTGCTCGATCTCGGCTGCGGCGCCGGACGCACGACTTTCGATCTGGCGGCCGGCCATCCCGGAGCCCTGGTGCTCGGGATCGATCTCTCGTTCGGGCTGCTGCGGCTGGCCCAGGGAGCGCTCGGCGGACGGGTCAGGTATCCGCGCCGGCGGATCGGTCTCGTTTATGACGATCGTACCTTCGCGGTGGCACCGCCCGGTACGGGGCGCGTGGATTTCTGGGCCTGCGACGCGCAGGCGCTGCCGTTTGCGCCTGGGGTGGCCGATCTGGCCGTGGCGCTCAATCTGCTGGATTGCGTGGCGGAGCCGCGGCGCCTGCTGGCCGAACTGGCCGCCGCGGTGCGGCCCGGCGGCCGGATTCTGTTGGCCTGCCCGTACGACTGGTCCACACGGGCGACACCGATGGAGACCTGGATCGGGGGCCACTCCCAGCGGGCGGCACACGATGGCGCCGCCGAGCCGTTCCTGCATGCGCTGCTGACCGCAGGGGCGCACCCGCAGTCGGTGTCAGGGCTCGCGGTACTGGCGGAGAACCTGTCCTGGCCCTGGCAGACGCGGCTGCACGACCGCGGATCGGTGCTGTACCGGACCCATCTGCTCGCCCTGGCACGCCAGTGAATGCGCCAGGGCCTGGGCGATTTTTCCCCCGGTGTTTTTCGGGCGGATTTTGCCAGGGTGTTTTCCCTCCGTCGACCTGGCCGGAGGCCGGGGTGCGCGCAACGAAATCGCTTGCCGGGGCCGGGACCGGGCGTTAGAGAGCCGCTGACCAACCGGGGTGAAGGTGCATGCCGCGCGGCCAAAAGGCGCGGGCGATGCGATGGGATCCGGCGGGCGATCCGACCGGAGATGGAGGGGACGATAGCGGCCGAGGCGAAGACTGTGGGCGGCGCGGGCGCGCGTCTGGTTGCTGTGCGGCCGACCGACGGGACGGCCGTCCGGGCGGGAGCAACATCCTGTCCGGCTGCCGCTCCTGTGTCCGGCGTTTCCAGGTCCGGCACCTCTGCGGCGGGCGCCCGGGTGCCGGCGTAGATGCCGCCGATCGATACCACCGGGTGGCTTCTCCCTGTTTCGGACGCCGAGCCTTCCGGCCCCGACCTGGAATTCGACGCCGATTTCGGCGCGCTGGAGCGCGCCGCCCAGGGCAAGCCCGAGCAGCAGTATGGTGCGACGGTCATTCCGGCCGAGGAGCCGGACTGGAAGGAAGTCGACAGCCTTGCCCGCGGCCTGCTGGACCGGACCCGCGATTTGCGGATTGTCACGCATCTGGCGGTGGCCCGGCTGCGGCTCGGCGGCCTGCCCGATTATGCCGCGCTGCTGGGGCTGACCCGGCGGCTACTCGAAGACCGGTGGGACGATCTGCATCCGCGGCTCGATCCGGAAGACGACAACGACCCGACGTTGCGCGCGAACGCGCTGCTGCGGCTGGGACATCCGGGATGGGTGCTGCGTTTTCTGCGTGACCTGCCGTTGGCGCAGTCCCCGCGCCTCGGCCATTACGGCTGGCGCGAGGTGGGTCTCGCCACCGGCCAGATCCCGAGCGAGGCTGCCGACAAGCCGAGCGAGACGACCATCCGCGCGGCGTTCCAGGACAGCGATCCGGCGCGGCTCGCGATGTTGCGGGAGGTGGTGGTAACGGCGGCGGCGGAGGTCGCTGCGATCTCGAGCGGCTTCGACGCGCGGGCCGGTGCCGGTTCGGGGCCGGATCTCGAGGAACTCGGCAAGCTGTTGCGCGAGATGGCGCGTGCGATCGAACGCTATGCGATCGCACCGGCCGAAGCGTCGGAGGAGAGCGAGCCGGCCGCGGGCGATGCCGTCCCGGTCCAGGCGGCCCCGGGACGCGGGCCGGCGCTTTCCGCCGCGGCGCTGACCGAGGTCACGAGCCGCGCTGATGCGCTGCGGCTGCTTGATCTTGTTTGCGAATATTATCGGCGTGCCGAGCCGTCGAGCCCGCTGCCCCTGCTGATCGGGCGCGCGCGCCGGCTGGCGGAACTGCCGTTCCTGGACATATTGCGCGACCTGGCGCCGGACGGGCTTGGCCAGGCCCGGATGATGACCGGGGTGCATGAGGAATGATCTGGCGCGCCGCCAGCCGGACGTGCGATATTGGCGGCGAAGGAACCTGAAACGGGGAAGCGAGGCGAGCCGTGGCAAAAGCAAGCAGTCAGAAATTCGTGGCCCGCAACCGGGCCCCGCGCGTGCAGATCGAGTACGACGTCGAGACCTATGGGGCGGAAAAGAAGGTGCAACTCCCGTTCGTCGTGGGGGTGATGGCCGACCTGTCGGGCAAGCCGGAGGAACCGCTGCCGCCGATCGCGGACCGCAAGTTCCTGGAAGTCGATGTCGACAATTTCGACGACCGGATGAAGGCGATGAAGCCGCGGGTGGCGTTCATGGTGCCCAACACCCTGACGGGTGAGGGCAACGTCGCGGTCGATATCACCTTCGAGAGCATGGACGATTTCTCCCCCGCCGCCGTGGCGCGCAAGGTCGATGCGCTGAACAAGCTGCTGGAGGCGCGGACCCAGCTTTCCAATCTGCTGACCTACATGGACGGCAAGACGGGGGCCGAGGACCTGATCACGAAGGTGCTGAACGATCCGGCGTTGTTGCAATCCCTGGCCGCGGCACCGAAGCCGGATGCGGCCGACGGCAAATCTGGGGAGGAATAAGCGATGTCCGGGACCGAGGCCGCCCCGCAAGCGGGCGCTGCAGCCGGCGTTGCCGTCCAGCCGACGAGCGATTTCGCCAGCCTGCTCACGCGTGAGTTCAAGCCGAAGTCCGAGCAGGCGAAATCGGCGGTGGAACAGGCGGTGCAGACCCTGGCGCAGCAGGCGCTGGCCAACACCGCCCTGGTGTCCGGCGATTCGCTGCGCAGCATCGAGGCGATGATCGCAGCGCTGGACGCCAAGCTGACCGAGCAGATCAACGTCATCATGCATACCGAGGATTTCCAGAAGCTGGAATCCGCATGGCGCGGACTGCATCACCTGGTCAACAACACCGAGACGGACGAGTTCCTAAAGATCCGGGTGATGAACGTCTCGAAGAAAGACCTCGGCCGCACGTTGAAGAAGTTCCGCGGCACTGCCTGGGATCAGAGTCCGACGTTCAAGCAGGTCTACGAGGAAGAATACGGCCAGTTCGGCGGCGAGCCGTATGGCGTGCTGATCGGCGACTACGAGTTCGATCACGGCCCGCAGGACGTGCAGTTGCTCGGCGACATCGCGCAGGTGGCGGCGGCGTCGCACACGCCGTTCATCGCCGCGGCGGCGCCGACGGTGATGGGCATGGACAGTTGGAACGAGCTCGCCAATCCGCGCGACCTGACCAAGATCTTCCAGACCCCGGAATATGCCGCGTGGCGATCGCTGCGGGAGAGCGAGGATTCGCGCTATCTCGGCCTTTGCATGCCGCGCTTCCTGTCTCGCTTGCCGTACGGAGAGAAGACCGAGCCGGTCGACGAGTTTCATTTCGAGGAGGACGTGGCGGGCGCGGACAGCAGCAAGTTCTGCTGGTCCAACGCCGCCTATGCGATGGCGACCAACATCACCCGCTCGTTCAAGCTGTACGGCTGGTGTTCGCGCATCCGTGGCATCGAGAGCGGCGGCGCAGTAGAAGGCCTGCCGACATTCACCTTCCCGACCGATGACGGCGGCGTGGCGATGAAATGCCCGACCGAGATCGCCATCAGCGATCGGCGCGAGGCGGAGTTGGCGAAGAACGGCTTCATGCCGCTGATCCACAAGAAGAACTCGGACTTTGCGGCGTTCATCGGCGCGCAATCGCTCCAGAAGCCGCAGGAATACGACGATCCGGCGGCGACCTCGAACGCCAATCTGTCAGCGCGGCTGCCGTATCTGTTCGCCAGTTGCCGGTTCGCGCATTACCTGAAGTGCATGGTGCGGGACAAGATCGGTTCGACCATGAATCAGGAGCAGCTGGAGGGGTGGCTGACCCGATGGATCAGCCAGTATGTCGGTCCCCCCGACGCGTCGGAGCAATATAAGGCTTCCCACCCACTTGCCGAAGCAAAAGTGGTGTTGGAGGCAAACGAAGAGAACCCGGGCTACTACAGCGCGAAGTTCTTCCTGAAGCCGCACTATCAGCTCGAAGGGTTGACGGTGTCGCTGCGCCTTGTGTCGCGTGTGCCCGCGGCGTGACGAGGGGCTTCCTCGTGGGCGTTTCGTAATTTCACTCATCAAGGGAGATCCCGATGGCGTTCGACAGCTATATGCAGTTCAAGGCCGGCTCGAGCTGGCTCGCGGGCGAGTCGCAAGTGCAGATCAGCACGAGCAGCGAGTCCACCCTCGGCAACGACATCAAGGCCGGCAACGTGTTCGAGATCGACGACTTCAACTTCGATATCGAACAGGTACTGAACATCGGTAGCCAGAGCTCGGGTGCCGGCGCCGGCAAGGTGACGTTCAACCCGTTCACGGTGACCCGCAAGACCGACCGTGCGTCTTCGAAGCTGTTCACCATGTGCTGTGCCGGGCAGCATTTCGACATCGTCAGCCTGTACCTCCGCCGTGCAGGTGGCGGCGGCGGCCTGACGGCCGCGCAAGGTACGCTCGCCAGCGGTTGGACGTTTCTGCGGTTCGACTTCGCCCTGGTCGCGGTGAAGACGATCTCCTGGAGCGGTTCGGACGGCGACGAATCCCCGAAGGAAGAAGTCGCGTTCGAATACGGTGCGCTGCAGGTTCGCTATATGCAGCAGGACGCAACGGGCAAGCCGATGAGTCCGGCCCAGGTGGGTTCGTGGAATCGTGTCAATAACAATGACAGTTTCAGCATGGACGGCATTACCGCGACCTGATCCGGGAAATGGGGGAGGGGCCGCGGTGACCGACGCGCGCGAATTGTTGCGCACGGGGGATCCCCGCGCCGCCTTGGAGGAACTGAAACGGGAGGTGCGCAAGGCGCCGCGCGATGTGCGCCTGCGCACCTTCCTGTTCCAGATGTTCTGCGTGTTCGGCGAATGGGAGCGTGCGGTGACCCAGCTCACCGCCGCGGCCGAGCTCGACCCGCTCGCACTGCCGATGTCGCAGGCCTACCGGGCGGCGATCCGCTGCGAAATGCTGCGCGGCCGGATCTTCGCCGGCCAGCGGATGCCCACCGTGTTCGGACCGCCGGAACCCTGGATGTCCCTGCTGATCGAAGCCAACCGGCTGCTCGCCGCCGGGCACGCGGATGAAGCGGCCGGCCTGCGCGACACCGCGTTCGAGCAGGCGCCGGCAGCCACCGGCACGATCGACGGCGCCGCGTTCGAATGGATCGCCGACGCCGACCCCCGCCTCGGCCCGATGCTGGAAGCGCTGGTGGACGGCAAATACTACTGGGTGCCGTTCCATCGCCTCAGCCGGCTCGATATCGAGCGGCCGGAAGACCTGCGCGACCAGGTCTGGATGCCGGCGCATTTCGTCTGGACCAACGGCGGCGAATCGTTCGGCTTCGTCCCCACCCGCTACCCGGGATCGGAGGCCGCCGAAGATCCGGCGCTCGCCCTGTCGCGCCGCACGGAATGGCAGGATCGGGGTGCGGACTGGTTCCTCGGCAGCGGCCAACGCATGCTGGCCACCGATACGGGCGAGCATCCCGTGATGGACATCCGCAACATCACGCTCGCCGAGCCGGCTGCACCGGAGGCCTGACATGGCGGAGACCGCCAGTCGGGAACGCCTGCAGCCGTCCCTGCTCGACCGGCTGACCGACCACGCGCCGGAATCCCGGCGGGAGGGCTTCGACCAGCAGACCCTGTCGATGCCGGTCCTGCGCCAGGCGGTGCTGCGCGACCTCGGCTGGCTGCTCAACACTACCAACCTCGCCAGCACCGAGGATTTGTCGGCGACGCCGCTCGCCGCCAAATCGACCCTGAATTACGGTTCCCCCGGCTTCACCGGATCGGTCGGCACCGCCGGGCGCATGAGCGCGCTCGAGACCGGGCTGACCGCCGCGATCCGCGCCTTCGAGCCGCGCATCCGGCCCGAAACCCTGTCGGTCCGGTTGCGGCAGGACGCCTCCGATGCCGCGACGCCGACCTTGCGCTTCGAGATCGCGGGCGATCTCTGGGCGCATCCGGTGCCCGAGCAATTGTTCCTCGAAACCGCAATCGAGCTCGAAACCCGGGCCGCGGTCGTCACCGACGCGCGGGCGCGCCGCTGATGGATCCGCGGCTGCTGCGGCTTTACGAATCCGAACTGGCCTATATCCGCGACATGGGCCAGGAATTCGCGCGCGAATTCCCGAAGATCGCCGCCCGGCTCAGCCTGACCAGCCTCGACGTCGCCGATCCCTACGTGGAACGTCTGCTCGAAGGCTTCGCGCTGCTTACCGCGCGCATCCAGCTCAAAATGGAAGCGGAGTTCCCGACCTTCACGCAGTCGCTGCTGCAGATGGTCTATCCGCACTACCTCGCCCCGACCCCGTCTATGGCGGTCGTCCGCTTCACGCCGGAGGCGAGCCTGCGCGGCGCGCCCAAGGGCGCGATGCTGCCGCGCGGGACCGAATTGCGCAGCCTGCTCGGCACCGAGGACCAGACCAACTGCGAATTCCGTACTGCCCATCCGGTGCACCTGCTGCCGATCGAGCTTGTCGATGCCGAGTATATCGGCTCGCCGGCAGCCGTCGCAGCCCTTGGCCTGCCCGACCAACGCGGCGTGAAGGCAGCAATACGGTTGCGCCTCAAGACGACCGGGGAGGCCGGGTTCGACAAGCTCGCGCTCGATCGCCTGCCACTGTTCCTCGCGGGGCCGGCCGCGGCGCGCATCCGGCTCTATGAGCAGGTGATGGCCGAGCTGGTGGCGATCTACGTCCGCCCCGGCGAGCGCCCGCTGCCCTGGCAGGAGCGGTTGCCGACCACCGCCCTGCGCCCGCTCGGCTTCGAGCCGGAGGACTCGCTGCTACCGCGTGCTGCAGAATCCTTCGACGGCTACCGGCTGCTGCAGGAATACTACGCGATGCCGGAACGGTTCCTGTTCGTGGAACTGACCGGGCTCGAACGCCCTGCCGGCCGCACCGCGGGCAAGGAGATCGAGATCATCCTGCTGCTTGCGCGGAGCGAGCCGGTGCTGGCGAACGCCTTCGGCCCCGACCAGTTCGCCTTGTTCGCGACCCCCGCCATCAACCTGTTCTCCCGCCGTAGCGATCGGGTCAATCTGAGCGAGCGGGAGGCGGAATACCACGTCGTGCCGGATCGCATGCGTCCGCTCGACTTCGAGGTGTTCAGCATTCGCGAGGTGGAGGGGTTCGCCGCCGACGGCAGCGGCGCGCAGCCGTTCATGCCGTTCTATGCAAGCAACGACCTGTCGCGCAACCCGGACCATCGCGCCTACTACACCCTGCGCCGCGAGCCGCGGCAGCTTTCCTCCACCGCCCGCCAGCGCGGGCCGCGGTCGAGCTATTTCGGGCACGAGGTGTTCATCTCCCTGGTCGACGCCGAGGCGGCCCCGCTCGCGCATGGGCTACGCCAGCTTGGCCTTGAGCTGCTCTGCACAAACCGCGATCTGCCGCTGGCGATGCCGGTCGGCAAGAATCATACCGACTTCACGATTTCGGTCAGCGCGCCGGTGGCCTCCATCCGTTGCCTTGTCGGTCCGACGGCACCGCGTCCGTGCCGCAGCGACGGGGAGTACGCCTGGCGGTTCATCAGCCATCTCGGCCTGAACTACCTGAGCCTGACCGATACCGATGCGCGGCAGGGGGCGGCGGCGTTGCGGGAGTTGTTGCGGCTCTATCTGCCGCCCGCCTCGGCGGTGCAGGCGCGGCAGCTCGAAGGGTTGATGTCGATCGCCTGCCATCCGATCGTCCGCCGCATCCCCGGCGCCGGGCCGGTCGCCGCCGGGCGCGGGCTGGAGCTTACGCTCACCATCGACGAGGCGGCATTCGGGGGCGCCGGCGGCATTCTGCTCGCCGCCGTGCTCGACAGGTTCTTCGCCAAATACGTTTCCATCAATGCGTTCACCGAGACGGTGTTCCGGACCCCGGAGCGGGGCGAGGTGAAGCGATGGCCGATGCGGATCGGTCAGCGCCCGGTGCTGTAGTGACCGGCGATGCGATGCCGGACGCGGAAGTGCCGGCGGTGGCGGTGGTGGAACCCGCGCCGGCGCCGGGGGCCGTGTCGTCGCTGTTCGCCGGTCTTGCCGCCCGGCCCTGGAACTTCGGCTTCTACCACGCGATGCGCGCCCTGGAGGCCGCCTTCCCCGACCGCCCGCGCTTCGGGCGCAGCGCGCGCCCGGCGCAGGACCCGATCCGGCTCGCGCAGGAGCCGGCGGTTGTGTTCGCCCCGGCCACCATCGCAGCCTGGCAACCGGCGGAGGAGGATCATCCGCCCCGGCTCGCGGTGTTCTTCTTCGGCCTGTTCGGCCCCGACGGGCCGCTGCCGTTGCACCTGACCGAATACGCCCGCGACCGCAGGCGCAACCATCGCGATCCCACCTTCCAGCGCTTCGCCGACGTCTTCCATCACCGCGCCCTGTCGCTGTTCTACCGCGCCTGGGCCGATGTGCGCCCGACCGTCAGCTTCGACCGGCCGGAGCAGGATCGCTTCGGCCTCTATGTCGGTGCGCTGGCCGGGCTCGGCATGACGAGCCTGCGCGACCGCGATGCGATGCCCGATCTGACGAAGCTGCACTTCGCCGGGCATCTGGCGTTGCAGACCCGCCATGCGGAGGGGTTGGCCGACATCCTCTCGGCGTTCTTCGCCATGCCGGTGCGGGTCGAAAGCTTCATCGGCGCCTGGCTCACCCTGCCGTCGGCCGACCGCTCGCGGCTCGGCGACGGGGCGCGGACGGTGGCGCTGGGCCAGACCGTTCTGCTCGGCGGGCGGGTCTGGTCGCGGCAGCACAAGTTCCGTATTGTCATCGGGCCGCTGTCGCTTGCCGAGTACGAGCGGCTGTTGCCAGGGGGGCGCAGCTTCCATCGTCTGGTACCGATCGTGCGCAACTACGCCGGCGATACCCTCGTGTGGGACGTGAACCTGATCCTGAAACGCGATGAGGTCGTGCCCACCCGCCTCGGCGGCTTCGGCCGGCTGGGCTGGACCACCTGGCTGATGCCGCGCCGGGCCGAGACCGACGCGGCGGATTTGTTCCTCGATGCCAGTGCCGACAGCATGGCACGCAAGATAGACGCCGGCCTGCAAGCGACCGCAACGGAGACCGTTTGATGACCGAGATCAGCCGCGCCAACCTGTTCGGCAAGCTCAATGCCATCGCCTACAAGGCGATCGAGGGCGCCACCACCTTCTGCAAGCTGCGGGGCAATCCCTATGTGGAGCTGGTGCACTGGATCCACCAGATCCTGCAGGTGCAGGATTCCGATCTGCACCACATCGTGCGCCATTTCGAGCTCGATCCGGGCAAGCTGTCGGCCGATGTCACCGCGGCGCTGGATCGGCTGCCGCGGGGGGCGACGTCTTTGACCGATCTGTCCGAGCATATCGCGGACATCGTCGAGCGCGGCTGGGTGTATGGTTCGCTCACTTTCGGCGGGACCCAGGTCCGTACCGGCTACCTGATCATGGGCGGGTTGAAGACGCCCAGCCTTCGTAGCGTGCTGCTCGGCATCAGCCGCCAGTTCGATCGGGTGAAAGCGGACGCGTTGATCGAGGATTTTGCCGACATCGTGCACGGCTCGCCGGAAGAGGCGCTGCCTGCTGTCGACGGTTCGCGGGTCGGCGCGCCGGGCGAGGCCTCCGGGGCGATCGCGCCGGCGGCGATGGGCAAGCAGGACGCTCTCAAGCAGTTCTCGATCGACCTTACGGAACGGGCACGCAACGGCGAGCTTGATCCCATCGTCGGCCGCGACGCCGAAATCCGCCAGGTGATCGACGTGCTGATGCGCCGGCGCCAGAACAACCCGATCCTGACTGGGGAAGCTGGCGTCGGCAAGACCGCGGTGGTGGAAGGCTTCGCACTCCGCATCGCCGCCGGCGACGTGCCGCCGATGCTCGCCGACGTGTCGTTACGAGTGCTGGATGTGGGCCTGCTGCAAGCCGGTGCGTCGATGAAGGGCGAGTTCGAGCAGCGGTTGCGCCAGGTGATCGAGGAAGTGCAGTCCTCGCCCAAGCCGATCATCCTGTTCATCGACGAAGCTCACACCTTGATCGGCGCCGGTGGCGCGGCCGGCACCGGGGACGCCGCGAACCTGCTGAAGCCCGCGCTCGCGCGCGGCACCTTGCGCACCATCGCCGCGACGACCTGGGCCGAATACAAGAAATATTTCGAGAAGGATCCGGCGCTCACCCGCCGCTTCCAGGTGGTACAGGTCGACGAGCCGGACGAGGCGAAGGCGATCCTGATGATGCGCGGCATCGCCTCCCCGCTGGAGAAGCACCACCGGGTGCAGATATTGGATGAGGCGATCGAAGCGGCGGTGCGGCTGTCGCACCGCTACATTCCGGCACGGCAACTTCCGGACAAGTCGATCAGCCTGCTCGATACGGCCTGCGCCCGCGTCGCGGTGAGCCAGCACGCCGTGCCGCCGGCGGTGGAGGATTGCCGCCGACGCATCTCCGCGCTGGAGACCGAACTCGAGATCATCGCCCGTGAAAGCGCGATCGGCATCGATGCCTCCGCGCGCGACGCCTCCGCCCGCGCGGCGCTCGAGGAAGAGCGCGCCCGGCTCGGCGGGCTGGAAACCCGCTGGAGTGCCGAAAAGGCGCTGGTGGATCGGGTGCTGGAACTGCGCGCCCGGCTGCGCCAGGGCGCCGAACCGGTGGAGGGCGAGCCGGCGCCGCCGACGGATGCCGAACGCGCCGGGATGCTCGACGAACTGCGCGGCCTGCAATCGACGCTTGCCGCGCACCAGGGCGAGACCCCGCTGATCCTGCCGAGCGTCGATGAACAGGCGGTCGCCGCCGTGGTGGGCGACTGGACCGGCATCCCGGTGGGCCGGATGGTGAAGAACGAGGTGCAGGCGGTGCTGCGCCTGGCCGAGACGCTCGGCCATCGCGTGATCGGCCAGGGCCACGGGCTGGCGATGATCGCGAGCCGCGTGCAGACCTCGCGCGCCGGACTCGATAACCCATCGAAACCGATCGGCGTGTTCATGCTGTGCGGCCCGTCCGGCGTCGGCAAGACCGAGACCGCGCTCGCCTTGGCGGAATCGCTCTACGGCGGCGAGCAGAACCTGATCACCATCAACATGAGCGAGTTCCAGGAGGCGCATACCGTCTCCACCCTGAAAGGTGCGCCCCCCGGCTACGTGGGCTACGGCGAGGGCGGCGTGCTGACGGAAGCCGTCCGCCGCAAGCCCTATTCGGTGGTGCTGCTCGACGAGGTGGAGAAGGCGCACTCGGACGTGCACGAGATCTTCTTCCAGGTGTTCGACAAAGGGGTGATGGAGGACGGGGAGGGACGGGTGATCGATTTCAAGAACACCCTGATCCTGCTGACGTCCAATGTCGGCACCGAGCTTATCATGTCGATGTGCGCCGATCCGGAGCTGACGCCGGAACCCGAGGAGATCGCCAAGGCGCTGCGCACCCCGCTGCTGAAAGTGTTCCCGCCGGCGCTGCTGGGGCGGTTGATCGTGATTCCCTACTACCCGTTGAGCGATGCGGTGATGGGCGACATCATCCGCCTGCAACTCGGGCGGATCGCGCGGCGGATCAGCGAACGCCACAAGGTGCCGGTCACGTTCGGCGACGACGTGGTGACCCTGATCGCCAGCCGCTGCAACGAACCGGAAAGCGGCGGGCGGATGATCGATGCGATCCTGACCAACACCATGCTGCCGGCGATCAGCGGTGCGTTCCTGGAACGGATGCTGGAGGGCAGCATGGTGGCCAAGGTAGACGTCGGCGTGGCGGATGGGGAGTTCACCTACGCGTTTGCCTGATACCGGCGTCCCCGTCTCGTTGCATGGCCGGGGTGGGGTGAGGAGCCCGACCCGGCCGGGGGGGGCGCGGACGCGCGGCGTCGCTCCCCGGCGTTCACTCGAGCGCGGCGGCTCCGGGCGGTTGCCCGCGTCCGGTGAATCGTCGCCGTTGCGGCCAGTCATGCGTTGAATTTGTTGGAACGATTCATGCTCGGGCGCTGTCTCCAATTCTTGTGCGGTGTTCCAGCCTGTGCTATGGCCCGAAGAAATCAGCGAGCCATTGGTTCACGGTTACGCACCCCCTGTGGCGCCGGTGCGCGCCTGTTGCCTTCTCGGGAGGAATTTCCATGTCGGCAAGCCTGGACGCCAGACGGGAATGGGTGGAGCGTGTGCTGGCGTACCGTTTTCCTTCCGTGCAGGGACGCCCGAACGGCGCCGCGGTCCGGCTCGCCAAGAGCCTGCTGCTGTGGAACAACACGCGCAGCCATGTCAGCCAGCAGATCAAGACGTTGCAGCAGGCGATCCGCACCCAGGCGGCGGACGAGCCGGATTTCGACGACATCGACGCCAATCTCGGCAACCTCGAGGAACTGCTGGAAGTGCTGGACGACCGGCTGACCGCGAAGCTCAACGAGCTGCGCGCCACCAGCGACCCGGAGGAGAAGCGGAAGCTCACCGCGGAGGCCCGCAGCATCGTGACGGGCTACCAGAAATACGTCGCCGAGGACGGGCTGGTGAACGACATCGACGACAACGGATTCGTTCCGCTCGATATCAAGGCGAAAGTCACGGAAAGCCTGCACGCCGTTCTGGAAACCATCTGACCGCGAGACCTCCGACATGAGCGGTACCACCACGGGCCTCCTGCCCCACCAGCGCGCGTTCATCAACGCCCGTGTGCTGAAGCGCCGGTTGCCGCCGCTCCCGAATGTGCCGCAGCGCCAGGTGAACCCGGACGACGTCCGCCGCTACAACGCCGCCGCGGCGAAGGCGCAGCGCCTGTTCGATGCGACCGACGGCGTGCTCGTGGTCCGGCCGCTGCTGCCGGGCGTCGCCCAGGTGGAGGGAGCCTACACCGCCGCGGCGAACCTGCTCGCCGCCGACCTGCGCACCGCCGACTACGTGAAGGCGCTGGCGAGCCTGCAGGCCAGGCAGAATGCCGCCGAGGCCATCCTGACCGCCAAGGCGCGCGCTTTGGCGGAGGGTCTCAAGCAGAAGCAGTTCAATGACCAGTTGACGCTCTATCAGGACATGGCGCCGACCCTGACGGACGTGAAAAAGAGCTACCTGCCGGACGGCGCGGCGAAACGCATCGGCAAGGAGAAGCTCGCGCCCGGGCCGGAGTTCAAAGCCTATCTCGCCGCGTTGCAGACGCTCGAGACCGCCAAGAAAGGCGTCGATCCCAGCCGCCCGGTCGCCCCGAACGTCGCCCAGGACCTCAAAGCCAAGTGCGACGCGCTGATCGCCGCCGCGCAGGCCTATCTCGGCCATTACGAACGGGACCTGACCGACAAGCAGAAGAACGACAAGGCCAGCCTGAGCAAGAAGCGCTATTGCGAGGAAAGCCTGATCGCCGCGCGGCACTACGGCATGGCGATGGACCTCGATGCGCTGGGCGCGCCGCAGCCGGACCAGCCCTGGGACCGCGACACCGAGATCAGGGTCGCCGGCCTGCGCGCCCAGCTCAACTTCGAGACCGGCTACCAGAAGGCCAAGGGGCTGGCCGACGACGGCGGCGGCGGCGCTTCGGATTCCTACTGGATCCGAAGCGGCTCGCCGCAGGAGGGGATCGACGAGACCGGCCGGCCGACCGTCACCATGGTCGCCAACAAGCGCGGCGAGGCCATCTTCAAGCCGTTCGAGGGCGAGGAGTTTCCGGATGGCTCGTCCGACCGCAAAGGCGCCGGGGCGACGAAGGAGTCGCTCGCCAGCGCCAACGCCAAGCTGTTCGGGGCGATGACCGGGATCGACCTCGGCGTGCCGGAAACCAGCGTGGTATCCATCGCGCCCTATGCGGTCAACGGCGCCGACCCGAACGGGCCGCCGCTGCTCGGCTCGGCGCAGCAGCACGCCGGGGTCAAGGACCAGATCAAGGACCTGCCGCGCGACACGCTCAAGAAGGTCAAGCCCGAAGAAGCGCACAAGATGGCGCTGATGGACATCATGTCGCTGAGTGTCGATCGGCACGGCGGCAACATCATGGTCGATAATGCGGACCCGGAGAATCCGAAGCTCATCCCGATCGATCACGGCGGAACCTTGCCGTCGCGGGGCGATTTCACGGCTCTCAAAAACCGCATGGGCGGCGTCGGTCGCAGCCTGGTGAGTGGGGCCGTGACCCTCGTCAACGTCCTGCTGACCATGCCGGCGTCGTACGAGAATTTCGACCCGGAAACGGTGGCGAAGCTCGACCTGCTCGATCCCGAGGCGATGGAGCAGGGCATGAAGGCGCAGCGGGATGCGCTCGACAACGTGCATCCCGGGCTGGGCGCGGGGGACAAGGTCGGCGACGACAGCCTGCACATGTCGAAACGCTCGATGATGTTCCTCAAGCGGGCTGCGCGGACGCTCAGCCCGGCGGAGATCCAGATCGCCCTGGCGGCGCATGGGGAAGAGCTGTTCGATGTCGCGGATACCGGTTTTGATGCGCTCGCCGACCAGATCATCGCGGGCGCGGCGGCAAAGAAGCCGGCGTATCAGGAATTCATGACCTCTTCGCGGGAGGAGCAGCAGAAGATCCTGACCTGGCTGACGGACAACGGCTGGACCATGACGGAGGAGACAGGAGCGAATACGGCGCAGGCGTTCCTGATGCGCGATCCGGTCAACGCGCTGAAGCTTTACAAGTCGCAGACGCCGAACAACGCGGTGCTGCCGAAGCCGCCGGCGCCGCTACCGGCATGGAAGACGCCCGAGGGCGATGCTTTGCCGAACGATGACACCAGGCAAGCCATCATGGCCGCATTCCCCAAGCTATTGATGCCCGGCACCGAGCAGCAGTGGAAGACCCGGTTCGCCTGCTGGAACGTCATCCAGGCGAACGGCGGGATGGCCGCGTACCGCGCGGCGCTGCAGGCGACGGGCGCCGCGGATGAAGAGCGGATCAACAGCGCTGCGGAAACCCTGGTTGCCTGGACGCAGATCAACACGCCGCCCTATGCGACGGCACTGGCACGGCTGCAGCCGCAGACCGGGACTCGCAAGGCCGCGATCATCCTGGAGAATGCAATGTCTGCGGACGCGAACCGACAGCTCGCCACGCGGCAGCTCAACCAGGCCAGCCAGGCCGGTGTGGGGGTCGATGACGCGGCGGCGGCGCGCGCCTCCGCCACCAGCCTGCTCAACGACCTCGCGCCGCTGATCGCCGGCCTCACCGACCGCACCCGGGCCGGTGCGTTTCAGCGCCAGGCCGACGATGTGACGGCGAAGCTGCTGCGGAACGAGGTGACCAGCGCAGAGTCCGATGCGCGGGCACTCACCGTCGCCGTCAACGATTTCGCCTGGCAGGAGGTCACCACCGAAGCGGCCGCGATCGCCGGTCGGCTCGAGGCGCTGCAGATGACGGCGGCGCAGGCGAAGCGATGCGCCGACGCCAAGGCGCTCATCCTGAAGGAGACCGCCCATCTCAGCACCGCCCTGGACATGCTGAAGATACTGCGTGACCTCGAACAGGAGGTACAGACCGACGGCACCCAGCCGAAGCCGGGCGTCGTCCCGCCGCAGCAGAACGCGCCCCAGAATGTGCCCCAGGGCGCGCCGCAACCGCAGGCCCCCGACGCCGGCGTCGTGTTGCCGAATTTCACCTGGAACCAGGCCGACGCGACGGCCGCGAAGAAACAGGCGGTGAAGGCGAAGCTCATCAAGGACAAGGACACCGGGGTGACGAAGGCGTTGGCCGTGGTGAACAAGGCTCAGGCCGCTGTGGACGACATGAAGGACACCGCCGCGTCGGCCAGCAAGCGGAAGGTTCTGACACGCGCGCTCGATGCGTATCTCGACTTCAGCAGGTTCGTCGCCAGCAAGCTGCACATCCTGTCGAAGGACGCCGGCTGGCTCCGCTACTGCGACAGCGCCAGCGACCTGGCCGAGCAGGGCGCCGATGCGATCAGGCTGCGGTTGGAGAACCTGCCGGATGGTCTTGGCGTCCGGGGCTAAACAGAAAGTCCCCCCCGCGGCCCGGTGCAGCATCGGGGTCGGAGCCGCTTTCACCTGCGAAGGGTCGGCCCCGCCGGTGGCAACTGATACCGGCGCGCGTTCAGTCGTTGCGCACGATCGGGTGGTAGCCGCGGCCGTAGTAGATCAGGCCCTCGTGCACCGGGCCGGTGGCGACCGCCTCGACGATGCAGAAGAACACGTCATGCGTGCCGACCTCGACCACCTGGTCGATGCGGCAGTCGAACGCCGCCGCCGCACCGGCCAGCACTGGCGCGCCGGTCGCCAGCGCGGTCCATTCCGCGGTGTCGAACCGTGCCTCGATCGGATGATCGGTCAGGCCGGCGAACACCGGCGACAGCTCCTGCTGCGCGGGGATCAGGGTGTTCACGCACAGCACCTGGTTGGCGGTAAAGGCGGCATAGGAATTGTTGCTGCGATTGGCGCAGACCAGCAGGGTCGGCGGCGTGTCGGTGACCGAACACACCGCGGAGGCGGTGAAGCCCGCGCGCCCGCCCGGCCCGTCCGTGGTGATCACGTTTACCGCCGCCCCGAGTTGGGCCATGGCTTCACGGTACTGCTCCTTGCTGACCGGCATCGCGCCTTCCTTCCCCAGGGGCACCGACTATGGCGCAGGCGCGGGCCGGCGCCAACGCGGCAGGTGGATTAACGCCGCTTCACCACTCTGTTAGGAAGGCGGGGAGAACAACGTCCATCGGCACCGAACGCCCGCGCGGCCGCAACCGTCGCGTGTGCCATCCCGGAAGGAAGCATATGACCATCGACCTCACCCGCCGCGCCGCACTCGGCGCCGGCCTGGCCGCGACCGCCGCACTCGGCGCCGGACGGGCGCACGCGCAGGCGACGAAGACCATCCGCATCGGCATCCTGACCGACTTCATCGGCCCGAACTCCGCAAGCAACGGCAAGGGCTCGGTCGCCGCCAGCCGGCTGGCGGCCGAGGATTTCATGCGCGCGCATCCGGACATCAAGGTCGAGATCCGCGCCGCCGACTACCAGAGCAAGCCGGACGTTGCGACCTCCATCGCGCGCGACTGGATCGACCGCGGCGGGGTCGACCTGATCTCCAACGTCAACAACTCCGCCGCGGCACTGGCGATCGCGAGCCTGGTGCGGGAGAAGAACAAGGCGGCGCTGTTCACGGCGCCGGCCAGCTCCGACCTCACCGGCAAGGCGTGCAGCCCGAACCACATCCATTGGACCTACGACACCTGGGCGCTCGGCAACTCCACCGGCGGCGCGATGGTGAAGGCGGGCGGCGACAAATGGTTCTTCATCGCTGCCGACTACGCCTTCGGCCGGGCGCTGGCGCGCGATACCGCCTCGTTCGTCACCGCGGCCGGCGGCAAGGTGCTGGGCACGGTGTACACGCCGTTCCCCGAGACGACCGATTTCTCCTCGTTCATCCTGCAGGCGCAGTCGAGCGGGGCGAAGGTGGTGGGCCTCGCCAATTCCGGCACCAATACCACCGACTGCATCAAGCAGGGCGCCGAATTCGGGCTGCGCAAGAGCGGTATCCGCCTGGCGGCACTGCTGATGATGATCCCCGACGTGCACGGCGTCGGGCTGCAAGCCGCGCAGGGCCTGGTGCTGACGGAATCGTTCTACTGGGACCGCAACGACACCAGCCGCGCCTTCGGCAAGCGCTTCGCGCAGCACATGAACGGCTGGATGCCGGGCATGATCCAGGCGGGCGACTACTCGGCGATCACCCACTACCTCAAGACGGTGCAGCGGATCGGTCTCGACCACAGGACGGACGGACGGGCGGTGATCGCGGCGATGAAGGCGGTGCCGAGCGACGATCCGCTGTTCGGCAGCTGCGTGATCCGTGCCGACGGGCGGCGGCTCAACCCGATGTATTTGTTCCAGGTGAAGGCACCCGCGGAGAGCAAGTATCCGTGGGACTACTACAAGCTGCTCCGCACGACGTCGGCGGACCAGGCCTTCCGCCCGCTGGACCAGGGCGGCTGCCCGCTGGTGCACAGCTGACGCAGGGCGCTGCGGCTACCGGCAAGGCGCGGCGGCACTGCCGCCCGGGCCTTGCCGGTAGCAGGGCAGGGCGCCCTGGCAGGGCAATCGGGTGAACCTCCGGCTGCGTCACGTCTCCCGCAGCGCGGGAAAGGTGACGCAGTTGCCCGCGGTAATTCTGCGGTTCCCCCGATTGCCCTGGGCGCTCTAGGCCGCGGCCTTCGCCTCCCGCCGGCGTGCGTGCAGGATGAACTCCGTATAGCCGTTCGGTTGCGTCGCGCCCTGGAACACAAGGTCGCACGCCGCGCGGAACGCCACCCCGTCGAACCCCGGCGCCATCGCCCGATAGGCCGGATCGCCCGCGTTCTGCCGATCGACCACCGCGGCCATCCGCTTCAGGGTCTCCGTCACCTGCGCCTCGGTCGCGATCCCGTGCCGCAGCCAGTTGGCGACGTGCTGTGAGGAGATGCGCAACGTCGCCCGGTCCTCCATCAGCCCCACGTCGTGGATGTCCGGCACCTTGGAGCAGCCGATCCCCTGGTCGATCCAGCGCACCACGTAGCCAAGGATGCCCTGGCAGTTGTTGTCGAGCTCCTGCTGGATATCCTCCGGCGCCCAGTTCGGCCGGTCCGCCACCGGAATGGTCAGCAGGTCGCCGAGCGGCGCCCGCGCCCGCGCGCGGAGTTCGGTCTGCCGTGCCGGCACATCGACCATGTGGTAGTGCAGCGCGTGCAACGTGGCAGCAGTGGGCGACGGCACCCAGGCGGTGTTCGCCCCGGCCCGCGGGTGGCCGATCTTCTGCGCCAGCATCTCCGCCATCCGATCCGGCATTGCCCACATGCCCTTGCCGATCTGCGCGCGGCCCGGCAGGCCGCAGACCAAGCCGATATCGACGTTCTGGTCTTCGTAAGCCTTGATCCAGGCCGTGCCGCGCATGTCGTTCTTGCGCACCATCGCGCCGGCCGCCATCGAGGTATGGATCTCGTCGCCGGTCCGATCCAGGAACCCGGTGTTGATGAACGCCACCCGGTTGCGCGCGGCGAAGATGCACGCCTTCAGGTTGGCCGACGTGCGCCGCTCCTCATCCATGATCCCGAGTTTCACGGCGAACCGCGGCAGGCCGAGCATCGTCTCCACCGCGCCGAACAGCGCGTCGGTCAGCGCCACCTCGTCCGGCCCGTGCATCTTCGGCTTGACGACGTAGACCGAGCCGGTCCGGCTGTTGCGCAGCGGTCCCGGTCCGCGCAGATCGTGCAGCGCGATCAGCGCGGTGACGGCGGCATCCAGGATGCCCTCCGGGATGTCCGCCCCGTCCGGCGTGCGCGCCGCATCGGTGAACATGTGGTGGCCGACGTTACGGATCAGCATCAGGCTGCGCCCGGGCAGGGTCAGGCTGCCGCCGTCCGGCGCGGTCCAGCTGCGATCGGGGTTGAGCCGGCGGGTCATCGTCCGGCCGCCCTTCTCGAACGTGTCCTCCAAGGTGCCGCGCATCAGGCCGAGCCAGTTGCGGTAGGCATCCACCTTGTCGCCGGCATCGACCGCGGCAATGGAATCCTCGAGGTCCTGGATGGTGGTGACGGCCGCTTCCACCATCACGTCGGCGACGCCGGCGGGATCGTCGCGACCGATCCCGTGGGTGCGGTCGATGATGATTTCGATATGCAGCCCGTGGTGGCGCAGCAGCACGGCGGACGGCGCCGCGGGCTCGCCCCCGAAGCCGGCGAACTGGGCGGGATGGGCGAGGCCGGTCGTCGACCCATCGCGCAGCCGGACCGACAGGCGCCCCTCGGCCACCGCGTAGCCGGCCGCCTCCGCGTGGCCGCCGGCGGCGAGCGGGGCGGCTTCGTCCAGCACGGCGCGGGCGCGGGCGATCACCTTCGCGCCGCGGGCCTTGTTGTAGCCGGGGCCGCGCGTGGCGCCGCCGTCCTCGGGGACCGCGTCGGTGCCGTAGAGCGCGTCGTACAGGCTGCCCCAGCGCGCATTCGCCGCGTTCAGCGCGTAGCGGGCGTTGGTCACCGGCACGACGAGCTGCGGGCCGGCGATGGTGGCGATCTCGGGATCGACGTTGGCGGTGCCGATGGTGAAGTCGGACGGCTCGGGCACCAGGTAGCCGATATCGGTCAGGAACTGGCGATAGGCCGGCGCGTCGATCGGCCGGGCGGGGTGCGCAGCGTGCCACTGGTCGATCTGGCGCTGCAATGCGTCGCGCCGGCCGAGCAGGGTACGCTGGCGCGGGCCGAACTCGCGCACCAGGGCCGCGAGCTCGATCCAGAACCGGGCGGGGTCGACCCCGGTGCCGGGGATCGCCTCGTCGGTCACGAAGTCATACAGCACCCGTGCGATCGTCAGGCCGCCTGCGTCTACCGCGTCCATCTGCCCCTCCTTGTCATTCCCGGCCTTACTGTCCCAGCCGGGCGTCGCGGGCAAGTCGGGCGGCGGGAAATCGCCGCAGGAAGGCGGTGTGGGGCGGTTTCACCGGAAGCTGGTCCGCCTCGCCGCAGGGCAGGAGATCGCGACCGGCGTGATACTCGGCGCGCGCGAAAACCTCCGGCGGGACTGGTTGCGGCGGCAGGATTGCCGCCGCCGATTTCCGGCGCGAGCGATGGCGAGCGAGAACCGCCACACAAGTCCGCGCCCCTAAACCGCCCGCCGGTACGCGGCGACAAAGGCCGTCACCGCTTCGGGACGCGCTCCCACGGCCCAGAATTCGGTGCTCCCGTCATTCCAATAGACCACGGTCATGCCGTCGGCCCGAGCCGTGCGCGGCGGATGTGCCGGCTCGCCATGCCCCGACGGCCAGGCAAACAACGTGACCGGCTGCCCGGTGCGTTGGTAGGCCAGTACCGCGGTGCGATGCCCCGCCACCAGGTCGCCGCGGTAGCTGGCGAAGCGGAAGCCCTCCGCGGCGAGATCCGGTGTCGGCGGCGTGGCCAGGCGTTGGGCGGCGAACCAGCCCCTGGCCGCTTCCCGGGTGCCTGCGGCCGGGGCGAGCAAGGACGCGGGGAGTTCCGCGCGGTGGACCGAGGCGGCGAGGGCGGCCAGCGTATCGCGCTCCTCCCCGCCCCGGGGGGTGGCGAACAGCGCGAGCGCCAGCACTGCCGCCACCGCCAGCCCGGCGGCAAATCCGGCGACCCCGCCACGTGCCGCCGTGCCGGCGCGGGTCCTGCCGCTGCGCCGCCCGCGCGCGGCCGTCCACCATCCTCGATCCGGCGAGGTCCCGGCCGGGGCGGCCGGCAGTGCCATCTCGATCCGCTGTCGCAACGCCTCCGGCGCCGGCCCGGGTGGCGCCAGTGCGGCGAGCTCGGCGCGCAGCGCCAGCAGGCCGGCGAGCCCCGCTGCGCAATCGGGGCAGGTCGCGATATGCGCCGCGAGCGTCCGTGCCGCTTGCGGATCGAGCTCGCCATCGACCAGCGCGTTCAGCTCCAGCTCGCGATCGGGATAGGTCATGGTTCCATCGCCTCCCGCAACAGGGCGCGCGCGCGGGCCAGGCGCGACATCACGGTGCCGACCGGAATCCCCTGGGCGGCGGCGACCGCGGCATAGGAGAGGTCGGTGAATTCCCGCAACAACAATGTCTCCCTGAGGTTCTCCGGCAGCGCGGCGATGTGGCGGCGCAGCCGGGCGGCGCGGTCGGCGGCGATTGCGGTCGCTTCCGGGTCGGGACCGGGAGCGGGCAGGTCCTCGGCCGCCTCGATCGGTGCCGTCGCTGTTGGCGCCGCACCGCGCTGCAGGTTGCGCATGATACCGGCGAGCCAGGCGCGGATATCCTGCTCGCCGCGATAGGAGTCGAAATACCGCAGCGCGCGCAGGTAGGTCTCCTGCACGAGGTCCTCGGCGCGCGTCCGGTCCGGGGCGAGGGCGCGGGCGAGCCGGTGCATCGCATCGAGCGCCGGCAGCGCCTGGGCGCGGAACCGTTCCGCCCGCGCCGCGTCCGTCGCAGCGCAGTCCGCCGGCGGGCTGGTCCCGTGCCCGGCGGTCCGGTCAGCCTGCGGGCGAAACCAGGACAGTGCCCTGCATCTCCGGATGGATCGCGCAATGGTAACCGAAACTTCCCGCCTGCGGGAAGACCCGGGTGAAACTGCCGCCGGTATCGAGGGCTTCGGAGCCAAAGCCGCCGCCGACTGCGGTGACGGTGTGCGGCACGGTGTCGCGATTGGTCCATACCACGGTATCGCCCGGCCGCACCGTGACCCGCGCCGGCGTGAAGGCGTAGCCGGAGATCGTGACGTGAACCTCCGCGGCGTAGCCTGCGAGCGGTGCCGCGGCCAGCGCCAGCGCCACCCAGGCAGTCCGAAACATGCGATGCATCGTCTGTTCCCTCTTTATGTCAACCGTTGATCGACGGTGGTGAGCACCTGCTGCCCGCGCCGGAAGGTGACCTCCCGAACGCCGAGGTAGCCCGCGACCGCGCCGGCCGGCAGGGTCAGGATCGGCCCCGGATGCGGTGCGCTGCCAGGGGCGGGTTGCGGAAAGGCGGTGGAGAGCGCGGTGTGGAACGTCACGCGCCCCTCCACTTTCTGCAGCACCTGATGGATGTGCCCGTTCAGCACCGTGACGGAGCCGAACCGCTTCAACAGCGCGAAGGCCGCCGGCGCATCGCCGGTACCCCAGCCCCATTTCGGGTACACCGCCCACAGCGGCACATGCGCGAACAGCACGACCGGAGTGCTGGAGGTGACGCCGCCGAGGTCGTCCCTGAGCCAGGCGATCTGGTCCGGTCCCAGCAGCCACTGCCCGTCCGCGCCGTTGGTCACCACGTTGACCAGGCCGACGAAATGCACGCCGCCGGCATTGAAGCTGTACCAGCCCATGCCCTTCGTGCCCTTGCCGTATCGCGCGAGGTAGAGTCGCTTGCCCGGATCGAGCATGTCGTGCTCGCCGGGCACGTGATGGATCGTGAGGCCGGCACCCTGGTTGATCCGCTCCGCGGTGTCGAACTGCTCCGGCTTGGCGAGATGGGTGATGTCGCCGGTGTGCAGGATGAAGGCGGCGTTGTACTCCTTCGCCGTGTCCTTCGCCTTCACGATGGCCCGTGCCAGGGTGCCCGGCACGTCCGGGTAGTTCGGCGCCTTGAAGCCGATATGGCTGTCGCTGAGCTGGAGGAAGGTGAAGCCGCCCGCGTCGGCCTCGGCGCGTGCCGCGCCGATGGTGGCGACGGTAGTCGGTACGCCGGCTGCCACGGTCCAGATAAGACCGGTGCCGATCCAACCGGCACATTCCATCAGCCGGCGTCGCGTGGGGGTCGTCGGGGTTTCGCCTGGCATGGGGTCCTCCGTTTGCCGATGCTTGACAGGACCGGCGGCGGGGGCGGTTTATTCGTCCGCGTTCGATCACGAAATCGTGATGTTCATGCCGGATGCCCGATCGATCAGGCCCTCTCGGCTGCCCCTCTGGTCCCGCCGCCGCCGATGGACGATGCTGGTGCCATGCCGCTCGAACGGATGAACCTCCACCTCGTTTCCGACGCCACCGGCGAGACGCTGAACGCGATCGCGCGTGCCACCACCGTGCAGTTCGAGCACGTGCAGATCATCCACCACCGCTGGAGCCTGATCCGCACGCGCTTCCAGCTCCACCGCGTGCTGGAGGGGATCGAGGCGGAGCCGGGCCCGGTGCTCTCCACCCTGGTCGACCGGGGGCTGCGTTCGGACCTGGATTCCACCTGCCAGCGGCTCGGGGTGCCGCTAGTCAACGTGCTCGACCCCGTGATGAACCTTCTGCAAGACTACATCGGCGAGCAGGCGGGGGCCCGCCCGGGGCGCCAGTATGTTCTGAATTCGGATTATTTCCAGCGCATCGACGCCATGCACTACGTGCTGGCGCACGACGACGGCCAGGCGCAGATGGGGCTGGCGGAGGCCGACGTGGTGATGGTCGGCGTGTCTCGCAGTTCCAAGACGCCGACCTGCTTCTACCTGGCGAACCGCGGCATCAAGGCCGCCAACATCCCGCTGGTGCCGAACCTGTCGGAGCCGGAGGGGCTGGATGGCATCGGTGTGCCGATCATCGGCCTGACCCTGGAACCCAAGGCGCTGATCGAGATCCGCCGCCACCGGCTGCGCCTGATCGGCGGCGCCGATCAGGCCGCGATGTCCCGCCACAACAGCACCGACTACGTCGATGAGGAGGCGGTGAAGGCCGAGCTGCTGTGGGCGCGGCGGCTGTGCACGCGCCGCGGCTGGCCGGTGATCGACGTCACCCGCCGCTCGATCGAGGAAACCGCAGCCACGGTCCTGCAACTGATAGAAGCCTGGCACGCGCGACGGGCGAAGGCGGCGCGGGGGACGGGGGCGACCAGAGGGACATAGCCCCGGGCGGCCGCCCCGGTTTCCCGCGGCCCTACCGGGCGGGCGGGGTGGCGAAACGGTTGTCGACGGCCTGCGCGTAGGTCACGGTTCCCGCCTTGATATTGCCGATGAATTCCTGCAGCGCGAGCGCGTTGGCGAAGGCCTTGGGCGTGATCCCGGGGCTTGCCGGATACACGTCGAGCGCCACCATCCGGGCCACCGCGGCTTTGACCACCGGCTGCGGCAGGCCGGGGAATTCCTGCTCGGCGATCTTGACCGCGACCGCCGGCGAGCTGTGCATCAGGTGTTCGGCGGCCGCCAGGCCGGCCACGAATTTCCGCACCATGACCGGGTGCGACGCGACCGTGGCCCGCAGCGCGTCGATCGTCGAAAACGCGTAGCCGCCGGCGTGGTGCCGGGTGAAGGCGTAGATGATCCGGTCACCGGCGGCGACGGCCTCGTCGAGCTGCGGCTCGTACAGGGTCGCGGCCGGATCACGCCCGGCCGCCATCGGCGCCAGCTCGCTGCCGAGCTGCACGGTGTCCAAGGGGGCGTGCACCGCCTTCTGCTTCAGCAACCGTTGCAGGAGATAGGTGCTGGTCGACGGCGGAATCGCGGTGGCGATCGTCTTGCCGTTCAGATCGGCGAGCGTATGGATCGGCGAGGCGGCCGGGACGGCGATCCAGACCGGGGCGCCGTTCACGACGAGGGCGACATTGGTGAGCGTGGCGCCCTTGAGGTCGGCGAGCACCGCGGTCATCGGATCCTGGAGCGAAAAGGTCGCGTGGCCGCCGATCACCGCGCCGACCCCCGCGGCACCGCTGCCCGCCGTGACCTTCTGGACGTCGAGACCCTGCTTGGCGAACAGGCCGGCATCAATGCCGACGTAGAGCGGCAGATACAGCAGCGACTGGAACGCCTGGTAGACGACCACCTGCCGCGGCGCCGCTGCCAGCGCAGGCCGTGCGGCAACGCCTGCCAGCAGCAGCGCGGCGAAGCCGCGGGCAAGACGGTGCTTCAGGGATTTGACTTCCACGTGACAACCCTCTCCTCGACGAACCGGACCATGGCGGTCATGAGCGCGGCCAGCAACGTGAGGATGATGATGCCGAGCCAGACCGTATTGAGATCGAACAGGGAGCCGGCCACGAAGATCTCGTGGCCGATCCCGTTCTGGGAAGCGATGTATTCGCCCACGATGGCGCCGATCAACGCGAAGCCGACGTTCATGCGCAGCGCGGAGAAAATCCACGGCACCGCGCTCGGCAGAATGAGCTTGCGGAAGATCTTCGCCGGCGAGGCGCCGAGCGAGCGGAACAGGTTGAGCAGGTCCGCATCCACCTCCCGCATCGAGGCCGCAGCGGCGATCATCGACACGGCGTAGGTCGAGATCGCGGCCAGCCAGACCTTCGACGTCGTGCCCGAGCCGAACCAGATGACGATGAGCGGACCGAGTGCGATCTTCGGCACGCTGTTCAGCACGATGGAAAACCCTTCGGCCGGACGCGCAATGCCGGGGACGAACCATAGGCCGAGGCCGCCGAACGTCCCCGCGATGCTGCCGATCGCGAGCCCGGCCAAGGTCTCGTACAAGGTCACTAACGTGTCCGAGACCAGGCTGCCCGAGCCGATCCCCTGCCGGAAAGCCGCGAGGATCCCCGCCGGGGAGCCGAACAACTGGCCGTTGATCGCGCCCACCGCCGCAGCCCATTGCCACAACACGAGTACCGCCAGGATCGACAGCGCGATCGCAACGGCCTGGCGCGCCAGGCGCGCACGCTGTGCGGCGTGCGTGGTTGGCGGACGCCGAATGGCGGTGAGCGCCGCGCCGCTCATGCTTGCGTGCCGATCGGCGCCTTCAGCGCACCCCATATCCGGGCGTGGTAGCCGCGGAACTCGGGCGCCTCGCGCGCGCCGATGGCGTCGCGTGGACCGGCGAGGGTCAGGCGGATTGCGATGTCTTCGCTCACTCGGGCCGGCCGGCCGCTGAGGACGATCACCCGGTCGCTCATCGCGATCGCTTCCTCGATATCATGCGTGACCAGGATGACGCTCATGCCCTGCTCCGTGCTCAGGGCCAGCACGTCGTCCTCCAGCATCAGGCGCGTCTCGTAGTCGAGCGCCGAGAACGGCTCGTCGAGCAGCAGGATGGACGGCGCGATCAGCAGGGTGCGGGTCAGCGCGACGCGCTGCCGCTGTCCGCCGGAGAGGCGATGCGGATAGGCGCCGAGCTGGCCGGCAAGTCCGTAGCGGGCCAGCATGGTGGCGGCAGCGTCCGGGTTGCGGCGCGCCATCCTGCCGCGCAACTCGACCCCGAGCAGGGCATTGTCCAGCACGGTCCGCCAGGGCAGCAGCAGGTCCTTCTGCAGCATGTACCCCACGCGACCCGGCTGGCCGTCCGCACCGGGCGCGACCTCGATCCTGCCGGCGCGCGGCGCCAGCAGACCGGAGATAAGGTTGAACAGGGTGCTTTTGCCGGCACCGCTGCGACCGACGATCGCGACGATCTCGCCCGTGGCCACCGTGATGTTCAAGTGGCTCAGCACCGGCGTGACGCCGCCGTCGGCGGCGATGAAGTCGTGTGACAGATTGCGAATGGCCAGGGCGGGTCGCCCCGTGGCACCGCAACCACGAGGGAGCAGGTCGGTCGATGGCAGGCAGTCCATGTCGCGGTTCACGCAAGGTCCGTGCCATGAAGTTGGGCCGAGACGTTCGTCGGCGCGCTGAGCCAAGACCAAAAAATAGCCTCGGAGCGATGAAATCCGCGTCGTTCGCCCGCATTCGCAGCAAGAACCCGCCGACGAGCGCGATCGCGGCCGGCCCGGAAACGCAGCCCTTGCAATCGCTGCCCCCACCGCCAAACATGAGGGCCATGTCCGGATTCGCCCCGCGGGTGAAGGCCGTGCTCGGCCCCACCAACACCGGCAAGACGCATCTCGCGATCGAGCGGCTGGCCGCCCACGCCTCCGGTATCATCGGCTTTCCCCTCCGCCTGCTCGCGCGGGAGAACTACGACCGGCTGGTGCGCCTGAAGGGTGCGAAGCACGTCGCGCTGATCACCGGGGAGGAGAAGATCGTCCCCCCCGACGCGCGCTGGTTCTCCTGCACCGTCGAAGCCATGCCGCTCGACCGCGCCGCCGAGTTCGTCGCCGTCGACGAGATCCAGCTCTGCGCCGATCCCGACCGCGGCCACATCTTCACCGACCGCCTGCTGCATGCGCGCGGCCTGGTGGAAACCATGTTCCTCGGTGCCGAAACGATCCGCCCGCTGCTCGCGCGCCTGGTGCCCGGCGCGCAGATCGAGACCCGTCCGCGGCTGTCGCAGTTGCACCACGCCGGTGCGATCAAGCTCACGAAGCTGCCGCCGCGCAGCGCCGTGGTCGCGTTCTCCGCCGCCGAGGTCTACGCCATCGCCGAGGCGATCCGCCGCCGCCGCGGCGGCTGCGCCGTGGTGATGGGCCGGCTCAGCCCGCGCACCCGCAATGCCCAGGTGGCGCTGTATCAGGACAAGGAGGTCGATTTCCTGGTCGCCACCGATGCGATCGGCATGGGCCTCAACATGGACGTGGACCACGTCGCCTTTGCCGGGCTCGCCAAGCACGACGGGCATCGGGTCCGCCGCCTGCTGCCGGCCGAGGTCGCGCAGATCGCCGGCCGCGCCGGGCGGGGCATGCGCGACGGCACCTTCGGCACCACCGCCGCGTGCCCGCCAATGGAAGACGCGCTCGCCGCTTCGGTGGAGGCGCATGGGTTCGACCCGCTGACCCAGCTCTGCTGGCGTAACGCGGAGCTTGATTTCAGCGGCATCGACGCGCTGCTCGCGAGCCTGCTCGCGCCGTCGCCCGGGCCTGGCCTCGTGCGCGGCAACGACGCCTCCGATCTCGAAACCCTGGCCGCCCTGGCGCGCGAGCCGGAGATCCGCCGCCTCGCCGCCGGTCGCACGCGACTGCGCCGGCTGTGGGACGCCTGCCAAATTCCTGATTTCCGCAAGCTCGCCGACGAAACCCACACCAGGCTCTGCGCGCGCATCTTCGGCCACGTCGTCGATGGCGGCACCGTGCCGACCGACTGGCTGGCCGCGCAGATCGCAGTGCTGGCGCGGCCGGAGGGCGATATCGACACGTTGATGCAACGCCTCGCCGGGATCCGCGTCTCCGCCTACATCGCAGCACGCCCCGACTGGGTGCGCGACGCGATAGCCTGGCAGGCGCGCGCCCGCGAGGTCGAGGACCTGCTGTCGGATGCGCTGCACGAGCGCCTGCTTGCTCGCTTCGTCGATCGCCGCGCCACCCTGTTGATCCGCAGGCTGGATGGCGGCGACGGCGCGGCGCTGCTGTCGGCGGTGACGCGGCACGGGGTGGTGGTGGTGGAAGGGCACGGCGTCGGCCGGCTAGAAGGCTTCGCCTTCGTCCCCGACCCGACCGCCGGCGGGGATACGCGCAAGCTCGTGCTGCGCGCCGTCCGCCGCGCGCTCTCCGACGAAGTGCCGCGCCGGGTGGCGGCTGCGGAAGCGGCGCCGGATGCGGCGTTCGCCTTCGCGCCGGACCAGCGGATCGTCTGGGATGGTTCCCCGATCGCCCGGTTGCGCCGCGGCGCCACCGCGCTGCGCCCGCAGGTCGAGGTGATCGACAGCGAATTCCTGGACGGTGCGCAACGCGAACGGCTGCGCGCGCGGCTGCAACACTGGCTGGACGACGTGATCGCCGGCGGGCTGGCGCCGTTGTTCCGCGCGGTCGCGCAAGCGGCGGACGACCCCGCTTTGCGCGGCCCGCTGCACCTGCTCGCCGGCGGCCTTGGGCTGGTGGCAGATGATGGCGCGGTAGGCACGGATCCGGCGCTGCGCCGCAAGCTCAAGCCGCTCGGCGTGACGGCGGGGCGGTTCGCGTTGTTCCTCCCGGCGCTGCTGAAACCGCGGCCGGCGGGGCTGCGCGCGCGGCTCTGGGCCCTCTGGGCGGGCGAGGCCGTGCCCGCGCCGGAGCCGCCGGCAGGCGCGGTCGCGCTGGTGCCGCCCGCAGAATGGCCGGACGGCTTTGCCGTCGCGATGGGCTGGTTGCCGGCCGGACCCGTGCTGCTGCGGCTGGACGTGGCGGAACGTATGGCGGCGGAGCTTGCCCACGCCACCCGCCCCGGCGCCGCGCTGCTCTCCCCCGGACTGGCGTCCCGCCTGGGCGTGCGCGGCGAATGGCTGCCGGCGGTGCTGCGTACGCTGGGCTATCGGGTCGTTCCCGCCGAAGTGCCGGCGCCGGCGCAGTATGGCCCTCCGGCGCCTGCGCTGCTGGTGCCGCTGCGCCGGCGGCGGGAGGCGGGCGGGCGCGGAGCGCCGGTCGCGCGCGCGGGCCGGGGTGCCCGCGCCGTGCCGCCCCGGCCGATCCCGGTGGCCACGGGTCCGTTTGCCGCCCTGGCGGCGCTGTTGCGGTAGGGCGGTGACGCGCGCGCACGGATCGGAGCCGACCTTCCCGTCCGCGGGGGCGGAGGCATCGGACGCCGCGCGCGCGTGGCAGCGGCTGGACACTTGGCTCTGGTGCGCACGGTTCATGAAATCGCGCACCGACTGCGCACGGCTGGTGGCGGCCGGCGCGGTGCGGCTCAATCGTCAACCGACCGACAAGTCGCACGCGCGGGTGCGGGCGGGCGACGTGCTCACCCTGGCGCTGCGCGACAGCGTCCGGGTGGTGCGGGTGCGCGCGCTGTCGGCGCGGCGCGGGCCTGCCACGGAGGCGCGCACGCTGTATGACGAGGTGCCCGAACCCGGCAGCGAGTCCCCGCATGACGCCGCCCGTCCCGACGCCGCCGCCTGATCTCGCGACCGGTCTCCCCCGCCAGGTGGTGCACCTGCCGTTCGCGCCCGGCCGGTACCGCATGGCGATGGATCTTACCGCCTGCCCGGAAGCGGAATGGATCGAGCGCGACGTGCGCTACACGGAAGAAATGGCGCTGCGCCGCACCCTGCTCGCCGAGCGGCATGACGAGGTGTTCGGCGCCCTCGGCCCGTCCGCGGCGGCACGGCAGGAGACGCTGACCTTGCTGGCGGCGCACCTGCCGGCGCGCTTCCCGGATGGGTTCGTGCGCGACGGCCGGATACTGCGCAACCGGCTGACCGGGGAGGGGTGGGATCTTACGGACCCGCCGCTTGATCCGCTGGAGATCGCGGGCCGGCTGGTGCAGGAGGATCTGTGTCTGGTGCGGCTGGACGGGGAGGTCCCGGTGCTGGATGCCGCGGTGCTCTGCTTCCCCAGCCGCTGGCGCCTGGCCGACAAGCTGGGCCTGCCGCTGGCCGCGGTGCACGCGCCGGTACCGCTTTACGCCGAGCGCCTGGCCCGCCCGGTCGATCGCATCATGGCTGCCCTCAAGCCCGGTCGCGTGGCGCTGCGCCTGAACTGGGCGCTCGTCGACGATCCGGCGCTGTTCCAGCCCACCGGAAAATTCCGCGCCGCGCATGACCCGCGCATCACGGCGGCCAACGCCGGGGCGCAGATCTGGTTGCGGGTGGAACGGCAGACCCTGCGCCGGCTACCGGACAGCGGCGCCGTGCTGTTCGGCATCCGGGTGCATGTCTATCCGCTGGCGCGCATCGCGGCGCGGGCGGAGGTGGCGGCGCGGCTGGCCGAAGCGCTGCGCGCGCTGCCGGAGGAAACCGCGCGCTACAAGAGCATCGCCCCGTTCCGGGCGGCGGCGCTCGCGTATCTTGAGAACTGCGCCGCGGGAGACGCCGCCCTGGCATCGTGATGCTGCATCGGGGAACGGCGATGCGTCCCTGGCCCCCTGCTGCCTGTCGGGACGCCGGCGGCACACGCGCTTCTCCCTCTCCCCCGCGCTTTGCGGGGAGGAAGGGAGAAGCGTCGCGGTCCTGCCGTGAAGACGCCGGTCAGCTCTCCCGCAGGATGCGGGCGAGGAAGTTGCGCAACCGTTCCGTATGCGGGGCCGCGAACAGGGTGGCCGGCGGCCCGGTCTCGACGATTTCGCCCTGGTCCATGAACACGACCCGGTCGGCCACCTGGCGGGCGAAGCCCATTTCGTGGGTGACGCAGAGCATCGTCATGCCGGAGCGGGCGAGCGCGATCATCACCTCCAGCACCTCCTGGATCATTTCGGGATCGAGCGCGGAGGTCGGTTCGTCGAACAGCATGACCTTCGGACGCATGCAGAGCGCGCGCGCGATCGCCACGCGCTGCTGCTGTCCGCCGGAGAGTTGCGTCGGATATTTGTGCGCCTGCTCGGGGATGCGCACGCGTTCGAGCAGGCTCATTGCCAACGCCTCGGCATCCGGCCTGCTCATGCCGCGTACCTGGATCGGCGCCAGGGTGCAGTTCTGCAGGATGGTCAGGTGGGGGAACAGGTTGAAGGACTGGAACACCATGCCGACCTCCTGGCGTACCCGGCGCAGGTCGCCGGGGCGGTCGGACAATTCGGTGCCGTCGACCACGATGCGGCCGCGCTCGTGCGTTTCCAGCCGGTTGACGCAGCGGATCAGGGTGGATTTGCCGGAGCCGGAGGGGCCGCAGATCACCACCCGTTCGCCTTCCGCGACGTTCAGCGACACGTCGCGCAGGACGTGGTGGACGCCGTAGGATTTGTTGACCCGGTCCAGGGTGATGATAGGGGCGGCGGCGGTGTCCTGGGGCATCGGTGCAGCATAACCGCAAGCGGCGGGGGAAGGGGAGGCAGGACCATCGCGTGAACGGGAAAATTGGCGCGGAGGCTGCTTCTTCACGACTCCCGCAGCGCGGGAGAGGTGACGCACCGGACGTTCGAGCGGTTGCCCTGGAAGAGGGAGGGAAGGGAAGGAGACCCCGAAAATGGGGCAGGGGCGGATCGGGCTTGCCGGCAGCGCGGCGGCGGCGAAGAATACCCGCGCATGAGCGCGAGTCGTCCCTGATGCTCCACATGATGAAACTCGCCGTCGGTGTGCGTGACGTCGAGCATCTGCGCGTGTTGCAGGCGGAGCGGGCGGCGCTCAGGCCGCCGCTGTGCCACCGCACGCGCAATTTCCCCCGTCGGGCCGCCGAGGTGACCGATGGCGGCTCGATCTATTGGGTGATCGGCGGGTTCCTGGGGGTACGCCAGGCGATCCTGGACATCGTCGAGGACCATTGGGAGGACGGTAGCGCGTGTGCGGCGCTGCTGCTGGACCCGACCCTGGTGCTGCTGGACGGGCGCCTGGTGAAGCCGTTCCAGGGCTGGCGCTACCTGGGAGCGGCGGAGGCACCGCCGGACCTGGCGGCCGCAGCCCCGACAAGGGGCGAGGCGGCGCTGCCGCCGGCGCTGCGACAGGAACTCCGGGCACTGTGCCTGCTGTAGCGCGGACAAGCCTTGCCCTCCTTGTGGCTTTTTTCTAATGTGTCAATCGATTGCGGCTGGTTCTACACCTGACTTCTCGGGTGCCGGTCGGCAACGCCTTTGGTTGGAGCCATATCTCGTGAGCACGTTCCGCAAACAGCTTCTGGCCGCGCTCGGCCTCGCCCTTCCACTCGTCGCCGCGGGCGCTGCGCCGGCGTTGGCCCAATCCGCCTCCCCGCCCGCGCATCACGTCGCGCCCGCATCCGTGCATCATGTGACGCAACGCCCCACGCATCATGTCGTGCACAAGCCGGTGCACCATGTCGCGTTTCGGCCTGTGCATCACGTTATGCACAAGTCGGTGCATCACGTCGCCCATACGGCTCCGGTGCACACCAGCACGATGCACACCTCCCCGGCGCATCATCCGGAGACGGCGCCGCACGGCTGAGATCGGCCGCCGGACACAAATTGCGTCAGGACACGGTCGGGGCGGTCCCCCGGTCGCCTCGGCCGGGGCATCGTGCCTCGGGCCGGCGGCGGCGTGCGAGTCGGTGCGCCGATCGATTGCCGTACTCGCGGCACGCCGCCGCCACGCGGTCGCCCCATTCGTCCGGCCTTCTGTGCGCCGTCCCGAACGGACAGGAGGCTGCGACAATGACCGACGCCGAGGACACAAACGAACCGGAGTACGGCCGGAAGCTTGCCGAGCTAGATCGTCTGATCAACGATCCGGAGGTGCCAATTCAGCCCGAGCGTGTCTGGTCGCTGCTGGCCGAACTCGCCGCCAGGGAGCGGTGGGGCGCCGTTCTCCAGCCTGCCGCGTCCGGCGCGGCCGTGCACTGATCCCGTCGTGCATGTCAGGCGACCTCACGCCCGTCCCAACCTTGCACGGGGCGGCGGCGCTCGACCCAAAGCCCACACCCGTAGGTCCAAATTCTGCCTTCTTCGCTGCGGCTTCGGAGCATCAGCTCAAAGAGTAACCACGATCTTACCGAATTGGTTGCTGTTCTCCAGATAGCGGTGCACTTCCACCATCTCGTCGAACCTGAATGTACGATCGATGATCGGTTTAAGCGCACCACTCGCGAGGCCCTTGGTGACGTACTCCACTGCGACCTTCCGGCGTTCCGCGTCGCCCGCCACCAGCCGGATGCTGTACCCCTTGACCGTTGCCATCTTCCCGATCATCCCCAGCACAGGGATCGGGGTGTCATCCTCGCTCAGCGCGCCGTAGATATAGGCGATACCCTGAAAGGTCAGCGCGGCGATCAGCTTGGGAAAGTCCGGGCCGCCTACGGGATCGAAGGCAACGCGCGCGCCGTTGCCGTTCGTGATGCGCATCACCTCGGCGACCATGTCTTGCTCCTGAGTTGCAATGACATGCGGTGCGCCGATCTCGTGCAGCCGCTGTTTCTTCTCCGACGTGCGCGTCAGCGCGACAGGGGTCGCACCGGCATGGTTCGCAATTTGAATCGCCGCCAGGCCGACGCTGCTCGAAGCTGCCGGAATTATGACGAAGTCGCCCGCTTTCACCTGAGCGTCGAAGACGAGCGCGCCGTAGGCCGTTATGAACATCATCCAGACCGACGCCGCTTCGACGAATGAAAGCGATTCCGGATGCCTTACGACGGCATGGACGGGGGCGAGAATGACCTCTCCGTAAGTAGAGTATTTGTTCAGGGAGAACGCCGGAACCGTACTGACTATGTCGCCTACGGCAAAATCGGTAATATCTTTGCCCACGGCATCGACAATACCGGCGGATTCATATCCCAGACCGGCCGGGAATATGGGTGACTCGACATATTTGTCGTTACGCCACATTGACTCGGCCCGGTTGATGCCGATTGCTTTAACCTTGATACGAACTTCGTTTGGACCGGGAGTGGGGACTTCCGTTTCGATGAATTCGAGGACTTCCGGCCCTCCGGCTTTCGCAAACTTAATGGTGCGCGGCATGGTACCTCCGTTAAGTCGGGTTGAGGATGTGGGATACGGCACGGGTTCGAACGGTGGTGTGCGCAGAGCCGGCTACGAGGGCATTTCAAGAGGCTGTCCGGAAAGGCGGAGGATCTATTGCACTCCGGTCAGGAGGCACACGAACCCATTGCTGGCGTTCAGCCGGATCGGTAGCATCGCCTGATATGCGTCGGAATAATAGAATGTCTTCACGGCCTCAGGGCTATCGAACTCAACAATAACACGGCGGCGGTGCGGCATGACGCCGTCGAACGGCTGCGGGTCTCCATCGCGCACGAGAATTCGGCCTCCATGAGCTGAGATGATATCGGGGACTTTCGTGCGGTAAGCCTCATAGGCCGTCGGATCGGCGATCTCGACTTCAACAAAGAAATACCCCTTGGGCATGATCTCATCTCCCTAAGTTTGTCCCTCAAGCGCTTTGATGCCGTTTGGGACGGGAACCCAGCCCTGCGCACTCTTCATCCAGATGAAGAGTTCCGGTCGGAGCCAGCGCGTGTCATCAAGAGTGCCGGGTTTGATGGAAACCACGTCCTGTGCACTCTTCAGAACATGATAGATCCGAACGCCGCACTCGGGGCAGAACACACCCGTAACCTCGTTGCCACTATCGGCCATACGCCTGATTTGCTTCGTCAGGCCGATCACCGTCAAGCTGTCCTTCTTCACCGGCATGGACATGCCGAAGGCGCTCCCTGATTGGCGCTGGCATTCTTTGCAGTGGCAGATAAGCAAGCGGATCGGTTCCATCGTCACGATATAACGCACTGAGCCGCATTGGCATCCGCCGGTGTAAGGCGCGGTCATGTCTTTGATTCCTGTACCGGCCTGCCGTCGATCGCAGGGGATTGTCTTGCGTGAAGCAATGGGTGATGCGTTGCGGTTTGAACACCATCCGCGTCATGCACTCATGCTGGGCCGGGCCGAAACCGCCTCCTTCCAACGTGTCAGCGACCGGTGCCCCTCCGGAATCGATATGTCGAGCGCCTTTGCGAAATCGATGGTCACCAGCGCAGTTATGTCCGCTGCCGAAAACTGCTCCCCGGCGACGAAGGACACATGTTCGAGCCGCTCGTTCAGGTCAGTAAGAAAGTTCTTCACGCGCAGCACGCTGCGGTCGACCAACCCCGGGATCTGTTCATAGCCGTGCGGCCCGGCGATGGCGCGGTCCTTCAGCCTCTCGGCCTTGTTGCGCACGCCTTCCATCACCGCCGCGAAGCCTTCTAGCTCAGCGAACCGCTCCCACATAACGACCAGGCCCTTGTCCTTCGGCGTAGCGCCCAGCATAGGCGTTTCGGGAAAGGCTTCGTCGAGATACCGCATGATGGCCGGCACCTCGCCGATGGTGGTGCCATCTTCCAGCACCAGGGCCGGCACCACGCGGCGGGGATTGATCGCCCTGTACGCTTCCGAGTGTTGCTCGCCCGCGCCGAGATCAACCGGAATCAGCGTCGGCTTGAGCCCCTTCTCGGCCAGGAAAATCCGGACCCGCCGCGAATTGGGCGAGGTGGTGGCGTGGTAAAGCTTCAACGTGTTCGACATGGCATGACTCCTTGTGTTCAACGCGGACGGCCCACCGTGAGCCGTCGTGAATTCCTCCCGTTGTTGCCGAGTGTGGATTGCCCCGGCGCTACGGCCGCCGAGTTGTACATGTCCGCAGATCGGCGACAGTCAGACTTGCGCTCTGCCGCCATCGGCGAACAGTTCGATCCCGGTGACGAAGCTGGAGTCATCCGAGGCCAGAAAGAGTGCCACCTTGGCGATCTCTTCGGGTTCCGCCATGCGGCCCATTGGGACGGTAGTCACGATGCGCGCAATGGCTTCAGGCGGCTGGAGCGCCACCTGCGGCGTAACCACAGGTCCAGGGCTAAGAACGTTTGAGCGGATGCGCCGGTCTTTCAGTTCCGTGGTCCAGGTTCGCACGAATGAACGAATGGCCGCTTTGCTCGCGGCGTAGACGCCGAAGCTGGGGGTGCCCTTGGCGGCCGCGGCAGAACCGGTCAGAATGATGGAAGCGCCATCGTTCAGAAACGGGAGCGCCTTCTGGACTGTGAAGAGCAACCCTTTGACGTTCGTGTCGAAGGTCTTGCCGTAGTACTCCTCGGTGATGCTTCCCAAAGGGACAAATCCGCCCAGTCCGACATTGGCGAAGAGGACATCAATGCGACCCTTCGCCCTGACGCTCTCGTAGAGACGATCGAGGTCGGCCAGGTTCGCGACGTCGCCTTGAACGCCCGTGACGCTGCTGCCGATTGACGCCAGGGCTTCTTCAAGTTCCTTCTGACGACGGCCGGTAATAAAAACATAAGCACCCTCGCTGGCGAAAAGTCTTGCCGTGGCGAGGCCAATACCTTGAGTACCTCCGGTAATGACAGCCACCTTCCCGTGCAATTTGCCCATAGCTCATTCTCTCTCTGCCGATCGTGTCTATTTGTAATGTTGGCGTGAAATCCTCTATTGGGACGAGGTCATCGATGCGGGTCCTGCACGAAGCGCCGCGTCACCGCATCCCGCATCTGGTTGACGGCACCGATACGTTCGATAAGCTCCGCAGTTCGACTGCCTCTCAAACCGGCCGTGGTAATCACGCCATCGCGGACATACGTGTAGACGCCGGTCACCAGAAATGCGCCGACCGAGCGAAGATGCCTGCGCTGATCCTCGATGGTTGCGCGATAGGCGTCGCTTTCCCAGAATTCTCGTGCCGTGAGCGCGCTCACGAAACCGATCTCGATGACACCGATATCCTTGCGTTCGTCACTGACCTGATGATCGCCGTGGGGCGAGGGCGGCGACGGGCGCGCGTTGTCGTACGGCTCAGGAAGATGCAGGCGTAACTTCTGCACCGCCGGCGCGGATGCCAAATGTCGCGCCCATTCCGACAGCCAGGGCCGGAATCCGTCGCCAGACCCGCCGTTCAGATGCAAATGCAGACGGTACAACCGATCCGGCCCGTTGGGAATGCCGTCGGCCTCGCGATCAACCAGCGTATGAGACCCCCGCGGCAGACTATAAGCGACGATGTGTTCGAACAGATGGAACACGTCTCCGAACAACACCGGGCTCGCCTCAGCGTAGCGGTTCAGGCCGTCGATGTCGGCGAACCCGATTTCCGCGGCGCCGTCGAGCACGACGTCCATGCGGCGAACGCCGTCCGGCAGAGGCCATAGGTTCGCCCGGTGATCCAGTGAAAAATGGTGCTGCACGTAGTAGCCCACGCCGGGAAGGCGCGCACAGAGCGGCCCGAGTACATCGCGCCAGTAGTCTGCGAACAGGTCCCGCGGAAGCCCGGCAAGCTTGCGCAGGACGCCATAGGACAGGCAGCGGATGTTCTCATCGCGCGCTGCAAAATCGGCCGTGTTCACCAACTGCGACGGCGCGTTCCTGTGACTGGTCTGGGTCATTGAAATTCCCTCTGGCGATGGCGCTCATGGCTGCTGGGGAAGCGGTCGAAAGCGGGCGGCGCGACGTTCTGGTCGTCATGCGGGGGAGGGACCTTCATGGCTCGCCTCCGGCCAACGACGGAAGGGAACTGGATCGCTGAGCCCATAGGGGTCGGGCCAGGTCTTCGCCGATATTTAGGTCGTGGTCCGTCCGAACAAGCGCCGATTGCCGCGCATTCGATCGGGTCCGCCGATCAATCGTCCCCGCCGTCAAGCTGGTGCCTGAACAAGGTTGCCATCGAATTCCATTTGTCGACGTCGAAGCGGATTTCCTCATTCCATCCATGCTTGGTGTGCCGACCAGGACTTCAGCGCTACGGCTTCATCCGGATTGCGGACCGCGCCATCGAAGCGTAGGCTCGCATTCAATCGGTGTATCCGATCAACCGGTTGGCAGGAGGATCGGCGTGGAACTGCGGCAGATCGACTGCTTCCTGGCGGTCGCTACGGATCTGCATTTCGGAAATGCGGCGAAGAAACTGTCTCTCGCCCAATCCTCCGTCTCCGAAGCGATAAATTCGTTGGAGAAAGAGGTTGGTGGGCAGCTCTTCGTAAGAACGAGCAGGCGGGTTCAGCTGACGCCCCTGGGCGAGAAATTTCGCGTCGGAGTGGAATCCGCTGCCCTCGTTCTTCGCGCCACACTGGACGATTGCAGGAAGACCGCGCTTGGCCAGACAAGCCGCCTGCGGATCGGTTTCCTCGGTGGCGGTCTTTACGAGTACACCTTGCCATTTGTCAGACATCTCAGGAGCCGGTTCCATATCGATGTCGACTGGGTGGAGCTTTCGCTGCTGGACCAGTTTGAGGCGGTTGCGCTGGGCAAGGTCGATGCGGCGTTCTGCAGACTTCCGCTTTCCCATGACGGCCTGGTGCAATGCGCGGTTCTGTTCGAGGAGAAGAAGAAGCTGGTCGTGCCCGCCGACCACAGGCTGCGCGACAGAGACATGATCGATCCGGAGGAGCTTGCGCTCGAAACCTTGCCGACATTGCCGGACAATCATCAGTTGGGAGCGTGGGCGGCGATCCATTTTCCTGACCACACGCCCTCTGGGCGGCCCATCGCGCGAGGGCCGGTCGTAACAACGATCAGGGAATGTCTCGCGGTTGTCGAATCCGGCGAGGCCGTCGTCATCGTTGGCGAACGCCTTGAGCACTACTATTCGAATCCCGCCATCAGATATATAGGGATTGGCATAGCTCCCGTGGAAACCGCTCTCGTGCGACGCAGAGCCGACCGGCGGCGTGCCATACAGGACCTCGAAGAATGCGCACGCGATGTCGCAGCCGGGTTGGTCGATAGCGCAGAGCATTGAGGGGCGCGGCGGCGGCCATTATTGCGCCGCGAGCCGGGGGGATGAAACCCCCGTCAGCTTGCCCCGGTGCTCATCGCCGCCGTGCGCGCAATCGTCGCTGCGCAACCCCGAGTCCGGCCATCGACAGGGTGACGCCCAGCGCCGGCAAGGTCGCCGCCGCCAATATGTCCCGCCCCGATCCGCCCAGCGCCAGGATCGCGCCGCCCAGCAGTGGTCCGGCGATGGTGCCGACCCGCCCCGCGCCGGTGGCCCAGCCGGCGCCGGTCGAGCGGATCACCGGCGGGTAGACCCGCCCGGACAGCGCGTTGATTCCGTGCTGGCAGCCGCCGATGCCGATGCCGGCCAGCCCGATCGCCACCACCAGCGGCCCAAACGGCGGGTTGAGCACACCGATCGCGAACATCGCCAGCGCGCCGAGCGCCAGCAGCCAGGTCAGCACCCGCTCCAGCCCCAGCCGATCCACGATCGGCGCGGTACCGAAGGCGCCGAGGATGGTGCCGAACGCATAGGTGGTGGTGGCGAAGATCGCCCATGCCGGCGTGACCCCGACGGCATGCAGGATCGCCGGCAGCCACAGCAGGATCAGATAATTGTTCAGTAGGTTGAGCAGGTTCATCACCCACAGCAGCACGGTGGAAGGCGCCAGGCCGTCGCTGAACAGCGCTACGATCCGGTTGGGTGGTGCCGGCTCGGCGTGCAGCACATCCGATTCCGGCAGCCAGGCGACCAGCGCCGCGGCGACGACCAGCGGCAACGCGCCGCCCAGGACGAAGATCCACGGCCAGCCGAGAAAGCGGACGATCTGGCTCGCCGCGACCCCGCCGATCGTGTTGCCGATCGAGACGCCGGAGCTCATCAGGATCACGAGCCTGCCCTGCCGTCCCTCCGGCGCATGGTCGGTGGCGAGCGCGATCGCCAGCGGCACGCCGCCGCCGAGCCCAAGGCCGGTGCCGAAGCGCAACCAGAGCAGCGCCTCCGGACCGGGGGCGAACGCGCTCGCCAGGGAGAACAGGCCGAAGGTGCAGACGCAGCCGATCAGTACCGGCTTGCGGCCGATGCGGTCGCCGATCAGCCCGGCGATCAGGGCGCCGAACAGCAGGCCGATATTGCCGGCGGTGAACACGCCGGTGAATACCACGGGCTTGACGTGCCAGGCGTCGATCAAAGACGGCGCGGCGAAGGCCACGGAAGCGAAATCGTAGCCCTCCAGCGCCAGCACGACGCCGCAGAGCCAGGCGACCACCACCGGGGCGCGGGTCGCTTCCCGCAGGGGCGCTGCTACCGTTCGATCCGACATGGTTTCCCCCTTGTTGCCCGGCTCTGCGTCGGCCGGGAGGTGTCATGGGCGGAAGCTTGCCTGCGACCGGTGCGGTGCGCCAGCGCCCGCCGTGCGGTCACGGCGCGCGCCGCAGGCCGACCACTGCCTTGTAGCCCTCCGACAGGGCGCGCAGTTCGTCCACCGCGATCACGTCCTCGATGCGGGCGAACTTCTTGTCGCCGCTGCGCAGGAACACTTCGCGCAGGATCGCATCCGGCGGGTTGGCGCGGTTGGTCAGCACGATTTTGGTGGTCGGTTCCAGGCGCAACCGTTCGTATTCGGTCAGCGCCGCCGTGGGGTCGCCGCCGCGAGCCAGGCAGTCGGCGAGCGCACGCGCATCCAGGATCGCCTGCCCGGCGCCGTTGGAGCCGCGCGGCACCATGGGATGCGCCGCATCGCCCAGCAGGGTGATGCGGCCGAAGCTCCAGCCGGGCAGCGGGTCCTGGTCGATCATCGGGAATTCCAGTACCTGCTCGGCGCCGCGGATCATGCCCGGCACGTCGAGCCAGTCGAATGTCCAGTCGGCAAACGCGGGCAGAAAATCCTCCAGCCGGCCGGCGCGGTTCCAGTCGCGGTCGAGATGGCGCGGGGTTTCGATCTCCGCAACCCAGTTGACGAGCTGCCGACCTTCGTCATCGACATCGTTGCGAATCGGGTAGATCACCATCTTGCCGGTGGCGAGCCAGCCGGCGCGCACCATGCTGGCCCCGGTCAGGAAGCGCGGCCAGACGGTGATCCCGCGCCACATGTTGTACCCGGAATAGCGCGGCGGCCCTTCGTGCGGATAGAACTGCTTGCGGAGTACGGAATTGATCCCGTCGCAGCCGATCGCCACGGCGCCGCGCACCGGGGGGCAGTCACGGACGTGCAGCGTCACCCCGGTGGCATCCGCGTCCGCCCCCAGGCACGCCCAGCCGGTGCGCACCGCGTCCGCGCCGAGCCGCGCGCGCACCGCCTCCAGCAGCACGCGTTGCAGGTCGCCGCGGTGGATCGAGAATTGCGGATGGGCGAAGCCGGCGGCGCGCCCAGCGGGCTCGCGCCAGATCGCCTGGCCGAAGCGGTTGAAGAAAGCGCTTTCCTGCGTCTGCACCGCGACGGCGGCGAGGGCATCCTCAAGGCCCAGGCGCGCCAGCTCCGCCGCACCATGCGGCAACACGTTGATGCCGACGCCGAGCGGGCGGATCTCGGCGACCTGCTCGAACACGCGGCACGGCAGGCCCGCGGCGTGCAGGGCAAGCGCCAGGGTCAGGCCGCCGATGCCGGCGCCGACGATCAGGATTTCGCGCTGATCCGCGTCCATTCCCGTTCCCTCCCGGCCCGTCGCACCGACGGCCCGAGGCAGGTCGGGTTCAGGCGGCGCGGGTCAACCGCTTGACGAAAGCCGAGATGCGGTGCCGACGCAACTCCGAGCGCGCCTTCGAATCCGTGGTCATGTAGTTGAGCTGCACGGAATAGCGCGGGCCGACGAAGGTCTTGTGGCCGTGCCAGGTGGTCGGGCTGTTCGCGAATACCAGCATTGTGCCGTTCACCGGCGGGACCTCGACCGCGAAATCCTCGATGTCGTCCGGGCCGCGCAGCAGGCGCAGGCAGCCCTCGTGGCCCGCCCATGCCTCGGTCGCCTGGTTCAGATACAGCAGCACCGTCACCCGCTTGGCGGTGGAATCGCAATGGATGCGCCCGTCGCGCGGGCCGGTATGACCGCGCATCGTCACCATGGTGGGGGCGTCGGACAGGTCGAGGCCGAGGCGCGCGGCGATGGTAGCGCGCAGCCGCGGGCCTTCCATCTCTTCCATCAGCGCGCGTGCCGTCGGGCCGAGCGGCAGCGACCCGGGCGGGAAGGACCCGCCCTTGCCGATCGGCGGCAGGTCGGCGGCCACCGCGGCCAGCGCCGTGGGGGGCACGAAATCGGGCACCAGCAAGTGCGGGAAGGGGGCGGTCGCGAGCGGCGCGGCGGCCAGGGCGTCGTAGTCGAGGACTTGCATGAACGGGACCAGCACGGTCAGAGGGATAAGCGGCGGCGCGGACGACGGCCTCCGCCTCGGAGGTACGGAGCACCCCCTGGAGTGTCAAGCTCGCCCTCCGGCGCAAGATCGTGTATCCACCCGGCCCTGACATGGACATCCTGACCCACGACCTCGCCGCCGGGCCGCTGCCGGCCTATCGGGCGCTGGTGGCGGCCGGCGACCTTGTGCCCGACACGGCCCAGGCGCTGGCGGCTCAGCGGCTGCAGGCGCTGTGGACGGCGCTGCGCGGCTACGATCCGCCCCCGCGCCGCCCGGGCAACGGGTTGCTCGCCCTGCTCCGCCGCCGTAGCCCGGCCGAGGCGCCGCCGCGCGGCCTTTACCTGGTCGGCGCGGTCGGGCGCGGCAAATCCATGCTGATGGATCTGTTCTTCGCCAGCGCCGACGTGCGCCGCAAGCGCCGCATCCATTTCCATCGCTTCATGCAGGACGCGCACGCGTCGATGCACGCGATCAAGCGCGCGGACCCGGAGGTGGACGACCCGATCCCCCCGCTCGCCGACCAGCTCGCCGCCCGCGCCGCGTTGCTTTGTTTCGACGAGTTCCAGGTGCACGACATCGCCGACGCCATGATCCTGGGCCGGCTGTTCGAGGCGCTGTTCGACCGCGGCGTGGTGATTGTCGCCACCTCCAACACCATGCCGGACGACCTGTTCAAGGGCCGGCCCGGGCGGGATGCGTTCCTGCCGTTCATTGCGCTGATCAAGCAGCATCTCGACGTGCTGGAACTGGATGCGGCGCGCGACTTCCGTCGCGCCCGGATGCGCCTGATGCGCACCTGGCATGTGCCGGCGGACGCGATGGCGTGCCGCGCGCTGGATGCCGCGTTCGCGGAACTGACCGGCGGGGTGATGCCGGCGCCGGTCACCCTGGTCGTGAACGGAAGGCGGCTCACGGTGCCGGTCGCCGCCGAAGGGGTGGCGCGGTTCGAGTTTGTCGCGCTCTGCGGGACGCCGCTGGGACCGGGCGACTACCTGGCGCTCGCGAACCGGTTCCACACCCTGATCCTGGACGATATCCCGCGCCTGTCGCCCGACAATGACGACGAGGCGCGGCGCTTCATCACCCTGATCGATACGCTTTACGACCAGCGGGTGAAGCTGCTCGCCTCCGCCGCCGCGGCCCCTGACAAGCTCTACCGGCGCGGCGAGAACGCGGCGATGTTCGAACGCACCGCGTCGCGCCTGGACGAGATGCAGAGCGAGGCCTGGCTCGCCCTGCCGCACCTCGGCTGAACGGGCGCGCTCAGCGCCCGTGCCGCTCCCGCCAGCGGGCGAATTCGGCGAGGTTCGCCGGGTAGGTCGCCGGATAGAGGCCGATGATCGTCGCCCCGCCGCGTACCCGCTCGGTGACGAAATCCTCATAGGCGGTCATTTCCACCGCCTCCGCCGCGATCTCGTCGGCGATCCCGGCCGGGATGACGATCACGCCGTCGGAATCGCCCACCATCACGTCACCCGGCCAGACCGGTGCGTCGCCGCAGGCGATCGGCACGTTGATGTCCACCGCCTGGTGCAAGGTGAGGTTGGTCGGCGCGGAGGGCCGGTGATGATAGGCGGGAAAGCCGAGGGCCGCGATCTCCGCCGAATCGCGGAACCCGCCGTCGGTCACCACGCCTTCCACGCCGCGCTGCATCAGCCGCGTGACCAGGATGCCGCCGGCCGAGGCGGCGCGCGCGTCCTTGCGGCTGTCGATCACGAAGACCGCGCCCGGCGGGCAGGTCTCGATCCCGTGCCGCTGCGGGTGGGCGGGATCGCGGAAGACGTCGATGCGGTTGAGGTCCTCGCGCGCCGGGATGTAGCGCAGGGTGAACGCCTCGCCCACCATGGTTTGTTTCGGGGACGACAGCGGCAGCACATCCTGGATCATCTGCCGATGCAGGCCGCGCTTGAACAGCGCGGTCGCCAGGGTCGCGGTGCTGACGCCGCGCAGCTTCGCGCGCGTGTCGGGGCTCAGGGCCATGCTCTTTCTCCGGTCCGGTCAGTAGATGGCGGGTTCGGGCACGCGCGTGCCGAACTCGGTGCGCAGGAAGTCGAAGTCGCAGCCTTCGTTCGCCTGCTGGATGTGCTTCGTGTACACCCAGCCGTAGCCGCGGCCGTAGCGCGGTTCGGGGGGCGTCCAGGCGGCCCGGCGGTGGGCCAGTTCCTCGTCCGACACCTCCATGCGGATGCTGCGGGCGGCGACGTCGATGCTGACGACATCGCCGGTGCGCAGCAGTGCGAGCGGGCCGCCGATCCAGGATTCCGGCGCGACGTGCAGGATGCAGGCGCCGTAGCTGGTGCCGCTCATGCGCGCGTCCGACAGGCGCAGCATGTCGCGATGGCCCTGCTTGAGCAGCTTCTTCGGCATCGGCAGCATGCCCCACTCCGGCATGCCCGGCCCGCCCTGGGGGCCGGCGTTGCGCAGCACCAGGACGTGGTCGGCGGTGATCTCCAGGGTCTCGTCCTCGACCGCTTTCTTCATCGCCGGGTAGTCGTCGAACACCAGCGCCGGTCCGGAATGTTTCAGGAACCGCTGGTCCATCGCCGCCGGCTTGATCACGCAGCCGTCGGGGGCAAGGTTGCCGCGCAGCACCGCGAGCGAGCCCTCGCCATAGATCGGGTTGTCCAGCGGGCGGATCACGTCGTCGTTGAACACGCGCGCGCCTTCGATGTTCTCGCCCAGGGTGCGACCGGTGACGGTGAGGCAATCGAGGTGGAGGTGCGCGGCGATCCGCCCCATCAGCGCACGCAGCCCGCCAGCATAGTAGAAATCCTCCATCAGATAGGTGCTTCCGCTCGGGCGCACGTTGCCGATCACCGGCACGCGCCTGCTCGCGCGCTCGAAATCATCGAGCCCGATGTCGGCCCCCGCCCGCCGCGCCATGGCGATCAGATGAATGATCGCGTTGGTGGAACAACCCATCGCCATCGCCACCGCGATCGCGTTCTCGAACGCGGGCCGGGTCTGGATGCGCGCCGGCGTCAGGTCTTCCCACACCATCTCCACGATGCGCCGGCCGGATTCCGAACACAGCCGGATGTGGTTCGCATCCGCGGCGGGGATGGAGGACCCGCCGGGCAGCACCATGCCCACCGCTTCCGCGATCGCGGTCATGGTGCTCGCGGTGCCCATGGTCATGCAGGTGCCATAGGAGCGCGCGATGCCGCCTTCCACGCCGAGCCAGTCCTGCTCGGTGATCTTCCCCGCGCGCAGCTCGTCCCAGTATTTCCAGCTGTCGGAGCCGGAGCCGAGCACCTTGCCCTGCCAGTTGCCACGCAGCATCGGCCCGGCGGGGACGAAGATCGCCGGGATACCCATGCTGGTCGCGCCCAGCAGCAGGCCGGGCGTCGTCTTGTCGCAGCCGCCCAGCAGTACCGCGCCGTCGACGGGATGGGAGCGCAGCAGCTCCTCGGTCTCCATCGCCAGCATGTTGCGATACATCATCGTCGTCGGCTTGACGAAGCTTTCCGACACCGACAGCGCCGGCAGCTCCACCGGGAAGCCGCCGGCCATCAGCACGCCGCGCTTCACGTCGTCCACCCGCTGCTTGAAATGCAGGTGGCAGGGTTGGAGGTCGGAGAAGGTGTTGACGATCGCGATCACCGGGCGGCCGGTCCACTCCTCCGGCGCATACCCCATCTGCATGGCGCGCGAGCGATGGCCGAAGGAGCGCAGGTCGGCGGGGCCGAACCAGCGCGCGCTGCGAAGCTCGGCGGCGGTCTTGCGGGACGGGGACGAAACATTCGGCATGGCGTGTCTCCTCGGGGCGGCGGAAAGCAACCATCGGGCTGGCAAGTTGTCAACTTGTCTGACAAAGTGGCCGCCGCCACGTGACAAAAGAGAACCGCGCATGACGGAGCTCGACCTGCAGCCGCCTCGGAAGGAGCGGCTGGCCGACCGGCTCTACGGGCAGATCCTGCAGCAGATCGTCGCCGGCACCTTGAAGGAAGGCGCGCGGCTGCCCTCGGAACAGGAGATCTGTCGCGCCTTCGGCGTGTCCCGACCGACGGTGCGGGAGGCGCTGACCCGGCTGCACGCCGACGGGCTGGTGGCGAGCCGCCAGGGCTCCGGTAGCTTCGTGCTGCGCCGGCCGCCCGACGGGCTGACCAGGCTCGCGGAAGGCGCCGATATCGCCGGCATGCTGCGCTGCCTGGAAGTGCGCATCGGGCTCGAAGGCCAGGCCGCTGCCCTCGCCGCGCGCCGGCGCAGTGCCGCGGACCTCGACCGGATCGACGCCGCATTGCGCGCGCTGGGCGACAGGTTCACCGACGGCACGACGCCGGCGGCCGCGGATTTCGCCTTCCACCTCGCCATCGCCGCGGCCAGCGGCAACCTTCTGTTCGCGGAGATGCTCCGCACTCTGGCGGGGACGATCAGCCAGACGATGGCGGTGGCGCTCAGCATCACCCAGGCAGGATCGCAGGAACGGGCGCGGCGGGTGCTGGACGAGCATGCGGCGATCGCCGAAGCGGTCGCGCGCGGCGACGCCGAAGCGGCCGACCTCGCGATGCGGTATCATCTGCACCGGTCGCGCCAGCGGGTGACGGACCGGCAGCGGGACGTTTGACCGTTTGCAAAGAAGGCCAGGGGCTCTGCCCCTGGACCCCGCCAAGGGCTCGCCCTTGGAATCCATCCGTTTTGGTTTGGTACGGGTTGGGGGGGCAGTGGGCAGCGTCCCCTGGTCTCGCTTGCGAACGAACAGACACGTCCGCCGGCCGGCATCATCTGGCCTTACAGCAGACGGTCGGGCTCCGTCGGCGCCGGATCGGCAGCAGGCTCCAGCGGCGCTGCGCCGCAGGCAGTCAGATAGTCCGCCACGGCATCGAATTCCGCCGGCGCGCGGGTGGCATCCGTCGCCGCGCCGGGCGGGATGAAGATCAGGGTTTCGTAACGGGCGCGGGTCAGGAGGACCCGGTATGTATTGATCGCATAGGCACGCCGCGCCTCGTCGCGCGAGGTCTGCCAGGCGGTGCCCACGAAGCGACGCGGCACCCACTGCCCGGCGCGGCGTATCAGGTCGCCGCCCCAGGCAAGGCCGACATAATCGAGTTCCAGACCCTGGCAGGTGAATTGCGTCGCCGGCAACTCGAGCGCGTCGGAGGCCCGCACGTCCGGCCAGCGATCGAGAAACCAGTGCGCGACCGCATCGGCATCGAGATGGGGAAACGCCGGCCACAGCCCGTCGGCCACCAGCCGGCGCGCGCCGGCACTGCACACGAGGCCGGCCCGACGCAGCCCCCGCATGCGCCGGCGCAGCGCCGCGCGCAGGTCGTCGAGCGAACGGGTGATCCGGACCGGCACCTCGTCGGTCGCGGCAATCGCTTGGGCGTCGGCGGTGTGACCGGCAAGCATCGCCTCCACCCACGGCGCGGCGGCGGCCGAGCGGATGGACCGCACCGGCACGTCAAGATGCAGCACCGGATCGATCCCGAGCCAGGGTGCGGGCGCATCGACCAGGCGCTGGCGCGGGTCGGCCGAGCCGATCACGCTGGGCGCGGCCAGTGCGCACCAGGCCGGCCGCGCGGCGAGCGCCGCCCCCCATTCGGCCAGGCCCGCTTCGCCGGTGTTGATCTCCTGCCCGCCGCCGACCAGCGCCACCACCACGGCCCAGTCGCGATGGCGGGCCATGATGTCGAGGATCAGCGCCGCCTCGCTGCCGTCATGGTCGAACTTGCGGCGACCGAAATCGGCGTCCCACGCGCGTTGCGCCTCGTCGAACAAGATGACCTGCTCGTGCGGCGGATCGGGGCGGTCGCGATTGTCGCGCAGGAAACCGTTCACCGGCTGGATCGCGCTTTCCGTCTCGCGCCGCGGCTGGCGCGGACTCCGCCCTTGCGCGCGCGCGTCGCGCGCCAGCGCCGCGCGCATCACGTGCACCAGCGGCAGGTTGCCGGTCAGGAACGTCGTACCGCTGTCGGCGGCGAACACGACGTTGAGGCCGCAGAGCGTCTTGCCGGCCCCGGGGATGCCGGTAACGAACAGCGCAAGGTGGCGTCCATCGTTCTGCGCCGTTGCGATCGCGGCAAGGATTGCCGCCGTGGTGCGCGTGAGGTTGGCCGCATCGGCGCGCGCCGCAGTGAGGTCGACGACGCCGTGGCGGGCGTAGAGCATGCGCGCCGCCTCCACGATCGTCGGCACCGGCCGATAGGGCGCCGCGTCCCAGCCCACCGCGTCCAGCGGGGACGCGGGCACCGGCGCCCTGGCACTCACCTCCGCCAGCAGGCCGGGGAGGGTCGCGGCGGAGGCCTCCATCACCGGCACGACCGCGTGCCAAAAGAGCGGCCAGGCCGCCAGGGCGGGTACGCCGCGCGGCGCCATCAGGATCGGCACGATCGGATGCGCGCGGCTGCCGGCGTGGAAGTCGCGCAGGTCGAGCGCGTAGTCATCGACCTGCATGCGTCCGTCCGTGGTGAAGCCCTGCGCGCCGGCCTTGAACTCCAGCACCAGGATCGCGCGGTCGGTCAGGATGACCGTGTCGATGCGCCGGCCGAGGCGCAGCAGCGGGTATTCCAGCAGCACGGTCCAGCACGCGGGCATGGTGGCCAGCGCGGCGGCGAGCAGGGGCGCCTGCTCGCGCCAGGCACGCACCTGTTCCTCCCGGTTCAGCCGGTGGGTCTCGACCAGGCGGAGGGCGAGGTGGGCGACGATCGCCTCGGTTCCGGCGGCGCGCAGGTCCGCAACGGTGCCGGACCACCAGGCGCGGCTCATGCCGCGCCGGCCTGCGGCGTGCCGCCCAGCGTGCGATCCGGCATACCGGCCACCTCCTGCGCGGCGCGGTTCGCACCTGTCGCTCCGGCCAACCGTAAAGGGATACGGTTCATTCGCCAAGCAGATCGGGGGATGTCCGGGGTTCCGCTTTCTCCTGCTCTGGCGTATGCCCGCCGGATCACCGATCCTGCGCCCCATCATCCTGGAGCGGATCGCCATGCTGACCCTGTTCTCGTATCCGGAACTGTACGGGGTGGCGGACAACAACCCGTACGGCCTCAAGGTGTTCGCCTTCCTGAAGCTCTGCGGTCTGCCCTTCCGGCACGAGCATATTTTCGACGCCAGCCGCGCCCCGCGCGGCCAGTTGCCCTATCTCGTGGACGACGAGGAAACCGTCGGCGACAGCGATGCGATCATCGCCCATGTGATCGCCCGGCACGGCGTTGCGATCGACGGGCACCTGACGGCGCGCGAACGCGATACCTCCCTTCTCGTCAGGCGGACGCTCGACGACCTCTACTGGGTGATGTCGTTCTCTCGCTGGAAAGACCCGCAGTTCTGGCCGTTGTTCAGGGACGCGCTGCTGCGCACCCATCCCGGCGTCAGCGCGGAATCGCTGGAGGCGGCGCGGGAGTACAACTTCAAGCGCTACCACTACCAGGGTATCGGCCGCTACGATCCCGACGCTGCATATGCGCGGGGCATCGCCGACCTTCAGGTCATTGCGAACCTGCTCCCCGACGACGGGTTTCTGTTCACGGACGCGCCGACCAGCATCGATGCGGGCATCTACGGGTTCATTGCCAATATCTATTTCTACGAGATCGACACGCCGCTGAAGCATTGCCTCCTGTCCCGGCCGAACCTGGTGGCGCACTGCCGCGCGATCCATGCCGCGGTCGGGAGCTGAATGAGGCCGACGCGGCGGCCATTGACGGCACCGGCGGAGAAAGTTGCAATTCCAGACCGATGGAGAGCAGATCGATGTCGCACCGGATGCGTCGCTGGGCCCTGGCTGTGGGCACGGTCGTCATGCTTACCGGATCCGCCCACGCCGCCACCGACGCGGAGGTTGCGCGCGGCAAATACCTGGTCGAGATCGGCGGCTGCAGCGATTGCCACACGCCGGGACATTTCCTCGGCCACGATGACACGACACGCTACCTCGGCGGCTCCGACGTCGGCTTTGCGATCCCGGGACGGGGCGTGTTCGTCGGGCCGAACCTGACGCCGGACAAGGCGACCGGCCTCGGTGGCTGGACCGCGCAGCAGATCGTCGCCGCGCTCACCGCCGGCGTGCGCCCGGGCGGGCGGGTCCTGGCCCCGGTCATGCCGTGGCGGGCCTTCTCCCGCCTGACCGCAGCGGATGCGCTGGCGATCGCGGCCTACCTCCAGGCCCTGCCGCCGGTCGTGCATCGTGTCCCGGGCCCATTCGGTCCGGGCGCCACGCCGGGCGTGCTGGTGATGACGGTCCTGCCCGGCCCGGCCTACGCCGCCCTGCCGGTTCCGGGCACCCGGAAATCCCCCTGATACCGGCCCGCCCCCCAACGAGGCGCCCCCTGTGACATCCGCCGCCGCCCCGGCGTAGGATCGCCCGGTCCAGGGCGCCGGAGCCCACCGGCGCCCGCAGCCAAAGCGAGGGAGGCGCTGCGATGTCCGGAACCCCAAACGGCAGAAGTCCGCGCTCGGTGGCCCTGGTCGGCCCCTACGGCAGCGGCAAATCCACGCTCTTCGAAGCGCTGATGGAGGCCGCGGGCAGCCCGGTGAAGCGCCCCGCCGACCCGCGCAACCGCCCGACCACCACCGAGCTTCGCCTCGGCCATTGCACCTATCTCGGTGACGTCTGGACTATCCTCGACTGCCCCGGCTCCATCGAATTCGCGCACGAAACCTGCTGCGCGCTGGCGATGGTCGATCTCGCGGTGCTGGTCTGCGAGCCGCAGCCGGGCAAGGCGCTCTCCGTCGCCCCGCTGATGAAGGTGCTGGCGGAACAGCACGTCCCGCACGTCGTGTTCATCAACAAGATCGATACGCTCGAGGGCAGCCTGCGCGACACGCTCGCCGCCCTGCAAGCCTACGCCGCCTGTCCCCTCGTCCTGCGCCAGGTGCCGATCACCGAAGGCGACAAGGTCACCGGCTACGTCGATGTCGTCAGCGAACGCGCGTATCGCTATCGCAAGGGCCAACCCTCGGAGCTGGTGCAGATCCCCTCCGCGATGGCCGGCACGGAACAGGAAGCGAAGTCGAAACTCGTCGAGACCCTGGCCGACAACGACGACGCGCTGCTCGAGAAAGTGCTGGAGGACATTCCGCCCAGCACCGGCGAGCTCTATGCCGATCTGCGCAAGGACCTCGCCGCCGGTGCGGTGACCGAGGTGCTGCTCGGCGCGGCGGACCAGGCGGGCGGCATCCGCCGGCTGTGGAAGGCACTGCGCCACGACACGCCGGACTTGGCCGAAACCGCCGCGCGCAAGGGCATTGCGCCGGACGGGCCGGCGCTCGTGCAGGTGTTCAAGACCGTGCACGCCGGGCACACCGGCAAGCTCTCCTACGCGCGCATCTGGCGCGGAGCGGTGAAGGACGGCGCCACAATCGGCGGGGCCAGGCTCGGCGGCCTCTACCAGATGCCCAGCGGCGAAATGACCAAGGTGGCGGAGGCCGAGGCTGGCCAGATCGCAGCACTCGGCCGGCTGGAGCCGGTCGCCACCGGCGCCGTGATCTCGACCGCAGGCATCCCCGAGCCGCTGGCGTTTCCCGCTCCACCGCCGCCCGTCTACGCGCTGGCGATCGCCACCACCGACCGCAAGGATGACGTGAAACTTTCCGGCGCCTTGCAGAAGCTGCTGGAGGAGGACATCACCCTCACGCTCGAACACGGCCAGGACACCGGGGAGACGGTGCTGCACGGCCAGGGCGAGATCCACCTCAACACCACGGTCGACCGGCTGGCGAAGAACTATGGTCTGAAACTGACCACCCGCCGGCCGGGAGTGGCCTACAAGGAAACCATCCGCAGCGCGGTGCACCAGCATGGCAGGCTGAAGCGCCAGACCGGCGGGCACGGCCAGTTCGCCGATGTGAAGATCGGTATCGCCCCGCGCGCCCGCGGCGCCGGCTTCGCCTTCATCGACAAGGTCGTGGGCGGCGCCGTGCCGCGCAACTTCATCCCCGCCGTCGGCGAGGCGGCAGAGGAAGCGGCCAGGAAAGGCCCGTTCGGCTATCCGGTGGTCGATATCTCCGTCACCCTGACCGACGGGCAGTTCCACAGCGTCGACAGCTCCGACATGGCGTTCAAGACCGCAACCCAGATCGCGATGAAGGAAGGCCTGGCCGCCGCCGACCCGGTGCTGCTGGAGCCGATCGACCGGGTGAGCGTCAGTGTGCCGAACGAATTCACCGCCCGCGCCCAGCGCCTGCTCACCGGACGCCGCGGACAAATCCTGGGCTATGCCGAAAAACCCGGCTGGCCCGGCTGGGACGACGTGGAAGCGCTGGTGCCGGAAGCCGAGCTACACGATCTCATCATCGAACTGCGCTCGCAGACCATGGGTCTCGGCAGCTACCGCCGCACCTTCGACCATCTGGCGGAAAGCCGCGGGGAGGCGAAGCCGCACGCCGCCTGAGGGTGCCCGCGCCGGGCTGCCCCTCCCTCGGCGGGGCTTCCCTCCGGTGTGCCGGGACAAATATAAGCCCCCATGCGCGTGCGCTTCGCCAAGATGCAGGGCTGCGGGAACGATTTCGTCGTGTTCGACGAGCGTGGGGGCGCGCTCGGCCTGTCGCCGGCGCGCGCGGCGGCACTGGCGGACCGCCGACGGGGGATCGGCTGCGATCAACTGATCGCGCTGGAACCGGGCGGGGAGGGGGCGGACGCATTCATGCGCATCCGCAACCCGGACGGGTCGGAGGCCGGGGCGTGCGGCAATGCCACCCGCTGCGTCGCCCTCCTGCTGGCGCAGGAAACCGGGCGGCGGGGTTTCGTCATCCGCACCATTGCCGGCGACCTGGCCGCGGAGGTGCTGGGGGACGGGCAGGTGCGGGTCGACATGGGCGCGCCGCGGCTCGACTGGGCGGATATCCCGCTGGCCCGTCCGATGGACACGCTGCACCTGCCGCTGGCGGTCGGCCCGGTGACCGACCCCGCGGCGGCGAGCATGGGCAATCCGCACGCGACGTTCTTCGTCGCCGACCTTGCCGCGGTGCCGGTAACGCAGATCGGGCCGGTGCTGGAACATGATCCGTTGTTTCCGGACCGGGCCAATATCGGCTTCGTGCAGGTGCTGGCACCGGACCGGCTGCGGCTGCGCGTGTGGGAACGCGGCGCCGGGCTCACCCTGGCCTGCGGCTCCGGCGCCTGTGCGGCGCTGGTGAACGCGCACCGGCGCGGTCTTGCCATGCGTGAGGCGACCGTCGTGGTCGACGGCGGCACCCTGCGCATCACGTGGCGGGAGGCCGACCGGCACGTGCTGATGACCGGACCGGCCGTCACCGCCTTCACCGGCGAGGTCGACCTGACCGAGTATCCGTCATGAGCGCCGCGCTGCTGACCTTCGGATGCCGTCTCAACGCATACGAAACGGAAGTGATGCGAGGCCTGACGGCAGGGCTTTCCGACACCCTGATCGTCAACACCTGCGCCGTGACCGCCGAGGCCGAGCGCCAGGCGCGCCAGGCGATCCGCCGCGCGGCGCGCGAACGGCCGGGCACGTCCATCGTCGTCACCGGTTGCGCGGCCCAGCGCGACCCCGCCGCGTGGCGCGCCCTGCCGGGGGTAACCCGGGTGCTGGGCAATGCCGAGAAGCTGCGCGCCGAACACTGGACCCCCGGCGCCGGCGATGCCGTGGCCGACATCATGACCGCGCCGGCGGAACCGGCCCGCCCGGTCGCGGAATTCGCTGGCCGCGCCCGCGCTTTCGTGCAGGTGCAGCAGGGGTGCGACCACCGCTGCACCTTCTGCGTCATCCCGTTCGGCCGCGGCCCCAGCCGCAGCGTGGCGGAGGACGAAGTCGTCGCCCAGGCCCGCGCGCTGGTGGACGCCGGCTACCGGGAGCTGGTGCTGACTGGGGTGGATATCGCGAGCTACGGGGCCGACCTGCCGGACCGGCCACGGCTGGGCAGCCTCGCACGCCGGCTGCTGGCACGTGTGCCGGAGTTGCCGCGGCTGCGGTTCTCCTCGCTCGATCCCGCCGCGATCGACGATGATTTGTGGCTGTTGCTCGCCGACGAACCGCGCGTGATGCCGCACTTGCATCTGTCGTTGCAGGCCGGCAGCGACATGATCCTGAAGCGCATGAAGCGCCGCCACCTGGCCGCCGACGCCGCCGCGGCGATCGCGCGTGCGCGGCAGGCGCGCCCCGGGATCGCGCTCGGCGCCGATCTGATCGCCGGGTTCCCGACCGAGACGGAGGCGCTGTTCGCCGAAACCCTCGCCTTCGTCACCGGGGCCGCGCTGCCCTACCTGCACGTGTTCCCGTACAGTGAGCGCCCCGGCACGCCCGCCGCGCGGATGCCAGCGGTGCCGGTGCCGCTGCGGCGTGAACGCGCGGCCCGGCTGCGCGAGGCAGGTCGTGGCACCGCTGCAGCGTTCTTCGCCGCCCAGCAGGGGCGCGCGATCAGCGTGCTGGTCGAGCGCAACGGCTGCGGCCACTCCGAACATTTCGCCCCGGTGCGGCTGGCCGCGCCGGCCCCGTCCGGACACCTGGTGGCCGCCCGCGTGGTCGGCGCCGACACGGACGGCCTGATCGCCGAGGCGGCGTGACGGCGGCGCCTACGACGGAGGTGACGTGATGGCCTTGGGCGGCTTCTTCTCGCGGCTCAAGGAAGGCCTGTCGCGCAGCACGCAGAAGCTGGGCGGCGGCATCACCGCCGTATTCGTCCGCCGGCGGCTGGACGACGCGGCGCTCGATGAGCTGGAAGAGCTTCTGATCGCCGCCGACCTCGGCACCGAGGCGGCGGGGCGGGTGATCGCCGCCTTCCGCCGCTCCCGCTTCGGCAAGGAAGTGACGGACCAGGAGGTGAAGGAAGCGCTCGCCGAGGAAATCGCCGCCATCCTCCGCCCGGTGGCGCGCCCGCTGGAACTCGATCCTGCCCACCGCCCCCACGTGGTGCTGGTCGTCGGCGTGAACGGCACCGGCAAGACGACAACCATCGGCAAGCTCGCCCAGCTCTGGCACGAACAAGGCCGACAGCCCATGCTGGTTGCCGGCGATACGTTCCGCGCCGCGGCGGTGGAACAACTGCAGATCTGGGGCCAGCGCACCGGCTGCCCGGTGATCGCCGGACCGCCGGACGCGGACGCGGCGGGCCTCGCGTTTGACGCGCTGGGACGCGCCAGAGCGGAAGGCAAGGACGTCCTGCTGCTCGATACCGCCGGGCGGCTGCACAACAAATCCGTGCTGATGGACGAACTCGCCAAAATCATCCGGGTGATGCGCAAGCAGGATCCGACCGCACCCCATTCCGTGCTGCTGGTGCTGGACGCCACCACCGGCCAGAATGCCATCCAGCAAGTCAAGGTCTTCAAGGAAATGGTCGCCGTCACCGGTCTGATCGTCACCAAACTGGACGGCAGCGCCCGCGGCGGCATTGTCATCGCCCTTGCCGAAACCTTCGGCCTGCCGGTCCACGCCGTCGGTGTCGGCGAACAGGCGGCCGACCTCCGCCCCTTCGACGCCGCCGACTTCGCCCGCGGCCTCGTGGGGCTCTGAGGCTATGCGGGAGAGTTTCGACGCTGGCGGTCAGAGGCGCCGGGGAGGCGGCGGCCGCCCAGCCGTGACGCTCCCCCGCACGCACGGAACCAGCAGATGGGGTCCAGGGGGCAGGGCAGGGGAGGGCAATCGGGTGAACCGGAGAATTGCCGCGGGCGGCTGCTTCCCTCTCCCGCAAGCGGGCTACCGCGGTCACACAAGCGCGGAATGACTTGCCGACCGGGGCGAAACCCGAATCGATGCGTGCCCCGGAAGTGGCATAGGGTACGATTCGGATGATCGAGGCGAGCCTTGGGCGGTTTGGCGACAAGCGGCTGGCGTGTGTGGGGGTATCGCTGCTGGCGGCGATGCAGCAGCAGCGGACGTTGTGCGTGCATCGGCTGGCCAAGGACCGCAATCAGGCGATCCGGTTTGGTCGGTTCCTGGCCAACCCGGCGGTGACGACGCTGGAGATGCTGGCGACCGCCGGGCGGCTGAGCGCCGGCGGCGCCGTCGGGCGGCATGTGCTGGCTATCGAGGACACGACTGAGCTGCATTTCCCCACTCATGCGGCCGGCAAGCGCGACTTCGGCAAGGGCGGCAATGGCGCGGATATCGGCCTGTTCCTGCATCCGGTCCTGGCGGTCGATGCGGCCAATGCGGGGGTAATTGGTTTGCTGGACTGCATGGTGTTGAACGGGACCGCAGGCCAGGTGACGGACCGGCACACCCGGACGGCGGAGGAGAAGGAGTCGCGCCGCTGGCTGCATGGTGCGGAAGTGGCCGCCGATCTGCTGGACACCGCGGCGCAGGTCACCGTGGTGGCGGACCGCGAGAGCGATATTGACGATCTGTTCGCACAAAAACCGCCGCGGACGCACCTGTTGTGCCGTTCGGCGCAGGATCGTGCGCTGATCGACGGTGGTTTGCTGTCCGAGCGCGTTGCCGATTGGGAGGAACGGGACCGCACCACGATCAGCGTGCCACCACGCGGGTCGCGAGCGGAGCGGCAGGCCGCTGTCGCACTGCGCTTCGGCACGGTGCGCCTGCGGCGTCGGCAGACGCGGGCGGCCAAGGGTCTGGTGGAGAGCGTGGCGCTATGGGTCGTCGATGTGTGCGAGATCGACCCGCCCGCCGGCCAGGACCCCGTGCACTGGCGGTTGTTGACCACGCACACGGTCACCACGGTGGCCGAGGCCCGCCAGATCGTCGCCTGGTACCGCATGCGCTGGATCATCGAGCAGGTGTTCCGCGCGCTGAAGTCGCACGGCCTGCGCATCGAGGATTCGCAGATGGAGGAGGCACGCGGCTTCACCAAGCTCGCCGTGGTGGCGCTGATCGCCGCGGTGCGCTCGATGCAGCTCGTCCTCGCCCGCGACGGCAGCACCGGACAAAAGATCACCGATGCGGTTGCTCCACCCGACATGCCGGCGTTGCAACAGTTGAACGCCAGCCTGGAAGGCCGCACCGCAAAGCTGAAGAACCCCCGCGACAGCAACTCCCTGGCTTGGTTCGCCTGCATCGTCGCCCGCCTCGGCGGTTGGTCCGGATATACCTCCGGGGGCTACAAGCCGCCGGGACCAAAGACCATCCATCACGGACTGCTGCGCCTCGATCCAATCCTGGCAGGCTGGCACCTCGCCCTTCGTTCCGCAAATGTGCGACTCCCGTAGCTCCGCAAGGGGGGAGGTGGCCGCACGACGCCCCGGTTCCAGTCATCCCGAAGCTGCTCTAGGCCGCCGTCCCAGCAGCCAGGCGTACCGCTTTCAGTAGATCGTCTCCCGCAACCGCTGCGGATACGCCGCGTCATACGCCGCCCCGCCCACCGCGCCGTCGGTCAACGCCGCCAGGATCGTCCCCGAGCTCGGCAGCGCCGCGCGTGGCAGGTGCCGGTCCGGGTTCCACAGCTCCGATCGCACCAGCGCCTTCGGGCATTGGAAATACACCCGCTCCACCGCCACCACGATCACCGACCGCGGCAGCTTGCCCTGCGCCGGAAAGCGTGCCAGCAGGTCCGGCGCCACCGAGATCGTCCCGCGCCCGTTCACCCGCAACGTCTCCCCCACCCCGGGGATCAGGAACAGCAGCGCAAGCCGGGGATCGTGTACCAGGTTGCGCAACGAATCGATGCGGTTGTTGCCGCGCCGGTCCGGGATCAGCAAGGTGTGCGGGTCGGCGACCGCAACGAACCCCGGCGGGTCGCCGCGCGGCGATACGTCGAGGCCGCCCGGTCCGGCGGTCGCCAGCGCAACGAACGGCGCCGCCTCGATGAAGGCGCGATAGACGGCGGGGATGTGGTCGACTTCCTTGCGGATCGCGCCCTCCGCCGGAGTGCCGTACAGCGCCTCCAGCGCCGCTTCGTCGGTGATCCGGTGGGGGTCCGGAGCGATCGCGTCCATCCATGCTCTCCCGCAGGTGCTGCCGCCATCTGGCCGTATCCGGCGGGCAGGGGCAAGCGGGCGACGCCCCCTGGCCTTGCGCCCCCTGGGCCTTGCACCCCTTAGCCTTGGATTCGCCGCCCCGGTTCAGGCAGCCAGGGAAGCGGTCCCCTCGCGCACACGGGCTTCGGCGACGTCGCGCAGGCTGACGAGCCCGGCGAGGCTGCCGTGTTCGAACACCGGCAGGTGGCGGAATCGGCCGACGGTCATCAGGCCCAGCGCCTCGTCCAGGGTGGTTTCCGGGCTGGCGGTGCGGAGCGCGCGGGTCATGAGCTGGCCGGCGGTCATTTCGAGGGTAGCGACGCCGACGCTGGCGAGGCTGCGCACGATGTCGCGTTCGCTGACGATCCCCAGCACCTGCTCGCGCCGGGCCGGTTCGTGATCGGCCACCAGCACGGCGCCGGCGCGCCGTTCGGCGAGGGTTCGGGCGACTTCGGCGATGGATGCGGTGGGCGGCACGGTGTTCGGGCGGCTGCCGTGGCGGCGCAGGATCGATGCAATTGTCATGGTCGTGCCCTCCGGGCCGGCACCAGGGCGTACCGACACGGCCAGCATGCGCCCGCGCCACCGGCCGACGCAAAATTCTGCCGTGCGGTGCAACATGCGCGGGGCGATCCGCCCCGCCACTGCGCCGGCGACGGTTACAGCCGCACGACGTTGGTCCCGGTGATCTCGCCGCCGCTGTCCCGCTCCGGCACGCCCGCGCGGCGCAGCCCTTCGGCGAAGTGCACGCGGTCGCTTTCCCGCTGCATCGGGGTCGTCGCCAGGAAGCTGCGGATGCTGAAGCCGGGTTCGATCGCCGCCAGCCGACGGCGCACCGCCTCGGCCTCCTGCGCCCGCCCGAGATAGCCGAGTGCCGCGAGGTACGGCTTGTAGGCTGCTGAGAATGCGGGATTCATCCCGACCACCGAGCGTCCGATCGCCGCCGCCGATTCATATTCGCGCTTCATCAGATGGATCAGCACGAAGAAGGCATCGAAGAAGAACGCGAACGGGTCGAACGGCGACAGTTTCTTGTAGCGCAGGTTGCGCCGCTCCGCCTCCGCCACGTTGCCGAGGTAGGCGTGGGTGACCGCCGACAGCGCCCAGGCCATCGCCAGGTTGGGGTTGAGCGCCAGCGCCCGCTCGTGCAGCACCGCGGCCTCCTCCAGCCGCCGGTGGAGGAACGCGCGCACGTGACCGCAGATGGTCAGGCCGCGGGCATCGAACGGGTCGAGCAGGATGGCGCGATCGGCCAGGCGTTCCGCCGCTTTCAGCGCCGCCTGGGGGTCCTCCGCCCAATGCTGGCCGAGCATGAAGGTTTGCCAGTAGGCGTACCAGGCGTGCGCCGCGGCGTAGTCGGGATCACGCTCGATCGCCTGGCGCAGGTAGGCACCGGCCTGGGCCAGCGCCGGGCGCTCCAGCCGGTTGATCAAGGACAGCGCGCGCAGCACCAGATGATAGGCGGTGGCCCCGGTGGTCGGGCGGCTCGCGACCCGGCGCGCCTCGATCAGCAGGATCTCAGGATCGGTCTGCGCCACCACCTCGGCCGCGATCTCGTCCTGCAGGGTCAGCAGGTCGTGGGACTGGCGATCGAAGCGGCGCGCCCAGACCACCTGGTTGGCGTGCCGGAGGTCGAGCAGCCGCACCGTGATGCGCAGCCGCCCGCGTACCCGCTGGATCGAGCCGTCGAGCAGGAAATCGAGGCCGAACAGCCGCCGGATCGCCACCTCGTCGCGGTTCTCGTCGGCGAAACGGGCGAGCGAGTTGGAAGAGGCGACGAACATCCAGCGGAAGCGCGACAGCGCGGCGGTGATCTCTTCGGCGAGCCCGGGGCCGAGATGGGCCTCCTCCGCCTCGGTGCCGAGCAGGGTGAAGGGCAGCACGCCGATATGCGCCCCACCGCGGGTCGGGCCCAAGGTGCGGTCGGCAAGGACCGCCGTTTCCTCCATCTCTTCGGCCGAGGGCAGCGGGGCGGGGGGGCGCAACGGCAGGCGCGAGCCGGACGGGCCGCGGATCTCGGACAGCAGCCTCTGGGTCTCCGCCGAGGGCGCCGCATCCAGCAGGTCGGCAAGCACCGCACGGCAGCGGTCGTAGGATTGGATCGCCATGCCGCGCTCGCCGCGCGTGGCGTGCGCTTTCATGAGCGCCCGCCAGGCACCCTCGTGCGCCCGGTCGATGCGCAGCAGTTGCTGGGCGGCGGGGATCACCACGTCGGGGTCGCTGACGCCGCGCAGCAGATCCTCGGCGAGGGACCGGCCGTGGTCGCGCAGCCGCTCCCGCTCGGCGGTGAGCCACATGTCGAAACTGGGATCGAGCCCGTCCAGATCTTCCAGTAGGTCGCCGTCGAGCAGGGACAGCGCCGCCGGCTGCGCGACGGTCGCGCACATCACCTGATCGACATCGATCCAGGCCGCGCCCGGACGCAGGGTGATGTGATCGCGGGTCACGGTCAGGATGTCCGGACCGGCCTGGGACAGCGCTTCGAGCAGGCGATGGATCTCCTGGCGCAGGGAGGCGCGGGCCTGTTCCTCCGGCCGGCGGCTCCAGAGCAGTTCCGCGAGCCGCCCGCGCAGCGCGGCGCGCGGCGCGGAGAGCGCGATCACGGCGAGCAATGCGCGGGTCTTGCGACCGACCGGGAGCACGCTCTCGCTGCTCAGCGTCCAGGCCTCCATCTGACCGATCAGCCGCAGACGGAGCACGGGCCCCGGGGGCGATGGGGGCACCCCGTTAGGGTCGGCATCCTGAACGAAGGTCTCCATCACGCTATTGTGAGCCCGGAGGTTGCGTTGGCAAGAGGTTTTGCACGCATCCCTGGTAAGTCACAGTGCGTTACACTGCGGCTTCAGTGAAAATCCGGCCGATCTCGCCGGCCCAGGCGCCGCGATAGCGCGCGAGCCAGTGCTCCGCCTGGGAGGGGGCGCCGGCGACGATCGCTTCCAGCGGGGCGAGATAGCCCGATTCGTCCCGCCCGGCCGCATCCCGCCGGGCGCGCGCCCGCAGCCCCTCAGCCGCGATCGCCAGCACGTCGCCGGCGAGGTCGCGCAACAGTCTGCCGCGCCAGGGGAGGCCCAGGGGAGCGGCCAATCCCAAGCGGGGCACGGCCGCGCGCAAGGCCACCGCATCCTCCCAGCCCACGCCCGTCAGCAACGCCCCGGCCGCCGCCAGGGCCGCCGGGTCGCACAGCAGCCCGACCCATAGCGCGGACTGCGCCAGCATCATCTCCGGCATGCCGGCATCGGCGCCGCGCATCTCCAGGAAGCGCTTGAGCCTGACGTCGGTGAACACGGTGGTCAGATGGTCGGCGAAATCGCCCACCGTTGCCGTCTCGCCGGCGAGCGCCGGCAGGCGGCCTTCCATGAAGGCACGGAACGAGGCGCCGGCGACGTCGACGTAGCGCCCGTTGCGATAGGCGAAATACATCGGCACCTCGTCGATCATCCATTCCGCGTAGCGCTCGAAGCCGAATCCAGGTTCGAGCATGACGGCGGGGATGCCGGCGCGGGCGTTGTCGGTGTCGGTCCAGATGTGTGCGCGATAGGACAGGTAGCCGTTGGGCTTGCCCTCGGTGAACGGGGAATTGGCGAACAGGGCGGTGGCCAGCGGCTGCAGCAGCAGCGCGACCCGAAGCTTCGCCCGCATGTCGGCTTCGGAGGCGAAGTCGAGGTTCACCTGCACGGTGCAGGTCCGGGTCATCATGTCGAGGCCGAGCCGGCCCACTTCCGGCATGTAGCGGCGCATGATGGCGTAGCGGCCCTTGGGCATCCACGGCATCGCCGCGCGCGTGGCGGTCGGGTGGAAGCCGAGCGGGGCGAAACCCATGCCGAGCCCCTCCGCGGCCTCCCGCACGGCGGCGAAATGCGTCGCCATCTCGGCGCGGGTTTCGTGCAGGGTTTCGAGCGGCGCCCCCGACAGTTCGAGCTGGCCGGCGGGTTCGAGGGAGATCGCGGCGCCGTCGAGTTTCACGCCGATCGGGTTGCCTTGATCCAGGATCGGGCTGCCGCCGCGCGCCGCCATGGCTTGCAGGAGCGGGCGGATGCCGGCGGCGGTACCGGCGGCAGGCTCGTACGGCGGGGGCGCCAGGTCGGCGTGGCGGAAGCCGAATTTCTCGTGCTCGGTGCCGATGCGCCAGGCTTCCGGCGGCTTGCAGCCGGCGGCGATGTAGGCGGCGAGTTGCCGCACCGAGGTGATCGGCGTGGTGTCGGCGTCTCCGGGATTGGACATGTCGCTCCGCGCGGTTGGTGGGCACCCGAAGGGCGGGGCGCCGGACTCGGGGCAGTATTCAGTCCCGCCGTGACGCCTGCAACAGCGCCAGCCCGGCGAGGGCCGCCGTCTCCGCCCGCAGGATGCGCGGCCCGAGCCCGACCGGCGTTACAAAGGGACGGGTCCGCAAGAGGTCAAGCTCCGCTTCGCTGAAGCCCCCCTCGGGGCCGATCAGCAGGCCGCACATGCCCGCGGCGGCGGGCGGTGGCGGCGCGCCGCTGCGTTCCAGGGCGGCGAACAGCGGGCGGTCGGGCGGCCAGGCATCGAGCAGGGCGGGTAGCGGAGAGGGTGCGTGCAGGGCGGGGACCGTCAGGCGCTCGGATTGTTCCGCCGCCTCCGCCGCGATCGCGGCAAGCCGGTCGGGGTTGGTGCGCGCGGCGTTGGTGCGGGCAGTCAGCACGGGCCGGAACGCAGCCGTGCCGAGTTCGGTGGCCTGGCGGACCAGCAGGTCGGTGGCGTCGCGCTTGAGCAGGGCGAAGGCGAGCCAGACGTCGGGCTCGGCCGCCTGCGGGCGGATCTGATCGCCGAGGCGGAACGTTGCGGCGCCGCGGCGCAGGGTTTCGATCCGCGCCTGCCACTCGCCGTCGCGGCCATTGAACAGGCGGACCGGGTCTTCCGCCTCCCGGCGCATGACGGTGGCGAGGTAATGCGCCTGCGCCGGCGTCGCCGCGACGGCGGCACCGGCTTCGAGCGGGGCGTGGGTGAACAGGCGGATTGACCCGGGCATGGCGGTGGGCAGATTACCCCGTATGGCCGCCCATACCGATATCCGCTCCGAGGGTTGGATCGCCCGCCTGCCCGCCCGGCTGCGGCCGTTCGCGCTGCTTGCGCGGCTGGATCGGCCAATCGGGGTGTGGCTGCTGTTCCTGCCGGGGCTGTGGGGGATCCTGCTCGGCGGGGCGGGCGTGGGGCGGACGATATGGCTGGCGGTGCTGTTCGCGGTCGGCAGCGTGGTGATGCGCGCGGCGGGGTGCGTCGTGAACGACCTCTGGGACCGCGACATCGACCGGATGGTGGCGCGCACGGCGGGCCGGCCGCTCGCCTCCGGTGCGCTACGGGCCTGGCAGGCGCTGGCGTTCCTGGGGCTGCTGCTGGCGCTGGGGCTCTCCGTGCTGCTGCAACTGAACCTGCTGGCGCAGGCGCTGGGGGCGGGGTCGCTGCTGCTGGTGGCACTGTATCCGCTGGCCAAGCGGGTGACCTGGTGGCCGCAACTGGTGATGGGCTTCACCTTCGGCTTCGGCGCGCCGCTCGGCTATGTCGCCGCGTCCGGGCGGATCGACGCGGCCGGGGCGGCGTTGTACGGGGCGGCGATCCTGTGGGACCTCGGGTTCGACACGATCTATGCGCACCAGGACCGGGAGGATGACGCGCTGGCCGGGGTGAAATCGACCGCCCGGCTGTTCGGCGCGCACACGCGGCCGTTCCTGGCCGCGTGCTATGCCGGCGCGCTGGGGCTGCTGGCGCTGGCGGGCTGGCTGGGCGGGGTGGACGCCGGATTCTACCCGGTGCTGGTGCTGCCGGCGGCGCTGCTCGGGTACCAGGTGGCGGCGCTGGATATCGACGATCCGGGGGGGTGCCTGCGGCTGTTCCGGCTGAACCGGGAGACGGGGCTGGCGGTGGCGCTGGCGCTGTTGATCGGCGTGGCGTGAAGGGTAGCGGCCCGGGGCGCGCGGATGCTGCATGGCAGGCAAAAGGACCTGCTCATCGGTCCCTGACGCCATCCGTCGCCCGTAACAATCAGTTACAGTCGTATCTTAAGTTAGTATGGACATTTAGCAAATTATCGGTGTAACGTCCTTATCGCCTGCCAACTCCGAGCGGCCGGGCGCAGGTACGCCGTCACCCACGCCCGACTTAACCCCATACCAGGGATACATCCCTGTAACCAGGGCTTACCCGTGCCAACAGCATGGGCGCCTTTGTTGTGTATACTCCGGCCGGCAAGGGCTTCCCCAGGCCAATCGCCGGCCGGCTCTTTCTTCCGTTGCCGATACGCCTTGCGGGCGCTGCCACCGCTCTGGGGAGGCCGCGATGCCCGGAGCAACCCGGCCGGCTGCCTTGCGCTGCCGGCGTTTCTGGCACCGCAGTTTGCACCGGCACGTCTACGCCTCAAGCCGGAGACCACGGAGCGTCCACACCGGCAGGCGCACAGGACAGCGTGGTCTCCGGGCGGTCGGTCGGGCGCAAAGCTGGAGATTCGGCGGAGAACAAGTGTGGCGCACACGGCGGCGGGCCCACCATGTTGACGCTCGCGTCCTGCTTCACGGCCGACCTGTTCCATCCTGCGTTTTGTATATGGTTGCCGTATCGCACCCGGTTGCGGGTCGGAGGGCGGTCTCATGCATTGAAAAACATGGCGTGCCACGATCGACGATGATGAGCACTATGGGTTCGCCATAGCACTATGACCCGTCGCGCGGAGCGCACGAGACCGGCCGACAGAGGTCGTGTCCCCCGGGGGGGGCGCTGTGGGTAAGTGGCCCGCCGGAGCGACCGTCTAGAGTTTGGCGTAGGCGGGCCACTTATCCACAGCGGTGGCCACCGTCGTGGCTCCGGGCAGGGGTAGGTTGCAAGACGCCACTCTGACCCAACGCCGCCACGATGACCGCTGACAAGATCGCGCCGCGTGAACTTCTCGAATAGGGCACGGTCGCTGGCCTCCTGCGAGAGATGATCGGCTTTGCCGCCGAACGGCTGAAGGCGCTCGAGACCGAGGAGCGGTGCGGCACCGTCCGCGACGAACGCGGGACCGAGCGCCGCAACCAGCGCAACGGCAACCGCGACCGTGACTGGCAGATCCGCGCCGGCACGGTCGAACTCCGCATCCCGAAGCTCTGCCAAGGTAGATACCTCCCCGCCTGCCGGGAGCCACGGCGGATGGCCAAGAAGACCCTGACGGCGACGATCCGGGAGGCCTATCTCCAGGGCGTCTCCACCCGCTCAGTGGACGAGCGGGTCAAAGGCCATGGGCATGGCGGGATCAACAAGAGCCAGCTCTCCCGTCTGTGCGGCGAGATCGACGAACGGGTGCAAACCACCGGACCGCGCGACGAGGAACGTCGAACCTGCGTAGATTCCGAGTTTAGCCCGATGCTCCGGCGACGATCATCCTGAATGCAAGTTGCCGAGGCTGGAGCCGACCACCGCGACCAACCGACCACGCACGCGGCACGCTGAACCCGCCGGCACGACACGACCGCGGGTCTTTTCATCTCGGAGGCTGCCGTGACCACGAGCGCTGAGCCGACTGCCGGAGATTTTGCCACGGATCTGGGCGCCCTGCGGCAAGACGTCGCGCGTCTCGCGGCGACGATGAGCGAGCTGCTGCGACACCAGACGCGGGCCGCCGGCCATCGCGTCTTCGAAGTCGTCGGGGACGCCAGGAACAAGCTGTCGGGCACCGCCGCCAACGCGCAGAACCACGTCGGCGCCGCGAGAGACGCACTCGAGGCCAAGGTCGGGCGTCATCCGTACGATGACGCTGATCGCCCTCGGGGTCGGATTGTCGCTCGGCCTGCTGAGCCGACGGCGGGACTGATCGTGCCGGATCTGCGGGCCGACCGAAATCTTTCGGGTACTGCGCAGAGAACGTCGCCCGGGCGGCAGCCCACCCACCTTCGCTGTCGCCCATCCCATGCCGTTCCAAGGAGTCCGCCCCCATGCGCCATATGCATCTTGCCACCGTTGCGTTGCTCGGGATGATCGCACTGCCGGCCCTGGCGCAGGCGCCATCCGGTACGAACCCCGCCACCGGCGCGCGGCCGGGCCACGAACCCGGCGCCGGTCAGTCGTTGCCACTCTCCAACCACGCGAGCAACATCAGGCCTGAGGATACACGATCCGACATCGCGCCCACGCTGCCGTCGCCGGCAATGGGTGAAAATGCGACGCCGCAGGATTATCTAAAAGCCGCCCGTGCCGCGCTCGTCGCCGGCCACACCGGCCAGGCGCAGCAGTCGCTGGAGATGGCGGAGACGCGGGCACTCGATCGTTCGGTCGGGCAAGGACAGACGAAGACGCCGAGTGACAGTGCGCTGGTGGGTCGAATCAGGGATGCGCGGCACGCCCTGGGCGGTGGGGACCGCGCGCACGCGATCCAGCTCATCGATTTCGCTCTGGCGGGCTGAGGCCCGGTGAGTATCAAGCGGGTCGCCGTATGAATGGATCCGTAACAGAGACGACCGAAGCGCCCATCGTGGCGCCGAAAGCGCCTGCACCCAAGATCAGGACACGGTCCGCTGCGATGCCACGTGTCGCCAAGTGAACCCGTTGATAATCCCGACAAGATACCCCTCCGCATATCGAGACGGGGCCCAGAGCGCCTCGATCATGCCGGGCTCCGCGGTCGGAACGGGTGCACGCGGAGCCTGAGCCGGCACCACACCTCGGTCCCTCCGGCGTCCCGCGCGCATGCCCGGACGGGTCGTTTCCGAGTCGCCCGACGCCGGCCCCGCTCGCTCACACAGGGTTCGTTGACCGTGGCACCCTGCTCGGGCGGGACCGGCGCATGTTCCGGCGCAGCGCCGAGCCCCGGTCCCGTCCGCCCGGGCGTCGCGCGGAACCGGCCACGCAACAAGGGCAGCCCGGAGATCGACACCGACCGGAACTGGCCCGGAGCGAAGGTATCCCGGTCCCACGATGATCGCCGGGCGCGCATCGGGGCCGGGACGTTCACCGGCTTGCATACCCGGCATGGAGACGGCGCATGAACAAGAAGATGCACTTCAATATCTGGTACGCGCTGGCCGCCTTCACCGCCATGATCGCGATCCAAAGCCTGCTCCTGGCCCGCAAGGGTCCGGAGGACGTCTCCTATACGCGGTTCATCCAACTGCTTCAGGACGGCAAGATCGCGGCGGTCGCTGTCAGCCAGAACCGCATGGAAGGCACGCCGAAGACCGTGCTTCCCAACGGCCCGACCGGCTACGCGACCACAAGCGTCGCCCCTGCCACGGCCGATCTTCTCGACAAATATCATGTCACGATCACCGGTGTCGTGGCGAACCACATACTTAGTGACATCCTGGGCTGGATCGTTCCTGCGGCAGCCTTCTTCGCCATCTGGATGTTCATGGCCAAACGCCTCGGCGGCCAGCAGGGGATCGGCGGCCTGATGCAGATCGGCAAGAGCAAGGCGAAGATCTTCGTCGAGAAAGATACCAACGTGAAATTCGCCGACGTGGCCGGCGTGGACGAGGCCAAGGACGAGCTCGCCGAAGTCGTCGAGTTCCTCAAGGAACCGAAAGAACACGCGCGGCTGGGTGCACGCATCCCCAAGGGCATCCTGCTGGTCGGTCCCCCCGGTACCGGCAAGACCCTGTTGGCGCGCGCGGTTGCCGGCGAGGCCGGCGTGCCGTTCTTCTCGATCAGCGGCTCGGAATTCGTCGAGATGTTCGTGGGTGTCGGCGCCGCCCGGGTGCGCGACCTGTTCGAGCAGGCGCGCAAGGTCGCACCCTGCATCATCTTCATCGACGAACTCGACGCGCTCGGTCGCGCCCGCGGTGCCGGACCTTTCGCCGGCGGCCATGACGAGAAGGAGCAGACGCTCAACCAGCTGCTCATGGAGCTGGACGGGTTCGACCCGCAGACCGGGATCGTGCTGATCGGCGCCACCAACCGCCCGGAAGTGCTCGATCCCGCCTTGCTGCGCGCCGGCCGGCTGGATCGGCAGGTGCTCGTCGATCGGCCCGACCGGCTGGGGCGGGCGGCCGTGCTGCTGATCCACCTCAGGCGGGTCACCCTCGCACCCGACGTTGACCCGGCGCAGATCGCCGCCCTGACCCCCGGGTTCTCCGGCGCCGATCTCGCCAACCTGGTGAACGAGGCGGCGTTGCAGGCGACACGGCGGAAGGCCGACGCCGTCGCCATGACCGATTTCACCCTCGCCTTCGAACGTATCGTGGCGGGGCTCGAGAAGAAGAACCGGCTGCTGATCCCGTCGGAGCGGCGGGTGGTCGCCTATCACGAGATGGGGCACGCGCTGGTCGCCATGGCGCTGCCGGGGATGGACCCGGTCCACAAAATCTCCATCATCCCGCGCGGCATCAGCGCGCTCGGCTATACGATGCAGCGGCCGATCGACGACCGGTTCCTGCTCAATCGCGGCGAGCTCAAGAGCAAGATGGCCGTCCTGATGGCCGGCCGGGCGGCGGAGGCGTTGACGTTCGAGGACATCTCGACCGGCGCGGTCGATGACATCGACAAGGCGACCGAGATCGCGCGTAACATGGTCACGCGCTTCGGCATGTCGGAAAAGCTCGGCCAGATCGCCTACGAAACGCGGCGCCCTGGCCTGCTCGGCACGATGCCCGAGCCGGCGCGGCACGACTACAGCGAGGAGACCGCACGCGAGATCGACTGCGCCGTCCGCGACCTGATCCGGGATGCGTTCGACACCGCGCTGCGGCTGCTGACCCTGCACCAGCCGGAACTGGGCGAAGGCGCGGAGCTGCTGCTGGCGAAGGAAGTCCTGCTGCGCGATGAACTGCCCCGGCTGCGGGATCTGACGGCGCCGCCGCCCGCGCCAGCCCCGTTGCCGCTGCCGAGATTCGCCTCCAACGGTGCGGGCGGGCCGGCGCTGCCGCACGCATAAGGCCCGACGGGAAGGCCGCGCCGCCTCTCCGCCGCATCAACCGCCGGGAACGACATCGAGGGCGTCTGGCGCGATCTCAAACGTCATCACCTCGCCCACCAGACCTTCGGCAACGTCACCGCCCTCGACGCCGCTATCCATAATGCTGTCACCAAACTCAACAAGGAGCGCCAAGTGCCTCATCCGTGTGATACCGGCGGCCTCTTCGGCCGGCCGGTATCGCGCATGGGGTTGGCGGGGCGGCCATGCGCAAAATCAAGGACATACCAGCGGCCAGGTGGACGCCGGACGAGTCATCGGCCGGGGCCGCTGGTATGACAACCTACGAATCGCTGCTTAGAAGCGCCGGGCCGGACGCCGTCGGGGGGCCCGTGCCGATCAGCGGCCTCCTGCGGCGCCGCCGCGGCGAGCGCCAGCCGGGCCAGGGCGGGCAGCGATTTGGTACCGGTTCGTTTCATGATCTCGGCGCGATGGTTCTCGACCGTGCGCTGGCTGATGCCGAGGTCGGCGGCGATGTTCTTGCTCGGATGGCCGGCGAGCACCAGCTCCATGATCTGGCGCTGGCGTGACGTCAGGCCGGCGACATGCGTGGCCGCCTCCTGGCGCCAGGCGATCGCCTTGCTCGCGTCCTGCGCCTGCTCCAGGGCGCGCTGCACGCCGGCCAGCAGCGCGCGGCGGCCGACCGGCTTCTCGATGAAATCGAGCGCGCCCGCCTTCATGGCCTGCACCGCCATCGACACGTCGCTGCTGCCGGTGATCATGATGGCCGGCAGCGCATGGCCGGTCTCGCGCAGCGTGCGCAGCAGATGCAGCCCGCTCATTCCCGGCAGGTACGCATCGATCAGCAGGCAGGCCGCGCGGCCCGGCCGATAGGCGGCCAGGAACGCTTCGGCGGACGCATAGTCCTCGACCACCTCGCCCGCCGTCTCGAGCACCTCCCGGAGCCCGGCGCGCACCTGGCTGTCATCGTCCACGACAAAGACGACGGGCGGCCCCGGGCTGGCCGCGGACGCCGCCGGCGCGACCGGCAGTAGACGCCGGATGATATCCACCAGCTCCACCGACTTCACCGGTTTGTAGAGCTGCACGCACGCGTCGCGCGCGATATCGCGCAGCGTGCCGGTGGAGATATCGCCGGTCAGGATCACCACCGGGACCTGCCGGTTCAGATGCAGGCGCAGCCTGGCGGCGACCTGCAGCCCGTCCATCTCGCCCGGCAGGTTGTAGTCCGCCAGGATCAGGTCCGGCCGTGCGGTCCCGCGCCGGACCAGTTCCAGCGCCGCCGCGCCGTCCGGCGCACTTGCCACGCGATGGCCCTCGTCGCGCAGGAGAAGCTCGAGCAGGTCCCGCACCTCGGGATCGTCCTCGATGACCAGGATCGCGCCGGCGCGTCGCGGGCCGTTGTCGCCGTTCTCGGCGCGGTGCGATGGTAGCGCCGTGCTGGCCGGCACGGCGGCGGCGGCCGCCAGCATGACCTCGACCGCGAACACCGAGCCCTTGCCCGGATGCGAACGGACCTGCACCCGATGACCCAGCAGGGTGCCCAGCCGCTGCACGATCGCGAGACCCAGCCCAAGACCACGTGCCCGTGTGCGCGCCGGATTATCGAGCTGATGGTACTCCTCGAAGATCGTTTCCAGATCCGCCGCGGGAATGCCGATGCCGGTGTCCCAGATCTCGATGCTCACCCGGTCGCCATGGCGGCGGCAGCCGAGCAGCACCTTGCCGCGCTCCGTATATTTCACGGCGTTGGCCAGCAAGTTGCGGAGCATCTGGCCCAGCAGCCGCGGATCGCTGCGGATCGCGAGGCCGGACCGGACCAGGCGCAGCGCCAGCCGGCGCGCCTGCGCGTGGTAGGTGAACTCGCCCAGCAGCCGGTCGAGCAGCTCGTTGACGGGGAAAGCGACCATGTCCGGCTGCACCGCGCCGACCTCGAGCTGGTTGATGTCGAGCAGCGTATTCAGCATGCCGGCGATGGCACCCAGCGTTTCGTCGAACCGGCCCACCAATTGCTGCGCCCTTTCCCCCTGGACGATCTGCGCCAGCAGCCCCTGGACCAGCGCAAGGGTTTGCAGCGGCTGGCGAAGGTCATGGCTGGCCGCGGCGAGGAAGCGGGATTTCGCGATGTTCGCCAGCTCCGCCTGATGCTTGGCGATCTGCAGCGCGTCGGCCACGCGTTTGCGCTCGGTGACGTCGGCGAAGGTGATCACGACCCCCCCGATCCCGTTGTCCTGGGTGCGGTAGGGCTGGATCCGGCGGATGTACCAAGTCCCCCCCTGGGTCTCGACCTCCCGCTCGATCGGCGGATCGCCGCGCAGCACCGCGCGCGCGTCGCTCAACAGGGCGCCGTCAACCGCCAGCGAGGTGAGATCGCCGAGCGGCCGGCCGATATCGGTCGGGATGACGCTGAACAGCGAACGGGTGGCCGGGGTGAAAAAGCGGATATGCAGATCGGCGTCGAGAAACAACGTCGCGACGTCGGTGCTGTACAGGATGTTCTGCAGGTCGTTGGACGTGGTCCGCTGCCGCTCCAGGGTTTCCTGCAACTGGGTGTTTAGGGCTGTGAGCTCCTCGTTGAGCGACTGCAATTCCTCCTTCGAGGTCAGCAGCTCCTCGTTGGTCGATTGGAACTCCTCGTTGACCGACAGCGCCTCCTCGTTGACGATCCGCTGTTCTTCGCCGGCAGCTTCCAGGTTATGGATGGCACCTTGCAGCTCCACCCTGGTGGCCGCCAGTTCCTGCTCCAGTTCGGCGATCTGGCGACGGTCGCCCGGCGCGAGCCGGCGCCCGGACCGCGCCTCTCGCGCCGGCTCATCGACGAAGCAGACCAGCAGCAGGTCCTCGCCCTCGCTCTGCACCGGATGCACGGCGATCGAGAAGCGAGCCGCATCGCCGTCGGGTCCGGCGCGCCCGCCGGCCATGACGACGCGCGCGTTCGCCTGGACGACCTGCTGGATCGCCGCCCGGATCTTGGTCCGCAGGCCGTGTCGGGCCATGGTGAGCACGTCGTGCGTCGGCGCCCCGGCCGCCACGCGCAGGTAGCGATCGATCGGCCCGAGGGTGAACAGGCATTCGTAGCTGCGGTTGAGCAGCACGGCGGCCGGCGCGTAGGTCTCGCTCACCAGCCGGCGGCAGAGCTCGGCCAGGACCACTTCGCGCGACGGCATCCGACCGGGCTCCGCCCGCGCCAGCGCCCGCACGCCGAGACCCGGCGCCATCAGGAGGCTGAACTCCCCCGCCCGCGTGCGGCCGATGTGCCGATACAAGCGTTCCGGCTTGGAGATCACGTCGAAGCGGCTCTCCGCGCTGCCGATCGTCTCCGAACTGCCGAGCAGCAGGATGCCGCCCTCGCGCAGCGCGAAATGGAACAGCGAGATGATCCTGGCCTGTGCCTCCGGACGCAGGTAGATGAGAAGGTTCCGGCAGGAGATGAAATCGAGCCGCGAGAACGGCGGGTCCGCCAGCACGTCCTGAACCGTGAAGACGACAACCGAGCGCAGCTCGGGTGAAACCCGGTAGCCGTGTTCCTCCTTCGCAAAGAAGCGCGACAGCCGCGTTGGCGAGACTTCCGCCGAGATCGCCTCCGGATAGAGCCCATCGCGAGCGGCGGTCACCGCATCCGGGTCCACATCCGAGGCGAACACCTGCAGCTTGATGTTGAGGTTCGACGCCGTGATCTCCTCGCGAAACAGCATGACCAGGGAGTAGGTCTCCTCCCCCGTGCTGCATCCGGCGATCCAGATCCGCAGCGGATGATCGGCGGACCGGCGGTGCACCAGCTCGGGAATGATCTGCTTCGCCAGCAGGTCGAACACCTTCGCGTCGCGGAAGAAGCTGGTCACGTTGATGAGCAGGTCCGTGGCCAGAAGATCACGCTCGCCGACGTCGCCGCGCAGCAAATCGATGTATCCGGCCGCGTCGTCGGCGGCGATCCCCGCCATGCCCATGCGCCGTTCGATCCGGCGTTGCAGCGTACCGGGCTTGTAGAGCGTGAAATCATGCCCCGTCTTCGCGCGCAGAAGATCGACGATTGCGGCCAGGCTCGCCTGCTCCCGCGCCGGCGCCTCCAGCCCGGTGCGCATCCAGGTCGGGCTCATGCGCCGCTGGTAGGCCGCGAGCGCGTCCGGAATCCTGGCGATGGGAAGCACAAGATCCACCGCGCCGGTCAGGATCGCGTTGCGCGGCATCCCGTCGTAGCCGGCCTCCTCCGGGTCCTGCACGATGACCAGCCCCTGCCTCTCCCGCACCGCCAGCAGCCCCAGGCTGCCGTCGGCGCCGGTGCCGGACAGGATCACGCCGACGGCGCGCGTGCCGTAGTCGGCCGCCAGCGACGCCAGCAGATGGTCGAACGGCAGGCGCGCGCCGTGGCGGACTTGCGGTTGGGAGAGATGCAGTCGGCCGCCGCCGACCGAGAGGTAGCTGCCGGGCGGGATGACATACAGGTGCTCGCGCGCGACCGGCATCCCCTCTGCCGCCTGCCGTACCGTCATCGAGGTGTCGCCGGCCAGCAGATCGACCATCAGGCTTTCGTGGTTCGGATCGAGATGCTGGACCACGACGAACGCCATGCCGGTGTCCGCCGGCAGCGCGCGCAGCAGCTTGCGGCAGGCGTCGAGCCCGCCGGCGGACGCGCCGATGGCGACCACCGGGAAATCCTCCTCGGCAGCCGGCGCTGTCGGCACGGACACGGGGCTGCGGGCCGGCGTTGCCCGCGTGGCTTCGGCCCGGTGGGAACGACTTCGCGGCATCTGACAGGATTCCTCGATGTGCCGCTTGGGGAGGCGGTTCGTGCCGTTCGTTATCATATCCGCACCGCCACACGGCGTGCTCCCCGCCAAGGCCGTTATCGCACAATCCGATCGGTGGTCAAATGCCGGAACGGCAGCGGCATCCTGCCGCGCAGCCGTGCCACAGCGATACGGCCAGGCCGCCTGAGTAGTTTCCGAGGCTGCGCCTGACTGCGGCGATGGGCTATGGGCCGCCATGTGCGCGCGTCGGGTCGGGCGGCAGCGGCGCGGCAGCCATTGGTTGCAATTCGTCCTGCAGCTCCTGGCGATCTCGGCTCTGCGCGCGCCAGAGGGAGAGGCATCATGCACTTCGTCTCCATGTTCATTATACCTATCGTCGTTCTGGCCGGCGTCATCCTCGTCATGGCAACCATCAAGGTGCTGCGCGAGTACGAGCGGGCGGTGGTGTTCACCTTCGGGCGCTTCGAGAAGGTCAAGGGTCCGGGCCTCGTGCTGCTGATCCCGTTCGTGCAGGAGATGGTACGGGTCGATCTGCGCATCCAGGTGATCGAGATACCCACCCAGGACGTGATTTCCCGCGACAACGTATCGATGAAGGTCGATGCGGTGCTCTACTTCAACGTAGTCAATCCGGAACGCGCCATCATCCAGGTGCAGTCCTTCCTGCCCGCCACCGTCATGCTCGCGCAGACCACGCTGCGCGCCGTGCTGGGCCAGCACGCGCTCGACGAGATGCTGTCGGAACGGAAGAAGATGAGCAGCGACGTGCAAAGCATCCTGGACGGCCAGACCGAGACCTGGGGCATCAACGTCAGCAACGTCGAGATCAGGACCGTCGAGCTCACCGAGAACATGATCCGCGCGATCGCCAAGCAGGCGGAGGCGGAGCGCGACCGGCGCGCCAAGATCATCCACGCCGAGGCCGAGTTCCAGGCCGCGCAGACGCTCGTCGATGCCGCCCGGATCCTTTCGACCATTCCGGCCGCCATGCAGCTGCGCTATCTGCAGACCCTGACGGAGATCGGCGCCGACCAGAATTCGACGGTGATCTTTCCGATGCCGCTCGACATCGTCAAGCCGTTCCTGCAGCTGCTGGAGACAGCGGCAAAACCATCAGGCGCCGGCGTCGCCCGCCCGCCATCGCCCCTCCCCGTGACCGCGCCGCCGCTGGAGGTGCACTAGAGCAGATCGCGCCCGACTGGAATCGCGCAGCAATCCAGGGCGCGTGAATCGGCTCGGGAACAAAGCAGCCGGAGCGCGTTCGGTCTGCCTGAACGCGCCCCGGAAGGCGCCACCCGCGGGGCCGGCGGCCGCGCCGCCGCCCCGGCGCCAGGGGGTAGGCCTGGGTAGTTTCCGACCCTCCCCCCGGCACGGCGCCCGCCGCTATCGTCCGGCCCGGGCAACCTTCGGTCCGGCCGGCGCGCGCCGGCCCGGACCCGACACCCGACCTGATCGCACTCCGCGCGGAAACCTGGAGATCCGGCGATGCTGCCGCAAGCCGACCTGCCGTCCGGACGACCCTTCCACACGCACTCCATTGACCTCCTGAACCGGCACCTGGCGGCGGCGATCGACTTGCGCGGCCAGATCAAGCACGCGTCCCGGAACCTCCGCGGGCCCGACGCCGTGCCAGCCTACGGGCCGCTCGACCGCGCAGCGGCGGCGATCGAGCACTATGCCGACCTGATCGCCTGCCAGGTCGTCGAGCTCGGCGGCGGCGCCGACCTCACCGTGCAGGCGGCAGCGACGCGATCGTTCCTGGCACCGTATCCGCTCGGCACGGCGGGTGTGCGCCAGCACGCCCGCGCCGTGGCCGGGGCGCTGGAGCGTTTCTGCCGCTCGGTGCGTCGGGCCGGCACGCAGGCGGCGGATTTCGGCGACGCTGGTACTGCCGTCCTCTTGCTCGAGATGGCCGGCGGCCTCGATCGGCTGGTTGCCGGCATCGATCGCCTGGCCGGGACGAGCCGACGCCCACCCCACCTCGTCCCGATCGCACCCCATGCCGACCGGAACGGCGCGACAGCGGACTGGCCGACCGCAGTCGCGTTCGATGGTTCGTCGCCCGCGGACGACGCAGCCCGTGCCGCGCCGGGATGGCGTGATCCGGTCCTGGTCCGCGGGACCGGGATCACGACGTGCGCGGAGGTCAGCGAATGAAAGCGGCCCGGGTCCTGGTGGTGGACGACGACCTCATGGTCGGTACCCTGCTCAGCGATATGCTCGCCGGGATGGGCCACGCCGTCTGCGCGATCGAGACCAACGAGCGCGACGCGATCACCGCTGCGACGCGGTGCCATCCGGATCTGATGATCGTCGATGAACGCCTGGGCCAGGGCAGCGGCATGGCTGCCGTCGATGCGATCCTGGTGGCCGGACCGGTGCCGCATGTCTTCGTCAGCGGCGATGTGTCCGTGATCAGATCGCGCCGCCCGGACGCCGTGGTGCTCCAGAAGCCGTATCGTGTTGCGGAGCTTGCGCAGGCCATCGCGCGCGTGCTCGGTCCTGCGCCCGTCGCCTAGCCGCGCGCCCGCAGCGGCGCGCGCGGATCGCCGGCGCCGCGCGCCTCGGGCGCCGTACGCCGCGACGGCCATACTACCGGCCGCGGAAACCGCGAACCGCCCCGTCGGTACGACCGGGCCGAACCTCAAGGGGATACGGAGTGCGGACTTCGCTGCGCCAGATCTTGTCCGGATGCCTGCATCGTGGCGGCCGCAGGCAGCCGCGTCCGGCGCGGCTCTGGGACAGCCAGGACCCGATCCGCGAGGAGCTGTTCGGCACCGAGCGCATCGAGCAGCATGCGCGCAGCCTTGCCGCCGCTCAGCCGGTAACCCCGCACCCGATCAAGGGTCGTCCGCTGGCGGGCCGGCTCGGCGAGAACGCCGCGGTCCTGCTGGCCTCCCATCGTGCCATTGCCCAGGCGGTGGACACCGGCGGCGCGATCACCCCGGCGGCGGAATGGCTGCTCGACAACTACTATCTCGTGGAACGGCAGATCCACGACGTCCGCGCGGACCTGCCGCCCGGTTACTACCGGCAACTGCCGAAGCTCGCCGGCGGCCCGTTCGCCTTCTATCCGCGCGTCCTCGGCCTCACCTGGGCGTTCGTCGCTCACACCGACAGCCGGTTCGACCCGGATCTGCTGTCCCGCTATGTCCGCGCCTACCAGGAAGTCCAGCCGCTGACGATTGGCGAGCTCTGGGCGTTGGCGACCACCCTGCGGATCGTGCTGATCGAGAATCTGCGCCGTATCGCCGAGGCGATCGTGCGCAGCCGCGTGGCCCGCCAGCAGGCGGACGCGCTCGCCGATCGGCTGCTGGGTGCCGGCGGCGGCGCCCCCGAGCCCGCGTCACCGGTTCTGGCGGAGCACGGGCGGGCGCCACTGCCGGACGCCTTCGCGGTGCAGCTCGCCTACCGGTTGCGCGACCAGGATCCCAGGGTGACCCCTGCCTTGAGCTGGCTCGACGCGCGCCTGGCGCAGCAGGGCACCACGATCGACGCGGCGGTCCATGACGAGCACCAGCGGCAAGGCTCCGCCACCGTCACGGTGCGCAATATCATCACCAGCCTGCGCCTGATCTCCGACGTCGATTGGACCGAAACCGTCGAACGCATCAGCCTCGTCAACGACATTCTCGCCGCCGCCGGCGCATTCCCGGAGATGGATTTCCCGACCCGCAACCTATACCGCAGTGCCGTCGAGACACTGGCGCGGAGGGCGCAACGTACGGAGCTCGACGTCGCGCGCGCCGCCGTCGGGGCCGCCGCACGCGACCAACCGCCTGGCGCCGACCGCCGGCAGGCCGATCCGGGGTACCATCTCCTCGCCGGCGGCCGACCCGCCTTCGCGGCCGCGATCGGCTACCGGCCGCCGTGGAGCGCCTGGCCGGAGCGCCTGAACCTTGCCTGCGGCATCGGCGGCTACGGGGCCGCGATCGTCACCCTCGCTGCCTGCCTCCTCGCCGTGCCGCTGCTCGTGCTCGCCGCGACCAGTAGCGGCGGCCTCCCGCTCGGCCTGTTGGGCCTCCTGGGCGCCATCCCCGCGAGCGATCTGGCGGTCGCGCTGATCAACCGCGTCGCGACCTGGCACTTCGGCGCCGCCTTGCTGCCGGCGCTGGAACTGCGCGCCGGTATCCCGGCGCAGTTCCGCACCGTCGTTGCGGTGCCGACCCTGCTCACCACGGCGCACGCGATCGAGGAACAGGTCGAACGCCTCGAGGTGCACCATCTGGCCAGCCCAGGCGGCGAGCTGATCTTCGCCCTGCTGTCGGACTGGGGCGATGCCGCCACCGAACAGGCCGACGGGGATGCCGCGCTCCTCGCCGTGGCGGCAGCGGGGATCGCGCGGCTCAACCGCCGTTACGGGCCGACCGCCGCGGGGGAGCGCTTCCTGCTGCTGCATCGGCGCCGGGTCTGGAGCGCCGGCGAAGGGCAGTGGATCGGCTGGGAGCGCAAGCGCGGCAAGCTGCATGAGCTGAACCGGCTCCTGCGCGGCGCCACCGACACGAATTTCATTCCCGTGGGCGGCCACCCGCCGGTCGGGCCGGACGCCGTCCGTTATGTCCTGACGCTCGACGCCGACACGCGCCTGCCGCGCGAGGCAGTGCGCCGCCTGATCGGCAAGATGGCGCACCCGCTCAACCGGCCGCGGTTCGATGCCGCGGCGGGACGGGTCGTGGAAGGCCATGCGGTGATGCAGCCGCGGGTGAGCCCGTCGCTGCCGGTCGGGCGCGAGGGCTCGCTGTTCCAGCGCAGCTTCTCCGCCATGAGCGGCATCGATCCCTATGCTTCGGCGGTGTCGGACGTCTATCAGGACCTGTTCGGCGAAGGCTCCTACGCCGGCAAGGGCATCTACGACGTGGATGCGTTCGCGCACGCGCTGGCCGACCGGGTTCCGGACGGCGCGATGCTCAGCCACGATCTGTTCGAAGGCGTGTTCGCCCGCGCCGCGCTCGCCTCCGACATCGAGGTCGTCGAGGAGTTCCCGTCCCGGTACGACGTCGATGCGCTGCGTCATCACCGCTGGGCGCGCGGCGACTGGCAGTTGCTGCCGTGGATGCTGCCGTGCTGGATGGTGCCGCCGTGGGTCCGGGCCCGGGACCGCATCCCGGCGCGGGGCGCCATGCCGGCGATCGGGCGCTGGAAAATGCTCGACAACCTGCGGCGGACCTTGTCGGCCCCCGCCGCCGTGCTGGCCCTGCTCGCCGGCTGGGCGTTGCCGTTGGCAGCTTCCCTGGCCTGGACCGGCTTCGTGGTCGCGACGATCGTCCTGCCGACCCTGATCCCGGTGGTCACCGCCCTCTTGCCGCGGCGGTCCGGGATCACGCGCGACAGCCACCTGCGCGCGCTCGGCGGCGATCTTGGCGCCGCCCTGACCCGATCCTTCCTGCTGCTCGCGTTCCAGGCCCATCAGGCCTGGCTGATGACCGACGCGATCGTCCGCAGCCTGATCCGGCTCGGCATCACGCGCCGGCACCTGCTGGAATGGGTCACGGCGGCGCAGGCCACCATCGGTCCGCGGCTCGATCTGTCGGGCTTCTACCGCCGGATGGCGGGCGCACCTGCGCTCGGCGCCCTGGCGCTGGGGATCGCCGTACTGTCCGGGCAGGGCACCTGGCCGGTGGCGGCGGTCTTTGCCGCGCTCTGGATCGGCTCGCCGGCGATCGCGCGCTGGGCGAGCCGCTCGCCCGCCCTGGTCTCGGTCGCCCCTGCCGACGCGCGGGCCCTGCGCCTGACGGCACGGCGGACCTGGCGGTTCTTCGAGGCCTTCGTGACGCCGGCGGACCACATGCTGCCACCGGACAATTTCCAGGCGGACCCGCACCCGGTGCTCGCCCACCGGACCTCGCCCACCAACCTCGGCCTGTATCTCCTGGCCGCGGCGAGCGCGCATGATTTCGGCTGGGCCGGCATGTTGGAGACGGTCGAACGACTGGAAGCGACCCTGGCCACGATGGGCCGGCTGCCGCGCTGCCATGGCCATTTCTACAACTGGTACGACACGCAGGAGCTGCGGCCACTCGATCCGCGCTACATCTCCTCGGTCGATAGCGGCAACCTGGCCGGCCACCTGATCGCGCTGGCAAACGCGTGCCACGACTGGTGCGATCGCCCGCTGGCGGCGGCACGGCGGCGTGGCGGGATCATGGACGCGGTCGACCTGGTGGGCGAAGCGGCGGCCCGACTGGACCAGGGGGCGCGCGGGCCGGCCTGGCGCAGCTTGCACGACGCGCTCGGCGCCCTGACGGCGGCCATCGGGCGGCCCGGCCAGGACCCGGCCGGATCGCCCGCACATCGCGCCGGGCTGGCCGGGGCAGGGCTGGCCGGGGTCGGGCTGGCCAGGGCCGGGTTGGTCGCCGCCGGGTTGGTCGCGGCCGTGGTCGATCGCGCCCGCGCGCTCGCCGGTGATCGCGGCGACGACGACGCGGCGGACCTGCTGTTCTGGGCCGAGGCGACGCGACGCACGATCGAAAGCCACGACCGCGATCCCGCCCCGGCCGTGGAAGCCGCCGGCACCCTGCGGCTGCGGCTCGCGGCGCTGGCGGACGCCGCCCGCGCCTTCGCGCTGGCGATGGATTTCGCCCTGATGTTTGAGCCCACGCGCAAGCTGCTGTCGATCGGCTACCTGGTCGCGGAAGGAGCGCTCGACCCCAGTTGCTACGATCTCCTCGCCTCGGAGGCGCGGCTCGCGAGCTTCATCGCGATCGCCAAGGGGGACATTCCGGTCCGGCACTGGTTCCGCCTCGGCCGCGCCGTCACGCCGATCCAGCACGGTGCGGCGCTGGTCTCCTGGTCGGGCTCGATGTTCGAATACCTGATGCCGTCGCTGGTGATGCGCACACCGGCGGGCAGCCTGATCGAAGAGACCAGCCGGCTGATCGTGCAGCGCCAGATCGACTACGGGACGCGCCTCGGAGTTCCCTGGGGCATTTCCGAGTCGGCCTACAACGCGCGCGACCTGGAACTCACCTACCAGTATTCCAGCTTCGGCGTGCCCGGGCTCGGGCTGAAGCGCGGCCTCGGCCAGAACGCCGTCGTAGCGCCCTATGCGACGGCGCTCGCGGCCATGACCGATCCGCGGGCGGCGACCGGCAACCTGGCCCGGCTCGCCGGCATCGGCGCCTGCGGGCGCTACGGATTCTACGAGGCGCTCGACTACACCCCGGCCCGGGTGCCGAACGGCCAGACCGTGGTCATCGTGCGCGCCTACATGGCACACCATCAGGGCATGACGATCGTGGCGATCGCCGACGCCCTGCTGGGCGGGCTGATGCGCACGCGGTTCCACACCGAACCGATCGTCCAGGCGACCGAACTCCTGCTGCAGGAGCGCACGCCGCGCGAGGTCGCCGTGGCGCGGTCCCTGGCCGCGGAGACCAGCCCGGCCGCCAGCGTGCTGGAGACCGAACCGCCCGGCAGCCGCCACCACGCGGGCGCGCACGGCGCCACGCCAGCGACCCTGCTGCTGTCGAACGGCCAGTATGCGGTCATGCTGACCGCCGCCGGCTCCGGCTACAGCCGCTGGCGCGACCTCGCCGTGACAAGGTGGCGCGAGGACGCCACCTGCGACGACTGGGGCAGCTACATCTACCTGCGCGACGTCGCGAGCGGGGCCGTGTGGTCGGCGGGCTTCCAGCCGAGCGGGACAGACCCCGATACCTATGGCGTTGCCTTCAAGGAGGACCGCGCCGAATTCACCCGCCGCGACGGCAGCCTGACGACCACCCTGGAGGTCCTGGTCTCGGCCGAGGATGCGGCCGAGGTCCGGCGCGTCGCCGTGTCCAACGCCGGTCCCCGGGCGCGGGTGATCGAGATCACCTCCTATGCCGAGCTCGCGCTCGGCCCTCAGGCGGCCGACGTCGCCCATCCCGCCTTCGCCAAGTTGTTCATTGCCACGGAGTATCTCGCCGAGGCCGGCGTGATCCTGGCCACGCGGCGGCGGCGGGCGCCCGACGAACCGGAAATCTGGGCCGCCCACCTTGCCGTGCTCGACGGGGAGGCCGTCGGTCGGGCGGAGGTCGAAACGGATCGCGCCCGCTTCCTCGGACGTGGCCGCGGCCCGCGCGCGCCGGACGCGCTGCGCGCGCTCGGGCCGCTGTCCGGCACCGTCGGGATCGTGCTCGATCCGATCTTCGCTCTGCGCCGCCGGGTGCGCGTGGAGCCCGGTACCACCGCGCACATCGCGTTCTGGACGATGGTCGCGCCCACCCGCGCGGCGGTGCTCGATCTCGCCGACCGGCATCGCGACGTCACCGCCTTCGACCGGGCGGCGATGCTTGCCTGGACCCAGGCGCAGGTGCAGCTCCATCATCTCGGCATCGATCCGGGCGAGGCGAGCCTGTTCCAGCGTCTGGCGGGGCACCTGCTCTACGTCGCGCCGGCCCTGCGGCCGTCATCAGACACGATCCGGCGCGGCGGCGGTGCACCGCCCGCCCTGTGGGCGCTGGGCATCTCCGGCGATCTGCCGATCGTGCTGCTGCGCATCGCCGATACCGAGCATCTCGACCTCGTGCGCCAATTGTTGCGGGCGCACGAATACTGGCGGCTGAAGCTGCTGGCGGTCGATGTCGTCATCCTCAACGAGCATGCGTCCTCCTATGCCCAGGACCTGCAGGATGAGCTGGAGGCGCTGGTGCGCGCGCGCCAGGCGCGACCGCCGGTGCCGGTGGAGGGACCGGCCGGCCGGGTGTTCATCCTGCGCGCCGATCTGATCGCCCCGGAGGCCCGCGCGCTGCTGGCCGCCGTGGCGCGCGTGGTGCTGGTGGGCCAGCGCGGGCGCCTGTCCGACCAGCTCGCGCGCCGGTCCGAAGCCAAGGACGCGGTCGCCAGGGACGCCGGCCGGACGGTGCCCGCCCAGGGCGCCGCCGGGCCACTCCTCCTGCCGGTCCCGCCGCTGCCGGACCTCGAGTTCTTCAACGGGCTCGGCGGCTTTGCCGATGCCGGGCGGGAGTACGTGACTGTGCTCGGCCCCGGGCGGACGACGCCGGCGCCGTGGATCAACGTCGTCGCCAACCGCGGTTTCGGCTTCCAGGTCTCGGCCGAAGGCGCGGGCTGTACCTGGGCGGTCAACAGCCGGGAGAACCAGCTCACCCCGTGGTCGAACGATCCGGTCACGGATCGTCCGGGCGAAGCGTTCTATCTGCGCGACGAGGCCACCGGCGCGGTATGGAGCCCGACCGCCGCGCCGATCCGCGATCCCGCGGCGACCTACGTCGCGCGCCATGGCCGGGGCTACAGCCGGTTCGAGCACAGCGCGCATGGAATCGCGGCCGAGCTGTTGCAGTACGTGCCGTCGGACGGTCCGATCAAGATCTCGCGCCTGCGTCTGTGCAACATTTCCGGCCGCACCCGGCACCTGTCGGTGACGGCGTATGCGGAATGGGTGCTCGGCCCGTCGCGGACCGCATCCGCACCCCACGTGACGACCGAGATCGATCCCGTCACCGGGGCGATGTTCGCCCGCAATCCCTGGAGCCGGGACTTCGGCGCGCAGGTCGCCTTCCTCGATCTCGGCGGGCAGCAGACGAGCTGGACCGGCGACCGGCGGGAGTTCATCGGCCGCAACGGAACCCTCGCCGGCCCGGCGGCCCTGGCCGGCGCGGAACCGCTGTCGAACGTGGTCGGGGCCGGCCTCGATCCGTGCGGTGCGTTGCGCACGGGGCTCGAACTCCCGGCCGGCGGCAGCGTCGAGATCGTCTGCTGCCTCGGGGCGGCGGACGGCGCCGAAGCGGCCCGGCGCCTGATCCTCCGCTACCGCGCGGCCGATCTGGATGCCGTGCTGGCGGCGGTCGGCGACAGCTGGGACGGCATCCTGGGCGCGATCGCCGTGCAGACGCCGGACCGCGCGATGGACATCCTGCTGAACGGCTGGCTGCTGTACCAGACCCTGGCGTGCCGGGTCTGGGCGCGGTCCGGGTTCTACCAGGCGAGCGGCGCGTACGGGTTCCGCGACCAGCTGCAGGACGGCATGGCGCTGGCGACCGCCTGCCCGGGGGAGACCCGCGCCCATCTGCTGGCCGCGGCCGGGCGTCAGTTCGCCGAGGGCGATGTGCAGCACTGGTGGCTGCCGCACTCCGGGCAGGGCGTGCGCACGCGCATCTCCGACGACCGCATCTGGCTCGCGTACGCGGTGGCGCAGTATGTTGAGATGGTCGGCGACCGGGCCGTGCTCGACGCGGTGGTGCCGTTCCTGGAGGGCCAGCGGCTCACCCCCGGCGAGCAGGACGCGTTCTTCCAGCCGACCATCTCCGACGAGGCCGCCACCCTGTTCGAGCACTGCGCCCGTGGCCTGGACGCCAGCCTTCTGCTCGGTGTCCACGGGCTGCCGCTGATCGGCACCGGGGACTGGAACGACGGCATGAACCGCCTCGGCGCCGGCGGCCGGGGCGAGAGCGTCTGGCTCGGCTGGTTCCTGCACGCCACCCTGACGTGCTTCGCCCCGCTCGCCGACGCGCGCGGCGAGACCGGCCGTGCCGCCAGCTGGGGGGCGCATGCGGACGCCCTGCGCACGGCGCTGGAGCGCGAGGCCTGGGACGGCGACTGGTACCGCCGCGCCTGGTTCGACGACGGCACGCCGCTCGGCACCGCAGCGGGCGCGGAATGCCGGATCGATTCCCTCGCCCAGTCCTGGGCGGTGCTGTCGGGCGCGGCGGAGCCGGAGCGGGCGCGCCGCGCCATGGCCGCACTGGAGCGGGAGCTGATCCGTCCCGCCGATGGCGTGGCGCTGCTGCTGGCGCCACCGTTCGATACCGGATCGTTCGATACTGAGCCGCTCGATCCCGGCTACATCAAGGGCTATCCGCCCGGCATCCGCGAGAACGGCGGCCAATACACCCATGCCGCGCTGTGGGCGGTGATGGCGTTCGCGCAGCTCGGCGAGGGAGACAAGGCAGCCGGACTGTTCGCCCTGCTCAACCCCATCACGCACGCGCGCACGCCGGCCGGCGTGCAGCGCTACAGGATCGAGCCCTATGTAGTGGCCGCCGACGTCTATGCGGTGGCGCCGCATGTCGGGCGCGGCGGCTGGAGCTGGTACACCGGGTCGGCGGGATGGATGCAGCGCGCCGGGGTGGAAAGCATCCTCGGGCTGCGACTGCGCGGCGGGATGCTGCACCTCGATCCCTGCATCCCGCGCGGCTGGCCGGGCTTCGAGATCGTGCTCCGGCACGGGTCGGCGCGCTATCGGATCGAGGTCGGCAATCCCGACGGGGTCGCGCGCGGCATCGCCACCGCCACGCTGGACGGCCGGACGGTGACGACGCGGCCGTTGCGGATCCGGATGATCGACGACGGCGCCACGCATCGGCTGACGGTGCGGCTCGGGGACGTGTCGGACGCGCAAGGCCAGGCTGAGTAGTTTCCGATCCTGTCGGTGCCCACTCGCACCACCCATGTCAGTGCACGAGACAGCGAGCGATTTCCGTTTGCAGCAATGTCCAAGGAGAACCCGACATGATCAAGACCTGGCTTGCCGCAGCAGCGGTGCTCGCGATGATGACCGGCGGCGCGTTGGCGCAAGGCACATCTACCAACTCGTCCTCCACCTGGTCCTCCACCACGGGTCCCGCCGCAGCGCCCGCCGGCACCAACGAGAGCAGCACCGAACGGACCACCAGCAGCGATGGTGTCGTGACCGATAAGACCAACACCTACACCAGCGGCACCACGGCGGCTCCGACCGGCGAGATGGACACGACGGAAAAGACCACCAAGACGACGACTGTGCACTAAACCTGCCGTCCGCGGTTCGATCTGTCCGGCCGTTCTTGCGCCGGACCGGCGGATGCGGGCCAACGGATCAGAACCGGCGCAGCCAAGCGCCCGCACCCACGCAGGAGAGAGACCATGATCCACCGCACAACCCGCTTCGGACCGACCGCCGCGTTGGCAGCGCTGCTCGCCGGCACGGCTCTGCTGGTCGGATGCGCCGATTCGCCGGCGCCGATGACCCGGACCACCACCACCGAGCAGACGACGACGAACACGCCGCCGCCGCCGGTGGTTTCCACCACGACCACCACGACCCACCTGACCCGAACCCCCTGATCCGGCACGCGACGCACTTGGGTCGTTGCCCGACCGAACGAGGGACGCGACCGGGTACTGGCAACGGCGAACGCCCGCTCCGATCGCGTCCGTTTTGTCCTGGGTGCGCTCACGTGCCGCGGGCGGGGTCGCGCGGCAACTCGGGAAATCTCCCCGACGTTTACGGCAGGATTCGACCATCAGATACCAAGCGAAAGGACCACCACCGTGCACAAGAGTTTCACGATCGTGCTGGCGCTGCTCGTACTGATCGGCGTCACGCCGCTGCTCGGCGCCTGCCACACCACCGCCGGCGCCGGACGGGACATCTCCGCGACCGGACACGCAATCACGGGCAGCGCCAACAAGAACACCCCATGACCGCGCAGGCGGGATCGATCCTGCGCAGGGCCTTGCTTCCGGTCCTGGCCCTGGTGGCGGCGACTGCGGTCGGCGCGCGCGTGGTGTATCCGTGACGGCACGCACGACGCCGGCTACCATGACGCCAACGGCCATCATGATAACGGGCACAACGACGATCAACGGCGGGCCGACGGCGGCGAGCAGCACTGAGCGTCTGCTCCCGGGTACGCCGGCCGGTGTCCAACCCGATCCGAGAGAGCCAGGTCCATGGGACTGATCCTTTTGATTCTGCTGATCGTGTTCCTGTTTGGCGGGGGCGGCTACTACGGCTACCGCTCCGGCTATTATGGGGGACGCGGCTTTGGCGGCCTGTTCGGGCTGATCATCATCATCGTGGTTCTGTTCCTGCTCTTCGGCGGCGGGGTTCATCACTCGTTCTACGGCTGATGGCCGCCAGCGGCCGGCGGCGGCAAGGTCATCGACGCGACGCAGGACATGCCCATCCCTGCCTGGATCGTCCCGGAACACGCGGCGGGTCGCCAGGCCGGCAGGCCGGCATTCTCGACCGGGTCCGGGGACTTCGCCCACGATGCGACCTGGCGGCGCTGCCGGCACCGCCTGCGCCGCGCCGCCGCGCTGGTCACGCTCATCGCGTGGCTCGCCGTTCCCCACATCCCAGCCGGCGCCGCCATGCCACAGGGCGTGTGGCTCATCGACGGGAAAGTCGCGGTGCAGATCTTCGATTGCGAAGGTCTTCTGTGCGGGCGGATCCTCTGGCTGCGCAAGCCACGGGATCCCCGCGGCCAGTTCGACGTTGACAGGAAGAATCCCGACCCGGCCTTGCGTCGGCGCCGGCTGTGCGGCCTCACCATCCTGTGGGGCCTGCGGTCCCTCGGCCCCGATCGCTGGCGAGACGGCTGGTTCTACAATCCCGACGACGGGAGGACGTACAGCATCTCGGCGCACCTCGCCTCCCCCGACGTGATCATGGCGCGCATCTATGTCGGGTTGCCGCTGTTCGGCCGGACCAAGACCTTGCTGCGCGTCGCGCACGGCACATCGGCGGGATGGTGCTGAGGGGCAGCGATGGTCGCGGCATGTCCCCGTGTCAGACCTTGCGCTCCCGTCCACCATGGCGCAGCAGCGTCACCAGATAGGCGATCAGCAGAAACGCCAGCGCATGCGCGGCAACGATCGCGGCGCCGCGGGCCGCCGGCTGGGCGGTCATATCGACCAGCGCGCCGGTGTGCGGGCTGATCACCCGGATCGGGCCGTCGGCGGCGATGAACACCGACTTCATCGCCTCGGTCAGCCAGTAGCCGCTGACCGCGACCTTGGCCAGGCTTTCGGCCAGCTCCGGCAGCCGCGGCACCAGCACGCCGGACAGGATCAGTTGCGGCACCAGCGCCAACGGAACGATCGTGGTCGCCTGGTCGCGCGTGTTGGCCAGCGCCGAGATCAGCAGGCCGATCGCGGTGCCCGCCATCGCGCCGACCGTCAGCAGCAGGAACTGCTCCACCAGGTTCCCCGGTATCCCCTCCGCGAGCACGGCCACGAGCCCATAGACCACGCCCAGCTGCAGCACGGTGAAGGCGCAGGACACGACGTATTTGGCGCCGATGAACGCCGCGGTGGACAGGTTGATGTCGCGCTCGCGCCGGAAGATCGCGAGCTCGCCGACGATCTCCCCCGATGCCGTATTGCAGCCGAGCCAGATCGCGCTCAGCCCGAGCAGCAGCAGCAGCGCGTTCTCGGCGATGACCCGCTCCGGCCCCGCTCCGAAATGGCCGAATGCGTAGCCCATCAGCCCGCCGATCAGCACGCTCTGGACCGCCGCCATGATGAGCCGGCGACGATCCGCGAGCAGCAGCCTGATGTTCCGATGCAGCAGGATGGTGCCTTGGCGGGTGATGCGCCGCAGCGCGCCCAGCGCGGTGAACACGACCGGATCCGGGGCGCGCTGCCGGTCGGGGGACGTTCCGGTGGCTGTCGGGTCGTCCACGGTCGCGCCTTCCGTCTGCGCGAAACGGGTGCGCCAGTAGCCGGCGCCGCGCTCGTCCATGCGGTTGAACACCTCACCCAGCCGGCGCACGCCGAAGAATGTCAGCACGTCGGACGGCGCGCCGATGAAGGTCGGCTGGCCGCCGCGACCCATGCAGATCACCCGGTCGCAGAATTCCGCGACATGCGCCAAGGTGTGCGTGACGACGACGATGGTCATCCCGTCGTCGGCCAGGCGCCGCAGCAGGCGCATGATCTCCCAGTCGGTGCTCTCGTCCAGGCCGCTGGTCACCTCATCGAGGATCAGCAGGCTGGGACGGTTGAGGATCTCGCTGGCGAGGCTTGCGCATTTCTTCTGCCCGCCGCTGAGCGCGCCGATGCGCAGATCGAGCCGGTCGAACAGATCGACACTGCGCGCCGCCTCGCTCACCGCCGCGTGGCGCTGCGCGGCGGTGGTATCGGGCGGCAGCCGCAACTGCGCGGCGTAGTCGAGCGCCTGGCGCAAGGTGAGCTGCTCATGCAGCACGTCCTGCTGCGGCACGAAGGCGATGTCCTGTTTCAGGGCCTGGAAATTCCCATGCAGGTCCACACCATTGAGCAGGACCGTCCCCGCGTTCGGCAGCGCCCGACCGGCGAGGATGTTGATCAAGGTGGACTTGCCCGCGCCGTTGGAGCCGATGATGCAGACGAATTCGGAGGCGCGGATGTGCAGGCTGGCCGCGTGCAGGATGCGCTGCGGCGCGCTGCCGGCCCGCTTGCCCCGCACGTCGTAGCTCACGCCCCGCGCCAGCAGGTCGCTGTTGCCGATCCGCCAGGCCCGGGTGAGCGCGGCACCGTCGAAGGTTAGCTGGAACGGACCGATATCGATACGGTCTCCCGGGACCAGGGACCGCGCGCTGCGCACCCGTGCACCGTTGACATAGGTGCCGTTGGTGCCGCCAAGGTCGCGCAGCACGACGGCACCGCCCGCCACCTCGAACGCCGCGTGCCGGCGCGAGACATTCGGATGGTCGAGCACGATCTGCCCCGGCATCGCTTGGCGGCCGACGGTCAGGCCGTGACCGAGCGGAACGCGGTTGGACGCCGCGGCCGCCGCCGGATCCGAACGCGCGCTCATGGCCCGGGATCCGTCGGCGCCTGCGCTCGGTGGGAGCTGGATGATCGTCGCGCCGTGATCACGGGCACCACCCGTCGCAAGGGGGTCCATTGCGTTCAGGACCGACAGGCCCGCCGTCCGGCGGTCGCTGCCTGCCGGCAGCCGTCGCTTCCACCGTCGGTGCCTGCGTTCCCGGGCGTGCGGAAGACCCGGAGCCGGGCGCTGGCGGGACAAACGGCGTTGCGGCGGGCGATGGTCTCAGGCTGCATGGGCGGCCTCTGATTGCTTCTGACGGCCTACGGCATATTCGACGGTTGACGACGATAGAGGGAGCAGACGCGATCAGGCAGGCTCGGAAACTACTCATGTCGGGCGATTGCGGATTCGCCTGGCTGTCGAGATCGCGCGCAGGCGATGGCACCGGGACGAGGGTGACGAACCTGGGGGAGATTCGTGCGCCGAGTTTTGGCTTGCGCTTGGACATGCTCGGCGCGGCCCGGAACCGACGGCAGACGATGCGCCCGGGAGGAAGTGGACGTTCGCGCCGCTGCTTCGCCTAGCCTGGGAAGGCCAGCACCCCGATTTCATTCGGGATGCACCTTTCTAAGGTCCCCGCCGCGGACGCGACAGGCTCGGAATCTACCTATCCCCGACCATTCCGTTCCGCCGACGGCCGGTGATATCCTCTTGGTGACGGTGGTTCCGGCCATGTGTATGATATCGGAATGGAACAGCGAAGCTGTGGCCCGACGCACGCCCCATGTAGGGACGTGCAGCCCGTCTCGCTTTTGCGCGATGTTCGCGCGGTCGGCGTGCCTGGACGCAGAGCCGGACCTAGGCGGATGACGGGGTGAGCGCGGCGCCACCCGACGCGGCTTCGCAGACCGCCCGGCACCCGAACGGACATTCATGCGGACGGCAGAGGTGAGCGGCGACCAGACGGCTCGCTCGCCGCTCAACCGGCTGCCCAGGGCGCCTATCGACGCGCTCGCCAATCCGCTCGCGCGCTTCCTGCGGATCGAGACCGCGAGCGGGGCGATCCTGCTCCTGGCGGCGGCGCTTGCGCTCGCGCTCTCCAACTCGCCCTGGGCCGAGCGTTTCCGGTCTCTCTGGATGACGCAGATCGGCATCCAGATAGGACCGTTCCGACTTGTCCGCGCATCCCGGGAATGGATCAACGACGGCTTGATGACGTTGTTCTTCTTTGTCGTCGCCCTGGAGCTCAAGCGCGAGCTCGTGCTCGGCGAGCTGCGGAATCCACGCGTCGCGGCGCTGTCCATTGCGGCGGCCGTGGGCGGCATGCTCGTGCCCGTTGGCCGGCGGGGCGCTGCTGGCCGGCATCGGTTTCACCATGGCACTGTTCATCGCCGACCTGGCGTTCCAGGGCGGGCTGCTCGACCCGGCCAAGCTGGGCATCCTGGCTGCCTCGATCGTGTCTGCGGCTGCCGGCCTCCTGCTGCTGGCCTGGCTGTCGCGACCCGGGCGCCCCGGCCGCATGGCCAGTGCCGCGCCCCTGCGGTAGAGCGATCGCATGCAGGTCGATCAGGCGCCGCCCGTCCGGCCGGCAGCGACACCCCGGCCGGCGCCGGACGGGAGCCGGTTCGGGCCGGCGGCGTGAAAGTTGCGCCGGCGGCTTGAATGCGACGACGCAGCGTCCCAGATGCTTGGCACTCCCAGGAACCGAGTGCCAGATGGTCAGCACCTGACGTGTGCCGGCGATGCACCGGGCAAGCCGACCAGCCGTCAGACGCTGGCACCAGGTCAGTTATCATCCGATGAAATTTCGTCCGTTGCATGATCGCGTGGTCATCCGTCGCCTCGACGCCGAGGCGAAGAGCGCGGGCGGCATCATCATCCCCGATACCGCCCAGGAAAAGCCGATGGAGGGCGAGGTCGTCGCCGCCGGTCCCGGCGCCCGCAACGAGCAAGGGCAGATCGTGCCCCTTGAGGTGAAGCCCGGCGACCGCATCCTGTTCGGCAAGTGGTCCGGCACCGAGGTGAAGCTCGACGGCGAGGAGCTCCTGATCATGAAGGAGCAGGACGTGATGGGCATCATCGAGGCAAGCCCGGCCATCAAGAAGAAGGCCGCGTGATCCGGCCGCAACGCTGAACCCGGGAAGGACAAGCCAATGGCTGCCAAAGACGTTCGATTCGGCGAGGATGCCCGCCGACGCATGCTGCGCGGTGTCGATACGCTTGCCGAGGCGGTGAGGGTCACGCTCGGCCCGAAGGGCCGCAATGTGATCCTCGACAAAAGCTACGGCGCGCCGCGCATCACCAAGGACGGCGTCACCGTCGCCAAGGAGATCGAGCTCGCCGACAAGTTCGAGAACATGGGCGCGCAGATGGTGCGCGAAGTGGCCTCGAAGACGAACGATATCGCCGGCGACGGGACCACCACCGCAATCGTGCTGGCGCAGGCGATCCTGCGCGGCGGCAGCCAGGCGGTTGCCGCCGGCATGAACCCGATGGACCTGAAGCGTGGCGTGGACAAGGCGGTCGTCGCCCTCGTCGAGGAGCTGAAGAAGCGCAGCCGGAAGATCACCACGCAGGCCGAGACGGCGCAGGTCGGCACCATCTCGGCCAATGGCGAGGCCGACATCGGCAACATGATCGCCGAGGCGATGCAGAAGGTCGGGAGCGAAGGCGTCATCACGGTCGAGGAAGCCAAGGGTATGCTGACGGAGCTCGACATCGTCGAGGGCATGCAGTTCGACCGCGGCTACATGTCGCCCTATTTCGTCACCAACGCCGAGAAGATGACCGTCGAGCTGGAGCAGCCCTACATCCTGATCCACGAGAAGAAGCTGTCCGGACTGCAGGCCCTGCTGCCGTTGCTGGAAGCGGTGGCGAAATCGGGCCGCCCGCTGCTGATCGTCGCCGAGGATGTGGAGGGCGAAGCGCTCGCCACCCTGGTGGTGAACAAGCTGCGCGGGGGGCTGAAGGTCGCCGCCGTCAAGGCGCCCGGCTTCGGCGATCGGCGCAAGGCGATGCTCGATGATATCGCGGTGCTCACCGGCGGCAGCGTGATCAGCGAGGAACTCGGCACAAAGCTCGAGAATGTCACGCTCGAGATGCTGGGCAAGGCAAAAAAGGTGCTGATCGACAAGGAGAACACCACCCTCGTCGAGGGTGCCGGCAAGAAGCAGGATATCACGGCGCGCTGCGAGCAGATCCGTTTGCAGATCGAGGACACGACTTCGGATTACGATCGCGAGAAGCTGCAGGAGCGGCTGGCGAAGCTCGCCGGCGGCGTCGCGATCATCCGTGTCGGCGGCGCGAGCGAAGTCGAGGTGAAAGAGCGCAAGGACCGCGTCGATGATGGTCTGCACGCCACGCGGGCGGCGGTGGAAGAAGGCATCGTGCCGGGCGGCGGCGTCGCGTTGGCCCGGGCGTCGCTGATCCTGGCCAAACTGAAGGCCGAGAACGAAGATCAGCGCGTCGGCATCGAGATCGTGCGCAAGGCGGTGCAGATGCCGCTGCGCCAGATCGCCGAGAACGCCGGCGAGGACGGCGCGGTGATCTCCGGCAGCGTGCTCGACCGGGACGAGTACAACTGGGGTTTCGATGCCCAGGCGGGCGAGTTCAAGGACATGGTCAAGGCCGGCATCATCGATCCGACGAAAGTCGTGCGGTCCGCATTGCAACACGCGGCGTCGGTCGGTTCGCTGATGATCACGACCGAGGCGATGGTGGCGGAGCGGCAGGAGAAGTCCTCTGCCGGCGACGGCGCCGCCAACGGCATGGGTGATGATCGGGACTACTGAGCGAGAGCCTCCCTCCGGTGGGGGGGCCGTCTCCCCCCCAAGGCCGCGTCGTGGGGACGGCGCCGCGCGTGCAACAGGCAGGCGGCACGACGATGGATGAGCACGATGCTCCTTATCCGCAGTTCGACGCGATGACCGCTCGCCTGCTGCGTCGAGAGGCATTGCGGCGCGCCGCGGAGGAGCTGAACACCATGTCGGGGCCAGGGCTCGAGACGGCGTTGGCGCAGATCTCGGCTGAAGTGACAGCCGAGGCGGTTTGGCGGAAGCGCGGCAATGCGGTCGGACCCATGGATCTTGATGCCAGCCGTGCGGTGCCCGTCCTCCTGCCGCCGGGATAGGAGCGGGCTCGCATGGCGCGCGAGACCGTCTATCTCGTTCAGGCGTTCAGAGCCGGGAAGGGCGCGCGGCTGAATGCCGACACACCGATACGGTGCAAGTCGTCGGACAGTGCGCGCCGGACCGCGGAGAGGCTGGTGCCGACCATGGTCGGTGTCGTCGCGTTCTCCACCTCGGGCGATACCGAGTTGGGTGACTACGACGAAGAACCCGCGATCATTTTCAGGGCTGGTCGGTTGCCGGCCCTGTTCGAACGGGGATGAAGGGCCGCAGCAGAATAGCTGCCCGCCGCGCGGGGCAACCTGCGCCACTCCGGACGCCCGGGGGGCGGGCTGAAACCATGACCTGCGGGCGTGCTTATCTCCCCTCATCCTGTCTCCGCCCCGCGCCGGTTTCGCCTCTCCAGCGCTGAGGGCGAAGGTCAAGGCCGCCGCGTGGCCGACGCACCCTGGCGGGGTTTACCGTGACCGCCACGCACACGCCGGCAGCGCTTCGCCGGCCCGTGTTGTCGCGCGGCTTGACAGCCCCGGCGATGAGTCGGCAGAGCTTGTCATCGGGCAGGCGACAGTGAAGCCAGATACGGCACCGCCTGCGCGCGGCGCAATGACGGCGCTGGTTCCGGTGCGGGCGGCTGTTCTCCCCGATGATGCGAGCCCGACGGGGTCGCGATCGCGCCGCAAGCCGCGCCAGAGGACAGCCATGACATATTTTTGGCGGACTCGAATGTCGGCATCAAGGCCACCGCGACGTGAAGAGCGCCAGGCCGGCGGTACACGAGAAACCCGGCACAGGGACCGTCGTGGAAGAGAACCACCAAGCCCTGGAAGGCCACACAGACCGGTTCCGGCGCACGCAGGACCCGAAGGCCCGGTGCGCTGTGGTGTCATTCGGGCGTTACAGCGGCCTGCCGCAGCTTGGCCCGCCGGTGGTACCGCCGGAGACCTCCACATGCATACCGCGCTGCAGGCGCAGCGCAACAAGACCGACCATGATGACGCATGCGGTGTGGCGCAATTGCTGCGCTCCGCCTGGTATCGCGACGTCGATGTGCGAATAGGAGCAGCGACAGCGACCGACGGCACTTGCTACTGACGGACCGGCGGACGCTGAAGCGCAAGTTCCTCGACCGCGAGAATGAGATCCGGCGCGCGCTGAAGGTGTTCGACGTCAAGCTGCACGCAGCCGGACGCGGCAACCTTGACGAGCATGTGCGCGATGCCGTGGCCCGGGACGCGTTCCTCGCAGCGATGGCGGGGCCGATGCTGCGGGCGCGGGCGGCGTTGCGGGCAGAGTACATCCGGATGCTCGCTCTAAGGAACCTCTGAACAGTTGGTTTCGGGTGACCCGGAATCCCTTGCCTGCCGTTCAAGTCGGCTGGATTCCGTCGGATGGCATCGAATTTCCCGCGTTTCCCAGCGCTCGCGGCGCCGGGGACAACAGGTTGGACGCACTACGCCCCTTGAAGCCGCAGCAATCGATGGCGGACGACGAACAGATTGCTCAGCGCGCCGGTCACGAACAGCCGGTTCGCGTTCTTATCCAGCCCGCGGTAGCGGACCTTCGCGAAGCCGAACACCCTCTTGATCACGCCGAAGCAGTGCTCGACCTTGGCCCGCACCTTCGACTTGCTGCGGTTGCGCGCCTTCTCCGCCTCATCCACCACCCCGCGGTGCCGATAGCGTCGGTTGGTGAAGTCGCGTGCGCGCGGCGCATGTTCACGGATCACCGCGCGCTGACCGCGATACGCCTGATCGCCCCATACTGTTGTTTCACCACCGTGCAGCAGATCGGGCAGCACCGTCGCATCCGCCACGTTCGCCGCCGTCGCCACCACCGAGTGGATCAGCTTGGTGCGGCTGTCCACGCCGATATGTGCCTTCATCCCGAAATACCACTGGTTGCCCTTCCTGGTCTGATGCATCTCCGGATCGCGCGCCTTGGCGGCGTTCTTCGTCGAACTCGGCGCATGGATGATGGTGGCATCGACGATCGTGCCGACCGACAGCCTCAGGCCGCGTTGTTCCAGGTGCTCATGCACGCGTTGGAACAGCGCCGATCCCAGATCGTGCCGCTCCAGCAGGTGGCGGAACTTGCACAGCGTGGTCTCGTCCGGCACCGCCTCGCGGCCGAGGTCGATACCGGCGAACCGGCGCATCGCGAGGCTGTCATACAGTGCCTCTTCCGCCCCCGGGTCCGACAGGTTGAACCATGTGTGGACGGCCCGCTGGGTTCAAGGAGGAGTTTGCAAAAATTGGTGGCGGTTCGACTGCGGTCATGTGTCCGGCCTCTGCTTTCGCGGCACGATGACCGCCGGCCTAGATGGGTTCCGCGAACGACATCCAAACACTGCTCCGGCATTTGGTTGCCGGGGTTCAAGGCGGATTTTTGTCGCTCGTCGGATCGACCGATCACCATCTTTTGCTGCGCCCGTGAACCCGTGGCACCGGCGCGTGGATCAGGCGGCGATCGGCTGACGCCGATATGCCTCGCCACGCGCCATCATGGCCCAGATGATCCGGGCCATCTTGTTGGCCAGAGCCACCGCCGCGACCTTTCGCGGCTTGCGCTCCAGCAGTTGCAATAGCCACGCAGATGCCGACTTGCTGCCGGGCTTGGCATAACGGATCACCGCCATCGCGCCGACCACCAGCAATTGCCGCAATCTTTCATTGCCGGCCTTGCTAATCTTACCGAGACGCTGCTTGCCGCCGGTCGAGTGCTCCCGTGGCGTCAGCCCCAGCCAGGCCGCGAAGTGGCGTCCAGACGCAAAGTTGCTGGGGTCGACCGTCACGGCCATGGTGATCGCGGTGATCGGCCCGACGCCGGGAATCTCGGCGAGCAGCCGGCTGACGGGATTGGCCTTGTGCCGTTCCATGAGCAGTCGATCCAGCGCCTCCAGCTTGGCATCGAGATCGGCGATGTGCTGCCCCATGTGAGCAAACATCGCCTTCGCCGTGGCTGGGGTGGCGGTATCAGCCGCCAGAACCGCGAGCAGGGCGGCCACGTTCTGGCTGCCTTTGGCGGCGACGACACCGAATTCCGCCGCGTGCCCCCGCAACGCATTGATCGCCTGGGTCTGTTGGGCGACCAACATCTCCCGGTGTTTCACGATCATCGTTTCAGCTTGCTGCTCAATGGTCTTGACCGGAACTGAGCGCATACTTGGACGCGCAGCCGCCTCGCTGATCGCCTCGGCGTCATTGCGGTCATTCTTGGACCGCTTGACGAAGGGCTTCACGTATTGCGGCGGGATCAGCCGTACTCGGTGACCCAACCGGTTCAACATACGTCCCCAGTGGTGCGACCCCCCGCACGCCTCGAGAACAACCTCCGTCGGTGCCAGCTTGCCGAAGAAGGGCTCAATCTGGGCTCTTCTCAGCTCCCGGCGCAGAATCGGACGCTCCTGTTGGTCTACGCCATGGATCGTGAAGACATGTTTGGACGTGTCGATCGCGATGCGCTTAAGCTCCATTTGGGCGGCCCTCCCTTTGGATCATGGATCGACCCAATATTGGCACATCCGATGCCGTGGGGCCGTCCACCCCAACACTGCTGCAGGAAGTAGATGCGCAGCATCCGTTCCAGACCAACCGGCCGGCGGCCCCTGCCTGGCCTGGGGTAGACCGGATCGATCAGCGCGCACAGATCGCGCCACGGCACCACACGGTCCATCTCCGCCAAAAACGCCGCCCGCCGGGTTGGCTTGCTGTAACGCTCGAACCCAGCTGTCGCCAAAGTCGCCTGCCGCATCGTTGCCCTCGCCCGCTGCTCCCGGCGACAATTCTATATGACGTTGCGTGAACGGCGCGAGGGGGGCTTGATCAGAGTGTCCTTAGCCCGCAGCGGGGTCCGCCTCGCCTCCATTACCCAGGAACTCGGCGACGATCCGATGAGCACCATGATCCGCCAGATCATGGTGCTGTTCGACGAATACCAGTCAAAGGAAAACGCCAAGCACACGCTACGCGCCATGAAGGAGAACGCCCGCCAGGGCTTCTGGAACGGCGCCCTGCCGCCGATCGGCTACCGTGTCGTTGCAGCAGAGCAGCGCGGGCAGAAGACCAAGAAGGGGCTGGAAATCGATCAGATCCAGGCTGAGACCGTGCGGCTGATCTTCCGTCTCGCCCTGGAGGGGGACGGACGCTCCGGCGCCATGGGCATCAAGTCGATCACCAAGCACCTGAACGACGCCGGCATCCGCACCCGCGATGGCGGGCGCTGGGGCATCGCCGCCGTCCACAAAGTGCTGACCCGCACCGCCTATATCGGCCGGCACCGCTTCAACCTCCGCTGCGCCAGGACGAAGGAGCGCAAGCCCGAGGCGGAGGTGGTCGAGATGGCCATGCCACCGATCATCGACGAAGCGGCATTCGCCGAAGTGCAGGCCAGGCTGAAGGCCCGGAACCCCGCGTTCATCGCGCCGCGCACCGTGAGCGGGCCGACCCTGCTCACCGGGATCTGCTTCTGCGCCCAATGCGGCGGCGCCATGACGCTGCGTACCGGCAAGGGCGGGCGGTATCGCTACTACACTTGCTCGACCAAGGCCCGGCAGGGTGGAACCGGCTGCCAGGGCCGCACCGTGCCGATGGAGAAGCTCGACACCCTGGTGGCCGACCATCTGGAGCGGCGGCTCCTCGCCCCCGAACGGCTGGAGGAAATCCTCGCCGCGGTGGTGCATCGTCGGGAGGAATGGGCTGAGCGGCGGGCCGGTTATGTCACCGAGCTTCGCCGGCGGGCGGCCGAGGCGGAGGCCAAGCTCAAGCGTCTCTATGATGCCATCGAGGTCGGAGTTGCCGACTTGGCCGACCCGATGTTGAAGGATCGCATCGCTGAACTCACCACGATCCGCGACCAAGCCCGCGCCGACGCTGAGAGCGCCGAGGCCACGGTCGAGCGGCTGGGAACGACCGTCACGCCTTCCATGCTGACAACCTTCGCCGCCGAGGCCCGCAGGCGGATGCGCACCGAGGCCGGCGGCTGCCGCCGGGACCACCTTCGGGCGCTGGCCCAGCGGGTCGAGGTCGGGCAGGACGAGGTCCGCATCATCGGCTCGAAGACCGAGCTGCTGCGCACCCTCACCGCTGCCGCAGGCGGGAAATCGGCGGCGTTCGGCGTTCGCAGTTTTATACCGAAATGGCGTCCCGTACGGGATTCGAACCCGTGTTACCAACGTGAAAGGCTGGTGTCCTGGGCCTCTAGACGAACGGGACGTTGGGGTGGGCGAGCGCGCCGCGGCGGCGGGCCCTGGGGGGTGCTCCCTGGGGGTGCTGCGCGCGGCGGGGCGTTCCATAGCCTCCTCCGGCGCCGAGGGCTAGCCCATCCGGGCGCGGGCGGGGCGGGGCGCGCGGGGAGGGCTTCCGACGCCGCGAGGGCTAGGAACAAATGCTTCACGTGAAGCATTGTTCGATGTCGAATAATATAGCATGCCCGAGGGTGCAGCAATTCTCATTTTGCCAGGCATGAGCGCATGACCAGGGCGCGCGGCGGAAAGCACGTTCCACCACGGCGGCACGGCGGCACGGAGAAGGGGCGGGAGTCCGCGGCGGCGGCCTTCTCCGTGCCGCCTTGGCGGAACCTGCTTTTGCGTTTCGCCCGCCCCTTCGCCGGCAAAACGAGAATTGCTGCCGGATACCGCCCCAAGCCCTCCCGGGGGAGATAGGTTCGATATCGCAACAATAAGGCCGCGCGTCCGCCGCACCCGCTCAGCCCGGAATTTGCGTCCCATCCGCCAAGGTCAGCCCCGCGCACCCGCGCCAGACCGGCCGCCGGTCCCGCCGACCCGCGGCGGGCAGGCACCACAGCGCGACAATGTCCGCCACGGAAACGGCCTTCGCCCGCGCGCTGGCGTAGTCGGCCGCCGCCGCCTCGACCTCCGCGCGCCCGCCGAGCACCAGGATCACGGGCCGGCGCCGCCGCCGCGAGGCGGGCAGCAGCGCGCGATCCACCCCGAGCATCCAGCCAAGCGGGCGCAGGATCGGCCCCAGCCGGGGATCGGCGGCCAGCAGGTCGGCCATCGCCGGATCGCGCAGGAGGTCTTCCATCTGCGCGCGGCCGGCGGCGGTCTGCGGGAGCAGCCGCAGCAGCCAGCGCCAGGACCGCGGCAGCCCGGTGCGCTCGGGCGGCGGGTCCGCTGGAGCGAAGCGCAAGCGGTGGGTGGGAACGAATCTCGGTTCGGGCGGCTTGGGGGCGGGCTTCGGGGGCGGGATCGGGGTACCGGCGACGGCGCGGAACCGGGCGGCGAGATGGCGCAGCCGGGCCAGCAGGGCGCCGGCGTGCGCGGGTGCCAGGCCCGCCTGATCGCGCCCCGCCTGATGCGCTCCCGCCTGGTCGCGCCCTGTCGGATCGCGCCCTGTCGGATCGCGCCCCGCCTGATCGCGCAAGCCGCCGATGCGGTCGGCCAGCCAGGCGATGAGGCTGGTCAGGCGGTCGAGGAGGGGGGTGGGGGTCATGGGTTGCGAACAAATATAGAACATACGCCCCGGGTGAGGCAACAGGTTTGTGCGGGCGGCGGCAATTCTCATTCTGCCAGGCATGCGCGCAGGATCGGGGCGCGCGGCAGGAAGCAAGGTCCACCACGGAGACACGGAGAAGGGTAGGGAGTCCGCGGCGGCGGCCTTCTCCGTGCTTCCGTGCCTCCGTGGTGGACCTTGCTTTTGCGCCTCGCCCGCCCCTTCGCCGGCAAAACGAGAATTGCTGCCGAGGGTGAACCGGCGGGCGTGGGGTGGGAGGGTCTCCTGGCGCGCGTGCGGGCTCGGGAGGCGGGCGGCGCTGGCGCTTGTGTGGGCAGGCGGATGCCTGGGCGGCGGGCGAAGGTGAAGGGGCGGGTAAGCGTGCGCGCGGGGCGGGCAGGGGGGTGGGGCGGGCGGCCGCGGTTACGGCGGCGGCCCCGGTGCGGTTACGATATGGGTGCTGTAGTGCTGCGGTGCCGGGCCCGGACCCTCCGCGCGGCGAGGTGGAACCTCAGGAAGTACGCCTGAGCTTGGGCGTTGGCGTCGCGCAGGCGATCGCCTATCCTCGGGGAATCTGGCATGGGACGGCACCGAATGGTTTCGCGACAGGACGTAGAAATGGCCTATCGGCTCATCATGGGCCGGGAGCCGGAGAGCGAAGCCTCGGTAATGGGCCACGTCCAGAGTCATGCCTCGATCGAGGACCTTCGGCGCACGTTCTTCGAATCGGAGGAGTTCCGAACCCAGGTCATGCCCGGCATCCCTGCCGCCGGCAAGCCGCTCGGCTGGCCGCCGATCCTGGTGGAGACCGACGTTACGCCGGCGCAGTTGCAGGAAATGGTCGGGCGCGTCGAGCGCAATTTTCGCCACATGGGAGAGACAGAGCCGCACTGGTCGGTGATTTCCGAGGACCGGTACAAGGCCGCCCAGATCCCCGGCGCGGAGCGGGAGTTCTTCGAATCGGGACGTGGCGTCGTGCGCGAGTTCCTGGCCACGATGGCGCGCTGCGGTATTGATCCAGGGCAGTTCCATGACCTGTTCGAGCTAGGATGCGGCGTTGGACGGTCAACGATTTGGCTGGCTAAACATTTTGATCGCGTCGTGGGTGCCGACGTCTCTGCCCCTCACCTTCATTTGGCGGAGCAAGCTGGTGCGGTGTACGGGTGCCGTAATATTGAGTGGCTGCCGATCGATAGCGTGGCACGCCTCTCCCGCTTGCCGCAGTTTGACGTGTTTTTTTCTATTATTGTATTGCAGCATAATCCACCGCCGCTGATCCGACATATTCTGGCGAAGTTGCTTCTCCAGTTATCGCGAGGTGGGGTTGGCTATTTTCAACTTCCTACCCATGGCCTCGGTTATAGTTTCAATGTCGCGGAATATCTCAGGACTACGGTTGAGCTTGGCGTGCCGGAAATGCACCTACTCCCACAGCAGGTATTGTTTGACGTGATTTCAGAGACCGGGTGTCGGGTTCTTGAAATGCGCGAAGACGGGGCAGCTGGACCGGAGTTTATCTCCACCCGCGTTTTGGTGCAGAAGATGTAGGTAGCCGGCCATTGGTCGCCCCATAAGTGCCAAGGCTGCTGGCCCATCGGGTCTCATTCTCTAGTGCGGGCAACATGACCGTCTCGCGACTACATTTTTCTTGTCTGTTGGTCTGGGACTCCAAGCGGCGGCAGCGTGGCCGTGGCGCTCCAGCCTCGCACTCAGGAAACTCTCAAGCGCATGGAGTTGACGGATGATGCCACAGGTTAGGAGCACAATACTGAGTGCGCTGTGGAGGGGCGTGGACCCACTGGCCACGCGGCGGGCCGCCGCGAAGATAGAGGATCTCGAAGGCTGGGGAAGCGAACACCCATACCTCGGGGAGGCGATCGCGACGTTACGGCCGCGCTTGATCGTCGAGGTCGGTGTTTGGAAGGGGCGGTCAGCTATTCAGATGGCGCGGTCACTCAAAAACCTGGGCGTTGACGGCGCGATTGTGGCGGTCGACACGTTCTTGGGTGCATGGGATCATTGGCTGCGCGGCGAATACTTTCGGGACCTTTGGACAAGTGACGGGTCACCTGCGCTTTACGACACATTCTTGAATAACGCGGCGCACTCAGAGGCGGGCGACTATATCATCCCGCTTCCGCTCGACTCCGCTAACGCGGCAATCGTTCTATCGAGCCTCGGCATATGTCCGGACATGCTTCATATCGACGCTGCTCATGACTATGATTTGGTACTAACCGACCTCAAGGTCTGGTGGCCGCTTCTCCGGCCGGGGGGCATTCTGATCGGAGATGACTACCGAGATGGAAACGACTGGCCAGATGTGAAAAGGGCATTCGACGCTTTTTTTGGCGCTCTGAACTTGCTTCCAATTGAGAATGATAGCGACAAATGTCGCATAGTAAAGCCAGCAGAAGAGACACTCGGAGCAGCTCGGAGGCCGTCACGAACGGGGAGTCAGGACCTAGAATTTGTCGCTGCTAACGTGCAAGGTTGGAGAGAGGAGCGCAGAATAGCGTTCGCCAAACTTGCCGCCGAGGAAACGCTTAGCTTACCAGAATTGGTTAATAGTTACGTCGAATTCGACGGGCCAGCTTGGGCGGCACTACGGCAAGAGGTTATAGCGCGATTGCTTCAGATCTCCGGCGGGTTGGGTGAGCAACACCGATCAGATAACGTGTTCGGCGAGGACGGAGAAATTTTGGCCGCAGCGCCGTCGCCATTCGACGAGTTTGCCGGGCGATATCTTTCTTTAGCATCGACGTTCCCCTTTACTGCCGCTGAAATTCTGCCAAGCGAACCAAATCCGTTCGCGAGCCGACAGCTTGCCCAGACGCTAAATGTGAATATGGCGCGTAATATCCGCCCGCCGCTGGAAGTCTTTTTCGGCGAAGGCCTGCGACTTTTCGTTTCTCCTCTTGGTTTCCAACTCTTTGACCCGGACCGTGGTTGGTATTGGCGCGAGGCGAGCACGAGGTCGTACCCTGTCAGCGTGCTTCGCGCAGCACCGCGCGTCATTCATGATATCGTTGTGATCATTCAGGATATCTTCGAGGGTACAAATCTCTCGCACTTTCTCTTTGATTGGCTTCCTAGATTGGCTAATTTTCTTGGGTGGTACTCCGGGGACATCGGCGCTCTGCGGTTCCTGATGGGTGGCGCACCGACCGAGTTCCATCGGCTCGTCCTGGAATACGTTGTGTCTACGTACGGAATTCGCTGGGACCAATTTGTGTTTCCGGAAAAGGGGCAAGTTTGGCACCTAACATCCCGGTTCTATTTCTTCTCGGACCTCCGAAAGGATATTATGCACCCGGCCCATATGGCCCATGATCGATCAATTGGAGTGCTTCGTAGTCTTTCTTCCTGGGTTCAGGCTCCTCCATCTAATCTTGAGCGCATCTACATCACTCGAGCAGACACTCCACTACGACGGGTTGCAAACGAGAGCATCATTTGGGAATGCCTAAGAAGTATGGGTTTCGTGATGGTGAGCTTGTCTGGCCTCCCGGCACTGTCGCAGATCGCTCTAATACGGGGCGCTAAGATCGTCGTGGCTTCGCATGGAATGGGGCTTACCCACATAGTGCTTCACGGCCCGGACCTGTCCGTAGTAGAGCTTCATCATCCCCACGTTGGAACGGATGCCTACGCCTTTGTCTGCCACGCTCTTGGATTTCCGTATCGATCCCTTACGGGCGTTGCGGTAGGCAACATATCTCACGATTTTTCGGTTAATCCAGACGAGCTTCTTAAGACGATAGCTTCGCTGGATTTCTCTGTTAACGATGGGAGGCAGCCGCCGACTTTAGCGACGACATGGTTTCCTGGCGTTCAGTCACCCTCCGCAGAGTCCGTAGCGCCGGAGCATGCTTTGACCGATAGAAGTGGGGCACCGATTTATCGGCACGTTCGGCAGAGCGATGATATTCAGCCTGATAATAACGTCGGCTGGTTGGAAGTCAGAGATATGAATTTGGGGGTCGTCTATGCCGGCAGCTGCGAAATCTTGATACCGTCCGAATTTTCAGGGGATGATGTTCGCCTCGTGTGCTACGAACTTGAACCCGATGGCCCTGGGGCTGGCGCCAATATCGGCTTAAGGAATAAATGGCAAGCTGTGAGCTTGAGCGCATCTGCGCGCGGACCACTCGCCAACTTTGTGCTTCGGGTTTCGGGTCCCGCTGGCGCCACCGTATATACGCGCCGCTGGCTCGCTAGTTATGGACCAGTATGACGTATGCGTTCGTTGTGGTGCCATGGTGGCGGCTGGGCTTGGTGAGGCGTGTTCCGCCCGATCGACGTCATCGGGGCGGTCATCCCGACGGCGCCGGTTCCATGGGCGCGGAGGCAATGTTGCTATTGTTTGGATTCCCGTATTTACCGCGAGGTGGCGATGCCTAAGCCGGAGAGGCTCGTGTTTGTTGGCAACTGCCAAGTCGAGTTCCTTTACTCCCTTTTTGTGCGCTTTCTTGAGGACCCGGAGGTATGGACAGCGTCCTATGTGCGGTCCTACGAAGAAATTTCGCCGGGCACCTACGAGGAAATTTGCCATGCCGACATAGTGGTGCGACAGATAGCCGACGTAGACAACGCCGTTTCGTTGCGAGGGCTTCCTGATACGGCGCTGCATCACACAGTGCCCCTCGTATCTGGTGCCTTTCTTTGGCCGTTTAGCGGCGTGGCTCGGCCAGGGAACTCAACACCTTGGTTTTTGCCGGCCGGGCCATTTCCGGCGGAGATGGGAGATTCCTTTCTCAATCGCGCTATACAGGACGAGATCCCGCCCGACGAAGCAATCCGCAAATATCTAGCGCTAAACGTGCCGAAGGTGGCGAACCTTGATCGAAGGGTGGAAATCACGCTCGATCGGCAAGAAAGCCGCGATCGTCGCACGGGATACCGGTTCGCGGAAGAGATTAGCGATCGCATCACGAAGGATCGCATGTTTCTTACGCCGTTCCACCCTGCGCCGCGATTGGCCCAGTCGTTTGCCACCCAATTCTTCTCGAAGATAGGGGCGTCTCGGGCGCAGGTCGAGGTAGTGAGTGACTTTATGACCGATTACCAGGCGTTCCCACGGGAGGAATTGCCAATGCACCCATCGGTTCTAGACCACCTCAACATTGCGGTCGTAGGGCATGACTACCACTACAGATTCTTATCAGAAGGTGAATTCAGTTTCGAGGATTACGGACTTCGCTACCTGCGTGGCGAGTGGAACTCTGCGCTGGCCGAGGGAGCAGCGTGGAGGCGCGCAGGGGACTTCCAGCGCGCGGTTACGCTTTTGGACTGCGCCGTGACCGCATCGCCGAATTCGTCGGACGCTTGGTGTGAGCTTGCAGAGTCCCACGAAGGGCTCGGAATGTACGACGCAGCGGAGGCGGCGTTTGAGGCGGCGCTCGCAGTAAAATCTTCCGACCAGGGTGGCGCTGTCAGATACGCCGCATATTTGGCACGCAGAGGACAGCCGGAGAGGGCTACACTGCTAACCGATCGTCTAGAAAACGGCACACGGCACGATTCCGCGGCGCTCGGGGTACATGCTCACTGTCTTGCCGAGACAGGGCGCTTCGAGGAGGCACTTAAGGCTTCTCTGGCAGCCTCTACACTTGAGCCAAACAATGCCCACTTGCATGGGCGGGTTGCCCACCTTGCATTGCAGCTCGGTTCGCTTGACGTCGCGCTCGCGGCGGCCCAGCGCGCAGTTTATTTGAGCCCGGCGTCGCATGGCTTCTACAGGACGCTCGCCGCTGTCTACCGCTCAAGGGGGCAGCTGATTTATGCTATGCATACGCTCAAGAGCGCGCCGGAAGCGGTGCCCGACGACCAGCATGTCCATGAAGATCTTGCGGCCTTACAGCAGCAGTTCCGGGAGACGTGAGGATGGGGCACGGCTGTTCGGTAGTGCTAACTTTCCGCCGCCGCTCGCCCTGCTCCGCGCCTCCGTCTTACTCCATCTTCCTCCGTGTTAAATTGTGCCTGCCGGCTCTTCGGAAAACTGCACGATCGCCCCCGCCCTCGTCGAGTGACCGCCCGTATAGCGCAACAGACGCTCGACTTCCTTCCCGAAATCCCGCTTCGTGCGCCCCCCAGCCAAACTGTCCCTCATGCCTCTCCCCCACCTCCCGCCCCCCCCGCCCGACTTCCGCGCCCGCCTGCACGCCCTGCCGCAAACCCCGGCCGAGGCCTGGTCCGCGCTGGTCGCCCTCGCCACCACCGACCTCTCCTTCCTCCAGACGAACGCGCTCAACTCGGCGGCGCAACAGGCCTTCCCCACCCCGCCGCCGGGCCTCGCCGCGCCGCCGGTGCGGCTCGCCGTGCTCGGCTCCGCCACGCTCACCCACCTGCTGCCTTCCGTCCGGGTCGCCGGCCTGCGCCGGGGGCTGCACGTCACCACCTGGGAACCCGACTTCGGCCAGTACCTGCAGGCGCTGACCGACCCCGCGGCGGGGCTGGCGGCGTTCGGCCCCACGGCGCTGCTGCTGGCGCTCGACGCGCACCACCTCGCCGCCGGCGCCTCCGCCGCCCTCGACCCCGAAGCGGCCGAGGCGGCGCTGGCCGAGCTGCGCGGGCGGATCGAACGCGCCTGGCGCCTCGCGCGCGCCGCCGTCCGCTGCCCGATCCTGCACCAGACCGTGCTGGCGCTGCACCCGCCGTTGCTCGGCGCCAACGAACACCGGCTGGCGGGCGCGCCGGCAAGCCTGGTGGCCGCGCTCAATGCGGCGCTGCGGCCGATGGCGGACGCGGCCGGGGTGCACCTGCTCGCGATCGATGCGGCGGCGGCGCACGACGGGATCGGCGCCTGGCACAACCCGACCTACTGGCACCTCGCGAAGCAGGAAATCGCGCCGGCGGCGGCGGGGGCGTACGGGGAACGGGTGGGGGCGCTGCTCGGCGCGCTCGCCGGGCGCAGCGGCAAGTGCCTGGTGCTCGATCTGGATAACACCCTGTGGGGCGGCGTCATCGGCGACGACGGGCTGGAGGGGATCGTGCTCGGCCAGGGCAGCGCGGCGGGGGAGGCGTTCGTGGCGTTCCAGCGCTACGCACGCGAACTGGGGCGGCGCGGCGTGATCCTCGCGGTGTGTTCCAAGAACGATGCGGCGAACGCGCTGGAGCCGTTCGCGCAACATCCGGATATGGTGCTGCGGCGTGACGACATCGCCTGCTTCGTGGCGAACTGGAACGACAAGGCCGCCAACCTGCGGCGGATTGCGAACGAGCTGAACATCGGCCTCGATGCGCTCGTGTTCGTCGACGACAACCCGGCCGAACGCGCGCTGGTGCGCCGGGAACTGCCGATGGTGGCGGTGCCGGAAGTGACGGACGATCCCGAGAGCTTCATCGCCGCGCTCGTCGCCGGCGGGTATTTCGAGGCGGTGGCGCTGACCGACGAAGACCGCGCGCGCACCGCGCTCTACGCCGGCAACCAGGCGCGCGAGGCCCTGCGGGAGACGGCAACCGACCTCGAGGGCTTCCTGCGCGGGCTGGAGATGCGCCTGGTGTGGCGGCAGTTCGATGCGGTGGGGCTGGCGCGGACCGTGCAGCTCATCAACAAGTCGAACCAGTTTAACCTGACGACGAAGCGTTATGCGGAAGAGGACGTGCGTGCGGTGATGGAAGATCCGCGCGCGTTCGGGCTGCAGCTGCGGCTGCTCGACCGGTTCGGCGACAACGGAGTGATCGCGATCGTCATCGGGCGGCTGCAGGAGAGCGGGGCGGCGGAGATCGACACCTGGCTGATGTCGTGCCGCGTGCTGGGGCGGCAGGTGGAGCCGACCACGCTCAACCTGATCGCCGCGCAGGCCCAGGCGCTGGGCGCGCGGCGGCTGGTCGGGCGGTATGTGCCGACGAAGAAGAACGCGATGGTGCGGGACCATTACGAGAAGCTCGGTTTCACCGTGGTCGAAACCGCGCCGGACGGCGGCTCCCGCGCCGAGCTCGACCTGGTCGGCTTCGCGCCGATCCCCACCTTCATCGACGTCACCGAGGGCTGAGACCGCATGGCAACCGAAACCGAAATCACCGCCGCGCTGGGCGAAATTTTTGCCGAGGTGTTCGGCCGCGACATTCCGCTGCGCCCCGGGCTCGCCGCAAAAGACGTCGCCGGCTGGGACAGCTTCAAGCAGATCGAGATCATCATGGCGATGGAGGAACGCTACGGCATCCGCTTCTCCACCCGCGATCTCGACCGGTTGCAGACGGTGGGGGATTTGATCGCGGTGGTGGCAGCGAAGGCGGCATAACCGGCGAATTTCCACCGCCCGGATTCCCTCCTTGTGGCTGCGGCCGGCACGATGGTATGGCCGCGGTGCGCAACGATGGGGAGGCAGGCATGGCCGACGACGCAGCGAAACGCGGATGGATCGAACGGGTCCTCGGGGTGCGCATGCCCGGCGGTGCCCCGGGGAAGGGGACCGAGCCGCTGCTGCCCTTGTGGCTGGATGCCAAGGACGCGGTAGACGGGCGGCTTGGCCGGTTGCAGGGCGCGCTGCGCGGATTTGGCGATCCGGACCTCGACCGCATCGCCGAATTCGGGCTGAACGGCGTGACCGGGCGCGCCAGCGTCGGGCTGATGGTGGCGCTGCGGGAGGCCGATGCCCCGGGCGCGGACGCGCGGGCGCGCGGCAAGCTCGCCCAGGCGGTCGCCGCCTATCGCAGCTTCCTCACCGACAGCGATGCGGTGCGGCTGATCGACGACAATCCGTTCGGCGTCGATGTCGCCGTGCAAGCCACGCTCGGCGCGGCGCTGGCGACCATCGAACGCCGCCTCGGCGCCTGAAGCAGGGAAGGACGCAGCCATGTCGCACGCCAACACGCTTCCCGTTCTTACCGACAAGCAGCGGGCCTGGGCCAACGCCTTCCTCCGCGTGCTCGGCGGCCAGGGGGAGGTGAGGGCGACCGCGCCCACGCCGCCCTCGCCGCGCAGCCGGGGCGTCACGCCGCCGCCGGAACTGAAGGACGGTCTCGATACCTTGGACCGGGAGGTCAACCAGCCGCTGCGCGAGCAGCGCGACAAGCTCGCCGGCGTGGGCGAGGACATCAGGCGCAAGAAGCTGGTCGGCTACAGCGCCGACAAAGGCTACAAGAAGGACGTATCGGGCGAGGTGGACAAGATCCTCGGTGCCGTCGACACCGCGCTCGCCCGCGGCGGCGCGGTGAACGACACCACGGTGCCCCTCCTTGCCGGCCTGCGCGAGAAGCTGGCGCAGGCGCAGAAGGACTATACCGAGGGCATGGTGGGCGAGAAGGACGTCAAGAAGCGGGAACAGCGCGGGGTGAAGGCCGATGCCATCGCCAAGCGGCTGGACGCGCTCGACAATCTGATCACCGCCAGCAACCAGGCGCAGACCGAGCGGATGAGGAAAGTCGCCGAGCTGGAGCCGGGGGAACAGGCGCAGATGCTCGCGGCCCATCCGGAGCTGATGCGCGCGGTGGTCGCCGCCAAGCCCGCGCCGGACAAGATCGCCGACATTCTCTCCGCCATGGGAACGAGCGACGGCGCCGACAAGCTGGTGGAACAGCTCGTGGCCGCCCACAGTGGCGATGCCGCCTATATGGAGGCGCTGTGCGAGCGGGTCCTGGGCAACGAGCTCACGCAGAAAAAGACCAAGGACGGCAACACCTTCATGCGCGGCAACACCGCCGCCAGCAAGCTCACCAAAGCCTACGCCATGGCTGGTGAGACGCAGGGCCTCATGGGCGAGCTCGCCGAGGGCGCGCAGGTCTGGCTGACGCCGAGCCGGAAGATCGAGATCGATCCGAACAAGGAACCGGACAAGGGCAAGCGCGACACCGCGGCGGGGCAGCTGATCGGCTACGTCAAAGCGCTGCTGAACGCGGTGGTCGGCAAGGAGGTGCCGCGCCCGATCGCCACCACCGCCAGCATGATCGCCGCCGGCGCGCGCAAGACCGGCATGGGCGACGAGGACGTCGCCATCATGGTCGGCGGCCACGTGTTCCTCCGCCTCATCAACCCGATGCTGGTCAGCATGCCGGGGCTCGATGCCAACCAGCGCCGGTCGATGATCCTCGCCACCAAGGTGCTGCAGAACGCGTCCAACGGCGTCACGACGTCGGTGAAGGAGCCGTTCATGGACGCCTTCGCCGATTATATCGACGGCGAGCTACCGACCCTGCATCAGTGGTTCCTCGACATCGCGCGCCAGGGGGACGAGGTGCTCGGGCTGGACGGGCTGGAAGACAAGGCCGGCATGGGGAGAGACACCAGGCGCGACGTGCTCATCACGCATCTGGAAGACTCGGACTACGATCCTGCCCCGAATTTCGCCGACCCCACCCAGCAGGACCCGCTCGGCCTCACCCCCGCCGAGCCGACGACCCGGATCGGCAAGCTGATCGCCGCCGCCGTCGCCCTCAAGCCGCAGGCGCAGGGGATCGCGCTGCCGATCGACGATCGCGGCCGCGCCAGCCACGCCAAGGTGGTGGAGCGGGCGCGGCGCGAAGTGATCGCGCGGGTGGTGGTCCGGCTCAAGCGGGACGCGCCGTCGCAGGACTGAGGGGGACGCACGGCGGGGCAACCCCGCGGCCGGCTGCGCGCGATCGTGATGGCGCTGCGGGTCGCACGGGCGAGCCGCCCGGCGTCCGGGCATTGACTCGAGGTCTTCGTCGTCATCCAGTTGGAAGGAAATGATTTCTCCCTCGCGGCGGCCGCGCGTGCGCCGCCATCGGCGCGGGGGGCGATGATGCTTCCGCAACCCGCGATGAGGTGCCCCCAATGAGCAAACCTGCCCCGACCGGCGACACGGCGACGCCGTTCCTGACCGACGTGCAGACCTTGCGGGAACGGGCGCGCAAGCATCTCGACACCGGTAACGTAACGGCGAGCTACAAGGGCGACGCCGGGAAGACCGTTGCGATCCTGCAGACCGTGCTGGCGACCGAGATCGTCTGCGTGCTGCGCTACACGATGCACGCCGTCGCCGCCACCGGCATCTCCAGCGACAGCGTGAAGGCGGAATTCGCGCAGCATGCGAAGGAAGAGCAGGCGCATATGATGGCGGTGGCCGAGCGCATCAACCAGCTCGGCGGCACGCCGAATTTCAATCCGGAGGGACTTGCGACCCGCGCCGCGTCCCAATACGCCGAAGGCGGCGACCTGGTCGGCATGATCCGGGAGAACCTGATCGCCGAGCGGATCGCGGTCGATCACTACCGCGAACTGATCCGGCATTTCGGCGATGACGATCCCGCCACGCGGACCATGCTGGAAGGCATCCTGGTGGTGGAGGAGGAGCACACGAACGACATGCTCGACCTGCTGGACAGCCACCAGGGGAAGCGGTCCCCGCGCTAGCGCGAGTTCACGCAGACTGGCAAGTGCCACGTCATCGCCACCTCTCCCGCTTGCGGGCTTGGGCCGCGAAGCGGACCAAGGTCGTCGTGCGCAGCACGACGGGTGAGGGCCGGAGGCACGCACCCTCACCCGGTTCGCTCCGCGAACCGACCTCTCCCGCAGCGCGGGAGAGGTGGCCGCACGACGTCCCGGTTCCAGTCATCCTGTAGCTGCTCCAGCGCGCGACGGCCGGCCGGGGCGGTCAGCCGCTCGAGAGCTCCACCAGCTCGACGATCCACGTCAGCCACCCCCAGACGCCGCCTGCGTTGCCGTCCGCCGGGGCGTCCGCCCCAGCGCGCGGTGGCGGCGGTGGCGGCTGCCGCCACGGTCCCGCTGCCGGCAGGCGCCCGACCGCCGCATCGATCCGGCCGAGCATCGCCTGGCGCTGGCGCCCCCGTTCGCCTGCATCGCCGATCGCGTCCAGGGCCGCGAAATCGGGCAGGTCGCCGGCGGCTTGCAGGCGCACCGCCTCCTGCATCGCAAACGCCTTGAGCGCGGCGGCGTTCGGATTGTCGGGCGAGCGCGCCCGCTGCTGCTCGCCTTCCAGCACCATTGTGTAGCGGTCCACGAAAAGCTGCAGCGCCTTGGCGGGCATGCCGCGCAGCGCGCGGTCTTCGTCGTGGCAGGTGACGGTGCCGTCGTTGCCCAGCCGCAACGCCGGGATGTTGTAGATCTGCGAGAAGCCGGGGACGCCGCCCTCGTGCGTGTTGGAATGCGCGCCGCCGCAGAACGCCACGTATTTGCGGTCCGGGTTGGCCTCGATCGCCGCATCCATCACCCGATTGCCGAACGCGTTCATGTTGGCGCAGCGCATTTCCGGATACGATCCGTCGGCGCACATCGTGGGCGACATCTCGCCGGAATCGATCCCGAAGACGCGGATGTTCTTCGTGCGCGCCTTGCGCAGGACCGCATCGAGGCGGGTTTCTCCGTCCAGATGGCGGTCGATCGCGATCCGGTCGAAGAAGGCCTGCGCCGCCGCGGACCAGGGCGGTGCCGGATCGGTGGTCATGTAGGTATCGATCTCGGCCTGGAAGACGCCGGGCAGTTCCTCGATGAAGAGCATGCCCCCGGTCAGCCCGAAATTCTCCGGCGTCTCCACCGCGTCGGCGAGAAACTGATAGGCCGCCGCTTGGTCGTGGCTGTGGCCGAGACACAGACCCGGCGCGCCCGCCAGCACGCCCGAGAGCGCCCCTGCGACCGGCGTCGGCGCGGCGATCCCGGTCGCGGTGTTGGGGTTGACCGCCGGGGGGACGACGGCGCGCAGCGCGTCGCGCGACGCCTCGATCCGCGCCAGTTCCTCGGCCTTGAACGCATCGGTGCCGTAGGTCTCGGTCCAGGTCTTGCGGTTGCCGCCGATCACCATGCGGAAGATGCGGTAGATGTTGTTGAGGTCGCCGTACGAGTAGTCGATCGCGATGGTGCGCGTGCCGGCGTCGGCGCGGATCTTGGGGTCCGCCTCGGCGCGGGTGACGTGGGCGAGCGTGTCGGCGTGGTGTACCCGGTCCCACTCCCGTTGGTTCAGCACGATGCGGTAGTTGGGGATGGCCATGCGTCTCTCCCGGATCAGCCGGCCGCGAGAAGAGTGCGGATGGTGGTGAGCGGCGCGCGCAGGGTATCGGCGATGCCGAGCGGGCCGGTCGGGTTGGTTTCGATATGCGCGATGATCCGGTCGGTCTCGAGATAGGCGAGGTAGCTGCCCACGATCGCGGCGACTTCGGTCTTGAGCGCGGCGGCCCGGTCGGCGGCGGTGGCGTTGGCGAGCGCGTCGCCCAGGCCGGCGTCGAGGCGGCCGAGCACGGCGCCCAGCTTCTCCGCCGCCGCCGTGACCAGGGCGGCGCTGTCGGGATCGGGGGCCCCCGCCGCGATGGCGCTGCGCAGGGTGGCGAGGCGGGCGGCGACATTGGCCTTGGCGGCTTCCCAGGCGAGGCGCGCGTGGGCGAAGGCGACGAGGGAGGTGGTGGGCGGCGGGGGCGGCACGCGCGTCGCCCGGCGCCCGGTGGTGATACCGAGCACGGCTTCGAGCCAGCGGTCCTGTGCTTCGGAGGGCATGCGGTGGGTCTCGATGCTGCGGGGGTAACGATAGGGGCGGGCGGGTGGGGATGCAACTTTGGGTAGGTGCGGGGGGTCAGTTTGCATTTCGGATTGCGGCCGGTTGTTGAAATGTCTGCGGAAGGTATCCCCACCTAACCTATGGTTCCGACGTAGCATCTGTGGGCCATTTCAATGGCCTATGGGTTTCCTTATGCGGACTAGGATGTCGCAGAGGGTCGATGAGGGATGTTTCAACACCATTAGCCCTTAGCGGTCATTCAAGGGTCGTGGCTGATTGGTGCAAGTTGACCCGAAGCGGAATTCGACGGACGCTGGCGCAGACGGCTGCTCTGCGCCCATTCTTGCCATCGACGGAACCTTCGGCGCTCATCGAAAGCGGTCGTCCGTTGGGCTGCAATGCGCCGGCGCTCCAAAAGGTGCACCCCAACATTCGTGACCAATTCAGAAGCCTGACGCTTCGATCTAAAGGCGATGCGCCTTCGCGCGGTGGCGATGCGCTGCCTGCTTCGCTCGGTTTCCACATATCGCCATGCTGCACCACCGTCGTGCGTGACCTCGCGTGCGGTCGGCGAAAAAGAGCGTGCACAGATGGCCCTCGCAGGCCTTCACGTTTGAGAAATCCTCCGTACAGACAAGCTGTGCCAGCGCTTCCCCGATCGGAAGCAGAAGGGCCTCAGGGGTCGGCCACCTGCGGACCGTCTGCCGCTGGAAAGGCCCGTTCCCGCCCCCGGGCTGGGGAATGATCCGGCTGAAAGTCTCATCGCGCGCAAGCAGCCGATTCAACGGCTCCAACTGTACAAGAGCCCCCGCTGTCAAAGGGCACCCCATGTGCTGGCGCACAAAGCCTCTGAACCACTCGCGCAAGCTCCTGGCCTGATCTGCCACTTTGTCGAGTTCGCCCGGAAGTGCGTGCGCCCGAATGCGCTTGACCGCATCGGCCGGCACGAGCTGCGCTTGCTCCAGCCAGCTCAGCAATCCCTCGCCGTCATCGATCCAGTCGACGGGGGTATCGATCGGCGTCGCGATCGAATTCAGAAAATCCAATCCAAGCGTGTTGCCGACGAAGATCGCAGGGGGGCGCCGGCTCATGTCAACTCCTGTTCCGGGCTCCAGGCGGCTAGCTGTCTGATCACCCATCCGTGAACGTACTGCACAGATAACCCCGGCAACGCCTCTTGACCAGTTACTCTGGGTTGGGTAACCGTCCTGATGCTAGTAGACAGGTTCCGCCTTTCGCTCTTGTTCCACATGGAGAGCGGCGATGTCCTCGAATGACGTGAACGTTGTGCTGGTCCATGGCGCCTGGGCCGACGGGTCCAGCTGGGCAAAGGTCATCGCACCGTTAGCGGCTGAAGGCATCAAGGTGGTGGCGGCGCCGCTGCCACTGACGTCGTTCCGCGATGACGTGGCGGCGCTTGATCGAACCCTTGAGCGAGTGACGGGACCGGTCGTTCTCGTCGGCCACGCCTATGCGGGAGCCGTGATCGGGGCGACGCGCAGCGAGAAGGTGAAGGCGCTCGTCTACGTGGCCGCACTCGCTCCGGACGAGGGCGAGACGGTTGCGGATGTCTTCTACCGGACCGAGCCGCATCCGCAGGCGCCCGAGCTCGCGCCCGACGGCCATGGGCTGATCTATTTGCCCGAGGCGGCCTTCGCCGCCGCCTTCGCGCAGCACGCCACCACGGAGGAACTGACCGTGCTGGCGGCGGTCCAGCGGCCGATCTCGCCCGCCTGCATCACCGTCGCGATGGAGCGGCCGCTGTGGAAGAACCGGCCGACCTGGTTCCTCGTGGCCGAGCAGGACCGCATGATCGTCGATAGAAATCAGCACTTCATGGCCGAGCGCATGAAGGCCGGGACGCACGCGCATCCCGTCGACCACGCGCCGATGGTGACCGCGCCGTCTCTCGTCCTGGACATCATCCGCGAGGCGATCGACCAGGTGGTCGCGGGCTGACCGCGACCGTTCCGGCAGAACCCCGGAACCGAGCCCCGCCAACGAAGTGTCGCCCGTGACCGCGTCAATCGGCGGCGCCCGGTTACTGCCCGAATACGATGACCTCCTTGATACACATAAAGAAGTTGGAACCTGGCGAAGGCGAGGTGCCATGACTGCCATCAACTATCGCACCGCCAACGTGGACGGCCGCACCATCTTCTATCGCGAGGCGGGTACGCCCGACGCCCCGAAGCTGTTGCTGCTGCACGGCTTCCCGAGCGCCAGCCACATGTTCCGCGATCTCATCCCACTGCTGGCCGACCGCTTCCACATCGTCGCCCCCGATCTGCCGGGCTTCGGTAGATCCGACGTGCCGGAGGGCAGCGCCACCTTCGACCTGCTCGCCGACGCGATCAACCGCTTCACCGACATCATCGGCTTCGACCGCTACGTCCTCTATGTGTTCGATTACGGTGCGCCGACCGGGTTCCGGCTCGCCGTCAGGCATCCGGACCGGATCACGGCGATCATCTCCCAGAACGGCAACGCCTATGAGGAGGGGTTGAGCGACGGCTGGAACCCGATCCGGGCCTACTGGCAGGATGCCTCGCCGGCCAACCGCGAGGCCCTGCGCGCCTTCCTGAAGCCCGAGACGACCGTCTGGCAGTACACGTACGGCGTTCCCGACGCGACGAAAGTCTCTCCGGACGGCTACTCCCTCGACAATTTCTACCTGAGTCGGCCGGGCGCCGATGAGCTACAGCTCGACCTGTTCGGCGATTACAAGAGCAATGTCGCGCTCTACCCAGCCTTCCAGCACTATTTCCGGACCCACAACCCGCCGTTCCTGGCGGTGTGGGGCAAGAACGATCCGTTCTTCCTGCCGCCGGGCGCCGAGTCATTCAAGCGCGACATCCCCGATGCGGTGGTGCGCTTCTTCGACACCGGCCACTTCGCGCTGGAGACCCACGCCGCGGAGATTGCGGCGGCCATTCGCGACTTCCTGCCCCACTGAGCCGCAATCGCGCGCCCGCAAACCGGAGGTTACTCACATGGCCAATCGTCCCCTGATCGTCTTTGACGTCAACGAGACGCTGCTCGATCTTCAAACGATGGAGCCGGTTTTTCAGCGCATCTTCGGCGACAAGCGGGCCATGCGCCTCTGGTTCGCCAATTTCATCATGTATTCCACAGCCCTCACTGTGGCCGGCTGCTACGTTCCGTTCACGGATATCGGTTCGGCCGTGATGAAGCTGCTGGCGGATACACAGGGCATCAAAATCGACGACACCGACAAGGAAGAGCTCAAGGAGAAGTTTTCGACGATGCCGCCACACCCGGACGTACCGGCTGCGCTCACCAAGCTGCGCGATGCAGGTTTCCGGCTGTTCACGCTTACCGACAATCTGCTTGAGGTACAGACGCGTCAGCTTGAACATGGCGGCATTGTAGATTTTTTCGAGCGGCGTTTCAGCGCGGATGGCGTGAAGCACCATAAGCCGTCGCGCCAGGCTTACTCTTACGTCGAGAGGGAGCTTGGTGTGGAACCCTCGCGGCTGTGTCTTATCGCGTGCCATACATGGGACACGCTTGGCGCCGTAGCGGCCGGCTGGGAGGCTGCACTGATCAAGCGGGTTGGCAACGACGTTTTGGGGGTTGGACCTCAGCCGCAGATCGTCGGCGATGACCTGAATGACGTTGCCGATCAGCTCATCGCGCGACACAGGGGACGGCGATAGGGTCGGTTGCCGACGCGGCTCGTTAAGCCATCAGTCGTTGCAGCGATGGGCGTCGGCTTATCGCCGTCGTGCTCCACAAAGCAGCATGTCCGCTTTCGGCCAAGATCAGCCATCAGCACTGGCACGTCCCGAGGATCCCTCTTGGCGCAAGTCCGTCAACCAATTGGCTTCGCCAAATGGCCGCTTCTACTCCTAGCCGAGTTTCAAACCGGGGCGCTACCTGGGTACACCTACGTTATGAAGTGGCTACCCGGCTGGTGCTCGGTGCCCCCATGCCTTCCCCCTCCACGAAGTCGTGGCCGCCGCGCTGCGAACCCGCCCTCGGCCCACGGCGCCCCGCCCCTACCCCCCGATCAACACCAGATCATCCCGGTGGATCATCTCGTCCCGCCCCCGCCACCCCAGCACCGCCTCGATTTCGTCCGACCGGTGCCCCGCGATTCGCGCCGCGTCCCCGCTCGCATAGGCCGACAACCCCCGCGCCAGCGCCGCCCCGTCCGGCCCACGCACCAGCACCGGATCGCCGCGCTCGAAAACCCCCTCCACCGCGCGCACCCCGGCGGGCAGCAAGGACCGCCCGGCGCCCAGCGCCCGCGCCGCCCCCGCATCGACCACGAACACCCCGAGCGGCGCCAGCGCCCCGGCGATCCAGCGCTTGCGGGCCGACCGCCCCTCCGGCGCCGGCAGGAACCAGGTGCAGCGCGCGCCGTCGGCGAGCGCCGTCAGCGGGCGGTCGGCAAGCTTCCCCTCGGGCTGGCCGCGCGCGATCGCCATGGCGCAGCCGGCCTGGGTCGCGATCCGCGCCGCCACCAGCTTGGTGCGCATCCCGCCCGAGGAATAGCCGGGCGGCGGTTCGCCCCCCATCGCCTCGATCTCCGGCGTCAGCGCCGGAACGAGCGGGATATGCGCCGCCGCCGGATCGAAGCGCGGATCGGCGGTATAGAGCCCGTCGATGTCCGACAGCAGGACAAGCTGGTCCGCCTCGGTCATCTCGGCGACGCGGGCGGCCAGGCGGTCGTTATCGCCGAAACGGATCTCCGCCGTCGCCACCGTATCGTTCTCGTTGATCACCGGCACGGCGCCCAGGTCGAGCAGGGTGCGCAACGTGGCGCGCGCGTTCAGGTAGCGGCGGCGGTCCTCGGTGTCCTCCAGGGTCAGCAGCAGTTGCGCGGCGGTCAGGCCCTCGCCGGACAGCGCCTCCGCCCAGGCCTGGGCAAGGCGGATCTGGCCCACCGCGGCGGCGGCCTGCTTCTCCTCCAGCCGCAGGCGCTTGCGGGTGAGGCCGAGGCTGCGGCGGGCGAGCGCGATGGCGCCGGAGGACACGACGATCACCTCCGTCCCGCGCGCGCGCAGGTCGGTGATGTCGGCGGCGACGCCGGCGAGCCAAGCCGCGCGCGGGGCGCCGCGGGCGGGGTCGACCACCAGCGCGCTGCCGATCTTCACCACCAGCCGGCGGGCGGCGGCGAGCGCGGGCAGGGTGGTCATGCCGGGCGGTCCGGCCGGGTGGCGGGGATCTCGCGTCCGGGCGTGCCGGCGATGAACCGGGCGGCGCACCTGTGCCACCGGCGCCCGGCGGCGGCGGCCGGCACGACGAACAAGGGGGCTGCGTGCATCACCAGCCGCCCGATCTGGAACTTGTGCGTCACCATCAGCCCCAGCAGCACGAGCGCCGGGATCACCAGGATATCCACCCGCCGGAACGGCCCCATCGATCCCGCCGGCCAGCCCGCCACCGCAACGCCCACGAGCACCAGGATCGGCACCAGGTTCAGCATCACCCCGCGCGCCGAGACCTGCACCGCCAGATTGGCCCTGATCGTGCCGAGGTAGTCGGCCGGCCGCAGCTGGTAGGAATGGCCCGGCACGTGCACCAGCAGCACCATGGCCAGATAGGCGGCGAGCGCGGCGAGACTCGCCAGCAGCGGCACGCCGAGGGGCGCCCGGTCCTCTGCGCACAGCACCCAGCGGATCGCGAGCCAGAGCACGAGCACCATGCAGATCTTCTCGTTCACCAGGATCGAGGCCAGCACGCCCGGGACGAACAGCCGCCGGTTGCGCAGGAGGGAGACCAGCACGGCGACGCACAGGATGGCGAGGGGGTCGATGCCGTAGATCTGGGCGGACCAGCAGAGCACGAACAGCAGCGCTCCGGCGAACAGCGCCTCGCCCGGCGCCAGGCCGAGGCTCCGGGCGAGGCGGGCGGCCACGAAGGCGGCGCCGACCGCGGCGGTGTAGGCGAGGGCGGCCAGCGCGGCGGTCGCGCGCACGTAGTCCGCCGGAACGCTCGCGGGCAGGCGGCTGAAGCGCAGCAGCGGCATGGCGAGGTCGAACGGCACCGCCGCCGCCATCGACAGGATGCGGTAGACGTAAGGCGATTCCGGCAGCACGCCGCCCTTCTGACCGAGCAGCCATAGCAGGAACGGCGCGTAGTCGTCGCGCGGCACGGTGTTGAAGATCATCACCCGGTAGACCGCCCAGAACAACGGCGAGAGCAGCACGAGGCAGAGCGCGAAGCACGCCAGCACGACCATCCGGCGGCGCCCGACCGCGCCTGCGGCCGGGGCGCTCATCGGGCCCGCTGCGCCGCGATCGTGTCGGCCAGGGCGCGCAGCGCCTCCGGCACGCCGGCGCCGCTGACGGCGGAGAGCAGCAGCACCGGCCGGCCGGAGGCGCGGGCCAGCGCCGCCCGCCGCGCCGAGGCTTCGCGCGGGCTCATCGCGTCCGATTTGTTGAGCGCGATCAGTTCCGGCTTGTCGGCGAGCCCGCCGCCGTAGGCCGCAAGCTCTTCCCGCACCGTGCGCCAGGCGCGCACGACGTCCCCGGCGGCTCCGTCTATCAGGTGCAGCAGCACGGCGCAGCGTTCGACATGGCCGAGGAAGCGGTCGCCGAGACCGGCGCCTTCATGCGCGCCCTCGATGAGGCCGGGGATGTCGGCGAGCACGAACTCCTCGTTGGCCGAGGGGCGCACGACGCCGAGCTGCGGATGGAGGGTGGTGAACGGGTAGTCGGCGATCTTGGGGCGGGCGGCGGAGGCGCGGGAGAGGAAGGTGGATTTGCCGGCGTTCGGCACCCCGACCAGCCCGGCGTCGGCGATCAGCTTCAGCCGCAGCCACACCCAGCGTTCCTGCCCCGGCCAGCCCTTGTCGGCCCGGCGCGGCGCGCGGTTGGTCGAGGATTTGTAGTGCGCGTTGCCGAACCCGCCGTCGCCCCCGGGGAGGAAGGTGATCCGCTGGCCGGCGCGCGCGAGGTCGGCGAGCAGGGTCTCCCGGTCCTCGGCCATGATCTGGGTGCCGATCGGGACCTTGATGACGAGGTCAGGCGCGCCGGCGCCGGTGCGGTCGGCGCCGGCACCGTTGCCGCCCTTTTTGGCGCGGAAATGCTGACTGTAGCGGAAGTCGATCAGGGTGTTGAGGTTGGCCACCGCCTCCAGCACGATGTCGCCGCCCTTGCCGCCGTCGCCGCCGTCGGGGCCGCCGAACTCCATGTATTTCTCGCGCCGGAACCCCACGACGCCGTCGCCGCCGTCACCGGAGCGGAGGTAGATTTTCGCTTGGTCGAGGAATTTCATGGTCCGGCGTCCGGGGTGGACGGGCGAGGGGGGCGAGGCGGTGGGACGCGGCGCCCGCCGGTAGCGATCGGGAGCCGGGGCGGGCCGGCCCGGTGGGGCGCCGGGCCCGGCAGAGGCCGGGGTGGCAAACCGCGGGCCTCGCAAACGAACGGGGGCCGGCGTGGCGCCGACCCCCGAGCTGATCCGGTCGCGGCAGGGCGGGCGTTACTCGGCAGCGGCGGCCGCCGCCGGGACGGGGCGGACGGAGACATGCACCCGACCCTCGGCCTTGCGTTGGAACTCCACCTTGCCATCGACCAGCGCGAAGATGGTGTGGTCGCGCCCGAGGCCCACGTTCTGCCCCGGCTTCCACTTGGTCCCGCGCTGGCGGAGGATGATGTTGCCGGCGATGACCGCCTGCCCACCCGACTTCTTGATGCCGAGGCGGCGGCCTTCGGTATCGCGCCCGTTGCGCGAGGACCCGCCGGCTTTCTTGTGCGCCATGTCAGACTGCTCCTTCGCTGGCGGCGGCCCCGCTCTCCGCGCCCGCGGCAACCGGGCTGGGGGCGATGCCGGAGACGCGCAGCACGGTCACGTGCTGGCGGTGGCCGTTGCGGCGGCGGCTGTTCTGCCGCCGGCGCTTCTTGAAGATGATGACCTTGTCGAGCCGGTCCTGCGCGATCACCGTCGCGGTGACCGAGGCGCCGGCGACCGTAGGCGCGCCGAGGGTCAGGCTGCCGGTGTCGCCCACCGCGAGGACGTCGGTGAAGGTCACGGTCGCGCCCGGCTCGGCTTCGAGCTTTTCGACCTTCAGCACCGCGTTCGGGGTCACGCGGTACTGTTTTCCGCCGGTGCGGATCACTGCGAACATCGATCGTTCCTGCCAACAGCCATGCCCCGGCCGCGAGACGGGGCCGGGCGAGGGAGCGCGGGTTATAGCGCCCGCGGGGGGGAAGTCAACGCGGCCCCGGCGCTGTCCGCCGCCGCCTGGGGCGCCGCCCCTGCGAACCCCCGGTCGCCGCGACGTGGAAGGTCCCCATCCTGGTGTCATTCGAGGCGCGATGATCTCGTGACCACGCCGCGTCTCCATATCCGGTATGTCTGCATCAGGTTTGACGCAGTGCGCCCTCCCCCCCAAGGGAACTGACATCGGACTGGCGTCGGACTGGCGTCGGCGAAGCGTGCCCAGGCCCGGGGTTTCACGACGCGCCGGCAGAGGCCGCCGCGGACCCCGAACCGGATCGGAGACAGCAAGCGCAAGGAGGACGACATGACGACCGTTGCAGACCAGATGGTCGAGACCCTCGCCGCCGCGAGTGTCGCACGTATCTACGGGATTGTCGGCGACAGCCTCAACGGCTTCACCGATTCGCTCCGCCGCCACGGCGGCATCCAATGGCTGCACGTCCGCCACGAGGAAGTGGCCGCGTTCGCTGCCGGCGCGGATGCGCATCTGACGGGGCGCCTCGCGGTCTGCGCGGGAAGCTGCGGGCCGGGCAACCTGCATCTGATCAACGGGCTGTTCGACTGCCACCGCTCGCGCGTGCCGGTGGTGGCGATCGCGGCGCATATCCCCTCGGCCGAGATCGGCGCCGGCTACTTCCAGGAAACCCACCCCGAGACCCTGTTCCGCGAATGCTCGAGCTACTGCGAGCTGGTCTCCAACCCCGCGCAGATGCCGCGCGCGCTCGAGATCGCCATCCGCCGCGCGGTCGCCGAACACTGCGTGTCGGTGATCGTCATTCCGGGCGACATCGCGCTGAAACCCGTCGTCGACACGGCCCCGCCGCAACCGCTCGGGCTGCTGCCGGGGCGGCCGACGGTGACGCCGCCGGCCGACGCGGTCGCGCGCCTGGCGGCGCTGCTCAACGGCGCATCCCGGGTCACCTTGCTGTGCGGCGGCGGGTGCGAGGGGGCGCATGACGCGCTGGTGCAGCTCGCCGGCATGCTGAAGGCGCCGATCGTGCATGCCATGCGCGGCAAGGAACATGTCGAATGGGACAACCCGTACGACGTGGGGATGACGGGGCTGATCGGCTTTTCGTCCGGCTATTACGCCATGGAGAGCTGCGATGCGTTGCTGATGCTGGGCACGGACTTCCCCTATCGGCAGTTCTATCCGAAGCGGGCGCACATCGCGCAGGTGGATCTGCGCGCGGAGTTGATCGGGCGGCGCGCGTCGGTCGAGCTCGGGTTGATCGGCGACGTGCGGGCGACGATCGAAGCACTGCTTCCGCAGCTTACGGAAAAGACCGATCGCGGCTTCCTCGATGCGGCGGTCCGGCATTACCGTGATGCGCGCCGGGGGTTGGATGAGCTGGCCGCCGGCAAGCCCGGCGGCACGTTGCACCCGCAGCAGATCGCGCGGGTGGTGAGCGCGCTCGCGGCCGACGATGCCGTCTTCACCTGCGATGTCGGCCTGCCGACCGTCTGGGCAGCGCGCTACCTGGCGATGAACGGCAGGCGGCGGCTGGTGGGCTCGTTCTGGCACGGGTCGATGGCCAACGCGATGGCGCAGGCGATCGGTGCGCAGGCGGCGTTCCCCGATCGGCAGGTGATCTCGCTCTCCGGCGACGGCGGCTTTACCATGCTGATGGGGGATCTGCTGTCGTTGAAGCAGCTCAAGCTGCCGGTGAAGGTCGTCGTGTTCAACAACGGCGCGCTCGGGTTCATCGAGCTGGAACAGAAATCATCCGGCTTCATCGATACCGGCACCGAATTGCAGAACCCGGATTTCGCCGCCATGGCCGAGGCGGTCGGCATCAAGGGGGTGCGCATCACCGATCCGGGCGAGGTCGAGACCAAGCTCGCCGAAGCGCTGGCGCATCCGGGCCCGGTGCTGATCGATGCGGTCGTCACCCGCATGGAGCTTGCCATGCCGCCGAAGGTGACGACGGAGATGGCGAAGGGGTTCACCCTCTATATGCTGAAGGCGATCCTCGGCAGTCGGGCCGACGAGGTGGTGGAACTCGCGCGCACGAATCTGTTCCGCTGAGAGGACGGCGGGGCGGCGGTGGCGCGCGCACGTCCCGCCGCCGGGGCTTGCGCCGGCCATCCCGGGCGTTTAGGTAACCGCCGCGTTGCCCCCGGCGCTGCTGTAGCTCAGTGGTAGAGCACTCCCTTGGTAAGGGAGAGGTCGAGAGTTCAATCCCCTCCAGCAGCACCACTTAACCCACTGAAATCACACGCGAACAGCGCAACGTCCCGGCCTCTCTTCGTTCACATTCGTCCGCCGAAATCCACCCAAATCCGCCCGGCATGTGCGCAAAATCAGTGCCATCCGTTTGCGCCCCGTTCGCATCCCAGAAACGACAAAAGCGGCCCAGGGATCGCTCTTTGGGCCGCTTTATCTCGAATCATTCATCGGCGCGTGCGTCCGCCGGCCTCAGACCAGCAGCGGCGCGACGGCATCGAGGTCGCGGGCCTGCGGGGCCAGCAGCAGATCGGCCGCGGGCCGTTCCCACGCCGCTTCCTCCGGCGCCAGCGGGTCGCGCGGGGCCAGGCGGTGGTCCAGCACGCAACGCGCGAGCAGGGCGCGGCGCGCGTCGGCCCCGGGACGCGTGGCTTCCCAGGCGAGCAGAACAGCGCTGGCGGCGTTGTAGAGCCCGGCTGCCGCGGTGCGCGCCAGTGTTTCGTTCCCGCCCGCGGTCCGTTCTGCCGCTGCCGCCGCGCGGTCCCAGGTGGTGGCGAGCCTGGTGCGGAAGGGGGCGGGCAGGGTGGTCGCCTCCTCCAGCCGGCGGTGCAGCAGGGCGGCGAGCGCGCGGTGCGCCTGCTGTTTGCCCACGGCGCGGCCGATCACGTCGAGCGCGTTGATGTTGCTGGTGCCTTCCCACAGCAGCCCGACCTGGGCGTCGCGGATCAGCCGGGCGGTCACGTAGTCCTCGATGTAGCCGTTGCCGCCGCGTGCCTCCATCGCACCGGTGGCGACGGGAACATTGTCGCGGCAGGCGCGCAGCTTGAGCAGGCCGGTGAGGATGCGCAGCTCCGTCGCCGCGCCGCGGTCCATCGCATCGGCGGTGGCGAAGGTCATCGACAGCGCCTGCTCGGCGGGGACGATCAGTTTCAGCAACTGCCGACGCATCAGCGGAAAGTCGATCACGGCGCTGCCGAACGCGCGCCGGCCGCGCGTGGCGGCGAGGGCTTCGTTGACGCAGCGGCGCATCATGCCGGCGGCGCGCGCGCCGTGCGAGAGGCGGGAGCGGTTCACCTGCTCCATCATCTGTTTCAGTCCGGCATCCTGCGCGCCAACCAGGTAGGCCTCGGCGCCATGGAGGTCGATCTCCCCGCTTGCCATGGATTTCGTGCCGAGCTTGTCCTTCAGACGGACGATCCGGTAGGCGTTGCGGGACCCGTCGCGCCGGCGCCGCGGCAGGACGAACAGCGCGAGGCCGCGCGTGCCGGCCGGTGCGCCTTCCCGGCGGGCGAGGATCAACGCCACATCGGCATCGGCGTGCGAGTTGAACCATTTGCTGCCCGTCAGGCGCCAGTCGTCGCCGGCGCGGACCGCGGTGGTTTCGATCGCACCGACGTCCGAGCCGCCGGCGCGCTCGGTCATGAACTGCGTGCCCTTCCACATGCCGGCGAGGTCGGCCGAGAGCATGCGCGGCAGCAGATAAGCTTGCAGGTCGGGGCTGGCGAAGGTGCGGATGAGGTGGATGGAGGTGTCGGTGACGCTGACCGGGCACATCAGGCCGAATTCGGCCTGGGTGAAGAGGTACTGGAAGGCATATTTGGCGGCGTGCGGCAGGGGGGCCTGCTGGCCGAGCACGTCGGCGCGGTGGGTCATGGCGTGGAACTGGAACTCTCCGAAGGCGATCTGTTCCATCTCGCGATAGGCAGGGTGGTACTCGATCCAGTCCTCGTCGTTACCGTAACGATCGCGGGGGTGGAGAACGGGCGGGTGGCGGTCGGCGGTGCGGGCGAGAGCGTCCAACCGGCCGCCGGCGAGCTGGCCGAGGCGTGCGTAGTGGGGGGCGAGGGACTCGCTTGTCTCGCGCGGGAGGTAGATGGCGAGCAGGTCCTGGAGGGAGCGGTCCTGGGCGTAGAAGTCCTGGCCGGCGCAGTCGGGGGGGATGGGGGTGGTCGGGGTGCGATCGATGGTGTCCATGTGGGCTTTTCCTACTTTTCGGCGCCTGACGGACGCAGCGGCTTATGGCGGGCAGGCGACCGGGCAGGACGGTCGCCCTCAGATCGTGATGAACGTGACCGGTCTCGCGCGCACGGCTGCACGATCTCCGGCAGAGCGGATGCGCCCGCATTGCGAACCGATCTGGCCTGCGTGTCGATGCTGCGGATGTGGCTGGTCAGCGCCCGCCTAACCCACCTCCCTCACATCGTCGCCCCGATCACCCAAGGCGCGAACTCATCCGCCCCGAACCCGAATCCCTCGCTCTTGGTCCGTTCCCCCGAAGCCACCCGCAGCATCATCTCGAACACCCGCGCCCCGCAGTCCTGCACCGTTTCGTCCCCGTCCAGCACCGTCCCGCAATTCACGTCCATATCGTCTTCCATCCGCCGGAACATCACCGAGTTCGTCGCCAGCTTGATCGACGGCGCCGGCTTGCACCCGAACACGCTTCCCCGCCCCGTCGTGAAGCACACCAGGTTCGCACCCCCCGCCACCTGCCCGGTCGCCGCCACCGGGTCGTAACCGGGCGTGTCCATGAACACGAACCCGCGCGACGTCACTGCTTCCGCATACCCCACCACATCGACCAGGTTGGTGCTGCCGGCCTTGGCCATCGCGCCCAGCGATTTCTCCAGGATGGTGGTCAGCCCGCCCGCCTTGTTCCCCGGTGACGGATTGGCGTTCATCTCCGCCCCCTCCCGCGCCGTGTACTCCTCCCACCACCGCATCAACGCCACGAGTTTCTCGCCCACCTCGCGCGAGGCCGCGCGCCGGGTCAGCAGATGCTCCGCCCCGTAGGTCTCCGGCGTCTCCGACAGGATCACCGTCCCCCCGTGCCGCACCAGCAGGTCGCTCGCCGCCCCCAGCGCCGGATTCGCGGACACGCCCGAATACCCGTCCGACCCGCCGCATTGCAGCGCCACCGTCAGTTCCGCCGCCGGCACCGTCTCCCGCTGCACCGCATTTGCCTCCGCCAGCACCTCGCGCACGAACGCGACCCCGGCCTCCACCGTCTTGCGCGTGCCGCCCAGCGCCTGGATGTCCATCGAGCGCAGCCGCCCCGCCAGCCGCTGCTCGGCGAGCAAGCCCCCGATCTGGTTCACCTCGCACCCCAGCCCGAGCGCCACGACATGCGAGAAATTCACGTGCCGCGCGTACCCGGCCAAAGTCCGCCGCAGCAGCCGCAGCGGCTCCCCCTCGGTCATGCCGCAGCCGGTCTTATGGGTCAGCGCCACCACCCCATCGACATTCGGATAGTCGGCCAGCGGATCCGCCCCTCCGAACGGATGGGCCCGGAACGCATCGGCGATCAGCCCCGCCACATGCGCCGAGCAGTTCACGCTGGTCACGATACCGATATAGTTGCGCGTCGCCACCCGCCCGTCCGCGCGCCGGATGCCCTGGAACGTCGCCGGCGTATCGAAGAACGCGGTCATCCGCGCATCCACCCCATACGCATAGTCCTTGGCGAAATCCCCCATCCCGCAGTTGTGCACGTGCACGTGCTGCCCCGGCGCGATCGCCGCCGTGGCGAACCCGATGATCTGGCCGTAGCGCCGCACCGGCTCGCCCGGCGCGATCGGCCGCACCGCGACCTTGTGGCCGGCCGGCACCCGCTCGATCGCCGCAACCCCGTCGGCCACGGCAACGCCCGGCAGCAGGGTGGCGCGGGCGATCACCACGCTGTCCTCGGGATGCAGGCGGATCACGGGCGGCGGGGCCATGGCTTGTTTCTCCCTTGTCGGATGCGGCAGGTTTGGGCGATCCGCTGTGCCCGCGCAAGCGGCGCAGCCGCGCTCGGCCCGCCGCCGCGGCGCATCACCCGGCGCGCGCCGGCCCGCCAGGTCCCGGGATCGACAGCGTGCCGCGCCGTGGCGGCGCCGCAGGTCTATTGGATCGGCGCGCCGCCGCTCGGTCCCTCATCCGGCGTGGCGGTGGGGCCGACCCGCCCGATATTGCCGATCAACTGCTGGAAAAACCCGGCGGAACTGCCAGGCGAGGGCGTGGTACGGCCCACGATCGGCGCCGACAGCGCCGCCGTGTGGCTGATCCGGTCGACGTGCTGCAACACCCCCTGCTGGTCGAAATGCAGCACCACCACCCCCTGATCCAGCACCTTCTGAGTGCCGCCGATCACCTGGCGGGTGGTCTCGTTGATATAGTACCACTGATTCGGGTCGAACGTGCCATGCGCCGTCGGCGAGCCGAGCAATCCGCGCGCCGTGGCCTCGGTAGTGGTGCCGGGCACCAGCCGGCTCAGTTCTTCCGGGTCCACCCGGTTGCCACGCACCGCCGCGGGCGGCACGAACAGGCTGCACCCGCCCAGCGTCAAAGCACAGGCGAACACGGCGGCGAGACGGTGGCGGGACAGCAACGACGTCACCCTTTAACCCCCGGCAAGCAGCGCGATCGCCTGATCGCAAGTCCCGGCCTGCCAAGGCGCGGCGTGTCACGCCGGTTCCGCGCTGTCAATCACGAAGCGCCGGGAGGCAAGGGCCATCGCGCGAACGTTCGGCACGCCACCTCTCCGCGCTGCGGGCTTGGGCCGCGAAGCGGACCAAGGTCGCCGTGCGCGGCACGGCGGGTGAGGGCGCGAGGCGCGGGCCCGCCATCACCCGGTTCGCCGCGCGAATCGACCTCTCCCGCGAAGCGCGGGAGAGGTGAAGGAACCGTCGCCCACTCCAATTTCCCCGTTCAAGTGATTGCCCTGAGCGGGAGGCAAAGACCGGGAGCAGCGCCTTCCCGGCCTTCACCCCGCCGGCCCAGGTTTCCCCGCCGGCCCAGGTTTCCTCACCGGTATGACAGTGTGCCCCCGGCTGCTCTACGTTGGTCCGGCGATTCCACGACGGAAAGGCACGGTTCGCCCATGGCGGCTTTCGGCTCCCTTCTCGGCTTGCGGCGCGACCGGCATCGGCGCCCGGCCGCGGCGCTCTACGCTGCCGCGGTGGCGGCTGCGCGGGCGCCGGTGCTGTTCGCCGAGCGCGGCATTCCGGACACGGTGGACGGGCGTTTCGACAGTCTTTGCCTGTTCGTCCTCCTGCTGATCGAGCGGTTGCGCCCGCTGCCCGAGCCGGGTCCGGCGCTGGCGCAGGCGGTGTTCGACGCCATGTTCCGCGACATGGACCTGACCCTGCGGGAGATGGGGGTGGGCGACCCGTCGATGGCGCGGCGGATGAAGGCGATGTGGAACGCCTTCCACGGCCGCGCCTTGGCCTATCGCCCGCCGCTCGCCGCCGGCGATGCTGTGGGCCTTGCCGGGGCGCTCGGGCGCAACGTCTGGCGCGGCGCGCCGCCGCCGGGCGCGGCCGAGGCGCTGGCGGCGCAGGCGCTGGCCGAATCGCGCCACCTCGCGGCTCAGCCGCTCGAGGCTTTCCTCGCCGGCACCGCCGGCTTCCTGTCGCCCCCGGACGCGCCATGACGGTGGAACTGCACAGGCCGCTGACGGCCGGCCGGATCGGCCCCGAGGGGCTGGAGATCCTGGTGGAAGCGAATCCGGACGAATGCGCGGCGCTGGCCCGCCGCTTCGGCCTGCCGGCAATCCACGCGCTCACGTGCCGGTTCCGGCTGCGCCCGCTCGCCGATGACGCGATCGCGGCGGAGGGCGCGTTGCGCGCCGAGGTGGTGCAGGTCTGCGTTGTCTCCGCCGAGGACTTCCCGGCCACGGTGATGGAGAATTTCACCGTCCATTTCGTCGCCGCCGGAACCGAGGACGACGATCCGGACCCGGAGTTGGTCGACGAAATCCCCTATTCCGGCGGCAGGCTGGATCTCGGCGAGGCCGCGGCCGAGCAGCTTGCCCTGGCGCTCGATCCGTTTCCGCACAAGCCGGGGGTCGGCAGCGACGATGGACCCGCCTGACGGCCGCGGCAGCCGCCGGCGCCGCGGTGCGCCCGGCCGGTGGCGCCCTGCACCGCCGGGCCGCCGCCTGCTCGGGCGGTGGGATCGCCCGCACTCCCCGGCCTTGCGGCCCTGTGCCTGCTCTGCTAGACGGCGCGGCTCAATCCTTGACCAACGTGTGACAGCCGATCCGGCCCGCGCCGGCCGCGTGCGGGTCACCAGCACCGGAAGGGCGCACTCCCAATGGCAGTACCGAAGCGAAAGACCTCGCCGTCCCGGCGGGGCATGCGCCGCAGCCACCACGCGCTGCCGACCGAAGCGCATGCGGAGTGTCCGAACTGCGGCGAGCTCAAGCGCCCGCACCACATCTGCAGCCATTGCGGCTTCTATGACGGCCGTGAAGTGGCCGCCGCCGGCGACCGCCTCAAGGGCGTCGTCCGCGCCTGAGCCGCCGGCACGGCGGGCGGGGGGCGACGTGCGGGCAATACCGCGGTGAGCGAGCGCTCCACAGGTGAACATCCCATGGGCGAACCCCCCATCGGCGAACGCTTCACCTTGGCGATCGACGCGATGGGCGGCGACCACGCACCGGAGATGGTCCTGCGGGGGCTCGAAATCGCCGCCGAACGCCATCCCGGCGCCCGCTTCCTGCTGATCGGCGACGAGGCAAGGGTGGCGCCGCTGCTGAAGCCGCTGCGCCGGGCCGCCGGCGCCTGCACCCTGCGCCACGCGCCGGACGTGATCGGCAACGAGCTCAAGCCCACCGCGGCGCTGCGGCTGCGCGCCGCCTCGATGCGGCTCGCGATCGACGCCGTCGCCTCGGGTGAGGCCGCGGGCGTGGTGTCCGCCGGCAACACCGGGGCGCTGCTGACCTTGGCCAAGATCGTGCTCAAGACCCTGCCGGGCATCGACCGGCCCGCCATGGCCGCCATCGGGCCGTCGGCGCGCGGCGACGTGGTCATGCTCGACCTCGGCGCCAACGTCGCCTGCGACGCCCGCAACCTGGTCGAGTTCGCGGTGATGGGCGACGTGTTCGCGCGCACCGTGCTCGGCCTGACCCGGCCCACGATCGGCCTGCTCAACGTGGGCTCGGAAGAACTGAAGGGCGACGACCGGGTGCGGGAGGCGGCGGACGTGCTGCGCGCAAGCCCGCTCGGCCCGCAGTTCCACGGCTTCGTCGAAGGCCACGACATCACCGCCGGCACCACCGACGTGATCGTGACCGACGGCTTCACGGGCAACGTCGCGCTCAAGACCGGGGAGGGCGCGCTGCGCCTGGTGGGCGACCTGCTGCGCATGGTGTTCCGCTCCAGCATCGCCGCGCGGATCGCCTATATACTGGCCCGACCGGCGCTGGAGCGGCTGCGCGAATGGCTCGATCCGCGCCGCTACAACGGGGCGGTGATGCTGGGGCTGAACGGGGTGGTGGTGAAGTCGCACGGCGGCACCGACGCCGAGGGCTTCGCCCACGCGGTCGATGTGGCGATGGACATGGTGGTGCACCGCTTCAACGACCAGATCCGGGACGGGCTCGCGCGCCTCGTGGTCTCCGGCACGTTCGGGTCGCGCAACGGCGGCGGCGCCCGCCTCGCCACCGCGCAGTGAACCGCCCCGCCTTGCTCGCCGTCACCGTGCCCGCCGTTCCACGCCCGGCCTGAGGAACCCACGTCCGATGCCCCTCCGATCCCTCCTGGCCGGCGTCGGCGGCTACCTGCCCGAACGCATCGTGACCAACGCGGAACTGGCGGAGCGGTTGGAGACCTCCGACGTCTGGATCCGAGACCGCACCGGCATCCGCCAGCGCCACATCGCCGGCCCGCACGAAACCTGCGCCTTCATGGGGACCGCAGCCGCGCGCGCCGCGCTGGCGCACGCCAGGGCGGAACCGGGGGAGGTCGATGCCATCGTGCTCGCCACCTCCACCCCCGACCAGGCGTTCCCGGCCACGGCGCTGCGCGTGCAGGCGGCGCTCGGCGTGCCGGACGGCTTCGGCTTCGACCTGTCGGCCGCCTGCGCCGGCTTCGTCTATGCGCTGTCGGTCGGAGACGCGATGATCCGCGCCGGCCAGGCGCGCGGCGTGCTGGTGATCGGCGCCGAGGTCTACTCGCGCATCATGAACTGGAACGACCGCGGCACCTGCGTGCTGTTCGGCGACGGCGCCGGGGCGGTGTTCCTGCGCGCGGGCGAGGGACGGGGGTCGATCGACCGCGGCGTGCTCTCCACCCATCTGCACGCGCAGGGCACGCTTGGCGACATCCTGTACGTGGACGGCGCCGTGGGGCAGAAGGACAAGCCGGGCACTCTGGTGATGAACGGGCGGGAAGTCTTCCGCCATGCCGTGCTCCGCCTCGCCGAGGCGGTCGACGAGGCGCTGGCAGCGAACGGGCTCGGCCGCCGCGACGTCGACTGGCTGGTGCCGCACCAGGCCAACCTGCGCATCATCGATGCCATGGGCAAGCGCCTCGGCCTGCCGTCGGAGCGGGTGGTGGTGACGGTGGATCGACACGCGAATACCTCGGCGGCCTCGGTGCCGCTGGCGCTGGCCGAAGCGGTTGGCGACGGGCGCATCCGGACCGGCGACCTCGTGCTGCTGGAAGCGCTGGGCGGCGGGCTGACGTGGGGCTCGGCGCTGGTGCGGATGTAGGGGGCCAGCAAGGCCGGTTGCGCCGGGCGCGGCTGCGCCCAGGCTGTGCGCCAGTGCACGCGGATCCCTTGCCAGCCCGCCACCCCCCCGGCATGGTGCCGGCTCTCCCGCCCAGCAACAGAGCCCCCATGCCCGAAACCACCCCCACCGGCCCCCTCCGCGGCCTCCGCGTGTTCGACCTCACCCGCGTCCTCGCCGGCCCCACCTGCGCGCAGATGCTGGCCGATCTCGGCGCCGACGTGATCAAGATCGAGAAACCCGGCAGCGGCGACGACACCCGCGGCTTCGCCCCCCCGCGCATGCCGGGCACCGAGGAAAGCGCCTATTTCGTCGGTGTCAATCGCAACAAACGCTCCGTCACGATCGATATCGCCCAGCCCGAAGGCCAGCAGCTCGCCCGCGCCCTGATCGCGCAATGCGACATCCTGGTGGAGAATTTCAAGGTCGGCGCGTTGGCGAAATACGGCCTCGGCTACGAACAGCTGCACGCGGACTTCCCGCGCCTCATCTATTGTTCCATCACCGGTTTCGGCCAGACCGGCCCCTACGCTCCGCGCCCCGGCTACGACAGCCTGATCCAGGCCATGGGCGGGGTCATGAGCCTCACCGGCGAACCCGACGGCCTGCCGCAGAAAGTGGGCGTCCCGGTCGCCGACCTGTTCGCCGGCTTGTATGGCTGCATCGGCATTCTCGCCGCCTTGCGCCATCGCGATGCGACCGGGGAGGGCCAGCAGATCGACATCGGCATGCTCGATACGCATGTCGCCTGGCTCGCCAACCAGGGCATGAACTACCTCGCGACCGGGGAGAACCCGCCGCGGCTCGGCAACCAGCATCCGAACATCGTGCCGTATCAGGTGTTCCCGACCGAGGACGGGCACATGGTGCTGTCGATCGGCAACGACCCCACCTTCAAGCGCTTCTGCGAAGCCTTCGCTCTGACCCATCTGCTGGAAGACGAACGCTTCGCCACCAATGCCGCGCGGGTGGAAAACCGCCAGCTCGTCACCGACACCCTCACGCCGGTGATGCGCGCGCATCCCACCTTGTGGTGGGTCGAACGGCTGGAGGCGCTGAAGATCGGCTGCGGGCCGATCAACAAATTGTCGGAGGTGTTCGCCGATCCGCACGTGGTGGCGCGCGGCATGGTGCGCGAAATGGCGCACGGTGCCGGCGTGCCCGTGAAGGTGATCGCCAATCCGGTGCGGCTGTCGGCGACGCCGGTCGACTACCGCCTTGCCCCGCCGCTGCTCGGCGAACACACCGAGGCGGTGCTGGCCGGGCGGCTCGGCCTCGATCCGGCGGCGATCGCGGCCCTGCGCGCCAAGGGGGTGGTCTGATCCGGCCGCCGTTTCGCCTCCGTCCGGATCGGCGTAGCATGGCACGCTGCAACCGGAGGAGGGTGCCGTGACGGAATACCTGTCGTTCGAGACCTTCATCACGCCGAAGATCATCCGCTTCGTGTTCGTGATCGGCCTCTTGCTGATCGCGCTCGGGGTCCTGGTGCGGGTGGTCGTCGGCCTGGTGCATCTGCAGATCATCGGGGGCGTGATCCTGCCGCTGATCGGCGGGGTGGTGGCCGCGCTGCTGCTGCGGGTCTATTGCGAGCTGGTGCTGGTGTTCTTCGACATGCGCGACAAGCTGGCGGATATCGCACGCAAGCCGTAACCGCCGGGCGGCACGCGCGCCGGCAGGCTGCCGCGGCCGGAGGTTTCGGGATATAAAGCTGCGGGCAACCGCTGGGGGCGATTCGGGATGTGGGGTGTGTTCAGCGCCGCGCGCGCTCCGGCGCCCCTGCGGTCCGGCCGCATCCAAGCCGAACCGCCGCCCGATGCGTTCCTCGATCAGGTGCGCGCCTTCGCCGCGTTCGGGCGCCCCACCGAGGCGTTCGACGACGCCGGCATCCCCTATTTCGTCAACGAATTCTGGACCGCCGGCCAGCGTCAGGCGCACGCGATCCACGAGGTCAGCTACCGCGCCTGCTTCAAGCCGCAACTGCCGGAATTCTTCATCGCCCGCCTGACCGCGCCGGGGGAGGCGGTACACGACCCGTTCATGGGCCGCGGCACGACGCCGGTGCAGGCAGCGCTGATGGGGCGGCAACCGTTCGGGGTCGATATCAATCCGCTGTCGCTGCTGCTGACCCGCCCGCGCCTGAACCCCCCGCCGCTCGCCGCGATCGCCGCCCGGCTGGCGGAGGTGCCGTGGGAGCGCGGCGGCATCACGCGGGACGATCTGCTGGCATTCTATCATCCGGACACGTTGCGCCAGCTGACCGCACTGCGGGCCTGGCTGCTGGCGCGGGCACCGCTCGACGATCCGGCGCCCGATCTGGTCGACGACTGGATCCGCATGGTGGCGCTGAATCGGCTGTCGGGGCATTCGCCCGGCTTCTTCTCCGTGCGTACCATGCCGCCGAACCAGGCTGTTTCGGTGTCAGGTCAACTGCGGCTGAATGCGAAAGCGGGCGCGGCACCGCCGCCGCGCGACGTCGCTGCGCTGATCCTGAGGAAGTCGCGCCGTCTGCTGGCGCACGGAGCGCCCCCGGCGCACCCGCCTGGGCGGCTGCTGGCGGGGGATGCAGCGGCGACGCCGGCGCTGGTGGACGGGTCGGTCGCGTTGGTCGTGACATCGCCGCCGTTCCTCGACATCGTGCAGTACGCCGGCGACAACTGGTTGCGCTGCTGGTTCGCCGGCATCGATCCCGCTGCGGTGCCGATTGCCATGCACAGGGGCGAGGCAGCCTGGACCGAAATGGTCCGCGCCGTGCTCACCGAGCAGGCGCGGCTGCTCCGCCCTTGTGGGCATGTCGCATTCGAGGTGGGGGAAGTGCGCGGCGGGCGCGTGTTGCTGGAACGCCTGGTGTGGCAAGCCGCCGACGGCTTGCCCTACGACCGGCTCGGTGTGATCGTGAACCGGCAGGACTTCACCAAGACCGCGCATTGCTGGGGCGTCGCCAACAACCTGCGCGGCACCAACACCAACCGGATCGTCCTGCTGCGCCGCACCGGGCGGATCAGCGCCCCTCCGGCCGCAACAGGAACAGCAGCAACGACCGCCCGGTGACCTGGTAGGCATCGCCGAACGCGAAGCCCGGCGCCTCGTCCTGCTCCGGCACGTTGGTGTCGGCGAGCAGTTCCCATGCGCTGCCGCCGGGGCATTCCGGCAGGATGAATGCGACCGCGTCCTCGTAGCCGTTGATCACCATCAGCAACGTCGCATCCTGGCCGCGCTTGCAGATGCCGGTCGTCTGCGCGCGCCCGTCCATCAGCATGCCGAAGCATTTCATGCTGCCGTCGTCCCAATCGCCCGACTGCATCTCCGTCCCGTTGGCGTTGATCCAGGTTACGTCCTTGACGCCGAGTTCCTCGTTGTACTCGCTGGTCAGGAAGCGCGTCCGCCGCAGCATCGGGTATTTGTGGCGCAGGCCGGTCAGCTTGCGCGTGAAGTCGATTAGGGTGCGGCCCTTCTCGCCGATGTCCCAGTCGACCCAGCCGATCTCGTTGTCCTGGCAATAGGCGTTGTTGTTGCCTTGCTGCGTGCGGGCGAACTCGTCGCCGGCCAGCAGCATCGGCGTGCCTTGCGACAGGATCAGGGTCGCCAGCATGTTGCGCATCTGGCGTGCGCGGAATGCGTTGATGTCGGGATCGTCGGTGGGGCCCTCGGCGCCGCAGTTCCACGACCGGTTGTCGGAGCTGCCGTCCTTGTTGCCCTCGCCGTTCGCCTCGTTGTGCTTCTCGTTGTAGGTGACGACGTCGTTCAAGGTGAAGCCGTCATGCGCGGTGACGAAATTCATGCAGGCCCAGGGACGGCGCCCGTCGCGGTTGAACTGCTCGGCCGACGCGCACAGCCGCGGGGTGAGCGCCGCGGCCGGTGCCTCGCCGCGCCAGAAATCGCGCACTGTGTCGCGGAACCGGTCGTTCCATTCCGACCAGCCGGGCGGGAAGCCGCCCACCTGGTAGCCGCCGGGGCCGCAATCCCAGGGCTCGGCGATCAGCTTGACGCCGCCCAGCACCGGGTCCTGCCCGACTGCTTTCAGGAATCCGCTCTGCTCGTCGAACCCGTACGGCTCGCGTGCCAGGATCGTGCCGAGGTCGAACCTGAAACCGTCGATGTGCATCTCCTGCGCCCAGTAGCGCAGGCTGTCGGTCACCATCTGGATGACGCGCGGATGGCTCAGGTTGACCGTGTTGCCGGTGCCGGTGTCGTTGATGTAGTAGCGCTTCTGGTCCGGCAGCAGGCGGTAGTAGCTGGCGTTGTCGATACCCTTGAACGACAGGGTCGGCCCGCGCTCGTTGCCCTCGGCGGTGTGATTGTAGACGACGTCCAGGATCACCTCGAGCCCGGCATCGTGGAAGCGCGCCACCATCTCCTTGAACTCGCGCAGGCTGTTCGGCACGTCGGAGGCGTAGCGCGGATCGGGGGCGAAGAAGCCGATGCTGTTGTAGCCCCAGTAGTTCGTGAGGCCCTTTTCCAGCAGACGGCTGTCGTTGATGAAGGTATGCACCGGCAGCAGCTCGATCGCGGTGACGCCGAGCGATTTCACGTAGTCGATCACGTCCTTGGTGCCGAGCCCGGCGTAGGTGCCGCGCAAATCTTCGGCCACTTTCGGATGGCGCTTCGTGTAGCCCTTCACATGGGTTTCGTAGACGATCGTGTGGTCCCAGGGAACGAAGCGGCGGCTGGACCCGCCCCGCCAGTCGAAATTCGGATCGACCACGACGCATTTTGGCACGAAGGGCGCGCTGTCGCGCTCGTCGAACGTCAGGTCGTCGCCGGTTTCCATCTGGTAGCCGAACACGGCGGGGTCCCAGGTGAGCTCGCCCGCATGGGCGCGGGCGTAGGGGTCGAGCACCAGCTTGTTGGGATTGAAGCGATGCCCTGCATCCGGCTCGTACGGACCGTGCACGCGCAGGCCGTAGAACGTGCCGGGGCCGACGTCGGGGAGGTAGCCGTGGAAAATCTGGTCAGTGTATTCGGGCAGCGCGATGCGCGCGACCTCGCGTTTGCCCGTCTGGTCGAACAGGCACACTTCCACTTTCGTCGCGTTGGCCGAGAACACGGCGCAGTTGGTGCCGTTGCCGTCCCAGCTCGCGCCGCGGGGATGCGGCATGCCTTCCTTGATCCGTGACATGGCGATGTCGGCCAAGGGTCTCTCCAACTCTTATTAAGGGGATCCGGCGCGCGGGCGACCTGCCTCACCGCCGGGCGTGCCGGTGCTGATTGGAAGTTGGCGACGCAGGCGCGGCCTTACCACAAGGCAACGCGATCGGTCCGCCTGCCTTGCGCGAACGTGATCACCATTCCGGGACAGGTCGCTGTCACGCCGGCCGGGCACGGTGCGTGCAAAGGCATACCTAATTCGCAATAAAACTCACGAGATGTGCCCACAGCAGACGGCCTTGCGGGGTCAACCCGTCCACGCTCCGGGTACACAGGGCAAGCCGCCGGCGCGCCCAGGCGTCACGCAGCGGGACCACGCGCAACTCCGGGCCTGCGACCTCCGCCGCGGCGCCGCGCGGCAGGATCGCCACGCCCACCCCGGTCGCGACCATCCGCCCGATCGCAGCCGGCGCGCGCAATCGGATGCGGTAGTCCAGTCCGCCCCCGCGGCGCGCGGCATGTTCCGCCAGATGCGCCTCCAGCGCGGCGTCCTGCAGCCCCACGAATTTCTCCTCCAGCACCGCACTGAAATCGACCGCGTCGCGCCCGGCCAGCCGATGCGACGCCGGCACGACCAGCGCCAGCGGATCCTCGCACAGTGGCTGCAGGTGCAGTGCCCCGGCGTCGACGCTGTCGGCGAGGATGCCGAACTCCGCCCCGCCTTCCGCCACTATCTGCACCGTCTCGGCGCTGGGCCGTTCCTCGAGCGCGATATCCAACCCCGGATGGGCTGCAAGGAAGCCGCAGAGCGCCTCCGGCAGGAAGCCCAGCACGGCCCCGGTGTTCGCCGGCAGCCGGATCCGCCCGCGCAGCCCGGTGGCGAAGCCGCGCAGTTCGCCGTGCATCTGTTCGGCCCCGGCCAGGAGGTCGCGTGCGTGGCGTAGCAGCAAGGTGCCCGCCGGCGTCGGCCGCACGCCGCGCCGGCTGCGTTCCAGCAACGCGACGCCGAGCACCGCTTCCATGCCGGAAAGCCGCTGGCTCGCCGAGGCGAGCGCCAGGTTCATCGCCTCCGCGCCGCGGGTGATGCTGCCGCTGCCGACGACGGTGACGAATAGGCGGAGGTCGGCCAGGTCGAGGCGCATCCGCGTCTCCTTCGGTTTGAACGAAGGATAGCATCGCACCTTCCCTATTGCGCCCCGGGCCGGTCGTTGCGCAGGATGGTGCATGCCTCCTCTCCTGCTGCTGTCCTGTGCCGGGCTGTTGGCGGGGGCGATGAACGCGCTCGCCGGCGGCGGCACGTTCGTCACCCTGCCGGCGTTGATCGCCGCCGGTGTGCCTTCGGTACAGGCGAACGCATCGAGCACGGTGGCGCTCTACCCCGGCGGAATTGCCAGCGCCTGGACCTATCACGAGCGGCTCGGCGCGGTTGCCGGCCTGCCGGTGCGCCGGCTGCTGGTGGTGACCCTGGCCGGCGGGCTGGCGGGTGGTGTGCTGCTGCTGTGCACCCCGAGCGCGGCCTTCGACCTGATCCTGCCGTGGCTGCTGCTGGTCGCGACCCTCGCGCTTGCCTTCGGCCGCCGGGTGGGCGCGGTGCTGCGCGGGCGGCTGCGGGTGCGTGCCGGGCCGGTGCTGCTGATGCAGTTCCTTCTTGGCATCTACGGCGGCTATTTCGGCGGCGCGGTCGGCCTGATGATGGTGGCGTTCTGGTGCGTGCTGGGCGAGCGCGACATCAAGGCGCTGAACGCTCCGCGCACCCTGCTGGTCAGCGCCGCCAACACCATCGCGATGCTGATTTTCGTGCTGGCCGGCGCGGTGCGCTGGCCGCAGGCGCTGGTGCTGCTGGCGGGCGGGGTGGTCGGCGGCTACGGGGGCGCGCGCCTCGGGCGCGTGCTGCCCGCCGGCCTGGTGCGCGCGTTGACCCTGTGCGCGACCGCCGGGATCACCGCCGTGTTCTTTGCGCGCGCCTATCTGATGACACGCTGAGCGCGACTTACCGCCTTTTGCGCCTCCTGGTCGCGTTTTGACCAGGCGTCCACCGCCTTCGGCTCGGCAATCAGTCCCTCGATTACGTCGCATAGTGCTTTCGGGGTCAGGCGGGTTGGATGCAGGTTCACACGGAGGAGGGACCTCGGATGGGCTGGCTGGTGACGACCGACGGCCTGGATCGCGCAGTACACGGCGCCCTGGCGTGGCTTCAGGCGCACGTCCTGGTGTGGGCAACGCTCTTGCAGGGGGTCTCGGCGGCGGTGGCGCTGGCGGCCCTGTGGCTCTGGGGGCCGCGGCTCGTCGCCACCTTGCTGGTACCGGCGGAACGCCTCGCCGCCGCGCCGCTGCGGCGGATCGCGACGGTACTCGCCAGGATCGTGCCGTGGGCGGCTCTGCTGGCGCTGATCTGGTTCATGGAACTCGCCTTCGCCGCCGCGCACCAGCCGACCGACCTGCTGCGGCTGGTGGAAAGTCTGGCGCTGGCCTGGGTGATCATCCGCGTGAGCTCGCTCCTCGTGCGCAGTCCGCGGCTGGCGCGGCTGGTCGCGCTGGGGGCCTGGATCGTCGCCGCGTTGAACATCGCCGGACTGATCACACCGACCGCCGGGCTGCTCAATTCCATGGCGGTGACGGTCGGCACCTTGCGGCTGAGCGCGCTCGTCGTGTTGAAGGGGGCGGTGCTGCTGGCGGTGCTGATCTGGCTCGCCAACCTCGTTTCGCGCTTGGTGGAGCAGCGGCTGGAGGCGCTGCCTGACCTGGCGCCTGCCATGCAGGTGCTGGCGGCGAAGCTGGTGCGGATCGCGCTCCTGACCTTGGCGATCGTGGCAGCGCTCAGCGCGGTCGGCATCGACCTCACCGCGTTCGCGGTGTTTTCCGGCGCGATCGGCGTCGGCATCGGCTTCGGGCTGCAGAAAGTCGTCTCCAACCTGATCAGCGGGGTGATTCTGCTGCTCGACCGCTCGATCAAGCCGGGCGACGTGATCGAGATCGCGGGCACCTATGGCTGGATCACGCGACTGAACGCACGATTCGTGTCGGTGGTGACGCGCGACGGCACCGAACACCTGATCCCGAACGAGGACCTGATCACCGAGCGCGTGGTCAACTGGTCGTACTCGAACGATCTGGTGCGGCTGCACGTACCGTTCGGCGTCGCCTACAGCGCGGATGTGCACGCAGCGATGCGGCTCGCCCTGAGCGCAGCCGACGGCGTGGCGCGCGTACTCGACACGCCAAAACCTGCCTGTCTGCTGACCGGCTTCGGCGAGAGGACCGTCAATCTGGAGCTGCGGTTCTGGATCCACGATCCGCGCAACGGCACGAGCAACGTGCGGAGCGACGTGCTCTTGAAGCTCTGGGATCTCTATCGCACGCACGGCATAGAACTGCCGTTCCCGCAGCGCGATCTGCACCTGCGCAACCCCGAGGCGCTCGCCGAGGCATTGGCGCGGGGCGGGCATGTGGAAGGGGAACGGGAACGGGAGGGACGGGGATGAAGGCGGTGCCGGGCCTTGCTGCCGGGCCGGCCGGCCACCTCGGCGGTTGGGGTGCGCGGCGCGGGCGGTCGGCCTATACCGCGGGTATGACCGCACCGCCTGCCGCTCCCGAGGCTGCATCTTCCCGGGCTGCCGAACCCGCGCCTGCCAGGCTGTTCGCCACGGCGGAGGGCCGCCGTCTCGCCGCGGCCGAATCGGGAGGTTGGCGCCGCTGGGGCCCCTATCCCAGCGATCGCCAATGGGGAACGGTGCGGGAGGATTACAGCGCAGACGGCAACGCCTGGGATTATTTCCCGCACGACCACGCGCGCAGCCGCGCCTACCGCTGGGGCGAGGACGCGATCGCGGGCTTCGGCGACGACCGGCTGCTGTGGTGCCTCGGCCTCGCGCTGTGGAACGGGCGCGACCCGATCGTCAAGGAACGGCTGTTCGGCCTGAACAATACCGAAGGCAACCACGGCGAGGACGTCAAGGAGCTCTATTTCCACCTCGATGCGACGCCGACGCATTCCTACATGCGGATGCTCTACAAATACCCCCAGGCCGCGTTCCCCTACGAGCGGCTGCTGGCGGAGAACGCGCGCCGCGACCAGAGCGAGCCGGAGTTCGAGCTGCTCGATACCGGCGTGTTCGCCGGTGGGCGCAGCTTCGACGTCACGGTGGAATACGCCAAGGCCGCGCCGGACGACATCCTGATGCGCATCACCGTCGCCAACCGCGCGGACGTGGCGGCGCCGCTGCACGTGCTGCCGCAGTTCTGGGCGCGCAACGTCTGGTCCTGGTCGGAGGGCGCGACAAAGCCGACGCTGCGCCAGGCGGATGGCGGGGTGGAGGCGGCGCATCCCGACATGGAGACGTTGCGTCTTTCGATCGACCAGCCCGGGACCTGGCTGTTCTGCGAGAACGAGACCAATGTGCGCCGGCTTTACGGCGTGGACGCGCCCGGGCCGTTCAAGGACGGGATCAACGACTACCTGATCGCCGGCGACGCCGGCGCGATCCGCGCCGACGGCGGTACGCGCTGCGCCGCACATGTCGCGCTGGAGGTGCCGGCCGGCGGCAAGGTGGTCCTGCGGCTGCGGCTGCGGCCCGCACCGGCGCAAGGCGCGCCGTTCGCCGACTTCGACGACGTGTTCGCCGCCAGGCTGCGCGAGGCCGACGCGTTCTACGCCGCCCTGCAAACCGGCATCGCGGATGCCGACGCGCGCCTGGTGCAGCGCCAGGCGCTGGCCGGGCTGATCTGGTCGAAGCAGTTCTATTGCTTCGACGTGCGCCGCTGGCTGGAAGGCGATCCGACGCAGCCGCCGCCGCCTCCGGCGCGGCGCAACGGACGCAATTCGGAATGGCAGCACCTGAACAACGCGCAGGTCGTCTCGATGCCGGACAAGTGGGAATATCCCTGGTACGCATCGTGGGACCTCGGCTTCCAGGCGGTAAGCTTCGCGCTGATCGACCCCGGGTTCGCCAAGTCGCAGATCCTGCTGCTGCTGCGCGACCGCTACATGCACCCGAACGGGCAGAAGCCCGCCTATGAATGGTCGTTCGGCGACGCCAATCCGCCGGTGCACGCCTGGGCAGCCTGGCGCGTGTTCGAGATGGACAAGGCGCTCACCGGGCAGCCTGATCACGCCTTCCTCCGCCGCGTGCTGCACAAGCTGCTGCTCAATTTCGGCTGGTGGGTGAACCGCAAGGATGCCGAAGGGCGCAACCTGTTCCAGGGCGGTTTCCTCGGGCTCGACAATATCGAGATTTTCGACCGCTCCGCGCCGTTGCCGACCGGCGGGCGGCTCGACCAGGCCGATGGCACCGCGTGGATGGCGAGCTACGTGCTGAACATGATGCGGATCGCGCTCGAGCTTGCGGGTGCCGAGCCGTCCTATCAGGACATCGCGGCCAAGTTCTTCGAGCATTTCCTGTACATCGCCCAGGCCATGAGCGAGGCCGGCAACGGCACCGGCCTGTGGGACGAGCAGGATCAGTTCTTCTACGACACGCTCTGCCTGCCGGACGGCGACGCGATGCCGCTGCGCGTGCGCTCGGTCGTCGGCCTGATCCCGCTGATCGCGGTGCAGGTGCTGGAACCGGAGATCGTTGCGAATTTGCCGGACTTCAGGGCGCGGCTCGACTGGTTCCTGGAGCACCGGCCCGACCTCGCCGCGCTGATTTCGCACTGGGGCGTGCCGGGGAAGGGCGAACGGCGGCTGCTCGCGCTGCTGCGCGGACATCGCATGCAGTCTCTGCTGGTGCGGATGCTGGACGAGGCGGAGTTCCTCTCCGGCTACGGCCTGCGCGCGGTGTCGAAATTCCACGAGCAGGCGCCGTATGTCTACGAACATGCGGGCCAGCGGTTCGAGGTGCGCTACCTGCCGGCGGAATCGGATTCGAAGCTGTTCGGCGGCAACTCGAACTGGCGCGGCCCGATCTGGATGCCGATCAACTATTGCCTGGTGGAGGCGCTGTTCGAATTCCACCGCTACCACGGCGACGGATTGCAGGTGGAATTCCCGCGCGGTTCCGGCGTGCTGCTGCCGCTCGACGAAGTCGCACGACGGCTGGCGCGGCGGCTCGTTGCGCTGTCGCTGAAGGGGCCGGACGGCAGGCGGCCGGTGATGGGGGCGTATCCGCAGCTTGAAGACGCGGACGATCTCGTGCTGTTCCACGAATACTACCACGGCGACAGCGGCCGCGGCGTCGGTGCCTCGCACCAGACCGGATGGAGTGCGGTCGTCGCGCTGCTGCTGCAACCGCGGACGAAAAATGCGGCGGCGAACCTGCCGCGCGCGGCGGCGGCGGGCTAGGGGACCGGCCGCCCGGCCCGCGGGGCGCTGCCGAGAATTGCGTCCAGGGAGCGTGAGAGCCCCGATACCGATGCCGCATGAGCAGCGTCCCGGCCGGTCACCGGGCCGGCGGCAGCGGCAGTCCGCAGCGCGCCATCACCTGCCGCGCCAGGTCCGGCCGGTCGGTGATCAGCCCGTCGACCTCCCAGCCGATCAGCCGCGCCATGTCGGCCGGGCGGTTCACCGTCCAGGCGATCACCGCAAGACCCAGCGCGTGCGCCTCGGCGATCTGCGCCGCGGTCAGATCGACATGCTCGGGCGCCCAGGCTGCGCCGCCCTCGGCCGCGACGGCACGCGGGATGGAGAAGGCGAAATCCTCCGGCCGCGGGCCGTCCCACCACAATGCCGCCGCCGCCACCGTCGCGGGGCTGGTGAGCCATGCGAGCTGCAGCTCCGGGCGCAGTCGACGCAGGTGGCGCGGGCCGCGCCAGTCGAAGGATTCGAACGTGACACGGCCGATCGCGCCGGCACGGTCGGCGGCCCCCAGCGCCGCCTCCGCCATGTCCGCCGCTGTCACTGTCCAGTCCTTGTGATCGGGGAAGGTCTTGAGTTCCACGATGAAGGCAAGCCCGGGCAAGGCCAGTGCCGCGTCCAGGCGTGGGATGCGGGCGCCGTCGATCGGTACCTGATCGGCGAATATGGCAGCGAGCGCGCTGCCGGGGCGGAGCCGGCCGATATCGAAAGCGGCGAGGGCGGCGGCCGGCAGGTCGCGGATCAGCGGGCCGGGCGCGGCGATCCAGGCGCTATCCGCGCCGCGGGCCAGCGCGGGGTTCAGCGCCGGGTTGTGGCAGACCACTGGCACGTCGTCGGCGGTGACGGCGACGTCGAGCTCGATGCCGTCGATACCGAGCGCCGTTGCCGCGGCGAAGCCTTCCAAGGTGTTCTCCGGGAACAGGCCCCGCGCACCGCGGTGGCCGATCAGGGCGGGCGAATGCACCATGGCTTCGTGCGGTAGGCGCGCGTCCGGCGGTGGGTCAAGATCGGATGGCGCGTCCGCGCCGCGCGCGCGATTGTCCAGGGGGAGGCAGCTCCGGGGAAGCGGCCCGGGCGCATCCATATTGTGTGATACGACGTGTGATACGACCCCGGGAAGACGGTCTCGGCCGGCGGCACAACGGGGCGCGAGGCGAGCGGACGATCATCAAATATTTGTCACTTTCTGCGTTCTCTCCGGGGCCATGATCCACATGTAGCGCCGCCGGCCTGCGCGGTTCCCCAGCGATGCAGCGCGTCCTCCCGGACTGTTCAACGCGATGCAACCGTTTTGTTCAACGCGAGGGAACCGTCTTGGTGGTACGCTCAATGTGTAACGTCGCGACATCCGAGGGGAAGAACGGGATGACCACAATCGGGTTCCACCCGCCGGCGCGTCATGCCCGCATCTTGTTCGTGACGTCGGAGCTCTATCCGCTGGCCAAGACCGGCGGGCTCGCTGATGCCTGTGCCGCACTGCCGGCGGCGCTCGCCGGCTTCGGCGTCGACATCCGGCTGATGCTGCCGGGCTACGTCTCCGCGCTCGATACCGCCGAGGACAAGCACTGCCTGGCGCAGCTCGGCGAGGGTGCGTCGCTGCTGATCGGGCGCACGCCCGATACCGGCCTGCCGGTTTATCTGCTCGACTGGCCGGAGCTGTTCCGTCGCGACGGCGGCCCTTATCAGGACAACGACCGCCGCGACTGGCCGGACAATCTCCGCCGCTTCGCCGCTTTCTGCCAGGCGGCGGCGCGGCTGGCGCTGCACGGCGACGGTCATGGCTGGCAGCCGGAGCTCGTGCACGCCCACGACTGGCACGCCGGGCTGCTGCCGGCGTTGCTGGCGCTGCACGACGGGCCCCGGCCGCGGACGGTGTTCACCATCCACAACCTCTCCTTCCAGGGGAATTTCCCGCTCGACTCCGCCCACGCCCTTGGCCTGCCCGACGTGCTGCTGAGCCCGGACGGCGCCGAGTTCTACGGCCAGTTCTCCTGCCTCAAGGCCGGGATCCGCTACGCCGACCGACTGACGACCGTCAGCCCGACCTATGCGCGGGAAATCCTGACGCCCGAATACGGCGCCGGAATGGACGGGCTGCTGCGCGTCCGCGCCGGCGATCTGACAGGCATCCTGAACGGAATCGACAACGAGCTCTGGAACCCCGGCACCGACGCCAACCTGCCGGCGCCCTACGACGCCGACGATCTTGTCGGCAAGCGGACCGCCAAGGCGGCGGTGCAGCAAGAACTGGGGCTCGACCCGGAAGCGGCGGGGCCGCTCGTGGTCGGCGTCAACCGGCTCACCCATCAGAAGATGGCCGACGTCGTGCTGACCGCGCTGCCGGCGTTGCTGGATCAGGGTGCGCAGGTGGCGCTGCACGGCGAGGGCGATCCAGAACTGGAGGCCGCCTTCCGCGCCGCCGGCGCCGGCCACGCCTCCCGCCTCGCGGTGCGCATCGGCTACCAGGAGAAGCTGGCGCATCGGCTGCACGCAGCGGCGGACATGGCGCTCACGCCGTCGCGCTTCGAGCCCTGCGGGCTGACGACAATGTATGCGATGCGCTACGGCGCGCTGCCGGTCACCCGCCCGGTCGGCGGACTGGCCGATACGGTGGTGGACGTCGACGATTCGGATCGGAACGCCGACGATGGCACCGGATTCACTTTCGCCGAGCCGACCCCGGGGGCGCTCGCGGCCTGCTTCCGCCGCGCCGGCGCCCGCTATCGGGATCCCACCGCCTGGCAGCGATTCCAACGCAACGCCATGCGGCGCGATTTCGGCTGGGGCCCGTCGGCGCGGCGCTACCTGGCGCTCTATGGTGGCCTGGTGCCGATGGCGGCGGCTGATGCGGCGACCGTGCCCGCGGCCAGAGGTCCGGCCGACGTCGGGGCGGAGCATTGGCCGGAGGCGGCCGACTGATACCGGCGGCCTCTTCGGCCGGCGGTATCGCGCATGGGGTTGGCGGGGCGGCCATGCGCAAAATCAAGGACATACCAGCGGCCAGGTGGACGCCTGACGAGTAAATCGGCCGGGGCCGCTGGTATGAGCGGGCGGGCGTCGGGCGCGCCACCAGGGCGGGAGAGGCTTCCTCCCCTTGCCGGGGCGGGCCGCACAGGGTTTCATGCGGCCCACTCCGGCAAGGGGAGGAGGGAGGCGTGCCGTTCGTCTCATGCGCCGCCCGCCTCTGCCGGGACGGTGCCGGCGCGGCGCGCCGGACGCCACCCATTCGGCGAGGAACGGCGGGCGTTCGGTGAATTCTGCCGCGCGGCAGCGGATTGTTCGGATTTCACCGCCGTGCGGGCACCGACGCGGTGCTATCGGCGCGGCATGTTCCGCCTTGCGGCCTTTTCCGCGTCGTGCGACCCGTGTTACGAAAATTTGTTGCCTCAGCAGGAAGCCGGACGGTGGCGCGCCATCCGATCGCTGCATACGATAGCACAACGCCCGCGGTTGGGCCGTGCAGATCGGCGCCGCGGCTGGATTTTACGATCCGGCAAGAATTTGTCCTGCGTCGGCACGCTCCTTTAAAAACTGCACTCTTGTCTACGATTCGGGCGCTGCATCTGCCTCTCGATTTTGCGCGCCGGGATGGGCATTCTGGCTGCGGCAGGACGGTTCGCGTCCTGATCCGCCACACCCAAAATCTCATCCGACAGGAGCCGACAATGACGTTCGTTCTCGATACCAAGAAGACCGGGTCCGTCCCAGCCGCCATGAAGTCGTTCCCTACCGGCGCTGATGCCGGCGAAACGGACATGCCGGTCCTTGTGCGTACCGATTTCGGAGCCGCAGTGGATCCGGTCTCCCGCGCCGCGCCGGATGCGGTGGTGGCGAGCCAGTCCTATAGCGACCTGGAAGTCTCGATCACCGCGGAAGACCGCGCCTTCTGGTGCTTCATGAAGCCCCGCGAACGGCCGAGCTTCACCTTGCCGCTGCTGCGCGACCTCGGGCACATGCAGTCGCTGATCGATGCGCTGTTCACGTCGACGCCGCCTGGGGCGGTGACCCCATTCGACTATTTCGTGCTCGGCTCGCGGGCACGTGGCGTGTTCAATCTCGGCGGTGACCTCGGTCTGTTCGCCGAGAAGATCCGCCAGGGCGATCGCGACGGCCTGCGCCACTATGCCCACGCCTGCGTCATCTCCGGCTACGCCAACTACACCGGCTATGGTCACGGTGTTGTCACGATTGCACTGATCCAGGGCGATGCGCTCGGCGGCGGGCTGGAAGCGCCGCTGTCCTGCGACGTGATGGTGGCCGAGCGACAGGCGAAATTCGGCCTGCCGGAAATTCTGTTCAACCTGTTCCCCGGCATGGGCGCCTACAGCTTCCTCTCCCGCCGCATCGGTGCGGCCAAGGCGGAGGAAATGATCCTGAGCGGCCGCCTGTACACCGCGGCGGAGATGCATGCGCTCGGGGTGGTGGACGTGCTGGCGGAGGAAGGCGAGGGCGAACGGGCCGTACGAGACTATATCGCGCGCAACCGGTCCCGCCTGCGTGCCCAGTCCGCCATCTACAAGGTGCGCCGGCGGGTCAACCCGATTGCGCTCGAAGAACTGCTCGACGTGACCGATCTCTGGGTGGACACCGCGCTCAGCCTGTCCGAGCAGGATCTGCGCCGGATGGGCCGCATTGCCGCGGCGCAGGAGCGGGCGCAGGTCAGCAGGGTCACCGAAAAGCAGGCAGTCGGTGTCTAAACAGAAAGTCCCCCCCGCGGCCCGGTGCAGCATCGGGGTCGGAGCCGCTTTCACCTGCGAAGGGTCGGCCCCGCCGTTGGCAACTGATACCGGCGGCCTCTTCGGCCGGTCGGTATCGCGCATGGGGTTGGCGGGGCGGCCATGCGCAAAATCAAGGACATACCAGCGGCCAGGTGGACGCCGGACGAGTAATCGGCCGGGGCCGCTGGTATGAAAGCACCGCTCCGGGCGGGGGGCACCTTTTCCAGGTGCCTGCCTGCCCGGCGTCTGGCTGTCCGGCGCGGGCGACGTGTGCTCGGCCCTTTTCCCCGCGGTCCTCTTCCCCCGGGGCCGGCATGCACGCGGATCAGGCGGCCGGCTGCGGCCCGGACCCCTTTTCGGGCCACGGCGCCGGGCCGCGGGCGCGCGTCGCTGCGGGCGTGCCGGCGGTGGGCGGTTGGCGGATGTCGCCGTACCTGCCGAGTGCCGTCTCCACCCGCTTCAACTCCGCGGCGACGCGCGCCACGTAGGCCGCTCCCTCGTCGCGCAGTTCGGCGGCGGACACCGTCTGGTACGGCAGGCAGAGCTCGCCGAGCGGCCGTGCCCCCACGTTGGCGGCGATGCTGCGCAGCCCATGCGCCTGCAAGCGGAACTCCTGTGCGTCGCCGGTGGTGGCCGCGGTGCGCAATGCATCGAGCCTGGTGTGCGCCTCGGCGCAGAAACTGCCGCCAAGTTCGACGACGAACTCATCCCCGCCAAGGGCTCGCAGGCTGTCGAGCACCGCGTCGTCGAGCGCCGGCACCGCTGCGGGCGGTGCGGGCCGCGGGGCGGCGTTGCCGGCCGGGCGCCAGGCCAACGGCACCTCCTGGCGCGCGGTCGCGACCGCCTCGTCCAGGATCGCGAGCAGATTCGCCGGCTCCACCGGCTTGACGAGGCAGGCCTGCATGCCTGCCTCCAGGCAGCGGGCGCGGTTCTGCGGCGTGGCGTCGGCGGTGAGCGCGACGATCGGCACCGCGACCCGGCCGAGCGAGGCCATGCGGTAGATTTTCGTCGCCTCGATCCCGTCGACCTTCGGCATGTTGACGTCGAACAGCGCGATGTCGAACGCCTGCTCGGCCAGCGCGTCCAGCGCCTGCTCGCCGTCGCTGACGGCCACGACCGTGTGCCCGGAGGCGCCGAGGATCTTCAGCAGGACCCGCCGGTTCACCGCGTTGTCGTCGGCGACCAGCACGTGGAAGCTCTCCTGCGCCGGCGGGCAGGGCGGCTCCTCGTTGCCGGCCGGCCGCCCCTGCATGCCGTGCAGGAGATGGAGCAAGGTGGCGAGTTGCTCGTCGGTCGCGACGGTCGGGAGCAGGGTGAGGAATGTGCGTTGCCAGGCGAGCGGAGGCAGCCCGTCGAAGGGGGTGCCCCCGACGACGACGAACGCCACCGCTCCCGCCGCATGGAGCTGCGGGAAACCCGCGTCGACGCCCGCATCGAGCGCGGCAAAGGCCACCACGCATCCGCCCCGCCATGCCGTCGTGGCGGGCGGAGCGCCGATCGGATCCTGCGCGCCTTGCGCCGCCGGCGGGAGTGCATCCGGCGGAAACAGCCCGGGCGGCCAGGCGTCGATGCGTTCGATCAGTACCCCGGCCTGGCGCAGCCGGCCGAGCAGCGGCGCGATGGTGCCGATGTGCGCGCCGGGGACGAACGCGCGCAGGACGATGTCCCCGGTGGTGGGCAACGGCGTTTCCGGCCGCAGCGCGAAGGGAAGCTCGATCCGGAAGGTGCTGCCGGTGCCCGGCGTACTGCGCACCGCGATCCGTCCGCCCAGCAGCTCGACGAATTTCCGCGTGATCCCGAGGCCGAGGCCGGTGCCGCCGTAGCGATTGAGGATCGTCTCGTCGGCCTGGGTGAAGTTCTCGAAGATGCGCGTCTGCGCCTCCGGCGCGATACCGATGCCGGTGTCGGTCACCTCGATTTCCAGCCGCGTCGCGCCGTCCGCCGCCGCGGTCGCGTCCACCGCGATGGTGATGCTGCCGGCATCGGTGAATTTCAGCGCGTTGCCGACGAGATTCAGCATGATCTCGTGCAGCCGGCTTGCGTCCCCGCGCAGCAGCAGCGGGGTGCGGGGGGTCACGTGCAGATAGAGCCGCAGGCCCTTCTGGCGTGCCTGCGCCAGGAAGATAGTACGAATGTCGGCGAGTTCGCGGACCAGGTCGAAATCGACCCGCACGACCGGCATCCGCTCCGCCTCGATCCGCGACAGGTCGAGGATGCCGTCGATCAGCCGCAGCAGGCTGCGCGCGGCGGTCATGATGGTCCCGCTCATTTCGGCCTGCCCGGCGTCGAGCGGGCTGCCTTCCAGCAACGCGCCCATGCCGATGATCGCATTGAGCGGCGTCCGCAGCTCGTGGCTGACGCTGGCCAGGAACAGCGATTTGGAGCGGCTCGCCGCCTCGGCCTGGTGGCGCGCCGCTGACAGACGCCGGATCAGCGCCAGCGCATACAGCGGCAGGATGACGAGGCCGATGATGACGCCGGTGAGCAGTGGCGGCTGGCTGCTCCAGAACGGCGTCGTGGCGGCGACCGCGCCGAAGCCGATGATCGAGCCGGCCATCGCGGCGAGCAGGAAGCGTGGGCCGAAGCGGAACCCGTTGCCGAACACCGTCCAGAGATAGGCCGGGATCAGCCAGGCGGTGGCGCCGCCGCCGATATGCAGCTCGTAGGAGACCGAGCCGACATCGAGCAGCAGCGCCGCGGCGCGCCGTCCCGTCGAGGGGCGCGGGCGGACGGCGAGATCCGTCCCCACCGCGAGGCCGAGCAGGAGATACAGCAGCGCCGACAGGATCGGTGCGCCGCCGTGGTGCTCGTCCGAGATGACCCAGGTATTGAACGCCAGCACCAGCAATCCGGCGATCAGGCGGTTCAAGGTCATTCCCGCGTCGCCGCTGGCGACGATCAGGCGTGCGCGTTCGCGCCACGGGCCGAGGCGGGGCGACGTCCCGGCCTTCTCGGCCGCGTCATCCGTGATCCGGCGCATGGGTCAGGTGCTTCCGACCGGAACCAGCGCCGTGTCGCACCCGAGCAGGCGGGCGAACGCCTCGCTGCCGATCGGGTGGCCGGTATGGAATCCCTGCACCGCGTCGCAGCCGGCCTCCCGGACCTGTTCGAGCTGCGCGGCCGTTTCCACCCCTTCCGCGACCACCTCGATCCTGAGCGCCCGGCCAAGGCTTACGACCGCGCGGACGATCGCCAGACTGTTGGGATCGTCGAGCGTCTCGATGAAGGATCTGTCGATCTTCAGCCGGTCCACGTGCAGGCTGGCGAGGCGACCGAGGGAGGAGAAGCCGGTGCCGAAATCGTCGATCGAGATACGCACGCCGAGCCGGTGCAGGGCGTCGATGTCTTCCGCAGCGTGGTTGGCGTCCTGCAGCAGGACGCCCTCGGTGAGTTCGAGTTCCAGGAGCGCGGGCGGCAGGCCGAAGTCCTCCAGCGCCCGCGCCACCCGGCTCTGCAGGCCGCCGGTGCGCGAATGCAGGACGGAGACGTTCACCGAAATACGCAGCCCGGTGCCGTCCCGGTCGAGCCAGCGCCGGGCTTCGTGGCAGGCGGCGCGCAGCACCCAGTCGTCGATCTCGGCCATCAGGCCGCTTTCGGTGGCGACCGGGAGGAACTCCGCCGGCGCCAGCAGTTCCCCCCCCTCGCGCCGCCAGCGGATCAGCGCCTCGGTGCCAGCGATGCGGCCGGTGTGCAGATCGAGCTGCGGCTGGAACTGCAGCTCGAACTCGTCCCGCGCCAGCGCCCCACGCAGCGCGGCCTGCAACTGGACCTCGGCGCGGGCGCGCGCCAGCATGTCCTGGGCGAAGAACTGGAAGCCGTTCCGCCCGCTGGCCTTGATCCGGTACATCGCGAGGTCGGCATTGCGCAGCAGTTCCTCCGGACCGTCGCCGTCGCCCGGATAGACCGTCACCCCGATGCTGGCGCTGATGACGATCTCCCGGTCGTCGATCACGAACGGCTTCAGCATCAACTGGTTGAGCCGCTCGGCAAGCTGGCCGACGTCGGTGAGGCTCACTGCGTCGCTTTGCAGGATGGCGAATTCGTCGCCCCCCAGGCGCGCCACCATGTCGGTGCTGCGGACCGCATCCTGCAGCCGTCCCGCCACCGCCTTCAGCAGGCAGTCACCGACATGGTGGCCGAGGCCGTCGTTGATGTATTTGAAGCGGTCGAGGTCGATGAAGTGCAGCGCCAGCAGGGACTGGCTCGCATCGGGGCCGGCGGCGAGCTGCTGGCCCAGGCGATGGAAGAGATAGGACCGGTTCGGCAGCGACGTCAGGTAGTCGTGCTTCGCCTGGAACGCGAGCTGCGCCTCGGACCGCTTGCGCTCCGAAATGTCGAGTGACATGCTCAGCACGCCGACCACTTGGCCGCTGGCCTCGCGCAGCGGCGATTTGGTGGTGAGGAAGGTCCGGATCTCGTCATTCAGCAGGATGACGTCTTCCTCGAACGCCGGCAGTGGCCGGCCCGAGGCGAGCACCAGCCTGTCCAGCCGGGCGCTTTCCTCGTCCTCGCTCGGCTGGCCGGCGCGATCGCCGAGCAGCGCGGCGCGATAGGCGTTGACGAAGATGCAGCGGCCGTCGGCGTCGCTCGCGCTGATCATGGCGGGGATGGTGTCGATCACCTGCGCCAGGCGCTCGCGGCTGTCGCGCAGCACCTGGTCGCGCAATTCCTCGGTCTGCTTCAGCTCCTGTTCGAGCGCCCGGGCGCGGTCGCGGATCAGCCGCTGGTGGCCGCCGAGCTGCAGCAGGTTGCGCACCCGCATCCGGAACTCGGAATGATCGATCGGGCTCTGGACGAAATCGCTCGCTCCCGCCTCGTACGCCTCGAGACGGAAATCGCGGTCGGCATAGGCGGTCACGACGATGACCGGCACGTCGCTGGCGGACGGTAGGCTGCGGATGCGGCGGGTGAGTTCCGCGCCGTGCAGCGCCGGCATCATGTAATCGGTGATCACCAGATCGGCCGTGTTCGCGGCGAGCCAGTCGAGTGCACGCAACGGATCGGTGAAGGTGCATACGCTGACCGTGGGCTCCACGGAGGCGGCCAGGCGGGAGTAGATCGCCAGGTTCGCCAGGGAGTCGTCAACGACGACGATGAACGCCATGCGGGCATCTCGCGAGGTTCATGTGAAGGCGGCAGTCTCGTGTCAGGTCGATTGTAGGGTACCCTCGCTGTGGCCGGACCACGACTGCCGAACCCACGGCCGCCGCGCAGCCGCCGCGGCCCCGCTGGGCATGACAGCCGCAGATATAGCACAGCGGAGTGTATCCGAATCGCCACTGTATGCCCAGGCTCATGTCATGCGCTGCGGCGCAGTACGAGCCGGTCGCGGTCATGCCGGCCGGCAGCCGCCGGTCCCGCCGCCTTTGCCCCGTCGCGACCCGTGCCGCGCCCCGTCGAGCTGCCATGATTCCGCGATCTCTCGGATCCAGGCTGTTCCCCTAGCGGCCCATTGGTTGCGGAGCGGTTACCATGCACGGCGGCCGGCGCGCAGTCA